>NZ_CP163163.1:0-4330113 GCF_047497155.1 Burkholderia sp. 22PA0106
GCTTAGAATTCGGCCTCTCTCGCGATGACGGAAACGCAGAACGGGAGGGGAAGCTAGGCAGGACAAGGAGAGCGCCGGAATTTAGGCTGCTTCTTTGAACTGGTGAAGAACTCGATCGATGCGGTTTGTTGATCGAAGCGCTGAAAAAAGTAGTTGACGCGCTTCAAAATGTTCTTCATAATCTCGCTTCTCTGCTGCTGAAAACGCAGCGCCGAAACGAAGCCAAGCTTCTCTCGGAAACGCTCTTTAACAATCTACAGCCGATAAGTGTGGACGCTTGATGGAAGCGGTCCTGATCTTAGGATCAGGTCAGCAAAAGTATCAAGAGTCTCACACAAAAGTAAGTCAGGTTTATGAAGTAATTCGTAATCCTGTCAGCTTTGAGTGAGCGACCGGTTCGAAAGAACCGAAAAACAGTAACAGGTATTGAACTGAAGAGTTTGATCCTGGCTCAGATTGAACGCTGGCGGCATGCCTTACACATGCAAGTCGAACGGCAGCACGGACTTCGGTCTGGTGGCGAGTGGCGAACGGGTGAGTAATACATCGGAACATGTCCTGTAGTGGGGGATAGCCCGGCGAAAGCCGGATTAATACCGCATACGATCTACGGATGAAAGCGGGGGACCTTCGGGCCTCGCGCTATAGGGTTGGCCGATGGCTGATTAGCTAGTTGGTGGGGTAAAGGCCCACCAAGGCGACGATCAGTAGCTGGTCTGAGAGGACGACCAGCCACACTGGGACTGAGACACGGCCCAGACTCCTACGGGAGGCAGCAGTGGGGAATTTTGGACAATGGGCGAAAGCCTGATCCAGCAATGCCGCGTGTGTGAAGAAGGCCTTCGGGTTGTAAAGCACTTTTGTCCGGAAAGAAATCCTTGACTCTAATAAAGCCGAGGGATGACGGTACCGGAAGAATAAGCACCGGCTAACTACGTGCCAGCAGCCGCGGTAATACGTAGGGTGCAAGCGTTAATCGGAATTACTGGGCGTAAAGCGTGCGCAGGCGGTTTGTTAAGACCGATGTGAAATCCCCGGGCTCAACCTGGGAACTGCATTGGTGACTGGCAAGCTAGAGTATGGCAGAGGGGGGTAGAATTCCACGTGTAGCAGTGAAATGCGTAGAGATGTGGAGGAATACCGATGGCGAAGGCAGCCCCCTGGGCCAATACTGACGCTCATGCACGAAAGCGTGGGGAGCAAACAGGATTAGATACCCTGGTAGTCCACGCCCTAAACGATGTCAACTAGTTGTTGGGGATTCATTTCCTTAGTAACGAAGCTAACGCGTGAAGTTGACCGCCTGGGGAGTACGGTCGCAAGATTAAAACTCAAAGGAATTGACGGGGACCCGCACAAGCGGTGGATGATGTGGATTAATTCGATGCAACGCGAAAAACCTTACCTACCCTTGACATGGTCGGAATCCTGGAGAGATCTGGGAGTGCTCGAAAGAGAACCGATACACAGGTGCTGCATGGCTGTCGTCAGCTCGTGTCGTGAGATGTTGGGTTAAGTCCCGCAACGAGCGCAACCCTTGTCCTTAGTTGCTACGCAAGAGCACTCTAAGGAGACTGCCGGTGACAAACCGGAGGAAGGTGGGGATGACGTCAAGTCCTCATGGCCCTTATGGGTAGGGCTTCACACGTCATACAATGGTCGGAACAGAGGGTCGCCAACCCGCGAGGGGGAGCTAATCCCAGAAAACCGATCGTAGTCCGGATCGCACTCTGCAACTCGAGTGCGTGAAGCTGGAATCGCTAGTAATCGCGGATCAGCATGCCGCGGTGAATACGTTCCCGGGTCTTGTACACACCGCCCGTCACACCATGGGAGTGGGTTTTACCAGAAGTGGCTAGTCTAACCGCAAGGAGGACGGTCACCACGGTAGGATTCATGACTGGGGTGAAGTCGTAACAAGGTAGCCGTATCGGAAGGTGCGGCTGGATCACCTCCTTTCTCGAGCTAATACCGCGAAAGTTGAGCGTTCACGCTTATCGGCTGTAAATCAAGACAGACTCAGGGGTCTGTAGCTCAGTTGGTTAGAGCACCGTCTTGATAAGGCGGGGGTCGTTGGTTCGAATCCAACCAGACCCACCACTTAGTCTGGACAGTATCCTTGAGAAGTCTCTGTATGGGGGCATAGCTCAGCTGGGAGAGCACCTGCTTTGCAAGCAGGGGGTCGTCGGTTCGATCCCGTCTGCCTCCACCAATCTTCAATGACAAGCGTTCAGGTCAGCATGACCTGAGGATTTGTCATTGGCGATTGAGCCAGTCAGAGCGATCGGTACACCTTGTGTACTTATCGGCTGTCGTTCTTTAACAATCTAGAAGAAGTAGTAATTTGAATAACGGAAGCGTCTATTTGAGATGGGCGTGAAAGTTATTCGGGTTGTGATTGTATCGATGTATCTCAAGAAGATTCGAACTTAAATGTTCGGCTCAAATTGGAATACGGCACAAATGCGAGAACTCAACCTGTAACGACTGTCAAGCGCAAGCAAGACGGACTCGTTATAGGGTCAAGCGAACAAGTGCATGTGGTGGATGCCTTGGCGATCACAGGCGATGAAGGACGCGGTAGCCTGCGAAAAGCTACGGGGAGCTGGCAAACAAGCTTTGATCCGTAGATGTCCGAATGGGGAAACCCACTCCTTTTGGAGTATCCATAGCTGAATACATAGGCTATGTGAAGCGAACGCGGTGAACTGAAACATCTAAGTAACCGCAGGAAAAGAAATCAACCGAGATTCCCAAAGTAGTGGCGAGCGAAATGGGAAGAGCCTGTACTCTTTATTTGTATTGTTAGTCGAACGCTCTGGAAAGTGCGGCCATAGCAGGTGATAGCCCTGTAGACGAAAACAGTATGAAAGAACTAGGTGTACGACAAGTAGGGCGGGACACGTGAAATCCTGTCTGAAGATGGGGGGACCATCCTCCAAGGCTAAATACTCGTGATCGACCGATAGTGAACCAGTACCGTGAGGGAAAGGCGAAAAGAACCCCGGGAGGGGAGTGAAATAGATCCTGAAACCGCATGCATACAAACAGTCGGAGCCTCGTAAGGGGTGACGGCGTACCTTTTGTATAATGGGTCAGCGACTTACGTTCAGTAGCAAGCTTAACCGAATAGGGCAGGCGTAGCGAAAGCGAGTCCGAATAGGGCGTTCAGTTGCTGGGCGTAGACCCGAAACCAAGTGATCTATCCATGGCCAGGATGAAGGTGCGGTAACACGTACTGGAGGTCCGAACCCACTAACGTTGAAAAGTTAGGGGATGAGCTGTGGATAGGGGTGAAAGGCTAAACAAACTTGGAAATAGCTGGTTCTCTCCGAAAACTATTTAGGTAGTGCCTCGCGTCTCACCTTCGGGGGTAGAGCACTGTCATGGTTGAGGGGTCCATTGCGGATTACCTCGCCATAGCAAACTCCGAATACCGAAGAGTGCAATCGCGGGAGACAGACATCGGGTGCTAACGTCCGGTGTCAAGAGGGAAACAACCCAGACCGCCAGCTAAGGTCCCCAAATATAGCTAAGTGGGAAACGAAGTGGGAAGGCTAAAACAGTCAGGAGGTTGGCTTAGAAGCAGCCATCCTTTAAAGAAAGCGTAATAGCTCACTGATCGAGTCGTCCTGCGCGGAAGATGTAACGGGGCTAAGCTATATACCGAAGCTGCGGATGCACATTTATGTGCATGGTAGGAGAGCGTTCCGTAAGCCTGCGAAGGTGCACTGTAAAGTGTGCTGGAGGTATCGGAAGTGCGAATGCTGACATGAGTAGCGATAAAGGGGGTGAAAGGCCCCCTCGCCGTAAGCCCAAGGTTTCCTACGCAACGTTCATCGGCGTAGGGTGAGTCGGCCCCTAAGGCGAGGCAGAAATGCGTAGCTGATGGGAAGCAGGTCAATATTCCTGCACCATTGTTAAATGCGATGGGGGGACGGATCGCGGAAGGTTGTCCGGGTGTTGGAAGTCCCGGTCGCTGCATTGGAGAAGGTGCTTAGGCAAATCCGGGCACAGAATTCAAGGGTGTGGCGCGAGCTTCTTAGGAAGCGAAGCAATTGGAAGTGGTTCCAAGAAAAGCCTCTAAGCTTCAGTTTAACAGTGACCGTACCGCAAACCGACACAGGTGGGCGAGATGAGTATTCTAAGGCGCTTGAGAGAACTCGGGAGAAGGAACTCGGCAAATTGGTACCGTAACTTCGGGATAAGGTACGCCCTTGTAGCTTGACTGGCCTGCGCCAGAAGGGTGAAAGGGTTGCAATAAACTGGTGGCTGCGACTGTTTAATAAAAACACAGCACTCTGCAAACACGAAAGTGGACGTATAGGGTGTGACGCCTGCCCGGTGCCGGAAGATTAAATGATGGGGTGCAAGCTCTTGATTGAAGTCCCGGTAAACGGCGGCCGTAACTATAACGGTCCTAAGGTAGCGAAATTCCTTGTCGGGTAAGTTCCGACCTGCACGAATGGCGTAACGATGGCCACACTGTCTCCTCCCGAGACTCAGCGAAGTTGAAGTGTTTGTGATGATGCAATCTCCCCGCGGCTAGACGGAAAGACCCCATGAACCTTTACTGTAGCTTTGCATTGGACTTTGAACCGATCTGTGTAGGATAGGTGGGAGGCTATGAAACCGGAACGCTAGTTTCGGTGGAGCCGTCCTTGAAATACCACCCTGGTTTGTTTGAGGTTCTAACCTTGGCCCGTGATCCGGGTCGGGGACAGTGCATGGTAGGCAGTTTGACTGGGGCGGTCTCCTCCCAAAGTGTAACGGAGGAGTACGAAGGTACGCTAGGTACGGTCGGAAATCGTGCTGATAGTGCAATGGCATAAGCGTGCTTAACTGCGAGACCGACAAGTCGAGCAGGTGCGAAAGCAGGTCATAGTGATCCGGTGGTTCTGTATGGAAGGGCCATCGCTCAACGGATAAAAGGTACTCTGGGGATAACAGGCTGATACCGCCCAAGAGTTCATATCGACGGCGGTGTTTGGCACCTCGATGTCGGCTCATCTCATCCTGGGGCTGTAGCCGGTCCCAAGGGTATGGCTGTTCGCCATTTAAAGAGGTACGTGAGCTGGGTTTAAAACGTCGTGAGACAGTTTGGTCCCTATCTGCCGTGGGCGTTGGATATTTGAAGGGGGCTGCTCCTAGTACGAGAGGACCGGAGTGGACGAACCTCTGGTGTACCGGTTGTCACGCCAGTGGCATCGCCGGGTAGCTATGTTCGGAAGAGATAACCGCTGAAAGCATCTAAGCGGGAAACTCGCCTTAAGATGAGATATCCCTGGAGGCTTGACCTCCTTGAAGGGTCGTTCGAGACCAGGACGTTGATAGGTCAGGTGTGTAAGCGCAGTAATGCGTTCAGCTAACTGATACTAATTGCCCGTAAGGCTTGATCCTATAACAAGTCTGCGTCGATAGCTGTGAGTGCTTCAGCACTTACAGATATCCCGTCCTGAACCGCAGGTTCAGGATCTTAAACAGCGCGACAAGTTATACAGCATTGAGTCCTCGTGTGCCGATACACACAACTCATTACTACTTCTTCCAGATTGGTCGTGGCGCTCAACAGCGACTCGACAACCCCTTTAGCCTGATGACCATAGCGAGTCGGTACCACCCCTTCCCATCCCGAACAGGACCGTGAAACGACTCTACGCCGATGATAGTGCGGATTGCCCGTGTGAAAGTAGGTAATCGTCAGGCTTCCTCCTTCAGAACCCCCGCTGCGTATGCAGTGGGGGTTTTGTCTTTTCGGCCGCGGAATGTCGTTCACGCCGCTGCGCTTTAAAATCCCTCAAAATATCTCCTGAATTTCGCCTGAACGGACAAATCGTCCTACGAAATGCTTGCGTGCATCGATTGGCGCTGCGATGATCCGACACCAGATCGCGATTCAAACCATCGCGTCCTACACGGAATTGGTCATAAAACCCAGCCGCTCGGCGGAGTTTGAAAGGAGTGTCTAACCCGGTTGTTTCGAGGCAGCCTACCGGCTAGGATGCTTTTTTAGCACGACCATTCGAAAATCAGTAAGGAGACGTCTTGCATGGACAAGATTTGGCTGAAATCGTACCCCGCCGGCGTGCCAGCCGAAATTGATCCATCTCGCTATCCGACCGTCCCCGATCTGCTGGATGACAGCTTCCGCTCGCATCGCGACCGTACTGCCTTTATCTGTATGGGAAAGGCGCTTACCTATGGTGAAATCGATGCGTTGTCGCGCAAGCTCGGCGCGTGGTTCCAATCGCGCGGGCTGACGCGCGGCGCGCGCATCGCGATCATGATGCCGAACGTGCTGCAATATCCGGTGACGATTGCCGCCGTCCTGCGCGCCGGCTATACCGTCGTCAACGTCAATCCGCTCTATACGCCGCGTGAGCTGCAGCACCAACTGGCCGACAGCGGCGCCGAGGCGATCGTCGTGCTCGAGAACTTTGCCGCGACGCTGCAAGCGGTGATCGCCGAAACATCGGTCAAGCATGTGGTCGTCGCGGCCATGGGCGACTTGCTCGGCATCAAGGGCCTGCTGGTCAATTACGTGGTGCGCAGCGTCAAGAAGATGGTGCCGGCCTGGCAATTGCCGGCGTTCACGCGCTTCAACGCGGCGCTCGCCGAGGGCGGCCGCCAGACGTTTACACCGCCGACGCTCGGGCCAAACGACGTCGCGTTCCTGCAATACACGGGTGGCACGACCGGTGTGGCCAAGGGCGCGACGCTGCTGCACCGGAATATCGTCGCGAACGTGCTGCAATCGGAAGCCTGGCACGCGCCGGCCTATACGAAGCTGCCGGCCGGGCAAACGCAGTTCTTCACGGTGGCTGCACTGCCGCTGTATCACGTGTTCGCGCTGACAGTGTGCGGTTTCCTGACCATGCGCACCGGCGGCACCGGCTTGCTGATCCCGAATCCGCGTGACATCGCCGGCATGATCAAGGAACTGAAGCGCTATCCGGTGTCGACGTTCCCGGCTGTGAACACGCTCTACAACGCGATGCTGAATCATCCCGATTTCGACCAGCTCGACCTGTCGAGGTTGGCGGTGGCCAACGGCGGTGGAATGGCGATCCAGGAAAGCGTCGCGAAGCGCTGGTACGACAAGACACACACGCCGATCGTCGAAGGCTACGGGCTGTCGGAAACCTCGCCGGTGGTCAGTTGCAACCCGGTCACGGCCACGGAATACACGGGCACGATCGGCTTGCCGCTGTCGTCGACCGAAATCTCGATTCGCGACGACGATGGCGTCGAAGTGGCGCTCGGCCTGCCCGGCGAGATCTGCATCCGCGGGCCGCAGGTGATGGCCGGTTATTGGAATCGTCCCGACGAGACGGCCAAGGTAATGATGCCCGACGGCTATTTCAAGTCGGGCGACATCGGCGTGATGGACGAGCGCGGCTACGTGAAGATCGTCGACCGCAAGAAGGACATGATCCTGGTGTCCGGCTTCAACGTCTATCCGAACGAGGTCGAGGATGTGGTCTCCTCGCACCCGGGCGTGTTCGAGGTGGCGGCGGTCGGCGTGCCCGACGAGCATTCCGGCGAGGCCGTGAAGCTGTTCGTCGTGAGGAAGGATCCGGCGCTGACCGACGCCGATATCGTTGCCTACTGCAAGGAACGGCTGACGGGTTACAAGCGCCCGCGTTTCATCGAATTCCGCACGGAACTGCCGAAGACCAATGTCGGCAAGATCCTGCGTCGCGAGTTGCGTGACGGCAAGGCCTGATCGAGCGATAGCGGGGCGGTACAGCAACGGGCGCCAGCAGTGGCGCCCGTTTTGTTTGAGACGAAACACTGCCGGAGCGGGCGAGAAAAAAGCGCCCCGCAGGGCGCTTTCGAGGGTGAAGCGGCTGTTATTACATGCGTATTCGTCAGAACTTGTGACGGATGCCAACCTGCGCCGACACCTGATTCGGCGTGGCGGAGGCGGTGATGTTGTTGATTGCCGCGACCGCGCGGTTGCCGGTCGAGTCGTAGCCCAGTGCGTGCTGATAAACGCCGATTGCGTAAAGATCGGTGCGCTTTGACAGAAAATAATCGACACCGAGGTTGACCTGGTGATACTGGGCCGCCGATTGCCCGTTGATCTTGGAGCCGCGCGTGTAGTCGTACGCGATGCCTGCCAGCAGTGCCGGGCTCAACTGATACTTGAAGCTCGCTTCGACGTTGTTGAACACCGCGTCGCCGCGCAGGTTCAGCGGGTTCAGGCTGGCGCCCGCCGTCGAGCCGACCGCGTCGAACCGCGTATAGCTGTAGGTCAGGCCCAGTGTTGCCGCGCCGATCGAATAGGCGCCGGCTGCCGCCACGATTTCCAGCGTATTGGCCGACGCGTAGCCGCGGTAGACGGGGCTGGTCATGTTCAGGCCGCTCGTCGTTGCCGCCGTGTTCGAGTTCGGGTTGTTGCCGAAGAACGAGTAGTTCGGATTGCGCGCGTTGACGTAGCCCACGCCCAGGGCAAGCGGGCCGTTGTTGTAGCCGGCCCCGGCCGAGAATATCTGGTTGCGGCCCGGCTGGCCGGCCACGCCGCCCAGGCTGTACAAGCCGCCGAACTGAAAACCGCCGTACACGGGGCTGGTGTACTTGATCGCGTTGTTGACGCGATTGGCGTTGTTCATGTTGTCGAGGTCGCCCGGGTGCGCGCCGATGTAGCCGGCCCACTGGCTGCCAGTCGCGAGCGCGCCGGTGTAGTCGACCACGGAGTCGTACTGGCGACCCAGCGTGACCTTGCCGAACGCATCGCTCGACAGGCCCACGAAGGCTTGCCGGCCGAACTCGCCGCCGCCCTGGCCGAGCGCGCCGCTCGACACGCTGAAGCCGTTCTCGAGCACGAAGATGGCCTTCAATCCGCCGCCGAGATCCTCGACGCCTTTCAGGCCCCAACGGCTGCCCTGCAGCACGCCGCTCGACTGCTGCCACTGGCGTGCGCCATTCGAATTGTTGTTGAACAGGATGCCGGCATCGATGATGCCGTACAGCGTGACGCTGCTCTGCGCGTGGGCCGCGCCAGCAAACGCACCCAGCGCGACGAGCGCGAAAAGCGACTTTTTCATTCGACGATCTCCAAGGATTACTGAATGATTTTTTATCTGGCGGGGCGTTTGCTTTTGAGTAGGTTCGTTGCCCCGCTTCACTTCTGAGTAGCCGCACGTACTGTAGCGCAAGGCATTTTTACGAAAAAGGAAAAGACCGACGCGACATGGCGCATGTCCTCTTTTGGCAACAATGGTTAAAATTGGGGGTTTACCGCAATGTTCGCGGCAGAATTGGATCAGTTAGCGCAACAAACAACTGACGAAACCCTGCGGCGAGTGGCTGACCGGAGATCCCGAATGCTGTTCGATGAACTAATTAACGAATTCGACCGAGGCCTGCGCGCGATCGCCGGCGTGAGCCGCATGACGCGTCCGGTGCCGCTGCCCGATGGCGACCTCTCGCCGGAATTGAGCGCGGAACAGCGCAAGCACGCGGCTGGCCTGATGCGGGTCAATCACGTCGGCGAGGTGTGCGCGCAGGCGCTGTACCAGGCGCAGAAGCTGTCGACGGCGTCGCCGTCGCTGAAGGCGCTGTTCGAAGAATCGGCGCGCGAGGAGGAAGATCATCTGGCGTGGACGATGCACCGCCTCACGTCGCTCGGCTCGCGTCCGAGCCTGCTGAATCCGCTCTGGTTCGGCGGCGCCATGGCGATCGGCCTGGTGGCGGGGCGGCTGGGCGACAAGGCAAGCCTCGGCTTCATGGCCGAGACGGAGCGCCAGGTCGAACGCCATCTCGACAGCCATCTGTCCGAGCTGCCGGCAGCCGATTCGGCCTCGCGTGCCATCGTCGAACAGATGCGTGATGACGAGGCCAAACACGGCCGCACGGCTGCCGATGCCGGCGGTGCGGAGCTGCCGATACCGGCTCGCTGGCTGATGCAGGCGGCCTCGAAAGTGATGACGAGGACTGCCTACTATCTCTGAGTTTTCGGTGGGACGCGGAGCCTCCCGCGTCTCGCCAACTTCAACGCCCCATCCGCACTTTCCCGCCTCCCTAACCCTCGCCATCACGCCAGCTTGCGCGCGTCTTTTCACGTATCACATCCACACATCACGCTAGTCCGTTCATTTCAAACGAATTTCGGTTTCAGGGTCAGCGTGAAGAGGTGAGCGTAAGTCCTTGTTCTAACTAACAAAATTCGTCAAAAAAACGGCGGCCGCCCTTGACCGTCCCTGACCCTTCCTCTAAAGTGGGAAACAGTGTGAGGAAGTGTATTTTTGTGTGATTCAGCGGGTCGTTCCGGTTAGATTCTCAGTCAATGGGCGGGTGTCGAGACACCCCGAACAGGAGAGCGGAAAGTGTTCCAGGGGGCGTCGGCGCTGACGCTCGATGCGAAAGGGCGGATGTCGGTCCCTTCTCGCTATCGCGAGGCGCTGCAAGGACAGGCAGAAGGACGGGTGACTGTGACCAAGCATCCGGACGGCTGCCTGTTGCTGTTTCCACGCCCCGAATGGGAAGTTTTCCGCGCCAAGATCGCCGCCCTGCCGATGGACGCGCACTGGTGGCGCCGCATTTTTCTCGGCAACGCGTCGGATGTCGATCTCGACAGCGCGGGCCGGATTCTCGTATCGCCGGAGCTGCGAATGGCAGCCGGGCTGGAAAAGGAAGTCATGTTGTTGGGAATGGGTAGTCACTTCGAGCTGTGGGATTCGCAAACCTACATCGCGAAGGAGCAGGCGGCGATGGCGCAGGGCATGCCCGATGCGCTGAAGAATTTCACCTTCTGATTGCGGTGACGGAGACGCCCGCGATGGGAAATGAATTTCAGCACCGGACGGTGCTGCTCGATGAAGCGGTCGATGCGCTCGTGACGCGGCCCGACGGCCTTTACGTGGATGGCACGTTCGGCCGCGGCGGCCATAGCCGCCTGGTGCTCGATCGGCTGGCCGAAGGCGGCCGCCTGATCGCGTTCGACAAGGATCCGCTCGCGATCGAGACGGCGCGTCGGATCGGCGATGCCCGCTTCTCGATCGTGCATGACAGTTTTGCGTCGCTCGGCGACGCGCTTGCCGAACGCGGCGTGCCGCGCGTGACGGGCGTGTTGCTGGATCTGGGGGTGTCTTCCCCGCAGATCGACGATCCCGAGCGCGGTTTCAGTTTCCGCGCGAACGGCCCGCTCGATATGCGGATGGATACCACTCGTGGCGAATCGGCAGCCGACTGGCTGGCCCGCGCGCCCTTGCAAGAACTGACTGAGGTGATACGCGATTATGGGGAAGAACGGTTTGCTTTTCAGATTGCAAAGGCGCTTGTTGCTCGCCGGGCGGAATCCGAGCGCCTTGGTCCCCTCGACAGCACGGGCGAGCTTGCCCAAATCGTGGGTCACGCCGTCAAGACACGTGAGAAAGGCAAGGATCCGGCAACCCGCACCTTTCAAGCTATACGGATTCACGTCAATCAAGAGCTTGCGGACCTGCAAGTCGTTCTAGCGTCCGCGTTGTCGTCGTTGGAGCAAGGGGGGCGGCTGGTCGTGATCAGCTTTCATTCGCTCGAGGATCGGATCGTCAAACGCTTCATGCAGACGCACGCGAGCGCGCCTGTGGTCGATCGCCGCCTGCCGATCCGCGCCGCCGATCTCCCGTCTCCGCCGCTCAAGCTGCTCGGCCGCAAGTTCCCGAGCGACGCCGAAGTGGCCGCGAACCCGCGGGCCCGGTCCGCCGTGATGCGCATCGCGGAGCGCATCGCGCCATGAACCGCCTCAACATCTTCCTGCTGATCGTCGTGATGGGCTGTGCCCTGTCGGTCGTCAATTCGACCAATCAGCAGCGTCAGATCTTCTTCCAGTTGCAGCGTGCGCAATCGCAGGAGCATCAGCTCCAGCAGGATTACGCGCAACTGCAATATCAGCAGGGCGCGTTGTCCAAGACCTCGCGCATCGAGCAGCTCGCCAACGATTCGCTGAAGATGCAGACGATCGTTACCGGTCGCACCCAATACCTGACGCTGCCGCCCGATGCCGTGAAGGCCGTCGACACGCCGCTGCCGAGTTCGGCTGCCGCTGGCGACCAGGGGAGCCGGCGATGAAACAACGCCAGTCGAACGTGAAATTCGCGTCCAGCCCGGTCCTGTCGGTGCATCTGCCGATGTGGCGCTCGAAGCTCGTCGTGTTCATGCTGTTCATGGCCTTCGTCGCGCTGGCCGCGCGCGCCTTCTGGATCCAGGGGCCGGGCAATGCGTTCTACCAGAAGCAGGGCGAAAGCCGTTATCAGCGCACGCTCGAACTGCCGGCCACGCGCGGCAAGATCCTCGATCGCAATGGCCTCGTGCTCGCGACGAGCCTGCCCGTGCGCGCGATCTGGGCGATCCCCGAAGCGGTGCCGGACGATCTCGGCGCCGGCAAGCTCGACCAGCTCGGCAAGCTGCTCGACATGAGCGCGCCCGAGCTGCGCCGCAAGCTGTCGGGCGACCGCAGCTTCGTCTACGTGAAGCGGCAGGTGCCGATCGACGTGGCCGACAAGGTCACCGCGCTCGATATCCCCGGCATCTATGCGCGCAACGAATACAAGCGCTTCTATCCGGAAGGCGAGATCACCGCTCACTTGATCGGCTTCACCAATGTCGAGGACGAAGGCCAGGAAGGCGTCGAGCTGGCGGACCAGAAGCTGCTGGCCGGGGTGTCGGGCAGCCGTCACGTGATCAAGGATCGCGTCGGCCATATCGTCGAGGACGTCGACGAGCAGCTGCCGCCGCACAACGGCACCGACGTCGATCTGTCGATCGACAGCAAGATCCAGTACGTCACCTACGCGAACCTGAAGGCCGCGGTCGAGAAGTTCCACGCCAAGGCGGGCGCGGCGATGGTGGTCGACGTGCGCACCGGCGAGGTGCTGGCGCTGGTCAACTATCCGACCTACAACCCGAACGACCGTTCGCACCTGACCGGCGAGCAGCTGCGCAACCGCGCGCTGACCGACACGTTCGAGCCGGGCTCGATCATGAAGCCGTTCACGGTGTCGCTCGCACTCGACCTGCACCGTGTCTCGCCGAATACGCTGGTCGATACCGGCAACGGCCACTTCGTGCTCGACGGCGCGCCGATCAGCGACGATGCCGGCTTCGGCGTGCTGACGGTGGGTGGCGTGATCCAGAAGTCGAGCAACATCGGCGCGACCAAGATCGCGATGACGATGCGGCCCGAGGAAATGTGGAATATGTATACGAGCATCGGCCTCGGCCAGGCGCCGAAGGTCGGGTTCCCCGGCGCCGTGGCCGGCCGCCTGCGGCCGTGGAAGAGCTGGCGCCGCATCGAGCAGGCCACCATGTCGTACGGCTATGGCCTGTCGGTGTCGCTGTTCCAGCTCGCGCACGCCTATACGGCCATCGCCCACGACGGCGAGCTGATGCCGCTGTCGCTGTTCAAGACCGACGACAAGCAGCCGCCGCAAGGCCCGCAGGTGTTTTCGCCCACCACCGCGCGCGAAGTGCGCGAAATGCTCGAAAGCGTCGTGACGAAGAACGGTACGTCGCCCGACGCGGCGGTGCCCGGCTATCGCGTCGGCGGCAAGAGCGGCACGGCGTACAAGCAGGTCGGCCGCGGCTACGACCACAAGAAATATCGCGCATCGTTCGTCGGCATGGCGCCGATGCCGAATCCGCGCATCGTGGTGGCCGTCTCGGTCGACGAGCCCACCGCCGGCAGCCACTTCGGTGGCGCGGTGTCTGGCCCGGTGTTCTCGACGATCGCCGGCGATACGCTGCGCGCGCTGAACGTGCCGCCGAACATGCCGGTCAAGCAACTGGTCGTGAACGACGACACGCCGAAGCCACCTGCCCCGCCGAAGGCCGGCGCCGCGCGGCTCGCGGCCATGCCGGCGCATCACATGGTGGTGTCGAGCAACACGCATGACCGCCCCGGAGTCGTTCGATGAGCGCCGTACGCAGCGCCCATCCGGCGCACGCCCGAATCGCAGCCGCGCTCGCGTGGCTGCGCGCACATCTGCAGCCCGGCGCGAATCTGCATTCCGATTCGCGCGCGGTGCAGCCGGGCGACGGGTTCCTCGCCTATGCCGTCGACGGCGTCGACAACCGCCAGCACATCGCCGGCGCGCTGTCGCGCGGCGCGGCCGCGGTGCTGGTGCAGCCCGAAGGCTTCGCCGTCGATGCGCTCGACGCGGCCGTCACGCACGCCGTGCCCGAACTCGGCGCGCTGGCCGGCGAGATCGCCAGCAGCTGGTATGGCGACCCGAGCGATGCGATGTTCGCGGTCGGCGTGACGGGCACCAACGGCAAGACCTCCTGCACGCAATGGATCGCGACGGCGCTGAGCGCGCTGCGCACGCCGTGCGCGCTGATCGGCACGCTCGGCAGCGGCATGCCGGGCCGGCTGGTCGCCACCGGCTTCACGACGCCCGATGCGCCGCAGCTGCAGCGCAGCCTGGCGCAACTGCGCGACGAAGGAGCCAAGGCCGTGGCGATGGAAGTGTCGTCGCATGCGCTGCAGCAGGGCCGGGTCAACGGCACGGCGTTCGACGTGGCCGTGTTCACGAATCTGACGCAGGATCACCTCGATTACCACGGCAGCTTCGCAGCCTACGAGGCCGCGAAGGCGAAGCTGTTTGCGTGGCGCGGGCTGCGTCACGCCATCGTCAACCGCGACGACGCGGCCGGCGAACGCCTGCTCGAAGCGCTGGCCGGGCGCACGCGCACCGTGGCGTACGGCATTGGCGATCGCGCTGATGCGCCCGACGCCGATCGCGAACTGATCGCGCACGACGTACACGCCACGGCTACCGGCACGGCATTCCGTCTGGCGTCGTCGTGGGGCGATGCCGATGTCGAAGTCGGCACGCTCGGCCTGTTCAACGTCAGCAACCTGCTGGCCGTGCTCGGCACGCTGCTGGTGGCCGACGTGCCGTTCGACGCGGCGCTTGCCGAACTGCGCAAGCTCGAATCCGTGAACGGCCGCATGCAGCGGCTCGGCGGCCGGATCGCGAGCGACGAACCGCTGGTCGTGGTGGATTACGCGCACACGCCCGACGCGCTCGAAAAGACGCTCGAAGCCTTGCGTCCGATCGCGGCGGCACGCGGCGGCGCGCTGGTCTGCATGTTCGGCTGCGGCGGCGATCGCGACACCACCAAGCGTCCGCTGATGGGCGGCATCGCCGAGCGGCTCGCCGATCGCGTCGTGGTCACGAGCGACAACCCGCGCAGCGAAGTGCCGCTCGCCATCATCGAGCAGATCGCCGCCGGCATGCGCACGCCGGATGCGGCGCAACGCATCGAGGATCGCGCCAGCGCGATCCTGCAGGCCGTACGCGGCGCGGCGCGCGAGGATGTCGTGCTGCTCGCCGGCAAGGGCCACGAAGCTACACAGGAAATCATGGGCAAGAAACGCGAATTCTCGGATCAGGACCATGCGCGGCTCGCGTTGGCCGCGCGCGCGACGCACGCACACGGAGGCAACGAATGACGATGCTGACCCTGCGCGAAGCCGCCGAACTGATTCCGGGCGCGACGATCGCGGGCGACGGGAACATCGCGTTCTCGCGCGTGTCCACTGACAGCCGCACGGCAGGCGAAGGCGATCTGTTCGTCGCGCTGAAGGGCGAGCGCTTCGACGCGCACGATTTTCTCGCCGACGTTGCCGCACGCGGCGTGAGCGCGGTGCTGGTGTCGCGCAGCGACGCACCGGCCACGCTGGCGCAACTGAAGGCGGCCGATACGCGCGTGGCGCTCGGCGCGCTCGCACATGGCTGGCGCCGGCGCTTCACGGGGCCGCTGGTTGCCGTGACGGGCAGCAATGGCAAGACCACCGTCAAGGAAATGATCGCGTCGGTGTTCGCGGCGGCGGTGGGCAAGGATGCGCGGCTGTCGACGGCCGGCAACTTCAACAACGACATCGGCTTGCCGCTGACGCTGTTGCGGCTCGCGCCGGCGCACCGGCTCGCCGTGATCGAACTGGGGATGAATCACCCCGGCGAGACGCAGACGCTCGCGAAGATCGCCGCGCCCACGGTCGCGCTGGTCAACAACGCGCAGCGCGAGCATCAGGAATTCATGGCGACGGTCGAGGCCGTCGCGCTCGAACATGCTTCGGTGATCCATGCGCTGACGCCCGACGGCGTCGCGGTGTTTCCGGCCGACGACAAATACGCCGGGATCTGGCGCGTCGCGGCCACCGGCAACCGGATTGTCGATTTCGCGCTGAACGACGGCGCCGGCACGACCAACGCGGCGGTGACGGGCACCATGCAGGGCGGTGTGCTGTCCATTGCGACGCCGGCCGGCGCGCTGGAGGTGCGCCTGCAGGCGCTGGGCGCGCACAACGCACGCAACGCGCTCGCGGCCACCGCGGCTGCGATTGCGGCGAACGTGCCGCTCGACGCGATCCGCGCCGGCCTCGAAGCGTTCGAGCCGGTGAAGGGCCGCCTGCAGGTCAAGCATGCGGCGCTCGCGTCGCTGGCTGGCGCGACCGTGATCGACGACAGCTACAACGCGAATCCCGATTCGATGCGCGCCGCGATCGACGTGCTGGTCCAGCAGGCCGCACCGCGCGTGCTGGTGATTGGCGAGATGGGCGAGGTGGGCGACGAAGGGCCGGCCTTCCATCGCGAGATCGGCGCCTACGCACGCGAGCGCGGCATCGAGGCGCTCTACGCGATCGGTGACGCCACGCGCGACGCCTGTGCCGCGTTCGGCCCCGCCGCACGGCACTTCGGCGAGATCGGCGCGCTGCTCGCGGCGCTCGACGCCGCCGGCCACGGCCCGGCAGCCACGGTGCTGGTGAAGGGCTCGCGTTACATGAAGATGGAGCGCGTGGTCGACGCACTGACGAACCAACCCGCGACGGGCGCGACGCCCGACGCACACTGAGAAGGAAGTAAGCAATGTTGCTGGCGCTGGCGCAATGGCTGCAAGGAGACGCAAGCTTTTTGCGCTTGTTCACCTATCTGACGTTCCGTGCGGTGATGGCTACCATCACCGCGCTTGGCATCGGCCTGGTCTGCGGTCCGTGGGTCATTCGCAAGCTGGCCGAAATGAAGGTCGGCCAGGCGGTGCGCAAGGACGGTCCGCAAACCCATCTCGTCAAGTCGGGCACGCCGACCATGGGCGGCGTGCTGATCCTGATCGGCATCGCGGTCGCCACGCTGCTGTGGGGCGATCTGACGAACCGTTTCATCTGGATCGTGATGCTGGTCACGTTCGGCTTCGGCGTGGTCGGCTGGGTGGACGATTACCGCAAGGTCGTCCACAAGGACCCGCGCGGCATGTCCTCGCGCGAGAAATATTTCTGGCAATCGTTGATCGGCTTGTTTGCTGCGGTCTATCTCGCATTTAGCGTGTCCGAGGCCAGCAACGTGCGGGTGTTCGACCTGTTCATGAGCTGGGTGCGCAGCGGCCTGTCGATGGGCCTGCCGGCACGTGCCGACCTGATGCTGCCGTTCCTGAAGTCGATCAGCTATCCGCTCGGCGTGTGGGGTTTCATCGCGCTCACGTATTTCGTGATCGTCGGCGCGAGCAATGCGGTGAACCTGACCGACGGCCTCGACGGGCTCGTGATCATGCCGGTGGTGCTGGTCGGCGCGTCGCTCGGCGTGTTTGCCTACGTGATGGGCAGCTCGGTCTATTCGAAATACCTGCTGTTCCCGCACATCGCGGGCGCGGGCGAACTGCTGATCTTCTGCTCGGCGATGGGCGGGGCGGGGCTGGCGTTTCTCTGGTTCAACACCCACCCGGCCCAGGTCTTCATGGGCGACGTCGGCGCGCTGGCGCTGGGCGGCGCGCTCGGCACGGTGGCCGTGATCGTCCGCCAGGAAATCGTGCTGTTCATCATGGGCGGCGTGTTCGTGGCCGAAACCCTGTCCGTCATGCTGCAGGTGACCTGGTTCAAGTACACCAAGCGCCGTTACGGCGAAGGGCGTCGCATCTTCAAGATGGCGCCGCTGCATCACCATTTCGAATTGTCCGGCTGGAAAGAGACGCAGGTGGTCGTGCGTTTCTGGATCATCACGTTGATGCTCTGCCTGTTCGGTTTGACCACGCTCAAATTGCGGTAAAGGGATAGCAAGCGATGTCTGGCGAGATGTTTGGAGATCGGCAACGGCCGATGGTGCTCGTGCTGGGGCTCGGTGAATCGGGCCTCGCGATCGCGCGTTGGTGCGCGAGGCACGCGTGTCCGTTGCGCGTCGCGGATACCCGCGAGGCGCCGCCGAATCTTGCCCAATTGCGCGACGCCGTCGCCGAAGCCGAATTCGTCGGCGGCCCGTTCTCGCCCGCGCTGCTCGACGGCGGCGTGGAGCTGGTGGCGCTGAGCCCCGGCTTGTCGCCGCGCGATCCGGCCACCGCCGCGCTGCTCGACGCCGCGCGCGAACGCGGCATCCCCGTGTGGGGCGAACTCGAATTCTTCGCGCGTGCGCTGGCCGCGCTCGGCGCGAACGGCTATGCGCCGAAGGTGCTGGCGATCACCGGCACCAACGGCAAGACCACCACCACCAGCCTGACGGGCCTGCTCTGCGAACGTGCGGGGCGCTCGGTCGCGGTGGCCGGCAACATCAGCCCGGCGATGCTCGACAAGCTGTCGGCCGCGATCGATGCGGCCGCGCTGCCCGACGTGTGGGTGCTCGAACTGTCGAGCTTCCAGCTCGAAAGCGCCGAAAGCTTCGCGCCCGACGCGGCCACCGTCCTGAACATCACGCAGGATCACCTCGACTGGCACGGCGGCTTCGACGCCTACGCAGCCGCGAAGGGCCGGATTTTCGGGCCGCGCACGGTGCGCGTGCTGAACCGCGACGACGCCGAAGTCATGAAGTTCGTGCCGCCCGCCGCAGCCGCCGACGCGCCGCGCGCGGTCACGTTCGGCTTGAACGAGCCGTCGCGCGAGGGCGATTACGGCCTGCTGCGCGAGGGCGGAATCAACTGGCTGGTGGAAGCGATCGATCGCGATGGCCACGACGAGCCGGTATCGCCGCGCCGTCGCAAGGCCGAAGCGGCCGTCGCGCCCACGCTGGCTCAGAAACGCCTGATGCCGGCCGACGCGCTGCGCATTCGTGGTCTGCACAACGCCGCGAACGCGCTGGCCGCGTTCGCGCTCGCCCGTGCGATCGGCCTGGCGCCGGCCGCGCTGCTGCACGGGCTGCGTGAGTATCGCGGCGAGGCGCATCGCGTCGAGCTGATCGCCGCGCTCGATGGCGTCGATTATGTCGATGACAGCAAGGGCACCAACGTCGGCGCGACCGTGGCCGCGCTCGACGGCCTCGCGCAGCGCACCGTGCTGATCGCCGGCGGCGAAGGCAAGGGCCAGGATTTCTCGCCGCTCGCCGCGCCGGTCGCGCGCTGGTGCCGCGCCGTGATGCTGATTGGCCGCGATGCCGGGCTGATCCGCGCCGCGCTGGCCGATGCCGGCGTGCCGCTGATCGATCAGGCCACGCTCGAAGCCGCCGTGCAGGCCGCCGTCGAGCTGGCCGAGCCGGGCGACGCCGTGCTGCTGTCGCCGGCCTGTGCGAGCTTCGACATGTTTACCGGTTACGCACATCGCGCCGCGGTGTTCCGCAGCGCGCTCGAGGACATCGCACTCGACCGAGGTACGACGCTATGAGCTGGTCCGACCGCTTTGTTTCCCGTTTCATCGGCCAGCGCGAAGCCGGCGGCGGCGCGGCCGTCGCACGGCCGGCCACGCGCGGCGCCTCGTCGTCGGGCGGTTTTGCCGCCGGCCTCGGCGGCGTGCGCCCGACCCGCTCGCGCGTGCTCGATTTCGACTACTCGTTGATGTGGGTGGCGATCGCGCTGCTCGGTCTCGGCGTGGTGATGGTCTATTCGGCCTCGATCGCGATGCCCGATTCGCCGAAGTACGCGGCCTATCGCGACTACGCGTTCCTGATGCGTCATTGCATCTCGCTGACGGTCGCGTTGATCGCGGCCGTGTTCGCGTTCCGCGTGCCGATCGCGACCTGGGACAAATACGCGCCGCACCTGTTCCTGCTGGCGCTGGTCGCGCTCGTGGTGGTGTTGATCCCGCACATCGGCAAGGGCGTGAACGGCGCGCGGCGCTGGATTCCGCTCGGCATCACGAACATGCAGCCGTCGGAGATCATGAAGCTCGCGGTGACGATCTACGCCGCGAACTACACGGTGCGCAAGCAGGAATACATGCAGAGCTTCGCCAAGGGCTTCCTGCCGATGGCGGCCGCGGTCGGCCTGGTCGGGATGCTGCTGCTGCTCGAACCGGACATGGGCGCATTCATGGTGGTCGCTGCGATCGCGATGGGCGTGCTGTTCCTCGGCGGCGTGAACGGCAAGCTGTTCGGCGGCCTGGTGGCGACGGCGGTGGGCACCTTCACGATGCTCGTGTGGGCATCGCCGTGGCGTCGTGAGCGGATCTTCGCCTATCTCGATCCGTGGGACGAGCGTTACGCGCAGGGCAAGGCTTACCAGCTGACCCACTCGCTGATTGCGTTCGGACGCGGCGAATGGTTCGGCGTCGGGCTCGGCGGCAGCGTCGAAAAGCTCAACTACCTGCCCGAAGCGCATACCGACTTCATCCTCGCCGTGATCGGCGAGGAACTCGGCTTCGTCGGCGTGCTGGTGGTGATCCTGCTGTTCTACTGGATCGTGCGCCGCGCGTTCGAGATCGGCCGTCAGGCGCTCGCGCTCGACCGCACGTTCGCCGGCCTGATGGCCAAGGGCATCGGCCTGTGGTTCGGCGCCCAGACCTTCATCAACATGGGCGTGAACCTCGGCCTGCTGCCGACCAAGGGCCTGACGCTGCCGCTCGTCAGCTACGGCGGCTCGGGCATCCTGCTCAACTGCGTGTCGCTGGCCGTGCTGCTGCGGGTGGACTACGAAAACCGGGTGCTGATGCGCGGAGGCAAGATATGACCGCACGGCAGCGCACGCTGATGGTGATGGCAGGCGGCACCGGGGGCCATGTGTTCCCGGGGCTGGCGGTCGCCCATCGGATGCAGGCGCAGGGCTGGCGGGTGGTATGGCTCGGCAATCCGGCCGGGATGGAAGCCACGCTGGTGCCGAAGCACGGCATCGCGATGGAGCCGGTGCGTTTCGGCGGCCTGCGCGGCAAGGGCCTGAAGACCAAGCTGACGTTGCCGCTGAACCTGCTGCGCGCTTGCGCCCAGAGCCTCGGCGCGCTGCGCCGGGTGCGGCCCGACGTGGTGCTCGGGATGGGCGGCTACATCACGTTCCCGGCGGGCGTGATGACGGCACTGACCGGCCGTCCGCTCGTGCTGCACGAACAGAATTCGATCGGCGGCCTGGCCAACAAGGTGCTGTCCAAGCTGGCGCGGCGCGTGCTGGTGGCGTTCCCGGGCGCGCTGCCGAACGCCGAGTGGACAGGCAACCCGATCCGCGACGAGCTCACGCACACCGAGCCGCCTGCCGCGCGCTACGCCGCGCGCACCGGCCCGCTGCGCGTGCTGGTGGTGGGCGGCAGCCTCGGTGCCGCGGCGCTCAACGAAGTCGTGCCGCGTGCGCTGGCGCTGCTCGCGCCCGAGGCGCGCCCCCAGGTCGTGCATCAGGCCGGTGCCAAGCACATCGATGCGCTGCGGGCCAACTACGACGCGGCGGGCCTCGCGGCCGGCCAGGACGTCGCGCTGCTGCCGTTCATCGACGACATGGCCGCCGCCTACGCGAACGCCGACCTGGTGATCTGCCGGTCGGGCGCGATGACGGTGTCGGAGATCGCCGCGGTGGGCGTGGCGGCGCTGTTCGTGCCGTTCCCGCACGCCGTCGACGATCACCAGACCACCAATGCAGCCTTCCTCGCCGATCAGGGCGCGGCCGTGCTGATGCAGCAACGCGACCTGTCGGCCGAGCGTCTGGCCGACTGGCTGCGTGGCCAGACCCGCGCCTCGCTGGCCGGCATGGCCGAACGTTCGCGCTCCCTCGCGAAGCCCGATGCCACCGACGTGGTCGCGCGCGTGTGCGCGCAAGTCGCGGGCGCGAACCTGGAATCGAAGCAATGAAACACATCGTCAAACATATCCATTTCGTCGGCATCGGCGGCGCGGGCATGAGCGGCATCGCCGAAGTGCTCGTCAACCTGGGCTACCAGGTCAGCGGCTCCGATCTGTCGCGCAATGCCGTGACCGAGCGCCTCGAGGCGCTGGGCGCGCACGTGGCGATCGGCCACGACGCCGCCAATATCGAGGGCGCGAACGCCGTGGTGGTGTCCACCGCGGTGCGGTCGGACAATCCCGAAGTGCTGGCCGCGCGCCGCCTGAGCGTGCCGATCGTGCCGCGCGCCGTCATGCTGGCCGAGTTGATGCGCCTCAAGCAGGGCATCGCGATCGCCGGCACGCACGGCAAGACCACCACCACCAGCCTGGTCGCCAGCGTGCTGGCCGCGGGCGGGCTCGATCCGACCTTCGTGATCGGCGGCCGCCTGATCAGCGCCGGGGCCAACGCGCGGCTCGGTTCGGGCGATTTCATCGTCGCCGAGGCGGACGAATCGGACGCGTCGTTCCTGAACCTGTATCCCGTCATCGAAGTCATCACGAACATCGATGAAGATCACATGGATACCTACGGGCACGATTTCGCGCGTCTGAAGCAGGCCTTCATCGAATTCACGCAGAAGCTGCCGTTCTACGGCAGCGCCGTGGTGTGCGTCGACGATCCGAACGTGCGCCAGATCGTGCCGTTCATCTCGAAGCCGGTGGTCGGCTACGGGCTGTCGGCCGATGCGCAGGTGCGCGCCGAACAGGTCGACGCGCGCGACGGCCGCATGCATTTCACGGTGATCCGCGAGGGGCGCGCGCCGCTGCCCGTGGTGCTGAACCTGCCGGGCCTGCACAACGTGCAGAATGCGCTGGCCGCGATCGCGATCGCGACCGACCTGGGCGTGTCGGATGCCGCGATCCAGCAGGCGCTCGCCGAATTCAACGGCGTCGGCCGGCGCTTCCAGCGCTACGGCGAAGTGGCCGTGGCGGACGGCAGCGGCAGCTACACGCTGATCGACGACTACGGCCACCATCCGGTCGAGATGGCGGCCACCGTCGCCGCCGCGCGCGGCGCGTTCCCGGGCCGCCGCCTCGTGCTGGCGTTCCAGCCGCACCGCTACACGCGCACGCGCGACTGCTTCGAGGATTTCGTCAAGGTGCTGTCGACCGTCGACGCGCTGGTGCTGACCGAGGTGTACGCGGCCGGCGAGGCCGCGATTCCGACCGCGAGCGGCGAGGCGCTGTCGCGCGCGCTGCGGGCGATCGGGCAGGTCGATCCGGTGTTCGTCGCAACGGTCGACGAATTGCCGGCCGCGCTGGCCCAGGTGGTGCGCGCGGGCGATGTGGTGATCACGATGGGCGCGGGTTCGATCGGCGCGGTGCCGGGGCGAATCGCGCAGCAACAGCAACACAAGGAATGACATGAGCGGGATCGATCCGAAACGTTTCGGCAAGGTGGCGGTACTGTTCGGCGGCGTGTCCGCCGAGCGCGAGGTGTCGCTGAATTCGGGCCGGCTGGTGTTGCAGGGCCTGCGCGAGGCAGGCATCGACGCGCATCCGTTCGACCCGTCCGAGCGGCCGCTGGCCGCGCTGAAGGACGAAGGCTTCGTGCGCGCGTTCAACGCGCTGCACGGCGGCTACGGCGAGAACGGCCAGATTCAGGGCGCGCTCGATTTCTACGGCATCCGCTACACGGGCACCGGCGTGCTCGGCTCGGCGCTGGGCCTCGACAAGTTCCGCACCAAGCTGGTGTGGCAGCAAACCGGCGTGCCCACCCCGCCGTTCGAAACCGTGATGCGCGGCGACGACGTCGCGCAGCGCGCCCCCGGGATCGTCGCGAAGCTCGGTCTGCCGCTGTTCGTGAAGCCGGCCAGCGAAGGCTCGAGCGTCGCCGTGATCAAGGTGAAGGACGCCGCGGCGCTGCCGGCCGCGATCGAGGAAGCCGCGAAGCACGACAAGATCGTGCTGGTCGAGCAGAGCATCGAGGGCGGCGGCGAATACACGGCGTGCATCGCGGGCGATCTCGATCTGCCGGTGATCCGCATCGTGCCGGCCGGCGAGTTCTACGACTATCACGCGAAGTACGTCGCCGACGACACGCAATACCTGATTCCCTGCGGTATCGCACCGGAACAGGAAGCCGAATTCAAGCGGCTCGCGCGTCGCGCGTTCGACGTGCTGGGCTGCACCGATTGGGGCCGCGCCGATTTCATGCTGGATGCGGCCGGCAAGCCGTACTTCCTCGAAGTGAACACGGCGCCGGGCATGACCGACCATTCGCTGCCGCCGAAGGCGGCGCGCGCGGTCGGCATCAGCTATTCGGAGCTGGTGGTGAAGGTGCTGTCGATGACGCTCGACGACTGACGGAAACGGGACGCAACCCATGTGGAACAACGTTCGCCAACTCAACTTCGCCGCCAGCGCGCTTTACGCGTTGCTGCTGCTCGGTTGCACGGCGGCGGGCTGCTACTGGCTGATCCAGCGCCCGGCGTTCGCGTTGCGGACGATCCTGATCGACGGCGATACCGATCACATCAACTCGCCGACGGTGCGGGCCGGCGTGGTCGGGCGCCTGAAAGGCAATTACTTCACGGTCGATCTCGACACCGCGCGGGTCGCGTTCGAGCAGATGCCGTGGGTGCGTCACGCGAGCGTGCGGCGGGTCTGGCCCGATGCGCTGGCCGTCACGCTGGAGGAGTACAAACCGCTCGGCACCTGGGGCAGCGATCAGCTGGTCAGCACCGACGGCGAGCTGTTCACGGCGAACCAGGGCGAGCTGGACGAGGAACTGCCCGCGTTCGACGGCCCGGACGGCAGCGCGAAGGAAGTCGTGCAGCGCTATCGCGACTTCACGAAGTGGCTCGCGCCGCTCAATTCGGAGCCGGAGGAAGTGACGCTGTCATCGCGCTACGCCTGGACGGTCAAGCTGGCGAACGGCATGGAAATCGAATTCGGGAGGGAGCGCAACACGGATACGCTGCCGGACCGAGCGCAGCGGCTGGTGGCGGCATGGCCGGCCGTCTCGCAGCGCTGGGGCAACGACATCGAGTACGCGGATCTGCGCTACCCGAACGGATTCGCGATCCGCGCGGCGAACATGCGGTTCTTGAGCGATACCGACAAGGGCAAGAAGTAACAGGACATCACACGCAAGAGCACTTATGAGCAAAGACTACAAAGATCTGCTGGTTGCCCTCGACATCGGCACGTCGAAGGTCGTGGCCGTCGTCGCCGAGCTGAAGGGCGAGGGCCACTACGAGGTCATCGGCCTCGGCCAGAGCGAATCGAAAGGTCTCAAGAAAGGCGTCGTGGTGAACATCGAGGCCACGGTGCAGTCCATTCAGCGTGCGCTCGAAGAAGCCGAGCTGATGGCCGACTGCAAGATCACCAACGTCTTCACGGGGATCGCCGGCAGCCACATCCGCAGCTTCAATTCGAGCGGGATGGTCGCGATCAAGGAGAAGGAGGTCACGCAGACGGACGTCGCGCGCGTGATCGAGACGGCGAAGGCGATCAACATCCCGACCGATCAGCAGGTGCTGCACATCCTGACGCAGGAATTCATCATCGACGGCCAGGAAGACGTGCGCGAGCCGATCGGCATGAGCGGGATCCGCCTCGAAGTGAAGGTGCACATCGTGACGGGCGCGGTCAGCGCCGCGCAGAACATCGTCAAGTGCGTGCGCCGCTGCGGCCTCGAAGTGAACGACCTGATCCTGCAGCCGCTGGCGTCGTCGCTGGCGGTGCTGACCGAGGACGAGAAGGACCTGGGCGTGGTGCTGGTCGACATCGGCGGCGGCACGACCGACATCGCGATCTTCGCGGAAGGCGCGATCCGTCACACCGCGGTGATCCCGATCGCGGGCGACCAGATCACGAGCGACATCGCGATGGCGCTGCGCACGCCCACGCCGGACGCCGAGGACATCAAGGTCAGTTGCGGCATCGCCAAGCAGGCGCTGGCCGATCCGGACGAGATGGTCGAAGTGCCGGGGCTCGGCGAGCGCGGTCCGCGCACGCTGTCGCGCCAGGCGCTGGCGGCGGTGATCGAACCGCGCGTCGAGGAGCTGTTCTCGCTCGTGCAGCAAGTCGTGCGCGAGTCGGGTTACGAAGAGTTACTCAGTTCCGGTGTGGTGCTGACCGGTGGCGCTGCCATGATGCCCGGCATGGTCGAACTGGGCGAAGACATTTTCCTGAAACCGGTGCGCATCGGTGCGCCGGAATATGCGGGCGGCCTGGCCGACGTGGTGCGCAATCCGCGCTACTCGACCGCGATGGGCCTGCTCGTCGAGGGTAGCGCGCAGCGGATGCGCGGCCGCAAGGTGGCCGTGCAATCCGGCTCGGCGGGCCAGATCTTCACGCGAATGAAAGACTGGTTCCTGAGCAATTTTTGACGATTTCAAGCGCTGGTGCCGGCGGCTGGCGCGCGCGCAGGGGGTTGCCCGATCTCCTGCCGAATAACGCCGAGCAGATTTATCTTTCTTGACGGAGGCAATAATGGAATTCCAAATGCTGGAAACCGAGACCAACGGCACCATCATCAAGGTGATCGGGGTCGGTGGCGCGGGCGGCAATGCCGTTTCGCACATGATCAACCGTGGCGTGCAGGGCGTCGATTTCGTCGTCATGAACACCGACGCGCAAGCCCTGTCGCGTTCGCGTGCACCGAACGTGATCCAGCTCGGCAACACCGGCCTCGGCGCCGGCGCGAAGCCGGACATGGGCCGTGCGGCGGCCGAGGAAGCCCGTGAGCGCATCGCCGATTCGCTGCGCGGCGCGCACATGGTGTTCATCACCGCCGGCATGGGCGGCGGCACGGGTACGGGCGCTGCGCCCGTGGTCGCGCAGATCGCCAAGGAAATGGGCATTCTGACGGTCGGTGTCGTCAGCAAGCCGTTCGAATTCGAAGGCGGCAAGCGCATGCGCGTCGCCGAAGCGGGCGCGCAGCAGCTCGAGGATCACGTCGATTCGCTGATCGTCGTGCTCAACGACAAGCTGTTCGACGTGATGGGCGACGACGCCGAAATGGACAAGTGCTTCCAGTGCGCCGACGACGTCCTGAACAACGCGGTGGCCGGCATCGCCGAAATCATCAACGTCGACGGCCTCGTCAACGTCGACTTCGAAGACGTCAAGACGGTGATGGGCGAGCAGGGCAAGGCGATGATGGGCACGGCCACGGTGGCCGGCGTCGATCGCGCGCGTCTGGCCGCCGAGCAGGCCGTGGCCAGCCCGCTGCTCGAAGGTGTCGATCTGTCGGGCGCGCGCGGCGTGCTCGTCAACATCACGTCGAGCCGTTCGCTGCGTCTGTCGGAAACGCGTGAAGTCATGAACACCATCAAGAGCTACGCGGCGGAAGACGCCACGGTGATCTTCGGTGCCGTGTACGACGACGCGATGGGCGATGCGCTGCGCGTGACGGTGGTCGCGACGGGCCTCGGCCGCGCCGCGAAGAAGCAGCAAACGCCGATGACCCTGCTGCGCACCGGTACCGACAACCAGCCGGTTGCCGCGGTGGGCCACAGCTACGCACCGGCGCACGTGAACACGGCAGATTACGGCGCGCTCGACACGCCGGCCGTCTGGCGCAATTCGCGTGAAACGGCGGCTTCGCACGTGCAGGCGCTGCAGGAAAAGGGCGTCGATACGTACGACATTCCGGCGTTCCTGCGCAAGCAGGCCGACTGACACGGGCAGGCCGGCCGCTCGCGCGGCCAGCCGACGTGACGGGTGGAACGGATCGACCGAGGCCGCGTCGCCAGCGACGCAGGGCAGGGCCAATCGCCCGCTTCGCAGTCGCGAGGTGGCATGGGCCGTGTTGTCCGTAACCCAACCCGCAACCGCATCGCAATGAAGGACCAGTCATGATTCAAGCAGGCGACACGCTGCCCGACGCACAAGTCTTCGAATTCGTCGACGAAGCGCGTGAGGGTTGCACGCTCGGGCCGAATGCGCTGAGCGTGCGCGAACAGACAGCCGGCAAGCGCGTGGTGATCTTCGGATTGCCGGGCGCGTTCACGCCCACCTGTTCGGCGAAGCACGTACCCGGTTATGTCGAGGCCGCCGACGCGTTCGGCGCGGCCGGCATCGACGAGATCTGGTGCGTGTCCGTCAACGACGCATTCGTGATGGGCGCTTGGGGAAGGGATCAGCACACCTCGGGCAAGGTGCGCATGATCGCGGACGGCAGCGCAGCCTTCACTCATGCACTGGGGCTTACGCAGGATTTGTCCGCGCGCGGCATGGGAATCCGTTCCCAGCGCTACGCGATGGTGATCGACGACGGCGTGGTCAAGACGCTGGCCGTCGAGGCGCCGGGCAAATTCGAAGTCAGCGACGCGGCAAGCATCCTGGCGGCGGCGAAACGCTGAGCGTTTCTCGCCGAACGTTGCGTCGCGGCAACGCGTCGTGACAACAGGGTGCCGCAATACGGGCCGACGTCCGGGAACGCCTCCGTTCCGGGCGTCGGCCTGTCTTTCTCGACCTGCACGGGCTCCGCGAGAGTAACGTGCAGAAACAGTTGCTACGACAATCGGCCGAACGCCGTCTGTTGTTTTGCGCTATACTCTCGCCTATCGAATAAAAGTACTGATTGATAACTTCAATCAAGAAGCGCACCGCCATGTTGAAGCAGCGAACCATCAAATCGATCGTGAAGACGGTCGGCATCGGCCTCCACTCGGGCCGCAAGGTCGAACTGACCCTCCGTCCGGCAGCGCCGGGCACGGGGATCGTCTTCACGCGCGTCGATTTGCCGACGCCGGTCGAGATCCCCGCCAACGCGATGGCGATCGGCGACACGCGGCTCGCGTCGGTGCTGCAGAAGGATGGCGCGCGCGTTTCGACCATCGAGCATTTGATGTCGGCCTGCGCCGGCCTCGGCGTCGACAACCTCTACGTCGACGTGACGGCCGAGGAAATCCCGATCATGGACGGCAGCGCCTCGTCGTTCGTGTTCCTGATCCAGTCGGCAGGCATCGAGGAGCAGGGCACGCTGAAGCGTTTCATCAAGGTCAAGCGCACGGTGGAAGTGCGCGACGGCGACAAATTCGCGCGCCTCGATCCGTTCTTCGGTTTCAAGCTCAAGTTCACGATCGATTTCCGTCACCCGGCCGTCGATAAAACGGGTCAGGAACTGGAAGTCGATTTCGCCAATACGTCCTATGTGCGCGAAATCGCGCGGGCGCGCACGTTCGGCTTCGCGCACGAAGTCGAGATGATGCGCGAGCTGGGGCTGGCGCGCGGCGGCAGCATGGACAACGCGATCGTGCTCGACGAGTACCGCATCCTCAACAACGACGGCCTGCGCTACGACGACGAGTTCGTGAAGCACAAGATGCTCGATGCGATCGGCGATCTGTACGTGGTCGGCCATCCGCTGTTGGCGTCCTACACGGCGTACAAGTCGGGTCACGGCCTGAACAATGCGCTGCTGCGCGAACTGCTCGCGCACGAAGATGCCTACGAGATGGTCACGTTCGACGATCTGAAAGCCGCGCCGCGTGGCTTTGCGTTCGACGCGCAAACGGCCTTCGCCTGAGCGAAGCCGCACGAATTCGGTAAAAAGGCAGCCCGCGGGCTGCCTTTTTCTTTTCCTGCCGGGGGCCGGGGCGTTCAGCGCACCGGCTTCTTTACATGGCGCGCGGCCATTTTCGCGAGCGCATCCTGCAGCGGCGAGGGCGGCAGCGTGTCGGCCAGATCGCGCAGCGCGTCGGCGCCGACCGGCGTCATGCGCGCCTGTTTGACGCGCACCGGCTCCGGTGCATCCTGGGGCCGCACGCGCACCTTCAGCGCCGCCACGTTCCAGCCGCGGGCCTGCAAGTCCGCCACCAGGCGCGGCGCGACCTGCCGCAGCCGCGCGGCCAGGGCGTTATGGGCCGCGAACAGCGTCAGCGTGCCGTCCTTGATCGATCCCGGATCGACGTGATTGGCCAGATAGTCGGGCAGCAATGCGCGCAGGTCGCGCTGCAACGAGGCCACCTGCTCGACGCCGGCCCGCAGCGCGGCGAACGCGTCGGTGCGCTTGAGCACGTCGGCGGCCACCTGCGCGCGTGCGAAGCCGGATGAACGGAGGTACCTCGGGGGGCGATTCATGAAGGCGTGGAGCGGCGTGATGACGGTCGATGGCCGGATTGTACCGCGCACACCCTCTGCCGAACGGCCGCGCCGCCATGCCGCGGGAAAGGGCTCGATCGCCGCGCCGGACGGGCTGTTCGGGCCGTTTCGCCCCGCCTCTTGACGCAGCCCCGATCCGGCCGCATATCGGAACCTGAGCCGACACGGGCCGTTCGCGGTCCGGCCGGCGGATTGCCCGTGCAAAGTCCATACCGGAGCGACACCGGCTTGCCCAAATGCGCGTGCTAAAATTCCCCGTTTGCATTCACTCATACGCTAAGCCGCCAAGGCTCGGCGCGCCGGGGCTGGCGCCATTTCTGCTCCGGGGCCGTTGCTGCGACGCAGATCCGATCCGATGACAACCGGTTTTCTCCAGAAGATTTTTGGCAGCCGCAATCAGCGGCTCGTCAAGCAATACCAAAAGACCGTCGCGGCGATCAATGCGCTCGAAGCGCAAGTCGAGAAGCTGACGGACGACCAGTTGCGCGGCAAGACGGACGAATTCCGCCAGCGCGTCGCGGGCGGCGAATCGCTCGACAAGGTGCTTCCCGAAGCCTTCGCGGTGTGCCGCGAGGCCAGCCGTCGGGTGCTGAAGATGCGGCACTTCGATACGCAGCTGATCGGCGGGATGGTGCTGCACTACGGCAAGATCGCCGAAATGCGCACCGGCGAAGGCAAGACGCTCGTCGCCACGTTGCCGGTCTACCTGAATGCGCTGTCGGGCCGCGGCGTGCACGTCGTCACGGTCAACGACTACCTCGCCCAGCGCGATGCCGAATGGATGGCGCGCCTCTACAACTTCCTCGGTCTGTCGGTCGGCATCAACCTGTCCGGCATGGAGCACGAGCAGAAGCACGAGGCCTACGCCGCCGACATCACCTACGGCACCAACAACGAATTCGGCTTCGACTACCTGCGCGACAACATGGTCTACGAGACCGACGGGCGCGTGCAGCGGGTGCTGAACTTCGCGGTGGTCGACGAGGTGGACTCGATCCTGATCGACGAGGCGCGTACTCCGCTGATCATCTCGGGCCAGGCCGAGGATCACACCGAACTCTACGTGCGCATGAACGCGCTGCCGCCGCTGCTCGAACGCCAGATCGGCGAAGAGAAGGCCGACGGCACGGGCGTCGAAAAGCCGGGTGACTACACGCTCGACGAAAAGGCGCGCCAGGTGTTCCTGACGGAATCGGGCCACGAGAAGGCCGAGCGCCTGCTCGCCGAGTGGCACCTGATCGGCGAGGGCGAAAGCCTCTACGCGCCGCAGAACATCACGCTGATGCACCACGTGTATGCCGCGCTGCGCGCCCATACGCTGTTCCATCTCGATCAGCACTACGTCGTGCAGAACGGCGAAGTCGTGATCGTCGACGAATTCACGGGCCGCCTGATGGCCGGCCGCCGCTGGTCGGATGGTCTGCACCAGGCGGTCGAGGCCAAGGAACACGCCAAGATCCAGAGCGAGAACCAGACGCTCGCGTCGATCACGTTCCAGAACTACTTCCGGATGTACGCCAAGCTGTCGGGCATGACCGGCACGGCCGATACGGAAGCGTACGAATTCAACGAGATTTACGGTCTCGAAACGGTCGTGATCCCGACCAACCGGCCGCCGAAGCGGATCGACAAGCAGGATCAGATCTACAAGAGCGCGAAGGAGCGCTACGACGCCGTCACGCGCGACATTCGCGATTGCTACGAGCGCGGCCAGCCGGTGCTGGTGGGCACCACCTCGATCGAGAACTCGGAGCTGCTCTCGCACCTGCTCAAGCAGGCCGGGCTGCCGCACGAAGTGCTGAACGCGAAGCAGCACGCGCGCGAAGCGGCGATCGTGGCCGAAGCGGGCCGTCCGAAGCGCATCACGATCGCCACCAACATGGCCGGTCGCGGTACCGACATCGTGCTCGGCGGCAACGTCGAGAAGCAGGCCTCGTTCATCGAAGCCGACGAATCGATCCCGGCCGAAGAAAAGGCCGCGCGCATCCAGAAGCTGCATGACGAGTGGGAATCGCTGCACGAGCAGGTCAAGGCGGCAGGCGGCCTGCACATCATCGGCACCGAGCGCCACGAATCGCGCCGGATCGACAACCAGTTGCGTGGCCGTGCCGGCCGCCAGGGCGATCCGGGTTCCTCGCGCTTCTTCCTGTCGCTCGACGATCCGCTGCTGCGCATCTTCGCCGGCGATCGCGTGCGCGCGATCATGGATCGCCTGAAGATGCCGGAGGGCGAGGCGATCGAGGCGGGCATCGTCACGCGTTCGATCGAATCGGCGCAGCGCAAGGTCGAAGCCCGCAACTTCGATATCCGCAAGCAGTTGCTCGAATACGACGACGTGTCGAACGACCAGCGCAAGGTGATCTACCAGCAGCGCAACGAGCTGCTCGAGGCGAACGACATCGCCGAGACGATCGGCGCGATGCGTCATGGCGTGGTGGCCGAGATCACGCACCAGCACGTGCCGGCCGGCAGCATCGAAGAGCAATGGGATCTGCCCGAGCTCGAGGAAGCGCTGCGCAACGACTGGGGCCTCGATCTGGCGATCCAGGAGATGGTCAACGAATCGCAGTCGATCAGCGTCGATGAAATTCTCGAGGCGGTCGTCACGGCGGCCGACGAGCATTACGAGGCGAAGGTCGCGATGGTCGGCCGCGAGGCATTCAACTCGTTCGAGCGCTCGATCATGCTGCAGACGCTCGACCGCCTCTGGCGCGAGCATCTCGCCGCGCTCGATCACCTGCGCCAGGGCATCCATCTGCGCGGCTATGCGCAGAAGAACCCGAAGCAGGAATACAAGCGCGAAGCGTTCGAACTGTTCGCCGCGATGCTCGACGCCACCAAGCAGGAAGTCACGCGCATCGTCATGAACGTGCAGATCCAGTCGCCCGAGCAACTGGAAGAAGCGGCCGAGCAGATCGAGGAAGCGGGCGGCAATCTCGACCACGTCGAATTCCGTCATGCCGATTTCTCCGATACCGCCGGGGTCACGGCGGGCGCGGCCGTTGCGACGGCCGTGGCCGTCGATGCCACCGCGGGCCTCGTCGACGACGCGATGGCTGGTGCGGCGCCGGCCGGCGACGTGCCACGCGTGGGTCGCAACGACCCCTGCCCGTGCGGCAGCGGCAAGAAGTACAAGCAGTGCCACGGCAAACTGAGCTGATGCCTGCGGTGAATGCGGCGGCGTGCGATCCATGCCGCCGGCAGTCGCCGGTTCGTCACACAGAGTTTGCAAGATGAATCCGCGGCGGCCCGCAGTCATGCGCGCCGCCGCTTCGTCCCAATCCAACAATGCCGGCAGGAGCCGGCATTGTCCTTTCGGCAGGTGAATCCATGGCTGTCAACTTCCCTTCGATCGATCCCGCGCAACTGCATCCCGTGGCCGGCGTCACGCTCGGCTGGGCGGAAGCGAATATCCGCAAGCCGAACCGCAAGGACGTGCTCGTCATTTCCGTCGAAGAAGGCGCGACGGTGGCGGGCGTGTTCACCGAGAACCGTTTCTGTGCCGCGCCCGTGATCGTCTGCCGTGAGCATCTGGCAGGCGTGAGCGCCGGCGCGCCGGCGATTCGCGCGCTGGTCGTCAATACCGGCAATGCCAACGCCGGCACCGGCGAGCCGGGCCTTGCCGCCACCCGCGCAACATGTGACGAACTGGCCCGCCTGGCTGGCTTGCAGCCGTCGCAGGTGCTGCCGTTTTCGACCGGCGTGATTCTCGAACCGCTGCCGGTCGATCGCCTGAAGGCCGGCCTGCCCGCCGCGCTGGCCAATCGCGCGGCCGCGAACTGGTTCGACGCCGCGCAGGCGATCATGACCACCGACACGCTGCCGAAGGCCGCCTCGCGCCAGGTCGCGATCGACGGCCATACCGTCACGCTGACCGGCATCAGCAAGGGCGCCGGCATGATCAAGCCGAACATGGCCACCATGCTCGGCTTCCTCGCGTTCGACGCTGCGGTTGCCCAGCCGGTGCTCGACCAGCTCGTGAAGGACGTGGCGAACCGCTCGTTCAACTGCATCACGATCGACGGCGATACCTCGACCAACGATTCCTTCATCCTGATCGCATCGGGCAAATCGAGCCAGCCGGCCATCACGTCGACCGATTCGCCGGCCTACGCGGCGCTGCGCGAAGCCGTGACCGACGTGGCGCAAACGCTCTCGCAACTGATCGTGCGCGACGGCGAAGGCGCGACCAAGTTCATGACGGTGCAGGTCGAAGGCGGCAGGAACGTGGCCGAATGCCGTCAGATCGCCTACGCGATCGGCCATTCGCCGCTCGTCAAGACGGCGTTCTTCGCCTCGGACCCGAACCTGGGCCGGATTCTCGCGGCGATCGGCTACGCGGGCGTGGCCGATCTGGATGTCGGCAAGATCGACCTGTACCTCGACGATGTGCTGGTCGCCAAGGCCGGCGGCCGCAACCCCGAGTACCAGGAAGCGGACGGCCAGCGCGTCATGAAGCAGAGCGAGATCACGATCCGCGTGCTGCTCGGCCGCGGCGACGCGGCAGCGACCATCTGGACCTGCGACCTCTCGCACGACTACGTCAGCATCAACGCCGACTATCGCTCCTGATCGGTTCCCGACTGGCCTTGCGGCGCGTCCGACCGGCGCGCCGTGCCCCTGAATTTCCGGATTCCCAGACAGATGGACAAGCTCGAACAGTTTCTCGATCGCGCCGAAGCGCTGATCGGCCGCTTTGAAGCGCTGCTGCCGCCGGCCCCCGCCGACATCGACTGGAGCGCCGCGAACGCGTTCCGCTGGCGCAAGCGCCAGGGCCGTGGCTACCTACAGGCGGTGCCCGCCATTTCGCAGATCTCGCTCGGCGATCTGCACAACATCGATCGCCAGAAAGGGCTGATCGAGCAGAACACGCGCCAGTTCGTACAGAGCCGCCCGGCCAACAACGTGCTGCTGACGGGCGCGCGCGGCACCGGCAAATCGTCGCTGATCAAGGCCTGCCTCAACGAATTCGCGGCCGACGGCCTGCGTCTGATCGAAGTCGACAAGGACGATCTGCACGATCTCGGCGACATCGTCGACCTGATCTCGGCGCGGCCCGAGCGCTTCATCGTGTTCTGCGACGATCTCTCGTTCGAAGATGGCGAATCGGGCTACAAGGCGCTCAAGGTCGCGCTCGACGGCTCGATCTCGGCGCAATCCGACAACGTGTTGATCTACGCCACGTCGAATCGCCGGCACCTGCTGCCCGAGTACATGAGCGACAACGAGTCGTACAAGCACCTGCCGGACGGTGAAATCCATCCGGGCGAGGTGGTCGAGGAGAAGATCTCGCTGTCCGAGCGTTTCGGTTTGTGGGTCAGCTTCTATCCGTTCAAGCAGGACGACTATCTGGCGATCGTCGGCCACTGGCTGCGCCATTTCGGCTGCAACGACGCCGATGTCGAGGCGGCGCGCGGCGATGCGCTGGTGTGGGCGCTTGAACGCGGTTCGCGCTCGGGCCGGGTCGCATGGCAATTCGCGCGCGATCGCTCGGGCCGTCAGGAGACGGCATGAGCACGGCAACCGAAACCGGCGGCGCGGCGCCGCGCAAGGTCACGGAGGTTGCCGTCGGCGTGCTGGTGCAGCCCGACGGCCGCTATCTGCTCGCGCAGCGTCCGGCCGGCAAGCCCTACGAAGGGTATTGGGAGTTTCCGGGCGGCAAGCTGGAGGCGGGCGAAAGCGTCGAGGCCGCGCTCGCGCGCGAGCTGCACGAGGAGCTGGGCATCCATGTGACGGCCTGCCATCGCTGGCACACGCTCGAGCACGATTACCCGCACGCCTACGTGCGCTTGTTCTTCTGCAAGGTGACGGGCTGGGATGGCGAGCCGCACAGCCGGGAAGGGCAGGCGTTCGTCTGGCAGCATTTGCCGGTGGAGGTCGCGCCGCTGCTGCCGGCTGCACTGCCGGTGCTCGACCTGCTGACCAAGGAAGCCTGCGCGCGTTGAACGATCAGTCGTGACGGCCGTTGCGGTCGTCCGGCTCGTCTTCCGACGACGGTTCGTCGGTGCTGCCGATCCGGTAACGTTCGGCGGCCCAGGCGCCGAGATCCATCTGCTTGCAACGGGCCGAGCAGAACGGGCGGAAGCTGCTTTCCGGAACCCAGCGGACAGGCTTGCCGCAGGCCGGGCATTTGACGACAGTAGTCACGATTTCAGAGATTGCAGAGCGTCAACTGGAACGGTACGTCGATATCGACCGCGCGCGGCCGGACGTCGCCATCCTGGACGGTGAAGCGCACCCACAGCATGTACTTGTTGGCGCTGGCTTCGGGGATCACATGGAGTTCGGGCGGCACGCGCACCTGCATGAGCTGGTAGCTGCGTCCCGACAGCATTTGCTGGTAACTGCCCTGCATCGCCATCACTTTCGACGCCTGGCCCGATTCGCGCGCCAGACGCAGCACGATGGTCGCCGCGTCGCGCAACGGCAGCATCGGCATCGCCCACTTCGCGATGTCCTGGCGCCGCTGCTCGGCGGGCCATTGCTGCCACGCATAGTAGGACGGCAGATCGAATTTGCAGGTACCGCCCGGAATGACGGCGCGGCTGCGAATACTGCTGAGCCATTCGTTGTCGAGCAGATGCTGGCCGGTCTTGCCCTGCATCTGGCTCAGGTTCGCGAGCGTCTGCTCGATTTCGCCGAGCACGGATTCGAGCGCGTTCTGCTCGATGCCGGGATTGCCGCGAAACGGCGCGAGCGTTTGCCGCTGGCGCTCCAGTTCCTTCATCAGGTCCGATTTGAGGTCCGCCCGGCCCGCGACTTCCGCGATTTCGAACAGCGTCGTGAGCGCAACGTGATGCTCCCTCGGGTCTTCCTGCGCGAGGAAGAACGTCAGGCGCTCGAACAAATCTTCGAGGCGCAGCAACGTGCGGATGCGTTCGTTGAACGGATACTCGTAAAGAATCAAGCGCGCTCGCCTAGGTTGGGACAAATGGACCGGAATTGCCGCCCATTCTAATGCCCACTGTCTGGTGTCGCAATCGCGCCATTTTGACCTTGCTTGGCGCGTGCTCCTGCACGGTGCGCGCCGCGCACGAATGCTCAGGACTTCGATGCGGCGAGCGCGAGATAGCGGGTGTGCAGCGCATCGATGCGGGCGTCGAGCACGGCATCGGGCGCATGTTCGTTGACGATCACGTCGTCGGCTGCCGCCAGGCGTGCCTCGCGCGTGGCCTGGCGGGCGACGATCGCCTCGACCTGCTCGCGCGCGAAACCATTGCGCTGCATGACGCGCGTGATCTGTGTTTCCACTTCGCAATCGATCACGAGTACGCGATCGACGCGGCTGCGCCAGCTTCCCGATTCGACCAGCAGCGGCACCACGAAGATCACGTAGGCGCCGGTTGCCAGCGTGGCCTCGCGTTCGGTTTCGGCGCGGATCAGCGGATGCGTGATCGCTTCGAGCCGCTTGCGCGCGGCGTCGTCACCGAACACCAGCGCGCGCATGCGGGCGCGGTCGAGTGCGCCGTCGGCCGCGACGAATTCGTCGCCGAAGGCTGCCGCGATCGGCGCCATGGCACTGCCGCCCGGCGCCGTGACGCGATGAGCAATGGCATCGGTGTCGACCAGCGTGGCGCCGCGCTCGCCGAAGCGGTTCGCCACCGTGGTCTTGCCGCTGCCGATTCCGCCCGTCAATCCAACCGAGAACATGGGGTCAGCCTCCGAGGGCCAGGTAGAACGGCGTGCCATGCAGCAGCGTGACGATGCCGCCGAGCGCGAGGAACGGGCCGAACGGCAGCGGTTCTTCATACCGCATGCGGCCGCGCCACATTGCCACCAGCCCGACCGCTGCGCCGCTCAACGCCGCGATCAGCAGCACCTGCGGCAGCGCAACCCAGCCGAGCCACGCGCCGAGCGCGGCCAGCAGCTTCAGGTCGCCATAGCCGATGCCCTCGATGCCGCGCAGCAGCTTGAACAGCCAGAACACGCACCAGAGGAACAGATAACCGGCAATCGCGCCGATCACCGCCTCGCGCAGTTCGACGAAGTTGCCTGACAGGTTGACGATCAGGCCGGCCCACAGCAGCGGCAGCGTCATCGAATCGGGCAGATAACCGGTTTTCGTGTCGATCAGGCTCATCGCCAGCAGCGTCGCGCACAAGCCGAACGCGGCCAGCGCGGCCGGTGCGGGGCCGAACGCGTAGAGCGAGGCGGCCGCGAGCAAGCCGGAGCCTAGCTCGACGAGCGGATAGCGCAGGCTGATTGGCGTGCGACATCGGGCACAGCGCCCGCGCAGCGCGAGGTAGCTGAATACCGGCACGTTCTCCCAGGCGCGCAGGACATGGCCGCAATGCGGGCAGGCGCTGCGCGGCGCCCAGAGGTCGTAGCGCGGCGGCAGCCCGTCGTCGTGCGCCGGATCGTTGCCCGTTGCCTCCGCGAGCTCCGCCTTCCAGGCGCGCTCCATCATGACCGGCAGCCGATGCGCGACGACGTTCAGGAAGCTGCCGACCACGAGGCCGATCACGACCGCGAACGCGTAGCGAACGGCGGCCGGCAACGCGGCGAACGCGAGCCAGGAATCGGACAGGGCGGAGAGCGAATTCATCGAAGCCGGGGAAATTCAGAGCAGGAACCGGGAGCGATGCTACACCACCACGTTGCCGAGCTGGATGATCGGCAGGTACATGGCGATCACGAGTGCGCCGACCAGCCCGCCGAGCACGATCACGACGAGCGGCTCGCAGAGGCTGGTCAGCGTGCCGATTCGTTCGTCGACCTGCCGCTCGCAGAGCACGGCGATATCCGCCAGCATGGCGTCGAGCGTGCCCGATTCCTCGGCCACGGCGATCGGCTGCACCACCTCGGCCGGGAAGCAGCCGGCCGCGCGCATGGCCGCCGCGAGCCGCTCGCCGCGCAGCAGCCGCGCCGCGATGTCGGGCGTGGCCCGGTCGAATACGGGGTTGCCGGTGGCGTGCGCGAGCGAATCGAACGCGTCGGCCAGCGGCGTGCCCGCACGCAGCAGCGTGCCGAGCGTGCGGCTCCAGCGCGCGGCCGCGAGCGTGCGCAACAACGGGCCGAGCAACGGCAGGCGCAAGGTTGCGCGGCTGATGACGATTTGCGCATCGGGTGAACGGCGCAGCAGCGTGGTGCCGGCGATGACGGCCACCGCACCGGCAAGCAAGGCCGGCGGCCCGTAACGGGCGACGCCATCGGACAGCGCCAGCACGAAGCGAGTGGGCGCGGGCAGTGCCGCGCCGAAGCCCTCGAAAACTTGCGCGAAGGTCGGTACGACCCACACCAGCAGCGCCGCCGTGATCGCCAGTGCGAAGGCCAGCACGGCAGCCGGATAGGTCAGCGCCGAACGCACTCGCGCGCGCAGGGCGGCGGCGTGTTCGCGATCGTCGGCCAGGCGCGCAAGCAAGGCGGCGAGTTGGCCCGAGGCCTCGCCGACCGCGATCAATTGCCGAAACATCGGATCGAACTGGCGCGGATAGCGGCACATGGCCTCCGACAACTGGCTGCCCGCGACGATCGCGCGGGACAGCCCTGCCGCGATGCGTGCGATGTCGTGCCGGCCGCCCGGCTCGGCGAGCAGGTCTAGCGCGGGCGCGAGCGGCAAGCCCGCGCGCAGCAAGCCGCCGAGCTGGCGCGTTAGACGCGTGACGTCGCGCGCCCGCGCAGCCGGTAGGCGGGCCGGGCCGCGATCGGCGAGATCAAGCACGGTGACGCCGCCGCGATGCAGTTGCCGGCGTGCCGCAGCGCCGTCGATGGCGATCAGGGTGCCTTGGCGGCGTGCACCATCTCGCGCCACCCCGGCCCAGCGGAACCGCCGTTCGTCCATCAGCGGCGCGCTCATCCGGCGTCCGTGGCGGCCAATGCCTCGTCGAGGCTGGTGGTGCCGTCGTACACGCGTGCCAGCGCGGCTTCGCGCAAGGTCCGCATGCCGTCGGCCCGTGCTTGCCGGACGAGCGCGCCGATGCCGTTGCGCGCGACGATGGCTTCGCGCAATGCATCCGAGACGCGCATCACCTGATGTATACCGATCCGGCCTCGATAACCGATGCCGTGGCAGGCCTCGCAGCCGGTGGCCTCGAAGGGCTGCCAGCCATCGTCGAGCTGCGCCGGATCGAGGCCGGCGGCTGCGAGCGCGGTGCGGGTCGTGCGCGAGGGCTGGCGGCAGGTGCCGCAGAGCCGCCGCACGAGCCGCTGGGCCGTGACCACGCGCAGCGCCGCCGCGATGTGATACGGCGCGACGCCGATATCTAGCAGGCGGGCAATCGCGCCCGGCGCGTCGTTGGTGTGCAGCGTCGACAGCACGAGGTGGCCGGTCTGAGCGGCCTTCAGTGCGACATCGGCGGTTTCCGTGTCGCGGATTTCGCCAACCATGATGACGTCCGGGTCCTGCCGCAGGAACGCGCGCAGCGCGACGGCGAAATTCAGCCCGGCCTTGTCGCGTACGTTGACCTGATTGAGGCCGTCGAGCTGCAGTTCCGCCGGATCTTCGATGGTGCAGAGATTGCGCGAGGCGAGGTTGAGCCGTTGCAGGCAGCAATAGAGCGTGACCGTTTTGCCGCTGCCGGTCGGCCCCGTAACCAGCGCGAGGCCATGTGGTGCGGCGATCGCCGCATCGAGTTCGGCAGCTTGCTGCGGATCGAAGCCGAGCGCCGGCAGCGACAGGTCGGCCGGCAGCGTGTCGAGCCGGCGCAGCACGAGTTTTTCGCCATGCAGCGTCGGCAGCGAATTGACGCGATAGTCGCCCGTCTGGCCCGGCGCGAGCGTCAGGCGCAGGCGACCGTCCTGCGGCACGCGGCGCTCCGCGATGTCCATCCGCGCGAGCACCTTCAGGCGTGTGACGACACCGTCGCGCAGATGCGCAGGCGGCGCGGCGAACGCATGCAGTGCGCCGTCGATCCGCAGCCGCACGCGCCAGCCGCGTTCGGCCGGCTCGATATGGATATCGGACGCGTCACGCGCGGCCGCCGCTTGCAGGATTTCGTTGACGAGGGCGACGACGGGCGCGTCACCGGCTGACACCGGCGGCGTGAGCCGCGCGGCGTCGGAGGAATGGGGCGTGGACATCGGAAACCGGCCTCGCGGCCGCCTCGGGATTGCGACGAGACGATCATCGCGCGGGCGGTGGCGGGCCGGTAGTCGGCCGAACGGCCAATGGTGCGGGAGCGGCGGCTCCGTCAGGATTCGAATATGACAGGAATCAGCGCAGCAGCCCGCGAGCCGCACGCGTGGTGCGCGGCTTGAACAGCTTGACGGTGCGCACCGCCTGGTCGTCGCTGCGCATGACCTCGAGCATCACGTCGCCGATCTTCATGCATACGTCGCCCTCGGGAATTTCTTCAAGGGTTTCGAGGATCAGCCCGTTGAGCGTCTTCGGCCCCCTGGTCGGCAGGCTCAGATGCAGCCAGCGGTTCAGTTCGCGCAGCGGGATGCCGCCCGACACGATGCACTCGCCGCTGGCGTTCCAGCCGCCGCGCGAGCCGCTGCCGTTCGGCGTCGACGAGGTGAATTCGCCGATCAGCTCCTCGATGATGTCCTCGGGTGTCATGAGGCCTTCGAGCTCGCCGTATTCGTTGACCACCAGCGCGGTGCGCTGGCGGCTCTCCTGGAAATATTGCAGTTGCTGGAACACGGGGGTGCCCGACGGCACGTAATACGGCTCGGCCAGCAGCCGGCGCAGCGTGTCGCGGTCGAGTTCCTGATTGCGCAGCGCAGCTAGCGTCTTGCGCACGTGCAGCACGCCGAGCACCTGGTCGATATCGCCTTGATACACGATCAGGCGGTTGTGGTAGCAGGTTTCGATCTGATGGAGGATGTCGTCGAGCGGCGCGTCGAAGTTCAGCGATTCGATCTGGCGGCGAGGGATCATCACGTCGTCGACGGTGATGTTCTCCAGGTCGAACAGGTTCAGCAGGATGCTGCGGTGCTTGGTCGGCATGAAGCTGCCCGATTCGAGCACGATCGAGCGCAGTTCCTCGATCGAGAAGCGCTGGTCGCGGCCCCCCTTGGTGTTGATGCGCAAGAGGCCGAGCGTGCCGTTCGCGAGCTGATTGACGAACCAGATCACCGGCTTCATCACGCGCATCAGCGGCGCGATCAGCAGGCTGGCCGGCAGGGCGATGCGCTCGGGGTAGGTTGCGCCGACGATCTTCGGCGTGATTTCGGCGAACACGATGATCAGGAACGCCACGATGCCGGTCGCGATCGACAGCACCAGGTTGTCGTGACCGAACGTGCGCAGCGCGATCGAGGTGGTCAGGACCGGGATGATCGTGTTGAACAGGTTGTTGCCGATCAGGATCACGCTCAACAGTTGATCGGTACGCGTCAGCAACCGTTGCGTGGTTTTCGCGCCAAGTGCGTTCTGATTGGCGAGGAGCTTCAACCGATGGCGGTTGAGCGCCATCATGGCCGTTTCAGAAATCGAGAAGAAGCTGGAGCAGAGAAGCAGGACAAAGACGGCGCAGATTTGCGCCCATAAGGGAATGTGGTCCACGCGGATCGGGAACGGTGAGGTTCAGGGATGGGGTGACTATAGCAGAGGGCCGCCCGGCGATCGTGACGGGCCGCAGTACGGCTCGTGGAGGCGCTTGCCGGGGCAGGGCGATGAAATCAGGCAAAAAAAAACCGCATACGAATATGCGGTTTTTTCAAAATTCTGGTCGGGGTGAGAGGATTCGAACCTCCGGCCTCTACGTCCCGAACGTAGCGCTCTACCAGGCTAAGCTACACCCCGAATTGGACTCTTCTGCTACTTCAGTCTCGTTCAAGACTTCCGTGTCGTCGAGTAAGAACATAATTCTAGCAGCGAGTTTTTGAAAATGGAAGAGGGGAATGAAAAAATTGCGTCGGCGGCGGCCTGCGCTTCCTGCCGCGCGCATTCGAGCGTGTGATCGAGGGCGCCCGAACGCGTGATCGCGTCGAAGATCGTGTCGAATCGATCGGTGCCGCCTTGTTCGATCGCGTCGCGCGCGAGCGTCTGCTGTTCGGGCGTGCCGTGCTCGAGCAGATGGATCAGCGGCAGCGTCGGCTTGCCCTCGCGCAGGTCGTCACCGGCGTTCTTGCCCATCGATTCGGCGGTGCCGGCGTAGTCGAGCCAGTCGTCCATGATCTGGAACGCGGTGCCGATACGGCGGCCGTACTCGGCGGCGGCCGCTTCGACCGTTGCGTCGGCGCCGGCCAGCACGGCGCCCAGGCGCGCGGACGCCTCGAACAGCTTCGCTGTCTTGTAGCGGATCACCTGCATGTAGCGCGATTCGTCCACATCGGCGTCATGCATGTTGAGCAACTGCAGCACTTCGCCTTCGGAGATGATCGTGGTGGCTTCCGAGAGGATTTCCATCACGCGCATCTTGCCGACGCCGACCATCATCTCGAACGAACGGGAATAGAGGTAATCGCCGACCAGCACGCTCGCGGCATTGCCGAACAGCGCGTTGGCCGTCTTGCGGCCGCGACGCAGTTCCGATTCGTCGACGACATCATCGTGCAGCAGCGTGGCCGTGTGGATGAACTCGACGACCGCGGCCAGCGTGTGGCGGTGGCTGGAGCTGTCGCCCAGCGCGCCCGCGACGAGCAGCAGCAGTGCCGGGCGCAGCCGCTTGCCGCCCGCGCCGATGATGTATTCGGCGATCTGGTTGATCAGCAGCACATCGGACGACAGGCTCTGCCGAATGACGCGGTTGACCTGCTCCATATCGTCGGTGATCGGGGCCAGCAGTTGGGCGGCGCTCGGGGAAGGGGAGGCAGTGGACGACATGATCATGGAATGGGGTAGTGCGCCGGATTATAAGGCGATTCGGGAGATCGCCGGGCCGTAGCCTGCCGGACGGCCAGGTTTGCTTCGCACGTGTCGCACCGGAGCACGCGGCGGCGGCCGGATCCGACGCGTGTTTCACGCCCCGTTTCACACGGCCGGCACCCGACGCCAGGCGGGGCAAGGGCTTTCCGAGGGTCGTATCGACCGGCGCGGCGCGCGGCGGAGGCGCTTGCGCGGGCGATCGCGATTGGCTTTGACCTATCTCCTAACTCTCTGTATAATCACGCGTTTTCCACGCACGGTGCATGGAAAAACAGATCTAGAGTGAGGTTTGCAATGTACGCGGTCATAAAAACCGGTGGCAAGCAGTATAAGGTTGCTGTCGGCGAAAAATTGAAAGTAGAACAGATACCGGCAGACATTGACGCAGAAATCACGCTCGACCAGGTTCTCGCAGTGGGCGAAGGCGAATCGATTCAGTTCGGTACGCCGCTGGTCAGTGGGGCTTCCGTCAAGGCTACCGTTGTGTCGCACGGTCGTCATGCCAAGGTCACCATCTTCAAGATGCGTCGCCGGAAGCACTACCAAAAGCACGGCGGCCACCGCCAGAACTACACCGAACTGCGCATCGACGCGATCACCGCGTAAGCGCTACGGTAAAGGAGCTATCAAATGGCACACAAAAAGGCAGGGGGTTCCTCCCGTAACGGCCGCGACTCCGAATCGAAGCGCCTCGGCGTGAAGGTTTACGGCGGTCAGGCCATCAATGCCGGCGGCATCATCGTTCGTCAGCGCGGCACGCGCATGCACCCGGGCGATAACGTCGGTATCGGCAAGGACCACACGCTGTTCGCACTGGTTGACGGCCACGTCAAGTTCGCGACCAAGGGCGCGGACAAGAAGCACCTGGTTATCGTCGTCCCGGCTGCTGCGTAAGTTTTCGCCGGTTCGGGCTTCATAGCCACAAAGGCCCCGCTGAAAACGCGGGGCCTTTTTCATTTGCGCGACGCCGCGCGTCTGGCCGGGTCGGCCCGACCTGGCCGAATGGCCGAATGGTCAAGCGCGGCGGCTCGCGGCACAATATTGGTTCACATTCTGGGCGGAGCAACGGATGAAGTTCATTGACGAAGCGCGAATCGAAGTCATCGCCGGGGACGGAGGTGATGGCAGCGCGTCGATGCGCCGCGAGAAGTTCGTTCCGTTCGGCGGGCCGGACGGCGGCGACGGCGGCCGAGGCGGCAGCGTGTATGCGGTGGCTGACCGCAACATCAATACGCTGATCGACTATCGGTTCTCGAAAAAGCACCTGGCGCGCAACGGCGAAACCGGCCGTGGCTCGGATTGCTATGGCAAGGGCGGCGACGACATCACGCTGCGCATGCCGGTGGGCACCATCATTACCGACATGGATACCGGCGAGCTGATCGCCGACTTGACCGAGCACGAGCAGAAGGTGCAGGTCGCGGAAGGCGGCGCGGGCGGCCTCGGTAACCTGCACTTCAAGTCGAGCACGAACCGTGCGCCGCGTCAGAAGACCGACGGCAAGCCCGGCGAGCGACGCATGGTGAAGCTCGAACTGAAGGTGCTGGCCGACGTCGGCCTGCTCGGCATGCCGAATGCGGGCAAGTCCACCTTCATTTCGTCGGTGTCGAACGCCAGGCCGAAGATTGCCGACTACCCGTTCACGACGCTCGCGCCGAATCTCGGCGTGGTGCGCGTCGGCCCGAGCAAGAGCTTCGTGATCGCCGATATTCCGGGGCTGATCGAAGGCGCGGCCGAAGGCGCGGGCCTTGGCCACCAGTTCCTGCGCCACCTGCAGCGCACCGGCGTGCTGCTGCACCTGGTCGATCTCGCGCCGTTCGACGAGAACGTCGACCCGGTGGCCGAGGCGAAGGCGATCGTCGGCGAACTGCGCAAGTACGACGAATCGCTCTACGAAAAGCAGCGCTGGCTCGTGCTGAACAAGCTCGACATGGTGCCGGAAGACGAGCGCGCCGAACGCGTTGCCGATTTCATCAGCCGTTTCGGCTGGGAAGGCCCGGTGTTCGAGATCTCCGCGCTGACGGGGCAGGGCTGCGAAAGCTTGATCTATGCGGTGTACGACTACGTGTCGGCGCACTCGGATGCGCATCGTGCGGCCGAAGCCGAGGATCTCGCCGCCGACGTGCGGTTCCGCGAAGCGCCGGGCGTCCATCCTGCGTCGCCGGAGCCGGGTGCCGAGCCGGCAGGCGAGTAATCGTACCCGGGCGGCTCAGGCCGCTGACCGATGCGCGGCAGGCTGCTCCGGCCGCCGCGCTCCGATTGAATTGCGCTTCACTACAGGAGCAGCGCACGATGCGTTCGATCATCGCCGATTCGAAGCGATTGGTTGTGAAGGTAGGTTCCAGCCTCGTCACCAACGACGGGCGCGGGCTCGATCATGCCGCGATCGGCCGCTGGGCCGCCCAGATCGCCGCACTGCGCGAGGCCGGCAAGGAGGTCGTGCTGGTCAGCTCGGGCGCGATCGCCGAGGGCATGCAGCGGCTCGGCTGGAGCAAGCGTCCGCGTGAAATCGACGAGTTGCAGGCCGCCGCCGCGGTCGGTCAGATGGGGCTGGCGCAAGTCTACGAAAGCCGTTTCGGCGAACACGGTATCCGCACCGCCCAGATCCTGCTGACCCACGCCGACTTGGCGGACCGCGAGCGTTATCTGAATGCGCGCTCGACGCTGCTCACGCTGCTGCGTCTGGGCGTGGTCCCGATCATCAACGAGAACGACACGGTCGTTACCGACGAAATCAAATTCGGCGATAACGATACGCTGGGTGCACTCGTCGCGAACCTGATCGAAGGCGATGCGCTCGTGATCCTGACCGATCAGCCGGGGCTGTTTACGGCCGATCCGCGCAAGGATCCGAAAGCCACGCTGGTGCAGGAGGCCGATGCCGGCGCGTCCGATCTCGAGTCGATGGCCGGCGGCGCGGGGTCGAGCCTCGGCCGTGGCGGCATGCTGACCAAGATCCTCGCGGCGAAGCGCGCGGCGCATAGCGGCGCAAACACCGTGATCGCGAGCGGCCGCGAGGCCGACGTGCTTGTGCGGCTCGCGGCGGGTGAAGCGATCGGCACCCAGTTGATCGCGCGCACGGCGCGCATGGCGGCGCGCAAGCAGTGGATGGCCGATCACCTGCAGGTGCGTGGCCACGTCGTCATCGATGCGGGGGCGGTCGAGAAGCTGACCAGCGGTGGCAAGAGCCTGCTGCCGATCGGTATCGTCAATGTGCAGGGCGTGTTCGCGCGCGGCGAGGTGATCGCCTGCGTCAACGACGCAGGCCGCGAGATCGCGCGCGGGCTGACCAATTACAGCAGCGCTGAAACCAAGCTGATTCAGCGCAAGCCGAGCAGCGAGATCGAAACCGTGCTCGGCTACATGCTCGAGCCCGAGCTGATTCATCGCGACAACCTCGTGCTGATCTGACGCACGTCGGGCTGCCAACGCCGTAAAAAACAAAGCCCGCTGATGCGGGCTTGTTTTTTTGACTTCCTGGTAACGAAACGCGTTGCGGCGACCGCGGCCGTTCAGCGAATCTGTTGACTCAGGATCGTGCGGTGCGCGCGCAGGTTCTCGATGATCGCCTTGGTGGTGGCGGCCGGCATCTTGTTCGAGCAGAAGTAGTCCTGGTAGAGCGCGGCGCGATAGGCGTTCAGGTTGCCATTCTCGATGCGCGTCCAGTCGGTTTCGACGGTGCGGTCCCAGCCGTCGTGGTCGGCGTTCAACGCCGCGTACTGGCGCCATTCATAGGTGTCGCAGCGGATCGCTTCGTAGGTCACGTTGCGCGCGCCGGCCGGGCTGGTAATGACCGACGTGTAACGAACGATGCCGTCGGTGCCGACAGCCAGCGACTTGTCGTCGACGGAAAACTGCAGCGGCGTGTTCTGCGAGACTTCGAACGGGATCAGGTTCGAGGCTTGTGGCAACGGCGGGAGCGTGTCGACCTTGTTTTCCTGCCAGGTCGGATGACGGTCGAGCAGATAGACGAACGTGCTGTTGTCCTTGCTGTCCTTGCCGTCCTGGTCGGACGGCTGACTTTGCGTTTTGGAGTGAGCGCAGCCGGCCAGCACGGCGACCGCAGCCAACGATGCTGCGGCAAGAGCGAACGATTTCAAATTGCACACCTCGAAAAAAGGGCGCGGCAACCGCTGCCGCGCCCGGACATGCTTCATGGTTTTCCCGGTCGGCGGGATCAGTCGCGCAGCAGGTAGCGAACCGGGGGCTCGTCGAGCACGCTAGCGCCCGGCTCGACCTCGGAACACACCTGCGATGCGTCGATCGGATGAACCCCGATCATGCGCGGATAACGCGTGGGCCGCACTGCGGCGCGCGTTTTGTTGCCGTCGGGCCGCTGCGCCGGCCGGCGCAGGAAACGCGACAATTCCGTCAACGCCAACTGATAGACATCCCGCTTGAACTCGATCACTGCGTCAAGCGGCACCCAGTACTCGTTCCAGCGCCAGGCATCGAACTCCGGGTGGTCGGTTGCGCGCAAGCAAATGTCGCAATCGCGTCCGACCATCCGCAGCAGAAACCAGATCTGCTTTTGCCCGCGATAATGCCCGCGGACTTCACGCTTGATGAACTTGTCCGGCACCTCGTAACGCAACCAGTCGCGTGTGCGGCCGATGATCTTGACGTGCTCGGGAAGCAGGCCCGTCTCCTCGTGCAATTCCCTGAACATGGCCTGCATCGGGGTCTCACCATACTTGATGCCCCCTTGCGGGAATTGCCAGGAATGCTCACGAAGCCGTTTGCCCCAAAACACCTCATTGTGCGCGTTCAAGAGGATGATGCCGACGTTCGGGCGAAAGCCTTCACGATCCAGCATACAACCACCTTCGAATCCTTTAAAATTGCTTTGATTATAAACAGATAACGGGCGCCGCGCACCGCATTGGCCCGAATCTCGGCGAGGTTCGCAGCTACACTGTCCCCGATTCGTCTGCTACGTCATCTGCGCCGCGATCGCCTCGTTGCACACCGTTGCGCGCAGTTATCCACCCCTTTTCGCCTTTTTCCGGCGGCCCCGCGTTGGGCCGTCGTTTCTGGAACTGTCCGCATGAAAGCCTCCCGTTTCTTTATCGGCACCCTGAAGGAAGCTCCCGCCGACGCCGAGATCGTCAGCCACAAACTGATGGTGCGCGCCGGCATGATTCGCCGCGTCGCCGGCGGTATCTACAACTATCTGCCGATCGGCCTGCGCTCGATTCGCAAGGTCGAGGCGATCGTGCGCGAGGAGATGAACCGGGCAGGTGCGATCGAACTGCTGATGCCGGCCGTCCAGCCGGCCGAGCTGTGGCAGGAATCGGGCCGCTGGGTGCAATACGGCCCCGAACTGCTGCGCTTCAAGGATCGCAAGGACAACGACTTCGTGATCGGGCCGACGCACGAGGAAGTCATCACCGACATCGCGCGCGCGCAGATCAAGAGCTACCGGCAAATGCCGGTGAACTTCTATCAGATCCAGACCAAATTCCGTGACGAGATCCGCCCGCGCTTCGGCGTGATGCGCGGCCGCGAATTCATCATGAAGGACGCCTATTCGTTCGACAAGGATCAGGCCGGCCTCAAGGAGTCGTACCGCAAGATGTACGAAGCCTACGTGCGCGTGTTTACGCGCATCGGCCTCGAATTCCGCGCGGTGGCGGCCGACAACGGCTCGATCGGCGGCAGCGGCTCGCATGAATTCCACGTGATCGCGGACACCGGCGAGGACGCGATCGCCTATTGCCCGACCTCCGATTTCGCGGCGAACGTCGAGGCGGCCGAAGCGCTGCCGCTGATCGCCAGCCGCGCGGCGCCGGCCGAGGCGCTCGCCAAGGTCGCCACGCCGGGCAAGGCGAAGTGCGAAGCGGTGGCCGAGCTGCTGAATATCCCGCTGGAACGCACCATCAAGTCGATCATCGTCGCGACCGACAACGAAGGCGCCGAGCCCACCATCTGGCTGTTGATGATGCGCGGCGATCACGAACTGAACGAGATCAAGGCGTCGAAGCAGCCGGGCCTGGCCGGTTATCGCATGGCGACCGAAGCCGAGATCGTCGAATGGTTCGGCACGCCGCCGGGCTACCTCGGCCCGATCGGTACCAAGAAGCCGGTCAAGGTGATCGCCGATCGCACGGTCGCGAACATGAGCGATTTCGTGGTGGGCGCCAACGAGGTGGATTACCACATCGCCGGCGTGAACTGGGGCCGCGACCTGCCCGAGCCGGTCGTCGCCGACCTGCGCAACGTCAGGAAGGGCGACGCGTCGCCTGACGGCAAGGGCGTGCTCGACATCTGCCGCGGCATCGAGGTCGGCCATGTGTTCCAGCTCGGCACCAAGTACTCGAAGGCGCTCGGTTCGACGTTCCTCGATGAAAACGGCAAGCCGCAGCCGATGGAAATGGGTTGCTACGGGATCGGCGTCACGCGCATTCTCGGCGCCGCGATCGAACAGAACTTCGACGACAAGGGCATCATCTGGCCCGAATCGATCGCCCCGTTCCAGGTCGTGCTGTGCCCGATGGGCTATGACCGCAGCGAAGCGGTGCGCGAAGCGGCCGATACGCTGCACGCCGACCTGCTGGCAGCCGGCATCGACGTGATCCTCGACGATCGCGGCGAGCGCCCGGGCGTGATGTTCGCCGATTGGGAACTGATCGGCGTGCCGCACCGCCTCGTGATCGGCGATCGTGGCCTGAAGGACGGCAAGATCGAGTATCAGGGCCGTCGCGAAACCGAGGCGACGCTGCTGCCGGTTCAGGGCGCGGCGCTGACGGTGATCGAAAAGGTGCGCGAAGCGCTCGCGCGCTGAACGCGGGCCGGCGGGAAGGGCGCCTCGGTGCGCCGTTCCCGGGGCCGCCCATGAAAAAACGGCTCGCGTTCTGGCGCGAGCCGTTTTGTTTTGTGCGCGGGCGCCGCGCGCGTGGCGCTGGCGTTGGCCGGCGTCAGACCTCGGCCGTCAGCGCGCGGATCGTCGGCAGGTTGCGCCAGTAGCCCTTGGCATCCATGCCGCAGCCGAACACGTAACGATCCGGCACCGAAAAGCCGCAGAAATCCGGATGCAGCGGCTTGTCCTTGGCGAGCGTCTTTTCGCACAGCACGGCGGACAGGAACCGCTTCGCGCCCATGTCGAGGATGCGGTCGCGGATCGCGGCCATCGTTTCGCCTTCGTCGAGGATGTCGTCGAGCACGATCACGATGCGATCCTTCACCGATTCGCGCGGCGCCACGCGCCAGTGCATTTCCGGGCTGCCCTGGGTGGTGTTCCGGTAGCGCGTCAGGTGGATGTAGTCGAACTCGAGCGGGAAATCGAGGTGCGGCAGCAGCATGCCGGTAAACACGGCCGCGCCGCCCATCACCGACAGCACGAGCGGGAACGCATCGCCGATTTCGTCGCGGATCGCGGAGGCCATCCGCGAGATCGAGGCGTTGACCTCCTCGGCGGAGACGATCTGCTCGGAGTGCTGGAATATCTGAAGGGCTTCTTCGCGGTTCATGGGTTCTGAGGTGCGATCGGATCAATCGGAAACGGCCCGCGAACGGGCCGGCGGACGATGCGTGAGTAGGATATACCTCGCATCGTGCCGCGTGGGGCGCGGCAAAATTCGATGCGGGGCCGCTTAACGCATGCCCGGCATCATGCCCTTCAGGCCGCGCATCATTTTCTGCATGTTGCCGCCCTTCAGCTTCTTCATCATGGTGCGCATCTGGTCGTACTGATTCAGCATGCGGTTGACTTCCTGCACCGGCACGCCCGCGCCGGCCGCGATGCGGCGCTTGCGGGTGGCCTTGATCAGTTCGGGCTTGGCGCGCTCGGTCGGCGTCATCGAGTTGATGATGCCTTCCATGCGGCGGATCTGCTTCTCGGCCATGCCCATGTTGGCGCCGGCGGCGGCTTGCTGGAACTGCGCCGGCAGCTTGTCCATCAGCGACGACAGGCCGCCCATGTTCTTCATCTGGGAGATTTGCGCACGGAAATCGTCGAGGTCGAAATCGCCGCCCTTCTTGACCTTGTTGGCGAGCTTTTCGGCCGCCTGCATGTCGACGCCGCGCTGCGCTTCCTCGACCAGCGCGAGGATGTCGCCCATGCCGAGGATGCGGTTCGCCATGCGATCCGGGTGGAACACTTCGAGGCCGTCGAGCTTTTCGGCCACGCCGACGAACTTGATCGGCTTGCCGGTGATGTGGCGCACCGACAGCGCCGCGCCGCCGCGCGAATCGCCGTCGAGCTTGGTCAGCACCACGCCCGTGAGCGGCAGGGCGTCGTTGAACGCCTTGGCGGTGTTGACGGCATCCTGGCCCAGCATCGCGTCGACCACGAACAGCGTTTCGGCCGGATCGAGCGCCGCGTGCAGGTCGGCGATTTCCTTCATCATCGCCTCGTCGATACCGAGGCGGCCGGCCGTGTCGACGATCAGCACGTCGCAGTAATGGCGCTTGGCCCAGTCGACCGCGGCGCGCGCGATCTCGACGGGCTTCTGGTCCGGCGTGGACGGGAAGAATTCGGCGCCGACCTGTTCGCTCACCGTTTTCAACTGGGCGATCGCGGCGGGGCGGTAGATGTCGCACGACACCGTCAGCACTTTCTTCTTCTGCTTGTCGCGCAGCAGCTTGGCGAGCTTGCCGACCGTGGTGGTCTTGCCCGCGCCTTGCAGGCCGGCCATCAGGATGATCGCGGGCGGCGTGACGGCGAGGTTCAGCTCGGCGGCCTTGCCTTCGTAGTCGCCGCCGATCACGGCGGTCAGTTCCTTCTGCACCACGCCGACGAGCGCTTGGCCCGGCGACAGGCTGCTGATCACATCCTCGCCGAGCGCCTTTTCCTTGACCTTGGCGATGAATTCGCGGACGACCGGCAGCGAAACGTCGGCCTCGAGCAGCGCGAGACGGACTTCACGCAGCATCTCCTGCGTGTTCGCTTCGGTGAGACGGGCTTCGCCGCGCAGCGTCTTGACGACGCGCGCCATCCGTTGGGTGAGATTGTCGAGCATGGGGAGCGATGGACAGTGGGGCCTGAAGGCTGGCGTCGGCTATATTGACAGCCGTCGCAGGCAAGGGGCCTAGTGTAAACTTCGAACATGGATATTGTACTGTATGCCCTCACCGCGCTCCTGTACGGCGGCCTGTCCGTCGCAGGATGGCGCGCGCACCGTTCCGGCCTTGCGCAGCCGCTCGTCGCGAGCGTGCCTCCCGTGCCGCGGGACCTGCGCGCATCCGCCGCGTCCGGGGTGAGCGGCACGGGCCGCGCGCTGCTGTTCGCGGCGCTGCTCGCCCACGGCGTGCTGCTGCACGCCACCATCTTCCCGCACGATTCGATGGTGTTCGGCTTCGCGTTCGCGTTGTCGGCGATGTTCTGGCTCGGCGCCGGCATCTACTGGATCGAGAGCTTCTTCTTCCGGCTCGACAGCCTGCGCCTGCTGGTGCTGCCGCTGGCCTGCGCCGCTTCGCTGCTGCCGCTCGCGTTCGGCGGCGTGCGCGTGCTGCCGTATGCGGCCGCGCCATTGTTCAAGATGCACTTCCTGATCGCCAACATCGCCTACGGATTGTTCGCGATCGCGGCACTGCACGCGGTGCTGATGCTGATGGTCGAGCGCCGCCTGCAGGCGCTGCGGCAAGGCGCGCGGATCGAGTCGGCCAGTTTCCTGGCGGGCTGGCTCGAAACGCTGCCGCCGCTGCTGACGCTCGAAAAGCTGCTGTTCCGTCTGATCGCCGCCGGCTTCGTGCTGCTGACACTCACGCTCGCCTCGGGCATCCTGTTCAGCGAGCAGGTGGATGCGCGCGCGCTGCGCTTCGATCACAAGACGGTGTTCGCGATCCTCTCGTGGTTCATGTTCGGCGGTATCCTCGTCGCGCGCCGCCTGTCGGGCTGGCGCGGGCGCGGCGCCGCACGCTGGGTGCTCGCCTCGTTCGGCGCGCTGCTGCTCGCCTATGTCGGCAGCCGCTTCGTGCTCGAGGTGCTGCTGCACCGTTCCGTGGTCTGATGGTCTGAATTCGATGCGTAACCTTCTCCTGCTGATCCTCCTGTTCTTCGCCGGCTCCTGGGTGGCGCGCAAGCTGCGCCAGGCGCAGGAACGCACCGCACGTGGCGTTTCGGCCGGCGGCCCGTCTTCCGGGCGCGGCCCCGGCTTCGGCGGCGCTCGACCGTCGGCCGAGCGTGCCGCCGCGCTGCCCGAGCCGATGGTGCGCTGCGCGCACTGCGGCGTGCACACGCCGAAGGGCGAGGCGGTGTCCGCCGGCGGCGAATTCTTCTGCAGCACCGAGCACGCGGCACGTCACACGACGTCGGCCAGCCGCGGCGCGTGACGCAAGCGCTGCCGGTGATCGACGCGTACGGCTGGGTGCGTGATGCGCGCCACGCGCCGTCGCCGAATCACGAGGCCAGGCCGGCAGGGGTGACGCCCACGCTGCTGGTGGTGCACAACATCAGCCTGCCGCCCGGCGAGTTCGGCGGCGAGGCGATCGAGGCGCTGTTCCAGAACCGGCTCGATTGCGATGCGCATCCCTATTTCGACGCGAACCTGCGCGGCCTGCGCGTCTCGGCGCATTTCCTGATCCGCCGCGATGGCGAGCTGGTGCAGTTCGTGTCGTGCGACGCGCGCGCCTGGCACGCCGGCGCGTCGAACTTCCTCGGCCGCGAGCGATGCAACGATTTCTCCATCGGCATCGAACTCGAAGGCGCCGACGACCAGCCGTTCGAGCCGGCGCAATACGCCACGCTGGCCACGCTGACGCGTGCGCTCGTCGCCCGCTATCCGGTCGAGGCAGTGGCCGGCCATGCCGACATCGCGCCGGGCCGCAAGACCGACCCCGGCCCGTGCTTCGATTGGCAACGCTATGCGAGCGATACCGGCCTCGGCCCCGAATCCTTTCCTTATCGTCGCTAACCGGGCAAGCGTCGAGCACCGCTCGGCACGCTGCGCTGCCGCGACGATTTCGCTCGATCCTTGCCCCGTCTACGCCTTCGCCAATGTGCTTCGCTGTCAATAGCGAAGCCCCAAATTTTCCGTTTTGAGATAGCAAGAACGTCCACTATACTTGGTGCCAGTTGACGAGTTTGTCACTAGATATAGTGTTAAAACAGTGGGCACCGCCAAGGTGGCCCGCTCCACCGGCAGGGGGCTGCCGGCACGAATTCTGAGCGCGGCGCCCGGCCAGCCCGGCGCGCCGCGGATAGCGCAGACACACCAGGCGGCAAGGGGCGCGATACGCATGACGAAAGCAGACGTCGGTTGTACGGTATCGCGCGGCCCGTGCCGCTATTGTGTTTTGCCGCCCGCGCCAAGCCCGGCGCATTAATCTTCAAATCCGCGGATCTCTCCGCACCATCCAACACCAGGAGCTTTGCACATGCAAACGACCGACACCGGGACGTCCCAATACGAGAGCGCGCAGCGCCCTCTTGGAACGGCTTCGCAGGCGCCCGCACTGGCGCCGCAGACGACGTTCGCCGACTACAAGGTGATCCGCCGTAACGGCAGCGTGGTGGCGTTCGAGCCGTCGAAAATCGCGATCGCCGTGACGAAGGCGTTCCTCGCGGTGAACGGCGGCCAGGGTGCCGCGTCGGCGCGTGTGCGCGAGCTGGTCGAGCAACTGACGCAAAGCGTCGTGCGCGCGCTGGTGCGCAGCCGCCCGAACGGCGGCACGTTCCATATCGAAGACATCCAGGATCAGGTCGAACTGGCGCTGATGCGCGGCGGCGAGCACAACGTCGCACGCGCCTACGTGCTGTACCGCGAGAAGCGTCACCTCGAGCGCGCGCATGCCGACGCGCCGGTCGACGCACCGGCCGGCACCACCGGCCTGAACGTGACCGACAAGGGCGTGACGCGTCCGCTCGACCTGGCCGACCTGCGTGCACTGGTCGGCGCGGCCTGCGAAGGGCTGGGCGATGCCGTCAACCCGGAGCCGATCGTCACGGAAACGATCAAGAACCTGTACGACGGCGTGCCGTTGAGCCAGGTCTACGATTCGGCGATCCTGGCCGCCCGCACGATGATCGAGAAGGACCCGGCTTACAGCCAGGTCACGTCGCGCATCCTGCTGCACACGATCCGTCGCGAAATCCTCGGCGAGGAAGTGCTGCAAGGCGAGATGCAGGCGCGCTACGTCGAATACTTCCCGCAATTCCTGAAGCGCGGCGTCGAAGCCGAGCTGCTCGACGACAAGCTGCTGCAGTTCGATCTGCCGCGCCTGGGTGCCGCGCTCGACGCAAGCCGCGACTTGCAGTTCGGCTATCTGGGCCTGCAGACGCTGTACGACCGCTACTTCCTGCACGTCGACGGCACCCGCATCGAAATGCCGCAAGCGTTCTTCATGCGCGTGGCGATGGGCCTGTCGCTGAACGAAGTCGACCGCGAAGCACGGGCGATCGAGTTCTACAACGTGCTGTCGAGCTTCGACTTCATGAGCTCCACCCCGACGCTGTTCAACTCGGGCACGCGCCGCTCGCAACTGTCGTCGTGCTACCTGACGACGGTTGCCGACGATCTCGACGGCATTTATGAAGCGCTGAAGGAAAACGCGCTGCTCTCGAAGTTTGCCGGCGGCCTCGGCAACGACTGGACGCGCGTGCGTGCGCTCGGTTCGCATATCAAGGGCACGAACGGCAAGTCGCAAGGCGTGGTGCCGTTCCTGAAGGTCGTCAACGACACGGCCGTGGCGGTCAACCAGGGCGGCAAGCGCAAGGGCGCGGTGTGCGCGTACCTCGAAACGTGGCACCTCGACATCGAGGAATTCCTCGAGCTGCGCAAGAACACCGGCGACGATCGCCGCCGCACCCACGACATGAACACGGCGAACTGGATTCCCGACCTGTTCATGAAGCGCGTGATGGAAGGCACCGACTGGACGCTGTTCTCGCCGTCGACCTGCCCGGATCTGCACGACAAGTTCGGCGCCGAATTCGAAGCGGCCTATGTCGGCTACGAACAGAAGGTTGCGCGCGGCGAGCTGAAGCTGTTCAAGAAGATTCCGGCGCAGCAACTCTGGCGCAAGATGCTCGGCATGCTGTTCGAAACGGGTCACCCGTGGATCACGTTCAAGGATCCCTGCAATATCCGTTCCCCGCAGCAGCACGTCGGCGTGGTCCACTCGTCGAACCTGTGCACGGAAATCACGCTGAACACGAGCGACACCGAAATCGCGGTCTGCAACCTCGGCTCGGTCAACCTCGTCGCTCACCTGGTCAAGCAGGCGGACGGCAACTACGCGCTCGACCACGACAAGCTCAAGCGCACCATCAGCGTGGCGATGCGCATGCTCGACAACGTCATCGACATCAATTACTACGCGGTGGCGAAGGCACGTAACTCGAACCTGAAGCACCGCCCCGTCGGCATGGGCATCATGGGCTTCCAGGATTGCCTGCACCTGCTGCGCACGCCGTTCTCGTCGGATGCGGCGGTCGAGTTCGCCGACCGTTCGATGGAAGCGGTCTGCTACTACGCCTACTGGGCGTCGACCGAGCTGTCGGAAGAGCGCGGCCGCTACTCGAGCTACCGCGGTTCGCTGTGGGATCGCGGCATCCTCCCGCAGGATTCGCTGAAGCTGCTGGAAGAAGCGCGCGGCGGCTATGTCGAAGTCGACATGAGCGAATCGCTCGACTGGGCGCCGCTGCGTGAGCGGATCGCCGTCCACGGCATGCGCAACTCGAACTGCATCGCGATCGCGCCGACCGCCACCATCTCGAACATCATCGGCGTCTCGCCGTGTATCGAGCCGACCTTCCAGAACCTGTTCGTGAAGTCGAACCTGTCGGGCGAGTTCACGGTGGTCAACGAGTTCCTGGTGCGCGACCTGAAGGAACGCGGCCTGTGGGATGAAGTGATGGTCGCCGACCTGAAGTACTTCGACGGCATGCTCTCGCGCATCGATCGAATCCCGTCGGACCTGCGCGCCATCTACGCGACGGCGTTCGAAGTCGATCCGAAGTGGCTGGTCGAAGGCGCCTCGCGTCGTCAGAAGTGGATCGACCAGGCGCAATCGCTCAACATCTTCATGGCCGGTGCATCGGGCAAGAAGCTCGACGAGATCTACAAGCTCGCTTGGCTGCGTGGCCTGAAGACCACCTACTATCTCCGCACGATGGCGGCGACGCACGTCGAGAAGTCGACGGTGGCGCACGGCGCACTGAACGCGGTGCCGTCCGGCGGCATGAGCGGCGGCGGTTCGGCCGGTGGTGCGCAAGGCGCGGCCGGTGGTTTCGGCGCGGCGGGTGGCTCGGATGTGTCGGGCGCCTTGAACGCGGCACCCATCGAAGCCGATGGTCCGGTCTGCACGATGCGTCCGGGCGACGCGGGCTTCGAAGAGTGCGAAGCGTGCCAGTAAGCGCGGCACGTTGAAGTGAACGCGGCGCGCATTCGAGACGAAGGTTGAACTGCGCGCCGTCGTTGACTACAAACGGATAAGGAATCCGTACTTTGGCAGTCTCGCGACACGCATCGCGAGTGCCGTGAGCGGGACGATCGGGCGACGCAGTCGCACACTCGACGATCATCGCTCGATGTCCCGAACCCACCGCATCACTCGCGAGTCATGCATCGCGATCGGTCTCATGCTGCGCGAAGTGTTGTATCGAGGTCGCAGCGCGAATCGAAAACAGGATTTTTCATGAGCGAACCCTTTTATCGCTCAAGAAAAGATGGTACAAACCGTTCTAAATTGATGGTGAGAATTTATGCTCAATTGGGATGACGAGAAGACGGCCGCAACGCCCGCGAGTGGAGCGCAACGCGCCCCCGCCGGAATGGCTGTCGGTGTGCAGGCAGCGCCTGCCGCTCATCAGGCTCCGTCGGTACGCGACATTTTCGAAGGCGACCTCGCGGTCGCACCGTACGCACCGGCGGCAGCGCCCTTGGCCGGCTCGCAAGAGCGCGTCAATATCGACGACAAGCGCATCATCAACGGCAAGACCGACGTCAATCAGTTGGTGCCGTTCAAATACAAGTGGGCGTGGGAAAAGTATCTGGCGGGTTGTGCGAACCACTGGATGCCGCAGGAAGTGAACATGTCCCGCGACATCGCGCTGTGGAAAGACCCGAACGGTCTGACCGAAGACGAGCGCCGCATCGTCAAGCGCAACCTCGGCTTCTTCGTGACGGCCGATTCGCTCGCCGCGAACAACATCGTGCTGGGCACCTATCGCCACATCACCGCGCCCGAGTGCCGGCAGTACCTGCTGCGCCAGGCGTTCGAGGAAGCGATCCACACCCACGCCTATCAGTACATCGTCGAATCGCTCGGCCTCGATGAAGGCGAGATGTTCAACGCGTATCACGAGATCAAATCGATCCGCGACAAGGACGAGTTCCTGATTCCGTTCATCCACACGCTGACGGACCCGGCGTTCGTGACGGGCACGCCCGACGCGGACCAGAAATTGCTGAAGTCGCTGATCGTGTTCGCCTGCATCATGGAAGGCCTGTTCTTCTATGTCGGCTTCACGCAGATTCTCGCGCTGGGCCGCCAGAACAAGATGACGGGCGCCGCGGAACAGTATCAGTACATCCTGCGCGACGAGTCGATGCACTGCAATTTCGGCATCGACCTGATCAACCAGATCAAGCTCGAGAATCCGCATCTGTGGACGAACGAGTTCCGCGCCGAGATCCGCGAGCTGTTCAAGCATGCAGTCGAGCTCGAGTATCGCTACGCTGAAGACACGATGCCGCGCGGCGTGCTCGGTCTGAACGCGGGCATGTTCAAGGGTTATCTGCGCTTCATCGCGAATCGTCGTTGCCAGCAAATTGGCCTCGACGCGCTTTATCAGAACGAAGAAAACCCGTTCCCGTGGATGAGCGAGATGATCGATTTGAAGAAAGAGCGGAACTTCTTCGAGACGCGAGTGATCGAGTATCAGACGGGTGGCGCGCTGTCCTGGGAATAACCCGGGCGCGACTCCGTCAGCAGCATGTGAACCGCCGGGCGTGCACGCCCGGCGCAAGGTTTAGGAGCAGAACGCCTGATGCAAAGCGTGGCCTGCGCCGATACGGCGCTCAGATATGACAGGCACCTTGCGAACCCTTCAGTGGGCTGGGCAAACTTCCCTCCGGAAAAGCCGGCAGGCCTCGAGCCTCCCGTCTTTATCAAGCGATTCGGGGCGACGGCGCGAACGGCGTCGGCTGCCCACTTGATCTGGCGCGCGGTGCCGCAGGGCACGGCGCGCCTTACCGTATTCATTAGCGTAAGCGCGAGCAGGAAGCGTACGCCGATGAATAGCCCGCTTCGTAGCGCGCGTAACGCCTATACCGTCCGCGAGAAACGGGTTTTGACGAAGGGTGTTTGAACTGACTCTCATCTGAACCTGAAGGAGAACATCATGGCAGTTGCCAAGAAGAAACCGGCTGCGAAGAAAGTCGCCGCCAAGAAGGCCGCACCGGTCGCAGCGAAGAAGGCTGCCCCGGCGAAGAAGGTCGCAGTGAAGAAGGTTGCTGCGAAGAAAGTCGCGGTGAAGAAGGTTGCCGCGAAGAAGGCAGCACCGGCCGCCAAGAAGGCAGCGGTGAAGAAGGTTGCTGCGAAGAAGGTCGCAGTGAAGAAGGTTGCCGCGAAGAAGGCAGCACCGGCCGCCAAGAAGGCAGCGGTGAAGAAGGTTGCCGCCAAGAAGGCGCCGGCAGCGAAGAAGGTTGCGGCGAAGAAAGTTGCCGTGAAGAAGGTTGCTGCCAAGAAGGCAGCACCGGCCGCCAAGAAGGCAGCAGTGAAGAAGGTTGCTGCCGTCAAGAAGGCACCGGCAGCGAAGAAGGCTGCACCGGCCGCCAAGAAGGCCGCAGCCGCACCGGCAGCGAAGAAGGCGCCGGCCGCCAAGAAGGCAGCCCCGGCAGCGAAGAAGGCACCGGCCGCCAAGAAGGCAGCGCCGGCGAAGAAGGCAGCCGCGAAGAAGGCCGCAGCCGCTCCGGCGACGACCACGGCGTCGACGGCGTCGGTGGCACCGTCCTCGGGTGCGAAGACCGCGCTGAACCCGGCAGCGGCATGGCCGTTCCCGACGGGCAGCCGTCCGTAATCGGTTTGCCGCGCGACCGTAGACCGGTTGCGCGGCACCGTACGGCCAGCGTTGTATAGCCTGAAGCAGATGATGTAGCGGGCCGATTCGTCGGCTCGATCAGATCCCGTTGCCGGTTTCGGCAGCGGGATTTTTTTATGCGTGCGCGACGGCGGGAATGGCCTCGCATGCTGCGTACGCTTCGCACCCGCGTCGCACGTTTTTCGCGCGCATAAAAAACGCATACGCGAAACGAATCGCGTATGCGCGGGATATCGCGGCTTGAGCCGCGCGCTGAGGTCTCCTCTAATGCGTGACGCGGGTGACGCCGCCGCTCGACAGCAGGCGGACGCGGTCACCGGCGCGGAATACTTCAGGCGTGGCGGCCTGCGTGATCGAACGCAGATCGCCGTTGTCGAGGCGCACGGTGATTTCCACACCGTTCGCCGTGCTCATGCCCTGGCCGATCGCATTGCCTGCCACCGCACCGGCGATACCGCCGGCGATTGCGGTGAGGATCGACCCTCGGCCGCCGCCGATCGCGCTGCCGGCCACCGCACCGAGTGCGCCGCCGCCGAGCGTGCCGAGCGTGGAGCCGGCACCGGTGTCGCTTTCGATGCGCACGGCACGCACGCTTTCGATCGTGCCGAGCCGGACGCTTTGCTCGCGATTCGCCTGGCTCGAGCTATAGACGTCCGCCGAGCCCGGCGGTGCGAAGCAGCCCGCGAGCGACACCGAAGCGGTGATCATCGCGGCGAGCATGAGGGTTTTCCTGGTCAGCATGGGTGGTTCTCTCCAACAAATCTTATTCGATACTGTAGCCGAACGCGGTCTCGAAGCGGGACAGGATTTCCGCGCGGCTCAGCGTGTAGCTTTGCGGGCCCGGGTGAGCGATCTTGATCGACCCCATGAGGCTCGCGAGGCGGCCGGTGGTGGCCCAATCCAGGCCCTTCTCGATCCCGTACAGCAGGCCGCCGCGGAAGGCGTCGCCGCAACCGGTGGGATCGACGATCTGTTCGGCCTTCACGACCGGGATCTGCTCGGTGCCTTCGCGGTGGCGGATCGTGGCGCCGTGTTCGCCGCGCGTGATGATCAGGGCCTGGACCCGGCTCGCGATCTCGTCTTCCGACCAGCCCGTCTTGTCGCTCACCAGTTTGGCTTCGTAATCGTTGACCGCCAGATAGGTGGCAAGTTCAATGCTGCGACGCAACGTGTCGCGGTCGAACAAGGGCAGGCCCTGGCCCGGATCGAAGATGAACGGCACGCCCGCCTTGGCCAGTTCCTCGACGTGCTGGACCATGCCCTGGAAGCCGTCCGGGCCGACGATCGCAAGCGTGATGTCGCGCGCTTCGCCGGCGTGGTTCAGGTGCGACTGCATCATCGCGCCCGGGTGGAACGCGGCGATCTGGTTGTTGTCGAGGTCGGTGGTGATCATCGCCTGCGCCGAGTGCGTGTCGGGCACCACGCGCACGTGGTCGCGCGACAGGCCGAGCGCATCGAAGCGGTCGAGATAGAGCTGGGCGTCGATGGCGCCGATCGTGCCCATCACGCGCGCATCGCCACCGAGCGCATGCAGCGCATAGCCGATGTTGCCGGCGCAGCCGCCGAACTCGCGGCGCATGGTGGGCACCAGGAAGCTCAGGTTGATGAGGTGGACCTGGTCGGGCAGGATGTGCTCCCGGAAGCGCCCTTCGAAGGTCATGATGTTGTCGTAGGCGATCGAACCGCAAATCAGGGTAGCCAAGGTCGTTCCTGTTCAGAAGGGAAGGCGGCGAGAGAAGAAAAAGCGACGCGCATCGCCATGCCGGGGCGATGCGCGCGGGTACCTAAGCGGAGTGCTTACTTCAGTGCGGCGAGGGCGGCGTCGTAGTTCGGCTCGTCCTTGATTTCGCCGACCAGTTCCGTGTAGACGACCTTGTCGTTCGCATCGATGACCACCACCGCGCGCGCGGTCAGGCCGTTCAGCGGGCCGCTCGTGACGTCGACGCCGTAGGCGTTCGCGAATTCGCGGCCGCCGCGGAACGTCGAGGCCGTCGACACGTTTTCGAGGCCTTCGGTCGTGCAGAAGCGCTTGGCGGCGAACGGCAGGTCGCCCGACACCACCACCACGGCCGTATCCGCCAGCTTGCCGGCCGCTTCGTTGAACTTGCGCGTGGACGTGGCGCAGGTCGGCGTGTCGAGGCTCGGCACGATGTTCAGCACCTTGCGCTTGCCCGCGAAGCTCGCGAGCGACAGCTCGCCGAGGTCCTGGCCAACCAGCTTGAAGTCGGGGGCTTGCGCGCCGACCGTCGGGAACGCGCCGGCGAGTTCGATCGGGTTGCCGCCCAGGGTGACTTTGCTCATTTCGTACTCCGGAGAGAGGGCGTCATGCGACGCCGAGGTTGAGGCCGGCGCGCCCGGTGCGGGGCGCCGTGCGCTTACGGATAGAAGATCTGGACGCGGAAATTCGATGCGGCGATGCCGGGCGCGCCGTCGGCGGCCCCCGGCGCGGTATCGATCCGCACGTACGAGGTTTCGGTGGCGCCGGCCGGCAGGCCCGCGCCCATCGGCGTGCCCGGCCTGACGTAATCGGCGGGCGCCAGCACGCGACGCGCGGCCACCCGATCCGACACATCGAGCAGCGTCAGCTCGATCGACGGGTAGGCGAGCGCGATGGTGGTGCGGTTCGACAGCGGCACCTTCAGTTCGAGCACGCGCGAGCCGTCGAGCTGGCGCAGGTCCGAGGCGCCGAGCCGCAGCCCGTCGATCGCACGCGGCGGTTCGAGCGTGCAACCGAACGCCGAGCAGGCCTGCGCGAACAGCGGCTGGCTGGCCGGCCAGTGCACGATCAGCGGTTCGCGGCACCACCAGGCCATCTGGCCCGCCAGCACCACGATCAGCAAACCCGCGACGAAGCCGCCGAACACGCGCCGGCCGAAGCCGCCGCGTGCGGTGGCCGGCGATTCGCGCGTCATCGCGAAATGGACGCGGCCGTCGGCGGCGGGCTCGGCGGCGAACGGCTCGTTCGGGGGCGTGTGGCGCGGCGGCAGGTGGACGCGGACGTGATCGTCCGCTTCGACCGGGTGCAGGGGATCGTCGGTATCGACGAGGGGAAGCGGTGCCACGGCGAGGCCGAGCGACGGCTCGGCCGCATCGCGTGGCACCGCAGCGATCGGCGGCGCCGTATCGATGGCAGCGACGGCCACGGCGGCTTCATGCTCGCCGTCATGGAGGGCGACGGCGGGCTGGCCGTTCGCGGGCCGCGTCATCGCCCCGCGCATCAGGCCGGCCTGATTGGCCGGCGCTTCGAGGCGAGAGGCCGATTCGATCGGCACCAGCGGCTCGGTACCGGTGTTGCCGCCGTGATGGCGCAGCGCGGGATCGATGCCGCCGTCGAGCCAGGGCGCCCACATGTCCCAATCGCCGGGCGTGAAGTTGCCGTTCGCGGGCTGGTCGGGGGTGGCGTGCGCCAAGGTGGCCGAGAACACGCGCGGCGGCTGAGACGGCGCGCTTGCCGTGGCGGGCTGCGGTTCGACGATGGCCGGGGCCAGTTCGGGATCGGGCTCGACGAGCGAATTCGCCGCGTCGAAGACCTGCTGGCAGTGCCCGCAACGTGCGAGCCCGCCGTGCAGCTTCAGATGTTCCGGCTGAATCCGGAACACGGTTTCACAGTGGGGGCAGCGCGTCGCGAGTGGCATGGTCACGGGCAGCGGGGCCGGAGTGAAGGACAGCGCCTATTCTAATGGCTTTCGCGCCGGGTTCCGGCAAGGCACACCCAACCTTCGTGCTCGCGCCAGACCGAAATGTTGACATAGCGCGCATACACGGCCGCGACTTCGTCCGCCTGCCGTGCCAGCACGCCCGACAGCGCGATGCGGCCGCCCGGCTTGACCTTCGACGCCAGCATCGACGCCATCAGTTTGAGCGGGTTCGACAGGATGTTGGCGACCACGATATCGAATTCACCGGCCGGGCAATCGTCGGGCAGGCCGTAGGTCACGTCGGCGCGATTGCGCTCGCTGTTGTGGCGAGCCGATTCGACGGCTTGCGGATCGATGTCGATGCCGGTCACCTCGCCCGCGCCGCACTTCCTGGCGAGGATCGCGAGAATGCCCGAGCCGCAGCCGTAGTCCAGCACCGATTGGCCGGCCTGCACGGTTTGCTCGAGCCATTCCATGCAAAGTCGCGTGGTGGGGTGGCTGCCCGTGCCGAACGCGAGGCCCGGATCGAGCTCCAGCACCAGCGCGTCGGGATCGGGTGCATCGTGCCACGAGGGCACCACCCAGATCCGTTCGCCGATCGGGATCGGATCGAACTGCGATTGCGTGAGTCGCACCCAATCCTGCTCCTCGACGTCACGCACGCTGAACGCGGGCGCGGCATCGAGGCCGACTTCGTTCGCGGCGGCCGCCAGCAGCACGGCCGGATCGGCTGTTTCCGCCAGCAGCGCGATCACCCGCGAATGTTGCCAGGCGGCGCGCTCGGGCGTGAGGCCGGGCTCGCCGAACAGCGGCTGCTCGTCGGGTGTGTCGGCGTCGGCATCCTCGACGGACACCGACAGCGCGCCCAGCTCGATCAGCGCGTCCGACAGCGCTTCCGCATGCTCGCGCGCGAGCTCGACGACCAGTTCCCGGTAGCTCATGCTCAGGCCTCGTCCGGCGCGACCTGCTGCTTGGCGGCCAGGCGATTTTCCAGATAGTGGATGCTGGTGCCGCCTTCGACGAACTTCGAGTCGAGCATCAGCTCGCGGTGCAGCGGGATGTTCGTCTGGATGCCTTCGACGACCATTTCCGACAGCGCGATGCGCATGCGCGCCATGGCCTGCTCGCGCGTCGCGCCGTAGGCGATCAGCTTGCCGATCATCGAATCGTAGTTCGGCGGGACGAAATAGCCGTTGTAGACGTGCGAATCGACGCGGATGCCCGGGCCGCCCGGCGTGTGCCACGACGTGATCCGGCCCGGCGACGGCGTGAACTTGAACGGATCTTCGGCGTTCACGCGGCATTCGATCGCGTGGCCGCGGAACTGGATGTCGCGCTGGCGCAGCGCGAGCTTCTCGCCGGCCGCGATCTTGATCTGTTCCTGCACGATGTCGACGCCGGTGATCAGCTCCGTGACCGGATGCTCGACCTGCACGCGCGTGTTCATCTCGATGAAGTAGAACTCGTTGTTCTCGTACAGGAATTCGAACGTGCCCGCGCCGAGGTAGCCCATCTTCTTGCAGGCGTCGGCGCAGCGGTCGCCGATGCGATCGATCAGGCGGCGCGCGATGCCCGGCGCCGGCGCTTCCTCGATCACCTTCTGGTGGCGGCGCTGCATCGAGCAGTCGCGTTCGCCGAGCCAGAGCGCGTTCTTGTGCGAATCGGCCAGCACCTGGATCTCGATGTGGCGCGGATTCTCGAGGTACTTCTCCATGTACACCTGCGGGTTGCCGAACGCACGGCCGGCTTCCTCGCGGGTCATGTTGACCGCGTTGACGAGCGCCGCTTCCGTGTGGACGACCCGCATGCCGCGGCCGCCGCCGCCGCCCGCCGCCTTGATGATGACGGGGTAGCCGACCGCGCGCGCGATCTTGACGATTTCCTTCGGATCTTCGGGCAAAGCGCCTTCCGAGCCCGGCACGCACGGCACGCCGGTGCGGATCATGGTCTGCTTCGCGGTGACCTTGTCGCCCATCATGCGGATCGTGTCCGGACGCGGGCCGATGAAGGTGAAGCCCGATTGCTCGACGCGCTCGGCGAAGTCGGCGTTCTCGGACAGGAAGCCGTAGCCGGGGTGGATCGCTTGCGCGTCGGTCACCTCGGCCGCGCTGATCAGCGCGGGCATGTTCAGGTAGCTGAGGTTCGACGGAGCGGGGCCGATACAGACCGCTTCGTCGGCCAGCTTCACGTACTTGGCTTCCTTGTCGGCTTCCGAGTACACGACGACCGTCTTGACGCCGAGTTCGCGGCACGCGCGCTGGATGCGCAAGGCGATTTCGCCGCGATTGGCGATGAGGATTTTTTCAAACATAGCGGGTATTCGTCTTTCCGGTAGCGCGCTCTGGCGCGGGGCGGCGCGCTCGGCTTTAGCCGATCACGTACAGCGGCTGGCCGTATTCGACCGCCTGGCCGTTCTCGACGAGGATTTCCTTGATGATGCCCGACTTGTCGGACTCGATCTCGTTGAGCAGCTTCATCGCTTCGATGATGCACAGCGTCTGGCCTTCCTTGACCGTGTCGCCCACCTGGACGAACGGATCGGCGCCCGGCGACGGTGCGCGATAGAACGTGCCGACCATCGGCGAGGTGACGACGTGGCCTTGCGGTGCGGCCGGCGCCGGCGCGGCGGCCGGTGCGGCAGCTTCGCCGCCGACGTTCCCGACCGGTGCGGGTGCGCCGGCTTGCGGCAGGTAGCCGGGGGCGGACTGCACATAGACGGGCGGCGCGTTCTTGACGATACGCACCTTGCCTTCGCCTTCCGTGACTTCCAGCTCGGAGATGCCGGATTCGGAGACGAGGTCGATCAGGGTTTTCAGCTTGCGAAGGTCCATCGGGTATTCCCCTTGTCTAGTCGTGAAGCGCCGGCCGTGCCGGCTGCGATTCGGATTCTTGAAACTGCTCAGCCGCGCGACGCACCCTGCAGCGTATCGAGCGCATGCTCGAGCGCGTACAGGTAGCCCTTCCAGCCGAGGCCGCAGATCACGCCTTCGGCCTGATCGGAGAAGTACGAGTGATGCCGGAACGACTCGCGGCGGTGCACATTCGACAGATGTACCTCGACGAACGGAATGGCGACGCCGGCCAGCGCGTCGCGGATCGCGACACTCGTATGCGTGTAGGCGGCCGGGTTGATCACGATGAAATCGGTCTTTTCGTCCCGGGCAGCGTGGATGCGGTCGACCAGCGCGCCTTCGTGATTGCTCTGGAACGAGCTCAGTTCGGCGCCCGCTTCGGTTGCCCGCGCGGCCAGGGCCCGATCGATCTCGGCCAGTGTTACGCGCCCGTAGACCCCGGGTTCCCGGGTGCCGAGAAGATTGAGGTTGGGGCCGTGCAGTACCAGCAATCGTGTCATGGTCGCTTCAATTTCTGCGGAATTGGGCGCACTTTATCGCCGTTTCGAGAAATTTGTCCAGTTTTGCCGTGTGGCGCGCTTGCTCGCGGCGGGCCGAATTGCCCGCCGTAGCGCGAAGTTCGCGGTATTTTTCGCCAATCTGCCGCGAACCGGAGGTCAACCGCCGGTAACGCGCGATACGAAAAGCTTCGCGCTTAAAGCGTGTCGAGCGTCTTCTTGAGCTGGTTCGGCTCGATTTCGCCTAATTTTGTCATGCGTACCCGGCCGTTCGCATCAATTACGACCGTAAACGGCAAGGCGCCGGCCGTGTTGCCAAAATTACGGGCCAGATCCGCGCCGGCGTAGCCGCTGACGAATACCGGGTAGTCCACCTTCACTTTCTGCAGGAACGCCTGGACGTTCTTGTCCGAGTCGACGGCCACCCCGACGAAACGAATGCCCTTCGCCTTGTAGGCGTGCGAGAGCTGCACGAGTTCCGGCATTTCCTTGACGCAGGGGCCGCACCACGACGCCCAGAAGTTCACCACGACCTTCTGGCCCTTGAAGGCCGCCAGCGATTGCGGCTTGCCGTCGTCGTCGGTGACCGATGCGGCCCACAGCGTGGCGACCGGATCGGCCTTGGCGGTGGCCGCTTCGGCGGCGTTCTCGAACACGTCGCCGCGCATCCAGTGGCCGGCGGCGAGACCGCCGGCGACCGCAACGGCCGCGACCACGGCGATGGGGAGGTATCGTTTACTGTTCATCTTCGGATCGAATCGGAGTGGAAAGGGCGGCCGGCGCGTCGAGCAGCGCGCGCAGGGCCGCGGCGTCGGCGCGATTGAGCCGGCCGCGCGCATCGGCGCGCACCGCGCCGCGCAGGTCGTCGGCGCCGTAGAGTGCCAGGTGAATGCCGATCGGGTCGGCATCGCGACGCTCGCGCCAGAGAAAGCTCAAGGTCTCGACGTCGCCGCGACCGGCGAAATGCCGGGTTTCGGACACGTCGTACTGGATGTTCTGGTTCAGCAGATAGATCGCGACTTCCTTCTGGCTGTCGGAAAACATCTGCAGATGGATGTCGGAGTGCGCGTTGGCGGTGCCGTTCAGCACGGAGCCGGCCAGGTAGGGCGCGAACGGCGCGAGCCGCTCCATCCAGTCGAGCGCCACCTGCCGCAGCCGCGCCAGCTCGGCCGGTTGCGTGTCGGACTGGAACAGCGCCATGTATTCGTGCAGCTCGGCCTCGATCATGTCGTTGTCGGGCAGCCATTCCCCGGCGATCCGGGTGTCGCCGAGCAACTGGCGGGCGGCCTTGCGTTTCGCGGCGGCGTAATCGAGCCCGTCCTCGGCGATGAGGCGGGCGGCGGCGAGCGCGATTTCCTCGCGGACGCGGCGCGGATCGAGCAGGGAGTGTCGAGGCATGGTGCGGCAATCATACTCGATCGGCCGGACGGCGCAGCGCCTGCCCGGCCGACGCGGCGGGGCAGGCGGCTCGGTTACAATGGCAGCCTTTCTCCGGCTGCCGGCCGGCGCGATCCTCGCGGCACGGCGCGCCCGCCGGTTTCGATTCGCGACTTCGCATGGCGCCCGCGCGGCGCGACAGCTCTCTATGCATATCCACATTCTTGGCATCTGCGGCACGTTCATGGGCGGGCTCGCCGTGCTCGCCCGCGAGGCGGGCCATACCGTGACCGGATGCGACGCGGGCGTCTATCCGCCGATGAGCACCCAGCTCGAAGCGCAGGGTATACAACTGATCGAAGGTTACGGCGCCGAACAGGTCGATCTGGCGCCCGACCTGTTCGTGATCGGCAATGTCGTCTCGCGCGGCAATCCGCTGATGGAAGCGATCCTCGATCGCGGCCTGCCGTACACGTCCGGCCCGCAGTGGCTCGGCGAGCACGTGCTGGCCGGCAAGTGGGTGCTGGCCGTGGCCGGCACCCACGGCAAGACCACCACCAGCTCGATGCTGGCCTGGCTGCTCGAGGATTCCGGCCTGAACCCGGGCTTCCTGATCGGCGGCGTGCCGCTGAACTTCGGCGTGTCGGCGCGGCTGACCGATTCGAGCTTCTTCGTGATCGAGGCCGACGAGTACGACACGGCGTTCTTCGACAAGCGCTCCAAGTTCGTCCATTACCGGGCGCGCACCGCGGTGCTGAACAACCTCGAATTCGATCACGCCGACATCTTCCCTGATCTCGCCGCGATCGAAACCCAATTCCATCACCTCGTGCGCACCGTGCCGGGCGTCGGCCGCATCGTCTCGAACGGCCGCGAGGCCGCGCTCGACCGCGTGCTGGCGCGCGGCTGCTGGAGCGAGGTCGAACGCTTCGGCGTGGAAGGCGGCTGGCAGGCGCTGCCGGCCGAGGACGGCGTGCCCGTCGACGAGCGCTTCGCGGTTTACTGGCGCGGCGAGCGGATGGGCGAAGTCGAATGGACGGTGCAGGGCGAGCACAACCGCCAGAACGCGCTGGCAGCGATCGCGGCCGCGCGCTCGGTCGGCGTGCCGCCGGCCCAGGCGGCGCGTTCGTTCGCCACCTTCCGCAACGTCAAGCGGCGCATGGAGGTTCGCGGCAGCGTCGACGGCGTGACCGTCTACGACGATTTCGCGCACCACCCGACCGCGATCGACACCACGATCGCCGGCCTGCGCGCGCGAATCGGCCGCGATCACACCCGCATCCTCGCGGTGCTGGAGCCGCGCTCGAACACCATGAAGCTCGGCACCATGAAGGCGCAACTGCCGGGCAGCCTGGCCGATGCCGATCTCGTGTTCGGCTACGGCGCGGCGTCGGGCCGCGACGCGCTCGGCTGGAGCCTGGCCGATGCGCTGGCGCCGCTCGGCGAGCGCGCGCAGGCGTTCGACGATCTCAATGCGCTGGTCAAGGCCGTCACGGCCGCCGCCCGGCCGGGCGACCAGATCCTCGTGATGAGCAACGGCGGTTTCGGCGGCGTGCACCAGAAGCTGCTCGACGCGCTGTCCGCACGGGGCGGCGCGTGATTCTGTATCTGCACGGGTTCCGGTCGTCGCCGCAGTCGTTCAAGTCGCGGCTGCTGGCGGCGCGCATGGCCGAACTCGGCCGAGCCGACGAATGGCGCTGCCCGGCGCTGTCGGTGTCGCCGCTCGAAGCGGTGGCGCGGGCCGAAGCCGAGGTGGCCGGCGCGGCGTCGGACACGGTCACCGTGATCGGCAGCTCGCTGGGCGGTTATTACGCCACCTGGCTGGCCGAACAGCATGGCTGGCGCGCGGTGCTGCTCAATCCGGCCACGCTGCCGCAGCGCGACCTGGCGCGCCATCTCGGCGAGCAGCCGCTCTGGCACGGCGGCGGCAGCATCGTCGTCGAACCGCGCCATCTGGGCGAACTTGACGCGTTGAGCGTGCGCGCCGTGACGCGCCCGGAACGCTACTATCTGATCGCCGCGACGGGCGACGAAGTGCTCGACTACCGCGAGATGCTCGCGCACTATCCGGGCGCGCGCACCCGCCTCATCGACGGCAGCGATCACGGCATCAGCGAGTTCGCCGACTACGCCGACGAGGTGCTGGCGTTCTGCGACGCGCCGCGAACGCCCTAGCCGCGCCCGTCAGGGCCGGCAACCGAATTCAATCCAAGCTGGACGAGGCGCCGCCGGGCGGCGCCGGACAGTCTCAACGAGAGTAATCGAGTGAACGTTTTTTTCGAGGAATCGGGCAGTTTCAAGGCCGGCAGCGTGCTGTCGCGCCAGGGCGATGCGTTTCAGGTCGAACTGCCGGGCGGGCGGCGCGCCAAAGTGCGCGCCAAGGATGTGCTGATCGAGTTCGACAAGCCGGCGGCCGGCGAGCTGATGCAGCAGGCCGACGCGGCCGCACAGGAAATCGACCTCGATTTCCTGTGGGAATGCGCGCCGAATGAGGAATTCGCCTACGCCGCGCTGGCCGACGAGTATTTCGGCAGCGGCTACGGCCCCGTCGAGCGCGCGGCGCTGGTGCTGCGCATGCACGGCTCGCCGGTGTATTTCCGCCGCAAGGGGCGCGGCCAGTATCAGCGCGCGCCCGAAGAGCAACTGAAGATGGCGCTCGCCGGGCTCGAGCGCAAGCGCCAGCAGGCGCTGGTGCAGGCCGGTTACGAAGAGGAACTGAAGGCGCGCAAGCTGCCGGCCTCGTTCGAGGGCAAGGCGCTGGCGCTGCTGACCCGCCCCGACAAGAACTCGATCGAATACAAGGCGCTCGACGCCGCGGCGATCGCGCTCGGCGTGTCGCAGGCGCGCCTGATGCTCGACTGCGGCGGGGTGGCCTCGCCGCGCGCGCTGCACGAGGCGCGCTTCCTGGCCGAACACTTCCCGCACGGCACCGGCTTCCCGCCCGTCACGGTCGGCGCGTTGCCGGACGACCTGCCGCGCGCGAACGTCGAGGCGTTCTCGATCGACGACGTGACCACCACCGAAATCGACGATGCGTTCTCGGTCGAGCACCTGCCCGAGAATCGCGTGCGGATCGGCGTGCACATCGCCGCGCCGGCGCTCGGCATCACGCGCGGCGACGCGATCGATGCGATCGCGCGCGCGCGGCTGTCGACCGTCTACATGCCCGGCGACAAGATCACCATGCTGCCCGACGACGTGGTGGAGGTGTTCACGCTGAAGGAAGGCGGCTTCCGCCCGGCGCTGTCGCTGTACATCATCGTCGACCGCGAGACGCAGGACATCGTCGCCAACGAAACGCGCGCCGAATACGTGTTCGTGAAGAGCAACCTGCGCCACAACACGCTCGACGAGCTGGTCAACGAGGAAACGCTCTCGGCCGGCAGCGGCGAGTATCCGCACAAGGACGACATCGCGGTGCTGTGGCCGCTCGCGCAGGCGCTGTTCGAGAAGCGCCAGGTGGCGCGCGCCGGCTACGGCCTGAAGCGCGAGGTGCAGCGCAACACCGATTACAACTTCTACGTGGAAGGCGAGCACATCTCGATCACGCCGCGGCGTCGCGGCTCGCCGCTCGACCTGATCGTGTCCGAGCTGGCGATCCTGTCGAATTCCACGTGGGGCGCGTTCCTGCACGATCACACCGTGCCCGGCATCTACCGCTCGCAGCGCGCGCTCGGCGTGCCGACCGGCCCGAAGCGCACCCGCATGCAGACCTCCGCCGCGCCGCACGAAGGCCTGGGCGTCGCGCAATATGCGTGGAGCACCTCGCCGCTGCGCCGCTACGTCGACCTGGTCAACCAGTGGCAACTGCTGGCCTGCGTTCAGCACGGCGTGACGGCCAAGCTGGCCGCGCCGTTCAAGCCGAAGGACGCCGATCTGTACGCGGTCGTGCAGGGCTTCGACGATACCTACACGGCCTATGCCGATCATCAGCGCCGCATGGAGTATTTCTGGTGCCTGCGCTGGCTGCGCCAGGAAAACCGCCGGCAGGTCGTGGCGGCGGTGGTGAAGGGCGATCTGGTGCGGCTCGAGGAAATCCCGCTGCTGCTGCATGTGCCGGGGCTCGGCGTGCATGCGCGCGGCACGCGCGTGCTGCTCGACGTGATGTCGATCGACGAGCTGACGATCGAGGCGTCGGTGCGCCTGCTCAACGTGCTCGATGCGCCGGTCGTCACGAGCGGCGAGGCGGCCGAGGAGGATGAAGGCGGCGAGGAAGCGGCGGGCGACACGCTCGTCGAGGCCGCCGACGATTCGGCCGAAAGCGAAGCCGAGGCATTGGCCGAGGCTGGCGATGCCGCCGAAGGTGCCGCCGCGCCGGAAGCGGGCGACGCGGAACACACAGAACAGACCGGCCCGGCGGCCGGCGACGAGGAGACGAAATGAGCGAGCGCGACCCCTATGTCGTGATCGGCAACCCGGTGGCGCACAGCAAGTCGCCGGCGATCCATGCCGCGTTTGCCGCGCAGACGGGCGAGCCGGTGGCCTACACGCACCGCCTCGCGCCGCTCGACGGCTTCGAGGCGTCGGTGCGCGAGTTCATCGCGGCGGGCGGGCGCGGCGCCAACGTCACGGTGCCGTTCAAGCTGGAAGCGCATGCGCTGGCCGATACGCTGTCGCCGCGCGCGGCGGCGGCGGGCGCGGTCAATACGCTGCGTTTCGATGCCGATGGCGGCATTTACGGCGACAACACCGACGGCGTCGGCCTCGTGCGCGACATCGAGCAGAACCTCGGCGTGTCGCTGGCCGGCGCGCGCATCCTGCTGCTCGGCGCGGGCGGCGCGGCGCGCGGCGTGGTGGTGCCGATGCTCGATCGCGCGCCGCTGTCGATCACCATCGTCAATCGCACCGCGAGCAAGGCCGAGGATCTGGTCAGCCAGTTCATGCAGGCCGCGCACGATGCCGGTTGCCGGTTGGCGGGCGGCAGCGCGGCGATCGTCGAGCGCCGTCCGTACGACGTGATCGTCAACGCCACGGCCGGCAGCCTCGACGCCGCGCTGCCCGAATGCGACACGGCCGCGTTCGGCGCGGGCACGCTCGCCTACGACATGATGTACAGCGCCCAGCCGACCGTTTTCATGCGGCACGCGGCCTCGCTCGGCGCGCGTCCTGCCGACGGGCTCGGCATGCTGGTGGAGCAGGCCGCCGAGGCGTTTCATGTGTGGCGCGGCGTGCGGCCCGATGGCGCACCGGTGCTCGCGGCGCTGCGCGACGCGCTCGTCGCGGCGGCCTGAGCGGCCCGTTTCCGCATCGCCATGGCGATCCCGCTCGGTGCCGGCAAGGCTCGCACGACCGGCCCGGCGCGCCGGCGCGGGCTCGCACGCTGGGCTGCTTACGTGGCGGCCGTGCTGGCGCTCGCGTGGTTCGTCACCCAGCTTTATTACTTCGCGCAAATTGCGCTGTGGAACGTCGTCGACCCCGGTTCGACCGCGTTCATGCGCGCTGACGCTTGGCGGCTGAAGGCCGAAACGCCGCCGGTGACGATCCAGCACCAGTGGGTGCCCTACGACCAGATCTCGCGCAATCTGAAGCGCGCCGTGATCGCCTCCGAAGATGCCGATTTCGCCAACAACAACGGCTACGAAGTCGATGCGATCCTGCAGGCCTGGGAGCGCAACCGCGCACGCGGGCGGATCGTGGCGGGCGGCTCCACCATCTCGCAGCAGCTCGCGCGCAACCTGTTCCTGTCGAGCCAGAAGAGTTATCTGCGCAAGGGGCAGGAGCTGATCATCACCTGGATGCTCGAAACGCTGCTCGACAAGGAGCGGATCTTCGAGATCTATCTGAATTCGGTGGAGTTCGGGCGCGGCGTGTACGGCGCGGAAGCGGCGGCGCGCTACTACTACAAGGAGCCGGCAAGCCGGCTCACGGCCTGGCAGGCCGCCCGGCTTGCCGTGATGCTGCCCAATCCGAAGTTCTTCGATGCCCATCGCAATTCGCCCTGGCTCGCGCAGCGCACGCGCGTGATCGCGCGGCGGATGGGGGCGGCGGAGTTGCCGGCTTCGCAGTGAGATCGGGCGGCGCGCCGGCCGCTGCCACAGTGTTTCGCTGATCCAACCCCACGCGCCGTTCCGGCCACGATATTCCTCGCTCGATTTCCCGCCGCATGCCCAGCCGGCCTGCTGCAGGCGCACGTCCGCTCGCCGTTTCTCCCGAGCGCCATTTCTGTCAATATCTCAATATTTGGGCGACGCATTCAAATATTGAAGATGCCGCGCCACGGCCCCTACAATCGGCACCCATCGATATGCACGGCGCGAGACCCCGAAGGGGCCGCAGCCGCAAGCAACCAGGAGACAGACGATGACGCCGATCCAGCAGTCCGCCGAGGTGCGCGCACGCTTGCCGCGAGGCGCGGTCCAGCCCGCCGCCTTGTGATCGCCCGTCACGTGACCCGCTCCCTCATGACCAAGACCCCGATTTCCATCGCGCCGGCCAACGGCACCCGTCCGTCCAACGACAGCCATGCGCAAGCCCCGCTCGGCGCGCTGGCCGACACCATCGGCGCGACCGGTTCGCCGCTCGACCTCGCCGCGCAACAGGCCGGCACGCAAACCTTGCTGCGCGGCCTCGCGATCATCGAGGCGATCGCCGGCGGCGCCCGCGACATGCGCGCCATCGGCGCCGCGCTCGGCACGACGCGCAGCACCACGCACCGCCTCGTCAGCAGCCTGGTTCAGGCGCGCTACCTGCGCCAGATCCAGGGCGGTTACCTGCTCGGCCCGAAGCTGATCGAACTCGGCACGGTCGCGCTCGAACAGATGCCGCTGACCGCCGTGGCCCGCCCGCATCTCGAAGCGCTGGCCGACGCGACGCTCGACACGATCCACCTCGGCGTGCGCGATGGCGACGACGTGCTCTACATCGACAAGATCCCCGGCACGCGCGGCCTCGAAATGCGCTCGCGGATCGGCCACCGGATGCCGCTGGCCTCGACCGGCATCGGCAAGGCGATGATGCTCGACCTCGTGCCCGATACCTGGGCCGCGCTGTTCGAGGCGTCGCGCCGCTCGCTGGCCGGCGTGAACTTCAAGCCCGACCGCCGCCCCGACGCCACCACCTTCCTCCAGCGCATGGCCCATTACGCGGCCGGCGGTTACACGTTCGACCTGGAGGAGAACGAAGCATCGATCCGCTGTGTGGCCGCGCCGGTGCGCGACGCGTCGGGCGCGATCGTCGCGGCGGTGTCGGTGGCGAGCACGATTCCCTACATGCCGCTCGACCGGATGGACGAACTGATCCCGGTCTTGCAGCGCGAAGCGCGCGCCATCTCGTCGGAGTTGGGCTGGAGCGCACCGCAAACGACCCGCAGGATCAAGCGATGACGATGGACCGTCCGGACCCGAAGCCTGCCTCGCCGGCGCTGATCGCGCTCGACTGGGGCACCACGTCGATGCGCGCGTTCCTGTTCGCGGCCGACGGCTCGGTACTCGAATCGAACGCCCACGCCGCCGGCGTGATGAACCTGCCGCGCGGCGGCGGCGCGGCCGCATTCGACGCGGCGTTCGAAACCGCCTGCGGCGCCTGGCTCGACGCCACGCCCGGCCTGCCGGTGCTGGCGGCCGGCATGGTCGGCAGCGCACAGGGCTGGCGCGAGGCGCCCTATGTGACGACGCCGGTCGATGCCGATGCCTTGGCGGCGGGCCTGATTCGCGTCGAGACGGCGCGCGGCGTATCGGTGGCGATCGTGCCCGGCGTGCTCGAAGCCGGTGCGCTGCCCGATGTGATGCGCGGCGAGGAAACCCAGATCGTCGGCGCGCTGGCCGGCGATCCGGCGCTGGGCGGCGACGGCACTGGCGCGTTGATCGGCCTGCCCGGCACCCATGCGAAGTGGGCCTGGGTGCGCCAGGGCCGCATCGAGCGGTTCCGCACTTATATGACGGGCGAGCTGTTCGCGACGCTGCGCGATCACACGATCCTCGGCCGGACCATGCGCGCCGGCGCGGCGGCCGATCTCGACGCGTTCCGGCGCGGCGTGGACGTGGCGCGCGACGGCCGCGACGCGGGCCTGCTCGCAACGATTTTCAGCACCCGCACGCTGGGCCTGACCGGCCGGCTCGCGCCCGAATCGCAGGCCGATTATTTGTCGGGACTGTTGATCGGCCATGAAATGAACGCGCTGGTCGCGATGCTGGCGAGCGTCGGCGCCAGCCTGGCCGCGCAGCCGCCGCGCCTGATCGGCGATCCGGCCTTGTGTGCGCGCTATCTGACGGCGCTGCGTGCGTTCGGCTGCGACGGCGCGCGTGTGGTCGAGCGGGCCACCGAGCGCGGCCTTTGGCGCATCGCGACGCAGGCGGGGCTGGTGGCCGCTGCCGCGTGCACGCCGGGCTGAGCGCCATTCACTGTATTCAGGAGATCGAAACGATGTCATCCGAACTGACGCTGCCCGCACCGTACACGCCGCACGCCGGCCTGGTGCGCGCCTTCGAGGCGTGCCCGCTGGTGGCGATCCTGCGCGGCCTGACGCCGGCCGACGCGGTCGCGCACGGCACGGCGCTGGCGGAAGCCGGTTTCCGGCTGATCGAGGTGCCGCTCAATTCGCCCGATCCGTTCGCGAGCATCGCCGCGTTGCGCGCCGCGCTGCCGCCCGAGGTGCTGATCGGCGCGGGCACGGTGCTGCGTCCCGAATATGTCGACGAAGTGGCGCGCGCGGGCGGCGAGCTGATCGTGATGCCGCACGCCGACGCCGCCGTGATCGGCCGCGCCAAGACGCTCGGCCTGGCCAGCGCGCCCGGCGTGGCGACGCCGAGCGAGGCGTTCGCCGCGCTGCGCGCCGGCGCCGACGTGCTGAAGATGTTCCCGGCCGAGCAGCTCGGCCCGATCGCCGTGAAGGCCTGGCGCGCCGTGATCGACAAGCGCGTGCCGCTGGTGCCGGTCGGCGGCGTGACGCCCGACAACATGGGGCCGTACCTGGCGGCCGGCGCGAACGGCTTCGGCCTCGGCTCGGCGCTGTTCAAGCCGGGCCAGACCGCCGCCACCACTGCGCTGCACGCGCAGGCCTACGTGAAGGGCCTCGCGATCGCGCGCAGCGGAGCCGCGAGATGAACCGGCTGGCCGGCAAGACGGCGCTGGTGACGGGCGCGGGCCGGGGCATCGGCGCGGCGATCGCGCTGGCGTTCGCCCGCGAGGGCGCGGCCGTGACGATCGCCGAGCTGGACGAAGCCGCGGGCCGCGAGGCCGCCGCCGCGATCGCGCGCGAGGTGCCGCAGGCGCGCGTGCAGGCGGTGCGCACCGACGTGACCGACGCGGCGTCGGTGGCCGATGCGGTGGGCGCGGCCGAGCGTGAATTCGGCGCGCTCGACGTGCTGGTCAACAACGCGGGCGTCAACGTGTTCTGCGATCCGCTGACGATGCGCGACGAGGATTGGCGGCGCTGCTTCGCGGTCGATCTCGATGGGGTCTGGAACGGCTGCCGCGCGGTGCTGGCCGGCATGATCGAGCGTGGCCGCGGCAGCATCGTCAACGTGGCCTCGACGCACGCGTTCCAGATCATCCCGGGCTGCTTTCCGTACCCGGTCGCCAAGCACGGCGTGCTGGGCCTGACGCGCGCGCTCGGCATCGAATACGCGCCGCGCAACGTGCGCGTCAACGCGATCGCGCCCGGTTACGTCGAAACGCAATTGACGCACGACTGGTGGAACGCGCAGCCGGACCCGGTCAAGGCGCAGGCGGAAACGCTGGCTTTGCAGCCGATGAAGCGGATCGGCCGTCCCGACGAAGTGGCGATGACGGCGGTGTTCCTCGCCTCCGACGAGGCGCCGTTCATCAACGCCACCTGCATCACGATCGACGGCGGACGCACCGCGCTGTACCACGATTGAGGCCGGCGGCCCCGCGCGACGGGGCGGCAGGCGAGCCGGAAAGGCAGGATACCGAAAGACCGCAGCACGCGAAGGCCGCGCGTGTGCCGCGTCAAAAAATCAGGCGGCCGGAACCGATGTGGCATCAACAGGAGACGAAACACATGAAACGCAGAACCTTTGTCACGCTGGCCGCCGCTGCGGCCGTGCTGGCCGGCGGCGCCCCGTTCGCGCAGGCCGCGGACCCGGTGAAGATCGGCTTCCTCGTCAAGCAACCCGAGGAACCGTGGTTCCAGGACGAGTGGAAGTTCGCCGAAATGGCCGCGAAGGAGAAGGGCTTCACGCTGGTGAAGATCGGCGCGCCGTCGGGCGAGAAGGTCATGAGCGCGATCGACAACCTCTCGGCGCAGCAGGCGCAGGGCTTCATCATCTGCACGCCCGACGTCAAGCTCGGGCCGGGCATCGTCGCCAAGGCCAAGTCGCACAAGCTGAAGATGATGACGGTGGACGACCGCCTGGTGGACGGCAGCGGCAAGCCGATCGAATCGGTGCCGCACATGGGCATCTCGGCGTTCAACATCGGCAAGCAGGTCGGCGACGGCATCGCCGCCGAGATCAAGAAGCGCGGCTGGAACATGAACGAAGTCGGCGCGATCGACATCACCTACGAACAGCTCCCGACGGCGCACGACCGCACCGGCGGCGCGACCGAAGCGCTGGTTGCGGCGGGCTTCCCGAAGGCGAACATCATCGCGGCGCCGCAAGCCAAGACCGATACCGAGAACGCGTTCAACGCGGCCAACATCGCGCTGACCAAGAACCCGAAGTTCAAGCACTGGGTGGCGTACGGCCTCAACGACGAGGCGGTGCTCGGCGCGGTGCGCGCGGCCGAAGGGCGCGGCTTCAAGGCCGACAACATGATCGGCATCGGCATCGGCGGTTCGGATTCGGCACTCAGCGAGTTCAAGAAACCGCAGCCGACGGGCTTCTACGGCACCGTCATCATCAGCCCGAAGCGCCATGGCGAGGAAACCGCCGAGCTGATGTACGACTGGATCACGCAGAACAAGATGCCGCCGCTGCTGACGCTGACGACCGGCATGCTCGCGACGCGTGACAACGTCGAGAAGGTACGCACCGAGATGGGTCTCGCATCGAAGTAAGTCGAGGCGATCGAGGCGGGGGCGCGCCGGTCTGGCCGGCGCGCCTCGCGAAGCAGGAACGGGCGCCGCGCGAGGCGGCGGCCCGGTAACGACGAGTGGAGGCCAAGTGGCTGCGGTTCTGCGTTTCGACAATATCGGCAAGGTCTTCCCCGGCGTGCGGGCGCTCGACGGCATCTCGTTCGACGTGCACGCCGGGCAGGTCCATGGCCTCATGGGCGAGAACGGCGCGGGCAAGTCGACGCTGCTGAAGATCCTCGGCGGCGAGTATCAGCCCGATTCCGGCAGCGTGCTCGTCGACGACGAGCCGGTGAAATTCACGAGCGCGGCGGCGTCGATCGCGGCCGGCGTGGCGGTGATTCACCAGGAGCTGCAATACGTGCCCGATCTGACGGTGGCCGAGAACCTGATGCTCGGCCGGCTGCCGAACTCGCTCGGTTTCGTGCGCAAGCGCGACGCACGGCGCCACGTGCGCGAGCGGCTGGAGGCGATGGGCGTCGATCTCGACCCGGGCGCCAAGCTGCGCCGGCTGTCGATCGCGCAGCGCCAGATGGTGGAAATCTGCAAGGCGCTGATGCGCAACGCGCGCGTGATCGCGCTCGACGAACCGACCAGCTCGCTGTCGCACCGCGAGACCGAGGTGCTGTTCAAGCTGGTGGACGACCTGCGCGCCGACGGCCGCGCGCTGATCTACATCTCGCACCGCATGGACGAGATCTACCGGTTGTGCGACGCGTGCACGATCTTCCGCGACGGGCGGCGGATCGCTTCGCACCCGGTGCTGGCCGAGGTGACGCGCGACCAGATGGTCAGCCAGATGGTCGGCCGCGAAATCAACGACATCTATCACTACCGTCCGCGCCAACTCGGCGCGGTGCGGCTCGAGGCCGACCAGGTGGCGGGCGATGCGCTGAAGGCGCCGGCCAGCTTCTCGGTGCGGGCCGGCGAGATCGTCGGCTTCTTCGGCCTGGTGGGCGCGGGCCGCAGCGAGCTGATGCGGGTGATTTACGGCGCGGACCGCAAACGCGGCGGCGCACTGACGCTCGACGGCAAGCGCATCGAGATTCGCCGCACCGGCGACGCGATCCGCCACGGCATCGTGCTGTGCCCGGAAGACCGCAAGGAAGAGGGGATCGTCGCGATGGCGACGGTCGCCGAGAACATCAACATCAGCTGCCGCCGCCATTCGCTGCGCGCGGGGATGTTCCTGAACGGCCGCAAGGAAGCCGAAACGGCCGATCGTTTCATCAAGCTGCTGAAGATCAAGACGCCGAGCCGCCGCCAGAAGATCCGGTTCCTGTCGGGCGGCAACCAGCAGAAGGCGATTCTGTCGCGCTGGCTCGCCGAGCCGGACCTGAAGGTCGTGATTCTCGACGAGCCGACACGCGGCATCGACGTCGGCGCGAAGAACGAGATCTACCAGGTGATCTACGAGCTGGCCGAGCGCGGCTGCGCGATCGTGATGGTGTCGTCGGAATTGCCCGAGGTGCTGGGCGTGTCCGATCGCATCGTCGTGATGCGCGAGGGCCGGATCGCCGGCGAGCTGGCGCGCGCCGACGCGAACGAACAGGCGGTGCTCAGTCTGGCGCTGCCGCAGGGTCCGAGCGAGCAGGCCGCCTGACGGCGTGCGCGAGCGGACAGACGAACATGGAGACCGCGCGGCACACTCTTCGCCGCGCATCGTAGGGAGCAACACGATGGAAGCCAGAGAAAATATCGCGCAGGCCGCCGCCAAAAAAGCGGCCGAAGCCTTGATTCCGCAGAGCAACGACAAGCAGAAGTGGTGGCAGCAAGTCACCGACTACAGCCTGATCGTGATCTTCGCGGTGATGTTCATCACCATGTCGGTGACGGTCGATCACTTCTTCTCGATCGACAACATGCTGGGCCTCGCGCTGTCGATCTCGCAGATCGGCATGGTGGCCTGCACCATGATGTTCTGTCTCGCCTCGCGCGATTTCGACCTGTCGATCGGCTCGACCGTCGCGTTCTCGGGCGTGCTCTGCGCGATGGTGCTGAACGCCACCGACAACACCTTCATCGCGATCGTCGCGGCGGTGGTGGCCGGCGCGGCGATCGGCTTCGTCAACGGCGCGGTGATCGCCTACCTGCGCATCAACGCGCTGATCACCACGCTGGCCACCATGGAAATCGTGCGCGGCCTGGGCTTCATCGTCTCGCACGGGCAGGCGGTGGGCGTGTCGTCGGACACCTTCATCGCGCTCGGCGGCCTGGCGATGTTCGGCGTGTCGCTGCCGATCTGGGTCACGCTGCTGTGCTTCATCGTGTTCGGCGTGATGCTGAACCAGACGGTGTACGGCCGCAACACGCTGGCGATCGGCGGCAACCCGGAGGCGTCGCGCCTGGCCGGCATCAACGTCGAGCGCACGCGCGTGTGGATCTTCCTGATCCAGGGCGCGGTGACCGCGCTGGCCGGCGTGATCCTCGCCTCGCGCATCACCTCGGGCCAGCCGAACGCGGCCGAAGGCTTCGAACTGAACGTGATCTCGGCCTGCGTGCTCGGCGGCGTGTCGCTGCTCGGCGGGCGTGCCACGATCTCGGGCGTGGTGATCGGCGTGCTGATCATGGGCACGGTCGAGAACGTGATGAACCTGCTCAATATCGACGCGTTCTACCAGTACCTCGTGCGCGGCGCGATCCTGCTCGCCGCCGTGCTGCTCGACCAGTTGAAGAACCGCGGCACGCGCGACTGACGCGGCTTCAAGGATCAAGGACCACGCACCATGCAAACCCATCAGCCGATCGCCGCCGACGACGCACACGGCGCGCGCTTTCCGAGCCTGACCGACCGGGCGGTGTTGATCACGGGCGGCGCCACCGGCATCGGTGCCGCGTTCGTCGAGCACTTCGCGGCGCAGGGCGCGCGCGTCGGCTTTCTCGATCTCGACGCGCAGGCCGGCGTTGCGCTGGCCGAGCGGCTGTCCGACGCGCGCCATGCGCCGGCGTTCGTCGCGGCCGACCTGACCGACATCGACGCGCTGCGCCGCGCCATCGCCGAGCTGCGCACGCGCACCGGCCCGTTCGGCGTGCTGATCAACAACGCCGCCAACGACCGCCGCCACAGCATCGAGGACGTCACGCCCGAATCGTTCGACGCGGCCATCGCCGTGAACCTGCGCCATCAGTTCTTCGCCGCGCAGGCCGTGATCGACGACATGAAATCGCTCGGCGGCGGCGCGATCGTCAACCTCGGTTCGATCGGCTGGATGCTGAAGAACGGCGGCTACCCGATCTACGCCACTTCGAAGGCCGCGATCCAGGGGCTCACGCGCACGCTGGCGCGCGACCTCGGCCCGTTCCGGATTCGCGTCAATGCGCTGGTGCCGGGCTGGGTGATGACCGACAAGCAGCGCGCGCTGTGGCTCGACGACGCCGGGCGCGCGGCGATCAAGGCCGGGCAGTGCATCGGCGACGAGCTGCTGCCCGACGACGTGGCCCGCGCCGCGCTGTTCCTCGCGGCCGACGACAGCCGCATGATGACCGCCCAGGACGTCGTGATCGACGGCGGCTGGGCCTGACCCGGATTCGCGTGCCGCCCGCGCGGCGCTGACAGGAGACGAGCATGACGACATCGACCATGGGCAGTGCTTCTTCCTCGCCGGTGGGTTCGCCGGCTGCGGCCCGCGCGCGCCGCGCCCGGCTGGCGGCCGCCGCGCAGCCGGTCAGCCCCGGCCCGCAAACGGCCAGCGTCGCGCAGGGCGTGCTGTCGGCGGCCGACGCGGCGGTCACGCTCGCCACCGCCGAATTGCGGCTCGATGTGGTGCCGCACCTGGGCGGCGGCATCGCGCGCTTCGACTGGCGCGGCGACGGCGCGTCCACGCCGATCTTCCGCGGCTGCGAGCACGTCGAGGCGGCCACCGATCCGAACGCGCTCGGCTGCTATCCGCTGCTGCCGTATTCGAACCGGATCGGCGGCGGGCGCTTCGAGTGCGACGGACGCCGTGTCGAGGTGCCGCGCAACCGCGCGAGCGAACCGCTGCCGATTCACGGCGACGGCTGGCTGTCGCGCTGGCGCATCGACGAGGCGTCGGCCACCGAGCTGCATCTGTCGCTCGACCGTTGCGGTAGCGCGCCGTACGCCTATCGCGCGACGCAATCGTTCGTGCTCGACGGCCCCACGCTGTCGATCGCGCTGTCGATCGAGAACGCCGGCCGCGAGCCGCTGCCGTTCGGGCTCGGCGTGCATCCGTTCATCGTGCGCGACGACGCCACCGAGCTGGCCGCTTCGGCGGGCGGCCTGTGGCTGTCCGGCCCCGACTGGCTGCCGCGCCGGCATGTCGGCGTGCCGCCCGCCTGGCAGTTCGGCATCGCGTATCCGCTGCCGTCCACGCTCGTCAATCACGCGTTCACCGGCTGGGGCGGGCGCGCGACCGTGGCCTGGCCGTCGCGCGGGCTCAGCATGGCGATCGAATCGGACGCCGATTGCTACGTGCTCTACACGCCGCCCGGCGAGCGCTTCTTCTGCTTCGAGCCGGTCGATCACCCGATCAACGCGGTGAACCTGCCCGGCGGCGCCGAGGCGCACGGCATGACGCTGCTCGCACCGGGCGAACGGCTCGCGCGGCGCTTCCGCTTCACGGTCGAACGCGCCGACCCGCGCGCGGGCGCGGCGGCGCGCGGCGCCAGGGCGGCCGGCCGCTGACGCGGGTTCGGGCCGGGGCTCGGCCCGATTGCGGCGAGCGGCCGCGGCGCAGCGGGTAAAATACGCGGCATTTCTCACCCGATCCGCCGCGAACATGTCCGCTCCGCTGACCTTCATCGATACGCTGCGCGCCGCCTGGCAGCGCACCAACTCCCTGCTCTGCGTCGGTCTCGACCCCGAACCGACGCGTTTCCCCGCCCATCTGTCGAACCGCCCCGAAGCGATCTTCGATTTCTGCCGCGAGATCGTCGACGCGACCGCGCCCTACGCGAGCGCGTTCAAGCCGCAGATCGCCTACTTCGCCGCGCACCGCGCCGAAGATCAGCTCGAACGGCTGATCGCGCACATCCACCTGCAGCACCCGGGCCTCCCGGTGGTGCTCGACGCCAAGCGCGGCGACATCGGCAGCACCGCCGAGCAATACGCGCGCGAGGCGTTCGAGCGCTATCGCGCCGACGCCGTGACGGTGAATCCGTACATGGGCTACGACTCGATCGAGCCGTATCTGGCCTACGAGGACAAGGGCGTGGTGGTGCTGTGCCGCACCTCGAACCCGGGCGGCTCGGATCTGCAGTTCCTCGAAACCGGCGGCCGTCCGCTCTATCAGGTGGTGGCCGAGCTGGCCGCCACCAAATGGAACGCGAAGACGGGCCAACTGGCGCTGGTGGTCGGCGCGACGTTCCCGAAGGAGATCGAGATCGTGCGCGGCCTCGTCGGCGACATGCCGCTGCTGATCCCCGGCGTGGGCGCGCAGGGCGGCGACGTGCAGGCGACGGTGTCGGCCGGCCGCACGGCCGATGGCGGCGGCATGATGATCAACTCGTCGCGCGCGATCCTCTACGCGAGCAACGGCGAGGACTTCACCGAAGCCGCAGCGCGCGCCGCGCAGGCCACGCGCGACGCGATCAACGCGCATCGCTGATCGCTCCGCCGCTCGCGTCACGGTAAGCGGCAATCGAAGCAGCAATAAAAAAGCGCCCGAGGCAGCGATGCCCGGGCGCTTTTTTCTTAGGATCGGCGACGGTTCAGCGCTCGCGTTCGTCGAGCAGTTTGAGCAGCCCGCGCAGCGCGTGCACGGCGGCCTGCACGCGGATCTGTTCGCGATCGCCGCGAAACACGCGCGTTTCGACCTCGGTATGCAGCCGGTTGCTCCAGCCGAACGAGACGGTGCCCACCGGCTTGTGCTCGGAGCCGCCGCCGGGGCCGGCGATGCCCGTGACCGACAGCGCCACCTGCGCGCGGCTGTTGCGCAACGCGCCCTCGGCCATCGCGCGCGCCACCGGTTCGCTGACCGCGCCGTGCTTCTCGATCAGCTCCGGCGGCACGCCGATCATCTCGCTCTTGGCCTGGTTCGAATACGTGACGAAGCCGCGCTCGAACCAGCCGCTGCTGCCGGAAATATCGGTGACGGCGGTGGCGATCATGCCGCCGGTGCAGGATTCGGCGGTCGCGAGCATCAGGTGCTCGTCGCGCAGCTTGTTGCCGGCGCGGATCGCGAGCTGGTGGACGACGGAATCGGTCGGCATGCGTGCGGTATCAGCGAGAAGTGGAAAACAGGGCCTGCCCCATCGCGATCACGAACAGCGTCACGAAGGCGGCCGGCAGATCGTCGGCCATGATGCCAAAACCACCTTTCAAACGGCGGTCGAAATGGCGGACCGGCGGCGGTTTGACGCTGTCGACGAGACGAAACAGCACGAACGCGCCGAGTTGCTGCGCGAAGCCGGCCGGCGTCACGAGCCACATCACGAGCCAGACTGCGACGATGCGATCCCAGACGATCGCGCGCGGCTTCACGTCCGGCTTTGCGTCCGGCTTTGCGCCGCCGAGCGCGCGGGCCGTGAAGCCGGTGGCGGCCACGCCCAGCGCGAAGCCGGCCGCGATCAGCGCGGCCCAGCCGGCGTCGCCCAGGTACGGCGCCAGCGCGACGAAGCTGATCCAGCCGAACAGCGAGCCGATCAGGCCCGGAGCGAGCGGGGCGAGGCCGCTGCCGAAGCCGAGCGATAGCAGATGCAGCGGGTGCGAGCGCATGAACGGTGCGCTCGCGCGGCGCGGTTGCGGGCGGGTGTCGTCGTGAATCTCGTGGATGTCGTGGATGTCGTGGAATGCGGCGGAGGCCGCGCCGGGTTCGATGCGTTCGGTGCGCGCGGTGGCCGCGGGCTCCGGCTCGGGTTCGCGCTCCCGGGCGGCCGGAATCAGGGGCAGGGCGTCGGGGCGGCTGTCGTCGGGCCGCGGCGCCGGATCATTGATCGTCATGGAAGTGATCGAAACCGTGCAGGGTCAGCGAAAGCGGCGCGCCCTGGCCGTCGCGCCAGCGGATCGCGGGCGTTTCTCCGGCGGCGAGCGCGCGGATCTCGCCGATCCGCGTGACCGGCACGCCGGCTGTTTCGCCGGCTGCCAGCACGGCCTTGCGTGCCGTGACCGGGGCCGTGAAGCAGAGTTCGTAATCGTCGCCGCCGGCCAGCGTGCAGGTGCGCTGCACGGCGCTCGGCAGCGTGGCGAGCGCGGCCGAGCGCGGCACCGCGTCCGCGTCGATCTCGGCGGCGACCTGCGAGCGTTCGAGGATGTGGCGCAGATCGCCGGCCAGGCCGTCGGACACGTCGAGCGCCGCATGCGCGATGCCGGCCAGCGCCAGCCCGAGCGCGACGCGCGGCTCCGGCCATTCGAGCGCGCGGCGGAACGTGGCGATTTCCGCGTCGCCTGCCGGCCATTCGCCGCGTACGACGCCGAGCCCGGCGCGTGCGTCGCCGAGCGTGCCCGATACCCACACGTCGTCGCCGTCGCGCGCCGCGTCGCGGCGCAGCACGCGGTCGGGCGCGACGTCGCCGAACACCGTCACGCACAGGTTCAGCGGGCCGCTCGTGGTGTCGCCGCCCACCAGCTCGCAGCCGTGGCGATCGGCGATCTCGAACAGGCCGTCCGAGAACGCGTCGAGCCAGTCGGCGTCGGCGCGCGGCAGCGCGAACGCCAGCGTGAACGCACGCGGCTGCGCGCCCATCGCGGCGAGATCCGAGAGATTGACGGCCAGGGTTTTATGGCCGAGCGCGCGCGGCGGCACGTCGGGGAAGAAATGGCGGCCTTCGACCAGCATGTCCGTCGAAATCGCCATCATCGTGTCCGGGTTGGGCGCGAGCAGCGCGCAATCGTCGCCGATGCCGAGCACGGTGTGCGCACCGTGCCGCCGTGCGCGGCGCGTGAAATAGCGATCGATCAACGAGAATTCGGACAGGGCAGAGGCGGCCACGGCAGGCGGTTCCGGCGAGCAGACGAAGGGCGGCCATTGTAAGGCTGCGCGGCCCCGTTACGTGCATTCCGGTCAGGGCTGTTGTAGCCGGCGCGACAAATTGCGGGGCGGGGATTGGCGCTACAATGTGCCTCGAACAGATATTCTAATTCCGCCCTTCTTCCAGCTCCCATGTCCACCAAACCCTCCTCGAAAGCCGATCTCCGCGCAGCCGCCCTCGATTACCACGAATTTCCGACGCCGGGCAAAATCGCCGTCCAGCCGACCAAGCAGATGATCAATCAGCGCGATCTCGCGCTGGCCTATTCGCCGGGCGTCGCGTTCGCCTGCGAAGAGATCGTCGAGAACCCGCTGAATGCCGCGCGCTTCACGTCGCGCAGCAACCTGGTGGGCGTCGTCACCAACGGCACCGCGGTGCTCGGCCTCGGCAACATCGGCCCGCTCGCCTCGAAGCCCGTGATGGAAGGCAAGGCGGCGTTGTTCAAGAAGTTCGCCGGCATCGACGTGTTCGACATCGAGCTGAACGAATCCGATCCGCACAAGCTGGTCGACGTGATCACCGCGCTCGAGCCCACCTTCGGCGGCATCAACCTCGAAGACATCAAGGCGCCGGATTGCTTCATCGTCGAACGCGAATGCCGCAAGCGCATGAAGATCCCGGTGTTCCACGACGACCAGCACGGCACGGCGATCGTGGTGGCGGCCGCCGTCACGAACGGCCTGAAGGTGGTCGGCAAGGACATCAAGAAGATCAAGCTGGTCGCGTCGGGCGCGGGCGCGGCGGCGCTGGCCTGCCTGGACCTGCTGGTCGACATCGGCCTGCCGCTCGAAAACATCATCGTCACCGACCTGGCCGGCGTGGTGTACAAGGGCCGCACCGAGCTGATGGACCCGGACAAGGAGCGCTTCGCGCAGGAAACCGAAGCACGCACGCTGGCCGACGTGATCGCCGGCGCGGATGTGTTCCTCGGCCTGTCGGCCGCCGGCGTGCTGAAGCAGGAGATGGTCAAGGGCATGGCGGATCGCCCGCTGATCCTCGCGCTCGCCAACCCGAACCCGGAAATCATGCCGGAAGCCGCGCATGAAGTGCGTCCGGACGCGATCCTCGCGACGGGCCGCACCGATTACCCGAACCAGGTCAACAACGTTCTCTGCTTCCCGTTCATCTTCCGCGGCGCGCTCGACGTCGGTGCGACCACCATCACGCGCGAGATGGAAATTGCCGCCGTGAACGCGATCGCCGGCCTGGCGCAGCAGGAACAGAGCGACATCGTCGCCACCGCCTACGGCATCGAAGATCTCTCGTTCGGCCCCGAATACCTGATCCCGAAGCCGTTCGACCCGCGCCTGATCGTGACGATCGCGCCGGCGGTGGCCAAGGCGGCCATGGAAGGCGGTGTCGCGACCCGTCCGATCGAGGACATGGACGCCTACGTCCAGCATCTGCAGCAGTTCGTCTACCACAGCGGCAACACCATGAAGCCGGTGTTCCAGCTCGCACGCAGCGCGCCGGAAGACAAGAAGCGCGTAGTGTTCGCCGAGGGCGAGGAAGAGCGCGTGCTGCGCGCCGTGCAGATCCTGGTCGACGAAAAGGTGGCCAAGCCGATCCTGATCGGTCGCCCGCAGGTGATCGAAAACCGCATCAAGCGCTTCGGCCTGCGCATCACGCCAGGCGTCGATTTCACGATCGTCAACACCGAGCACGACGAGCGCTACCGCGATTTCTGGCAAACCTATTACCAACTGATGGCGCGCAAGGGCATGGGCCATCAGCTCGCCAAGCTCGAAATGCGCCGCCGCACCACGCTGATCGGCGCGATGCTGGTCAAGAAGGGCGAAGCCGACGGCATGATCTGCGGCACGATCAGCACCACGCACCGCCATCTGCACTTCGTCGATCAGGTGATCGGCAAGCGCGAGGGTTGCAGCGTGTATGCGGCAATGAACGGCCTGGTGCTGCCGGGCCGTCAGATCTTCATCGTCGATACGCACGTCAACGTCGATCCGACCCCGGAGCAACTGGCCGAGATCACGATGATGGCAGCCGAGGAAGTGCGCCGGTTCGGCATCGAGCCGAAGGTCGCGCTGCTGTCGCATTCGAACTTCGGCACGAGCAACGCACCGACTGCGATCAAGATGCGCGACACGCTGGCGATCCTCAAGGAACGCGCACCGGGCCTCGAAGTGGACGGTGAAATGCACGGCGACGTGGCGCTCGACGCCGCGCTGCGCAAGGAAATCCTGCCTGATTCGACGCTGGAAGGCGACGCGAACCTGCTGGTGATGCCGAACATCGACGCGGCCAATATCGCCTACAACATGCTGAAGACGGCGGCCGGCAACAACATCGCGATCGGCCCGATCCTGCTGGGCGCGGCCCAACCGGTTCACGTGCTGACCGAGTCGGCCACGGTGCGCCGCATCGTCAACATGGCGGCACTGCTGGTGGCGGACGTCAACGCACGCTAACTCGGCGCCGAGCGCAAGCCGCCTTCGCGGCTGCGCCTGCAAGTCAATCCGCGGTCGCCACGGCGTCCGCGCATCGCCCGGCCTTCAAACGCCGGGCGATTTTCTTTTAACGGCGGGGTTCTTCGTCGATCGGGCGCGAATCGGAAACGGAAAAGCGGCGTGCCTCATTGCAAGGCACGCCGTCGGGCATGGCAGAACGCGTTTACCCAAGATCGAACAACAGCATCGCCGGGCCGCCGGTAGCTGGCGAGAAGGCAAGTCTCGTCAGCCGATGCTGTTGGTAAAATATTATCTCGATCAAGATAAAAAAGTATTGATCTAGATACAATGCTGCGCTAAATGTGTCAAATAGCCGCAAATGGGGCTTTCAATTCCAGGTCGAACATTGATTCCGCCCGCCATTAGCGCTACGCTTACGCCTTTCCTGGTCGTCAACTTGTTGATTTAACAGCGGGAACCCCGGTTCATGGCACGCAAGTGGCTCCGCAACGGCGCGCTCGCGTCCGTTTTCGCGCTTATCGCACTGGGTACTGCCGGCTTGCCGGTGGGCAGTTCGATGCCTTCCGCGATTTCCACCGTCGAAGCACGGGAGATGCCGGATGGCGCGGCGGTCGGCACGGTGCCGGCCTCTGCCTTGCCGCGCGAAGCTGTCGCGACGCTCGGGCTGATTGCGTCGGGCGGCCCTTATCCGTACTCGAAAGATGGCGTCGTGTTCGGCAACTTCGAGCGCATCCTGCCGAAGCAACGGCGCGGCTATTACCACGAGTACACGGTGCCAACGCCTCGCGCGCGCAATCGCGGCGCGAAGCGCATCGTCTGCGGCGGCCCGCTGCGCCGGATCGACAACTGTTTTTACAGCGACGACCACTACACCAGTTTTAAACGTATTGTTGAATGATCTCGGGATAATCGGCATGAGCGACATTACCTACGCGCACGATACGTCGGCGGCGGCGGAGCTGTTCGCGGCCGGCGACGGCAACCTGTTCCAGCGCGTGATGCAGCTGCACGAGGCCGCGCTGGGCGGCGGAGCGCCGGAATCACAGCCGGTCTGCCCGGAGCTTTCATCGACCGAGGAGCCTATGAGTCTTTTCGCGACCGTGCGACCCAATCTCGTGCAGTCGATTCGCGCATTCCGTGTTCACGATCTCGCCGATGAGGCCGCTCGTCTCGGCGAGCATTTCCTGTTCGCGTATTGCGGCATGGCGCAGTCGAAGCAGGAGGTGCTCGAAACGATCGCGACGTCGTTCCTGTTCCCGAAGCATTTCGGCAAGAACTACGACGCGCTGTACGACTGCCTGACCGATCTGGTGAGCAAGGCCGGCGATCAGCCCGGTTTCGTGATCGTGCTGGAAGCGTTGCCGATCGCCCAGAAGTTCGACAAGGAAGGCCGCGAGACGCTGCTGGACGTGTTCCGTGAGGCCGCCGAGTTCTGGGCCGAGCGTGGCGTGGCGTTCCGCGTGTTTTACTCGTTCGCGTAAGCGGGCGCCGTTATTCCCGTCGTGCCGAATGCACCGGTCATGCCGGTGAGCACCGCGTCGCATGTGTGCGCGCGTGCCTGTCAGCCGAAAGCCCGCCTGGTGCGGGCTTTTTTGCGTCGATGGCCGGCGTGCTTCGGCCCGCATTTCGCATGTCGGCTGCAATGGCCGACCGCTCGCGCCATCCCACCTTGCCCGAGGGCCTGATTCCGATGATCGCCATCCGAGCCTCGCGCGCCGTCGCCGCGCTCCGAACCGTGTGCCGTCTCGCGCCGTGCCTGGTGGCCGGCGCGTTTGCAGTGGCCGCGCACGCCGCATCCACGGTGCCGCCTTCACCGACACAAAGCACCGATCTGCTGCTGGGCTTGTTCGTGAACGGCGATCTGTCCAAGGGCCAGCAATATAACGACGCGATGCGCGGCGTCAGCGGCGGCGCGCAGCAGGTCGATCTCGAAACCTATGCGACGCTGCGCGCCCAGAACCCGCGGCTGCTGGCCGAGCGGATCACCGAGACGATGCCCGAAGCCCGCCGCGAGGCGATGGCCGAGCCGCTGCGGCGCCTGTTGAGCGCGGTCGCGGATGCGATCGGCCGCTCGCGCTGCCGCACCATGGGCGAGACGCGCGAGCTCGATCCCGCGAACGACGAGCAGTGGATCGCGAAGGTCGGCTACACGTGCGAAATCGCCAATCTGGCGCCTGTCATGGAGCGGCTGCGCGTGACGCTGCCGCGCCAGCAGATCACCTCGGAAAAGGCGGCCGAGGCCGCCGCCGTGAACCGGATGTCGCGGCTGGCGGACATGATTCCGTCAGCGCCGATCGAGCTGCCGGTATCGGGCACGCTCGAATTGCAGGGCAGCGACATGACCGGCTGGCGCGCGCCGGCGGCGGGCGACATGATCGACGTGGTGTCGCGGCCGATCCTCGATGCGGTCGGGATTCCGGCCGAGATGAAGGGGCAGTGAGCCGGGAAGTAAAGCCGGCCGAAGCGCCGGCCCGCTTTACCAGCCGCCCCAGCGCGCGGCGAGCGCCGCAAGCATCGCCATGCCGGCCGTCTCGGTGCGCAGCACGCGCGCGCCGAGCACGATCGCTTGGAACCCGGCCTCGCGTGCGGCGTCTTCCTCGGCCGGCGAGAGCCCGCCTTCCGGCCCGATCAGCAGCGTGACGCCGCCGGCCGGCGCCGTTGCCGGCAACGCGTCGAACGCGATGCTCGCGCGCGGCGACAGCATCAGCCGCAATGCATCGCCTGGCGCAGGCGGCAGCGCCGCGAGCCAGCCGTTGAAATCGGCGATGTTCGCCACCGTTGGCAGCCGGTTGCGGCCGCATTGCTCGCACGACGCACGCACCACACCTTGCCAGTGCGAGACGCGCTTCTCGGCGCGCTCGCCCGACAGCCGCACCACGCCGCGCGCGGTGGACAGCGGCGCGACCGCCGCCACGCCCAGCTCCACGGCCTTCTCGATCAGCCAATCCATCTTGTCGCCGCCAGCGATGCCTTGCGCGAGCGTGACGCGGTAAGGCGTTTCCACTTCGCGCGCGTCGAACGCGACGGTGCGCACGATGGCCGTGCGCTTGCCGACCTCGATCAGCTCGGCGCGATGCTGGCCGCCGGTGCCGTCGAACAGCGTGAGCGCATCGCCGGCTTCGAGCCGCAGCACCTGCACATGGCGCGCGACCTCGGCCGGCAGCGTGACATGGGTGTCGGCCGCGAGCGGAACATCGACAAAAAAGCGCGGAATCGACGACGTACTGCTGCCGCTCATGACGCAATCCGGCACGCGAGCGCCCAGCGATAACCGTCGAGATCCTCGACCTGCGCGAAGCGGTCGCCCCAGAACTGGTCGCACGGTTCGGTCAGCGATTTCGCGCCGGCGTCGAGGGCGCGGCGGTGGACGGCATCGACGTCGTCCACGTACAGATAGAACGATTGCGGCGCCATGGCGTCCGCGCTGCGCGGCGTGCGCGCGGTCGAGCCGAATGCGCCCTCGGGCGCGAACATCACGATCAGCTGGCCGTGGTAGCTCATCTCGACGTGCATGATCGCGCCGTCTTCGTCGATCAATTCACGCTTTTCGAACCCGAATGCGTTGGCATAAAACGCGATCGATGCCTGGGCGTTGCGAACGGTCAGATAGGGCGTCAACCACGGCACGTTGGCCGGACGTGGGTCGGTCATCGAACAAGCTCCTGCGGGATGGGGGACGATAGCGCCAATTCAGCGGCGTAGGCCGAGTGTATCGCGCAGCGTGCGGCGCAGGGTGAACAGGGCGGGATGCAACTCGGCATCGTAGAAGCGCAAGCCGCCGATACCGCGTGCGGCCAGCCGCTCGTCGATGTCATGGGCGAACAGCGCGCCCGCGTCGAGCGTGTCGCTGGCCACCGCCATCAACCATTCGCCGCCGTACAGAGGCACCGGCGCGGCCAGCGGCGCGACCACCGCGAAGCTGGCGCGCAGTTCGGCCACCAGCGCGGCGATCCGTTCGATGTGGAAACCCGGCGCGCCGAGGTGCATCGACAGCGCCGCGCACGGCGTCAGCAGGCGCTTGAGCCGGGCGAGGAAGGCGCGCGTGTAGAGGCCGGCGGCCGGCGAATCGGGCGGCGTCAGATCGAATACGACGAGGTCGAAATGCCCGGGCGCGTGCTCGACGTAGTGCGCCGCGTCGCCGATCACGAGTTCGACGCGCGGGTCGTCGAACGCGCCGCCGTGGACTTCGCCGAGATGGCGGCGCGCCATGGCGACCACCGCCGCGTCGAGTTCGGCGATCACGATCCGCTCGATCGACGGGTGCTTGAGCAACTGGCGCGCGGCGCCGCCGTCGCCGCCGCCGAGCACCAGCGCGCGACGCGGCCGCGGATGAGCCAGCGCGGCCGGGTGGGTCATGCACTCGTGATAGACGAATTCGTCGCCGGTCGAGGTCATCGGCTGGCCGTCGAGCGTGAACAGCCGGCCGAGCTGCGGCGTGTCCCAGACCTCGATGCGCTGATGCGGCGAGGCGAGCGATTCGAGCCGGCGCGCGTCCGGGAAGCCGTAGGTCGCGTCGGGGGACGGGTGGAAGAACAGCGTGGTGCTCACGGGCGGCGGCAGGGGCGGGGGATGCGGTGAATTATAGGAGGCGGCCGGTGCGTGGGGCGGCAAATCGTAATGTGTAGCGCGGCGATGGCGCGATACCGCACTGCCCGAGGCGCCGCGCCTGCGGGACGGTCCCGTGGCGTGGCCGTCGGGGGCGGATTCGTCGGTCGCCGATGTGGTGCCGGGATGCGATCGAAACAGGGCCAAAGCGATATCGATATGACCCCGAGCCACCGTCGATTCCGCCCCGGCTCGGCCCCGAACCCGGCGCACCGGGCATGCCGCCGCCCGCTGCGCCCCGAACTCCGTTTTCACCGGGGCGCGAACCGGGTCATCTGTTAAAATGACTGGCTTTGCAGCCTCCCGTCCGATTGCTCGTCCGCTTCGCGTCCTGATGGCGCCGCATCGCGCGCCGGGGTCGGCTGGCCCGCGAGCTTCCGGACATGCCGTGCCCTGTTTTTCTCGACTCGTTCTCCGGACTCGACATGACGACCTCGTCTCCCGCCAATACCTCCCTGATGGCCAACGCGATCCGTGCGCTCGCGATGGATGCCGTGCAGCAAGCCAATTCCGGCCACCCCGGCATGCCGATGGGCATGGCTGAAATCGGCGTCGCGCTGTGGTCGCGCCACCTGCGCCACAACCCGGTGAATCCGCATTGGGCCGATCGCGACCGCTTCGTGCTGTCGAACGGCCATGGCTCGATGCTGCTGTACTCGCTGCTGCATCTGACCGGCTACGACCTGCCGATCGAAGAACTGAAGAACTTCCGCCAACTGCATTCCAAGACGCCGGGCCACCCGGAATACGGCATCACGGCCGGCGTCGAAACGACCACCGGCCCGCTCGGCCAGGGTCTGGCGAACGCGGTCGGCATGGCGCTCGGCGAAGCGCTGCTCGCGGCCGAGTTCAACAAGGCCGACGCGAAGATCGTCGATCACCACACCTACGTGTTCCTCGGCGACGGCTGCCTGATGGAAGGCATCTCGCACGAGGCCTGCTCGCTGGCCGGCACGCTGAAGCTGAACAAGCTGATCGCGCTGTACGACGACAACGGCATCTCGATCGACGGCGACGTCGTGCACTGGTTCCACGACAACACCCCGAAGCGCTTCGAAGCCTACGGCTGGAACGTGATCCCGAGCGTGGACGGCCATGATGTCGATGCAGTCGACGCCGCCATCGCCCAGGCCAAGCAATCGGACAAGCCCACGCTGATCTGCTGCAAGACGGTGATCGGCAAGGGCGCTGCCACCAAGGCCGGCGGCCACGACGTGCACGGCGCGGCGCTCGGCGCCGAGGAAATCGCCAAGACGCGCGCGGCGCTGGGCTGGACCTGGGAGCCGTTCGTGATTCCGCAGGAAGTCTATGCGGCATGGGACGGCAAGCCGGCCGGCGCGAAGTTCGAAAGCGAATGGCAAGGCGCGTTCGACGCCTACCGCGCGAAGTACCCGGCCGAAGCCGCCGAATTCGAGCGCCGCTCGGCCAACAAGCTGCCGGCCGACTGGGCCGAGAAGGCCGCCGCGATCGTCGCCGCCGCCAACGAGCGCGCCGAAACGGTCGCCACCCGCAAGGCATCGCAGCAAACCATCGAAGGCCTGGCCGCGGCGCTGCCCGAACTGCTCGGCGGTTCGGCCGACCTGACCGGCTCGAACCTGACCAACTGGAAGGCCTCGAAGCCGGTGCGCGCCGGCGAGCACGGCATCCAGTGGGGCAACCACATCAACTACGGCGTGCGCGAATTCGGCATGAGCGCCGCGATCAACGGCCTGGTCGTGCACGGCGGCTACAAGCCGTTCGGCGGCACGTTCCTGACCTTCTCCGACTACAGCCGCAATGCGCTGCGCGTCGCCGCGCTGATGAAGGCGCCGTCGATCTTCGTGTTCACGCACGATTCGATCGGCCTCGGCGAAGACGGCCCGACCCACCAGTCGATCGAGCACGTCTCCAGCCTGCGCCTGATCCCGCATCTGGACGTCTGGCGTCCGGCCGACACGGTCGAAACGGCCGTGGCCTGGACCGAATCGATTGCCGCGCAACGTCCGTCGTGCCTGATCTTCAGCCGTCAGAACCTGCAATTCAACACCCGCAGCGAAGCGCAGATCGCCAACGTCGCCAAGGGCGGCTACGTGCTGCGCGACTGGCAGGAAGACATCGTCGCCCGCAAGATCATCCTGATCGCCACAGGTTCCGAGGTCGAGCTGGCCATGAAGGCGATCGAGCCGCTGGCGCAGCAAGGCATCGCGGCGCGCGTCGTGTCGATGCCGGCCACCACCGTGTTCGACCGCCAGGACGCCGAGTACCGCGAGCGCGTGCTGCCGGCCGGCGTGCGCCGCGTGGCGATCGAAGCGGGCGTGACCGATTTCTGGCGCAAGTACGTCGGGCTCGAAGGCGGCGTGGTCGGCATCGATTCGTTCGGCGAATCGGCCCCGGCCGGCGAGCTGTTCAAGTACTTCGGCTTCACCGTCGAGAACATCGTCGAGACGGCCAAGCGCGTGCTTGCCTGAGCATCGAATATTCAGGCGTCGGCCGGGTTTCCCCAAGCCAGGCCGGCGCCGTCGTGAAGCTGCACGTATCGAATTTTTTCAGCCATCAGGAGATAGACCATGACGATTCGCGTCGCAATCAACGGCTACGGCCGTATCGGCCGCAACACGCTGCGCGCTTTCTATGAAAACGGCAAGAAGCACGACATCGAGATCGTGGCGATCAACGACCTCGGCGATGCCAAGACCAACGCCCACCTGACGCAATACGACACGGCACACGGCCGCTTCCCGGGCGAAGTGTCGGTGGACGGCGATTACCTGATCGTCAACGGCGACCGCATCCGCGTGCTGGCCAACCGCAACCCGGCCGAACTGCCGTGGGGCGAGCTGGGCGTCGACATCGTGTTCGAGTGCACCGGCTTCTTCACCACCAAGGAAAAGGCCAGTGCCCACCTGAAGGGTGGCGCGAAGAAGGTCATCATCTCGGCGCCGGGCGGCAAGGACGTCGACGCGACGATCGTCTACGGCGTGAACCACAACGTGCTGAAGGCCGAGCACACCGTGATCTCGAACGCATCGTGCACGACCAACTGCCTGGCCCCGCTGGTCAAGCCGCTGAACGACAAGATCGGCCTCGAAAACGGCCTGATGACGACGATTCACGCCTACACGAACGACCAGGTGCTGACCGACGTCTATCACGAAGATCTGCGCCGCGCGCGTTCGGCCACCCACAGCCAGATCCCGACCAAGACGGGCGCTGCCTCGGCGGTCGGCCTGGTGCTGCCGGAACTGAACGGCAAGCTCGACGGCTACGCCATCCGCGTCCCGACCATCAACGTGTCGATCGTCGACCTGTCGTTCATCGCCAAGCGCGACACGACGGTCGAGGAAGTTAACGCGATCATGAAGGAAGCCTCGGAAGGCGCGCTGAAGGGCGTGCTGGCCTATAACGACGCACCGCTGGTGTCGGTCGACTTCAACCACAACCCGGCTTCGTCGTCGTTCGATTCGACGCTGACGAAGGTGTCGGGCCGTCTCGTGAAGGTGTCGAGCTGGTACGACAACGAGTGGGGCTTCTCGAACCGCATGCTGGACACGGCCGTGGCATTCGCCAACGCCAAGTAAGCCGGCTGCGGTCGCCGGCCCTGGTGGTTCGGGCTGGCGGCAGTATCTCGAAACCCGCCGTCGCGCCTCGTGCGCGGCGGCGGGTTTCGTTTTGGAGCGGGAAAAAGGACGGGCGGCAGCCTCAGCCGCGCGGCGTCGGGAAGAACACGCCGGCGCGTTGCGCGGCGCTTTCGATGTGCGTTTCGATCGCGCGGCCCGCGGCGGCGGAATCGCGGGCGATCAGCGCGTCGAGGATCGCGCGGTGCTCGTGCCAGGTCGACAGCATCAGCTCGCGCCGGTAGAACGGCATGCGCTGGCTTTCCTTCATGATGTCGGCGCTGTTGCGCAGCACCGATTCGATCGCGGCATTGCCGGCCAGCCCGAGGATCCGCATGTGGAACTCGAAATCGAGTTGCGCCGCGTCGTCGAGCGTGTTTTCGGTCAGCGCCACGTGCAGCGCGGCGAGGTTTTCCTCGAACCAGGCGAGGTCGGCATCGCTCACCGCCAGCGCGGCCATGCGCGCCGCGAAGCCTTCCAGCGCATAGCGCATCTGATAGGTATCGGGTGGCGACGATTGCGCCGCGAAGCGCCACGGATGGCCGGCGGCGGCCTGCGCGCGTTCGACGTAGACACCCTTGCCGGGCCGGATCGTCAGCATGCCGAGCGCTTCGAGCGTGGACAGCGCTTCGCGCAGCGAGGCGCGGCTGATCTCCAGTTCCTCGGAAAGCTGGCGCTGCGCCGGCAGCAGGCTGCCGACGGGGTAGGCGCCGGTTTCGATGCGGGCCTGGATCGTCGCCACGGCGGCGTCGGTAACGGTATGGGGAACGTTCTTCATGACTACACGGGGGCCGGTCAGACCGGCATTGTAATCCGGCCCGACTGCACGCGCCGTGCCGTTCGACCGGGTATCGACGATCGGGTAATCCCTGTTTTTGACACGGTTGACGCCGCCATATCGGCTTCCTACACTCCGTCATAACTTAACTGGTATGACCAGTATGAACAGTTGGTCCACAACAACCGTGGTGACGGGAGGTGCGATGTCGAGATTCCTGAATTCCCTGTTCGGACGCGTGGTGATCGCGCTCGTGATCGGCGTCGTGCTCGGTGCGGCGTTTCCGCATCTGGCGCAATCGCTGCGGCCGCTCGGCGACGGCTTCCTCAAGCTGATCAAGATGGTGATCGGGCCGATCGTGTTCTGCGTGGTGGTCGGCGGCATCGCCAACGCGGGTGACCTGAAGAAGGTCGGGCGGGTGGGCGTGAAGGCGATCGTCTACTTCGAGCTGATGACCACGCTGGCGCTCGGCATCGGGCTGGTGCTGGCCGTGGTGACGCGCCCCGGCGCGGGCATGAACGTCGATCTGCACTCGCTCGATCCGGCCTCGCTGGCCGAATACGCGAAGAACGCGCAGAGCCTCAAGGACACCGCCGGCTACCTGATGAAGATCATCCCCGACACGGCGTTCGACGCGTTCGCGAAGGGCGACATCCTGCAGATCCTGGTGTTCGCGGTGCTGTTCGGCTCGGCGCTGTCGCTGCTCGGCGAGCGTGCCAGCCGCCTGAACGGCCTGATCGACGAGTTCTCGCAGGTGTGCTTTCGCGTGATGGGTTTCATCATCAAGCTCGCGCCGCTCGGCGTGCTCGGTGCGATCGCGTTCACCACCGGCAAGTACGGCGTCGCCTCGCTCGAACAGCTCGGGCTGCTGGTGGCGGTGTTCTACGTGAGTTGCGCGCTGTTCGTCGCGGTGGTGCTCGGCGCGGTCATGCGGCTGGCCGGCTTCAACGTGTTCAAGCTGATCCGCTATCTGCGCGAGGAACTGACCATCGTGCTCGGCACCGCCTCGTCGGACGCCGTGCTGCCGCAGGTCATGCGCAAGCTCGAATTCATGGGCGTCAAGGATTCGACCGTGGGCCTGGTGATCCCGACCGGCTATTCGTTCAACCTCGACGGCTTCTCGATCTACCTGACGCTCGCCGTGCTGTTCATCGCGCAGGCCACCAATACGCCGTTGTCGGCGCACGACCTGATCGTGGTGCTGCTGGTGTCGCTGATCACGTCGAAGGGCGCGCATGGCATTCCCGGCTCGGCGATCGTGATCCTGGCCGCGACGCTGTCGGCGATTCCGGCGATCCCCGTGCTCGGCCTGGTGCTGATCCTGCCGGTGGACTGGTTCGTCGGCATCGCGCGCGCCGCCACCAACCTGATCGGCAACTGCGTGGCGACGGTGGTGGTGGCGGTGTGGGAGCACGACATCGATATCGCCCGCGCGCGCCGCGTGCTGAACCGCGAGCTGCAGTACGTGCCGGCCGGCGACGAAGCGGCCGAGGCCGGCGATGCCGTGGCGGGCGGCCGCCACGCCCATTCGCACTGACACCCCATTTCCTCGCCTTTCCCCTTTTTCGGCTCGGCGCGCGGCGCCGGGCCTGTTCCCCGACAGGAGACATCATGGCTGCACCGATCCTCGATCCCGACGCACCGGCCTTCACGCGCCGCTACATGAATCTCGCCGATCCGCGGCTCGGCGCGAAGGCGCTGGTGGCCAGCGACGAGTTCTTCGCGCCCAAGGAGCGCATGCTCGATCCGGAGCCGTCCGTGTTCATTCCCGGCAAGTACGACGACCACGGCAAATGGATGGACGGCTGGGAAACGCGCCGCAAGCGCACCGCCGGCCACGACTGGTGCATCGTGAAGCTGGCGCGGCCCGGCGTCGTGCACGGTGTCGATCTCGACACGAGCCATTTCACCGGCAACTTCCCGCCGGCCGCGTCGATCGAGGCGTGCAGCGCCGAAGGCGAACTGCCGCCCGAGCATGCCGACTGGCAGGCGCTGGTGCCGGCCACCACGCTGCAGGGCAACCGCCATCATTACCTCGCCGTGGACGCCGCGCGCACCGTCACGCACCTGCGCGTCAATCTCTACCCGGACGGCGGGCTGGCGCGCCTGCGCGTGTACGGCCAGCCGCTGCGCGACTGGAGCCGCGCGACGGCCGGCGAGCTGGTCGATCTGGCCGCGACCGAGAACGGCGCGTATCTGGTGGCCGCGAACAACCAGCACTTCGGCGCGGCCTCGCAGATGCTGATGCCGGGGCGCGGCGTGAACATGGGCGACGGCTGGGAAACGAGGCGCCGCCGCGAGCCGGGCAACGACTGGGCGATCGTCGCGCTGGCGCGGCCGGGCATCATTCGCCGCGTCGAGGTGGATACCGCGCACTTCAAGGGCAATTTCCCGGATCGCTGCTCGCTGCAGGCCGCGCGCGTGGCGGGCGGCACTGACGATTCGCTGGTCACGCAGGCGATGTTCTGGCCGGAACTGCTCGGCGAGCAATCGCTGTCGATGGATCACGTCCATGTGTTCGAGAGCGGGCTGGCCGCGCTCGGCCCGGTCACGCATGTGCGCTTCAACATCTTCCCGGACGGCGGCGTGTCGCGCCTGCGCCTCTGGGGCGAGCTGGCCTGAACGGAGGGCAATCATGAATGCGCCACTGGCACCGCTGCCGCTGCAACTGGAGCCGCTCACGCGCGAGGCGTTCGCGCCGTTCGGCGACGTGATCGAACTCGACGGCGCGCGGCACTTCCCGATCAACGGCGGTACCACCGAGCGCTTCCACGATCTGGCGACGGTCGACGTCGGCACGGCGGGCGGGCGGCCGCTCGTCAACCTGTTTCGCGGGCAGCCGCACCCCTGGCCGATCGCGATCGCGATGATGGAGCGGCATCCGCTCGGCAGCCAGGCATTCGTGCCGCTCGCCACGGCGGGGCGCTACGTGGTGGTGGTCGCGCCGGCCGGCGAACTCGACCCGTCGAAGCTGCGCGCATTTCTCGTCGAGGGCTGGCGCGGCGTCAATTACGCGAAGGGGGTGTGGCACCACCCGTTGCTCGCGCTCGATACGGTCAGCGATTTCGTGGTGGTCGATCGCGGCGGCAACGGCGAACACAACTGCGACGAACGGGCGCTGGAGTTGCCGCGCGTGCTGCTGGCGCCATGATGGAGTGAGGCGATTTGCCGCATGCGGTATTTGCCTGACAAATGCCGCATGCGGCTTTTCGGAGCGGAAACGATTCGGCCCGGCCGGGCTTGCGCCCGCCGGGCCGAATCGTTTGCGTGTGAACTGCCGGCGTTCAGTGCTTGCGGTGCGGGCAGTCTTCCGTGGTGCAGGAGCCGTACATGGCCAGCGAATGCTCTTGCAGCTTGAAGCCGCGATCCTTGGCGATGGCTTGCTGACGGCTTTCGATTTCGGCGTCGAAGAATTCCTCGACACGGCCGCAATCGAGGCAGACCAGGTGATCGTGGTGCGAACCTTCGTTCAGCTCGAACACCGCCTTGCCCGATTCGAAGTTGCTGCGCGACAGCAGGCCGGCTTGTTCGAACTGCGTCAGCACGCGGTAAACAGTAGCCAGACCGATGTCGAGCTGCTCGTGCAGCAGGTTGCGGTAGACATCTTCGGCGGTCAAATGGCGCACTTCGCTTTGCTGGAAGATTTCGAGAATCTTGAGGCGAGGTAGGGTGGCCTTGAGCCCGATATTTTTCAGCTCGGTCGGATTGGTCATGGCTAGGCATCCCTAGAGTACAATGCAGGGTTCCAATAGTACCGGCTTTTCGCCCTGTCAGTCACCTGTGAACCGCGTCCCCGACCGGCCCAGGCTGGCAGGTGGACAAGTTTCCCGTATCCCGTTCGCAACTTCAGAGGACCCGCATGCGGAGTGCCATCACTGCTGCCGTCGCTGTCGCCGTCGTCACGCTGGCAGGCTGTTCGTCTTATGACAGCGTCTCGCAACGAATCGCGCAGAGCATCACGCCTTACCGCATCACGGTTGTCCAGGGGAACTTCGTTTCCGAGGAAAAGGCTTCGCAATTGCAGGTCGGCATGTCGCGCGACCAGGTCCGCGCGCTGCTCGGCACGCCGCTGCTGGCCGATTTGTTCCACGCGGATCGCTGGGATTACCTGTTCTACTTCAAGCGCGGCTCGACCTCGATCGTCCAGCAGCGCGACCTCATCGTGAATTTCCAGGGCGACCGTGTCGCGAGCTGGTCGGGTGGCGAGAACCTGCCGTCCGAACTCGATCTGCTGGCCGACATCGACGGCGATCGTCGCAGCAAGAAGCAGGCGAAGGCCGCAGCCGCCGCCCGCGCCGCGGCGGCATCGGCCGCTGCCGCATCGGCACCGGTGGCAGCCGCCAGCGCGCCCGACATGGCGCCCGCCGCCACGCCGGCTGTCGCGCCGCCGGCTTCGGCCAGCACGGTCGGCCAGTCCGACGCGAATTCCGAAGCGGCCCGCGCAGCGAACCGCGCCACCGCGCAGGTTCCGAATCAGGGCACGCAAGGCCGCCGTTTCTCGCCTTCGTCGCAAACGGCACCGTCCGCCCCGACCCCGGGCGGCCTGCCGCCCGGCGCAAGCCCGGCGATCCAGCCGCAGTTCCAGTTCCATCGCCCGCCGGCTCCGGTCGCGCCGAGCGACGGCACGCAGCCGGTCGGCCCGCGCAGCACCGACAATCTGCCGAACCAGCCGCTGACCTCGCCGCCGGCCGACATTTCGGCGCCGCCGAGCAACTGATCCGGCAGGATCTCCCGACGGGCGGCTTCGGCCGCCCGGTTCGTTTTCCGGGGCGAAATGTGCGCTCCGATCGGTTTTTTCAGTCCGTTTTTTTTCAGATCATTACGCAGATTCGCGACACACGACCATGAACATTGCCATTGCCGGAGCATCGGGCCGTATGGGCCGGATGCTGATCGAAGCGGTTCTCAACGATGCCGACGCGAAGCTGGTCGGCGCGCTCGGCCGCACGGGTTCCGCGCATCTGGGCCAGGACGCCGGCGCGTTCCTCGGCAAGCCGACCGGCGTGATCATTACCGACGACGTCGAGCGCGTGTTCGCCAGCGCCGATTACCTGATCGATTTCACGCGCCCCGACACCACGCTCGGCTATCTCGACGCGGCGCGCCGCCACGGCGTGAAGCTGGTGATCGGCACCACCGGCTTCAGCGAGCCACAGAAGGCGCAATTGCGCGCGGCGGCCGAGCAGGTCGGCATCGTGTTCTCGGCCAACATGAGCGTGGGCGTCAACGTCACGCTCAAGCTGCTCGAATTCGCCGCCAAGCAGTTCGCGCAGGGCTACGACATCGAAATCATCGAGGCGCATCACCGCCACAAGGTCGATGCCCCGTCGGGCACCGCGCTGATGATGGGCGAGACGGTGGCCGCCTCGCTGGGCCGCACGCTCGACGCGTGCGCCGTCTACGGCCGCCACGGCGAAACCGGTGCGCGCGATCCGTCCACCATCGGCTTCGCGGCGATTCGCGGCGGCGACATCGTCGGCGATCACACCGTGCTGTTCGCCGGGATCGGCGAGCGCGTCGAGATCAGCCACAAGTCGTCGAGCCGCGTGTCGTACGCGCAGGGCTCGATGCGCGCGGTGCGCTTCCTCGCGGACAAGCCGGCCGGCCTGTTCGACATGCAGGACGTGCTCGGCCTGCGCTGAGCCGAACGACCGGGAGGCGCGAATGGCGACGGACACCGGTGTGATGCACTACCTTGCGAGCGGCGACGCCGTCACGCATGGCGTCGCCTGGCTGCTGCTGGCGATGTCGGTGGCGAGCTGGTGCTTTCTGCTGCTGAAGGCCTGGACGCTGGTGCGCGCGAAGCGCCAGGGGCCGCCCGCGATCGTCGCGTTCTGGCGCGCCGGTTCGTTCTCCGAAGGGCTGGCGGCGCTGCGCGCCGCCGACCGCGAGCGCGTGTTCGCGCCGCTGGCCGAAGCCGCCCATGAGGCGGCGGCCGCCTCGCCCGCGCTGCTCGGCGCGCGTGTCGATCGGGCCGAACGCGTGCTGCGCGCGGTGCGGCGGGCGTTGCGCCGTTCGCAGCGCCGGCTCGAATTCGGCCTCGTGCTGCTGGCCTCGATCGCCAGCACCGCGCCGTTCGTCGGCTTGCTCGGCACCGTCTGGGGCATCTACCACGCGCTCGGCAGCATCGCCGAAAGCGGTCAGGCGCAGATCGGCAGCGTGGCCGGCCCGGTGGGCGAGGCGCTGATCATGACCGCGTTCGGGCTGGTGGTGGCGATTCCGGCCGTGCTCGCCTACAACATGCTCGGCCGGCTGGTGCGCCAGTTGATCGAGGATCTCGACGGTTTCGCGCGCGATCTGCACGCTTTTGCGGGCAATGAGGCCGGCGATGAACCCGGCCGCGCGTCCGGCGCGCCCCGGGCCTGAACGGGAGCGCGCGATGGCATTCGGCGGACTCGACGATCGCGAACCGGCCGCGCCGATGGCGGACATCAACATGACGCCGCTGATCGACGTGATGCTGGTGCTGCTGGTGATCTTCATCATCACCGCGCCGCTGCTGACGCACGCGATCCGGCTCGACCTGCCGAAGGTGGCCGCCGCGCCGGCCGCCGAGCGGCCCGACACCATCACGCTGTCGATCGACGCCGACGGTCATTTCTTCTGGAACGCCACGCCGCTCGGCTACGACGCGCTGGTTGCGCGCTTTCGCGAGGCCGCCGCGCAGGGCCGCGCGCCCGAACTGCACCTGCGCGCTGCGGCCGCGGCGCGCTACGACACGATCGCGCGCGTGATGGGCGCCGCGCAGGCGGCCGGCTTGTCGCGCATCGGTTTCGTCACCGATCCCGATGCACCGGCCGGGCCGTCGCCCGCACCGGCCGGCGCCGGCGCGCCGTTGGCCGCGCCATCCGCGGCGCCTGCCGCCGCACCACGGAACACGCCGCACCCGGTCGCACCCGGCCATTGAGCCTATGCCGTGTGCGATGGCCTGACGGGCCGGAGCGGACGGTATAATCGACCCTTTCCCCGCGACCCGGGGAGTGCGACTTTCAATCCACTCCAGCCAGCGCGCGCCACGCACGCCGACAGCCAAGCCGAACACACCATGCAAGAACGATACGTACCCGCCGACGTCGAAGCCGCCGTCCAGCAAGACTGGCGCGCTACCGACGCCTACCTGACGAAGGAAGATTCGCAAAAGCCGAAGTTCTTTTGCGTGTCGATGCTGCCTTACCCGTCGGGCAAGCTGCACATGGGTCACGTCCGCAACTACACGATCAACGACGTGATGTACCGCTACTTGCGGATGAACGGCTACAACACGTTGATGCCGATGGGCTGGGATGCATTCGGCATGCCGGCCGAAAACGCCGCGATGGCCAACGGCGTGCCGCCCGCGAAGTGGACCTACGACAACATCAGCTACATGAAGGGCCAGATGCAGTCGATGGGCCTCGCGATCGACTGGTCCCGCGAGATCGCCACCTGCAAGCCCGATTACTACAAGTGGAACCAGTGGCTGTTCCTGAAGATGCTCGAGAAGGGCATCGCATACAAGAAAACAGGCACCGTCAACTGGGACCCGGTCGACCAGACCGTGCTCGCCAACGAGCAGGTGATCGACGGCCGCGGCTGGCGTTCGGGCGCGGTGGTCGAGAAGCGCGAAATCCCGATGTACTACCTGCGCATCACGCAGTACGCCGATGAGCTGCTGAACGATCTCGAAGGCCTCGGCTGGCCCGAGCGCGTCAAGATCATGCAGCAGAACTGGATCGGCAAGAGCTTCGGCGTGAACTTCGGCTTCCCGTACGAGCTCGACGGCGAGCAGAAGCTGCTGCGCGTGTTCACCACGCGCGCCGATACGGTCATGGGCGTCACGTTCTGCGCCGTCGCGGCCGAGCACCCGCTCGCCACGCGCCTGGCCGAAGGCCGCCCGGAGCTGCAGGCCTTCATCGAGGAATGCAAGCAGGGCGGCGTGGCCGAGGCCGACATGGCCACCATGGAAAAGAAGGGCGTTGCCACGGGTTTCTCGGTTAAGCATCCGCTGACCGGCGAGCCGGTGCCGGTGTGGATCGGCAACTACGTGCTGATGAGCTATGGCGAAGGCGCCGTGATGGGCGTGCCCGCGCACGACGAGCGCGATTTCGCGTTCGCCACCAAGTACGCGCTGCCGATCAAGCAGGTGATCGCCGCCGAAGGCGAAACCTATTCGACCGAAGCGTGGCAGGAGTGGTACGGCGACAAGTCGCGCAGCATCTGCATCAACAGCGGCAAGTACGACGGCCTCGGCTACGAAGCGGCCATCGATGCGGTGGCGGCCGACCTGAACGCCGGCGGCTTCGGCGACAAGCAGGTCACCTGGCGCCTGCGCGACTGGGGCGTGTCGCGCCAGCGTTACTGGGGCACCCCGATCCCGATCATCCATTGCCCGTCGTGCGGCGATGTGCCGGTGCCGGAAGCGGATCTGCCGGTGGTGCTGCCGGAAGATCTCGTGCCGGACGGCACGGGCAACCCGCTCGCGAAGTCGGAAGCGTTCGTGAACTGCACGTGCCCGAAGTGCGGCGCGGCCGCGAAGCGCGAAACCGACACGATGGATACCTTCGTCGATTCGTCGTGGTACTTCTCGCGCTACACGGCGCCCGACGCGAACACCATGGTCGATGCGCGCACCGATCACTGGATGCCGATGGATCAATACATCGGCGGCATCGAGCACGCGATCCTGCACTTGCTGTATTCGCGCTTCTGGACCAAGGTCATGCGCGACCTGGGCCTGGTGAAGTTCGGCGAGCCGGCCAAGAACCTGCTGACGCAGGGCATGGTGCTCAACGACACGTTCTACCGCGAAGACGCGGCCGGCAAGAAGACCTGGTACAACCCGGCCGACGTGACGGTCACGCACGACGACAAGGGCCGCCCGGTCGGCGCGGTGCTGAACGCCGACGGCCAGCCGGTGGTGATGGGCGGCATCGAGAAGATGTCGAAGTCGAAGAACAACGGCGTCGATCCGCAACTGCTGATCGACCAGCACGGTGCCGACACGGCCCGCCTGTTCACGATGTTCGCGGCGCCGCCCGAGCAGCAGCTCGAATGGTCGGGCGCCGGCGTGGAAGGCGCGAGCCGCTTCCTGCGCCGCGTCTGGGCGTTCGGCGCGGCCAACCGCGCGGCGCTGGTCGCGCGCGAGGCGTTCGATGCGGCCCAGCTCGACGACACGGCGCGCACGCTGCGCCGCGAGGTTCACGGCGTGCTCAAGCAGGCCGATTTCGACTACCAGCGCCTGCAATACAACACGGTGGTGTCGGCCTCGATGAAGATGCTGAACGCGATCGAAGGCGCCAAGGGCGTGTCGGCCGCCGTGCAGCGCGAAACCTACGGCATCCTGCTGCGCGTGCTGTATCCGGTCGTGCCGCACCTGACCTTCGAGCTGTGGCGCGAACTGGGCTACGCCGACGAATTCGGCACGCTGCTCGACGCGCCCTGGCCGAAGGTCGACGAAGCCGCGCTCGAACAGGCCGAGATCGAACTCGTGCTGCAGATCAACGGCAAGGTGCGTGGCGCCGTGAAGGTTGCCAAGGATGCGGGCCGCGACGTGATCGAAGCCGCCGCGCTCGCCGACGAGGCGTTTGCGAAGTTCAGCGAAGGAAAGCCGGCGAAGAAGGTCATCGTCGTGCCGGGCCGTCTCGTCAACGTCGTGGTCTGACGCGCAGTACGAACCAGCAAGGAGCGAAGGTGATTCGCAGATCGTTTTTGATGGCCGTGGGCAGCGCGGCGCTGCTGTCCGCGTGCGGTTTCCAGTTGCGCGGCACGCAGGATTACGCGTTCAAGCATCTGATGATCGCGGGCGCGCCGCCGGCCGTCGCCGCGCGCCTGCGGCGCATGGTCGAGGGCGGCAGCGATACCAAGATCGTGACGAACCCGGACGCCGCCGATGCGGTGCTGCGCGTGGCCGAAACGCGCGGCACGAGCACGCTGACGCTCGACCAGTTCGGCACGGTCGAGGAATACCAGCTCAACTATTCGCTGAACTACACGCTGACCACGAAAGACGGCGCGTTGCTGATCGCGCCCAGCGTGATCTCGCTGAATCGCGCGATGACCTACAACGCGCAATTCGTGCAGGCGAAGGCGCAGGAGTCCGACCTGCTGTACGCCGACATGCAGAACGACGCCGTCGATCAGTTGACGCGCCGGCTGGCGATCGTGCACACGCTGACGCCGCAGCCGAACGAAGTGGTGCCGGGCGTCGCGCCGCGCGCGCCGCTGCCGCCGCCGCCGCTTTGATCGCGGCGCACTTTCCGATCGTCGTTTTCTTCCGACTGCCGAGCGTTCGAACCGATGCAATTGCGACTTGACGCGCTGGAGCCGCACCTCGCGAAGGGGTTGGCCGGCCTTTACACCGTGTACGGCGACGAGCCGCTGCTGGCGCTGGAGGCATGCGACCGGATTCGCGCCGCCGGGCGGGCGGCCGGCTTTACCGACCGTTCGGTGTTTACCGTCGAGCGCAGTTTCGACTGGAGTTCGCTGCTCGGCGCGACCCAGGCGATGTCGCTGTTCGGCGATCGCCAACTGATCGAGCTGCGCATTCCGTCCGGCAAGCCGGGCAAGGAAGGCGCCGACGCGCTGAAAACCCTGGCCGGTGCGGGCAATCCCGACGTGCTGGTGCTCGTCACGCTGCCGCGGCTCGATGCGGCCACGCAGAAGTCGGCGTGGTTCACCGCGCTGGGCAACGGCGGCGTCGCGTTGAAGATCGATCCGGTCGATCGCACGCAACTGCCGAACTGGATCGGCCAGCGGCTGTCGGCGCAGGGCCAGCGCGTTGCGGCCGGCGAGGACGGGCGCCGCGCGTTGCAGTTCATCGCCGAGCGCGTCGAGGGCAATTTGCTCGCGGCGCACCAGGAAATTCAGAAGCTCGGGCTGCTGTATCCATCGGGCACGCTGAATTTCGAACAGGTGCAGGACGCCGTGCTCAACGTCGCGCGCTACGACGTGTTCAAGCTCAACGAAGCGATGCTGGCCGGCGATGCCGCGCGCCTCGCGCGCATGATCGACGGCCTGAAGGGCGAGGGTGAAGCGCTCGTGCTGGTGCTGTGGGCCGTGGTCGAGGAGTTGCGCACGCTGCTGCGGATCAAGCGCGGCGTCGAGGCCGGCAAGCCGCTCGCGGTGCTGGTGCGCGAGAACCGCGTCTGGGGGCCGCGCGAGCGGCTGATCGGCCCGGCGCTGGCGCGTGTGTCGGAGGTGGTGCTCGAAAAGTCGCTGGCGCTGGCCGCCAAGCTCGACCGCCAGGTCAAGGGCTTGTCCGGCATCGCGCCGGGCGGGCTGCCGCGTGCCGACGAGCCGCCGCCCGATCCTTGGGACGGGCTGTTCCAGCTCGCGATGACGGTGGCCGGCGCGCAGGGCTCGTCGCGCGGCGCGGCCGGCCCGCGCGCGGGTGCGGCAGGACGTCGCCCGGCCTGACGCCGCCGGCTTCGGCAGGCGCGCGCCGGCGCGCATACAATCTTCACTCGCCGCGCCCAAGCCGGGCGGCGGCGCTCATCATCACCACGGCGAGCCGCCGCACGGCGCGGTTGCCATTCCGGATTCGGGTTTCACGATGGATATCGATCAGTACATGTCGGACGTCGGCCGCCGCGCGCGACACGCCTCGCGCGCGATCGCGCGCGCCGACACCGCCGCCAAGAACGCCGCGCTCGCCGCGATTGCCACCGCGATCGAACGCGAGGCCCCGGCGCTGAAGGCCGCCAACGCGCGCGACGTCGAACGTGCGCGCGCGAACGGCCAGGACGCCGCGTTCATCGATCGCCTGACGCTGTCGGACAAGGCGCTGAACACGATGATCGAAGGGCTGCGCCAGGTCGCCGCGCTGGCCGATCCGATCGGCGAGATCTCGAACCTCAAGTTTCGCCCGAGCGGCATCCAGGTCGGCCAGATGCGCGTGCCGCTCGGCGTGATCGGCATCATCTACGAATCGCGGCCGAACGTGACGATCGACGCCGCGGCGCTGTGCCTGAAGTCCGGCAACGCCACCATCCTGCGTGGCGGTTCCGAGGCGCTCGAATCGAACACCGCGCTGGCGAAGCTGATCGGCGAGGGGCTGTCGGCGGCCGGGCTGCCGGCCGACGCCGTGCAGGTGGTCGCCACCGCCGATCGTGCGGCCGTCGGCAAGCTGATCACGATGACCGAATACGTCGACGTGATCGTGCCGCGCGGCGGCAAGAGCCTGATCGAACGGCTGATGCAGGACGCACGCGTGCCGATGATCAAGCACCTCGACGGCATCTGCCACGTGTTCGTCGACGATCGCGCCGATCTGGCCAAGGCGCTCACGGTGTGCGACAACGCCAAGACGCACCGCTACGGCACTTGCAACACCATGGAAACGCTGCTGGTGGCGCGGGGTGTGGCGGCCGCGGTGCTGCCGCCGCTGGGCCGGCTCTATCGCGACAAGTCGGTCGAGCTGCGCGTCGATGCGGCCGCCAGGGCGGTGCTGGAAGCGGCCGGCGTCGGCCCGCTGGTAGATGCCACCGAGGAAGACTGGCGCACCGAATATCTCGCGCCGGTGCTCGCGATCAAGGTGGTCGACGGCCTCGACGCCGCGATCGAGCACATCAACACCTACGGCTCGGCGCACACCGACGCCATCGTCACCGAGGATCACGACCGCGCGATGCGCTTCCTGCGCGAGGTCGATTCGGCCAGCGTGATGGTCAACGCGTCGACGCGTTTCGCCGACGGCTTCGAATACGGCCTCGGCGCCGAAATCGGCATCTCGAACGACAAGCTGCATGCGCGCGGCCCGGTCGGGCTGGAAGGGTTGACCTCGCTGAAATACGTCGTGCTCGGGCACGGCGAGGGCCGGCAGTGATCGCCGCCCGCCACTGACGAACGGACGATTCGATGACGTACCTCTGGGTCAAAACCTTCCACATCGTGCTGATCGCCGCCTGGTTCGCGGGGCTGTTCTATCTGCCGCGCATCTTCGTGAACCTGGCGATGGAAACCGATCCCGGCGCCGTGCGCCGCCTGCTGACGATGGCGCGCAAGCTGTTCCGCTTCATGAGCTTCATTGCCGTGCCGGCGCTGGCGTGCGGGTTGTGGCTCTGGCTGGTGGCCGGCGTCGGCCAGGGGCAGGGCTGGATTCACGCGAAGCTGACGATCGTGCTGCTGCTGATCGGCTATCACGTCTATTGCGGCCACCTGCTGCGCGTGTTCGAGCGCGGCGATAACCGCCGGTCCGACCGCTGGTATCGCTTCTTCAACGAACTGCCGGTGCTTGGCATGCTCGGCGCCGTGGCGCTGGCGGTGATCAAGCCGTTCTGAGGCGGTTTGGCGGAGCCGATCGGCCTCTGCTGCCTCCTCGATACACCTCGACGCCCGCACGGGCCGTGGTCCTCCAAGGGCACGGTTCGCGCGGGCGTTGTGCGTTGGCGGCGCCGAAGAAAAAGAAACGCTCAGGCGTCGCCGCCGGAATCCTCCGGTGCTGCCTCGCGCGCCTCACGCATGCTCCGGCGCTCGCTCGGGCGCACCTCGGCATCGATGCGCCGCCGCACGATGGCGGCCTTGGCGCGGCCGAGCCGATCGACAAGTTCGGGGCCGCGCTGCAGCGCCACGCCCACCGCGAGGATGTCGCCGATCGCCAGATGCGACATGCGCGAGGTCATCGGCGAGAACACGTCGGTTTCCTCGGCGATGTTCGACGCGAGGTTGACGCTGGCGATCTGCGCGAGCGGCGAATGACTGTGCGTGATCGACACCACCTTGGCCCCGCAGGCGAGCGCCGATTTCGCGGCCTCGACGATGTCGCGCGTGCGGCCGGTGTTCGAGATCGCGACGACGATGTCCTGCGGCCCGAGCAGCGCGGCCGACATCGAGAACGTGTGCGGATCGGAATAGGCGACGCTCGGCACGCCGAGCCGGAAGAACTTGTGCTGGATGTCCTGCGCGGCGATGCCCGAGCCGCCCGCGCCGTAGAACTCGATACGCGACGCGCGCGCGAGCAGGGCGATCGCCTCGGCCACGCTGCCGGCCGACAGGCTGTTGCGCACCTCGATCAGCGCGCCGATGGTGCGGTCGAACACCTTGCCGATGATGCCGGGCGCGGGCTCGTCGGGCTCGACGTCGCGATACACCGACGGCACGCCCGGCGCCACGCTTTGCGCGAGGCGGATCTTGAATTCGCGAAAGCCGCTGCAGCCGAGCGCCTGGCAAAAGCGCGCGATGGTCGGCTGGCTGACGCCGGCGCGCGCCGCGAGGTCGGTCATCGACATGTCGAGGATCTCGCGCGGCGCGGCCAGCACGTAATCGGCGAGTTTCTGCTCGGACGGGCGCAACTGCGCGCGCAGCGCTTCGATTCGGGGCAGCATCGGCGGCTCGTTTTGGAAATGACGGATTGTAGTATTACGCACGATGTGTAGAAAAACTACATGATTTTTTGGATCGTTCTAGCTCACAGATAAACCAAATATCAGGGTTTTCACTGATCCATAACCCATGCGTAGCAAGCTTTGTGCAAGATGCGACCGAGCCGATGCTGCGCCGCAAGATTGCAGGCATGTAGTTTTTCTACTAAACTTCGCGGCGATTGGTCGGTCGAACCGGCCTCCCCCCACGATTTCCGATGCCGGCCTCGCCGGCCACAGAGGAGCCGCCCAGCATGGCCTCGCTGCATTCCACCCTCGTGAACGTGACCGAGCGCGTCGTCGCACGCAGCCGTCCCACCCGCACCGCCTACCTTCAACGCATCGATGCCGCGCAAGGCCGTTTCCCGGCGCGCGGCGCGCTGTCGTGCGCCAATCTCGCGCATGGCTTCGCCGGCCTCGAAGGCAACGACAAGTTCGTCATCAAGTCGGTGCGCGAGCCGAACATCGGCATCGTCTCGTCGTACAACGAGATGCTGTCGGCGCATGCGCCGTTTGTCAGCTATCCGGATCTGATCAAGGCGGCCGCGCGCGAGAACGGCGGCGTCGCGCAGTTCGCGGGCGGCGTGCCGGCCATGTGCGATGGCGTCACGCAGGGCAACCCGGGCATGGAGCTGTCGCTGTTCTCGCGCGAGACGATCGCGATGAGCACCGCGATCGCGCTGACGCACAACATGTTCGACGCGGCGCTGTGCCTCGGCATCTGCGACAAGATCGTGCCGGGCCTGCTGATCGGCGCGTTGCAATTCGGCCATCTGCCGACCATCTTCGTGCCGGCCGGCCCGATGACGAGCGGCCTGTCGAACGACGACAAGGCCAAGATCCGCCAGCAGTTCGCCACCGGCCAGGTGGGCCGCGACGCGCTGCTCGAAGCCGAATCGGCCGCCTATCACGGCCACGGCACCTGCACGTTCTACGGCACCGCCAACAGCAACCAGATGCTGATGGAAGTGATGGGTCTGCATCTGCCGGGCTCGGCGTTCGTGCATCCGCACACGCCGCTGCGCGACGCGCTGACGGCCGCGGCCGCGCACCGCGTGCTCGACCTGACGGTCGAGCGCGGCAGCTACACGCCGATCGGCCATGTAGTCGACGAGAAGGCGGTGATCAACGGCATCGTCGCGCTGCTCGCGACGGGCGGCTCGACCAACCACACGATGCACCTGGTGGCGATCGCGCGCGCGGCCGGCATCCTGATCGACTGGGACGATTTCGACCAGTTGTCGGCCGTGGTGCCGCTGCTCGCCAAGATCTACCCGAACGGCAAGGCCGACGTGAACCATTTCCACGCGGCCGGCGGCGTGGCGTTCCTGGTGCGCAACCTGCTCGAAGGCGGCCTGCTGCACGAGGACGTCACGACCGTGGCCGGCAAGGGTCTGTCGCACTACACGCATGAGCCGAAGCTGATCGACGGCAAGCTCGAATGGGTGCCGGGCGTGGCCGAGAGCCAGGACCCCAAGGTGCTGCGCCCGATCGCCGAGCCGTTCCAGGCCGATGGCGGCCTGCGGTTGATGCAGGGTCGTCTCGGCCGCGGCGTGATCAAGATTTCGGCCGTCGCGCCCGAGCACCGCAAGGTGGTCGCGCCGGCCATCGTGTTCGAATCGCAGGAGGCCGTGCAGGCCGCGTTCGACGCTGGCGAACTGAAGCGCGATTTCGTGGCGGTGGTGCGCTTCCAGGGCGCGCGCGCCAACGGCATGCCCGAGCTGCACCGTTTGACGCCGCTGCTCGGCGTGCTGCAGGATCAGGGCTTCCACGTCGCGCTGGTGACCGACGGGCGCATGTCGGGTGCGTCGGGCAAGGTGCCGGCGGTGATCCACGTCTCGCCCGAGGCGCTGCTCGACGGCCCGCTGGCCAAGGTGCGCACCGGCGACACGATCGTGATCGATGCGCAGGCCGGCATCCTCGACGTCGACGTGGACGCCCAGGCCTGGGCGGCGCGCGAACTGGTGCGCCCGATGCATCAGGCCGACAACGAAGTGGGCTTCGGCCGCGAACTGTTCGGCGTGTTCCGCGCGGCGGCGATGCCGGCCGAGGCGGGCGCCTCGGTGTTCGGCGCGCTGGTGGGCGAAACCGCCCGCGCCGGCGTGACGAGCGCGCACTGAGGCCTGCACCGAAGCCCGCATCGAGGCCCTATCGCCCACACAGCTCGCATCGCGGGCATCGAACCCGGCGAGATCCATCCCGTTACAGGAGAAGCAGCAGATGAAAACCATCCACGACATCGTGAAACTCGGCCCGGTGATTCCGGTCCTCGCGTTCGAGACGGTCGAGCAGGGCGAGCATGTCTCGCGCGCGCTGCACGCGGGCGGCGTGAAGGTGCTGGAAATCACGTTGCGCACCGAAGCCGGCCTCAAGGCGATCGAGCGCGCGAGCCAACTGGCCGACGACATCGTGGTCGGCGTGGGCACCATCACGAAGCCCGAGCACTGCGCGCTCGCCAAGAAGGCCGGCGCGCAGTTCGGCGTGTCGCCGGGCCTGACCCGCGCGATGCACGAGGCCGCCCAGGACGCGGGCCTGCCGCTGCTGCCGGGCGTCATGACGCCGACCGATATCATCGCCGCGCTCGAACTCGGCTATGAATTGGTCAAGTTCTTCCCGGCCCAGCAAGCCGGCGGCATTCCGATGCTGCAGGCGTTCCACGGCCCGTTCCCGACGCTGAAGTTCTGCCCGACGGGCGGCATCAGCGCGCAGTCGGCGCCCGATTTCCTCAAGCAGCCGAACGTGGTGTGCGTCGGCGGCTCGTGGCTCACGCCGAAGGCGGCGCTGGCCGCGCAGGACTGGGCCGAAGTCACGCGCCTCGCGCAGGCGGCCAGCCAACTGACGCGCTAAGGCGCGCCGGCTCGCTTCTGAAGTCGAGCGGGACCGATGGTTGCATCCGCGACCATCGGTCCCGCCGCGCTGTGGCCGCGCCCGCCGCCTCTGCCTCCCGAGCCTCGCATTCGCGAGGCGAAACCGGCCGCCATCCCCTATAGTTGAGCCGCGAGATTGCGACATGACGCCGCACTTCCGAGGCGCGGCGCAACTCGCCCGATTCTTCAGACTTTCGGCCTTTTTCTAGGGGTTTATGCGCATGGAACCGGTTCTATCGCGCCGATTAAAACGAAAGTAGAATTCAGCGTCCTGTCGGGCGCGTCAGGTTCGCGCGCGCAGGCCCATAGAAGAATGGCCGGGTGTCGTGGTGCGTCGGCCCGGTTCCAATAATCGCTAGGAGGAGTTCATGGGTGCTGTTCAAGGCAGCGGGCTGCTGTGGTGCACGGTGATCGCGATCGTATTGCTGATCGTGATGATCGCACGCTTCAAGATCTATCCGTTTCTGGTCCTGATCATCGTGTCGCTCGGCCTGGGCGCCGTGGTCGGCATGCCGATGGACAAGATCGTCAAATCGTTCGAAACCGGCAACGGCGGCACGCTGGGTCACATCGCGATCGTGGTCGGCCTCGGCACCATGCTCGGCAAGATGATGGCCGAATCGGGCGGCGCCGAACGGATCGCCGTCACGCTGATCGGCTGGTTCGGCGAGAAGAACATTCACTGGGCGATGATGTGCGTGGCCATCATCATCGGCTTGCCGGTGTTCTTCGAAGTGGGCTTCGTGCTGCTGATCCCGATCGCGTTCAACGTCGCCAAGCGCACCAATAAATCGCTGCTGCTGGTCGGCCTGCCGATGGTGGCCGGCCTGTCGGTCGTGCACGGGCTGATCCCGCCGCACCCGGCCGCGCTGCTCGCGGTGCAGGCGTTCCACGCCGACATCGGCAAGACCATCGCCTACGGCCTGATGGTCGGTGTTCCCACCGCCATCGTCGCCGGCCCGCTGTTCGCGCTGCTGATCCACAAGCACGTCAAGCTGCCGGCGAACAACCCGCTGGCCTCGCAGTTCGTCGATTCGGGCGACCAGGCCAAGCACGACCGCCAACTGCCGGGCTTCGGCATCACGTTGTTTACGATCCTGCTGCCGGTGGTGCTGATGCTGGTCGGCAGTTGGGCCGATCTGGTGTTCGAGCCGAAGACGGTGCCGAACAACCTGCTGCGCTTCGCCGGCAACTCCGACGTGGCGCTGCTGATCGCCGTGCTGGTCAGCTTCTGGACGTTCGGCGCGAAGCAGGGCTTCAACCGTGATCAGATCCAGAAGTTCTGCAGCGAGTGCCTGGCGCCGATCGCCGGCATCACGCTGATCGTCGGCGCGGGCGGCGGCTTCGGCGGCATCCTGCGCGACAGCGGCATCTCCACCCAGATCGTCGAAACGGCCAAGGCCGCGCACCTGTCGCCGCTGCTGCTCGGCTGGTTCGCCGCCGCGCTGATGCGCCTGGCAACCGGCTCCGCCACCGTGGCGATGACGACGGCCTGCGGCATCGTCGCGCCGATCGCCGCGGCCTCGGCCTCGACGGTCAAGCCGGAACTGCTGGTGCTGGCCACCGGCTCGGGTTCGCTGATCTTCTCGCACGTCAATGACGGCGGGTTCTGGCTGATCAAGGAATATTTCGGAATGACGGTCGGTCAGACGTTCAAGACCTGGTCCCTGCTCGAAACCATCATTTCGCTGATGGGCCTGGGTCTGACGATGGCGCTGGCCACCGTCCTGTAACAGCAACAAGGGGTAGTCAATGATTTTGATCGCAATGGGCGTCTCGGGCGCCGGCAAGTCGCGCATCGGCGAGCTGCTGGCGGAGCGTCTCGGATGTACGTTCACCGACGGCGACGCGTTTCACAGCGCCGCCAACAAGGAGAAGATGCATCAGGGCATTCCGCTGACCGACGACGACCGCTGGCCGTGGCTGAAGTCGATCCGCACGGCGATCGAGGCGAAGCAGCAGGCCGGCGAAACGGCCGTGTTCACCTGCTCGTCGCTCAAGCGGGCGTATCGCGACGTGCTGCGCGGTGGCGACCGCGACGTGCGCTTCGTCTATCTGCACGGCAGCTTCGAGGTGCTGACCGAGCGACTGAAGACGCGCACCGGCCACTTCTTCGATCCGAAGCTGCTGAAAAGCCAGCTCGATACGCTCGAAGTGCCGGGCGACGACGAAGCGGTGCAGGTCAGCATCGAGCAGACGCCCGAGCAGATGGTAGACGAGGTGCTGAAAAAGCTCGGCCTTTCCGCGCAATCCTGAGCGTTCCGGCGATCGGAATCGGCGTGGCCCATCGCGGGCCGCGCTCATGAAAAAAGCGCCCGGCGGCGAAAGCCCCGGGCGCTTTGTCTTTGGCGCGAACGGCGTGCGGCCCGGCCGGCGACGGCGGGCCGCGCCGGTGTTACGCGATGCGCTTGGCCAGTTCGACGGCCTTGCCGATGTACGAGCCGGGCGTCATGGCCAGCAGCAGGTCCTTGGCGTCTTGCGGGATCGCCAGGCCGCCGACGAATTCCTGCAGCGCTTCGCGTGTGATGCCCTTGCCGCGCGTCAGTTCCTTCAGTTGCTCGTACGGGTTCTCGATGCCGTAGCGGCGCATGACCGTCTGCACCGGCTCGGCCAGCACTTCCCAGCAGTTGTCGAGATCTTCGTTCAGGCGCGAGGGGTTCACCTCGAGCTTGTCGAGGCCGCGCGTCAGCGCGTCGTAGGCGAGCAGCGAGTAGCCGAACGCGACGCCGATGTTGCGCAGCACCGTCGAATCGGTCAGGTCGCGCTGCCAGCGCGACACCGGCAGCTTCTCGGACAGATGGCGCAGCGTGGCGTTGGCTAGGCCCAGGTTGCCTTCCGAGTTCTCGAAATCGATCGGGTTGACCTTGTGCGGCATGGTCGACGAGCCGATTTCGCCGGCCTTGGTGCGCTGCTTGAAGTAGCCGAGCGCGATGTAGCCCCACACGTCGCGGTCGAGGTCGAGCAGGATCGTGTTGGCGCGCGCCACGGCGTCGAACAGCTCGGCCATGTAGTCGTGCGGTTCGATCTGGATCGTGTACGGGTTGAAGCTGAGCTTCAGGCGGTTTTCGACCACGTCCTTCGAGAACGCTTCCCAGTCGAACGTCGGGTAGGCCGACAGGTGCGCGTTGAAGTTGCCGACCGCGCCGTTCATCTTGCCGAGCAGCTCGACCTTGGCGATGCGATCGATGGCGCGCGCCAGGCGGGCCGCGACGTTGGCGATTTCCTTGCCGAGCGTGGTCGGGCTGGCCGGCTGGCCGTGGGTGCGCGACAGCATCGGCTGTTCGGCCTGGGCGTGCGCGAGCGCGACGAGGCGCTGATGCACGGTGCGCAGCGCCGGGACGATCACGTTGTCGCGCGCGCCGGCGAGCATCATGCCGTGCGAGGTGTTGTTGATGTCTTCCGAGGTGCAGGCGAAGTGGATGAATTCGCTGGCGCGCTCCAGCTCCGGCTGGCCCTTGACCGATTCCTTGAGCCAGTATTCGACGGCCTTCACGTCATGGTTCGTGACGCGCTCGATATCCTTGATGCGCGCCGCGTCGTGGGCCGTGAAGCGCTCGACCAGTTGCAGCAGGAATTGCTCGGACGCTTCCGAGAAGCGCGGCACTTCGGCGAAACCGGCGCGCGACAGCGCGATCAGCCAATGGACCTCGACGGTCACGCGATGGCGCATGAACGCCGCTTCGGAGAGCCAGTCGCGCAGGGCTTCCGTCTTGCTGGCGTAGCGGCCGTCGAGCGGCGACAGCGCGGTGAGGGCGAAAAGGGTGTCGGGGCGGGTGTCGGACATGATGGGGCGGCCGGTCGGGCGTGGAGAAGGTAACCCGGAATTTTACCATCGGCGGGGGGCGGGTCCGGCGGCGCATCATGCGGGCTGCCCGGTGGGGGGCGGTTGTTGGCGCGGGGAAGGCTGCCGGGGCGTGGCTTGATCGGAGCCGGGTGGCAGTCGGAAGGCGGCCGGGTCGTGGCTCGGTCGGAGTCGGGTGGCAGTTGGAAGGCGGTCGGGTCGTGGCTCGGCCGCGGTCGGTTGTCAGTTGGGCGGCGGCTGGTTGATGGCTCGGTCATGGCCGGTTGATGGCCTCGCCCACAAAAATGCGGACAGGCCCCCTCGCCGCAGCCAACCGGCCGCCTTCCCCGGCGAGGCCTACTCGGTCGCGTGCGCCGTATGCAGCGCGCCGCCGGCCGCGCCGCTCGACGCCGTGCTGGCCCAGCCGAGCCATTGCGTGCGCAGCATCACCACCAGCCCGCAGGCGACGGTGGCCAGCGCGCCGAACGTCGCGAAGCCGAGCTGGTAGCTGCCGGTGCTTTCCTTGGCGATGCCCATGATGACGGGCAGATAGAAGCCGCCGATGCCGCCGGCCGCGCCGACGATCCCCGACAGCAGCCCGGTGCGGCCGCGCCAGCGGTGCGGCACGAGCTGGAACGTCGAGCCGTTGCCGAGCCCGAAGGCCAGATACAGGCACACCAGCAGCGCGATGCCCCCCGCGAGCGGCGGCATCCAGGCGGCGAACGCGAAATCGGCCGCCGCGATCGCGGCCAGCAGCACGATCAGCGCGCGCACGCCCGTCACGCGGTCGGCCAGATAGCCGCCGAACGGCCGCACGATCGCGCCGAGAAACGCCAGCAGCGACATGAACAGGCCCGCTTCGATCTTCGGCATCTGATAGAGGTTGGTCAGCAGCAGCGTGACGTACGAGGACATGCCGACGAAGCCGCCGAACGTGATGCTGTAGACCAGCATCACGACCCACGTATCGCGTTCGGCCAGCACCTTGCGGTAATGCGCGGGCAGCACCAGGATCGCCAGCAGCGCGCCGAGCACCGGCAACAGCAGCACGCCCGTCTTGCCCGCGCCGAACAACCCGGCGTGAACCGCCAGCACCAGCGCCAGCAGGCCGGCCAGCGAGATCGCGAACGCCGCGAGCGCGCGCGGCGTGCTGCCGCTTTTCTCGCCGCGATCCTCGGCCCACGCGAACAGCGCGAAGCCGGCGATCGCCAGCAGCGGCAGCGCGGCGGCGGTCGACATCTTCCAGCCGAGCGCGGCGGCCAGATGCGGGAACAGGAAACCGTCGAGCACCGCGCCGATGTTGCCGGCCGCGGCCAGCCCGAGCACCAGCCCCTGCACCTTCGGCGGATAGCTGCTGCCCGCCATCGGCAGCGCCACCGCGAAGCTCGCGCCGCCGATGCCGAGGAACACGCCGAGCACCAGCAGCAGCGTGTAGGACGGCGCGCCCGGCACGAACGGCAGCACCACGGCCGGGATCGCCGACAGCAGCACGCCCATCAGCGCGATGCGTCGGCCGTCGGTCGACTGATAGAGGTTGCCGAGCGTGACGCGCAGGATCGCCGCCGCCAGCACCGGCACCGCGACCAGGAAGCCCTGCTGGGCCGCCGTCATCGTGAGGTCCTTGCCGATGAACGGCGCGAGCGGGCCGTACAGCACCCAGACCGTGAAGCCCGTGTCGAAATACAGGAAGCAGGCCAGCAGGGAGCGCCAGTTGCCGCTCGCGAGCGAAGCGCGGAGGGAAGTCGTCATCGGGGGCCTCTGAAATGGGCGGTCGGTCGATGGGCGGATCGGCGAAACCGGACGCCGCTGCCCGAGGCCGCTATCCGCAAGCTTCATGCCATTGGCGTGCATGTTTCGAGGGGTCGGTGCGGGATCGCGCGCGGGGGGCGGATTACGGCCCGGACAGCGAGGCGGGCCGGGATACGCGCGGCCGTTGCGGCGCCCGCTTCGCGCACCATGCCCGCCGGGTGGCTGCGCGAACCTGGCGCGCGTGCGGCACCGCACCAGTGCAGCCGGATCGCTTCGGTGCGCGGCTACAATGCGGGCTCCACACTCGTCGCGCAGCAAGGTCCGCATGGAACTGAAATGGCTGGAAGACTTCGTCTCGCTCGCGGAGACGCGCAGCTTCAGCCGGTCGGCGGAGCTGCGGCACGTCTCGCAGCCGGCGTTCTCGCGGCGCATCCAGGCGCTCGAAGCCTGGCTCGGCACCGAGCTGATCGACCGTTCCGTCTATCCCACGCGGCTCACGCAGGCCGGCCAGGTGTTTCTCGAACAGGCGCTGACCATGCTGTCGCAGGCGCACGAGGCGCGCACGCTGCTGCGCGGGCACGCGGTGGCGCCGGTGCCGACCATCGAGTTCGCGGTGCCGCACACGCTCTCGCTGACCTATTTCCCGTTCTGGCTGCAGCGCATCGAGGCCAAGCTCGGGCCGGTGCATACGCGGCTGCGCGCGCTGAACGTGCACGATGCGGTGCTGTCGCTGGTGGAAGGCGGCTGCGACCTGGTGATGGGCTATCACCATCCGAGCCACCCGGTCGCGCTCGACCCGGCGCGCTACGACATGCTCACGCTCGGCATGGAGCCGATCAGCCCGTTCTCGGCGCCGCTGCGCGCCGGGCGGCCGCGCTACACGCTGCCCGGCGACGCCGATGCGCCGGTGCCGTACCTCTCCTACACGCCGAACGCCTATCTGGGCCGGATGACCGAGGTGATCATCGCCAATGCGCGCGAGCCGCTGTATCTCGATCGTGTTTATGAGACGGACATGGCCGAAGGGCTGAAGGCGATGGCGCTGGCCGGGCACGGCGTGGCGTTCCTGCCGCACAGCGCGGTGGAGGATGCCGTGGCGGGCGGCGCGCTGATCCGGCTCGATCGGCCGGCCCGCGCCGGCGCCGCGCAGCCGTTCACGCTGAACATGGAGATCCGGCTCTACCGCGACAAGCTCGCCGCGCAAGGCGACGATGCCCGCCACGCGCTGGTGCGCGCGCTGTGGGATGCCGTGAGCGAGGAACTGGCGCAGCGCGCGCGCTGAATCCCGCGCGGCCGGTGAGGTTACTCGGCGCGCACCGCCCGCGTGCGTCGGTTCGAAGGCATGCGGATTGCTGGCGTTCATGCCGGGAACACGCGCTTTGCCCAGCAATAGCGCGATCATGCAAAAAACGCATAATCGAATAAGCAAACGGCATTGGATTTCGAAAATGCGTTTTTCGACAATGGCGTCATTCGCTGACCGTTGGAGAATCCATGTCTTCGCAACCGCAGTCCCCGTCCCCCGTGCAATCCGTGCCGTCCTACCTGAACGCCGAGGCGTTGGGCCCGTGGGGCAACTACCTGCAGCAGGTCGATCGCGTCGCGCCGTACCTCGGCTCGCTGTCGCGCTGGCTCGAAACGCTGAAGCGCCCGAAGCGCATCCTGATCGTCGACGTGCCGATCGAACTCGATAACGGCACGGTGGCCCACTTCGAGGGCTATCGCGTGCAGCACAACGTGTCGCGCGGCCCGGGCAAGGGCGGCATCCGTTATCACCAGGACGTGACGCTGTCGGAAGTGATGGCACTGTCGGCGTGGATGTCGGTCAAGAATGCGGCCGTCAACGTGCCGTACGGCGGTGCGAAGGGCGGCATCCGCGTCGACCCGCGCAAGCTCTCGCGCGGCGAGCTCGAACGCATGACGCGCCGCTACACCAGCGAGATCGGCATCATCATCGGGCCGAACACGGACATTCCGGCGCCCGACGTCAACACCAATGAACAGGTGATGGCGTGGATGATGGACACCTACTCGATGAACCAGGGCCAAACCGCCACCGGCGTCGTGACCGGCAAGCCGATCACGCTGGGCGGCTCGCTCGGCCGTCGTGAAGCGACCGGCCGCGGCGTGTTCGTGGTCGGCTGCGAAGCGGCCAAGAAGAAGGGCGTCGCCATCGAAGGCGCGCGCATCGCCGTGCAGGGCTTCGGCAACGTCGGCGGGATCGCCGGCCGGCTGTTCCAGGAAGCGGGCGCGAAGGTCATCACGGTGCAGGATCACACCGGCACGATCTATCAGCCGGCCGGCCTCGACGCGTACAAGCTGCTCGATCATGTGGCGCGTACCGGCGGCGTGGCGGGCTTCGGAGGCGCCGAATCGATTCCGAACGACGAGTTCTGGACCATCGAAACCGAAATCCTGATCCCGGCCGCGCTGGAAAACCAGATCACCGAGAAGAACGCCGGCAAGATCCGCACGAAGATCGTCGTGGAAGGCGCGAACGGCCCGACCACCACGGCGGCCGACGACATCCTGGCGGCCAACGGCACGCTGGTGATCCCCGACGTGATCGCCAACGCCGGCGGCGTGACCGTGTCGTACTTCGAATGGGTGCAGGATTTCTCGAGCTTCTTCTGGACCGAGGACGAGATCAACCTGCGTCTCGAACGCATCATGCGCGAAGCGTTCGGCGGCGTCTGGGCGGTGTCGGAAGAGCACGGCGTGACGGTGCGTACGGCCGCCTTCATCGTGGCGTGCAAACGCATCCTGCAAGCGCGCGAAATGCGCGGTCTCTACCCCTGATCGACGCCTTCGGGCGACGATCCACCCGGTGCCGCGGCTACCCGCCGAGGCACCTTCTCGAAGCGGGCAGCGCCGAATCCGGCGCTGCCCGCTTCGGCGCATCTATATGGCCGACTTGGGCGCATTTCACGCGGCTGCGAACGGTCGTTGCACAATAAAAACAGTGGTTAACAATAATTACTTTCAAAAAAATTACTTTGCTAGACTGGCGCCGGTTAGCCCAAGGAGATACCAGATGAATTTCAAAAAAGCGCTGCTGATGGCCGCCGCTCTCGCCACGTTCGCGGGTGGGGCCGTGGCGCAAGAAACCGGGACGCTGAAGAAGATCAAGGACACCGGCGTGATCGCTCTCGGCCACCGCGAGTCGTCGATCCCGTTTTCGTACTACGACCAAAGCCAGAACGTGATCGGGTACGCGCGTGACTTCCAGATGAAGATCGTCGACGCCGTGAAGAAGAAGCTGAGCCTGCCGAACCTGCAGGTGAAGAACATTCCGGTCACGTCGCAGAACCGCATTCCGCTGGTGCAGAACGGCACCGTCGACATCGAATGCGGCTCGACCACCAACAACCTCGACCGCCAGAAGCAGGCCGCCTTCTCGACCACTTACTTCGTGATCGGCACGCGCCTGATGACCTCGAAGGATTCGGGCGTGAAGGACTTCGCCGACCTGAAGGGCAAGACCGTCGTGACGACTGCCGGCACCACGTCGGAACGCCTGCTGCGCGCGATGAACAACGACAAGCAGATGGGCATGAACATCATCAGCGCGAAGGATCACGGCGAATCGTTCCAGACGCTGGAAACGGGTCGCGCCGTGGCGTTCATGATGGACGACGCGCTGCTGGCAGGCGAACGCGCCAAGGCCAAGAAGCCGGACAACTGGGTGATCGTCGGCACGCCGCAATCGGAAGAAGCCTACGGCTGCATGATGCGCAAGGACGATCCGGCGTTCAAGAAGGTGGTCGACGATTCGATCACCGAACTCGAGAAGTCGGGCGACGCCGCCAAGCTCTACACGAAGTGGTTCGAGAATCCGATTCCGCCGAAGGGCCTGAATCTGAACTTCCCGCTGTCGGATTCGATGAAGAAGCTGTACGCGAACCCGAACGACAAGGCGCTCGACTAAACCCGAGCCGGTTTCACACCTTGCTCTGACGCAACGGAAGAGGCGCTCCGCTTCTTCCGTTTTCTTTTTGCTGGAGTCTTGTCCATCATGTCTTACCACTGGAACTGGGGCATTTTCCTGAGTCCCGTTTCGACGGGCGAGCCGACCACTTACCTCGGCTGGCTGCTGTCGGGCTTCGGGGTGACGATCAAGGTCTCGCTCGCGGCCTGGGTGGTCGCGCTGATCGTCGGCTCGCTGTTCGGCGTGCTGCGTACCGTGCCCGACCGGCGGCTGTCCGCGATCGGCACGCTGTACGTGTCGATCTTCCGCAACATCCCGCTGATCGTGCAGTTCTTCGTCTGGTATCTGGTCATACCCGAGTTGCTGCCGGCATCGATCGGCACCTGGATCAAGCAGCTGCCGCCGAGCACGCAGTTCTTCACGGCGTCGATCGTCTGTCTGGGCCTGTTCACCGGCGCGCGCGTTTGCGAGCAGGTGCGCTCGGGCATCAACGCGCTGCCGAAGGGCCAGCGCGGGGCCGGCCTGGCGATGGGCTTCACCGAATGGCAGACCTACCGCTACGTGCTGCTGCCGGTGGCGTATCGCATCATCGTGCCGCCGCTCACCTCCGAGTTCCTGAACATCTTCAAGAACTCGGCCGTGGCCTCGACGATCGGCCTGCTCGATCTGTCGGCCCAGGCGCGCCAGCTCGTCGACTACACCGCGCAAACCTACGAGTCGTTCATCGCGGTCACGCTCGCGTACGTGATCATCAACCTGGTCGTGATGGCCTTGATGCGCTGGATTGAGGCGAAAACGCGCCTGCCCGGCTATATCGGAGGCAAGTGATGCACGATTTCGACTGGAGCGGTATTCCGGGCGCGCTGCCCGCGCTGTGGACAGGCGCCATCGTCACGTTGCAGATCACCGTGCTGGCGATCGTGGTCGGCATCGTGTGGGGCACGCTGCTCGCGCTGATGCGGCTGTCCGGCGTGAAGCCGCTGCAATGGTTCTCGCGGCTCTACGTCACGGTGTTCCGTTCGATCCCGCTGGTGATGGTGCTGCTGTGGTTCTTCCTGATCGTGCCGCAGGTGTTGCAGGGCGTGCTCGGGCTGTCGCCGACCATCGATATCCGGCTTGCCTCGGCGATGATCGCGTTTTCGTTGTTCGAAGCCGCGTATTATTCCGAGATCATCCGCGCCGGCATTCAGGCGGTGTCGCGCGGCCAGGTGAACGCGGCGTTCGCGCTCGGCATGAGCTACGCGCAGGCGATGCGTCTCGTGATCCTGCCGCAGGCGTTCCGCGCCATGGTGCCGCTGCTGCTGACGCAGGCGATCGTGTTGTTCCAGGACACCTCGCTCGTCTACGTGATCAGCCTCGCGGATTTCTTCCGTACCGCCAGCAACATCGGCGATCGTGACGGCACCACCGTCGAGATGGTCCTGTTCGCCGGCGCCTGCTATTTCGTCGTGTGCGTGATCGCCTCCGCACTCGTCAAGGGTCTTCAGAAAAAGGTCACAAGATGATTTCCATCAAGAACGTTTCGAAGTGGTACGGCCAGTTCCAGGTGCTGACCGACTGCACGACGGAAGTGAAGAAGGGCGAAGTGGTGGTGGTGTGCGGGCCGTCGGGCTCGGGCAAATCCACGCTGATCAAGACGGTGAACGGCCTCGAACCGTTCCAGCAGGGCGAGATCCTCGTCAACGGCGATTCGGTGGGCGACAAGCGCACCAATCTGTCGAAGCTGCGCTCGAAGGTCGGCATGGTGTTCCAGCACTTCGAACTGTTTCCGCATCTGTCGATCACGGAAAATCTGACGCTCGCGCAGATCAAGGTGCTCGGCCGCAGCAAGGACGAAGCCAACGAAAAGGGCCTGCGCCTGCTCGACCGCGTGGGCCTGAAGGCCCATGCGCACAAGTTCCCGGGGCAGCTTTCGGGCGGTCAGCAGCAGCGTGTGGCGATTGCGCGCGCGCTGTCGATGGATCCGATCGCGATGCTGTTCGACGAGCCCACCTCGGCGCTCGATCCCGAGATGATCAACGAGGTGCTCGACGTGATGGTCGAGCTGGCGCAGGAAGGCATGACGATGATGTGCGTGACGCACGAAATGGGCTTCGCGAAGAAGGTGGCCCATCGCGTGATCTTCATGGACAAGGGCGCCATCGTCGAGGACGACCGCAAGGACGAATTCTTCGCGAATCCGAAGTCGGATCGCGCCAAGGATTTCCTCGCGAAGATCCTGCACTGAGTGTCGCGCCGAGCCGCGCTTGCGCGGCGGCAGCGTTCCAATGAAAAACGCCCGGCATCGCGCCGGGCGTTTTTCATTGCAGCGGGGAATGTGTTGCGTGCGCCGCCTCAGAAATCGACGGGATCGTCGCCGGTGGCCATCGCAGCGGCTGCCGCGGCGAGCGTGGTGTCGCCGGCAGTGGCGGCGGTGCGGCGGCAGTTTTGCGAGGACGACGGGTCGAGCGACGGATTGCGCAGCTTCTCGAGCACGATCTCGGGCACCTTCACGCGCGTTTGCGCGGCCACGTCGCCGCACTGGAACATCATCAGCTCGCCCGGCTCGAACGCGGTCCAGACTTCGTCGTCGGTCAGCGGCTGGGTGGCGATCACGGCGACGCGATCCTCGGGCGTGGTGTACTTCGCGAAATCGATCGAGAGATCCTCGTCGATCAGGTGCGCGGTGGAGAACGGCCAGCGGCGCACCAGATAGTGCAGCCGCGTCGAGCAGTGCGCGAACAGCGCCTGGCCGTTCGACAGCAGGAAGTTGAACACGCCGTAGGCGGTGATCGCCTCGGTCAGCTCGGCGAGCCGCTCGAACAGTTCGGGCAGCGGCGGCTGCGCGCCGGGGAACGTGTCGCGCAGGCCTTGCATCAGCATGCAGAACGCCTGCTCGCTGTCGGTCGTGCCGACCGGTTGATACACGCCGTCGCTCAGTTCGGGCGCATAGCCGGGCAGGTCGCCGTTATGCGCGAAGATCCAGTGGCGCCCCCACAGCTCGCGCATGAACGGATGGCTGTTCTCGAGCAGGATGGCGCCCTGGGTGGCCTTGCGGATATGGGCGATCGTGTTCTTCGACTTGATCGGATAGCGCTTCACCATTTCGGCGATCGGCGAGGTGGCCGACGACTGGTGATCGAGGAACAGGCGGCAGGCTTTATCTTCGAAGAAGGCGATGCCCCAACCGTCCGCGTGATGATCGGTCAGCCCGCCGCGGGCCGCGAAACCGGTAAACGAGAAGGTCACGTCCGTCGGCTCGGCGCAGTTCATTCCGAAGAGTTGGCACATAGATGTTGCGGCAGGTCTGGCGGGTAGGGACACCGGGCGGAACCGGTACAATAGTGGTTTCAAGCATACACCCAGCCCCGGGCGGCCAAAAGCGGAACCGCGCGCACACGACACCGTGTTGCGGTTTTCCGTCACTTGGCGCCGCGGGGCGCGGCTGCAGCAGCCATCTCGCTGCTGGTTGCCCGCCTTACCCCTACGACGCCATGACCGCCCAGAACGCCGCCTCCGCTCCCGTCTCCTCGCTGACTCTCGCCCGTCCCGACGATTGGCACCTTCACGTGCGCGACGGCGCGATGCTGGCGGCCGTGCTGCCGCACACCGCGCGCCAGTTCGGCCGCGCGATCATCATGCCGAACCTGAAGCCGCCCGTGACCACCACGGCGCAGGCCGAAGCCTATCGCGCGCGCATCCTGGCCGCGCTGCCGGCCGGCATGACGTTCGAGCCGCTGATGACGCTCTACCTGACCGACAACACGCCCGGCGACGAGATCCGCCGCGCCAAGGCGAGCGGCTTCGTGCACGGCGTGAAGCTGTATCCGGCGGGCGCCACCACCAATTCGGACGCGGGCGTGACCGACCTGCGCAAATGCGCGAGCGCGCTCGAGGCGATGCAGGACGTGGGCATGCCGCTGCTCGTGCACGGGGAGGTGACCAATGCCGATATCGATCTGTTCGATCGCGAGAAGGTCTTCATCGACCGCGTGATGACGCCGCTGCGCCGCGATTTCCCGGCGCTGAAGGTGGTGTTCGAGCACATCACCACCAAGGACGCGGCCGACTACGTGCGCGACGCCGATGCCGCACCGGGCACGCTCGGCGCGACGATCACGGCGCATCACCTGCTCTACAACCGCAACGCCATCTTTACCGGCGGGATTCGTCCGCATTACTACTGCCTGCCGGTGCTCAAGCGCGAGACGCACCGCGTCGCGCTGGTCGAAGCCGCCACCTCGGGCAACGCGCGCTTCTTCCTCGGCACCGACAGCGCGCCGCACGAGAAGGACGCGAAGGAAGCCGCCTGCGGCTGCGCGGGCTGCTATACGGCGCTGCATGCGCTCGAACTGTATGCCGAGGCGTTCGATCAAGCCGGCGCACTCGACAAGCTCGAAGGCTTCGCGAGCTTCTTCGGCGCCGATTTCTACGGCCTGCCGCGCGCCACCGACACCGTCACGCTGCTGCGCGACACCTGGCAACTGCCGGCCACGGTGCAAGCGGGCGACACCTCGGTGGTGCCGCTGCGCGGCGGCGAATCGATCGGCTGGCGTCTCGCGTGACATCGGCGGCCGGCGGCCCGCGCGCGGCCGGATTCGACTCGATCGACTGGGCCGCGCCGTGGCTGGCGCCGTTCGCGGCGCGCGGCCCGCGCTGGCAGGCTGCGGCGCTGGCCGGCGAAGCCGCCTGGCTCGCGGCGCTCGGCGATGACGCCGCCACGGCCGGCCTGACCACCGGGCGCGGCCATCCGCTGCATTTCATCGAGCAGGCCGGGCTGCCGGCCGGCGTCGCCTACGAAACGCAGATCGCCGCCACCGGCGGCGTGCCCACTCGCCACAATCTCCACGATTTCTTCAATGCGCTCGTCTGGTTCGCGTATCCGCGGATCAAGGCGGCGATCAACGCACGCCAGTCGGCCGCCATCGATGCGCTCGGCGTGGGCGGCGAGCGCGGCGGCGTGCGCGACGCGCTCACCTTGCTCGACGAGAACGGCGCGCTGTTCGTCACCGCCGATCCGGCGCTCGGCGCCGCGCTGCGCGACTTCGGCTGGCAGGCGCTGTTCGTCGAGAACCGCGCCGCCTGGGGGCGCGCCTGCGAATTGCGGCTGGTCGGGCATGCGCTGCTCGAAAAGCTCGTGCAGCCGTACAAGGCGTGCACGGCGCATGCGTGGATCGTCGAGGCGCCGCCGGCGTTCTTCGACTGGGACGAAGGCGCGCGGCGAGGCTGGCTCGATGCGCACGTGGCGGCCGAGTTCGACGCGCGGCTGCCGTCGAGCCGCGGGTTCGCGCCGCTGCCGGTGCTCGGTGTGCCGGGCTGGTGGCCGGCCAATGCCGATGCGGGCTTCTACGACGACGCGCAGGTGTTTCGCGCGGGGCGGCGGGCCGCGCCGTAATCCGGCGTGGCGGGGCGTGGAGTCGATCGATTGCGATTCGATCCCCGTTTCTCTTGTGATCCCATCCCGATGGCACTGATGCCCGCAGGCGGTTTCCGCACCCCGCGGCTCGCGGTGCGGCGGCGCGGATGCTAGAATCCGCGTCGCAAAGTGGGCCAGGCAGTCGCGGCCTGCGCGGTTTCGGCCGCGCGGGGCGAGGAAAGTCCGGACTCCGCCAGGGCAGGGTGATGGCTAACGGCCATCCGTGGCGACACGCGGAATAGGGCAACAGAGAACAGACCGCCGATGGCCCGGCGCAAGCCGGGATCAGGTAAGGGTGAAACGGTGCGGTAAGAGCGCACCGCGGCTGCGGCGACGTACGCCGGCACGGTAACCTCCACCCGGAGCAATTCCAAGTAGGCAGGCGCGCATCTTCGAGATGCAGGACGGTGCCCCCGTCTCGTCTGCGGGTAGGAAGCTTGAGCGCGTCAGCAATGGCGCGCCTAGAGGAATGGCTGCCACGTCGTGCGCGTCCTGCGCGCACGATGCACAGAATCCGGCTTATCGGCCCGCTTTGCCCCGATTCAAGCTAAAAGGCCGGCGCCCCCGAAGGGTGCCGGCCTTTTTCATGGGCGCTCGCCGCGCCCGAAAGCCTGCCTCAACCGGCGACGATATCGAAGCCGTGCGTCAGTTCGGCCGTCTTGGCGATCATGATCGACGCCGAGCAGTATTTGTCGTGCGACAGGTTGATCGCGCGCTCGACCGTGGCCGGGTTCAGGTTGCGGCCCGTGACGGTGAAGTGGAAGTGGATCTTGGTGAACACCTTCGGATCCTCGCTGGCGCGCTCGGCCTTCAGCGTGACCGAGCAACCCGTCACTTCCTGGCGGCTTTTCTTCAGGATCAGCACGACGTCGTATGCGGTGCAGCCGCCGGTGCCGAGCAACACCATTTCCATCGGGCGAGCGGCGAGGTTGTGGCCGCCGCCTTCGGGCGCGCCATCCATCGTCACGAGGTGGCCGCTGCCCGTCTCGGCGACGAACGCCATGCCTTCCTGGCCCATCCAGCTAACTTTGCATTCCATGCGTGTGCTCCCGTCTTTCCGGCTTCGATTGCGAACCGGCATTGTAGCCCGCATGGCAACTGTCGGCTGATGCAGTGCGGGAATGGAAAGAATCGGAGGAGATGGTCGCGCGTGCGGCCGCTCCACTAGGGTGCCGGGACGGGCAAGGTGCCGCGCGTTCCGGGGCTTTCATGCCCGGCAGATAGCGGCTAAGTGACTGATTTCAATGGGGCCGAGCGGCAACCGAGGCATCGATATGGAAATTTCGCATGATGGTATATGTTTTTACCATATGGATTGACTTGAATTTCGGCGACGGGCTTCCTATCATTCAGACCATTGATTGCCGCGCTGCGGCAATCCCCTTATGTCTCCTCCACCCTTCTCCAAAGGTGGATTCAGCCCGAACGACGGTTCGGGCTTTTTTTCGTGGATCGCGGCGCACCGCCTGCCGATCGCTCAGGGCTCCGTCGACAATCGTCGATTTGTTTGTCCGCTTGCCAAAATTTCCTTTATAATTCTCGGTTTTCCGCATTCATGCCCGCGGAGAAGAATCAGGGAGAGCCTGCACAGCGCCCAGAGCGCAACCAAATCCAAGCAGGAAAAAAACAAGGGCAGCAGTCATTATTTTTGGATCGATCATGAAGACGTTTTCCGCAAAAGCCCATGAGGTGACGCGCGAATGGTACGTGATTGACGCGACGGATAAGGTTCTCGGCCGTGTTGCCAGCGAAGTGGCACGCCGTCTGCGCGGCAAGCACAAGCCTGAGTTCACTCCGCACGTCGACACCGGTGATTTCATCATCGTCATCAACGCGAGCAAGTTGAAAGTCACGGGCAACAAGACGCTGGACAAGAAGTACTACCGCCACTCGGGCTACCCGGGCGGTATCTATGAGACGACGTTCGGCAAGATGCAAGAACGCTTCCCGGGCCGTGCGCTCGAGAAGGCGGTCAAGGGCATGCTGCCCAAGGGCCCGCTCGGTTACGCGATGATCAAGAAGCTCAAGGTCTACGCAGAAGCGACGCATCCGCACTCGGCCCAACAGCCGCAGGCGCTCGAGTTCTAAGGAGACCCACATGATCGGTAACTGGAATTACGGTACGGGCCGCCGCAAGAGCGCCGTTGCACGTGTCTTCATCAAGGCAGGCAAGGGCGACATCATTGTCAACGGCAAGCCCATCGCCGACTACTTCTCGCGCGAAACGTCGCTGATGATCGTGCGCCAACCGCTGGAGCTCACGAGCCACGGCCAAACGTTCGACATCAAGGTGAACGTGACGGGCGGCGGCGAAACGGGTCAGGCAGGCGCAGTGCGTCACGGCATCACCCGCGCGCTGATCGACTACGATGCAACGCTCAAGCCGCAACTGTCGACCGCCGGCTTCGTGACGCGCGATGCGCGTGAAGTCGAGCGTAAGAAGATGGGTCTGCGCAAGGCACGTCGCGCAAAGCAGTTCTCGAAGCGTTAAGCGCTTCCGGCTCGTCGCCCTCGGGCGATGCCGCCGACGAAAACCGCCAGTCCTCGACTGGCGGTTTTTTTATGCGCGCTTCGATTCCCGTGGAATCGGGGCGCGACCCGTATCGATCCGATCCCGCCGGTGCGCGATGCGCATGTCCCGCTTGATTTCGTGGACTTCGGCACGATCTTCGGAACAGCCCTACAATAGCGGCTAGTGCTTTTTGGAGAGTTCGTCATGAACGCTGTCACTGAATCCGCGGTAAGCACCGCCACCGAAATGCCGACCCCGTTCGTCTTCACCGACTCGGCGGCCGACAAAGTCAAGCAACTGATCGACGAAGAAGGCAATCCCGAACTGAAGCTGCGCGTGTTCGTGCAAGGCGGCGGCTGCTCGGGCTTCCAGTACGGCTTCACGTTCGACGAAGAAGTCAACGAAGACGACTCCGTGCTGGTCAAGAACGGCGTCCAACTGCTGGTCGATTCGATGAGCTACCAGTATCTGGTCGGCGCAGAAATCGACTACAAGGACGACCTGAACGGCGCGCAGTTCGTGATCAAGAACCCGAACGCCACGACCACCTGCGGTTGCGGCTCGTCGTTCTCGGTCTGAGCGCCTAGGCGTTTCAGCGTTGCAGCGCCCCATTGGGGCGCTTGCCGTTGGTGCCATGAAAAACCCCCACGCGTGCGTGGGGGTTTTGTCGTTTCCGGCGTTTCGAGTGCGCGGGCTGCCTGAAGCGCCGCGCCCGATTCAGCGCGGATACAACGCGCCGAGCACGCGCTCGCCGGCCGCGCCCGTCACGCCGGCGATATTGCCGGGTTCGCGAGCCGTGAAGCGCCACGCGAGCCAGGCGAACGCGATCGCCTCGACCTGCTGTGGCGGCACGCCGAGCGCGGCCGTGGTGTCGACGGCCGCTGCCACGCCGGCCTCGGCCAGCGCGTCGGCAAGCGCCTGCATCAACGCCGGATTGCGGGCGCCGCCGCCGCAGACATAAACAGCGCGGCAATCCGGTGCATGTCGGCCGATTTCGCGCGCGATCGTCACGGCCGTGAGCGTGGTCAGCGTGGCCTGCACGTCCTCGGGCGAGACATGCGCGAACGCCTGCAGCCGCGCGTGCAGCCAATCGGGATTGAACAGGTCGCGGCCGGTGCTTTTCGGCGGCGGCAGGTCGAAATACGGCTCGGCGAGCAGGGCCGCCAGCAGCGCGGTGTCGACCGTGCCGCGCGCGGCGAACTGGCCGCCCTCGTCGAACGGCTTGCCGAGATGGCGCAGCGCCCAGGCATCGAGCAGCGCGTTGGCCGGGCCGCAATCGAAGCCGCGCACGCCGGCGCCATGATGCGCGCCCTCGGCCGGCAGGATCGTGATGTTGCTGATGCCGCCGAGGTTGCAGACCACCCGCGTTTCGTCGGCCGCGCCGAACACGGTGGCGTGAAACGCCGGCGCGAGCGGCGCGCCCTGGCCGCCGGCCGCGATGTCGCGGCTGCGGAAATCGGCGATCACGTCCACGCGCGTCAACTCGGCGAGCAGCGCCGGGTTGTTGATCTGGCGTGTGTAACCGCGCTCGGGACGGTGGCGCACGGTCTGGCCGTGCACGCCGATCGCGCGCACCGCATCGGGCGAGAGATGCGCGGCGCGCTGCAATTCGTGGCAGCACACCGCGTAGCGCGTGGCCAGCGCGTTGGCGGCCAGCGATTCGCGCTCGATCTCGTTGTCGCCGGGCTGCTGCAGCGCGAACAGCGCCTCGCGCAGCGCACCGTCGAAGCCGACGAAGGCCTCGGCCAGCACCTCGGGCGTCGAGCCGGCCTCGAAGCGCACGGCGATGCCGTCGCAGCCGTCCATGCTGGTGCCCGACATCAGGCCGAAGTAGACGCCATCGGCCGGATCGGCGTCGTGCGTGTCGGCGCGCTGGCCGGACTGCGTGGGATTGGGCGCCACGGTTTCGCTCCTGTTCTGTCGTCGCGCACGCGGGCAACATGCCCGCGCCGCGGTGCCCCGATTATCCGCGCAAGCCGCCGCGCCGTTAAGCGATACCGGTCCGCCCGCGAGTTATGGGAAAATCCTTCTTTTTTCGACTTTCCTCTTTCTCGCACCGATGAGCCAAGATCCCCAAACGAAGCCCGCGCTCCCGATCACCGACGGCGTGCGCGAAGCGCTCGCGATCACGAAACGCGGCGTCGACGAACTGCTGATCGAGGACGAGTTCGCGCAGAAGCTCGCGCGCAGCGAAGCCAGCGGCACGCCGCTGCGAATCAAGCTGGGCCTCGATCCGACCGCCCCCGACATCCACATCGGCCACACCGTGGTGCTGAACAAGATGCGTCAGCTCCAGGATCTCGGCCACACGGTGATCTTCCTGATCGGCGATTTCACGTCGCTGATCGGCGATCCGTCGGGCCGCAACGCCACGCGTCCGCCGCTCACGCGCGAGCAGATCGAGCACAACGCGAAGACCTACTTCGAGCAGGCCGCGCTGGTGCTCGACCGCGAAAAAACCGAAATCCGCTACAACAGCGAATGGTGCCTGCCGCTCGGCTCGGACGGCCTGATCAAGCTGGCGTCGCGCTACACGGTCGCGCGCATGATCGAGCGCGAGGATTTCACCAAGCGCTTCCAGGGCGGCGTGCCGATCTCGATCCATGAATTCCTGTACCCGCTGATGCAGGGCTACGATTCGGTCGCGCTCAATGCGGACCTAGAGCTCGGCGGCACCGACCAGAAGTTCAACCTGCTGGTCGGTCGCGAACTGCAGAAGCAATACGGCCAGGAACAGCAGTGCATCTTGACGATGCCGCTGCTCGAAGGGCTCGACGGCGTCGAGAAGATGTCGAAGTCGAAGCACAACTACATCGGCATCAGCGAGAAGCCCAACGACATGTTCGGCAAGCTGATGAGCATTTCCGACGTGCTGATGTGGCGTTACTTCGAACTGCTGTCGTTCCGTCCGTTGGGCGAGATCGAGAAGTTCAAGGCCGAGATCGAGGGCGGCCGCAACCCGCGCGATTTCAAGGTGCTGCTCGCGCAGGAAATCGTCGCGCGCTTCCACTCGCAGGCCGATGCCGAACGCGCGCTGGAAGATTTCAACCACCGCGCCAAGGGCGGCGTGCCCGACGACATTCCGTCGGTCGTGCTGACCGGTGCGCCGCTCGCGATCGGCCAGTTGCTCAAGCAGGCCGGCCTCGTGCCGTCCACCAGCGAAGCGCTGCGCAACATCGAGCAGGGCGGCGTGAAGATCGACGGCGCCACCGTGTCCGACAAGGGCGTGAAGATCGAAGCCGGCGAATACGTCGTGCAGGTCGGCAAGCGCCGCTTCGCGCGCGTGACGCTCGGCGCATGATCGCGCTGATCCAGCGCGTGAAGCGCGCCGACGTGCGGGTGGGCGAGCGCGTCACCGGCGAAATCGGCGCGGGCCTGCTCGCGCTGGTGTGCGCCGAGCGCGGCGACACCGAGGCGGTGGCCGACAAGCTGCTCGCCAAGGTGCTCGGCTACCGCGTGTTCAGCGATGCGGCCGGCAAGATGAACCTGCCCGTCACCAACCTCGACGGCGAAGGCCGCGCCGGCGGCCTGCTGCTGGTCTCGCAGTTCACGCTGGCGGCCGACACGCAAAGCGGGATGCGGCCGAGCTTCACGCCGGCCGCGCCGCCCGATGAAGGCGCCCGGCTGTTCTCCCATTTCGTCGATGCGGCACGCGCGCGCCATCCGGTCGTCGAGACCGGCGAGTTCGGCGCGGACATGCAGGTCTCGCTCGTCAACGATGGCCCCGTCACGTTCTGGCTGCAGGTGCGTCCGTCGTGATGCCCTGCGGCCGTCGGCTCTTCTCTCGCTTCGCCACACGATGACTACCACGCAAATCCTTTTCATTCGTCACGGCGAAACCCCGTGGAACCGCATCAAGCGCATCCAGGGCCATATCGACATTCCGCTCGCGGAAAGCGGCGTCGAGCAGGCGGCGCAACTGGCCGAACGGCTCGCGCGCGAGGCCCGCGAAGGCCAGCGGCTCGATGCGATCTATTCGAGCGACCTGCAACGCGCGCGCCAGACGGCGCAGCCGTTCGCCGACGCACTCGGCCTGCCGGTGGTGCTGAACGAAGGGCTGCGCGAGCGCAACTACGGTGCGTTCCAGGGGCACGACAGCGCCGAGATCGCCGAGAAGTTTCCCGATGCCCATGCCCAATGGCAGACGCGCGACCCCGGTTTCGAGCCGGCCGGCGGCGAATCGCAGCGCGCGTTCTACCACCGCGTGCTGCATGCGCTCGAACCGATCGTGGCGGCGCATCCGGGCGGCCGGATCGCCGTGGTGGCGCACGGCGGCGTGCTCGATTGCGTCTATCGGTGGGCGATTTCGCTGCCGCTCGACGCGCCGCGCCAGTATGCGCTGCTGAATACCAGCATCAACGTGGTGGAGTTCGACGGCAACGCGCCGCGCATCGTCCGTTGGGCCGATGTCGATCATCTCGGTGGAGAGAGCGAGGACGACGGTTATCGCAAGGTGATGTAACGTTGCGCCCGCCAGCCCAGAAAAAAGCCTCGCATTCGCGAGGCTTTTTTTCGCCGCCTCGCTCGTGCGGGCGGCGTCATGGTGCGTTGGCCGGCGGGCCGAGACGGCTTACTGGATGTTGTGGCGCGACTTGTAGTCGAGCGCGTAGGCGAGCTTGCCCGGCTTCGAGGCGGTGATCGCCGCGCTGAGGTCGCCGAAATTTCCCTTCGTATAAGCCTTGCCGACGTTGATCTGGGCGAGGCGGCCGAGTTCGGCGCCCGTCTTGCCGTCTATCACCGGGTCGGTGGTGGCGACCATCTTCACCGACGCGTTCCAGGTGGCGTTCAGGTAGCCGGTATCGGCCGTGGCCGGATCGGGGCTGACCGTGCCGAGCTTGGTCAGCGTGTAGCCCGACAGCGGGAAGTTGGCGCGCAGCCAGTCGGCCCAGAAGAATTCCAGGAAGTCGGTCGACGGCGTCGGTTTGCTGTAGCCGATGTCGCGCGTGAAGTAGACGAGCGAGCGGTAGACGTCGTTCTGCATGCCGTGCGTCAGGCCGAGTGCGGTGGGCAGCTTGTCCGGCGTGATGGCCGCGCCGTTGGCGTCCTTCAGGCGCGTGAAGCCGCCGGTCTGCATCATCGACCAGAACGTGCTGCCGGCGTAGCTGCTGAAGTTCGCCTTGACCAGCACGTGGACGTGCAGCGCGGGGCCGCCGTCGGACGTTTCGTAGTAGGTCGACAGGCCGTGGTGGCCGTCGGTCAGGTAGAGCGTGCTGCCGTTCGGGCCGATCACGACCGGGTTCAGCACGGTGGTGTCGCGCTTGGTCAGGTCGGTGGTGGTGCAGGTGTAGGTGGTGGCGTCGGTCAGCTTCGAGGTGGTGGTCGAGCTGCCCGAGACGAGGCCGCCGAGGCCTTCGTCGGCGCAGAAGTCGTCGAACTTCTTGGTCGGATCGAGTTCGTAGCGGCCGAGCTTGTAATAGATCTGGTCGTAGCCGAGCGCGTCCTGGCTCGGGTGCAGGTCGCTCAGTGCGACGTCGAGGATGTCGCCGGGCGCGGCCGCGGCCCATTTGCCCGGGGTGGTCGTGGGCGTCGAGGAAGCCGGCGCCGGCGAGGTGGCGAGCGAGGACGAGGCCAAGGTGCCGTCGCCACCGCACGCGGCAAGCGCGATCAGCAACGAGAACGAGGCGGCCAGCGCGATTCGGTGGAGCGAAGGAATCATCGGGGTAGCAATCGGTAAGAGTTGGAAGGCAGATGCAAGAAAAGGCGCAAGCTTGCCGATGGGATGTGACAGCGATTTGAAATATGACAAATCGATGAGGCGGGCGGGGCGGTGGAGCGGCGGTGTCTGGCCGTGAAAGCGAGGGCGGTCGGGCGTTGAACGAGCGGTGTTATTCGTCGACGGCCGGGGTGCGGTGCGGGGCGGATTGAGGGGCTGCGGCCGTGCGAGGTGGCTCGGTTTGCTGGCGCGGCGGCGCGGATTCGGCTGTTGCGGGCGCTGTCGGTACCGATTTCGGCGCTGATACTGACTCCGATGTCGATGTCGATGTCGATGTCGATGTCGATGTCGATGTCGATGTCGATGTCGATGTCGATGTCGATGTCGATGCCGATGCCGATGTCGATGCCGATGTCGATGTCGATGCCGATGCCGATGCCGATGCCGATGCCGATGCCGATGCCGATGCCGATGCCGATGCCGATGCCGGGGCCGGGGCCGCGGCCCGGCGCCGCGAACGCTTCGACGCGCCGTTGACGAGCGCCCAGCGCATCACCGGCCCCATGAGCCGCACGCCGGGGATGGCAACCATTCGCCGCATCGGTGCGAGGGCCGCGAGGCCGAGCTGCCGTTGCGCCCAGTCGGGCAGCAGATCCACGCCCGCGTGGAACAGCATGGCGGACGCCGGGCGCATCACCGCGCGCGGCACCGGCGCCTCGCGCAGCACGCGGATCACTTCATGGGTGCGCTCGCTGGCCACCAACTCGCCGCGCATCCGTTCGAGATAGGCGGCGATTTCCGCGCGCGAACACGGCACGTCGGCCGCCCCGAGCATCACGGCGATGCGCGAGGTTTCGGCGTAGTAGCGATCCTGCTCCTCGCCGGTGAGCGCCGGATTCACGTAACGCAGGTACCCGGCCAGGAAGCTCGACACCTCGGCCACATGCACCCAGGTCAGCAGCGCGGGATCGCTGGCGCGGTAGGGGCGGCCGTCGGGGGCGGTGCCGGTCACGCCGTCGTGAATGGTCTTGACGCGCTCGATCAGGTGCAGCGCATCGGCGCGGCTCGCGAACGTGGTGCCGGCCACGAACGTGGCGGTGCGGCGCAGCCGGCCGAGGATGTCGGTACGAAACGAGGAGTGATCCCAGACGCCCGCCAGCGCGAGCGGATGCAGCGCCTGCAACAGCAGCGCGGCGATGCCGCCCGCCATCATCGAGGTGAAATCGGCGTGCACCCGCCAGCACACGGCGTCGGGGCCGAACAGGCCGGGGTCGCCCGGCGGCGACGAATAATCGATCGACGGCCCGCCGCCGCCCGAGGTCAGCATCGTGACGCCGGCCGCGAGCCGTGCGCGCAGCAACCCGGCGAGGCCGCCGGACGAAGGCGCGGCCTGCGCGGAAGGCTCCCGCTTGCGATCCCGATCCGGTGGTGGCCGCGACATGGCTGGGTGCCGCGAGCTAGCGCGGCGTGGTGTCGTTGCCCGACTCGGGCACCGGCAGGCCGAAGTGGCGGTAGGTCAGCAGTGTGGCGACGCGCCCGCGCGGCGTGCGTTGCAGGAAGCCCTGCTGGATCAGGTAAGGCTCGAGCACGTCCTCGATGGTATCGCGCTCCTCGCCGATCGCGGCGGCGAGGTTGTCGACGCCGACCGGGCCGCCGTCGAACTTGTGCAGGATCGCTTCGAGCAGCTTGCGGTCCATCACGTCGAAGCCGACCGGATCGACATCGAGCATCGCCAGCGCCGCATCGGCCACTTCGGCGGTGATCGCGCCGTCGGCCTTCACCTCGGCGTAATCGCGCACGCGGCGCAGCAGGCGGTTGGCGACCCGCGGCGTGCCGCGCGAGCGCCGCGCGATCTCGAACGCACCGTTCGGATCGATGCGCGCATTGAGCAGCGAGGCCGAGCGCTGGACGATCCGCGACAACTGGCCCGCATCGTAGAACTCGAGCCGCGCGACGATCCCGAAGCGGTCGCGCAGCGGGTTGGTCAGCATGCCGGCGCGGGTGGTGGCGCCGACCAGCGTGAACGGTTGCAGATCGAGCTTGACGCTGCGCGCGGCCGGCCCCTCGCCGATCATGATGTCGATCTGGTAATCCTCGAGCGCCGGATACAGGATTTCCTCGACGACCGGCGAGAGCCGGTGGATTTCGTCGATGAACAGCACGTCGTTCGCTTCGAGGTTGGTCAGCAGCGCGGCGAGATCGCCCGGGCGTTCCAGCACCGGGCCGGAGGTCTGCCTCAGGTTCACGCCCATCTCGCGCGCGATGATGTGTGCGAGCGTGGTCTTGCCGAGGCCCGGCGGCCCGAACAGCAGCACGTGATCGAGCGCTTCGGCGCGGCGCTTGGCGGCTTCGATGAAGATTTCGAGCTGGCCGCGCACTTTTTCCTGGCCGACGTATTCGTCGAGCTGGCGCGGCCGCAGCGCACGTTCGAACGCCTCCTCGTGCGACGAGGCGGGCGTGGCGGCGATGATGCGCTCGCCGGCGAGTTTGTCGGTTTCGATCATGCGCGCATTGTACCGCGCGGCCCCGCGCCGAAGAATCGGCCGAACGGCCGACTCGCGCGGCCGGGCGCGGCATGAGATCGTGGTGGTGCCAGGCCGGCCGCGTGCTGCCGCCGGCCGGCGATCAGGCCTTCGAGAGCGCCTTCAGCGAGATCTTGATGCCCTCGGACACGCCGGTGCCGGCCGGCACGTTCTTGATCGCGGCCAGCGCTTCCTTTTCGGAATAGCCGAGCGAGATCAGCGCGTTGAGGATGTCCGCGGCGTGGTCCGATTGCGAGGCCTGGCCGGCCAGTTCGCCGAGGTCCGCGCCGAGCTTGCCCTTCAGTTCGAGCAGCAGGCGTTCGGCGGTTTTCTTGCCGATGCCGGGCAGGCGCGTGAGGCGCGCGGTGTCCTGCATCGTCACGACCTGCGAGAGTTCCTGCACGCTCATGCCGGACAGCACCGCGAGCGCCATGCGCGCGCCGATGCCGGTGATCTTCAGCAGTTCGCGGAACGTGGTGCGTTCCGGCGGCGTGAGAAAGCCATACAGCAGGTGGGCATCTTCGCGCACGATCATCTGCGTGAGCAGCACCACGCGCTCGCCCGTGTTCGGCAGGTTGTAGAACGTGCTCATCGGCACATCGAGCTCGTAGCCGACGCCGTTGCAGTCGACCAGCAGGTGGGGTGGGTTTTTTTCGAGGAGGGTGCCGGCAATGCGACCGATCATGGCGAGGACAACGAAGGACCGAAAGCGCGAGTGTAGCGCACGCCACGCCGTACGACGCGAACCGGCCGACATCGTGTCGCTTGTCGCTCCGAGGTTGAAGTATTACGCTCTCGATTTCAGGTATTACTCGGGAGCGACGATGTCGACGATGACCGTGAAGGGGCAGGTGACGATTCCGAAGGCCGTGCGCGAGCGCCTCGGCCTCGTGCCGGGCATGGAGGTGGATTTTCGGATGGAGAGCGACGGCCGCGTGACGGTGCAGCGGGCGGGTGGTGGCGCGCCCGCCTCGCGTTTTGCCGAGCTGCGCGGCTCGCTCGATGCGCCGATGAGCACCGACGAGATCCTCGCCCTCACGCGGGGCGACGGCGCATGATCTTCGTCGACACCAACGTGCTGCTCGATCTGGCGACCGACGATCCGGTCTGGGCCGGCTGGTCCCAGCATCAGCTCGAAGCCGCTTCGCTGCACGGGCCGCTGTCGATCAACGAGGTCGTTTATGCGGAACTTGGCGTGGGGTATGCGCGCATCGAGGCGCTCGATGCGTTCGTGGCGAGGGCCGGGCTGCGCATCGAACCGATGCCGCGTGCCGCGCTGTTCCTGGCCGGCAAGGCGTTCGGGCTATACCGGCGCACGGCCGGCGCGAAGGTCGGCGTGCTGCCCGATTTTTTCATCGGTGCCCACGCCAGCGTGCTCGGCGTGCAACTGCTGACGCGGGATATCGGCCGCTATCGCACCTATTTCCCGAAGCTCGCGCTGATCGCGCCGCAGGCGTGAAGTGTGAGACGTGAAGCGCAGGCGCCCGCGCCCGCCTCAGCCCACCAGCCGGCCGCGCCGCACGCGAAAGCCCTTCTTGACCAGCGAGGGGGCGAGGCCGCCGAGCGCTTCGAGCGTGCCGCCGCCGTGCGCATGGCAGATCGCCACGCCGAGCGCATCGGCCGCGTCGGTGCCGGGCAGGCCCGACAGCGCGAGCAGGCGCACCACCATCTGCTGCATCTGCTCCTTGGTGGCGCGGCCGTAGCCGACGATGGCCTGCTTCAGTTGCGTCGGGGTGTATTCGGCCACCGGCAGCGCACCGGCCACCAGCCCGCAGATCGCCGCGCCGCGGGCCTGGCCGAGCAGCAGGGTGGATTGCGGATTGACGTTGACGAACACTTTCTCGATCGAGGCCTGGTCCGGCGCATGTTCGCGCACGAGCGTGGATACGCCGTCGAAGATCACGCCGAGGCGCACCGAGAGATCGGCGGCGGACGGGGTACGGATCACGCCGCTTGCCACGTAGGCGAGCTTGCTGCCGTGCACGTCGATCACGCCGAAGCCGGTGACGCGCAGGCCGGGGTCGATGCCGATGATACGCATGAAGAGCGGGTGGGAAAGCGGGTGAGGAGCGCAGGGGAAATCAGCGGAATGCGCCGATGGTACAACGATCGCCGCGTGGGTTGGGCAACGGCGGGCGCGGTTCGCACCACGTCGCGCCATGAAAAACGGCGGCGAGGAAAGCCTGCGCCGCCGTTTCGCGGGGCGGTGGCGGTTGCCCGCTCGCCCCGGTTTGCCGCCTGTCGAGCGCCGTGGCCGGCGCGGGCGATCAGTGACGGAAGTGACGGATGCCCGTCAGCACCATCGCGATGCCGTGCTCGTCGGCTGCCGCGATCACTTCGTCGTCGCGCATCGAGCCGCCCGGGTGGATCACCGCGGTCGCGCCGGCGGCCACCACCACGTCGAGGCCGTCGCGGAACGGGAAGAACGCATCCGACGCCACGGCCGAGCCGGTCAGCGTGAGGCCGGCGTTCTGCGCCTTGATGCCGGCGATGCGGGCCGAATCCACACGGCTCATCTGGCCGGCGCCGACGCCGAGCGTCATGCCGTTGCCGCAGAACACGATCGCGTTCGACTTGACGAACTTCGCGACGCGCCAGGCGAACAGCAGATCGTCGAGTTCCTTCGGCGTCGGCTGGCGCTTCGTCACCACGCGCAGTTCTTCGGGTTGCACGTTGCGCGAGTCGAGCGACTGCACCAGCAGGCCGCCGCCGACGCGCTTCAGGTCGAACGCGTTGAAGCCTTCGCCGAGCGCGATTTCGAGCAGACGGACGTTCTGCTTGGCCGCGAACACCTGTTTGGCCGCTTCCGAGAACGACGGGGCGATCAGCACTTCGACGAACTGCTTGGCCACGGCTTGCGCGGTCGCTTCGTCCACTTCGCGGTTGAACGCGATGATGCCGCCGAACGCCGAGGTCGGATCGGTCTGGAATGCCTTGGCATAGGCTTCGGCCGGGCTGGCGGCCACCGCCACGCCGCACGGGTTGGCGTGCTTGATGATCACGCAGGCCGGGGCGTCGAAGGTCTTCACGCATTCCCAGGCCGCGTCGGAATCGGCGATGTTGTTGTACGACAGTTCCTTGCCCTGCAACTGGCGGTAGTTCGCCAGCGCGCCGGCCGGGGTGGCCAGGTCGCGGTAGAACGCGGCCGTCTGGTGCGGATTCTCGCCGTAGCGCAGGTCCTGCACCTTGTCGTACGCCAGGTTCAGCGTGGCCGGGTACGGCTTGCGCGTGGCGTGCTGCAGCTCTTCGGTCAGGCTCGTCAGGTAGTTCGTGATCGCGCCGTCGTATTGCGCGGTGTGCGCGAACACCTTGGTGGCGAGGCGGAAGTTGGTGGTGTAGCCCACCGTGTTGCCGTTCGCCTTCATTTCGTCGAGCACCACGGCGTAATCGGCCGGATCGACGATCACCGTCACGTCGCGGTGGTTCTTCGCGGCCGAGCGCAGCATGGTCGGGCCGCCGATGTCGATGTTCTCGATCGCGTCGGCCAGCGTGCAGTCGTCCTTCGCGATGGTCGCGACGAACGGGTACAGGTTCACCACCAGCAGGTCGATGGTTGGGATGCCGTGCGCGTCGAGCGCCTGCATGTGTTCGGGAAGGTCGCGGCGCGCCAGGATCCCGCCGTGCACCTTCGGGTGCAGCGTCTTCACGCGCCCGTCGAGCATTTCCGGGAAACCGGTGTAGTCGGCCACTTCGGTGACGGGCAGGCCCGCGTCGGCCAGCAGCTTCGCGGTGCCGCCCGTCGACAGCAGCTTGACGCCCTGTTGCGAGAGGGCCGTCGCGAATTCGACGATGCCGGTTTTATCGGAAACGGAAAGGAGCGCTTGCTTGATCATGATGGGGAGCACCAGTAGCCAGGGAAACGGGGGACGGAAGCGGCCGGTCGTGCAACGGCCTTACAGCAGGCCGTGCTGCTGCAGCTTCTTGCGCAGCGTGTTGCGGTTGATGCCGAGGTACTCGGCGGCGAGCGACTGGTTGCCGCCCGCCTGTTCGAGCACGACCTCGAGCATCGGCTTCTCGACGCACGACATCACCATGTCGTAGACGTCATGCGGGTTGGACCCGTCGAGATCCCGGAAATACACGTCCAGGCTGTCGCGGACACATTGTTCGATGTTGTGCTTGCTCATGCTGCTATTGAATAGGGTCGGATGCGCCGCCGTCGTCGACATAGACGAGATGGTCGGACAGCGCGCGCTGCGCGTCGAAATAATCGTTGACGGCGGCAAGCTGGTCGCGTGTGGAATCGAGCGTATTCATCCGGTGCCGGAACGCGTTGGCGCCGGAAAGGCCGCGAGTGTACCAGCCGATGTGCTTGCGCGCAGTACGTACGCCGGTAAATTCGCCGTAGAACGCGTAATGATCTTCCAGGTGCTCGTTGAGCAGGTGCTGGATCTCGTCGACGCTCGGCGGCGGCAGGGTTTCGCCGGTTCGCAGGAAATGCTCGATTTCGCGGAACAGCCACGGGCGGCCTTGCGCGGCGCGACCGATCATCAGCGCGTCGGCGCCGGTGGCGTCGAGCACGGCACGTGCCTTGGCCGGCGAGGTAATGTCGCCGTTCGCCACCACTGGAATTTTCACCGAGGCCTTCACGGCGGCGATCGTGTCGTATTCGGCGTCGCCCTTGTAGAGATCGGCGCGCGTGCGGCCGTGCACGGTCAGCATCGCGATGCCGGCGTCCTGCGCGAGCCGCGCGATGGTCAGCGCGTTCTTGTGCTCGCGATCCCAGCCGGTGCGGATCTTCAGCGTGACGGGCACCGCGTCGGGGCCGGTGCCCACGGCCGCTACCACGGCCGAGACGATCCGCACCACCAGCGGTTCGTTCTGCAGCAGCGCCGAGCCGGCCGCCACGTTGCAGACCTTCTTGGCCGGGCAGCCCATGTTGATGTCGATGATCTGCGCGCCGTTCGCCACGTTGTAGCGGGCCGCCTCGGCCATCATCGCCGGATCGGCGCCGGCGATCTGCACCGCGATCGGCTCCACCTCGCCCGTGTGGTTGGCGCGGCGCATGGTTTTCTCGCTTTTCCAGAGTTGCGCGTTCGACGCGACCATCTCGGACACCGCGTAGCCGGCGCCCAGCCGCTTGCAGAGCTGGCGGAACGGGCGATCCGTGACGCCGGCCATGGGGGCGACGAACAGGTTGTTGCGCAGGACGTGAGAGCCGAGAACGGGCATTGCAATGGCAGCGCCCGCGCGAGGGCGCGGGCAACGATCGGACGGTGGGAAAACGCGCATTTTACCGTAAGCGCCGGGGGGGCCGGGCGATCGCGATTGTCGACAAGCGTCAAATCGAGATGAAGCTTCGGTGAAATTCCGGTGACGGTGTCACGGTGGGGCAGGGCGACCACGCCGGCCGGCCGCTGCCCGGGTGTTGGCCGGGTATGCCCGGATGTTGTGCCGATGCCGCCCGACCCGCACGCCGGCGCGGAGTCAGCGGCGCTGGCCGAACATCATCTGCCGCGCGATCACCGCCTTGAGCGGCGGCACGAATTCGAGCGCGGTCAGGGCGGCCCCGCGCAGCGCCGCGAGCGGGCGCGATTCGATCGTGAACAACCGCGCCAGCAGGTCGGTCGCGCCGATCGTCAGGCGCCGGTCGAGCACGCGGCGCCCGTTGAACGCGGCCAGCGCGAGCGGCGTGGCGCCGTGTTCGGATAGCGCGTCGACCAGCGTGTGCGCGTCGCGCAGGCCGAGGTTGAGCCCTTGTCCCGCCACCGGATGCAGGGTTTGCGCGGCGTTGCCGACGCTCGCCACGCGGCCGCTGACCAGCGTGGGCGCGGCGGCCAGCCCGAGCGGGAACGCGGCGCGGCCGGCGATCTGCGTGAAACGGCCCATGCGTGTTCCGAACGCGATGCCGAGTTCGGCGAGGAACGCCGCGTCGGGCAGCGCGGCGCGGCGCGCGGCTTCGTCCGGCGAGCAGCACCAGACGAGCGCGTAGTCGGCCTGGTTCGGGCCGCCGAGCGGCAGCAGCGCGAGCGGGCCTTCGGGCGTGAAGCGTTCCCAGGCCACGCGCGGCTGCGGCGCGGCCACGCTGACGGTGCCGACGATGGCGGTTTGCGCGTAATCGCGGCGGTGGCGTTCGTCGCGCACGCCGTTGCGCGGGGTGTCCTGGAACAGGCCGCCCTCGGCGTTGACGAGCGTGCGCACGCGCAGTACGCGTTCGCCCTGGGGCGTGTCGAGCGTGACGCTCACGCCGTCGGCGTCCTGTTGCGGCGCGCGCGCGGTGGTCGAGGTCAGCCATTGGACCGGCGTGGCGTGGACCGCGCGCGCCAGCGTGCCGACCAGCGAGCCGTAGCGCGCCACGTAGCCGAGCGCATCGACGCCGTGTTCCTCGCGGTCGATCAGCGTGCGGCCGAAGTGGCCGCGCTGCGAAACATGGATGTGTTCGATCGGCGTCGCGTCGCCGGGCCAGCCGAGTGCGCCGAGCAACACGCGGCTGCCGTGCGAGACGGCGATCGCGCGCGGGTCGCCGGCGCTGGCCGACGGGTCGCGGGCATCGACCAGCACCACCGACAGCGCCTGCGTCGCGCTGCGGCGCGCGAGCCAGCCGGCCAGGGCGAGGCCGACCGGGCCGGCGCCGATGATGGCGACATCGGCGTCGAATGGCGTGTCGAACGGGGCGGTAGGAGCGGGAGCGTGCGTCATCGTGCGGGTTCGCCTGCGCTCAACGTGCGACGGGCACGACGGGCACGACGGCCGCCGCACCCCGAGCGTCGCGCATCAGCGCCTCGATCTCGTCGGCGGCCACCGGCACGTCGCGCGTGATCAGTTCGCAGCCGTCGGCGGTGACGAACGCGTCGTCCTCGATGCGGATGCCGATGTCGTGGAATTCGGCCGGCACGTCGTCGGCCGCGCGCACGTAGAGGCCCGGCTCGATGGTCAGCGCCATGCCCGCGCGCAGCGTGCGCCACGGCAGCGCGCCGTGGGCGTCGCGTTCGGCGCCGCGCTCGCGGTAGTCGCCGCAATCGTGCACGTCCATGCCGAGCCAGTGGCCGGTGCGATGCATGTAGAAGCGCGAGTAGGCGCGCTCGGCGATCACGTCGTCGACGCTCGCGAAGCGCGACTTCGGCACGATGCCGGTGTCGAGCAGGCCCTGCGCGAGCACGCGCACCGCCGCGTCGTGCGGCGCCTCGAACGGCACGCCGGGGCGCGTGGCGGCGGCCGCCGCCTCCTGCGCGGCCAGCACGATGTCGTAGAGCGCGCGCTGCGGGCCGGAGAAGCGGCCGTTCGCGGGGAACGTGCGCGTGATGTCGGAGGCATAGCCTTCGAGTTCGCAGGCCGCGTCGATCAGGATCAGGTCGCCGTCCTGGGCCACGGCGTTGCCGGCCGGGTAGTGCAGCACGCAGGCGTTCGCGCCGGCCGCGACGATCGAGCCGTAGGCCGGCCCGGCCGAGCCGTGGCGGCGGAATTCGTGCAGCAGTTCGGCCTCGATCTCGTATTCGCGGATGCCGGGGCGCGTGACCGCCATCGCGCGTCGGTGCGCGCTCGCGGAAATCACGCCGGCGCGGCGCATGATCGCCTGCTCGTGAACGTCCTTGACGAGGCGCATCTCGTCGAGCAGCGGCGTGAGATCGTGGGCCGAGGCCGGTGCGGCGACGCCGGCGCGGCTGCGTGCGCGCACGGCGTCGAGCCAGCCGGCCAGTTGCCGGTCGAACTCGGCCGATGCGCCGAAGCGATAGTGCACCGCGCCCGCGTCGCCGAGCAGGCGCGGCAGTTCGGTGTCGAGCACGTCGTTGGCGAACGCGGCGTCGAAGCCGAACGTCTCGCGCGCGGCGTCGGGGCCGTAGTGGAAGCCTTCCCAGATCTCGCGGTCGGGATGCTTCGCACGACAGAACAGTATCGATTCCGGTTCGCCGCCGGCCGCGCGCGCGTCGAGCACGAGCAGCGCGTCGGGTTCGGTGAAGCCGGTCAGATAATAGAAGTAGCTGTCGTGGCGGTAAGGATAGCCGGCGTCGCGGTTGCGCATCGCTTCGGCGGCGGTGGGGACGATCGCGACGCCGCCGCCCGTCGCGCGCAGCGCGGCGAGCACGCGCGCACGGCGCTGGCGGTAGACGTCGGGGGCGAGGGCGGTTTCGGTGGGCGCGTTCATGGCGCGATTGTAGCGCTGTCGGGAGGGGCGCGCGTTGGCCGGCGTGGTCGGCCGATGGCCGCCTGGCCTTGTCGCAAGCGGCGTCGCGACGCTGTTGCATCCGGTCCACAGGCTGTCCGGGCGACTTGCACCGAGTGCCGGGTGGGCGGTTATGATCGTCGCCGACGTCTGACGACGTATACTCTCGGGCGGTATTTACTTGGCAGGCAGGCAAGCAGGATGATCAAACTCATCGGTTCGCTCGGCAGCCCCTACGTGCGCAAGGCGCGTATCGTGCTGGCCGAAAAGAAGATCGATTACCAGTTGGAACTCGAGAACGTGTGGGGGCCGGACACCACGATTCACGGCTCGAATCCGCTCGGCAAGGTGCCGTGTCTCGTGATGGACGACGGCGCGGCCGTGTTCGATTCGCGCGTGATCTGCGAATACGCCGATACCTTGTCGCCGGTCGGCAAGCTGATTCCGCCGTCGGGGCGCGAGCGCGTCGAGGTGCGGTGCTGGGAAGCGCTCGCCGACGGCGTGCTCGATGCAGCGGTCAACATTCGCGTCGAACACACGCAGCGCACGCCGGAACAGCGCAGCGAGGCCTGGATCGCGCGCCAGCAGCGCAAGATCGACGACGGCCTGGTGGCGATGTCGCAAGGCCTCGGCGGCAAGCCGTGGTGCGTCGGCAATCACTACACGCTGTCGGATGTCGCGCTCGGTTGCGCGCTCGGCTATCTCGACTTCCGCATGCCCGAACTCGCCTGGCGCGAGCGGCATCCGAACCTCGACAAGCACTTCGTGAAGCTCTCGCAGCGGCAGTCGTTCATCGATACCGTGCCGCAGAACTGATCGCCCGTCGGGCATCCCAACGAGCAGCATCAAAAAAACGCCCCGCCGGGCATCGCACTGGCGGGGCGTTTTTACGCGTGCGGCACCACGGCCGCGCGGGGCTTATTCGTCGTAGGCCGCCCACGCTGCGTAAGCCGCGTCGCCGATCGAGAACGAATCGCTGCGCGCCGCCGGCCACCATGTGTCGTAGAGCGTCAGGCCGAGCTTCTCGCCGGTCAGCAGCGCGCCCGGCTTCACGTACTTGAGCAGTTGCGACATCAGCCGCACCTCGTGCGGGGCGACGCGCTGCACGATGTGATGCGCGTGCAGGTCGGCCGGATGCGCGAGGCCGGCGGCCTGCACCAGCTCCTGCAGCGCATGCAGCGTATTGCGGTGGAAGTTGTAGACGCGCTCCGACTTGTCTGGCACCACCAGCGCGCGCTGGCGCACTTCGTCCTGGGTCGCCACGCCGGTCGGGCAGCGGCCGGTATGGCAGGTCTGCGCCTGGATGCAGCCCACCGCGAACATGAAGCCGCGCGCCGAGTTGACCCAGTCCGCGCCGATCGCGAGCGTGCGCGCGATGTCGAACGCCGTGATGATCTTGCCGCTCGCGCCGATCTTGATGCGCTCGCGCAGGCCGATGCCCACCAGCGTGTTGTGCACCAGCAGCAGCCCTTCCTGCAACGGCACGCCCACGTGGTCGGTGAATTCGAGCGGCGCCGCGCCGGTGCCGCCCTCGGCGCCGTCCACCACGATGAAGTCCGGCACGATGCCGGTTTCGAGCATGGCCTTGGCGATGCCGAAGAATTCCCACGGATGGCCGATGCACAGCTTGAAGCCAGTGGGCTTGCCGCCCGACAGCGTGCGCAGCTTCTCGACGAATTCGAGCAGGCCGCGCGGCGTCGAGAATTCCGAATGCGAGGCCGGCGAGATGCAATCCTTGCCCATCGGGATGCCGCGCGTCTCGGCGATCTCGGGCGTGATCTTGGCGGCCGGCAGCACGCCGCCGTGGCCCGGCTTGGCGCCCTGCGAGAGCTTCACCTCGATCATCTTGACCTGCGGATCGGCGGCCTGCTTCGCGTATTTGTCCGCGTTGAACGTGCCGTCGTCGTTACGGCATCCGAAGTAACCCGAGGCGATTTCCCAGATGATGTCGCCGCCGTGCTCGCGGTGATATTTCGACAGCGAGCCTTCGCCGGTGTCGTGCGCGAAGCCGCCCTTCTTGGCGCCGAGGTTCAGCGCGCGGATCGCGTTCGCCGACAGCGAGCCGTAGCTCATTGCCGAGACGTTGAAGATGGAAATGTCGTAGGGCTGGGCGCGCTCGGCGCCGACGCGAATCCGGAAATCGTGGTTCGCGAGCCGGGTCGGCACCAGCGAGTGGCTGATCCACTCGTGCGCGACTGCCTTGACGTTCAGCTCGGTGCCGTACGGCCGGTTGTCGGCCACGTTCTTGGCGCGCTGGTAAACCACGCTGCGCTGCGCGCGCGAGAACGGCTTCTCGTCGGTATCGTCCTCGACGAAATACTGGCGGATCTCCGGGCGGATGAACTCGAACATGAAGCGGAAGTGGCCCCAGAGCGGGTAGTTCCGCAGGATCGCGTGGTGATCCTGTTGCAGATCCCACAGGCCGAGGCCGACGAGGGCGGCGGGGATCAGGATCCAGGGCCAGGCGATCAGGTGGGACAAGGCGAGGAGGGCGAGCAGAACGAGCACGAGCGTCGCGCACCACATCGCGAGATAGCGTCTTGCAAACATGGGGGATTCCTTATTCTTCGGTTGGCCGCCATGGCGAGGCCGTCAAGGCCGCGGCCGGCGGCGCACGGCGCCGGCCGCCTGCTGGTGCGGCGGCCGATCGTCGCGTGCCGCAAGTCTAAACCGATAATGTGTCAGGCCGCTTCGAAGCCGGCCCCACTAAAGGCGGTTGAAAGGCGCGAGAAAGCGGCCCGATTCAGATCGCCACGCCGCCGGCCGTCTCGCGCGCGAGCGCCGCGCCCACTGCGTCGGCCGAGCCGGGCTGGCCCGTTGCGACCCCCTCGATGATGCCGCCACCCAGGCAGATTTCGCCGTCGTAGAGCACGGCCGACTGGCCCGGCGTGACGGCCCATTGCGCGGCCTCGAACGCCAGCGAGAAGCGCGCCTCGCCGGCCTCGCCCGGCTTGGCGCGGCCGAACGCGCAGGCCGCGTCGGCCTGCCGGTAGCGCGTTTTCGCGCCGCACGTGAAGCCTTCGGCGGGCGGCTCGCCGGCCACCCAACTGACGTTGCCGGCCACCAGCTCGTGCGACAGCAGCCACGCATGATCGTGCCCCTGCGCGACGTACAGCGTGTTCGACGCGATGTCCTTGCCGGCCACGAACCACGGCTCGCCGCTGCCGTCCTTGCTGCCGCCGAGGCCGATACCCTTGCGCTGGCCGAACGTGTAGAACGCCAGGCCGATGTGCTCGCCCACGCGCCGGCCGTCGGGCGTCTTCATCGGGCCGGGCTGGGTGGGCAGGTAGCGGTTCAGGAAATCGCGGAATGGCCGCTCGCCGATGAAGCAGATGCCGGTCGAATCCTTCTTCTTCGCGTTCGGCAGGCCGATCTGTTCGGCGATCTCGCGCACGCGCGTTTTCGGCATCTCGCCCAGCGGGAACAGCGTTTTCGAGAGCTGCGCCTGATTGAGCCGGTGCAGGAAGTAGGACTGATCCTTGGTGTGGTCGAACGCCTTGAGCAGCTCGAAGCGGCCGGCGCGTTCGCGCACGCGCGCGTAGTGGCCGGTGGCGATGGTTTCCGCGCCGAGCGACATCGCGTGATCGAGGAACGCCTTGAACTTGATCTCGGCGTTGCAGAGCACGTCCGGGTTCGGCGTGCGGCCGGCCGAGTATTCGCGCAGGAATTCGGCGAACACGCGGTCCTTGTATTCGGCGGCGAAATTGACGGCCTCGACGTCGATGCCGATCAGGTCGGCCACCGACACCACGTCGATCCAGTCCTGACGGGTCGAGCAGTACTCGCCGTCGTCGTCGTCTTCCCAGTTCTTCATGAACAGGCCGACCACGTCGTAACCCTGTTCCTTCAGCAGCCACGCGGTGACCGACGAATCGACACCGCCCGACATGCCGACCACGACACGTTGCTTCTTCATTTGCTGACAGCCTGATGTTCGGGCGTCGCGCGGTAGGGCGCGACGGAATGCGTATGGACGAACTCCAGCGGCACGCGGCGGCCGGCGAGGTAATCGTCGACGCACTGCATGACCGCGGGCGTGCGGTGGCGATGCGAGGCGGCGCGCAGCTCGTCGGCCGTCATCCACAGCGTGCGGACGATGCCGTCGTCGAGCGCGCGGCCCGCCACTGCCTCGCCGGCCCGCCCGCAGAACGTGAAGCGCAGGTAGGTCGCGCCGCCCTTGCCGGGCCGCTCGAAGTGCGTCTGATAGACGCCCACCAGCGCTTCCGGCTCGAACGGGTGCGCCGTTTCCTCGAGCGTTTCGCGGATCACGGCCTCGACGAGCGTTTCGCCGGCCTCGAGATGGCCGGCGGCCTGATTGAGCCGCAATCCTGCCGACGTGTGTTCCTCGATCAGCAGGAAGCGGCCGTCGCGTTCGACGATCGCGGCCACCGTGACGTGCGGGGTCCAGAGTTCGGGTTTCATGGGCGAGCATTTTACCGGTTGCGCGGCGCGGCTGCCGAAGCGCAAGCGGGGCGGCGGCCCCGGCACGGGCGGCGATCCGGCCCCAAACCCTGCGGCAAGCCAGTCGCAAGCCAGTCGCAAGCCGGCCACCACCGTGCCTGTCCGATCTGCAGCCGTTTGTCCAGCCGGGAAAGGGCCGGATGCGGCGCGGCGGCGGCGATCGGGTACATTGGCGCGTTGACCATGCCCTTGCCCCGAGCCGGTCGTCGTCGTCCGGAAATGCTCCGGCTCGCCTCGCAGTCGAAATCAAGAATCAGAAAGCCAGCTGGAGGATCACGATGCAGATCGGAGTGCCCGTCGAGACGCGGGCTCATGAGGCGCGCGTGGCCGCGACGCCCGAAACCGTCAGGAAATACGTGGCGGCCGGCCACGCCGTCAGTGTCGAGCATGGCGCCGGCACGGCCGCGAGCTACCCCGACGACGCCTATGCGGCGGCCGGCGCGACGCTGGCCGAGCGCACAGCCGTCTACGCCGCCGACCTGGTGCTGAAGGTGCAGGCGCCCGACGCGGCCGAGCTGGCGCTGATGCGCCGTGGCGCGGTGCTGGCCGGCATGCTCGATCCGTTCAACACCGAGCAGGCCGCGCAGCTCGCGGCAGCCGGCGTGACCGCGTTCGCGCTGGAGGCCGCGCCGCGCACCACCCGTGCGCAAAGCCTCGACGTGCTGTCTTCCCAGGCCAATATCGCCGGCTACAAGGCCGTGCTGCTGGCCGCCTCGCTCTATCCGCGCTTCCTGCCGATGCTGATGACGGCTGCCGGCACCGTGAAGGCGGCCCGCGTGCTGGTGCTCGGCGCGGGGGTGGCCGGCCTGCAGGCGATCGCCACCGCCAAGCGGCTCGGCGCGGTGATCGAGGCGTCCGACGTACGGCCCGCCGTCAAGGAGCAGATCGAATCGCTCGGCGCGAAGTTCGTCGATGTGCCGTTCGAGACCGACGAGGAACGCGAGGCCGCGCAGGGCACCGGCGGCTACGCGCGGCCGATGCCGCCGTCGTGGCTCGCGCGGCAGGCGGCGCTGGTGCACGAGCGCGCCAAGCAGGCCGACATCGTGATCACCACCGCGCTGATCCCGGGCCGCGCCGCACCCACGCTGATCCAGGCCGAGACGGTGGCCGCCATGAAGCCCGGCGCGGTGCTGGTCGACCTGGCCGCCGGCCGCGGCGCGCCCGGCCCGGACGGACGGCGTGGCGGCAATTGCCCGCTGACCGTGGCCGACGAAGTGGTGAACGTGCACGGCGTGACGATCGCCGGCCACACCAACCTCGCCGCGCAGGTGCCGGCCGATGCCTCGGCGCTCTACGCACGCAATCTCGCCGACTTCCTGAAGCTGATCGTCACGCAGGAAGGCGTCCTGAACATCGACATGAACGACGACATCGTCGCCGCGACGCTGCTGTGTCGCGACGGCGACGTGGTCCGCAAATAAGGGGGCGATCGCGATGGAAGTGATCAATCACACGGTGATCAACGTGATCATCTTCGTGCTGGCGGTGTACGTCGGCTATCACGTGGTCTGGAACGTCACGCCGGCGCTGCATACGCCGCTGATGGCCGTCACCAACGCGATTTCGGCGATCGTGATCGTCGGTGCGATGCTGGCCGCCGCGCTGACGGTCGGCACCACCGGCAAGGTGTTCGGCACGATCGCGGTGGCGCTGGCCGCCGTCAACGTGTTCGGCGGCTTCCTCGTCACCAGGCGAATGCTGGAGATGTTCCGCAAGAAGACGCCGAAGGACGGCGCCAAGGGCAAGACGGAGGGTGCGCGATGAGCCTGAACGTCGTCACGCTGCTGTATCTGGTCGCCTCGGTGTGCTTCATCCAGGCGCTCAAGGGGCTGTCGCATCCGCGCACCGCGCGGCGCGGCAACCTGTTCGGGATGGTCGGGATGGCGATCGCGATCCTGACCACGCTCGCGCTGATCGTCCGGCAGGCGGCCTGGCTCGGCGCCAACCTGCCGCTCGGGCTGGCGCTGGTGCTCGGCGCGCTGGTGGTCGGCGGCGCGGTGGGGGCCTACGTGGCCGCGCGCGTCGAGATGACCAAGATGCCCGAGCTGGTCGCCGCGATGCACTCGCTGATCGGCCTGGCTGCCGTGTGCATCGCCTATGCCGTGGTGGCCGAGCCGGAAGCGTTCGGCCTGGTGCCGCAGGACGCGGCGGCGGCCAACTTCATCCCGTTCGGCAACCGCATCGAGCTGTTCATCGGCACCTTCGTGGGCGCGATCACGTTCTCGGGGTCGGTGATCGCGTTCGGCAAGCTGTCGGGGAAATACAAGTTCCGGCTGTTCCAGGGCGCGCCGGTGGTGTACGCGGGCCAGCATCTGATCAACCTGATGCTGGCGCTCGGCATGCTCGGCTTCGGCATCCTGTTCTTCGTGACGCAGGCGTGGCTGCCGTTCATCGTGATGACGGCGATCGCGTTCGCGCTCGGCGTGCTGATCATCATCCCGATCGGCGGCGCCGACATGCCGGTGGTGGTGTCGATGCTGAACTCGTATTCGGGGTGGGCGGCGGCCGGCATCGGTTTCTCGCTGAACAACCCGATGCTGATCATCGCCGGCTCGCTGGTCGGCTCGTCGGGCGCGATCCTGTCGTACATCATGTGCCACGCGATGAACCGCTCGTTCTTCAACGTGATCCTCGGCGGCTTCGGCGGCGAGGCGGGCGCGGGCGACGCGGCCGGTGCGAAGGAGCAGCGGCCGGTGAAATCGGGCTCGGCCGACGACGCCGCGTTCATGCTCGCCAACGCCGAAACGGTGGTGATCGTGCCGGGCTACGGGCTGGCGGTGGCGCGCGCGCAGCATGCGCTCAAGGAGCTGACCGACAAGCTGATCGAGAAGGGCATCGACGTGCGCTACGCGATCCACCCGGTGGCCGGGCGCATGCCGGGGCACATGAACGTGCTGCTGGCCGAGGCCGAGGTGCCGTACGACCTGGTGTTCGAGATGGAGGACATCAACAACGCGTTCGGCCAGACCGACGTGGTGCTGGTGCTCGGCGCGAACGACGTGGTCAACCCGGCCGCGAAGAACGATCCGAAATCGCCGATCGCGGGCATGCCGATCCTGGAGGCGTACAAGGCGCGCACCGTGATCGTCAACAAGCGCTCGATGGCCTCGGGTTACGCGGGGCTCGACAACGAGCTGTTCTACATGGACAAGACGATGATGGTGTTCGGCGACGCGAAGAAGGTGGTCGAGGACATGGTCAAGTCGGTCGAGTAGCCGATCGAGTCGTCGCTCGAGTCGCGCGGCGGCCGGCGCGGCGTTCAGCCCGCCGGCCAGTCCTTGCCGCATTCGCGTTCGAGCGTGCGCAGGAAATCGGCGAGCCGGCGCCCGTCGATGTCGGGGTGGACCTCGCAGGCGGTCGCGCCGCGCATGCGGGCCACGTCGAAATTGCGGAAATTGTCGCGCAGTTCGCACCACGCGGACACCGTCCATTGCCCGCCCCAATAGGCCAGGCCGAGCGGCCAGATGCGCCGCTCGCTGGCCGCATCCTTCTTGTCCCGATAGCGGAAATGCACGACGCGCCGTTCCTCCAGCGCGCGGTGCAGCACGTCCATCGTTTCGGAGTAGGCGGCATCGACGCGCTGCGACGGCGCGAACACCGGCAGGCGGTCCAGCACGATGCGCTTGTCGGCCGGCATCGCCGAGGCGATCTTGGCCAGTGCCGAGCGCGCGCCGCCGGCAAAGCGCGTGCCGCCCCACGATTCGAGCATTCGCGCGCCGGCCGCGAGCGCGGACAGCTCGTCGGCCGTGAAGGTCAGCGGCGGCAGGCTGGCCGCGCGATTCAGCCGGTAGCCGATGCCGGCCTCGCCCTCGATCGGCACACCCGACAACTGCAGGTCGCGGATGTCGCGGTAAACGGTGCGCGGCGAGATCGCGAGCCATTCGGCCAGTTGCTGCGCGGTCGTCAGGCGGCGGCCGCGCAGCAATTCGGCGATCTGGAACAGGCGGTCGGCGCGGCGGGTCATGGCGTGGGTGCGGCGAAAGTGTGGACGGTGCCGCGATGATAGCGCCGCGCATGCGGCGCGGCGCAGGTCATCGCGTGGCCGTGGCGCAGGCGTGGCGGGGCGGTGACGCGTTCAGTGCGCGCTGGCGTGCAGGCCGACGCGGTTGCCTTCGGTGTCGAACACGTAGGCGATGTAGCCGATGCCGCGCGGCAGCTCATGCACCGGGCCGTCGACCGCGCCGCCCGCGCGCTTGGCGCGCTCGATCGCGCCCGTCACCGAGTCGCCGGCGCCCAGGTAGACGACCGGGCCGGCCTTGGCGGGCTTGCTGCCGTGCGGGTCCTGCACCAGCGCGCCGCTGGTCGCGCCTTCGCCGTCGAACACGGCGATCGGCGCGCCGCCGAAGTTCTCGCGGCGCAGGCGGATCTCGAGCATCGTCTCGTAGAAGCGCGTGGCGCGGTCGAGATCGACGGTCGGGATCTCGAACCAGGTGATCGGGCGGCGCGTGAGCGGGGTGTCGGCGGCGGTGGGGGTAGCGGTGGCGGTCGTCATGGGGCGTCTCCGGAAGAGGAAGTGGCGGGGAGGAGCGCATCGCGTCGGATGCGTGAGACGCAGTGTGGCGGGGGGCTGCTGACAGCGTGTTGTCAGCAGCCGGCAACAACCTGCCGCAGCAAATGAAGGGTGCCCCGGAAATGCGACAGGGCCGGAAAATCCGGCCCTGTCGGGTGAGGCGCACGATGCGCGGGGGGGCCGCGCGGTGCCGGTTTATTCGTCCGTGCCGGCTTCGCCCGGCTGCCGGCGCACGCTGCCCGCCATCATGTCGAAGCGGAACAGCCGGCATTCGAGCGCGCCGTTGAACAGCGGCGTCTTGGCCGATTCGCGCAGGCGCAGCAGGCCCGGCAGCGAGCGGTCGGAGGTCAGCAGGAACGCCTGCCAGCCCGTGAAGCGCTGCTTGAGCGCCGTGCCAAGCGCGATGAAGAACTCGTTGTCGGGCGGCGCGTCGGTGTGGGTGCGGCGGAACGCGTCGTCGGCGCCACGGTTGCGGCCCGTCTCGCGCACTTCGCCACGCGCGTTGCGTCCGCGCACCTCGATCCGCTCGCCGTACGGCGGGTTCGCGATGATCAGGCCCGGCGCGTCGCACGGCGGCGCCATGAAGCGCGCATCGACCTGCTTGAGCGAGACGCCCGGCGCGCCGGCCCGTTCGATGTTGGCGCGCGCCTTGTCGAGCATGTCGCCCGAGATGTCGCTGCCGTACACCTGCAGCCCGTCGCGGCGGCCGCGTGCGGCGCGCTTGGCGTCCATCGCGGCGACCTTCAGCGTTTGCCACGCGCTGATGTCGTATTGCTTGAGCTTCTCGAAGCCGAAGCGGCGTTCGACGCCCGGCGCGACGTCGAGCGCGATCTGCGCGGCTTCGGCGAGGAACGTGCCGCTGCCGCACATCGGATCGTACAGCGGGACTTCCGGCGTCCAGTTGGCCAGGCGCAGGATGCCGGCGGCGAGGTTCTCGCGCAGCGGCGCGGCGCCCTTGTCGAGCCGCCAGCCGCGCTTGAACAGCGGTTCGCCCGAGGTGTCGAGATACAGCGTGCAGTGCGTGGCGGTCAGGAACGCGAACACGCGCACGTCGGGCAGTGCGGTGTCGATGCTCGGGCGCGAGCCGGTTTTTTCGCGCAGGCGGTCGCAGATCGCATCCTTGACGCGCAGCGTGGCGAATTCGAGGCTCTTGAGCGGCGACTTGATCGCGGTGATGTCGACGCGCAGCGTCTGGGTGGGCGCGAACCAGCGCTCCCAGGCTTGTTCGAGCGCGAGCGCGTAGACATCCTGTTCGCTGCGGTACGGGCGGTCGGCGATGTTCAGCAGCACGCGGCTGGCGATCCGCGAATGGAGGTTCGCCGCCATCGCGGCCATCCAGCCGCCGCGGAAGTGGACACCGCCCGGCACCTGGGCGCCAACCTCGAACGGCGCGCCGCCGGTGCGGCGGGTGCCGATCTCGGCCAGCTCGGCGGCCAGGGCGGCCTCGAGCCCGCGGGGGCAGGGAGCGAAGAAATCGAAGTCGGAAGAGGACATTAGGCGGGGCGGTGCGTGCAAAAGCCGTCATTGTACGCGGCCCGGGGGCTGTCGCCGGGGCGAATCGGCATGAGGGCGGGCGGGGCGGGTGCGCGCCGTCGGGCCGCTATCGTTCAAGGAGGGGGCTTGCGGGTCGCCGAGGGCGCTCCGCGTGTCGCGGAGCAGGCCGGAGCAGGCCGGAGCAGCACGAAACCGCCCAAAGCCGCCGCCGTGCCTCACGGCCCCTCAATGCGACCGCGGCCCCGGCGCGCCGTCATCCTGGCCGCGCGCGGCCTGCGGCCAGATCAGGCTGGCCGGGTTCGCGCGCACGGCGCGCCAGATCGCGGCGATCAGCGCGCGCACCTTGGTCGGCCGCAGCGCGCGCGAGCGCACCGCCATCGTGAACGCCAGCGCGAAGCTCACGGCCACGTTGAGCACCGCCATCGACAGCACCCCGGCCATCGCCCACCACAGCTCGCCCGAGCCGAGCGCACGCTCGCCGATCACGCCGAGCGCCACGCCGATCGAGCCGGCCGACAGCGTGACGTGGCGCACTTCGAAGCCGAACGCGAACGCGCTGACGATCGCCGGCACCAGCCCGAGCATCATGCCGAGGCCGACGTTGCCGATCACCCCGGCCACGTTGCTGCGGCAGAAGCGCGCCAGCCGCGCCGCGCCGGCCACGCCGAGCGTCAGGCGCAGGCGGCGGTGCCAGGCGATCGCGTCGCCGACGCGATGCAGCACGAACCAGTTGTCGGCCCATCCCGCCACCAGGCTCGACGCCCACAGCAGCACGCCGGTCAGCGCCGCATAGAACGGCGTCGGCCCGAGCAGCGAGAACGAGCGCAGCGTGGCGTGCGCTTTCTCGACGGAGATCACGTCGGCATGCAGCCAGGCGTGCGCGCCGAGCTGCACGGCCAGGCAGACGGGCAGCACCGCCAGCACGTTGCCGGAGATCGCGGCCGCCTGCGTGCGGATCAGCGCCACCACCGACGCCACGAAGCGCCGCACGCCTTCCTCGTGGCCGATGTCGTCGAGTTCGCGCGCGAGCGTCGGCGCGGTCATCGCCGGCTGCTTGGTGGCCAGCGTGAAATGCAGGAAGTGCATCAGCGTGAAGCTGGCCGCGTAGTTGATGCCGGCCAGCACGCCCTCGACCATCGATTGCAGGTGCGCGCCGGTGATCCAGAACTTCACGCAGACGGTGGCCACCGTCACCAGCCCGCCGCCGGCCGCCATCCGCATCATCTTCAGATAGTCGGCGCGGCCGCGCGTGATGTAGTGCTCGCCGGTGTCGGCGTTGGTTTCCACCAGCTTGCGCGCGAACAGCGAGAAGTTGCTGCGCACCAGGTGCGAGACGCTCTGGCTGTTCTGGTTCGCGTCGATCAGCGCGGCGGTCAGGCGCGCGAGGCCGCGCGGGTCGCTGCGCGCCATCCACGCGTCGAGCAGCGCCTCGGCGCGCTGGATCCGCATGCGCATGCGCTCGACCTGGAACACGATGTCGACCGACACGCCATTGCGATAGAGATGCGCGGACACGTCGTCGGCCGATTGGCGGCATTCGTCGAGCAGCACGCGCAGGTAGTTGACCTCGTGCAGCAGCCGGGCCGGCTCGGCGTGGCCGGTGTCGTCCTGCGCGGCTTCCACGGCCAGCATCGCGCGCGTGAGCCGGTAGAACGGCTGCGCCTCGGCGGGCTTGCGCGCGTCGTCGTCGGACAGGCGGCTGCGCACGGTGTGCGACAGCCCGGTCGAGCTGATCTGCAGCGTCAGGTTGTGCAGCGCGGCCAGCAGGTCGCGCGAGAACGAACCGGGCTGGTGGCGCTCGGTGTCGGAGATGTCGTGGGCGAACAGCGCCTGCAGGCGCGCGAGCAGATCGGCCGGCAGCGCCTCGATCGATGCCGCGTCGCCGGGTGCGGGAAACATCAGCGTGAACAGCGCGGCCAGCTCGCGGCGGTTCGGCGCGGGTGGCACCAGCGACGCGTCGATGCGTTCGAACAGCGCGCCGAAGAAGCCCGAATGCACGGGCATGCCGGCGTCGCAGAGCAGCGAGATGCCGTCGCTTTCGCGCAGCAGCGCGCGCAACATGCGCGCGACGTGGGTCTTCCAGGCCGGGTTGCGGTCGAGCACGTGCAGCACGTAGCGCAGCCGCGCGTGCGAGGCGAAGCGGCGGGGGGCGTCGTCGTCGCCGGTTTCGGTGGGGCGGGCCGGCGATTCGGCCTCGGCCGGCTGCTGCACGCCGCCTTCGCGGCGCAGCCAGTGCGTGAGTTCGATCAGCCATTCGCTGCGCTCGGCGTAGGGCGCAGCGGCATCGGCGGAGGCGAGCAGCGCGTCGAGTTGCTGGCTGGCGCTGCGCGAGGCGCGCCATTTCTTCAGGAGCGTGGCAAGGGAACGGAACATGGCAGCGGACGGTCAGGCGCCGCGGGTGGCGGCGCGGGTCGGTCGGACGGAGGGGCGGCACATGCCGCGCCGGATGGGCGGCGGCGGTGGCTTCCGGAGCGTGGTGCGGCGGGCGGCGCGCCGTGAGGAGCTTGCCGTGTGCGGCCCGGGCGCGTCAATCGGTCAGAAATGCGTGCGGTGGGCGATGGGGCGGCCACCGCGTGGGTGGATTATCGGGCCGGCGGATGGGCGGGGGATGACAAGGATTGTCAAATTGATGCAGTGGCGTGAGGTGCGGAGAGCGGTGCACCGGGCCGAGCGGCCCGATTTCCGAATCCGCCGGGAAGCAGCGTCAACCCGCCGCTTCCACCGGGCACCGCACCGCCACCGGATTCACCCCCCCGCTCTTCGACGCAGCCGGCGCCGGCGCGGCCGCCATCGCGCGCACGCCCACCGCGATGCGCCCGGCCAGCTCGCCGATCGCCTTGCGGTGGCCGGCCACCAGCGCGTCATAGCCCGCGCCGACCGGCTCGACCAGCGCGGTGCGGCAGGTCATCACCGATTGCGTGCTCAACGAACGCACGCTCCACACGGCGTCGATCGCGGCCTTGCTGTCGGGCCAGGATTCGAAACGCTGCACATCCACGCTGACGCGATACACCGGCACGCCCGGTGGCACGGCCGAATCGGCCACGTCGATGGTGTCGAGGCGGCGCGTCAGCGCAGCCGACAGCGCACGGCGAATTTCGTCGGCCGGCGTCGAGGCCCAGCGGTGTTCCTCGAGCACGTCCACGTGCGCGTCGCCGCGCTGCACGACGAGTTGCGGCTTGGCGACCTGCTCGGGCACGTTGACGGCCGGCACCTGGATCAGGAACGCCGGATTGGCCGGCATCGCGCGGCCGGCGCTCAGCTTGCCGGCGTCGCCCGACAGCGTGTAGAAGTGCGAGCTCGGCGAGGCGCAGCCGGTGGCCAGCGCGACGCCGGTGGCGGCGGCCAGGGCGGCCAGCGCCTTCAGGCCGGCGCGCGCGGCGCGGCGAGTCGGACGGGGCGTGGATGCGCTCATTTCTGGTCTCCGGGTTTGCCGCGGAGCAGCGATTCGGGATGGCGCTCCATGTAGTCGGCGAGGTTGTTCAGCGATTGCAGCGTACGCGTCAGCTCCTTCAGCGCGCCGCGCACGTCCGATTGCAGCGGCGAATCCTGCTGCAGCGTGGCCTCGGCCGTCGTGAACGTCTGCTTGGCCGCCGACAGCGTGTCGCGCGCTTGCGGCGCGACCTGCGTGTCGAGCTGCTGGAACAGCGTGTCGGCGTGCTTGAGCGCGTCGTTGAGGTTGTTGCCGATCTGGTCGAACGGGATCTTGTCGAGCTTCTTGGCGATGTCGGCCACCTGCAGTTGCAGCTCGTCGAGCGTATTCGGCACGGTCGGCAGTTCCACCGGCTTGCGGTTCAGGTCGACCTTGGCCGGCGCGGCCTTCGGGAAGAAGTCGAGCGCCACGTAGAGCTGGCTGGTCAGCAGGTTGCCGGTGCGCAACTGGCCGCGCAGCCCGTGCTCGACCAGGCGCGTCAGGATCTCGCGCTGGCCCGCCTCGCCCTGCTTGGCCACCAGTTCGCGGAAGGTCTTGCCGAGCCGCTCCGGATAGATGTTCATGGTGACCGGCATCATGAAGTTCTTGGCCTTCGGGTCGTAGTCGATCGCGATGTTCGTGACGTTGCCGAGCACGATGCCGCGGAAATCGACCGGCGCGCCCACCGACAGCCCGCGCAGCGACTGGTTGAAGTTCATCACCACCGCCACCGGCTGGCCGTCCGGATCGCGCATCGCATCGGCTTCGTCCGAGCCGAGCCGGAACGTCGCGCCGTTGCGCACCGTGCTGCCGGCCGACTGGTTCGGCGGCGACTGGAACGCGAGGCCGCCGAGAATCACCGTCGCGAGCGACTGCGTGTTGAGCTTGAAGCCGCTCGAATCGAGGCGCAGGTCCACGCCGCTCGCCTGCCACCAGCGCGAGTTCGAGCCGACGTACTGGTCGTACGGCGCATTGACGAACACGTTGAAGGTCACGCCCGTGCCGTCCTTGTCGAGCGAGAAGCCCACCACCTGGCCGACCTGCACGCGCCGGTAATAGACCGGCGAGCCGATGTCGACCGAGCCGAGCGAATCGCCGTGCAGCACATAGGAACTGCCTTTTTCGTCGCCCGTGACGGGCGGCGGTGTTTCGAGGCCGGTGAAATCGGTCTGCGAATCGGGCGAGCGGCCCGCATCCACGCCGATGTAGGCGCCCGACAGCAGCGTGCCGAGGCCCGACACGCCGCTCACGCCGACGCGCGGCCGCACCACCCAGAAGCGCGTGCCCTTGACGGCGAAATCCTCGGCTTCCTTCTTGAGCTGCACGTTGACGAGCACGTGCGAGAAATCCTTCGAGAGCTTGATGGTCTTGACCGTGCCGATCTCGACGTCCTTGTATTTCACCTGGGTCTTGCCCGGCTCCAGCCCTTCCGCGTTGCGGAAGCTGATGGTGACCTCGGGGCCGCGGTCGAATACCGACTTGACCACCAGCCCGATGCCGATCAGTGCGGCGACCAACGGCACCAGCCACACCAGCGACGGCAGCCAGCCGGTGCGGCGCGCGACGACGGCGTCCGGCAGGTCGAGCGGGTTGGGGGGCGTGGAGGGCGCATCGTTCGGGTCGTGTTGCGGGCCTTGCGGACTATTCATGGTGTTTTCCAGAGGTGACGACGTAGTCCCAGATCAGGCGCGGGTCGAACTGCATCGAGGCGAGCATGGTGAGGATCACCACCGAGCCGAACGCGATCGCGCCGGGGCCGGCGGTGATCTCGGCGAGCGAGCGGAAGTGGACGAGCGCGACCGTCAGCGTGACGACGAAGATGTCGAGCATCGACCAGCGGCCGATCCGCTCGACGATCCGGTACAACCGGGTGCGCTGTATCGGCCGCCAGCTCGAACGGCGCTGCGCGGTGATGACGAGGATGGTCAGTGCGCCGAGCTTGAGCATCGGCACCAGGATGCTGGCGACGAATACCACCAGCGCCAGCGGCCAATCGCCCGAGGTCCAGAAATAGACGACCCCGCTCATGATGGTGTCTTCCTGCGAGCCGACGATCGAGGCCGTGCGCATGATCGGCAACAGGTTCGCGGGAATATACAGGATCGCGGCCGCGATCAGCAGCGCCCAGGTGCGCATCACGCTGTCGGGCGTGCGCAGATGCAGCGCGGTGCCGCAGCGCGCGCACGGCTCGGGCGGATGCGCAGCGGGGCGCTCGAGCTTCTGCACGTGGCCGCAGGTGTGGCAGCTCGCCATGCCCTGGCTGGCGGCGGTGGTGATCTTCATTGGCGCGGCACTCCGGCGTGAGCGTGTTCATGCGGGCCGGCGCGGCCTTTCGCCTGGCGGCGAGCGCGGATCTCGTCGGCGATGTCCCACAACGTGTGCGGATCGAACATCACCACCACGGCCAGCATCAGCGTCAGCGCGCCGAACGCGAACAGCGCGGCCTCCGGCACCACGCGGGCGAGGCTCACCATCTTCACGATCGTCACGAGGATGCCGAGCATGAACACCTCGATCATCCCCCACGGACGCACCAGATGGATCGCCCGCATCACGGCGTTGAAGGCCGGCGGCACGGTGCCCGCGCGCAGCGCGAACAGCACGTAGAGCAGCGCGGACATTTCGATCAGCGGGAACAGCAGCGTCGAGCAGAATACGATCACCGCCACCACCTGCATGCCCTGGTCCCACAGCGCGCCGAGCGCGCCGACCAGGGTGGTCTGGACGCGCATGCCGTTGACGTCCATTTCGAGGATCGGAAAGGTTTGAGCGATGACGAAGGTGATCAGCGCGGTCAGCGTCAGCGCGCAGATGCGTTCGAGATGGCTCGCCGTAGCGCGGTAGAGCAGGGCGTCGCAGCGTGGGCAGCGGGCCGCTTCTTTGCCGCTAAGCTGCGTTTTGTGCAACAGTGCGTCGCACTCATGACAGGCAATCAGTTCGTTTGTTTCCATATTGGAAGCCGGTTGCGCGGCATTGCGAGGACGCGGGGGCGGGCGGGAAGCCGCGCCAATCTTACCAAAAGGGCATTTTCCCGGTGTCAAGGCCCGGTTACGGGAACGTAACGGCGCATTACGCCGGCTTGGCGACACCCTGCCCGATTCTGACCGGTTTGCCAGTTTTCAGTTGCATCGGGCGCCAGATTGTTGGGTTAGGATGGCGGCCTTGAATCCGTCGAATCTGCCGCCGAGGCAGGCGACGCTCCACCGTCATTCCCTGGGCTCCGACACATGGCATCGTCCCTCACGCTGAACCGGCCGGCCGCCTACACGCGCACCGCGATCGCGCTGCACTGGCTGATCGCCCTGCTGATCGTCTGCGGCTTCGCGCTCGGTTGGGTGATGACCGACATCCCCGGCTTCACGCCCACCAAGCTCAAGTATTTCTCGTGGCACAAGTGGATCGGCGTGACCGTGTTCGCGCTGGCCGTGATCCGCGTGCTGTGGCGCGCCACGCATGCCGCGCCGCCGTTGCCGGCCGGCACCTCGAAGCTGGTCACGGGCGTGGCGCACGCGGTGCACGGGCTGCTCTACGTGCTGATGCTGGCGATCCCGATCACCGGCTACCTGTACAGCTCGGCCTCGAACATCCCGGTCGTCTATCTCGGCCTGATCCCGCTGCCGCGCCTGATCGATCCCGATCCGGTGCTCAAGGAAACGCTGAAGACGCTCCACATCACGCTGAACTACACGCTGCTCGCGATTGTTGCGCTGCACGTGCTGGGCGCGCTGAAGCACCAGATCGTCGATCGCGACGGCGTGCTGGCCCGCATGCTTCCGTTCCTCAAATAACAAAAGGAAAGCCATGAAGATCTCGTTCCATCGCACCGTGCTGGCGGCCGTGGCCGCCGCCGCGCTCGCCGTGTCGGGCAGCGCGCTCGCGCAGGTCGACGTCGCCAAGAGCAAGGTGTCGGCCGTCTCGAAGCAGATGAACGTGCCGACCGAAGGCGTGTTCAAGAAATTCAGCGCGAACCTGAAGTTCGATCCGGCCCACGCCGCGCAAGGCAGTGCGCAGGTCACGATCGACATCGCCAGCTTCGACCTCGGCGACAAGATGTACAACGACCAGGTGGCCGGCAAGGAATGGTTCGACGCGAAGGGCTTCCCGCAGGCGAGCTTCGTGTCGTCGTCGATCGCGCCCGCGGGCGGCAACAAGTACAACGTCGCCGGCAAGCTGACGATCAAGGGCAAGACCGAGGCCGTCACGGTGCCGGTCACCATCGCCGACAGCGGCAACACGCGCGTGTTCGACGGCGTGCTGCCGATCAAGCGCTCGACGTTCGAGATCGGCACGGGCGAGTGGAAGGACACCTCGATCGTGGCCGACGAAGTGCAGATCAAGTTCCATCTCGTCGCCGCCAAGTAAGGCCGGCGAATCGCATCCGGAAGCCGCAACTCGCTGCGGCGTCCGTTCAACGTTAGTTAGGAGAATGAATTGAACAAGACCCTGATGATGGCTGCGGGCGCACTCGCCGCGGCGCTGTCGATCCCGGCGATGGCCGCACCGGTGACGTACCAGCTCGACCCGAGCCACACGTACCCGAGCTTCGAGACCGACCACTTCGGCGGCCTGTCGGTCTGGCGCGGCAAGTTCGACACGTCGAGCGGCACGGTCACGATCGACAAGGAAGCCAAGACGGGCTCGGTTGAAGTCACGACCAAGATCGCCTCGATCCACACCGGCAGCGCCAAGCTCGACGAGCACGTGCAGACGGCCGAGTTCTTCGACGCCGCCCAGTACCCGGACGCGACGTTCAAGGGCGACCTGAAGTTCAAGGGCGACAAGCCGGTGGCCGCCGTCGGCACGCTGACGATGCACGGCGTGACCAAGCCGCTGACGCTGAAGATCGATTCGTTCAAGTGCATGCAGCACCCGATGCTCAAGCGCGAAGTGTGCGGCGTGGACGCCGTCGGCGTGTTCAACCGCGACGAATTCGGCCTCGACTACGGCAAGGCCTACGGCTTCAAGATGCAGACGAAGCTGCTGATCACGGCGGAAGGCGTGGCGCAGTAAGCGTTTCGGTTTCCTGCAGAAAAAACCGCCGCAACCCGGGAACGGGTGCGGCGGTTTTTGTTTTGTGGCGAGCGCACAGGCGCATGAAGATGGCCGACTCACGGCGCTTGTCCCCAGGCGCCTGTGCAAAAGCGCTGTGCGAACGGAATCCATCCCCCGTCGCGGCAGCCGAACGACGCGGACCGCCTGCGCAAATGCCCGGCGCGCTTCGGCCACCGCGCGCAGACGAAAAAAAACCGGCCAGGGCGGCCGGTTTTTTCATGCAGCGCGAGCACGGTGAGGATCAGACCTGCGCGCCCGCGTTCGGGTCGCCCGGATCGTGCGCACTCTTCTTGTCGCGGATCAGATCCTCGCGGCGGATGCCGAGCCACATGGCCAGCGAGCCGGCCACGAACACCGACGAGTAGATGCCGAACATGATGCCGACCGTCAGCGCCAGCGCGAAGTAATGCAGCGTCGGGCCGCCGAAGAAGAACATCGACAGCACCATCATTTCGGTCGACGTGTGGGTGATGATCGTGCGCGACATCGTGCTGGTGATGGCGTGGTTGATCACTTCCTGCACGGTCATCTTGCGTTCGCGGCGGAACGTCTCGCGGATCCGGTCGAAAATCACCACCGATTCGTTGACCGAGTAGCCGAGCACCGCGAGCACGGCGGCCAGCACCGACAACGAGAACTCCCACTGGAAGAACGCGAAGAAGCCGAGAATGATCACCACGTCGTGCAGGTTGGCGATGATGCCCGCCACCGCGTATTTCCACTCGAAACGGAACGACAGGTAGATCACGATGCCGATCACCACGCAGGCCAGCGCGAGCAGGCCGTCGGTGGCGAGTTCCTTGCCGACCTGCGGGCCGACGAACTCCACGCGCTGCAACTGCACGTCGGGGTTTTGCGCCTTCAGGCCCGCCATCACCTGATCGCTCTGCTGCGCCGAGGTCAGGCCCGACTTCAGCGCGAGGCGGATCAGCACGTTGCGCGAGGTGCCGAAGCTCTGCACCTGCGCGTCGCCGTAGCCGAGCTTGCCGAGCGTGGCACGCACCGGTTCGAGTTCGGCGGCTTGCTGGTACTGCACTTCGAGCACCGTGCCGCCGGTGAATTCGACCGACAGGTGCAGGCCGCGATGCACGAGGAAGAACACGGCGGCCAGGAACGTCACGAGCGAAACCACGTTGAAGATCAACGCGTGCCGCATGAACGGGATGTCTTTACGGATGCGGAAAAATTCCATGTACGTTCTCCGGCGCTTAGTTGGAGGAGCCGGGCGTCTTCGGCGGCACGCCGGGGCCGGTGCGGCGACGCGCCACCGGCTTGGCATTGCCGCGCGCAGCACCCTGCTTGGCGCCTTGCTTCGAGGCCTTGGCGGACGAACCGGCGACGGCCTTGGCCGTGTCGGTGCTGGCGTCCTGCTCGAGGATCGGCAGGCCGGCGGCTTCGGCGGCCGGCGCCTTCCAGACCTGGCCGATCGCCACCGACTTGAGCTTCTTGCGGCCGCCGTACCAGAGGTTCACGAGGCCGCGCGAGAAGAACACGGCCGAGAACATCGAGGTCAGGATGCCGATACAGTGCACGATCGCGAACGCGCGGACCGGGCCCGAACCGAACGCGAGCAGCGCCAGACCGGCGATCAGGGTGGTCACGTTCGAGTCGAGAATGGTCGCCCAGGCGTGCGCGTAGCCTTGCTGGATCGCCACTTGAGGCGCCGCACCGCCGCGCAGTTCCTCGCGAATCCGCTCGTTGATCAGCACGTTCGAGTCGATCGCCATGCCGAGCGCGAGCGCGATGGCGGCGATGCCGGGCAGCGTGAGCGTGGCCTGCATCATCGACAGCGCGGCCACCAGCAGCAGCAGGTTCAGCGACAGGCCGATCACCGACACCACGCCGAACAGCATGTAGTACAGCACCATGAACACCGCGATCGCGACGAAGCCCCACACCACCGAGTGCACGCCCATGCGGATGTTGTCGGCGCCGAGGCTCGGGCCGATCGTGCGTTCCTCGATGATGTCCATCGGCGCGGCCAGCGAACCGGCGCGCAGCAGCAGCGCGAGGTCGGTGGCGGCCTGCGAGGTGGGCTGGCCGGTGATCTGGAAGCGGTCGCCGAGCTCGGACTGGATCGTCGCGACCGTCAGCACCTCGCCCTTGCCCTTCTCGAACAGCACCATCGCCATCGGCTTGCCGATGTTCTCGCGTGACACGTCGCGCACCGAGCGGCCACCGGCGGCGTCGAGGCGGATGTTGACGGACGGGCGCTGGTGATCGTCGAAGCCGGCCGACGCGTCGATGATGCGGTCGCCGGTGAAGATCACCTGCTTGCGCAGCAGCACCGGCGCCTGCGCGCCTTGCGTGAACAGCTCGTCGCCCGGCGGCACCGGGTCGGTGGGGTTCGGATGGAGGTTGACCGGATCGGCGAGGCGCGCTTCGAGCGTGGCCGTGCGGCCGATGATGTCCTTCGCCTTCGCCGTGTCCTGCACGCCCGGCAGCTCGACCACGATGCGATCCTTGCCTTGCTGCTGGAGGATCGGCTCGGACACGCCGAGTTCGTTGACGCGGTTGTGGAGCGTGGTCAGGTTCTGCTTGAGCGCGGCGTCTTCCACCGCGGCCTGCACGGCCGGCGAGAACGTGCCGACCACCTGGTAACCGCCGCCGCCCGGCTGGGTGGCCCATTGCAGTTCGGTGATCGAACCCGTCAGCAGGCGACGCGCCTGTTCGGCGGTGTCCTGGTCGGCGAAATTCGCCACGACCGACAGGTCGACGCGGTTCACGCCGCCGTCGCGCACGCCCTTGTCGCGCAATTGCGTGCGCGCGTCGGTGGCATCCGAATCGAGCTTCTTGGTCAGCGCGCCGTTCATGTCGACCTGCAACAGGAAGTGCACGCCGCCGCGCAGATCGAGGCCGAGGTACATCGGCAGCGCGTGCAGGGCGGTCAGCCAGCGCGGCGAGGCGCTTTGCAGGTTCAGGGCGACGACGTACTGCGGATCGCTCGGGTCGCTGTTGAGCGCCGTCTGCAAGAGATCCTTGACGCGAAGCTGGGTGTCGGTGTCCTTCAGGCGCACGCGGATGTTCGCGTTGCTCGCCGAATTGTCGAAGGTGATGTCGTCCGGCGTGATCTTCGCGCCCGCGAGGGCGGTTTGCACATCGGACAGCGTGCCCGTGTCGATCTTGACCGTGGCCTTGCCGCTCGACACCTGCACCGCCGGCGCTTCGCCGTAGAAGTTGGGCAATGTGTACAGAAGGCCGATCGCGAGCGCGACGACCATCACGACATATTTCCAGATTGGGTAACGATTCATGAGGGGGCCGAACGGGAAAGTTGGCTTGAAAAGCGTCGCGTCCGGCCGCCGTGCCGCCCGCGCTTCATGACGCGGGCCGGCCCGGATGCCGGACGCTCGGTGTACCTCTTACAGCGACTTGATCGTGCCCTTCGGCAGGATCGTCGTCACGGCCGACTTCTGCACCGTGATCTCGGTGCCTTCCGACACTTCGACGCCGACATAGGCTTCGCCGACCTTCGTGACCTTGCCGACCAGGCCGCCGTTCGTCACGACCTCGTCGCCCTTGGCCATGGCCGAGAGCATGTTGCGATGCTCTTTCTGTCGCTTCATCTGCGGACGAATCATGATGAAGTAGAGCACCGCGAACATCAGGACGAGCGGCAGAAAGCTCATCAGGCTCGATTCGGCGCCACCGCCGGTACCTTGCGCGAATGCATTGGAAATGAACGACACCTTGGTCTCTCCGTTGGGGAAAATCAGAAAAATAGCCGGGTATTCTACCACCGGCGAAAACCGCGACATCACAGCAAATGCGCTTTTGGATCAAGCAATTAAGCCGAATCGGGGCGCATGAGCGTGTTTTGCGAAAGGCGATTGTAATGTGCCGGTTGGGCGATGCGTGCGAAAAATGCAATCCCCAAGGATCGCCGCATCGTTCGACACCGGTGTGACGAACGCCGCGCGCCACGCGTTTCGGGCCGCGCGGCCGCCCCGGCGCACCTGCCGGCGCTACTCGCGCTGCTCGACGCCGCGCGCCCGATCGGCCGCGAAACGGGCGCGAAACGCGTCGAACGTGCCGGTTTCGATCGCTTCGCGGATCTCGCTCATCAGCGTCAGGTAGTAATGCAGGTTGTGGATCGTGTTCAACTGCGCGCCGAGGATTTCGCCGACGCGGTGCAGGTGGTGCAGGTAGCCGCGCGTGAAATTTCGGCAGGTGTAGCACGTGCAGCTTTCGTCGAGCGGCTTCAGCGAATGCTTGTGGGTGGCGTTGCGGATCTTCACGTCGCCGAAGCGCGTGAACAGCCAGCCGTTGCGCGCATTGCGGGTGGGCATCACGCAATCGAACATGTCGATGCCGTTCGCCACGCCTTCCACCAGATCTTCCGGCGTGCCCACGCCCATCAGGTAATGCGGCTTGTGCGCCGGCAGCTTCGGGCCGGTGTGCCGCAGCACGCGCATCATGTCTTCCTTCGGCTCGCCGACCGACAGCCCGCCGATCGCATAGCCGTGGAAATCGAGCTCGGCCAGGCCGGCCAGCGATTCGTCGCGCAGATCCTCGAACATGCCGCCCTGCACGATGCCGAACAGCGCGTTCGGGTTGCCGAGCGCGTTGAATTCGTTCAGCGAGCGCTTGGCCCAGCGCATCGACATGCGCATCGATTCGGCCGCTTCCTTGTGGGTGGTCGGCACGTTGTCGGTGGCGTACGGCGTGCATTCGTCGAACTGCATGACGACGTCCGAATTCAGCACCTTCTGGATCTGCATCGACACTTCCGGCGACAGGAACAGCTTGTCGCCGTTGATCGGCGACGCGAACGTCACGCCGTCCTCGGTGATCTTGCGCAGATCGCCGAGCGAGAACACCTGGAAGCCGCCCGAATCGGTCAGGATCGGCTTGTTCCAGCCCATGAAGCGGTGCAGGCCGCCGTGCGCGGCGATGGTTTCCAGGCCCGGGCGCAGCCACAGGTGGAACGTGTTGCCGAGGATGATCTGCGCGTGCATCTCGTGCAGCTCGCGCGGCTGCACCGCCTTCACGGTGCCGTAGGTGCCCACCGGCATGAAGATCGGCGTCTCGACCACGCCGTGGTTCAGCGTGACGCGGCCGCGGCGGGCGTGGCCGTCGGTGGCGAGCAGTTCGAATTCGAGCCCGTTCTCGGGCGGGACGTGCGATTGCACGGGTTCCGGTTGGCGATCGGTCATCGCGGGACTCCTTGGCTACCGAAGAACAGTTCGGCGCGCGTTAGCGGCGCCGCGGCGGAATGCGCCACGGCGAATTTTCATGAGGAAAGGCAGGCTTATTCGGGCTCGCGGCGCGTCAGCAGCATCGCGTCGCCGTAGCTGAAGAAGCGGTAACGCTCGGCGATCGCGTGGCGGTATACCTCGCGGATCGTCTCGACGCCCGCGAATGCCGACACCAGCATCAGCAGCGTCGACTTCGGCAGGTGGAAATTCGTCACGAGCCGGTCCACCACGCGGAAGCGGTAGCCGGGCGTGATGAAGATGTCGGTTTCGGCGCGGGTGGCCGCGAGCGGGCGGCCCGCGGCTTCGGCGTCGCGCGCGGCCGCTTCGAGCGCGCGCATCGAGGTGGTGCCGACCGCGATCACGCGGCCGCCGCGTGCACGCGTGGCGGCGATCTGCGCGACCAGCGCGTCGGTCAGTTCGTACCACTCGCTGTGCATCTTGTGCTCGGCGATATCGTCGACGCGCACCGGCTGGAACGTGCCCGCGCCCACGTGCAGCGTGAGCGTGGCGGTTTCCACGCCGCGCGCGCGCAGCGTGGCGAGCAGCGCGTCGTCGAAATGCAGGCCGGCGGTGGGCGCGGCGACCGCGCCGGGGTTGCTGGCGAACACGGTCTGGTAACGCGTTTCGTCGGTCGCGTCGGGATCGTGCTCGATATACGGCGGCAGCGGCAGGCGGCCGTGCTGCTCGATCAGCGTCAGGCAATCCTCGGGGAAGTGCAGCGTGAAGAACGGCTCGATGCGCTCGCCGACGGTGACGTCGAACGCATCGGCCAGCCGCAGCGTGGTGCCGGTCACGGGGCTCTTGCTGGCGCGGATCTGCGCCAGCGCCGTACGCGGGCCGGTGATGCGCTCGACCAGCACCTCGATGCGGCCGCCGCTGGCCTTCTGGCCAAAGAAGCGGGCCTTCAGCACCTTGGTGTCGTTGAACACGAGCAGGTCGCCCGCGCCGATGCAGTCGGGCAGCTCGGTGAAGCGGCGGTCGGTGAGGCGCGCCGGGCTGGCGCTGCCGTCCACCTCGAGCAGGCGGCTCGCGCTGCGCTCGGCGAGCGCCGTTTGCGCGATCAGCTCGGGCGGCAGATCGAAATCGAAATCGGAAAGCTTGAACATGAGAAATGGGGGCGAAGCGGCGCGGGAGCCGCGTCATCGCCGACGCGAGCCGCTATGATGGCGGGGTCGCGCGGCTCGCGGGCGCCGCCCGGTCGGGCGACGTCAAAGCCGTTATTGTACTTGCTTGTCCCTTGCGAAATCCCGATCCGATGCCTGTACCCGCCCGCCGCTCCGTTTCCGTCGATGCCGCCGCCGATGCCGATTCCGGCAATCCGCCCACGCACGACGAGGCGCAGCCCGCGCCGCGCGCCCGCACGCCGCGGCGCGGCGCCGACGGGCGGCTCGCCGCACCGGCCGTTGCGGCGGCCGACATGGGGCGCGCCGAGGCCGGCGAAACCGAGGAAATCGTCCCATCCGCCGACGGCGACGCCGCACCGCTGCCGGCCCGGCGCGGGCGCAAGAAGGCCGTGCCGGCCGATGGCGATGCGGGCGAACCCGGCGATGCGGGCGACGCCGCGCACGGCAAACCCGCCAAGGGCGCCAAAGCCACGAAGGCCGCACCTAAGCTCGTCAAGACCGCCGACAAGCTCGCCAAGCTCGGCCTCACGCGCTCGATCGATCTCGTGCTGCATCTGCCGATGCGCTACGAGGACGAAACCACGCTGACGCCGATCCGCGAACTGCTGCCCGGCGAGATCGCGCAGACCGAAGGCGTGGTGTACGACAACGAGGTCGCGTTCCGGCCGCGCCGCCAGTTGCTGGTGCGCCTGCGCGACGACGCCGGCGACGAGCTGGTGCTGCGCTTCCTCAATTTCTACGGCTCGCAGGTCAAGCAGATGGCGGTCGGCCAGCGGCTGCGCGTGCGCGGCGACATCCGCGGCGGCTTCTTCGGGCTGGAGATCGTGCATCCGGCGGTGCGCGTGGTCGACGAGGATACGCCGCTGCTGCAGGTGCTCACGCCGGTCTATCCGAGCACGGCCGGGGTGTCGCAGGCCTACCTGCGCAAGGCGATCGACAACGCGCTCACGCGCACGCCGCTGCCCGAGTTGCTGCCGCCCGACGTCGAGGCCGCGTACCTGCGGCCGCTCGGCGTGCCGGCGCTGGCCGAGGCGGTGCGCCAGTTGCATCACCCCGGCGTCGAATCGGACGAAACGGCGCTGATCGACGGCACGCATCCGGCCTGGACCCGCATCAAGTTCGACGAACTGCTCGCGCAGCAGCTGTCGCTCAAGCGCGCCCACGAGGAGCGCCGCACGCGCGCGGCGCCCGCCATGCCGCGCAGCACCTCCGCCGATGCCGGCTCGCTGGTCGCGCGCTTGCTGGCGGCGCTGCCGTTCTCGCTGACGCAGGCGCAAACGCGCGTGGTCGATGAAATCGCCACCGATCTGACCATGCCGCACCCGATGTCGCGGCTGCTGCAGGGCGACGTCGGCAGCGGCAAGACGGTGGTCGCGGCGCTGGCCGCCGCGCAGGCGATCGACGCCGGCTACCAGGCCGCGCTGATGGCGCCGACCGAAATCCTGGCCGAGCAGCACGCGCGCAAGCTGCGCGGCTGGCTCGAACCGCTCGGCGTGACGGTGGCCTGGCTGGCCGGCAGCCTGAAGGCGAAGGAGAAGCGTTCGGCGATCGAGGCGGCGGCGCTCGGCACCGCGCAGCTCGTGATCGGCACCCACGCGATCATCCAGGACACCGTCGAATTCAAGCGGCTCGGCCTCGTGATCGTCGACGAACAGCACCGCTTCGGCGTGGCGCAGCGGCTCGCGCTGCGCGCCAAGGCCGGCGGCCCGGCCGGCTTCCAGCCGCATCAGTTGATGATGTCGGCCACGCCGATCCCGCGCACGCTGGCGATGACCTATTACGCCGATCTCGAAGTGTCGACCATCGACGAGCTGCCGCCCGGCCGCACGCCGATCGTCACCAAGCTGGTGGCCGACGCGCGCCGGGCCGAGGTGATCGGCCGCGTGAGCGACGCGGCGCTCGGCGGGCGGCAGGTGTACTGGGTCTGCCCGCTGATCGAGGAAAGCGAGACGCTGCAGTTGCAGACGGCCGTCGAGACCTACGAGACGCTCGCGGCGGCGCTGCCCGGCATCAACGTCGGGCTGGTGCATGGCAGGTTGTCGCCGCTGGAGAAGGCCACCGTGATGGAGGCGTTCTCGCGTAACGAGGTGCAGTTGCTGGTGGCGACCACGGTGATCGAAGTGGGCGTGGACGTGCCGAACGCATCGCTGATGGTGATCGAGCACGCGGAGCGTTTCGGCCTGGCGCAATTGCACCAGTTGCGCGGCCGGGTCGGGCGCGGCACGGCGGCGTCGGCCTGCGTGCTGATGTACAGTGGCCCGCTGTCGATCGCCGGCCGCGCGCGGCTCAAGACCATGCGCGAAACCAACGACGGCTTCGAGATCGCCCGCCGCGATCTCGAAATTCGCGGCCCCGGCGAATTTCTCGGGGCGCGGCAATCGGGCGCGGCCATGCTGCGCTTCGCCGACCTGGAACTCGACGGTTGGCTGATCGACCCGGCACGCGAAGCGGCGGCTGCACTGATCGCGCATTATCCCGATGTCGTCACGCAGCATCTCGCGCGCTGGCTCGGCGCCCGCGAGCAATTCCTGAAGGCCTGACGTTCGCCTGAAATCCGCCCGACATGCAGCGAACCAGGCTGGCCGGTCTGGCGGCGCATGCGTTGGCGGGCGCTGTTCGGCTTGGTTTCCCGCCGACATTAAATGGGGCGTGAGCTATTGCCGCGAAGAACGCTGGCGAAACCGCGCTATCCGGTGTATAAATTAAAACTATCGTTTGCATCCCCGTGATTGACCTAAATGACGCTTACTGAACTGAAGTACATCGTCGCCGTCGCCCGCGAGCGGCATTTCGGCCGTGCGGCCGAAGCGTGCTTCGTGAGCCAGCCGACGCTGTCGGTTGCGATCAAGAAGCTCGAGGACGAGCTGAACGTGCAGATTTTCGAGCGCGGCGCGAGCGAAGTGAGCGTGACGCCGATCGGCGACCAGATCGTCACGCAAGCGCAGCGCGTGCTCGAACAGACCTTCGCCATCAAGGAAATCGCCAAGCAGGGCAAGGATCCGCTGGTCGGTCCGTTCCGTCTGGGCGTGATCTACACGATCGGGCCGTACCTGCTGCCCACGCTGGTCAAGCAGATGATCCATCGTGTGCCGCAGATGCCGCTGATGCTGCAGGAAAACTACACGCTGAAGCTGCTCGAATTGCTCAAGCAGGGCGAGATCGACGCGGCCATCATGGCGCTGCCGTTCCCCGAAACGGGCCTGATGGTGCGTCCGCTGTACGACGAGCCGTTCGTGGTCGCGCTGCCGTCGAGCCATCCGTGGTCGAAGCGCCGCAAGATCGACGCCGCCGACCTCAAGCAGGAAACCATGCTGCTGCTCGGCAACGGCCATTGCTTCCGCGATCACGTGCTCGGCGTGTGCCCCGAGCTGATGCACTTCTCGCAAACGGCAGACGGCATCCAGAAGACCTTCGAAGGATCGTCGCTGGAAACCATCCGCCACATGGTCGCGAGCGGGGTGGGCATCACGGTGCTGCCGCGCATGTCGGTGGGCGAAGTGGGGCCGCTGGCCAACAACTCCGATTCGGATCTGCTGTCCTACGTGCCGTTCGACGAGCCGGTGCCCGACCGCCGCGTGGTGCTGGTGTGGCGCAAGAGCTTCACGCGGATGCCGGCCATCGACGCGATCAGCGAGGCGATCACCGCCTGTTCCCTGCCGGGCGTGGCCAAGCTCGACATGCCCGCCACGCTGAACTGAGCGCGGCCTGGCTGTTGACGTGAACTGACCGGGGTGCGGCTTGCCCCGGTTTTGTTTTGCCTATCGTTTATATAAATTCTATTGAATTTACTGATTCGATAGCGTTCCGTAGGATGGCATGCATGGGCTGGCGCAACGGTGATCGATTCGCCGTATGGGCCGGCCCGGACCGGATCGCCGGTCTTTCGCATCCCGCTTGCCGAACCCCGGAGCCGCCATGAACCGAATCTCGCAACAGATCGACGCCGAACGCACGGCCCATCGCGCGCGAGCGCTGTTCCGGCAGCTTCGCCCGCTGGCCGTCGCGTATTTCGCCGGCCGCCTGCTCGGCGCCTGAGCTCAACCCGATTCCCGATTCCCGATTCGAAGGAGAACTCATCATGCAGATCGCCCGTCCCGTTTCCGCGCCTGCCGCCGCCGCGACCGCCGTCGTCAACCGCGCCGCCACCTCGGCCTTTCGCCAGACCTTCGGTTTCGCCATCACGTTCGCCGGCGTGCTGACGCTCGCGGCGCAGGCGATGGCCCATCTGAACGGCGCCTGAGCGCGGTGCGGTGCGCCTGAGGCCTGCCGCGCCATCCGTCCCCGTGCAGCGATCTACGCTACACTGAGCCGCGCTCGGGGGCGCTCATTTCAGGCAGGACAAGTGGGCGATCCCGAGGCGTTTCAAGCCGGTTCAACTCATCGACAAGGAGTCAGCAACATGGCCAAAAAAGGCAACGCAACGCAGATCAACATCGGCATCGGCGACAAGGACCGCAAGAAGATTGCGGACGGCCTGTCGCGGCTGCTGGCCGATACGTTTTCGCTGTACCTGAAGACCCATTATTTCCACTGGAACGTGACCGGGCCGATGTTCAACACGCTGCACCTGATGTTCGAGGAGCAGTACAACGAACTCTGGCTCGCGGTGGATGCCGTGGCCGAACGGATCCGCACGCTGGGTGTGGTGGCGCCGGGCACCTACGGCGATTTCGCGAAGCTGACGGTGGTGCCGGAAGCCTCGGGCGTGCCGGCCGCGGAAGAGATGATCCGCCAACTCGTGGAAGGGCACGAAGCCGTCACGCGCACCGCGCGCGAGATCTTCCCCGATGCCGATTCGGCCCGCGACGAGCCGACCGCCGACCTGCTGACGCAACGCATGCAGATCCACGAAAAGACCGCCTGGATGCTGCGCTCGCTGCTGCAATAAGCCGGCGCGGTGGTTCGCGCGGCACGAGGCCTCCCGCGTCGGCGGGAGGTTTTTTTCGTCCGCGCGCGGCAAGCCACGGAGGGTCGCTCGCTCGCGCGGGCCGGCCGCCGTCGCGCGTTACAATGCCGCCATCGTTTTCGCGGCGGAATTCCGACATGTTTGCCCGTTTCCCCCTGTATCTGCGCCTCGTCCGGATGGACAAGCCGATCGGCAGCCTGCTGCTGCTGTGGCCCACGCTGAACGCGTTGTGGATCGCCTCCGGCGGTCGTCCCACGCTCTCGCTGCTCGCGATCTTCATCGTCGGCACTTTGCTGATGCGCTCGGCAGGCTGCGCGGTCAACGATTACGCCGACCGCGATTTCGACCGCCACGTGAAGCGCACCGTCGACCGGCCGCTGACCTCGGGCAAGATCCGGGCGTGGGAGGCGATCGCGATCGCCGTAGTGCTCGCGCTGCTGGCGTTCCTGCTGATCCTGCCGCTCAACGGCCTGACCAAGGGGCTGTCGGTGGTGGCCGTGTTCGTGGCCGGCAGCTATCCGTTCATGAAGCGCTTCTTCGCGATTCCGCAGGCCTATCTCGGCATCGCGTTCGGCTTCGGCATTCCGATGGCGTTCGCGGCCGTGCAGGACACGGTGCCCCCGATCGCCTGGGTCATGCTGATCGCCAACGTGTTCTGGTCGGTGGCCTACGACACGGCCTACGCGATGGTCGATCGCGACGACGACCTGCGCATCGGCATGCGCACCTCCGCGATCACGTTCGGCCAGTACGACGTGATCGCGATCATGTTCTGCTATGCGGCGATGTTCGCGATCTACGTGTGGATCGGCATGGTCGAGCATTTCGGGCCGGTATTCTGGCTCGGCTGGGCGGTGGCGGCCGGCTGCGCCGTCTACCACTACACGCTGATCAAGGATCGCGACCGCATGAAGTGCTTCGCTGCGTTCCGCCACAACAACTGGCTCGGCGGCGCGCTGTTCGCGGGCATCGCGCTGCATTACGCGCTGGCCGGCGCCTGAGCCCGGCCGCGCACCGCAGCCGCCAAGAAAAAAGCGACCGTCGAGGTCGCTTTTTTCGTTGATGACGCTGTTTCGCGCGTCAGGCCTGGCCCAGCTCGTCGCCGAGTTCCTTGGCGCGCGCATCGGCGGCCAGCACGCCGCGCACGATCGCATCCTTCAGTTGCTGGGCGTCGAACGCGGCCAGCGCGGCGGCGGTCGTGCCGCCCTTCGAGGTCACGCGCTCGCGCAGCACGGCGGCCGGCTCGCCCGATTGCGCGGCCAGTTGCGCGGCGCCGGTGAAGGTGGCCACGGCCAGCGCGCGGCCCTGTCCGTCGTTCATGCCGAGTTGGCGCGCGGCTTCCTGCAGCGCCTCGATGAAATAGAACACGTAGGCCGGGCCGCTGCCCGAGATCGCGGTGACGGCGTCGAGCTTCGATTCGTCGTCGAACCACACGGTATCGCCCACTGCGCCGAGCACGGCCGAGGCCAGCTCGCGGCCGGCCGCATCGACGCCGGGCAGCGCCGCCAGGCCCGTCACGCCCATCCCGACCAGGGCCGGCGTGTTCGGCATGGTGCGCACGATGCGCGTGTTGCCGCCGAGCCAGCGCGACAGATCGGTGGCGCGGATGCCGGCCGCGATGCTGATCACGAGCGCGCGGCCCGCGTGCGGCGCGAGCGCCTTCGCGACGTCGCTCAGCACCTGCGGCTTGACCGCCAGCACGATCGCGTCGTAGCCGGCCAGCGTGGCGTCGATCGCCTCGCCGGTCTGCACGCCCGAGGTGTCGCGCAGGCGCTGGCGGGTGCTGTCGTTGGGGTCGATCACGTAGATGTCGGCGGGAGCCGCAGTGCCGCGCTTGACGATCCCGCCGATCAGCGCGGCCGCCATGTTGCCGCCGCCGATGAATGCAATTTTCATGATGAGTGCGAGTGAGGAAAGGTTCGGAAGCTCAGGCGGCGCGCGGCGTGGAATAGTCGCGCGCGCCGAAGATCGCGGTGCCGACGCGCACCAGCGTGGCGCCTTCGAGCACGGCTGCCTCGAGGTCGGCCGACATGCCCATCGATAAAGTATCGAGCGCCAGCCCGCCCGCGTTCAGCGTATCGAACAGTTCGCGCAGCCGCCGGTGCGGCGCGCGCTGCGCGTCGAGATCGCCGGCCGGCTCGGGAATCGCCATCAGCCCGCGCAGCCGCAGCGACGGCAGCGCCGCCACCGCGCGCGCGAGCGCGGCCGCCTCGGCCGGCTCGACGCCGCTCTTGCTGGCCTCGCCGCTGACGTTGACCTGCACGCACACGTTCAGCGGCGGCAGGTGCGCGGGCCGCTGCTCGGCCAGCCGTTGCGCGATCTTCAGGCGGTCGACCGAATGCACCCAGTCGAATTGCTCGGCCACCGGGCGCGTCTTGTTCGATTGCAGCGGGCCGATGAAATGCCATTCGAGCGTGTCGCGCAGCGCGGCGAGCGCGGCGATCTTGTCGAGCGACTCCTGCACGTAGTTTTCGCCGAACGCGCGCTGGCCGGCCGCGTGCGCGTCGCGCACGGCGTCGGCGGGGAAGGTCTTGGACACTGCGAGCAGCGCCACGTCGCCGGGCGCGCGCCCGGCGGAACGGGCCGCGTCGTCGATGCGGCGGTGAACGGAAGCGAGGCTGGCGGCGAGATCGGACATACGCGGCGGAAGACGGACGAAGAGGCGGACGAAGGCGTACAAACAGCGCAAACGGAAACGATGCGCTGCCGCCCGGAGGCAGCGCGCCTCATTATACGGATCGCGCCGCGGGCGCAGGCGTCAGTCGTCGATCAACTGCTCGACGAGCTGGATCCAGTGCATGACGGGCGTGCTGGTGCCGCTTTGCAGATGCGAGATGCAGCCGACGTTGCCCGACACGATCAGGTGCGCATCGAGCTCGCCGAGCCGGGCGAGCTTGCGGCGGCGCAGTTTGTAGGACAGCGAGGGTTGGGTCAGCGAATAGGTGCCGGCCGATCCGCAGCACAGGTGGCTGTCGGTCGGCACGCGCAGGTCCACGCCGAGCGCGCCGAGCAGCCGCTCGACCTTGCCGCGCGATTGCTGGCCGTGCTGGAGCGTACAGGGCGGGTGATAGGCGACGGGCTGCATGCCGCGCCGTTTCGCGAGCGCGACGAGCCGCGCCTCGAAGCCGGCCAGCAATTCGGAGATGTCGTGCGTCAGCTCGACCACGCGCCGCGCCTTGTCGGCATAGGCCGGATCGTCGCGCAGCAGGTGCGCGTAGTCGAGCACGGTTGCGCCGCAGCCGCTCGCGTTCATGACGATCGCCTCGGCGCCGGCCTCGATGGCGGGCCACCACGCGTCGATATTGCGGCGCGCGTCGGCCCGCGCCTCGTCGCGGTAGTTCAGGTGCAGCCGGATCGCGCCGCAGCAGCCGGCTTCGGGCGCAACCACGGTTTCGATGCCGAGTGCGTCGAGCACGCGCGCCGTGGCGATGTTGACGTTCGGCATCATGCTGGGTTGCACGCAGCCGGCCAGCATCAGCATCTTGCGCGGATGCCGCGCGGTGGGCCACGCGAGCGGCCGCGTGCGCAGCGGCACCTTGTCGCGCAACTGGCGCGGCAACAGCGGGCGGATCTGCTGGCCGAGCCGCATGGCCGGCCCGAATAGCGCGCCGTTCGGCACGAAGCTCGCGAGCGCGCGCCGCATCAGGCGCTGCGACAGCGTGCGCGGCACGCGTGTTTCGAGTTGCTGGCGGCCGATTTCGACGAGCCGCCCGTATTGCACGCCCGACGGGCAGGTGCTTTCGCAACTGCGGCAGGTCAGGCAGCGGTCGAGATGCTGCTGGGTGCTGCGCGTGACGGGCGCGCCCTCCAGCATCTGCTTGATCAGGTAGATGCGCCCGCGCGGGCCGTCGAGTTCGTCGCCGAGCAGTTGATAGGTCGGGCAGGTCGCCGTGCAGAAGCCGCAATGCACGCACTTGCGCAGGATCGATTCGGCTTCGTCGCCATCGGGCGTGCCGCGAATGAAATCGGCGAGATTCGTCTGCATGAGCGGCTCAGAGATCGGGGTAGAGCCGGCCGCGGTTGAACACCCGGTCCGGATCGAAGGCGGTTTTCAGGCTGCGGTGGATCGCCAGCAGCGGCGTGGCGAGCGGCGTGAACACGGGCACGCCCTGCGCGTAGCCGGTGGCGGCGCGGAACAGCGTGGCGTGGCCGCCGGCCTGCTTGGCGCTCATGCGCACCGCGGTGGCGTCGGCGTCGGTGATCCACCAGCGCTGCGCGCCGCCCCATTCCATCATCTGCGAGCCGGGCAGATGCAGCGGTTCGGTGATCGACGGCAGCGACAGCCGCCACAGCGCCTGGCCTGGCGCGAGCGCGTTGAAGAACGGATCGTTCTGCTCGCGCACGCCTTCCCAGAAGCGCTGGGCCTCGACCGCGTCGACCGCCTCGCCGCCGAGCATGGTCTTGGCCGACTTGACGGCCGCCTCGGCGCCCGACAGCCGCAGCACCAGCGTGCCGAACCGCCAGGCGCTTGCGCTGAGCGGAAACGGGTGGCCCGACCATTCGTTGAGCTTGCGCACGGCGTCGGTGGCGCTCATCTCGAACTTGACGGTCAGTTCGGCGACCGGGCGCGGCAGCACCTTGACCGACAGGTCGAGCATCAGCCCGAGCGTGCCGAGCGAGCCCGCCATCAGGCGCGCGACGTCGTAGCCGGCCACGTTCTTGACGACCTGGCCGCCGAAGCGCAGCACGTTGCCGCGGCCGTTCATCAGCGTCACGCCGAGCACGAAATCGCGCACCGCGCCGGCGCTGGCGCGGCGCGGCCCCGACAGCCCGGCCGCGATCGCGCCGCCGAAGCTGGCCTGCGGGCCGAAGTGGGGCGGCTCGAACGGCAGCATCTGGTTGTGGGCGGCGAGTTCGGCCTCGATCTCGTGCAGCGGGGTGCCGGCGCGCGCGGTGACGACCAGTTCGGCCGGATCGTAGGCGACGATGCCGCGCCAGGCGCGCGTGTCGAGCAGTTCGCCGTCGACCGCGTGGCCATACCAATCCTTGGTGCCGCCGCCGCGAATCCGCAGGCCGTGGCCTGCTGCGCCCGCCGCGCGAATGCGCTCGGCCCAGTGCGCGACGATGTCGTCCTGTTCCATCCGGTGCCGGCTCCTCCCAGGTTTGTTCTGTGTCGATTGTACCGACGCCATGCGCGCCGACAGTCGGGCGAAGTCCCTAGAGACGCGCGGCCCGGCAGCCGCGCCGGGTATCTCGGAAAGGCCGCCCGGCGAGGCCGGCGCCTTGCCGGCAAGCGCGCTGCCGGTGCGCCTGAACGCGCGCGCGGCGGCTCAGAAACGCGGCAGATCGGGGTGCGGCAGCAACCCGCCGCGCACGTGCATGCGACCGTATTCGGCGCAGCGCGCGCGGCTCGGGATGCCCTTGTCGGGGTTCAGCAGGTTGGCCGGATCGAACGCGCGCTTGACGGCGAAGAACGTGTCGCGCTCCTCCGGCGAGAACTGGACGCACATCGAATTGAGCTTTTCGACGCCGACGCCGTGCTCGCCCGTCACCGTGCCGCCCAGTTCCACGCAGCTTTCGAGGATGTCGGCGCCGAACAGCTCGGCGCGGTGCAGCTCGTCCGGCTCGTTGGCGTTGAACAGGATCAGCGGGTGCATGTTGCCGTCGCCCGCATGGAACACGTTGATGCAGCGCAGCCCGTAGCGCGTTTCCATCTGCTCGATGCGCGCGAGCAGCGGGCCGATCGCGCGGCGCGGCACGGTGCCGTCCATGCAGTAGTAATCGGGCGAGATGCGGCCGGCGGCCGGGAACGCGTTCTTGCGGCCCGACCAGAAACGCAGCCGCTCGCTCTCCGAGCGCGACACCTGGATGCGCGTCGCGCCGCTGGCCTTCAGCACGGCCGTCACGCGCGCGATTTCCTCGGCGACCTCGTCGGGCGTGCCGTCCGATTCGCAGAGCAGGATCGCGGCCGCGTCGAGGTCGTAGCCGGCCTGCGTGAAGGTTTCGACGGCTTGCGTGGCGGGCTTGTCCATCATCTCCAGCCCGGCCGGCACGATGCCCGCGGCGATGATCGCGGCCACCGCCTCGCCGCCCTTCACGACGTCGTCGAAGCTGGCCATCACCAGTTGCGCGGCCTGCGGCTTGGGGATCAGCTTGACGGTGATCTCGGTGACGATCGCGAACATGCCCTCGCTGCCGATCATGATGGCCAGCAGGTCGAGGCCCGGCGTGTCGAGCGCGAGCGAGCCGAATTCCACCACGTCGCCGTCGATCGTCACGGCGCGCACGCGCAGCACGTTGTGCACGGTCAGCCCGTACTTGAGGCAGTGCACGCCGCCCGAGTTCTCGGCGACGTTGCCGCCGATCGTGCAGGCGATCTGCGACGACGGATCGGGTGCGTAATAGAGGCCGTACGGCGCGGCCGCCTCCGAAATCGCCAGGTTGCGCACGCCGGGCTGCACGGTGGCCGTGCGTGCGTACGAATCGACCTCGACGATGCGCGTGAAGCGCGCCAGCGACACCACGATGCCGTGCTGGTTCGGCAGCGCGCCGCCCGACAGGCTGGTGCCCGCGCCGCGCGGCACGATCGGCACGTTCAGGCGGCGGCAGATCTGCACGATCCGCTGCACCTGCGATTCGGTTTCGGGCAGCGCCACGGCCAGCGGCAGGCGCCGGTAGGCGGCCAGGCCGTCGCATTCGTAGGCGGCGGTATCTTCGTCGCGATGGAGCAGGCAGTGGGTCGGCAGCACGGCCATCAGCGCCTGCACCACCTCGCGCTGGCGCTGCGCGCGCGCGGCCGGGCCGAGCGGCGGGGGTTCGGCGCTCGCGGTGGCGGCGGCCTGCGCGTCGGTGTTGGCGTTCATGTCTCCTCCTGGGGCGGCGGCGGCCGTGGTCGGCCGTTTCGTGTCGTGCTCGGTCTTGAGGGGCGGTGCGGCGGGTTGCCCGCGCGCCGCCGTGCGCCTCATGCGTCGAGGCTGAAGATCTTGCCGGGATTCATCAGGTTGTGCGGATCGAGCGCGAGCTTGATGGCGCGCATCGCGTCGATCGCGTTCTCGCCGTGCTCGGCCGTGAGGAAGCGCATCTTGTGCAGGCCCACGCCGTGCTCGCCGGTGCAGGTGCCGCCCATGCGCAGCGCGCGTTCGACGATTCGCTCGTTGATCCGCTCGGCTTCCTGCAATTCCTCGGGACGGGCGGGATCGATCAGGATCGCGACGTGGAAATTGCCGTCGCCCACATGCCCGACGATCGGGCAGGGCAGCGTGGAGGCGCGCAGGTCGACCTCGGTTTCCTCGACGCAGGCGGCCAGGCGCGAGATCGGCACGCACACGTCGGTGGTCACGGCGCGGCAGCCGGGCTTCAGTTGCAGCATGCCGAAGAACGCGTTGTGCCGTGCCGACCAGAGCCGCGTGCGGTCTTCGGGGCGGGTGGCCCATTCGAAGCCCTGGCCGCCGTTCTGCGCGGCGAGTTCCTGCACGCGTTCGGCCTGTTCGCGCACGCCGGCCTCGGTGCCGTGGAATTCGAAGAACAGCGTCGGCGCTTCGGCGAGCGTCAGGTTCGAGTGGCGATTGATGGCGCGGATGCCGAGCGCATCGATGAACTCGACGCGCGCGATCGGCACGCCGGTCTGGATGGTTTCGATCACGCTGCGTACCGCGTCGCCCATCGACGGAAACGTGCAGGTGGCGGCCGATACCGCCTCGGGCAGCGGATGCAGGCGCAGCGTGATCTCGGTGATCACGCCGAGCGTGCCTTCGGAGCCGACCAGCAGGCGCGTCAGGTCGTAGCCGGCCGACGATTTGCGCGCGCGGCTGCCGGTCTTGATGAGGCGGCCGTCGGCCAGCACGGCGTTCAGGCCCAGCACGTTCTCGCGCATCGTGCCGTAGCGCACGGCATTGGTGCCCGAGGCGCGGGTGGCGGCCATGCCGCCGATGCTGGCGTCGGCGCCCGGATCGATCGGGAAGAACAGGCCGGTGTCGCGCAGCGTTTCATTGAGCGCCTTGCGCGTGATGCCCGGCTCGACCGTGACGGTCAGGTCGTCGGCATCGATCGACAGCACGCGGTTCATGCGCGAGACATCGAGCGAGACGCCGCCGCGCACCGCCAGCAGATGGCCTTCGAGCGAGGAGCCGGCGCCGTACGGAATCAGCGGCACGCCATGTTGCGCGCAGAGCGCGACCACGGTGCGCACTTCATCGGCGCTTTGCGCGAACACCACGGCGTCGGGCAGCTCGGGGTCGAACGGGGATTCGTCGCGGCCGTGATGGGTGCGCACGGCTTCGGAGGTGGACAGGCGCTCGCCGAACGCAGCGGCCAGCGCGTCGCGCAGCGCATCGGGGAACGGACGGCGCAGCGACGCCGGCGGGGCGGGATGGTTCACGCGTGTCTCCTGGAACGGCTTGTGGGGGCGTGCAGTCGCGGGCCGGCAAGACGTGCGCCGGTGCGACGATGGGGAAATCATTCTACGCGCAAAGGCCGTCGCCTTGAGCGGGGCCGCCGCTGGGATAATCGGCGTTCGCGCGCGTGCGCCGGCCTTTCTCCGTGGCGGGGAAGGGCACGGTCGCCGCGCTGTCACATCACCGGCCGGGCCGCGCCGCGCGCCCGCACACGACGAGGATCGAACCATGGGCAACCGCCTGAGCAAGATTGCAACCCGCACCGGCGACGACGGCACCACGGGCCTGGGCGACGGCAGCCGCGTCGCCAAGGACGCGGCGCGGATCGCTGCGATCGGCGACGTCGACGAACTCAATTCGCAGCTTGGCGTGCTGCTGGCCGAGCCGTTGCCGGAAGATATTCGCGGCGCGCTGTCGGCGATCCAGCACGATCTGTTCGACCTGGGCGGCGAGCTGTGCATCCCGGGCCATGTGGCGATGACCGACGCGCATCTGGTCCGGCTCGACGACTGGCTCGCGCACTACAACGCGCAACTGCCGCCGCTCAAGGAGTTCATCCTGCCGGGCGGCGCGCGCACGGCGGCGCTCGCGCATGTCTGCCGCACCGTGTGCCGGCGCGCCGAGCGATCGATCGTCGCGCTGGGGGCGGCCGAAGCGGTCGAGGCCACGCCGCGCCGCTACGTGAACCGGCTCTCCGATCTGCTGTTCGTGCTGGCGCGCGTGCTGAACCGCGCGGCCGGCGGCAGCGACGTGCTGTGGGAGCGTGGCCGGCCCGAATGAGGGCACGATCGCTTCGATCGTTATCGATGGAAGCGATGCGTCAATTTGTCCATGTCGACGTGCGGTTCTTAAAGATGTATTGTTTGTGCATCTTTTAAGAACAACCCCCATGGAGAACACGCATGACGACGCTCACCGCCGATCAGATGGCCCGGGTCAAGGCCACCGCTCCCGTTCTTGCCGCCCACGGCACGACCATCACGCAGCACTTCTACCAGCGGATGTTCAAGCACCGCCCGGAAGTGCGGAACCTGTTCAACCAGACCCACCAGACCGCGGGCGGCGGGCAGCCGGAGGCGCTGGCGAAGGCGGTGTACGCGTACGCGGCGAACATCGACAACCTCGCCGTGCTCGGCAGCGCCGTGTCGCGCATCGCGCAGAAGCACGTGAGCCTGGCGATCCGGCCCGAACACTATCCGATCGTCGGCGAGCATCTGCTGGCGTCGGTCGTCGAGGTGCTCGGCGATGCCGTCGATGCGGACACGGTCGCGGCCTGGCAGGCGGCCTACGCGCAGCTCGCGGAGCTGCTGATCGGCGTCGAGGCAAAGCTGTACGACGCTGCGCCGTGGAGCGGCTATCGCCCGTTCCGCGTCGCGCGCAAGGAGCGCGAAAGCGACGAAATCACCTCGTTCTATCTGGAGCCGACCGACGGCGGCGCGGCGCCGAAGTTCGAGCCGGGCCAGTTCGTGTCGATCAAGCGCCATGTGGGCGATCTCGGCGTCGATCAGCCGCGCCAGTACAGCCTGTCGGACGCGCCGAACGGCAAGTGGCTGCGGATTTCGGTGAAGCGCGAGGCCGGGCGCGCCGCGGGCAGCGAGCCGGCGGTGCCGGCCGGCAAGATCTCGGTGCAACTGCACGACGGGGTGGAGGTGGGCGCGATCGTCGAGGTGACGGCGCCGGCCGGCGATTTCACGCTGTCGCGCGAGGCCGGCAAGCCGGTCGTGCTGATTTCGGGCGGGGTCGGCATCACGCCGATGGTGTCGATGGCCACGACGCTGGCGGCCTCGGGCGGCACGCGGCCGATCCGCTTCGTGCACGCCTGCCGTTCGGGCAGCGTGCATGCGTTCCGCGACTGGCTCAATGCGCTGGTCGAGGCATATCCGGATGCGAAGCGCGAGGTGTTCTACGAAATCGTCGGCCCCGGAGATCGCGCGGGCATCGATCACGATCGCGAAGGGCGTCTGACGCCGGACGTGTTGCGCGCCTCGGTGCTGCCCGACGCCGATTACTACATCTGCGGCCCGGTGGCGTTCATGAACGCGCAGCGCGATGCGCTGCTGGCACTCGGCGTGGCGCGTGAGCGCGTGCATGCGGAAATCTTCGGTTCGGGCGCGATCGACTGATCGGCCGAACTACCTATCGAGCGCGGTAAACGACATCGCCCGGGAGCCTTGATGTTCCCGGGCGATGTGTGTATTTCAGCGGTTCGGCGATTCAGCGGCCTGGCGGCGGCGCTTCAGACACGCCCCGCCAGCCCCGCCTGCGCGCCTCAGTTGCCGCTGCCGCGCGCCACGCGGCGCGCCCGCACCGCTTCGGCCAGGCCGTCGAGCAGCGTGACGCTGTCGTCCCAGCCGATGCAGGCGTCGGTGATGCTCTGGCCGTAGGTCAGCGGGCAGCCCGGCGTCAGGTCCTGACGGCCTGCCACCAGATGCGATTCCACCATCACGCCCACGATGCGGTCGTCGCCGGCTGCCAGTTGGCGGCCGATGTCGGCGCACACGGGAATCTGGTTCTCGTGCTTCTTCGAGCTGTTCGCGTGGCTCGCGTCGATCATCAGGCGCGCGGCGAGGCCGGCCTTGCCGACATCGGCGCAGGCGGCGTTCACGCTTTCCGCGTCGTAGTTCGGCGCCTTGCCGCCGCGCAGGATCACGTGGCAATCCTCGTTGCCGGCGGTCGAGACGATCGCCGAGTAGCCGCCCTTGGTCACCGACAGGAAATGGTGCGGCTGCGAAGCGGCCTTGATCGCGTCCACGGCGATCTTGACGTTGCCGTCGGTGCCGTTCTTGAAGCCGACCGGGCACGACAGGCCCGACGCCAGCTCGCGGTGCACCTGCGATTCGGTGGTGCGTGCGCCGATCGCGCCCCACGACACCAGATCGGCGATGTACTGCGGGCTGATCATGTCGAGGAATTCGGTGCCGGCCGGCAGGCCCAGCGAGTTGATCTGCAGCAGCAGCTCGCGCGCGGTGCGCAGGCCTTCGTTGATCTTGAAGCTGTTGTCGAGTTGCGGATCGTTGATCAGCCCCTTCCAGCCCACCGTCGTGCGCGGCTTCTCGAAGTACACCCGCATCACGATTTCCAGGTCGTCCTTGTGCTTGCGGCGCAGGTCGACGAGCTGGTTCGCGTATTCGACCGCGGCCTTGGTATCGTGAATCGAGCACGGGCCGATCACCACCACGAGCCGGTCGTCCATGCCGTGCAGGATCCGGTGCAGCGAACGGCGCGTCGAGTAGATCAGCTCGGCCACGGTTTCCGAGCACGGGAATTCGCGGATCAGATGGGCGGGCGGCGTGAGTTCTTTCAATTCGCGGATACGGACATCGTCGGTGTTGTGCGGGGGCATGGCTATGTTCTCCAGTGTCGCTTTGCCGGTTCGGGCTTGCGTCGGGCCGTTGCGGATATCGTGGGTTGAATGGGCGGCCGGTGGTTCATCGGGAGCCGGAGCGACGCCGGCGGGGCAAAAAAAAACCGCCGGGTTCGCCGGCGGTCTTTTCAGGAATTCGGTTCGCGCTTTACGCGCTATCACTCCTCTCGATCCGCCAACGGTCTGAGATACCAAAAAAAGTAAAAATAAAACTTGGCGGACATGGCGTGTTCGATGTGTTGTCGAGCAGAGGATTGCAACTTTATACCCGGGCTGCACGCGATGTGCAAGCCTGGGCCGTGAAAAACGCGGATGATCCGCGCGAAATCAAGAATTAATGAGGAAATTCTGCATGGCGATGCGGGCTTGCCGCATCGCACCATGCGATCCGGCCCGGCTTACGCGGTGCCGCCCACCGTCATCGAATCGATTCGCAGGGTCGGCTGGCCGACGCCCACCGGCACGCTCTGGCCTTCCTTGCCGCACACGCCCACGCCCGAATCGAGCTTCATGTCGTTGCCGATCATGCTGACGTATTTCAGCGATTCCGGGCCGCTGCCGATCAGCGTCGCGCCCTTGACGGGGTACGTGATCTTGCCGTTTTCGATCATGTAGGCCTCGGAGGCCGAGAACACGAACTTGCCGTTGGTGATGTCGACCTGGCCGCCGCCGAAATTGACCGCGTACAGGCCGTTCTTGACCGACGCGATGATTTCCTGCGGGTCCTTGTCGCCGTTCAGCATGTAGGTGTTGGTCATGCGCGGCATCGGCAGCGCCGCGTACGATTCGCGGCGCGCGTTGCCGGTGACGGGCATCTTCATCAGGCGCGCGTTGAGCGTGTCCTGGATGTAGCCCTTCAGGATGCCGTCCTCGATCAGCGTGGTGCACTGCGTCGGGTTGCCTTCGTCGTCGATGTTCAGCGAGCCGCGGCGGTTCGGCAGCGTGCCGTCGTCCACCACCGTCACGCCCTTGGCGGCGACGCGCTCGCCGATCTGGCCGGCGAACGCGGATGAGCCCTTGCGGTTGAAGTCGCCTTCCAGGCCGTGGCCGATCGCTTCGTGCAGCAGCACGCCGGGCCAGCCCGAGCCGAGCACCACCGTCATGGTGCCGGCCGGGGCCGGCCGTGCGTCGAGGTTGACGAGCGCCGCGTGCACGGCGTCGTCCACATATTTCGACAGGACTTCGTCGCTGAAATAGCCGTAGTCGAAGCGGCCGCCGCCGCCGCCCGAGCCGATTTCGCGGCGGCCGTTCTGTTCGGCGATCACCGTGACCGACACGCGCACCAGCGGGCGGATGTCGGCGGCCAGCACGCCGTCGCTGCGCGCCACCAGCACCACGTCGTATTCGCCGGCCAGGCCCGCCATCACCTGCGTGATGCGCGGGTCGCGGCCGCGCGCCATCTGCTCGACGCGCTCCAGCAGCTTGACCTTGGCGGTGGCGTCGAGCGAGGCCAGCGGATCGGACGGCAGATACAGATCGCGTCCCGATACGCCGGTCAGCGACGAGGCGACCTTCACCTTGCGCCGGCCGCCGCCTGCCGCGGCGATCGCCTTGGTGGCCGAGGCCGCCTGGCGAATCGCCTCGGGCGAGAGGTCGTCCGAGTAGGCGAATGCGGTGCGGTCGCCGGCCACGGCGCGCACGCCCACCCCCTGGTCGATGCTGAAGCTGCCCGATTTGACGATCCCTTCCTCGAGGCTCCAGGCTTCGCTTCGCGTGGCCTGGAAGTACAGGTCGGCGTAGTCGACGCGATGCGTGAAGATGTCGGCGAGCGTGCGCTTGAGCAGCGATTCGTCGAGGCCGTACGGCGTGAGCAGGATGTCCTTGGCGAGGGCGAGATTGCGGATGCCGGGTTCGATGATGTTCATGCGGTATCGGGGTTCTTAGCAGGTGACTCGGGGATGTCTCGTAATGGGGGCGGTGCGCTCAGCCGAGCACGCGATGCCGCCACGCGGGCAGGCTCTGGCGAACTTCGGCGATGCGCGCCGCGTCGAGCGGGCCGGCCACGACGCCGGCGCCTTCCTCGCGCACGGCGACGATCTCGCCCCAAGGATCGATCAGCAGGCTGTGGCCCCAGGTGCGGCGGCCGTTCTCGTGCTTGCCGCCCTGCGCGGCCGCCAGCACGTAGCACTGGTTCTCGACTGCCCGCGCGCGCAGCAGCGTTTCCCAGTGCGCGCGGCCGGTGGTGTACGTGAAGGCCGACGGCACCACCATCAGGGCGCAATCGCCGAGCTTGCGGTACAGCTCCGGGAAGCGCAGATCGTAGCAGACCGACAGGCCCACCTTGCCGAACGGGGCGTCGAAGGTTTGCACGGCCTCGCCGGGGCGGATCGTGCGAGCCTCGTCGAACGATTCCTCGCCCTTCTCGAAGCTGAACAGGTGGATCTTGTCGTAGCGCGCCGCTTCGCGGCCCTCGGGATCGAACACCAGCGTGGTGTTCAGCACCCGCGACGGTTCCGGCGCGGCCAGCGGCAGCGTGCCGCCGATCACCCAGATGCCGTGGCGTTTCGCGGCGTCGGCCAGGAAGCGCTGGATCGGACCGTCGGGGTGGGGCTCGGCGATCGCGAGCTTGTCGGTATCGCGGTGGCCCATGAAGCAGAAGTATTCGGGCAGCAGCACCAGTTGCGCGCCGTCGGCGGCCGCCTCGGCGATCAGCCGGCCGGCCTCGTCGAGGTTGCGGACGACGTCGGGCGTGCTGACCATCTGCAGCGCGGCGACCGTGAACGGGGAAACGCGATCGGGTCGGTCGGTCATCGAGGAAGCTTCGTCGAGGAGTAAAAAGGGTGCGGCCCGGTGGCGGCGCGGCGCATCAGCGCTGGGCTTCGCCGTCGGGCGTGCGGATCATCTTACCCCGATCGCCGGTCACTCGCTGAATCCGCGGATGCGCCCACGAGCCGGTGATCGCGTAGTCGAACGCGAACGCGTGGGACAGCGTTTGCGACAGTGCGAGGTTGGCGGCCAGCACGCCGAGGCCGAGCAATGGGTTGATCACGGCCGCGCCCACCGCCGCCGCGCTGGCGCTGACCTTCGGCGCGATGTGCGCGTGCAGGTCCTGCGTCTCGTGGGCCAGATCGACCGTGCCCTTGACGGTCACGCGCGCCGGCGCGGTAACCATGCGGAAATCGTCGGTGGTGGCGATGCCGTCGTCGATCCGGCTGGTGCCCTGGATCGAGTCGAACGGCAGGCCCTTGCCGATCACGTCGCGGAAATCGAGCGTCAGGAAGCGCGCCAGCCCTTGCAGGCTCAGCACGCCGAGCAGCTTGGCCGCACCCGGATCGACCTTGAGGATTTGGCCGTGGGCGAGATCGATGGCGAGCCGGCCGTCGAGCGACGGGTAATCGATGGCGGTCGGGCCGCCGCGCCAGCCGACCTTGCCTTCCAGCGTGCCGCGGCCGTTCGCGACCGTGCGCGGCAGGCCGACGCGGTCGAGCAGCGCGCCGGCGTCGTCGATCGCCAGCTTGAAGTCGAACACGGTGCGGCGCGGCGCGTCGTCCCCGTCGGCGCCGTGCGCGATGGCGCGCCGCGAGGTGCGCCAGTTGGCGGTGGCGGTGAGCTTGGCGGCCGGGTTGGCCAGTTCGAGCTTGTCGAGCTGCCAGACCGGGATGCCGTTTTCGTCGAAGTTGTGCGCGTTGACCTGCAGCCGGCCGATGTCGTGCCCGCGCGCCACCACCTGGTCGACCACCAGATCGATGGCCGGCATCGCGCGATCGGTCGGCATGTTCATCGCGCCACCCACCAGGTCGTGATCGGCGCTGTCGGGGATCACCAGCTTGGCGAGCCGCGCGTTGAGCACGCCCGCGCTGTTCTGGCCGCCGCGCGGCTCCCACGACAGGTAGCCCGACACCTGGTTCGAGGCCACGTTGGCCTGCCAGAGGTCGTCCACGTGCGAGGCGCCGACGATCACGTTTTCCCAGTTGCGCTTGATCAGCTTCAGCGTGCCGAAGTGCAGCGCGAAGCGTTTCGGCGCGAAGCTGGCGAGATCGACGCGCGCGGCCGGCAGCGGTGCGCTCGCGGCGGCGGGCGCCGACGCGGAAGTGGGCGCGGACGGCGCAGTCGGGCCTTTGTCGGCCACCGCGGCGGCGGCCACCGGGGCCGCGACCGCGCGCGTGCCGGCGGTCGGGCGCAGCGTCTTGGCGAACGCGAGCCAGGCGTCGGCGTCGAGCGCGGAGGCGTCGACCACGGCCGTCACGCCGTCGTGCGGCAGGTCGGGCATGCGGTTCATGCCGAGCGCGCCGCGCACCGCGCGCACCGGCTCGCCGTGTGTCGCATCGAGCAGATAGGTGGCCGCCACGGGGCCGAGCTTCAGGTCGGCCTGGCCGAGCGTGCGGCGGCCGTCGGGCGGCAGCGGGCGCAGCGTGAAGCTGAACGGCATGGCCGTGCCGGCCGGCTTGGTGAACGGCGCGGGGAAATCGAGCGCGAGGCCGGTCAGGTCGGACGACGCGCTGACGTCGGGCAGGCCGCCCTTCGTGCCGCGCACCGACAGCCGGTAAGGCGCGTCGCCGACCACCCGGCCGAGCAGCGCCGCCGCCGGCCCGTGCAGGTTCAGCCCGCGCGCCGAATCGACGGCGATCCGGCCGTCCACGTCGACATCGTAGTTGCCGCCGTGACGGAAGCCGCCGTTGGCGTGCACTTCGCCGCCGAGCAGGCGCGCCGAAAGCCGGTCGAGCGAGGCGCTCTGCTGCGTGAAGCGCACCGTGCCGCGCAGTTGCGACAGCGGCGGCAGGCCGTCCGCCTCCAGCGTGTTGCCGCCGAACGCGAGCGCGCCGGCGACCTGCGTGTGCGGCTGCTTCTGGCGCTGCGGGATGGTCAGTTTCAGCGCCAGCGAGGCCGGCCCCTGCGCGCGCAGGCGCTGGCCGACGTGGCCGGACAGGCCGCCGAGCGTGCTGTTGTCGGCGTAGTCGATCAGGTCGGCCAGCGGGCCGTGGGCGTGGCCCTCGATCACGAGCGGCGATTTGAGCGGATGGCCGAGATCGTCGATGCGGCCGACCACGCCGGTCAGTTGCACGCCCTTGTAGTGGGCGCGCGGAATGTCGAAGCGCAGCTTGTTCTGCTGCATCTCGAACACGCCTTCGATGCCGTCGAGCGCCGGCCACACGCTCAACGTGCCGTTGGCGAGCCGGCGCGGCGGCTGCGGCGTCGGCTCGAAGCGCCCGCCCGTGAACGGCGCGTGCACGTGGAAGATGCCCTGATCCGGCGTGTATTCGTAGGGGAAGGTTTCGAGCGGCCCCTTGGCGATGATGGTCGCGCCCTTCGACACCGTGCCGGCTTGCAGCGCGTGGCCGAGGTACAGGTGCAGGCGATCCGACATGCTGGTCGGCAGGTAGCGGACGATGCGCGCCACCGCCGCACGGGCGAAGTCGGCCTTCAGGTCGAGGTTGCCGCGCCCGTGGCCGGGGTTCGTGTAGCTGCCGGTCACGGTGATCTCGGCATCCGGGTTGGCCACGTACAGCGACGGCACCTGCACCTCGATGCGCGGCCGCCGTTCGCCCGGCGCGGGCTGGGCCGCGATGGTCCAGGCGGTTTGCGCGCGGATCCGGTCGAACGTCAGGCGCGGATCCTCGAACACGCCCGGCACCGTGACGGCGGCATTGACCGTGTCGATCTGCGCCTGTCCGCCGCGCTCGCTCGCATCGATATGGCCCCAGAGGTTCTCGAAGCCCGGTATCCCGGCGCGCGGATGGCCGCGCGGCGACAGGCCCGGCCCGGGCTCCTGCGCCTCGAAGCTGATGCCCTGCAGATCGCCCGTCGCGTGGTAATGCACGATCGGCGCGGCATGCGCGGTGTCGTCGCCGGCCAGCTCGGCGCGGCTCGGCGCGGCGCGCTCGGCTTCCATCACGTAATTGGCGACCAGCCCGCGCGGGTCGACGCGTACCAGTTCGTTGCGGAACCGTGCGGGCAGCGGCAGGCCGCGGATGAATTCGGCGAGGATGCCGAGATCGACGCGGTCGCCGGCCACCCGGATCAACTGGCCGTGCTGCGCGTCGGGCACGCGATAGCGCGCGGTCAGCGTCGAGAACGCCAGCGAGCGCGACAGCGGCGTGCCGTCGTCGAGCGGCGGCTGGCCCAGCTCGGCGTGCAGGTTCGAGAGGCTCAGCGTGTAGTCGTGGCCCGGATCGAGCGCGAGATCCCAGCCGAACTTCGCGACCGGGATATCGAGGCGGGGCTGCGTCGGCCGCACCCGCAGCGCCAGATCGGCGCCGTTCAGGCTGCCGTGCGCGTCGAACAGCCGGCCGTTGTGGAAACCGATCCAGATCGTGTTGTCGATGCGGCCCGCGTAGGCGCGCAGCGGCACCGGCAGGTAGCGCGCGAGCGTCGGCAGGTCGACCGCGCCGGTGGATACGTAGGCGTCGCCCGTCCAGTTGGCGGGCCGGCCGATCGCGGCCAGCGGCTTGTGGGTGAAGCGCGCGCGGAAATCGAGCGGGCCGGCGAACAGCGTGCCGTTGGCCGGCGCCTGCAGCGCGAGCCGGTGCACCAGGCCGTCGTTGAGCACCGCGAGCCGGATGCCGGTCAGCGTCAGCTCGGGCGCGTCGCGCTGGGCGTCGAGCCAGCGCAGCGTGCCGCCGCGCAGCACGATCGCCTGCTGGCGCAGCAGCCAGGTGCTGAACGTGTCGTTGCCGCCGGTGTGCACGGTCGGCACGGTCACGCCCGCCACCGACAGCGTGCCGTCGCGCGCGCGCGCGATCAGCAGGTCCGGGGCGTCCACCACGAGGCTCGACAGGGCCGGCGAGAACTGGATCAGCGAGCGCCACGAGATCGCGGCGGTGGCGTGCGGCACGTTCAGCGCCGTCTTGCCGTCCTTGCCGCGAATCGTCAGCGCCGTGATGTCGACGCCGGGCTGCATGCCCGACCAATGCGGCGCGAGCTTGCCGATCCGGACTTCGGTATGGAGCTTGTCGGAAACGAAGGTTTCGATGCGGGGCCGCAGCGTGTCGACCTGCGGCAGCAGCACGTAGCGCAGGCCGAGGTAGCCGGTGGCGGCGACGAAATAGAGGGTGGCGCCGCTCACGATGGCGACGCGGAGCACGCGACGCAGCACCGGATGATCGTGCTCGGGAGGTCCGGCTTCTTGACTGGCTGCGGATTCCTGGCGGTCGGGCATGCGGCGGAGGGGCGGCGATGTGATAGCGTTGCGGACTGACGCTGGAATGTAACACAGGGGTGCGCCGGAGCGGCCGTATGGCCGGCTTGCGCACCTCCGCCGCCGGAAAATCGTAGCGCGGGCGATAGCCGCCGCGCGCCGGCTTATCCGGCCTGTCTCCTGCTTGCCTCCTGGCGCCGCGCGCATCGCGCCGGCGCTCCGACCGCCTTCCTGCCGCGCCGCCGCCATGACCGACGCCTCCGCCCTGATCAGCACTGCCTATTCCCGCTACCTTGCACGCGCCGCCGTCGCGCGCCCCGAACTCGCCGCGCGTATCGCCGCCTGGGCCGCCGCACCGGTGGGGCGCGCCGCGATCGAGGCGCGGCTCACCGAGCTGCTCGACGCGGCCGCGGGCGGCCCGGGCCACCCGATCGGCGAGGAGCCGCTGCGCCGCGCCTTGCGGCAGTTGCGCATCGAGGTGTTCGGCGCGGTGGCCGAGCGCGATCTGGCCGGGCTGGCCGACGTCGCCGAAGTCACCGCCGCGATGACCGACCTGGCCGAAGCCACGCTGCAACGCTCGCTCGCCGTGCTGTCGGCCGAACTGGAAGCGCTCTACGGCGAGCCGCGCGGGCCGTCGGGCGAGCGCCTGACGCTCGGCGTGGTCGGCATGGGCAAGCTCGGCGGGCGCGAGCTGAACGTGTCGTCCGACATCGATCTGATCTTCGTCTACGAAGACGACGGCGAGACGGCCGGCGGCACGCGCGCCGCGCTGGCCACCCAGGAATATTTCACGCGGCTCGGCCGGCGCCTGATCGGCGTGATGTCCGACGCCACCGCCGACGGCTACGTGTTTCGCGTCGACATGCGCCTGCGCCCGAACGGCGATTCCGGCCCGCTGGTCTGCAGCCTCGGCATGCTGGAGGAATACTTCTACGTGCAGGGCCGCGAGTGGGAGCGCTATGCGTGGATCAAGGGGCGGCTCGTGTCGGAGCCCGACAGCGAGCCGGCGCAACGCCTGGCGAAACAGCTCGATGCGATCGTCAAGCCGTTCGTCTACCGGCGCTACCTCGATTTTGGCGTGATCGGCGCGATCCGCTCGCTGCACAGCCAGATCCGCCAGGAAGCGCAGCGGCGCGCCTCGATGCGCCCCGACAAGGCCGACGACATCAAGCTCGGCCGTGGCGGCATCCGCGAGATCGAATTCAGCGCGCAGGTGTTCCAGTTGATCCGCGGCGGCCAGGATGCCGATTTCCGGATCCGGCCGACGCTCGCGGTGCTGGCGCACGCCGTCACGCGCGGGCTGGTGGCGGCCGACGTGGCCGAGCGCTTCGCCGAGGCCTACCGGTTCCTGCGCGTGATCGAGCACCGCCTGCAATACCGCAACGATGCGCAGACCCACGCCATGCCGGTGGACCCCGACGATCGCGCGGCGCTGGCGGCCTCGCTCGGCTATGCCGATTACGCCGCGCTGCTGGCCGAACTCGACCGCCATCGCGGCTTCGTCGAGGCGCAGTTCGATCAGATCTTCTCGAACCGGCTGGCCGACGAGCCGGGCGGCAACGGCCACGGCGACGACGGTGCGTCGGCCTGGATCTGGAGCGAGGCGCTGGCCGACGACGGCGAGGACGACGCGCTGCTCGCGCGCCTGTCCAGCCTCGGCTTTGCCGACCCGGCGGCCGTGCTGGCGCGGCTGCGCGGTGTGTGGCGCTCGTCGCGCTACGCCGGGCTGCCCGAAAGCAGCCGGCAGCGTTTCGATCGCGTCGCCAAGCGCGCGCTCGATGCGGCCCCCGGCATCGATGCCGCGCATCGCGGCGACACCGTCATCCGTTTCTTCGATCTGCTGGAGACGGTCGGCCGGCGCGGCGCCTATCTGGCGTTGCTGACCGAATACCCGGCCGCGCTGGAGCGCGTGCTGTCGGTGCTCGGCGCGACGCGCTGGGGCGGCGGCTACCTGATCCGCCATCCGCAACTGCTCGACGAGCTGCTCGACGACGAGGCGATCGCCAGCCCGTTCGACGTGACGCTGTTCAAGGACACGCTGCGCGCGCGGCTCGCCGCCGCCGACGGCATGGAACAGCAGATGGACCTGCTGCGCCACGCGCAGCACGCCGAGGTATTCCGGATTCTGCTGATCGATCTGGCCGGCAAGCTGTCGGTCGAGCATGTCAGCGATCGGCTCTCGGAGCTGGCCGACGCCGTGCTCGACGTGACGCTCGGCGTGGTCTGGTCGCAACTGGCCAAGCGCCACCGCGACGCGCCGCGCTTCGCCGTGATCGCCTACGGCAAGCTCGGCGGCAAGGAATTGGGCTACGCGTCGGACCTCGACGTGATCTTCCTCTACGACGACCCCGACGACCGCGCCGCCGACATCTACACCACCTACACGCGCCGGCTGATCACCTGGCTGACCACCGCCACCGGCGCCGGCGCGCTGTTCGATCTCGACCTGCGGCTGCGGCCGAACGGCGAAGCGGGGCTGCTCGTCACCGATCTCGACGCGTTCCGCCGCTATCAGTTGCGCGAGGGCGACGGCGCGAACACCGCCTGGGTCTGGGAGCACCAGGCGCTCACGCGCGCGCGCTTCAGCGCGGGCGATCCCGAGATCGGCGCGGCGTTCGAGGCGATCCGCGAGCAGGTGCTGACCACGCCGCGCGACGGCGAGCTGCTGGCGCGCGAGATCGTCGGCATGCGCGACAAGGTGACGGCCGGCCACCCGAACACGAGCGAGCTGTTCGACCTCAAGCACGATCGCGGCGGCATGGTCGATATCGAGTTCATCGTCCAGTACTGGGTGCTGCTGCATGCGGCGAGCGATCCGGCCCTGATCCGCAATACCGGCAATATCGCGCTGCTGCGCGAGGTGGCGCGTTTCGGCCTGATGGACGACACCGAGGCCGAGACGGTGGGCGCCGCCTACCGGGTCTATCGCAAGCGGCAGCATCAATTGCGGCTCGACGGCATGGAGAAGGCGCGCGTGCCGGCCGAGGCCGTGGCGGCCGAGCGCGCGGCCGTGCAGGCCTTGTGGGAGCGGGTGTTCGGCGGGGTGACGCCGGCCGCGGCGGGGGACGCAGCGGGCTGAACGCGGCTGGCGAGCCGGCCGGCGCGGCCCGGTTTGCCGCGCCGGAACCGTCAGATTGATGCGTTGGGTGACAGGCGCTGGAAAGCCGGAAACGGCGGTGCTACGATGCGCCGATCTTCCCCCGTCCAGCACTCCAATGAAAACGGCGATCTTGGTGTATGTGGACCACCAGCAGCCAGATGGTGGAGGAGTTTTCCTGGCTGTTCAAAAGCGTGATCCATTCGCGCGTGCTCGACGGCGGCGGCGCGCTGATCGCCGTCTGTCATCCCGACGTGGCCGGCCAATTGCCTGCCGACCCGCGCCTGATCGTGATGCCCGAGCCGCCGCACGCCGCATCGCATCCCGAATGGGCCGGCTATCCTTACATCAACTCGGTCGCCAACCTGTCCCGGCCGGCCGTGCTCGATGCCTGCGCCGGGTTCGACACGGTGCTCAAGACCGATTGCGACACGTTCGTTACGCCGGCCCTCGCTCGGTTCGAGCCGACGGCGCTGTGCTTCGGCTTCGGCGCCTATGCCTACGAGGATTCGGTACGCCGCAAGCTGGTGGAATGCAGCGCGCGCTGGGGCTTTCCGCATTCGGGTCTGCATAACGTCGGGGCATCGGTGCTCGGGCCGTCGGAGATGGTCCGGCACTTCCTGGTCGCGCAGATGGAGTATTGCAACCGGCTGCTGGCCGAGGAATTCGCGCAGTTCGAGGGGCAGTGGCCTGGCTGGTGCAAGAACGTGCTGACCATGTACGCGGGTGAACTGGCCTTGCGCCAGACCTACCCGCAGCAATGTTCGCTCGGCCTGCTCGACCATTTCCCGAGCGCGGCGCGGCGCCTGGGCGGTGACGTATTGCACATCCACGCCTGGCATACCGACGCCTATTTTTCGAAGCACGCGTTCCGCGCGGGCGATTACACCGGCATCGATCCGGCCACGATCGACCGCGGCACACTGGCCGGTTATTGCCATTGGCTGGCGGTGGCGGCGCTGCACGAAGTCGAGCCGGCGCCCGCGCTGGCGGCGTAGCGGCTGCGCTGGCTGCTTCAGCGGTTTGGGCCGCCCCCGCCGATTCCCCCATTCCGCTATTTCTACCGCCCCGGCCTCAGGCGGCCAGCATTTCCTTGGCGTGCTTGCGCGTGGTGGCGGTGATTTCGAGGCCGCCGAGCATGCGCGCGACTTCCTCGACGCGGCTCGCGCGGTCGAGCGGCGTGACCGTCGAGACGGTGCCGCCCGCGGTGTCCCGGCCCTTGGCGACCTGGAAGTGATGATCGCCGCGCGCGGCCACTTGCGGCAGGTGCGTCACGCACAGCACCTGGCGGTCGCGGCCCAACTGATGCAGCAGCCGCCCGACCACCTCGGCCACGCCGCCGCCGATGCCGGTATCCACTTCGTCGAAGATCAGCGTGGGCGTGAGGCTGGCCGCGCTGGCGATCACTGCCAGCGCGAGGCTGATGCGCGCCAGCTCGCCGCCCGAGGCGACCTTGGTCAGCGGGCGCAGCGGCACGCCCGGATGGCCGGCCACGCGGAATTCGATCTGTTCGAGGCCGTGCGCGCCGCCTTCGGCGAGCGGCACCAGCGTGACGTCGAAGCTGCCGCCCACCATCGACAACTCCTGCATTGCGGCCGTGACCGCGCCGCCGAGCGCGGCGGCCGCATCGGCGCGCGCCGCCGACAGCGTGCGCGCATCGTCCAGATAGGCCTCGCGGGCGCGGTCGGCCGCGACCTGCAGGTTGCTCAGGTCGGAGGCCGCGTCGAGCGCGGCAAGCTGCTCGCGGCGCGCCAGGTGTTCGTCGTGCAGCGTGTCGGGCGGCAGCCGGAAGCGGCGCGCGGCCGAATGCAGCGCGTCGAGCCGCATCTCGACCTGCGCGAGCCGGCCCGGATCGAGTTCGAGCCGCTGTGCGTAGTGCGACAGTGAATACGAGGCCTCGCGCAGTTGAATTTCGGCCGGATCGAGCGAGGCCAGCACGTCGTTGAGCGCCGGGTCGAGCGTGGCCAGATGGCGCACGTTCGAGAGGACCGCGCCCAGATGCCCGAGCATCGATTGATCCGATTCGGAGATCGCCAGCAGCGCACCCTGCACGCCTTGGCTGAGGTTCGCCGCATGCGTGAGGCGCCCGTGCTCGCTGTTGACCTCGTCCCATTCGCCCGGTTGCGGCGCGAGCTTGTCGAGTTCGGCGAGCTGCCAGGCCAGCTTTTCGCGTTCGAGCTGCAGTTCGCGCTCGTGGGTTTGCGCGAGCTCGATCTGGTGCAGCGCGTCGCGCCAGGCGCGCCAGGCGCGTGCGACGGCGGCCGCGTCGGCCGTCAGGCCCGCGTGCGTGTCGAACATCTCGCGCTGGGCGTCGGGCCGCATCAGCAACTGGTGCGCGTGCTGACCGTGCACGTCGACCAGCATCTCGCCCAGCTCGCGCAACTGCGAGAGCGTGGCGCTGGTGCCGTTGATGAACGCGCGCGAACGGCCGTTGGCGTCGATGACGCGGCGCAGCATGACCACGTCGTCGGCATCGAACGCATGCACGTCGAGCCATTGCGCGACACGGTCGTGCGGCGTGAATTCGGCGGTGATGTCGGCGCGCTGGCAGCCGGCGCGCACGACGCTGGCGTCCGACCGCTCGCCGAGCGCGAGCGCGAGCGCGTCGATCAGGATCGACTTGCCGGCGCCGGTTTCACCGGAGAACACGCTGAAGCCGGCGTCGAATTCGAGGTCGAGCCCGGCGACGATGACGAAGTCGCGAATCGAGAGATGGCGGAGCATGGTGGGTGGCGCGGCCGCGTCAGGATTCCGGATCGTCGTCGTGCGACGGATGCTCGTTCCAGTGCAGCTTCTTGCGCAGCGTCGTGTAGAAGCTGTAGCCGACCGGATGCAGGAACGGCACCGTGTGGCGCGAGCGGCGCACCTCGATGGTGTCGTTCAGTTGCAGCGCCGTGAACGACTGCATGTCGAAGTTCACGTTGACGTCGCGCCCGCCGATGATCTGGATGCCGACCTTGACGTCGTCGGGCAGCACGATCGGCCGGTTCGACAGCGCGTGCGGGGCGATCGGCACCAGCACGATGCCCTGCAGTTGCGGATGCAGGATCGGGCCGGCCGACGACAGCGCGTAGGCCGTGGAGCCGGTGGGGGTGGCCACGATCAGGCCGTCCGAGCGCTGGTTGTACATGAAGCGGCCGTCCACCGAGACCCGCAATTCGGCCATCCCGGAGAAGCCGCTGCGGTTCACCACCACGTCGTTGAAGGCCAGCGCGTGATAGATCGGCTCGCCGTTGCGCACGATGCGCGCCTCGAGCAGCGTGCGTTCCTCGCGCTCGAAGCTGCCCGACAGCATCAGCGGCACCAGGTCGAGCATCTCGGAGGCCGAGATATCGGTGATGAAGCCCAGCCGGCCATGGTTGATGCCGATCAGCGGGGTGCGGTAGGGGGCAAGCTGGCGGCCGATGCCGAGCATGGTGCCGTCGCCGCCGAGCACGATCGCGACGTCGGCGCGCGCGCCGATTTCGGTGGGTGTCAGCGCCGGATGGCCCTTGATGCCGTATTCTTGCGCGGTGGCTGCCTCGAAGACGACTTCGAGCCCTCGCTTCACGATGGCAGCGGCCAGCGCGGCGAGCGGTTCGGCGATGCCGGGGGTGTTGCTGCGCCCGACGAGCGCCACGGTCTGGAACTGGTTGCCGGTATTCATGGCGGCATTACACCATAGCTGGATGACGAAAAGGAACCGGCCGGGAGGCCGAGGGCGCCTCGGCGCCGCAACCCTCGCGGGCGCCGCGCGCTTGCGCTAGAATTTTCGACCATGTTAGATCCCCGCGCACGCACCCTCCTGAAAACCCTGATCGAACGGTATATCGCCGACGGTCAGCCGGTCGGCTCGCGCACGTTGTCCCGGTATTCCGGGCTCGAGCTGAGCCCGGCCACCATCCGCAACGTGATGTCCGACCTGGAGGAGCTTGGCCTCGTTTCGAGCCCGCACACCTCCGCCGGGCGCGTACCGACGCCGCGCGGCTATCGGCTGTTCGTCGACACCATGCTGTCGGTCGAATCGCCGATCGACAGCGACGCGCTCACACGGCTCGTGCAAACCACCCTGCAGGCGGGCGAGCCGCAGCAGAAGGTGGTGGCCGCCGCCGCCAGCGTGCTGTCCAACCTGTCGCAGTTCGCCGGCGTGGTGCTGACCCCGCGCCGCAGCCATGTGTTCAAGCAGGTCGAATTCATGCGGCTGTCCGACAAGCGAATCCTGCTGATCATCGTCACGCCCGAGGGCGACGTGCAGAACCGCATGATGGCCACCCAGCGCGATTATTCGCCGTCGCAACTGACCGAGGCCTCGAACTATATCAACGCCAATTTCGCCGGGCTGTCGTTCGACGAGGTGCGCCGCCGTCTGCGCGAGGAAATCGACGCGCTGCGCGACGACGTGACCGCACTGATGCACGCCGCCGTCACGGCCAGCACCGAAACGCCCGACGACGGCGACACGCTGCTGATCTCGGGCGAGCGCAACCTGCTCGAAGTGGCGGATCTGTCGTCCGACATGGCGCGGCTGCGCAAGCTGTTCGACGTGTTCGACCAGAAAACCAGCCTGCTGCAACTGCTCGACGTGTCGAGCCATGCGCAGGGCGTGCAGATCTTCATCGGCGGGGAATCGACGCTGGTGCCGATCGACGAGATGAGCGTCGTCACCGCGCCGTACGAGGTGAACGGCAAGATCGTCGGCACGCTCGGCGTGATCGGGCCGACGCGGATGGCCTACAACCGCGTGATCCCGATCGTCGACATCACGGCGCGGCTGCTGTCGCTGACCTTGAGCGGCAACCAGTAAGCCGTTCGCTATTGCCCCGATTGGCGCGTCGGCCTTTCGCCGGCTCGTGTCGCCGGGTCGTGGGCCGTCGCTATAATGAGGCTCGTTCGATCCGGTGCCCAGGCCCATCCCCGTTCATGCGTTTTGATCTCGAGCCGCCGTCGCAACACGCGCCGGCGCATCGCATCGCTGTCCTGCTCGTCAATCTCGGCACGCCCGACGCGCCCACGCCGGGCGCCGTGCGGCGCTATCTGGCGCAATTCCTGTCCGATCCGCGCGTGGTGGAAATCCCGAGCATCGCCTGGCAGCCGATCCTGCGCGGCCTGATCCTGCCGTTCCGCTCGCGCGCCTCGGCGAAGAAATACGCGACCGTCTGGACGCCCGAAGGCTCGCCGTTGCGCGTGCACACCGAGCGTCAGGTCGAAGGCCTGCGGCCGCTGTTCGCCGCCAACGGCTATCAGGTGATGGTCGATTACGCGATGCGCTACGGCACGCCCGACATCGGCACGGTGCTCGGCCAGTTGAAGCACGCGGGCGCGGAACGGGTGCTGCTGATGCCGCTGTATCCGCAGTATTCGTCGTCCACCACGGCCACCGCGTTCGATGCGGCGTTCGCCGCGCTGGGGCGCATGCGCAACCAGCTCGAAGTGCGCACGGTGCGCCACTACGCCGACCATCCCGCCTATATTCATGCGCTGGCCGAGCAGGTGCTGCATTACTGGGCCGAGCACGGTCGCCCCGATTTCTCGGCCGGCGACAAGCTGGTGCTCAGTTTCCACGGCGTGCCGAAGCGCACGCTCGACCTCGGCGATCCGTACCATGACCAGTGCCAGCAAACGGCGGCGCTGCTGATCGCCACGCTCGGTCTCGGCTCGCTCGAATGCCTCGTCACGTTCCAGTCGCGCTTCGGCAAGGCCGAATGGCTGCAACCGTACACGGCGCCGACGCTGCGCGAACTCGGCGCGGCCGGCGTCAAGCGCGCCGACGTGTTCTGCCCCGGCTTCACGTCCGATTGCCTCGAAACCATCGAGGAAATCGGCATGGAAGTGCGCGACGAATTCCTGCATGCCGGCGGTGGCGCGTTCCACCGCATTCCGTGCCTGAATGCGTCGCCGGCCTGGATCGACGCGCTGGGCCAGATCGTCGCGGAAAACCTGCAGGGCTGGCCGGCGCGCGTGGCGGTGCCGGCCGAGACGGCCGCCTGAACCGGGGCGCCCGAGCCTCATTCACCGTCACGAAGCGGAATCAAGCCGATGAACTACCGGATTTCGACCGAACCGGGCGCCAAGCTGCGGATCGACAAATGGCTATGGGCGGCGCGCTTTTTCAAGACGCGCTCGCTGGCCACCGACGCCGTCGAGAAGGGCCGGGTGCGGATCGGCGGCGCGGCCGTCAAGCCGTCGAAGGACGTGCGGGTGGGCGATCGCGTGGAAATCACGATCGAAACGGTGGTCTGGCAAGTGGAAGTGCTCGGGATCTGCGACCTGCGCGGCCCGGCCAGCATCGCCCAGACCTTGTATTCGGAAACCGCGGAAGGGCGGGCGAAACGGCTTGCCGAACTCGATCGGCGGCGGCATTATCGCGAGCCGGCCGCCGAGATGCACGGCCGCCCGACCAAGCGCGACCGACGGATCATCGACAAACTTTCGAATGGGCGCTGAAGGTGGGCTCGAACGTCGCCCGCGCGCTGCCGTATTCGGTGGTGCGATCGGTGACGGCGCCCGACATGCAGATGGTGGTGGTGCCGGCCACGAGTACCAGCGCGACCACCGAAATGACAAAGGTCAATTTCACGGTACTCCCCTTGGGACGGCCAGCGGAACGGGTCCGCAATCGGAAGGCGGCGGCCGGTGAGTGGTGCGCGCGCGCTGTGCGTCGTTCGAAACGATCCGACGAATCGGGCCGCGCCGGGGTGGGTCCGGGCAGCCTCAGACGCAGTGTAGTTCAGCGTCCGGGGCCGATCCAGTGGGGCGGTGGTAACGGTTGTTACGGCCGGTTGCGGGTCGATCCTGCCGATCGAACGCGAACCGCCGAAAGACCCTCTTGAAATTGTTGTTTTCGGCCCTATGTGGGTTTCAGTTGCTCGGCAGGCAGGCCACGGGCCTTGTCCGCAACGTGCCGCCGGGCTGGCTTTCATTCACCCAATCGATTTCAGCGACATGGAAAACACGCAAGAGAATCCGGCTGCTCAACCGGCCGACGAAACCGGCCGCGATGCACAGGCTGCTCAGCCGGCCCAGGCCGACGTGCCTCAGGCCGCCGAAGCCGACGCCGCGCTGGCCGAAGCGCAAGCCAAGGTTGCCGAGCTGCAGGAGCACTTCCTGCGCGCGAAGGCCGAAACCGAAAACGCGCGCCGCCGTGCACAGGAAGACGTCGCCAAGGCGCACAAGTTCGCCATCGAAAGCTTCGCCGAGCACCTGCTGCCGGTGATCGACAGCCTCGAAGCGGCTGTGGGCGACACGTCGGACGACGTCGCGAAGATTCGCGAAGGCGTCGAACTGACGTTGCGCCAGCTCAACAACGCGCTCGAAAAGGGCCGTGTGAACGTGATCAACCCGGTGGGCGCGAAATTTGATCCGCATCAGCATCAGGCGATCTCGATGGTGCCGGCCGAGCAGGAAGCCAACACCGTCGTCAACGTGTTGCAAAAGGGCTATACGATTGCCGACCGCGTGCTGCGCCCGGCGCTCGTGACGGTCGCGCAGCCGAAGTAAGCAAAAAGGAAGGCGGCGCGCCCCGAGCGCGCCCCTCAGGTTGGGGAGGCCGGCGGGAAAGCCGGCCGGCGGCGCGTGGGTCCTGATCCGCGCCGCGATGAAGCCGGTTCGCACTCGGCGAACCGCAAGGCGATGCCGCCGGCTGGCCCGACATGGATCGCCCCGTGCGTCGTTTCCTCGCTTGCCCGTTGTCGTTTTTCGGGGTCGGATTGTTTCGGCCCCGATCGCCGTTCGGCCGCGTGCCGCCGGCGATTGAAAAAATTGAATAGCCGCATCGCGTTCGGGGTCTTGAAAACGGCGCGGTCGCACCTATTTCGTGTGCAGAGTTGAATTCGGCGCGGCAAAACCGGGAAAAAGCCCCGAAAAGCCGCAGCAAACAGCGTTTCTGGAGATTACGAAAAATGGGAAAGATCATCGGTATTGACCTCGGCACCACGAACTCGTGCGTGGCCGTGATGGAAGGCAATCAGGTCAAGGTCATCGAGAATTCGGAAGGCACCCGCACCACGCCGTCGATCATCGCTTACATGGACGACAACGAAGTGCTGGTCGGTGCGCCCGCCAAGCGTCAATCGGTGACCAACCCCCGTAACACCCTGTTCGCGGTCAAGCGCCTGATCGGCCGTCGCTTCGAAGAGAAGGAAGTCCAGAAGGACATCGGCCTGATGCCGTACGCCATCGTCAAGGCCGACAACGGCGACGCCTGGGTCGAAGCGCACGGCGAAAAGCTGGCGCCGCCGCAGGTGTCGGCCGAAGTGCTGCGCAAGATGAAGAAGACGGCCGAAGATTACCTCGGCGAAACCGTCACGGAAGCCGTGATCACGGTGCCGGCGTACTTCAACGACAGCCAGCGCCAGGCCACCAAGGATGCCGGCCGCATCGCCGGCCTCGAAGTGAAGCGCATCATCAACGAGCCGACCGCGGCCGCGCTCGCGTTCGGCCTGGATAAAGCCGAAAAGGGCGACCGCAAGATCGCCGTGTATGACCTGGGCGGCGGCACGTTCGACGTCTCGATCATCGAAATCGCCGACGTCGACGGCGAAATGCAGTTCGAAGTGCTGTCGACCAACGGCGACACGTTCCTCGGCGGCGAGGATTTCGACCAGCGCATCATCGATTACATCATCGGCGAGTTCAAGAAGGAGCAGGGCGTCGACCTGTCGAAGGACGTGCTCGCGCTGCAACGCCTGAAGGAAGCCGCTGAAAAGGCCAAGATCGAGCTGTCGTCGAGCCAGCAGACCGAAATCAACCTGCCGTACATCACGGCCGACGCATCGGGCCCGAAGCACTTGAACCTGAAGATCACGCGCGCCAAGCTGGAAGCGCTGGTCGAGGATCTGGTCGAGCGCACCATCGAGCCGTGCCGCACCGCGATCAAGGATGCCGGCGTCAAGGTGTCGGACATCGACGACGTGATCATGGTCGGCGGCCAGACGCGCATGCCGAAGGTACAGGAGAAGGTGAAGGAATTCTTCGGCAAGGACCCGCGCCGTGACGTGAACCCGGACGAAGCCGTCGCGGTTGGCGCGGCGATCCAGGGCCAGGTGCTGTCGGGCGACCGCAAGGACGTGCTGCTGCTCGACGTGACCCCGCTGTCGCTCGGCATCGAAACGCTCGGCGGCGTGATGACGAAGATGATTAACAAGAACACCACGATCCCGACCAAGCACGCTCAGGTCTACTCGACGGCCGACGACAACCAGGGCGCCGTGACGATCAAGGTGTACCAGGGCGAACGCGAGATGGCCATCAGCAACAAGGCGCTCGGCGAGTTCAACCTGGAAGGCATTCCGCCGGCACCGCGCGGCGTGCCGCAGATCGAAGTGACGTTCGACATCGACGCGAACGGCATCCTGCACGTCGGCGCGAAGGACAAGGCGACCGGCAAGGAAAACAAGATCACGATCAAGGCGAACTCGGGCCTGTCCGACGCCGAAATCGACCAGATGATCAAGGACGCCGAAGCGAACGCGGCGGAAGATCAGAAGCTGCGCGAGCGCGCCGATGCCCGCAACCAGGGTGACGCGCTGGTCCACAGCACGAAGAAGGCGGTCGCGGAATACGGCGACAAGCTCGACGCGGGCGAGAAGGATAAGATCGAAGCGGCACTGAAGGAACTGGAAGACGTGCTGAAGGATCACGCGGCCGAGAAGGACGTGATCGACGCGAAGGTCGAAGCGCTGTCGACGGCCTCGCAGAAGCTCGGCGAGAAGATGTACGCCGACATGCAGGCGCAGCAGGCAGGCGCCGCGGCAGCCGGCGGTGCAGCCGGTGCGGAAGGTGCCCACGCGGGTGCCGCGAACGCGGCCGACGATGTCGTCGATGCCGACTTCAAGGAAGTGAAGAAGGACTAAGTCGGGCCGCGGCCGTGCCGCGCGGCACGGCCGCCACCGATTCGATCCGTCACTGCCGGACGGTCCGGATCACCCTGCGCCTGGCGGGCCTCACGGCCCTCCGGGCACATTTGTTTTATGGCGGGACGGTGCGCGAGCGCCGTTCTACAGGTCGCAAGACTTTACTGGAAGCGAGAGGAGCCGCTCGCGCATCGCGTGTGGCGGCATTACCGATATGGCGAAACGGGATTACTACGAGGTTCTGGGCGTTGCGAAGAACGCGAGCGACGACGAAATCAAGAAGGCATATCGCAAGCTCGCGATGAAGTACCACCCCGACCGCAATCCGGACAGCAAGGATGCGGAAGAGCGTTTCAAGGAGGGCAAGGAAGCCTATGAAATGCTCTCGGACGAACAGAAGCGTGCCGCGTACGATCAGTACGGCCACGCGGGCGTCGATCCGAACATGGGCGGTGCCGGCGCACAGGGCTTCGGCGGCTTTGCCGACGCATTCGGCGACATCTTCGGCGACATCTTCGGCCAGGCCGCGGGCGGCGCTTCGCGCGGCGGCCGTGGCGGCCCGCAGGTGTATCGCGGCGCCGACCTGCGCTACAGCATGGAGATCACGCTCGAACAGGCCGCGCACGGCTACGAGACACAGATCCGCGTGCCGAGCTGGGTATCGTGCGAAGTCTGTCACGGCAGCGGCGCGAAGCCGGGCACCAAGCCCGACACCTGCCCGACCTGTCATGGCCAGGGCTCGGTGCGCATGTCGCAGGGCTTCTTCAGCATCCAGCAGACCTGCCCGAAGTGCCATGGCACCGGCACCTACATTCCCGATCCGTGCGCGCACTGCCACGGCTCGGGCAAGGTGAAGGAAACCAAGACGCTGGAAGTGAAGATCCCGGCCGGCATCGACGACGGCATGCGGATTCGCTCGGCCGGCAACGGCGAGCCGGGCATCAACGGCGGGCCGTCGGGCGATCTGTATGTGGAAATCCACATCAAGTCGCACTCGGTGTTCGAGCGCGATGGCGACGATCTGCACTGCCAGATGCCGATCGCGTTCACCACGGCTGCGCTGGGTGGCGATATCGAGGTGCCGACGCTGGCCGGCCGCGCATCGTTCCCGGTGCCGGAAGGCACGCAGTCGGGCAAGACGTTCCGTCTGCGCGGCAAGGGCATCAAGGGCCTGCGTTCGAGCATTGCCGGCGATCTCTACGTGCACGTGCAGATCGAAACGCCGGTCAAGCTGACCGATTCGCAGCGCGATCTGCTCAAGCAGTTCGAGAAGTCGCTGGCTGAAGGCGGTGGCCGTCACAGCCCGCAAGGCAAGAGCTGGTTCGACCGCGTGAAGAGCTTCTTCGAGTGATCGACGCGCGGCCGGCATCATGATTCTCGCCACATGACTCACGACGAAGCGGGCGCGCCGTTCGCGCTCCTCGACGATTGCGACTCGACCGCGTCCGCGCGGTCGAGTCGTTTGTACACGGGCTATGTGCACGAACGGACGTGCACCGACCCGGCGCAGCTCGATGCGGTGTGCGCGGCCGTGGCCGCCGATCTCGACGGCGGGCTGCATGCGCTGGTGCTCGGCGATTATGCGTTCGGCCGCAACCTGCAGCGCGGCGTGGCGGGCAGCGCACCGCTGCGCTTCCTGCTGTTTGCCGGGCTGCAGCGGCTCTCGCGCGACGAGGCCGATGCGTGGCTCGCCGCGCATGATGAGCACGCAGGGCAGGATGCAGCCGAGCCGTCGGCGGCCGGCGTGGCGCGCTTGCAAAAGAGCGTCACGCGCGAAGCCTTCGATGTGTCGATCGACGCGATCCATGCCGCGCTGCGCGCCGGCGATTCCTATCAGGTCAACTACACCTACCGGCTCGGCTTCGACGCCTACGGCTCGCCGCTCGCGCTGTATCGGCGGCTGCGTGCGCGGCAGGCGGTGCGTTACGGCGCGCTGATCGCGTTGCCCGACGCGCGCTGGATTGTCTCGTGCTCGCCCGAACTGTTTGTCGAGAAGGCGGGCGCGCGGCTGCGCACGCGGCCGATGAAGGGCACCGCGCCGCGTTCGGCCGATGCGGCCGCCGACGCACGCGCAGCCAGCTTTCTCGCCAACGACGCAAAGAACCGCGCCGAGAACGTGATGATCGTCGACCTGCTGCGCAATGACGTGTCGCGCGTCGCGGTCACGGGATCGGTGGGCGTGCCGGCGCTGTTTACGGTCGAGCCGTATGCGTCGGTGTGGCAGATGACCTCGACCGTCGAGGCCGAGGCGCGGCCCGACGCCGGCTTCGCCGACATGCTGCGCGCGCTGTTTCCGTGCGGCTCGATCACCGGCGCGCCCAAGCACGCTACGATGGCGCTGATCGATGCGATCGAATCGACGCCGCGCGGGCTGTACACCGGCGCGCTCGGCTGGCTCGACGCCGCGCCGGCCGGCAGCGCGTGCGGCGATTTCTGTCTGTCGGTGACGATCCGCACGCTGTCGCTCGATGCGCCGCGTGCCGACGGTTACCGGCCCGGCATGATGGGCGTCGGCGCGGGCATCGTGCTCGACAGCGCGGCGGCCGACGAATATGCGGAGTGCGAATTGAAAGCGAAATTCCTGACCGATGCCGACCCCGGCTTCCAGTTGTTCGAAACGATGCAGGCGACGCGCGCCGGCGGCGTGCGCCATCTCGATCGCCATCTCGCGCGGCTTGGCGCCAGCGCCGAGGCGCTCGGCTTCGCGTTCGACGCGACGGCCGTGCAGGCGCGGATCGCGGCGCAGGTGGGCGCGATAGATGGTGACGATGCGTATCGCCTGCGCGCGGCGCTGTCGAAAGACGGCACGCTGGCCCTGACGGGCGCGGCGCTCGCACCGCTGGCTTCGCCCACCGTTGCGGTGCTGCTGGCGAGCGAGCACGGTTTCGCGCCGATGCGCTCGTCGGATCTGCTGCTCGCGCACAAGACCACGCGCCGCGCCGAATACGATCGCGCCTGGCGCGAGGCCGAGGCGGCGGGCGCGTTCGACATGCTGTTCGTCAACGAGCGTGGCGAGCTGACCGAAGGGGGGCGCAGCAACGTGTTCGTGCGGCTCGACGGCCGCTGGTTCACGCCGCCGCTGGCCAGCGGCCTGCTGCCGGGCGTGATGCGCGCGGCGCTGCTCGACGATGCCGGGTTCGGCGCCAGCGAACGGGTGCTGACGCCCGACGATCTGGCGCGTGCCGATGGCCTGCTGATCTGCAACGCGTTGCGTGGTGCGGTGGAGGCGACGTTGCGGCGCATTTGAACCACCCGGATCACGGCACCATGAAAAAAGCGCGGCACCCGGTCAGGGTGCCGCGCTTTTTTATCCGCAGCGGCCGCCGCGCTCGCTCAGAACGAATGCTCGGGGCCGGGGAAGCTGCCGTCCTTGACGGCGCGCACATAGGCTTCGACCGCCGCGAAGATGCTCGGCTGGCCGTGCATGAAATCCTTGACGAAGCGCGGGCGCTTGCCGGGAAACACGCCCAGCATGTCGTGCAGCACCAGCACCTGGCCCGAGCAGCTCGCGCCGGCGCCGATGCCGATGGTCGGCGTGGTGATTGACTGCGTCAGTTCCGAGGCGAGCAGCGTCGGCACCGCTTCGAGCACCATCAACTGGCCGCCGGCCTGCTCCAGCGCCTTCGCGTCGCGCAGCAGTTGCGCCGCGCCGGCCTCGGTCTTGCCCTGCACCTTGAAGCCGCCGAACGCGTGCACCGATTGCGGCGTGAGCCCGAGGTGCGGACACACCGGAATCGCGCGCTCCACCAGGAAGCGCACCGTCTCGGCCAGCCATTCGCCGCCTTCGAGCTTGACCATCTGCGCGCCCGCGCGCATCAGCTTCACCGAGCTGTCGAACGCCTGGGCCGGCGTGCCGTAGGTGCCGAACGGCAGGTCGGCCACGATCAGCGCGCGCGGTTGGGCGCGCGCCACGCAGGCCGTGTGATACGCGATCTCGTCGAGCGTGACCGGCAGCGTGGTGGCCTGGCCTTGCAGCACGTTGCCGAGCGAATCGCCGATCAGCAGCGCGTCGACGCCGGCGCGGTCGAGCAGCGCCGCGAAGCTGGCGTCGTAGCAGGTCAGCATCGCGATCCGGTCGCCGGCCTCGCGCATCTGCTGCAGCTTCGGCACGGTAACGGCCGGTCGGCTCGATTCCTGGAGATAGGTCATGGGGAGATCCGGTTCGTGAGAAAACACAGGCGGCCACCGACGCGTTTCAGCGGTCGGCGCCACCCTTGACGAAGGATTCCTTGCGGCCGCGCATGGTTTCGATGCGGGTCATCAGCAGTGCAAGGTCGTCGGGCGAGTCGAGCGGATTCAGGTGTTCCGCGGCGACGGTGAGGACCGGCGTGCGGTCGTAGTGGTAGAAGAATTCGTTGTAGGCGTCGCACAGCGAGCGCAGGTAGGCGTCGCCGATCTGCAGCTCCATCGGGATGCCGCGCTTCTGGATGCGCGCGTAGAGCACCTCGGGGCTGGCCTGCAGATACACGACCAGATCGGGCGCCGGGGCCGGCACGTCGATCCGTTCGGCGAGCGTGCGATAGAGCTGCCATTCGTCGTCGCCGAGCGTGAGCCGCGCGAAGATGTCGTTCTTCTGCGGCATGAAATCGGCCACCAGCGCGAGGCCGGCGGCTTGAGCCGCAGCCAGCTCCTGCGCCTGCTGCGCGCGCTGCAATGCGAACGACAACTGCGCCGGCAGCGCATGACGTGCGCCTTCGCGGTAGAAGCGTTCGAGAAACGGGTTGTCCTGCGGGCGTTCGAGCAGCGTGCGCATCGCCCAGCGTTCGGCGATCAGCTGCGCGAGCGTGGTCTTGCCGACGCCGATCGGCCCTTCGACCGCGATATGGCGATAGGGCGGGCGCGAATCGGGCGGTGTGACGGTCAGCGGTGCGGCAGTCGACGGCGTGGCGTTCATGGGCAGCGGCTTTTGTCGTTCGCGGCCTTCATCGCCATCAGGCACTGGCAGGTTTGGACCTTCTCGATGCGCTGATCCGACACCGCCGTCAGGAATGCCTGCGCGCTGCCGTGGATCGGGATCGCCAGCGCCGGATCGAGCTCGATCAGCGGCACCAGCACGAAGGCGCGGCCCGTGAGGCGCGGATGGGGCACCACCAGGTCGGGTTCGTCGATGGTGTGTTCGCCGTACAGCAGGATGTCGATGTCGAGCGTGCGCGGCGCGTTGTGGAACGGCCGCTCGCGGCCGAAGTGGTGCTCGATCTGCTGGCACAGCTTCAGCAATTCGCGCGCCGGCAGCCGCGTCTCGATCTTGACCGCGCAGTTGTAGTAATCGTCGCCGCCCGCGTCGATCGGGGCCGTACGATAGAGGCTCGATTTGCCGAGCACGACGACCGCGCCGCACTGTTGCGCGAGGCAGACCACCGCATCCTTCAATGCCTGGCGCGCATCGCCGAGATTCGCGCCGAGCCCGAGATAAGCAACCGTCATGGCATCCACTTCCTGCGTCGTCCGGCGGCTCAGTCGTCCGCGTCCGCTGCCGGCGTATCCGTTGCCGGTGCGGTGCCGTCGTCGGGCCGCCGGTTACGCACGCCGCCACGGCGGCGGCGCTTGCGCGGGGCGGCCGCGGCGGGGTCGCGCGGCGTGCCCGAGGTCAGCAGCGCTTCGCGAGCGGCGACATCGCCGTCCATGAAATCCGTCCACCACTGCGCCACCGATTCGTCCAGTTCGCCGGACTCGCAGCGCAGCAGGAGGAAATCATACCCCGCTCTAAATCTTTGGTGTTCCAGCAGCCGGATCGCGCCGCGGCCCGAGCGCTTCTCGAGGCGCAGTTGCAGGCCCCAGATTTCACGCATGTCGGCCGAGTAGCGCTTGTGGATCGCGAGCTTCTCGGTCTGCATTTCGAGCACGTCGTCCATCGCGCGTTGCAGTGCGGGCACCGGGAACTCGCCGTTCGCGACGTTCTGGTTCCAGCGCTGGCGCATGTCGTGCCAGAGCAGCGTGGCGAACAGGAAACCCGGCGAAACCGACTTGCCGGCGCGCACTCGCGCATCGGTGTTGTTCAGCGCGAGCGTGATGAACTTCTCGCCCTGCGGCTGTTCGAGCACCACGTCGAGCAGCGGCAGCAGGCCGTGATGCAGGCCCTCGCTGCGCAGTTGCTTGAGGCAGGCCAGCGCGTGGCCCGACAGCAGCAGCTTCAGCATTTCGTCGAACAGGCGCGCGGCCGGGACGTTGCCGATCAGGTCCGCCAGCGGCTTGATCGGGTCGCGCGTATGGGGTTCGATGTCGAAACCGAGCTTGGCCGCGAAGCGCGCCACGCGCAGCATCCGCACCGGATCTTCACGATAGCGCGTGGCCGGATCGCCGATCATGCGCAAGAGTCGTGCGCGCATGTCGGCCATGCCGTCGTGGTAATCGAGCACCGTTTGCGTCGCGGGGTCGTAGTACATCGCGTTGATCGTGAAGTCGCGGCGGGCCGCGTCTTCGTGCTGCTCGCCCCAGACGTTGTCGCGCAGCACGCGGCCGCTCGCGTCGACCGCGTGGGTGCGGCGGTCGAGCTCGTCGCGCTTCAGGCGGCGCGGCGGGGCGGCATCGTCGGCGGGCGCGGGGGCCGAGGCGGGGGCGTCGGCCGGCGCATCGACGAGCGCGCGGAACGTCGACACCTCGATCAGCTCCTGGCCGAACTGCACGTGGACGATCTGGAACCGGCGGCCGATCACGCGGGCGCGGCGGAACAGGCGCTGCACCTCGGTGGGCGTGGCGTCGGTGGCGACGTCGAAATCCTTCGGTGCGATGCCGAACAGCAGGTCACGTACCGCGCCGCCTACGATGAAGGCGCGGAACCCGGCCTGCTGCAGCGTGTCGGTCACGCGCACGGCGTTGCGCGAGATCAGCGAGGGATCGATGCCATGCACGGCGGCCGGCACGATGGTGGGATCGGTGCGACTCGCGGCGACCTTGGCGGCGTCGCGTGCGGCCTGCTTTTTCGCTGCGGCGATGGCCTCAGGCGAGGAATCGGGGGCGCCGGAATGCGGGGCGTCGTCGTGGGCGGCGGTGTCGTCCTGCCCGAGCAGCTTGCGGATGAATTTTTTGATCACGAGGCTTGGAAGAGTTCGAGGATGCGCCAGCCTTGCTCGCGGGCATGGGCGCGCAGCGTGTCGTCGGGGTTGGTGGCGATCGGGTCGGTGACTTTCGCGAGCAGCGGAATATCGTTGTGCGAATCGCTGTAGAAATAGCTGTGTTCGAAATCGGCCAGCGATTTGCCGAGCGAGGCGAGCCACGCTTCGGTGCGCGCGATCTTGCCTTCGCGAAAGCTCGGCAGGCCGGTGGCGCGGCCGGTCAGGTCGGAGGCCGGGTGGCCGTCGACGGTTTCGACTTCGCAGGCGATCAGCGTTTCGACGCCGAAGGCCGTGGCGATCGGCCGCGTGACGAAGGCGTTGGTGGCCGTGACGATGCAGCACAGATCGCCGGCTTCACGGTGCTGGCGGACCAGATCGACGGCGGCCGGCAGCATGGCCGGGCGGATCACCTCGTGCATGTACTGCTCGTGCCAGGCGTCGAGCTGGGCGCGCGGATGCTTCGCGAGCGGCGCCAGCGCGGCGGCCAGATAGGCGTGGATGTCGAGCGTGCCGGCTTTGTAGTCGGCGTAGAAGCGGTCGTTTTGCGCGCGGAAGCGCTCCGCATCGACGAGGCCGAGCTTGATCATGAAGCGACCCCATTCGTGGTCGCTGTCGGTGGGGATCAGCGTGTGATCGAGGTCAAAGAGTGCCAGATTTGTCATGGAGGGGCATTTTACTTGAAGCTACTTGATCCGGCCGGAAGCGCCGGCCGCGACGGCCGCTTCGCGCTCCAGCGTGGCCAGCAGCGTACGCAGCAGCGGCAGCGTCACGGCGCGTTTCTGTTCGAGCGAGAAGCGATCGAGTGCATCGAGGAGGGCCATCAGGCTCGGCATGTCGCGCCGGTAATGGGTGAGCAGGTAGGCGGGCACGTCGTCGGCGATCGCGATGCCGCGATCCTTGGCGGCCCGCTTGAAGACGGCGGCCTTGTCGGCGTCCGACAGCGGCGCGAGATGGAACACCAGGCCCCAGCCGAGCCGCGTGCGCAGGTCCTCGCGCACGTCGAGCGCGAGCGGTGCGGCCGGCCCCGCGCCGACGAACGCGCTCGACGGATGGGCGCGCACCTCGTTGAACAGGTTGAACAGGGCGATCTGCTGGGTGTCGCTCATCGCGTCGATGTCGTCGACCGCATACAGCGAGACGCGCGGGTCGAACGCGATCGCGCCGAGCGGGCTTTGCGGCGTCAGGTAGCGCGCGCTGCCGTAGGAGGTGTCGTAGACGAGCGCTTGCAGCAGATGGCTGCGGCCGCTGCCGGCCTCGCCCCAGACGTAGAACGAACGGTCGGCCACCGGGCCGGCCGCGAGCGCGAGATCGAGCCGGCGCAGCCGCGACACGAGTTCGTGGTTCGCGCCGATGGTGAAATTCTCGAAGGTCCGGGGCGGCGGGGTACCGAGGTCGAGCGTCAGTTGACGGGTGGCGGTCACGATGCGGATCGGTCGAGGTCGGGCGCGCGCCATGCGCCGGCGGCCGTGCCGGAGCCGCCGCGCCGATGCGCAAACGCCACGGCGCAGGCAACCGCACGCGGCGTGCCGCCAGGGCGCGCAGGCCCTGAACGGCGCGGCCCGCGCGGCGGCGCATGGCGCGGCGCGGCGGGCACGATGGCCTGCGATGAAATCGGGGACGATTCGGACACGATGGTTTCCGTCGAAAGATCGGCGCGGTAATTCGGCCGGGCGTCCGGCTTCGGGTAAAATCGCATTTTACCGACCTTCTCGCATTCCCCCATGACTTCTCCGAAATCCGCTCCCGACGCCCAAGGTCTTTCCTACCGTGATGCGGGCGTCGACATCGACGCGGGCGACGCGCTCATCGACAAGATCAAGCCCTTTGCGAAGAAAACGCTGCGCGAAGGCGTGCTCGGCGGGATCGGCGGATTCGGCGCACTGTTCGAAGTGCCCAAGCGTTACAAGGAACCGGTGCTCGTGTCGGGCACCGACGGCGTCGGTACCAAGCTGAAGCTGGCGTTCCACCTGAACCGCCACGATACGGTCGGCCAGGATCTGGTCGCGATGAGCGTCAACGACATCCTCGTGCAAGGCGCCGAGCCGCTGTTCTTCCTCGATTACTTCGCGTGCGGCAAGCTCGACGTCGACACGGCCGCCGACGTGATCAAGGGCATCGCGAAGGGCTGCGAGCTGTCGGGCTGCGCGCTGATCGGCGGCGAAACCGCGGAAATGCCGGGCATGTACCCGGATGGCGAATACGATCTGGCCGGCTTTGCCGTCGGTGCGGTCGAAAAGAGCAAGATCATCGACGGCAGCACGATCGCCGAGGGCGACGTGGTGCTGGGCCTGGCGTCGAGCGGTATCCACTCGAACGGCTTCTCGCTGGTGCGCAAGATCATCGAGCGCGCGAATCCCGATCTGAACGCCGAATTCGACGGCCGCACGCTGGCCGATGCGCTGATCGCGCCCACGCGCATCTATGTCAAGCCGCTGCTCGCGCTGATGGCGAAGCTGCCGGTCAAGGGCATGGCCCACATCACCGGTGGCGGCCTGGTCGAGAACATCCCTCGCGTGCTGCGCGAAGGCCTGACGGCCGAGCTCGACCAGAACGCATGGACGCTGCCGCCGCTGTTCCAGTGGCTGCAACAGCACGGCGGCGTGGCCGACGCGGAAATGCATCGCGTGTTCAACTGCGGCATCGGCATGGCCGTGATCGTGTCGGCAGCGGATGCCGATGCGGCCGTGGCCGACCTGAGCGCCGCCGGCGAGCAGGTCTGGAAGATCGGCAAGGTGCGTGCGACGCGCGAAGGCGAGGCGCAGACGGTGGTGGTTTGACGCATGCCGGTGTGATGGCTGCATGAAATGCAGAAGGGCCGCGATGCGAATCGCGGCCCTTCTTGTTTGCCGGCACGCCCGCGCAATCGCCGGGCGCTTCAGCCGTTCGCGGCGAGCACGCGTTCGACCGCATCCACCGCGCGCGCCGGCGCATCGTCGGCGCAGCAATCCACCACGATCCGCTCGGGCATCGAGCGCAGCCAGGTCAATTGACGCTTGCAGAGCTGGCGCGTGGCGAACACGCCCTTGTCGCGCATCGTCGTGTAATCGGTTTCACCGTCCAGATATTCCCAGGCCTGCCGGTAGCCGACGCAGCGCATCGACGGCAGCCCCAGATGCAGATCCTCGCGGCGGCGCAGCCGTTCGACCTCATCGATGAAGCCGGCTTCGAGCATCGCGTCGAAGCGCGTGGCGATGCGCGCGTGCAGGACCGAGCGGTCCGACGGTTCGAGCGCGACCGGCACGAAGCGGTAGCGCCGCGCGGCATCATCCTCGCGCGGCGGCGCGGCGAGCAGCGCCGACATCGGCTGGCCGCTCAGCATGAACACCTCGAGCGCGCGCTGGATGCGCTGCGCGTCGTTCGGCGCGAGCCGCGCGGCGGTGGCCGGGTCGATGTCGGCCAGCCGCGCATGCAGCGCGGGCCAGCCGTCGCGCGCGGCGTCCTCGTCGAGCTGCGCGCGCACGGCCGGGTCGGCGGCGGGCAGATCGTTGAGGCCCTGCGTCAACGCCTTGTAGTACAGCATCGTGCCGCCCGCGAGCAGCGGCAGCCGCCCGCGCGCGACGATCTCGCCGACCAGCCGCAGCGTGTCGGCGCGGAAATCGGCGGCGGAATAGGCGTCGGCGGGATCGATGATGTCGATCAGGTGATGCGGCGCGCGTTCGCGCTCATCGCGGCTCGGCTTGGCCGTGCCGATATCCATGCCGCGATAGACCAGCGCCGAATCGACGCTGACGATCTCGACCGGATGGCGCGCGGCCAGTGCGAGCGCGGCGGCGGTCTTGCCCGAGGCGGTGGGGCCGAGCAGGCAGGCGACCGTGAGGCGCGCGGGGGCGTCGGGGCGGTGCGGCGCGCTCATTGACCGCGCATGAACAGGCGGTCGAGATCGCCGAGCGTCAGTTGATACCAGGTCGGGCGGCCGTGATTGCACTGGTCGGCGCGTTCGGTGGCTTCCATCTGGCGCAGCAGCGCGTTCATTTCGTCGAGCGTGAGGCGGCGGTTGGCGCGCACCGCGTGATGGCAGGCCAGCGTGCCCAGCAGTTCGTGCTGGCGCTCGGTCAGCACGCGCGAGCCGCCGAATTCGTGCAGATCGGCCAGCACGGCGCGCGCGAGCGTCTGCAGGTCGGCATCCTTGAGCAGCGCCGGCACCGCGCGGATCGCGAGTGTGGTGGGCGACAGCACGGCCAGATCGAAACCGAGCGCGTCGAGCGTCTCGCGTTCCTCTTCCACCACGCCGATTTCCACCGGCGTGGCCGCCATCGATACCGGCAGCAGCAGCGGCTGCACGGCGATCGCCTTGTCGGTCAGCGCGTTCTTGAACTGCTCGTAGAGAATCCGTTCGTGTGCCGCGTGCATGTCGACGATCACGAGCCCCTGCGCGTTCTGCGCCAGCACGTAGATGCCGTGCACCTGGCCGAGCGCGAAGCCGAGCGGCTGGTCGTCGTGCGCGGCATGCGCCGGCAGCGTGCCGGGCGTCGCGCCGAACGGGGTGGGCGACGGTTCGGCGGCCAAGGCGTTGCCGGCCGAGGACGTGCCGGTGGCGTCCTTGCGGCCGTACAGGGCGTCGTAGAGCGCGAGCGGTTGCGCGACCGGCAGCGTGCCCTGGGTCATGCGCGACTGGCGCATCCAGTTGCTGCCGGCGTGGTTGCCGGCAGCGCCGCCGCCGCCGAAGCCACCGCCAAGGCGGCTCTCGGCCAGATTGCCGATGCCGCCGGCGCCGCCAGCCGCATTGCCCGCCGTGCTGTCGCCAGCCCCCGCGCCCAGCGCGAGCGCCGGGCGCTCGAACACGGCCGGCGCGCCCGACGGCGTCAGATGCGCGGCATGGCCGCCCGCCGTGGTTTCCGGCGAAGCGCCCGCGTGCCGTGCCAGCGCGCGCTGCACGGCGTGGAACACGTATTGGTGGATCGAGCGCGAATCGCGGAACCGCACCTCGATCTTCGACGGATGGACGTTGACGTCGACCGCTTCCGGCGGCAAATCGAGGAACAGCACGTAGGACGGATAGCGGTCGCCGTGCAGCACGTCCTCGTAGGCCGCGCGCACCGCGTGCGTGAGCAGCTTGTCGCGCACGAAGCGGCCGTTGACATAGAAATACTGCTGATCGGCGCGCCCGCGGCTGGCCGTGGGCAGGCCCGCGCAGCCGTAGACGGCCAGCGGCCCGGCCCGTTCGTCGAGCGGCAGATGGGCAGTGGCGAAGCTGTCGCCGAGGATCTTCGAGACGCGCACCGGCGGTTCGCTCGCGTTCCAGTGCTCGACGGCCTTGCCGTTGTGCAGCACCGAGATCGCCACATCGGGCCGCGCCAGCGCCGCGCGGCGGATCATTTCGAGGCAATGGCCGAACTCGGTCTGCTCGCTCTTGAGGAACTTTCGGCGCGCCGGCGTGTTGAAGTAAAGCTCGCGCACTTCGATCGTCGTGCCGCGCGTGCCGGCCGCCGGCGACAGCGCGCCGGTGTCGGCGTCGATGCGCGTGGCGTGCGACGCCTGCTCGGTGCGGCTCGTGATCGACACGTCGGCCACCGACGCGATCGAGGCCAACGCCTCGCCGCGAAAGCCCAGCGTGGCGACCGATTCGAGTTCGTCGAGCGAGCGGATCTTGCTGGTCGCGTGGCGCATCAGCGCGAGCGGCAGTTCGTTTTCGGGGATGCCGCAGCCGTCGTCGGTGATCGAGATGCGCTTGACCCCGCCTTCGTCGAGCACGATGCGCAGGCTCGATGCCCCGGCGTCGAGTGCGTTTTCGAGCAGTTCCTTGACGACGGATGCGGGACGCTCGACCACCTCGCCAGCCGCGATCTGGCTGATCAGCTGGTCGGGCAGCGGCTGGATCGCACGCAGCGGGCGCGGGCCGGGCGCAGGCACGGCCGGGGAGGCGGTGCCGGCGTCATCGGCGGCGGAATCGGTGAATTCGGACATGGCGGAATTATAACGACGCCGCGGCCGGCTCACCGACGGCGCATCCGGCCCCTTGCATCCATCCGCTTGCATCCTTATCTCGCGGCGTTTTTTTCACGGGCCCTTAAGCTTCTTTCGGTATCATTCCCGCGGTCGCGCTTGGTCTTCAGGCGCTGCCGCTCCTGCACTGTCTCGAATTTGAGGGAAACGCATTTGGATACGCTGCTCCATTTTTTCGGTCTCGTCCTGCACATCGATGCGTTCCTCGGCCAGTTCATCCGGCAGTACGGCGCCTGGGTGTATCTGGTGCTGTTCCTGATCGTGTTCTGCGAGACCGGGCTGGTGATCCTGCCCTTCCTGCCCGGCGATTCGCTGCTGTTCATCGCCGGCGCGTTCGCCGCCTCGGGCGAGATGAGCCTGGCAGGCCTGATCGTGCTGCTGCTGGTGGCGGCCACGCTCGGCAATACCGTCAACTACCTGATCGGCCGCGCGATCGGCCCGAAGGTGTTCGACACGCGGGTGCCGGTGCTCGAGCGCTTTCTCGACCGCGCCGCGCTGCAAAAGACGCACAACTTCTACGAGCGCCATGGCGGCAAGACGCTGGTGGCCGCGCGCTTCATTCCGGTGGTGCGGACCTTCGCGCCGTTCGTGGCCGGCGTGTCGCAGATGGGTTTCGCGCGCTTCCAGTTCTTCAATATCGCCGGCGCGTTGCTGTGGGTGCTGCTGCTCACGCTGCTCGGCTATTTCTTCGGCAACATCCCGTTCATTCGCCACTACCTGAACGTGATCGTGCTGGTCGGGATCGGCGCGGCTGCCGTGCCGGTGGTGATCGGCGCGCTGTGGAAGCTGTTTCGCGGCCGCTCGAATGCGCCGCGTACCGGCGAGCAGGGACGCGGCTGACGGTCCGCACCGCGCCCGTATCGCGCAACGCACGCCGTGCAATCGACAACGCCCGCTCTGATCGAGCGGGCGTTGTTTTATGTGGCTTCCGGGTAGCCGCCGGCGTCAGTCCGCCGAGCGCTGGATCGTCGGCGTTTCGGGCGTCGGATAGCCTGCGTCGCGCAGCGTATCGAGGATCGCGTGCTGGCCGTCGCAATAGACCTGCCAGTAGGTGCCCGGCGGCGTGCTCGGGCGCACGAACAGCAGCGGGCCTTCCGGCGTGAACTGCAGGATGCCGATGTCGGGCGCGGGTGCCGTCATCACGTTCGGGATCTTCAGGATCGCCTCGCGCAGCTTGGCGATCGCTTCCACCGCATCGACGCCGTTCGCGATCTTCGCGGTCAGATCCACGCGACGGTGCGTCGTCGCACTGTAGTTCGAGATCGTGTCCGAGAAGATCTTGTTGTTGCCGACGATCGTGACGACGTTGTCGCCCGTCAGCATCGTCGTGCTGAACAGGCCCAGTTCCTTGACGGTGCCGCTGACGCCCGCCGCCGAGATCGAATCGCCCACCTTGAACGGGCGCAGCACCTGCAGGAACACGCCTGCCGCGAAATGCGCCAGCAGGCCGCCCCAGGCCGTGCCGACCGCGAGGCCGATGCCCGCCAGCAGCGCGGCGAACGAGGTCGTCTGGACGCCGAACACTTGCAGGATCGCGAGGATCAGGACGACCGTCAGCAGCACGCTGACCACCGAGGACAGGTAAAACGCGAGGGTCGTGTCGACCTTGCCGCTGCGCTGCACGAGCCGGCCGAGCAGGCGCGTGGCGAGCCGGATCAGCCAGCGGCCGACGATCCACAGCGCGATCGCCGCGATCACCTTGAGGCCGAAATCCATGCCGCGCGTCAACAGGAATTGCTGCGCGTTTGCGAGATCCACCATACGTTCTCCTGAACGATGAAATCGGGGCGCGACATGCGCCCGGCTACGCAGTTATACCTGCGCGAGCCGGCCGGAGCAACCGGCCGAGATCGATCGTGATGGAGTCAGCGATGCGCGCCGTTGTGCGGGGTGCGCGGCGTGAACGGCACCTGTTCGACGGTGCCTTGGTGCGCGACGATCGCCGTGCTTTCGGGGATCTCCTCCCAGGCGTTCGGCAGATCGACGAGCGGCTCCGACAGCACCAGGAACGCGTCGTCGCCCACCGCCGCGATGCGCGGATCGTCGGGGTAGAGCTCGTGCAGATGGCGGAACGAGGTGCTGTGGAACAGCGTGCGCGACTGGCGCTCGCTCGAATAGCGCACCGCGACGATGCGTTCGCCGTCGGTGGCGCACACCGTCATGTTGATCGGGTTCTCGACGCGGTGTCGCGCAGCCGCTTCCTCGATCGCGCCGACCATCCGCTCGAGCGCCGGCAGCGGCGTGTGTTCGAGGCCGAACGTCAGCGCCAGGTGGAACATCACTTCGGAGTCCGTCGAACCTTCGACCGAGTGGAACAGCGCCGGATCGATGCGCATCATCAGGTCATGACGCAGCTTGTGATAGCGGCGGATCAGGCCGTTATGGACGAACAGCCAGCGGCCGTGCCGGAACGGGTGACAGTTGGTTTCCTGGATCGGCGTATCGGTGGCCGCGCGAATGTGCGCGACGAAGTGTGGCGAGTGGATCGCGCGCGCCGCTTCGCGCAGGTTGCGATCGTTCCAGGCCGGGTGGACCGAGCGGTAGCGGAACGGGATTTCGTCGCGACCGCCGTACCAGCCGATGCCGAAGCCGTCACCGTTGGTGGTGGTCGCGCCCAGGCGCGAGTGCAGGCTTTGGTCGATCAGGGAATGGCGAGCGCGGAACAGGACGGTTTCGAGCTGGATGGGGTTGCCGGTGTAGGCGAGCCAGCGGCACATGGGGGGAGCCTCCTGCAGCGATTGGGCGGGCGCGCGGGAACGTCACGCCGAAGCCGGACGGGATGCTGGCGAGGATAGCGGAAAACGTGGCGGTGGGGCGGGAAGGGGGCCGTGCTGCCCGGGGTGTGCAGCACGGACGCGCGCCGCAAATGCGGCGCGCGCAGGGTGCGATGCTTACTTCGGTGCGCGGCCGTAGGTGTCCTCGAAGCGGACGATGTCGTCCTCGCCGAGGTAAGAACCCGATTGCACTTCGATCAGTTCGAGCGGGATCTTGCCCGGGTTGCTGAGACGGTGCGTGGCGCCGAGCGGAATGTAGGTCGACTGGTTTTCCGTCAACATGATTTCCTTGTCGCCGTTGGTGACCAGCGCGGTGCCCTTCACGACGATCCAGTGTTCGGCGCGGTGGTGGTGCATCTGAAGGCTCAGTTGCGCGCCGGGTTTCACGACGATCCGCTTCACCTGGAATCGCTCGCCCTGGTCGATGCCTTCGTAGTCGCCCCACGGGCGAATCACGCGGCGATGCGTGATCGATTCGTGGCGGCCGGAGGCGTTGAGCCATTCGACGATTTTTTTGACGTCCTGGGTCTTGTCGCGGTGGGCGACGAGCACGGCATCGGCGGTTTCGACGATCACGAGGTTGTCGACGCCGATGGCGGCGACCATGCGGTGTTCGGCGCGGACGTAGGTGTTCGTCGTGTCGTGAGAAAACACGTCGCCGATTTGCGTATTGAGCGCGGCGTCGCGTTCGGCGATATCGGCCAGTGCGCTCCAGGAGCCGATGTCGTTCCAACCCAGGTCCGCTGCTTCCACGACGGCCGCACGGTCGGTTTTTTCCATGACGGCATAGTCGATGGAGATGTTCGGGCAGGCACCGAACACTTCGCTATCGAGGCGGACGAAATCCGCGTCCTTCTGAGCGGTTTCCAGCGAGCGCTGTGCATTCTGTGCGATTTCCGGCGCGTGACGTTCGAGCTCCTCGATATACGTCGAGGCTTTCAGCATGAACATCCCGCTGTTCCAGTAGTAGCGGCCATCCGCGAGGAAGCGAGCGGCGGTTTCCGAATCGGGTTTCTCGACGAACGCGTCGACGTGATAAACAGCCTTTCCATCAACCACCGGCGTGCCGCGGCGAATGTAGCCGTAACCGGTGTGGGCCTCGGTCGGGGCGATCCCGAAGGTCACGAGATGGTTGTCGGCCGCGACGGAGGCCGCTTCGAGCGTCGCTTGAATGAAGGCCTCCTCGTTCTGGATGATCTGATCCGAGGGCAGTACCAGCAGCATGGCGTCCGGCGACTCGCGCAATGCAAGCAGCGCGGCGATCGCGATTGCGGGCGCGGTGTTGCGGCCGACCGGTTCGAGCACGACGGTCGAGGGTGTCACGCCGACCTGGCGGAATTGCTCCGCAACAAGAAAGCGTTGTTCGTTGTTCGTGACCACGATGGGATTGGCGACATCGGGAATATGAACGGCGCGCAATGCGGTTTGCTGCACCAGTGTCTCGTCGCCCGTGAGTTTCAGATACTGTTTGGGGTACCCGCCGCGCGACATGGGCCAAAGACGAGTACCGCTGCCGCCACACAGAATTACTGGAAAAATCATTGGCTGCTCCACAATAGGAATGTACAGGCCGCTCGATTTTCAATCGAAACGGCTATTTTTAATGATTCGACGAAATCGGATTTTTTTAAATCGTCACGCGGCGCGCATTCTCCAGACAACATGCAGCAACGCATTACGTGCCCATCGCATCGCCTTGATCAGAAAGCGAAGCTGGCGGGATGCAATGGTCCGGAGCGGTCGTGCAGCCGGTGCCGCCAGCTTGTGCACGATGGCTTCGACCGACGTGTACCGACGCAGGCTCCAATCCCAATAGACCGGATATCGTATCAGCACTCCGGCCACCAACATGTCGATTGTCAATTCGCGCTTGCGCCACCGCTGCGGCAGCGCGTCGTGCGTCAATCCCCAGCCGGCATAAAACGGCAGGCCGTAGGTATGGACGGCCTTGCCGCGCAGCAACGCCTCGAACCCCGAAAGTGACGAGAGCGTGTGAACTTCGTCGGCGATCTCGATCAAGGAGATCAGATCCGATGTTCGATCGACGATGTCGGCCACAGATGCGGTGCCGATGTGGCCGAGGCGATTGCCAGATAAGACGTCCGGATGTGGCTTGTAGACAATGAACGCATTCGGATTCTGCGTGCGGACGGTGTCAATCAACGCCTCGGATGTCGCTATTCCTTGTGTGCCGAGACGAATGGAAGCGTCGTCCGCGACTTGCCCGGACACGAGAATCACGCGCTTGCCGCTTGGTGGCGCCCATTCTGGGCGGCGGCGTCCGAGGTTGTATTTGGTCAGGCCGTACTGCACGATCATCTTGCGCAATGCGGCAGCGCGTTGCAGTTCAGCCGCCTCGAAATTTGCATTGTTTAGGATTTCTGTCAATTCATTCGGACGGCTCGAATCGAAGTAGATGCCGAGTCGATCGATGACCTGACTGAATGGGGCAATCATGTCCGACCCGAGCCCGGTTGAATGAAGGAAGCCGTCCTCTATCCGGAAATGAGCCACGCCCGGTTGCAAGCCGGCTGCCGATCGCCCTCCCCAGATCGCGGCGCACTCGCGCGTCTGGACGTCGGGCGCACCACGAACCCATCGGAGCCTGCCACCGCCCGACAACAGGTAGGGCGTGGCAAATGGGCGTTTCCACCACTGAAAAGCCACGCCGGCGACCGACTGCAAATCCGCGTAACGACGCGCGACCGCATGTTGGATATCAACGAAGTCGAGCGCGGCAATCAGGCTGCCTGGCGTATTCGTGACGGGATCGCGGTAGATCGCGGTTTTGAGGAAGACTGCCTCGAACAGTGTTTCAAGAGACTGAATGCGCGAGGTGGACAGGTTCGAGTCGTGATCCTGCGTCAGTCCCCAGCCTGAATAGTAAGGGCTGCCGAAGATGTGAACCGGTACGCCCGCCAGCAAGGCGCCCATGCCTTCCGAAGCCGCGACGACAAATACGATAACGTTCGGCGTGCGTAGTATTTCGTGCAGAGAGTGTTCGGCCTGCAATCGGCGTACGTCGGTAGACAGGGGCGCCGAAGCGGAAAGCCATTTGCCGCGACCATCGTCGGCCGTTGGATATAGCCAGAAGTCGGCGTTCGCATACAGCGAGAACGCGGTGCGCAGCATTGCATCGAAGGCGGTGCTGCGCTGGCGTCGCGTGGCATGCGCGTCCTGATCCGAGGCGGTGCGCTCGTCGATAAGAACCACGCGGGCCCGGTCAGACGGCGCTTGCCAAGCATCCGGTAACGGAAGAATGGTACGTCGGACATGTAAAGCGTCCGACTCGAGGACCCGGCGCATCAGCGCCGGGATTCCGTTTGATCCTCCGGACCGTTCAAGGTCCTGCAGAGCGGATTGGATCACTGCTCGCAGGCTTGATCCACGCGGCCCACGACCCCGGGTCGCGAACCAGGACATCGCTGATTCCTGCGGACCGTGAGTTGCCAGGATCGGTCCGGCATGAAGTTGCTGCTGATCGACCGGCGCCAGATCGCGCAACACCGCTCTTCGGCGGCTTCGAATCGGTGTCATTGCGCCAGCGTCTCGATGAAGCGATCCACGCGGCCGAAATGTCCGGCCCATGTCGGCGCACGAAAGCGAGCGATTCTTTCGATCTGGTCGCTGCGATGCGTGTTGTCGGGATCGGCATAGGCCTGGATCAGCCGCATCCAGGCCGGACCGTCGAGCGAATCCAGATAGTCGGGAATGTCGGACGCGATCTCTCGGAACACCGCGAGATCGCTGGCAATGACGGGAATCTTCATGCCCAGTGCTTCGACCAGCGGCATTCCGTAGCCTTCGACAAATGAAGGAAACAAGAGCGCCCGACAGTGCTGAAGCCAGGCGTGGAGTTGCGCGTCGTCACAGTCGGGCACTTCAATCACGGCATCCTGGATTGCCGCGCAGCGCTCCAGCATATCGATGACGTTTTCGCACTCCCAACCTCGCCGTCCTATGATGACGAGCTTGGGGGCGGCGCTGCCGAGTTGTTCGACCAGGCGCCGCCAAACATGCAGCATGAACCAATGATTCTTCCGCGGTTCGATCGTGCCGAGCATCACGAAGTAGGGTCGATCCGTCGGGGGGCGCGTCACTTCCGAGGAGCGGTAGCCCGCGGCGAGCGGCGCTACGACACAAGGCGGGACCGGCAAGCCAGCTTGCCGGGCTTCTCGCTCGATCATCGCATGCGTATCTTCCGAGTTCGCGATGAGGCCGTCCGCATGCCGTAGCGCGGTATGGATACGCTTGCGATGGCTTTCGTCGACACCCGGACGACAGTACTCCGAATGAGTCAGCGGGATCAGGTCGTGAACCATGAAAACGCTGCGTATGTTGCGACGACGCATTGCCTCGTAGTAGCGGACATGCTCCATGCCATTGTGGCTGGTATGGAGCAGGACGGCTCGTCCGAAATTCGGATTGTGAGGAGTCAGATACGCCTGGAAAATCGAGCGTCGGATGGCGAGGCGGCTGGCATCGTTGCTGGCAATCAGATCAAAGGCCCGAGACGACGCCTGTTTGGTCAGAACGATCGAGTAGCCCCCGTGGCTGATCACTGCGCGCGCGTTTTCCCGGTAATGGTCGAGATAGGCGAGGCCGACCCGATCCACGCCGGTGGGCAGCAGTCCTGCCGAGCGGCGGGACAACAGTCGAGATACATCCAGACATATATTTAACACGTGTGCAATGTTCATCCGGCACGCAATCTGTTATCGATTGGCGCGGAAAGAAATGGTCGAGGGAATTTGCAACAACTATACGCAAATTTATTCTGCGTCGTGCGACAATCGCTGCCGGTTCCACCCCTGAATGACCGGATTGTATAAATGGCAAGTGTAAAACGCGGTATGCGGAGAATGGCAGCAGTCGTGGCGATGATCGGGGTGGGGGCTTGTTCGGCCATTCCTACGTCCGGGCCGAGCCGGTCGCAAGTCGATTCAGCCGGTGCGAGAGGCAATCCGCAGGGGATTCAGATTGTCGACGTGACGGACGCCGTCGCACGTCAGCTGTATTCCGAACGAACACGTTCCGATTTCGCGACGCAATTGGGGGACGATCCATCATTTCGCCAGCAATTGGGCGTCGGCGATTCTGTTGAAGTCTCCATTTGGGAGGCGCCTCCCGCGACGCTGTTTGGCAGCGGCGTGTCCGACAGCAGCGGGAGCAGCGCTCCGAGCGGTTCCCGCGTGACGACCTTGCCGGTGCAGGTTGTCGATGGCGACGGGAACATCAATGTCCCGTTCGTCGGTGCGGTCAAGGCGTCCGGTCAGACGCCCTCGCAACTCCAGCGCTACATCGCATCGCGTCTGAAGAATCTGGCGCACGATCCGCAGGTTCTGGTCCGTCTCGCGCGCAACGAAACGTCCTACATTACGGTTGTCGGGGACGTCGGGAGCAGCACCCGGATGCCCTTGAGCGCGCGTGGAGAGCGACTGCTCGATGCGCTGGCCACGGCCGGCGGAGTGCGCCAGTCCGTTGACAAGATCACCATCCAGATAACGCGCGGCAATGCTGTTGCGTCGTTGCCGCTGCAGTCCATCATTCGAGATCCGCGTCAAAACGTTCCGCTGCGTGCGGGCGACGTCGTGACGGCCTTGTATCAACCGTATAGTTTCCTGGCGCTGGGTGCGACCGGAAAGAACGAGGAAGTGAATTTCGAAGCGCAAGGCATCACGCTCGCGCAGGCGCTCGCCCGCTCGGGTGGTTTGCAGGATGCGCGATCGGACGCGCAAGGCGTGTTCATCTTCCGCCTCGAAGATGCCAAGGCGCTCAACTGGCCCGAGCAGCCGGTGCGAACGACGGCTGAAGGAAAGGTGCCCGTTATTTACCGCGTCAACCTTCATGATCCGAATGCCTTCTTCGCCGTCCAGAGCTTCATGATGGACAACAAGGATGTGCTGTACGTTTCCAATGCGCCGATTACCGAAATTCAGAAGGTGCTTAACCTTGTGTTTACCATTGCTTATCCAGTGGTGACCGGGGTTCAGTCGTTCAAGTAACAAAGTGTGTAAGGTGCGCCAAGACATTAAGCGGATGGATTTGAAAGTATCTTTTTGAGATACTTTCGATCTGTCCGTCTGGGTGTTCCTGAATGATTTTGGAGCGGGTAGGGATGGTGCCTAGACGTGCTCGTTCGTAACGTGAACACAAGTTGGCGAATTAACTACGTGATTTAAAGGAATATATGAAGACGGCTCTTATTACCGGCATCACTGGGCAAGATGGTGCATACCTGGCGGAATTTTTGCTGGAAAAAGGCTATCGCGTCTATGGTTCGTATCGTCGGAACAGTTCGGTCAATTTCTGGCGTATTGAAGAGCTTGGTATTCTGAATCATCCGAATCTCAGTTTGGTCGAATATGATCTGACTGATTTGGGATCCAGCATTCGTCTCCTGCAAACTACCGAAGCGACCGAAGTTTATAACCTCGCGGCGCTGAGTTTTGTTGGCGTTTCCTTCGATCAACCGTTCACGACCGCCAACATCACCGGGCTCGGCGCATTGAATCTGCTCGAAGCCATTCGGATCGTCAACCCGAAGATTCGCTTTTATCAAGCCAGCACTTCGGAGATGTTCGGCAAAGTGCAGTCGGTTCCGCAAACGGAAGCGACGCCATTTTATCCGCGTAGCCCGTACGGTGTCGCAAAGCTTTATGCGCACTGGATGACGATCAACTATCGCGAAAGCTACGATATTTTCGGTGCAAGCGGCATTCTCTTCAACCACGAATCGCCGCTGCGCGGACAGGAATTCGTAACTCGAAAGATCACCGATACGCTGGCCAAAATCAGCCTCGGGAAGGCGGAAGTGCTCGAGCTCGGTAATATGGATGCCCTTCGCGACTGGGGGTTCGCAAAAGAGTACGTCGACGGGATGTGGCGCATGCTCCAGGTCGACAAGGCAGACAGCTATGTGCTCGCGACCAACCGGACGACGGCGGTTCGTGATTTCGTCACGCTGGCTGCCAAGGCATGCGAATTCGATCTCGAATGGAGCGGCAAGAACGAGAACGAAGTGGCAGTGGATCGTAAGTCGGGCAAAACCATCGTTCGAGTCAATCCGAAGTTCTACCGCGCGGCCGAAGTCGACCTGTTGATCGGCGATCCGAAGAAAGCCAAGGATGAACTTGGCTGGGAGCCGAAGACCGCGCTCGAGGAGCTGTGCCAGATGATGGTGGAAGCCGATTTGCGTCGTAACAAGATCGGTTTTTCGTTTTGAATCGGTGGAATGCGCTCGCCCGTCAACAGGGCGAGCTCGCCACCGGTTGAAGCAGGATGCAGGGTTGCTTGGCGGCTGGGCACGAAGCACTCTGGCGGGCATGATTGAGCGGTTGACGCCGTTGTATTGCAAGCGGCGTTTTTATTATTCGGCTGGTGCGGCTAATGTGGGTAATGTGAAAAATGTCTCTCGTTGAAGAAAAAAAAATCGTTGCGGTCGTAGATTATTGGCCCACCATCGAAAATGCGGAAACCGAATGTATTCTACGAATCAAATCGGCTCTGCAGGAACTCGGCTACGAGACGCTCTCAATCAATCGGCATGGTTATCTGGTCGATGATGCTCTTACCCACGTTGACGAGCTGAAGGTCGAATTTGTTTTGGCGCTGCATTTCGATTCGGCAAAGGCGTGGAGCGCGTACACGTATTACGCATTATGGAATCCTCTGGATTTTTATTTTCAGTGGAGCTATCGCGAAAAATCGGAAAATGTGCTGTCCAACGACGCGTTCCTTTCTTGCGGTTCCGCAGTTGCCGACGATCATGCGCGGCGCTTGCTGAAGGGCGCGGGTCGGGCTGCGACAACGCCTTTCCTGACGCTCTATCACGCGATCCATGAGCCGGTAATTGCTCCGGCGCTCGGTCGCGGCAAGATGTTCTATTGCGGGATCAACTGGGAAGCGCTGAGCGGGAGCGGCGGCCGCCATCACGAGTTGATGAAACTGCTGGATCAGAAGAAGATGCTCGACATCTATGGTCCGGAAATTTTTCAGAATGTCCGCGTTTGGGAAGGCTACGACTCGTATCAGGGATCGATCCCGTTTGACGGCAAGACGCTGATCTCGCGTGTTTCTCAGTCGGGCATTGGCCTGGTACTGTCGTCCGAGGCGCATATCAAATCGGGGCTGATGTCGAGTCGACTGTTCGAGTGCCTGTCTGCCGGCGTGCCGATCATTTGCGATCAGAATCGATTCGCTCGCGACAACTTCGGCGATCTGCTCTTTTATATCGATACGACCGAGCCGGTAACGGCAGTGGCGAAAAAGGTCGAGGAGCACGTTAACTGGATCCGTGAAAATCCGGAACTGGCGCTCGAAAGGGCGGCTCGCGCCCAGGAGATCTACAAACAGCGCTTCAGCCTGGTCGAAAACTTCAAACGCATTCTCGCCGACGGTCCGCACAAGGGACAGGTCGCCGAAAGCTCGGTAGAGAATTCGCTCTGCACGTTGTTCCTTGCCGACGAATGCAATCCGTCCTTCACTTCGAAGGTCCGCGCATTTTCGCTGCGGATGAACGGCAAGGCGAACATCAAGGCTTATGCGCTGATTCCCGAAGCCAGCTCGGCTGCGCGCGAGGACGATATCCGGCAAGCTTGCCCTGGTATCGAAGTCGTGCGTTTCAAGCGCAGTGCTGCGGATTACATCGGCACTACGAACGAAATCGTGCAGAAAGCACTCGCCGTGATTCAGAGCCTGCCGATCAACGCCATCTTTCAGATTGTCCCGGCATGGGAGCGTCCGGTCTGGTCGACGGTCGAGGCAATGTGGGCCGAACTCGATGCTGCACCCGAAAAAGGATACATCGCGGGTGGTTTCACCGTCCTGGAGAACACGAGCAAACCTCATGAAGGTCGCGCCACGTTCAAGCGGTTCACCCTGCTGACCTCCATGATGGATGCAAACGCTTATTTCTCGTGCGCGTCAACGCTGTATCGCCGCACCGAGTCGATGAGCGAAGTATTCTCGACGTTCGCCTACACGCCGTATTTTTGGCAGCGTCTGTTTTCGATCGCCTACCAGCGATTCGAGAAAGGACTGTCTGCGGTACAGGTCGCTGCAGTCGTGGACCACGAATACTATGTTGTGCACCATCGCATCTCGGATCATGCTCAGCTGATGCGGGAGTACGAACTGATGACCGACGTGTTGGGTGTTGACTACGTGGACGATAAGCTTCGCGCAGCGCCTATCTTGCATGGCCAGTTCGTGGAGCCGATGGCGTTCGTGAAACAGGTGGACACGGCAGCTGCTCGCGCGCTGCTCGTGAAGCTCTACGACTCGGTGAAAATCCCTAAATTTATCTCCAAACCGATTCAGTGGTTGTGGAAGAAAAAGGCTATTTAGGAACATCTATGAGCAAGTATTTCGTAACGGGAGGCTACGGCCTCGTCGGTTCAGCGATTCGTCAGCAGCTCGAAGCATCGGGTGCAACCTACGTTGCGCCGCGTCGTGCCGAGTTGGATTTGCTCGATCGTGATGCCGTCGCAGAATTTATCGCGACTGAAACCCCCACTCATCTGATCCACCTGGCCTCGCAAGTCTTTGGCCTGCAGGGAAATTTGCGAAATCAACTTTCGTCGCTTTCCCTCAATACGCGCATCAATGAAAACCTTTTGGGCGGTCTGGCGGGAAGTTCTGTCACGAAGGTGTTTCTGGCCGGCACGGTGGCGTCGTACCCTTTCCCTTACATCAATATTCCGCTTCGTGAAGAAGATATGTTCAAGGGATTGCCGCATTTCGGTGAATACGGGTATGCAAATTCCAAAATTCACGCGTTCCATTATTTGGAACTGCTGAAGAAGTACAACGATATCGACTACGTCTACGGCGTTTTCACCAACATGTACGGTCCGAACGACAAGTTCGACGTCGAGAACGGGCACGTCATCCCGTCGCTGATTCGCAAGGCCGAATTGGCAGCCTCCAGCGGTTCCGCGCTGGAAGTGTGGGGACGCCCCGACACCACGCGCGATTTCATGTACGTCGATGATGCCGCTCGTGCAGCGATCCATCTGCTTGAACATGGATCCGGCGTGGTCAATATCGCCTCTGGCGTGGAAGTGCGGATGGAGGATCTGGCGCAGGCCGTGTGCCAGGCCGCGGGCATCTCGATGCCGATCAACTGGCTTTCGGACAAACCGGTGGGTATTCCCCGACGTTCGGTCGATGTCGAGAGATTGAAAGCGACCGGGTTCGAGCCCGGCGTCAACCTGCGCGATGGCATCCGCGAAACCTACGAATGGTTCCGGCAAAACATTTCATCGGCGCGCATGGGCTGAGGACGCGGCGATGAGCCCGCAATCGCCTCCTCGAGCGCATCGCGCCGTGCTCTCGGCGTGCGCGATGCGTTTTTTAATGCGCTGACTTCAGTCGGAAATGCTTCGTTTCATACACCAACAGGCTCTGCGTTGGCTGGACATCTGGTGGATACCGGGTGGGATCCGCCGGATGCGCGCGGCGACGCATCGTCCGGGCTCTGCGGAGGCGGTCCGGCAGTCGTCGCGCGAGCGGCATCTTCTGCTCGACGTATCAATCATCGCCGTCAGCGATGCAGGCACCGGGATTCAGCGAGTCGTCCGATCCATCACGCTTAATCTCCTGAAAACCCCCCCGGCAGGCATGACCGTCAAGCTGGTCCATGCCACGCGCAAGCGGCCCTATCGCTATGCCAATCATTACACGGCGAAGTTGATGGGGCGGGAGCCGACAGCAGACGATACGATCGTGGACGTCGAGCCCGGCGATATCTTCCTCGGTCTCGACCTGACCAACAGGCCGTTGCCGTTGCGACAACCTCAGTTGCGTCAATGGCGCCAGCGCGGTGTGCGATGCGCGTTCGTCGTGTACGACTTGCTGCCGATCATGTATCCGGCCTGGTTCACCCCGATTGCCGGCAAGGCATTTCACCGCTGGCTGGAGACGCTTGCGATCCACGCCGATGCGTTGTTCTGTATTTCGCAGTCCGTGGCGAACGACGTTGAACACTGGTTTGGCACGCACTATCAACTGTCCCCATCCGACGTGTCGATCGACTGGTTTCATCTCGGCGCCGATATTCCGTTGGCTGCCGATGTCGTCAGTGCCAGGAATCGTTCGATCGACGTCGTGATCGGCAGCCGCTCCGGGCCCGTGATCCTGATGGTGGGAACCGTCGAGCCGCGCAAGGGCCATGCCCGGATTCTCGATGCTTTCGAAAAAATCTGGTCCGACGGCGACGATGCGACGCTCGTCATTGCGGGGCGAGCCGGATGGCGTGTGGAGGCATTGCTGGCGCGCCTCGCGGCGCTCCACGACAAACAGGCCAATCTTGTCTGGCTGAACTCGGCAAGCGACGATGACCTATGCACGCTTTATGCTGGTGCCGACGGCGTAATCATGGCGTCGGAAGCGGAAGGTTTCGGGCTGCCGCTGGTCGAGGCGGCTCAATGGGGAATTCCAATCTTCGCCAACGATCTCGCGGTGTTTCGCGAGGTAGCGGGCGATCATGCCACTTACTTTCGAGCAGATTCCGGCGATGAACTGGCGACCCAACTGCAATCGTGGTTGGACCGATTGCGTGCCGGCGAAGCGACAAAAAGCGGTGCGATGCCGAGGCTGACATGGGAGCAAAGTGCCGCGAAGCTGAGCGTGATGCTTGAACGGCTGGCTCGGCATTCGGGCATTTGAGTTTTCAAACCGATTGGGAGAACTCACGAAGCCGGCGCGTAGCGTACAGCCAAAACGAGCTGCTGTAATATCGTTGCGGCACGCTTGCGCCATTGCCTGATTGTTGGCCGGTCTGTTGCAGATTCGTTTCAAGTAGGAAATGGCAGAAAGTAATTTTTTCCTGATATACAAGAAGATTGCCGAGCGGATACCGAAAAAATGGTGCTCGCGGCAAGTTTTTGAGTTTTCATTGTCGAGACTCCGCACGTTGCCGGATTCTCGATTTCGATGTGAGATTTGAGGAAAGTACATGTCAGATGCTAATTCCGCGCACGACGATGCGCTGTTGACGACATTGGCGCAGATCCTGGGTGTTCCGGAGGGGACGATTTCCGAGGAGACGACCTACCAGGATGTCGAGCGCTGGGACAGTCTGCGGCAGATCATCATCGCCAACTCGCTCGAACAGGTCTACCAGATTCAACTGACCAATCAGGAGATGGCACGAATCGTTTCGGTCAAATCGATTCGAGAGTTGCTCGCCGATAAATCTGCGTCTGCGGCGGCGTCCGGCGCGGTAGTCAAGGCTTCGGTGTCGCAAAACGCCCAGATCGCCGCCGACACCACGCTCGCTCACCTGCGTGTCCGGCTGAACCGTTCTCTGGCGTTGAACGACATCTACGAAGCGGCGGATGTGATTCGTCATTCGCCGGATCGAGACAATTGGACTGGGGCGACCGCAAAAATTGCAGTCGTTGGTTCATTGACGATCGATTTCGTCGTGTCTGCCATTGCGTGCGCGGTGTTCCAGGAAGGCGTCCTGCCGACGTTTTACGAGGCGCCGTTTGGTTCGATGGTGCAGGAAGCGCTGAATCCCGCATCGGGGCTCTATTCGGCCAAGCCCGACGTGGTGGTGCTGGCGCCCGATTGGCGCGACTGGGTCAGCGCGGTTCCCGCAAACGAGTCCAGCGAGGCGGTTGAGAAAAAGCTGCAGGATTGCGTTCGCCAATTCCGTGGTCTGTGGGATCAACTGGCCGCCAACCTGCGCTGCAAGCTCGTCCAGCACGTGATGGTGCCCCCGCTGGCAAATTTGCGTGGACAGGCAGAGCGTAACCTCGCGACGTCGGCCACGGCGCAAGTCAAGCGATTGAACGAATTGTTGTTTGAAGCCGCCGGCGCGAAGGTTAGCTGGGTCGAACTCGATCAGTTGGCCGATGCGAAAGGCCGCGTCGAATTCTCGGGCGCGCGCTACTATTTCACGTCGCGCATGCCGTTTGCGCCTCAATTCCTGCCCGATTATCTGGCCTATTTCCGAGCCGCTTGGCGTACCGCCAACGCCAAGGCAAAGAAGGTGTTGGCACTCGATCTCGACAATACCGTCTGGGGCGGCATCATCGGGGACGACGGTCAGGAAGGCATCAAGCTTGGCACGGGAAGCCCCGATGGTGAAGCGTTCGCCGATTGGGGCCACCATGTGAGAGAGTTGGCTGCGCGCGGCGTCATTCTCGCGATCTGCTCGAAGAATAATCCGGATCTGGCCGCCGACGGGCTCAATCACCCGCAGGCCGTTCTCAAGCGTGACGATTTTGCCGCTGCACAGATTTCATGGGACGACAAGGCAACCGGGCTGCGTCGTCTGGCGGCGGAACTCAATGTCGGCATCGATTCGTTCGTATTTGCCGATGACAATCCGTTCGAATGCGAGCTGATTCGCGAGCAGCTTCCGGAAGTGGGCGTCGTCGAGCTCGGGACCGATCCGAGCCAGTTCATTGCGCTGTTGGAGGCAGGGCGTTGGTTCGACCTGCCGGCATACAGCAAGGAAGATTTTTCGCGGGCCGAAGCCTATCAGGCCAGAGCGGCTGCCGAGGCGGACCGCCAAAGCGCCGGCGACATCGACAGCTACTTGCGTGGTCTCAACATGGTCGGGCGGTTGTACGCCGCTACCGATTCGGACCTGGTTCGTCTGGCGCAGATGGAGCAAAAGACGAATCAGTTCAACATGACGACGCGCCGCTACAGCGAAGACGATCTGCGCAGCTTCATGTCTCGCGGCGACATGCTTACGATGGCGTTTGAATTGCGCGATCGTCACGCCGATCACGGTCTCGTGTCCTCGCTGGTCGGGACGATCGAAGGCAACACCCTCCAGATCGATAGCTGGCTGATGAGCTGCCGGGTTTTCTCGCGCACGTCGGAAGAATTCATCTTCGGGCAGTTGCTCGAACAGATCGAGGGGCGCGGCGTCAAGAAGATTGTCGGGTTCTATACGCCGACGAAGAAAAACGGAGTTGTGGCCGAACTGTATGGGCGGCTGGGCTTCGAGAAAGTTGCATCTGATGGCAGCACTTGGGAATTCGATGTAGCTGCGGTTTCGGCCGAAACGCGTCCCAAGACCTTCATCGATACGTCGGGCAGCGAGCCGGCTGCAGCACCTGCGCCTGCCGTCAGGAAGGCTGCCGAAGCGGTAAGCGCTCGGCCTGCTGCGACCGCTCCAGTGCAAGTCGCTCCGTCTCCCGCGGCTGAAAAGGTCGAGCCGCCCAAGGCTCCAAGTTTCGACGGGCAGTCCACCAAGGATTTGTTGGCGCGTGCCGAAGCGGAATCACATGGACAAACACTCGCGCAGGCCGCCTTGCTGTGGCAAGAGGTGGTCCGGCGAGAGCCCGAAAACAACTACGCGCATGTCAGGCTGATCCAGGTCCTCCGGGATTTGGGACGGGTCGACGACGCGGATGCGCATGCACGCGAACTGCTCGGCGTGCACGATGCGGGTCTGCATTTTCAGTTCGCGACCAACTCCGTTGCGCGCCAGGACTGGCAGGAAGCGTATCGACGCTGGGCGGATGCCCTGGAACGGTTCCCCACCTTCGCCGAGCCTCGATACGGCATGGCCGAGGCGGCATGGAAGCAGGGCAGATTGGTGCATGCAGAGGATTTGCTTGCAGCCAATGACCGTCAGTTCCCGACGTACATTCCTTCGGGGCTGTTGCTTGCCGATATCAAGGGCCAGCGCGGCAATTGGCGTGATTCGGCCGAATTCTTGCGTGTTCTCGACGAGCGGATCGACGATCGTCCCGAGTTGGGCATTCGTCGCGCCATCGCGTTGGCCAACGCCGGCGACGTCGGTGCGGCCCGGAAGGTGATCAACAACAGCGCGAAGCGGTTCCCGAGCGCCGCGATCGTCAGCGAATATCAGAACTGGGTGGCAACGCTCAATAACGATTGGAAAGCCGCGTACGACGGCGCTGTCAAGTTGCTCAATACCGCGCGGGGCACGCCGCAGACGATTGCCATTGCACGACAAGCCGCATTCCATCTTGGCAAGAGCGCTCGGCAGTCCCTGGTGATATACGGCAACTGCCAGGCTGCGGTGCTCGATGGGTTGTTGACGCGCCTCGAAGTGCTTTATCCGGAATTCGATATCGTTACGATTCTTGGTCACGTTGCCGAAGATGCGGAGAAGCTGACGGATCCTCGAATTCGCAACGCTGCCGTGTATTGGGAGCAATACGACGAACGTGCCGATGTGCCCATGCGCGACCGCCTGCGTGCGCTCATCCCATCGACTGCGCTGAAGCTGGTGTTTCCGTCGATCAGCATGTTTTCGCTCTGGCCGTTCAATTGGCCCGATACGCGAAGCCATGCGGAGCCGCGCTTCCCGCATGGGCGATATCCATACGACGGGGATGTCGTCGGTCAGGACGTGGCGAAGGAAGGACTACGTGGCGAACGCGCCTATCAACGCTACATGGATCTCGCACGTGGGCGCCTCGGCAACCTGCAAGCCCAATTCGATCGCGATATGGGTACGCTCCGGAAGCGCGACGATGCATCCGATGTGAAAATGGCCGATTACGTTCTCGCCAATTACCGGAAACACCCGATGTTTTATACATGGGGGCACGTATCCGGCCAATCGATCATGGAAATCGGTTCTCAGTTGCTGCGTTTGAGCCACGATCGTCTTGGCTCGCCGCCGGCGGAGGGCGTTAATCAGCTGTTCTCTCTTCCGACCTCGATGTCCGATTTCTGGATGCCGATTCATCCGGACGTCGCGAAATGGCACAAGCTTGAATATTGCCAAGGCGACAAGGCGGTATTCAATATCTACGGCAACTGGTGGACCTTCAAGGAATTCATGGTCCGTTATATCGAGTACGACACCAGCTGGTGATCGTCGGTCCGGGGAGTTCGTGCGAAACGCGAGCTCTCTGGCAGAGGCATTGGCAGTAAAAAGCCGTTGTCAGCGAATGCTGGCAACGGCTTTTTATTGGTTACTGCATTTGCGTGTAATTGTAGTAGTCGTACGCTTCGTTAATGTCGTCGAAATGGTAAAGATGCGTGTTCTCGAGGACGCAAGCTCTGGTGCAGTAATCCTTGATCCGTCCGGCATCGTGCGACACGATGATCATCGCGCGATCGCGCCGCTTTTCGAAGAGCTCGACATTGCATTTTTCGTGGAATCGAGTATCGCCGACAGCAATCACTTCGTCGATCAGAAAACAGTCGAATTCGATCGCCATGGAAATGGCGAACGCGAGTCGAGCGCGCATGCCGCTCGAATATTTCTTGACCGGTTCGCGCAAGTAGGCGCCGAGCTCGGAGAATTCTTCGACGAATGGCAACGCATTGTCGTATGAAGTCTTGTAGATCCGGCAAACGAACCTCAGGTTGTCCAGGCCAGTCAGGCTACCCTGGAAGCCTCCGCTGAACGCGAGCGGCCAGGACACGCTCATCGTGCGCGAAACGCTCCCGGTAGTGGGCAATTCGGAGCCGCTGATCAGGCGGATCATGGTCGACTTGCCCGCGCCATTACGGCCGAGAATGCCGATTCGTTCGCCCGGCTCGATCGTCAGGTTGACCTCATCGAGTATGAGGCGCTTTCCCTGCCGCGTCTCATATTGCTTGCTAATGTTGCTTAACTTAATCATTCGGGCTCCACTCGACGTGCCGCAGCGGAAACAACCAGCAGCCCAAGCCATGACAGGACCAGATTGACAAGGACAACGTACGAAATGCTGTAGTACGTCTTCACCTCATTGCCAAAGTAGCCGTAACGAAACAGTTCGACGCAGTTGGCAACCGGGAAGAGCAGAACCAGCTTTCGCACGTATTCGGGCAACCACGCCGCCATCACCAGTGCGCCTGAAACCGGCAACTGGAAATACGCGATCGGATGCCACAGGCGTTCCGTCAGTTCGTTGAATTCGGTCAGCCCGCCGATCAGCAGGCCCATCGCAGCCGCATACCAGCACAGCAGTGCCCACGCGATCACCATGCTCATGATGTCGACCGGTACCGGGATGACGTTCACCGCCACAAACAGGCCGATAAGCACGATCATCGAGAGCGTTGTACCGATCAACTCCAATGCGATACGTGCCCAGAAGAAATCGATCACCCTGACATTGCGGTGATAAAGGAGCGACGCATTGGGTTCGACGGCCAATGTGCATCTGCCGATCGTGTTTCGCCAAACCAGGATCGTCGAGTATCCGGTCAAGGAATAGGCGATGGCACTGATATGGTGGGCCGAGCCGACGTCATGGAACAAATTCCAGAGCACGATGACGCCGAGCGAGAACAACATGGGCTCGGCAAACAACCACGCAAAACCAATGTTGTGGCGTCCGTAGCGGGTAATGATTTCCCGCATCAGCAGCGCATGGACGACACGCCCTTGAATCTCCATCGATCGGGAGAAACTGGACTGCCGTCCGGATTCAGACGGAGATTTAATCATGGTGTTCCTTGACGCTTGCGACCAGCAACTTCAACGTACCCCACACCACCAGCCCGATGATGAACGTTGCAATGATGTTGCGGAGCCGATGCGGCAGCAGTGCCTTGTCCGGCTCGTTCGGTTGGGAAATCCGCTCGAGATAGAGTTGCTGGCGCTGAGCGTCGTTTCGTGCTGTTTCCAGCGAGGCAAGTGATGCAGTCAGCTGACGGTCTGCAAACTGACGATCGAGTTCGAGCCGTTCATAAGCGGAGCTCTTGAACGCGAGCGAGCCCTGGCCGCCGGTGACCTCACTGCTGGCCTTGTCGACCGTGGCTTGCAGCGTTGCAATTTTTACATTCAAGGCCGGAATCTGCGGATTCGCCGGCGACACTGATTTAAGTTGCGCCAGTTGAATCTTGGCCGCGACCAATTCATTTTGAATTTTGATGACATTTTGCAATGCGAGCGCGGACTGGCGCTCCGGATCAAAAATCGCCTGCTTGTCGCGATAGCTCGACAGCGCTGCGGCAGACTTCTTCAGATTCGCCTCGGCGGATTCAACTTCATTCCGTGCGTAGACGATCAGATCCTGCTTTGCGCGATTGTTCATTTCATTCACGCGCTGCTCGCCCAGTTCAAGCAATTTCTCGTTGAACCTGCGCGCGTCCGCCGCCGAAAACGCATTGACTTCGAGGGTCGTGATGCCGGTGTCGGTATCGTATTGCGCGTCGACGTGGTGCTGGAAGTAGCGGAACATGTCTTCGAACGTTCGGAGGTAACCGAAGGAACCAAAACGACTGAACAGATCACCCTGGCCCTGGCCGTAAGCGTCGGAGTAAGCGTTATTCTTGTTCAGCGCCATCAACGCGTCGCGGGAAATCAGATAGTCATTGACCGCATAGGTGTCGTCCGATGCGCGCGAGATGCCGGTACTCTGCAGCAACGCTCCCACGAAACTGCCTGACTGATTGTTCTTGTTCGGGCTGCGCACGAGGAACGTCGACTGAGAAACATAAACGTCGGACGCGAAAATCGTGAAATAGATTGCGGACAGCAACGTGGGAATCGCGACGCAAATCAGGAGCAGCGGTTCCATGCGCCGGATTCGCGCAGGGATGTTTGAAAAGAACGAAGCAAAGCTGGACATTTTCGAGGCGCTCGATGAATTCGCATTGATGGAGGATTTCGGCGCGCTTCTCGTGCGCGACAGGCTTGCGCGCAGTTCCGCTTGGGCGTCGCCATGAACGTCCACATCGTCGTCGGTATATCCGGACCGATCCTGCAGGAATTCATAGAATTTCGCGTATTCAAACGCCCAGCGCTGGTAATCGGTTTTTTTCCCGAAAATGCTATAGAGCGTGTTCTTTTTCAGCCAGCCCAAGTTGAGGTGGTTGGTGATGCTGGGGTGAATCGGCGTGTCCGGCTGCAACAGATCGGTTTCATTGAGCAGGTCATTCGACACGCGAATCTGCTCTTCGTCGAAGTCGAGAAACTTGCGAATCCGATCGATCACGATCTTGATCGCGGGATTCGATGGAAGCTTATGCGAGTTGAAGAATTTTTGCGAAGTGAACTTGTTAACGAGATAATCCGAGAAAACGACGTCGCTTTCTTTTTCAAGCGCCTTCCATTGGCTGACGTCGTCCTGGAAAATCGCCTTCAGATCGACGAGCGTGCCGATATCGGTATTGCTATATTCGGTGGCGGCAATTTTCGCGCTGTTTTTCTGCTTGACGAGCTTCCGCAGCGTGTCGTCGCCCTGCGTTCCGGATGCGAACGAATTGAACTCGTGGATCTCGTGATCGTAACGATCGAAAGGCCACAGGCTCCGGCATTGCAGCATTGGAACCTTGAGCGCCTGAGTGGCGCCAATTTCCTGCATGGTCTCCAAAATGCGCCGATGCGGAACCGAACGATCGGGGTTGATTTGCAGGACTACCCGGCCAGGGCGTTTCAGAAGGTCGCTGACGATCTGCGGAGCGTAGTCGTCGTTGCTGTCGACGAATTCGAGCGCATAACGGTCCGATTGAGTTTCTTGAAAGACATCGAGCAGATGGCGGTAGATCGCCAAAATCTGCACTTCGCCGAACAATATGACGTTCTCTCGCTCTTCCTTGTTATCCCAGAGCCGCGCCACCGATTCGCCAAGCAGTTTTGCCAGATTGGCATATTCATCCCGTGCCGACGATCCGCCATCGCTTTTCGCACCGCCGGTACTTTGTTCGTGTTTGCTATCGGGAGAGATAATTCCGTCGACACCGGCCGTGTTTCCGACGAGAAGCGCATTGTATTTGGCGATTTCGCTCCGAATTGCATCCGAGTAAATCGATGCTGCCTGCAGCTCCAAGGCAACAACTTTCCATCCCTGCGTGTGGGCTTTGGTTACGTATTGGGTGAATTCTTCGTAAGTATCGGCGGCACTCTTTCCGTGGAGGAGTTCGTCGCTGCCGGCATTGATTACGACGACGCTCAAAGGGGCGTTGTAGTTTCTGAGAGGGGCAACGGACTTGTCGTAATCGCCGAGGCAATCGGCGAGGGTTCGCTCGAACCCTGCAACGGTGGCGAATTCAACCTGGAAAGACAAATCCTGAGCAAGATGCCCTGCAAATTTGCCGTCCTGAAAGGGGCCGGAATCGGTACCGACGTTGTTGCCGTCGAAGACTACAACGGCTGTTTTTCTCAACATGTTGAAAAATCCTTATCTAGTGCAGGATGGCAGCGAGAGCATTTCAAGTATCACGCTGGTCCGTATCGAAGCGATATCTGGTTCCGAAGCGAAGTGGTCGGCAGTTCGTGTGCAAGCAGCGCGACGATCGCGATCTCCGCGTCCAAGGCTCGCACCGGACTGCGAGAGGCGGCGCAGCGACGATGGGTCGAAACCATAGGCCTGTTGCATGACGGGCGATCGTTATCGCAACGAATGTCCGGTCGCCTACCACGCGAATTTTTGAGGGTCGTTGCTGCAATGCGGATGGCACGTTGCACGAAGTCGATTCGCGATCCGAGCGCGTCTTTTTGCGCTGCGGCGTCGAGCAACTGATGCGAACCTTCGACCTTCGGGCATGGGATTTTTCCTTGGCGGGCGGGGCTTGCCCCGATCATGAACCGACGGCGGGCAGAGCCTCGATCGCGCTGCGAGGCCCAGGATGCACGCAAATCGTCAGTATGCACGCTCGACGCCTCGCCGAACCGCCGCCGCGGCGCGGTCGCAGGTCGCGATGGCGCCATGCATGATGCCCATCCAGCATGGGCAGGCGACAATATGCCTTGTCTTGGGCTTTATCACAATCTCGTCGATTTCAATGGATCACATGAATGGGCCAGCCCGGCTCGGGTGGATTAACGGGCTATCGATGGCGATGCGCGGCTGAATGCCTGACATGCCCATTCGTTCTTTGACCGCAGCCCGGCGCGCTTCGAGCGCGCGATTTTATGCGTTGTGAGTAAGATTTGCCAACGGCATGTCAGAAATATTTTTATGGTTACATTTGTCACAATTTGATGCTAAATAGTCGGTCTGGTTGTATCTGATTTAAAGGTGATGCTATATTCCTCGGTCCGTCGTGCCGGGGTGCGGTGCGCGGAATTACCTGTCTGCAGTTGCTTCGGTCCCACCGAATTGCTGCGGTGCTTGTTCCGCGCCTGCCGGTGCATGCGGTCGATTTCACTCATTCGATGCCTCGCTCATTTCTAGTGCTGCAAGGCACGGCTTCACTGTTCTTCAGCCGTCTCGCTGACGCAATCGCGTCGCGCGGCCACGCGGTTTACCGAGTAAATTTTTGCGGTGGAGACTGGTTCTATGGCCGTACAAATCGGCCGTTGAACTACAACGGCAAATCCTCCGATCTTTCGGCGTGGTACGCCGACTTGATTGAACGCGAACGCATTACCGACATTCTCATGTTCGGCGACTGCCGCGAAATCCATCGCCCGATTCACGCAATCGCGCAGGCGCGCAGCCTGCGCGTCCACGTGTTCGAAGAAGGCTATATCCGTCCGCACTGGATCACGCTCGAGCACCATGGCGTCAACGGCCGCTCGCTGATGCCGTTGGACCCGCAAGCCTTTATCGCGGCACGCGAGGCGACGCCGCCCGCCAAGCCCGGCCAGCCCACCGGCTACAACCTCTACGAACGCGTTTTCCACGACATCAGCTACCGCGTCGCCAACGCGGTGTTCGCCTGGCGCTTCCCACGCTACCGCAGCCATCGCCCGCGCAACGGCATGGTGGAATACGGCGGCCTCGCGTTCCGCGCCTTGCTGCAAGGACGGCACCGCCGGCAAGCGGAGGCCGTCACGCGCGAGCTGATCGACGGCAATCGTCAGTACTACCTGTTTCCGCTGCAACTGAATTCGGATGCCCAGATCGTCGTGCATTCGCCGTTCGAGGGCGTGCGCGACGCCATCGATTACGTGATCCACTCGTTCGCGCGGCATGCGCCGTCCGACGCGGTGCTGCTGATCAAGAATCACCCGCTCGACACGGGCGCCATCGAGTATCGCCGCTTCGCGGAGTCGATCGCGCGTGCGGCCGGTATGGAAGGCCGGCTGCGCTTCATCAATTCGGGCCATCTGCCGACGCTGCTCGAACATGCGCGTGCCGTGGTGGTGGTGAACAGCACGGTAGGCCTGTCGGCGCTTCATCACGAGCGCCCCCTGATGGCGCTCGGGGCGGCAATTTATAATATGCGCGGCCTGACTTGGCAGGGCTCTCTCGACGACTTCTGGCTCAACGGTGACGTGCCCAACATGACCCTCTACCACGCGTTTCTCGACTACGTGATGCACCACACGCAGATCAACGGCGATTTCTACACCCGCACCGGCATCGCGATGGCGGTGGCGGGCGCGGTCGACCGTCTGGACCGCGCGGATGCCTGAGCCGTTGGTTCGTCACGTCGCGATCACCGGCGCGAGCGCGGGCCTGGGCCGCGCGCTCGCGCTCGATTACGCCGCGCCGGGCATGATGCTCGGCATCGTGGGCCGCAATCCCGCCGAACTCGAATCCACGGCCGCTGCCTGCCGCGCACGCGGCGCCACGGTCGAAACCGGCATCCTCGACGTGCGCGACGCAGCCGCCACCGCCGCCTGGCTGACCGCCTTCGACGAACAACACCCGATCGACCTGCTGATCGCCAACGCAGGCGTGGCCAGCACGATCGCGCACGCGAACGACTGGGAAGATCTGGCGCGCACCGCCCGCGTGATCGACACCAACCTCTACGGCGCCCTGCACACGGTGCTGCCCGTGATCGACCGCATGCGCGTGCGCAAGCGCGGCCGCATCGCAATGGTCAGCTCGATCGCGGCGCTGCGCGGCATGGCGATCTCGCCGGCCTACTGCGCGAGCAAGGCGGCGGTCAAGGCCTACGCCGATTCGGTGCGCCCGTTGCTCAAGCGCGACGGCGTGCGCGTCACGGTGATCCTGCCCGGCTTCGTGAAAACGGCGATGAGCGACGTGTTCCCCGGCGAGAAGCCGTTTCTCTGGAGCGCGGAGCGCGCGGCGGCCTACATCCGCCGCCGGCTCGACGCGGGCCGCAGCGAGATCGCGTTCCCGGCGCTGCTGACGCTCGGCATGCGCCTGCTGCCGCTGCTGCCGGTCGCGCTGGCCGATGCGATCCTCGATCGCCTGTCGTACCTGCCCGCCGAGGACGCTCCACGGTGAGCGGCCACCTGATCCCGACGCTGGCGGCGGCCGTGGCGCTGTCGTTTGCGCTCGACGCGATCGCCGTGCCGCGCGCGCCGCTGCGCCGGCCGCCGCTGTCTTTGGCGCTTCACATTCTTTCCGTACTCTTTCTCGCCGACCTGGCGCTCGCGCTGACCTCGCGGCCGATTTTCTCGGCGTTCGTGGCGCTGGCACTCGTCGGCCTGGTGGCGGCCGTCAGCAATGCGAAGCATGAATCGCTGCGCGAGCCGTTCGTCTTCACGGATCTCAGCCTGTTCAGCCAGTTGTTCTCGCACCCACGGCTGTATTTGCCGTTTCTCAGCGTCGGCAAGGTCATCGCGATCGGGGTGGGCATCGTGCTCGTGATCGCGGGCTTCATCGCCGAACCGCCGGCGGCGCACGGCTCGGCGGCGCTCGCCTGGCTCGCGGTGGCGCTGCCGTTCGCGCTGGCGCTGGGGATCGCCGCGCGCCTGCCGCTCACGCTCGACCCGAACGCCGACCAGCGTCGCCACGGCTTCTTCGCGGTGTTCGTCGCTTATTTGCTGAACGGCCTGCGGCCAGCCACGTTCCGGCGCTTCCGCGAGGTCATGGCGCGCGCGCCGTTCGCGGCCGGCGAGCCGGCGCGGCGCCCCGACGTGATCGTGATCCAGAGCGAATCGTTCTTCGACGCACGCCGCCTGGGCGACGAGATCGAACCGGGCCTGCTGCCGCATTTCGATGCGGCGCGCCGCGAAGCGGTCTGGCACGGCGAGATGGCGGTGCCGGCATGGGGCGCGAACACGATGCGCACGGAATTTGCGGTGCTCACCGGCACCGAATCGGCCTCGCTCGATTACGCGCGCTTCTATCCTTACGCTTTCGTCAGGCACAAGCTCGCCTCGCTGGCGGCCTGGTTCGGCCGTGGCGGCTACGACACGGTCGCGATCCATCCCTATTACGCGGATTTCTTCGGCCGCAACCGCGTGTTCCCGCTGCTGGGTTTCGAGCGGTTCCTCGACATCGGCCACTTCACCGCGGCGCGGCGCGCCGGCCCGTACGTGTCGGACGCCGCCGTGGCCGACGCGATCCTGGACGAACTGGCGCTGCCGCACGAGCGGGCGCGTTTCGTGTTCGCGATGACGATGGAGAATCACGGCCCGCTGCACCTGGAAACTGTTCTGCCTGGCGAAGCCGCTTCACGGCATACTCTCGGCGACGGTTCCGCATGGCGGGATTTGACCGCCTATTTGCGACATATTGAAAATGCAGATGCAATGATCGGCCGCCTGCTGGATCATCTGCGTTCGAGCGACAGAGAGACGGTCGTCTGTTTCTACGGCGATCACGTTCCGGCCCTTTCCAGGGTTTTCGACCGTCTGGGCGCGAGCCCGGAACACAGTGACTATTTCATCTGGCGAAATTTCGGGCCAGATATTCCCGAACGTCGGGACGTGCGGGCCGCCGAACTGGGCGGCTTGTTGCTGCAAGCGACACAGCTGGGGCGGAGTCGCGTGGACGAGTCGCGAGCATCAGAGAAAACGACATAACGATGAACGGAAAGATTGCAATTGTTGGGATCGCCTGCCGCTTCCCCGGTGGCGCCAATAATCCCGATGAACTCTGGAGCCTGCTGCGCGACGAGCGAGATGCCGTCACGCAGATTCCGGCCGAGCGCTTCGGGACGGAGTTCTATCAGCATCCGTCCAAGCGCGAGGCGGGCAAGAGCTACACGTTCTCGGCCGGTGTGCTCGAGAACATTGCCGGCTTCGATGCGGCATTTTTTGGCGTGTCGCCGCGCGAAGCGGCGCAGATGGATCCGCAGCAGCGCCTGCTGCTCGAACTCGCCTGGGAGGCCTTCGAGCACGCGGGCGTGCGCCCGCAGGACATGCGCGGCCGCAATTGCGGCGTGTTCGTCGGCGTGGCCAGCCCCGATTACGGCAACCGCAGCGTCGACGATCTGAACTCGGTCGATCCGTATTCGGCCACCGGCAACACGTTGAGCATCGCCTCGAACCGCGTGTCCTACCTGTTCGACCTGCGCGGGCCGAGCATGTCGATCGACACCGCGTGCTCGTCGTCGCTGGTGGCGCTGCACCAGGCGGTGCAGGCGCTGCGCTCGGGCGAAACCGAGCTGGCGCTGGCCGGCGGCGTGAACCTGCTGATGCACCCGTTCGGCTTCGTCACGTTCTCGAAAGCCTCGATGCTGTCGCCACGCGGCCGCTGCCGCGCGTTCGACGCAACCGGCGACGGCTACGTGCGCTCCGAAGGCGGCGCGTTCGTGCTGCTCAAGCCGCTCGAGCGCGCGCTCGCGGACGGCGACACGATCCACGCCGTGATCGCCGGCTCGGGCGTCAATTCCGATGGTTTCACGCAGGGCGGCATCAGCGTGCCGGGCTCGGCCACGCAGGCCGCGCTGCTGCGCAGCGTCTACGCGCGCGCCGGCGTCGATCCGCAATCGCTGTCGTATCTCGAAGCGCACGGCACCGGCACGGCGGTCGGCGATCCGATCGAGGCGCGCGCGCTGATCGACGTGCTGTCGTCGGGCCGTCCGGCCGACAAGCCGCTGCTGATCGGTTCGATCAAGACCAACATCGGCCACCTCGAAACGGCGTCCGGCATGGCCGGGCTGCTGAAGGCCGTGATGTGCCTGAAGCACCGCGCGGTGCCGCGCTCGCTGCACTTCGAAACCCCGAATCCGTCGATCGATTTCGCGGGCGGCCGCCTGCGCGTGGCCGACCGCTTCACGCCGCTCGGCGCCGAACACTGTGCAAGCGACGATCAACCGTTGACGGTCGGCGTCAACTCGTTCGGCTTCGGCGGCACCAATGCGCACGTCGTGCTGATGGAAGCGCCGGCCGTGGCGCAAGCGGTTGTCGCAGCCGTTGAAGCGCCGGCCGAACGCCTGTCGCCGCTGGTGCTGACGGCGCGCTCGTCGCAGGCGTTCGCCGCGCTGGCGGCGCGTTATCTGGCCGTGCTCGAACGCGGCGCGCACTGGCAGGCCGTCGCGGCCTCGGCCGCGCGTCGCCGCCAGTGGTTCACGCACCGGCTCGTGATCGCGCCGGCCACGGCCGACGAGGGCCGCGCGGCGCTCGCGGCGCTGGCCGAGGACGCAGCGGCGTCGCCGGCTTGCGTGACGCGTGGCGAAGCGCCGCCCGACACGGGCCGCGTGGCGTTCGTCTACTCGGGCAACGGCTGCCAGTGGGCCAACATGGGCCAGCAGCTCTATGACGAAGACGCGGTGTTCCGTGCGGCGCTCGACGAAGTCGATGCGCTCTGGTGCGCCGACGGCAGCGCCTCGCTGGTCGAGGTGATGCGCGCGGGTGCGGGCGAAAGCTGGCTTGCCGCCACCGAAAACGCGCAACCGCTGCTGTTCGCGATCCAGGTGGGCCTCACGCGCGTGCTGGAAGCGCGCGGCGTCGGTCACGAAGCCACGATCGGTCACAGCGTCGGCGAAGTGGCCGCCGCGTGGGCCGCCAAGATTCTCACGCTGACCGACGCGGTGCGCGTGATCAAGATCCGCAGCCGTGCCCAGGGCACGACGCGCGGCACCGGCCGGATGGCGGCGGTGGGCCTCAGCGAGGCCGCCGCGCACGAGGCGATCGCGCGTCTGGGCCTGACCGGCCTGGTCGAAGTGGCCGGCGTGAACAGCGCCGAAGCGGTCACGCTGGCCGGTTCGCTGCAGGGCCTGCAATCGATCGAGGCGGCACAGCGCGAAAGCGGCCGCTTCTTCCAGTTGCTCGATCTCGATTACGCGTTCCACAGCCGGCAGATGAACAGCATCGAGCCGATCGTGCTGGATCAGCTCGACGGGCTCGCGCCGCAGGCCGGCGACGGCAGCTTCGTGTCGACCGTGACGGGCACGCTGCTCGACGGCAAGACGCTCGACGCGCGCTACTGGTGGCGCAACATCCGCGAGCCGGTGCGCTTCGGCGACGGCATCGCGAGCCTGATCGCGGAAGGCGTGCGGATCTTCATCGAAGTGGCGCCGCACTCGATCCTGCGCAGCTACATGAAGCATTCGCTGGCGGCGGCGCAGGCGCAAGGCGCCGTGCTGCCGACGCTCAAGCGCGGGCAGGGCAGCGCCGCGACGCTCGACGCGTCGATCCTGTCGGCGATCGCGCATGGCGCGACGGTCGATCTCGATCGCTTCGCGCCGGCCGTGCCGGGCGCGGCCACGGTCGCGCTGCCGACCTATCCGTGGCAGCACGAGTCCTACTGGCTGGAGCCGACCGTCGAGGCCTACAACCTCGTCAATCGTCACCGCGATCACCCGCTGCTCGGCTACCGCCTGCACGAACACGCCTATGGCTGGGAAAACCAGCTCGACCCGGCCAAGCTGCCGCTGCTGGCCGACCACGTGGTGGACGGCGGCGTGGCGTTCCCTGGCGCGGGCTATGTGGAAATGGCGCTGGCCGCCGCGCGGGTCTACTTCGAAACCGGCACGGCCGCGCTCGAAAACCTCGAAATTCGCGCGCCGGTGGTGTTCCAGCCGCAGCAGGCCAAGCTGTTCCGCCTGCATATCGAGCCCGAAACGGCGATCTTCACGATCGAGACGCGCGACCGCATGAGCGACGCGCCGTGGACGCTGAACGTCACCGGCCGCCTGCTTGCGAGCGGCAACACGCTTGGCGCGAATTCGCTGGCCGATGCCGCCGCGCTCGACGCGCTGCGCGGCGCCGGCACGCTCGACGGTGCCGTGCTGTACGAGAACACCGCCGTGATCGGCCTCGATTACGGCCCGGCGTTCCGCTGGGTGCGCAACGTGCGCGTGGCCGGCGACACGGCGTTGGCCGAGCTCGCCGCGCCCGCCGCGTGCGGCGACGCCGCCGCGCTGGCCGCCTATCACCTGCATCCGGCGCTGATGGACAGCGGCTTCCATCCGCTGTTCGCGCTGCTCGGCGGCCTCGGCAAGCCAGGCGCCCAGGCCGACCGCGCGGCCTACGTGCCGGTGCAGATCGGCCGCGTCGATTACCTGCACGGCGACGCGATCGACCGCGTGCTGGTGCGCATCGAACGCCGCAGCCCGCATTCGGTGGTGGCCTCGTTCGATTTCATCGATGCGAACGGCATCGTCGCGGCCCGCCTCGGCAGTTGCCGGTTCCGCCGCGTCGATCTGCTCGGCCGCCGCCATCATGCGCCGTCGCGTTTCGTCTACACGCTCGAACATCGCCCGCTGCCGGCCGACGCCCGCGCCGACAGCCTGCCCGCGCCGGCCGATCTGCTGCGCGATGCGACGCAGCGGGTCGCGGCGAGCGAGGACACCGCGCGCCGCAGCCAGCATCTGACCGAGATGCTGCCGCTGCTCGACGTGCTCGCGAGCCTCTATGCGCTGCGCGCGCTCGACGCGATCGATGCGTTCGCCTCGCCGATCCTGCCTACCCATCCGCAAGCCGCGCTGGTCGCGCGCCTGGCCGAGATCCTCGTGGAAGACGGCCTGGTCACGCGCGAGGGCGGCCATCTGGTACGCGACGAGCAAGCCTGCGCGGCGCTGCCGCCGCTCGGCGAACTCTGGCGCGGCCTGCTGGCCGAATCGCCGCATCACAGCGCCGAACTGACGCTGCTCGCGCATTGCGGCAAGGCCTTGCCGCGCGTGCTGAAGGGCGAACTCGATGCGGCGCGCGTGCTGTCGTCGACGGGCAAGGCGCTGGTCGAGCAGTTCTTCGACGCGTCGCCGACCTGGGAACACCTGCACGCGATGATGGCCGCCTGCGCGGCGTCCGCCGTCGAAGGCTGGCAAGCGCCGCGCCGCCTGCGTCTGCTCGAAATCGAATCGACTCGCGGCGACATGCTGCGCCCGCTGGTGGTGCGCCTGCCTGCCGACCGTTGCGAACGCACCATTTGCGGCACGGCCGAGCAACTGGCCGCGTTCGACGCCGATGCGATGCCGGCGCTCTCGACGGTCGCGCAACTGCCGGGCGAGCGCTTCGCGCTGAAGGCCGATCCGGACGAACTGTACGACCTGGTGCTGGTCGATCGCGCGCTGGCCGGCCGGACCGATCCGGCCGACGTGCTCGCGTCGATCCGCGCGTGGCTCGCGCCGGGCGGCCTGGTGGTGCTGGCCGAATCGCGCCGCAACCGCTTCGCCGACATCGTGTTCGGCCTGCAGGCCGCCGACGGCCGTACCGCGTCGCTGACGCCGGCCGAGCTCGAACAGCTCTGCGAGCGCGTCGGGCTGGTGGAGGCCGCGCGTCACGCCGAGCAGGATCTCGAACTCGAAGGCACGCCGAGCCTCGTTGTCGCGCGCCGTCCGCTGGCCGACGACAGCGCGGCCGAGGAAGAGGACGACAGCCTCGACGCGCTGGAGCGCGCCGAGCAATGGGTGGTGGTCACGGCCGATGACGACGCCGAGCCGATCGGCACGGTGCTGGCCGATGCGCTGACGCGTGCCGGCCATGTGGTCGAAGCGGTCGAGATGCGGCAGGCGGCCGGTTTCCTCGCCACCATGCCGGCGGCCGACGCCACCCATCTGGTGTTCTGCGCGCCGTCGCCGCGCCTGAGCGACCGCTCCGACGCCGACGCGCTGATGCAGGCGCAGCAGTCGGGTGCGATCGCGCTGGCCGGCCTGGTGCGCGCGCTCAACGACGAGCACCGCGCGGCGGGCGTGCGCCTGTCGGTGGTGACGCGCGGCTGCGCGCCGTTCGAGGGCGCCGCGCCGAACACGCCGGCCCAGGCCGCGTTGTGGGGCCTCGGCCGTGTGCTCGCCAACGAACATCCCGAACTGGGCTGCCGCCTGATCGATGTCGATCCGGCCGACGGTTTCGACATCGCGCAACTGGCGCGCGAGCTGCTGGTGGACGTGGCCGAGGAAGAGGTGCTGCTGAGCGCCGCCGGCCGTCGCGTGCCGCGCATGCTGAGCGTCGAGCGCGCGGCCGCGCGCCAGCCGGCCGTGGCCGCCAACGTGCCGGCCGTGCTCGCGTTCGACGCGCCCGGCTCGCTGCGCAACCTCGAATGGTTCGCGCAGGTCGAGCGCCCGCTGGCCGCGCTCGACGTCGAAATCGAACCGGTGGCCACCGGCCTGAACTTCCGCGACGTGATGTACGCGATGGGCCTGCTGTCCGACGAAGCGGTCGAGAACGGCTTCGCCGGCGCGACCATCGGCATGGAGCTGGCCGGGCGCATCGTGCGCGTCGGCCGCGACGTGAGCGGCTTCGCGCCGGGCGATGCGGTGCTCGGCTTCGCGCCGGCCTGCTTCGCGACGCGCGTGGTGACGCGCGCCGACGCCATCGCGCTGAAGCCGGAACGCCTGAGCTTCGAGGAAGCCGCGACGATCCCCACCACCTTCTTCACGGCCTGGTACGCGCTGGTCGAGCTGGCGCGCCTGCGCCGCGGCGAGCGCGTGCTGGTGCACGGCGGCGCCGGCGGCGTGGGCATCGCGGCGATCCAGATCGCGCGCCACTTCGGCGCCGAGGTGTTCGCCACCGCCGGCAGCGACGAGAAACGCGAGTTCGTGCGCCTGCTCGGCGCCGATCACGTGCTCGATTCGCGCAGCCTCGCGTTTGCCGATCAGGTGCGCGTGCTGACGGGCGGGCAGGGCGTGGATATCGTGCTCAATTCGCTGGCGGGCGAGGCGATGGTGCGCAGCATCGACACGCTGCGTCCGTTCGGCCGCTTCCTCGAACTGGGCAAGCGCGATTTCTACGAGAACAGCCATATCGGGCTGCGTCCGTTCCGCAACAACATCAGCTATTTCGGCATCGACGCCGACCAGTTGATGGGCGTGCTGCCCGAGCTGACCGCGCGCCTGTTCGGCGAGGTCATGGCGCTGTTCGCCAACGGCGTGCTGCATCCGCTGCCGTATCGCGCGTTCCCGGCCGAGCGGGCCGAGGATGCGTTCCGCTACATGCAGCAGGCGCGTCAGATCGGCAAGGTGCTGGTCACCTATCCGTCGGGCACGCCCGCGCCGACGCGCGGCTTGGCGGCTGCACCGGTTTTGGCGCTCGATGCTCGCGCTGCTTATCTCGTTATCGGCGGCACGGGCGGGCTCGGCTTCGCCACGGCGCGCCGGCTGGTCGAGCGCGGTGCGCGTCATCTGACGCTGGCGAGCCGCGGCGGCCAGCTTGCCGAGGCGGCGCAGGCCGAAGCCGATCGCTGGCGCGACACGCTCGGCGTGAGCGTCGAGGCGGTGGCCTGCGACGTGACCGATGCGGCCGCGGTGCAGGCGATGGTGGCGCGGATCGCCGCGCGCGGCACGCCGCTCAAGGGCGTGCTGCACTCGGCGATGCAGATCGACGACGGCCTGGTGCGCAACCTCGACGACGCCCGCTTCGAAGCGGTGCTCGCGCCGAAGGTGGCGGGGGCCTGGAACCTGCATCGCGCGACGCTCGATGCGCCGCTCGACTGGTTCGTGCTCTATTCGTCGGCCACCACCTTCCTCGGCAATCCGGGGCAGGGCAGCTACGTGGCCGCCAACAGCTTCCTCGAAGCGCTGGTCGCGCATCGCCGCGCGGCGGGCCGCCCGGCGACCTTCATGGCCTGGGGGCCGCTGGAGGATGTGGGCTTCCTGGCGCGCAACGACACCACCCGCGAGGCGCTGCAATCGCGTATCGGCGGGGCGTCGATCACCTCCGACGAAGCGCTCGACGCGCTCGAACAGGCGCTGGCCGACGGCATTGCCGGCGAGGCCGTGGTGCGGATCGACTGGCAGGCGCTGTCGCGCGGCATGCCGGCCGCCAATGCGCGCCGGTATGCGCAGATGCAGACGCGCGGCGGCAGCGATGCTTCGCGCGACGGCGGCGACAAGCTGCGCGAGCAGGTTGCCGCGCTGCCGCACGACGAGGCGGTGGCGTTCGTGTCCGAAACGCTGCGCGCCCAGATCGCGCGAATCCTGCACATGACGGCCGACCGCATCGCGCTCGACCGCTCGGTGCTCGAAATGGGCATGGATTCGCTGATGGGCATGGAGCTCGGCCTCGCGGTCGAGGAAGTGTTCGAGGTGAAGCTGTCGGTGATGGCGATCGCCGACGGCGCGAGCGTGCTGTCGCTGGCCGCCCGCATCGTCGATTCGATCGCGGCGGCCGAAGCCAATGCGGGCGGCGATGCCGGCGCAGTCGATGCGGTGGCCGCGATGGCAGCCAAGCACGCGCTCGACGCCGAGGCGAAGGCGGTGCTGAAGGTGGCCGCCAACGATCCGGCTGTGGCCGCCGAGCAGGATCGCGCGGTGCGGCTCGGGGTGGTCAAGTGATGTCGACGGCGGCTGCAACGGCGTTGCCGGCCGGCTGGCAGGCCAGCCAGGGCACGCTCGCGCGCGAGCTGCGGCTCGACGGGCACGGCCTGCATACCGGCCGCCGCGTGTCGGTGCGGATTCTGCCGGCCGCGGGCGACACGCCGGCCACGCGCGGCATCCGCTTTCGCCGTCTCGACGGCGGGCGCGAGCTGGCCGTGCTGGCGGTCGATCCGGCGCTGCGCCGCGCGCAGCCGCTGTGCACCATGCTTCGGAATCCGGAAGGTGTCGGGGTACGCACCATCGAGCATCTGCTCGCCGCGCTGCTTACCTGCGAGATCGATCACGCGGTGGTCGAACTCGATGCCGAGGAGGTGCCGATTCTCGACGGCAGCGCCGCGCCGTGGATCGATGCGATCCGCGCCTGCGGCCGCACCGCGCTGAACGCGCCGAAGCGCTTCATCCGCGTGACGCGGCCGGTGACGGTGGCCGACGGCGAGGGCGGTTCGCGCCGCGAGATGCGGCTCGATCCTGCATCGCACTACGAAATGAGCGTGCGCAACGATCTGAAGGGCTTCGGCGAGATGCACTGGAGCGGCGCGCTGACGCCTGCGACGTTCGCCGCCGACATCGCGCCGTCGCGCTCCTATGGCCGTGTCAAATGGGCGGTGCCCGCGATCGTGGCCGGCTACCTGCGCGGCGTGCCGATCCTGCGCGGCGCGCGGCCGTCATGCACCGCGTCGATCGTCGGCAGCCGCGTGCTGGGCGGCATGCGCCTGCCCGACGAATTCGTGCGGCATCGCGTGCTCGATCTGGTCGGCGACCTGGCGATGGCCGGTGCGCCGCTGCTCGCGCGCGTGACGGCGTTGCGGCCGAGTCACGAAATGAACTTCCGCCTCGTCGATGCGTTGCTCTCGGCCCCCGATGCATGGGAATGGGCCGAGTTCGACGCATGACACGGCGGTCTTGATCCAGGTTTTACAGGCGAACGAATCGATGGGATTGGGAGATCATCTCCGGCAGCAACTCGCTGCGAAGGCGCTGAAGCGTCAACTGGACCGCGTGACCGAAGGCGGCTCGGCCGCGGCGCCCGCGCCCGCGTCGACCGCGCATGAAACGCCGCGCAGCCGCTTCGAGGCGATGACGCAGTACCAGCAACTGCGCATCATGCGCGAGATGGGCGAGAAGCTCGGCGTCGAATCGCCGTTCTTTCGCGTGCACGACGGGCTGGCCGGCGCGACCACGACGATCGACGGCCGCGAATACGTCAATTACGCGAACTACAACTACCTGGGTCTGGCGGGCGATGCCGACGTGTCGGCGCGCGCCAAGGCCGCGATCGACCGGTACGGCACCTCGGCGTCGGCCAGCCGCATGGTGGCCGGCGAACGGCCCGTGCAGCGCGAGCTGGAACACGCGCTCGCTTCGTTCTACGAAACGGACGATTGCGTGGTGTTCGTCAGCGGCCACGCCACCAACGTCACCGTGATCGGCTCGCTGTTCGGGCCGGGCGACCTGATCGTGCACGATTCGCTGGCGCACAACAGCATCGTGCAGGGAGCGCAATTGAGCGGCGCGAAGCGCCTGAGCTTTCCGCACAACGACTGGCAGGCGCTCGACGCGCTGCTCGCGCGTGCGCGCCACGAATATCGCAACGTGCTGATCGCGATCGAGGGGCTGTACAGCATGGACGGCGATCTGCCGGACCTGCCGAGGTTCGTCGAGATCCGCAATCGCCACGGCGCGTTCCTGCTGGTCGACGAGGCGCATTCGCTCGGCGTACTCGGCGCGACCGGGCGCGGCATCCGCGAGCATGCGGGCGTGAACCCCGACGACGTCGACTTGTGGATGGGTACGCTGTCCAAGACGCTGGCCGGTTGCGGCGGCTTCATCGCCGGCTGCCAGCCGCTGGTCGACATGCTGCGCCACCTGGCGCCCGGGTTCCTTTATAGCGTGGGCCTTGCGCCGGTGCTGGCCGCCGCGTCGCTGGCCGCGCTGGAGGCGCTTCAACGCGAGCCGCAACGCGTCGCGCAACTGCGCGAGCGCGGCAAGCAGTTCCTCGACGAAGCACGCGCGGCCGGGCTGAACACCGGCACCAGCGAGGGCTACGCGGTGGTGCCGGTGATCACCGGCAGCTCGCTGAAGGCGGCGCGCTGGGCCAATGCGCTGTTCGACGAGGGCATCAACGTGCAACCGATCTTCTATCCGGCCGTGGAAGAGAAGGCGGCGCGGCTGCGCTTTTTCATCTGCTCGACGCATCAGCCCGAGCAGATCACCCAGACCGTGGCCGCGCTGGCGCGGCTCGCGCGTTAAGCGCGTCAAACCCGCACCGGGCCGCCACCGCCATGACCACGCTTCCACCCGGCTGGACCTTCCGCGCCGCGCGGCCCGACGATGCGGCGGCCTGCGCGCCGCTGATTTTCGCGTCGGGCGTGCGTGAATTCGGGTTCTTTCTCGGTGCGTCCGACGAGGCGATCGTCGCATTTTTGCGTACGACGTTTCGGTCTGCGTACGGTCGCTTCTCGTGGCGTCGTCACCGCGTGGCCGTCGCGCCCGACGGCAGCGTGGCCGGTGTGCTGGCCGCGCATGACGGCCGCACGGTCGGCTTCGACGATCCGCATGTCGCCTGGATGCTGCTGCGCAGCTTCGGGCTGGGCCATACCGTCGGCAGCCTGCTGCGCGGGCTGGTGCTCGAAGGCGAGCTGCCGGCGCCGAAGCGCACGCAGACCCACATCGCCCACTGCGCGATCGACGCGCGCTGGCGCGGCACCGGCGTGTTCACCGCGCTGTTCGAGGATGCGCGCCAGGCCGGCGCGTTCGCCGAGGGCGCCGGCCGCGAGGTGGTGCTCGACGTGCTGCTCGACAATACGCGTGCGGCCGCGCTGTATCGCCGGCTCGGCTTCATCGACGTGCCGCGGCGCAAGCCGGTGTCGCCGAAGCTGCCGGCGAATATCGAATCGGTGCGGATGCGGCTGGACGGCTGACATCGATTCCCGGCGCGCCCATTCCGGCGCGCCGTTCTTCCTCAATACTTCGAAAACATCGCCTGCAGCCCGGCGCGATCGCGGCTGACCGTCAGCCCGAGCATCAGCAGGATGCGCGCCTTCTGCGGAATCTGGTCGTCCACGCTGAGCCAGCCATAGGCGTCGTCGGGTTGCGCGCCGTTGCGCGTGACCACGCCGTTGCCGGTGCGCGAGGCGCGCACGATCCATACGCCGCGCCGCGCGGCCGCGCGCAGTGTGTCGACCAGGTGGGCCGCCACGTTGCCGTTGCCGGTGCCCGCGAAGATCAGCCCATGCGACTGCGCGGTGGCGGTGTCGAGCCAGGCGGCGTCGAGTTCGCCGTAGGCCTGCACGATATCCACGCGCGGCAGCTCGGGCAGCGCGGCGGCGAACCACGGCGTGTTGATGGTGTGCGCGCGCGCCGGGCGGCGGTAATAGCGCGGCGTGCCATCCACCACGAGCCCGAGCGGACCGTACGGAGAACGAAACGCATCGAGCTTGAAGCTGTGCTGCTTGACCACGTCGCGCGCCGAATGGATCTCGTCATTGGTCACCACCAGCGTGCCGAGCCCGTGCGAGCGCGGATCGGCGGCCACCGCGATCGCCGCGTACAGGTTCAGCGCCACGTCCGAACTGAGCGCCGACGGCGGCCGCATCGCGCCCACCACCACCACAGGCTTGGTCTGCTTCAGCGTCAGGTGCAGGAAGTAGGCGGTCTCCTCGATCGTGTCGGTGCCCTGTGCGAGCACCACGCCATCGATATGCGGCTCTGCCAGCCAGTGCGCGACGCGCTCGGCGATCTCGCGCAGCGCGGCGTTGCCGAAATTCTCGGAGCCGGTCTGCATCAGTTGCTCGGTGTGCAGCTCGGCGAATTGCCCGGCTTGCGGCACGCCGTCGAGCACCGCGTCGATGCCGAGCACCGAGCAGGTGTAGGACGCGGTATCGGTGGCCGCGGCGCCCTGGCCCGCGATCGTGCCGCCGGTGCCGATCACGGCGAGATGGGGACGAGTTTGCATCGTTATCCGAAATGATAGGGAGCGGGAAGACGGCGGAAGGCGCCGCGCCGGAACGGCTCAGTGCGCGAAGCGCGCGCGCAGCGGGTGTTGGCCGTCGCCGGCGAGCCAGTCGGCCAGCAGCAGCGCCGAGCCGGTGGCGAGCGTGAAGCCGAGCGCGCCCTGGCCGACGTTGAGCCACAGGTTGCGGTAGCGGGTGGGGCCGATGATCGGCACGCCGGTGGGCGTGGCGGGGCGCAGGCCGGTCCAGCGTTGCGGCTCGACGGCACGCGCGATGTCGGGAAACAGCGCGGCCACTTCGGCTTCGAGCGTGGCGAGGCGCGCAGGATCGGGCGCGGCTGTCGCGTCGATGTCGGCGATGCCGGCCGCGCGCAGCCGGTTGCCGAGCCGCGCATAAACAAGCTTGCGCGCGAAATCGGTCAGGCTCGCGCGCGGCGCGTCGGCGCCGGGCGGCAGCGCGTAGGTGAGGCTGTAGCCCTTCAGCGGCCAGATCGGCACGCGCAGCCCGAGCGGCTTCAGCAGCGCGGCCGAGGCGGCGCCGGCCGCGATCACGATCTGGTCGGCCGGCATCGCCTCGCCGCCGCGCAGGGCGGTGACGCGCCCGTCGCGGCCGGCGTGCAGGCTGTCGATCGGCGTGCCGGTTTCGATCGTCACGCCGCGCTCGCGCAGCAGCGCCGCGAGCCCGAGGCAGAAGCGCCGGCAATCGGCGGTGTCTTCGCTCGGCGTGTGGATGCCGCCGGCGAACGTGTCGCGAAAGCGCGCGAGCGACGGTTCGAGCGCGATGCACCCCGCGATGTCGAGCGCAGCCTGCTCGCAGCCGAGCGCGCGCTGCAGTTCGAGCTGCCCCACCGCCTGCCGCATGGCAGCCGGATCGCGATGCAGCACGAGCTTGCCCGAGCGCACGAAATCGAAATCGAGCGATGGCTCGGCCGCGATCATCTCGTGCATCAGCGTGCGGCTCAGGAACGACAGCGACAGCAAGTGCCGCGTCGTCAGCGCGCTGCGCGAGCGCGTGCAGGCCGCCAGGAACGCGAAGCACCAGCGCCACTGGTCGGGGTTCAGCGACGGCTGGAAGCGCACCGGTGCATCGCGGCGCGTGAGCCAGCCCGGCAGCTTCGAGATCACACCGGGGCCGGCCAGCGGCGCGACGTAGCTGTAGGACAACTGAGCGCCGTTGGCGGCACTCGTTTCGCTGGCGACGTCGTCGCGACGGTCGATCACCGTGACGCTATGCCCGGCCCGTTGCAGGTAGTACGCGCTCGACAGGCCGATGACACCCGCGCCGACGATCAGGATATGCATGCCGTTCTCCAGGCTTCCCGCTTGATTCGCAATCGATGCGGAACACTGTAGGGCGCGCGGCGCGGCGCGCATTGCATGACGCTGCCGGAAAATAGAAGAATTGCGTCAGGCTGGTTCGGGCACGTCGGCCGGGGCGCGTTCACCGCCGCTGCCGGCCTTGCGCGCGCCGCGCAGCTTGCCCGGCGTCACGCCATAGGCCTCGCGAAACACGCGGATGAAATGCGCCGAATCGGAGAAGCCGCATTCATAGGCGATATCGGTGATGCGCCGCGTGGTGTTGACCAGCATCCAGCGTGCGTAGCGCAGCCGCATGCGCCGGTAGAACTCGTTCGGCGAGCAGCGCATCTCGGCCGCGAACGCGCGTTCGAGATGGCGCACGCTGCTGCCCGTCATGCGCGCGATCACGGCGATCGTCAGGGGGGCTTCGAGATTTTCTTCCATCAGCAGCACGGCATGGCGCACCGTCGCATCGTCCACCGACAGGTAACCGAGCGCCGCGCGCCGCTCCACGAACGATGCGCCGCTCTGGCGGCTGACCGTCATCTGATGGATCACCTTGGAGGCGCGATCCGGCCCGCAGTGCAGGCTGATCAGCCGCGTGGCCAGCTCGACGATCGAGATGCCACCCGCGCAGGTCACGCGGTCGCCGTCGATCAGATAATCGGCATGCGTGACCAGGCGCAGCGACGGGAACAGGCGGCGGTAGTCGTCCACATGGAAGCTGTGGATGCAGGCCACGCGATCGTCCATGAGGCCCGCGCGCGCCAGCACGAAGCTGCCCGTGCAGAGGCCGATCAGCGGCGTGCCGGCCTCGGCCGCGCGCAGCAGATAGTCGCGGTAGCGCGGGTCCGCCTGATCGAGATGCGGCAGCAGGCCGCCGATCACCACCACATAGTCGAAGCGCGACGGATCGGGGAACGGCGTCTGCACCGGCACCGGAATGCCGCAGCTCGATTCGATCGTCTCGCCCTCGACGCCGACGATGGTCCACAGGCAGCGCAACTGGCGGCTCTGGTCGCCGCGGTCGGCCGCGTGGCGCAGCGCGTCGCACAGCCCGGCGAGCGACAGCAGCGGGAATTTCGGCCACAGCACGATCGCCACGCTCAGTTCCGCGCCGGCCGAGCGGCTCGGCAGCGTGTCGTGGGTCGAGGCGCGCGCGTCGAGCGCATCGACGAGCAGGGCACTCGATGGGCTCGGCGCGGTTGGCACATCCGGTGAGGACGGAGGCGGTGAGGCGGGCGTTGAGACGGCGTCGGCGTGGGTCATGCGCGAACTCGGCGGCGTGGGGCGGGGCGGCCAGGGCCGCATGCGCCGATTGTAGCCGTGCGCGGGCCGGCGCCCCGCGCCTGGCGCATTTGTTCTATTTCCGGGCAGAACGATTCAATGCCGCCGCTTTGTGGCTGCCTACAGTCGATCCCGTCGACGCAGCACCGCGCACCGGTTCCGGTGTGCGGGATTTCCAGGTCAGACGAAAGCCGCCCGGCGCGCGAGGCCGGCCGTGTCTGCCCCGGCGACGGGCTTCCAGTGCCCGTGCCGGTCCATTGCCATCACATCAGGCGGGTGAAGCATGAACAAGAACAGCGTATCGGGACGCCGCGCGTGCGCGGTCGGCATGCTCGCGGCAGCAGCGGGCTTGACGGGCAGTTTTGCGGCCACGGCCGCCCATGCCGACGACATCGTCAAAATCGGCGAGGCGGCGCCCGTGACCGGGCCGGCCTCGTATCTCGGCAAGGACACCGAGAACGGCGCGCGGCTCGCGATCGAGGAGATCAACAAGGCCGGGCTCGTGATCGGCGGCCGCAAGGTCACGCTCGCGTTCGACGCGCAGGACGACGCCGGCGACCCGCGCCAGGCCACCCAGGTGGCGCAGAAACTGGTCGACGACAAGGTGGTGGCCGTGGTCGGCCACATGCAGTCCGGTTCGACGATACCGGCCTCGAAGATCTATCACGACGCCGGCATCGTGCAGGTCTCGCCGTCGGCCACCAACCCCGCCTACACGCAGCAGGGCTTCAACACCGCCTACCGCGTGGTGGCGACCGACGCGCAGCAGGGGCCGACGCTGGCCGACTACGCGGCGCACACGCTGCACGTGAAATCGGTGGCGATCGTCGACGATTCCACCGCCTACGGGCAGGGGCTGGCCGTCGAGTTCGAGAAGCGCGCGAAGGCCGACGGCATCGCCGTGCTGTCGCACGACGCGAGCACCGACAAGGCCGTCGATTTCCGCGCCATCCTCACCAAGATCAAGGGCGAGAAGCCCGACGCGATCATGTACGGCGGCCTCGACGGCACGGGCGGCCCGTTCGTCAAGCAGGCGCGCGCGCTCGGCATGCGCACCAAGGTGCTGGCCGGCGACGGCCTGTGCGCCGACGATCTCGCCAAGCTGGCCGGCGAGGCGGCCGACGACGTGGTGTGTTCGATCGCCGGCGCGCCGCTGCTGAAGATGGCCGGCGGCCCCGCGTTCGTCGAGCGCTACAAGGCGCGCTTCGGTTTTGCGCCCGTGCTGAACTCGCCGTTCGCCTATGACGCGGTGGGCATCATCGTCGACGCCATGAAGCGCGCGCAATCCACGGAGCCGGCCAGGATCCTGGCCGCGATGCCGGCCACGCATTACCAGGGCGTGCTCGGCGATACGCAGTTCGACGCGAACGGCGACCTCAAGCATGGCGTGATCTCGCTGTACCGCTACGTCGGCGGCAAGCAGACCTTGCTGGGCGTGGTGGAGAAGTAAACGTACGAAGCCCGGTCGAACGACCGGGCTTCGTTGTTTTCGGATGCGGCTTGCTTGGCTTACCGGCTTACTTGCGCGGCGCCGTCATGTCGAGCGCCACCGCCTGCGCCACCTCGATGCCGTCGATCGCGGCCGAGTAGATGCCGCCCGCGTAGCCCGCGCCTTCGCCGGCCGGGTAGAGGCCCTCGACGTTCATGTTTTGGTAGTCGTCCTTGCGGCGCACGCGGATCGGCGACGAGGTGCGCGTTTCCACGCCGGTGAGCACCGCATCGTGCATCGCGAAGCCCGAGATCTTCTTGTCGATTTGCGGCAGCGCCTCGCGGATCGCCTCGATCACGTAGTCGGGCAGGGCGGTGCTGAGGTCGGTGGGGTTCACGCCTGGCTTGTACGACGGCACCACCGAGCCGAGCGAGGTCGACGGCCGGCCGGCGATGAAATCCCCGACCAACTGGCCCGGCGCGCGGTAATCGCCGCCGCCCAGTTCGAACGCGCGCTCTTCCCATTTGCGCTGGAACGCGATGCCGGCCATCGGGCCGCCCGGGTAATCTTCCGGCGTGATGCCCACCACGATGCCCGCGTTCGCGTTGCGCTCGGCGCGCGAATACTGGCTCATGCCGTTCGTGACCACGCGGCCCGGCTCGGAGGTGGCCGCCACCACCGTGCCGCCCGGGCACATGCAGAAGCTGTACACCGCGCGCCCGTTGTTGGCGTGGTGCACCACCTTGTAGTCGGCCGCGCCGAGCAGCTTGTGCCCGGCGAACTTGCCGAAGCGGCTGCGATCGATTAGCCCCTGCGGATGCTCGATCCGGAAGCCCAGCGAGAACGGTTTCGCCTCGATATACACGCCGCGGTCGTGCAGCATCTGGAACGTGTCGCGCGCGCTGTGGCCCACGGCCAGTACCACGTGGTCGCAGCGCAGCGTTTCGCCGTTCGAGAGCGTGAGCGCGCGCACCTTGCCCTGATCGATCTCGATGTCGTCCACGCGGGTTTCGAAGCGCACTTCGCCGCCGAGCGCGTGGATCGTCGCGCGCATCTTCTCCACCATGCTGACCAGGCGGAACGTGCCGATGTGCGGGCGGCTCAGATAGAGAATGTCTTCCGGCGCGCCGGCCTTGACGAACTCCTCCAGCACCTTCCGCCCGTAGTGGTTCGGGTCCTTGATCTGGCTGTACAGCTTGCCGTCGGAGAACGTGCCGGCGCCGCCTTCGCCGAACTGCACGTTCGATTCGGGGTTCAGCACGCTCTTGCGCCACAGCCCGAAGGTGTCCTTGGTGCGTTCGCGCACGGCCTTGCCGCGTTCCAGGATGATCGGCCGGAAGCCCATCTGGGCGAGGATCAGCCCGGCGAACAGGCCGCACGGCCCCATGCCGATCACCACCGGGCGCAGCGCCGTGCCGTGTTCGGGCGCCTTCGCGACGAAGCGGTAGGCCATGTCGGGCGTCGGGCCGCAATGCGGCTTGCCGGCGATTGTCTCGAGCGCCGCGGCTTCGTTTTCGACCTCGATGTCGACGATGTACGTCAGCTTGATGTCGGCGCGCTTGCGGGCGTCGTGCGCGCGGCGGAACACGTTGTAGCGGAGCAGCGCATCGGCGCCCAGGCCGAGTTCCGCGAGGCGCGCGCGGATCGCGGCTTCGAGATCGCTCTCGGCATGGTCGAGGGGGAGTTTGACTTCGCTTAGCCGTAACATGGGGACTCGAATACTGTGGCCACGGCGTCGTGGTCGTGGCGGTGTTGAGACAGGCGGGGGCGTAGGCCCCGCGAGCATGCCGGATGCCGGCCCGTCATTGCCGGGACGTGGCGCAAGGCCGGTCGGGCAGACTCGGGGCGAGCGCCTGGCGAGTGCGTCGGTTCGAACGCCTCGCCGTGCGGGCCCAAGCCGGATGCGGTGTTCAAGTCGGGCAGCATAGCACTCCGGTTCGATGCCGCGTGCATGCCGAGCCGGGCTGGAACCTGGCGGGCCATCAAGCAAAAAGCCCGGTCTTTCGACCGGGCTTTCTGTTTGATGCTTTGGTAGGCCGTACGGGATTCGAACCTGTGACCAACGGATTAAAAGTCCGCTGCTCTACCAGCTGAGCTAACGACCCAAAGAGGCGAAATTATAGCCGCTAATTTTCGGGATCGTCAAGCACTCGACCCTTAACGACATGATCCTGCCATCTTCTACTTGATCGAATCGATCTTCGCCTGCGCCGCCTGCGCTGCGCTCGAACCCTGGAACTGCGACACCACCTGCTCGAACGTGCGTTTCGCGGCCGGTTTCTGGCCTTGCTCCAGCTGGTTCGTGCCGATCGCCACGAGGGCGTCACCGGCGCGCGGGTGCTGCGGGAAGGCCTTCACGAGCGCCTGCCAGGTTGCCGTCGAGCCCTTGTAGTCGCGCAGCGCGTACTGCGCGTTGCCGAGCCAGTACTGCGCGACCGGTTGATACGGGCTTTGCGGGTACTTGGCGATGAAGGCGCGGAACGAAGCGGCCGCGCCCTTGAAGTCGCCGGCGCGGAACTGCTGGGAGGCCGCGTTGAACGCGTCCGTTTCCCCGGGCTGGACCGTCCCTTCGACGCCATCCACCGTGGTCTGCTGCGGCTCGAACTTCTTGAGACGCGTGTCGAGATCGGAGTAGGCGTCGCGCTCCTGACGCTCCAGCGTCGTGAGGCGGTTGGTCAGATCCTCGTTCTGGCCGCGCAGCGTCGCAACCTGCTGGTTGAGCTGGTCGATACGGGCGGACTGATCGAGGATCGTGCGTTGCGCGGCCGACACCTGATTGGTCAGGTTGTCGGTGCGGCTACGCAGGTCGAGCACGGCGCGACGGGCTTCGTCGTCGTCGAACATGCCCGCGTGCGCGGGCGCCGCGCCGAGCGCGACACCCGCGACGCAGGCCGCGGCGGCTGCACGCAGCCAGGGGAAGCGGTGCGTCATACGGCGGTTCGTCCCTTACTTATTGTTGATAGACGATGTCCGCGCGGCGGTTTTGCGCCCACGAAGCTTCGTCATGACCGGTCGCTTGCGGCTTTTCCTTGCCCAGGCTCACCGATTCCATTTGCGAATCCGGCACGCCCAGCAGCGACAGGCCGCGGCGGACGGCTTCGGCACGCTTCTGGCCCAGCGCGAGGTTGTACTCGCTGGTGCCGCGCTCGTCGGTGTTGCCCTGGATCAGGATGTGGCGCGCCGGGCGGCTCTTCAGGTATTGAGCGTGCTGGCCCAGCAGACCTTGGTACTGATCCGACACCGAGTAGCTGTCGAAGTCGAAGTACACGCTGCGCTTGGCCAGCGGGCTGTTCGGATCGTTCAGCGGATCGACGTTCACTTGCGCGACGTCGTTCGGGTTCGGTTGCGTTTGCAGCGCGTTGCCTTGCTGGTTCGCCTTGTCGTCGAGCTTGACGCCCGACTTACAGGCGGCGAGTGCCGCGAACATCATGACGGCGAGTGCGAGGCGAGCTTTATTGGTCTTCATGGTGAATCTCCTGTTGGTCATTGCATGAACGGCCCCCACGACGGCTCGCGGAACGAGCCGCCCTGGACGGGCAGAATCTGCGGCGGCGAACTGCCGTCGGACGGCACGGCGGCCAGCACACTGCGGCCATTGGCTTGGGTCGCGTACAGCACGTATTGACCGTTTGCCGCGAAACTCGGCGATTCGTCGTGCGTCGTATTGGTGACCGCATTGGCGGCGCCGGTTTGCAGATCCTGGACATACAGCTTGAAGCCCCCGCCAGTACGCGAGATGTACGCGAGGAGCTTGCCGTCGGGGCTGATGCGCGGGCTGGTGTTGTAGTTGCCCGTAAACGTCACGCGTTGCGCGCTACCGGCGCTTTCGCCTTGGGCGGGCATCCGGTAGATTTGCGGCGCACCGCCGCGATCGCTGGTGAAGTAGATCCACCGGCCATCAGGAGAATAAAACGGTTCCGTATCGATCGAGCTGCTCTGGGTGAGCCGGCGCAGGCCCGAGCCCGTCGCGTTGACCGAGTAGATTTGCGTGTTGCCCGACAACGACAGCGCGACCGCCAGCGTCTGGCCGTCCGGCGCCCAGGCCGGCGCGCTGTTGTTGCCCTTCTGGTTGGAAATCACGTAGCGGCGGCCGGTGGGCAGGTCGTGGATATACACCACCGGCTTGCGCAGTTCGAACGACACGTAAGCAACCTTCGTTCCGCTCGGCGACCACGCCGGCGAGATGATCGGCTCGGAACTGGTCAGAGCCGGCACCGCGTTCTCGCCATCCGAATCGGAGATCAGCAGGCGGTATTTGCCGCCCGAACGCGTCACGTACGAGAGCCGCGTGTTGAACACGCCGCGCACGCCGAGCAGCTTCTGATAGATGAAATCGGCGATCTTGTGGCCCGTCTTGCGCATGCTTTCGGCATCGCCCGACGCCGTCAGCGACAGGCCGCCGAGGCTCTGCTGCTTGTTCGTGTCGAACAGCATGAAGTTGACCTTCACCTGGCCGCCTTCGCGATCCACGGTGCCGGCGACGAACGCGTTCGCGCCCTTGCCCTTCCACGCCGCGTAGTCCACCGGCGCCGTTTCCGGCACCGGGGTGCTGCCCGCGTCGATGTTCGAGAACTTGCCGGTGCGGGACAGATCCGAGCGCACCACGGCCGTCACCGATTGCGGCAGGCCCGCTTCGTTGACGAAATTCGCGGTGGCGATCGGAATCTGGGTCGATCCGACGCCCGTGATGAGAACGTTGACCTGCGCGTTCGCGGCACTGCCCGCCGCGATCAGACACGAGGCCACGAGTGCCCTGAAACCCAGCTTCGTCATCAAACTCATGCTTACCGATTCCCGTATGTAGCTGCGCATGCGCAGAAACTCGACAATAGTCGATTCGTTCCGAACAGCTTGCGCGCGAGTGTAATGCCTAATTCGCGTCGCCGGCCGCCCGGAAGGTAATTGCAATGTTGCCCGGGGTGCTTCCGTTAGTATCGGGCGGCAGCGGCGAGGCGTTACGCACCGCGCTCACGACCGTGTCATCCCAGGCCGAATTGCCGCTCGACCGCGTTACCGTCACGCCGAGCACATCGCCCGACGGCGAGCAGCGAACCTGCACGCGCGTTTCCAGACCTTCGCGTGAGCCGCCCCAGGTGATGAACGGCTTCACCCGGCGCTTGACCTTGTCGGCATAGCCCGGCGAGGCGGCGTTGCCGCCCGAGCCGCTGCCGGTGCCGCTTTTCGCGAGCCCGTCGGCGCCGCCCGAACCGCCTGCTGCGCCCTGCAACTGGGAGAGACGCGCCTGGCGCTCCTTGTCCAGCTTGGCCTTGGAGGCGGCATCGGCCTTGGCCTTGGCGGCAGCTTCGGCCTTCGCCTTGGCGGCGGCTTCCGACTTGGCCGCCGCCGCGGCCTTGTCGGCCTCGGCCTTCTTCTCGGCTTCGGCCTGCGCTTGCGCCTGCTTGCGTTGCTGGTCGAGCTTCTGCTGTTGTTCGAGTTTCTTCTGCTGGTCGGCGAGCTGTTGTTGACGCAGCTTGTCCGCCTGCTTTTGCTTCTCGGCCTGCCTGTCCGCCGCTTGCTGCTGGGCCAGTTGCTGTGCGGCCAGTTGAGCGGCGCGCTTGGCCTGCGCTTCCTGCTCGGCCTTCAGCGCCTGCTGGCGCTGCTCGGCGAGCTGGGCTTCGCGCGCGGCCGCTTCCTGTTGCTGGCGGCGTTTCTGCTGTAATGCGATATCGGCGTTGTCGTCTTTTACCGGCGGCGGCGCGGGCGCGACCTTGACGGGCGGGGCGGGCTGAACCGGTTGGGGCGCCGGCGAATCCGGCACTTCGGTCCACAGTTCGGCTTCCGCGCCGGCCGGCGTGCTGTTTTGCCACTGCATGCCGTGATAGAGCAGGGCGATCAGCAGCACGTGCATCAACGCGGCCAGCAGGAACGCGCGCCCCGTGCCGCGCTCTTGCGGCGGGCTCAACGGCGAGGCGGTGCGTTGTTTGCGCTGATTCATTTCGATTTGACGAGGAGGCCCACGCGCTTGACGCCGCGTGCTTTCAGGTCCGACATGACGGTCATGACCTTGTCGTACTGCACGGTCTTGTCGGCTGCGATCACAACCGGCTGGTCGGGATGATCGGCCTGGCGCGACGCGATGAAGTCGTCGAGTTCGGCCTTCGTCATCGCGTCTTCCTGCGACGCGCCTGCTTCGCTCTTGTAGCGAACGCTCATCTTGCCGTCGGCCTGGATGTTGACCACCACGGGCGGCGTTTGATCCTGCGGGGCGGCATTGCCGACCGTCGGCAGGTTCACGATCGACGGCGCGACGAGCGGTGCCGTGACCATGAAGATCACGAGCAGCACGAGCATCACGTCGATATACGGAACGACGTTGATGTCGGACATCGAGCGGCGCGAACGGCCGCCGCGCATGCTGGAACGAAAGGGAGTGCCGGCCATCGCGTGCTCCTTATTGCGCCTGGCGCTGCAGGATGTTCGAGAATTCTTCGACGAAGGTTTCGAAGCGGCTGGCCAGACGATCGATGTCGTGCGCGTAGCGGTTGTACGCCACCACGGCCGGAATCGCGGCGAACAGGCCGATCGCGGTGGCGACGAGCGCCTCGGCGATGCCCGGCGCGACGTTGGCGAGCGTGGCCTGCTGCACGTTGGCGAGGCCGCGGAACGAATTCATGATCCCCCAGACCGTGCCGAACAGGCCGATGTACGGGCTGACCGAGCCGACCGAGGCGAGGAACGCGAGGTTGTTTTCGAGCATGTCGAGCTCGCGCTGGAACGAGGCGCGCATCGCGCGGCGGGCGCCGTCGAGAATCAGCGACGGATCGGTCATGCGCTTTTCCTTGGCTTTCAGGAATTCGCGCATGCCCGATTCGAAGATCCGTTCGAGCGAGCCGATCGTATGGCGATTGTTGGCTGCGCTCTGATACAGCGCCTGCAGGTCGCCGCCCGACCAGAATTCGCGTTCGAAGCGCTCGGTCTGGATGCGGGCGCGGCGGATTGCGAACCACTTGCGGAAGATGATCGTCCAGGAGAACAGCGACAGCAGCAGCAGCAGCCCCATCACGGCCTGGGCGAGCAAGCTCGCATTGAGGACGAGAGAAACGATCGACAAGTCTTGAGCAGAATTCATAGGTGTGTGGTTGTCATGCCTTCTTGGCCGTCGCGCCGAGTTGTCGCACGGCTGGCGCTGCGGGTCCGGCTTCCGGACGGTTATGGCAGGTCGTCTGCCGACGCCCTGTGTTGCTGCGTTTCCGTTCGCTGCTCTTATCGATCCCGGATCGGGGCCGCAAGTTTCATCGGTTTTAGATAAACGGTGTTGATGCGTCGGCCGTTGACAGATTCGAGGCCGGACCCCGTTCCAGTGCACCGCGAACGGCAGCCGGGATGCCCACCGGCCGCAGCGAAGCGCGATCGACCCAGCCGATCCCGGTGCGCCCGGATACCAGCAGCGCGTCGCCGCGCCAGGCCTCCTGAACGAAGATCAGCGATGCTCGCCCGAAGCGCTCGATCCGGCTGATGATGGTCAGCAGATCGTCGAGCCGGGCCGGCGCGCGGTAATCGACCGCCGTGTCACGCACCACGAACATCGCGCCGGTTTCCGCGGCGAGATGATGCTGATCGAGCCCGCAGGCGCGCAGCCATTCGGTGCGGGCGCGCTCGAAATACTTCAGATAATTGGCGTAGAAGACGATCCCGCCGGCGTCGGTATCTTCGTAATACACACGCACTGGCCAATGGAACGCAAACGCGGCTTCGGGCTTACGATCGGCGTCGGTCATGGCAGCGCATTCTACCGGAACGTTTCGCCGCTTTCGGCCGGGTTTGGTAACCGAATGTTGCGCGCGCGGCGGCCTGCCCGGCCCCGCCGAGGGGCATGGGAGCAGGCCGGGAGCGTATTTAGCCGCGATGCACTGCGAGGCCGGCCGGCGCTTGCGCGACCGGCATCATTTCGACCGTATTGATGTTGACGTGGGCGGGGCGCGTCGCGATCCAGTAGATCGTGTCGGCGATGTCTTCCGCCGTGAGCGGCTGGACGTTCGCGTAGACATTGGAAGCCTTTTCATCGTCGCCGCGAAAGCGCACGTTCGAGAATTCGGTGCCGCCGCACAGGCCCGGCTCGATGTCGGTCACGCGCAACGGCGTGCCGAGCAGATCGGTGCGCAGGTTCAGGCTGAATTGTCGGACGAATGCCTTGGTCGCGCCGTACACGTTGCTGCCTGCGTACGGATAGGTGCCGGCCACCGAGCCGAGATTGAACACATGGCCGCGACCGCGCGCGATCATGCCGGGCAGCAAGGTGTGCGTGACGGTGACGAGGCCCGAGCAATTGGTGTCGATCATCGTCTGCCATTCGTCGAGGCTGGCGCGCTGCGCCGGCTCGGTGCCGAGCGCGAGGCCGGCGTTGTTGACGAGCACGTCGACATCGGCGAACTCCGTGGGCAAGCCGTTCAGCGTCGCCTCGACGGCGGCGCGGTCGCGCACGTCGAGCTCGACGGGCAGCAGGGCTGCGCCCAGTTCGGCGGCGAGTGCGTCGAGGCGGTCCTTGCGGCGGGCGCTGGCGACCACGCGGTGGCCGCCCTTGACGAACGCTCGGGCGATGGCGGCGCCGAATCCTGCGGATGCGCCGGTGACGAACACGATCATTGCTGCTCCTGGTCGATAGGGTGAAACGATAGGGGGGATCGTTAGCCTACTGAGAATGCCGCGTTGCGGCAAGGCGACATGCTCCGGCCGCGGAGCCGGCCAAGCGTGTGCCGACCGCTCGGAAAGCCGCGTCCGGCTTGGGAGTCGGATTGATTTTGTTCGTGCCCCTATTGCTTCGGCGGGGTGGCCGGCCGGTTGCCTATTCATCGGGCATCCAATAAACTACGGCGCTCATCAGCCCCTGCGTGACTGGCGATAGAACCCTCGGGTTCAAGGTGGAGCATCCCACCGTGAAGCGCAGGGCTTCGTTTTTGCCGTTCGCCTGGGCAGCCGTTGTGCGCCGTTGCGTACATTGCCGGTGGCTGTCCGCCTTGCGTCAACCGGATTTTTCCGTCGCGCCGGGCTGGCCATGCCGCCAGCATTGCGCAATGTACTCGGCCGCCCCGGTCAACCTGTACACACTTGACGGAAACCGTATGTTTGACAGAGCCCAAAGCACCATCGCGAACGTCGATCCCGACCTCTGGCAGGCGATCCAGAACGAAAACCAGCGCCAGGAAGATCACATCGAGCTGATCGCTTCCGAGAACTACACCAGCCCGGCAGTCATGGCTGCGCAAGGTTCGCAACTGACCAACAAGTACGCGGAAGGCTACCCCGGCAAGCGTTATTACGGCGGTTGCGAGTACGTGGACGTGGTCGAGCAACTGGCGATCGATCGCGTGAAGGCGCTGTTCGGCGCGGAAGCGGCGAACGTGCAGCCGAACTCGGGCTCGCAGGCGAACCAGGGCGTGTTCTTCGCGGTGCTGAAGCCGGGCGACACGATCATGGGCCTGAGCCTGGCCGAAGGCGGCCACCTGACGCACGGCATGGCGCTGAACATGTCGGGCAAGTGGTTCAACGTGGTCAGCTACGGCCTGGACGCGAACGAAGACATCGATTACGAAGCACTGGAAAAGCGCGCGCACGAAACCAAGCCGAAGCTGATCATCGCGGGCGCCTCGGCGTTCTCGCTGAAGATCGATTTCGAGCGGATCTCGCGCGTGGCGAAGGACATCGGCGCGTATTTCATGGTCGACATGGCGCACTACGCCGGCCTGATCGCAGCGGGCCTGTATCCGAACCCGGTGCCGCACGCCGATTTCGTGACCACGACGACGCACAAGAGCCTGCGCGGCCCGCGCGGTGGCGTGATCCTGATGAAGGCGGAGTTCGAGAAGCAGATCAACTCGGCGATCTTCCCGGGGATTCAGGGCGGCCCGCTGATGCACGTGATCGCGGCGAAGGCGGTGGCGTTCAAGGAAGCCGGTTCGGCGGAATTCAAGACGTATCAGCAGCAAGTGGTGGACAACGCGCGCGTGCTGGCGGAAACGCTGGTCAAGCGTGGCCTGCGGATCGTGTCGGGCCGCACGGAAAGCCACGTGATGCTGGTGGATCTGCAAGCGAAGAAGATCACGGGCAAGGCGGCGGAAGCGGCGCTGGGCCTGGCGCACATCACGGTGAACAAGAACGCGATTCCGAACGATCCGGAAAAGCCGTTCGTGACCTCGGGCGTTCGCCTGGGCTCGCCGGCGATGACGACGCGCGGCTTCGGCACGAAGGAAGCCGAGATCGTCGGTAACCTGATCGCCGACGTGCTGGACAACCCGGAAGATGCGGCTACGCTCGAACGCGTGCGCGGCCAGGTCAGCGAGCTGACCAAGCGTTTCCCGGTCTATCGCTGATCGCCGATGCGCTGCCCGTTCTGCCGGCATGAGGACACGCAGGTTGTCGATTCCCGCGTGTCCGAAGATGGCGCCGCGATCCGGCGCCGCCGCCGCTGCTCCGCCTGCGACAAGCGTTTCACGACGTACGAGCGCGTGGAGCTGGCGTTGCCGGCGGTCGTCAAGAAGGACGGCAGCCGCACGGAATTCGACCGCCGCAAGATCGTCGCGAGCATGCAACTGGCGCTGCGCAAGCGGCCCGTTGCGGCGGATGCGATCGACGCGTCGGTCGCCCGCATCGAGTATCAACTGCTCGCTACCGGCGAGCGCGAGGTGCGCAGCGAGAAGCTCGGCGAACTCGTCATGAACGAGTTGCGCGAGCTCGACACCATCGCTTACGTGCGCTTCGCATCGGTCTATCGGCGTTTCGAGGATGTCTCCGAATTCGCCGACGTGATCGAGGAATTCCGCCGCGCGGCGCCGGCCAAGCCGGGCCCGGCCCGCAAGCGCTGATTTCCTTTCCTTCCGCTTCATTCCCGCTCTCCTGAACCGATCTCGTCGCAACGATTGTTGCCGGCGATGACGGTTTGCGCCATTAGGCCGTTCGGCCAATGGTGCGCCTGCGTTCGTCCCGCTACAGTCCTCGCATCGTTCTGGCGAAGCGGGGTTGGGCATGCGGATCACGAAACGGATGGCGGGCGTCACGCTCGTGGAATCGATGCTGGCGATCGCCCTGCTTGCGATCGTTGCGGCCTACGCGTCGCCATCGTTCGTTGCCTGGCGGCAGCGCGACCGAGTGGAAGCCGGTGCGATGTCGATGCTGGCGGCGCTGGCCACCGCACGCGTCGAGGCCGTGTCGCGAGGCGTGCGTGTAGCGGTTTGCCGCGGCGATCAGAACCCCGTATGCGCAACGAGCGGGGGAACTTGCAAGATCGAAGGCGAGTGGTCGTGCGGATGGAGCATCGTGTTGCCCGATTCGCACCGGCATGAGCCGGCAGTGCTCCGGCGAGTGCCGGCCATGTCGGGTGTGCGAGTCGACGGCGCGGCCGGTGGCGTGGTGTTTACGCCGCCTGCGGGGCAGGTGATCGGCGGCTTTCGGCGCTTCGAATTTTTACCGCAGGAGCTGCGCGGCGTGGTGGACGGCGCACGGGCAATACGCGTTGCGCGTTGCCTCAGGATTGCCGCGGGCGGCCGCGCGCGCGTCACGGCTGGACGCTGCGGGGCAGCGCAATGAAGCGCGCGCGAAGGATGGCCGGCAGCGCCCTGCTCGAAGTGGCGATCGCGATGCTGTTGCTTGCGGGCGCAACGATCGCCGTGCTCGGCGCGCAACTCGCGATGCAGCGGGCGGCATCCGAAGCCGCCACGCGCATGCGGGCGTTGCGGATGGCCGATTCATGGGCGGAGCTTGCGCGCAGCGGAAGTACCTCGACGATCGACCTCGTGCGCGCCTCGGCAGGTTTGCACGACATGCAAATCGACAGCACGATGCGCGCTGCATTCGCACAGGTCGAAGTGCGATGGCGGCGCGATGTACCGGCATCGAACGATAGGGTTTGCAGCCAGGGTTGCGTGGCGTTGGCGTTCTCGGCGGGAGGGGAGCGATGAGGCGACGTCACACCGAACAGGCGCATACGCTCATCGAAGCATTGATCGCGCTGGCGTTGGCTGCCTTCGTCGTGGCCGCCGCCGTGTCGCTCTACCGAGCGCAACGCAGCACGCATGGGGCATCGCTCGACGGCATGCGGGCGCGCGATGCGGCATCCACGGCGCTGGCCTTGATCGCGCAATCGGTGCGCATGGCCGGTTTCGTGCCGCTCGATACGCCGGTTGGCGCAGCGAGCGCGCCACTGTTCGGATGCGCGTCGGCACGGCCATCCGGAGATCCGGCGCGACCCGGCTGCTCCGGCGCGACGACCGATTCCGACGGCCTGCAGGTGCGCTACATCGGCGACGCGGTATCGACCTGGCCGACCGCGAGCGGGCAGGTGACCGACTGTCTCGGGCAAGGCGTCGGTGCGGAGGTCGAGCGTCCATCGATCGTCAATCGCTACTTCGTTCGCAACGGCAGCCGCAGCGGCGAACCGGAACTCTATTGCGAAGGCGGCGGGCGCCCCGGTGTGGCCCAGCCGCTTGTGGAGGGCGTCGAACGGTTGCGCATGCGTTACCGCTTGCACGACGAGGCGGCATGGCGAGACGCCGGAACGATTACGGGGGCGGCATGGGCGAACGTGGTGGCTGTCGAAGTCTGCGTCGAGGTGCGTGGCACGACAGGGTCGCGGGCAAACCGCTATGTCGACTGCGATGGTCGGGAGCGTGTGGCCCGGGATGGTCGGGCGCGCTGGATCGCACGGCAATGGCTGTCGTTGCGTAACGGCATTGCCGCCGAAGGCGCCACGCGATGAACCGAGCCCGTTTCATCGCGCTATCGCACGGCCGCCGCCGGCACGAGCGCATGACGGGTGCGGCCTTGCCGGGCGTGCTCGCCATCTTGTCCGCGATGCTCGTCGTCAGTGCGGGAGGTTTCGAGATGTCGATGTCCGATGCGCGCGCGGTGGGCGCTTACGCATCGCGCAGCATCGCCTTCCACGCCGCCGAGGCCGCGCTGGACGCATGCGAGCGAAGCCTGGCCGAGCGCGTCGCCCTCATCGCGCGGCCGATGCGGACATCGAGCGTGCGGAGCGCGGTTGGCGAGCCGAGTGGATGGCGGCAACCTGGCGCCCTCGATGGCCCGGCCGCGCTGCATCCATTCCCGAGCTGGCCCGGCGCCGCGATGCCGCCTGCGTGCCTGATCGAACGCTGGCCGCTCGCTTCGCATCCACGATGGCAGGCCTATCTGCTGACTGCGGCCGGAACCGGCACGACGCGCACCACGCGCATCTGGCTGCAGGCGCAGGTCGCGTTCGAGGGCGATGTGATGGTCGCGCGGCGTTGGCGTCATGTCGTGGCGGCGCCGTTCGAGGGTAATGCACCGTGAACCGACTGCGCACATACAGGTGCCGCTCGAACCGCATGTCGGCCTTCACGCTGATCGAACTGACGATCGTTTTGGCGGTCGCCGCCGTGATCGCGGCATTCGCGGTGCCGTCGTACAGGCGGCAGATCGAGCGCGGTCATCGTCTCGCCGCCGTCACGGCGCTCTATCGCGCCGCGCATGATCTGGCTGCGCATGGAGGCGGCGAGCCGGGCAAGCAACCCGTCGAGCTGGGTACGATCCCGGAGCAGGGCACACCGGTATATCGACTGACGGTCCAGTCCCCGGGTTCGGAAGGCTATGTGTTGAGCGCGACGCCGGAGCGGCAAGGGCCGATGGCCGAGGATCGCTGCGGCAGCTATCTGCTGCGTTCGGACGGTTCGCGAGCCAATCGGATGCCGGGCGCGGAAGCCGGCCCGGAAGAACCGCGGCCGGCGTGCTGGATGATGCGATGAAGGGCGCCGGCACGATATGCCGGCACCCGCAGGCTCAGGGCCTGTCGCTGTCTTTCGTCGCGACGCGATGCGCACCAGTGGTGGCGCCGCCAACCTTGATGGCTTCCGCCGTGGCCTTGTCGCGTTGGGCGCCGCGCCAGATCTGGTAGGCCTCCCACACGGCGAAGCCGACCGATCCCCATTTCAGTGCGGGGACGGCGCTTTTGGCAACCAGCGAGCGCACCGGCTTGGCGAGCACCGCCGACGCGAGCGAGCTGACGAGCGGGTATTGGCTGACGATCGAACCGAGGCTTGCGTTGATGCCTTTCGCCGAGCGGCTGAACGAGCCGCCCGAAAAGCCGGGCATCAGCAGCTTCAGCCAGCGGAAGTGCGTCACGGCCTGGCGCAGTTCAGCGCCGGCTTCGGCCAGTTCGAGGCGTTCGACGTCCGAGCGCAGGATCAACAATTCCTTGCGCAACGCACGGTACTGCGTGGGACTGAGCCGCCGCCGCGAACGCGGCTGGCGGAACGGGTCGTCCGAGGCGGATGAGTTCATGGCGCGTGGGCGTGAAGTGGGTCAGGGCTTGCCGCGAAACAGTTCGCGGTCCTTTTCGAGCTCGTGCAGCGTGGCCTCGAAGACGCTCGGCGCTTCGCGGAGGCCGCTGCGGGCCTTAAGCCCGCAGATCAGCGCGCCGATCGCATAGATTGCCGTAATGCCGGCCAGCGCTTGCCAGCGGTAGGTGTCCCAGAATGCGATCGCGACCAGCACGGTCATACTGATCAGGGCCATCGTGGCGAGCATCATCGCGCCGAGGCCGAGGAACAACACGCCGATCAGGCGCTCTTTTTCCTCGGCGAGCTCGATCCCGACCAGCTCCAGCCGGGTTTGCAGGAGCGCGAACACGGACCCGAGCAGGCGGCGCAACGGGCCGTGTGCTGAATGGAGCGGTGGCGTATCTGTCGTCATGGATGGGGCGCTTGCGCGTGCAGGAGGCGGCGAGCCGAAGCCGGCCGGCGCGAAGGACGCCGGCCGGCCCGGCAGCGGGACACGGCGCCGCTCGCGGGCGCCGCAGTGGAACTTACTTGCGGTTGATCAGCAGGCCGATCAGCACGCCCACGCCTGCAGCAATGCCGATCGAGGTCCACGGATGTTCGTGAACGTAGTCGTCGGTGGCGCGCGCGGCCTTCTTGCCCTTCTCGACCACCACGACCTGGACGTCGGCGGCCTTTTCCTTCGCCTGCTTGAGGCGCGACAGCGCCTTTTCGCGAAGTTCCGACGCGCGATCACCCGTGCTGGCTGCCGCTTGTTTCAGCAGGTCTTCCGCATCCGCGAGAACGGTTTTGATATCCGACATCAGTTTCTCCTTGTTGATTTCCGACATTGCAACTCCCTTTGTGCAGAGGTACCACATAGCACACATCCTAGCGAAACCCGTGCCCGCTGGCGAGCAAGGGGTGCCGGATCGCGGCAGAGGCCCGCCAGAGGGCATGACGGGCCATGGTAAACGACTGGCGATAAAAGGAGGGAGTGAATCGCTTGCGAAAAAGTTTCCCCAAACTTTCAATGTGCCGGGAAAAAATGACAAAACCTCATGTCGATCTGACGGAATAATCGTTGCCCGAACAGCCTGTTGACGTAAGCTTGAGCTTTGGCCGCGGCGGGCCGCGCCTGGCCGCCAACCACCGGTTCATCCATCCTGGAGGAGCAACATGAGTCTACGTCTTGGCGATATCGCACCCGACTTCGAGCAGGATTCGAGCCTCGGCCACATCAAGTTTCACGAGTGGCTCGGCAGCAGCTGGGGCGTTCTGTTCTCGCATCCGGCCGACTACACCCCGGTGTGCACGACCGAACTGGGCCTGACCGCGAAGCTCAAGGGCGAGTTCGAGAAGCGCAACGTGAAGGCGATCGCGCTGTCGGTCGACAGCGCCGAGTCGCACAAGGGCTGGATCGGCGACATCAACGAAACGCAATCGACGGTCGTCAATTTCCCGATCCTCGCCGATGCCGACCGCAAGGTCTCGCAGCTGTACGACATGATCCACCCGAACGCGAACGAAACGCTGACCGTGCGTTCGCTGTTCGTCATCGATCCGAACAAGAAGGTGCGCCTGACCATCACCTATCCGGCCAGCACCGGCCGCAATTTCGACGAAGTGCTGCGCGTCATCGATTCGCTGCAACTGACCGACAACTACAAGGTCGCCACGCCGGGCAACTGGAAGGATGGCGACGATGTCGTGATCGTGCCGTCGCTGAAGGACGAGGAAGAGCTGAAGCAGCGCTTCCCGAAGGGCTACAAGGCCGTGCGTCCGTACCTGCGCCTCACGCCGCAGCCGAACAAGTGATCGCCGTGGCCGCCGCGCGCGGCCACGCGACACGGCATTGAAAACGGGCATCGCAAGCCACGCTGCGATGCCCGTTTTTTCATCGGTGCGAGGATCGGCCGGTGCGCTCCCGCTCGGAAGATCAGATCAGAAGAACGCCTGAATGCCGGTTTGCGCGCGGCCGAGGATCAGCGCATGAATGTCGTGCGTGCCCTCGTAGGTATTGACCACCTCTAGATTGACGAGATGGCGCGCCACCCCGAATTCGTCCGAGATGCCGTTGCCGCCGAGCATGTCGCGCGCGAGCCGCGCGATGTCGAGCGCCTTGCCGCACGAATTGCGCTTCATGATCGAGGTGATCTCGACGGCCGCGGTGCCTTCGTCCTTCATGCGGCCGAGCCGCAGCACGCCCTGCAGAGCGAGCGTGATTTCGGTCTGCATGTCGGCCAGCTTCTTCTGAATCAACTGGTTGGCGGCCAGCGGGCGGCCGAACTGATGACGATCGAGCACGTACTGGCGCGCCGTGTGCCAGCACGATTCGGCTGCGCCGAGCGCGCCCCAGGCGATGCCGTAGCGCGCCGAATTCAGGCAGGTGAAGGGCCCGCGCAGGCCGCTCACGTTCGGCAGCAGGTTTTCCTCGGGCACGAACACCTCGTCGAGCACGATCTCGCCGGTGATCGACGCGCGCAGGCCCACCTTGCCGTGGATCGCCGGGGCGGACAGCCCCTTCCAGCCCTTTTCGAGGATGAAGCCGCGGATCGTGTCGCGGCCGTCCTCGTCGAGCTGCGCCCACACCACGAACACGTCGGCGATCGGCGAATTCGTGATCCACATCTTCGCGCCCGACAGCGTGTAGCCGCCCGACACCTTCTTCGCGCGCGTGATCATGCTGCCCGGGTCCGAGCCGTGATTCGGCTCGGTCAGGCCGAAGCAGCCGATCCATTCGCCGCTCACGAGCTTCGGCAGATATTTCTGCTTCTGCGCCTCCGAACCGAATTCGAAGATCGGCACCATCACGAGCGACGACTGCACCGACATCATCGAGCGATAGCCGGAATCGACGCGCTCCACCTCGCGCGCGATCAGCCCGTAGCTGACGGCGTTCAGGCCGGGGCCGCCGTATTCCTCGGGGATCGTCGGGCCGAGCAGGCCGATTTCGCCCATCTCGCGGAAGATCGCCGCATCGGTTTTTTCGTGACGGAACGCGTCGGTCACGCGCGGCATGAGCTTGCCCTGCGCATAAGCGTGGGCGGCGTCGCGGATCATCCGTTCGTCGTCGGCGAGCTGCTGGTCGAGCAGCAAAGGGTCGTCCCAATGGAAAGTGGCGGCAGCCATGTTTCATCTCCTTGCTTGACTGGAGTTCCGCTGTGCGGAACAATGTTCTGCAAATCGATATCCAGTGTAGCACCGTATGAATTCATCCCGTCTTGATCCAGCGCTCGACGAACGCAAGTTCGTCACGGCGCTTGCGCGCGGTCTCGATCTGCTGCGTGCGTTCCGTCCCGGCGAAACCATGCTCGGCAATCGCGATTTCGTGGAGCGCACCGGTTTGCCGAAAGCGACTGTGAACCGGCTCGCCTACACGTTGAGCGTGCTCGGCTATCTGCGCTTCGACGAGGCGCTCGGCAAGTACGCGCTCGACGCCGGCGTGCTGTCGCTCGGCTATGCGTTGCTGTCCGGCGCCAGCGCGCTCGACGTGGCGCGTCCGCACATGCAGGCGCTCGCGCGCGAGATCGGCGCGGCCGTCTCGCTCGGCTGCCGTGACGGCCTCGACATGATCTACCTCGAAACGATCCGCAGCGAGACGGCGCTCACGTTGGGGCTGGCAGCCGGTTCGCGGCTGTCGATGCTGACGAGTTCGATGGGGCGGGCCTATCTGGCCGTGCAGCCGGCCGACGCGTGCGCGGCGCTGCTGGCAGAGTTGAAGCGCGGCGTGGTGCCGGCGCGCGCGGGCGCGTCACGGGTGGCGGCGGCCGAGCGCGCGCTGGCCGATTTCGCGAGCGACGGTTGCTGCTATTCGTTTCGCGACTGGCACGATGACGTGAATGCGGCAGCCGTGCCGTATCGCGAGCCGCGCGAAGGGCGCTGGCTGATCCTCAGTTGCAGCGGGCCGGCGTCGTCGATGGGCGAGGAGGTGTTTCGCAAGCGCATCGGCCCGAAGCTGCGCGCGCTGGCGCAGCGGCTCGGCGAGCCGGGCTGAGCGCGAAACAACGGAAAGCGCCGGGCCGCCACGGCCACGGCGCGCAAGCGGTGCTCAGCAGCGCTCAGACGTGCGCGGGCTGCGCGAACACCGGCCCCTGCATGAGCCGCACGTCGTACTGGCGCAGCAGCGAGAACTGCGTTTCATCGGACACCTGATCGAAGATGATCGGCACCTTCATGCGCTGCGCATAGCCGACCAGCGCCTTCACCATGCCGTCGCGCAACGCGACCGTGGCATCCATCTTGATGTAGTCCGGGCGGGCCAGCTCCGATTCGACCGCGAGAATGCGTCCCGGGTCGGGCAGCTTGTCGGCCACCTTGAAGCCGTGATGCTGATAGCTCTTGGTCAGATAGCCGACGAACGTCTTGTGCGCGACGGCGGCAGCCGGCAGCTCGATCACGACGCGTTCGGGATTGATGCCGAACTGGCGCAACACGGCGCCGAAATGCTTGCCGTGATCGTATTTGACGCTCTTGAGCAGCCGCTCGTGCACGCGCAGGAACAGCAAGCCGTGACGCTGCGCGCCGAAGAAGTTGATCGCGTGGAGCGCGCGCGAGAGCCGGTCGAACTCGACCAGCAGCGTGTCTTCGCCGATCGCCTCGAACGGATCGAGCGGCATTTCGCTTTCCGAACTGAGCACCGCCTGGAACCCGAGCTCGTCGCCGTAGCGCTCGATCGCATCGGCGAACGACGAGGATTGCGGCGCGCCGGGCATCGTCACGTCGTAGATCGGTTGATAGGTGCTGCCAAGCGTGACGCCGGACAGCGTGGCGATGGCCGCGTTGCCGCCCGGGGCCAGCGCGAGATGCTCGCGCAGATAAGGCCGGGCGCCGGCGCGTTCGACCAGTTCGGGGATGGTGAGCGGGATCATGGTGGGATTGGGTAGGCAAACGGAGCGAAGCGGCCCGAGTACCTCAAGGATAGTAGCAGTGCCGGCAAGGTGCAGTTCGGCGTTTTGGTCATATGGATATCGACGGGGCACGGCGGGCGAGGGCACGATCAGGGTATACAGCGGTTACGTTATAGGAAATTGGTTTTACCATTCGTAACGTTGCGCGCGGGCGGTGGCCGCCTGTGCCGTATCGCATGCCCTGCATGCCTCGCATGTCCGAGAGATGACACCACCGGAGACGCCCGATGCCCCGATTTCAACCAGTCGCCCTGCCCAGCCGTGGCCTGCCTCGTACGATTGCCGTCGCCGAATCGATATCGGCATCGCTGCACGTCCTGGCCGGAGCCGCGCGATGAGCGCCGCGCGCACGCTTGAAGTCGATCGCGTGATCGAAGACACGCGGCGGCCCGGCTTCCACGCGCTGCTGCTGGTGCTGTGCGGCGCCTGCCTTGTCATCGACGGTTTCGACGCGCAGGCGATGGGCTATGTCGCGCCAAGCGTGATCGCCGAATGGGGAGTGGCGAAATCCGCGCTGGGCCCGGTGTTCAGCGCGAGTTTGTTCGGCATGCTGATCGGTGCGCTGGGGCTGTCGGTGCTGGCCGACCGGATCGGCCGCCGGCCGGTGCTGATTGGCTCGACGCTGTTTTTCGCGCTGACCATGCTCGCCACGCCGTTCGTCTCCACCATCCCGACGCTGATCGCGCTGCGCTTCGTCACGGGGCTCGGCCTCGGCTGCATCATGCCGAACGCGATGGCGCTGGTCGGCGAGTTCAGCCCCGCCGCGCACCGGGTCAAGCGGATGATGATCGTGTCGTGCGGCTTTACGCTCGGCGCGGCGCTGGGCGGCTTCGTCAGCGCCGCGCTGATCCCGGCGTTCGGCTGGCGCGCGGTGTTTTTCACGGGCGGCGCGGTGCCGCTCGTGCTGGCGCTGGCCATGCTCGCGTGGCTGCCCGAATCGCTGCAGTTCCTGGTGCTGAAGGGCCGTGTCGAGCGCGCCCGTGCGTGGCTGGCCGGCTTCGCGCCGAGCCTGGCGGTCGACGCGCAGACCCGCCTGGTGGTGCGCGAGCCGGCCACCGACGGCGCGCCCGTCGCCGAGCTGTTCCGTGCCGGCCGCCTGCCCGTCACGCTGCTGCTGTGGGCGATCAGCTTCATGAACCTGATCGATCTGTACTTCCTGTCGAACTGGCTGCCGACCGTGATGCGCGACGCCGGTTATGCGTCGTCGACCGCCGTGATCGTCGGCACGGCGTTGCAGACGGGCGGTGTGGTCGGCACCTTGCTGCTCGGCAGCCTGATCGAGCGCTTCGGCTTCGTGCGCGTGCTGTTCATCTGCTTTCTCGGCGCGGCCGTGTCGGTGGGCGCGATCGGTGCGGTGGCGGGTGCGTTGCCGTGGCTGCTTGCCGTGGTGTTCGCGGGAGGATTCTGCGTGGTCGGCGGCCAGCCGGCCGTCAATGCGCTGGCCGGGCAGTTTTATCCGACCGCGCTGCGTTCGACCGGCATCGGCTGGAGCCTCGGGATCGGCCGGATCGGCTCGGTGCTCGGGCCGCTGGTCGGCGGGCAACTGATCGCGCTGAACTGGAGCAATGCGTCGCTGTTCCATGCCGCGGCGCTGCCGGTGCTCGCCTCGGCGCTGTTCGTGCTGGGGCTCGGCGTTGCCACGCGTGGGCGTGGGCCGCAGGCGCGGCAGGTGGCTTGAGGCGGTTGGAGATGGCTTGAAGCGAAGCGCTCCGGGTGCCGTTTGTGCCGGGGCTGGCCGCAGGCAATTCGTGCTGTCGGAGCTTGCTTGAGACGAAGCGCTCGGCGCTGTTCGAGCTACGGCTCGGCATGCGGTTTGACGCCGTTGAACGTTGTTCAAGGCGAAGCACTCGCTTTTACCCGAAGCAGGGCAATCGGCCAGCCGTCCTGGCCGATGAGCTTCGCCGAGGCGCTCGCCCGCGACGCATGACAACGGCGTCCGGCTCAAGCGCCGCCGTCCTCAGACGCCGCGCCGTCGCTCCCACAACGCGGCCATCACGAACGCGAGCGCCGCGGCCACCATCACGCCGACCAGTGCATCGCTGCCCCAGGCGTTCATCAGCGAACCGGCCACGATCGGGCCGCCGAAGCTCGCCGCGCTCCACGACGCCGACACCAGCGAACTGGCCGTGACGAGCGCCGCGCCGCGAAAGCGCTCGCCGCACGCGACGATCGACAGCGTATAGGTGCTGCCCGCCGCCGCGCCGATCACGAACAGCAGCGGCCAGCACAGCCACGGGTTCGTGATGACCAGCGGCAACAGCGGCAACAACAGCGTCACGACGATGCCCGCGCCGAGATGCACGCGCGCGCGTCCGAGCTTGTCGGCCAGCCAGCCGATCGGGAACTGCATGGTGGTATCGCCGAGCAGTGTGATGGACGCCAGCAGCACGGCCACGCCGCTCGCCACGCCGCGCTCGATCCCGTAGATCGGCAGCAGCGACAGCGCCAGCGTGTCGAACAGCGCGAAGAACGCGGTGCCGACGATCAGCGCCGGCATCAGCGGCAGCACGCGCCGCCAGTGATCGTGCTCGGCCTCGCCGTGATGCGGCTCGCTTGCGCCGGGCGGGCGGCGGATCGCGGCCAGGGCCGGCAGCGCCAGCAGGAACAGCGCGCCGCACAGCGCGAAGCGCGTGCTGTCGAGATCGGCGATCCGGCTGACCAGCACCGGGCCGGCCATCTGAAACAGCGTGAAGTTGGTGGCGTAGATGGCGACCACGCGGCCGCGCGTGGCGTCGTTGGCCAGTTCGTTGACCCAGGCCTCGCCGATCGTGAACAACAGCATCAAGGCCGCGCCGCACAGTGCGCGCAGCACGGCCCAGATGACGAGATCGGCGGTGGCCTGCATCGCGGCGGTGGCCGCGGCCACTGTCAGCACCGACACGACGATCGATTCGCGCGCGCCGAAGCGGCGCGTGAGCCAGGTGACGAACGGCACGATCGCCAGGCCGCCCCCCGCTTGCGCGGCGGTCAGCATGCCGACCACGCCGGTGCCGTGGCCCGCTTCGGTCAGCGCGAGCGCGGTCAGCGGCAAGGTCGCGCCGGTGCCGAGGCCGACCACCGCGACGCTGAGGATCAGTGCCAGGAAATCGCGGGTAAGGATGGTTTTCATTGGCCGAGATGCTACACCGGGCGCGGCTTTCCGGCCATGATGCGGGTCGTGCCGGCGGCGTTGCCGGGCGGGATGTCGGCGCCATCCTTACCGTCGGCCGGTGCGTTGCGAGCTTGAGGCCGGTGAAGCCGGTGTGGCCGGTGTATCCGGAGCGGCAGGTGAGGCAGGTGAGGCAGGTGCGGCGGATGCCGCCGCCGGCGCGCCGCTCAGGCCAGCGTCGACGGCCCCGCGAACGGCCGGCGTTCGAGCGAGGCCGACCACAGCGTCAGCGCCAGCGCGCCGAGCGCCATCATCACGCCCACCCAGGGCAGTTGCGTGAGCGGCATGCCCGCGCCGATCGCCATGCCGCCGAGCCAGGCGCCGGTGGCGTTGCCGAGGTTGAAGGCGCCCTGGTTCAGCGTCGAGGCGAGGTTCGGCGCCTCGCTGGCGCGATCGACGATCAGGATCTGCGCGATCGGCACGATGGCGAACGCGAGCACGCCCCACAGGAAAATCGTCACGAGCGCGGGGATCGGCAGGTGCATGGTGCTGCCGAACACCACCTGCACGAGCCCGATCAGCGCGAGCGTGACGATCAGCGACGGCATCCGGCGCCAGTCGGCCAGCTTGCCGCCGATCGTGCCGCCCACCGTCAGGCCGAGCCCGAACAGCAGCAGCACCAGCGTGACTTCGTGCGGCGAGAAGTGCGTGACGTCCTCGAGGATCGGCGTGATGTAGGTGAACACCGAGAACAGGCTGGCCGAGGCGAGCACGCTGATGCCGAGCACCATCAGCACCTGCGGATTGCGCATCACGCGGAATTCGCGCGCGATGCTGGTGGAGGGCATCTCGAGCCGGCGCGGCAGGCACAGCGCGAGCGCGCCGGCCGCGACCACGCCGATCGCCGTCACGGCCCAGAACGTCGAGCGCCAGCCGAACGCCTGGCCCAGCGCGGTGCCGAGCGGCACGCCGAGCACGTTGGCCAGCGTGAGGCCGGTGAACATCAGCGCGATCGCCTGCGCGCGGCGGTTCGGTGCGACCAGGCTGCTGGCCACCACGGAGCCGATGCCGAAGAACGCGCCGTGGCAGAACGCCGTCACCACGCGCGCGGCCATCAGCAGGCCGTAGTTGGGGGCGATCGCGCACAGCAGGTTGCCGGCGATGAACACGCCGATCAGGCCGAGCAGCGCCTGGCGGCGCGGCATCTTCGCGGTGACGACGGCGAGGATCGGCGCGCCGATCGTGACGCCGAGCGCATAGCCCGACACCAGCATGCCGGCGGCCGGGATCGACACGCCGAGATCGAGCGCGACGTTGGGCAGCAAGCCCATGATGACGAATTCGGTGGTACCGATTCCAAACGCGGCGATGGCGAGAGCGAGGAGCGGTAACGGCATGGAGAGGTCCGGGGCAGACGGGCCGGATTCTGGCGTCGCGGGATGCGGCGCGCGGGCGATCGGGCAGGGATAGCCGCGATTCTAGCCTGGTAAAAACCCTGATAAATGGGGCTGGAAACGCTGTGGCGTCTGCGCGACGCAAAGGCGGCCGATCCTGCCCCCTGTTCGGCCTGTCAGGCGGGCGGTGCGCTGCCCCAGCCGTTTTCGAACACGCAATCCTCCACGGGCACGCGCTCGGCCCATTGCGCTTCCTCGAGCATCGGCCGCGTGTAGAACGCATCGACATGGCCGAGACACAGCACGGCGATCGGCTTGGCGCCGTCGGGCATGCCGAGCAATTCGCGCAGCGCATCGACGTCGAACAGCGACACCCAGCCCATGCCGAGCCCTTCGGCGCGCGCCGCGAGCCACATGTTCTGGATCGCGCAGGCGGCCGAGGCGAGATCCATCTCGGGCAGCGTGCGGCGACCGAACACGTGGCGCTCGCGGTCGTCGCCGAGCGCGACCACCAGGATCTCGCCGCATTCGCGGATGCCCTCGACCTTCAGCCGCATGAATTCGTCCTGACGCTCGCCGAGCGCGTCGGCGGTGGCGCGTCGTTCGGCGTCGACCAGCGCGTGGATGCGCTCGCGCAGCGGCCGGCTGGTGATGCGGATGAAGCGCCACGGCTGCATGAAGCCGACGCTCGGCGCGTGATGCGCGGCGCGGATCAGCCGCGCGAGCACGGCCGGGTCGACGGGTTCGGATGTGAAATGGCGCATGTCGCGCCGCTCGAAAATCGCGCGGTAGACGGCGGCGATCGAGGAATCGTCGAAACGCATGGGGAGGCTGTCAGGGCTGCTGGGCCGCCGGGGGCGGCGGCCGGAGCCGGCACGATAACAGATACCGCGCCAATGCAGCGCCGCAAGGGGCGCGGCGGGAATGCGACGTACGGGGGAGGGGGCGGAAGGCTGCGCCACCGGCCGGCCGAGCGGGGCCGGCGGCGGCGCGGGGCTTACTGCAGGCCGGTGACGACGTCGCCGCGTTCGTCCACCGCATCGTGGACGTAGCCGTAGCGGCCGTTCGAGCGCGGGCCGAAGTGGTAGAGCGCGTGCTCGACGAAGCTGCGCGTGCGGGCCGGCACGAACTGGCGGTTCGGATAGACCACGGCCAGTTGCGCATCGGTGTCGTCGATCCGGTAATCGGCCAGCAGCCGCACCAGCTCGCCGCGCGAGATCGCGTCGGCCACGAAGCTCTCGGGCAGCATCGCGATGCCCGAGCCGGCCAGCGCGGCGGCGCGCACCAGCCAGGCGTCGTTGATCGTGTAGGCCGGCTGCAGCGTGACCAGGTGCGCGAAGCGGCCGGCGTCGAGGAAGCGCCAGGTGAAGCCGTGCGCCGCCAGCGGCAGCGCGACGGCCGCATGGCGGGCCAGTTCATCGGGGCGGTGCGGCTCGCCGTGCTGTTCGAGGTAGGCGGGCGAGGCCACCGCGATGAACGGATCGGGCGCCAAGGCGTGGCTGATCAGCGCCTCGCCGTCGTCCACCTTGCGACCCGCGACGATCGCGGCGTCGAACGACGTGTCGAGCCCGTCGATCGGGCTTTCGGCGATGGTCAGTTGCACGCGCACCTTCGGATACTGGCGGCGGAACCCGTCGATCAGCGGCGTGAGCCGTTGGGGCGACAACGAACCGGACACGGCGATCCGCAAGGTGCCGACCGGCTCGCGGATGGTGTGCGCCACCGATGCCTCGAGATGATCGAATTCCTCGAGCAGCGCGCGGCAGCCGTCGAGATAGCGCGTGCCGGCCTCGGTCAGCGAGAGGTTGCGCGTGGTGCGGTGGATCAGCCGGGTGTCGAGGTGCGTCTCGAGCATCGCGATCGAACGCGTAACGAGCGCATTGGACACGCCCAGCTTGCGCGCCGCTTGCCGAAAGCTTTGTAGCTCGGCGACGCAGACGAACACCCTCATGGTTTGGATCTGGTTCATAGCTTTGTCGGCCCGTTCGATGATTGTGCTTGTGTGTGCCGTGTCGTGGTGCCCGTCGAACGCTGTCGGATCAGCCCGGGTGAATTATCTAATACGCACGGCTCGGTAAATTGTTCAATAAAGTTGTTAAGTCAGTCAACCGATTAATTCGACAAATTTGCCGGTATTTTTAACAGGTTGGTGACGATAAAGCGTCACCTATGCAATCGAATAAATTGGTTAAGTTTATGAATTTAATGAGTTTTATTTTTTTTATTTGGCCGATTTTGGCGGCCTGAAAAATTTTCTTTTTTGTCTGTATTTTGGAATTCACGGAATCGAAAATTCCGAATGTCACGGAACAAAAAATGCCTGATCCATCTGCCGCCTCGGTAGCGCGGCAGGTAAGCAAATAAATCGGCTTCGATCCATTCGGTTAATCCCGCAACGACGCGCGGCGCCGGCTGTGTCGTATGGCCGAATGGCCAGGGGGCTTGCGTGCGGGGCCGGTTCGCGGAATGATCGACGGTTCCGGTGCGCCCGCACCCTGTCTCAACGCTCCCGCTCCTGCCCGCCCATGCCCCATAACGACCATTCGCCGATCCCCTGTCCCGTCGTGGTTCCGCTCGACGCGATCCTTCCCGAGGAACCGCTGTTGATGATGGGGGCCGGCCCCGTGCCGATCCCGGCCGCGGTCGCCAAGGCGAATGCGATCGTGATCAACCACCTCGGCGCGACGATGGCGAAGATCATCGAGCAGGTGAAGGAGATGGCGCGTTATGTGTTTCAGACCCGCACGAAATGGGTGCTCGGCGTGGCCGGCCCCGGCTCGGCGGCCATGGAAATGGCGATCTCGAACCTGGCCTGGCGCGGCACGCGCGTGCTGTCGATCCGCAACGGTTTCTTCAGCGCGCGGATGGCCGAGATGGCGATCCGGATCGGTGCCGACGTGCGTTATCTCGACGTGCCCGATCGCGAGGCCGCCAGCCTGGAAGCCGTGGCCGAGGCGATCGCGCGCGAGCAGCCCGAGATCGTCACGATCGTGCACGGCGAAACCTCGAACACGGTCTGGAACCGGCACCTGAAGGAGATCGCGGCGCTGGCCAAGGCGGCCGGCGCGCTGGTGGTGGTCGATGCCGTGTGCACGCTGTCCACCATGCCGCTCGACATGGATGCCTGGGGTATCGATGCGGTCATCACGGGCGGGCAGAAGGGCTTGTCGTCGATTCCGGGCGTGTCGCTGATCGCGTTCTCGGACGCCGCCTGGACGCGCATGAAGCAGCGCCCCGAGCCGAACGCGCACTGGTGCCTCGACATGTCGCTGGCCGAGAATTTCTGGCACAACGCCGGTTATCACTACACGGCGCCGGTGTCGGGCGTGCTGGCGTTGCACGAGGCGCTCCGGCTGGTGTGCCAGGAAACGCTGGCAAGCCGCTACGCGCGCCATCAGCGCTGCGCCGTGGCGCTGCAGGCCGGCGTCGCCGCAATGGGGCTCGAACTCTATACGCCGGAAGAATGCCGGCTCAATTCGGTGGTCGGCATCCGCGTGCCGGAAGGGCTGACGCCCGGCCTCATCTGCGGGCACATCTCCCAGCATCACCAGGTCGAGATCTCGGGTTCGTTCGGGCTGCCGATCGTGCGGATCGGCCAGATGGGCGAGCAATGCCGGGAACACAATTTGTTCCGCACGCTGCACGCGTTCGGTCGCACGATGGTGGATCTGAAGGTGCCGGTCGATCTGTCGGGCGGGGTGGCCGCGCTGGAGCAGGCGCTGTCGAACCGGTTGTAGGAAGGAGGGGCGGCCGCGTCTGCCGCCCAGGTCATTCAGCCGCTTGCGGCGCGGGCGAACGCCCGCGCGCGAAGTTGAACCTCAGGCCGCCGCGCCGGTTTGCGCGCCGGCGCGGTTCTGGCGCTGATAGAGCATCAGCGAGATCACCACGCCCGCCGCAGCCGCCACGGCCGCGAACAGGAACACCTGCGGATAGCCGAACTCCCCGGCCACGTAGCCGGCCAGCGGGCCGGTGATGCCGAGCGACAGATCCAGGAAGACCGAATAGGCTGACAGCGCCGCGCCGCGGCTGGCCGGCGGCACCAGCGCGACCGCCTCCACGCCGAGTGCCGGGAAGATCAGCGCGAAGCCGAAGCCGGTCAGCGCGGCGCCGGCCAGCGCGACGTGCGGCACCGGCGCGAGCCACAGCAGCAGCAGGCCCAGGCACTCCACCACGAACGAGACGATCGCGACGCGGAACCCGCCGTAATTCTTGATGGTGTTCGCGAACAGCAGCCGCGAGCCGATGAACAACACCCCGAACACCGTCAGCGACAGCGCCGCGTTCGGCCAGTGGCGCGCGGCGTAATAGAGCGCGATGAACGTCGAAATCGAGCCGAACCCGGCCGAGCCGAGCGCGAGGCCGATGCCGTGGGGCAGCACGCGCGTGAACACGCTGGCGTACGACATCCGTTCACCGTGCACGAGCGGCACCGGTGCGAGGCGCAGCGCGAACCAGTAGCCGATCGCCGCCAGCGCCACCATCAGCACGCCGAGCAGCGCCGCATTGACCGAGTGCGCGATCGCCACGCCGAGCGGGGCGCCGATCGCCAGCGCGCCGTAGGTGGCGATGCCGTTCCACGAAATCACGCGTGCATTGTTGGTCACGCCGACCCGGCCGATCCCCCAGAGAATCGCACCCGTGCCGCACAGGCTTTCGCCCACGCCGAGCACCAGCCGGCTGGCCAGCAGCAGCACCAGGCTGACGGCCGGCCAGCGCACGAACAGCAGCGCCACCAGCAGCAGCACGCCGCTCGCGCCGCAGCCGAGCAAGCCGCGCAGCACGGTGCGCTTCGGGCCGAGCGTGTCGGCGCAACGCCCGGCCAGCGGCCGCGAGGCCAGCGTCGCCAGGTATTGCACGCTGATCGCCGCGCCGGCCACCACGGCCGACAGCCCCAATTCCTCATGCACGAAACCCGGCAGCACCGCGAGCGGAAGGCCAATCGTCAGATAACAGACAAAGGTGAACGAGACGACGGACAGGATTTGCAGGGTCGTCGAGAACCCGCTGCGCGGGGTCGAAGCAGAATCGGAGGACATGGGCGAAATCGGCGGGGACGGAACAGCGCGTCAGTAGAAACCCGAATTGTTGCATGGAACGCCGTTCCGTGCAGGTACCGTTTAGTTCATCCGATGAATGCTGTGGCGTGTCTGCTGCGTCCCGATATTGGCGAGGCAGTATGAGCCGCATGCGATTCGGGCTATGGGTTGCGATTTTCGGCGGTGTTAGCTTGCGAATCATTCACCCGGCCCGAGCGCCGGCCGGCCGTATGCTGTGGCCAGGCCCGCGCCGCCGGGTTCCCCGCGAATTCAACCAGCGACACCCGATGAGCCAGCCGATCCGTTTCCATCACCGTCAGGCGATCCGCGAAGTCAGCGGCGCCGACGTGACCCGTACCGTTCTCCAGTATCTGCGCGAGGACGCGCACTGCACCGGCACCAAGGAGGGCTGCGCCGAAGGCGATTGCGGCGCCTGCACCGTGGTGCTCGGCGAGCTGACGCCGTCCGGCGGCGTCGAGTTCAAGGCCGTCAACGCGTGCATCCAGTTCCTGCCGACGCTCGACGGCCGCGCGCTGTTCACCGTGGAGGACCTGCGCCAGCCCGGCGGCGCGCTGCATCCGGTGCAGCAGGCGATGGTCGATTGCCACGGTTCGCAGTGCGGGTTCTGCACGCCGGGTTTCGTGATGTCGATGTGGGCGTTGTACGAGAAGGCCGGCTTCGAGACGGCGGCGCGCAACATGATTCCGATCGTGCCGGACAGCAGCACGTCGGGCCCGTGCACGCCGCCCGCCGTGCCGTCGCGCGAGGCGATCGCCGACGCGCTGACCGGCAACCTGTGCCGCTGCACCGGCTACCGGCCGATCGTCGATGCGGCCGAGCAGATGTTCGGCATGCCGCCGCCGGCCGCGCCGCTCGATCGCGCCGCGCTGGCCCGCACGCTCGCCGCACTGCATCGCGACGACACGTTCCACTACGCACACGCCGGCCGCAGCTTCGATGCGCCGCGCAGCATCGAGGCGCTGGCCGCGCTGCGCGCCGCGAAGCCGCAGGCACGCCTGCTGGCCGGCAGCACCGACGTCGGCCTGTGGGTCACCAAGCAGTTGCGCGACCTCGGCGACGTGATCTATCTGGGCCAGGTCGCCGCGCTGCGCGAGATCGCCGAGGCCGACGGCTGGCTGGAGATCGGCGCGGGCGTGACGGTCGAGCGTGCCTACGCGGCGCTGGCCGTGCATTACCCCGAACTGACCGAGATGTGGCGGCGCTTCGCCTCGCTGCCGATCCGCAACGCGGGCACGCTCGGCGGCAACGTCGCGAACGGTTCGCCGATCGGCGATTCGATGCCGGGGCTGATCGCGCTCGGCGCGCATGTCGTGCTGCGCGGCCCCGACGCCACGCGCGAGCTGCCGCTCGAAGCGCTCTACCTCGCCTATCAGAAGAAGGACATGGCGCCCGACGAATTCGTCGCTGCGCTGCGCGTGCCGCTGCGCACCGGCGCGCGCGCGAACCTGCAATTCCGCACCTACAAACTTTCGAAGCGCTTCGATTCGGATATCTCGGCGGTTTGCGCGGCGTTCTCGTTCATCGCCGACGGCGACACGATCCGCGAACCGCGCATCGCGTTCGGCGGCATGGCCGCCACGCCCAAGCGCGGCGCGCACACCGAGGCCGCGCTCGACGGCGCGCGCTGGCACGAAGCCACCGCGCAGGCCGCGATGCAGGCGCTCGAACGCGATTACGCGCCGCTGTCCGACATGCGCGCGACCGGCGCCTACCGGCTCGATGCCGCGCGCAACCTGCTCTACCGGTTCTGGCTCGAAACGCGCACCGATGCGCCGCTCGCGAGCACCGCGCTGAACGTGCGCTGCGTGGCGGCGGCGTCGCCTTCGCCTTCGTCCGAACCTTCGCCGGCATCGGCCGGCCGCTGACCCTGGAATCCGGAGCCCTCACCATGAATCAGCAAGCCGAACCGTTCCTCCAGGATCTCGAGTTCCGTCAGGTCCATGTCTCGCTGCCGCACGAATCCGCGCATCTGCATGTGAGCGGCCGCGCCACCTATACCGACGACATCCCGGTCATGGCCGGCACGCTGCACGCCGCGCTGGGCCTGAGCACGCAGGCGCACGCGCGCATCGTCGCCACCGATTTCGAGGCCGTGCGTGCCATGCCCGGCGTGGTCGCGGTGTTCACCGCCGAGGACATTCCCGGCGTCAACGATTGCGGCCCGATCGTCCACGACGATCCGATCCTGGCCGACGGCCTCGTGCAGTTCGTCGGCCAGCCGGTGTTCATCGTCGTGGCGACCTCGCACGACACGGCGCGGCGCGCCGCGCGCCTCGCGAAGATCGACTACGCGCCGCTGCCCGCGATCCTGACCGCCCAGGCCGCGCGCGCGGCCGAATCGTACGTGCTGCCGCCAATGCGGCTCTCGCGCGGCGATGCGGCGGGCAAGGCCGCCGCCGCCGCGTTCCGCGACGCGGGCGAGATGACGCTCGGCGGCCAGGAGCAGTTCTATCTCGAAGGGCAGATCGCCTACGCGGTGCCGAAGGACGACGACGGCATGCACGTCTACTGCTCGACGCAGCACCCGAGCGAGATGCAGCACCTGGTGGCGCATGCGCTCGGCGTGGCCTCGCACAACGTGCTGATCGAGTGCCGGCGCATGGGCGGCGGCTTCGGCGGCAAGGAATCGCAGTCGGGCATCTTCGCGTGTTGCGCGGCTGTCGCGGCGTGGAAGCTGCTGTGTCCGGTCAAGCTGCGCCCCGATCGCGACGACGACATGATGATCACCGGCAAGCGCCACGATTTCCATTACCGCTACGAGGTCGGCTACGACGCGAGCGGCCGGATCGACGGCGTGTCGGTCGACATGACCTCGCGCTGCGGCTTCTCGGCCGACTTGTCCGGCCCGGTGATGACGCGTGCCGTCTGCCATTTCGACAACGCGTACTGGCTGCCCGACGTATCGATCGCGGGCCATTGCGGCAAGACCCACACGCAATCGAACACCGCGTTTCGCGGCTTCGGCGGGCCGCAGGGCGCGTTCGCGATCGAGTACATCGTCGACAACGTGGCGCGCTCGCTCGGGCTCGACCCGCTCGACGTGCGCTACCGCAACCTCTACGGCAAGGATGAAAACAACGTCACGCCCTACGGCCAGACCATCGAGGACAACGTGCTGCATGCGCTGCTCGGCGAGCTGGAGGCGACCAGCGGCTACCGCGCGCGCCGCCGCGCCGTGCGCGAATTCAACGCGGCCAACCCGGTGCTGAAGAAGGGCATCGCGATCACGCCGGTCAAGTTCGGCATTGCGTTCAACGTCGCGCACTTCAACCAGGCCGGCGCGCTCGTGCACATCTACACCGACGGCTCGATCCTCGTGAACCACGGCGGAACCGAGATGGGGCAGGGGCTCAACACCAAGGTGGCGCAGGTGGTGGCGCACGAGCTGGGCGTCGCGTTCGGCCGCGTGCGCGTGACGGCCACCGATACGAGCAAGGTGGCCAATACCTCGGCCACCGCCGCGTCCACCGGCTCCGACCTGAACGGCAAGGCCGCGCAGGATGCGGCGCGGCAATTGCGCGAGCGGCTCGCGGCGTTCGCGGCCGAGAAGCTCGGCGACGGCAGCGTGAGCGCCGCCGAGGTGCGCTTCGCCGACGATCGCGTGTGGGTCGGCGCTCAGGCGCTGCCGTTCGGCGAGGTGGTCGCGAAGGCGTACCTGGCGCGCGTGCAGCTGTGGTCGGACGGTTTTTACGCCACGCCGAAGCTGTACTGGGATCAGGCCAAGCTGCAGGGCCGGCCGTTTTTCTACTACGCGTACGGCGCGGCCGTCAGCGAGGTGGTGATCGATACGCTGACGGGCGAGATGCGCGTGCTGCGCGTCGATGCGTTGCACGACGTGGGTGCGTCGCTGAACCCCGCGCTCGACAAGGGGCAGGTGGAGGGCGCGTTCATCCAGGGGATGGGCTGGCTCACGACCGAGGAGCTGTGGTGGAACGACGGCGGCAAGCTGATGACGCACGCGCCGTCCACCTACAAGATCCCGACCGTCAACGACACGCCGCCCGAATTCCACGTGAACCTGTTCCGCAACCGCAACGTGGAAGACAGCATTCACCGCTCGAAGGCGGTCGGCGAGCCGCCGCTGCTGCTGCCGTTCTCGGTGTTCTTCGCGGTGCGCGACGCGGTGGCCGCCGTGGGCGACTACCGTGTGCAGCCGCCGCTCGAGGCGCCGGCCACCGGAGAATCGATCCTTCGGGCGGTGCAGGCCGTGCGGGCCGCCGCTTCGGCGCAAGCCGCTGAAGCCACGCAAGCCACGCAAGCCACGCAAGCCACGCAAGCGGCTCAACCTCCGGAGGCATGACGCGATGCGGCCGATTCCGTCGTCGATTCAGGTCGGGCGCCGGCGCGAGCCGGCCATTGCGTCACGCCCGGCGCCGATGCATGTCGTGCTGTTCGGCGCGGGGCATGTCGGCCATGCGCTCGTCGCGTTGCTCGCGCATCTGCCCTGCGTGGTGCAGTGGGTCGATACGCGCGACGAATGCTTCCCCGACGAGGTGCCGCCGAACGTGCAGCCCGAGCCGACCGACACGCCCGACGTGCTGGTGGACGCCGCGCCGCCCGGTGCGTATTTCCTCGTCATGACGCACAACCACGCGCTCGACTTCGCGCTGGCCGAGCGAATCCTGCGGCGCGAGGATTTCGCGTATTTCGGCATGATCGGCTCGCGCACCAAGCGCGTGCGGTTCGAGCGGCGGCTCGTCGCGCGCGGCGTCGCGGCCGCGCACCTGGCCGACATGGTGTGCCCGATCGGCGTGGGCGGCATCGTCGACAAGGCGCCGGCCGCGATCGCGGTGGCGGTGTGTGCCGAGTTGCTGCAGGCCCGCACCGGCGCGCCGTGCGCGTGGCGCAAACAGGCGGCGGCCGAGGCTGCGCTCGCGCCGTGAACGGCCCCGTGGAATGACATGGCGCGCGCCGCTGCGCAATTCGATCTTTTCAAACGCGGCGCTTTTCGCGAAGATAGCCGGCACTGTTTCCCAACGAGACGGCCCTCGCGGGCCGGCACCGACAACAATGCCGAGACATTTTCCTTCATCGCGCCGCGCTTCCGCCCGCGTCATCCTGCTGGCCGCCGCCCTTGCGGCCGGCGCATTCACCACCGGCGCCCGCGCCGTCGAGCTGCATGTCATGAATTCGGGCGGCTTCACGGCCGCCTATCAGCGCCTTGCGCCGAAATTCACCGCCGCCTCGGGCGACACGCTCGACATCATCTACGGCCCGTCGATGGGCGAGACGCCGCAGGCGATCCCGAACCGCCTCGCGCGCGGCGAGCCGGCCGACGTCGTGATCATGGTGGGCTACGCGCTCGACAAGCTGATCGCCGAAGGCAAGGTGCGCGCCGATTCGCGCGTCGAGCTGGCCGATTCGCGGATCGGCGCGGTGGTGCGTGCCGGCGTGCCGGTGCCCGACGTCAGCACGCCCGAGGCGCTGAAGGCCGCGCTGCTGGCCGCGCCGTCGGTGGCCTATTCGGACAGCGCGAGCGGTGTGTATATCGAGCGCGAGCTGTTCGACAAGCTCGGCATCGGCGCGCAACTGAAGCCGAAGGCGACCAAGGTGCCGCGTGTGCCGGTGGCGTCGAAGGTGGCCGACGGCAGCTATGCGCTCGGCTTCCAGCAGGTGGCCGAACTGTTGCCGGTGAAGGGCGTTGCGTTTGCCGGGCGGATTCCCGAATCGCTGCAATCGATCACGCGCTATGCGGCCGGCATTCCGGTGAACGCGCCGCATCCCGAAGCGGCGCGCAAGCTGCTCGACTATCTGGCCTCGCCGGCGGCGCGCGCCGATGTGGAAGCGACCGGGCTCGACCCGATCGCGGCGCATTGAGGCGCCGAGGCCAGCCACGTTGATTCGAGGCGCCGCTTGGTGCCGCTTAGTGCCGCTTGGCGCCGTTTCATTGACTCACGATTGCGGCCGCCTCGCGCGGCCGTTCGTTTTCATTCCGGATTCCCGATGACCGATTCGACCTCCACCACCACCGGCACCGCCGACGTGCAAGCCTACTTCGACACGATCGTCTCGACCTGCGCCGCGATCGAGGCCTGGCTCGCCGGCACCGCCACCGACGCAGCCTCGCTCGATGCGTTGCTCGCGCAGTTCGCGCCGTGCTTCACGATGGTCGGCACCGACGGCGCGCAGTTCGATCACGCCGGCCTGCGCACGTTGTTCGCGCGGCTGGGCGGCGGCAAGCCGGGGCTGCGCATCACGTTTTCCGCGATGCGCGCGATCGTGTGCTACCCGGGCGGCGCGGCGATCGGCTACGACGAGCATCAGCACGACGCGACGGGCGCGCTGCGCTCGCGCCGCTCGACGGCCGTGCTCGAACGCGAGGCGGCGAGCGGCGCGATCCGCTGGGTCCATTTGCAGGAAACGTGGATCGGCGCGTAAGCGCGCCCTTGCCTCGGATGCCTTAGCGTTTTTTGCGCGCGTGCGTGCCGGTCAGCGCGTCGGACACCGATTTCACGAGCGCGCCGAGCCAGGCGATGTCGGTCGGCCGGTCGGGCTGCGGATGGGCAAGCTGGTAGCAGAGGATGCGCGGGAACGGCACGGGCGGCTCGGCAATCACGAGCGGCAGCAGTTGCGCGTAGTGCATCGCGAAGCGGCGCGTGGTGGTGAAGATCAGGTCCGATTGCAGCAGCACCTGCGGCACCACGCCGAAATACGGCAGCGTGGCGACCACCCGGCGTTCGAGTCTGGCGCGCGCCAGGCCGATTTCGATGGCGTTGCGTGCCGCGCCGGTATACGGCGTGGGCGCCAGATGCGCAGCGGCCGCGTAGGCCTCGCGCGTGAGCGGCGCGTGCGCGAGCGGATGCGTGTCGCGCATCAGGCACACCACCGCATCGCGGAACAGCTCGCTGCGCGTGAAGCGCGGCTCCGGCTTCGGCCAGTTCGCGATCACCAGGTCGAGCTGGCCCGAATCGAGCGCGCCGGCGTGATCGAGCGCCGGGTTCAGCGAATCGAGCTCCAGATGCGCGAGCGGCGCGGTCTCGCGAAAGCGCGCGATCAGCGTCGGCATGAAGAAATCGTTGAGGTAATCGGGCGCGGCGATCCGGAACGTGCGGCGCGAGCGGGCCGGATCGAAATCGCCGTGCGGCGTGGCGATGAAGTCGACGTCGCGCAGCGCGCGTTGCGCGGCATCGAGCAGCGACGCGCCGTATTCGGTCGGCACCATGCCCGACTTGCCACGCACCAGGATCGGATCGTTGAGAATTTCGCGCAGCCGCCGCAGCGCAGTGCTGATGGCCGGCTGCGTCTGGTTCAGGCGCAGCGCGGCTTGCGTGACGCTGCGCTCCAGCAGCAGCGTGCGCAGCACCCGCACCAGCCAGATATCGAGCGAGGCGGTGCGGGCGTCGGTGGCGTCGAGGTGGGTGGGATCGGGGAGCATCGGCGGTCGGGAGCCGGTCGGACACATATCGCGCCTACGATACCGGAGCGCGTCGCGCAGGCGGCGCGGCGCGCGCTATCCGGGGTATCAGCGGCGGCCGGGCGGCAGCGCGCTGATTCGCTTCACTTCCTTCGATTCGAGCCAGTTCGGCGTGCGCGCGCAATACAGCACCATCGACAGCGCATCCTCGCCCCAGAACAACTGACGGTTCATCCAGAACGTCGGCACGCCGAACACGCCGAGCGCGATCGCGTCCTGCGTGTTGCGGTCGAACTGCTCGCGGGTGGCGTCGGCGTCGATGCGCGGATCGTCGGCGGCGATGCCGACGCGCTCGCACAGCGCCGCGAAGCCCTCCTCGGTGGTCGGGTCGCGGCCCTCGCGCCAGATGAAGCGGAAGATCTCGCGCACCGTCGCGAAATCGGCCGACACGGCCACCGCGAGCCGCATGATCCGCGACGAATCGAACGGGTGCGCGGGCGGCATGCGGAACGGGATGCCGAGCTGATCGGCGCGGAACAGCGCGTGGCGGTACGTGAAGACGCGCTTGGCCGGCACGTCGTACATCGGGCGCTGGCCCCAGTGATGCTGAAGCACCGGCAGCGAAACCGGCACCGGCTCGAACGGCATGCTCGGCCACTTGTCTTGCTGCTCGAGCAGCAGGTACGTGAACGGCGACAGGAAATCGTAATACCAGCGCGGCTGGCTGGTGTCGTGGCCCACGGTCATCTGGGAATCTCCTGTGGAATGGCGCGGGGCGGCGCGGCCCGCGAGCCGTCATGGTACGCAATGGCGGAGCCGCGTGCAGCAATCGCGGCGAATCGGCCGTTCACGCGTCGCCGGGGTGCGGGCCGGGCGGCGCGGGCGGCAGCGCCGTGTCGAGCGCAGCGGCCGCGGCCAGCGCCGTCGCGCCGGTGGCGAGCGGGTGGGCGGCGGCAGGCGCGCCGGAATCGGCCGCGTCACGCGGGGCCGGATTCGGGGAAGGCGGGGCGCCCGCCGCCCCGTCGCGCGCGCCGCGCGTGGCGTCGTCCTGCGTCAGCAAACGCTCGCGCACGAAGCCGATGTGCTCGCGCAACACGTAGAACTGCCCCGCATAGGCAAGCGGCATCTTCATGCGGTTGACGGCGTCTTCCACGTCGTCGAGCTTGTCGAGCAACGCGGCGCGCTCGCGCGGCGACAGCTCGCCGAGCGCACTGCGCTCGAGCGTGATCAGCGCGCCGTACCAGCGGTAGATTCGCGAGCGCACGCGCCAGCCGTACAGCAGCGGCACGAAGCGCAGCCCGGGGATCAGCACCACCACCAGCGGCACCACGATCACCAGCAGCCGGTCGACCAGGCTCGCCACCCAGAACGGCAACTGGCGGTAGAGGAAGGTCTTGCCCGACTTGTAGTAGCGCGCCGCATCGTCGGACAGCGCGATGCTGCTGTGCGTGACCGGCGACGGGAATTCGCCTGCGCGCTGCAGGATCGTGGCGCGGCCCTGCACCTCGCGCGCGGCCTCGATCAGCAGGTCCGACAGCGCCGGATGCAGCGAATCGCGCGCGATCAGCTCGACGGTGGGCGACAGCGTGTGGATGTCTTCGGCCGGCAGATTGGTGCCGGGGTCGTAGACGCCCATCGGCAGCGTGATGTCGGTCAGGTAGGGCAGGCGGCGCGCGTAGGCGTCGGCTTGCGGGAACGAGTAGAAGCGCACGCCCGGCGCGCGGAACAGCTTGGCCATCACCGGAATCTGGGTCGAATCGCCCGACAGGAACGCCGCGTCGATCTTGCCGTCGATCAGCGCGCGGGCGGCGTCCTCGCCGGCCAGCGGCAGAAGTTGGGTGGCGCCGCCCGGCAGGATGCCGTTCAGCTTCAGCAGCGCCAGGCCGAGTTCGTGCGAGCCGCTGCCGTCCGGGCCGAGCGCGAGGCGCTTGCCGCGAAACTGCGAGAGCCGCTGCACCGGCGCGCCGCGATACAGGATCGCGATCGGCACGTAGCCCACGCTGCCGAGCGAAACCAGTTGATCCGGCGGGGTTTTCTGTTCGAGCCCGCTCTGCACGAACGCGACGTCCACCTCCGCATGCGGATCGAGCAGGCGCTGCAGGTTCTGCGCCGAGCCCTCGGACGGCAGCACGTCGAGCGTGATGCCGTTCTTGGCGAGGATTCGCTTGTACTTCTGCGCGGCCGACCAGTTGGTGCTGCCCGGCGGCCCGGCCGACAGCGTCAGGTGGGTGGGCGGCGCGGGCTGGATCAGCCGGATCGCGAGCCAGATCGCCGCGCCGCCGAGCAGCAGCGCCGGGCCGAACGACATCGCCAGGTCGCGCCACGACACCGTCACGAAGCGGGTGAGGATCGGGTGCGGGCGACGGGAGCGGGGCGGTTCGGTCATCGGAGCGGGAGGGGCGGGGCAGGCCGGTTCGGCGCAGGATGTTCAGGCATCCTGAATCGCGACGATGGTAACCGAGTTCGACGGCGGCGAGGCAGGCCGGGCGGGGGATTCGGGAAGGTCCGGATGGCCGCGCGCCACACTTGCGATCCGTAACGCAAAGGCTTTGCGCTTCGCGTGCCGCTGGATTACATTGTGCGACGCAGCCGCGCCTTGTCCGTCGCGGCGCGACCCGGCGCTTCACTTCCAGATCGGGCGCGAGACGGACGAGGCCCGGCAGTCCGGCCAGCCCAGCGCTGGCCGGGCGGACGCAGCGCCTCTCGATTGCTTCGTGGAAATGTCGGCCGGCGGCTCATGCCGCCGGCCGTTTTCTGGGGGTTCACCGGCCACGGTTCGTCAATGAACGAACCTCGCCGGCAATACAAGGACAAGGAGCAAACATGAAGTCGATCGTGTGGAAGGCACTGGGCAGCGCGGTAGTGGCGGCGCTCGTATGCGGCAATGTGTATGCGCAGGCGAGCGATGCGGCCAGCACCGACGCGCCGGCGGCCACCAAGAGCACGTCGAAGGCTGGCGCCAAGACGGTTCGCAAGCAGAACCGCCAGCTCGGCTACGCGGTGCGCAAGGCCATCACGAAGGCCGGCGGCATCGATGTGTCGAACATCACCGTGCGCTCGAAGGGCGGCGCGATCTCGCTGCAGGGCTCGGTGCCCGACGCATCGCAGATCGACAAGGCCGGCGATGCCGCCAAGGGCGTGAAGGGCGTCACGTCGGTCGACAACAAGCTGACCGTCCAGCAGCAGTAAGGCGCTGGCAGCGCGCGGCGCGGCGGTTTCGCCGCGTTGCGCGCGTTTCCCTCCGGTTTTTCCCTCGTTTTTTCTTTCCCCGCGAATTTCCCGCCGCCCGCCCGTCCTCAGACGGTGACGAGCTTCAGCCCCACCGCCACCAGCGTGGCCGCCAGCACGTTGCGCAGCAGGCGCTCCGGCGCGCGCGTCGACAGATGGCTGCCGACCACGATGCCCGGCAGCGAGCCGAGCAGCAGCGACACCAGCATCGACCAATCCACCGAGCCGAGCAGCCAGTGGCCCATGCCGGCCACCAGCGTGAGCGGCACCGCGTGCGCGATGTCCGAGCCGACGATGCGCGTGGTCGAGAGCGTGGGATACAGCAACAGCAGCACCGTGACGCCGATCGCACCCGCGCCGACCGAGGTCAGCGACACCAGCACGCCGAGCACGACGCCGGTCAGCACGGTCAGCGCGACGGTGCGCACCGGGTTCGGCGCGAACGCGTGGCGCGAGGCGAACGCGGCCAGTTGCGGGCGGAACACCAGCGCGACCGAGGTCAGCAGCAGCGCCGCGCCGAGCACGATCTGGATCAGCCGGTTGGTGGACGCCGAGCCGAAGCCGTGCGCGTGCAGCAGCCAGAGCGTGAGCGCCGCGGCCGGCACGCTGCCCGCCGCGAGGCGGCCCGTGATGCGCCAGTCGATCGAGCCTTTCGAGCCGTGCACCAGCGTGCCGGTGGCCTTGGTGGCTGCCGCGTAGAGCAGGTCGGTGCCGACCGCCGTGGCCGGGTGGACGTTGAACAGCAGCACCAGGATCGGCGTCATCAGCGAACCGCCGCCGACGCCGGTCAGGCCTACGAGGAAGCCGACGAACAGGCCGGAAGCGGTGTACAGCAGATCGATATGAGGAAACGACATCGGCTAGGCTCGAAGGGGTGGGCGCGGGACCAAACCCGGCATTGTCGCAAAACTGGCGTCCGGGCGTGGGAATCTCCGTCGGAACGTCGCAGAGAGGGCCGGCAAGGGCATTCGTCAGACCATGAAAAATGATTGCCGCGCGAGCACGGGCAATCGGAATGAATCGGGGATTGCCGCGCAAAGAAAATCGCGCGAGCGATTGAAACGCTCGTATCGGAAATGTTTAAAAAATAATTCGATGCGATTTCGATCGATTCGGCGGGAGGCTTGTCCGGTGTGCGATCGCACGGCATCGTTGCGCAATGCTTCGGTGCCGGATTGGTGAAAAGCCGACCTGTCATTTCCAATAGGGTGATTGGCATTCGATATTCGCGCCGTTACGGCGATCGTGCGTAACGTTCCATTCGACTGTTACGTTACGCCGGTGAATCGCGACGAATTCCTGGCTGGCCCGCACGATCGCGTGTTGCGGCGCCGTCGTGCACGAACCCCGCCATTCCCGGGGGTTTGTCGGATGTTTGTTCGACGAACCGCGCCGTTGACAATTGGCTTGCCGCACTGGCACGGACCCTGCAATGGACTCAGCCGTCATACCCGACGGCAAGACCAACTGACATGGGGTCAACAATGAAACAACACTTCAAGTTGTCGAGCATCGCGCTTTCGGCGCTGACGGCATTCGGTATCGCAGCGGCGCAGCCCGCGATGGCCGACGCCGGCACGGTCGTCAGCGATCTGGGGGCCAATCTGAATCTGGGCAGTTCGCTGAACGCGAGCGGGGCGACGCTCGGCGGCACCGGCAGCCTGGCCGGCTCGTCGCTCGGCGTGAGCGCGGCGATCAACGCGATCGACGGCGTCGCGCTGACGGTGACGGCGAACGGCGCGAAGGTGATCGATCTGGCGCTCGGCAATGTCGTCGGGCCGCTCAAGACTTCGCTCGGCGGGCTCGCCAGCACGGTCGGCGCGCTGGCGCAGAACACGCCGCTATCGGGTGTCGTCTCGGGTTTGCAGACGGCGTTGCAGAACCCGACCGGTGCGTTGTCCGGCATCGTCGGCACCGCGAGCGGGGCGCTGTCGAGCGGCGCCGCGGCGCTGGCCAACGGCGCGGGCGCGTTGGCGACCGGCATCCACTCGGCGGCGGGCACGGCGGCCGGCGCGCTGTCGAACGGGCTGGGCGCGGCGTCGGGGGCGTTGTCGTCGGGTGCGGGCGCGCTGGCGGGTGGTGTGTCGAGCGGGTTGGGCAAGGCGTCGGGGGCGCTGGCTTCGGGCGCCGGTGCGCTGGCCGGTGGACTCGGCTCGGCGGCGGGCGGCTTGCAGGCGGTGGGCGGCACGGTCGTGACGGGGCTGTCGACGGGGCTTGGCTCCGCGACGGGCGGGCTGAAGTCGGTGGCCGGGACGGTTGCGGGCGGGTTGTCGAACGGGGCGGGTGCGTTGGCGGGTGGCCTTGGTGCGGCGACTGGCGGGTTGAATACGGTGGCCGGTACGGTCGCGGGTGGGTTGTCGAACGGCGCGGGCGTGCTGGCCGGCGGCCTTGGTGCGGCGACGGGCGCGTTGTCGTCGGGTGCGGGTGCGCTGGCAGGTGGGCTTGGTGCAGCGGCTGGCGGGTTGCAGTCGGTGGCCGGGACGGTTGCGGGCGGGTTGTCGAACGGGGCGGGCGCGCTGGCCGGCGGCCTTGGTGCGGCGACGGGCGCGTTGTCGTCGGGTGCGGGTGCGCTGGCAGGTGGGCTTGGTGCAGCGGCTGGCGGGTTGCAGTCAGCGGCCGGGACGGTTGCGGGCGGCTTGTCGAACGGGGCAGGCGCGTTGGCCGGCGGCCTTGGTGCGGCGACGGGTGGTTTGAATACGGTGGCCGGGACGGTTGCGGGTGGTCTGTCGAACGGCGCGGGCGCACTGGCCGGTGGCCTCGGTGCGGCGGCGGGCGGGTTGAATACGGTAGCCGGGACGGTCGCGGGCGGCCTGTCGAGCGGCGCAGGCGCACTGGCGGGCGGCGTATCGAGCGGCCTCGGCACGGCGTCGGGTGCATTGGCCTCGGGCGCGGGTGCGCTGGCTGGTGGCCTCGGTACGGTGTCGGGTGCGTTGTCGTCGGGGGCCGGTGCATTGGCAGGCGGCCTCGGCGCGGCGGCGGGTGGGCTGAACACGGTGGGCGGCACGATCGCGAGCGGCCTGGCGAATGGCCTCGGCACGGCGTCGGGCGCATTGGCCTCGGGTGCAGGTGCACTGGCAGGCGGCCTCGGTGCGGCGGCCGGCGGCCTGAATGGCGCGGCGGGCACGGTCGCGAGCGGTGTGCAAAACGGCCTCGGTGCGGCCACGGGCGCACTGTCGAGCGGCGCGGGTGCACTGGCCGGCGGCCTGGGCTCGGTGGCTGGTGGTCTCGGCTCGGCGGCGAGCGGCCTGAACGGTGCAGCCAGCACGGTCGCGAGCGGCCTGCAAAACGGCCTCGGCGCAGCCACGGGCGCACTGTCGAGCGGTGCGGGTGCACTGGCCGGCGGCCTGGGCTCGGTGGCCGGTGGTCTCGGCTCGGCGGCGAGCGGCCTGAACGGTGCAGCCAGCACGGTTGCAAGCGGCTTGCAGAACGGCCTCGGTGCGGCCTCGGGCGCGTTGTCGAGCGGTGCGGGTGCGCTGGCTGGTGGTCTTGGTTCGGCCGCGGGTGGTTTGAACACGGTGGCAGGCACGGTCGCAAGCGGTCTCCAGACCGGCCTCGGCACAGCCACGGGCGCACTGTCGAACGGCGCGGGCGCGCTGGCCGGCGGCTTGAACTCGGCCGCAGGCGGTCTGTCGACGGTGGCCGGCACGGCATCCGGCGCACTGTCGAGCGGAGCCGGCGCGTTGGCCGGCGGCCTCGGTACCGGCGCAACGGCCCTGTCGGGCGCGCTCGGCTCGGGCGCGAATGCCCTGTCTGGCGGCGCGCAGGCCGTGGCGAGCGGACTCGGCACCGGTGCGACCGCCGTCACGGGCCTGGTCGGCAGCATCAATCCGGCCACGGCGGTCACCGGCGTCCTGAACGCCGCGACCTCGGGCCTCGGCAACGCGGCCGGCACGCTGACGGGCGCGCTCTCGTCGGTGCCGACGGCCGCCGTGACCGGCGTGGTCAACGCCGCGTCGTCGGGCCTGTCGTCGACGGTCAACGGCGTCGGGACGGTGGCGAGTTCGATCGCCAGCACCGGCCCGGCCGCCGTGACGGGCGTCGTCAACGCGGTCACCGGCGTGGTTGCCGGCAACCCGATCGCGCCGATCACGTCGCTGGTCGGCAACCTGTCGGGCGCGCTGCCGGTGTCCACGGTGACGGGCGCGGCCACCACGGTCGCGAACACGCTCACGGGCGGCCTGTCGACCGCTGCCCAGACGGGCCTGGCCGCCACCACGGCGCTGGGCGCGGCCGGCTCGACGCTCGCGTCGACCACCGGCGCCACGCTCGGCACCCTGGCGACCTCGGGCGCGACGGCGCTCGGCACGGTGGCGTCGACCGGCGTCACGACGGTCGGTGCGGTGGGCAACGTGGTGACGCAGACGGTCGGCGCAGTCGGCGCGGCGCTGCCGGGTGTGGCGATCACGCCGTCGTCGGGCGCGTCGGGCACATCCGGCTCGTCGGCGAGCGCGGGCACGCTGCTCTCGCCGGTGACCTCGCTCGTCACGACGCTGGCCGGCGCGGCGCTGCCGCGCAAGTAAGCCGACGCGCTGCGGCGCGCGGCATCGGCGGGTCAGGCTGTCCGGCAACGGCGCGCCTGGCCGCGCCCCCGGCCCACCGGGCCGGATCGCAGGCGGTACGACCTTCGTGTCGTACCGCCTTTTTTTGTGGCACGGCCGCCTTCGCCGGCCCGCTTGCCCCGAATCGAATCCTCACGGGAACTCGCCCGCGACGCGCGGTCGAACCGGCTTGCAGCATCCCGTACACGACGGGGACGTCGGCAGCCGAGGCAATCACCCAGGCCAGGTCTTATAGTGAAGCCCACCCGCGCCCCGCCATGCCGGCGACGCGTGGCGCCGGACCACCGGCCGCCGATTCCGGAGACGAGCGGGAGCCCCGCTCCCAGACAGAGGACCTGCCGAATGAAAAAACTGATCAACGATGTCGAACGCGTGGTGCCCGACCTGCTGAACGGGCTGGTCGCGCTGAATCCCCATCTGGCCTTGCTGGCCGGCCGGACCATCGTGGTGCGCGCCGATGCGGCCGAGGCCGCGTCGCGCGGCGAGGTCGCGCTGGTGTCGGGCGGCGGCGCGGGGCACGAGCCCGCGCACGCGGGCTACGTGGGCGCCGGCATGCTCAGTGCGGCGGTGGCCGGCGAGGTGTTCACGTCGCCGTCGGTGGACGCGGTGCTCGACGCGATTCGCGCCGTGGGCGGCCCGGCGGGCGTGCTGTTGATCGTCAAGCACTACACGGGCGACCGGCTCAACTTCGGGCTGGCCGCCGAGATCGCGCGCGCCGAGGGCATCGAGGTCGAGATGGTGATCGTCGCCGACGACGTGGCGCTGGCCGCGCGCGGCGAACACGCCGGACGGCGCGGCCTGGCCGGCACGGTGCTGGTTCACCGCGTGGCCGGCGCGGCGGCCGCCGCCGGGCTGCCGCTTGCCGAGGTCGCGCGGCACGCCCGCGAGACGGCCGAGGCGCTCGGCACGATGGGCGTGGCCTTGTCGGCGTGCACGGTGCCGGCGGCCGGCACGCCCGGCTTCACGCTCGGCGAGCGCGAGATCGAATGGGGGCTCGGCATCCACGGCGAGGCCGGCGTCGAGCGCGCCGAACTCGAATCGGCCGATGCGGTGGCGTCGCGCCTGATCGCCCGCATCGCCGACGATCTCGCGCTCGACGCCGGCGCGCGCGTCGCGCTGCTCGTCAACAACCTCGGCGGCACGCCGCCGGGCGAACTCGACATCGTCGCCGACGCGGCGCTGCGCGCGCTGGCCGCACGCGGCCTGGTGGCCGAGCGCGCCTGGGCCGGCACGTTCCTCAGCGCGCTCGACATGGCCGGCATTTCGCTGACGCTGCTGCGCGTCGACGATGCGCGCCTCGCCTGGCTGGACACCCCGACCGAGGCGCCCGCCTGGCCCGCCCGCGCGGGCCGCGTCGCGCCGCAGGAAAGCCGCCCGGTGCCGGCCGCGCCCGGCGCGGGCCGCAACCTCGGCGGCGACGGCCCGCGGCTCGCCGCCGACGCCACGCTGCGGCGCGTGATCGACGCCGTTTGCGCCAGGCTGCACGCATCGGAAGCGACGCTGACCGAGATGGATCAGCGCGTCGGCGATGGCGATCTCGGCATCAGCCTGTCGCGCGCCGCGCAGGCGATCGAAGCCGAGGCGGGCGGCTGGCCCGACGCGTCGCGGCCGGCCGCGGTGCTGCGCGCGATGTCGGCCACCATCCGGCGTGCCGTGGGCGGCACCTCCGGCCCGCTCTACGCGGCGATGCTGATGCGCGCGGCGGCGGCGCTCGACGGCGCGGCGAAGCCCGATGCGTCGGCCTGGGCCGAGGCGTTCGCGGCCGGTGTCGACGGGGTGTGCGAGATCGGCGGCGCGCGGCCTGGCGAGCGCACCATGATCGATGCGCTCGATCCGGCCGTGCGTGCGTTGCGCACCGCGCTCGACGCGACCGGCGGCGATCTGCGCCAGGCGCTCGATGCATCGGCCGCCGCGGCCGCCGAAGGCGCGGCCGGTACCGCCACGCTGATGCCGCGGCGCGGCCGGTCGAGCTATCTCGGCGAGCGCGCGCTCGGCCATCCCGATCCGGGCGCGCATGCGGTCGCGCTGTGGCTGGCCGCGATCCGCGACGCGCTGCGCGACTGAGCCGGCCGCCGTCAATCGACCGGCTGGCCGCATCGGCGCCCCGCCCGAAGCCGGGCGGGGCCGCGAGCGCCGCTCGACATCGAGCGCATCGCTGCGATGGACGATCACCTTGCCGTCGCCCGGGCCGCCCCCGGCCCGCGTGCGATAATCCGCGCCTGTCTGTCCCGCCTGTGCCTCGCGCACCCGCCTGCCGTGAATCCCTTTCTTGTTCCGCTGTCCCGCGTCGACGAATTCGACGAGATCATCGACGTGCGTACGCCGCTCGAATACGCGGAAGACCACATCCCCGGTGCGTTGAACGCGCCCGTACTCAGCAACGATCAGCGCGTGGTGATCGGCACGATGTACAAGCAGGTGTCGCCGCACGAGGCGACGCGCCTCGGCGCGGCCTGGGTCGCGCGCAACATCGCGGAGCACCTCGAAACCACCTTCGCCGACCGGCCGCTCAACTGGCGTCCGCTGATCTATTGCTGGCGTGGCGGCAAGCGCTCCGGCTCGATGACGTCGTGGTTCAACCTGATCGGCTGGCGCGCCCGGCAACTCGACGGCGGCTACAAGACCTATCGCCGCTGGGTTGTCGACGAGCTCGACGCGCTGCCCGCGCGATTCCGCTACATCGTGTTGACGGGCCGTACCGGCAGCGGCAAGACCCAATTGCTCGGCGCGCTCGGCCGGGCCGGCGCGCAAACCGTCGACCTTGAGCGGCTGGCGGTGCATCGCGGCTCGCTGCTCGGCGCGCTGCCGGGGGCGGCGCAGCCCACGCAGAAGGGTTTCGATACGGCGCTGGTGCTGGCGCTGCGCGCGCTCGATCCCGCGCGGCCGGTGTTCGTCGAGGCGGAGAGCCGCAAGATCGGGCAGATTACGCTGCCCGACACGATGCTGGCCGGCATGCACGCGGCGCGTTGCGTGGCCGTCAAAACGGCGCGCGACGAGCGCGTGGCGCTGCTGTTGCGCGATTACGGCCATCTGTTCGACGACCCCGCCGCGTTCATGCAGCAGCTCGCGCGGCTGACCGAGCTGCACGGCCACGCGCGCATTCGCGACTGGCAGGCGCTGGCCGAGGCCGGCGCGCGCGACGTGCTGTTCGAATCGCTGATCGACCTGCATTACGACCCCGCCTATGCACGCAGCAGCCGCGCTTCGTTCCGGCAACTGGCCACCGCCCCCGCGTTCGCGTTCCGGCCGATGGCGGACGAGGCCGATCAGGCGGCCCAGGCGCAGGCCCTGTTGGCGCAGGTGGGGGCGGCCTGAGCCGTGACCCGTTGCGCGCCGTTGCCGGGAACTCCCGGCGCTCGCCCGGACTCCATGCTGGCGTCGCGGTCGCGTTGCGGTTCACGCCGCTGTCGCGCGCGCGGCCTATCGTCTGCGGGCAGCACGTCGCGCCGGGCGCGATCCGGGCAGACGAATCGCCGGTCGCGGGCTGGATCGCAGCCGGCTGCCAGGGTGCCAACGCGTGCCAAAAGCGCGGGCGCACGGTGCGGCAGATTGTTTTTTATGCACCCGTTTTCTGGGGAAATTCGATCAAGCGATTGAATTAAAAGGAAAAGATCGAATCGAGGGTAGGCGGAAGCCGGTAAAAAACCTTTCCCTTCCGTCCTTGAATTTGTCAAACCTCGTCCATATAATTAGCACTCGCTGCACGAGAGTGCTAACAACTTCGCCGCCGGGCGACAGCCCGACGGCATCCCTCAGTGTTACTTCAGTTTCTCAAAGAGGAGTGAAAATGAACCTTCGTCCTTTGCACGATCGCGTGATCGTCAAACGCCTGGATCAAGAAACCAAGACGGCCTCGGGCATCGTGATCCCCGAAGCAGCGGCTGAAAAGCCGGATCAAGGCGAAGTGCTGGCGATCGGCCCGGGCAAGCGCGACGACAAGGGCGCTCCGATCGCGCTCGACGTGAAGGTCGGCGATCGCGTCCTGTTCGGCAAGTACGCGGGCCAAGCCGTCAAGGTCGACGGCAAGGAAGTGCTCGTGATGCGCGAAGAAGACATCATGGCCGTGGTCAACGCAGCGTAAGCCTGCGAATACGCTACTCAGCGATCCCATTCCAGAGAATTCAAGGAGTAAAAGATGGCAGCTAAAGACGTCGTATTCGGCGATTCCGCCCGTTCCAAAATGGTTGAAGGCGTGAACATCCTGGCCAACGCGGTCAAGGTCACGCTGGGCCCGAAGGGCCGCAACGTGGTGCTCGAGCGTTCGTTCGGCGGCCCGACGGTCACGAAGGACGGCGTGTCGGTCGCCAAGGAAATCGAGCTGAAGGACAAGCTCCAGAACATGGGCGCGCAAATGGTCAAGGAAGTCGCTTCCAAGACCAGCGACAACGCCGGCGACGGCACGACGACGGCAACCGTCCTCGCGCAATCGATCGTTCGCGAAGGCATGAAGTACGTCGCATCGGGCATGAACCCGATGGACCTGAAGCGCGGCATCGACAAGGCCGTCGCGGCAGCCGTGGAAGAGCTGAAGAAGATCAGCAAGCCCTGCACGACGAACAAGGAAATCGCACAGGTCGGCTCGATCTCGGCGAACAGCGATTCGTCGATCGGCGATCGCATCGCTGAAGCGATGGACAAGGTCGGCAAGGAAGGCGTCATCACCGTCGAAGACGGCAAGTCGCTGGCCGACGAACTGGACGTCGTCGAAGGCATGCAGTTCGACCGCGGCTACCTGTCGCCGTACTTCATCAACAACCCGGACAAGCAAGTCGCCGTCCTCGACAACCCGTTCGTGCTGCTGCACGACAAGAAGGTGTCGAACATCCGTGACCTGCTGCCGGTCCTGGAACAAGTCGCGAAGGCTGGCCGTCCGCTGCTGATCATCGCTGAAGACGTCGAAGGCGAAGCACTCGCCACGCTGGTGGTCAACAACATCCGCGGCATCCTGAAGACCGTCGCCGTCAAGGCTCCGGGCTTCGGCGACCGTCGCAAGGCCATGCTGGAAGACATCGCGATCCTGACCGGCGGTCAAGTGGTTGCGGAAGAAACCGGCCTGACGCTCGAGAAGGCAACGCTGGCCGAACTGGGCCAAGCCAAGCGTATCGAAGTGGGCAAGGAAAACACGACGATCATCGACGGCGCAGGCGAAGCCGTGAACATCGAAGCACGCGTGAAGCAAGTGCGCGCGCAAATCGAAGAAGCGACGTCGGACTACGACCGTGAAAAGCTGCAAGAGCGCGTGGCCAAGCTGGCAGGCGGCGTGGCAGTGATCAAGGTCGGCGCTGCGACCGAAGTCGAAATGAAGGAAAAGAAGGCACGTGTCGAAGACGCACTGCACGCAACGCGCGCAGCTGTGGAAGAAGGCATCGTGGCCGGTGGCGGCGTCGCGCTGATCCGCGCTCGCACCGCGATCACGGCACTGACCGGCCTGAACGCCGATCAAAACGCCGGTATCAAGATCGTGCTGCGCGCGATGGAAGAGCCGCTGCGTCAGATCGTCACGAACGGTGGTGAAGAAGCCAGCGTCGTGGTGGCAGCCGTTGCAGCCGGTACGGGCAACTACGGCTACAACGCCGCAACGGGCGAGTACGTCGACATGGTCGAAGCCGGTGTGGTCGACCCGACCAAGGTCACGCGTACGGCGCTGCAAAACGCAGCATCGGTCGCAGGCCTGCTGCTGACGACGGACGCTGCCGTTGCCGAACTGCCGAAGGAAGATGCCCCGATGGCTGGCGGCATGCCGGGCGGCATGGGCGGCATGGGCATGGACATGTAATCGACTTCGGTCGATTGCACGACGGGCGCGCAGCGATGCGCGTCCCGCCCCGCAAAACGAAAAACCCGCAGCGATGCGGGTTTTTTGTCGTTTACAGCGCGGAAAAGCCGGGGCGGCCTGCGCCCCGCCGGCGTGCGTTCAATGCATTCAGTGACGCGATGCGCCGAACGGCGGCGTGGCCGGGGCCGCCGGCGCGGCCGGCGTGTCGTCCTCGTTGCTGCGCGCCCAGAAGAAACGGTCGGGCACCCAGGCGCCCATGCCGGGCCGGAACGCGTCGCGCGCGGCCTGGTACAGGTATTCCTGCGCCTCGCGCACGGCTTCGGGCGGCTCCTGGCCATTGGCCAGCAGCGCCGCGATGGCCGAGGCGAGCGTGTCGGTCACGCCCATCAGCCGGTTCGGCGTGCGTTCCCAGAGATCCTGCCGGATCTGGCCTTCCTCGCCGTACAACGTGTTGACGAGCCGGTGCGTGCCGGTTTCGGTGGCGAGGATGTACTCGCAGCCCTGCGACAGCAGATGCGCGATCGCCGTGTCGAGGTTCGGTGCTTCCGCGTCGCCGTCGGGCTGCGCGAGCGCGATCAGCGTGGCGTGATCGGCCACCAGCAGCGTGGTTTGCGGGGCGAGCAGATCGGCGATCGATTCGCGCAGGTCGTCGGCGGCGAGCACGTGCTCGTCGTCGAGCGTGAAGTCGGGCGCCAGCACGAGCGGCACGCCGTCGTAGTCGGCCACGACCTCGGCGATCGCGCTGACCACTTCGGCGCGGGCCGTGGCGCCGATCTTGAACGCGGCGACGGGCATGTCCTCGAGCAGCATCCGGGCCTGCGCGACGACGGTGTCCGGATCGAGGCCGGTCACCTCGTCACAGGAAGCCGAATCGCGGACCGTGTAGCCGGTCAGCACCGACGTGCCGTGACAGCCCATGCTCGCCAGCGTCAGCAAATCCGCCTGCAGGCCGGAGCCGCCGGTGGGATCGAACAAGCCGAAGGTGAGGACGATCGGAGGGGCGTTGCTGGACATGAAAAATCGGGGAAAGAGAGAACGATCGGGCGGCGCACCACACGGGTGCGCCTTGCCGGTCATTATGCGTTGGAAACTTGCGCAGGACGTGGTTTTTTTAACCGAATGCAATATCTGGCGGGCGTTTGCGGCGGGTTGCCGCGCATCGGTTCGGGTCGCGGCGGGTGGCGCGCGCACGGGTGCCGCGCGATATCGTCGGCTGTGGCGAACCGCGCTTGCCTGCACGATTTTGCCCCGATGAGCGTGCCGGGATCGAGGCGACGCGGGTTGGGCGCGGGTCGTCTGGAAACCACGATGCTAGGCAGGGCGGCCGTCGGCACGTTACCATCACGTCTCCCCAAAATTGGTTTTTTCCCTGCGCGGCAAACGATGGAATACAAAAGCTGGATGTGCCTGATCTGCGGTTGGATCTACGACGAAGAAGCGGGCTTGCCCGACGAGGGCATTGCCCCGGGTACGCGTTGGGAGGACGTGCCGATCAACTGGACGTGCCCGGAATGCGGCGCGCGCAAGGAAGATTTCGAGATGGTCCAGATCTGACCGATCTCGCGAAGCAGGTGTCTCGGCCCGACTGCCGGCGCGTCTGACGCGGCGCCGGCAGCGCGGGCCGGCCGCGCGGCAGGCCCGCGTGGCGCTTCAGCCCAAGCGTCGACGGTTGCGTGCCCATGAGCCTACTGTCTCCGACCGTAATACCGATGCCCGATGCGCTGCCGAACCCCCGCGGCGGCGCGGTGCTGCTTGCCGAGGCCACGCTGGCGGAAGCCAGCACGGCCTCGGGCGAGGCGCTGCTGCGTGCACTGCGCACCGTGGCGGCCGCCTTGCGCGATGCCGGCTGGCTGGCGGCGGCGCGCTATGCCGATGCGCTGGTCGCGGCTGCGCCCGTTGCGACGCCGCCCGCTGGCGGGCTGCCGAACGACGGGTTCCGGTCCGCCTTGCGCGATTTCCGCTGGGCCATCGCCCGCCGTAACCTGCGCGAGCTGGCCTGTTCGCCGGCGCTCCACGAGCATCACGATGCCTTGCGGCGGCTGGCCGCCGTCGAAGGCGCGGCGCCGGTTGCGGCCGCGCCGGTCGACTGGCTCGCGCTGGCCGGCCGGCCGGTGCCGCCCGCGCGGCTGGCGGCGATCCCGGCCGACCGTCTCGCGCATCTGCGCGCCGGCTACGAAGCCGCCTTGCTGGTGGTGTTGCGCGAACCCGACGCACCGCCGGCCGCGGCGCTCGATACGCTCGATAGCTGTTTCGCGGCGCTGTCCAGCGCCGATCCCTACGACTATTGGCGGCTCGCCGGTGCCTGCCTGCGCGCCTTGCGCGGTGCGCCGGGGCCGGTGCTGCGGCGCTGGCTGGCGCGTGGCAACCTGCTGCTGCGCGAGCAGATGAACGGCGCGGAGGTCGCCGGCCCGGCGCAGGTGCGCGAAACGCTGGCGCTCGTCTGGCGCGATTTCGCGCTGTACGGTGCGGCGGCCGAGGATGTCGCCGAGGTCGAGTTGCTCAACGATTACGGGCTGACGGTCGACTGGCATGTCGCCGGCTCACAGGCATCGGAGATGCTCTGGGAAGTCGATGCGGCGCGCGCCGAGGCCGACGCCCTGCGCGATGCGGCGGCGGTTCGCCAACTCGGCCTGGTCACGGTCAACGGGCACGCCTACGAGGATTTCCTGCAGACGGCCGACGCGTCGATGGCCGATCTGACCGTCACGCCGGCCACGGCCGACGCCTCGCAGGCCTGGCGGGCAGCAGCCGCCGCCTTTCGCGTCGGCGCGGCCGCCGCGGCGCTCGGCCTGGGCCAGACGGCGCTGATGGCCGATGCGCTCGCGCTCGGCTGGCGCCGCATCATGCACGGGCACGCGCCGGCCGATGGCGGCGCGGCCTTGTCGGCCGGCTCGGACGGTTTGCGCGCCGCGCTCTACAAGATCGCCGCCGGGGTTGCGCCGCCCGACCTGTTCGCGGCGCGCGAGGCGCTGGCCGCCGCGCTCGAATCGGCCTGAGCGTGCGTGCCGGGCAGGGCGGTTTCGATCGTTCCCCATCTACTGTCCCGATTGCGCACGCGCCCAAAACGCAGCGGCAACGCCGGCCCCATTGCCCGATTTGCCGCACAGCGCCGCGCGCCGGCACGCCGCCGCCGCCGTTTGTTGGCTCATCGCGAACGATCGCCCCGATGCGCCTGCATCGCGCCACGCCACGCCCGCCGGTCCGCCTCGCGCGCGTGATAGAGTGCGACGTGATCCGTCATATCGACTCTTGCGGCGCCCGTTGCGCGGCAAGGTCTTTGCTAAAATTCAAACCATGCCAAAGAGTTCCGATCGCATCAATCTCACCAACCAGTTCCTGATCGCGATGCCGAGCATGTCCGATCCGACGTTCTCTGGCACGGTGGTCTATCTTTGCGATCACAGCGAGCGCGGCGCGCTCGGCCTGGTCATCAATCGTCCGACCGACATCGATCTCGAGGCGCTGTTCAAACGCATCGACCTCAAGCTGGAAATCGAACCGCTGTTGCATATCCCCGTCTATTTCGGTGGCCCGGTGCAGACCGAGCGCGGCTTCGTGCTGCACGAGCCGGTGGAAGGCAGCAGCTACAGCTCGTCCATGTCGGTCGAGGGCGGGCTGGAAATGACCACCTCGAAGGACGTGCTCGAAGCCGTGGCCTCGGGCCAGGGCCCGAAGCGTTTCCTGCTCACGCTCGGCCATGCCGGCTGGGGCGCGGGCCAGCTCGAGGACGAAATCTCGAAGAACGGCTGGCTGACCGTGGACGCCGATCCGCGCATCGTGTTCGATACGCCGGCCGAGGAGCGCTTCGAGGCCGCGCTCGGCCTGCTCGGCGTGTCGTCGACGATGCTCTCGGGCGAGGCGGGCCACGCATGAGCGGTGCGTCCGCGCGCGAAGCCACGCTGCTCGCGTTCGATTACGGCGAAAAGCGCATCGGCGTGGCCGTCGGCAATACGCTGACGCGCACGGCGCGTGCGCTTGTCATCGTTCCCAACCTGAATCGCGAGTATCGTTTCCAGGCCGTCGGCGAGCTGCTCGCCGAATGGCGGCCGGACGCGCTCGTGGTCGGCCTGCCGCTGCACCCCGACGGCACGCCCCACGAGATGACGCAGCAGGCGAAGCGCTTCGGCAATCAGTTGAACGGCCGCTTCAACCTGCCCGTGAGCTGGATCGACGAGCGTTATTCGTCGGTCGAGGCCCGTGCGAGCCTGCGCGCGCGCGGCGCGAAGGCCGACGCCATCGACGCCGAAGCCGCGCGCGTGATCCTTCAACACTACCTCGACCAGTTGCCCGATCATCATGAGTTCCATTGACGCCGAAGCGCTCTATCTCACGCTGCTCGACCAGATCCGCAGTGCCTACGGCGAGGCCGCGTTCGCGGCGGCCGACGGCCCCGTGCTCGCCGGCATCCACAGCGGCGGCGCGTGGCTGGCCGAACGTCTCGCGCGCGACCTGAAGGCGCCGGGCTTCGGCGTGATCAATGTCGCGCTGCACCGCGACGATTACGCGAAAAAGGGCCTGCACAGCCAGGCCAGCCCGACCTCGCTGCCGTTCGACGTGGACGGCCGCCGGATCCTGCTGGTCGACGACGTGCTGTCCACGGGCCGCACCGTGCGCGCCGCGCTGAACGAGCTGTACGATTACGGCCGCCCGGCCGCCGTCGAGCTGGCCGTGCTGGCCGACCGCGGCGGCCGCGAGCTGCCGGTGGCGGCGCGCTTCCTGGGCGGCACGCTGGACGTGGCGCCCGACGCCACGCTGGTGCTCGCGCACGACGACGCCCTGCAGTTCACCTTCGATCTCGAGGCGCGCACGCACTGAGCGAGCCTCACCCGGCGCCCGCGCCCCAGAGCGCGCGGGCGCTGCCCAGCAACACGTTGGAATCACGCACATCATGACGAGCGACACTTCCGGCCGCACCGGCGCACCCGCCGCGGCCGCACCTGCCGAACGCTTTCGCCACGGCTTCCTGAAGGGCAACCCGCAGCTCACGAAAAACGGCGAGCTCAAGCATCTGCTGTCGATCGAGGGTTTGCCCACCTCGATCGTCACGCACATCCTCGACACGGCCGAGCGGTTCGTCAGCGTGACCGATCGCGAAGTGAAGAAGGTGCCGCTGCTGCGCGGCAAATCGGTGTTCAACCTGTTCTTCGAGAACTCGACGCGCACCCGCACCACCTTCGAGATCGCCGCGACGCGCCTGTCGGCCGACGTGCTGAACCTGAACATCAACGCCTCGTCCACCAGCAAGGGCGAATCGCTGCTCGACACGATCAACAACCTGTCGGCGATGCATGCCGATCTGTTCGTCGTGCGTCATGCATCGAGCGGCGCGCCGTACCTGATCGCCGAGCACTGCGCGCCGCACGTGCACGTGATCAATGCCGGCGACGGCCGCCATGCGCATCCGACGCAGGGCCTGCTGGACATGTACACGATCCGCCACTACAAGCGCGATTTCACGAACCTGCGCGTGGCGATCGTCGGCGACATCCTGCACTCGCGCGTGGCGCGCTCCGACATCCATGCGCTGACCACGCTCGGGGTGCCCGAGATCCGCGCGATCGGCCCGCGCACGCTGTTGCCGGGCGGCCTCGAGCAGATGGGCGTGAAGGTCTATCACAACCTCGACGAAGGCCTGAAGGGGGTGGACGTGATCATCATGCTGCGCCTGCAGAACGAGCGCATGAGCGGCGCGCTGCTGCCGTCCGCGCAGGAATATTTCAAGAGCTGGGGGCTCACGCCCGAGCGTCTCGCGCTGGCCGCGCCCGACGCCATCGTGATGCACCCGGGGCCGATGAACCGCGGCGTCGAGATCGACTCGCAGGTGGCCGACGGCCCCCAATCGGTGATTCTCAATCAGGTGACGTTCGGCATCGCGGTCCGGATGGCCGTGATGGGCATCGTCGCGGGCAACAGCGACTGACGCGGCCCGGCCGGCAGCGCCGCGCCATCGCGGCGCCGCGACGGCCGGCCTTCGCACTCAACGCATCCAACGCATTCACAGGCAGCGCATGAAGATTCATATCAAGGGCGGCACGCTGATCGATCCGGTCGCCGGCACCGAACAACAGGCCGACGTGTACGTCGCGGCCGGCAAGGTGGTCGCGATCGGCGCGGCGCCGGCCGATTTCCACGCGGCGAAAACCATCGATGCGAGCGGCAAGCTGGTCGCGCCGGGCTTCGTCGATTTGTCCGCGCGACTGCGCGAACCGGGCTACGAACACAAGGCCACGCTCGAATCGGAGATGGCCGCGGCCGTCGCCGGCGGCGTGACGAGCCTGGTCTGCCCGCCCGACACCGATCCGGTGCTCGACGAGCCGGGCCTCGTCGAGATGCTGAAGTTCCGCGCGAGCAAGCTGCATCAGGCGCATGTCTATCCGCTGGGCGCGCTGACCGTCGGCCTGAAGGGCGAGGTCATCACCGAGATGGTCGAGTTGACCGAATCGGGCTGCATCGGCTTCACGCAGGCCGATTCGCCGATTCGCGACACGCAGGTGCTGCTGCGTGCGCTGCAGTATGCGAAAACCTACGATTTCACGGTGTGGCTGCGCCCGGTCGATGCGTTCCTCGCCAAGGGCGGGGTGGCCGCCAGCGGGCCGGTCGCGTCGCGGCTCGGGCTGTCGGGCGTGCCGGTGTCGGCCGAGACGATCGCGCTGCACACGCTGTTCGAGCTGGTGCGCGTGACCGGCGCGCGCGTGCACGTCGCGCGCCTGTCGTCGGCGGCCGGCATCGAGCTGATGCGCGGGGCCAAGGCCGAAGGGTTGCCGATCACCTGCGACGTCAGCGCCAATCACCTGCATCTGATCGACATCGACATCGGCTATTTCGACGCGCAGTTCCGGCTCGATCCGCCGTTGCGCGCCGAGCGCGATCGCGCGGCGATCCGCGCCGGCGTGGCCGACGGCACGATCGACGCGATCTGCTCCGATCACACCCCGGTGGACGACGACGAAAAGCTGCTGCCGTTCGCGGAAGCCACGCCCGGTTCGACCGGCCTGGAGCTGTTGCTGTCGCTCACCGTGAAGTGGGCCAACGAGGCGAAACTGCCGCTCGCGCTCGCGCTGAACCGCATTACGGCCGGCGCGGCCGACGTGCTGCAATTGCCGGCCGGCCGCATCGCGGTGGGCGGCGTGGCCGACATCGTGGTGTTCGATCCGGCCGCGCACTGGCAGGTCGAGCCGCGCGTGCTCAAGAGCCAGGGCCACAACACGCCGTTCCTCGGCTACGAACTGCCGGCCCGCGTGCTGGCCACGATCGTGGCCGGCCAGGTGGCGTTCGAGCGTCGCTGACCGGAGCCTGCCCATGAAAGCGTTGCGCAAAGCGCGCCTGATCCTGCATCTGCTGCGCGGCATGGCGACCATCGCCTTGCTGTTCGGGCGCGTGAGCCCGGCCCGCAAGCAGGCGCTCACGCGCGACTGGACCGTGAAGATGCTGGGCTTGTGCGGCTTGCGGCTGGTGGTGCATCACGACGAGGCGCGGCTCGATTCGCGCGCGCTCGTGATCGGCAACCACGTGTCGTGGCTCGACATCTACGTGATCAACGCGTGGCGGCCGACGCCGTTCGTCTCGAAGGCCGAGGTGCGGCAATGGCCGGTGGTGGGCTGGCTCGCCGAGAAGCTCGGCACCGTGTTTCTCAAGCGCGAGAAGCGCAGCGAGGCGTTGCGGATCATGCAGGAACTGGCGCAGCGGCTGAATGGCGGCGAACTGATGTGCGTGTTTCCCGAAGGCACCACCTCGAACGGGCTCGACCTGCTGCCGTTCCACGCGAACCTGCTTCAGGCCGCGGTCGAGGCCGGGTGCCCGGTGCAGCCGGTATGCATCATGTACGAGGACGGGCAGGGGCGGCAGTCGCTGGCGCCGGCCTATACCGGCAAGATGTCGCTCGGGCGCTCGCTCGACCGGGTTCTGAGCGATCGGCCGCTGGTGGCGCATCTGTACGTGGGCAAGCCGATCGAGGCCGGCCCCGACCGGCGCGAGCTGTCGGCGCTCGCTCGGGCGTCCGTGATGGCGGCGCTGACCGAAATGCAGGCCGCTTCCGGCAAGCCGACAGCCGAGGCGCTGGCCTTGCTGGCGCAGGACGAGCTGCCGCCGGAAGGCAGCGAGGGCGCCGATACCGCGGCTGACGCGCAGGCCGCAACCGTGGTGGCCGCCGCGCCCGACGCCGAGACGGCTGCGCGACGCGACGCCTGATCGTCGCTTCGATCGGATCGATCACGGACAGCAGGCCGCGCCGGATACCGGCGCGGCCTGTGTCGTTTCAACGGGGCGCAATCTTGCACCCGTTTCTATGCCGTTCAGCGCTTGCCGACTTGGCAATGCGCGCAACCGACCTGCGTGACGCGCCGCGCGGCCGGATCGTCGGCCAGCTCGACGGCCGATAGCTGATTGCCCCACACGCAGCCCGAGTCGAGCGCGACCAGCCGCTCGCGCAGCATCAGCCCGTTCGCGGCCCAGTGACCGAACACGACGGTCGTGTCGGCGGTGCGCCGGCCCGGCACGTCGAACCACGGCAGATAACCGTCCGGCGCCGATTCCGGGCCGCCGTTGCCGCGAAACTCCATCGCGCCGTCGGGCGTGCAGAAGCGGATTCGCGTGAACGCGTTGAACGCCACGCGCAGCCGCTCCGTCTTGGTCAGCCCGTCCTTCCAGCGATTCGGCTCGTTGCCGTAGAACGTGCGCAGCGTGTCCTGCCAGTCCGGCGCACGCAGCGCGCGCTGCAATTCGTCGGCCAGTTCAAGTGCCAGCGTCACATCCCATTGCGGCAAAACGCCCGCATGCACCATCAGCTTGCCGCTGTCGTAATGCGCGAACGGCAGGTGGCGAACCCAATCGAGCAGTTCGCCGGCATCGGGCGCATCGAGGATCTCGGCGAGCGTGTCGCCCGACTTGAGCTGACGGATGCCGGCCGCGGCGGCCAACAGGTGCAGATCGTGATTGCCGAGCACGGCCACCCGCCGTTCGCCGAGCGCGATCACGGCGCGCAGCGTGGCGAGCGAGGCCGGACCGCGGTTGACGAGATCGCCGGCGAACCAGAGCGGGGTATCGGCGGCGGGCGACAGGCGGGACAGCAATTCGAGAAAGGGGGCGTGGCAGCCCTGGAGGTCGCCGAACGCGATGGGTGCGGCTGGACCGGACACGTAGGTCATTGCTTGGAAACGAGGTGACGGTTTGACGATTCTTGACTGACTTGCGACAGACGGTATCACAAGTCGGTCGGCCCCTCGACAGGTCGGAGCCGTGAGCGGAATTTGCGCAGATTCGACTTATTTTGAGATGATTCTACGAGAAAAATGCGCCCGTTTCGACGTTTGTCAAGCTGTTGCAAGTTGTTAGTGGCGTGTTTTTTGGAATGGCACAGGCCTTATAATTGCTGCCCTATGCGGTATGTGGCCTACAGCACGGCCATGAGCCAGAGAACAACAGATACTCGCGATTCACGGCGCGCATTCTGAGGGGTCGAATGCGGACTTTCCGCATTTTCGGCCAATCCAGACTCCGTTTTCGACAAGGGATTCCCATGATATTGGTGACGGGCGGTGCCGGTTTTATCGGCGCCAATTTCGTGCTCGACTGGTTCGCGCAATCGGGCGAGCCGGTGGTGAATGTCGACAAACTGACCTACGCCGGCAACCTCGGCACCCTGAAGTCGCTGCAGGACAATCCGAACCATATCTTCGCCCGCGTCGACATTTGCGACCGCGAGGCGATCGATGCGCTGCTGGCCGAGCATCGCCCGCGCGCGGTGCTGCATTTCGCGGCCGAAAGCCACGTCGACCGCTCGATCCACGGCCCGGCCGATTTCGTGCAGACCAACGTGGTCGGCACCTTCACGATGCTCGAGGCGACGCGCCAGTACTGGAACACGCTCGATGCCGAGGCGAAGGCCGCGTTCCGCTTCCTGCACGTCTCGACGGACGAGGTGTTCGGTTCGCTGTCGGCCACCGATCCGCAGTTTTCCGAAACCACGCCGTACACGCCGAACAGCCCGTACTCGGCCACCAAGGCCGGCTCCGATCACTTGGTGCGCGCCTATTTCCACACGTACGGGCTGCCGGTGCTGACCACCAACTGCTCGAACAACTACGGCCCGTATCAATTCCCCGAAAAGCTGATCCCGCTGATCATCGCCAACGCGCTGGCCGGCAAGCCGCTGCCGGTGTACGGCGACGGCCAGAACGTGCGTGACTGGCTGTACGTCGGCGATCACTGCTCGGCGATCCGCGAGGTGCTCGCGCGCGGCCTGCCCGGCGAGACGTACAACGTCGGCGGCTGGAACGAGAAGAAGAACCTCGATGTCGTGCATGTGCTGTGCGATCTGCTCGACGAGCAGAAGCCGAAGGCGAGCGGTTCTTACCGCGAGCAGATCACGTTCGTGACCGATCGCCCCGGCCACGATCGCCGCTACGCGATCGATGCGCGCAAGCTCGAACGCGAGCTCGGCTGGAAGCCGGCCGAAACCTTCGAAACCGGCATGGCGCAAACCGTGCGCTGGTATCTCGACAATCAGGCGTGGGCCGCCGAAGTGGCTTCGGGCGAGTACCGCAAGTGGGTCGAGATGAACTACGCGCAACGCGCTTGACGAGGAGCGAAGCGATGGCACGCAAGGGCATCATTCTGGCCGGCGGTTCCGGCACGCGGCTGTATCCGATCACGCACGCGGTGTCGAAGCAACTGCTGCCCGTGTACGACAAGCCGATGATCTATTACCCGCTGTCGACGCTGATGATCGCCGGCATCCGCGAGGTGCTGATCATCTCCACGCCGCAGGACACGCCGCGTTTCGAGGCGATGCTCGGCGACGGCTCGCAGTGGGGCATGAACCTGCAATACGCGGTGCAGCCGTCGCCCGATGGTCTCGCGCAGGCGTTCGTCATCGGCAAGGAATTCGTCGGCAACGATCCGTCGGCGTTGATCCTCGGCGACAACATTTTCTACGGGCACGATCTGGCGAAGCAGCTTCAGCGCGCCGATGCGCGCGACGCCGGCGCGACGGTGTTCGCCTATCACGTGCACGATCCGGAGCGTTACGGCGTGGTCGAATTCGACAAGTCGTTCCACGCGCTGTCGATCGAGGAAAAGCCGGCCAAGCCGCGCTCGAACTACGCCGTCACCGGCCTCTATTTCTACGACAACCAGGTGTGCGACATCGCCGCCGACATCAAGCCGTCGGCGCGCGGCGAGCTCGAGATCACCGACGTGAATTCGCGCTACCTGAAGGCGGGCCAGCTCGACGTCGAGATCATGGGCCGCGGCTATGCATGGCTCGACACCGGCACGCACGATTCGCTGATCGAGGCCGCCACGTTCATCGCGACGCTGCAGAAGCGTCAGGGGCTGGTGGTCGCGTGCCCGGAAGAGATCGCCTACCGGCACCGCTGGATCGACGGCGAGCAGGTGCTCAAGCTCGCGCAGCCGCTGGCGAAGAACGCGTACGGCCAATATCTGAAGAACCTTTTGACGGAACAGGTCGCATGGCAATCCAAGTAACGGCAACGGCATTGCCGGAAGTGAAGATCGTCGAACCGAAGGTGTTCGGCGACGCGCGGGGCTTTTTCTACGAGAGCTTCAACGGCCGCGAATTCGCCGACAAAGTGGATGCGGGCGCGGTGTTCGTGCAGGACAACCACTCGCGTTCGGCGCGCGGCGTGCTGCGCGGGCTGCATTATCAGATCGAGCATGCGCAGGGCAAGCTGGTGCGCGTGATCGAGGGCGAGGTGTTCGACGTGGCCGTCGATATCCGGAAGTCGTCGCCGAACTTCGGCAAGTGGGTCGGTGTATTGCTGTCGGCCGAGAACGCCCGTCAGCTGTGGGTGCCGCCGGGCTTCGCGCACGGCTTCGTCACGCTCAGCGAATCGGCGCAGTTCCTCTATAAAACGACCGATTACTGGTACCCGGAATTCGAACGCAGCATCCTGTGGAACGACCCGTCGCTCGCGATCGAGTGGCCGATCGATTTCGAGCCGCAGTTGGCGGCCAAGGATGCGGCGGGTGTGCGGCTCGAAGCGGCGGAGGTATACGCGTGAAGATCCTGCTGACGGGCCGTAACGGGCAGGTTGGATGGGAGCTGCGTCGCGCGCTTGCGCCGCTGGGCGGAGTGGTCGCCTGCGATCGCGAGGCCGCAGATCTGTCGCGGCCCGAGACGCTCGCCGCGCTGGTGGCGTCGGTGCGCCCCGACGTGATCGTCAATGCGGCGGCCTATACCGCAGTCGATCTCGCGGAAGAGCAGGAAGCGCTGGCGCTGCGGGTGAATGGCGAGGCGGCCGGCGTGCTGGCGCAAGCCGCCCGCGACGTGGGCGCGTTGTTCGTGCATTACTCGACCGATTACGTCTTCGACGGCACTGCAACCGCCCCGTACACGGAAACCGCGGCCACCCACGCCGTCAACGCATACGGCCGCACCAAGCTCGCCGGGGAACAGGCGATTGCCGACGCCGGCGGCGATTGGCTGACGTTCCGCACCACCTGGGTCTATGGCGCGCGCGGTCGCAACTTCCTGCTCACCATGCTGCGGCTTGCCGGCGAGCGTGAAACGATGCGCGTCGTCGCCGATCAGATCGGCACGCCGACCTCCGCGCGCATGATTGCGGATCTGACGGCGCATGCCGTTTCGCATGCCATGCGCGAGCGCGCGGCCGACCGTTTCGAGTCGGGCCTGTTCCACATGACGGCGGACGGGCAGACCACCTGGCACGGGTTCGCGTCGGCCATCGTCGAGGCGGCGCGAGCGGCGCGTGGCGATGCGATTCGCGTGCACACGATCGAGCCGATTCCGTCGGACGCTTATCCGACGCCGGCGCGCCGGCCTGCGTGGTCGGTGCTCGACAATACGCGTTTTGATCAGCGCTTCGGATTGCAGCGGCTGGGCTGGCAGCAGGCGCTGGCGCTGGTGATGGATGACCTCAAGGATTGCTGAAACGCGGTTTCGCGATGGGACTCGTTTTATGGAAATGCGAAACCGGCTGCTGGATGCCGCTCGTCCGCTGGTGCGGCGCGTGGGCCGCACGCTGTATCGAACCATGCCGCTCAGCCCGCGGAACAAGGCGCGGCTGACCAGTGCGGTGTTCCGGCTTGCCGGCCCCCTGTTCAAGGGCATGGTCGCTTACGAATCGTGGAAGCGACAAAGCGTGCCGATCGTGCAGGTGCTCGGCCGTGCGCCGCTCACGCAATCCGCCGATATCGATGCCGTATTGGCCGAGCTGCGCTTCGAGTCGGTCAGCGAACCGCTTGTCTCGGTGGTGATTCCTGCTTACGGGAACCTGCCGCATACCCTGGCCTGCCTGCGATCGATCGCCGAGTATTGGCCGGCGGCGCCGATCGAGGTGATCGTCGCCGAAGATGCTTCCGGCTGCGAGCAGATCGTCCGCTTGCGCGACGTGCCGGGCTTGCGCTTCATCGAACATCCGCAGAATCTGGGTTTCATCCGGTCCTGCAATCGCGCCGCCACATTCGCTCGCGGCCGGTATCTGCATTTCCTGAACAACGATACGGAAGTCACGCCGGGCTGGCTCGATTCGATGCTCGCGCTGTTCGAGCGCGATCCCCAGTGCGGCGTGGTCGGCTCCAAGCTGGTCTATCCGGACGGCCGGCTGCAGGAAGCCGGCGGCATTCTGTGGCGGGACGGGTCTGCCTGGAATTTCGGCCGCCTCGACGATCCGCACAAGAGTGCCTACAACTACGTGAAGGAAGTCGATTACGTGTCGGGGGCATCGTTGCTGGTGCCCAAGGCGCTGTTCGATTCGCTGGGCGGCTTCGACGAACGTTATGTGCCCGCCTATTGCGAAGATTCCGATCTGGCATTTCGGGTCAGGGCGGCCGGACGCAAGGTCTATTACCAACCCGAATCGACGATCGTGCATTACGAGGGCGTCTCGAACGGCACCGATACGGGTAGCGGCATCAAGGCCTATCAAGTCGCGAACCAGAAGACGTTCCGCACCGTATGGCGCGAAGAACTGGAACGCCGGCATTTCGACAACGGCTCGCGGGTCAGCGCGGCGCATGATCGCTCGGCCGAGCGTCGCACGGTGCTGATCGTCGATCGCTATGTGCCGCAGCCCGATCGCGATGCGGGCTCGCGCTCGGTGCTCTGTTGCATTCAGATCTTTCTGCAGATGGGGCTGAACGTGAAGTTCTGGCCCGACAGCGTCTGGACCGAAAGCGCCTATGTCAAACCGCTGCAACAGCTTGGCGTCGAAGTGCTGTGCGGCCCCGAATACGCCGACGGTTTCGATGTCTGGCTGCGTCATACCGATCAGGCGATCGACTACGCGTTCCTGAATCGGCCGCATGTCTCGAGCGAGTACATCGCGCCGCTGCGTCGCTCGCGGCCCGAGGCCAAGCTGCTGTTCTACGGCCACGATCTGCATTTCGCCCGGGCACAGAAAGAGTTCGAGATATCGGGCAGCGCGCAGGTGCGCAAGGAAATCGACGAGATGCGCACGCTCGAATTGCGCGTGTGGCACCAGGCCGACGTGGTCTACTACCCGTCCGGCGAGGAAACGCAGGTCGTCAATACGCTGGCGCCGGACGTGCTCGCGCGCACCTTGCCGGCCTATTTCTTCCGTACCGAAGACACATCGGTTGTGCCGGTCGGCGCGCGTGAGCGTGACTTGATCATTTTTGTCGCCGGCTTCGGCCATCCCCCGAACATCGATGCGGCCAAGTGGCTGGTGGCGGACATCCTGCCGCGCATCACGCAGGCGGTGCCGGGTGTTCGTCTGATGCTGATCGGCTCGAATCCGACAGATGAAGTGAAGGCCCTGGCCGCGGGCAACGTGACCGTGACCGGCTACGTGAGCGACGAGGAGCTGGCGCGGCTGTATGGCGAGGCGCGGGTGGCCGTGGTGCCGTTGCGCTTTGGCGCCGGCGTCAAGAACAAGGTGGTCGAGGCGCTGAATTTCGGCGTGCCGCTGGTGACGACGCCGGTTGGCCTGCAAGGCCTGGCCGGCCTCGACGGCCGCGTGCCGGCGAGCGACGACGCCGCCGTATTTGCCGCCGATGTGATCGACGTGTTGCGTGACGACGCACGGTGGCAGGGGTTGTCGGACGGCGGCCGAGACTATATCGCCCGCAACTTCTCAAGCCAGGCGATGCGCGACGTGTTCCAGTGCGATATCGACGCCAGCGTGTCGTAAGCGGTCAGCCGTCGAATGGGCGCGTCGCGCCCCATGTGCGCGTCAATGCGTCGCCGTTGATTCGACCGTCAGCGCAATCCGCTGCATGGGCAGACCGACCAGGCCGGTCGACGAGGTGGCCGCTTCCGATTTGAACACGAACGCATCGTGCCGATGGCCGAGGGTGGTTTCCGCCGTCGTGGAGGCATCGGCGACGATCACGTCGATCGCATAGTCGCCCGGCGTCAGGATCGGCATCGCAAATTCGAACTCCGCCGCGAACCGTGCGTCGTCGGCCAGCGCCAATGGTGAGTCGAGCGAACTCCAGTAGGTGTGATCGCCGAACAGCATGCGGCCGAGCTTGTCCTTGACGACGAATCCCAGTACGGCATCGGCGACCCGCCGGTGCACCGACGCCGCGATGCGCAGCGTCGCGATTTCGCCACCGCTGGTCCAGAGCAGGCGCGTGCCGTCGGCACGGGTCAGTTCGACGGTATCGACGGTCGCGCCGTGATTCGAGGCCTCGCCGGCCGGATCGAAGACGAAACCGGGCGATGCGGGGGTGTCGCGAGGGAATTGCGTGCGTTGATCGTGGCGTGTGGCGTCCGCTTCGTCGCTGTGCCTGGGAACCGGCGCGGCGACGCTCGCAATGCTGCTCTTGCCTTGCTGCGCCTCGTAAAACACCTCGAGATAGCGATTGCTGACCGCTTTCGGCTCGCCTTCCTCGATCACGCTGCCGCGGTCGATCCAGACGGCTCGTGTGCAAAGGCTGCGAATCGCCGCCGCATCGTGGCTGACGAACAGCACCGTGCCGGTTTGCATGAAGCGGCGCAGGAATCGCATGCACTTCTGGGTAAAAAAGGCATCGCCGACCGCGAGCGCTTCGTCGATCACGAGAATGTCGGCGTCCACATGCGCGATGACGGCGAACGCCAGCCGCACGAACATGCCGCTCGAGTAGGTTTTGACGGGCTCGTCGATGAAGGTGCCGATATCGGCGAACGCTTCGATCGCGGCGAACCGTTCGTCGATCTGCGCTTGCGTGAGCCCGTGCAATTGGCCGTTCATGTAGACGTTCTGACGCCCCGTGTACTCGGGATCGAAGCCCGAGCCGAGTTCCAGCAGCGCGGCGATGCGTCCGGTGGTGCGGATCGTGCCTTCGGTGGGCGCAAGCGTGCCGCAGATCATTTGCAGCAAGGTGCTCTTGCCCGAGCCGTTGCGGCCGATGATGCCGACCGTCTCGCCTCGCCCGACGCTCAAGTTGATGCCGCGCAAGGCCCAGAACGTGCGGCCGGCCGCTTCGGCGCGGCGCTGCAACCACGCCTTCAGGCGAGTACCGGGTGTGACGCGCGCCGCGAAGTGCCAGGCGAACTGGAGCAGGCGATGCGATGGCAGGGCATAAGCCTTGAAGCCCTTGCCGAGCGAGACAGCCTCGATGACCGTATCAGAGGACATCCGCGAATCCCTTGCGCGTTTTTTGAAACCACGCGAATCCGAGCCAGGCCACGACCAGGCTGATCCCGAGGTAGCCGAACCAGGTCGCCCAATCGATCGGCTTGCCCCAGATCAGCACATTGCGGCTCTGCTCGATCGGAAACGTCAACGGATTCCAGTAGACCAGGGCACGGAAGCTCGGCGGAAGCGCCGACAGCGGAAAAAATATCGGAGACAGGAACATGAGCGCCGTCACGCCGATGCCGATGGTCTGGCCGATATCGCGCAGGTACACGCCGGTCGCCGACAGCATCCAGGCGAGGCCGAGTATCAACACGCACAGCGGCACCATCACGACCGGCAGCAGCACCGCGGTGAGCGGCACGCTGCCCTGGATCAGAAACTCGGCGATCAGCAGGATCACGATGCTGATGAACGCATGGAACAGGGCCGACAACAGGCTCACGCACGGCAGGATCTCGAGCGGAAACACGATCTTCTTGACGAAGTTGGTGTTGCCGAGCACGAGCCCGGGAGCGCGATTGATGCACTCCGAGAACATGTTGAACATGATCATGCCGGCGAACAGCACGACCGCGAATTCGCCGTGCGAGCCGGAGGAGGGGCCATTTCCCCAGCGGGATTTGAATACGCCGCTGAACACGAAGGTATAGACGCTCAACATCAGCAGCGGTGTGAGCATCGACCACAGAATGCCGAGTGCGGAGCCCTTGTAACGGCCTACCGCGTCGCGTCGTGCGAGATCGCACAAGAGTCGGCGGTTCTTGACTAGCGATGCCAGTAGATACGTCGGCGAGGCGCTGAAGCTTTGCATGGATGATCGGATCGGAGCGGCTTACTGAACGAACGAAATGACGGTGACGGGGCGCTCGTTGGCGCGTCGGCCATTATCGCATGGCGGTCCCGGCGCGGCGGCCGGGACCGGCGCATATCGGAGCGGGCGGCGTGGGGAGGATGTAACGAAATGTGCCGGGCCGCACCGGTTGCGCACCGGCCGGCGGGGGGGATGTCCGCTGTCGGCGCACTTTGTCTGCCGGCTCCCGACATCGGAGCCGGGTATCGCCGCACGGCGATCGTTACGTCCGGTAACACCCGGCAACGCGGTCCATTACCGATTCAATATACTGCCCGTCGAAATGCGTGCGGTTTGATAAAATCCCTCGCTACGCTCGGACGAACCGGGTTTTTGTGGTCGCTCGCCGAGCGCGTTTTCGAGGAAGTGACGCAATGTCAAAACAGGCCGTCATTCGCGCATCAGGCGTGGCGAAGGGCTTTCGATCGTTCGACTTGCCGGCCAACCGGCTCAAGCAGGCCGCTTTCGGTGCCGCCAGCCGCGTGTTGCCGGATGGTGCGCTGCAAAATTACGCCGCGGATCGCGCCAGCGCCTATGGTCGCGTGTTCTGGGCCCTCGAGGATGTCAGCTTCGACGTTGCCCGCGGCGAAACGATCGGCATCATCGGCCGGAACGGGTCGGGCAAGAGCACGCTGCTGCAGATGGTCTGCGCCACGCTCAATCCGAGCCGCGGCTCGATCGAAACGGTCGGGCGCGTTGCCGCGTTGCTGGAACTGGGGTCCGGTTTCGATCCGGAATATTCCGGACGCGAGAACGTCTATCTGAATGCCCAGTTGCACGGCCTGAGCCGCCGTCAGATCGATGAACGTCTCGAGCAGATCATCGCGTTCGCCGATATCGGCGACTTTATCGATCAACCGGTCAAGACCTACTCGAGCGGCATGTTCGTTCGGTTGGCGTTCGCGGTGATCGCGCATGTGGACGCCGATATTCTGGTGGTGGACGAGGCGCTGGCGGTCGGCGATACCTTCTTTACGCAAAAGTGCCTGCGGTTCATGGATCAATTCCGCCAGAAGGGCACGATCCTGTTTGTCAGCCACGACACGTCGACCGTCAAGAAGCTTTGCACTCGCGTCATCTGGATCGACGGCGGCAAGGTGCGCAGCGAAGGCGATCCCGAGACGGTCTGCAATGCCTACCTCGATGCCTACTTCAATGCCGCGCCGGACGACGCCGGCACGCCGGCCGCCGTTCCGGCGCAGCGTTCCCCTGCGATCGTCGCGCCGGCTCCGGCCGGAGCCGGCGATGTGCGCCTCGGCACGATCAACCGCACGTCGAGCCGGAACGATATCGAGGTGCGTCGCTTCGATCCGCAAGCGGCATCGTTCGGCAGTGGGGCGGCGCGCCTCGTCGACGTCTGCTTCGTCGACGATCGACAACGCACGCTCTCCTGGATCGTGGGCGGCGAAGCGGTGACGATTCGCGTGAGCGCCGCGATCTTCGAGGCGGTGCGCTCGCCGATCATCGGATTCTTCTTCAACGATGCGCTGGGCCAATCACTGTTCGGCGACAACACGTTTTTGACCTATCGACATGCGCCGCAGAGTTGCGCGGCCGGCGAAACGCTCGTCGCGGATTTCTCGTTTTCCATGCCAAGACTGCCCGTCGGCGATTATTCGATCAACGTCGCGATCGCCGACGGCACACAACAAGATCACGTTCAGCTTCACTGGATCCACGACGCATTGCCGTTGCGCGTACATGCATCGAGCGTCGCGAGCTGCCTGCTCGCGGTGCCGATGCGGCGTGTCGGCATTGCAGCGGCCGAGTGAACAAGACCGACCCACACTACATGTCAAACGAACAACTGAAACCGCAGGGGCACGGGATGTCGGCCGCCGGCGAGGATACAACCATCATGTCCGAACAGAGCGACGATCTTACCTGGGACGGCGAGCGTTATATCCCCGGCATGTCGGCCCATATCGAGGTCGAGCACATGCATCGCTATCTCGTGGCGGGCAAGCTCTGCCACGGCGCGCGCGTGCTCGACATCGCATGCGGCGAGGGCTACGGGTCGTTTGCCTTGTCCCGCACGGCGGCGTCGGTGATCGGTGTCGATATCAGCGACGAGGCGGTTCAGCATGCCCGAGCGGCCTATAGCGGCCGGGCGAGCAACCTGCAGTTCATCGCCGGCTCGGCCGCCGCCATTCCGCTGGGCGACGCCAGCGTCGACATGGTGGTGAGCTTCGAGACGATCGAGCACCACGACCAACACGAGGCGATGATTCGCGAGATCAAGCGCGTGTTGCGTCCCGGCGGGATCGTGGTGATCTCCAGTCCCAACAAGCATGAATATTCCGATGTCACGGGCTATTCGAATCCGTGGCACGTCAAGGAACTGTATCTCGACGAATTCGAGGCCTTGCTGCGCAGCCGGTTCGCAAAGGTCGACCTGTACGGCCAGCGTGTCGTGACCGGTTCGATGCTGGCGGCCCTCGAACCGCGCGCCGCCGCGCTGCGGAGCTGGCGGCAGGGCGACGAGGATGGCAGCGAAGGGCAGGTCGGCGTGGCGCGGCCGCTCTACTTCGTCGCGCTTGCTTCGGATGGCGAGCTGCCGGTGCTCGACGCAACCGTCTATGAAATTGACGAAACTCAAATTGGTGCGTCGGCCAAGCAAGGGGACCGGATTGAATGCAAGGCATACTGGGAAGTTGACGCTGGAAGCGGCTGGTCGGAGCAACACGCCATGGGTTGCTATGTCGCCGCCGGCGCCGAACCGCGTACCGCTCGTCTCGAGCTGCGCGAACCTGCCGCCGCGCTGAAAATCACCAAGCTGCGCTTCGATCCGAGCGATCGCCCTGGCGTCGTGGAGCTTCATGCGATCGATGTGTGCGATGCCGAGGGGCGCGTTGTCTGGTCGCTGCACACGCAGGCCGATGCCGCCATCGAAGTGTTCGGCGCCTACCGGCTCGGCAAGGGCTGGCCGATCGAACTGATCGTCGCCGGCAACGATCCCTGGTTCGAGCTGCCTGTGCCGGATACCGTACTGAGTCAGGTGCAGAACGGCTGGATGCTTTCTGTCCGCCTGTCGGTCCGGGCGGAGATCGATTCGATCGCCGCGATCGCGATCGAGTCCAGGCAGCAGCTCACGGATCTATCGACCCGCCTCATCGAGGCTGCCGGCTTGGCAGATCGTCAGGTGCGTCTTGCCGATTCTCCGGTTTCACGCCGCGCTGGTCAAAATGAGGCGCAATCGTCGGCGGCACGCCACAAGGAGAACTTTGATGAAGCGATACGCTTATCGCTTGCACGCTTCGAAGCAGCGCTGCAGGAAAAAGGCGACAGCTTGGCTAGAGCACATCGTCAACTCAACGACAAGACGGATCGTCTTTTCACCCTCGAGCGCGAGCGGGAGCGCGTCACGAGCGAGCACAATCGCGTCGTGGCCGAACTGGATCGCCGCAATGAACTGGAGCACCAGGGCGAGCGGATTCACGCGCTCGATGCCGAGATTCGCGAGATCCGATCGAGCACTTCGTGGCGTGTCACGAGCGGGTTGCGCTTTATGAAACGAGTCGCTCAAGGTGGTGAGGCGCGTGCCACGTCGCTGCGCGCGGCCGTGAAGATCATTTACCGCAAGATGCCGCTGCCGGCGTCGCTCAAGCGCAAGATCAAGGGCGGCTTGTTCCGGCTGTTTCCGCGCGTGTTCGCCAATACGCGTGCCTATCAGGATTGGGCGGCATTGCGCCGCCGCACCGCGCATGCGAATTCCGTGAGGGCCGGCACCGTCGTTGCCACGGCGGCGCCATTCACGGTGACCGCGGTGGTGCCGTCGTCCGACTATCAGGCACTGCCGCCGAGCGCGCCGCATCACGTGCCGGTGCGGGCGATTGCGTTCTATCTGCCGCAGTTTCACCCGTTTGCCGAAAACGACGAATGGTGGGGGCGAGGCTTTACCGAGTGGACCAACGTCACTCGCGCGGTGCCGCAGTTCGTCGGCCACTATCAGCCGCATCTGCCCGGTGAGCTGGGTTTCTACGATTTGCGTATTCCCGCCGTGCAGCAGCGGCAGGTCGAGCTGGCGAAGCTGGCCGGACTCGGAGGCTTCTGTTTCTATTTCTACTGGTTCGGCGGCAAGCGCTTGATGGAAGCGCCGATTCAGCAGTATCTCGAACATCGCGAGTTCGATCTGCCGTTCTGCCTGTGCTGGGCGAACGAGAACTGGAGCCGCCGTTGGGATGGTCTCGATCAGGAATTGCTGATTTCGCAGCATCACTCCCCCGAAGACGATCTCGCGTTCATCGAGCACGTGTCGCAATATCTGCGCGATGAACGCTATATCCGTATCGACGGCCGCCCGGTGTTGCTCGTCTATCGTCCGAACCTGTTGCCCAATGCGCGCGAAACCGTCACGCGCTGGCGTGAATGGGCGCGTGCGAACGGCCTGGGCGAACTGTATCTGGCCTACACGCAGTCGTTCGAGCGCGCCGACCCGCGCGATTACGGCTTCGATGCGGCGATCGAGTTTCCGCCCAACAACAGCCAGCCGCCCTCCAAGATCGACAGCGTGTCGCTGATCAACCCGGAGCATGCGGGCTATGTGCTCGACTGGACGCACTTCGTCGAGCGCAGCCGTGACTATCAGGATTCGCCGTATCGCTTGTTCCGTGGCGTGACGCCGTCGTGGGACAACGAGGCCCGCAAGCCGGGGCGCGGCACGGTGTTCGTCGGTTCGACCCCGAAGCTCTACGAAGAGTGGCTGGTCAACGCCGCGACCGATACGGTCGAACGTATCGAAAATCCGGACGAGCGGCTCGTATTCATCAATGCCTGGAACGAATGGGCCGAGGGCGCCCACCTCGAGCCCGATCGCCGCTACGGCTATGCCTGGCTGCACGCCACCCGCAATGCGCTGGTGCAGGCGGCGCATGGTGGCGTGGTGCGTCGCGTGCTGGTGGTGTCGCACGATGCCTATGCGCACGGTGCGCAGTTTCTCGCGCTGAACCTCGTTCGCGCGCTGGCGACCCAGTTCAATATCGAAGTGGCAACCGTGCTGCTCGGCGAAGGGCCGCTGAAGGCCGAATTCGAGCGTTGGAGCGTGGTGCACGATCTGACGGGTGTCGATCCGGCCGGCCACGACGCGAGCGAATTCGTGAAGACGCTGGCGCAGCAGGGGTTCAAGTCGGCGATCTGCAATACCACGGTATCGGGGCGCTTCGTCGGCACGTTGTCGCGCCAGGGTATCGAATGCATCTCGCTGATTCACGAACTGGACGGCATGCTCAAGAAGTACAAGCTCGAGCAGCATGCCGCCGAGATCGCCGAGCATGCCAAGGCCGTCGTGTTTCCGGCGAAGATGGTCAAGGAATCGTTCGTGCGTTTCAGCGGCCTTGACGAGCGGAAGGCGCGGCTGCGCCCCCAAGGTCTCTACAAGCGCAATCGCATGGGCGGCGATATCGATCGGGCGCGTACGATGTTGCGCGAGCAACTGAAGCTGCCCGCTCACGCAAAGGTTGTGCTGGGCGTCGGATACGGCGATCTGCGCAAGGGCACCGACCTGTTCGCGCGGGCGGCCGCGCCGTTTGTCGAGCGCGACGATGTGCATTTCGTCTGGTTGGGGCATTGGGACAACGAGGCCAAGGAGAAGGTCGACGCCATCGTCGAGAAGCAGGGCATGACGAGCCGTTTCCACTTCCCCGGCCTGCTGTTCGATACCGATCAGTTTTATGCGGGTGCCGATGTGCTGGCGTTGACGTCGCGCGAGGATCCGTTCCCGTCCGTGGTGCTCGAGTCGCTCGAAGTCGGCGTGCCTGTGGTGGCGTTCGAAGGGGCGAGCGGTTCGGCCGAATTGCTGAAGCTGGGCTGCGGCATCGTGGTGCCGTTCGAGGATGTCGGTGCATTCGCCAAGGCGGTCGGCGAGTTGCTGGACGATCCGCAGCGCGCCGGCGAGCTCGGTGTCGAAGGCATGCGTCTCGTCACCGAGGATTACTCCTTCCGCTCCTACGTGTTCGATCTGCTCGATCTGCTTGGCTGCGGCTTCAAGCGCGTTTCGGTGGTCGTGCCGAACTACAACTACGAGCGCTATATCGGTGAGCGGCTCGACTCGATCCTGAAGCAGGACTACCCGATTTACGAACTGATCGTCCTGGACGACAACTCATCGGATGGCAGCGAGCGCGTGATTCGCCAACAACTGGCCGACCAGCACATCGACAATCGCGTCGTCGTGAACCACGTCAATTCCGGGTCGGTGTTTGCCCAGTGGAAGCGTGGTGTCGAACTGGCGCGCGGCGATTACGTGTGGATCGCCGAAGCCGACGACCTGTCGGACCCGGAGTTCCTGTCGACGGTGATCGAAGGGTTCGACGACGCGCGCACGGTCATGAGCTACTCCGAATCGAAGCAAATGTCGGAGACGGGCGAGATCGTATGCGATCACTATCGCGATTACGTCGCCGACATTTCCGAAGACAAGTGGACGCGTGCTTATGTGGGCGCCGGTTCGGATGAAATTGCGCGTGCGCTGGCCGTCAAGAACACGATTCCGAATGTCAGCGCGGTCGTGTTCAAGCGGCAGGTCTTGAACGATGTGCTTTCCCGACATTTCGACGAGGTCCGCGCGTTCCGCGTGGCAGGCGACTGGATGGTGTATCTGCGCGTGCTCGATCGAGGCCTGATCGCGTTCGTTCCGGATGCGTTGAACCTGCATCGCCGGCATGGCGGCAGCGTGACGATCGGTGGCAAGGCCGAGGCGCTGGTCAAGGAGATTCGCCACATCCAGATGTGGGTGCGTGCCAACCACACGATCGATGCGTCGGTCGTGGAGGCGGCAGACCGCTACGCTCGTGAGCTGTGTGCGCAGTTCGGCCTCGACGAGCGCTTGCTCGATCAACCGATGCAGTAAGGGAAGGAGACGATGGCGGCGCGTTGCGCCGCCATCGTCTTTTTGACAGGAAGTGTCAGGCGGAGCGGTTGGCTGCCCGTTGCTGCCGAAGCCGGCGAATCAGCGATTTGCCGAGTTGGTTGCCGGGGGTCTCGACGAACCGGTAGGTGACGGACGAGATCATGGTGACGATACCGAGGCCGAGCGCCACCGACAGGCCATAGGCCAGCGTCACATAGTGAACGTGAGCGTAGATCACGGCGAACACTTTCCCGAGCACGGCCAGCGTTGCCGCGTGGCTCAGATAAACCGAGTAGCTGATCTTGCCGTAGAAGCGCGTGAACGGATTGACTAGCAGCCGAGGCGGGCGGATCGACAGGCCGATCAGCAATGCGCCGTAGATGACGGCCTCCACGGTCAGTCCATCGAATTGCCCGATTTGCACGAAGCCGTAGGCCACGCCGATCAGCAGCGCGATTGCGCTGGCTGTCAGCAGTTCACCCACGCCGGTTCGCCGCGCACGTTCGATGTCGATCAGACGATAGATGCGATACGCCACCATGCCGAGCGTGAAGGTCGGCAGGTGATGCAGCAGGCTCAGGTTGTAGTAGCCCGCCGCCACGGCCGGATCGGCCACCAGTTTCGTCAGGGCAAGTTGCCACAGGCTGCGAAGCAGCAGGGCAGCGACGAAGCAGGCGATCGCACGGCCGAGGTTGTTCGCGTACTTGAAGATCGCAGGGAAGAACACATAGAACAGCATTTCGACGCCGAGCGTCCAACTGGCCCAGACAAATCCCTGCTCGTGGCCGGGGCTCAGGTTGAGCACGAAAAACAGGCTGCGCAGGATCTCGGCGGGCGAGTGGATGGCATCGAAGATCAGCTTGTCGCGGATACAGTAGAGCACCATCCACACGTAAAATAGCGGCGCGATCCGAAAGAAGCGGCGCAGATAGTAGTTGAGCAGCGGAGTCGATTCGTCCTGCTTGCGCATGTCCATCGACAGGCACAGCGTGAATGCGCTGACCACGAAGAACAGCGTGACGCCCGAGCCGCCGAGCTCCGTGAACGGCGCGAGCCATTGTGGCGGCACGGCATGCGGCGTGGTGATCGGTGTCAGGTGGTAAAGCAGAACATAGAGCGCGGCAAGACCACGCAAGGAATCGATAAATCCAAGCTTGGGGGGATGCATCTTCGGGTCCGGCGGATGAGCGTCGGGCATCATAGCATCCTGACAGAAGGCTTCTCGGCCAAGGAAGGGCGTCCGCGCGATCGCCGAGTGCATCGCCGTACCGAGGCCGAATCCGCCGTGTCGTCGCGCAGCGCCCCGAGTCGTTCGACGTAACGATGTCCCCACCATTACTCAACATGCACGAACACGTGGCATCCGAATCCGTTCCGCTTGCGTCATCCCCGATACCGTCTTCCGACGCCGATCGTCTGTCGGTGTCGATCGTTGTCTACCACCCCGAACCGGCGGTGATCGCGCGGACGCTGTCGAGTCTTGCCGTCGCATGCGCCGCATGGCGGGCGCAGCGCGGCGGCGCGGTCGACGTCTGCCTTGTCGTCAACGGCGGCACGATTGATCTGACGGAATCGATTGCCGAACTCGAGGCGGCGGGCGTCGCCTGCACCGTGATGTCGGGGCACGGCAACGTCGGCTACGGGCGCGGCCACAACCTCGCGATCGAGCCGGCGCGCAGCCGTTATCACCTGGTGCTCAATCCCGATGTGGATCTGGAGGCGGACAGCCTCGTCCGTGGCATTGCATTCCTCGATGCCCATCCCGATGCGGGCTTGCTTGCACCGCGCACGTCCGATGGCAAGGGTCGGCTCCAGTATTTGTGCCGACGCTATCCGGCCGTGCTCGACCTGTTCGTGCGCGGCTTCCTGCCTGCGTCGCTGCGTCGGCCATTTGCCGGCCGGCTGGCGCGTTATGAAATGCGCGATTGCATCAACGCGACCGACGTGACCTGGCAGCCGCCCATCGTCAGCGGCTGTTTCATGCTGTTTCGCACCGAGGTGCTCAAGCGCCTGGGCGGTTTCGACCCGCGCTATTTCCTCTATTTCGAGGATTACGATCTCAGCGTGCGCGCGAGTCGCGTGGCGCGAATCGTCTATGTGCCGGCGGTGCGCATCGCGCATCACGGCGGGGGCGCCTCGCGCAAAGGCTTCGCCCACATCCGGATGTTTGCCGCATCGGCATTCCGCTTCTATCGACGTTTCGGCTGGAAATGGCTATGAGCAGGATTCTCGTCACCGGCGCGAACGGCTTCGTGGGCCGGGCCGTATCGCGCGCGCTGCTCGCCGATGGCCATGCCGTGACCGGGCTGGTCCGGCGCACCGGGGGCTGTGTCGACGGCGTCAGCGAATGGCGCTTCGACGGCCTCGACTTCGCCGGGCTGGCCGATGCCGATTGGCCCGAGCTGGACTGCGTGATTCATCTGGCGGCACGCGTGCATGTCATGGACGACACCGCAGCCGATCCCGACGCGGCATTCCGTGCGGCCAATGTCGATGGCGCGTTGCGGGTTGCGGAGGCGGCGCGGCGTCATGGCGTTCGACGCTTCGTACTGGTCAGCAGCGTGAAGGCGATCGCCGAGAGCGACGACGGCGCGCCGCTCTCCGAAACAGCGCAGGCGAGGCCGGGCGATCCCTATGGACGTTCGAAGCACGAAGCCGAACTGGCCTTGCGAACGTTCGGTGACGAACATGGGCTGGATGTCGTCATCGTGCGCCCGCCGCTGGTGTATGGCCCGGAGGTTCGGGCGAATTTTCTGCGCATGCTCGATATCGTCTCGCGCGGCGTGCCGCTGCCGTTCGGTTCGGTCACCGCGCGACGCAGCATCGTGTACCTGGACAATCTCGCCGATGCCCTGCGGTGCTGTGCCATCGATCCGCGTGCGGCACACGGCTGTTTTCATGTCGCCGACGACGATGCGCCGTCGGTCGCCGCGTTGCTGCGCATGGTGGGGGCGGCGCTGGGTCGGCCCGCGCGACTCCTGCCGTTCCCGGAAGCCTGGCTGCGCATGCTCGGCCGGGTGTCGGGGCGCAGCGCGCAGGTCGACCGGCTGGTCGGCAGCCTGCAGCTCGATACCGCGCACGTTCGCCGGCAACTCGGCTGGCGGCCGCCGTTCACGACACGCGAGGGGCTGGCCGCCACGGCCGACTGGTATCGCACACGGATTCACGGGAACTGATCGACATGGTTTTCCAGTTTTTGAGCTCATGGGAGCTCGTGGCGATCGCGGTCGCGTCCGCCGCGGCTTCGACGCTGATCCTGCGCGTGCTGCTGGCCACGGGCTGGGCATGGCGCCTTGCGACCGATATCCCGAACGCGCGTTCGCTGCATACGCGTCCGACCCCCCGCGTGGGAGGCTGGGGCATCGTGCCGGTGGGCGTCGTGGCGATATGGCTGCTGGCGCCGCGGCTGTGGCTGGTTGCGCTCGCCGCATTGGCGCTCGCCGCGCTGTCCCAGATCGACGATCGTCGGGGCCTGCCGGCGCGCGTGCGCTTTGCGGCTCATCTGATCGCCGTGGCTATATTGCTGGCCCTTTATCCGGCCGCCGCGCCGATCTGGTTGATTCCTGTCGGATTTCTGATGGTCTGGCTGATCAACCTCTACAACTTCATGGACGGTGCCGACGGCCTGGCGGGCGGCATGGCGCTGTTCGGCTTCGGGGGTTACGCCGTGGCGGCATTCGGCGCCGCGCCCGGCTCTCTCGATCTGGCGATCGCGGCGGCGGTGGTGGCCGGCGCCGCGTTCGGCTTCCTGCTCCTGAATTTCCATCCGGCCAGGCTGTTTCTGGGCGATGCCGGATCCATCCCGCTGGGTTTCATGGCGGGCGCACTCGGTTACTGGGGATGGAATAACGGGGTTTGGCCGATCTGGTTTCCTGCGATGGTGTTCGCGCCGTTTATTGTCGATGCATCTGTAACACTTTTACGACGTTTGTTACGTGGCGAAAAGTTTTGGGAAGCGCATCGGGAGCATTATTATCAGCGCTTGATCCGTTCCGGTCTTGGTCACCGTCGAACGGCCCTCAGTTGGTACGCCGTCATGTTTGTCGGTATTGCCCTTGCACTATTCGCTTTGACCAGCAGTGTACTGGTCCAGTGGCTGTTGTTTGTCGGATGGATTGGCGTGATTGCCTCCCTGGGGTTGGCAATCGATGCGCGATGGCGACGAACACGAGATCACGCCAACAACAATTCTTGAGGTGCCCCTGATGATGCGTCGCAAGGCTTCATGGCTTTCGCTCAGCGCTTTTCTGTTCGACCTCCTGGCCGTCGCGGTCGCGTGGTCGTTCTCGTATCTGATTCGCTTCAACGGCAGCGTGCCGTTCGAATTCCTGCACGGCGGCCTGCTGGCGATGGCCTGGGTGCTCCCCGTCTATGCCTTGCTGTTCCGCGCCCTCGGCCTCTACCGCGGCCTCTGGGTGTTCGCGAGCCTGCCCGACCTGCTGCGCATCTCCAAGGCCGTGGTGGCGGGCGGCGGCATCGTGATGGCCTGCGCGGTGATGTTTCAGCCGATGCCGTTGATTCCCCGTTCGGTGTTGCTGCTCTCGCCCATGCTGCTGTTCCTGTTCATGGGCGGCGCGCGTGCGCTCTACCGCGCGACCAAGGAGTTCTACCGCTACGGCGGCCTGGTCGGGCAAGGCAAGCCGGTGCTGGTGCTCGGCGCCGGCGGCGCGGGCGCGAGCCTCGCGCGCGAGCTGTCGCGTTCCGGCGAATGGCGGCTGGTCGGCCTGCTCGACGATGAAGCGGCCAAACGCGGCCGCGAAGTGTACGGCTACAAGGTGCTCGGGCCGATTTCCGAGCTGGAGCACTGGGCGGACGTCACCAAGGCCGAGCACGTGATCATCGCGATGCCCTCCGCCTCGGTCGAGGTGCAGCGCCGTGTCGCGACCTTGTGCGTGCGCGCCGGCGTGAACGCGATGGTGCTGCCGTCGCTGAGCACGATGCCGGGGCAGGGCATGCTGTCCCAGATCCGCCAGATCGACCTCGAAGATCTGCTCGGCCGCGACGAAATCACCATCGACACGCCCCACGTCAACGCCTTGCTGCGCGATCGCGTGGTGATGGTGACGGGCGCCGGCGGCTCGATCGGCTCCGAGCTGTGCCGCCAGATCCTCAAGTTCGCGCCGGCGCAACTGATCGCGTTCGACTTGTCCGAGTACGCGATCTACCGCCTGACCGAAGACCTCTGCGAGCGCTTTCCCGACAGCCGCGTGGTGCCGCTCATCGGCGACGCGAAGGATTCCTTGCTGCTCGATCACGTGATGTCGGCCCACACGCCGCACATCGTGTTCCACGCGGCCGCCTACAAGCACGTGCCGCTGATGGAAGAACTGAACGCGTGGCAGGCGCTGCGCAACAACGTGCTCGGCACCTACCGCGTCGCGCGCGCGGCGATCCGTCATGGCGTGCGCCACTTCGTGCTGATTTCGACCGACAAGGCCGTCAATCCGACCAACGTGATGGGCGCAAGCAAGCGGCTCGCCGAGATGGCCTGCCAGGCCCTGCAGCAATCGAGCCCGAACACGCAGTTCGAAACCGTGCGCTTCGGCAACGTGCTCGGCAGCGCCGGCAGCGTGATCCCGAAGTTCCAGCAGCAGATCGCCAAGGGCGGCCCGGTGACGGTCACGCATCCCGAAATCACGCGCTTCTTCATGACGATCCCCGAAGCGTCGCAGCTCGTGCTGCAGGCGTCGAGCATGGGGCAGGGCGGCGAGATCTTCATCCTCGACATGGGCGAGCCGGTGCGCATCGTCGATCTCGCGCGCGACCTGATCCGCCTGTACGGTTTCGACGAGGATCAGATCCGCATCGAATTTTCCGGCCTGCGGCCTGGCGAGAAGCTGTATGAAGAACTGCTCGCCGACGACGAAACCACCACGCGCACGCCGCATCCGAAGCTGCGTACCGCGAAGGCGCGCGAAGTGCCCGAAAATTTTCTCGACGAACTGTTGCCGTGGCTCATGCAGCATCGCGTGCTGGCCGACGACGAAGTGCGCCGCGACTTGCGCCGCTGGGTGCCCGAATATGCACCGGCGTGCGGGCCGACCTTGCAGAGCGTGCCGACGCGCGCACAGGCCTGAGCCGGCCGGCGTCGCGGAGAGCCCAACAAAAAAGCGCCCGAAGGGCGCTTTTTTCACATCCGCGATCGGGCTTACTGATGATGCTGCGCGCGCGTCTTGCGCACCACCATCCAGCGCGGCACGCGGAACCGCACGATGCTGACGTACAGCCACACGTACGCGAACATGAACACCAGCACGAACGCGAACAGGTGCACGGTGTGCCGCCAGAACAGCGTGGCCGGGATCACGGCGATCAGGCACAGCAGCCACAGATAGGGTGACGTCAGCGAGTTGCGGCGCGTCAGCTCGTGCGCGGCGCGCGTGCCCACGGCCCAGCGCATCAGCCGCTTGTAGACGAGCATGTGCAGATGCACGCCGTCGGGAATGCCGGGCGAGATGCCGCGAATGAACTTCTTCCGGTAGATCGAGAAACAGGTTTCGAAGATCGGGTACATGAACAGCAGCACCGGATACCAGGCCGACACCTCGCGATGCCGCATCACGAGCAGGATCGACAGTTCGCCGAGCATGAAGCCGATGAAGTACGCGCCGCCGTCGCCGAGGAAGATCAGGCCGGCCGGGAAGTTCCAGATGAAGAAGCCCATGATCGCGCCCATCATCAGCAGCGAGGCCGACAGCACGACCGGCTCGGACACCTGGAACGACACGTAGGCGAGCGAGGCGAACATCATGAACGCGACCATCGAGGCCAGGCCGTTGAAGCCGTCGATGATATTGACGGCATTGGCGAGCGCGGCCACGGCCAGCACCGTGACGACGGCCGAAATCGCGGTGTAGCCGAGCAGGAAGTCGAGCGGCGGCACGCTGATGCGCGTGATCGCGACTCCCACCAGCGCGAACGCGATCGCGGCGGCGGCCATGGTGCAGAGCAGGCGCGCGCGCGGCGAGACCTTCTTGGTCAGATCCTCGATCAGCCCCGAGCCGAACGCCGGAATGCCGCAGGCGGCGAGGCCGGCGATGCTGCCGGCGACGGTCGGGTAGCGCAGCGCGAGCGGCACGCAGCCGATCAGCAGGCCGGCGACGATGCCGAGACCGCCGACGCGCGGCACCGGATGCGCATGGAATTTCTGCACGCCGGCGAGATCGTGGTCGATCGAAAATTTCTCGTGCAGATGCGCATAGCGGATGATGAGCAGCGTGACGAGCAGGGAGGCGAGGAACGCGACGGCGAAGCTGAGCATGGACGGGCCGGGAAACGAGGCAGGGGCGAACCGGGGCAGGCCGGAATTCGAGCCAGCGGATTATACCGGACCGATGCGCGTGGCCGTTAGCCTGTCGGCGTTCGCGTTTTCCTTATTCGACAAGGACTTGCGTGCGTTGGCCAGGGCCGGTGCGGCGGGGCGTTCGGGCGTGTTCCGCCCAGTAAAAAACCCCGCCGGAGCGGGGCTTTCAGCAGGCCGTTCGATCGGGGTGGAATCGCCACCCCGTCGCTCAGGCGAACCCGCGCGGGTTTTGTTCCTGCCAGCGCCAGTGGTCGGCGCACATCCGTTCGATGCCGTACTCGGCCTGCCAGCCGATCAGCTCGGCGGCGCGCGCCGGGTTCGCGTAGCACTCGCCGACGTCGCCGGGGCGGCGCGCGACGATTTCGTAGGGCACCTTGCGGCCGCTCGCGGCCTCGAACGCGCGAATGATGTCGAGCACGCTGTAGCCGTGGCCGGTGCCGAGATTGACGACGAAGCTCGCATCGCGCTGGCGCAAGGCATCGAGCGCCTTCAGGTGGCCGCGCGCGAGATCGACCACGTGGATGTAGTCGCGCACGCCGGTGCCGTCGGGCGTCGGATAGTCGTTGCCGAACACGCGCAGTTGGTCGAGCTTGCCGACGGCGACCTGCGCGACGTACGGCATCAGGTTGTTCGGCAGGCCGGCCGGATCCTCGCCGATCAGGCCGCTTTCGTGCGCGCCGACCGGGTTGAAGTAGCGCAGCGTGGCGATGCGCCACGACGGGTCGGAGATCTCGACGTCGCGCAGGATCTGCTCGGCGATCAGCTTGGTCTGGCCGTACGGGTTGGTGGCCGACAGCGGGAACGATTCGTCGATCGGCGAGCGCTCGGGCACGCCGTACACGGTGGCCGACGAGCTGAACACGAAGTGCTTGACGTTGCGCGCGCGCATGACGTTGAGCACGGCCAGCAGGCTGTCGAGGTTGTTGCGGTAATACTCGACCGGCTTCGCGACCGATTCGCCCACCGCCTTCAGCGCGGCGAAGTGGATCGCGGCCGTGATCGGATGCGCGTCGAACACCTTGCCGAGCGCGGCTTCGTCGCAGGCGTCGATCTGGTGGAACGCGGGCGCGCGCCCGGCGATCTTCGCGATCCGTTCGACGGCCTCGCGCTTGCTGTTGACCAGGTTGTCGACGATCACGACGTCGTAGCCGTTGCCGAGCAGTTCGACGACCGTATGCGAGCCGATAAAGCCCGCACCGCCCGTCACGAGGATCGTGCCCTTGTTGCTCATTGCGTTGCCCTCCCTCAGAGTGCCGTGCCGGTCAGGGCACGAATGGTTTCCCGATAACGATCGACGACGTTCGCTTCGTCGAATTCCTTCAAGACTTTTTCGCGGCCGCGTTCACCCATCGCGCGGCGCGCCTCGGCCGGCAGATCGAGCATGGCTGCCATTTTTTCGGCCAGGCTCGCGCTGTCGCGTGCCGTGCAGAGCAGGCCGGTTTCGCCGTCGGCCACCACGTCGCGGCAGCCCGGCACGTCGGTGGCGACGATCGGCCGGCACATCGCCGAGGCCTCCATCAGCGTGCGCGGCACGCCCTCGCGATACGAGGGCAGCACCACGCAGTCGGCGGCCTCGATATGCGGACGCACGTCGTGCGCCTCGCCAAGATACTCGATCGCGCCGTCGCGCACCCATTCGTCGAGATAGGTTTGCGACACGGCGCTCGGATTGTCCACGCCCACCGGCCCGAGCAGCGCGAAGCGCGCGTGCGGATAGCGCGGCTTCAGCGCGCGCGCGGCGTCGACATATTCGCGCACGCCCTTGTCCCACAACAATCGGCCGATCAGCACGAACGTGTAAGTATCGCGCTCGGGCAGCGGCGCCGGCGCGAATTGCGCGATGTCCACGCCTTCGCCGTGCAGCAGCCGCGCGCGCGCGGGATGCGCGAGCAGGCGCTGCGATTCGAAGGTGGCGAGGTCGTCGCGGTTCAGGAACCACACCTCGCGCGGAAAGCGGAACGCAAACCGGTACAGCAGCTTGGCGACGCTCGCCGCGCGGCTCTCGCGAATGAACACGTAGCCGAGGCCGGTGGTGACCGCCACCGATGGCGTGCGCGCGAGCCACGCCGCGATCGAGCCGTAGATGTTCGGCTTGATCGTGTAATGGAACACGAGGTGTGGCCGGATCGCGCGGTAATGGCGGCGCATCGCGGCCAGCATGCGCAGGTCTTCCACCGGATCGGTGCCCTTCGAGGCGACCGGCAGTTCGATATAGCGGCAGCCCATCTGTTCGAGCGGCTCGACGGTGCGGTCGCGCGGCGCGAGCACGGTCACCTCGGCGCCGCTCGCCACGAGCATGCGGATCAGGCCGTGACGATAGGTATGGATCGCCCAGGCGGTGTTGCAGACGAGAACGATGCGCAGCGCGGAAACGGAACTCATGTCGAAGCGATGAAAGGGGAACGGGGCGCGCGCATCAGGCGGCGCGGCGCGAGGCGAACGAGCGGCGCTTGAGCTTGTGCAGCAGCGAATACGGCGTGACGAGATGCAGCAGGTATTTCGCCAGGCCGCACCAGTCGTAGGGGTTGCGAACGTCGAAATACCGGATCACGAGGGCCAGCGTCGACTGGATCTGCCGACGCCGTTTGGTGGCGCTGATGCCGCCTTCGTTCAGCTCGTAATATAGGCCGAGTTCGGGCAGGTTCGCGCAATCGTAGCGTTCCATTAAGCGCAAAAAAATGTCGAGATCCTCGGCGGCCCGATATTTGACGCGATAGTTGCCGACCTCCAGTACCCGCGGGATATCGAGCATCACCGACGGATGAACCAGCGGCGAGCGCGCGAAACGCGTGCGGCGCAGCCGGGCCGGATCGGCGGGCGGCGTCAGCATGAACAGCTGGCGGCCGTCGCGCGCGATCACCTGGGTCCAGGTGCCGACGCAGGCCACGCGCGGGTTGGCGGCCAGGAACGCGCGCTGCTTGACGAGCCGCCGCGGCGCGGCCAGGTCGCCCGCGTCGATGCGGGCCGCGTAGCGGAAGCCGCGCGCGGCCAGCGCTTCCATGCCGGCGGCCAGCGCGCGCTCGATGCCGCCGTTTTGCGGCATGCGCAGCACCTCGATGCGCAGGCCCGCGTGCTCGCCCGGCGCGACGGGCGGCGTGCTGCCGTCGTCCACCACCAGCACGTGCACGGGCGCCGGCTCGTCGAACGAGGCGAGCGTGCGTTCGAGATACTCGTGGCCGTTGTAGGCGGGAATCAGCACCGCGACGTCGTCGAGGGCGCCGGCGGGCGTGGAGGAGGGCGTCATGGGCGCAGTGTTTGGCGGATGTAATAAAAATTGACCGAGGCGGCGGCGAGATAGCCGGCGGCCAGCCCGACCAGCGCGCCGTACAGGCCCAGCGCGGGAATCGCCATGGCGTTGGTCACGGCCGCGACGGCCAGCGCCAGCGCCCATTTCGCGAGCAGCACGAATTTCGCCTGATATTTGAGCACGACCAGATTGCCGATCGCCTCGACGCCGGCCGGCACCGACAGCCACACGGCCCAGCGGAAGATCGACACCGATTGCTCGAAGCCCGGCCCGAAGACGCGGCCGATGATCAGCGGCGCGAGCAGATCGAGCACGGCCGCGCCGCCGATCATCAGCGCGCTGGTCATGCCGATCAGGCGCCACACGTTGCGGCGCAGTCGCGGCACCTCGGTCACGCGGTAGATGAAGGCCGGTGCGATGGTCTGCGCGAGCAGCAGCGCCAGCGTGATCCAGTTCTCGTTCAATTGTTGAGCCGCAGCATAACGGCCCAGCTCGGCGAACGATACGTGCTGCTGCAGCATCAGCCGGTCGAGCTTCAGGAACAGATACATGCAGACCAGGCCGATCCAGAACACCGTGCCGGCCGAGGCGAAATGGCGGAACAGCGGGGCTTCGATGCGCCAGCCGAGCCGGCCGCCGTGGCGGCGCCGGTAATAGAGCATCAGCGCCACCGCGATCGCGCCGGCTTCCAGCGCCCATAGCCAGCCGTAGCTGGCCGGCGCGGCGGCGGCGCGCACCAGCAGCCAGACCAGCAGCGCCTTGCCGAGCGCGGCGAACATGCTGGCGATCAGTTGCGGCTTGCTGTACGTCATGCTCTGCAGCCAGGCGTTGACCACTCCGACGAACGGCTCGCGCAGCACCATCGTCACGGCCAGCCCGGCCAGCATCGCGCCCACCAGCGGGTCGACGAAGCCGGCCGCGATGCCGCCCCAGGTCAGGCCGAGCGCCACCACCGATACCGAAAAGCGCAGCGCGAACGCGCTGCCGAGCACCGCGCCGAGCTGATCGGGCGGGCGCTGGACGATGGTGGGCACGAGAATTTCCGCGCCGCACACCCAGGTGAGCGGCGCGAGCACCAGCAGCAGCGTGTTCGCGTACTGCCATTTGCCGAACGCGTCGGGGCCGAGCGCGCGCGCCAGCAGGCCGCTGATCACGATCGCGACGCCGATCTGGGTCAGGCGTTCGAGGCCGAGCCAGACGAGATTCCGGGCGGCCCGGGCGACATCGGGGTTCGCGATGCGCGAAAGCTTCAGCATGAAAAAATTCGAATGAAAATAGGGCCGACGCCGGTTCGGCCCGGCCCGCCGATTTTCTAATTTGCGGCGCTGAAACATCCACGCATTAGAATGGGCGGCTTGCGGACGAAGCCCGGGCCGCGCTTAAGCGGCCTGCCGCGCTGAGCGGCCGGGTCGAAACCGGCGATTATAAGTGGTCCGGGTTCCAACCCGGCATTCACGGGGAGCGTGCCGCCGCCCGCTGGGGCGCAGGCGACGCGCCGGCCAGGCCGGCGGGCGATGCGGAGCCAATTTTTCCAAGCACGACAGAGAGTGAATCGATGATTTCCCAATCCATTTTCAAGGCGTACGACATTCGCGGTGTGATCGGCAAGACGCTCGACGCGGCCACCGCCCGCTCCATCGGTCAGGCATTCGGCAGCGAAGTGCGCGCCCAGGGTGGCGACGCCGTGGTGGTGGCCCGCGACGGCCGCCTGTCCGGCCCGGAACTGATCGGCGCACTGGCGGACGGGCTGCGCGCGGCCGGCGTGGATGTGGTTGATGTCGGCATGGTGCCGACGCCGGTCGGTTACTTCGCGGCCAGCGTGCCGCTGCCGCTGGCCGGCGGCGAACGCCGCGTCGATTCGTGCATCGTGGTGACCGGCAGCCACAACCCGCCCGACTACAACGGCTTCAAGATGGTGCTGCGCGGCGCGGCGATCTACGGCGAGCAGATCCAGGCGCTGTACCGTCGCATCGTCGAGGGCAATTTCTCCGAAGGCAGCGGCAGCTACGAGCAGCACGACGTGTCGGATGCCTACCTGCAGCGCATCGTCGGCGACATCAAGCTCGCGCGCCCGCTGAAGATCGTCGTCGATGCCGGCAACGGCGTGGCCGGCGAACTGGCGCCGCGCCTGTTCAAGGCGCTCGGCTGCGAGCTGGTCGAACTGTTCACCGAGATCGACGGCACGTTCCCGAACCACCACCCGGACCCGGCGCACCCGGAAAACCTCCAGGACGTGATTCGCGCGCTGAAGGAAACCGATGCCGAGATCGGCTTCGCGTTCGACGGCGACGGCGACCGCCTCGGCGTGGTCACGAAGGACGGCCAGATCATCTATCCGGATCGCCAGATGATGCTGTTCGCCGAGGACGTGCTGTCGCGCAACCCGGGCGCGCAGATCATCTACGACGTGAAGTGCACGCGCAATCTGGCGTTGTGGATTCGCGAGAAGGGCGGCGAGCCGCTGATGTGGAAGACGGGCCACTCGCTCGTGAAGGCCAAGCTGCGCGAAACCGGCGCACCGCTGGCCGGCGAGATGAGCGGCCACGTGTTCTTCAAGGATCGCTGGTACGGCTTCGACGACGGCCTTTATACCGGCGCGCGCCTGCTCGAGATCCTGTCGCGCGAGGCGGACCCGAGCGCGTTGCTCAACGGCCTGCCGAACGCCGAATCGACGCCCGAGCTGCAACTGAAGCTCGAGGAAGGCGAGAACGTCGAGCTGATCGAGAAGCTGCGCGCGAACGCCAAGTTCGACGGCGCCGACGAGATCGTCACGATCGACGGCCTGCGCGTCGAGTATCCGGACGGCTTCGGCCTGGCCCGGTCGTCGAACACCACGCCGGTGGTGGTGCTGCGCTTCGAGGCGAACACCGCCGAAGGGCTGGCGAGAATCCAGGACGATTTCCGCCGCGCACTGACGGCGGCGAAGCCGGACGCAAAGCTGCCGTTCTGAACGGATGGGGCAACGGAGCGGCTTGTTGTGCGGCCGCTCCGGCTGCTTGCCTCGTTCCGTGTCCTCCCGAATCCCTCCGCCATTCCCCGTTTACGAGATAAGTCCGCCGACGCGATAAAATCGCGTCTTTGGGTCCGTACCGGCCTGTCCCGGTTTTTTCAGCGTGCAAAAAATTCTGATCGTGCGTGTGTCGTCGCTTGGCGACGTCGTGCACAACATGCCGGTGATCGCCGACATCCACCGGCACCACCCGGACGCGCAGATCGACTGGCTCGTCGAGGAAAGTTTCGTCGAGCTCGTGAAGCTCGTGCGCGGCGTGCGCCGCGTGCTGCCGTTCTCGCTGCGGCGCTGGCGCAAGTCGCTCGGCAGCGCGAAGACCTGGCGCGAGATCCGCGCCTTCCGCCGCCAGATCGCCGGCGAACACTACGACCTCGTGATCGACTGCCAGGGCCTGATCAAGAGCGCCTGGGTGGCGAGTTGGGCGCGCGGCCCGCTGGTCGGGCTCGGCAATCGAACCGACGGCGCCGGCTACGAATGGCCGGCGCGCTTCTTCTACAAGCGCCACGTGCCGATCGCGCCGCGCACCCATGTGGTCGAGCGCACGCGCCAACTGGCGGCCGCCGCGCTCGGCGATCCGGCGCCCACGCCCGAGAGCGAACTCGAGTTCGGCCTTGACACGCATCAGGCCGCGCGGGCGCTCGCCGCGACCGATCTGAATCTTCCGGTACCCTACGTCGTTTTCGTCCACGCGACGTCCCGCGCCGACAAGCAATGGCCCGATGCCGCCTGGATCGAACTCGGCCAGACGCTGGTGCGGCGCGGTGCATCGCTGGTGCTGCCGTGGGGCAGCGAAGCCGAGCGCGCAACCAGCGAGCGGCTGGCGAAGGAGTTCGGCGCGGCCGCGATCGTGCCGCCGAAGCTGTCGTTGCCGGCGGTGGTCGGGCTGATCGACGGCGCGGCGGCCACGGTCGGCGTCGATACGGGCCTCGTGCATATCGCCGCGGCGCTCAAGCGGCCTACCGTCGAACTGTACAATTTCGCGACCGCGTGGCGCACGGGCGGCTACTGGTCGCCGAACGTCGTCAATCTCGGCTCGGCCGGCGCGCCGCCCACCCTGTCTCAGGTGAAGGGCGCGCTCGCGTCGTTCGGCCTTCTGTAACGGTGCGATCATGACCGAACCCCTGTCGGGCGCGCAGCCCGGGTCTCAAATCCTCGATATCGAGTCGGCCGACTGGCACGGCCAGCAGTTGTCCGTGCCGCGCGAGCAATTGCTCGCGGCGGTCGAAACCGGCAAGGTGCTGTATTTCCCGAACCTGCGGTTCGCCATCGAAGGCGGCGAGGAAGCGTTGCTCGATCCGGCGCTGGCCGATCCGCAGCGCAAGAACATCAGCCTCGCGCCGAACGGCGGCGCGGTGGCCGGCGTGCTCGGCGATGCCGTCACGCAATCGGCCGTGCGCGCGCTGGTGGCGCGCTATCAGCAGCAGGCGGCCTCGCTCGTCGACGGCCTGTTCCCCGAATATCGCGGCAAGATGCGCGTCGCGCCGACCAGCCTGCGGCTGCGTCAGGTCGAGACGCGCGAAACCTCGTGGCGCAAGGACGACAGCCGGCTGCACGTCGACGCGTTCCCGTCGCGGCCCAATTACGGCGAGCGCATCCTGCGCGTGTTCACGAACGTGAACCCGAACGGCGCACCGCGCGTGTGGCGCGTGGGCGAGCCGTTCGAGGATGTCGCCAAGCGGTTCCTGCCGTCGATCCGCCCGCAACTGCCCGGCTCGGCGTGGCTGCTGAACCTGCTGCACGTCACGAAATCGAAGCGCAGTGCCTACGACCATCTGATGCTGCATCTGCACGACGCGATGAAGGCCGATCTCGGCTATCAGCAGGATTGCCCGCAACAAACCATGCCGTTCCCGCCGGGCAGCGTCTGGATCTGCTTCTCGGACCAGACCTCGCACGCGGTGATGTCGGGGCAGTTCATGATGGAACAAACCTTCTTCCTGCCGGTCGGCGCGATGGCGCGGCCGGAATGCGCACCGCTCGGCATTCTCGAACGGCTGCAACGGCGCGCGCTCGTCTGAGCGGCCGCGCCGACGCACGGAACACAATCACGGTGGTGTCATGTTGAGAGCGGTGTATCGCGCGCTTTGGTGGATCGTGGCGCCCGCCGCGGTGCTGCGTCTGATGTGGCGTTCGCGCCGGGAGCGCGGCTATCGCGAGCATATCGGCGAGCGCTTCGGGCATATCGCGCCGGCCATGCGCGCGTTGCGCGGCCCGGACGATCCGGCGCCGCTGATCTGGGTGCATGCGGTGTCGGTCGGCGAGACGCGCGCGGCGCAGCCGCTGATCGACGCGCTGCTGGCGGCGCGGCCCGACGCGAAGCTGCTGATCACGCACATGACGCCGAGCGGCCGCGCCACCGGCGAGCAGTTGTTCGGCGCGCGCGTGCTGCGTTGTTATCTGCCCTACGACATGCCGCATCTGGTGCGCCGCTTCCTGCGCGCCTGGCGGCCCACGCTGGGCCTCGTGATGGAAACCGAGGTGTGGCCGACGCTGATCGACGAATGCCGGCGCGCCGACGTGCCGCTGGTGCTGACCAACGGCCGCATGTCGGCGCGTTCGTTCCGGCGCGCCTCGCGCTTCGGCTCGGCCGTGCGCGAGGTGTTCGGCGGGTTCTCGCGCGTGCTCGCGCAAAGCCCGGCCGATGCGGAACGGCTCGGCGCGCTCGGCGCGCGCAACCTGGCCGTGCTCGGCAATCTCAAGTTCGACATGACCACGCCGCCCGAACTGGCCGCGCGCGGCCATGCGTGGCGCGCGGCGATCGGCGCGCGTCCGGTGTGGGTGGCGGCCAGCACGCGCGAGGGTGAGGAGGTGCTGGTGTTGCGCGCGTTCGCGGCGCTGAAGACGCCCGGCGCGCTGCTGATGCTGGTGCCGCGTCACCCGCAGCGCTTTGACGAAGTGGCCGCGCTGGCCGAGCGCGAAGGGCATGCGGTGGCGCGTCGTTCGGTGTTGTGGTCGCCCGGTGCGGCGGCAGCCGCCAGCGGCGCGAGCGCGCCGGTGCCGGGCGAGGTCACGGTGCTGCTCGGCGATTCGATGGGCGAATTGGGCGCGTATTACGCGGCGGCCGACGCGGCGTTCATCGGCGGCAGCCTGCTGCCGCTCGGCGGCCAGAACCTGATCGAGGCGTGCGCCGTGGGCGTGCCGGTGCTGATCGGGCCGCACGTCTTCAATTTCACACAGGCGACGGCCGACGCGGTGGCCACGGGCGCGGCCGAGCAGGTTCAGGACCCCGAAGCATTGGCGGCGGCGCTCGACGTGCTGTTCGCCGATCCGGCGCGGCGCATCGCGATGGGCGCGGCCGGGGCCGCGTTTGCCGCACGCCATCGCGGCGCGACGGCGCGCACGGTGGACGTGCTGACAGCGCTGCTGCCGGCGGCGCGCGACGAGGGCGAGCCGGCCTGAGGTCTCCCGGCGCGCGGCGGCGCGTCGTCTGCCCCCCGCCGCGTGCCGCTACCGCTGACGCATCACGCCGTCAGCAATCCCTTCTTCTCGATGAACGCGATGACCTCGGCCACCCCCTCGAGCGCCTTCAGGTTCGTCATCACGTACGGGCGCTCGCCGCGCATCTTCTTCGTGTCCGATGCCATCACGTCGAGATTCGCGCCCACCAGCGGCGCGAGATCGGTCTTGTTGATCACGAGCAGATCCGACTTGGTGATGCCGGGGCCGCCCTTGCGCGGGATCTTCTCGCCGCCGGCCACGTCGATCACGTAGATCGTCAGGTCCGACAGCTCGGGGCTGAACGTGGCCGCGAGGTTGTCGCCGCCCGATTCGATGAAGACGATGTCCGCGTCGGGAAAGCGGCCCAGCATGCGGTCGACGGCTTCCAGGTTGATCGAGGCATCCTCGCGGATCGCCGTGTGCGGGCAGCCGCCCGTCTCCACGCCCATGATCCGTTCCTCGGGCAGCGCGCCGGCCACCGTCAGCAGGCGCTGGTCTTCCTTCGTGTAGATGTCGTTGGTGATCGCGACGAGGTCGTAGCGCTCGCGCATCGCCTTGCACAGCATTTCGAGCAGGGTCGTCTTGCCGGAGCCGACGGGGCCGCCGATGCCGACGCGCAGCGGTGGCAGTTTCTTGGTGCGGCGGGAGGAAGCGGAGGGCGTGTTCATGGTCGGGCGTTCAGGAGCGGAACAGTCGGGAGTACTGGGTTTCGTGCCGCGCCGACAGGATGCCGAGCAGCGGGGCGAACGTGTTGATGGCGTCGGGCGGCGTGGCGAGCGCGCGGCGCACGGCGTCGGCGATCGTGCCGCGCAGTGCGACGAGAATCTTCTGGCCGGCGAGCTGGCCGAGCGGCACGGCCTTCAGCGCGGCCGCGGCCTGGTTCTCGACCCAGCCGAACGCGTAGGCGGTCAGCACCGCGTCGGGCGTGGCGTCGTGCGCGGCGGCCGCGAATGCGTAGGCGGTGGGCAGCGCGACCGGCCTGATCGCCGCGAGCGTGGCGCGCCGGGCCGCGTCGCCCCATTCGAGCGAGGCGCACAGCTGCGCGAGCGACCAGCCCATCTGCTCGGTTTCGCGGCGCAGTTCGGCCGATTCGCGGCTGGCGATGAATTCGGCGTTGGCCTCGGCGAGCGCGGCCGCGTCGTGCGTGCGCCAGCGTTCGAGCTGATGCGCGAGGAACGGCAGCTCGCAGGCGGCGAGCACGTCGGCCAGGCCGCTGGCGATCCATGCGCGCGCGCTGTCGGCGTCGTGGATCAGGTTCGCGTCGAGCGCGGCCTCGAAGCCCTGCGAATAGCTGAAGCCGCCGATCGGCAGCGCCGGCGAGGCGAGGTGCAGCAGCGCGACGAGTTCAGCCGTGTCCATGCTCGCGCTTGCGGAACGTGATGGCGACGGGCTTGGGGTCGTGCGAATGGTCGTGATTGCAGGCGTCGGTGTGGACGTGGCCGGGCTGGCCGTGATCGTGCGAGTGCGAGGCGGCGTCGCCTTGCGCGTGATCGTGACCGCAGGCTGCCGTGTGAACGTGGCCGCCGTGTGAATGATCGTGGCCGTGATCGTGCGAATGCGCGGCGTCGCCATGCGCGTGATCGTGACCGCAGGCCGCCGTATGAACGTGGCCGCCGTGGGAATGGTCGTGGCCGTGATCGTGCGAATGCGCGGCATCGCCATGCGCATGATCGTGACCGCAAGCCGCCGTATGCACGTGGCCGCCGTGGGAATGGTCGTGCCCATGGTCATGCGAATGCGCATGACCATGGTGCTCGCCATACACCTGCTGCGCGAGCGCGTAATCCTCGGCGAACGTCGCGTCGTGGCCGTGCTTGTGGCCGCCGCCGTATGCGCCGGCTTCGGGCTGGAACGGCGCGTCCACGCGCTCCACCTTCGCGCCGAGTCGCGTCAGCATGTCGGCCAGCACCGGATCGTATTCGAGCACCAGCGTGTCCGCGCCGATCTGCACCGGCGTGTGGCGATTGCCGAGGTGATAGGCGGCGCGCGTGAACGTCAGCGCATTCGGCGCGCGCACGCGCATCACGGCTTCCGATGCCGCGACGATGCGCACCAGCTTGCCGTCGTCGGCCACCAGCACGTCGCCGTCGGCCAGCACGGTGCCGCGCGGCAGCACCACGCCCACCTCCTCGCCGTTGTCGAGCGTCGCGGCGAAGCGGCTCTTGCAGCGGGCGTCGTAGGCCAGCGTGAGGGTGGGCGCGCGCGCGACCAGCGAGGCCGCGAGCTTGACGTTGGGGGCGATGCGTTTGTCGAGAGTGCGCATGAATCAGAACAGGAAGTAGCGCTGCGCCATCGGCAGCACGGTGGCGGGTTCGCAGGTCAGCAACAGGCCGTTCGCGACCACGTCGTAGGTTTCCGGGTCGACGGTGATGTCGGGCCGCCACGCGTTGTGGACCATGTCGGCCTTGGTCACGGTACGGCAGCCGCGCACCGGCACCACGCGCTTGGCGAGGCCGTAGCGGGCCGCGACGCCGTTGTCGAGCGCGAGCTGCGAGACGAAGGTCAGCGAGGTGCGGCCGAGCGCACCGCCGCGGGTGGCGAACATCTCGCGGAAATGCACCGGCTGCGGCGTCGGGATCGACGCGTTCGGGTCGCCCATCTGCGCGACCGCGATCATGCCGCCCTTGAGGATCATGGCCGGCTTCACGCCGAAGAACGCCGGTTCCCACAGCACCAGGTCGGCCCACTTGCCCGGCTCGATCGAGCCGACTTCGTGCGCGATGCCGTGCGTGAGCGCCGGGTTGATGGTGTACTTCGCGACATAGCGTTTGGCGCGGAAGTTGTCGTTGCGCGCGCCATCTTCAGGCAGCTTGCCGCGCTGCACCTTCATCTTGTGCGCGGTCTGCCAGGCGCGGATGATCACCTCGCCCACCCGGCCCATCGCCTGCGAATCCGACGACATCATCGACAGCGCGCCGAGGTCGTGCAGGATGTCCTCGGCGGCGATCGTCTCGCGGCGGATTCGCGATTCGGCGAACGCCAGATCCTCGGCGATCGACGGGTCGAGGTGATGGCACACCATCAGCATGTCGAGGTGTTCGTCGAGCGTGTTGATCGTGTAGGGCCGCGTCGGGTTGGTCGACGACGGCAGCACGTTCAGCTCCGAGCACACCTTGAGGATGTCGGGTGCGTGGCCGCCGCCCGCGCCTTCGGTGTGATACGTGTGGATCGTGCGGCCCTTGAACGCGGCCACCGTCGATTCGACGAAACCGCCTTCGTTCAGCGTATCGGTGTGGATCGCCACCTGCGTATCGGTTGCGTCCGCAACGGTGAGGCAGTTGTCGATCGCGGCGGGCGTCGAACCCCAATCCTCGTGCAGCTTCAGGCCGATCGCGCCGGCCGCGATCTGTTCCTCGGCCGGCTGCGGCAGGCTCACGTTGCCCTTGCCGAGAAAGCCGATGTTGATCGGCCAGCCGTCGGCGGCCTGCAGCATCCGTTCGATGTGCCACGGGCCGGGCGTGCAGGTGGTGGCGTTGGTGCCGGCCGCCGGGCCGGTGCCGCCGCCGATCATGGTGGTGACGCCCGAGGCCAGCGCCTCGTCGATCTGCTGCGGGCTGATGAAGTGGATGTGGGTGTCGATGCCGCCCGCCGTCACGATCATGCCTTCGCCCGCGATCACTTCCGTGGCCGCGCCGATCGCGATCGTCACGCCGGGCTGGATGTCGGGGTTGCCGGCCTTGCCGATCGCCTGGATGCGGCCGTCCTTGAGGGCGATGTCGGCCTTCACGATGCCCCAGTGATCGAGGATCACGGCATTGGTGATGACGGTGTCGGCCACCTCGGTGGCGACGCGCTGCGACTGGCCCATGCCGTCGCGAATCACCTTGCCGCCGCCGAATTTCACTTCCTCGCCATAGATCGTGCAGTCGCGCTCGACCTCGATCAGCAGCTCGGTATCGGCCAGGCGGATGCGGTCGCCGGTGGTCGGGCCGAACATTTCCGCGTAGGCGCGGCGGCTCAAGCGTAGTGTCATGGTGTCGAATCCTTGGAGCACCCGGCGATGCGCCGGGCTGCGAACAACTGTTACGGGCTGCGAACGAACTGCGCGGGCGCGCTCAGAGCTTGCCCATCACCTTGCCCTGAAAGCCGTAGACGATGCGGTCGCCGGCCAGCTCGACCAGCTCGACGGTGCGCGTCTGGCCCGGCTCGAAGCGCACGGCCGTGCCCGACGCGATGTTGAGCCGGAAGCCGCGGGCGGCGGCGCGGTCGAACGACAGCGCATCGTTGACTTCGTGGAAGTGGTAATGCGAGCCGACCTGCACCGGCCGGTCGCCGGTATTGGCGACGGCCAGCGTGATGGTGGGGCGGCCGGCGTTCAGCTCGTGATCGCCGTCATCGGTGAGGATTTCGCCGGGAATCATCGTGGGCCTCAGGGAATCGGGTGGTGGACGGTGACCAGCTTGGTGCCGTCGGGGAAGGTGGCCTCGACCTGGATGTCGGGGATCATCTCCGCGATGCCGTCCATCACGTCGTCGCGCGTGAGCAGCGTGGTGCCGTAGTGCATGACCTCGGCCACCGTCTTGCCGTCGCGCGCCGCTTCCATCAGCGCGGCGGTGATGAACGCGATCGTCTCCGGATAGTTGAGCTTCAGGCCGCGGGCGCGGCGGCGCTCGGCGAGCAGCGCGGCGGTGAAGATCAACAGTTTGTCTTTCTCTCGTGGAGTCAGCTTCATGAAAGCTCGATGTTTAGCTAGACGTAATAATTCGGCCGCGCGTTGCATGCACGGCAACCGGCCGATCGTAGCATCGTGTGCCGTGCGCGGCACGGCGGCATGTCAAGAACGCAAGCCGTGTGCCATGCGGTAGTGCGTCGTGTGTCGGGTTTGCGTGCGTGCGTTCACCGCCTCGGTGCGAAGCGGTCGGCGTGATGCCTCACGGTGGTGCAGGGGAAAGGGGCGATCAGGTCTGCCAGAGCCGCAGCGCTCGCGCCTCGACGCCGTGCACCAGCGGACGCAGCCGCGTCCATTGCTCGACGAACAGGTTCTGCAGCGCCTCGACCGAGCCGGCCAGCGCGCGGATCAGCATCACGCGCGGCGCGACGCAGGTGATGCCGGCGCGCAGCGTGTCGCCGAACGGCAGCGCGGGGGCCAGCGATTCGGCCAGCGCATCGGTGCAGGCGTCGCCGATCGCCCACAGCGTGCCGTAGACGGGAAAGCCCGCCAGCCCCTGCGGCGTGACGCGCAGCGGTTCGGTCGCGCCGAGATGTGCGCGCTCGATCCAGAGCGGCGCGCCATCGGCGCCCGCGATGCGCGCCGACGAGGCGATCCGGCCGACCGACCAGGTTTCGCCGGCCGCCTGCCGGCCCAGTTGCGAGACGTCCCAGCCGATCACGCTGGCGCGCTTGCCCACCGTCAGCGAGAACTCCAGCGAGGCCTGCGTGGCGTCGAAGAACAGGTTGTTTTGCGGCAGCCAGTCGAGCTTCGCGTCGTCGGCCACCGCGATGGCGATCCGTTGCCGCGCGTCGAGGCCGTTGGACTTGTACCACTTGGTGGCGCCCGGCGTGGTGATCACCGCGTGCGAACCGCTGCCGACCTGCACGGCGATGTCGAGCCGGTCGCCGCCCGCGACGCCGCCGGGCGGATGCACGATCACCGCGTGGCAGATCGCGTCGCCTTCGGGGTAGAGCGGGCGCTGGATGCGCAGCGGGCCGTCGTGACGGCGATGCACGAGCGCCGAGCGCCCGGTGCGCTGCCGCTCGAAGCCGAGTTCGAGCATCGCGCGCCAGGCTTTCTTGGTGGGGGCGGTGGCGGCTGCGGGACGGGCGGGAGGTGAGTCGGCGGCGGGCATCGAACGGGTTGACATGGGATAGAGGCGCGATGAAATCGAGAGGTGCTTGAGCGCGCCGTCATGCTACCTCAAGGCGTGACGACGAAGAAAAGATTGTCGTCGGGAAAAGCCGTGGTTTGATAATCCCATGAACCGTTATGAATATGAAATAAATCGATTATTAAAATATATTTATATGAAAAATAAAACTCGTCTCGATCAATTTTACTTGATGTAACGCGTAGTTTTGTTTGTTTTCAGATGGAATTAAGAATTTTTACATCTGCATCGGCGAAGGAGTTGAGCGATGATGGCCGCTGGTTTAAACATTGTGAGTGGAGAAAAAATATCATGGCAAAGAAAATGTGTCACTTGCGGCCGGTTGCATTTGCGGTTCTCGTGCTCTTGGCCAATCAAGCGCACGCCGTGGGGGTGGGGACCATTGCCAGCGGTACCGGCAATATCAGCAAGAATGGTGCGACCACGACAGTCAATCAGTCCACCGACAAGATGGTGGTCAACTGGAACAACATGGATGTCCGCGCGCGGGAAACGCTCAACTTCGTGCAGAAGGATGCGAAATCCGCCGTGCTCAATCGTATCAACTCGTTCATGAGCCCGACGCAGATCAATGGTGCGCTCAATGCCAACGGGCGCGTGCTCATCGTCAACCCGAACGGCGTGGTGATCGGCAATGGCGCGCGCGTCAACGTGGGCGGCCTGATTGCCTCGTCGCTCGATATCAGCGACGAGAATTTCAACAACGGCAAGCTGAAATTTTCGGGTGACAAAGCGGGGGTGGTGTACGTCGGTGGCCGCGTTGCGGCGAAGGAGTCGGTCGGCCTGTTCGGCACGACCGTGGTCAACAATGGAGCGATCCGCAGCGAAAACGGCAATGTCGTTCTCGGCGCGGCCCAGGATGTCACCGTCAGTTTCGATGGCGGCCGCATGCAGGCTCGGCTGGATCAAGCCGCTGTCCATGCGCTCGTGGAAAACAACGGCCTCATCAAGACGGACAACGGCGATATCGTGATGACGGCCTGGGCGCGTGACGCCGTCGCACGTAACGTGATCAACAACACCGGCACACTCGAAGCCGACGGCCTGGACAAACTCGGCGGCATCACGCTTCTCGGCAAGGGCCACGGCAATATCGGCCTGTCGGGCAAGCAGGACGGCTCGAGCGACAGCGTCGTGAGCAGCGAGGGCGACATCAACCTGAGCAGCAACCTGAAGACGCGAGGCAATCTGGCCTTGCGCGGCAACAATGTGATTGCGACGGAGTACACGGCGGGCCCGGATCTGCTGGGCGCTCGTCGTCATGCAATCCTCGCGGGCGGCGACGTGGTGATCGATACGCACGGCGGCAACATCCGTCTCGGCGACGTCAGTGGCAAGAACGTGTCTGTCGTGGCGGACGCCGGAGCGGTTACCAGCCAGGCGATGACGGCGCACGGTTCGCTGACGATGCATGCCGGCAAGGATCTGACCTATGGCGGGAACCTCGTGGCAGGCGGCAAGATTTCGCTGGCGGGCGAAAACGTAAAGGCGGGCGTGTTGCCGGACACCTGGGGCAGCAATGTAGGCGATTCCGACTACTTTGGCACGCCGGTCAGCTGGAATGGTTTCGGCGCGTACGGCCAAAGCTTTTATCGCGAATACGCCAAGATCAAGGCGGCCGATGACGTGGTGATCGATACGCACGGCGGCAACATCCGTCTCGGCGACGTCAGTGGCAAGAACGTGTCTGTCGTGGCGGACGCCGGAGCGGTTACCAGCCAGGCGATGACGGCGCACGGTTCGCTGACGATGCATGCCGGCAAGGATCTGACCTATGGCGGGAACCTCGTGGCAGGCGGCAAGATTTCGCTGGCGGGCGAAAACGTAAAGGCGGGCGTGTTGCCGGACACCTGGGGCAGCAATGTAGGCGATTCCGACTACTTTGGCACGCCGGTCAGCTGGAATGGTTTCGGCGCGTACGGCCAAAGCTTTTATCGCGAATACGCCAAGATCAAGGCGGCCGATGACGTGGTGATCGATACGCACGGCGGCAACATCCGTCTCGGTGACGTCAGTGGCAAGAACGTGTCTGTCGTGGCGGACGCCGGAGCGGTTACCAGCCAGGCGATGACGGCGCACGGTTCGCTGACGATGCATGCCGGCAAGGATCTGACCTATGGCGGGAACCTCTTGGCAGGCGGCCAGATTTCGCTGGCGGGAGAAAACGTCACGGCGGGCGTGTTGCCGAACATCTGGGGCAGCCATGTAGGCAAGCGCGCTGCGATCGATAGCCGCAACGGCGACGTGATCGTGAAGGCAGGCAACAAAGCTGCGCTCGGCGCGATTGCCGGCATGAATGCCGATGTGTCGGATGCCGGCGGCAAGGTGTCGCTGCGCTGGCACAGCCATGAATACGGCAACATGTACGGTTTCGACGAAGTGTGGCCGTCCGATGCCAAGGTGGTCGGCCTGGTGGAAGGGTTCGACGGTATCAAGCCGCTTGTGCCGGTGGAGGGTGGCTACATTGTCGCCACCGAGAACGGTCCGAAGTTCATGGATCGGGGCCAGGTTTACGTGATTTATTCCCGGTCCTAACCGCAGTCGTCGGTAAGCATTCGGCCGCTTCGATATAGCGGTTTCAATGGAATCCGTTTCAACGGATTCCATTTTCATTTTTCGGCGTGGAGTGAAGCAAGTTCGAATTTCTGCCGGCCGAGCGAATTCCTGCGCTTATCTTGTCGAGGAGATGTTCTGGTCATCTCGATCTAAATATATCCCGGATATTCGATTGAATGCCGGGTTCTTTAAATCGATCTCGATGCCAGGCTCGGTGGCGATGTGATCTGCATAAATCGCGGCCGATAAAAAAGGAACGCGTCGTTTTTAAATATGCGGCAATGGCAGGTGCCTATTTTCGGCAGGCTTGCATTCGCGATGCCGGGCATGGGCCGAACCTGTTCGCCCGTGCCGCTAATCGCTACGTCTGCCGCCTGAAGCAGGCGCACCGCCTTCACCTCAATCATGAAAAAGATCGAATTGAAAGCCGCCGTGTCCGGCGTGCTGACCTGCCTGACCCTGATTGCCGCGCCCTGCGGTTTCGCGCAAAGCCCGCAGGCTGGCGCAACGCTGCCCTCGGCCGGCGCGATTCTGCAACACAACTCGTTCCTCGGCACGCCGGCGCCGCCCAAAGGAGACGCGCAGCCGACGATTCGCGACAACGCTGCCTCCGGCGAAACGGCGGACACCGGCGCGTTGCTTGTGCATGTCGCTCGCATCGTCGTCGACGATGTGCCGGGGGCGTTGAAGCAAGACGTCGAGGCCATCGTGGCGCCTTACCGGGACCGCTCGATGAGCTTGAGCGAATTGCGCGGCGTCGCGGTGCAGATCACCGGGGTTTTGCTCGATCACGGCGAAAGTATTTCGCGCGCCTACTTGCCGCAACAGAAGGTGGTCGGCGACGTGATTCACCTTGCGATCCTGCGCGGTCATCTCGAATCGGCGAAGCTCGGCGTCAATCGTTCGCATGTGCGCGACAAGGTGCTGGAAGCGTATTTGAAGCGCGGGATCTCGGCATCCGGCGATGTGAAGGTCATGCAGGACCAATTGGCCCGCATGAGCGACCTCCCGGGGCTCGGGGCGCTTACGCCCACGCTGTCTCCCGGAAGCACGCCGGGCGGCTCGTCGCTCGTGGTGACGGCGGAGCAGGCGCCGCGTGTGGTGGCGGCGCTGGTGGGCGACAACGCCGGGCAGCGTACCACGGGCCGCAATCGAATCGGTGCACAGATTGTGGTGAACAGCCCGCTTGGGATCGGGGACCAACTGCAGGCGCTCGGTTATGCCGCGCCTGATTTCTTTCAGGCCAACCACGACAGTGACGCAGGACGGACGTTGATCGGCCGCGTGTCCTACGACTTGCCGGTCGGCACGCGCGGTGTGCGGGCCGGGGTGGCCGTGTCGCGCGTCGATTATCGGGTGGGCGGGGAAACCTATGGCGATCTGGATATGGACGGGTACGCCATGGTCTACAGCGTGTACGGCAGTGTGCCGCTCGTGAGCGGTCTCGACCGCCATCTCACGATCGCGGCAAACCTCGATTACAAGCGCATGTCAGATTCGTATCTCGAAGAAGACCCCAATACGCGAAGCTCGAAGAACGCCACGCTGGAGCTTTCCGGCGACCGGCGTGGGCAACTGGCCGGGTTGGTCAATATTTTCGAGTTCCGGGCCGGGGCGAGCGTGGGCTACCTCGACAACGTGCCCGATTGGAATGGCGCCGATACGCGCGGCACGTTCGCGAAAACCACGCAGGCAGCCAAGTTTACGCAGATGCTCGCGCCGCGCGCAGGGCTGTATCTGCAATTGTCGGTCGATGCGCAGCAGGCGTCGCGCAATCTCGACAGCTCGGAAAAAATGACGATCGGCGGCCCGTATGCCGTGCGGGCGTTCAGCAACGATACGGTCAGCGGCGATCAGGGTTTCGTCGCGTCGGCCAGCCTTCATGCGAACGTGCCCGGCGTTTCGGGCCTGGCGGCGCAATTGTTCTTCGATTACGCCCACGCCACCGTGCAGAAATTCGTGGCATCGAACGAAGACGCGAGCCTGAGCCTGGCCGGCGCCGGCGTCGGCTTCGATTACGCAATCGGCAAGTATGTGACGCTGTCGGTCAGCTATGCGATGCGCACGCACAACGAGCTCGGCGACCAACCGCGCGGGATGACCTGGGTGAACGGCGTGCTGCGCTTCTGAGCGCGACAACGTGGATCGGGGCGAGCGCGTTACACTGCCGGTTCGGTTCAGTCGCGCGGGCATCGCGTCGCGCACATTGTTCGATCAGGAGGAAACCCGGCATGTATATCGCAATGAATCGTTTCAAGGTCGCGCTCGGTTCGGAAGCGGCCTTCGAGCAGGTCTGGCTCGAACGCGACACGCAACTGAAAACGGTCCCGGGGTTCGTCGAATTCCATCTGCTGCGCGGCCCTGCGCGGGACGATCATGTGCTCTATGCGAGCCACACGATCTGGGCGAACCATGCGGCGTTCGTCGACTGGACGCAGTCGGAGGCGTTTCGCGCGGCCCATCGCAACGCGGGCGGCGCGAACCGTCCGCTTTATCTCGGGCATCCCGAGTTCGAGGGCTTCGAGGTCATCCAGACCGTTGCCTGAGCGGCGGCCCGGCGCGGCGCGCCGGCCGCCCGCACACCGGCGTGTTCACACCGCGATCAACTCGCGCACGCCGTTCGCCTCCATCTCGCTGCCGGCGCCGCCCGTGACGATCTCGCCGCGGCTCATCACCCAATACTGATCGGCGATCGAGCGTGCGAAATCGTAGTACTGCTCGACCAGCAGCACCGTCATGTTGGTTTCGTCGACGAGCTGGCGCAGCGTGCGGCCGATGTCCTGGATGATCGACGGCTGGATGCCTTCGGTCGGCTCGTCGAGGATCAGCAATTGCGGCTCGCTCATCAACGCACGGCCGATCGCAAGCTGCTGTTGCTGCCCGCCCGACAGGTCGCCGCCGCGCCGCGCGCGCATGTCCTTCAGCACCGGAAACAGCTCGTAGATGCGGTCGGGCACCTTCGACGGCGCCTTGCGGCTCGCCGCGCCCACCAGCAGGTTTTCCTCGACCGTCAGGCGCGGAAAGATGTCGCGGCCCTGCGGCACGTAGGCCAGCCCGGCGGCGACGCGCGCATGCGGTGCCAATGCGTCGAGCGGCTTGCCGCGCCACGCCACGCTGCCGTTCTTCGCGGCCACCACGCCCATCAGGCAGCGCAGCAGCGTGGTCTTGCCCACGCCGTTGCGCCCGAGCAGCACGGTCAGCTTGCCGTCCTCGGCGGTGAGGTTGACGTTGCGCAGGATGTGGCTGCCGCCATAGAACTGATTCAGCGATTCGATCTTCAACATGCTGGGGATTCCTTATCGACCGAGGTAGGACTCGATCACGGCTTCGTCGCGCTTGACCGTGTCGAGCGTGCCCTGCGCGAGCACCGCGCCTTCGGCCATCACGGTCACGCGGCCGGTGTCGCCCGCGAGCGCCGCGACGAACTCCATGTCGTGTTCGACCACCATCATCGAGCAGGTGCCGCGCAGCGTGTTCAAAAGCTGCGCGAGTTCCATGGTTTCGTGGTCGGTCATGCCGGCCGCCGGTTCGTCGAGCAGCAGCAGCGCCGGTTGCTGCATCAGCAGCATGCCGATTTCGAGCCGCTGCTTCTGGCCGTGCGACAGCTCGCCGGCCAGCCGATAGGCGCTGTCTTCGAGCTTGATCAGTTCGAGGGTTTCCTCGATGCGTTGCTGGGCGTGGCGATCCAGACGCGAGCGCAGCGATGCGAACCAGCCTTTATCCGCTTTCATCGCCAGTTCGAGGTTTTCCCAGACGGGATGCGCCTCGAACACGGTCGGCTTCTGGAACTTGCGGCCGATGCCGGTGCGCGCGATCTCGGGCTCGTTCATGCGCGACAGGTCGATGGTCTGGCCGAGGAACACCTTGCCGGAATCGGCCTTCGTCTTGCCGGTGATCACGTCCATCATGGTGGTCTTGCCCGCGCCGTTCGGGCCGATGATGCAGCGCAACTCGCCCGCATCGATCGTCAGCGAGAGTTTTTTGAGCGCGCGAAAGCCGTCGAAACTTACTTCGATATCCTCAAGATAGAGGATCGTGCCATGCGAGGTGTCGATCGCGCCCGGTTCGACCACGCGCGACATCGAGGCCACGCCGCTGACGGCCAGCGCATCGCTGCCATCCGGTTGGGCCAGGTCGGGCATCATGCCGTTCTCGTTCATCGGCTGCCTCCACGTTTCATGACGGATTCGATCACGCCCACGATGCCGCGCGGCATCAGGAGCGGCACCAGCACGAAGATCAGGCCAAGAAAGAACAGCCAGTATTCGGCGAAGTAGGCCGTGAAGAAGCTCTTCGCGCCGTTTACCGCGAACGCGCCGATGATCGGGCCGATCAGCGTGCCGCGCCCGCCCACCGCCACCCAGATCGCCATCTCGATCGAGTTGCCCGGAGACATCTCGCTCGGGTTGATGATGCCGACCTGCGGCACATAGAGCGCGCCGGCGATGCCGCACAGCACGGCCGACACGGTCCACACGAACAGCTTGTAGGCGAGCGGGCTGTAGCCGAGGAACATCAGCCGCGTTTCGCCGTCGCGCACGGCGGTGACCACCCGCCCGAGCTTCGAGGTGACGATCGCGCGCGCGGCGATGAACGCGAGCACCAGCGTGGCGAACGTCAGTAGCAGCAACACCGTGCGCATGCCGGGCGAGGTGATGGTGTAGCCGGCCAGGCGCTTGAAATCGGTGAAGCCGTTGTTGCCGCCGAAGCCGGTTTCGTTGCGATAGAACAGCAGCATCGCGGCGAACGTCATGGCCTGCGTGATGATCGACAGGTACACGCCCTTCACGCGCGAGCGGAACGTGAAGAAGCCGAACACCCAGGCGATCACGGCCGGGGCCAGCACCACCAGCGCCAGCGCGACGATCAGGTGATCGGAGCCGTTCCAGTACCACGGCAGCGATTTCCAGTTCAGGAACACCATGAAGTCGGGCAGGTTGCTGCCGTACACGCCGTCGTGGCCGATCTCGCGCATCAGGTACATGCCGATCGCATAGCCGCCGATCGCGAAGAACAGGCCGTGGCCGAGGCTCAGGATGCCGCAGTAGCCCCACACGAGGTCGAGCGCGAGCGCACCGATCGCGTAGCACATGAACTTGCCGGCGATCGTCATCGCATAGGACGACAAATGAAACGTGCTCGACTCGGGCGTGACGAGCGCCGCGATCGGCACGCCGATGCCGATCACGATGCACAGCGCGACCAGCGCGAGCCAAGCGCGGCGCGACAGCAGCGCGGCGCGCGGCGGCAGGCCGAGCGCGAAGCCGGATGTGCCGCCCGCGCCCGGGGTGGGCAGCGTGGCCGGCGTGACCGGCGCGGCGGCGAGGGACGAGGTCGAAGTCATGTTTCAGGCCTCCGCGCTACGGCCCTTCAGGGCGAACATGCCCTGCGGGCGTTTCTGAATGAACAGCACGATCATGACGAGCACCACGATCTTGGCGAGCACGGCGCCCCAGAACGGCTCGATCGCCTTGCTGACGAGGCCGAGGCCGAAGCCGCCCACCACCGTGCCGGCGATCTGGCCCACGCCGCCGAGCACCACCGCCATGAACGAATCGATGATGTAGTTCTGGCCGAGGTCGGGGCCGACGTTGCCGATCTGCGAGAGCGCGCAGCCGCCGAGCCCGGCGATGCCCGCGCCGAACGCGAATGCATAGGAATCCACACGAGCCGTTTTCACGCCGACGCAGGCCGCCATCCGGCGGTTCTGCGTGACGGCGCGCACGAACAGGCCGAGGCGGGTTTGGGTCAGCACGGCCCAGGCGATGCCGACCACGATCAGCGAGAACGCCAGGATCGCGATGCGGTTGTACGGCAGGATCAGGTTCTGCATGACGCTCACGCCGCCGCTCATCCACGACGGGTTCGAGACCTGCACGTTCTGCGCGCCGAAGATCATGCGGGTGGCCTGAATCAGGATCAGGCTCACGCCGAAGGTGGCCAGCAGCGTTTCGAGCGGGCGGCCGTACAGATGCTTGAGCACGGTGCGCTCCAGCACCACGCCCACCACGGCGGCGGCCACGAACGAGGCCGGCACGGCCAGCAGCGGATACCAGTCGAACGCGCCCGGCGCGTAGCGCTGGAACAGCGTCTGCACCACGTAGGTGGCGTAGGCGCCGATCATCAGGAACTCGCCGTGCGCCATGTTGATCACGCCGATCAGGCCATAGGTGATCGCCAGGCCGAGCGCGGCGAGCAGCAGCACGCTGCCGAGCGAGAGACCGGCGAACAGCGTGCTGGCGATCTCGCCGCGTTCCTGCAGCGAATGCAGCGCGTCGAGGCCTTCCTGCGCCGCCGCGCGCACTTGCGCATCGGGTTCGGCGAAGCTGCCGTCGGGGTTCTTCGCGACGAGCGGGCGCAACTGCTCGATCATGTCGAGATCGTGGCGCGCGGCCACCACCTTCACGGCTTCGAGCCGCTTGGCGGCGTCCTTGTCGTGCAGCGCGGCGATCGCCCACAGCGCGTCGAGGCGGCGCTTGAGCGTGGCATCGGTTTCCTTCGCGCGCGCTTTTTCGATCAGCGGCTTGATCGACGAATCGGGATTCTTGAGCAGGGCATCGACCGCGGCGGTGCGCGTGGCGAGATCGGGCGAGGCGAGGTCGAGCGCCGACAGCGCGTTGGCCACCTTGCTGCGCAGCAGGTTGTTGAGCGTGATGGCTTGCGCGTCGCCGGGCTGCACGGTGGCGCCGCTCAGGGCGTCCTTGGTGCTGCCGTCGTCGGCCTGCACCAGCAGCTTGCCGTCGTCGGTGGCGAGCACGCCGCCGTCGGCCAGCGCGTGCAGCAGCGCGACCGATGCGGCATCGCCTGCCGCCGAGAGATGGTCGATCGCGGCGAGCTTCGCATCGAAATCGTCGCCGGCCAGTGCGGCCGTATCGGCGGCATCGAGCGCGAACGCCGGGCTGGGCGCGACGCATGCGAGCGCGGCGAAAGCAGCGAGCGCGGCAAGGCCGTGTCGGGCGCGGCGTGGGAACGTGAGCATCGGAAAATCCTGGCTGTCGGTTGAACCGCAGGGTGAACAACCGCGCGACCGGCCGGCCGCGCGGGGAGAAGCGGCCGCGCACGGCGCGCGAGGCGCGGTGCGCGGAGGCCATGACGGCCACCCATGCCGCCTCGCGGGCGGCCGCCCGTTCAGGCGAGCGCGGCGCGGCGGCGGCGCAGGAAGTCGCCGATCGAGCTGACCACGTCGGGCTTGCCCGCGTTGCCCGGGATATACGGGCTCCACGGTTGCGCGCGCACCGTCGTCTTGGTGCGCCACACCACGTTGAACTGGCCGTCGGCGCGGATCTCGCCGATCATCACCGGCTTGTGCAGGTGGTGATTGCCGTCCATCTCCAGCACGAAGCCCGACGGCGCGTTGAACTTCTGGCCGATCATCGCCACGCGCACCTTGTCGACGTCCGTGCTCTTGGCCTTCTCGACCGCCTGCTTCCACATGTGGATGCCGACGAAGGTCGCTTCCATCGGATCGTTCGTCACGCGCTTGGCGCCGCCCGGCAGGTTGTTCTTCTTGACCCAGTCCGCGAACATCGCCTTGAACTTCGCGTTCTCGGGATTGCGCAGCGACATGAAGTAGTTCCAGGCGGCCAGGTTGCCGACCAGCGGCTTGGTGTCGATGCCGCGCAGTTCTTCCTCGCCCACCGAGAACGCCACCACCGGCACGTCGGTGGCCTTGAGGCCCTGGTTGCCGAGTTCCTTGTAGAACGGCACGTTCGAATCGCCGTTGATGGTGGAGATCACGCAGGTCTTGCCGCCTTGCGAGAAGGTGCGGATGTTCGAGACGATGGTCTGGTAGTCGCTATGACCGAACGGCGTGTAGACCTCCTGAATATCGGCGTCCTGAACGCCCTTCGATTTCAGGAACGCGCGCAGGATCTTGTTGGTCGTGCGCGGGTACACGTAGTCGGTGCCGAGCAGGAAGAAGCGCTTGGCGGCGCCGCCTTCGGCGCTCATCAGGTATTCGGTGGCGGGGATCGCCTGCTGGTTCGGCGCGGCGCCCGTGTAGAACACGTTGCGCGACATTTCCTCGCCTTCGTACTGCACCGGGTAGAACAGCAGGCCGTTCAGTTCCTCGAACACCGGCAGCACCGATTTGCGCGACACCGAGGTCCAGCAGCCGAACGTGACGGCGACCTTGTCCTGCGTGAGCAGCCCGCGCGCCTTCTCGGCGAACAGCGGCCAGTTCGAGGCCGGATCGACCACCACCGGCTGCAACTGGCGGCCCATCACGCCGCCCGACTTGTTGATTTCCGCGATGGTCATCAGCGCGGTGTCCTTCAACGAGGTCTCGGAGATCGCCATCGTGCCCGACAGCGAATGCAGGATGCCGACCTTGATCGGACCTTTTTCATCCGCGTGGGCCAGCGGCAGGCGGCTTGCCAGCGTGAGTGCACCCGCCATCGATCCGATCTTCAACAGACTGCGACGCTTCATCGAGTTCCCCTTGACGTTGTTGGCTTGCGTGCGCCGGTGCGGCGCCTCGGAAGCGAATAACGCAAGGCATGTGCCAGGGGCCGTGAAATCCTTGTACGGCGCGGCTCGACGTGTACGCGATGCCGCGCGCGGACGGTTGCGGTGCGGCGGCGCGTGGCGAGGGTGGTCCGTCGCGGTGCAGGCTTGCGGCCGTTCGTGGTGCATCGCGGGGCGATGCACGATGGCGGATCATCGGGCCTTGGGCGTCGTGCAGACAGCCTGCGCGTTGCACGCTTGAGACGCATGGCGCGCACCGCGATGCGTCGCGGCGGCCCATTGGCGGGTCATGGGTGGGCTTGGCAGGCGGGCGTGATGGCGTATCGGCCAGGGAGCGGGCCGCAGATCGGTGCATGCCGCCTCGATCTGCCGGCTCCGCAAAGCACAACGCCGCAGCCTGGGGGCTGCGGCGTTGCGAGAGAAGGCGGTGCGTCAGGTGCGGATCAGTAGCGCGGCACCGACGGATCGACATCGCGCGACCACGCGTCGATGCCGCCTTGCAGGTTGTAGATCTTCGTGAAGCCGCGCGATTCGAGGAACATCGCGACCTGCGCGCTGCGCATGCCGTGATGGCAGAGGCAGACGATTTCGGCTTCGTCGTCGAGCTCTTCGCTGCGCGCGGGGATCTGCTGCATCGGGATCGACACGCTGCCCGCGAGGCTGGCGGTGGCGACTTCCCACGGTTCGCGCACGTCGAGCACGACGGGCGCCGGGCGGGATGCGTCGCCGAGCCATGCGGCCAGGGCGGGAGCGGTCAGGATTTGCATCGGCATGACGGTGTCGGGATGAGGCGTGAAAGGAAGAGGTGCGACGCGATCAGAACCGGAAGCGCGACGGCTCCATCGCGTTGACGAGGTGATCGACGTAGGTTTCGAACACGTCGGCGACCCGGAACTGCTTGTCGTCGATGCGGGTGATGATCTGTGCCTTCATGACCGGGCGCGAGCCGACGAACGCCGCGAGCCGGCCGCCCACCTTCAGTTGCTCGAGCAGCTCCTGCGGCACCACGGGCAGGCCGCCCGACACGCAGATCACGTCGTACGGGGCTTGCTCCGGCAGGCCGCGCGCGGCGTCGGCCAGCACCACTTCGGCATTGGTCACGCCGTTGTCGCGCAAATTGTCGGTGGCGAACTGCACGAGATCCGGCGCGATGTCGACCGTTACCACGTGCTGGCCGCGATGGGCCAGCAGCGCAGCCATGTAGCCCGAGCCGGCGCCGATTTCGAGGATGGTTTCGTGCTTCTTGACGGCCAGTTCCTGCAGGATGCGGGCCTCGACGCGCGGCGCCAGCATCTTCTGGCCGCCGGGCAGCGGCAGTTCGAGATCGGCGAACGCGAGGTCGCGATAGACGCCCTGCACGTAGTGTTCGCGCTTGACGACCGACAGCAGGCTCAGGACCTCCGGGTCCAGCACTTCCCACGGCCGGATCTGCTGTTCGATCATGTTGAAGCGCGCATTTTCGATGTTCATGGTGGTCATGCCGCGAGGCGGCCGTCAGCGGGGAAATTAACTCGGCGATTGTACCAAACGAGCCGCGATTCGAGCGCCGGAACACGCCCGCGCCTTGCTGCGGCGCGGGTTTTAGCGCTTGGCGTTGCGGATCTTTTCCTCGAAGGCCTCATCGAGCTTGCTGGCCCTGCGCGGCGCGGGCGGCGCCACGCCGTTGACGAACTTGACGAACTCGTCGAGCGGCAGCGGCGCGCAGAGCTTTTCGGCCGTGCCGCTGGCGCGGTCGGTCAGATAGAACAGGTCGCCGGGCAGGCTGACGGCGGCGTAGCGCGCATTGCCCGTGCGGGTTTTCAGGCGTTCGACCGCGAGGGTCGCTTTGGTCGTGCGCATCGTGGCGGGGCGGGGATCGGCGGAAACCGCCACTGTAGCGCAGAAGGCCCCCGCCCGCCGACGGTCGGGGGCGGACGGTCAGACGGTTTTCGAGCAGCGCCCGGCGGTGGCGCCGGACAGGTAAGCGTCGAAGCACATCGCGATGTTGCGCACGAACAGCCGCCCGGCCGGGTGGATCGTCAGGCGGCGCGGCTCGATCGACAGCAGGCCGTCGCGCTCGAAATCGCGCAGCCGGGCCAGTTCGGGCGCGAAACGCTCGGCGAAGCGGATGCCGTACACGGTTTCCAGTTCGGCGAACGGCAACGAGAGATGGCACATCAGCCGCATGATCACGTCGCGCCGCAGGCGGTCGTCCGCGTTCAGCCTGACGCCGCGCGCGATCGGCAGCCGCCCCGCGTCGATCGCGGCGCTCCAGGCGGCGATGTCCTTCTCGTTCTGCACGTAGACATCGCCGACCTTGCCGATCGACGACATGCCGATGCCGATCAGATCGGTATCGGCGCACGTGCTGTAGCCCTGGAAGTTGCGTTGCAGCGTGCCGTTGCGTTGGGCCGCGACCAGCTCGTCGGTTGGCCGCGCGAAGTGATCCATGCCGATATAGACATAGCCGGCCTGCGTCAGCGTCTCGATCGCGAGGCCCAGCAGCGCGATGCGCGCGGCCGGCGTGGGCAGCGTGGCGTCGTCGATGCGGCGCTGCATCTTGAACAGGCCCGGCAGGTGCGCGTAACCGAACACCGAGATGCGGTCGGGCGCCAGTTCGATCACGGTGTCGAGCGTGTGCGCGAAGCTCGCCACCGTCTGCTTCGGCAGCCCGTAGATCAGGTCGACGCTGACCGAGCGATAGCCGATCAGCCGCGCCGCCGTGATCAGGCTCGCGGTGCGCTCGATCGGTTGCACGCGGTTCACGGCGCGCTGCACCTCGGGGTCGACGTCCTGCACGCCGAGGCTCAGGCGATTGAAGCCCTGCATGCGCAGGTGCGCGAGCGTGGCCGGGGTGGCCGTGCGCGGGTCGATCTCGACCGAGATTTCGGCTTCGTCGTCGGGCGCGATCGGGAACTGCGCGCGCGTGGCCGCCATCAGTTCGGCGATCTCGGGCTCGGACAGGAACGTCGGCGTGCCGCCGCCCCAGTGCAGTTGCGTGATCGTGCGCGACGGATCGAAGCGGTCCGCCTGCAACGCCAGCTCCTGCTTGAGCCGGTCGAGGTAGGGCCGCGCGTGCGCGTGGTTGCGGGTGGCGATGCGGTTGCAGCCGCAGTAGAAGCAGGCGGTGGCGCAGAACGGAATATGGACGTACAGCGACAGCGCGTTCGAGGCGCCCGGATCGGCTGCGGCGCGCGTGTAGTCGGCGACGTCGAAGCGATCGTCGAACTGCAGCGCGGTGGGGTACGACGTGTAGCGCGGGCCGTTCGCCGCATATTTCGCGAGCAGATCGGGACGGAACGAGGGGGCGGGGGAACAGGACGTCATGAGGTAGACCGACAGGCGACGAGCGACGCGGTTCAGTCTAGTCGCTGCCGGTGATAACGAGATAGGCCGATATCGTCGAAGTTTGCGATGGCACAATGCCGGTTTGCATCGGCAGGGAAGGCGGGAAAACGTGGAAGCGGCAGGACAATCAGGGCCGGACAACGCACATGCGTGCCGCGCGGGATGCGGCGCGTGCTGCACCGCGCCATCGATCACGAGCCCGATCCCGGGCATGCCGAACGGCAAGCCGGCCGGCACCCCGTGCGTCCAACTGGACGCGGCGCTCAACTGCCGGATCTTCGGGCAGCCCGAGCGGCCTGCCTGCTGCTCGGGCCTGCAGCCGTCGGCCGAGATGTGCGGCGCAAGCCGTCACGAGGCGATGGCGTGGCTCACACAGCTCGAGGTGCTGACCGCGCCGCGTTGAATGCCCGGGGCGCTACATCAGCGAGTGCTCGAAGAAGTTGGGCACCTGGCCCGCGCCGATCTTGCGCTCCCAGATATCGAGCCAGGCCGCGCCGGCGGGCCAGAAGCCGCGGCAGCGCATCAGATAGTCGAGCACGGGGATGGCCTCGCCTTCGCGCAGCAACGCCTTGGCCAGTTGCATCGTCGGCCCGAAGCTGGCGAGTTGCGGCGAGCCGGGCGTGGCGGCCGAGGCCAGCAGCGCGGTCACGGCGAGGCCGTGCCGGTGAGCGCCGTCGCGCAGCGCCAGCAGGCCCAGCACCGTATTGCCGAGATGCACCGCGTTGCCGTGGTTCCAGACGGCCGGGTGGCGTGGCGCGAGTGCGAGGCTTTCCTCGGCGTGCGCCCGCGCTTCCGCGTAGAGCCCGAGATGGAACGCGGCGGCGGCCGCGCGCGGCAGGCGGTCGAAGCGCTCGTCTTCCGACGCCGCGCTGGCCAGCTTGGCCAGCCGCACGGGCGCGCGACTCAGCGCCAGTTCGACGAGCGCGGCTTCGATCTCCGCGGTGAAGGGCACGAGTTCCGACGCTTCTTCATAAGTCATGTCCCCTCCAGTGACGCCGCGCGATGCGTGTCGCGCGGCCGCTCCGCAGATGCCGGCGTGGCGATTGTCGCGCTGCGCGGGCGCCGCGTCGAGCCGTTGCTCTACCGACCGGCCGGCGTGCCTTCCGGCGATCGGCCGTTGCGGATGCGTCGGGGGGCGTCATGCTAGGCTTGTGCCCCCGGGCCTGCGGCGGCATTACCACGTCGCGGCGGGCCGCAATGCAATCCGAGGGCAGGGCCGCGGCGCGCGGTCGCCCGGCTCGCCGGCCGCAGGAGAATCCGCATGAATCCATCGCGCGCAAGCGGCCGTCGCCGCTTCGTGACCGCCGCGTTCGCGGCATTGGGCGTATCCGTGTCGCTGGCCGCATGCGCCGCGACGCCCACGTTTCCGTTCATCCCCAATCACTACACGTTCTCGCGCGGCGACGTGCAGCGCGCGGTGGCGCGCAAATTTCCGTATCAGCGCACCGTGTCGCAGGTGTTCGACGTCGCGCTCGCCAACCCGGCGGTGGGCATGCTGCCCGAGCAGAACCGCATCGCCGTGCAACTCGACGCGCATTTCACCAGCCCGTTCCTGCGCGAACCGGTCAGCGGCACGTTTACCATTTCCGCACAACTTGCTTACGACCCGACCAGCCTGTCGGTCGTGCTGCGCGCACCGGCCGTCGACAGCGTCAACCTCGCGGGCGATGCGCAGATGTACGCGCCGCAAGTCGGGCAAGCCGCCGGCCTGCTCGCCACGCAGTTGCTGACCAACTATCCGATCTACACGTTCAAGCCCGATCAACTGCAATTTGCCGGGGTTCACTACGAACCCGGTACAATTACGATCCTTACAAACGGCATACGCGTCGAAATCGTCGAAAAGTGACGATTCCGATCGTGCGGCCGGCCGGGCCGCGCGTTGTCGTGATGGGGGGCGGCCCGTTTCCTGCAACTCTGACGAACGGGCCCACGATGGACTGGATACTGATCTGCAAGGCGCTGATACTCGGCGTCGTCGAAGGACTGACCGAATTTCTACCGGTGTCGAGCACCGGCCACCTGATCGTTGCCGGCAGCTTTCTCAATTTCAATGCGGATCAGGCGAAGACCTTCGACGTCGTGATCCAGTTCGGCGCGATCCTCGCCGTCTGCTGGGAATATCGCCGCCGGATCGGCACGGTCATCGCGGGGCTGCCGTCGCGGCCCGAGGCGCGGCGCTTCGCGCTGAACGTGGTGATCGCCACGCTGCCGGCCATCGTGCTGGCGCTGCTGTTCGAGAAGGCCATCAAGCGCGTGCTGTTCTCGCCGGTGCCGGTGGCGTTCGCGCTGGTGGCCGGCGGCGCCGTGATCCTCTGGGCCGAGTCGCGGCAGCGCGAACGCCGCGAGCCGGCGCGCGTGATGTCGATCGATGCGCTCACGCCGCTCGATGCGCTGAAGGTGGGCATCGCGCAATGCTGCGCGCTGATTCCGGGCGTGTCGCGCTCGGGCTCGACCATCATCGGCGGGATGCTGGCCGGGCTCGACCGGCGCGTCGCCACCGAGTTCTCGTTCTTCCTCGCAATCCCGATCATCTTCGGCGCCACGTTCTACGAGACGGTGAAGGACTGGCACGCGTTCTCGGTCGATTCGATCGGGCTGTTCGCGGTGGGGATCGTGGCGGCGTTTGTCAGCGCGTTCGCCTGTGTGCGCTGGCTGCTGCGCTATGTGGCCTCGCACGATTTCACGGCGTTCGCGTGGTACCGGATCGTGTTCGGCTTGCTGGTGTTGCTGGTGGGATATAGCGGCTGGCTGAACTGGAGCTGAAGCGGCCTGGCGGGATAAAAAACGGCAACGCGTCGAACGATGCGTTGCCGTTTTTTCATGCGGATTCGTTTCGGAATCCTGGCGATCCTGCCGTGCGTCGCGTTCGTTATGCGCCGATGCGCTTGCGGAACACCAGATCCCACACGCCGTGGCCGAGACGCAGGCCGCGCCGCTCGAACTTCGTGATCGGGCGGTAGTCGGGGCGCGGCGCGTAGCCGTCGGCCGTGTTCTCGAGATGCGGATCGGCGGCCAGCACGTCCAGCATCTGCTCGGCGTAGTTCTGCCAGTCGGTCGCGCAGTGAAGGTACGCGCCCGGCTTCAGGCGCGACACCAGTTGCGCGACGAACGGCGGCTGGATCAGGCGGCGCTTGTGATGACGCGCCTTGTGCCACGGATCGGGGAAGAAGATATGCACGCCGTCGAGGCTGTCCGGCGCGAGCATGTTCTCCAGCACCTCGACCGCGTCGTGCTGGATGATGCGGATGTTCGTCAGGCTCTGTTCGCCGATCAGCTTGAGCAGCGCGCCCACGCCGGGCTCATGCACTTCGACGCCGAGGAAATCGTCGTCGCGGCGATGCGCGGCGATCTCCGCCGTGGAGGCGCCCATGCCGAAGCCGATTTCGAGAATGCGTGGCGCGTCGCGGTTGAACACCGCGGCCCAGTCGGGCTGTTCGGGCGCATACGGCACCACGTAGCGCGGGCCGAATTCGTCGAGCGCGCGACGCTGGCCCGTCGACACGCGGCCGGCGCGCGTCACGAAGCTGCGGATGCGGCGCAGGCGCAGCGGGTTGTCGTCGTCGGACGGCGTGTCGGGCGTGGCATCGTCGGGCGTGCCGTCTTGCGGCAGGCCGGTGTCGTCGGGAGTGTGGTTCATGGTGTTCTGAATGGGCGAATCGCGCCGGTGCGCAGCACCGCGGCGCCGCACGTTCGGCCGGACGGGGCGTGGCCCGGATGCCGGTACGAAAAAGCCGCCTTCGGTGAGGCGGCTTCGCGCGGGGTTCGGGCCGAAGCTGGGCGCCGAGATTGCGATACGGGGATGCTGGAGCGGGCGATGGGAATCGAACCCACGTCATCAGCTTGGGAAGCTGAGGTAATGGCCATTATACGACGCCCGCAGAACGCGAGATTTTACAGGGATTTGCCCCGGCAGGGCAAGCCCGCGATCCCAGGGCGACCCCGCCACACATTGCCACCTCCACCCCTCAGCGCCTACAGTGACGCCAATCGTCACTTTCTCCGCCCAAGGATTCCCCGTGTTCCCCTCGATCGTTGCGATCTTCGTCGGCGCCGGCCTCGGCGCCTTGCTCCGCTGGGGCTTGAGCCTGGCCTTGAATCTCGTCGTGCCGAACCTGCCGCTCGGCACGCTGGCCTCGAACCTGATCGGCGGCTATCTGATCGGCGTCGCGATCGTTTTTTTCGGTGCGAAGGCCGGCCTTGCGCCCGAGTGGCGGCTGTTCGTGATTACCGGCTTCATGGGTGGCCTCACAACGTTCTCGACCTATTCGGCCGAAGTCATCACGCATGTCGTCGACGGGCGGCTCGGCTGGGCGGCAGCGGTTGCCTTCGTGCATCTGGTCGGCTCGTTCGCGCTGACCTTCCTCGGCATCTGGACCGCCCGCACCTGGCTGGTCTGAGCCATGGCAATAAAAAAGCGCCGCCCAAGGGCGGCGCTTCTCTTTGCGTGCGAAAAACCACCATCGACGCCTACAGCGTCAACATCGTCATCGAAATCGTCGCACGCGTCACGACCATCAGCAGCACCTGCACGATCACGAACAACAGGATCGGCGACAGATCCATGCCGCCGATGCTCGGCAGCACGCGGCGCAGCGGGTTGAGCAGCGGCGCGGTCAGCGGGAACAGGATCGCCATCGCGGGCGAGCGGGGGTTCAGCCAGGACAGCAGCGCCATCAGGATGGTCATCCACAGCACCAGGTTCAGCGCCCATTTCACGACGGTCAGCAGCGCGACGATCGCGAGCGTGGGCAGGATCGACATCACGTCGAAGCCGCCCAGCGACAGCATCAGCACGACATAGACGAACGCGGTGACGACCGCGGCCACCACGCTGGCCCAGTCGATGCCGCGTGTGCCGCTGATCACGCGGCGCAGCGGCAGCACGAGCCAGTTGGTCGCCTGCAGCACGGCCTGCGTGACGGGGTTGTACGGCGGTACGCGTACCGCCTGCATCCAGGCGCGCAGCAACAGGGCGGCGCCGAATAGCGTGAACAGTGTATTGATCAGAAAGCGGGCGATCTCGCCGAGCATCGTTGGAATCCTTGTCAGACAGTCGGGTAGCGTGGCATGCGGCCGCCATCGGGCAGCGACCTGCATCGGGCGTCACATTATCACGGCTCGCGGCCATCGGGGGCGGCCTTGGAGAGCCGCGCGGCCAGCAGCGCTTCGACGCTGCGTCCGACCGCGTCGAGCCCGGCCGGCGGCACGGCACGCTGGCCGGCGAGTTCGACGGCGCGGCGCGTCATCAGCGCGTAGAGCGTGGCGTGGTCGCCGCCGAGCGCATCGAGCAGCGTCAACTGCTTCGCGACGATGCCCGCGTCGCCGCGCGACACCGGCCCGGCCAGCGCGTTCGCGAGGCCCTTGTCGCGGCCGGTCTCGATGGTGCCGGCGAGCATCGGCAGCAGCGCGCGCAGCGCATCGGCTTCGTCGATGCCGAGCGTGCGCCACAGCGACACGGCCTCGGCCAACCCGCACAGCGCGAAGCTGGCCGCGTAATTGGCGGCGGCGTGATACAGCATGCGGCCGCCGGCCGGAATCGCGAGCGGATGGCAGCCGAGCGCGACAACCAGCGCGTCGAGCACGGGGCGCAGCGTGCCGCCGGCCTCGATCGTCACGGAGCAGCCGGCGATCCGTTCGAGATCGGCGTCGCCGCCACCGAACAGATAGAGCGGGTGGAATCCGCCCGTCTGCACCTGCTGGTCGCGCGCGGGCGACAGCAATGCGACGCTCGACGCGCCGCTGCAATGCACGAGCGCCTGCGATGGCGCGCGCGCCGGATCGAAGCGCAACGATGCGGCGACGGGGCCGATGCCGTCGTCGGAAACGGTCACGAAGATCAGGTCGGCCGCCTCGACCACCGCCTGCGGTGTGGCGACGGCCGTACAGCCGTCGATCATGGCGGCCAGCGCTTCGGCCGAGGCCGGCGTGCGGCTCGTGATGGCCGTGACCGGAAAGCCGGCCTGCGCGAAGCGGCGGGCAAGGCAGCGGGCGAGCCGGCCGGCGCCAATGAAACCGAGACGGGGAGTGGACGGGAGCGGCATGGCAAGGGGGCGGAAAGTCGGCAGGGCGTCAGTATCCTGCATTTGAACGTACAGCCGGATGAGACGGCCCGGCGCGCAAGCCGTGTCGCCGAGGTCAGAATTTGTAATCAATCATTACCGAGCGGCCCGGATCTTCGGCTTTATCTATCGGAAATCCTGACCGATTTGCCGGTTTCATCGCGCAATCCGCTCCGGCGCACGTGCCTGGCAGGCCATGGCAGGCCGCGAAATGTCGCGCCGGGCGTGGTGCGAACCGGCACGGCAATTGCAATTTGCAACAAATGCGGTTGGCTCGCGGGAGGGGTTTTCGCTACATTGGATCCCGTACCGCAGCGCATTCGTCGCTGTTCATGTGGCGGCCAAATCGAACCTGCCGCCAGGAGAACCGAAGTGAAAAAACTCGTTCCGTTCATCGCTGCCGCCGCGCTCGGCCTGGGTGTTGCAAGCGCCGCCGAGGCCCACGTTTCGATCGGCGTCGGGATCGGCCTGCCGATCGCCCCTGCGTATCCGGTCTATGCCGCGCCGCCGCCGGTTGTCTACGCGCCGCCGCCTCCGGTCGTCTATGCGCCGGCCCCGGCCTACTACGGCCCGCCGCCGGTCGTCTACGGTGGTGGCTACTATGGCCGCCCATACTGGCATCACTACCATCACGGCTACTACGGCCGTCACTGGTAAGCATGGCTCGCGCGCCTCACCGGCGCGCGGCAACGCGCGGCGCGACACGGAACACCGTGCCGCGCCGTTTGTTTTTGCGTGAACGAAAGACGGGGCGGATGCCTCAGGCGGCCGCGTGCACGATCAGGTCGCGATAGCCGCCGACGATCACGCTATATGAGAAGTACGCGAACAGCAGCGCCGACACGACGTGGCAGGCGCGCATCAGGCCCGCGCCCGCGCGCTTGCGGCCCTGGCTGGCGAGGCCGCACAGGAACAGCGTCCAGGCGAGGCCGCCGAGAAAGAAGCCGCTAAGAAACACCGAGGCCGTGACCGGCGTGGTCGCGCCGGCCTTGGCGATCAGCGCGCCGCCAACGGCGGCGAACCACAGAATGGCAGATGGCGACGACATCGCCAGCAGCATGCCGCGCAGGAAGCTGCGCGGGGCGCTTGCCTTGGCCGCACCCGATGCGGCGGCGGCCTCGCCGGCCTCGGCCGGCTTCGGCGGAAACAGCGCCTCGCGCGCCATCTTCCAGGTCAGAAACAGCAGCACCGCGCCGCCGCCGAGCCACACCACCCAGCGCACCGCCTCGAATTGCAGCAGCACGGCCATGCCGGCCAGCGCGAGCGCGGCATAGGCGAGATCGCCGAAGCAGGAACCGAGGCCGAGCCAGAAGCCCGGCTTGAAGCCGTGCGACAGCGTCAGCGAGAGGATCGCGACGTTGACGAGGCCGATGTCGAGACACAGCGACAGCGACAGGAAAAAGCCGTCGGACAGCATCGAGGCAGAGGGAAGCGCCATTTTTTAGTTCAGTGCGTGGGCGGATTGGTATGCAAACGTAACGCGGTGGGCGGCGCGGCCTTGGCCGCGCGCCGCCCACCGGGCGATCAGCCCAGGCCGATCTCGGTCCAGAGCGTGTCGACGCGCGCCTTGACGGCGGCGTCCATCTCGATCGTGCGGCCCCATTCGCGCTGGGTTTCGCCGGGCCACTTGTTGGTGGCGTCGATGCCCATCTTCGAGCCGAGGCCGGCGACGGGCGAGGCGAAGTCGAGGTAATCGATCGGCGTGTTGTCGACCAGCACGGTGTCGCGCACCGGATCGACGCGCGTCGTGATCGCCCAGATCACTTCCTTCCAGTCGCGGATATCGACGTCCTCGTCCACCACCACGATGAACTTCGTATACATGAACTGCCGCAGGAAGCTCCAGACGCCGAACATCACGCGTTTCGCGTGGCCGGCGTAGCTCTTCTTCATCTGCACGATCGCCATCCGGTAGCTGCATCCCTCGGGCGGCAGATAGAAATCGGTGATCTCGGAGAACTGCTTCTGCAACAGCGGCACGAACACTTCGTTGAGCGCGACGCCGAGCACGGCCGGCTCGTCGGGCGGCTTGCCGGTGTAGGTCGAGTGATAGATGGCATCGCGTCGCATCGTGATGCGCTCGACGGTGAACACGGGGAACCACTCCTGCTCGTTGTAATAGCCGGTGTGATCGCCGTACGGGCCTTCGAGCGCGTGCTCGTAGGCGGCCGCGCCGCGCACGCCGGTCGGGCGCGGCGGTGCGCCGGCCGGCGCCGCGTCGGGCTCGCCCTGTTGCGGGTAGATGAAGCCTTCCAGCACGATCTCGGCGCGGGCGGGCACCTGCAGCGTGTCGACGCCGGGCGTCAGGCACTTCGCCAGTTCGGTGCGCGCGCCGCGCAGCAGGCCGGCGAATTGATATTCGGACAGCGAATCGGGCACCGGCGTGACGGCGCCAAGCATGGTGGCCGGGTCCGCGCCGAGCACGACCGCGACCGGGTAGGGCTTGCCGGGGTTGGCCAGCGCGAACTCGCGGAAATCGAGCGCGCCGCCGCGATGGGCGAGCCAGCGCATGATCAGTTTGTTGCGTCCGATCAACTGCTGGCGATAAATGCCGAGGTTCTGGCGCGTCTTGTTCGGGCCACGCGTGACGGTCAGCCCCCACGTCAGCAGCGGGCCGGCGTCGCCGGGCCAGCAGGTCTGGATCGGCAGCTTCGCCAGATCGACATCATTGCCTTCCCAGACGATTTCCTGGCACGGCGGCGACGACACGGTTTTCGGCGCCATGTCCCACACGGCCTTGGCCAGCGACAGCAGCTTGCCGGCGTCGGCGAGGCGCTTGGGGGGCTCCGGCTCCTTCAGCGCGGACAGCAGGTGGCCGATGTCGCGCAGCGAGGTGAGGGCCGAGCCGTCGTCGGCGCGGTCCGCATCCACCCCCATGCCGAGCGCCACGCGGCGCGGCGTGCCGAACAGGTTGCCGATCACCGGAAACCGGTAGCCGGTCGGTGAGTCGAACCGCAGCGCCGGGCCGCCGACACGCAATACCCGGTCGCACAGCTCGGTCATTTCGAGGACGGGCGAGACGCTCTGGCTGACCCGCCGCAGCTCGCCCAAGCCTTCGAGGCGTTCGGTAAAATCTCGTAAGTCTTTGTATTTCATCGGAATATTGGCATCGACCGCACGCGGCGGCGGGGTGCATTGACGGCGCGGCGCGCCGAAAAACGAGCCCCGATTCTACCCGGGCGACCGTTTTATCGAGCGCGAACCGCAAATTTGTTAAGCGCCCGTGAAACCCAGACAGCGCGCGGCTTTTCGATCCGCGACGTAACAAATCATTACTTTTTGTTATGATTTGCGGACTTTATAGTGTTGACGATCTATAAAACCCTCCCTAGAATCCGCTCACATTGTTCGCCGGACCCCCTGGCAGACAGCCAGTCCGCTCCGGTCTACCCGACGCTCCGCGTCGCCGTCCGCCGCGATGAAACGGCATGTGACGGTTGTTTTTCGTCCTAGCCAGCGCCTTAGCGACGCTGGTTTTTTGCGTGGAAGCCACCGCGCGTCACCTTGCCCGCCGGGCATTGTTCTCGTGACCGCCCTGGCCCCCGAACGGTACTCATACCGTTTCTCCGACGTCGCAGCCCCATCTGGGCCCGCGGTGTCCTGATTCCGCGGTTTCGCGTCCTTCTCGCTTCGAGTCGAGCGAGCCGCACGAGTCATGTTCATGGGAGATCTGAATGAACGCTTGGTTATCGTGGCGTCCCAACGAACGGCACGCGCAGTTGCTGCGCGACGTGCTGCGTCGCGGGACGCGTGTCAGTCACCACCTTTTCAGCATCGTCGGCGGTTGCGCCGTGCTCGTCGCGTTGGCGCTCTGGATGTTGCCGAACGCGCGCGGCACCCTGGCCGCCAAGCTGATGCCCGTGCTGTCGGCCGCCGTCAAGGCCGGCCCCGCGCGGCTGCTGTCCGGGCACCCGCTGCCCGCCTTCGGCCCCGGCAATGCCGATACCGATGACGATATCGATACCGACGGCCAGGTGTCGCCGGTGTCCTACCAGCCCGCCACGGCGGATCTGGGCGCCAGCGACGCGGCCGCCCTGGCCACCGCGGAAGCCGTGCGCAACGGCCAGTCGCCGGTCACGCTGGCGAAGCTGATCCCGATCCAGCGCGTCGCCGCCGATGCCCGCAGCGATCGCATCTACAGCAGCCGCGAGCAGGCGCTCGTCGCCACCTATCTCGCGCGTCGCTATCACGTCGCCCAGGAGGCGGTCGGCCGGCTCGTGACGGCCGCGTTCGACACCGGCCGCGATGTCGGCCTCGATCCCTTGCTGCTGCTGTCGGTGATGGCGATCGAATCGGGCTTCAACCCGTACGCCGAAAGCGGCGCCGGCGCCCAGGGCCTGATGCAGGTGATGTCGAAGATCCATTCCGACAAGTTCGAATACGCGGGCGGCACCGACGCGGCGCTGCGCCCCGTGGTCAACCTGCAGGTCGGCGCGCTGGTGTTGAAGGACTGCATCGCCCGCGGCGGCTCGCTGCAGGGCGGCCTGCGCCTCTACAACGGCGTGACCGGCCCGGACGACGGCGGCTACAGCGCCAAGGTGCTCGGCGAACGCGCCCGCCTGCGCGATGTGTCGCGCGGCCGCAATGTGTCGATCTACGCGCCGCTGCTGTCGACGCCGGTCACGACGACGGCCTCCACCGCGGCCCCGAAGCGCGTGCAAGCCACGCTCGACGGCGCGCACCCGCTCACGATCAAGGCCGGCGCACCGGCCGAACCGAAGCCGGCCGCACCGCCGCAAGCCGACGCCAGCGCCGAGACGGGCGTGAAGCACGATGGCTCGTCGGAAGTCGGAACCTGATCGCGGGTTGCCGCAGTCATGAAAAACGGGGCGCTGTCGAGCGCCCCGTTTTACTTTGTCCCGCCAATTGCAACTTTCTGTTTCGCCGGGTCGGTGGCGTTCAGCCGCCGAACAGCGTCCGCAATCGCGCGACGGCTTCCTCGATCCGCCCGTAGGCGGTGGCATACGAGAGCCGGATATAGTTGCGCGGCGCATGCGAACCGAAATCCATCCCCGGCACCAGCACCACGCCCGCGTCCTGCAGCATCGCATCGACGAGCTTCGCGCTGTCGCTGGCGGCCGGATGCGCCACCTTGCCGCAGCGTGCGTATACATAGAACGCGCCGTCCGGCTTCACGGGCACTTCGAAACCTAGCGATTCGAGCGCCGGCACGATGTAGTCGCGGCGGCGCATGAATTCGAGGCGGCGCGTTTCGTAGATGGCCAGCGTATCGGCCTCGAAGCAGGCCAGCGCCGCGTGCTGGGCCAGCGCCGAGGCGCAGATGAACAGGTTCTGCGCCAGTTTCTCGAACACGCCGACCAGCGCCGGCGGCACCACCAGCCAGCCGAGCCGCCAGCCTGTCATGTTGAAGTACTTCGAGAAGCTGTTGACGGTGATCGCGTCGTCGCTGAACGACAGCGCCGAGACGGGCGGGCCGTCGTAGCTGAGGCCCTGGTAGATCTCGTCGATGATCGCGAAGCCGCCGTGCTCGCGTACGGCGCCGAGAATCCGGCCGAGTTCGTCGGGCGCGAGCGAGGTGCCGGTCGGGTTCGACGGCGAGGCGAGCAGCACGCCGCGCGTGCGGTCGCCCCAGCGTTCGCGCACGTCGTCGGCGGTGAGCTGGAAGCGCGCTTCGGGGCCACTCGGCACCAGCACCGGCCGGCCTTCGGCGGCGGCCACGAAGTGGCGGTTGCACGGGTACGACGGGTCCGGCATCAGCACTTCGTCGTCACGGCCGACCAGCGCCAGGCAGGCCAGCAGCAGCGCGGCAGACGCGCCGGCCGTCACGACGATGCGCTCGGGCGCGATCGTCAGGCCGTAGGTGCGCAGGTAGTGCGCGGCAATCGCCTCGCGCAGCGGCGCGATGCCGAGCGCGCTGGTGTATTGCGTCACGCCGCGCCGCATCGCGGCGGCGGCCGCTTCGATCACTGGCTCCGGCGCCGTGAAATCCGGCTCGCCGATGCTCATGTGGATCACGTCGCGGCCCGCTTGTTCGAGCAGCGCGGCCTGCTTGACGACTTCCATCACATGGAACGGCTGGATCGCGTCGACGCGCGACGCCAGCCGGATCAGCGATTCGGCGGCAGTATTCATGGCGGAGAAAACCAGAAGTGGAAAAGAGGGCGGGCGCCGTAGCGCCCGCGGGAGTGCCTTTCGGCGGATATCAATTATCAGCGGCGCGCGACGGCTTCGTCCGGGCGCAGCTTGACGGCCAGCTTGTCGAGTACGCCATTGACGTACTTGTAGCCGTCCGAGCCGCCGAACGTCTTGGTCAACTCCACGGCCTCGTTGATGATGACGCGGTACGGCGTTTCGATCTGATGCTTCAGCTCGAACGTCGCGGCCAGCAGCACCGCGCGTTCGACGGGCGACAGTTGCTCGATCGGGCGATCGAGATTCGGCGTCAGCGCGGCGGCGAGATCCACGTGTTCGCGGATCACGCCGTACAGGATGGTTTCAAGCAGTTCGCGGTCGGCCTTGTCGTAACCCTGCGCGCCGCGCAACTGCGCGTCGATCTCGCCGGTGGACGCGTTCGACAGCAGCCATTGATACAGGCCCTGCGTCGCCAGTTCGCGCGATTGTCGGCGTGCACTCTTCTTCATTCGTTTTCCTCTTCTTCGTCTTCGTCCTCTTCTTCCTCGTCGTCGCTCAATTGGTCGAGCGTCATCGTGAGGTTGGCCATCTCGACGGCCGTGCGGGCCGCGTCGCGGCCTTTTTCGGTCATGCGGGCGATGGCCTGCTCGTCGTTCTCGGTGGTCAGCACGGCGTTGGCGATCGGCGTGTTGAAATCGAGCGCGATGCGCGAGATGCCGGCGCCGCTTTCGTTCGAGACGAGTTCGAAGTGGTAGGTTTCGCCGCGGATCACGGCGCCGAGCGCGATCAGCGCATCGAATTGGTTGCTTTCGGCCAGCTTTTGCAGCGCCAGCGGGATTTCGAGCGCACCGGGCACGGTGACCAGCAGCACGTCTTCGCCGGTCACGCCGAGGCGTTCGAGCTCCTCGACGCACGCATCGGCCAGGCCGTTGCAGACGGGCTCGTTGAAGCGCGACTGCACGATGCCGATGCGCAGGCCTTCACCCTCGTGATTCGGTTGGTATTGTCCGATTTCCATGTTCATTCCGTGGTTGGGTTCAGCGTGGTTGGGAGCGGCGGGTCAGTCGGTTGCGTGGAACTCAGACCTCGGACGCCGCGCCGCCAGGCATCGGCACGAAGCCCGTCACTTCGAGACCCCAGCCCGACATGCTGCCGAGCTTGCGCGGGTTCGCGAGCACCTGCATCTTGCCGACGCCGACGTCGCGCAGAATTTGCGCGCCGATGCCGAACGTCTTGAAATCGACCGGGCGGCGCTTGAGCACCGCGGCCTTTTCTTCCTCGTCGAACGCGCGGAACACGTCGACGAGATGCTCCTTGTTGTCGCCGCAATTGAGCAGCACCACCGCGCCGAGGTCGCGCGCGGCGATTTCCTTCATCGCGGCGTCGAGCGTCCACGAGTGCGTGGAGGTGCTCGTTTCGAGCAGGTCGAGCACCGACAGCGGCTCGTGCACGCGCACCGGCGTGTCGACGTCGGGCGAGGGCGTGCCGCGCACCAGCGCGATGTGCGGCGAGCCGGTGGGCTTGTCGCGGTACAGCACGGCCTGGAACGCGCCGTGGGCCGTTTGCATGGTGCGCTCGGCCACGCGCTCGACGATCGATTCGGTGCGGCTGCGGTAATGGATCAGGTCGGCGATCGTGCCGATCAGGATGCCATGCTGCTCGCCGAACGCGATCAGGTCGGGCAGGCGCGCCATCGAGCCGTCGTCCTTGATCACTTCGCAGATCACGGCGGCCGGCGTGAGGCCCGCGAGCGCCGTCAGGTCGCAACCGGCTTCGGTATGGCCGGCGCGCACCAGCACGCCGCCCGGTTGCGCCATGATCGGGAACACGTGGCCCGGCTGGACGATCTGGTCGGCGCGCGTGTCGCGTGCGACGGCCGTGGCGATGGTATGCGAACGGTCCGCCGCCGAGATGCCGGTGGTGACGCCTTCGGCCGCCTCGATGCTGACCGTGAACGCGGTGCCGTACTGCGTGCCGTTGCGGTAGGTCATCAGCGGCAGGTTCAGGTGCTTGCAGCGTTCCTGCGTCAGCGTCAGGCAGATCAGGCCGCGGCCGTAGCGGGCCATGAAGTTGATCGCTTCCGGCGTGACGAAATCGGCGGCGAGGATCAGGTCGCCTTCGTTTTCGCGGTCTTCCTCGTCGACGAGGATCACCATGCGGCCGGCTTTCAGCTCGGCGATGATGTCGGGCGTGGAGGCGAGCTTCATATCGGAAAAAGGGAGTCCGCTGGGGAAAAGCGCTATTTTACGTCACGGCGGGCCGGCTGCCTTGGAAATCGGGCCGCGTGGGGTCGCGTGACGGGCCGCGCGTGAGGCCGCTGATGGGGCCACGGCGCCGGCCGGCCCGCGCACCGGCTTTCGTGGGCCGCGCGAGCGCGGTGTCGGGCGGCGGCGCGCGTCCCGCGCCGGCGTGGCATGATCGGCGCTGGCGGCCTTGCCGGCCCGTCGCGGCTGTTCCGGCCCCACCATTCCCGCCCATTCGCCTTCCGGAGATGTCGATGTCCGCCCACACCTGGCTGCTGTTCGCCTTCGCCTATCTGCTGACCACGCTGACGCCCGGCCCGAACGTGCTGCTCGTGATCCGCAACACGGTGCGTCACGGCGCGCGCGGCACGGTCGTGTCGATCGCCGGCAACCTGTTCGTGCAACTGGTGGTGGTGTCGCTGGTGGCGCTCGGCGTCGGCGCGATCCTGGCCGCCATGCCGCCGCTGTTCATCGCGCTGAAGCTGGCCGGGGCGGCCTATCTGATCTTCATCGGCATCCGGCAATGGCGCGACGCCGGGCGCCCCGTGGCCGCCGGCGCCGATGCGGGCGGCGCGCCGGGCACGGCCGTGCCGGTCAGCCGCTGGCGGCTGCTGCGCGAATCGATGATCGTGGCCGGCAGCAACCCGAAGACGATGATCTTCCTGTCCGCGTTCATGCCGCAGTTCGTCGATCATCAATGCTCGCTGCCGCTGCAGTTCACCGAGATGTACCTGACCATCGCGCTGACGGTGCTGGTGGTGCACGCGATCTATTCGACCGGCGTGCGCCATCTGCACGGGCGCCTGCGCGCGAGCCGCGCGGTGGCGGCGATGCGGCGCACGACCGGCCTCGTGTTTGTCGGCTTCGGCGTGGAACTGCTGACGGCGAAGCAGCCGTGATGCATCTCGTGATGCGCCTGGCGCCTGCGCGCCGCGTTCAGGATTGCGCGACCGGGCGCTTCGCCTGAACGTCCAGCGCGGCGTCGTTCGAGACGGCCGCCTGCGCGAGCGCCTCGGGTGCGGCCGCCGCTTCGTCTTCCTTGATCCCCTCCTTGAAGCCCTTGATCGCGCCGCCCAGATCGGTGCCGAGGCTGCGCAGTTTCTTCGTTCCGAACACCAGCGACACGATCGCCAGGACGATCAGCCAATGCGTCATGCTGAGGCTACCCATGTTCACACTCCTTGCGTTTGCTTCCGTTTGAATTGAACCGCGCGTTGCACCGGTTCGAACACCGGCGCATGCGCAAATCCTAGGTGCGATCGGCGCGGCGATCCATCAAACCTGCTTATGCACTCGCCAAGAATTCCTGATTGTTCATCCTGAGCTTGCGTCCCTAGTATTGGCGTCACGGAGCAGACAGCAAGGTTCCGATCGATCGACAGCGCCGCGTGCCAAGCGCCGCGAGAGCCGATCCTCATCAGGAAAAGATATTCAGGAGAACAGAGCATGACCGATATGAAACGTCGCAGTGTGCTGGTCGGCGCGGCAGCAGGGGCCGTCGCGATGGGTGCCGCGGTGGCCGCCAAGGCCGCCGAATTCGGCAACCCCGACACGCCGCCGCAAGGCGCGATCAACTCCACGCCGGCCGCGCTGTCCGAGCCCGGCCCGCAGAATCCGCAACTGCGCGACGTGCTGCCGTCGTTCAACAATCCGCCCGCGACCGACGTCGGCGGCATGCCGATTCCGTGGGCCTCGTTCAACCTCGCCCACAAGCGTATCCAGGCCGGCGGCTGGGCGCGCGAAGTGACCACCAAGGCGTTCCCGATCTCGAAGGACATCGCCGGCGTGAACATGCGCCTCGGGCCGGGCGGCGTGCGCGAACTGCATTGGCACCAGCAGGCCGAGTGGGCGATCATGGTCAGCGGCCAGGTGCGCGTGACCACCATCGACACCAAGGGCCGCGCCGAAGTGGCCGACGTGGCGGCCGGCGACATCTGGTATTTCCCGCCGGGCCTGCCGCACTCGCTGCAGGGCCTGGGCGACAACGGCGGCGAATTCGTGCTGGCCTTCGATAACGGCTCGTCGGGCGAATTCAACACGTTGATGGTGTCCGACTGGTTCGCCCACACGCCGCCGGACATCCTCGCGCAGAACTTCGGCGTGCCGGCCGAGAAGTTCAAGGAGATCCCGCTCGAACAGCTGTGGATCTATCAAGGCGCGAAGGCCGGCCCGCTCGCCGCCGATCAGGCCTACTGCGCATCGCCGGCCGGTCGCCCCGATCATCCGTTCATCTTCCGCATGGGCGCGATGGCGCCGACGATCTCGAATGCCGGCGGCGAAGTGCGCATCGTCGACAGCCGCAACTTCCCGGTGTCGAAGACGGTGGCCGCGGCGCTCGTGACGGTCAAGCCGGGCGGCCTGCGCGAAATGCACTGGCACCCGGACAACGACGAATGGCAGTACTTCATCAAGGGCTCGGCGCGCATGACGGTGTTCAACACCGGGCCGGCCGCGCAAACGGTGGACTTCAACCCGGGCGATGTGGGTTACGTCGAGAAAAATCTCGGCCACTACATCAAGAACACCGGCAAGGAAGACCTGGTGTTCCTCGAGATCTTCAAGTCGGATCACTTCTCGGAGATCACGCTGTCGCAATGGCTGGCGAACGTGCCGAGACAGTTGCTGCGCGAGCATCTGCGCGTCGATGACGAGACGCTCGATGCGATCCACCGCCTGAAGGACCGGCGCGACGTGCTCGCCTGAGGTGACGTGCGCGTGCGCGCAGGCTCGACGCCTGCCGCACGACGCGCGGCTGCCCGCTTCCTCGTTGTTTGTCGTTATCGAAATCCAGCACATTCGCAAGAATTCGCAAGAGGCTCTCACCATGCCGATGGCACTCAAACGCACCGCCAGCCAGGCCTTGTCCGGCACGACGACCGCCGACGCCGTCTCGGCGATGCGCGACACGCTCGACAACGAACGGCGCGGCCTGCGCGCGCTGCTGCCGTTCGCGGGGCCGGCGGTGATCGCCTCGGTCGGCTATATGGACCCGGGCAACTTCGCCACCAATATCCAGGCCGGCTCCACCTATGGCTATGACCTGCTGTGGGTGGTGATGCTGTCGTCGCTGGTGGCGATGCTGTTCCAGGCGATGTCCGCCAAGCTCGGCATCGTGACCGGCCGCAGCCTGGCCGAAGTGTGCCGCGACGAATTCCCGAAGCCGCTCGTGATCGCCATGTGGATCGGCTCCGAGATCGCCGCGATCGCCACCGACCTGGCCGAATTCATGGGCGCGGCGATGGGCATCTCGCTGCTGTTTCATCTCGCGCTGGCCTGGGGGCTGCTGATCACCGGCATCGTGACGGTGGGCATCCTGTCGCTCGACAAGAAGGGCTTTCGCCCGCTCGAACTGGTGATCGGCGCGTTCATCGCCGTGATCGGCCTCAGCTATCTGGGCGAGCTGTTCATCGCGCCGCCCGATTGGCATGCGGCGATCTTTCATACCTTCGTGCCGCAACTGCACGGCAGCCAGGCACTGATGCTGGCCGTGGGAATCGTCGGCGCGACCATCATGCCGCACACGATTTATCTGCACTCCGGATTGACGCAGAACCGCGCGCCGGCACGCAACGACTATCAACGCCGCCGCCTGGTGCGCTTCTCGAATCGCGAGGTATTGATCGCGCTGGGCTTGGCCGGGTTCGTGAACATGGCGATGGTGGCGATGTCCGCATCGGTGTTCAGCAAGAGCGCGCCCGGCATTGCCGACATCGCGGCGGCGTATCACACGCTGACGCCCGTGCTCGGCGCCGGTGCCGGCGTGCTGTTTCTCGTTTCGCTGCTGGCCTCGGGCATCTCCAGCTCGGTGGTGGGCACCATGGCCGGGCAGAACATCATGCAGGGCTTCGTGGGCTTTCGCACGCCGGTCATGGTGCGTCGCCTGATCACCATCGTGCCGGCCGTGATCGTGTGCCTGACCTGCGACCCGATGCACGCGATGATCGACAGCCAGATCGTGCTCAGCATCGTGTTGCCGGTGCCGCTGATCGCCCTCGTGGTGCTGTCGTCGCGTCGTTCAGTGATGGGCAGTTTTGCCGCGAGCCGCAAGATTGTCGTCGTGGCGGGCTTCGCCACCGCCGTGATTCTCGCCTTGAATATCGCCCTGGTCTGGCAGGCTGTCGTCGCGTAACAGGGCGCGGGTGCGCAGCGCGACGTCGAGGCTCGCCGTACTCGCGACGGGCCGCGCCGGCCCCGAAGCATAAGCGGAGCGTCGAAGCGCCATGTCAGCCTGCACCTTGTCGATCCCCGTGATGTGTTCGAGCCGCGCGCTGCCTTCGGTCAGAAGGAATTCGCGGAAATGGACGGCCGCCGGCGGCAGATGGCGGTCGGCGCGATGGACCACGCACCAGTTGCGCTTGCGCGGAAAGCCTTGCACGTCGAGCACCGCGAGCAGGCCGGCGCGCAGTTCGGATTGAACCGTCTGCTTCGGCAGCAGGCTGATGCCCATGCCGGCCATCACCGATTGCTTGATTGCCTCGGCGCAGCCGATCTCCATGAAGCGCGGGGCGTACGGTTGGCCGCGAAAGCTGTCGTCGGCGGCGCTGCGCGTGTCGGTGCCGCTTTCGCGCACCAGCAGGCACTCCTGAGCGATGCGCGAGCGGGCGATGTCGCGCACGCCGGCCAGCGGATGATCGGGCGTCGCCACCAGCACGAACGGATTCGGCGCGAACGGCTCGGCGACGATGGCGGCGTCGTCCGGCGCCTGCACCATCACCGCGAGATCGAGACTATCGCTGCGCAACTGGGCGACCAACTGGTCGCGGCTGCGCACCGACATGTCGAGATCGACGCCGGGCTTCTGCTGCATGAAGGCGCCGATCAGCTGCGGGAAGAAGTAGCTGCACGAGGTGATCAGGCCGACGCGCAGGCGCTGCGCGCTGCCCGTCTTCAGGGTGGCGAACGATTGCTCGGCGGCTTTCAGATCGGCGAGGATCGCGAGGCTGTGACGCAGCATCAGCTCGCCGGCATCGGTCAGCGCGATGCGCTTGCCGACATGGCTGAACAGCGACACGCCGGCGTGATCCTCCATCTGCTTGATCTGCATCGAGACGGCGGGCTGCGTCAGATGCAGATCTTCGGCCGCACGCGAAAAGCTCAAATTGCGCGCAACGCTTTCGAAAGTCTTGAGTTGGCGAATTGTTATGTTTTTCATATGAAGCCGTGTCTCCTATTGGGGAACGTGTTTCATGCCTCTTTGAATGATGCCGGGGCAGCTGCACCGAAGTGTAATCCCGCTGCGGAATTTCGGCTTGCAGGGGAACACCCGCGCTTGCGATGAGCGGGATGACATGCAGGTCTGAGAAATCACGAGAAAACGCCGGGGAAAATGGTGTTTTTGCGATTCCGGGATGGTGGGGGAAGCAATGCGAAACTGCGCGACACAATAGTTGGCAATGCTGACGATTGCCAATGATTATATGAAATGAAAATGCAGAAATGACGATGTCGGACGGTTGAAAGTACAACGCAAGGACGCTGGAGAAGCGGCCTTGCGTCGTGCGTCTTACTTTGTCATGTAGAACAGTGCGTCGGCGGCTGCCTTGCGCGAGGCGGCGGTGTCGGCCGGCGTGGGAGGGGTTGCTGCTGCGGGGGCGGCTTTCGAGGGAGCGCTGGTGGCCGTGTTCGCCGCTTCGATGGCGGGCGCAGCCGGCGTTGCGGGGGCAGCGGGCGCCGGCGTCGTATCGGCCACGGCGCGTGTGGCTGGTGCCGTCGACGGCACCGACAGGTACCACAGCGCGCTGGTGGACGCCTTGCGCGCGGCGGCCGGATCGACGGCGGCCGGGCTCTTGCCGGCCACGGCGGTGGCGGCGGCTGCCGCCGTGGCGGTGGGTGCCGCGGGCGCGCCGGCCTGCAACGGCGGCGTGCCGGGCTTACCCGGCTTGGTGGCGTCGCCGGCTGCCGAACGCTGCGCGATTGCTTCGGCCGGGCCGATCTGGAACACCAGCTTCGATTCGAGCGACGCGATCACCGCGTAGGGCGGCTGCGCTTCCCAGCGCAGGACCACGCGGCCGCGCGGCGTATCCGCGAAGATCGCCGGAATGCGCTTCATGTCGGCGAACTGCACGTAGATCTTCGCGCCGTCGTCGAACACCTGAACCGGCTTGGCGTCGTCCGCGCCGGTGACGGCCCAGCCGAAGTTGTAGGCGCCGGGCGCGGATGCCGCGATCACGGCGGTGGCCGGGCCGCCGGGGCTTCCCGGCCTGCGCGCGGCGGCCGCCGCTGCCGCCGCGCCCTGCGGCGCAACCTTGACCTGCTGGACGTTGAGGCTCGCGAACGGGTTGTAGGTTTGCGGCGGCGTGAACGAGGGCGGGAGGATGGGCATGGACGCGTCCTGCGTGCTGGAGATGGATTGCGCGGTGTCGTACACCTTCTGCGCGTAGGCGAGCCGCTTGTCCGGCGAGCTCGCATTGTAGGCACCGACGGCATTCCAGGTCGGGCCGTATTGCCGGATGTTCTGCGAGAGGATCCACGCGCCGACGTAGGCGTTGGTGCACGGATCGAGCAGGCTCTGCTCGGTGATGCCTTCACGCGCCAGCCGTGGCAGCCACGAGCTGTTGATCTGCATCAGACCGATATCGGTCGTGCCGTTGCTGTTGGTGTTGATGACGTTGGTGCGCGTGCCCGATTCGACCTGCGCGATGGCGCGCATCAGGCCGACGCTGACGTGTTCGAACGCGGCGGCGTCGTCGATGCAGTCCGCGCGGGCGACGCCGTGCATCGCGATCAGGAGCGCGGCGAACGCGCTGCCCCGAAACGCGAGGCCGCCGATCGGCACCCGTTTCTGGTGCTGCTGGATTCCCATGATTCGTAACCGTATGCGTTGACTGCTTGTTATATCGGCCGGAACCGCCTTGGCGTTGCCTCGGAAGCGGTGATCAGGACGGCCGCCGCCCGCGCTGCCGATGGCGCGCGGGGCGGACGGATTGCGTCCGGGAAGGCGCCGGCCCGAGCGCCCGAGGCCCGTATTCTAATGACAGATTGTTGAGACGAGGGAAATGGCGGGGGAGAGGTGAAGAGCTTGTCCTGGGACCGAGGCAGCGATAAGGCCAGCAAAGAAACTGATTCATCGCTACCTGACGCATCAATGCCGCTGCTCGCGGCGATGCGTCTGCGTCGATATTGCACATGGGACTGCTCGGTCCTGTTCAGCCTTGCCCCCAATCATGGTGACGGACTACCATCGGGATGCGTCGCTTTCCGGCACGACGGCAATGTTGGCAAGCTGGCCGATGCCAAAGCTGCACCCGCCGGCAATCATAAGCACGCAGTGATATTCAAAAGCGTCCAATGAAATTCCTCATTGCCATTTATACGTGGCCGACAACGTAGCTGCCGAAGCTCTCCAACCGCACTGAATCAACCGGAATATGCGTTTTTTCAAATTTGGCTTTATCGCCATTGTCACGGGTGCGCTCTTGCTGATTCTCATGGCATTTCGGATACCAGGCGCGCCGGCATCGCAGCCGTGCAGCGATGCATGGTTCAACGACATCGAGGCGCATTATTTCTCGACGGAGCGTGAAAACAGTTTCGGAGATCGAATCGGTCTGGACTACGCCGCCGGCGACGGCTCGGCATGGTTCGATTACATCGAAGCAAAGGCGGGTGCGCAGCACCCGCCTCTTGGCACGGACAAAGATGCTAGGTGCCGATTGATTCAGGATCGCCTGGCATCTCGCACCTACATCATTAACGACCTAACCGGGTGGGTGCTCTCATTTGTTCGGCGCTGACAACCCCAGTTGCGACCGCATCGACTTCACGATAGTCATGCCAAGATCGCCGGGGCATGCTCGCCCGTTGCCGTTGGTGAGCATCTGATATTCGCGGTGGCCGCCCAGGCGCGTGATATTGAAAAACTCCTTGAGTACTTCCGACAAGGTACCTAGCGCCTTGACCTGCGGCTCCGTTGGCTTGTCGTGATTGATGACCAATCTGTCAACGAGGATCTGCGGCAACGCTTTTATCCGCTGCCCTAGCGACATGTCCTTGTATTCCTGTTCATAAGCCTCGCCCGCCTTTACAAGATCCGCCAAAAGAACGATGCCGACCTTTCCGGTATTTCCGCCACTGACGTGTTCGCCGACGTATCGGATATCTCGACCTTCATAGATCACGCCCTGGCAGGAAATGGCGTAGTGGTAGCCTATGTCATCGAACGGTATCGATCGCCTCATGTCGTCGCGCTGCGCGCGTTGTATTTCCGTCATCGATGGAGCGCCACACGAATAGCTCCGACCGGCGTGGTGAATCACTATATCTTGATAATCCCAATGACTTTCTCGCATGGCGGCGCGCGGTGCCTCCGCGTGCCAGCTTGACCGTTCGATGAGCTTATGGCCTTTGCGCGCGAGCGTCGTGATAATTGCCTGCCGCGTTGCTGCACGGTCATTAACAGGGATCGAGATAGCGTTGTTCTTGCCGCCTTCCAGTACGATTGGTGCCGATGTCCAGTGTTCAATGTTGTAGTCCGCGGCCACGACTAGGCTCCTTGGCGAGGTTTCAGATCGCGCTTTGGCGACGAAAAAAAGACGTGGATGCTTACTGACTGTTCGCCATTGGTCACGACCTTCGCGTGACCCTGCCCGTCGGTCTTTCCAGATCGCTGGATACCCCCTACGTCAGCCACGAAATCGCGATTGGCCAACGGCTTCCCGGTCGCGCTATCCCGCACGATAAACCGGGCCACGTACCGAGCCTTATCTAATGCGGACGAGGTGGCGGCGACGCCGCTGCTCATGCGAGCAGGGGGAGTAGTCGATCGCGCGACTTCTTCGGCGTTGAAACTCATCGTCATGCCACGCACGGCGTAAAAGACAGGTGCAGGCTCACAACCACACACGTTGATGTCGCCACTCAGCGCCCACGGCTTTCCATTGGACGCCGTACCGGGCCAGCGCGGCCCTTTCGGCGCGACGATCCCTTCCTGTTTGCACGCAGTGCAATATGTCTTCATGTAGAGCGTGGCGATTTGCACGGACGGAGGTGGATTCGAGCAACTGCAGTCCGGCAACCCCTCGATGATCACGGCATTACCGGCACGGTCACCTTTCGCAAGGAAATATCGGATCATTTGCCCTCCGTCAGCGAACCCGGGTCGAGCGCTCGACTACTGCGAAGACAATGGACAACGCCACGCCTTCTCGCTAGCGCTCGTCTATGATGATGTTGGTGTGATTCGGTGTTCAGTGGACGACAGACAAGCGCGAACGATTTGCCATCGGTAATTGCGGATTCGCTCACGTCGTCTGAAATGCTGGCCCGAGGACTGTTAAACCGCCTGTTGGGATCGTAATCAACTCATCTCGTTGGGTAATCGAACCAATGGTCGCAAACAAATGCGCTGTGTTAATCGCGAAATTTGCCTTAATGTCCTGTCGCTCTTCAATATGAAGCATGCCGGAGGCTCCAAAGAATCGATTAATTTGACATGGAGACCCTGGCTCCGTCTATAAGAGCATCCCGAATTTTTTAATCTGTGAGATAGATATGTTTAGGAATTTTCTGACAATGCTGGCGTGGCAGCGCGAGGATAAAACACCTTGCAATTTGATGTGTGTCTAGTAAATCAAGGTGCAAACCGGAGATAGTCGGGTTTCGTGAAAATGAGCACGATGCTCGTAGAAATTTTGGGCCACCGAAAGGATGAAGCCGGGCAATCGAGTGCTCGGCGCGCCAATGCGTTTTTCACAGGCCATAGCGGTGAAGCGAGCCGGTTTTTGCAAGCAGGGGGCCGTGTTCTTGCAAATTCTGCCGATGTGGCTCGGGGCTGTAGCTCTATCACCCTAAACAATTATTTGCGGCTTATGCGATGGCCGCTCTCGCTTGTCTCGAATATGCAGGACGGCCTCGACCAGCGCATCAAGCAAGTTGACGTCATGGTGTGGTTTGCGCCGGGCAGGTTGGCAGCGAGCGGAATGCCGTGCCCATTGGCCTATGAATGGATGACTGCTGCTGACCCTGTGCCGGTCGGGTTCGGAGCCCTGTTTTTCCACCGGCACGGCGCGAATCGATGGGCTATCGACTGGCGCTCGCGACAAATCTTCGGCCAGCAGCATTCATGCATACGTTGACAGACACTTGCTTGCTGCCAGGCTGCGAGCCTTCTCCAACGCGTCGTGGCTGAAATGCATCTCCGACCTAATTTCGCAGCAGGGCCTTGGAGGCGTTTTGTTCCGCCCCCAACATCCGCTCCACATACCGCGCAATCATGTCGATCTCGAGATTCACCTTCACCCCCGCCTTCAGATGCCGCAACGTCGTGACCTCCACCGTATGCGGAATCAGGTTGATCGAGAATTCGCAGCCGTCCTCGCGGTCGGTCACGGCGTTGACGGTCAGGCTCACGCCGTTGACCGTGATCGAGCCCTTGTAGGCCAGATACTTGCCGAGCTCCTTCGGCGCCAGCACGCGCAGCTCGTGCGATTCGCCGACCGGCGCGAAATGCGTCACGGTGCCGAGCCCGTCCACGTGGCCCGATACGATATGGCCGCCGAGCCGGTCGTGCGCGCGCAGCGCCTTTTCCAGGTTCACTTCGCCGGCCTCGGTCAGGCCGACGGTGCGGTTCAGGCTCTCGCGCGACACGTCGACGGTGAACGTGTCGGCCGTGGTGGCGATGGCCGTCATGCAGGCGCCCTGCATCGCGATGCTGTCGCCGAGCGCGACGTCGCCAAGATCGAGGCCGCCCGCCTGCACAATCAGCCGAACGCCGGCATCGGCTTCGGTGCCGAGCGCTTCGATGGTTTCAATGCGGCCGACCGCCGCGACGATTCCGGTGAACATCGTGTGATTTCCGTGAGCAGGTTCAGTGAGCCGAAGGCGCGACGAAGCGCGCGAGAATGCGCAGGTCGTCGCCGATCCGGTCGAGGGTATGGAATTGCAGCGTGGTGCGCTGGGCCAGCGTGGCCGGCGCGACCAGGTTGAACATGCCGGCGGCGTTGTCGCCGAGCAGGGTGGGTGCGAGATAGACGAGCAATTCGTCCACGCAGCCCTCGCGCAGCAGCGAGCCGTTCAGCTTGTGGCCGGCCTCGACATGCAGCTCGTTGATGCCGCGCTTGCCGAGCATGGCCAGCATGGCGGGCAAATCGACCTTGCCGTTGACGTCGGCCAGCGGCACGACCTCGGCGCCGCGGTCGCGCAGCGCGGCCGCGCGGCCTTCGCCGGCCGCATCGAGCGCACCGCAGAAGATCAGGATCGGCGCGCCGCTCATCAGCTTCGCATCGAGCGGGATCTCGAGCCGGCTGTCGATCAGCACGCGCAGCGGCTGGCGTGGCGTATCGATGCCGCGCACGGTCAATTGCGGATCGTCCTCGCGCACGGTGCCGATGCCGGTCAGGATCGCGCAGGCGCGTGCGCGCCACGCGTGGCCGTCGGCGCGCGCGGCCTCGCCGGTGATCCATTGGCTTTCGCCGCCCGGCAGCGCGGTGCGGCCGTCGAGCGACGCGGCGCTCTTCATGCGCACCCACGGCTGGCCGCGCGTCATGCGCGACACGAAGCCGATGTTCATCTCGCGCGCTTCCTGGGACAGCAGCCCGCAGCGCACTTCGATGCCGGCGTCGCGCAGCATGCCGAGCCCCTTGCCGGACACCTGCGGGTTCGGGTCTTCCATCGCGGCGATCACCCTGCCGACGCGCGCGTCGATCAGCCCGAGCGCGCATGGCGGCGTGCGGCCGAAATGGCTGCACGGTTCGAGCGTCACGTAGACGGTCGCGCCGCGCAGGTCGTGGCCGCGCGAGCGCGCGTCCTTCATGGCCTGCACCTCGGCGTGATCCTGCCCGGCCGGCTGGGTGTGGCCTTCGCCGATCACCGCGCCGTCCTTGACGATCACGCAGCCGACGCGCGGGTTCGGCGTGGTGGTGTACATCCCGCGCGACGCCAGATCGAGCGCGCGCTGCATGTGCGCGAAATCAGTTTCCGAGAACATCGCGTCTCCGGGTCGAGAGGGTCAGGCCGCGAGCGCGGCGAACGCGCGGCGCGCGGCGGCGAGCGTCTCGTCGATCACGGCGTCGTCGTGCACGCTCGACACGAAGCCGGCCTCGTAGGCCGACGGCGCGAAATAGACGCCCTCGTCGAGCATCAGATGGAAGAAGCGGTTGAAGCGCTCGATGTTGCTCTTGGTCACGTCGGCGAAGCTGGCCGGCACGGTGTCGGTGAAATACAGGCCGAACATCGCGCCGATCGAGTCGGCCGCGAACGGCACGCCGGCCGCCTTCGCTTCGGCCGCGAGGCCGTCGGCGAGGCGCTTGGTCTGCGCCGTGAGCGCTTCGTAGAAGCCCGGCGCCTGGATCAGCTTCAGCGTCTTGAGGCCGGCGGCGACGGCGATCGGGTTGCCCGACAGCGTGCCCGCCTGGTAGACGCCGCCGAGCGGCGCGAGGTGGGCCATGATGTCGCGACGGCCGCCGAAGGCGGCAGCCGGCATGCCGCCGCCGATCACCTTGCCGAGGCAGGTCAGGTCGGCCTGGATGCCGTAATGCTGCTGCGCGCCGCCGAGCGCCACGCGGAAGCCGCACATCACTTCGTCGAAGATCAGCACGGCGCCGTGCTGGGTGCAGAGCGCGCGCAGCGCGTCGTGGAACGCCTGCGAGCCGCGCACCAGGTTCATGTTGCCGGCCACCGGCTCGACGATCACGGCGGCGATCTCGTCGCCGAACGCCGTGAAGGCCTCTTCGAGCGCGGCGACGTTGTTGTATTCGAGCACCGTGGTGTGCTTGGCGATGTCGGCCGGCACGCCCGCGGAGGTCGGGTTGCCGAACGTCAGCAGGCCGGAGCCGGCCTTGACCAGCAGGCTGTCGGCGTGGCCGTGATAGCAGCCCTCGAACTTGACGATGCGGCTGCGGCCCGTGAAGCCGCGCGCCAGACGCAGCGCGCTCATGGTGGCTTCGGTGCCGCTCGACACCATCCGCACCTGCTCGATCGACGGCACCAGCTTGCAGATTTCCTCGGCGATCTCGATTTCGGCCTCGGTCGGCGCGCCGAACGAGAAGCCGTCGGCCAGCACGGCCTGCACGGCGGCCAGCACCTCGGGGTGGACGTGGCCGACGATCATCGGGCCCCACGAGCCGATGTAGTCGATATAGCGCTTGCCGTCCGCGTCCCAGAAGTGCGCGCCCTGGGCGCGCGACACGAAGCGCGGCGTGCCGCCGACCGACCGGAAGGCGCGCACGGGCGAGTTGACGCCGCCCGGGATGGTCAGCTGGGCGCGTTCGAAGAGGGTTTGGTTGTTCGACATGGATAGGACCTGCGTAGAGAGGCGGCGGCCGGGCCGGCGCGGCAGGGCGCCGCGCTCGCGCCCAGGCGGACGAAACGATCGTCAGATTGTACCGAAGAGCGGCGGGCGTCGTCGGGCCGGTGGCCCGCCCTCAGCGCGGCAGCGGCGGCGGCCGGCGCTTGCCGGTCAGCTCGGCCCAGCGCTTTTCGAGCGCGCCTTCGGCCATCGGCTTGATCGAGGTGCCCGAGGTCTGGGCGTCCCAGGTCTGTACCGAGAACGGGCGCACCCGCAACGCGTCGCGCGCGATCACCACCTCCTGGTGGCCGTCCACCAGCCAGTCGTAGACGAAATCGATGCAGAGCCGGTAGCCGCGCCGGGTGCCGGCGTCGGGCACCTCGTACGGCGCGCGCGTCACGTAGCCGGAGCCGAACACGCCCTTCGGCTCCTGCGCGACGCGGTGCAGGAACACGCGGTCGCCGGGCAGGATGCTGCGCGAGAAGCCGCAGCCCCAGGCATCCTGCACCGCTTCGCCGGCGCGCACGCGCGCGGCGACCTCGGGCAGCTCGGGCCAGGGCCATTTTTTGGGGCTCCAGATCAGCAGGAAGGCGGTCATGTCGAGGGGCGCCGGACGAGGCGGGGTGGTGCGCGAACACGGAATCGCGAGCTTACCCGAAACGCCTGCGCCGGCGTGCCGGCAAGGCTTCCAGGGCAGCCGGCGACGGCCGGCTCGGCATCGCGATCGAGAGGGCGCGCGTACAATCGAGCGTTCACGGCGGCTGTCCCGCCGCCATGTCCACCGAGCCGGGCCGCGCGTCGCCACGCGTGAAGTTCCGGCCGCAGCCGAGAATTTCCATGTCGAATGCAATACGGCGCCGGCCCGACGCCCGGTTGATCATGCTGCTCGGCGCACTGGCCGCCTGCGGCCCGATCGGCACCGATATGTACCTGCCGAGCATGCCCGCCGTGGCCGAGAGCCTCGGCACCAGCGCCGCCGCGGTGCAGTGGACGCTGACGAGCTTCATCGCGGGCTTCTCGATCGGCATGCTGCTGTACGGGCCGCTGTCCGATTCGCTCGGCCGCCGGCCGGTGCTGCTCGGCGGCATCATGCTGTTTACCGTGGCGGGCGCGGGCTGTTTCGTGGCGCCGTCGATCGATGCGCTGATCGTGCTGCGCTTCGTGCAGGCGCTCGGCGCGGGCGCGGCCTCGGTGCTGTCGCGGGCGATCGCGCGCGACGCGCACGAGCCCGCCGACGCGGCCAAGGTGCTGTCGATGGTGGCGATCGTCACCTCGGTGGGGCCGCTGCTCGCACCGCTGATCGGCGGCCAGATCCTGCGCTTCGCGGGCTGGCGCACGATCTTCGTGGTGCTCGCGCTGTTCGGCGTGGGCTGCACGATCGCGGCGTTTCTGAAGGTGCCCGAGACCTGGCCGAAGGAGAAGCGCCACTCGTCGGCGATCTTCAGTTCGTTCGCGTCGTACGGGCGCATCCTGGCCGACCCGATTGCGTGGGGCTACATGCTGTGCGGCGGCATGGCGTTCGCGTCGCTGCTCACTTACATCACGGCCACGCCGTTCGTCTACATCGAATATTTCCACGTGTCGGCGCAGCATTACGGCCTGCTGTTCGGCATGAACATCCTCGGCGTGATGATCGGCAACTTCATCAATACGCGGCTCGTGGCGCGGGTCGGCTCGCTGCGCTTGATCGCGGCGGCCTCGCTGGTCAGTGCCGTGGCGTCGTTGTGCGTGGCGTTCTTCGCGCTGACCGGCATCGGCGGGCTGTGGTCGATCGTGGCCGGCCTGTTCTTCGTGGTGGGGGTGATCGGGCTGCTGTCGGCGAACTGCTCGACCGACCTGATGGTGCGCTATCCGCACAACGCGGGCGCGGCGGCCGCGCTGTTCGGCGCGATGCAGCTCGGGCTCGGCGCCGTGGCGAGCGCGGTGGTGGGCTTGCTCGCCGACGGGACGCCGTTTGGCATGGGCGTGACGATCGCGATCACCGGTGCGCTGTGCTTCGTCGGGCGGCGGCTCGTGTTGCGCTGGCACGGTCGGCCGGTGCGCGGCGACTGATCGCCGGCATTCGGCGTGGCAACGAAAAAGGGCTGGCGCCTTCGGGCGCCAGCCCTTTTTGCATGCGGCGGCGGTCAGGCCGCCACCGTCGCTGTCGCTCAGTCGCGCGCGGCGGCCGGCGCCACGCCGTGACTCAGCCAGTCGAGCACGTCGGACGATTCGTCGTCGCCCGCGCGCGCCTTGGCCTGCGTCACCGCCTGGTTCAGCTCGGCATTCGGCGCGGCGCGGCGAATCGCGACGCCCACCGCCAGGATGTCGATCATGACCAGATGCAGGATGCGCGAGATCATCGACAACTGCGATTCGCGCATCTCGATGTGATCGGTTTCGAGCGCCACGGTCGCGCGCTTGGCGAGCGGCGTGTTGCTGGAGGTGATCGCGATCACCTTCGCGCCGGCCTGCATCGCGACGTCGAGCACGCGCATCAGCTCGGGCGCGCGGCCCGACTTCGACACCGCCACGATCACGTCGCCCTTGCCGAGCAGCGCCGCCGACGCGGCCTGCATGTACAGGTCGCCGTAGGCGATGGTCGGGATGCCGAAGCGGAAGAACTTGTAGTGCGCGTCCTGCGCGACGATGTTCGAGTTGCCGAGCCCGTAGAACTCGATGCGACGCGCGCTGTTGAGGATCTCGATCGCCTTCTCGACGTGCTCGAAATTCAGATGCTCGCGCAACTGCAGGATCGCGGACACCGTGTTGTCGAGCACCTTCGCGCCGAAATCGGTGGCCGTGTCGCCCAGATGCACCTGGCTGTGGCTCATCGGGATCGTGCCGGTCAGGCCGGTGGCCAGCTTCAGCTTGAAGTCGGACAGGCCCTGGCAGCCGAGCGAGCGGCAGAAGCGGATCACGGTCGGCTGGCTGACGTCGGCCTTGCGGGCGATGTCGATGATCGGATCGTTGATGATCGAGCGCGGATGGTTCAGCGCGAGATCGGCCACGCGGCGTTCGGCCGGCGTGAGCGCGTCGCGCATCTGGCGAATCCGCTCGAACACGGCCGAGGACGCGCCGCCGGAGCGGTTCGACAGTTGCTCGGCCAGGATCGCCGAGACGCCGAGGAACGCCGGGTAATCGGCCGTGATCAGGTAGGTCGGAATGTTCGCGCAGTAATCGGAGAAGCGGCCCTTGGATTCGAAGCGCTCGCGAAAGCGCGACTTCAGGAACAGGTCGCCGAGCTTGAGCACCACGCCGCCGCCCACGTACACGCCGCCGAGCGCGCCCAGCGTGACCGCCAGGTTGCCGGCGAACGTGCCGAGGATCGCGCAGAACACGTCCACCGCCTCGAGCGCGAGCGCATCGCCTTCATGCGCGCGATCGACGATCTCGGGCGTGCTGACGCCGGCCGCCACGCGCTTCTTGTCGCGGGCCGCCAGCGCGCGATAGATGACCTCGATGCCCGGCCCGGCGCACACGCGCTCGAACGACACATGCGGCCACTTCTTGCGCGCGTACTGCATGACCAGATCCTCGCGCTCGTCCATCGGCGCGAAGCTGGCGTGGCCGCCTTCGCTGCCGAGCGCGATCCAGCGGTCGTCGGCCGGAATCAGCCCCGACAGGCCGAGGCCGGTGCCCGGCCCCATCAGGCCGATCACGCTGTTCTGGCGGCGCGCGCCGCCGCCGACCTGCTGACGCTGCGCGTCGGTCAGGCCCGGCAGCGCCATCGCGAGCGCGGTGAAATCGTTGACCACCAGCAGCGTGTCGAAGCCGAGCGCGCGGCGCGTGGCCTCGATCGAGAAGCTCCAGTCGTGGTTGGTCATCTGCACCTGGTCGCCATCGACCGGGTTGGCGATGGCGATCGCGGCGTGGTTGACGCGGCCGATCTTGACGTCCTTCAGATACTTGCGGATCGCGTCGGTCAGCGTCGGGTAATCGGCGCCCGGATACACGCGGATCTGCGTGATTTCGCCGGGGCCGACTTCGAGCGCGAAGCGCGCGTTCGTGCCGCCCACGTCGGCGAGCAGGCGCGGGCCGTCGGCGTGCTGGCCGGCAAGCGGCTTAGTTTGCGCACCAGTAGACATCGAGCTGGGTCCCCTTGTCGTTGGCCAGTTGGGAAATCGCGTTGCGTTGCGGCGCGGCGGTGGCGGCTTCGAGCACCTCGCGCTTGCGCGCGCCCGAGATCAGCAGGAACAGCCGGTCGACGCGGCGCAGCGCGTCGAGCGACAGGCTCACGCGCGGGTGCGGCGCGGCGCCCGGATGCACGGCGACGTAGCGCGCCGGCGTGGTGATCGCCTGCTCCCATTCGGGGGCGTCGGCGAAGATCGAGGCGGTGTGGCCGTCCTCGCCCATGCCGAGCACGGCGACGTTCGGCAGCGCGTACGCCGGGTTCGCGTTCAGCGCGGCGACGTGGGCATCGAGCGTGGCGGCGGTGTCGACGATCGGCAGGAAGCGCGCGCCGGCGGCCGCGTTTTGCAGCAGCGTGTCACGCACCAGTCGGGCGTTGCTGGCGCCGTCGGCGTCGGCCACCCAGCGGTCGTCGACCAGGGTGACATCGACGTGGCGCCAGTCGAGCGCGTAGTGCGACAGCGTCTGCAGGAACGGGCGCGGGCTGGTGCCGCCCGAGACGGCGAGCGTTGCCCGCGCGTGCTCGGCGAGCGGCGCTTGCAGCGCCGCGCCGACCGCCCGTGCAAGTGCATCGCACTGGGCTTGCGGGCTTTCGAAAGCGTGAAGCTCGATCACTTCTCCTCCAGGCTGCTTGTATCGAATTCGTGGGTCATGCGGGGATGCTCCGGCGTGACGTGGCGCGGCGGGTGGGCCGCGTTGCGCTGCGCATCGGTTTCAGTTTTCTTCTTCGAGCCAGCAGGTGCCGTGCTGCGCGAGCATCGCGCTCGCGGCGGCCGGCCCCCAGGTGCCCGCCGCGTACGGCTTGGGCGGCTTGAGCGTTTTCTGCCATTCGGTCTGCAACGGCTCGACCCAGCGCCACGCGGCTTCCTGCTCGTCGCGTCGCACGAACAGCGCGAGGCGGCCGTTGATCACGTCGAGCAGCAGGCGCTGGTACGCCTCCATCTGGCCTTCCTTGAAGAACTGGTCGAAGGCGAGATCGAGGTGGACGCTGGCGAGGTTCATGCCTTCGCCGGGCTGCTTGGCGAGGCAATAGAGGCGGATCGTTTCGTTCGGCTGCAGGCGGATCACGAGCCGGTTCGCACCGGCGCGCAGCGCATTGGGGCCGAGCGCCGAATGCGGCACCGCGCGGAAGTTGACGACGATCTCGGCCACCCGATCGGCCAGCCGCTTGCCGGTGCGCAGGAAGAACGGCACGCCGGCCCAGCGCCAGTTTTCGATTTCCACCTTCAGCGCGACGTAGGTTTCGGTGGTGCTGTCGGCCTTCACGCCCGGTTCGGTCGCATAGCCGGGCACCGGCAGGCCCTTGATGGTGCCGGCGTGATACTGGCCGCGCACCGCTACCTTGCTGATGTCGCGCGCGTCGATCGGCTTGAGCGCGCGCAGCACGCGCAGCTTCTCGTTGCGGACCGAATCCGAATCCATCGAGTGGGGCGGCTCCATCGCGACGATCGACAGCAGTTGCAACAGGTGGTTCTGCACCATGTCGCGCAACGCGCCGGTGTTGTCGTAGAAATCGCCGCGCGCTTCCACGCCGAGCTCTTCCGCGATGGTGATCTGGATGCTCTCGACCCAGTCGCGGCGCCACAGCGGCTCGAACAGCGCATTGCCGAAACGCAGCGCGAGCAGGTTCTGCACCGGCTCCTTGCCGAGGTAGTGATCGATCCGGTAGATCTGCTCTTCCGCGAAGATCTCGCCCACTGCATCGTTGATCGCGTTCGACGAGGCCAGGTCGTAGCCGAGCGGTTTTTCCAGCACGATGCGCGCGCCTTCGTCCAGGCCCACGCCGGCCAGCGCCTTGCAGATCGGCTCGAACAACGACGGCCCGGTGGCCAGATAGAACACCCGCGTGCCCGGCAGCGTACCGATCGCCTCGCGCAGCACGCGGTAGTCTTCCGGACGGCCGAGATCGAGATTGACGTAATCGATGCGTGCGAGAAAACGCTGCCATGCGGTGTCGTCGAACGCGCTGCCGGCAGCCTTCTTCGCATGCGGCTTGACGTGTTCCTCGACCCAGCGGTGATAGCCGTCGCGATCGGTGTCGTTGCGCGCGACGCCGACGATGCGCCCGGAATCGGCCAGCATGTTGGCCCGGTGGGCCTCGAACAGGGCAGGCAGGATCTTGCGCATCGACAGGTCGCCGGTGCCGCCGAACAGAACGAAGGTGAAGCTGCTGGAATCGGTGTGCATGTGTCTCCGCCCGGTTGGGAATGCCCGCACCGCGGCATGTTATCGACACCGGTGTGCGAGGCCGTTCCGACGGGCGCGGACGGCGGAAACCGGAGCCGTAGTGCGATAAAAATATTTTTGACACTGAATTGTAGTTTAACTACAATCCGCCGCAAGGGGTAGACCTGAACGAAGAAAAAGAAGCGCACACGAGACATCGGGGTAGCGCGCTCTTCGAGCAGGACGGCCGGTGCGGCAGCGCGCCGAGACCGCATGTTAAAGGACATTGGCGAAACGCATCGTGCGCCGGTCCGCGACGGCCCCGAGGTTCGGCGTCGCGCGGCGGCGTAACCGGAACCATCAGATCAGAGGAGACAAGTCTTTGAATCTCGATCCACTCAGTCAGTCCCTGAGCGCCCGCGGCCGGCAACGGCCCGACCGTGTCCGGTCGTTCGCGGCGTGATATCCCGGTTGCGACGTTTCGCTGCTTGTTGGCAAGACGGCTTCCGCATGAACGGGAGCCCCAAGAGTCGGTTCAATCAATCCGGAGGAGATAGACAATGAAGATTCGCGCGATGATGGGCGCGCTGTGCGCCGCAGGCCTGATGATCGGCACCGCCTCGGCGCAGGCGGAAGACGTCACGGTGCTGCACTGGTGGACGTCGGGTGGTGAGTCGAAGGCGGTCGGCGTGCTGAAGGACGACGTGCAGAAGCAGGGCTACGTGTGGAAGGACTTCGCGGTGGCCGGCGGCGCGGGCGCGGCAGCCATGACGGCGCTCAAGACCAAGGTGATCAGCGGCGACGCACCGTCGGCCGCGCAGATCAAGGGCCCGCTGATCCAGGATTGGGCCGACCAGGGCGTGCTCGTCAACATCGATTCGGTGGCGGGCGACTGGAGCAAGAACCTGCCGCCGGAAATCGACAAGATCATCAAGTACAAGGGGCATTACGTGGCCGCGCCGTTCTCGGTGCACCGCGTGAACTGGATGTACATCAACAAGGCCGCGCTCGACAAGGTCGGCGGCAAGGTGCCGACGACCTGGCCGGAATTCTTCCAGATGGCCGACAAGATGAAGGCCGCCGGCATCCAGCCGATCGCGATGGGCGGCCAGCCGTGGCAGGACCTGACGCTGTGGGAAGACGTCGTGCTGTCCGAAGGCGCCGACTTCTACAAGAAGGCGATCGTCGATCTCGACCAGGGCACGCTGACCTCGCCGAAGATGCTCGACGTGTTCAACACGGTGCGCAAGATCCAGGGCTACTTCGACTCGGGCCGCAACGGCCGCGACTGGAACCTGGCCACGGCCATGGTCATCAACGGCAAGGCCGGCGTCCAGTTCATGGGCGACTGGGCCAAGGGCGAGTTCGAAGGCGCCGGCAAGAAGGCGGGCAAGGATTACGTCTGCGCGGCGGTGCCGGGCACGGCGAAGGCCTACACGTTCAACGTCGATTCGTTCGTGTTCTTCCAGCAGAAGGGTTCGGACAAGCCGACGCCAGGCCAGCTCGCGCTCGCCAAGACCATCATGACGCCGGATTTCCAGGAGCAGTTCAGCCTGCTGAAGGGCTCGATCCCGGTTCGCCTGGGCGTGAAGATGGACAAGTACGACGACTGCGCGAAGAAGTCCTACGCGGATGAGCAGGGCGCGCTGAAGGCCGGTGGTTACGTGCCGTCGCTCGCTCACGGCATGGCGCAGGGCGATGCCACCGCCGGCGCGATCAGCGATGTCGTGACCAAGTTCATGAACTCGCAGGAAGATCCGAAGGCAGCGGTTGCCGCCCTCGCGAAGGCCGCGAAGGTGAAGTAATGCGGTGAGGGCGGGGCGCGGCCGGCTGACGGCCCGCGCCTTGCCCGCGCCGTCGCAAACGGGCCGGCTGCCGCCGGTCCGTGTCGTGCCCGATGCCGCGCGCCTGTTCGCAGGTGGCCGGCGCCCCCGTTCCAGGAGTCGAAACAAGTGGCTGCCCCTCTCAGCGGAAACGAACCCGGCCGCGCCGACGTCGCCCGCCGCACGTCGCCGCTCTCGGCATTGGCCGATCGCTGGATACCGAAGCTGGTGCTCGCGCCCAGCATCGCGATCGCCGTGGTGTTCATCTACGGCTTCATCGTCATTACCGGCTACCTGTCGCTGACCAAGTCGCGACTGTTGCCCAACTACACGTTCGACGGCTTCGGCCGTTACACCGACCTGTTCCAGAACGATGTCTGGTGGACCTCGGCCGCCAATCTGGCCTGGTTCGGCATTCCGTTCATCGCGGTCTGCGTCGGGCTCGGGCTGTTCCTCGCGATCCTGCTCGATCAGCGCATCCGCAACGAAGGCGCGCTGCGCGCCGTGTTCCTGTATCCGATGGCGCTGTCGTTCATCGTCACGGGCACGGCCTGGCAGTGGATCCTGAACCCGGGCCTCGGCCTGGAGAAGGTGATGCACGACTGGGGCTGGGCGAGCTTCTCGTTCGACTGGCTCGACGATCCGGACAAGGCGATCTTCTGCGTGGTGATCGCGGCCGTCTGGCAATCCACGGGCTTCGTGATGGCGCTGTTCCTGGCCGGCCTGCGCGGCGTGGACGGCGAGATCTTCAAGGCGGCCCAGGTGGACGGCGCGACGCTGCCGACCATCTACCGCAAGATCGTGATCCCGAGCATGCGCCCGGTGTTCTTCTCGGTGCTGCTGATCCTCTGCCACATCACGATCAAGACGTTCGACCTGGTGGTGGCGTTGACGGCAGGCGGCCCGGGCACCTCGTCGTCGCTGCCCGCCATGTTCATGTATACCTATTCGTTCAATCGCGGCCAGCTCGGCGTCGGCGCGGCCTCGTCGGTGATGATGCTGGCTACTGTCGTCGCGGTGCTGGTGCCGCTGATGTATATGGAATCGAGGAGCACCCGCAATGCAGCCTAAGATGACGATGAGCCGCGCCGTCATTTACGCGGTGCTGATCCTGTTCGCGATCTACTTCTTGTTCCCGCTGTACGTGATGCTGTCGACCTCCTTCAAGGATCTCGACCAGTTGCGCACCGGCAACCTGCTGACCCCGCCCACCAGCTGGACCATCGACCCCTGGCTCAAGGCCTGGGGCTCGGCCTGTACCGGCGTGCGCTGCGACGGCATGCGGCCGTTCTTCTTCAACTCGTTGAAGATGGTGATCCCGGCCGTGCTGATCTCGTCGCTGATCGGCGCGTTCAACGGCTACGTGCTCACGCACTGGCGCTTCCGTGGCGTCGACGCGCTGTTCACGCTGCTGCTGGTGGGCTGCTTCATCCCGTTCCAGGTGATCCTGCTGCCGATGGCGCGCGTCGAAGGCTATCTCGGTCTCGCCAACACCACCACCGGCCTGGTGCTGGTGCACGTCGTGTACGGCATCGCGTTCACCACCATGTTCTTCCGCAACTTCTACGTGAGCATCCCGGCCGAGCTGGTGAAGGCCGCGCGCATCGACGGCGCCGGCTTCTTCACGATCTTCACGCGGATCCTGATGCCGGTGTCGCTGCCGATCTTCATGGTCTGCCTGATCTGGCAGTTCACGCAGATCTGGAACGACTTCCTGTTCGGCATCGTGTTCTCGGGCGTCGATTCGATGCCGATCACCGTGGCGCTGAACAACCTCGTGAATACGTCGACGGGCGTGAAGGAATACAACGTCGACATGGCCGGCGCGATCATCGCCGCGCTGCCCACGCTGCTGGTGTACGTGGTCGCCGGCCGCTACTTCGTGCGCGGCCTGACGGCGGGCGCGGTGAAGGGCTGACGACCGGCCATTCCGGACCAACGAACCGGTCGCGCGGGCGTGTCCCGCGCGGCGAGCAGAACCGACGCGGCGCTCGACGCCGCACCAGAGACAGAGGATTCACAGCATGGCAAGCCTTTCCATCCGTGACGTGTACAAGACCTATCCGAACGGGGTGCCGGTCCTGAAGGGTGTCGACATCGACATCGAGGACGGCCAGTTCCTGATTCTGGTCGGGGGTTCGGGCTGCGGGAAGTCGACGCTGCTCAACATGATCGCCGGCCTCGAAACCGTCACGAAGGGCGAGATCCGCATCGACGGCAAGGTCGTCAACGACCTGTCGCCGAAGGATCGCGACATCGCGATGGTGTTCCAGTCGTACGCGCTCTATCCGTCGATGACGGTGCGCGAGAACATCCTGTTCGGCCTGACCATCCGCAAGGTGCCGAAGGCCGAGCAGAAGCAGATCGTCGACCGTGTTTCGGCAATGCTGCAGATCGAGCACCTGCTCGACCGCAAGCCGGGCCAGCTGTCGGGCGGCCAGCGCCAGCGCGTGGCGATGGGCCGGGCGCTCGCGCGCGACCCGTCGCTGTTCCTGTTCGACGAACCGCTGTCGAACCTCGACGCGAAGCTGCGCATCGAGATGCGCGCCGAAATCAAGCTGCTGCATCAGCGCCTGGGCACCACGATCGTCTACGTGACGCACGACCAGATCGAGGCGATGACGCTCGGCGACCGTATCGCGGTGATGAAGGACGGCGTGGTGCAGCAGTTCGGCGCGCCGCAGGATATCTACGATTCGCCGTCGAACCTGTTCGTGGCGGGCTTCATCGGCGCGCCGCCGATGAATTTCATCACGGGCAAGGTGGTCGAGCAGGGCGGCGGCGTGGGCATGGAGATCGACACGGGCGCCACGCGCGGCGTGCTGAACCTGCCGTTCGAGCGCTCGAAGCTGGCCGGCCACGTGGGTCGTGAAGTGATTCTCGGCCTGCGCCCCGAGCGCATCACCGATGCGCGCAACGCGCACGACGGCCAGGCCTCGACGCTGCAGCCGATCGACGTGATCGTCGACGTGACGGAGCCGACCGGCCCCGATACGCACGTGTTCGCGCAGGTCAACGGCAAGCGCATCGTGAGCCGCGTGCACCCGGCCGCGAACCCGCAGCCGAAGCAGCAACTGAAGCTGCTGTTCGACGTGTCGAAGGCGGTGGTGTTCGATCCGGCGACGGAAGCGCGGATCGCTTGATGGCGCGCGGTGAGGGCGGCGCGGTTGCGCCGCTCGGCATCGGCCAGGACACACGGGCCACCTTCGGGTGGCCCGCTTCGTTTTAGGCAGCGATCGCGCGGGCGTTCTTGCGCGAGGAAAACCGCGTGTGTGCGCTTCAGCCCGCCGCGCGCGGCAGCCCGCGTTCTGCCGGATGGCCGGACGTCACCGTCAACGGTTGCAGCAGCACCAGCACCGCGCCGGCGCCGCCGTCGTTGCCGCGCGCCTCGCAGAACGCGATCACTTCTTCCTTCTGCACCAGCCACGCGCGCACCTTGCCCTTGAGCACCGGCTCCTTGCCGATCGAGCCGAGCCCCTTGCCGTGGATTACGCGCAGGCAGCGCAGGCCCTTCTTGCCGGCCTCGCGGATGAAGGCGGCCAGCGCCTCGCGCGCCTCGTCGCGGCGCATGCCGTGCAGGTCGAGCTGCGACTGCACGATCCACGCGCCGCTGCGCAGCTTGCGCACGACCTCGCGGCTGATGCCGGGGCGGTGGTAGTACAGGCTTTCGTCGGTATCGAGCAGCGTTTCCGGGTCGAACTCGTCGGACAGGGTTTCCGACAGCACGGCTTCCTCGTCCAGACGCGTTTGCTGCGGCACCGGCTGCGGCGGCGCGCGCCGCGCGTTTACGCGCGGCGCGCTGGCCAGCGGCGTGATTGCGCCAATTTCGTTGCGGAACAGGTTCGCGTTGACCGCGGATTCGCGCGCCTCGCGCGCGGCCTGCACCTGCTGCTTCTCGCGCCGCTCGGATTCGCCTTTCAGCGCATCGCGCAGCGAACCGAGGCCGGACAGGCTCTGGCCTTTCAGCGCACCGGGCGCGGGCATGGGAGCGGCCGGCGCGATCGGTTCGGCCGGCTTGAGGGCGGCGCGGCGCTTGGCCGGGTCGCTCGGATGGGGCTGGTTCTTCGCCATGATGGTCTACGGATCGAAGTGGGGCGGGAGTGCCCGGGACGCTGCCCGGCAGGCCGGGGGCGCATGCAAAAAGGCCGCTGCGCGGGGCAGCGGCCTTCGGAAAGCGGAAGCGGGCTGCGGCGCATGGCGGCGATATTGTAGCGTCGCCGCCCGGCCGCGTGGCCGGCTTACTTGCCGTCGTGCAGGCTTTCGAGGTAGCGCTGGGCGTCCAGCGCGGCCATGCAGCCCGTGCCGGCGCTGGTGATCGCCTGGCGGTAGATGTGATCCTGCACGTCGCCGGCCGCGAACACGCCCGGGATGTTGGTGGCGGTGGCGTTGCCGGCCAGGCCGCTCTTCGTGACGATGTAGCCGTCCTTCATTTCGAGCTGGCCCTGGAACAGGTCCGTGTTCGGCTTGTGGCCGATCGCGACGAACACGCCCTGCAGCGCGATCGCCTCGGTTTCGCCGGTGCCGGTGTGCTTGATCTTCACGCCCGTCACGCCGGAGGCGTCGCCGGTCACTTCGTCGAGCACGTGGTTCCACTTGATCTCGACCTTGCCTTCCTTTTCCTTCTCCAGCAGGCGATCGATCAGGATCGGTTCGGCGCGGAACTTGTCGCGGCGGTGGATCACGGTGACCTTCTTGGCGATGCCGGTCAGGTAGAGCGCTTCCTCGACGGCCGTGTTGCCGCCGCCGATCACGGCGACTTCCTGGTTGCGGTAGAAGAAGCCGTCGCAGGTGGCGCAGGCCGACACGCCCTTGCCCATGAACGCTTCTTCCGAGGCCAGGCCGAGGTATTGGGCCGACGCGCCGGTCGAGATGATCAGCGAATCGCAGGTGTATTCGCCCGAATCGCCGATCAGGCGGATCGGTTTCTCTTCGAGCTTGGCCGTGTGGATGTGGTCGAACACGATTTCCGTGTTGAAGCGCTCGGCGTGCTCGAAGAAACGCTGCATCAGTTCGGGGCCTTGCACGCCGTTCGGATCGGCCGGCCAGTTTTCGACGTCGGTCGTGGTCATCAGTTGACCGCCTTGCGCGAGGCCGGTGATCAGGAGCGGCGACAGGTTGGCGCGGGCGGCGTACACCGCGGCGGTATAGCCGGCGGGGCCGGAACCGAGAATCAGGACTTTCGCGTGTTTGGACGTGGACATGTGCAGGATCCGTAAAATGCGGCCGAACGGGCGGATGACGCGGCGAACGGCGAGGACGGCATGCGGGCCGGCTGCGCGATCCGCGCGCCGGGGACGATGCCGTAGATGGGTACCAGACGCGCATTATAAAGGGGCGTTTGCTGCACTGCCGGATCGACGTTTTTATCGGTCCGATAGACGGGCTCGATCAGCCGGTTACCGTCATTTACACTTGGCCGATCGCGCCAGCGTTTACAATATTCGCGATCGACCGACCGGCGCCGCCCGGCACGGCCGCCCTCTCTACACGGATTCATGGCAAAAGCTCCCTTTACGGCTCAGACGCAGGCGCTGCCGCATCGCATGTCGCGGCTGTTCGTCGAGATTCGCTGGATTCTCCAGGTCGCGGTGTTCGCGTTCCTGCTGATGGCGCTGCTGAGCTACAGCCGTCGCGACCCGAGCTGGACCCACGCCGTCCAGATCGACCACATCTCGAACTGGGCCGGGCGCGTCGGCGCCTGGACGGCCGACATCCTGCTGCTGCTGTTCGGCATTTCCGCCTATTGGCTGGTGGCGCTGCTGGCGCGCCGCGTCGCTGCCAACTACCGCCGCATCACGCGTCACGAGGTGCTCGACGAGGAACCGGCGCGGCCGGTCGGCTGGCTGGCCGAGGGCTTTGCGTTCGTGCTGGTGCTGCTCGCGAGCGACGGCATCGAGGCGCTGCGCATGTGGTCGCTGAAGGTGCCGCTGCCGCGTGCGCCGGGCGGCGTGATCGGCGAAACCGTCGCGCGCGGCGTGTCGCACGCGCTCGGCTTCACGGGCGGCACGCTGTTCCTGCTGATCGCGCTGGCGATCGGCCTGTCGCTGTATTTCCGCTTCTCCTGGCTGTCGGTGTGCGAACGCGTCGGCGACGGCATCATCAATGCGTTCACGCTCGCCAAGCTGCGCCGCGAGGCCGGGCGCGACCGCAAGCTCGGCGAGGCCGCCGCGGTGCGCCGCGAGGGCAAGGTCGAGGAGGAGCGGGTTCGCATCGAGGATCACGAGCCGGTCACGATCGTGCCGCCGATCGTCACGCCGGCCAAGTCCGAGCGCGTCGAGCGCGAGCGCCAGGTGCCGCTGTTTACCGATCTACCCGGCGATTCCACCTTGCCGGCCATCGGCCTGCTCGATCCGGCCCAGCAGAGCCAGGAATCGATTCCGGCCGACACGCTCGAATTCACCTCGCGGCTGATCGAGAAGAAGCTCAAGGATTTCGGCGTCGAGGTGAGCGTGGTGGCCGCCTATCCGGGCCCGGTCGTGACGCGCTACGAAATCGAGCCGGCCACCGGCGTGAAGGGCAGCCAGATCGTCGGCCTGGCCAAGGATCTGGCGCGTTCGCTGTCGCTGGTGTCGGTGCGCGTGGTGGAGACGATCCCCGGCAAGAACTACATGGCGCTCGAATTGCCGAACCCGCGCCGCCAGACCGTGCGCCTGTCCGAGATCCTCGGCTCCGAGGTGTACGCGGCGTCGGCGTCGGCGTTGACCATGGGCCTCGGCAAGGACATCGGCGGCAAGCCCGTGTGCGCCGATCTGGCGAAGATGCCCCACCTGCTGGTGGCCGGCACCACCGGTTCGGGCAAGTCGGTCGGCATCAACGCGATGATCCTGTCGCTGCTCTACAAGGCCACGGCCGAACAGGTGCGGATGATCCTGATCGATCCGAAGATGCTCGAAATGAGCGTCTACGAAGGCATTCCGCATCTGCTTTGCCCGGTCGTCACCGACATGCGGCAGGCCGGCAACGCGCTGAACTGGACCGTCGCCGAAATGGAGCGCCGCTACAAGCTGATGAGCAAGCTCGGCGTGCGCAACCTGGGCGGCTACAACAACAAGATCGACGAGGCGACCAAGCGCGAGGAGAAGATCCCGAATCCGTTCAGCCTGACGCCCGAAGAGCCGGAGCCGCTCGGCCGCCTGCCGAACATCGTGGTGGTGATCGACGAGCTGGCCGACCTGATGATGGTGGTCGGCAAGAAGGTCGAGGAGCTGATCGCGCGGATCGCGCAGAAGGCGCGCGCGGCCGGCATCCATCTGATCCTCGCCACCCAGCGGCCGTCGGTCGACGTGATCACCGGCCTGATCAAGGCCAACGTGCCGACGCGGATGGCGTTCCAGGTGTCCTCGAAGATCGACTCGCGCACGATTCTCGACCAGATGGGCGCCGAATCGCTGCTCGGCATGGGCGACATGCTCTATCTGCCGCCCGGCTCCGGGCTGCCGGTGCGCGTGCACGGCGCGTTCGTGTCCGACGACGAGGTGCATCGCGTGGTCGAGAAGCTCAAGGAACACGGCGAGCCGAACTACATCGAAGGCCTGCTCGAAGGCGGCGTCGCCGAGGGCGAGGAAGGTGCCGCGGGAACCGGCGAGGGCGGCGACGAGTCCGACCCCCTGTACGATCAGGCGGTCGAGATCGTCGTCAAGAACCGCCGCGCCTCGATCTCGCTGGTGCAGCGCCATCTGCGCATCGGCTACAACCGCGCCGCGCGATTGCTCGAACAGATGGAGCAATCGGGGCTGGTGTCGGCGATGTCGTCCAGCGGCAACCGCGAAATTCTGGTACCGGCCCGCGACGCGGAATGACGCCGCGTCGGCGCCGGTCCGCCAATCAGGGAGAAAACCACCCCATGCAAGCATTTCCGTTCGTGAAGTCTTCCTCCATTCGCCGCTTCGCCGCGGCGCTTGCCGGCACCGCGCTGATGGCCGTCGCCTCGCATGCGTTCGCGGGCGGCACCGACGAGCTGAAGTCGTTCGTCACGCAGGTCAAATCGGCAAAGGGCAACTTCACGCAGCAGATCGTCAAGGCGCCGTCGAAGGCGGCCAGCGGCGCGATCGCCACCTCCAAGCCGAACGACAATTCGAGCGGCAGCTTCGTGTTCGCGCGCCCCGGCAAGTTCGTCTGGGCCTACGAAAAGCCGTATCAGCAATTGCTGCAGGCCGACGGCGACACGCTGTTCGTCTACGACAAGGATCTGAACCAGGTCACCGAGCGCAAGCTGGCCGGCGCGCTCGGCGCAAGCCCGGCGGCGATCCTGTTCGGCAGCAACGATGTCGACAAGAACTACACGCTGCGCGACGGCGGCGTGAAGGGCGGCATCGATTGGGTCGAGATGCTGCCGAAGGCGCAGGACACGCAGTTCCAGCGTATCGGCATCGGCTTCAAGGGCGGCACGCTCGCCGCGATGGAGCTGCACGACGTGTTCGGCAACGTCACGCTGCTGACGTTCACGAACATCCAGACCAACCCGTCGCTGCCGGCCGACCAGTTCCGCTTCACGGTGCCGAAGGGCGCCGACGTGATCAAGGGCTGAGTGCCCTCCGGCGTGCGCACGGGCCTGCCAGCGATGGCAGGCCCGTTGCGTTTCGGGAGCGCCATCTGCCGCCGTGCCGCCGCCTGCGCCTGTCGGAGCCAGCCGATTGCCTGTCCGATCGGCCGAGGGTGCGCCGGCCGACCGGCTGTCATAATGTCCGGCCGCGCGGCGATGTGCGTCGCGCCGGCCATTCCAGGAGTCGAGGTCCATGTCCGACCTGTTTGAAACCGAACCGCGCCGCCCGCTCGCGGAGGCGCTGCGCCCGAAGACGCTCGACGAGGTCATCGGCCAGACGCATCTGCTCGGCGAGGGCAAGCCGCTGCGGCTCGCGTTCGAATCGGGCCGGCCGCACTCGATGATCCTCTGGGGGCCGCCCGGCGTCGGCAAGACCACGCTCGCGCGCCTCACCGCCCACGCGTTCGATTGCGAGTTCATCGCGCTGTCGGCGGTGCTCGGCGGCGTGAAGGACATCCGCGAATCGATGGAGCAGGCCAGGGACACGCTGAACCGCAATGGCCGCCACACGATCCTGTTCGTCGACGAAATCCACCGCTTCAACAAGGGCCAGCAGGATGCGCTGCTGCCGTTCGTCGAATCGGGCCTCGTCACGTTCATCGGCGCCACCACCGAAAACCCGAGCTTCGAGGTCAATTCGGCGCTGCTGTCGCGGGCGCAGGTCTATGTGCTGAAGTCGCTCGACGACGCCGAGATGCGCCAGTTGCTCGCGCGCGCCCAGCAGATCGCGCTCGACGGCCTGAGCTTCGACGAGAAGGCGGTCGATACGCTGGTCGGCTATGCCGACGGCGACGCGCGGCGCTTCCTGAACCTGCTCGAACAGGCGCAAACGGCTGCGCTGTCGGCGCGCACCAACCGGATCGACGCCGATTTCGTATCGAACGCGATGACGCTGAACGCGCGCCGCTTCGACAAGGGCGGCGACAACTTCTACGACCAGATTTCGGCGCTGCACAAATCGGTGCGCGGCTCGAACCCCGACGGCGCGCTGTACTGGTTCTGCCGGATGATCGACGGCGGCGCCGATCCGAAATACCTGGCGCGGCGCATCGTGCGGATGGCGTGGGAAGACATCGGCCTGGCCGATCCGCGCGCCATGCAGATGGCCAACGACGCGGCCGCAACCTTCGAGCGGCTCGGCTCGCCCGAGGGCGAGCTGGCGCTGGGGCAGGCCGTCATCTATCTGGCCTGCGCGGCCAAGAGCAATGCCGGCTACAACGCGTTCAACGCGGCGATGGCCTTCGTCAAGCAGGACAAGTCGCGCGAGGTGCCGGTGCATCTGCGCAACGCGCCCACCAAGCTGATGAAGGAACTCGGCTACGGCCACGCGTATCGCTACGCGCACGACGAGCCGAACGCCTACGCCGCCGGCGAAACCTACCTGCCCGACGACATGCGCGAGCCGCGCTGGTATCAGCCGGTGCCGCGCGGGCTGGAAAGCAAGATCGCCGACAAGCTTGCCTGGCTGCGCGAACTCGACCGCGAAGCGGGCAAGCCGGAATAAGCCGCCATCGCGCCGCACTTGCACGCCGGGCCGCCGAGCGTGCCCGGCGGTGCGTTAGAATTCGCGTCTCACACAACGAAACTCCAGTCCTCCCATGCTCGACATCCAGTTGCTGCGCAAAGACCTCGACGGCGTCGCCAAGCGCCTCGCCGATCGCGGCTACACCCTCGACGTCGCCCGGTTCTCCTCGCTCGAGGCGGATCGCCGCGCGCTCCAGACTCGTACCGAAGAACTCCAGGCGCGCCGCAACAGCCTGTCGAAGCAGATCGGCGCGATGAAGGGCCGGGGCGAGGACACGTCGGCCGTGATGGCCGAGGTGGGCGGGATCGGCGACGAGATGAAGGCCTCGGCCGTGAAGCTCGACGAGATCCAGGCCGCCGTGCAGGCGCTGATGCTCGAAATGCCGAACGTCGCGCACGACAGCGTGCCGGTCGGCCGCGACGAGGCGGACAACGTCGAAGTGCGCCGCTGGGGCACGCCGCGCAGCTTCGATTTCGAGGTGCGCGATCACGTCGATGTCGGCACGCCGCTCGGCCTCGATTTCGAAACCGGCGCGAAGCTGTCGGGCGCGCGCTTCACGATGCTGCGCGGCCCGATCGCGCGCCTGCACCGTGCGCTCGCGCAGTTCATGATCGACACGCACACGCAGCAGCACGGCTACACCGAAACCTACACGCCGTACATCGTCAATCCGGAAATCCTGTTCGGCACCGGCCAGTTGCCGAAGTTTGCCGACGACATGTTCCGTGTCGAGAAGGGTGGCGACGACAACACCATCACGCAGTATCTGATCTCCACCTCGGAAATCACGCTGACCAACAGCGTGCGCGATTCGATCATCGATCCGGCCACGCTGCCGATCAAGCTGACCGCGCATTCGCCGTGCTTCCGCTCGGAGGCCGGTTCCTACGGCCGCGATACGCGCGGCATGATCCGCCAGCACCAGTTCGACAAGGTCGAGATGGTGCAGGTCACGGCGCCGGACGCGTCGTATGCCGCGCTCGACGCGATGGTCGGTCACGCCGAGGCGATCCTGCAGAAGCTCGAACTGCCGTACCGCGTCATCACGCTGTGCACGGGCGACATGGGCTTTTCGGCCTCGAAAACATTCGACCTCGAAGTCTGGCTGCCGGCGCAGAACACCTACCGCGAAATCTCGAGCTGCTCGAACACCGAGTCGTTCCAGGCGCGCCGCATGCAGGCACGCACGCGCAACGCGCAGGGCAAGCCGGAGCTGGTCCATACGCTGAACGGTTCGGGCCTGGCAGTCGGCCGCACGTTGGTGGCGGTGCTGGAGAACTATCAGAACGCCGATGGTTCGGTCACGGTGCCGGTCGTGCTGCGTCCGTACTTCGGCGGTCAGGAGACGATCGCGGCCGCGTGATCCCGCATCCGAAAATTTTTTGCGCAAAGGGCTTGGAAAAGCCAAACAAGTTGTTCTATAATCTTTGCTTCGCCGGGACGAAGACCTACAGAACGGCGGGGCAGTAAAGCAGTAGAAGGAAAGGTGGCAGAGAGGTCGAATGCGCCGGACTCGAAATCCGGTGTACGGTTATTCCGTACCGTGGGTTCGAATCCCACCCTTTCCGCCAAAATTTGAACCCCTCGGTTCCGCAAGGAATCGAGGGGTTTTTGCTTTGCAGGCGATGGTTGCGCGCGCATCGGAAAATCGCTCCGTCGATTACCGCGATGAATAGGGCGTGGGTGAATGCATGCGCGATGCGTCGTTGCCGATTCGGGCGGAACGCGAATTCGAAAATCGATAGGTAACTGACATATCGATATTGTTGCGATGCCGCATTTTCTCTGCCTCTGCCGTGCCGGATGCCTGTCTGGCGGGCATTGCACTCGCAGGAAAGTGCCTGAAGGGAAAGCAAATTCGGTGGGCTGTCATGAGCGGTAATACGATGTGCGCCGCACCATGCGCTTTCCGTTTCTCTGTATGGCTTTCGATCTCTCTCGATTTGCCCGATCGTTTGAAAATAACGATTTGACTCATACCCTGCTTTCGGTTGAAGCTAATAACTTGCTGTCCGAAGGATGTCCCCCGCATGAGTTCGACTTTGACCGTCCGCCGTATCGCCGCCGATCAGGGCAGTGTGTACCGTGAACTGCGCGCTGCATCGCTGCGCGAGCCGTATGCACCCGGCGAAGCACCCGAGGCGGAATTGGCCGTCGACGCGGCTGCGGCCGACGCGATCGCCGCGCAGCGCGCCGGTTCCGATCAGTCCACCACGTTCCTGCTGTATACCGAAGGCCATCCCGCCGGCATGATCGGCGCGTATTTCGACGGCTCCGCCGAGCGCCGCGCGTTCGTCAGCGAGCTGTGGGTCGCGCATGCCGTGCGTCACCTGCGTGGCGGCGTGCTGCTCGTCAACACGGCGCGCGACTGGCTGGCCGGGCAGGGCGCCACCGAGATCTACGCCTGGATCGCCGAGCAGAACCGCAACGCCATCCGTTTCTACGAGCACATGGGCTTCACCAATCTCGGCGAGCACGCACCGATCGCCCGCGTGCCCGGTGCGATGAAATCGCTGTTCGTCTCGCGTTTCGATGCCTGAGACGTTGCCGCTGCCTTCCTGTCCTGCGCCTGCTGCCGCCTGATTTCTCCTGATCCGCCTTGCCGTCCCGCCGTTGTGCGTGACATCGCCCGGGGTATCCCGAAAATGATAGCTGCTCGCCCGGACGCCTGTAAAATACGCAAAAATTTTTTGCAGGACGTTCATGTCGCTTAAAAAATCGCCATTCTTCGAGCTTCGCAGCGGCTCGGTCGATTCGTTGCTGTTTGTCGTGAAGACGGCCGACCTGGACGCGTTGCGAACCGAGCTGGTCAAGCGTTTCGAGGCGACGCCGGAATTTTTCGCCGACGACGTCGTGGCGATCGATGTGCGGCGTCTGGCCGAGGGCGAGCAGATCAAGCTCGACGCGATTCGTCAGATGCTCAACGACGTGCGGATGCGCCCGATCGGCGTGGTGGCCGATGCGGCCCAGCGCGACTGGGCAAGCGCGAGCAGCTTGCCGCTGCTCGAGGCGCGCGACCGTCGTGCGGCACCGGCCGCGAAGGCCGCGTCGGACGAATCGGCCACGGCCGACACGCCGGCTGCCGAGTCGCAGGTGACGTCGGCATCGGCCACCGCTGCGCAGGACGCGGCACCGGCCGCAGGCGGCGTCACGGCGATCCCGACGCTCGTGATCGACCGGCCGTTGCGTTCGGGCCAGCAGATCTACGCGAAGGGCGACCTGGTCGTGCTCGCGCCGGTCAGCAATGGCGCCGAGGTGATCGCGGAAGGCAATATCCATGTGTACGCACCGTTGCGCGGCCGGGCGCTGGCCGGCGTGCTCGGCAATCACGATGCGCGGATCTTCTGTACGTGCCTCGAGCCGGAACTCATTTCGATTGCGGGTATCTATCGAACCACCGAGAACCCGCTGCCGGCCGACGTGCGCGGCAAGCCGGTGCAGATCCGGCTCGAAGACGAAAAACTGATGATCGAACCGCTGCGGCTGACCTGAGCGCAAGTGCGCGACGCAGCGGCGGATCGATCGACCTCATTGACGAACACAGGGTAGGGTAATGGCAAAAATCATCGTGGTGACTTCGGGCAAGGGCGGTGTCGGCAAGACGACGACGAGCGCGAGCTTTGCCTCCGGGCTGGCGCTGCGCGGCCACAAGACGGCCGTGATCGACTTCGACGTCGGCCTGCGCAACCTCGACCTGATCATGGGCTGCGAGCGCCGCGTGGTGTACGACCTGGTCAACGTGATCCAGGGCGAAGCGAACCTGAATCAGGCGCTGATCAAGGACAAGCAGTGCGAGAACCTGTTCATCCTGCCGGCGTCGCAAACGCGTGACAAGGATGCGCTGACGCGCGATGGCGTCGAGAAGGTCATCAACGACCTGATCGCGATGGATTTCGACTACATCGTCTGCGATTCGCCTGCCGGTATCGAATCGGGCGCGCTGCACGCGATGTATTTCGCCGACGAAGCGGTGGTGGTGACGAACCCGGAAGTGTCGTCGGTGCGCGACTCGGACCGCATCCTCGGCATCCTGTCGTCCAAGACCAAGCGCGCGGCCGACGGCGGCGATCCGATCAAGGAACACCTGCTGATCACGCGCTACAACCCGAAGCGCGTCAGCGAAGGCGAAATGCTGTCGCTGGAAGACATCAGCGAAATCCTGCGCATCAAGCTGATCGGCGTGATCCCGGAATCGGAAGCCGTGCTGCACGCGTCCAACCAGGGCTTGCCGGCCGTTCACCTCGACGGCACCGACGTGGCCGAAGCCTACAAGGACGTGGTGTCCCGCTTCCTCGGCGAAGAAAAACCGCTGCGTTTCGTCGAGTACATCAAGCCGGGCCTGCTGCAACGCCTTTTCCGCAGCAAGTAACGGAGACGCCTCATGTCGATCCTTTCGTTTCTCCTCGGGGAGAAGAAAAATCCGCCGCCGTCGCGAAAGAGCGCCTGCAGCTGATCATCGCGCACGAGCGCATCGGCGGCCGGCCGCCGGCGGATTACCTGCCGGCGCTGCAGAAGGAGTTGCTCGAAGTCATTCAGAAGTACGTAAAGATTTCGAACGACGATATCCGCGTCAGCCTCGAACACCAGGACAACCTCGAAGTGCTCGAGGTCAAGATCGAGATTCCACAGTCCTGATCGATCGCCGCGCATCGCGTTCTGCGGTGCGCGGTTTTTCCCCCGCCCTCGGCATCGTTTCCCGCCTCGCCCGGGCTCGCCGCCTCGCGCGCATTGCTCCGATGTTCATGCCGTCTTGCCGTTGATTCTTTCGAATCACGCGCGCCGTCTTTCATTCCGATTTCTGCACTTACCGGCTGTTGCACTTTGCCCCGCGCCGTAACACGGCGTCTGTCGGCCATTGCCCGGGCTCGCGCATTGAACCGGTAGGCACGCATCGATGCGTATCCGAATCAAACGACAACAAGGAGCTTCATATGATTCGCACTGCTACTCGCTATCTGGTTCCGTTCGCACTGGCCGCCACGGCGCTGTGCTCGGCCGTCGCACCGCTCTCGGCGAGTGCCGAGGAAGTCGTGATCGTCGCGCCGAGCGCGCCGCCGCCGGTGCGGTATGAAGTGGTGCCGGCGACGCGCGTCGGCTATGTCTGGGATCACGGCCACTGGCGCTGGGAGCACGGCCGCTATGTGTGGGTTCGCGGCCATTGGGAAGCCGAGCAGGTGGGCTTGCACTGGGTGCCGGGCCATTGGGATGCGCGCGGCCCGAGCTGGGTCTGGGTGCGCGGCCATTGGGCCTGAGGCGCGCGATCATGAAACGAACCCTGTTCGTCGTCGCGCTCGCCGCGATCGTGCTGGCCGGCTGCGTGGTCGTGCCGGCGCGGCCGGTGTATTACCACCCGGCGCACGTCGTGGTGTATTGATCGGTGGCAGGCGGGGCGGTACGTCATGTACCGCCCCGCCCGCCACCGGCGATCACATCAGCCTGGTGTCGCGTGTCTCGCGCATCAGCAGCACACCGATCAGGCTGATCACCGCGGCCGTCGACACGTAGCCGCCGACCCACGACAGCCCGCCCTGCGCGGCCAGCACCTGCGCGATGTACGGCGCGATCGACGCGCCGAGGATCCCGCCGAGGTTGTAGGCCACGCCGGCGCCGGTATAGCGCACGTTGGTCGGGAACAGTTCCGGCAGCAGCGCGCCCATCGGCGCGAACGTCACGCCCATCAGAAACAGCTCGATGATCAGGAACAGCGCGATCAGCGGCATCGAGCCGCTGCCGAGCAGCGGTTCCATCGTGAAGCCCGACAGCAGCGCGGCGATCCCGCCCGCGATCAGCACCGGCTTGCGGCCGAAGCGGTCCGAGGCCCAGGCCGACAGCGGCGTGGCGATCGCCATGAACACCACCGCGATGCAGAGCAGGCCGAGGAAGCTCGGGCGCGCGATGTGCAGCGCGCTGACGCCATACGACAGCGAGAACACCGTCGAGATATAGAACAGCGTGTAGCAGACGACCATCGCCAGTGCGCCGAGCAGCGTCGGCGCCCAGTGCTGCGACAGCAGCGAGGCGACCGGCATGCGCACGCGCTCGTTGCGATCGATCGCGGCCTGGAACGCCGGGGTTTCCGTGATCTTCAGGCGGACATACAAACCGACGGCCACCAGCGCCGCGCTGACCAGGAACGGCACGCGCCAGCCCCAGTTGCGGAACTGCTCGTCCGACAGACCGATGGCGAGCGCGAAAAACAGGCCGTTCGACATCAGGAAGCCGATCGAGGGGCCGAGCTGCGGGAACATGCCGAACCAGCCGCGCTTGCCTGCCGGCGCGTGTTCGGTGGCCAGCAGCGCCGCGCCGCCCCATTCGCCGCCGAGGCCGATGCCCTGGCCGAAGCGCAGCACGCAGAGCAGCACCGGGGCAAGCGCGCCGATCGTGTCGTAGCCGGGCACGAAGCCGATCGCGGTGGTCGATACGCCCATCACCAGCAGCGAGGCGACCAGCGTCGATTTGCGGCCGAAGCGGTCGCCGAAGTGACCGAACAGGAACGAGCCGATCGGCCGCGCGATGAACGCGATGCCGAACGTGACGAATGCCGACAGCGCCTGCGCCGTGGCCGAGCCGTGCGGGAAGAACACCGGCCCGATCACGAGCGCGGCGGCCGTGGCGTAGACGTAGAAATCGTAGAACTCGATGGCGGTGCCGATGAAGCTCGCGAACACGATGCGCCGGTGGCTGACCGGCTGCGAGCCGTGCGACGCGGTGCCGGCGGCGGGAGAGGTAGAGGACATGATGGTTCCGTGGTGCGGGTTCGAACCGCGTGCGGGGCGGCTCGGTGATCGGGTCTCAATTCGTTTCATCCCGCGACGCTGCGCAAGGCGGCGGCGCGGGTGCCGGCTTCGAGGGCCGGCGATGCATCCGGGGCGGGCTGCGCGCGTCGCGCAAGCGGCCTTGTCGGGCTCGCGCGACGGGCCGGCCGGGTAGGCGGAACGTGGCGAGCCGTCCTGAACGACGGATCGGGTAGCGGCGAATTATAGCAAGCGGCCCGGTGCGCTTTTGCCGCAGTGCGCGGCGGGGTCAATCGATCGTCTGTGCCTGCTGCGTGGCGCGCGTGCGCAACTGGAACTGACCGTTGTCGTTGAACAGCCAGCTTTCCATCATCTCGATCTGGCCGCGCCCGTCGAGCAGGCCCGCGGGCGGACGCGGCAGCGGCGCGGCACGGCGCAGCGATTGCAGGGCGATCGCCTCGGCGCCGTCGTCGCCGTTGCTGCGATAGACCGACGCGCGCACCAGCCGCCCGTCGCGATCGACGGTGAAGGCCACCACCACGAGCGAGCGCAGCATCGCCTGTGGCGTGCCGTGCAACACGCGCGAGGCGTTCGCGTCGAGGATCTGCCGGGCGACCTCGTCGCGATAGCTGGCCTGGGTGTTGTCGCTGGCGCCCGGCGTGGGCGACAGGATCAGCGCGCGCTGCGGCAGCGTGACGGTGCAGCCCGCGACGACGAGGGCGCCGGCCAGCAACACGGTCAGGCGCGCGATGCGATGCGCCGGCCTTGGCCTGATCGGCGCGGCGGGATCGAAGCGAAGGGGGGCAGAGCGTGTGGGCATGGAAACGACCGTGCGCGAGCGTTCGGACGTTTCCAGCATAGACGCTGGCGGCGCGTATGAAAGCGGAACTCGCATCGGGCCGATGCGCCGCGCGGCCGGCGGCGATTCGTGAGGCTTACGGCTGCGCGTCCGGCAGTGCGTCCGGGTCTTTCTTGAACGTGCCGAGCTGCGCCCAGATGCGGCCGCCGTCGCCGGTCACATAAGTCAGATAGCGATGCTTCGAGGTCGAGCTCGTGGCGGCGGCGCAGGCCAGCGATAGCGCTTCGGTGCGCGCCGAAACGGCATCCATCGCGGAGATTTCGAGGTTGTATTCCCCGGGGGGCAAGCGATACATCACCTGGCTGCTGTCGTCGATCACATAGCGTACGTAGCCGCGCGCATGCATTTCGGCATGCAGCTTCCTGTATTCCTTGGAGTCGAGAGGATATTCCTTGGTCCGCTTGTCATCCTTGAACAGCATGACGCGGGCGGTGACGTAGTACTCCGGCATTTCGTGCCTCCCAATGGCAGAAATATGATTTCGGGTTCGGGGAATTGCTTGGCGGTACGCCGGAAGGCGGGCTAGAGAGCCCGCCAAGCGAACGATGACAAACCAGGGGTATCGCGTGCGCGTTGCCGTGCCGCCGCAACGAGTGGAATTGCAAGGAACATGTGTTCACGAACGCGCTGAAATTGGTGCCACTTGGTTTATAGCACGCGGCAATAACAGTCGTGATGAAATGCAAAAATGCTGTCGGGACGATATGAAGCCGTATTCGTGCCGACGAGGCAGGATCGGATCGTCATTCGCGGGGAAGCGTTGCTTCGGTCGAAGCGGGGGAGGGAAGGACTGGCGGAAGCGGTGAGATTCGAACTCACGGACGGTTGCCCGTCGCCGGTTTTCAAGACCGGTGCCTTAAACCACTCGGCCACGCTTCCACGGCCGGCATTGTAACCGAAATGCCGGCGCTGTTTTCGGCTTTGCGAGCGATGCCGTGAAGCGCATCAACCCGCGTTGCCGTCCTTGTCTTCCTCATCGTCGTCACGCAGGAACAGCTCCTGCAGATCGTTGAGAAAACGCTGCCCGAGCGGCGTCGGCGCGATGCGTTCGTAGTCGCGCACGATCAGCCCGCGCCGTTCGGCCTCGGCCAGCGCCGGCTCGATGGTGCGCAGCGGCAGCCCTGTGCGTTCGGCGTAGCTGGCCACCGGAAAGCCCTCGGCGAGCCGCAGCGTGTTCAGCATGAACTCGAACGGCAGGTCGCGCGGCCCGACCTCGCGCTCCTCCTGAACCGGCGTGCCGGCCATCGCCTGCTCCATGTACGTGCCGGGATGCTTGTAGCGCGCCTGACGCAGGATGCGGTTCGGGAACGACAGCTTGGTGTGCGCGCCCGCGCCCACCCCGAGGTAATCGCCGAAGCGCCAGTAGTTGAGGTTGTGCTTGCACTGCCGATTCGGCTGCGCATACGCGGACACCTCGTAGCGGCCGTAGCCCGCCTGCATCGTGCGTTCGTGGATCCATTCCTGCATGTCGGCCGACGCATCGTCGTCGGGCACGGCGGGCGGGAACCTGGCGAACAGCGTGTTCGGTTCGAGTGTCAGGTGGTACAGCGACAGATGCGGCGGCGCGTACGACAGCGCCGTCTCGATGTCGGCGCGGCATTCGTCGAGCGTCTGCTTCGGCAGCGCGAACATCAGGTCGAGATTGAAGTTGTCGAACGTATTCGCGGCGATCTCGACGGCGGCGCGCGCCTGTGCAGTGTCGTGGATGCGCCCGAGCGCCTTCAGGTGCGCTTCGTTGAAGCTCTGGATGCCGATCGACAGCCGATTCACGCCGCTCGCCCGGAACTGCGCGAACTTGGCGGCCTCGAAGGTGCCCGGGTTCGCTTCGAGCGTGATTTCGGCGTCGGCGTCGAGCGGCAGCAGCGCACGCACGTCGGACAGCAGGCGGTCGAGGCCGGCGGCCGACAGCAGGCTCGGCGTGCCGCCACCGATGAAGATCGTGTGCACCTGGCGGCCCCACACGAACGGCAGCGCCTGTTCGAGATCGGCGCGCACCGCGTCGAGGTATTGCTGCTCGGGAAAGCGCTCGCCCTTCCACTCGTGCGAATTGAAATCGCAGTACGGGCACTTGCGCACGCACCACGGGAAATGCACGTAGAGCGCGAGCGGCGGCAGGGCGGTGAGGCGCACCTTGCCCGGCGACGCGAAGGTCGCGACGATGCGCTGCCCGGTTTCGGCGGCCTGGCTCACGCGTCTTCTCCGAGTCGCGCGAGCAAGGCGCGCAGCGCGAGCGCGCGATGGCTGACGGTGTTCTTGACGGCCGGCGCCAGCTCGGCCACGGTGGCGTTCAGCGCCGGCAGCAGGAAATGCGGATCGTAGCCGAAGCCGTGCTCGCCGCGCGGCGCATCGACCACCTCGCCATGCCAGCGGCCCTCGGCGAACAGCGGCTCGGGATCGTCGGGATGACGAACCAGCGCCAGCACGCAGCAGTAATAGGCGCGTCGGTCGTCGACGCCGCGCAGTTGCTCGACCAGATGCGCGTTGTTGGCCGCGTCGCTCTTCTCGAAGCCGGCGCTCTGCGCATAGCGCGCGGAATGCACGCCCGGCGCGCCGTGCAGCGCGCGCACGCAGAGGCCCGAATCGTCGGCGATCGCCGGCAGGCCGGTGGCGCGCGATGCGTGGCGCGCCTTGGTCAGCGCGTTCTCGATGAAGGTCAGATACGGTTCCTCGGCTTCGCTCACGTCGAGCTGGCCCTGCGGAACGATCTCGATGCCGACCGTCTCGAACAGCGCCGCGAATTCGCGCAGCTTGCCCGCGTTGTTCGACGCAAGCACGATCCGGGACAAGCCGGCGGGCGAGGGAGCGTTGGCGAGCGTCATGTCAGGCGTCCCGCGCGGCGTGTTGCAACGCGATCAGTTCGCCGATGCCTTTCTGCGCGAGATCGAGCAGCGCGTTCATCTCGTCGCGCGTGAACGGCACGCCTTCGGCCGTGCCCTGCACTTCGACCAGGCCGCCCGCGCCGGTCATCACCACGTTCATGTCGGTGTCGCACTTCGAATCCTCGGCGTAGTCGAGGTCGAGCACCGGCGTGCCCCGATACACGCCCACCGAGATCGCCGCGACCGAATCGTTGATCGGCGACTTGGCCAGCTTGCCCGCGGCGATCAGCCCGGCCACGGCATCCTGCACCGCCACGAACGCGCCGGTGATGCTGGCCGTGCGCGTGCCGCCGTCGGCCTGGATCACGTCGCAATCGATATGGATGGTGCGCGGGCCGAGTTGTTCGAGATCGACCACGGCGCGCAGCGCGCGGCCGATCAGGCGCTGGATTTCCTGGGTGCGGCCGGTTTGCTTGCCGCGCGCGGCCTCGCGGTCGTTACGCGTGTTGGTGGCGCGCGGCAGCATGCCGTACTCGGCCGTCATCCAGCCCTGGCCGCGATCGCGCAGGAACTCGGGCACGCGCTCGACCACGCTGGCCGTGCAGATCACCTTCGTATCGCCGAATTCGACGAGCACCGAGCCTTCGGCATGCTTCGTGTAATGGCGGGTCAGACGCACATCGCGCAGCTGGTTCGCCAGGCGGCCGCTCGGGCGGGAAGAGGAATTCGTCATGAGGAAGTGAGGCGTCCGGAGGGAAACCGCGATTTTACCGCGCATGCCGCCGCCGCACCGGGCCGCGATGCGGCGCAGGCGAACTGCTTGTACGGGCGAGGACGCCGCCAAAAATGGGATAATGCCGGTTTCGCGCCCCGTGCCTCGTGCGCACCGGGCGCCTCTGGATTCTCGGGCCGTATCGGCCCCCTCACCGGCGAGACCAACCATGATCTACAGCATGACGGGCTATGCGAGCGCGACCCGCGAACTCGTGGCCAACTCGGGTAACGGCGCCACCAGCGTGTCGGTCGAACTGCGTACGGTGAATTCGCGTTTCCTCGACCTGAATTTCCGCATGCCCGACGACGTGCGCGCGTGCGAACCGGCCCTGCGCGAGATGCTGATGAACAAGCTCTCGCGCGGCAAGGTGGACGTGCGCATCAACCTGCAACGCAGCGAGCAGATGAGCCAGGCCGGCGCGCTGAACCGCGAGGCGCTCGACCAGCTCGCCGAACTCGAACGCGCGGTGCTCGTGTCGTTCCCCAATTCGGAACGGCTGCGTACCGGCGAAGTGCTGCGCTGGCCCGGCGTGCTCGCCGAGAGCGGCGTGTCGGCGGAAACGCTGCGCGAAGCCGTGCTGGCCTGCGGCAAGGAAGCGATTGGCGACCTGGTGGTGGTGCGCCAGCGCGAAGGCGCGCAACTGGCCGCGATGCTGCTCGGCAACGTCACAGAAATGGAAGCGATCGTCGCGCGCATCACGCCGCTCGTGCCGGAGCTGATCGCCAAGCATCAGCAGAAGATCGTCGAGCGCCTGCAGGAAGCGCTCGGCCTGGCCGCCTCGGAAAGCGGCCAGACGGTCGTGACGCGCGAGGAAGCCGCCGAACGCATTCGCCAGGAAGTGACGATGTACGGCATCCGCATCGACATCGCCGAAGAACTGTCACGGCTCACCGCCCACCTGAACGAGACGCGTCACGTGATCGAGAAGGGCGGCCGCGTCGGCAAGCGTCTCGACTTCATGATGCAGGAACTGAATCGCGAAGCGAACACCCTCGGGTCGAAGGCCGCGGCGAAGGAACTCGCCGATGCGTCGATGGCGCTGAAGCTGCTGATCGAGCAACTGCGCGAGCAAGTGCAAAACCTGGAGTAACGCAAGATGATCGAATCGAACCGAGACGCGCACCGAGAAGCGCACGCGCTGCATGCCGGCGCGTACCCCGGCAACCTGTTCATGGTGGTGGCGCCGTCGGGCGCGGGCAAGTCGACGCTCGTGAACGCACTGCTCGCCAAGGACAGCGAAATCTGCCTGTCGATCTCGTACACGACGCGCAAGCCGCGTCCGGGCGAGCAGGACGGCGAGCATTACCACTTCACCACAGTCGAGGATTTCCGCGCGCGTCACGCGCACCACGAATTCCTCGAAAGCGCCGAGGTGCACGGCAACTACTACGGCACCTCGCGCGTGTGGATCGAGGAACAGATGCAACGCGGCCGCGACGTGCTGCTCGAGATCGACTGGCAGGGCGCGCAGCAGGTCAAGAAGCAGTTCCGCAATGCGGTCGGCATCTTCATCCTGCCGCCGTCGCTCGCGGCGCTCGAAGAGCGTCTCAAGAAGCGCGGCCAGGACGAGCCGAACGTGATTACGCGCCGTCTGCTCGCGGCGGGCAGCGAGATCGCACATGCCTCGGAAGCCGAGTACGTGGTGATCAACGAGCATTTCGAGACGGCGCTTTCGGAGCTGCAGCGGGTCGTGGCTGCCACGCGCCTGCGCGTCGCTTCGCAGTACGCACGCCACACCGAGCTTTTCATCGAGCTGGGCATCCATCTCCCGCACGCCGAGTGACGGCGGCGGAAGAGGGACATAAGGTAGAATAGCCACCATATTCAGAAGGAATACCACCATGGCTCGCATTACCGTCGAAGACTGCCTGAAGCAAATCCCCAATCGCTTCGAACTGGCGCTCGCCGCCACCTATCGCGCGCGTCAGCTCGCGCAAGGCCACACGCCGAAGATCGAAAGCCGTGACAAGCCTACCGTCGTCGCGCTGCGCGAGATCGCGGCCGGGCAGGTCGGCATCGAGATGCTGAAGAAAGTGCCGGTTTAAGGCACACTCGGCCTTTACCGTCATGTAATCCGCACAACCGGCGTGCCAACCTGAGGAGGCGAACATGAGCAACTCAACATCGTCCGCTTCCGCGGAGGCCGGCCATGCTGAAGAAGTCACGGCCACCTCGCCGGCGCGGCAATACATCGACGCGGTCCTCGAACAATCGTTTCGCCATCTGTTCGGGCCGACCAATACACCGGAGCAGCCTCGCAAGCACGGCGTCGTTTCGATCGCGAAACTGACCGCCGCGCTCGCCGAGTATCTCGGCCCGGATGAAATCAAAGAGGTCAAGGCGGCGTTTCACTTCAGCGACGAAGCCCACCTCGGTCAATATCGCCAGAGCGGCGAACCCTACATCACCCATCCTGTCGCCGTCGCGGAAATCTGCGCCGGCTGGAAGCTCGACGCCCAAGCCATCATGGCCGCGCTGCTGCACGACGTGATGGAAGATCAGGGCGTGACCAAGAGCGAACTGGCCGAGCGGTTCGGGCCGAAGGTCGCCGAGCTGGTGGACGGGCTGTCGAAGCTCGACAAGATGGAGTTCCGCAGCCGCGAGGAAGCGCAGGCGGAAAACTTCCGCAAGATGCTGCTGGCGATGGCGCGCGACGTGCGCGTGATCCTCGTGAAACTGGCCGATCGGTTGCACAACATGCGCACGCTCGGCGCGGTGCCGACGGAAAAGCGCCGCCGCGTCGCGCGCGAAACGCTCGATATTTATGCGCCGATCGCGCACCGCCTCGGCCTGAACAACACCTATCGCGAGCTGCAGGACATGAGCTTCGCGAATTTCAACCCGCACCGCTACGCCACGCTCGAGAAGGCCGTGAAGGCCGCGCGCGGCAATCGTCGCGAAGTGATCGGCAAGATCCTCGAATCGGCGCAGCGCACGGTGGGCGAGGCAAAGCTCGAAGCGGAGATCATGGGTCGTGAAAAGACGATCTACAGCATCTACCGCAAGATGCGCGACAAGCAGTTGTCGTTCTCGCAGGTGCTCGATGTGTACGGGTTTCGCGTGGTGGTCGAGCATGCGCTCGAGTGCTACACCTGCATCGGCGCGCTGCATGCGCTTTACAAGCCGGTGCCGGGCAAGTTCAAGGATTACATCGCGATCCCGAAGATGAACGGCTACCAGTCGTTGCATACGACGGTGGTCGGCCCGTTCGGCGCGCCGATCGAATTCCAGGTTCGCACCCGCAAGATGCACGAGATCGCCGAAGCCGGCGTGGCCGCGCATTGGCTCTACAAGAATGGCGGCGCGGATCTCAACGATGTGCAGATGCGCGCGCATCAGTGGCTCAAGTCGCTGCTCGACATCCAGAGCGAAGCCGGCGATTCGAGCGAGTTCCTCGAACACGTCAAGATCGACCTGTTCCCGGATGCCGTCTACGTGTTCACACCGAAGTCGAAGATCATGGCGCTGCCGCGCAGCGCCACGGCGCTCGATTTCGCCTACGCGGTGCACAGCGATCTCGGCAACCAGTGCGTGGCCGTCAAGATCAACAACGAGCTGCTGCCGTTGCGTACCGAGCTGAAGAGCGGCGACATCGTCGAGGTGATCACCGCGCCGTATTCGAAGCCGAACCCGGTGTGGCTCGGCTTCGTGCGCACCGGCAAGGCTCGCTCGGCCATTCGTCATTACTTGAAGACGATGCGTCTGACCGAATCGGTGCAGTTGGGCGAGCGTCTCGTCGACCAGAGCCTGAAGAGCTACGGGCTGGCGCTGGCCGATATCGAGCCGGAAATCTGGGAAAAGCTCGTGCAGTGGACGGGCAACAAGAGCCGCCAGGAAATCTTCGCGGATATCGGCCTCGGCCGCCGCGTGCCGCAGGTGATGGCCAAGCGCATCGAGGTGCTGATGAGCGGGCGCGATGCCGACGACGACATGTCGCGCGGCGATCGTCCGGCCCACAACGCGCCGCCGGTGGCGATCACGGGCACCGAGGGCATGTCGGTTCAGTTGTCGGCCTGCTGCCGGCCGATTCCGGGCGATGCCATCATGGGCTATATCGGCATCGGCCTCGGCATGGCGATCCACACGACCGATTGCCGGGTGGCGCAGCGCATTCACCGCCGTGATCCGGGCCGCTGGATCGACGTCGCCTGGGCGCCGCAGCCCGGCCGCCTGTTCGATGTCACGGTCAAGGTGCTGGTCAAGAACACCAAGGGCATCTTCGCGCGCGTCGCGGCCGATATCACCTCGGCCGATGCCAACATCGTCCATATCGCGATGGATGAGGATCTCTCGCATGAATCGACGATCCTGCGCTTCGTGATTCAGGTCGGCGATCGCGTGCACCTCGCCAACGTCATGCGCCGCGTGCGCACGAACCCGGACGTCATGCGGATCATGCGCGAGCGTTCGAGCGACGATACGGCCCATGCGCGTCACGACGGCGGCATGCGGATCGATCGGGACCGACAGGACTATTGAGAGGCGCTATGCGCGGCTCGTGGCGTGCAGGATAGGGCGCACACACGCCGGGCGGCAAACGAAAGCGGTACGAAGCTTCGGCATCGTGCCGCTTTTTTCTTGGCGGGGAGAAAAGGGGAGATGTGTTGCGTCGCGCGGAAAGGCAAACAGAAACGGCGCGCGCAAAACAAAAGGGCCTTCCCGGAGGAAGGCCCTTCAAAGGTGGTGCGGCTGGCAGGATTCGAACCCACGACCCCTTGGTTCGTAGCCAAGTACTCTATCCAACTGAGCTACAGCCGCACGCAAAGCGGTTACTGCTGTGTACTGCCGGGATGTCTTGTAAGACAACCCGTTTTAAAAATTGGTGCGGCTGGCAGGATTCGAACCCACGACCCCTTGGTTCGTAGCCAAGTACTCTATCCAACTGAGCTACAGCCGCACGCAGGAGTGAGACTATAGCAAGCTTTTTAGGGAAAGGGAATAGTTCCGTCACAATTTCTTCGCGGGAAGCGTTCGTGTACCCTTGCAGGATCTCATTGGCAGTCGAAAGGTAGCCGGAACAGCATGAACAAGGCGTTTGTGAAGGAGTCGGAAGGCGATGACGACGACGATCTCGGCCAGGCGTTGCCGGAAATTCCGGCGGGCGCAAAAAACTACATCACGCCCGCCGGTCACAAGCGGCTGCGCGACGAGTTGCTGCATCTGATCGACGAGGCGCGGCCCGAGGTGGTCAAGCTCGTGTCGTGGGCCGCCTCGAACGGCGATCGTTCCGAGAACGGCGATTACATCTACGGCAAGCGCCGCTTGCGCGAGATCGATCGGCGCATCCGCTTCCTGACCAAGCGGCTCGATCTGGCCGAGGTGGTCGACGCGAGCCGCCAGGAGAATACCGATCAGGTGTTCTTCGGTGCGACGGTCGATTACGCCACCGAGGACGGCGACGAGCACACCATCACGATTGTCGGCGTCGACGAGGTTGATCTCGACCAGGGCCACGTGAGCTGGGTGTCGCCGATCGCCCGCGCGCTGCTGAAGGCGCGCATCGGCGAGACGGTCACGCTGATGACGCCGGTCGGCGCGCAGCCTGTCGACGTGCTCGATGTGCGCTATCCGGCGGCCGCCGCGTGACGCATCCGCCCGGAAGGTCGAGCGTTGCAGTCCGTTCGCCAGACAATCAAAAAAGCGCCCCGCGGGGCGCTTTTGTCATGGTGCAGCGGCTGCGTTGCGTCAGAAGCGATGACGCAGGCCGGCCGTGACGGCGATCTGCTTGTTGGTGGACGATGCGCCGCCCAGGCCGTTCACGTAGGCGCCGATGCCGAGACCGTCGGTGCTCACGTGTTGATACTCGCCCTGCAGGTAGATGTCGGTGCGTTTCGACAGCGCGTAATCGGTCTGCAGGTTGAACTGGTTCCAGCCCGGATGGCGGCCGTCGAGGAAGCCCGCCGTGTAGGTCCACGAACCGGCCACCGACAGTGCCGGCGTCAGCGCGTAGCGCGCATTGACTTCGTAGTTGTTGAAGCGAGCGAAGGTGCCGTCGAGCGCGATGCCGGCCGACGTACCCGAGGCGCCGCCGCCGATGCCGAGCGCCTGGTTCACGCGCGTTTGCGTGAACACCACGCCCGCCGTGGCCGGACCGAACGTGTAGGTCAGGCCGCCGCCGAACACGCGTTGGCGTTTGCCGACGAACGTGTTGTCGCCTGCCACCGCGCCGTTCGCATTGCTGACGATGGCCGTGGTCAGGCCGCTGATGTCGTTGTTCAGCTGCATGTAGCCGGCGGCCAGGTTGAAGCCCAGGTAGCTGTACGACACGCCCGCGCTGTACACGCGGTTGTTCGAGAACTGGTTGCTGTTCGAGAAACCGTACAAGGCGCCGAACTTCAAGCCGTTCCAGTTGGTGCTGGTGTATTTGACCGAGTTGTTGACCCGGAACGAGTTGTTCAGGTTGTCGTTGTCGAACGGGTGGGCGAACTGCGTGCCGCCGTATTGCGTGCCGGTCAGCGACAGCGGCCCGATGAAGTCCACCACGCTGTCGTATTGACGGCCCAGCGTGACTGAACCGAACTGATCTTGCGCGAGGCCGACGAAAGCCTGGCGGCCGAATTCGCGACCGTTCTGCTTGAGCGTGCCGTTGTTGATGCCGAAACCATTCTCGAGCACGAAGATCGCCTTCAGGCCGCCGCCGAGATCCTCATTGCCGCGCAGCCCCCACCGGCTGCCGTTGATCGAACCGCTCGTCTCCGACCACGAGCTGTGACCGCCCTGATTGTTCGTGTACGTGATACCGGCGTCGATCAAGCCATACAGCGTCACGCTGCTTTGCGCGTGCGCCGCTGTTGCACAGACACCCGATACCGCCGCTACGATTAGCGTCTTTTTCATTGTTGCGTCTCCGTCTGAGTGGGAAGCTTGGCTTCCCCTTTTTCATCGAGGTAGTGACCCGCACCGAGAGCGGCGGTGTGGCATGAGAGGGTGGCGCCATAAAGCGCCGCAAATCTCCAGACCCGGATGCAGTGTCGAGCGAGCAGCCCATCGGCGTCGATTCCACTTTAAGCAATAATGAATTTAGATTTGTGAAATTGTCGAGGGGCAGCCCGAAACCGTTGTCAGATAAGGCTGTGGCGGGTGAGCGGGATTTTGATCAGGATGTCGAAGCGATTTTCGCGTTGCGCGATGGAGACAAAAACGGGGTGCGCGAAGCGAGATGATCGCCGGCGCGGCGATTGTTGAGGCAACGGCAATAGAGGTTTGTGAAGACCACCGATAATGGTGCGCGAAGCAATCGCTATACTGAAGTCTCTGCTTTCCGAAGCAGACTTTTTCGTTGACGGAAAAGATCTCCAAACCTTTGTCGGCGCGACCTTCCAGTCGCGCTTTTTTTTGCCTGTGCGGTTTGTCGAGCCGGGCGGGTGCCCGGCCGAGCGATCTAGCGGCGACGCTTCGTGGGGGCGTCGGCCAACTCGCCGTACGGAATCATGGCCGGTTGCGCCCAATCTTCCATCACGTAATGACGTGCATCGAGCGGTGACGCGAGCAGGTTCTGCCAGTGATCGCCGTGCCAGGTCGTCTCGAACTCGGCGTCGAACGCGGAAGTCGACGGGATTGCGGGCGCAATCGTTTTGTGGCGGCGCAACATGCCGACTCGATGCGCGAAGCGTTTCAGAGCGTCAAACATTTTCGCCTCCTGTCCTACCGTAACCGTTTCCAGCTTCGCAAATCGAAATGCCCGGGGCAACCCGGAAAAATACCGAGTCACCGATATTTTTTACTTGCTCGGTATTTTTTGCTATTTTGATAATTTAATACCGTTGCCCTAGTAATAATGACAGGTCAGACAAGCCTAATTGGCGCATTTTTCTGGCCGTGTGCCCCGTCCGTCGGGATCGGCGTCAAATGGAATAAGAAGATGTGAAGAATTTTCTTGACGAGCATTGAGCGTCGCATTTATAAAAGCACCACGAAGTCTGCGGTGCTTACTGCTCATCGTCCACGAGGTTTAGCGGGGCCGGGGCTTTCGGTGACGGCACACTCAAGGGTTGCTCGTTTTATTTAAATTGTTTGGGGAATGAAGAATATGGATACCGGTATCGTGAAATGGTTTAACGATGCTAAGGGCTTTGGCTTTATCACGTCGGACAACGGTGGCGAGGATCTGTTTGCGCACTTCTCGGAAATCCGTATGGATGGCTTCAAGACGCTGAAGGAAAACCAACGCGTTTCGTTCGAAGTCAAGACGGGCCCGAAAGGCAAGCAAGCTGCCAATATTCAGGCTGCTTAATCCGGGTTAACCCGTGATTCCAAGCCCCCGCAATAGCGGGGGCTTTGTTTTTGGCGGGTAGAATCGCTACCGTGCGCGGTTCGCGCGTCATCCACCGGTATCGCTTTCCGCAGATATGTCCGATCTGTCCTCGTCTCTTCCTGTCATCGATTCGCCGCTCGTCTTCGTCGACCTCGAAACCACCGGCGGCTCCGCGGCCGACCATCGCATCACCGAGATCGGTGTCGTCGAGGTGGGGCCCGATGGCGTGTCCACCTGGACTTCGCTGATCGATCCGCGCCAGCCGATTCCCGCCTTCATCCAGCAACTGACCGGCATCACCGACGAGATGGTGCGCGGCGCGCCGAGCTTTGCATCGATTGCGGCCGAGTTGTATGCGCGGCTCGACGGCAAGCTGTTCATCGCACACAACGCGAGCTTCGACCGCGGCTTCCTGCGCGCCGAATTCGAGCGCGCCGGGCTGGCGTTCAATCCAGACATGCTGTGCACGGTGCGGCTGTCGCGGGCGCTGTTTCCGCGCGAGGCGCGGCACGGGCTCGACGCGCTGATCGAGCGCCATGCGCTGGTGCCGAACGCACGGCACCGGGCACTCGCCGACGCCGATCTCGTCTGGCAATTCTGGCAGCGGCTGCCGGCGCTGGTGCCCGCCGAGCGGCTGGCCGAGCAGATCGATCAGACCACCCGCCGCTATCGTCTCGCCGGCAACCTGACCGAAGACGACCTGGAGCGCTCGCCGGCCGGCTGCGGCGCGTATGCGCTGTTCGGGGAGCACGATGCGCCGCTGTTCATCGGGCGCAGCGTGCGGGTGCGCAATCGGCTGCGCGCTTTGCTGACCGGCGAGCGGCGTTCGGCCAAGGAGCGCAAGCTGGCCGAACAGGTGCGGCGCATCGCCTGGCGCGAAACGCGCGGCGAACTGGGCGCGATGCTGGTCGAAGCAGCGTGGATTGCCGAATTGAAGCCGCCGCTCAACCGTAAGGCGAGCGACACGCGGCGCAGCGCCACCGGCAGCAGCACGCCCTGGCCGTTCGACGGGCCGGTGGCGATCGTGGAGCAGGAGGGCGGTGCGGCGTCGTACCTCGTGGTCGACAACTGGCGTTATCTCGGTTCGGCTGCCAGCGTCGCGCAGGCCATCGAGCTGGCCGTGGCGCTCGCGCCCGGCGAGGGCGGGTTCCATGCCGGGATCTGCCGCATCCTTCAGACGCATCTCGCGCGCGGCCTCGAGACGGTGCCGCTGGCAGTGACGCCGGTAACTGTCGAGGCTTCGGCCGAATAACGCTGGCCGAAACACCGATCGATATCGAAACGGCTTTATGTCGAGCGGCTGATTCGCTCCACACCGCTTATCCCATCGAACTCGCCCCGCCACCCGCGCAGACATGCGAGAGCGCCGTATCGAGCGCCGGTGTCTGCCGCGAGTCGTAACGCGTCAGCGCTTTCCAGTTGGCGATGCTGCCTGCGACGCGCGACTGGCAATCGGGCGCCTCGCGCAGCGGTGCGACGCGGGCCAGCGCGGCGATCATCGATTGCGTCAGCTTGTCGAACTGCGGGCGCGTGGTGGACGCGAGGTCGGGCGGCGTGCCCTGCGGCGGCTGGCTCACGCGCCAGCTCGCGAACAGCGCGTTCTGCATGATCTTGCTCGCCTCGATCTGATCGGCGAAGAACGCATGCGCGTAGTCGCGATCGATCCCACTCGCCACCGCGCGGCGCTCGACGTCGGCCAGCAACTGAGCTTCGCGCGGCTTGTCCTCGATCGGCTTGTGATTGGCCCACTTCCATTGCGCGACCGGTTCGGCCAGTGCGATTCGTTGCGAGGCAAGCGCGACGAGGTTGGTCAGCGGCGTGTCGTCGCCGTCGGCGCTGGCCGGCAGCGCAATAAGCAGGGCGGCCAGCGACACGCAGGCGCCGGCAAAGCGAAGGGGAAATGTCATGGGAGTCGGCGTGAGCCGGCAGGCAGCCGGACGAAGCGGAAAACGACGAGGATAAACGAAGGTACGGTGTGAACGCGCTCAGGCGGTGTTCAGTGCATCCGGACGAACGCGCCCGAGCGGCCGGCGAGGCCGGCAAGATGCACAGCATGTCGTGGCGAGCAAGCCTGCGGGTGCAAGAAACGGGACGCGATCGACTGGCGATTCAGGACGCGCAGGCCGATGTCACTTGGGCGTGCCGAGCTTGTGCTGTTCGTCGAAGAACGCGCGCACATGGTCGGGCAGTTCGGCGAGAAACTCGACGGCCACCGGCTCCGGGTCCGGGCTCATCACTTTCTCGGGAGGTGGCATGCGAAGTGGTTTCTCATCCATGATCATTCTCCTTGCGGTGTGTCGATTATCGATCTCCTAACTCGAAGATTTCCAGCGAGGAATCGTTTCAATTTGTGGGTGTTGCTTAAACCGCACAGCTGCTGCGATTTTGGCGTGCCGCACATCGGCAAAATAGGTGCGCGCGCATCCATCCCGTGAGGGTTTGCACGGATTCGTCGGATGGCTCGATGCCGGAAAAACGGGGAAGGGTGTGAGAGGGATGTGAAGCGGATCGACTGCTTGAGGGAAGCGCGCGATGCCGGCGGCGCGAAATGGCGGGAGGACGCGCCCGGCGGAGCGCAAGCTTGCGGGCCGCCGGGCGACACGGCTCGGGTGCTACGCGCGCCTGAACAGCCGGATGATGAACAGCAGAATGACCGCGCCGATCACGGCGACGATGATCGAGGCGAAGAAGCCGCCGCCGACCGCGATGCCGAGCTTCGCCGCGAGCCAGCCGCCGATGATCGCGCCGACGATGCCGACGATGATGTCGACGATCAGCCCGAATCCGCCGCCCTTCACGAGCAGGCCGGCAAGCCAGCCGGCGATCGCGCCGATGATGAGCCACATAATCAAGCCATGAGCCATGGTGGTTCTCCAGGTTGCTGTTGGTATGTCGAGAAACGAACGAACCGGCCGCGGGCATTGCACCGCCTTGCGGCTCGATGCGCCGCTGGCTCCCGGCCCGTTGCCCACGCAATTTACTTCAATAGCCGGGTCAGGAGCGTTAAGTAATGTTAGGCAGCCGGCAAAGGCGTAACCAAAGATTTTTTCGAGGAGAAACCCTTGTCCAGAGCCTTTCGGCGGGCTTTCGGCGTGAAGCGGAGGGAGAAACCGAGGCGGAAAAACAAAAAGCCCGATCACGAGGATCGGGCTTTCTGCTTGATTCGGATGGTGCCGGAGATAGGAGTCGAACCTACGACCTTCGCATTACGAATGCGCTGCTCTACCAACTGAGCTACACCGGCAACAAAGAGATGAAATTATAGGGTGATTTCTGCGAGGCTGGCAAGCGGTTCGGCGAAGAAATTTTCAAATTTCTGCGTTGCTTCGACTAAGTGCTTGATCCGGAAAGGATCCAATCTCGCAATCAATCGCAGCGAATCGCTCGACTTCGTGTTTGTGTCACCCCGAGCGTCGACAACCGCTACCAACCATCTGACCCTGACTCTTTCAACGCGGCGAATTCTACGTTGAAAGCCACGCGCGAGGGAAGGGGGCGGCCCCTTCCCGGCGCATTTTTTGCGGCGCTGCAATGCGTTGCCCTTGCGCCGCCCGCGGCTTACTTGGCCGCGGCTTCCTGGTGGTAGCGTTCGACGCGCTCGACTTCGTTCTTCGAGCCGAGGATCACCGGCACGCGCTGGTGCAGGCCGGTGGGCTGCACGTCGAGGATGCGTTCGGTGCCGGTGGTGGCCGCGCCACCGGCCTGTTCGACGATGAACGACATCGGGTTCGCTTCGTACATCAGGCGCAGCTTGCCCGGGCGGTCCGGCGTGCGGGCGTCGGCCGGGTACATGAAGATGCCGCCGCGGTTCAGGATGCGGTGCACGTCGGCGACCATCGAGGCGATCCAGCGCATGTTGAAGTTCTCGCCGCGCTCGCCGTCGGCGCCGGCGTTCAGTTCGTTGACGTAGCGCTGCACCGGCTCGTACCAGTGGCGCGCGTTCGAGGCGTTGATCGCGTATTCACGCGTATCGGCCGGAATCTGCATGTTGCTTTGCGTGAGCACCCACGAACCGAGTTCGCGGTCGAGCGTGAAGCAGTTCACGCCGTAGCCGGTGGTCAGCACCAGCACAGTTTGCGGGCCGTACACCGCGTAGCCGGCCGCGACCTGGCGCGTGCCCGGCTGCAGGAACGATTCCTCGGTGGCTTCCTTGCCGTCCGGGCAGCGCAGCACCGAAAAGATCGTGCCGATCGACACGTTCACGTCGATGTTCGACGAGCCGTCGAGCGGATCGAACACCAGCAGGTATTCGCCGCGCGGGTAGTTTTCCGGGATCGGGAAGAACGTTTCCATTTCTTCCGAGGCCATCGCGGCGAGGTTGCCGCCCCATTCGTTGGCGTCGAGCAGGATCTCGTTCGACAGGATGTCGAGCTTCTTCTGCACTTCGCCTTGCACGTTTTCGCTGCCGGCGGTGCCGAGCGCCTCGCCGAGCGCGCCCTTCGAGACGTTGTAGCTGATCGCCTTGCAGGCGCGCGCCACGACTTCGATCAGCAGGCGCAGGTCGGCCGGGAGGTTGTGGTTCTCACGCTGTTGCTCGATCAGGAATTTCGACAGCGTGGTACGTCGGGAAATGGACATGGCTGAACTCCGAGAGGCGAGGAAATCTTGTTAGGCCGCAATTTTACCCGCCTCGCCCGGGCCTGCCGCCTTTTTGTCGCGCAGCAGCATAATGCGCGCCGCGAGCCGGGCGCGGCCGGCGCTTCACGGCAGCTCGGTTTCGGGCAGTGCACCGGCGCGATGCCGGCCGGACGCGGTATCGGGCGCACGATGTCGGGCATGTCGCCCGGCACCGTGTAGATGAGCCGCATTTCTCTATACAGGGTGAGCCCGTGTACGTGGCGCAATCCCGCTACCGAGCGACTGTCGAGGCGGTGACGCCTGAATGAAAAACGGCCGGCGCCGCGTGAGCGGGCCGGCCGTTGCGTCATGCCGAAGGCGGCAGGTACTGCCGTCAGGCCAGCGCCTTTTCGACGACCTCGCGCACGTCACGCGACTTCACGCCGGCCGCGACGCGTTCGAGCGCCTCGCGCATGCGCTCGCGCAGCGCCGGTGTGTAACGCCGCCAGCTTTCGAGCGAGCGCGCCAGACGCGACGCGACCTGCGGGTTGATCGCGTCGAGCGCGAGCACCTGGTCGGCCCAGAACGCATAGCCGGAGCCGTCGGCGGCGTGGAACTGCGCCGGGTTCGCTGCGCAGAAGCCGAAGATCAGCGAGCGCGCGCGGTTCGGGTTCTTCAGGTTGAACGCCGGGTGGTCGAGCAACGCGCGCACCGTGGCCAGCGTCGGATGCTCGGCCGTGCCGCGCCGCGTGGCCTGCATCGAGAACCATTTGTCGATCACCAGCGCTTCCTTCTCGAAGCGCTGATAGAAATCGGCCAGCGCCTGCTGGGCCGGCGCCTGCGCGGCGGCATCGGCGGCCGAGGCCGACAGCAGCGCGCCGAGGGCGGCCGCGCGGTCCGTCATGTTGTTGGCGGCTTCGTATTGCGCGGTGGCCAGGCGCACCGCGTCGGCCGGCTGCTTGCGTTCGGCCAGATAGGCGAGCGCCAGGTTCTTCAGCGCGCGATGGCCGCCGTCTTCCGGCGTCGGCGCGTAGTCGCCCGGCGTGCGGTGACGTTCGTGGATCGCCAGCCAGTCGGCATGCATCGCCTCGGCCAGTTGGCCGCGCACGAACTGGCGCGCGCGATGCACGGCGGCCGGATTCGCCTCGCGCATCTGGTCGGCCAGATAGGCTTCGGACGGCAGCGTCAGCGCCAGCTCGCGGAACGCCGGCGAGAGCGTGTCGTCGGTCAGCACGCGGCGGAACGCGTCGACGAACGCCGCGTCGAGCGTCAGCTCATTGCCCGCGGCGGCGCGGTCGGCCAGCGTCAGCAGGGCGCGCGTGGCGAGGCGCTGGCCGGCTTCCCAGCGGTTGAACGGATCGCTGTCGTGGGCGAGCAGGAACGCCAGTTCGTCTTCGCGGTAGTCGTAATCGACGATCACGGGCGCCGAGAAATTGCGCAGCAGCGACGGCAGCGGCGCGGCGGCCACGTCGACGAACGTGTAGGACGCCTCGGTTTCGGTCAGCTCGATCACGCGCGTGGTGCCGCCGGCCGTGGCTTCGCCGTCGAGGCGCAGCGGCAGGTCCTGGCCGTCGGCGCCGATCAGGCCGATCGCGAACGGGATCAGCAGCGGGCCTTGCTGGGTATCGCGCGCGGCGGCCGAGGCCGATTCGCCGTAGCCCTGGCGCAGCGTCACTGTGTAGCGCTTGGCGGCGGCATCGTAGGCGGTTTTCACCGACACGCGCGGCGTGCCGGCCTGGCTGTACCAGCGTTCGAACTGCGCGAGATCGCGGCCGTTCGCATCGGCCATCGCGTGACGGAAATCGTCGCAGGTGACGGCATGGCCGTCGTGGCGCTCGAAATACAGATCCATGCCGCGCCGGAAGCCGTCGCGGCCGAACAGCGTCTGGTACATCCGCACGACTTCCGAGCCCTTCTCGTAGACGGTCATCGTGTAGAAGTTGTTGATCTCGACGTAGCTTTCGGGGCGCACCGGGTGCGCCATCGGGCCGGCGTCCTCGGCGAACTGGAGCTGGCGCAGCACGCGCACGTCTTCGATGCGCTTGACCGCGCGCGCGCCGGCGTCGTCGGCTTCGCCGGCCGACATGTCGGCCGAGAATTCCTGGTCGCGGAACACGGTCAGGCCTTCCTTGAGGCTCAACTGGAACCAGTCGCGGCACGTTACGCGGTTGCCCGTCCAGTTATGGAAATACTCGTGGCCGACCACCGCCTCGATGTTCGCGAAATCGGTGTCGGTGGCCGTTTCGGGGTTCGCCAGCACGTACTTCGTGTTGAAGATGTTGAGCCCCTTGTTCTCCATCGCACCCATGTTGAAATCGCCGACCGCGACGATCATGAAGCGGTCCAGATCGAGTTCGAGGCCGAAGCGCTTTTCGTCCCAGTGGATCGAGTGGATCAGCGAATCCATCGCGTGGCGCGTCTTGTCGAGATCGTGCGGCTCGACCCACACCTGCAGCAGCTTCTTCGCGCCCGAGCCGGTGGTGATGGTTTCCTCGATCGACACGAGCTTGCCCGCGACCAGCGCGAACAGGTAGCTCGGCTTGCGGAACGGGTCTTCCCATTTCGCGAAGTGGCGGCCCTCGGGCAGCTCGCCCGAATCCACCAGGTTGCCGTTCGACAGCAGCACCGGGTAGTCGGCGCGGCTTGCGCGCAGCGTGACCGTGTAGGTGGACATCACGTCCGGGCGGTCGAGGAAATAGGTGATGCGGCGAAAGCCCTCCGCCTCGCACTGCGTGAAGAAGTTGCCGCTCGACACGTAGAGGCCCGACAGCGTGGTGTTGACGGCCGGCGCGCAGGCGCTGTCGATCGTCAGTTCGAACGTGTCGGGCAGGTTCTCGACGGTCAGCCCGTGCTCGTGCGCGCGCACCGTGTCGACCGGCTGGCCGTTCACGCGCGCGGCGATGAATTCGAGCGATTCGCCGAGCAGTTCGAGGTGCGGCGCCGGCGCGGCGTCCGGGTTGCGGCGCACGCGCAGGGTGTTGCGCACCAGCGTGCGCTCGGGCACGAGATCGAATTCGAGGGCGACGCTGTCGATGAGGAACGCGGGCGGCGTGTAGTCGTCGCGGCGGATCACGGCGGAATGGGCGGCGGTATCGGACATGTCGAGCGTGGGCAGTAGGGGTTCGGGATTCGCCAGCGGCCGCTTGTGGCGGCGGGGCGGGGCTGTCCATTGTACAAAGGCTTGGCGCCGCCCGCCCGGTTCGAACTTTCGGCGTGCCGGCGGGTCTGCTGATGATCCGGCCGGCGGCGCGCGGCGTATGATCGCGAGGCCGCCCGCCGGGGCGACATCGAATCGAACCCAAGGATCAAGATGAAAGCGAATCGTACGTTCCGCGCCGCGTTCTGGCTCGCGAGCGCCTGCGTCGTGCTGCTGTCGGGCTGCGCGAACTATGTGAGCACGCAGGTCACGGCATTTTCCGACTGGAGCGGCAGCGACGCGACGCGCAGCTATGCGTTCTCGCGCACGCCGGGCGAGCAGAACAGCCTGGAGGCGGCGACCTACGAGAACCTCGTTGCCAACGAGCTCGCCACGCTGTCGTTCCGCCGCGTGCCGGCGGCTGACGCGCGTTACCTGGTGGGCCTGACCTACGGCATCAAGGGCGATCTGGTGTCGGTGCCGCAGCCGGTGTATTACGACCCGTGGTTCGGCCCGGGGCCGTACTGGCGCGGCGGCATGTGGGGGGGCTTCGGGCCGTGGGGGCCGCAGCCGGCCGGCTACGTGAATCAGACTTACCGCGTGTTCGAGCGCACGCTGAACATCCGCATCACCGAGCGCGCGACGGGCCGCGAGGTCTACAACGTCAGTGCGCGCAATTCGGGCGGCGGCGGCTCGCTGGTGACGGCCATGCCGTATCTGGCGCGCTCGGCGCTGGCCGATTTCCCGCTCGGCAACGGTGCGACGCGCACCGTGCGCCTGCCGGTGGACCGCAATGGCGGTGGCCCGGCTCCGGCGCCGGCCGGCTCGAACGAGCGGGCGGTGCCGGCCGCGCCGGCATCGGCGGCGAGCGGCGCGAAGTAACGGCAAACCAGCATAAAGACACGGCGGGCCGGTAACGCGCCGGCTTGCCCGGCAAAAACGGGCCTGGCGCAGGAGCATGCGCCAGGCCCGTTTTTTCGTCCGGATCGTCCGCTGAAGCCTGGCGGGTGTGCGAGCCGACGGCACCGGCTCGCTCGGTGTGGCGGCTCAGGCGGCCACCATCGCCTCGCGCCGGTGGACGCAGCGGCCGGCCGCATAGGTGCTGTGCACGGCGCGGTCGTCGCCGAGCATCGCCAGCGCGAACAGCAATTCCTCCAGCGATTCGGCCCGCGCGCTGCGGCGCGCCAGCAGCGGCGTGGCGGCCGGGTCGAGCACCACGAAATCGGCCTCCGAGCCGGGCGCGAGCGTGCCGACCTCGGCATCGAGCGCGAGCGCCTGCGCCGCGCCGGCCGTGGCCAGCCAGAACATGCGCGTCGCGCTCAGGTGATAGCCCGACAGCCGCGCGACCTTGTGCGCCTCGTTCATCGTCTGCAGCATCGAGAACGAGGTGCCCCCGCCCACGTCGGTCGCCAGCGACAGCGGCGCATGCTGCGCGGTGGCGCGATCGAAATCGAACAACCCGCTGCCGAGGAAGAAGTTCGAGGTGGGGCAGTGCGCGATCACCGTCCGGGTTTCGGCGATGCGGCGGCGATCCTCGTCGTCGAGGTGGATGCAGTGGCCGTACACGGCGCGCGGGCGCAGCAGCCCGTGGCGGTCGTAGATGTCGAGATAGCTGCGATGGCCGGGAAACAGCTCGGCCGCCCACTTCACTTCGTCGACGTTCTCGGCCACGTGGCTCTGCACGAACACGTCGGGGTGGCGGCGCGCGAGATCGGCGCAGGCCTCCAACTGCTCGACGGTCGAGGTCGGTGCGAAGCGCGGCGTGAGCGCGTACATCTGCCGGCCGCGGCCGTGCCAGCGCGCGATCAGCTCGGCGCTGTCGTCGTATCCCGAGCGCGCCGTGTCGCGCAGGAATTCGGGGCAATTGCGATCCATCAGCACCTTGCCGGCGATCATGCGCAGGTCGTGCGCCTCGCTGACCTCGAAGAACGCGTCGGCCGATTGCTTGTGCACGGTGCAGTAGACCAGTGCCGTGGTCGTGCCGGCCGCCAGCAGTTGCCCGATGAAGAAGCCCGCCACCTCGCGCGCGTGGGCCGGATCCTCGAAGCGGCGCTCGGTCGGGAACGTGTAGGTGTCGAGCCACGGCAGCAGGCCCGGCGCCGGCGAGGCGATCATGTCGGTCTGCGGGTAGTGGATGTGCGTGTCGATGAAGCCGGGCACGATCAGCTTGTCGCGCAGCGCGACCACCTGCGTATCGGGCGCGAGACGGCCGGCCAGCGCGGCGTAGGCACCGGACGCGGCCACCCGGCCGTCCTCGACGATCACGAGGCCGTCGTCCTCGAACGCGGCGGCGTCGGCGGCATGCGCCGGGTCGCCGCGAAACGTCAGCAGCCGGGCGCGATAGGCGGTTTGAGTCATGGGAAACACTCCAGCATCGAAGAAATGAGGCGCGGGCTCACAACTGCGCGAGCAGCACGCCCGACAGCGCGGCGACGATCCACATCGCCGGCTTGATCTCGCGGCGGCGGCCGGTGAACAGCTTCAGCACGACGAACGCCAGGAAGCCATAGGCGATGCCGTCGGTGATCGAATACGTGAGCGGGATCAGCACCATCGCGATGAACGCGGGGATCGCCTCGTCGAAGCGGTGCCACTCGATCTTGGTAATCGATTCCATCATGAACACGCCCACCAGGATCAGCGCCGGCGCGGTGGCGATCGCGGGCACCAGCGACAGCAGCGGCGAGAGCACCAGGAACGGCAGGAAGCAGAGGCCCGCCACCACCGCCACCAGGCCGGTGCGCCCGCCCGCCGAGATGCCGGCCGCCGATTCGATATAGGCGTTGGCCGGGCTGGTGCCGAGCGGCGCGGACACCACCGCCGCGAACGCGTCGACCATCATCGACTGGCGGATGTTGCGCGGGTTGCCGTCGCGATCGACGAGGTTGCCGGCTTCGGAGATCGCCATGAAGGTGGAGAGCGCATCGAAGAACGCCGTGAACAGCATCACGAAGATGAACGGCCAGTAGGCCACCTTCAGCGCGCCGATCAGGTCGAGCTGGCCGATGCCGGAGAAATCGGGCGCGGCCACCAGGCCGTTCCAGTTGACGAGCGTCTTGGTGGCGATCGCGGCCGGCCAGTAGGCGGTGCCGTCGCCCCACACGCGGCCGATCGGGATCGCCAGCAGGGTGGTGACGACGATGCCGATCATCAGCGCGCCGGTCACGCGGCGCACCACCAGCACGGTGGTGACGGCCAGCCCCACCAGGAACGTGATCACCACCGGATTCAGCGAGGCGCCGTGCACGATGGTGACCGGGTCGCCCACCACGAACTTCGCGTTGACCAGCCCGATCAGGCAGATGAACAAGCCGATGCCGCACGACACGGCGTGGCGCAGGTTCGGCGGGATCGCATCGACCACCAGCTTGCGCGCATTGAACGCGGCCAGCACGGCGAAGATCACGCCGGCCCAGAACACGCAGCCGAGCGCCGTCTGCCACGGCATCTTGCCGCCGTGAACCATGACGAACGCGAACAGCGCGTTCATGCCCATGCCCGGCGCGACCAGCACCGGGTTGCGCGCGTAGAGCCCCATCGCGCAACTGCCGAGGAAGCTGACGATCACGGTGGCGGTCAGCGCCGACGCGAACGGCACGCCGGCCTGCGCCAGGATGCCCGGATTGACGACGATGATGTACATCGCCGTCAGGAACGTCGTGATGCCGGCGACGATTTCCGTGCGCAATCGCGAACCGGATTCGCGGATGCCGAAGAAGCGGTCGAGCGCGCTGCTCGATGCCGGTGTCTTGCTGCCGTTGTACGTGTCCATCGGGAAAGCTCTCCTCAGTCTCTGTTATGGGGACGACGGTGCGCGCGCGCTCGCAGGCGCGCGTCGCGGCTTGCATCGGCCTCCCCGGCAGGACGTGGGTGTCATGCCGGATGCCAGTGCGAATCGAGTTTCGCGATCAGCGCGGCGCGCTCGCCCTCGGTGACGAAGGACGCCTCGAAGCCGTTGCGGATCACGGTGTAAACGTCCTGGTCGCCGAGCGACAGCGCGGAGACGGTCGCGAAGTAGTTCTCGTTGACGTAGCCGCCGAAGTAGGCGGGATCGTCGGAATTGATGGTCACGGCCACGCCGCTGTCGAGCAGCACCTTCAGCGTGTGCTGGGTCAGGTCGTCGAACACCTTGAGCTTCAGGTTCGACAGCGGGCACACCGTCAGCGCGATGCGCGCGTCGGCTAGCCGCGCCACCAGCGCGGCGTCCTCGATGCTGCGCACGCCGTGATCGACGCGGTCCACCTTGAGCAGGTCGAGCGCCTCGATCACGTATTCCGGCGGGCCTTCCTCGCCGGCGTGCGCGACCAGCTTCAGGCCCATGGCATGGGCCTTCGCGAACACGCGCGCGAACTTCGACGGCGGATGGCCGCGCTCGGACGAATCGAGGCCCACGCCGATCAGGCGGCGCGAATATTTCTCGAACAGCGGGATCGCGGCGTCGAAGGTGGCGAGTGCGTCTTCTTCCGACAGGTGGCGCAGGAAGCAGAGGATCAGCTTGCTCGACAGGCCGCGTTGCTCGGCATCGGCCAGCGCGCGGTCGATGCCGGCCACTACCGTTTCGATCGGCACGCCGCGTTCGGTGTGCGTCTGCGGGTCGAAGAAGATTTCGGTGTGGATCACGTTGTCGGCCAGCGCGCGCTCCACATAGGCGGCCGTCATGTCGTAGAAATCCTGTTCCTCGAGCAGCACGCTCGCGCCGGCGTAATAGATGTCGAGGAACGATTGCAGGTCGGTGAACGCGTACGCGGCGCGCAGCGCCTCGACCGATGCGTAGGCGAGCTTCACGCCGTTGCGTTCGGCGAGCTTGAAGATCAGTTCCGGCTCCAGCGAGCCTTCGATATGGATGTGCAGCTCGGCCTTCGGGGCGAGCGCGATCTTCTCTTGAAAATTCGGAGTCATGAGGGGATGTCCTGGTCGGTCAGAATTGGGGGGCGGCCGGTGTGTCGGCGGCCGGTGCGGCGGCCTGCGTGGCGTGCTGGTCGACGACCTGCAGAATTTGCGCGGCCACCGAGATCGCGATCGTCTCGGGCGCCTTGTCGACGATGCCTTCGACGCCGATCGGGCAGCGCATGCGCGCCGTTTGCGCCGGATCGATGCCGCTGGCGGCCAGACGCTGGTCGAACTGGATGCGTTTCGAGCGCGAGCCGATCATGCCGAAGTAGGCGTAGTCGGCGCGGTGCAGGATGTGCTGGGCCAGTTGGAAGTCGAACGCGTGATCGTGCGTCATCACCACGAAATAGCTGTGCGGCGCGGCTTCGGCCACGGCGCTTTCGGGCGTGTCGCGCGGCTCGACGCGCAGGTTGTCGATGCCGGCCAGCGCCTGCGGCTCGGGGAACGGCGCGTCGCGGCCGTCCACCCAGCGCACGCGACACGGCAGCGTCGCGAGCACGCGCACCAGCGCGGCCGCGGCGTGGCTCGCGCCGAACAGCTCCACGGCGAACGTGTGCGGTGCGATGGTCTCGGTCATCAGCGAGACGTCGCCGGTGCTCCAGAGCAGGCAGTCGGCGCGCGTCACGTCCGATTCCGGTTCGCTCAGCATCACCGGGTCCGGCGTCGGGCCGAACGCGATGCTGCGCACCGTGGCGCTGCCGGCCGCGACGCGCTTGGCCAGCGAGGTGATCCAGCCGAGATCGGCGATGTCGAGCCGCTCGAACGCCAGTGTCACGGCGCCGCCGCAGCACTGGCCGAGGCTCGGGCCGAGCGGCAGCCGTTCGAGGCGGCGCGCGTGGGGCAGGTGCGAGCCGTCCTTGAGCAGATGCCGCGCGATCTCGATCGCCTTCCATTCGAGATGGCCGCCGCCGATCGTATGGCGGGCGGTGTCGCGCGTGACCAGCATCTTGGTGCCGGCCTCGCGCGGCACCGAGCCTTCGGCGCGCGCGACGGTCACCAGCACGGCTGCTTCGCCGTGCGCGATCAGATGCTGAACATCGGTCAGCCAGGTTTCCATGGCGCGGCCTCCTTCAACGCCGCGCCGTCGCGCGGGGCGCGACGGGCGAGGCGGTTGGGAAGGCCGTGTGGGGCGGAGTCCCTGCGAGCGAGCCGGCCGCGCACGGGGCCGGCGCGGGCTGGCGCGCGGCATCGGACGGCCGGTTCGGGCGGGAGCGGCGCGCGTGGAACACGGCGCCGCAAGGGCGGATACGGATGGTTTGCGTTGTCATGGTCAATAGCAGGACATTGCGGATCAGGCGCGCGTTACGCAGGGTCGACAAGCACCGAGGACTCCCGCCTCGCGCACGTAGATCGCCATCCGTTTTTCAAGATAGCACCGCAAAAACCGGGAAATATTTCCCGTGGCTGATGCGGGCTATTCGGTGGCGATCATGTTGATCGTAGTACGTGGCGGGGCGGGATGGCGCGAACGGCGGGCGGCGAGGGCCGCCGGCGCAGCGCCGGCGGGGCACGTCCAAGGTGCTGCCGCGACGCGCGGCTGGCAGGGAGAACGGGGCGTCGGCCGCCCCGGCAAGGCTTCGGTGTTTACGCCGAGCGGCGCATCGGCCGCGCCGGCGCACCGGGTCAGGCCCCGCGTGCGATGCGGCGGCGGTTGCGGATCAAGCCGGCGGCCACCAGCACGAAGATCACCACGAAGGCGATCGCGGCCCAGCCCGGCAGCAGGATGCCGAAGATCGGCGGATAGAGCGTTTCGCACAGGCCGGCGACCTTGAACATGATCGGGAGCCACGTGGCCGGCGGCAGGCTGTCGACGATCGGTTGCAGCGTGTCGAAGCCGCAGCTGAAGCCCGGGTGGAGCTGGATCTGCCAGTGGTGGATCGCGGTGCCCGCGCCGGCCGCGGCCGAGATCAGGATCAGCGCTTCGATCACCGCGAGGCTGCGCCAACTGCGCAAGCCGGTGCCGAGGAACGAGAAGATCGCGATCGCCGCGAAGAAGTAGCGCTGGATGATGCAGAGCGGGCACGGATCCTCGCCCTTGACGATCTGAAGGTACAGCGCGCCGGCCAGCAGGGCGATGCAGACGACGCCGAGCAGCGTCAGGAGGCGGCGCTCGCGGCGCAGCGACAGCGAGAAATCGTTCATCGGTCGGTCCCGAAAATGGAGTCGTCGGATTCTAGCGCGAACGGGCGCGTCGTTCGGGGCGGCAATCTGGCCAATGCACCAAACCGGAGCGTGGCTGGCGGCGTGGTCAGGCGAGCGTCAGGGCGGCGCCCGTTCTCGTTCCTGTTCGAGGCCGCGCGCTGCCCGGCGTTCAGCGGATCGTGGCCAGCACCGCTTCGACAGCCTGCCCGATCGCCAGCAGCGCGTCATCGCGATGCGGCGCAGCCGCGAGCATCAGCCCGACCGGCGCCGTATCGCGCGGATGGCAGGGCAGCGACAGCGCGCAGGCGTCGAGGAAGTTGAATGCGCTCGGATTGCGCAGGATCAACGCATTGGTGCGGGCAAACGCGTCGTCGTCGTGTTCCAGATCGGCGAGGCGCGGCGGCACCACGGGCACGGTCGGCGCCAGCACCGCATCCACGCGTGGCCACAGCGTGCGCGCCGCCTCGTCGAGCATGGTCTCGCGCGCGGCGATCAGGTCGAGATAGTCGGCGGCGCTGGCCGGCTGGCCCTTCAGGATGCGCGTCAGCACGCGCGGGTCGTAGCGATCGGCATGCCGAGCCAGCAGCGGCCGGTGCCAGGCGTAGGCCTCGATCGGCGAGAAGCCGAAGCGGTTGATCTCGGCGAGCCGGTCGAGCGGCGCGAAGCGCAGGTCCGACACGATCGCGCCGGCCGCTTCGAGATGCGTGAGCGCGGCGTCGAACGCGGCCGCGACCTCGGCATCCATGCCGTCCGTCACGTAATGGTTGAGCACGCCGAGCCGCACGCCTTCGAGCGGCCGGGCGGCCGGCACGCGCGGTTCGAGCCCGGCCAGGATCCGGTCGACCAACGCGCAGCAGGCGACCGATACACCGATCGGCCCGAACGAATCGAGCGTGGTGGACAGCGGCACGCCGCCCGTGCGCGGCACGCGGCTGGCGGTCGGCTTGAAGCCCGTCAGGCCGCACAGCGCGGCCGGAATCCGGATCGAGCCGCCGGTATCGGTGCCGAGCGCCACGGCTGCCATCCCATCCGCCACCGACGCCGCTGCGCCCGACGACGAGCCGCCTGCCACTCGCGCGTCGCCGGCCACACCGCGCCGGTACGGCGAGCGGGGCGTGCCGTAGTGCGGATTGAGGCCGAGGCCCGAGAACGCGAATTCGCTCATGTTGGTACGGCCGACGATGACCGCGCCGGCGCGGCGCAGCCGGGCGACCACGGGCGCATCGGCCTCGGCCGGCGGCGCGTCGTCGAGCGCGATCGACCCGGCGCGCGTGACCTGGCCGGCCACGTCGAACAGGTCCTTGACCGATACCGGAATGCCGGCCAGCGGAGAGAGCACCGTGCCGGCTGCGCGCAGGCGGTCGTGGGCGTCGGCGGTGGTGCGCGCCGCATCGGCATCCACGCCGAGGAACGCGACGGCGCCCTGGCCGTCGGGCGAGGCGATGCGTTCGAGCGCGGTATCGACGAGCGTGCGGCTGGTCGTGCGTCCGGCGGCGAGATCGGCGGCCAGCGTGGCGAGCGGTGGGAACGGGGCGAAAGTGGTCATGGCGGCGTCGGGTCGGAAAGCGGGGGACGGCGCCGCGTGGCGGCACCGGCTTGCTGGCTGATGATAGTAGGGGCATCGATTTCGCACGTCCAGCCAGCCGAATGGCCGATGCGAAGCGGCGTCGCGCAACGCGATGCGGACGCGGTCGCCGATCGCCCGCGAATCGATCGGTAATCTGGGGCGATTTGCCGCTGATCCGGTACTGACGGATAATGAATCTTCGTCTAACCCTCGCGTGACAGACGCGCCAGACCCTCGTCATGAGCGAAAACACGCCTTCCGCAGCACCGTCCGGCCCGCGTCCGGACCTCGCCACGGCCGCCGACGCGGCCTCCCAGAATCCCGCCGCCGCCCCGGCTCCCGAGCCGCCCAAACCCTCGCCGGCCGCGTTTGCCGCCCAGGTGCCGGCTGCCCAGGACGTGCCGGCCGACCCCGTTCCGGTGCCAGTGCGCGTCGAAATCGTCGAGCCGGCCGTGGTGCCGCCGCCCGGCGCCGACGCGGCCGCGAGCGGCGCTCAACAGGCCCGCCCCGGCGCGCCACCGCCCGGTTTCGGCGCGGCGCCCGATTTCGAGACGGCCCGGCCGCCGCCGGCCGCTGCGGGTCAGACGCAGCCACCCCCCGCTTACCTGAAGCAGAGCGACACGCCGTGGTCGGTGTTCGGCCGCATCGTCGCCGCGCGCGCCCGGCGGCTGTTCGACCGCGCGGGGCAGCGGATCACGCAGCGCACCTTGCGCATCGGCGTGTCGGCGCGCATCTTCCACCCGGAGCCCGGCGCGGCCGGCCTGCGCGGCAAGACGCTGCAATATCTCGAGGAATCGATCGCGCATTGGGTGATGTCGCGCGACGTGCTGGTGTTCATGATCCCGACCGTCGGCCATCAGGGCATGCTGCACCCGAGCAACATCCGCCTGCGCGATTACGCCAAGCACCTCGACGGGCTGCTGCTGCAAGGCGGCGCCGATGTCTCGCCGCAAACCTACGCGGCGTCCGACGCCCGCCCCGAATGGCCCGGCGACCGCGTGCGCGACATGTACGAGCTCGAGTTGCTGCACGAGTTCGTGGAGTCCGGCAAGCCGGTGCTCGGCGTGTGCCGCGGTGCCCAGCTGATCAACGTCGCGTTCGGCGGCTCGCTGTATCAGGACATCGCCACCGACGTGCCGACGGCGGGCGTCCACGTCAGCGAGCACTACGATCAGCATCGCCATGCGATCCGCTTCCCCGACAACTCCACGCTTGCGAACATGTTTCCGGGCCGTCGCGAGGCGATCGTCAATTCGATCCATCATCAGGCGATCCGCGATCTCGGCCGCGACCTCAATATCGAGGCCGTGTCGGCCGAGGACGGCATCATCGAGGGCATCCGCTACCGCCGCGCGCCGTTCGTGGTGGGCGTGCAGTGGCACCCGGAGTTCCATCGTGCGGGCGGTTCCGAGTTGCTCGACTGCACGCCGCTGCTCGACACGTTCCTGCGCGCCGCCCGCGAAACGCGGTTGTAACGCGGCGCCGTTCTTGTACCTGCGCATCGATCCGGCCGGCCGCCACGCATTCGCGGGCGGCCGGTTGGTCGTTTCAGGCGATAATCGCGCGTCGTTCTACCAATCAGGAGCTTCAGCTTGAGCAAGCGCAGCAGGGTGGCCGGCATCGGCCGGGCGATGCCGTGGGTGGCGCTGTGCGTCCTCGCGTGGACGGGGCCTTCTATCGCGGCCGAACCGGCGGCGGCCGATGCGGTGGCACAGATGCAATCGAAGCCGCCCGTGGCCGGCACGCGCCCCGACGTCACGACGCTCACGCCCGACAACGGTGAAGGTGCGGCGGCGTCCTCGTCGCCGGACGCTTCGGCCGACGCGCAGGGTAACGTTGCCGAGATGATGCAGATGCTGCGCGATCACCAGCTCACGGAGATGCGTACCACCTACAACGGCAGCTACGGCGCGAGCATGCTGTTCTATCCGCGCGAGATGACCTATTACGTCGCGCTGTTCCAGGACAAGCACTTCTGGCGCGTCGTCAAATCGCAGGAGCGTCCGCGCGCGGAGATGATCTATCAGAACTTCTCCGATCAAACCGTCCAGTTGGCGGATCTCGAATTGCGCCGCACCGAGCTGGCCGCGCAAAAGCAGTTTCTGGAGCGCGTGATCGGGCTGTCGGAAGATCACGCGAAGCGCCTGCAGGCCGATCTCGATATCGCCCGCACGCAGCGCACGCAGATCGACGAGCGGCAACGCACGGTGCAGAACGAAGCGAATGCACTGGCCGTCGAGCAGCGTGCCTCGCAACTGCAACTGCGCGATCTGGAGCGCCAGGTGCGGCAGTTGCAGAAGCAGAACGAGCGCGGGTTGTCGCCTGCGGGGAAGTAGTAGGGCAAGTGGCCGCGTCACTTCTTGTTGTTTGCCGGCGCTGATTGCAGCGCCGGCTTTTTATAAAATCAATTCCGATCGCGCCGAAATCGCGCTCATCTTGCATCCAGGCGACGAAGCTTCTTACGTATGGAAGCAGCGTTCTTGAACGGATAGACCACCGGCGTCCCGTTTTTTGCTGTTCCGTCGAATCCTGGCGGAAAATATTTCTCCAGGCCGCCGTTCCTGGTCAAGGTCCGAGGATTCGAATTCGGGGCATATTCATAACTGAAAATTTCATAATATGATCCGCTGTAGTCGGATGCGCGGGAGTTGATTTCCCATTTCACCAGAACGAAGACATCTCTGGATTTCCAGTAGAAAACGCTCGCTATTTGCGGACTTGAGCCGTTTATGTCGTATTTGTCGATGAAGAGGTGTTCGCCATCTTTGCAGTTCCATTGGGCTGAAATGGAAAATGGTGGGTTGCTTAGTAGGTCGTTGGGGATCGGATGATGGATTTTTTTAAACGATATGGAGCACCCTTCTCGGATTGCATCGGCCGATACCGTGTCCGGCGATGCTGGGAATGCTTGGGCTGCCAACAATAAGCAGGTCGACACGAATAATAGATAGCGTATGCGCACGATCCTTTTACCATCCGTTTTTTTGGTCGAGGGTTGAGTTCCAGCGTTCGCTGCATGGCTCGGATCCCTGATTCAAGATTGAAAATGCACGTTTGACTGCATCCTTTCTTCGTGAAAAATCTTTGAGTGCCGGGTTGATGGCGCGGGTGACTGCTCGGACGTCGTTGGTGTCGGCATGAGTGTTAATCGATCTGGACTGCCAGAACCAGGCGGCCGAATCGGTTGCGATGTCAGGATCGTTTTGAAGCATGTCGGGTGACGTTGTGACGTCGACGCCGCTTGCTTGAGCATATTCGCCGTAGGTCGAACGCCATGTGACATGGAGTAGCCCTCGACCGCGATAGTCCTTCCCAGGATGGCTATCATCTCCAAATAATACTTCACCAAGCTCGCTGTCATTTTTAATGAGATTTGTCTTGGCGTAGGATTTGATTTGATCCATGGTCCATTCTGGATGTAGCCGCTTGAGGCCATGGGTGAGTGAGGTTTTGTATGTTGCCCAGAGGCGCTCTCCATCAATGTAGCGCAGGTTTTCCCGGAATTCCGTGAATCCGTTGCATTCGACTTCGCATTGGCCGAGAAAGTGGGATGCTCTAGCGCATGAGTTTATTTCGTATCTGGTAAATGCCTGTGGCAGGCTTGATGCGAATGACTGTGCGTGAGTGTCGTTGATTCTTGGAAAAATGCGTTGCAGGATGGTTTCCGTGATCGATAAATCATTGTCACAGTGTTTGCATGTCAGTGTGGCTTTTCTCAAGAAATTCCCGGCGATGGCAATCGGGTGTATCTGGAAAGCAACCGGTGCGGGAAACCCGGGCACCGCCGCGCGCACCTCATCCCACCACACGAGTTTCTCGATCCGCTTCAGCTCTTCGGCGTGTGCCGGCTTCGGTCCGACCTGCTTTTCCAGTTCGGCGATCAGCGGGCGCCACTTCGACGGGTTCGCCCATTCGCTCTCGTGCTTCACGATCAGGCGCGACGCCGCCAGCATGTGCCACGGGTAGGCACCCCGTTCGGTCTGCGACAGCATGCAAAGCTCGTCAGCGGCCTGTTCTCCATTGCCGGTTGTAAATAGCGCGTCGTACACCTTCGACATCAAGGGGCTCAGCGTCGACCGAGCTGCGGAATCGGCAATTTCAGTGCCGTTCGCATAGTCCAGCCACGCCTGCGTCGTCGCGAAGATCGTATGCGCGGGATCATGCGCAGCGGCCAAGCACTGGAAATCGATCCACTTTTGCGCAAATTCCCGAGTCACCCTGCCGCCGGGAAAGTTGGAATCGCGTACCCAGCCATCGATCGGATGCCCCAATGCATTGACGCCTTCGACATGCCACCAACTGACCGGATATCCGGGATCGCCGAGCGGATTCGATTCCGGTACGCGCCGCTTTGGATCACGAGCCAATGCAGCGACGCGATACAACTGAAGTGCGTCCGTCTTTCTCAAGTGAGCGTCTGCGCCGGGGATAAACGTGCCGTCGTGCGCCCGGCGATACAGCGCCGTGCCCGGTGCGATCCTCAACAGGGCAGGGTCGAACGGCAGGCCGAGTGCCGCCCAATCGTCCTTGTGCGGGCCGTGTTCGCGAATCCATGCCCGGCCCTGCTCGATGAACGGCAGAATGCCGTCGTCGCAAAACACCTCGATATGTGCCATCCGGGTTCCCGAGGTGCATGCGTTCAACGAGTCGTAGCGGCCGAGATGGCCGATCAGGTCGCCCGCCTTGATCGGGATGCCGTTGCCATTCCCCGGTAGATCCTTCGCGACAATTACGCGGTCGAACGTCGAGTCCAGCACGCTTTCCTCGACAACCGCGCCAGCGCCCTCGTGGCCCATCAAGATCCATCCGCCGATCGCGCAGTTCAATTCCACGTACCCACCGGCTTCGAGGGGATACAACGATGCGCCGAGCAATGCATCGATTTGGCCCCACTCGCGACCATGTACGGTCTTTCTCTCGCCGATCATCACGCCCGCGCCTTGCGGCACGATGGCGATGGGGGCGCCATTCGGTGCCATGCGCACCCGCAGTCCCTGCTGGAAGGGATCGGCAGGCTGCCCGTTTCTGCCTCGGACGGGCTTGTCCCGCGCATGCGACGTGACCCGCCATTGCCTGAGCCAATACGACGGCTTGTCGCGCTTCGGGAAATTCGCGTAGTCCTCGTCGGACATCAGGTGCATGTACAGGCTGTAGAACGTCAGCGTCGTGTCGCGCGGAAACGCCATCGTGTGCCGCACCAACGCGAATCCGGTGCTGTACGGCGCTGGAACGGGCGACTGGCTGTCGGCGGTGGCGATCTCGCTGGTCGGATAGGTTTTGTCGGCGCGGAATGCAATCAGCTCGCCATCGGCAAGGCAGCGCAGTCCGGCGTCGAGATCCAACCCCTGGCCTGCGCCAGTTTCGGTAATGTGGATTCCGCCGTGCCACATCCCTTTGCGGCTGACGAGATACGCGCCTGCGGGTTCGTTTTCGGCAAGCAGTCGGAAGATGTCGTGCTCGTTGGTGAAGCGTTCGGGCGTCCTGGCGTTGCCGTTGCGCTTGCGAAAGAACGGGAAGGCAAACGGCAGCAACGTCAGTTTGGGAAGGGCTGGCTCGGGAGGTTTTGACAGCGGGTTTTTGCGTGGCATGGAGGGGCGGTTGCACGTTCGCGAAGACTCGCGGCCCGTGATAACGCAGGCGAAATTGAATCGCTCGATTCAAATTTTAGAGATGACTTTCGTCAATGCGACTGTCTGTCTCAAGTTCGGTTTTCATTGAATTCTTACTATTTGCCTTCTAATTTGGATTTTTCGATAAACAGTAAGTAAATAGAAAGAAAAATTCGCACGTCTCATCACTTCCCCGCATACCCCGCCGCAGCGAATCGCGCGACACTGCGCTACAGTCATGGCGCGCCAGCACCGGCACGACCGAAAGCCGGACGCGACACGATGACACCACACGCCACGCGCAGCGCGCAGGCGTCAGACCGAGATAAAACATGTCAACTGCGACCCACTCGTCCGTCGATCAACAGGAATCCAAGTTCAGGACCGTGTTCCGCGTCGTCAGCGGCAACTTCCTGGAAATGTACGACTTCATGGTCTACGGCTATTACGCTTCGGCGATCGCCAAGACCTACTTCCCAAGCGGCGATGCATTCGCCTCGTTGATGCTGGCGCTGTCGGTATTCGGCGCGGGCTTCCTGGTGCGCCCGATCGGCGCGATCGTGCTCGGCGCCTATATCGATCACCACGGCCGCCGCAAGGGCCTGATCCTGACGCTCGGCCTGATGGCGCTCGGCACGCTCGCGGTGGCCGTCGTGCCGGGCTACGGCACGATCGGCATGCTTGCGCCGATCCTCGTGCTGCTCGGCCGCTTGCTGCAGGGCTTCTCGGCCGGGGTCGAGCTGGGTGGCGTATCGGTCTACCTGTCGGAGATCGCGACCAAGGGCAACAAGGGCTTCTACACGGCCTGGCAATCGGGCAGCCAGCAAGTCGCGGTGGTGTTCGCGGCGCTGGTGGGCGTGCTGCTGCACAGCCTGCTGCCGGTCGAGGACATGACGTCCTGGGGCTGGCGCGTGCCGTTCCTGATCGGCTGCCTGATCGTGCCGTTCCTGTTCCTGATCCGCCGTTCGCTGAAGGAAACCGACGAGTTCCTGGCCAAGCGCCATCGTCCTTCGATGGGCGAGATCATGCAGTCGATGCTGAAGAACTGGGGCGTGGTACTGGGCGGCATGGGCATGGTCATCATGACCACCGTGTCGTTCTACATGATCACGGCCTACACGCCGACGTTCGGCAAGGAAGTGCTGCATCTGTCGTCGATCGACGCGCTGGTGGTGACGGTGTGCGTGGGCCTGTCGAACCTGGTCTGGCTGCCGGTGTGGGGCAGCATCTCCGACCGCATCGGCCGCCGCCCGGTGCTGATCACCTTCACGGTGCTGACGCTGCTGACGGCCTATCCGGCCGTGCAATGGCTGGTGGCCGATCCGTCGTTCGTGCGGCTGCTGATCGTCGAGCTGTGGCTGTCGTTCCTGTACGGCTCGTACAACGGCGCGATGGTGGTGGCGCTGACCGAAGTGATGCCGGCCGACGTGCGCACGGCGGGCTTCTCGCTGGCCTACAGCCTGGCGACCACGATCGGCGGCTTCACGCCGGCGATCTCGACGCTGCTGATCCACGAAACCGGCAACAAGGCCGCGCCGGGCCTGTGGCTCGCGGTGGCCGCGATCTGCGGCCTGATCGCGACGCTGGTGCTGTATCGCACCCAGGAGGCGCGTCAGCAATACAAGGCGAGTTGAGAATGGCGCGGGCCGCGGCCCGCTGCGATTGAACCCGACAAGAAAAGGGAGCGCCGAGGCGCTCCCTTTTTTCGTGGTGCGCATTCGTTGTGCACACGGCTGGCCGGATCTTGCCCGGCGCGACGACGCTCCTCAACCGGCCGCGACGCTCGCGGCCACGGCGGCCACCACCGGCGCCCAATCGCCCGGCGACGGCTGGCGGAACAGATCCGCGCGCCGATACCACGGGCTGTCGCTACCCGTGAACCAGCGCCAGTCGGCCGCGAACGCGAGCATCAGCCAGAGCGGCTTGCCGAGCGCGCCGGTCAGGTGCGCGACGGCGGTGTCGATCGACACGACGCCGTCGAGGCGGTCGATCAGCGCAGCGGTGGCGGCGAAATCGTCGAGGCCGTCGACGGTACGGATGCGGGCGCGCTGCGGATGCGCATCGAGCGCGGCGCGATCGGCCGGCGACAGGTCGGGCTGCAGCACGATCCAGTCGATACCAGGAATCTCGAACAGCGGTGCGAGCGCGGCGAGCGGCGCGGCGCGGTTTTCCTGCACCTGACGCCGCCCCGACCAGACGATGCCGAGCTTGCGCCGCGACTGCCCGCCGAGCGAGCCGCGAAAGCGTCGCCGCGCGGCGTCAGGCACGCTCAGATATGACGTGGGGGCCGGAATGTCGTCGAAACCGAGGCCGAGCGCATAGGGCAGGCTCAACAGCGAGCACGACAGATCGGCTTCGATACGCTGCCGCCCCTGCGCGACGACCGATACGCGCCACGGCTTCGCGAGCGGCTCGATCAGCGGCAGCAGCTCCGGCTGCACTTCGAGCACGAGCCGCGCGCAGCGCTCGCGTGCGAGCGGCACGAAGCGCACGAACTGCAGCGTGTCGCCGAAGCCCTGCTCGGCGCGCACGAGCAGCGTGCGCGAGGCGATCGGTTCACCGCGCCAGCGGGGCAGCGCTCCGGCGTCGGACACGCCGGGCAGCGCGTGGCGCGCTTCGTATTCGGGCAGGCCGCGCGCGAAATCGCGCAGCGTCAGCAGCGTGACGGCGCGATGCATGCGCGCCAGCGTGTGATCGGGCGCGAGCCGCAGCGCCTGATCGAAGGCGCGCAGCGCCAGCTCGTGCGCGCCGAGCGCATGGTGCGCGGTGCCGAGATTGAGCCACGCCGGCACCAGCGACGGATCGAGGCCCACGGCGCGCTCGTAGCGCGTGCGCGCCTCGCCGTGACGGCCGAGCGCGGCCAGCGCATTGCCGAGGCCGAGCAGCGCGAGCGGGAACGCCGGATGCATCGCGAGCACGGCTTCGAACGCACGGATGGCCTCGTCGTGGCGGCCGATCGCGTCGAGCGTGTTGCCGAGGTTGAAGTGGGCGGCGGCGAAGCCCGGCTCGGCGTCGAGCGCGGCGCGGAAATGCGCCAGCGCCTCGTCGGCCTGGCCGAGCGCGGCCAGTGCCATGCCGAGATTGTTGTGCGCACCCGCATGGCCGGGGCGCAGCGCCAGCGCGCGGCGGAACGCGGCGAATGCTTCGTCGTGACGGCCTAGCGCGTTCAGTGCATTGCCGAGGTTGTTGTGGATCGACGCGTCGCCGGGCGAGAGTCGCAGCGCACGTTCGAACGCGTCGGCGGCATCCTCGTGGCGTTCCTGGGCGGCATAGGCGTTGCCCAGGTTGTAGTGGGCGAGCGAGAAATCCGGCGCGAGCGTCAGCGCGTTGCGGAATCGATCGATGGCGTCGTCGATGCGGCCCAGCGCGCGCAGCGCGTTGCCGAGGTTCAGGTGCAACGCCGCATCGTTCGGGCGCAATGCGACCGCGCGGCCGACCAGATCGGCCGCTTCCTGGTTCTGTCCCTGCTGATGACGCAACACGCCGAACAGATGCAGTGCATCGGCATCGGACGGATTGGCGACGAGTGCGGCGCGGTAGTCGCGCTCGGCCTCCATGAGGCGGCCGGCCCGGTGCGCCGCGAACGCGCGATCGAAAACGGATTCCATGACGCAAAGCTGGCGAGAAAGACGCATTTTCCCATACCGCACGTCGTGCTTGTCCATTTCGGCCATTCGGCCTATGGATGGCGTGCGGCGGCCGGCGTAGACTGGTTTCCGTTCTGAATCGCGGAGGTCGACATGCTTGCCGTTCCGCTGGATATCGCCCCGGTGCTGATCGTCGGCGCCGGCCCCACCGGCCTGGCCGCCGCGCTTGCGCTGGCCCGTGCCAAGGTGCCCGTGCGCCTCATCGATCAGGCCATGCAGCCGGCCCGCCATTCGCGCGCGATCGGCATTCAGGCGCGCACGCTCGAACTGTTCGAGCAGCACCGTATCGTCGAGCCGTTTCTCGCACGTGGCCATCGCGCCCGCGTCGCGCATCTGCATTCGGAAGGGCGGCGCATCGCCGAGCTCGATTTCGATCCGCTGCAAACGCGCTATCCGTATCTGCTGATGCTCGACCAGACGGATACCGAACGCATCCTCGCCGAGCACCTCGCATCGTTCGGGGTCCTGATTGAGCGCGGCGTCAGGCTGGTGCGTATCCGGCAGGACGGCGGCAGCGTGCAGGCCATGTTGCAGCGCGAGGGCGGCGGCGAGGAAAGCGTCGAGCCGTCGTACGTGGTCGCGGCCGACGGCGCGCACAGCACGCTGCGGCATCTGCTCGGCTCCGGGTTCGCCGGGCAGGCCTTCGAGCAAACCTTCCTGCTGGCCGATGTGGCGGCCGAGCCGGGCTGGCCCGACGACGAAATCCGCCTGTACGCCACCCACGAAGGGTTGGCCGGCATGCTGCCGCTCGGCCAGGGGCGCTACCGGATCGTGGCCGACCGGCCGCCGCCCGATGCGCAGGGTGAGGAAGGCGAGGGCGCGAGTGCGCCGTCGCTCGACCTCTGCCGCGCGATCGTGCGCACGCGCATCGACGCGCGGCTGACGATCGACGATCTCGCGTGGTCCTCGTACTTCCACCTGCACAGCCGCATGATCGAACGCCTGCGCATCGGCCGCGTGCTGTTCGCCGGGGATGCCGCGCACGTGCACAGTCCGGCCGGCGCGCAGGGCATGAATACCGGCATTCAGGAAGCGTTCAATCTCGGCTGGAAGCTCGCGCGCGTGCTGACGGGCGGTGCGCCCGAGGGGCTGCTCGACACGTATCACGCCGAGCGCCATCCGATCGAGCGCGACGTGCTGCGGCAAACCAGCTTCATCACGCAGGTCGTGGAGGCCGATCACGGGCCGCTGAAGTTGTTGCGCGAGCATGTGGTGCCGGTGCTGGCTTCGCTCGGGCCGGTGCGCGACGCGCTGCGCCGCTCGGTCAGCGAGCTGGCCGTGCAGTACCGCAAAAGTCCGCTCACGCTCGAACGCGTGCTCGACGGCGGCCCGCGCGCCGGCGAACGCGCGCCCGATGCGCTGCTGCACGTGCTCGACGGGCCGCTCGGTCAGGCGCCCGGCGTGGCGCGGCTGTTCGATCTGCACGATCCGGCGCACTTCACGTTGCTGCTGATCGAGGCGGACGGCGCTTCATCAGCGGCCGAAGCCGCGGAACATAAAGGGAACGGCAAGGCCGAAACGCACGGCGACGGCCCGGCGCTCGCGGCCGCGCTCGACCGCCTGATGCCGGGCGCGATCCGCACCTGGCGCGTGACCGATGCCGGCAGCACGGGCGAGGACGGCGCACCGCCACTCGGCGATGCCTATGGCCATACGCGCGGCTGCTTCTATTTGCTGAGGCCCGACGGCTATCTGGCGGCGCGCGGGCGCAGCGCTTCCGACGGCCATGCGCTGCTCAGGCACTGCGAGACGTGGTTTGCCGCCGTGAACCGGGGCTTGAGGCCCGCGCAATAAGCGCGGCAGGGGGAATAACCGAGGGGGTATGGATACCGGGCGGCAGCGGCAATGCAATCCGCCGCCGCCCGGTATCTCTCACACCGCCAGCGAGGTCGCCGGTTCGAGCGCGGTGCGATGCTTGACGAGCGCCTCGCGCACGATCGGCTCGATCGAGAGGAACGCTTCGCCTTCCGGTTCGTCGAGCGTGGCGAGCAGCGTGCGGCGCATGCGCGGTTCCCAGAAGCGCCGGATGTGATCGGCGATGCCGTCGATGGCTTCGGGGCGATCGGGCATCGAACCGAAGAACGTGCCGATCTGGTTGGCCATCGTGATCAGGTTGTCGACTTTCATCGTGCGTGGCGCCTCACTTGCCCGAGCCGGCCGGCACGGCCGCTTCGCGCTGTTGCAGCAGGTCGATCTGCTCGGCATTGAAGCGCGAATACTGGCGCTGCCATTCCGAGGGCTGCGTGACCGGCAACACCTGCACCGCCGTCACCTTGTACTCGGGGCAGTTGGTCGCCCAGTCCGAGCTGTCGGTCGTGATCACGTTCGCACCCGATTCCGGGAAGTGGAACGTGGTGTACACCACGCCCGGCTGCATCCGGTCGGACACCAGCGCGCGCAGCACCGTCTGCCCCGAGCGCGATTCGATGCCGACCCAGTCGCCCGTGTGGATGCCGCGTTCCTCGGCGTCGTGCGGGTGAATTTCGAGCCGGTCCTCGTCGTGCCAGTGGACGTTCTCGGTGCGGCGCGTCTGCGCGCCCACGTTGTACTGCGAGAGGATCCGGCCGGTGGTCAGGATCAACGGGTAGCGGGTGTTGACCTTTTCCGGCGAGGCCACGAACTGCGTGATCACGAAGCGGCCCTTGCCGCGCACGAAACTGTCGATGTGCATGGTCGGCGTGCCTTCGGGCGCCGCGTCGTTGCACGGCCACTGGATGCTGCCGAGCCGGTCGAGCTTCTCGTACGACACGCCCGAGAAGGTCGGCGTGAGCGCGGCGATCTCGTCCATGATTTCCGACGGATGCGCATAGTCCATCTCGTAGCCGAGCGCGCGGGCCAGCTTCAGCGTCACTTCCCAGTCGGCATAGCCGGCCAGCGGCGGCATCACGCGGCGCACGCGCGAGATGCGGCGTTCGGCGTTGGTGAACGTGCCGTCCTTTTCGAGGAAGGTCGCGCCGGGCAGCAGCACGTGGGCGTACTTCGCGGTTTCGTTCAGGAAGATGTCCTGCACGACGATGCATTCCATCGACGACAGCGCGGCGGCCACGTGTTGCGTGTTCGGGTCCGACTGGACGATGTCCTCGCCCTGGCAGTACAGGCCCTTGAAGCTGCCGTCGAGCGCGGCCTCGAACATGTTCGGGATGCGCAGGCCCGGTTCGGGCTGCAGCGTGGCCGACCAGGCGGCCTCGAACTGCGCGCGCACGGTGGCGTCGCCGATATGGCGGTAGCCGGGCAGCTCGTGCGGGAACGAGCCCATGTCGCACGAGCCCTGCACGTTGTTCTGGCCGCGCAGCGGGTTCACGCCCACGCCTTCGCGGCCCACGTTGCCGGTGGCCATCGCGAGGTTCGCGATGCCCATCACCATCGTCGAGCCCTGCGCGTGTTCGGTCACGCCGAGGCCGTAGTAGATTGCGGCGTTGCCGCCCGTGGCGTAGAGCCGCGCGGCCATGCGCACCTGCTCGGCCGGCACGCCGGTGATCGCCTCGTTTGCTTCCGGCGAGTTCTCCTCGCGGGCGGCGAACGCGCGCCAATCCTCGAACGCGCGCGTCTCGCAGCGCTCGGCGATATAGGCGGCGTCGAACAGTTGTTCGGTGACGATCACGTGCGCCAGCGAATTGATCATCGCGACGTTGGTGCCGGGGCGCAGTTGCAGGTGGTGCTGGGCCTTTATGTGCGCGCTGTCGACGATGTCGATTCGGCGCGGGTCGATCACCACGAGCTTCGCGCCTTCGCGAATGCGCCGTTTCAGGCGCGAGCCGAACACCGGGTGGCCGTCGGTCGGGTTGGCGCCGATCACCACCACCACGTCGGCCTTCGCGACCGAGGCGAAAGTCTGCGTGCCGGCCGATTCGCCGAGCGTCGTCTTCAGGCCATAGCCGGTCGGCGAGTGGCACACGCGCGCGCAGGTGTCGACGTTGTTGTTGCCGAACGCGGCGCGCACCAGCTTCTGCACGAGGTAGGTTTCCTCGTTGGTGCAGCGCGACGACGTAATGCCGCCGATCGAATCGCGGCCGTATTTTTCCTGCAGCTTGCGGAATTGCGAGGCCGCGTAGTTCAGCGCCTCGTCCCAGCTCACTTCGCGCCACGGGTCGGTGATCTTCTCGCGGATCATCGGCTTCGTGATGCGGTCCTTGTGGGTAGCGTAGCCCCAGGCGAAGCGGCCCTTCACGCAGGCGTGGCCTTCGTTGGCGAGGCCGTTCTTGTGCGGCGTCATGCGCACCACCTGCGAGCCCTTCATCTCGGCCTTGAACGAGCAGCCCACGCCGCAATAGGCGCAGGTCGTCACCACCGAGTGCTCGGCCTGGCCGAGGAACGTCACGCTCTTTTCCTGCAGCGTCGCGGTCGGGCAGGCCGCCACGCAGGCGCCGCACGACACGCACTCCGATTCCATGAACGACTGGCTTTCGCCCGCCGACACGCGCGACTCGAAGCCGCGGCCCGAAATCGTCAGCGCGAACGTGCCCTGGGTTTCCTCGCAGGCGCGCACGCAGCGGTTGCAGACGATGCACTTCGACGGGTCGTAGCTGAAGTACGGGTTCGATTCGTCTTTCTTCGCCTTGAGGTGGTTGTCGCCGTCGAAGCCGTAGCGCACTTCGCGCAGGCCCACCACGCCGGCCATGTCCTGCAGTTCGCAGTCGCCGTTGGCGGGGCAGGTCAGGCAGTCGAGCGGGTGATCGGAGATGTACAGCTCCATCACGTTGCGGCGCAGATCCTGCAGGCGGTTGCTCTGCGTGCGCACCTTCATGCCGGCTTCGGCCGGCGTGGTGCACGACGCGGGGGTGCCGCGGCGGCCTTCGATCTCGACCAGGCAGAGCCGGCACGAGCCGAACGGTTCGAGCGAATCGGTGGCGCACAGCTTCGGCACGTGCACGCCGGCCTCGATCGCCGCGCGCATCACCGAAGTGCCGGCCGGCACAGTGACGGCCTGGCCGTCGATTTCGAGCGTGATGTCGGTATCGGCGTGCCGGAACGGCGTGCCGTAGTCGGTATCGTCGAACGGGTCGCGGCGTTGAGCGGCGCTCTTGCAGGCGCAGTTGCCGGAACCGCAGCCGCCCACGGGGGCGGAGGAATCGAATACTTGGGTGGACATGGTTGGGTCTCCTGTCAGGCCGCGGCCTTGGCGGCCGGGGTCGCGGCGCCGGCGAGGCCGAAATCTTCGGGGAAGTGATCGAGGGCCGAGATCACCGGGTAGGGCGTCATGCCGCCCATCGCACACAGCGAACCGGCCATCATCGTGTCGCAGAGGTCGCGCAGCAGGCGCACCTGCCGCTCGGACGTATCGCCGTTGCGGATTCGCGCGATCGTTTCGACGCCGCGTGTCGAGCCGATCCGGCACGGCGTGCACTTGCCGCACGATTCGTGGACGCAGAACTGCATCGCGTATTGGGCGAGGTCGGCCAGGTTCGAGGTGTCGTCGTGCAGCACGATGCCGCCGTGACCTACCACGGCGCCCACTGCCGCATAGGCTTCGTAGTCGAGCGGGATATCCCACTGATGCTCGGGCAGGTAGGTGCCGAGCGGGCCGCCCACCTGGGCCGCGCGGGCCGGCCGTCCGCTGGCCGTGCCGCCGCCGAAATCGAACAGCAGCTCGCGCAGCGTCACGCCGAACGCCAGCTCGACGAGGCCGCCCTGGCGGATGTTGCCGGCCAGTTGGAACGGCAGCGTGCCGCGCGAACGGCCCATGCCGTAGTCGCGGTAGAACGCCGCGCCGCGCGCGAAGATGATCGGCGTGGTGGCGAGCGTGATGACGTTGTTGATGACGGTCGGCTGGCCGTGCAGGCCTTGCAGCGCGGGCAGCGGCGGCTTCGCGCGCACCACGCCGCGCTTGCCTTCGAGCGATTCGAGCAGGGCGGTTTCCTCGCCGCACACGTAGGCGCCGGCGCCCTTGGCCACGGCCAGCTCGAACGCGTGGCCCGAGCCGAGCACGCTGTCGCCGAGCCAGCCGGCCGCGCGGGCACGCACGATGGCTTCGTCGAGCGCCGCGATCGCGTGCGGGTATTCGCTGCGCACGTAGATATGGCCCTGCGTCGCACCCGTCACGATGCCGGCGATGATCATCCCTTCGATCAGGCAGTACGGGTCGCTTTCCATCACGAGGCGGTCCGAGAACGTGCCCGAATCGCCTTCGTCGGCATTGCAGACGATGTACTTCTGCGCCGCCTTGGCCTGACGCACCGTGCGCCATTTGATGCCGGCCGGGAACGCCGCGCCGCCACGGCCGCGCAGGCCCGATTCGATCAGCTCCTCGCAGGCGGCCGCGCCGTCGAGCGTCAGCGCGCGGCGCAGGCCGTCGAGGCCGCCGTGTGCGACGTAATCGTCGATCGACAAGGGATCGGTGATGCCGATGCGCGCGAAGGTCAGGCGTTGCTGCTTCTTCAGGTAGGGCAGGTCGTCGACCACGCCGACGTGCGACGGATGTGCGCCGCCTTCGAGCCAGCCGGCGTCGAACAGCGAGCCCACATCGCGTGCCGATAGATTCGCGTAGCCGACGCGGCCCGCTTCGGTCGCCACTTCCACGAGCGGTTCGAGCCAGAGCAGGCCGCGCGAGCCGTTGCGGACCAGTTCGATCGCCACGCCGCGCGCGGCGGCTTCGGCGGCAATCGCACGGGCCAGCGCCTCGGCGCCCATCGCCAGCGCGGCGGAATCGCGCGGCACGTAAATGCGGACGGGGGCTTGGCTCATGCCGGCTCCTTCGTGGTGGCTTCGGCGAGCAGCGCGTCGAAACGCGCCGGCGTCATGCGCGCGTGCGGTTCGTCGTTGATCATGGCGGCGGGCGATTGGGCGCAGAATCCGAGGCAATAGACGGATTCGAGCGCGACGTCGCCGTGATGCTCGCCGTCGATGCGGCAGCCGGTGCGCGTCTGGGCGTGCGCGACCAGCGCCTCGCCGCCGAGGCTGCGACACGCTTCGGCGCGGCACAGCTGGATCGTCACGCGCGCGGGCGGCGTGGTGCGGAAGTGGTGGTAGTAGGTCAGCACGCCGTGAACTTCGGCGCGCGACAGGTTCAGGGCTTTCGCGAGCAGCGGCACGCAGCCTTCCGGCACGTAGCCGGCTTCATCCTGAATGGCGTGCAGGATCGCGACGAGAGATTGACCGGCGCGCGCATGTCGCGAGACAAGCGCGTCCGCTGAAACGGGGGATGGGGACATCCGTGCTCCTCCAGGTCCTATATGCTCGGCTGTTTCATATGGCCGGGCACTGGCGCTGTTGTTTGATCAGGTGGGAAAGACAATATGCCGTTAGAATCCAGGTCGCAATAAGAGACGAGGTTGCATAAATGATTCGAGTCGAATGCGACACCCATCTGATCGTGCGCGACAGCGAGGGGCGCACCGCCAGCCTGTCCGACGTGGTGCCGTTGCTGGAACTGGTGGCCAGCACGGGCAGCATCGCCCAGGCGGCCGAGGCCAAGGGGCTGTCCTACCGGCACGCCTGGGGTTTGCTGCGGGCGCTGGAAGCGTGCGTCGGCGGCGCGCTGATCGAAACGGCACGCGGCAAGGGCACCACGCTGTCCGAGCTGGGCGCGGCCGTGGTCGGGGCGCAGCGGTTGGTGGGCGAGCGGCTGGGCGGGAACTTGCGGGCGCTCGCGGCCGAGGTGGCCAGCGAACTGAACCGGCGGCTGACCCAGCACCCGGGGGCGCTGCGCATCCACGCCTCGCATGGCTATGCGGTGGCGGCGCTGGTTTCGTCGCTGGTCGACGGCCATGCGCAGGTGGACATCAAGTACCGCGAAAGCGTCGAGGCCGTGAAGGCGCTGGCGCGCGGCGAATGCGATCTGGCCGGTTTTCACCTGCCGCGGGGCATGTTCCGCGAGAACTGCGCGCAGATCTATCGGCCGTGGCTCGACGATTCGCGCCATGTGCTGATTCATCTGACGCGCCGCAAACAGGGCTTGTTCATCCCGCGCGGCAATCCGAAGGGCGTGGTGGGCCTGGCCGACCTGGCGCGCGACGACGTGCGCTTCGTCAACCGCCAGCCCGGCTCCGGCACGCGGATGCTGCTCGATCTGGCGCTGCGCGAGATCGGCGTCGATCCGGAGCGGATCAACGGCTACGCGTCGGCGGAACTGACCCACTCGGCGATCGCGGCCTTCGTCGCGAGCGGGATGGCCGATCTCGGTTTCGGCGTCGAGCCGGCCGCGCATCATTTCGGCCTCGCGTTCATTCCGGTGGTGGACGAGGATTACTACTTCGCCTGCGAGCAGGGCCGGCTCGGCGAGCCGCCGCTGGCCGATGCGCTGTCGCTGTTGCGCGACGAGCCTTACCGCGAGACGGTCGCGCGCCTCGACGGCTATGACCCTGCCGCCTGTGGCGCATTGCTGTCGGTGGCCGACGGCCTGTCGGGCGCGACTTCGGTCTGAACCCGGGCCGCGCGCCGAAACCGCCGGTAATCAAGAATCGGCGGTTTCGGCGCGCGGCCGGTGCACGCCGCGCCCATTTGCGCTACATTTTTCATTTAGCCAACGATCACCAGCCCACGCGCCGCCAACCCGGTGCCCAGACGTCATGAAACTCCTCGCCAATCTCGCCGCCGTCGCCGTGACGGCCGGTGTGCTGTCCGCCGTCGCCTCGCTCGCCTTCGCGCAGAATTCCCCCGGCGTGCCGGGCGGCATCCTGACCGACCAGTTTCATTTCAACGAACATCCGCAGATGCAGTTCGCGGCCTCCGCGCCGTCGAAGAAGTACCAGTCGGGCAAGCGCACGGAAGCGCGCAAGAAGGGCGACATGGGCGACCCGAACGGCTGCAATTTGCAGTGCCCGCAGGACAATTGACCGGGCGGGTGTGCCGGTTCTGATGCGCGTGGGCCCGCTTGCGGGCCGCGCGTTTTTTCATGGTTCTTCTTTCGCTCGGCTTTTCTGGCCGGGCTCGGGCCTACGGATCGGGTGAACGTCCCGCCTCGCACGGCTTTCTCTTCTTCCCCCCTTTCCCGCCTCGCCGATCACACGGTTCCGACACGAGCCTGTCACGAATTCATGACTCCCGACGCGGAAAATTCGCTCGCCTTGCACCATCCCGGGGATTTTCGCGCGCTGCTTCGCTTCGGCGTACATCGGTTCCGCTGACCCGTGACGCTCCATTTTGCTGGTCGTAGTCTCGTCCGGATACCACGCTCCGGAGTTTGATATGTCTTTCGAGATCAACAGCGCCAGCACCAACAGCTGCAATGGCCTGGGTTCGTTGGGCGGCGCCAATTCGTCGGTGCAGAGCCAGATCATCTATATGATCCAGCAGCTCGAGAACGCGATCCATCAATTGCTCGCGCGCATCGGCAGCGGTGACGACAACAAGGTCGGCGGCAGCCCGTCGGGCGCCGGGAGTGGTTCGGGCGGCGGGATGCCGCAACTCGATGCGCAACAACCGGCCGCCACGGGCGGCGGCGCACCGGCCGCGGCGGCCACGCCGAGCGCTGGCGCGGGCACGCCGTCGACCGACGCCGGTTCGGGCACCCCGGCGGCGGCGGCCTCGTCGAACGGTACGCCGGCCGCGACGGCCGCGACGGCCGACGACGCCAGCACCGGCTCGTCGGGCGCGGCACCGGGCGCTGCGGGCATCAGCAACAACGCGGGCGGCGTGCCGCAGGCCGCCGCAACGAGCGGCGTCAGCCCCGATTCGGTCAAGGTCGTCAACACCGGCACTGGCGACGACAAGACCTTCAACGTGACCAACGACACGAACCGGCCGGAGTCGTTCACGTACTCGGTCCAGGGCCAGAACAAGGGCACCATCACGCTGCAGCCGGGCCAGACGGGCAGCTTCAAGGCCAGCTCGGCCGACATCGGCGTGCGCATCTCGCCGTCGGACGCGAACGGCAACACCAAGCCTAACGAAGTGCTGTACGAAGACGGCGGCGCCGACAACGGCCAGGGCACGGGGGCGGGCAACCCCGACATCAGCAAGGTCGACGGCAACAAGGACTTCGGCGGCAACGCCAGCAACATGACCGTCACGATGTCGGACGGCGGCAAGGCGGGCGACGGCGATGCGATCCACGCCTACGCCTACTCGACCGACGACGCAGCCTCGATGGGCCTCGCCGGCAACACCAGCAAGACCGCCAACATCGTGATGTCGAACGCCTGAGCCTCATCACTGCCCGGGGCCGAGCGGCCTCGGGCGAGCGCAACGATTTCACCCCGTCGGGTTCGGCCCGGCGGGGTGAAATCGTTTTGGGGCGGCGAATCCGATATGCGGCATTGCCCGGCGCATTGGCCGAAGCGATGGTAGGTTTTTACGTCGAGCCGGTTGCGATGGCGGCAGCGGCGAGCGAGCCTGGCTCCGGCGCGCGATGCGGCCCTGCGCAGCCCCTTGCGGCGGCGCGGTGCGCGAAGCCGAGGCGCGACAAGGCCCGCCAGCCGTGGCGTTTCGCCTGGTCCGGCGCGATTCGGCGGCCCGATTTCGGCGGGAACGAATCTGGCTCGCTCTCGATGTGATTCCACCCCGACGACCCTGGAGACGCGTGGACCTCTCTTCCGACCTGATCGTCGCCCGCCCCGAGGGGCTGTATTGCCCGGCTGGCGATTTCTACATCGACCCGTGGCGGCCCGTCGAACGCGCCGTCATCACGCATGCGCATGCGGATCATGCGCGTAGCGGGCATCGCCGCTATCTGGCTGCGCAGCCGGGCGTGGGCGTGCTGCGCTCGCGCCTGCCCGACATCGACGTGCAGGCGCTGCCCTACGGCGAGACGCTGACGATCGGCGACGCGCGCGTGTCGCTGCATCCGGCCGGCCACGTGCTCGGCTCGGCGCAGGTGCGTGTCGAGCAGGCGGGGCGCGTGTGGGTGGCGTCCGGCGATTACAAGATCGAGCCCGATCCGACTTGCGCGCCGTTCGAACCGGTGCGCTGCGACACGTTCATCACCGAATCGACGTTCGGTCTGCCGATCTACCGCTGGGAGCCGGCCGCGGCGATCTTCGCGGGCATCGACGCGTGGTGGCGCCATAACGCCGCCGAAGGCCGCGCCTCGGTGCTGTTCTGCTACGCGTTCGGCAAGGCGCAGCGCGTGCTGGCCGGCATCGATCGCGGCATCGGCCCGATCTTCTGCCATGGTGCGGTCGAGCCGCTGAACCGTGCGTACCGGGAGGCGGGCGTCGATTTGCCCGACACGCGGCTCGTCAGCGAGATCCCCGCACGCGACAAGGCCGCGTTTCGCGGCGCGCTGATCGTCGCGCCGCCGTCCGCGCAGGGCAGCGCGTGGATGCGCCGCTTCGGCGACTACAGCGACGCGTTCGCCTCGGGCTGGATGCGGTTGCGCGGCACGCGGCGGCGGCGCGGCGTCGATCGCGGCTTCGTGCTGTCCGATCACGCCGACTGGCCCGGGCTGCTGCACGCGATCGGCGCGACGCAAGCCGGGCGCGTGATCGTCACGCACGGCCAGATCGAGCCGATGGTGCGCTGGCTCAACGAGCAGGGGCTGGAGGCCGGCGCGTTCTCGACCGAGTATGGCGACGAGGCGGCCGAGGCGGAGGGTGCGGCTGCGCAGTTGTCTTCGCAGCCGCTGCCGTCGCAATCTGCGTCTGGGATCGGCAGCGACTCGGAGCCCGAGTCGCAAGGCGCAACGAAATCCGCTTCGCAAGGCGAGCCGCACGCCGAACCGCACGCCGAATCAAAATTTGCTTCGCAATCCGAACCGCAAGGCGAATTGAAGTCTGCTTCGCAAGCCGACCCGCAACCCGCCCCCGTCGAGCATGCCGCGCCTTCACCGAGCCCCCGCCGATGAAACGCTTCGCGACGCTCTACGCCGCGCTCGACGCGACCACCTCCACCCACGTCAAGCTCGACGCGCTGGTCGCCTATTTCTCGGCCGCCGCGCCCGAGGACGCTGCCTGGGCCGCGTATTTCCTGGCCGGCGGCAAACCGCGCCAATCGGTGCCGACACGCCTGCTCGCCGACTGCGCACGCGAGCGAGCCGGGCTGTCCGACTGGCTGTTCGAGGAGTCGTACCAGGCCGTCGGCGATTTGGCCGAAACCATCGCGCACGTGTTGCCGCCCGCCACGCGCGAATCGTCGCTCGGCCTCGCGCAATGGATCGAGACGCGCGTGCTGACGCTGCGCGGCATCGAGCCGGATGTCTTGCGCGCACGCCTCGTCGGTTACTGGGACGAACTGAACTGGAACGAGCGCTTCCTGCTGACCAAGCTGATCGGCGGCGGCTTTCGCGTCGGCGTGTCGCGGCAGCTCGTGGTACGTGCGCTCGCGGCGGTGGCGGGTGTCGATCACAAGCGTATCGCGCAGCGCATGGTCGGCTGGACCGATTCGCGACAGGCGCCCGACGCCGCGCGCTACCTGCGCCTGATCGCGCCCGAAGCCGAGGAGGGCGACGCCGCCGCGCCGCACGAAAGCGATCTCGGCCTGCCGTATCCGTTCTTCCTCGCGCATCCGTTGCAGGCCGATCCCGCCACGCTCGGCCCGATCGGCGACTGGCTCGTCGAATGGAAATGGGATGGCATTCGCGCGCAACTCGTCAAGCGGGCGGGGCGCGTGTGGATCTGGTCGCGCGGCGAGGATCTGCTCACCGAACGCTTCCCCGAACTTGTCGCGCTCGGCGAGGCGCTGCCCGACGGCACCGTGATCGACGGCGAGATTCTGGCGTGGGAGCCGGGCGCGGCCACGCCGTTGCCGTTCGCGCGCTTGCAACCGCGCATCACGCGCAAGACGCTGACCAAGCGCATCCTGGCCGATTCGCCGGCCGCGCTGCGCGCCTACGATCTGCTCGAATTGAACGGGCGCGACTTGCGCACCACGCCGCTCGTCGAGCGGCGCGCGCAACTGGAGGCGCTGGCGCGTGCGCTGTCCGCACCGAAGGCCGACGGCGTTGCCGATGGCGACGCTCACGCCGTGCTGCGGCTCTCGCCGCAAGTCGTCGCGCCCGACTGGCCCGCGCTGGCCGCGTTGCGCGAGGAAAGCCGGGTGCGCGGCGTCGAGGGACTGATGCTGAAGGAGCGTGCGTCGAGCTACGGCGTCGGACGCACCAAGGCGTCGGGCACCTGGTGGAAGTGGAAGACCGACCCGTATGCGATCGACGCCGTGCTGCTCTACGCGCAACGCGGCCACGGCCGGCGCGCGAGCCTGTACACCGATTTCACGTTCGCGGTGTGGGACGAGGCCGACGGCCAGCGCACGCTGGTGCCGTTCGCGAAGGCCTATTCGGGGCTGACCGACGAGGAGATGCGCCAGGTCGACGCGATCGTGCGGCGCACCACCATCGAAAAATTCGGCCCGGTGCGCAGCGTGACGCCGTCGTTGGTGTTCGAGATCGGCTTCGAGGGCATTCAGGCGAGCCCGCGGCACAAGTCGGGCATTGCGGTGCGGTTTCCGCGCATGTTGCGCTGGCGCACCGACAAATCGATCGACGACGCCGATACGCTCGACATGCTGAAGGGCTTCCTCGACGAGGTGCCGGCATGAGCGACGCTCGGGAGCCCATCGAACCGGGCAGCGGGGCGGCCGCCAAGGCTGCGGAGCCGAGCAAGCCGACCGAACCGACCGAACCGACCGAACCGACCGAACCGACCGAACCGACCGAACCGACCGAACCGACCGAACCGACCGAACCGATCACGCCACGCCGCCGTGGCGCGCCGCGTCCACGCGCGATTCCGCGCACGCGCGCCGCACAGGCGCAGCACGACGCAGCAACTGCCGAAGCGTTTCATCCAACACCGTTCGCGCCTGATGCCGTGCACTCCGCCACGCCGATCGACACACGTATCGCCGCATGGTTCGCCGCGCAGCGCCGTGAGCCGTTCGATTTCCAGCGCGAGATCTGGCGGGAAATCGCGCGCGGCGCAAGCGGCCTGCTGCATGCGACGACGGGTGCGGGCAAGACGTGGGCTGTCTGGATCGGCGCGCTGGCCGCGTTCGGCAGCGAGCCGGCTGCCAAGGCCAATCCGGCTACCCCGTCAGGCACCCGGCGCGCCACGCTGCCCGCGCCGCTCACGGTGCTCTGGATCACGCCGATGCGTGCGCTCGCGGCCGACAGCGCCCGCGCGTTGCAAGCCGCCGTGATCGATCTGTCGGTGCCCTGGACGGTCGGCCTGCGCACCGGCGACACGCCGTCCGCCGAACGCGCGCGGCAGGACCGGCGCATGCCGTCCGCGCTCGTCACCACGCCCGAGAGCCTGTCGCTGCTGCTGAGCCGCGCCAACGCACGCGAGACGCTCGCGCACCTGCGGCTGGTGGTGGTCGACGAATGGCACGAACTGCTCGGCGGCAAGCGCGGCACGCAAACCCAGCTCGCGCTCGCGCGGCTCGCCGCATGGCGGCCCGAGCTGCAGGTCTGGGGGCTGTCCGCGACGCTCGGCAACCTGCCGCTCGCCTGCGACGCGTTGCTGCACCCGGTGCGCACGCCGCGCGTGGTGGTGCGCGGTGCGGTGCCGAAGCGGTTGGTGGTCGATACGCTGATCCCCGATACCATCGAGCGCTTTCCGTGGGGCGGCCATCTCGGCACGCGTCAGGTCGGCGCGGTCGCCGACGCGATCGACGCGGCCGCGAGCGCGCTGGTGTTCACGAACACGCGCGCGCAGGCCGAGCTCTGGTATCTGGCGCTGCTCGAACGGCGGCCCGACTGGGCCGGGCTGATCGCGCTGCATCACGGCTCGCTCGACAGGCAGGTGCGCGACTGGGTCGAACTCGGCCTGAAGGCGGGCCGGCTGAAGGCGGTGGTGTGCACGTCGAGCCTCGATCTCGGCGTCGATTTCCTGCCGGTCGATCGGGTGTTCCAGGTTGGCTCGCCGAAGGGCGTCGCGCGCCTCATGCAGCGCGCCGGCCGCTCGGGGCACGCACCGGGCCGCACGTCGCGCGTGACCATCGTGCCGACCCATGCGCTCGAACTGGTCGAGGCCGCCGCCGCCCGCGAGGCGATCGGCGAGGGGCGCATCGAGGCGCGCGAGATGCCGCTGAAACCGCTCGACGTGCTGGTCCAGCATCTGGTGACGGTGGCGATCGGCGGCGGCTTCACGCGCGACGCGATGCTGGCCGAGGTGCGCAGCGCCTACGCCTACCGCGACCTGAGCGACGCCGAGTTCGACTGGGCGCTCGCGTTCGTGGAGCGCGGCGGCGGCTCGCTCGGCGCGTATCCCGACTATCACCGCGTGGCGGCCGATGACGACGGCATTTATCGCGTGCCGCGCGACGAACTGGTGCGCCGTCATCGCAACAACATCGGCACGATCGTCGGCAACGCGACGATGCAGGTCGCGTTCCTGTCGGGCGGACGGATCGGCGCGATGGAGGAAGCGTTCGTGTCGCGGCTGAAGCCGGGCGACGTGTTCATGTTCGGCGGCCGCGCGCTCGAACTGGTGCGCGTGCGCGACATGACCGCCTACGTGAAGCGCGCCACGTCCACGCGCGGCGCGCTGCCGCAATGGGCCGGCAGCCGGATGCCGCTGTCGTCCGAGCTGGCCGACGCGGCGCTCGTGATGCTCGCCCGTGCCGGCGACGGCATCTACGACGAGCCGGAGATGCGCGCAGTGCGGCCGCTGCTCGAATTGCAGGCGAACTGGTCGGCGCTGCCCGCGCCGGGCGTGCTGGTGGCCGAAGCGATCCGCACGCGCGAGGGCCATCACTTCTTCTGCTATCCGTTCGCCGGCCGCACCGCGCATGTCGGGCTCGGTTCGCTGATCGCGTGGCGCGTCGCGCGCGACCGGCCGAGCACGTTCTCGATCTCGATGAACGATTACGGCTTCGAGCTGCTGTCCGCGCAGCCGTTCGACTGGCGCGCGCTGATCGACGGCGGGCTGTTCTCCACCGACGATCTGGCGCACGACATCCTCGCGAGCCTGAACGCGTCGGAGCTGTCGGCGCGGCGCTTTCGCGAGATCGCGCGGGTCTCGGGGCTGGTGTTCCAGGGGCATCCGGGGCAGCAGAAGAGCGCCCGGCAATTGCAGGCGTCGAGCGGTTTGTTCTACGAAGTATTTCGCAAGCACGACAGCGGCAACCTGCTGCTTGCTCAGGCCGACGAGGAGGTGCGGGTGCAGGAACTCGAACTGGGCCGGATGCGCGCCGCGCTCGAACGGATGGGCGCGAGCCGGCTGGCGTTGAGCACACCGAAGAAACCGACGCCGTTCGCGTTCCCGCTGATCGTCGGGCGGTTGCGCGAGAAGGTGACGACCGAGACGCTCGCCGATCGCGTCGCGCGAATGCTCGCCGATCTGGAAAAGGCCGCTACGCGCGGCGCACGCGGAGGCGGACCATGAAGGCCGACGCGCTGACCATCGACCTGTACGGCCACGCGCTCGTGCTGACCGCGCAACGGGCCGCGTTCGATCCGGCGCGCGGCTGCCTGTTCGTGGCCGATGCGCATCTCGGCAAGGACGCCGTGTTTCGCGCGCGCGGCATTCCGGTGCCGGCCGGCTCGACCAACGAAACCTTCGCGCGACTCGATCGGCTGATCGCCACCTATCTGCCCGAGACGATCGTGTTTCTCGGCGATCTGCTGCACGCGCGCGAATCGCATGCCGACGACATGCTGACGCCGCTGCGTGCCTGGCGGCGCGCGCATCGCGGCTTGCGGCTCGTGCTGGTGGAAGGCAATCACGACCGGCACGCGGGCGAACTCGCGGCGGAGTTCGAGGTGGAAACGGTGGCCGGCCCGTATCGGCTCGGGCCGTGGGCGCTGTGCCATCACCCGCAGGAAGTCGATGGCGCCTATGCGCTGGCCGGCCACGAGCACCCGATGCTGCGCCTGTCGGGGCGCGGCGATCATGCGCGGCTGCCGTGCTTCCGGTTCGGCGAGCGGCTCGGCGTGCTGCCCGCGTTCGGCGCGTTCACGGGCGGCTACGACATCGGCACGGCGCGCTCGCGCGACCGGCTCTACGTGATCGGCGGTGATCGCGTGTTTCGCGTCGGGCCTTGAGGCGTTGCGCTATACGGCGACGAGGTCCGCCGCAAGCGCGCCGAGCCGGGCGATCGCGCGCTCCAGCTCGGGGCGCCAGCGGTAACCGGCATTGACGCGCAGGCAGTCGTCGAACGCGCCGTCGATGCCGAACAGATGCCCGGGCGCCACGCCGATCCCTTCGGCACGCGCCCGCTCGAACAACGCACGTGTGCTCGGCTTGCGCGCGCCGTGCCCCGGCAATTGCACCCACAGCACGAACCCGCCGGCCGGCTCGCTGACGCTCGTGCCCGCCGGGAAGTGCCGCAGGATCGCCTCGCGCAAGCTGTGCTGCTGCGACTGGAGGGCCGCCTTGAGCCGCCGCAGGTGCAGCGCGTAGCCGCCGCTCGCGAGCAGGTCGGCCACCACGGCCTGCTGCAATTCGGCGGTGGCCATGCTCGTCGTGAACTTGAGCGCCTTGACGCGCTCGGTGTAGCGGCCGGCCGCGATCCAGCCGAGCCGCAGGCCGGGGCACAGGCTCTTCGAGAAGCCGCCGCACAACAGCACGTTGCCGGCCGTGTCGAACGCGCGCGCCGGGCGGGGCCGCGTGTCGCCGAAGCAGACGTCGCCGAAGATGTCGTCCTCGATCAGCGGGATGCCGCGCGCGGCCAGCAGGTCGACCAGCGCGCGCTTGGCGGCGTCCGGCGCGACGCTGCCGACCGGGTTGTTGCCGTTCGCGATGGTGACTACCGCCTTGACCGGCGCGCGGTCGAGCGCCTCGGCCAGCGCGGCCAGATCCATGCCGTCGCGCGGCGCGCACGGGATCGGCAGCACGGTCAATTCGAGCGCGCGCAGCATCTGCAGCAGTCCGAAGTAGGTCGGCGATTCGACCGCCACCACGTCGCCGGGCCGCGTGACCGCGCGCAGCGCCAGGTTCATCGCCTCGACGCAGCCGTTCGTGACGATCAGTTCGTCCGGATCGAGTTCGCACGCGTATTGCAGCGCCTGGCGCGCGATCTCGTGGCGCAGTTCGGGATAGCCGGTGCCGCGCACGTAGGCGCCGAGCAGGTCCTGGTGGCGATACGCGAGGCGGCGCAGCAGCACGCCGAAGCGCTCGACCGGGTACAGCGAAGGCTCGCCGGCCGCCAGATCGAGCTGGAATTCGCACGGCGCGCCGACCATCGCCAGGTGGTCGCGCGCCTGGGCGTCGAGTTCCGGCAGCGGCGCGGCCCAGCGCGTGGCGCGGGCGACATCGGCGGCGGGCGCGGCCACGAAATAACCCGAGCGCGGCCGCGCGCGGATCGCGCCCTCGGCTTCGAGCCAGCGCAGCGCCTGCAGGGCGGTCGTCACGCTGACGCCGTGCTGCGCCGCGAGCACGCGTACCGACGGCAGGCGGCTGCCGTCGGCGAGGCCGGCCTGCGCGATGCCGTCGCGCAGTTGCCGGCCGAGTTGCTGATATCGCGGGAGCGGGGCGGAAGCGTCGGGCATCGTCGAGGTGTCGGGCTTGGCGGGGCGGTCGTGTGAATCTGTTATGTAACAGATCGCGCACTGTTGTGTATAGGCGCACGAGGGGGCGGGTGACACCATCGGTGCTCGTTCCCGGTGCCATGGTGCCGGGCATCACCGACAGCGCGACTCGCGAGGACCCCCATCATGAAAGCCGACAACTTCTCTTTGCCACGCTACGTCGAGCGGCTCGGCTACCACGGCCCGTTGGCGGCCGACAGCGCGACGCTGACCGCGCTGATGCGCCATCAATTGTTCGCCGTGCCGTTCGAGAACCTCGACGTGCAGGCGCGGCGCCATGTGTCGCTGGTGCCGGAGGCGATCGTCGAGAAGATCGTCGAACGGCGGCGTGGCGGCTATTGCTACGAGGTGAACGGGCTGTTCGCGATGGCGCTCGACGCGCTCGGCATTCCCTATCGCTTCGTTGCCGCGCGGCCGATGTTCTACCCGGTGCGCCGGCCGAAGACGCACATGGCGGTCGTCGCGACCGTCGACGGCGCCGACTGGCTGTGCGATCTCGGTTTCGGCAGCTACGGGATTCGCGCACCGATGCGGCTCGATCGCCTCGGCATCGAGATCGCGCAGGACGCCGATACGTTCCGGCTCGACGAAGCCGGCGCGGACGGCTACCTGCTGCGCGCGCTCGTGAACGGCGAGTGGGCCAGCCAGTACGCGTTCGATCTGTCGCCACAGGAGTGGGTCGATTTCGCCCCGGCCAACCATCTGAATTCGACGCATCCGGATGCGGTGTTCGTGCAGCGGCTGGTGGTCGTGCGCTTCGACTCGCGCGGGCGCACGATCCTGTTCGGCGATTCGCTGAAGACCATCGCGGATGGCGTCGTCACGCAGCGCACGCTCGGGCGCGACGAAACGGCGGACGTGTTGCGGCAGACGTTCGGCCTGGAGGCGGAGCCGGAAGCCGTGGCGGGCTGACGTCACGCGGTGGGCGGGCAGGGACGCGGCCGATGGATCGACAGACGCCCGCCAATCCCGGACAATACGCGGCCCTTCTCACGCACCCGCCCGACACAGGCCAGATGACTTTCGACAAGTGGATCCTCGCGGTAACGCTCGGCTGCGCCGCGCATGCCGCCTCGGCGGCCGGTTACGGCTTCTCGCTGACTTCGCAGCAAGACTGCCCGGGCCTCGACCGTTTCACGTCGGACCATCGCGTCGGCGACGTCATGACCGAGCTGCGTGCGTTGCCGCACGACGTCGAGGATGCCAACCCGGCCAACCAGAGCGCCTGCACGCCGCACTACGGCGCTTATCTGCAGAGTTCGAAATCGGGGCCGAGCTGCCGGATCTTCGGCGACGACGCGCTCGGCGTGGCGCTGTTCGGCATGGAGGATTCGCAGACGAAAAACCTGATGGGCAACGGCGCGCTGCTGTATTTCCTGGCCGATGCGGCGGGCGCCCCGGAGCGCGTGGCCAAGCGCCTGCGCGCCGAAGGCTTCGCGCGCCTGCCGGACGCCGATTACCCGAGCCTGATCGGCCGCAAGCTCACGGCGAGCGAGCAGCTCGACATCTATCGCAAGGGCGACCTGCTCGTCACGCTCAATCGCGACCTCAAGCAGCATCGCCTCTCGGCGATGATCTCGGATCGCTCGATGCTCCAGGTCGTGAATCGCGACGAGGCAAGCTGCGCCAAGTGAGGCGCGCATCGCGCTGGCGATGCGCAATAAAAAACCCGCGAAGCCTGACGCTGCGCGGGTTTTTTGTTGCTGCGGGCTGCGGGTACAGCCGGGATGTCGGGTGGTGGAGACGGCGGGAATCGAACCCGCGTCCAGAAGCGGTCCACGACCAGTTCTACATGTTTAGTTCTATCTTTTGATTTAACCGCCACGTCGCGGACGAACACGCTACGAGACGGCGATCCACTAAGTTTTCGACCCTACCGTCGTGGCGCCGGCAGGACTTAACTGACGTAAATGACCTCTGTCGGTATTGCTACCGGTCTTGCGACACTAGCCCGTCAGTGAACTAGGCAGAGGACGGCGGCCGTTAGGCTGCCAGTGCGAACGTATCGTCGTTTGCAGTTACGATTTTCCCATTGATTAACGAGGTGACGGGTCCTCGACATGCCCTAGCCGCTTCGCAACCCCTGTCGAAACCAGGTCGCCCCCACGGACCTGACATTATAGCGCAACATTGCGCAGAAGCTCGCGCAGCGCGTCGGTCGTGGCCGCCAGATGCTGCGCCTGCCAGTCGGCCGGCGCCACGCCGTCGCCGCAATAGCCGAACGCGGCGGCGATGGTGGCCATGCCGGCGGCCGTGCCCGCCTGGATGTCGCGCAGGTCATCGCCCACATACACGATCCGTTCCGGCGCGATGTGCATCAGCCCGGCCGCATGCAGCAGCGGGGCCGGGTGCGGTTTCGCGTGCGCGGTGGTATCGCCGCAGACCACGCACGCCGCGCGCGGCGTGAGCCCCAGCAGCGCCACCAGCGGCTCGGTCAGGCGCGTGGCCTTGTTGGTCACGATGCCCCAGCGAACGCCGCGCGCATCCAGTTCGTCGAGCAACGCGGCGATGCCGGGGAACAGCACGGTCTTCACGCAGATCGCGGCCGCGTAATTGGCCAGGAACTCGATACGCATCGCCTCGTAATCGGGCGCATCCGGCTTGATGCCGAAGCCGCCGCCCAGCAGCCCGCGCGCGCCGGCCGAGGCCAGCGGGCGCAGCAAGTCGAGCGGCGTTTCGGGCAGGCCGCGTTCGCGCTGCATCTTGTGGACGGCGCCGGCCAGGTCGGGCGCGGTATCGGCGAGCGTGCCGTCGAGATCGAACAGCACCGCGTCGCAGGCGGCGAGATTCGGCAAGGCAGGCGCGGCGGACGGGGAGGGGGACGTGCTCATGCGGTCGGACGAAATCGGAATGGGCGCTTACGCGTGACGGCGGCAGGCGACGATATAGTTCACGTCGGCATCGTTCGACAGCGAGAAGCGCTTGCCGAGCGGGTGATAGGTGATGCCGCGGATTTCCGCGATATGCAGATCGGTGGCGCGGATGAATCCGGCCAGCTCGGACGGCTTGATGAAGCGCGCGTAATCGTGCGTGCCCTTGGGCAGCAGTTGGGCGATGTATTCGGCGCCGATCACGGCCAGCAGGTAGGCTTTCACGTTGCGGTTCAGCGTGGAGAAGAACACCCAGCCGCCCGGCTTCACGAGCGCCGAGCAGGCGGCCACCACGCCGCCCGGCGACGGCACATGCTCGAGCATTTCCATGCAGGTCACCACGTCGTAGCTGCCCGGTTCGCGTTCGGCGATGGCTTCGGCGGCAATCGCTTCGTAATCCACCGTCACGCCGCTTTCGAGGCTGTGCAGATCGGCCACGCCGAGCGCTTCGGTCGACAGGTCGATGCCTTTGACCTGCGCGCCGAGGCCCGCCATCGATTCGGACAGGATCCCGCCGCCGCAACCGATGTCGAGCACGCGCTTGCCGGCCAGGTGCGCATGCGAGTCGATCCAGCCCAGCCGCACCGGGTTGAGATCGTGCAACGGTTTGAACTCGGCGTTCGGATCCCACCACTTGTGGGCGAGATCGCTGAATTTCTGTAGTTCGTGCGGGTCGGCGTTGGTCATGTCGTCAAGCGGATAACGCGTAGAGGGAGCGAGCCCCGAGTATATAAGCGGTGCGCCATGGCTGCCACCAAGTGGCCGGCGGCGGCGCGCCACAATGAAAAAGCCCCGCCGAGGCGGGGCTTCAAGGTTGCGGTAACCCGAGAGGTTACTGCCGACCCATTTACTGCTGCACTTGCTGCGTACCGACCACTTCGACTTCCACGCGGCGGTCCGGAGCCAGGCACGAGATGAGCTGCTTGCGGTTGCGTTGGTTGCAACCCGTCGTGACCGGATTGCGCTTGCCCTTGCCTTCCGTGTAGACCTTGCTCGACTCGACGCCCTTGCTGACCAGGTACGACTTGACAGCTTGCGCGCGACGCAGCGACAGACGGTCGTTGTACTTGTCCGAACCGATACGGTCCGTGTAGCCCGTTGCGACCACGACTTCGATGTTCATGCCCTGGATCTTGGCAGCCAGTTCGTCGAGCTTTTGCTTGCCCAGCGGCTTCAGCGTTGCCTTGTCGAAGTCGAACAGCGCATCGGCTTGATACGTGATCTTCTGGCTCGTGATGGCCGGCGGAGCAACCGGAGCGACCGGCGTCGGCGCTGCGGCTTGCGTCACCAGTGCGCCATCGCACTTTGCGTTTGCCGTTGCCGGCGTCCAGAACGCATCGCGCCAGCAAAGCTCGTTCGTGCCGTTCATCCACACGTACTCGCCCGTGCCATTCACCCAGTTGTCATTCACGGCTTGTCGCGATGCCGGCACCGATTGGGCCGATGCGGATGCAGCCACTACTGCGGTAGCTGCAATGAACGCGAGCTTTGAAAATTTATTCATATTTCTCCTCTCGAAATTGAGATTACCGCAGGTTTACTGCGAGCTTGACGACGTTGACAAGTCATACATTGCTCGGAGTATAGCATTGGTGCGGCACAAAAAACGGGGCCCCGCTCCCTTGGGGCGGCGTCTGAATGTCAGTGCTTCGGCATTTTGCCATATCGTTCCCGTCCGGCGAAAAAAAACTCCCCATCGGATTGATGGCCTTCCGGATTGTGGTTCCTGTGCAACATCCGCTGCAGGATGTTTCATTAATTGTCAAGAAGAACCTGCCTGGAATACACGTTTTCGACACAATCTTCGTTTTTCCTGCACATTCGTCGCCGCGCATAAACGGACGATGGTGACCGTATGCGATGGCGGGCGTGTGTCGCCGGCGAACTGCAAAAACGGTGCGCGCCCGCAGCCCGGCCGCCCTGCTTGATCCGGCCCCGGACGCTGCGAGGCTGCGGCGAATTTTCGCCATATACATATAGTGGGGGTGGCGAGTTTCGGTGCGGTTTTGCCGCATGATAGAATCGCACGTTGCGTCGTGACCACGGCGTTTACGCGAAAGGCGGTCCCGTCTTCGCTCCGAAACGATACGGATACATGGATCAATTCGCCAAAGAGACTCTGCCCATCTCCCTAGAGGAGGAAATGCGCCGTTCGTATCTCGATTACGCGATGAGCGTGATCGTCGGACGTGCCCTCCCGGATGTCCGCGACGGCCTGAAGCCCGTGCATCGGCGCGTGTTGTTCGCGATGCACGAACTGAACAACGACTGGAACCGGGCCTACAAGAAGTCGGCGCGTATCGTCGGCGACGTGATCGGTAAATACCATCCGCACGGCGACAGCGCGGTATACGAAACCATCGTCCGCATGGCGCAGGATTTCTCGCTGCGCTACATGCTGGTCGACGGCCAGGGCAATTTCGGTTCGGTCGATGGCGACAACGCCGCCGCGATGCGTTACACCGAAATCCGCATGGCGAAGATCGGTCACGAGTTGCTGATCGACATCGACAAGGAAACGGTCGATTTCGCGGCGAACTACGACGGCAGCGAAAGCGAGCCGACCATTCTGCCCGCGCGCATGCCGAACCTGCTGATCAACGGTTCGTCGGGCATCGCGGTCGGCATGGCGACCAACATTCCGCCGCACAACCTGTCCGAAGTCGTCGACGCCTGCCATTTCCTGCTGGCCAACCCGCAGGCCACGATCGACGAACTGATCGAAATCATCCCGGCTCCGGATTTCCCGACGCGCGGCATTATTTATGGCGTCGCCGGCGTGCGCGACGGCTATCGCACCGGCCGTGGCCGCGTCGTGATGCGCGCGGCCACGCACTTCGAGGAAATCGATCGCGGCCAGCGCATGGCGATCATCATCGACGAGCTGCCGTACCAGGTGAACAAGCGCTCGCTGCTCGAGCGCATCGCCGAGCTCGTCAACGAGAAGAAGCTCGAAGGCATTTCGGACATCCGCGACGAGTCCGACAAGAGCGGCATGCGCGCCGTGCTCGAACTGAAGCGCGGTGAAGTGCCCGAGGTCGTGCTGAACAACCTCTACAAGTCCACGCAGCTCCAGGACACCTTCGGCATGAACATGGTCGCGCTCGTCGACGGCCAGCCGAAGCTGCTGAACCTCAAGGAGATGCTGGTCTGCTTCCTCGCGCATCGCCGCGAGGTGCTGACGCGGCGCACCATCTACGAACTGCGCAAGGCGCGCGAGCGTGGCCACGTGCTCGAAGGCCTGGCCGTCGCGCTGGCCAACATCGACGATTTCATCGAGCTGATCAAGGCTGCGCCGACGCCGCCGATCGCCCGCCAGGAACTGATGGCGCGTTCGTGGGATTCGTCGCTGGTGCGCGAGATGCTGGCGCGCGCCGAAACCGACAACGCTGCGGCGGGCGGTCGCGAGGCCTACCGTCCGGAAGGGCTGAACCCGAGCTTCGGGATGCAGGCGGACGGCCAGTACCACCTGTCCGAAACGCAGGCTCAGGAAATCCTGCAGATGCGTCTGCAGCGCCTGACCGGCCTCGAACAGGACAAGATCATCGGCGAGTACCGCGAGGTGATGTCCCAGATCGCCGACCTGCTCGACATCCTGGCCCGCCCCGAGCGGATCACCGCGATCATCGTCGAAGAGCTGACGGCCGTGAAGGCGGAGTTCGGCGATGCACGCCGCTCACGCATCGAGCTGAACGCCACCGAGCTGAACACCGAGGATCTGATCACGCCGCAGGACATGGTCGTCACCATGTCGCACGCCGGCTACGTGAAGTCGCAGCCGCTGTCCGAATACCGTGCGCAGAAGCGCGGCGGCCGCGGCAAGCAGGCCACGCAGATGAAGGAAGACGACTGGATCGAGACGCTGTTCATCGCGAACACGCACGATTACATCCTGTGCTTCTCGAATCGCGGCCGCGTGTACTGGGTCAAGGTCTACGAAGTGCCGCAAGGCTCGCGCAACGCGCGCGGCCGCCCGATCGTCAACATGTTCCCGCTGCAGGACGGCGAGAAGATCAACGTCGTGCTGCCGGTGCGCGAATTCTCGGCCGACAAGTTCGTGTTCATGGGCACCTCGCTCGGCACCGTCAAGAAGACGCCGCTCGAAGCGTTCAGCCGTCCGCTGAAGAAGGGCATCATCGCGGTCGGTCTCGACGAAGGCGATTTCCTGATCGGCGCGGCGATCACCGATGGCGAGCACGACGTCATGCTGTTCTCCGATTCGGGCAAGGCGGTGCGCTTCGACGAAAACGACGTGCGTCCGATGGGCCGCGAGGCGCGCGGCGTGCGCGGCATGCAGCTCGAGGATGGCCAGCAGGTCATCGCGATGCTGGTGGCCGGCGGCGAAGAGCAATCGGTGCTGACCGCAACGGAAAACGGTTTCGGCAAGCGCACGCCGATCACCGAATACACGCGTCATGGCCGCGGCACGAAGGGCATGATCGCGATCCAGACCTCCGAGCGCAACGGCAAGGTGGTCGCCGCGACGCTGGTCGAGCCGGAAAGCGAAATCATGCTGATCACCACCGCGGGCGTGCTGATTCGCACGCGCGTGTCGGAGATCCGCGAGATGGGGCGCGCCACGCAAGGTGTTACACTCATCAGTCTCGATGAGGGCACCAGGCTGTCGGGCTTGCAGCAGATCGCCGAGGCGGACGCGGACACTGAAATCGACGCGGAAGACGCACCGGATTCCGAAGGCGACGAAGCCTGATCCAGCGGCTGCCGGCCGTCGGGAGCGCTGCAAGACAGCCGGTCCCGGCGGTGCAACTATCGTTCATATTTCCAAGAGGGAGTGATGATGCAAAAACAATTCAAGCAACTGGTCCTGCTGGCAGCCATCGTGCCGACGTTCGCCATGGCGCAATCGCTGTCGAGCCAGGCGCCGGCTGCTTCGGCTGCTCCGGCCCCGATCGACGCTGACAAGAAGGCGGCTATTTCCGACCTGCTGAGCGCCATCGATGCACCGAAGCTGGTCGGCGCGATCGCGAACAGCGCGGAAATGCAATCGAAGCAGCTGGTTCCGGCGATCCTGTCGGACGCGCTGTCGGAGAACAAGACGCTGACCGACGCACAAAAGCAGGCTGCTGTCCCGACGCTGCAAAAGAACGCAGTGCAAAAGCTGGTTGACGGCGCAGGCAAGGTGTTCGACACGCAAAACTTCAAGAGCGACGCGATGCAAGCTCAGTACGACGCTTACGCGAAGTACTACAGCACCTCGGAAATCAAGGATCTGACGACGTTCTACAAGAGCCCGACGGGCCGCAAGTTCATCCAGGTCCAGGATCAGGTTGGCCGCGATGTCGTCAACGGTCTGATGCAAAAGTACATGCCGCAAGCGATCAAGGCGACCCGCGACCAGGCCGACAAGGAAGTCGCGTCGGTCAAGCCGGGCAAGTAAGCACGCGTTTCGCCCCCGCCGGCGCACTCGCGTCGGTTTGGCGGGGCGGCAATGTCGGTGCGATAATGGCCGTTTGCGCGCGAGCGCAAGCGGCCATTCCTTTTCCGGCGCGGTATCCGGCCTCACCCGGGTGCGCCGTGTTTCCCCCGAGGTTTACGATGCGCGTGTTTAATTTCTCCGCCGGCCCCGCGGCCATGCCCGAGGACGTGCTGCGTCAAGCGGCCGACGAGATGCTCGACTGGAACGGCAGCGGCATGAGCGTGATGGAAATGAGCCATCGCGGCCGCGAATTCACGTCGATCCACGAAGCGGCGCTGGCCGACGTGCGCGAGCTGCTCGCCATCCCGAGCAACTACCGCGTGTTGTTCCTGCAAGGCGGCGGGATCGCCGAAAACGCCATCGTGCCGATGAACCTGCTCGGCGCGCGGCAGACGGTCGATTTCGTCGTGACCGGCTCGTGGTCGCAGAAGTCGTTCAAGGAAGCGCAGAAATACGGCACGCCGCATCTGGCCGCAACCGGTCGCACCGAAGACGGCTTCACGCGCGTGCCGGCCTTCGCGGAGTGGCAGATGTCGGCCGATCCGGCCTACGTGCATCTGTGCAGCAACGAAACGATCGACGGCGTCGAGACGTTCGACATTCCCGACACCGGCCGCGTGCCGCTCGTCGCCGATGTCTCCTCGCACATCCTGTCGCGCCCGATGGATGTCTCGAAGTACGGCGCGCTGTTCGGCGGCGCGCAAAAGAACATCGGCATGGCCGGCGTCACGCTCGTGATCGTGCGCGACGACCTGCTCGACCGCGCATTGCCGATCTGCCCGTCCGCGTTCGAATGGAAGACGGTCGCCGCCAACAATTCGATGTACAACACGCCGCCCACCTACGCGATCTACATTGCCGGCCTCGTGTTCAAGTGGCTGAAGGCGCAGGGCGGCCTCACCGCGATCGAGGCGCGCAATGTCGAGAAGGCGGCGCTGCTGTACGACACCATCGATTCGAGCAGTTTCTATCTGAACAAGGTGGAGAAGGGCGCGCGCTCGCGCATGAACGTGCCGTTCTTTCTCGCCGACGAAACGCGTAACGAAGATTTCCTTGCCGGCGCGAAAGCGCGCGGGCTGCTGCAGCTCAAGGGCCACAAGTCCGTTGGCGGCATGCGGGCGTCGATCTACAACGCGGTGCCGCTCGCGGGCGTCCAGGCGCTCGTCGAGTACATGAAGGATTTCGAGCGCTCGCAGGCCTGAGGCCGCCAGCGTTCATCAAGCAAGCCTAACGAGCATGGACGACGAACTCAATTCCCGCCTCAAACCGCTGCGCGAGCGCATCGATGCGATCGATACGCAACTGATCGCGCTGCTGAACCAGCGCGCCGCAGTTGCGCTCGAAGTCGGCGACGTCAAAAAGGAATTCAACGCGCCGGTGTTTCGCCCCGAGCGCGAGCAGCAGGTGATCGCGCGTCTGCAGGACATGAGCGCGGGCCCGCTGGCCGGTGAGCACATCAATGCGATCTGGCGCGAGATCATGGCCGCCAGCCGCGCGCTCGAAAAAACCATCCACGTTTCGTTCCTCGGGCCGATCGGCACCTATAGCGAACAGGCGATGTTCGAGTATTTCGGCCAGTCGATCGAAGGGCTGCCGTGTCCGTCGATCGACGAGGTGTTCCGCGGCGTCGAAGCCGGCGCGTCGGAGTTCGGCATCGTGCCGGTCGAGAATTCGTCCGAAGGCGCGGTGTCGCGCACGCTCGATCTGCTGCTGCATACGCAACTGCTGATCGGCGGCGAGCTGTCGCTGCCGATTCATCACAACCTGATGTCGCGGGCCGGCACGCTCGACGGCGTGAAGCGCGTCTGCGCGCATCCGCAGGCACTGGCGCAGTGTCAGCGCTGGCTGGCCGCGAACGCGCCGCATCTGGAGCGTCAGGCGGTGGCCAGCAATGCCGAGGCTGCGCGTCTGGCTGCCGACGATCCAAGCGTCGCGGCGATCGCCGGCGATCGCGCGGCGCTGCATTACGGCCTGCAGATCGCCTACTCGATGATCCAGGACGATCCGCACAACCGCACCCGCTTCGTCGTGATCGGCAAGGCGCCGACCGGGCCCAGCGGTTGCGATCAGACCTCGTTGATCGTCTCGGTGAAGAACGAGCCGGGCGCCGTGTTCAAGCTGCTCGAACCGCTCGCACGGCACGGCGTGTCGATGACGCGCTTCGAATCGCGTCCGGCGCGCGTCGGCACCTGGGAGTACTACTTCTACATCGACATCGAAGGCCACCGCGACAGCGAGCAGGTGGCGGCGGCGTTGACGGAACTGGGCGGCAAGGCCGCGTTCCTGAAGGTCCTCGGTTCGTACCCGCGCGCCCGCTGACGCGCCGCGGCTTTGCCCGCGTGTGCCGCGACGCAAGGCCGTTCGTTCATTTCGCGCGTGGGCTGGTGCCCGCGCGTTTTTACCAGGCGGCTGCCGTGTCTGACTTTTCGTTCAACAAACTGGTGGTGTTCGGCGTCGGCCTGATCGGTGGCTCGCTCGCCCGCGCGCTGCGCGAGCGCGGCGCCGTGCAGGCCGGCCGCGTGATCGGCGTGGGCCGTTCGCCCGCCTCGGTCGAACGCGCCCGCGAGCTCGGCGTGGTCGATGCCATCGCCGCGCTCGACGACGACGCGCAACTGTGCGCCGCGCTCGATGGCGCCGACGTGGTGCTGCTGGCCGTGCCGGTCGCGCAAACCGGCCCGCTGCTCGCGCGCATCGCGCCGTTCCTCGATCCGGCCACGATCGTGACCGATGCCGGCAGCACCAAGTCGGACGTGGTCGCCGCCGCGCGCGAGGCGCTCGGCGCGCGAATCGCGCAGTTCGTGCCGGCCCACCCGATCGCCGGGCGCGAATCGAGCGGCGTCGAGGCCGCGCTGCCCGATCTGTATGTCGGCCGCAATGTCGTGATCTGTGCGCTGCCCGAGAATGCGCCGGCGTCGGTCGCGCGCATCGAGTCGATGTGGCAGGCCACCGGCGCGGTGGTCCGCACCATGGCGCCCGAGCAGCACGATCGCGTGTTCGCGGCCGTCAGTCATCTGCCGCACGTGCTGTCGTTCGCCCTGGTCGAGCAGATCCTCGGCGAATCGGATGCGGAGCTGAAGTTCTCGTTCGCGGCCGGCGGGTTTCGCGATTTCACGCGGATCGCCGCATCGAGCCCCGAAATGTGGCGCGATGTCTGCGTGGCGAACCGTGCGGCGCTGCTCGACGAGCTCGACGCCTACACGCAGGTGCTCGGGCGCTTGCGCGCGGCCATCGACGCCGGCGACGGCGCGGCGCTCGAAGCCGTGTTCGTCCGTTCGCGCGCCGCGCGCACGGCCTGGCAGGAGCGCGGCGGCAAGCCGGCTGCCGGCCCCGTTCAGTCTTAACCGGATCTCTACAGGCTTCATATGGAATTCCTCGATCTCGGCCCGTATTCCCGCGCGTCGGGCACGGTCCGTCTGCCCGGCTCCAAGAGCATCTCGAACCGCGTGCTGCTGCTGGCCGCGCTGTCCGAGGGCGCCACGACGATCACCAACCTGCTCGATTCCGACGACACGCGCGTGATGCTCGCGGCGCTCGGCACGCTTGGCGTGCCGCTCGAGCGCGACGGCGACACCTGCGTGGTCACCGGCACGGGCGGCGCGTTTCCGGTCAAGACCGCCGACCTGTTCCTCGGCAACGCCGGCACGGCGGTGCGCCCGTTGACCGCCGCGCTGGCCGTCAACGGCGGCGATTACCGCGTGCACGGCGTGCCGCGCATGCATGAACGGCCGATCCGCGATCTCGTCGACGGGCTGCGCCAGATCGGCGCCGCGATCGACTACGAGCAGAACGAAGGCTATCCGCCGCTGCGCATCCGCCCGGCCGCGATTGCCGTCGATGCGCCGATCCGCGTGCGCGGCGACGTGTCGAGCCAGTTCCTGACCGCGCTGCTGATGACGCTGCCGCTGGTCGGCACGCCGGGTGGCGCGAGCGTCGTCGAGATCGACGGCGAACTGATCTCGAAGCCCTATATCGAGATCACCATCAAGCTGATGGCGCGCTTCGGCGTGACGGTCGAGCGCGACGGCTGGGCGCGTTTCACGGTGCCGGCCGCGCGTTACCGCTCGCCGGGCACGATCATGGTCGAGGGCGACGCCTCGTCGGCCTCGTATTTCCTCGCCGCGGGCGCGCTGGGCGGTGGCCCGTTGCGCGTCGAGGGCGTGGGCCGCGCCAGCATCCAGGGCGACGTCGGCTTTGCGGCCGCACTGATGCAGATGGGCGCCAACGTGTCGATGGGCGACGACTGGATCGAAGTGCGCGGCATCGGCCACGATCACGGCCGGCTCGAACCGATCGACATGGATTTCAACCTGATTCCCGACGCGGCCATGACGATCGCGGTGGCCGCGCTGTTCGCCGACGGCCCCAGCACGCTGCGCAACATCGCGAGCTGGCGCGTCAAGGAAACCGACCGGATCGCCGCGATGGCGATCGAGCTGCGCAAGGTCGGCGCGACCGTGGAGGAGGGCGCCGACTACCTGGTCGTCACGCCGCCCGCCGTGCTGCTGCCGAACGCGGCCATCGATACCTACGACGATCACCGCATGGCGATGTGTTTCTCGCTCGTGAGCCTTGGCGGCGTGCCGGTGCGCATCAACGATCCGAAGTGCGTCGCCAAGACCTTCCCCGATTATTTCGACCGCTTCACCGCGCTCGCGAAGCCCTGAGCCCCCGAGGCACGTTTGTTCAGATGAAATCGACTCGACCTTTCCATCCCACGCCCGTCATTGCGATCGACGGCCCCACCGCGTCCGGCAAGGGCACGGTTGCCGCGCTGGTGGCCGCGCACCTCGGCTTTCACCTGCTCGACAGCGGCGCGCTGTACCGGCTCGCGGCGCTCGCCAGCCAGCGCTACGGGATCGAACCCGACGACGAGCCGGGGCTGGCGAAGCTGATCGACGACCTGCACATCACGTTCCGCGAGGGCTGCGCCCAGCTCGATGGTGTGGACGTGTCGGACCAGATCCGCGCCGAGGCGGTGGGTAACCGCGCCTCCGCGATCGCCGTCCACCAAACCGTGCGCGCCGCGCTGGTGGCGCGTCAGCGGGCGTTTCGCAAGACCCCGGGGCTGGTCGCGGACGGCCGCGACATGGGCACCGTGATCTTCCCGGACGCGGGCCTGAAGGTGTTCCTGACCGCGAGCGTCGAGGCCCGTGCCGCGCGCCGACATAAGCAATTGATGCAAAAAGGTTTTTCTGCTAATATAGATGACTTGCTCCGGGATTTGCGTGAGCGGGACGCGCGAGACAGCAACCGCGCGGCCGCGCCGCTCAAGCCCGCGGCGGATGCGAAGCTGCTCGATACGTCGGGCCTGTCGGTCGAAGAAGCGGTCGAACAGGTTCTGACGTGGCATCGGGAAGCATTCGGTTCCGTCGTCTGAGCAACGTATGCAGTGGCAGTACCCGTAGTGGCAGCAGGTGCTTCGAGTAGCCGGCAAGGGCCGGTGCCGAAAGCGTGTTTCAACCCTTAACCCCGTGTGGCTTTCGCTTCGCCAACCCGGCCAGGTGGCCGAGGTACGAGACGGCGCGACACCACGCACAATTCGATTTTTATGTCCGATCTGCAAACCTCCACCCCGAATACCGAATCCTTTGCGGCCCTGTTCGAAGAGTCGCTGACCCGTCAAGACATGCGCGCCGGCGAAGTGATCTCCGCCGAAGTCGTCCGTGTCGACCACAACTTCGTGGTCGTCAACGCGGGTCTCAAGTCCGAGGCCTACATTCCCATCGAGGAATTCCTGAACGATCAGGGCGAGGTTGAGGTTCAGTCGGGCGATTTCGTTTCCGTCGCGATCGACGCGCTGGAAAACGGCTACGGCGACACGATCCTGTCGCGCGACAAGGCCAAGCGCCTGGCCTCGTGGCTCTCGCTGGAAAAGGCTCTCGACAACAACGAACTCGTCACCGGCACCATCACGGGCAAGGTGAAGGGCGGCATGACCGTGATGGTCAACGGCATCCGCGCGTTCCTGCCGGGTTCGCTGGTCGATACGCGTCCGGTCAAGGACACGACCCCGTACGAAGGCAAGACGCTCGAATTCCGCGTCATCAAGCTCGACCGCAAGCGTAACAACGTCGTGCTGTCGCGTCGTGCCGTGATCGAAGCGACCCAAGGCGAAGAGCGCGCCAAGCTGCTCGAAACGCTGAAGGAAGGCGCGATCGTCAACGGCGTGGTCAAGAACATCACCGATTACGGCGCATTCGTGGATCTGGGCGGCATCGACGGCCTGCTGCACATCACCGACATCGCATGGCGTCGCGTGCGTCACCCGAGCGAAGTCCTCTCGGTTGGCCAGGAAGTCACCGCGAAGATCCTCAAGTTCGACCAAGAGAAGAACCGCGTCTCGCTGGGCATCAAGCAACTGGGCGACGATCCGTGGGAAGGCATCTCGCGCCGTTACCCGTCGGGCACGCGCCTGTTCGGCAAGGTCACGAACATCACCGACTACGGCGCATTCGTCGAAGTGGAATCGGGCATCGAAGGCCTGGTCCACGTATCCGAAATGGATTGGACAAACAAGAACGTCGCCCCGTCGAAGGTTGTTCAGCTCGGCGACGAAGTCGAAGTCATGGTCCTGGAAATCGACGAAGATCGTCGTCGTATCAGCCTCGGCATGAAGCAATGCAAGCCGAATCCGTGGGATGACTTCAGCCGCAACTTCAAGAAGGGCGACAAGATTACGGGCGCAATCAAGTCGATCACCGACTTCGGCGTGTTCATCGGTCTGCCGGGCGGCATCGACGGCCTGGTCCACCTCTCGGATCTGTCCTGGAGCGAGACGGGCGAAGAAGCCGTTCGCAAGTACAAGAAGGGCGACGAAGTCGAAGCCATCGTTCTGGGTATCGACGTCGAAAAGGAACGCATCTCGCTGGGTATCAAGCAGCTCGAAGGCGACCCGTTCAGCAACTACGTTGCCATGAACGACAAGGGCTCGATCGTCGACGGCGTCGTGAAGACGGTCGACGCGAAGGGTGCAGTCGTGACGCTGTCGGGCGATATCGAAGGCTACCTGCGCGCTTCGGAAATCTCGCAAGACCGCGTGGAAGATGCTCGCAACGTGCTGAAGGAAGGCGACAAGGTCAACGCCATGGTGATCAACATCGATCGCAAGTCGCGTGGCATCAACCTGTCGATCAAGGCGAAGGATTCGGCCGAGCAGCAAGAAGCCATCCGCGGCATGCAAACCGAAGTCAGCGCAGCAGCAAGCGGCACGACGAACCTCGGCGCGCTGCTGAAGGCAAAGCTCGACGGCCAGAACCAGTAAGCCTCGCGAGGTCTGCTGAAGTATGACCAAATCAGAGTTGGTCGCCCAGTTGGCAACGCGATTTCCGCAACTTGTCCTCAAGGATGCGGATTTCGCGGTGAAAACGATGCTCGATGCGATGTCTGACGCTTTGGCGAAAGGCCATCGCATCGAAATTCGCGGCTTCGGCAGCTTTGGTCTCAACCGCCGTCCGGCTCGCGTGGGCCGCAATCCGAAGTCGGGCGAGAAAGTGCAGGTACCCGAGAAGTTCGTACCGCACTTCAAGCCCGGCAAGGAATTGCGTGAACGCGTCGATGGCCGCGCCGGCGAACCGTTGAAGAACGACAGCGGCGACGATGAGTAAGCGTCATCGCCCGAAGCCCTGCCCGCTGGCATGGCTGTAAAAAGCGCCCCTCGGGGCGCTTTTTTTATTGCTCGCCGTTTCCTGTTCGCCACGCCACTGCGATGCCGCGGTTGGCGACGCATCGGAATGCGAAGCGCATCGCGATGCGTGCGATGGCGCAGGCCGCCCGAGATCGGATTCACGGATCGCGAAACGCTTCCATTACAATACTGGCACTTCAGACGCGGCGGGGCAGGATGCCGCCCGCGCAACATCACAGGAGGGCTTCATGAAATTCGTTGTCTGGCTGATCCGTGTGCTGGTGTTCGTGCTGTTGCTCGTACTGGCGCTGGCCAATACGCAAAGCACCACGCTCAATTTCCTTGCCGGTTATGCCTGGCAGGCGCCGCTGATCCTGATCGGCCTCGCGTTCTTTGTCGTGGGCCTGGTTGCCGGCCTGTTGTCGGCGCTGCCGGCCGTGCTGCGAATGCGCCTCGAAAACGGTCGCCTGAAGCGCGACCTGCGCTCGGCCCGGGAAACGCCGGTGGTGATCGATCAACCGATGCCGCCCGTCATTTAACGATTAGCCGGGCCGCCTTGCGCGGGCCCGGCATTGCTTCGATACCTCATGGATCTGGATTTCTGGTGGCTGCTGGCCATCCCCGTTGCGTTCGCATTCGGCTGGATGGCGTCGCGCTACGACCTCAAGAAGCTGCTGTCCGAAAGCGCTAGCCTGCCGCGCTCGTATTTTCGCGGCCTCAATTTCCTGCTCAACGAGCAGCCCGATCAAGCCATCGATGCGTTCATCGAGGTGGCCAAGCTCGATCCCGAAACGGTCGAACTGCACTTCGCGCTCGGCAACCTGTTTCGCCGCCGCGGTGAAACCGATCGCGCGATCCGGGTGCATCAGAATCTGTTGAACCGCAACGACCTGCCCGTCAACGAACGCGACCACGCGCTCTACGAACTGGGCCAGGATTTCCTCAAGGCCGGCCTGCTCGACCGCGCCGAGGAATCGTTCCACATGCTGGCCGACGGCGATTACGCGCTCGGCGCGCAGCGTGCGCTGCTGACGATCTACGGCATCGAGAAGGACTGGAACAAGTCGATCCAGACAGCCGGCAAGATCGAATCGATGGACGGTGGCTCGCTGGCCACGGAAATCGCGCAGTTTCATTGCGAACTGGCGCAGGAGGCTTTGGCGAAGAAGAACGCCGAGGCGGCCGGCAGCCAGTTGCGCGACGCGCTCGCCGTCAATCCGCAGAACGTGCGTGCCACCATCCTGTCGGGCGACGTGGCCGCGGCAGCCGGCCATCACGAGGCCGCGATCGGCCATTGGCAGCGCGTCGAGCAGCAGAACGCCGCGTATCTGCCGTTGGTGGCCGAGAAGCTCATGAAGTCGTATCTGGCGCTCGACCGCGCTGCCGAGGGCGCAGCGCTGCTGACCGGCTATGCCGATCGCTATCCGTCGAACGACCTGCTCGACGTGGTGTTCCAGTACGTGTCCGAGTTGCGCGGTGCCGATGTCGCGCATACGCTGGCGCGCACCCAGATGCAGAAGGCGCCGAATCTGTCGGGTATGCTCCACCTGCTCGACGCCCAGATCGCCACGGCCGACGAGCCGCGGCGGGCGGAGCTGGAGATGATGCGCACGCTGGTCAAGCAGCGCACCAAGAACCTGCCGCGCTATACCTGCCACGACTGCGGGTTCCGGGCGCGGCTGTTCTACTGGCAATGCCCGGGCTGCAGCGGCTGGGAAACCTACGCACCGCGGCGCGTCGAAGCCGGCGTCTCGAATTAGTAGGCACGGAATTCTGCTCAACCTCCGGAACGAATCACCGGGAAACCTATGAAAATCACCATCATCGGCACCGGCTATGTCGGTCTCGTCACGGGCGCCTGCCTCGCGGAGATCGGCCATGACGTGTTCTGTCTCGACGTCGATCCGCGCAAGATCGAGATCCTCAATAACGGCGGCATTCCGATCCACGAGCCGGGGCTGCAGGAAATCATCGCGCGCACGCGCGCGGCCGGCCGGATCACGTTCTCGACCGACATCGAGGCGAGCGTCGCGCATGGCGAGATCCAGTTCATCGCGGTCGGCACGCCGCCCGACGAGGATGGCTCGGCCGACCTGCAATACGTGCTCGAAGCGGCGCGCAACATCGGCCGCTACATGGCGGGCGCGAAGGTGATCGTCGACAAGTCGACGGTGCCGGTCGGCACGGCCCAGCGCGTCGGCGGCGTGGTCGAGCAGGCGTTGGCCGCGCGCGGCCTGGCGGACAGCGCCGCGCACCGTTTTTCGGTGGTGTCGAACCCCGAGTTTCTGAAGGAAGGCGCGGCCGTCGAGGATTTCATGCGGCCCGACCGGATCATCATCGGTGTGGACGACGATGCCGCCGGCACGATCGCGCGCGAGAAGATGAAGAAGCTCTACGCGCCGTTCAACCGCAACCACGAACGCACCATCTACATGGACGTGCGATCGGCCGAATTCACCAAGTACGCGGCCAATGCGATGCTGGCCACGCGCATCTCGTTCATGAACGAGATGTCGAACCTGGCCGAGCGCGTCGGCGCCGATATCGAATCGGTCCGGCGCGGCATCGGTTCCGATCCGCGCATCGGCTATCACTTCCTCTACGCGGGCGTCGGTTACGGCGGCTCGTGTTTCCCGAAGGACGTGCAGGCGCTGATCCGCACGGCCGCCGAAAACGGCCAGCCGCTGCGCATTCTCGACGCCGTCGAGGCCGTCAACCACGCACAGAAAAGCGTGCTGCTGGCGAAGATCGAAAAGCAGTTCGGCGCCGATCTGGCCGGCCGCAGTTTCGCCGTGTGGGGCCTCGCGTTCAAGCCGAACACCGACGACATGCGCGAGGCGCCGAGCCGCACGCTGATCGCCTCGCTGCTGGAGCGCGGCGCCTCGGTGCGCGCCTACGATCCGGTCGCGATCGACGAGGCGCGGCGCGTGTTCGCGCTCGACTTCGCCGGCAACGAGGCCGCGCTGGCGGGCCTGAACTTCGTCGCCACCAAGGAAGAGGCGGTGGCGGGCGCGGATGCGCTGGTCGTCGTCACCGAATGGAAGGAATTCAAGAGCCCCGATTTCGCGCATCTGAAATCGGTGCTGAATGCGCCCGTGATCTTCGACGGCCGCAATCTCTACGAACCCGAGGCGCTGGCCGAACTCGGGATCGATTACCACGCAATCGGACGTCCGCATGTCGCAGCTCAATCCTCCGCGCGCGGCTGAGGCCGCATCGAACGTCGCCACGGTGTCGCGCGAGCGGCTGGCGAAGTCGCGCGTGCTGGTGGTGGGCGACGTCATGCTCGACCGCTACTGGTTCGGCAACGTGAACCGCATCTCGCCCGAGGCGCCGGTGCCGGTGGTGCACGTGCAGCGCCAGGAAGAGCGGCTCGGCGGCGCGGCCAACGTGGCGCGCAACATCGTCACGCTGGGCGCGAATGCCGGCCTGCTGTGCGTGGTCGGCACCGACGAGCCGGGTGAGCGCATCGTCGGCCTGCTCGGCGAGAGCGGTGTCGAAACGCACCTCGAACGCGACGCGCAACTGCCGACCACCATCAAGCTGCGCGTGCTCGCGCAGCAGCAGCAATTGCTGCGCGTCGATTTCGAGGCCTCGCCGCAGCACGAAGTGCTGCTGGCCGGCCTGGCGCGCTTCGACACGCTGCTGCCCACGCATGGCGTGGTGCTGATGTCCGACTACGCCAAGGGCGGCCTCACGCACGTGACGACGATGATCGCCAATGCGCGCGCGGCCGGGCTGCCGGTGCTGGTCGATCCGAAGGGCACCGATTGGGCGCGCTATCGCGGCGCTTCGCTGATCACGCCGAATCGCGCCGAATTGCGCGAGGTGGTAGGCCGCTGGCATTCCGAGGACGACCTGCGCGCACGCGTGCGCGAGCTGCGCACCTCGCTGGCGCTCGACGCGCTGCTGCTGACGCGCTCGGAAGAGGGCATGACGCTCTACTCCGACGCGGGCGAGCTGAACGTGCCGGCGCTCGCGCGCGAGGTGTTCGATGTGTCGGGCGCGGGCGACACCGTGATCGCGACGGTGGCGGCCATGCTCGGCGCGGGCCTCACGCTGGATGAAGCCGTGATGCTCGCGAATCGCGCGGCCGGCATCGTGGTGGCCAAGCTCGGCACGGCCACGGTCGAATACGGCGAACTGTTCAACTGAGCAAGCGGGCGGCCAGCCGCCCGCTTCATTCACTTTCCGAGAAGGACGATCATGACGCTCATCGTCACCGGCGCAGCCGGTTTCATCGGCGCGAATCTCGTCAAGGCGCTCAACGAGCGCGGCGAAACGCGCATCATCGCGGTCGACAACCTGACCCGCGCAGACAAGTTCAAGAACCTCGTCGATTGCGAAATCGACGACTACCTCGACAAGACCGAGTTCGTCGAGCGCTTCCAGCGCGGCGATTTCGGCAAGGTGCGCGCGGTGTTCCATGAAGGCGCCTGTTCGGACACGATGGAAACCGACGGCCGCTACATGATGGACAACAACTTCCGCTACAGCCGCGCGGTGCTCGACACCTGCCTGGCGAACGGCACGCAGTTTCTGTACGCGTCGTCGGCGGCGATCTACGGCGGCTCGACGCGCTTTGTCGAGGATCGCGAGGTGGAAGCGCCGCTGAACGTGTACGGCTATTCGAAGTTCCTGTTCGATCAGGTGATCCGCCGCGTGTTGCCCGACGCGAAGAGCCAGATCGCGGGCTTTCGCTACTTCAACGTGTATGGCGCGCGCGAAACCCACAAGGGCCGCATGGCCTCGGTGGCGTTTCACAACTTCAACCAGTTCCGCGCCGAGGGCAAGGTCAAGCTGTTCGGCGAGTACAACGGCTATGCGCCCGGCGAGCAGACGCGCGATTTCGTCTCGGTCGAGGATGTCGTGAAGGTCAACCTGTTCTTCTTCGATCATCCGGAGAAGTCGGGCATCTTCAACCTCGGCACGGGCCGCGCCCAGCCGTTCAACGACATCGCCACCTCGGTGGTCAACACGCTGCGCGCGCTCGACGGCCAGCCGCCGCTGACGCTGGCCCAGCAGGTCGAGCAGGGGCTCATCGAATACGTGCCGTTCCCCGACGCGCTGCGCGGCAAGTATCAATGCTTCACGCAGGCCGATCAGGGCAAGCTGCGCGTGGCCGGTTACGACGCACCGTTCCTGACGGTGCAGGAAGGCGTCGACCGTTACGTGCGCTGGCTGTTCGGCCAGCTGTAAGCCAGGTCGGATCGTCCCTACACTGGGTCTCACGGTCGGCAGCCGCCGGCCGTTTTTCTTGATGGGAGATCCGGATGCTGAAGAAGATTCTGGTGGTGGCGATGTGTTGCGCGGGGCTGGCTCAGGCGTGGGCCGCGGTCGACGTCAATCAGGCGAGCGACGATGCGCTGCGCGGCATCAAGGGCATCGGTCCGGCGAAGGCCAAGGCGATCGTCGACGAGCGCACCGCGCATGGGCCGTTCAAGGATGCCGCCGATCTCGCGCGACGCGTGAGCGGTATCGGCGAGAAGTCGGTCGAGCGGCTCGTGTCCGACGGCCTGACGATCGGTGCCGCGAAGGCGCCGGCCGCGCGCGGCGCTACGGCGGCGCCGGCGAAGCTGTCCGGCAAGTGATCGATAAGTAGCCGGCTTCGCCCGGTCAGGCGGGTCGCGTTGGGCGCGCGGCTTGCATCATGCCGTCATGGCTCCTTCAGCCGTCGCTGGTCGACGGATTCCCGCGGCGCTGTCGCGGGTTTTTTGCGTGATGCGCCGGTGCGGCGCCGAGCGCGCGTAGCGTCTTCCCGCCCGGCCGCGATTCCGCCCCGCACGGCGGATCCGACGCTGGATTACAATCTTCGGATTCATCGGCCTCGCATCCACATTACGTTCATGGCTTACAAAACTATCGAAGACACGATCGGCAACACGCCGCTCGTGCAGCTCGTCCGGGTGCCGGACGACGAGATTCGCTCGCGCAACAACGTGATCCTCGCGAAGCTCGAAGGCAACAATCCGGCCGGTTCGGTGAAGGACCGGCCCGCGCTGTCGATGATCCGCAAGGCCGAGGAGCGTGGCCGGATCAAGCCGGGCGACACGCTGATCGAGGCGACCAGCGGCAACACCGGCATCGCGCTGGCGATGGCCGCGGCGGTGCGCGGCTACAAGATGCTGCTGGTCATGCCGGAAGATCTCTCGGTCGAGCGCCGTCAGAGCATGGCTGCCTACGGCGCCGAAATCGTGCTCACGCCCACCAAGGGCGGCATGGAGCTGGCGCGCGATCTGGCCGACCAGATGCAGCGCGAAGGCAAGGGCGTGATCCTCGATCAGTTCGCCAATCCCGACAATCCGCTCGCCCACGTCGAAACCACCGGCCCCGAAATCTGGCGCGATACCGAAGGCCGCATCACGCACTTCGTATCGGCGATGGGCACGACGGGCACCATCATGGGCACCTCGCAGTTCCTGAAGAGCCAGAACGAGAAGGTCGAGATCGTCGGCGCGCAGCCCGAGGACGGCTCGCGCATTCCGGGCATCCGCAAGTGGCCCGAAGCCTACATGCCGTCGATCTTCGACCGCAGCCGCGTCGATCGCGTCGAGAACGTGAGCCAGGCCGCCTCGGAAGCGATGGCGCGCAAGCTGGCGGCCGTCGAAGGCATTTTCTGCGGCATCTCGTCGGGCGGCGCGTGCGAAGTGGCGATGCGCATCGCGCGTCAGGTCGAGAACGCGACGATCGTGTTCATCGTGTGCGACCGCGGCGACCGTTATCTGTCGACGGGCGTGTTCCCGGCCTGAGCGTTCGCATCGCATCCGGCGCGCCTCGCATGACGGCGCGCCCATGAAAGAAGCGCCGTTGAAGAACGGCGCTTTTTCTTTGTGGCGTGGCTTGGCGCCATACGGCTTACTGCGTCGCGAGCATCTTCTGCTTCACGCGTTCGCCCAATTGATACACGGACAGCGCGTAGAAGAAGCTGCGGTTGTAGCGCGTCAGCACGTAGAAATTCTTCAGGCCGATCTTGTACTCGGTGGCGCGGCCCGGGCTCGGCAGGTCGATCACCAGCACCGGCGTGCCCGCTTCGGCGGCCGCATTGACCGACGGCTCGTCGAGCACGAGGCCGGCCTGCGTCAGTTGCGACAGTTGCAGGTGCGGCTCGGGCTTGCCGTCGGCGGCGGCTTGCGCCACGCCCTGGCTGCCCGCGTCGGACGCGATGTTCCACACCACCGGGCGGCCCGGCTCCCAGCCGTGCTGCTTAAGATAGTTCGCCACGCTGCCGATCGCGTCGGCCGTGCTGGTGCGCAGGTTGATCTGGCCGGTGCCTTCGTAGTCGACGGCATAGCTGCGGATGCTGCTCGGCAGGAACTGCGGAATGCCGATCGCACCCGTGTAGGAGCCCTTCACGCTGGTCGGATCGATCTGGCTGTCGCGCGTCCAGACGAGGAAATCCTCGAGGTTCTTGCGGAAGGTTGCCTGGCGGTCGTCGCGGTTCGGCGTGTCCGGGTAGTCGAAGGCCAGCGTGGTCAGCGCGTCGAGCGTCGGGAAGTTGCCCATGAAGCGGCCGTAGATCGTCTCCACGCCGATGATGCCAACGATCACTTCGGGCGGCACGCCGAATTCGTTCGAGGCGCGCTGCAGCGTGGCCTGATTCGCACGCCAGAACTTCACGCCGGCGTTGATGCGGATCGTGTCGAGAAAGCGCGATTGATAGACGCGCCAGTTCTTGACCGACGGCGACTGGGCCGGACGCACGAGGCGCACGGCCGTCGCCGAATAGTTCGCACTGGCAAACAATGCGTGTAGGCGCGCCGGATCGAGCCCGTCGCGCGCGGCGATTTCGTTGATGAAGGCATCGACTTTCGGATTGTTCGCATACTGCTGCGGCACGATCTGTTCTTCCGACGGCGACAGGCCGATGGCCGGCGACGGCTGTGGCGCTGCCGCCGAAGGCACGGTGGCGACCACGGGCGCCGCCACCGGCGTGCCGGCTGCGGCGTTTGCCGGTGCGGTGGCGATCGCGCCGGCCGGTTGCGCGGCCTGCGGGCCGGCCGGCGTCTGCGCGCATGCGGCCAGCGTCGCGACGGCTGCAGCGAGCACCAGGCTCTTGAGCGGAAAGCGAGAAGGCGAACGAAGCGAAGGGGAGACGGCGGACGATCGGAGAGTCATGGGAACCGGAGGAAGGACAGCGCGGTTGAGTTCGGGGCAGTATAACTGACGCTTTTCGCGCATCGGTTTGGTGCCGGGGCCAATGTGGTAAGTTAGCGGCGAATCCGCGCGCGACGACGCGTCGTCATCATCGAAGGAGACTCGCGGCACCGGCTTCGCTCGTGTCGCGACACACGTCAATGGCAACCGCTTTTTACACGCATCCCGATTGTCTGCTGCACGAGATGGGCGAGTGGCATCCGGAATGCCCGTCGCGGCTGTCGGCGATCCAGGATCAACTGATCGCCAGCCGGATCGACGACCTGATCGAACACGAGAGCGCGCCGCTCGCGAGCGAGGCGGATCTGGCGCGCGTTCATACGCACGCGCACATCGACTACCTGCGCTCGAACATCCCCGACGCCGGCTACTTCACGCTCGACCCCGACACCTCGATGAACCCGCACACGTGGCGCGCCGCGTTGCGCGCGGCCGGCGCGGCGATCGCGGCCACCGACGCGGTGATCGAGGGGCGCTACGACAACGCGTTCTGCAGCGTGCGGCCGCCCGGCCATCACGCCGAGCCGGCGCGCGCGATGGGCTTCTGCTTCTTCAACAACGTGGCGATCGCGGCGCGCCATGCGCTCGACGTGCACGGGCTCGAACGGGTCGCCGTGATCGATTTCGACGTGCATCACGGCAACGGCACCGAGGCCGCGTTCGCGAACGACCCGCGGGTGCTGATGTGCAGCTTCTTCCAGCATCCGCTGTTCCCGTTCTCGGGCACCGAGCACCCGGCCGCGAACATGGTCAACGTGCCGGTGCCGGCACGCACCAACGGCATGACGATCCGCGAGACGGTGGATTTGCTGTGGATGCCGCGGCTCGAGGCGTTTCGTCCGCAGATGCTGTTCGTGTCGGCCGGCTTCGACGCGCATCGCGAGGACGATCTCGGGCGCATGGGGCTGGTGGAGGCCGACTACGAATGGCTGACCGCGCAGATCTGCGACGTGGCGCGGCGTCATGCGCAGGGCCGCATCGTCAGTTGCCTCGAAGGCGGCTACAACCTGTCGGCGCTCGGGCGCAGCGTGGTCGCGCATCTGCGCACGCTGGCCGGGATCTGAGCGCGGCCGGCGTCGCGGCGCCCGTCGCGGCCGCCGTCGTTCAGCTTCTCGCCACGATCCAGCCGATCAGCGCGCCGATCACGCGCTCGCGTTCGAGGTCGTTCATCGTCTCGTGATAGTTGCCGTCGTAGAGCGTCAGCGTCCTGTCGGCCGGCCCGGCCTGCACGCCGAACTCGCGGCTGCCTTCGGGCTCGGTCAGCTTGTCGGCCGTGCCGTGGTAGATGAGCGTGGGTAACGCCAACGACGCCCGGCCGCGCGCAATTCGCTCCATCGCCACCAGGATTTCCGCGCCGGTGCGCGCGGGCACCGCGCCGTGATGCACGAGCGGATCGGCGCGATTGGCGGCCACCACGGCCGGGTCGCGCGAGAGCAGCGCCGCGTCGATCTTCAGCGCCGGAAAGCGCGGCCACACGCGGCTGATGAAGCGGCTCGCGGCCAGCATCCAGCGCGGCACGTCGCGGCCGGGGGCAAGTGCCGGGCTCGACAGGATCAGCCCGGCGAAGCGGCGCCCCCGCACGTTCGCGCGCTCGATCGCGTAGAGCGCGGCGATCGCGCCGCCCATGCTGTGTCCCATCAGGAACAACGGCGCCGTGCCGTGAGCGCTGCCGGCGTGGGTGGCGAAATCGACGAGCGCGTCGGCATCGTCGAGATAGCGGTCGAACCGTTCGACCCAGGCGCGCGGGCCGGGCGAGCGGCCGTGGCCGCGCAGGTCGACGGCCACCAGTTCGATGCCGGCCGCGTTCAGCCTGCCGGCCAGCGCGTCGTAGCGGCGCGCGTGTTCGCCCAGCCCGTGGAGCAGCGCGACCGTCGCCCGTGGCGTGTCGCCCGCCCGCCAGCGCCAGGCGGCCAGCTCGATGCCGTCGGCCGTGCGCACGCTTGCACCGACTGCTGCTGCTGAAGGTCCTGCATGCCCCGACGGGGGAAGCGTGGCGTTCATCGCGCGTGTCTCCGATAGGGCGGATGGAAGTGCGGATGATCATAGTCGCGCCGTCATCGCGCGGTACGGATGGACGCCTCTAATTTCCGCAGGTTATGAAAGAAGCGGAATCGATTATTAAGGGAAATGAGGTGTGTGCGGTAAACTGCGCGGCTATTCCCGGATATGACGGCGGCAGCCGGCGATGCCCGACACGATCGGCCTCGCAGCTTCCGCCGTTTTGTTTACATGATCGAAATTCGTAACCTGTCGCAGCGATTCCCCGGGCCGCAAGGCTGGACCGAAGCGCTGCGCAACGTCAATCTGACGATTCCCCGCGGCGAGGTGTTCGGCATCATCGGCCGCAGCGGCGCCGGCAAGAGCACGCTGGTGCGCACCATCAACCTGCTGACGCGCCCGAGCGAGGGCGAGGTGGTGGTCGACGGCCGCGACCTGGTGCGCTTGTCCGCCGACGCGTTGCGCGCCGCGCGCCGCGACATCGGCATGATCTTCCAGCACTTCAATTTGCTGTCGTCGCGCACCGTCTACCAGAACGTCGCGCTGCCGCTGGAGCTGGCCGGCGCGAAGCGCGCCCAGATCGACGCGACCGTGCTGCCGCTCCTCGATCTGGTGGGGCTGACGGCGCAGAAGGATCGCTATCCGTCGCAGATCAGCGGCGGCCAGAAACAGCGCGTCGGCATCGCCCGCGCGCTGGCCAGCAAGCCGAAGGTGCTGCTGTCGGACGAAGCCACCTCGGCGCTCGATCCCGAAACCACGCGTGCGATTCTCGACCTGCTGCGCAAGATCAACCGCGAACTCGGCCTGACGATCGTGCTGATCACGCACCAGATGGAAGTGATCAAGCAGGTGTGCGACCGCGTGGCCGTGCTCGACGCAGGCCGCGTGGTGGAAACCGGCCCGGTCATCGACGTGTTCATGCAGCCGCATCACGAAGTCACGCGCGCGCTGATCGGCGACGTGATCGCGCAGGAGCTGCCGCCGGCGCTGAGGGCGCGCGTCGCCGAGAAGCTCAAGGGCGGCCGCAGCCATCTGCTGCGCCTGGCGTTTGCCGGCAACGGCGTCGACCAGCCGATCCTGTCGGAAACCATCCGCCGCTACGAACTGGATTTCAACATCCTGCATGGCCAGATCGACGAGATCCAGGGCCAGCCGTTCGGCTCGCTCGCGGTGCTCGCGGGCGGCGAACCGGGCAAGGTCGGCGAAGCGCTCGCGTATCTGCGCGAGCAGGGCGTGGTGGTCGAGGAGTTGTCGCATGTTGAGTGAAATGCTGGATATGTTCGTGCAGTCGTTCTGGGAGACGCTGATCATGGTCGGCATCTCCGGCGTGGTCGGCGCGCTGGTCGGGCTGCCGCTCGGCGTGCTGCTCTATCTGACCGACCGTCAGGGCGTGCTGCAGAACCTCGCCGTCAACCGCCTGCTCGGCGGCTTCGTCAATGCGGTGCGCTCGACGCCGTTCATCATCCTGCTGGTCGCCGTGATTCCGTTCACGCGGCTGATCGTCGGCTCGTCGATCGGCACGGCCGCAGCCGTGGTGCCGCTGACGCTGGCCTCCGCGCCGTTCATCGCGCGGCTGGTCGAGACGGCGCTGCGCGAGGTCGATCGGGGCCTGATCGAGGCGGCGCTGGCGATGGGCGCCACCACGCGCCAGATCGTGTTCAAGGTGCTGCTGCCCGAGGCATGGCCCGGCATCGTCGCCGGCCTGACCATCACGTTCGTCTCGCTGGTCGGCTATTCGGCGATGGCCGGCGCGATCGGCGGCGGCGGCCTGGGCGATCTCGGCATCCGCTATGGCTATCAGCGCTACGAGCCGGACGTGATGTGGACGGTCGTGGCGATCCTGATCGTGTTCGTGCAGATCGTGCAGTCGTTCGGCGACTGGCTGGTGCGTCGCCTGAGCCACCGTTGACAGGGACGCCAGCCGGCCGCGTGCCGGCCGGCCAGGCAGTCCCGGGCGGTGCGCAGCATGGCGCGTGCCGCCGATTAGAGGCGAGGGTCCAGAACCCGGGCTTGGCTTGAGGGATTTTTCTCTCTTAAAATAGTACGATCGTTCGCTATTGCCGGCGTGTCGCCGAATGACGTTATCCTCGTCGGTCGAGGGGCCAGATAGCTCCGCTTTGCCGCCTTGATGGTGGCGACGCTATAAAATGGCCGTCGGTCGTATTCGTAACTTTGGAGCGTGTGCATGAAAATCCTGGTGCCGGTAAAAAGAGTGGTCGACTACAACGTGAAGGTCCGCGTGAAGTCGGACGGAACGGGCGTCGATATCGCGAACGTGAAGATGTCGATGAATCCCTTCGATGAAATCGCCGTGGAAGAAGCGGTGCGCCTGAAGGAAGCGGGCGTGGCGACGGAAGTGATCGCCGTGTCGATCGGCGTGGCGCAGGCGCAGGAAACGCTGCGCACGGCGCTGGCGATCGGTGCCGATCGCGCGATCCTGGTGGAAGCCGGTTCGGCCGATGCGGGCGTGGAGCCGCTGGCGGTGGCGAAGATCCTCAAGGCGCTGGTCGACAAGGAGCAGCCGCAACTGGTGATCCTCGGCAAGCAGGCGATCGACGACGATTCGAACCAGACGGGCCAGATGCTGGCCGCGCTGGCCGGCCTGCCGCAAGCGACGTTCGCCTCGAAGGTGACGATCGCCGACGGTCGCGCGACGGTCGCACGCGAAGTGGACGGCGGTTCGGAAACGCTGTCACTCACGCTGCCGGCCGTGGTCACGACCGACTTGCGCCTGAACGAGCCGCGCTACGTGACGCTGCCGAACATCATGAAGGCCAAGAAGAAACCCCTGGAAAACATCAAGCCGGAAGAGCTCGGCGTGGATGTCGCGCCGCGCCTGAAGACGCTGAAGGTGGCCGAGCCGCCGAAGCGCGCGGCAGGTGTGAAGGTGGCCGACGTGAAGACGCTGGTCGAGAAGCTGAAGACCGAAGCGAAAGTGCTGTAAGGGGAGACAAAGATGACGATTCTGATCATTGCCGAACACGACAACGCGTCGATCAAGGCCGCGACGCTGAACACGGTGGCCGCCGCTCAAAAGATCGGTGGCGATATCCACGTCCTGGTGGCGGGCGGCAACGCCCAAGCCGCGGCCGACGCCGCAGCGAAGATCGCCGGTGTGGCGAAGGTGCTGCTGGCCGACGCGCCGCAACTGGCCGAAGGGCTGGCGGAAAACGTCGAAGCCACGGTGCTGAATATTGCGAAGGACTACTCGCATATCCTCGCGCCGGCCACGGCTTACGGCAAGAACATCGCGCCGCGCATCGCCGCGAAGCTCGACGTCGCGCAAATCTCCGACATCACCGCCGTGGACAGCGCCGACACGTTCGAGCGCCCGATCTACGCCGGCAACGCAATTGCCACGGTGCAATCGAGCGACCCGATCAAGGTGATCACGGTGCGTGCGACCGGCTTCGACCCGGTGGCGGCCGAAGGCGGCAGCGCGGCGGTCGAGAAGATCGAGGCGGCGGCCGACAGCGGCAAGTCGCAGTTCGTGAACCGCGAAGTGACGAAGCTGGACCGTCCGGAGCTGACCAGCGCGAAGATCATCGTGTCGGGCGGCCGTGGCCTGGGCAGCGGCGAGAACTACACGGCCACGCTGGAGCCGCTGGCCGACAAGCTCGGTGCGGCGCTGGGCGCCTCGCGCGCGGCGGTGGACGCGGGCTACGTGCCGAACGATTTCCAGGTGGGCCAGACCGGCAAGATCGTCGCGCCGCAGTTGTACATCGCGGTGGGCATCTCGGGTGCGATCCAGCATCTGGCCGGGATGAAGGATTCGAAGGTGATCGTCGCGATCAACAAGGACGAAGAGGCGCCGATCTTCAGCGTGGCCGACTACGGCATCGTGGGCGACCTGTTCACGGTGGTGCCGGAGCTCGTGACCGCGCTCGGCTGATCGCGAGCGGCCACGCGCATCGTTGACGACGCGCCGATAACCACCACGAAGGGGCGCAGCGAGCGCCCCTTTTTTTGACCATAAGCAGACAGAGGAGAGGAGCACCATGAGCTACATCGCGCCCGTCAAGGACATGCTGTTCGTGATGAAGGAGTTGGCCGACATCGATGACGTCGCGAAGCTGCCCGGCTTCGAAGACGCCGGCTTCGACACGGCGCAGGCCGTGCTCGACGAGTCCGCGAAGTTCTGCGGCGAGGTGCTCGCGCCGCTGAACGTCGAAGGCGACAAGCAGCCCAGCGCATGGAGCCAGGGCGTGGTGACGGCGACAGCCGGTTTCGGAGACGCATTCCGCCAGTTCGTCGCAGGCGGTTGGCAAGGGCTGCAGCATCCGGTCGAATACGACGGCCAGGGCCTGCCGAAGCTGATCGCCACGCCGTGCATCGAGATGCTCAATGCCTCGAATCTGTCGTTCGCGCTGTGCCCGTTGCTGACCGACGGCGCGATCGAAGCGCTGCTGACGGCCGGTAGCGACGAGCAGAAATCGCGCTACGTGCCGAAGCTGATCTCGGGCGAATGGACCGGCACCATGAACCTGACCGAACCGCAGGCCGGTTCCGATCTCGCGCTGGTGCGCACGCGCGCCGAGCCGCAAGGCGACGGCAGCTTCAAGGTGTTCGGCACCAAGATCTTCATTACCTGGGGCGAGCACGACATGGCGGACAACATCGTCCACCTCGTGCTGGCCCGCACCCCGAACGCGCCGGACGGCGTGAAGGGCATTTCGCTGTTCATCGTGCCGAAGTTCCTTGTCAACGAGGACGGCAGCCTCGGCGAGCGCAACGATGTGCACTGCGTATCGATCGAACACAAGCTCGGCATCAAGGCCAGCCCGACCGCCGTGCTGCAATACGGCGATCACGGCGGCGCGATCGGCTATCTGATCGGCGAGGAGAATCGCGGCCTCGAATACATGTTCATCATGATGAACGCCGCGCGCTTCGGGGTGGGCATGCAGGGCATCGGCGTGGCCGATCGCGCCTACCAGAAGGCCGCCGCGTTCGCGAAGGAACGCGTGCAGAGCCGGCCCGTCGACGGCTCCGCCAAGCAGTCGGTCACGATCATCCATCACCCCGACGTGCGTCGCATGCTCGGCACGATGCGCGCGCTGACCGAAGGCGCCCGCGCGCTGGCCTATGTCGCCGCCGCGCACAGCGATCAGGCGCATGCGCATGCCGACGCGGCCGAGCGCGCCCGTCATCAGGCGATCTACGAATACCTGGTGCCGATCGTCAAGGGCTGGAGCACCGAGATGGTCAACGAGGTCGCGAGCCTCGGCGTGCAGGTGCACGGAGGGATGGGCTTCATCGAGGAGACCGGCGCCGCGCAGTATTACCGCGACGCGCGCATCCTGGCGATCTATGAAGGCACCACGGCGATCCAGGCCAACGATCTGGTCGGCCGCAAGACCGTGCGCGACGGCGGCGCGGTGGCGAAGGCGCTGCTGGCCGAGATCGACGAAACCGTCCAGGCGCTCGGGGCCGAGGACACACCCGCGTTCGCCGCGATGCGCAAGCATCTGGCCGATGGCGCGAAGGCGCTCGGCGCGGTGGTCGATTACGTGGTGGCGCACGCCAAGGGCGACCCGAACGCGGTGTTTCTCGGCAGCGTGCCGTATCTGAAGCTGGCCGGCATCGTGCTGTGCGGCTGGCAGATGGCGCGCGCGCTGCTTGCCGCGCAACGCAAGCGGGCCGACGATACGGCGTTCCACGACGCGAAGATCGCAATCGCGCAGTTCTACGCGCAGCACGTGCTCGTGCAGGCGAACGGGATCGCCGAATCGATCGTCGGCGCCACTGGCAAGGACAGCGTGCTGATGCTGACCGAAGACCAGTTCTGACCCGCTTGGCGCGGTTTCCGCCGTAACGACGAAGGGCACCCGAGGTGCCCTTTTTATCGATCCCGCCGCAGCCGATCAGGCGTAGGCCGGACGCGAGCTGCCGCCGGTTTCGCTCAGATAACGATGCACCGAGAGGTCGTCGGCCTGGATCGCCGGCTTCTTGCCCGACATCAGGTCGGCGAGCAGTTGGCCTGAACCGCACGACATCGTCCAGCCGAGCGTGCCGTGGCCGGTGTTCAGGAACAGGTTCGGCATCGGCGTGCGGCCGACGATCGGCGTGCCGTCCGGCGTCATCGGGCGCAGGCCCGTCCAGAACGTGGCCTTCGACGTGTCGCCGCCACCCGGGAACAGGTCGTTGACGCACATCTCGAGCGTTTCGCGGCGCGCCTGGTTCAGACGTTTGTCGAACCCGGCGATCTCAGCCATGCCGCCCACGCGGATGCGCGAATCGAAACGCGTGATCGCGATCTTGTAGGTTTCGTCGAGCACGGTGGACACGGGCGCCGAATCGGCGTTGACGATGGGCGCCGTGATCGAATAGCCCTTGAGCGGATAGACCGGAATCTTGACGAGGTTCGACAGGAAGCGCGTGGAGTATGAACCGAGCGCCACGACGTAGGCGTCGGCGCGTACCAGTTCGCTGCCGCATTGCACGCCGGCGATTCGGCCGCCGGCCACGGCGAGCGCGTCGATCGAGGTGTTGTAGCGGAATTGCACGCCCAGTTCCTCGGCCATCGCGGCGAGGCGCGTGGTGAACAACTGGCAGTCGCCGGTTTCGTCGCCCGGCAGGCGCAGGCCGCCTGTCAGCTTGTGCGACACGGCGCCCAGCGCCGGCTCGGCGTTCTTCAACTGGTCGGCCGTCAGCAGCTCGAACGGCACGTTGGCGTCACGCAGCACGGCGATGTCCTTCGCCGCGCCGTCGAACTGCGCCTGCGTGCGGAACAGTTGCAGCGTGCCGCCGGTGCGGCCTTCGTACTGGATGCCGGTGTCGGCGCGCAGTGCCTGGAAGCAGTCGCGGCTGTATTCGGCGAGACGCACCATGCGGCCCTTGTTCACCGCGTAACGCTCGGATGTGCAGTTGCGCAGCATCTGCCACATCCATTGCAATTGGAAACGCGAGCCATCGAGGCGGATCGCGAGCGGCGCATGCTTCTCGAACATCCACTTGACGGCCTTCAGCGGCACGCCGGGCGCGGCCCACGGCGCGGCATAGCCGGGCGAGATCTGGCCGGCATTGGCGAAGCTCGTTTCCAGCGCCGGGCCGGCCTCGCGGTCGATCACCGTCACTTCATGGCCGGCGCGCGCCAGATAATAGGCGCTCGTCACGCCCACCACACCGCTTCCGAGAATCACGACACGCATAGCTGCTCCAGATGGGAAAAAGCCGGAACGCCGTGGGGATGCACCTGCATCGCTGCCTTCACGTCACGACCTGGTTTTTTCAGCTATGGTATTGTTCGAGTTCCAGTTTTTGTTATTGTATTTTTTCAATTTTCAGAAAAAACCGGATGAGAACGCAACGTCAACCAGTCCGTGCCCTCGACAAGCTCGATCGTCGCATCCTGCGGCTGCTCCAGGCGGACGGCCGCATGGCGATGAAGGACCTGGCCGAGCAGGTCGGCCTGACCGTCACGCCGTGCATCGAACGCGTGCGGCGCATGGAGCGCGACGGCGTGATCACCGGCTATCACGCGCGTGTCGATCCGGCCATGCTGGGCGCGGCGCTGCTGGTGTTCGTGGAGATCACGCTCGACCACAAGAGCGGCAACATGTTCGAGCAGTTCCGCCGCGAGGTCATGAAGATCGACGAGGTGCTCGAATGCCATCTGGTGTCCGGCGATTTCGACTATCTGATCAAGGCCCGCATCGGTGAAATGGCAGATTACCGGAAGCTGCTCGGCGACATCCTGTTGCAACTGCCCGGCGCCGTGCAATCCAAGAGCTACGTGGTGATGGAAGAGATCAAGGAAACCCTGAGCATTTCGGTCGACGGCTGATCGGCCGATCGCTTGGCAGGCCGCACCGAATACTGTATAAATAAACAGTATTCGGTGCGGCGAATTTTCGCTTGCGCCGTTCGTGATGAAGGGGCGTGATGAGCGATCGATCCGATGTCGAATATCCGGTGGCGCCGCCCGCGCCGCGCAAGGGCCGTGGCGCGGTGGGCAATCTGCAGGGGCGTTACGAGCGTGACCAGCGCGAGACGGTCGACGACGGCTGGGCCGGCGAGGACGACGACACCCGTCCGGCGCTGCGCACGCAGGTGTTCGACGAACACGCCAAAAGCATCCTCACGCGCAACGCGTCGCCCGATATCCCGTTCAACGTGTCGCTGAATCCGTATCGCGGCTGCGAGCACGGCTGCATCTACTGTTTCGCGCGGCCCACGCACAGCTATCTGGGCCTGTCGCCGGGGCTCGATTTCGAAAGTCGGATCTACGCCAAGGTCAACGCGGCCGAACTGCTCGAACGCGAGCTCGGCAAGCGTGGCTACGTGCCTGAGCCGATCGCGCTCGGCGTCAATACCGATGCGTACCAGCCCTGCGAGCGCGAGCGGCGCATCACGCGCGACGTGATTCAGGTCATGCACGATCACGGGCAGCCGTTCGCGGCGATCACCAAGAATTCGCTGATCGAGCGCGATCTCGACCTGCTCGCGCCGATGGCCGAGCGGGGCCAGGTGATAGCGGCCGTCACGATCACCACGCTCGATGCCGATCTCGCCCGCGCGCTCGAACCGCGCGCGGCCACGCCGTCGCGGCGGCTGCGCACGATCCGCGCGTTGCGCGACGCGGGCGTGCCGGTTGGCGTCAGCATCGCGCCGGTCATTCCGTTCGTCACCGAGCCCGATCTGGAGCGCGTGCTCGAAGCGTGCGCCGAGGCCGGCGCGACGCATGCGAGCTACATCGTGTTGCGCCTGCCTTGGGAGGTCGCGCCGTTGTTTCGCGAATGGCTTGCCGCGCACTTTCCCGATCGCGCCGAGCGCGTGATGGCGCGCGTGCGCGACATGCGCGGCGGCAAGGATTACGAATCCGATTTCGCGAGCCGGATGAAGGGCGAGGGCTTGTGGGCCGACCTGATGAAGCAGCGCTTCCGGCAAGCGGTCAAGCGCCTCGGGTTGAACGAGCGCACGCGCGGCATTCTCGATTTTTCGCAGTTCCGCGCGCCGGAGCCGGTGAAGGCGCGTGCGGCAGCGGCCGCCACGCCGCAATTGAGCCTGTTCTAGCCGGCCTGCTCGTGACTGCCCGCTACTGCGACAGTTCCTTGGCGGCCTGCACCTGCGATTCGAAGTACGTCTGGAACGACAGCGCGAGTGACGTCATCAGCAGGAACGCACCGATCAACAGCGAAAAGATCACGATGAAGATGACCGTCCAGCCCGACTGGCTGCGGCGGTCGCTCGACGCGTTGAATTGCGCGTCCCATTTCTCGTCGGCGCGCAGGCCATAGACGATCGCCGCCAGAAACGCGGCGAGCAACGAGATCGCGCCCGGCACGGCGAACGCCCAGCCGAGCAGCGAGGCGCGCTCGCTTTGCGCGAGCAGCGACAGGCCGGGCACGCCGAGCAGCGTGCCGATCAGATGCGCCCAACCGGCCAGGTCGCGCCAGCCATACAGATAGAAGCGATGTGCGCCGAGCGAGCCGAACAAAAAGGCGAGTGCGGCGGTGACGGTTTTCGAGCGGAAACGTGGCGGTGGGCTGGACATGACGAACCGATAGGAAAAATTGCGCGGGACGGGGCGGCGCGACCCCTGCGCCGATGGCGCATTCTACGGCGCGACACCCGGCCGGTTGTCGGTCGCGCCCGGGTGCCCGGTATAAGTGATCCGGTAGATCGCGCCGGCGTAATCGTCGCTGACGAGCAGCGAGCCGTCGGGCAGCGGCAGCACGTCGGCGGGGCGGCCCCACACATCGCCGTCCGCCTGCAGCCAGCCCTGCGCGAACACTTGCTGGCGCGCCGTGCGCCCATCCTGTCCGAGGCTTACGCGCACCACCCGGTAGCCGACCTTGCTGCTGCGGTTCCACGAGCCGTGCTCGGCGATGAAGATCGCGTTGCGGTACTCGGCCGGGAACATCGTGCCCGTATAGAAGCGCATGCCGAGCGCGGCCACGTGCGCGCCGAGCTTGGCCACCGGCGGCGTGAAGCCGCTGCACGGGTGGCTGCGGCCGTATTGTGGATCGGCGATGTCGCCGGCGTGGCAATACGGATAGCCGAAATCCAGGCCGGCGCGCGGCGCCTGATTCAGTTCGTCGTCGGGGCGGTCGTCGCCGAGCATGTCGCGGCCGTTATCGGTAAACCACAGCGCGTGCGTCGCCGGATGCCAGTCGAAGCCGACCGTATTGCGGATGCCGCGCGCGAACACCTGATAATCGCTGCCGTCGGGGTTCATGCGGCCCAGCATCGCGTAGCGGTCGCGATCCGGTTCGCAGATATTGCAGGGCGCGCCGACCGGCACATAGAGCTTGCCGTCGGGGCCGAATGCGATGAATTTCCAGCCGTGCTGGCGATCGGTGGGTAGCCTGTCGGTCACCAGCGCCGGCTTGGGTGGCGCGGCGAGCTGGTCGTCGATCCGGTCGAGACGCAGGATGCGCGAGATCGCGGAGATATAGAGCGCGCCGTCGCGGTAGGCCACGCCCACCGGCATTTCCAGGCCCGACGCCACCACGTGCCGCGCCACCACGCGGCCGTCGCGCAGCGTCAGCGCGTGGACACTGCCCTCGGTCGAACCCACATAAAGATTGCCGCGCGGCGACCAGGCCATCTCGCGAGCATTCGCGATGTCGGCGGCCAGCACCTCCACCTTGAAGCCGGGCGGCACGGTCAACCTGTCGATGGGCGGCGCGGCCGCGCTGGCCTCGGCGACGAGGCTGGCGGCAAGCAGCGTCGCGCCGATGATGGCGAACCGATGAAGCAAAGCGCGGAACGGGAGCGAGGGCAGGGGCATGGATCGATCGGGTCGTGTGCGGTGCGGCGGCACGGTTCAATCAGTGTAGGAGCTCGGCGGCGAAACGCCGTGACCGCTGGCGATTGGGCGGTGCCGCGCTTTTTCTGCCGTAAGTGTTTGTTATGTCTTTGGTTTCCCGCTATAATCGCGGGTTTCAGCAGTTCCGAACCCGGTTTTCCCGAAGGATTTCATATGGTTATCATCCGTCTGGCTCGCGGTGGCTCGAAGAAGCGCCCGTTCTACAACATCGTTGCTACCGATTCGCGTAATCGTCGTGACGGCCGCTTCATCGAACGCGTTGGCTTCTACAACCCGGTCGCCACGAAGGGCGAATCGCTGCGTATCGCTCAGGATCGTCTGACGTACTGGCAAGGCGTTGGCGCACAACTGTCGCCGACCGTCGCTCGCCTCGTGAAGGAAGCACAAAAGGCACAACCGGCTGCCTAATATGGCACGGTTTTCCGGTAATTGCGGCCGAGAGGTGGTCTGAATGTCCGGTCACGATTCATCCGGTGATGTCAAAGGCGGTACACGCGAAGCGTCTGCGTTTGGCGTGTTTGTCCGCAAACCGGTCGAGCGTTCCTCTGAAAAGAGCAGCGCAAAGCCGGCGGCAGCAAGCAGCAACCCGGGGCAAGCCTCGGTCGGCATCGGTGCGGCGCAAGCGTGGCCCGACGATGCGATCGAGGTCGGTGCGATCGTCGATGCCTACGGCCTCAAGGGCTGGGTCAAGATCGTGCCCCATTCGGGCGTGGGCCGTGGTGGCGATGCGCTGCTGAAGGCGCGCCTCGTGTGGCTCGAGAAAGGGGCGGAACGTCTTTCCGTCAGCATCACGCAGTCGAAAACGCACGCCGATACGGTCGTCGCGCATTTGGCCGGTCTGGCCGATCGCGATCAGGCTTTGGCGCTGCGCGGCTACCGTCTGTTCCTGCGTCGAGAAGATTTCCCGGCGCTCGACAACGACGAATTCTACTGGGTCGACCTGATCGGTCTCGATGTCGTCAACGAAGCGGGTGTCGAACTCGGCCGCGTCGGCGAGATGATCGACAACGGCGCGCATTCGGTCATGCGCGTCGACTATCCGGCCAGCGGCAAGGATGGCAAGCCCGTCACGGGCGAGCGTCTGATCCCGTTCGTCGGGGTGTACGTGAAAACGGTCGACCAGGCGGCGAAGCGCATCGTCGTCGACTGGGAAGCCGATTACTGAAATGAACGACGCACAGGAGCGCGCGATGCAGTTCGATGTCGTCACGCTCTTTCCCGAAATGTTCCAGGCGCTGACTGGCTGGGGAATTACCAGCCGGGCGGTCAAGCAGGAGCGCTTCGGGTTGCGCACGTGGAATCCGCGCGATTTCACCACGGACAACTACCGCACGGTCGATGATCGACCCTACGGCGGCGGTCCGGGCATGGTGATGCTCGCCAAGCCGCTCGAAGCAGCAATCGGCGCGGCCAAGGCCGCGCAGGCCGAGCAGGGCATTGCGTCGACGCGGGTGGTGATGATGTCGCCGCAAGGCGCGCCGCTCACCCACGAACGTGTGGTGCGAATGGCGGCCGAGCCCGGTGTCGTGCTGCTGTGCGGCCGCTACGAAGCGATCGATCAGCGTTTGCTCGATCGTGTCGTCGACGAGGAAATCAGCCTCGGCGATTTCGTGCTGTCGGGCGGTGAATTGCCGGCCATGGCGCTGATGGATGCGGTGGTGCGCCTGCTGCCGGGTGTGCTGAACGATTCGCAGTCGGCGGTGCAGGACAGTTTCGTGCACGGTTTGCTCGATTGCCCGCATTACACGCGGCCCGAGGAATACGACGGCGTGCGGGTGCCCGATGTGCTGCTCGGCGGCCATCATGCGGAAATCGAGAAGTGGCGGCGGCAGGAAGCGCTGCGCAATACATGGCAGAAGCGGCCCGATCTGATCGACCGGGCGCGCAAGCAACAGTTGTTGAGCCGGGCCGACGAGGCGTGGCTTGCAAGTCTCGCGAAGGCCGCGAGGAAAGCTTCGAGCTGAAGCCTTTCCGTGGTGGTCCGGGAAAAAGGCGGTGTCGTGCATGCGTGCGCGACGCCAGATGTGAATCCATCCTCTATCGGGGCCGGGTCCGGAAGCGGACAAGGTACCAACTCCGACACGATGGCTTTAGGAGTCAGCAATGAATCTGATCGCAAAACTTGAGCAGGAAGAAATCGAGCGCGCGCTCGAAGGCAAGACGATCCCCGATTTCGCCCCGGGCGACACGGTGATCGTGAACGTGAATGTGGTCGAAGGTACCCGCAAGCGCGTTCAGGCCTACGAAGGCGTCGTGATCGCGAAGCGCAACCGTGGCCTCAACTCGGCCTTCATCGTCCGCAAGATTTCGTCGGGCGAAGGCGTCGAGCGTACGTTCCAGACGTACTCGCCGCTGCTCGCGAGCATCATCGTCAAGCGTCGCGGCGATGTCCGTCGTGCCAAGCTGTACTACCTGCGCGAGCGTTCGGGCAAGTCGGCTCGAATCAAGGAAAAGCTGGTGCTGAAGGATCGCACCGCCGCCAAGCAAGAGCAGGCGTAAATGCTGTAAGGAAAAAGCACCCCACCGGGTGCTTTTTTTATTCCGGGGCGACAATACGCTTCCGTCAGACCTTTCCGCGAGCGCCCCTTGACCCGTCGCCCGATCATCGATCCCGAAGTGCTGCCTGTCGAATCGACCGGCGCCGGCCTGCCGACGGTGCCGCCGGCCGTGCTGACGCCGGCCGGGCTGCGCGAGCGTTTCGCGCAGTCCTACGGCTGGACGCAGGAGCCGGCCGAGGCGCGCCTGGCCGATTATCGCGATCCACGTATCGCGGCCGTGCTGGTGCCGCTCGTGGCGCGTGCCGACGGGCTCACGGTGCTGCTGACCCAGCGCGCCGATCACCTGACCGATCATCCCGGCCAGATCAGCTTTCCGGGCGGCCGCCGCGAGCCGTTCGATGCCGATGCAACGGCCACGGCATTGCGCGAGGCACGCGAGGAAATCGCACTCGACAGCGAACATGTCGAAGTGCTCGGCAACTTGCCCGAATATCTGACGGGCACCGGTTATCGCGTCACGCCGGTGGTCGGCATCGTGCATCCGCCGTTTGCCGTGCAGGCCGATACGCTCGAAGTGGCCGAGATTTTCGAGGTGCCGCTGGCCTTCCTGATGGCGCCCGAGCATCACGAAGTGCGGCTGTTCAAATGGGAAGGCGGGGAACGTCGTTTTTTTGCGATGCCCTATCCGGACGCGCGCGACGACGGCCATTACTTCATCTGGGGTGCAACCGCCGGCATGTTGCGCAATCTGTATCGCTTTCTTGCCGCGCATTCCTGATCGCACGACAGCCGGCGTCCGGTGTGTCGCAGGGCTAGAGCCCTCGCGCCATTGCGCTGTGCTATCGTTATGCGAAAAATCGTATAACCCAGGATGGCACGCCCTTTCGCATGACTTTCTTTTCGGTTCTCCTCGCCCTCATCATCGAGCAGGTGCGCGCGTTGTCGCCGGGCAATCCGGTGTTTGCGCTGTTCCAGTTCCATGCGGAAACTGCGGCGAACGGCTTCGACGCCGGCAAGAAGAAGCATGGTGTGCTGGCCTGGCTCGTCGTCGTGGTGCCCTGGGTGCTCGCCGTCGCGCTCGTCTACTACCTGCTGTTCAAGATCAGCTTCGCCTTCGCGTTCGTCTGGAACGTGGTGGTGGTCTATTTCACGCTGGGCTTCCGCCAGTTCAGCCATTACTTCACCGATATCCATCTCGCGCTCAACAACGACGACGTGCCGCGCGCGCGCGAAGTGCTGGCCGAATGGACCGGGCTCGATACCGTGGACATGCCGGTTGGCGAGATCGTGCGTCATACGCTGATCCATGCCGTGGTGGCGTCGCATCGCCATGTGTTCGGCGTGTTCTTCTGGTTCGTCCTGCCGCTCGGCCCGGCCGGCGCGGTGCTGTACCGGATCGCCGAATATCTGTCGCGCAGCTGGTCCGTGCCGACCGACGACCGCACCGAGGCGTTCTCCAATTTCGCGCAGCGCGCCTTCTTCGTGATCGACTGGATTCCGTCGCGGCTGACGGCGCTCGGCTTCGCGATCGTCGGCAATTTCGAGGATGCGATCTACGCATGGCGCAATCACACACGCCAGTGGCCCGACTCGAACGACGGCGTGCTGCTGGCTTCGGGCAGTGGTGCGCTTGGCGCGCGCCTGGCCGGCCCGCTGGCCGAGCCGTCGAGCGTCGACGCGTTGTCGGTGGGCGACAGTGGCCCGCTGGCGGTCGGCGACGACTGTACGCCACGCACGCTGCAATCGGCCGTCGGCCTGGTCTGGCGCGCCGTGATCCTGTGGATGATCCTGCTGCTGATGTTGACGCTGGCGGTGTGGGTGTCGTGATACGCGGCGCGGGTGGCGCGCCTTGAAATAAAGAAGCCGGCGTTCGCAGCCGGCTTTTTGCTTTTCGAGCGCCGATACGGCGCGGCGGTCAGCGTATATCGGGCGCCGCTTCGTCGTCGCGCGGATCGCGGATTCGCCCGCAACGCCAGCACGCCGTGAACTGCGCATCGAGCCATTCGCCGCAGCCGCCGCACCGCCAGCGCGATGCACCGGCCGGCGGCCCCGATGCCGCTGCTTCGAGGATGCGCCGCGCGAGCGCGATATCGCGGTCGTCGTCGAGCCAGATCTCGGGCGCGCACTGGTCGGGCGGCAGCCCGCCGAGCGCGCCGGTCGCGAAGCGGTTGTGCAGTTCGCAGCCGATGCCGACCGCGTTCAGCACGTTGACCCAATGATGGGCGGTCGAGAGATCGGGGGCCGGGATGCGCATCGGAGCAGGCAGGGGAGGCGGAGATCGTCAGCGGACGATCTGGCTCGCCTCGTGCACGAGCTGCGCATAGAGCGCGTGGCGCGACTTCGAGATCCGGCCATCCTCCACGGCGGCGAGGATCGCGCAGCCCGGCTCGTGCAGGTGATGGCAGTTGTAGAAGCGGCAGTCGGCGAGCAGCGGCCGGAATTCGGGGAACGCGCGCTCGAACTGGCCTTCGGTCAAGTGGTAGAGGCCGAATTCCTGGAAGCCCGGCGAATCGATCAACGCCCCACCGTCGGCCAGCGGATAGAGCCGCGTGAACGTGGTGGTGTGGCGGCCGCTGTTCAGCGCGGCGGAAATCTCGCGCGTCGCGGCCTCGGCCTCGGGCACGATCAGGTTCACGAGCGTCGATTTGCCCATGCCGGACTGGCCGAGCAGGATCGTCGAGTGGCCGGCCAGGCGCGGCATCAACTGCGCCAGCGTGTCGTCGGGCGCACCCTTCACCGACAATTCGACCACGTCGTAACCGAGCGCGCGATACGGCGCGAGCCGCTCGCGGGCTACCGGCAGCGCGGCCTCGACGTCGATCTTGTTCAACACGATGACCGGCTTCAGCGCATTGGCCTCGGCCGCGATCAGCGCGCGGCCGAGCAGGTCCTCGCTGAAGAACGGCTCGGTGGCGAGCACGATCAGCAACTGGTCGAGGTTCGCGGCGAACAGCTTCGACTTGAACTGATCGGAGCGATAGAGCAGGTTGCGCCGCGTGTCGATCTCGACGATCACCCCCTGGTCGGCCGAGCTGCGCTCGTACTGCACGCGATCGCCCACGGCGATCTCGCTCTTCTTGCCGCGCGGGAAGCATTGCAGCATCGGCCCGCCGTCCACGGGCGCGACCAGGTAATGGCGGCCATGCGCCGCGATCACGCGGCCGGTGATGCGCTCGGCGCTCGACTTGGCCGGCTTGCCCGGGCCTTGCTGGCGGCCGCGCGTCATGCGGCGCCGAGCAGTCGGTCGATCCGCACGGAAGCCGGCGGATGCGAGTAGTAGAAGCTGGTGTAGACCGGGTCGGGCGTCAGCGTCGAGGCGTTGTCCTCATGGAGCTTCACCAGCGCGTTGACGAGATCCTGGCGGTTGGTGTGGTCGACGGCGAACGCGTCGGCCTCGAATTCGTCCTTGCGCGAGCTCATGCTGCTGAGCGGCGTGACGAAGAACAGGAATACCGGCATGGCCAGGAAGAACAGCACGAGCGCGAGGCCCGCGTTGCTGCCCGTCAGCGACGGCATCGCGCCGAGGCCCGTGTAGAACCAGGTGCGGCCCGCGAGCCAGCCGAGCAGGGCCAACAGCACGAGGCTCATTGCGAACACGACGATCATGCGCTTGATGATGTGGCGGCGCTTGAAGTGGCCGAGTTCGTGCGCCAGCACGGCCTCGATCTCGCTGCCCGACAGCCGCTCGATCAGCGTGTCGAAGAACACGATGCGCTTGTTCGCGCCGAAGCCCGTGAAGTAGGCGTTGCCGTGCGCGGAGCGGCGGCTGCCGTCCATCACGAACAGGCCCTTCGCGGCGAACCCGCAGCGTTTCATCAGGCCTTCGATGCGTGCGCGCAGCGCTTCGTCGGCGAGCGGCTCGAACTTGTTGAACATCGGCGCGATGAAGCTCGGGTAGATCACCTGCCCCAGCATCTGGTAGGCGACCAGGAAGATCCAGGCCCAGAGCCACCACAGCGGCCCCGCGCGATTCATCAGCCACAGCACCACGAACAGCAGCGGCAGCCCGATCGCGGTACCGACCACGGTGCTGAGGGCCAGATCCTTGAAGAACAGCGTGCGCGTCATGCGATTGAAGCCGAAGCGGGCTTCGATGCCGAACTGGCGTACGTATTCGAACGGCAGTTCGAGCAGGCTGGTGACCGCCATCACCACCACGATCACGAGGATCTGCTGGACGTAATGGCTGCCGCCGAGCCAGCCGCGCAGCGCCTGGTCGATCGCGCCGACGCCGCCGCACAGCGTCAGCACGATCAGCACCGCCGCGCTGGTCACGATCTGCAGCATGGTCAGGCGCGTGCGCGCGACCGTGTAATCGGCGGCGCGCTGGTGCGAGGCCAGCGGAATCGAGTCGCGGAACTGCACGGGTACGGCGCCGCGGTGCGCGGTGACGAAGCGGATCTGGCGCGAGGCGAGCCAGAGCTTGGCGCCGACCATCGCGAGGATCGCGGCGGCGAACAACAGGGTGAACGAGTAAGCGGACATCAGGGAGGCCGGTGGTATCTATGCGAGAATTATAAGTTCTAGCGGCGGGGGTACGCTCGACGGTTTTCGGCCCATGTGCCGGCCACGACAGCGGTGCGTCCGCCGCCGCCGATTCTTCAGGAAACCGTATGACCGATATCGCCCAATCCGCCGACCAGCCCGCGCTCGTTCGCAACGAACTCAATCTCGTCTGGCTCGACATGGAAATGACGGGTTTGAACCCGGATAGCGACCGCATCATCGAGATCGCCGTGGTCGTCACCAATTCCACGCTGGAGCGCGTCGTCGAAGGGCCGGTGCTGGCGATCCACCAGAGCGACGAAACCCTTGCCAAGATGGACGCCTGGAACCAGTCGACGCATGGCCGCTCGGGCCTGATCGACCGGGTGCGTGCCTCCACCGTCAGCGAAGCCGATGCCGCCGCGCAAATCCAGTCGTTCCTCGCGCAATACGTGTCGCCCGGCAAGTCGCCGATGTGCGGCAACTCGATCTGCCAGGACCGCCGCTTCATGGCGCGCTGGATGCCCGAGCTCGAAACCTTCTTCCATTACCGCAACCTCGACGTCAGCACGCTCAAGGAGCTGTGCCGCCGCTGGCAGCCCGCCATCTACAAGGGTTTCCAGAAGCGCGCGATGCATACGGCGCTGGCCGACATCCACGAGTCGATCGACGAACTGAAGTACTACCGCGAGCATTTCCTCGTGCCGGCGGCGAGCGCCGCCGAGTAAGCCGTCACGCGGCGCGGTGAACCGATGAAACGGCCGGGCTTGCCCGGCCGTTGTCAATTGGCGCGCGGCGGACGCTGCGCGTTCTTCGGGCGGAACGCGGCGCAGATTTCCGGGTGGGTTTCGGCATACGGGCCGCCGATCAGGTCGATGCAATAGGGCACGGCCGCGAAGATGCCCGGCACGAGCACCTTGCCGGTATCGTCGCGCAGGCCTTCCAGCGTTTCCTTGATCGACTTCGGCTGCCCCGGCAGGTTGATGACGAGCGCCGCGTGGTCGGGCGTTTCGCGGATCACGGCCACCTGTCGCGACAGGATCGCGGTGGGCACGAAGCGCAGGCTGATCTGGCGCATCTGCTCGCCGAAGCCGGGCATCTCGCGCGTGGCGATCGCCAGCGTCGCCTCGGGCGTGACATCGCGCCGGGCCGGGCCGGTGCCGCCGGTGGTCAGCACCAGGTCGCAACCGGCCTCGTCGATCAGCGCGACGAGCGTGGCGGAAATCAGGGCGGCTTCGTCGGCGATCAGACGCGTTTCGGCGCGCCACGGGGAAGCGAGCGCCGTGCCGAGCCAGCCTTCGAGCGCCGGAATGCCCTGATCCTGATAATCGCCGCGGCTGGCGCGATCGCTGATCGAAACCAGCCCGACGATCAGCTCGTCCGGGTGCTTACGCTTCGTCGTCGTCATCGGTGTCCTCGTCGGACTCGGCCTCGGCATCCTCGCCGGGCTTGGCGCTCGTCACCTTGATCCACTGGAACAGCTCGCGGAAGTAGCGCGGCGGCTTGCCTTGCTGCGCTTCCTTGCGGGCGTTGCGGATCAGCGTGCGGCCTTCCTGGGCGTCGGCGGCCGGGTGTGCCTGAATGAAGCGGGTCAGCGCCTCGTCGTCGGCCAGCAACTGGTCGCGCGTGCGCTCGATCCAGTGCAGCCGCGCCGTGGCGGCCTTGTTGACGCCGCGCTGCGAATCGAGCGCGGTGCGCAGTGCCGCGACCTCGGCCGGGTCGAGCGTGCGCATGACCTTGCCGACGTACTGCATCTGGCGGCGACGGCCTTCGTGATCGGTGATGCGGCGCGTTTCGCGCACGGCCTGGTCGAGTTTTTCCGACATCGGCATGCGCTTGAGCGCGTCTTTCGGCAGCTCGACGAGGTCGCGGCCCAGTGCCTGCAGCTCGTGCATCTCGCGTTTGAGCTGGGATTTGCTGGGGCGATCGTAGCCGTTGTCGGCGTCCGGTTCGGCGCCGTGCTCGATCGGTTGGATACGGGTTTTGCGGTTCATGGGCGAGATTGTATCGCGCCGCGAGCGGTTGCCGGCCGCCTTGGCTGCCGCGGCGTGCCGCAAGGCCCCGATAGGTGGCGCGGGCCGGACCTTGTTATGATCGCGGATACGCCACATTTCGAACCTCGCGGGCCAGCCGCCCGCTACCGGACCACACGACGATGCCTGCTCATACCGACGCACCCTCGCGCCATTTCCCGCACACGCAGGAACAACTGAAAGACATTGCCACGGAAATTCTCCGGCACGCGAAGGCGATGGGTGCGACCGATGCGGCCACCGAAATCTCGGAAGGTGACGGCCTGTCGGTGTCGGTGCGACGCGGCGAAGTCGAGACGATCGAGCACAACCGCGACAAGATGGTCGGCGTGACGGTGTTCCTCGGCAAGAAGCGCGGCAACGCGAGCACGTCCGATTTTTCGTCGGCGGCACTCAAGGACACGGTCGCGGCCGCCTACAACATCGCGCGCTTCACGGCCGAGGACGAAGCCGCGGGCCTGGCCGAGGCCGAGCTGCTCGAAACCGCGCCGCGCGATCTCGATCTCTATCACCCGTGGGCGCTGACGGCCGACGAAGCCGTCGAAATCGCCCGCCGCTCGGAAGACGCGGCGTTCGCGGTCAGCCCGCAGATCCGCAATTCGGAAGGCGCGAGCGTGTCGGCCCAGCATTCGCAGTTCGTGCTGGCCACCTCGCGCGGCTTCCTGGCCGGTTATCCGTACTCGCGCCACTACGTTGCGTGCGCGCCGATCGCCGGCAGCGGCCGCCACATGCAGCGCGACGACTGGTACACCTCCACGCGCAACGCCGGCGATCTCGCCAGCCCCGAAGCGGTGGGCCGCTATGCCGCCGAACGCGCGCTGGCGCGGATGGGCTCGCGCCGGCTCGATACGCGCAAGGTGCCGGTGCTGTTCGAGGCGCCGCTCGCGGCGGGCCTGCTCGGTGCGTTCACGCAGGCGGTCAGCGGCGGCGCGCTCTATCGCAAGACGTCGTTCCTGGTCGACAGCCTCGGCAAGCCGGTGTTCGCGCCGCACGTGCAGGTGGTCGAGGATCCGCACGTGCCGCGCGCGATGGGCAGCGCGCCGTTCGACGAGGAAGGCGTGCGCACGCATGCGCGCAGCGTGGTCAAGGACGGCGTGGTAGAGGGCTACTTCCTGTCCACCTACTCGGCGCGCAAGCTCGGCACCAAGACCACCGGCAATGCCGGCGGCTCGCACAACCTCGCGCTGCGCAGCTCGAACACGCGCGACAGCGACGATTTCGACGCGATGCTCAAGAAGCTCGGCACCGGCCTGCTGCTGACCGAACTGATGGGGCAGGGCGTGAACTACGTGACGGGCGACTATTCGCGCGGCGCGGCAGGCTTCTGGGTCGAGAACGGCGTGATCCAGTACCCGGTCGAGGAAATCACCGTGGCGAGCACGTTGCAGGAAATGTTCCGGCATATCGTCGCGATCGGTGCCGACACGATCGTTCGCGGCACGAAGCAAACCGGCTCGGTGCTGATCGAGCAGATGACGATCGCCGGGCAGTAAGCCGAATCGAACCGGCCCCGCTTCGCGCGTGGGCCGAAAAACAAAGCGCCGCTCGAAGCGGCGCTTTGTTTTTTCAGGGCGTGGCTTGCGATCCGTCTTCAGGCCTTGCGCGTGTACACCACGAACGCGTAGTCGAACGCATTCGGCTCGGTGGCGCGATGCGTGTCGCGCGAGGCCTCTTGCCACAGTGCGGGATCGGGAGCGGGGAACGACGCATCGCCGTCGAAATCGGCGTCGATCTCGGTGACGATCAGCTTGTCGGCGCGGCCGAGACCTTCGGCGTAAAGCTGCGCGCCACCGATCAGGAACGCTTCGGCGGCCTGGTCTTGCGCGGCGGCGGCCAGCGCGGCGTCGAGCGAGGTCACCGTATCGCAGCCCTCGAAGCGGCGTGCCGCGTCGCGCGTGACGACGATGTTGCGGCGTCCCGGCAGCGGCCGGCCGATCGATTCGTGCGTCTTGCGGCCCATCACGATCGGCGCGCCCATGGTGGTGCGCTTGAAGAACGCGAGATCTTCGGGCAGCTTCCACGGAAGCTGGTTGTCGCGGCCGATCACGCCGTTGCGCGCGCGCGCCACGATCAGGGTCAGGGTGGTCATGACGAAATCCGGAGCAGGCGGGAAAGCGCCCGATTCTACCGGATCACCCGCATGCGGCGGCCCGCGCGTCGCCCGATTGCGCGACGCGCGGGCCGTGCAACGCTTAGTGCCCGCTGTTGAGCGCCGCGATCGCGAGGCCGTTGTGCTGCAGGTTGCCCGCGCCGCCGGCGATGTTCACGCCGATGTTGCCGGTCGCGCCCGTGAGGGTATTCGCGCCGAGCATCGCGGTGCCCACGAAGCGCCCGTCGATCTGCGCACGGGCAAGCTGCGTGTCGTCGTCGGTGGCGACCATCGCGACCGTCTTCGCCTGCCCGGCGCTGGTGGTCGTCATCGAGCCGGCCACGCTGTTGTTCTGCACGTTGCCGACGCCCGAGGCGACGTTCACGCCGACATTGCCCGACACGCCGGCCAGCGAGCCGTCGCCCAGCGAGGCGTTGAGCACGAAGTTGTCGATGCGCGCGTAGCCCGCCGACGACTGCGTGCTGAACGCCTGCGCGTTGCCGAACACGTTGCCGATATCGACCGAGGCGAGCGACACGTCGTTGCTCTGTGCGTTGTCGATGCCCATCGCGACGTTGATGCCGAGGTTGCCCTTCACGCCGGTGGCGGCGTTGCTGCCGGTAGTGGCGGTCAGCGTGCCGGCCTGGCGCGTGTCGGTGACGGTGGTGACGCTGCCCGAGGTTTCGGTGCGCTGCGCTTCGATGTTGCTGCCGAAGCCCCATGACGTGCTGCGCGCCGTCTCGGCGTGTTCGCGAGTCGAGAGCGAACCGCTCGATGCCGTTTTCGATTCGCTGTGCGAAGCATTCGCCTGCCAGGCCGAGCCCGATGCGCTGCTGCTGCGGCTCGCGCTGACGTCGGCATGCCGATGCGCGCTGCTGGCCGCATCCGTCGACGAGGACGCGCCCCACGCCGCCTCGGCCGCGCCGACGCGATAGCTGCTCGCGCTGTGCGAGGCGCTGCCGCCTGCCACGAAGCCGAACAGGCCCGGCAGCACGTAGCCGCTCGCCTGGTTGCTCTGGCTGCTGCCGGAGGCGGACGCCGCACCGCCCGCGATGAACGCCGCGCCGCCGGTGCTGCCCGTGCGGTGCTGGCTCGACGACTGGTTCGCCGTCACGCTCTGTTGCGAGCTGGCCGTGCTGGTGCTGCCGCCCGCGATCCAGCCACTGTCGCTGGCCGAAGCCGATTGCGACGATGTCGTCTTTACCGAGGCATCGAACGAGGCCGACTGCGCGCTGTTGCGATAGGCGTAACCGTCGGCGGTGGTGCTGGCGGCGACATTGTCGACCGACACCGTCACGGCGCCCTGCGTGCTGCTTTGATGGAGCGGCGCCAGCGACACATGATTCAGTGCCACGGCCTGATGGTTGTCGATCACGGCGCCGGCGCTGCTCGACACGCCGACCACGCCATACAGGCCGACGGCACCGAAGATGCCCACGGCTTGCGTGACGCCTGTCAGGTTGTAAAGGAATGCGTCGGCGGCAAAGGCGGTGCTGGCGGACGAGGCGAGGAGAGCGGCGGCGATGACGGTACGCTTCATGAATGGGCTCGGTGATGTAACGGTCGGAGGAATAAAAAGCGTGCCCGCCGGGGGACGGGGCACGTGAAAAAAGGTGTCGGCTCACGCGTGCGTCGCGGTGTTCGACGGGCTTCCTTTAGCGAAACGCGTGCCATCGACGCGCGAGGCCTGTCGCACAAGGACGCCTCCTCGCCATTCGGAAAATTTGACAGTATCCCGAAGCAAAATCGTTTCAATTCTGAAACGCGGCATGTACGGATTATTTCGGATACCCAAGCGAATTAAAACGGCTGACACTGGTTTCGCCATCTCGGTGCAGCCCGCGCGCGGGGCCGCCGCTCCGGAGGTTCTCCAGAGGAATCGCGTCAAGTATCCAGTCGAACAACAATGCGAGAGCGAAACAACAATATGGCCGTGGGTCGCGGCCGCCAAAAAAGCAAGCGCCTTATTGCCGGGGAGACTTGAATGTCTGCAACAGGACGCGTTGGCCGTATCCGCTCGTGAGGGCCGGTTCGGCGGCGCGGTCGCACGCAAGGCCTCGCGTGCCGGGCATCGAACGAAGGATGGTGCGATGGAAATCGTCACTAGGCATCTGATCTATTTCTCGCGCGACCCGAGCGTGGAACTGCAACGCAGCTTCGACGCGCGCGGCTGGCGGGTCGAGCATGCGGCCACGGCGCGCGACCTGCGCCGGGCGTCTGCACGCGGCGGCGCGGCCGGCGGCCTGCTCGACATGTCGGGTATCGACCCGGGCGAGCTCGGCGACGTCGAGGCCTGCCTGAGCACGCCGAACGTCGGCTGGATCGCGGTGGCCCAGCGCGGCCAGATGCAGAACGTCGGACTGCGGCGGCTGGTACGCGATTACTGCTTCGACTACATGACGATGCCGTGCGACCGTGAGCGCATCGTCGAATCGGTCGGGCACGCCTACGGCATGGTCACGCTGGCCGAGCCGCCGCTGACGGCGGCGCGCGGGGAGGGGGAGGGCGAGATGGTCGGCGCGTGCGAGGCGATGCTCGGGCTGTTCCGCACGCTGCGCAAGGTCGCCTCCACCGACGCGCCCGTCTTCATCTCGGGCGAATCGGGCACCGGCAAGGAGTTGAGCGCCGTGGCGATCCATGAACGTTCGGCGCGCGCCGCCGCACCGTTCGTCGCGATCAATTGCGGCGCGATTCCGCATCATCTGTTGCAGTCCGAACTGTTCGGCTACGAGCGCGGCGCGTTTACGGGCGCGACGCAGCGCAAGATCGGCCGCGTCGAGGCTGCGCATGGCGGCACGCTGTTCCTCGACGAGATCGGCGACCTGCCGCTCGAAAGCCAGTCGAGCCTGCTGCGCTTCCTGCAGGAAGGGCGGATCGAGCGGCTCGGCGGCCATGCGTCGATTCCGGTGGATGTGCGCGTGATTTGCGCGACCCACGTGGACATGGAAGCGGCGTTGCGCGCCGGCCGGTTCCGCGAGGATCTGTATCACCGGCTGTGCGTGCTGAAGGTGATCGAGCCGCCGCTGCGCGAGCGCGGCAAGGATATCGAAGTGCTGGCGCGCCACATGCTCGAACGGTTCCGGGGCGATGCGAGCCGCCGGCTTCGCGGCTTCGCGCCCGACGCGATCGCCGCGATGCACAACTACACGTGGCCCGGCAACGTGCGCGAGCTGATCAATCGCGTGCGGCGCGCGATCGTGATGTCGGAAGGGCGCATGATCAGCGCGGCCGATCTGGAATTGACGGATTTCACCAAATCGGCGCCGATCTCGCTGAACGCGGCGCGCGAGGCCGCCGAGCGGCACGCGATCGAGATCGCGCTGCTGCGCCATCGCGGCCGGTTCGCCGACGCGGCGCGCGAACTCGGGGTGTCGCGCGTCACGCTGTACCGGCTGTTGGTGGCGCACGGCATGCGCGATCGCGACGTCGAGACGATCGGGCTGCCCATGCCGGCCGCCGGCTGAGTGTCGCGAGGCTTGTTAGAATCGCGGGACGGGCCGCGCTGGCGGCCGAAGGAACCCGCATGAAACAGTATCTCGATCTCGTTCGCACCATCCTCGATACCGGCTCCTGGCAGGAGAACCGCACCGGCATCCGCACCATCGGCATGCCGGGCGCGATGCTGCGCTTCGACCTGCAGCAAGGCTTTCCGGCCGTCACGACCAAGAAGCTGGCGTTCAAGTCGGCGATCGGCGAACTGGTCGGCTTCCTGCGCGCCACGCGCAGCGCGGCCGATTTTCGCGCGCTCGGCTGCAAGGTGTGGGATGCGAACGCCAACGACAACGCCGCCTGGCTCGCCAATCCGTATCGCACCGGCGTGGACGATCTCGGCGACGTGTACGGCGTGCAATGGCGCAGTTGGCCCGGCTACAAGGTGCTCGCCGCGCAGGCCACCGCGCAGATCGACGACGCCCTCTCGCGCGGCTACCGCGTCGTAACCGGCTTCGAGGACGGCGGCGCCCAGCAGGTGCTGCTGTACAAGGCGATCGACCAGTTGCGCGATTGTCTCGACACGATCATGCGCGACCCGTCGAGCCGCCGCATCCTGTTCCATGGCTGGAACCCGGTGAAGCTCGACGAGATCGCGCTGCCGGCCTGCCACCTGCTGTACCAGTTCCTGCCGAACGCGGCGAAGCGCGAGATCTCGCTGTGCCTCTACATCCGCAGCAACGACGTGGGCCTCGGCACGCCGTTCAACCTGACCGAAGGCGCGGCGCTGCTGGAACTGGTCGGCCGCCTGACGGGCTACACGCCGCGCTGGTTTACGTACTTCATCGGCGATGCGCACATCTACGAAAACCAGCTCGACATGCTGACGCAGCAGCTCGAACGCGAACCGTACGAAAGCCCGCGCCTCGTGATCGCCGAGCGCGTGCCCGAGTACGCGAAGACGGGCGTGTACGCGCCCGAATGGCTCGAACGGATCGAGCCGTCCGATTTCTCGCTCGAAGGCTATCGCCACCATGCGCCGCTGACGGCGCCGATGGCGGTGTAACGCTCCGGGGGCAGGCGGCCCTCATTTTCGGGGACGTTAAAAAAAGCCCGCGCCGTTTCGTTCGGCGCGGGCTTTTTGCGTTGAGGCGGGCGAGAGGCGCGGTGTCAGTGGCGCCCTGGGTGCCCCTCGTTCTGCGGTGCGTGCTGTGCGGGTGCCGGCGCCGGACGCGGCTGCTCGATATGGGGTGGCGGCGCGGCGGGGCGCTCGAAGTGCGGCTGCGGGGCGGGACGCGGCTGCTCCATGCGCGGGGCTTGCTGTGGTTCGAAATGCGGTTGCGGGCGCTCCATGCGCGGGGCTGGCTGTGGTTCGAAATGCGGTTGTGGCCGCTCCATGCGAGGCGCCTGCTGCGGCTCGAAGTGCGGCTGCGATTGCGCGCGCGGCTCCATGCGCGGCGACGCTTCATGCATCTGCGGCTGGCCGAACGACGGTTGCGGCAGGTTCCGGCGCGGCTCGTTGACCGGCTGCGGAGCGGGCTGCTGCGCCGGCATGCGCTGCATCGGCGCCGAATGCGCCTGCTCTGGCGGCCGCGAGACGAAACCGGGCTGCATCGTGTTCCCTGCTTGCGGACGCTGCCCCTCGACGCCACCCGACTGCCCGAACTGCGGCCGCGGCGGCACACCGTTCTCGCGCATGCCTTGCGGCTGGCCGGCATGGAACGGCGCGTTCGCGCGTTGCTGCGCGATCGGCGCATGCGGCTGAGTCCACGAAGGCGGCTGTCCCGCCTCCGACTGCCCCGGATGGAAACCGGCCCGGCCCGCATCCATCGGCGGACGCGGCACGCCGTTGCCGGCCGGCGCCGGTGCAGCCATCCCCGGCTGATGCGGCGCGAAGCCGGCCGTGGGTGGCATGCCCTGGCCGCCGCGCTGGATCGGCGCGCCGCCGCGTTCGGCGGACATACCCGGCATGCCCGGTTCGCCGCGCGGCATCACCTGGCCGCCCGCGGTGGCGGATCGCACGGCCGCCGGTGCCGGCTCGCCCGCCGGGTTCATGCCGCCCGGCCCGCGCGCCTCGCCACCGAACTGAGCACCCGGCCCGCGTTGGCCCGGCTGCAACACCGGCCCCTGACGGTTGACGAGCTGCACGTTGTGCATTGCCCACTGATTCGGCGCGCCGGCCAGCCCGGCGACCGGGTGCACCGGCCGCGCCGCATAGTTCGGCGGCGTGCTGCTGCGGACCACGGGCGCACCGGCGCCCGGCACGTTGCCGCCATGCCGCGCGAACTGCTGCGCCTGCCGGTCGTGGAACGCGGCCGGCACGACCGGATTGCGCGTCGCCACGATCGGATGGCCGAGCGCCATTTGCGGCGGCCGATAGCTCGCGTTGCGCAGCCCGCCCGCGAAGCTCTGACGTACCGGCGCGATGCCCGGCGCGCCTGCGCCGAGATGCGCGTTGCGCCACTGCCGCGGATCGACATGCTGCGCGAAGCGCGCCACCGGCTGGCCGTGCACGAACGCCTGCGCCGGGATGGCGGTCACGCCGTTGCGCACGCGGTAGTTGATATAGGTGTTGTGGATGTTGATGTTGTTGACGATCGTGGTGCGGTTCACGCGCTCGTAGTAGCGCGGGCTCCAGCCGCCCCAGCCCGGCCGCCAGGCCTCGTGCGGCGCGAGCGGGAACCACGCCACGCCGGCGGCCACCGCGCCGCCCACGGCCAGCCCGACGCTCCAGTCGAAGCCGCCGCCCCCGCCGCCGACGAAACCGACCAGCGCCGGCGCATAGCAAGGCGGCTCGGCCGCCACGACCGGGCCGGGCACCCAGGCCCAGTTGTCGTCGAGATAGGCCCAGCGGCCGTAGTGGTAGGGCGCGAAGCCCCACGGCGCGTCGTCGATCCAGGTCCAGCCCCACGGCGCCTGCCAGATCCAGTGGCCGGTGTGATACGGCGCCCAGCCGGCCGGTGTGCTGTTGGGCGTCCAGACCGCGCCGTATTCGGGCGTCTCGCGCCAAGTGCCGTTCGCGTCGAGATCCTGATAACCGGGGATGTCGCGCGACACGTAGCGCGCCGAGATCGAACGATCCTCGGCCGCGTCGCGCGCGGCGGCCCAGCCGTCGAACGGATCGGCCGGCGGCACGGCGTTGCCGGCCGTGCTCTGCAGGTTGGTGCCGGAAAACGTCAGTTGCTGGCCGGCCGCGATCGGGATCTGGCCGGCCTCGCCGTAGGCGGTCGCCGTACCGCGGCGCACGGTGACGGTGGTCGAGGCGCCGTCCGGCGCGACGTCGACGCGGTAGTCGCCGGGGCCATTGATGGCAAGCGCGAGGTTCGGCGTGTCGATCTCGTAGGCGCCGCCGGGTGTCAGTTCGCGCACGTGCGTCGACAGCGTGCCGATGCCTACCTTCAATTGCGTGCTGCTGTCGTCGAGATTGAGGATCGCGAGCGAGGTCGATTGGTCGAGCCGTACGGCCGTCGAGCCGATATGCAGTTCCGAGCGCGCGCCCTGGTCGTTCCAGAGCTGGTCGCCGCTGGTCAGCGGGCGGTTGACGGTCGCATACGACCAGTCGCTCGCGCCGGCCGGCTCGGTCGTGACCGGGCCGGACCGGTAGTCGAGCCGCGCGACGCGTGACGGCGGATCGCCGCCGGCTTGCTGCGCCGTGGGCGCGCCGTCCGGCTCGGGCGGTGTCTGGGCGAGAGCGGGCGGCAGCGCGGCGGCGAGCGTCGCGATCGCGAGCAGCGTCGAGGCGGCCAGCGAGCTGAGGGAATACGGGGCGCGGAGCGAGGTCATGTCGGACTCGTTATGGATCGTCGCGGGCGCGTACCTGGCCCGCGTGCGCCCACTGTACCCGCGCTCCGTGTATCCGGTTCGCCGCTTTTGTAATGCGCCTATGCACGGCGTAACAAAGCATGTCGCTGCCCGCGCGGCGCTCGTTGGCGGCCTTTACCGTGGGCTTCACGGCCGGCTTCGCGGCGTGTCGTCAGGCGTCGGCCAGCAGCGCCTCGAAACGGCGCTGCCCGTCGGGCGTGATGCGCAGCACGCGCGGCTGGCTGGCCGGTTCGACCCAGCGCGCGTCGAGCCAGGCGTCGAGCAGCGCCGCGCCGAGCGCGCCGGCCAGATGCACGCGCCGCTCGCTCCAGTCGAGGCAGGTGCAGGCGAAGCGCCGCTTGCGCTGGCGTTGCGCGCCGATGTCGATGCGCCAGCGCTGCACGAACGCCGCCGCGCCGAGCGGCGTCACGTCCACCTCGCGCTCGCGGGCGGCGAGCCAGCCGCGTTCGAGCATGCGGTCGTACACGCGCACGGCCAGTTCGCCGGCCATGTGGTCGTAGCAGGTGCGCGCGTGGCGCATTGCCGGCGGCACGGTGCGCGCGGCGGACGGTGTCGGGCGCGTGGCCGCCGTGGCCTGCGCGAGATTGGCGAGCGCCTCGATCGAGGCGGCGATGTCGGGCGAGGCGATCCGGTAATAGCGATGGCGGCCGCGCACTTCCAGCGCGAGCAGGCCGCCGTCGCTCAAACGCGCCAGATGGGCGCTGCCGGCCGACGGCGAAAGCCCGGCGATCTGCGTCAACTCGCCAGCCGGGCGCGCGCTGCCGTCCATCAGCGCCCACAGCATCGCCGCGCGGCCAGGGTCGGCCAGCAACGCGCCGATCCGGCTCAGGCCGGGAAAATGCGGGTCGGTCGCGATCATGGGCAGCTCCTGGAGGCGATGAGAATCCGCGTAGTGTAGGTGCGTCCGGCATCCGACGCTTCACCCGATCGTGAAACGTGGAATGCACGGAGCGCCGCGTAGAATGCGGCCATCGAACCTCGAGGAACGGACATCATGCGCGGAAGGATCAGGATGCTGCTGGCGGCGCTCGTGGCGGCCGGCTGTTGCGCAGGCTGCGCGAACGGCGGCGGTGCCTCGGACGGCGGCCACGGCAGCATCGAGATGTACGGCACGATCGACCAGGGCATCACCGTCCACAACTGACACGAGCAAGGCGGGCCGCGTCGGGGCGGTTCGCCGGCCCGGCCTCGTATAATCGGCGTTCCCACACGATACCGTCGAAACGGAGCCCAGATGTCGAACTCATCGCCCACCGCGCCCCTCGATCGCACCGAGACCGTGTTCCGTTTTCTCGCCGAGCCCACCTCGGTGAACTTCGGCGGCAAGGTCCACGGCGGTGCGCTGATGAAATGGATCGACGAGACCGCCTACGCCTGCGCGGCGATCTGGTCGAGCCGCTATTGCGTGACCGTCAGCGTCGGCAATATCCGCTTCCAGCGGCCGATCCTGGTCGGCAACCTGGTCGAGCTGAAGGCGCGTGTGGTCGCGACGGGCCGCACCAGCATGCATATTCACGTCTCGGTGCACGCGGGCGACCCGAAGGGCGGCGTGCTGCGCCAGACCACCGACTGCATGGTGGTGTTCGTCGCCGTCGACGAGAACGGCAACCCGCTGCCCGTGCCGCCGTTCGTGCCGAGCAACGATGAAGAACGCCGCCTCCAGCAATACGCGATGGACGTGCGCGCCGCGCTCGACAAGATCGTCGAACTGAAGCCCGAGGAAGTCGCGAAGGGCAGCGTCTGAACGGCGCGCCGCAAGCATCCTCGCAAAACGACAAGGCCGGCATTTGCCGGCCTTGTTCGTCGAGGGCGTTCAGCACGCCCTTTTGCGGCTCGTGCGGCGACGCTCAGTGGTTGCCGATCATCTCGCCCGGCTTGACCCATTCGTCGAACTGGGCATCCGTCACGTAGCCGAGCGCCAGCGCGGAGGCCTTCAGCGTGGTGCCTTCCTTGTGCGCCTTCTTCGCGATCTGCGCGGCCTTGTCGTAGCCGATGTGCGGATTGAGCGCCGTCACCAGCATCAGCGATTCGTTGAGCAGCGTATCGATGCGCGGGCGGTTCGGCTCGATGCCCACCGCACAGTGATCGTTGAAGCTCAACGCGCCGTCGGCCAGCAGGCGCACCGATTGCAGCACGTTGTGCGCGATCATCGGGCGGAACACGTTCAGCTCGAAATTGCCGCTCGCGCCGCCGAAGTTGACGGCCACGTCGTTGCCGAACACCTGGCAGCACAGCATCGTCACGGCTTCGGACTGGGTCGGGTTGACCTTGCCCGGCATGATCGAGCTGCCCGGCTCGTTCTCGGGAATCGACAGCTCGCCGAGGCCGCAGCGCGGGCCGCTCGCGAGCCAGCGCACGTCGTTGGCGATCTTCATGAGGCTGGCGGCGACCGTTTTCAGCGCGCCGTGCGCGAACACCAGCGCGTCGGCCGCGGCCATCACCTCGAACTTGTTGGGCGCGGTCACGAACGGCAGTTGCGTGAGCTTGCCGATCTCGCCGGCCACGGCCGCCGCGAACTTCGGATGCGCGTTCAGGCCGGTGCCGACCGCCGTGCCGCCCTGCGCGAGTTCGTAGAGGTGCGGCAGCGTCGATTCGACGTGGCGGATGCCGTGATCGAGTTGCGCGACGTAGCCCGAAAATTCCTGGCCGAGCGTGAGCGGCGTGGCGTCCTGCAAGTGGGTGCGGCCGATCTTGACGATCTCGGCAAACGCCTTCGATTTCTCGTCGAGCGTGGCGCGCAGGCGCTTGAGCGCCGGCAGCAACTGCGTGTGGATCGCGAACGCGGCGGCGATGTGCATGGCCGTCGGGAATACGTCGTTCGACGATTGGCCGCGGTTCACGTCGTCGTTCGGGTGGACCTTGCGCGACTCGCCGCGCACGCCGCCGAGCAGCTCGCTGGCGCGGTTCGCGATGACCTCGTTGAGGTTCATGTTGGTCTGCGTGCCCGAGCCCGTTTGCCAGACGGCCAGCGGGAATTCCTCGGGATGACGGCCGGCGATGATCTCGTCGGCGGCCGCGACGATCGCGTCGGCCTTGTCATTGGCCAGCACGCCGAGTTCGCGGTTGACGCTGGCGGCCGCGCGCTTGATCAGCGCGAGCGCGTGGATCAGTTCGGGCGACTGCTTTTCCGTCGAGATCTTGAAGTTCTGCAGCGACCGCTGCGTTTGCGCGCCCCACAGGCGGGCGTCCGGCACGGCGATTTCGCCGAACGTATCGCGTTCCATCCGTACTGCTTCGCTCATCTTGATGACTCCGTCACGAGAATTGGCTCCGCCGCGCGCGGCGGCGCGGCACGAAAGCGTAGGTGGGGACGGGCACCGTTCTCATGACGGCGTCCAGAGGCGACAAGCATAGCGCCGGGCGCGATTTTACGTCGGCTGGCGGCGCGGCGGGCAATGGGACGGGCGCGCGTGCGGGTATCGGCGCGGGGGGCGCAGGCGTAAAACCCGGGGGAGCAGGCAACCGGCCCGCGCGCCGTCGTGGCGTGCGCGGCCGGCTGCCGAACGGTCAGTGCGCGCTGCCGCGCGCCGCGCGGGTCTTGCTGTGGAAGCGCCAGGTCATCAGCACGGCGACGCTCGCGAGCCCCGCCGCCAGCCCCCACCACAGCCCGCGCGCGCCGAGCCCGACGTGGAACGCGAACCAGTAGCCGACCGGAAAGCCGACGCCCCAGTAGCCGAGCGTCGCGACGATCATCGGGATGCGCGTGTCCTTCAGGCCGCGCAGGCAGCCCGAGCCGACCGTCTGCATGCCGTCGACGATCTGGAACAGGGCGGCGATCGCGAGCAACTGCGTGGCCAGCGCGACGGTGCCGGCGTTCTTCGGATCGCCCAGATCCAGGTACAGCCCGACGATCGCGTGCGGCGCGGCGATCAGCAACAGCCCCGACAGCGACATGAACGCCACGCCCAGCCCGATCGCGGCGAAGCCCGCGTGCCGTGCCGCCAGCGGCGCGCCCGCGCCCATCCAGTAGCCCACCCGCACGTTGGCCGCCTGGCCGATCGCCAGCGGCACCATGAACATGACCGAGGCCACGTTCAGCGCGATCTGGTGCGCCGCCAGCGACGATTCGCCGAGCACGCCGATGGTCAGGCCGGTGGCGAGGAACAACGTCGATTCGACCCCGTAGGTGATCGCGACCGGCCAGCCGACGCTGACCAGCTCGCCCATCAGCGGCAGCTTCGGTCGCGACGCCGCCACGAAATGGCGGAACGCCGGGCGGCCGTGCAGCAGCAGGACCAGCGCGATGGCGGTCAGCCAGATCGACAGCGTGGTGGCCACCGCCGAGCCGAGAAAGCCGAGGCGCGGCAGGCCGAATGCACCGTGGATCAGGCCGTAGTTCAGCACCGCGTTCACGCCCACGCTCGCGATCGACACCCACAGCAGCCGGCGCGCCGCGCCGATCGCCGGCAGGAACGCGCGCATCAGGCCCACGCCGATCAGGCTGCCGGGCGCGGCGAAGCACAGCACGCGGCAGTATTCGCCGATGTTGCGCGCCAGCTCGGCCGGCTCGTGGAACATCAGCAGCAACGGTTCGGCGAACAGCAGCACGACGATGGCCGGCACCGCCAGCAGCAGCGACAGCGCCACGCCTGTCCAGTAGATGTGCGGGATGCGGTCGTCGTTCTGTGCGCCGCGCGCGTGGGCGACGCTGACGCTGACCGAGGTCAGCACGCCCTGCAGCACCGTGACCACGACGAAGAACAGCGTTGCGCCGAGGCCGCCGGCCGCGAGTGCGTCGGGGCCGAGCGAGCCGAGCAGGACGGTGTCGGTCACGCTCATCGCCATCTGCGACAACTGGGCGATCGCGAGCGGCGCGGCGAGACGGGCGGTGTCGGCGGCGTGACGGGAAAAGGAAGGCGGCGGCGCGTGGGCCGCGCGCGGGAGGCCGGGAAGCGACATGAAGGGCCGCGGGAAGACAGGCCCGCGCTCTCGGTTGTTGTAGTGAGACGGCAAGCTTACGGTTTTCCTGCACGGCTGTCGAATCGACATGCCGGGCAGTGGCGGGCGCCGCTCGGGCACCCGCGTCGGCGCTCAGGCGCCGTGGACGGCGATCCGCGTGTCTTCGAACAGCACCACCTGGCCCGCGCGGATCTTGCAGGTCTTGCGCAGCTCGGTCGCACCGTCCACCTTGACGGCGCCCGAGGCGACCAGCACCTTCGCGGAGCCGCCGCTGTCGGCCACGCCGGAGATCTTGAGCAGGTTGTGCAGTTCGACGTAATCGCCGGTCAGCGTGAAATCGAGGTTGGGCATGGGGCGATGCGCGCGAACGGCGCGCCATGTGTAAAAAAGCAAGGCTCGCATCATAAGCCAGCGCGCGGCCGGGGGCGAGCGCGGCGCGCGAAACCGCCGGATTGGCGGGCTGGAGCGGGTTCGGCCGGTGTGGGCGCGGAACGGGAACGTTCGCTGCGTCAGGAAACGGGACCGGAAGCGAAGATCCCGATCCCGAGGCGCCGGCGGATGGCCCATGTAAGTGGATGTATGCCAACCGTCAGCAAATGCAAGCTTGGGTAACAGTCGGCGTTTCCGGCGAACCGGCCGCGGCACGGGCCGGTCTGTCTACCAACTGCCGCATGTCGCGGCGGGGCGGCGCGGCCCGTTTCGAAGGCCGTGCCGGCCAATTCCCCGAGGAGGAATGCTATGACCACGATTCGCAAAATGCTGATGAGCGCCGCGCTGGTGACGACGACCGTGTTCGCGGCAACATCCGCGATGGCCCAGGCCGGTGGTGGCGCGGGCGGCGGTGCTGGCGGTGGCGGCGGCGGTGCCGCCGGCGCGGGCGGCCAGTCGGGCGGCACCGGCGGCAACGACGCCGCACCGACCGCACCGGGCAACGGCACGCCGGCCAACAGCGGCGCGATGAGCGCGCCGGGCGCCAAGCACACGATGAAGTCGCATCACGCCAAGACGCGCGCGAACAGCTCGGCGCATGGCGCGAACTCGAAGGCGGGCGATGCCGTGAACGGCAATACGAGCGGCATGTCGCCGGCCGGCAACGGTACGCCGGGTTCGGGCCAGTCGCAGTAAGCGATGCAGGCGGCAACGGGCGCGACGCCGATCCGCCTTTGCCGCTCAGGGCTTGAAAACGGCAACGGGCCGAACCTCGCTTCGCGCGGGGTTCGGCCCGTTTTTATGCCACGCCAGGGCAGGCGCGGCGTACCGCGTTATTGACGCTGCTGCGGCGGCCGTGCTGCCGGGTTCTGCTGCGCGGTCCTGGCCGGCGTGGGCACCATGAAGATGCTGCGCAGCCAGGCGGCGAGCCGCGTGAACACGTCGTGCGGTTCCTCGACGAAGATTTCCGGTTTCAGCAGACGCAGGTATTCCATGATCTGCTGCGCTTCCTGTTTCTGGAACGAGCCGTGCGACAGCCCGAGCCGCAGCAGGCCGCGCAGCTCGCCGAGCTTCTCGCGCGCCGTGCTGCCCACGCTCATCTCGCAGGCCAGCTTGGCTTCGTAGACGCGCTGGCGCAGCGATTCGGCCAGCCGCCAGGCCGGCGTCTGCATGCGCTCCTCGAGCGTCTGGATATCGTGCACGGCCGATTTGATCTGCGCGGCCAGCGGATCGACCAGCGAGGCGTCGCCCTGCGCTTCCGTGACGATCGCGGCGGCCCAGTCATGGCAGGCCTTCAGCAGTTCGTCGGGAGTCCATTCGCTGCGCGAGGCAAAGCCGAAGCCGAACGTTTCCGCCTGACGCATCAGGATCTCGACCACGTTCGGGAATTCCTTGTCGAGCGTGCGCTTGGCCCAGGCGTACTGGCCGCCCTGCAACATGCGCTGCACGGCGTGCTCGGTGAGCGGCACCATGTTGTCGAGCAGCTTGGCGCGCAGGAAATCCTCGAACGAGGGCGTCGCGAACTGCGGATCGAGCTTCAGCGAGACACGCACGAACGCATCGAAATCCTTGCGCAGCGACGTGATGGTGTCGTCCTTGATCGACAGCGTGATATGACCCATGAATTTCTCGGAACGCGGTGGCTGCCGGCGTCGACCACGCTGCCGGCATGCGCCGCCCGCATCGGCCGGCCGTGGCTGATGCCGGCCGGCTCCGTCGCGATTGGCGCCAGGAGGGTTTTCCTCTCTTATCGGCGCGTGCGAAAGAAACTTGAGGGCCTGGGCGCGCCGGCCGGGCTCGGTCCGTCTGATCCGGCTCCGCTCGACTCTGCCCGGTTCGGCCCGCGCCGATCCGGGCGAGTCCGGCGGCGATTCAGCGACGAATCCGCTGATTGAGTTCGGCGCGCTTGGCCCGATTCAGGCCGGCAGCCAGCGCGGCATCACCACGCCTTGCCAGGCGAAGAACACCGCCAGCCCGACGGCGATCGTCAAGAGCGGCCGGCGCGTGGCGGCCGAGACGATCACCGCCGCCAGGCCGCCCACCAGTTGCGGATTGCGCAGGCTGAACTCGACGCCGCCGCCGTGCGGCGCGACCGTCATCGGCACGATGATCGCCGTCAGCACCGTGACGGGCACGAAGCCGAGCGCGGTGCGCACCAGCGGCGGGAACACGAGCCGTTCGCCGAACAGGAACAGCGTCGTGCGGATCGCGTAGGTGACGGCGGCCATGCCGAGCAAAATAAGGACGTAGCTCACGAGGCGGCCTCCGAGCAACGGCGCGCGCGCACGTGATCGCGCAGCGACAGCGCGACGCCCACCGTCACGCCCGCCACCACGGCGGCCAGCAGGTTCAGCTTGTACGGCAGCGCATGGCAAAGCTGGGCGATCACGCCGGCCGTGGCCGCCGCGGCCAGATAGCGGAACGCGGCCAGTTGCGGCACCACGATCGCGATGAACGTGGCGGCCATCGCGAAATCGAGCCCGAGCGCCTGCAGGCCTGGGAACGCCGCGCCGAACAGCAGCCCGACCACGGTCCAGATCTGCCAGTTCACGTACATCGCGACGCCGGAGCCTAGGAAATAGTGCGGCCCCATTTCGCCGGGCCGCGTGTGGCGGTAGCGCGCGTAGGCCACCGCGAACACCTCGTCGGTCATCAGCGCGCCGAGCGTGGCGCGCCAGCGCAGCGGCAGATGCGCCACATACGGCGCGAGCGTGGCCGAGTAGAGCAGATGGCGCAGGTTGACGATCAGCGTGGTGGCGATTACCACCAGCGCGCCGGCGCCGCCGGCCAGCAGGCCGATCGCGATGAATTGCGCCGAGCCGGCGAACACGATCAGCGACATCAGCTCGCCGTGCCACCAGGCCAGCGGGCCGGCCGTGACGAGCGTGCCGAAGATCACGCCGAACGGCGCGGCGCCGACCATCATCGGAAACGTATCGCGCGCGCCGTCGGCGAATTCGCGCAGCGGGCGCTGCGTGAGGGATGGATTGGGGTGAGACGGGTTCAACGGTGAGTCCTCCTGAACGCCGAGCATAGCGAAGCGGCATCAGGCAGGCTTGTACGTTCTTGCGCGGCGGTGGACCTACTTCTTCGCGCTTTGCCAGCGGCCCGGCGGCACGCCGAACATCCGTTTGAAGTGGCGCGTGAAATGGCTCTGATCGACGAACCCGCTGGCGGCCGCCACGTCGGCCACGGCCAGGCCCGCGCGCAGCGGTGCGAGCGAGCGTTGCAGGCGCAACTGATTGCGCCACGCGTGCGGCGCCATGCCGGTCGCGCGCGCGAACAGCCGCGCCGCATGGAACGGCGACAGCCCGGCCGCCTCGGCCATTTCGGCCAGCGTGACGGGCATGGTCAGATCGGCGGCGAGCCGTTCGCGCATGCGCGCGACGCGGGGTTCGTCGGCGGCGGGCACGCCGGCGCGCGGACGGCCGAGCGCATGCCGCACGAGCAGCGTGGAGAGCGCGTCGAGCAGCGCCGTTTCGGCCGCGAGCGGTTCGACCAGGCCGCGCGGCAGCGGTGGGGCGGCGAGCGGGCCGGGCGGCGGCGGGGGATCGTCGTGGGCCGGCGCGATATCGATGCCGTCCGCTTCGAGCAGACGATGCGCGAGCAGCAGGCGGCGCGCGCAGTCGGGATCGTGCAGCGCGTCGTCGGGGAACCACGGCACCGGTTGCGGCGATCCGGCGATTTCGTCGGCCAGCGCGCGCAGGTAATCGATCGGCACGTAGGACACGCGATAGCGCCAGCCGTCCTCGGTCGCGCGCGAACCGGTATGCACCTCGCCCGGGTGGATGATCGGCATCGAGCCGGTATCGGCGATCCGCAGGCTGCCGCGATAGCGGTAGTGCTCGGCGCCGGTTTCGATCACCGGCACCGTGTACGCGTCATGCCAGTGCGGCGCGAAAGTGTGCTCGCGATAGGTGGCGGTGACGAGATCGGCCTCCGGCAGCAACGGCGTGCGCCAGTAGCGGGCGGCATCGACGAGACGGGCGGAGCGCATGGCGTGGCGACGGGAACGGGCGGTATTACTTGAGCGGGATCGGCGTGGTGTCGGGCACCGGCACGGCCGTGACGCTGTTCTTCGCGCTGCCCGACACCACGCGATCGCTGTAGGTGAGGTACACCAGCGTGTTGCGCTTCTTGTCGACCACGCGCACCACGTGCAGGGTCTTGAAGATGAACGACATGCGTTCGCTGAACACGTCGGTCTGCTGCTTGAGCGGCTGCGTGAAGCGGATCGGCGCGACCTGGCGGCAGGCGATCGACGCCTCGCTCGGGTCCTCGGCCAGGCCGAGGCTGCCCTTGATGCCGCCGGTGCGCGCCCGCGATACATAGCAGGTCACGCCCTGCACGAGCGGGTCGTCGTAGGCTTCGACCACCACGCGATCGGAGCCGGTGACGCGGAAGTTCGTGTTGACGCTGGCGACTTCCTCGGCGCCGGCGGCGAACGGAAGCAACGAGACGGCGAGGCAGGTCGCGGCGGCAAGGCGATGGTGGATCATGGGCGGGGCGGGCAGGAATGCGAAAGGAATTCGACTCTAGCACGGCGCGCTGCCGGGTTTTCGCGCGGGCAACGATGCGAAAACGGCGAGGGGGGCGGAAAAACAAAAAGGCCCGTCGTGAGACGGGCCTTTTCGCTGTTTGGCTCCCCGACCTGGGCTCGAACCAGGGACCTACGGATTAACAGTCCGGCGCTCTACCGACTGAGCTATCGGGGAATAAATCGGTACTGCGTTTGTTCAGTGCGGGCTCGCTGAAACCAGCGCGCCAAGCATTTTTGGCTCCCCGACCTGGGCTCGAACCAGGGACCTACGGATTAACAGTCCGGCGCTCTACCGACTGAGCTATCGGGGAACAAACAGCAGAGAACCGAGATTCTATGAGGCTAACGAAAACGTGTCAAGCCCCTGCGCGAAATTTCCGGAAACCCGGATGCGAGGCTGCGCCGCGGACGGGCGCAGCATGGCGAGATCAGCGCTCGAGCAGGTGCAGTTTGTCCTGCACGTCCTTCCACTCGTCGGCGTCGCCGGGGGCGGGCTTCGTCTTGGTGATCGACGGCCACAGCTTGGCCAGTTCGGCATTCAGCGGCGTGTATTGCTGCTGGTCGCCGGGAACGTCTTCCTCTGCGTAGATCGCATTGGTCGGGCATTCGGCCACGCACACGGCGCAGTCGATGCATTCGTCCGGATCGATCGCGAGAAAATTGGGACCTTCACGGAAGCAATCCACCGGGCACACATCGACGCAATCCGTGTATTTGCACTTGATGCAGCCTTCGGTCACAACGTGAGTCATTCAAAACGCTCCTGCTTGGCGATGATATGTGTGGGGGTAGGCTTTGCGCCAAATGCGGCATTGTAACTGAAGCGGAAAACCCTTATCCAGCCGCTCCGGCCCTGCCTTATACCGTTTCGTGATTAGTTTATGGCGTGGGGGCGAGTCGCCGCGACGGGGATGGTCTGGCGCGCATTCGGGTAACATGCGGCAGGCATGTCCGGGCAGGGCGCTCGCGTGGAAACGCTGCGGCTCGTTCCGGTTCCGGCGCTTCCTCGCGGCCGGGGTCGTGCGCGGCGGTCTTCGCGCGTTAGGCAGTCTTTCTAGGCAGTCTCGAATCATGATCATTACTTCGCTGCTCGACACCGATCTGTACAAGTTCACGATGATGCAGGTGGTGCTGCATCACTTCCCGGCCGCCAACGTCGAATACCGGTTCCGGTGCCGCAATCCCGGCATCGATCTGGTGCCGTATATCGACGAGATTCGCGACGAAGTGCGCGGCCTGTGCCATCTGCGTTTCACCGAGGCCGAACTCGATTACCTGCGCGAGATGCGCTTCATCAAGGGCGATTTCGTCGAGTTCCTCGCGCTGTTCCATCTCAACGAAAAATACATCGAGATTTCGCCGTCGCCGAAGGCCAACGGCGAGATCGACATCGTGATTCGCGGCCCGTGGCTGCACGCGATCCTGTTCGAGATCCCGGTGCTGGCGATCGTCAACGAGGTGTACTTCCGCAACACGCAGACCGAGCCCGATTACGGCGAGGGCCGCGATCGCCTGCGCGACAAGATCACCCTGCTCGGCGCGAAGCCCGAATTCTCCGAATGCAAGATTGCCGATTACGGCACGCGCCGCCGCTTCTCGAAGGTGTGGCACGAGGAAGTGGCGATGACGCTGCGCGATGGGCTCGGTGCGCAGTTCGCCGGCACCAGCAACGTGTATTACGCAAAGAAGCACGGCATCACGCCGCTCGGCACGATGGCGCATGAATACCTGCAGGCCTGCCAGGCGCTCGGCCCGCGGCTGCGCGATTCGCAGATCTACGGGCTCGAGATGTGGGCCAAGGAATATCGCGGCGACCTCGGCATCGCGCTGTCCGACGTGTACGGCATGGATGCGTTCCTGCGCGATTTCGACATGTACTTCTGCAAGCTGTTCGACGGCGCGCGCCACGATTCCGGCGATCCGTTCGAGTGGGGCGAGCGCATGATCCGCCACTACGAGTCGAACCGCTGCGATCCGCGCACCAAGGTGCTGGTGTTCTCCGACGCGCTCGACATCCCGAAGGTGCTGCAGCTTTACGAGCGCTTCCGCGACCGCTGCAGGCTCGCGTTCGGCGTCGGCACCAACCTGACCAACGACCTCGGCTACCGGCCGCTGCAGATCGTCATCAAGATGGTTCGCTGCAACGGCCAACCGGTCGCCAAGCTGTCCGATTCGCCGGGTAAGAGCATGTGCGACGACAAGAACTATCTGGCCTATCTGCGCCAGGTGTTCGGCATCGCCCAGCCGGACGAGGACAGCGCGGGCAAATAAGGCCGCGAGCCGGCACGCGCCCCCCGGGCGCGCTGCCGGGGCCTGTCCGAACGGCCGGTGGCGGGCCGTCGCGCCGGCGCCGGCCGTTATAATCGAGCGCGATCCCACCGCCACGTTCACGAGGACCGCACATGGACACGTCGGCTGCCCGCCGCAAGATCTTCGCGCGCATCCGCGCGGCCCAGGGGCGCCCGGCCGAAGCCGAGGCGCACGAGCACGAACAGGCCGCCGATTACCTGGCGCGCCATCCGGCCGGCCCGCGCCCGCCGATGCCCACCGATCCCGACGCGCTCGTCGCACGCTTCACCGAGGAAGCCGTGCGCATGGCCACCACGGTCGAAGCCGTCGATACGCTGGCCGACGTGCCGGCCGCCGCCGCGCGCTATCTCGCCGAACACGCCTTGCCCACGCAGGCGATCGCCTGGCGCACGCTCGCCGAACTCGATTGGCGCGCGGCCGGCCTCGACATCGAATGCCGCAAGCCGCGCGACGGCGATCTGGTCGGCATCACGGGCTGTTTCTGCGCGACGGCCGAAACCGGCTCGCTGGTGCTGCTGTCCGGGCCGGACACCTACGCATCGGCCGCGCTGCTGCCGGAAACCCATCTCGTGGTGGTGCCCGCCTCGCGCATCGTGGCCGGGCACGAGGAAGCGTTCGCGCTGATCCGCGCCGAACACGGCGAGTTGCCGCGCGCCGTGAATATCGTGTCAGGGCCGTCGCGCACCGGCGATATCGAGCAGACCATCGTGCTCGGCGCGCATGGTCCGTACCGCGTCCACGCGATCATCGTGGGCGGCGCATGAGCCGCGCCGCCCGTTCTTTTTTTTCGCCGCTGCATGGCGCGCTGCGTTTGCCGCGCGTACCGTTCGCCGCGTGCGTGCCGGTGCTGGCCGTGCTGGCGCTGATGCCACTGCCGGCCTCTGCCGCCACGCTCGATGGCGCCACGCTGTCGGCGCTGTGGGGCCTGCCGTTCGCCGGCATGCTGCTGTCGATCGCGGTGTTCCCGCTCGTCGCGCCGTTGTTCTGGCATCACCATTTCGGCAAGATCGCCGCGGCCTGGGCGCTCGCGTTTCTCGTGCCGTTCGCGGCCGTGTTCGGCGCGGGCGTGGCGTTCGGCACGCTGGTGCATGCGCTGCTCGAGGAATACATCCCGTTCATCGTGCTGCTGACCACGCTCTATACGGTAGCGGGCGGCATTTGCGTGCACGGCGATCTGCACGCCTCGCCCGCGCGCAATACCGGGCTGCTCGCGCTCGGCGCGCTGCTCGCGAGCCTGATGGGCACCACCGGCGCCGCGATGCTGCTGATCCGGCCGTTGCTGCGCGCCAATGCCGCGCGGCCGCGCGTGGTGCACGTCGTGGTGTTCTTCATCTTCCTCGTGGCGAACGCGGGCGGCGCGCTGTCGCCGCTCGGCGATCCGCCGCTGTTTCTCGGCTTCCTGAACGGCGTCGATTTCTTCTGGACCACGATCCATCTCGCGCTGCCCACGCTGTTCATCTGCGGCGTGCTGCTGGCGGTCTTTCATGGGCTCGATAGCTGGCGTTTCCGGCGCGACGGCGACGGTGGCCGTGGCGATAAGCCCGCCGGCGTCGCGCCGGTGCCGATCCGTATCGAGGGCACGTTCAACTTCGTGCTGCTGGCCGTGATCGTCGCGCTGGTGCTGATGAGCGGCATCTGGAAGCCGGGGATCGTGTTCGACGTGTTCGGCACGCACGTGGCGTTGCAGAACGCCGTGCGCGACGTGGCGCTGATCGCTGTTGCGCTGCTTTCGCTGGCGCTGACGCCGCGCGCGGCGCGTGAAGGCAACGCGTTCGACTGGGCGCCGATCGAGGAGGTGGCCAAGCTGTTTGCCGGCATCTTCGTGACGATCGCGCCGGTCATCGTGATCCTGCGCGCGGGCGCGGGCGGCGCGTTCGCCTCGATCGTGCATCTGGTGACGGACGCGCACGGCGAGCCGATCGTGCCGATGCTGTTCTGGGCCACCGGTTTGCTGTCCTCGTTCCTCGACAACGCGCCGACCTACCTCGTATTCTTCAACCTCGCCGGCGGCGATGCGTCGACGCTGATGACCACGGGCGCTGCCTCGCTCGCGGCGATCTCGGCCGGCGCGGTCTTCATGGGTGCGAACAGCTATATCGGCAATGCGCCGAACTTCATGGTGAAGGCGATCGCCGAATCGCGCGGGGTTCGCATGCCGAGCTTCTTCGCCTACCTGGGCTGGTCGTTCGGCATTCTCGTGCCGGTGTTCGCGCTGACCACATGGCTCTTCTTCTCCGCCTGAGCAGGGCGGATTTCAACGCGGTTTGGCGGGCGGCCCGGCGGCGCAGTCGTGCGAAGCCGGCCGCGCGCATTTGACGGAGGCAGGCAATGCAGAAAATCCTGGTGGCGCGTCCGATCTTTCCGGATGTGATCGAGCGTCTGAAGCAGCATTTCGAGGTGGACTGGAACAACGGCGACGCCCTCTCGCCCGACGCGCTCCATGCGCGGCTCGCCGACAAGGACGGTGCGCTGACGGCCGGCGACCCGATCGGCGCCGCTGCGCTGGCCGCCGCACCCAAGCTGCGCGTCGTATCGAACATGGCGGTTGGCTACAACAACTTCGACATCGCGGCGTTCAACGCGGCAAACGTGCTCGGCACCAACACGCCCGACGTGCTCAACGAGAGCACCGCCGATTTCGGCTGGGCGCTGATGATGGCGGCCGCGCGCCGTATCGCCGAATCGGAGCACTGGCTGCGCGCCGGCAAGTGGGAGAAATGGTCGTTCGACAGTTTCCTCGGCGCGGACCTGCATGGCGCGACGCTCGGCGTGGTCGGCATGGGCCGCATCGGCCAGGCGCTCGCGCGCCGCGCGCGCGGCTTCAACATGCGCGTGGTGTATCACAACCGTTCGCGCGTCGCGCCCGAGATCGAGGCCGACCTGAACGCCGAATATCTCTCGAAGGAAGCGCTGCTGCGCCAGGCCGATCACGTCGTGCTGGTGCTGCCGTATACGAAGGAAAGCCATCACACGATCGGCGCAGCCGAACTGGCGTTGATGAAGCCCACCGCCACGCTGACCAATATCGCGCGCGGCGGCATCGTCGACGACGCGGCGCTGGCCGTGGCGCTGCGCGAGCGCCGCATCGCGGCGGCCGGCCTCGACGTGTTCGAGGGCGAGCCGAGCGTGAACCCGGCGCTGCTCGAGGTGCCGAACATCGTCATTACGCCGCATATCGCGAGCGCCACCGAGGCGACGCGCCGCGCGATGGCGAACCTCGCGGCCGACAACCTGATCGCGGGTCTCGGCGTCGGCCCGCGCGCGGGGCGGCCGCCCAATCCCGTGAATCCCGACGTGCTCGGCAAGGCACGCGCATGACGATGCCGTTGTTGCTTGGCGCGATCGTCGTGCTGGCGGTGGCGCTCGCGATCGCGCTGGTGGTGCTCTGGCGTGGCTCGGGCCGCGCCGGCGACGGCATCGGCTGGCTCGGCGAGCGGCTCGACGACGTGCAGGACGAGCAGGCTCGCGCCACCGAGCGGCTCGAACGCGCGCTGCGCGGCGAGATCACCGAAAGCTCGCGCGGCGCGCGCACCGAGTTGTCGGGCAGCTTCGCGCAGCTCCAGCAGATGCTCGCCGCACAGATGACGAGCGTGGCCACCGTGCAGAATCAGCAGATCGACGGCTTCGCGCAGCAACTGGCGAAGCTGGTGGCCGCCAACACGCAGCAGTTCGACACGATGCGCGATGGCCTGCATCAGCAGGCGCAACTGGCGCGCGACGAGCAGGGCGCCGCGCTGCGCCATTTCGGCGCCGTGCTGAACCAGCAGCTCGTGCAACTGACCGAGGCCAACGACCGTCGTCTCGGCGAAGTGCGGGCCACGCTCGAACAGCGCCTGAAGGACATCGAGGCGAACAACGCCGCGAAGCTCGACGAGATGCGCCGCACCGTGGACGAAAAACTGCACGCGACGCTCGAACAGCGGCTCGGCGAATCGTTCCGGCTGGTGTCCGAGCGGCTGGAGCAGGTGCATCGCGGGCTCGGCGAAATGCAGACGCTGGCGGCCGGCGTGGGCGATCTGAAGAAGGTGCTGACCAACGTCAAGACGCGCGGCACCTGGGGCGAGGTGCAGCTCGAAGCGCTGCTCGAACAGATGCTGACGCCCGATCAGTACGCGAAGAACGTCGCGACGGTGCCCAAGCGCAGCGAGCGCGTCGAATTCGCGATCCGCCTGCCCGGCAGGCAGCACGATTCGCAGCCGGTGTGGCTGCCGATCGACGCGAAATTCCCGCGCGAGGATTACGAGCGGCTTATCGATGCGCAGGAGCGCGCCGATGTCGTGGCCGTGGAGGAGGCGGCGCGCGCGCTCGAAATGCGGATTCGCGCCGAGGCCAAGACCATCGCCGAGAAGTACGTCTCGCCGCCGCACACCACCGATTTCGCGCTGCTGTTCCTGCCGACCGAGGGGCTGTACGCCGAGGTTCTGCGGCGCCCCGGGCTGACCGATCTGCTGCAGCGCGAGTATCGCGTGACGGTTGCCGGGCCGACCACGCTGACGGCACTGCTCAACAGCCTGCAGATGGGTTTTCGCACGCTGGCCATCGAGCAGCGTTCGAGCGAGGTGTGGCAAGTGCTGGGCGCGGTCAAGACCGAGTTCGGCAAGTTCGGCGACGTGCTGGCGCGTACCAAGGCGCAACTCGAAACGGTGACGCGCTCGATCGAGTCGGCCGAGCAGCGCACGCGCGTGATGAGCCGCAAGCTCAAGGATGTCGAGGCCTTGCCCGGCGACGATGCCGCGGGCTTGCTCGGTGAGGCGGGGCCGGACGAGGAAGGGTGATGAAACGGCGCGCCGGGCGGTGCGCCGTTTGTGTTTGTGTCAGTTGTTGTCGGCCGGCTTGGCCAGCGCTTCGAGCTGCTCGCCCGTCACGCGCACCACCCGCCAATCGGGCAGTACCGTCGCGCCGAGCCGTTCGTAGAAATCGATGGCCGGCTGGTTCCAGTCGAGCACGGTCCATTCGAAGCGCCCGTAGCGCCGCTCCACCGCCAGGGCCGCCAGCGCGCGCAGCAACCGCGTGCCGATGCCGGTGCCACGGCAGGCCGGCTGCACGTAGAGATCTTCGAGATACAGCCCGCGCTTGCCGAGGAACGTCGAATAGTTCTGAAAATACAGTGCGTAGCCCACCACGGCGCCATCTTGCGTCGCGACCAGCGCGCCCGCGGCCGGGTCCGGCCCGAACAGTGCGTCGTCGAGATCGGCCTCGGTCGCGACGAACAGATGCGTCAATGATTCGAACTCGGCCAACTCGCGCATCAGTGCGACCAGCACGGCGGCATCGCCGGGTTGGGCGGCGCGGATGGCCGTCGTGTTCACGCTTCTTCCTGAACGTCGGACAGCACGATCTCGATGCCGCCGAAGCGCGAGGCCACCCAGTTGTAGGCGTGGCAGGCAATCCACAGCAGCACGAAGCCGATGATCGCGTTCAGCAGCAGCGCGCTGAAGATCGTGCTCAACTCGACCGACCCGTAACGCACGAACGCGACGAGAATGCCGAGCAGCACGATCGGCACGCTGAACGTCAGGTACACGAGGATCAGCGCCTTGGCCGTCTGCCCCGCCGCGATCGAGGTAATTTGCTTTTTCATAGTCGAGTTGCCCCGTAAGTGCTAGTGCCGGAAATATTGAATTATTGAATTTTAGAGTGCACCGGCGAACGGCAGAATCTCGACCGTCTCGCCGGCTTCGACGCGAGCGTGTGCCGCGCCGATCACGATGAAGCAATTCGCGTCGCTGAGGCCTTTCAGCGATGCCGAACTTTGCGAGCCTGCCGGGGCGACTTGCCAGTGGCCGTCGGTGTCGCGCGTGGCGATGCCGCGCAGGAAATCGGTGCGGCCCGTGCGCGTGTCGATCGCGTCGAGCGTGCGGGCCGGGTAGCGCGCGGCCGGTTCCGGCTGCGCGCCCATGCAGGCCAGCAGCGCGTCGCGCACGATCACCTGGAACGTGGCGGCGACCGCTACCGGGTTGCCGGGCAGGCCGAAGAACAGGGCGGCACGAGCGCCCGGTGCGCAGGCGTCGAGCTGGCCGCAGGCGAGCGGCCGGCCGGGCCGCATCGCGAGGCTCGCGAAATGCACGTGGCCGAGCTTGCCGAGCAGGTCTCGCGTGAAATCGGCGTCGCCCACCGACACGCCACCCGAGGTGATGACCACGTCGGCCCGCGTGGCCGCGTCGCGCAGCGCCGCTTCGAGCGCGGCCGGATCGTCGCGGACGACGCCGCCGTCGATCGTTTCCACGCCGAGCGTGGCGAGCATGCCGAACAGGATCGCGCGGTTGCTGTCGTAACGTCCGCCCGCGCCGAGCGGCTCGCCCGGTGCGCGCAATTCGTCGCCGGTCGACAGGCAGGCCACGCGCAAGCGCCGCCGCACCAGCACGCGATCGATGCCGAGCGAGGCCAGCAGGCCGAGGTCGGCCGGGCGCACGATGCGGCCGGCGTCGAGCACGATGGCGCCGTGGGCGAGATCCTCGCCGGCGCGCCGGCAGTTTGCGCCGCGCGCCACGGCGTTCGCCGCGAAGCGCGCAATGGCGTGTGTGCTCGGGTCGACGCGTTCCTGCGGAATCACGGTGTCGCAGCCGGCCGGCATCGGTGCGCCGGTCATGATCCGGACGCAGGCGCCGGCTGGCGTCGTACCCGGATGCGGATGGCCGGCCAGCGCCGTGCCGACCACCGTCAGCGCCAGTTCGCCGCCGTTTGCCACGGCGGCCACGAGCGCCGCGCCGTCGAACGCATAGCCGTCCATCGCCGAATTGTCGTAGGCCGGCACGTCGAGCGGCGAGGCGATCGCCTCGGCCAGCACGCGGCCGAGTGCAGCGTCGAGCGCGACCGGCTCCGTGCCCTCGACCGGCGCGGCAAGGCACAGGGCAAGCGCGCGCGCGGCATCGACGGACAAGGTTTCGGAGTTCGGAGCGGCGGGCGACGGATGCGTGGTCATGGCTGGTGAGGCGCCGCGAGGCGGACGGTTCGCGCCGGTGGGCGATGGCGTGCTGCGGCGGCAGCGGGTGCGGCGGGCCGGAATGGCCGTGCCGGCGTCATTCGCGCTCGAGGCGGGTCAATTCCTGCAAAGAATTGGCATTGTAAAACGCGCGCTCGTCGTGAAATGGCACTTCGACGGCCGTGTGGCGTGCGTACCACGCGCGCACGCGCCGCTCGCCGGCCGCCAGCGCGGCGTCGAGGTCGTCGGCGAGCGCGGCGGGCACCAGTGCGAAGGTCGGCTGCGCGTGGCGCGTGCCGTCGGCGTCGATCGACACGGCGACGGCGATCTCGGCGGCGTGCGCCTCGCGCGCGGCGAGCAGGCGCGCGGCCAGGTCGAGCGGCAGATACGGCGTGTCGCACGGCGCCGTCAGCACCAGCGGCGTTGGCGCGGCGCGCAGCCCGGCCAGCAGCCCGGCGAGCGGCCCCGCGAAGCCGGGTGCGGCATCGGCGACGACGCGCGCGCCGTAGGGCTGGCCGAGCGCGAGATAGACCTCGGGGTTGCGGTTCGCGCTGATCAGGCAGGCACCCGTTTGCGGCGCGAGCCGGCGCAGCACATGCTGCGCGAGCGGTTCGCCGTGCAGCGGTTGCAGGCCCTTGTCGACGCCGCCCATGCGCGAACCCTGGCCACCTGCGAGCAGCAGGCCGGTCAGCGCGGCGTGCCGAGAGGCACTCGGGGGCATGGACGAATCGGAGGGCGGCACGGGCGTGGCGGAGCGGCGGTCAGCCGCCGATATACGACATCTCGACGCGCGGCGCATGGCCTTCGGCCGGCGCTTTGGCCTGGCTGGTGCCGCGCAATTGCGAATAGCGGTCGTCGCGCGCGTGCCAGATGCGTGCGATGGCGCTGGAGATTTGCGCATCGGACGCGCCGTTGCGCAGCAGCCCGCGCAGGTCGTGGCCCGAGGTGCCGAACAGGCACGTGTACAGCTTGCCTTCGGTCGACAGGCGCGCGCGCGTGCAATCGCCGCAAAATGCGCGCGTCACGCTCGAGATCAGGCCGATTTCGCCGCCGCCGTCGGCGTAGGCCCAGCGCTGGGCGGTTTCACCGGGCGTGTGGGCGTCGAGCGGCACGAGCGGGAATTCGGCGTCGATGCGTTTCAACACGTCGGCCGAGGGCAGCACATCGGTCATGTTCCAGCCGTTCGAGCTGCCGACGTCCATGTATTCGATGAAGCGCAGCACCACGCCGGTGTGCCGGAAGCGGCGCGCCATCGGCAGGATTTCGGCGTCGTTGGTGCCGCGCTTGACCACCATGTTGACCTTGACCGGCTCCAGCCCGGCCGCCTGCGCGGCGAAGATGCCTTCGAGCACGTCGGCGCTCGCGAAATCGGCATCGTTCATGCGGCGGAACAGCGTGTCGTCGAGCGCGTCGAGGCTGACGGTGACGCGCGACAGCCCGGCGTCGCGCAGGCTGCGTGCCTTGCGCGCCAGCAGCGAGCCGTTGGTCGTCAGGGTCAGGTCGAGCGGACGGCCGTCCACCGTTTCCATTCGCGCGAGCCGTTCGATCAGGAATTCGAGGTTCTTGCGCAGCAGCGGCTCGCCGCCGGTGATGCGGATTTTCTCCACGCCGTGCGCGACGAACAGGCGCGCCGTGCGTTCCAGTTCCTCGAGCGAGAGCAGCGCGCTGTGCGGCAGGAACGGATAGTCCTTGTCGAACACGTCGCGCGGCATGCAGTAGACGCAGCGGAAGTTGCAGCGATCGGTGACCGAGATGCGCAGGTCCCGCAGCGGCCGCGCGAGCGCATCGCGCAGCGTGCCGTTCGGAGCGAGCAGGGCGCCGGACAGATCCGGGATGCTGCTGGCGTCGATGAGCGGGATGATGCGTCGGGACATGGCGGATGAATCGGGTGCGAATTCGTGGGAACGTTCAGACGTCTATTTTAGCGGCAACGCGCCGATCGGGCCGGCGCACGGAAACCCGTAGAAAAAGAGCACAGACGGCGGTGCACGGCCCCGCCGGTCAACGCTGTGATCCGGCGGGCATAAAAAAACCCGCCCTCGGAAGGGCGGGTTTGGGGGCGAAACCCGGTGCGACTTATTGTTGCGTGTGGGTTTCGACCTGCTGCATCGGCGCCGAATCGACCGGCGGCAGCACCTTGCGTTCACGCTGGGCGCGCACCGGCGCGGCGATGCGCGATGCGGCTTCCTGCGCGGCACGGAGCTTGTCGGCATCCGTGTTCACCCAGGTCAGGCCGGCGGCGTCCAGCGCGGCTTCGATGCCGACGGCGGCTGCGGGTGCGGCGGCCGGAGCCGGTTGCTGCGTTTCGACGGCAGCGGGCACTTGCGGCGCGACTTCGGCGATCGGAGCCGGAGCCGGTTCAGCGGCGACCGGAGCGGCCTCCACCGGAGCCGGTGCCGGAGCGGCGGCGGGAGACGCGGCCGGTTCGACTGCAGCCGGTGCTTCGGCCGCGGCCGGAACTGCTTCGATGACCGGCGCGGCTTCGGCAGCGGGCGCTTCAACCGGAGCCGGGGCTTCGGTGACCGGTTCGGCGGAGGCCGGAGCCGGTTCCGCCTGGATGGGCTCGGCGGCCGGTGCGGCTTCGACCGGTGCCGGCGTGGCCAGCACCGCCGGTTCCGGAGCCGGTTCGGCTTCGACGACCGGGGCCGGTGCGACGGCTTCCAGCGCGGCGGCAGGCGAAATCGCCGGCGCCGGGGCTTCCGGTGCTGCTGCTTCGGCCGGAGCCGGTGCGGCTTCTGCGTGTGCGGCAACGGCTTCGACCGCCACGGCGGCGGTTGCGGCCGTCACGGTTGCGACGGCGGCCACCACCGGTGCGTGCTCGGCATGACCGGCTTCGGCTTGCTCTGCGCTTTCCGAACCTTCCACGCCGTCCTGTGCGCCTGCTGCGCCTTCTTCACGATCGCGACGACCACCGCGACGGCCGCGGCGGCGGCGGCGGCGTTCTTCACCGTCGCGTGCGCCGGCTTCGGCGTCGGCGGCGAAGTCCGCACCCGATGCATCCAGTTGCGCTGCGTTCTCGTCCGTCTCGGCGTGGGCTTCGCCGCGGTTGACGGTTTCGAGCGTGGCGGCGTGCGGCACGGCCTTGCGGCGTTCACCGCGCTCGCCACGTTCGCGACGTTCCTGACGCGGCGTTTCCGCTGCATCGTCGGCCGTCACGGCGCGTTCGCGCGGTTCACGATTTTCGCGCGGCTCACGGGCTTCACGGCCCTCACGCGGTTCGCGTTGTTCACGCGGCTCGCGCGGTTCGCGGACTTCGCGACCCTCACGGCCTTCGCGACCTTCACGTGCCTCGCGCGGTTCGCGGTTGCCACGGCCTTCGCGGGCCTCACGCGGCTCGCGTTGTTCGCGCGGTTCGCGGGCTTCCTTGCCCTCGCGCTCGCCGCGCGGTTGCTGCGGCTGACGGCCGCCGGTCACGGCGGGCTGGGCGTCTCGCGTGCCGGCTTGCTGGCCACGACGGTTGCCGTTGCGGCTGCGATCGCCGCCACGCTCACCGCGCTCGGACTTCTCGCCGCGTTCGCGAGCCGGACGGGCCGGTGCCGCTGCTTCCTTGACCGGTTCCGGTGCCGGAGCGGGCGCCGCCGGTGCTGCGCCGAACAGGCTCTTGATCCAGCCGAAGAAACCACCGCCGGCCGGTGCGGCCATCGCGGCCGGAGCCGGGGCGGCAGCCGGAGCCGGGGCGGCTTCGCGTTGCGGTGCTGCGCTCGGCGCCGGGCTGGCCGGCGTGATGCCCTTGACGGCGGCTTCCTGCTTCGGCTTCGCTTCGGTATCGCGCTTGCTGTAACCGGTTTCCGATTCCAGTTCGCGGGCCGCTTCCTCGGCCATCTTCCACGAGGCGCGCGGGTCGTCGAGGCGAGCGTCGTCGTGACGCAGACGTTCGAGCTTGTAGTGCGGCGTATCGAGGTGCTTGTTCGGGATCAGCACGATGCCGACCTTGAAGCGCGACTCGATCTTGTTGATTTCCTGACGCTTTTCGTTCAGCAGGAAGGCCGTGACCTCGACGGGCACCTGGCAATGGATCGCCGCGGTGTTCTCCTTCATCGCCTCTTCCTGGATGATCCGCAGCACTTGCAGCGCCGACGATTCCGTATCGCGGATGTGGCCGGTGCCGTTACAGCGCGGGCAGGTCACATGGCTGCCTTCCGACAGCGCCGGACGCAGGCGCTGACGCGACAGTTCCATCAGGCCGAAGCGCGAGATCTTGCCCATCTGCACGCGCGCACGGTCGTGCTTGAGCGCATCTTTCAGGCGTTGCTCGACTTCGCGCTGGCTCTTGGCCGATTCCATGTCGATGAAATCGATCACGATCAGGCCGCCGAGGTCGCGCAGGCGCAACTGGCGCGCCACTTCGTCGGCGGCTTCGAGGTTGGTGCGGGTGGCCGTTTCCTCGATGTCCGCGCCCTTGGTGGCGCGGGCCGAGTTCACGTCGATCGCCACCAGCGCTTCGGTGTGGTCGATCACGATCGCGCCGCCCGAGGGCAGCGGCACCGTGCGCGAGTACGCCGTTTCGATCTGGTGTTCGATCTGGAAGCGCGAGAACAGCGGGACGTCGTCGTGGTAGCGCTTCACCTTGCCGACGTTGTCCGGCATCACGATGTCCATGAAGGCGCGGGCCTGGTCATGGATTTCGTTGGTGTCGATCAGGATTTCGCCGATATCGGGCTGGAAATAGTCCCGGATCGCGCGAATCACGAGGCTCGATTCGAGATAGATCAGCATCGGCTGGCCATTGTGGCCGCTCTTCGACGCTGCCTCGATCGCATGCCAGAGCTGCAGCAGGTAGTTCAGGTCCCACTGCAGTTCTTCGGCGCTGCGGCCGATGCCCGCGGTGCGGGCGATCATGCTCATCCCCTCGGGGATTTCGAGCTGCGCCATGGTTTCGCGCAGTTCCTGACGCTCGTCGCCCTCGATGCGGCGCGATACGCCGCCGCCGCGCGGGTTGTTCGGCATCAGCACGAGGTAACGGCCGGCCAGCGAGATGAAGGTGGTCAGGGCGGCGCCCTTGTTGCCACGTTCTTCTTTCTCGACCTGAACGATCAGTTCCTGGCCTTCGCGCAGGGCGTCCTGGATGCGCGCGGAGCGCATGTCGACGCCGTCGCGGAAGTACTGGCGCGCGACTTCCTTGAACGGCAGGAAGCCGTGACGATCTTCGCCGTAGTTGACGAAGCACGCTTCGAGCGAGGGCTCGATGCGCGTGATCACGCCCTTGTAAATATTGCCTTTGCGCTGTTCGCGGCCGGCGGTTTCGATGTCGATGTCGATGAGCTTCTGCCCATCGACGATGGCGACGCGCAGTTCTTCCTGCTGCGTCGCATTGAACAGCATGCGTTTCATTGAACGACTCCAGGCGGCGCTGCCGGCGGCGCGTTTCGCTTGTCAGGCGGAACGCGGGCGAAGACAGGCCGCGCCTTGTTGTGTTGTCACAAGCACGCTGGAGCGGGAACGATGGCGGGAGAATTGCCTGATCAGGCGCGGGCCGATACGACCGGCCGGCAGCCAGGGGCACCTGCGAATGCGGCTTCAAAGCACGGATGACCACTCCGCGCGCCATGCGGCGCGCTAAGCCTGTAACCGGGCAATGCCACGCAGTACGCGGCGCAAGTTGCGCGCGACGCTGCTGGGCGGCATGTGCTGCGGCCGGGCCGCAGCGGGGAGTATCGAATCCAGCCCGACTTTCCCGCCTGGGGTGTTCTACCCTGGTTTGACGTCGCCGGCTTCGCACGCTTCGCGAAACCTGGGGTGGCGCACGCCGTCATAATCGCAACCGGCAGCGCGGCCGGCCTGAATCGTGCCGGCCTGCCGCTGCCAATTAAATTCTTTTTGTCCAACATTCCGTTACCGCGGCACGCTTCCGACCGAATCCGCCTGTGGGCGCGATCCTTGCCGGGATGAAGTGCCGTGCGTGCAACTTTTGCTGCTTCTCTTTTATGCAAGGGTGAGCAGCAGACCCCTGGCGCAAGTAAAATAGCGGTTTGCGCTTGCGCCCTTCGCAATCCGCCCGAAACCGGCCGATCCGGCCGCACGCAGCGGAAAGCTCGGCAAAATTATATTCAGTATGAATGAGTTAGGCAAAATATCCCAGAAATCGGTCGAGAGCGGTCAGGTTTCCATGGTCGAGATCGGTGATGATTCTGCCGGTCAACGTATCGACAACTTCCTGTTGCGCGTCTGTAAGGGCGTGCCAAAAAGTCACATCTATCGCATCCTGCGCAGTGGCGAGGTTCGTGTCAACAAGGGCCGGATCGATGCCCAGTATCGGCTTGCCTACGGCGACGTCGTGCGCATTCCGCCGATCCGGCTCGCCACCCCGGATGCCGCGCAAGAGGCCGCCCCGGTGCCGGCCGCCGAATTCGAGATCCTGTTCGAGGACGACGCGATGGTCGTCATCAACAAGCCGGCCGGTGTGGCGGTGCACGGCGGCAGCGGCGTATCGTTCGGCGTGATCGAGCAAATGCGCGCGGCACGGCCCACGGCCAAGTTCCTCGAACTGGTGCATCGGCTCGACCGCGAAACCTCGGGCATCCTGATGCTGGCCAAGAAGCGCTCGGCACTGGTCGGGCTGCACGAGCAGATCCGCGAAAATCGCATGGACAAGCGCTACTACGCCTGCGGCCATGGCGAGTGGGCGCCCGACTGGGGGCGCCGGCGGGCCGTCAAGGCGCCGCTGTTCAAGTATTTGACGCCCGACGGCGAGCGCCGCGTGCGCGTGCAGGACGACGGCGTGTCGTCGCACACCGTGTTCAACCTGATCGACAGTTGGCCCGGCTATGCATTTCTCGAAGCGGAGCTGAAAACGGGTCGGACCCACCAGATCCGCGTACACTTGGCCCACCTTGGGCTGCCGATCGCCGGCGACGCGAAGTACGGCGATTTCGCCCTGAACAAGGCGTTGGCGCGTGCGAACGCGCGCCCTTCGCTGAAGCGCATGTTCCTGCACGCCTATCGCCTGAAGCTCGTGCATCCGCTGTCCGGCGACACGCTGCAGTTCGACGCGCCGCTGCCCGACGAATGCCGGCGCTTTCTCGACCAACTCAACGAACTGCGCGCTTCCGGCGCATGAACCGCATGTCCCGACAGCAATTTGACCTGATCGTTTTCGACTGGGATGGCACGCTGATGGATTCGACGGCGCACATCGCGCTGAGCATCCAGGCGGCCTGCCGCGATCTCGGCCTGCCGGCGCCGTCCGACGACGCCGCGCGCTACGTGATCGGCCTCGGCCTGCGCGACGCGCTGGCGATCGCCGCGCCCACGCTCGATCCGTCCCACTACGCGAAGCTCGCCGAGCGGTACCGATTCCACTATCTGGTGAAGGATCAGCGCATCGAGCTGTTCGCGGGCGTGCGCGAGATGCTCGAAGAGTTGCGCGACACCGGTTACCTGTTGGCCGTGGCCACCGGCAAGGGCCGCGTGGGCCTGAACCGCGCGCTCGACGAAACCAAGCTCACGCGCTTTTTCGATGGCACGCGCTGCGCCGACGAAACCTTCTCCAAGCCGCATCCGGCCATGCTGCACGAACTGGGCCGTGAACTGGGGCAGGATCTGGCGCGCACCGTCATGATCGGCGACACCACCCACGATCTGCAGATGGCGGCCAGCGCCGGCGCGGCCGGCATCGGCGTCGCCTACGGCGCGCATCCGGCCGAATCGCTGGCGGCGCTGTCGCCGCGCTTTCTCGCCGACGATGTCGGCGCGCTGGCCGGCTGGCTGCGCGAACACGCATGAGCGGCGAGGCCGTATTCGTTTGCGCGTCGGCGGCCCTCGTCGACGGTGGCGCGGGCATCCGGGTGCCGGCCACGTTGCGCGGCGAGGCGGTCGTGGTGTTCTTCGTGCGCTACGACGGCCGTGCCTACGGCTACCTGAACCGCTGCGCGCATGTGCCGATGGAGCTGGACTGGAACGAGGGCCAGTTCTTCGAATCGTCCGGCCTCTATCTGATGTGCGCCACCCATGGCGCGATCTATACCCCCGATACCGGCAAATGCGTTGGCGGCCCGTGCCGCGGCGCGCGGCTGCGGGCCGTCGAGGTGGACGAGCGCGATGCGCCCGAGGGCCGCGCCGTCTACTGGCTGCCCGACGCCGAACTGCTGCCGCAGGCTTCCTGACCGATTTCCCGACCCTCACTGGCTTCCCGCATGACCGACCAAACGACTCCCCCCGATGCACCCGGCGCCGAGCGTGACGCAGGCCGCCAACCGCCGCACGAGCCCACCTGGGAGCGCACCGCGCTCGAACGCATTGCAATGGCCGCGATCGTCGAGCAGCGCACGGCGCGCCGCTGGCGGATCGGCTTCCGTTTCCTGTGGCTCGTGGTGGTGATCGGGCTGGTGTTCGCGATCTTCGATTTTTCCAACGACGGCAAGCTGTCGAGCAGCCGCCACACGGCGCTCGTGACGATCGACGGCGAAATCGCCGCCGGCACCAATGCCAACGCGGAAGACATCAATTCGTCGCTCGACGACGCGTTCTCCGATTCGGGCACGGTCGGCGTGGTGTTGCGCATCAACAGCCCGGGCGGCAGCCCGGTGCAGGCCGGTATCGTCTACGACGAGATCCACCGGCTGCGCAAGAAATACCCGGCCAAGCCGCTCTACGTGGTGGTCAGCGACATGTGCGCCTCGGGCGGTTACTACATCGCAGCGGCGGCCGATCGCATCTACGTCAATCAGGCCAGCATCGTCGGCTCGATCGGCGTGCTGATGGACGGCTTCGGCTTCACGGGGCTGATGGACAAGCTCGGCGTCCAGCGCCGCCTGCACACCTCGGGCGAGAACAAGGGCTTCTTCGATCCGTTCTCGCCGGAAACGCCGAAGATGGACGCGCACGCGCAGGAGATGCTCGACGAGATCCACGCGCAGTTCATCAAGGCCGTGAAGGATGGCCGCGGCAAGCGCCTGCACGATTCGCCGGATCTGTTCTCGGGCCTGTTCTGGACTGGCGCGAAGAGCGTCGAACTGGGGCTGGCCGACGGCTTCGGCACCACCGACAGCGTTGCGCGCGACGTGCTGAAGGCGCCCGATATCGTCGATTACACAGTCAAGGAAAGCCTCGGCAACCGCGTGGCGCGCAAGTTCGGCGCGGCGATCGGGGGCGGGGCGGTGAAGTCGGCGCTGTCGGCGGGCGGCATCACGCTGCGCTGATCGCCGGCAATGCGTTTGGCCGGACCGCGTCAGCGCGCCCGGCCAAACCCGTCAGTTCGCCAGCAACAGGAAGATCGCGGGCCGTTTCTGCAGATTCGGCGCCGGTTTCTTCTTCCAGTCGGCCGCGCTGCGGCTGACGATGGTTTCCGTTTCCAGCGTCAGGTCGGCCGCCACGCAGATCAACGTGGACGGCGCGCAGGTCGCGATCAGCGTCTCCAGCATCGCCTGGTTGCGGTACGGCGTCTCGATGAAAATCTCCGTTTCCCTGCCTTTGCGCGATTGCTGTTCGAGCTCGCGCAGCCGTTTGGCGCGCGCGGCGGCATCGACCGGCAGGTAGCCGTGGAACGCGAAGGTCTGGCCGTTCAGGCCCGAGGCCATCAACGCCAGCAGGATCGAGCTGGGGCCGACCAGCGGCACCACCTTCACGCCGCGCTCGTGGGCGCGGCGCACCAGCAGCGCGCCCGGATCCGCAACGGCGGGGCAGCCCGCCTCCGACACCAGCCCGGCGTCCGCGCCGGCCAGGATCGGCGCGAGCAGGCGGTCGATCTCGCCGGCCGGCGTCTTGACGTTCAACTCGCGGATCTCGATTTCCTGGATCGGCCGTTCGACGCCGACTTTCTTCAGGAACACGCGGGTGGTCTTGGCGTTCTCGCCGATGTAATAACCGAGCGAGGCGGCGCGCGCCTGCACGGCGGCGGGCAGCACGGCGGCCAGCATCGCGTCATCGCCGTCGCCGAGCGTGTTCGGGATCAGATACAGCGTACCGGCGCTCATGCCCGCACCTCCGTGCCGAACAGCGGCAGGCCCGCTTCGCGCAACATGCGCGTCAGCGCGATCAGCGGCAGGCCGATCAGCGCGGTCGGGTCGTTTGAATCGATCGCGTCGAGCAGGGCGATGCCGAGCCCTTCCGATTTCGCGCTGCCGGCCACGTCGTAGGGCGTTTCGGCGCGCAGGTAGGCATCGAGTTCGGCGTCGGACAGCGAGCGAAAGCGCACACGCGTGATCACGTCCTCGATCTGCGTGTGGCCGTTGCGGCTGTCGAAAACGCATAGAGCACTATGAAATTCGACTTCGCGACCGCGCATCGCCTGCAATTGTTCGAGCGCGCGTTCGTGGTTGCCCGGTTTGCCGATCTGGCGGCCGTCGAAGGTGGCGACCTGGTCGGAGCCGATCACGATCGCGCCGTCGGGCGCGTCGAGCTGACCGGCGACGGCGCGCGCCTTGGCGGCGGCGAGCCGCAGCGCCGTGTCGGCCGGTGTTTCGCCGTCTTGCGGGGTTTCGTCGAGATCGGGTGTGACGACGTCGAACGGGATTTTCAGGCGTTCGAGCAGTTCGCGCCGGTAGCGCGAACTGGACGCCAGGATCAGCCTGGGCGGGCGGGAAAACGTGGTCATCATGGGGCGTCGGAAGCGGCGTCGCGGGCTTGCGCAGCGCGGCAGGTTAAGTGATTGACTCGAAAAGATAAAACGGATATAGTTTTGCGCTTTTCATCGGCAGCGATGCTGATCGGTTCGATCGATCGGCGCAAGGGCCCGAGCGGCAAAGCGGCCAGGCCTGTGTCTCGGTCCGCCGGTCGATTCGGGTTCGGCGATGTCGGCAAAAGCAAGGTGAAAGCCAAGCGAACCACGCGGGAGCGCACATGAATTCCTCTTCTGGCAAACCTGCGGTGTCGCTCGATCCGCATCTCGTCGATCTGTTCGAATTCGCCCGCAGCGGGCGGCAATCGGCAGGTGCGGTGCGGCTCTCGCAACTGCCGCGCATGTTAAACGAAGTGCCGGCCGACGCGCCAGACCGCGACACCACGTTCACGTGGCAGGCGGAAGGCTCGACGCAAGCGGAACTGCAGGAAGACGGCAGCGAGCTGGCCCAGCCGTATCTGCGGCTCGCGCTGCACGGCTTCGCGTGGCTCGGGTGCCAGCGCTGCATGGCGCCTTACCAGCAGGCCTTCGATGTCGACATGCTGTATCGAATTGTCGCAACCGAAGAAGAAGCGGAAGCCATTCCGCTCGATGAGACCGATGAAGTCGATGTGATCGTGGGTTCGCGCCAGTTCGATCTCGTCGACTTGATCGAGGAAGAGCTGTTGCTCTCGTTGCCGCTCGTTCCGAAGCACGAAAGCTGTCCGTCGGTTCACGAAAGTCTCGTATCGGGGGTGAGCGGTCCCGCCACCGATACCGAGGATCTCGATGAAGAATCCGAAGGCGGCGAGGTGCCCGGCGATGAGCGGCCCAATCCGTTCGCGGCGCTCGAAGCGCTGAAGCGGGACGGCGACAAGAAACACTGACGTAGGTGGAGCACGGGAAGGCGTCGGGCGGGAGTGCCTGGATGGATAGCGCCGATTCGGGCTGTGTTAGAATCCGGAAAATTTTTAGGAGTTAGTCATGGCAGTTCAGCAAAACAAGAAGTCGCCGTCGAAGCGCGGCATGCACCGTTCGCACGATTTCCTGACGACGACGCCCTTGGCCGTCGAGCCGAGCACGGGTGAAGTGCATATGCGTCACCACATCAGCCCGAACGGCTACTATCGCGGCAAGAAAGTCGTCAAGACGAAGAACGACTAAGCACCTTGCGTCGCGCCCGCCCGCACCATTGCAGGGGGACACGCGTGACGCCCGGTTCGCTTGACACTTTCCTGGCTCAACAAGAAGGCGGCATTCAACTGCCGCTTTTTTGTGCCTGAAATTCGTCGCACTCCATGACAGTAAAGCTCACGATCGATTGCATGGGAGGCGACCACGGCCCGTCCGTGACCGTTCCCGCGGCAGTCAAGTTTGTCCGTGCGCATCCCGATGCGCACCTGATGCTGGTCGGCCTCGATTCGGCCATCCGCTCCCAACTGAAGAAGCTCAAGGCGCTCGACGATCCTTCGCTGTCGATCGTCGCGGCGACCGAAGTGGTGGCGATGGACGATCCCGTCGAGGTCGCGCTGCGCAGGAAGAAAGATTCTTCCATGCGCGTCGCGCTCAATCACGTCAAGGACGGCGCCGCCCAGGCCTGCATCTCGGCCGGCAACACCGGCGCGTTGATGGCCGTGTCGCGCTACGTGCTCAAGACGCTGCCCGGCATCGAACGTCCCGCCATCGCCTCGGCGCTGCCGAATCCGTCCGGCTACACGATGATGCTCGACCTCGGCGCCAACGTCGATTGCGAGCCTCAGCACCTTCTCCAGTTCGCCGAAATGGGGCACGCGCTGGTCGCCGCGCTCGAAGGCAAGGAGCGCCCGAGCATCGGCCTGCTCAACATCGGCGAAGAGGTGATCAAGGGCAACGAGACCATCAAGCGCGCCGGCGAGCTGCTGCGTACCAGCACGCTCAATTTCCGCGGCAACGTGGAAGGCAACGACATCTACAAGGGCACGGTCGACGTGATCGTTTGCGACGGTTTCGTCGGCAATGTCGCCCTGAAGACGTCCGAAGGCCTCGCGCAGATGCTCGCCAACATCATCAAGGAAGAGTTCAGCCGTTCGCTCCCCAGCAAGCTGATGGCGATCCTCGCGCTGCCGGTGCTGATGCGCTTCAAGAAGCGCGTCGACCACCGCCAATACAACGGCGCGGCGCTGCTCGGCCTGCGCGGCCTGGTGATCAAGAGCCACGGTTCCGCCGATGCCTACGCGTTTGAGTGGGCTATCAAACGCGGGTATGATGCGGTCAAAAATGGCGTGCTGGAGCGCCTTTCCCGGGCCATGGCGGAAAACGCGATGCCGCTTGGCGAAAGCGGTCACGACGCGGGCGGGGCCGGTCAGGCAGCACCGTCTGCAGGCCAGCAGGCCGAACCTTCTGCCGGTTTGTCCTCCAAAGCATAAATGGCCCAATCGACTCTCTATTCCCGCGTGCTCGGCACGGGCAGCTACCTGCCGCCCAACCGCGTCACGAATCAGGCGCTCGCCGACCGCCTCGCGAAAGACGGCATCGAAACCAGCGATGAATGGATCGTCGCGCGCACCGGCATCCATACGCGCCATTTCGCCGATCCCGACGTCACGACCAGCGATCTCGCCCTGATCGCCGCGCAGCGCGCGATCGAAGCGGCCGATATCGATCCGCAGTCGATCGACCTGATCATCGTCGCCACCTCCACGCCCGATTTCGTCTTTCCCAGCACCGCCTGCCTGCTGCAGAACAAGCTCGGCATCCGCAACGGCGGCGCCGCGTTCGACGTGCAGGCCGTGTGCTCGGGCTTCGCCTATGCGCTGGCGACGGCCGACAGCTTCATCCGCAGCGGCCAGCATCGCAACGCGCTGGTGATCGGCGCCGAAACCTTCTCGCGCATCCTCGATTTCAAGGACCGCACCACCTGCGTGCTGTTCGGCGACGGCGCCGGCGCGGTCGTGCTGTCCGCCTCGGAAGAGCCGGGCATCCTCGGCAGCGCACTGCACGCCGACGGCAGCTACTCGCACATCCTCTGCACGCCGGGCAACGTGAATGGCGGCGTGATCGCGGGCAGCGCGTTTCTTCACATGGACGGCCAGGCGGTGTTCAAGCTCGCCGTGAACGTGCTGGAGAAGGTGGCCGTCGAAGCGCTGGAGAAGGCGAATCTGACGCCCGACCAGGTCGATTGGCTGATTCCGCACCAGGCGAATATCCGTATCATGACCAGCACTTGCCGCAAGCTCGGCTTGCCGCAGGAGCGCATGGTCGTCACCGTCGGCGAACACGGCAACACGTCCGCCGCATCGATCCCGCTCGCGTTCGACGTGGCGGTGCGCGACGGCCGCATCCAGCGCGGCCAGACCGTGCTGGTCGAAGGCGTCGGCGGCGGCTTCACGTGGGGCGCATCGGTGTTCCGCTTCTGAGCGGAGCCGCGCTTCACCGGGCGCGCCCAGGCCGGCGCGCCGTTCGAACGAATCAAACGAGGACGAGATGAAATTTGCATTTGTTTTTCCGGGGCAGGGTTCGCAAGCGGTCGGCATGCTCAACGCATTCGCCGAGCTCGCCGTGGTGCGCGAAACGGTCCAGGAGGCGTCCGATGCGCTGAACCAGGATCTCGGCAAGCTGATCGCCGAAGGGCCGGCCGAAGAACTGAACCTCACCACCAACACGCAGCCCGTGATGCTGACGGCCGCCTACGCGTGCTATCGCGCCTGGCAACAGGCCGGCGGCCCGGCGCCGTCGATCGTCGCGGGCCATAGCCTCGGCGAATACACGGCGCTGGTCGCCTCGGGCGCGCTTGCGTTTCGCGACGCCGTGCCGTTGGTGCGTTTCCGCGCACAGGCCATGCAAAGCGCCGTGCCGGTCGGCGAGGGCGGCATGGCCGCGATCCTCGGCCTCGACGACGACACGGTGCGCGCGGTGTGCGCCGAGGCGTCGGTGGCCGGCGTGGTCGAAGCCGTCAATTTCAATGCGCCCGCGCAGGTCGTGATCGCCGGCACCAAGGCCGCGGTCGAGAAGGCCTGCGAAGTCGCCAAGGCGAAGGGTGCGAAGCGCGCGCTGCCGCTGGCGGTGTCGGCGCCGTTTCATTCGTCGCTGCTCAAGCCGGCCTCGGATCAACTGCGCGACTACCTGGCCGGTGTCACGATCGCCGCGCCGCAGATTCCCGTGGTCAACAACATCGACGTCGCCGTCGTGTCGGATCCGGCCGCCATCAAGGATGCGCTGGTGCGCCAGGCCGCAGGCCCGGTGCGCTGGGTCGAATGCGTCCGGCATATCGCGGGCACGGGCGTCACGCATCTGGTCGAATGCGGGCCGGGCAAGGTGCTGATGGGCCTGACCAAGCGCATCGATGGCGAACTGACGGGCGCTGCCGTGTACGATCCGGCAACGCTCGACGACGTGCTCAAGCTCGTCGCCGCCTGACGCATTCCGATTCATCCGATTCACGGAACAACATGGACAAGACTCTCGACAAACAGGTGGCGATCGTCACCGGCGCGTCGCGCGGCATCGGCCGGGCGATCGCGCTCGAACTCGCACGCCAGGGCGCGACGGTGATCGGCACGGCCACCAGCGAAGCGGGCGCCGAAGGCATCGGCGCGGCGCTCGGCGAAGCCGGCCTGGCCGGCCGCGGTGCGGTGCTGAACGTGAACGACGCCGCGTCGAGCGATGCGCTGATCGATTCCGTCGTCAAGGAATTCGGCCGTCTCGATATCCTCGTCAACAATGCCGGCATCACCCAGGATCAACTGGCGATGCGCATGAAGGACGACGACTGGGATGCCGTGATCGACACCAACCTGAAATCGGTGTTCCGCCTGTCGCGCGGCGTGCTGCGCCCGATGATGAAGGCCCGTGGCGGCCGCATCATCAACATCACGTCGGTGGTGGGCTCGCTCGGCAATCCGGGCCAGGCCAACTACGCGGCCGCCAAGGCCGGCGTGGCCGGCCTCACGCGTGCGCTGGCACGTGAAATCGGCAGCCGCGGCATCACCGTCAATTGCGTGGCGCCGGGCTTCATCGATACCGACATGACCAAGTCGCTGCCGGAAGAACAGCAGGCCGCGCTGAAAACCCAGATTCCGCTCGGGCGCCTCGGCAGCACCGACGATATCGCTCACGCCGTCGCGTTCCTCGCCTCGCCGCTCGCCGGGTATATCACCGGCACGACGCTGCATGTGAACGGCGGTATGTACATGTCGTAACGGAATTCGTTTACCATCCGCGCCGTATGTCGGATGGAGGCGCTGTCGGCGCCTGTCGAACCGCAATGCCGGCGCGCATTTTTGGAGGCATCAAACCTGATAAAATGCGCGCACTTGTAAATCTCAAACTTCCCTCGGAGGGGTAATGGACAACATCGAACAACGTGTCAAGAAGATCGTCGCCGAGCAACTGGGCGTGGCCGAAGGCGAAATCAAGAACGAAGCTTCGTTCGTGAACGACCTCGGTGCAGACTCGCTCGACACCGTCGAGCTGGTGATGGCGCTCGAAGACGAGTTCGGCATGGAAATCCCGGACGAAGAGGCCGAAAAGATCACGACGGTTCAGCAAGCGATCGACTACGCTCGCGCGAACGTCAAGGCCTAACCAAGGCAACGCCACTTGCAACGTTGTCGAAACGCTGCATGGGCGCCAGATCTCGCCGCCGGCACGCTTGCCGGCCGCGCTAACAGCCACAGGGCTCGCAGGGCTGGTTCCTGCGGCCCCTGTGGCTTCTGTTTTTGTCATCCTATGGAAAAGAGGGTACCGTGAGCCGCCGTCGAGTTGTTGTTACAGGCCTTGGGCTGATCTCGCCTGTTGGCAATAATGTTGCCGACGGGTGGGCCAATCTCGTCGCCGGGAAGTCCGGCATTGCCAACATCACCAAGTTCGATGCAACGAACTACTCGACCCGCTTTGCGGGCGAGGTGAAAGGCTTCAACGTCGAAGACTACCTGCCCGCGAAAGAAGCGCGTCACATGGATACCTTCATCCATTACGGCATCGCGGCAGGCATGCAGGCCATGAAGGACTGCGGCCTGGAAGTGAACGAGGAAAACGCCGAGCGCATCGGCGTGATCGTCGGTTCGGGCATCGGCGGTCTGCCGATGATCGAAGTCACGCAAACCGAGCTGCTGAATCGCGGCCCGCGCCGGATTTCGCCGTTCTTCGTACCGGCCTCGATTATCAACATGATCTCGGGCCATCTGTCGATCAAGTTCGGTCTGAAAGGCCCGAATCTCGCCATCGTGACGGCCTGTACCACCGGCCTGCACTGCATCGGCGAGGCCTCGCGCATGATCGAATACGGCGACGCCGACGTGATGATCGCCGGCGGTGCGGAAGCCACCGTGTCGCCGCTCGGCATCGGCGGCTTTGCGGCCGCGCGTGCGTTGTCGCAGCGCAACGACGATCCGGCGACGGCGAGCCGTCCGTGGGACAAGGATCGCGACGGCTTCGTGCTCGGCGAAGGTGCGGGCGTGATGGTGCTCGAGGAGTACGAGCACGCCAAGGCACGCGGCGCGAAGATCTACGCCGAAATCAGCGGTTACGGCATGAGCGGCGACGCCTATCACATGACCGCACCGCTCGAGGATGGCGACGGCGCCCGCCGCTGCATGCTGGCTGCGCTGCGCAACGCCGGCATCAACGTCGATCAGGTCGATTACCTGAACGCGCACGGCACGTCGACGCAGCTTGGCGATCTGGCCGAAACGACCGGTATCAAGCGTGCGTTCGGCGATCGCGCCAAGCAGATGGTGGTCAACTCGACTAAGTCGATGACGGGCCACTTGCTGGGCGGCGCGGGCGGCCTCGAATCGGTGTTCACGGTGCTCGCCGTGCACAACCAGGTGTCGCCGCCGACCATCAACATCTTTGATCAGGATCCGGCATGCGATCTCGATTACTGCGCGAACGAAGCGCGGGACATGAAGATTGATGTCGCGCTGAAGAACTCCTTCGGCTTTGGCGGGACTAACGGCACGCTGGTTTTCAAGCGCGCCTGAAGCGGGATCGCTTGACGGGTCCCTCCCTTCCGCACTTCCCTGGCACGCAGCCTGTCGCGCTGCGTGCATCGACGACGCTGCGCGTCGTGCTGGCAGCCTTCGTCGTGCTTTGCGCGGCGGCTGCCGGTGCGAGCGCAGCGTCGTTCGTCGGGAGCGTGGAAGCGGTGTTCGTCGGGTTGCTGAGTGCTGCCTTGCTCGCCTCGGTGGCGCGTGAAATCAGTGCGCGCCGTGTGCCGTGCGCGTTGCTGCTCGAACCGGGTACCGGCGCGTTGGCCGTGTACGATGGTTCGGGGCGACGCCTCGCGCACGGTGCCGTGGTTCGCTGCACGCATTGGGCGGACCGGCTGCTGGTGCTCGAGATTGCACGCGAGCACGGGCGGCCGGTGCCGTTCCTGGTGCCGGCCGATGCCATCGAGCCGCGCGCGTTTCGCGCGCTGTCGGTGGCCGGCAGGCGAGCCGGCCGCGAATAGCGGCGGGTGCGTGGGCCACGGCCGCTTTCGCGGCGCGCCGGTGGGCGTTGGTACAATAGCGCTCCGCGTTGCATCCCTAGTTAACGGATTTGTCAGGTGAGTGAAAAAGAAATCGATCAGGTTCTGGTCGAACGCGTTCAGAAAGGCGACAAGGCGGCGTTCGAACTCCTGGTCTCCAAATACCACCGCAAGATCCTCCGGCTGATCTCGCGCCTCGTGCGGGATCCCGCCGAGGTCGAGGACGTGGCCCAGGACGCGTTCATCAAGGCATACCGCGCGCTGCCGCAGTTTCGCGGCGAATCCGCGTTCTATACATGGTTGTACCGAATTGCCGTCAATACGGCCAAGAACTACCTTGCGACCCAAGGGCGCCGCGCGCCGACCTCCACTGAAGCGGATGCGGAAGAAGCGGAAACTTTCTCGGACGCAGACCAACTAAGGGATATCAACACGCCCGAGTCGATGTTGATGAGCAAGCAGATCGCCGAAACGGTGAACGCTGCGATGGCCCTGCTGCCCGAGGAATTGCGTCAGGCCATCACATTGCGGGAAATCGAGGGCCTGAGTTACGAAGAAATCGCGGAAATGATGAACTGCCCGATCGGCACCGTTCGTTCGCGAATCTTCCGGGCCCGTGAGGCGATCGCCAACAAGTTGCGTCCGCTTCTCGACACGCCCGAAGGCAGGCGCTGGTAAGTCCTGCCCCGGGGTGCGGAAACGGCACGGGGTCCAGTTATACAGAGTCGTGTGTCACGACGGGGTATTGAAGATGGGGAGCATCATGGGGTCGGTCTCTACGCAATCGCATTCGCAAGGCCGCTCGCAACGCGAGCGTCTATCCGCACTGGTCGACGGCGATTCGCCCGATGGCCTGCCGCTCGGCCAGATCCTGGCCGCGTTCGGCGACACGGAGCGTCGCGCCTGGTCCGAGTTTCACGCGATCGGCGACGCACTGCGCTCCGACGATCTCGCGATCGCGCCGGCGGTCAGCCACGCCTTCAGCGCCCGGTTTTCCGCCGCGTTCGCGGCCGAGCCGCACCTGATCGCGCCGGCCGCGCTGACGGTCGAGGCCGCCGCACCGGCGCCGCGCAGCGCGCTGCGCCGCCGTCTCGTGCCGGGGCTGGCGGTGGCCGCCGCGGCCGCCATGTTCACCTGGATCGTCGTGCCGCAAATGCAGGGCGCGGGCCAGCCGGGTGTCTCGCAGGTGCAGGTGGCATCGGTGGCGCCGCAGGATCTGCAGCGTGTGTCCGCGCCGGCCCGTCAGGATCTGAACATTATCCGCGACGCGAGCCTCGACCAATACCTCGAAGCGCACCAGCAATTCGCGCAGCAGCCCGTCGTGTCGGGCTCGATGCCGCTCATTCGCACCGCCGTCACGACGCAAGGCCAATAAACTCGATGCGGACATTGCTGTTGAATCGCGCCACTTCCGGCTGGACGCGGCTGCCTGCGCTCGTGTTGTGCGCCGCCGCACTGATTTCCGTGCACAACCACGCGATCGCGCAACCCGCACTCGATCCGGCCGCCGGCCCGCAAGCCGCGGCCGCCTGGCTGGACCGCATTCAGCAGGCCGCGCAAGCTCAGAACTACGACGGCACCTTCGTGTTCCAGCGCGGCAATTACGTGCAGTCGTCGCGCATCACCCACGTCGCGGCCAAGGGCGGCGAATACGAGAAGATCGAAAGCCTCGACGGCAAGCCGCGCAAGCTGCTGCGTCATAACGACGATCTCGTCACGTTCGTGCCCGAGCGTCATCTGTGCGTGGTCGAGCGTCGCCAGAACCGTGACGCGTTCCCGTCGCTGCTCGGCGCGAGCGGCGAACAGGTGCTGTCGGCCTACGACGTCAAGCCGGCCGGCCAGGATCGGGTGGCCGGTATCGACGCGCAGGTTGTCGAGCTGGTGCCGAAGGACGCGAACCGCTTCGCCTACAAGCTCTGGACCGACGCCAAGACCGGCCTGCTGCTGCGTACGCAGACGCTCGATGCCGACGACCACGTGCTCGAGCAGGTGGCGTTCTCGCAATTGCAGATCGGCGCCGCGAACCCGGCCGAAAAAACCATCATCGCGAACAGCATCCGCAATCTCGACAACTGCACCGTGGTGCGCCCGCCGGTGGCGCCGGTCGACATCGAGGCGCAGGGCTGGAAGATCGCGCCGAGCGTGGCCGGTTTCCGCAAGATCCGCGAAGTGCGCCGGCCGATGGCCGCGCGCGATCCGAAGGCCGCGCCGATCGCCGTCGATCAGGCCGTGTTCACCGACGGCCTCGCTACCGTGTCGGCCTTCATCGAACCGGTGGAAAAGGGTTCCACTCGCAAGGAAGGGGCGGGCAGCACCGGCGCCACCCATGTGCTGGTCAAGCGCAGCGGCGATTTCTGGATCACCTTGCTGGGCGAAGTGCCGCAGGCGACGTTGCAGCAGTTCGCGGCTGCCATAGAATACAAGCCTTCGAAGTAAGCTCCCGGTTCCCCGACATGATCAAGACCACGCTGCGTACCTGGACGGCCGCGGCGGCGATGACGGCGTGCTTGCCCGTCGCGTCGCTGGCCGCGCAAACCGCTTCGCCCACCTCGGGTGCGTCGGCGCCGGCTGCCGCATCGGTGCCGGTTGCACCGCCTTCCGCGCCCGCGGCCCGCGCCGCGTTGCCCGATTTCGCCGATCTGGTCGAGAAGGCCGGCCCGGCCGTGGTCAACATCCGCACCACGGCCACCGTGCCGGTCGATCCGCGCGGCGCGTTCCAGCCAGGCCCGGACGACGGCGACATGTCGGAGTTCTTCCGCCGCTTCTTCGGCATCCCGCTGCCGCAAACGCCGGGTTCGCCCAAGAGCGCGCCCGATGCGCCCGACACCGAACAGAACCGCGGCGTGGGCTCCGGCTTCATCCTGTCGCCCGACGGCTATGTGATGACCAACGCGCACGTGGTCGATGACGCCGACACGATCTACGTGACGCTGACCGACAAGCGCGAATTCAAGGCCAGGCTGATCGGCGTGGACGAGCGCACCGACGTCGCGATCGTCAAGATCAACGCCGCCAATCTGCCGAGCGTGTCGATCGGCGATTCCAACAAGGTGCGCGTGGGCGAGTGGGTGGTCGCGATCGGTTCGCCGTTCGGGCTGGACAACACGGTCACGGCCGGCATCGTCAGCGCGAAGGGCCGCAACACCGGCGATTACCTGCCGTTCATCCAGACCGACGTCGCGGTGAACCCCGGTAATTCGGGCGGCCCGCTGATCAACATGCAGGGCGAGGTGATCGGCATCAACTCGCAAATCTACAGCCGGACCGGCGGCTTCATGGGCATTTCGTTCGCGATTCCGATCGACGAGGCGATCCGCGTGGCCGAGCAATTGAAGACCTCGGGCAAGGTCACGCGCGGGCGCATCGCCGTGGCGATCGGCGAGGTCACCAAGGATGTCGCCGATTCGCTCGGCCTGCCGCGTGCGCAGGGCGCGCTGGTCAGCAGCGTCGAGCCGGGCGGCCCGGCCGACAAGGCCGGCGTGCAGGCCGGCGACATCATCCTCAAGTTCAATGGGCGTGACGTCGAGGAAGCCACCGATCTGCCGCGCATGGTCGGCGACACCAAGCCGGGCTCCCACGCGACGGTCACGATCTGGCGCAAGGGCACCTCGCGCGATCTGCCGATCATGATTGCCGAAGTGCCGGCCGAGAAGAGCGCGCGCAACGCCGACGGCAAGCCGAGCCAGCCGGTCAAGCCGCGCCAGAGCAATGCGCTCGGCCTGACGGTCAGCGATCTGACGGCCGATCAACTGAAAGCGGCCAAGGTGCCGAACGGCGTGCACGTCGACGCGGCCGACGGCCCGGCGGCGCGCGCCGGCCTCAAGCGCGACGACATCGTGATTCGCGTGGGCGACACCGATATCACCAACGCCAAGCAATTCGTCGACCTGACGTCGAAGCTGGACCCGTCGAAGATGGTGGCGGTGCTGGTGCGGCGCGGCGACAACACGCAGTTCGTTCCGCTGCGTCCGCGCCAGAAGTAACCGCGGCGCGTGGCCTTCACCCTCTACGGCCGCGGCTGGTGCCACCTGTGCGATGATCTGCGCGCGGCGCTGGCCCCGGTTGCGACCGAGTTTCAGGTGGCGGTGACATACGTCGATATCGACGCCGATCCCGCGCTGGTGGCGCGCTATGACGAGGATGTCCCGGTGCTGCTGCTTGACGGCACCGAGGTGTGCCGCCACCGGTTCGATGCGGTCGCGGTGCGCGCGGCGCTATTGCGGCGCGGCGCGGCCGGCGGGGCGCGGTAAAGGCGCCGGTCGGCCCGGCAAGCGGCCGTCCCCGCACACATTCCTGCAGTTTTCGTGCCTTATCTGGCCGGGCGCGGCCAAAATGCCGCCTCTGCCAAGCCTTTTCGGCTAAAATAGGCTGTTTTTTCACCGACTTACAAGGCGTGCTCCGCAGTCGTCGAGCGCGCCTTTTTCGCTTGATCGGCACTGAATGGATCATATTCGCAATTTCTCGATCATCGCGCACATCGACCACGGCAAGTCGACGCTCGCGGATCGCATCATCCAGGTATGCGGTGGCCTCTCCGACCGCGAAATGGAAGCGCAGGTGCTCGACTCGATGGATCTCGAGCGCGAGCGCGGCATCACGATCAAGGCACAGACGGCCGCATTGTCCTATCGCGCACGCGATGGCAGGGTCTACAACCTGAACCTGATCGACACCCCGGGGCACGTCGATTTCTCGTATGAAGTGAGCCGCTCGCTGTCGGCCTGCGAGGGCGCGCTGCTGGTCGTCGATGCAAGCCAGGGCGTCGAGGCGCAAACCGTCGCGAACTGCTACACGGCGATCGAGCTCGGCGTCGAGGTGGTGCCGGTCCTGAACAAGATCGATCTGCCGGCGGCCAACCCGGAAAGCGCCATCGAGGAAATCGAGGACGTGATCGGCATCGATGCGACCGACGCCACGCGTTGCAGCGCCAAGACGGGGCTCGGCGTCGAGGACGTACTCGAAGCGCTGATCGCCAAGGTGCCGCCGCCGAAGGGCGATCCCGACGCGCCGCTGCAGGCGCTGATCATCGATTCGTGGTTCGACAACTACGTCGGTGTGGTGATGCTGGTGCGCATCGTCAACGGCACGCTGCGTCCGAAGGAAAAGATCAAGCTGATGGCCACCGGTGCGCAATACCCGGTCGAGCATGTCGGCGTGTTCACCCCGAAATCGCGCGATCTCGAATCGCTGTCGGCTGGCCAGGTGGGTTTCATCATCGCCGGCATCAAGGAGCTGACGGCCGCGAAGGTGGGCGATACCGTCACGCACGTCGCCAAGCCGGCGCCGGAGCCGCTGCCGGGCTTCAAGGAAGTGAAGCCGCAGGTGTTCGCGGGCCTTTACCCGGTCGAGGCGAATCAATACGACGCGCTGCGCGAATCGCTCGAAAAGCTGCGCCTGAACGACGCCTCGCTGCAATACGAGCCGGAAGTGTCGCAGGCGCTCGGCTTCGGCTTCCGCTGCGGCTTCCTCGGCCTGCTGCACATGGAAATCGTGCAGGAGCGCCTCGAGCGCGAATTCGACATGGACCTGATCACCACGGCCCCCACCGTGGTGTACGAGGTCGTGCAGGCCAACGGTGAAATCATCAAGGTCGAGAATCCGGCCAAGATGCCCGATCCGGGCCGCATCGCGGAAGTGCGCGAGCCGATCGTCACCGTGAACCTGTACATGCCGCAGGAATACGTCGGGGCGGTCATCACGCTGTGCGAACTGAAGCGCGGCTCGCAGATCAACATGCAGTACCACGGCCGCCAGGTGCAGTTGACCTACGAAATCCCGATGGCCGAAATCGTGCTCGATTTCTTCGATCGCCTGAAATCCACTTCGCGCGGCTATGCGTCGATGGATTACGAGTTCAAGGAATACCGCTCGTCGGACGTGGTCAAGGTCGACATGCTGATCAACGGCGACAAGGTCGATGCGCTGTCGGTCATCGTGCACCGTTCGCAGTCGCAATATCGCGGCCGCGAAGTGGCGGCGAAGATGCGCGAGATCATCCCGCGCCAGATGTACGACGTGGCGATCCAGGCCGCGATCGGCGCGAACATCGTCGCGCGCGAAAACATCAAGGCGCTGCGCAAGAACGTGCTGGCCAAGTGCTACGGCGGCGACATCTCGCGAAAGAAGAAGCTGCTCGAAAAGCAGAAAGCCGGTAAGAAGCGCATGAAGCAGGTGGGTTCGGTCGAGATCCCGCAGGAAGCGTTCCTCGCGATCTTGCGGGTCGAAGACAAATAACAGGACTGATCCTTTTATGAATTTCGCATTGATTCTGTTTGTGCTCGTCGTGTTGACGGGGATTGCGTGGGTGCTGGACAAGCTGGTGTTCCTGCCGGGCCGTCGCAAGGCGGCCGACCAAGCGGCAGCCGAGTTCGACAATCAGCAAGCGCGCGTCGAGGCGCGCTTCGCCGACGAAAACGCCGACGCGACGCGCGCCAAGCTGCGCGACGAGAAGCTGCGCCAGCCGTGGTGGCTCGAGTACACGGCAAGTTTTTTCCCGGTGATCCTGGCGGTGTTCGTGGTGCGCTCGTTCGTGGTGGAGCCGTTCAAGATTCCGTCGGGCTCGATGGTGCCGACCTTGCTGGTGGGCGATTTCATCCTCGTCAACAAGTTCGAATACGGCCTGCGCCTGCCGATCACGAACCAGAAGGTCACCTCGGGCAGCCCGCTTTCGCGTGGCGACGTCGTGGTGTTCCGCTATCCGAAGGATGAGTCGGTCGACTACATCAAGCGCGTGATCGGCCTGCCGGGCGACACCGTGCAGTACTACGACAAGAAGCTGACCATCAATGGCCAGGCCGTGCCCGAAACGCCGCTGCCCGATTTCTTCGACGAAGAACGCATGAACTATGCGAAGCAGTACGAAGAAACCATCGACGGCCGCAAGAACGCGATCCTGAACAACCCGGCCGTGCCGCCGTTCGTGATGGGCGCCGACGATTTCCCGTACAAGAGCAACTGCCAGTACAACGAGCACGGCGTGACCTGCAAGGTGCCGCCGGGCCACTACTTCATGATGGGCGACAACCGCGACAACAGCGCGGACAGCCGCTACTGGGGCTTCGTGCCCGACAAGGATGTGGTCGGCCGCGCGTTCTTCATCTGGATGAACTTCAGCGACCTGAAGCGCATCGGCTCGTTCCACTGAGCCACCGGTCGATCTCGGCCAGCATTGCGCGACGGCCACGCGCAATGCTGGCAAATCACTTCAAGAACCCGCGGTAACACCGCTTCGACACGCCTTTTCACGCCCGGCATCCGTCACTCGACGGCACCCGCGGCCGCGTTATACTCCTGCTCATGTCTCAGTCCCAGTTGGAAAGCCGGCTGCGCTACGAATTTCGCAATGCGGAATTGCTGCGTCAGGCTTTGACCCACCGTAGCCACAGCGCCACGCATAACGAACGGCTCGAGTTTCTCGGCGATTCCGTTCTGAATTGCGCGGTGGCGGCCCTGTTGTTCCAGCGCTTCAGCAAGCTGGACGAGGGCGATCTGTCGCGCGTGCGAGCCAATCTCGTCAAGCAGCAGTCGCTGTACGAAATTGCTCAGGCCCTGAATATTTCGGAAGGCCTGCGGCTCGGGGAAGGGGAATTGCGCAGCGGCGGGTTTCGCCGCCCGTCGATTCTCGCGGACGCGTTCGAAGCCATCATCGGGGCCGTGTTCCTCGATGGCGGCTTCGAAGCCGCCCAAGGGGTGATCAAGCGCCTTTACATACCGATTCTCGATCACATCGATCCGCGCACGCTCGGCAAGGACGCCAAAACCCTGCTCCAGGAATATCTGCAAGGCCACAAGATCGCACTGCCGACCTATACCGTGGTCGCCACGCATGGTGCGGCGCACAATCAGCAATTCGAAGTCGAATGCACGGTGCCGAAGCTCGAGATCAAGGTGTCGGGTTCCGGCGCGAGCCGCCGTGCCGCCGAGCAGGCCGCCGCGAAGAAGGCGCTCGACGAGGTGATGGCGCGCCCGATGGCCGCTGCCAAGCCGAAGCGCTCGAAGAGTTCGCGCGCGAAGGGCGAGCCGGACATCGTGCCGGGCGTGAAGGGCGTGCAGGAAGCGCTGGACCTGCGGGCCGCGCCGGCCGAACGCAAGGAACGTACGGCGTCCGCGGCGGGCAAGCCGGCCGACGGCGGCGCCGAGCGCGGCATACCGGTGGCCGTGATTCGCGCGGGTTCGCACGGCGACACTGTGAAATCGTCCGACAAGCCTGTGGATAAACCGGCCGACAAGCCGAACGACAAGCCGCAAGCGACGGATAAACCCGCCGCAGACAAGCCCGCCACCGAGAAATCGGCGCCGGCAGCCGGCGACAAGCCCGATACCACCGTCCGTGGCGCCGGTGCTGGCGACCGCACGTTGCGCCTGCGCGACACCACATCCGGGCCGTCCGACGACGCCGATACCGACCTCGCCGCCGCGCCCCTGCGCGTGGCCGATGCCGGTCACTGAACTCCTGATCCAGTCGCGGGCCGCGTCGTGCGGCTCGCCACGCATTGCAGCAACCTGATATGAACGCTCCCGTTACTCCCGCCGGATTCCGTTGCGGCATGGTCGCCATCGTCGGCCGGCCGAACGTCGGCAAATCGACGCTGATGAACGCGCTCGTCGGCCAGAAGATCAGCATCACCTCGCGCAAGGCGCAAACCACGCGCCATCGCATCACCGGCATCCACACGCTGCCGGACGCGCAATATATCTTCGTCGATACGCCGGGCTTCCAGACGCGCCACAGCACCGCGCTGAACCGCACGCTGAACCGCACCGTCACGTCCACGCTCACCTCGGTCGACGCCATCCTGTTCGTGATCGAGGCGGGCCGCTTCGGCCCCGACGATCAAAAGGTGCTCGACCTGATCCCGAAGAACGTGCCCACGTTGCTGGTGCTCAACAAGCTCGACCGGGTGGCCGACAAGAGTTCGCTGTTCCCGTTCCTGAAGGACATGGGCGATCTGCGCGAGTTCGCCGAAGTGGTGCCGCTGTCGGCCAAGAGCGACGACGACGTCGCCCGGCTGATGCAGGTCACCAGGCCCTACCTGCCGGAAGGCGATCCGATCTACGGCGAAGACGACCTGACCGACCGCAGCTCGCGTTTTCTCGCCGCCGAAATCCTGCGCGAGAAGGTGTTCCGCTGGACGGGCGACGAGCTGCCGTATACGAGCACCGTGATCATCGACAAGTTCGAGGAAGAAGGCCGGCTCACGCGCGTGTTCGCGACGATCCTGGTCGAGCGCGATTCGCACAAGGCGATGGTGATCGGCAAGAAGGGCGCCAAGCTCAAGCAGATCAGCACCGAGGCGCGCATCGACATGGAAAAGCTGTTCGACGGCCCCGTGTATCTGGAGACCTTCATCAAGGTCAAGAGCGGTTGGGCCGACAACGAAGCGGGGCTTCGTGCCTATGGGTACGAATGACGGGACGGACGGCGTCGGCGACGATGTCCCCGTGTCGCTGGCCGATCCCGCGCCCGACGTGCCCGACGCCACGGCGGCTTCGTCCGGCACCGTGCCATCCGAACCCGCTCCCCGCGCGCCGGCACCGGCGCGCAAGCCGCGTCGCGCCAGCGGGCCGCGCGCATCCGAATTTCGCGTTTCCGAGCAGCCCGGCTTCGTGCTGCACAGCTATCCCTATCGCGAAACCAGCCTGATCATCGACGTGCTGACGCGCGACCACGGCCGCGTCGCGCTCGTCGCGAAGGGCGCCAAGCGTCCGCATTCGGCGCTGCGCGGCGTGCTGCAGACGTTCCAGCCGCTGTCGCTGTCGTGGTCGGGCAAATCCGAGATGCGCACACTGACGGGCGCCGAATGGGTGGGCGGCATGCTGCCGCTGGGCGGCGACGCGCTGCTCTGCGGTTTCTACGTCAACGAACTGCTGGTCAAGTTCTGCGCGCGCGAAGATCCGTTTCCCCCCTGTTCCAGCATTACCTTCTCACGCTCGCGCGGCTCGCCCATGACGAGCCGGCCGTGCAGGTGCTGCGCTCGTTCGAGCGCGTGCTGCTGCGCGAAACCGGCCATGCGCGCGCGCTGACCCGCACGGTGTCGCGCCGCACGGTGCAAGCTGATGGTCGCTACGTGTTCGATCCCGAGCGCGGCGTGCGCGAGGCCGACCACGAGTTGCCGTCGCATTGGCCGGTCGTGTCGGGCCAGACGTTGCTCGACATGGAGGAGGACGATTACCATCGTGCGCAGACCGTCGCGCAAAGCAAGACGCTGATGCGCTTCCTGCTCAACACCTATCTGGGCGGCACGCCGCTCGCCACGCGCCAGATCCTGATCGACCTGCAAAACCTATGAGCTTCTTCCTGACCGCGCCGAACGCCATCGATCTCGGCGTCAACATCGATCACGTCGCCACGCTGCGCAATGTGCGCGGTACGGCCTATCCCGATCCGATCCGCGCCGCGCTGGCCGCCGAGCAGGCCGGCGCCGACGCGATCACGCTGCATCTGCGCGAGGATCGCCGCCATATCCGCGACGCCGACGTGCGTGCGCTGCGCCCGCTGCTGGTCACGCGCATGAACCTCGAATGCGCGGTCACGGCCGAGATGCTCGACATCGCCTGCGAGGTGCGTCCGCACGACGCCTGCCTGGTGCCGGAAAAGCGCGAGGAACTGACGACCGAAGGCGGCCTCGACGTGGCCGGCCATTTCGAGGCCGTGCGCGCCGCGTGCCGGCAACTGGCCGAGGCCGGCGTGCGGGTGTCGCTGTTCATCGATCCCGATGCCGAGCAGATTCGCGCCGCGCACGAGGCCGGCGCGCCAGTGGTCGAGCTGCACACCGGCGCCTATGCGGAAGCGCACGACGAGGCCACGCAGCATCGCGAATACGAGCGCGTGGTGGCGGGCGTGGACGCGGGCGTCGCGCTGGGCCTGAAGGTCAACGCGGGCCACGGGCTGCACTACACCAACGTGCAGCCGATCGCCGCGATCGACGGCATCGTCGAGCTGAACATCGGCCACGCGATCGTCGCGCAATCGATCTTCACGGGCTGGGACAACGCCGTGCGCGAGATGAAGGCGATCATGGTGGCGGCACGCGTGGCCGCCCGTCACGGCGGCCGTTGAGCGCGCCATGACGATCTACGGGATCGGCACCGACATCGTTCAGGTGAGCCGGATTGCCGCGGTGCTCGAACGCACCGGCGGCCGGTTCGCCGAGAAGGTGCTCGGCCCCGACGAACTGCGCGTGTTCCATGCGCGCCGCAAGCGCTCCGAGGCGCGCGGCATCGCGTTCCTGGCCACGCGCTTTTCGGCCAAGGAAGCGTTCTCGAAGGCGATCGGCCTCGGCATGCGCTGGCCGATGACCTGGCGCGCGCTGCAAACCCTCAACGAACCGAGCGGCCAGCCCTACGTGGTGGCCTCGGGCGAACTGGCCGGCTGGCTGGCCGCGCGGCAGATCAGCGCGCGCGTGACCGTCAGCGACGAACGCGACTACGCCGTGTCCTTCGTCGTGGCCGAAACGCCGGACGCCGCGCCGGCTCGCGACTGAACCTCTTTCTCCACGGACCGACCCGATGAAACCGACTCCCGGCCCCGTCATGCTCGACGTCGTCGGCACGACGCTCACGCGCGACGACGCACGCCGCCTGGCCCATCCGCGTACCGGCGGCGTGATCCTGTTCACGCGCCATTTCGAGAACCGCACCCAGCTGTGCGCGCTGACCGATTCGATCCGCGCGGTGCGCGAGGACATCCTGATCGCCGTCGATCACGAAGGCGGCCGCGTGCAGCGTTTCCGTACCGACGGTTTCACGGTGCTCCCGGCGATGCGCCGGCTCGGCGAGCTGTGGGACAAGGACGTGCTGCACGCCACCAAGCTGGCGACCTCCGTGGGCTTCGTGCTGGCGGCCGAACTGCGTGCCTGCGGCATCGACCTGAGCTTCACGCCGGTGCTCGATCTCGATTACGGCCGCTCGAAGGTGATCGGCGATCGCGCGTTCCATCGCGACCCGCGCGTCGTCACGCTGCTGGCCAAGAGCCTGAACCATGGCCTGGCGCTGGCCGGCATGGCGAACTGCGGCAAGCATTTTCCCGGTCACGGTTTTGCCGAAGCCGATTCGCACGTCGCGCTGCCGACCGACGACCGGCCGCTCGAGCAGATCCTCAAGGTCGACGTCGCGCCTTACGACTGGCTCGGCCTGTCGCTGTCGGCGGTGATCCCGGCGCACGTGATCTACACGCAGGTGGATCGGCGCCCGGCCGGGTTCTCGCCGATCTGGCTGCAGGACGTGCTGCGCGACCGGCTCGGTTTCACGGGGGCGGTGTTCAGCGACGACCTGTCGATGGAAGCGGCGCGTGCGGGCGGCTCGCTCGCCCAGGCGGCCGACGCGGCGATCGAGGCCGGTTGCGACATGGTGCTGGTCTGCAATCAGCCCGAAGAGGCCGAAAAGGTGCTCAACGAGATGCAGGCCGAGGTGTCGCCGGAATCGGCGCGCCGCATTCGCCGGCTGCGTCCGCGCGGCAAGCCGTCGAGCTGGGACAAGCTGACGCGCCGCCCCGACTACCAGCGCGCCACGGCGCTGCTGCGCGAGACGCTGGGGTGAGCGCCTGGCGGCGCAAGCGCTTCGCCAAAAAGAGAACGGGCCGCGCAATGCGCGGCCCGTGTCGTTTCATCGATCCGATGCCGCGTCGCGGATTGCGCGCGGCATCCGTCATCAGTTCATCTTCATGCGTTGCAGCTTGTTGTAGAGCGTCTTCGGGCTGATGCCGAGCAGGGCGGCGGCGCGGTGGCGGGTGCCGCCCACGGCGTCGAGCGTCGCGCGGATCAGCAGATCCTCGACGTCCGACAGCGGCGTGCCGACGCGCACCTGCACGCTGCTGCCGTTCAGCGCGGCGCCCGGCACGAACACGCCGTCGTTGGCACGCAGCGTTTCGATGAAATCGCCCGATGCCTCGTAGGCGAGCCGCACGCGTTCACGCAACTCGCGCACGTTGCCGGGCCAGTCGTAGGCCAGGCATTCGCGGATGAACTCGGGTGCGATGCGCTTGTCGACCGAGCCGAGGCCCGCCTTGCGCGCTTCCAGGTTCAGGTCGGTGACGAGCGCCTCGGCGATCTGCAGCATGTCGTCGTCGCGATCGCGCAGCGGCGGCAGCGCGATCGAAGCCGCGTCGAGCCGCAGCCACAGATCCTCGCGCAGCGTGCCGTTGTCGAGCGCCTCGCGTGCCGGGCGGCGCGAGGTGGCGATCAGGCGGAAATCGGTGGCGATCTCGGCCGAGCCGCCGATGCGCATGAACGATTGCGAATCGAGCGCGCGCAGCAGCGATTCCTGGATCGACAGCGGCAGGGCGGTCACATCCTTGAGCAGCAGCGTGCCGCCGCTGGCCTGTTCGAACAGGCCCGGCTCGCGCCGTTCGGCACCGCCGTAGCTGCCGCGTTCGCGGCCGAACAACATGCTTTCGATGACGACGCTGCCCAGTTCGATCACGCGCGGCAGTTGCAGCGCGGCGCGGCAGTCGAACTTGACGAGCGGCCCCTTGCGGCGGCGGCTCAGGTCGTGCAGGGCGCGGGCGGTGGCTTCCTTGCCGGTGCCGGCCTCGCCCCACACGAGCACGGCGGCCTCGCTGCGCGCATTGCGCTCGATCATGTCGTACACGTGTTGCGTGCCGTCGCTGCGGCCGATCAGCGGCCCGAAGCGGCCCAGGCGGCGCAGCGTGGTGCGCAGCGTCTGCACTTCCTCGATCAGCTCGTACGGGCGCGGGATGCGCGCCAGCAGGCTGCGCAGCCGCGGAATATTGACCGGCTTGAGCAGGTAATCCCAGATCCCGTGCCGCAACCCCTCGATCGCGCTCTCGACCGTCGCATTGCCGGTCAGCACGATGACCGGAAGGCCGCCGTTCGGCTGCTGCGGCTGGGGCAGGTGCTGCAGCAGGTCGAAGCCGCTGCCATCGGGCAGGTTCAGGTCGACCAGCACCACGTCGGGAATGGTCCGCGCCAATGCTGCACGAGCCTCGGCGAGCGAGGTGGCGGTGTCGACCGTGAATCCGTCAGCGGCAAGCAGCGCCGTCAGGCCGGACAAGCTGTTGGGATCGTCTTCGACTATGAGGGCGTGTGGCATGGTGTGCGGAATGTTCAATGGGCCGGCCGTTCGTGACGGGCTGTACGCCCTATTTGTTTGATTAGCGTCGGATTTTATGTCCCTTGGCGGCAATAGCGTACGGTATTTACCTTTGAAAGCAAAAGAGTTACCGAAGATACAAATTGATGCCGATTCTGTGCGGCAACGCTGAAAAGCTAGATTATTGCAATTTTATGCAATTATGTGCCGCAGGCAAACAAAAAGCGCCCCGAAGGGCGCTTTTTAAAGCCAATCGCGTGAAACTTATGCGCGGCTGCGATACTCGTTGGTACGCGTATCGATTTCGATCTTGTCGCCGGTGGCGCAGAACAGCGGGACTTGCAGTTCGTAGCCCGTTGCCAGCTTGGCGCTCTTCAGCACCTTGCCCGACGACGTGTCGCCCTTGACGGCCGGTTCCGTGTACGTGATTTCGCGCACGATGACCGTCGGCATGTCGACCGAAATGGCCTTCTCGTTATAGAACACGACTTCGCAAGCCATGCCGTCTTCGAGGTAGTTCAGTGCGTCGGCCATCATTTCGGCTTCGACTTCGAACTGGTTGTAATCGGCGTCCATGAACACGTACATCGGATCGGCGAAATACGAATACGTGACTTCCTTGCGGTCGAGCACGACGACGTCGAACTTGTCGTCCGCCTTATAAACCGATTCCTGGCCGGCGTTCGTCAGCAGGTTCTTCAGCTTCATCTTGACGACGGCCGAGTTACGGCCCGACTTGTTGTATTCGGCCTTGGCGACAACCCACGCATCGCTGCCGACCATCACGACGTTGCCTACGCGGAGTTCCTGAGCGGTTTTCATATCAAAACTGTCCTGTGCAAAAAATTTTCCTGATGTCGCGCAACGGCCGACTACGCAAGCGGGCCATGTCTGGTTCGTTTCGCACGCCGGGCGCCGTGTTTCAGGCAATTGACCGGGGCCGGAACGCGCTTGCGTGGTCCGCCGTTGGATAACTGCTTATTTTAACTGAGATTTTGTGAAATCCGCCAGATTTCCAGCGAGATCGCCCACCGCCGCCAGTTCGTCCGCCCAGGCGTGTGCACGCGCATCGAACGTGGCCCGGTGAGCCGAGAAATCGGCCCAGTCCGGCGTGCCCGCGCCGTTCCAGGCGTGCCAGAAGCGGGCGGCGGCGTCGCGCGCCGGGGCGGGCAATGTGGCGCTCAGGTGGGCAAGCGCCGCGTCGAGTTTCGGCAGGTGGGCGTCGTCGGCCTGCGGGTAGATGTGCCAGACGAACGGCTTGCGTGCCCACTGCGCGCGGACGAAGGAATCCTCGCCGCGCACGAAGTTCAGATCGCTGGCCCACAACAGCGCGTCGTAATCGGGCTGGGCGACGAAGGCCAGGCCGTGCACGGTGAGCCGGCCCGCCTGCGCGTGGCTGCCCGCGCCGAAGCCGGCCAGGCCGAAGAACGCGGCCACCGCCGGGCCGATACGGCCTTCCGGCACCAGCAGCACGACCGGCTGCGTGCCGTCGCGCCATTGTTCGAGCAGCGCGCCGAGCGCCGGATTTTCATAGGCGAACAGCGAGACGACCAGTGTGCCGGGCGTCGGCGTGGGGCCGCCGGTGGCGCGTCGCCACCACGCGTCGCGCGCCTCGGCCGAGGCCATGAACGCCTCGCGCCGCGCATCGAGGCCGGCTTCCTTCAGCACGCCGCCGGTGCCGGGGCCGAGCCCCGGAAAGAAGAACGCCTTTTGCAGCGGATAGCGCGGATGCGGTGACGGGCGGCGATGGAAATCGGCCACCCAATCCTCGGCGCTCAGGTATTCGAGGTTGATCCAGACCGGCGCGCGTTCGCGACGCGCCATCGCGCGCACGTACTCGGCCGGCAGTTCGCAGGCGAATGCCTCGATCGCCACGTCGGCGATCGCGAGCGTGTCGCCGGCATGCACCGGTTCGCCCCAATGCTCGATCGCGATGCCGTCCACCCTTTGCTTGGCCGCCGCCGGATCGAGGCCGGGCGCGAGCCGGGCGAAGGTGGCCAGGTCGTCGACGAACAAGCGCACCTGCCAGCCGTGTTCGCGCGCGAGTTGCAGGGCGAGCCGCCAGCACACGCCGATATCGCCGAAGTTGTCGACCACGGTGCAGAAGATGTCGCAGGCGAGCGGCGGCCCGGAGGCGTCGGGGCGGGCGGGCGATGGGGCAGGGAAGTCGGGCATCGAAGGAACCGGGGCGAATGCACTAAACTGGCGATTCTAAATGACCTGTTCGCGCGCCACGGCGCCCGGATCCCGCATGACAGCCCCCGCATCCGATTCGTCCCGCACGCCTCCCCAGGCCGATCCGTCCGTTCCGGCCGACGCCCCGTTCGAACCGAAGCCGATCCTCGCGCAATTGCCGCACCTGCCCGGCGTCTATCGCTATTACGACGCGGGCGGCGCGGTGCTCTACGTCGGCAAGGCGCGCAACCTGAAGAAGCGCGTTTCGAGCTATTTCAACAAGACGCTGCCCTCGCCGCGCATCGCGATGATGGTGTCGCGGATCGCGAAGATCGAAACCACGGTCACGCGCTCGGAGGCCGAGGCGCTGCTGCTCGAAAACAACCTGATCAAGGCGCTCGCGCCGCGCTACAACATCCTGTTTCGCGACGACAAGTCGTACCCGTATCTGAAGCTGACCGGGCACGCGTTTCCGCGCATGGCGTATTACCGCGGCGCGGTCGATCGCAAGAACCAGTATTTCGGGCCGTTTCCGAGCGCCTGGGCGGTGCGCGAAAGCATCCAGATCCTGCAGCGCGTGTTCCAGTTGCGCACCTGCGAGGATTCCGTGTTCGGTAACCGGACGCGGCCCTGCCTGCTGCATCAGATCAGCCGCTGCACCGCGCCATGCGTCGGCGCGATCGGCGAGGAGGATTACGCGCGCGACGTGTCGAACGCATCGCGCTTCCTGCTCGGCCGGCAGAGCGAGGTAATGAAGGAGTTGGAGCAGAAGATGCACGCGTTCGCGGGCGAACTGAAGTTCGAGCAGGCGGCGGCGGTGCGTAACCAGATGAGTTCGCTGTCGACCGTGCTGCATCAGCAGGCGATCGAGGTCGGCGGCGAGAGCGACGTCGACATTCTCGCCGTGGTGGCGCTGGGCGGGCGCGTGTGCGTGAATCTGGCGATGGTGCGCGGCGGCCGGCACCTTGGCGACAAGGCGTATTTCCCGGCGCATGCCGATAGCGCGTTGGCGTTGGCGGCGGGCGTGGCGGGGGACACCGAGGTGGATGGCGCCGTGATGGAAGATCCGGCGGCGCTGATGGGGCCGATGGCGGACGCTTCCGATGCGGGCGAGGCGGCGATGCCGGCCGATTCAGACGGCGCTGTCGATGCGTTGGCGGACGAGGCCGGCGCGGCTCCCGCCGACGAGCCGGCCAGCGCCGAAGCCGAAGCCGAAGCCGAAGCCGAAGCCGAAGCCGAACCGGCCGGCGTCTCGATCGAAACCGAAGTGCTCGAAGCGTTCATCGCCCAGCACTATCTCGGCAATCGCGTGCCGCCGGTGCTGGTGGTCAGCCATGCGCCGTCGAATCGGGAGCTGATCGACCTGCTGATCGAGCAGGCCGGCCACAAGGTCGCGGTGCTGCGCCAGCCGCAAGGGCAGAAGCGCGCGTGGCTCGCGATGGCCGAGCAGAACGCGCGGCTCGCGCTGGCGCGTTTGTTGTCCGAGCAAGGTTCGCAGCAGGCGCGCACGCGCGCGCTCGGCGACGTGCTGAGCCTCGAATCGGACGATCTCGCCGAATTGCGGATCGAATGCTTCGACATCAGCCACACGATGGGCGAGGCCACCCAGGCGTCGTGCGTAGTGTTCCATCATCACAAGATGCAGTCGGGCGAATACCGCCGCTACAACATCACCGGCATCACGCCCGGCGACGATTACGCGGCGATGCGCCAGGTGTTGACGCGCCGCTACGAGAAGATGGTCGAGCAGGCGGCCGACGCGGCCGCGGCCGATACCGCAGCCGGCATCGACGGCGACGCGACGCACGCCACGGCGGCCGCTTCGCTGCTGCCGAACATCGTGCTGATCGACGGCGGCAAGGGCCAGGTGGAAGTGGCGCGGCAGGTGTTCACCGAGCTGGGCCTCGATTGCTCGATGCTGGTGGGCGTGGCGAAAGGCGAGGGGCGCAAGGTCGGCCTGGAAACGCTGATCTTCGCCGACGGTCGCCCGTCGCTCGAACTCGGCAAGGAAAGCGCGGCGCTGATGCTGGTCGCGCAGATCCGCGACGAGGCGCACCGCTTCGCGATCACCGGCATGCGCGCCAAGCGCGCCAAAACCCGACAGACGTCGCGGTTGGAGGAACTCGAAGGCGTGGGGGCCAAGCGGCGTCAGCGCTTGCTCGCGCGGTTCGGCGGGCTGCGCGGCGTGGTGGCCGCGAGCGTCGAAGAGCTGGCCAGCGTCGAGGGCATTTCGCACGCGCTCGCCGAGCAGATCTACCGCCAGCTTCACTGAAGCGCCGCGCGCTCACCCTGCTGGCTTGTGGCGGGGCGGGCGGCGCGGCACAATTGCACATCCTCTACCCGTCCAGCCCGTCATGCCGTTCAATTTCCCGATATTCCTGACCTGGGTGCGAATCGTGCTGATTCCGCTCGTCGTCGGCTTGTTCTATCTGCCGGACGTCATGATGAGCGCCGATCACCGCAACCTGGCGGCGGCGCTGGTGTTCGTGCTGGCGGCGCTGACCGACTGGTTCGACGGCTTCCTGGCTCGCAAATGGAACCAGACCTCGGCGTTCGGTGCGTTTCTCGACCCGGTTGCCGACAAGCTGATGGTGACCGCGGCGCTGCTGGTGCTGGTGCAGATCTCGCGCATCGATGCCGCCATCGCGCTGGTGATCATCGGCCGGGAAATCGCGATTTCGGCCCTGCGCGAATGGATGGCGCAGATCGGCGCCTCGAAGAGCGTGGCCGTGAATTCGCTCGGCAAGTTCAAGACCGCCTGCCAGATGGTCGCGATCCCGATGTTGCTGTATTATGGCGCGCTGCCGATTGGGGGCGGTATCACCATCGACACCCGCGTGTGGGGCCTGTGGCTCATCTATCTCGCGTCGGTGCTGACGATCTGGTCGATGCTGTACTACATGAAGCTCGCGTGGCCGCAGATTCGTGAGCGTGGCGGTGCGATGTGAAGCTTTACCGGGGTGTCGAGAAAAAGGGTGCGAAAAACGCTTGACACTCTGAAACAGGTTCTACATAATCTCATTTCTCCGCTGCACTGAAACGAACGCAGCAGCGAACGAAGCGGTAGCGCGGAGATGGCAGCAGTAAGCAGCACAATGCGGGAGTAGCTCAGTTGGTAGAGCGCAACCTTGCCAAGGTTGAGGTCGCGAGTTCGAGACTCGTCTCCCGCTCCAGATTCAAGCGGTGTTTTGTTGAATCAGCAGTCGCATTGTGGTTCGGCAAAGCCTGCGTAGCAGGTAATGCGGGAGTAGCTCAGTTGGTAGAGCGCAACCTTGCCAAGGTTGAGGTCGCGAGTTCGAGACTCGTCTCCCGCTCCAAAACAAGGGGAAGCCACGCTTCCCTTTTTGTTTGGCAGATTTCCAAAGTGAATCTGCGGAGCAAAAAAAGCTGCGGTCGTTGCGGGCAGCATTTCGTGACGATTCGGCAGTCCGCTTTTGGCGCGATAGCAAAGCGGTTATGCAGCGGCCTGCAAAGCCGTGTAGGCCGGTTCGACTCCGGCTCGCGCCTCCAAGTTGTAAAGAAAAGCCCCGCAAATGCGGGGCTTTTCTTTTTCTGTCTCGTAGGGCCGGCCGGCCCTGTTGCTGGCTCATGCATCCGTCGCAATGTCTCGGTGAAGCTTTCGTTCGCGCGGTCTTGCCGCGGCTGTCCGGCGTGTCCGACGCCATGCCGGTGTCGTTCCGGCCTTCACCTCGCACGGAGTCCATCGCGTGTCCAGTACCGGCGTATCGATTGATCATGCCGTGTCGGGCTGCCTCCGAACTGGCGAATACGCTCATCATTCCAACAGGCGTCCCGCCGGTTGCGTAAGTCACCGCTCGCATCGAGCGTGCTCCCGCCACCATCTGCGTTGGGCTCGTCATGTCCGATTCGAGAGCTCGCTATGCCAATGCGAGCCCCGCAATTTCCCCATCAGGCTGGCTCGACCCGTTCCCATCGTCGCGCCCATGCCGCTCCGAAATTCTATGGACTGATGACACTGATCCTATGCCTCGCGCAGCATTGTGATGACGTGCTTGTTCGCCTCACGACGCCCATATCTCTTCGGAAAGCCGCTTTCCTGAATCCCAACTGTTCCGAAAAGCGAGGTCGGTATGGTGACCGCATTCACATGTAAGTAATTCGGGTGTCGATAGTATTGAATTATCGATGGGAATTTTTGTTGACAGGTGGCGGGTGATTTTAGAGATTACATGCTGTTTTTGATGGATATCAATTTATTGATATTTTGTGAGATTTGGATTGCGTGTGAGAGTTCATTGCGCTTGTCGATTTGAAGTGCGTCGGTTAGTCTTTGCGTGGCGTGAAAGATGCGCGATCATATCTAAGATGTATTTATAAAATTATGAGTTGGCATCAATGTATGATGTCGTGAACGCTCGTTTTCAGGGGAAAAGCATTTAAGTCATGGATGACACCATGAGGCTGCATGATTTTCGTATCTTCCAAATATCGGTGGGTACATTCCAATATCGTCCTGATGTCCCGATGGGCAATGGCTTGTTGCGCGCTACGCAACCAAAGCCGACCGCAATCGTGTTGGATTCCAGCGCCGGGAATACCGTACGTTCCGCCATGGTATCGATCCGAGGGCCTTTGTTTCCACAGTTGCTGCCCGACTCGCACTAACGATAACCGGTCCGATTGGCAGGATCTGGCCTGTCCGGATATTGTCTTTGTCGAAGACAAGGGTCTTGAATTTTGTCAGCCTGAATTTGATTCCAGGTTCGTGTTCAATTGCATGGGCATTGGGTTCGAATATCGCATGACTATTCCGAAATGGTTTTCGTTCAATCGCGCTGCATGCGATTGTCGGGCCTGCGACGTGGAAAGGGTAGCCTGGCCGTGGCCGTTGAGCTGCCTCTCATGGGGGCGGTATTCGGGCACAAGTGCTTGTGTCGATTTTTCAACTCCCATCATCTTCAAAACGTCATGCATTATTCTCGTTCAGTTTTATTCGCTCGTCGTGCCGTAATATCCGCATTTTTCGTTGCCTCACAGCTTTCCGTTGCGATTGCACATGCTTCGCCGGAGCCGATCTCGCAGCCGATGCCGACCGGCGACACGACACTGTCGCCGGCCGGCCCGCTCAACGTGCCCGCCGCGACTCGCGCCGTGCCCACTGCGCCTGTCGCATCGACGCGGGCGGCACGACGCGGTGCGGATACCTACACCTATTTACGTTGCTGGTATCGGATCGATGCGAATCCGCTCAAGCCGAAGTCGACGTATGAATGGGCACTCGATCCTCGCAGCGGGGACTGGTATCGCGTCGACGGCTACTGGTGGGCAGACGGCGTCGCCCGGATGAAAAACATGTTCTACAGCACGACGACACAGGACACGCTCGCCGACGTTTGCCGCAAGACGCTCACGTCGAAAGGCATTCGGTCGGAACTCATCCAGGCGGTTGCGGCCAACAACGCGCGGTCCCTCAATTACTCGATCTGGACCATCGACAGTGCGCAACAGCCGGCGGGCATCAACAAGCTGATCGTATTCGGCGACAGTCTGTCCGACACGCAGAACATGTTCAACGGCAGCAACTGGACGCTTCCCAATCGCACGAGCTGGCATGCCGGGCGTTTCAGCAATGGGCCGGTCTGGATCGACTATCTGGCGAAAGCGCTGGGTCTGCCCATGTACAACTGGGCGACGGGCGGCGCGGGAGTCGATCAGTATCTCGTCGTGCCCGGCATCGCCCAACAGGTCGATTCATGGCAGCAATATATGGATCGGGCTCCCGACTATCGGCCAGGCAACACACTGTTCATGGTTTTTGCAGGCGCGAACGATCTGGTCAATTACGGCCTCACCTCGGAAGCGGCGGCGAATGGCTTGCGCAAGAGCCTGGACCGGCTCGCCGCGGCCGGTGCCACGAACATTCTGCTCGTGCAGTTGCCTGATGTGTCCCGCGCCCCGGCAGTGTCGGCGCGTAGCGATGCGTCGCGCATGGCCGAACAGGTGAAAGACTATAACCGGCGGCTTGTTGACGCCGCGACGAAGCTGCGTGAGCACTACGGTGCGGCGCTGCGGATCGAGGTGTTCGATACCTACGCGGCATTCAACGACTTGTTGAATCATCCGGATCAATACGGTTTTGACGATGTCGCGCGATCGTGCCTCAACATTGCCCATCCGTCGACAATCCAGTATATGAGGACTCAGTCGCCGCGTGCCGACTGCCACGATCCGTCGCGCTTCGTGTTCTGGGACACGTTGCACCCCACGACGCACACCCACGAATGGATCGCGCAACGCCTGCTGCCGTTTTTACAGGAACGGTTCGGGTTGTGACCGGGCGAGCGATCGAGCCCCGTGGCCGGCTGCGGGCCCAGTCGGACAAGCTTTAACCCGCCCGCGCCAGCTTGATCGCCCGCTCCGGGCAAGCCGTCACGCACAGCCCGCAAGCCCGGCACGCATCCGCGTTCGGCGTATACGCCACCTTCATGCCGTGCACACGCAGCTTGAAGCGATTCATCAAACCGAGCGCACCGTAATCGGCGTCATCGATACGCCGGATCTCGAACACGTTCTCCGGGCACACGTCGAGGCAATCGCCCTTGCCCTCGCAACGTCGCAGATCGACGACGGGCACGATCACGCCCGGCGCCTGCTTGCAGTTCGCGGCCGAAGCCGCCGGGGTACGCGTCATCTCATTCTCCCTTCGGTGCGCCGCAGCGCCGGCTGCGCCACGTGGAGCGGAATTGCTCGCGTTCCTCGGGCGTCATGGCTTCCCACTTCTCCCAATAGCGCTTCTTGTGCCGCCAGCCGCCGCCGTGGCCGCGAAAGCCGCCGAACAGGATCCGGCTCAACACGAGCAGCCCGAGCGCGTGCCAGAAATCGATCACGCGCGCGCCGTCGAACAGCGCCGGCACCACCCAGTTCCACAAGCCCATCACGGCCCAGCCGAGCACGCCGATCGCTACCACCACAAAGGCAAGCTTGCCGATCCATCTGATTCCGTATCGCATCGTTTCACTCCTAAATATCGAGTTCGTCATACGTGGCCTGCAGCCGCGAGCGCAGATGCAGAACCGCATAGCGCTTGCGCGCGAGCAGCGTGTTGATCGCCACGCCGCTGTCGGCCGCCATGTCCTTGAAACTTCGTCCTTCGAGTTCGTGCGCGACGAACACTTCGCGCTGGTTCGCCGGCAATTCGTCGAGCGCGGCCTGCAAGGCCTCGAGCAGCACGCTGCGCGCATACAGCGCGTCCGGGCCGGCATCGTGGGCGGGCAGGGCGAGATCGAGCCGGGTGTCGCCGTCATCGGCATCGTCGTCGGTGAAGTCGACGATCGGCTGCTCCTTCTTCTTGCGGAAGCGGTCGATGATGCGGTTGCGGGCCACGCGGAACAGCCACGCGCTGGCCTGCTCGATCGGCGCGGGCAGGCGGTAGGCCTGCACGAATTCGTGCAATACGTCCTGGAGAATGTCCTCGGCATCGTTCGGATCGCGCACGCGGCGGCGGATGAAATTCCCGAGCCTCGTGCGTTCCTGCACGATCGTCGCGGTCATGTCGCGGTCTCGTTCGTTCATCGGGTCGGGGCTGAGTGGCGAATCCATGTGCCTGAAGACGGACGGCACGCGCGGATATTGTGGGCTTCGCGCAGGAATTTTTCGCAGTCCGGATCGAAACGGGCCACATCTGAAGCTGGCCGTGCCTGAGCCGGCCGCACCTGAAACCGGCCGCGCCCAAATGAAAACAGCCCCGTCAGGGGCTGTCCGATCGAGCGGGCCGATACACGCGCAGCGGGTCAGCGTTTGACGCGCCGCTCCCAGGCCAGCTCGACGAACACGCGGCACAGCGCTTCCATGCCGGTACGATCGGCTTCGTCGAAGCGCGCGAGATTCGGGCTGTCGACGTCCCACACGCCGATCAGCGTGCCGTCGGCGGCCACCAGCGGCACCACGATTTCCGATTGCGAAGCCGAATCGCAGGCGATGTGGCCCGGGAATTCGTGCACGTCGCGCACCACCTGGGTAGCGCGCGATTGCGCGGCGGTGCCGCATACGCCGCGGCCGAGCGGAATTCGCACGCAGGCCGGCTTGCCCTGGAACGGGCCGACCACCAGCTCGGTGCCGTCGTAGAAATAGAAGCCGGCCCAGTTCAGGCCATCGAGCGAGTGATAGACGAGCGACGAGAAGTTCGCCGCGTTGGCGACGAGATCCGTTTCCGCTTCGATCAGCGAGCGCGCTTGCGCGACGAGCGTGTCGTACAGCGCGGGTTTCGAGGCGGGCAGGGAATCGGAAAGTTCGAACATGATCGGAAGCACGAAAAATACGGAATGCGCAGCGAATGCCGCGCGTCCGCGCAGTCTAAAAGAAATCGGCGCGCCGCGCTGCCAATGGCCGCCGGGGACATATCGCGTGCTTCAGTCGGGCTCGAGTTCGGCGAACCGGTCGGCCAGAAAATCGACCAGCGCACGCACGGCCGGCAGCAGCCCGCGCCGCGACGCGAACACGGCATGCACGATCTCGCGGCGCGGCGCCCAGTCGGGCGGCACGACGCGCAGTGCGTCGCGCGCCACCGCCTCGCGAATCATCATGGTCGGCAGTTGCACCACGCCGACGCCCGACACGGCCGCCTCGCGCAGCGCGAACATGCCGCGCGTGACGAAGCGCGGCCGGTGCGGAATGGTGGCCTGCACGCCGTCCGGCCCACGCAAGGCCCAGGCGTGATCGTCCTGAGGCAGTCCGAGCGCGAGGCTCGGCAGCGCGGCCAGATCGGCCGGCACGCGCGGCAACGGGTGGCGCGCGAGCAGCGCCGGGCTGGCGACCAGGCACTGGCCGCGCTCGACGAGCCGGCGCAGCACGAGGTCGCTGTCTTCGAGCGGCGGCGGCCGCACGCGCAGCGCCACGTCGATGCCTTCGCCCACCACATCGACGCGCCGGTTGGTTTCCTCCAGATGGATCTCGATGTGCGGGCAATGCGCCATGAAGGCGGCCAACATCGGGCCGACCAGCGCGTCGAGCAGCGCGATCGGGCAGGTCATGCGCACGATGCCGCGCGGCTCGGCGTGCAGCAACGCCACGGCTTCGTCGGCGGCGTCGGCCTCCACCAGCATCGCGCGGCAATGCGCGTAATAGGTGGCGCCGGTCTCGGTCACGGCAAAGCGCCGCGTCGAGCGCTGGATCAGACGCATGCCGAGCCGTTCCTCGAGTTCGGCGATGCGCCGGCTCAGGCGCGATTTCGGCATGTTCAGCGCTCGCCCGGCCGGCGCGAAGCCGCCGTGGTCGACCACCTGCACAAAGAAGTAGAGATCGTTCAAATCCCGCATCATCGTTCACCCAGTAGAACGCTGAGTGTGATTTTCCCATACTACCGCTCCAATCGTTCCGATCCTATGCTTCTCCCATCGCCCGGACAGACCGGTTCGGGCACGCAGATCAAGGAGAGTCCAGATGAAACAAATCGTCGGCACCTATAGCGCCCCGCGTCCGCATTGGGTCGGGGATGGCTTCCCGGTTCGCTCGCTGTTCAGCTATCACAGCACCGGCACGCACCTGAGCCCGTTCCTGCTGCTCGATTACGCCGGCCCGGCGCAGTTCGAACCGACCACGCACCGGCGCGGCGTCGGCCAGCATCCGCATCGCGGCTTCGAGACCGTGACGATCGTCTACGACGGCGAGGTCGATCACCGCGATTCGACCGGCGCGGGCGGCCACATCGGCCCCGGCGACGTGCAGTGGATGACGGCCGCGGGCGGCATCCTGCACGAGGAATTCCATTCGGACGCGTTCGCGAAACGTGGCGGCGCGCTCGAAATGGTGCAGTTGTGGGTGAATCTGCCCGCCAAGGACAAGCTGGCCGAGCCCGGCTATCAGACCTTGCGCGATGCCGAGATCCCGTCGGTGCCGCTGCCGGGCGACGCGGGCCGGGTGCGGGTGATCGCCGGCGAGTTCGACGGCCATCGCGGCCCGGCGCGCACCTTCACGCCGATCGACGTGTGGGACGTGCGTCTCAAGGCCGGCGGCCAGGCGCGTTTCGACATCGCGGACGGCCGGACGCTCGCGCTCGCCGTGCTGCGCGGCACGGTGCTGGTGAACGGCAGCGAAGTGGCGCGCGAGGCGCAGGTCGTGCATCTGTCGCGCGAAGGCGGTGCGATGGAGATCGAGGCCAACAACGACGCGACGCTGCTGGTGCTGAGTGGCGAGCCGATCGACGAGCCGGTAGTCGGTTATGGCCCGTTCGTGATGAACAGCGAGGATGAAATCCGTCAGGCGGTGGACGATTTCAACAGCGGCCGCTTCGGCGGGATGCCGGCCTGAGTCCGGGTTTGATCCCGGGTTTGAGTCCGGGCCCTCGCGGCGGCGGTTCGGCAAGGGCAGGGCAGTAGCCGAACCCGAACCGCCGCCTGCCCAGGCAGCCGCGCGGCGGGCATAATGACCATTCGAGCGCGCCCACCCGGGCGCGTGCTGTTTTTTGGACCAGTCGCATGTCTTCATCCACTTCCGCACCGTCGTCTTCCCCCTCGCTCGCCGCGCTCGAATGGCGCTGGCGCGCGTTCGATGCGTTGTCCGCACGCGAGGTCCACGCGATCCTCGAAGCGCGCAGCGCCGTGTTCGTGGTCGAGCAGCAGTGTGTCTACGCCGATATCGACCAGGCCGACCTCGACGCCTGGCATCTCGGCGCCCACGATGCCGAAGGCCGCCTCGCCGGTTATTTGCGCGTGCTGCTGCCCGATGCCGGCTCGCCCGACGTGCGCATCGGTCGCGTGCTGACCACGGCCGGGTTTCGCGGCATCGGCCTCGGCAACGCGCTGCTGGCCAACGCGCTGGAACGCATTCGCGCGCAATGGCCGGGCACGCCGATCAGCCTGCATGCGCAGGCGCATCTTCAGAAGTACTACGGCGCGTTCGGCTTCGCGCCGGATTCGGACATCCACGAAGAGGACGGCATTCCGCACGTCTGGATGCGCTCGGCCGGATGAGGCGCCCGAGAGCCGGCTGACGCGCCGAAAGCCCGCAACAGCGCGGGCAAATCACGCACAAGCTTCCGCCAGCAAGCCGCCGCACCGTCCGCCCTTTGCCCTGGCCTGCAAGGGCGCGGTAAGATGTGCGGATTCCCCGGCGACCTCGCTCGCCTGCCGCCACCTTCATCAGAGAACCGATGCAATCCGTCCCGGCTACCCTCTCCCTGTCCGACACCGCCTTCTTCTTCGATTTCGACGGCACGCTGGTCGATCTCGCGCCCACGCCTGACGGCATCCATGTGCCCGATTCCCTGCCCGCCTTGCTGACCGAACTGCGCACGCTCGCGCACGGCGCGGTGGCGATCGTGTCGGGGCGCGGCATCGACAGCATCGACGGCTTCCTCGGCCTGACCGATCTGCCGATCGCCGGCCTGCACGGCGCCGAGCGCCGCGACGCGAACGGCGACACGATGCGGGTGGGTTTCAACGACGACCGCCTGCTGCGCATCGAGCACGCACTTGCCGCGGTGGTCGATCGCAACCCCGGCATGCTGCTCGAAATCAAGGGCGCGGCCGTCGCGCTGCACTATCGCAATGCGCCGGAGCGCGAAGCGGTGGCGCGCGAGGTGGCCGAACGGCTGGTGGCCGATTACCCCGACGCCTACGTGTTGCAGCCCGGCAAGATGGTGTTCGAGATCAAGCCGAAGGGCGTCGACAAGGGCCGCGCGATCGCGGCCTTCCTCGGCGAGCCGCCATTTGCCGCCCGCAAGCCGGTGTTCGCCGGCGACGATCTGACCGACGAGAAGGGCTTCGCGGTGGTCAACGCCGCGGGCGGCCTGTCGATCAAGATCGGCGCGGGCGACACGATGGCCGGCACGCGGCTCGACTCGGTCGACGCGATGCGCGCGCAGATCGCCCAATGGATCACGGCAGGACGCGCATCCGCATGAGCCGCCTGATCATCGTATCGAACCGCGTGGCGCCGATTTCCGAAGGCGAACCGGCGGCGGGGGGGCTTGCGATCGGCGTGTACGACGCGCTGAAGGAAACCGGCGGCATGTGGTTCGGCTGGAGCGGCGACGTGCTGCCGTCGGGCACGCCGCAGATCAGCGTCGAGGAGCGCGGCCCGGTCACGTTCGCGACCATCGGCCTATCGCGCCGCGATTACGACCAGTATTACCGCGGTTTCTCGAACGCCACGTTGTGGCCGGCGTTCCATTACCGCACCGATCTGATCCAGTACGACCGGAACGAATTCGAGGGCTACGGGCGCGTCAACGTGTGGCTCGCGAAGCAACTGGTGCCGCTGCTGCGCGACGACGACGTGATCTGGGTTCACGATTACCACCTGATTCCGTTCGCGCAGGCGCTGCGCGCGGCCGGCGTCAAGAACCGGATCGGCTTCTTCCTGCACATTCCGTTTCCGGCGGCGCAGGTGCTCGTCAACGTGCCGCCGCACGCGGCGCTGGTCGAGGCACTGTGCTCGTACGATCTGCTCGGCTTCCAGACCGAGCCCGATTTGCGCGCGTTCTGCGACTACATCGATGCCGAGGCGGGCGGCAGCGTCGAGCGTCACGGCCCCGGCCCGGTCACGGTCAGTGCGTTCGGCCGCACGCTGCGCGCGCAGGCCTATCCGATCGGCATCTATCCCGACGAAATCGCCGAACTGGCGCAGTCCGGCGCGAACGGGCGCGCGGTGCGTACGCTGGCCACCTCGCTGCACGGCCGCCAGCTCGTGATGAGCGTGGATCGGCTCGATTACTCGAAGGGCCTCGTGGAGCGCTTCCGCGCGTTCGAGAAGCTGCTCGAACACGAGGCGTCGTATCGCAATCGCGTGTCGTTCCTGCAAATCGCGCCGTCCACGCGCGCCGACCTGCGCGCCTATCAGGACATCCGGCTTCAGCTCGAAGGCGAATCGGGCCGCATCAACGGCCGTTACGCCGAGCTCGACTGGGCGCCGATCCTCTACATCCACCGCCAGTACGAACGGCCGCTGCTGGCCGCGCTGTACCGGCTCGCGCGCGTGGGCTTCGTCACGCCGCTGCGCGACGGCATGAACCTGGTCGCCAAGGAATACGTGTCGGCGCAGGACCCCGAGGACCCGGGCGTGCTGGTGCTGTCGCGCTTCGCCGGGGCGGCGCGCGAGCTGACCGGTGCGCTGATCGTCAATCCGATGGATATCGACGGCATGGCCGAGGCGCTCGCGCGGGCGCTGTCGATGCCGGTGGCCGAGCGCCGCTCGCGCTACGAGGACATGATCGCGCAGCTTCGCGAGAACAATGTATCGGTGTGGCGCGACAATTTCCTGCGCGATCTGGCCGTGGGCGGCAGGGCGTTGAAGGGCGGCTGAAGCGCGTCGCCTTTTGCTGCGCCCATGAAAAAACCGCCGGCTTGCCGGCGGTTTTTGTTTGGGCGAACGGCTCGCGTGAAGCGAGCCGGCCGGGGCAGTGTCAGGCGACGCGTTCGCCGCTGCTGCGTTCGCTGCCGTCGTCGTCGATCAGGTCGTGGCCGTGCTGCTTGGCGAGCAGGTCGCGATACAGGCCCGGGCGGTTGCGCAACTCGTCGGGCGCGCCGTCGTCGATCACCTTGCCGGTGCTCATCGCGATGATGCGGTCGAAGTTGCGCAGCGTCGAGAGCCGGTGCGCGATCGCGATCACGGTGCGGCCCACCATCAGCCGGTCGAGCGCGGCCTGGATCGCTTCTTCCGAGGCGCTGTCGAGCGCCGAGGTGGCTTCGTCGAGCAGCAGGATCGGCGCATCCTTGAGGATCGCGCGGGCGATCGCGATGCGCTGGCGCTGGCCGCCCGACAGCTTCACGCCGCGGTCGCCGACGATGGTGTCGAAGCCGTCCGGCATCGGTTCGATGAACTCGGTGCAGCGCGCGTCGCGGGCGGCGGCGAGCACTTCCTCGCGGCTTGCGTCGGGGCGGCCGTAGGCGATGTTCTCGTAGATCGTCCGGTGCAGCAGCGAGATGTCCTGCGGCACCAGCGCGATCTGGTTGCGCAGGCTGCCCTGCGTGATGCTGGCGATGTCGTGGCCGTCGATCTTGATCGCACCGTGCTGCACGTCGTAGAAGCGCTGCAGCAGCGCCAGCACGGTGGACTTGCCGGCGCCCGACTTGCCGATCAGGCCTACCCGCTGGCCCGCCTCGATGCGCAGGTCGAAGTGGTCGAGGATCGGCGTGCGGCTCGGATAGGCGAACGTCACGCCCTCGAATTCGACGCGGCCGCCACGCGATTTCAGCTCGGTGGCGTCGGAGCGGTCCGGCATGCCGTGCGGCTCGAGGATGGTCCTGACCGCTTCGGCCAGACGCGCGACGTGCTGCGTCACGTCCACCAGCGCCACGGCAAGGTCGCGCGTGCCGTGCAGGATCGTGAAGCCGAGCGAGCTGACCAGCACGATGTCGCCCGAGGTGGCCTTGCCCTGATCCCAGAGCATCAGCGCCCAGCCGAGCAGGCCGGCCGACAGCATGGCGGTGATCACCGCGTGCAGCAGGCGCAGCTTTTCGAGGTACAGCAGGCTTTGCTGGCGCGCATCCATTTCGGCCTTGACCGTCTGGCCGAAGCGCTTCTGCTCGTTCAGCGTCATGCCGAACGCGCGCACCAGCGCCATGTTGCCGATCACGTCCACCAGCTCGCCGTCCACGGCTGCGGCCTTGGTGGCGAACGCGTGGTGGCGCGCCGAGCCGCGGCCCGCCAGCTTGAACAGCACGATCGCGAGAATGGCCGAGGCGGTGAACAGGCCGAGCGCCATCATCGGATTGACCACGATGATCATGACGATCGCGCCCACCACCGCGATGCATGGCGGCAGGACGTTCCAGGCCATCGTGTTCTCGGAGGTGTAGATCGCGTTCGAGGTGGCGGTGATGCGGCTGGCCAGCGTGCCGGGCTGCTTTTCCGCGTAATAGCTCGGGGAATGGCCGCTCAGATACTGGAACAGGTCGCGGCGCAGGTCGCCGGTGACGGCCACGAAGGTATGCGCGGCCACCCAGCCGCCGACCCGCCAGAGCAGGTTGTCGGCGGCGATCAGGCCGACCAGCAGGGCGAACGCGCCCCACAGTGGGCCGGGATGGTGGCGGCCGCCCGCGAGCACGTCGATCAGATGCTTGATCGCATATTGCGAGCCGAGCGCGCAGCCGACGGCGGCCAGTACGCTGGCCAGCACGATGATGTGCGCGAGAGGGTGCTTGCGGATGTAGCGAAACAGAAACGCAAGGGGACGGCTCGCATAGCTCGAGAGCTTCGCGTTGTGGGCGTTGCGCTGGGCAGGTGTGAGAGCTTCCAAAATATGTGCGTGTGGTCGGTCTGTCGGAGGTTGAGAGGCGCGCGGTGCGGCATGCGTCGCGATGGCCCGCGATGCGGACGGAAGCCGGCATTGTAAACAAGCTCGACGTTTGTGCCGCACCCGATCGCATCCGATCTACGGTCTGCGATTCATTTTGGGATAAAATTCCATGGCTCGCATTGTTTCCGCGCGGCCGATGCTGACGTTGGTCAGCCTGCAAAACAAAAAGCGACGCCGACCATGATGGTGCTGCAGCGTCGCCCGTGACGTTCCCACTCTAATTCCGCCTTGAAAGTCCAAGGGTTGCAAAATGTTGCGCCTTTGTAACAACGTAAATTCTTTGAAATGTTCCGCACCGGCCTGCACCAACGGCCAGATAATGGCGTTCGGGCTAACCCTGAGTCATTTTTACGGGTTGCCTGGTGCTCATCCCGAGCGGGGCAGGAAATTTTACGGGATGCTGTCAACGCGCTGTGGCACCGCGCGTTGAATGCTGGAGCGTCGTCACGGGATGGCGCTCGACGCCGCGAGCCGATGGTGTTTCATCTCATATATGAAGAACAGTCCGGCTCGCCGGACGGCAAGGCTTACGGTCCTTTCTAGCCTGTTTTTTTGCCGATTTTTTAGGAGTTACTCAGATGCGAATCGCTCAAATCGCTCCGTTGCACGAAGCGGTTCCCCCGAAGCTGTATGGCGGTACCGAACGGGTGGTGTCTTACCTGACCGAAGCGCTGGTCGAGATGGGGCACGATGTCACGCTGTTCGCGAGCGGCGATTCGCAAACGTCGGCCAAGCTCGAAGCGTTCTGGCCGCAGGCCCTGCGCCTCGACCCGACGATCCGCGACGTGATGGCTCCCCACATGTTGCTGCTGGAAGAAGTGCGCCGCCGCGCCGATGAATTCGACGTGCTGCACTTCCACATCGATTACTACCCGTTCTCGCTGTTCTCGCGCCAGCCGGTGCCGCACGTCACGACGATGCACGGCCGCCTGGATCTGCCCGAACTGAACCCGATCTTCAACACGTTCAACACCGTGCCGGTCGTGTCGATCTCGGACAACCAGCGCATTCCGCTGCCGCAGGCCAACTGGCAGCCGACCGTCTATCACGGTCTGCCGGAAAACCTGCTGACGCCGCCGAAGGGCGCGAAGCCGGAATACCTCGCGTTCCTGGGCCGCATCTCGCCGGAAAAGCGTGTCGATACGGCCATCCGCATCGCCGAACAGGCCGGCATGAAGATCAAGATCGCCGCCAAGCTCGACAAGGCCGATCGCGCTTACTACGAAGAGAAGATCAAGCCGCTGTTCGCGCTGCCGCACGTCGAATACATCGGTGAAATCAACGAATCGCAGAAGTCGGAATTCCTCGGCAATGCGCACGCGCTGCTGTTCCCGATCGATTGGCCGGAGCCGTTCGGCCTGGTCATGATCGAGGCCATGGCCTGCGGCACGCCGGTGATCGCGTTCAACCGCGGTTCGGTGCCGGAAGTGATCGACAACGGCGTGTCGGGTTTCGTCGTCGAAGATGAAGTCTCGGCGATCGCCGCCGTCAAGAAGCTCGACACGCTGCCGCGCGAGAAGGTGCGCGGTGCGTTCGAAGCGCGCTTCTCGTCGAAGGTCATGGCTGCCAACTACATCAAGGTGTACGAAGAGCTGCTGCGCCAGAACCGCCGCACCGTGCTGCGCGAAGTCAACGCCAACTAACTGCGCGTTCGCCGTACCGGTCGTTCCGACGCCCCGCAGGGTTCGCCCTGCGGGGCGTCGTGCTTTGCGGCGTCGCCCGTGCCTGGACGTGCTCGCGACCGTACCGAAAAGCGGGGCGGGGTGCGGCATCGGGCGGCACGGCGGCCCGCTTTCCGGGCGGTGTTGTATCCGCGCCGCGCGGCCTCGGCGAATCGCCGCAAAGCGGCAGGTTTTGCCTGCCCGGCGAAGTCATGCCCCTATAATGGCCGTGCCGTAAAATCCGGCACCCGCAGGATGATCGACAGGAGAGTTGTTTTGGCCAGAACGAAAACCACGCGCGCGATTCCGGCTCCCGGAGCCGGCGTCATTTTCGCGCTGCGCGCCGTCGGTCTCGTGCTGCTCGTGCGCTGGTTGCACGCCATGGCGCAGATGGAGTGGTCGACGCTGTCGTCGATGGCCTCGTCGCCGTGGGCCTGCGTCAATCTCGTGTTCCTGTTTCTGCTGCTGAGCCTGCCGGGCGCCGCCGCGCGCGCCGAACGGCCGCGTCATCCGCTGCCGCAATGGCTGCGCCAGGCGCTGCGCCTGTTCGCCTTGCTCTGTTTCCTGTTTGCCGTCTGGTCGATCGGCGCGTTCGTGTGGTTCGCCGGCTGGCGGCGCGCAATGCATGCCGTGATGGCCAGCAACGGCTGGCTGATTGCCGCGCCGGTGCTGTATGCCGCGGTGGTGTGGATCTGCCGCCCGCAGCCGCTGTGGGGCACCAATATCGCCGCGCGCCGGTTCGCGATCGGCCGCTACGCCATTTCGATCGACGTGCTCACGCGCACCGTGGTGGTCTGGATGGAAAGCCGCAAGGTGGGGCAGTACGACGCGCGCGAGCTGGCGATCCGCTGGCCGCGCGGCACGGTGCTGCCGCCCGCCGCCGTGGTGCCGCCGTTCGAAGCCGAGCCGGCGCCCGTACCGATGATGCCGGCCAACGCAACCGATATCGCCGCCGACACCACGCCGATCGTCGTGGCCGACAACGTGCCGCACGGCGAGCCGGTGGCCGCCACGGCGGGTGCTGTCGCGATTGCCGAGCAACCGGCCGCGCTGGCCCCGGCTGTCGGGCACGATGCCGTTGCGATCTCGGCCACGGCCGCCGCCGATACGCCCGAATTCGCCGCCACCGTACCGGAATCGACCGCTGCGGCCGAGCCGGCGCAAGCGATGCACGAGCCCGATTCCGCCGCACAAGCCGCTGCCGCCGAACCGCCTCAAGCCATGCCCGAGCCCGACGCCGCCGCACGAGCCGCCGCCGCCAATCGCCCCGGCGTGCCCGCCACCTCCGACATGCCGCGCGGCAAGCCGCTCTCGCGCCCCAAGGTCGAACTGCTCTGGAATTCTCCTGCGGCGGTCGGCCACAACCGCAAGATTGTGGCGCGTGCCCCGCTTGCGACGGAAGGGGACCGCGCCGCCGCTCGCGCGCTCGATGCAACGCTGCGACAGTTCGTCTGAGGCCCGCCGGGCCGGCCCGACGAAATCGCCATGATGATCCGCTGGTTGCTGGCCGCCATTCACCTGAGTGCGTTCGGCCTGGCGCTGGCGGCGATCGCCACGCGCAACCGCGCGTTCAAGCGCGTCGCCGCCGCCGCGAGCGTGCAGGTGGCCGACCTGCGTGCCGTGTTCCGCGCCGATACCGGCTGGGGGCTGACGGCGCTGGTGCTGATCGCTACCGGGCTGCTGCGCGCGTTCGGCGGCTTCGAGAAGGGCAGCGCCTACTATCTGCACACCCCGTTGTTCCACCTGAAGATGACCGCGCTCGTGATCGTGCTCGCGCTGGAGATCCAGCCCATGCTCGCGCTGCTCCGCTGGCGCGCGGCGGTTCGGCGCGGCGCGTTGCCCGACGTGTCGCGCGCGTCGGCCTATTCGCGAATCTTCCACGCGCAGGCCGCGCTGATCATCGTGATCGTGTTTGCCGCCGCCGGCATGGCGCGCGGCATCGGCATGCCCGGCTGAGGCATTTCGCCCCGCCTCGACGGGCCCCCCGCTCATCGTCTGAAAGGCCGGTATTGCGCCGGCCGTTTCGCGTCGACGCGGCCGGCTTGTCCGCCGGCGGTCGGAAGTGCGATGATTCGACATCCGACCGCCGGGCATGCGGTGCCCGAGCGTCTTGACCGGCCGGGCATTGGGGGAAACATCAGTCATCGGACGACTATCGACGCAGTATAATGACCGCGCCATTTCGACCGCATCCGTTTCCGATCGGATCAATCATTTTAAGGATACAGGCCCCATGTCCGTGCCCGCGCTTCCCGTGCCCCCGCGCCGCCGCGCCCGCAGCCTTGCGCAAGACGTTGTCGACGCACTGAGCTCGCAGATCGAAAGCGGCACGCTGCGGCCCGGCGACAAGCTGCCGACCGAGACGGAAGTGATGGCCTCGCAGGGCGTCAGCCGCACGGTGGTGCGCGAGGCGATCTCGCGGATGCAGGCCAGCGGCCTGATCGAAACACGCCACGGCATCGGCAGCTTCGTGCTGGCGCCGGAGCGCCGCCGCACGCTCGGCATCGATCCCGCCACGATCACCACCTTGCGCGACGTGCTGGCCGTGCTGGAGTTGCGCATCAGCCTCGAAAGCGAATGCGCGAGCCTGGCCGCGCAGCGCGCCAACGAGGCCGATCTCACGCTGCTGCGCCGCGCGCTCGACGCGATCGCGCAGAGCGCATCGGGCGGCCGCGACACGGCCCAGCTCGATTTCCATTTCCACCTGCAGATCGCGCAAGCCACCGGCAACCGCTATTTCGTCGACATCATGACGCAGCTCGGCACGTCGATCATTCCGCGTGCACGCGTGAACTCGGCGCGGTTCGCGGGCGACGACCTGGAGCGCTACGTCGGCCGCCTGAACCACGAGCACGAGGCGATCTTCGAGGCGATCGCGCGGCGCGACCCGGAAGCGGCGCGCGCGGCGATGCGCACCCACCTGACCAACAGCCGTGAACGTCTGCGCCGGGCGCACGAGGCGGCCGAGGCCGGGCGCGACGGTTCGGAATAACGGCGGCACGATCCCGAGGCGCCGCGCCGGCTCCCCGATGGGTGGGCCGGCGCGGCGCCTTCGTCCATTTGTACGGTCATCGGTCGACCAGCGCTGTCGCGCAGCGGCTACGGGTTCTCGCTGGTAGCTGATACGTCAGTCGTCGTATAAGATCGCGTTTTCATGCCTCGGTGCGTCCCGCGCCGGGCGCTGCAACGTCTCACCCCGACACCGAGAGAGGACCCCGCCGTGACTTCGCCGACTTCCACGCCCGCCAAGCCGTTCCGCCGCCTGCTGCTGACGGGCGCCGCGGGCAACCTCGGTCGCCAACTGCGCGCCGCGCTCGGCGACTGGGCCGACATCGTCCGCGTCACCGACATCGCGCCGCTCGGCGAGACGGCGGCCCATGAGGAAGCGGTGGTGGCCGACCTGGCCGACCGCGCGGCCGTCAACGCGCTGGTGGACGGCGTCGACGCGATCGTCCACCTCGGCGGCATCTCGGTCGACGCGCCGTTCGACGCGCTAATCGAGGCGAACATCCGCGGCGTCTACAACCTCTACGCCGCCGCGCATCAGTTCGGCGTGCGCCGGATCGTCTATGCCAGCTCGAACCACGTGGTCGGCTTCCACCCGGTCACGGAAGTGGTGGATGTCGATTCGCCGGCCCGCCCCGATTCGCTGTACGGCGTGACCAAGTGCTTTGGCGAATCGCTGTCGCGCTACTACTTCGACCGCTTCGGCCTCGAGACGGTGTGCCTGCGGATCGGTTCGTCGTTCGAGGCGCCGAGGAACCCGCGCATGCTGGTCACGTTCCTGAGCTTCCGCGATTTCATCGAACTGGTGCGCTGCTCGCTGATGACGAACCGCGTCGGCCACGCGATCGTCTATGGCGTGTCGGACAACCGCACCAAGTGGATCGACAACGCCAAGGCCGCGTTCCTCGGCTATCGCCCGCAGGACAGCTCCGCGCCGTTCGAGCACCTGTTCCCGGCCAGCGGCCCGGACAGCAACCTCGACGATCCGGCGCAGCGCTATCAGGGCGGCGGCTTCGTGGTCGGCGAGCCGATGGACGAGCCGAAGATCACGCACTGAAAAAACGAAGCCCCGCGGCCGTGCGAACGGCCGCGGGGCGGCAGGACATCGGCACGGCGCCCGTTGCGATTCGCAGCGGGCGCCGTTGCCGTTTACACCGTCGCGATCGCCGGATCGCTGGTGCTGGCGCGGCCCGTCTCGACGTGGCCGGCGAAGCGGCGCAGGAAGCCGGCGGTGGTGCCGTCGCTGACGGTCAGGTCGTACCAGCCGTGGCTGCCGCGCAGGTCGACGTACTCGTCGAGGCGCTGGCCCGGGAACAGCTCGACGTTGCGCGTCGTGCCGGTGTAGGCGTTGCTGACGGTCAGGCGCACCGGCGTCCTGCCGCGGTTCGACAGGCGCAGCGTCAGGTTGCCGTTGATCACGTCGTAGCCGTACAGCGCTTCGGGGTTCGGCGTGCGGCCGTCGCCGGCCGAGGTGGTGCCGCGGAACTGGCAGAGGAAGCCGTTCGGGCCGTACACCGACAGGTCGTAGAGGCCGAGCGTGGCGGCCGTGCTCCAGCTGTCCGACAGGCGGCGGCGCGCTTCGACCGTATAGGCCCACGGGCCGTCGACGCGGTTCGCGGCCTGCACCTGGAACGCGGCGCCGGCGTTGCCGGTGTTGGCGAACGTCAGCTTGAACTTGCCGGTTGACGCATCGACGCGGCCGTACGTGAACAGCTCGTAGGGCAGGGCACGCGCCGGGCGCAGCCCGCTTTCCTGCTTCGGCACGGCCTGCGAGGCCGGCGGCAGCGGCACGTAGCTCGGGTGCGTGGTGCGGTCGGGCGGCGCGTAGCCGCTCGTGTCCGGCAGGTTCGGCACGCGCGCGTCCGGATCGCGGAAGTCGAACGCCGAGGTCAGGTTGCCGCACACGGCGCGGCGCCACGGCGACACGTTGCTGGCCACGATGTCGTACTGGCTGCCGAATCGCGCCTCGATGAATTGCAGCAGCGAGGTGTGATCGAAGGTTTGCGAGCAGAGCCAGCCGCCCTTGGTCCACGGCGACACGACCATCATCGGCACGCGCGGGCCGAGGCCGTATGGGCCGGCCATGTGCGAGGCGTCGCCGGGGAACACCTCGTTGGTGGTGGCGACCGTCGACAGGCCGTTGTCGCGCGATTGCGGCGCGAACGGCGGCGGCACGTGGTCGAAGAAACCGTCGTTTTCGTCGTAGGTGATGAACAGCGCCGTCTTGCTCCAGACTTCCGGGTTCGACGTCAGCGTGGCGAGCACCTGCTCGACATACCACGCGCCGTAGTTCGCCGGCCAGTTCGGGTGTTCCGAATAGGCTTCCGGCGAGCAGATCCACGACACCTGCGGCAGCGTGCCGGCGGCCACGTCGGCCTTCAGCACGTCGAACAGCGTGCCGCCCTGGCTGATGTTGGTGCCGGTGCGGGCCTTGTCGTACAGCGGATTGCCCGGCTGCGCGTTGCGATACTGGTTGAAGTACAGCAGCGAGTTGTCGCCGTAGTTGCCGATATAGGCGTTGTCGCTGGTCCAGCCCCACGAGCCGGCCGCGTTCAGGCCTTCGCCCACGTCCTGGTAGATCTTCCACGACACGCCGGCCTTTTCCAGCACCTCGGGGTAGGTGGTCCAGCCGTAGCCGAGCTCGTCGTTGCCGAGCACCGGGCCGCCGCCCTGGCCGTCGTTGCCGACGTAGCCGGTCCACATGTAGTAGCGGTTCGGATCGGTCGAGCTGGGGATCGAGCTGTGGTACGCGTCGCAAATCGTGAACGCATCGGCCAGCGCGTAATGGAACGGGATGTCGCCGCGTTGCAGGTAGGCCATCGAGGTGGTGCCCTTGTTCGGCACCCACTGATCGTAGCGGCCGTGGTTCCACGCCGCGTGCATGTCCTGCCAGCCGTGCGGCAGATCCTGGAGGAACTGCATGCCGAGGTTGTCGGCGCCCGGGTGGAACGGCAGCACTTCGCCGAGGCCGGCCGGCTGATGGAACACCGACTTGCCGTTCTGCTGCACCAGCGGACGCGGATCGCCGAAGCCCCGCACGCCGCGCAGCGTGCCGAAGTAATGGTCGAACGAGCGGTTTTCCTGCATCAGGATCACGATGTGTTCGATATCGCGGATCGTGCCCGTGCGGCGGTTCGCGGGAATCGCGAGGGCATTGCGGATCACGGGGGGAAAACGCTGAGCGCGGCGGCGCCGGCAGTGCCGGCGGCGAGGCGCAGAAAGTCACGGCGATGCTTCGTCGTCATGGTGCTCTTCCTGTGCGGCGGGGATGGACGGCCGTGCCAGTTACGGCCGATGAAGAATGCTCGGGGTTCGGCGGACGGCGCGAATGCGACGCCCGCCGATGCCGGGAGGATAACGAGAAAACAGTGTCATTCGCGTGAAGGCTGAAAACGTTTGCATGGTCGTAAGTTCAGTGAAAACACCTTGAAAGTACGGTAATTATGTCTAATTCACGTTTTCGAGTCGGCCGAATTTACTCGTTTCGGGCAGGGATCGATGCCACCGCCGCGAGCCGTTCGCCGGCCAGTTCGATCTCGTAGCGGCCGTGCAGCGGATCGGGCCGATCGGGGTCGCAGGCCACCACACCGAGCGCCACCGCGGCGCCGAGCGTATGGCCGAACGCGGCCGAACTGAGCGTGCCGACCGGGCGACCGTCGCGCAGGATGCCTTCGCCGCCCCACAGCGTCACGTCGGGCCGGTCCGCCACGCGCAGCGCCAGCACGCGTCGCGTGCACGGCTGGCCGGCTTTCGCTTCCAGCGCCGCCGCGCCGACGAACGGGCGCGGCGGCGCCAGGGCCGGTTTGCAGAGCGCGGCGAGGCCCGCTTCGAACGGATCGACGCCCGGCGACAGTTCGCGGCCCCACACGGCATCGCCGTTCTCGATGCGCAGCGATTCGAACGCGTATTCGCCCGCGAGCCGCAGGCCGTTCTCGCCGCCCGCCGCCAGCAGCGCGTCGTACACCAGCACCGCCGATTCCACCGGCACCAGCAGGTCCCAGCCCGGCTCGCCGGCCACCGTGTGATGGAGCGCGCGCACCGTCGCGTGGCCGAGCGTGATTTCGCGGCTGGTGCCGGGCGCGAACGCCGCCTCGTCCAGCGCGGCCCGCGACACGCGCTGCAACAGCGCACGCGCTTGCGGCCCGAGCAGCGAGAACAGCGCGTACTGGCCCGTCACGTCGACGGCCACGCAGCGGTAGCCGCCCGCGTCGAGGTGGCGCTCGATCAGGTCGAGATCGCGCGTGGCCTGCGTGGTGCCGGTCAGGATCAGGTAGCGGTCGTCGGCCAGGCGCACCACGGTGACGTCCGATTCGTAGCCGCCGCGCGCGTTGAGCAGGGCGCTGCGCCGCACCGCGCCCGGCGCGACGGCCAGGTCGCTGGCGAACAGCGCCTGCAGCGCGGCTTCGGCGTCGCGGCCCTTGACGAGCAGCTTGGCGAGCGCGCTGCGGTCGAACAGCGCCGCCTGCTCGCGCGCGGCGCGATGCTCGGCCGCGCTCCAGTCGTGCCAGTTCTGGCGGCCGAAGCTGTACTCGATGCGCGGCGCCGTGCCGGGCGGCGCGAACACGTTGGCGATCTCCCAGCCCATCCGGCTGCCGAAGCACGCGCCCGCGGCCTGCAACGCCGCATGCACCGGGGAGCGCCGCACGCCGCGCGCGCTGTCCAGCTCGCGATTCGGCCAGGGCATCGCGTAATGCAGCCCGAGCGTTTCCTTGACCCGGTCGAACAGCCAGGCGTCGTTGCCGTGAAAGCGCGCGAAGCGGCGGATATCGACGGCCCACAAATCAGTGGCCGGCTCCCCGCCCGCGATCCACTCGGCCAGCGCGCGGCCCGCGCCGCCCGCCGAGGCGATCCCCATCGAGTTGAAGCCCGCGCCCACGTAGAAATTCGCGAGTTCGGGCGCCTCGCCGAGGATGAAGTGATTGTCGGGCGTGAACGATTCGGGGCCGTTGTAGAACTGGCGGACTTCGGCCGTTTCCAGCGCCGGCACGCGATGCAGCGCGTTGCGCATCAGGATCTCGAACTGGTCCCAGTCGTCGGGCAGCAACTGGAATTCGAAATCGTCGGGGATGCCGGCCATGCCCCACGGCTTCGCGTCGGGCTCGAAACCGCCCATCACCAGGCCGCCCACTTCCTCCTTGAAATAGATGTAGCCGTCGGGGTCGCGCATCACCGGCAGATCGGGATGCGCGCCCGGAATCCGCCCCGTGACGATGTAGTAGTGCTCGGCCGAGTGCAGCGGCACGGTCACGTCGGCGAGCCGGCCGAGCTGCTTGGCCCACTGGCCCGCGCAATTCACCACGATGTCGGCCGCGAGCGTGCCGGTGGCGCCATCCTTGGTGCGCCACGTCACGCCCGAGGCGCGGCGGCGCGTGCCGGTGCGCTCGCTCAGTACCGCCGTGACGCGCGTGCCCTCGACGATGCGCACGCCGCGCTGGCGGGCGCCGCGCGCCAGCGATTGCGTGAGGTCGGTCGGGTTGGCCTTGCCGTCGCCGGGCAGCCAGACGGCGCCGGCCAGATCGTCGGTGCGCATCGCGGGCCACAGCTCGCCGGCCGCGCGCGCCTCGATCAGCTCGCAGTCCACGCCGTAGGCGCGCGCCTGCGCGGCGGTGCGCTTCAGTTGCACGAGCCGTTCGGCGGTGCGCGCCACCGACAGCGAGCCGCAGCGCTTCCAGCCGGTCGCCAGCCCGGTTTCGGCTTCGAGCGAGGCGTACAGCTCGGTCGAATAGCGGATCAGTTGCGTGAGGCTTCGTTGCGTGCGCAACTGGCCGACCAGCCCGGCCGCGTGCCACGTGGTGCCGCACGAAAGCTGGCCCTGTTCGAGCAGCACCACGTCGGCGATGCCGGCGCGGGCGAGGTGATAGGCGGTGGAGCAACCGATGATCCCGCCGCCGATGATCACGACGCGGGCATGGGACGGGAGGGAGGCGGGCGGCAGCAGGCTCATGGCGGATACGATTGGATTGCAACAAAACGCATCGTATTGCCTAAAAATGACACATGTGCGACGTCGCGAAAATCGTCCGGATCGTCCCGGTCGGCGCGCGGCGGGCGGGAAGGGGGGCGTTCAGCGGCCGGCGGCGGCCGCGACGCTCATTCGATGTCGGTGACCCACGCGCCGAACCACTCGCTCGGGTTGGCGATCTCGTCCTGCGCGGCCACCAGTTCGAGCTCGTAGCGCCGCGCGTCGTAGGTCGCCTTGACCACCGCGTGCACGGCCGCGAGCGTGTGCTCGAACGCGGCGCGGATCGAATCGCCGCGCAGCCGCCGCGCGACGAACACGGCGCTGGTCAGGTCGCCGACGCCGACTGGGTGGCGCGGGAACGCATAGAGCGGGCGCTGGCCGATCCAGGCCTCGTGCTCGGTGACGGCCAGCATGTTGAAGCGGTCGGCCGGGCTGTTGCGATCGTGCAGATGCTTGACGAGGATGACCTTCGGGCCGCGCCGGATGATCTCGCGGCAGGCATCGACGGCCTCGCGCACGGTTTCCACGCGCCGCCCCGCCAGCTTTTGCAACTCGCTGTGGTTCGGCGCCATGCCGTCGGCCAGGCCCGGCAGTTCGCTGACGATGAATTCCTCGACGCCCGGCTCGGGCCGGATGCCGCCGGTTTGACCCATCGCCGGATCGCAGAAATACCAGGCGTTCGGGTTCATCGACTTCACGGTGCGCACGATGTCGACCGCCGCGTGCGCCTGCGCGGGCGAGCCGAGAAAGCCGGAGAGCACCGCGTCGCAGCGCTTGAGGGCGCCGATCGCGGCGATGCCGTCCACCAGTTGCTCGAGCTTGGGCGCATCGACCGCGCTGCCGGCCCAGTGGCCGTACTGCATGTGATTGGAGAGCTGGACGGTGTTGAGCGGCCAGACGTTGACGCCGAGCCGCTGCATCGGGAACACGGCCGCGCTGTTGCCGGCATGCCCGTAGATCACGTGCGACTGGATGCTGAGGACGTTTTTCATGTCGGCGGCTCGTCGCGGTGGGGTCTACGAACGATACCAAAACTCGCTGCCCCCCGGAAATACGCGGTAAACGTTGCGCCTGCGCGCGTCACGGCAGCGTTGGCTTACTAACCGTAAAATTGCGGCGGCGCGCCGCGCTGTTCTCCCTCTCCTCCTTCCGGTAGCCCGATGTTCCCGAATCGCACGATCCAGATCCCGCAGTCGGCCGCCCTTGTCGTCGCGGCCGCGATGGTGGCTGCCGCGGCTGCCGTGGCCGGCGCCTGCCAGGCGGCGGGCCTCGTGCCGACGTCCGCCGTGACGGCGAGCGAGACCCTGCCGGCGTTACCGGTGGCCGACGATGCCGGCCCGGCCTATGGCCCCGAACTCGAAGGCTTCGATTATCCGTATCCGGTGCATCGCTACACGTTCGCTTCGCAGCGCGAAACGATGCAGATGGCCTATCTCGACGTGAAGCCCGCGCATCCGAACGGCCGCACGGCGGTGCTGCTGCACGACCGGAATTTCTGCGCGGCCACCTGGGAAGGTTCGATTGCGGCGTTGACCCAGGCCGGCTATCGCGTGATCGCGCCCGACCAGATCGGCTTCTGCAAATCGACCAAGCCCGCGCGTTACCAGTACACGTTCCAGCAACTGGCCCACAACACGCACGCGCTGCTCGAATCGCTCGGCGTGAAGGAGCCGATCGTGATCGGCCATTCGACGGGCGGCATGCTGGCGGTGCGCTACGCACTGATGTATCCGAAGCAGACGCAGCGGCTCGTGCTGCTCGACCCGATGGGGCTGGAGGATGGCAAGGCGCTCGGCGTGCCGCCGCTGACGGTGGATTATTGGTATGCGCGTGCGCTGAAGACGACCGGCGAGAGCGTGCGCCGCTACGAGCAGACGGCCTATTACGCGGGGGAGTGGTCGCCCGATTTCGAGCGCTGGGTGCAGATGCAGGCCGGCATGGTGCGCGGGGCGGGGCGCGAGAGCGTGGCGTGGAACGCCGCGCTGTTCGACGACATGAGTTTCACGCAGCCGGTGCTTTACGAATTCGGGCAGTTGCGCGTGCCGACGCTGCTGATGATCGGCGACAAGGACACCGCCGCGATCGGCAAGGACGCCGCGCCGCCCGAGCTGCACGCGAAGCTCGGCCGCTATGCGGAGCTGGGCAGGCATGCGCAGGCCGCGATTCCGGGCGCGACGCTGATCGAATTCGCGTCGCTGGGGCATGCGCCGCAGATGCAGGACCCGGCCGCCGTGCACAAGGCGCTGCTGGCATGGCTGGCGGCGCCGGCGTCGTCAGCCGCTTCGGTTACGGCGCACGCCGCGCCGTAACCCCTTCGCCGCTTCACGCCGGGCGTTCAGCCCTCCGCCGCCAGCTCGTCGCGCACCTGCGCCGTGATTTCGTACGAGCGCACGCGCGCGGCGTGATCGTAGATCTGCGCGGCCACCACCAGCTCGTCGGCGCCGGTTTGCGCGATCAGGCGGCGCAGCCGCTCGCGCACCGTGTCGCGCGAGCCGATCGCCGCGAACGACAGCGAATGCGCCACGTTCGCCAGCTCGAATTCGTTGGCCTCGAGCACCTCGACCGGCGGCGGCAGCTTGCCCGGCGTGCCGCGACGCAGGTTCAGGAACTGTTGCTGCAGCGACGTGAACAGGCGCCGCGCCTCGTCGTCGGTGTCGGCCGCGAACACGTTGATGCCGACCATCGCATACGGCTTGTCGAGCGTCGCCGACGGCCGGAACTGCGCGCGATACACCTCCAGCGCGCGCATCAGGTAATCGGGCGCGAAGTGCGACGCGAACGCGAACGGCAGGCCGAGCATGGCCGCCAGTTGCGCCGAAAAGAGGCTCGAGCCGAGCAGCCACAGCGGCACGTTCAGCCCCGCGCCCGGCACGGCGCGCACGCGCTGGCCTTCCACCGGCTCGGCGAAATAGCGCTGCAACTCCACCACGTCGTCGGGAAACGAATCGGCGCTGGCGACCATGTCGCGGCGCAACGCGCGCGCCGTGGTCTGGTCGGTGCCCGGCGCGCGGCCGAGGCCCAGCTCGATGCGGCCCGGATACAGTGCCGCCAGCGTGCCGAACTGCTCGGCGATCACGAGCGGCGCGTGGTTCGGCAGCATGATGCCGCCCGAGCCGACGCGAATCTTGCTCGTGCCGCCCGCGATATGGCCGATCACCACCGCCGTGGCCGCGCTCGCGATGCCGGGCATGTTGTGATGCTCGGCCAGCCAGTAGCGGCGGTAATCCCAGCGCTCGGCGTGCTGCGCGAGATCGAGCGAGTTGCGGAAGGCCTGGCTGGCGTCGGCGCCCTGGGGAATCGGCGCGAGATCGAGAACGGAGAACGGGATCATGGAGTGGGCTTCGCAGAGTGGGGACGTGCGGCGCAGCGCGGGTGCCAAGGCCCCGCATCGCGACGTCGAGTGCCGCCGATTGTGCCAAAGCCCTGCCAACCCCGCTGGCGGCGCGGCGATAACCCTGCCGGGCGGAGGGTAACGTCGCGGCCTCCGTCGCGCTGTTGCGGGTGTGGAAACGGTGCCTTGTCGCGCTGGGGACGTGCGGCGAAAACTCGCACTGCGTGACTGTCATATTTCTTCGCTAACGTGACTCGAACGCCAGCAACGGGCCGAATTCCTTGCCGGAAACGCACGGAATCGCACGCCGAACCCGCGAACGTCGACCGTAAACTGACAAACGAATCGCCTTGCGCCATGCAAAACGCTTACGTCAACACCTCGCTATTACATCGAAATGCCAATCATTTGTCTTGATTTGTATCGAGTTGGCGCTTTCGGTGTCAGCTCGGCGCGGCGTTTCGGCAATCGTTGCTAAACTCGATCCCTAATTCAAGACCGCACGGTCGGCCCGTCCAGAGACGCCGCCGAATGCATCACTCGGCCGTGAGCCGGGCCGGTCTTGTCACATGTCGTGTTGCACGTCGATACCACCTTCGCCCTGCCGTCACGCAGGTTCACAGGAGCCGGGACCGTGTTCGTCGCCGCCGTTGTTGTTGCTACGGGATCGCGCCATGCGCAGCGTGCCGGCCGTGGGGCCGGAAGGGGCGCGGCATGAACGTTCTCGCTTCCCTGACCGACTGGCTGCTGCTTGTGCCGATCGCCGCGGCTTGCGGCTATGCGTGGTTTGCCGCGCTGGCGCCGTCGCCGCGCCTGCCGCGTGCGGCGCGGCGCAACGGCTGGCTGCCGGTCAGCGTGCTCAAGCCGCTGTGCGGCGCCGAGCCGCGCCTCTACGAAAACCTCTCCAGCTTCTGCGCGCAGCGCCACCCGTGCCATCAGATCGTGTGCGGCGTGGCGTCGCCCGACGATCCGGCGATCGCGGTCGTGCACCGGCTGCAGGCCAATTTCCCCGATTGCGACATCACGCTGGTGGTCGATGCGCGCATTCACGGCAAGAACCTCAAGGTCAGCAACCTGATCAATATGACCGGGCACGCGCGTTACGACCGCCTCGTGATCGCCGACAGCGACATCGCCGTCGAGCCCGATTACCTGGAGCGCGTCACCGCGCCGCTCGACGATCCGGCGATCGGCGTCGTCACCTGCCTGTATCGCGCCCGCGGCGTGGGCGGCTTCTGGCCGCAGCTCGGCGCGCAGTTCGTCGATGCCTGGTTCGCGCCATCGGTGCGCATCGCGCATGCGGGCGGTTCCAGCGATTTCGGCTTCGGCGCGACGCTGGCGCTCACGCGCGACACGCTCGAACGGATCGGCGGGCTGGCCGCGCTGAAGGACGAGCTGGCCGACGACTACTGGCTGGCCGCGCTGCCGCGCCGTCACGGGCGGCGCACCGCGCTGTCCGAGGTCAACGTGGTGACCGACGTGACCGAGTCGGGTCTCGTCGGGCTGTGGCGGCGCGAGACGCGCTGGCTGCGCACCATCCGCTCGTTGAAGCCGGCGGGCTTCGCGAGCCTGATCGTCACGTTCACGGTGCCGTGGCTGGCGGTGGGCGCGCATCTGGCGGCGCGGCTCGACGGCACGTTCACGGGCGCCGTCGCGGTGGCGGTGGTGACTTGCGGCGCCGTGGCGCGGCTCGCGATGCATGCGCGCGGTTCGGCGTCGCGGGGCGTGTTCTGGCGCGGGTTGCCGCTCGTGCCGGTGCGCGACACGCTGCTGCTGCTCGAATGGTTCGCGGCCGCGTTCGGCTCGCACGTGCACTGGCGCGGCGCGCGGATCACGGTGGCAGGCGCCGGGCGCGCCACGATGGTGGAGGGCGGCGACGGACGATGACACGGGCGGGCATGCGGTGCGGTTCGATCGCGCCCGCACCGCATGCCGGACGCCATGGCGCCGCCCGCGTTCGCGCGGGCGGCGGATCGACGAGGATCGACACACAAGGGCGCGCGAGCCGGCCGGCGTCGTGCGGGTTGAACGAACATTGATCGTATCGAGACGAATCATGCAAGCACATGTTGCCCCGCTGAAAACCCTGTTCCTGCAAGCGCCGTCGTATGACGGCTTCGACGGCGGCGCCGGCTCGCGTTATCAGGCCAAGCGCGAAATCCGCTCGTTCTGGTATCCGACCTGGCTCGCGCAGCCCGCCGCGCTGGTGCCCGGCAGCCGCGTGCTCGATGCGCCGGCCGATGAACTATCGGTGGAAGACACGCTGAAGATCGCCGTCGAATACGACCTGGTGATCATCCATACCAGCACGCCGTCGTTTCCCACCGACGCGACCTTCGCGCAGGACCTCAAGCAGCGCAAGCCGTCGGTGCTGGTGGGCATGGTCGGCGCGAAGGTGGCCGTCGATCCGCACAACTCGCTGACGGCCTCGGACGCGATCGATTTCGTCTGTCGCGAGGAGTTCGACTACACGTGCCGCGACGTGGCGGATCGCAAGCCGTTCAGCGAGATCCTAGGCCTCAGCTATCGCGCCGCCGACGGCTCGATCGAGCACAACGGCCCGCGCCCGATGATCGAGGAGATGGACGAGCTGCCGTTCGTCGCGCCCGTCTACAAGCGCGACCTGAAGATCGGCAACTATTTCATCGGATACCTGAATTACCCGTACGTCTCGATCTACACGGGCCGCGGCTGCCGCTCGAAATGCACGTTCTGCCTGTGGCCGCAAACGGTGGGCGGCCACCGCTACCGCGTGCGCTCGGTCGAGAACGTGCTGGCCGAGGTGAAGTGGATTCGCGACAACATGCCCGAAGTGAAGGAGATCATGTTCGACGACGATACCTTCACCGACTTCAAGCCGCGCGTGGAGGAAATCGCGCGCGGCCTCGGCAAGCTCGGCGTGACGTGGTCGTGCAACGCGAAGGCCAACGTGCCGTACGACACGCTGAAGGTCATGAAGGAGAACGGCCTGCGCCTGCTGCTGGTGGGCTACGAATCGGGCGACGACCAGATCCTGCTGAACATCAAGAAGGGCCTGCGCACCGACATCGCGCGCCGCTTCAACGAGGATTGCAGGAAGCTCGGCATCAAGATTCACGGCACGTTCATCCTGGGCCTGCCGGGCGAAACCAAGGACACGATCAAGAAGACGATCGAATACGCCAAGGAAATCAACCCGCACACCATTCAGGTGTCGCTGGCCGCGCCGTATCCAGGCACGAAGCTTTATGAGCAGGCCATCGAAAACGGCTGGATGGAAGAGAACAAGACCATCAACCTGGTCAGCAAGGCGGGCGTGCAACTGGCCGCGATCGGCTATCCGCACTTGTCGAAGGACGACATCTATCACGAGCTCGAACACTTCTACCGGGCGTTTTATTTCCGGCCGTCGAAGATCTGGGAGATCGTGAGCGAGATGCTGACGAGCTGGGACATGATGAAACGCCGTTTGCGCGAGGGCGTAGAATTCTTCCGTTTTCTGCGGGCACACGAGGCTTGAACGGAGTGAAGGAAGGAAGTTCGGGAAGGGCGCTGATCATGACGGCCGACGATTTCGGTCTGCATCCGCGCGTCAATGCCGCCGTCGAGCGCGCGCATCGCGATGGCGTGCTCGCGGCGGCCAGTTTGATGGTGGCCGCGCCGGCCGCGCGCGATGCGGTGGAACGCGCGCGGCGTTTGCCGTCGCTCGCGGTGGGCCTGCATCTGGTGCTGGCCGACGGCGCGGCGATGTTGCCGCCGGGCGAGATTCCGGCGCTGGTCGGGCCGGACGGCCGCTTCGGCGGCGCGATGGCGCGCGACGGCTGCCGGTTCTTTTTCCTGCCGTGGGTGCGCGCGCAACTGCGCCGCGAGATCCGCGCGCAATTCGAGGCGTTCGCCGCGACCGGGCTGGTGCTCGATCACGTCAACGCGCACAAGCATTTCCATCTGCATCCCACCGTGCTGGCGATGATCGTCGAGATCGGGCGCGACTACGGCTTGCGCGCCGTGCGGCTGCCGTTCGAGCGCGGTGCGCCGGCCTGGCTGCGGCCGTGGATCGCGCTGGTGCGCGCGCGGCTCGACCGCGCCGGGCTGGCGCATAACGACTACGTGGTCGGCATCGCGCAGACCGGGCGGATGGACGAGCGCGTGCTGCTCGACGCGATCGCCGCGATGCCGGCGCGCGGCGTGGGCGAGCTGTACTGCCATCCGGCCGAGGCCGATGTGGAGGCGGGCGATGCGCCGGTCACGGCGTCGATGCGCGGCTACCGGCCGGCGGCCGAACTCGATGCGCTGCTGTCGCCGCGCGTGGCGGCCGCGCTGGCCGAGGCAGGTGTCGCACGCGGCGGGTTCGCGGCCGTGTTCGGCGGCGCGGGCACGCTGCGCGGCATCGATGCGGGCGGCGCGCATGCCGCCCCGGCAGCGGGTGCGACACGATGATCAAATGGATTCGCCGGCTCGGCTGGCCGGTTGGTATCGCGCTGTTGCTCGTGACGGTCGTGCATCAGGGCTTCGGCGACGTGATGCGCATCATCGGCCGCGCCGGCTTCGTCCTGCTCTGGCTCGTGCCGTTCCATCTGGTTCCGCTGCTGCTCGACGCGCAGGCCTGGCGCCTGCTGCTCGATCGCCGTGCGCCGCTGCCGTTTCTGTGGTGGATCGCCACCATCCGCGAGGCCGTGAACCGGCTGTTGCCGACGGTGGGCGTGGGCGGCGAGATCGTCGGCATCCGGCTCGCGCGCTGGAAGGTGCCCGATGCGAGCTTCGTGACGGCCTCGGTGATCGTCGAGGTGCTGATCACCGTCAGCGTGCAGTACGCGTTCTCTGCCATCGGCCTGGTCATGCTGCTGGCGCTGACCGACACGGGCGGGGGCGGCAGCGCGCGGACCATCGCGCTGGCGCTGCTGCTGTCGCTGCCGATTCCGGCCGTGTGCTTCGTGCTGTTGCGGCGCGGCGGGATCTTCCACACCATCGAACGCTTCGCGGGCAAGCTGCTCGGCGATACCAGCGCGCTGCTGCAAGGCATCGACGGCAAGCGGCTCGATGCCGACATCACCGGCCTGCTCGAGCGCACCGGGCTGCTGGCGCGCGCGTTTCTGCTGCAACTGATCGCCTACATCATCGGCGCGCTGGAAATCTACTGGGCGCTCGAATTGCTCGGCCATCGCGTGCCGGTGGGCGGCGCGATCGCGATCGAGGCGATGATCCAGGCGGTGCGGCACGCGGCGTTCATGGTGCCGGGCGGGGTAGGCGTGCAGGAGGGCACCATCGTCGTGCTGGCGCAGTTGTTCGGCGTCGATCGCGAGACGGCGTTTTCGCTGGCGCTGGTGCGGCGCGCGCGCGAGCTGCTGTTCGGCGGGCTGGCGCTGGCGTCGTGGCAGATCGTCGAGATCGGCGTGACGCGGCGCGAGCTGCGTGAATCGAAGCACGAGGCGAACGCGCCGCAAGCCGGCGAGGATGACGATCAAGGCGGCAACCGGCCCGCCGCGGCGGAGCCGGGCGCATCCCGCGCGCAGCGCGAGCAAAACCGCGAGCCCGAGACGCGCTAACCGCTACCAACCCGATTTGTGAACAGTGCGCAGACGCGCGTATGCTTCCACGGTGCCCAGTTCGGTGCGTTCGCGCGCATCCGTGTTCCCCATGATTGCATCTGTTTTCCGGCCGGCGCGGCCATGGCTGGTGGCCGCAACCGTCGCCGCGACCTGTCTGCTCGGCGGCTGCGACAACCGCCAGGAGGACGCCGTCGTGCATCGACTCAAGCAACTGTTCCGCTCGATCCAGCCCGCGCCGCTGCTGCTGCGCAAGCTGAAGGCCGGCGTCTCGACCGAGGACGAGGTGCGCGCGCAGCTCGGCAAGCCCGAAACCGAGCGCCAGAACCTCGACGGCTCGAAGCGCCTCGAATACCCGCGCGGGCCGATGGGCGACGAAACCTACATGGTCGACATCGACCGCAACGGCCTGTATCTCGGCGCGACGCAGGTGCTGACGGCCGACACCTTCGCGATGATCCGCCCCGGCATGACGCAGGATCAGGTCCGCCAACTGCTCGGCAAGCCGACCGAGGTGGCGCGCTACCCGCTCAAGCCCGAAACGGTATGGAGCTGGCGCTGGCGCGAGGACGGCGTCAACCAGGATGCGTTCTACAACGTGCATTTCGGCGACGACGGGCTGGTGACGACCACCTCGCGCTCGGACCTGATGCGGGGGCGGTAGGGCGGGGGCAGGCACGGCCTGCCTTGCCACCGGTTACCGGCCGCCCAATGAAAAATGGCGCCGCGGGTTCACACCCGCGGCGCCATTTTTATCGACGCGATGCTGCGGCGGGTCGCCCCGCCGCCGCCCGACGTGCCGTCAAGCCTTGACGGTGTCGGCCACTTCCTTGAAATCTTCGATCTGGTCGAAGTTCATGTACTGGTAGATCTTGTCGCTGTTGGCCGTCAGCACGCCCATGTCGGCCATGTACTCTTCCTTGGTCGGGATCTTGCCCAGACGCGAGCAGATCGCGGCCAGTTCCGCCGAGCCCAGATACACGTTGGTGTTCTTGCCCAGACGGTTCGGGAAGTTGCGGGTGGAGGTGGACATCACGGTCGCGCCTTCGCGCACCTGGGCCTGGTTGCCCATGCACAGCGAGCAGCCCGGCATTTCGGTGCGCGCGCCGGCCGTGCCGAACACGCCGTAGTGGCCTTCCTCGGTCAGTTGCTTCTGGTCCATCTTGGTCGGCGGGGCGACCCACAGCTTGACCGGAATGTCGCGCTTGCCTTCGAGCAGCTTCGACGCCGCGCGGAAGTGACCGATGTTGGTCATGCACGAACCGATGAACACTTCGTCGATCTTCGCACCGGCCACGTCCGACAGCGTCTTCACGTCGTCCGGATCGTTCGGGCAGGCCACGATCGGCTCGTGGATGTCGGCCAGATCGATTTCGATGACGGCCGCGTATTCGGCGTCCGCATCCGGTTGCAGCAGTTGCGGGTCGGCCAGCCATTGCTGCATGGCGTCGATGCGGCGTTGCAGGCTGCGCGGGTCCTGGTAACCCTCGGCGATCATCCACTTCAACAGCGTGACGTTGCTGTTGAGATACTCGATGATCGGTTCCTTGTTCAGGTGCACCGAGCAACCGGCGGCCGAGCGCTCGGCCGAGGCGTCCGACAGCTCGAATGCCTGCTCGACCTTCAGGTCCGGCAGCCCTTCGATTTCCAGGATGCGGCCCGAGAAGATGTTCTTCTTGCCTTGCTTGGCGACGGTCAGCGTGCCGGCCTTGATCGCGTACAGCGGGATGGCGTTGACCAGGTCGCGCAGCGTGACGCCCGGCTGCATCTTGCCCTTGAAGCGGACCAGCACCGATTCCGGCATGTCCAGCGGCATCGTGCCGGTGGCGGCCGCGAAGGCCACCAGGCCCGAACCGGCCGGGAAGCTGATGCCGATCGGGAAGCGGGTGTGCGAATCGCCGCCGGTGCCGACGGTGTCGGGCAGCAGCATGCGGTTCAGCCAGGAGTGGATCACGCCGTCGCCCGGACGCAGCGCGATGCCGCCGCGCGTGCTGATGAAGTTCGGCAGGGTTTGGTGCGTCTTGACGTCGACCGGCTTCGGATAGGCGGCCGTGTGGCAGAACGACTGCATGACGAGATCGGACGAGAAGCCCAGGCAGGCCAGGTCCTTCAGTTCGTCGCGCGTCATCGGGCCGGTGGTGTCCTGCGAGCCGACCGAGGTCATCTTCGGTTCGCAGTACGTGCCCGGGCGCACGCCCTGGCCTTCCGGCAGGCCGCAGGCGCGGCCGACCATCTTCTGCGCGAGCGAGAAACCCTTGCCGCTGTCGGCCGGCTGTTGCGGCAGGCGGAACAGGGTGGACGGGGCCAGGCCCAGCGCTTCACGCGCCTTGGCCGTCAGGCCGCGGCCGATGATCAGCGGAATGCGGCCGCCGGCGCGCACTTCGTCGAACAGCACGTCGGACTTGACGGTGAATTCGGCGATCACGGCGCCGTTCTTCAGGGCCTTGCCGTCGTACGGGCGCAGTTCGACCACGTCGCCCATTTCCATCTGCGACACGTCGAGTTCGATCGGCAGCGCGCCGGCGTCTTCCATCGTGTTGTAGAAGATCGGAGCGATCTTGCCGCCGAGACACACGCCGCCGAAACGCTTGTTCGGCACGAACGGGATGTCTTCGCCCGTGAACCACAGCACCGAGTTGGTGGCCGACTTGCGCGAGGAGCCGGTGCCGACCACGTCGCCCACGTAGGCGACCAGGTGACCCTTTTCCTTCAGCGATTCGATGAACTTGACCGGGCCGCGCTTGCCGTCTTCTTCCGGCGTGATGCCGGGGCGCGCGTTCTTCAGCATCGCCAGCGCGTGCATCGGGATGTCCGGGCGGGTGGTGGCGTCCGGCGCCGGGGACAGATCGTCGGTATTGGTTTCGCCGGTGACCTTGAAGACCGTGATGGTCAGGCTTTCCGGCACTTCCGGGCGGCTCGTGAACCATTCGGCGTCGGCCCAGCTTTGCAGCACGGCCTTGGCGTGAACGTTGCCCTGGTCGGCCAACTCCTTCACGTCATGAAACTGGTCGAACATCAGCAGGGTTTTCTTCAGCGCGTCGGCGGCGGTGGCGGCCACGGCTTCATCGGCGAGCAGCTCGATCAGCGGCTGGATGTTGTAGCCGCCCAGCATCGTGCCGAGCAGCTCGGTGGCGCGCTCGCGCGAGATCAGCGGGCTGGCGGTCTCGCCCTTGGCCACGGCGGCCAGGAAGCCGGCCTTCACGCGGGCGGCTTCGTCCACGCCGGCGGGCACGCGGTAGGTGATCAGTTCGACGAGGGTTTGCTCTTCGCCTGCGGGCGGGTTCGCCAGCAGTTCCACCAGTTCGGCGGTTTGCTTGGCGGTCAGCGGCAGGGGGGGGATACCGAGCGCGGCGCGTTCGGCTACGTGAGCACGAAAGTTTTCTAGCATGGGGGGACCTGCTGATAGGGCGTTTCAGGGCGAAGGCCTCTTTCAGGCGCTCCGAGGCTGCTACGGGTGCTGCTTCGCCCGGGATTCTAGTCGTTAACCGCTTTTGCGTCAAACGTCTTATATCTTATATAAGAGTTGAGGGTGAAGACGCGTCCCCATTCCCCGGCCGGCCGGCTTTGCCGGCCCCGTGCTATCGAAAAAGCGACCCGAAACGTGCAAAAACGCACCGCCCGCATCCGGCCCCGAGCCTGACAGGTGGCTTGCCGGGAAGGCGTGAGCCCCGGCGTCGCGGGGCGTTGCGCGATGCGTCGGGCATCGTGGTGCGATGTTGCGTTGCAGCATGGTGCCTGGCCCCGGTTTGTGGCTGTTTTTTTCGCCTGCAACCATCCGCTCCACTCGAACGCCGCCCGCCGGCTTCCCAACCGACCCACTTCAGGAGACGCGCGTGTTCCTCTACGGATTCGGCCCCCTCATCTGGGCGGGCACCGTGCAGACGATCGAGCTGTCGGTGCTGTCGCTCGCCGCCGCCGTGGTGCTGGGCCTGCTCGGCGCGCTCGCCAAGCTGTCGCCGCAGCGCGGCCTGCGCGCGCTCGGCACCGGCTACACCACGCTGATCCGCTCGGTGCCCGACCTGGTGCTGATGCTGCTGCTGTTCTACAGCATCCAGATCTGGCTCAACGACATCACCGATCTGCTCGGCTGGGACCAGATCGACATCGATCCGTTCGTGGCCGGCGTGCTGACGCTCGGCTTCATCTACGGCGCGTATTTCACCGAGACGTTTCGCGGCGCGTTTCTGTCGGTGCCGCGCGGCCAGCTCGAAGCGGGCGCGGCCTACGGCATGAGCGGGGTGCGCGTGTTCGCGCGAATCCTGTTTCCGCAGATGATGCGCTTCGCGCTGCCCGGCATCGGCAACAACTGGCAGGTGCTGGTGAAGGCCACCGCGCTGGTGTCGATCATCGGCCTGGCCGACGTGGTCAAGGCCGCGCAGGACGCCGGCAAGAGCACGTTCAACATGTTCTTCTTCATCCTCGTCGCGGCGCTGATCTATCTGGCGATCACGACGCTGTCCAACCTCGTGCTGCGGTATCTGGAGCGGCGCTATTCGACCGGCGTGAGGCACGCGGAACTATGATCGAGATCATCCAGGAGTTCGGCCGCGCGTTTCTGTACTGGGATGGGCAGCGCCTGTCGGGCCTGGCGGTCACGCTGTGGCTGCTGACGGCGTCGGTGGGCATCGGCTTCGTGTGCGCGATTCCGCTCGCGGTGGCGCGCGTCTCGCGCAAGCGCTGGGTGTCGATGCCGGTGCGCGCCTATACCTACGTGTTTCGCGGCACGCCGCTCTACGTGCAGTTGCTGCTGATCTACACGGGCATGTACAGCCTCGAATTCGTGCGCGCGCATTCGCTGCTCGATGCGTTCTTCCGCAGCGGCTTCCATTGCGCGATCCTGGCCTTCGCATTGAACACCTGCGCCTACACCACCGAGATCTTCGCGGGCGCGATTCGCGCCACGGCGCACGGCGAGGTGGAGGCGGCGCGCGCCTACGGCATGAGCCCGTTCACCGCCTACCGCCGCGTGATCCTGCCCTCGGCGCTGCGCCGCGCGTTGCCGCTGTACAGCAACGAGGTGATCCTGATGCTGCACGCCACCACGGTGGCGTTCACCGCCACGGTGCCCGACATCCTCAAGGTGGCGCGCGACGCGAACTCGGCCACCTACATGGCGTTCCAGTCGTTCGGGATCGCCGCCCTGATCTATCTTGCGGTATCGTTCGCACTCGTCGCGGCGTTTCGCCGGGCCGAGCGCCACTGGCTCGCGTATCTCGCGGCCGGACGTCATTGATTCGTATCCATTCCGGGAGACGCCAGTTGGCCGACATCACCCCGCCGAACCCCGCCAGCAAGCTCGCGGCCATCGATATCTACAAGCGCTACGGCGACAACGAAGTGCTGAAGGGCGTCTCGCTCGACGCGAAAGCGGGCGACGTGATCAGCATCATCGGCGCCAGCGGCTCGGGCAAGAGCACCTTCCTGCGCTGCATCAATTTCCTCGAACGGCCGAACGCGGGCCAGATCATCGTCGACGGCGAAACGGTCCGCACCAAGGCCGATAAAAGCGGTGCGCTCGACGTGGCCGATCCGAAGCAACTGCAGCGGATTCGCACCAAGCTCGCGATGGTGTTCCAGCACTTCAATTTGTGGGCGCACATGAACGTGCTGGAGAACGTCATGGAAGCGCCCGTGCACGTGCTCGGGCTGTCCAAGCGCGAGGCCGAGGCGCGCGCTCGCGAGTACCTGGAAAAAGTCGGCTTGCAGCCGCGCGTCGAGAAGCAATATCCGTCGCATCTGTCGGGCGGCCAGCAGCAGCGCGTGGCGATCGCCCGCGCGCTGGCGATGCATCCCGACGTCATGCTGTTCGACGAACCGACCTCGGCGCTCGATCCGGAACTGGTGGGCGAAGTGCTGAAGGTCATGCAGAAGCTGGCCGAGGAAGGCCGCACCATGATCGTGGTCACGCACGAAATGGGCTTCGCGCGCAACGTGTCGAACCACGTGATGTTCCTGCATCAGGGCCGCACCGAGGAGCAGGGCCATCCCGCCGAGGTGCTGGCGCGCCCGCAGAGCGAACGCCTGCGCCAGTTCCTGTCCGGCAGCCTCAAGTAAGGTGGCGGCGATCGGCCGCGCGGGCGGCGCCGCGCGCACGACGCAGGTGGCGATCGTCGCGTTGCCGCCGGTGTCGATGTCGGGCGTCGGCCCGATCGTCGATGCGCTGGCGCTGGCCAACGAGATCGAAGGGCGCGCGCTGTACCGCTGGCAGGTGTGTTCGTGGGACGGCAAGCCGGTGCCGCTCGCGGGCGGCGCGCAGTGGCCGGCCGATGCGGCGTTCAACGACGCGATCGCCTGCGACTGGCTGATCGTGCACAGCGAGCGCTTCCAGCAATTCGCCGACTACCGCCTGTTCCTCGCCAGCCTCGCGCGCGTGGGCCAGCGCACGCCGCTCGTCACGGGCATTCATCACGGCGTGTGGTGGCTCGCGATGGCGGGGCAACTGGCCGGCTATCGCGTGGCGGTGAACTGGGAAACCTATCAGCAGTTCGCCGAGCAGTTCGAGCGCACCATCGTCACCCAGCAGATCTTCGAAATCGACCGCGATCGCGCGACCTGCGCGGGCGGCCAGGCCAGCCTCGATTTCATGCTGGCGATGATCGGCCGCGATCACGGCCCGGCGCTGCCCGAGCGGATCGCCGACGCGCTCGGCTGCGCCGCGCCGAGAAGCGCCGAGACACGCCAGCGGATTCCGTTCGTGACCGCGCCGGGCGAGCGCCATCCGCGCCTGAACGATGCGCTGCAACTGATGGAAGCGAACGTCGAGGACCCGCTCACCACCGACGAGATCGCCGAGCTGGTGGGCATCTCGCGGCGCCAGCTCGAACGGCTGTTCCGCCAGTATCTCGGCGCGATGCCGTCGAAGTATTACCTGAACCTGCGGCTGCTGAAGGCGCGCACGCAATTGCAGCGCACCAGCAAATCGGTGGTGCAGGTGAGCCTTGCCTGCGGCTTTTCATCGGCCGCGCATTTCTCGAATGCCTACCGCGAACGCTTCGGCGTGACGCCGCGCGAGGATCGCCGCGCGTGGCTCGAAAAGCAGCACGGCGGCACGAGCGAACCGCGCGCGGGCGCGCTGGTCGAACGCGACGACGATCGGTGAGCGCGCCCGTGAATGCACCGTGACCGCATCGTGAATACGCGCGCCGGCACGGCGAGCGAACTGCGTTCCCGCTCTCCGCGCGTTTCGCGATGCGCAACCGGCCAAGCCGATAGAACCCGTCGCAAATGCGCAAGACGTCTCGCGCCCCGTTGCCTACACTGAACCCTGTGATTGCCGAACCAAGGAACCGCCATGACCCGCGATAACGTGACCCGACAGACTTTCGATGACGTGATGGTGCCGGTGTTTTCGCCGGCCGCTTTCGTACCCGACCGCGGCGAAGGCTCGCGCGTGTGGGACACCGCCGGCAAGGAGTACGTCGATTTCGCGGGCGGCATCGCGGTGACGGCGCTCGGCCACGGCCACCCCGAAGTGCTGAAGGTGTTCGAGGAGCAGGGCCGCAAGCTCTGGCACATCGGCAACGGCTACACCAACGAGCCGGTGCTGCGCCTCGCGAAGCGCCTCGAAAGCCTGACCTTCGCCGATCGCGCGTTCTTCGCGAACTCGGGCGCGGAAGCGAACGAGGCCGCGCTGAAGCTCGCGCGCCGCGTGGCGTTCGACCGCTTCGGCGCCGATAAATACGAAATTCTCTCGTTCGCGCAGTCGTTCCACGGCCGCACGTTCTTTACCGTCAGCGTGGGCGGCCAGCCGAAGTATTCGGACGGTTTCGGCCCGCGCCCCGAAGGCATCCGCCATCTGCCGTACAACGACATCGAAGCGGCCCGGGCCGCGATCGGCCCGCGCACCTGCGCGGTGATCGTCGAGCCGGTGCAGGGCGAGGGCGGCGTGATCCCGGCCGATCCGGCGTTCCTGAAAGCGCTGCGCGAAGCGTGCGACGCGCACGGCGCGCTGTTGATCTTCGACGAGGTGCAGACCGGCGTGGGCCGCACCGGCCACTTCTACGCCTACATGGATACCGGCGTCACGCCCGACATCCTGACCACCGCCAAGGCGCTCGGCAACGGCTTCCCGATCGGCGCGATGCTGACCACCACCGAGCTGGCCGAGCATTTCAAGGTGGGCGTGCACGGCACCACCTACGGCGGCAATCCGCTGGCCTCGGCGATCGCCGACAAGGTGGTGGAACTGGTCAGCAATCCCGAGCTGCTGGCCGGCGTGCACGAGCGCGGCGAGCGCATTCGGGCCACGCTGGCCGCGCTCGATGCGAAGCACGGCGGCCTGTTCCGCGAGGTCCGCGGCAAGGGCCTGCTGATCGGCGCCGAACTGACCGAGGCCTTCGACGGCCGCGCCAAGGATTTCGTCAACGCGGCCGCCGCGCACGGCGTGATCATGCTGATCGCCGGCCCGAACGTGCTGCGCTTCGTGCCGTCGCTGGTGATTCCGCTCGACGTGCTCGACGAAGGCCTCGCGCGCTTCTCGCGCGCGGTCGACGAAGTGGTCGGCGCGAGCCGCTGACCCCACCCGCCCGGCCCACCCCGCTCACAGGAACGACGATGCTATTCGTACGCCCCGGCAGGCTTGCCGACCTCGACGCGCTGGCGCAGATGGCCCGCACCGCGCGGCCGGTGCTGCACTCGCTGCCGCACGACCGCCGCGCGCTGGAAGCGCGCGTGGCACTGTCCGAGGATTCGTTTCGCGCCGACGCCGATTTCCCCGGCGAGGAGTTCTACCTGTTCGTGCTGGAAGACAGCGAGACGGGGCGCCTGCTCGGCACGGCCAGCATCGTCGCCGCGGCCGGCTATTCGGAGCCGTTCTACGCGTTCCGCAACGACGCGCTGATCCACGCCTCGCGCGAGCTGCATGTGAACCGCAAGATCCACGCGCTGACCATGTCGCACGAGCTGACCGGCAAGAGCCGGCTGGGCGGCTTCTATGTCGACCCGGCGCTGCGCGGCGATGCCGCCGCGCACCTGGTGTCGCGCGCCCGCATGATGTACATCGCCGCGAGCCGCCGCCGCTTCACGCCGGAAGTGTTCTCGCTGCTGCTCGGCGTGACCGACGAGCACGGTGCGTCGCCGTTCTGGGAAGCGGTGGGCCGCAAGTTCTTCCATCGCGATTTCGCCGATATCGAAGTGGAATCGGGCGGCCGCAGCCGCACGTTCATCGCCGAGGTGATGCCGGTGTATCCGATCTACGTGCCGCTGCTGCCCGAGGCGGCGCAGCGCGTGCTCGGCGAGCCGAACGAACACGGCCTGCTCGCCTACGACATCCATCTCGAAGAAGGTTTCGAGCCGGACCGCTACGTCGATATCTTCGATGCCGGCCCGGTGCTGACCGCGCAAGTCGATCGCACCGCCTGCGTCACGCACAACGTCGCGCGCACGGTGCGCAACGCGGCCGGCGCGGCGGCGGGCGCCACGCACTTGGTGGCGGCCGGCGAGGGCGAGGCGTTTCGCTGCGTGCTGGTCGACCTGCCCGATGCCGCAACGGCCCACGCGATGGAGGCGCCGCTCGACGCCGCCGCGCGCGCCGCGCTCGGCGTGGTGGACGGCGGCTCGGTGCGCTGCGTGCCGCTGCATCGCCGCGACGAGGCCACTTCAACCCACGGGGCCACCCCGCTTTCGGGAGACCCGCGATGATCGTGGTTCGCGTGGTACAGACAGGCGACGTCGATGCGCTGGTGGCGCTCGCGCAGGAAACCGGCCCGGGCCTGACCACCTTCAAGCCGGACCGCGACGCGCTCGCGGCGCGCGTCGAACGCGCGCGCCGCACGCTCGACGGCACCGCCACGGCCGCCGAGGCCGGCTACTTCTTCGTGATGGAAGACACCGCCAGCGGCGACATCGCCGGCGTGTGCGGGATCGAAACCGAGGTCGGGCTCGCGCAGCCGTTCTACAACTACCGCGTGGCTACCGTGGTGCACGCGAGCCAGGATCTCGGCGTGTGGACCCGCATGTCGCTGCTGAACATCTCGCACGACCTGACCGGCTATGCCGAAGTCTGCTCGCTGTTCCTGAGCCCGCGCTATCGCACGGCCGGCGTGGGCGGGCTGCTGTCGCGCTCGCGCTTCATGTTCATCGCGCAGTTCCGCGAGCGCTTTCCCGAGCGGATCTGCGCCGAGCTGCGCGGCCATTTCGACGAGGCCGGCAGCTCGCCGTTCTGGCGCGCGGTGGGTTCGCACTTCTATCAGATCGATTTCAACGCCGCCGATTACCTGAGCTCGCACGGCCGCAAATCGTTCCTGGCCGAGCTGATGCCGCGCTTTCCCGTGTATGTCGATTTGCTGCCGCAGGACGCGCAGGATTGCATCGGCCTCACGCACCGCGACACGCTGCCGGCCCGCAAGATGCTCGAAGCCGAAGGCCTGCGCTACCAGAACCACGTCGATATCTTCGACGCCGGCCCGGTGCTCGAATGCCACGTGTCCGACCTGCGCACGGTGCGCGACAGCATCGTGGTGCCGGTCGAGATCGGCGAACCTGCGGCGGCGGCGGAAGGCGGCCCGCGCGCGCTCGTGTCGAATACCTCGCTCGCCGATTTTCGCGTCGGCGCGGCGCCGGGCGCGGTGGCCGACGGCCGCTTCGTGCTGAGCGCCGCCGACGCCCGCGCGCTCGACGTTGCGGCAGGCGATCCGGTGCGCGTCTACGCGCTGAAATCCCAACCGAGATAACACATGTCCGAACTCTTCATCGATGGCGACTGGGTCGCCGGCAGCGGCCCCGAATTCGCCTCGCGCAACCCCGGCACCGGCGAGACCGTCTGGCGCGGCGCGAGCGCCTCGGAGGCCGATGTCGGCTGGGCCGTCGCCAGCGCGCGCCGCGCGTTCGCCGACTGGTCGGCGCTCGCGCTCGACGCGCGCATCGCGATCGTCCAGCGCTTCGCCGCGATCCTCGAGGAGCGCAAGGAAGCGCTGGCCGCCGCGATCGGCCGCGAAACCGGCAAGCCGCTCTGGGAAGCGCGCACCGAAGTCGCGACGATGGCCAACAAGGTCGCGATCTCGATCACGGCCTATCACGAGCGCACCGGCGAGAAACGCACGCCGATGGCCGACGGCACCGCCGTGCTGCGGCACCGCCCGCACGGCGTGGTGGCCGTGTTCGGCCCGTACAACTTCCCCGGCCATCTGCCGAACGGGCATATCGTGCCGGCGCTGATCGCCGGCAACACGGTGGTGTTCAAGCCGTCCGAGCTGGCGCCGGGCGTGGCGCGCGCCACCGTCGAGGCCTGGCGCGACGCCGGGCTGCCGGCCGGCGTGCTGAACCTGGTGCAGGGCGAGAAGGACACCGGCGTGGCGCTCGCCAACCACCGCCAAATCGACGGCCTGTTCTTCACCGGCAGCTCCGACACCGGCACGCTGCTGCACCGCCAGTTCGGCGGCCGGCCCGAGATCGTGCTGGCGCTGGAGATGGGCGGCAACAATCCGCTGGTGGTGGGCGAGGTGGCCGATCTCGACGCGGCCGTCCATCACGCGATCCAGTCGGCGTTTTTGTCGGCGGGCCAGCGCTGCACCTGCGCGCGCCGGATCTTCGTGGCCGACAACGCGCAGGGCGACCGCTTCCTCGCGCGCTTCGCCGAGGTCACGGCCGCGATCCGCGCCGATCGCTACGACGCCGATCCGCAGCCGTTCATGGGCGCGGTGATCTCGGCGCGCGCGGCGGCGCGGCTGGTCGAGGCGCAAACGGCGCTGCTCGCGGCCGGCGCGCGGCCGGTGATCGCGATGGCGCAGCGCGACGCGGCGCTCGGCTTCGTCAATGCCGCGATCCTCGACGTGACCGAGGTGCGCGACCTGCCGGATACCGAATATTTCGGCCCGCTCGCGCAGGTGATCCGCTACCGCAGCTTCGACGAGGCGATCGCGCTGGCCAATGACACCGCCTACGGCCTGTCGGCCGGGCTGCTGTCCGACGATGCCGGTGCGTGGGCGCATTTCCAGCGCAGCATCCGCGCCGGCATCGTGAACTGGAACCGGCCGACCAACGGCGCATCGTCGGCCGCGCCGTTCGGCGGCGCGGGGCGCTCGGGCAACCACCGGCCGAGCGCGTTCTACGCGGCCGATTACTGCGCGTATCCGATGGCCTCGGTCGAGAGCGAGCAACTGCAGATGCCGGCGAGCCTGTCGCCCGGCCTCCATTTCTGAGCGGACAGCAACGATGAACGCAACGCGCAACGCCATCGAGGCGAATTTCGACGGGCTGGTCGGCCCGACCCACAACTACGCGGGCCTGTCGTTCGGCAACGTGGCCTCGCTGAACAACGAGAAATCGGCGGCCAACCCGAAGGCGGCGGCCAAGCAGGGGCTGCGCAAGATGAAGCAGCTCGCCGATCTCGGCTTCGCGCAGGGCGTGCTGCCGCCGCAGGAGCGGCCCTCGCTGCGCCTGCTGCGCGAGCTGGGCTTCTCGGGCAAGGACGCCGACGTGATCGCCAAGGCCGCCAAGGAAGCGCCCGAACTGCTGGCGGCGGCCAGCTCGGCCTCGGCCATGTGGACGGCCAACGCCGCCACCGTCAGCCCGTCGGCCGACACCGGCGATGGGCGCGTGCACTTCACGCCGGCCAACCTGTGCAGCAAGCTGCACCGCGCGATCGAGCATGTCGCCACGCAGCGCACGCTCGCGACGATCTTCGCCGACGAATCGCGCTTCATGGTGCACGACGCGCTGCCGGGCACCCCGGCGCTCGGTGATGAAGGCGCGGCCAATCACACGCGGTTTTGCGCCGGCTACGGCGAGCCGGGCGTGGAGTTCTTCGTCTATGGGCGCAGCGAGTACCGGCGCGGGCCGGAGCCGAAGCGCTTCCCGGCCCGGCAGACCTTCGAGGCGAGCCGCGCGGTCGCGCAGCGTCACGGCCTGGCCGACGCGGCCACCGTCTACGCGCTGCAGAACCCCGACGTGATCGATGCCGGCGTGTTCCACAACGACGTGATCGCGGTCGGCAACCGCGACACGCTGTTCTGCCACGAACTGGCGTTCGCCGAGCGTCACACCGTGTACGACGCGCTGACGGCCGCGCTGGCCGAGCGCGGCGCGCGCCTGAACGTGATCGAGGTGCCCGATGCGGCGGTCGGCGTGAGCGATGCGGTCGGCTCGTATCTGTTCAACAGCCAGTTGCTGACGCGCGCCGACGGCGCGCAGGTGCTGGTGGTGCCGCAGGAGTGCCTGGAGAACGAGCGCGTGGCGCGCTATCTCGAGGCGCTGGAGGGCGGCAACGGCCCGATTCGCGAGGTCAAGGTGTTCGACCTGCGCGAGAGCATGAAGAACGGCGGCGGCCCGGCCTGCCTGCGCCTGCGCGTGGTGCTGACCGAGGCGGAGCGGGCGGCGGTGGGCGCGAACGTCTGGATCGACGACGCGCTGTTCGCCTCGCTCGACGCGTGGATCGAAAAGCACTACCGTGACCGGCTCGCGCCGGCCGATCTGACCGATCCGGTGCTGCTCGACGAATCGCGCACGGCGCTCGACGAACTGACGCAAATCCTCAAACTCGGCTCGCTCTATGACTTCCAGCGCTGATCGCGGCGGCGCGCCCGCCTGGCTCGACGATTTCCTGGCGTTCACGCTGGCGGGCGGCGAGCCCGACGAGCGCGAGGGCGTGTGCGCGGACGGCATGATCCGCTTCGCGTGGCGCGGCGAGGGCCTGCTCGAACTGGCGCCCGAGGTGCTGTGCATGTCGGCGGCCAGCACGCCGGCCTGCGTGCTGGTGTCGGCCGGCGTGCACGGCAACGAAACCGCGCCGATCGAGCTGGTATCGGCGCTGGTGCGCGACCTGACGCGCGGCGCGCTGCCGCTCGCCTCGCGGCTGCTGGTGGTGCTCGGCCATCCGGGCGCGATGCGCGCCGGCACGCGTTACCTCGACGACGACCTGAACCGCCTGTTCAACGGCCGCCACGCGCAGCGCGCGGACAGCCGCGACGCCCCGCGCGCCGCGGTGCTGGAGGCGGCCGCGCAGCGCTTCTTCGAGGGCGCGCCGGCGGTGCGGCAGGCGCGCTGGCATCTCGACCTGCATACGGCGATCCGCGCCTCGGCGTTCGAGCGTTTCGCGCTGCTGCCGCATATCGGCGAGCCGCCCGCGCGCGCCATGATCGACTGGCTGGGCCGCGCCGAAATCGCCGCGGTGCTGCTGCATACCGAGCAGGGCAACACCTATTCGCAGTTCACGGCCAGCGCCTGCGGGGCGCTCGCCTGCACGCTCGAACTGGGCAAGGCGCGGCCGTTCGGCCAGAACGACCTGGCGCGGTTCGCCGCGGCCGATGCCGCCGTGCGCGGGCTGGTGTCGGGCACCGCGTTCGCGGCGCACGAGGTGCCGCCGGCGCCGCCGCGCATCTTCACGGTGATCGGCCAGATCACCAAGCAGAGCGAGGCGTTCGAGCTGTTCGTGGCGAACGACGTGCCGAACTTCACGCCGCTGCCGCGCGACACGCTGGTGGCGCGCGACGGCAGCTACCGCTACCAGGTGTCGCACGACGAGGAGCGGATCGTGTTTCCGAACCCGTCGGTCAAGCCGGGCCTGCGCGCGGGGCTGATGGTGGTGGATACCACCACGGCCACGCTGGCCGCGCTCGACTAGACAAGTTGGTGCCGTGTTCGCGCGCGGCGTTACAATCGCGGCCTCGCGGCCTGGTGGTGTTGCCGGCCGCGCCGTTTGCTGAACAATCCATCCCGACTACCGAGGAGAACCTTTCGATGAAGTTGAACTGGCGAAACATGGCCGCATGCGCGGTGGCGACGGCCGCCGCGATGTCCACCCTGTCCGGCGCGCACGCCGCGGAACTCAAGCAGATCCGTTTCGGCGTCGAGGCCTCGTACGCGCCGTTCGAGTACAAGACGCCGGACGGCAAGCTGGCCGGCTTCGACGTCGACGTCGGCAACGCGGTGTGCGCCAAGTTGAAGGTCAAGTGCGTGTGGGTCGAGAACGATTTCGACGGCCTGATCCCGGCCTTGCAGGCACGCAAGTTCGACGCGATCAATTCGGACATGACGATCACCGACCAGCGCAAGAAGGCCGTGGCCTTCACCGATCCGATCTATTCGATCCCGAACCAGTTGATCGCCAAGCAGGGCAGCGGCCTGCTGCCGACGCCGGCTTCGCTGAAGGGCAAGCGCGTGGGCGTGCTGCAGGGCACGATCCAGGAGTCGTACGCGAAGGCGCGCTGGGCGCCGGCCGGCGTGGAAGTGGTGCCCTATCAAACCCAGGATCTGGCCTACGAAGACCTGAAGTCCGGCCGCCTCGATGCGACGTTCCAGGATTCCGAAGCCGCCGCCAAGGGCTTCCTGTCGAAGCCGCAGGGCGCGGGCTTCGCGTTCGCCGGCGATCACGTGGTGGACGCGCAGATCCTCGGTTCGGGCGTGGGCTTCGGCATGCGCAAGAACGACGCCGACCTGTTGACCGCGGTCAACGGCGCACTGAAGGCGCTGAAGGCCGACGGCACGATCGACACCCTGGCGAAGAAGTATTTCAGCGTGCCGGTGGTGTTGAAGTAACGCCGGTGTAGCGACGAGTACCGACGATAAAAAACCGGCCGCACCCGCAAGGGGGCGGCCGGTTTTTTCATGGCCCGGCTTGGCGCGGTGCGCGCGCTCAGTGCGATTCGGTCTCGGGCGGCGCGAAGAAGCGCGCCAGTTCGGCGCCCATGCTGTTGAGCACGGCCATCTCGCGATGCGCGATGCGTTGCGTCTGCTGCGAGCCCGACCAGTCGCCGTACAGCAGCGCGACGCAATGCTCGCCGCTGCGCACCGGCAGCAGCACGAAGCCGTGCACGTCGTGGAACGCGTCGCGATACCAGGCCGGCAGGCGGCGCAGCATCTTCGGATCGCGCGCGTCCTCGATGAAGATGCCGACCGAGTTCGAGATCGCGAGATGGAACACGTCCGGCTCGAAGGTCTCGTGGAAACGCAGCCGGCCGAGCGCCGTTTCGATGCCGTGGCCGAAGCCGAGCCGGGCGATGAAGGTGCCGTCGTCGCCGCGCACGAACATCACGGTGCGGCTCAGGCGCAGGCCGGCCAGCACGCTTTCGGAGGCCAGCGCGAGCACCGGCTCGCGGCGATGTTCGGGCGGCAGCGCGCGCAGGTCGGCCAGGCCCGAATCGAGCGTGGCCTGCGGTTCGGACGCGGCGCGTTCGAGCGCGGCCGCGTTGCTGCGCAGCGCGATGATCTCGCGCAGCACGGTGTCGCTGGTTTCGTCGTGGGTCAGTTCGCGCGCGATCTTGACAAGCGCGTCCGATTCGATGCCGAGCGCGGTGCCGAAGCGGTGCGCGAGCGTGGTCAGGCGCGTGTCGCGCAGCGTCGGCGTGACGCCGGGCGCGGTCATCGCGGCGGCCACCTCGGTGGCGCATTCGCTGACGGCGCGCAGCCAGCGCACGCGTTCGGCGTCGCCTTCGTCGCCGGGGCTGTCCGGAATCACCGGCGCGCGGGCGGCTTCGGGCTCGTCGGCATCCTCGTCGTGCTCGGACGGCGCGGGCGCGATGCTGAAGCGGATCACGTCGGGCAGCCGCCAGCGCACGGCGGCCTCGCGGGCGATCTCGTCGAAGCTCACGCCGAGCACGTCGAGGCAGGCGGCGGCCTCGTCGCAGCCTTGCTTGGCGGCGCGGTGGCGGATCGCCTCCCATTCGCCGTCGAGATAATTGACCACCAGCAGCTTGCCGACCTGCCGCATCAGCGTGCAGACCACGGCTTCCTCGCCGGCGCGCAGGTCGGCGTCCTCGGTCAGACGGCGCGCGACGCAGCCCGACAGCAGCGCACGGTTCAGTTCGAGCCGGGCGTCGATGCGCTGCGAGGCGCCCTGATGGAAGTGGTCGACCAGCTTCAGGCCCACCACCAGATGGCCGACCGCATCGATCCCGAGCACCATCAGGGCGCGCGTGACGGTCGTGATGTTGCCGCCAAAGGCGATATACATCGCCGAATTGGCCAGCCGGATTACCTTCTGCGTCAACGCGAAGTCCGACAGCACGACGCGCACCAGCGCCGAGAAGTCGAGATTGTCGTTATCGATCGCGGCCATGGTGGCGCGCAGCGAATCCGACAGCATCGGAAAATCGCCGCGGTCGTTCATGCGCGCCCACAGCTTGTCGAGCAGCGCCGCTTTCGGCAGGTGTTCGGTCAATGTCGTCATACGATTAAAAACGCTCGGCCGTCAGGCCGGTTCGCGCAGGTAAAGCAGCCGATCCTCGAAACGCTGCGCCAGTTCGTCGGACGGCAGCGCCCGGCAGACGAGCCAACCCTGAATGTGATCGCAGCCCATCTCGGTCAGCAACTCACGTTGCGCCTCGGTTTCGACGCCTTCGGCCACCAGTTCGAGATCGAGCGTTTGCGCAAGTCCAACGACGGCCGATACAATCGCGCGATCGTTGCGCGACGTCAATAGATTTTCTACGAAACTCCGGTCGATCTTCAAGCGAGCCAGTGGGAAACGTTGCAGATAGGCGAGGCTCGAGTAGCCGGTGCCGAAATCGTCCACCGCGAAACGGATGCCGAGCGAGGCGATTTCCTCCAGCAGCGTCTTGGCGCCGACCGGGTCGTGCATCAGCAGGCTTTCCGTGATTTCCAGCACGATCCGCTGCGGGCTGATGCCGGTCAGCGCCACTGCCTCGCGCACGCTCTGCACGAAGCGCGGGTCGCGGAACTGCTGCGGCGACACGTTCACGGCCACGTATTCGAGCACCAGGCCTTGATCGTCCCAGGCCACGATCTGCATGCAGGCGGCTTTCAGCACCCAGTTGCCGAGGTAATGAATCAGCCCGATCGATTCGGCCAACGGGATGAACGTGGACGGCGGCACCAGGCCCAGCACCGGGTGCTGCCAGCGAATCAGCGCCTCGACGCCGGCCACAGCGCCGGTACGGCTTTCGGTGATCGGCTGGAAGTGCAGCGAGAATTCGCCGTTGCGCACGCCGTCGTACAGATCCGATTCGAGCTTGAGGCGTTCGGCGTCGGTCGGGTCGGCCGCGCTCTGGTGGAACGCCAGCGTGTTGCCGCCGAGCGATTTCGCCTGGGTCAGCGCGTGATCGGCGCGGCGCAGCAGCGGGCTGTGATGCTGGGCGTGGCTGCGCAGGCCGGCCAGCGAGCGCTCGTCCGGATACAGCGCGATGCCGACGCTGGCCGACAGATGCACCGATTGGCCGTCATAGCGGTAGGGCGGCTGGATCGCGGCCTGCAAACGCCGCGCCAACGTTTGCGCTTGGTCCTGAGCCAGCGCCCGGTTCGTCGAACTGAACACGATCGCGAACTTGTCGCTGGCCACGCGGGCCAGTTTCTCGTCGCCGGTGATCGCGGCCTTCAGGCGCTGGGCGGTGTCGCGCAGCAGCGTATCGCCGGCGTCGTAGCCCAGCCCGCGGTTGATCCGCTGGTAATCGTCGAGATCGAGCAGCAGCAGGGCGGCGCAGGTGCCATGCTCGTCGGCCACGCGTTGCGCCTCGATCAGGCCCGGGATCAGCGCCGACAGGTTGTCGAGCCCCGTCATCGGATCGTGGTGCATCTCGTAGGTCAGCCGCGCCTCGATCGCGCGCCAGGCCGACACGTCGAATGCCGCGATCGCATAGCCGTCCACACCCGCATGGCGGCTGCGCACCGCGCGCAGTTCCACGTCGAGCGGATAGGTCAGCGACTTGACGATGCACACCGTCGCTTTCTCCACATGGCCGGTTTGCTGCGCGCGGGCAAGCAGCGCATCGAGCGTCGCGGTATCCTGCTCGGCAATCAGATCGCGAAGCGTCAGCGTGTGCAGGTAGTCGCGGTGATAGCCGATGAAACGCAGGCTGGCGTCCGAGACGTAAAGGAATCGCAGGTCGCGATCGAGATGGGCAAGAAAATCGACCGGACCGACGGTCTGTTCGAGCCAATTGCGGACGGTATCGTCGTCCCGTGGTGCGTTGGCGCGCGACGGCATCAACGCGCCGCTGGACCACGCAAGTCGGCGCAGTGCGCGGAGGGCGTGATGCCAGGCGCTCTTCCGAGGCGACGTGTTCCTGATGGCTTCCATGTTTCTCGCTGGCTGGGTGAGGCTGGAACCCCGTGGTTCCGTTGCAATAACGGCTAACGGTACGGATTCTTTAGCGAGTCTGCGGTACGGATTTGTCTACCGCCCCATTTCACTTGCCGGAATGTTTGGCGAGTGGATCGGGGCGAATTCGGGAACATCTTGGACTTTATTGAAAATGAGGAACGAAATGAAGCGGAAAATTCTCTCGACCATCGCGGTGGCCGCGCTGGCGATGCACACGCTGGCGGCGCACGCCGTGCTGAAGGCCGGCGATGCCGCGCCGGACTTCAAGACCGAGGCGTCGCTGGGCGGCAAGACCTACTCCTATTCGCTCGACGAGCAGCTGAAGAAAGGCCCGGTGGTGTTGTATTTCTACCCGGCCGCGTTCACCACCGGCTGCACCATCGAGGCCCATGCGTTCGCCGATGCGGTCGATGACTACAAGAAATACGGCGCGACCGTGATCGGCGTGTCGGCCGACAAGATCGACACGCTGAAGAAGTTTTCGGTCAGCGAATGCCGCAGCAAATTCCCGGTGGCGGCCGATCCGGACGCGAAGATCATCCGCGAATACGATGCGAAGCTGCCGGCCGTCGATCGCGCGAACCGTGTGTCCTATGTGATTTCACCGGAAGGCAAGGTGCTCTACGAGTACACCAGCATGTCGCCGGACAAGCACGTCGAGAACACCATGAACGCCGTCAAGGCCTGGGCGGCGGCGCACAAGACGCAGTAAGCGCGCCGGCTTTTTCGACTCGCGCTGGAAACGACAACGGCGGCCGATTCGGCCGCCGTTTTTCGTGGCGATGGCCCCCGGGCGGGGGCGGCGTCAGGTGCGCAGCGCCTGTTCGATCGCGACGCCGCCGCCGACGAAGCCGATGGTCTTGCGCGAGATGCCGAGCTTGATCGCCTCGATGGCGGCCCAGGCCACGTCCTGGCGCGCCACCGGCGTGGCGTCGTCCTGCCAGCGGTCGGTCAGGGCGATCTTGCCGACGCCCGGGTCATCCGACAGCGGGCCGGGGCGCAGGATCACGTAATCGACGCCCGAGGCCGCCACCCGGTCGTCGCCCTCGCGCTTCATGCGCGAGTAGTGGGCGAGCGCGGCGGGGCCGCTGTCGGGCTGGTAGGCGGTCAGCGAGCTGATCACCACGAGCTTCTGCAGGTTGTGCGCGCGGGCGTATTCGGCTGCGCGGCCGGCCGCGTCGCGGTCGATCGCGGCTTCCTGCGCCTCGCCTTCCGATTCGGCCGAACCGGCCGCGAAGATCGCATGCGACACGCCGCGAAACGCGGCCGAGAAATCCGTGTTCAGGTCCGCCACCACGACGCGCGCGCCCGGCATCGTGAAATCGGGCCGGCGCGCGAGCGCCGTCAGTTCGAAATCCCGCTGCTTGAGCAGCAGGTCCGCGAGCGCATGGCCGGTCCGGCCGCTGGCGCCGATCAGCAATACCTTCATCGACATGGAACCGCTCCTTGGATGACGCTGCACCGGCGGGCCCAGCCGGCCGGTGCGGGATTGACCAGTGTATGCCGATTTCGTACCCGGCCGCAGGGGGGCGGCATGTATCGGCCGATCGGCCGGATGTGACGCAGGGCAAGGCCGGATCGTTTGCCATCTTACAGAATGCCGACGAACAATCGACGGCGATCGCGCGCAGCTTCGGGAAAAACGCGGCGCGGCAAGCCCGAAACGGCGACGGGCCGGGCATCGATTGCCCGGCCCGTCGCCGTTGCCGCCCGAACTGCGTGGGAGCGTTCGCGTTTATTCGCTCGCGCCGGCCGGTTGCGGCGGCGGGTTGCGCCGCGCGCGGCGCCGTTCGGCCGCCAGGCGGACCCGGTCCATGTACAGATACACCACCGGCGTCGTGTAGAGCGTCAGCACCTGCGAGACGATCAGCCCGCCGACGATCGCGATGCCGAGCGGGGCGCGCAGCTCGGCGCCGTCGCCGTGCCCGAAGGCCAGCGGCAGCGCGCCGAGCAGCGCGGCCATGGTGGTCATCATGATCGGCCGGAAGCGCAGCCGGCACGCCTCGTAGATCGCGTCGAACGACGATTTGCCCTGGCGCGACGCCTCGATCGCGAAGTCCACCATCATGATCGCGTTCTTCTTGACGATGCCGATCAGCAGGATCACGCCGATCAGCCCGATGATGCCGAACTCGGTCTTGAACAGCAGCAGCCCGAGCAGCGCGCCCACCCCGGCCGACGGCAGCGTCGACAGGATGGTGATCGGGTGAATGTAGCTCTCGTACAGCATGCCGAGCACGATGTAGATCGCGGCGATCGCGGCGGCGATCAGCAGCAGCTGATCCTGCAGCGCCTGCTGGAACGCCTGCGCGGTGCCCTGGAAGCTGCCGGTGATGGTGGCCGGCATGCCCAGCTCGGCCATGGTCTGGTAGATCACGCGGGTGGCATCCGACAGCGCCACGCCGGGCGGCAGGTTGAACGCGATGGTGGTCGCCACGAACAGGCCCTGGTGGCTGACCGACAGCGGCGTGGTGGCCGGCCCGAAGCTGGCGATCGACGACAGCGGCACCATGGTCGATTTCGAGGTGGACACCGCCGCGCCCGACGACGCGCTCGACTTGCCGGTGGAGGCGATCGAGTTCAGCGCCGCGTTGCGGGCCGAATCGGAGGCGATCGCCGCGGCGCTGGTGGTGCTGGCGCCCGCCGTGCCGGTGCCGGCGCTGCTGCTGGTGCTCGCCGTGAACGTGCCCGCCGCCGCGTTGGTGGTGGCCGCGCCGTTGGCGGTGCCGCCGGTGGTGCTGACGTACACCTGCTTGAGCATCTCCGGGTCCTGCCAGTACTTCGGCGCGACCTCCATCACCACGTGATACTGGTTCAGCGGGTTGTAGATGGTCGACACCTGGCGCTGGCCGAACGCGTCGTACAGCGTGTTGTCGATCTGCGCGGGCTGGATGCCGAAGCGCGCGGCGGTGGCGCGGTCGATGGTGACCATCGATTCGAGGCCGCCCTGCTGCTGGTCGGAGTTGACGTCGGCCAGCTCGGGCCGCTTCTGCAGCGCCTCGGTCAGCTTTGGCCCCCACTGGTACAGCTCGGCCGTCGAATCGCCGAACAGCGTGAACTGGTATTGCGCGTTCGACTGGCGCCCGCCCACGCGCAAGTCCTGCGCAGCTTGCAGGAAGGTGCGCGCCCCGGCCACGCGCGCGAGCCGCGGCCGCAGCCTGGCGATCACCTGGTCGGCCGACAGCTTGCGGCCCGGCTTGTCCTTCAGCGTGATGAACATGAAGCCCGCGTTGGTCGCGCGCCCGCCGCTGAAGCCGGCCACCGTCGCGACGTCCGGATCGGACTGCACGATCTGCATCATCTCGGTGAACTTGACCTTCATCGCCTGGAACGAGGTGGACTGGTCGGCCTGGATGCCGCCGATCAGCATGCCGGTGTCCTGCTGCGGGAAGAAGCCCTTGGGGATCTTCACGTAGAGCAGCACGTTCAGCGCGACGGTGGCCACCAGCGACAGCACGATGATGCGCGGATGGCGCAGCGCCCACACCACCGAGCCGTCGTAGCCGCGCTGCAAGCGCCCGAAGCCGCGTTCGAGCCAGCGGCCGACGCGGCCTTCCTCGCGCTTGGCGGTTTCGTTCGGCGGCAGCAGCCGCGCGCACATCATCGGCGTGAGCGTGAGCGAGACCAGCAGCGACACGAAGATCGCCAGCGACAGCGTCAGCGCGAATTCGCGGAACAGCCGGCCGATGATGCCGCTCATCAGCAGGATCGGCAGGAACACGGCCACCAGCGAGAGGCTGATCGACAGCACCGTGAAGCCCACCTCGCGCGCGCCGTCGAGCGCGGCCTGCATCGGCGTCTTGCCGTTCTCGATGTGGCGCGAGATGTTCTCCAGCACCACGATCGCGTCGTCCACCACGAAGCCGGTGGCCACGATCAGCGCCATCAGCGAGAGGTTGTCGATCGAGAAGCCGAGCAGGTACATCGCGCCGAACGTGCCGATGATCGAGATCGGCACCGCCACGCTCGGGATCAGCGTGGCGCGCCAGTTGCGCAGGAACAGGAACACCACCATCACCACCAGGCCCACCGCGATCAGCAGCGTGTGCTCGGTGTCGGTCAGCGAGGCGCGGATGGTGCGCGAGCGGTCCATCACCGGCGCCACGTTGATGTCGGCCGGCATGCCCGAGGTCAGTTGCGGCAGCGAGGCCTTGACGCGGTCCACCGCGTCGATGATGTTCGCGCCCGGCGAGCGATAGAGGATCACCAGCACCGCGCGCCGGCCGTTGGCCAGGCCGATGTTGCGCAGATCCTCGACCGAATCCACCACGCTGCCCACGTCGTCGAGCCGCACCGCGGCGCTGTTGCGGTAGGCCACCACCAGGTCCTTGTACTGCGACGCCTGCGAGGCCTGGTCGTTGGTGTAGAGCTGGTAGTGGTTCGGGCCGAATTCGATGGCGCCCTTCGGGCTGTTCGCGTTGGCCGAGGACAGCGCCGCGCGCACGTCCTCCAGGCCGATGCCGTAGTGGAACAGCGCCTGCGGCTCCAGCTCGATGCGCACCGCCGGGTTGGCCGAGCCGGACACGTCCACCTCGCCGATCCCCTCGATCTGCGAGAGCGCCTGCTGCAGCACGGTGGAGGCCGAATCGTAGAGCTTGGCGGGCGAGGCCGTGTCGGAGGTCACGGCCAGCACCATGATCGGCGAATCGGCCGGGTTGACCTTCTTGTAGGTGGGGTTGCTCTTGAGGCTGGCCGGCAGGTCGGCGCGGGCCGCGTTGATGGCGGCCTGCACGTCGCGCGCGGCGCCGTCGATGTCGCGGTCCAGCCCGAACTGCAGGATGATCCGCGCGGTGCCGACCGAGCTGGTCGAGGTCATCTCGGTGACATCGGCGATCGAGCCGAGATGGCGCTCCAGCGGGCTGGTCACGCTGGTCGCGACCGTATCGGGGCTCGCGCCCGGCAGCGACGCGGACACCGAAATGGTCGGGAAATCCACCTGCGGCAGCGGCGAGACGGGCAGCTTCGCGAACGCGAACAGGCCCGACAGCGCGATCCCGAGCGCGAGCAGCGTGGTCGCGATCGGGCGGTGGATGAAGAGGCGCGACAGGTTCATCGGTTACGCGCCCGTGCCGTTGTTGCCGGAAGTGTCGCCCGTGGCCGGCCGGCGGCGCTCGAAGGCGCGGCGCACGCGGCGCGCCAGCGAATCGAAGCCGAGGTAGATCACCGGCGTGGTGAACAGCGTCAGCACCTGCGAGACGATCAGGCCGCCGGCGATCGCGATGCCGAGCGGCTTGCGCAGCTCGGAGCCCGCGCCCGAGCCGACGATCAGCGGCAGCGCGCCGAGCAGCGCGGCCAGCGTGGTCATCAGGATCGGCCGGAAGCGCAGCAGGCAGGCCTGGTAGATCGCCTCGCGCGGCGACTTGCCCTCCACGCGTTCGGCCTCCAGCGCGAAGTCGATCATCATGATCGCGTTCTTCTTGACGATGCCGATCAGCAGCACGATGCCGATGATGCCGATGATGTCCAGATCGTGCCCGGTGACGATCAGCGCGAGCAGCGCGCCCACCCCGGCCGACGGCAGCGTCGACAGAATGGTGATCGGGTGGATGTAGCTCTCGTAGAGCACGCCGAGCACGATGTACATCGTCACGATCGCGGCCAGGATCAGGAACAGCTGGTTCGACAGCGACGACTGGAACGCCAGCGCGGCGCCCTGGAAGCGCGTCTGGAACGAGGCGGGCAGGCCGATCGCCTTCTCGGCCGCCTCGATCGCCTTGACGCCCTCGCCGAGCGAGGCGCCCTGCGCGAGATTGAACGACACCGTCGCGGCCGGGAACTGGCCGAGGTGGGTGACGAGCAGCGGCGCGGCGCGTTCGTGGAACGTGGCGATCGACGACAGCGGCACCTGGCCGCCGCCCGCCGACGGCAGGTAGATGCCGTTCAGCGAATCGGCGTAGTGCTGCATCTGCGGCTCGGCCTCGAGAATCACGCGGTACTGGTTCGACTGCGTGAAGATGGTCGAGACGATGCGCTGGCCGTACGCGTCGTACAGCGCGTTGTCGACGGTGGCCGGCGTGATGCCGAAGCGCGCGGCGGTGGCGCGATCGATCTCGACGTACACCGACTTGCCGTTGGCCTGCAGATCGGTGGCCACGTCGGCCAGTGAAGGCTCCTGCTGGAGCTGGCGCATCAGCTTCGGCACCCAGGTCGCGAAGTCGTCCGGGTTTGGGCTGGTCAGCAGGAACTGGTACTGGGTCGGGCTGACCGTGGAGTCGATCGTCAGATCCTGCACCGGCTGCATGTAGAGCGCGATGCCGGGCAGGTTCGACACCTGCTTTTGCAGGTCGCGGATGATCTGCGTGGCCGAGTCGCTGCGGTCGTCGCGGTTCTTCAGGTTGATCAGCATCCGCCCGCTGTTGAGCGTGATGTTCGAGCCGTCCACGCCGATGAACGAGGTCAGGCCGTCCACGTTCGGGTTCTTGAGGATCTGCGCGGCCAGCGCCTGCTGGCGCTCGGCCATCGAGCCGTACGACACGGCCTGCGGCGCCTGGGTGATGGCCTGGATCACGCCGGTGTCCTGCACCGGGAAGAAACCCTTCGGAATGAACACGTAGAGCAGGGCGGTCAGCGCCAGCGTGAGCACCGCCACCACCAGGGTGGACGCCTGGCGCTCGAGCACCCAGCGCAGCGCCGTGCCGTAGCGCGCGATCACCTTGTCGATCACCTTGTGCACGCGCGTCTCGAAGCGGTGCTCGCCCATCGGCGGCGTGTGGCGCAGCAGCTTCGCGCACATCATCGGCACCAGCGTGAGCGACACCACCGCCGAGATCACGATGGTCACCGCCAGCGTGATCGCGAACTCGTGGAACAGCCGGCCCACCACGTCGCCCATGAACAGCAGCGGGATCAGCACCGCGATCAGCGACACCGTCAGCGAGATGATGGTGAAGCCGATCTGCCGCGAGCCCTTCAGCGCGGCTTCCAGCGGCCCTTCGCCTTCCTCCACGTAGCGCGCGATGTTCTCGATCATGACGATCGCATCGTCCACCACGAAGCCGGTGGCGATGGTCAGCGCCATCAGCGAGAGGTTGTTCAGCGAGAAGCCGGCCATGTACATCACGGCCAGCGTGCCGATCAGCGACAGCGGCACCGACAGGCTCGGGATGATGGTGGCGTAGATGTTGGCCAGGAACAGGTACATCACCAGCACCACCAGCACCACCGCCAGCGCCAGTTCGAACTGCACGTCGCGCACGGCGGCGCGGATCATGGTGGTGCGGTCGGTGACGATCTGCACGTCGAGCGAGGCGGGCAGCGTTTCCTGGAGCTTGGGCAGGATCTGCTTGATCGCGTCGACCGTCTGGATCACGTTCGCACCGGGCTGGCGCTGCACGTTGACGATGATGGCCGGTTCCGAATCCACCCAGGCGCCGAGCTTGGTGTTCTCGGTGCCGGCGATCACCTTCGCTACGTCGGTCAGCATCACCGGGCGGCCGTTCTTGTAGGCCACCACGGCGGTGTTGTACTGATCGGCGCTGGTCAGCTGATCGTTGGCGTTGATCGTGTAGGCGCGCGTCGGGCCGTCGAAGTTGCCCTTCGGCGTGTTGACGTTCAGGTTCGAGATGGTGGTGCGCAGGTCGTCGAGGTTCAGCCCGTATTGCGCGAGCGCGAGCGGGTTGGCCTGAATCCGCACGGCCGGCCGGTTGCCGCCCGACAGGCTCACCAGGCCCACGCCCGACACCTGCGAAATTTTCATCGCGAGGCGCGTGTCGGTCAGGTCCTGCACCTGCGAGAGCGGCAGCGTTTTCGAGGTGATCGCGAGCGTGAGGATGGGCGCGTCGGCCGGGTTGACCTTGGCGTAGATCGGCGGCGCGGGCAGGTCCGACGGCAGCAGGTTGCCGGCCGCGTTGATGGCGGCCTGCACTTCCTGCTCGGCGATGTCGAGCGGCAGGTCGAGGCTGAACTGCAGCGTGATGACCGAGGCGCCCGCCGAGCTTTGCGAGGACATCTGGTTCAGCGACGGCATCTGCCCGAACTGGCGCTCCAGCGGCGCGGTGACCGAGGAGGTCATCACCTCGGGGCTCGCACCGGGGTAGAACGTCTGCACCTGGATGGTCGGGTAATCGACCTCGGGCAGCGCGGCCAGCGGCAGGAAGCGCAGCGAAACCAGGCCGGCCAGCATGATCGCCGCCATCAGCAAGGCGGTGCCGACCGGGCGAAGAATGAATAGACGGGATGGATTCATCGATCAGGCGTGGTCTTGGGCATCATTGCGCGGCGGATTGGGATGCGCCGTGATGGCGGTGGCCATGGGCGCCGGACGCGCCGGAGGCGCCGTGGGCATGCGCGCCCGATGCGCCCGATGCGGCGGCGGCGCCCGATGCACCTTGCGGATGCGCGGCCGGAATCGTGATCTTCGCGCCTTCGCGCAGGCGATCGACGCCGTCCGTCACCACGCGCTCGCCCACCTGCACGCCCTGGGCGATGCTGGTGCGTTCGCCGTCCACCGGGCCGGGCTTGACCTTGCGGACCGTGACGGTGTTGTCCGGCTTGACGATATAGACGAACTGGCCGATCGAGCCGGTCTGCACGGCGGCGGTCGGCACGATCACGGCGTCGCGCAGGGTGTCGACCAGCAGCCGCGTGTTGACGAACTGATTCGGGAACAGCAGGTTGTTCTTGTTGGCGAACGTGGCGCGCAGCTTCACGGTGCCGGTGGTGGTGTCCACCTGGTTGTCGAGCGTTTCGAGCGAACCGGCTTCCAGCGGCACCGTGTTGTTGCGGTTGTAGGCCGTGACCGACAGCGTCTGGCCCGCGTTGACCTGCTTGAGGATCTGCGGAAGGTTGTCTTCCGAGGTGGTGAACAGCACGCTCATCGGCTGCAACTGCGTGATCACGACGAGGCCGTTGGTGTCGCCGGACGTCACGTAGTTGCCCGCATCGACCTGGCGCAGGCCCACCCGGCCCGACACCGGCGCCGTGATGCGTGCGTAGGTCAGGTTCAGCTTGGCCGAATCGATCGAGGCCTGGTCGGTCTTGACGGTGCCTTCGTATTGCTTGACCAGCGAGGCTTGCGTGTCGGTTTGCTGCTTAGAGATCGAATCCTGCGCGAGCAGCGTTTGATAGCGCTGCAGGTCGAGCCGCGCGGTGGCGAGCAGCGCCTGGTCGCGGGCGAGCGTGCCCTGGGCGGTTTCGAGCGAGACCTGGTAGGGGCGCGGGTCGATCTGCGCGAGCAGGTCGCCCTTCTTGACCATCTGGCCTTCGGTGAAATTCACCGATTGCAGATAGCCGGAGAGCTGGGTCTTGACCGTCACGTTGGCCAGCGGGGTGACGGTGCCGAGCGCGGACAGCACGATCGGCATTTCGCCGCGGGTGGCGGTGGCCACCTGCACCGGCTGCGGCTGGTTGGCGAAATCGGCCGGGCCGCCGTGACGGCGGCCTCCCGTCTGGCCTGCGGCCTGGCCGTTGGCGGGCGCGTCGGCCTTCTTCCACGGATGCCACCACAGCAGCGCGCCGCCGATCACGACGAGCGCGGCCACCCCGATCGCGATCGGACGGCGCTTGCGCGGCGCCGGATCATGCGGCGGAGGAGCGGGGGAGCGAGGCGTTTGGGATTCCGGATTGTTCATGTTCGATCTGACTGACGCTGGCGTGAGCGGGCGTGGGAGGCGCCGCGCGAGACCCGCCGCCGGGGCGGGCCGCTGGGACGGCGAAAGAGCGGAGCGCCCATGCGGGCGCGAGGTTGCATGATGCTACGTGCGACCCGGGCGATCGTCTAGCGAACTTTCTTTCAACGGTTTACTGGGGTAACCACTTGTATATCGCGATGACCCGCCGGTGACGTGCCGATGACGTGTGCGTGACGATTCGACGGTCGCGCCGGCCGGCCGCTCGCCGTGATCGGCCCGGCCCCGGCAGGCCGGCTAGCGGCGCGGGGCCACCGATCCGCCGATCTCGCGGGCGATCCTGGCGACGCACTCGAGCAGGGCCGGCACGGCGGTCTCGAGCAGCGCCTCGGCCGAATGCTGCATGGCCGCGCCGCCGCAGTTGACCGCGTAGCACTGGCCCGACGGGCCGACGAAGCCGGCCGCCACCGCGTTCAGCCCGTCGCGCCATTCGCCGATTGCGATCGCATAGCCGTTGCGCCGGGTGTCGTCGAGCGCGGCGTCGAGCCGGGCCTGCGCCAGCGGCCAGTCGTCGCCATGCGCGGTCTGCAGGGCGACCACCAGCTCGCGGCGCTCGCTGTCCTGCAGCGCGGCCAGGTAGGCGCGGCCCACCGCGGTGCGGACGATGTCCATCCGCGAGCCCACTTCGAGCCGCGTGACGAGCACCGCCGAGCGCGGCCGGATCACGTCGATCGCGACCATGTCGAGCCGATCGCGCACCGCAAGGTGAACCGACAGCGAGGTACGCTCGGCCAGTTCGATCAGGAACGGTCGCGAGCGGGCGCGGATATCGAAGTTGCGCAGGTAGCCGTTGCTTAGTTCGAGCACGGACGCGGTCAGCACGAAGCGTTCGCTGTCGGGCAGCCGAAACAGGAAGCCGGCGCCCACGAGGGTGGCGGTGATGCGCGAGACGGTCGGTTTGGGAATACCTGTTATTTCTGTCAGTTCGCGGTTGCTGACCGGTGCATCGGCGGCGGCCACGCAACGCAATACGGCGAGCCCTCTGGCGAGCGCCGAAATCTCATCCGTCGAGGATTCGCGATCTTTCGCGGCGCTTGCCGCGTTATTCATTGTCGACACGAAGGCCTCTCACTTTTCTGAAACAAAATTTCATATTTGCAGAAATAGTACGACAATTATCGAATCGTGCATGTTTTACCGACAACGTATCATGCGATGACAGAGTGTCGGATGTCCCCGGTTTTGAAGGGTTTTCTCCCAAGCTTGTGTCGCAAAATTCACAATTGCGCCGTATTTTTCTCTTGACTTGGGATCGGGAAACGGAAAAAATGTGCCTGAATTTCGAAACAACGTTTCGTCAGTTTTACCGATAACGATGTTTCGATGCAGTCTCTCAGGTTCTAGCACGGCCCTCGGAATGGCTAGAACTTTTTAAGCGCCACGGTCACCCGTGGCGCTTTTTTTTTGCTTCATTAATCCGGCCCCATTTGTTCAAATAGTGGGATTTTTGCCGAAAAATGGCGGCCCGGATGCGTTAAACGTCGCCTGTCTGATATGCCAGCTTAACCCGGGCCGCTCGGGGCCGGACCGGGGGGCGCCCGCAGGCGGCCGCCATGCCGGGCGCGGCGCCATAAAAAAACGCGCTGCAGGGAAGGGCAGCGCGTGCAGAAAACGGCCCGAAGGCCGTGACGGATGAAACCGGATTTCGCGAAGCGCGGCGGCCCTCAGGCCTTGGCGAGCTTGATGCCGGTGGCTTCGGCGGTCAGGTAGCCGACGCTGGCGCCGAACCGATCCTTGAAGTTGGCGCGCACCAGCGGGTCGAGCGTGGCCTTGACCTTGTCGTGCAGCGGCGATTCCCAATCGCCGACGTGCTGGAAGTTGCTCATGATGTAGGTCCAGCCGTTGATCTCGTCCACCGCGTGCAGGCCGGTGGATTCCGCGCCGGACGGGCAAGACAGCACGCGCGACAGCGTCTTGGTGTCGACGTTGTAGGCCCACAGGAAGTTGTTGACGTGCATCCCGGAATCCTCGCCGATGAACAGCGTGCGCAGCTTTTCCGAGAACTTCAGGTTGTCCGGGTTGGCGATCCGGTCGGCATTGGCCGTGTTGCCGAGCGCGTCGGCCGTGGCCAGATCCTCGCCCACCAGCGCCGCCGGGGCGCTCATGTCGACCGGCACCCAGGCGCTGTCGATCGCCGTGCCCGAGGTGTCGCTCTGGCCGCCCTTCAGGTTCAGCGCGTAGACGGCGCCCGCCGAGATCTTCTTGTCCACCGCCACGTCGCGCGACACCGCGTTGCCCTTGACCATCGAGGTCTCGATGCGCGACATCGCCGTGTACACCACCTTGTCCTTCGCGTTGACGGTGGTGCCTTCGAGCTTGGTGAAGCCCATGCTGGCGCCGATCAGCGCCGCGTAGCGGTGCGTTTCCAGGAACGCGGCCGCTTTTTCCATGCCCGGCTTGATGCGGATCCAGTTGAACTTGCCGCTGAAGTGGATCTTCGTGTACGACGCGTCGCCCGGATCGGCGGTGGCCAGATCCATGATGTCGCTCGCCTTCAGCGTGTTGGCCAGCGCCTCGATCTCGGCGCTCGTCGCGTGGCCGATGCGCAGCCAGCTCAGCGTGGCCGCGCCCGCGCCGGCCGAGGCGGTTTGCGTCCACTTCGCCACGTAGAGCGTGCCGGCCGACAGGTCCGCGGCCTTGTCGGCGATGAACATGAACAGGCCGCCGTTGGTGGCGTCGTCGCCCATCATCACCGTGCGCTGGTCCGGCATCACCTGGATCAGCTCGTGCGAGATCCGGCCGAGGCAGTAGTGCTTCCTGATCGAGCCGGTGCCGTCCGGGTTGACCGTCACTTCCGGCAGGTGGCCGTAGTGGTAGGGGTTGGCGGTCGTCGTGCTGCCGAACGTGTTCTGGCTGTACGCCAGGAATTGCGCGTCGGTGGCGGCCACGGTGGCGTCCGGCTCGTATTCCTCGCTCGACAGGTGGGTGTTCCACGGCGACAGGCTCGCGCCGCAGGTGATCCACAGGCCATGCGCCTTCGAGGTGTCGACGTTGTGGTACTTGACCAGCGTCAGCGCGCCGGTGGCGGCGTCCTGGTCGAGCGTCAGCACGGCGATCGGCGAGGGCAGGCGGCCGTAGGTCGAATCGCCGTTCTGGTTGCGCGTGGTGTATTCGAACTGCACCACCGCGAACACCGGCTTGCCTTTCACGCCGGCCACGCTGGCGTTGGCCAGCGTCAGCAGCGAACTGCCGTCCGGGCAATCCGAGTAGAACTGGCGTTCGCTGCCGGCCTTCGAGGTATCGATGATCGGCTGATTGTTGATGTCGTAGTAGCCGCCCGCGAGGATCGTGCCGCCGCTGCCGTTCGGCACCCGATCGCCGGTCGCGAAGAACGGCTTGTAGGCCAGCTTGTAGTTTCGCGCGCTGCCGTCGGAGAACGACACCGACAGCGTCGAACCCACCGTGGTGGTCGCCATCGCGGCCGGATCGGCCAGCGTGGGCGCGGCCATCGAGGCGAACGTCGCCGCCGCGAAGCTGGCTGCGGGGGCGTTGCCGGCGCCGCCCGTCGTCGGGCCGTTGTCGTCGTCGCCGCCGCAGCCGCTGAGCAGGGCGGGGAGCGCGAGGCCGCCGAGCGGCAGCATCGGCGCGCCGACGAGGATCTTCAGCGCCTGGCGGCGGGAGGTTTTGGGCTGCGCGGTCATGGGTGTCCGGTTCTCGTGTGGGGTCGATGTGGGGCGCTTCCGGGTCTTCCGTTACGGATTGGAAGATTGATGGAAGGTTTTTGTAATACGAGGCGGAGTGTAGGCGGGGTGTGTGAAAGTTTTTTGAATGCTTGTTGTTTGTGTTTTGGAATATTTGATTTGACGAGGGGAGAGCGGAGGGGGCGGCTTTGGCGTCGAGGGATGGAGCGCTGGATTCCGGCGAGCGCGACGGCGAACATCGTCCGGTTGGCGAGCTCGGCGCGGTTGTCTTGCCTGGCGGCGCGATGCGGGACGAGCGGTGGCGACAGGTGTGTCGGGGTGATCGCACGCGCTTCGAGCGAGGCGGCTTGCCTCGCCTCGCCGCGTGGCGCGGCGCGATGCGAGGCAGGGGGGCGGGCCGATTCGCGCCGCCGTTGCGCTCAGCCGTTCAGCCTCTCGTCGATCCGCCGCAGCGTCTCGGCCGCGCCGCCGGCAATCCCGATGCCGTGTTTCGCCGCGATCATCGGTTCGCGCGGGTTGATGCGAATCACGCGCGGGCCGTGGCGTTCGCTGAAACGGCGCACCGTCGGCAGCGCGCCGCCCGCGCCCAGTTTGACCACCACCCGCCTCTCGACCCGTTCGAGCCAGCGCGCGAGGCGCTGCGCTTGCCGGGCGGTGTCGCGTTCGAGCCAGTTCCCGTCACCGAACATCAGGATGTTGGGCCGCGCCAGCGCGCCGCAGTGCGGGCAGCGCGGCATCGCGTTCGTCAGCAGGCAGCGTTCCGTATCGACCTCCGGCGCGAACGCATCGGCCGGCCAGATCGCGCCGGTGCACGCGTCCATGCATTGCAGCCGGTGGATCGTGCCGTGGCATTCGACGACGCGTTCGGCGCCGAAGCCGGCTTGCTGGAATTGGCCGTCCACGTTGCTGGTGAACACGAACGCGCCGTGTGCCATCGCCGCGCCCCAATCGCGCAGCAGCCCGAACCCGGCGTGCGGCACGGTGGCCCGGTACAGCGCCAGCCGGTGCCCGTAGAAGCCCCAGCTCAAGCGCGGCTCGCTCGCGAAGCCGGCCGGGTTCGCGATCGCCTCGAACGCCGTGCCGTGCAGCGCCGGATACGCGCGCCAGAAGCCTTCCGTGCCGCGAAAGTCGGGCAGGCCCGAATCCACGCCCATGCCCGCGCCGGCCGTGACGAGCAGGCCGTCGGCCGCGCGAATCCAATCGGCCGCCTGCGCGATGAGGGTGTCGTCGTCGTGATTCATCGGGCTCTCCTGATCAGCGGAACGTCATAGCCGGAACTGCTGGCGGAAGGTGGCGGCCAGCAGATCGATCGCTTCGCCGGCTTGCTCGCGGCCGGCCGGATCGCGCATCAGCACCACTTCGTGATCGCCGATCGGCGGCAGCGCATCGAGCACGCGCATGCGGCCGGTGACGCGCGCGCGATCGACCAGCGTCACGCCGAGCCCCGATTCGACGCAGGCCTGGATCGCCTGGCTCGACGGGCTTTCGATGATCACGCGCCACGGCGTGCCGGCCTGCTTGAGCGCGGTCATGATCGCCGCGCGGTACGGGCACGGCTCGGCATAGAGCGCCAACGGCAGCGGCTGCGCGGGATCGACCGCGAACCCGCTGCCGGCCACCCACACCGGCGTGGTGACGGTCAGCACGTCGGCCGGCCGCACCGACTGGATCGGCTGCACCACCAAGGCCAGGTCGAGCTGGCCGCGCGCCACCCGCTCGCGCAGCTCGAAACTCGGCGCGGTGCGGATTTCGAGCACCACGTTCGGCCAGCTTGCCGAGAAGCCCGGCAGCAGATCGCGGATCACGTGGGCCGCGTATTCGTCGGGCACGCCGAGCACGATGCGCGCGGCCACCGTGCGGCCGCGAATCTCATCCAGCACGCGATCGTGGGCGCTGAGCAGTTCGCCGGTGCGCGACAGCAACCGCTTGCCGAGCGCCGTCAGCGTGACGCGCTGGTTGTCGCGTTCGAGCAGCCGGCCGCCGGCCACCGCTTCGAGCCGCTGGATATGGATGCTGACCGCCGCCGGGCTCTTGTGCACGAATTCCGCCGCCGCGCGGAACTTGCCGAGGCGCGCCACCGCGTGGAAGGTGCGCAGCAGTTCGATGTCGAGGATGCTGTCCATGATTCCGGTTTATTGAACGACTCGGCCAGTATATTTTGATTTTCGAATCCACGCGCGACGCTTAGGCTGGGTGCATGACTTCGACCCGATCCCCCTGCGCCGCCGCGAGCGTGCCTTCCGTCCCGCCACCGGCCGCGTTTCTGCTTCCGTTGCCGCTGCTCGAATGCCTGATGGTGGTGGCGTGGAGTTCGGGCTTCGTCGGCATCCGCTTTTCGGCCGATTACGCGCCCGTTTATCTGGTGGTGTTCTGGCGCTGCATCGCGTTGTCGATCGGCTTGTTCGGTTTCGTTGCGCGCGAGATCCGCGCGGCGTCGCGAGCGGCGCTGCTGCGCGAGGCCGCGATCGGCGCGCTGGCGATGGCCGGCTACCTGGCCGGCGTGGCGAAGGGGATCGAGCTGGGCGTGTCGGCGGGGCTGTCGGCGCTGATTGCCGATCTGTTGCCGATCGGCACCGTGCTGATTGCCACGTTCGTGCTGCGGGAACGCAGTTCGGGCCGGGTGTGGGCGGGCTTGGCGCTCGGGCTGGCCGGCGTGTCGATGGTGAGCCGCGACACGTTCCGGGTGGGCGCTGCGCCCGTCTGGGCGCTCGGCTTGCCGGTGGCCGGCATGGTGTCGCTGGCGGCGGCGGGCATCTGGCGCAAGCGGCTGTCCGCCGCCGCGCATGCGCCGTCGTTGAGCCCGATGGCCGCGTTGTGGGTGCACGGCGTGGTGACCGCGCTGATCTTCGCCGTGTTGCAGGGCGCGCGCGGCAGCCTGATGCCGGTGGCGAGCGCCGGCTTCGCGGCCGGCGTGGCGTGGACGGCGATCTTCTCGACGCTCGGCGGCTACGGGCTGTATTGGGCCTGCTTGCGGCGCGCGTCGCCGGCGCGGGTGTCGAGCGTGCTGTTCCTGAGCCCGTCGGTCACGCTGGTGTGGGCGTGGGGGATGTTCCACGAGCCGCTGACCTGGCGGATGTTGCTCGGGACGTTCGTGGCCGGGGCGGGGGTGGTGTTGATCGCGCGGCGTGGGAGGTAACGGTGGGCTGCCCCGTACCCCCGCTCAATCCCGTTCGGGCGTGGCCGTAATGCGATGGATCGACAGGTCGGCGCCGTCGAATTCGGCTTCCCGGTCGAGCCGCAGCCCGATGGTCGCCTTCAGCGCGCCATAGACGATCGTGCCGCCAACCAGCGCCACCGCGATGCCGCCGACCGTGCCGAACAACTGCGACACGAACGACACGCCGCCGAGGCCGCCCAGCGCCGGCTGGCCGAACACGCCGGCCGCGATGCCGCCGAGCGCGCCGCACAGGCCGTGCAGCGGCCAGACGCCGAGCACGTCGTCGATGCGCCAGCGGTTCTGCACGCACGTGAACATCACCACTAACAGCGCGCCGGCCGCGGCGCCGGTGGCGAGCGCGCCGAGCGGATGCATCACGTCGGAGCCGGCGCACACGGCCACCAGCCCGGCGAGCGGCCCGTTATAGGTGAAGCCCGGATCGTTGCGGCCCGCGAGCCAGGCGGCCAGCGTGCCGCCGACCATCGCCATCAGCGAATTGACGGCCACCAGGCCGCTGATCTTGTCGAGCGTCTGCGCGCTCATCACGTTGAAGCCGAACCAGCCCACCGCCAGCACCCACGCGCCGAGCGCGAGGAACGGGATGTTCGAGGGCGGGTGCGCGGCGATCCGGCCGTCCTTCGAATAGCGGCCCTGGCGCGCGCCGAGCAGTAGCACGGCCGGCAGCGCGATCCAGCCGCCGAACGCATGCACCACCACCGAGCCGGCGAAATCGTGGAACGGCGCGCCGAACGCGTGCGTCAGCCAATCCTGGATGCCGAAGCGGTCGTTCCAGGCAATGCCTTCGAAGAACGGATAGATCAACCCGACGATCACCGAGGTGGCGATCAACTGCGGGTTGAACTTGGCGCGCTCGGCGATGCCGCCCGACACGATCGCCGGGATCGCCGCCGCGAACGTCAGCAGGAAGAAGAAGCGCACCAGCGCATAGCCGTTGTGCCGGGCCAGCGTGCCGATGTCGTCGAAGAACTCGATGCCGTAGGCGATCGTGTAGCCGATGAAGAAATACGCGATCGTCGACACCGAGAAGTCGACGAGGATCTTCACCAGCGCGTTGACCTGATTCTTCTTGCGCACCGTGCCCAGTTCGAGGAACGCGAAGCCGGCGTGCATCGCCAGCACCATGGCTGCACCGAGAAGGAGAAATAAGGTGTCGGTGGCCGATTTGAGACTGTCCATCCTGTTGCCCGTGTTTGCGCGAAAAGGGGGCATTTGAGCAAGATTCGGGCCAATCAGGGGAATCAATGCGTGAATTCGGTGCGAAACCGCACCGGATCGGGGTGCCGGGGGGGTGCTGGCTTTACGATCGATGCGTGAGGCGGGCGAATTCTTCCGGCTGCACGTACGTGGTGCCGGCGAATGGATTGTGGTGGTGCGTGTGTGCCGCTAAATGGTGCGTGCGTTGGTGTGTACGGCAGGGGCGCCGGCGCTCAATGCGCCGAGAAAATGCGCCGCGGGCGCAGCAGCCGCCAGCCGCAGCACGCGCAGCCGAGCGAGAGCGCGATGCAGGTCACGGCGATCAGCAGCAACGGTGCCGGCGGCAGGTCGAACGGGGCGCTCCAGCCGAACGGCGCGATCATGCCTTGCGCGACGATCACGCTGGCGATCCAGCCGCCGATCACCGCCAGCACGAGCCACAGCGTGGCGTGCCGCCGCCGTCGCCGCTCGGTGGCATCGGGTGAGCGCCGATGCACATGCCGGCAAAACGAGAGCGTCGCGCCGAGCGTGACGAGCAACACGATCAGCCAATCGAGTTCATTGATCATGGAAACGACCGCCGCACAAATTCATGGTGCGATCGACTATAGGTAGCGCACCGCGGGCCGCCTATGGGTTCAATCCGAAAGATTGTCCGATTTGTCTGAAAGGGAATGTAATCCTGACGTGGCGCTAGCTCGCCGCCGTCGTATCATCGCGATTCCCGCATCGAGAGGGCGCGTTGTCGCGCCAACCAACATGAAGCATCCCTTTCGGTTTTCCTTCCTTGCCCCGGTTCGTCATGCCGCGCCCCGGCGCAGCAGCCTGACGGCGATCGCCGCCGCCGCCCTGGCGGCCGGCATGCTGGCCGGTTGCGACAAGCCGGCGGACTCGAACGCGTCGACGCCGGATCACGCAGCTAGCGCCGTGGCCGATGCGGCCGCCCACGCGGCCAAGAAGCTCGATCAGGCCGCCAGCTTTGTGGACAGCCAGATCGCCGCCGCCAAGGCCGGCGTGGCGTCGGCCGCTTCGGCCGTGCCGCCCGTGTCGGCCAGCGACGTGGCGTCGGCCGCGCAAGCGCATTTGAAGAGCGCCGCCGCGAACGCGTTCGGGCTGGCCGCCTCGGCCGCCGGCACCGGCCTCGAATCGGCCGGCCGCAAGCTCCAGCAATGGAGCCGGGATAACGCGCCTGCGTCGTCTTCCTCGTCCACTTCGTCGTCCGATACCGAGAAGTCGGCGAACAACTGAGGTTCTGGCAAACGCGCCGCGTACGTATTTATCCCGGTCGACGTTGCCAATAAAGTTTTCATAATGTTCCCCGTATAGTATTCGGCGTAGAAAAATTTTCTACGCCAACAAGACCAACAGGAACGGGGAATGGACCATATCGATCGCAAGTTGCTGGAACTGCTGCAAGCCGACTCGACGCTGCCGATCGCCGAACTGGCCCAGAAGGTGAATCTGTCGCAAACCCCATGCTGGAAGCGGATTCAGCGGCTCAAGGATACGGGCGCGATCCGTGCCCAGGTGGCGTTGTGCGATGCGCGCAAGCTCGGCGTCGGCACCACGGTGTTCGTCGCGGTGCGCACCAATCAGCACACCGAGGAATGGGCGCGCACCTTCATGCAGGTGGTGTGTGATATCCCGGAAGTGGTCGAGGTGTACCGCATGAGCGGCGAAACCGATTACCTGCTGCGCGTGGTGGTGGCCGACATTGCCGATTACGATCGCGTCTACAAGCATCTGATCCGCGCCGTGCCGCTGTTCGACGTCAGTTCCTCGTTCGCGATGGAGCAGATCAAGTACTCGACGGCGCTGCCGGTGCGCAGCGGCACCGCAGCCGTATGAGCCCGTATAGGCCGGTATAGGCAAACAGGCAGGCCATGAACCAGCAGCCCAGGAAGAACCCGGTACGCGGCGTGTCCGTGATGATCGTCGTGATCGTGCTCGCGGTGATCGGCGTGGTGCTCTACAACGCGATCTCGGAGAAGCGGGCGTACGACACGGCGCATGGGGGCGAGGCGGCTTCCGGCGAGGCGGCATCGGCCGTGGCGGCTTCCGCGTCCGTGGCGTCGGCCGCATCCGGCGCAGGCAACTGAGCGCCGCGCCGCCGGGCAGGTACGTCGGAGGCTCGGCCGATCAGGCCGGCAACCGGATCACGCTCGCATCCTTGCGGATCAGCAGCGACGACGCCAGCATCTGCTTGCACTGGTGCGCCAGCACCTTGAGGTCGTGCGTCAGCTCGGTGCCGACCTGGTTCGACTTCTCCGCCTCCACCACCATCGAATCGAGATCGCGCGTGAGCTGCCTGGTCAGCTCGCCCTGATTGCCGGGCGGCGCCACGCCGGCTTCGGCCTGTTCGAGGTTCTCGCGCACCTGGGCCAACCCGTTCTGCAGCGCCGCGTAGGTGTCGGGCGCGCTGTCGCCGGTGGCGTTGCGCAGCAGCGGCGCGGCGGCGGTGATCTGCGCGCCGAGCACGTGCGCCTGCACCAGCAGGTCGTTCAGCTCGGGCACGAAGCGTTGCTGGGCCTTCGGTTCGAGCATCATGCGCTGGAATGCCTGGCCGAGATTGGCGAACGCGATATGCACGTTCTTGCGCGCGAGCCGATACGGATAATCGCTTTCGAGCGGCGAGGCCTTCGGGTTTTCCGCCGCGCTCGCCACCGCCTGCACCACCGCCGCGCCGTCGACCGCCGCCACCGATGGCGCATCCTGCGCCTTGCCGCTCCCGGCCCGCCAGGCTGCCTCGAAATACTTGCGCGTGTTGCCCAGCACGTCGTCCACCAGCTTGCCCATCGCGCGGTATTCCCAGTAAGGGAACAGGCGGCTCGCGGCGATCGCGATCATGCAGCCCACCACGGTGTCGATCATGCGTTCGCCGATGATGCGCATGCCGCCCGGCGCGAGCAGATGGAACATCAGCAGCACGTAGGACGACGTGAACACCACGCTGGCCGCGTAGTTGAACAGCAGCAGGCTGTAGCTCATCACCATCGAGCCGAACATGATCGCGATCAGCAGCGGCGGCGATTTCACCGTGTAGATCAGCGCGATGCTGATCGCGCAGCCGAGCAGGGTGCCGACGATCCGCTGCGCGTTGCGCTGCTTGGTCAGCGAATAGCCGGGCTTCAGGATGATGATGGTGGTCATCACGATCCAGTAGGCGTTGGTCAGCGGCAGCAGGCGGCCGAGCCAGAACGCCACCGCGACGGCCCCCGTCACGCGCAGCGCATGGCGAAAGCTCGGCGAGCCGAAATTGAGGTTCGAGAAGATCAGCATCGGCGAGAGCCGGCGGCGCTGCAGGAAGCGCGCGAGGGTCTGGTCGATCTTCAGCTCGGTTTGCGCGACGTCCGGCGTGGCGGCCAGCGTGCGCCGCATCTTGTCGATCAGGCGCGTGGCGCTCCAGATGCGCCGGAACGTGGCCAGCACGGCCGCATAGGCTTCCGGGTTGGTTTCCGGGAAGTTCTTCTTGCGCATCAGCTCGATCTCGTATTCGATCGCGCGCAGTTCGGCCTTCACGCTGGTGCGGGTTTGCGGCGCGCGGTTCTGCAGCACGGCGAGGCCCACCGTTTCGAGATCGGCGGCCGCCTTGCGGATCAGGTCGCGATAGAACAGCAGCATGTCCGATTCGCCGAACGTGCTGCGCACGAGCGGGTAATCGGTATGGGCGCCGACGAACATCTCGTGCAGGTCGACGCTGTTGATGAACAGGTTGAACATCAGCGTGCGGGCGCGGTCGAGCTTGCCGCCGCGCAGCTTCGGCAGGTTGCGCAGCACGATGTCGCGCGCGGTTTCCTGCGATTCGACGGCCGCCACCTGCTTGACGACGAGGTTGCGGTAGCACTCGTCGAGATCGGCTTCGAGATCGTAGAAATCGGCGCGCGCGAGCAGGTAGCCGGCCAGCGCGAACAGGCTGTCGGCCAGCGCCTGCTGCTCGATGCGGCGCGCCTGCCAGCGCGACACGAGCGTGGCCCAGTAGGTGTACCAGAGGCCGCCGGCGAGAATCCAAGCGGCGTTGATCAGCGCCTCCATGGGCGTGAAACTTTCCTCCAGTGTCATCACCATCATGAACAGCGTGGCGAAGCTGATTTGCGGCCAGCGGTTGCCATACACCACGATCAGCGACAGCACGAACGTGAGCGGCACGATGGTCAGCCACAGCGCGAAGATGTTCGGCGTGGCGAGGCCCGTGGCCAGCGCCGACAGGAAGCCGATCACGCTGCACGCGAGCATTTCGTTGTGCTTGTACTTGAGCGGGCCGGGCATGTCGACCACGCAGGCGCCGAGCGCACCGGTGGCGATCGTGAAGCCGAGATCGCGATCGTTGAACACGATCAGGCACAGCACCGCCGGCAACGACACGCCGACGGCGATCCGCAGGCCGCCGAAGAAATACTGGCTGTACAGGAACTTCTTGATTTCGATCGAATAGCGCATCGAGGACAGTTGGCGAACAGCGCGGGCAGGCGGACGAGTCTATCGTATTTCGTCGCCCCGAAAAGCTGGCTGTTTGGCCGAATATCCGTGCGGCGGTGCGTTTGTTATCCTTGGCGCTTCCTGCGTGGCCCACGGCCGCGTACCGTCACCGCCGCCGCCCGCATGCTCCACCTCTTTTTCTCGAACCGTCACGAAACGCTGGCCGATGCGCTGATCGACCATCTCGCGTCGCATCCCGGCGCGGCGGGGCCGTGGGCCGCGCAGCAGGTGATCGTGCCGAGCGCTGCGCTGCGCCGGCGGCTCGAACTCGATATCGCCGCGCGGCACGGCATTTGCGCGAACGTCCAGTTCAACTATCTCGCGCAATGGCTGTGGGCGCAGATCGGCCAGGTGCTGCACGTGCCGCCGCGCTCGCCGTTCGCGCCCGACCGGCTCGTCTGGCGGTGTTACCGGCTGCTGTCGAGCCGCGCGGAGCAGGGCGGCGAGGCCGCGCCGTGGCTCGCCTCGCCGCGCCTCGCCGCCTATCTCGCGGCGGCGGATGCGCCGATGCGCTACGAGCTGTCCCATCGGCTCGCCTCGGTATTCGATCATTACCTGACGTACCGGCCCGAGTGGCTGGCGGCCTGGCGCGACGGCGGCTCGATCTTCGCATTGGAAGGCACGCCTTCGCGTGGCGCCGAGGCCGCGCGCGACGACGAGCACTGGCAGGCCGCGCTGTGGCGCGCGCTGGTGGCCGAGCTGGCCGACGACGGCGAGCCGCCCGCGCATCGCTTCCTGCGCGAGGCGCCGTCGCTCGCGCCCGACGCGCGCACGCTGGCCGCCTGGCCCGACGCCGTCAGCGTGTTCGCGCTGCCCACCATGCCGCCGCTGCACGTGGCGCTGCTGCGCGAGCTGTCGCGCTGGATCGACGTGCGGATCTACGCGCTCAATCCGTGCCGTGAATTCTGGTTCGACATCGTCACGCAGGCGCGCGCCGAATCGCTCGACGCGGCGGGTCAACTCGATTACCAGCAGGTCGGCCATCCGTTGCTGGCCGAATGGGGCCGCCAGACGCAGGCGCAACTGCACATGCTGCACGAGCTGACCGAATCGGCCGCCGCCACCGATGCGTCGCGCTTCGAGGCGTTCGAGGCCGACAGCTGGCTCGCGCGCATCCAGAACGCGATGCTCGACCTGCGCCCCGAGGCCGAACTGGGGCCGCCGCCGGCCGCGCGCGGCATCGAGGTGCATGTCTGCCACAGCCTCGCGCGCCAGCTCGAAGTGCTGCACGACCGGTTGCTGGCCGCGTTCGCCGAGGATCCGACGCTCGCGCCGTCCGACGTGGTGGTGGCCGTCGCCGATCTGGCCGCGGCCGGCCCGCTGATCGACGCCGTGTTCGGCACCGCCGCCTCGCAGGAGGCCGCGCGCGTGCCGTATCGCATTACCGGGTTGCCGCCGTCGCAGGCCAACCCGGTGGCGCGCGTGCTGCTCGACTGGCTCGCGTTGCCCGAGCGCGAGGTGGGCGCGCCCGAGCTGATCGAATGGTTGCGCGTGGATGCGGTGGCCGCGCGCTACGGCATCGACGCGGCCGCGCTCGAAACCGTGCAGACCTGGCTCGCGGCAGCGGGCGCGCGGCGCGGGCTGGCGGCAGCCGAGCCGCGGCCCGGCACGGTGGCCGATCCGGCCGTGCCGGTGCAGCGTCACACCTTCGCCGATGCGCTGGCGCGGCTCTTTCTCGGCTATGCGATGCCGGACGGCGCGGCGCCGGTCGGCGCGTATCTGCCGATCGACGGCCCCGAGGGCGGCGAGGCCGAACTGCTCGGCCGGCTCGCGCGCTTCACCGACGATCTCGACTGGTTCGCCGGCCGAATCGCGGCCGAGGCGACGCCCGGCGAATGGAGCGAGATTTTCGCCGACGCGCTCGCGCGCTTCTTCGATTCGGGCGCGGCGTGGTCCGATGCGCTGTCGGGCGTGCGCGACGCGCTCGACGCGTTGCTGGCCACCATCCGCGAGGGTGCGCAGGACCTGCCGATGCCGGCCGCCGTGGTGCGCGCCGGGTTCGCCGCCGCGCTCGACGATCCGGCGCGCGGCGGGGTGCCGTGGGGCGGCGTCACGTTCTCGTCGCTGACCAGCCTGCGCGGCCTGCCGTATCGCATGGTGTGCCTGGTCGGCATGGACGACGGCGTGCTGCCGAGCCTCGCGCGCGCCGACGAGTTCGACCTGATGGCGGTGTTCGCCAAGCTCGGCGACCGCCAGCGCCGCGACGACGAGCGCAACCTGTTCCTCGACCTGCTGCTGGCCGCGCGTGACCGGCTGGTGGTGACCTACACGGGCCGCAGCATTCGCGACAACGCGCCGCTGCCGCCGGCCGCGCTCGTCGACGAGCTGCTCGACTACGTGGCCGAGGTCACGGCCGGCCCCGATGCCGCGCCGGCCGATATCGAGGCGGCGCGGCGCGCGTTCGTGACCGAGCATCCGCTGCAGCCGTTCTCGGCCGATTACTTCGAGCGCGGTGGCAGGCTCTATTCCTACGATGCCGAGCGTGCGGCGCTGGCCGGGCAACTGGCGCGCGGCGAGAGCCGCGAGGCGCCGCCGTTCTTCGCCGCGCCGTTGCCGGCCGAAGCCGATGCGCCGGTGGCGTTCGGCGATTTCGAGCGCTTCTGGCGGCACCCGGCGCGCGCGTTGCTGCGCGACCGGCTCGGCGTGGCGCTGTTCGACGCGCAGGCCGAATTGATCGACAGCGAGCCGTTCGCGCTCGACTACGCGGGCAGCGACGCACTGGCCGCGCGCGTGCTGCCGCTGTTCGTCGAAACCGAAGGCGCGAGCGTGGCCGAACTGGCGCGGCGCGTGGCCGACGCCAGCCCCGAGATGCCGGGCGGCGCGACCGGCGCGGTCTGGCGCGAGCAGGCGCTCGGCGGCCTGGAGCGGCTCGCCTGCAATGTGCGGCAGGCGCTCGAAGGCGGCGCCGAGCGGCGGCCGTTCGCGCTCGACATCGCGCCGGCCTGGCCTGACGGCGAACTGCCGTGGTTCGGGCCGTTCGACGCCGGGCTGGCCGCCGACGCACAGGCCCGCCCGCTCGCACTGCACGGCACGCTGAACCGGCTCACGCCGCTGGGTCAGGTCATCTATCGCTACGCACGGCCCGGGGCGCGCGATCATCTGTCCGCGTGGCTCGCGCATCTCGTCTATTGCGCGATCGATCCGGGCGGCCCGCGCCGTACGCTCTGGTTCGGCAGCGGCGAAGGCTTCGAATTCGCGCCGGTGGCCGATCCGCATAAGCATCTCGCGCCGCTGGCCGCGCTGTTTCGCGCCGGCCGTCGCATGCCGCTGCGCTTCTTTCCGAAGAGCGCCTGGGCGCTCGTGTCGGACGGCGAATCGAAGGCGGCCGGTGTCTGGATCAACGAGCGTGTGGCCAGCGAAGCCGACGACGCCGCGCTCGCCACCGCCTGGCGTGGCGCGAACCTCTCGCTCGACGCGCCGTTCCCGGCGCTCGCGCATCTCGTTTTCGATCCGCTCGTCGAGCATTTGAGGAGCGGCGCATGACGCAGCACGCCATCGCTTCCGTGCCCGCGGCGCAGGAACTCGACGTATTCGCCTGCGCGCTGGCGGGCGTCAACCAGATCGAGGCGTCGGCCGGCACCGGCAAGACCTGGAACATCTGCGCGCTGTACGTGCGGCTGCTGCTCGAACACGACCTGAACGCCGACCAGATCCTCGTCGTCACGTTCACCAAGGCGGCCACGGCCGAGTTGCACGAGCGGATTCGCGGCCGTCTCGCGCAGTTGGCCTATGCGCTCGAATGCGACGACGACGGCGGCGATCCGTTCATCGCGAAGCTGTTCGCCACCACGCTCGGGCCGGGCAGCGAGATCGATCGCGAGTTGGCCGGCAAGCGGATCAACCGCGCGTTGCGCGCGTTCGATCAGGCGGCGATCCACACGATTCACGCGTTCTGCCAGCGCGCCTTGCAGGAAGCGCCGTTCGCAGCGGCCATGCCGTTCGCGTTCGAGATGGAGGCCGACGATGCCGCGCTGCGCTTCGAGCTGGCCGCCGATTACTGGCGCACGCGCGTCGAGCCGGCCGCGGCCGCGCAGGCGGGTTTTGCCGCGTGGCTGGTGGCGAATCGCGCCGGACCGGACGCGCTCGACGCGCAACTGGCGCGGCGGCTCAAGAAGCCGCTGGCCGCGCTGCGCTTCGACGGGCTGCCCGATCCACAGGCCGACGCCGCCGATGCCGACACGGCGCTGCGCGCGGCCCATGCCGCGGCTGCTTCGTTCTGGCAGGCCGAGCGTGCGGCCATCGCGCAAACGCTCGATGTTGCGCAGGCCTCGCTGAACCAGCGCTCTCACAAGCCCGAAGCTGTGGCCGACGCGCTGGCCGCCTGGGCCGCGTATTTCGGGGCGATGCCCGAAGCCGGCGCAGCGCCGCCCGCGCCGCTGACGAAGCCGGCGCTCAAGCTCACGCGCACGGCGCTGGAGAAGGCAACCAAGAAGGGCGGCGCGACGCCCGCGCATCCGTTCTTCGACGCGGCCGAGGCGCTGGAGTTGGCGCTCGCGGCGGCCGAGACCGCGCAGCGCGCCCGTTGGCTCGCGCTGATCGCCGACTGGCTGGCCGAGGCACCCGCGCGGCTCACGGAAAAAAAGCGCACGCGCCGCGTGGTGTCGTTCGACGATCTGCTCGCGAACCTGCATCACGCGCTGGTCGCGCATCCGTGGCTGGCCGATACGCTGCGCCACCGTTATCCGGCCGCGCTGATCGACGAATTCCAGGATACCGATCCGCTGCAGTTCGAGATCTTCGACACGATCTTCGCGCCGGCTGGCCCGCTGTTCCTGGTGGGCGATCCGAAGCAGGCGATCTACAGCTTCCGAGCCGCCGACCTGCATACCTATCTGGCCGCGCGCGAGCGGGCCAGCGCGCGCTACACGCTGGCTGTCAATCAGCGTTCGACGCCGGCCGTGGTCGATGCCTGCAACCGTGTGTTCATGGCGAACCCGCGCGCGTTCGTGCTCGATGGCCTCGATTACGAGCCGGTGCGTGCCGGGGAGCGTCGCCGTGCGCCGTTTTTCGACGACGCCGATCCGCAGGCGGGCGCCGGCGATTTCCGGATCTGGACGCTGCCTGAGGGCGACGACGCGCTGTCCAAGCGCGATGCGCAGCGGCACGCCGCGCAGGCTTGCGCCGCCGAGATCGCGCGGCTCATGCGCGGCGCGCGCGACGGGTCGGTGCGGCTCGGCGAGGCGGCGTTGACGCCGGCCAATATCGCGGTGCTGGTGCAGACGCACCGGCAGGGCAGCCTCGTCAAGCGGATGCTGGCCGCGTGGGGCATCGGCAGCGTCGAGCTGGCGCAGGCCTCGGTGTTCGCCACGCTCGATGCCGAACAACTCGAACGCGTGCTGGCCGCGATCGACGCGCCCGGCGACCTGCGCCGCTTGCGCGCCGCGCTCGCCACCGACTGGTTCGGCATGGACGCGTCCGCACTGTGGCGGCTCGAACAGGGCGAGGCCGGCGAGGCCGATGCCGACGCGATGAGCTGGGTCGAGCGCTTCTCGCGCTACCGGCTGATCTGGCGCGAGCGCGGCTTCGCCGTGATGTGGCGCAGCTTCGCGCGCGAACTGCGGATCGCCGAGCGGCTGATCGGCGGCGCGGACGGCGAGCGGCGCGTGACCGACGTCAACCATCTGGCCGAATTGACGCAGGCGCGCGCCTCGGCGCAGCCCGGCATCGCGCCGACGCTGCGCTGGCTGGCCGCGCAGCGCGCGGTCGGCGGGGGCGGCGAGGATGCCCAACTGCGGCTCGAATCGGATCGCAACCTCGTGCAGATCGTCACCGTGCACAAGTCGAAGGGGCTCGAATACGCGGTGGTGTTCTGCCCGTTCCTCAACGACGGCCGCCTGCACGAGCCGCGCGAGGAAGCGCTGCCCGATGCGCGCGAGTATCACGACGACACCGGCGCGGCCGTGCTGCATTACGGCTGCGACGAGGCGGCCACCGAGATGGCGGCGGCGCAGGCGCGCCGCGAGCAGGCCGCCGAGCGCGCGCGGCTGGTGTACGTGGCGCTGACGCGGGCTGTTTACCGCTGCTATCTGGTGGCCGGTGTCTATCAGTCGGCCCGCTCGACCAAGGAGGCGCGCCGCAGCGTGCTGAACTGGCTCGTGGCCGGCGCCGGCTACGGCTTCGATGCGTGGCTCGAGAAGCCGCCCGAACCGGAAGAACTGTCGCAGCGCTGGGCCGAACTGGCGAGCGGGCCGATCTCGATCGCACCGTTGCCGGTGGTGTCGTCGCGCTCGCCGCTCGCGGCCGGGCACGATGCCGAACGGCTCGGCGGCGCGCGGCAGGCGGCGCGCTTCCTGCGCGACGCGTGGCGGATCGCGAGCTTCAGTTCGCTGACGGCGTCGCTGGCGCGCGAGCAGGAGGGCATCGCCACGGTGCCCGACGAGGCGTTGCGGCCCGATCACGATGCGCTCGCGGCGGCCGTCGCCCTCACGCCGCGCATCGACGCCGGCGTGGGGGCAACGGCAGCCACGCCGCCCGAGCCCGACGATATCGTCGCGTTCCCGCGCGGCGCGGCGGCCGGCGAATGCCTGCACCTGCTGTTCGAATTGAGCGATTTCGGCGCGCCGGCGGGTTGGCCCGAGGCGGCCCGGCGCGCGCTGCACGAGCGGCCCGTCGAAGCCGAGCCGGAACTGGCGAAACGGCTTCCCGCGATGATGCTGCGCATGGTGGCCGACGTGGTCGCCACCGAACTGGTACCGGGCCTGCGGCTCGATGCGATCGATCCGGCGCGGCGGCTCAACGAAATGGAATTCCTGTTCCCGGCCGTGTCGCTCGATTTCGCCGCGCTGCGTGCGCTGCTCGTCGCGCACGGCCATCCCGACGTCGCGCTCGAAGCGGGCACGCTGGCCGGTTTCTTCAAGGGCTTCATCGACATGATCGTCGAGCACGACGGCCGGTTCTGGATCGTCGACTGGAAATCGAACCACCTCGGCGCGACGGCCGACGCCTACGGGCCGGCCGCGCTCGACGCGGCGATGGCCGATCACGCGTATCACCTGCAGGCGCTGCTCTATACGGTCGCGCTGCATCGCTATCTGCGCGTGCGCTTGCGCGGCTATGACTACGACACGCATATGGCGGGATATCTGTATTTGTTCGTGCGCGGCGTGCGGCCGGGCTGGGTCAGCGGTGGGCTGGCAGCCGGCGTGCATGCGCGGCGGCCGTCGCGCGAACTCGTCGAGGCGCTCGACGCGCTGATGGGCAAGGAGCGCGCATGAAGGACCTGACCGAACCGTTCGGCTTCGTCGGCGGGCTGGCCGAGCGGCTGCCCGAGCCGGCCGATTTCGGGCTGGCGCTGGCCGAGGGCTTCGCGCGCCGGATCGGGATGCTGTCGCGGCGGCTCGGCGCGTCGTCCGATGCGGCGCGCTGGGCCGCGCGCGCGGCGTTCGCGGCCAGCCGGGCGACCGCGGCCGGGCACGTCTGCATTTCGCTCGGCGCGCTCGCGCAGCGCTACGACACCACGCTCGATGCGGTGCGCGACGAACTGGCCGCGAGCGGCGTGGCCGCGTTCGGCCGCGCCGCGCCGGGCGCCGATTGTCCGCTCGTGATCGATCCGGAAGGGCGGCTCTATCTGGCGCGCTATTTCGATTACGAGACGCGTCTGGCCGATGCGCTCGTGCTGCATGCGCGGGCCGGCGCGGCGGATGCCCCGGCGGGCGGGGCGGGCACCGAGCCGCAAGCGCTGCGTGCGAGCCTCGACCGCTTTTTCGCCGCGCCGCGCGCGGGCGAGATCGACTGGCAGCGCGTGGCGGCCGTGGTGGCGCTGGGCGGGCGCGTGACGATCGTCAGCGGCGGCCCCGGCACCGGCAAGACCACCACCGTGGTGGGCGTGATCGCCTGCCTCCTGGAGATGCAGCCGGCGCTGCGCATCGCGCTGGCCGCGCCCACCGGCAAGGCCGCGCAGCGCATGCAGGAAGCGTTGCACGCGCGCGCCTCGAACCTGCCGCCGGAGCTGGCCGCGCGCCTGCCGCAAACCTCGTTCACGCTGCACCGGCTGCTCGGCTGGCTGCCCGGCGGGCGCTTTCGCCATCATCGCGACAATCCGCTGCCGTACGACCTCGTCGTGATCGACGAGGCGTCGATGATCGACGTCGCGCTGGCCGCGCATCTGTTCGACGCGCTGGCGCCGGGCGCGCGGCTGGTGCTGCTCGGCGACAAGGATCAGCTTGCCGCCGTCGAGGCCGGCGCGGTGTTTGCCGAATTGAGCGCGCGGCCGGCGTTCAGCGCGGCCGGTTGCGAGCGGATCGCGGCGGTGCTCGGCGTCAGCGCGGCGGAGTTCGTCGCGGCGTTGCCGGGCGAGGCGAGCAAGCCGGATTGGGCGAACGATTCGGTGGCGCAGGCTGCCGTGCCGGTGCGTCGTGTCGCGGCGCGCAAGGCGGCCGATGCGGCGGTGGTCGACAAGCCGGCGCAAGGCTCGTTGTTCGATTTCGACGACGATGTGGTTGCTTCCGCTGCCGAAGCGCCACGTCCCGACCTGCCGGATACGGACACCGTGTTCTCCGGCGCGCCGCTCGACGCGTGGATCGAACCGGCGGAACTGTCGTGGCTCGATACGTGGCAGATCGACGAGGCGCATCCGGGGGCGTCCGGAGCGATGCGCAGCGAGCCGGTGCCTGAGGCCGGACTCGAACCGGCCACGCTGCAACACGCGCATCGAACCGCGCTATCCCCCCTCGCCGACAGCGTCGTCTGGCTCGAACGCAACTACCGCTTCGGCCTCGATTCTCCGATTGGCCGCCTGTCGCTGGCGATTCGCCGTGGCGATGCGCAGGCCGCGCTCGACACGCTCTCGACCGACGCCGATGCCGCCGCGCGTTTCGACGCCGACGGCGGCGACGCACTCGCCGCCGCCACGCTCGACCGTCTCGCGGCCGGGTTTGCCGCTTACGGCGACAGCCTGGGCGACGCGCTCGCCGCCGCCGAGCCGGACCCGCTGCCGCTGTTCGACGCGCTGAACCGCTTTCGCGTGTTGTGCGCGACGCGCAGCGGCGCACGCGGTGCCGACGAGATCAACCAGCGGCTGGCCGCTCTCGTACGCCGCCGCGTGCGCGTGCCGCTCGCGGTCGGTGCGCACTGGTTCGCGGGGCGGCCCGTGATGGTCACGCGCAACGATTACGCGCTCGGCCTGTTCAATGGCGACATCGGCATCGCGCTGCCCGACCCGCGCGGCGCGTTGCGCGTGTGGTTCCGTGGCGCGGACGGCGAGTTGCGCGCCGTCTCGCCGGCCGCGCTGCCGCCGCACGATACGGCGTTCGCGTTGACGGTCCACAAGTCGCAAGGCTCGGAATTCGACGAGGCGGCGCTGGTGTTGCCGGCCGCGTTCGGGCGGGTGCTGTCGCGCGAGCTGGTCTATACCGCGATCACGCGGGCGCGCCAGCGCGTGCAGGTGATCGGGCCGCGCGCCGTGCTGGCGCAGGCGATCGCCACCCGCACCCAGCGCGATTCGGGCCTGGCCGCGCGCATGGCCGACGCGGCCGCGCGCTTCACGCAGGCCGGCTTTGCGCAGGCCGGCACGCGCGAACCCGTCGACGAGGAGGCGCCGCGATGATCCGCTATACGCTCGATCCGGCCGAGATCGAACTGTCGGCCGTACGTGCCCAGGGCGCGGGCGGGCAGAACGTCAACAAGGTGTCGAGCGCGATTCATCTGCGTTTCGACATCCGTGCCTCGTCGCTGCCCGACATTCTCAAGGAGCGCCTGCTTGCGCTGTCCGATCAGCGCATCACGCGCGACGGCGTGGTGGTGCTGAAGTCGCAGGAATACCGCACGCAGGAACAGAACCGCGTCGCGGCGCTGGCGCGGCTCGATGCGCTGATCGCGGACGTGGCCGTGGTGCGTCGCGCGCGCATCGCCACGCGCCCGACGCGCGGCTCGAAGGAGCGGCGGCTCGACGCCAAGAGCCGGCGCGGCGCGGTGAAGGCGGGCAGGGGGAAGGTCAGCGATTGAGGGCGGGACGCGCAGCAGCGGCGGGGCGATGCGCCGCCGCCGGCATGCCGCTTAGTGGGGCTTGCCGGAACTGAGCGCGTCGACGGTTTCGTGAAGGCCGCCGTGATCGGGCACGAACTCCGCGCAGACCACCACGCGCACCGGGCCGTCCGGCGGCACCGGCACTGCCACGGCGGCGGTCCAGGCGTCGCGGCCGGCCGTCAGCGAGTGGTGCGGGCCGGCCACGATCACGCGGCCCGGCGTTTCCACGGCGCGTTGCCAGACGGGCAGCCGCGACCAGTTGCTGCCGATTTCGGGAAACAGCGGCGCGAGGCGCGCGGCCTGGGTGGGCGACACGGCGCCCGGCGGAGTGATCGACGGCGCCGGTTGCACGCCGTTCTCGTCGGTCACGAACACATGCCGGATCGCGTGCATGGCCAGCAGCGGTTCGGCCGCGGCCGACAGGTCGCCATTGCCGAGATAGGTGTGCGCGGCGTCCAGCAGGCGGTTTTCGAGTTCCTCGTAACCGGGGCCGGCCGCGAGCGCGCGTTGCGAACGTTCGGCGCGCCGCTCGGCATGGCGCTGCCAGGCCGCGTCGACGCATTGCGTGCCGCCGTGGCTCGCCCGTTCGAGCGAGCCGTCGGGCAGGCCGAACAGGAAGCCCTGCACGAAATCCACGTCGGCATCCATCATCACCTGCAGCGCCTGCTCGGTTTCGATGCCCTCGGCCAGCACCAGCGCGCCGGCCTGATGCAGCATCGTGACGAGGTGGCGGATGTTGCGTCGCGCGTCGCCGGGCTGCTGCGCGCGCTCGACGAGCGAGCGGTCGAGCTTGACGATGTCGGGGCGCGCCTGCCAGACCCGGTCGAAATTCGAGAAGCCGGTGCCGAAATCGTCGACGGCGATCAGGAAGTCGCGGTGCTGGATGCGGTCGATGGTGCGCGCCAGCGCGGCTTCGTCGCGCACCGGCTGCTCGGTCACCTCGAGCACCACGCGGGTGGGCGGCAGCGCGAAGTGCGCGCACAGCTCGTCGATCGATTCGCGTTGCGCGCTGCCCGAATCGAGCATCTGCGGCATCACGTTGAGGAACAGCCAGCCCTGGCCGGTATCCTGCGCGGCGAAATTCGCGGCGTGCAGGCAGCGCGTCATGCGGTCGAGCAGCGGGGCGTCGTTGCGGGTGTGGGCGAGCGCGAACAGTGCTTCGGGTTCGAGCGATTCGTCGGGCGAGGCATGGGCGCGGACCAGCGCTTCGTGGCCGACGATGCGGCGGTGCGTGATCGACAGGATCGGCTGGAACACGCTGCTCAGGCGCATGCCGCGATAGTTCGCGCACCAGCCGCCGGCGCCGTCTGAAACGAGCAGGCTGACGAGATGTTCAAGCGTCAGTTCGGCGGACGGTGGCATTGCGCGTAGCTTCGGTGAGGCGGACGCGGTGCGATCCGGAGGGGATCGTCGGCGCACCGCACGGTGTCGTATGAAACGTCGGAATAGGCTTGCGGCGCGCTCGAATAGTGGGTTTCCCTGATCTGCGGCGGCTCGCGCTCACGTACTCTACACCGAATGAATGACCACGGAAAATGCCGTACGCCCCGAATTGTGACAGGATTCGCACGGCCCTCGGTACGGTCCCGCACGGCCGAAATCGAGGAGCCTCTGGAATTCGTCGGATTCGCCGCACGCAAACGATTGGAGTGGCGCCGAATCGGCTGAAATGCGCCGGGATGCTGCCGCAGGGCCGGCTCGGATGGCCGATGGCGAGCGTGGTGCGCCGCCGACAGGTGGGGCGCGAAAAGACGACTTTCCAGATCGATGCCGATGGTGACGCCCGCGGCGGTGATGCCGGCGTGCCGAACCGGCCGAAACTGTCAGCCGACGCAACCCTCCCCGCATCCCCCTCGCGCCGCTTACCCCAACGGATCGCGCGCCGGCCCGAACCCCGGAATCCGCTTGATCGCGCCGGTGGCGAGCGCGGTGCCGAGCAGCACGACCGCGCAGCCGGCCAGCATCATCGGCGCGACGATCTCGCCGAGAAACAGCGCGCCCCACAGGATGCCGAAGATCGGGATCACGAACGTCACCGTGATCGCGCGCGACGGGCCGACCTTGGCGATCAGGTAGAAGAAGATCAGATAGGCCACGCCCGTGCACAGGATGCCGAGCGCCACCACCGCGCCCCAGGCCTGCGCCGACGCGGGCGCGGCCGGCCACGAGGCGAGCGCGAACGGCACCAGCAGGAACGTCGCGCCGGTCATGGTGCCGGTGGCGTTCAGCAGCGGATCGACGCCGGACAGCTTGCGCTTGGTGTAGTTGGCCGCGATGCCGTACAGCAGCGTCGCGCCGAGCGCGGCGGCCGCGGCCAGCAGCGTGGCCGAGGCGTTCGCGCCACCCGTCGCGCCGTCCGGCGCGAACACCTGATCGCCGACCAGCAGCAGCACCCCGCCGAAGCCGATCACCAGCCCAAGCGTGCGCGGTGCCGACAGCCGCTCGCCGAGCCACAGATAGGCAACCAGCGCGGCCCACAGCGGCGCCGTCGCGTTGATGACCGAGGTGATGCCGGCCTGCAGCGTCAGTTCGGCGAACGCGAACAGGCAGAACGGCGCGGCCGAATTGAGCAGGCCGCACACCAGCAGCGGCCAGGCGTGGCGGTGCAGCGTGCGCCAGACGGTAGCCGGGCCGAGCCGCACGAGCGCGAGCACGATCAGGAACAGCGCGCCGAAGCCGACCCGCAGCACCATCAGCGGCGCCACCCCGAATTCGGCGACGCCGACGCGAATGAACAGGAACGACGCGCCCCAGAGCGAGGCGAGCAGGAGCAACAGCGAGAGTTGGCGGGTGGACATGGCGTGGTGGGCAGTGAGCGAGGAATGCGAGGCAGGGTAGCCCCGCCCGCGCGCCCGATGTTACACGCCGGGATGAAACGGCAAGAAGCGGAAAATGATGCGAACGAGCTGGCCGTCAGTGCGCGATGTCACCATCCGGCCGGATCGGCCCTGTCGGAATCCTTGCGCGCGCAGCGATCGGCGGCACGCGCACGACTGCCGAGGCGTCGTCTCGAAGACGGACAAACCCGCCTGCGCCGACGATCAACGCCGGCCGTGCCAACCGCCGCCCCAACCTCGCCCGCCCCAGCCCCGTCCACCCCAACCGCCTCCGAACCCGAAGCCGAGCGAGATCGACGGCGCCCAGAAGCCCGAATAGGCCGGGTAGTAGGCCGGGGCCGGATAGGCGGGGTAGTAGGCCGGATAGGCCGGTGCGACATATGCAGGGGCAGGCGCGACAACGGGCGCCGGATAGGTCGAAGCCGGCGCGGCGATCGGCGCAGCTTCGGTCTGCACCGGTGCGGCAGCGTAATAGCCGCCCGGATAGTAGCCGTACGGGTAATAGCAGCCGGCGAGGGAAACGGTGGCGAGGCCGGCGGCGACAAGGATGCGGGTTTTCATGGCGAGCCTCCGCACGGAGGCGTCCTGGTCGAAGAAAGATAACCGGAGCTTAGGCCTGTGAAAGATGAAACGTTGTGTGAAACGGTAACGGCAGATTTCATCCTGCGCCGAAAACAGGCCGCTTCACACAGCGCCCCGGCGTTACTTGCCGACCTGGTTGCCGATCAGGCCACCGGCGGCTGCGCCGCCCAAGGTCGACAGCGCGCTGCCGCCGATTGCTGCGCCCGCCACACCACCCACGCCGGCGCCGATCGCGGTGTCGCGTTGGCGCGTGCTCATCGAATCGCAGGCCGACAGGCTTGCGATGGTGGCGATCAGGATGGCGCCGATGCCGGCTCGTCGAATCGCGTTCATGGCTGTGTCCTCGCAGAAGGGAAGGGTCGGGGCGCGCGGTGCGTCGATGCAGGCATGTGGCTCACCGGTAGTTCGCATTCGCGCGCGACATTACCAATCTAGGCGAGCGCGCCCGACCTTGCTGTAAGGACTTGTTAAGCCGTTTTGTCCGGCGTAATCAAATGTATCGCGGCGGGCACGCGGCTTGCACTGGCCTGTTGAAAGGCCGTGCGACCCTGGCCCGCCGCGAACCGCCTTACTGGCGGTGATAGATCTCGGCGCCGGTCTTCACGAACTCGACGGCCTTGACCTCCATCCCCTTCTTCAGCGCCTCGTTTTCCGTCAGGCCCTGCTTGGCCGCGAAGTCGCGCACGTCCTGCGTGATCTTCATCGAGCAGAAGTGCGGGCCGCACATCGAGCAGAAGTGCGCGACCTTGGCCGAATCCTTCGGCAGCGTCTCGTCGTGGAATTCGCGCGCCTTGTCCGGATCGAGGCCGATGTTGAACTGGTCTTCCCAGCGGAACTCGAAGCGCGCCTTCGACAGCGCGTTGTCGCGCACCTGCGCGCCCGGGTGCCCCTTGGCCAGATCGGCCGCGTGCGCCGCGAGCTTGTACGTGATGATCCCTTCCTTCACGTCGGCCTTGTTCGGCAGCCCGAGGTGTTCCTTCGGCGTGACGTAGCAGAGCATCGCCGTGCCGAACCAGCCGATCATCGCCGCGCCGATGCCCGACGTGATGTGGTCGTAGCCCGGCGCGATGTCGGTCGTCAGCGGCCCGAGCGTGTAGAACGGCGCTTCGTCGCACCATTCGAGCTGCAGGTCCATGTTTTCCTTGATCAACTGCATCGGCACGTGGCCCGGGCCTTCGATCATCACCTGCACGTCGTGCTTCCAGGCGATCTGCGTCAGTTCGCCGAGCGTCTTCAGTTCGCCGAGCTGCGCTTCGTCGTTCGCGTCGTAGATCGAGCCGGGGCGCAGGCCGTCGCCGAGCGAGAAGCTCACGTCGTAGGCTTTCATGATTTCGCAGATGTCCTCGAAGTGCTCGTACAGGAAGCTCTCCTTGTGATGCGCGAGACACCACTTCGCCATGATCGAGCCGCCGCGCGACACGATGCCGGTCATCCGGTTGGCCGTCAGCGGCACGTATTGCAGGCGCACGCCGGCGTGGATCGTGAAGTAATCCACGCCTTGCTCGGCCTGCTCGATCAGCGTGTCGCGGAAGATTTCCCAGGTCAGGTCCTCGGCCTTGCCGTTGACCTTTTCCAGCGCCTGGTAGATCGGCACCGTGCCGATCGGCACCGGGCTGTTGCGGATGATCCACTCGCGCGTTTCGTGGATGTGCTTGCCGGTCGACAGATCCATCACCGTGTCGCCGCCCCAGCGGATCGCCCACGTCATCTTGTCGACTTCCTCGCCGATCGACGACGTGACGGCCGAATTGCCGATGTTCGCGTTGATCTTCACGAGGAAGTTGCGGCCGATGATCATCGGCTCCGATTCCGGGTGGTTGATGTTGGCGGGAATGATCGCGCGGCCGCGTGCGATCTCGTCGCGCACGAATTCCGGCGTGATCTCGGTCAGCGCCTGCTCGCCGAACGCGGCGGCGCCGAACGCCTGGCCACGGTGCTGGCGGCCCATCATGGCGGCCAGCTTGGCGCCGTTCGGGCCGCTCGTCTTCAGGCTTTCGAGATATTCGGCGCGGCGCTGGTTCTCGCGGATCGCGATGTATTCCATTTCCGGCGTGATGATGCCCTGGCGCGCGTAGTGCATCTGCGTGACGTTCCTGCCGGCCGCGGCGCGGCGCGGGTTGCGGTGCAGGCCGGGGAAGCGCAGCTCGGCGGTGGCCGGGTCGGCCGCGCGCTCGAGGCCGTATTCGCTCGACAGGCCGTCGAGCGTTTCGGTGTCGCCGCGCGCCTCGATCCAGCCCTGGCGCAGCGCCGGCAGGCCCGAGCGGATGTCGATGGTGGCGTCCGGGTCCGTGTACGGGCCGGACGTGTCGTACACGTAGATCGGCGGATTCTTCTCGCCGCCGAAGCCGGTCGGGGTGTCGGCCTGCGTGATCTCGCGCATCGGCACGCGGATGTCCGGCTGCGAGCCGGTCACGTAGACCTTGCGCGAATTCGGCAGCGGAGCGACGGCGGCGGCGTCGACGCGGGCGTCGGCGGACAGGAACTTCGGATTGGCATTCATGCGTTCATCTCCTGATGTGGGGCGCTAAGCAGGAGACGAAATAGGCGGCAGGCTGGCCGGAAGGACGACGGATGGCGCAAGCCCGTACGCTTCCCTGCGCTGGCATTATCCAGATCAGGTTCAAAGGGTATTTCTCACCCGCGAAGCGCGAAATCCCGAACGCCGGACCGCGCAACGCAGGACCCCCGCGTTAGCAGGCCGAACGATACACCTGGACGGCCGAGGTTTCAACCGGTCGGGATACCGATTGCCTCCGTGGCAGGCCATCGAGGCAGGCCCCTGGCCGCTGGCAGCCGCAAATGGCCGGAAAACGCCGGGGGCGATTCGGCGCCGGCGGTGCGGCGTTGGCGGTGGGCGTCGTGGGTTGGCGCTGTCTGGCGCTGTCGTTTGGCGGCTGATTCCGGTCGTTTGACGGCAACTGCCGGGCGGCTGTGTCGCGCCGAAACGTCAGCGCCGCGCATTTCCTGATTGACCCCGAATTTCGTTCGTGGCGTTCATGCATAATGCTTTCGACGCGCTGCCGGTCGCAGCGCTCCCGCGCTGCCGGGCCAGTTCGACTTCCTTCGGTTCCGTTCTCGACGACATGCCGTCCCGCCTGTTTTTCCCTGCCGCTCCGGCTCATTGCCGGCCGCGTGCGCACGCTCGTTCCCTTCGTTCCGATCGTTTTGCGGCGCCGCTCGCCGAGGCCCCGGCCGCGCCGTCGGTGCCGCCCGCGTCCGGCGCGCCTCGACCTTGTTTCGCGTCGTCGTCCGTCGCCTCGTCGTCCGCGCCGATCGCCACGTCCGCGTCGAGCTGAACCATGACCCCGTTCGATCGACTGCTCGCCCTCGCGGGGCGTATCCGCTTCCGTCTGCCCGAAAGCCGCGGCGGGCGCGTCGCGCTGGCTCTCGCGTTCATCTATTTCGTGTGGGGTTCCACGTATCTGGCGCTCCATATCGCGCTGGAGGCGTTCCCGCCGTTGCTGCTGTCGGGGATGCGCAACGGCATCGCCGGCATCGGCCTGTTCGTGTTCGCGATGCGCCGCAAGCCGGCGATGCCGTCGCTGATCGAGGTTCGCAACGCGGCGATCGTCGGCACCATGCTGGTGGCCGCGTCGTCGGGGCTGATCGCGCTCGGCATGCGCACCGTCAGCAGCGGCTCGGCGGCCGTGATGGTGGCCACCGTGCCGCTGTTCGCCACCGTGATCGCCGCGATCGCCGGGCGTGCGGTCGCGCGCGGCGAGTGGGTGGCCGTCGGGCTCGGCATGGTCGGCATCGTGATCCTCAATTCGGGCGGCCCGTCCACGCCGGGCTCGACGCTCGGCAGCATCTCGGTGCTGTGCGGCGGGCTGTTCTGGGCGGGCGGCGTGCATTTGTCGAGCCGGCTCAAGCTGCCGTCGGACCTGTTCCTCTCGACCGCGCTGCAGATCGGGCTGGGCGGGCTGGCGTCGTCGACCGCGGCGTTCTTCCTCGGCGAGCGCAGCGTGCATTTCGCCGCGCTGCCGACGCTCGCGTTCCTGTACCTGATGATCTTCGGCACGATGATCGCGTATGTGGCGTACGGCTACCTGATCCGCAACACCAGCCCGGTGCTGGCGAGCAGTTGCATGTACGTGAATCCGATCGTCGCCGTGGCGCTCGGCGCGCTGCTGCTCGGCGAGCCGGTGACGACCGCCACGGTGATCGCCACGCTGGCGATTCTCGGCAGCGTGGGCTTGTCGTTCGTCTGCGATCCGGCGCGCAAGCCGGCGCGGTGAGGTGAGGGGGCTGCCGGCCGGTGGGGCGGTGGCGTGCGTGCGGGGAGCCGTGCGTGACCGGGGGCGGGCGCAGGGCGTGTTGCGCCGCCAGCGCAGATAGTGTCCGCAGCGCTCTATCCGAACCGCTTGCGCCCGTGGTATCCGCAGTGCTTCATCCGAACCGCTTGCGCCCGTGGTGTCCGCAGCGCTCTATCCGAACCGCTTGCGCCCGTGGTGTCCGCAGCGCTTCATCCGAACCGCTTGCGCCCATGGTGTCCGCAGCGCTCCATCTGCACCGCTCGCGTCCGTCATGCCCGCGTCGCTCTATCCGCGCCTCAATCCGTATGCCGCGCGCCGCGATGATGTATCGCGCCGGCCAGCACCGCGAACGCCAGCCCGACCGCGCACACGCCGCTCCAGCCGGCCAGGTGCCATGCCTCCACGCCGGCCGACGAGCCGAGCGCCCCGCCGATGAAGTAGCAGACCATGTAGACCGTGTTGACGCGGCTGCGCGCCTCGGGCTTCAGCGCGTAGATGCGCGATTGGTTCGAGATCTGCGCGGCCTGCACGCCCACGTCGAGCACGATCACGCCGATCACCAGGCCGATCAGGCTGCTCGCCGACACGGCAAAGATCCCGAACGACACCGCCACCAGCCAGATCGACAGCGTGATGACCGCGCGCGGCCCGCGCCGATCGGCCGACTTGCCCGCATAGGGCGCGGCCAGCGCGCCCGCCGCGCCGACGATGCCGAACAGGCCCGCGATCTGCGGCCCGTAGTGGAACGGCGCGCCGGCCAGCAGCAGCGTGAGCGCGGGCCAGAACGCGCTGAACGCGCCGAACATCGCCGCGCCGGTGGCTGCCGCGTAGCGCAGCCCGCGCAGCTCCACGGCCAGATGCCAGAGCGAGGCCAGCAACTGCGGATAGCGCAGCGTCGAGGTGGGCGTGCTGCGCGGCAGGCGCAGCAGCACCGCCACGGCCACCGCCATCAAGGCCACCACCGACGCCACGAACACCGCGCGCCAGCCCAGGTATTCGCCGATGAAGCCGGCCGCCGTGCGCGCCAGCAGGATCCCCATCAGCAGCCCGCTCATCACGGTGCCGACCGCCGCGCCGCGCTCGGCCGGCGGCGCGATCTCGGCCGCGAACGGCACGGCCTGCTGGGCGATGGTGCCGAGCACGCCGATCGCCAGGCTGGCCGCGGCCAGCACCGGCAGCGCGGGTGCCGCGGCGGCCACCAGCAGCGCGACCGACAGGCCCGCGATCTGCAGCAGGATCAGCTTGCGGCGGTCGAAGCGGTCGCCGAGCGGTGCGAGCAGCAGCATGCCGGCCGCGTAGCCGAGCTGGGTGGCGGTCGGCACCACGCCGATCCAGTTGGCGTCGGCGGGGAACGCGTTGCGCAGCGCGCCGAGCAGCGGCTGGTTGTAGTAGATGTTGGCGACCGATACGCCCGCGATGGTCGCGAGCAGGAGCAGCAGGCCGCGCGAGTAGTGGCGGTGGGCGTCGGACGGCGAAGCGGCGGAGCGGGACGAGCTGGACATGGCGAGAGCGGATCGAAGCGTGGCGGCGCCGGGGCGATGAGACGCCGTGCGCGCAAAGCATGCATGCGCGCCGGCCCGGCCGGCAAAGGCTGCCGATCATACCGGAGCGGCATGAACTCTGCCGACGCGGCGATTTGGCTGCGCGGTGGCGTTGCGCGCCTTCCGGACCGGCGCCTTCCGGACCGGCGCCTTCCGGCGCCGCGCTGCAACGCGCCGAGACGCCGAGACGCCGAGACGCCGAAACGCCGAAACGCCGAAACGCCGAGACGCCGAGACGCCGAAGCCCCCCACGCGTCAGTCGATCAGCGCCCCCGCCGCGTCGTAGAACGGGTGCGGCCCATCACTCTCCTCGACATAGACATGATGGGTAACCAGCCCCTCGGCCGGATCGTAGCGATGCACGGCAAAGGCCGGCGGCTCGATCGCGAACGCGGCCGCGGCGTCGCGGCGCAGGTCGAACGCCACCTGATGGGCCGGCGCGGGCACCGTCGACGCGATGGTGCCGCCGAAGCGCGCGAACAGCGTGCGATGCACGTGCCCGCACAACACACGCTCGACGTTGGCGTGGCGACGCAGCAGCGCGTCGAGGCGGCGCGACGCGTCGGGGTCGAGCCGTTGGCGATCCATGTGATCGATGCCCGAGGCGAACGGCGGATGATGCAGCGCGACGATCACCGGGCGCCGCGCGGCCGCGTCGAGTTCGTCGGCGAGCCAGCCGAGCCGCGCCGGGCACAGCGTGCCGCCGCTCACGCCGGGCGTCTGCGAATCGAGCGCGATCAGGCGCAGCGGGCCGAGATCGAGCGCGTACTGCACGAATTCACCGCCCTGCAGTTCGGCGCGCTCGTCGAACACGCGCCGCAGCGCGCCGCGTTCGTCGTGATTGCCGATCAGCAGGTAATACGGAATTTCGAGCGGCGCGAGCAGCCGTTTGAGGTGCTGGTATTCCTCGTCGTGACCGAAATCGGTCAGGTCGCCGGTGATGAGCACGGCGTCGGGGCGCGGTGCGAGCGCGTTCAGGCGCGCGATGGTGCGCGCGAGGCTGGCCGCGGTATCGACGCGACGGTAGGCGAGCGCGCCCGGGCGCTTGATGTGCAGGTCGCTGATCTGGGCGAGCAGCATGGTGGGTCCTGGGGTGTGGCGAAGTGGAATCAGGGGAGTGCGATCAGGCCTTCGGCGGCGATCGTCAGGCCGACGGCCGTGCCGCGCGCGAGCGCGATGCGCCCGGGCACGTCGATCACGAGCGCGTCGGGCGCGGCGTGTTCGATGGTCAGCCGGGTGCGTTCGCCGAGAAACGCGCAGGCCGCCACCATCCCGCGCAGATGCGTGGCGGGATCGTCGGGATCGGACAGTCGAGCGTCTTCTGGGCGGAAAAACAGTTCGGCCGCCGGGCGAACGCCGGGCACCGCGCCGCCGGCCGTGTGCAGCGCGCCGTCGCGCCAAACGCCCGCGAGCCGGTTCAGCGTGCCGATGAACTGCGCGACCGTGCGGTTGGCCGGCTGGTAGTAGATCTCGCGCGGCGTGCCGATCTGCTCGATGCGGCCCGCGCCCATCACCACGATGCGGTCGCCCAGCTCCATCGCCTCGGCCTGATCGTGCGTCACGTAGACGGTCGTCACGCCCAGCTCGCGCAGCAACGCGTTCATGTCGCGGCGCAGCGTGTCGCGCAGCTTCGCGTCGAGCGCCGTCAGGGGCTCGTCAAGCAGCAGCACGCGCGGACGCACCGCCAGTGCGCGGGCCAGCGCGACGCGCTGGCGCTGGCCGCCCGACAGCTCGGTCACCGGCTTTTCGGCGTGCGCGGTCAGTTGCATCATCGCCAGCAACTCGTCGACGCGCACGCGCAGCGTGGCCGAATCGGTGCGGCGGATCTTCAGGCCGTAGCCGACGTTGCCGCGCACCGACAGGTTCGGGAACAGCGCGTAGTTCTGGAACACCATGCCCACCTGGCGGCGCTCGATCGGCAGCGCGGTCACGTCCTCGTCGCCGAACGCGATCGTGCCGCCCGCGTCGGGCGTGTCGAGGCCGGCGATCAGGCGCAGCGTGGTGGTCTTGCCGCAACCGGACGGGCCGAGCAGCACCACGGTCTCGCCCGCGCCGATCGCCAGGTCGAGCGGTTCGAGCACGCGCGTGGCGCGGAAGGTCTTGGCGCAGCGCGTCAGCGTGACGGGGATCGAATCGAGCTTCATCGGCGGGCAGGGCAGGGGAGCATGGGTTGCATTCAGGCGGACGGCTCGCGCGCGGCCTCGGCGGGCGATCGGGCCGATGCGCTCGACGCGTCGCCCACGCGCGTGCCGGTCGCATCGACGCCGAGCCATTGCATCGCCACCAGCAGCGGCAGCGTCATCAGCAGGAACAGGATCGTGTAGGCGCTGCCGACCTCGATGCGCAACGACGCGTAGGTATCGGCCAGCCCGACCGGCAGCGTCTTGGTGTCGGGCGTGTGCAGCATCCAGGTCAGGTTGAATTCGCCGATCGACAGCGTCAGCACGGCCAGCGCGCCGGCCACGATGCCGGGGCGCAGGTTCGGCAGCACGATGGTCGCGAAGCGCGTCGGGAACGATGCGCCGAGGCTGGCCGCGCCTTCCTCCAGCGTGCGCAGGTCGGCGCGCGCGGCCACCGCCGCCACGGCGCGCACCATGAACGGCAGCGTGAACACCACGTGCCCGGCGACGATGAACCACAGGCTGGTGCGGAACGCCGTGAAGCCGCCGTACACGCCCAGCAGCGCCAGCGCCGACGCCAGCCCCGGCAGCGCGACCGGCAGCACCAGCGCTTCCTCGACCAGCCGCGCCGCGCGATGGCGGCTGCGCGCCAGCGCGTAGGCGGCCGGCACGCCGGTGGCGAGCGTGACGGCCAGCGTGGCCGCCGCCACTTCGAGCGAGAGGAACACCGAGTCGTGATACTGCGTCCACACCTGGCCGAGCCAGCGCAGCGTGAGGCCGCTCGAGGGGCCGCGCAAATAATTGACGGTCAACCCGGCCAGCACCGACATCGCCACCGGCACCAGCAGGAACGCGCACAGCGCGAGCGTGACGGCCCATTGCGCACCGGCCGCTACGGCACGGCCCGACGGCAGATGCGGCAGATGCGGCAGACGCGGCAGCCGCCGTCCGAGACGTGCCGCCGAATGTTGCGTGGGTCGCGGCGCGTTCATGCCGCCGCCGCCGTCTGGCCGGTCAGGCTGCGCGCCACGGCCAGCACCGCCCACGTCACCAGGCCGAGCACGATCGACAGGCCCGCCGCCGTCGCCACGTTCGCGTTCAGCGTGAACTCGGTGTAGATCGTCATCGGCAGCACGTCGAGCTCGGTGGCCAGCGTGAACGCCGTGCCGAACGCGCCCATCGAGGTGGCGAAGCAGATCGCGCCCGAGGCGATCAGGCCCGGCGCGAGCGCCGGCAGCACGATGTCGATGAACACGCGCCACGGCGACGCGCCGAGCGAGCGCGCCGCTTCCTCCAGCGACGGATCGAGCTTCGAGGCCGCCGCGATCACCGTGACGATCACGCGCGGAATCGAGAAATACAGGTAGCCGACGAACAGGCCCGCCACCGAATAGGCGAACACCCACCGGTCGCCGGTCAGCCTGGCCGACAGCACGCCGATCAGGCCTTGCCGCCCGGCCAGCATGATCACCATGAAGCCCACCACCACGCCCGGAAACGCCAGCGGGAAGGTCAGCAGCGCGACCAGCAGGCGCTTGCCGGCGAAGCGGCGGCGCGCGAGCAGCAGGCCCGACGCGGTGGCCAGCGCCAGCGTCAGCGCCGTGACCGCAGCCGACAGCGCGACCGTCGAGGCCAGGCTCGTCATGTAGCGCGCGTCGCCGAGCAGCGCCAGGTAGGTGGCCACCAGATCGTCGCCGGCCGACACGCGCGCGAGCACCGCCATCGGCAGCAGCCAGAACGCCGCGAACACCGCGAGCGCCGGGGCGACCAGCGCGATGCGCCAGCCAGCGGGGAACGTGAGATCGCGCATCGTGTGGCCTCGCTCCGCCCGCTTACCGCAGCGCCTGCAGGTACTGCTGGCCGAACGCCTGCTGGCCCGCCGCCAGCTTGTTCAGATCGACCTTTTTCGCGCGTGCGTAGTCGCTCGCCGGCAGGAATTTCGCGGCGGCCGCCGCGCTGATCGTCTGCGCGCGCACCGGGCGCACGTAGGCGTCGGCCCATTGCTTCTGGCCGTCGTCGGACAGCACGAAATCGAGCACCTTCCGGGCGTTCGCCGCGTGCGGCGCGTTCTTCACCAGGCTCATCACGTAGGGCACCGTGATCGTGCCTTCGGCCGGGATCACGAACGCCACGTTGGCGCGGTCCTTGTATTCGGCGCGATAGGCGTCGAAATCGTAGTCGATCAGGATCGGGATCTCGCCCGACAGCACGCGCGCATAGGACGTCTGCTTCGGCACGATCGGCCGGTTCGCCTTGAGCTTGCGGAACCAGTCGAGCGCGGGCGCGAAGTTGTCGAACGAGCCGCCGAGCGCCTGATTGACCGCCACCGCGCCCACGTAGCCGACGAACGCGCTGGACGGATCGAGATAGCCGACCATCCCCTTGTACTCGGGCTTGAGCAGGTCGGCCCACGAGCGCGGCACCGGCCGGCCGTCGAGCGCGTCCTTGTTGACGAAGAAGCCGAGCGTGCCCGAATGGATCGCGAACCAGTAGCCTTGCGGATCTTTCATGTCGGCGGGGATCTGATCCCAGTGCGCCGGCTTGTACGGCTCGACCAGGCCCCGGGCCTTGGCCTGCATCGCGGCCGACACGCCGAGGTACACCACGTCCGCCACCGGGCTTTTCTGTTCCGCGAGCAGTTGTGCGAGCGCCTGGCCCGAGTTCTTGTTGTCGGCCGGCACGCGAATGCCCGTCTTCTGCCGGATCACCGCGATCTGCGCCGCCCAGTCGGCCCATTCGGGCGGGCAGTTGTAGCAGATCGCGGTGTCGTCGTCGCGCGCGGCGGCCGGTGTGATCGCAGCCAGCGAACCGAGCGCGGCCAGGGCCGCCAGCGCGCAAGCGGCGCGGCGCAGCGCGGTCGACAGCGCGCGCGGGAAGCGTGGGCGAAACATCAAGCAAGTCTCCTGACGGGGGCGAGGGCGTCGGTATGCCGGGCGACATGCGCTGCCGGGAATGGGGCAGCGGGCGGTACGTGCCGCGCGCTCGATGCGTGGCGCTGGCGGGCGCCGCCGTGTGCCGGGACCGATCCGATCGGTATGGATACCGAAGCGAAACGGCGGCGCGAATCGGGCAGGCGAGGCAGGGGGAACATGGCGCTGCGGCCTCAGGCGTCCGGCGCGGCGCCGAGCTTGCCGACGTTGGCGCCGGCGTTCGCTTCGGCGTTCGTTTCGGCGTTCGTTTCGGCGGCGCGGCGCGGCAATCGCGCCGCCGGCGTGCCGGGCAGCGTGGCGATCGAGCCGCCGTCGCGCAGCGTGTGCGGCAGCGTGAGCGCCGGCTTCTCGTGGGTATTGCCGGCCAGCCGTTCGGCCAGCCGCCGCCAGGCCGAGCGCCCGATCTCGCGGTTCGGCGAGGCGACGCTCGCCAGCGACGGCGCGAGCAGTTCGCCGATCGCCAGGCCGTCGAAGCCGAGCACCGAGAAATCGTCGGGCACGCTGAAATTCGCGCCGCGCAGGCCGCGCATGACCACCATCGCGAGCAGGTCGTTGCTGCAGAAAATCGCGGTCGGGCGCGTGGCTTCCGAGGTCAGGTGCGCGAGCACCGCGTCGGGCAGGACCGGCGCGTTGAAATCCACCTCGAGCACCGGCAGCGGCGTCAGGCCGTGATCGGCGAGCGCCTGCGTGTAGCCGAGGTGGCGCTGCTTGGCGCGATCCGACGCCGACAGCGAGCCGGCCAGCATCAGCACGCGGCGATGGCCGCGCGCGATCAGCCGGCTCACGCCGTCGTAGGCCGCGAGCCGGTTGTCCACCGCCACCGACGGGCGGTGCGGCGTGTCGTTGTGCATCAGCACGTAGAGCTGGCCATCCGCGTCGAGCGCATCGAGCAGCGGGTGGGCGTGTGCGTCCGCGACCGTCAGGATCAGCCCTTCGACGCGCTGCGAGCGCAGCGTTTCGATCGCATGCCGTTCGCGCGCCGTGTCATACTCCGTGCTCATCACGATCAGCTTGAAGCCGGCCTGCGAGGCGAGTTCGTCCAGCCCTTGCAGGCACTCCGCGAACACCGGGTTCGCGAGCGTCGGCAACATCACCCCCACCAACTGCGTGCGTTCGCTGCGCAACTGGCGGCCAAGCGGGTTCGGGCGGAATTGCAGCGTGTCGATCGCTGCCCGGATGGTCGCCAGCGTGCCGGGGCTGACGGTGTGCGGCGCATTGATCGCGCGGGACACCGTCGCGATCGAAAAACCGGACAGGGCTGCCACATCCTTGATGGTCGAAGTCATGGAATCTCGCGGATGTAAACGTTTACATTTCAATTATCGGCAGCGATTGTGACGCTTCCGTGACGGTTGGCCGATCCTTGCGCGCTGTTGTTTTTGCGCTGCGGCATGGATGGCGGCAGAGCGCTGCGAAGTCGTGCCGGACCAGTGGTAGAATGCGGACCGCCCTTTCAGCCGGGGTGATGAAATTGGTAGACATAGCGGACTTAAATGATTGAGTGCCCGGTCGGAAACGGCTGGTGCAGAACCCCTCAAATTCGGTGAAACCCCTGGCGCGCAACGGTGTGCCGAGGCAACGCCGAGCCAAGCCCGATTGTCGCGTGCGCGACGCTCGGGAAGGTGTAGAGACTAGACGGGGGGCGCCTAAGGTCACGCGTGCGGGTTACGCGCGCAGACGACGGCGAAGGCATAGTCCAGCGCACGAACGGCCGCGTCAAGCGTAGCCGGCTTTGAAAGAAGCAGTGTGACGAAAATCCGCCGCCTTTATTGGCTTGCCGGTTCGAGTCCGGTCCCCGGCACCAGATCGCAGTTCGATGTGCGTCGATGAAGTTCAGAAACCCGTGAAAGCGTCAGGCTTCACGGGTTTTTTTATTCCGGCGACATCCAGTCCCGTCCGTGCAAATCCGGGGGCATCAGGGGGCACTTCCGGGGGAACATCGTTCGTCTACCTATGCCCCCGTCGTAAAATGCCCCCATAGGGCTGGAAGGTGCTTTATGCCGTTGACAGACATCGCTATCCGCAAGGCGGCCCCGCGCGAGAAGTCGTATCGCCTCGCTGACAGTGGAGGGATGTATTTGGAGATTTCTCCTGCGGGCGGAAAGTACTGGCGGCTGAAGTATCGATTTGCGCAGAAAGAAAAGCGGCTCGCGTTGGGCGTGTATCCCGATGTGTCACTGGCGGCGGCGCGTGAAAAAAGGGATGAGGCCCGAAAGAAGCTCGCCGCAGGCGTGGACCCAGGGGAGGCCAAAAAGGCGGACAAGCGCGCGGCGGTATTAGCGGCTTCTAACTCGTTCGAATCCGTCGCTCGAGGCTACATGAACGAGCGTAAGCCGTATGTCACTGAGGGCTCATGGGCCAAAACGATGTCTCGTTTCGAGAAGGACGTCTTCCCCTGGATCGGTAAGCGGCCGATATCTGAGCTCACTCCCCCCGAGATCTTGCAGGTCCTGAAACGAATTGATAGCCGAGGTGCACGGTTTACTGCTCATCGTGTTCGAGGGGAGATTGGGCGTGCATGTCGGTATGGGATCAAGGAAGGGTATTGCACGACCGACCCGGCTCGTGATCTTGTTGGCGCAATTCCGCCAGCACAGACGACCCACTTTGCGTCTATCACTGAACCGCGCAAGGTGGCGGATATGCTACGAGCGTTTGATGGCTTCTCAGGCACATTCCCTGTCCTGTGTGCGCTCAAGCTTGCTCCCCTGCTATTCACTCGACCTGGCGAGTTGCGCAAGGCTGAGTGGGCGCAGTTCGATCTGGACAAGGGCGAGTGGCGATATCTCGTCACGAAGACCAAGACGGAGCATCTGGTCCCGTTGGCTCGCCAAGCTGTTCAGATTTTGCAAGAGCTTCGCGCGCTCACAGGTCATAGTCGATATGTGTTTCCGGGTGCGCGATCGGCCTCGCGCCCAATGAGCGATGCTGCCGTGAATGCGGCGTTGCGGAGGTTAGGCTATGACACACGAACCGAAATCACCGGACACGGTTTTCGCGCGATGGCGCGAACAATTCTTCATGAAGAATTGGAGCAAAAGCCAGAGGTAATCGAGCATCAGCTAGCGCACTCCGTTCCCGATAACCTTGGCAAAGCGTACAACCGAACGAAATTCATCAAGGAGCGAAGAGCAATGATGCAGAAGTGGGCTGATTATTTGGAAAAAATCAAGGCAGATACCGGTGCGCAAACCAAATGACTTGATGTTGAAGTATTAGTGCCTCGAAGTTATCCCATTTTGGAATGGAGAGGTGCAGACCTAACGAGGCGTGGTTGACATGATAGAAAAGAAGCCAGCATTTTTATTGGAAGCGGAAAGGAAGTTAAAAAGCATTGGAGATTTTATAAAGAAATTTGGTGGGGGGAAGTTAAAATTCACTGTTGAAGTGTATAGAAATGAAAAAGACGAGCCACTTGTTGTAGTAATGGAGGCCTCGCGACATAAAAGTGGCGAATTTAATATACGGCATAAACCAATAAAACGTATCGGCCCTCTTGATTCAAATGTCGATCTGTTGGAAAAGTTAAAACTATTGAAGCGTCCGTCCAAGCTTACATTTCACAAAATTCTCTCGACGAAGATTGGCTAGACTGGATCGATAGCCTAAGAAAGGTCATGAAATCCGGTTGTTCAACTGAATACCTAGAGTACCGAAGTCCAATTTCCATGCGTGCCATCATGTCGTACGGATATGACGCGCATTTCTTTGCACCGATCATGGCGATGGCCCATGTCATTGAGGGAACCGAGGCCTTGGAGCGGAATGACTTGGAACAGGCATCTCACAGCGTTGATCGCGGTGTCTATTGGTCGTCTGACGAGATGTTCATTCCTGAGCCGGCGAAGCGTTTCTCCGCGCGTGCGGGTACGGGTGGGAGCGGCAAAGCCGCACGGTATGAACCTGTAATAAACAAGGTCGCTGAGCTTCTAAATGAATTTCGGTCGGAGATGCCGAACTCTCAAAGTCGGATCATTAATGCCATTGCGAACAAGCTAACGAGGGAGCATGCCGAACTCGTTGAAAGTTGCGGTCTCACAACAGGAAATCTCGAGAAGACGATCAGGGGCTGGTTGAAAAAGATGCCCGAGCGATTTGGAAATCTAATCGAGCCAAAAAAGTAGATCGCCCGGATCTCGTGCCGTATAACCCCTCATATGAGGGGATTTTTATGTCTTGGCGTTGATCCTGTAACCCAGGACGCAGCGTCACGCTAGAGCGTGTTATGCACTTTCAAAAATACTGGACAGCGCGAGCGAGCATCAACGAGACAAAGACGACGAAGTGCAAGCCAGCCAGGGTTTCGGGCAGACGCTCGTAATCACGCGCCAGCCTGCGAAAGCGATTGAGCCAGCCGAAGCTGCGTTCGACCACCCAGCGTCGTGGCAAAAGCACGAAGCCTTTCTTCGCCTCGGGTAGCTTGACGACCTGCAACTCGATGCCTTCGGCGCTCGCGGCGGCCGCCGCATCCTTGCCGGTGTAGCCTTGGTCCGCGGAAGCGAGTTTCACCGTTTTGCCCGTCGCTTGCTGGACTTGTTGCGCTAGTTCCTGAACCTGAGCGCGCTCTTGCTCGTCGGCCAGTGTGATGTAGACGGCTAACAGATGTCCCAATGTGTCGACAGCGATATGCGTTTTGCTGCCACGCTTGCGTTAGTAGCCGTCGTATCCTGCGCGCGGACCGCTCTCGCATGTGGATTGAAGCGTGTGCCCGTCGAGAATGACGGCGCTGGGCTGGCCCTCACGCGCTTGCGCCACGCGAATGATCGAGCGCAAATCGTCGGTCATCACTTCAAAACACCCGGCGCGAAGCCATCGCCATGTAGAAAGGGGCCGTCTAGGGGGATTGATGGACGGCTTTCGGTTGCGGATTCAACCCGTTGATGCAACACAAACGCTCAACTTCGATTTCCCGTATAGCGGGGGCGCCACTGCGACACTGAAGTTACGAAAGCACCCCCGATTCGGAACGGACGTTATCTTGTCCGTGAGTAAAGGCCAATTCGTATGCCAAGTCGATAGCTGCAGCGTGTTGGTCCGATTCGATGACAAACAGCCGCAGCGCTTTACCGCGACTCAACCAGCAGACTATAGCTCTACGACTCTTTTTATCTCCCCCGCACGCTCCTTCATTGCGAGCACGCGCAAGGCAAATCGTATAGTCGTAGAAGCAGCCTTCTATCAGGAAGGTAATCGCCCAATGATCTTTCCAGTCGAAGAACTGAACTGGAAGAACTGAAACAGACGACGTATGACCAACCGAAAGAAGACATGGGCGCGCGGACGAGTACCAGGCCCATTTTAATTGTCGGTCGGTGCGACCGCTTCATCGCTGCCGTTCCGAACGTACCGAGTGACGGTCAGTAGATTGCGTACACTTTCCGTACCGGCTCGATGATGTCCCACCGCCCGGTCCATCCAGGCGGCAAGATAACGAAATTACCCGCGCCAATTTCGACCACCTCGCCCGATGCGTGGTCTGTCAGGTTGGCACGCCCTGAGACGATGTACGTGAATTCGGTGTCGGTCCGATCAGGGACGGTAGCAAATGGGCGCCGAGGAGAAGAGCGACGTCGATCGCAATCCATGCTGCGCGCTCGGACGTTCCAGCGCCGCGCTCGACGCCCGCGATGACCGACACGGCAGCGGATGTGCCTGAGGCGAGTAGCGCGACGCACGAAGCGAGAATTCGAATGGAGATCGCTGAGGTCTGGTTGGATGCCTGCGAAGCAGGGTAAGTCGGAATAGTCATGTCGGGCCTCTCTCGCGGTTGACACCCGCGCCCCGTCGCCAAACGGGGTGTGCGGGCCAACAGAGCAGGGTTGGCGAACCGGCAGAAAGGCACCGCAAACCGGCGGACGCGAACGTCCCCCCGCGCTGAAGCCCGCCCGTGGTAGGCGTACGACGACATCGACATGACAAACGCCGCTAACGCGGCTACGCGCGGTTCCTGAACAGGTTGAGGTTGCCTCGCAAATTCGGACAACAGGATAAGTGGATCGGCCGAGACCGGAGCCGGAGTTAATGCAGGCAAAGGAACCGAGGATATTGGAGTTGACTCCGTACAGCGGACACGCCATCACACTAAGGATTTCTGAACCCATCGAGCGCCGGAACTCGCGAGGCGAACGGTATTTCAGCGCGCTATGGGGATGCTTCTCGTTGTAATGCTCGAACGCGATGGCCAGGTTGCGTGCAGCAGTCACTGCGTCCGGCTTTGGCATGAAGGCGACGTAGTCGCGCTTCATTGTCTTCACGAAGCTCTCGGCCATTCCGTAGCTTTGTGGGCTGCACGCCGGCGTGGTCAATGGCTTCAGGCCGATGGTCACCGCGAACTGGCGCATATCGTCGGTCGCGTAGCCTGAACCGTTGTCGCTCAGCTACTCGATTTCAGACGGCGTATGCAGCGCATTCCCAAACCGATTTTCCACTGCGACCAGCATCACGTCAGGCACGATGTCGCCGCCGTGGCCTGCAGTGGTTGCTGCCCAACTCATCGCTTCAAGGTCACAGCAATCGAGCGCGAACGTCACGCGCAGTGGCTCGCCGTTGTCGCAGCGGAACTCGAAGCCGTCCGAGCATCATCGCTGATTGCTACGTGCGACGGCGACCTTGCCGTCGTGTCGACGTTGAGGACGAGGTGAAATCGCTCGACGCTGCATCAGCAAGCCTGCAGGCTCGATCTTCCTCCTATGCGAGCATCGACAGCATCGAACATACCGCGCCGGATACGACATCCGGCCGCCAGGCCGCCGCCACCTTGAGTTCGAGATGCTCGGACTTGTCGGACAGATCCCGGTATACCACGCCCGGATGCGGGCTGCTGCGCACTTGCGCCGGCAGCAACGCGACGCCGAGCCCAGTGGCCACGAGGCTGACCATGCTCGACATCTGCCACGCTTCCAGCACGATCCGCGGGCTGAATCCCGCCTTTTCGCAGGCGAGCAGAAATTTCGCGTGCAGGCTCGGGATCTTGTCGGCGGGGAAGATCATGAAGGCATCGTCGGCCAGATCCTTGAGCCGCAAGGTTTTCGCGTTCGCGAGCCGATGATCCTGCGGCAGCACCGCGATGAACCGCTCGGTTGCGATGGTGCGCATGGCCATGTCGGCCGCGTTGTTGAGCGGCAGCCGGACGATGCCGAGATCGATTTTCTGGGCGCGAAGGCTCTCGATCTGCTCGGTCGAGGTCAGCTCGCGCAGATCGATGTGGATCGACGGAAACCGCACGCGGAAATCGCGCAGGATGCGCGGCAACAGCGCGTAACTCACGGATCCGACGAAACCCACCGTCAACGTGCCGGTCACCCCTTGATCGGCGCGCCGCGCCGCATCGATCGCCCGCTGCCCGCGCGCCAGCAGCTCGCGAGCCTCCTCGAGAACCACCGCCCCCGCCGGCGTCAGCGCGACGAAGTGCTTGTTCCGGCTCAGCAGCGGCACGCCGACCAGTTCCTCCAGATTCTTGATGGCCTGGCTGAGCGGCGGCTGCGCCATATGCAGCCGGATCGCGGCCTTTCCGAAGTGCAATTCCTCCGCAACCGCGACGAACTGGACGAGCAAGCGAGGAGGAATCATGGTGAGACGTTTTGCATATCAAAGTGTCAAGTTTATATATTGGACGAGTTTCACGGCTTGATCCACTCTTGCGGCTGATACGAATGACGATAGCGCGGGAGACGAGATGGCAGGACTTTTTTTCGAAGAGTTCGAGGTTGGCAGGACGTTCGAGCACGGATGGTCGAGAACCGTCACGGAATCGGACAACATGCTATTTAGCTGCCTGACGCTGAACGTCCAGCCGCTGCACATCGACGCCGAATTCGCGTCGAAGACGGAGTTCGGCAAGCCGCTGGTCAACAGCCTGTTCACGCTGGGCTTGCTCATCGGCATCACCGTCAACGACACGACCCTGGGAACGACGGTGGCCAACCTCGGTTTGCGCGAGGTGACGTTTCCCGCACCCGTGTTCCACGGCGACACGGTGCGCGCCCGCACGACCGTGCGCGCCGTTCGGCCGAGCCAGTCGCGCCCGAACGCAGGCCTGGTCGAGTTCGAACACGTCGCCACGAAACAGACAGGCGAGATCGTCTGCACCTGTACGCGAACGGCCGTGATGCTTCGGCGGGTGGCATGATTCGCTCGCTGCTGTTCGTGCCGGCCGACAGCCCGCGCAAGCTGGAGAAGTCGCTTGGCAGCGCGGCGGATGCGCTGATCTTCGATCTCGAGGATGCGGTCGCGCCGGGCAACAAGGCCGAAGCGAGAGCGTGTCTCGCGGCGTTTCTCGCCGAGACGCGCCACGCCGTCGGCAAGCGCGTCTTCGTGCGCGTCAACGACCTGACGACCGGCCTGACGCTGGATGATCTGGCCGCGACGATGCCGTTTCGCCCCGATGGCTACGTGCTGCCCAAAAGCCGCGGCGGCGACGACGTGCGAACGCTGGCGCTGTATCTGGATGCGTTCGAGAAAGCCTGCCCGGGCGCATCGGGCACGACCGAAATCATCGCGATCGCTACCGAAACCGCCACGTCGGTATTCGGCCTGAATAGCTATCGGAACGCGTCGCCGCGCTTGTCCGGCCTGATGTGGGGCGCGGAGGATCTGTCGGCCGACCTGGGCGCGCGGACCGCGCATGTCGATGGGCAATGGCTGCCCGCGTTCGAGCTCGCCCGTTCGATGTGCCTGTTCGCCGCCGCCCACGCGGGCGTGACAGCGATCGACACCGTGCCCACGGAAATCCGCAACGCCGATGCGTTGCGCGCGGAATCGGAGCGCGCGCGGCGCGACGGCTTTACTGCGAAAGCGGCGATTCATCCGGCACAGCTTACCGTGATCAACGCGGCGTTTTCGCCGTCGGCGGAAGAACAGGCGTGGGCCACGCGGGTGTTGGACGCGTTCCAGTCCGGCGACGGCGTGGCCACGCTCGACGGCCGCATGCTCGACCGCCCCCATCTCAAGCTCGCGACGCGCATCCTGGCTGCGAGCGCCATGCAAGGAGTCTCGCCATGACCGACAAACGATACTTTGTTCGACTGAACGATATCGAGGGATATCACCCCGCCAACCACGTCGGCACGCTGAACCGGCGCCTGATCGGCCCCGAAACGGTCGGCGCGAAACAGCTCGAAATGCTGCACGGAACGATCGAGAAAGATAAGGGCGCCTTGCCGCATGCGCATCCGGGCATCGAGCAGGTCTGCTATGTGCTCGAAGGCCGCGCGATCGCCGAAGTCGACGGCCAGCGCGCTGAACTCGGCCCCGGCGATTGCTGCTACTTTCCGGCCGATGCGATGCACGTGTTCACGGTCGTCAGCGACGAGCCCGCGAAAATCCTCGTGATCTATTCGCCGCCCTACGAAGAAAATCCGGCGCGCGTGATCCGTCCGGCAAGCGCCTGATCGCCTGGCGCACCGCACCTCGATACGACGCCGGCCTCGCCGCTTGCTGCTCGATATAAAAAGCACTGGAAGGAGACACCATGCTTGCGTTGACTGGCGTCATAGCCGTACTCACGCTGTTCACCCTGATTCTGACGAAACGGATGTCGCCGCTCGCCGCGCTGATCACCGTGCCGATCGTGGCCGCGCTCGTCAGCGGGTTCGGTTTTCAGACCGCGAAGTTCGTCGTGAAAGGCGTCGAGAGCGTGTCCTCGGTGGTCGGCATGTTCGTGTTCGCGATCGTGTTCTTCGGGATCGTTACCGACGCCGGCATGCTCGATCCCATCATCACGCGGATTCTGCGCATGATGCGCGGGCGGCCCACGCACATCCTGATGGGCACGGCGCTGCTCGCGCTGCTGATCCATCTCGACGGCTCCGGCGCGGTGTGCTTTCTGATCACGATTCCCGCAATGCTGCCCGTGTACGAACGCATGAAGATGGACAAGCGGCTGCTGACCTGCATGGCCGCGCTGGCGGCCGGCGTCAACTTTCTGCCTTGGACGGGCGTGATGATCCGGGCGTCGGTGGCGCTGCATATCCCCGCCACCGAGATTTTCCAGCCGATCATCGCGGTGCAGGGCGTCGGCCTGATCTTCGTGTTCGTCACCGCGTATCTGCTCGGGAAACGGGAAGAGCGCCGGCTCGGGCTGGTGTTCGACGGCACGGCGTTCGAGATGCCGAAGCGCGAGCTGACCGACGAGGAACGGGCGCTGCGCCGCCCGGCGATGTTCTGGCCGAACCTGCTGCTGACCGTCGCCGTCATGGCCGTGATGATCAGCGGCAAGGTGGAGCCGGTCGTGATGTTCATGATCGGCACCGTCGTCGCGCTGTTCCTGAACTATCCGGACGTCGACGAGCAGCGCCGCCGCATCGACGCCCACGCGAAAGCGGCGCTGATGATGGCGAGCGTGTTGCTGGCCGCCGGCGCGTTCACGGGCATCATGACCGGCACCGGCATGCTCAAGGCGATGGCGAACGCCGCGGTGCAGTTCATTCCGGCCGGCCACGCGGGGCACATTCCGTTCGCGATGGGCCTGATCTCGATGCCGCTCAGCCTGATCTTCGACCCCGATTCGTTTTACTTCGGGATCCTGCCGGTCATCGCCGACGCCGCGCAGCAACTGGGCGTGGCGCCGATCCAGGTCGCGCAGGCCGCGTTGCTCGGGCAGATGACCACCGGCTTTCCCGTCAGCCCGCTGACGCCGGCCACGTTCCTGCTGGTCGGGCTCGCGGGCATCGAGCTGTCGGAGCATCAAAAATTCGCCATTCCGTTTCTGTTCGCGGCCACGGTGGTGATGACGCTCGCCTGCGTCGTGCTTGGCGTGTTTCCGCTCTAGAACGGTGTCCCAGGAACGAAGGAAACAACATGAAGACAATGTTTGACGATGAAGGGCCGCGCGCGACCGGGCCGCTTGCCGGGGTTCGCATAGTGGACATGACGTCGGTGGGGATGGGCCCGTACGCCACGCAGATCCTCGGCGACATGGGCGCGACGGTCGTCAAGGTTGAATCGCCCGAAGGCGACGTGTTTCGCCATACTGCACCCGCGCGCCATCCCGCGATGGGCGCGGCGTTCCTCAATCTGAACCGGAACAAGCGCGTGATCCGGCTCGACCTGAAGGCGGAAGCCGATCTGGCGACGCTCAAGGCGCTGATCGGCGCCGCCGACGTGTTCGTGTCGAACGTGCGCCCGAAATCCTTGCGGCAGCTCGGCCTCGACCATGCGTCGCTGCAGCAGGCGAACCCGCGGCTGATCTATTGCGGTGCCTACGGTTATTCGGAGGTAGGGCCTTACGCCGGCCGGCCCGCGTTCGACGACATCATCCAGGCGCAATGCGGATTGGCGGCGTTTCAGGGCGCCAACCATCACGACACGCCGCAATACGTGAACACGATCATTGCGGACAAGGTCGCGGGGCTCACGATCGCCTACGCGATTCCGATGGCGCTGTACGAACGCGAGCGTTCGGGGGCGGGGCAGGCGATCGAGGTGCCGATGTTCGAGACGCTCGTGTCGTTCGTCGCGGTCGAGCAACTGGCCGGGAAGACGTTCGTTCCGTCGGTGGGTGATTCGGGCTATGCGCGCGTGATGTCGCCGCATCGCCGCCCGTACCGGACGCTCGACGGCTACATCGCGCTGCTTCCTTACACCACCGCGCAGTGGCAACGGTTCTTCACGCTGGCCGGGCAGCCGGAACTGGCGGACGAGCCGAAGTTCTCGAATGCCGTCAAGCGAAGCGAAAACATCGATGTGTTGTACGCGGCTCTCGCCGACATCGTCGCGACACGGACTACGGCGGAATGGCTGGCCTTGCTCGAGAAGGTGGACGTTCCGCATGCCGAGATCGCAAAATTCGACGATCTGATTGATGACGTTCATCTGAACGCGACCGGGATGATCTACGAATACGAGCATCCAACGGAAGGGCGACTGCGCGGAATCGGCATTCCCACGCGGTTCTCGCGGACGCCGGGGAACATACGGAGTGCCGCTGAACCGTTGCACGCCGAGAACGACGCGGACTTGTAGACCAGTTTTAGGCACAAAACCATACACTGAAGGAGGCTCAAATGAGCAGAGAACAGCGCCGCGCGATCGATGCGATGTTGCGAAAGGCACCGCAGGATTTCAATCTTCTGCCGGTGGAGCAAATGCGGGAAGGTTTTGCCCGACTAATGGGCAGGTTCCCTGTTTCCGACGAGGTCACGCAGGTGCCCATCGAACTCGCCGGCCGCCCGGCCGTGCTGGTCGAGCCGAAATCCGGCGCGCGCCCGGGGACGATTCTGTATTTTCATGGTGGCTCGTTTTCGCTCGGTTCACCGCAGACGGCGATGAGCTTGACCGCCGAACTCGTGCGACGTACCGGCGTGAGGGCGATGTCGATCGACTATCGGCTTGCGCCCGAGCATCCGTTTCCCGCAGGCATCGAGGATTGCCTCTCTGCTTATCGGAGTTTGTTGGATGATGGCGCCGATGCGGCTTCGATCGTGTTTGCGGGAGATTCGGCGGGAGGCGGCCTGGTCGTGACGACCAGCTTGAGCGCGCGCGACGCTGGGTTGCCGCTACCGGCCGCGCTCATCGCGTTTTCGCCGGGCTTGGACCACACCCGGTCAGGCGCGACCATGATCAGCAAGTCAGGCATTGATCCATTGCTGACGCGTGAAGGCGTGGAACACACGGGCGCCTTATACCTTTCGGGCCAAAACCCCGAGATTTCGTTACTCGCGCCGGCCGTTCATGCCGATCTGAGCGGCTTGCCGCCGGTTTTGCTTCAAGTCGGCACGAATGAAATTCTGCTCGATGATTCCGTGCGATTCGCGGCACGGGCCCGCGATGCCGAGGTCGATGTGATTCTCGACGTTACCGCTGATGTGCCGCACGTTTTCCAGATGTTTACCGGTATGCTCGACGAGGCCGGTTACGCGCTCGACCGGGCAGCACTTTTTATTGTGCAGCACCTCGCGGAGTAAGTTCGGTAGCCCATCGATGCACAGATCGTGCACGCGCATAGCCGTGTATTACGCGCAGTTAGAGATCACCGCATGGGTGTCGCAATCTACTGGCATGAGCAGGCAACACCCGTGCGCGTTCTGGCCCGCTACGCAACTTAGAAGCTGTTGCGAAATTAGGTTTTGGGTCTGTTAACTTTTCCGACTTGGTGTTAACTTTCTGTCTTGTTTTGCCCGACAGGAAGCGATGCCGAAAGAACTGATAGACGACGAATTGTGGTCACTCATCGAACCGCTGCTGCCGGTGCGAGCACCACGCAATCGCCAGTATGCAGGCCGCAAACCGACACCCGACCGCGCGGTGCTGGCAGGCATTGTGTTCGTGTTGCGCTCGGGCATTGCGTGGAATCTACTCCCGCAAGAAATGGGATGTGGTTCAGGCACGGCTTGCTGGCGACGGCTTGCTGGCGACGGCTCGTGGCGTGGCAACAGGCCGGCGTCTGGCAACGCATCCACGAAACGTTGCTGGCCGAGTTGCGTCGCCGTGGCGAAATCGACCTCTCGCGTGCGCTCGTCGATAGCTCATCGATCCGCGCCGTACTGGCGGGAAAAAAACCGGCCCGAATCCCACGGACCGGCGCAAGCTCGGCAGCAAACACCACCTCATCGTCGACGCGCAAGGCATCCCGCTCGCGGTCATCCTGAGTGCAGCAAACCGTCACGACATTACCCAGCTTGATGCGCTGGTCGATGCCATTCCACACATCAGGGGCAAGCGGGGACGTCCGCTGCGCAAGCCGCAAATCATACAAGGCGACCGGGGCTACAGTTCTGAGCCCCATCGGCAGCGCTTGCGTGAGCGCGGCATCACGCCGATGCTCGCAAAAATCGGCGCGCCACATGGCAGTGGACTGGGAAAAACACGTTGGCCAGTGGAGCATTCGATTGCCTGGTTGCACTCGTTTCGACGGCTCAAAATTCGTTATGAACGCTACGCTCATGTACACGAGGCCTTTATGTCTTTGGCTTGTGCCTTGATTTGCTGGACACGTCTCAAATCTCTGGATAACTAATTTCGCAACAGCTTCTAAAGCGTTGCGCTACTCGAGGGCGGGGGAACGTCGCGTCGGCATCAACGCGACTGAAGCTTGAACCCTTCGCCACCGATGCCCGCCCGATCCACTGCCGCGATGCGGTTGCGTCCCTGATCCTTGGCCTGATAAAGCTGCGCATCCGCCAAGTTGATGAACGCCGTGACGTCGATGTTTTCGGTCGGCACCACGGTGGCGACCCCGAAGCTCGCGGTGACGCGCTGCTGGTGCGGCGAGCGCAGATGCGCGATGGATTCCTCCGCGATCAGCGTGCGGCAGCGCTCCGCGATACGCACGGCGTCGTCGGCGTGGGTGTCGGCGAGCACGAGCGCGAATTCCTCGCCACCAAACCGGCCCAGGAACGCGTTCGGGCCGGCGGCTTCGCCGAGCACGCGCGCCAGGCGCTTCAGGCATTCGTCGCCTTGCAGGTGGCCGTAATAATCGTTGTACGACTTGAAGAAATCGATGTCGATCATCACGAGCGAGAGCGGCTTTCTCGATGTCGCGGCGCTCGCCCATTCGCGCGCCACGACCGTGTCGAACATGCGACGGTTGCCGATCCCGGTCAAGCTGTCGGACAACGAGAGGCGCTCCAGCTCGCGCTGGAGTTCCGCGACTTTTTCCTCGGTACGCTTGCGCTCGCTGATGTCGAACATGAAGCCGATCAGCGCGTCGACGTCGCCATTCTCCTTGCGCACGACGTGAACCACGTCGCGAATCCATACGTAGCCGCCGTCCGCGGTCAGCGCGCGATAGTCCGCCTCGTGATCCGCGCCCGCTTGCGACTGCGCGACGCAAAAATTCACCACGGCGTCGCGGTCTTCCGGATGCATGCGCGCGGCCCAGTCCTCCACCGTTTTCCATGTGGACGGCGCGTAGCCGAGCAGCTTTTCGATCTGCGGGCCGATGTACGCGAACTGCATCGTCGCCCAGTCGATCTTCCAGGGGATCGCCCGGGTCGACTCGAGCAGCGTGCGATACACGGCGGGGTTGTCCTCGCCGGGCTGGCTTCCGGGCGAGGCAAGGCTCTCTTCGTGGCGCAGAAATGCAGCTTGAAGCGGGCTGCCGGCCGGGTCTTTCTCTTCGTGGCTCATTGTGATCGTTCAATACCGTGAAAATATTTTATCGGCCGGTACGGCGCTGCCTTGAATGGCCGCGGCCCGTGCAGGGAAGGCTGCTTCGATACGCTTTGCACGAAAGCCAGGTGCCCGGCCGGTCGGGAGGAGGTCAGTCACTGTCGGTGCCGCGCATGTTGCCATCGCGTTCGGGATCGGGGGCGATCAAGACATGGCACAACTCGTCGAATTCCTTATCGCTAATTGATTTGACGATTTCAACCGTGATTTCTTTCATGGCTAGCCTCCGATCGGTACTCTCGCAGGTGCCACAGCAATGACGGCGTAACGAGCCGATGGGTCGGGGGGAGGTCACACGGGGAATGTCGTTCAGCCGATTGCTTGATCGGCGACCAATGTCCGCCGCTGATCAACACACCAGTCTGGGCATCCTGGCTACCGAGATTCGCCGAGTTCGGAGCACGCCTTCACTGCTCAGCGAGAAGATCGAACGCCTCGTCGATGTAGTGTGTCAACGGATGTGCCGCTTCATCCCGCCGCCAGTTCTCCTTGGCGAACCTGAGCGTACCCATCGCCATCATCGCGGTCAGGCGCAAGGCCGGCCGCCGGGCCGGATCGGGCCATCGTTCGTACATCGCCTCGGCCAGCACCTCCTCCAACTGAACGTGAAGCGCTTCCTTGCGTAGCCGAAGCGTTTCAATCGACCGCAAGATGCGATCCGCCATGACGGATTCCTTGGTCTCATACATTGAGGCCAGGATCAGGAAGGTCTTCCGGGCGGCGTCGATCGGCCGCTGCTTCGGTGATTGCTCCAGGAAAGTCGGGCGCAGAAGGCGCGGGATATTGCCGCTCTCATGCGCCAGCAGGACATCCTCTTTCGACTTCAAATAGGAGAAGAACGTGCGCCGCGAGATGCCCGATGCCGCCGCAATGGCATCGAGCGTCGTCGCCTCGTAGCCGTTTTCCACGAAGAGCCTGAGCCCCGTTCGGGCGATCAGATCGAGGGTCAACTGACGCTTGCGTTCACGCAGGTCGTTCTGGATGTTATCTATGTCAATCATCGTTGTCACTCTGACAGCCGCCGAGATACGGCATTGTCTAATCGGTACGCGAGCTTTCCGCCCACCGGATTATGCCGTAGCCACCCCCCGCCGCTCTGGCGCGGATCGCTGACGAACGAACAGGTGTCGCAACGACGGCCGCCAGGCCGCACGAACGCCACTGACGTCCGAAGCGCGTCGCCACGCCCGGATGCCGTTCCTCGGAGGGTCGATTGCCCTTGACGAATTTGCACTCAGTGCATATATTGCACTGAGTGCAAATTTATTGCGGAGTCGATAACATGGCGTCGTCGAAGGTTTGGTTCATCACGGGGACATCGAGCGGATTTGGCCGTGTCTGGGCGGAGGCTGCGCTGCAACGCGGCGATAGGGTGGTTGCCACGGCACGCGACGTGGGGGCGCTCGATGAGCTCGTCAAGGCTCATGGCAATGCGATTCTGGTGCTGCCGCTCGACGTGACGAATCGCGATGCGGTGTTTGCAGCGGTCGGTCAGGCACATCGGCATTTCGGGCGTCTGGACGTCATCGTCAGCAACGCCGGCTATGGCTACATGGGCGCCATCGAGGAGTTGGAAGCCGAGCAGGCCAAAGCCAGCTTCGACACCAATGTGTTTGGCACGCTATGGGTCATTCAGGCCGCGCTGCCGATCTTGCGGGCACAGCGCAGCGGGCATCTCCTGACGGTGTCGAGCATCGGCGGCGTGATCGCTTTCCCGACGGGGGGCACGTACACCGCCACCAAATTTGCCGTCGAGGCCATCTCGGAAGCACTCGCGGCCGAAGTGGCTGCATTCGGTATCAAAGTCACGATCCTGGAACCAGGCCACTTCACCACCGGGTTTCGCGCAGCGGTGCAATCCCCGCCGGCCATCGACGTCTACAACCCCATCCGCCAGGCCATACGCTCGTCGTTCAAACCCGAGGATTTTGGCGATCCGGCGGCCACCGCCGCGGCGATCTTCAAAGCCGTGGACGCGGATGAACCTCCGCTTCGCCTGGTGCTCGGCTCGACGACGATCGCGAAGTTCAAGGCGGCCTACCAGGCGCGCCTCGGCAACTGGGACAAATGGGAAGCCGTATCCAACTCGGCGCAAGGCACGCTGCACGCGTAATCAAGCCGTTCCGGAACGTTCGATCGAAGCCTTGAACGCCGTTCCGAATTCCAATTCATTGAAACGATCCACCGCCATGCCCCTCTCGCTCAAGCCGCTTTTTGCGGCGGCCCTGATCAGCGCCGCGCCGTTTGCTTCCGCGTTCGCGGCCGACACCTATGCCCTCGACCCGGCCCATACGCAGGCGATCTTCACGATCGACCATCTCGGCTTCTCGACCATCACAGGCTCGGTTCACGAGCTTGAAGGCACGCTGCTGCTGGACACGGCGAAGCCGGAACACAGCACGGTCGCGGTGACCCTGGGCGCGGACAGCGTCGACACGGGCTTTGCCGCGCGCGACAAGGTGTTGCAGGGGCCGATGTTCTTCAACGTCGCACGGTTTTCAACAATGACGTTCAAGAGCACGCACATCGAGATGACGAGCGCCAAGACGGCGGACATCCAGGGCGACTTCACCTTGCTCGGGATCACCAGGCCGCTGGTCCTCAAGACCACGTTCAATCGACGGGCGCAGGATACGAACGGAACGAACGTCTACAAGGCCGGCTTTACCGCAACCACGACGATCAAACGTTCCGATTTCGGCATGAAGGCCTATGTGCCCGAGGTGGGCGATGAGGTGCGCGTCACCATCAACTTCGAGGGAATCAAGCAATAATCCGGCGATGCTTGCCGACTGGGAGGGACCGAAGATGAAACTGCTGCTGCTGGGCGCGACAGGATTGGTGGGAAGCCGAACCTTGACGCTGGCGCTGGCCAACCCGGCGTTTTCCGAGGTGATTGCGCCAACCCGGCGAGCGTTGACGCCGCATGACAAACTGGTGAACCCGGTCGGGCCGCGCCTGGAGGCGCTGGTTCCAACGCTCATGTCGCATCGGCCCGACGCGGTGATCTGCGCATTGGGAACGACCCAGGCAAAAGCCGGTTCGAAGCAGGCGTTTCGTCATGTCGATCACGCACTGCCCGTCGCCATCGGCGAAGCCGCGCATGCGGCTGGCGTGAAGACCTACGCGATCGTCACTGCCATGGGCGCATCGGCGAATTCCATGAGCTTCTACTACCGGACCAAAGGCGAGGTCGAGAGGGACATCCGGAACATCGGATTCCAATCGCTCACGATCTGCCGCCCCAGCCTGATTGGCGGCGCGCGACATGAAGCAAGGCGTGCCGAGCAAGCCGCGCTGACACTGTTTCGATTTCTCGCCCCGATCCTGCCGAAAAAGCTTCGGGTCAATCCAGCCGAGGCGATCGCGGCTTCGTTGCTCGATGCCGTCATCGCGGCAAAGAGCGGATGTCGCTGGATCCCTGCCGAAGCGATGAGCTGAATCTCATCGTCGCCGCGATTTTCCTCGGCCTTTCGCTTCCAGCGTGGCCAGTTCCTTTGCATCCAGGACGTATTCGTTCGATCCGGCCAGCCGCTCCACGGTCAGATCGACAAACGCACGAACGCGTGACGGCTGCGCCGTCCGGCTGCCGTAGTAGACGTGAACGCCCATGTGGTCCGTGACATGGTCCACCAGCAGCGGCACCAACTGCCCCGATCGAATCAACGGCGCCGCCGACAACCCGGACAACAAGCCGATGACATGACCCGCGAGCACCGCTTCGGTCTCGAGCTGGGCGTCGTTGGTCGAGAGCGTAGGGGAGAGGTCATGGGAGATCACTTCCCCACCCACCTTGAGAAGCCAGGGCAGCACGCGGCCGCTTCCGGGGTGCCGGAACACGCTGCATCGGTGCGAGGCCAGTTGCTCGATCGAATCGGGCGCGCCGTGCCTCGCCAGATAGGCAGGGGCCGCGCAAACAATGAGCTGCATGGCGAACAGTCGGCGAACGGCCACGCCATCCTCGGGCGCCGAGCCAATCCGGAAGCCGACATCGGCCCGGTCCTGCACCCAGTTGCCGATGCGGTCGTCGAGTTTGATGTCCGGCTCGACGTCGGGGTGGCGGTGACAGAACGCGTCGACCAGGGGCCACAGCAGCGGCAGGAACGAGTATCGGGGCGCGACGATGCGCAACGGGCCGGCAATCTCGTCCTTGGCGGTGCGAATCCGATCGACCACACGTTCCAATGCCATCAATGCCGGTTGAGCGGCCTCGAGGAACTGCTGCCCTTCGTAGGTCAGTGCAATGCTGCGGGTCGTTCGATGGAGCAGGCGCACGCCGAGGCGCTCCTCGAGGTTCGCGAGCGACTGGCTCGCGGCTTGCGGACTGATGCCTTGCGCGGCGGCAGCGCGCCGGATGCTGCCGAGTTCGATCGCCTTCGAAAAGGTCTCGATGGCGCGAAAGTCGATGAGGGACATGGGGTGCTTCCTGAAAGGTGTCGGCGGGCAGTGTCAACTTTAACTTGATAATGGATCAACACGTACACGGCTAGTGCTTTGACAATGCGCTCTCCACAATGGGGCCTCACCGATCAACAGGAGCGTTCCATGAGCGACAACATCCAGGGCAAGGTCATCGTCATCACGGGTGCCAGCAGCGGTCTCGGCGAGGCGGCGGCGCGCCTCTTGAGCGCGCGGGGCGCGCACGTCGTGCTCGGCGCGCGGCGTGCCGAGCGTCTGCAGGCATTGGCCGAAGCGTTGAATCATCCGCAACACCGCGCGCTGGCCGTTGCCGCCGACGTCACCGTGCGCGACGACGTCAAGCGTCTCGTCGACACGGCGGTGGACGCATTCGGGCGCATCGACGTAATGATCAACAACGCGGGGCTCATGCCGCTTTCGCCGCTGGAACGACTGAAGGTCGATGACTGGGATCAAATGATCGACGTCAATCTGAAGGGCGTGCTGTACGGTGTCGCGGCGGCGCTGCCGCACATGCAGCGCCAGAAGGGCGGACAGTTCGTCAACGTGGCGTCGGTAGCCGGCCACAAGGTGATGGTCAACGGGGCTGTCTACAGCGCGACCAAGCACGCCGTGCGGGCGCTGTCCGAAGGGCTCCGGCAGGAGACGAAACCCTGGAATATCCGCACCACCATCGTGTCGCCGGGCGCGGTGGACAGCGAGTTGAAGGGCAGCGTGACCGAGCCGGACATCGCGCAAGGCATGCGCGACTTCTATCAGGCCCATGCCATCTCGGCCGATTCCTTCGCGCGTGCGGTGGCCTTTGCCATCGAGCAACCCGCCGATGTCGACGTGAACGAGATCGTGTTCCGGCCAACCCGTCAGATTCCCTGACCAGGCCCCGCTGGGCCGGCCAGCTTTTCATCGGCATCTTCGAGCCATCGTTTACGGTTTGCAGCACCCGCCGAGAGACGCCGCTCGCCGTTGCATCGGCAGGGCATGCGAGCGCATCACGCGGTGAATGCGCTGGCCGTCGAGCGGTGCCGGTCCCGCCGCGCGACGGATTACGCCGTTGCGTACCCGAGCGCCTGCAACGCGACGATGCACGCTTCGCGATCCTGCGCATGGTTGCCGCCCGAAATGCCGAGGCCGCCGATCAGCTTGCCATCGATCGAGATGGGAAACCCGCCACCCACCGGCGTCAGTCGCGGACGATGCTGAAGATAGGCCGCACCCGGCTCTTTCAATACCTCGATCCAGACGTTCGTGTCGATGCCGAACGTGGCGGCGGTCCATGCCTTGTCGATGGCAATGTCGGCAGCCAGAAACGAGCTATTGTCGGTGCGCTCGAACGCACGAAGGTGGCCGGCCGGATCGGTGATCGCGATGGCCGGCTCGAAGCCGATCGCCTCGGACGCCTTGCGTGCGGCGTCGATCAGCGCGGCAGCGGCTTCGCGCGTGATCACGGAGGTGGTGAAGAACGGAGGGGGCGTGGTGGTCATGTCGAGCCTTGCGAGGTGAGGGACGATGACGCATCGAGCGATGCCGCTCGATGCGCGGTGGTGTGTCGAACGCGTTGAACGAGAAGCCGCGCCGCGCATCAGCGCGCGGCGAGCACGGCCTTGCCGATCATGCCGCCGGTTTCCACCCAGGCATGCGCCTGCTTGAGGCCGGCGGCGTCGATGCCGTCGATGCGGCGCGTCATGGTGTGCTTCAGATCGCCGCGATCGACGAGTTCCGCAACCCGGCGAAGCAGCGCGTGCTGACGCGCGAGCGTGGCGGTTCCGAAGATCGAGCGCGTGAACATCAATTCCCAGTGGATCGAAATCGATTTGGACTTGAACGCCCGGATGTCGAGGCTGTCCGGATCGTCGATCAGCGCAAACTTGCCTTCGGGGCGAAGCACGCCGGCGATCTGTTTCAGATAGCTCGCGCTGTCGTTCAGCCCCACCACGTAACTCACCTCGTCGATCCCGAACGCCTTCAATTGCGGCGCCCAGTCTTGCTGATGATCAAGCACGTGGTGCGCGCCCTGGGCGCGTACCCAGTCGCGGCTGGCGTCGCGCGATGCGGTGCCGATCACCGTCAGCCCGGTCAACTGCCGAGCGAGTTGGGTGAGGATCGAACCCACTCCGCCGGCCGCGCCGACGATCAGCAGCACGCCGTTCTCGGTGGGATCGGCGGCATGCGCCTGAAGGCGGTCGAACAGCAGTTCCCATGCGGTGATCGCGGTCAGCGGCAGCGAGGCGGCTTCGGCGAAATCGAGCGTGGCCGGCATCGGGCCGACGATGCGCTCGTCGACCGCCTGCAGCTCGCTGTTGCTGCCGGGCCGCGTGATGTCGCCGGCGTACCAGACGCGATCGCCCGGTTTGAAGCGCGTGGCGAGCGGGCCGGCGGCGCGAACGATGCCCGCCGCGTCCCATCCGATCACGCGAGCGGCCCCTTCGGGCACATCGCCGCGCTGGCGAATCTTGGTATCGACCGGGTTGACGGACACGGCTTTGACTTCCACGAGGAGGTCGTGGTCGCGCAGCGCCGGTGTGGGCAACGTGATGTCTTCCAGCGCTTGCGGGTGCTCGATGGGATGGTTCTGGTAGAAGCCGACAGCTTTCATGAAAATATCCTGCGAATAGGGGCGGGCAACGTGAAAGCCTTGACTGGCAAGGCTTTCAGCGTCATTGGGTGATGTCGGGTTTGATGGTATCGTTGGCGGATATTCGGAAAAACACCCGAAATGACCAAATACTTTCGTTAATTCGACGAAAATGATTCGCCTCGACGACGTTCAGATTTTTGTCCATACGGCCGAGCTGGGCAGCTTTTCGGAAGCGGCGCGGCAGCTCAATATCGCGCCCGGCCATGCGAGCGCATGCGTGCAGCGGCTGGAAAAAGCGCTGAATGCGCGCTTGTTCACGCGCTCGACGCGCAGCATGCAACTGTCCGATGCCGGCGAACGTTATCTGCCGCACGCGCGCTCGATGCTCGGTGCGCAGATGCAGGGCGAACAGGCCTTGTCGACCGGGCGCGCGGTATTGAGCGGCCCGTTGCGCGTGTCGGCGTCGTCCGACTTCGGCCGCAACCTGTTGCTGCCATGGCTGGATGAATTCCAGCATCGGCATCCTGGGCTCTCGTTGCAGGTGCGCATCAGCGACCGTTCGGTGGACCTCGTGCGGCAGCCGCTGGATATCGCGATCCGCTACGGCGCGTTGCCGGATTCGTCGCTGCTGGCGATGTCGCTGGTGGACGGCAATCGCCGTGCGCTGTGCGCGGCGCCGTCGTATATCGCGCGTCACGGCAAGCCGGCGAACGTCGAGGATTTGCGGCGGCACAATTGCCTGCGCTTCGTGTGGAGCGAGCAGGTGCATGAACGGTGGCGGTTCACGCTGCCGGGTGGCGATCGCACCGTGGCCGTGACGGGCAACCGCATCAGCGACGATGCCGACGCCGTGCGGCGCTGGGCGATTGCCGGGGAAGGCCTGATCTACAAGTCGCGACTGGATTTGATTCCCGATCTGGCGGCCGGCCGCTTGGTCGAACTGCTGCCGCATGACCACTGCGAGCCGTCGCCCTTGCATCTGCTGTGCGCGCATCGCGCGCAACTGACCCCGGTCATCACGCAACTGCACGGTTTCCTGCGGCAGCGGTGTGCGGTGTTGCGCGATAGTCATCCGGTGCTCGGCGCAGGGTGAGCCGCGCCGGGCGACGTCGGTCGATGCGTGATCCAGTAAAGGTATCAATCCATTCAGTGATTGAAATGTACGGGCATCGATAATCTTTCTAAAGTCGTCTTCATTATCACGGAGACGGCACCATGACCCGATATACCCACCAGGAACTGCGCGACACCTTGAGCGCAGGCCTGCTTTCCTTTCCGATCACGCATTTCACCCCCGACTACGCATTCGACGAAGACGCGTATCGCGCGAACCTCGAATGGCTGTCCCGTTACCCGGTGGCCGGGCTTTTCGCTGCCGGCGGCACCGGCGAATTCTTCTCGCTGACCGCCGCCGAGGTCGATCGGGTCGTGCGGGCCGCGGTCGAAACGGTTGACGGCAAGGTGCCGATCATCGCGCCGGCGGGCGGCGGCACGGCTCAGGCGATCGAGCATGCGCAGGCAGCGCAGGCGGCCGGCGCCGACGGCATCCTGCTGTTCCCTCCGTATCTGACCGAATGCGATGCCGCCGGCGTCGCCGCGCATGTGATCCGCGTGTGCGAGTCGACTCGCCTGGGCGTGATCGTCTACAGCCGCGCGAACGCGATGCTCGACGATGTGGCCGTCGCGCAGATCCTCGAGCGGTGCCCGAACCTGATCGGCTACAAGGACGGCGTGGGCGACATCGACCGGATGACGCGCGTCTACAACCGCTTTGGCGATCGCCTGACCTATATCGGTGGCCTCCCGACCGCCGAGACCTATGCGCTGCCGTATCTGGAGATGGGCGTCACGACTTACTCGTCGGCGATCTTCAACTTCCTGCCGGAATGGGCGTTGAGCTTCTACGCCGCCGTGCGCGCCCGCGATCACGCGTTCATTCAGCGCGAACTGCACGATTTTGTGCTGCCCTATACGCTGATCCGCAATCGCCGGGCCGGCTATGCCGTGTCGATCGTGAAGGCGGGCATGACGGCGGTCGGCCGCTCCGCCGGCCCGGTGCGCACGCCGCTTGCGGATCTCAAGGAAGACGAACTCGCGTTGCTCAAGAACCTGATCGGGGCGCGTCGGTGATGCGGGCGCTGACAGGCAGCATGTTGATCGGCGCCGACGCCGTACGCGGCGAGACCGGCGAGCATCGCGCGACCGATCCGGCCAACGGCGCGGTGCTCGAACCGGCCTACGGGCTGGCCGGGAAGGCCGAGGTGGAGCAGGCCTGCGCACTGGCGTGGCAGGCGTTCGACGTCTATCGCGAGACGACGTTGCAGCAGCGCAGTGCGTTTCTGCAGGCCTGCGCCGACGAGATCGATGCGCTGGGCGACTCGCTGATCGAGCGCGCGATGCAGGAAACCGGCTTGCCGCGCGGGCGGCTCGAAGGCGAGCGCGCACGCACAACGGCGCAACTGCGCCTTTTCGCCGATGTCGTGCTCGACGGCGGCTGGCTGGAGGCGCGCCTCGATCCGGCGCTCCCGGCGCGTACGCCGCAGCCGCGCAGCGACTTGCGCCAGCGTCACATTCCGATCGGGCCGGTGGCGGTATTCGGCGCAAGCAATTTCCCGTTGGCGTTCTCGGTGGCGGGCGGCGATACGGCGTCCGCGCTGGCGGCCGGCTGCCCGGTGATCGTGAAGGCGCACAACGCGCATCCGGGCACGGCGGAATGGGTGGGCGGCGCGATTGGGCGTGCGGTGCAACGCACCGGCATGCCGGCCGGAACGTTTTCGATGCTGTTCGGCTCGGGCCGTCAGGTCGGCACCGCCCTGGTGGCCGACCCGCGCATCAAGGCCGTCGGATTCACGGGCTCGCGCAGCGGGGGAGTCGCGCTGATGAAGGTGGCGGCGGCCCGTGCCGAGCCGATTCCGGTCTACGCGGAAATGAGCAGCATCAATCCCGTTTATCTGCTGCCCGGCGCGTTGCGCACGCGCGCGGATGCGCTCGGGCAAGCGTTCGCCGCGTCGCTGACGCTCGGCGCCGGCCAGTTCTGCACCAATCCCGGCCTGCTGCTGGCGGTGGCGTCGCCCGATCTGGAGCGCTTTGTCGCGACGGCTGCCGCCGCGCTCTCGGGCAGCGCCGCGCAAGTGATGCTGACGCCCGATATCAGTTCCGCCTACGACGCCGGCGTGGCCGCGCTGCTGGAGCATCCGGCGGTCACCGTCCTGGCGCGGGGGCTGCCCGGCAGCGGGCCGAACCGATGCCGCGCCACGTGGTTCGCGACCGACGCCGACGCCTTCCTCGGCAGCGACGCGTTGCAGGCGGAAGTCTTCGGTGCGTCGTCCCTGCTGGTTCGCTGTCGCGACATCGCACAGCTCGTGGCGCTGACCGAGCAGTTGGACGGCCAGCTCACCGCGACGTTGCAGATGGACCCGGACGACACCGGGATCGCCCGTTTGCTGGTGCCGGTGCTCGAACGCAAGGCCGGCCGGCTGCTCGCGAACGGCTGGCCGACCGGCGTCGAAGTCTGCCATGCGATGGTGCACGGCGGCCCGTATCCGGCGACCTCCGACAGCCGAAGCACATCGGTCGGCTCGCTGGCGATCCGGCGCTTTCTGCGCCCGCTCTGTTACCAGGATTTCCCTGCCGAGCTGCTGCCGGCGGCGCTTGCCGACGACAACCCGCTCCAGCTTCGCCGGCTGGTCGACGGCCAGACGCACCGCTAGTTCACCGCCACCATCCGGGCGGCCCGCGTGGCCGCTCGCCGGGCCGCCATGCCTTGCGGGGTGGCCCGGTCCGGCCTGTTTCGCCGCGTTTCGCGGCACGCAACCGATCGTCCAATCAACAGAGGGAGGCGGTGAAGCACACGCAAAATTGAAAATATATTTTGTACTGTTGATGTTTACGATGATATATTTTTTAACTAAATACCGAGCAATATATAAATATAGACGCATGTCCACGATCATCGAATCGTCGGCCGCGGGCAGCCGGTATTGGCAGAGAAGAGAGGAGACAATGAGAACAGTTGACGCTTTTGTTTCGGACACGCTGGACTCGGCCGCGATCACGCCGACGCACGTCAAGGTGATCGCGCTCGTCGCGGCCGGCTACTGCCTGGATGTCATTGACTATGCAATTTTCGGTTCCTTCATTCCCGACATGCTGCACCAGCATTTCGCCACGCAGGCCCAGCTCGGCTGGGTCGGGGGTGCGCAGTTGTTCGGGCTGGCGATCGGCACGTTCGCGCAGGGCCAGTTCACCGACCGGTTCGGCCGCAAGGCCGTGTATCAGTTCAATCTGCTGCTGTTCGGCCTGGCAACCATCGCCAGCGCACTGGCGCCCAGCGTGATGTGGCTGATCCTGGCGCGCTTCGTATCGGGGCTCGGGCTGGGGGCGGAGCAGCCGCTGGCGTTCACCTATGCGGGTGAGTACGCGCCGAAGGACATCCGTGGCCGGATTCTCGCCCTGGTGCACTTCATCGGCGGCGCGCTGGTCTGGCCGCTGGCGTTTCTCGTCACGCTGTACTTCCGCGAGTCGATCGGCTGGCGGGGGATCTGGGGGGCGATCGGCGTGGCGGCGCTGGTGCTGTTCGTGCTGCGTTTCGCGCTGCCCGAATCGCCGCGCTGGCTCGCCGCGAAGGGGCGTGGCCGCGAGGCGCTGGCGATCCTGAAGAAGATGGGGCTCGGCGAACCGGCCGAAGAGCTGGCCGACGTGGCGCACGACACGAAGGCCGACCCGTTCGTGATGGTGTGGAAGAACTACCGGGTGCGCCTGCTGGCCGCGATGGTCTGCTTCAGCGCGTTCTTTTGCGTGACGATCGGCCTCGGCACCTGGTTGCCGAACATCATGAACAGCCAGGGCTTCACGATCACGAAATCGCTGTCGTACACGTTCGGCATGACGCTGGCCGCACCGTTCGCGAGCCTGTTCATGATGTTTGCGCTCGACCGGTTCGGGCGCCGCCGCACGGCCTTCATCACGTTCCTGTGCTCGGGGGTGTTCGCGGTGGCGTTCGCCAATGCGGGCACCAATCTGCAGTTGATGGCGGCCGGTTTCCTGATGATCTTTTTCTACCAGGTGGGCGGCAACACGATGCAGATCTTCGCGTCCGAGGTGTTCCCCACCCAGGCGCGTGCGTCGGGCTTCGGCATGGCCGCGGGCATCGGACGTCTCGCGACCGCGGGGTTCGTGCCGGCGCTGCCGCTGATCCAGCACGGGTTCGGCCTCGGGGCGGTGTTCGGCTGCATCGCCGGCTTGATGGTGATCGCGGCGTCGGGGCTGCATCTGATCGGGCCGGAGACGCGCCAGCGCTCGCTCGCGGAGATCGCCTGAATGCCGTTGAACCGCACGCCGCGGATGTTCTGTTCCAGTGACTTGACGAGAGGTTGACGATGCATCCCATTTCCCGTTCTTCGAACGTGACCTTCCTGGGCCACACCGATCAGGGCAAGCGCCCGGACGGCGTTCAGATCATGGTGGATCGCGGCCATGCCTATATCGGCCACATGTTCAGCGACGGCATTTCGGTGATCGACGTCGGCAATCCGAAAGCGCCGAAGCCGGTCAACTTCATCGCCTGTGCGAAGAACACGCGTGCGCATCATCTGCAACTGCATGACGGCCTGCTGCTGGCGGTCAACAGCGCGAACGTGTGGGCGCTGCAGCAATACAAGAGCCAGGACGACTATTTCACGAATGCGATCGACGACAGCTTCACGCGTCGAGAACGGCCGTTCGAGGCGGGGCTGCGGATTTACGATGTCGGCTCGGACCCGGCCAACCCGCGTGAAATCGGCTTCTGCCCGGTGGGCGGCATCGGCCTGCATCGGCTCTGGTGGACGGGCGGGCGCTACGCCTACGCGTCCGCGCATCTGAGCGGCTACTCGGATTTCGTGCTGGCGATCTTCGACGTGGCCGACCCGACCAAGCCGACGCTCGCCGGCCATTGGGCGCTGCCGGGCATGCATCGCGATGGCGACGAAACCCCGGCCTGGCCCCCGGGCAAGCGTTGGGCGCTGCATCACGCGATTCCCGCCGACGGCAAGCTGTACGGCGCGTGGCGCGACGGCGGGCTGACGATCCACGATCTGTCCGATCCGGTGGCGCCGAAGCTGCTCAATCACACGGTGATGTCGCCGCCGTTCGCGGGCGGCACCCATACGCCGCTGCCGTTGCCGGGGCGCGGGCTGGCGATCATCGCCGACGAGGCGATGAGCTCGAACTGCGCCGCGGGGCTGGCGCATACGTGGGTGTTCGACGTGCGCGAACCGGGCCGGCCGATCTCGATCGCCACGCTGCCGCAGCCGGAGGAACTGAACTACTGCGCGGTCGGCGGCAAGTTCGGCCCGCACAACCTTCACGAGAACCGCCCCGGCGCGTTTCAGAGCGAAAACCTGATCTTCGCGACTTGGCATAATGCTGGCGTTCGCGTGTTCGATATTTCCAATGCTTTCAGGCCGCGCGAGGTCGGGCATATCGTGCCGGGCGCGCCGCTCGAGGTGGTGGACATCCGGCCGGGCGCGGTGCAGGTCACGCAGTCCGCCGACGTGTTCGTCGACCGCAACGGGCTGATGTACATCACCGACACGAATGCAGGCCTGACCATCGCGCAGTTCGAGGATATTTGATGTTGCCTTCGCAAAGTTCCAAACCCGCCACCAGTTTCACCCGCACGAGCGCCGTCTATCGGGTGCTCCGGCAGGACATTCTGTGCGGCAAGCTGACCCCGTCGGCCAAGCTCCTGATCGACGAGATCAGCCAGCGTTACGGCGTGACCAGCACGCCGATACGCGAGGCGCTGAATCAGCTCGTGATCGAGGGCTTCGTGCAGAAGGTGGACCAGAAGGGATTTTTCGTGGCACAGGTATCGCGGCGCGAACTGGTCGAGCTGACCAACACGCGCTGCTGGGTCGAGACCGTCGCGCTGCGCGAGGCGCTGGCCCACCGGACGATGAAATGGGAAGAGCAACTGATCCTGGCCGGGCATCGGCTTTCACGAACCGATCGCTCGGCCAATTCGGAAGTGTTCGAGGAGAACGCGCCGTGGGAAGACACGCACAAGCAGTTTCACATGGCGCTGCTCGCCACGTGCCCGTCGCGCTGGTTGCTGGATTTCTGTTCGCTGATGACCGACCACGCGGCGCGCTACCGCTTTTTGTCGATGAGCCTCGCTTATCCGGCACGTGACGTCACGAACGAGCACAAGGCCTTGATCGACGCGGCAATCGACGGGCCGCCGCAAGGTGCGATCGACATGCTGGTGGCGCATTACCGTGCGACGGCCGACATCATCCTGCAATCGAATCTCGATTTGCCGGAGTAGACGAAGCAATGCCGGCCGGGTGCTTCGACCCGGCCGGCAACCCTGACAACGCAATTGACAAACGATAGGAAATTAGGATGACGAAGCGAATTGCCATTGTGACCGGTGCCGGCAGCGGCGTGGGCCGGGCCGTTGCCACCGCACTGCTGCAGGACGGCTATGCCGTCGCGTTGGCCGGCCGCCGGCGCGACGCCCTGGAGGAGACCGCCAGCCTGGCCGGCGGCGAAAGCCTGGTGGTGCCGACCGACGTGTCCCGGCCCGATGAGGTGCAGGCGTTGTTCGACCAGGTCGCATCGACCTACGGCCGCCTCGACGTGCTGTTCAACAACGCCGGCACCGGCTCTCCCGCGACGAATTTCGGCGACGTGACGTTCGAGCAGTGGACCAAGGTGATCGACGTGAACATCCACGGGATGTTTCTGTGCGCGAACGCCGCGTTCCGCATGATGCGGGATCAATCGCCGCGCGGCGGCCGGATCATCAACAACGGTTCGCTGTCGGCAACCGTCGCGCGCCCCGGCTCGGCGCCCTATACCACGTCCAAGCATGCGGTGACGGGGCTGACCAAGGTGATCGGGCTGGACGGCCGCAAGTTCGACATCGTCAGCTCGCAGGTCGACATCGGCAACGCCGCCACGCCGATGACGGCCCGCATGGCCAACGGCGTGCTGCAACCGAACGGCACCACCGCCGTCGAGCCCACGATGGATGCGGCGAACGTCGGCAACACGGTCTTGTTGATCGCCAACATGAGCCTGGATGCCAACGTGCCGTTCGTCACGGTGATGGCGTCGCAGATGCCGTCGTTCCTCGGCCGCGGCTGAGTCGAGCTTGAGTCGGGACGCGGCGGCGATGCCGCGTTCCGGCATGACGTGACGTGATGGGCGCGACGAACCTGCCGCGGAAAAATCGAAATAAAAGTTAGGAGTGCAATGTTTCAGGCGATGTAACGACGATACGACAACTAGGAGGAGACAAGCAATGCGCAAGACAATCTGGATTTCGGCGTGTGCGTTCCTGATGGCCGATGGCCGATGGCGCGTATGCGCAAAGCTCGGTGACGCTCTACGGCATCGTGGATAACGGCATCGGCTATCAGAGCAGTGCCACCACGCTCGGTTCCACCAGCGGTGGCCGTTCGCTCGTCAAGATGACGACCGGGGTGTTTGCTGCCGATCGCGTCGGCTTCAAGGGCAGCGAGGACCTGGGCGGCCAGACGCGGGCGATCTTCACGCTGGAGCAGGGGTTCAATGGCGCGAACGGCGCCGAGTCGACGGCCGGGCTCGCGTTCAACCGGCTCGCGTTCGTGGGCTTGACCAACCCCAGATACGGCACCGTCACGGCGGGGCGCGAATATTCGGCGTACTACACGATGCTGCAGCCGTACAGCCCGGAGCCGCGGCTGACCGGTTACTACGCGGCGCATCCCGGCGACATCGACGGCACCGATACCGATTATCACGAGAACAACGCGATCGTCTACACGTCGCCGAATTACCGCGGGCTGACCTTCAGCGGCGAGTATTCGTTCGGCGGGGTAGCGGGCAGCACCAACGCGGGCTCGGCCTGGAGTGCCGGCGCGCAATATGTCAACGGCCCGATCGGGATCGCGGCGGCGTTCTGGCGCATCAACAATGCAACGCCCGGCGGCGGTGCGTGGAGCCCGTCGTCGGCCACCTCGAACAACGGCGCCCAGATCGGCGTCTCGGCGATCAACGTCGGCTACCAGACCGCTCAGGCCCAGCAGCGGGTGGCCGTCGCGGGCGGCTATGCGTTCAATCAGGCGTGGGACGTGTCGTTCATGTATTCGAACACGCAGTACATTCCCGGCACGCATTCGTCATTCACCGATACCGCCATCTTCAACACGGTCGGTGCGGTGCTTCACTACAAGCCGTCGGCCGTGGTGGATCTGACGGCGGGCTATGCCTACACGCGCGCGACCACGGCCAATCGCATCGCGTCCGCCGCGCGATATCAGCAGATCAATTTCTCCGAGGTCTACCAGTTGTCGGTACGCACCTCGCTGTACGCGCTGGAGGGATTCCAGCGCGCGAGCGGTCAGACGCTCGGCATCAACGGCGCGGGCGACATCGTCAATGCGGTCGCTTCGATCGGCGACGGTGCCAACGCCCAGCCGGCGTCGTCGCGCAGCCAGATCGTGGCCGGCGTCGGGCTGATGCACCGGTTCTGATTCAAGCGGATATTTCAAGGACATTCTCATGAAGATCATCAGTTTCAAGCGCGCAGGAATCGAATCATTCGGTGTACTGATCGAATCGGGCATCATCGACCTGGCGCCGCACGCATCGAAGGTCGGCGCGACGCTCAGGCAGGCGCTGTTGCGGGGCAGCCTCGCCGAAATCGGCGAGATCGCCGTGCGTTCGCAGGCCGATTTCGGCATCGGCGACATCGCGTTTCTGCCCGTGATTCCCGACCCGCAAAAGATCCTGTGCATCGGCATCAACTACGTCGCGCACGTGAGGGAAACGGGCAAGGCAATTCCCGACAAGCCGACCATCTTCACCCGTTTCGCCGATTCGCAAACGGCGCACAACGCGGCGATCGTGCGCCCGCGCGTTTCGGAAAAACTCGATTACGAGGGCGAGCTGGCGGTGGTGATCGGCCGCCCGGCACGGCATGTCAGTGCGAAAACGGCGCTCGATTACGTCGCGGGCTACGCCTGCTACAACGACGGCAGCGTACGCGACTGGCAACGTCATGCCAGCCAACTGACGCCCGGCAAGAATTTTCCGGGTACCGGCGGCTTCGGCCCGTGGCTCGTGACGGCCGACGAGCTGGGCGACCCGTCGGCGCTGACCGTGACGACGCGATTGAACGATGCAGTCGTCCAGCACGCGCCGACCGACGATCTGATCTTCGATATTCCTGCACTGATCGAATACATCAGCACCTTTACGCCGCTCGCGCCGGGCGACGTGATCGTCACCGGCACGACCGGCGGCGTCGGTGCGTACCGGCAGCCGCCGCTGTGGATGAAACCGGGCGACGTCGTCGAGGTCGAGATCTCGAAGATCGGCATCCTGCGCAACACGATCGTCGACGAGCCGATCTGACCGTGTGCGCAGCGGCATCCGTCGTGCGGGGCGATTCCGTGTGCCACCGGCGTTGCGCACCTGCGTGCGAGGGTGGCGAGGGAAAAGGAGAGTGACTGTGTTCGATCTGACCCAACTGCGCTGTTTCGTGACGGTGGCCGAGGAGTTGCATTTCGGCCGCGCCGCGTTGCGGCTGCACATGACGCAGCCGCCGCTCAGCCGGCATATTCAGTTGATCGAGCATGAGATCGGCACGGCGCTTTTCAACCGGACCAACCGGACCGTGAGCCTGACCTGCGCCGGACGCAGCCTGCTCCCGGAGGCGCGAACGATCCTGCGGCTCGCCGAACGGGCGCGTTCGGCGGCACTGCGCACCGGCTTGGGTGAGGCGGGCCGCATCACGATCGGTTTTACCGCCACCGCCGGTTACGAATTCCTGCCGGAGATGCTGGGGTGCCTGCGGCTCGGCTTGCCGGACGTCGATCTCGAGCTGCGCGAGATGGTCAGCCGCGCGCAGGTGGATGCCCTCGACAACGGCCAGCTCGACATCGGCCTGCTGCGGCAGTTGCCCGCCGATCACGACGACATGCGAAGCCTCTGCGTCGCGCGCGAATCGCTGGTGGCGGCGTTGCCGCTCGATCATCCGCTTGCCCGGCGCGACGCGCTGCATCTGCGCGATTTCGACGGGCGGACGATGGTGATGTATGCGCCCGACGATGCGAAGTATTTCCACGATCTCGTTCGTCACGTGTTCGCGCATACCGGTGCAATGCCTGTCTATCGTCAGCACGTGAGCCAGGTCCTGTCGATGCTGGCCGTGGTGCGATCCGGCCTGGGCGCCGCGCTGGTGCCGGAAACGGCGAGCCATCTGTCGTACGAGGGCGTCGTGTTTCGCGAGGTCGCCGGCATCGACCCGGTCCGCTCGGTGGAGCTGCATCTCGCATGGAAGGCGGGGAACGACAACCCGGCGCTTCACAAGGCGATGCCGTTGATCAGGCGGATCGATTTGCGCACGCAGGCTGTTGCGTTGCAGGCCTGAAGGGACGAGCGGCCGTTGCGCTGAACGTATCGATGGGAGGATTCAATGAAGCGATTGGCATCGGTCATGGCCTGGGCCGTGATGGCATGCGCTCCGGCGGCTAACGCGCAGTTTGTCGACACCCCCGTGCTCACGCTGGCCGGCGCGCAGGGGTTGATCGACGCTGCGTTGGCCTATGCGCACGATCACCATTGGCGTCAGTCGATCGCGGTGATCGACGCCGGGGGCAACCTGATGTGCTTCGTGCGCATGGACGACGCGCAACTGGCCGGCGTGAAGATGGCGCTGGGCAAGGCGAAGACGGCGCTGTTGTTCCAGGAGCCGAGCAAGGGCTTTGCCGACCGGGTCGCGGCGGGCCGCCTGAATGTGCTTGCGCTGCCCGACATGGTGCCCGCCGATGGCGGCTTGCTGCTCGTTCACGACGGCAGGATCGTCGGCGCGATCGGCGTCAGCGGTGCGGCGCCCGAGCAGGATGGGCAGACCGCGGCGAACGCGGCGGCGTCGTTGCGATAGGGCGTCGGTGCGCGTGCGGCATGAGGCCGGGTTGCCGCCGGCTGCACGACAGGAACCCGGCCGGCGCGTCGCATGCCGGCGAACGTGAGCGCGGGCAACGACCCGCATCGAAACAACAAGACTGGAGACACACGATGTTGAAGAAATGGTCGAGACTCGATCTGCAACCGGCCGCGCCGCCCTGCGGCTGCGGGCTGCCCCATCCTCATTCCCATTCCGGTGCGAGCCGGCGCGGCTTCCTGGGCGCGGCGGCGGCGCTCGGCATGGGGCTCGCGCTGGGCCGCCACGCCTGGGCACAGCCGGCGCAGGCGTTGCGCATCATCGACGTGCATCACCATTACACGTCGCCGGCGCTGCTGGCGATGATGCGGGGGCGGCGCACCCACCAGGCCTTCAACGAAGGCTGGACCGTGCAGAAATCGCTCGATGCGATGGATGCCGGCGGCGTCCGGATGGCGATTGTCTCCACCAGCGATCCCGGCATCTTCTTCGGCGATTTCGATCAGGCCAAGGCGCTCGCCCGCGATTGCAACGAGTTTCAGGCGCGCATGGCGGCCGATCACCCGGGCCGCTTCGGCATGTTCACCACGTTGCCGCTTCCCGATATCGACGCGACGCTTGCCGAGATCGCGTATGGCCTCGATACCCTGAAGGCGCAGGGCGTGGGCATGATGACGAGCTACGGCGACAAGTATCTGGGCGATCCGGTCTTCACGCCCGTGATGGAGGAATTGAACCGGCGCCGCGCGACGGTGTTCGTCCATCCGCTTCAGCCGGCATGCTGCACGAACGTGGTGCCCAAGGTGCCGGATGTTGTGGTCGAGTACGGCACGGAAACGTCGCGCACGGTGGCAAGCTTGCTGATGAATCACGTGACCATTCGTTATCCGAACATTCGCTTCATCTTTTCGCACGGTGGCGGTGACGTACCGTATCTGACGTTTCGATTCGCGCGCATGGTCTCGGGCGATCCGGTTTTGATGAAAGCGGAGCCGGCCGGTGCGGTTGCGTTGATTCGGAAGCTCTACTTCGATACGGCACAGGCGTGGAATCAGTACACGCTGCCGTCCTTGATGGCGTTGATGCCGAGCGATCGGATCCTGTTCGGCTCGGATTTCCCGGCGGCGTCGCCGCTGGATACGGCGAACGGGCTGAAGGCGTCGAACATGAGCGCGGCGCAATTCGAGAAGATCGGATGGGAGAATGCCTTGGGCATTCTTGCCAATGTCAAAGCCTGAGTGGCTTCGGCCTGCTGGAAAAACGTCGGCCTGAACATGCCTAGGCCGACGGCCGATCTCCCTGAGCGGTGAACGGCATGGCTTTCGTGTTCGCTCGAACCCGAAGGCCGAATTCTCTGCCCTCCAACCTGGCCCTCTCCTCGGTCAGGGCCGCCGTCCTGCCTGCGCCACGGCCGCAAGCCCGCGTTTGCGCCCCGGCCATGCCGAGCGAGCCGCGACGATATGCCGATTCCGTTCTGACGGCAGCCTCCCATCTTCTCTGTATTCCAGACCTTCAGTCATCCTGACTTAACCGATTGCTCATATCAGACGCGCTATTTGTCAATGGTTTTTTGATGTCGGTCACGTAAACTTCCTGCCTATTACAGACAAGCCGGATATCGGAGGAGCAGGCAGATGAAAGTCATCGTCGTAGGCGGTGGAATCGGTGGGCTCACGACAGCCTTGAGCCTGCAGGCCGCCGGCCTCGAGGCGCAAGTCTTCGAGGCCACGTCGAATATCGCGGCGTTGGGTTTGGGCATGCACCTGCAACCCGATGCCGTGCGCGAGCTGACCGAGCTGGGCCTGGATCGGGCACTGGACTCGCAAGCCGTGGCGATCGAGGAACTGGCGTTCTATACCAAGCGCGGCCAGCGCATCTGGACCGAGCCGCGCGGCCGCCTGGCCGGCTACCGCTGGCCGCAATACGCGATCAACCGCGGCACGCTGCAGATGATCCTGCTCGATGCGGTCGAAAGCCGCCTGGGCCGTGACGCGGTGCATACCGGCCATCGCCTGGCGTCGTTCGAACAGGACGAGACCGGCGTGACCGCCCGCTTCGTCGACAGCCAGACCGGGGCGCCGCGCGGGTCCGCCCGGGGCGACGTGCTGATCGGCGCCGACGGTGTCCACTCGGTGGTTCGCCGGCACTTCTATCCGGATCAGCCGCTGCAATTCGGCGGGCAGCTGATGTGGCGATGCGCCGTGCCGGCGAATCCGTTCCTCACCGGCAAGACCATGATCATCGCCGGCCACCGCAACCAGAAGCTGGTGTGCTATCCGATGCTGAACCTGCCCGACGGGCGCGTGATGCTCAACTGGATCACCGAGCTCGGCCAGAGCGGCGACGGGCCGCCGCGCGAGGAGTGGAACCGCAAGGTCGACAAGGCCCGCTTCGCACATGCGTTCGACTCCTGGCGTTTCGACTGGCTGGATGTGCCCGGCCTGATCGCGTCCGGTGTCGATGTCTTCGAATTCCCGAAGGTGGATCGCTGGACCTTCGAGCGCGTCTCGCTGGTCGGCGACGCAGCCCATCCGATGCACCCGGTGGGTTCGCAGGCCGGCTCGCAGGCGGTGGTGGACGCACGTTCGCTGGCGTTCCATCTCGCCACCTGCCGCAACGATCTGCAGGAGGGCCTGCGCCGCTACGAAGCGGAGCGTCTGCCGCCGATGCGCGAGATCGCCACCCAGAACCGGACCCTCGGGCCGGAACTGGTGATGGACCTCGCCGAAGAGCGCGCGCCGCAGGGCTTCACCGACATTCATGACGTGATCGGCGCAACGGAGCTGAAGGAGCGGGCGGATGCGTTCAAGCGCCTGGCCGGCTTCGCGGTCGAGGCGCTGAACCAGCGGGCGTCCTATACCCCCGAGCGCGATGCGGTTCGTTGAGGAGCGCGCCACGATGAATCGAGCGACCGATCTGGCCTATGTGCGTTACCAGGTCACCGACCTGGTGCGAATGGAAGCATTCCTGACCGATTTCGGCATGGTGCCGGCCTTGCCCTGCGACGGCAGCCGGCTGCTGATGCGCGGCAGCGGCGATGCCCCCTATATCTACGAAGCCGTGCTGGGCGACACCTGCCGCTTTCTCGGCGCCGGCTTGCGCGTGGCATCGCACGAGGATCTGGCGCGCCTGTCCGCGCTGCCCGGCTCCAGCGCCATCGAGCCGGTAGGCGAGGTGCCTGACGGCGGCGAACGGGTGCGCATGCGCATGCCCGATGGTTTCGAGATCGACGCGCTGCACGGCGGCGCGGCGCACGGCCGGCCCAGCGAGGCGGCCGACCTCGGCTTCAACAGCGCCCGTCACAAGGCGCGCAGGAACCAGGCCGTGCGCGTGGCGCGCGAGGCCTGGGTCGATCATCACTGCATGCCGGTGCTCGGCACGCCCGAGCCGGGGGTGCACCACTGCTCGTTCGAGATGGATGGCCTGGACGCCGTGATGTGCGCCCACGACTTCCTGATGGAACGCGGCTACACCCTGGACTGCGGCGTGGGGCGCCACCTGTTGGGCAGCCAGATTTTCGATTACTGGCGCGATCCCTTCGGATTCCGAATCGAACACTACACCGACGGCGATGTCGTCAATCACGCTCACCAACCCAGCGTCTTCGCCGGTACGGCGGACGAGACAACCCAGTGGTGCGCCAAGCCGCCCAAGGATTTCTTCGAATGACGATTCAACGCATCACCAGCGCCGAGGTGACCGAGCCGGCGCCGCACACCTGGTCGAACTGCCTGAAGGTCGGCGACACGGTCTACGTGGCCGGCCTGACCGCCCGGGACAAGCAGCTGAAGCCGGTCGGCGGCGGCGAATACGAGCAGTCCCGGCTGATCTTCGAGCGCATCCGGCATCTGGTGCTCGCCGCGGGCGGCAGCACGAGCGACGTGGTGAAGATCAACATCTACATGACCCGCATCGGCGCTGCGGCGGGCACGTCGCAGTGCCCGCGACGCAACGGCAGGGTCGAGCGCGCGATCCGTACCATTGACCGGGTTCAGTCCTGCAACCGCTCGGCGGGCGCATCGATCGCCTAGAACGGGACCCCGGCTCGGGCACTCGCGTTAGCGGCTCGGCCGGCCGGTGGTATTGAAGGACGGGGCCTTCATTCAACTCCCCGCTTACGCCAAAAGCGTCCATCCACGGAGTAGGGCCCGCCGCCACGCGCGGCAACGTAAGCGGCTAGCATGCCCATCAGCACGGGATACTCGATGCCGCGATCGAGCCAGGGCCATGTCGGCCCGAGCGCCAGGCAGATCCCGATCATTTCAGCGCAGAAGAGCAGGGCCGCCGCGCGCGTGTACAGCCCAACGGCGAGCAGCAGCGCGCCTGCGGTTTCCTGCAGCATGATCAGGTCGGCGATCTGCGGCGCGAATGGCAAGCCGAGAACGTGGTGGATCAGGTGGATCGACGCCGCCATCGGATCGCTCATCGAGCCATGCGAACTGTTGAGCGCCTTGGGCAAGCCATGCGTGAAAAGAATCAGGCCGAATGCCACGCGCAGCATGGCATAGGCCGGAACCTCGTACCTTTCATGACGGCTGTTCGAATCCGTTTTTCTTCCGGGGAACGAAGAGGGGGTTGGCTTCATGATTCGCCCTGTTGGGTATTGGCCGATTCAAGGTGGAGGAGGTGGCTTCGGGGGAAGTGGCCGGTGAATTGTTTAGTTTTCCCGACGATCGATCAAGTTTGCGAAACGGATAGCTGAATTCAACCGCGCTCAATAATTCATTCCGGAAACCTGTCGAGCCCGCATATTCCTAAATGGGCGATAAATATCTTTGTTAATTATGCGCTAATGATGGATTTGCGAGCGAAATACCATCCGCGAAAACCCGGTGATCGAGCCTCGGCGTGATCAATCGCAATCTAATAAATCCGGCGTCTTTACACCTGACATTGCCCGGGTCAGAATCCGCACCCGAATTCGAAGACTGAAAGAGAGAGCAATATGCCGTATCTCTCTTCGTGGCTATGGAATATGAATGTCGAGAAACAGGCAAGTCTGGCGAGATGTGTTGGGCCGCTTTTGTTTTTTGCTCGCTGCTGTCGAAGTCGATCAAAGTATTTCGCAACTCCATTTTTTATTTAATCACCATAACGAGATGGTTGTGCTGAATGGGGCGGGCGTTGATGTATTGGGTCGCTGGTGTGCATGGTGGGCCGGCGACTCCATGCTGGGCAAGTGGGAAGACTGAAAGTTCATAAAACAATTTACGGAGTGAATACGGTGTGCAATTCAGATAAGAAAATTACGCATCTCATCATCGACGCGCAATCATCAATACAAGCTAAAGACGAAAAATGCGCCCGTCGCATGGCGCGGGGAACGAAGCAGATTGGCGCGGCCGCCTGTCTCGCCGTGTCGGGCGTGCTTTCCGGTTACGGGTCCGCTGCCATGGCCGCTGGGCCTGCGTTTATGGGCTACGAATACAACGGCGCGGATTACTGCGTAAATGCGGGCGCCACGAGCTTCGCTTCGGGCTGCTCTCTTTGGAGTTCCAACGTTACCGGTTTTACCGGCAGCGACATTGCCTATTTGAGTGGCAGCGCCGCAGTCACGGCCGGGGGGTATGGGCAGGCACCAATAATGCCGGTCTCTGGTACGGCGCGGGGCCCACCGGCGGTGGCGCGGGCACGTCCCGGTTCTATGTCGACAGCGCCGGCGTGACGATGCAGGGTGGGGCGATCAACCTGATTTCCAGCACCGGCGTCAATGTGGCCAATCAGAAGGTCCTCAACGTGGCGCCCGGCACGATTTCGGCAACCAGCACGGACGCCATCAGCGGATCGCAACTGTTCGCCACCATCAACGGCTCGGGCACCAAGTACTTTCGTGCCGAGTCGGCGGGAGCCGGCAGCCAGGCGACGGGTACGGACAGTGTCGCCATCGGTCCGCTTGCGGTTGCGGCCGGAGCAGGCAGCCTGGCCGCCGGGAACGGCGCACAGGCTCAAACGGCCGACGCGCTTGCACTGGGAGCCCAATCGGGCGTGTCCGTCGCCGGCGGCGTTGCGATCGGCTCGGGCTCGGTGTCCGATCGCGCGATCGCCCCTGGCGCAGGTTCGATCTCAGCCGGCATCCAGTCGGTGCCGTTCAACACGTCCGATGGCACGCTGCTCGGCGCCGTTTCGTTCGGGAGCGCAAGCGGCAGCACCTACCGGCAACTCACCCATGTCGCTGACGGCACGCAGGCGCACGATGCCGTGACGGTCAGGCAGTTGACCGGCGCATTGCAGTCGTTTGTCGTTACGCCGATGCAGTACTTCCATGTGAATTCGACGGCCGCAGACTCGCTGGCAGTCGGCGATCAATCGGTCGCCGTCGGGCCGACAACTGTCGTGAACGGAAGCAGCGGCGTCGGCATCGGCAATGGCGCCATCGTGGGGCAGCAGGCCACGGGCGGCGTAGCCATCGGTGAGGCTGCAAACTCGGGGGATGCCGATGCGATCGCGTTGGGCAGTGGCGCGAATGCAAATGGCGCCCAGTCCATTGCCCAGGGCGCCAACGCGAGTGCGGGCATGGCGGGCAGCGTGGCGATCGGTTCGGGCGCAACGAGCAGCGCGGCCGATGCGCTCGCGCTGGGTTCCGGCTCCAGCGCCACGTTGGCGAATAGCGTAGCCATCGGCGCGGGTTCGCGGACGACAGTCGGTGCCTTGACCAGCTACATCGCTTACGGGTTGAGCAGTCCGCAATCGTCGGTCGGCGAGGTCAACCTCGGCAATCGCCAGCTCACCGGGCTCGCGGCAGGCAGCCAGGGGACCGATGCGGTAAACGTGTCGCAATTGGAGGCCGTGCAGAGCCAGTTGACCACGTTGATACAGGACTCCACCGGTAAAGGCGGAAGTTTCAATTCCAGCCCGGCGGAGGGTGCCGGCGCGGCGACCGGTTCGAATTCCTCCGCGGGGGGCGCGAATGCCGTTGCGTCCGGGCCGGGCAGTACGGCGGTGGGCAACGACTCGCAAGCGTCCGGCAACAGGGCGACGGCGATCGGGAGCGGCGCCACGTCGAGCGGCAGCAACTCGGTGGCGTTGGGCGCCGGCAGCAATGACGGCGGGCGTGCGGACGTGGTGTCGGTGGGCGCCTCCGCGAGCAGCACCCGACAGATCGTCAACGTGGGCGCCGGTACCGCACCCACCGATGCAGTCAACGTGCAACAGCTGAACTCGGCCGTCTCCCAGGCAAACAGCTACACGGATAATCGGATTCGAGGGCTGCGCCGTGATGCGGATGGCGGCACGGCGAGTGCGATGGCGGTTGCAGGCCTGCCCCAGCCCTCCCGGCCGGGCATGAGCATGGTGTCCATTGCGGGCAGCGTTTATCGAAGCCAGTCAGGGCAGGCAATCGGCATCTCCACCATCTCGGAGAACAATCACTGGATCTACAAGGCCGCTGTCACGACCAATACACGCAGCGACTATGGCGCCGTCGTCGGTGCGGGGTATCAGTGGTAAGCAACGCAGTTGCGGCTGAACCGTGACCGTGCCCTCTCGGAGGGAGCGGTGATCATGGAGCAAGGCCCGCCGCCGCAACGGCGGGCATGATGCGGCCGCTTCTATTCGCCCGAGAACCTGGCCAGCAGCAGCCCGTTGATGACAAAAAACGCGGTATGCGCAAAGGCGAAATAGAGCATGCCGGGCACCGAGATCACGCGGCTTCCGGCAATGCCCTGTCCGATCGAGGGCAGGATGATCAGCGCATTGGCGAGCCAGACCGCGGCCGCATAGAGAAGGCTCTTGAGGATCGGCCGTACGGCCGGTCTGGCGTTGAATTGCACGTTGAGTTGCGCGTAAAGGAGCGCCATCGCGATGCCGACGACAACGTGAAAGGCCTGCTGAAAAAGCCAATTCCCCGATAACCCGTTCCCCGGTACATGCTGCGTCCGGTTCAATAACGTGAGCAAACCGCCGCGAGCGGTAACGAGGCCGAAACTGTCGGCGACAGCCAACAGCGCGACGTTGATCATGATCGCGATGGTGCCCGCGGCCAGGGCGGCAATGAATGAGCGATACGGCGTAAAGCGGGATGGCGACATGGTGCGAGCCTTTCACGGTGTTGGGCGCGGTCGGTCCGACACGCTCGCACGGTAAACACCGGCAGTCCCGCTTTATTCCCCGATCGATGAATTGCCCTGGCGCCGCGTGCCGCGTCAGGCATCGGGCAGGCTGAACTCGCCGACCCAGTCCGACAGCCCATGCGCCTGCTCGTTCAAGGTCGCGGAAGCCGCGGCGGATTCCTCGACGAGCGCCTTCATGGCGTCGCCCGCGGCCGAGATGCGCTCCGACCCGGCCGACACCGTCGCCTCCGACCGGGAAATGAGCCGCTTGATGTCCTGCGCGGCGCTGCTGCAGCGTTGCGCGAGCGTGCGCACTTCCCCGGCCACCACGGCAAAGCCGCGGCAGTGTTCACCGGCGCGCGCGGCTTCCACGGCCGCATTCAGCGCGAGGATATTGGTTTGAAACGCGATGCCGTCGATCACGGCGATGATCTCGATGATTTTCGACGAGGAGGCGGCGATGTCCTGCATCGTCTCCACCGCGCTGTGGACCACGAGCCCGCCACGCGTTGCCGCGTCGCTGGCCGATTCGGCCAGGCGGCGCGCGGCCTCGGCTGCCGACGCGGAATTCTTCACGCTGGCCGTCACCTGCGTCAGCGAAGCCGAGATTTCAAATTGATACTGAAGGCCTTGCGCATGGCTTTCGGATCGCCATGAACGCGCTTCCACGGAAGGGAATGGACCATGCCCATCACATGCCCATCAACGACTTCAGTCGCTCGCGACGCTCGCGAAGGCCGTGGAACTCGGCAGCACCCGTCAGGCTGCGCTGGCCCAGGGCGTCACGCCCCAGGCGGCCAGTCAAACCATCGCGCAGCTGGAGCAGCGTCTCGGGGTGCGCCTGTTGCACCGGACGACGCAACCCTTTCGCCGACGGAGGAGGGGCAACGCTTGCTGGAACACGCTGGCCGCCCTGGCCGCGCTGGAAAGCGCCTTGATGCTGGCGCGGGAGTCGAAGGAAGAGATTGCCGGCCCGCTGCGCATCGCCGGGCCGAAATCCTCGTTCGGCCCGATCCTCATGCCGCTACTCGATGCGTTCTGTCGTGCGCATCCCGGCATCCGGCCCGACGTCCAGCTCGATGACGCGATCGGCGATTGGGTGCTGGATCGCGTCGATGTCGGCTTCCGGTTCGGCGCATCGGCCAGGGAAGGCGTGATCGGCCGGCAGTTGTTTCCGATCCAGATGATCGTGTGCGCAACGCCCGGCTACTTGAAGGCGCATGGCGCGCCGTCCACGCTCGACGATCTGGCGGCGCATCGCTGCAGCGTGTTTCGGCATCCGGTGACGGACAAGGCGTCGCCCTGGTATCGACGGTGGACGGCAAGCTCGAACATCGTCACCTGTCGCCCACGTTCGCGATGAACGATACCGATCTGGAAGTGCGGGCCGTGCTGTCGGGCCAGGTCATCGGGCAACTCGCCAATTTTCTGGCTACGGCCCATATTCGGGCAGGGCGGCTGGTGCCGGTTCTGCTTCGGCACGTGCGCGCGCACACCGGCTGCATCTGTATTACGGAAATCGAAACGCGATGCCCCGACGCGTGCGCGCGTTTCTCGATCTCGCGTTCGAGCGGCGGCATGATTGCCGTGATTACGTGCTGGCTGACAAAGAGCTTGCGCGATTTGGGGAGCGGCCGAAGCGGTCGCGACTATCTCCGTAAAAGCGTTCCGAGGATTGCTGACGGCCGTCATTCAGCAAGGTGTCATGGCAAGGAAATCACCAGTCGGCCCAGGCGAGCAATCGAATGGCGCTTGGCATACATCAATCGACGCAGGACGATTCAGCGTTGCTCATCGCCGCGACGCGATAAAAAATGATTTGAGGCCGCGATTCGGAAAATCGGCTTGTATCGCTGTCGCGAAGTTTTCAATTCTTGCGATGAAAATTCGACGACACGATGTGAAGTGCTCGGTAATGCGCGGATAGAATGTCGCCTCCTGCCGGGGGCGGGAGCCCGAGACCACGGGCTTGTATATAAAGCGCATAAAAAAAATGAACGTCGGTTCCCGCCATGCCGCGCCTGAGTCGGCGCACAGCTTCGCCTTGAAGTACCGCCCTGACATCGACGGATTGCGTGCGGTGGCCGTCACACTGGTCGTACTGTTCCACGCGTTTCCGTCCGCACTGAAAGGCGGCTTCGCGGGCGTCGATATTTTCTTCGTCATCTCGGGCTTCCTGATCGGCAACATCATTCTGTCCGAATTGGCCGCTGGCTCGTTCAGCCTGGCCGGTTTCTATGCGCGGCGCGTAAAGAGAATCTTCCCGGCCTTGCTGTTGGTCCTGATAGGGTGTTTCGCGTTCGGCTGGTTCGAGTTGCTGGCCGACGACTTCAAGCTGCTCGGCGCGCAGATCGCCGGCGGTGCAGCCTTCGTCTCGAACTTTGTCCTCTGGCACCAGGCTGGCTACTTCGACACGCTGTCGGAGAAAAAGCCGCTCCTGCACCTTTGGTCGCTTGCGATCGAGGAACAGTTCTATCTGGTATGGCCGCTGATCCTGATGCTGATTCACCGGCTGCGTCGCAGCGCCGGCCAGGCGATTGCCGCGGTTTGGGTGCTGTCGTTCGGATATAACGTCTTGACCGTGCAGCATGACGATGTCGCGGCGTTCTACTCGCCTCTGAGCCGCTTCTGGGAACTGATGACGGGCTGCGCCCTGGCGTGGCTCACGGCCGATGGGCAAGGCCGGCTCACGCGTTCCAACGAGCTTGCATCGTGGTCGGGCGCAGCGCTGATCGGTGCTGCCGTGCTGCTGCTCGACGATGCGAAGCCGTTTCCCGGCTGGTGGGCGCTCCTGCCGACACTCGGCGCGGCCCTGGTGATCGCCGGTGGCCCGTCCACGGTGCTCAACCGCGGCCTGTCGCGCCGCGCCGTCGTCTGGGTGGGCCTGATCAGCTATCCGCTGTACCTCTGGCACTGGCCGCTGCTGGCCTTCGCTCGCATCATGGCAGCCGGTGTGCCGTCGTGGCCGTTGCGCGCCGGCATGGTGGTGCTGGCCGTCGTGCTCGCGGCATTGACCACGTTCGCCATCGAGCGTCCGATTCGTCGCATGAAGTTGCGCGGTGCGTGGCATGTACTGGTGCTCTGCGTGCTGATCGCCGGTATCGGCGTGGCGGGTTATCTGGCGTACAAACGTGACGGCATGGGCTTCCGAATGTCCACCATGGCGAACCGGTTCACCTCGACGGATTTCGACATGAAGACGGCGTGGCGCGAGCATTCGTGTTTCCTCGAGGGCGACGACAAGAGCGTATTCCCAGCAGCATGCGACGGACACGGCAAGGGGCCGCTCGTGGTGCTCTGGGGCGATTCCTTCGCTGCCGCTCTTTATCCGGGCCTGGTTGACCTCCAGCGGCACTATCGATACCAGCTGGCCCAATACACTGCGTCCGGTTGCCCGCCATTGCTGCCCGGCGACGCCGATCACGCCCGTTGCGCCGAGGTGCACAAGCTGTCGATCGAGGCGATCCGGCGCGGCAAGCCTGACCTTGTGATCCTCGACGCAAACTGGACCGCGTCGGATCTGTTGAAGATTCCGGCCACGGTGACCGTGCTGCGCGCGGCCGGCGTGCGCCATATCGTCCTGGTGGGCTCGGTGCCGCATTGGCAGGACTCGCTGCCGAACGTCTATTGGGCCTATTGGCGCGCAAACGGGCACGCGATATTGCCGGCGCGATCGAAGTTCGCCCTGCAGCCGAACTTCGACATCGTGAATGCGCAGGTACGTGCGGTGGCGGCCGAGACGGGTGTCGGTTTCGCCGACTCGTTCGACGCGATGTGCAACGAGCGGGGCTGTGATACCCGCGTCGGTGAGGGGAAGGGAGAGATTTCGGCGTTCGACACCGGGCACCTGACGCTGGGTGGCGCGGTGATGATGATCAACGCAGTGGCCGGGCAACTGTTGATTCCGTCGATCGCGGCAACGATTACACCGGGTGGCGCGCAATCTTCGAGAGGCTGACAGTCAGGCGAGGATAACGTAGAACTGCAACAATACGCGGGCTCGCGTCAATGCGATTGATTCATGCGGAGTCGGCATGCATTTCCGAGAAACTGGCGGTCTCGGCGTGCTCTGGAAGCGATCGGAAAGCCTCGGTCGTTCACTCATCCTGGCAATCGACGAGGGCCGTTCGCGGCAATACATGACAAGGAAAACCTTGAAGCTGATCACCATGCTCGGCGCGCTTGCAATCGTGTCCGCGACGACCGCGGCACATGCCGAGAGTCTTGCGGCGATCACCGGACTTAACGACGACTATTTACGATATGTAGGCAGCGTCGGTGGAACAAACCTCGTATCCGATTTGGGTGGACCACGCTGCAGTCGATTTGGACTGGGTGCTCCTGAAGACCTGAATCTGGTGACATCTTTCTCGCTGGGGTCAGACGACGATGCAACCAGTGCGATCAGCGTCAAAACCGCGCCGTTTTCTCGTCCCAGGTCGCCGATGGCTTTGCCTCGCTGCTGACCACAAGGCGAGATCGGCGCGATAGGCAAGCACCTTGGCGATGTCATCCGCATGCGCTGCCGGAGCGACACGCCCAATCCTGAGCGGATCGTCGCTGCATAGATTGGGCAATCCCACACCATGATTATGTATTGGCTAACAAATAGCTTTCGAGATGCGCGTTTCGATCGAAGCGTCCGCGAGATTGAACCGATATATGCCGGCGCCAAAACGAGACTATCGGGACAGATCAATTCGTCTAGGGAGAAAACCAGAAAACGTTTGCGGGAATTCCAATATGTGGTTTAAAAAAACCAATCAATCCGTATCCGTTGGAATTAAGCCCCAATCGACGCATGAACGAAGAAATACTGCGTAAGATTTGGTGAATCAAGTTAAAATCCGCGCCGTTTCATCGATGCGACGCCGTGGCAACGGCAGCCTGTCGCAGCGATTTCCCGCTTCGAACACTCGCGAACCCAGAATGACATTGCGCTTTCATGCGCGGTGCAATCCGAAGACCTGCATGCGAAATCAAACCGACCTGTCGGGCGCTGCATTGTGCGCGCCGTGGCGGCAGTGGAACGCGCAACGCCGCGCCGTGTCGCGTGCGTTGTGTATCGGCCTGTCGTGGCTGCTCATTGGTGCGATCAATGCGCCCACTCGGGCGATCGCCCAGTCGGCCCCCGCGCGCGTCGAAATGCCGGCGGCAGCGCAGCCGCTCCCGGCCGCCGGTGATACGGCCACCACCCACCGTCCCAATCTGGCCTTCTACTTCGGCGCCAATCCGCCGGTCGACGCCTTGCAGGCCTTCGACGCGGTGGTGGTGGACCCCGCGCGCGGTTTCGATCCGCTGGCCCATCCGCTCGCGCACACGCTGTGGATGGCGCGCACCACGGCCGAGGCCGGCGAAGCGCCGGCGCAGTTCGTGGCACGCGCCATCGAGCCGTTGTGGCAGCGTGGCTATCGCGGCTTTCTGCTCGACTCGCCGGAAGCGCTCGCCGCCGTCGCCGCGATTCGCGCGGCGCACCCCGACGCGCGGCTCGTTGCCGGCGGCCCGGATGCCTTGCAGGCCGCCATGCCCATCGCGCGGGAACTCTACGCGGTGGTCGGCGATTCGCTGGTGCATGGCCTGAACGAGACCGGCGCGTTCCCGCTCGATGTACCGCCCGCGCTGCGCGACAGCCGCGCGGCGGCCGCCCGCGCGTTCACCGCGCAAACCGGGGTGCCGGTGGTGTCGATCGAATCCTGCGCGCGCACCGATCGCACCTGCGCGCGCCAGACCGCCGAAACGGTGCTGGCGCTCGGCGTCGAGCCGTACGTGACGAGCCCCGCGCGCGACATCGTGGGCATCGGCGCGATCGAGGTGCTGCCGCGCAAGATCCTCGTGGTGCAGGATCACAACCCGAAGCAGCCGCTCGACGGCAGCATCGGCGTGCGCGATCTCGCCACGCCGCTGAACTATCTCGGCTACGACGTGCAATACGCGGATTTCGCCTCCGGCCTGCCGAACGACATCACGCCCGACCGTTACGCGGGGGTGGTGGTGTGGCTGCAGGGCACGGGCGTGCCGAACACGCGCGCCTGGGAGCGCTGGATCGCCGCGCGCGTGGTCGACCACGTGCCGGTGGCGTTCCTCGACCAGCTCGGCTTCGATCCGGCCGGCCCGCTCGGGGCGGGGCTGGGCCTGCAGACGGTGGCCGGGCCGTTCTCGGGGCCGGTGAACGTGATCGCCCGCGATCCGATGATCGGTTTCGAAATCAATCCCCGCAACGACCCGCGCGACTTGCTCGGCGTGCACGTCGGCGCGACGGGCCATGCACTGCTGCGCCTCGGCGTGAACGGTGGCGAGCTGGACCCGGTGGCGATCCTGCCGTGGGGCGGCTACGCGCTCGCGCCGTACACGGTGGTGTCGCTCGACGGTGTGGAGATGGAGCGCTGGGCGATCCAGCCGATGTCGTTCCTGAGCGCCGCGCTGCGGCTGCCGGCGCTGCCGTCGCCGAGCGTGACCACCGAAAACGGCCGCCGCCTGCTGATGACGCACGTGGATGGCGACGGTTTCGCGTCGCGCACCGAGTTTCCCGGCCCGGACTATTCGGGCGAGGCGCTCTACGAGCAGATCTTCTCGCGCTACAAGATCCCGATGACGCTGTCGGTGATCGAGGGCGAGGTCGGCCCGGCCGGGCTGTATCCGAAGATCTCGCCTCGGCTCGAAGAGATCGCGCGCAAGATGTTCGCGCTGCCGTGGGTCGAGATCGGTACGCACACCTACTCGCACCCGTTCCAGTGGGAAGACGTGGACGGCAGCACCGGCGCGAAGGTCGATCGCGGCGGCGGCGACGCGGCGTTCTCGCTGAACATCCCGGGCTACAAGTTCAATATCGACCGCGAGATCACCGGCTCGATCGACTACATCAACGCGAAGCTCGCGCCGCAGGACAAGAAGGTGGTGGTGCTGCAATGGTCGGGCGACTGCCAGCCGCCCGGCATCGTGGTGCGCAAGGTGTACGAGGCCGGCGTCTACAACTTCAACGGCGGCGACACGGTGATCACGCGCTCGCAGCCGACCTGGACGGCGATCGCGCCGATCGGCGTCGACAAGGGACCGGACGCGTATCAGGTCTACGCGCCGAACCAGGACGAGAACGTCTACACCAACGATTGGCAAGGCCCGTTCTACGGCTTCGACCGCGTGCTCGAAACCTTCTCGATGACCGACAGCCCGCTGCGCTTCAAGCCGATCGACATCTACTACCACATGTACAGCGGCACCAAGGTGGCGTCGCTGCGCTCGCTCGACAAGATTTTCGCGGCCGTGCTGAAGCAGCCGCTGTTGCCGGTGCACGTGACCGACTACATCCGCAAGGTGCTCGACTGGCACACCTTCGCGGTGGCGCGCCAGACCGGCACGCGCGACGGCTGGCTGGTGCGCGGCAACGGCATGGTGCGCGAGCTGCACTGGGCCGGCAGCGAGGTGCCCGACCTCGCGCACGCCTCGGGCGTGACCGGCTATGCGCCCGGCCCCGACGGCAACTACCTCCACATCGACGACGGCGCCGCGCGCTTCACGCTTGCGCCGGCCGCCGCAGCCGCAGCGCCGCAACGCCCCTACATCGCGGTGGCCAACGGCTTCGTGCGGCACTTCCGGGTGACGCCGCACGGCCTCGCGTTCGAATTCGGCGGCTACTACCAGCCGTTCGTCGAACTGGCGAACGCGCAGCGTTGCAGCGTGCGGGTCGTCGGCCAGCCGGTCGCGACGCACGCGGACGGCGCGCTGCTGCGCTTCGACACGACCGGCGTGGCCGGTTCGCGCGTCACGTATCAAGCCGTCGAGATCGATTGTGGCCGCTGACCGCCCGCGCATCGCCCCGCCGTGGCTCGTGCTGCTGCTGGCGGCGGGGGCGGTGGCGATCCTCTATACGGCGTGGCCGCGCGAAGCGCTGCGCGAGCGGATCGCCTCGACTGCCGGCCCGAGCGAACTGGGCGTGGCGTATCAGGAGGCCTGGCTGCGCGTGCAGCCCGACAACGTCGAGCTGCTCAAGACGCTCGGCGAGCAATACGAGCAACTGGGCCGTCGTGAGGATGCCGAACGGATCGCCATGCGCATGGACGCGCAGCCCGACGCGCGCCTGCATCGCGCGGCCACGCTGCTGCGCCTGAACGTGGACGAGCAGCAGGCGTTTGCGTTCCCGCCCGGCGATCCGCGCCGCGCCAGCGCGATCGCCTCGCTGCGGGCCCGGCTCGCGGCGGTGGCGGGCGATGCCTGGGACACCGACGAACTCATCGTGCTGGCCCGCAACGCGGCCGCGCTCGACTTGCCGGCGCTGGCCGCGCAGTTCTACGAGCGCCTGGTGCGGCAGGACGCGCCGAACCGTCGGCGCTGGAATGCCGAGGTCGCGAAGTACGGCTTGTGGGGCGGCGATTACCGGCGCGCGGCGGCGGCGTGGTTCAGCCTGCAGGCCGATGCGACGACGCGCGCCGAACAGCGCCGCTGCTTCATCGCGGGCGTGGCCGCGCTGCGCGCCGGCAATCATCTGAACGAGGCGCTGGCCGCCGCTCAAGCGCACCTCGGCGGCCTCGCCGACGATCGCGACACGTTGATCGTGCTGCTCAATCTGGCTCGGGCCGCGCAGCGTCCCGATCTCGTCGATCAATACGCGAAGACGCTGCTCGGCTTGTCCGGGCAGCAAGTGGGCCGCGCGGACGTGGGCCGGATCGAGCGCGCCGCGCTGCGGGTTGCGTCGATGCAAGCGACAACGTCGCGCCGTACGCACGCGGCGGCGTTCCTCTACATGGACGGCCCGGTCGGCGAGGGCTGGCCGCGTGCGCGGCGCATCGCGACGCGGGCGGGCGAGGTGCGGATCGTGCGGGTTGCGGCCACCACTGGGCAGGCACCGGCCGACGGCGGTGCTGCCACCGCACCCGCCGCCAGCCGCGCCTCCGACGATCTGCCGAGCCTGCTCTACCAGTCGTTCCTCGAATCGAACGACCTCGCCAACGCGCAGAAGGTCGCCACCGATCAAGTGGCGAAGACTCCGCATTCGGCGCTGTGGCTCAAGCGTCTCGCGCAGGTCGCCGAATGGAACAACGCGCCGCTGCTCGCGCTGCATACGTGGCTCGGCTACGCGCAGGCGTCGAACGATCCGTCCGGCTGGTCCAATGTGCTGCGCCTCGCGCCGATGCTGCACGACGATGCCAGCTACGTCGTGGCGCTCGTGCATGCGTCGGATGCGGCGCCGAACGACATGCGGCTGGTCGATACCACCACCGCCACATTCGAGCGGCTCGGCCGGCCCGAGGACGCGCTGGCCTTCCTGCACGCGCGCCTGCGCACCGCCGGCAGCCACGCGCTTGACGAACGCATGGCGCTGCTCGCCGAGCGCGCCGGCCACGACGACGAGGCGCTCGGCATCTGGCGCAAGCTCCAACAGGCGGAACCGGGCAACACGTCCTACGCGCTGCACGGCGCGAGCATCCTGTATCGCCAGGGCCAGTACGCCCCGGCGCTCGCGATGCTGCAGGCCGCGCAGCCGGGCGCGGCCGACGCCGATACGCAGTTCTGGCGCAACGAGGCGCAGCTCGCGCGCCTGCTGCAACAGGACGGCATCGCCGACGCGGCCTACCGGCATCTGCTGGCCAGCGGCGTGGCGACTCCGGACGACCTGAGCGCGATGACGTACTTCTACGATCCGTACCCGCTCGACGCGGGGCGCACCTCGCAGCTTCAGTTCGAGCGCGATCACACGATGCGCGCGTTGCAGGAAGCGATCTACTACTACACGCTGGCGCGCGCGATGGATCGCGTCGATGCGCTGCTCAAGAGCCTCTCGCCGGAGGATCGCGCGCGCGCCGAACAATCGCCGGGCGTGCTCGGCGCGCGTGCGGAGTTTTACCGCGAAACCGGCGCGCCGCTGGCCGCGCTCGCCGACCTGCGCCGCGCGGTCGATCTGCCGGGCGCGACCGACGACGTGCGCGCCGCGCTGATCTGGACGCTGGTGGATTACGGCAGCGACGCCGAGCTGCGCAACATGATGGTCGCGTGGCGCTCGCGCGCGTTGCAGGACAGCGCGCTGTGGGGGCCGTTCGCGGCGGCCGAGATGCGCATGAACCGGCCGGCCGCCGCGCTCGATCTGCTGCGGCGGCAGGGCGCGTCGATGTCGCGCGATCCGCTGTGGCTGCTCACGCTCGCCGAAGCGCACGAGGATGCCGGCGACCCGGACCTGGCGTGGTCGATCCGCCGCAAGGTCTGGCTGCAGATGGCGCAGGACGTGAAGGCCGAGACGGCGGGCGGCGGCGCGGCGCGCGCGCTGCGGGCACGCCGCGCCGGGCAGGACCCCGAGCGGCGCGACGAGCTGCGGGGCCGCCGCGTGCTGCTGGCCGACATCTTCGAGAACGGCGACGCGGCGGCGGCCTTGCTCGGCCAGTTGCTGAAAGACGACGGCGGCGCCGACACCATGGCCGCGACGCGCCGCACGCTGCTGGGCGACACGCCCGGCTTGCCGCCCGAACCGGCCAGCCATGCGCTGGACCAGGCGGCGGCCGCGCGTCTGCGCTCGGCGGTGGCGATCGATGTGGCGATCGCCTCGGCGCTGTCCCACGACGCCAGCCCGCTCGCGACGCGCTGGCTGGCGCGGCAATACGCGAGCCGCCTCGCGCGCCCGGCCGATTCGCAACTGACGCTCGCGCTGGCCGAGGGCGACACCGCCACCATGCAGCGGCTCGTCGACCAGCGCGGCTCGCGGCTGCCGATCGACGGCCGCATCGACGCGCTGCTCGCGCTCGACCGCCCCGGCGAAGCCGAGCAGCTCGCGTTCGACGGCCTGGCCGGCGCGCCGCGCAACGCCTTGCTGCACGAGCGCCTGGTCGATACCGCGATGGCGTGGCCGCAATCGCTCAGTACGGGCGTCGAAAGCCAGGTCGAGCATCCGCTCGATACCGTCGAGCATCGGATCGGCGGCAGCGTGAAGATCGGCGACAACCTGATGGTGGGCGTGACCGCGCTGGAGCGCTTCCAGCGCAGCGCCGATCAAACCCAGTTGGTGAACGTGCCGGGCGTGGACCGCTCGGTCGATGTCCACCTGCGCCGCCAGACGCGCAACACCGCGGTGCAGTTGACGCTGGGGCGGCGCGAGGGCCTCGACAGTTTCAACACGGTCAGCGTGTCGGGCGAGCTCGGCCGCAATTCGCCGGTAGGGCTGACGGGCAGCATCGGACGCAACCAGCGGGCCACCGAATCGCAGTTGCTGTCGGTGGGCGGCATGAAGGACAACCTGATCGGCGGCGCGCGCTGGACCCTCTCTCAGCGCCTGCTGGTGACGGGCAGCGTGGAGGCGGACCGCTTCTACAGCCAGGCGCGCAATTTTCTGGGCAGCGGCGTGCTGACCTCGGGCGAAATCGAATACAAGCTGCGCCTGGATTACCCGGATTTCACGCTGCGACTGAGCGGTGCGCGCGGCCGATACTCGGCCACCGGCACCGCGGACCCGTTGCTCGCGCGGCTGTCGCCGGCCGCGCTCGGGCCGTTGACCGCCGCCGGCGCGATGCCGCCGACCTATGCGCAGTACGGGCTCTCGTTCGGCTTCGGCACCGATCTGCTCGATCGCTACACGCATCGCTGGCGGCCGTTCCTCGATATCGGCATCGTGCACGATTCGGTGCAGGGCTGGGGGCCGCAGATCACGGCGGGCGCCGCCGGCAGCGTGTTCGGCGGCGATCACGCGGTGTTCTATCTGGAGCGCGAAAGCGTGTCCCAGGCCGGCTCGGAACCGGTGACGGTGATCGGCGGGCGCTACAGCTGGTTCTATTGACGCGTGCGCCGGCCTGGGCCGTGCGCGCCGAACGAATGACGACATGAAACGAAGGAGCAGGGCAATGAGTGGAATGGAACGAAGCAAGCGGGCCCTCTCGTGGTGCGCGGCGGCGGCCACGGCAACGCTGCTGCTGGCGGGCTGCGGCACGCTGAAGGGTACCGCCGCGCCGGCCTTGCAGGCACACGATGCGGTGGCGGTCGGGGCGATCGCGAACTACACCGAAACGCCGTCGGCCGGCCAGAGCGCGGCGTCGATCGCGGCCAACGTGCTGCGCGCCGACGGCCTCGCGGACGTGCGCTTCGCGCCGGACGACGCGGGTTCGAGCGCGCTGTTCGACACCGCGCAGCGCAGCGACGGCCAGCAGAAGCTGGCGTGGGCGCAGTCGCAGCAAATTCGCTACGTGCTGTCCGGCTCGGTCGAGGAATGGCGCTATAAAACCGGCGTGGACGGCGAGCCGGTGGTCGGCCTCACGTTCGAGCTGACCGACGTGAACACCGGCAAGGTGGTCTGGAGCGCCACCGGCACGCGCAACGGCTGGAGCCGTTCGAGCCTCGCGGGCGTGGCCACCGGGCTGATCGCGAAGGTGCTCGCGCCGCTCGCGCCGCGCCGTTGAGGCCGGGTGCGCCACGCGTTCGCCCTCGCGCTTCCGAACTCATGAAAAGGAACCGGCCGTGAATCCCGCCGCGATGCAATCCGCCGCCGACGCGTCGAAGACGCGCAGCTCCAACGCGCTGGGCCGTCTCGGCCCGATGCGCCGGTTTATCGCGCCGGCCGTCGCGCGGCCGTTCGCGATCGTCGAGGCCGCCGGGTTCGTCGCGCTGGTGCTGGCCGTGAGCCGCCTGTGTTCGCCGCACGATCCGCTGCTGTTGCAGGCGGGTTTTCCGTGGTTGTGGTTCGCGCCGATGATCGTCGCGCTGCGCTACGGCACGCTGCTCGGGCTGTTCGGCGGCGCGCTGATGGTGGCCGCCTGGAAGCTCGGCTATCCGCCGGGCGCGCCGTGGCCCGTGATGATGTTCGCGGGCGGCCTGCTGCAGACGGTGATCGCCGGCCATTTCGGCGACACCTGGGGCCATCGGGCGCGGCGCGCCTCGACCATCAACGACTATCTGAACGAACGGCTTGTCGCGATCACCAACAGCCACTACCTGATGCGCCTGTCGCACGAACGGCTCGAAAAGGATCTGCTGTCGAAGCCCACCACGCTGCGCGACTCGATCACCGAACTGCGGCGCCTGTCGGTCAGCGCCGAGCCGCGAGGCCCGGCCGAGGCCCCCGCGCCGCTGCGCGCGCTGCCGTCGGTGGCGGGGATGCTCGAATTCGTGGCGCAGGTGTGCCAGATCGAGATCGGCGCGGTGTTTCCGGTGCGCGACGACCGGCCCGCGACCGAGGCGGTGGCGCATGTCGGCGACGCGTTCTCGCTGGTCGCGAGCGACGATCTGGTGCTGCACGCGCTGCGCACCAGGAGCGTCGCGCACTTGCGCGGCGAAAGCGCCGACATCGCGCAAACCGATTACCTGGTGTGCGCGCCGCTGGTGAGCGCCGACGGCGAGGTGATCGCGCTGCTGGTGGTGCGGCGCATGCCGTTCCTGTCGCTGAACTTCGACAGCCTGCAACTGCTGCTGGTGCTGCTCGCGTATTACGCCGACGGCGTCGAGCATGCGAGCGTGGTGCGCGGCATTCTCGCCGACGTGCCGGGCTGCCCGTACGACTTCGCGCTCGATCTCGGCCGCCTCTCGCGCTTGCAGCGCGACGCGGGCATTGCGTCGTCGCTGGTGGCGCTGGCGTTTCCGCGCGGCGAGGAGGGCGATTCGCTGTTCGAGCACGTGCTGCGCCGCCGCCGCGCGCTCGACCTGATGTGGCCGCTGCAGACCGCCTCGCATTCGGTGCTGGTGAACCTGATGCCGGCCACCGATACGACCGGCGTCGACGGCTACCTGGCGCGGATCGAAAACAGTCTCGACGCGCAGTTCGGGCTCGACATGGAACGCGCGCATATCGGCGTGCACACGCTGCACCTGGGCGCGCTCGAACCGGGCGCGGCCTTGCAGCGCCTGCTCAAGCGCAGCGGCGCCGATGTCTAAGCCCGCCGCCTTCGTCTCCCTGGTCGCCTTCCTCGCAGGCGTGCTGCGCGCGCTGGCTTGCCTGCTGGTGGAGGCGCTCGCCTGGTGGGCGTGCGAGCGGGCCGGCGCGCACCTCGATCCGTTCCTGGCCGGCCTCGCGTTGCAGGCGCTCGCCGCCGCCGTGCAGGCCTGGCTGCTGCGCCCGATCCTGCCGGCGCGCTACCGCGAGCCGCGCCGCGCGACGCTCTGGCTGCTGTGGGCGCTGCTGATGTTCATGCCGCTCGCGGGCGGCCTGCTGGTGCTCGCGAGTTGCGCCTGGGCGGCGTGGTTTCCGGCCGAGCGCGAGAACGACCGGCTCGCCGAGGTGGGCCGCCCCGAGTTCATCACGCATCTGGTGTCGCGCGTCGCGCACGGCGGCGGCGCGCGCTTGCAGGCACGGCTCGTCAACACGCAGGTGTCGTCCACCGACCGGCTGACCGCGCTGGTCGCGATCCAGAGCATGCCGACCCGCACCACCGGCAGCCTGCTGCGCGAATTGCTGGCCGATCCGGTGGAGGACGTGCGGCTGATCGCGTACGGCACGCTCGATCATGCCGAGAACGAGATCATGCAGAAGATCTACGCGATGGGGCAGGCGCTTGCGAAAGCCGCAACGGATGCCGAGCGCTACGCGCTGAACCGGCAGCTTGCCGAACTGTATTTCGAACTGATCTACCAGAGCCTGGTGCAAGGCGCCGTGTACCGGCACACGCTGGCGCAGGCCGAACGGTACGCGCGCGCCGCGCTCGAGGTGGACGAGCGCGATGCCGCGCTGTGGCTGATCCTCGGCCGTCTCGCGCTCGCCGAGGGCCGCCCCGACGATGCGGGCGTGGCGATGGCGCGCGCGCTCGAACTCGGTTTTCCACGCGAGCGCCTGACGCCGTGGCTCGCCGAGGTCGCGTTCCTGCGCGGCGATTACGCGCTCACGCGCGAGCTGCTCGCCTCGCTCGGCAACGCCGCGGTGCTGCCGACGCTCAAACCGATTGTCACCTACTGGTCCCGATGAATCCGTCCCTGAACCGGCGCGCCGCCGAAGCCGATGTCTGCCTGCTGCTGGAGGGCACGTTCCCGTTCGTGCGCGGCGGCGTGTCGAGCTGGGTCAACGAGATGCTGCGCGCGTATCCGCACCTGCGCTTCGCCGTGGTGTTCATCGGCAGCCGCGAGGAGGATTACCAGGGCGCCGCGTACGCGCTGCCCGACAACGTCGTGCATTTCGAGGCGCATTACCTGTACGCGACGGCCGCCGGCGTCGAGCACAAGCCGCGCGAGGTCGCGGGCGACCCGGCCGCGTTCGCGCAATCGGCGCGGCTGCACGAAGCGCTGCGCGGCGCGAACGGCCGGCAGGGCGCGGGCGGCGACAGCAGCACGAGCGTGGCCGCGTTGATGGCGCAGATGGCGCCCACGCTCGGCGCGCACGGCACGCTCAACGAGAAGCAGTTCTCGACCAGCCGCGCCGCCTGGGATTTCATCGTCGATCAGTACGAGCGGCACTGCACGGACCCGTCGTTTACCGATTACTTCTGGACCGTGCGGATCATGCACAAGCCGCTGTGGCAACTGGCGAACGTGGCCGAGCAATTGCCGCCGGCGCGCGTGTATCACACGGTGTCCACCGGTTACGCCGGCTTTCTCGGCACGCTGCTGCACTACCGCAGCGGGCGGCCGCTGCTGGTGTCCGAACACGGTATCTATACGAAGGAACGCAAGATCGATCTGTTGCAGAGCCAGTGGATTCGCGACAATCGCGGCGCGTTCGAGCGCGACATCTCGCGCATCAGCTACTTCCGCGAGCTGTGGGTGCGCTTCTTCGAGGCGCTCGGCCGGCTCGCATACGACGCCGCCGACGAGATCGTCGCGCTGTACGAAGCGAACCGGCTGCGCCAGATCGCCGACGGCGCGCCCGCCGCGAAAACCCGCAGCATTCCCAACGGTGTCGATGTGGCGGCGCTGGCGCCGCTGGTCGAGCGACGCATCGACGGCCCGCGCCGCGTGGTCGCGCTGATCGGCCGGGTGGTGCCGATCAAGGACATCAAGACCTTCATTCGCGCGATGTTCGTCGCGTCGCACAGCATGCCGGACATCGAAGGCTGGATCGTCGGCCCGGAGGAGGAAGATCCGGCCTACGCGCTCGAATGCCGCGCGCTGGTCGAGAGCCTGGGGCTGGCCTCGCGCGTGAAGTTTCTCGGCTTTCAGCGCATCGATGCGGTGCTGCCGAAGGTCGATCTGATCGCGCTGTCGTCGATCAGCGAGGCCTTGCCGCTGGTGGTGCTGGAGGGCTTCGCGGCCGGGGTGCCGTCGATCACCACCGATGTCGGCTCGTGCCGCCAGCTGATCGAGGGCTACGGCGACGAGGATCGCGCGCTCGGCAGCGCCGGCGCGGTCGTGCCGATCGCCGATCCGGCGCAATTCGCGCGGGCCGCGCTGGCGCTGCTCGATGACGACACGCGCTGGCGCGCCGCGCAGCAGGCCGGCCTCGCGCGGGTGCGCCGCTACTACACCAAGGCGCAGATGACGGAGCGCTACGCCGCGCTCTACACCCAGCTCGCCGCCGCGCCCGATGCACGGCCGGCGGCGGGCGCGGCGGACGCAATGGGCGGCTGCCCGGTGCCGCATGGCGCCAAGCCCGCGAAGGAGAGCCGCTGATGGCCGGGATCGGTTTCGAGTTGCGCAAGATCCTGCGCAAGGACAGCTTGTTCGGCGCCGCGCGCGCCTATGCGTACGCGGGCCTGATCAGCTCGGGGCCGCTGATTTTGTCGATCTTCGGCATCCTGCTGATCGGCGTGATGAGCCTGGCGGTGGTGATCCCGAAGTTCGCGATCGTGCAGTTCCAGGTGTCGGTCACCTACCTGATCGCCTTGAGCCTGATCCTCACGGGGCCGTTGCAGCTCGCGTTCACGCGCTTCATCTCGGATCGCCTGTTCGAGAAGCGCGACGATCTCGTGCTGTCGAACTACAACGGCGTGGTGCTGGTGACGACGCTGGCCGCCGGGCTGTTCGCCAGCGTCGCGATGGCGCTCGGCTTTCGCGGCGAGACGCTCGCGTATCGCGTGCTGATGGTGGTGGGCTTCGTGGTGTTGAGCAACATCTGGATCTCGGTGATCTTCCTGTCGAGCGTCAAGCAGTACCGGCAGATTCTCTACACGTTCATGGCCGGCTACGGCTGCACGGTCGGGTTCGCGCTGTTGCTGAACCGGCACGGGCTGGCGGGCCTGCTAGGCGGTTTCGTCGCCGGGCACGTGGTGCTGCTCGCCGGCCTGTCGGGGCTGATCTACCGCGGCTATCGCGGCGGCCGGCTGATCTCGTTCGAGGCGTTCGACCGGCGCTTCGCGTATCCGTCGCTCGCGATGGTCGGTTTTCTGTTCAACCTGGGCGTGTGGATCGACAAGTTCATGTTCTGGTATTCGGCCGGCACCAGCGCGCCGGTGATCGGGCCGCTGCGCGCGTCGGTGATCTACGACATGCCGGTGTTCATCGCCTACGTGTGCGTGATGCCGGGCATGGCGGCGTTCCTGGTGCGTATCGAAACCGATTTCGTCGAGTACTACGATGCGTTCTACGACGCGGTGCGCAAGGGCGCGACGCTGCGCCATATCAACGACATGCGCGACATGATGGTGAGCAGCGTGCGCTCGGGCCTGTACGAGATCGTCAAGATCCAGGCGATCGTGCTGCTGCTGATCGTGGCGTTCGGCAGCAACCTGCTGCAGGCGCTGCACATTTCCACGCTCTACATGCCGCTGCTGACGGTCGACGCGATCGCGGCCAGCCTGCAGGTGGTGCTGCTCGGCCTGCTGAACGTGTTCTTCTATCTCGATGCGCGCGGCACGGTGCTGCGCCTGTGCGCGGCCTTCGCGCTGCTGAACGGGGTGCTCACCTGGGTCACGCTGCAGATGAGCCCGAACGCGTACGGCTACGGTTTCGCGGCCACCTTGCTGGTGCTCGTGGTGGTGGCGGTGCTGGTGCTCGACCGCAAGTTCTCGCGGCTCGAATACGAAACCTACATGCTGCACAACTGAGCGCGGGGCGGGTGAGGCCCGCCGCCGCGCGCGCGTGCGCCGCGCTTACTTGACCTTCCCGCTATCGAGCTTCTTGCCGGTATCGGCGTTGAAGCGCTCGACGTATTCCTCGATCAGCTTGCGCAGCGCGCGGCCGATCTGGCGATAGTCGGATTCGTTCAGGTTCGCGAGCGACACGCGCCCCGACGGGTGCGCGGTGCCGAAGCCGCGCCCCGGCAGCAGCACCACGCGCGCGTCGCTGGCGAGCCGGAACAGCAGATCCGACGGCTCGGTGTTCTTGAACAGCCAATCCACGAACTCGCGGCCGAACGCCTGCTCGCCGAGGAATTCGAGGTCGAGGATGGTGTAGTAGTCCACCTGGTTCGGATCGTCGTCGGCGAACGAAATGCCCACTTCCTCGTACAGCGCGCGCTTGCGGCTGCGGATCAGGCGCTTCAGCGCGTTCTTGTACGCGTCGGGCGTATCCATCAGCGAGAACAGCGAGAACAGCACCATCTGCACCTGCTGCGGCGTCGACAGGCCCGCCGTGTGATTGAGCGCCACGGTGCGGCTGTCGGCCACCAGCCGGTCGATGAACTTGAGCGAATCGGGGTCGGTCGTGATCGATTCGTAGCGCGTGTGCAGCTCGCGCTTGACCGCCTTCGGCAGTTCGCCGATCAGGCGATCGAGCACGTTGTCGCGATGCGTGGCGATGGTGCCTAGCCGCCAGCCGGTCGCGCCGAAATACTTCGAGTACGAATACACGAGGATCGTGTTCTTCGGCGCGAGCGCGAACAGGGAGACGAAATCGTCGGCGAAGGTGCCGTACACGTCGTCGGTCAGCAGGATCAGGTCGGGCCGCGCCTCGACGATTTCCGCGAGGTAGCGCAGGCTCTCGTCGCTGATCTTCACCGAGGGCGGATTGCTCGGGTTGACGAGGAAGAACGCCTTCACCTTCGGGTCGCGCAGCTTGTCGAGTTCCGCGTTCGAGTATTGCCAGTTGTTCTCGACCGACGCATCGAGATGCACGACGTTCAACTGGTAATCGTTGAGCTTCGGAATCTCGATGTACGGCGTGAAGATCGGCATGCCCAGCGCGATCGTGTCGCCGGGCTGGATCAGCCGGTTTTCGCGCATCGTGTTGAAGATGTAGGTCATCGCGGCGGTGCCGCCTTCCACCGCGAACACGTCGAACTCGCCCACGAACGGATGCTTGCCGATCATCTCGCGGCGCAGATACTGCCCGACGATCTGCTCGGACAAACTCAGCATGCGGTCCGGCACCGGGTAGTTCGAGCCGAGGATGCCCTCGCACATCTCGTACAGGAAATCGCTGGCGGACAGGCCGAGCTGATCGCGCACGTACGACACCGCGCCGCGCAGGAAGCCGATGCCGGGCTTGTCCTTTTCCTCGCGCAGAAACAGTTCGAAGCGCTCCACGATGCCGTCGCGCTGCGGAAAGCCGCCCACGCCCTCCGGCATGTAGGCGAACGAGCGCTCGGATTCGCGCATCGCGAACAGGCCGAGCTGCCAGAAGCCGTGACGCGGAATGGTGGCGAGGAAGTTCGGGTTGCCGCGCCCGGCGTTGAGCATCGCGGTGTTGGCGGGGCGTTCGACGGCGGCGCCGCCGGCCGCCTTGATCAGTTCGTCCTTCAGTTCGAACGGGCTCAGTGCCGCGAGCTTTGCCCGGTCGTCGGATTTGCGCTTGTCTTTGGCCATGATAAGGACTCCATCGTGAGTGGTCGCTCGTGGTTGCTTCGGTAGCGGCCGGCGCGACACACGTTGCGGGATGATGAAAACCGGATGCGCTATACCAGCCCCACCACCAGCGGGCCGAGCAGCGTCAGCAGCACGTTCGCCACGGCATAGGTGATGGCGAACGGCACGGTGGGCACGGCGCTTTCGGCCTTGTCGAGAATCCCGCCGAAGGCCGGGTTCGCGCTGCGCGAGCCGCTCAGCGCGCCGGCCAGGATCGCCGCGTTGCGGTAGCGCAGCACGTAGCGGCCGAACAGCATGGTCAGCAGCAGCGGGAACAGCGTGACGAACACGCCGAGCAGGAAGATCGTCACGCCGCTTTCCTTCACGGTGGCCACGGCGCGCAGCCCCGAATTGAGCCCGACCACCGCGACGAACACGGCCAGCCCGAAATCCTGCAGCAGCCGCGACGCGGCCGACGGCATCACGCCGTACATCGGATGCTTGCCGCGCATCCAGCCGAACAGCAGCCCCGCGAGCAGGCAGCCGCCGCCGGAGCCGAGCGTGAGCGGCACGCCGCCCACGTTCGCGACGATCAGCCCGAGCAGCAGCCCCACCACCAGGCCCACGCTCATGTAGATGAAATCGGTCTTGTTGGTGTAGGGCAGTTCGTAGCCGGCCGCATCGACGGCGCGCTTGGTGTCGCCCGGCGAGCCGTAGAAGGTCACGACGTCGCCGTGCAGCAGCGCCGTGTCGGGCAGCAACGGCAGAGGCTGGCCCGCGCGCGTGACGGCCGAGACGAACACGCCGTGGCGCAGCTCGCGGTCGACGTTGGCGCGCACCGCGGCGATCGTGGTGTGATTCATGCCGCGGCGCGTGAACACGCATTGGCGCGTCTGCATCACCACGCCGAAGCCGTCGGCGTCGGCGCCGGCCAGTTCGTCGCCGATGGTGCCGGCCGCATCGATGATGCCCTCGCGCCGGCCCACCAGCAGCACCACGTCGCCGGCTTGCAGCGCGAGGTCCGGCCGCGGTTCGAGCGCCTTGCCGTCGCGCCGGATCTTCTCGATGGTGAGCAGATCGCGATGCGCCACTTCGATCGCCTGCACGGTGCGCCCGGCGGCGGCGCGCACGCGATACACCCGGCCGACCAGTTCGGGCAGCGCGGCCACCTGGCCGGCAGCGGGGGCGGCGTGGCCGCCGGCCAGCTCGCGCTCGGCGTCGAGCGCGGCCTCGCGCAGGCCCTGGCCCATGAATTTCGGCAGCACGTTCACGCATACGATGATCGCGCCGAGCGAGCCGAACACGTAGGTCACGGCGTAGCCGATCGCGACATCGGCCTGCATCGATTTGACCTGATCGGCCGGCAGGCCGAGCCGCGCGATCGCGTCGCCGGCCGTGCCGATGATCGCCGATTGCGTGAGCGCCCCGCCGGCCAGCCCCGCCGCGAGCCCCTTGTTCAGATGGAACAGCTTCGCGCACACCAGCACGGTCAGCAGCGCCGACACGGCCAGGAACAGCGCCATCGCGATCTCTCGCAGCGAATTGCGGTTCAGCGAATTGAAGAAGCCGGGCCCGGAGTCGTAGCCCACCGCGTAGATGAATACCGCGAACATCACGGACTTGATGCCGTCGTCCACGGTCACGCCGGCCTGGCTGATCATCACGGCGGCAAGCAGGGAGCCGCCCACGCCGCCGAGCTGGAACTTGCCGAAATTGATCTGCCCGACGAAGTAGCCGACGGCCAGCGAAAGGAATAATGCGATCTCGGGAGATTTTTGAAAAATGTCGTGTAACCAAGTCATCGGAACCTCGCGTGCTTGAAATAATTACCAGAACATTCGATGTTTCGCCGGTTGCGGCATTGACGGGTTGCTGACGCAGGATAGCCGTAAATCGGGAGCGGTTTATTGCCGATTCGCTTTCGTGAAGCCTTGGATTTCAGGGCGGCTGCCCAAGCGTCGCGGGCATTCGCAAGTCGTTGCAGTAAAACGAGAAAAATAATGTGCGCCAGGCCGCTTGGCGAATCAAGTTTCAGGAATGCGCCGATATCGATTTTTCTTTGAATGATGCGTTTATCGAGATGACAGTTTGAATTGCTGAAACAGTGAGTGGCGTATGCGCCGTTACTCTCGGATTTTGCATGACACGTTTGCACCGGGAATCGCGCAGGCAGGTCGGCGGCATTGGCGGATTGAAACGGTGAGCGCGCTTCGCTCGGGCGCGAACGGCGCGCGCGCCGGCACCGGTGCGACCGATTCGCCTGCCGGCCAGGATGAGCAGGCAGCCAGGCATCAATTTGCTATCCTCCACGGGGTTCGTTTTTCGCGACCCGCCGCCGCCCCGCTCAACCCCGCCGTCTCAGCCAGGAACCATGCAAACCGTAGCCGTCCTCGACTTCGAAACCACCGGCCTGTCCCCCGCCCAGGGCGACCGCGCCACCGAAATCGCCGTGATCCTGTTGCGCGACGGCGAGATCGTCGACCGCTACCAGAGCCTGATGAACGCCGGGCGGCGCATTCCGTCCGACGTGGTCGCGCTCACCGGCATCACGAACGACATGATCGCGTCGGCCCCACCGGTGGCCACCGTCATGCGCGAGGCGGCGGCGTTCGTCGGCCGCCATCCCGTGGTGGCCCACAACGCGGCGTTCGACCGGCGCTTCTGGCAATCGGAGCTCGAGCAACTCGGCGAGTCGTCGGCGCACGAATTCGCCTGCACGCTGCTGGTGTCGCGGCGCATCTATCCGCACGCGCAAAGCCACCGGCTGTCGAATCTGGCCGACATGCTGCGCCTGCCGAAAACGGGCCGCGCCCACCGGGCGATGGTCGATGCGGAAATGGCGGGGCATTTGTGGTGCCGTCTGCAACGCGACATGGCGCAGACCTACGGGCTCAGTCGCGTCGATCACGCGCTGATGGCGCGCTTGCAGAAAACCAGCAAGGCGAATGTCGCGACGTTTCTGGGGACGATGGGCGGGCGTTGAGGTGGTTGGGGCGGTTGGGGCGCTTATCCTCGCACCCGCGCGTTCGCGTTTCCCATCCGTCGCGACAGCCGCCATGCGAACGTCATGCCCGCCTCGACGAAATAAAGCAGTGCGAGGCCGCCAAACACGAACACGATCAGGTCGAGCGGGCTGAACTCGTGTCCGCCATGACGCCGCACGATATCGCTGATCTCGGCATACGAGAGCGGGCTGATCGCGAACAGCCCGCCGATCAGGCAGAACAGCGTCTTGACGATGCCGCGCCGGGTCGAGCGCCACGGTGGAACCAGCGCGCGGCACAGCCCGACGCAGCCCGAGGTGGCCGTCACGAGCGCGGCGACCGATATCACGCAAGGTCCGATCCCATCGTCGCCGGTCGAGCGCAACGCACCGACCAACGTGTAGCCCGCGAAGATCCACACGCAGACCAGCAGCAGCGCCGACGGCAAGCTGCCGCCCATGCCATACAGGCAGCCCCGGGCGAAGATCACTAAATCGTGCACGTCTCGACGTGTCATGCCCGCTGGCCTCGGATTCATTTTTTCGTTATTCAAGCCGACCGAATCGCGTCGGCGGCGTCCCGCGCGCGCCTCACGACATCGCGCACACGAAACTGCTCGCCCGGTTCACATTGCCCCGGCCGACGTAACGCGGAAACCCCGGATACCGGCACAGCGGCCGGGTTCGGCCGTTGGTGGCCGGCAGGATGTCGGTGGCGAGCAGCGTTTCCGGCGAGATGTCGTGCGACACCCAGCGGTCGAGCGCGCCGAGCATGTCCACCGACGGGATGAACACGCCGTTGCCGTGCTGAAAGCCGGGCGCCATGTAGAAGCGCATGAACCCGTCCACGCGCGCCTGCCCGTAGCGCGCGACCAGCCCGTCGTAATAGGCGATCGTCTGGTTCGGGCTGATCACCTCGTCGGCCAGCCCCTGCATGGTGATCAGCTTGCCGCCGCGCGCGATGAAGCGCGACAGGTCCGGGTTCATCGCGCCGATCGTCTTCGACAGCGACACGAGCCGCGCCTGGTAGCGCCCCGGGCGCATGACGTCGAACTGGAACGCGTCGAAGGCGGTGTCGCGCGTGACGAAGTAGCGGATATACGCGTCGCCCTGCGCATACAGGTAGCCGTTCTCGTGGAACTCGGGATTCGATTGCGGATGCGGCGAGTGTGCCAGCCCGAGCCCGCTCGTGAAGCGGGTGCCCTGGAACACGTTGTAGCCGCGATAGCCGCCGACGTTCCAGGCGAGCGGGTAGGGCAGGCGCAGCCCGTCGCGCAGCAGTTCGAGCGTCGCGAGCTGCGGCTCGGTCAGGCAGCCGCCGCTGGCGCTCGCGCCGTGCGCCGTGGTGCCGGAACTGGCGACGATCCCGCTCGCCAGCGGCGCGGCGGTGGCCGACGCGGCCGAAGCCGCTGCCACCGCCGACGCAGGCTGCGCCGGGCAGCGCAGCGAATCGATGATCTCGGGCTCGCGGGTGCGGCACGCTTCGACATCGCTGACGATGCCGTCGGCCACGCCGTCGAGCGCATCGCACACCTGCAGCGTGCGTTCGTACACGCGCTCCAGCAGCCGGGGCGGCACGAAGCCGCCCGGCCTGCGGTATTCGGCATGGCCGAGCGCCACGCCCATCAGGCGCACGCCGGTGAAGTTCAGCGCGGGCGCGTTGGCGATCACGCCGTCGTAGTCGTCGGGGTAGCGCTGGATCACCGTGTAGGCCTCGCGCCCGCCGGTGGAGCCGCCCGCGAAGTACATCCTGTCGGGCGAGCGGCCGTAGCCGCGCACGATCAGCGCGCGCGCCACGTCGTGCACCTTCTTCAGGTGCGCGTAGCCGAAGTTGGTGACGGCCTCGTCGAGCAGGCCGAAGGTACCTTCGCCGGGGTTGCCGATATGGCCGGAATCGTCGCCGAACGTGGCGTAGCCCTGCGCGAGCGGGGCGATGTCGGGCGAGAACGGCGTCGGGCCGGTGCCGGTCACCACCACGCCGTTGTAGCCGCCACCGCCGAATTGCAGCGCGCGGCGGTTCCAGCGCGCGGGCAGGTTCAACTCGAAGCGGATGTCGGGCGTGCCGGCCGTGGTCGCGCGGATCACGCCGGTCAGCCGGCAATAGTCGCCATCCTGGTTGCCGACGGCGGTCGCGCCGATCGGCGTGGCGGTCTGCACGATCGCGCCGTCGGTCGGCAGCCCGATCCCGCTGGCGGGAATCTGCACGCCGGCCAGGTCGAGGCAATGGCGCGGCTGGGGAGGCTGAGGGGCGAGGTGCTGCGCGGCCGCGGAGGAACTGGCGGCGAGCGTCGCGGCGGCGAGGGCGAGTGCGAAGACGATCCGATGAGCGGGGCGCGGGCGCGCCGGATGCTGGTTCATTGCCGCGGACACGGGTTGGTGAGGGAGCGAGGCGTCAATATGACATAGATCAGGGCCAGATTCGACCGCCCGAGGCAGGCGCTGTGGCGCGCGTGCATCGCCCGCTCGCGACTGCCTAGCGCTTCTGCCCGCGCGGCTCCAGCAGGCCGCTGGCCACTTCCACGATCTGCTGCATGGCGCGCTGCAGGTGTTCGCGCAGCAACACGGCGCCGCGCCGCGCATCGCGCGCGCGGCTCAGTTCGATCATTTCGAGGTGCTCGCTGCGGGTGTTCTCGCGGATCGGCACGTTGACCACCTGGAACCGGAAGTAGCGCTCGTTCAGGTCGTTCAGCCGGCGCAGCGTGTCGATGGCCAGGTCCAGCCCGGACGGCGCGTAGAGCGTTTCGTGGAAGCGCCAGTTGAGCTGCCCCCAGGTGGTTTCGGTGGCGTGGTCCATCTCGTCGACGATCGCGCTCGCGGCGGCGTAGGTGGTTTCGTCGGAATGCGCCATCGCGCGCGAGAAGATCCACGGTTCGAGCCGGATGCGGATCTCGAAGGTTTCGCGCACCTCGTCGGCCGAAATCCCGCACACATACGCGCCCTTGTGCGGAAAGATCGTCACGAAACCCTCGCCCTGCAGCCGCGTGATCGCCTCGCGCACCGGCACGCGGCTGATGCCGAGCTCGTCGGCCAGCGCCTCCTGGCGCAGCGGGTCGCCCGGCGCGAGTTCGCCGCGCAGGATCTTGCCACGGATGATTTCCACCGCCTGCTCGACGATGGTGGTACGGACCAGCTTGCCGGAAGCGGCGGGGGACGTGGCGGCGCCACGGCGATCGGAAAGGTCTTGCATACGGATGGGGGAGCCTTGAATTCAGACGAAATCATGCCATAGCACCCGGTGCTTGACAGTAAAAATCGACTACAGCATATTGGATACAATAGTCAGTGTTCGATATCCGAGGCGATCGGCGCCTGGTCGAGCGCTGTCAGTCAGTGAGGAATTCCGTCATGCGTTGGAACAGGACATTCACGGTGGTCAACTGCCACGCCGAGGGCGAGGTGGGCAACGTCGTCACGGGCGGCGTGTTCGACGTGCCGGGCGCGACCATGTTCGAGAAGATGATGTACCTGGAGGAGCACCGCGACGACATCCGCCGCATCGCGCTGTTCGAGCCGCGCGGCTCGGCCAACCAGAGCGTGAACATCATCCTGCCGGCCACCGACCCGCGCGCGCAGATGGGCTACGTGATCGCCGAATCGACCGAATACCCGGCGATGTCCGGCTCGAACACGATGTGCGTGGTCACCGTTTTGCTCGAAACCGGCATCCTGCCGATGGTCGAGCCGGTCACGGAGCTGGTGCTCGAAGCGCCGGCCGGCCTGATCTCGGTGCGCTGCGAGTGTTCGGGCGGCAAGGTCACCAAGGTCGAGTTCACGAACCAGCCGGCGTTCGCCAACCATCTGGACGCGATGATCGAGGTGCCCGGCGTGGGCACGCTGAAGGTGGACGTGGGCTACGGCGGCATGACCTATGTGATCGTCGATGCCGAGGCGCTCGGCTTCGGCGTGACGCCCGACGAGGCGCGCGAATTGTGCGAACTGGGCCAGATCATCAAGTCGTCGGCGGCCGAGCAACTGCCTTCGCCGCACCCGCTCAATCCGCTGATCAAGGGCATCACGCAGACCGAATTCGTCATGCCGCTGCGCCGCGAGAACGGCGTGCTGACCTCGCGCAACACGGTGATCGTGTCGCCGGGCCGCTGCGACCGCTCGCCGTGCGGCACCGGCACCTCGGCGCGGCTCGCGGTGATACACGCGAAAGGGCAGATCGCGGTGGGCGAGACGTTCGTGCACGAGTCGATCATCGGCTCGCGCTTCGAGAGCCGCGTCGAATCCACCACCGTGCTCGGCGACGTGCCGGCGGTGGTGCCGGTGGTGTCGGGGCAGGCCTGGATCAGCGCGATCTCGCAGGTCGGCGTGGACCCGACCGACCGCTTCCAGACCGGCTTCACGCTGTCGGACACCTGGCTGGAGGCGGTGGACGACAAGCTGATCAAGTCCCGCAAGTAAGCCGTACCGCAACGCCGCTCGCGGCGTTGCTCCAGGCGATGTGTTCAGACGATTTGATCAGGAATACGAATGGACGGCGCGCGTTGGCGCCGGCAGTGCCCGCTTTCCCCGACAACCCGATGGCATTCACCCGCAGGACAGGACATGAAAACACTTACCCGCTTGGTTGCAGCATGTGGTCTTTTCGCGGTATCCGTGGCGGCGCTGGCCGACACCACCGTGACGCTCGGCCTGTCCGGCCCGCTGACCGGCGCGCAGGCCGGCAGCGGCAAGGATAACGAGAACGGCGCGAAGCTCGCGATCGCCGATCTGAACGCCAAGGGCCTAACGGTCGGCGGCCAGAAGGTGCACCTCGTGCTCGATTCGGAAGACGACCAGGGCGACCCGAAGGTCGGCGTGCAGATCGCGCAGAAGCTGGCCGACAGCCATGCGCTCGCGATCCTCGGGCCGAACAACTCGGGCGTGGCGATTCCGGCCGCGCGCATCTATCAGTCGGCCGGCGTCGCGATCCTGCCGGTGGCGTCCAATCCGGCGCTGACGGCGCAGGGCTACAACACGGTGTTCCGGATCGGCGCGAGCGATGCGCAACTCGGCAGCTCGATGGCCGATTTCGCGCAGGACAAGCTGAAGGCCAAGAAAGTGGCCGTGATCGACGATCGCACCGCGTACGGGCAGGGCATCGCGCAGGAGTTCATCACCGAGGCGAAGCGGATCGGCCTGACGGTGGTGGCGCGCGAGTACACGAACTCGAACGCCGTCGATTTCCGCGCGATCCTGACCAAGCTCAAGGAGCAGGCGCCGGAAGCGATCTTCTACGGCGGCTACGCGGCGCAGGCCGGCCCGATGCTCAAGCAGATGCGTTCGGCCGCGGTGTCGTCGAAGCTGCTCGGCGGCGACGGCATCTGCTCGGCCGAACTGGCGCAACTGGCCGGCGACATGTCCGCCAACGCGTTCTGCGCGCAAGGCGGCTCGTCGATCGAGAAGACCCCGGCCGGGCACGCGTTCGTCGAGCGCTACAAGGCCAGCTATCACACCGAGATGCTGGTGTACGCGTCGAACTTCTACGACGGCGTGATGATGATCGCCAAGGCGATGGAGGCCACCGGCACCACCACCGATCGCGAGAAGATCCGCGCGTATCTGGCCGGCATCAGTTACGACGGCATCGCCGGGCATTACGCGTTCGATGCGAACGGCAACCTGAAGGGTGCGCCTACCACCGTCTACACGTTCCGCAACAACCAGCTCACGCCGTATTGATGACGTAGTGGCATGACCCTGCCGCGACGTCACGCAATCGTCACGAAACCGCGCCGGTTCTTGACGATTTCTTGAGGACCCCAAAAATAGAATGCGACTGCGAAGACAAATCATTCTTGATGGCGGTGAGCGAGATGGCGGCAGGGGAAGCGGGAATCGAACGAGGCGCGCCCACGCGCCCGGTGCGGAAACAGTTCGGATGGCGTAGCAAATGGTTTTCGAACCGCCTGTTGATGGCGGGCGCGTGTTCCGCCGGGTGCATGGCGGCGCATGCGCAGAGCAGCGTCACGCTGTTCGGCGTGGTGACGGCGGGCGTGTCGTATACGAGCAATGCCGGCGGCAAGTCGCTCGTGCGCGAAACCAGCGGCGATCTGCAAGGCAGCCATTGGGGCTTCGTCGGCAGCGAGCCGTTGAGCGAATCGACGCGGGCGATCTTCCGGCTCGTCAACGGCTTCAACACCGGCACCGGCGCGGCCACACAGAACAACCGCCTGTTCGGCTATGAATCGTGGGTCGGCCTGGCGGACCGGCGCGCGGGCACGCTCACGGTGGGCCGCCAATACGATTCGGTGGTCGATTTCCTCGCGCCGATCCACAAGCCGGTGGTCGACAACCTGGCCGCGCACGTGTTCGACAACGACAACCTGAACCACGGTTTTCGCGTCAACAACGCCGTGAAGTACAGCTACGGTTCGATGGACACCTGGAAAGTCAGTGCGTTGTACGGTTTCTCGAACGACGCCGGCGCGGCGGCCAACGATCGCGTGGCCAGCGTCGGCGCGGCCTGGAACCTCGGCAGCGTGCGGGTGGCCGCGGCCTGGCTGCGGCTCGACACCGATGCCGGCCCGGCCAACGCCGACGGCGCGGTCACGCTGAGCGACCGCACGTTCGTGGCGCAGCGGCAGAGCATCTACGGCGTCGGCGCGCGTTGGCGTGCCGGGCGCGCCACCGTCGACGCGCTCTGGACGCATTCGCAGTTCGATCACCTGCAAACCATCAACGGCATCGGCTCGCTCGGCATCGCCACCGGCGACGCGAGCGCGCATTTCGACAACTTCGAGCTGAACGCGCAATACCGCTTCACGGCGGCCTTGAGCACCACGCTCGCGCTGACCTACACGGCCGCGCAGATCACCAGCAAGGCGCAGACGCACCGGCCGAACTGGTTCGAGCCGTCGCTGCTGGTCGACTACAACCTGTCGAAGCTGACCGACGTTTACGCCAGCGTGCTGTATCAGCATGCGCACGATGGCGGTTCCGGGCTGACGGCCGACATCAACCGGCAGCCGCTGGCCTCGGGCAACACGCAGATGGTGATCGCGGCGGGCTTGCGCGAACGGTTCTGAATCAGGCAGCGGCCGGCGCGTGGCGCGCATAGACCAGCGCCGCCGCCGCCAGATCCTCCAGCGCCGTGCCCACCGCCTTGAACACGGTGCGCTCGGCCGCGTTCGCGCGTCCTTGCGCTTGCCCACGGCACAGCGTTTCCAGCGTCGGCCATTGTTCTGGATTCCCGATCACCTTGCGTTCGAGCGGCCCGAGCAGGTCGCCCGATTTCTGGAATGCCTCGGGCGTATCGACGAACAGGCTGGCCTGCGCGAAGCAGGCGTCGTCGGCCTCGCGCATGGCCGGCGTGAAGCTGCCGATCAGGTCGAGATGCGAGCCCGGCGCGAGCCATTCGCCGCGCACCACCGGTTCGGTGGCGAGCGTCGCGCAGGTGACCACGTCGGCGCGCGCGACGCTGGCCGGCAGGTCGTCCACCACGCGCGCCGCGAAGCCCAGCGCGTTCAGGTGCGCGACGAGCCGCGCCGAGGCGGCCGGCACCGCATCCCACACGTCCACTTCATGAATCGGCAGCACTGCGCGGTACGCTTCCGGCACCAGGCTGCCGACGCGCCCCGCGCCGAGCAGCGTCATGCGCGTGGCGTCCGGCCGCGCGAGATAGCCGGCCGCCAGCGCCGAGGCCGCCGCGGTGCGGCGCGAGGTGATCTCGTTGCCGTCGAGTTGCGCGAGCGGCGCGCCGGTGCGGCCGTCGTACAGCACGTAGGTCGAATGCAGGCCCGGCAGGCCGAGCGCGGCATTGCCCGGGAACACGTTGACCGTCTTGATGCCCAGATAGCCGCCGTCCTGCCAGGCCGGCATGATCAGCACGGTGCCGTCGCCGCCCTCGGCGGCGATCTTGTGGTTGTGGCGCAGCGGCACGTGGCAGCCGGCCACGAACATCGCGCGCAACGCGTCGATCAGCTCGGGGAAGGGCAGCGCATCGCGCGTGGCGATCGAGTCGAGAATTTTCATGGTTGTGGACGTTCGGAAGTTCGGAAATTCGAATCGGGTTTCAGGGCATCACGGGCGGGTGGTAAGCGAGCGTCGGCGCGAGCACCCACAACATGAACACCACCAGCGGCACGTGCACGATCAGTTGCGTGAACGTGAAGCCGACCACGTCCTTGGCGCGCAGGCCGAGCACGCCGAGCAGCGGCAGCATCCAGAACGGGTTGATCAGGTTCGGCAGCGCCTCGGCCGCGTTGTAGACGGTGACGGACCAGCCGAGGTGCACCTGCAGCGCCTTGGCCGCCTCGATCACGTAGGGCGCCTCGATGATCCACTTGCCGCCGCCCGACGGCACGAAGAAGCCGAGCACGGCCGAATACACGCCCATTACGGCGGGAAACGACGCCTGCGACGAGATCGCCACGAAGAAGTGCGCGAGATGTTCCGACAGCGGCAGCCCGCCCGGCGCGGCGGCCTTGGTCAGGATGAACGCGATGCCGCCGTACAGCGGAAACTGGATCAGCACGCCGGCCGTGGACGGCACCGCCTTCGACACCGCGTTCAGGAAGCGGCGCGGCCGCCAGTTCAGCAGCATGCCGAGCAGGATGAACACGAAGTTGTAGGTGTTCAGGTTCGAGATCGCCAGCAGCGGGTTCTTCGTCGTGAACTCGTGGCCGACCCACACCAGGCCGAGCAGCACGATCAGGATCGTCACGAGCGGGCTGTATTCGAGCCATTCGCCGGGGCGGCCCGGTTTTTCGAGGTGGGTATCGATGTCGTCGAGCGACACGCCCAGGTCCTGCGCCGTGCGTGCGCGCTCGCCGACCGGTGCGGACCACGCCGCGATCAGCAGCGAGACGATCGTCAGCGCGGCCACCATCAGCATCGATTGCGGCAGGAAGATCGTTTCGGAGAACGGAATGACGCCGGTGATGGCGAGCAGCGTTTTCGGCAGGCTGTCGGGGTTCGCCTGCAATTGCGCGGCGGCCGAGCTGAGGCCGAGCGCCCAGGTCGCGCCCATGCCGAGGTAGGCGGCCGCGCCGGCCGCGCGGTAATCCATGCGCAGGCCGGTGCGGCGCGCCAGCGCGCGGGCCAGCAGGCCGCTGAACACCAGGCTGATCGCCCAGTTGAACAGCGAGGTGCCGATGCTGACGAACGCCACGAACATCACCGCGCCGCGCGCCGTGCGCGGCAGTTGCGCGAGCCGCGCGATCACCTTCGAGGCCGGCGGGGACACCGCCACCACGTAGCCGGAGATCGCCACCACGGCCATCTGCATCGTGAACGGGATCAGGCTCCAGAAGCCGTCGCCGAACGCGATGCCCACCCGCTGGGCCGGCGCGCCGACCGCCAGCGCGCCCAGCGCGACGACGATCACGGCGATCGCCGCGAAGATATACGCATCGGGGAACCAGCGTTCGGCCCAGCGCGTGACGCGCGCGGCCAGCCGTTCCAGCGTGTTGCCGTGGGCCGTGGCGGCCTCGGGCGGTGTGGCTCGTGCGAGCTTGTCCATGGTGAATTCCCCCTTGCGTGGTTTTGGCTGTGTGGTTGCGGCGGTGCGGTTATTTAGTGCTTCGGTGCTCCGGTGGCGTGCTTACGCCTCCAGAACCAGATCCGACAGCGGGATCGCCTGGCAGGCGAAGCACATGTCGGGTTCGTCGGGCGCGTGCCCCGACAGGTGATCGGTGCTGCCGCGCGCCACCCGCACCGCGCAGCTTTCGCACTGGCCGACGCGGCAGCCGCTGGGCAGCGCCACGCCGAGGCCTTCGGCGAACGCCAGCAGGCTGCCGTGCGCGGGCGTCCAGCGCGCGCTGCGGTTCGAGCGCGCGAACGTGATCGTGAAGCTCTGCGAAGCATCGCCGCGCGGCATGGCCGGCGAGCGGAACGCTTCCTTGAAGATGTCGAACGCGGGCACGCCGCGTGCGGTGAGGCCGTCGATGATCGCGCTCATCATCGGCTCGGGGCCGCACAGGTAGAAGCGCGCGCGGCGCTCGATCAGCGCGGCGTCCACCACGCCGGCGTCCAGATAGCCGGTGCGTTGATAGTCGATACCGGCGATGTCGATGACGGGCCGCGGATGCGCGTAGCAATCGATCACGCGCAGCGTGGGCAGCGCCTCGCGCAACGCGTCGATGCGCTGCCGGAACGCATGCGCCGCGCCGTGGCGGTTCGCGTAGAACAGCCACACCTCGGGCAGGGCGCGCCGCGCGCCGGCCTGCGCCAGCGATTCCAGATACGACACGAACGGCGTGATGCCGATGCCGCCGGCGAACAGCACCACCGGCTGGCGCGAATGCAGCGGCAGCACGAACGTGCCGCCGGGCGCGCGCAACTGCACGGCGTCGCCCTCGGCGAGCGCGCGATGAATATGGCTCGACATCGCGCCGCGTTCCTGGTGGCGCACCGAGATCGTGTAGCTGCGGCGGCCCGCCTGTTGCGCCGCGCCGACCAGCGAATAGGCGCGCGTCGTGCCGCGTTCGCCGAGCCCGGCGACGTGCACGGTGACGTGCTGCCCCGGCCGGTAGTCGGGCAGCGCGCCGCCGTCGCGCGCGGCCAACGTCACGCTGCGCACGCCTTCGGCTTCGTCGTGCAGGTGCGTCACCACGAAATCGCGCCAGCCGCTCCACGCGCGGCGCTCGCGCTCGAACGCCGGATCGGCTTGCAGGTCGCAGGCCAGCGCGCGCATCGGCATCGAGCCGGACAGCGGATCGTATTGCCGGCCCGACACCAGGTTGCTGAAGTTGCTGTTGAGCGGGCCGCGCGCGTCGAAGCCCGCGTAGCCGAGTTCGTCGCAGGCCTGCCACCAGCCGTATTCGGCGATCAGCACGTCGTCGGCCAGCGCCGGCTCCACGCGCGCGACGAAGCGCGCCGCGCCGTGCTCGGTGCGCAGCACCACCCAGTCGTCGTTGACGATGCCCTTGCGCGCGGCCAGCGTGGCGCTGATCTCGACCAGCGGATAGGGCGCGCGCTTGCGCAGGCGCGTCACGCCGCGATGCTGGCTGTGGCAGTAATAGCCGTTCTTGGTCGAGGTCAGCACGTACGGGTAGGCCTCGCGATCCAGGCGTGCCCCGGCGGCGAGCCCGGCCGGTGGCACGTAGGCCGGCACGGGCGGATAGCCGTGACGCAGCAGCTTCTCCGAATACAGCTCCACGCGCAGCGTTTCGGTGCGAAAGCCGCGCGGCCCGTCGGCGCCCGGCTGCGCGTATTGCCGTTCGCGCTGCGCGAGCGGGCGCGCGATGCCTTCGGGGTGTGCGCGCAGCGTCGCCACGTCGAGGCCGAGCGGCGCGAGCATGTGGTTCCAGCCGGCCTCGATGCTGCCGCCGAAGAACGCCTCGCCCATGCCGAGCCGCGTGGCCAGCGCGAACACGATGTCGTAGTCGGCTCGGCTTTCGCCGCGCGGCGCGACCATGCGCTGGCGCAGTTGCACCAGTTCCACCGCGCGCTCGTCGATCTCGAAGCCGATCCGCAGGCCCTCGCGTTCCCACGGTGTGTTGATCGGCAGGAAGATGTCGGCGTAGCGCGACGACGGCGTTTCGTACAGATCGCAGTGCACATGAAATTCGAGCTGGCTCAGCGCCGCGTGGGCCGTTTGCGCGTCGGGCTGCGACACCAGCAGGTTGGTGCCGAACGCGAACAGCGCGCGCACCTTGTACGGCTCGCCGTCGAGCATCGCGCGATACATGTCGCGCGCGGTCACCCAGCCCTGCGCGGGCGGGCCGAGCGGGCGCTCGTCGAGGCCCAGCGCCTTGGCGCGCTGTTGCGGCGGGCACAGCGCATAGGTGCTGACCGCGTTCGACGGCTGCTTGACGTACTCGCGGTTCGCGCCGCGCCGGTCGAACGCGCCGGTCAGCGCGTAGAGCGTGGCGATGGCGCGCTCGGTCTGCGTCGCGTTGGTGTGCTGGCCCACGCCCGACCACGCGTGATAGGCGATGCGGGCGCCCGGCGCGAGCAGCGCGGCGGCGCGTTCGAGCGCGTCGGGCGGCACGCCGGTGAGCGCCTCGACATGCTCGGGCGTGAACGCGTCGAGCGCGCGCGCATAGCAGGCGAAGGCCGGCTCGCACGGGATCGACGCCACCGCGTAGGTGCCGTCGAGCGCGAAATCGGCCGGCGTGGTGGCGGCTTCCTCGCCGAGCGCTTCGGCGCGGCCTTGCCTGGCGTTCCAGATCAGATGGCGGTTGGCCGCCGCGTGCGGATCGAGATCGCGCTCGCGCAGGAACCGGCCGGTGTCGCGGCGCACCAGCAGCGGCGCGTTGGTCCAGGTGCGCACGAACGCGTCGTCGTAGGCGCCGCTGGCGATCAGTTGCCGCGCGATGCCCATCGCCAGCGCCGCGTCGGTGCCCGGTTGCACGCGCAGCCACACGTCGGCCTCGCGGGCCAGCGCGGTCGGGCGCGGGTCGACCACGATCAGCTTCGCGCCGTTGCGGCGGCCCGCGGCGATCGCGTCGGCCTGCGCGAGCCAGGTATTGGCCGGGTTGGTGCCCCACAGCAGGATCACCTCCGCGTGCCGGTAATCGGCGGTGGGCATGCCGCAGCCGAACGTGAACGCGTGCGCCACGTCCTTGTGCCAGTTGCAGATTTCCGTCGCGTAGCAGATATTCGGGCTGCCGTACGACCAGATGAAGCGCTCGACCCAGTCGATGCTGTCGCTCATCGGCGTGCCGCTCGGGGTGGTCACGCCGAACGCCACCGATTCCGCGCCGTGCTCGCGGCGCAGGCTGCCGAGCCTGTCGGCGATCGCGTCGAGCGCCTCGTCCCAGCCGATCCGCACCCAGCCGGGGTCGGCCGCATCCTTCGGGGCGGTGCGGCGCATCGGATGCAGCACGCGGTGCGGGCTGTGCACCAGTTCCGGCGCGGATTTGCCTTTCAGGCACATCGCGTGGCCGGTGGGGTGCTCGCGGTCGGGGCGAACTTCGGTCAACTGATCGCCGCGCACGACGTTGATCGTGCCGCAGCGCGACCGGCAGAGCGTGCAGTAGCCCTTCTTTTCCTGCGTGGGAGGTGCGGTATCGGGTTCCATGCGACGATCCTACGAAACCACAAACGCCGCCAAATTCATCTTTTTGATCCGGCAATATCGTTTTTTTCAATATCTCGACGCCGGGAGCGCGCCATGCCGAGACAGATCACGCTGCGCCAGATCGACTACTTCGTATCGGTGGCCGATACCGGGCAGATCTCGCAATCGTCGAACCTGTGCAACGTCTCGCAGTCGTCGATGACGATCGCCCTGCAGAACCTGGAGGACGCGGTGGGCGTGCCGCTGCTGTCGCGCCACGCCAAGGGCGTGCGCCTGACCGATGCCGGCATGCGCTTCCTGCGCCACGTGCAGCAGGCCCGCCAGTCGGTCGACGAAGCCGTGGTGGCGGCGCAGGAGGAACCGGGGCAGATCGCCGGCCTGGCGCGGATCGGCATGACGGAAACCATTTCTGCCTATCTATTGCCGGCCATCATGTCGGTCGTCACGCGCCGGTTCCGCAACCTCCAGGTGGAGGTGGTCGAACGCGACCGGGAGACCATCGAACAGCAATTAATCGAAGGAGAACTGGACGCGGCGCTGTTGCTGGTGTCGAATACGGCTCTCCACGACGATTTGAAGGGCGAGACGATGATCCGCTCGCCGCGCCGCCTGTGGACGCCGCCCGACCACCCGCTGCTCGAAGCGCAGCGCGTCACGCTCGAAGATGTCGCCCAAGAGAATTTCCTGCTGCTCGACATGGACGAGCACGTCCAGACGGTTGCCCGCTATTGGGGCAAGTTCGGCGTCGCGCCGCGCGTGCGGATGCAGAGCAAGTCGATCGAGGCCGTGCGCAGCCTGGTGGCGCTCGGCGAGGGCGTGACGATCCTGTCGGACCTGGTCTACCGGCCGTGGTCGCTGGAAGGCAGCCGCATCAGCCGGCGCGACCTGAGCGTCGAGGTGCCGACCATGGATGTCGGCGCGGTGTGGCGTCGCGACGCCGTGCCGAGCCGCCAGGTGCGGGTGCTGCTGGATCTGTTCCGCTCGTGGAAACGAACCGGCCCATAGGCTTGTGCGGATGGCCGCCGGGCCGGGCAGGGTGCATCATGTCGGTCTGTGTACCGGTATCGAACGATTGAATTGACGAAAGATGAAGAAAGCAAAACCCAAACTGACTCGCCAGGATGCCGAACGCCTTTTTGCCGGGCTGCCGGGCGCCGGCCTGAGCACCGGCACCGGCACGCGTTCGGCGAGCAAGCCGGTCAACCCGTTTGGCCCGAGCCCGATGTCCACCAACCCGCTCACGCCGGTTCAGCGGCCTGACGACGAAAGCCGCCTCTGGAAGGACAACCTGATCACGCTGCCGATCGCGATCGAATTGCCGGCCGGCTATACGTCGGTGTCGCAGGTGCATGCCGCGATCGTGCGCGCCTGGCGCGTGCGGTGGGTGCGCGAGGCCGGGCACGAGGTGGTGGCCGAGTTCCCCGAGGGCTGGAAAGCCGTGCGCCCGCCCTCCGGCCCGATCGAGCTGCGCGATGCGTCGAACGCCGTGCGCGCCGTGTACGGCTGGTCCGAGGATGCCGAGGTACGCATTTTCACGCGCTACCAGGTCGAAACCCAGTCGAACAGTTCGAGCGGCATGGGCAGCCTGCTGATTCGCGACCGCGCGACCGGCAAGATCCTCGAACGCTCGTCGATCTGGTCGGCCATGACCGGCAACCGGCACCCCGAGTGGCAGCGCCTGTCGGGCTGGCTCGCCGAGCATTTCCCGCAACACCGCGATCCGTTCCGCTACTGGGACGATTGCGAAGCCGGCGCGGCCGAGAGCACCCAGCCGGCCTGATTCTCTCCGGCGTTGCCGGACAACCCATGGCTTGAAACGCCCGAGGCATTGCCGGCCTGCGGGTTTCCTATTGCCGGTGTCGATGCACCGGGATGACGGGCTTGCCGTATCCGCTTGTGTGCCCTCGACAATTACGCTGTAATAGCGCGCATTCCGATTTGTGCCGCGATTCAGCGTCACCGGATTATCAGAAAATCAAACGAATCGCATGCGTCCGGAACCGGCCTGTTGCCGGGCACATGAAATTTCGATGAAACAGCGCGGCGCGTTCAATCAAGCACGGATCGCCGCTCGGGGGTAGTCCGGAATCCGCTCGCCCATACGGGACGGGCTCTCCCGCGCGCGTGGGATCGATATCGGATCGATATCGGGCCGATGCTTCGCGTCGTTCGCTGTCTGTAAAACAGCCTGGAACCTGGAGAGAACCGATGTCGAAGCTTGCCAATCAATTCCGTAACAAGCGCGAGAAGCCGTATCACTGGGCGATGCTGATCTGCGGCGTGTTGTTATGGTTTGCCATTTACGTATCCGTCGTCGCGGCGATGGACAGTCCGAAACACCGGGCCTTCGCGGTGATGTTCGTGCAATACGCGATCATGTTCGGCATTTTCCATTGGCTGGCCGGTGCCGCGTATCGCGCCACCGCCTACGGCAACATGGTGCTGATCGGCCCGAAGCAGTTTCCGCGCTTGCACGCGATGGTGGTGGAGGCCTCGGAGGCGATCGGCCTGGCCGTGCCGCCCGAAACCTTCATCTACAACTCGAACGGCGTGTTCAATGCGTTCGCGCGGCGGCTGTTCGGCGGCGGGCGGTATGTGTTCCTGACGTCGGCCCTCGTGGAAGCGAACGACGACGCGCAGGTGCGCTTCGTGATCGGACATGAAATCGGCCATCACGCGGCCGGCCACCTGAACCCGTGGCTCAACATGATCAAGCTGCCGGCCCACCTGGTGCCGTTCCTCGGCAAGGCCTATTCGCGCTCGCGCGAATATACGTGCGACCGGATCGGCACCTATCTGGCGAAGGATGCGGCTTCCTCGCGCAGCGCGTTGCAGATGCTCGGCTGCGGCTGCCGCCGCCTGAACGCCGAGATGGATTGCGAGGCGTTCATCGCGCAGGAGCGGATGGTGCCGCCGATATTCGGCTTCCTGACCGAAATCAACCGTTCGCATCCGCGTTTGACGCGCCGGGTCGCCGCCATCAACGCCGATGTTGCCGGCCGAGGTTATGCCGCGGCTTCACGGCAAACGCGAGCGCAGGCCTCTGCCGGGTTCGATCGCGAGCCGTCGCTCCATGCCGGCCACGACACGCTCTAAAATCGCCCCATCTCGTCCACCGACGACACACTGCTGGAACTGAAGGAGGCGCGCCATGCGGTCGACTCGAGTCACCCGGACTTCCCACCGTCGCGCGTCGCGCGCATTCGCAGGCATTACGCTCATGTGCGCGGTCGGGCTTTTCGCGGCGGGGTGCGGCGAACACGCCGACCCGCAGCGCGACGCCACGACGCCCGCGCTGAGCGTGCGGTTCAAGGCGAACAGCGGGTTCGTCGTGCCCGTCTCGATCGCGGGAAAAACCTATAACTTTCTCGTCGACACTGGCGCAAGCTTTACGTTTATCGACAACGGGCTCGCTCAGTCGATCACACGACACGCGAGCGACGATCAGATTCCGATCGTGTTCCGGAAGTCGATACTGGAGAAAGGCCTGGGGACGGCGGACGGCGTGCTTGCCCCGGAGCGCATTCAGCTATGGCAGCCGCTGCCAATCAGGCTGGGCAACTACGAGGTGTCGGGCAACTATCCGTGGATCGGTCACGATCTATCGTTGGCGTCGGAGGCAGCCGGCATACGGCTCGATGGCATTGTCGGCATGGAAATCTTTCGCCAGCTGACTTGGCTGGCCGATAACCGCAGCGGCATATTGACGGTCTGGCGCCAGCCACCGGCCGGCGAGCGCTTCGCCCATTGCGTTCCCTACGAGGATAGCTTCGGCCGGGCGCCCGGTGTAAGGGTCGACTTTCACGATGATTGGATGATTTTCATGTTCGATACCGGCGCAACGCATTCGATCGTGTCCGGGCCGACGCTTGCGAACTTGGCGAACCACAAGGCCGTTACGTCTCTTGGCGACGTCATGTCGTCGACCGTTACGGCGGGCGGCCGTTCCCAGTTGAGCGATCACTTCGTGAACAAGCTGTTATTCGACGATCAGCCCATTGGCAGTCTGCGCGTCAACCAAGGCAACGAAAACATGCTCGGCATGAATTTCCTCGAGCGGTTTGATCGTTATATGTTTGTACCGAGCACGATGGAATTCTGCTACGACGCAAGCCACTTCACCCAAGATGAGCCGCAACCGTTGCGCGACATCGCGATCCGTTTTATCAACGGGCATGTCGAATTGTTTTACAACGAACCGAAGCAACTTGGCCGTTACGGCCTCGAGAATGGTGACGTCCTCGTTGAAATCAACGGCAAACGCGTTGAGGCAGCGGCGATCGAAGATGCGCGTGGCCAATTGAGCACCACCCCCGCAGGCTCGCTCAACATGACGATCGAGCGAAATGGCTTGCGCCGCACCGTCAAAATTTGACGGACGCGAGGCTTGGGTGGACCGCCCGCGCTATCGCGCCACGCGGTAGCTCGCACCCACATGCGGCGCGCTCAGGCGCGCCGAACCGCCCAGCAGCTTTTCGCGCAGCGTGCCCGCTTCATAGCGCGTCTTGTAGGCGCCGCGCCGCTGCAACTCGGGCACCAGCCAGCGAACCACATCCTCGAACGTGCGCGGCGACTCGACCCAGGCCAGGTTGAAGCCGTCGAGGTCCGCGTCCTCGGCCAGCGCCTGCAGTTCGTCGGCCACCTGCGCCGCATCGCCCACCACCACCGCGCCGCGCCCGCCGATCGCGACGAACTCCACCGCGTCGCGCACGGTCCAGACCTTCTCCGGATCGAGCTTGCTGAACGACGCCAGCGCCGATTGGCCGGCATCGGTATCGACATAGGCCAGCGTGTCGTCGGGGCGGTAGCGCGACAGATCGATGCCGGTCCAGCCCGACAGCAGCGCCAGCGCGCCTTCGTGATCGGCGCGGGCGCGACAGGCGGCGTGGCGCGCCTGCGCCAGCTCGGCGGTTTCGTCGACGATGACCGTCAGCATGGCGAACAATTTCGCGCTGTCGGGCGCGCGGCCGGCATCGGCCAGCGCCTGCCGGGCGGCCCGCGCGGAGGCCTGCAGGCCCTTGCGGGTGGGCGCGCCCAGAAAGATGCACTCGGCGTGCTCGGCCGCGAAGCGCGTGCCGCGCGCCGAGCCGCCGGCCTGGAACAGCAACGGCGTGCGTTGCGGCGACGGCTCGCACTGGAACACGCCCTCGCTGCGGAAATGCGGGCCGTCGTGGCGGATCGCATGAATGCGCGACGGGTCCGCATACACGCCGCGCTCGCGATCGCGTTGCACCGCGCCGTCTTCCCAACTGCCTTCCCAGAGCTGGTAGCACACCGACATGAATTCGTCGGCGCGCTCGTAGCGCGCGTCGTGCGCGCGCAGTGCGTCCTGGCCGAGATTGCGCGCCCCGCTTTGCAGATACGAGGTGACGATGTTCCAGGCCACCCGGCCCCGGCTCAAATGGTCGAGCGTGGTGAAGCGGCGCGCGAGCAGGTACGGCGATTCGTAGGCCACCGATACCGTCAGGCCGAAGCCGAGGTGCTCGGTGGCGTGCGCGAGCAGCGGGATCAGCACGGCCGGATCGTTCATCGGCACCTGCGCGGCCGAGCGCAGCGCGGCTTGCGGGCCGTCGCCGAACACGTCGTACACGCCGATCACGTCGCCGAGGAACAGGCCGTCGAACAGGCCCGCTTCGAGCGTCTTGGCGATCTCCACCCAATACGCGGTGTCGAGATAGCCGAACGAGGCATCGGCCTCGGCGGTCCATTGCCCCGGCGCGAGATGCGCCACGCAGTTCATCATGAAGGCGTTGAAGCGGAGTTGACGTGGCATCGCGGAAAGCGCCCGTGGCTGGCTGGAAAACCAGCGATTCTAGGCGGCGGCGCGCGCCGCCGACATCGCCGGTTCGGCATATCGTTATCGCCGCGAAACTGCAAAGCAAAGCAGAAATTATCGTTAGGTTGACGAAAGTTTCGATGCTTTACTGGCCGGCTTTTCCTGTCTCCTGCCGCCCGGCCGAATCATGTCGACTCCCTCCGCCACCTCGCGCAGCCCGAAATCGGGCGCCGCGCGCGTCGGCTTTGCCGCGTTCATCGGCACCACCATCGAGTGGTACGACTTCTATATCTACAGCACCGCGTCGGCGCTGATCTTCAGTCATGCATTCTTTCCGCCCAGCACCAACCCGCTGGCGGGCATCCTCGGCGCGTTCGCGGCCTACGGCGTGGGCTTTTTCGCGCGGCCGGTGGGCGCGGTGATCGCCGGCCACTTCGGCGACCGCATCGGCCGCAAGCGCGTGCTGGTGTTCTCGCTGGTGCTGATGGGCGTGGCCACGGTGCTGACCGGGCTGCTGCCGACCTACGCCACGGCGGGCCTGCTGGCCACCGTGCTGCTGGTCGCGCTGCGGCTGCTGCAAGGCATCGCCACCGGCGCGGAGTGGGGTGGGGCGTCGCTGTTGTCGGTCGAACATGCCAGCGCACGCACGCGCGGGCTGCTCGGTTCGTTCACGCAGGTCGGCTCGGCCGCCGGCATGTTGCTCGCGTCGGGCACCTTCCTGGGCGTGCGCGCGTGGCTCGCGCCCGAGGCGTTCTCCGACTGGGGCTGGCGCCTGCCGTTCCTGTTCAGCGTGGTGCTGGTGGCGGTGGGGATCTTCGTGCGCACGCGCATTCGCGAGCCGGAGCCGTTTCTCGCCGCGCAGGCCGAAGGCCGGCTCAAGCGCCTGCCGGTGGCGGAAGTGTTTCGCCATCATCGCCGCGCGCTGCTGGTCACGATCGGCCTGCGGCTGCTGCAGCCGGCCATGTACGCGATCGTCACCACCTATGCGATCAGCTATCTGAACCTCAAGCGCAACGGCGCCTCGTATGCGCTCGGCGCGGTGATCGTGGGCTCGGCGGTGGCGATCGTCGCCACGCCGCTGTGGGCCGCGCTGTCGGACCGGGTCGGCCGCCGACGGCCCGCGATCTGGGCGGTGGTGGGCATTTCGCTGCTGGTCTGGCCGTTCTTCTGGTTCCTCGATCACGGCGACCTGCGTTATCTGCCGCTGGTGTTCGCGATCGAGCTGGCCGTGTTCGACGCCGCGATCTACGCACCGGGCGCGGCCTGGTTCGCGGAACAGTTTCCGGTGGAGGTGCGCTACAGCGGCATCTCGCTCGGCTACCAGATCGGCACGCTGATCTCGGGCGGCCTGACGCCGTTCGTGGCGGCGGCGCTGCTGGCTGTGGGCGGCGGCTCGCCGTGGCTGATTTGCGCCTATATTTCAGCGTTGGGCGTGTTGAGCCTGGTCGCGGTGCTGGCTGCGGCGGACCCGGCCCGGCGCGCGGCGGGTGGTGGTGCGGGTAGTGACGCAGCGCCGGTTCGCGGCGAGGCCACGCTGGCCGGCCCGCGTTGATTCCCCTTTCCAACAGGACTTGTTGATCATGAGCGGTTCACGCCTGCATGACGAAGAAGCGCGGATTCTCGGCGCGCTCGAACGGCAGCACGCCGGCCCGAAGGCGTTTCGCGCGATGTCGGCGCCGGTGTGGCGCGCGGGGCAACTGTCGGAGAAGGACAAGCATCTGGTGGCTGTCGCGATCGCGCAGGTCACGCGCTGCGCGTTCTGCATCGAGCATCATGCGGCGCTCGCGCGGCGCTGCGGTGCGAATGAACAGGAAGCGCTGGCGGTCAGCTACCTGAGCGCCGCGCTCGAATCGCTGGGCGACGCGGCCGTGTCGCTCGATGGCGGCCAACTCGCGATCGAAGACGAAGCGGCGCTGCGCGGCAGCGACATCGCCCGCGCGCGCCTGCGTTTCGCGCAGGCCGTGTTCGATACCGAAGCATTGACGCCGGGGCTGGTGTGGGTGGCCGCCGCCGCTGCGGCCTACACGCAATCGAACGAGCCGCGCCGGCAGGTTTTCCACGATGCCGCGCTGGCCACGCCCGGCAACGCTGCGGCGCTCGACGAAGCCTATGCGATCGCCGTCGTGCTGCGCGCGGGCGCGGTGTACGCGCACACGTTGCACGTGGTGGACGCGTTTCGCGAGCCGGGCGCGGCCTGACGCTGAGCCCGGCACCGCCCGGCGGCGCTCAATACGCCACGCGCATGCTGCGCGTGCGCGTGCGCCGGATCAGGTCGAGAAACGCGAGCAGGATCGGCGAACTTTCCTGCTTGCGGTACAGGCAGCTCAATTCGATGTCGCGCAACTGGCTCGACTGCAACGGCCGATAGACCACCCCGGGCAGGCGCAGGTTGGCCGCCGATTCGGTCGTCACGCACACGCCGAAGCGGCTCGACACGAACGCGATGCACGTCACCACGTCCTCCACCTCCTGCTCGACGCGCAGCGCGACGCCCTCGGTGCGAAACGCCGCCGCCACCTCTTGCGCGAGGCCGTGCACGGGCGCGTTCGGGTAGAGGATCATCGGTTCGCCATCGAGGTCGCGCAGCGTGATGCGCTTTTTCGCGCACAGCGGATGGCCTTCGTACAGCGCCACCAGGAATTTCTCGCGCTGCACCCAATCCACGCCGATATCGGGTTCGTCGGGCACCAGCCGGTTGAAGCCGATCGTGATGCGCCGCTCGCGCAGCGCGGCGATCTGCTCGGCTTTCGACAGGTTGCGGATGCTGATCTTCACGTTCGGCCGCTCGGCATGGAATTCGGCGAGCAGGCGCGGAATGACGTTGAGGATGCCTGAACTGAAGATGCCCACGTCGAGGCTGCCCACGTAGCCCTGGCCGGCCAGCCGCGTGCGCTCCTCGGCGCGGCGCGACAGCGACAGGATGTTCGGCACCTCGGCCAGCAGCGCGTGGCCGGCCTCGGTCAGCTCCGCGCCCTTGGTGGTGCGAACGAACAGCGGCGCGCCGATTTCCTCCTCCAGCGCGCGAATGTGCCGCGTCAGCGGCGGTTGCGCCATATGCAGCTTCTCGGCGGCCCGGCTGAAATTCAGCTCCTCGGCCAGCGCCAGAAAGTAGCGCATCTGCTTGATTTCCATCCCGCCTCCTTGCACGCGGCCGATACCATTGCGGTATCGCTTTGCCGTTTTGCCGTATTGAAACGCAAGATCGGGGCGGCGGCAAGCCGGCTGCGCCGAGCGGCTTCCGTATACGATGAGCGCCATGCCGCCCACCCGCGCCGGGGCGCTTGCGCCCCCGGTTTTCCTTCCCCGAGCTTGCCTGCCCGACACGATGAACCTGTTCGACGAACTGAAAATCGATTGCCATAACCACGTTTTCGATCCGCGGCGCTTCCCGTATTCGCCCACCACGCCGTACCGGCCGAGCCAGCAGGAGATCGGCACCGCCGCGCAGTTCACGCGCGTGCTCGATGCATGCGGCGTGCGCCACGCGCTGCTGGTCGGCCCGACCAGCGGCTACCGCACCGACAACCGCTGCATGCTCGACGCGATCGCGCACGGCGGCGGCCGCTTCAAGGGCGTGGCGGTGGTGGAGAACGACATCGCGCCCGGCGCGCTGCTCGCGCTGCGTGATGCGGGGGTGGTGGGCGTGGCGTTCAATCCGGCGCTCGAAGGGCTGGGGGTGTTCGACGATGCCGGCGCGCTGTTCGCGATGCTGGCCGATCATGGCCTGTTCGCGCAGATCCAGGTGGCCGGCGATCAGTTGCCGCACCTGCTGCCGCTGATCGAAGCGACGCGTGCACGCGTGCTGATCGATCATTGCGGCCGCCCCGACGTGGCGCACGGCGTCGGCCAGCCCGCGTTCCAGGCCTTGCTGCGGCTTGCGGAAACGGGCCGCGTGACGGTGAAATTGTCAGGTATGCAGAAGTTTTCGCAGCTTTCGCATCCGTATCAGGATGCGCACGCGTATCTGTTCGCGCTGCTCGACGCATTCGGCCCGGAACAGTGCGTGTGGGGCTCGGACTGGCCGTTCCTGCGCGCGCCCGAGCGGATGGACTACGCGCCGCTGCTGGCGCTGTTCGGCGAACTGGTGCCGGACGCGGCCGTGCGCCGCCGGATTCTGTGGGACACGCCGCGCCGGCTGTTCGGCTTCGGGGAATGAAGCCATACGTATCTGGTATGGATTCGTTAAAAATGGGTATTGGACGGTATCCAAGCCCGCCACATATGATGCGTTCCATCGAGACGGCACGCCCGCCGGCCGCCGTTCTACATGGAGACCCGCATGCGCATCGGCAATCAACAGGACGTCACGCGCGCCGTGCTCGCGCCGGGTTCGATCGTGCGCTTGCCGCCGACCCACACCGCCGTCTGACCGATTTCCACTCATTCCCCCCGCTGTCGAACCGAGACCCATCATGCCGATTGTTCATATCTCCCTCATCGAGGGCCGCGACGAGGCCGCCATCAAGGCCTGCGTGAAGGCCGTCGCCCAGACCGTGCACGCAACGCTGGGCGCGCCGCTCGACACCATCCGCGTGTACGCCACCACCACGCCCGCCAGCTTCTGGGCCGTCGGCGGCCAGACCAAGGACGAAATGCCTGCGCCGAAGCCCGACGTTCAGGAGAACGGACAATGACGCCCGAGGCGATCCGCCAGGCCGCCGACGCGCTGGCCGACGCCGCCCGCACGCGGCGCGCGATCGCGCCGCTGCGCGAGACGTTCGAGGGGCTGTCGATCGACGACGCCTATGCGATCCAGCGCGTCAACACCGAGCGCCGCCTGGCCGAAGGCCGCCGCCTGGTCGGCTGCAAGATCGGCCTGACCTCGGTGGCGGTGCAGAAGCAACTGGGCGTGGATCAGCCCGATTTCGGCATGCTGTTCGACGATTTCGGCTTCGGCGACGGCGAACCGATTCCGGCGACGATCCTGATGCAGCCGAAGATCGAAGCGGAAATCGCGTTCGTGATCGGCCGCGACATCGCCGTGGACAACCCCGGCCAGCTCGACGTGCTCGATGCGATCGACTACGCGCTGCCGGCGCTCGAAATCGTCGGCAGCCGCATCGCCGACTGGAACATCCGCATCGCCGACACGATCGCCGACAACGCATCGTCGTCGGCCTACGTGCTCGGCACCCGCCCGCGCAAGCTGTCCGAATTCGACCTGCGCCTCTGCGGCATGGCGATGGAGCGCCGCGGCGAGCCGGTGTCGGTGGGCGCGGGCGCGGCCTGCCTCGGCAACCCGATCAACGCGGTGGTGTGGCTCGCGCGCACGATGGCGCGGCTCGGCACGCCGCTGAAGGCCGGCGACCTGGTGCTGTCGGGCGCGCTTGGGCCGATGGTGCCGGTTGCGCCGGGCGACATCTTCGAGGCGCGCATCAACGGGCTCGGCGCGGTGCGCGCCGTGTTCGAATCCGATTCCACCGCATCCGCGAGCGAGGCCCGCCAATGAGCCAGATCACCGAATACGCGAGCCTGCTCGACGACGCCGCGCGCGAGGCGCGCGAGATCGAGCAGTTCGACACCGCCCACCGCCTGTCGCTCGACGACGCGTATCGCATCCAGGCCGCCTCGATCGAGCGCCGCCTCGCACGCGGCGAGCGCCGGGTCGGCGTGAAGATGGGCTTCACGAGCCGCGCGAAGATGGTGCAGATGGGGCTGTCCGACGTGATCTGGGGCCGCCTGACCTCGGCCATGCAGATCGAGGAGGGCACCGCGATCGATTTCTCGCGCTTCGTGCACCCGCGCGTCGAGCCGGAAATCGCGTTCGTGCTCAAGCACGCGCTCGACGGCGACGTGACCGGCCCGCAGGCGCTGGCTGCTGTCGAGGCGATTGCGCCCGCGCTCGAAATCATCGATTCGCGCTACCGCGATTTCAAGTTCACGTTGCCCGAGGTGATCGCCGACAACGCGTCGTCGAGCGGTTTCGTGATCGGCGCGTGGCGCGATCCGAAAACGGATTTCAGCAACCTGGGCCTGACGCTCAACATCGACGGCCGCGTGGTGCAGGTCGGCTCGACCGCCGCGCTGCTCGGCCATCCGCTGCGCTCGCTGGTGGCCGCCGCGCGCCTGTCGGCGCAGGCCGGCGAGCCGCTGCAGGCCGGCTGGATCGTGATGGCGGGCGGCGCGACGCCGGCCGAGTGGATCGCACCGGGGCAATACGTGTCGGTCGAGATGGAGCAGCTCGGCAGCGCCGGGTTCCATGTGAAGCGTTGAATGCGATGCCGGCGGTGGCGAAAGAAAGGCCGGCCGCCGGCGAACGGGAGTGAATGATGAATCGCAAGGTGAAAGTGGCCATCATCGGGCCGGGCAATATCGGCACGGACTTGATGATCAAGGTGATGCGCAACAGCCGGCACCTCGAAATGGGCGCGATGGTGGGCGTCGATCCGAACTCGGACGGCCTCGCGCGCGCGGCCCGGCTGGGCGTGCCGACCACGGCGAAGGGCCTCGACGGGCTGCTCAGGCTCGACGTGTTCGCGCAGATCGACGTGGTGTTCGACGCCACCTCGGCAGGCGCCCATGCTCGGCATGACGAAGTATTGCAGGCGCACGGCGTGCAGGTGATCGACCTGACGCCGGCCGCGATCGGCCCGTACGTGATTCCGGCGATCAACCTCGAAGCCGAGAACGCGTCGAACATGAACATGGTGACGTGCGGCGGGCAGGCCACGATCCCGATCGTGGCGGCCGTGTCGCAGGTGGCGAAGGTGCATTACGCGGAGATCGTCGCGTCGATTTCGAGCAAGTCGGCCGGCCCCGGCACGCGCGCCAATATCGACGAGTTCACCGAAACCACCCGCGCCGCGATCGAGAAGCTCGGCGGCGCGGCGCGCGGCAAGGCGGTGATCGTGCTGAACCCGGCCGAGCCGCCGCTGATCATGCGCGATACGGTGTTCGTGCTGTCCGAGGCGGCCGACACGGCGCGCATCGAGCAGAGCATCACCGAGATGGTGGCGCGCGTGCAGGCCTACGTGCCCGGTTATCGCCTGAAGCAGCGCGTGCAGTTCGACACGATCCCGGCCGACCAGCCGCTCAACGTGCCGGGCCTCGGGCTGCGGCACGGCATCAAGACCTCGGTGTTCCTCGAAGTGGAGGGCGCCGCCCATTACCTGCCGTCGTACGCCGGCAACCTGGACATCATGACCTCGGCCGCGCTCGCGTGCGGCGACATGATGGCCCGCCGCCGGATCGAAGCCGGCATCTCGCGTGCACTGAAGGAGACCGCGCAATGAGCGTCAGCGACCGCAAGCTTTATATCTCGGACGTCACGCTGCGCGACGGCAGCCACGCGATCCGCCATCAGTACAGCCTCGAGAACGTGCGCGCGATCGCCGCCGCGCTCGACGCGGCCGGTGTGGACAGCCTCGAAGTGGCGCACGGCGACGGCCTCGAAGGCTCCAGCTTCAACTACGGCTTCGGCGCGCACAGCGACGTGGAATGGATCGCGGCGGCGGCCGAGAGCGTGACGCGCGCGAAGATCGCCACGCTGCTGCTGCCCGGCATCGGCACCACGCACGACCTGCGCAATGCCTACGACGCCGGCGCGCGCGTGGTACGCGTGGCCACGCACTGCACCGAGGCCGACGTGTCGCGCCAGCATCTCGAATACGCGCGCGAGCTGGGCATGGATTCGGTCGGATTCCTGATGATGAGCCACATGACCACGCCGCAGAAGCTGGCCGCGCAGGCCAAGCTGATGGAAAGCTACGGCGCGAGCTGCGTGTACGTGGTCGATTCGGGCGGCGCGCTCGGCATGAACGACGTGCGCGAGCGGTTCCGCGCGTTCAAGGACGTGCTGAAACCTGAAACGCAAACCGGCATCCACGCTCACCACAACCTGAGCCTCGGCGTGGCGAACTCGATCGTGGCGGTGGAGGAAGGTTGCGACCGCATCGATGCGAGCCTGGCCGGGATGGGCGCGGGTGCCGGCAACGCGCCGCTGGAGGTGTTCGTGGCGGCGGCCGCGCGGCTCGGCTGGAATCACGGCTGCGATTTGTACGGCCTGATGGACGCGGCCGACGACCTGGTGCGGCCGTTGCAGGATCGCCCGGTGCGGGTCGATCGCGAGACGCTCGCACTCGGCTATGCCGGCGTGTATTCGAGCTTCCTGCGCCATGCCGAGGTGGCCGCCGCGAAGTACGGCCTGAAGACGGTCGATATCCTCGTCGAGCTGGGCCGCCGCAAGATGGTGGGCGGCCAGGAGGACATGATCGTCGACGTCGCGCTCGACCTGTGTGCGCGTGCCGAGGCCGAGGCGCATGCGCCGGTATGACCGCCGCATGACGCATCCCGTGTAAGACACGATTGCGCAAATCTTCCTGCGAATTTTTCTGTTGTAACGCCGAAGTTAAGCATCCGTTAAGCCCCGCCCCCGCATGCTGGTCGCCGACCGGAGCGGGGCACTCGCGCCACGCCGCGCACGCCTCCCCGCCCGGATTTCAGCACACGGTGCCCGGCTCGCCGCCGCGCGCCGGGCCGTCTCATGGGGAATTGCCGGATGTCGAATGTGCCTCTCAAACCGGCGCGTCGCGGCGCGTTGACGCTGGTTGCCGGCCGGCGCGATGCCGGGTGCCGCGCCGCGCACCGGATCGCGCGCCTTGTGCAGGACGATCCACCGCCTGCCATGCCTGATATGCCTGATGCGGCGTTGCCGCCGCGCTGGTTCGAGGAATGGATCGGTTATGTCGGCGACCGCGCCGACGTGGCGCCGTCGCCGAAGCGGAGCGGCTGAACGATGGCGCCGAACCTCGAAGATGCCACCGAGGGCGCGGGCGAGCCGTACCGCCCGCTCGGGCTGGCAGAGCTGTTGCGCGCGGCCGGGCAGGGGCTGGACCTCACGCCGCTCGGCGCGCAACTGGTCCGCTATCTGGAGACCCGCGACGAGCCCGATGCGCTGCTCGAACTCGCGCTCGTGCTCGAACTGAAGTACCAGCCCGAGGCGGCCGCGCAGGTGCAGCAACTGGCGCTCGCGAATCGTCAGCACTACGTGCTGCCGCGCGCCGCGTCGCCCGGTGCGCCGCGCCTGCTGGTGCTGAAGACGCCCGGCGACCTGATCGCCAACACGCCGTTCGAATGCCTGATCGAGCGGGCCGATCTGCACGTGGACGTGCTGTACGTGGACGACGCGCTGCCGCTGCCCGCCGCGTTGCCGCCGCATGACGTGCTGCTGGTGGCCGCCTGCGCGTCGGACGCCAACGCGCCGCGCCTCGCGCGCATGGCGGCGCTGGCCGCGCGCAGCCCGCGCCCGCTGATCAACGCGCCGCAGCGCATCGGCTCGACCGCGCGCGAGGCGGCGTTCGCGCTGCTCGGCGATCAGCCCGGCATCCGCATGGCCGAGACGGTGCGCGTGCCGCGCGAACGGCTGGCCGAGGCCGCGCGAGACGGTGCGCCGGTGGCCGGCCTGAACGCCGCCTATCCGCTGATCGTGCGGCCGGTGGGCTCGCACGCGGGGCGCGGGCTGGTGCGCATCGATGCGCCGGCCGACTTCGACGCGTATCTGCAAGCTATGGCGGACGAGGCGTTCTATGTCGCGCCGTTCGTCGACTACCGCAGCGACGACGGCCTCTACCGCAAGTACCGGATCGTGATGTGCGATGGCGTGCCGCTCGTGTGCCACATGGGGATTTCGTCGCACTGGATCGTCCATTACCCGTACGCGGAAATGGCCGGCGACACGTCGCGGCGCGACGAGGAAGCGCATTGCTTCGCCAGCTTCGATGCCGATTTCGCGGTGCGCCACCGCGAGGCGTTCGCGCGCATCGCGGTGCGCACCGGCCTCGATTACGTGGGCCTCGATTGCGCCGAGACGCGCGACGGCGCGCTGCTGATCTTCGAGACGGCCACCGCGATGGTGGTGCACGACATCGACGATCCCGCGCTGTACCCGTACAAGCTGCCGCAGATGCAGCGCGTGTTCGACGCGTTCCTCGCCATGATCACACGGCGCGCGGCCTTGGCCGATGCCGACGGTTTCATCGGTTCTCCTGACGTTCCCGAATCTCCAGAATCTCCCGAATCTCCTGACGCACGAGCATGACGAATCCCAACGCCCTCAATTTTTCCGGCGGCCCCGGCGCGCTGCCCGAGGTGGTGCTGGCCCAGACGCGCGACGCGATCGTCGCGCTGCCCGACACCGGCCTGTCGATCCTCGGCACCAGCCATCGCTCCGAATGGTTTCGCGCGCTGCTGCTGGAGGCCGAACGCAACCTGCGCGAGCTGCTGGGGCTGTCCGACGACTACGCCCTGACGTTCCAGCAGGGCGGCAGCAGCCTGCAGTTCGCGATGATCCCGATGAACTTCGCCACGCCCGACCATGCGCCGCCCGAATACGTGGTGTCCGGCTACTGGAGCCGCCGCGCCGCGCGCGATGCCGCCAGCGTCGGCCCGGCCACGGTGGCGTGGGACGGCGAGGCGCGCGGCTTCGTCGATCTGCCCGACCTGCGCGCGCTCGCGCCCGATCCGCACGCGGCCTATCTGCACTACGTGTCGAACGAGACGGTGGAGGGTTTGCAGTTCGACGCGCTCGATACCGAACTGGCGGTGCCGGTGATCGCCGACATGTCGTCGGATTTTTTGTCCGCGCCGCTGCGCATGGATCGCTACGCGATGCTCTACGCGCATGCGCAGAAGAACCTCGGCCCGTCGGGCGTGACGGTGGCGATCGTGCACCGCTCGCTGCTGGCGCGCGTGCCGGCCAGGCTGCCGGCGATGCTCGACCATCGCATCCATGTGGCGCACGGCTCGAACTACAACACGCCGCCGGTGTTCGCGATCTACGTGCTGACGCTGGTGTCGCGCTGGCTGCGCGACGAGGTGGGCGGGCTGGCGGCGATGGGCGAGATCAACGCGCGCAAGTCGGCGCGGCTGTTCGCGACGCTCGACGCGCTCGGCGACGCCGTGTCGATCCACGCCGCGCCGCGCTGGCGCTCGCACATGAACGTGGCGTTCTCGTTCAAGGACGCCTGGATGGACGACGCGTTCGTGGATTACGCGGGGCGCTACGGGATCGTCGGGCTGGACGGGCACCGCTCGATCGGCGGGCTGCGCGCGTCGCTCTACAACGCGGTGACGGAGGAGGCGGTCGAGACCTTGTGCGAGGCGCTGCTGACGTTCGGGCGCACGCGGCTTTGAGCGGGTAGGGGCGTGGTGACAGTGCAAGCGGCGTAAGCGACGTTGCCGCCTCGGGGTGAGGCGTTATCGAATCGAAACGGATGCCGTGGCGTCGGCATGCCGCGCGAGCCGGTGCATGAGCGGGCCGGGCGTGGCAGTATGAGCGCGCCTCGCATTCATCGCGATGACACGACCGAGCCCAGGCGCCGCGATGCGGCAGCCGGGCCGTCCCACCGTTCGACGCCATCTCATCCGCATGACATCGCAATCCGCTTACACGATCCGGCTGGCCGACGGCCAGCACGACGCCGCGCGCGCCTGGCTCGCGCAACACCTGAACCAGTACAACGACGCGCAATCGGGCCAGCCCGACAACACCCCGCTCGACCTGATCGTGACCGACCCGGCCACCGGTGCGGTGCTCGGCGGCCTGACCGGCCGCACCTCGCTCGGCGTGCTGTTCATCGACATGTTCTATCTGTCCGAGCCGTTGCGCCGGGGCGGCGTGGGCAGCGAACTGCTGCGGCAGGCGCAGGCCGAGGCGCGCCGGCGCGGCTGCGAGCACGCGGTGCTCTACACCATCTCGTTCCAGGCGCCGCGCTTCTACGAGAAGCACGGCTTCACGGTGTTCGGGGAGATCCCGTGCCAGCCGGCCGGGGTGTCGCGCTACTTCATGCGCAAGGCGCTGCGCGACGAATGAGGCTTGAGGCGTGAGGCGTGAAGCCCGCGTCGCGCAGGGGAGGGCTTACTTCTTGTCGCCCACCAGCCCGGTGCGCTCCTGCACGCCCCAATGGCGGTTGCCGCGCAGGAAGTAGAGCCAGCCGAGCGCGGCGCCGGCATGGCGCAGCACCTGGAAGCTGAACGGTTCGAACACCGAAGCGACGAACGCGATCGCGAGGCTCGACTGTTCGCGGTAGCCGGTCCAGCGCCGATACAGATGGATCGACCACAGGTGGAACGCGAAATCGATCGCGATCTTCGCGCCGATCACGCCCGAGATCGACAGCGCGGTGTGGAAGCGGTGCTCGCAGAGGAACACCAGCAGCAGCGCGATCGCGGTCAGGCCGTAGATCGGCTGCAGCGTGTCGAGCGCCTTGACCGGCAGCATCAGCAGGCCGAGCTGGCCGTAGCGGCGGTTGCCGGTCATGTCGCGGTTCCAGTACTGCGTCTGCAGGAAGCCCGCGAACCAGCGGCGGCGCTGACGCAGGAACGCGCGCAGCGTGCCCGGCGCATCGGTGTGTGCGTGGGCGTCGCCGATCACGCGCACCCGCCAGGTTTCGCCCTGCTCGACGGCGTAGCGGCGCAGCCGGTGAATCAGTTCGTAATCCTCGACAAGACATTCGCCGTCGAAGCCGCCCACCTTCAGCACCGCGTCGCGGCGGAAGCACGCGAACGCACCCGAGATCAGCAGCAGGCTGTCGGCGCGCATCCACGCGAAGCGCGACATGAAGTTGCGGATGTACTCGTAGGTCTGGAACCACTGGAAGAAGCGGCCCGACAGATCGCGCGCGCAGATCGGCGTCAGGATGCCGGTGGCGGCCACCAGCTCAGGCTCGGCCACGAACGCGCGACGCATCGCGGCGCAGGCGTCGGGCGCGAGCCGCGTGTCGGCGTCCACCGTCAGCACGGCGTCGGTCTCCACATGCAGCAGCGCGGCGTTCAGCGCGGCGGCCTTGCCGCCGTGCGGCACGCGCAGCCAGCGCAAGGTGGGATACAGCGTGCTCGGCGCACTCAGTTCGCCGTCGGGCGCCTGCACGAGGCCGTATTGCTGGGTCAGCACGGCGATGGTGTCGTCGGTCGAGCCGTCGTCGGCGAACACGATCTGGTGCAGCGGCTCGGTCTGGCCGAACAGGCCGTCGAGCGTGACCTTGATGACGGGCGCTTCGTTGTAGGCGGCCACCACCACGCCGAGCGTGGGCTGCGGCTGGCCCGGGACGGGCTGCGCCGGCGCATGCACGGCCGACAGCTTGCCGGCCAGCGGCCAGATCTTGACCGCCACGAACGCGAGCAGCAGCGTGTCGTAGATCACATACGCGATGCCGACCGACCAGGACACCAGGCCCGGCAGCAGCGCGCGCGTGATCAGCAGGATCCACACCGCCATCGCGCCGCCGTGGATCAGCACGCTGATCAGGGTGGTGCCGCGCGGCGTGAGGCGCGGCGACATGCGGGTGCGGGCCAGGTCGAGCGCCTCGCGCGCGGCGGCCGTCACGGCGCGTGCGGCGGCGGCGCGGGCCGACGCGCTCTTGGCGACGGTCAGGGCAGACGAGGGCGTGCTCACGGCAGCATCCGGCGCAGGACCGATTCGCGATCGAACAGCTCGTGCTTGAGCGCGCCGAGCACATGCATCGCCAGCACCACGTAGAGCGCGTAGGCGGCCCAGGTGTGCATCGTGCCGAACAGCCCGTGCAGATAGTTCTTCAGGTCGGGCTGCAGGTTCTCGATGAAGCCCAGGCGGAACCACGGGATCACGTAGTACAGCGACATCGGGTGGGTGGCCGCGCCGTCCCAGGCCGAATCATGAAGCCAGCCGGTGATCGGCATCGCGAACATCAGCACGTACAGCAGGATGTGCGCGAGGTGCGCGGCGCGCAGCTCCCAGCGGCGGAACCAGCCCGGCAGCGCGGGCGGGCGGTGCGACACGCGCCACAGCACGCGCAGGATCGCCAGGCCGAGCACCGTGATGCCGATCGACTTGTGGATGTCGATGGCCGGGCGCACCCAGCCGTCGGGCATCCAGTCGGCGCTGATGGCGATCGCGACGTTGCAGAGGATGCCGAGCGCGATCAGCCAGTGCAGCGCCATCGCGGTGCGCGTGTAGCGCGGCACGCTGGGCGAGGCTTCGACGGCCGGGCTGGCGGAGGACGGAGCGCGTGAATTCATGGGTGAGGCTCTGGTGAAGAGGGTCGTAGCGCGCCCGCCGCCCGCATCGAAGCGGGCGGCGGCCGGGAATGCCGATGATCAGGACTTGCTGGTGGCGACCTGGCCGCGAATTTCGCCGCCCGGGTTCTTGGCCGTGTGCACGTTGAAGTACCAGCGGCCGGCCAGCAGGTCGGCTTCCTGCGCCGGGGTCAGCGTGGCGTGGCCTTCGATCGGGCTCGGCAGATCCTTGGTGGCGATCGGGATCACCACGCCGGCGTTCTTGCCGACCGGCGCCGGGCCGTGGAAGTGGGCCATCGTGGCCGGGCCGGTCAGGTCCGAATAGTCGACGTGCCAGGTCAGTTGCTTCGAATCGGTGTCGTAGCTGCCCATCAGCATGCCGTGGCCGTCGCTCTGCTTCGGCGGCACTTCGGTGGCGGCGGCCAGATCGGCGTGGACTTGCAGCGTTTCGGCCTGGGCCGACAGCGAGGCGGCCAGGCCGAGGGACAGCGCGGCGATCGTCAGGGCACGGCGGGAGATCAGTTTCATGGCGGTTTCGTCAGGTCGTATGCGTTGAAGAGTGGCGGTCGTCATCGTCGTCCGCTCCCTTGCTTAACGCATGGGGGTGGGGGCTTATTCCATCGGAATGCAAAAAAATCATCGAACCGTTCGCATGACGAATCGTCAGCAATGGAAAGCACTTCGTAAGTGCTTCGCCACCAGGCCAGCCGCCATGCGCGCACATGATACGCGCGGCGCCGCACGGCTGCATAAGCTGTACGGAAGATGGAATAGCGAGGGGGGCTCAGGCGTTCTGGAAGGGCAGGCTGGCTCCCACCATTCATTTACAACGACGAGGTTTTTCCATGTGGCATTCGATGGCAGCTCAGGTAGCGGTGCGGGGGCGTGCGGCGCGCTTCGCGATGGCGTTCGCGGCGCTGGCGGCGCTCGGCGCGTGTGCGGCGCCGCAATCCGGGGGGCAGGGCGCATCGGTCGCGCCGGTGGCGGCGGCGCCCGCTTCGCTCGAACCGCCGGGCGGCGGCGCGCCGGCGCTGACGCTGTTGGCGTCGGGCGTGCAGATCTATGCCTGCGAGTTCGACGCGCAGCATCGGCTGGGCTGGGTGTTCAAGCGGCCGGCGGCCACGCTCTACGACGCGAGCGGCCAGGCGCGCGTGCAGCACGGCGCGGGGCCGTCGTGGGCGGCGGCGGATGGCAGCCGGATCGTCGGCCGCGTGCTGGCGCAGCAGCCGTCGGCCACGCCGGGCAGCATCCCGCAACTGCTGCTGGAAACGCACGACACGGGCGGCGCGGGCCTGCTGGCCGGGGTGCGCCATGTGCAGCGGCTTGCCACGGTGGGCGGCGCGATGCCGGCCGCGCCGTGCGCGACCGAGCATCAGGAAGGCAGCACGCCGTATCTGGCGCGGTATGCGTTCTATCGATGAGCCTTGCGGGCGGGGGCGCTGAGTCAGATGGAGGGCGATGGGCGGCGGCGCGCGACGGGCAGTCTGCGGTAGGCGATAGTCGGCTGGCGGTAGGCGGTAGACGACGGTGCGCGGCAGGCAGTACGGGTGGCCGGGCAGCAGGCGAGGGTGCGCGACGAGCGAGGGCAGCGGCACGCGACAGGCGATCAGCGTGGCCGGGCAGCAGGCGAGGGTGCGCGACGGGCGAGGGCCGCGGCACGCGACAGGCGGTAAGCGCGGCCGGGCAGCAGGCCGCTGTGCCTGGCAGGCGGCAGGCCGCGATGGGCGGTAGGCGGCAGGCGACGGGCGCGGCGCGCGATAGGCGCTCTGCCCGCCGCCGGTTCAGGCGCGCGAGCCGAAATGGCGCTCGATCGCCTGCGCCCAATCGCTGTCGCGAGCGGACGGCGAACGATCACGGTCGAACCCGGGCGCGTCGAACACGCGTTCGGCCGGCGCGTCGATGCTCAGGCCCTTGCCTTCGGTGTCCGCCGACATCAGCGACCAGGGCACGGCGATCAAGTGGTCGTGCCGATCGTCGGCCGTGGCGATCAGTGCGTGGGTGATGCGACCCTCGCCCAGATCGACGAGCAAGTCGCTCAGGTGGCCGACTGCGGTGCCGTCCGGCGCACTGATGCTTGCGCCTTCGAGCGTGTGGACGGCGAGCGGCAGCGCGCCGCTCGAATCGGTTTCGCGATAGCCGGCAAGCGGACCGCTGTGGGTGCCGGGCGTGGGGCTGGGCGTCGATTTCATGGGGAATCCTCCGTCAAGGGGGCGGATGACGTCGTCGTGGCGAGGTCATCCACCGAAGCGGAAAGGGGCCGGGGCAAGCCGGGCCGAGAGGTCGAACGCCCTGAAGGTGCGCAAGCCGCGTGCCGCGTCCCGGCGCATTGTGCGACGGGCCTGCGAGCGGGGCGGCGCGCGTTTTTACAAGGCGGCGAGGCTTTTGTACCTGGCCCTGGTTCGGGCGCATTTTCGGCCGCGCCCGCCTTTGTACAATGCGCGTGTCCCGACCTGTTCCCCGCCGCGCCATGACCGATCGCCAGCCCCGCCCCCGCCTGCAACCGCGCAAGACCCCGACCCAGCCGCGCGCAGCCGAAACGGTGGCCGCGATCGTCGAGGCCGCCGCGCAGGTGCTGGAGGCGCGCGGCCTGGACGGCTTCAACACCAATGCGGTGGCCGAGCGCGCGGGCGTCAGCATCGGTTCGCTCTACCAGTATTTCCCGGGCAAGGACGCGCTGACGGTGGCGCTGATGCAGCGCGAAACGCAGTGCTATCTCGACGAGATGGACGCCGCGCTGGCCGAGCCGGACGGCATCGCGGCGCTCGGCCTGCTGCTGGCCGCGACGGCGCGCCAGCAGTTGCAGCGGCCGAACCTGGCGCGGCTGCTCGACGAGCAGGAGGACAGCCCGGCGCTGCGCGATGCGGTGGAATGCGTCGGGCTGGAAGCGCCGATGACGACGATCCTGCGCCGCGTGCTGCCGGCGGGCGAGGGCGGGAGCCCCGGCGCGCTCGACCGTGCGGCGGCCGATCTCGGCGAGATCGTGCAGGCGCTGACCGATAGCGCCGGGGCGCGTGGCGAGCGCGATGTGGCGAGTTTGGAGCGGCGTTTGCGTGCGGCGGTGTTCGGGTATCTGCGCGAGCTGGATTTGATCGAGGGGCGGGGGAAAGCCGGGCGTGAAACCTGAAGCACGCCGCCGAATGTGAGCAAGCGCGAGGCCGACGAAGCGGCCCGGCGCATCAACGCGCCCTGCCGCGCGGGCCGCGCCACCCCGCCCGCCGCGCGCCGATGCGAGTAGCCGGCAACACGGGCCGGCTCGTATTCTGAACGGGTCGGCGGTACGGCATCGGGCCACCGCCATCGCACCCGCAAGGCATCGACATGACCGACGTGACCCGCAGCATGAAACTGAACCACCTGAGCTTTCCCTCGTCCGACACGGCCGCCACGGCGCGCTTTTTCGAGCGCTACCTCGGCTTCACGATCGCCGGCACCTGGGATCGCTCGTACATCCTCAAGCGCCCCGGCTTCGACGTCGTGATCGACGACGCCGGCGACGAAACGCTGGCCTGGCCGCGCAACTTCCACACCGGGTTCGAACTGCCCGACCTCGACGCCGTCGAGTCGCTCTACGCGCGGCTCAAGGGCGAGGGCGTGGCGATGGAGACGGCCGTGTTCAACAACGGCCGCGGTTCGCGCTTCTTCTGCCGCGCGCCGGGCGGCGTGATGTTCGAGCTGAACACGCGCGCCGATGCGTCGGACGAATATCGCGGCACGTTCGACGAGTAAGGCAGCAACGAAACCACGAAGCCATACGAAAGGGCGGCGCATCCGGCATCCGCCGATACACCGCCCTTGCTTCGTCATCCTGCCGTTCGTACTTAGCGCGTAACCGATTTAACCGGCGTGAACGGCGCGAAACGATCCAGATCTGCGCTGGCGTGGCGCTCATGCTGCTGGTCGGCCGGCTCGCCGCGCACGCTGTTCACGCGACGGCCGCGCTTGACGGCCGGCCGCTCGGCGATCTGCATGGCCCAGCGGCGCACGTGGGTGTATTCGACCACGTTGAGGAATTCGCCCGCACCGTACAACTCGCCGAGCGCGAGGCAGCCGTACCACGGCCAGATCGCGATGTCGGCGATCGAGTAGGCGTTGCCGGCGATATACGGGCGTTCGGCCAGCAACTGGTTCAGCACGTCGAGCTGGCGCTTGGTTTCCATCGTGAAGCGGTCGATCGGATATTCGAGCTTGTCGGGCGCATAGGCGTAGAAGTGGCCGAAGCCGCCGCCGAGGTACGGCGCCGAACCCATCTGCCAGAACAGCCAGTTCAGCGTTTCGGCGCGCGCGGCCGGTTCGCTCGGCACCAGCGCGCCGAACTTGTCGGCGAGGTAGAGCAGGATCGAGCCCGATTCGAACACGCGCACCGGCTGCGCGCCGCCGTGATCCACCAGCGCGGGAATCTTCGAGTTCGGATTGGCTTCGACAAAGCCGCTGCCGAACTGATCGCCGTCGCCGATGCGCACCAGCCAGGCGTCGTATTCGGCGCCCGTGTGGCCGAGCGCGAGCAGTTCTTCCAGCATCACGCCGATCTTCACGCCGTTCGGCGTGGCCAGCGAATAGAGTTGCAGCGGATGCGTGCCCACCGGCAGCGGCTTGTCGTGGGTCGCGCCCGCGACCGGGCGGTTGATGCTCGCGAAATGGCCGCCGGATGGCGCGCGCTGGGTCCAGACGGCCGGGGGAACGTAGACGGAATCCTGGCTCATGCAATCTTCTCCGAAAGAGGCGGCGGCAGCCCGCACGCATGGCGTGGGGCGGGTTGGTGGTGGCGGCGCGCGCGGCGAATCAGGCGGCGCGGGCGTTCCGCCGGGACCGTTACTGTAGTCAAGTTTCGGCAATCTCGCCGGAGGCGGCTGCGGGCCGCTACGGGGTGGAGGTCCGCCGCGTTCGATGGCGGCCGAGCAGCGTTTCGCGAGGCGGTTCATCATGTGCCCCTGGCCGCGCGCGGCGGCCGTGCGAATTTCAGCCGTGAATCGCGGTCGTGAACCGCGGTCGTGACTAGCAGTCGTGACTCGCAGCCGTGAACCGCGGTCGTGACTCGCAGCTGTGAACCGCAGCCGTGAACCGCAGCCGTGAACCGCATCAGCGATATACAGCGACGAATCACCGCTGCGATTCACCGCCATATTCCGCCTCCGCCGCGCGTGTTCCGTGACCCATCACAGGAACCCTCCGCATGCTTACGCTGCCTGCTTCGCTTCAATCGCGCGCCGCCTTGACGCCGCGTCCGCTCACCTCGCTCGTTCTCGGCGGCCGCCGCATCGGGAGGTTCGCATGAAGGCCGCCGTCCTGCGCGCACCGGGCGGGCTCGACCGCATCGAGATTCGCGACCTGCCCGATCCCGGCCAGCCGGGGCCCGGCCGGATTCGCGTCCGGCTGCACGCCACCTCGCTGAACTTCCACGATTTGATCGTCGCCAAGGGCGGCATGCCGGCCGACGACGGCCGCGTGCTGATGTCCGACGGCGCGGGCGTGGTGGAGGCGGTGGGCGAGGGCGTCGACGAATTCGCGCCGGGCGACGCCGTGGTGTCGCTGTTCTTCCCGCATTGGGCCGACGGCGCGGCGTTCGGCGCCGTGGGCAACTTCGCCGGCACGCCCGGCGACGGCGCGGACGGCTTCGCGACCGAGGTGGCGGTGCGCCCCGCGCAGGCCTTCACGCACGCGCCGCGCGGCTGGAGCCACGCCGAAAGCGCCACCATCACCACGGCCGGGCTGACCGCCTGGCGCGCGCTGGTGGGCGACGGCGCGCTGAAGGCCGGCGACACGGTGCTCACGCTCGGCACCGGCGGCGTGTCGATCGCCGCGCTGCAGATCGCCCGCGCGATGGGCGCGACCGTGATCGTCACGTCCTCGTCCGACCAGAAGCTGGCCCGCGCCAGCGCGCTCGGCGCGCATCACACCATCAACTACCGGCAGACGCCGGGCTGGGGCGCGGTGGCGCGCGAGCTGACCGGCGGGCGCGGCGTGGACCACGTGATCGAGCTGGGCGGCCCGGGCACGCTCGCGCAGTCGATCGACGCGGTGCGGGTGGGCGGCCATATCTCGCTGATCGGCGTGCTGACCTGCATGCAGGGCGAGGTGCCGACCGCCGCGCTGATGGCGAAGCAAGCGCGGCTGCAAGGGCTGATCGTCGGCAGCCGCCGCCAGCAGCAGGATTACGTGCGCGCGCTCGAACGCAACGCGATCCGCCCGGTGATCGACCGCAGCTTCGCGCTCGACGCGCTGGCCGAGGCGTTCCGCTGGCAGGAGCAGGGCGGGCATTTCGGCAAGATCGTCGCCGAGTGGTGATCTTTCCCGCGCCGGCGTCCGAGCCGATGCGGCGAACGTGAAAAAGCCGGCGATCGCGTGCTGCGATCGCCGGCTTTGTTCATGGCGGCATCACTGTGTGGCCGCCCCGATCGAGGCAGCCATGCGACGCGCTTACTTCGCGGTCGGCATCGCGAACTCCGCGCCCTTCTCGATGCTTTCGTTCCAGCGCTGCATGATCGACTTCTGGCGCGTGTAGAAGCGCACGCCTTCCTCGCCGTACGCATGCATGTCGCCGAACAGGCTGCGCTTCCAGCCGCCGAAGCCGTGCCAGGCCATCGGCACCGGGATCGGCACGTTGATGCCCACCATGCCCACTTCGATGCGGCGGCCGAATTCGCGCGCCACATGGCCGTCGCGCGTGTACACCGCCACGCCGTTGCCGAATTCGTGCGCGTTGATCAGGTCGATCGCCTCGCCGAGATCCTTCACGCGCACGCAGGCCAGCACCGGGCCGAAGATTTCTTCCTTGTAGATGCGCATTTCCGGCGTGACGTGGTCGAACAGCGTGCCGCCCGTGAAGAAGCCGTTTTCGTGGCCTTCGACCTGGTGACCGCGGCCGTCCACCACCAGCGTGGCGCCTTCCTCGACGCCCAGGCCGACATAGCCCTCGATGCGCTCCACGGCCTGACGCGTGACGATCGGGCCCATTTCGGATTCGGCGTTCATGCCGTTGCCGATCTTCAGCGCGCGGGCGCGTTCGGCCAGGCGCGGCACGATCTTGTCGGCCACGTCGCCCACCAGCACCGCCACCGAGATCGCCATGCAGCGCTCGCCGGCCGAGCCGTAGCCCGCGCCGATCAGGCCGTCGATGGCGGCGTCGAGATCCGCGTCGGGCATCACCACCATGTGGTTCTTCGCGCCGCCCAGCGCCTGCACGCGCTTGCCGTTCTTCGCGCCGGTTTCGTAAATGTAGTTGGCGATCGGCGTGGAGCCGACGAAGCTGACCGCCTTCACGTCGCGATGCTGGAGCAGCGCGTCGACCACTTCCTTGTCGCCCTGCACGACGTTGAACACGCCGTCCGGCAGGCCGGCTTCCTTGAACAGCGCGCCCATGAACAGCGAGGCCGACGGATCGCGCTCGCTCGGCTTCAGGATGAACGTGTTGCCGGCGGCGATCGCGACCGGGAACATCCAGCACGGCACCATGCACGGGAAGTTGAACGGCGTGATGCCGGCCACCACGCCGAGCGCCTGGCGGGTGGTCCAGTTGTCGATGCCGGTGGAGACCTGCTCGGTGTAGTCGCCCTTGAGCAGTTGCGGGATGCCGCAGGCGAATTCGATCACGTCGATGCCGCGCGAGACTTCGCCCTGCGCATCGCTGAACACCTTGCCGTGCTCGGCCACGATGATCGCGGCCAGCTCGTCGCGGCGCTGGTTCATCAGTTCGAGGAAGCGCAGCATGACGCGCGCGCGGCGGATTGCCGGCGTGTTGCTCCAGCCCGCGAACGCGCGCTTGGCCGATTCGACGGCCGCATCGACGTCGCGCGTGTCGCCCAGGCGCAGCGTGCGAGCCACCTCGCCGGTGGCCGGGTTGTAGACGGCCTGCGTGCGCGTGCCGTGGCTGGCGGTGCGCTGGCCGTCGATGAAGTGTTCGACGTCGGTGCGATCGGTGTACGGATTCATGGGCTCCTCCTGGGTGGATTGCCGGGCGTGGCCGGTCAGTGCTGTGCAGTGTAGGAGCCGCGCCGCCCGATGGATATACACTGCCGATGAAATCATTGTTTAAATTTCTGAACAATCACGCGATGAACATCGACCAAATCGAGAGCCTGTGGGCTCACCTGCACTGGCTCACGGTGCTGGCCGACCAGGGCAGCTACACGGGCGCGGCCGGGCGGCTCGGCGTCAGCAAGGCCGCGGTCAGCCTGAAGATCGCCGAGCTGGAGCGCGCCGCCGGCGTGCCGCTGGTGCAGCGCACCACGCGCAGCGTGCGGCTGACCGAGGCGGGGCTGCGCTTGGTGGAGGAAACCCGGCCGCTCTACGAACGCATCGCGCAGAGCTTCTCGGGCGTGCGCGACACGGCCGAGGTGGTGCGCGGCAGCCTGCGCGTGAGTGCGCCGGTGGCGCTGGCGCGCCAGCACCTGGCGCCGCGCCTGGCCGAATTCAGCCGCCGCCACCCGGAGGCGCGCGTGCAGCTCGACGTGTCGGACCGGCTCGTGTCGCTCGCCACCGAGGGCTTCGATCTGGCGATCCGCCACAGCGCCGCCGCGCCCGATACGCACGTGGCCTGGAAGCTGTGCCGCACGGTGTCGGTGCTGGTGGCCACGCCCGGTTATCTGGCGAAGCGCGGCGCGCCGGCCCGGCCCGAGGATCTGGTCGGGCACGATTGCCTCTATTACCCGCGCAGCCACGGGTCGACGGCCTGGAGCTTCGAGCGGGCCGGCACGCGCCGCACGCGCGCGGCGCGCGTCACCACGCCGATCGCCGGGCCGCTGTGTGCCAACAACAGCGAGGTGCTGCGCGATGCGGCGCTCGACGATCTCGGCATCGCGCTGCTGCCCGATTTCTCGGCCGTGGCCGCGCTGCGCGCCGGCACGCTGGTGCGCGTGCTGCCCGAGTGGCGGCCGGTGGGCGTGTTCGCCGAGCAATTGCTGGCGGTGCGTCCTTACGCGACGCATGTGCCGCGCGTGGTGACGGCGTTTGTCGCGTATCTGCGCGAGGCGTTCGCGCCGGGTTTCGGGGTGGAGGCGGAGGGGGAAGCGAGGGAGGGCCGGGACGCCAGGGAAGCGGAGGGCGACGCGAAGGGCGCCAAGGAGGCGAAGGGCCCCAAGGATGACGCGAAGAGCGCCAAGGAGGCAAAGGGCGCCAAGGCCGACGCCAAGGAAGGCAAGGAGGCCAGGAACGCGAAATACGCCAAACGCGCCGCCCCCCGTGCCTGAAATGGCGAGGGGCGCACCGCGATCCTGCGCGGTGCGCCCCTCAAGTTCGTTACCTCATCGTCAGGCCCCCGCTCCATCGCGGAGGCCGTCCGTTCAACTGCGCGTCGGCGGCGGCGCGTCGAGCGGCGAGCCGGCCGCCTGGCCCGATTCCTTGTCGGCGGGCGTGTCGGGATCGGCGTCGGGCGGAATCGCGCCGTCGTGCGATTCGCGCGTCAGCACGTTGCGCTGCGGGTTGGCGATGCGGATGCCGCGCTCGCGGAACGTCTCGGCGATGCGGCGGTTGAACTCGCGCTGCACGCCCCAGCGCGTGGTGTCCTTGCACTGGATCTGCCCCGACAGCGCGATCGACGCGCCGTCCACCGAATCGACGCCCCAATAGCTGAAGTCCGACAGGATGCCGTCCTTGTATTGCGGATCGACGCGCAACGCCGCGCCGATCTCCTTGAGCGTGGCCACGGCCGCGTCGAGATCCTCGCCGTACTGCACGCTGACCTTGACCGCCGCGTTGCCCAGCCCGCGATTGGTGTTGTTGACGGTGGATACCGAGCTGAACGGCACGGTGTGCAGCGAGCCGTCGCCGGCGCGCAACCGCACGGTGCGGATCGACAAATATTCCACCGTGCCCGACACGCCCGCCAGCGTGACCCAGTCGCCGACCTGCATGGCGTTTTCCATCAACAGGAAGATGCCGGTGATGAAATCCTGCACGAGCTTTTGCGAGCCGAAGCCGAGCGCCACGCCGAAGATGCTCGCGCCGGCCAGCAGCGGCCCGACGTTGACGCCCAGCTCGGACAGGCCGGTCAGCACCACCACCAGCAGGATCAGGATGAACAGCAGCGAGCGCAGCATCGGCAGCAGCGTGCGCAGGCGCGCGGCGCGCACCAGGTTGCCCTGCCGGGTCCAACTGTCGAGGCGGCGCTCGATGCCGATGTTGGCCGCCTCCCACACGAACAGCGCCACCACCGCCGCGATCGCGATCGTCACCAGCGCCGAGGCGAGCCGGTGGACGATGGTGCCCGATTCGAACGCGCGCAGCACCGGCACGCCCCAGATCTGCAGCAGCGCGATGATCGTCACGACGGCCACCACGCCCGAGACGATCTGGCGCAGCAGCGGGTAGTAGCGGTACGCATGGCGATGCACCACCGTGCCGCTGTCGGCGTCGCGCCGCTCGAACAGCCGGGCCAGCGCGCCGAACACCAGAATCGCGACGATCCGCATGCCGATCATGACCGCGATCGAGCGGCCGCCGAGCGAGATCAGGACGTGATAGCCGTTGTGCACGTCGAGCGCCCAGACGAACCACAGCGCCATCACCACGAACACCGTGACGGGCGCCCAGGCATCGGCCAGCGCGTTGCCGAGCAGCGCCAGCGACGGCTGCCCGGCGCAGTGCGCGCGAATCCGCGCGGCCACCGGCCGGCTGCATTGCAGGATCAGGATCGATACCATGACGTGGCCGATCAGCGCCACCGCCTTGAGCAGCGCCAGGTGCCCGGCCTCGCTGAGGCCGAAGCTCGCGGCGGTTTCCACCGCGGCCGCGCAGCCGCCCACCACCAGCCCGATCCGGCGAATCCAGTGCTGCGTGAACGCGGCCCAGCGATCGTCGATATGGAGCAGGCGCAGGTGCGGCGCATCGGGCTGGAAGAACAGCCGCGAGACGATCGCCACCATCCGGCAGATCACGTAGATGTCGATCAGCGAACTGACCGCATTGGCGGGCGGCGTGTCGTCGTCGGTCAGCGCCGACATCGTGAGCGTGGCCACGCCGACGAACACCAGCACCGGCACCGAGCGCAGCGCCAGGCTGATCAGCGCGCGCGGCATGCGGCGCAGCGCCGAACTGTGGCGCAGCGCGTGGCCGCGCCCTCGGCTGGCGTGGGCGATGTGCTGCGGGTCGAGCGAGGCGTTGGCGGCGGTGGCGGATACGTCCGCGTCGTTGGCGCCGAGCGCGGCGCGGTCCGCCTGCGCGCGCGCTTCGACGCGAGCCTCGGCCTGCGCCTCGGCGGCTGCGCCGGAGGCGTTCGAGGCCGCGGTGCTGTCGGCTTCGTCGTCGTGAGGGTCGTGGCCCGCGCGGCGTGCGGCGAGCGCGGCCAGCGCACGCCGCAGCAGCCGGCGCGCCAGCCATTCGACCGCGAGCGCCGGCAGCAGCGCCGCGAGGATCAGCTTCACGAAATCGAGGAATTCGGCGCGCTCGGTGCCGTGCGTGAGCTTGGCATGCCACCAGCTGCCGACCGAGCCGATGTCGAGCAGCGAATGCATCGAATCGCGCAGCGCGCCGCCGATCTGCGCGGCCCAATGTGCGCCCTGGCGCACCAGTTGCGACGCGAGGCCGTTGGTTTGCAGCGCCGCGGGCGTGGAGGCCGCGGCGGCGGCCGACGCGGCCGAACCGGCGCTGGCCGCCGATGCCGCACTGGCGGGCACGGGCGTGCTCAAGGCGCCGGCTGCCGCGATCGCGCGCAGCGTGGCTTCGAACTGCGTACGCTGATGCACGTTCTCGAGCACCGAAAGCGCTTGCTGGGCCTGCTGCGGGGTGAGCGGCGGCACGGCGTCCGAGTTTGCGGATGCCGGGGCAGGGGCGGCGGCATGGGCCGCCGAGACGACAATGGCGAGCAGCCAGCCGATCAGGATCTGTCGCATAGGGTGTGAATGGGGCACGCGGCACGGCGGCCCGTCTGGAAGGCGGTGGCAGGACGTTAACATGATTGCGTCCGGACCCGTTTGGTTCCGCACGCAGCGCGGGGCGTTCGGGCGGCCGGCGATGAAAGGAAATCGTCAGAATTGTCGAGCACGCGCGAGAACGCGCTTCGTTGCTTCGCTTCGCTGCCTTGCCCCGGCCGCTGTCACCATGACAGTGCGCCACTGTCGCCGCGAACCGTGCCTTGCCGCGCGGGCCGGGCCGGACGATAGTCGGTGCGCGGGGCCCGGCGCGCCCGCCGATGACCGACATGCCAACGACACGATCCGGAGGACGACACCATGCAACCCGACCATCCCCAACCGCGCGACTCAACCGCGCCCGGCGCACGCCGCGTGCCCGACGCAAGCGGCGTGCCGCTTCCGGCGCGCGTGAAGCTCGTCGAGGTCGGCCCGCGCGACGGCCTGCAGAACGAAGCCGCGTTCGTTGCGACCGCAACCAAGATCGGCCTGATCGAACGCCTGCTCGACGCGGGCGCCAGGCATATCGAGGCCGCCTCGTTCGTGTCGCCGAAATGGGTGCCGCAGATGGCCGACGGCGCGCAGGTGCTCGCTGGCGTGGCCAACGCGGCGGGCCGCGGCGATGCGGTGCTGTCGGCGCTGGTGCCGAACCTGCGCGGGCTGGAGGCGGCGCTGGCGGCGCGCTGCGACGAGGTGGCGGTGTTCGCGGCGGCGTCCGAAAGCTTCTCGCGGGCGAATATCCAGTGCAGCATCGCCGAGAGCCTCGCGCGCTTCGTGCCGGTGATCGAGCAGGCGCGGCAGGCCGGCGTGCCGGTGCGCGGCTACGTGTCGTGCGTGCTCGGCTGCCCGTACGAGGGCGAAGTGGCCCCGGCTCAGGTGGCCGCCGTGGCGGGCGAGCTGTACCGGATGGGCTGCCACGAGATCAGCCTCGGCGACACCGTCGGGCGCGGCACGCCGCTGGCCACCCGGCGCATGCTCGACGCCTGCGTGCGCGAGGTGCCGGTGGCCGCGCTGGCCGGGCACTTCCACGACACCTGGGGGATGGCGGTGGCGAACGTGTTCGCGGCGCTGCAGGCCGGGGTGGCCGTGTTCGACGCGTCGGTGTCGGGGATCGGCGGCTGCCCGTATTCGCCGGGCGTCACCGGCAACCTGGCGAGCGAGGACCTGGTTTATCTGTGCGATGGGCTGGGGATCGAAACCGGCATCGATCTGGGGCGGCTGGTGGCGGCCGGCGAAACCATCTCGGCCGCGCTCGGGCGGCCCGGCGTGTCGCGGGCCGCGCGGGCGTGGCAGGCGCGAAGCGCGGCGGCGGTGGCCTGCGCGTGAGGCGGGCGCCTGCGACCCGTCACACCAACCGCAACGCCTCCACGCGCGGATCGCACACCAGCATGTAGCCCGGCGCGTGCGTGATGCAGATCGACGGCCGCGCCTCGATCACGGCCGCCTGCGGCGTGACCCCGCAGCCCCAGAACACCGGCTGCTCGCCGGCGCGGATCTCGGTCGGTTCGCCCTCGTCGGGGCGGCTCACGTCGGCGATGCCGATCGCGGCCGGATCGCCGACATGGAGCGGCGCGCCGTGCGCGCCCGGCAGCTTCGCGCACACCTCGAACGCGATCGCGGTCTCCTCGGCCGTGTAGGGCCGCATCGACACCACGGTCGGCCCGCGAAACGGCCCGACCGGCACGGTCTGCAGCGCGCTGCGATACATCGGCACGACCTTGCGCTCGTCCACGTGGCGCACGCGCAGCCCGGCCTGTTCGAGCGCGAACTCGAACGACAGCGAACAGCCGATCACGAAGCCGACGAAATCGTCCTGCCACAGCGCGCGGATCTCGCGCGGCTCGTCCACCAGCACGCCGTCGCGCCAGACGCGATAGCGCGGCAGGTCGGTGCGCAGGTCGAGATCGGCGCCGAGCGCGGGCAGGTGCGGGTCGCCCGGCTCGGTCATGCCGATCAGCGGGCACGGCACGGGGTTGGCGCGGCAGTAGGCGGCGAAATCGTTCGCATAGGCGGCGGGCAGGATCACGAGGTTGCCCTGCGCGTGGCCCGGGGCCGCGCCGCTGGTGTTGCCGTCGTAGCCGGCGCGAAACGCCAGGCGCGCGCCGTGCGGCGTGTTCAGGGCCGCCTCGGGCGGGGGCGGGGAAGCGATCTCGGTCATGGTCTCCAGCCGGGTGGCGTCGAGGGGTGGGTCGGATCAGTCGAGCGCGGCGTTGGCCGTCTCGCGCATCGCCAGCAGCGCCACGCCGCCGATCAGCATCGCGCCCACCAGCAGGAACGCGGGCGACATCAGGTTGCCGGTCGCGCCGATCAGCGCGGTGGCGAGGTAGGGCGTCACGCCGCCGCCGAGCATCGCGCCGAAGTTGAAGCTGAACGCCATGCCGGTATAGCGCACCCGCGTCGGGAATTGTTCGGCGTAGGTCGGGTAGCCCACCGATTGCACGGCCGGCATGGGCAGCGCCACCACGAACATCGCGAGCGCGGCCAGCGCGAAGCTGTGCCGGTTCATCAGCACCATCATCGGGAAGATCAGCACCACGTAACCCACGAAGCCGGCGATCAGCACGCGGCGCCGCCCGATGCGGTCCGACAGCCCGCCCCACAGCGGCATCATGACGGCCATCGCCAGGCTGATGCAGGCCATCAGCGCGAACACGCTCACCTTGTCGTACTTGAGGTAGGTGGTCAGGTAGATGTTCATGAACACGAAGCCGACCCAGTAGCCCGCGTTCTGGCCGAACGAGATCAGGAATACCTTGAGCAGCGCCGCGCGATGCCGCGCGAACACCTCGGCGAGCGGCGCCTTGGCCGGCTCGTGGCGCGCGGCGGCCTGGCGGAACGCCACCGATTCGTCGACGCGCTTGCGGATCAGCGCCGACAGCAGCACGAACGGGATCGCCATCAGGAACGGAATGCGCCAGCCGCCCGCATGCATCTGCTCCGCGCCGACGAACGCGGTGGTCAGGCTGCAGACGATCGCGGCCAGCGCGCCGCCGATCGCCACGCCCACCGGCGTGAACGCGCCGTAGAAGCCGCGCCGGCCGCGCGGTGCGGATTCCGCCAGATAGGCCGCCGCGCCCGTCACTTCCGCGCCCGAGAAGAAGCCCTGCGCGAGCCGCGCCGCGAGCAGCGCGATGGGCGCGGCCACGCCGGCGGTGGCCGCGGTGGGCAGCAGGCCGACCGCCGCGGTGGCGACGCCCATCCCGATCACCGTCACCAGCAGCACGGCGCGCCGGCCGACGCGGTCGCCGAACCGGCCCAGCACGACGCCGCCGATCGGCCGCATCAGGAACGCGCTGCCGAAGATCGCGAGGATCGACAGCAGCGCGGCGGTGGGGTTGTCGGCCGGAAAGAACAGCGGGCCGATCAGCGCCGCCATGTAGCCGTACACACCGAATTCGTAGTATTCGATCGCCGTGCCGGCGGCCGCCGCCAGCGCGGCCTTGCGTGCGATCGCGCGGGCGGTGGCGCCGGATGCGTCCGGTTCCAGCGGCGCCGCCTGAAGCTCTGCCGTGCTTGCGTTCAACATCTGGACTCCTGATTAATGGCTGGCCGGCATGTCGGTATGCCGGCGTGGGGATCGAACGAAGCGATGAAACTAGTGCGTGATGGCGAGCGCGCCGTGAGGATCGAATGCCGGCGGCCGCACCGCGATGCCGGCCGCGTCGAGCGCGGCGCGAATCCGCTGCGCGAACGCGGCCGCGCCGGGCTGGTCGCCGTGGATGCAGAGCGTGTCGGGTTCGATCGGGATCGCCACGCCGTTCACGGAATGCACCACGCCGTCGTGCAGCATGCCGAACACCTGGCGGATCGCGGTGTCCGCATCGGTGATCAGCGCGCGCGGGTCGCCGCGCGGCGTCAGCGAGCCGTCGTCCTGGTAGGTGCGGTCGGCGAACACTTCCTGCGCGACGCGCAGGCCCGCGTCGCGCGCGGCGTCCACCATCACCGAGCCGGCCAGCGCGTAGAACACCAGCGCGGGGTCCACATCGCGCACCGCCGCGCAGATCGGCTCGGCGATCTCGCGGCGGCGCGCGGCGAGGTTGTAGAGCGCGCCGTGCGGCTTGACGTGCGCGAGCCGCGCGCCGGCCGCCTCGGCGAACGCCTTGACCGCGCCGACCTGGTAGACGGTGATCGCGTACAGCTCGTCGGCGCTCAATTGCATGTCGCGGCGGCCGAAGCCGGGCAGATCCGGGAAGCCCGGATGCGCGCCGATCGCCGCGCCGGCCGCGCGGGCCGCCTGCACGGTGCGCGCGATGGTGCGCGGGTCGCCGGCGTGGAAGCCGCAGGCGATATTGGCCGAGCTGACGTGCGGCAGCACCGCGGCGTCGTCGCCGAGCCGGTAGATGCCGAAGCTCTCGCCCAGGTCGCTGTTGAAATCGAGTTCAGTGCGCATGGCCTTGCTCCCAGGCGGCGAAGCCGCGTGCCTGCGCGAGCGCGAGGCGCTGCGCGTCGGCCAGTTCGATCCGCTCGAAACGCAGCGCCTCGCCGGGCGAGGCTTGCGCGAGGCGCGGCAGGTCGACCGCGCACACCTGCGCGATCTTCGGGTAACCGCCGGTGGTCTGGCGGTCGGCCATCAGCACGATCGGCTGGCCGTCGGGCGGCACCTGCACGGTGCCGAACGCGAGCGCTTCCGAGGCGGCCTCGAACGGCGCGGCCAGCGCGAGCGGCGCGCCTTCGAGCCGGTAGCCCATCCGATCCGATTGCGCGGACACGCGATAGGCGGTGCCGAGCAGGGTGGCGTGCGCGTCGCTGCTGAAGCGCGCCCATTCGCGGCCGGCCACGATCCGCAGCGGCTCGCCGGCCTCGCGCAGCACGCCGTCGGCGAACACCGGGCCGAAGCCGTCGCGTTCGCGGAACGACGGATAGCGTTCGCGCATCGCCAGCGTGTCGCCACGGCGCAGCGCGCGGCCGCGCAGGCCGCCGTAGCCGGCGCGCAGCGCGGTGCTGGCGCTGCCCATCGGCGTGGCCAGCGCGAAGCCGCCGCGCACCGCCAGATACGCGCGCACGCCGCTGCGGCGGCGCTCGAAGCCGAGCGTGCTGCCCACCGGCGCGACCGTCGCGCGATCGCGCGGCAGCGGTCGGTCGTCGAGCCAGGCATCGAGATCCGCGCCGCATACGGCGATCACCGCCGCACGATGAAAGCGCAGCGTCGGGCCGGTCAGCGTGATTTCGAGCGTGGCGTCGCCGGGCGCGTTGCCGACCAGCGCGTTGGCGAGCCGGTGCGCGTGTTCGTCCATCGCGCCGTTGGCCGGCACGCCGAGATGCTGGTAACCGGTGCGGCCGAGATCCTGAAAGCTGGACAGCGCGCCGGGGCGGATCACTTCGATCGTCATGCGGCTTTCCTCGGGGCGTGTTCGTTGGCAGCCCGAAACGTGTCTTCGTCGATCGGCACGAAGCGCACGCGGTCGCCGGCCGTGACGAGGCAGGGCGCGTCGCGCTCGGCGTCGAACAGCGCGAGCGGGGTGCGGCCGATCACGTTCCAACCGCCCGGCAGCATGGTCGGATAGATCACCGATTGCCGGTTGGCGAGACCCACCGAGCCGGACGCCACCGAGGTGCGCGGCGTCGCGCGCCGCGCCACCGCCAGCGCCGGATCGAACAGGCCGAGATACGGGTGGCCCGGCGCGAAGCCGAGCATCATGACGTCCACCAGCGTGTCGCTGTGCAGGCGAATCAGTTCGGATTCCGACAGGCCGCACGACTGCGCGACGCCCGCCAGATCGGGGCCGTGCAGGCCGCCGTAGCACACCGGAATCTCGACGATGCGGCTCGACGCGTTCGCGTGCCGCGCGGCATCGGCCGTGGCGTCGCCGCCTTGCCAGGCCGCGTCGAGGCACGCGCCGATCAGCCGCTCCACCACTGCGTACGGAGAGGCATCGGCGCGCTTGAACGGCACCCGTTCGAGCGCGTAATGGATGCCGACCGTGGCCATCGCCGGCACGATATCCACCACGAACGGCAGGCGCGCCTGCGCGATGGCCGCCGCCGCATGACGCGCGGCCAGATTGGCGCGGCGCAGGTCCGGCGCGTGCAGATCGACCATCAGCAGGCGCTCGCCCGAGGGCGCGAGCGTCCAGCGAACCTCGGTCAACGGCTCGGCGGCGGCCGGGGCGGGGCGATCGTCGTCGTCAGTGGGGCGGGTCATGGCAGCGGCCGGATGCGTGGGAAAACCGGCGAGGGCGCACCGCCCCCGCCGCGTCGCGCTTACTTGGCGAACAGCGATTCGATGTTCGCGAACGCCTTGAATTCGAGCGCGTTGCCCGACGGGTCGAGGAAGAACATGGTGGCCTGTTCGCCCACTTCGCCCTTGAAGCGCACGTGCGGCTCGATGATGAACTTCATGCCGGCGGCCTTCAGCTTGTCGGCCGCCGCTTCCCATTGCGCCATCGACAGCACGGCGCCGAAGTGGCGCACCGGCACGGCGTCGCCGTCCACCGCGCTGGTGTGGCGATGGCCGCATTCGTCGGGCGCGAGGTGGGCGACGATCTGGTGTCCGTAGAAATTGAAGTCCACCCATTCTGCCGAGCTGCGGCCTTCGGGGCAACCGAGCAGCTCGCCGTAGAACTCGCGCGCGCTGGCGATGCTGTGAACCGGGAACGCCAGATGGAACGGCGGCTGGGAAAGGGTCGTATCGCTCATGGCGTATTCCGTATCGAGCCAGTGGGGGAGCGTGCCGGCGGCGGATTCGCCAACCGTGTCACGCGGCATGAGAAACAGTCTAGGTATGACAAAATTCGCTGGAAAACGATATATTTTGTGACTTACCTAAAATTTTTTTGATCAATCGACCATGATTCGCGAGCTGAAAACCTTTCTTTCCGTGGTGCGCTACGGCACGTTCGCGCGCGCCGGTTCGCAGGTCGGGCTGACGCAATCGGCGGTCAGCGCGCAGATCCAGCGGCTGGAGGACGAACTCGGCTTCGCGCTGTTCGACCGCACCGGGCGCTCGGCCACGCTGAACGCGGCCGGACGGCGCACCGTGGAGCGCGCCGAGGAATTGCTGGCGGCCTACGCGCGGCTCGCCGACGAGGGCGGCGCCGAGCAGGACACCGGCTTGCTGCGGATCGGCGCGATCGCTTCGGCGCAGACGCTGCTGCTGGTGCAGGCCATCGCGCTGTTTCGCGAGCGCGCGCCGGGCTGGCGCGTGCGGGTGATCCCGGGCGTGTCGCTGAACCTGCTCGCGCAGGTCGATTCGGGCGAGGTGGACGGCGCGGTGCTGATCAAGCCGCCGTTCGCGCTGCCGGCCGAACTGCGCTGGCGCGCGCTGACGCAGGAGCCGTTCGCGCTGCTCGTGCCGCGCGCGCAGCGCCACGACGATTGGCGCGCCCTGCTCAAGAGCGAGCCGTTCGTGCGCTACGACCGCAATTCGTTCGGCGGGCGGCTGGTCGAGCGCTGGCTGCGCAAGCAGCGCATCAACGTGCAGGACGTGGTGGAACTCGACGAACTGCAGGCGATCGTCGAACTGGTGGGGCGTGGAGTAGGGGTGGCGCTGGTGCCGCAGGCCGCGGCGTTGCGGATTCCGAAGACGGTGGCGGTGCTGCCGCTCGACGGCGAGGTGCCGGCGCGCGAGATCGGCTACGTGGAACGCGCGGCGGGCGAGCGGCCGGCGGCGGTGACGACGTTCGCCGAATGCGTGGCGGCGGCCGCCGCCGATGCGTGATGGTCGAAAGCTTTGAAAGGGCGGCGCGTGCAATGGCTCGGGCCGATCGGGCTGGGAGCCTTACTACATCGGGCCTTGCGCTTTATTGTTCTGAATCGAGGAACTCTGTAATCACGATTTAGGTGTTAACCCTAGGGATCGACCGGCCTACACTTCGTCCATCGGTTGAGCAACACAGTCGACCGAATGCACAAACCCAGGAGGTATCGATCATGAAGAACCTTATTCAAGCTGTTGCCGTTGCCGCCGCGCTCGTCGTGCCCGTTGCTTCATTTGCCCAGGCCCAATCGAACGGCCCCGTGACGCGTGCCGAAGTGCGCGCCCAACTGGTGCAACTGGAAAAGGCCGGCTGGCGTCCCGGCGTCGGCGCCGATCCGAACTACCCGGACGACATCCAGGCCGCGGAACGCAAGGTCGCCGCGATGAACGGCGGCGACACGAGCGGCTACGGTGGCGTGAGCAACCGGGTTCAATCGGGCAGCCCGGCCGGCCGTGGCGTCTCGAAGGCGGACTGGAACGCGATGTACGCCCATCCGTAAGCGAAGCGGAATATGTCGCGGCAGGCGCTCCCCGATCGTTCAGTCATGCGAAATGATCGGGTTCGAGGCGCCGCGCGACGTGCGGTGAAAGGCGGTAACCGAAGTCCCCCGTTGTACCTGTCGTCCCTGTCGTTCCCGTAGCGAAACGGTGTAGTACGTGTGTGTGGTATCGGTGGTTGAAGTGAGAGTGTGTTGTGCGGGCGGCGAGCTTTCGCCGCCCGTTTTTTATTCGATCAGCGGTTCACGAGCTGCTTCGGATAGGCGAGCGCCAGCGCGCAGCCCACCAGCATGCAGACGGCGAAGCCGTACAGCCCGGCGCTTTGCGAATGGAACGTGTCGCGCAGCCAGCCGATGAAGTAGGTGCTGCCGAAGCCGCCCAGGTTCGCCAGCGAGCAGGCGAACGCGATGCCGCCCGCGGCCGCCGCGCCCTTCAGGAACATCGACGGCAGCGACCACACCACCGGCATCGCCGCCGCCGCACCGGCGTTGACGAGCGAGAACAGCACCAGCGTCATCAGCGTGCCGTGCGAGGACGACGCCGCGATCGCCAACGACACGGCCGCCACGGCGAACGGCACCACGATGTGCCAGCGGCGCTCGCGGGTGCGGTCCGAGCTGGCGCCGCAATACAGCGTCGCCAGCACGGCCGCCGCGTTCGGGATCACCATCAGCCAGCCGATTTGATAGGTGTCCTTCACGCCGGTGTCGCGCAGGATGGTCGGCAGCCAGAAGCTGACGGCATACAGGCCGAGCAGCACGCACAGGTCGATCATGCCGAGCGCCCAGACCTTCGGATCGGTGAAGGCGCGCGCCAGTGCATGGCTCTTGTTGCCTTCCGGATCGCTGTCGAGGTTCGCGCGCAGCGCCTGTTTCTCGCCGGTTTCGAGCCACGGCGTGGATTCGATCGTGTTCGGCAGCCAGCGCAGCACGGCGAAGCCGAGGATGATCGACGGCAGCGCTTCGAGCAGGAACAGCCACTGCCAGCCGCCCATGCCGTGCACGCCGTCGAACGAGCGCATGATCCAGCCCGAGATCGGGCTGCCGATCATGCTCGACAGCGGCAGGCCCACCATGAACAGCGCGACGATCCGCGCGCGGCGCGCGTCGGGATACCACTGCGTCAGATAGAGCAGCACGCCCGGCAGGAAGCCGGCCTCGGCCGCGCCGAGCAGGAAGCGCACGATGTAGAACTGCATCGGCGTGTGCACGAACAGCGTGGCGCCCGACAGGATGCCCCAGGTGATCATGATCCGCGCGATCCAGAGCTTGGCGCCCACGCGTTGCAGCACCAGATTGCTCGGGACTTCGAACAAAATGTAGCCCGCGAAGAACAGCCCCGCGCCGAGCCCGTAGATGCTGTCGCTGAACTTCAGCGCATCGAGCATCTGCAGCTTGGCGAGACCGATGTTGATGCGGTCCAGGTAGGCCGCGAAATAGCAGAGACAGAAGATCGTGACGAGGCGAATCGTGACCTTGCGGTAGAGCGCCGCGTGCTGCGCCGTGTCGGCCGACAAGGCCGCGTTCGGATGAGTGGTTGACATGGGACTGCCCCTGGTCGAATAGGTCGGGTTGGGTGGAAGCCGGTCGCCGCGGTCACTTGCGCGATGACGCCCGGATTCTGTATATCACGCCATTTAATGAGCGTACACACTACAAAATTGCCCGGCTTCGAGGTGCTCGTCGAAGCCGTTTCGGAAACGCTTGTCCGTCGCGGGATGCCCTGAATTGCTAGGTGTTTTCATCCATGCCGGAACGGTGCGGCGCGCACGGAAAGTGCCCATTCCGTTGCACTCCGATTGTGCGGTTACGCATGAAAATGAAGCGTGTACATCATGAATTGATGTGTGGGGAAATCATGCATCTTTCGTGCCTGCCCGCAGGTCGAAATACGGCGATCGCGCTGGCGCGGCTTGAAATGCGGCTCGGCGATGGGAGGTTTGATCGATTCGAAGTGGCGCGCCGGTTTGCCCGAAAATCCAAAAGTCGAGGGTGTACACTTGCCGTCTTTCGATTTCGGGCCTTCGGGCCGCTGCCGTTCATGTCGTCCTCCAAAGATTCGTATGACTTTCACGACCAGATCGGCCACCTGTTGCGGCGCGCGTATCAGCGTCATGTCGCGATTTTCCAGGAGGCGATTCCGGATTCCGACCTGACCGCGGCGCAGTTCGTCACGCTCTGCACGGTCAAGGAAAAGAAGGGCTGTTCGCTGAACGACATCGTCAAGACCACGGCGATCGATCAGGCGACCATCCGCGGCGTGGTGGAGCGGCTCAAGGCGCGTTCGCTGATCGAGGTGATGCCCGATCCGAGCGACGGCCGCAAGCTGATGGTGCGCGCGACCGCTTCGGGCTCGGCGCTGATCGATCGCACCGTGCCGTTCGCCAAGCAGGTGACCGAGCGCACCTACGGCGCGCTGAACGTGGGCGAGCGCGTCGCGCTGCAATACCTGCTCGACAAGATGCTGCAGGGCGACGCCGAATAAGCTTCGCGCCTTCTCGAATCAGCGCGCCGGCGTCGTTTCGGCCTCGATCAGGCGGCCCGCCGCGCGCAATCCTTCCCGTATCGTTTCCGCATTGAACGGCGGCGCGCAGAAGCGCACGCCGGTCGCGTCGTGGATCGCATTGGCGAGCGCGGCGGGGCCGGGCACCGACGCCGATTCGCCCGCGCCGAGCGGCGGCTCGCCCTGGCGCGGCATCAGCACCACGTCCACGGCCGGCAACTCGGGGAACGTCAGGATCGGATAGCTGGCCCATTCGCGCGTGGCCACCTTGCCGTCGACGAAGCGCACGCGCTCCTTCAGCGAGCGGCTCAACACCTGGATCACGTTGCCGTGGATCTGATGGCGCACGCCGTCGGGGTTGATCATCGTTCCGGTGTCCTGACCGACCGTGATGCGCTCCACGCGCACCTCGCCCGTCATGCGGTCCACCGTCAGGTCGACGATCCACGCCGACCACGCCGCGCCGAACCCGGGAAAGCGGCTGTGCACGTAACGTGCGTAGGCGATGCCGCGACCGTGCACGATGCGCTCGCCGGACGGCGCCGCATTGCGTGGCCGCGCCACCCAGCCCGCGCGCGTGGCGATCGCCTGCAGCAGTTCGGCCGCGCGCGTGTCGGACAGATGGCGCAGACGGAATTCGAGCGGATCGACGCCGGCCAGCGCCGCGCATTCGTCGGCGAACGCATCGTGCGCGAACGAGTTCGGCAGCGCGGACACCCCGCGAAACCACGACGAGCGCACCAGCGGCGCGAGATCCTCGCAAACGAAGCGGCGGTTCGGGCTGTCGTACGGCGACACGGCGGTGCGGTCGCCCATCTCGAACACGCGCGGCGTGGCCGGCACCGCGCCGGTCAGCAGCGAGGCCAGCAGCGGCGCGTCGTTCGACGGGTAGCGCGTGGTGAAGTCGTAGCCGAGCAGGCGGCCGTCGCGGCTCACGGTGCCCGTCACGTTCACCACCTGCCCGGTGCCCTTCGGTTCCCACAAATGTTCGTCGGCGCGCGTCAGTTGCACGCGCACCGGCCGGCCGGTGGCTTGCGACAGCAGCAGCGCGTCGCCGCACACGTCGTCGGCGCCGTTGCGGCCGTAGCAGCCGGCCGCTTCCATCCGCACGATGTCGATGTCGGCTTCGTCGCGGCCCGCCAGCGTGGCGAGGTCGTAGCGCAAGGTGACCGGGTTCTGCGTGCCGGACCACACGGTGATGCGGCCGTCGCCCGGCGCGCGATAGTCGGCCAGCGCGCACGACGGCCCGATCGAGCCGTGAAGCTGGTACGGCCACACATAGGTGCGCGACAGCGTGATCGTGTCGGCTTCGTTGCGTACGGCCTCGACGTCGCCTTCGTCGAGCAGCGGGCGGCGCGTGGCCGGCGCGGCGGCGATCGCCGCGCCTGGATCGCTCAACGAGGCCAGCGGCGGCAACGGGTGCCAGCGCGCGCGCAATTCGCGCGCCGCGCGGATTGCCTGCTCCTCGCGCTCGGCCACCACGCCCACGAAATCGCCGCGCGTCACGATGGCGACGATGCCGGGCAGGTGCGCGACCGATTCGCGCTCGACGCCGGCCAGCAGGCGGCCAACGAACGGGCCGCTGTCGAGGCCGCTGTAGGGCGGCCGGATCACGCGGCCGTGCAGCATGCCGGGCACGCGCATGTCGTGCACGAACGTCAGTTGGCCGGTGGCCTTGGCCGGCAAATCCACGCGCGGCGCCGAGCGGCCGATCACGCGATAGGTGGCGGGGTCCTTGACGGGGGTCTCGAGGTCGAGTTCGAGCGCGAGGCGCGCGCCGGCCACGAGTTCGGCGTAAGCGAGGCGCGGCGCGTCGGCATCGTTCGGATTGCCGACGAATACGAAGCCGCGGTCGGTATTCAGCGTGTCGAGCGGCGCATCGAGCCGCGCGGCCGCCAGTTCGAGCAGCTTGCGCCGCGCCTGCGCCGCGGCCGCGCGCAGCGGCGTGGCCGAGATCTGGATGGTGGCGCTGGCGATGGTCGGCCCCTGATTCGGCGTCGCGGCGGTGTGGCCGAGCTGCATCGAGACCTGGGCTGGAGCGAGATCGAGCTCTTCAGCCACGATCTGGCCGAGCGAGGTGCGGATGCCGGTGCCGAGATCGACGTGGCCGTTGAACGCGAGGACGCGCCCGTCGTCGAGCACGGCGACGAACACTTCCGGCACGTCGGGCGTGTAGGACGACAAGCTGCCGGGTTGGCCGGGGGCCGGCTTGACGGGCGGAGCGGGGCGGCGGATCACGGCCAGGCAGCCGTCGCGTGCGAGCAGTTCGGAACGGTTCACGGGCGCGGAGTCCGCTGAAGAGGGGAAAGGCGGCGGGCGCGTGCGCCCGCATCCGGCAATCTAGACGGCCAAAAACGGCCGGTCAACCGCGCGCGGCCTGGGCCGATTGGGCGGCCTGGGCGGCATCGATCGCGGCGATGGCGTCGTCGAGCGGCAGCACGGCCGCGTACTTCTGCGCCATGTCGAACAGGTTGGCCTCGTGCGGCGCGATCGCGCGGTCGCCCACGCAATCGGCGAGCACGAACGGCCGGAAGCCGAACGACATCGCATCCACCACGCTGGCGCGCACGCAGCCGCTGGTCACCGCGCCGGCCACCAGCAGCGTGCGCACCGCGCGCTGCGTGAGCCACGGCGCGAGCTGCGTGCCGAAGAACGCCGACGGCACCTGCTTGCGCACCACCAGTTCGCCGGCGGCCGGGGTCAGTTCCGGCACGATCTGGCTGTTCGGGTGATCCTCGTGCAGCGTGGCCATGCCGGGCACCTTCAGCGAGAACACGTTGTCGTCGCTGCCGTCGCTGGCGTAGACGATCCTGCTGTGCGCCACCGGCCAGCCGCGCGCGCGGGCGATCGCGAGCGCCTGCTCGGTGCGGGCAATCGCGGCCGGGATGTTGCCGCCGCCGAACGTGGCCGGATCGGCGAAGCCGACCACCAGGTCGACGATCAGCAGGCCGACGTTGCCGGCCGGCGCGAGCGGCGTGCCGAAACCCTGCTGGCGATAGACGCCGCTTTCGGCGTGATGCGACAGTTCAAGTGAGCTGGACATGCTTGGGAATCCTCGATAAAGCGGTTCAGGCGGCCGGGAACAGCACGCGGCCGTCGCGCACCACGACCTGATCGTCGAGCTGGACGGTGCAGTGGCGCAGCGGGATGTCGATATGGCAGGTGGTGGTGCGACTGCCGCCGCCCTCGTTGTTCGGCCCGAGCGAGAACAGGAAGTTGCCCTCGAACGCGCGCGCATCCATGCCGATGGTGGCCTCGCGGTCGTACAGGCCGAGCGTCGACCAGCGCGCGCGCGGCTGCAGGCCCCAGCCGATATGCGAGATCGCGTAGCCTTCGGGGTCCTTGAAGGTTTCCATGTAGTCGCGCAGCAGCGCGGCGTCCACGCCGCCTTCGATGCGCGTGGCGTAGCCGTTCTCCACGGTCAGCGCGATCGGTTCGGATACATAGTGCTTCTGCGGCAGCAGGATGTCGCCGCGGTCGATCACGATGGTGCCGTGCGCGGTGCGGTCGTTCGGGTAGGTCAGCGCGAAGCCGCTCGGCCAGTGATCCCAGCGGCCCGGCTCGTCGACGAAGCCGTATTCGGCGGTCGGCGGAAAATCGCCGAGCGGGCACACCAGCGCGGTGCCGGCCGGCGAGCTGACGCGCATCTCGCGCGACGCCGAGATTTTCGCGGCGGCGGCCAGCACGCGCGTGCGGTCGGCCTCGGTCGGCACCATGCGCATCAGCACCTCGGGCGGCTCGACCGCCAGCAGGATCTTGGTGCCCGATTTGAGGATGTCGTGTTGTTCGGGAGAGAACAGCAGCGTCATCAGGTCGAGCACCAGGTCGCTTTCCTTCAGCGCGGCGATCGCGGCGCGATTGCCGGTGAGCGGCGTGGTGCCGAGATAGGCCAGCGAATCGCGGCTGAACGCCTTGTCGCCGTTCACCGGCGGCAGGTCGAGGCGGTTCACGATCGCGCCCATCTGCTGCGTGGCGATCAGCGCGCATTGCAGCGTTTGCGGATGGGTGGCGGTACTGGTCAGGATTGTGACGGTCTGGCCCGCTTCGAGGCGGGACAGCGTCAGCACGTGTTTCCACGCGTCGATCAGTTGGGCGTCGTTAATCGGCATGGTCGGCTCCGTTGCAAGAGGTCGGGCGGTTCGGTGTCGTCGGGCGCTCAGGCGGTCGCCGCGAGCGGTGCGCCGAGGAAATCGCCGAAGGCCGCGTAGAAGCCGGCCGCGTTGTCCCACGGAATCATGTGGCCGGCGTCGGGCACGCGCACGTGGCCCATCGCCGGCGTGGCGCGTTGCAGCTCGGCCACGTCCTCGTCGCGCACCACGTCGCCGCGCTCGGCGGTGATCAGCAGCGACGGCACGCGCAGTTGCGCGGCGTCGGCGTGGAAATCATCGGTATGGAATCCTTCGTAAGAGGCCAGCATGGCGCGCTCGTCGCAGGTGTGCAGCCATTCGGCGCGCAAGCGGCGTTCCGCTTCGGTCCAGGTGGGGCAGAACGCGCGCATGCCTTCGGCGTCGGTGCCGGCGCGGGCCAGCGCCATCGAGTCGACGTACCACGGCAGCTTGCCCGGGTACTCACGGCGGCCCGGGCCTGACACGGGCGGATCGACCAGCACCACCGAGGCGAGGCCATGCTCGATATGCAGCGCGGCGCGCGCGGCGATGCGCGCGCCCATCGAATGGCCGACCAGCGCAAAGCGGTCCAGCTTCAGCGCGGCAGCCAGCGCCGCCACGTCGTGCGCCTGCGCGTCGAGGCTGTAGTCGAGCGTGTCGGAGGCCGACGACAGGCCGCGGCCGCGCACGTCGAGCACGTAGGTGTCGAAACGCGCGCCGAGCACTTCGCCGACGAAGCCCCAGGTGATCGCCGGGCTGGTGATGCCGGGAATCAGAATCACGGCCGGGCGGCCGGCGCGCTCGCCGGTGGCGCCGCCGTAGCGCAGGTAGTGCTGGCGGATGCCGTTGGCATGCACGTTCGCGCCATACAGGAAGGTCGAGGTCATCGCGGCTCCGTTCAGTAGGCGCCCGACAGCAGCGCGCCGGCGCCGGGCACGATCGGTTCGAGATCGAGTTCGCGCAGGATCGAATAGGTGGTGGCGATCGCGGCGGTGATCACCGGCTTGCCGGTCATCGCCTCGACCTTGGCCACGGCCGGCAGCGACGGCATCTGCACGCAGGCCGACAGCACGATCGCATCGGCGTCCTGATAGGGCAGCGACTTGACGATGTCGGGCAGGCGCGCCGGATCGTGGCGGCCCACGTCGAGGTTGTCGGGGATTTCGAGCGCGCGCCAGGCGATCACTTCGTAGCCCTCATTACTGATGTAGTCCACCACCAGTTCGGTCAACGGCTTCATGTAGGGCGCCACCACCACGATCTTCTTCGCGTCGATCACCTTCAGCGCGTCGACCAGCGCGCCCGCGCTGGTCAGCACCGGCGCCTGCGCGCCGTTCTCGGCGGTGTGACGCGTCAGGCGCTCCTGCGAGACGCGGTGATAGCCGTGGCCCATGGCCATGATCGCGACCAGGCACGCATAACCGAGCACGTCCACGCGTGCGTCGGACAGCTCGACGGCGCAGCGGTCCGATTCGGCGTCCATCGCGGCCAGTTCCTCCTTGACCACCTTCTTCATGCGCATCCGGCTCGAATGGAACGTGAAGCGCTCGGGGCGGATCGATTCGCGCAGCCGCAGCATCGCGGGAATTTCGGTTTCCATCGTGGTGTTCGAGCTCGGCACGATCTGGCCGATGCGGAAGGTTCGGGTCATCTTGGCTCCTTGGGCGTTGAGCGGCAGCGGCGCGGGGGCGGTTGCCGAAAGTGAAGCAAAGTCTAGCGTGTACGTTTGAATTTCACAACGTATCAAAAACCTTCCGAACCCCCGGGAAATCCCTTGTATGTAGCATGGATGTGCATTATTGGTGCGGGACATGCTGCGCGGCGGTGCCTGAAAATTTTCGCTTGTGCGAATATTTTGCAGTGTGTACGCTTGATTTAACCCTAACCCATCCGCCGCCGCGACGGTCCTGCCGCCGGCCACTCAGAACAGGAGATTCCGATGAAGCAACCCCGTATCGCGATCGTGGGCGCCGGCCTCGGCGGCACCGCCGCCGCCGCGCTGCTGCAACGCAGCGGCTATGACGTGAAGCTCTACGAGCAGGCGCCGTCGTTCTCGCGCCTCGGCGCGGGCATCCACCTCGGCCCGAACGTCATGAAGATCATGCGCAAGATCGGCTGCGAGAACGCCCTCGAAGCGATGGGTTCGCATCCCGATTTCTGGTACAGCCGCGACGGCATCACGGCCGAGGTCATGTCGCAAATCCCGCTCGGCGATTTCGCGCTGAAGACCTACGGCGCGAGCTACCTGACGGTGCACCGCGGCGATTTCCACGCACTGATGACGCAGGCCGTCACGCCGGGCACGATCGTGTTCGGCAAGAAGCTCACGACGATCGAGGACACCGGCAGCGACGTGCGCCTGACGTTCGACGACGGCACGGTCGAGACGGCCGACATCGCGATCGGCGCGGACGGCGTCAACTCGCGCCTGCGCGAGCACCTGCTCGGCGCCGAACCGCCGCGCTACACGGGCTACGTCGCGCACCGCGCCGTGTTCCCGGCCTCGCTGCTGAACAACAAGCCGTACGACATGTGCGTCAAGTGGTGGTCGGGCGACCGCCACATGATGGTCTACTACGTGACCGAAGCGCGTGACGAGTACTACTACGTAACCGGCGTGCCGCAGGCCGAGTGGCCGGCCGGCGTGTCGATGGTCGACAGCAGCCGCGACGAGATGCGCGAGGCGTTCGCCGGTTTCCACTCCGACATCCAGCATCTGATCGACGTGTCGCCGTCGATCACCAAATGGCCGCTGCTCGAACGCGATCCGCTGCCGCTGTGGAGCCGTGGCCGCCTGGTGCTGCTCGGCGACGCCTGCCATCCGATGAAGCCGCACATGGCGCAGGGCGCGGCGATGGCGATCGAGGATGCCGCGATGCTGGCGCGCTGCCTCGACGAAGTGGGCGTGGCCGATTACACCAACGCGTTCGCGCTGTACGAGGCGAACCGCGCCGCGCGCGCCTCGAAGGTGCAACTGGTGTCGCACAACAACACCTGGCTGCGTACCAACGAGGATCCGGCCTGGGTGTTCGGCTACGACGTGTTCGACGTGCCGCTCGAAGCGCCTGCCAAGGAAGCCGTGGCAAGCTGAACGGCACGGCTTCGCCCCGGCCGGAATTTCGGCGAGGTATAACGGCATCGCGCGGCCCGGCCGCGCGAGCTTGCCTGCCGGTTCGCGCCCGTCGCGCGCGTCGGCATCTTGAATCGGGTCAGTCATGTCGCATTCCGGCCAATCGGCGGGGCCGCTCGCGCTCCGCGTCAACGGCGACGAGCGCAGCGCGCCCGGCGCCGCACCCGATACGCCTCTCCTGCTGGTGCTGCGCAACGATTTCGAGCTGAACGGCCCGAAATACGGTTGCGGCCTCGGCCAGTGCGGCGCGTGCACGGTGCTGGTCGACGGGCAGGCCACGCGCTCGTGCGTGGTGCCGGCCGGCGCGGCCTGCGGCCGCGAGGTCGTCACGCTCGAAGGGCTCGGCACGGCCGAGGCTCCGCATCCGATCCAGCGCGCGTTCATCGACGAACAGGCGGCCCAGTGCGGCTACTGCCTGAACGGCATGATCATGAGCGCCAAGGCGCTGCTCGACCGCAATCCCGCCCCCGACGACGCGGCGATCCACGACGCGCTGCGCTTCAATCTGTGCCGCTGCGGCACCCATCTCGAGATCGTGCGGGCCGTGCATCGCGCGGCGCGCTATCTGCAACACGACCATGAACGGTGATCCGGCAGTCCGTCACGAAGGCGAGGGCGAGCACGAGGTGGCGAGCGTCGCCGGCCCGCGCCCGGCTGTCGCGAACCAAGCGTCGGCGCGTGCGTTGCCGCTCGTCTCGCATCGGCGCGCCGAATACGGCTGGCCGGCCGGCGATGGCCTGAGCGCGACGCTGTCGGTCGATGCGGGCCTGTCCGCGCAGGGCACGCTGGCGAGCTGGCAATACCGTGCACGGCTCGCGTCGGCCGATGGCGATGCGCGTTCGCGCCCGGTGCCGGCGAGCGGCACGGGCGAAGACGTGCCGCTGCCGTTCGTCTATCGTCATGCCGAGGCGCGCGTCGAGGTGGAAGACCCGGCGCGGCGGATTCCGGCCCATGCGCACGCGTTCGCGCGCGAATCGGGCGTGGACGAATGCGCGACCGAGTTGCACGTCGATCCGGTCGAACTGCGGCTGCGCCATCTCGATCCGGTTGGCGATGCCGGCGCGCACGAAGTGATCCGCATGGTGACCGAGCGTGCGCAATGGCAGGCGCCTGCGGCCACGTTGCCGGCATCGCCCTGGTTGCGCGGGCGCGGTTTTGCGTTCGACGGGAAACGACAGATCGCGTCGGGCGATGCCGATGTTTCAGATAACGAACTATCCAATCCGGTCCGCCCGCTCGATACACGCCCCGACTGGGCGGCCTGGGTCGTCGACATCGACGTGAACCCCATGACCGGCGACATCGCGCTGCGCCGCGTGGTGGCCGGGCAGGGTGCCGGGGAACCTGGCGCGGACGGCGCGCGCGGCGCGGGTTTGGCCGCCGCGCAGATCGAGGCGGCGGTCTCGCGCGTGCTCGGTGTGCGCCATACGGCGCGCAGTGCTTACGACGAAAGCGCGGCCGAAACGGCACTGGCTCACGAACTGGTAGCTGCACCAGCGGGTGAGGCCGACGTCTCGCAATTGGCAACCGAATTCGCCGCGTTGGACGACACCGAACGCGAGCGCGTCGAACGCGCCGCCGCGCCGGCCGCCGCGGCGATCGCCAACGCGCTCTACGACGCGACGGGCGTGCGCTTTCGCGCGCCGCCGTTCGATGCGCGCGCGGTTCGCGCGGCGCTGGCCACGCACGAGGGCTATCGCGCCGTGGTGAGCCGTCAACCGTCGGCGCAGGCGCGCTGGCGGCGCTGGCTCAAGGGCGGCGGCATCGGCGGCGTGGTGGGCGGCCTGATCGGCCTGGCCGGCGCGCTGCTGCCCGGCCCCGCGCCGATCGCGCCGATTCCGGCCGGCTCGGCTTCGGGCGCTCAGGTCTGGAGCGCCGACACGATCGAACGCGGGCGGCTGGTGGCGATCGCGGGCGATTGCGCCGTCTGCCACACCGCGCCCGGCGGGCGCACCAACGCGGGCGGCTTTCCGCTCGAAACGCCGTTCGGCACGATCTATTCGACCAACCTGACGCCCGATCCGGAAACCGGCATCGGTTCGTGGTCCTATCCGGCGTTCGCGCGCGCAATGCGCGAGGGCATCTCGCGCGACGGCCGCCATCTGTACCCGGCGTTCCCGTACACGGCGTTCGCCAAGCTCAGCGAGCCGGACTTGCTGGCGCTCTACGCGTATCTGATGTCGCAACCGGCCGTGAAGGCCGCGCCGCCGGCCACCCGGCTACCGTTCCCGATGAACCAGCGCCGCCTGGTGGCGGGCTGGAACTGGCTCTATCACGACGACGCGGCGTATGCGCCCGACCCGGCGCGCTCGGCGCAATGGAATCGCGGCAAGTATCTGGTGGATGGCGCGGGCCATTGCAGCGCCTGCCATTCGCCGCGCAATGCGCTCGGCGCGGAAAAGGGCGGCTTCGCGTATCTGACGGGCGGCAGCGCCGAGGGCTGGGACGCGCCCGCGCTGGTGGCCGCCTCGCACGCCGCGCCGGTGCCGTGGACGGAGGACGCGCTGTTCCGCTACCTGCGCACCGGCTTTTCGCCCGAGCACGGCGTGGCGGCCGGGCCGATGGCGCCGGTCGTGGCGGGCCTGGCCGAGCTGCCCGAGGGCGACGTGCGGGCGATGGCGCATTACCTCGCGTCGCTGTCGCCGCATGTGGACGACGCCACCGCCACGGCCGCCGCGGCCGCGGTGGCCTCGCGCGGCGCGGAAACGGTATCCACGCTCGGCATGGAGAACGGCCGGCGCACGTTCGAGGCGGCCTGCGCGGTCTGCCACGCCGAATCGGGCGGGGTGGGGCACTTCGGCGTGCGGCCGCTGATGGGGCTGAACACGAGCGTCAGCCACGCCAACCCCGACAACCTGCTGCGCGTGCTGCAGAACGGCATCGCGCAGCCGGCCACCGCCGCGCTCGGCTACATGCCCGGCTTCCGCGACGAATTCGACGACCGCCAGATGGCCGAACTCGCCGCCTACATCCGCAAGCGCTACGCGCCGGACCAACCGGCGTGGCGCGATCTCGAAGCGGCATCGGCGCGGATTCGCGCACAAGGAGCGGCACATTGAACGCGGCGGACCGGTTTCTCTCCACCGACGGCCGGGGCCACCACGACGGCACCGGCTGGCATGGTTCGGAGCGCGAAGTATTGGAGACGGCCGGCGCGTGGCGCGCGGCCGGCCATGCCGTGTGGCTCTACACGGTGGTGCGCACCTGGGGTTCGGCGCCGCGCCCGGTCGGCGCGATCATGGCGATGCGCGGTGACGGGCGGATCTGCGGTTCGGTGTCGGGCGGCTGCATCGAGGACGATCTCGCCGAATCGCTGCGCCGCGACGGGCCGCCCGGCCCGCTGCCGGGCGTGGTCGAATACGGCCTGAACGCCGACGACGCGCATCGCTTCGGGCTGCCGTGCGGCGGCACGCTGCGGCTGGTGCGCGAAACGCTCGGCCCGGCCAGCGGGTTCGACGCGCTGCTCGACGCATTGCGCGCCGGGCAGGTGGTGGCGCGCACGCTCGATCTGGCCAGCGGCCGCGCGACGCTGGCCGCGATCGACGGCGATGCCGCCGCGCCCGCGTTCGACGGCCGGCAACTGGTCGCGCCGTTCGGTCCGGCCTGGCGGCTGCTGCTGATCGGCGCGGGCGAACTGAGCCGCTACGTGGCCGCGATGGCGGTGCCGCTCGGCTATGCCGTCACGCTGTGCGACCCGCGCGACGATTACGCGACGCCGCCGCTGCCGGGCGTGTCGCGCGTGCGCACCATGCCCGACGACACCGTGCTGGCGATGCATCCCGACGCGCGCACCGCCGTGATCGCGCTGACCCACGATCCCAAGCTCGACGATCTCGCGCTGATCGAGGCGCTGCGCACGCCGGCCTTCTACGTGGGCGCGATCGGTTCGCGCCGCAACAGCGACGCGCGTCGCGAGCGGCTCAAGCTGTTCGATCTCGACGATGCGCAGCTTGCGCGGCTGCATGCGCCGGTCGGGCTTCACCTGGGCGGCAGCACGCCGCCCGAGATCGCCGTGTCGATCGTCGCCGACCTGACCGCACGCCGCCATCGCGTGCCGGTGGCCGGCTTGCGCGATGTCGAAGCGGGCAAGGCGGGGCAGGCGATGCTTCGGGATGCTTGAGGTTGACGGGGCCTTCCCTTTAAGCTCGATTTAATTCGGGATGCATAGCATGTGAGTCATGCGGCGCGCGACAGCGCGTCCCCCTTGGCCCACAGCAGCGGCGGTACGCCATGATCAAACAATTCGACTACCCACTCGGCGATGAAACGATTGCCCTGTGCGCCAGCTTCGGCGCCGGGCCGGGCTTGCAGCGCGTGCTCGTGAGCCGGGCCGATTCGATGGAAACGCTGGTGGTGCTCGACGCGCGCGGTTGGTCGGGCATCCTGAAGCTCGCCACCGAGACGCCCGAAGGCCTGCTCGACGACGCGATTCGCAAGGTCGGCAGCGAGCAACTGATCGAGCGCGCGATTCGCAGCCGCGCCGTGGTCGAAGCGCAACTCTAGCCGCCGCACCCGGCCGGGGCGAACGATCCCGGCCGGTTTTTTCCAGCCTCAGTACAATGCACCGGGTTCGCCGTGCCGTCTGGCCGGCGTGTGCGCCTCTTATCCTGCCGACCCGATGCCGCTGCCCACCATTCCGACCGCCCCGTTCTGTCCTGCCGAAGTGAAGGGCAGCATCACCATCGATGCGCGCGCCCCGTGGTTCGCGCGGCTGCGCCGCTTTTTCGGGCCGGGCCTGCTGGTGGCGATCGGCTATATGGACCCGGGCAACTGGGCCACCGACATCCAGGCCGGCTCGCAGTTCGGCTATTCGCTGCTGTGGGTGGTGGCGTTCTCCAGCCTCGCCGCGATCTTCCTGCAGATGCTGGCCGCCCGGCTCGGGCTGGTGGCGGGCCGCGATCTCGCGCAGATCAGCTACGAGCGCTACGGCCCGTTCGGCAAATGGCTGCAATGGGTCACGGCCGAAATCTCGATCATTGCCTGCGACATCGCCGAGGTGCTCGGCTGCGCGCTCGCGTTCAAGCTGCTGCTCGGCGTGCCGCTGGCCTGGGGCATCGTGCTGACGGCGCTCGACACGCTGATCGTGCTCGGCATGCAGGGCAAGGGCTTTCGCCAGATCGAGGCGATCGTGCTGGGCCTGATCGGCACCATGGCGTGCTGCTTCGTGGCGCAGGTGGCGATGGTGCCGACCGACTGGCACGCCGTGGCGGCCGGGTTGATCCCGGGCGATCCGGGCCACGACCGCAAGGATGCGATCGTGCTGGCGCTCGGCATCGTGGGCGCGACCATCATGCCGCACAACCTCTACCTGCATTCGTCGGTGGTGCAGACGCGCCGCGTGACGGGCGGCGCGCGCGGCCACGTGCTCGACACGCTCGCGATGGTGCGGGTGGATACCTGGTGCTCGCTGCTGGTGGCGATGTGCGTGAACGCGGCGATCCTGATCCTCGCGGGCGCGGCGTTCCATGCGGCAGGTCACACCGGCGTGGCCGACATCGAGCAGGCCTATCAACTGATCACGCCGCTGGTGGGCGGCGCCGCCGCGATGCTGTTCGGCGTCGCGCTGCTGGCCTCGGGGCAAAGCTCCACGCTGACCGGCACGATCGCCGGGCAGGTCATCATGGACGGCTTCCTGCACGTCAAGATCCCGTGCTACCAGCGCCGCCTGATCACGCGCGGGCTCGCGCTCGCACCGGCGCTGGCCGGCGTGCTGCTGCTCGGCGACGGCTCGGTCGGCAAGCTGCTGGTGTGGAGCCAGGTGCTGCTGAGCCTGCAATTGCCGTTCGCGATGTGGCCGCTGATCCGTTCGGTCAGCGACGCGAAGCTGATGCAGGGGTATGCGATCGGGTGGGGCGCGAAGCTGTTCGCATGGGCGCTGTTCGCCGTGATCTGCGGCACCAACCTGCTGCTCGTGACGGGCGTGGTCGGCTGAGCAAAGTGGTCCATCGGCCCGGGCGATATGTGGACCTTCGCGCCGGGCCGTGCTGCGTCGATCATGGCGGCGCGGCGGCTGCGTGCCTGCGGTTGCCGCTTTCGCCACCGCGCAGCACCGGAGCCTTGCCTCGATGTCCTCGTCCGCCTCTTCATCCGCTTCTTCGTCCGCTTCTTTGTCCGCTTATTCGCCGGATTCCTTGATCCGCCCCGACGTGGCCGCCTTCCTCGGCGGCCTGCACGGCGCCGCGCTGCAACCGGCCGGCCTCGACGCGCTGCGCGACGGCTACGCCGCCTCCAAATCGGTCACCGAATTGCCGGTCGGCACGCTGGCCGTGTTGCGCGAGGTCGCGATCCCGGGCCCGGCCGGCCCGATTCGCGCTTGCCTGTTCGACCGCCGCGCCGAGCGTGCGCCGGGGCCGCTGCTGGTGTTCTTCCACGGTGGCGGTTTCGTGATGGGCAGCGTGCAGACCCATGCGAGCCTGTGCGCCGAATTGGCACGCACGCTCGACCTGCCGGTGCTGTCGGTCGACTACCGGCTCGCGCCCGAGCATCCCTGGCCCGCTGCGCCCGACGACGCCGAGGCGGCCGCGCGCTGGGCCGCGGGCAGCCCGGCCGAACTGGGCCGCGAGGTGCGCGCTTTGCTGCTTGCCGGCGATAGCGCGGGCGGCAATCTCGCGATCGTGACGGCAATGCAATTGCGCGATCGGCCCGCAGCCGTGCCGGCGATTCTGCAATTGCTGTTCTATCCGCTGGCCGATCCGGGTCGCGTGACGGCGTCGCTCGACCGGTTCGGCGACGGCTATCTGCTGACGCGCGGCAGCCTCGCGTTTTCCGCCAACGCCTATCGGGCCGACCTGGCCGACGTGCGTGCCGCACCGATGCGCGGCGATCTGACCGGCATGCCGCCGGCCGTGGTGATGACGGCCGGCGCCGACCCGATCCGCGACGAAGGCCGCGCCTACGCCGCCGCGCTGGTGGAGGCGGGCGTGCCGGTGGCGTTTCGCGAGGCGGCGGGCAATATTCACGGTTTCGCGACGCTGCGGCAGGCGATCGGTTCATCGGCGGGCGACGTGGCGCAAGCGTTGGCGGCGGCGCGCGCCTTGATCGAGAGCCCGCCGACCACCTGAACCAAGATAAGGCATACGAAACGGTATGCCTCGACGCGCCGCTTTTTGCTTGTGAAATGATACGTTATATCGTAACATTTTCAGCCATCGAGACTCTGGCCGCATCCGGTCGCCCCTAATCCGCCATGTCGCTGACCCGGAAGCAGCAACTCGTCCTCGACGCCCTGCGGCGCGCCGGTACGCCGCTCGGCGCATACGCCTTGCTCGACCGGTTGCGCGAGGCGGGCTTCAACGCGCCGGCGCAGGTCTACCGGGCGCTGGCGCGGCTGGTCGAGGCGGGCGAGGTGAGCCGCCTCGAAACGCTGAACGCCTACCTGCCGCGTACGGCGGTGCGCGGCGATGCGGTCAGCGTGTTCACGATCTGCGAGCGCTGCAGCCGCATCGGCGAATACGCCGACGCATCGCTCGGCGAGCGCCTTGCGCACCTGACCGGCCGCCACGATTTCGTGCCGAGCCACGCGGCGATCGAGATTCGCGGGCGCTGCGTCGATTGCACGGCCGACGCGGACTGATTCGCGCCGCTTCCGATTCACCTTTTCTTGCCCGCTTTCATGTCGAACCTTGCGATGCCTACTGATTCGTTATGCGAATCATTTTCGACGTGTCGGCGTTTCGCTTCACCGGCCCCGACGTGGGAGCCCCGATGCTGATCCGCAAGCTGTTCCGCTTCGAGAACGCCCATATCGTGCGCGGCTGCACCACGCAGCGCTGCGCGACCTCGATTCACGGTCACTCGTATCGCGTCGAGCTGCTGCTGGAGGCGCACGCGTTCGACCGCGGCCAGATGGTTTATGACTTCGGCCTGCTCAAGGGCGGCGTGCGCGAACTGATCGACGGGTTCGATCACGCCATGACGCTCTGGCGCGGCGACGACCCCGATTACCTCGATACGATGCGCCGCCATTCGGCTCGTTGGGTGCTGCTGCCAGTGTCGCCGAGCGCCGAGCAGTTCTCGCGCGTGTTCTTCCTGCTGGTGGACGCGATGCTGGCCGCCACCGACATGGCCAACGGCGAGGCCGACGTGCGGCTGCACTCGGTGATCGTCCACGAGACCGATACCGGCTACGCGCAGTGCTTTCGCGACGACGCCCACAACTCCGCGATGGGGCCGATCGATCTTCGGGACATCGAATTTTCCGAGGCGGTGCGCGCCGAGTGGCGTGACCCGCAGTGGTTCGCCCGGCTGCTGCACGGCGAGCGCACCGCCAATCCGCCGCCGGCCGCGCCCCTTCATCGTTCGACATCGAGGCTTACGCAACCATGATCCGCAAGAACCCGCGCGGCGACCTGCCGCGCATCCACCCCGACGCCTTCGTCGATTCCACCGCCATCCTGTGCGGCCTCGTGATCGTCGAGGCGAACGTCTTCATCGGTCCGTATGCGGTGATTCGCGCCGACGAGATCGATGCGAACGGCGAGATCGAGCCGATCGTGATCGGTGCGCATTCGAATATTCAGGATGGCGTGGTGATTCACTCGAAGTCCGGCGCGCCGGTGCGGATCGGCGAGCGCACCTCGATCGCGCATCGAGCCATCGTGCACGGCCCGTGCGAGATCGGCAACGGCGTGTTCATCGGTTTCAACAGCGTGCTGTTCAATTGCGTGGTGGGCGACGGCTGCGTGGTGCGCTTCAACGCGGTGGTGGATGGCTGCAAGCTGCCGCCGTATTTCCATGTGCCGTCCACCGAGCGGATCGGCCCCGAGACCGATCTGGCCTCGTACCCGCAGGTCACGCCCGACGCGAGCGAGTTCTCCGAGGACGTGGCGCGCACCAACAACGCGCTGGTGCGCGGCTACAAGCAGATCCAGAATGAATTCTGACGTGACGTTGCTGCCCGCCGCGAAGCGGGCTCGCGCTACGCACGCATCGAGCGCGTCGAACGCCGTGGCCGAGCGCCGCGACATCGCCGAGCGCCTCGCGCGGCGCCATGCCGACCTGCTGATCGAGGGCGGCACGGTGCTGACGCCGAACGGCGCGGAACGCATCGACATCGCCTGCGTGGCCGGGCGCGTGGTGGCGCTCGGCGATCTCGCATCGAGCTGGCACGCCGACGACCGGCTCGCCGCCGGTGGCTTGCACGTGCTGCCTGGCGTGATCGACACGCAGGTGCATTTCCGCGACCCGGGCCTCACGCACAAGGAAACGCTGGAGGCCGGCACGCGCGGCGCGGTGCTCGGCGGCGTGACGGCCGTGTTCGAGATGCCGAACACGCAACCGCTGACGCTGGAGGCTTCCGACTTGCGCGACAAGCTCGAACTGGCGCGCGGCCGGGCCTGGTGCGATCACGCGTTCTATCTGGGCGGCTCGGCGATCAACGCCGAGCGGCTGGCCGTGCTCGAAACGCTGCCCGGCTGCGCGGGCATCAAGGTGTTCATGGGCAGCTCGTTCGGCAACCTGCTGGCCGACGACGATGCCGTGCTGCGCCGGATCGTGCGCAACGGCCGCCGCCGCATGGCGGTGCACGCGGAGGACGAAGCGCGGTTGCGCGCGCGGCGCGCGCTGGTCGAGGCCAGCGGCGACGTGCGCGATCATCCGCACTGGCGCGACCCCGAGAGCGCGCTGATGGCGACGCGCCGCGTGGTGGCGATGGCCGCCGAAACCGGCCGCAAGCTGCACGTGCTGCATGTGTCGACGGCCGAGGAGATGGCGTTTCTCGCGCAGCACAAGCGCCGCGTCAGCGTGGAGGTCACGCCGCATCATCTGACGCTCGAAGCGCCGGGCTGCTACGAGCGGCTCGGCACGCTCGCGCAGATGAACCCGCCGGTGCGCGACGCTTCGCATCGCGAAGCATTGTGGCAGGCGATCCGCGACGGCGTGGTGGACGTGATCGGCAGCGATCACGCGCCGCATACGCTGGAGGAAAAGGCGCGGCCGTATCCGGTTTCGCCGAGCGGCATGACCGGCGTGCAGACCTTGCTGCCGGTGATGCTCGATCACGTCGCGCACGCTCGCTTGAGCCTGCAGCGGCTCGTCGATCTGACCAGCGCCGGGCCGGCGCGACTGTTCGGCATCGAGGGCAAGGGGCGCATCGCGCTCGGCTACGACGCCGATTTCTCGATCGTCGATCTCGGTGCGCGCCGCACGATCCGCGACGACTGGATCGCCAGCATATCGGGCTGGACGCCGTACGACGGCATGGCGTGCCAGGGCTGGCCGGTCGCGCCGGTGCTGCGCGGCCAGCCCGTGATGCGCGACGAGATGTTGGTGGGCACGCCTGCGGGCCAGCCGCTCAAGTTCCTCGACCAGCACGCCGGCTGACCATCATGCCAGCCGGCGGGCGTCGCCTTTCAGGCGGCGCCCGTTTTTCCTTTCGCAGTGCTTTCCGTTTTTCGGCACGGCACCGAAGCACGGCGGTGCTGCGCTATCCTCCTGTCTGCCGATAACGAAATGCCGGCCCGGCCATCATGCCCGCGCCGCCCGCCCTGCCTGCGGGTGAGCGACGCGCAGGCGCGGGACGGAGCGGGACGAACCGGGAGCGGGCGGAATGACGGAGACGGTGGAGTGCGTCGTGATCGGCGCGGGCGTGGTGGGGCTGGCGGTAGCGCGCGCCTGCGCCGAACGCGGCTGGGAAACGGTGATCGTCGAGGCCGAGACGGCGATCGGCACCGGCACGAGTTCGCGCAACAGCGAGGTGATCCACGCGGGCATCTATTACCCGGCCGGATCGCTGAAGGCGCGGCTGTGCGTCGAAGGGCGGCGGTTGCTGTATGCGTATTGCGAGGCGCGGCAGGTGCCGTACCGCCGTTGCGGCAAGCTGATCGTCGCCACCCGCGACGCGCAGCGCGATGCGCTGGCCGCCGTCGAGGCGGCCGCGCGCGCCAACGGCGTGACCGATTTGCGCCGCATCGACGCCGCCGAAGCGCGCGCGCTCGAACCCGCGCTGCACTGCGTGGCCGCGCTCGAATCGCCGTCGACCGGCATCGTCGACAGCCATGCGCTGATGCTCGCGCTGCTCGGCGACGCCGAGCGCGCCGGCGCCGCGATCGCGTATTGCTCGCCGGTGATCGGCGGGCAGGTGCTGCACGATGGCGGCCACGCCGTGATCGAACTCGAAACCGGTGGCGCCGAACCGATGCGCCTGCGCGCGCGGCGCGTGATCAACGCGGCCGGCCTGTATGCGCAGGCCGTGGCCGGGGCGCTGCACGGCCTGCCACCCGCATCGATTCCGCGCGCGCGGTATGCCAAGGGCAACTATTACTCGCTGTCGGGGCGCGCGCCGTTCTCGCGGCTCATCTACCCGGTGCCGGAGCCGGGCGGCCTGGGCGTGCATCTGACGCTCGATCTGGCGAACCAGGCGCGTTTCGGGCCGGACGTCGAATGGATCGACACGATCGATTACCGCGTCGATCCGGGCCGCGCCGCGCGCTTCTACGAGGCGATCCGGCGCTACTGGCCGGCGCTGCCCGACGCCGCGCTGCAGCCGGCCTATTCGGGCATCCGGCCCAAGCTCGACGCGCCCGACGGCGGCAGCGCCGATTTCATGATCCAGTCGGCCCGCGAACACGGCGTGCCCGGCCTCGTCAATCTGTACGGGATCGAATCGCCGGGGCTGACTGCTTCGCTCGCGATCGCGGACGAGGTGCTGGCGCGGCTCGATGTGGCTTGATGCAGCGTGAGGTTGGTGCACCGGTTGCAAGGGCACCGAAGCAATCGCTTGCCCTCAGCCCGCCGTCTTCAGCTTGAACACGCGGTTCTTCTCCAGCGTGCCGGCCGTATAGGCCTTGTCGTCGACGGCGGCGGGGCGCAGGTGCTCGTCTTCCAGCGCCGGCCCCGTATAACGCCCGCGCGGCCGGATCACCTTGCCCACCCGCAACTGCTCGATGCAATGCGCGAGCAAGCCCACGCTGCGCGCGATCGAGAACAGCCCGAACGCGGCATCGGCCGGCAACTTCAGTTGTGCTGACAGAATCGCCAGCGCCACGTCGATGTTCGGCTTGAGGCCGGTCAGCGCCGTGACCTTGTCGATGAACGCGCCCAGTTCGCGCGGCGGATCGAGCCGGCTCAGGAGCGCTTCGGCGCGCGGGTCGCCGTCGGGGTAGAGATGATGGCCGAAGCCCGGCACCGGAATCGCCGAGCCGAGATGGTGGCCCACCACGTGTTCGGCGCCGAGCCGTTCGACGTCGTCGAACACGGCCCGCACGCGCCGCGACGCGTCGCCGTGCAGCGGGCCGGACAGCGTGGTCAACCCGGTCAGCAGGCAACCGGCCAGCGGCGCACCGGTGGATGCCGTGATGCGCGCGGCGAACGCCGAGCTGGTGATCTCGTGATCGGCCACCAGCACCATCGCGCGCCGGATCAGGTCGGCGCCGGCCGCGTCCTGGCCCCAGCCCGCCGCGAGCCGTTCGTGGGTCCGGCCCGATGCATTGCCATCGCCGCGCTTGGCATCGACGCGGGCATTAGCACTTGCGCCGAACGCCAGCGACACGATCGCCACCAGGCGCCCCGCCTCGGCGTGCAGCGCGCTGTCGAGGCGGCCCAGCGTCGAATGCCCGTTGGCGGCCAGCGCGGCCAGCGTGGTGAACGCGCAGCGCCGCCCGCGCTCGCCGTCCGGCAGCGCCGCATCGTCGAACGCGAACGACACGGCGGTCGGCGAATTCCACAGCAGCGCGGCGGCGTCTTCCAGCGTGGCGCTGTCGGCCAGTTGAATGCAGTCGCGGCCGCGATACCACGGCCGGCCGCGCGAGAACGTGGTCAGGCCGCTGTAGATGCACGGCTCCGCGCCGAAGATGGTGCCGGCCGCGAGCGCGGCGCGCTTGCGGCCGACCTGCTTCTTGCGGCACAGCGCGATCACGTCCTCGGCCCGGTACAGGCTGCGGCGCGGATCGTGCGGGTCCTGCATGACGGCGATGTTGCCGCGGCTCGCGTAGGCGTAGACGGTTTGCGCCCGCACGCCGAGTTGGCGGGTCGCTTCGGCGAGAGTGATCCAGTTCGACATGGCGGCGTGCAGAGGCTTGAGAGGATGCGCCCGACTATAGACCGCTCTCAGTCGAATGTCATTTCCGCCGGGCGGCGTTCGAGAATCTCCACCACGATCTGGCCCGGCGCCTTCACGAAGCAGCCGCGCACGCCGGCGCGTATCTGCTTGATCGGCTCGACGATCTCCGCGCCCTCGGCCAGCAGGTGCGCGAACGCGGCGTCCAGGTCATCCACCCGGACTCCGAAATGATCGATGCCCTCGCGCGCCGCGCCCGGTGCACCGCTGTCGGCCGGCGCTTGCGCGAGCTTGGTGATGAACAGGTTGATGTCGCCGAGGCGCAGGTCGACGCGGCCGGGGCGGCGCACGATCTCGGCGCTCAGGCAGCGCGCGAACCAGGCGGCGGTGGCTTCGGCGTCGGTGGACGCGAGCTGGAGGTGGTCCCACTTGAATTCGATCATGGTGCGGAGCAGGTCGTGAGAGTGACGATAGGGATCAGAGTCAGGATCAGAGTTCGATGCGCGAGAGCTTGCCGAGCAGCAGCGAGTACGACAGCGTGCCGAGCAGGCAGATCGCGCCCATCAGGTTCAGCGCCCAGAAGAAGTTGCCGGTGTGCTGCGTGACATAGCCGATCATCAGCGGCGTGGTGACGGCCGCGATATTGGCCGCGAGGCTGGTGATGCTGCTGGTCAGGCCTACATATTGTTTCGGCGCGATCTCGGACACCGCGGCCCACGACATCGAACCGATGCCCTGCGCGAAGAACGCCACGGTCAGGATCGCGATCACCACTTCGTTCGAATGCACGAAGTTGACCAGCGCGACCGAGGCGCCGAGGAACGTGCCGATCACGAGCGGGGCCTTGCGCGCGGCCGACATCGACACGCCGCGGCGAATGAAGAAATCCGACAGGAAGCCCGCGATCAGGATGCCGAGCGTCGCGCCGACGAACGGCAGCGCCTGGAACAAGCCCACCTTGATCATCGACATGTGGCGCTCTTCGACGAGGTAGGTCATGAACCAGGTCGTGAAGAACACCAGCAGCGTGTTGTTGCAGAACTTGCCGAGGCAGATCGCGAGGATCTGGCGGTAGCCGAGCAGGCGCAGCGCCATGCGCCAGTCGAAGCGCGTGCGCGGCGGCTGCGCGGTGCGGCCCTCGTTGATGTGTTGCAGTTCGGCCGCATTGACCGAGCCGTGCCGCGCCGGGTCGCGATAGAGGCGATACCAGATCGCGCTGAACAGGATGCCGAAGCCGCCCGTCACGAAGAACACGGCGCGCCAGCCGAAGGCCGTCGAGATCCACAGCAGCAGGCCCGCGAACAGCGGCGTGCCGATGTACTGGCCCATCACGTAGACGCTGGTGGCGAAGCCGCGCTCCTGCACCGGGAACCACAGCGTGACGGCGCGCGCGTTCGACGGAAACGCCGGCGCTTCGAGCGCGCCCATCGCCAGGCGCGCGCCGAGCAGCATCCGGTAGCCGTTCGAGAAGCCCTGCGTGAGCGTGGCGAGCGACCAGCCGAACAGCGACAGCGCATAGGCCACGCGCGAGCCGAGCACGTCGGCCAGGATGCCGGCCGGCAGCAGTGCGAACGAATAGGCCGCGCCGAACACGGCGAACAGTTCGCCCATCTGGATTCGCGTCATGCCGAGATCCTTCGAGAGCGCCGGCGCGACGATGCCGAGCGCGGAGCGATCGACGTAGTTGAGGATGGTGGCCACCAGCAACATCGAGAGGATCGAATAGCGGACCTTGGTGCGTTTCGCGGCGCTCGTGCGGCTGGCGTAGTCGTGCATCGCCACCGGTGCGTCCTCGGCTGTCTTCATGTCGTGTCTCCTGTTCGTGAGCCGGATCTTGTTGTCGTGGGTCCGGCTTTGAGGCTTGGCTTTGCTGCGCGCCGTTCAGCCGCGGCCGACGAACGGCATCGCGCTGGCCATGATCGTCATGTTCAGAATGTTCGCCTCGAGCGGCAGCTTCGCCATCTGCACCACGGCATCGGCCACGTGCACGACGTCGAGGCGCGGCTCGGGCGCGACGCGGCCGTCGGCCTGCAGCACGCCCTGGTTCATGCGCTCGGTCAGCGAGGTGGCCGCGTTGCCGATGTCGATCTGGCTGCAGGCGATGCGATACGGGCGGCCATCGAGCGCGAGCGACTTGGTGATGCCGAGCACCGCGTGCTTGGTGGCCGTGTAGGCGATCGTGTTCGGGCGCGGCGAGTGCGCCGAGATCGAGCCGTTGTTGATGATGCGCCCGCCCTGCGGGTCCTGCTGCTTCATCAGGCGCCACGCGGCGCGGGCGCACAGGAACACGCCCGTCAGGTTGGTGGCCAGCACGTCGTTCCAGAATTCGAGCGTGTAGTCGTCGAGCGGCACGGCGCCCGCGTTGCGGCCCGCATTGTTGAACAGCACGTCGAGGCGGCCGAATTCGGTGGCGATCGCGGCGAAGCTGCGCTCGACCGAGGCTTCGTTGGCCACGTCGGTGGGGAACGCCCGCGCCCGGCCGCCGGCCGCGTCGATCAATGCTTCGGTTTCCTGAAGGGCCTCGGCGCGGCGGCCCAGCAGGGCCACCGTGAAGCCGGCGCGGGCCAGCGCCACGGCGGCGGCCTGGCCGATGCCGGAGCCGGCGCCGGTGACGGCGGCGATACGGGGGCGGGCTTGCGTGTCTGGGTGCATGTGGCGATCTCGTCGATGGTCGGTAGGGACGAGAACAGAATTGCATCCGCCCGGAAGCACCGGCAATCTTGATTCTTCCAATCAACATGCTGCGGCTTGCCGGGGCGTGCCGTCATCAGGGTTTTCCTGAGCCTCGGGCCGGACGTGCAAGGCTTGCAGTCGGGCGGTGCCGCGCCACGGCGGGTTCCGTGCACGGCATGTCGCCCAGATGTTGATCGATAGAATCAACATTGACCTTCGCCGAACCGGCCTCGTAGGCTGTGCCCGGATTTCGACCAAAGGAAAACACCATGTCCGCCCAACCCAACCCGAAGCTGCTGGTTGCCCGCCGCGTGCCGGCCGCCGTGGCCGATCGCGCCCGCACCGAGTTCAACGCATTCGTGACCGACTCCGACATGGATGCCGCCTCGGTCGTCGATTTCTGCACCCGGTATCAGACGCCCGCCGTGCTGATCGGCAAGAAATCAGGATTGCAGAAGGAACACATCGACGCGCTGCCGCCGAGCGTGAAGATCATCGCCAACGCGAGCGCCGGTGTCGATCACATGGACGTGGCGGCGGCGCTCGCGCGCGGCATCGCCGTGAGCAACGCGCCCGACGCGCTGACCGAATGCACGGCCGATTTCGCGATGCTGCTGGTGCTGGCCGCGTGCCGGCGTGCATCGGAGTACGAACGGATCGTGCGGCAGGGCTGGGGCAAGTCGTTCGGCATGACCGAGATGCTCGGCATGCGCGTAAACGGCAAGACGCTCGGCGTGGCCGGCTTCGGCCGGATCGGCCGCGCGATGGCGAAACGCGCGCGCGGTTTCGGCATGCATATCGCCTACACCGACATGCGGCAGGCCGATGCGGCGGTGGAGGCGGGCGCGCAGTTCTATCCGAGCCTCGACGCGATGCTGCCGCATTGCGATGTGCTGACGCTGCACGTGCCGGGCGGCGGCGCGCCGCTGATGACGGCGCGCGAGTTCACGCTGCTGCCGAAGGGCGCGGTGTTCGTCAACGCGGCGCGTGGCGGGCTGGTGGACGAGGATGCGCTGTATGCGGCGCTCGTTTCGGGGCATCTGTTCGGCGCGGGGCTGGATGTGTACCACAACGAGCCGAACATCGACTCGCGCTTCGCCACGCTCGACAACGTGTTCCTGACCCCGCACATGGCCAGCGCCACGATCGAGACGCGCGACCAGATGGGCTACACCGCGCTCGACAACGTGGCCGCCGTGCTCGACGGCCGCGCCGCGCCGAACCGGCTGTAAGGACTTCCAAGCATCGGGATGGGCCGCGCGTGCGGCCTATTTCCGTTTGCGCGCCGGTTTCCTGGCCTCGGCGCGCATCTGCGCCAGTTCGATCGGCACGAACGGCGCCTGGAAGTGATCGACGAGGAAATCGATGAACGCGCGCGCCCGCGTGGTTTCGTTGCGCTGGCCCGGGTAGTAGACGTACAGATCGGCCGACGGCAGCACGAGCTCGGGCAGCACCAGTTGCAGGCGCCCGCTTTGCAGATACTTGGCCAGATCCCATTCCGAGCGGATCAGGATGCCGTGCCCGTCGAGCGCCCAGCGCAGCACGATGTCGCCGTCGTTGCTCGACAGCGAGCCGTTCACCTTCAGCGCTTCCAGATGGTCGTCCTGGATGAACTTCCACACGCCGTAGGCATCGTCGTTCTGGGTATGGATGATGCAACGGTGCGCGATCAGGTCTTCCTTGCGGGTGGGCGTGCCGCAGCGCTCCAGGTATTTGGGCGAGGCGCACAGAAAGCGCCGGTTGCTCATCAGCCGCCGCGCGCGCAGCCGGCTGTCGGGCAGCTCGCCGAAGCGGATCGCCATGTCGAAGCCGCCTTCCACCAGATCGACGGGGCGATCCGTCACCACGAACTGCACGTCCACGTGCGGATAGCGCTTGGCGAACTCCGAGACGAGCGGCGCGATGGTGGTACGCCCGAAGCCGAGCGTGGCGTTCACGCGCAGCCGCCCGTGCGGATCGGCCGGCGTGCCGGCGATCGCGTCCTCCATTTCGCGCACCTGATCGAGAATGCGCGCCGCGTAGCGCGCGTAGGTTTCGCCTTCCGGGGTCAGGCTCACGCTGCGCGTGGTGCGGTTCACGAGCCGCGCGCCGAGCCGCTCCTCGATGATGCCGAGCCGCTTGGTGGCGGCCGGCGGCGTCAGGCCCATCGAGCGTGCCGCGCCCGACAGGCTCCTGAGCTTGGCGAGCTGCACGAAGAACGCGAAATCGGAGGTGGAATCGGTTTTCACTTTCGGTGAATGATGAAATGAAACAGGGTGAATTCTAGCGCGGGATGGCGGCGCTATGATGCGTCGTCCGTTATTCGTGCCTGCCAGGAGACATCCGCATGAGAATCGTCGAAATCCGGGAAAAAACCGTCCCGATCAGCTCCCCCATTCGTAATGCCTACATCGATTTCAGCAAGATGACGCTGAGCCTGGTGGCGGTGGTGACCGACGTGATCCGCGACGGCAAGCCGGTGATCGGCTACGGCTTCAATTCGAACGGCCGCTACGGCCAGGGCACGCTGATGCGCGAGCGCTTCATTCCGCGCCTGCTCGAAGCCGATCCGGCCTCGCTCGTCAACGATGCCGGCGACAACCTCGATCCGCACAAGATCTGGGCCACGATGTTCCAGAACGAAAAGCCGGGCGGCCACGGCGAGCGCTCGGTGGCGATCGGTACGATCGACATGGCCGTGTGGGATGCGGTGGCGAAGATCGAAGGCAAGCCGCTGTTCCAGTTGCTGGCCGACCGCTACGGCAACGGCCAGCCGGATCGCAAGATCTTCGTGTACGCGGCCGGCGGCTATTACTACCCGGGCCAGGATCACGGCAAGCTCAAGGACGAGATGCGCAGCTATCTCGACCGCGGCTACACGGTGGTCAAGAAGAAGATCGGCGGCGCCTCGCTCGACGAAGACCTGCGCCGCATCGATTCGATCCTCAGCGTGCTCGGCGACGGCCAGAAGCTGGCGGTGGACGCCAACGGCCGCTTCGATCTCGACACCGCCGTGCAGTACGCCAAGGCGCTGTCGCAATACGACCTGTTCTGGTACGAGGAGCCGGGCGACCCGCTCGACTACGAGCTGCAGGCCACGCTGCGCAACTACTACGACAAGCCGATCGCCACCGGTGAAGACCTGTTCTCGATGCAGGATGCGCGCAACCTGATCCGCTACGGCGGCATGCGCGCCGACCGCGACTGGCTGCAATTCGACTGCGCGCTGAGCTACGGCCTGGTGGAATACCTGCGCACGCTGGAAATGCTCCATCAGCACGGCTGGTCGGCCAAGCGCTGCATCCCGCACGGCGGCCACCAGATGTCGCTGAACATCGCGGCCGGCCTCGGCCTCGGCGGCAACGAATCGTATCCGGACCTGTTCCAGCCTTACGGCGGCTTCCCCGACGGCGTCAAGGTCGACAACGGCTACATCACGATGCCGGACCTGCCGGGCATCGGCTTCGAAGGCAAGGCGGATCTGATCGTCGAGATGCGCAAGCTGGCCGAGTAAGCGCAGCCACCGGGCAAGCGCCGCGCGGCAAGCGCGGCGATTCATGCAGCACATCGCGAGGGGCGCGTCACGGTTGCGGCCCCTCGCGACGATAACAATACGAAAACAACACCAGCGGCGCACGGCGTCATCGCGCGTGTGCCCGACCCAGTCAGACGACGGCATGCCCAGGAGACAGCCATGCTCGTAACGAGAATCCGCAAGTCGCTATCGCGTTTGTATGTCCAGGTCCTGATCGGTATCGTTGCCGGCGTGATCGTGGGCCACTTCTATCCCGACATCGGCGCGCAATTGAAGCCGCTCGGCGACCTGTTCATCAAGCTGATCCGCATGGCGCTCGCGCCGATCATCTTCGCCTCGGTGGTGGTGGGCATCGCGCGCATGAACGACCTGCACGTGGCCGGGCGGGTCGGCGTGAAGGCGCTGCTCTATTTCGAGGTGGCCTCGACGTTTGCACTGCTGATCGGTCTGGTGGTGGTCAATGTCGTGAAGCCCGGCGCCGGCATGAACATCGATCCGGCGCAGCTCGACGCCGCCTCGATCGCCACCTACACCCACGCGGCGCAACAGCACGGCATGCTCGAATTCTTCATGAGCATCGTGCCGGGCAGCATCGTCGGCGCGTTCGCCAAGGGCGAAATCCTGCCGATCATCTTCTTCTCGGTGATCTTCGCGATCGCGCTGGCCAAGCTCGGCCCGCGCACCGCGCCGCTGGTCGACATGCTCGACATGTTCCTGCAGGGCATGTTCGGCGTGGTGCGGATCGTCATGGTGGCCGCGCCGATCGGTGCGTTCGGCGGCATGGCGTTCACCATCGGAAAATACGGCATCGGCACGCTGGCATCGTTCGGAGAACTGATGCTGTGCCTGTACCTCACCTCGATCCTGTTCGTCGCGCTGGGCCTCGGCCTCGTGATGCGGCTGTGCGGGCTGTCGCTCTGGAAATATCTCCGCTACATCAAGGACGAGCTGCTGATCACGCTCGGCACGGCCTCCACCGAGGCGGTGCTGCCGCAGATGCTGATGAAGATGGAGCGCCTGGGCTGCGCGCGGCCGGTGGTCGGCATGGTGCTGCCGACCGGCTATACGTTCAACGCGGACGGCACGGCGATCTACCTGACGATGGCCGCGCTGTTCGTCGCGCAGGCCATGAACATCCACCTGTCGCTCGGCGATCAGCTATTGGTGCTCGGCGTGCTGCTGCTGACCTCGAAGGGCTCGGCCGGGGTGGCCGGCGCGGGCTTCGTGGCGCTGGCCGCCACGCTGGCGACGATGCGGCAGATTCCCGTCACTGGGCTCGTGCTGCTGCTCGGCGTGGACCGTTTCCTGAACGAGGCGCGTGCCGTGACGAACCTGATCGGCAACGGCGTGGCGACGGTGGTGGTGGCGCGCTGGGAAGGCGCGCTCGATCTCGACCGGGCGCGCGCGGTGCTCGACCGGCGCTATCACGAGGAGCCCGAAGCATCGGCCGCCGAGCCGGGCGAAGCGGAAGCGGGGCGCGGCACGCCGGGTTTGCCGGCGGCGCATCACGGCGTGCATTGAGCGATGCCTCGCCGCGGCGCGGTCAGTGCGGCTTGCGGGCGAACGTGAAGCCGGTGCCGCCGCAGCACAGGCTGTCGCGCAGGAACACCTGGAAGGTCTTGCCGATCACGTCGTAGTTCACCGTCGCGAGCGCGACATCGTCGCCGTAGGCATTGAAGCTGCCCGACAGCGCGGGCAGCCAGTCGGGCCGGTCGCTGGCCAGCAGGTACAGATGCTCGTCGTGCACGGTGGCGGTGGGCGACAGGCCCTTGAGGTCGTCGGCCGCCGTGCCGCCGTGCGGCTTGCCGATGTCGTACTGCATGCCGGCGTCGCGGTACGGAATCGTCAGCACCGTCTTGCCGTCGACGTTCAGGCGCGTGGTGAGCGCGGCATCGACGGTGATCGTCATGCTGTCGAGGCGTTTGCGGTCCGCCGCCGTCAGCTTGACGGTGGAGAACTCGCGGCGCGCGTTCTCGATTCCCGAGACGTTCGACGTCCAGCCGCCTTTCACCCGCCAGGTATCCCACATGCTGTTGGCGCCGCCCGAGCCGCTGACGGTGTCGAGCGCATAGGTGCCGACCGCCTGTGTCAGCAGCTCGCGCTTCGAGCCGATCACGGTTTCGGCGGTTTGATGCGCGTTCACCGGCAGACGGCGCGCGCCGTCGGCCGAGGTCCAGGTGCCGTCGAACGTGCCGCCGTTCAGCTTGCCGGTGAACGTGCCGCTGCGCTTGCCCGAGGACGGCGTTTCGTCGAGTGTGAGGTTGCCCGCCGCGTCGATCTTGCCGTTCAGGTAGAGCTTGTTCTGCTTGCCCGCGTAGTGGTAGTTGCCGGTCAGCGTGCCGTCGACGTTCTTCAGATCCATCGTGAACGCGTAGCGGCCGCCGATATGGCCGGCCAGGGTCTTGTGGAAATACTGCGTGTCGGCGTGGGCCATCACGGAGAACGTGGCGGATGCGAGCAGGGCGGCGAGCGACGGGATCGGACGGAGCATGGCGGCAGGCGAAGGGAAGGAGCGGCGATTGTGACATGCGATGTGCGCCGTCGCGCCGCGCCGCTTCGCTTGCCGCTACCGGCTCGCGCTCATGCAGCGCTCACTGCGCCGCCACCTCGATCGTCGCCTCGCACCGGATCGGGAAATTGACCGAGTTCGCCACATAGCATTTTTCATGCGCCGCGTGATGCAGCGCATGCGCGCGTTCGGCATCGTCGCCGGCGCGGATCGTCACGCGCGGACGCAGCACGATTTCAGTGAAGCACCCTTGCTCGGGGCTGTCGAGCATCGTGCCTTCGGCGTCGTCCTCGTAGGCCAGCACGCGGATGCCGGCATCCGCGCACAAATGCAGATACCAGAGCTTGTGGCAGGCCGAGGCCGATGCGAGCAGCAGATCCTCCGGGTTCCAGCGCGCCGCGTCGCCGAGAAACGCCGCGTCGGCCGAGCCCGCGATCTCGGGCTTCGTGCCCGAGCGGATGGTGTGATCGCGGCCATAGTCGCGATAGCCCGAGGTGCCGCTGCCGCGATTGCCTGTCCACTGCACCGCCACGCGGTAATGGTGCTTGCCGTATGCCATCGAATCCTCCCGCCGGGTTGAAAAGCCATGGTGTCCGAATCGGCGTCATTGTGTCACCGGAATCCCATTTGGTATACCATTATTCCAAATTGAACCCGGAGCCAGGATGGAAGCGAAACTCGATTCGACCGCCGACGTGATCGCGGCGTCGCTGCGCGAACTGATCAACAGCGGCGAGCTGGCGAGCGGCGCGCGGCTGGTCGAGCGCGATCTGGCCGAGCGCTTCGGCATTAGCCGGATTCCGCTGCGCGAGGCCGTGCAGCAGCTCGAACACGAAGGGCTGGTGGAAAGTTTCCGCAATCGCGGCGCGGTAGTGCGCATGCTCGATGCGCACGACGTCGAGGAAATCTACGGGCTGCGCGTGCTGCTCGAAGGCGATGCGATCTTTCGCAGCGTCAAGCGCGCCGACGACGAAGCGCTGGCGCGTGCCGAGCTGGTGCACCGGCTGCTGGGCGAGGCCGGCAGCGCGCTGCGTCAGGGGGAGTTGAACCGCGAGTTCCACGAACTGCTGTATGCGGGCTGCGGCAACGGCCGCCAGTTGCAGGCGATCCGTGCACTGCGCGGCCAGGTCGAGCGCTACGAGCGCTTGCAGAACCGGCTGCTGGCCGAAACGCCGTCGTTCCAGGTGGAACACGAGGCGATTTTGCAGGCGTGCCGCGAGCGCAATGCGCGCGGCGCGCGCGCGATGACGGCTGCGCATCTCGAATCGGCCAAGGCGATCGTGTTGCGGGTGGTGGCGGCGTCCTGAACGCAGGCGGTAGCGAGTGAACAGGGCCGCCACCCGTTTCGTGCTGCGGGGTGATGGCGGTGTCCTGAACGCAGGCGGCTGCAAGCGAACGCAGCCGCCACCCGTTCATTCGACCGCCGCTTCCGTGGCGTCGCCCGAGCGCACCACGCGCGTGCGCATCATCGCGTTGCCGATCGCGCCGGCCGCCATGATCGCGGCGGTGGCGAAGAACGTCGAGCGCATGCCGTAATGGCCGCCGAAGTAGCCGCCCGCGAGCGGCCCGGCCACCTGCCCGACGTATTGCGACGAGGTGGAATAGCCGAGCATGGTGCCGGCCACGGCGGGCGGCGCGTTGTGGCGAATCACGCTGGCCACGCACGGCAGCAGGCCGCCGAGCGCGATGCCCATCGCGAAGCGCAACGCGACGAGCTGCCAGCCCTGCGTGACGAACGCCTGCGGAATCAGCAGCACGGCCGACGCCGCGAGGCAGCCGACGATCACGTTCCAATGGCCGATGCGGTCGGCCAGCTTGCCGAGCCGCGAGGCCGACAGGATGCTGCCGAGCGCCGCGCCCGACATCACGAGGCCGGCGACGAACGTGACCTGCTGCGCGGGCACCAGTTGCGCGACGTACACGGTGATGATCGGCTCGATCGACATGTTGGCCAGCATCAGCAGCGCGCCCGTGACGAGCATGGCCACCACCGGCCGTTTATCGGGCAGCGCGGCCCAGCCCGGCTTGTCGGCCGCGCCGCGCCCGGCCGCGGCGGGGCGGTCGCGCTTGATCAGGAACACGGTGGCGAGGAACGCCACGCCGATCGCCGCGCCGGAGAACTGGAACGTGGCGCGGATGCCGATCACCGACGGCAGCCAGCCGCCGAGCAGCGGGCCGGCGATGCTGCCGGCCATGATGCCGGACGACAGCACGCCGAGCGCCCAGCCGCAGCGCGCCTTCGGCGTTTGCGTGGCGACCAGCACGGTGGAGCCCGACGCATAGCCGCCCAGCAGCCCCACGGCCAGCCGCAACGCCACGAGCTGCCAGACGTCGTGCGCGATGCCCATCAGCGACATCACGATGGTCATGCCGAGGCTCGCGCGGATCAGCATCAGCTTGCGGCCGTAGCGGTCGGCGAGTCGGCCCCACAGTGGCGCGGTGAGCGCGGCTGTGAAGAACGTGGCGCCGTACGCCACGCCCGACCATTGGACGATCGCGGCCGGGTCGTGCACGCCGAGCTGCTCGACGTAGAGCGGCAGGAACGGCAGCAGCAGCGTCATCGAGACGATGGTGGTGAACGAGCCGAACACGCAGACGGCGAGATTGCGGCGCCAGTGCGCGTGGCCGTCTTCGGCGGGCGCCGGCGCGGCGGGGGAACGGAACGGCTCATCGCGGTGCCTCGGTATCGTGGGAGTCGGTGGACGTCGTGGCGGGCCGCCGCGGGTGGGCGGCGGCAACGCGCTGACGATCCTACGCCGCGTGGCGGCGCGCAAACAGACGTCCGGGGATACCGGTATCGGCACTACCTGCCTGCATGAAGGCGGGGTAGGGCCGACGAATGCAACGCGGGCCGCTTCAGTCGGCCATCTCCTCGTTCGCGCCGAGCAGCGCGGCGGCCACGCCGATCACGAACGGGGTGTCCTCGTCGTCGCTGCGCAGGTTGGCTTCGGCGTCGAGCGCTTCCTCGATGCCGCGCCGTGCGGCCAGCCGCGGCAGCGAGGCCAGCAGGGCCGGATCGTGGCGGGCGCGCAGGCCCGGATCGTTGAACGCACGCTCCTCGATGGCCAGCAGCATCGCCCAGCTCGGGCCGCGCAGCTCGCCGAACGGGCTGCCGCGACGCGGGCCGAACGCGCGGCGCGCGAGCGCGACGAGCACTTGCTGGAGATCCTGCGTGGCGCGATGGCGCAGGCGCAGCGATTCCATCTGCTCGAGTTCGTAATCGTCGACCAGCCAGTCGGAATCGGGGCGTGCGGCGGGTTGGCTGGCTTGGCTCAGGTCGGACATCGTCGTCATGAAAGCCCTCTTCGGGTGATCGGGTACTGTAAATATATACAGTCTTTTTGGCGCTTGCAATCGCGGACGCGATTTACCCGGCAAGCGTTGACGAAGATGGGGGCGGAGTCAGGCGTTCCGTGTGGCGCGCATTTCGCTGATGCGCGACCACATCCGTTCGATGCCGTGCACGTCGGGCCGCGCGCCGGTGCGCGGTTCGAAATCGGCGTCGTGCAGGAAGACCAGCAGGCCCTGGTGGTCGTAGACGATATCCACGAGCCAGACGAAGCGTTGCAGCACGGCGCGCGGCGTCTCGGCGTCGAGCGCGACGGCGTCGAGGATCAGCACGCGGTAGCGCGCGGCCAGGTCGAGGTAGTCGAGATGCGAGCGGGCTTGCGCGCAGAGCGCGTCGAAGTTGCACAGCAGCGTGTGCGTACCGGCCGCACGGGCCGCGAGCGGGCGGTTGGCGATCGGCACGATCGTGTCGCGCGCGGCGATCGCATCGCCGTGGCGGGCGAACAGCGCGGCGATGGTGGTGTCGTCGTGCGTGAATGCCGACGCAGCCGTTTCAGCCGCCGCCGCGCCCGCCGGCTCGCGCACGCGCCGGTAATCGACCGCGCCCTCGAACGGCAGCATCAGGCAGTGCGCGTTCAGCAGCGCGATGGTCGGCTCGAAGCGGTGGTGGAACTCGGGGTCGGGCAGCAGCCCGGCCGGCGGCTGGTTCGACGTGAACAGCAGATAGACGCGCCGCGCGATCGCCACCCGCAGCAGCGCGGCGAGGATCAGCGCGTCGGCGATGTCGTGCACGTGGAACTCGTCGAACCACAGCAGGCGGCTCTCGCCGAGCCATTGCGCGAGCACGTCCCCGAGCTTGTCGTCGGACGGCGGCGCGGCCACCAGCCGGCGGTTCACGTCGCGCAGGAATGCATGGAAATGGGTGCGCACGCGCGGGCCGGGCCACGCTTCATGGAACAGCGCGGCCAGCAGGCTCTTGCCGCGCCCCGGCGGGCCGTAGCAATACGCGCCGATGGTCGCCTCGGGCAGCCGGCCCGCGAGCAGCGCGTCGAGTTGCGCGGCGGCGGCCGACTGGTCGGCGTCGAGCGTCAGGCGGCGGCGGGCGAATTCGGCGGTGAGCCAGGCGGGCAGCGTCGGCATGAAGGTCGGCGGCCGCTCGGGCCGCACGCGTGTGGAAAACGGCCGACAGTCTGCCACAGCCGGCGCCGGCGAGGCCTGCTCGAAGCCACCGAAGCCACCGAAGCTTCCGCCGCCTCCGCCGTCCCCGAACCCTCCGGGCCTTGCTTACTCCACAGCCGCCGCCGCCGAAGCCCGCGCGCGCCCGTGCAGCCAGTTGATCGACGAGAACAGCGCGATCGCGAACACGATCAGCACGGTCGCCACGGCCAGGATCGACGGGTCGATCTGGTCGCGAATGCCGCTCCACATCTGGCGCGGCACGGTGCGCTGGTCGGGGCCGCCGATGAACAGGATCACGATCACCTCGTCGAACGAGGTGGCGAACGCGAACACGCCGCCGGTCGCCACGGCGGGCAGGATCAGCGGCAACGTCACGCGCCGGAACGTCACCCACGGCGGCGCACCGAGCCCGGCCGAGGCGCGCAGCAGGCTCTGGTCGAACGACAGCAGCGAGGCGGTCACGGTGATCACCACGAACGGCGTGCCGAGCGCCGCATGCGCGAGCACCACGCCGGTATAGGAATTGACCAGGCCGAGCGGCGCGAAGATCAGGTAGAAGCCGGCCGCCACCACCACGATCGGGATGATCATCGGCGAGATCAGCAACGGCATGATCAGCGAGCGCAGCGGAAAATTCTCGCGCGCCAGCCCGAGCGCGGCGAGCGTGCCCAGGCTGGTGGCGATCAGCGTCGAGACAATCCCGATGCCGATGCTGTTGGCGAACGCGCGCTGCCAGTCGGCGCTGCCGAAGGCCTGCGCGTACCAGCGCAGCGAGAAGCCCTCCATCGGGTACGAAAAGTAGGAGCCCGAATTGAACGAGAGCGGGATGATCACCAGGATCGGCGCGACCAGAAACGCCAGCACGAGCGCGCAATGCAGGCGCGTGCCGAGCTTCGCGAGTCGCACCGACGCAATGCTGTTGGTCAGTTGCACGAGGGGCCTCCGTGGGCGTTCAACCGAAGCGCAGCCGGTCGACGCCGACCAGCCGGTTGAAGATGAAATAGAACACCGCCGTGAAGATCACCAGGTAGGTCGACAGCGCGCCGGCCAGGCCCCAGTTCAGCAGGTCGTTGGTCTGCGAGGCGATCAACTGGCTGATCATCTCGTCGCCGGCCCCGCCGAGCAGCGCGGGCGTGATGTAGTAGCCGAGCGCCAGCACGAACACCAGGAAGCAGCCCGCGCCCACGCCGGGCAGCGTCTGCGGCATGTACACGCGCACGAACGCCACCACCGGATGCGCGCCGAGCGATTGCGCCGCGCGCAGGTAGATCGGCGGCACGCTTTTCATGACCGAATAGATCGCCAGGATCATGTAGGGCAGCAGCACGTGCGTCATGCCGATCAGCACGCCGGCGCGGTTGAAGATCAGTTGCAGCGGCGCGTCGATCAGATGCAGCGACAGCAGCACCTGATTGACCACGCCGCTCGGCTGCAGCAGCACGTACCAGGCGGTGGTGCGCACCAGCAGCGAAGTCCAGAACGGCACGATCACGAACAGCATCAGCCGGTTGCCCTGCTTCGGCGGCAGGTTCGCGAGCATCCACGCGACCGGGTAGGCGAGCAGCAGGCACAGCAGCGTGACGGTCGCGCTGATCGACACGGTGCGCAGGAACGCGGCGCGGTACACGGCGCTGTCGGCCGGTACGTGGGTGACGGCGCCCGACGGCGAGACCTGCGCGTCGATGCCGTTGAGCAGATAGTCGGGCGTCCAGGCGGAAGCGGCGCGCTTGAGCAGGCGCCAGGTCTCGGCTTGCCCCCAGCGTTCGTCGGCGTCGAGCAGCACCGGCTTCCATGCGGCAACCGTTTCGTTCTCCTTCACACGGCGCGCCGATTTCAGCAGCAGGCTGCGGAATTCCGGCTGATAGAAATTCATGCGCCGCGCCACTTCGCCGAGGCTGCCGCTCTCGGAGGCTGATTTCAACCCGGCCGCCAGCGCCGCGAAGGCCGGCTCGCCGGGCACGCCCTGGCCGTCCCAGCGGTCGAGCACCTGGGTGAGCGCGGGCATCGCGCGCGGCACCTCGGGGTTGCGCACGCCGCGCGCGAGCAGGATCGCGATCGGCGCGATGAAGGTGGCGAGCAGGAACACCAGCAGCGGCAGCGCGAGCAGCAGCGCCTGCAAGGCGGCCTTGCGGCGCGCCTGCCGGTATTTTTCGACGCGGCCGGCCGCGAGCGGGGCGCCGGCCGGTGTCATCGGCTGCGGGGATAGCTTCATGGTTGGGACTCCTGCGCGTCGCGCGACCAAACGAGACGAAATGGGACGAACCGCGACGCGCCGTGTTACATCGTCGGCAGAACCTCGCTTACTGCGTCAGCCAGACCTGGAAACGCTTGTTCAGCGCGTCGCCGTTGTCGGCCCAGAAGTTCGCGTCGATCTGCAGCGGGCGCTTGAAGTTGGCAGGCGCCGTCGGCATGTCGGCCAGCCGCTCCTTGTCGATCAGCGGCAGCGAATCCTTGCGCGGCGGCGCATAGGCGATGTACTTCGTCAGGTCCGCATAAGCCTTCGGCTGCGAGGAGAACACGATGAACTGCTTGGCCAGCGCCGCATGCTTGGCGCCCTTCGGCACCGCCCACCATTCGTAGTCGTACAACTGCGCGTCCCAGACGATCTTGAACGGCTTCTTGTCCTGATGCACGGCGCTGTCGATCCGGCCGTTGTAGGCCTGCACCATCGACACGGCGCCGTCCGCCAGCAACTGCGGCGCCTGCGCGCCGGCTTCCCACCAGACGATGCTCGACTTGATGGTGTCGAGTTTCTTGAACGCGCGATCGACGCCGGCCGGCGTGGCAAGCACCTTGTAGACATCCTTCGGCGCCACGCCGTCGGCGATCAGCGCCCATTCGAGCGTGACCTTCGGCGATTTGCGCAGGCCGCGCTTGCCGGGGAATTTCGTCAGGTCGAAGAAATCGGCGATGCTGGTCGGCGGCGTCTTCAGCTTGCTCGTGTCATAGGCATACACCGTCGACCACACCATCGCCGCGACCGCGCATTCGCGCAGCGAGCCGGGCAGGAAGTCGCTGGTCTTGCCGATCGTCTTGCTGTCGAACTTTTCGAGCAGGCCTTCGTCGCAGGCGTTGATCGCATCGTTGGTTTCCATGTCGATCAGATCCCAGGTCGGGTTCTTGGCCTGCTCCATCGCCTGCAGCTTGGCGAGGCCGCCGTCGTACGACTCGGTCGTGAACTGCGTGCCGGTCTTGGCCGTGAACGGCTCGAACCACGCGTGGCGCGCGGCCGATTCGTAGGCGCCGCCGAAGGTGACGACGGACAGCGTGTCGGCCGCGTGCGCCGGCACGGTGGCGAGCGCGGAAACGGCGGAAACGGCGACAGCGGCCGCCGCGGCGAGGCGGCTGCGGACAACGGTGCGTGTGGTTTTCATCAGTTGACTCCGGGAGCGAGGGGCAGGGCAGGGGAAGAAGACGGGGACGCGGCGGCGGCGTCGGCCACGGGCTGGCGCGGCGCGGCCGCGGCGGCCAGCACCTTGCAGTCGTCGCGGCGCCAGGCGATCGCGGCGGCGGAGCCGACCGGCGGCAGATCGACGAGCCGGGTGTTCGCCACCTTGACGACCAGCATCTGGCCGTCGGGCGTGCGCGCGTGAATCCGGTGGTGGTCGCCGCAATACACCACTTCGTGCACGTTCGCGAGCACCACGTTGGTATCGTCGGGCGGCGTGGCGAGCGTGGCCGCGTCGGCCAGCCGGGCGCGTTCGGGACGCAGCGCCAGCATCGCCGTGTCGCCGGCTTCGACGCCGCTGCCGCAGCGGCCGCGAATCGCGGTGCCGTCGGCCAGCGCAAGCGTGGCGAAGCCGCCGTCGATGGCGGCCACCCGGCCCGTCAGGCCGTTGTTCTCGCCGACGAAGTTCGCGACGAACGCGTTCTGGGCGTCTTCGTAGAGTTCGCTGGGCGAGGCGGCCTGCTGGATGCGGCCGTCGGAGAACACCGCGACGCGGTTCGACATCGTCAGCGCCTCGGCCTGATCGTGCGTGACGTAGACGATCGTCAGCGCCAGTTCGCGATGCAGCCGCATGATTTCGTACTGCATGGTTTCGCGCAGCCGCTTGTCGAGCGCGCCGAGCGGCTCGTCCATCAGCACCACGCTCGGCTCGAACACCAGCGCGCGCGCCAGCGCCACGCGCTGCTGCTGGCCGCCCGACAATTGCGCGGGCCGGCGCGCGGCCAGATGCGACAGCTCCACCATTTCGAGCGCGCGCAGCGTGCGCGCCTTCTGCTCGGCGCGGCCGACCTTGCGCACCGACAGCGGAAACGCCACGTTCTCCGCGATCGTCATGTGCGGAAACAGCGCGTAGTTCTGGAACACCATGCCGATGTCGCGCTGATGCGGCAGCTTGTCGTCGAGGCGGCGGCCGTCGAGCAGGATCGAGCCGTCGGTCGGCGTCTCGAAGCCGGCGAGCATCATCAGCGTGGTGGTCTTGCCGGAGCCGGACGGCCCGAGCAGCGCGACGAATTCGCCGCGCGCGATGTCGAGATCGAGCCCGTCCACCACGGATTGCAGGCCGTCGTAGGACTTGCTGACGCCGACGAACGAAATATAGGGTTGGCTGGCCATCGTCTGACTGTGAGGGCTGGACGGCCTCGCTTGCGCGCGGCCGGGGTTCATCGGGACGTCGTGTTTGCGGTGCCGCCGCTTCAGGCGGCCACGCGCGAGGCGAGGTAACGCGCGAAGTCGTAGTTCGGCCGTTCGAGGTGGCTCAGGTGGCCCGGCGCCGCGAGCGGTGCATGAACGCCGCGGAACACCGCTTCCACGCCGCGCCGGTCCTCGGCGTTCACTTCATCGAGCAGGGCCTTCAGCGTCGCCATGTATTCGCCGGCCTTCGGGTCGGCGATGAATTCCGGCGCGAGCCCGCCGCCGAAGCGGATCTGCACGCGATCCACGCCGAGCGGCTGCAACACCAGGTACCAGAAATAGCCGGGCGTCAGCGTGATCAGGTGGGTCGGGTAGATCGCCAGCAGCGCGGTGGTCTTGCGCCAGTGGCCTTCGAGCCGCGTGTTGTCGGGATGCGCGTTGCCGATCGGCAACGACGCTTCCTTGGTGATCCAGTGGTAGTTGAAGGCCGGCAGCCCCGGCGGACATTCCATTTCCTCGAGCTTCGAATGCGGCCCCACCGTGGCCCGATGCAGCATCGGCAGGTGGTAGCTCTCCATGAAGTTTTCCGCGAGGATCTTCCAGTTGGTGTCCCAGGTGTGCTCCTCGTAGAAGGTCTCGACGTAGGCGCTCATGTCGTAGTCGGCCACCAGCGCGTCGAGTTCCTTCAACTGCTCGGCCACGGCCGGCGCGTCGGCGTTCAGCGTCAGGTAGATCCAGCCCTGCCAGACCTCGCAGCGCACCGCCGGCAGCCGGTATTGATCCTTGCAGAAGCCGGGCTGGCGATCCATCAGCGGCGCGCCGCGCAGCGCGCCGTCGAGGTCGTAGTTCCAGGCGTGATAGGGGCAGACGATACGGCGCGTGTTGCCGCGCCCTTCGAGCAGCACCGACATCCGGTGCAGGCAGACGTTCGACATCGCGCGCAGCGTGCCGTCCTCGCCCCGCAGCACCGCCACCGGCTGGCCGCCGATGTCGGCCGTCAGATAGTCGCCCGGGTTCGGCAGCGCGCCGGCGCGGCCCACGCAGAGCCAGTCGTGACGGAAGATGGCTTCCTGCTCGCGGTCGAGAAAGGCCGGCGAGGTGTAGACGGCGGGCGGCATCGCGCGTGCGTCGCCGAACTCGCGCTCGCAGTTCGCGCGCAGGTTCCGGACGATCTCGTCGAGGCTGGACGGGCCGGGGGCGGGCGTGGTGCGGTTCATCTGACCTCCGAAGCGGCTGCGGCGCTATGCAATGGTCACGAATCTAACAAGTCAAATTGACAGCCAAAATATTCTTTTTGGATGTAACAGCCAGTTTTTTCCTATGCAGCGACGGGCACCTGGCCATGCAATTCGGGAATGCATTGTTCGCAGAACTGAGCGAAGCGCGTGATCAGCTGGCGCGGCTTCATGCTGCGCGACATGGCGATGCCGAGCGTGGTCGCCATCACGGTATCGCGGAAGGGACGGATCACGAAGGTGGCGCCGTCGACGGTGCTGGTCGAGCGCAGCGGAAAGTTCAGGATGCTGAAGCCGAGCCCGTTCGCCACCATCCCGCGCACCACTTCGGGTTGCGCCGAGCGGTAGGTCGGCACCGGGCGGCGGCCCAGCGGATCGAACAGCGCGGCGAAATACTCGCGGCTGTGCGGCAGGTCGAGCTGCACATAGGGCTCGTCGAGCAGGTCCGCCAGCGCGACCTGCCGGCCGCGCGCGAGCCGGTGCTGCGGCGGCAGCAGCGCATAGGGCGGCAGCGAGACGACCGGCGTGAAGGCGATGTCGTCGGTCAGATCGAGGCTGTAGGTCAGCGCGATGTCGAGCGTGCCGTCGGCCAGCGCGTTCAGCAGATCGTCCTGATGCGCCTCCGAGGTGCGAAAGCCGATGCCCGCGTTGTCGGCCACGAAGCGGCTCATGATCGCCGGCAGCACCGGCGGCGCGAGCGACACCAGGCAGCCGAGCGAAATGGTGCCCGACATGCCGCCATCCATCTCGCGCGCGGTGGTTTGCAGTTCCTCGGCATTCTTTAGAAGATTGCGCGCCTGCCCGAGCATGTCGCGGCCGGCGGGCGTCAGCGACAGGCCGCTCGCATGGTGGCGGATGAACAACTGCACGCCGAACGAGGCTTCGAGCTCGGCGATCGAGGTGGAGATCGACGGTTGCGAAATATGCAGTTGCCGTGCGGCGGCCGTAAACGACAGCATTTCGGCTGTCACGACGAAATAGCGCAACTGGCGCAGCGAATACCGCAACGAGATGGTTTCCATGACGCCGGCTCCGGTCGGACCACGATCTACGGGAAGAGGGTGCGCCGACCGTGCGGCGACAGCGTCATTCTGCATAGCCAAAAACCATGCGGTGCATATTTGAAATGTGTTTTCGTCCGGGAAGGCCGCGACGTACATTTTTTCGCGAGGCGGCCGGCATGACGGGCGGGCCGGTTCAGCCCACGAACGGAAACGCCTGTTCGGGCAGCGGGTCGCCATGCCTGAGCGTGGCCGCCAGTTCCGGATAGGGCGGCGAGGTTTCGCCGCCGCGCTCGACATACACGGCGTCGTCGCCGAGCCAGCGCCACGACACCACGCGCCGCGAGCGCTGCGACGACGCGTTGCCGGGTGCGCCGTGCACGGTATGGAAATCGAATGCGATCGCGTCGCCCGGCTCCAGATCCCAGCCGAGGATCGTGTAGGCGTCCCGATTGCCGTCGATGTCGGGCATCGGTTCGAGCCGCGCCGAATCGTGGTCGTAATCGACGCCGCTGAACTTGCGCGGCCGGAACAGCTTGCCCCAGCGGTGCGAGCCGGCGACGAACTCGACGCAGGTGTCGCGCGGCACCGGGTCGAGCGGAATCCACAGGCTGACCGACTGCGCGGCGCTCACACAGTAATACGGTTCGTCGTGATGCCAGGGCGTGATGCGCTCGGAACCGGCTTCCTTGACGAGCACGTGCTCATGGAAGATCCGCGCGCGGCGCGAGCCCATCAACGCGCGCGCCACGGCCGCCGCCGGGCCGGCCTCGACGAAGCGGCGGAACGGCGCGATGCGCTGCCAGTTGCAGTAATCGCCGAAGAAGCGGCCGTGCTCCCGGCCCGGCGAATAGTTGCGGAAATACGGGCCGGGCTCGCGCTCGTTCTGCGCGACGCCGTCGCGCAGCGTGTCGATCCAGTCGGAGAAGGCGCCGCGCACCACCACGGCGCCGTCGCGCGCAAAGGCCTGTCGGGTTTCATCGGTCAGCATGGGGTCGCTCCACAAGCGGGAAGGTGATCGGTGAGGCTGATCGTGGCACGGAACATTCGGGAGAAACGACGATGAAATTTATCCGCGATGACGAAGAAAATCATGGCTTGCCGATCGACGCCGCGGCCGGGCCCTGGGTGGCGGCCGGCGCCAAGTTCACGCTGCGCCAGCTCCGCTACTTCGTGGCGGCGGTCGAGCATGGCGGCGCCGCGCAGGCGTCGCGGCGGCTGTTCATCGCACAGCCGTCGATCGCCAGCGCGATTCGCGGGCTGGAGGAACGCTTCGGCGTGCAGCTGTGCATCCGCCATCACGCGCAGGGCATCACGCTGACGCCGGCCGGCGAGCGCTTTCATCGCGACGCGGTGGCGCTGCTGCGCAGCGTGCACGCGTTCGAGCAGAACGCGCTGGCCGGGCACGAACTGGCGGGCGGCGAGATCAGCGTGGCCTGCTACGAGCCGATGGCGCCGTGGCTGCTGCCGCGTTTGATCACCGGGTTTCGCGCGCGGCATCCGGGCGTGCGGTTCCGGATCGGCGACGGCGAACAGCCCGAGCTTGTCGAGGCCTTGCGCAAGGGCCGCTACGATCTCGCGATCGTCTACGATCAGGCGCTCGGCGACGATCTCGCGCGCACCCCGTTGCGCGCGAGCGGGCGGCCCTACGTGCTGCTCGCGGCCGATCATCCGCTCGCCGCCTGCCCCATGCTGACGCTCGCGCAACTGTGCGACGTGCCGATGATCCTGCTCGACGTCGAGCCGAGCCGCCGCTATTTCCTCGGCCTGTTCGAGGCGGCGGGGCTCGCGCCGACGGTGGCGTTCGCCTCGCCGTCGATCGAGATGGTGCGCGGCCTGGTCGGGCACGGCGCGGGCTTCGCGCTGCTCGTCACGCGTCCGGCCGCCGACCTCACCTACGACGGCCGGCGCGTGGTGGCCCGGCCGCTGGCCGGGCGTCTCGCGTCCACCACGATCGTGGCCGCGACGCTGGCCGGCGCGCCGCCCACGCCGCTCACGCAGGCCTTCATCGAGTACTGCGCGCAGGCGCTGGCCGGGCATGACGACGCGCCGCAAGGCGAGGGCGCCGCGCTGGCGAGCGTCGAGGCTGCATAGCCAAAAGCTTGCGCCTACATCGAAAAACCATATTTTTCTCGCGATATTGGCCGAATAAATTGGTCTCGCGGTCGACACGGGCCGGTGCCGGCGCACCGTGCCGCGGCCTTCGTCCAATTCATTCGGAGAGCGTCTCATGTTTCGTTTCAGTCATTGGAAATCGCTGTTGCTCGCGCTGACGCTGAGCGCCGGCGCCGTCGCCGCGCATGCCGACGATCTGCTGGCCCGCGTGAAGCAGCACGGCGAGCTGGTGGTCGGCACCGAGATGCAGTTCGCGCCGTTCGATTTTCTCGAGAACGGTCAGCAAGCCGGGTTCAACAAGGATCTGTTCGCCGAGGTCGGCAAGCTGATGGCCGTGAAGGTGCGCTTCGTCGATCTGCCGTGGGAGAGCGTGCTGCCGGGGCTCGACGCCGGCAAGTTCGACATGGTGGCGGGGCCGCTGACGGTGACCAAGGCGCGCATGGGCCGCTACGCGTTCACGCTGCCGATCGCCGACGGCACCGACGCGCTGCTCAAGCGCGCGGGTGACGGCAGCCTCGAGCAGTCCTCCGATATCGCCGGCAAGGTGGTGGGCGCGGGCAAGGGCAGCGCGCAGCTCGATCAGTTGAAGGCCTACGTGGCGACGCTGCCGAAACCGCCGACCGTGCGCGAGTACGTCGACAACAACCAGGCCTACGCGGATCTCGCCGCCGGGCGTCTCGCGGCCGTCGCGAATTCGCTGACCAACGTCGCCTATGTCGCCAAGCAGCGCCCGGCGATGTTCGCGGTGGTGCAGCCGGCCTTCGGCGCGAAGGTCTACTTCGCCTACTGCATGCGCAAGGATGCCGACAGCGCGCCGCTGAACGCCGCCTTCAACGCGGCGCTCGTCACGCTGAACCGGAACGGCACGCTCGCGGCGCTGCAGAAGAAGTGGTTCGGGGTGGCGGTGGACCTGCCCTCGACGATGCCGGCGCCGAGCTTCTGAGCGCGACGGGCGGGCCGCCATGTTCAGCCTGACCACCTTCCTCGCGGGGCTGCCGCTGCTGGCGCATGCGGCCCTGATGACGCTCGGCGTGTCGGCCGCCGGCCTCGTGCTCGGCTTCCTCATCGGGCTGGCCGTCTGCTGCGCGCGGCTCGCGCCGTGGGCCGCGCTGCGGATCGCGGGCACGGTATACGTGCGTGTTTTCCGTGGCGTGCCGTTGCTCGTGCAACTGTTGCTGGTGTTCTATCTGCTGCCGTTCGTCGGCATCAATGTGTCGCCGGGCGTGGCGGCGGTCAGCGCCGTCTCGCTGTGCGCGGCGTCCTACGTGGCCGAGATCCTGCGCGGCGGCTTCGAAAACCTGCCGTCGGGGCAGATCGAGGTCGCGCGCATGCTCGGCATGTCGGCCGCCGATCGTCTCTGGCGCATCCAGGTGCCGCAGGTGGTGCGTCTCACGCTGCCTTCGCTGACCAACGAGATGGTGCTGCTGATCAAGGCGTCCTCGCTGATTTCGGTGGTCGGCGTGGCCGAGATCACGCGCACCGCGCAGAACATCGCCGCGAGCACCTATCAGCCGCTGGAGGCCTATGCGGCCGCCGGCCTGATCTATTTCATCCTGTGCGGCGCGCTCGCGCTGGTCGCGCATGGCGCCGAGCGGCGCCTGCGCGCCGGCTGAACGCCGCGTCACGCCACCCCACGCCACGGAGGCTCGCGCATGTCGACGTTCGACCCCGCCGTCATCACCCACAACCTGCCGCAGATCGGCGGCGGCCTCGCGATCACGGTGGGCGCGTGGATCGCGAGCGTCGCGATCGGCCTGGCGCTCGGCTTCGCGGCGGCGCTCGCGCAGCAGCTCGGCGGGCGCGGCGCACGTGCCGCGATTCGTGTGTACATCGAATTGTTTCGCGGCACGCCGTTCCTCGTGCAACTGTTCCTGCTGTACTACGGCGGCCCGGCCTTCGGGCTCACGCTCGATCCGCTGCCGGCCGGCATCGCGAGCCTTGCGCTGTACGCGGGTGCGTATTTCACCGAGGCGTTCCGCTCGGGGTTCGCCGCGATTCCGCCAGGGCACCTGGAGGCCGCGGCCTGCCTGGGCCTGACGCGCTGGCAGGCGATCGTGCGGATTCAGTTGCCGCAGATGCTCGCGCTGATCCTGCCGGCGCTGACCAACCTGACGATCGTGCTGAGCAAGGAGACGGCGGTGCTGTCGATCGTCACGGTGCCCGAGCTGACCTTCGTGCTGACCGGCATCGGTTCGGCGAGCTTCGCGTTCGTCGAGACGCTGCTCGCGCTGTCGGTCTGTTATCTGTTGCTGGTCGAACTCGCGACGTGGGCCGGTGCGCTCGCCGAGCGGCGTATCGGCCGGATGTTCGCCTGACCCCGGAGGCACGCATGCGCGTACCCGATGATTCTTCTCCACCCGACGCAGCCGCGCCGCCGATCGCCGTCGACGGCCTGTACAAGCGCTTCGGCCACACCGACGTGCTGCGCGGCGTGGATCTGCGCATCGCGAAATCGGAAGTGGTCTGCATCGTCGGGCCGTCCGGTTCCGGCAAGAGCACGCTGCTGCGCTGCCTGGCCGGGCTCGAAACCTATGACCACGGCGCGGTGCGGATCGAGGGCGAGCTGCTCGGCTACACCGAACGCGACGGCGCGCGTGCCCGCGCCTCGCAGGCCGAGATCAACCGTGTGCGCCGCAACGTCGGGATGGTGTTCCAGCAGTTCAACCTGTGGCCGCACATGAGCGCGCTCGGCAACGTGCAGGAGGCGTTGCTGCGCGTGCGGCGCCTGTCGCGCGACGAGGCCGCGCGCCGCGCCGCCGCGATGCTCGAGATGGTCGGGCTGTCGCATCGTGCCGACGCGCGCCCGTCGAAGATGTCGGGCGGCCAGCAGCAGCGCGTGGCGATCGCGCGCGCGCTGGCGATGGAGCCGACCATCATGCTGTTCGACGAGCCGACTTCGGCGCTCGATCCCGAACTGGTGGGCGAGGTGCTGCAGGTGATGAAGCAGCTCGCGCGCGACGGCATGACGATGGCCGTCGTCACGCACGAGATGGGCTTCGCCGCGCAGATGGCCGACACCGTCGTGTTCATCGACCAGGGGCGCATCGCCGCGCAGGGCAATCCGCGCGAATTGTTCCGCCGCTCGGAGAACCCGCGGCTGCGCCAGTTCCTGCAGAACTACGTCGATCGCAATGCGTTCTGGTCCGGCGACGAGGCGGCGCCCGCTGTTGCGGCGGTTGCCGATGGCGCCTGAACAGCGCGGCGCCGGCTTCGGCGATTCCTCCGTTTGCCCCGATTTTCCCGATTTCACCGAGCCCCCCGTCATGACCGAAACCCAGCTCCGTATCGATCTCGCCGCCGCGTTCCGCTGCTTCGCCCGCCTGGGCATGCACGAGGCGGTGGCCAATCATTTCAGCGTCGCCGTCTCGGGCGACGGCCGCCGCTTCCTGATGAACCGCAAATGGCAGCATTTTTCGCGGATCAAGGCCAGCGACCTGGTGCTGCTCGACGCGGACGATCCGTCCTGCGTGGCCGACGGCAGCGTCGATCCCACGGCCTGGGCGATCCACGGCCAGTTGCACCAGCGGCTGCCGCAGGTGCGGGTGGCGATGCACCTGCATCCGATCTACGCCACCGCGATCGCGACGCTCGCCGATCCGACCATCCTGCCGATCGAGCAGAACACCGCGCGCTATTTCCGGCGCGTCGCGCTCGATACCTCGTTCTCGGGCATGGCCGATTCCGACGACGAGGGCGCGCGCCTGGTCGCGATGCTCGACGGCAAGTCGCGGCTGATGATGGGCAATCACGGCGTGCTGGTCACGGCCGAGACGATCGGCGAGGCGTTCGATGACCTGTACACGCTCGAACGCGCCTGCCAGATCCTCGTGAACGCCTATGCGACCGGCCGCCCGATCAACGTGCTGTCGGATGCGGTGGCGGAGCGCACGGCGCGCGACTGGGAAGGCATCCGCGATTTCTCGATCGCGCATTTCGAGGAGATGAAGAAGATCCTCGACGACGAATCGCCGTCCTACCGCGATTGAGGGCGACGGGCGAGGGGGCGAGAGGGCGGCCAGCGGACGTCGGGACGGAGACGGTGGCGGGCGCTGCAGGCCGGCGGCGATTCCGGTAGTGTTGCGGTCAACTGTGCGACGGCCATCCGGCCGCCGCCGATCTCATCGCCACCCGTCACCGTCATCCTTGCCAGGAGCTTCCGTGTCCGCCTCCGACGATTCCTACCACTATTACGAACCCGCCTCGGGCCACGGCCTCCCGCACGATCCGTTCAACGCGATCGTCGGGCCGCGCCCGATCGGCTGGATCTCCAGCGTCGACGCCGAGGGCCGCCCGAATCTCGCGCCGTACAGCTTCTTCAACGGCTTCAACTACCGCCCGCCGATCGTCGGCTTCGCCAGCCTCGGCTGGAAGGACAGCGTCGCCAATATCGACGCGACCGGCGAGTTCGTCTGGAACCTGACCACCCGCGCGCTCGTCGAGCAGATGAACATCAGCTGCGCGCCGCTGCCGCGCGGCGTGAGCGAGGCCGACGTGGCGCGGCTCGAACTGGCGCCGTCGCAGCGGGTGCGGGCGCCGCGCGTGGCGGCCAGCCCGGTGCATTTCGAATGCCGCAAGACGCAGATCGTGCGCCTGGCCGATGCGGCCGGCGGCGAGCTGGGCACCTGGCTGGTGCTGGGCGAGGTGGTGGCCGTGCATATCCGCCGCGAGCTGCTGCGCGACGGCGTGTATCGCACCGCCGAGGCACGGCCGGTGCTGCGCGCGGGCGGGCCGGGCGACTACGCGGTGATCGAGCCGGCCTCGATGTTCGAGCTGCTGCGCCCGCAGTCGCCCGAGGAAGCCGAGCAGATGGGCCAGGCGTTCGGGCACAGCGGCAATTGAGCGGCAACTGAGCGGGCGTGTTCAGCGCACCGACATCTTCTGCACGAGTTCGATGATCTTGCGGGTCGGCACGCTGACCGCGAGCGAGGCGAAGCGGGTGCGGCCGAACCAGCGCGCGCCGGTGATCTCGTTGCTGGCGATGGCCTTGCGGCCGCGCGGCACGTCGGCGATGAAGACGTGATGGCGCTTGTTCAGGCCGCCGAACTGGAACGCGTAGTGCAGCACCAGGCCGTCGAGATGGGTTTCCTCGTACAGCTCGCGGGCGGCGGCGTCCAGCGGGCTCTCGCCGGCGTGGATCGTGCCGCCGGGCAAGGCCCAGCGCGAACGCGGGCGGGTGACCAGCAGGATCTTGTTGGCGCGGCGGCACAAGACGGTGGCGCGTTCTTTCATCGTTATTCGTTCGGTCTGGCGACGGCAGCCGGCCGGGTGGAAGCGCCGGGTTGTTGCATGGCGCCGCTGCGTGTTGCGCGGCGGCGCGGGTATCGGTCAGCGGTCGGTGCGGGCTGCCGCGTGCGGCTTACTGAAACAGGTCGAGCACCGGCCAGCCGCGGGCGGCCGCCACGGCGCGCAGTGGTGCGTCCGGGTTGGTCGCGACGGGATCGGTGACCTGTTCCAGCAGCGGCAGGTCGTTGATCGAATCGCTGTAGAAATAACTGCGCGAGAACGTGTCGAGGCGGTGGCCGAGCGAATCGAGCCATTGCTCGGTGCGCGTGATCTTGCCTTCGCGGAACGACGGCACGCCGACCGGCGCACCCGTGTAGCGCGCGGCCGGGTCGCCGCCCTCGGTGGCCAGCTCGATCGCGAGCAGGTGTTCGAAGCCGAGCGCGCGGCCGATCGGTTCGGTCACGAACGCGTTCGAGGCCGTGACGATGCAGCACAGGTCGCCCGCGTCGCGGTGCTGCGCGATCAGGCGGCGCGCGGCCGGCAGGATCGCCGGCTCGATCACGTCGGCCATGTAGCGTGCGTGCCAGCCGTCGAGCTGTTCGCGCGAATGGCGGGCCAGCGGCGCGAGCGCGATGCGCAGGTAGCCGTCGAGATCGAGCGAGCCGGCCGCGTAGTCGCGATAGAGGCGATCGATCGAGGCCACGTGATCGGCCGCGCCTTCGATGCCTAGGCGCGCGAGAAAATGCGCCCACGACTGGTCACTGTCGAGCGGCAGCAGGGTGTGATCGAGATCGAACAGCGCGAGGTGACGGCTCATGGACTTCCTGACGACGAGGGCGGACGGCGCGGCAGGCAATGCTGCGGCGGCCCGTGACCGGGCGAGCCGAAAATCCTAACGACAAATGCCCGAATCGGCAAATCAGCAAATATCTGCAACCGGCCGTCATCCGCCTGTCATGGCGGTTTGGCGGGCCGGCACGTGGCGCTCGGCGGCACGCTGGTATTGGCGGTGTGGGATTTTGTGGCGTTTGGGCGGGCTGCGCGCTTGCGTTGGAACGTGGCGGCAGGTTTTTCGGTAACCGTTGTTTCAGCGCCGCAGATCGGCGGGTGGGTGGTGGCACGGCCGAAGCCGTTGCAGCAGCGGAAATGAAAATCGGGCACCGCATTCTCGATGCGCGTGCCCGATTTTCAGAGGATGTGGCCGGCGCGGCCAGCGGCGTTCAGCTCCGCGACGCGGCCCCGCCCGCCACGGCCGTCGCGCGCTGCGTGACGCGCGCCAGATACGCCACGCACAGCAGCGCGGCCGCCAGCAGCGCCAGCCCGTAGCCGGCCACCGCGTGCCAGCCGCCGTCCTGCCAGAACTGGCCGCCCCACGAGCCGAGCACGCTCGATCCGAGGTAATACGACAGCAGATACAGCGCCGACGCATAGCTCTTGCCGCCCTGCGCGAGCAGGCCCACCCAGCTGCTGGCCACCGAATGCGTGATGAAGAAGCCGATCGTCAGCAACGCGATGCCGACGATCACCACCGCCAGCGCACCGTCCAGCGTCAGCGCCACGCCCACCGCGCTGGTCAGCACGCCGCACACGATCACCGGCGCGCGGCCGAAGCGGTCGGCCAGCGCGCCGGCCGTCGACGAGGCCACGATGCCGAACACGTAGGCGCTGAAGATCAGGCCGGTGCGCGTGGCGTCGAGCGAGAACGGCGGGGCCATCAGGCGGAAGCCGGCGTAGTTGTAGACCGTGACGAACTCGCCCATCGCCAGGAAGCCGATCGCGAACACGGCCGGCAGCGCGACGTGCGCGAGCTGGCGTCGCCACTGCGCGACATGCTCGCCGAGCCGCACCCCGGCGCGCGGCGCGAAATGGCGCGAGGCCGGCAGCAGCAGTGCGAAGCCCACCGCCACGGCCAGATCGATCGCGCCGATCCATTGCATCGCGGCGCGCCACGACATGCAGTCGCTCAACACGCTCATGCCGACCCGGCCGATCATCCCGCCGAACGCCGTGCCGCCGACGTAAAGGCCCATCGACAGCCCGAGCCCGCGCGGCTGGATCTCCTCGGCCAGATAGGCCATCGCGGTGGCCGGCACGCCGCCCAGCACGAAGCCTTCGAGCGCACGCGCGACCAGCACGCCGGACCAGCTCGGCATCACGGCCGCCACCAGGTTCAGCACGGCGGCCAGCGCCATCGACACGAATATCAGCCGCCGCCGGCTCAGGCGTTCGGACAGCGCGCTGGCTGCCAGGATCGAGAACGCCAGGAAGCCGGTGGCCAGCGACAGCGCCAGCGAACTCTGCGCCGCGCCGATCGAGAAGCCTTGCGAGAACAGCGGCAGCAGCGGCTGCACGCAGTACAGCAGCGAGAACGTCGAGAAGCCGGCCAGGAACAGCGCGAGGCTGATGCGGCGGTATTCGGCGCTGCCGGGGGCGACGCGGGTGTCGGCGTCGGAGGGAAGGGCGGTGGCGGTATTCATGAGGCGGGACCGGGGACATGACGACAGCCTTGATTGTCCGCGTGGCTAGTTATACTGTCCAATATATGAAAAGGATCAAAGAAAGACGTTTCACAGATATCTCACCGTACCCCCTCGACCGCCTCGACCGCCAACCCGCACCGCCCATGGAACTCCGTCATCTCCGCTATTTCCTCGCGATCGCCGAGGAACTGAACGTCACGCGCGCGGCCGAGCGGCTCGGCATCGGCCAGCCGCCGCTCAGTCAGCAGATCCGCAATCTCGAACGCGAACTCGGCGTCGACCTGTTCCGGCGCACCGCGCATGGCGTGCTGCTGACCAGCGCCGGCGAGGCGTTTCGGGTGGAGGCGGTGCGCGTGCTGGAGGATGCCGCGCGCGCCCGGCGCGCGGCGCAGCAGGCCGGCAACGGTGAAACCGGCAGCCTGCGGCTCGGCTTCACGGCATCGGCCGTGTTCAACCCGGTGGTGCCGGCGTTGATCCAGCGGTTCAAGGCCGCCTACCCGGGCGTGGACGTGACGCTCGACGAGGCGAACTCGCCGAGCCTCGTGCGCCGCTTGCTCGACGAGCGGCTCGACGCCGTGTTCGTGCGGCCCGGCGCGGTGGCGGTGGCCGGCGTCGCGCTGCGGCCGTTCCCCGACGAGCCGATGAAGCTGGTGGTGCCCGCCACCCATGCGTTCGCGAAGCGGCGGCGCGTGGCGCTGGAGGCGCTGGCCGACGAGGCGTTCGTGCTGGTGCCCGGGCCGGCCGGCGCGACGCTCTATGCCGAGATCGTCGACGCGTGCCGACGCGCCGGCTTCGCGCCACGGCTCGCGCAGGAAGCGCCGCAAATCTCGTCGGTGATCAATCTGGTGGCGGCCGGGCTGGGGTTGTCGATCGTGCCGGCCGCGTTCGAGCAAGTGCGCGTGCAGGGCGTGCGCTATCTCGACATCGACGGCGTGCCGGCCGTCGCGCGCCTCGCGCTGGCCACGCGCGAACGCGAGCGCGAGGCGGTGGTCGCGAACCTGGTGGGCTTGCTGTAGGGCGGCGAGCGTCGCCGGCCGCATGCGCAGCGGCGTGGCGGTCTGGAGGGCCGGAGATTAGGCGGCGCGGAAGCCCGGAAGCCTGGAAGCCGGAAGCCGGAAGCCGGGAGACCCGGAGGCTCAGAGGCTCAGAGGCTCAGAGACGCGGAGGCTCGGAGGCTCGGAGACTCGGAAGCCCGGAAGCCCGGAAGCCCGGAAGCCCGGGGACCCGGCACACGGAAGCCCTTGGCGCCCGGAGGCGCCGCAGCTCGCCAGCGTCAGAGCGGCTGGGCTTGCGTGATGCCCGAGGCGCGCACGAATTTGCCCGCGCCCAGATGATGGATCGTGTGCAGCGCGGCGTTGGCGTCGTCGAAATGCCAGTGGCCGTTCGCGAACACGCGGCTGTCGGCGGCGGCCGAGACGACTTCGCAGAAGCAGGTGTCGTAGGCGTCCTCGGTGTGGCGCTCGGGGATCAGCCGGCATTCGAGCCAGGCCGCGCAGTTCGTTTCGATCACCGGCACGCCGAGCTCGGGGCCGGGGCGCGCATCGATGCCGTAGCGCGTGAACTTGTCCTCGTCGCGGCCGCTGGCGCTGCCCACCGCGAACGTCAGGTCGAGCGCGGCGAAGCCCGGGATCACGATGCCGAACACGCCGCTGGCCGCGATCAGCTCGCGCGTGAAGGTGTTCTTGTCGATCACCACGGCCAAGCGCGGCGGCGTGAATTCCACCGGCATCGACCACGCGGCGGCCATCACGTCGCGGCGCTCGCCGCTCAGGCTCGTGACGAGCACGGTGGGGCCGTGGTTCAGCAGGCGGCTGGCGTGGTCGAGCCGGACGGGAGCGAAATGGGTCATGTGAGGTGAGCGCGGTAGGGGGAGCGGAGGATTCTACCGGCGCGGCACGCGGCGCGCAGCAACCCGAACCCGCGGCCGGATTCGCGAATCGTCAGGTCCGGTTTATTCTCGCCCCGATTCCGGAATTCTTATTTTGATATGCGCTGAAAATGCTCATGAAAACTCAAGAAAAATGAGTAAAGCCGAGTGAATGTAAATGTCATGTTATTCAATTTCCCTCATTTGAAACGAGATGCTTCCGGAGTGGACAAGGCGCGCGCGCCGCACGGGCACGGCGTGGCGGCCGCGAGGGGTGCCTCGTTGCCCTGAGCGGCGCCTTGTCCCGCTTGGCGCAGCGCCGAACAATCGGCATCGACCCGGAGCGCGGAGCGGGTCGCGGGCAGGCGCGGCGGGCTCCCGATTCGACGCCGGCCGTCGTGTTGACAGTTCGAATTTGAAACGGTTGAATGCATCGCTAATGAAAATACGAGAGGGCAAGGATGTTCGCGAGAAAATCTTGTCGTTTGCGTTTTGTTTCATATCGAATTGGCAATTCGTCATTTGATAAGGGAATGAAACGCCGGATCGCGGCAGCCGCGCGTCTCGTTGTCCTCTTCTCTCCCGACCTGCATTTCCGGTCACCTCTTAGCCGCCACCCGCACCGGCTTACCACGCCGACGCAGGTATGCATTCGTGCGCGCCGATCGAGCGCGCTCCCGTTTCGCAGGACGCCCCTATGAATGCAGGTATTCCGCAATCCCTTCGCGCCGCTGCCTTGACCGCCGCCTCGACCGATCCGTCGACCGATTCGTCGACCGATCCATCCGCCCGCGACGCCGAACCGGCAGACCTTTCCTTTCAACGCATCGATCACATCGCGCTGGCCGTGCGCGATCTCGAGGACGGCATCCGCCTGTTCCGCGACGTGCTCGGCTTCGAGCTGAAGCAACGCCGCCACATCAAGGGCGCGCGCACCGGCATGGTGTCCGCCGAGATGGAGATGAACGGCATCCGCTTCGTGCTGTGCCAGGGCACCGAACCGGAGTCGCAGGTCTCGAAGCTGGTGGAGCACCACGGCGTGGGCATCGCGCACGTGGCGATGGAAGTGCGCGACGTGAGCGCGGCTGTGGACAGCCTGAAGGCGCGCGGCCTCGGCTTCGACACCAACGTGATCGAGGGCGGCGGCCTCACGCAGGCGTTCTCGTCGCGCTGCGCGAACACCGGCATGAGCTTCGAGCTGATCCGCCGCAATGGCGAGGCCGGTTTCGTCGAGGACAACGTGCAGGACCTGTTCGATCAGCTCGAGCAATCGGGCAAGTACTGATCGCACGCGCTCCCTCGCGTCTCGCTTCACCGTGATCGCGGCCTTCGACCGCGCCCGGCCTTCGCGCCGCGCGCGCGGCGGCGGCTGTTCCCTGTCAGCGGTACATCGAAAGGATTCATCATGGATCGCCTCCAGATCCAGTGCCGGGCGCTGGATATCTGCCCGGATGCGCTGCATGCGTTTGGCCGCGTGTTCCCGTCGTCGAAGAGCCGGTTCCTGTTCGAGAGCAGCGTGGTGGTGCCGGGTTTCTCGCGATTCACGTTCATGGGCGACGCGCACGGCCCGCTCGGCGAAACCGTCACCTACGATCTGGCCGCGCGCTCGGTCACCATCGAGCGCGCCGGCGGCACCGAGGTGGCGCAGGTCGACAGCCTGTTCGACTGGCTCAAGGCGCGGCTCGACGCGCACCGCATCGAGGCCGCCGCCGAGCTGCCGTTCGACTTCAACCTCGGCTACGCGGGCGTGTTCGGCTACGAGCTGAAGGGCGAGACCACCGGCTCGCGGGCGTGGCGCTCCGATACGCACGACGCGGCGTTCATCTTCGCCACGCGGCTGGTGGCGATCGACCATCTCGAACGCAAGACCTGGCTGCTGCACCTGAGCGGCGATGCCGAAGGGCGCGCGCAGGCCGACGCGTGGATCGAGCGCACCCAGGCCGCGCTCGAGGCGAGCGTCGAGCTGCCCGCTCCGGCCAGTTCGGCGGCTTTGGCGGCTTCGGCCGCGCGCAGCGAGAGCGCGCCGCGCCGCAAGCTCACGCTGGCCGAGGTCGAAGCATGGATCGCGAAGCACGCCGCGATGCGCCACGACCGGCCCACCTATATCGCGAAGATCCGCGAGGCGCTGGCCGAGATCGTCGACGGCGAGAGCTACGAGATCTGCATGACCAACCTGATCACCTTCGCGTTCGAGCACCCGGCCTTCGATCTGTACCGCACCATGCGCGAGCTGTCGCCGGCGCCGCACGCGGCCTATTTCGACATCGGCGGCTTCGCGCACGTGGGCGCGTCGCCCGAGCGCTTCCTCAGCGTCGATCGCCACGGCCATGCCGAGGCCAAGCCGATCAAGGGCACCCGCCCGCGCGGGCGCAATCCCGACGAAGACGCGGCGCTGATCGCCGAGCTGGCCGCCAGCGAGAAGGATCGCGCCGAGAACCTGATGATCGTGGATCTGCTGCGCAACGATCTCGGCCAGGTCAGCCGGATCGGCTCGGTGCACGTGCCGAAGCTGTTCGACGTGGAGACCTATTCGCACGTGCACCAACTGGTGTCGACCGTGCGCGGCACGCTGAAGGCGGGCGTGTCGGGCGTGGACTGCCTGCGCGCCGCGTTCCCCGGCGGCTCGATGACGGGCGCGCCGAAGCAACGCACGATGGAGATCATCGACCGGCTCGAAGGCGGCGCGCGCGGCATCTATTCGGGCGCGCTCGGCTGGTTCGGGCTGTCGGGCGCCTGCGATTTCAACATCGTGATCCGCTCGGTGACGCTGCATGGCGGGCGCGCGCAGCTCGGCGTGGGCGGCGCGATCACCGCGCTGTCCGACCCGGCCGAGGAATTCGACGAGACGATCGTCAAGGCGCGCGGCGTAATCGAGGCGGTGGAGCGCCTGGCGGCCGAGGACGCCGCGCTCGCCACGCAGGGCGTGGGCAAGCGCGCGACGCCGCCCGCGCAGCGGCCCGGCGCGACGCGCCGTTCCGCCGACGCCACCGCGCTCTGACGGCGGCCGGCGCAGCCTCGCGCGTCGTGTCCATCGGGCCTGACGTGCATGACGTGAACAACGCGCACGCGACAACATGAAACGCCGCGCGGCCGCTTCGTGCATCACGAACACGGCCGCGCGGCACGAAGGAGAGACAGCTTGAACCACACAGTCCTGCCGGGCGACAGCCTTCCGCTCACCGCCGCGCAACGCGAAATCTGGTTCGATCAGGCCGTGCACGGCGACGCGCCGGTCTACAAGATCGGCGGCTACACGCATATCGCGGGGCCGGTGGAGGTGGACCGGTTCGAGCGCGCGGTGAACCTGCTGGTGGCCCGGCACGACGCGCTGCGGCTCGTGCCGGTGACGGGGGCGCAGGTGAGTGCGGGGGCGGGTGAATCCGGCGGCCAATCCGGTGACGATGCCGACGGCGTGCCGCGCCAGGTGATCGCGCCGGTCATGACGGTGCGGGTGCCGCTGCACGATTTCTCCGGCGAGGCCGATCCGGCCGGCGCCGCGCGCGACTGGGCGCGGCAGTGTCTGGCCGAGCCGTTTCCGCTGGACGGCGGCGCGCCGCTGTTCCGCTTCGCGCTGGCGAAGATCGACGACGCGCGCTTCCTGTTCACGCTGAATTTCCATCACCTGATCGTCGACGGCTGGGCGATCGGCCTGCTGGTGGATTCGCTCGCGCGCATCTACACGGCGCTGTCGAACGGCGAGTCGCCCGATCTCGATGCGCCCTCGTATGCCGAGTTCGTCGAGCAGGACCGCGCGTTGCGCGACTCGCCGCAATTCGAGCGGCACCGCGCGTACTGGCTCGACAAGTACCGCACCACGCCCGATCCGCTGTTCGCGCCGCGTTTTCGCGAGCGCTACGCGGGCGGCGTCGCGCCGGCCGGGCATCACGCGCTGTGCCTGCCGCGCGCGTTCTACGAGCGGATCGAGGGCTTCGCGCGCGAGCACGCGTCCACGCCGTTCCACGTGATGCTGGGGCTGCTGACCGTGTATTTCGCGCGTACCGCGCAGCGCGACGATCTGGCGATCGGGCTGCCGATCCTGAACCGCTCGAACGCGCGGATGCGGCAGACGGCCGGCATGTTCACCGGCGTGAGCGCGGTGCGGCTGCAATTCGATCCGGCACTGCGCTTCGACGCGCTGCTGAAGGCGATCGCGCAGACGCTGAAGCAGGATTACCGCCACCAGCGCTTTCCGATCAGCGAACTGAATCGCGCGCTCGGCCTGTTGCAGGCGCAACGGGCCCAGGTGTTCGACATCTCGGTGTCGTACGAGCGCGACGATTACGACATGCGCTTCGGCGACGCGCCGGCGCAGGTTCACATGTTCTCGAACGGGCATGAGCAGTTGCCGCTGGCGCTGCATATCCGCGAGAACCGCTTCGACGAGAACGCGTGGGTGCATTTCATGTACAACCGCGCGTATTTCGAGGATGCCGACATCGAGGCGGTGGGCGCGCGTTTCTCGCATCTGCTCGAGCAGGTGCTGGAGGACGGGCAGATTCCGGTGGCGGCGCTGCAATTGCCGACGCCGGACGAGGTCGGGCAATTGGCGGCGTGGAACGACGCAGCGCAGCGGGCGGCGTTCGCGCAGGATGCGCCGATTCATCGCCTGTTCGAGGCGCGGGTGGCGGAGCGGCCCGAAGCGGTGGCGGTCGAGTTTGGGGCGCAGCGGCTGACTTACGCGGAGTTGAACGCGCGCGCGAACCGGCTCGCGCATGCGCTGATCGCGCAGGGCGTGCGGGTGGATGATCGCGTGGCGATCTGCGTGGAGCGCGGGCTCGGGATGCTGGTGGGGATTCTCGGCGTGCTGAAGGCGGGGGCGGGATATGTGCCGCTCGATCCGGCCTATCCGGCCGATCGACTCGCCTACACGCTGCGCGACAGCGCGCCGGTGGCGGTGCTGGTGCAGGCCGATACGCGCGATGTGCTGGTGGCGGTGGAAGCACCGGTCATCGATATCGACGTGGCGACGGCGGAAGGTGCCATCGACAACCCGGATGTTGCCGGTTTGAGCGCGGATAGCCTTGCCTATGTGATCTACACATCGGGCTCGACCGGTCAGCCGAAGGGCGTGATGATCGAGCATCGCAACGTCACGCGGTTGTTCTCGGCGACGGATGCCTGGTACGGGTTCGATCACACCGATACCTGGGCGTTGTTCCATTCGTTCGCGTTCGACTTTTCCATATGGGAAATATGGGGGGCGCTGCTGCACGGCGGACGCTTGGTGGTGGTGCCGAAACTGGTCAGCCGATCGCCGCAGGAATGCTATGCACTGCTGTGCGAAGCGTGCGTAACGGTACTGAACCAGACGCCGAGCGCGTTCCGTCAGTTGATCGCGGCGCAGGCGGAAAGCAATCGGACGCATCAACTTCGTTACGTCGTGTTTGGCGGCGAGGCGCTGGAAGTGGGCATGCTGCGCCCGTGGTACGACGACGCGCGCAATACGGCCTGCCAGCTTGTGAACATGTACGGCATCACCGAAACCACGGTGCACGTGACGTACTGGCCGCTGCAGGCGAACGGCGGCGGCACGCCCGCGAGCATCGGGCGGCCGATTCCGGATCTGTCCGCGTATGTGGTGGACGCGAACCTGAACCCGATGCCGATCGGCGTGCCGGGCGAGCTTTGCATCGGCGGTGCGGGCGTCGCACGTGGTTACCTGAATCAGCCGGAGTTGACGGCGAAGCGCTTCATCCGCAATCCGTTCGGCACGAACGAACGGGATCGCCTGTATCGCACGGGCGATCTCGCGCGGTTCTTGCCCGATGGCACGCTGGAATATCTCGGCCGGATCGACACACAGGTGAAGATTCGTGGCTTCCGGATCGAACTGGGTGAAATCGAATCGGCGCTGTCCGCGCTGGATGGCGTGCGTGAAGCGTTGGTCATCGCGCGCGAAGACGAACCGGGCGACAAGCGGCTGGTGGCCTACTACGTCATCGATCCGGACCAGACGCAAACCGATAGCGCCACGTTGCGTACCGGCCTGAGCCGCACGCTGCCGGACTTCATGCTGCCGTCCGCGTTCGTCGCGCTGGAGCGGTTCCCGCTGACGGCGAACGGCAAGGTGGATCGCGCCGCGCTGCCGAAGCCTGCGCAATCGGTCGATACGCGGCATTACGTGGCCCCCCGCACCTCGATCGAGGAACGTCTTGCGGCGATCTGGGCGCAGGTGCTGCGTCTGGATCAGGTCGGCATCCACGACAATTTCTTCGCGGCCGGTGGCGATTCGATTCGCGCCGTGTCGGTGCTGTCGAAGGCCAAGGCACAGGGGCTCGACTTCGCGCTGGTGGACCTGTTCACACAGCAGACGATCGCGAACCTCGCGCAAGCGCTCTCGACCGACGACGTGAGCGCCTCGCACGCCAGCGACGCGCTCACGCTTTCCGAAGCCGATCGTGCGCGCCTGCCAGCCGACATAGAGGATGCCTATCCGTTGACCTTCCTGCAGCGCGGGATGGTGTACCACAATCAGCAGGCATCGGAAAACGCGGCGCTCTATCACGACGTGTTCAGCTATCACTTCGAGGTGCCGGCCTGGAACGAAGCCGCGTTCCGTGCCGCGCTCGCGGCGCTGGTGGCACGCCATCCGGTGCTGCGCACGGCGTTCGATTTCGATCGTTTCGACGAACCGCTGCAACTCGTGCATGCCACGGGCGAGGTGCCGCTGACGGTGATCGATCAGTCCGCGCTCGAACCGGCGCAGCAGGACGCCGCGATCGACGCCTTCATCGAGGCCGAGCGCAAGACGCGCGTGGCGCTCGACGCCGCGCCGCTGCTGCGCGTGTTCGTGCACGTGCGGGGCGAGCGCGAGATCCAGTACACGCCGAGCTTCCACCACGCGATCCTCGACGGCTGGAGCGTGGCGTCGCTGAACACCGAACTGTTCGATACCTACCTGTCATTGCTGGCGGCCGAACCGGGCCAATTGCGCGTCGCGCCGCCACCGCTGGCACGCACGCCGCGCAGCGCGGTGGAGGCCGAGCGGAGCGCGCTGGCCTCGCCACGACACCGCGAATTCTGGCGGCGTTATCTGTCCGGCTATTCGTTCAGCGGCCTGCCGCCCGCCGAAGCGGGCGCCGGCCCCGATGCGGTGCGCCCGGAACTGAGCGTGGTGGTGAGCGAGGCGCTGCGCGGGAAGCTGCGCGGCGTGGCGAACGCGCTCGGCGTGCCGATGCGCAGCGTGCTGCTCGCGGCGCATTTGCGCGTGCTGGCGATGATCTCGGGCAAGACCGACGTGACCAGCGGCCTGGTGTCGAACGTGCGTCAAGAACAGGACGACGGCGAGAAGGTGCTGGGCCTGTTCCTGAACACGCTGCCGATGCGGCTCGACGTGGTGGCGTCGAGCTGGGCCGAACTGATCCGCAGCACGTTCCGCAGCGAACTCGAGGTGATCCGCCACCGTCACTATCCGTATTTCCAGCTTCAACTCGACAACGATCGCGCGGCGCTGTACGAGGTGGCGTTCAACTACGTGAACTTCCACGTCTACGAATCGCTGGCCCGCAACGAAGGCTTCGCGCTGCGCCGTTGGCACGGCTTCGAGGCGACCAATTTCGGCCTGCTCGTGAATTTCGCCGACATGGCGGACGGGCTCACGGTGGACGTGAAGATCGACCCGACGCGGCTGTCGCGCGAGCAGGGCGAGCGTGCGCTCGGTTACTACCTCGCGGCGCTCGATGCGATCGCGGCCGATGTGGAGGCCGCGCATGAGCGGGCGGATCTGCTGTCGGCGGCGGAGCGGCGGCAAGTGGTGGAGGCGTGGAATGCGGACGCGCGCGAGGCGGCGTTCGAGCAGGACGCGCCGATTCATCGCTTGTTCGAGGCGCGGGTGGCGGAGTGGCCCGAGGCGGTGGCGGTCGAATTCGGGGCGCAACGGCTGACTTACGCGGAGTTGAATGCGCGTGCGAACCGGCTCGCGCATGCGCTGATCGCGCAGGGCGTGCGGGTGGACGATCGCGTGGCGATCTGCGTGGAGCGCGGGCTGGGGATGCTGGTGGGGATTCTCGGCGTGCTGAAGGCGGGGGCAGGGTATGTGCCGCTCGATCCGGCCTATCCGGCCGATCGACTCGCCTACACGCTGCGCGACAGCGCGCCGGTGGCGGTGCTGGTGCAGGCTGATACGCGCGATGTGCTGGTGGCGGTGGAAGCACCGGTCATCGATATCGACGTGGCGACGGCGGAAGGTGCCATCGACAACCCCGATGTTGCCGGTTTGAGCGCGGATAGCCTTGCCTATGTGATTTACACATCGGGTTCGACCGGTCAGCCGAAGGGCGTGATGATCGAGCATCGCAACGTCACGCGGCTGTTCTCGGCGACCGATGCCTGGTACGGGTTCGACCACACCGATACCTGGGCGCTGTTCCATTCGTTCGCCTTCGACTTTTCCGTGTGGGAAATCTGGGGCGCGCTGCTGCACGGCGGGCGCTTGGTGGTGGTGCCGAAGCTGGTCAGCCGATCGCCGCAGGAATGCTATGCATTGCTTTGCGAAGCGGGCGTGACGGTGCTCAATCAGACGCCGAGTGCGTTCCGTCAATTGATTGCGGCACAGGCGGAAAGCGGGCAGACGCATCAACTTCGTTACGTCGTGTTTGGCGGCGAAGCGCTGGAAGTGGGCATGCTGCGTCCGTGGTACGACGACGCGCGCAACGCCGCCTGCCAACTCGTGAACATGTACGGCATCACCGAAACCACGGTGCACGTGACGTACTGGCCGCTGCAGGCGAACGGCGGCGGCACGCCCGCGAGCATCGGGCGACCGATTCCGGATCTGTCCGCGTACGTCGTGGACGCAAACCTGAACCCGATGCCGATCGGCGTGCCGGGCGAGCTTTGCATCGGCGGTGCGGGCGTCGCACGTGGCTACCTGAATCAGCCGGAGTTGACGGCGAAGCGCTTCATCCGCAATCCGTTCGGCACGAACGAACGGGATCGCCTGTATCGCACAGGCGATCTCGCGCGGTTCCTGCCGGACGGCACGCTGGAATACCTCGGACGAATCGACACGCAGGTAAAGATTCGTGGCTTCCGGATCGAACTGGGTGAAATCGAATCGGCGTTGTCGGCGCTGGATGGCGTGCGCGAAGCGCTGGTCATCGCGCGCGAAGACGAACCCGGCGACAAACGGCTGGTGGCCTACTACGTCATCGATCCGGACCAGGCACAAACCGACAGCACCGCATTGCGTACCGGCCTGAGCCGCACGCTTCCGGACTTCATGCTGCCGTCGGCGTTCGTCGCACTGGAGCGGTTCCCGCTGACGGCCAACGGCAAGGTGGATCGCGCCGCGCTGCCGAAGCCGGTGCAATCGGTCGATACGCGGCATTACGTGGCCCCCCGCACCTCGATCGAGGAACGTCTTGCGGCGATCTGGGCGCAGGTGCTGCGTCTGGATCAGGTCGGCATCCACGACAATTTCTTCGCGGCCGGTGGCGATTCGATTCGCGCCGTGTCGGTGCTGTCGAAGGCCAAGGCACAGGGGCTCGACTTCGCGCTGGTGGACCTGTTCACACAGCAGACGATCGCGAACCTCGCGCAAGCGCTGTCGACCGACGACGTGAGCGCCTCGCACGCCAGCGACGCGCTCGCACTCAGCGAAGCGGATCGCGCGCGGCTGCCGGCCGGCGTCGAGGATGCCTATCCGTTGACCTTCCTGCAACGCGGGATGGTGTATCACAACGAACAGGCGGCCGACGATGCGTCCGTCTACCACGACGTATTCAGCTATCGCTTCGGCGTGCCGGCCTGGAACGAAGCGGCATTCCGCGCCGCGCTCGCGGCGCTGGTGGCGCGCCATCCGGTGCTGCGCACGGCCTTCGATTTCGAGCGCTTCAGCGAGCCGATGCAACTGGTGTTCGCCACCGGCGAGGTGCCGCTCGCCACGATCGATCTCGGCATGCACGACGAAGCGGAGCAGGAACGCCGCATCGTCGAATTCGTGGAAGCCGAGCGCAAGACGCGCGTGGCGCTCGACGCCGCGCCATTGCTGCGCGTGTTCGTGCATGTGCGGGGCGAGCGCGAGATCCAGTACACGCCGAGCTTCCACCACGCGATCCTCGATGGCTGGAGCGTGGCGTCGCTGAACACCGAACTGTTCGACACCTACCTGTCGCTGCTGGCGGCCGAACCGGGCCAATTGCGCGCCGCGCCGCTGCCGCTGGCACGCACGCCGCGCAGCGCGGTGGAAGCCGAGCGCAGCGCGCTGGCCTCGCCGCGACACCGCGAATTCTGGCGGCGTTATCTGTCCGGCTACACGTTCAGCGCCTTGCCGCCGGCCGAGCCGGAGGGCGATCCGGCCGCGCCGAAGTTGCCGCTGATTGCAACGATCGACGAACCGGTGCGCGAGCGCCTGCGGGGCGTGGCCAATGCGCTCGGGGTGCCGATGCGCAGTGTGGTGCTTGCGGCGCACCTGCGCGTGCTCGCGATGATTGCGGGCAAGACCGACGTGATCAGCGGCCTGGTGTCGAACGTGCGCCAGGAGCAGGATGACGGCGAGAAGGTGCTGGGGCTGTTCCTGAACACGCTGCCGATGCGGCTCGACCTCGTGGCTTCGAGTTGGGCCGAACTGATCCGCAGCACGTTCCGCAGCGAACTCGAGGTGATTCGCCACCGCCACTACCCGTACTTCCAGCTTCAACTCGACAACGACCGCGCGGCGCTGTACGAGGTGGTGTTCAACTACGTGAACTTCCATGTGTACGAGGCGCTCGAGCGCAACGCGGGCTTCGAGGCCCGCGGCGGCCACGGCTTCGAGGCGACCAACTTCGCGCTCGGCGTGAACGTGTCGGACACGGCCGCCGCGCTCACCGTCGAACTGAAGATCGACGGCGCGCGGCTCGCGCCGGCCCAGGGCGCGCGCATCCTCGGCTATTACGTGGCGGCGCTCGATGCGATCGCCGCCGATCCGCAGGCCGATCACGCCCACGCCAGCTTGCTGTCCGCCGCCGAGCGCGACCAGTTGCTGCGAACGTGGAACGACACGGACGTGCTGTTCCCGCGCGAGGCCTGCCTGCACGAGCTGGTCGAGGCGCGCGTGGCCGAACGTCCCCACGCGATCGCGGTGGAGGACGCGCACGAGCAACTGAGCTACGCCGAGCTGAACGCGCGCGCCAACCGCCTCGCGCACCGGCTGCGTGCGCTGGGCGTGGCGCCCGACGATCGGGTGGCGCTGTGCCTCGAACGCAGTGCCTCGATCGTGGTGGCGATCCTGGCCGTGATGAAGGCCGGCGGCGCCTATGTGCCGCTCGATCCCGCCTATCCGGCCGAGCGGCTGGCCCACATGCTGGCCGACAGCGCGCCGGTGGCGGCGCTGACCGACAGCCGCTCGCGCGCGCGGCTCGCGGGCCTGCCCGACGCGGTGCCGGTGCTCGAACTCGACACGCTGGCCGCGCTGCGGGAGGACGACCCGGCCGGCAATGCGAACCTGCCCGCGCAGGCGGTCGGCCTGAGCGCTCGCCACCTGGCCTACGTGATCTACACCTCGGGCTCCACCGGCACGCCGAAGGGCGTGATGGTCGAGCATCGCGGCCTGGTGAATCTCGCGCAGGCGCAGATCGCCTGCTTCGGCGTGCAGCCCGACAGCCGCGTGCTGCAATTCGCGTCGGCCAGCTTCGACGCGAGCATCGCCGAGATCGTGATCGCGCTGTGCGCCGGCGCGGCCGTGCATGTCCCGCCCGACGCGATCCGTCACGACCGGGTCGCGTTGTGGCGCTATCTCGACGCGCACGCGATCACCCACGCCACCTTGCCGCCCGCGCTGCTGCAGGACGGCGAGGGCCTGCCCGAGATCGACGCGCGGCCCACGCTGGTGCTGGCCGGCGAGGCGCCCGGCGCGGCGCTGTTCCGCGCGCTGGCGGCCCGGGCCGTGCTGTTCAACGGCTACGGCCCGACCGAGAACACCGTGTGCGCGACCGTCTGGCCGTGCCCGCCCGACTTCGACGGCGACACGCCGCCGATCGGCCGCCCGGTGGGCAACGTGCGGCTCTATCTGCTCGACGCGCATGGCCAGCCGGCGCCGCTCGGCACCGAGGGCGAGCTGTATGTGGGCGGCGTGGGCGTGGCGCGCGGCTATCTGAACCGTCCCGAGTTGAGCGCGCAGCGCTTCCTGGCCGATCCGTTCCACGATGCGCCGGGCGCACGCATGTACCGCACCGGCGATCTCGCGCGCTACCGGGCCGACGGCTCGCTGATCTTCCTCGGCCGCAACGACGATCAGGTGAAGATCCGCGGCTTCCGGATCGAACTCGGCGAGATCGAGGCGCGGCTGGCCGAGCGCGACGACGTGCACGCGGTGGCGGTGATCGTGCGCGAGGACACGCCCGGCGATCGCCGCCTGGTGGCCTATTACGCCGGCCCGGCCAGCGTGGACGCGCTGCGCGCGCACGCGGCGGACCGGCTGCCGCGCCACATGGTGCCGGCCGCCTGGGTGGCGCTCGACGCGCTGCCGCTCACCGTGAACGGCAAGCTCGATCGCCGCGCGCTGCCGACGCCGGACGACTCCGCCTACGGCCGTCGCGACTATGCCGCGCCGCAGGGCGAGGCCGAACGCGCGCTGGCCGCCGCCTGGGCGGAAGTGCTCGGCGTGGCCGAGGTGAGCCGCCACGACAACTTCTTCGAGCTGGGCGGCCATTCGCTGCTGGCGGTGCGGCTGGTCGGCCGGCTGCGCGAGGCCGGGCTCGATACCGACATCCCGGCGCTGTTCGGCGCGCCCACGCTGGCCGATCTGGCCGCCACGCTGCGCGTGGCCGCCGAGTTCGAGATTGCGCCGAACCGGATTCCGGCCGGCGCGAGCCGGCTCGAGCCGTCGATGCTGAGCCTCGTGGACCTGACGCAGCGCGAGATCGACGCGATCGTGGCCGGCGTGCCGGGCGGCGCGGCGAACGTGCAGGACATCTATCCGCTCGCGCCGTTGCAGGAAGGCATGCTGTATCACCATCTGGCGCAGACCGTGGGCGACGCCTACCTGTCGCGCGTGCGCTTCGGCTTCGAGACGCGCGAGCATCTGCTGCGCTTCGCGGGCGCGTTGCAGGCCGCGGTGACGCGTCACGACGTGCTGCGCACCGGCATCGCCTGGGAAGGCCTGCGCGAGCCGGTGCAGGTGGTGCGGCGAGCGGCGACGCTGTCGGTCGAGGAAGTGGTGGATCTCGACCCGGCCGGCGACATCGGCGAGCAGTTGCAGCAGCGCCACGATCCGCGCCATTACCGCCTCGACCTGCGCCATGCGCCGCCGATGGCGGTGCGCTACGCGCACGATCCGGTCAACGGCAACTGGGTGCTGCTGCTGCTCACGCATCACATCGCGCTCGATCACACCGACATCGCGATCCTGCTGCGCGAGGTGGCGGCCTGGCTCGACGGCAGCTGGCACGCGCTGCCGCCGCCGCCGCCGTTCCGCGACCACGTGGCCCGCTCACGGCTGGCCGGGCGCGGCCCGGCCAGCGAGGCGTTTTTCCGCGAGATGCTCGGCGACATCGACGAGCCCACGCTGCCTTACGGCCTCGCCAACGTGGACGGCGAAACCGACGCGAACGGCGAACGCACGCCGGTGCGCACCGCCGCCGTGGAACTGGCGCCCGAGCTGGCCGCGCGGCTGCGCGAGCAGGCTCGCCAACTGGGCGTGAGCGTGGCGAGCCTGTTCCACCTCGCCTGGGGGCACGTGATCGGCAAGCTGTCCGGCCGCGAGGACGTGGTGTTCGGCACCGTGCTGCTTGGCCGCTGGCAGGGCGGCACGCGCGCCGAGCAGGTCATGGGGCTGTTCATCAACACGCTGCCGGTGCGTGTGGAGGCGGGCGCCGCCGGCGTGCGCGACGCGGCGCTGCGCACCCATCGCAGGCTGGCCGACCTGATGGGCCACGAACATGCGTCGCTGGCGTTCGCGCAGCGCTGCAGCGGCGTGGCCGCGCCCGCGCCGCTGTTCAGCGCGCTGCTGAACTTCCGTCACAGCGCGGACGGCACCGTGATCGACGGCGGCGCGATTCCGGGCTGGCAGGGCATCGACGTGGTCGACGGCGAGGAACGCACCCATTACCCGTGCGCACTGAGCGTGGACGATCTGGGCGAGGGCTTCCGCCTGACCGCGCAACTCGTCGCGCCGCACGATGCGGCGCGCGTGTGCGCCTATCTGGCGCGCAGCGTGGCCAGCCTGGTCGCCGCGCTCGACGACGCGCCGGCCACGCCGGTGCGCGAGCTGGCCTGGCTGCCCGAGGCGGAACGCCGGGAGCTGATCGAAGGCTGGAACGCGACCGACGCGGCGTGCCCTTTCGATATCGGCGTGCACACGCTGTTCGAGCAGCAGGCGGCGCGCACGCCGCACGCGCAGGCGCTGGCCGACGGCGCGCGCACGCTCGATTACGCCGGGCTCGACGCGCGCGCCAACCGGCTCGCGCGCCGGCTCGCCGCGCTCGGCGTGGCGCCGGGCGAGCGCGTGGCGATCCTGCTCGACCGCTCGATCGAGCTGGTGGTGGCGGAACTGGCCGTGCTGAAGTGCGGCGCGGTGTACGTGCCGCTCGACCGCAACGCGCCCGCCGATCGGCAGGCCTTCATGCTGGCCGATTGCGGCGCGCGCTGCCTGCTGACGCTGGGCGGTCAGGCGGTGCCCGAGGTGGCGCAGGTGCGGCGCATCGACCTGGACGCCGCATCGGCCGGGCACGAAGTCGAGCACGACAGCGCGCACGACAGCACACCGGCCCCGTCGCATCCGGGCGGCGGCGATCGTCCGGCCTACATCATGTACACCTCGGGATCGACCGGCACGCCGAAGGGCGTGATCATCGCGCATCGCGGCATCGCGCGGCTGGTGATCCACAACGGCTATGCGGAATTCGACGCGCGCGACCGCATCGCCTTCACGTCGAACCCGGCCTTCGACGCCAGCACGATGGAGGTGTGGAACGCGTTGCTGCACGGCGCGTGCCTCGTGATCGTGCAGCACGACGACCTGCTGCAGGCGCCGCGCCTCGCCGCGCTGCTCACGCGCGAGCGCGTGAGCGTGCTGCATCTGGTGGCGGGCCTCCTCAGCGCCTACGCCGACGCGCTCGCGCCGGTGTTCCCGGCGCTGCGCTACCTGCTCACCGGCGGCGACGCGGCCGACGTGCGGGCGGTGCGCCGCATCATGGAGCACGCCGCGCCGCAGCATCTGGTGCACTGCTACGGCCCGACCGAATCGACCACCTTCGCCACCACCTATCTGCTGCGCGCCGGCGCACCCGCGCCCGAGCGGCTGCCGATCGGCCGGCCGATCGCGAACACGCGCGTGTATCTGCTCGATGCGCACGGCGAACCGGTGCCGGCGGGCGTGCCCGGCGAGCTGTACGTGGGCGGCCAGGGCGTGGCGCTCGGCTATCTGAATCTCGACGCGCTGACGGCGGAGCGCTTCGTGCGCGACCCGTTCTCGGCCGATGCCGACGCTCGCCTGTACCGCACCGGCGACCTGGCGCGCTACCTGCCCGACGGCAACATCGAATACCTGGGCCGCAACGACAGCCAGGTGAAGATCCGCGGCTTCCGCGTGGAGCCGGGCGAGATCGAGGCACGGCTCGCCGCTTACGGGCTGCGCGACGCGGTGGTGATCGCCCGCGAGGATTCGCCGGGCGAGAAGCGGCTGGTGGCGTATCACCTGGCCGCCGACACCGATGCGCCGTGCGACGTCGAGGCGCTGCGCGCCTGCTTGCGCGAGAGCCTGCCCGACTACATGGTGCCGTCGGCCTACGTGGCGCTTGCCGCGCTGCCGCTGACCGCCAACGGCAAGCTCGACCGCCGCGCGCTGCCCGCGCCCGACACGGCCGCGTTCGGCGGGCGCGACTATGCCGCGCCCCAGGGCGAGGTGGAAGCGATGCTGGCCGCCATGTGGTGCGAACTGCTCGGCGTGGCGCAAGTGGGCCGCCATGACGATTTCTTCGCGCTCGGCGGGCATTCGCTGCTGGCCGTGCGCGTGATCGGCCGGCTGCGCGAGCGCTTCGGCGAGGCGGCCACGCTCGGCGCGCTGTTCGAGGCGCCGGGCCTGGCCGCGTTCGCGGCGCGTCTGGGTGAGGGCGCGAAATCGGGCGCGGCATCGGGCGGCGACGGGCGTGCCGTTGCCGCCGCGCGGTTCGCGCCGTCGGCATCCGCCGCCCGCCGCGCGGCCGGCGCGACGTTTCCGCTGTCCTACGTGCAGGAGCGGCTGTGGCTGATCCAGCAGCGCGACGGCGGCCGCGCCTACAACATGAACGGCGCGCTGGTGTTCGACGGGCCGCTCGCGCCGGCTTCGCTGCAGGCCGCGTTCGACGCGCTGGTGGCGCGCCACGAGACGCTGCGCACGCGTTTCGACATCGCGCCCGGCGCCGACTTGCCGGCGCAGTTCGTCGACGCGCCGTACGCGGTGGCGCTGCCGGTGCACGACCTCGACGAGGCCGCGCTGGCCGCCGCGCTCGATCGCCATGCCGGCATCGAGTTCGACCTGCAGCGCGGCCCGCTGCTCGACGTGCGCGTGCTGCGGCTCGCGCCGCAGCGGCATGTGGTGTCGATCGTGATGCATCACATCGTGTCGGACGGCTGGTCGCTCGGCGTGTTCGTGCGCGATCTGCGCGCGCTGTACCTGGCCGACCGCGCGGCGCGATCCGGCGCGGCCCCGGCCGATGCAAGGGGAGAGACAAGGAGCGAGGCACTCGCACCGCTGGCCGCGCACTATGCCGATTACGCCTGCTGGCAGCGCGAGCAGGATCTCGGCGCGCATCTCGCGTACTGGCGCGCGGCGCTCGACGGCCATCGCGAGCCGCTCGATCTCGCCGTGCCGGGCACCCCGGCCGACGCGGCGCACGGCCCGGCCGGCGTGCTGCGCCGCACGCTGCCGCCGGCGCTGGCTGCGCGGCTCGCGCAACTGGGCCGGCAGCGCGGCGTGAGCCTGTTCACGCTGTTCCTGGTGGCGCTCGCGGTGCTCCATCATCGCCAGAGCGGGCGCGAGGACCTCTGCATCGGCACCACCACGGCCGGCCGCGACGACCCGCTGCTCGAACCGCTGGTGGGCTTCTTCATCAACATCCTGCCGCTGCGGCTCGACCTGTCCGGCGAGCCGGACCTGGCCGCGCTGCTGGCGCAGGCCGGCCGCCGCGTGCTGGACGCGCTCGAACATCAGGCGCTGCCGTTCGAGCACATGCTCGCGGCCGTGCCGGCGCTGCGCCAGCAGGACGGCCGCTCGCCGGTGCCGGTCATGCTGCGCCACCAGAACGTGCCGCCGGTGGCCACCGACGACTGGGGCGACGGCCTGCGCATGACGGTGCAGCAGGAAGTGGTGAACCGCCAGGCGCAGTCGGATCTCGACCTGGAAATCTTCGGGGACGGCAACGGGCTCGAACTGGTGGCGAACTTCGACAGCCTGCGTTTCGATGCCACCCAGATCGGCTTCATGCTGACCGTGCTGGAGGAACTGCTCGAACGCATCGCCGACGCGCCCGACGCGCCGCTGGCCGCGCTGCGCGCGCCGACGCCGGCCGAGCGCGCACGGGTGGCGGCGAGCAACGATACCTGGGCCGGCTTCGAGACGGCCGACGTGAACACGCTGTTTGCGCGGCAGGTGGCGTTGCGGCCCGATGCTCTGGCCTGCATCTACGAGGACGGCGAAGGCGGGGAAGGGGCCAGCGCCAGCTTCGCCGAACTCGACCGCCTCGCCGATCGCATCGCCCACGCGCTGCGGCGCCGCGGCGTCGCGCCGGGCGCGCGCGTGGTGCTGCATTACCCGCGCTCGATCGATTTCGTCGCCGCGATCCTGGCCGTGTTCCGGCTGGGCGCGACCTACGTGCCGATCGATCCGGGCTATCCGGCCGCCTATGTGCGCCGCACACTCGACGACGCGCAGCCGGCCGCGATCGTGACCACCGCCGCGCTCGCGCCGTCGTTCGCCGATGCCGGCTGCGCACTGCTGCGACTCGACGTGGCGGTCGACCTGCGCGACGGCGACGCGGCGACGCCGGGCATGCCGGACCGCTTTTCGACCCGCTCTTCGACCCGCTCTTCGGCCAGCTTCCCGGCCCACGCCACGCAGCCCGACGATTTGGCCTACATCGCCTACACATCGGGCTCCACCGGCCAGCCGAAGGGCGTGATGGTGCCGCACCGGCAGGTGACGAACTGCCTGCAGGCGCTGTGGACGCGCACGCCGTTCGCGCCCGGCGAGGTGGTGGCCCAGAAGACCTCGATGTCCTTCGTGCCGTCGATCAAGGAAATGCTGTCGGGGCTGCTCGCGGGCGCGCCGCAGGTGATCTTCGCCGACGCGCTGGTAAAGGACGCCCCGGCCTTCGCGGCCGCGCTCGAACGGCACCGCGTGACGCGCCTGAACCTGGTGCCCTCGCATCTTGCCGCGCTGCTCGAACACGCGCCCCGGCTCGGCGCGCTGCGCCACGTCACGACCGCCGGCGAGCCGCTCGCGCGTCATCTGGCGGTGCGCTTCGCGGTGCGGCTGCCGAACGCGCGGCTGCACAACAATTACGGCTGCAGCGAGCTGAACGACATCACCTACAGCGAGGATCGCGCGCTGGCCGTGCATCATGCGGTCGCGCCGGCCGGCCGGCCGATCGCCAACTGCCGTGTGCACCTGCTCGACGCGCAACTCGCGCCGGTGCCGATCGGCGCGGTGGGGCAGATCTACGTGGAAGGGGCGTCGGTCGGCCCCGGCTACTGGAATCGCCCGGATCTCACCGCCGAGCGTTTCGTTCGCCATCCGGAAACCGGCGCGACGCTGCTGCGCACCGGCGACATTGGCCAGTGGCTGGCCGACGGCCAATTGCTGCACCTGGGCCGCGAGGATTTCCAGATCAAGGTGCGCGGCCAGCGCGTGGAGTTGCCGGCCGTGGAGCTCGAACTCGGCGCGCATCCGGGCGTGGCGGCCGCTGCCGCGATCGGGCGCGAGCTTGGTGCGGCGTCCGGCGACGTGCAACTGGTGGCGTTCTACGTGCCGCGCGCCGGCGTGGAAGTGGATGCCGGCAGCCTGCATGCGTGGCTCTCCGAGCGGTTGCCGGGGCCGCTGGTGCCGAGCCGTTTCGTGGCGCTCGCGGCCTTGCCGGCGCTGCCGAACGGCAAGCTCGACCGGCTCGCGCTGCGCGCGATCGATCCCGCCACGGTGGAGGCGGCGGGCGCGGTCGGTGTGGGCCAGGGCAGGCACGTCGCGCCCGAGGGCGAACTGGAGACACTGCTCGCCGAGATCTGGCGCGACACGCTGGGGCTCGCACGGGTGGGCCGCCACGACAATTTCTTCGCGATCGGCGGCCATTCGCTGATGGCGGCGCAGGTGGCGGCGCGCGCCGGTGAGCGCACCGGCGTGAAGCTGTCGGTGCGCAGCATCTTCGACACGCGCACGGTGCACAAGCTCGCGTTGCTGATCGAGGCGGCGCGCTCCGCGCCGCGCGAATTCGCCGGCCGCCAGTCGAACGACGCGCGCGAGGCCTGGGTGGCGTTTCACGCCGACGGCGGCGAACGCCCGCTGTTCCTCACGCACACGCTGCAGGGCTATTCCTGGTACTTCGAGCACCTGGCCTCTCACATCGACGCGTCGATTCCTGTTTACGGGCTGCCGCCGCTCGCGCTCGGCGAGGCGCAACCCCGCACGCTGGAGGCGATCGCGGCGCGCTTCGTCGGCCTGATGCGCGAGATCCAGCCGCGCGGCCCGTATCGCGTGGCGGGCTGGTCGTTCGGCGGCCTGATCGCCTACGAGATTGCCACCCAGATGCTCGCGCAGGGCGAGGAGATCGAGTTCCTCGGCGTGTTCGACACCACGCTGCCGCCGAACCTGCTCGGCCGGGCCGGTCATGCCGATCGTGCCGATGATGCCGACGCGCCGGCCGGCTTCGACGCGCAGCGCGTGGCGCTGGTCACGCTGTACGCGTTCGCGATGAACAACTTCACGGATTTCGATCCGTCCAGCATCGATTTCGAGGGCGCCGGCGACATCGACGCGCTGATCGACATGCTGGTGCGGGCGATCGAGGCGCGCCGCGAGGCGGGCCGGCCGCTCTGGCACCTGTCGTACGACACCGCGCGCGAGAACCGGCTGTTCCTCGAACGCCTGGTGGCGCACGGCGCGGCGATGGCCACCTGGCGGCCCCGCCGCGCGCCGGTGAAGCTGCACGTGTTCGCGGCCAGCGACGCGTCGCTCACGCCGCTCGAAGGCCACCACGCGCTGCCCGAGGCGCTCGGCTGGGAGGCCTTGATCGCGCGCGACGAGATCGAGGTGCTGCCCGTGCCGGGCAATCACGAAACCATCATCAAGCTGCATGCCGACGTGCTGGGCGAGGCGATCGGCGGCATTCTGAACCGCCGGCTCGCGTTGCTCGACGACGCGGCCGAACCCTATCGAGGAGAGACACGATGATCGCACGCGTGACGCGCGAGGCATTCACGAACGACGGCTGGCTGGCGCGCAACGAGCCCGTCATCATCACCGGCGCGCTCGACGACTGGCGCATCGACGAGCGCTGGACGCCCGAGGCGCTGGCCAATATCGCGCAGACGCGCCGCATCACGCTGAGCACGGCCGGCGACGGCCAGTACCGGCTCAAGCCGTCGCACGACATCCGCCGCTCGAACGCGTTCGAGAACACCGAGGTGGAGTTCGGCGTGGCGGCGCGGCGCATGCTCGACGCCGATGCCGACGAGCATGTGTACGTGATGCAGCAGCCGATTCCGCAGATGCTGCCCGAGCTGCTCGACAACCTGGTGGTGCCGGAATGGATCGCGTCGAGCCGGCCGATGATCAACCTGTGGTTCGGCCGGCGCACCTCGTCGCAACTGCATTTCGACTACTCGAACAACCTGTTCGCGCAGTTGTACGGCAGCAAGGAATTCGCGCTGTTCGCGCCGGACCAGACGCCGCGCCTGTATCCGTATCACCACGACGCGGCCACCGCGCACCTGTCCAACGTCGAGCCGGACCAGCCGGACCTGGCGGCGTATCCCGACTACGCGCGCGCCGAGGCGATCCGCTTCACGATCCATGCCGGCGAGCTGCTGTACATGCCGGTGTTCTGGTGGCACCACGTGCGCGCGCCGGAGGTATCGGTGTCGGTGAACTTCTGGTGGTATCCGTCGCTGGAGCAGATCCTCGGCGCGTCGAACGCCACGCGCGCGCTGCCGGGCTTCTATGCCGGCGACCGGCTCGCCGAGTTTCGGATGGGCTTTCTCGATCCGGCCGGGCTCGATTTCGCGGCGGCCAGCGCGCTGTTTCTCGAACGTGGCCGTAATTGGGGCGCGGGCCTGTTCGCGATCGCCGCGCTCGATGACTGGGGCCGACGGCACGCCGTGGGCGAGGCGGTTGGTGCAGCCGGCGCGGCCGACGCGGCCGACGCGCGCGCGCCCGGCAGCCGCCTGAGCCAGCTCGCCGAGGATCTGCAGCCGGTGCGCGCCGCGCTGCTGACCGATCCGGCGCTGTCGCCCGAGCGGCGCTCGGCGATCGTGGACAGCGCGGCGCTCTCGGCGCTGCTGGCCGAATCGCACGACGACGCGCGCATCGAGCCCGCGCGCGTCGCGGCGCTGCTCGACGCGCTGCGCGCCTGTGAGGGCGAGGGCGTGGGCCGTTCGCTCGCCGCCGCGTCATGAGCGTGCCGGAACTGACCGGTTCGGCGCGCGGCGGCGGCGGTTCGGGTGCCGCGTTCGGCTTCATCTTCGCCACCGCGGTGATGAACACGATCTCGTTCGGCATCGTGCTGCCGGTGCTGCCGAACCTGATCAAGCAGTTCTCCGGCGGCGACACCGCGCTCGCGACCGAGTGGAGCACGTTGTTCGGCGTGGTGTGGGGCGCGATGCAACTGGTCTGCGGGCCGCTGCTCGGCGCGCTGTCCGATCGCGTCGGGCGGCGGCCGGTGCTGCTGATTTCGCTGTTCGGGCTGGCCGTCGATTCCTTCGTGATGGCGCTCGCGCCGAACCTCGCGTGGCTGTTCGCCGGGCGCGTGCTGAACGGGCTGACCTCGTCGAGCCTCGCCACCGCGAACGCCTACGTGGCCGACGTCACACCGCCCGAGCAACGCGCGCGCGCGTTCGGCCGGATCGGCGCGGCGGTGAGCCTGGGCTTCCTGGCCGGGCCGGCGCTCGGCGGCCTGCTGGCCGGCATCGATCTGCGCCTGCCGTGCTACGTGGCCGGCGTGCTGTCGGCGCTCAATTTTTTGTACGGGCTCGCGATCCTGCCCGAATCGCTCGCGCCCGAGGCGCGCACGGCCCGCCTCGACCGGCGCAAGCTCAATCCGTTCGGCGCGCTCGCGTTCCTGAAGGCGCGCGGCGATCTGCTCGGGCTGGCGGCGCTCGCGGTGCTGTTCGCGCTGGCGTGGATGGTGGGGCCATCGATCTTCGTGCTGTACGGCGGCTATCGCTACGGCTGGACGCCGGCCGCGATCGGCCTCGTGATGATGGCGAGCGGCGGCCTCGGCACGCTGGTGCAGGTGGCGCTGGTGGGGCCGATCGTGAAGCGTGCCGGCGAGCGCGGCGCGCTGCTGATCGGCGCGGCGGCCGGCGCGCTCGGCTACCTGGGCTTCGGGCTCGCCTCGGCGGGCTGGGGCTACCTGCTGGCGATGCCCGTCTACGTGTTCTTCAACCTGTTCATGCCGGCGCTGCAGGCGCTGATGTCGCGTCGCGTGGACGAAGCCGGGCAGGGGCAGTTGCAGGGCGTGATGCAGGCCTTCGTGGGGCTCGCGTCGATCGTCGGGCCGCTGGTGTACGGGCTCGGTTTCGCGTGGTCGATCGGGCCGCGCGTGGCGCGGCCGATGCCGGGGCTCGCGTTCTTTCTGGCCGCCGCGTTGATGGCGGTGGCGTTCGCGGCGGCGTGGCGGGTGGCGCGCGGGGCGGGGCAGGGTATCGAGCAGGGCATCGATAGCGGCGAGCCGCGCGACACGATGCATGCCGGATAGCACGTCGATTTCGCGGTCTGCTCGATGGGCGCCGCGATCGCGCCGCTCGATGCCGCCGGCCCGGTGCCGGATGCGCTCGATCCGGCCGACGGGAGGCGAGCCTGGCAGGGACGATCGATTCGAATTCCGCTCTGCAAGCGTCGCTCGTGGCATGCGCGGCTCATGGCAAGCGCGGCTCATGACACGAGCCGCGCGCTCACGCGGCGGCGCTTGCCCCCGGCGCTTTCACATGCGCGGGCGACAGCTCGGCCACGCTCCGGCAGCCGAGCATCGCGAGCGTGCGGTCGATCTCGTCCTTGAGGATCGCGATCACGCGCGAGGCGCCGGCCTCGCCGGCCACGGCCAGCCCGTACAGCGTGGCGCGGCCGAGCAGCACGGCATCGGCGCCGAGCGCGAGCGCCTTCACCACGTCGGCGCCACGGCGGATGCCGCTGTCCATCAGCAGCGTGCCGCGCCCATCGACGTGCTCGCCGGCATCGCAGGCGCGGCGCGTGGCGGCGAGCACGTCGATGGGCGCGATCGCGTCGTCGAGCTGGCGCGCGCCGTGGTTCGACAGGATCACCCCGTCGGCGCCGAGTTCGAGGCAGGCGCGGGCATCGTCGGCGGCGAGGATGCCCTTCACGAGCAGGCGATGCGGCCAGCGATCGCGCAGGCGGCGCAGGTCCTGCCAGTTGAAGCTCGCATCCATCTGCCGCTTGAGCAGCGCGGCCTTCACCTCGACGCTCGCGCCGTCGTCGGCGCCCACGTTGGCCAGCGTCGGCACGCCGCCGTTGGCGAGCAGCGCGCACGACCAGCGCGGATGCAGCAGGCCGTCGAGCAGCACGCGCGGCGTGTAGCGCAGCGGCAGCGCGAAGCCGTTGCGCAGGTCGCGCTCGCGCTTGCCGTTCAGCGGCACGTCCACGGTCACCACCAGCGTGCGATAGCCGGCGCGGGCGGCGCGCTCGGCCAGGCTGTCGGCGAGCGCGCGATGCATCACGTAAAGCTGGAACCACGGCTCGCCGCCGGCCTCGCCGGCGAGCCGTTCGAGCGTGACGTTCGAGGCGGTGGACATCGCGAACGGCACGCCGGCCTGCGCCGCCGCGCGCGCCAGCGCGATGTCGCCGTCCGGCCAGATCAGGCCGTTCAGCCCGGTGGGCGCGATCACGAACGGCGCGGCCTGCGGCTTGCCGAACAGCGTGGTATCGAGCGTGCGCGTGCTGACATCGACGAGCCGGCGCGGCACGAAGGCGATGCGCGAAAACGCGTCGCGATTGCGATCGAGGCCACGCTCGTCCTCGGCGCCGCCATCGAGGTAGTCGAACACGCGGCGCGGCAGGCGGCGGCGGGCGAGGCGGCGAAAATCTTCGACGTTGACGGGATCGGGCATCGGCGGCAGGCGTGGTGGCGGCCCATGCGGCGCGACGACGAACGTGTCGCTCGGGCGGGGCGGGCGCGAAAGCGCACGAGTGTAAACGCTTTGCGCCTGCACGGGCGCGCCTGCGGCCGGCTCGCTTCGCATTGGCCGCCAATGCGAAGTGCGCGAACCGCCGGCGCGTGCGACTTAATCAAGAAAAATCAGCAAACGATTCATGGAGAAATGGCGGTGCTATCGTAGCCGCGATCGTCGATGGCCCGCGCCGGCAACGCCGCGCGCCGTCCCGCGAACACAATCATCGGGCGCCGCGCGAATGAAGCTCGGGCGGGGCGCACCGGGCACCGGACTCGTGATGGCGCGTCGCGGCGGGACACCCCTGTCGCGCACGCCCTGGCGCTGTCCCGGTCGCTGTCAGATACAGGAGAGAGGGCCTTGTCGACTCAAGCCAATGCCGGAGCCTCGCGGCTCGCGGTGATGAATTTCCTCAACGAAGCCGCCAACGATTATCCCGATGCGATTTCGTTCGCGTCGGGCCGGCCGGCCGAGCAGTTCTTCTCGCTGGAGGGCTGGCTCGCCTCCGTGCCCGACTATCAGGCGCACGTGGCGCGCGAGGCGGGCCGGGATCTCGCGTTCGCGGGCCGGCGCATCGCCCAATACGGCCGCACGGCCGGCATCATCAACGCCCTGGTGGCCGAGCAGCTGCGCGTGGACGAGGGCATCGACTGCGACCCGCAGCAGGTGATGGTGACGGCCGGTTGCCAGGAAGCGCTCGCGCTGATCGTGCCGGCGCTGTGCCGCGCGCCCGGCGACGTGATGCTCGCGCGCAATCCCACCTATATCGGCATCACCGGCGTGGCCGATTTCGCCGGCATCGAGATCGTGCCGGTGGCCTGCGCCGACGGCGAGCGCTGGGAGCAGGCGCTGGCGCGCACCGCGGCCGCGCTGCGCCGGGTGGGCAAGACCGCGCGCGGCTTCTATCTGACGCCCGATTTCGACAATCCCACCGGCACCGTGCTCAGCGAAGCCGAGCGGCGCTCGATCATCGCCGGCTGCATCGAGCACCGCATCGTGGCGCTCGAGGACAACCCCTACGGCATGTTCCGCTTCGACGGCGACGCGCCGCCGCTGATGACGTCGCTCGATCCGGCCGGCTGCGTGATCTATCTCGCCACCTATTCGAAGACGCTGTGCCCGGCCGTGCGCATCGGCGCGGCGGTGCTGCCGAAGCGGCTGTTCGGCGACGAGGCGGCGGCCGAGCGGTTGCGCGCCGAACTCGCCGAGCGCAAGAGCTTCGTCACCGTCAACACGAGCCAGGTCACGCAGGCGCTGGTGGGCGGCGTGCTGCTGCGCGAGGGCGGCAGCCTGCGCAGGCTCGTCGAGGCGCCGCGCGCGTTCTATCACCGCAATCGCGACACGCTGGTGGCGGCGCTCGAGGCGCGGCTCGGCGGGCGCGACGGCATCGCCTGGAATCGCCCCGACGGCGGCTTCTTCCTCGGGGTGACGCTGCCGTTCGATTTCGGCCAGCGCGAGACGGTGGAATGCGCGCGCGATCACGGCGTGATCGTGATGCCGATGACCTTCTTCTCTCTCGACGGCGGGTATCGCAACGCCGTGCGTCTTGCCTTCAGCAATGCCGAGCCGGCCGCGATCGAGGCCGGCGTGGAGCGCTTCGCGCGCTATCTCGACGCGAAGCTGCACGCCCCCGGCTGATCGGCCTCGCGCGGGCGCGCCCCGAGCGGGGGCGTCGCCGCGCGTGGCCGTGTCCCTTTCGTGTCCTTCACCACTCGTCTACAGGACCGTGCGCAGATGTGCCAGACCCTCATCATCGACAACTTCGATTCGTTCACCTACAACATCTTCCAGCAGATGGGCGAGGCCTGCGGCGTCGAACCGACCGTCGTGAAGAACACCGCGCGGCTCGACGAGATCGATTTCTCGCGTTATGACTGCATCATCGTGTCGCCCGGGCCGGGCACGCCGGCGGTGCCCGCCGATGTCGGCATCAGCGCGGACGTGATCCGCGACAGCACGCTGCCGCTGCTCGGCGTGTGCCTCGGCCATCAGTGCATGGCGCACGTGCACGGCATGGAGGTGGTGCACGCGCCCGAGCCGATGCACGGCCGGGTCAACGTGATCCGCCACGACGGGCGCGGCGTGTTCGCCGGCCTGCCCGAGGCGCTGTCGATCGTGCGCTATCACTCGCTGGTGGTGAAGGCGGTGCAGGAGCCGTTCGAGGCCTGCGCGTGGGGCGACGACGGCGTGATCCACGGCATCCGCCATCGCACGCGTCCGCTGCACGGCGTGCAGTTCCATCCGGAATCGATCTGCACCGAAGGCGGCATCGACCTGTTTCGCAACTTCCGCGACATCGCGCTGGCCCACAAGCGCAAGCAGGCCGCCTGAATCGCCGTCGATCGCGACATGCGCTGGCGCCCGGACCCGGGGGATCGGCTAAGATACGGCCCGCCCATCATTACCGAACCAGCGGAGTACGCCGTGATTCAACCGACCCCCGTCTTCAAGGACAACCTCGCGCAACTGCCGGCCATCGACGGCATCGAACGGATCGACCTCGTCGATGCCGGCGGCAGCGTCGTGTCGACGATCGAAAACAAGCCGGGCAAGCAAGGCTCGCTCGCGGTCTATCACTACCTGCAACAGGCGTTCGGCAAGCTCGACGCCGCGGCGGCCGAGCATGGCCTCGCGGTGTTCGGCGAGCACACGGCCGACGCGCGCAACCGGCCGGGTGCGCACCCGAACGTCGATCGTCTGCTGGAGGTGGCCGGCGGCGCGCCCGCGCTGCGCATCGATGTGATCGCCGCGGCCTGAGCGGCTGCGCGGCGCGAGGCTCGGCGGGTTTCAGCCTGACTGCCGAGCGCTTCGCGCCGTTTCGATTGCAGGGCTTCGGCCCGACCTCCGGGGGCTTTGCGCCGCCCCGGTTGCAGGGCTTCGTCCGGACCTCCGAGGGCTTGGCGCTCCCTCCGGGTTGTTTGGCCCTGCCGCCACGGCCCGTTGCGTGCCGCCCGCCGAGCGCGGCGGCCGTTCCCGCCCGAGGTTTCTCTTACGTTGCCGACCCGGCCGTGGCCGACGCCTCGCTCGCCGCGCCGAATTCGCCGTCGAGCCAGCGCTGCACCACGCCCGGCAGTTCCGTCATCCGTTCGAACGTCACATGCACGCCGATCGCGAGCAGCGCCGCGCGCCGTTCGTCGGGCGCGTGCGCGCTGCCGGTGAAGCCGAGCACCGTCATGCCGGCCGCGAGCGCGGCGCGCGCGCCGGTCACGCTGTCCTCGATCACGGCGCAGCCCGACGGCGGCACCTGCAAGGTGTCCGACGCGGCCAGGTAGACGTCGGGCGCCGGCTTCGGGCGCGCCACGCGCTCGCCTGTGAACAGGCGGCCGCCGAACACCTCGTCGAGGCCGACGCGCTTGACCACGCGCTCGACGTAATCGAGATCGCTGTTGCTCGCGCAGGCCAGCCGCAGCGCGATCGACTTGAGCGCCTCGACGGCACCCGGAATTTCGGGCGCGTGGGCCGCGTTGGTGCGGATGTCTTCGCGGATCGAATGGATTTCGTCCTCGCTGATGGTGCGGCCGAGCGTCTTGCCGGCCTCGGTCAGCACCACGGCGGTACGCATGCCGAGCAGCGGGCGGATCGCGTCGTGGACGCCTTCGACCTGCCAGAGCGCCTCCAGGCGTTCGATGACGATGCGCTCGGCAATCGCCTCGCTGTCGACGAGCACGCCGTCGCAATCGCTGATCAGGGCACGGTCCGCGCGCAGCGGGGAAGGGGTGGGGGCTTGCATGGGGTTCTCCTGCGGTAACCGGCCATGATACCGGCAAGGCCGTGCTGCCGGCTCGCCGGCTGCCGGCAGGTTCTTGTCCCGGCGCGACTTGGTCGGGAGATGGTGCATTGCACTAGATCATTTGCTCTTTTATAAATCAAAAGATCGTGTCTTGATTTTTGGATGAAATCGATGGTGTCGTGTCATCCGGAGCGCGAGGTGTCAGATTCGGCAATAAATCGATGTTTTTGCTGTAATGACGAATAAATAGGCCGATATACAGGTAATCAATGCGATTTCATCGCGTCCTGATCCCATCCGGCTCAAGCAATCGGCGTCAGAATTTGCACGATGAAAGTGCGTGATTCTTGACTGACAGTCAAGGCTCTTTCCCGGTTCGGCGGCTTTTTGCAGGGCAGCATTGCGGGCACACTGCGACCACGTCGAATAGCGGGTGCAGCCGGCCCGCGCTTTTATTGCGCCTTTACAGGACCGCCGTCATGAACGCTTCCTCCTCTCCCGCCGCGTCGGCGCCGAGCTCGACCTTGCCGCTGCTGGCGCTGGCCGTCGGCGCGTTCGGCATCGGCACCACCGAGTTTTCGCCGATGGGTCTGCTGCCGGTGATCGCCGACGGCGTCCACGTCTCGATTCCGAGCGCCGGCATGCTGATCAGCGCCTACGCGATCGGCGTGATGGTCGGCGCGCCGATCATGACGCTGCTGCTCGCGCGCGCCTCGCGCCGCACCGCGCTGGTGTTGCTGATGAGCATCTTCACGATCGGCAACCTGCTGTCGGCCATCGCGCCCGACTACACCACGCTGCTGCTCGCGCGGCTCGTGACCAGCCTGAACCACGGCGCGTTCTTCGGCATCGGCTCGGTGGTGGCGGCCTCGCTCGTGCCGCGCGAACGCCAGGCCAGCGCGGTGGCCACGATGTTCATGGGGCTCACCATCGCCAACGTCGGCGGCGTGCCGGCCGCCACCTGGCTCGGCCAGATGATCGGCTGGCGGATGTCGTTCGTCGCGACCTCCGGCCTCGGCGTGCTGGCCATGGCCGGGCTGCTCGCGGCGCTGCCGAAGGGCGAGGCTGGCCGCATGCCCGACGTGCGCGCCGAACTGGCCGTGCTGACGCGCCCGGTGGTGCTCGGCGCGATGGCCACCACGGTGCTCGGCGCGGGTTCGATGTTCACGCTCTACACCTATATCGCGCCGGCGCTCGAACACCTGACGCACGCGTCGCCGGGCTTCGTCACGGCGATGCTGGTGCTGATCGGCGTGGGCTTCTCGATCGGCAACGCGGCGGGCGGGCGGCTGGCCGACCGGTCGCTCGAAGGCAGCCTGATCGCGTTTCTGTTGTTGCTGATCGTGGTGATGGCGGCGTTCCCGGTGCTGGCCACGACGCAGGTGGGCGCGGCGCTGGCGCTGCTGGTCTGGGGCGCGGGCGCGTTCGCCGTGGTGCCGCCGCTGCAGATGCGCGTGATGCGCGCCGCGTCCGAAGCGCCGGGGCTGGCGGCGTCGGTCAATGTCGGCGCGTTCAATCTCGGCAATGCGCTCGGCGCGGCGGCCGGCGGCGCGGTGCTGTCGTCGGGGCTGGGGTATGCGGCCGTGTCGCTGGCGGGCTCTGGGATCGCGGCGCTCGGGCTGTTGCTGGTGCTGTCGCAGATGCGTCGCCGGCCGAGTCCGGCCGCTTGCTGAACGTGCTGGCTTGAGTATTGGCCCGCGTGCGGTGCGCCGCGCGTGAGACGAGGTTGCAGAGGGTTGGTTTGTTCTGCCCTGACGGCGGTGCGTGCTACGCGCCGCCGTTTTGCTTTTTGGCGCGGACGAGCGCGGGGCGAGGAGCGGGGAAGGCGCGAGGGCCGTGATGCAGGGGGGCTTACTGACCCGAGGCGGCGGAAGCGGGAGCGGCCGGGGCGGCGGTTGGTGCCGAGGCGGGAGCGGTCGAAGCGGCGGTCGCGGTTGAGGCAGCCGACGTGGTCGAAGCGGCGGCCGAGGTTGAGGCAGCAGACGTGGTTGAACCAGCGGCCGGGGTTGATGCGGCAGACGCGGAAGTGGCCGAAGCGGCAGCCGGTGCGGAAGCGGCTTGATTTGCGGTGGCGGGTGACGATGCGGCGCTGGCCGGGGCCGCGGCGGACGCGGCAACGGCCGCGCTGGGGCTCTGCGTCGGTGCCGAGGCTGCGTTGACGTTCGATGCGGCAGCGGCCGCCTGAGCAGGCGCGGCCGTGGCCGGTGCGGGGGTTGATGCCGCGGCGGTGGCAGCGGCAGGCGCCGATGCAGCAGTCGTGGCCGCGGTAGATGCCGATGCAGCGGCCGGAGCCGCTGCGGGTGCGGCAGCCGCCGCGCTCGACACAGGAGCCGGGTTGGCGCTCGGCGCGGCTGCGGGATGCGAAGCCACAACCGGCGCGGTCGTATTCGATGCTGCCGGTACAGCAGCGGCAGCCTTGACCGGCGCGGCCTGCGGTGCCGGCGCGTTGGCCGCGGCATGGCCGTTCGGAGCGATCGTTGTCGCGGCGCCCGGCGTCAGATTGACCTCGCCTTGCGTCGGCACGCCGGCCGCGCCGACCTGATTCGCTGCCGACGCGTTCATGCCCTGCGTAGCCGGCACGGCCGTGGCCTGCGCCGCGCCGCCGTTAGGCAGCGCGGACGTGCCCGTCGAGGCCACCACGGCCTGCGCGCCGGGCGCAACATTCGCGCCTGCGGCCGGCGCCGTCGGGGCCGCCGCCGCATGATTCGACGCTGCTGCCGCCGCAGGCACCAGCACAGCCTCGGGCGCTACCGACGAAGATGACGACGAAGAAGGCGAAGCGGACGGCGAAGCGGACGGCGAAGACGCCGGCCCCGTCGGCTCGGCCGGCGTGCGCATCTTGACCGGCCCGGTATCGCCCGGGCCACCCGTGCCCGGCGCCGGTTCCGGCAGCGGCGCGACCGGCTCCTGCTCGGCGGCCTTGGCCGCCGCCTTGCCGTGCTTGGCCGGATTGACCTTCAGGAAGTGATCGACGAGCTTGAAGAAGCGGTCGTAGAACACGCCGGCCGGAATCGTCTCGCTGGCGATCTTCACCATCGAATCGTCGCTCGACCCGATCGGCAAGGACAACGAACCGAGCACCGACAGGCCCACGCTGGCCGACGTGCTGGTCTTCTTGAGCGTGTAGCGATCCTGCACGGCGTTCACGTAGGCGATGCTCGAACCCGAATCGGGATCCGAATCGACGCAGACCACGTGAAATTCGATCACCACGTGCGAATCGCTGGCCGGCTGGAAGTTCTTGCTGCCGTCGACGGTGTCGGGCCGCGCCAGGTTGGTGGTGTAGCCCTGGCTCAGCAGCGCGCGGCGCGCGGCCTCGCAGGTGGCCGACGACGTGTCGTGGAAGGTGTGCGTGTACGGGCTGCTCGACGCGTCGAACTGCTCCTGCGTGTACAGCGGCTTGGGCGCGGACGAGCAGGCCGACAGCAAGGCCGTGGTCGCGAACGCGCAAGTCAGGGAAATCAGGCGAAGTCGAGTGTGCATGGCGTCGGGTAGTGGGAGGGACGCACCGGCCCGGCACCGCGCGATGCGACCCCGGGCCGCTTGCGTGACCGGCCGCTATTATAGTTTCCCCTGATGCCAGGCTGCATTTGCCGCGCGAACGCGCAGGCGGCGCAGACGAAAAACGACACACGAAAAAAATCCCGCCCAACCGGGGCGGGATCGTGCTGCATGGGCTGCGATATCGCTCAGGCCTGGCCCGTGGCGATCTCGATCTTGCGCGGCAGCGCTTCGGCGCGGCGCGGGATGCGCAGCGTCAGCACGCCGTCGCGCAGGTTCGCGTCGATGCGCGCGGTGTCGAAGTGCGGGCTGACCGCGAAGCTGCGCAGGTAGCGCGGCGTGCGCCGTTCGGCATGCTGCACGCGCAGGCCGGCCGTTTGCGGCAGATCGGCCTGGGCGTCGATGGTCAGGCGGCCGTCGTGCACGCGCACGTCGAGGCCCGCTTTCGCGACGCCGGGCAGGTCGGCCCACAGCGTGATGCCTTGCGCGTCCTCGGTGATATCCACCGACGGCGTGACGCTCGGGCCGCGGCGCGGCGTGTCGTGGGCGCCCGGTCGGGCCGGTGCGGTGGCGTCGGCGGCGGGGCGGTCGATGAGTTCGGGAGTGGTGGTCATGGCGATGGTCCTCGCAATCATTTACTGAACGTGAATCGAACGCGGCTGCGCGGCAGCGCGCTTCGCGATACGGATGTGCAGGCAGCCATTGTCGTAGCGCGCCTCGATGTTGCCGGCGTCGGCATTCGACGGCAGTTCCACCGCGCGGCGGAAGCGGCCGCTGAAGCGTTCGCGCGACAGCGGGCGAGCCGCTTCGGCTTGCGCGGTTCGGGCGGCAGGTTCCGCGCCAGATGATTCGGCATCCGAAACATTATTGGACGAAAAAGAAACGCCGGGCGATGCGGTGCTGCGTTCGCCGCTGATGGTCAGGAGTCCTTTGTCGATGGTCACGTCGAAATCGCCGGCCTGCATGCCCGGGGCGAAGGCGACGATCTCGATCGCATCGTCGTTCGCGCCGACGTTGATCGGCGGGAAGGTGTCGAAGCGGCTGCCGCGCGAGGCGGCGAAGCCCGACATCTGCCGTTGCAGCCGGTCGAGTTCGCCGAACAGGTCGGCGCCGAAGCGATACGTGGTCATGGTTCGAATCCTCTCGAAGATCGATCGGCATGGACGGTGCGCGAAGGGCGCGGGCCATGCGATGCGGGGTCAACCGGCGGTGCGGAACGCAACCGCCTCATGGCTCCACAAATAGGAACGTTGCGCACGAATTCAAGGGGGATTTTTCAAACCGATGCTTGCGGGTGCATCGATCGCCGGCGGCGTCCCAGCTGCCCGCTGGGGTCGCGCCCCGCTTCAGGGGCATCCCTATCGGGATCATCCCTAGCAGCGGCGTCGTGCCATCCCAAACTTTGGAATCGCGATGGTATGCTGCCCCACTCTCGAATACTGAGGTCTCGCATCGGCAATGCCGATTCCCGTGATCGTTGCAACTCCCGATATCCGTGAAGGTTTCGCCGCCGGCCGCGCTGCCGCGCCGCACCGAAACCCGCCTGCGCCAGCAGCGTCCCGCGATCGCGCGAGGCGTGCGATGCGCCGCGCCCCGCCGCGACCGCGCTGACGCGCAGGCCTCACGCACACCGTCTTCCTTTTCAACACCTATCCGGAGATTTCCATGACCCGAAACCAAGCGGTCGAGGCCACGCATTCCCTGTCGCTCGATGTGCCCGAGTACGTTCGCCATCGCGGCCTGATCGACTGGGTCGCGCGCATCGCGGCGCTGACCGAAGCCGACAAGGTGGTGTGGTGCGACGGCTCGCAGGAAGAATACGATCGCTTCTGCGAACAGATGGTCGCGCAGGGCACCATGATCCGGCTCAACCCGGCCAAGCGCCCGAACTCGTTTCTGGCGCTGTCCGATCCGTCGGACGTGGCACGCGTGGAAGATCGCACGTTCATTTGCAGCGAAGCGCGCGACGATGCCGGCCCGACCAACCATTGGGTCGCGCCGGCCGAGATGCGCGGCACGCTCGACGGCCTGTTCCGCGGCGCGATGCGCGGCCGCACGCTCTACGTCGTGCCGTTCTCGATGGGGCCGCTCGGCTCGCCGATCGCGCATATCGGCGTGGAGCTGTCCGACAGCCCGTACGTGGCCGTCAACATGCGGATCATGACGCGCATGGGCCGCGACGTGTATCGCGTGCTCGGCGAGGACGGCCATTTCGTGCCGTGCGTGCACAGCGTCGGCAAGCCGCTTGCGGCCGGCGAGGCCGACGTGCCGTGGCCGTGCAACGACACCAAGTACATCGTGCATTTCCCCGAAACGCGCGAGATCTGGAGCTACGGCTCGGGCTACGGCGGCAACGCGCTGCTCGGGAAAAAGTGCTTCGCACTCCGGATCGCCTCGACGATGGGCCGCGACGAAGGCTGGCTCGCCGAGCACATGCTGATCCTCGGCGTGACCGCGCCCGACGGCACCAAGCGCCATATCGCGGCGGCGTTCCCGTCGGCCTGCGGCAAGACCAACTTCGCGATGCTGATCCCGCCGGCCGGCTTCGACGGCTGGAAGGTCACGACGATCGGCGACGACATCGCCTGGATCAAGCCCGGCCAGGACGGCAAGCTCTACGCGATCAACCCGGAAGCCGGCTACTTCGGCGTCGCGCCGGGCACCGGCGAGAAGACCAACCCGAACGCGCTGGCCACGCTGCGCGAGAACGTGATCTTCACGAACGTCGCGCTGACCGACGACGGCGACGTCTGGTGGGAAGGCCTGACCGACACGCCGCCCGCGCATCTGCTCGACTGGCAGGGCCAGGACTGGACGCCCGCGATCGGCAAGGAAACCGGCCGCAAGGCCGCGCATCCGAACGCGCGCTTCACGGCGCCGGCCTCGCAATGCCCGTCGATCGACGCCGACTGGGACAACCCGGCCGGCGTGGCGATCGACGCGTTCGTGTTCGGCGGCCGCCGCTCGACCACGGTGCCGCTCGTGACCGAGGCGCGCGACTGGACCGAGGGCGTCTACATGGCCGCCACGATGGGCTCCGAAACCACCGCGGCCGCGGCCGGCAAGCAGGGCGTGGTGCGCCGCGATCCGTTCGCGATGCTGCCGTTCTGCGGCTACAACATGAGCGACTATTTCTCGCACTGGCTGAAGCTCGGCAGCCAGCTCGCAGCGTCGGGCGCGACGTTGCCGAAGATCTACTGCGTGAACTGGTTCCGCAAGGACGCCGACGGCCGCTTCGCGTGGCCCGGCTTCGGCGAGAACATGCGCGTGCTGAAGTGGATGCTGGAGCGCATCGATGGCCGGGGCGAGGGCGTCGAGCACGCGCTCGGCCTGACGCCGCGCTATCAGGACATCGACTGGGGCGGCATGGCGTTTTCGGCCGAACAGTTCGAGCAGGTGGCCTCGGTCGATCGCGACGCATGGCGCGAGGAACTGGCGCTGCACGACGAGCTGTTCGACAAGCTGAAGACGCGCCTGCCGCAGGCGCTGGCCGACACCAAGGCGGCCTTCGAGGCACGGCTCCAGGGCTGACCGGGTAGCAGGCTTGCCCGGATTCCCCTGAAAAAACGCCACGCGAACCCGGTTCGCGTGGCGTTTTTCATTGGCGCGGAGAATCGGCGGTCCGCCGCAGCCCAAGGCGATCCACAGCCGTTCGATGCGACAATCGTCGCCGTCATTCATTGAACGAATTCGCTACCGGAGACCGCATCCCATGGATATTCAACGCATTGCCGTCGTCGGCGCGGGCGTGATCGGCGCAAGCTGGACCGCCTTCTATCTCGATCAGGGCTTCGAGGTGGTCGTGACCGACCCCGCGCCCGACGCGGCCGAACGGCTCGACGTGGCGCTCGTGCGCTTCATGGGCGAGGCGCGGCTCGCGGCCTGCCGCGCCAAGCTGCGTTTCGTGGCCGATCTCGACGCCGCGCTCGACGGCGTGGATTTCGTGCAGGAAAACGGCCCCGAGCGGCTCGACGTCAAGCGCGAGCTGTATCGCCGCCTGGATGCGCGCCTGCCGGCCGAGGCGCTGGTCGCGTCGAGCTCGTCGGGCCTGCGCATGTCCGATATCCAGACCGCCTGCGAACGGCATCCCGAGCGCTGCCTGATCGCGCATCCGTTCAATCCCCCGCACCTGATTCCGCTCGTCGAGCTGGCCGGTGGCGAAGCCACCGCGCCCGAGGCGATCGCGCGCGCCAAGCGCTTCTACGACGGGCTCGGCAAGGTCACGATCGTGCTGAACAAGGAGATGCCCGGCCACGTGGCGAACCGGCTGGCCGCCGCGTTGTTCCGCGAGGTGTATCACCTGGTGGGCGAGGGCGTGGTCAGCGTGGCCGACGCCGACAAGGCCGTGTCCTGGGGGCCGGGCCTGCGCTGGGGGCTGATGGGGCAGGGCCTGACCTATCACCTGGGCGGCGGCGACGGCGGCATGGCGCATTTTCTCGACCATCTGTCGGGGCCGATCACGAGCTGGTGGGACGATCTCGGCGCGCCGGCGTTCAACGAGGACGTCGATCGCAAGCTGATCGAGGAACTGCGCGAGATCCAGGGCGCGCGCTCGATCGCCGAACTCGGCGCGGAGCGCGACCGGCTGCTGGTGGAATTGATCGAGGCGCGCCGGCGCAGCTTCCTGCCCTGATCGAAACCGAGCCCGCGCGCGAATGAAGGCAGGCCGTCGTAGCGACGGCCCGCCTCAGAACTCCGCCGCCGCCGCCACCAGCGTGGCTTCGAGCGCGAGCGTCGAACGCGACGCCGAGGCGGGCCGGTCGATCACGTATTCGAGGTCGCCGAGCGCGGGCAGGCCCGCTTCGAGCTTGGCCAGGCCCTGCGGGATCACATAGCCGGCGAACGCCGACACGCCCAGCCCGGCCGCCGCGGCCGCGCGCAGCGCCGCGATGCTGCTGCTCGATACGGCAATCCGATAGGGGCGGCCGATCGCGTTCAGGGTTTCGAGCACGCGCTGGCGCGACACGCTCGGCTCCGGGTGCAGCGCCAGCGGCAGCACCGGCTCGCGCCCGGTGATCGGCGAGGCCGGCCCGGTACACCAGTACAGCGGCTCGGTGCGGATCACGCGGCCGCGCCGGCTGCCGGCGATGCGCTTGGCGAACACCAGGTCGTGGCGGCCCTCGTCGAGCGCGTGGAACAGGTCGCCCGACAGCCCGGTGGTGATCTCCAGTTCGACTTCCGGGTTGCGCTGGATGAAGCTGACCAGCGCGGCGGGCAGGTGGGCCGACGCGAAATCCTCCGACATGCCGAGCCGCACCTTGCCCGACAGCGGCGGCCCGCACACCGACATCACCGCTTCGTCCATCAGTTCGAGAATTCGGCTCGCGTAGCGGTGCAGCGCGTCGCCGTTGGCGGACAGCCGCACGTTGCGCGTGTCGCGCTCGAACAGCGGCCGGTCGAGCAGCTCTTCGAGCCGCCGGATGTGCTGGCTGACGGTGGATTGCGAGAGATTGACGCGCTCGGACGCGGCGGTGAAGCTGCCGGTCTGGGCGACGGCGACGAAACTGCGCAGCAGTTCGGGCGATAACGAACGCATGGTGGAATCCAGATGAACGGCGGCAGCGGCGCGCGGGCGCGGCCCGGCTGGGCCGTCGCAGCAGTTTACGGCAAGACGCCCGAGGGCGGCGCGCGATCGATTGGCGCGGCCTCTGAGTGGCATTGGGCAACTTCATCAATGGCCCGCGCGGCGCGGCATACAATCGCCGGCACCGGATACGCATCGCAGGAGAGACGCAATGACGGGATGGAATCAGGCGCGGCAGGCCCGCGACGCACGCCTCGCGGCGGGCGCGCCGCTCGCGCGTGGCAAACGGGTGGCGGCCGAGGACGCGACGGCGCTGCTCGAAGCGGTGCTGCGCCCCGGGGACCGGGTCTGCCTCGAAGGCGACAACCAGAAGCAGGCGGACCTGCTGGCCACGGCGCTCGCCGAGGTGGACAGCGCGAAGATCCACGATCTGCACATGGTGCAATCGGGCGTCGTGCTGCCCGAGCACCTCGACGTGTTCGAGCGCGGCATCGCCCGGCGTCTCGACTACGCCTACTCGGGCCCGCAATCGCAGCGCATCGCCAAGCTGCTGTTCGGCGGGCGCATCGAGCTGGGCGCCGTGCACACTTACCTCGAACTGTTCGCGCGCTACTTCATCGATCTGACGCCGCAGGTCGCGCTGATCGCGGCCGTCAGCGCCGACGCCGACGGCAATCTCTACACCGGCCCGAACACCGAGGACACGCCCACCGTGGTGGAGGCCACCGCGTTCAAGGACGGCATCGTGATCGCCCAGGTCGATCGCATCGTCGATCGCGTGCCGCGCGTCGACATTCCGGGCGACCGCGTGCATTTCGTGGTGGAGGCCGGGCGGCCGTTCTTCGTCGAGCCGCTGTTCACGCGCGACCCGGCGGCGATCACCGAAACCCAGATCCTCACCGCGATGCTGGCGCTCAAGGGCATCTATCAGCCCTACGGCATCAAGCGCCTGAATCACGGCATCGGCTTCAACACGGCGGCGATCGAACTGCTGCTGCCGACCTACGGCGAACGCCTCGGCCTGAAGGGCAAGATCGGCACGCACTGGGCGCTCAATCCGCATCCCACGCTGATCCCGGCGATCGAATCGGGCTGGGTCGAACAGATCCACTGCTTCGGCTCCGAAGTCGGCATGGACAACTACATCCGCGCGCGCTCCGACATCTTTTTCACGGGTTCGGACGGCTCGCTGCGCTCGAACCGCGCGTTCTGCCAGACGGCCGGGCTCTACGCCTGCGACATGTTCATCGGCTCGACGCTGCAGATCGACCTGGCCGGCCATTCGTCCACCGTGACCGAGAGCCGCATCGCCGGCTTCGGCGGCGCGCCGAACATGGGCAGCGACGCACGCGGGCGCCGCCATTCGAGCGAGCCCTGGCTGAAGGCCGGCGCCGAGGCCGATCCGCACACGCCGGCCGCGCTGCGGCGCGGGCGCAAGCTGGTCGTGCAGATCGGCGAGACGTTCGGCGAGAAGAACGTGCCGATGTTCGTCGAGAAGCTCGACGCGCTGCGGCTGGCCGACAAGCTCTCGCTCGATCTCGCGCCGATCATGGTGTACGGCGACGACGTTACGCACGTGGTGACCGAGGAGGGCATCGCGAACCTGCTGCTGTGCCGCGACGCCGACGAGCGCGAGCATGCGATTCGCGGCGTGGCCGGCTATACGGACGTGGGCCGTGGCCGCGACCGCAAGATGGTCGAGCGGCTGCGCGAGCGCGGCGTGATCCGCCGCCCCGAGGATCTCGGCATCGATCCGCTCGATGCCGACCGCCGCCTGCTCGCGGCGCGCTCGGTGAAGGACCTCGTGCATTGGTCCGGCGGCCTGTATTCGCCGCCGTCACGCTTTCGCAACTGGTAAGCCCTGCCGCGCGGGGCGGCAGTCGAGCCCCCGTGCGCGTTTCGGCCGGCCCCGAGCGGGCTGGCGGGAGAGATCGAATGGAACAGCTCAACTATCTTCACACCGCGCGTGAACGTGCGGGCGGGGATGCGGCGTCGGCGCTGGTCGGCGTGGTCGCGTCCGGCAATCTCGAAGTGCTCGTCGAGCGTGTGCTGCCCGGCGCGGCCTGCGAGATCGATATTCAAACCGCCGCCACCGGCTTCGGCGAGGTGTGGCAGGCCGTGGTCGCCGATTTCGTCGAGCGGCGCTCGCCGGGCGGCCTGCGCTTCTCGATCAACGACGGCGGCGCGCGTCCCGATACGGTGGCGCTGCGGCTTGCCCAGGCGGTCAGGGCGATCGAGGGAGGCCAGCGATGAGCGGATTCGACCTCGCCACGGCCGGCGCGAGCTGGTACGAAGCCTCGGCGCGGCAACGCATCGACGGGCTCGTCGACGCCGGCAGCTTCACCGAATTCATCGGCCCGGCCGAGCGCGAAATGAGCCCGCACCTGCCGCTGTTCGCGCTGCCGCGCCAGTTCGACGACGGCATGATCGTCGGCCGCGCCGCGCTCGACGGCCGCGCCGTGCTGGTGGCCGCGCAGGAAGGCCGCTTCATGGGCGGCGCGTTCGGCGAGATCCACGGCGCGAAGCTCACCGGCCTGCTGCGCGCCGCGCGCGAATCGGCCACGCCCGTGCTGATCCTGTTCGATACCGGCGGCGTGCGTCTGCAGGAAGCCAATGCGGGTGAGCTGGCGATCGCCGAGGTGATGCGCGCGCTGGTCGATGCGCGCGAGGCCGGCGTGCCGGTGATCGGGCTGATCGGCGGTCGCGCCGGCTGCTACGGCGGCGGCGGCCTGCTCGCGGCGTGCTGCTCGGCGCTGGCGGTGTCGGAGCCGGGCCGCATCAGCGTGTCCGGGCCCGAGGTGATCGAAACGAATCGCGGCGTCGAGGAATTCGACTCGAAGGATCGCGCGCTGGTCTGGCGCACCATGGGCGGCAAGCATCGCCGGCTGATCGGCGGCGCCGAGCGCTTCGTCGACGACACGCTGCCGGCGTTCCGCGCCGCCGCGCTCGATTTGCTCGCGGTGCGCCACGGCTTCGACCTCGCGGTGCTCGATGCCGAGCAGACGCGGCTCGAAGCGCGCCTCGCGGCGTTCGGCGATTGCGCCGACGCACGCGACGTCTGGCGCCGGCTCGGGGCGACCGATGCCGAGGCCGACGCCATTCCCGCCATGCCCGGCGACGCCTTCGCCGCGCTGGCCGACCGCCTTCAGGAGACGCGCGATGACGCTCGATGAGATTCTCGGTTCCTTCGACCACGATGTCGCGGTGCGCGACGACGGCCTGCTGGCCGGCCGCGCCACCGTCGAAGACCGCACGGTGGACGTGATCGGCGTGTCGGGCGGCACGTTCGTCGGCGTGGACGAAGCCTTGTGGCTGTCGGCGCGCGTGCTCGATGTGGTGCGCCGTGGTGATCGCACGCCGATTCTCGTGCTGGTGGACAGCGCGAGCCAGCGCATGAGTCGCCGCGACGAATTGCTCGGCCTCAACGAATGCCTGTCGCATCTGGCCAAGAGCCTGATGCTGGCGAGCCTGCGCGGCCATCCGACCGTCGGCCTGCTGTATGGCGGCACGGCGGCCGGCGCGTTCATCGCGACCGCGCTCGCCACCCGCGTGCTGGTCGCGCTGCCGGGCGCGGAGCCGGCCGTGATGGATCTGCCGTCGATCTCGCGCGTCACCAAGCTGCCGCTCGACGTGCTGCAGGAGATGGCGAAGTCGACGGCCGTGTTCGCGCCGGGCCTCGACAATCTCGCGCAAACGGGCGCGGTCGATGCCGTGCTCGATCCGGCGCAGCCGCTCGGCGCGCAACTGGCGCCGTGGTTCGATACGCCGGCCGATCGCGCCGACGGCCGCGACCGCCTCGGCGCGGAACGCGGCGGCCGCCCGGCTGCCGCGCGTATCGCGCAACGCGTCCATGAACTCGCCCGCTCGGCCGGCTGAGGCCGGCTTGATCCGTCACAGCGTCGTGCGCGTCGCGCCCGATGCGTGGCGCGACGTGCTGGCGGCCCACCCGGCGCTGGCCGACGCGCCGCCCGTGGTGCGGGAGTGGGCCGCGCGCGGCTGGCCGCTGATGGTGCGGCGCGCCGGGCCGTGCGATGCCGGCGCGGCCGGCGTGCCGCTCGGCTTGCCGCTGCCGCCGTCGCTGGGCAAGCGCCGCATCGGCGTGGTGGTGCCCGAGTCGGCGATCGTCTCGGTCGAACCGCCACCTGCCGTTGCGCGGTTGCGCGAGGCCGCGCCGGCGCACTGGTGCGCCACGCTCGATCGGCTCGACGCGATCGCGCGGCGGCATCGCCTCGGTTGCCGCGCGTTCGGCAGCCTGGCCTGGCAGGCCCTGACGGGCCTGACCTATCTGTCTCCCGGTTCCGATCTCGATCTGCTGTTCGATGCGCCCATCGGCGCGGATGCCGAGGCGGCGCTCGCGGCGCTGCTCGACGATGTCGCGGCGCTGGCCGATGGTGCCGATGGCGCCGATAGCGGCGAGGCCCCGATGCGCATCGACGGCGAAGTGATTCGGGCCGACGGCGCGGGCGCCAACTGGCGCGAACTGCGTACGGCGCTGGCAGAGCGCGGCGAGATCGTCGCCAAGACCTCGGCCGGTGTGCTGCTGCTGTCGCCGCGCGAATTTCTCGACAGTGCGAGGGAGGCAGCATGATTCAGCCGATGCGGATGCCTGCGTTCGAAGCGAAGCCGTCGCCGCGCGAGGCCGCGGACGCGATTGCCGAATTCGCCGAGCATTGCCTGCGGCTCGAAGTGCGGACCTGGCCGAAACCCGGCCTCGTCAGCCATGTCGATCAGGGCAGTCACCACGACATGGATGCCGCCACGTTCGCGCGCAGCGCCGCCGCGATTCGCCCGTTCCTGGCCGAACTGGCGCGGGCCGGCGCGGCGCGGGCGGAGATGGCGGCGCTGCGCCGGATCGGCCTGCGCGCCGAGCACGCGATGCTGGCCGCCACCGGCGGTGTGAACACCCATCGCGGCGCGATCTTCGGGCTCGGCCTGCTGTGCGCGGCGGCGGGCTGGCGAGCGACCGCTGAACCGGTGCCGGCGCTCACGCTCGGCGCCTGCGTTGCCGCGCAATGGGGCGACGAGATCCTGGGCGGCCCGCGTCCGTCGGACAGCCACGGCGAGCGGGCGATCCGCCGCTACGGCGTCGGCGGCGCGCGCGGCGAGGCGGCCAACGGCTTTCCGGCTGTCTACGCGATCGGCGTGCCGGCCTTGCGCGCCGCGCGGGCGCTGCGCCCCGGCCACGCCGAGGCGGCGCGCGTGCAGGCCTGCTTCGCGCTGATCGCGGCGCTCGACGACACCAATCTGCTGCATCGCGGCGGCGAGGCCGGCCTGGCGTTCGCGCAGCAGGCCGCTCGGGATTTCCTGGCACGCGGCGGCGTGGGCGCCGACGACTGGCGCGAGCAGGCCGCCGCCGTGCATCGCGCGTTCGTCGCGCGGCGGCTGAGCCCCGGCGGCACGGCCGACCTGCTCGCGATGAGCCTGTTCGCCGATGGGCTCGATCCGCAATGACGCTCGCGCTCCTGTGCTCCGGCCAGGGTCATCAAGGCCCCGGCATGTTCGACCTGATCGGCGACGATCCGGCCGCTGCGCCGCTGTTCGCGCACGCGTCGCGCTGGTTCGGCGGCGATCCGCGCGCCTGGGTGCGCGAGGCCAGTGGCGATGCGCTGCGCGAGAACGGTGCGGCGCAGCGCCTGTGCACGCTGCATGCGCTGGCCGTGTACGCCCGGCTCGCGCCGCTGCTGCCTAGGCGGCGCTGCGTGGCCGGCTACAGCGTGGGCGAGATCGCCGCATGGCATGTGGCGGGCCGGTTCGACGCGCGCGATGCGCTCGACCTGATCGCCGCGCGCGCCGATGCAATGGATGCGGCAAGCGCGGGCAACGAAGGCATGCTGTTCGTGCGCGGCCTCCCGCGCGCGACGCTCGATGCCTTGTGCGCCGGGCACGACGCCGCGGTCGCGATCGTCAACCCCGGCGAGGCCTGCGTGCTGGCCGGCACCACCGAGGCGCTGGCCGCGCTGGCCGGCGAGGCGCAGGCGCATGGCGCCTCGCGCGTGGTCGAGGTGCCGGTGCGGATCGCTTCGCACACGCCACGGCTGGCCGCCGCCGTGCCGGTGTTTCGCGCCGCGCTCGGGCAGGCGAGCGTCGGGCGTGGCGCGGCCGGCACGCGGCTGTTCAGCGGCATCGACGGCGCCGTGGTGCTCGATGTGGGCGATGGCCTCGACAAGCTCGCGCGACAGATCGCCGAGCCGGTGGAGTGGGCCGCATGCCTCGCGGCCTGCGTCGAAGCCGGCGCAAGCGCGTTCCTCGAACTGGGGCCGGGCCGCGCATTGGCCGAGATGGCTGCCGGCGCGTATCCGGCGATTCCGGCGCGCAGCGTGGCCGATTTCCGCTCGTGGGACGGGCTGGCCGCGTGGCTGGCGAAGCTCGACGCGGCCTGAATTCCTCAAGAACGGCACGGTTCGCCCGCCTTCGATAATCCTCCGATCAATCTGACCAACGGCGCGTTTCGCGTCTGACCCAGCCGCGATTTTCCACGCGGCGAACGCGCGTTCGTCGCCGCCGCGCCACGCTTCTCAGAAACCACTTGCGGGGCCGATCGGCGTGACTACAATACGCGCCCGATGAGACCACACGCCTACCTGACCGCGCTGTCCTGCGCGGCGCTCGCCCTTGCTTCGCCAGCCGTTTTCGCGCTGCCCGCGCCCTTTGTCGGCGGGGAGGCGGGCGCCTATTTCGCGCATGTCGGTGACGCCTTCGGCGTGGCGGCCGAACTGGTGAACGGCGCACGCCGGCGCGTGCTGGTGGCCGGGTATGCCTCGGTGTCGCCGGCGCTGGCCTCGGCCTTGTGCGAGGCACGCCGGCGCGGCGTGGCGGTGCGCGTGGTGCTCGACCGCTCGGCGCCGGCCGCGCGCTACAGCGGCGCGGCGTTTCTGGCCGAATCGGGCATCGACGTGGCGTTCGCGCGCCGGGCCGGCGCGACGCGCACGCCGTTCATCGTGGCGGACGACGCCGTGGCGATCGACACCGCCGTCACGCCGCCCGCCCGCGGCCGCGGCCCATCCACCGCCGGTGATGGCGCCATGACCGTGCGTGCGCTGAACGTGTTTCGCGACGTGCCGCAACTGGCGCAGGCCTATACGCGTACGTTCTGGCAGTGGTATCGCGTGGCCGCCGGGGCGCGCTGACGCGTAACCCAAACACCTCAAACCGCGCAGCGATCGAGGTAGCGGCCCGCGTCGTTCGCTTGCACAATAGCCGCTTCCACGACGAGGCAGACGATGGCGATCACGGTCGAAACTCTCCAGTTCGCGGCGCGCGACGGACGACCGTTGACGGGCTCGCTCTATCTTCCCCACCTGAATCCTGAACGGGCGGTGCTGATCAACAGCGCGCTCGGCATGCCGCGCGTGCGCTACGACGCGTTCGCGCGCAGCCTGGCCGAAGCCGGGTTCGCGGTCCTCAGCTACGACAATCGCGGCATCGGCGGTTCGCGCACGGCGGTGGCCGACACCGATCGCGTGACGCTGCGCCAATGGGGCGAAGCCGATCTGCCCGCCGCGCTCGATTGCCTGGCCACCCACGCGCCCGCGGCGCGCCTGTTCGCGCTCGGCCATGCGACGGGCGGCCGCCTGCTGGGCCTCGCGCCGAACCTCGGGCGGCTGGCCGGCATCGCGACGGTGGCCGCCGGCACCGGCTATTGCGGCGATGCGCGTGGCGCGGCGGGCATCGCGCTTGCGTTCGCCACCTACGTGGCGTTGCCGCTGGCCGGCCGCTTCATGACGCGCGTGCCGGGGCGCCTGCTCGGCGCCGAAGCCGACGTGCCGGCCGGCATCGCGCTCGATTGCGCCGCCGGCGGGCGGGGGCCGGGCGGCCGCGTGGCGGCGGCGGGCCGGGAAATGCGCGCCGGCTTCGATGCCTATCGCGGCCCGCTGCTGGCCTATGCCGTCGAGGACGACCCGTTCGCGCCGCCCGCCGCCGTGGCCGCGCTGCACCGGCGCTTCACCGCCGCGGAGGTCGAATTCCGCACCCTCGCGCCGCACCCGGGCCAGCGCCCGATCGGCGCGGTCGGCTATTTCCGCGACGACAATCGCGCGCTTTGGCCGTCGCTGGCCGCCTGGTTCGGCGCACGCTGAACGGGCGGTGCGCCCTATCTCCTCACGATCGACGCTGGCGCGATGCGACGCGAGGCTGCTACAGTCGTCGGTCCCGCCCTCAACCAGAGTGAGTGTCAGATGAAGCTGATTGGAATGCTGGATTCCCCGTACGTTCGCCGCAGCGCCGTGTCGGCCAAGCTGCTCGGGCTGTCGTTCGAGCACCTGCCGCTGTCGGTGTTTCGTCATTTCGACCAGTTCAAGGCCGTGAACCCGGTCGTGAAAGCGCCGACGCTGCTGACCGACGACGGCACGATGGTGCTCGACTCGTCGCTCATCGTCGACTATCTCGATCACCTCGTCGAGCCGTCCAAACGGCTGATGCCCGACGACGCGGCCGCGCGGTTGCGCTCGATCGAACTGATCGGCCTCGCGCTCGTCGCCGCCGAAAAGACGGTGCAGGTGGTGTACGAGAACAACATGCGCCCCGACGAAAAGGTGCATCGGCCGTGGCTCGACCGCCTGGTCGAACAGGTCGACGCCGCTTACGGCGCGCTCGAGAAGCGCATTCTCGGCACCACCGGCTGGCTGCTCGGCGAGCGCATCACCCAGGCGGACGTGACGGTGGCCGTGGCGTGGCGCTTCACGCAGGCGGAGCGCGCCCACCAGCGCGATCTGGCGCCGTTCGATGCGCAGCGCTTCCCGACCATCGCCGCGCTGTCGGCGCGCGCCGAGCAACTGCCGGAGTTCGTCAGCACGCCGCCCGACTGAGCCGAGCGGGAGCGGCAAACCTAGGGTTGCCACCGATTGTTCGCGCAGGCAAACAACTGACTTCGTGTGCAGCCCATTTATCCGCGGGCTGCCGGTTCGTAGAATTCGTCGGGTCAGTTCATCGTCCCGTCGGAGCCCGTCATGCGAACCCTCATCGAAAATCGTCTGTATCACCCGTCCGTCGTGCTGCCGATGGTGTCGCTGATGCAACTGATGGTGACGCACGACTTCAACCTGAGCCAGGTCGGGTTCGTGGTGGCCGGGCGCGGGATGCGGGCCGTGGTCGAGCGTTCGCGCTCGTTCGTGACCTGCATGGCCTGCCGGCACGGCGGTTGCACGGCGCATTGAAGCGCGCCGCGTCACCCGGCGCCGGACACGCCCACACCCCCGCCTCGGCGGGGGTGTTCGTTTTTGGGCGCCCGGAAATGACAACGCCGCGCCGGCTCTGGCGAGCGGGCGCGGCGTCGGGAACGGCGGGGGGCTTGAGCCGGCTGAAGTGGCTCAAGTGGCCGAATTGGCTTAAGCGCGGGCCGCCGATACGCTATGGTAGGCGTCGTTGTTATCTTCTTCCGCCTGTTCGCGCAGTTCGCGAACCAGCGCATGCGCCTCGCGACGCGATGCCACGGCCGGCGGCGAACCGGCCAGCGGCTGGCGAGCCGTTTCCCGCAGGGCCAGCACCGAGATCGCACCGATCACGGCTGCGCCCATCAGGTAGTACGCCGGCATCATCGGGTTGCCGGTGCGTTCCACCAGCCAGGCCGCGACCAGCGGCGTCGTCCCGCCGAACAGCGACACCGAGATATTGAAGCCGATCGCGAGCGCGCCGAAGCGGATCTCGGTCGGGAACAGCGCCGGCAGCGCCGACGGCATCACGCCGCAGAAGCACGACAGCATCACGCCGAGGATCATCAGGCCACCGAACACCGGCAGCATCTCGCCCGTGCGGATCATCATCAGCGCGGGGATCGACAGCACCAGCAGGCCCACGCAACCGGCCAGCATGACCGGCTTGCGGCCGACCACGTCCGACAGGCGGCCTGCACCGATCGTCATCGGGATCATCAGCACCATGACCAGCAGCACCAGCGCCAGGCCGTGCGTTTCGTTGAAATGCAGCGTCGACGACAGGAAGCTCGGCAGATATGACAGCACCATGTAGTCGGTCACGTTGAAGATCAGCACGAGGCCCACGCACAGCAGCATCGCGTTGCGGTGCTTGACGAGCATGTCGAGGAATTTGACCTTCGGCATGGTCTTGTCCTGCGCCTCGCGCAGTTCGGCCTGACGCTTGAAGGCCGGGGTTTCCTCGAGCTTCATCCGGATATACAGGCCGATCAGACCGAGCGGGCCGGCCACCAGGAACGGCACGCGCCAGCCCCAGGAGGTCAGCGCGTCGTGCGGCAGCACGGCCGTGAGCAGCGTGACCACGCCCGCGCCGAGCACATAGCCGATCAGCGTGCCGCATTCCAGGAAGCTGCCCATGAAGCCGCGGCGCTTGTCGGTCGAGAATTCGGCGATGAAGGTGGCTGCGCCGCCGTATTCGCCGCCGGTCGAGAAGCCCTGCACGAGGCGGGCGACCAGCAGCAGGATCGGGGCCAGGATGCCGATCGAGTCGTAGCTCGGGATCAGGCCGATCGAGAACGTGCCGAGCGCCATCAGGATCATGGTCATGGCGAGCACGCGTTGGCGGCCGATGCGATCGCCGAGCGGGCCGAACACCATGCCGCCGATCGGGCGCACCACGAAGGCGGCCGCGAACGTGCCGAAGGTGGCCAGCAACTGCGCGGACGGGTTGCTCGACGGGAAGAACACCTGGCCGAGCGTGACGGCGATGTAGCTGTAGACGCCGAAGTCGAACCATTCCATCGCGTTGCCGATGGCCATGGCGCGCACGGCGCGTTTCAGCAGGGATTGATCGACGACGGTGATGTCGTTGACGGTGACGGGGGCGTCGCTGGACGACGCGGAGACAGCGGAAGGGCTGACGTGTGATGCAGTCAAGGTGAAGGCTCCTTTGACAGCGGACGATGCGCGTTGCCGGAAGGCGCGAGCATCGCCACGGTTTGCCGAGGAGCGCAGCGGCGTGGCAGCACGGAACGTCGGGCGCACGAAGACGCCGAGATCGGACGGGGCCGCGTGCGGCGCGCCAGTGGCCGCCGCGTCGATGCGCTCATGAGATTGCCGCCGGGCTGGCCTGACAAGGGGGACCGACGACGACCGGTGCGCGGCGTGGCGCCTGCGACCGGAAACGAACCCTGGAAAGGGCGCTGAAACGAAGCAGGTGGGCCGAAAATGGCTGCCTGCCCGTGATCGATATTTCGTGCGACGAGACGGTGGCGGGAGTTCCGCGAACGCTCGCTGCTCAAACAGAATGAACGAAATAGATAAATGAAAGAGTGGCTATAGTACCACGATCGCAGGAGATCGTGCAAATTGCCGCCCCAGCCCCGCCCGGTGGGGGATTGGCGGGAGATAATCCGGCCGGTGCCGGCACGGCGCTGGCGATGCGCGCGGGCGCGTTGCAGCGTTCGTTCCCGTTCGGTTTCCCCGTCAATGTCGGCCGCCGCGAGTGGCCCTCGAATCCGTTTCCCGACCCATGCCCGACCTGATCAAGATCGCCGGATTGTTCGTTCTCACCGCCCTCGCCGAGATCGTCGGCTGCTATCTGCCGTGGCAGGTGCTCAAGGAGGGGCGCAGCGCTTGGCTGCTGGTGCCCGCGGCGGTATCGCTGGCGCTGTTCGCGTGGCTGCTGACGCTGCATCCGTCGGCCGCGGGGCGGACTTACGCGGCCTACGGCGGCGTGTATATCGCGGTGGCGCTCGGCTGGCTGCGGGTGGTCGACGGCGTGCCGCTGACGCGCTGGGATGCAGCCGGCGCCGTGCTGGCGCTGGCCGGGATGGCGGTGATTGCGCTTCAGCCGCGCGGCTGAAGGCGGGCGAGGACGCGGCGGGTCAGGCCGCCGGCGTGGCCGGTTCGGCTTCCTTGCGCCAGACGCAGGTGCCCTTGACCGACTTGTCGAGCTCGTCGAGCTGAGTTTGGTGCGCGGCCAGTTCCTCGTCGCTGGCGGTCAGCACCGGCAGCGCGAGCGACGCCAGCGCGACGCGCGAGCCGCCGCCCGCGCCGCCTTCGTCGTCGCCATCGCCGAGCATGTCGATCACCAGGCTTTCCTGGCCGCGCGTCATCGCCAGATAGACCTCGGCCAGCAGCTCCGAGTCGAGCAGCGCGCCGTGCAGCGTGCGGTGCGCGTTGCTGATGCCGAAGCGGTCGCACAGCGCGTCGAGCGAATTGCGCTTGCCGGGGAACATCTGCTTGGCCTGCACCAGCGTGTCGATCACGCCGTCGCACTGCTTGAGCAGCGGCGGCAGCTTCAGGCGCTCGAATTCGGCGTCGAGAAAGCCGATGTCGAACGGCGCGTTATGGATGATCAGCTCGCCGCCGCGCACGAAATCGCAGATCGCGTTGGCGACTTCGGCGAATTTCGGCTTGTCGCTGAGGAATTCGGTGGTCAGGCCGTGCACGGCCAGCGCGCCCGGATCGCTGTCGCGCTCGGGGTTCACGTAGAAGTGCAGATTGTTGCCGGTCAGCCGGCGGTTCAGCATTTCCACGCAGCCGATTTCGATGATGCGGTCGCCGGTGCGGGCATTCAGGCCGGTGGTTTCGGTGTCGAGGATGATCTGGCGCATGTCGGTGATTCAGTGAGGCCGGCGCGCGGGCCGGCGGTAACGAAGACGAAGCGGCAGGGGAGCGCGGCGCGTGCCGCCGCTCAGGCCTGCTGCGAAAGCGAATCGACGCCGCGATTGGCGAGCGCGTCGGCGCGCTCGTTCTCGGCGTGGCCGGCGTGGCCCTTGACCCAGCGCCATTCGATCTCGTGGCCGGCGACCAGTTCGTCCAGCCGCTTCCAGAGATCGGCGTTCTTGACGGGCGTCTTGGCGGCCGTCACCCAGCCTTTTTTCTTCCAGCCGTGAATCCATTCGCTGATGCCTTTCTGCACATATTGCGAATCGGTATGCACGACCACCTGGCAGCGGCGCTTGAGCGCTTCGAGCGCCTTGATCACGGCGAGCAGCTCCATGCGGTTGTTGGTGGTGCCCGGCTCGCCGCCGAACAGTTCCTTTTCCTGGTCGCCGAAGCGCAGCAGGGCGCCCCAGCCGCCGGGGCCGGGGTTGCCCTTGCAGGCGCCGTCGGTATAGATATCGATCGTTTGCAACGTCATGAATGCTCTTGATGAGTGGTAGGGGCCGCGGCCGGTGCGAGCGCGGGCGCACGCGCCGGCTTGCGAACCCGGATCGGGCCGACCGGGCGAATCTCGCGCACCCGCTTGACGGCCGTGACCATGTAAACAGCGCCGAAAATCGGCCACCAGCGGTCGCCGGCCGCTTCCATGAAAGCGTAGCGCGACATCCACTTGTCGGTGACCAGCGGCGGGCGGTAGCAGCCGAAGCGGCCGCGCTCGATGTCGAAACCGAGCAGCTTCATCCAGTCCTTGAGGCGGATGAAGGCGATCGGATCGCGCGCGCCCGGCACGAACGGGCGTTTCGCGATGCGGCCGAACGATTGCCGCGCGCCCCACAGGCTCAATGAATTGAAGCCGGTGATCACGAGCCGGCCTTCCGGCATCAGCACGCGCTCGGCTTCGCGCAGCAGGCCGTGCGGATCGGCCGTGAATTCGAGCGTGTGCGGCATCACGATCAGATCGACGCTCTGCGATTCGAACGGCAGGTCGAGCAGGTCGCACCAGACGGTGCTGCGGCCGACCGGCGCATGATGCGGGCCGGGCGGGTCGCCGGCCCACGGAAAGCGGAACGGCGCGCTGGCGCCGCTGGCCGGATCGAGCACCAGCCCGCGGCCGGGCATGCGGTTCTCGCGCAGGGAATCGAGCTGGGGCAGGCCCAGCTGCAAGGCGTGGAAGCCGAACACGTCGGACACCACGCGGTCGAGCTGGGCCTGTTCCCACTCGAGCACGTAGCGGCCGGGCGGCGAAGCGCTCCAGGCGGGCCAGTCTATAATCGGACGGTCTGACATATCGATTGAGTGCGCGCCCATGAACGAGCTGGAATACGTGCCGGTACCGGCATTCGATGACAACTATATCTGGCTCGTGTCGGATGGCAGCGACGCGATCGCCGTCGATCCGGGCGACGCCGCCCCGGTGCGTCGGTATCTCGATGCGCGGGGCTGGCGGCTAGCCGCTATTCTACTCACCCACCATCATGCCGACCACGTCGGCGGCGTCGCCGCGCTGCTCGGCGACCCGAAGCAGGGCGGCCCGGTGCCCGTCTACGGCCCGGCCGGCGAGGACATCGCACAAGTCACGGTGCCGCTCGCGGGCGGCGCGCGCGTGACGATCGGCCGGCCGTCGCTCGAATTCACGGTGCTCGACGTGCCGGGCCACACGCGCGGCCACATCGCGTTTTACCAGGCCGCCGGCGCGGCGAACCGCGCGCCGCACCTGTTCTGCGGCGACACGCTGTTCTCGTGCGGCTGCGGCCGGCTGTTCGAGGGCACGCCGGCGCAGATGCTGGCCTCGCTCGACGCACTGGCCGCGCTGCCGGGCGAAACCCAGGTGCACTGCGCGCACGAATACACGCTCTCGAACATCCGCTTCGCGCTCGCGTGCGAGCCCGACAACGCGGCGCTGGCCGCCTGGCGCGACGACGCCCAGGCGCGCCGCGCGCGCGGCGTGCCCACGCTGCCCACCACCATCGCCCACGAGCGTGCCGTCAATCCGTTCCTGCGCGCCGACAGCCCGGCGATCGCCGCGACGCTCGAGGCCGAGCTGCACGAGGCGCCGGCCGACCGGCTGGCCGCCTTCACGATGATGCGCGAGTGGAAGAACCGCTTCCGCTGATCGTTCCGCTATCCGCTGCCGCTGTTCCCGACCCGTCTTCGCGCGGGGTTGCCGCCTCGCGAGGCCGGCGGCCCGCGCGCAACAATTCTCAATGTTTCGCTGGCGCGAACCGGCGCATGATCGGGCGAAGGCCATCAGAAACTACCTGATTCGACTCAGCCAATGCTCAAGCTGAATCTGGAGAATGCGCCCCAAATACCGGATTTATTGGCATTTTTCGGCGTTTTTATTGACGCGATGCTCGGGCCACCTTACTATCGCCTGCAATTTTCAGCCGTTGGAAGCCGAGATTTACATGCGATTTCTGATCAGTGCGATGTTGGTCCTGTTGCTGGCCGCTTGTGCGAGCCCCGGGCCTGACGTCCCCGCCGCCGCCGCCGCTTCCAATCCGCAGGCCGCCTCCGATTTTCTCCGCAAGTCCGCCACCTCGAAGGAAACCGTCGACGTCGACAAGCAGTCGGTCGGCGATCTGACGACCAAGGATTCCGATCTGTGGGCGCGCATTCGCCGTGGTTTCCAGATGCCGGACCTGCAGAGCGACCTCGTCGACATGCAGACCACCTGGTACACGGAGCGTCCCGACTACGTGCAGCGCATGACCGAGCGCTCGCAGAAGTACCTCTATCACATCGTCGAGGAGCTCGAGGCGCGCAACATGCCGACCGAGCTGGCGCTGCTGCCGTTCATCGAATCGGCGTACAACCCGCAGGCGCTGTCGGTGGCGAAGGCGGCCGGCATGTGGCAGTTCATTCCCGGCACGGGCCGCACCTACAACCTCAAGCAGAACATGTGGCAGGACGAGCGGCGCGACGTGCTGGCCTCGACCAGCGCGGCGCTCGATTATCTTTCGCGCCTGCATGACATGTTCGGCGACTGGTATCTGGCGCTGGCCGCGTACAACTGGGGCGAGGGCAACGTGCAGCGCGCGATCGCGCGCAACCAGGCGGCCGGCCTGCCGACCGACTATCAAAGCCTGCGCATGCCGAACGAGACGCGCAACTACGTGCCGAAGCTCCAGGCGGTCAAGAACATCATCGCGAATCCGCAGCAATACGGCCTGACGCTGCCCGATATTCCGAACCACCCGTATTTCGTGACGGTCACCACGTCGCACGACATCGACGTCAAGATGGCCGCCCAGTTGTCGGGCCTGTCGCTCGAGGAGTTCAAGGCGCTGAACCCGTCGTTCTCGAAGCCGGTGATCGTCGGCGCGACGCAGCCGCAAATCCTGCTGCCGTTCGACAACGCATCGCAGTTCGAGAAGGGCCTGAAGTCGTACGGCGGCCAGCTGTCGTCGTGGACCACCTACACGGTGACCGAGCGCGCACGCCCGGCGGCGATCGCCGAGAAGATCGGCGTGGACGCCGATACGCTGATGGCCGTCAACAAGATTCCGGCCGGCATGCGCCTGAAGCCCGGTTCGACGATCGTGGTGCCGCGCGCCGATGACGACGACGAGGACATCAGCGCCGATGTGGCCGAGAACGGCGCGCTGGCCATGGAGGCGGATGTGCCCGATACGCGCAAGATGCTGATCCGGGTGCGCCGCAAGCAGACGATGGCGTCGCTGGCCGGTCGCTACGGCGTGTCGGTCGGGCAGTTGCATGCCTGGAACCGCACGCGCCGCGACATGGTGATGCCGGGCCAGACCATGGTGCTGCATGTGCCGGTAGGCCGTGCGGTGCCGGCCGAGCCGGGGCCGGAGCGGATCGCCACTACGACGGGCGGCGCGCGCATCGAGCGCGCCAGCCTGCGCTCGGGCGGCAAGGTCGTGCGCCGCGCGCCGGTTAAGGCCGCCGCCAAGCAGCCGGTTCGCAGCAGCAAGCCGGCCGCCAAGTCCGCCTCGCGCAAAACCAACAAGAAATAACGCGAATCGGTCGCTGCGCGCGAGGGGCTTTCGCCCGATTCGCCGCGCGTCGCTTATGATCCCGCTCCCACGCCGTCACCGAGGTGACGGCGTTTTCGTTTGGCCTGGCCGTTCGCGAGCGCGGGCGGTGGTTTCGAGGTGCCTATGTCGTCCATCAAGCTGCGCGTGTTCGTGCTGTTCTCGCTCGGTTATTTCGTGTCCTATGTGTTTCGTGGCGTCAATCTCGGCTTCGCGCCGCTGATCACGCACGACCTCGGGCTGTCGGCCGCCGATCTCGGCCTGCTGACGAGCCTGTATTTCCTGGGTTTCGCCGGCGCGCAGATTCCGGCCGGCGTTCTGCTCGACCATTTCGGGCCGCGCCGCGTGACGGCGGCGATGCTGCTGTTCGCGGCGGCCGGCATCGGCGTGTTCGGTATGGCACACGGCATCGGGGCGATGATGGCCGGCCGGTTGCTGATCGGGGTGGGGGTGTCGGTCTGCCTGGGCGCTGCGTTCAAGGCGATCGCCGAGCAGTTCGCGCTGGCGCGCCTGCCGCTCGTCAACGGCTTCGTGATGGCGGTGGGCGGCTTCGGCGGCGTGGCGGTCGGCTCGCCGCTGGCCTGGACGCTCGGCTTCATGGGCTGGCGCGCCGTGTGCGCGGCGCTGGCGGTGTTCACCGTGGCGGTCGCGGCGCTGATCTGGCTCGGCGCGCCCGATGCGGCGCGCACCCACCGCCAGGCCAGCATCGCGAGCCAGTTCAAGGGCACCTGGCACATCCTGTGCAGCCCGGCGTTCTGGAAGATCGCGTCGTTCTCGGTGGTGACGCAGGGCGTGTTCTATGCGATGCAGTCGCTGTGGGTGGGCGCCTGGATGCGCGACGTGATGGGCTTCGCGCCGCACGAGGCGGCGGCGCTGGTTTCGGTGATCGGCCTCGCGATGATGGCCGGCAGCGTGGGCACCGGCGTGGCGGCGCGCTGGCTGGAAGGTCACGGCGTGTCGGTCTATGCGTTCTGCGGGATCGGCATGGGCTGCTTCGTGCTGACCCAGATCGCGATCATGCTCGGCGCGCCGCTGCCGGCGGTGGTGCTGTGGGCCGCCTACGGCGCGTTCGGCGGCATCGGCATCCTCAGCTACGCGATTCTGGCCGAGCATTTCCCCGTTCACTTGATCGGCCGTGCGAACACCACGCTGACGCTGGTGATCTTCGTGCTGATCTTCGGTTTCCAATTGGGGGTCGGCGCGGTGCTGTCGCAATGGCCGACGCAGGGCGGACATTACCCGCGCGCCGCCCATTTGGTGGCGTGGGGCGTGCTGGTGGTGCTGCAGATCGCCGGCGCGATCTGGTACGTATTGCCGGGGCAGCCGGGGCGGCCGGGGCGGGCGCGAACCGGCGTCGAACCGGGCGCATCGTGAGCCGGGGCGGGCAGGGCGGGTGTTCGGGGCGGCCTGTCAAACCCCTGTCACACAATGCCGGGTAAGTCAGATTTGAGATAGTCAGGGTTTCACGCTATAATTTGAAGGTTTGCGCAATTCAACCCCGCACCCTAGCGCCTACCTCCAAATCCCCGTCTTCCGCCGCCTGCCGCCCGGCACGCGACGCCGCCGAATGCAGCCCGCGCTTTTAGCCAGCGCGCGCGTTCCTGGCGCGTCTTCCGGGTGAGCCGAGCGAGCGCCGGCGACCGCCTCCCGAGAGGCGAACCGGCCAGCGGCAGGTCGACAGGTCGGCAGCAAGGGTGTCCCCCAAGGAGCCTCCCGTGTTGCCGTCTTTTTCTCCCGCTTTGCTCGCTCTCGCCGACGGCACGGTGTTTCGCGGTTATTCGATTGGCGCGCCCGGCCATACGATCGGCGAAGTCGTGTTCAATACCGCGATCACCGGCTATCAGGAAATCCTGACCGACCCGAGCTATGCGCGGCAGATCGTCACGCTTACCTATCCGCACATCGGTAATGTCGGCGTGAACCGCGAAGACGTCGAAGCCGCCAAGGTTCACGCAGCCGGCCTGATCATTCGCGACCTGCCGGTGCTCGCCTCGAACTTCCGCATGGACCAGACCCTCGACGCCTACCTGCGCGCCGAAGGCGTGGTCGCCATCGCCGGCATCGATACCCGCAAGCTGACCCGCGTGCTGCGCGACAAGGGCGCGCAGGGCGGCTGCATCCTGGCCGGTTCCGACGACGAAGCGAAGGCGATCGAGCTGGCGCGCTCGTTCCCGGGCCTGGCCGGCATGGATCTGGCCAAGGTCGTCTCGACCGATAAACCGTTCGCCTGGAAGCAGACCGAATGGCGCCTCGAAGGCGGCTACGGCGAGCAGACCGCGCCGCGCTACAAGGTCGTCGCATACGACTTCGGCGTGAAGTACAACATCCTGCGCATGCTGGCCGAACGCGGCTGCGACGTGACGGTGCTGCCGGCCCAGGCCAGCGCGGCCGACGCGCTCGCGCTGAATCCGGACGGCGTGTTCCTGTCGAACGGCCCCGGCGATCCGGAACCGTGCGACTACGCGATCGCGGCGACCAAGGCATTCATCGAGCGCGGCGTGCCGACCTTCGGCATCTGCCTCGGCCACCAGATCATGGGCCTCGCGGTCGGCGCCAAGACGCTGAAGATGAAAACCGGCCATCACGGCGCGAACCACCCGGTCAAGGATCTGACCGACGGCCGCGTGGTGATCACGTCGCAGAACCACGGCTTCGCGGTCGATGCCGATTCGCTGCCGGCCAACGCACGCGCCACCCACGTCTCGCTGTTCGACGGCACACTGCAAGGCTTCGAGCTGACCGACAAGCCGGCGTTCTGCTTCCAGGGCCACCCGGAAGCCTCGCCCGGCCCGCACGATATCGGCTACCTGTTCGATCGCTTCACGGCGTTGATGGACAAGGCCAAGGCGCACGGCGCCTGAGCGAAGAACGGAGACGGCGCATCATGTTCGGTCATGCACTCGGGATCACGGATTTCTGGACCTACGTCGTGGGCGTGGTGTTCATCATCCTGCTGCCCGGCCCGAATTCGATGTACGTGCTGTCGCTCGCGGCGCAGCGCGGGGTCAAGGCCGGCTATCGTGCCGCGTGCGGCGTGTTCGTCGGCGACACCGTCCTGATGGTGCTGTCGGCGGCCGGCGTCGCGTCGCTGCTGAAGGCCAACCCGCTGCTGTTCTCGGTCGTCAAGTACGGCGGCGCCGGTTATCTGTTCTACATCGGGTTCAACATGCTGCGCAGCGGCTGGCAGGCCTTGCGCGCCGCGCGCAACGGCACGCCCGTGGTCAACGCGCCGGCCGCCAACGCCCGCCCGGTGGACGGCGAACGGCCGTTCCGCAAGGCGCTGATCGTCAGCCTGCTGAACCCGAAGGCGATCCTGTTCTTCATTTCGTTCTTCATCCAGTTCGTCGATCCGACCTACCGGTATCCGGTGGTGTCGTTCGTCGTGCTGGGCGCGATCTCGCAGTTCGCGAGCTTTTTGTACCTGAGCACGCTGATCTTCGCGGGCGCGCGTCTTGCCGAACAGTTTCGCCGCCGCCGCAAGCTCGCGGCGGGCGCGGCGAGCGGCGTGGGCAGTCTGTTCATCGGCTTCGGCCTCAAGCTCGCCTTCGCGACGCTCCGATGACCGACTCTGCCGCCGCCACGCATTAACGATTACCTATTGAATATTCGAGCCATGCCAAAACGCACAGACATCAAGAGCATCCTCATCATCGGCGCCGGCCCGATCATCATCGGCCAGGCGTGCGAGTTCGACTACTCGGGCGCGCAGGCATGCAAGGCGCTGCGCGAGGAGGGCTACAAGGTCATCCTCGTCAACAGCAACCCGGCGACGATCATGACCGACCCGAACACGGCCGACGTCACGTACATCGAGCCGATCACGTGGGAAGTGGTGGAACGCATCATCGCCAAGGAGCGCCCGGACGCGATCCTGCCGACCATGGGCGGCCAGACCGCGCTGAACTGCGCGCTCGACCTGCACCACCACGGCGTGCTGGAAAAGTACTCGGTCGAGCTGATCGGCGCCTCGCCGGAAGCCATCGACAAGGCGGAAGACCGCCAGAAATTCAAGGACGCGATGACCAAGATCGGCCTCGGTTCGGCCAAGTCGGGCGTCGCGCATTCGATGGAAGAAGCGTTGCAGGTGCAGGCGGAAATCGCCGCGCTGACCGGCAGCAGCGGTTATCCGACCGTGATCCGTCCGTCTTTCACGCTGGGCGGTTCGGGCGGCGGCATCGCCTACAACCGCGAGGAATTCGAGGAAATCTGCAAGCGCGGCCTCGACCTCTCGCCCACCCGCGAGCTGCTGATCGAGGAATCGCTGCTCGGCTGGAAGGAATACGAGATGGAAGTGGTTCGCGACAGCGCGGACAACTGCATCATCGTCTGCTCGATCGAAAACCTCGACCCGATGGGCGTGCACACCGGCGACTCGATCACCGTCGCACCGGCCCAGACGCTGACCGACAAGGAATACCAGATCCTGCGTAACGCGTCGCTCGCGGTGCTGCGCGAGATCGGCGTCGACACCGGCGGCTCGAACGTCCAGTTCTCGATCAACCCGAAGGACGGCCGCATGGTCGTCATCGAAATGAACCCGCGCGTGTCGCGTTCGTCGGCGCTGGCCTCGAAGGCCACCGGCTTCCCGATCGCGAAGGTCGCGGCGAAGCTGGCGGTCGGCTACACGCTCGACGAGCTGAAGAACGAAATCACGGGCGGCCAGACGCCGGCCTCGTTCGAGCCGACGATCGACTACGTCGTCACGAAGATCCCGCGTTTCGCGTTCGAGAAGTTCCGCGAGGCCGATTCGCGCCTGACCACGCAGATGAAGTCGGTCGGCGAAGTGATGGCGATCGGCCGCACGTTCCAGGAGTCGTTCCAGAAGGCGCTGCGCGGCCTCGAAGTCGGCGTCGACGGCCTCGACGAGAAGACCACCGACCGCGACGAGATCGTCCGCGAGATCGGCGAGCCGGGCCCGGATCGGATCTGGTACGTCGGCGATGCGTTCCGCGTCGGCTTGACGGCCGAGCAGATCTTCGAGGAAACCGCGATCGACCCGTGGTTCCTGGCTCAGATCGAACAGATCATCCAGAAGGAAGCGGCGCTGCGCGGCCGCACGCTGGCCAGCCTGTCGAAGGAAGAGCTGTTCTTCGTGAAGCAGAGCGGCTTCTCGGACCGTCGCCTGGCAACCCTGCTCGGCGCCAGCGCGGCCGAGGTGCGTGCGCGCCGTCTCGAACTGAACGTGCGCCCGGTCTACAAGCGCGTGGATACCTGCGCGGCCGAGTTCGCCACCAAGACGGCCTACATGTACTCGACCTACGAGGAAGAGTGCGAGGCGCAGCCGACCAACAACAAGAAGATCATGGTGCTGGGCGGCGGCCCGAACCGGATCGGCCAGGGGATCGAGTTCGACTACTGCTGCGTGCACGCGGCGCTCGCGATGCGCGAGGACGGTTACGAAACCATCATGGTCAACTGCAACCCGGAAACCGTCTCGACCGACTACGACACGTCCGACCGCCTGTACTTCGAGCCGCTCACGCTCGAGGACGTGCTCGAAGTGGTCGACAAGGAAAAGCCGGTCGGCGTGATCGTGCAGTACGGCGGCCAGACGCCGCTGAAGCTCGCGCTCGATCTCGAAGCCGCGGGCGTGCCGATCGTCGGCACCTCGCCGGACATGATCGACGCCGCGGAAGATCGCGAGCGCTTCCAGAAGCTGCTGCAGGGCCTGGGCCTGCGCCAGCCGCCGAACCGCACCGCACGCGCCGAAGACGAAGCGCTCGCGCTGGCCGCCGAAATCGGCTACCCGCTGGTGGTGCGCCCGTCCTACGTGTTGGGTGGCCGCGCGATGGAAATCGTCCACGAGCCGCGCGACCTCGAACGCTACATGCGCGAGGCCGTCAAGGTGTCGCACGATTCGCCGGTGCTGCTCGACCGCTTCCTGAACGACGCGATCGAATGCGATGTCGATTGCATCTGCGACGGCGAAGCCGTGTTCATCGGCGGCGTGATGGAGCACATCGAACAGGCGGGTGTCCACTCGGGCGACTCGGCGTGTTCGCTGCCGCCGTACTCGCTGTCGCCGGAAACCGTGACCGAGCTGAAGCGTCAGACCGGCGCGATGGCCCGTGCGCTGAACGTGGTCGGCCTGATGAACGTGCAGTTCGCGATCCAGCAAGTGCCGCAGGCGGATGGCTCGAAGGAAGACGTCATCTACGTGCTCGAAGTGAACCCGCGCGCCTCGCGCACGGTGCCGTACGTGTCGAAGGCCACCAGCCTGCCGCTCGCGAAGATCGCGGCGCGCGCGATGGTCGGTCAGAAGCTGGCCGACCAGGGCGTGACGAAGGAAGTCGTGCCGCCGTACTTCAGCGTCAAGGAAGCGGTGTTCCCGTTCGTCAAGTTCCCGACCGTCGACCCGGTGCTCGGACCTGAAATGCGTTCGACCGGCGAAGTGATGGGCGTTGGCCAGACCTTCGGCGAAGCGCTGTTCAAGTCGCAGCTCGCGGCCGGTTCGCGTCTGCCGGAGTCGGGCACGGTGCTGCTGACCGTGATGGACGCCGACAAGCCGAAGGCCGTCGAAGTCGCACGCATGCTGCACGACCTCGGCTACCCGATCGTCGCCACGCGCGGCACGGCTGCCGCGATCGAGGCGGCCGGTGTGCCGGTCAAGGTCGTCAACAAGGTGAAGGACGGCCGTCCGCACATCGTCGACATGATCAAGAACGGCGAGATCGCGCTGGTGTTCACGACGGTCGACGAGACGCGCACGGCGATCGCCGATTCGCGTTCGATCCGCATGAGCGCGCAGGCGCAGAAGGTGACGTACTACACGACGATGTCGGGCGCGCGCGCCGCGGTCGAAGGTTTGCGCTACCTGAAGGACCTCGAAGTCTATGATTTACAAGGTCTTCACGCTCGCCTAAACTAAGTCGTCGGGTTTTCCCAGGCACTCACAGGCCGCGGTTAGGCGGCGTTTCCGGTTCACCGGAAATGCGCTTAATCGCGGTGATTTTTTTTACGCCCGTTTTTTGTTATTGAGCCGTTTATGAGCACCATTCCGTTGACCAAGCGTGGCGCCGAACAACTGCGCGAGGAGCTGCAGCGCCTGAAATCGGTCGAGCGTCCGTCCGTGATCAATTCGATCGCCGAGGCACGCGCGCAGGGCGATCTGTCCGAAAACGCCGAATACGACGCCGCGAAAGAAAAGCAGGGTTTCATCGAGGGTCGGATCGCCGATCTCGAGTCGAAGCTGTCGGCGGCGCAAGTCATCGACCCGTCCTTGCTCGACGCGGAAGGGCGCGTCGTGTTCGCGGCCACCGTCGAACTCGAAGATCTCAAATCGGGCGACACCGTCAAATATCAGATCGTCGGCGACGACGAAGCCGATATCGACCACGGCCTGATCTCCATCAGCTCGCCGATCGCGCGTGCCCTGATCGGCAAGTCGGAAGGTGACGTGGCTGCGGTGCAGGCCCCGAGCGGCGTGCGCGAGTACGAGATCATCTCGGTCAGCTACATCTGATCGGGGGCGCTTCGATGCGCAACGCGCCCCGATTGTTCCGTTTTCTCTCCACCGTCTGGGTCGGCAGCCTGCTGACGATCGGCTATGCGGTTGCGCCGGTGCTGTTCACCACGCTCGACCGCGTCGCGGCGGGCGGCGTGGCGGCACGCCTGTTCCGGATCGAGGGCCTGATCGGTGTGGTCTGTGGCGTCGTCATGCTGCTGATCGCGAACGCACGCGTGCGAGCGGGCGAGCGCAACTATCGCCGGCTGCGCGTGATCGTCGGCGCGATGCTGCTGTGCGTGCTGCTCGGGTATTTCGCGATCGAGCCGTTCATGGACGCGATGCGTCTGGCCGCGCAGGCGGCGGGCACCGATGTCGGCCATTCGGAATATGCAAGCCGCTTCGGCATGCTGCACGGCGTTTCGAGCCTGTTCTATCTGGTCGAAAGCGTGCTCGGTATCTGGCTGGTGTGGCGGCTGTCCGCAGCGGGCGAATCGCGTACCGCGGATGCCTGAATGCCGTGCAGGCGTTGGGATGCATGATGCTCCGCGCCTGACGGCACCGGCCGCCGGGCATGCCTTGCGGCTTGCTTGCCCGGCCGGGGGCTGCCCGATACTTACTTGTCGTTCTGGAACGGGCGCTTCGTGCTTTGCTGGCGCTTCTTGGCGCGCTTGACCGTACCACCCGCCGTTACGCGCTCGTTGCCGCGCACGACCACCTTGGTGGCTCGCGGCTTGCGAACCGGGCTGGCATCGGGCGAATGCTTGACGACCTTCACGACGCGCGGCGCGCGGCCACCCCGGCTTTCCGGCTCGCCGGCGGCGCGCTGCATCGCCGCTTCGCGAGCGCTCGGCGGCCCGCGGCGGCTGCGAGGCGGCGCCACTTCGGCCTGCTCGGGGCGCCAGATCACCAGCAGCTTGCCGATATGCTGGATCGGCGCGGCGTTCAGGCGGTCGCAAATTTCTTCGTAGATGGCGATGCGGGCGTCGCGTTCGTCGCCGAACACGCGGATCTTGATCAACTGGTGCGCGGCCAGGTGGACCTTGATCTCGGCCAGCACGGCGTCGGTCAGGCCTTCGGCGCCGATCAGCACGACGGGCTTCAGCGCGTGGGCTTGGGAACGCAGCGCGGAGCGCTCGACAGGGGAAAGCGAAAGGGCGGGCATCGGAACTCTTGAATCAATAGATCGGCGCGCCGCGTGAGCGCGCTCGAAAACCACGTAAAATCGCTGCGGGACCGCCATCGAGGCGTCTGCCGCGCGAACAAGACGCGTATTATCCGCCAAAAGCGCGAGCTGACGGAACCATTGCACGATCGACGCCATTCATTGGGTGCTTCGATCGGCGAACGGTCCCGGCTCTGTGGTATTTGGCCGACATTTTTCCTCCTGCATGGCAAAGAACCGATTCAACCATTCGTGGCTGCACGACCATATCAACGATCCGTACGTCAAGCTGGCGCAACGGGAAGGCTATCGCGCCCGCGCGGCCTACAAGCTCAAGGAAATCGACGAGCAGGACAAGCTGATCCGCCCCGGTCAGGTGATCGTCGACCTGGGTTCGACGCCGGGCAGCTGGAGCCAGTACGTGCGCAACAAGCTCGCGCAGGGCAAGCAGCGCGACGCCCAGCGTGACGGCGGGATCGACGGCACCATCATCGCGCTCGACATGCTGCCGATGGAGCCGATCGCCGACGTGCACTTCATCCAGGGCGATTTTCGCGAGGATGTGGTGCTGCACCAGCTCGAAGAAGTGCTGCAAGGCCGCGCCGTCGACCTTGTAATTTCGGACATGGCACCCAATCTGTCGGGCGTGGCGACTGCGGATGCGGCCCGGATCGAACACGTTTGCGATCTCGCGCTCGAATTCACACAGAACCATCTCAAACCGGATGGCGCCCTTTTGGTGAAATGCTTTCACGGCACGGGCTACAGCCAGATCGTCGAGAAGTTCAAGCATCAGTTTCGTACGGTTGCACCGCGCAAGCCGAAAGCCTCGCGCGATAAATCGTCGGAGACGTTTATTTTGGGTCGGCATCTGAAACATCCGCGCTGACGGATGCGGCAGGCGCCGCAGGCCAGCCGGGAGCCTTGCCGGTCATGGGATTTGCCTATCGAAGCGTTTGGCGAAGCTTATGGCGATGGGCTACGGACTGGATTAGAATGCCCCAGGAGCGCTGCAAGAAAAATGTAGGCGCTTGTCTATGAGTGAAGGAGTGGTGCTTTGAACAACAATATGTTATCGAAAGCGGCAGTGTGGCTCGTGATCGCACTGGTGCTGTTTACCGTGTTCAAGCAATTCGACAAGCCCCGCGTCCAGGAAGGTGTGTCGTATTCGCAGTTCATGGACGACGCCAAGGGCGGCAAGATCAAGAACGTGATCGTGCAAGGCCGCAACCTCACCGTCACTCCGGCAGAAGGCCAGAAATACCAGATCGTGTCGCCCGGCGACATCTGGATGGTCGGCGACCTGATGAAGTACGGCGTGCAGGTGAGCGGCAAGGCTGACGACGAACCGAACGCGCTGGTGTCCGCGCTGTATTACCTCGGGCCGACGCTGCTGATCATCGTTTTCTGGTTCTACATGATGAGGCAGATGCAGGGCGGCGGTAAGGGCGGGGCATTCTCCTTCGGCAAATCGCGCGCGCGTCTCATCGACGAGAACAACAACGCGGTGACCTTCTCCGACGTCGCGGGTTGCGACGAAGCGAAGGAAGAAGTGTCCGAGTTGGTCGACTTCCTGCGCGATCCCCAGAAATTCCAGAAGCTCGGTGGGCGCATTCCACGCGGCGTGCTGCTGGTCGGCCCGCCGGGTACCGGCAAGACCTTGCTCGCCCGCGCGATCGCCGGCGAGGCAAAGGTGCCGTTCTTCAGCATCTCGGGTTCGGATTTCGTTGAAATGTTCGTCGGTGTCGGCGCGGCACGTGTGCGCGACATGTTCGAGCAAGCCAAGAAGCACGCACCGTGTATCGTGTTCATCGACGAAATCGACGCGGTCGGCCGCCATCGTGGCGCCGGCATGGGCGGCGGCAACGACGAGCGCGAGCAGACGCTGAATCAGATGCTGGTCGAGATGGACGGCTTCGAGGCGAACTCGGGCGTGATCGTGGTGGCTGCAACGAACCGCTCCGACGTGCTCGACAAGGCGCTGCTGCGTCCGGGCCGTTTCGACCGCCAGGTGTATGTCGGCCTGCCGGACATTCGTGGCCGCGAGCAGATCATGCGCGTTCACCTGCGCAAGGTGCCGATCTCGAACGACGTCGACGCGGCCGTGCTGGCACGCGGCACGCCGGGCTTCTCGGGCGCCGATCTGGCGAACCTCGTCAACGAAGCGGCGCTGTTCGCCGCGCGTCGCGGCAAGCGCATCGTCGAAATGCAGGATTTCGAAGACGCCAAGGACAAGATCTTCATGGGCCCGGAGCGCAAGTCGGCCGTGATCCGCGAGGAATCTAAGCGTGCCACGGCTTACCACGAAGCGGGTCACGCCGTGGTGGCCAAGCTGTTGCCGAAGGCCGATCCGGTCCACAAGGTCACGATCATTCCGCGTGGCCGTGCGCTGGGCGTGACGTGGCAGTTGCCCGAGCACGACAACGAAACGTATTCGAAGGATTACCTGCTCGACCGTCTCGCGATCCTGTTCGGTGGCCGTGCGGCTGAAGAACTGTTCATGAACCTGATCAGCACCGGTGCATCGGACGACTTCAACAAGGCGACGCAAACGGCGCGCGCGATGGTCACGCGCTTCGGCATGACCGATGCGCTCGGGCCGATGGTGTATGCCGACGACGAAAACGAAGGCGGCCCGTTCGGCAAGGGCTTTACGCGTGCGATCTCGGAAGCGACGCAACAGAAGGTCGATTCCGAAATCCGCCGCGTGATCGACGAGCAGTACAAGCTCGCACACCGCCTGCTCGACGAGAACCGCGACAAGGTCGAGGCCATGACGGCCGCGCTGATGGAGTGGGAAACGATCGACGCCGATCAGATCAACGACATCATGGCGGGCCGCCCGCCGCGCTCGCCGAAGAGCAGCGGCAACGTGCCCCCGGCCAGCGATCCGTCGGGTGGCGCGGGTGCCGAAGTCAAGCCGGGTAGCGCGACTGCGCCGGCATAATCTCGAAACGAGATCTCATGAGCGGGCCGGTGTGATTCACACCGGCCCGTTTTGTTTCTGCTTCCGGATTTTTCGTGTTGACCGATATCGCTTCCATCGCGCCGCCGCCTTTGCAGTGCGGCCGTTTCACCCTGACGTTCGACCGCCCGCTCGTGATGGGCATCCTGAACGTCACCCCCGATTCCTTTTCCGATGGTGGCCGCTACGTGGCCCGCGACGCCGCGTTGCGCCAGGCCGAGCAGATGCTGGCCGATGGCGTCGATCTGATCGACATCGGGGGCGAATCGACACGCCCGGGCGCGCCGCCCGTGCCGCTCGACGAGGAACTGGCGCGTGTCGTGCCGATCGTCGAGGCGCTGCACGGCATGAACGTGCCGCTCTCGATCGACACCTACAAGCCCGACGTGATGCGCGCGACGCTGGCCGCCGGCGCGGACCTGATCAACGATATCTGGGGCTTCCGGCAGGCCGGTGCGATCGAGGCGGTGAAGGACAGCAACTGCGGGCTGTGCGTGATGCATATGCTCGGCGAGCCGCAGACGATGCAGATCGGCGAACCGGACTATCTTGACGTCGTCTCGGAGGTGAGACATTTTCTGACTGTGCGCGCCGCGGCATTCGTCGCGGCCGGGATCGCGCCGTCGCGGATCAGCGTTGATCCAGGGTTCGGGTTCGGCAAGGCGACGGTCGAGCACAATTACGCCTTGCTGGCGCGCTTGCCGGAAACGGCCCCCGTGCGGCCGGACGGGCAGCGTTACCCGGTGCTGGCCGGCATGTCGCGCAAATCGATGCTCGGCGCGCTGATCGGCAAGCCGCCCGCCGAGCGCGTGGCCGCGAGCGTGGCGGCGGCCGTGTGCGCCGCCGAGCGGGGAGCGGCCATCATTCGCGTCCACGACGTCGCCGCGACGGTGGATGCGCTGAAAATCTGGCGCGCCGTGCGCGAGGCGGCACGGCGCGCGTAAGTACACATAAGGAGGATTGCATTCATGGGACGTCGTTATTTCGGTACGGACGGCATTCGCGGCGAAGTCGGCCAAGGCCCGATCACCCCCGAATTCGTGCTGCGGCTCGGCTATGCGGCCGGCAAGGTGCTGGCGCGTTCGAACGCACGCAGCACGGCCGGCCGCCCGACGGTACTGATCGGCAAGGACACGCGTGTCTCGGGCTACATGCTCGAGGCGGCGCTCGAAGCGGGCTTCTCGGCGGCGGGTGTCGACGTGATGCTGGCCGGCCCGATGCCCACGCCGGGCGTCGCCTACCTGACGCGCGCGCTGCGCCTCGCCGCCGGCGTGGTGATCAGCGCTTCGCACAATCCGTATCACGACAACGGCATCAAGTTCTTCTCGGGCGACGGCAACAAGCTGCCCGATGAAACCGAAGCCGAAATCGAATCCTGGCTCGACAAGCCGCTGGCCTGCGAGCCGTCCGACGGCCTGGGCAAGGCACGCCGGCTCGACGACGCGAACGGCCGCTACATCGAGTTCTGCAAGAGCACGTTCCCGGCCTCGTACGACCTGCGCGGGCTCAAGCTGGTGGTCGATTGCGCGCACGGTGCGGCGTACCAGATCGCGCCGCACGTGTTCCACGAGCTGGGCGCGGATGTCGTGCCGATCGGCGTGAAGCCGAACGGCTTCAACATCAACGACAAGGTCGGCGCCACGGCGCCCGATGCGCTGATTGCCGCCGTCAAGGAAAACGGCGCGGATCTCGGCATTGCGCTCGACGGCGACGCCGACCGCCTGCTGGTGGTCGACTCCACCGGCCGCCTGTTCAATGGCGACGAGCTGCTCTACGTGCTGGTGCAGGATCGCATGGCCACCGACGGCAAGGTGCCGGGCGCGGTCGGCACGCTGATGACGAACCTGGCCGTGGAAGTGGCGCTGCAGAAGCTCGGCGTGCCGTTCGTGCGCGCGGCCGTCGGCGATCGTTACGTGCTCGAGCAATTGCGTGAACGCGGTTGGCAGCTCGGCGCGGAAGGCTCGGGCCACATCCTGTCGCTCGACCGTCATTCGACCGGCGACGGCATCGTCTCGGCGCTGCTGGTGCTGGCCGCGCTGACGCGCGGCGGCAAGACGCTGGCGCAACTGCTCGACGGCGTCGAGCTGTTCCCGCAAACACTGATCAACGTGCGCATGAAGGCCGGCGCGGACTGGAAGGGCGACGCCTCGATCCAGGCCGCGATTGCCAGGGCCGAGCGAGAGCTGGGTGAAAGCGGGCGCGTGCTGATCCGCGCCTCGGGCACCGAGCCGGTGCTGCGCGTGATGGTCGAGGCGCGCGGAGCCGCGGATGCGCAGCACCATGCCGAAACGATCGCCGCGGCGGTCCGGGCCGCGACGGCCTGACAGGCCAGTCGGACGAAAGGCAAGGGCGGCGCGGGGCGTCGCCCTTTATTATTGGTCCGACGGCGCACCGTGATGGCGCGCCACCTTGTCGCACGGCAGCGGATCGGATGCAGGCGCGTTGAGCTCTCCTCATTGCTCGGATGAAAACGTTTACCCGTGCGCGCCACGCCTTTGCCGTTCGATCCCGATTTTCTCCGTAATTGCCCGAAAAAATCGTTTGCATCGGCAAAAATCTTCCGTTTCGTGACATTTCGACTACTGTGGATGAGCGCTGCCGCTCGGGCCGGACGGCGTTGAACAATCGTGCCGTTCGATGCGCGATTTCGATGCATTCGCGGCATCGGCCCGCTCGACCTCCCTTCGCGAACCTCGCCGGGCAGCCGCCGCGAAGCCTTGCCGGATGGGACATCCGCGTCGAGGCCCGCCGGCCGGGCAGGGCGGCTCACAGCTTTCGGTCTGTCATGTTGCTGTCACATCAGGTTCATCAATTGTCACATTACTGTCATGGGTACCCCCTAATCTTCGCGGTGCCGTAGTCATCCGCTCACACACTGGAGGTCTCATGAAGTTGATGCAAACTGCGTTCGCTGGTCTGGCTGGCGCGCTCTTCGCTGTTGCCGCCCACGCAGCCGACATCACCGGCGCCGGCAGCACGTTCGCCGCACCGATTTACACGAAGTGGGCAGCCGAGTACAAGAACGCTGCCAACGCTCAGGTCAACTACCAAGGCATCGGTTCCTCGGGTGGCCTGAAGCAGATCATCGCCAAGACGGTCGACTTCGCAGGTTCGGACGCTCCGCTGAAGGACGACGAGCTGGCCAAGGAAGGCCTGTTCCAGTTCCCGACGGTCATCGGCGGCATTCTGCCGGTGGTGAACATCCCGGGCATCAAGGCAGGTGAAATCGTTCTGTCGGGCGAAGTGCTCGGCGACATCTACCTGGGCAAGATCAAGAAGTGGAACGACCCGGCCATCGTCGCGCTGAACCCGAAGGTCAAGCTGCCGGATCTGGACGTCGCCGTGGTTCGCCGCGCTGACGGTTCGGGCACCTCGTTCATCTGGACGAACTACCTGTCGAAGGTCAACGCCGAGTGGAAGTCGAAGATCGGCGAAGGCGCAACGGTCAACTGGCCGACGGGTACGGGCGGCAAGGGCAACGACGGCGTCGCGGCCTTCGTGCAACGCCTGCCGGGCTCGATCGGCTATGTCGAATCGGCCTACGCCACGAAGAACCACATGATCTACACCAACATCAAGAACGCGTCGGGTAACGTGGTGGCGCCGGATGCCAAGACGTTCGCCGCCGCCGCTGCCGGCGCGGAATGGACGAAGTCGTTCTACCAGATCCTGACGAACGAGCCGGGCAAGGACGCATGGCCGGTCGTCGGCGCAACGTTCGTGCTGCTGCACACGAAGCAGGACAAGCCGGAGCAAGGCGCGGAAGTGCTGAAGTTCTTCGACTGGTCGTTCAAGAACGGCGAAAAGGCTGCAACGGATCTCGACTACATCTCGCTGCCGAAGTCGGTGACGGATGAAATCCGCAAGCAATGGAAGGTGAAGGTGACCGACGCAGCCGGCAAGCCGGTCGCTCAGTAAGCTTCATTCGCAGCAAGCAAGTCGTGGTCGCGCCGTCCGGCATGTGTCGGGCGGCGCGGTGCAGTATCGGCGGGGCGGCATGCGCCGCCTGCCACTGAACAATCAGGCACCCATGTCCGACATTCCTCTCTCGTCACGTCCCGCCGCAGGCCAGATGCGCGCGCCGGGCCGGCTCGGCGATGTCATCTTCGGCGGTCTTGCGCGCATTGCCGCGATCGTGACCCTGCTGGTGCTCGGCGGCATCATCGTGTCGCTGCTCATCGCGTCGTTGCCGACTATCGAGAAGTTTGGCCTCAGTTTCCTCTGGCGGTCCGAATGGGACCCCAACGCCGATGTCTACGGCGCGCTCGTGCCGATCTACGGCACGATCGTCACGTCGATCATCGCCCTGTTGATCGCCGTGCCCGTCAGCTTCGGCATCGCCCTGTTTCTCACCGAACTCTCGCCCGTGTGGCTGCGCCGCCCGCTCGGCATCGCCATCGAATTGCTGGCCGCCATTCCGTCGATCGTGTACGGCATGTGGGGCCTGCTGGTGTTCGCGCCGATCTTCGCGGAATACTTCGAAGGCCCGCTCGGCAAGCTCGTGAAACCCATCCCGGGCCTCAACGCGATCTTCGCCGGTCCGGCGATCGGCATCGGCCTGCTCAGCGCCGGCGTGATCCTGGCGATCATGATCATCCCGTACATCGCCTCGGTGATGCGCGACGTGTTCGAGGTCACCCCGGTCCTGCTGAAGGAATCGGCGTACGGCATCGGCTGCACGACCTGGGAAGTGATGTGGAAGATCGTGCTGCCCTTCACCAAGACCGGCGTGATCGGCGGCGTGATGCTCGGCCTCGGCCGCGCGCTCGGCGAGACGATGGCCGTCACGTTCGTGATCGGCAACACCAACCTGCTCAACGATATTTCGCTGTTCTCGTCGGGCAACAGCATTACCTCGGCGCTCGCGAACGAATTCGCGGAAGCCGCACCGGGCCTGCATACGTCGGCACTGATGGAACTGGGCCTGATCCTGTTCGTGATCACCTTCGTCGTGCTGTCGGTTTCGAAACTGATGCTGCTGCGTCTCCAGAAGTCGGAAGGCAAGAAATGAGCGAACGCGTCCTGAACATGCCGGGCGGCCAGTCCGGCCCCGCACTCGAGGCGATGCGCACCAGGCTGCAGGCTCGCCGCAAGCGCACCAACGCCGTTGCATTGACCTTCTCGCTCGCCGCGATGGTGTTCGGTCTGGTGTGGCTGGTGTGGATTCTCTACACGACGCTGCGTCTCGGCATCGGCGGCCTGTCGATCGACCTGTTCACGCAGTCGACGCCGGCCCCGGATACCGACGGCGGCGGTCTTGCCAACGCCATCGTCGGCAGCCTGATGATGGTTGCCCTGGGTACGCTGGTGGGCACGCCGATCGGCGTGATGGCCGGTGTCTACCTGGCCGAATACGGCCAGAAGAACCTGCTGGCGAGCACGATGCGTTTCATCAACGACATCCTGCTGTCGGCGCCGTCGATCGTGATCGGCCTGTTCGTCTATGCCGTGGTGGTGGCGCCGACCGGCCGCTTCTCGGGCTGGGCGGGGGTGATCTCGCTGGCGCTGCTGCAAGTGCCGATCGTGATCCGCACCACCGAAAACATGCTGAACCTGGTGCCGATCGCGCTGCGCGAGGCCTCGTTCGCGCTCGGCACGCCGAAGTGGCGCATGGTGCTGACCATCACGCTGCGCGCGTCGATCGCCGGCATCATGACGGGCGTGCTGCTCGCGGTTGCACGGATCGCCGGCGAAACCGCGCCGCTGCTGTTCACGGCGCTGTCGAACCAGTTCTTCTCGCTCGACATGAGCCACCCGATCGCCAACCTGCCCGTCACGATCTACAAGTTCGCGATGAGCCCGTTTGCGCAGTGGCAATCGCTCGCCTGGGCGGGCGTCTTCCTGATCACGCTGGGCGTGCTGGGACTGAACATCCTGGCGCGCTCGATCTTCTCGAAAAAGTAACGGCGGAGCAATCCGATGAATATGGCAGAAAGCCACCTGAATCCGATCCAACTCGGCAAAGCGCCCGCCGGCGCCAGCGCAGCACCTGGCCAGAGCCCGCTTGCAGCGCCTGAAGCGAAGATCGAAGTCAACAATCTGAACTTCTTCTACAACAAGTTCCATGCGCTGAAGAACATCAACATGCGCATTCCGGAAGGCAAGGTGACCGCGTTCATCGGGCCGTCGGGCTGTGGCAAGTCCACCTTGCTGCGCACGTTCAACAAGATGTACGCGCTGTATCCGGAACAACGCGCCGAAGGCGCGATCGTGATGGACGGCGAGAACCTGCTCGAATCGAAGCAGGACATCTCGCTGCTGCGCGCGCGCATCGGCATGGTGTTCCAGAAGCCGACCCCGTTCCCGATGTCGATCTACGACAACATCGCGTTCGGCGTGAAGATGTTCGAGAAGCTCACGCGCTCGGAAATGGACGATCGCGTGGAGTGGGCGCTGACCAAGGCCGCGCTGTGGAACGAAGTGAAGGACAAGCTGGGCCAGAGCGGCTACGGCCTGTCGGGCGGCCAGCAGCAGCGCCTCTGTATCGCGCGCGGCATCGCGATCCGCCCGGAAGTGCTGCTGCTCGACGAGCCGTGCTCGGCGCTCGACCCGATCTCGACCGGCCGCATCGAAGAGCTGATCGCAGAGCTGAAGAGCGACTACACGGTCGTGATCGTCACGCACAACATGCAGCAGGCCGCACGTTGTTCGGACTACACAGCGTATATGTATCTGGGCGAGCTGATCGAATTCGGCGATACTGAAAAAATCTTCATCAAGCCGGCCCGCAAGGAAACGGAAGATTACATCACCGGCCGTTTCGGTTGATGACGGAGCAAGAACAATGACCGATAAGCATCTGTCGAGCCAATTCGACGCCGACCTGAACGCGGTGTCGTCGAAGGTTCTCGAAATGGGCGGCCTCGTCGAGGCGCAAATCACCGAGGCCATCCACGCCCTGAACGAATTCGACCGCGAAGCGGCCGAGCGCGTGATCGCCAACGAAGACATCCTGAATCAGATGGAAGTCGACATCGACGAAGAGTGCGGCAACATCATCGCGCGCCGCCAGCCGGCCGCGCGCGACCTGCGCCTGCTGATGTCGATTTCCAAGACCATCACCAATCTCGAGCGCGCCGGCGACGAAGCCGAAAAGATCGCCAAGCGCGTGCGCCGTCTCGCCGACGAGCCGATCGCGCGTGGCGTGAACATCGCCGAGATCAAGGTGTCGGGCGAAATGGCCGTGACGATCCTGCGCCGCGCGCTCGACGCGTTCGCGCGCCTCGACACGGTGGCCGCGGCCCAGATCGTCAAGGACGACAAGGAAATCGACCAGGAATTCCGCGCGTTCGTGCGCAAGCTCGTGTCGTACATGCAGGAAGATCCGCGCACGATCTCGGTCGGCCTCGACTTCCTGTTCATCGCCAAGGCGATCGAGCGCGTCGGCGACCACGCCAAGAACATCGCCGAATTCATCATCTACATCGTCAAGGGCACCGACGTGCGGCACAAGCCGCGCGACCTGCTCGACCGCGAAGCCAACAGTTAATCAGCCAGGATAAGGACGGATAGAGGTGCCGATGCCCAGCAACATTCTCGTCATCGAAGATGAGCCCGCGATTTCCGAACTCATTTCGGTGAACCTGCAACACGCGGGCCATTGTGCGATTCGCGCGTACAACGCGGAGCAGGCGCAAAACCTGATCAGCGACGTGCTGCCTGATCTGGTCCTGCTCGACTGGATGCTGCCGGGCAAATCGGGCATCGCGTTCGCGCGCGAACTTCGCAACAACGAGCGCACGAAGCACATCCCGATCATCATGCTGACCGCGCGCGGTGACGAGCAGGACAAGGTGCTGGGTCTCGAGATCGGCGCGGACGACTACGTCACCAAGCCGTTCTCGCCGAAGGAACTGATGGCGCGCATCAAGGCGGTGTTGCGCCGCCGCGCGCCGCAGCTCACCGAGGACGTGGTGTCGATCAACGGCCTGCGCCTCGACCCGGCTACGCACCGTGTCGCGGCCAGCGCCGAAGGCAACGAGATCAAGCTCGATCTCGGTCCGACCGAGTTCCGCCTGCTGCATTTCTTCATGACCCACCCCGAGCGCGTGCACAGCCGCACGCAACTGCTCGATCAGGTGTGGGGCGATCACGTATTCGTCGAGGAACGGACGGTGGACGTGCATATCAAGCGCCTGCGCGCGGCCCTCAAGCCGGCAGGGTGCGATGCTATGATCGAAACCGTTCGTGGCAGCGGCTACCGCCTCGCGAAACACGCTTGATGCAATGCGGCGCGCGATTCGGGCGATCGCCCGCGCGCCGCGGCCCGGCTCACTCCCGTTCTCTTTCGAGCGCCAACCATGAACATCATCTGGGCGCGCTTTCTGGTCTCGCTCGTCCTGCTCGCGCTGGTTTCCGCGCTGGCCGGCGCGCTGATCGGCATGCGCGCGGGTCTCGCGGTCGCGATCATCCTGCTGACCGCGCAGGCGTTCTTCAGCACCTTCCATACGCAGCGCCTCTGGCGCCTGCTCGACGCGCCGGTGTATGGCGAAGTGCCGAGCGCGCCGGGCATCTGGGGCGAAATCTACTACCGCCTGCACAAGCTCGCGAAGCAGTGGCATTCGCAGGTGCGTCAGGTCGAGCAGCAGCACTCGCGCTTCATCCAGGCGATCCAGGCTTCGCCGAACGGCGTGGCGATGCTCGACGACCACGACCAGATCGAATGGTGCAATGCGATCGCCGAGCTGCATTTCGGGCTCGATTCGAAGCGCGACCTGCGCCAGCACATCACGCATCTGGTTCGGCATCCTGATTTCGTGCGTTACCTCAATGCGCAGCATTACGACGAAATGCTTGTGATGCGCGGCATGGGCGAGGGGCGTCAGCACGTGATCGCGGTGCAGGTATTTCCGTACGGCGACAACCGCAAGCTGCTGCTGACGCAGGACATCACCGAGGTCGAACGCACCGACGCGATGCGCCGCGACTTCGTGGCCAATGTTTCGCACGAACTGAAGACGCCGCTGACGGTGCTGTCGGGCTTCCTCGAAACGCTGCGCGAGCTGCCGGTGTCGGAGGAAGAACGCGCGCGCTATCTCGACATGATGGAGCAGCAGGCGTCGCGCATGCGCAAGATCGTCACCGACCTGCTGGTGCTGGCCAAGCTCGAAGGCGAGGGCAAGCCGCCGACCGACAAGCCGGTCGACATGGACGACGTGCTCGGCCATCTCGAGGATGTCGCGCAATCGCTGTCGGCCGGCCATCACGAGATCTCGTTCGAGATCGACGAAGCGCTGACGGTGACGGGCGCGGAGACGGAAATCTTCAGCGCGCTCGGCAACCTCGTCACGAACGCGGTGCGCTACACGCCCGAGGGCGGCAAGATCCGCGTGTGCTGGCGGCGCGACGGCTCGCAGGCGGTGTTTTCGGTGAAGGACAGCGGGTTCGGGATTGCGGCGGAAGAGTTGCCGCGGCTGACCGAGCGTTTTTATCGCGTCGATCGCAGCCGTTCGCGCGATACCGGCGGCACGGGCCTGGGCCTCGCGATCGTCAAGCATGTGCTGCAACGCCACGACGGCCAGTTGTTGATCCAGAGCGAGGAAGGGCGCGGCAGCACGTTCACGGCGCGCTTTCCGGCGCAGCGCACGGTGGCGCGGCGGCGGCACGAAGTCTGAGCGCATTCGCAGGACAACGGATCGACACCGGTTGCCACCGCCATGAAAAATGCCACCCGCGAGGGTGGCATTTTCGTTCGAGCCCGACGCACGCCCTGGCGCGCTTCCGGCTTCAGCCGCCGAACTTCTCCAGCAGCCCGAGTTGCGCGCTGCGCGAGGTCTTGCCGGTGCGGCGGCGCTTGTAGTGGCCGTCGCTCTGCATCAGCCACGCCGATTGATTGTCGCCGAGCAGCACCGACAGCCCTTCGGCGATCACGCGACGCTTGAGCTTGCGATCGTGGATCGGGAACGCCACTTCGACGCGGCGGAACAGGTTGCGGTCCATCCAGTCGGCGCTCGACAGATAGACTTCCTCGGCGCCGCCCGCATGGAAGTAGTAGATGCGGTGATGTTCGAGGAAGCGGCCGATGATCGAGCGCACCGTGATGTTCTCCGACAGGCCCGGCACGCTGGGCTGCAACGCGCACACGCCGCGCACGATCAGATCGACCTTCACGCCGGCCTGCGAGGCCTCGTAAAGCTCGGCGATCACCGACGGTTCGAGCAGCGCGTTCATCTTCGCGACGATCCGCGCGCGCTTGCCGGCGCGCGCGTTGGCGATTTCGCGGCGGATGCCCTCGATCATCTTCGGATGCAGCGTGAACGGCGATTGCCACAGCTCGTGCAGCCGCAGCTCGCCGCCGATGCCGGTCAACTGCTGGAACACGTGATGGACGTCCTCGCAGATCCTCGGCTCGGCCGTCATCAGCCCGAAATCGGTATAGAGGCGCGCCGTGCGCGGATGGTAGTTGCCGGTGCCGAGGTGCACGTAGCGGCGCAGCAGGTTCTTGCCGCCGCGCTTCTCGCGGCGCACGATCAGCACCATCTTGGCGTGGCACTTGTGGCCGACCACCCCGTACACCACGTGCGCGCCCACGGCTTCGAGCCGCGACGCCCAGTTGATGTTGGTTTCCTCGTCGAAGCGCGCGAGCAGCTCCACCACCACCGTCACTTCCTTGCCGTTGCGCGCGGCTTCCATCAGCGCGTCCATCAGCGGCGAATCGGTGCCGGTGCGGTAGATGGTCTGCTTGATGGCGACCACGTTCGGATCGCGGGCGGCCTCCTGCAGCAGTTGCAGCACCGGCTGGAAGCTTTCGTACGGATGGTGCAGCAGGATGTCGGCGCGATCGATCGCCGCGAACATCGACGCCGCGTTCGTGACTTCGGCCGGCGTGGACGGCGTGTGCGGCACGAACTTCAGTTCGGGCAGATCGACCAGGTCGGGCAACTGCATCAGCCGCACCAGGTTGACGGGGCCGTTCACGCGGTAGCAATCGCGTTCGCTGAGGTCGCTCTCGTCGAGCAGGCGGCGCACGATGTGGGCGGGCGTGTCGGCCGACACTTCGAGCCGCACCGCGTTGCCGAGGTGGCGCGCGGGCAGTTCGCCCTGCAGCGCGACGCGCAGGTTGGTGATTTCGTCCTCGTCGACGAACAGCTCGCTGTTGCGCGTGATGCGGAACTGGTTGCAGCTCTTGACGACGAGCTTCGGGAACAGCTCGCCCACGAAGCGCTGCATCAGCGAACTGAGCAGCACGAAGCCGTGACGGAAGCCCGACAGCTCCTGCGGCATGCGCACCACGCGCGGCAGTGCGCGGGGCGCCTGCACGATGCCGAGCAGCGCCTGGCGGCCGAATGCGTCGCGGCCTTCGAGTTCGACCACGAAGTTCAGGCTCTTGTTGAGCACGCGCGGGAACGGGTGCGCCGGATCGAGCCCGATCGGCGTCAGCACCGGCAGCAGTTCGTCGAGGAAGTAGTTGCGGGCCCAGTCGAGCTGCGCCTCGCTCCAGCTGTCGGTGCCGTGAAAATGAATGCCTTCGGTTTCGAGCGCCGGGATGATGGTCTCGTGCAGCATCGCGTATTGCTTGTGGACCAGGCGTTGCGCGCGCTGCACCACCAGGTCGTACACATGCTGCAGCGACATGCCGTCGGGCGACGGTGCGCCCGGGTTGTCGCGCATCTGCTCCTGGAGCCCGGCCATGCGGACTTCGAAGAATTCGTCGAGGTTGCTGCTGGTGATGCAGATGAAACGCAGCCGTTCCAGCAGCGGAACGTGCGGATCGGCGGCTTGCGCGAGCACGCGCTCGTTGAAGCCGAGGATGCCCAGTTCACGGTTGAGCAGCGGGTAGCGGATGGACATCGGCAGCGTGGAGGGCTGGTCAGGTGCGGAGGGAAGGAAGGGGTGCTCGGAAATTCTCACGGTTTAATGACATATTGATGACGTATTTGACCTTCTTTTCGAATGATACGTCCTGGCATTCCATGATTTGATGACGTATTGATGACAATGCAGGATGGTTCAGCAAATAATACGTCGGCAATCGGCAAATCTCATCGTCTGTTTCAAACGAAACCATTCGCCGGCGCTGCAATTGCCTGCGATGATCCGACACCGCGGCGGCGACAGCATTTAAAATGCTGCGTTTGAATGTCATGGTTTGGCGTAGCGGCGGCTCGCCTGCCGAGAACGGAGCAACTACCCGATGGTCACATCCCCGCAACTACTCGCCGCCGTCGATCTCGGTTCGAACAGCTTCAGGCTGATTGTCGGCCGCGTCGAGGAAACGCCTGCGGGCAGCCAGATTTACCCGGTCGACGCCCTGCGCGAGCCGGTTCGCCTCGCGGCAGGCCTGTCGCGCGACAAGATGCTCGATCGCGCCTCGCAGGAGCGGGGCTGGGACGCGCTGAAGCGTTTCGGCGAACGCCTGCGCGATTTCCACCCCGATCACGTGCGCGCGGTGGCCACCAATACGCTGCGCGTCGCCAAGAATGCCGGCGAATTCCTGGTCGAGGCCGAAGCGGCGCTCGGCTTCCCGATCGAAGTGATCGCGGGCCGCGAGGAAGCGCGGCTGATCTACGCGGGCGCCGCGCACTCGGTGCCGGCCAATGCGGGCAAGCGGCTGGTGGTCGACATCGGCGGCGGCTCGACCGAATTCATCATCGGCCAGCACTACACGCCGATCGTCATGGAAAGCCTGTATATCGGCTGCGTCAGCCACAGCCGCCAGTTCTTCCCGGCCGGCAACGTCGACGAATACACCATGCGGCAGGCCGAACTGGCCGCCAAGCGCGAAATCCAGATCATCTCGGGCGAATACAAGAAGGCCGGCTGGGATCAGGCGATCGGCTCGTCGGGCACGGCGCGCGCGCTGGCCGAGCTGGTCGAGGGCAACGGCTTCAACGATGCCGGCATCACGCACGGCATCTCGCGCGGCGGGCTCGAACGCTTGAAGCGCGCGCTCATCAAGGCCGAGAACGTCAACCGCCTGAAGCTCGTCGCGCTGAAGCCCGATCGCATTCCGGTGCTGGCCGGCGGCCTGTCGATCATGCTCGCGGTGTTCGAGGAACTGGGCGTCGATTACGTGGACACCACCGACGGCGCGCTGCGGCTCGGCGTGCTGTACGACCTGCTCGGCCGGGCGCAGCACGAGGACATGCGCGCGGTGACGGTCGAGGGCTTCACGCGCCGCTATGGCGTCGATCGCGCCCAGGCCGACCGGATCGCCTCGCTGGCCACGAGTTTCTACGACCAGCTCGAACAGACCGAGGAACTCCGTCGCCCGGAAGATCGCACGTTCGTGGGCTGGGCCGCCGCGTTGCATGAAATCGGCCTGTCGATCTCGCACAGCGCCTATCACAAGCATTCGGCCTATATCGCCAGCAATGCCGACATGCCCGGCTTCTCGCGCACCGATCAGGCCCGCCTGGCGGCGCTGGTGCTCGGCCATGCGGGCAAGCTCGGCAAGCTCTCGCAGTCGCGCGACGTCGAATGGCCGCTGCTGTTCTGCCTGCGCCTCGCGGCGCTGCTGTGCCGTCGCCGAACCGATGCCGGCTTGCCCGAGATTTCGGTGTCGGACGCCAAGAAGGGCGGCTACGAGGTGCGGCTGCCGGGCAGTTGGGTCGAGCAGAACCCGTTGACCGACTACAGCCTGAGCCAGGAAGCGGCGGAGTGGGAGAAGGTCGGCATTCCGTATCGCGTGGTGTACACGGAGGCCTGAGCGCCGGGCGCGCAGTGCGCGTTCGATGAAAAAGCGGCTGCATGCGTCGGGCATGCAGCCGCTTTTTTCATGTGGCCGAGGCCAGCGCCGCGCTCAGGGCGTGCAGACGATGGCGGTCAGGAACGGGAATGCGGCCTTCACGGTGGCGGTGCTGCCGGCGGCGCGCACCTTGGCCTCGACACTGCTTTTCGAGCCGCGCACCACCACGCCGTAGCCCCATTGGTCGATCTGCGCGCCGTCGCCGTGCTGGAACAGCGGATCGTTCTCCTGGTAGCCGAGCACCACGTAGACCGAAAAGCCGTAGGCCGTCAGCGGGTGGACGGTATGGAATGCGTTCATCGAATTCGCCTCGACGTGCATCGGCTTGGTGTCGATGTCGCCGGCTTCGGCCAGCGGCGCGACGAATTTGTGGCCGTTCCACGAGCAATCGAGCGCAGCGTCGAGCGCTTTCGGCTCCGCGGCGAAGGTGGGCGAGGTGGCAGTCAGCAGGGCGGCGCAGGCTAGGCCGGCGGCCGCGAGGTGGTGTGCTTTCATACGGCGCAAGTCGGTGATGTTGTTGTTCTGGTGGCGAGAAAGCCGGTGCGCATGCAGCCGGCCCGCCGCAGCCGGTTGAGCCTGATCGCCGGCGCGGCGTGTTTCGATCATAGCGAAAACGCGACGGCGGCGCAGCGGTTTGCCGTTGCCTTGTGATGTGGCGCCCAGGCAGAGGCCGCGCGGCGCATGGCGGCCAGCTGCCGCCCTCTGCCGCCTATTGCGGCTCGCGTTGCAGATACTGCCGGACCTGTTGCAGGCTCACGCGCCCGCTGTGGGCTGTGTCGATCTGGTCGAAATGGCGCGCGATGAACGGCAGGCCGTTGGCCCGGGCCTGCGCCGCGGTGATCGTCCGGCCGTCCGACAGCGCGGCATTGGTGGCCAGGCTCGCGGCGAGCCGCGAGCGGGCCTGCCGGGCCAGATCGCTGCCGGTGGTGGCCGAGGCGGGCGCGGCAAGCGGCTGGCGCGGCCGGAACGGGCCATCGACGCCGCCTTGTAGCAGCGCCGGGGTGGACACGGCCTGCTGCGCGGCTGCGGCGGCGGGGCCGGCGGGCAGCGCCAGCGCGGGGGCCGCCACGACCGCCAAGGCCCGGGCCGCCAACGAAACGGCGCGGCCCAGTGCCGCGAATGACATACCGCGCGGAATCGGATGCGGATGGAGCATGGCGTGTCTCGTCGAGAAGGGGAGCGGCATCAGCGGGCCGCGATCGCGGTGTCCGAGGTTCGCGCGGCGGCCGGGCTTTCGTCGGGCCAGGGCGCGGGCAATTGCGCGAGCGACAGCGCGTTGGCGATCGGCCGGTTCGCGAAGAACGCGGCCAGATCGGCACGCAGGCGGGGCCGCGCGTCGTTGTCGAGATAGATCATGTGGCCGCCCGGGTAGAACGTCATCTGCAGGTTCGGCGCGATGCCGGGCACGGTCTGCAAGCGCGCGAGCTGGTTCTCGGTCAGGAAATACGGCGTGGCCAGGTCGTGATAGCCGTTGGCCGACAGCACCTTCAGCTGGGGATCGAGCTGGAGCGCGGCGAGCAGGTCCGGGATGGTGTCGGGCACGGCTTGCCCGGCGTGGCTGAAATCCCAGCCGTTGATGACGGCGTTGTTCAGCGTGGCGTAGGTCGCGTTCGGCGCCTGATAGCCGAGCTCGTTCGGCAACTGCGCGGCCAGCACGGTGGTGAACGGCTGCGAAACGAGGATGTCGGACGGGTCCGAATCCGCCTGCAGGCGCGGGTCGCCGCTCGGCAGGATCACGCGGCCGTCGTAGCGGCCGATGGTCGAGCCGGGCACCAGCGCGCGGCCGTAGAACTTCGTGCCGAAATACGCGCTCAGCGAGGCGAACGACAGCCTGGTTTGCGTCGACCATTGCGACAGCGTGTTGATGTCGGGGTAGGTCGGCGTGGGCACCAGCGACGTGCCGGCGAAGAAGAAGCTCGGGCCGTATTGCGCGAGCTGCGCGTATTGGGCGGTCGCGAAGGCCTGCATCTGCGACGCGAATTGCGCCGGGTCGGCCGGCGCGGGCGACACCTGGTTGAAATAGGCGGCCACCTGCGCGTAGCCGAGGAAGTAACCGATCATCCCGTCGGTCGCGGCCTTCAGCGCCAGCGACGCGCTGGCCGTGTTGCCGCCCGTGATCGCGTAGGTTTCGCCGGGGTCCGCGAAGTAATTGAGGATCGACGATTGCAGCACGATGCCGCTCAGGTTCACGCCGGCCGATTCGAGCGCCAGCGCCAGCATGTTGGTGCGCGGCGTGCCGTACGACTCGCCGTACAGGTACAGCGGCGCGCTGGTGCGCTGGTTGACGGCGATATAGCGGCGGATGAAGTCGCGCATCACGGCCACGTCGGCATCGGTGCCCCAGAACGTCCGGTTGGTGTTCGGCGCGATGGCTTCCGAGAAGCCGGTGCCGGGCGGATCGATGAACACCATGTCGGTGGTGTCGATCAGGCTGTCGTCGTTGGCGACCAGCGGGAAGTCGGGCCAGTTCGTCATGAGCGGATCGGGCGTGGCCACGCGGGTGGGCGCGAACGCGCCGAGCCGCAGCCACACCGACGACGAGCCGGGGCCGCCGTTGTAGAAGAACGTGACGGGGCGCGGCTGGCCGTCCTGGCTCGGCGCGGTGTAGGCCACGTAGGACAGGCTGGCCTCGGGCGTGCCGTCCGGGGCCAGCGCGCTCAGATGGCCGGTGGTCGACGTGTAATCGACGCTCTTGCCGTTGCCGGCCCACTGGCGATGCATGACCGCCGCCGATTCGTTGACTTGCCACAGGTTCAGGCTGGCGCCCGCGCCGGTGGCGTATGCGGTGTTGTCGATGAAGGCCTGGTTCGAAACGGCGCCGAGCGCGCTGGGGCTGCCGTTGTTGTCGTCGCCGCCGCAGGCCGCCAGCGCCAGTATGGCGGCCGCCAGGAGGCCCGCTCCGATATGCCGGATCGCGCGCGATCCGCTGCGGGCTCCCGTTCCCGAAATCGATTTCGACGTGTTTCCCCGCCCCGTGTTGTCGCTTGCTTTCATCCCTGTTCCCTTGCCGGAAAGTCGATGCAATTCGGACTTTTATTTGCCGATTTGACGATGGATTTATTCTTTTTCTTGTTAACGGCGGGGATGGCGGGGAATGCAGCGCAGGAAAGAAAAATAGTGCAGCCAATCGAAATTTGAAAAGGATCGTATGGATTGTTATTGGCGAATTGGCGGGTAAACGGGAAAGGGAAAACCCGCGAATTAAAACCGAAGACGATTATCGACAGGGTTGCGCTTCGGCGCGGAACGGCTGCCGGGAGGGATGTCGGGCGCGGCGGGAGAGGGCGCAAGGCACAACCGATCGAAGCCGCCACGATCGGAACATGAACCGAACGGATAATCGCCAGGCATGGCTTCGGGCGGCGCCGCCCGATTCATCGTCCTGCAATCGGGTTTCGAATCGATTTCAACCGGACACGCCGAGCCGTTCGGCGCGCGGCGCAAGCTCGTGCCGAATCGCATTGCGCCGCGCCGAACGTCAATCGCGGTGCAGCCGTTGCAGATAATGCTCGCAGCGCGCGCGCAGCGCTTCCATCTGCGGCGAGCCTTCGTCGGCGAGCAGGCCGTCGGCGAGGCCCGGGCCGCTGCCCGAGGTGGCCACGTCGTAGATCTCGTTGGCCAGGCCGCGCGCGGCCATCGCGATGCGAATCCGGTCGAGCCACTCGCATTCCACGCGATGGCTGTCCAGCCACAGGCGGGTGGCCGCCACGATACGGTCGGGCGGCATCCAGCGCCCGGTCTGGATGCGTGCGACCAGTTGGCTCGTCACGAGGTAACGGAGCAGGTCCACTTGTGTCACGCGTCAGTCCTCCATGCTTGGCCGGGCTCCGGCGGCGACGCCGGCCCGGTACGCCGCGTCGGCCGAGAGGGCCAGGGATGCGGCGGCGTATCCATTCCCTTCAGCAACGGCCATGCCAGCCGGGCAGGCCGCGCGCGGCACATGTCTTGCGGCTCATGGTGTCCATCCACGACCGGAGGGTTTATGCAACACGATCTGACACGACCCCTGACACGACCCGTATGGCGCGCGTTCGCCATGGGCGCGCTGTGTGCGGGGCTGCTCGCGGCGGCGGGCTGCTCGAAGCAGAGCGATAGCGGCAGTGCCGGCAGCGCAGCCAGTGCGCCGGCCGCATCGAGCGATACGTCGCAACCGGGTGCGGCCAGCGGCGTATCGCCGGCCCCGATGACGGCGCCGGGCGCGGCTTCCGACGCCACGGGCGCATCCGATTCGTCGGGTGCCGCCGGTGCGTCGCCGGCCTCGGCCGCGTCGGGGGGCTGATCCCCCGTCCCCGCCGGCCACCGCGTGCGGCCGGCGGGTTTTCGCATTGGATTAACCAGGACCGGGAGGCTTTATGAGCAGTACCTTGAACCCCGACAACGAACCGCTCGATCCGTCGGGCGGCAACGGCAACGATGCCGACGCGCTCGGCCCGAGCGATTCGTCGGACAGCGGCAGCGACACGCGCGGCGCGAAACGCCGCCCGTTCGACGTGGACGACGAGCTCGACGCCCATGCGCTCGAACGCGGCGCGGCGGCCGGCGCGGCGGGCACCGACCGCGCCGGCACGGGCGAGCGCGCGTCGGCGGACGGCGATTCGAACTTCGTCGACAGCGCCGACATCGAGCCGGACCGCACCGGCCGGCTGGCCGACAGCGACGACGCGGAGCAGGACGACGACGCGCCATGAGCGCCGACGGCCGGCGCCCGCGCGCGGCGCCATCGCCGTCGATCCGGCAAATCTTTCAATATCGTTTGAAGTAAATGATGAAAAACGGTGACGCCGGCCGAATCCGCGCCGGGGTCACCCAACCGATCGAGGAGGTATGCGATGCAACGACGCCATCCGAATCGCTCGCGAGACATGCGCGGGCCGGCGAACTGGCAGGAGCGCAATGAACGGGCTTACTGGGGCAGCGACGAACGCGACATCGATTTTCAGGACGCCCGCGAGCGCCTGCCCGCCGAGCGTTTCGACGCGCGGCGCGAGCGCGGCGAGCACGACGCCCGGCACGATGCGGGCGAGGCACGGCGAGCGCGCGGTGCGGCCGATGAAGGAGGGCGGGAGCGTGATGCCCGGCGCGACCCGGTACGCGTCGGCGGCGGCCCCGCGCGGCCGGCCGCGCCCAGCGAACGCGAGCATGGCGGCCACGCGGGCGAGCACGCTGCGCGCCGCGACGCGCGCTACGGCGATGCGCCACGGCACGAGCGGCACGAGCAGAGCGAGCAGCACGCGTGGCAAGGCGGTGGCCACGGCGCGCCGTCGCACGCGCGCTACGATCCGCCGCCCACCTATCACCCGCGCCACGCCGAGCGCCGCGCGCAGCCCCTGCGCGGGCCGAAGGGCTACACGCGTTCCGACGAGCGGATTCGCGAGGATGTCTGCGAGCGCCTGGCCTTTGCCATCGATATCGACGTGAGCGAGGTCAGCGTGGCGGTGGAGGCGGGCTGCGTGCGGCTCGACGGCACCGTGCCCGAGCGCTGGATGAAGCACGAGATCGAGGATCTGGCCGATAGCTGCGTGTGGGTGCGCGACGTGGACAACCGCGTGCGCGTGGTGCGCGGGCGCATGCCCGACGACGTGCCGCAGTCGGCGGCGCGTGGCGGATCGGGTTCGGGGGACGCGCCGCTGGCCGGCCCCGATCCCGCCGCGCAGCCGTCCGGTGCGATCGGCCCGGCTGGCCCGGCGCAGCCCGATGCCGCCACCGTCGCGCCGGGGCCTGACGACCGCCGGCATTGAGCCGGGCGGCGGCGCGCCGTCAGCGGCGCGCGCTTTCCTCGAGTTCCTGCTCCAGGCCATGCTCGCGCATCAGCGCGAGCCGGTTGTACAGCGTCTTGAGGCTGATGCCGAGCGCCTTGGCGGTGCGCGGCTTGTCGCCCTCGAAATGACGCAGCGAGGCGACGATAAAGCGCTGTTGCGCATGCGCGAGCGTGGCGCCGAGCGGCAGCGACATCACGTTGTCGCGCACGTCGACGCGCGGCGGCACCTGGCGCGGCAGGTCGAGTTCGATCTGGTCGTCGGACAGGATGAAGGCGCGTTCGATCGCATTGCGCAGCTCGCGCACGTTTCCGGGCCACGGATAGGCGCGCAGCGCCTTGAGCGCCTGCGCCGACAGTGCCTTGTCGCTGCCGTGCTGGGCGTTGAGCCCGGCCACCAGGTCGCGCGCGATGTCCTCGACGTCGCCCTCGCGGTGGCGCAGCGCCGGCACATGCAGCGCGAACGCGGCTAGCCGGTAGAACAGATCCTCGCGCAGCCGGCCGTCCTGGATCGCATCGACGGGATTGTGATGGGTGGCGGCGATGATCCGCACGTCGAGCGGGATCGTGTCGGTGCCGCCCACCCGCATGATGGTGTTCGATTCGAGCGCACGCAGCAGCTTGACCTGCATGTCGCGCGGCATTTCCGCGATTTCGTCGAGGAACACCGTGCCGCCCGCCGCGGCTTCGAACCAGCCGATGTGCTGGGCGGCCGCGCCCGTGAAGCTGCCTTTTTCATGGCCGAACAACTGCGATTCGGCGAGTTCGGCCGGGATCGCGCCGCAATTGACGGCCACGAACGGGCCGCCCGCGCGGGTGCTGGCATCGTGCAGCAGGCGCGCGGCGATATCCTTGCCGGCGCCGCTTTCGCCGACGATCAACACGCTTGCGCGGGTTGCGGCAACCTTCTCGATTTTCGACAGCAGCGCCTGGATGCGCGGCGAGGAGCCGGCCAGACGGCGGCCGTCGCTGGATGTTTTCGACATGAATGTTGGATCTCGGGTGGAAGAGCGTGTCTCCGTACACGGTCCCCGTGAAGCGTGTAATTTTTATAAGATAAGCGCAAGCGTAGCCGAATCTGCCTGCGGTTCATGAATTGAAAATTCCAATACGCTTGGTATGGTCGGATAGAAAAAAACGATAATGGCCGGGTGCGACAGGTTGTCCTCTATACTCCCCGGACGCCAAGTCGACAGGCCGGGCCAAGCGGCCGATCCGGTGCCCCGGTCGGCGTTACCAAGATCGACAGCGTCGTGCCGTCGGTCACCCTTTCCGGGCGTCATCGGGTTGTTCAGCGCCCGGTGCTCCTGCTGCACGCTGCCCGGCGCGAGGCCTCGATGCCCGCCGGAGCGTTGTTCCGAGACGGAGCGTCAATGCCCTATATTCTCGTCGTCGAAGACGACGCCGACACCCGCGAGATGCTTTCGGTGCTCGCGCAAACGCAGCAACTGAGCTGCGACACGGCGGCGACACTGGCCGAAGCGCGCAAGCTGCTCGCCACCCACACGCCCGACCTGATCCTCTGCGACCTGATGCTGCCCGACGGCAGCGGCATGGATCTGTTCGAAGAATTGCCGAAGGGCGTGCACTGCGAGATGGTGCTGACCACCGGCCACGCCAGCCTCGAAACCGCCATCGACGCGCTGCGCCGCGGCGCCACCGATTACCTCGTCAAGCCGCTCAACATGCAGCGGCTGAACAGCATCTTCGCGCGGGTGCCGCGCACCAGCGTGCTGCACGAGGAGATCGCCTCGCTGCGCGGCGAACTGAAACGGCTCGGCCGCTTCGGCCGCATGCTCGGCAATTCGCCGCCGATGCAGGCCATGTACGACGCGATCAGCCGCGTCGCGAGCACCGAGGCGTCGGTGCTGCTGATGGGCGAATCGGGCACCGGCAAGGAACTGGCCGCGCAGACGATCCACGACCTGAGCCTGCGCCGCAAGGGGCCGTTCCTCGCCATCAACTGCGGGGCGATCGCCGCGAACCTGGTGGAGAGCGAGATGTTCGGCCACGACCGCGGCAGCTTCACGGGCGCGGATCGCCAGCACAAGGGCTTCTTCGAGCGCGCCGACGGCGGCACGCTGTTCCTCGACGAAATCACCGAAATGCCGATGGAGTCGCAGGTCAAGCTGCTGCGCGTGCTCGAAACCGGGCGGCTGACGCGGCTCGGTTCGTCGCGCGAGTTCGACGTGGACGTGCGGATCGTGGCGGCCACCAACCTCGACACCGACGCGGCGATGGCCAACGGCAAGCTGCGCCCCGATCTCTATCACCGCATCAACGTGTTTCCGATCACGCTGCCGCCGCTGCGCGAGCGCGGCGAGGATATCCCGATGCTGGCCGCTGCGTTTCTCGAACGGCTCAACGAGGAGAGCGGCCGCGGCATGCATTTTGCTGCTCCTGCACTGGCGGCGTTGTCCGGCTACCAATGGCCGGGCAACGTGCGCGAGCTGCGCAATTTTGTGCAGCGCGCCAGCATCTTCAACGACGGCGACGTGATCGATACGCTGCCGGCGCCGATCATGACCGAGGTGTCGGGCGAGGTGGTGGCCGACGACGACACGGTGTCGGTGGCGTTCGGCACCACGCTGGAGGAGGTGGATCGGCGCGTGATTCTCGGCACGCTGGCGCAATGCGGTGGCGTCAAGACGCATGCGGCCGAGGTGCTCGACATCAGCCTCAAGACAATCTACAACCGCCTGGCGCAGATCGAAGGCGGCGACAAGAGCGACAGGACGGATACGGCAGCGGACAAGGCGCCGTCGTGAGCGCAGCGCGCCACGGCGTGCCGCCGTGCCGCGAAACCTGCGCAGCGACCCGCCCGGATGGTAAGGGATGCGTCCGGCCCAAGCGGTGCGGACGGGAGCCGATCAGATGAATCAACTCGAAGCAGGCTGGATGCGCAATGGCGTGATCGTTGCGGCACTCGTCGCGATGCCGACCGTGCTGCAGTCGCTGCTCGTCCATTTCGGCGGCCCGAACATGCCGCTGGTGCTGTACTACCCGTTCATCGCGGGCATCGCCTGGACCGTCTCGTTCGGTGCCGGCCTGGTGGCGTCGCTCGTCGGCGCGCTGCTGATCTGGCTGCTGTTCGTCAGCGACCCGCAGGCCTATCCGATATCCGGCGCCATGCAGGCGCTGGAAATCGGCATGTTCCTGCTGGTGTCGGGGGTGGTCAGCGCGGTGGTGGCGGCGCTGCGTCATGCCCGGCTCACCAACGATGCGCTGCGCCGCCGCGAAGCCGCGCAGCGCCGCGACTACGAAACCACGCTGGCCTCGCTGACGCAGGGCGTGATCGTCACCGATCCGGCGGCCCGCATCACCTATCTGAATGCCGCGGCCGCCGCGCTGACAGGCCATGACGCCGACGCCGCGCGCGGCCAGCCGTTCCACGACGTGTTCCATGCCTACGACGGCGACGACCAGCGCGTGCGCTCGGTCCAGCTCGACCGCGTGCTGGCCGGTGGCGAGGGCGGCGCGGCCGACCTGCAATGGCTGAGGCCGGCGGGGCAGGCCGCGCGGATTCCGGTGTCGATGTCGGTGTCGCCGCGGTGCGATGCCGACGGTGCGCGCGGCGGCGCGGTGCTGGTGCTGCGCGACGTCAGCGCCGATCAGGAACGCACGATGGCGAACCGGATGCTGCGGCGGCTGGTGGATGCCTCGACCGACGCGATCATCGGGGTGGGCGTCGATCGCCTGATCACGAGCTGGAATCCGGCCGCCGAGCGCATGTTCGGCTATGCCGAGGCGGATGCGCTCGGACGCGACGTCGGCATGCTGGTGGCGCCGCGCTGGCAGGCGCGGCATCCGCTGACCGTCGCCGTGGCCGAGATGCGCGAGGCCGTGGCCGGGCTCGACCTGCTGTGCCTGCGCGCCGACCGCACGCGGTTTCGCGCGACGCTCGGCGCCTCGCCGGTGTTCGACGAAGCCGAACGCTGCGTGGCGCTGTCGCTGACGCTGCGCGACACGCGCGTGCAGCGCCGCCGCGACCGCCGTGCCGATCACCGGCTGCGCGGCGCGCGCGATGCGCGGCGCCTGGCCGACACCTCGAACCGGCTCAAGGACGAGCTGCTGGCGGTCGTCTCGCACGAGCTGCGCACGCCGCTGAACGTGATCTACGGCTGGGTCGAGGTGATGCGCAACCCGATCGACGGCGCGCTGCAACGCCAGGCGATCGACGCGATCGATCGCAGCGCGCGTTCGCTGTCGCGGATGGTGGCCGATATTCTCGATGCGTCCTCGCTCGCCACCGGCAAGCTGCGGCTCGATCCGATGCCGGTGGATCTGGTGCGGGTGATGAACGATGTGGCCGTCTCGTTCGAAACCACCGCCGGCAGCGGCGGCGTGCAGCTCGACACGCATTGCACGTTCGACACCTGCATCGTGTCGGGCGACGCCGAGCGGCTGCGGCAGATGCTGTCGAATCTGGTGTCCAACGCGTTCAAGTTCACGCCGCGCGGCGGCCGCGTGACGATCGGGCTGACCCGCGAGGATTCGCGCGCGCTGCTGACGGTGAGCGACACCGGGCAGGGCGTGCCGGCCGATTTCCTGCCGCACGTGTTCGAGGCGTTTCGGCGGGCCGAGGGCTCGCCTGCGTCGTCCAAGCGCGGGTTGGGGCTGGGCCTGTCGATCGTGCGGCACATCGCCGAGCTGCATGGCGGCGGCGTGCGCGTGACGAGCGCCGGCCTCGATCTCGGCACCCGTTTCGAAGTGGCGCTGCCGGCCGGCTGGCAGACGCCGGACGCCGTGCTGTGGGCGAGCCGCGACAGCGACACGACGCTGACGCGCGAGCGGCTCGACCTCGCCGGCCAGCGCATTCTTCTGGTCGACGACGATGAAACCTCGCGCACCAGCCTGGCGGCCGCGCTCGCCACGCTCGGCGCGGCGGTGGTGGTGGCCTCGTCCGGGCGCGACGCGCTGGCGCGGCTCGACGCGGCGCGGCCCACCATCGTGCTGTCCGATCTGGCGATGCCCGACGGCGACGGCTTCTGGCTGCTCGATGCGCTGCGCGGCGACGCTCGCGCCGCCGCGAGCGCCCCGGTGCTGGCCGTGACGGCGCATGCCGGGCAGGCCGACGAACGGCGCGTGCTGTCGGCCGGGTTCAACGGCTATCTGTGCAAGCCGGTCGATGTGCAGACGCTGGCGCGCGAGATCCTGCGCGCAACGCAGGCGCCGCTGCGATCACTGACGTCTCCGTCCTCGTCTTCCACGATGGACAAATGAGGGCCGGCGGCCACGTTGCACGGCTGCCGCGTTCTTCCCGCGTTCTCCCGCTTCTGTTCCCCGCTCCGTAAATCTTGCAATCAGCTTGACGAAAAGCACCGTCGCGCCCGCTTCGCCTTGTCCGGCGTGGCGGGGCGGCCGGGTACGCGCGTTGCGTGCCTCCCGATATCGCCGGCCCGTCCGGCCCGATTCCTGGAGGTCACGATGAAGCACCGCACCGAAGGTCAACGCCCGCATCGTTCATTGAACCGCCGCCGTGTCGCTCCGCGCTCCGCGCGCGGCCTGCTGGCGATCGCCCTGACCGCCGCCACCGCGTTCTGCGCGACCGCCTCGCTCGACGCGAACGCGGCCGCCAGCGACGAGGTGGCGTCGGCCACGCATTCGGCCGGCGCGTCGATGCGCGACATGACCCTCACCACCAAGGCGAAGGCGGCCCTGGTCGGGACCGATGGGCTGTCGTCCGGCGATGTTCACGTCAGCACCAAACAGGGCCGTGTCACGCTGACCGGCAGCGTGCCCGACGAGGCGCAGAAGCCGCTCGCCGTGCAGGCCGTCAAGAGCGTGAAGGGCGTGCGTTCGGTGCAGGACCAACTGACGATCCTCGCGAAGTAAGCGCGACGTCGTCATCCAGCCGCAGTCCGATTTCACGAGGAGAGCGAGGATGAGTCGAGTCACGACACGCCTGCGCGCGGCCACGCTGGCCGTCGCGCTGGGCGCGGCCTGCGCCGCTTCGGCCCAGACCGACCCGAACCCGGTGCCGCACAACCCGCCCGCCGCCAGCCCGAGCGTCGGCGCCGAAATCGTCAAGCCGGCCTCGCCGGTGGGCGACAGCGAGATCGCCAAGCGCCCGCAGGGCATCGATCCCGAATTCGTCGACAAGGCCGCGCTCGCCGGCAAACGCGAGGTGCAGGCGAGCCAACTGGCGATCGAGCGCTCGGAATCGCCGGCCGTGCGTGTGTTCGCGAAGAAGATGCTCGACGATCACGGCCGCGCCAACGAGCAGTTGCGCACGCTTGCCGCGAAGGAGGGCGTGCCGGCGCAGGCCGCGATGATCGTCGATCCCGACATCGACGCGCTGCGCAACAAGCACGGCCACGATTTCGACGTGGCCTACGTGGCGATCGCCGGGCCGGGCGCGCACCGGCAGGCGATCCGGCTGTTTTCGGCCGAGGCGCGCGGCGGCCATTCGACCGAGTTGCGCGCGTTCGCACAGGACAGCCTGCCGATGCTGCACCAGCATTTGGGCCTGGCCCAGAAGCTCGCGCGCGAAGTGGGCCGCTGAAGCCCCCGGTTGCCGCGCCCGCATCGCGCGGACAAAAGAGAGCGTCCCCACACGGGACGCTCCTTCAAACATGACCGCCTGATCGATCAATGGCGACCGTCGCGCGGCTCGGGCCGGTTCGGCGCGCTTTCGTGCGGCGGGGCGTCGATGTCGAGCCCGGTATCCACATCGAAGTGACCGATATCGTCGGGGTCCCAGCCGGTGGCCGCGGCGGCCGGCTGGTTCGTCGCGGGCGGCTCGGCCCAGGCCGGGTCGGCGAACGACGGCCAGTGATGGCGATCGAAGCCGGGCATCGCGCGCACCTGCTGCGCGGTGGCGGCCAGCACGAAACACTTGCGATCGGTATCGAGCGTCAGCGCATGCCACGGCACGGCGATCAGCTTGTCGCCGATGCCGAGCACGCCGCCGCTCGACAGCACCGCATAGGCGATGCGTGCGCCGCGCACGTCGAGCATGATGTCCTTGATGTGACCGACGTGCTCGCCGTCGGTCGCATACACGCGATTGCCGTCGAGCGTCGCGGCGGCCATCACGTCCGGGCCGGGGCCTGCCGACGGGTCGGCTCGTCCGACGATGCGTTCGCCGGTGCGGGTTTCGGAATGCAGATTCATCATCGACCTCCTTGCTGAAAGGGCTGCGCGCCTTGCTCAGGGCGAGCCCGGTTCGCCGCGGTCCGGCGGCTGGTGGGCCGGCACGGGATCGATCCGCGTCACGCCGCCGGTGGCCGGCGGATCGCTGGCCGGGAAGGTGTCTTCGAGCGCCTTGTCGATCTGTTTCTCGTCGCGGCGCGTCGTGCTGCGTTCCGCGCCGCGCTCGTTCGGCGCCGGCTTGCTCCCGGCGCCCTCGGTTCGCGAAGCGGGGTGGGTAAGGGATGGCATCGCAGGTCCTCCGGTAGGTTCGTGATTCTGTGGCGCAAGCTCCATGCCGGCCCGCTTGCCGGCCTGCCATCACGGCGTCACGTCGATGACTGTCTCAAAACTGAAAAATTTTCAGTGCCGGATGTAAGGAATGCCCACGAACCGTCGACCCGGTCGCGGCTTGCGGGTGCGACTCGGGCTGCCGGCCTGATGGCGCGGGTGTCAGCGCGCATGGCATGCGAATTGCAGTAATGCCCGCTGTCTTGCATCCGGAGGACCGACCGTGGCGCTTGTTTCCGCTTCGTTTGCCCAGTTCGCCGTGTACGGTGCATCGCGATTCGCCGGTCGGCCTGCCGGCATCTCGCTGCATCGTCCCGAGCCGACTCACCCCGCGATCGATCCCGACCCGCCGCCCGACGAGGGCGACCCCGGGCCGACCGATCCGCCGACGCCGCGACCGCCCGAGGGCGATCCGCCGTCGCGCGAACCGCCCGAGCGCGTGGGGAGGTGGCGGGCGGGTTGCCGGCGAGACGGAGGCGGACCGGGGGCAGACCCGAGGCAGACGAAAGGGAGCGGTTCGTGCGTGGCGAACCTGCTTGCTTGCCGGCACCCGCAACGCGCGTGCCGCGAGTAACATGGGCAACGGCACCCGCGCAGCAGCGGGGCGGCACGCTCCCGGAAGAACCGATTACATAAAGAGGATGAGCTGATGATTCGACGCCGTGCCGTTTCCGTTTCCCTGTCTGCGCCCCGCCCGGTGATGTTGCCGCGCCGCGCGATCGTGCCGTCTCGGCTCACCGTGTTCGCCGTCTGCTGCGCCGCTGCCGTCTCGGCTCGCGCGCAGACCCCGTCACCGCTCGGCGAATGGCAGTATTCGGCCGGCGTCACGCTCCAGAAGGTGTTCGATCCGAAGCCGCCCGAGCAGTGGTCGGTGCGTTTTGGCGCCGCCTCCTCGTTCCAGCCGCGTTATGAAGGCTCCGACCAATACCGCGTGAAGGCCGGCCCGAACTTCGACGTGCGCTACCGCGACCTGTTTTTCCTGTCGACGGGCGAGGGGCTCGGCGTGAACTTCGCGCAGGGCCAGAACTGGCGCACCACGCTGTCGATCAACTACGATCTTGGCCGCCGCTCCGCCGACGATCTCGGCCACCTGAACGGCCTGCCCAACATCAATCCCGCACCGCTGATCAAGCTGTCGGGCGACTACGTGATCTCGAAGAACCTGCCGATCGTGCTGCGCGCCGATGTGCGGCGCAGCATCGGCGGCTCGAACGGCTGGGTGGGCGATCTGTCGGCCTACATGCCGCTGCCGGGCAGCTCCGAGAAGTTCTTCTGGTTTGCCGGCCCGACCGTGTCGTTCGCCGATTCGAACTATATGAACAGCTGGTTCGGCATCAACCAGCAGGCATCGACACGCAGCGGCTACCGGCCGTATTCTGCGAAAGCAGGCCTGAAATCGTACGGTGTCGGCATGACGATGGTGTGGTTCGTCCGCAAGCACTGGTTCGTCACGGTGGATGGCGCGCTGGAGCAATTGGTGGGCAGCGCACGCAACAGCCCGCTCACGCAGCGCTCGACCAACGGTGTGGCGGACGTCTCGGTCAATTACCAGTTCTAAGGATTGTCCGGCGTCGTCTCGCCAACTACTGCTGATGCTGCATCCATGCCTGCCGCGCGGTTTGCCCCGCGCGGCGCAAGGCACCCCGACCAGGAGGAGACAATGGAACAGGCACGGAATCATTCGCACACCGAAGCCAATCCGGTGAAGACGCCCGCGCCCGCGATCGGCGGCGCGCCGGTAGCGGCCGGCGATCGCAGGCTCACGCCCGAACGGATCGCCTCGAAAACGCCCACCGGTTTGCCGGCGATCGATCGCGAGCGCTATGCGCAACGTGAACACGGCGATCCGGTACGCCGCGCGGCGAGCCGCATCGTCACGCTCGACAACGCGAACATGGGCGCGTCCGACAGTTGCGTGGACGTCGACGGCAAGAGCTTCGATGCGCATCGCGACGCGCCGCTCTGGCATGACAACGAGATCCACTCGAACGCCTCGCTCGACGACAGCGTGGTCACGTCCGACGACGGCCTGGCCGGTTTCGCGAGCCGCCGTGGCGACGGCTCGCCGGCCGTGGAAACGCGGCTCGGCTGGCAGGTCAGCGCGGCCGGCATCATCGATGCGGGCCGCACCTATGGCGCGCGCACCGAGCGCGTGATCCGGCTCGAACCGTCGGACGCCGCCAAGCGCTGACGGCGCGTGCCGCGCCGCCGATACGAAAACGCCGCCGGCTCGCGCCGGCGGCGTTTTTGCGTGAGCAGCCGGTTTATTGCGGGCCGAGTTCCTGCGCGGACGCATCGGCCTCGTTGCCCTGCGCGATCAGCACGTGGATGTCGTTCGGCACCACGTCGCTGATGCCGCCGGCCGGAATCGTCAGCACCAGCCAGTCGGCGTTGTTGGCCAGCGAGACGGCCGGGGTGGTCAGGATCGGCGTTTTCGAGCCGGCGGTCGTGACGATCACCTGATAGCTGCCGCCCGACAGATAGAGCGAATCCTGCGTCGAGGCCGGCACCGCGTTCTGATACGAAACGTTCGCCAGCGTCGGGTTGCTCGCGCTGATATTGGTGCTGCCCGCATTGACCACGTAGATGTCGAGGTTCTGCGCGTTCGGCGACGCGTTGAAGCCGCGCACGCGCGCCTTGTCCGACAGCAGGCCCTTGGCGTACGGATCGTCGATCTCCGCGATCGAGTTCGACGTGCTCGGCAGCGCGATCGTCGTGTAGTGATGGCCGTTCACGGTCGAGAAGGCCTGCGAGGCGATCGCGGTGTTGCTGCCGGTGGAGTTGTACGAGGTGGTCTGGTTGCCGGTGTCGAGATCGGCGTAACGCGTCACACCCTTGTAGGCCACGTTCGCCGTGTTGAGCTTGCTGTTCAGGTAGTAGTCCAGATTGGGGCCGAGCGGCACGGCGTTGATGAAGCGCGCCTGCGGCTTCGCGGTGCCGATGATGGTGCCGATGTCGTTGCCGTCGTTGCCGCCGCATGCGGCCAGCATCGCCACGGCCGATGCCATTACCGCGAGGGTACGAATTGCCTTCATGTCTTGTTCTCCGATCTGATTGGATTCTGTGCTTGCGCGTCGCCGGGCGCGATGCGCGCGACGACGTGCGGCCAGCGGGCCGAAGCCCGGCGGCGAACGCATTTTTCGATGCCCCCTCGCCGCGCCCGCGCGGTCGGCGGGCGATTCCATCCAGCAGAACTCGTGCCCGCGCGTGATCGCGCGGTCGCGGGCGCGCCACCGATACGCGTGCTTCGCGTCACGCAACAGCGCATTGCATGGCGTGTCGTGCTCACGGTCCAAATCTTGCGAACCCGCTTGTAAAAAATGCCTTGTCGGCGGTGACGCGTGTTGCGGCCTGCAGGTCGAGCCCTTGTCCATCAAGGCTCGAGCAACCTGGTACGAATGTTGCGAAAGTCGGGACAGGATCAATCAATCGACGAGGAGCACCCGATGTCCACGCTCGCGCTACAGATGCGACAACACTTGACGCTGACGCCGCGGTTGCAACAGTCGCTTCGGCTGCTTCAGCTATCGTCGCTCGAATTTCAGCAAGAGTTGCGTCAGGCGCTCGACACCAACCCGTTCCTGGAAGACGTTCAGGTATCGGGCGACGACGACACGCGCACGCCGTTCGATCAAGCCGAACAGGCCGCGGAATCCGCCGAATCGGCCGATGCGCCGAACCTGGTGACCGCGGAGGAAGGGCCGCGCGACAACGAGATGTCGTACACCGCCGAGACCTCGATGCGCGGCAGCGCGATGCGCCGCTCGGGCGACAGCTACGACCTGGAGCCGTCGGAGCGGATCGTGATGGAGCCGTCGCTGCATGAGCACCTGCACGAGGCGCTGTGCCTCTATCCGCTGAACCCGCGCGACCGCGCGGCGGCGCGCACGTTGATCGACGCGCTCGACGACGATGGCTACCTGCGCCAGACGCTTACCGAGCTGGCCGAGACGGTGGCCGATTCCGATGTCTGCTTCAACGAGCAGGAACTGACGGTGGCGCTGCGGCTGGTGCAGTCGGTGGACAAGCCGGGCCTGGCCGCTCGTTCGTTATCCGAATGTTTGCTGCTGCAACTGAACGCGATGCCGGCCGGCCGCCCCGATGTGGAGTGCGCCAAGACCATCGTCGAACATCATCTCGAACGCTTGGCTCGTCGCGAGACGGCCGAGATCCAGCGCCGCATCGGCTGCGATACACGCACGCTGCGTGCGGCCTGCGCGCTGGTGCGCAAGCTCGATCCGCGCCCCGGCAATCATTACGGCAGCGCGAGCGGCGACTACGTGGTGCCCGACGTGATCGTGCGCCAGGTGAATGGACGCTGGGTCGTGACGGTCAACCCGGCCGTGATGCCGCGCGCGCGCGTGCACAAGCTGTATGCCGAGCTGTTTGCGAAATCGAGCGAATCGGTGCAGTCGCCGCTCGGTCAGCAGTTGCAGGAAGCGCGCTGGCTGATCCGCAACGCGCAGAAGCGCTTCGATACGATCCAGCGCGTCGGCGAATGCATCGTCGCGCGGCAGCGTGATTTCTTCCGCTACGGCGCGATCGCGCTGAAGCCGCTGGTGCTGCGCGACATCGCCGAGGAGCTCGATCTGCACGAGTCCACCATTTCGCGCGCCACGGGCAACAAGTACATGGCGACGCCGCACGGCGTGTTCGAGTTCAAGCATTTCTTCCCGCGCAAGCTCGAAGCGGCGGGGCGCGGTGCCTGTTCGGCCGCGGCGGCGAAGGTGCTGATCCGCGAAATGATCACGGCCGAGGCGGCCGGCGAGCCGCTGTCGGACGTCACGCTCGCGCATCGGCTGGCGGGGCGCGGCGTGGTGCTCGCGCGGCGCACCGTCACCAAGTACCGGCAGGCGATGAAGATCCTGCCGGCCGAACTGCGTCGTCGCGTGCCGATTTGAGCACGCGTTTCATCGCGGTACGTGCAGTTCTAATTTCCCATCCCATCCATCAGTCATGCTGAACGAGGAGGCGGCCATGAAAGCGAAATCGCAAGCGCAACAGCACGCGGCCGGCGCGGCATTGTCGGCCAAGCGTGGAGATACACGGGTCAAGGATCTGAAGGGCGCGTCGCGCGACATGCACGACTCGATGAGCGAGCGCGAACTCGAGGACATGGCCGCGACCCGGACCAAGGACAAGCCGCAACACAAGAGAACGTCGTGACGGCCTGAGCGCTTCACGACATGGGAATCGTTTTTCAACCTGGAGGTAGACATGCTTCGCTACGCAGTGATCTTTTTTATCATCGCCATCATCGCGGCGGTCTTCGGTTTCGGCGGCATTGCAGCCGGCGCCGCTGAAATCGCCAAGATATTGTTCTTCATCTTCGTCATCATCTTCATCGTGACGCTGCTGCTTGGCGTGATTCGAAGATAACGAAGCAGTCGACAAACGAAACGGCCGCCAGCGATGGCGGCCGTTTTTCGTGGTGCGCCCGATCCGTGCGTGCGGGCGGGCGCGTGGATCAGCCGAGCGCGGCGTCGTAGCGGCGCGCGACCTCGGCCCAGTTGACCACGTTGTAGAACGCCGCGATGTATTCGGGGCGACGGTTCTGGTACTTCAGGTAATACGCGTGTTCCCAGACGTCGAGGCCTAGGATCGGCGTGTTGCCCGTCATCAGCGGGCTGTCCTGGTTGCCGCTGCTCTCCACCACCAGCTTCTTGGCCGGCGTCACGCTGAGCCAGGCCCAGCCGCTGCCGAAGCGCGTCAGCGCGGCCTTCGTGAACGCATCCTTGAACGAATCGAAGCTTCCGAGATCGGTGTCGATCGCGGTGGCGAGACGGCCTTGCGGCGCACCGCCGCCGTTCGGCGTCATCACGCTCCAGAACAGGCTGTGGTTGGCGTGGCCGCCGCCGTTGTTGCGCACCGCGCCGCGGACCGCCTCGGGCAGCGATTCGATGCCCGACACCAGTTCCTCGATGCTCGGGAACGGCAGGCCCGCGCCTTCGAGCGCCGCGTTGACGTTGTTCACGTAGGCCTGGTGATGCTTCGAGTAGTGGATCTCCATCGTCTGCGCGTCGATGTGCGGTTCGAGCGCGTCGTAGGCGTAGGGCAGCGGGGGCAGGGTGTAGGGCATGGTCGGCTCCGGGTGGTGATGCGGTGGGTTCGGCGGGTTCGATGGCTTGGGTCGGGCGGCTGGCTATTGGCGCGTCAGCGCATGCACCGGGCCGGCCGCGCCGAGCTGGCAGGCGCTGCGGGCGGCGTCGTCGTCGGGATGGCCCGCGACGTAGTGCGTCAGTTCGGCATAAGTGCGGCGGCAATGGCGTTGCGCGGCGGTTTGCCAGCGGATCGGCAGCGCCGCGCCGTTCACCGTGTCGCAGAGGCGCGCGTGCGCGGCGCACAGATGGCGGCATTGGTCGCAGTGGCGGCCGAGCCGCGCGTAGGTGTCGGCCAGGTTGTGATGCGCGACCACCCACGCGGCCGTGCCGGCTTCGGCGTCGCCGACGCGGCCGTACATGGCGTCCGCCACCGCGACTGCCGCATCGTAATGGGCGAGCGCGGCGGCGTAGTCGCGTTCGTCGAACGCGCGGTTGCCCCAGGTGATCGAACGCCGCCAGCGCGCGAGCTCGTCGCGGTCGTCTGCGCGGGAGGGTGGGGCGGCGGTGGCGGTGTGCATGACGTTCCTCTCGGGTCCTCGGATGGGGCAGGCTTGGTGCTGCTTTATGAATGCGAATGATAATTATTTTTATTTAAATAGTCGAATGGGCGGGTGGAATGACCCCACGGCGGGTGGGGTGGTGAGTCCGGTGGATTCCGGACGCGGGGCCGTGGGCGGTTCAGCCTGGGTTCGCGGATGAGGGCGGGTGGTCGTGTCGAGCGGGCAAATCGAAATCGCTGGCGTCGTGACGCTCGCGCAACCACGTGCCGGGTGCGCCCGAGGTGCGGTTGACGATCCGGCCGCGCGCCACGGCCGGACGCGCGGCGATCGCGTCGTACCAGCGCAGCAGATGCGGGTATTGATCGACCGCCAGGAATTCATGCGTGCCGTACACGCCGTACAGGCTGCCCGGATACCACGGCCACACGGCCATGTCGGCAATCGTGTACTGGTCGCCCGCGAGGAACGTGTGCGAGGCCAGATGCGTATCGAGCACATGCAACTGGCGCCGGGTTTCCATCGCGTAGCGGTCGATCGCGTATTCGATCTTGATCGGCGCGTATGCATAGAAGTGGCCGAGGCCGCCGCCGACGAACGGCGCGGCGCCCATCTGCCACATCAGCCAGTTGAACGTGGCGGTGCGCGCGCGCGTCTGGGTGGGCAGGAACGCGCCGAAGCGTTCGGCGAGGTAGACGAGGATCGCGCCGCTCTCGAACACCGGGATGGCCGGCTCGACCGAGCGATCGACGAGCGCCGGGATCTTGGCGTTCGGATTGATCTCCACGAAGCCGCTGCCGAACTGGTCGCCCTTGAAGATATCGACGAGCCACGCGTCGTACTCTGCGCCCGCGTGGCCCGCCGCGAGCAGTTCTTCGAGCAGGATCGTGACCTTCTGGCCGTTCGGCGTGCCCTGCGAGTAAAGCTGAAGCGGATGCCTGCCGACCGGCAACGCTTGCTGGAACCGCGCGCCCGAGGTCGGGCGATTGATGCTGCCGAACGCGCCGCCGGTATCGGCCTTCGGGCTCCATACCTTCGGCGGCAGATAGCCGGCGGGCAGGTTGCGGGAGGGATCGTCGTTCATCGTTTGCTCCTTCGGATGCAGGTCGGATTCGAGGAATGCGGTGGCGGCGCGCCGAATCAGAGGTCGAGCGACACGCCTTCGCGGTCGAGCGAGCCGTCGAGATGCGGGCCGGGGTGCGGCGTGGCGCAACAGATCAACGCCGTGCCCGGCGCGATCTCGTGGCCGGGCGGCTCGGCGTAATCGACCGACCCGCCGACGATGCCGACCGAGCACGTGCCGCACAGCCCGACGCGGCAACTGGACAGCGTCGGCACGCCCGCCGCCTCGGCCAGATCGAGCAGCGAGCCGTGCGACGGCCGCCAGCGCGCGGTCTTGCCCGATTTCGCGAACGTGACGACGATCGATTCCTCGGCGTCGTCGGCCGGTGCGTGCGCCTTGCGGCGCGCGACCGAGGCGGGGCCGAAGCTCTCGAAATGGATCGATGCGTCGGGCACGCCGAGGTCGGTGAGGCCGTCGTAGAGCGATTGCATGAACGCGGCCGGGCCGCACAGGTAGAACTGGTAGTTGTCGAACGGCAAGATTGATTTCAGCAGCGCGATGTCCACCACGCCTTCGCTGTCGTGCGTGTGGCCGAGCGTGTCCTCGGGGCGCGGCCGGCTGTAGCGCACGTGGGCGTGGAAGTTGCCGTGGCGCGCCTGCTTGTCGTTCAGGAACGCGCGGAACGCGTGCGCGTGGCGCGCGCCATGCACGAACCAGATCGCCGCGTGATGCAGCGTGCGGCCCTGGTTGACGAGCAGGCTGTCGACCATCGCGATCATCGGCGTGATGCCGACGCCGGCCGAGATCAGCACCACCGGGCGGCGCGGGTCCGCCTCGAACCGGAACGTGCCGCGCGGCGCCATCGCGTCGATCACGGTGCCCACCACCGCGTGGTCGTGCAGCCAGCCCGAGATGCCGCCCGCGCCTTCGCGCTTGACGGTGATGCGATAGCTCGCGCCGCCCGGTGCGCTCGACAGCGTGTAGGTGCGAGTGGCCGGCTCGCGCCAGCCTGCGGGCTGCACGCGGATCGGCAGGAACTGCCCCGGCGTGTAGGCGGCGAGGCCCGGGCCGTCGGCCGGCTCCAGGTGGAACGAGCGGATTTGCGTGGTTTCGTCGACGATGCGCGCGATGCGCAACGGCCGCCATGCATTGCGCAGGCGCTCCGCTTCGAGCGTTTGCGCGACGTCGCGCCAACTGCCGGTGCGCGCCAGCAGCGGCGAATCCTCGGGCGGCGAGAAGTGCGCGGGCAGGCTCGCCTCGACGCGCACCACCTGCTCGATGTGATAGCGGACCAGCCGCTGCGCGCCGGCGAACGCGCGCACTTCCGGGCCGTCCCAGATGATTTCGGCGCGGGCGGCCAGATACACCAGGTCGCCGTGCTCGAAATCGATGAACAGCAGTCCTGCACGATTGTCGAGCTGCCAGTTGCCAAGCGTGTTGAAGATGAAATTGCCGACGAACTCGGGCGCGGTCAGCGTGGCGTCGTCGTCGACGCGCACGAAGCCGGGCCGCCCGCCGCGATGCGAGACGTCGGCGCCGCGCGCGACGCCCGCGCCTTCTTGCAGGTTCGACGACGCCACGAAATAGGTATCGGCGCGCTCGATGATGGCGCGCACCGGCGCGTCGAGGCGTGGCTGGCGATGCACCGGCGTCGCGGCGGCCTGCAGCGGATCGCGGTGAAACGTCGGCTCGCGCCCCTGGATGTACTGCGGGCAGATGCCGAGCGTCTGGCGCACCGCCACCGTGAAGGTGTCCGTGTCGAGAGCGGAAATCGTGCCGAAGAACCGGTTGCGCCGCCGCGTATGAAGCTGCACGCCGAGCATGGCGATCTCCGCGCCGAGGCGCAGGTTGTCGGCGAGCGGATCGCCGTGCAGCGGCCGGGCCTGCACGGCGACCGTATGGGCGTCCACGGCGTCGAGAAAGCCGGTGTGGCCGAGCAGGATCGACGCCCACGGCCGGCCTTGCGCATCGACCGAGCCGACGAAGATATACGGCAGCAGTCCGAAGAATTCCCGATGCTGCCCGGTCAGGTATTCCCGCACGACCTGCCGACCCGTCACCGCCATCTTCTCGCGCACGCCCACGCGCTCCTGCACGGCCAGCTCGCCTTCGTGAAACGGCGATGCGTCCAGGCCCCAGCCCGGCGACGACGAGTTATTCGACATGATCGGCTCGCGGTCGCGGCGGGAAGGAGCGTCAGGCCGCCGCGCGCAGGCCGACGGCGTTGCGGGCGAACGGCACGAAGCCGGGCAGCGCCTCGATGCGCTTGAGCCAGGCGTTGACGTTGGCGTAGCCGGAGATATCCACGTTGCCTTCCGGTGCGGCCGTGATGTAGCTGTACAGCGCCACGTCGGCGATGCTCGGTTGCGCGGAGGCGATCCACGCGTGGCCGTCGAGTTCGGCGTCGATCAGCTTGAGGATGTCGTGCGAGCGCTTGATGACTTCCTGCGCGTCGAGCTTCGCGCCGAACAGCGTGATCAGCCGCGCGGCGGACGGGCCGTAGGCGATCTCCCCCGAGGCCACGGAGAGCCAGCGATGCACCCTGGCCGCGCCGAGCGCGTCCTCGGGCAGCCAGTCGGTCTTGCCGAGGTGCTTGGCCAGGTAGACCAGAATCGCGGCCGAGTCGGCCAGCACGGTGCCGTCGTCTTCCAGAACCGGCAGTTGTCCGAAACGATTCAGCTTCAGAAATTCGGACTGCTTGTGTTCGCCTGCAGCGAGCGAGACGTTGACGATCTCGACCGGCTGGTCGAGCAGCGAGAGGAACAGCCGGATGCGATGCGAGTGTCCGGACAATGCGTCGTAGTAGAGTTTCATGCGTGCAATCTCGTGTGCAATTTCGTTAGGCCCCGGCGGCCAGTCCGCCCGGATGACTGAAGCGTAAGGAGTCGCATCGTTCGGCGGAACGGCCAATCGGTGGAATGCACTCTTTTGTTTTTTCGAATGCTGCGCGCGTAACGGGCCGGCGCCGCCCGGATATCATGCGGCGGCCGAAACAATGCTTTGCGCCGGGGCCACCCGGAGAGGGGAACATCATCGACCGCTTTCACGCCATGACCGTCTTCGTGAAGGTTGCCGAGGCCGGCGGCTTCGCGGGCGCGGCGCGCCTGCTCAACGCGAGCCCGCCCACCGTCACCCGCACCATCGCCTTGCTGGAGGACATGCTGGGCGCGCGCCTGTTCGTGCGCACGACGCGCTCGATCAAGCTCACCGAAATGGGCGAGCGCTACCTCGACGATTGCCGCCGCATTCTCGCGGAAGTGCAGCAGGCCGAGGCGGCGGCCGCCGGTTCGTATTCGGCGCCCACCGGCACGCTCACCGTGTCCGCGCCCGTGCTGTTCGGGCGCATGCATGTGCTGCCGATTCTCAACGCGTTTCTCGAACGTCATCCGAAGCTCGTCGGCCATGCGCTGTTCGTCGATCGCATGACGCATCTGGTCGAGGAGGGCATCGACGTGGCCGTGCGCATCGGACATCTGCCCGATGCCAGCTACGTGGCGCGCATGGTCGGCACGGTGCGGCGGGTGGTGTGCGCGTCGCCCGATTATCTGCGCCAGCATGGCGTGCCGGAGCGGCCCGACGAGCTCGCGCGCCACCGCGTCGTCGGTGCGACGGCGGGCTGGGCCGCGGGCGAATGGCGCTTCGGCATCGCGAGCGATATCGTGGTGCGGGTCGGCCCGGCGCTGTTTTGCAATACCAACGATGCCGCGATTGCCGCCGCCGAAGCGGGCATGGGCGTGACGCGCGTGCCGGATTACCAGATCGCCGCGCAGTTGGGCTCGGGTGCATTGCAGGCCGTGTTGAGCGAGTTCGAGGAGCCGGCCATGCCCGTGCATGTCGTGTATGCCGAGCGGCTGCACACCCCGGCGAAGATTCGGGGCTTCATCGACCTGGCGGTCGAGCGCTTGCGAAGCGACCTCGGTTACGGCGGGTAGCGCGCGGCGCGGCCGATCCGTTTCCGATTGTTTGCGAAACCCGGCATCTTCATTCGGCTCGATCCGCTTTTTCCGGCGCCCGAGCGCGCGTAGATTCGTGGACATCCCCGGTGCGCCGCCGTCCTGGCAGCGCCCGGTCTACCGCAAATGAGGATCGGAATGGCCAAGCTCGAAGGAAAAGTGGCACTCGTCACGGGTGCGTCGAAGGGAATCGGTGCGGCGATCGCCAAGGCGCTGGCCGCCGAAGGCGCGGCGGTGGTGGTCGGTTACGCCAGCAGCCGGGATGGCGCGGAGAAGGTCGTGAGCGAGATCACCGGTGCAGGCGGGCGCGCAGTGGCGGCCGGCGGCGACGTGTCGAAATCCGCCGAGGCGGCCAGCCTCGTGCAAGCCGCTGTCGATACGTACGGCTCGCTCGATATCGTCGTGAACAACTCGGGCGTGTATGCGTTCGGCGCGCTCGAAGACATCACCGAAGACGAATTCCATCGTCAATTCAACACCAACGTGCTCGGCTTGCTGCTGGTCACGCAGGCCGCGTCGAAGCATCTGGGCGAAGGCGCCAGCATCATCAACATCAGCTCGGGCGTGACGCGCATCACGCCGCCGGCCACCGCCATCTACACGGGCACCAAGGGTGCGGTGGATGCGATCACCGGCGTGCTGGCGCTCGAACTGGGCGCGCGCAAGATCCGCGTCAACGCGATCAACCCCGGCTATGTGGAAACCGAAGGCACGCATACGGCCGGCATTTCGGGTTCGGGCATGGATGCCGAGTTCATCGCGAAGACGCCGCTCGGCCGGGGCGGCCGCCCGGACGACATCGCCGATATTGCCGTGTTCCTGGCTTCGGACGATGCGCGCTGGCTGACGGGCGAGAACCTGCTGGCGGCGGGCGGGATGCGTTGAGCGGAATTGAGTTGAACTGAGCAATAGCGGGCAGGCGAACCCCGCCTGTCACGCGCCGTCGCGGGCCTGCCGGCTTATCGGCCGGAGGTTTCGTGGCGTAGCAAGAAAAAACCCGGTGGCGCTTCATCGCCAACCGGGTTTTACGCCTGTGGCTGCGCTTCGCAGTTTGACGTACCGATCCGAACAGGTTGTACGCACAACCTGTTCGTGAGGCATCATTTATTTCCGGTTTGCCGCACCGAGCCGATCCAGATACGCGCGGCACATCAGGATCACTTGCGCCTGCACCGCACGCGCTTCGTCGTCGGGCAGGCCGCGCTCGAACACGCTGCGCACCGTGCCGAAGATGGTGTTGAGCAGCGTCAGGTTGACGATCGCCAGATCCGGAAACACCGCATCGGCCGCGCTGGCAAACATCGCCGCCGACGCCGCATCGACGCGCCGGGCGAACGCCTCGACCAGCGGCGCGTTGTCGAGATCGACCACCGAGCGATACAGCACGCGCGTGACGTCGGGCCGTTCCATCTTGGTATCCCAATACGTTCCCACCAGCACCTCGATCATCCGGCCGATCGGCTCGCCGTGCTGCGCCTGGCAGGTGCGCTCGATCTTCTCGGCCAGCGCCTCCAGATAGTGTTCGTTGAGGCCGTAGAACAGCGCCTGCTTGTGCGGAAAGTATTGATACAGCGTGCCGACCGACACGCCGGCCCGATCCGCCACCTTGGTGGTGGTCAGGCGCTCGGGGCCGTCGGTCAGCAAAACCTGAATGCTGGCTTCGAAAATGGCGTGCAGCGTGACCGTCGAACGCGCCTGGCGCGGCTTTCTACGGGGCGTGAGACGGATGGGTGTGGCGGACGGCATAAGCGAATTCTCAGGCAGGACGATTCTTTATATCGTGTTCGTGTCCGAACCGAACAGATCAAGGATGGCAGATGACAGACCTTAACCGCATTGCACTCGTGACCGGCGCCAACAAGGGCATCGGTCTGGAAATCGCGCGCCAGCTCGGGCAGGCCGGCGTGTTCGTGATCGTCGGCGCGCGCGATGCCGGCCGCGCGCAGGCGGCGTTCGCCGACCTCGCCTCGCAGGGCGTGCGCGCCGAAGCGGTATCGATCGACCTGAACGATCACGCCAGCATCGCCGCCGCCGCCGAGACGATTCGCGCGCGGCACGGCCGGCTCGATATCCTCGTCAACAACGCGGGCATCGTCGATGCCGAGGACGGCGCGCCGACCGCCGCGTCGCCCGATGCCGCGCGCCGCATCATGGACACCAACTTCATCGGCACGTTGAGCGTGACGCAGGCGATGCTGCCGCTGCTGCGGCAAGCGCCGCGAGCGCGCATCGTCAACCTGTCGAGTGCGCTCGGCTCGCTGACGCTCAACGGCGATCCGTCCTCGCCGTATTACAACGCGCGGTTGATCGGCTACAACGCGTCCAAGGCTGCGCTCAATATGCTGACCGTGCAATTGGCGGAAGAACTGAAGGGCACGCCGATCGTCGTCAATTCGGTGAGCCCGGGCTACGTGAAGACCGATCTCACCGGCCATCAAGGTTTCCTGAGCGTCGAGGAGGGCGCGAGAATCCCGGTGAAGTATGCGCTGCTCGGCGACGATGCGGTGTCCGGCACGTTCGTCGAGGCCGGCGGCACGACGCCCTGGTAAGCGTTGGCGGGTGGGGCGAGGATCGCGCGCGGGCGGCGATGTTGCCTCGGCGCGCCGGGCGCGTGCTTCAGGCGTTCGGCGCGATGTCCTCGTAGTTCCAGTATTCCGGTGCGATCCATTCGTGCAGCGTCGGATACACGGCCTCGCGGAACAGCGCGACCGCCGGGAACGGGCGGAACGCGACGGTGCGTTCGACAATCCGTCCATGTTCGTCGTCCACGATGATTTCCAGGCTTTCGAGCTTGCGCCCCGCGATGCTGCCTTCCCAGCGCAGCAGGGTGGTACGGGCGTCGAGCCGGTATTCGCCCGTGAAGCGCCCGGCGCGCACGCCCGACGATTGGGCGAACACCTGCGCCACGCGCTCGCGGCCCGTCACGGCCTTCGTGAAGATGGGGCTGTGAAACGCCACCTGCGGCGCCAGCAGCGGTTCGACGTCGGCGGCCGTGTGCGGGCCGGCTTCGCGCAGTTTTCTCAGGGCATGCATGGGAACTCCCGGTTTGGTCAAAACGGGAATGCTAGGGGGCGGTGCGCGGGGGATTGAGCGCCGATGCGCTCAGAGCGTCTTGTCGTGACGGTACGAATCACGCAGGGCCGGCCATCTGCGCCGACAACGCGCCATAGATGCCGCAGAACCAGTCGATGAACACGCGCGTCTTGCGCGGCAGGTGGCGGTCGGGGCGATAGATCACATGCACCGGGCGCGGCGAGACTTCGTATTGCGCGAGGATTCGCCGCAAGCCGCCCGATTCCAGTTGTGGGCGCAACGAATAGAACGAGCCGCACACAATGCCCAGGCCCGCCACGCCGCAGGCGACGTAGGCATCCGCGTCGTCGACCGTCACCACGCTTTTCATGCGCAACGCGTGCGGGTTGCCGTCGACGGAGAAATCCCACGGCTGCACGCGGCCCGTCACTTGCGAGATGTAATGCACGCCGATGTGTTGCTGCAAGTTGTCGAGCGTGGCCGGCTCGCCGTGGGCGGCCAGATAGGCGGGCGACGCGCAGACGATGTTCCAGGCGTCGCCCGCCCGCTTCGAGACGACCTCGTCGCTGATCACGTTGCCGACGCGAATCGCGCAGTCGAGCGATTCGCCGACCAGATCGACAGGGCGGTCGGACACCACGAGATCGATCGTCACGTCGGGATACGCGGCCACGAACGCGGGCAGCGCCGGAATCAGCACGCCTTTCGCGACCGAGCCCGGCAGGCTCACGCGCACCCGGCCGCTCGCGCTGCGGCGCGACCGGCCGACCCCGGCTTCCATCTCGTCGATGTCGTCGAGCACGCGCACGCAGCGTTCGTAGTAGGCGCGCCCGTCGTCGGTGAGCCGCACGCTGCGCGTGGTGCGATTGAGCAGGCGCACGGCCAGATGTGCCTCGAGCGATTGCACGAGGCGCGACACCGAGGGCGCTGGCAGGTTCAGCGCCAGCGCCGCCTTCGAGAAGCTGCCGGTGTCGACCACCTGCACGAACACCTTCATGGCGAACAGCCGGTCCATTTTCGTTTTTCCCCGACGCGAACGAGCGGCGATTATGTCACTTTCCGCTAATACGCTCCGAGCGTTTCCGTCATCGATCATCGCGCGCCCGGCCCGCATGCTCGGGCTTTCCGTCCTCGACGAGATCGACCATGACCTCCCCCTTGTTCCAGCCTTTCGACCGCGCTCGGCTTGCGCTGCGCAACCGTATTGTGATGGCGCCGATGACGCGCCGGTGCAGCCCCGGCGGCGTGCCTGGCGCCGACGTGGCCGCCTATTACCGCAGCCGCGCGGCCGGCGGCGTGGGCCTGATCGTGACCGAGGGCGTGACCGTCGATCGCCCGGCCGCGTCGTTCGACGCGAACATTCCGAACCTGCACGACGCCGCGAGCCGGGCCGGCTGGCGTGCGGTGGTGGACGGCGTGCACGCCGAAGGCGCGCGCATCGCGGCCCAGCTCTGGCACGTCGGCCTGCAGCGCGGGGCCGGCGCCGGCCCGCATTCCGACGCAATCAGCGAGGGACCGAGCCGCGCGGCCGACCACACGGCCGCGATGTCCGACGCCGACATCGCGGACACCATCGACGCCTTCGCGCGTGCCGCCGTCGCGGCGCGCGAGGCCGGCTTCGACGCCGTCGAGGTGCATGGCGCGCACGGCTATCTGATCGACCAGTTCGCGTGGCCGGTCACAAACCGGCGCGCCGACGCCTACGGCGGCGACGCGGCCGGCCGCACGCGCCTCGCCGCCGAGGTGGTGCGCGCGATCCGCCGCGAGGCCGGCGCGCTGCCGATCCTGTTCCGCTTTTCGCAATGGAAGCTGCAGGACTACGGCGCGCGGCTCGCGCATACGCCGCAGGAATTGGAGCAGCTCCTCGCGCCGATCGTCGATGCCGGCGCGGATCTGCTGCATGCCTCCACGCGCCGCTACTGGCAGCCCGAATTCGACGGCTCGCCGCTCGGGCTCGCGGGCTGGGCGAAACAGCTGACCGGGCTGCCGACCATCATGGTCGGCTCGGTCGGGCTGGAGGGCGGCGACGTGGTGGGCGCGTTGCGCGAAGGCGAGCACGCCGCGACGGTCGGCCCGCTCGCGCCGGTCGAGGCGCGCCTCACGGCAGGCGAGTGCGACCTGGTCGCGGTGGGACGCGCGCTGATCGCGAACCCGGACTGGGCGAACCTCGTGGCGGCGCAGCGCCTCGACGCGTTGCGGCCGTTCGACAAGGGGCTGCTGGCGACGATGTGACTCGCCCGAACGGCACATGCGCTCCGGCTTCGGGACAACCCGGATTGCCGCAGCCGGTTCCCATCCGTATCTTTCTACATCATACGTATGATCTAGAGAGTCATTCATGGCAACCCTGCACCGGCAGGTACTGAACCAGATGGGCGAGCAGATCTGCTCCGGGCAACTCGCTCCGGGCGAGGTGCTGCCGTCCGAGGACGAGCTTGCCGAGCGGCTCAAGGTGAGCCGCATCACGATCCGCGAGACGGTCAAGTCGTTGTCCGCCAAGGGCATGCTGCAGGTGCGGCGGCGCTACGGCACGATCGTGCTGCCGCGCTCGCAATGGCAACTGTTCGATCCCGACGTGATCCATTGGCGCGCCCGGGCCGGCACAGTGGACGACGCGCTGATCCAGGACCTGATGGAGCTGCGCCTGATCATCGAGCCGAACGCGGCCAAGCTTGCCGCGAAGCGCGCCACCGATGCGGACCGCATCGCGATCCGGCGCGCGTATCAGGCGATGGCGCGCGCCGTGGCCGGCGACGGCGACTACGTGCCGGCCGACCTGGCGTTTCACGGCGCGATCCTGACCGCCTGCCACAACCAGTTCGTCCAGCAGATGCAGAACGCGCTGTCGTCGATCCTCGAAACCAGCTTCGCGCTCAGTTCGGAGATCGCCGGCGGCCCGGCCCGCTCGCTGCCCATGCACGAAGCGCTGTGCATCGCCATCGAGAACGGCGACGAAGCGGCTGCGGAGGCGGCGTCGCTCGTGCTGATCCGGCGCGCCGAGCAGGACTTCGAGGATCGCGCGGCGCTGCATCGGGCCGTGGGCGGCAAGCCCGCCTGAGCCCCCGAGCCCTGTAAGCCGCCCGAGCGGCGATTCGGCATTTCACGTCATCGCGGCCGGCAGCGGCCGCGAGGGGCGCACTCGCGCCCGACCTTCGACTATCGAGAGGATTCCTCATGACTTCTTTGTTCGATCTGAGCGGCCGCACAGCGCTCGTGACCGGTTCGGCGCGCGGCATCGGCTACGCGCTGGCCGAAGGCCTCGCCACCGCCGGCGCGCGCGTGATCGTGAACGGCACGCAGGCCGACACCGTGGCCGCCGCGGTCGGCCGGCTTGCCGAGCGGGGCTTCGACGTGCAAGGCCGTGCGTTCGACGTGACCGACGAGCAGGCCGTGGCCGACGCGTTCGCGCAATGGGACCGGGACGGCGTGCCGATCGACATCGTGATCAACAACGCCGGCATCCAGTTTCGCAAGCCGCTCGTCGAGCTGGCGCTCGGCGACTGGCAGCGCGTGATCGACACCAACCTGACGAGCGCGTTCATCGTCGGCCAGCAGGCGGCGCGGCGCATGATCGCGCGCGGCACGGGCGGCAAGATCATCAACATCGGCTCGCTGACCAGCGAGGCGGCGCGCGCGACGGTGGGCGCCTACACGGCGGCGAAGGGCGGCATCAAGATGCTGACGCGCGCGATGAGCGCCGAATGGGCGCAGTCGAACATCCAGGCGAACGCGATCGGCCCCGGCTACATCCTGACCGACATGAATCAGCCGCTGGTGGAGAACGCGAGCTTCGACGCGTGGGTCAAGAGCAGCAACCCGACCCAGCGCTGGGGCAAGCCCGAGGAACTGGTCGGCACCGCCGTGTACCTCGCCTCGGCGGCGTCGAGCTACGTGAACGGCCAGATCATCTACGTCGACGGCGGTTGGCTGTCGGTCCTGTAAGCAGCACCTGAACCCCGGCCGCCCACACCAACAACACCAGACGGGCGGCGGCTCGCACGCACCTACCGGAGACATCATGGACAGCGACAAACCCGTGGCACCCCAAAGATGGTGGTATCTGATGCCCATCATCTTCATCACCTACAGCCTGGCCTATCTCGACCGCGCGAACTACGGCTTCGCCGCGGCGGCCGGGATCGACAAGGATCTCGGCATCACGCACGGCATGTCGTCGCTGATCGGTTCGCTGTTCTTTCTCGGCTATTGCCTGTTCCAGGTGCCGGGCGCGATCTACGCGCAGCGCAACAGCGTCAAGAAGCTGATCTTCGCGAGCCTGATTCTGTGGGGGCTGTGCGCGGCGGCGACGGGGATGGTCAGCAATATCCCAATGCTGATGGTGCTGCGCTTCGTGCTCGGCGTGGTGGAGGCGGCGGTCATGCCGTCGATGCTGATGTACATCAGCCGCTGGTTCACGCGCTCCGAACGCTCGCGCGCGAACACCTTCCTGATCCTCGGCAACCCGGTCACGGTGTTGTGGATGTCGGTGGTGTCGGGCTATCTGGTGCGCAGCTTCGGGTGGCGCGAAATGTTCGTCCTCGAGGGGCTGCCCGCGCTCGCCTGGGCCGTGGTGTGGTGGTTCACGGTCAAGGACCGTCCGGCCGATGCGCCGTGGATGAGCCAGGCGGAAAAGGCCGAACTCGATGCGCGCCTGAAGGCGGAGCAGGCCGATATCGCGCCGGTGCGTGATTACAAGGCCGCGTTTCGTTCGCCGGTGGTGTTGAAGTGCTGCGCGATCCATGCGCTCTGGAGCATCGGCGTGTACGGCTTCATCATGTGGCTGCCGTCGATCCTGAAGGCGGCCTCGACGATCGACATCGTGTCGGTCGGCTGGCTGGCCGCCGTGCCGTATCTGGCCGCGATCATCCTGATGCTGCTCGCGTCCTGGTTGTCGGACAAGACGCGCAATCGCAAGCTGTTCGTCTGGCCGCTGCTGCTGATCGGCACCATCGCGCTGGTGGCGTCGTATCTGGTCGGCGGCTCGCACTTCTGGATTTCGTTCGTTCTGCTCGTGATTGCCGGCGCGACGATGTATGCGCCTTACGGGCCGTTCTTCGCGCTGGTGCCCGAACTGGTGCCGAGCAACGTGCTGGGCGGCGCGATCGGCATCATCAATTCGAGCGGCGCGCTCGGCGCGTTCCTCGGCTCGTGGGTGGTCGGCTACCTGAACGGTGCGACCGGCAGCCCGTCCGCGTCGTACATCTTCATGGCGGTGGGGCTGCTGGCATCGGTGATCCTGACGATGACCATGCCGGCTCGCGCCGAGCCGCGCCCGGCCGAGCCGTCGGCGGCCTCGCTCGGCCGTACCTGATGCACTTGGCGCCTCGCGTCGCATTCCTCATTCTCTGGATTTCCGCATACCCATGACCACCCTGATTACCGATGTGAAGGTCATCCTGACCGCACCCGAAGGGATCAACCTGATCGTCGTCAAGATCGAGACCAACCAGCCCGGGCTGGTCGGGCTCGGTTGCGCGACGTTCGCGTACCGGCACCTCGCCGTGCAATGTCTCATCGAAGCGTATTTGAGGCCGCTGCTGATCGGCCGCGATGCCGAGGCGATCGAGGAGCTGTGGCAACTGATGCACCAGAACGCGTACTGGCGAAACGGCCCGATCGAGAACAACGCGATCTCGGGCGTGGACATGGCGTTGTGGGACATCAAGGGCAAGATGGCGAACCTGCCGCTGTATCAGTTGTTCGGCGGCAAGTGCCGCGAGGGCGTGCCGGTGTACCGGCATGCCGACGGCCGCGATCTCGGCGAGCTGTGCGAGAACATCCAGAAGTATCGCGAGCAGGGCATCACGCATATCCGCTGTCAGAGCGGCGGCTATGGCGGCGCGGGGTTTGGTGCGGCGCCGGCTGGCGCGCCGCACGGCTCGGCCGACGGCATCTATCTCGACAGCCGCAAATACATGCGCGAGACGCTGAAGCTGTTCGACGGCATCCGCAGCCGGATCGGCTTCGATGTCGAGCTGTGCCACGACGTGCACGAGCGCTTGAAGCCGGTCGAGGCGATCCGCTTCGCGCGCGAACTGGAGCCGTACGAGCTGTTCTTCCTGGAGGACGCCATCGCGCTGGAGGAGGGCGAGTGGCTCCGCCAGTTGCGCGAGAAGACCACGACGCCGCTCGCGCAGGGCGAACTGTTCAACAATCCTTACGAATGGCGCTTCCTGATCACCGAGCGGCTGATCGATTTCATCCGCGTCCACCTGAGCCAGATCGGCGGCATCACGGCCGGCCGCAAGCTGCAGATCTTCGCCGAGCAGTTCGGCGTGAGAACGGCGTGGCACGGCCCGGGCGACATGTCGCCGCTCGCGCACGCGGCCAATATCCATATCGATCTCGCGTCGCGCAATTTCGGCGTGCAGGAGTGGTCGGGCACCGAGCCGCCGAACTTCGTGATCCAGCAACTGAAGGGGCCGCGCGAGGCGCTGTTGGCGGTGTTTCCGGGGCTGCCCGAATTTCGCGTCGGGCATGTGTATGCGAACGACAAGCCGGGCCTGGGCGTCGATATCGACGAAGCGGAAGCCGCGAAATATCCGTGCGAGAACACGGTGACGACGTGGACGCAGACGCGCTTGAAGGATGGCGCGCTGCAGACGCCTTGAGGGGGCGAGGGGAAACCCGATTGCATGGGGCGCGACTCGGCGCGGATGCTATAGTGGCTGCTCAGTATTCTGCCGTACGCGTTGCGGCGCAATGTTGTCAGTAACCATTGCGCCCGCGCCGTTGGCCATCGTCGTGGGTGCTCCAGCCATTGGAGAACGAACATGTTGACGACCCACGACTACCACCTCATCGAAGAACGGATACCCGAGGCCTGGGCGTTGAGCCGAGTGACCTCGGCCGGGGCGGCGATCGGCAATGCCGTCTATCCGACGCCCGCCTACGCACTGGCCGACGCGGCGAGCCACGATCCCCATGCCGAGTTCGAAATTCACCTGCGCGCCGACGACCCACAGGTGGACGTCCAGCTTCGCGATGCCTTGCTGATATTGCGCGACGCAGGCATGACCCACGCACGCCAGGTCTATTCCGTGTCGGAGGCGAAGCTGGCCCGGATCGGCTTGACCGATGCGGGATTCGCCGCGCTGACGGCTCGCTCGCCGTATCTCGGCGCGCCCGCTGCGGTGATCAAGTGGACGGCCGACGACGAGATCAATCTCGAACTGGCGGTGGTGGTGCAGGGCGATGCGCCCTGACTGCGGCCATGGACGGATTTCGGCCCGGCCTCGATGGGTTGTCGTTGCCGTGTGCCGGGGTCGTGCCAGGTCGAAATTCCGCCGCCCCATGCCGCAGATTGGAATGACTTTTTCCCTTCACGGCAGCTGCCGGATCGACCAGGAAATTTAGCTATACAAATCAATCAAGGCGCGTAGCATGAAGCGCTGAAGGTGGCGCTTTTCTCCGTGATTCGGCGCCATCCGCACGCCACCGATCCCGAACCGCGATCCTGGTGGTGGCTTGACCCACCGCGTTTTTGCGGCCTCCCTGCCTTGCGTCGAACGTCCATGCCGGCGTGACTTCCGCTTCAGGATCTCGGTTTCGCCGGTGCTGGCGAGTCTCGGCACGACTTGAATTTCCCTATTCCGGCCAGCGTGCCGGAGATGCCGGAGTGCGACATGAGCCCATTCGACCTGCAGTGCTCGATTCAATACGATGTCCCCGGTTTCGTCGACCGCCACCTGCCCGTCCAGGCGGGCGCCATCGAGATCATCGGGCTGTCTTCGCCGCGCCGATTCCGTGTCGACCCGACGCCTCGCCATGCCGATGGCGAGTACATGGCGCATGCGCGCATCCGGTCCCATCGCGCGGATGGCAGCGAATACGACGTTTATCTGAGTGGAGATCTGGCGTGCTTCGACAGTCGCGACGATGCGATCGCCTATGCCCGCAATTGGGCTCATGTCTGGTTGCACACGACCTATGGCTGAAGCGCCCCGGCGTGCGCTCGCGCCGCCGCATCGCCGCGTGGCATGCCGCGCGAGGCGCGGCGTGATCACGCCTCGTCGCAATGCACCTCGAAGTGCGTCAGTTCCGCGGTGCCGAACGCATTGCTGATGGCCACGTCGGCGGCATCCCGGCCGTAGGCCATCAAGACCCGGCCGATGCGCGGCGTGTTGTTTCGCGGGTCGAACGTCTGCCAGCCCCCTCCCACATACGCCTCGAACCAACCGGCGAAATCCATCGGCGCGGTAACGGGCGGCAAGCCCACGTCGCTGACATAGCCGGTGCAGTAGCGCGCCGGAATATTCATGGCCCGGCACAGCGCAACACCCAGATGCGCGAAATCACGGCACACGCCCTTGCGTTCGCGATACGCGTCCAGCGCGGTTTTCGTGGGCCGTGCGTGATCGTGGTCGAATTCGATGTGCTGGTGCACGAAGTCGCAGATCTTCAGCACGGTGTCGCGTCCGGGCACGCATTGGCCGAACAGGCGCCAGGCGGTTTCGACCAGCAGGTCGGTTTCGCAATAGCGGCTGCCGAGCAGGAACACCAGCGTTTCATCGGGCAGTTGCTCCACCGGATGGCCCCAATCGTTGCTGGGGCGCGTCTCCATTTCGCCGGACACGTTCAGCAGCGCGGTGGTGCTCAAATCGAGGCGCCCGACCGGCGCCACGATCCGGCTGCACAGGTTGCCGAAGCCGTCGCGATACTGGTGGAGCGGCAGCGGCGGATGAGTGACGAGCACATCCGGCACGACGATATCGTTCGCGTGCGAGAAGTGCGTGTTCAGCATCAGCATCATCGGCGTGGGTTGCGAACACGTGTATGACAATTGGTATCCGACGCGGAGTTTCATGAGTGTTCCTTGGCTGGGCGGGGTGGTGGGGCCGGCGAGCCGCGTGGCCGGCGGGGCGCGAAGCTCAGTCTGCCGGCCCCAGGATCACGTCGATCGCGGCCTGGCCGGCGACCTCGGCGATCAGGTAAGCCCAGCGTTCGGTAAACGGGCCGTTGCGCAGCGCGATGCGGCGCCCCTCGACGCCGCTCATCGCCAAGCTTGCGCCGCGTCCGATCTGGACGCTCACATCGAACGTGTCCTGTTTGGCCGGCGTCAATTCGACATGAATCTCGAAGTTGCGATACGCGATGGTTCGCTGCATGAAGACCTCTTTCAGGGGATCGGCAACCACGCGCTCGCCGCGCGCGAGCTCGATCGAGTCCTGCGCTTCGCAGCGTGCGGCATGGCTTGGGAGAAGCGGCGCACGGCGCGTGCCCGCTCCCGCGCGCTATTGCGTATTCGGGTCGAGTCGTAGCTTGTCGTACTCGCGCTTGACGACGCGATAGCATTCGCACACTCGGTTTTCCAGGCCGGGGCGGTCCAGCACTTCGATATGCCCGTAGTTATAGCGGATCAGGCCCGCGTCCTGCAGCTTCAGCGCGGCCCCGGTGACGCCCGAGCGGCGCACGCCCAGCATGTTCGCGATGAGTTCCTGCGTCATGCGCAATTGGTTCGACGGCAGACGGTCGAGGCTCATCAGCAGCCAACGGCACAACTGCTGATCGATGGAGTGGTGACGGTTGCAGACGGCGGTCTGCGCCATCTGCGTAATCAGCGCGTGGGTGTAGCGCAGCAACATCTGTTGCAGCATGCCGCCACGCTGGAATGCCTGGCCGAAGAGGCGTGCGTCCATCCGATAGGCGCGCCCGGCGCTTTGCACGATCGCTCGGCTCGGCGTGGTATCCACGCCCATGAACAGCGACACGCCGATCATCCCTTCCTTCCCGGCGATTGCGATTTCTGCCGATGAACCGTCTTCCATCACGTACAGCAGCGACATGATCGCGGTGGTCGGGAAATACGCATGGGATTGCCTGCTGCCGGATTCATGCAACAAGGTGCCGAGCGGCAGATCGACGAGCGATAGATGTGGGGCGATGTCCTTCCGTTCGTCTTCCGACAGTGCAGCGAGCAAATAGTTGTCCGTGAGGCGAGGGGGAAGGGGCATGAACCGATCCTGGTGGATGCTGGATTGACTGCCGAGGGCCCACCGCGGTGCGCATGCTCGCCGACACGCGATCATGTTCCGGGGGCCGGCCAGGGAGGCGGAAGGACGACACCAGTGTGCTCGGGCATGCGCCCGAACTCTGTACGGTGTGCGTGAATGGCGGCTGCGCGGCCGAGGCCGCGCCAGCGCGACGTCAACTGGCCTGATGCGCGTGCGTGCGGGCTATTTCGGAGGCTGCGCGGCCGGGGCTGCTGCCGGCTCCGCATCGGGCGCCGCATCCGGCAACAGCAGCGTAACGATCTCGCGGAATTGGGACGTGCAGCGCAGCGTGTCTTCGCGCGAGTTCAAGTCGATGGCTTCGAGCAGGCCGACGAACGCGCCGAGGAAGGCATCGGAGAGCGGAGTGGGCCGTCCATGCTCGCGCAGATGCGCCGCGTAGGCAAACACATCGCGGACAAAATCGAGCTGGGATGCGGAGAATTCGTCGTCGGTGATCGGTGCGGGAACGGCTGCAACGGTCTGCTGAGACAACGAGGCGGGCAAACGGAAGTACGATCGGGGATCGCTCATGCATGAATCTCGAGGTATGCACGAACGGTATGTGCGCGCGAAAGCGGCGTGGTGACCATAGGCGCATGTACTATATATGCCCCACGCATTTGACACGCCAATAGCACAATTTAATTGTGCTCAAATCAAGGCGCGAAGTCAAATGTATTTGACACTATTTTGATGATCGACTCATGCAATTCGATTGGGTTGGAACGTTCGATGAATTGAAGCGCAGGGGCCGATTCGCCAGCGATGCCCAAGTGGCGGAAAGTCTCGGGCTGACCCGCGCGCAGATTTCGGCCTGGCGCAACGGCAAGAGCGACCTCGGCGTGTTGACCAAGATCCGCATTCTCGATGCGCTTGGCCATGACACGTTGCGATCGTCGGTGCAAAGCCTGCTGCCGAGCCGCGATTACCACGAACAGGCACAACTGCAGCAACGTCTGGTCGAGCGGGTGCTGCGCTACGAGCAGGACGATCGTGCGCCGCACGACGCCGACGAGCCGTCGATGCAGCTCAATCACTTGCTGGCCGCGCTGCCCGGCGACGAGCGGCGCCGTATCGAGCCGCATCTGACGCCCGTCACGATGCCGCTCGGGCATGTCGTCTATGAATCGGGCGACCATCTCAGCCATATCTACCTGCCGACCACCGCGATCATCTCGATGCTCTACGTAATGGAGAACGGTGCGTCGGCCGAGATCGCGGTGGTGGGGCGCGACGGTCTCGTGGGGGTGGCGCTGTTCATGGGGGGCGAGACGATGCCGAACCGCGCGATCGTCCAGAGCGGAGGCGACGCGTTCAAACTCAGCGGGCAGGTCGTCAAGGATGAGTTCGCGCGCGGCGGTGCGGTGCAGCGCCTGTTCCTGCGCTACACGCAGGCGCTCATCACGCAGATGGCGCAAACGGCCGTCTGCAACCGGCATCATTCGATTTCGCAGCAGTTCTGCCGCTGGTTGCTGCTGAGTCTCGACCGGCTCGATTCAAGCGATGTGCAGATGACGCAGGAGCTGATCGCCGACATGCTCGGCGTGCGTCGCGCGAGCGTGACGGAAACCGCGAGAAAACTCCAGGAGGCGGGCCTGATCCGCTACTCGCGCGGCAAGATCGAAGTGCTCGATCGCGCCGCGCTGGAGCGTCATGTGTGCGAGTGCTATCAGGTGGTGCGCGAGGAAAGCGATCGGCTGCTGTCGCCACGGTGATCGCGGCGATGGTCGGCGTGCGGCAGCCCGGCATGGCCCGGCATCGCCCGGCTCGCTGCCGCTCACCGCGGCCCGGGCGGATCGTCCGGCAGCGTCGGCTCCGCGGCGAGCCAGTACGGGCGGCGCTGATAATGCGCGTGCACCTGCCGTCCCCACTCGGGATCCGCCATCGACGGCCACGCGTTCTTGTCGAACGCGGGCGCGTTTTTCACGCTTTCCGCGGTCATGGCGAGCCGAAAGCACTTCTCATGGGCATCGAGCGTCAGCGCACTCCACGGAATGGCCCGAAGCGTGTCGCCGATGCCGAGAAAGCCTCCGCTGGACAACACCGCGTAGGCGATCCGCCCACCACGCACGTCCAGCATGATCTCCGAAATCTTGCCGAGTTCCTCGTTGTCGCTCGACATGAGCTTGTCGCCACGCAGCGTGTCGGCCGCCATCACGTCCGGGCCGGGGCCTTCACCGCTCTCGCCGCCGATGATCGCCGTGCCGTCCGGCGTTGAAGCAGAGGGTTGGGCCGGATCGATTATCGTCATGACGTTATCCTGAATAAATGATGGAAGATGCCGTACGGCGGAACTGTCGGGCCGGCCGGGGTATCGGCGCTCGAACGGCATGAACCCTTGATGCCCACAATGCGCGCATCGACTGAACGAATCGGTACGGCATCGTACGAAGTGGTGGCGGCCGACCGTGATCGTTTTCGCTTGCGGCGATCAAACCATGCATGCCGTTGTGAAGCGGCCAGCGAAAATAATCGATTGGACGGAATCCCGGCCACGGCGAACAGGCCGGAAAATGTACCGAGACGGGGTGGCCACCCGCGCTGACGCGGATGTTTTTACCAATGCGTCAATCCAAAGGTGCGATGGAAATCGGCGTGCAAAAATTCTCATGCCGAATCGATAAGTCAATTCCAGGTGAGATACGATGTTTTTGGTAAGGATCATATGGTTTATATATGGTCGATGGATTTTCGCGATCCCGGATTAATCGTCAAATGAGTTTGACGTTCTGCTGTTTTTACTCACGCCATTCAATTGGCTTGAGATCTTTGATAAAGGTAAACACGGAGGGCATGCTTGCCCCACGTTCAACTGGCGGAACGTCTCGTGTCGGCTCCCATGTAGGCCGTGAGACTGCGCCTGGAGGCGGGTTTGGCCGCTATTCGCGCGAGGAATCGAGGTGGCCCACGCGAGCGCTCGTACCCGTTGCAATGAGTATTCGGCAACGATCGCATCGCGGCTTCGTGCCGATAGTTGGGAAATGAAAGAGGCGCAGCCCTACCGGTCATACCATGCTTCGATGATCCGGAATTCACCCGGCGCCTGCCGGAAAATTCGTCACGACGGTAAATTCAACGCACGGATACGCGCCCGGGTTTGATCGGGCGGTCAAATGGCGAACCGGCCGTATCGTCGTGCGAGCAAAAATCAGCATTTACCGTACAGACCGGCCAGAGAAAAAAAAGCACATTGCGCGAACCGAATGCGGGGCAGTCTCCGCATTGAACGGGCGTTATTGCCTATCCGCCATTCGTGAATTTTTCATGTAATGGCCGACAGGGCGGCGCCTTGATTTGGCGTGTCGAGGCATACCGATGCAAGTCGATGACGACGAGGCTTTGTTTTCATCGTGGCCGCCGTGATTGGCGCGGCGACGATCGCAGGTTTGTGTATACCGGCAGATGATGAACCGTATCAGCACCTTTAATTTTTTATCGACCATTTTCGACACGTCGCGATAGCGCGGAACGTTATCGACATGTGCTCGGCCTCGCCCGTCTTTACGCGAAGCCGTGCAATTACCTCTCCAAGGCGGCATGCAAAATCCTCGACGTGTCGATTCTCCGCTCGTGTCTCTCGCTTCGTCGTCTCCGGCCAGCCTGCCGACCGATGAGGCGTCAAGCGCGCCGGCCGTTCGTCGGTGTCTTTATTTGGCACGAGATCCGGATGCGGCGCTGGTGGCGTACCTCGCGGCACGACACTGGGACGTGTCGCTCGCGATCAGTTCGAAACCCGTGCGTCGTCGCGAGCGGCCCGGCGCCGTGCATGCCGGCATCGTCGATCTCGACGGCTTCGACACCCACGAAGCCGCCGCGCTCGAGCCGATGCTGCGGAGCAAGCAGATCGGCTGGATTGCGCTGGTGGATCCGCTGCGGCTGGCCGAACCCGAAGTGCGCCAACTGATTCACCGCTATTGCTTCGATTACCTGACGCGGCCGTCGACCTACGCGGCGGTCGATCATGCCGTCAACCGTGCATCGTGGATGGCGGATTTGCGTGAGCATGACTGCGCGCCCGATGGCGCCAACGTCGGGGGCCATGGCATGGTGGGCGCGAGCGAGGCGATGCAACGCCTGTTTCGCTCGATCGAGAAGGTCGCGAAGGCCGATGCGCCGGTGTTCATCTCGGGCGAATCGGGTACCGGCAAGGAATTGACGGCCCGTGCGATCCACGCCCAATCGGGGCGAAGCAAGGCGCCGTTCATCGCGATCAATTGCGGTGCGATACCGCCACATCTGTTGCAGTCCGAATTGTTCGGCTACGAACGCGGTGCATTCACGGGCGCGAACCACCCGAAGATCGGGCGGATCGAGGCTGCCGACGGCGGGACGCTGTTTCTCGACGAGATCGGCGACTTGCCGTTCGAAAGCGGCGCGAGCCTGTTGCGCTTCCTGTCCGATAAAAAAATCGAACGCCTGGGGGGGCACGCTTCGATTCCGGTCGATGTCCGCGTGATCACGGCCACGCATGTCGATCTCGACGCCGCGATCGATGACGGGCGCTTTCGAGCGGACCTGTTCTATCGTCTATGCGTGCTTCGGATCAACGAACCGCCGTTGCGTGAGCGCGGGGGGGATATCGAATTGATCGCGTATCACATCCTGCAGAAGTTTCGCGGCGACGCCGAGCGCATGATTCTCGGCTTCACGGGCTGCGCGCACCAGGCCATGCACGCCTATTCCTGGCCCGGCAATGTGCGCGAGCTGATCAACCGAATCCGGCGCGCGATCGTCATGGCCGACAGCAGGTTGATCTCGGCTGCGGACCTGGGCCTCGACCAGTTCATCACACCGGTGCCGACCACGCTCGCGCAGGCGCGGGAGGGGGCGGAAAAAAGCACGATCGAAGCCGCGTTGTTGCGGCACCGGAACCAGCACATCAAGGCGGCGAGCGAACTCGGCATTTCACGCGCGACCTTGTATCGGCTGTTGAACTCGCACGGCCTGTGACATGTCCGGCGCGTGCGAGCCGGCCCGAGACGAGATGGCGGCCAACGCGGTGGCTCAAATACGGCTCTGGTTCACTCGCTGCATCAGTTCGGCGGCGCTTTCCTTGCGTTCGCTGTAGCGATCGACCAGGTACGGGCCGACATCGCGCGTCAGCAAGGTGAACTTCACCAGTTCTTCCATCACGTCCACGACACGATCGAAATAGGCCGATGGCTTCATGCGGCCGGCCTCGTCGAATTCCGCGAAGGCCTTCGCCACCGACGACTGGTTCGGGATGGTCAGCATCCGCATCCAGCGTCCGAGCACACGCATCTGATTGACCGCGTTGAACGACTGCGAGCCGCCGCTCACCTGCATGACCGCGAGCGTCTTGCCCTGCGTCGGGCGCACTGCGCCGACCGAAAGCGGAATCCAGTCGATCTGCGATTTCATGATGCCGGTCATCGCACCGTGGCGCTCGGGCGAGCACCAGACCATGCCCTCCGACCACAGCACCAGGTCGCGCAGTTCCGCCACCTTGGGGTGTGTGTCAGGCGCATCGTCGGGTAGCGGCAGGCCGCTCGGATTGAACGTGCGTACCTCGGCGCCCATCGCCGTGAGCAGGCGCGCGGCCTCTTCACTCAGCAGGCGGCTGAACGAGCGCTCGCGCAGCGAGCCGTAGAGCAGCAGGATGCGGGGCGGATGCGAGGCAGCCTCCGCGACCTGCAAGCGCCGGATATCGGGCACGAGGAACGATGCCGCGTCGACTTGCGCAAGGGCCGTCATGAGTTCAGTTGCGGGGGCTGACACGGTTGCCCTCCGCATCGATGACGGCTTCGCCGTCTTCCTTCGTGAACGCGCCGCGCTGCGCGTCGGGCAGGATCTCGAGCACGACTTCGGACGGGCGGCACAGCCGCACGCCGATCGGCGTCACCACGAACGGACGATTGATCAGTATCGGATGCGCCATCATCGCGTCGTACAACTGGTCGTCGGTCAGTGCCGGATTGTCCAGGTGCAGTTCCGCATGGGGCGTGCCTTTCTCGCGCAACGCCTCGCGTACGCTCAGTCCCGACCGCGCGATCAGCTCGACGAGCGTCTCGCGCGACGGCGGGCTTGTCAGATAGTCGATGACGATGGGGTCGATGCCCGCGTTGCGGATCATCGCGAGGGTATTGCGCGAGGTGCCGCAATCCGGGTTGTGATAAATGGTGACTTCGTTCATGGCCTTGTTTTTCGTAACGTTCAGGCACGCTCGTACCAGTGCTTCGACCGGTTGACGATGTGCACCACGAGCAGCATGACCGGCACTTCGATCAGCACGCCGACCACCGTCGCGAGCGCCGCGCCGGAGTTGAAACCGAACAGGCCGATTGCGGTGGCGACGGCCAGCTCGAAGAAGTTCGATGCGCCGATCAGCGCGGACGGGCCGGCGATGCTGTGTTTCTCGCCGACCGCGCGATTGAGCCAGTACGCCAGCGCGGAGTTGAAGAACACCTGGATCAGGATCGGCACGGCCAGCAGCACGATCACCAGCGGCTGTTTCAGGATGGCTGTGCCCTGGAAGGCAAACAGCAGCACCAACGTGGCGAGCAGCGCCGTGATCGACCACGGGCCGATCTTCGCCATCGCCGCTTCGAATGCCTCCGGGCCGCGAGCCAGCAGCACCGCGCGGATGAATTGCGCGAGCATGACCGGAATGACGATGTAGAGCACCACCGACGAGAGCAGCGTCGCCCACGGCACGGTGATGGCCGAGATGCCGAGCAGCAGCCCGACGAGCGGTGCGAACGCGACCGCCATGATGCTGTCGTTGAGCGCGACCTGCGAGAGCGTGAAGAGCGGGTCGCCGCCCGTGAGGCGGCTCCAGACGAACACCATCGCCGTGCAGGGCGCGGCCGCCAGCAGAATCAGCCCGGCCACGTAGCTGTCGAGTTGCGCGGCGGGCAACATCGGTGCGAACAGGTGCTTGATGAAGAGCCATGCGAGGAACGCCATCGTGAACGGCTTGACCAGCCAGTTGACGACGAGCGTGACGCCGATCCCCTTGAGATGTTGCCGCACCTCGTGCAGCGAACCGAAATCGACCTTGATCAGCATCGGGACGATCATCACCCAGATCAGCACGCCGACCGGCAGGTTGATCCGGGCGTATTCGATGCGCCCGATCGCCTGGAAGACGCCGGGGAGCCACTGGCCGAGCAGGATGCCCGCGACGATGCACAGTGCGACCCAGACGCTCAGATATCGCTCGAAGAAACCGATCGCGGGCTTCGAGCCGTTGTTGCGCACGCTGGCGATGTGGGGGGTGTTCATGGTGATTCGAGTGGGCGGGGTGGGGCCTGCGCCGTTTCGTGGGCGATCTCGTTCAACATGGGCACGACGTTGCACCGGGGCCCAGGCAAGCCTGCCCCTGGCAGCAGTTCTCGGTCAGGAAACCGAGAACGGCGTTCATCTGCGAATAGGCGGCCCGGTAGATCAGGGTGCGGCCGTCGCGTTCCTGCGTGACCAGCCCGGCCTGCATCAACTCCTTCAGGTGAAACGAGAGCGTGGCATTGGGCACGTCGAGCCGGGCCGCCATGCTGCCCGGCGTCAGCCCTTCCGGCCCGACGACAACCAGCATGCGGAACACGCGCAGGCGCAATTCGTGGGCGAGCGCCGCGAGGGCGCGAATGATGTCTTTCTCTTCCATATTTCCAATATATTCGAAATGTATGGACGAGGCAAGAAGGCGTGGACAGCCTTCGCGTGGCCCGAGGCGGCGTGATTCTGCATGCGAGGTCGCAGGCAATCCTCTTCAAGGGCGGCCCTGCCGATGTCGACCGTGCCATCCTGGTCGTCATCGGCGTGCCGGAGATGACGATGGCCTAGAAGGCAAGCGATGCCGCGATGGTGACGGACGTGTATTCGGGGGAGGCGGTCAGGGCACGCATCGAGAGCGTGGAGGGTGCCGCCCGTCATCGTGAAGAGGGTAACGGCTTCGTTCCGAGGTGTCGGGCGCCGCGTATTCGGCGTGAGGGGGCCGCGCCGGTCACGACGGCGCCGACGCAGAATCAATGCCGTGAGTCGATATCCGCCAGGCTTGCGAGCGCGGAGCCGCCGTCGATGCGGGCGGCGCTTTCAACGGCGAAGGTTTTCTCACTGAAAGCGATCAGCTTGAATCCGCTTCCCGCGGCTCGCGGGACGGTGATGCCCCAGTGCCAGGCGCCATCCTGCTCGAAGACGTGCAGAGCGGGGGGCGACAGGCTGGGTTGAGGCGAATACGTCGTCATGGCGTGCTCTCCCGTTGGCGGCGCCTGTGAAGCAATGTCGCGGTAGACGCCAAGTCAGTCTACGAGCATTTTTGTTGCGTCGCAACATTCCAGGTGCTTTAAACCGGCTTCACGGATTGATCCGAAGCCTGAAACGAAGAAGGGGTTACACGCTTGTGGCGTGTAACCCCTTCGTATTTCGTGGTCGGAGCGATAGGATTCGAACCTGAGATTTATTCAATAAAATCAATAGGTTGCCTATCTGACACACCTCTGGTTACGTACCGGTGTACCTGCAAGACTGAGGCTCTACTTTACCACGCGGGGCGGCTACTTTGCCGTCCCCAATACTCCCGCCTTCCACGCGCGCAGCGCGGCCTTGTCCGCCCAATCGCAGGATTCCACTACTGCGCGCTCATTCACAATCCCAAGCATCAAACCGTAGACCGTGCTGTCCGCTGGCCGGGGCGCATGTGCGCAATCCTTCAGTAGACTGTCAGGAGGCGTCTGAATCGTCGGTACTGTCGAGCAACCGGCGAGGGCGACCCCGAGCAGCGCCGCAGCAAGCACCTTACTTAGCTTCACTTGCGGGACTCCCGTAGATGGCTTGCCAGTACGATTCAGGAACAGCCGTGGAAGCCACTTGCGGGGCGGCTGCTGCCGCTGCCGCGATGTTCTTAGAGGCTTGGGCTTGCCGTACCTGCCCGGCCGCTTGTGCGGATTTCTGCGCGTCCATCGCAGCCGCCAGCCCTTGCGCCTGTTTCTTCGCCGCATCCGCCGTAGCTTGTGCCGTGGCGAGGGCCGCCCGGACAGTGACAAGTTGCGCTGCTTGGTGTTCGTAGATCGCGTAGCCCGCCGACACCGCGCCGACGAGAAGGACGAAGCCCATCACCGAAGCGATTACCTTCGCCTGCAACGTAGCGAACATTACCGGTCTTCCTTATCGATGGGCGGCTGCTCCCCGAGCGCGTCAAACAACGTCCGATCCCGGTTGAAAATCCACCGCTTGACTGCGACCGCCGTACGCCAGAAGCGAGGCAGAGCACACCAGAGGTAGACAAGCGTGAGAATGAACCCGGCTGCGCTCACTAACTGGCTAAACGGGAACGTACCGATAGTGATGGCCGCTGCGGAAGCGACGTTAGATGCCCCGGCTTTTTCTGCGACGGTCGAGGCGTGGTCGAATAGACCCATTAGCTATTTGTCTCCGTGGTAGTGCTCGTGTGGGTGTCTGCTGCGGGGACCGAATATGTAGACGGCATATCTACGAGGGTGCCCCCTGAGAAGGTGTAGCGATTACCGTTAGCGCTACTGTCGCCGGGTGCGGCGGCTACGAGGGCAGTTTGCGTACTCACGAGAGGGTCTTGGGCAGGGTCCGGAACACCGGGAAGCGGAACGACTTGGACATACAAAGCGGTCTTGCCTGCCTTATATGTGGAAGCGTCAACGAACGACGCGACTTGAACCATTGTCGTAGCACCGACGTAATCGATTTGGATATTCTGTACAACGTGATAGCTAGCCGCAGCACCCGAAGACGGGGCCGTGTAGTTAGCCTGAATTGGCATGGATTTCCTTATGTTGGTGTCACGCCAGTGGCGTTAGATGTAGCCGGAAAGATCGACCACGAGGAATTGCGATACCGCGCCGGTAGGCGTGCCCGTGGCGAGGCTGAATTGCGAGCCGTGGTAGCTGATAAGCGTTGATTGCGTGCGGACCGCAGAATTTAGAAGACGGCTACCCGCGCCCCCGCCAGGGCCAGGAACTGCGGCATATGCGGGACGGAGGGGTACGCACCCGTAGTTTCCGGGAGGCATACCGACACCCCCTCCCTGTGTTGTACCAACCACCATATCAATCAAGCCAACGATACGTAGCGGCTTGTAGTCCGAGGAGTAGACCAGAGTGCCGGACGCGTTCCAAACCGCGAGGCCAAACGCCGATGTCGCAACTTGCGGTTGCTTGTCGAATACGAACCATCGGAACGTGAACGGGGCGGCTACAGCGGAAGTTCCCGCGAAGGTATAGGTAAAGGTGCTACCGGACTGCGTACAGTTGATAACACCCGCCCACCCGTTAGGGGAGTAGATGACCATAAGCGGCGTATTCGCGGTTATGGTTAGCGTGGTGGTGGACGTAGTTGTGTTTTGGAGCGTGAGAAACCCCGATTGTGTGTACACCAAATTGATTGTGTTGCTGTCAATCTGGTAGTAACCGGAGTCCCCCACAACCTGCAAACCGTAGTCGGCTATCAGTACACTCCGTAAAATAGGATGCCGGGAGTCATCGCGTTATTGGTGGACCATGTCATCGTGTTCCCCGAAAAAGACACCGTGGGTACTGAGCCAGTGGCAGAGGTCGCTTGGAACACATAAAACGATCTTCCTTGCGTGAGATTTGCATCTGCCAAGCTACCGGGTGCGGTGACATACACCGCCCCGACAATGCGCGCGAGGGAGTCGGCTGTATCGAGCGTGATCGTGCCGCTTGCGTCCCACACCTGTAATCCGTAGAGGGTAGCCATTAACCGAGGTATCCCAACTTGACGCGAAGGGTTCCGCTCGAATCGTAGACCTGCTGCCCGTTACCGTTGATGATCGTTCTCCCACCGCCCGCCTGTGCGTTAATTTCGAATGTCCCTCCCTTGTCGAGACGCCAGCCTGCCGAGCCTGCAACGTAGTTATCCGATGCGATGTAGCTACCAATCATCGCGCTGGTGATTGTCCCGGCTCCAATCAATGCCGAATTCATGTAAACCTGTCCATTCGATACTGCGAACGGTGCGACAGTCGTTGTTCCATTCGGATCGATAATCGCGAACTGAGACGCGGACACGAGGACACTGCTTTGAATAACCCCGCCGCTTGAGTTGACGCCTACGCCGATGCCCGCGATGTACGTCCGTCCGTCGCTAGTTACCTGGGTCTTGATCGTGTAGGACGCGCTCAAGCTACCGCTTAGGGAAGACAGAGACTGACTGACGGTCTGCACTGCTGCGGCGTTCTGGTTCGCCTGCGCCTGCACCGTGCCAATCTGAGATGCATTGGACGTGTCCGCAGAAGCCCGAGTGCTAGCCTCATTGGTGATCGCAGTATTAAGACTTGCGTTCGCCGTAGACAGAGAGCTACTAAGCGCAGTAATTTGGTTGACTAGGGAGTAGTCCCCGTTTGAGCGTGCGGTAGCTTCAGTTTGAATCGAACCCGCAACGCTACCAATTCCGGTGCTGGTAGACGTGGATAGCGTGGTCAACTGCGAAGCTAGCGAGGAGTCTGCCGCGCTACGAAGTTCGGACTCCTGAGAAATCTGAGCCGAAGTAGAAATCACTGCGTTGACAAACGAAGTTGACACTTGCGTACCCGCGCTTCCACTGCCAGGACTGCAAAGCATGGTCACGGGGCCGTCTGACGGTCAACTCGAAAGAACACAAGGCCAATCTGCTGATTAGCTAAGGAGACTGCTTGCTTGTCTATGTCGTAACCGTGCGAGGCCGCATCGTCGGCACGTACAAGACGTCGGCGTGTGCGTACGCAGCCGTCGATAACGAGGTTCGCGAGGGAACACCACGTGACCTTGTGACGGTGACGGGATGTCCGCTGTCGGAATGATTCCTACGATTTACCACTGCGGGTGGATCGCAGCAGAGGAGGGGCACGAGGCGAGTTCGTGTCCTTTCGCAGAAGCAACACTTGCACGCGCTGAATGGGTCCAGGGCTTCAATGCCTACCTGTTGGCAGTGCGCGCTTACATCGAGGCTGAAATTGCGTAAAGAACTGTTGTTGCACGCCGCAGAAGAAGCAGTGGAACTATCGCAAGCCCTGCTCAAGCTTGCTCGTGGGGATGGTCCAAAGAGCGCAGTAGCGGATGAGGCGGCGGACATCACGGCCCTAATCGTCCTTGTTGGTGAGGCGGGCGTGATTGAGTCAGGAAGATTCAATCGTCGTCATCAAGCAAAGCTGACCAAATTTCGGAGGAAGTATATTGGACGCTAATCGTTGGCCTTGGCAGCAACCCTGCGCATGGATTCCCGCCGATCCCGATAACTACCGTGGACCCGCGATCCGAGTCTATGGAGCGGACGGTAGTTTGCGCGTGGCGTGTGGTGCCGATCTGGAAGGCGTGAAGAACCCGAACCCCAAAGACTCCATCGGCTCATCGAAGTTGCCGTTCCACCTGTGGCCGGAAACTGCGTCCGCTCTTGGCGCGCTCGCGCTGCTGGACGGTGCGTTGAAGTACGGCCGCTCGAATTATCGCGCCGCGCCGGTCCGTGCGTCGATCTACTACGACGCTGCGCGGCGGCATCTTGCTAAGTGGTTCGAGGGTGAGGAGACGGACCCGGATAGCGGCGTTCCCCATCTCGGGCATGTTTTGGCCTGCCTTGCGATCCTTGTTGATGCAGGCGCGGCCGGGACGTTGATCGATGACAGAAACGCACCGGGCGGATATTTGCAATTGATTGCAAACCTGACGCCTCACGTCGCCAGACTGCAAGCCTTGCACAAGGACAAGAACCCGAAGCATTGCACCATCGCGGACAAGTCGGCGGATTGAGCGGGGCAAGCCAAGTGCTGCAAATCGCAGCCTATCGAGCCTTCTATGACCTGATCGCCTGCGCCTTAGAGACACACAATCCTGAGCGGGCAAACCAGCGAGTTGCTGAGGCGCGGGAGTACATGCCGCAGGCCGACGTAAACCGGCTAGTTTCCGAACTCGAAGGCGACTACTACGAGTTCACATGATCACTGTTGCGTGTTCGCCACGCGGTGTACCACAACTTGTTGTGGAGGAAGCGGAACGGCGAATGATGGAAAATGATCCCGAATGATCCAAAGTGATCCAGAATGAAATTCTAGGATTCTGCATGGGCTCCAAATTTTTCCGTGTCAAGGCCGACAGCCCAAATTTTCCGTTTTGTCTCTTTTGCCGGTGTGGCTTATGCTCCTTTCCGAACGACAGTCACATGTCGTTTGGTGAGGTCGGAGAGGCTAGTTAGCCCTCTATGTCTATGTAAGGACTGCTATGCATATCGTCAAACCGGAAGTGCTGTACCTCGTGCTGTCTGCAACTTATGCGTTGATGGCGTGGGTGCATATCGCGAGCAACAACGTTTAAACACGGAACCCGCCTGCGGAACAGGCGGGCTTTTCATCGGGGGTGAATGAGTACAATCAATGAGTATCAAAGCCTTCGAGAAAAGGCGAATGCGGTAGAAGTAGACAGCATCCCCGAATGTGCTCCGTATGCGCGAAAGCACATCGAAGGGCTAACGGAGCGTGGGCAGGCTGCGTTGGTGCAGCGCCAGCTTGTACGAGAGGCAAAATCGAGCAGGCGAACGCGAGACTTCGAGAGCCTTGAAAAGCACTCGGAAAATCTCCAAGAGGCGCGTTTTAGAGAAGGCCTTGCGGCATTCGTCCAGGCGCTCAAAACCGGCCGGGAAGCGTACGGCAGGCGTGAGCCTATCCGACACTACGGGCAGGCAAAGAATCCCGTCAACGGGCTTCCTGTGGAGCGGCAGGCAGTGCTTGCGTGGGAGGCAGTGTGCTCGATGCTCGGGCGTATGGCGACGCCGGACCGCCCGCTTGATGTGCAGACGCTTGCGGGAAAGTTGGCCCGTCGCCTCAAGGGCGCGTGCAACCTACCGGAATACGGCGTGCTCGGGTACGAGCGCGCGGCGCTGGTCCTGCTCGATCATTTCGCCAACGCAACGGGCTGGATTGAGGAGGTTCCGGGCGAGCGGCTGATTGGCCGAGTCCAGCAATCCCCGAACACCTATCGGCTTACGGAGAAATTCCTGTCCGACGTTCTAGGCGGTGGGTTAGCTGCGGACTTCGCGGAGCGCCGACCGATGCTTGTTCCTCCGGTGCCTTGGACAGAGACGGCAACCCACGGCGGCTACCTGCATAACGGCGTGCAGGCTGTTCGTGGCGTTAGCGAGGCGATTGGATCGCCTGAGATTGTGGCAGCGTTGAACGCGCTTCAGGCTACGCCGTTCCGGGTTAATCGGCGGTTGTTGGATGTTGCACGCTCATTTCGGACGAACGCAGAGGACTTCGGCGGGGTTGTGATCGCCGGGCAGTACATCGAGACACGGCACGACAGAGAAGCCAACGAATCCCGTTCGAAGATGATCCGCAGCGCGCTTACCTTAGCGGCTGGTGAGTGAACTTGAGAACGAGGACGAGTTTTACTTCCCGTGGGATTTGGACTGGCGCGGCCGGATGTACCCCGCCACCACAATCATTAGCCCGCAGGGTTCCGACTTATGCAAAGGGCTGCTTGAGTTTGCGGACGGTACGCCGCTAGGCCGCAACGGTGCGCGCTGGCTGGCTATCCATCTGTGCAATCTCGCAGGCCAAGACAAGATGTTGATTGACGGGCGGAAGGTGCAGCGCACGCCCGACGAGCGCGCCGCTTGGACGGAAGCTAATGAGGAAACCATCTTGCGCGCTGCATCGGACCCACTTGCGCATCGCGAATGGCAGACGATGGATAAGCCTTGGCAATTCCTCGCCGCGTGTATCGAGTGGGCAGGCTATAGATCGGAGGGCGACGCGTTCCGAAGCCGCATTGCTGGCGCGCTCGATGGAAGCTGTTCCGGTGTGCAGATGCTTGCAGGGATGACGCGCGACGCCAGCGCGGGCGCGATGGTAAACCTTGTGCCTGCGGAGCGAGGCGACGACTACTACGGACGCATGGCCGACGCGTTGATAAAGCGCCTCATTAATCTCGTTCGCTACGCAGACTCCGAAACGATGGCGCACTTGACCTTCTGGCAAGAGTTCAAGATTGATCGGGACTTGTTGAAAGCCCCTAGCATGACGAAGGTTTATAGCGCAGGCACCTTCACGTTTGGCGAGCAGGTAGCGAAGAAGACCGGGGCCGACGAACAGGAATGCATCTGGTTGGCTGCGCAGATTAATCGGTGCTTTGCCGATGTCGCGCCGGGGATGCTTCAAGCGATGGAGTACGTACAAGGCGTGTCGGATGTCCTGACTGCTGCGGGGCATACGCTTCAATGGCTAACGCCTGCGGGGCTGGCGGTTGAGCAGGCGCGTTACTGCCGCAAGACGGTAGAGCTAACCCGTGGTACGAAGGGCAAAGACGCCCGCCGGTACGATTTCACCATTGAAACTTACCAACTCAACAAGCGCGCGCAGCGGGCGGGCGTATCCCCGAACTTCGTACACGGGGTTGATGCGGCCCACATGGTCTACGTCATCAACGATCTGCATGCGCGAGGCGTGCGCAATTTCTGGATGATTCACGACTCTTTCGGCGCACCTCTGGCGCAGTGCTCGAATGTGTTCGACGCATCACGCGAGCAGTTCGCCCGGTTGATGTCCCGTGATCTTCTAGCCGAGTGGACGGAGCACGTAACCGCAGTGCTTACCCCGGAGCAGAAAGCGCAGCTTCCCCCGTTGCCGGAATACGGCACCCTCAATATTGAACAAGTAAAGGAATCGATCTATGCGTGGTTCTAACGTTGCTTAACACGTTGCTTGCGTGGTTCAAAGCTACCCGCTTTCACGAGTCTGTATCTCACTGCATCGAGGGCTTCATAATCTTCCTGCCCTGTGCGGTCATCGCCCGTAGCTGGTGGATGGCCGCTATGTGCGTCGTCGTCTGGTATTGGTCCCGCAAGAAGTTGGAGTGCGAGACAAGCGAGGGCGCTACATCGCACGTCGATACCTGGGCGGTAGGGTGGTTCCCGTGGCAATGGGGCCGCTACCGCGTACTTGATGTGATTCTTCCGGCCGCGTGGTTCTCACTGCTGGCCTACTTCCTTTCCTGCTTCTTCTCGTTCGCGGCTATGTCCTTTTGGATTAGCTGACGCAACTACCAATTCCCCGTTATGAGTGCCCCTGATTAGCTAGGCGAAGGAGCGACGTGTAAAAACGTCGCTCTCTATCCGCAACCAAGATCGCGGCCGAAGCCATTTGACCAATCGCGACACGGCAAGGCACCACTACGACGCCATCGCGATCCGACCAAAGTAGCTCCGTGGTGCTGAACGCGGCAAAGTACCCACCGAGAGGCGCGGGCAGACCGATACGGGCGCAGTATCGGCGGGTCAACGCGAGGGCTGCGAAGTCCGCCGACGCCCAATCCCGGCCGCCGTCGTACTGCATGATTGCAGAGCGCTCGTAGAAGAACTCCCATGCATTCTCCGGGTCGTCCGTCATGGTGTGCACTGTATAAATGTACAGTATCGAGGCCAGGCAGTCAGGCGTCAATTCTGCCCTGTTTGTTCCCGGCGGCCGTGTATGATGGGATCGAAAGTATTTGCAAAGTGATCCAAAAGGGGCTACTATTCTGTTCATGGGCGACGCACTCGCGTAACCCGACAACCCCTAGAGGATGATTGAATTGGAAAAGACCTTGGACACGATCAAGATCGAAGCTGAGATTGGCAAGCTGATGGCGGAAACGGTGAAGCTGAACGCCGAAGCCGCCAAGATGACCCGCGAAACTCGGTGGTATCCGATCATTTGGGCTACGGCGTTCGCGGGCACCGCCCTTGCCCTTGCCCGAATCCTTCACTAACAGAATCCGGCCCGCGCAAGCGGGCCTTGCTCTATGCGCTACGAACCACCATCCGCCGCAGACCTTCGCGCCCTCAAAGACTCCCTAGACAAGACTAGCGAGGAAATGGCCGAACTGTTCGCGCTCGCGGGCGGCCAGCAATGGCGCAAATACACGGGCGGCGAGTCTCCCCGAGTGATGGGTGAGGACAGGCTTTTCTATGCATCTGCACGGCTCGCGCTGACTGCGGACGAACTGGAACGGGTCTACGCCAAGATGCGCGAGATAGGCGCGACCGTCGATCCCGCGTAAGTCAAACAATAGCCCCGCGAGAGCGGGGCATTTTGCTGGCTGTCAATCAGTGCGCTCCGGCCTTCTGTAAATGTTGCAGGCAGAAGTCAATTGACATTAGCAGGCGGTCATGACTTTGATGAAGTACGGGCGCGTACATGGCTAGCTGCTTATTAGCAAGGTCTAACATTTGTTGGTTGGCGGCTGATACTTCGCGAAATAAAAGCAGGGCGGCGTTTTCATGGCGCTCTACAAATATGTTGTTCAACCTATACGAATCAAGTAATCCTTTCGCGTAGGTGTAGGTTTGGATCAGCGTCTTTCTTAATGTGTCATCTTTAATATGACCTAGAAAATCGGCGTGGCTATGATAGACCGGGAAGTAATCGCCTGTGACCGGCCAGTAGTAGACAAAGGGTGTATTTGCGTCGTATTTAACTAGCTCCCCTCCTGCCGTCGCCATATATACGGCCCGCAGCGTTTCCAACTCGTCATGTAAAGCTTGTAACACTGCGGCGTGACGAGATGCCTCCTTGATGTGCTCAGTCTTAGCGTTGTCCGACATTTGCAATTTGGCCCCGAGTAGCGTTGCGCCTCCGCCTACCAACGCGCCAAAGAGGCCGGACCCTACAGAAATCCAATCAATATCCGGCATGCTAGCCCCCGTAGTTTTGTTCGAATAATACCCGATATAACTAAGGCGGCGGGTGTTAAAGCTTCATATTCCCTACGTGCTTAAGCACGCCCTCTCCTCTGCTGCACGGCGCTTCACTAGCCCCGGTAGTACGATCTGCTTTCCTTTGACCGTCCCCTTATTCCATTTAGGTAGTTCCCGGCATGCGTCCGCGTGGTCGCCTGCGTTGAGCTTCCGCAGCAACGTACTGCCTGCGAAGTTGCCGGACCCGAGGTTAAACACAAAGTCCGTGTATGCGAGTTTTTCGCCAGCGGACAATGGGACTTTTGCAAGCCGCTCGACGGCTGCTTGTGCCGACGCAATATCTTTGCCTAGCAGGTAGCTACACACGTCGTCAGAATAGGTTGCGCCCGCCTTCAGGGGCTTCCCATCGGGTCCAGTGTAGGCGTGTCCTGCGCAGACCGTTACCTTGCCTGCCGGGTCCGTATAAACCGTGTTCTTGACGCCCTCAAAACCAGAAGTAAAAAGGGCGGCTGTCACCGCTGCTGCGCCTGCTACCTTCGCAACGATAGACGCGTTGATTTTCGCTATGCGATTCTCCAAAAGAAAGGGCCGCTAGTGCGGCCCGTGGTGCTTTACTGAGGTAATCAGTTTCGGTAGGTGTCTGGATAGCTCAACCGGTTGAGGGCGGTGAGCATGGTTTGTAGGGATACGAGGGTATAGCTAACGCGCCCCGCCGATCCTTGCGCGGCGTGTCCCGTGATCGCATCTGCCGTTTCGGTGCCCACGTCCTTAGCGGCGAGTGCGGAGCGAATCCAGTGCCGGAATTTGTGCGTACCTTCCAAGCGACCAGCGGGCAGCTTTGCGTCTGCACGGAACGCCTTGAACCACTTACTAGCGGCGTCGGATGCACTTCTGCGGCCGGAAAAGGAAGTCATTGCGGCTACGTCCGGCAATGTACCGTCCATAACTCGGGATACCCAACCACTGAACCACGGATCATCCAGTAGATGAGCGGCGAGGGGGACAACCCGTTCGGACTCTTTCGTCTTTACAGTCCCGGCCTCAGCGGTAATGCGGATCGCCGCAATCCCGTCTTGTGTCAGAAAGTCGCCCCGGCGAAGTTGCGCTAGCTCGCCAATACGCGCCCCCGTGTGCAGCAGCAGAAGCAGCAAGGCGCGGCCGTCGGTAGGCTTAACGTCCATCCACTCCGGGACAGCATCCATACCACCAGAAAACAGCGGGTGTCCGTAGATGGTCAACAGTTGCGCAGCAGTCCAAGGCCCGCGTGTAGCCGCTCCTACCGACTTGTCAAAAGTCAGGTCCATTGGGTTGCGGTCTATTAGGTCGTCTTTGACCGCAACGTTAAGCAAAGCGGTGACACTAGCGGCGTGGTTCGCGGCCGTCTTGGCCTTGAATTTGCGCGCGGGTGTATCGAGGAGGTAGGCAACGAACTTCGCCCCGTGAGCCTTTGTGAGTTGCCGTAAAGGAACGACTCCGCACGCTTCTTCGAACAAGGCGATAGCTTTGTTGGTCGTATCTATCGCGGGGCGCTTGGGCGCGTTGCGGCGAGTCCACGAGGGAATCACATGGCGCAGGTTCCAAATCCCCTGGGGGGCATCTAGGCGCGTCACTTCCCGTACCACCGTGGCAGGCTTGATAGGCGCATGCGCGCCCGTTATGGCCCGCGCTTGGGCAGCGACTTGGGATAGCGCCAGTTGCTCAGTAGACGGGAGGCCGGACGCCTCTAGCAGCCTGTCCGTGGACTTTTTGGCGCGGCGCTGGCCTGCCCTGACGGCCTCGTGATACTCCGGGTTCGCCGCCTGCTCCGCTTCCCACCCGTCCGCATTTTCCTGCTCCGTTTGGGAGAGGTGGAAGCTGGCGAAATTCTCGGGAGGCGTCCATTCCTTGTCCGTGACACCTCGCAGCGCTGCAAATTCCCGGTCCGTTCGGGCGGTCATTTCTGAGGCGCGCGTCTTGGCCGTCGCGTAATCGGTGGTGCCGAGCGACAACAGAATTTCTTTCCGGGGGTAGTGCGGGAGGAGGTCTACAGGGACTTTGCGGCGGAAGTAATAGACGTTTCCGCGCTTTTGGGTGTTGGGTATCACTTGCATGGCTCCCGGACTATATCACTAGGTACACTTGTTAGGTACACCGGGTGATACGTCCGTAAGCCCTTGATTTAAAGGAAAATCCTTATAAATCAAGCGTGTAGGTGGTCGGAGCGATAGGATTCGAACCTACGACCCTCTGATCCCAAATCAGATGCGCTACCAGGCTGCGCTACGCTCCGACAAGCCAAAGATTGTGCCTCATTGCGCCACTCGGGTCAATCCCCTGTACAGATGTCATTGAAGGCGCGTTAGCATGGAGGTCCGATCGACTCGCCGAGGTTCATCAGGATGCATCTGATTCTATGGCGTCACGCCGAAGCGGAGGACTACGCCGCCAGCGATCTCGCCCGCCAATTGACCGTGCGGGGCCGCCGCGATGCGAATGCGGTTGCGAAGTGGCTGAGGCCGCGGCTCGAAAGCAGCGCCGTGATCCTCGCGAGCCCGGCGGTGCGCACCGTGCAGACGATCGAGACGCTCACGGATCAATACCGCACCGTGCGCGAACTGGCGCCGGGCGGCAGCGTGGCCGACGTGCTGACGGCGGCCGGCTGGCCGCAGGGCATCGCGCCCACGGTGGTGGTGGTCGGCCATCAACCCACGCTCGGTGCGGTGGCGGCGAAGCTGCTGTCGGGTATCGACGACAGCTGGTCGCTGAAAAAAGGCGGGCTGATCTGGCTGCAAAGCCGCTCGATCGAGCGTGCCGGTCAAGCCGTCCTGAAGGCCGCAATTTCACCGGAATTGGCCTGAATCCGGCGCAATTCGGCCCCTAGATACCTTTCTTCCGACTTTCTGCTAAAGTCATTTGGACGACATGTCACCCAACTGACACCGATTTGCCATCCAAGCGTCACGGCCGGTTACTACATTGGCGACCATGTCGTTCCAATCCTTACGACCAGGAAAGCCTGATGCGAGATCTGCCGACGCCCACGCTCCCATTTGCTTCGCTGCCGCTTGATCAGTCGCGTCGCCGTTTGCCGCGCGCGGCCGAAACGGTCACGTCTGAATTCCGCTTGCGCGCCGCTTGGGCGCGTACCGAAGACGAACTGCGCGAAGCCCAGCGCCTGCGTTACCACGTGTTCGCCGAAGAGATGGGCGCCTCGGTCAGCGGCCCCGCTGGCCTCGACGTCGATCCTTTCGACGCTTACTGCGATCACCTGCTGGTCCGCGACCTCGACACGCTCAAGGTCGTCGGTACCTACCGGGTTCTCCCGCCGCATCAGGCCGCCCGTATCGGCCGCCTGTACGCGGAAGGCGAGTTCGACCTGTCCCGCCTCGCGCATCTGCGCTCGAAAATGGTCGAAGTCGGCCGCTCGTGCGTGCATCGCGATTACCGCAGCGGCGCCGTGATCATGGCGCTCTGGGGCGGTCTGGGCACCTACATGATGCAAAACGGCTACGAAACCATGCTCGGCTGCGCGAGCGTGTCGATGGCCGACGGCGGCCACTACGCGGCCAACCTGTACGCGTCGCTCAGCGACTCGCTCACGGCGCCGGAATACCACGCCTTCCCGCACACGGCGCTGCCGGTGGACGAGTTGAAGACGGGCACGAAGGTGCTGCCGCCGCCGCTGATCAAGGGTTATCTGCGTCTGGGCGCGAAGATCTGCGGCGCACCGGCCTGGGATCCCGATTTCAACTGCGCCGATTTCCTGACGCTGTTCCGCCTCTCGGACATCAACGCCCGCTACGCCCGCCACTTCCTGGCCGAGCCGATCGCACGCTGATCCTCCCGGCACGCGCCAAGTCGAATACCGAAACGGCACGACGATCCGATCGTCGTGCCGTTTTTGTTGCCGCCGCCACGAGCGGGCAGCGAACGCGCCGTGCACGAATCACGCATCTGGCAACCCGGCGCACGAGGCTGGACGCGCCGGTTTCCGCTAGACTGCTGCGTCGCGTGCGCGGTGCGTCGTGCGCCGCGCGGTGTTTCGAATTCGAGGTGAGGATGTTCCGTTTCGTAATGGCCGCGCTCGTCGCGGTAATGTTGAGCGCCTGCGTGGATCAATCGGCGTCGAGCGACGGCTCGCGCCATCACGGCAAGCCGCCGGAAGATCCGGCCGACTATCACGGCGTGCCGACCGACATGACGCCGCCGACGATGCTCGATGCCCCGGCGTCCTCGGGCATGCCGGCCGCACCGGCCGCCGCGTCGCAGTAAGGCCGCCGTTCGGCCTCAGCCCGCCGCGCTGCCGATCCGGCGCGCGAGCGCGGGCATTCGCAGCGACAGCGTGACGCCGCGCGCAAGCATGAAGATCGACAGCGCGAGCCACAGGCCGTGATTGCCGAGCGGCCCGGCCAGCGCAAAGCTGGCCGCGAGGAACACGGCCAGCGAGATGGCCATCGCGATCATCAGCGTGCGTGTCTGCGTCGCGCCGATGAACACGCCGTCGAGCAGAAACCCCCACACCGACACCAGCGGCAGCACGGCCGCCCACGGCAGGAAGCGTGCCGCCATCTCGCGCACGGCCGGCTGATCGGTCAGTTGCGCGACGATCCAGTTGCCGCTCAGTGCATACACGAGCGTGAACACCGCCGAGCATCCCACCGCCCATTGCAGCGTCAGGCGCACGGCCGCGCGGAACGTGTCGCGATCGCGCGCACCGGCGGCCGCGCCGACCAGCGCCTCGGCCGCATGGGCGAAGCCGTCGAGCGCGTAGGACGTGAAGGTCAGGAAATTGAGCAGCAGCGCGTTGGCCGCGAGCGTGGCGTCGCCTTGCTGCGCGCCCCGATGCGCGAACCAGCCGAACGCCGACAGCAGGCACAGCGTGCGCACGAAGATGTCGCGATTGAGCACGAGGAGCCGCTTGAGCGCGGCGCGCTCGAAGAACGCCGCCCGGGTCGGCAAGCCGAACCCGAGGCCGTGCCCGCTCCCGCGACGCGCCAGCAACGCGATCGCGCCCAGCACGAAGCCGGCCAGATCGGCCGTCGCGGTGGCCGCGCCGATGCCGGCCACGCCGCCGTCGAAGCGATACACGTACGCCACCACGGCGACGATGTTCACGACATTGATGAACGCTTGCAGCACGAGCGCCAGCCGTACACGTTGCACGCCGAGCAGATAACCGAGGATCGCGTAGTTCGCGAGCGCGAACGGCGCGGCCCAGATGCGAGCCTGCGCATAGGCCTGGGCGTTGGCACGCACCGCGTCGCTGCCGCCGAGCAGATGCAGGGCGATCGCGATCAGCGGGCCGTTCAGCGCCAGCACGAGCAGGCCCAGCACGGTGGCCAGCGCCAGCGCGCGCCACACGGCGAGCCGGATGCCGGCCTGATCGCCCGCGCCGAACGCCTGCGCGACGAGGCCGGTGGTGCCCATCCGCAGGAAGCCGAAACCCCAGTACACGAAGCTGAAGAACAGGCTGCCGAGCGCGACGCCGCCCAGCACCTGCGGGCCGTCGAGGTGGCCGGCCACGGCCGTGTCGACCGCGCCGAGGATCGGCTGCGTCAGGTTGGCCAGCACGATCGGAATCGCGAGGCCGAGCACGCTGCGATGGTCGACCGGCGTGCGGCCGGGCGCGGCGGTGGTCGAAGAAGCGGGAGAAGCCGGGGACGCGGACATCGGCAGGCCCTCAGGTGCGTTCCTGCACGCAGATCCACGGCGATACGACCACGGCCCACAGCTCGGGCGTGCGCGTGGCGTAATCCTGGGCGAGTTCGGCGGGCATCCGTGCCACATGGCCAGCCGACAGCCAGCGCGTGACCTGTTCGGTATCGTCGGAGGCGACCGCTTCGGCCACGCTGACGAGATCGAGGTCGCGCGCCACCGACAGCAGCTTGCCCTGCGCGAAGAAGCGTTCGAGATCGCACCAGTCGATCTTGGCGGTTTCGCCGAGCAGTTGGCGGTAGAGCGGGCTGGGCGTGTCGCCGGCGGACGGAGGGATCGATGCGGTCATGGTCTTGAACGGGGGCGCCCGGCCGGGGTGACGGCCGGGTGCGGATTGCAAGGCGGGGTGAGCCGCGATTCTAGCCGATCCGCCGGCGCGCCCGTTCTGCCTGTGGCAACGCGGTCATGCCCATGTCTGCCGCCGTGCAGCCGTGCAGTGGCCTGTTCACAGGTCGCGCAGCGCGCGCCGGATGATCTTCCCGGTGGCCGTCAGCGGCAGCCCGTCGACGAACGCGATCGCGCGCGGGTATTCATGCGCGGCCAGGCGCGTGCGCACGTGCTGCTGCAATTCACGCACCAGCGTCTCGTCGGCTGTCACGCCGGGTTGCACGACCACGAACGCCTTCACGATCTCGGTGCGGGTCGGATCGGGCACGCCGATCACGGCGGCCATCCGCACGGCCGGGTGGCGCAGCAGGCAATCCTCGATCGGCCCCGGGCCGATCCGGTAGCCGGCGCTCGTGATCACGTCGTCGTCGCGGCCGACGAAGCGGATGAAGCCGTCCGCGTCGGCGACGCCGCGGTCGCCGGTCAGCAGATACTCGCCCGCGAACTTCTCGCGCGTCGCGTCGGGGTTGCGCCAATAGCCGAGGAACATCACCGGGTCGGGCGCCCGGATGCCGATCGTGCCCTCGGTGCCGGGTGGCACCGGCTGGCCGGCCGCATCGACGATCTCGACGCGATGCCCGGGCGCGGCCTTGCCGATCGCGCCGGGGCGCGGCGCGAACAGTGCGCTGCACGAGGCCAGCACGACGTTGCACTCGGTCTGCCCGTAGAACTCGTTGAGGGTCACGCCGAACACCTCGCGGCCCCAATCGAGCAGCTCGGTGCCGAGCGATTCGCCGCCGCTCGCGACCGATTCGATCACGAGCGCATGCCGCTCCCGTGGCCGCGCCACGCCGCGCATCAGTTTCAGCGCGGTGGGCGGCAGGAACGCATGGGTCACGCCGTGGCGGGCGAGCAGGGCGAACGCGGCCTCGCCGTCGAACTTCTCGAAACGGCGCGCCACCACCGTCACGCCGTGATGCCAGGCCGGCAACAGCACGTCGAGCAGGCCGCCGATCCAGGCCCAGTCGGCCGGCGTCCAGAACACGCGGGCGCCGCGCGGAAAGCCGTTCTGCGACATCTCCACGCCGGGCAGATGGCCGAGCAGCACCCGATGCGCGTGCAGTGCGCCCTTCGGCTTGCCGGTCGTGCCCGAGGTGTAGATGATCACGGCCGGATCGTCGGCCGAGGTATCGACGGGCAGGTAGGCGTCCGATTCGCCGGCGAGCGCGGCGTCGAACGACAGCGTGCCGTCGGGCTCGCCGTCGGTGCAGTAGACGGTGCGCAAGGCCGGCAGCGCGGCGCGCAGCGGCGCGATCTTGGCCGCGCCCGCGCAATCGGTGACGAGTGCCGCGGCGCCGCTGTCGGCCAGCCGGAATTCGAGCGCGTCGGCGCCGAACAGCGCGAACAGCGGCACGGCGATCAGGCCGGCTTTGTAGGCGGCCAGATGCGCGATCGCGGTTTGCGCGCCTTGCGCGATGAAGATGCCGACGCGATCGCCGCGCACCAGGCCGGCACGCGCGAAGTGATGGGCGAGGCGATTGGAGGCCGCTTTCAGTGCGTCGAACGTATAGTGCGTGACGGTGCCGTCCTCGCGCTCGTCGATCAGCGCGAGCCGACCGCTGCCGTCGGCCCAGCGGTCGCACACGTCGACGCCGATGTTGTAGCGCTCGGGAATGCGCCACGCGAACGCGGCAAGCAGTGAAGGGTAATCGTCGGCTTCAGGCAGCATCGGCGCTCCGGGCGACATCGCAACAGACGGATTGCCGAGATTACACCGTATCGTCACGGCCTTCGCGCGATAGTCGCACTTCACGAGCGATGATGTGCGCCACGGCGGCGATGCCGGTTCCCGCGTACTATCGCTCGTTCAACGAATCGAAATGAAACATGGTCTGGCTTTGGATTGCCACGGGATTCAGCGTGCTCGGCATCAGCGCCGTCGTGTTGTTTGCGACGCGCGTTGATCCGTTGTCCGGCCGCGTCAGCGGCCGGTATCGCAAGCGCTGAGCGGTCTCGTTCGTCAGCAGGGCGGCCTGGCGGCCGCTGCCGGAATGCGCGCCGCGCGATGCGGCGCGTGCATCAGCGCGCGGGCAGGTAGCGCGCCGGGTCGATCGACCGGCCGCCGTAACGCAACTCGAAATGGAGCGCGACGCGGTCGTTGTCGCTGTCGCCCATCTCCGAGATCTTCTGGCCTTGCGTGACCGCCTGGCCTTCCTTCACGAGCAGCACGCGGTTGTGCGCGTAGGCGGTCAGGAAATCCGCGTCGTGCTTGATGATCACGAGGTTGCCGTAGCCGCGCAGCCCGTTGCCCGCATACACCACCGTGCCCGCCGCTGCCGCCACCACCGGCGTGCCGGCCGTGTTCGCGATGTCGATCCCCTTCGAATTGCCGCCATCGAACGAGTGCACCACCGTGCCGGCCGCCGGCCAGATCAGCGAGATCGAGACGTTGGGGCGCGGCGGCGCGACGGCGGCTGCGGGCGGGGGCGCCGAGCTGCCGCCACCGCCACCGGTGGTGCGCACCGGCGCGCTGCTCGATGCCGTGCCGCCCGGCGGTGCGACGCGCAGCACCTGGCCGACTTCGATCGCATTGGGATTCGAGATGGAGTTCCAGCGCACGAGGTTCGAGACCGGCTGGCGGTTCGAGCGGGCGATCTTCGACAGCGTGTCGCCGCGTTCGACGCGATAGAAGCCGGGGCCGACCGGCGCGGAACCGCACGCGGCCAGGACAACGGCGAGTGAAGCAAGGACGAACCCTCGGGCGGCTTTGACCAACATGAAACCTCGCAAGACGGCGCGGCGCGGGGCGCGGCGGCGGGATACAAAACCGGGGATTTTACCGGGTTCGCGGCGCGCGGCGCCGATTTGCGGGTTCGATCGCCACACGAGGCATGCGCGGCGTCACGGCGCGGCCGTTCAGAAGCGGCGTACGGCCGCGCCGTGAGGCTGCGCGCGGCACGTGGCGCCCGGCGCAGGGCCGCGCGCCGTGTGGTTCAGTCGAGCTTCGCGACGCTGATGCGCAGCGAGGCCGTTTCCGTCGCGCCGGGCGCGAGCATGCGCAGGCCGAGGCCGTTGTGGATGGCGTCGGGCAGGCCGAGCCACGGCTCCACGCAATAGAAATCCGATTCCGGCTTCTCGGTCCAGGTTGTCACCGTGTACCACTCCACCGAACCGGGGCGGTTCAGATCGATGTCGATGCGGCGTTTGCGGCCCGGCATCGTGATGCGCAGCGGGCGGGCCGGCACGCCTTCGAGGCAGTGGAAGCGGTCGAGGATGCGTGCCTCGTCGAGCGTATAGCGCGGCTCGCCGGCGACCGGCGCGCTGATCGAACCGTCCGCTTCCTGGAAGCGGCGCTGCGTCGGCGGCAGGTCGATCGAGGTTTGCGCGCGCTCGCCGTGCGGCAGCGCGAAGTAGAAGTGATGGCCGGCGTAGTAGGGCAGCGGGGCGTCGCCGAGGTTGCGCGTGGTCAGTTCGACGTCGAGCGTGTTGGCGTCGGCGAACTGATAGCGCGCGTCGAAGCGGAACGCGAACGGGTAGCCGTCGCGCGTCGCGTCGCTCGATTCGAGCGTCATGTCGATGCCGCGGCCGTCCGCATCCACGTGCGCCGCGAACGGCAGGTCGCGCGCGAAGCCGTGCATCGGCAGGTCGCGCACCACGCCCGCCGCGTCGCGCCAGCGGCCGACTGTATTGCCGACACGATGCCGGCCCAGGAACGGGAACAGCAGCGGGTTGCCGCCGCGCACCTTGGCCGGCGCGCTCCAGTCGGCCTGCTCGGGCCAGAAGATGACCGGCTCGCCATCGATATCCCACGACAGGAGACGGCCGCCGGCTTGCGGCGCGATGCGCAGCCGCGACGGGCCGTCGACGAGTTCGATGATGTCCTGCTGCTGGAAGATGGGCATGGTGTCCTTCGATCGGCGTCAACACAACGGGCGGACAGCATAGCGGACGCGGCGCGCTTGCGCGAGTGGCGAGGGCGCGCGAACCGCGGCGGGTTATCGGCAAAAATCGGAAAAACTTGCCTAGGGGAAACCCATGTGGGGAAATTGCGGGTGGCAGTCTGTCGGTTTGACCGCATAATTGTGCCGACCGGTTACTTTTCGTTACACCGCATTCGAATCAGGAGTCAGCAGCATGGATCTGGCAATGGCAATGGGAATCGCCCTGTTCGGCATGTTTACCGGCAGCACGCTGCTGTTTTTCTACCAGCTCGGCCGCTGATGCCAAAACCGCTGCGGGCCAGCCTCCGCAGCGCTTCCAGGCCCGCCGTCCTCCGGACCGCGGGCCTTTTTGTTTCCGAGTGCATTTCAATTTCCTGACAATTTTGACGGCTCCGTCGATGAAAGCCGCGAAGTGCGGCCCGGCGACTTGGCGCACGGAATGCTGCTGTGCATAATCAGTGCGCTGCCGGATTCTCCATCCGGTGTATCGAGCGCTTTTCCCATTCATCATCGACAAAAGGACCGACGCGTGAGCCTCTGGTTTCTGGTATTTCTGAGCGTCCTGCAGGGCGTGACCGAACTTTTCCCCGTCAGCAGCCTGGGTCACACGCTGCTGGTGCCCGCATTGATCGGCATGCATATCGACAAGCATGCGCCGCAGCTGCTGCCGTTCCTTGTTGCACTGCACCTCGGTACCGCGATCGCATTGCTCTGGTATTTCCGCAAGCGTTGGTGTGCGCTCGTGCGGGGCTTCTTCGCCTCGTTCGCCGGCCGTCCCAACGACGACGCGCACATGATGTGGGCACTGATCATCGGCACGATTCCGGCCGGGCTGGTGGGGCTGTTGCTCGAGAAGAAGATCGAGCACGTGTTCCACGACCTGCGGATCGTGGCCGGCGCGCTGATCGTCAACGGCGTGCTGTTGTGGTGGGGCGATCGCCTCCAGCGTTCGCGCGCGCATCGTGCGCCGGAGCGGCTCGGGTTCGGTCGCGCGTTTCTGGTCGGGCTGGCGCAGGTTGGCGCGTTGATCCCGGGTTTTTCGCGCAGCGGGCTGACGATGATCGCCGGCAATGCCGCCGGGCTGACGACCGAAAAGGCCGCCGAGTTTTCGTTCCTGCTTGGCACGCCGATCATTCTGGCGGCCGGCGTGCTCGAACTGCCGAAGCTGTTTCATGCGCCGGATCAACTGGCCGATGCCGCGCTGGGTGGTGTGCTGACGGCGATTGCCGCTTATCTGAGCATTCGTTTCCTGATGCGCTATTTCGAAGGGCGCGGGCGTCTCGCGTCGTTCGGCGTGTATTGCGTGCTGGCGGGGTTGTTCTGTCTCGGCTGGTTCGCGTTCCATGCGCAGCCGGTCTGATTCGACCTTGCCCGGTTCGGGCTGGTCGCGCGGTAGCGATCGGGTATAATCTTTGGCTCGGAATTCGTCGGGAAGCGGTGTTGGCGCTTCGCTCGGGGGTTCCGATTCGAGGTGACGGGCGGTGCGTTCCGGTGGTGTTGGCGTTTGGGCCGGGATGTGCGGTGGTTGCTTCGCTTCTTTCTGGCGGTGCCGGTTTCGGCGCCGCCTGTCTCATGACCGCCCTTAGCTCAGACGGATAGAGCAACGGCCTTCTAAGCCGTAGGTCACACGTTCGAATCGTGTAGGGCGGACCAGTAAAATCAATGGGTTACGAATGTTTTTATAAGGTGGGTGCTCGTTGGTTTGGCTTCGTGTAACCGCTGTGTAACCGGATTCGGTCCACTCAGATCCACGCCAATCATTGCCTTGGGTTCGGCTAGTCAATCTAGTAGCTCGGTGCTCGACCACGAACAATTCGTTCTCTTTGGTGCTGGATTCAATCGTGGCGATCTCCTTTGTCGCCATCTTGCTGTACGCTCCCGTTTTTTAACCCTATCGCGAAGGATAGCCGTGTGGCTGTCAAATTTTAGCGAGCCGGGATAGTGAAGATTTGGACATGGACGAGCAAGAAAAAAATCCTCGGTTGAGATTTTTCAAGGACCTATCGCCAGAGGCGCAGGCAGCGCGCCGCGCGGACCTGGATATATTGGAGTCAGATGATGGCGTCCAAGCGGGGTCAGGAAACCTGCTTGCCTTGGCAGAAGCAGCGGCTCGACTCGGATGCACGCTGAACGATTTGCTGGATGAGGCGCTGGGCGACGAATGCGAAGGCCGGACTATATATGCGCCAGTGCTTGATGAGGCTCTGTATGCTTGGCCGGTGACGGACAGAGGAATGCCCCACTCAAAAGTCATAGGCATGGCTTTCCCCATTTTTCGTGAGAGGTTCGCCAGTAAGGATATGGGCATTCTGCTCAAATCGGATATCGAGCAAATGAAAAAAGGGGCTCCTGTAATTCCCGATGGCTATATCTTTCCGAATATCACGCTACGTTGTATCGACGCTTGGGAGGCTGAGCAAGCCAGCAGCATCGTTCTTGAGCGGATGCGGGAACAAGCCAAGACCGTTGCTTGGATTCATCCATCCAAGCTGAAATCGGAGCGTGGCGATTGGCCTTTGCCGACTCGTTATCTGAGTGTCGACATGCTCATGGTCGATGCCGAGGGGATTCCAGAACCACGTCCTCTAACCATTGCGCAGTTAGCGAGTGCTTTTGAGCTCTATCTAGGAAAGACTCAGACCAAACGAACAGTATCGGACTGGGTCAAAATTTTTAAGAAGCCGAATAAAAAGATTCTGTCGGCGAAAATTCCGACGACTCAAGGCAAAGAGGGTGAGTGGAAGCCTGTCGAGGCAGGCCTCGCTTTGCACGAACACTATGAGTATTCCTGGCCCGACTTGAACCGGGCATTCCGGCAGCACGAATTGTTGAGGCTCTGGTGGTCTGAATGGATCAAAGCAACTACACCGCGCGGTAACGATAAGGTTGACGTTTTTGAGAGAGGAACCTCTCCAACTTCTCCCTTTGATTTGTGATTTTTGTTAAAAATCAATGACATAGCTTGCCTCGGTTAACGGGGAAGTTCGGACGCAGGGAATACTCTGTCCCGCATCAACGCAGATCAGCGTTGATGTGCGGACCGGCCTCCGCAGCAAGGCCGAGCAACACGGAGTTTTCCCCATGACGTTCGCAAAAACGACACCGCTTGAAATTGGCAAAGGCGTTCCTACCGAAGTCTTCGCCAGCAACAACCACATCCAGCCGCAAACCCCACGCAAGCAATACTGCTTAACCGGCAGTTACTTCGGCGTGGTGCCCACCAAGCTCGCCAATGGCCGTTTGCTATGGCCGAATGTGATCGTCACCAAGCGTGATGGTGCAATCTCGGCCAACGACGACACCCTCATCCGCCAGGGAGGCGCGTCTCCTACACCCACTCCCGTACCACCGAAGTCTATTGGCTAAGCACTCAGGCAGCCGCATCGGCACCTCGTCGGTGCGTGCACCCAGTCGTTCCTAGAAATACCCTCGCTCTTTAACAATTTGACTCTCCGCGCAGCGGAAAGGAGACTGCGTGACTCACGCATCTTCAAGGTCGCTTACCGTCCATGGAAGTCGCATGGATGATGATCGCGACTTAATCGGAAATGCGGTGCAGGTTCCGTGTTTCCCCCATGATGCATTGCCTGGTCTGTTGGGCGATGTGTTGCGCGAGCGATCGGCGATGCCAAAGGACGATGCCATCTGTGCATCCGTATTGGAAGCCGTCACGTCCCTGGTTGCCTCAGGGGTGGCGTTGTATGAGAAGCCAGACGGAGGCACTGGACCTCTAACGTCATTCGGTGTCTTGCTGGCCTCCTCAGGAGCGGGCAAGAGCTTTCATCATGGAGTGCTCACAGAGGCCGTGTCTCGATGGTGCGCCAAGCTCGCGGAACAAACTCCCATGAACCAATCTCAGCAGGAGGCAGCACATTGCGTGTGGCTTGCGCGCGTAAATGCAATTAAAAAAGTTATTAAGGAATGCGTAGTTGATGGTGAGGAGACGAACGCGATCGAAAGATTGTTGGCAGAAGAGCTAGAGAAGGAGCCACGCTCTGTAGTCGTACCAACTCTTCTACAAGACGATGCTTCCATGCAAGCGGTACTACGCAGCCTAGAGCATTGGCCCGTCTCTGGGTGGATTGTTGATGAGGGCGCGGTGGCACTGGATATGCTCCGCCCCAAGGACTTCTCCACCATGGCCAATCTCTTCGGCGGAAAAATGATCGTGCACAGTCGTGTGCGTGAACCACACAAGGAAATCAGAGGCTATCTGACGACCTTGTTCATGATTCAGCCAGGGTTGTTCAGTGCGTTCTGCAAGAAACGTGGTAAGCAACTGAAGGCGAGTGGTCTGGACGCTCGCTTCCTTTACCACGTTGTCCTCGATGCATGGATCGGATCAGAAAGTCCTGGCTATGCCATCACGGGCCACGCCCATAAGCAGTACGGCGATCGCGTTACTGAGATGCTGGACGAACTTCACGAACGTATCCGTTCCGGCAGAAAAGAACTCCCCTCAGTGACATTCAGCTGCCGTGCGAAGGCGTTGCTACACAATATTCACAATCGGAACCTCAGGCTAATGTCGCGCCGCGAGCTCGACCATTGCCGTGATTTCCTGGCCAAGCTGACTGGGCACATTGCCCGGATGGCTGCCAAGAATCATGTGTTCCTAGGACGTGACGGCGACGTGTCCGTCGATCTGGTGGAAAGTGCGGAGCGGGTTTGCTTGTACCATTTCGAGGCCTACAAATGGATGCACAGACCGCTTGATCTTGAACCGCAAGGGGTTCGCGACGCAGCAGCACTTGTGCAATGCCTACGTGACCATGGTACTAGGTCGTTTGCTTGTCATCGTTTCGGTGTGGTTGCGATGGGTATCGGCATCACGACGACGCGACTGCGTCGTGCCATCGCAGAGTTGAATCACCAAGGCCGGATTCGTATGGTGACGTTTGGTGGAAAGCCGTTCGTGGAAGTGTTGCCGCCCGTTGGCCGGCTGGATGATGTTCTCGGCCCGGGTGGTGTGTAGTCTCTGAAGCACGTTGACTGATATGCGAGGACGTTTCTGCATATCAGGATAGTCCGTCATCTGGGGTCTCCCCGACCCAATTTCCCGAAAGACCTTCTGATCTTGCCGCGTGAGCGGTGGGATCAGACTTATGGTTTTTATAAGGATTACTTAACTAATCTATGTATCTTACCAAGGAATCTAACTATGGAAGAATCTGCTGTGAAAGATGATGGTGCCCAATGCACCATCGATACAGATCGTGAGCATGGGTGCGTCATGCCTCATGTCACCGATAGTGGAAAACGTGTTGTGAGCGAAGATGAGCTTACCCATGTCAATGGGATCGTTGAGAACCTTGATCGCAACATGGGCGCTGTCTATGGTCTTGACGGTAAAGGGTATCGAGTAGGTGTGAGCGTCAAGCTGCTTAGCGCTCAGATCGAGTTCATGCATTGCGTCATCGATACTGATGCGCTTCCGTATGAGATCAAGCGCAATGCTGACGGTTCTGTCTGTATCGTCAAAAACAAAATGGCAAAGTACGTCGAGCTGCTGCCAGAGTTTGAGCGGTTGGTGCTCGATGGATTAGCGTTGTCTCCTGACCTCGCCTTGTTTCATCGTGTCTATGCCAAGCATGCCATCAGTTGGCACCTTGTCACATCAAAGAGGTTGACAACTCAGTATGCAGAACGATGCAACGCACTTGTGTTGACCCTGCGTGCGGAGGGGGAGCGAATCGGCATCAAGCGTCTGTTGCGAAACTGGCGGCGTAATGCTGACGAAAACGCTAAACGACTGACACGCTATCTCAATGCCTTGCATGATCGTCACGCTCGCTTGATGGTGATCCGTCTTGACTTGATGTACCGCCAGACTGCGTGCTTTGACCTTGAGCAAGCGATGCGATGGAACGAAGTACTCATGGCTCGCAACTATCGGGAGCGTGACGCAGTATCCCGAGGCAAGCCTTTCGATGATGAAGGTGATGATCTGCCACGTGTGGATATCTTCACCGTGACGGAGGACTGGCGGCACTTCAAGGACAACATGCGTGGCAAGCCATCGCTTTTCCGGCACATGATCGGCTACGTTTGTTCGATTGAGTTCTCGAGCACGGGCGGGCATCACCTGCATGTGGCGTTGATCTTCGACGGCTCGCAGGTCAAGCAACATGAGTGGTTGGGTGACTCGATCGGTGACTACTGGGTCGAGACCACAGGTGGGCGCGGCTACTACCACAACTGCAATCGTGGATCCTACAAGTACCTCGGCGTCGGTCTGATCGATCATCATGATGCGGTGAAGCGCGGGCACCTGATGCGTGCGCTCATGTACTTGGCGAAGAAAGATCAGTTCGTTCGTGTGAAGGCATCTCCGAAGTCCAAGACATTCATGACGGGACATTTTCCAAAGGCGCTATCTGGTCGCACTGGCCGGCCGCGTACCAAGGGCTTGGTTGCCTTGCCAGACGAGGCGCCGGACGGAGGCGATAACTTGGAGGTGGAAGCCGCGTAGGAAGTTTTCAGGCATCCGAAATGGTTCGCCGGAGTAATTGGAACCATTTTGGATATGCGATTTTTTGTGCTCGCCGAGAGTAGCTCACTATGAATTTCACCACAGACACCGAACAGCAAGCCATCGACGAACAGAGCTTGTTCGACGCATTGGAGGCCCTACGCCCCAGTGACCTTGACCAACGAAAGCAGAAGTTCGAGAAGGCCTATCCGTATATCCTGAAGAAGCTATCTGAAGGTATCAAGGATAGTGACATCATCAAGCTGCTGTCAGCGCGGGGCATCTTGCGATCGCGCAACACTTACACCAAATGGATGGATGAGATCAAGGCGAAGCAAGCACCTGTGACGGCACCGTCACAGGTGCGTCAGGCCATGGAACGAATGAACGCGGAGAGTCAAGGGTAGTACCAGGCACGTTCCGCTACTTCACGGAACGTGCCGCTTTGTGCATGTGTGCCGGCGTCAAGATAGCGCGGGCTACCGGCGACAGCAACCTGGATCTCGGCACCCGAAAACGTTGCCATGAGCTTATAGTGTTTGCCGCCACGGGATAGCTGCAGCAGCATCCCTGGCCATTTGTTACGCATCGTGCGCAGTAGCTGTTGTTGGTATTTCTGTATTTTCATAGAAAAATTCCCGTGATTTTTAGGCCCCTGAGGTATTACTCTCCGGGGGCAGGCACTATCGCCGGTTAGGTTTAATTTGCTCGGCGGATTGTTTCCACGGCCACCGCCAGAAGGGTTACCCGTTTTACTCGGAGCGTTTTCGAGATAAGACATTGTCGTTTTCCTTTTGCTGGTCCCGTAAATTGAAGACGAGCAAACCCGAGCACGGGACGTAAAGGCCCGGGCTGCTCAAGAAAAATGGGAGATATCTCTATGCGACCGGAGGCGACGGGTCTACCACGTCGTCACGCCGTGCGATCTCGCGATTGAGGTGCCGCTTGATGCGCTCCAGCGCGTGCTCCACACTTTTGAGTCGCCAGGGAACACGGCGTACTGTGTCGGCTAGGGACTCAACCAGTTCAATGCGCAATCTGGGGACGAACAGATCATCGATGTAGCCTCGCTCGGCGGCCAAGCGCGGCGGGGCGTCAAGGCTCACAAGGATCGCATTCCCCCGAGCCTGAAATTGCCAGTGCTTGAGTGGCCAGTCACCCATCAAGGGCTGTATGATTTCCAGCAAATCGGCACAGAGCCAGCTTGTTGCCGCGTCATGGCCGGATCCGTCTTTCACGAAGGCAGGCAAGCGCTCCAGATACTCGTTCAAACAACCCTGGGTGAGGGTAGCCAAAACAGTTTGGGCATTCTCTTTGTGCCGTTCGATTTCCTGACGCGTCGGCAACTTGTAGATGGCCAGCTTCAGGTTGGCAAGATCGCTTGGCCCCAACTCCTGTAGATCAAAGCCATTAACGTAGTTGGCATATTCTGAGAACTGCTTCGGCAACTTCTGAATAAAATAGTCATCCATCCAAGTCGGTTTCGTCCAAAGAAGGCCTGTCGCGGAGGGCTGACAACGGGCGAAACTTAAGTTTTGAGCCAACTCAGGAATCCGTGGATGGGGAAACTGGATGCGGAACCAGACCGAGTCTTGCGTAAGGGTAACTCGCATATCGCTCTCAGAAAAGTCCAGACATTCCTGTGCATAGCGCTCGACCAGTGACATTAATTGGACAGTGCCGTGAATGATGGCCGAATTAATGGGCAGCGTAGGCCCATTGCAGATCAATATCCAATGGCCATGAGCACTGGCGGGTTGCTGTAGTTCGGAAATGCGGTATCCCAAGAGTTGAGAAAGCCGCTGAAATTCTTTGGCGTCTTGGCTCAGCTGCGCATATTCAAGATCAGCTGCCAAACGCTGTGCGAGTCGCGATACTGCGTCAGTCGGCTTCTCATCAGAGTGCAACTGACCGGCCAAGGTGTCATTGCCTGTAGCAAGCTGCTCATGAATCCGAGCCTTAATTTCCTCAATCCGACTTGGCTGGGCGTCAGGTTCCGCGCCGCGAAGGATTGAAAGCGTGACGCCCAACACGTCTGCCAAGATTGTTGCGGTTTGAAGTGAGAGCTTGCCATCCCGTTCCCAACGGTGCGCAATATTCTTCAGTGATGCGGGGTCCAGGCGCTTGTCCCGCCGTTCGGACACGTGTTTAGCCAAATCGGTCTGAGTCCAGCCTTTACTTTCACGCAACTGGCGCAAACGGTTTGGAATGATCTCGATGGCGGGCGGGCGGCCCACGGCGCGGTTAGGTGTTTTCATAGACGAGATTACGCCAGAATCAATATTGGATAACAATAATCATAAAGTCATCAAATATTCGAGAGTCGTCAGAAATCGCTGGTTAGCCATGGTGCTCGGAGGTCATCCTGATGGCTGCGGATCGTCGATTGTGGCCAGATTACCCAGCGACTTCAGTAGGTTGCCCAATGTTCGGCGCGCTCTACGCAAGATCACGATGACCAGGTCAGCGATGACGAGCGGCAAGAGAGTTGCTCGGTGACCGAATAATGCTGGCTGACCGCACCCACGTAATACGAATGAAAAAAATAAGGCTACCTACCTCGTGAGAGGTGGGTAGCTTGTGGACCGCTGTATTGTCGATCAGGAACCCGACGACTACTGACCGGGCGCAATGTTATCGGGCACATCGAGCACATAGTGAACATGATCGTCACCTCGATGGCTGATCAAATCCCCTATCGTTTTTTGCCAATCCCGGTTGAGTTGAGCTGTGCTGCCGTCTTGTTTGGTGAATTCGACGCCTGACCACGCCGGCACGACCGAGTCATCACGCACAAACCACTGGAATATCTCGATGACCTTGATCACGCCACCATATGCCCTGTCGATTTGCGCCAGCGCGTCTTTCTCCTGTTGCTCGAAGCGTGCGCGTTCCTGCGGCAAGCTGGTGAGCGTGTTTTGCGCATCAGCAAGATGCTGCTGTGCTTGTTCGACAGCGCGTTGTGTCCCTTCAACATCGCCTTGATTCACCATGGCTTGACGCAGGGCACTGGGGTCGGCTGAAGCGGCCGCGCTCGATTTTGCTGCGTCGGCTTGTGACTGCATTTGCGCAAATTTGCTTTGGGCGTCGGTCAATGCCTTTCCCCAAAATTCCGGGTTTTGGTTGGCCTGCTCGGTGGTCTGGTCAAGACCGTGCAAGTAGCCCTGAAAGTCGTTCTGCGTGTCGAGGATTTTTTTCTGACGATACGCGGCAATCAATGCTGCACCGTCTTTTAGATCGCAACGATATTGCACGACCGATCGCCCAGTATCGTCCTTGAATGTGTGCCATTCATCGCGTTCGCACGAACTGCGATTCGACAAAGCGGTCTCGTAAGTATGGGTCGAATCTTGTGGAACGATTGCCGTCTTGACGGTATCGATTTCAGAGTGACCGCAGCCGCTCAGTGCGATGCTCAGCAATGCAGTTGAGGTAAGCGTGATGAATTTCATGTTCATTGTCAAAAAAATGGAATTGGCCTGGTGGGGGCTCGTGTAGTTGCGCCCGCCAGATACTGAGAGCGCAGTCGGCTCCAACAAGCAGCCGCTGCGCGAGCAAGATGCCGCACCGTTCAGTGGAAACGTTGGGGGGACGGCCAGCAGAAGACTTACTGCGACAGGCCGATCGTGATGTATTTGGTATTGATGTCGAACATCAGCGGATCGTCGCTCGTGCCGGGCGTGGTCGTGCTGTTCACGGTGATATAGACGTACTTCGTGATGCCGTTGGCCGTGTACTTGTATGCCTTGGCATGCTCGATGGAGTGATTTTTCGTGTCAGCGAGGCCATCGACCGTGAACGCTTGTGCGATGTTGCTATCCGGCGTGTCCTGATTGCCGTTCTTATCGGTAAACGTTACTGCGCCGTTCGCGAATACCGACGTACCCGAATTCGCGCAGTCCTCGTATTCGTCGAAGGTTTTGCCATTCAACTCGCCCGGATCGGTCACTTCCGTCAGATCGCTCGACACGTAGGCGTACTGCCCTGGCTGGCCAGTGATGAATGCCCCGACACCATTGGCCGGCCCCGTGCAGAGCTGGCCGACGCGATTTCCGAGCAACGACACGGCGGCGGTGAACTTTCCGGCATCGGTGAACGAGGTCACATTTCCGTCTGCGTCGATCTTGGCCTTGGCCGTATATTGGCCACGATTCGGATCGACAATGGCGATACCGAACGTGCCGTCCAGGTTGACGGACGAACCGATTTGGATCGACACGGGGTCTTGCTGGTAGGTGAGGCCCGTCGTATAGGTCGTCGCGACGTAGGCCTGCTGCGTCAGCGCTGTGCCACGGGCTGTTTTCACTGCAGCATCCGATTGCGACAGGCCCGCGGCGGTCAGCGCCACGCCGTAGCGTTCAAGCAGGTTGTCACTCGAGTCACCCTTTTCGGCCTTAAAGCTGGTTGTAAGCGGATTGAACCCGTTCGGAAGCGACGGTTTGCCGGGCAGTGTCGAAAGCGCGGTTTGGAGTGTCGCCAGCGCATCGGCCAGGCTACTGCTTGTGATCGTGCCGGACAGGTCGCCGTTCTTCACTGCGTTGAACCACGTTTCCGGGTCGCCCTTGCCGAGCACGCCGACTTCGAGATCGGTCAGCGGAGTGATGTTGGTCGTGCCAGACGCGGCGGCGACCGAATGCAGTGGGGAGGCCAGGGTCGTCCCGTTTGCCTGTCCGCTCGACACGCGCACGGCACACGGGTAATCCGTGCGCTTGAGCGAGACGGTCCAGCTCCCGTCGGAACCTGTCGTAGTCGAAGCCGCCGTGCCCGACGCGCACTTGAGCGATACCGAGCCGCCGACGATGGGTGAGCCGATCGCTGCCGTACCGCTCGTGGTGACGGTCTGCGTATTGTCGGCGGGGCTACTGGCTGACGCATTGTCGCTACCACCGCCGCCGCACGCGGCGAGCGCTGCGCACAACGATGCGCCGAGCGCAAGTTGGGTGATCCCCATGTTAACTGCGGTCTTCTTCATTGCGAGTTTTCCTTTCTGGTTGTGGTGATGCGGTGATTTCCGCCATCGGTGGTCTAGTACAACTGCTTCTGTTTGTAGAGTTTACTCGTCATAAATGGGTGCGCGTCTGGCATGAGGTATCTGGCCTCATTTCCCTATAACGGCAGGAAAATTTGTTTTTGAAGTGTAAACACTACACTAAACGATGAGTCTATAGCGTCGTGAATTAGTCGTCAGGCGGGCATCCTGCCCAGCATGACTTCTCGACGCCCAGAAACCGTTACACGCACGCCGGCACCGATCACGGTGGCCCTCGGCCGTCGTATCAAGCAACGCCGGCATGCCGTGGACAAGTCGCAGGAAACGCTGGCCTTCGAGGCTCACGTTGATCGGACATACATTTCGGCCATCGAGCGCGGCATTGCGAATCCCTCAGTGGAGACGCTGGCGAATATCTGCCACGCGCTGAACATCACGCTGTCCGGCCTGTTCGAGCCGCTGGATGGTGTATCGCTCGCACCGACCGGCGAACGCCGGGCGAATGCAGCGACTCCACCCGAGATCAAGCGCAGCCGGCTTCGGTAGTGCGGGCGCCTAGCCTACGGATCGATACCGCTCCGCCTAGCTTGGCCGACGTGTCACCTTCGGCGGTGATATACGAGGCGTGCGGTTCATGGAATTCCAGCCGCGCATTGCACGCGGCCAGTATTGGCGCGGCTCCCGCCGGATCGAGCAGCAGGAGTGCCTGGGGGATGGCATCGCGCTCTTCGATCCCAACGACCAGCGTGGCATGCTGGTCCCCGGATCGGCAGTTGGCGATCCACACCACGACAGGCCATCCTGTCGCGAATTCCTGAGCGCAAGTGCGTGGGAGTTCGTCCGCCAGGCCTCTGAGCTGAACGGGCTGAACGCCCGCATTGAGTTCCCAGACGAAAGCAGCAAATTCCGAGGGCGTCAGGCCGTGGAGGTAGTGCGGCCAGGCCTGACCCCAGAAATGCGCGGCGGGCCCACTCGCGTAGCGGCGCACGTTGACCGGATCGGGCAAATAGCCGAGCATTGCCAGTGCCATCGCCGCGCAATGCAGGGCGCTACCGGCGTGCCAGTCCCCCTGCTGGCTGAAAACCGGCTGACGGGTATTGTCCAGCATCAACTGAGTGCTTGGATACAGTGCCGGGTGCAGTTTCTGGATCAAGGTGGGCATCAATAGTCCTCGGGCAGCAGGACGGTGGTGACCGAACGGTCAGCTTCGGTGATGACCCAGACTTTGCTTCCGCCCGGTATCACGTAGCTTGATAGCAGGCGCTTGCCTGCGAGCAAGGCCAGTTCGTTTTCGGCGATGTCCTCAGCTTCAAGGTCGCCCCAGTCCCCGGCGCAATGTCGATCCAGCAAGGCTGACGGCGAAAGTCCGGCCTGTTCCAGCATGGACTGGGCGGCCGGTGTGATGGCCATCCTTCCCATCGGGAAGTAAGGCCGATGGTGTGCTTGTTTGCTCATGCGGCGACCCTCGTCCGGTAGGTTGCGGCGGGCCACGCCGGATAGCGGCAACGGGCGGCCGGTTGAGGGCTGGAAACGCGGTCCGATATCGCTTCCGCAAGCAACTCGAACGTGGTCTGCGAGCGGTTCCATTCGGTGACGACGAGGATGCGCGCACCGTCCGGCAACGGATAGATCGACAGCAGACGCAGGCCGGCGCCAATCGACAGGTCGTTCTGCGTCCGGTCATCGTCGGAGACGACGCCCCAGTCGCCAGCGATATGCCGTAGCAGGACGCTGATGACAGGAATCTGGTGAGCGCGCAGCGCTTGGAGGGCTTGGGTCCCGACCAGCAGCCGGCCAGGATGAAACAGCGGTTTGAGACGGATGGATGGGTTCATGGTTTGAGTCTCTGGAATGCGGGCGAGCACGGGCCTCCGGGCGGAGCCAGATGCGTGATCGCTGCAGGGAAGGGAAAGACCGTCGCAGGACGCGACAGGTAAAGCGGAATTACCGGACGTCGGACGCGAGCGCGTTAGGGTAGTGTTTTGCGAGTATCTGGTTCATCTTCTCGACCAGATCGGGCCGCTTGAACGTCAGGTGCCCGTTGCCGTTCTTGAACCAGCGCAGATGCAGGTAGCCGTTTTCAGCATCGGTGAGTCGTGCCTGTCGCGCATCGGACAGCAGCGTGTAGATGCCGTGCCGGTGATCAGGCTCGGGTTTGCCGTCCAGCACGCTGAATACGCGGATCAGGTCGTCCAGTCCGTCCGTTCCATGATGGTTCGGAAAGCCATTACTGAGCAGGCAGGTCACAATGATCCGTTTGCCGAATTTGAAAGGCTGGTTGGTCCTGTAGTTCCAGGACAGCTTCTGGAAGCACTGGATCACGCCGCGTTCGAACATATCGCCGCGCGCACCGTAGAGTTGCGTGAACGTGGCCTCGATATTGGCGGCGGTCAGTTCCGGCACGTCGCCCTCGCTGATCTGACGGCCCCACTGTTCGCGCGCCTTCGCGTCCATGAAGGTGCGCAGGCCCGATTCCTTCAGCAGATAGTCCCAGCCGTGCGTGTCGATGACGCGCACGATGGCGCTTTCCGCATCGGCCCGGACGGTATATGGCCCGGTGATCGTGGGCCGGCCGCGGCAGCCGTAGCTTTCGTCCAGCACCGTCCGGGGAAAGCCCAGATGGGCTGCTCCAGCAAGCTGTTCGGCTTCAGCCAGCAGATCAAGTGCGGCGCGCACGCGCTCGACGACGGCCGCGCGCTGATTGGCGAGATTGGTGATGCTCAGGCTTTTGACGAGATCGGTTGCAGTATCCATAGTCCTCCTGGGGCATGGCATCAAGCGGTTACGGAAAGGGGGAGGAAAGTGCTGGGCGTGAGATCCAGCGCTTATGCCATCGTGTTGTGTTCGTCGATCTGACGGCGCAGTACGGCGGCTTTCGCCTGCGAGCAGCGCAAATGACGGCGGATGCCGGAAACTGTGGGCTTCACGAGGCCTGCCTGAACGTCCCGGATGAGCTTCGTGATTTCCGTTTCAGGTTCGAAGATGGCCAGCGGTTCGGGCACGGGCGGCGCGACTGGAGCGGCGGAGAGGATTGCGGTGGCCGGCGTGGCATCTCTGGCGGGTAACAGCGCAATCCACCACAGCAGACACGCCATGCCCTCGAGTACGGCGGCAAACACCAGTCCGGCCAGCAGATCGAGCTTCGTGCCCGCCGAGCCGAAGAGCGCAGCGAGACGTCCCGTGACCGGATCGGTACGCACGGCCTCGCGGCTTGTTTCGGCTCGATCCTCGATGGTCTGATCCCGCCGGATGTCAGCGGCTTCGGCGTCCAGCGCATCGAGTTGCGCCGCCAGTCCGGCACGACGCCCGCGCAGTACCTGGCAGTCGCTGAAGCAACGACGGGCGTTGTCACGAGCCAGTTGCGCCGTGACCGATGCGCGATCCGCCATGACTGCGATGAGGCTCCGGTGCGGCAGAGCATCGATGACTGGCAAGGCGGCTACCCGGATGTCGCCGGCGTGGGACTGCGACATCAGGAAGAATGTCGCATGGCCGAAAGACGCCGCCGCCATGCAGCCACACCAGAGCAGTACACCCGTCCTGCGCACGGCAGGCGGAGCGGATCGACACAGCGCTGGCAGCAGATGGGCGCCGCTGACCAGCACGATGCCAAGCGCAATCCACACGAGCCGTTCCGATAGCCACCCGCCACGCTGCCAGCCGGCCAGTACCGACATGCAGACGGCCGTACTGGTTGACACGACCGCCAGAGCGAGCGCGATTAGGCGGATCATGCGGCTTTCTCACCGAGTAACGCGGCGCGCTGGTCGAGGCGACCTTTCAGGCTGGACGTGACGGTTGTTGCCGTCGCCCGGGTATCGTCATGACCGCCATCGTGACTTCCATCGTTACCGGATTCGGGTGGATAGAACTCTGCTGCGACCGCCGCGCTTTCCTCTATACTCTCCTCGAACGCGCCATTACTGAAGCCGGCACGCGCAGCGGCATCGAGCGCCATCTGGTCGAAACCTGCCGCGCGGCGACGCGTATCCAGCTCGCGCGCTTCGGTGATCGCCGCTTCGAGCGTGTGGCCGGGACGCACGCCGAGATCCACGTAATAGATCGCGCTCCGGTAGCTCTGTGTGGTCGACTTGCCACGCAGCTTCAGTTCGAGCGGCAGGCACGCCAGCAGATTGCCCGATACTGCCGAGAAGTAATGCAGTCGGGCAGCGAGCGTGCGGATCGAGTTAAAGCTCGTGGTTCTGAACAGAAAGCCTTCCATTTCGCCGCTGTCGCCGATCAGCACGTTTAGCCGGCCATAGGGCTTGCAGGCACCGCCCTGGCCGAACGCGCAGGTATCCGGCGAAGGGCATGGCAGTTCTTCGACGCCAGCATCCGTCGCACGCCGGCATGTCTTGCCGTTGCCGACGCAGACTGGTCGCCCCGTATCGCGGTCGAAGCACGAATACTCTGCGCGCAGATTCAGGTCGGGATCGTTGAACATGAGGCGCACGGGAATCGCGCGCAGCTTGCCGGTGGTGGCCTTGCGCAATTCTTCGTTGAGCGGGTGCAGCATCCATTCACCCCGCTGCTGAACCTGCGTGGTGATGGTGAACTGGTCGTCTTTCTCTGGCAGGCGCTTGCCGTTCTTCTCGACAACGCGCCCGATGGAAATACGACCAACAACTGGCGGCGTAAGTGCAAGTCCTTTGAGCATGACACATCTCCTGGATGTAAACAGTGGTGAAGCAATCAGGTCGAAACGAGAAACCGGCGCGTGCCCGGCTTCGTAGTCGCGTACTGCGCGGCAAGCTCGGGATGGTCGGCCAGCAGTTGCTTGAGGTCGACGCCCGTGCCGTCCTTGCTTCGTTTGAACGAGACCGACCCCGTCTCGAACTGCGCCCGGTCTGCCTCTCGCATGGCCTGCGCGATGGTCTGTTTCAGGTGGGCTTCGATAGTCTGTCGGGACTCGATCTCGGCTCGCACGGACACCAGATCGGCAAACGTGGCCGACAGTGCACGGTCATCCGTGAAATTGACCGTGCCGCCCGTGCCCGGATACAGGCAACGTAGCGCGCGATCTGCTGAGTCAGAACCGTCAGCCGGGGGCGGCGTGTCGGTTTCAACGTACTGCCAGAATGCGGCTTCGAGTTCGATCAGGCGAGCGATCAGCGCGTCGTCGCGCTTGATGCGATGTACGTCGAGCTTCTGGCCGCAGAGCAGCACGGCCACGTCGACCGCCTGCTTGCCAGACACGGCGAGCTGATGCTGAACCTGCAACTGCACGTATTCGGGCACGCCGTCACGCCAGAGCCGCGCGCCGAATTCGCCGGCCGTCTTGCATTCGAGAATCTGCACTTCTCGCATGCCGACGACTTCGCGGTCGAGATTGGCGAGCATCCACGGGATCGTCGGGTGCCGGAGCACGGCATTGATGCGCCTGACGCGATTGCCGGTCTGCTTTGTGTAGGATGCGGCAACAATCGGTTCGAGTAGCGTGCCCCAGTACACCGGTTCGGTCGTATCGTCGGGATTGGGTTTTGGCAGGTTCGCGTCCCGGCCTGTTTTCTCCAGCCACAGTTCGAGCTGCGATTTGTACGGATTGAGCCCCACAGCAGCGGCTGCGTCACTGCCACCTATCCCGTTTCTTCTCACCTCAAGCCAGTCTGCGCGCGAGAGCGATTTCGTGTCGACAAGCCTCAGTGCAGGCCGATGCCGGTCGCGTCCGAGCGATTCAGGCAACGTCATTTGTCACCTCCTGAAATAACGATGCCCGGCTGGACCCATGCCAGCCGGGCATCAATGAGTCATGGGTTGGCGTCATGCGATCAACCGGATCGCTTCGTCCCAGGCTTTCTGCTTGAGCGTTGCGCCCGTTCCGAACCACGCGGCATCGCGTCGGTGGTCATCGCTGCGCGCGCGGCGGTGATGATCGGCAAATTCCGTGATGGCGTTCACCAGTCCCCAGGCAGTGCCGGATGCCGAGGCCAAGGTCGCGCCCATACCCTTGCCGGTATAGAGCGCTTGCACGGCCTTGATCGCGGACTCATTGGTGGCGGGCATAAGCTGGCCGGCGCCGACCGGGTAGGTCAGCACGCGACGGAAGAAGGTTTCGGCGGCGGTGTCGTTGACTTTGCAGTCAGACAAGGCTTTCATGCGAGCCATAAAGCCATCCCAGCTAGAGATCGCGATGCCGAGCTGGCGCTTCACCGCCTGCGCGTCGAATTGCGAACGATGTGGCACCTTGATCACGCCCGAACTGTCGCCGAGCGCAATCGAGAGCGTGTTGTTGCAGACCACCCGAACGGAGGTGAACTGTGCAGTGGTCGCCAGCGTGCCGTCACATGCCGTCGCCAGCAGCAGATAGCCGTTTACCGTGTCTTTGCCCTTGAGCGCCACCGACTGACCGGTACGAGCCAGCGCCCAGAGCTTCTTGCCGTCCTTGAGGACGCCAGCGGTTTCGAGTTCGAAGCCGCCGACTTCGGTGAGGTCCCGATAGAATTCGAGCACGTCGCGTGGCTGCACCACCTGATAGCGCGACGAGACGACGGACAGCGGGGCCTTCGTGTCCGAGCGGTACAGCACTTTCTGTTCAGGGAACGCGTGGATCGAGCCGAGGTTGGTGCCGGCGTTGCCCGATACATAGCGCACGTCGGCGGATTCGATCTGCCAGTCCATGCCAGCTTGCCTGGCCCAGACTTCGATCGGTTGCTTCGGTGCGAGCGGGTTGCCGAGGCCGTGCCACGGGGTTTCGCCGGCATACGCCATGGTTTGTACCAAATGCATGGAAAATCTCCTGATAGGGAATGCGCAACAGAAAACAAAATGCCTACAGCCCCGAAGGGCTGTAGGCATTGAGCAGGTAAGGGTAGGCAGTCAGGGCGCGTCAACGATCAGACGGCTTGCTGAAGGTATGGCCGCAATCCAGGCATTCGAAGTTGTCGAGCACATGAACGTCGATGTGCTCGCCGACGGCGGAACCTGCCGCACAGCCCGCGGCGCCTCCGAGCAGCGCGCCCATCAGGGCACCGGCTAATCCGCCGAAGATCGAACCAACAGGTCCGGCTACCATACCGAGCACGGCGCCGGCCTCAGCACCACCGAGCGCGGCGGCGGCACTGCCGGCAGCACCGGCGGCGGCCCCGACGGCTCCGCCGGCTTTACGGGCATAGTCTCGAGTCGTGACGCGCTGCGAGCCGCAGCGGGCACAAGAAAGCGAATGTGTCATATATCAACCTCATGAAGATTCAGGGCAAACGGATTTGCCCAGGCATTCCGAATGGATGCTCTCTAAGGTGATATATTGGCCAAATATTCTTGAATTCTTGGGATTGTTAATATGTCCTCTAATGTTAATCGGCTTTGGGAAATGTCGATGACAACGAGCCCCAGAATTGTTTGAGTATTTTCCGTCGCGTAGGCCATCAGTTTGAAGGAGGCATCACTGGCGGAAGGTCGCAGCGAGACACGTGCGTTTCCGAACATCTCTGCCGTTCATTGCCACGAACCCAAAGCCGTTGGCTTTCTCAAGGATGGCAGAAAATTTTGGGACTGTCGGATTGTGTGTGGCTGAACAGCTACGCGCGCTGGCGTTAAATGAGATTGACGGCGCATGGGGCGTGGCCTGTAGTGGATGATCCGTACAGAGGAGTTTCCCGCTCGTTGGTGAATAAGTAGCTTTGAGGGTACTGTCGATCTGACCTGTCGATTCCTATAATGAGCTTGCCCATATGGCTCGGTTACTATCTTGCATCTTGAAATTGTAAGAGTTTGCTTGCAAAGAATCTTTGAGTTCTCTGTTTTGATATGATTTTGGGTGTCGGACCAGAATTTCCAGAATTCGTCCTCGGATGGTCCGATTTTTGAGGGCCCGGCAGGCCTCTCTCAGTCTTTCGCCGGGCTTCTTTCTTTGAGGTGATGCACGAATCGTGCACTTCGGATGAGGTTTCTTGAGAGAAATTCACCTGCTGTAAAGAAAAGGTTGTGTTACCCGTAAATCGTTGCTGGCGGTTCTCGTCGGTGGAGAGGGGCACGTTTTGTCAGAAATCTCCCGTCAATGCTTTCTAGAGCTATTGGCTCGTGTTCAAGTCGCCGTTGATTGAAATATCATAGCGGCAAGTTTCGATCGTTGGTCCGATGTTGTAATCGCTTGCAGCGGACCGTGACAGCGTTCGACACCCAGAGGATAGCCACGACCGGCCCTAGTCGCTATCCTCGCCGATACATGTAACGGGCAGCCGTCCCGGTGAGAGAGCGTCCTGCGGGGCACGACATGAACAAGAACTAGACAGCACATGAACTTGACCGATTTGATTCAGGCGCTTCGCGGCGGGCTGATCCAGCAAGATCGTCTACTGAAGACGGACGTTCCGTCACTGCCCGACAACGCGCTCGTGCCACGCCGCGCCGTGACCTATTCGGAGCTTGAGCGAGACTTCGGTGTCACGATCGACATGGTGTCGACGGCAAGCGACATTGAACTGAAAACGCTGATTGCGCAGCCGATGACGCTGTGGATTCAGCAAGCGGACAAGTCCTACTTGCCGATCAACGGCTACATTCATACGGCCCGCCGACTCGGCGCGGAGGGCAGCCAAGCAAGCTATCAATTGGCTTTCGCCTCGTGGATGCACTTCCTGAGGTTCCGTCGCGACATGCGGTATTGGCAGGATCAAAGTGTCGACGCCATCATGACGGATGTGTTCAATGCCCATCCGCAGGCGAGCGGGCAGTTCCAGTTTGCGCTGTCGAAGCCGTTGCCGTCTCGTTCTTATTGCCGCCAGAGCGAATCTGACTGGGATTTTGTCCATCGCCTGATGGAAGAAGAAGGGCTCTTTGGCTTCTGGAGGCAGGGCAAGGACGGCAAGTCACATACGCTGGTCGTGACCGATGACGTTCATTCGCTCGACGAGATATCGGGCAATCCTGTTGGGTTTTACAGATCCGGCACGGGCAGCGAGGCGGACGCGTTCACGCAGTGGTCGGGTTCGCGGACATTGCAGAGCTCGGTGCATACGACGCGTACGTTCGATTACAAAGCACCGTCTTCCATCGCCAACCCCAAAGGCACCACCCTGCCCACCATGGCGGGGCAGGGCAATCTGCCGGAGCAGACGGAGGTCTACGAATACACTGGCGCCTACACGTACGGCCGCCAGGATCGCGGAGAACATCTATCCAAGATCCGCTTGGAAGAATGGGAGTCACGCGCGAAGCGGTTCTTTGCGGCAGGCGGCGTGCGCGGCATTGACGCAGGATTACGGTTTGAATTGAGCGGTCATCCGGAGCACGATCGCGATCCTGCCGGTCAGCGCGAGTTCGCGGCGATCAAGGTTTGGCGCTACATCGAGAACAATCTGCCGCTGTCGGATCACGAAACCAGCTTTCCGCATAGCTTGCAAACCGAGCTGGCACAAGCGAAGGCCGGGTACTCAGGCGCGTCGATTACGCACGACGACGGCTCGGCGGGATTCTATCTAGTGGAAGTCGAGGCGCAGCGCACCACTGTGCCGTACCGCAGCCCGTTCGAACACAAGAAGCCCAAGATGCACATGGAGACAGCGATCGTCGTCGGGCCTCAAGGGGAGGAGGTGTACACGGACGAACTGAACCGGGTGAAGGTGATGTTTGTCTGGGACCGGCAGAATCCAGGAGACGCGGGCGCGTCATGTTGGGTTCGGGTTGCGCAGTCAGACACGGGCGATGGTTACGGCGGAGTCCATATTCCGCGCGTTGGCGAAGAGGTCTTGATCGGCTATGTTGGCGGAGATTGCGATCGACCGATCGTGCTCCACCGCGTCTACAACGGCTCGGTAAAGCCGCAGTGGCACAGCAACGGCATCCTGTCGGGCCATCGCTCCAAGGAATACGGTGGCAGCGGCTACAACCAGATGGTGATGGACGACGCGACGGGCCAGAATCGCGTCCAGCTGATGAGCAGCAGTGCGAGCAGCCTGCTGCATCTCGGCTATTTGATTGACCACAGTGGCAACTCGCGCGGTGCTTATCTCGGTAGTGGCTTCGATCTGCGTACCGACGATTATGGTGCGGTGCGTGCGAGTCAGGGCTTGTACATCACCACTCATCCCAAGGCGGCCAACAGCCAGCCGCTTGACGTGAAAGAAACGCAGCAGCAGCTCGTCAATGCCGAGAGCATCGTCGAGTCGCTCTCGGAAGTGAGCGTGCAGCACCAGGCCGAAAGCTTGCAAGACGCCCACGACGCGATGCGTGCGCTGAACGATGCGACTAAGAACAGCGTGAACGGTGCGCTTGGCGCTGGGGGCAATACGGCAGGAGGCGGGACTGGCAGCGCCAATGCGTTCCAGCAGCCGGTGATGGTGTTCGGCAGCCCGGCTTCAATCGGCTTGTCGTCGCAGCAATCGGTGCACGTTGCAGCAAGCCAGCACGTGAATCTGGTGAGCGGGCAGAGCACACACGTTGCTACAGGCAAGTCGTTGATCGCAAGCGTTGCCGAAAAGCTCAGTCTGTTCGTGCAGAACGCGGGCATGAAACTGTTTGCAGCCAAGGGGAAAGTGGAAATCCAAGCCCACTCGGACGATATCGAACTAACCGCGCAGAAGACGGTGAAACTACTGTCAGCAACGGAAAAGATTGAAACGGCCGCCAAGCAAGAAATCCTTCTGACATCCGGTGGTGCATACATTCGCATCAAAGACGGCAACATCGAAATTCATGCACCGGGCAAGATCGATATCAAGGGTGCACAGCATTCGTTTAACGGACCGGTGCGCAAGAACTATCCGTTGCCCAACTGGCCGCAACCCGAAACGCAAGGGCCGGTCAAATTCAACATGCTTCTCGCTGACACACCTGGCCCTGACGGATACCCTCATATCAACACTGCATGGCGGATGGTCTCGGCACCCACGGCGGATGAAGCGCTGATGTCCTCGGACTCGATCCTGACCGGCCGAAGCGACACCAGCGGCAAACTGGCTCTTTCCGACGCCGACGAGAAAACGCTGCACGAGGCATATAACAAAACGCCGGGGCAGGTATGGCTCGTCTACGCCGGACAGGTACGCTCGCTGTCGCTCAGCCGTGAATCGGGCGACTGGTCCGAGAGCGATAAATTCTACGAAGCCATCGACGCGATGGGCTACAGCGACCAACCGTTTTCCGCTCAACAAACCGACGTGGACCAATCCTTCGCTCAATGGGCGCGGCAAGAGTTAAAGGTCAATGACGGAGATGGTGTGCTGGGCAAATTGAAAGGAGATGCGTGATGGCCGACGTTGTCGCCCGTGAAACCCCGACAGACAAGCTCTTTAACGATGACGTCCTGTCGCTCAGACAAATCGTCGACAAGGCGGGCGCCGCGTACAAGGCATTCGCGACGGAGAACGTGTGGGTAGGCGTCGGGCAGCCTTTTTCCCTGCCTCGAACCGGGAATGCACTAAAAGCCTTTACCACGGGCAAAGCGTATTTCAGCGATCTCGCGTCCGCCATTCAAGCCGCTGCTCACACGGTCTACATTGCCGGATGGCAAGTGAACTGGGACGCTGAACTTGCACAAGGCGTGCGTCTCTTCGATGTTCTGCTGAAGGCGGTAAAAGGCAATCCGCAGCTCAAGGTTTATGTCATGCCTTGGATGCATTCGCCACCGGTGCAAACCTACGACAATCAGACCAAATCGGTTCTCGAGGCCATCAACGAGATTGTCGGGCGCACGTGCGTGTGGGTCACGCTCGCCTCGTCCCTCGCCGACGACGACAGGAGTTTCTTCAGCCATCACCAGAAACTCGTCGCGATTGACGGAAAGACGGCTTTCATTGGCGGCATGGATCTGGCGTACGGACGTTTCGACGATGCGACCTACGACCTCAAGGCGAATGCCGAAAATCGGCAGGCTTTGAATCGTTACAACGGCTGCATTCCTCACCTCGGACATGTGCCGAAGGAAAGTCTTATCGATCCGGATTTGTTGACGGGCGCACTGGATAGCCATCCGACCTTATGGGGATTTTTGCCATCCAATCGTGAGGATACGCTCAAGAAGATCGAGGCCGGCGGTTACCAGATTGCGTACGGAGATGAAACCCCGTATGTGTCCGCTACGACTCACCCAACCGGCCTGCCGTCCAATGACAGTACACTCGACGCCAGCAGGCAACCCCGCATGCCTTGGCAGGATGTCCATTTTCGTATTGATGGCCCGTCGGCAAGCGATGTGGCGCGCAACTTCGTCGTGCGCTGGAATAGCGAAGGCGGAGCCAAACATGCACGCCTGGATTTGCCGCCCGAGCCGGCAGTGCAGCCCGGTGGATGCAAGGTTCAGGTGCTGAGAAGCGCGCCAGCCGGAATGCGCCTGGCTGAATTCAATGGCTTGCACGGTATCGACAAGGCTTCCCAATCGCCGCCTGACGGCAAGCAATGTGAAATTGCGCTAGCGATGCGCAATCTCATCACCAAGGCCACATCTTTTATCTATATCGAGAATCAATTTTTCGTCTCGGGGTTTGGCACAGACCATACCAACCCCGATACCACTACGGGCGACGTCGCGTCGTCACAGCCGCTATCCGGACCTGGAGCACAGGTCAAGGGGAAAGGATTCAGCGAGTGGGCAACCCGGAGAAGTTCAAAACATCCGGAAGAAGCGCCCAAGAATTTCATCTGCGAAGCGTTGGGGCATCGGATCGGCCGGACTATTATGTCCGGTGTGAAGGAGCATTTTCACGTCATCATTACCCTGCCGGTGCATCCGGAGGGCATGCTGAATAACGAAAGCATCATGACGCAGGTTCACTGGACGATGCAGTCGCTCGTGTTCGGCACCTTCAGTCTATTGAATCGCGTTCGACGCTTTCTTAAAGCCAAGGAGCTGCGCGACCAGAAAGCCTCGGACTGGAACAAGGTGTTGAACGATCCCCACGACAAGCGATATGAAGACATCGCCATCGAAAAATGTCGCGACTACGTGACCCTGTTGAATCTGCGAAACTGGATCAAGCTGGGTGAGCGTTATGTGACGGAACAGATATACGTCCATACCAAGATGATGGTCGTGGACGATCTGTTTGCGCTGGTCGGCAGTGCAAATATCAATGACCGTAGTCTGCTGGGCTCGCGCGATTCTGAAATCGCCGTTCTGGTTGCCGATAGTGCAATGGAGAAACACGACATTGATGGAAGTGGCCACGTCAAGGTAACGCGGACATTTGCGCGGAATCTGCGGCAGGAAGTCTGGAAAAAATTGTTTGGAATTACGGGTAACGTCCGGCCGGCGCATCAGCTGATAGGTGCGATCAATCAGCCTGCTAATCCAGCGAGCTGGAAGATGATACAGACGGTGGCAGACGCAAATCAGAAGTTATATGAAGCGGCGTTTGCCTTTATTCCGCGCAATCGGGCGTTGGCAGATTCGCCAGACGAGCAAGGCGATTTCGCGTCTATCTGGCCGACATGGAATCCGGAGACAAAATCGACCGGGGGCAAGATGCCTTTCGACGACGCTTTCTGGGCGAAGCCGCAGCACGAGAAGGCCGCAGCCAATTTGTCCCAGCTGACGGGATTCATTGTCTCCCTGCCTATCGAGTGGACGAGGGGCGAGAACAACAACCTGGGTTTTGCCACGTCGCTTGTTGCGGAGAATTACCAGATGCCAAAGCCGAACGCTTATGAACAGGATGCGTCGGCGGCCGATGCGAACAAGGGCGGAGAACTTGGCTGATGAGACAGTTTAGAAGTCGCTGGAATTTGATCGCACTTGCGTCGTTGCCATGTGCCATCCAATCGGTGTCGTCTCCCGCCATGGCGGATGCACTTCATGAATGTGTCGGCCGCTATGAATTGACGATTCCTGGCGATGCCGATGTTGCGCTGACCATGCCCGCCGCGTTCGTGAAGCCCCAGGAAAATCCAATCCGGTTTCCCGACGATCAACCGGCTGTTCACTCGGTTTTTATTTATGACGGTACCTTCCGGATAACCGGATCGATGTCGCATGCCGACTTCGGCTTGACCCTGAGCGGAATCAAGGCGCGGGTGGCGTCGAGCGATGAGAACGGCAGGTTCGAGTTGATGCCAGCGGGACGGCCAGACGCACTTGCCTGGGCGGGCAATCGTGCGGCCGGGTTCTACCTTTATGAGAATGGTCGGGCAATCAGCTTTCGGGAATCATCGTCGGACCCTTCGTTGGCGAAGCAACGTACTCAAGCAGTGCTAAAGGGTCTTTCCGCCAGAAATGCCGACGAAATTCCGAAAACCGATGGTGTATGCCTGCCGGGCATGTTCGTTGCCGATAACGGGAATGACTCGGCCCGCAAAGTGGGCGTAACGTTTCGTTTGAAGAGTCATCCCGACGTCACGATTTTTTTTCTTGACGAGAAAGCGTTGGCAGAGGATCCCAAGCTGACGTCTAAACAGAAAAGCGAGTTTGTGTGGGGTTATGAATACGGAATCGGCAAGAGGATCAAGCTTGTTGGTGCCGCGCCTTATCGGACCGTCGAGCTAGATGGCCGGGAGGGTGTTGAGACATCGGCAATCATCACGCGCGATGACGGTTCGACAGATTATGGGTATCTCGCTACGGTGCAAGGAGATTTTAATGCACCGGTTGATACGCCTAATCTGCTTCTTTTGGTCGAGAGAAATGCGAAATATGCAAAGGGGAATGCCCCTGTGACGGCAGACGAGCTTGCTCTGATAGCGAAGGATATTGCGTCGTCGATAAAACGGCGGTCGACTCAATAGTGGGAGAATGTTGGGGCCGGTGTGGATGGCGACGGTGCCGGTCGTTGGCAAAGTCCGGCTGTGAAGGAGTCGGTGCGGATTTCGGTGATGGTGATCAGCCGTTTCGGCGAACGTGATCAGTCTGGAAGGTGGTGTTGCGCGGTCAATGGATTATAGCGAAGGTGATCACGATCAGGATGCGGAGGACTGCTTGGCGTTGGTCTTCCGCATCGATTCGCCCTTCAACGGTAGCTTGTGGGCCTGATGGACGAGCCGGTCGAGGATCGCGTCGGCGAGCGTCGGGTCCTGCAGCCAAGCGTGCCAGTGTTCCAATGGCAGTTGGCTGGTAATGATAGTGGAGCGCGTGCCAACGCGATCGTCGAGCACTTCGAGCAGATCGTTTCGGGCACTCTGATCGAGGTCCTGCAGGCCCCAGTCGTCGAGCAGGAGGACGTCCATCTTGGCGAGCCGCCGCGTGAAGCTGCCGTCGCCGTGCGCGATCTTCAATTCCTCGAATAGCCGGGCAACGCGGACGTACATCACGGAGAAGCCTTGTCGGCAGGCCTGCTGACCGAACGCGCACGCAATCCACGTCTTGCCTGCTCCGGTCGGTCCCGTCAGGATGTAGTGCTCGAGTGCAACGTTCTTTTGTTCTTCAGAGTACTTCGGCTTTGCGCGAACATACTCCTTCTGCAAATCGCCATGCCTCTCAAATTCTTCGCACCATGCCTTGAGAGAATTCTTCGTCGGGTAACCCAACTGACGGATCGTCGCCTTGATGCGCTTACCGAGCTTCAGGTACAGCTCGACCGCACGAACGCGGTCTTCGTATGAATACATGGACTACCTCCAAAGTAGTCCAAGATTTTGTCCGCATCCCCTCCGATCCCGCGGCGTTAGAGTTGCGAGGCGTCCGGGTCGCTCGAGCTGCTTAGCGCCGACTGCTTTGTGATTCAAACCGGCTGCGGGCAATGAGAAAATGAAGATGTGGCAAACGAATAAGCGGTGTGTCGAGTCCCAGCTGGGGATTGCTGGATCAGACGAGGAAACCATCTAAGGAAAAATGAGAATGCTAAAATCTCCTCGGGCGTGGTCTTTACTCGCGTTGAGCGATGAAAGGCGGCAGTACGGCGGGAATACAGGTTACGGCGACCAGCTCACGAGCGTCTATCGCTACGACGCCGCAGTACAAAATCATAAGCAGCTTGCGGAAGGGGACCTGGTACTGATCAGGGACTCCGATCACCTCGTGGGTCTTGCGCAGATCGAAAAGATCACCTCGTCGACGGTTAGCAAGATGCGTCAACGCTGTCCAGCGTGTGGCAAAGTGACTATCAAGCTCCGCAAAAATTCGACGCCCCCGTGGCGATGCAGCGTCGGGCATGAGTTCGAAGTACCAACCTCGGAAACTATTTCTCTGGTCGGCTATGAAGCCCGTTACGGGCAAACGTTCGTTGCTACCCCGGGTGCGATTCCAATCGCCGATATCAAGGCGGCGGCGAGGCGGCCCAGTGACCAACTCTCGATCGAAGAAATCGACGTTTCAAGTCTGGAGGAGCGTTTGAGCCAGACGTTTCCGCAAACACGTGAGTTAATTGCTCGGTTTTCGGCTAGCTGCACACTGGGGCAGATGGATGCGGTCAAACCTGTCGAAGAAACGTCGAAGGGGGAGGCCACGTCGTTTATTGCGTCCATGTGCGACAGTCGAGAGAGCATACTCCGGGCGATCAAGGTGAGGCGTGGACAGCGTACGTTTCGCGACAAGCTCATCAAGCGCTACGGCGGTCGCTGTGTCGTGTCGGGGTGTAGCGTTCTTGACATCCTTGAGGCCGCCCACATCAGCCCATACCTTGGTGTCGCAGACAATCATGCGCAAAACGGATTGCTGTTGAGAGCCGATCTTCATACCCTGTTCGATTTGAACTTGATGGCGATCGAGCCAGACAGCCTTGTTGTCAAGTTTCACCCCAAGGTCCGTGCCGATGGATACGCACAGTTCGACGGCACGGCGCTTCAATTCGATGAGCACTCGATGCCTGCAGCAGAGCCCATTACCCGACGGTGGGGTGTATTTTTGAAAGGGTTGGAGCAGACGCCGGGGTCACAGTAAGCTGCTTAAAGTCACGTCCGGCCGACTGCTGCGAGGAAAGAATCGAGATGGCGCTGGCCTGACCTCTTGACGTGCGAGTAGCTTACTTCTCACTGGGTACGATCTCCACTGCCGGTCGTCCGCGGCGCGGCGGCATCGACAAGGGCGATGCGGTCAGTTGCTACGATTGAAAAGAATGCTTGCACAACAGGCGTCGGCTAACATGCGTTTTTAATAGGCTCGTGAATGACCGATATTCTTGCGCCGAAACGAGAGCGTGTCAGATAGCGAAGGCGAGCGCGTAGCGACCGGATGGGAAACGGATCTGGGGCCACCAGGAGGCCTGATGCTTGCCGTAAGCTTTTGTCCGTATCATGAACACCGTCAAGCGGTCATTTGGCACGGTAAGTGCTTCCCCTCCGGTCAAGACGCCTTGTGTCTCGCGTCGTCTCTCGCGCAGATCGCGGTCCCGATCGACATAGACGTAGCCCACGTCATGCTCCAGAATTTCGGCGCATTGTTCGAGCGACTCAGAGACTGCGAGGGGATTCCATACGCGCTCGGAGCTTTCCGGGTCCGGGGCGGTCAGCCTGATGAGTTCCTTTATATCGGCGATTGGGAACGTGGCGTGGCTTTTGTTCGCAATGCCAGACAGTAACTTGTCCAGCTTTGGCGTATGCTTGGCCCCGGCGTCGTCTCGTAGGACTTGAGCAGGATTGTAGGTGCCGCCGCCTGTATAGACACCGACGGCGCCGGGGACCAATACGTTTCGTCGCGTCGCCTGGAGGCCGTTTGCCAGATAAACGCCGCGGAATTCTTCGCCAGAGTTCTCTGCTATGAGGTTCCGCAGGCTGCGCTCCATCTCGTTAATGGCACGGAAAACGACGTGCAATTCGGGCGGCAACCAGAGTCGAAGCAATCCGATATCTTTGCGGCGATAGCCGTACATGCGTGCATGCTGGAGCACTGTATCTGCCTGCGGTGTGCGCGGATGGCGCCCGTAGTAACTCACGAGCAAGTTCTTGATGGTGACGCCGCGCCCAAGCTTGTTGCCCCCGACGAACAGGTTGTAGGGCGCATGCAAGGCGACGTCCTCATCGGTTTCGCCATTCACAAGCTTGACGGTGATGCCCGGTGAAAGGAATTCGATTTTCTCAAGCAGTCGATCAAAATTCGCTGTTGCCAACTGTTTGTGAGTGCCCGCGAGATCCTCGAAAGCCTTGCGCAGGCGCGCGATGAGTTTGGCGTTCTTCGCCTTCAGCCCGGACGCCAGGTCCGCCTTGTAAATGCGTAACAGGTCGACGATGTGCTTGTGGTCACTAGTCCGCGTGCTCACATGGCACAGGAACGCGCATTTCTGATCAGGGCTTGCTTCGCGTTTGAATGTCGCGCCGATCATGAAGGTGTCCAGTGCCGACAACAACGAAACGGGTATCTGACTGCCCGGCGAAGGCTGCGATCCGGCGGACAGAGTCGTGAGATCCGTCAGGGGAAACTCGCGAACGAGTTCGGCACCGTGCTTCGAGAAAAAATCGTCGCCGCCGACGTAGTCGATGCCGGGGTGGCTTAGTACGGTGAACTTAGGTCGAAACGCATGCTTGCCCTCTTGAAGAAATAGAGCTCCGGGAGTGGCCGTCACCTGCAGGTAGGTGTTCTTGTCGAAGAACCCGCGCAGTTCCTCTATCTGACCATTAATCCTGCTACGCGTACCGTCATTCTTGCGAGCCTTGGTGTTTAAGCTTGCTTGATCTGCTTCGTCATCAATAACCAGGCATGAAAGTCCGCGGAGGCCAGCGCCCTTGAAGTTTTCGATCAACGTATTCAGGATACTGCCGTTCTTCGTCACCACGATGGCGCAGGTGCCTCGCTTGACACGCTGAAGAAAAGCATCGTTGTCACGCAGGTCCGCTTTTCCGAGGATGTCCATGCCTGGAAACGCTTCTTGAATTCGCCCTCGCGTCTGTTCGTATAACGGGTCAATGTCGGATGTCAGAACAATGAGTGTGCGGTATCCCTCGTCCGCACCCATCGCGCCGGTCACAGTTAATACGCCGGTCTTGCCACTTTGTACGAGGCCGTAGATCAGGCCGTTCGTCTGCTCCTTACCGCCGCTCAACGGGTTGACCCACTTACCGACAACCTCCCGTGCCGTCTGGGCGATATCATCGACTTCGTGTCCGTTACTCACCTGCTGGCGCAGCAGGTTGAGTATCTCGTCGGTATGCTTCATCGTGCCTTATCTCCCCGTCTACGTAGAAGGTTGGACCAGTCGGCCGGCGCAACCTTGCCCGGCAAGGTGCCATCGGGACCACTGATTTCGAAACGTTCGCGGTGGTTGCGGCGACAAGATACACCAAGCGCCGCGTCCCGCATTGACGCGATGCAGGCATAATCGCTATACGGCAGTGCAGCAATGCCGTCCGCTCCGCAAATTAAGCCAATCACCAGCGGCATCATCTCTGACCGCGCGTGGAGAAGGCGTTGCTCTTCTGGCACAAACGTGAAGTTCCACGGACTGCGCTTGGCAGTGGAATACTTTAAATGGACCTGCAGCACCCCGTCAAAGACGAACAACGGCGGAGCGTAGGCGACACTCGTACTGTTCGATCCGCGAATGAGTTGATGAAGGGCAGCGCCTTCGTAAAACTCCTGCTTCTGAATTGGCATTGGGTGCCTTTTTCCAGCGAGTGAGTAGTCTCGGTACGGCGGCCAAACCAAACGGGACGAACACGCTGGCACAGGAAGGTTGCTCTCTTGCATTCTGACTGAGCACAACTAGTGATGCCCCCACACTTGTTGGTTCGTCCTGCTCACAGGCTGCGCTGCATAGTATCGCTGCTTGCTGGTGTCTCTACTTCCCGAGCCGCGGCGACCGGATGGCACTGAGTCCGATCAAATTTTCTTACGCCGTGCCGATCTGATGCCATACAGGCAACGGGCGCAACCTCGATATCCTGGCGAAAGGCTCGCGGGGCGCTGCCGGTCTGGCTAAAGGCACCATATGACCTCGCACGCCAGATACTCACTGATGACTAGCTTTATTCTGACCGCATCGCCATAGTCGATGGCATGATAGCGGTACCGTCCGTCCTGTACATCCACCCAGTCATTAATTAGCAAATCAACCGCTTTCTTTTCGTCATTACCGGACTGAAGTGTGAACTGAGCAACAAGCCATCGCTGCATTCCGCGAGACCCGATCTCTCCGTAGCTCTCAACGACCTGACTTGACTCAAATTCGTCCCGTTGCGCATCATCCATTAATGCTAGAGGATACCACCAAACAGAGGATGGTTCATGTCTACAAGGCTGACTCAACTCATACGCGGCGTGCCCTCTGGCCAACTTGACGACGATGTTTTTGATTCTTTCTGGTTCAATTGCGAATTGGACTTGACCATCCACACAAGTCTTCGCGGCCTCAATTCTGGCGCGTAATGCTGGCGTGCGGCTCAAAATGTTCGCCACCCCGGAGCGTTTTATGCTGTTCGGTTCAGTGGACCCGGTGATCACTGATTCGACGAGGCATGCCAAGTATTCTTCGTCCAATGAAAAACCGTTATTGCAGGCCCTACATGCCCCGATAACCGGGAGGTTCTCGGGAAAAGGCGCGTCCAAAAACACTCGTGACGGAACATGTTCACGGGTATTATCGAGGCCGCCACAGTAGATGCATCCGACAATTAGGCGGTCATCTGCGAAGTTCTTTAATTGATCCAATTGTGTCTCCACCGACTTGGCCGAGCAGAAATCACCATTTGATAGCTGTGGTATTCGACGCATTCGTCGGATCTGATTCCGAAACGTCAGCGACGCGCGAATAGAACGACCGTATGATAGCGTACAATTGCGTCCGCGTCATGCTCAAACGCCCACAGGCTGTTTCACTTGCCAACGTCTCCCCACAAAATGGCAGCAAAGCCTGTTGTAAATAGCTTATATCTATTTAATATTATAATTTCATAGTAATCTTCGGCTGCAGCAGCGAGCGCCATAGCGTTGCCGCGATGTCCTATCTAGACGCAGTTGTTGACACGGCCATGGGTTTGGGCGATCGGCGGCCCTGCTGTGTCTACCGATAGGATGGTTCCCGCTGACCAAGGTAAATTGGGGAGTGGGACCGTCTGCCGAGCAATTGACATGCTTTCAATATTATTTCGGGTCAAATCATCAGGTCGCGGGTTGAATCGAGAAGCGGTCAGGCCGAGCGGTCCGATGGGCTGGCATTACGCACGTTTCGAGCGCGCTGGCGCGGTGGTTCAACGAGGCGCCTGCCGATGGGCGTTCCGGAAGGTGCGGACAAGTGCGGAAGCATGGCCGCTAAGTTGGCTAATGTCGCGTTCGTGCCGGAGCCGGGAGCAGGGAAGTCTGCGGTCGGACAAGCCTCCGATAGGGCTATCGAGCCGAGTTCGGACGGATGGCCAGGTAGTTGAAGCGCGTCTAATGGCAGCAGGCTCTTGACGCTCCATCTATGCCCGCTCTGCGCTAGAATAGCATGCTAAAAATCAGATCACGATGCCGTCAGTGCGTCCGCATTGACGCTTTTTCGTGATCGAAAGACGGCTCTTTTACAAGAATTTCGATGGCAAAACGGATACTCAATTGTGTTGACCTTTTTGCGGGGGCAGGGGGGTTTTCGCTCGCCGCTCGCGAAGCTGGCCTGCGGGTCGAGGCCGCGGTCGAACTTAATCCTAAAGCCTGCGATACCTATCGCACCAACCTTGTTCGTCCGAACGGCGCGAAGCTTTACGAAGAAAATATCTTGTCATTTGATCCGAGTGAGTTGACGGCAGCGCATTTCTCTGAAGGAAAAGAATGCGACGTCGTCCTCGGAGGGCCTCCCTGCCAAGGCTTTTCTGTTCACCGAATTAATGACGCGGGTGTCGACGATCCGAGAAATAGGCTTATCCATCGATACTTTGAATATGTTCAGGAACTCCGTCCCAAAGTATTTTTGATGGAGAATGTCCCGGGCATTCTTTGGGATCGGCATAAAAAGTTTCTTCTAGACTTCTACAAGATGGGCGCGGAGGCTGGCTATAACTTAGCTGAACCGGCAGTAATCGATGCACGTGATTACGGTGTTCCTCAACGGCGAAAACGCGTGTTCGTTCTTGGTATCCGGGATGACATAACGCTCGATCTGGAATGGCCTCCGAAGCGAACCCATGGCGACAAAAAGGATCGTGCTCGCGATCTGTCGTTGGCGGCATGGGTGCCTGCTGCAGAGATATTCAGAAAGCCAGTCGCGAAGGACGATCCAAATGACGTGCATATGCAGCACAGTCAGGAAATTGTGGACGCATTCAAGTCAACGCCCCCAAATGGTGGTAGCCGGAAGGATTCCAATCGCATACTTGCATGCCACGCCGATCACGATGGTCATAAAGACGTATACGGGAGGATTGACCCGCGTGAGCCTGGACCTACCATGACAACGGCTTGTATCAATCCGTCGAAAGGGAGGTTCGTTCATCCGACCCAGCACCATGGAATCACTGTTCGACAGGCTGCGCGGTTTCAGACGTTTCCCGATAGTTTTGTGTTTATGGGTGGACTAATGGCAGCGGGGCAGCAGATCGGGAATGCTGTTCCCGTAGAACTCGGAAAAATTCTCCTGAATTCGATAAGACGAGCACTGAACGCAGTCATTTAAAGGCATAGAACGACAAATGATAACCGCCGTCGCGTTTCAAACCCGGGCTAGGACGATCGATCATCTCGGTCGCGAACAGATTGCGGACTGTCCGACCGCAATTACCGAGCTCTGGAAGAACGCTTTTGACGCCTATGCGCGCTCCGTGGAGTTACACATATTTGATGGCGATATCTGTACGGCCGCCTTGGTAGACGACGGTCACGGGATGTCTCGTGAAGAATTCGAGCAGAAGTGGCTCGTGGTTGGTACAGAATCGAAGGCTACTAACTCAGATGTGCCGGCAGCGGACCGGAACGGGCTGGGGATCCGGCAGCGGCAAGGGCAAAAAGGAATCGGGCGGCTTTCGGCAGCGGCGCTGGGTCCGCTGATGCTGCTCGTCTCAAAACGAAGCAATACTCCGTTCGTCGCGTCGCTAATTGACTGGAGATTGTTCGAGAACCCGTTCCTTTTCCTCAACGACATCCGGATTCCCGTTGTTGAGTTCGCAACGAAAGACGAACTTCACACGCTATTGCCCCGGATGTTCGACAGGCTGATGGGAAACATATGGGGAGACGGCGAGGACTCTGACCGCACATTGCGGTTGACGCGTGCGTGGGCTCAGCTGGACGCACTTGAGCAGAACACGAATCGGTCGCCGTCGACGCGCGAGGCAGTTGAGACTGTCCTTATCGATGCGAATTTTACGGATCGTCAATTGGAGCGATGGCCGGTTTGGTCCGGCGAATCCGAACACGGAACCGCAATGCTGGTTGCCGATGCCGCGTTTGATCTTCAGGCGCAGCTTCACACAAACATAGCCCGCTCAGATGAGCAAGCTGCTGAGCAAGCGCGCATGCGTTTCAGCCGCACTCTCATCAACTTCACCGATCCGTTTTCTGGGAATGCCGAATCATCAGCGGATGCATCGCCGGAGATCAAGGTCGATGATTTAGACGATTCCGGGCAAGATATTTTGCCGGAAGACCGGTTCAGATATTCATGCACGGCATGGGAGGGCAGTTTCCCACGGCATATCGTGTCGGACGAGAAAATATTCTCTCTGCATGATCTGATGCAGCTTGAGCACGTGCTGGACGGCGAAGTTGACGAACTCGGTACTTTCCGAGGCAGAGTAAAGGCGTTTGGACGCTGGCTGGACAATACTGTCACCATTACCGCCCCTTTCTCGGTACCCACGAGAAGTGATGCTCGGGTCGGCGCATTCACCGTGCGGGTTGGTACGTTTGAGCAAGTTGCGTCAAGTTCTACGCACGAGGCGGCTGTTCACGAAAAACTCGTCGAACAGGCGCAACGATACTCCGGTTTTATGGTTTATCGTAATGGTTTGCGTGTTCTACCGTATGGACGTGAAGATAACGATTTCTTCGAAATTGAGCATCGGAGGGGGCGAAATGCCGGTCGAGAGTTCTGGTCAATACGACGGATCTTCGGGCGCGTGTCTCTCTCTCGATACACGAATCCAAACCTCAAAGATAAGGCGGGGCGCGAGGGGTTTATCGACAACAAGGCAGCAAAGGTTTTTCGCGATCTTGTTATTAACACGTTGATGCAGACAGCGAGACACCATTTCGGTACCTCATCCTCGCTTCGTCAGGAGATCCTCCCGCAGATCCAGGCCGATCGCGCAAAGCAGCGAGCCGAGGAGGAGCAAAAGAAGGTCCGAACGCGAAAACGCAAAGAATTCCGGAAAAACTTGGACATGTTCCTTCCGGAAATTAAAGTGATTCGTGCGCAGCTCGAAGAGCTCGCGACGCTCGCGAAGCACGAAAATCTGCCTAAGGACGAATCGAGTCTGCTCGCAATGCGCAGCACGCTGGAGGATCTGAAAAATCGGCAGGCCGAAATGTCGCTTGGCTCGGCACCGTCGAAGTTAGGTTCTCTTGAGGAAAGCTACAAGGAGTATCGCTCCAATGCTGCGAGGGTTAGTGATCTTACGGCGCGTCTGCGGGATACGCTTAGCGTAGCAATCGACACGGTTAAGCCAAAGTCCTCGCATGATATTGCTTATGCCGAATTGAGCAGGAACGCTGCATTCCTTCAGGGTCGTTTGCGTAAATGGTCGGCGGAAGCGAAGCAGCTTCTCAGTGCGGAGATGAGCCGACTGGGGAACCTCCTGGACGAACGGAACAAGGCATACCACGCTGCTGCGCTGCCGTTTCTGGCCAGTCTGGATTCCGGGGATTCAACGCTGACTGAAACGCTGAGAAAGCTTGAGTTTGAGAAAGAGCGGCACGACACGGACAATTCGGAGAAGTTTGAGGCGTACATCTCTACGTTGAAGAATCTTCAGGATGACGTGAACGTAGAGAATCTCGTAAATTTCGCGCTAAATGAGTCGGCTTCGACGCGAGAAGAGATCCAGCGCCTTAACGCGCTAGCACAGTTAGGAATTACGGTTGAAATTATTGGGCACGAAATCGAAGGCTTTGACGGCGCGATCGCGGACGGGCTTCGACGCCTGCCCGAGGAGTTAAGAGGGACGGCAGCCTATCAAGCTATTAAGACGGGGCATGAGTCACTCTCTGACCGTCTGAGATTCCTATCACCCCTCAAGCTTTCAGGCGACCGGTCCAGTAAATGGATTTCTGGGTACGAAATAGCTGAGTTTTTAAGAAGTTTGCTTGGGTCGACGTTTCTGGAAAACGGCATAGTACTCGAGGTGACCAAAGAGTTTGAGCATTTTTCGGTTTATGATCAATTTGCACGCGTGATGCCCGTGTTTGTGAATATAGTAAATAATGCAATTTACTGGGTTTCACGTATCCCCTCCGGCGAGCGGCGCATTCAACTGAGCGTGTCTGATGAGACTGTTCTGATCGCGGATACAGGGCCTGGTGTAGACAAGGAGGACGAGAACAATTTGTTCTCGTTGTTCTTCACGCGAAAGATTCGCGGAGGGCGCGGTGTGGGTTTGTATTTGAGCCGTGCAAACCTCGCTGCCGGCGGACACGCCATTTTTTACGTTGTCGATCAAAATACTAAGAAGTTGCCTGGTGCTAACTTCGCTATCAAATTCAACGGGGCTAAGTATGAGTGAAGCGCTGGAGCAGGAATACGGGAATCTCGTTCGCGAGGTGTACATCGCTCCGATTCGAAGTGTGATCGTTGTCGACGATGATTTCCCCACGTTGGATGGTCTGCTTGCAGCACAGTCCCTCGAAACAACGAATTCTGCAAAGGCGCAAGCCGTCGAAGCGATGAATCCTGCAGAAACGCAAGCCCCAGGCTCGGTTAAGAGTGCCGCAGGCGAAAGTGGCACAGTTCCTCAAGCGTCACGACACGTGGATGCCGGAAAAGCGGAGAGGGAAAAAGTAAAAAAGGAATTGCGCCAAGAGGAAGTGGAGCGCGTCCGGCAACTGGTTGAACTCTGCCGAAATCGACCGCGGCCCTGGTTGGTCGACGTGCATGACGGCAAGGAGGTCAATGCAGAAGACGAACTGAAAATCGCTCCGTACCTTCACCACAGCGATTTGATGATCCTGGATTATCACCTTCTCGGGGTTGACCAGGGAGGGGACAGAGCTATCGGAATTATGCGAAAGCTTGCGGAGAATGATCACTTCAACCTTGTCATCGTGTACACACGAGGTTATGAGGGAAATATTCAAACCGTTTTTGACGAAATCGTTACCGGCCTGGTTCATCGCCAAAGGCAGGGGATTGACGACGCGCTGAAGGAGGCGCTCCAACCGTTGATTAACGAGTGGGAGGATGAGACTGGCGAAGATGTATCGGCCACATTGAGCCACCTGGTTGATCGCAAGGAATATCTCGAAGAGCTGCGAACCCCAGGCTGGATCATGATGAATACGGCCCTGCGAGGTCGGATTGTCGACTTGATTCGCACCTGTCCCCCGGATATCAAGAAGCAGGTTAAAGAAATTGGCGAGGGGAGCAACGTCAGGCAGGTGCGCATTGAACCAAAGACGCTTGTGGCTTGGGCATTAGCGTCGCGCCATTCCGTTATGGCGGCGGGGATGTCGCCTGTATCCCTCGGTCAAGTCGCATTCGATTTTGCGGACGATGTAAACTGGATTCGTACTAAGAGTCTCTTTGTAACGGTGGTGAACAAACACCAAGAGCCTGCCAAACTCGTCGACGTTCTGGAGCGAGCCTTGAATGCGTGGTGTCCGGTTCCTCACCAGCTGCTGATGAGCAAGATGCGCGCGCAAATGGATGAGCGGGGGGTGATCGCGGAAGGCGAGGTTCTAACCGATAAGTTCGTGCAGACTGGTTGGCTCATGGAAACTGTGGACGGACACGGCGATCGTGACCGTGCAGTGCGTCATTCGGTTGACCGCCATTGGGAGGCCTTGGGCGACAAAATGAGGGCTGACATCGAGCCGTTTGCTCACCGGCTTTTTCACAATCTGCAACAACGAGGAAAGGAAGACGTCTTTAAGCGCTTTGGCGTAAAGGATGTCAAGCCGGACAGTAGCGAGGTGTTCACCCATCTCAACTACTTCTACAGTACAAAACCTGTTGATAGATCCCATCTGACGACAGGTCATGTTCTGGAATTGCAATCACCGGAGCGGGATACTGGCCCGCAGTATTGGGTTTGTCTGTCGCCTGCGTGTGATCTGGTTCCGGGCCAAAAGACCGGCGGATGGCGAGCGCGTTTAGGCAACTATTTGCCTTTCATCGCTGTTTCCCTGATGAAAGTTAGTGCCGAAACGGCATTGGGCCGAATAAACGAAAATGCGTTCCTGTTTATCAGAACGAGTGGTGGAATAGAGGCGTTCACTTTTTATCCAAATGCTGAACCTACGAATGTTCCTTCGTGGGAGCAAATGTTCGCCGCGGATGCGGGACGGTTTATTGAAGGCGATACGACTATCAAGATAGGACGGACTCGGGACGACCAAGACAACCTTCAAATTGTCAATCACATTGCAAAGGTTGTTTGCCAGCTACGGTACGAGTACGCCCTGAATCTTCTACAGCGACTGGGTGGCTCTATGTCTCGTATTGGGTTGGATTTCAGAAAGCAGGCACAAGTCGGCAGTGCTGTGCAAATCGTGCCCGCTGCAGTGAACACCGCTGGTGAAGCTGTGGCGAACTCGCCGGTCATGACAGTCGCTACCGGCGATAACGCGGCTGCCTAGGCGGGCTGTGATCGACACCGTTTCCCGGGACCAGCGATCAAGGAATATGGCCGCTGTTTCCAACAAGGACACTCTCCCCGAGATTTTGGTGCGGCGTGCGTTGCATCGCCTCGGGTATCGGTTCCGATTGCATCGGAGTGATTTGCCCGGAACGCCCGATATCGTATTGCCGAAGTACAAGCTTTGTATCTTCGTCCATGGGTGTTTCTGGCATCGCCACGCGGGTTGTAAGCGGGCAAGCACGCCGTCAACCAACGTGGAATTCTGGAAGCGGAAGTTCGAGAACAACGTTAATAGGGATGCCGCGACGGTTGATCGTTTGACCAAGATGGGATGGCGCGTCGAGGTGATTTGGACATGTCAGACGTCGCGATCGGAAGACCTGATGAAAGTACTAAATGGATGTCTCTCAGGCACCAAACCTTGATTATGTGTATTGGTTTGACCGTGTCTTGCGGTGGCCGGACATGAAGTCATACACTGAGCAGAAGCAAGTCATCGTACGGTTGTGGTACCGCGCGCGTTGCGTTTCGCGACATCGCGTTCGGGCACTTCTCTGAAGGCGAGGGCTTGAGTGCGTCGCTTCTTGCGGACCGGCTCGCCGTGTTTTGCCGTTCTGCGGGGTAGGTCTGTAACTGTACGTCGCCACATTGAGCAATCCCTTATGGGCTGGCCCTGTACAGCCACAATGAGAAACCCGCCTGTGATCAAACTACGTGAATTGGAGTGCTGGCGCTGGCTGGCTTTGGTCGGATTGGGTTGGAAAATGTTTGACGGAATCGATGACGGTATTGCCAACACCAATTGTCTCGAGGTACCTCCTCTTCGAGGCCGCTTTAGCAGAGTTGGTACTGAATCTCCGTTGCGGTCCGCGGAGCGGCAGTAAGTGCTGGTGGTATTTTTCGGTATCGTTGGCGGTATCGTCGCCATATGAACTAGTTGCATCCTTGTCCAGATAAGGTTGCAGCCGTTGGGTTGACAATCGAGTGGGGATTGTTCAGGCCTGAGCGGCATTATAAATTTTCGCCGGAAAAATCGATCCCTGCTTGCTCAAGCATCCACATCTCGATCGCATCATGCCATTTCCGAAGAAGGTCGATCGGGCGCCGACGATAGTGCTTCTCCGCAATCGCTGATGGTCGGTGACCTTGGATTTGAGCGACGACTCCCGTCGGTACTTCAACCCACTCGGACAAGGTGCCGAACGAACGCCGGAGCCCATGCAAGCTGAGATGAGGTAGATCGACGCTTGCTAGTGCCTTGTTATGTGCGATCCGCGGTTCCGCCAATTTGCCATCCTCAGCCTTCTTGCTCGCAAATACCCATAGAGAAGGAGACCACTGCTTTCCTTGGGTTTCGAGCTCTCTGGCTTGGCGCCGATTCGGAGGCAGTTCGTTGAGATGCTTGAGGTGCTGCAGCAACTCAGCGAAATACAACGATAGGGGAATAGTGCGTCCCCCAGTTCCCTCGACCTTGTCGTTCAACGTTATGCTGCGCCAGCGGAAGTCAACGTCTGTCCATTTCAGGGATGCCAGTTCTTCGCGCCGCGCACCCGTAATCAAAAGCCCCTGAAGGTATGCTGAGATGACGGGATTGGGTATGGCCCTGACAGCGCTGAACCAAGATGCCAACTGCTCTCGCTGCAAGCAATCCCCCTCTTTCGCGCGTTGGCGAGGGATGGTGTCCTTCACTGCCGGGTCGGTACAGCAATCAGCATTCGTCGCTGCACGAAACTGCTCCGACGTTGCACTCCATCGGATGAACGCACGAAATTTTCGATAGGCGTTTGTTGCCATCGTCTTCCGCGTAGCTTGCTGACTGCGGAACCAAGTCTTCACCACATTGGCATTGATTTGCGAGAGAGGCATCTCGAGCAACGGAGCAAGAGGACCGGCGACACTGACGCCTTGGCCGCGCTTTTTCGGAATCCCACCAGGGTCAGCTGCCTGAAGGTGATCGGCGCGATGCCGTTCCCCCCATTTTTCGTGGGGAGCATCTAGGTACGCGTTCCAAGCAGTGCGCGCGAGTAGGGATGTCCGTAGTAACTCTTCTTCCGCCGCTTTCCGAGCAAGAGCCTCGCGTTCGAGACGTTCAGTACGCGCTCTGGCTTGGCTCTCTTTTTCTGCGGCCGCAACCTCGCGAGGGTCTTTGCCTTCACTCACGAGCGTTTGCAGACGTCGGGCCTCAGCCTGAGCCTTTTCTATTGTGAAGCTTCGTGGATCGCCGATCGTTATCCGAACGGTCTTGCCATGTACTTTCGACTGGAAAATGTACGACTTGACGCCGTTCGATGTAACGCGGAGCCCTAGGCCCGGCGCACGGCTGTCCCAGAGAAAGGCCTGCGGTTTGCCGTCAGGGCATTGGTGGGCGTCGACTCGTGCGACGGTGAAGTTGACCTTGGACATCGTGGGGTGGGTTTCCTAGTTTCCATGTAACCGCCATGTAACCAAATTCTAGGATTTTTTATCAATTTAGGTCAACGTCGATTTTTCGATGTTATCTGAAAAATTGTTTTTTTTCAGTTAGTTATGGTGTTATCTCTATGCCGATCCATATCGAAGAACTCAAAGACCTTCTGCCTTCTAAGCCGTAGGTCACACGTTCGAATCGTGTAGGGCGGGCCAGTCTAAAGCCTTATGCAGCAAGGGTTTCAGGCGATTCCTTGCAAGTATCATCGACCGTCTTCCCGCCCAACTGCGCCCAAAACGTGACCGTGGTGCCCAGTTCGGCCTGCTTCAACGCGAAGGCAATCTGCTCTTCCGTGTACCTCGATTTCTTCATGCAAACCTTCCGCCCGTCAGGGCTTCAAATTTGCCAGAAATCTCCAGTCCTCGCCGCTACGGTTTTTCGGGAGGAGGTCACAGGAAGGCGCTGCTCGGCCAGCTCCAGATGTAATCAGCACGTTGCCGATGCGGGCGGGCGTTCGCCGGGATTTCCGAATTTCGCGCGAGCGCCCGGCGCCTCGCTGCTCAGGCTTTCTCGAAGCCGAAGGTCACTTCCCGATAGAACTGGCCGAATTGCTGCATCGTCATGCTGACCTGGGCCTGGCCGTCGTAGTGGATTCCTCCCTTCGACGTGCCGGCCGTCTTGAAGTTGCCCCATGGATTACGCAGGGTGATCCGGTTGGCGCCGGCGTCGTAGCCGACGACGGTCCATTCGTGCCCCGAGACCAACGCGCCGGCGTCATTGTTGGCGCAATAGGCGATCACGGGCTTGCCGTCGGCGAAGGCCTGCGTGATTCGCATCCCGATCGCGGACGATCCGGCCTGGTCCTTGGCGGCCGACGTGCCGGTCAGCAGGTAGAGGGCATAGATGGCGGGGGAGCCCGTCACGGCCTTGCTGTGCGAGGCATAGGCGGGTGGATGGCCGCCGGCGGCCATGCCGGGATAACCGAGCACAATGGCGGCCTCGAGTATTCGCGCCCATTTGGCCTTGTCGTGGACCTGGGCGGTGATCAGCTCGTCCTCGGTCACCCTGACGGGATGTTGCGGATCGCCGGCGAAGCTCACGGTGAAGCTGCCGTCCGCATTCTGGCGGATGGCCCTGGAGAGCGCCGCCTGGCCCTTCGCGGTGATCGCCGTCGCCACCAGGGCTGCCTGGAATACACAATCGCCGTACTTGCCCTGGTCGACGCCGGTCAAGGCGCTGTCGGCGATGTCCTGCGGCGAAAACGGCGATCCGCCGGCGGCGATCGGCCCGTGGTTCGGGCCGGCGGAACCCGATGCCCTGGACCATCGCTTGCCGTCGAAGGAGGCGCTCGCCAAGGCGGCGCCTTCACCCTTCCAGACCGCGTAGAGCTTCGAATCGGAGACGGATAGCGCCGGGCCGCCCAGGCTGGTGGCGCCCGCAATCGCGGCTTGCGGCGACCAACTGGTGCCGTTGTAGACCGAATACCAGACCCGCTGATCGGCGTGGTTTCCCTTCCAGGCCGCGTAGAGCTTCCCGCCGAAGGCGGCGAGCGAGGGCGGCACGGCGCTGTTCGCATTGGGGACGGCGGCCTGCAGCGACCAGCTCGAGCCGTCGAGCACGGCATATTCGAGGTCGCCGCCCGGGCCGGGGTTGCGCCATAGCGCATATAGCTTGCCGTTGAACCAGGCGGTGGCGGGATCGACGCCGGCCGCCGGCTCGAGCGAAAGGCTCTGGGCATGCGCGCCCGCGCTGATGAGCGCGCCCAGCAGCAGGCCCGCGCCGGCCCTTCGGCTGCGCCTGCGTGGCGCACTCGCGTCGATCGAATCCGAATCGTATCCGGCCGCCCGGCGCCAGGCGGCGCGAACGCGTTCGGTCAGCGCGAGCAGCCTGGAAGGAAGGGCGTGGCGAGAATCATGACAGCGCATCTTGGGTTTCCGAAAGCATGATTGGGGCGGGAGTCCAACGTCTCAGGCCACCATAGGGATGGAAAACGCGGCAGGCGAGGATTCGATTCGGAATGCAGAACAAGCATGATTCGAAACATCCGATCGATAGTCGATGCCGCGAGTGGATGGGGAGCGATGGGACCGATTGGCGGGCTCGTCGAAAGGAGGCGATGTCCGACATCGATCAGCGCCTGTTTCATTTTCCACGGCGAGTCTGATTGCCGTCAGGCATAGAAAGGGAATTCTGAATCGACACACGGGAATCGTTTCCCACGCTGCTATGCCGACCAAAGGAATACAGGGAAAATATTCGAAAACATCGATGTTTCAAGTCCCGAATTTCATTATTTTTGAGTTTTCGAATCGGGATGTGCCGCTAGTATCAATCGCGCGAAACGTGGCGAAAGTGCTGCGTTTCGCCAGTCAAGGTGTCATCGTCGATGGATGACGGACAATAATTAAGAACAACTAATCATAATCAAGAGGGGGAGGCTATTCAGTCTCGTCGGAATCGTCGCCTGCCAACCGGTGCGCGCGATGCCGAAACCCTGTGGGCACAAGAAATTTCGACGACATCTGAAGAATCATGAACATGCTGAAACCATTGCGGTACGTCTATATCGCCACAGCGGTGCTGCTGGCATCGTGCGGCGGCGACAACGACCCGGGCTCCTCCGTGACAGCGAAACCCGTGCCGGCGACGTACGCGGACAACACCCAGCCGGTCCGGCTCGACCGGCCGACCATCCACACCGCGAATACCACCGTGCAGGCAGGCCACAACCGCTTGCTGACGTCGGTGACGCTCTGCTCCGATGCGGCGGGAACGAATTGCCAGACCATCGACGACATCATCGTCGACACCGGCTCGGTCGGGCTGAAGATCTTCGATTACGCGCTGGCAGATGGCGGTGCCTCGTTCACCGACGAACGCGACGCGAACGATAACCCGCTATCGACGTGCGCTGTTTATGGCAGCGGTTATGCGTGGGGGAGGATGAAGATCGTCACGCTGAAGATGGCGGGCGAGACGGCGCAAAATCTGCCGATCGCCGTGATCAACGGCGCGGCCACGCCGGCGGACGACGCCACGGTGGACCAGGGCCTGTTGCCGGTACCCACCCAGTGCGCCACGAGGAACGGCGTGCAGCAACGTCGGAAGCTGCGGGATAGCAACGGCATCCTGGGCGTCGGCGTGCCGATCTCGGATTGCGCGGGGTGTGCGGTGTCGACGACCTACTATTCCTGCCCGAGCGCAGGGGGATGCCAGCCGACCTTCATTCCCCTGAACATGCAGACGACCCAGCCGGTCGCGAGCTTCGCCACGGACAACAACGGCCTCATCATCCGACTGCCGAGCATCGACAAGTTCAGTACCGCGCCGGTCGCCGGGCAAATGGTGTTCGGCATCGGCACGCAGCCCGACAACCAGCCCCAGGGCGTAACCGCCTTCGCCCTGAACAACAGCGGGCGATCGGTGCTGAACGTCAACGGCTCGACCAATCCGGTGCTGGTCGACAGCGGTACGGACAGTTACGTGATTCCCGCGCCGGTCGCGACCAATTCGCAAAATCGTTATGTGCCGCCGGCACCGACCAACGTGGCCGCGACCTTCCTCTCCGATGGCGCGACCGGCGATGGCCCGAGCAACCAGCAGGCAATCAACATCAATCTGATCGATCCCACCGGCGCCATCGCGGCCGACGCGGTGGTGATCGACGGCATCGGCTCGCCGCCGTCGAGCGCCACCGGGACCTTGTACCTGGGGCTGCCGTTCTTCCTCGGAAGAAGCCTCTACCTGGGCTTGACCGGTCACCAATCCTCGCTGGGCGCCGGGCCGCTCATCGCCTTCTGATCATGAGCGTCGGCGCGGCGGGCGCGAGTGCCTTGCATGCCGCGCCGACGCCTGGCGTCTCGCGATCCATCTACCTCACCCGGTGTACCGACATGAAGACAACCCTGATGACGCTGCGGCGTTGCATCGTCTCGGCGGCCGACACGCTGTCGCCCTGCTTGTGGATCGGCACGGCGATGGTGCTGGCCACCCTGACGCTGACGGCTTGCGGCAGCGACGATGGCGGGGACGCCGCTGTCAATCCCGCGCACGCCGCGCCGGTCAAGCTCGACTGCGCTCCCTGAGCGGCGTTTCCTCTTTTATCGCAGCCACCATGACCCAGTTCAATCGTCGTCACTTCCTCAAGGCCATCGGCGCCGGCGCGGCGCTCGGCGCGCTGCCGGCCTCGATCCGGCGCGCGCTCGCGATTCCGGCGAACAACGCAACCGGGACCCTGGCCGACGTCAAGCACATCGTGATGATCATGCAGGAGAACCGCAGCTTCGATCATTACTACGGCACCATGCCGGGCGTGCGCGGTTTCAGCGACCGCTTCACGATTCCCACCGCGAACGGCAGCATCTGGACTCAGACCGGCGTCGGCGGCAAGCCGGTGCAGCCGTATCACCTCGACCCCAGCCTCGGCGATGCCTATGTCGTCGGCGGCGATCACAGCTGGCAGAGCATGCATGCGGCCTGGAACGCCGGCCTCATGTCGGCCTGGCCCCAGGCGAAGAAGAACGATGCCTCGATGGGCTATCTCGATGCCGGCGAGCTGCCGTACTACCGGGCCCTGGCCGGCGCCTTCACGATCTGCGACGCCTACCACTGCTCGGTGCTCGGGCCCACCTATCCGAACCGCCTGTTCTGGCAGAGCGGCAGCAATGGCGTGAGCCTGGGGCAGGGAGCGGTGATCGCGACCGAGACTTTCTGGACCTTGACGGGCGGCACGCCCGAGCAAGGCCTGACATGGACCACCTATGCCGAGAGTCTGCAGGCCGCCGGCGTTAGCTGGAAGGTGTACGAGTACGGCAAGAACACGACCGGCGGCAGCCTGAACGCCGCCTTCCGCGCCTATCGGCAGGCCAATGCCGATCTCGCCGCGCAAGGCTCGCCGGTGGCGCAATATTCGTCGGCGCTGGAGGCGCTGTCGCCGCTCTACAAGGGCTACGGCAACACGATGTCGACCGATCAAGGATTCCTGGCCGACATGGCGGCGGACATCGCGGCAGGCACGCTGCCGCAAGTGAGCTGGGTGATCGCGCCCGAGCCTTACCAGGAGCATCCGGCGGTGTCCGCGGCGCCGCAGGGCGAGTGGTATGTCGAGCAACTGCTGGACGTACTGACCGCCAACCCCGAGGTCTGGAGCCAGACGGTACTGCTGATCAATTACGACGAGAACGATTGCTTCTTCGATCACATGCCGCCGCCGTGTCCGCCGTCGCCGGACGCCGGCACGGGCGGATACCACGGCGGCTCCACCGTCTCCACCGACGGCGAATACCTGACCATGGGCTCGTTCCCCGGTGAGACCTCGCCGTTCGGCCCGGACGGCAACGTGGTCGGAGCCGGGATGCGCGTGCCGATGCTGGTGGTGTCGCCATGGAGCGTCGGCGGCTGGGTAAATTCCCAGGTCTTCGATCACACCTCGCCGTTGCAGTTCATCAACCGGGTGTTCGGCGTCGCGCCGTCGAACATCACGCCGTGGCGGCAGGCGGTGATGGGCGACATGACCTCGTGCTTCAATTTCGCCTCGCCGAACGCGACGCTGCCGACGCTGGTCGCGGCGCCGACGCGCGCGGCGGCCGATGCCGTGTACAAACAGCAGCGCGTCGCGGCCCAGGTGCCGGTGCCCGCGCTCGGCTCGGTGCCCTTGCCCGTGCAGCCGCTGGCGGGGCTGGTGCCGTCGCGCGCCCTGCCGTACAACCTGCACACCAGCGCGGTGGTCGATCCGACCGGCGGCGTGGTGACGCTCGAATTGTCGAACACCGGCACCCAGGCCGCGGTTTTCCATGTCTACGACAAGCTGAACCTGACGACGCCTCCGCGACGCTACACGGTCGAGGCGGGCAAGCAACTGTCGGATGCATGGAACGCGGCGGCCAACACGCCCTCGCGCGAATACAGCCTGTGGGTGCTCGGCCCCAACGGTTTCAATCGGCACTTCGACGGTAACGTCCAGGCGGTGACGCAGGGCGCCAATCCCGAGGTCCGGGTCTGCTACGACCACGCCAACAACCAGCTGCAACTGACGGTCACCAACACCGGCACCGAGGCGGCCGGGTTCGCGATCACTGCCCAGGCCTATCGTGGCGACGGACCCTGGAGCGGGACCGTGGCGCCGGGCCAGCAGGCCGAGTGGTCGTGGTCGCTGGATGCCAGCCATGGCTGGTACGACTTCACGCTCGCGAGCGCCGACGGCAAGTTCGCGCGCGGCTTCGCGGGTCGTCTGGAGACCGGCAAGGACAGTTACTGCGATCCGGCCATGGGTGTTGTGGTCTCGACCACGACAGGCTGATCGGTCGGCGCGCATCGCCGATATCTCGTTGCCTGCGCATCGACTGGTTGTTCCGAGTGCTCGCCGTCCGGCGAGTGCTCGACGCGGCCTGCCCGTGAAGGCGAACCGGCAGGTGCCTCGCGGGCACGGCGTATCGTCCGGGATTCGCCGCCTGGCTTCGAGCGGATGCCCGCCCGCCGGCAAGAAGGCCGCGACCCTCGCGCTGTACCGATAACAGCAGGAAAACAGCCCGGCGCCTGCCTATGCTGTATCGATCGGGATCGTCCGTTCCGCCCCTGGCGCCGGCCTTTTGCGGTGCCGATGATGCGGAGCCTTCGATTGCATTCCGATGGATGTGGCGGCTGCAACGATCGCAGGCATTAAACAACGTCCTGCACGCGCGCGGGGGCGCATCGGCTTGCTTCATGTCGTGTCTCCCCTCTCGTGATGCCGGGACCTCCACCGCGTCTTATCGATACCTCGAGGGAGGGATACGAGATGAAACTGCATTTCCCCGATGCCGCCGTACCGCGGCTGCGCGCGACCACCGGCTGGCTGGGCCTGCTGGTCGCGATCGCATCACTGAGCGCGTGCGGCGCCGACGACGGCGGCGGTTCGGCTGCCGGCGGCGCGAGCACGCTGGCGGCCTCCGCCGATAGCTCCTCGCCCGGCGTCGACCTGGTCGCCGATCCCGAGCCGGCTTTGCCGGCCGCGCATGTGATGGCGCAGGCGATATCGCCGCCGGCGGGACCCGCCGTGCCGCTGTCGCCGCAGGCCACTTCGCCGCTGAAGTTTCCGACCGATGGCACCGGCATGGTGCCCTTGTGGCCCGATTCCCAGCCGCCGCTCGAAACCACGCAGTTCAGCCTGCCCGACGGCACCCTGGTCACGCGCTTCGGCCTGGTGGGCCGGCATCGTCATGCACGCGAGCGCGGCGAGGGGTGGGCCGAGATCGGTTACGGCGTGAACGAGACGGTCGACGCCAAGGGCAATCCGGTCGACAAGGGTCCCGGCAACTACCTGAACTTCGTCAAGAACTACTTCAAGAACCGCACCTGGGGCGTGGAGATCATCGACAACAGCCGCGTGGCCGGCGTGCTACGTCCGACCCTGCGCATCAACAACTACTTCCAGGAAGCGCAGCGGGCCGGCGGCCGGTCGTTCTTCCATCGCTTCGACGCGCCGACCGTGACGGGCTTCGGCTGGATGTCGCCGGGCAAGCTCAAGGATGCCTCTCTGTATGGCGTGAACGCCGCCAACTGCCCGGTGGTGCCGCGGCCGCCCAACGGTGCGCTGCTGCATCCCGATACGGTGCTCAACGACGGTTGCAGCGCGACGGTCGATGCCTTCCCCGGTCACGACGCGCTCAGCTTCGATGCCAACGGCGTGCTTGTGCCGAGCAAGACCGTGCGCGGCGCCACGCAGTTCTACGACTACGCCGTGACGAACGGCGTGACCGGTATCCCGGTGGCCGGCACCAACATCCCGTCCCGGCCGCTCAAGCCGGGCGACGTGGTGGAGGTGACCCAGGCCTTCTTCTCGACGCCCGAGGCGATGCAGGCGGTGGGCGACAACGGCGACTTCCACTACTACACCACCGAGCTGACCTACGTGGTGGGAACTGGCCTGCGGCCCTGGTACGGCGTCCAGCCGCGCCTGAACAACGCGCCCCTGCCGCCGGAAACGTTGCAGGGAGGGACCGGTTCGGTGTCCTACGACTATAGCGACGGCAGCGAATTCATCTTCCAGCAGGCGCAGTCCGACGTCGGCATGCAGGACATGCAGCGCTTCACCGAAGGGCGGCGTCTCCTGCACAGCAATATGACCACCGGCCAGCACAACGAGCCGGGCAACGACGTCGACACGGCCGTGATCGGCTTGCAGGGCGGCAGCTTCAATCAATCGTCGTGCTTCGCCTGCCACGTCAACAACGGGCGCAGCCCGGCGCCCTGGACGCCGAACCAGCGCCTGGACCAGATGGGCATACGCGCGGCGATGGTCGATGCGAGCGGGCAGCAGGTGCCGGACCCGTACTACGGCCTGACGGTGCGCATGAGCGGCAACGGACCGAAGGGCACGCCGGTGGACCTGGGCCACAGCGTGCGCGTCGCGGGATTCGATACCCGCACGGTGTATCTGGCGGACGGCACGCCGGTGCAGTTGCGCAAGCCGAAGCTGGCGTTCGACGGCCCGACGCCGCAGGTGGTCTCGCTGCGCGCGGCCCAGCCGATCATTGGCATGGGCCTGCTCGAGGCGATTCCCGAGGCCGACATCCTCGCGCGGGTTCGCACCGTGCCCGACGCGGACGGCGTGAAGGGCACCGCGAACTTCGTGTTCGACCCGGACACGGGCGTGGTGCGCCTGGGCCGCTTCGGCTGGAAGGCATCGAAGTTCAGCCTGCGTCACCAGGCGGCGTCGGCGCTGCTGGAGGATATGTCGGTGACCAGCTCGGTGTACCCGAGCCTCGACTGCCTGAACGGCCCCGCGACATGCAAGTCCGGCAGTGCCGCCAAGGGCCTGGCCGACGGCGACCTGCTGTCGATCTCGCGCTACCTGGCGCTGGTTGCTGTGCCGGCGCAGCGCAGCGTGCCGAGTGGCTTTCCGAAGGGCGTGGCGCCGCTGCCGTATCTCGATGTCGACCAGGCCAAGGTGGCGGCCGGCGCCGCGGTGTTCCGTTCGCTGCGCTGCGTGAGCTGCCATACCGCCGAGATGAAGACGGGGTCCGGCGACGAGTTCCAGGAGCTGCGCGACCAGACCATCCGGCCCTACACCGACCTGCTGCTGCACGACATGGGGCCGGGGCTCGCCGACAGCTACGCCGAGGGCCTGGCCAGCGGCACCATGTGGCGGACGCAGCCGCTATGGGGCATCGGTTATACCGATCTGGTGATGGGCAAGCAGGGCAATGCCGGCTACCTGCACGACGGCCGCGCCCGCACGCTGACCGAGGCCGTGATGTGGCACGACGGCGAGGCCGCGCATGCGCGCCAGGGCTTCGCGGCGCTGTCCGCGTCGGATCGCGATGCCTTGCTGAGCTTCCTGAAGTCGCTTTGATGCCACGATGGCGGTACGCGGGCGCGTGGCCCGCGTCCGCCATTTGCCTGGAGCGCGGCCGCCCGAGGGCGGCCGTCACGCATTCCCGACCATGCCATCCAGGTACCGGTGGCGATGCCGGCCGCCCAGCCGGCCAGCAGGCCGCGATGATCGATCCGTCGCGCATACAGGCCCAGCACGATCGCGGGCAGGGTCTGGATGATCCAGATGCCGCCCAGCAACTGCAGCTGGATGGCGTAGGTGAGCGGCTGGCCGATGATGAAGGCGAGCGCGCCGATCTTCATGACCAGCGAGACCCGCTTGGCGACCCGGTTTTCCTGCTCCTGGCCGATGCCTTCGTTGAAGAAGGCCTTGTGGATGTTGCGCGTGTAAAGGTTGGCGGCGGCGATCGACATGATCGCCGCCGGCACCAGCGCGCCGACGCCGATCGCCGCGAACGCCACGCGGGCTAACCACGACGGGAAGAAGTGCAGGAACAGCGCGGGTACCGCGAAGCTCGCGCCGAAGGTCTTGAAGTACGGCGCTCGCCTCCGGCATGTCCTTCACGCCGGAGGCGAGCGCCATGAAGCCGAGCAGCGCGAGCAGGCCGAGCACGAAGGAGTAGGCGGGCAGCACGCCATGGTGCGGCGCAGGGTGTTGGCGGACTTCGACGACTGCACGGCCGTGATCGAATGCGGATACAGGAACAGGGCGAGCGCCGAGCCGCTCGCGAGCGTGGCGTAGGCGCTGTAGCCGTTGAGGCTCGAGGTGTCTGGCGCCTTGAGCAGCAGCCTGGCGGGCGGCACGGCGTCGAAGATGTGGCCGAAGCCGCCCATCTGTTCGCGCAGCTCACGCGGGATTTGAATGCTCGCGGGCTCGAAGTCATGCTGGTGCGGTTGCCGCCTTCGCCGACGCTCGGCCAGCTTCCGATCGTGACCGGCGAGGCCTTGCTGTTCGTTGTATCGGGGAAGATATCGCTGGTTCTCGATCAGGATGACTTTGACCTGCATGCCGGAGACAGCCTGCATTTCCGGTTTACGCAATCGCACGGATGGCTCAACCAGGAATCGAGCGAGGCGCTGGTGCTGTGGGCCAGCGTGCCGAGGCTGGTCTAGCCCGCGGCGAGACCGTATGTTCCGGCGGCTCATCGTCGTCGGCTTGCCGGCCAGCCTGGCCGGTTCGGCCCACGAGCCTGATGTGAGTGAATCGATGCTGTCGTCCCCCGAATCCTGATCTATTGTCCGCAGCCGTCGCGCATGCATCCGCGCGTCGCGGCCATGGGGCGGCGCAGCCTCCAGCGGCTTTCGCGCCTGGGCCTGCTGCGTCATCTGCGCCAATTGGATCACATGATCGCGGGCAATCTCGAATGGACGCACGAGATGTCGCGTCACTGTGAGTCACCGTGGCGACCGATCAGCATCCTGGATCGCACACCGTATCCGGCCGACGCGGACGCGCGGATCGGGCGGCCTGCCCCGGACATTGCCTCGATCGCTTGGTGGTGGGATCAGGTGTCGAGCGGGAAGATGGTCTGGCGATAGGCAGGACGTCGTGTCATCACACGAGCTTCGGTGCGCCCTCGTCTTTCACGATATGGCCGACGATGCCCGGCCGTGAGTGCACGCTTGTCGACATCGGCCAATTCATATCAAGAAATCATCTGATATATGGGTCAGGCCTTCTTGAGGAAAAATAATATTTCTGTTCGCTTTGTGCGGTGATTCATTCTGAATCAGGACGCGCGGCTGGCTTTTCCGCAATCATTTCCTTCCTCAAGTTCGTCGCAGAATTCTCACTAGCCGGCGAGCTAGTGAAGATAGCGATGAGTATCATGTCGGACTACGAAATAAATCCATTTGATTGTGAAATTTTCGTCAACGTCGGGCGGTTCGAAAACGTTGACTCAAGATGGTCCATGGCACGATCTCACGCTTCGCGCAGAGCGTCTCGCGTGCGCGAAAGTCTGAGGATTGTCCCCGCCGAGCCATATCCCGCACAGCATGCCGGCATGTGCCGTGTTTAGTGAATGAATGCCGATGTATACGCGCGCGGAGGGATTGCCGCATGACGATTGGGTCGCCGCGATGAGCGGGGCTCATGCCGCGCGAGGATGAATTCTCCGGTATCCGAAGCCGCGGCGGTAACGCCTCTCGCCATCGCGCCATTGTCGTGCCTTCGTCGCCAACGACGGAGCAATGCAATGCCGGGAATTGACTTCACAAGGGAAATGAAGCCACGCAAACAGTGGTGAGGCCGCCGCATTGGCAGGCTTGATAACGATAGATAAACGACGACGTCGACAGCGTTTTAAAAAACAGAGGTCAGTATGTGGGATCGAACTACTCGCTACGGCGAAATTGCCAGCCAGATGCGAGACGAGATTGGCTCGGGCATCTTCCAGCCCGGGGACAAGTTGCCTTCGATCCGCGCTTTATGCAAGCGGTTCCAGGCCAGCAGTGCCACGGTCACGCATGCGCTGTATCTGCTGGAGGATGCCGGCATGATCGTGGCGCGGCGGCGTTCGGGTTTCTACATCTGCGACACCCCGCATGCAACCGGCCGCGCGCGGCAGTCGCCTCGCGAGCTGGTGCCGGAGGCGAACCTGTCGGCCAGGCGGGCGCTGCTGCAGAAGCTCGACCGGCACCTCGACCGCGACCAGCCTCTGCTGTTCGCCAAGCTGAATCCGGAGTTGTATCCGGTGGTGCCCCTGCAGCGCATCATGACCGACCTGGCGCGCCGCAACCCGGAACTGTTCACGACCGGCTACCGGACCGGCGACACCACGCTCGAGACGTTGCTGGCGCGTCGCGGGCGGGTCATGGGATGCGACTGGTCGGCCGAGGACGTGACGATCACGCTGGGCGGCGACGAGTGCCGCCGTTTCCTGCTGCGCCTGCTGACGCGACCGGGCGATATGGTCGGTGTCGCGTCGCCGTGCGAGCTTCGGCTGCTGGAGGAACTGGATGCGCTGGGTCTGAAGGTGCTGGAGATCCCGGCGCATCCGCAGCATGGCTTGTCGATCGATACGCTGGATTTCGCGCTGAGCCGCGAGAAGTTGGCGGCCTGCGTGCTGTCGGCGAACTTCCCGCACCCGACCGGCTACCTGATGAGCGATGACGCGAAGCGACGCACGGTGGAGTTGCTGGAGAAACACCAAGTGCCGCTGATCGAGGACGATCGATGCGGCGACCTGTATTTCGGCAAGAGCCGGCCGCTGCCGTTCAAGGCTTTCGATCGAACCGGGCGGGTGCACTACGTGACGGACTTCGGGCACCTGATCAGCCCCGGGATGTCGATCGGCTTCGCGGTGACGGCCTTGCAGGAGAAGCTGGAACTGATCGCGCGGCCGCCGGCCCTGTTCCAGCACACGATGGCGAGCTTCATGTCGAGCGGCTTGTTCGAGCCGCATCTGCGGCGGCTGCGGCACACGCTGGCGGATTACGCGCGTCAGTACCAGGAGGTGGTGCGGCGGCACTTCCCGATCGAGGCACGCGGTATCGAGATAGCGGGCGGACACTGGATGTGGGTGGAGATGCCGAGCGGCTTCGACACGACGAAGCTGCTCAGGCGGGCGATGGAAGCGGACATCGCATTCGTACCGGGGCAACTATTCAGCATGGACGGTCGCCTGCACCATTGCCTGCGGCTGAACATGGGCATGCCGATGACGGAGCGCATCGAGCGGAACATCGCCTCGCTGGGTGCCATGATCGCCGAGCAGATGAGGGTGACCTGCGTTAGGAATCTTGAACCAATCCGAGAGCGAGTTTTGCCGCAAACTTGACCCTGAACCAGGAGGCGGTTTGCCATGAAACGCAAGCGTTTTTCGATCGAACAGATTGTGGCGGTACTGAAGCAGGCGGAACTGGGGATGCCGGTGGCGGATCTGAACCGCCAGGTCGGTATTTCGGAGCAGACGTTTTATCGCTGGAAAAGCAGTACGCAGGCATGCAATCGGATCAGGTACGCGAGGTGCGATATGGCTATCGGCGCGTCCACGTGCTGCTGCGCCGCGACGGTTGGCAGTTGGGCAGGAATCAGGTGTATCGACTGTATTGCGAGGAACAACGGCAGTTGCGCTCGAAATTGCCGAAGCCTCGCAAGATGGTGGTCATGTACCGACCCAGTGAAAACCTGCTCACGTCATTAATGGATGAAAAGACGATGAGCATGAAGATGGACGAAGACATCAAACGATGGACGGCCAAGCGCAAGAGCGCACTGGTGATGGACATCATTCAGGGCAAGACGACGGTTGCCGAAGCCAGCCGAACCTATGACCTGTCACCCTCCGAGGTCGAGAACTGGGTGGACGACAGCAAGCGAGGCATGGAGAACGCGCTTCGCGCCAATCCGCTGGACGTCAAAGAGCAGTACGAGCGGCAGATCAAGGAGCTGCAGGAGGCCTACGGTGAAGCCACGCTGGAGTTGCGCGCCAGAAAAAAATTGCAGTCCCTGCTGGGCGAGGACGAGAAGTGATCGAAACGATCCAGCAGGGACTGAAAGAAGAAGGCGTAGTCGTTTCGATTTCCAAGCTCTGCAGGTGGTTCGATGTGCCGCGCCGAACCGTGTATTACCGGCCAGTCAAGGCACAGCCGGTCGTGCAAGCGCGTTTCTCGGAGCCGATCAAGGCGATGATCGAGGAGTCACCGTCGTTCGGCTATCGGACCGTGGCACACCTGTTGGGCTTCAATAAGAACACGGTGCAACGTGTGTTCCAGTTGATGGGCTGGCAATTGCGCAAGCGGCCGGTTGGCTTTCGGCCACGCGTGCAATCGATGCCATCGGTTGCGCTCAAGCCAAACGAGCGCTGGTCGACCGACATGTGCCGCGTCTGGGCAGGACGAGATGGCTGGGCAACCTTGGCCTTGGTCATCGATTGCTACACGCGCGAGTTGCTGGGCTGGAACCTGTCTCGAAGCGGCAAGGCGACGACTGCGGCCAGCGCGCTGGAGCACGCGTTGATTGCCCGGTTCGGCACGCTGGGTCGGGTATCGACGCCATTCCTGTTGAGGAGCGACAACGGCCTGGTTTTCACGAGCCGAACGTACATGAAGCTGGTGCGCGATTACGGCCTGAAGCAGGAGTTCATCACGTCGCATTGCCCGCAGCAAAACGGCATGGTGGAGCGGGTGATCAGGACGCTGAAAGAGCAGTGCGTACACCGGCAACGCTTCGAATCGCTACAACATGCGAGCCGAGCCATCGCCGACTGGATTCAGTTCTACAACCACCGGCAACCGCATCAATCGCTGAAGATGAAGACCCCGGCCGAGGCGTTTGTTTTAGCCGCTTAACCTGAGCAGGTTTGGCTGGGTCATTACAGGGTTGCCTTCTGCCGCTCGCGCGTTGGCCATTAATGCGATCGATGCTAGTGTCGCAGCCACAGCGTGAAGTCGTTTTTTTTCTCATTTTTACTCCAGTTTATTTAAGATTTGGTGATTAGCGTGATTTATTCAAAGCGCGTGAATCTTTACGGCCCCGAACAATCAGCCCAATAGGCAGGCCGAGCGCGAACATGTGAATTAGTAGAGCGGGCATGTATGGCATCGGCGTGACCGACGCGGGGGTCGCAAATGCACTAAGCGGCAATACGACAAAACCCATAAAAAAGAACACACTGGCACCAAGCAACGGTCCGCTCACCAGCACCCATTGATTTACTATGGGCAATCGCCAAGCGACGAGCGCGTAAGCCACAGCTGGAACAATCGCCACGAAAAAGTGAAGCAAGGTACCTAGAATCAAGCCCTGGATGCCAGCATAGGCGGCCAAGCCCATCAGACTGCTTCCGGCCAACTGCATTTCGGGCACCAGCCCCACTCCTCGCGCCAACTGTAATACTAAGACCGGTACGAGTACGATAACGCCGGTAAGAGCGCCTGCAACGAGCCCCTTGGTAACCGCCAAGAGCAACCCATCATGTGAGCGCATTGTGAGCTTTGCCGCGTCTCGCGTCGAGCTACTACTTGTCATTTCGGTATCCAAATTAATTATGTTGAAATTGTGATCGAGGGTCTGACGAGGTGCCGTCGGCACACAAAACACGACACTTGCACTCACTTCACCCGTGCCTTCGCTTCCGCTTAATAAGCACCTGCGGACGCGGCGGCGATTTTCAATTCTTCAATGCTGCCGCGACGGCGTTCGCCAAGGAGGTTGTCGGACGGCCGATTAGACGTGATAGCGTGCCGCTGTCCTCGTACAAAGCGTCGCGGGACGCTGCAGCATCCGCATCGGCTAAAAGCGCAGCGAGATCGGCCGGCAGCCCGACGTTTGTCAAAATATTTGCATAGTCGTTTTCAGCCAGATCATTGTAGTTGACCGCCTTACCCGATTGCCGGGCGACTTCAGATGCCAGTTCGGCAAGGGTGAAGGCGGAGTCCCCAGCGAGTTCGTAGGTCTTCCCGGCCAGTGCGTCGTTCGTAAGCGCCGCAGCCGCAGCTTCGGCATAGTCCAAGCGCGCTGCTGAGGAGAAGCGTCCCGTTTTAGCTGCACCAATAAAGGCGCCGTGTTCCAGCGCCGCAGGCAGGGACATCAGATGATTTTCGATGTACCAACCGTTGCGGAGGATGACGGCGGGAATTTCGGAGGCCGCAATGACTTCCTCCGTGAGCCGATGTTCAACGGCCAGCCGGGCAGGCGAGGCATCCGCATGCAGCATGCTCGTGTACGCGAGCAACGATATTTCGGAGTGCTGAGCTGCATCGATGACGGCCCGGTGCAATGGAAGGCGGCCAGAGACCTCCGTCGAAGAGATCAACAGAAGCTTGTCTACGCCGACCAGGGCTGTCGCGAGTGTGTCGGGACGGGTGTAGTCAGCCTCACGCACCGTAATGCCTCGTTCGACGAGATCGCTTGCCTTGGCAGGGCTTCGAACTGCAGCAACGATCTGCGCAGCCGGCACAGTTTTCAATAGCGCCTCGATCACAAGGCGGCCGAGCTGCCCGGATGCTCCGGTGATTGCGTACATGGACATTCTCCCTAATTGAGTGATGGACTTGCATCTAGTGTAGGGTTGGAAATATCTCTTGGAAACCATCTACCCGTTGGTTATGATCATTTACAAGTACCCAATTGGAAACTGTCTGGGAGACTGATGATGAGCTTGAGGTTGCGGAAGAGAGTCGAGGTGTTGCCTGGTTGCCCGATGTCGAAATGCATGGCCTTGTTGAGTGGGGTTTGGACGCCCGAACTAATTTGGTGTGTGAGTCGAGGGCCGCGTCGGTTCTCGGAATTGCAGCGCGACAATCCTACGATCACTGCAAAGGTGCTCAGTGGCAGATTGCGAGATCTGGAAGGACGAGGCGTGATCCGCAGGAATGTGATGGCGACATCTCCGCCCTCTGTCGAGTACGAGCTGACGTCGCTCGGACAGGAATTGTTGCCGGCGATTACTTCGATTGTGGAGGTTGGATCGCGTTTGCTGCTTCGTGATTCCTCTAAAGAAATGCGGCAACGGTATCTGGGGGCTGCGGAACAAGGCGTGGCGGGCGAGCTGTCGTCTGACGTGGCCAGGAACGAAACGGATGAATCCGGTCAAATGTCCGATCGCTCAAACACTGGGCTATTCCTATGATATTGGGCAATGGCTGTAAGCGCCGCGAAGGAAATGGTTCGCAGTCCTTCCAGTGCACTCAATAGAGCGGCTTCAGTAGCCGCAGCACCGTCGCTATCGTCAGCTTTGTGCGCAGATTCAGTATCGGTCGCCGTATCAAACAGCGGCATGCGCCTGGTGACGTTGGTGGTATCTGGCGTACAGCGCCGTCGCGCTCCGAGTATGACCTGCGGCGGAATTTTGTAGCCACTCAAGCAGTGAGTCGAGTGTCGATGTTATCGGATTCCAGCCACGCTCGACGGACCGTAGCAGGAGGTTGGTAGCGATGCGCGCTGGGCGGACGCCTTTCGTTGTAAAACTGGCGCCATTGCTCTATCAGCACCTTGGCCTCAGCTCGGCTGCGAAACCATTCGCGGTTCAGCAACTCGTCGCGAAGTTTGCCGTTGAAGCTCTCGACGAATCCGTTCTGCCAAGGGTTGCCCGGAGCGATAAATGCAGGGCCGACACTTGCATCACGCAGCCACCGCATGACGCGAGCAGCGGTGAATTCCGCGCCGTTATCCGATCGAACATACATTGGCTTTCCATAGAGTCGCATCAACCTGGACAGCACCAGAATCACGTCTTGCGAACGCAAGCTTGCGCCGACCTCGATCGCCAGGCATTCCCGTGTGTATTCGTCGATCACGCACGGCATTTTCAAGACGCGTCCGTCCACCAACTGGTCGTGAACGAAGTCGTAGCTCCAGACCGAATTGGGCCGGGTCGCGCCGGGTAAGCGAATATCGCTGCCACAGCGCCGTCTGCGCGGACGACGCCTCGGGATGTTCAGCTTCAAGGCCTTCCACATTCGGCGGACGCGCGACTCGCTCAACGACAGCCAAGCCGCAATACGGCGATATCCAAAGCGCGGCACCACCTGAGAGACCGTAATGAGTTGCTCACCCAGGCGACGATCCTTCGCCGGCTGTTTGGGTTTGTAGGCTGGCACCCGGCGGCTCAATCCCAGGTAACGACATGCCTTGCGTTGCGACAGCCCCCGTAGGGTCAGGACTTCCAGCGCTTCGCGCCGGCCCGTCGGGGTCGTCATTTTTTTCGGCTGAATTCCTTCAAACCATCGATCACCAACAGTTGTTCGGCGATCAATCGCTTGAGGCGATCGTTCTCGGATTCGAGCTCTTTGAGTCGACGGGCCTCGGGCACGTCCATGCCGCCGAATTTGTTCCGCCAGCGGTAAAACGTCTGCTCCGTGATGTTGTGCCGCTTGCACAGATCTTTCACCGGTTCCTCGTGGCTCTCGGCTTCCCGCAGGATGCGGATGATCTGTTCGTCGGTGTGGCGCTTCTTCATCGAGTTCTCCTTGGTCGATAGGATAAGAGAACTCACTGACCGTTTGGCTACACGATTCGCCTCAGGTCACATTCGCTATTTTCTAAACAAGGTCACGCCGGATTCACGACAAAACGTTCGCACGGCATGCGCGGATGTCATGCGCACTTTCGGCAAGCCGATATCGTCGAACATCGCCGCGTAGCGCGCTCGATTGGCGCGAGTGGTGACGGCAATGTGGCGAACCATTTCCCATCGCAGCTTGTCTTCGGCCCCTGCAAGCGCTCCGGGGCGATCTCGTTCGAACAAGGTTCTCCGCAGATATCGGAGCAGGCTGATCGCGGTCGGCGTGTCGATGAGGATGAATCCCGTTGCGCGTTGCAATCGCTGAGGAAGACACACCGAGTAGTTGCCTTCCATTACCCAGTTATCCTCAGCAATGGCCCGATCATGCAGAGCGATGAACTCCCGTTGCGGGCGGGGTTGCCAATGGGTATCAGGCTGATGAAAAAGCTGGTCGAGATGGATGACGGGCAGTGCAAACGAGCGGCCGATGGCGCTGGCCAACGTTGATTTGCCACTGTTCGACGGCCCCATGATACATATGCGCGAGCCCAGGTCTGCGATGGAGATTGGCGACATGTGGAAGCTTGTGAAGATGGCGCGGCCGTTCGGCATGCGCGACCGCGCGATCATACTCCGAGCGGCGTTGCGTGGCGCCGATGCTGCTTCGGCGAGCCCTTGCCGGAATGCCTTGGCACGTTTGGATGCAACGGGGGCATCGAAACCCGGATGAAATCGAAGCGTCCCTGTACGCCACCAACACGGTGCTCGCCCGGTTTCAACCGAAGTCGGTGGCAATGGCGATCCGACGCCATGCATCGGTGTCCTCACGGAACGCCGCCAGTTTGCGATCGACGACGCTGTAGGCGACCGGCCCCAAGGGCAGGTGCAACGGCGGAGCGTCGCTATCGACGGCTCGCAGAATGACATCGATCGCCTTGGCCGGATCGCCGGCTTGCCTGCCATCGTTACTGTCGCGGTAGGCGCGCCGCTGGCCTGAAGTTTGGTCGTAGTCGCCGATCCGGTGTTTCGCCAGCGTGATCGAGCGCCCCAGGAAGGCCGTGCGGAATGGGCCGGGCTCGACGATGACGACGCGCAGGCCGAAGGGCCGTACTTCCTGATCCAGCGCTTCGGACAGGCCCTCGACGGCGAACTTGGTGGCGGCGTAATAGCCCGAGCCGGCCGCCCCCGAGATCCCCGCCGTCGAAGACAAATTGACGATGCGCCCACCGCGCCGCTGACGCAGCATCGGCAATGCCGCACGGGTCACTTCGATCAGCCCGAACACGTTGACATCAAACATCGGTCGGTACTCGTCGGCGACCGCTTCCTCGATCGCGCCGAACAAGCCGTAGCCCGCATTGTTGACCAGTACGTCCAGCCCACCGAAGGCTTGCGCCGCCAGCGCCACGGCAGCCCGAGCCTCCTCCGGTCGTGTCACGTCCAGCGCACACACCCGCACCGTGTCCGGAAACTGCTGCGCCAAGGTTCGCAGCGTTTCGGGGTCGCGGGCGGTGGCCACCAGTTGGTCGCCTCGCGACGCGATAGCCTGGGCGAGATGTTGACCCAAACCACTGGAGCAGCCGGTAATCAGCCAAGTCTTTTTCACGGTTTTCCCCCTCGCTCAGTTCCGTTGTTCCGTATGTTCGATGAGCCACTTCAACACCGGCGCCAGCGCCTCATCGGAGTTCTTCTCGTAGATGAGCCCGTGACCGTTGCCGAACACGCCGTGATCGGGCAGATGCAGCAATTCGGCTTCGCTGCCGGCCGCCTTGAGTTGCTCGATCGCCGGCTGGCTGGCGGCGGCGAAGGCCGAGGCTTCGGCGGTGACGGCAACGATCGGCAATCCGGCGAGCGCGGGCAATCGGTGCGTGCCGGGCGCGGCCGCGCGCAACGCGTCGGGCGAAGCGGCCGGCGGTTCCCAGGTCAGCGGCGCCGCGGCGAGGCCCCACGTGAGCGAGCCGATATTGGGAATCGTCGCAAAGGGCGGCCCCATGGGCTCGACGGCGACGATCGCCTTGACCAGCCCAGGCCGGCGGTCTGCCACCAGCCAACCCACCGGCCCCGACGCCGAATGCGTCAGGAGGATCGCCGGGCCGATTCTGTCCAGCAACTTCGCGATCCGATCCGCTTCCATGTCTTCGGAAAACGCGAGGTCCGCGGGAAGCGGGCCATAGCCGGCGATGAATTCATCCATTGCCGTTTCGTTGTCCCGAGCAAAGGGCCACTGAGTGTGTTGCCCCTCGTATTCGGCCGGGAAGTAGATATGGCGGCCGTGTTCGTAGGAGAACGGCGCCCCCATGGAGCCCATCGTCTCGGTGTGGAACGGCGAGCGGCCTTGCCCTGGACGGTCGGCGACAAGCACTGCGTAGCCGGCCTCCACCAGGCGCTGCGCCCAGCCGGGCCGGCCATCCGGCGTGTCGAACCACTCGGTTCCCTGATAGCCGCCACCATGCAGAAGTACGATCGGCCAGGGGCGCGTCACCTCGTCCGGCGTTTCCCACTCGACGAAGAGCGGGCCGCGTTGGTAGGTCTGTCCATTTCGTTCGATCCGATCGCCCGAAATCCACATATGCCCGCGACGCACAGTACGCGGGGAAGCATTTTTCCAGAAAGCCACGGTCATTTTCCTGTCTTCAAGAGTGAGGGGCGCACGAGGTCCGGCATTGCCTCGACCCGCTCAAAGTGGAGCGACGCGAAAGCGTGTCGGGCGCAAGTCGGTGAATTTCGGAACGTCGGCCATGACCTCCGGGGTTTCCGGAGATCCAAAGGCGGCGTCGATTGCCACTGCGTCGCGAAAGCGACATTCACAAATCACCAGCGTGCCGACGTGCGTCAACGGCGGAAAGAAAGCCGTGACGTCCTCGAGACCGTGGCGCTGCCATGCCTGCATGACGAGCGGGAGGTGCTGCTCGACGTAGTAGCGTCGATCGAAGCGACTGTCCGGCGTGCCCTCGTAGGTCACGTACACGATAGGGGGGCCAAGGTGCGCCATGACGATTTCCTTTATTTCCATTCGAGGGTGCGTAGTCTCGCTCAACTCATTATTGTTCGGCAATCGAATATAATGAACGGAGTCCGTTCAAATATGTGGGTGTTGGTATGGAGTGGGGCGACGTCAGGATCTTTCTCGCAATAGCGCGTACCGGCACGCTGGGCGCCGCCGCACGCGCGCTGCACCTGAGCCACCCGACCATGGGACGACGGCTTCGTGTCCTTGAGGAATCCACGGGGCAGGTGCTTTTTCAGCGAACCACGGACGGCTTTGTTCTGACCGAGGAGGGCGCCGCGATCCTGCCGCTCGCGGAGCAAATGGAAGAGAGCGCGCTGTCCATGGAGCGGCGGCTGGCCGGCAAGCAGCGGAAGCTGGAAGGCACGCTCAGGGTGTCGGCGGCCGATTGGTTCGGCGCCTATGCGTTGCCGCCGGTGATTGCCGAATACTCGCGCGAATACCCGCTTGTCGACATCGAGATCCTCACCGGAACGCGCTTGTTCAATCTGGCTCAACGCGAGGCGGATGTCGCTTTCCGTATCGTCCCGTTCGAGGGGCCGGACATCGTGCAAAAGCGGCTGCTTCGTATGCGATACGGGGTCTACGTCGCGACCTCCAGCGCCGATCCGGTCGATGGCGACGGTGCGGGGAATCGTTTGATCGCGATGGACACCTCGACGGGTACGTTCCCGGACATCGATTGGCTGAAGCGACGTTTTCCGAATGCCAGCGTGGTATTGCAATCCAATAATCGCAATGTCCAGGCGCAGATGTGCGGCGAAGGGGTGGGTATCACGGTACTACCCCGGCCTGTCGGAGACCAGAACCGCGCCATCCGCAGGCTGGATCTGGATGACGACCCGCCGCCCAGAGAAATCTGGATGGGCTACCATCGCGATCTCAGCCGATTGCATCGTCTTCGCGCATTCGTCGATCTCGCGATCAAGCACCTGGCGCATTCGTCGTTCGATGCTTCTTGATGCGTATCGATCCAGAACGCTGAAGCTGCGCGCCTGGCCTCACCGGTCAACACCTCGGTCATCGAATTGACGGAGATGTTCGACCCGGACGATGGACAGCGCATTCGCGCCGCGCCGCGCCATCAATCGAAATACGAATCGTCGAGCAAGGTATCTTCGAAGAAGGCGCCGAAGCGGCCGTCCCGATCACGGATGTGGATCTCCAGCACCCAGATCTCCTGGGATGGGCAAAACTCGATGCCCGACAAGGGGACGTTGACGATGGCCTTGTGCGGAAAATCGGCAATGCGGTGGCCCGGCAAGTCGAAATTCAACACCCAGTTTCGCCGTTCGGCGCTGGCTTTCGCGAAGTCGTACAACTGCTTGCCCGAGGCCCCCGTGGCGAGCCAGTGGCGGCGCACTTCGTGAAAGATCGCCTTGACGTCGGCCGCGCAGCGCGCCATTTCCGCATTCGCGCCGGTCACGAACGTGTCGCCGCCATCGCCTTCCCAGTGTTGCCAGCAGGGCCCGATATCCACCAGGAAGATATCGTCTTCCCCGAGCACGATGTCGGGATCGTCCGGCGTGCCGCCGATCTGCACGGTGTTCCTTCCGAACCGCACGTACACGTCGTGCCAGCCTCGCAGCAGGCCCATTTCGGCCAGGATGTCCTTCGCCGTCTCGATTGCTTCGGACTCCATCATGCCGGGCTGCATCGCGGCGGCGATCGCCTGCACGGCACGACGGGTGTGCTCGCGCGCGACGAGCATCTGTGCCGCGTCGTAATGCGATCCCACGGCTTCAAGCGGATTGTGTGGCTGGTTCATGAGCGGCTCGTTTCAGGTTGGCGACCGGATCGACGATCCGGTCAGAAGTCTTGTGGGGGAATACGCAGCTGCAAGCCCTCGTAGCGGGCGTCGACTTTCAACTGGCACGACAGCCGGTCGCACGGGCCACTGGCCGGCAGCGCCGCCAGCAGGCGCCGCTCGGCCCGGGACATGACGGGCAGCCGAGCCAGGTCGGCCTCGTCGAGGGAGACACGGCAGGTGCCGCAGGACTGATTGCCGCCGCAGATCGCCTGGACGAGATGCTCGGCGACGAGCGAGCGCATCAGCGGTTCTCCGGCCCGGCAAGGCACGGCATGGCGGGCACCGTCCGGCAATAGCACCGACAGGATGATCGGCGCGTCGGACGCGCGTGCGGCCGCATCCGCATGGGGCTCGGAGGGCTCGAATGCGTCGAAGAAAAATCTGTCCTCCGGCAAGCCGCATGTCGTCATCAGACGCTCGCGCGCCATGCGCACCATGATGGGGGAGCCGCAGGCGAACACATACGCCTCGCCGAGATCGGGATGGTCGGCTGCCGCGATATCCTGCACGAAGCCCCGGGCTCCGGCCCAATCCGGAGCGCCCTCCCGCAGCACCGGCACGAAATGAAAATGGGCGCACTCTTGCTCAAGGGCGCGCAGTGCCTGCGCCACGTAGAAGTCCTCGGGCCGATCGCCACCCCAGTACAACCACACCTCGTTGCGGGGCGCGCTCCTCGCGTGGCGTTCGATCATCGCCTTGAGCGGCGCGATGCCAGTTCCGGTCGCCAGCAGGATCACCTTCGCGCGAGCGTCGGCCGGCACGCTCCAAATGCAGTCGCCGTATGGGCCCGACAGCGTCAACGTGCTGCCGATCTCGATCCGCTCGCGCAGCATGTGCGAGAACGCCCCATGCTCGTGCAGGCGGATGTGCAGTTCGATCGCCCCGTCGGGGCGGCACGGCGAGGCCATCGAGTACGAGCGATGCTGGTCCGTGCCCGGCAGCGCGATGCTCAAATACTGGCCCTCCTGATAATGGAACGCCGCATTTTCCGGGAGTAGGTTGAGGATCACGACGGATTGCCCGCGAAATTCGAGACTCTGGACCTGCGCCTGCATGATTCCCCCATGTCGATGTCCATCTCGCTGCCCGGCGTGTCGGCCGGGCTTCGGATGTGACGCGACTATACAAAGCGCCGACATCGAGCTGAAGTACCATTTGACGCGGCCGCCGCTGGACCACTATGCCGGCCGGCAGACACCGGCGCCCTCATCGGATGCGCGCGATGTGGCTGGCCAGATACTCGGTGACTTCCTCGAATACCGCCCCGACGTGTGGAAGAATCAGGAGATCGTGTTGCACACTGACGAAGAGCGGAATTTCCCGGCAAGCCCTTTCGACGTACCTCGTCAAGCCGAGTTCTTCCGCCCGTGCATAGGAGGGCAGCATGACGATGCCGAGTCCGGCTTGAGCGGCCTGCATTTGCGAGAACATGCTGGTGGAGCGAAACCCGAAGGTCGGATTCGACACGACGCCGTCCATCCATCGCGCGCTCGGCAGGTACGAAGGGTCGTCGATATAGCCGATGAAGGTTTCGTTTTCGAGCGCCCGCGGGTCTGCCGATTGATGTTCGTCGAGATATTGCGGGCTGGCGTAGAGGTAAAACGGCACGTCCGCCACCTTGCGCTTGACGAGCGACGTGGACGACGGCTCGAAAAAACTCACGAAGATATCCGCTTCTCGTTTTGCGACATCGACATAACTCGATGTCGTGACGAGGTTGATCTGAACGCGCGGATGATGATCTCGCAACCGCTTGGCGGCACGCGCGATCAGAAGTGAACCCACGCCTTCCATCGACGCTATGGTCACGCGTCCGGACATGGCCCGCCCCTGAGCGGTGAGGCCCTGGATCTCGTGCAGCGTCGCCTCCATTCGCTCGACTCGCACGAAAACTTCCTGGCCCAGCGCAGTGAGTACCAGCCCAGTTCGGCTGCGTCGAAAGAGTGCCTCGCCTGTGCTGTACTCGACCTGCGCGAGACGCCGGCTGATGGTCGATTGATCGACCCCGACCTTCTTCGCCGCGGCGGCAAGCGAGCCGCCGCGCGCGGCTTCGAGCAATGTGCGCAAATGATCCCAGCCGAGCTGATCCAGAGGGAATGCCTTGGTCACCATGAATGTAATCGGCTCGTGCGAAGTGGTCCCGCTGCCAAACTTACTCTATTCACCGGGCAGCCTCAATCGGCAACGCAGCACGCTGCGAGACATTCACCGCATGTCGGTCAGGCAGCGGCTCGGCTTGCTTGGGTATCCTTCAGAAACAATGCGCCGATGATGAACGTCATGATCGCGCCGGCGATCGGATAAGTCAGGCCTGCGTAGATGTCGCCGAGCCGCCCGAACAGCACCGCGCCCAGTGGGCGAACGATGAAGCCGGCGGCAAAGGCGAGCAAGGCGAAGATGAACGCGGACGTGGGATCGAGGCCCGAAAAGAACTGCCTCGCGACGAGGTTTGCCAGAGAGCCGTAGAGGAAGAAATCGTAGTATTCGATGACGGCGCCGACCGATGAACCGATGATGATCGTGCGAATTTCGGTGAGTCCGTGCGCTTGCCTGGCAGCGGTGGGTGTCGCCATGGTGTCTCCTGTCTAGGTTTTTTTGACCCGAGCGCGCACCGCAGCGTGACTGCGGCGCGCCGAATCCGGTCTTACTTGCGCGCGGCCCGAATGTCGGCCACCACCTTTGCCACCGCTTCGGCGCTCGCGCCGCGAACGCGCGCATTGATTCTCACGGTTCCGAAGCCGACGAACAGCACGAGTTCGTCGGGTGCCGGCGCACCCGGGACGGCGAGCGTGATGCCGTCCATTGCGTCGTAATCCCATGCGTCGTCGGCACCGCCGAAGATCATGTCGATCGACGACCCTGCCGCGCCGCTCTTGGCGTTGCCGGGAATCAGCGCGGGGCCCGCGCCGAGGCCGGTGCGCATGGCGAGGCCCAGGCGCGGGTGGATGAGCGCGGCGCCGTGTTCCGATTCGCCGAGGGTGCCGACCAGCGCGGCCTTTCCATAGGCGCGCGGGCGCTCGGCATCGGTAAAGCGGCTCAACGCACGCGTGGTCAGCAGCGCGCCGATCTCGACGGAAAGTGCGGTGAGTTGCGCGAGGTCGTCGTTCGATGCGGCGCCCAACCCCGCAAACGGATTTTTGAACACGGCGGCGGCCACCACATGCCGCGATGGGCGGCTCGCTCTTTCGCCTCCCTCACTGAGCGTGTCGCGCTCGAAGACGTGAAATTGACGAATCGGGAAGGGGGCGGCTGGACTGTTCATGTGCACTCCGTATTGATGGTTTGGATTCGGCCCATCGGGCTGTCATCAAGTTAGCGGGCTCCCGGCGTGCAGTCACTTGGCAATAGTGCAAGGCGGCTTGCATTTTTTCTTGTGGCTTCACCGGCGTCTTCGACGAGGCTCGCCGAATCCGTCCGGCCGGGCATTCGCATGAGGTGTGGCGGCGTCGCCTGTCGATCGTGCCATTTTCGCGTTGGCCCTCTGATTGCCGATATCGGCTAGGCTGATGATTTGCGTGGACGTCGGATGAATGACGCCCTGACGCCGTCGATCCGTGCATCGGCGGCACGACGATCTCGAAAGGAGCATGGGATGGAAGCGAGGCTGGATGAGCGGGTCGCCGTCATCACGGGCGGCAGCAAGGGAATCGGCTTGGCGATCGCCGCGCGCATGGCGCAAAGCGGCGCCGACGTGGCGTTGCTGGCGCGCGATCGCGCGTCGCTCGAGCGCGCGCGCCAGGCCGTGTCGGCGATCACGGAACGGCGCGTCCACATCGTCTCGTGCGACGTCATGAAGGCCGACGAGATCGCGGCGGCGTATGGCGACGTGATGAGCGCGTTCGGCCGGATCGATATCGTGGTCAACAACGCCGGCATCTCGCAGACGGGCCCGTTTGCCTCGATCACCGACGAGGTGTGGCAGGCCGATCTCGATCTGAAGCTGTTCGCCGCGATACGCCTGACGCGTCTCGTCTGGCCGCAAATGGTCGAGCGTCGCTGGGGCCGCGTGATCAACGTCCTCAATATCGGCGCGAAGGCGCCGAAGGCGGCGTCCGCTCCGACCTCGGTGTCGCGCGCGGCCGGCATGGCGTTGACGAAGGTGCTGGCCGGCGAGGGCGCGCCACACAACGTGCTGGTCAACGCGCTGCACGTGGGCCTGATCGAGAGCGACCAGTGGCTGCGCAAGCATGCGCAGTCGGGCGCCGGTTCGTACGAGGCGTTCCTGGCGGAGATGGGGAAAGGCGTGCCGCTGGGGCGCGTCGGCAAGGCGGAGGAATTCGCGAACCTGGCGTGCTTCCTTGCCTCGGACCTGGCGAGCTACGTGACGGGCACCTCGATCAATGTCGACGGGAATCTGTCGCCGGTCATGTAGCTTCCCCGGTGGCGATCCCTCGCGTGACGGTCGAGCGTGAAAGCCGGCGCGAGCTCGCATGCCAGGGCGCCGCGCGCCCCGAGGCTAGCGCGGCACCGCCGCCAGCGCGAGATCGCCCGCGTTGTCGAGTTGCTCCACCCGCCAGCACATGTCGATCAAGGCGCGCGTTCGATCGGCCGGCAGAATCCCGTCGGCAAGATCCGAGAACTTCCGTTCGAGCTGTTGGTTCGTCATCGGCACCTGCGTGCTGCCGATCGCATGCTCGATGAACTTGTGCAGCTTGCGGCCGTCCTTGAGCGTGATGCTCATGTCCACCTGCTCGGGCCCGATCGACGGATCGATCGTCGTGTGGACCTTCTCGCGCAGCGCGATGGTTTGCGGATCGAGCACCTTGGCATCGCTGAACTGCTTCTCGCCCGCGGCGCCGTCGATGATCGCGATCGCCACCGCATGATAGATGCTGAACTTGCCTTCCAGCCCGGTGCGCGGCGTGGTCTTGCCGGTCAGTTCGAGCACCAGCGGGTGCACGCGCAGATCGACGCTGGCGATCTGGTCGGCGCGCAGATGGTTCGCGTTGCGCAACTGGATGGCGGCGTCGAGCGCGGGATGAATCACGATGCCGCATGCAAACGGCTTGTAGGTGTTGAGCGTCGATTCCCAATGCGAGCCGAGCCCTTCGGTGATCTCGCGATAATCCTGCTTGGTGCTGATCGCGTTGGCCCAGCCGCGCTTGGCCTCGATCATGCCGTCGGAGCTGGTGTAATCCTGCGCCGCGAGGATCGCGGCAAACATGCCGTTGGCGGCGGCGCGGCCCGGGTTGAAGCTCTTGTTCATCGAGCCGAACGATTCGCGCAGGCCCACCGGCTGCGAGGCCGCCAGCCCGAGCGCCCACACCGTCTGCTGCACGCTCAGGCCCATCAGCTTCGCCATCGCGGCGGCCGAGCCGAACACCCCGCAGGTGCCGGTGATGTGCCAGCCCACGTCGTAGTGGTTCGGATACACGGCGTTGCCGATCCGCAGTTCCGTTTCGATACCGAGCACCAGCGCGGCGAGAAAATCCTTGCCGGCAACCGGCCGATATTGCGCATACGCGAGGATCGCCGACGCCACCGGGCCGGCCGGGTGGATGATCGTCTTCAGATGCGTGTCGTCGTAATCGAAGATGTGGCTGCTCACGCCGTTGATGAACGCCGCATTCATGATGTCGAAGCGTTCCGTACGGCCCAGCAGGCTCGCTTGCGGCGGCCCCGAGAACGGCGTGAGCGCCGCCACGGCGCGCTCGACCGTGGTGTCGTGAGATCCGCCCACGGCCACGCCCACCCAGTTCATCAGCGTGCGCACGCCTTCCCGGCGCGCATCGGCCGGCAGATCCGCATAACCGGTTCGGTGAATGAATTCGGCCAGAATGCGCGTCACCCGGGGCGGTTGCGTGCCGGGATTTCCCGCGGGCCCGTTGCCGGCAGGCGTCGAAGCGGCGGATGCGCCGCCGGTGCCTTGCGCCAGGGCGCCGGTTCCCGCGGTGGCCGAAGCGAGCGCGCCCAGCGCGCCGGTTTTCAGGAAATAGCGACGATCGATGCCTGTCATCAGTGTGTCTCCTCGTGTTGGATGGCCGGTCAGGCCGAGATCAGCGGACCGAGTTCGCGGAGGTCCGCGAGTGTTTCGAGGTGCTCGATCTTGTCGATCAGCGCGGCCGTCCTGGCCGCGCCGAGCACCGGCTGCATCAGGTCGCGTGCCTTCGCGGCGACCGCTTCGCCTGATAACGGGTTCTCCTTGGTGACCGGTTCGAAATCGTCGGTTTCATCCGAGTGGGCGCACATTGCGTTGGCCAGCGCGGCGTTCACGATGCTGGTCTGGATGCGGGTGCCGATCACGCTCGCCTGCGCGGCGCCGCCCAACGAGCCGACGTACTTCGCGGCCAGCATGCCGGGGCGCATACGCGAACCGGACACCATCGCGCCGAACGTGTCGAGTATGCGGTGCTTGCAGGCCAGCACGACGGGGCCGGGCAGCGGCATGTCGCGCGCCTGCGCCATGTAACGCGCCAATTGCGCGGTGATGTGGCCGTCGGCGCCTGCCGGCGCGGCGGCATCGCCGGCCGCGGCGAGCACGGCGCGTGCACTGCCGCACGACAGCGCGGCGAGCGCGCCCGCCGATTGCAGAAAGCGGTGGCGCCTGAGGAGGGATGGCTCGGACATGCTTGTCTCCCGATTTTTATAACTGTCGACAGTTGATCGATATAATCAAGCCGGCGATCTGCTTGGTGCAGATTTTAATGCAATGAATACAGACTATTTGGCACGATACCAGACATGGTCAGTTACCGTCATGAGTGAAAATGTCGACACTATGGAAGCCGAAGCCAACGACGAATCGTTTCGAGTCAGGGAAATCATCGACTGGATGGCGCGCGAGATCATCGAGGCGCGCCTGCTGCCGGGGGATGACCTGAACTCGGTCGATCTGGCGCGGCGCTTCAAGGTGAGCCGCACGCCGGTGCGCGAAGCGCTGTTCGTCATGAGCCGGTCCGGGTTGGTCGATTGGCCGTCGCGCAAGCGCCCGCGCGTCGCCGCAATCCGGCTCAAGGACGTGCGCGAGCTGTATCAGTTGCGAGCGATTCTCTACGGGCAGATTTCGACCGCCATCGTGGAGCAGGCCGGCGACGAGGCGCTGGAGCGCTTGTGGGCTGCGCATCGGAAGCTGGCCGACGCGGCGGCGCGTGGCGATGTGGATGGCTACTTCTGGGCGAACGTGGCGTTCCGTGACGAGGAGTTGCGCGCGTGCGGCAACGGCATCTTCCGCGAGGTGCTGGAGTCGATGCGCCTGCGCGTGAACCGGTTGCGCCGGCTCAGTACCTCGCTGCCGGGGCGCCTGCAGCGCTCCTGTGCGGATCACGAGCGCTTGTGTCAAGCCTATCGGGAGCGCGACGGCGTACTGGCGGCGGCGCTGAATCGCTCGATCGTGCTCGGCGCCCTGCAATCGATCGAACAGGCGTGGGACAGCCTGCCGTTCGCCGAACGGCAGGCGCAAAGCGGCGACTGAGTGCGGGCTCGATTCGTGCTGGACCGGTAACCCGGCTGCCGCCGGTTTTTCCTTGGCTGCGTCCGATGCCGATAATTCGTATCGGCATGACGTTAATGCGCCAGAATCTCACTTTTTCCATTATGCAAAGCGCATTGCCGAAACCGGGCGATGCGCAACAAACAGGTCAACAAACAGGTGACAGCATGCGGGTGCTATTGGTCGACGATTATTTGGACGGACTATCGGTCATGGAGGCGTATCTGACCATGAAGGGCTTTGAGGTTTCGACGGCGATCAATCCGGTCGATGCGATTTCCGTCGCCGGGCAATTCGAGCCCGATGTCGCCATCCTGGACATCGGTTTGCCCGGGATGGACGGCTATGCGCTGGCGGGCGTTCTGAGAAGTCAGCCACGGCATGCGAATCTCCGGCTGTTTGCACTCACCGGGTACGGCCAGTCCGGCGACGGCAACCGTGCCGCCGCCGCCGGCTTCGAGCGCTATTTCGTCAAACCCATCGTGCTGTCCGATTTGGCGGAGGCACTCGCCACGCCCGAAGGAAAGCGTGTCGGTCAGTAAGCGCGCTCGGCGTTCGACAGGGGGCGTTGACGGAAACGGCGGCGAGTCGCCGCCGTTCGCCCCATATGGTGCGACAATGAGCTTCCGATGTCCTCTCGCTCCCCATAACGTCCACTTATCAAAGGCCAGCGTTGGCAACCTTTCATCCATCAGGAATCCCAAAGACCCCGACCGGGATCGCCGGATTTGATCAGTTGACCCACGGCGGGCTGCCGCGCGGGCGATCGGCGCTGCTGTGCGGCGCTGCGGGCTGCGGCAAGACCTTGTTCGCCATGACGTTTCTGGTCGAAGGGGCCACTCGGTATGACGAACCGGGCGTTTTCGTCAGCTTCGAGGAGCGCTCGGAGGATCTGGCCGCCAACGTGGCGTCGCTCGGCTATGACGTAGCCGAGCTTGCCAATCAGAACCGGCTTCTGATCGACCATATCGAGCTGCGGCCATCGGAAACCGACGAGACGCCGGATTACGATCTGGAAGGCCTGTTTATCCGCCTGGATGTCATGATCCGCAAGGTCAAGGCCCGGCGCGTCGTGATCGACACCATCGAAACCCTGTTTGCGTCGTTCAACGATGCAAGCATGCTTCGCTCCGAGTTGCGCCGTCTGTTCGGCTGGTTGAAGGAGCGTGGCGTGACGGCCATCGTCACGGGCGAGCGGGGCGACGGCACGCTCACGCGCTACGGCATTGAAGAATATGTGTCGGATTGCGTGATCGTGCTCGACAACCGGGTGCGCGACCAGGTCACCACGCGCCGGCTGCGCGTGGTGAAGTATCGGGGGTCTGCCCATGGCACCAACGAATACCCGTTTCTGATCGATGCCGAGGGCATTACCGTTTTACCGATTACTTCGGCGAGCCTGGATCATCCCTCGCCCGAAGAGATCCTCCCCACGGGCATAGCCGGCATTGATCGGATGCTCGACGGGGGCGGGATCTATCGCGGCTCGAGCGTCCTCATTTCGGGCCTCGCGGGCACCGGTAAAACCACGTTTGCGGCGGCCTTTGCGCAAGCGAGTTGCGAGCGTGGCGAACGGGTCCTGTTTTTCGAATTCGAGGAGTCGCCCGCTCAGGTCATCCGCAACCTACGCTCGGTCGGCATCGATCTGGGCAAGTTCCTGGGCGACCAGTTGCGTTTCGAATCGGCGCGTCCCAGCCTTTTCGGGCTCGAGATGCATCTCGCGCGCATGTATCGGGACATCGAAAAGTTCGATCCGTCCCTGGTCGTCATCGATCCGTTGTCCGCGTTCCGCGGGCTGGAGGATGAAGTGCATGCGGTATTCCTCCGCCTGATCGACATGCTGAAGGCGCGTGGCACGACATGCGTTTTCACGAGCCTGGTCGATGTGGCCACGGCCGTCTCGGTCAACGACCGAAGCGTGTCGTCCTTGATGGATGTCTGGGTCGCATTGTTTAACACCGAGGCCAACGGGGAGCGAAACCGCACGCTCTATGTGCTGAAGGCTCGGGGCATGGCGCATTCGAATCAGATCCGCGAATACACGCTGAGTTCGGAGGGAATCGAGCTGGTGCCGGCGTATATCGGTGCAGGCGGCGTGTTGACCGGGGCCGCGCGGGTTTCGCAGGAGTCCAGGGAGCGCGCCGAAGCCGCGGCGCGAATGGAAACTGCGCAACGGGCGCACCGTGAGGCAGAACGCAAGCGCCAGGCGATCAAGCGGCAGATCGCCGAACTTCAGGCCTCTCTGAATGAGGAAGACGAAGAAGCGAGCGCACAAGATCAGGTCACGCGCATTGCCGAGGAAACGGCGAGCGAAGATCGCGAAACCCTCGCGCGACGGCGAGGTGCCTGACGTGAGAATGACCCTATCGTTCCGCGGGTGGCGCCCGACGGGCGTCTTTTCACAGTTGTATGGCATTCGCTTACCGCGCAACGTTCGACACGATACGAAAGGCGCCATGTGACCCATTCGACCGCTGTACCCGGCCCTGATCCGGAGCGGTATGTCTTGAAGCTTTACGTCACCGGCAGCACGCCGCGCTCCGCCCGGGCGATCGAGAATGCGGGCAGACTTTGTGCGACGGTGCTGGCCGGCCGTGTCGATCTGCAGATCATCGATCTGTACCTCGATCCGGAGGCGGGCATGGAGGATCAGATCATCGCCGTTCCCACGCTCGTCAAAGTCTTTCCGCTTCCGGTACGCCGCATCATTGGCGATCTGTCCGATCGCGACAAACTTTTAAGTGCACTCAGCCTGCCACTTTCCGGAGTCGACAAGCATGCCTGACCGCGAGTACGACGATCGCGAATCCAAGCTGGCAGATCTGACCAACGAAGAACTTCGGGCCAGATTGCAGGAGGCGGAGGAAGCGCTCGATGCAATCCGAAGCGGGGCGGTCGACGCCGTCGTCGGCGAGCAGAATCAATCGGCGCGCCTCTACACGCTGGTGAATGCGGACCGGCTCTACCGCGAACTCATCGAGCAGATGCAGGAGGGCGCGCTGATGCTCTCCGCCGATGGCTCGGTGTTGTATGCCAACCGCGTGGTCGCCGAACTGCTGGGAAAGCAACACGCCGCCATCGTGGGGCAGGCGTTCGCCCGGCATCTCGATGCCGCCGCGCTTCCCGATTACGCCAGCTTCCTGGCGACCGGAAGCACCCGGCCGGCGCGCCGTGAATTCGAACTGATCAATGACAGCGGCACGGCCATTGCCGTCTCGATTTCGCTGAGCCCGTTGCTTGTCAGCGATCTGGCGGACCAGATCATCGTGTGTGCGGTGATCACCGATCTGCGCGAGCAACGGCAGGCGGAGGCGCAGCGGCGCCAGTCGCAGAAGATGGAAGCGGTCGGCCAGTTGACCGGCGGGCTCGCGCATGATTTCAATAATCTGCTGCAGGCGATTCACGGCAATCTCGAACTGATTCAGCACATGGCCGCCGATGCGGAGAAAGTGCAGAAATGGGCGCAGAATGCGGCGCGCTCGGTGATGCGCGGGGCAAAGCTGACCGCGCAGTTGCTGGCTTTTTCCCGAACCCAGCAGGTCGCGCTGTCTTCCGTGGTGGTGGACGACTTGATCACCGGCATGTCGGAGATGCTGACGAGAAGCCTGGGAACCGGTATCGACATCACGTTCGAGCTGCACGCATCCGCCACCCCGGTCGTGGCCGATTCCACACAGCTCGAACTCGCGTTGTTGAATCTGGCAATCAACGCCCGAGACGCCATGCCGGAAGGGGGCGCGCTGGTCATCGCTTCGCGCGTGGTCGAGATTGGCGGCGATCCCGAGTTGACGCGGGGCCGCTATGTCGAGATCGGCGTCACGGACAACGGTCACGGCATGCCCGATCATGTCCGTGCCAAGGCATTCGAGCCGTTCTTCACGACCAAGGAAATCGGTGCGGGTACCGGGCTTGGATTGGCGCAGGTGTTCGGCATTGCCCGTCAGGCAGGCGGAACTGCACGAATCGAAAGTGAAAGCGGAATCGGCACCAAGGTGACCATCCTCCTGCGACTGACGGAACCGGCGGTGGTGGCGAGCTCGACAAGCCGAGAGAAGGCATCCGCCTATGCGACCGAGCCGAAATATGTTCTGGTGGTCGACGATGACGACGCCATTCGGACCGCGCTTGTCGACTCGCTGGAAATGCTCGGCTACATCGTCGATGTCGCAGCCGATGCACCGGCGGCGCTGCAATCGCTGGATCGGCGGCAGCACGATATCGTGTTGCTGGATTACGCGATGCCACGTGTCACGGGCGGGGAGCTGGCCGTCGCGATGCGTCAGCGCTCGCCCCGCTTGCCCATCGTGTTTATCACGGGATTTGCCGACAAGCTCGATTTCAGCGCGATATCCGGCCCCGAGCCCGCGGTGCTTCTGAAGCCGTTTCCACTGGAAATCCTGGCAAGCACGATCGCACGGATGTTGGTTTGACGTCGGCACGACGCATCGAGGCGTGCCGAGATCGGAATCGGCGCTTCGGCCGATCAGGGCAGGTGATTGCCGCCGGTCACCCCATAAACCTCCCCGGTCACATAACTCGATTCCTGCGAGGCGAGCAGCACGTAGATCGGCGCAAGCTCGGCCGGCTGGCCGGGGCGCTTCATCGGCGCTTCTGAGCCGAATACCTCCACCTTCTCCTGCGGCTGGCCGCCGCTCGGTTGCAGCGGCGTCCAGATCGGCCCCGGCGCGACCGCGTTGACGCGCACGCCCCGGTCGATCACCTGTTTGGCGAACGCGTGCGTGAAGGCCGTGATCGCGGCCTTGGTCGACGCGTAATCGAGCAGCCCGGGGCTCGGCTGGTAGCTCTGGATCGAGGTGGTGTTGATGATCGTGCCGCCGCGCGGCAGATGCGGCAGGGCCGCCTTGCAGAGCCAGAACATCGCGAACACGTTGGTGCGGAACGTGGCTTCGAGTTGCGCGGTGCTCAGGTCGGCGATGTGCTCGACGTACACCTGCTTGCCGGCGACGTTCACGAGGATGTCGAGGCCACCGAGCGCGCGCACGGCATCGTCGACCAGCTTCGTGCAGAACGCCTCGTCGCTGATGTCGCCAGGCAGCGCCACGGCCTTGCGGCCGGCTTCCTCGATCAAGCGGACGACCTCGCCGGCATCGGCCTCCTCATCATGTAAATAGTTCAAGGCGACGTCGGCGCCTTCCCGCGCGAAGGCGATCGCGGTGGCGCGTCCGATGCCGCTGTCGGCGCCGGTGATCAGCGCGCGACGGCCCTTGAGGCGTCCCGCGCCGCGATAGCTCTGCTCCCCGTGATCGGGCTTCGGATGCATCTCGCGGGCCAGGCCCGGCGCGGGTTGCGGCTGTCTGTCGAAGTCGGGCCGCGGATATTGCGTGAGCGGGTCCTGCATGGTGGTCTGATCGGGTTTGTCGGTCATGAGAGCGCTCCGTGTTCTGTTGGCAAGGCGGGACGCGAGGTCCGGTGCGTCTGTCGATGTCAGCAACAGTCGTGCCATCGTGATCGACGGTTCACCGTTTTGCGGCGCAGGTCCGGCCGGATCGAGCATGTCGCGATCGCGGCACGATGCTTGCGCATTCATCTGCGCAACCTGCGCGAGGAAGGCGGCCGGCCCCTGCCGGTGCGCCGCGCGCATGCACGGAGGAACAGCGCGATGGCGACAGTCGGAGATTTCATCGTCGAACGGCTTACGCAGTGTCGTCGCCGATACCGCGCGGCAGGTGCTGGCGTCGGTACTGCTGGAGGGAAAGCATGATGGCAAATCGTAACGAGGCGTGTGTCGATGCGGCGTGGGTTCGGCATGGCGCAGGCAGTGAGTCGACCACAAAGGAAATTCATCATGGGTAAGAAGGGCAGTGAAAGTGTGCAGACACTGACGCAACCGGTTGCGCTTGTCGAACTGAGCGAGAAGCTTGCCGACTTCGTGCGAACCGGCAGCCTCGACACGCGTTGTGCCACGAAATTGCTGGATCGGCTGGAGAAGGAGGCCGCAGCCGTGGTCGACCGAGATGCGGCGTCGGAGGACGCCTTGAAGCCCGCCCTGAAAGCGTTGAAGCACGCGATCCGTGATTCGGATGCCGGCACCTTCGTGAAGGCGAGCGCCGCGCTGCGCTGATCGGCCCGCACGGTTGAACGCGGATGCGGTGCGGCCTGCACGCCGGCATCGTGGGCGGGCGGCCGCCGGCGGGCGGTCATGTGCCGTTCCTCGCCGGCGCCGCCATCGCCGTCACCCCGCCGCGATGATCCGCACCGGGATCGACTTCGCCCCCGGCACCTTGCTGCCCTTCGCGTGATGCCAGAGCGGCAGCAGCGGATTGCATTCGGGGTAATAACCGGCCACGCAGCCGCGCGGAATCTCGTACGGCACCACCTTCAGGCCGGCCACGCGCCGCTCGACGCCGTCATGGGCGATGGTTTCCAGCGTCACGCGCTCGTCCGTGCCGATGCCATGCGCGGCGATGTCGTCGCGATGCATGAGCAGCACCATCCGGTCGCCGTAGATGCCGCGAAACCGGTCGTCGAGGCTGTAGATCGTGGTGTTGAACTGACTGTCGCCGCGCATCGTCATCAGCCGCAGCGCGCCTTCGCCGGCCGGCATGTCGGGGTCCTCGCCGAGCGATTCGGGCACCGCGAATTCGGCCTTGCCGCTGGGCGTCATCCAGCGCCGTTCGCGTGCCGGCAACGGGCGCGCGAAACCGCCGGGCGTCCACATGCGCGCGTCGAAATCGTGAAAGATCTCGGGGTAGGTGAGGGCGATCGCCTCGCGGATCAGCCGGTAGTCGTTGCGCCAGGCATCCCAGGCCACGGTGCTGCGCGCACCGAGCGTGGCCGTGGCGATGCCGGCGACGATGAACGGCTCGGAGCGCAGCGTCTCGCCGGCCGGTTCGGCCACGCCGCGCGAGCCGTGCATGCGCCCGGTGCTGTCCTCCACCGACACCGCCTGCTCGCCGCCCGCCTGCCGGTCGATCTCGATGCGGCTCAGGCACGGCAGCAGATAGGACACCGCGCCGGGCAGCAGCGCGGTGCGGTTCAGCTTGGTGGCGACGTTCACGGTCATCCGCAGGCGCCGCCAGGCCGGCTCGATGCGATCGCGATCGGGCACCGAGCGCACCAGGTTGCCGCCGAGGTTGAACACGGCATCGACGCGCCCGTCGATCATTGCCTCGAACGCTTCCACCACGTTCATGCCGGTCTCGCGCGGCGGCTCGAAGTGGAACTGGCGGGCCAGGATGTCGAGCGGCGCCAGCGCCGGTTTTTCGGTGATGCCGACGGTGCGCTGGCCCTGCACGTTCGAGTGGCCCCGGATCGGCGAGACGCCGGCCCCGGGCTTGCCGAGATTGCCGCGCAGCATCAGGAAGTTGCAGATCATGCGGACGTTCTGCACGCCGAGCCGATGCTGGGTGATGCCCATGCCGTAATGCACGATGACCGCGTTGGCGCGGCAATACAGGCGGGCGGCGCGCTCGAGTTCGGCGCGCGCGAGGCCGCTTTCGCGTTCGATCGCGTGCCATGGGGTCTCGCGCACGTAGCGCGCGAACGCGTCGAAGCCGTGCGTGTGCGCATCGATGAAGGCCGTGTCCAGCACGCGCGGCGCACCGGCGGCGCGCGCCGCGTCGTCCTCGGCGATCACGGCCTTGCACAGGCCCGTCAACGCAGCGGTGTCGCCGCCGATGCGCAGCGTGTGGTATTGCGTCGAGATCTGCGTGTCGCCCGGCGTCAGCATCTCGCGCGGCGATTGCGGATTCGCGAAGCCCACCAGGCCCGGTTCGCGCAGCGGGTTGAAGGTGACGATCGGCACGCCGCGACGGCGCGCGTCCTGCAAGGGGTGCAGCATGCGCGGGCTGTTGGTGCCGACGTTGTGACCGAAGAAGAACATCAGGTCGGTCTGCTCGAAATCGTCGAGGCCGATCGTGCCGACGCCCGCGCCGATCGCCGCCTGCAGGCCGACGCTGCTGCTTTCGTGGCACATGTTCGAACTGTCCGGCAGGTTGTTGGTGCCGTACTGGCGCGCGAACAACTGCAGCATGTACGAGGTTTCCAGCGAAGCGCGGCCCGAGGTGTAGAACACCGCGCGATCGGGCGGGGTCGCGTTCAGCTCGCGGCCGATCTCGTCGAAGGCCTGCTGCCAGCCGACCGGCAGATAGCGGTCGCTGGCCGCGTCGTAGCGCAGCGGCTCGGTCAGCCGTCCGGCCGCTTCGAGATCGTGGTCGTGCCAGCCGGCCAGTTCGGTGACGGTGTGGGCCGCGAAGAACGCGGCGCCCACCTGTTTCGACGTCATGTCCCACGCGGTGGCCTTCGCGCCGTTTTCGCAGAATTCGAACGGATGCGGGCCGGCCGGCTTGGCCCACGAGCAACTGACGCACATGAAGCCGTCGGGCTTGTTCTGCCGCATCAGCGCGGCGCCGCCCTTGCGCACCGCGTGCTCGCTCGCCAGGATCGCGACGACCGCCTTCATCGATCCCCATCCGCCCGACGCATGCGGATAGGCCGCGTTGCGGCGTTCGGGATCGGTGTCGGGGGCGTCGCGGGTGGTGGGTTCGTCGGTATCGTGCATGGTCTGGGCTCCGGATTCGTGGGTCGTGTGCTTCAGCCGTGCACCGGGCAGCCGTTGAACGTGCCGCGATACGCCGCGGACGTTTCGTAGGCCGCCCGGCGCACGCGCATCACGCCACCGAGCGGGCGATGCGCGGCGAGGCCGTGCCACGGGCTGAAGCTCATGCCGTCGTCGATCGCCGTCGAGCGCGCGTCGGTCCAGGCCGGCTGCGGCGCCACCCGGATCGTCGCGACCGTGACATACGGGCTGACGTCCTCCGGCCACGCGACCGAGGCGTCCTCCACGGGCATCGTTTCGATGTCGGTCGCCAGTTGCACGCGCAGCTCCCATTCGCCGCCGTGCCGCGCGAAGAAGGCCACCACCTCCTCGCGCAGGGCGTCCGGGCGGCCCCTCAGGTCGATCGGCGCATCCTTCAGCGCGACCAGCTCGGGCGAGACGGGCACCACGGCCAGCTTCGCGAAATACGGCCCGTACAGGCACGGCGCGCAGGTGTAGAAGGTCTCGCCAAGGATGTGCGTGGCCGGATGGCCGCCCAGGTTCGTCAGCGTCGCGCTGCTGCCGCCGACCGCCTCGATCACGCGTTCGGCGCCGCGCATCACGGCCGACAGCGCCTTCTTGCCGCCCGGCGCACGGTCGGTCGTCTTCGACAGCATCTTCAGGCTGCGCACGAAGGCCTTCGGGGTGGGGGCGGAGAAGGCCGGCGCATTGACCATCACGAAATCCTGCGTGGCATGGGCCTCGCTGCCGGGCAGTCGCGCGCCGTCGACCTGCGCGATCTTCAGCGCCAGGCCGCGTGGCGTGGAGACGGCGTCGTCGAGCACGTCGCCGGGATTGGTCGACAGGCGCAGCGTCACCGGATAGGTGCCGCCCTTGCGCGCGAACACGCCGTGCGCGAGCTCGGGCGGCAGATCGGCGGCCACCGTCAGTTCGCCTTCGAGCAAGCCGTGGCTTTTGGCATGCACGCTGCGCACGGCATGCGCGTAGTCGTGCGACGTGATGTCCTGGATGTGGTTCAGGGCATCGATCAGCTCGCGCGTGGTATCGGCTTCATCGTCGGGGATCTGCTCGAACAGCGGGTCGAACGGCAGGGGGTGGATCGTCAGCGCGGTGGGGGTCATCGATGGCTCCGTCAGTGGGGTGGGCGCTTTGCCTTGCGCAATCGCCGTACCCACGCCGGTCGTTGCACGCCCGCCAGTCGGGCATCGAATTTGCTCGATGCCGAAGATTCATCGCTCGCGCGAAGGCCCCCCATGATCGGCTCCGTCGGACGATCGCGGCAGTCCGGGCCGGCCGGCGCGCCGGTTGGCGCTTTTGTACACGGTGCTTGCAAATTGGTCGCCTGCCGCGTCCGACGTTTTCCATCGGATTCGCCATTGTGGGAGCCGATTGCGTGCCGCGAACCACACGAGACCCGGAGGATGCAATGACAGGCACACCAGACCCACAGGCACGCGTCGGGCCGCTGCGCCATGTCGACGACCGTCGGCCCGGTCTGACGCGGCGGCGCATGCGGGGTCGCTTCGTCTATTTCGACGTGGATGGCGGGCGCATCCGCGATGCCGACGAAATCGCGCGCATCGACGCGCTGGCCATTCCGCCGGCCTATGCGGACGTGTGGATCTGTGCCGACCCGCGCGGCCATCTCCAGGCGACCGGCCGCGATGCCCGCGGTCGCAAGCAGTATCGCTACCATCCGCTGTGGCGGGAACTTCGGGATGCCAACAAATATTCGCGGATGACCGCGTTTGCGCGGGCCTTGCCGCGTATCCGCTCGCGCGTCACGCGCGATCTGCGTCGGCCCGGCATGCCGCGCGACAAGGTGGTGGCGACCGTGGTGCGTCTGCTCGATACCACGCTGGTGCGGATCGGCAGCGCCGAATACGCACGGGACAACGCGTCCTACGGGCTGACCACGCTGCGCAAGCGCCACCTGAAGATCGCGGCCGGCGAAATGCGGCTGCGTTTTACCGGCAAGAGCGGGGTGGAGCACGACGTCACGATCGACGATCCGCGCCTGCGGCGGATGTTGCGGCGCTGCGCGGAGCTGCCCGGCCACGACCTGTTCCAGTACGTCGACGACGATGGCCAGCGGCACACGGTCGGATCGGCCGACATCAACGCCTATCTGCACGAGGCGAGCGGCGCGGATTTCACGGCGAAGGACTATCGCACGTGGGCAGGCAGCGTTCACGCGCTCGGCGCGCTGCGCCGGATCGAATGGATCGACGCGGCGCAGGCGCGCAAGCAGATCGTCGAGACGGTGCGGGCGGTGGCCGCGCTGCTCTACAACACGCCCGCCGTGTGCCGACGCTGCTATATCCATCCGGTGGTGCTCGACGCGTTCGAGGCGGGCGGGCTGGCGGCGCTCGGGCCGTGCCGTGCGCGACGCGGGTTGAGGATCGACGAGGTGGCGTTTGCGGCTTTGCTGGTCAAGGCCGCGGGAAGCGCGGTATCGAAACCGGTGCAACGGCCGCGAAGACGGGTTGGCGCGTCGGATGGCAGCAAGGTGGCTGGCCATGAGGCCCATCGATCCGCCTCGACGCGCGGCAAGCGCATGAGCGCGTCGCACGCCTGATCGCCGGGCCGTCTTGCCGCGCGTGTCGGGGCCGACGCTACGAGGCGCCGTGGTTCAGCGGGTCATCGTCATCGGTGTCGTTGAATTTCCCAAGCGTGATACCCATCCCGTTTCGAGGACACGCGGGAGCTTGACCTGCAATTCTTCGCTGCTACCATGCGCGGCAACATCATGAAGGAAACAGGAACGAGCAAGATGAATCTGGATACGGCAGGCAAAAGCCGCAGCGTCGCCACCCTCTTGACGCTGTCCGGAGGTTTTCTCGACGCTTATGCCTATGTTGGCCACGGCGGCGTGTTCGCAAATGCAATGACCGGAAACGTGGCACTCCTTGGCATCCAGATATCAGCCGGCAACTGGGTTCAGGCGCAACGGCACGTCCCGCCACTCGTCGCCTTCGTACTCGCGGTATTCGTCGTCCATCTGTTGCGACTCGACATCGTAGCCAACGTGATTCGGCGTCCCGCCCTGGTCTGCCTTCTGCTCGAGATTCTTTTTCTGACGGTAGCCGCCAGTGGCGTGTGTGGACGCGCGGAACTGTGGTTGATCCCGGGCATCACGTTCGTCGCCACCATGCAGACCTTGTCGTTTACGCATGTCGAGAATCTTGCGTACTCTTCAATGATGACGACCGGCAACCTCCGCGGCGCGGCGAAAAGTCTTCTCGAAGGACTCATTCCACGATACGACAGGTTGGCGCTGCACAACGCATCGTTGCTCGGCGGCGCGAGCTTGAGCTTCTTCGCCGGTGCCGTGTTCGGAGGGCTTGCCACCCGGCTGATGCGCGATATGGCGTTGTGGTTTGCCGTTGCGCTTCTGTTGGGCGCACTTTTCCGGATGGGGCAACTGGCGCGCAGCGGCGCCAGCGGCGGGGAAAATCAGGCAGGGAATTGATAATCGCCCCGTTTCGTGCGCAAGCATGAATCTGAATGCCTGCGCACGAGACGGGGACGTCCATTACGGTGTGTCGGATGTGAAAATGCAGCCGATGGTCTCGATCATCATCGTTTCGGACTGCGTATTCAACCGGCCATGCGCTTGGCCAGGCTCATCTGTTCGATGAGATGGCGCCCACCCCCTTCGATATGCCGGGCAACGACCTCGGCGGCGCCGTCCGCATCCTGTGCGCGAATTCGCTCGATCAATTCGCGATGGTCCCGAATGACCGCTTCGCGCCGGCTCAGAGAGCTGGGATAGCGCCGGCTGATCGCACGCAAGAGTTCCCGGTGCCGGCACACTTCGGCAGCCAGGCGGTTGTAATGGCGGGCGTAAATGATGTCGTGAAACTTGGTGTCGAGACGCCCATGCCTGGCCAGATCGCCGAAGTTCAAACGCTCGATCTCTGCCTGCACCGCTTCCAGTTGATTGATGTCGGCGAAATCGACAATCGAAACGAACCAGCGTGTCATCGCGGGTTCGACCAGCATCCGCACTTCCATGATGTCGCGAACGAAGTCCTCGTCGACCGTGCGAACGCGCGCCCCTCGATTGGCCTCGATCAGGACCAGCCCTTCTCCGCGCAACTGCTGGAGCGCCTCGCGGATCGGATTGGTCGAGACGCCGTACTGAGCGGCAAGGTCGCCGACCTTCAGTCGCTGGCTGGATTGGAGGTGGCCGGCAATGATGTCGTCCCGGATCTGCTCATACACCCCCACCTGCTGATTGAGCGCCATTTCCCCCGCCTTTCCGTGTCGATGCGCGTTTTTCATGACGCGCAGTCTACTCCGGCCAGTGGAGCAGTCAACGGACTTCATACGTCAAATTTATAAAATAATGTACGATCCTGGCGAAATTGACACGTAAAAACGCGCATGGAAGTATCCGTCCAGTCCCATATCGTCGCTGATTCTGGCGAATGATCGGACAAGAACTCGCATAGCAATAAATGGAGACGGTCATGCTTCAATCGAAGGAGCCGCAGGTTCCCGGGCGCCGTTGGCGTGTCGGCTCGGTGCTGGCGCTGGGTGTTCTTATCAACTACTTCGACCGGGTGGCCATGCCCGTTGCAGTGCCACAGTTGCAGCATGATTTCAATCTCAATGCCGGTCAGCTCGGATTGCTGCTGTCCGCATTCGCCTGGACTTACGGCAGTCTGCAAATTCCGACAGGAATGGTGCTCGATCGCTTCGGCGTCAAGCATGTCGGCCGAATCAGCGCCGGGTTATGGGGCGTCGCATCGATCATCACGGCGCTTGCGAGTGGATATTGGAGTCTCTTTGTTGCCCGCATGTTGCTCGGCATTGCGGAAGCACCGGCTTTCCCCGCCAGTTCAAAGGCGACAGGCTATTGGTTTCCTCGCCATGAACGCGGGCTTGCGACCGCGATTTTCGATGCGTCACAGAAGTTCGGCAATGCTGTCGGCGTGCCTTTGGTGGCGTTCGCCATTTTCCATTTCGGCTGGCGTGCCGGTTTCATGCTGACGGCGGTTTTCAGCTTTATTTATTTCGCGATTTTCTGGATCGTTTATCGCGATCCCGGCGAAGACAGCCGGCTCAGCGATATCGAGCGTCGCTACATTCAAGCAGGAGGGGGCAGCAAGGAGGGTGTCGAGGCATCCAGCGCCGGCGCAATGCTCGCCTATCTGCTGCGATCGCGCAAAGTGTGGGGGCTGACCATTGGCTTCGCGGCCTACGGATATTCGATGAATCTGTTCACGAGCTGGCTGCCGGCCTACCTGGTGCACACGATGCACGTCAATATCCTGCGCTCGGCGACCTTCACCATGATTCCGTGGAGCTGTGCCACGCTTGTCGACCTGGCGATCGGCGGCTGGGCGATCGACTTCTTCATCAAGCGAGGTCACGACGAAACCGTGGTTCGCAAGACCGTGCTGATTTGCGGAATGCTGATGGGCCTCATGGTGTTCGGCGCGGTATTCACGGTCGATCCTTTCTGGGCGCTGTTCTGGATCACGCTTTCCTTGTGCGGGCTTGCCAGCGCCGCGCCCGCCGGTTGGTCGATCCCCTCGCTCATCGCTCCGCGCGGCGGCAACGGCACGGTCGGCGGAATCATGAACTTCGGCAACAGCATCATGGGCGTGATTTCGCCGACCCTGACCGGCCTTATCGTGATGGAAACCGGATCATTCAACTCCGCGTTCGTCGTTGCCGGCGTCGTGCTGTTGATTGGAATCAGCGCATACGTGTTCGTACTCGGTCGAATCGAACCCGTGCCTGATCTTGTCGCGTCGAGTCAATCAGAGCGATCCGGCTCTGCCTCATTGAGCGAGCGCTGAAGCATTGGCAGGTTGCCGCAAACAAAGCGACAGCCTGGCATACCTGTCCGTTTTCAATTCCCAGAGATTCAAATATGAAAATCACCGATTTGCGTTGCGCGATCATCGGCAAGCACCCTGTCGTGCGCATCGTCACCGACGAAGGCATCTACGGGCTCGGCGAAGCCGAGCATACGAAGCCGTACCTGAAACCCTTCGTGCTGCATTTTCGCGATGCACTGCTCGGCGAAGATCCGACCAACGTCGAACGGGTCATGCTGAAGATCCGCCAACGCGGTTCGTTCAAGCCGTATGGCGCGGCGGTCAGTGCGATCGAACACGCGCTGTGGGACATTGCCGGCAAAGCAGCCGGTGTGCCGGTGTACAAGCTGCTGGGAGGTGCGGTACGCGACAAGGTTCGTGTCTACAACGGCTCGATCCGGATACCGCGTACGGGCGACCGCCCGGAGGATTATGCGGCCGGTCTCAAATGGATGATGGAACGCCCGGAGAAGTTTTCCCTGATCAAACAAGGCATCGGTTTCCATTCCACCATGAAGACCACCGTGCCCGATTTCCACTATGGCCCTGGCCAGACCTCGACATTCCATGGCGCGCTGCATCAAGGGCAGATGAGCGAGCGTGGGATGGCGCATCTGATCGACTGCGTGGCGGCCATGAAAGAAGTGGCGGGGGATAAGGTTTCGCTGGCGCTCGATTGCGGCCCGGGATGGTTTTTGCCCGATGCGATCCGCTTCGCACGTGCCGTCGAAAAATACAACCTGATGTGGCTCGAGGACATGCTGACCGGCGACTATGTGCCGTGGGTCAATCCGCAAGCCTATCGGGAACTGACCACCTCGACAACGACGCCTATCCACACCGGCGAACAAATCTACCTGCGCCACAACTTCAAGGAACTGATCGAGACACAGGCGGTGCGAGTCGTCGGCCCCGATCCTGCCGATGTGGGCGGTATCGCCGAGCTGAAGTGGGTGGCCGAGCACGCCTACATGCATTCGATCATGATGGCGCCGCACGGCACCGCCAACGGATTGTTGGGGCTGGGTGCCCTGATCAATGTGTGCGCGACCTTGCCCGCCAACTACATCGCCTTCGAATACCCGAGTGCCTCGGACCCGTGGTGGAACGACATCGTGATCGGTCTGCCGAAACAGGTCGTGAAGGATTCGATGGTCGATCTGTTACCGGCCCCGGGGCTCGGCCTGGATATCGATGCCGAAGGTGCGAGGCCGTATCTGCGCGACGAAGACGCCGGTTTCTTCGACTGACAGGATTGCCGTCGACGACGGTATCCGTGTCATGGCTTCCGACCTCCGCATCACTGATTTTCATGAAGCTGGCTGATCCATTCGAGCGTTTTTTCTCGATAAATAGTTAGTCATACATACAAAAATTGGAGACGTGGTGAAGCATTTGAAATCGAATGTGGCAGCCGGATCGCTCATCGGCTTCGCGGTGCTTGCAGCTCATGGTCAAAGTAGCCTAACGCTTTATGGAAACGTTGACGCTGGCGTGCAGTACATGAGTGACGTCGGGGTTGCCCGGAACACCGGTTCTGCCGGAACGCCCGTCGTTCTTGCAAGCAAGCCGCGCTTTGCTTTCCTGAGTGGGGGTGCGATGTCGAACCGCTGGGGGTTGAAGGGCATCGAGGATCTCGGCGCTGGGCTTGCGGCCATTTTTCAGCTTGAAAATGGCTTCAACAGCGGCACCGGTGCGTACGTTCTGAGCGGCACCGAGTTCAATCGAGCGGCCTTCGTCGGCCTGTCGAGCCGGCGTTTCGGCACCCTCACGTTCGGCAGGCAGGCCGATGCGATTTCCGGCCTGTTGGTTCTGTATGGGCCGGGTTTCGCGGGGGGCATCAGTACCTATGCCGGCGACCTGTCGAACTACGACACCAGCAATCGAGTCAACAACGCCGTGAAGTACCGGACGCCACTGTACGGAGGCTGGAGTGGCGAAGTGTTGTACGGGTTTGGAAACACCGCGGAATCACTGAACGCCGAGAGCGCGTTCGGCGTGGGCTTCAATTACGTCAAGGGGCCGCTCGCCGGCGGCATCGCTTATCTGCGGATGGACAACAGCGGCGCGACGGGCAATACGTGGTCCGGCTCCGCCGACGGCAATTTCGGCTCGGCGGTCACCACCGGCTTTGTCGGCGCGCGGGCAGTCCAGATCGTGGATTCGGCGGTGAACTACGTGTTCTCCAAGTTGACCGTGGGGGTGAATTACGGATTCACGCAGTATCGGCCGTCGGCGGTTTCACTGTTCAAGCGCATTGTCGGCTACAACTCGGTGGGTGTGGGCATGCGCTATGCATACAGCCCCCAAATCATTGTTGCGGGCAACTATTCCTACACGCGCGGGCAATCCGTTGCCGCAGACGCGCCACTGCCTCGTTACCAGAACCTGGGCGTCTCGGCCATTTATTTATTGAGTCGTCAAACCTCGATCTATGTATTGGGAGGTTATCAGAATGCGAGTGGCTCGACCTTGGATGCCTATGGAAATGTCGTTAATGCGGTGGCCTCGATTGGCGATATCGCGAATAGTTTTCCGGCCGGATCGCATAATCAGGTCGCACTCCGGATCGGAATATTGAATAAGTTTTAGGGTGTGGCGGCTGTAACCTGGTGGTGTCAATAATCAAGTATTCCGCCAAAGAGAAATAACAGGTTATTTCGCGCTCCGTGAAAATCTTCCTGCATCGTTCATTCGGCATGGCACGACGAACCGCGTTTCGCGTGCATTGCCGAGCACCGCTTTCATCGGCCCCGGCCGTGCTCGCGTCGGGCTGCGCGGTCATGAGCGTCGGGCGTTCTTCCGCGCTCGGACGCAGGTAGGGTTTCCTCATTTCCATTCCCTTCCTTATCAAGAGTATTGAACTTGATAATTAACCATTGGCTTAAGAAAATTGTTTAAGCACTCCATGAAGAGATGCGGGGAATTGTGGGTGGGCAGTTCGGCAGGGAAGATTGGTGTGATGAATCCGCTTTGAAGCAATTCAAGGTAAACATCGAAAGGTAATTACTAAACTCGATTTGAATTGATCTGCTATCTACTGAAGATAGGAACTAAATGGATGAGAAAAAATGAGGAAGCCCGTAGGTGAAAAATGTTTAACTTTCGAAAGGATGCTTTTAAAATTCCGCTGCTGTATTGTCCGCTTTCATGCCTTTTTCCTTTATAGGATTGCGCATCGAGCAAAAATTATTTAACAGAATATTGGGTGGAGAGTGCAATGATCAGATGTGTTCGAATCTGGACCGGCAGTGATGGCGACTCGCTGTTCGAGGAAGGCTTGATTGATCTCCCGAAGGGAGAGCGGGGCGACGTGCTGAGTGAAACCGTCGACGTGGTGTCCATCTCGTTTCGCGAGACACGTGCGGGTGGGGCTTTCGAATGGCACGACGCACCTGCTCGCCAATTCGTCATCACGCTGAGCGGGACGCTCGAGTTCACCACGCGATCGGGTGCGACATTCACCATCGCGCCAGGCGATGTGCTGCTTGCCGAGGACACGACGGGAAGCGGCCACCGCTGGAGGCTCGTCGACGACGAGCCGTGGCGGCGCGCGTATGTGATCTTCACACCGTTCTCCACCCCCTGTTTCGTAAAGAAAGACTAGTCATCTTGTCGACGGAGTTTCAGATGAGTATTGAGAATACATTTAGGAATGCTGATGTCGTTCTGATCGGCGCCGGCATCATGGGCGCAACTGTCGGTACGGTGCTGAAGGAACTCGATCCGTCACTGTCGGTGGTGATGTTCGAAACCTTGCACGACTGCGCGCTCGAAAGCTCGGATGGTTGGAATAATGCGGGCACCGGGCACGCCGCCAATTGCGAGTTGAATTACACCCCCGAGTTGCCCGATGGCAGTGTCGACATCGCCAAGGCGCTCGAAGTCAATGTTCAGTTTGATACGTCTCGGCAGCTGTGGGCCCACCTGGTCAAAACCGGGAAAATAGCCGATCCCGCGGCGTTCATTCATGCCTGCCCGCATATGAGTTTCGTCACCGGCGAGGCGAATCGGAAATTCCTGCGCGAGCGCTTTCGAGCGATGTCCTCGCATCATTGCTACGCCGGCATGGAGTACAGCGAGGACAGCAAGCAGATTGCCGAATGGGCGCCGTTGCTGATGGAGGGGCGCGATCCGGCAACGCCGTTGGCCGCGACCCGCATGGCGACCGGCTCCGATGTCGACTACGGCGCGCTGACCCATCTGCTCGTGGCGCAACTGGCCGGCCAGTCAGGATTCTCGGTGCATTACCAGCATCGCGTCGTGGGCCTGGCGCGTCACGAAAGTGGTGCCTGGCAGGTCGAGGTGGAAAATCGCGAAACGGGCGAAATCAGCATCACGCTGGCGAAATTCGTATTCATCGGCGCCGGCGGTGCATCGATCGAACTGCTGCAGAAATCGGGCATTCCGGAAGGACACGGTTACGGCGGGTTTCCGGTCAGCGGGGTGTGGCTGCGCTGTGACGTCGATGCCGTTGCGCAACGTCACCACGCCAAAGTCTACGGCAAGGCGGCCCATGGATCGCCGCCGATGTCCGTACCGCATCTGGACACCCGGGTGGTCGGCGGCAAGCGCTCGGTTCTGTTTGGGCCTTATGCCGGGTTCTCGACCAAGTTTCTCAAGGAGGGCTCCTATTTAGATTTGTTCAAGTCGGTGCGGCCCGCCAACATTCTTCCCATGCTCGACGTTGCGCGACACAGCCTGCAACTCGAAGAGTATCTGGTCGGGCAGATCGTTCAGACGCCGCATCAGATGTTCGAAACCCTGCAAGGCTTTTATCCCGGCGCCAGAGAGGAAGACTGGACCGAGGCGGTGGCTGGGCAACGTGTGCAGATCATCAAGGCCAATGGCAAGGGCGGCGGTGAACTGGAGTTCGGCACGGAACTCGTCGCGTCGCAAGACAAGTCGATCGTGGCCTTGATGGGCGCATCGCCCGGCGCGTCGACGGCGGCTCATATCGCGCTCGAAGTGCTGCGTACCTGCTTCTCCGATCGAATGACGGATGGCGATTGGCTGCCGCGCCTGAAGCAGATCATCCCGACTTATGGGATCGATCTGAAGCAAGACGGAGAGGCATGCCGAGAAATCCGCGCCCATACCGCGGCGGTGCTCGGGCTGGAAAACGTCTGACGCGGCAGTGTGCATGAGTTTCGACCCGGCCGATGAACTGGCAACGCATTCCATTCGCACTGCGAATGTTCTTCGCGCCGGGGAAAGCAATGATGCCGGCTACCGCAATATCGATATCAATCAACGCAGACGTAGGTGGCGCTCGCCACGAATCTACGTGGACACAGCACGACTCGCCTCTGCTCGGGCGGCTGTCCGGCTGAAAATCGGCTCAAGGAAAGCCACATGAACCTCACCGCACTCGTGCTGTCGCGAATCCAATTCGCGGCGACCGTGTCGTTTCACATCATTTTTCCAGCTTTCACGGTAGGGCTGGCTGCGTGGCTCTGTGTGCTGGAGGGGATGTCGCTGACGACAGGGCGTCCAACCTATCGGCGTCTGTTCGATTTCTGGCGCGGCATATTCGCGGTTGCGTTCGCGATGGGTGTGGTGTCGGGCATCGTCATGGCGTTTCAGTTCGGCACCAACTGGAGTGAACTCTCACGGCGAACCGGTGCGATCCAGGGGCCGCTGCTGGCATATGAAACGTTCAGTGCTTTCGCGTTGGAGGCGAGCTTCTTCGGCATGGTGATGTTCGGCCGGAACCGCTTGCCTCGATGGCTGTACTTCTTTTCCTGTTTGATGATGGCGCTCGGTACGACCTTGTCCTCGTTCTGGATCATGGTCAACAACAGCTGGATGCAATACCCGGTTGGTTTCGTGATGGACGCGAAGGGTGTTTTCACGCCGACCGACTGGCCGGCCATCATCTTCAGTCCAGTGATGCTCGTGCGCTTCCCGCACATGCTGCTCGCTGCCTATCTCACGTCGGCGTTCTGCATCGCCGCCACCGGCGCGTGGCACGCCCTGAAGGGGCAGTTCGAAGCCGAGTCGCGCACCATGATGCGCATGTCGCTTGGCCTGGCTGCCGTGCTGGTGCCGTGTCAGTTGCTGTTCGGGCACCTGGTCGGCGACTATACGCACGATAAACAGCCCACCAAGTTCGCAGCGATAGAAGCGCGCTGGCACGACGAGCAACCGGCGGCGGAAGTATTGATCGCCTGGCCCAACGAGAAGACCGAATCGAACGATTACGCGATCAGCATCCCTTACCTGGGTAGCCTGATCGGCTCGATGAGCCTCACGTCAAACGAGGTCGGGCTGACCGATTGGCCGAAAGCGGATCGCCCCCCGGTGGCAATCCCATTCTTCGCATTCCGAATCATGGTCGCGTGTGGGCTGCTGATGCTGGCACTCGCCTGGTACGGGAGTTGGCAGGTGGTACGCAAGCGTGCTCAGGTCAGCCGTTGGTTGCTCTGGACGATTTTCCTGTCCTTTCCTGTTGGCTTCATCGCGACCTTGACGGGTTGGTTCACCGCCGAAGTGGGTCGACAACCCTGGACGGTGTTTGGTCAATTGCGTACCGCCGATGCGGCCACGCCGACTTTGAGCAGTCCGGAAGTCGGCGCCACATTGATCCTCTTCTCGGTCATATACAGCGTGATCTTCCTGTTCGGCACGATCTACATCTATCGCTTGCTCAAGCGTGGCCCAGCCGGTGTTTCTGCACCGGCAGCAGCGGGAACGAACCCGAAACGTCCTTTATCGCTGGCGAGCGAGGGCGTCGATTCGAATCGCAAATCGGAGACGCTCGCATGATGCTCGATTTCTGGGTTGCGGTGCTTGTTCTGACCACGTTTCTGTACGTATCGCTCGACGGTTTCGACTTGGGCGTCGGCATGTTGCTTCCATGGGTTCGAGACGCGTCGGAGCGGGACCGCATGCTGGCGTCGATCGCACCCGTGTGGGATGGCAACGAGACCTGGCTCGTCATGAGCGCGACGGTCATGTTCGCGGTATTCCCACTGTTTTACGCGACGTTGTTGTCGGCCTTTTATTTGCCTCTGATGGTCATGTTGGCCGGGCTGATTTTCCGAGGCGTTGCCTTTGAATTCCGTGACCGAAGCACGCGCACCCGGCCGTTGTGGGACAAGGGATTCATGATCGGATCCTACGTCGTGGCTTTCATGCAAGGCACGACCGCGGGCGCGCTGGCAAATGGCTTGCCGATGAGCGGGCCGAATTACATCGGCGGCGCTTTTGGCTGGCTGTCGCCCTTTGCGCTGTTCTGTGGTTTGGGCTTGTGTTTGGGATACGCGCTGATCGGCGCCGCCTGGCTCGCCTACAAGTCGCGCCGCACCACGCAACAATTGGCCTTTCGAATGCTGCCTCGCCTGCTGGTGGGTGTATTGGGATTTCTTGCGGTGGCGTTCGTCGCGACCTTGCTCAGAAACACGCCCCTCATGCAGCGCTGGATCGATCACCCGACACTGTTTCTGTTTCCGATTGAAGCCCTGGTGATCAGTGCGTTGATGGTAAGAGCCATCGGCGCGCGTCGGGAGTTTGCACCGTTCCTTCTCACCGTGGCGTTGTTTGCGGTTGGGCTCGGTACGTTCGTCGCATCGTTCTATCCGTACCTGATTCCGTTCGCCATGACGACCACCGAAGCCGCAGCGCCACCGTCGAGCCAGTCGTTTCTGTTCTGGGGGGCGGGTGTCTTCGTGCTGCCGATCACGATTTTATACACGATGTTCATTTACTTCACCTTCAAGGGGAAGGTGCAAGTGAATGGTGAAGAGTACTGACCTTCTCTATCAAGGAACACTGAACATGACGAACGCCAACCTCGGCCGCCCCGTCCTGGCGGATATTGCAATCGGCCTCAATGCCTCGGGTACCCGCGAGGAATTCGACAGCATGGGAAAGGTCTCGGTGCCCGCCGAAAAATACTGGGGCGCGCAGACGCAGCGCTCGCTCGAGCATTTCTCGATCGGCGACGACCGGATGCCCAAGGCGGTCTATCACGCCTATGGCACGGTGAAGAAGGCATGTGCACTGGTCAACCAGGCGGCCGGGCGGCTGCCTGACTGGAAAGCCCAGGCCATCGTTCATGCCGCCGACGAAGCGATCGCCGGCCGGCTCGATGCGCATTTCCCGCTTTATGTTTGGCAGACCGGGTCGGGCACCCAGTCCAACATGAACGTGAACGAAGTGCTGTCGAACCGTGCGATTCAATTGCTGGGCGGCACGCTCGGCACGCAGCAGCCGGTGGGCCCCAACGACGACGTCAACATGGGCCAGTCATCCAACGACAGTTTCCCCACCGCGATGCATATCGCCGCCGTCACCGTGATCGACGAGCGTCTCGTGCCGGCCCTGAGCCGGCTTGCCGCCACCATCGAACGCAAGGCGAGCGGATGGATGAACGTGATCAAGGTGGGGCGTACCCATCTGGAAGACGCGACGCCGCTGTCGGTCGGGCAGGAATGGTCGGGGTGGGCCGCGCAGCTGCGGACCTGCATCGCGGAGATCGAACGCAGCCGCGAAGGGCTCTACGAACTGGCGCTCGGCGGCACCGCGGTCGGCACCGGCCTCAATGCGCCGGCGGGATTTTCGAAGAATGTGGCGGCGAAGATTGCCGAGCTGACGGGAAAGCCGTTCGTGACGGCGCCGAACAAATTCATGGCGCAGGGCTCGCTGGACGCCATGGTGCGCGCCTCCGCGGCGCTGCGCGGCGCCGCGGTGTCGCTCATGAAGATCGCCAACGACATGCGCTGGCTGGCGTCGGGCCCGCGTTGCGGGCTGGGGGAACTCACGCTGCCTGCCAACGAACCCGGTTCGTCGATCATGCCGGGCAAGGTCAATCCGACTCAATGCGAAGCGATGGTCATGATCTCGATCCAGGTGATCGGCGAGGACACGGCGGTCGCCTTTGCGGGGAGCCAGGGCAATTTCGAGCTGAACGCGATGCGGCCGATCATCATCAACAACTTCCTGCATTGCGCGACGATTCTCGCCGATGGCTGCGAAAAGTTCCGGACCTATTCCGTGGAAGGCACCGATCTCGATCACGACAGGATTCAGGCTTACCTGGACAACAACCTCATGCTGGTGACGGCGCTGTCGCCGGTGATCGGTTATCAGAACGCCGCGCATATCGCCGAGGATGCGCAGGCCACCGGTTCCACGTTGAAGGCCGCGGCGCTCAAATCGGGCAAGGTCAGCGAATCCGATTATGAAAAATTCATCAACCCCGCCGCCATGATCGGTGAGGGCACCGGGGGGGCCTGATAAACGGTGCTCACTTCGTTGCCTCCCGATCAGGACGGAGTGTGGCGGGTTGGCTTCGCGACTTACGACCATGTTCATGCTCAAATCGCTTCGTAACCAACTCGTCCTCGCCATTGGCGTGATGATCAGTTTGTTTGCGTTGATGCAAGGCGCGAGCTCGTACCACTTTTCGAAAGCCGGTACGGCCGCGCTGCTCGACCGGCGCATGGCCTCTCTGGCCGTCCGCCTTCGGCTCGATTTCGACACGCGCAGCGTGACGTTCTTTCGGGTTTCCACGCCCCCGGACAAGCATGATCTCGTCATCGTCGTATGGAAAGACGACGAATCGAAACCCGTCTATTCCAACAACCCGGATTTGCTGTTGCCGCGTGACGCCCGGCTCGGTTTCACCAACCCGACTCTGTTCGGAGAGAAGTGGCGGCTCTACACGCGCAGCCGCCCCGGCCAGCGGGTCCAGATTGCGCAACGGATGTCGGTACGAGCAGAAATGGAGACGCGGTTGGCGACCTGCTCGCTCTGGCCGATCGTCGTGCTGATTCCATTCGTTTGGATCGCCGTGCCGATCGTGGTGAGCCGGTCGCTGCGACAGGTGAATCGGCTTGGCAATACGGTATGCGCGATCGACGTGAACTGTCTGGAAGCGTTGCCGCTGACTCGGGTGCCCGATGAACTGCTGCCGTTCATCCGTTCCATCAATCTGATGATCGAACGTCTCGCTCATTCGATCGAAACCGAGCGCCAGTTTATCGACAACGCCGCCCACGAACTGCGAACGCCCATCACGGCCTTGCAATTGCAGGCCGACAATCTGCAACACGAGATCGGATTGGGCAGTCTGGAGCGCTTTCGCGAACTGCAAAGCGGCATTACACGCAGCAGTAACCTGATTTCTCAACTGCTGAGATTGGCTCGTGCCGATACGCCCCTGTTGGGCAAGTCGATGGCATCGGCGATGGCGAGCATCGACGTTGGCCCGACCATCGTGAATGCCATTGCCGATGTGTTGCCGACGGCAATACAACGACGCATCGATATCGGCGCAGACGAAATGACCGATGCGCGAGTGCGGATGCTCGAGCTGGATATCGACACGGTGGTCCGGAACCTGGTCGGGAATGCCGTGCGGTATACGCCGGACGGCGGCAGGATCGATGTATCGACCCACGTACGGGGCAAGACGGTCGATATCACGGTCAAGGACAGCGGGCCGGGCATCGATCCCAAACTGCTGCCGCGCGTATTCGATCGTTTCTTTCGCGCCGATGTCGGCGGCGACGGCAGCGGCTTGGGTCTGGCGATCGTCAGAGCCATCGTGACTCGCTACGACGGGACGGTGCAGCTGCACAATCGCAGCGACGGGCAGTCCGGGATCATCGCCATGGTGAGCTTGCCGATGGAACGTGATGGCGCCGCCTGAGGCCCCACCGATTCTGCGGCGTTCGGCCGTTCATGGTGTTTTTGAAGGTAATGGAAATGCGAGTTTTGCTAATCGAAGACGATGTACAGATCGGTCAAGGCCTGCTGCGCGCATTGAAGAATGCCGATATCAGCGTGGACTGGGTACGTGATGGGGTGGCCGGGCTACGTGCCACCGACGACGCGGAGTACAGCGTCGTGCTGCTCGATCTGGGTTTGCCCGGCATGGACGGCATGGAACTGCTGAAATCATTGCGAAAGGCGGGTAATGCCGTGCCGGTTCTGATCCTGACAGCGAAGGATGATCTCGATTCACGGGTCGAAGGCCTCGATGTCGGGGCAGACGACTATATGTTGAAGCCGCTTGCGGTTCCCGAACTGCTGGCACGAATTCGTGCCGTGATCCGGCGGAAGGCGGGCTATGCCTCCTCGCGTCTCGGCAACGAATCCTTCGGCCTCGACATGGACAAACGCACACTGACGTGCAACGGCAGCACGTCGGTGTTGTCCGCACGCGAGTTCTCGTTGATGTTGGCGTTTCTCGAAAGGCCGGGAACGATCCTGTCGCGCAGGCAGTTGGAAGACCGCCTGTATGGCTGGGGAAAAGAGGTCGAGAGCAATGCGATCGACGCCCTGATTCATTCGGTGCGAAAGAAGTTCGGTGGGTCCGTGATTCGCAATGTGCGCGGACTCGGGTGGACCGTGATGCTCGACGATGTCGGCAACGACCTGGCGTTGGTTCACTGACGCACCGCCTGGATCGCTCATTCTGCGCTCATTCTTCAACGCTACGATATGTTGTATCGACGCACTGTCAGGGCAGTGAGCGATCCTTGAAGCGTGAGTTTTTTTGAGGATCGTATCGCTGGGTACGGCCCTGGGCATGTCATCGCTGAAGCATGATGGGTGGCGATCAATCGATTGATCAGGATAACGATTGATTGAAAAGGCGCGATGCGTCGTGATGCGGTGTGTAGATGAACCTTCCAGAAGCACTGATTTTTACAACTCGACATTCCATGCTGAAACGCATTTCTATTGCGGCGCTGCTCTGTAGCCTGAGCTTGAGCCTTGTCGGATGTGTGGTCGCCCCTGTCGGCCAGGCCGTCTGGGTTCCGGCTCATTACGATTCGTGGGGCTATTGGCATCATGGCTATTGGCGCTGACGTGCTCTGCTGATCCACACCGAACTTCATCTTCGAAACTAAAAAATGCAAAAATTTTCATTCAAGGCTTGTGCCCTTGCTCTGTGTTCGGCACTGCTCTCCGTCTGCTTCTCGCAGTCCGCATTGGCGCAGGCCGTGGTCGTGGCTGCGCCTCCACCGCCTCCGGTGGTCGTGGCTGCGCCTGCGCCCTTGGTGGTCGCGGCTCCTGCCGTCGCTGTCGTGGAGCCGCCCCCGGTTTTCTGTCACTGGGTACGCCGTCGCGAACCCGACAATGGCTATTACGGTTGGCACTGGCACAGCTTTCGTGTTTGCGATTGATCGGTGCGCACGGATCGTAGCGTGAACCTTTCCCCAAGGCAGGGCGAGTAATTCACCTGAATGCGTGCCGGACAGTGCATCGGGATGGGGCGTGGCTCACTCGCACTGTGGCTCAAAAAATTGATCAAGAGAGGAGGTGATTCACGATCGAGTAAATGATCGTAATTTCCCGGGGAGAGGGTTGAAGGATTGGGTATTTTTGATGTGCCGGGACGATATATTTATTTGACGTGAAAGTATAAAGGGGTGTTGCGATGAGGTTTGCTCTTCGTGGAAAGGTGCCAATTTTAAACGGTAAATCGCCGATTTCCGCAAAAATTGCCGCGATGATTCTGTTTGTGTTTTATCTTCCGTTGCCCATTCTTTTTGTGCAAATGCTTTGTGGGTACCACGATTTCGAGTCGCTGAACAATTTTCAGTCTTCCGAAAAGATGTCGGCTGCGGCGCTGGGTGCCATCGTGTTCTTTTTGTTGACGATAGTGCTGGTTTGGGTGGTCGTGAAGGGTTTTTTGCTGGTCGAGTTGTTTTCCAGGCAGCGATGGGCAAAAAATGTTCTGTCTGTCATTTTGGTTATGAAGATGTTGGCGATTTTCCTGGCGTATGCCGTTCACCCGGAGGATGCGTCGCTGGCCCCCAGTAACAATATCGATTGCATCGCGGAGGTCGTGGCGGTGATCCTGCTGGCGACGCCAAGGAGCATTGCCTGGTTTCGATTCAAAAAGCCGAATAACGTCGAGCTTAATTGAAAATATAGTTGGAAACCAAAGATCGACAAGACGATTTGTGAAATTCGAGGGCTGTTGGTGGTCCATTTCGTGATCTCGCAGTATCAACGACGCTGTACTGCTGTCGCCGTTGATTTCCGGTGATGCGCGAAATGGTCGGTTATTTATGTAGTTATTTGGATTTGATGATGAAATCAATCTTGACGTCTTTCGGAATGTCGCTCCTCGTGCTCGCATCGTCAAGCCATGCGGCAACCATCGAGGCAACTCGAACCCCGTTCAACGGCACTGATATCAGCGGCGTTTATCAGTGCGCCGGCAACGATATTCACGACGGCGATTCGCACAGCACCATGATCCTCCAGCTCGACGCGAAATATAGTTCGGGCAAGTTCGGTGCGTACAAGGTGACGGTCGATGACGTCTACGTCGGATCGATTGTTTCGAACGGGAAGCAATTGGCCATGGACTTCGCGAATAAGGATCTGTCGAAGCACGACTTCGGCGTGGCGCTGGCTACGGTGAATACCGCGTCGAGCGGAAAGGTCACCATCAAGAAGTTCTACTACGAGCCGCAATACATGGGGGGCGGCAACGGCATCGAGACTTGCACGTCGAAGTAAAGTATTCATGGGTTGGCAAGATGCCGGCCTGGCACGCTGAAGTGTTTGATCATTTCGGCGTGCGAACAAAAATCATGCTCGTCAAAAAATCGCAAGCTAGTTAAAGAATGAGGAATTTCCGATTGGAGTCGAATCATTTTCCAGCCGGTGCAGTCGGCCGTCGGCGCCATGCACTGGGGATGCGTCGCAGTTATCGTCTGGTGACCGGGATGGCGGCTGCCATGCTGATCCTGTCCGGTTGCGGCGGCGATAACGATAGCTGCCTGAGTGACGGCTCCTGTTACCAGGTCGGCGGTGTTCTCGATGGGCTGCTTCCATCGAGCAGCCTGGTTGTACAGAACGACGGCGCCGACAACCTGACGCTGACTGCCAACGGCAGCTTTCTCTTTTCGAATCCGGTCGACAATTCAAGCGACTACAACGTGACCGTGCTCACGCAGCCCACGGGGCAGACCTGTTCGATCATCGATAACGATGGGTATGGCCCGGGGCCGGGAGACGATAACGTCGCTATCTCGTGCACGCCGAACCGCTATACGATCAGCGGGACAGTGGCCGGCCTGACTCCGGGCAACGTGCTCATCCTGCAGAACAACGGCGCGGACACCGTGACCCTTGCGGGAAATGGCGGCTTCTCGTTCGGCACGCCCGTGGGCTATTCCAGTTCGTATTCGGTCACGGTGCTATCTCAACCTCACGCGCCGGTGCAAAACTGCACGGTCGCGAATGCGGCTGGCGCGGTTGCGGGATTGGTTACCAACATCGTCGTCACGTGTATCTAGGTTGGATAGGCGAAAATCAATATGAAAGCATTTAAAAACCTGAGAGTCATATGCGGCATAGCCTGTGTCGGCGTCGCCACTCAGATCACTTGGGCACAGGAAAGCAATATCGCATCGGCCACGCCTTCGGACTCGAGTCGCCACGGCAGAAGCGTAGCGGAACGGAGAAACCCGAATTTGGCACTGGCCTTGCATAATGCGCTTTCGCAAGTTCCGGGACTCGATGTGTCCGGCATCAACGTGAAGGTGAGAGGCCAGGTCGTCACGTTGGCGGGTGACGTCGCGCAACCCGGCCAGATCACGCTGGCCGGTGCCGCGGTGCAAGGCGTGGCGGGTGTGAGCACGGTTCACAATCTTCTGATTTCGAGCCCTCGATAGTCTTGTATCGCGCGCCGGTCGATGCGTTTTCGGGCGGCTTGCCGCTTTGTCCGCTCGCCCTCATTCTCGACGGGGCCGGCGGACGTCCTTGCCGGCTCAAGGATCGACACGGGTTTGCCCCGCATCGCATTGGAAAATCAACGATGTCGGATTCGAGCCGTCGCGCAATGTGCGCACCGAATCGACGGTGCGTACGGTTCGATCACCACACATCTTGCGAGCGGCCTTCGTGCAGGTCGACGGCCCGGCCAGCAAGCCGCCGCAATCCACCTGGAACGTTTGCACGCCACCACGCGGCTGCAGTTCGAACGCGCTGTAGGTCGGACCGGAAGCCGTCGAGCACCCGGTGATGGCCGCTGAAAAGAGCGCGAGCGTAAGCGTAAGTTTGTTCACAGCTAACTCCTTCAAACCGAATTGGATTGCGTCAAGCCACGGGCCGCATGACGAACTCGTCTCGCCTGCGTCGCGGCAGCTCGCCGAGCTGCCGCGACGGTTCCGGCAAGCCCTTACTTCCACTGATAAAGCACGCCTGCGCCGATCACCTTTTGACCGCCGCTGAAGCCGCCATTGATCGAGGCCTTCAGGTTCTCGCTGATGCGAGCCTGCATGTTGACCGCCATCGCCTTCTGGCCCTGGAACGTCGAGGTGCCGACACCCATCCCGAAGTTGGCGTCGCGATCGATCTGCGGGATCGACGCCATCGCGCCGACCGCGGCAATCCCTTGTCGGGCCATCTGGTCGGTCTGTTGCAACTGCGAGCCCAGCGAATTGATTTGCCCCTGCTGCCCCGACAGCGCCGTCGACATCGTCGTCTGCACTTGCGTCAGCTGATTCACGTTCACGGCATCGGTGCCCTGCGTACCCGGCGCAACGTTCGTGACTTGGCGTTGCTGCGTATCGCTGCCCACCGACACCACGTTCGAACGACCGCCGTCATTCGAATTCGCACCGATCGCCACCGAATTGGAACCGGCCGTGACGGAGGGCCTGTCGCTGCCCGTGCCGTTCATGTCGACTGCCACGCCGGTGGTGTTCACCGAACGTGTCTGATTGGTGTTGATCGACGTTGACAGCTGGTTCAGCGTGTTGTTGATGTTCGTCACGCCGGTCGACAGCGAGGCGACGTTGCTGTTGGTCGTGTTCAGCCCCGTCGACAGCGAGCTGATCGAAGCCGAGGTCGACGTGGACAGCGACGCGACATTGCTGTTCGTGCTGCTGAGGCCGGTCGACAACGAGGTGACGGAGGTCGAGGTGGAGGTCGACAGCGAGGCCACGTTGCTGTTGGTGGTGTTGAGACTCGTCGACAGCGAGCCGATGCCGGTCGACAACGACGAGATGTTCGACACCATCGACGTCGACAAACTGTTGACCGCCAGGTTGGTTGCGTTGAGCTGGCTGCCGTTCACCGCATCCGTGCTGGTGGTGGATACCCGGCCCGCGGCAACATTCGTGATTTGGCGCTCCTGTCCCGGCTGTCCGACGCTCAAGACTCCTACAGGAGTTCCACCCGAGAACGTGTAGGCCAGGCCGCCAATCGTGGCGCCTTGCGTGCCGACCGGCGCACCCGTCATTGAATTCGCGCCAATCGCGATCGAGTTGGCGACATTCGCGGTGGCGTTTGAACCGAACGCAAGGGAATTGATGCCGCTTGCCGTCGCGCCTGAACCGAACGCCTCCGCGCCCTTGGCGCTGGCAAGCGCATTGCTGCCGAATGCTGTCGCCCCTTCACCATTGGCGAGCGCGCCCTGACCGATGGCGATCGCACCGGTCGAGGCGGCGCTTGAACCGTCGCCGACCGCGACACTGCTTGCGCCCGCCGCGCTGGCATTCACGCCGGCTGCAAGTGAATTGATGCCCGTTGCGCCGTCATTCTGATAGTTGCTCGCCGGCGTGCCGTTGTCGTTGACACTGTAATAGTGCGTCTTCGCTGCGTTGATCGAAGTCGAGGTCGACGTGGACAACGACATGATCGAACTGTTTGCCGAGCTGAGGCCGGTAGACAGCACCCCGATGCCGGAGGAGGTCGAGGACGACAGCGAGGCGACGTTGCTGTTGGTGCTGCTGAGGCTCGACGACAACGACGACACATTGCTGGTGGTCGAGGACAGGCCGGTGGACAACGATGAGACGTTGCTGTTGGTGGTGCTCAAGCCACTGGACAGCGAGACAACGTTGCTGGTGGTCGTCGACAGGCCCGACGACAGTGACGACACATTGCTGTTGGTGGTGCTCAAGCCGCTCGACAGCGAAGCGACATTGCTGGTGGTGCTGCTGAGGCCCGACGACAACGACGACACATTGCTGTTGGTGCTGCTCAAGCCGCTCGACAGCGAGGCGAGATTGCTGGTGGTGGTCGACAACCCCGTCGACAAGGAACCGATGCCGGTGGAGGTGGAGGACGACAACGAGGCGACGTTGCTGTTGGTGCTGCCGAGGCCAGACGACAGCGACGACACGTTGCTGTTGGTCGAGGACAGGCCGCTCGACAGCGACGACACATTGCTGTTCGTGCTGCTCAAACCACTCGACAGCGAGGCGACATTGCTGGTGGCGGTGGACAACCCCGTCGACAAGGAGCCGATGCCGGTCGAAGTCGAGGACGACAGCGAGGCGACGTTGCTGTTGGTACTGCTGAGTCCCGACGACAGCGACGACACGTTGCTGTTGGTCGATGAAAGACCGCTCGACAGCGACGACACATTGCTGTTCGTGGTGCTCAAACCGCTCGACAACGATGCGACATTGCTGGTGGTGGTCGACAGCCCCGTCGACAAGGAACCGATGCCGGTCGAAGTCGAGGACGACAGCGATGCGACATTGCTGTTGGTACTGCTGAGTCCCGACGACAACGACGACACGTTGCTGTTGGTCGATGAAAGACCGCTCGACAGCGAAGCCACATTGCTGTTCGTGCTGCTCAATCCACTCGACAGCGAGGCCACATTGCTGGTTGCGGTGGACAACCCCGTCGACAAGGAGCCGATGCCGGTCGAAGTCGACGTCGATAACGAAGTAATACTGCTATTGGTTGTACTAATCGTTGAGTAAAGCTCCGAGCCGTTGATGGCATCCGTGCTGCTTGCCGTAATTCTCCCGGCGGCCACGTTCGTGATGGTTCGCTCGGCGCCGACAGCCCCGACGCTGACCGTAGAGGAGGGCGTCGTGCCTGCAAACCCTCCGTAGGACACGCTTCCAACCGTGGCCGAACTGGTGCCTACCGCCGCCGTCGTTACCGAACCACTCCCCAGTGCGACGGCATTGGCGTTGGATGCGGTCGCGCCATTTCCAATCGCCAAGCCGTTGGCTTGACTGGCTACCGCCATTGAACCTGCCGCGATGGATTCATTACCCGACGCACTGGCACCATTGCCCAGCGCGAGAGAATTTCGGCCTTCGGCCGTCGTGTTGAAACCTATGGCCACCGAGTTGCTGCCATAGGCCAGGGCATTCTCGCTGATCGCCACCGCATTCGAACCAAAGGCGGTGGCATAAGCCCCCAGCGCGGTGGCACCGCCCGACTCCGCCGCGGCGTTGGCGCCCAACGCGGTGGAATTGAGCGCGCTCGCCGTTCCGCCAGCGCCCACGGCGGTCGACCCCAGGCCAGTTCCTCGTGCTCCGTTGCCGACCGCAACGGAGTTGCTTTCGGATGTGACGGCATTCACGCCGATGGCGCTGGAGCCACTGCCGCTCGCGGTTGCCCCGGGCCCCAGGGCGGTCGCATACCCGCCCGATGCGTCGGCACCGGCGCCATAGGCCGCGGCATGCTCGGCGCTTGCCGTCGCCCCGAAACCGGAAGCGATGGCGCTGCCGCCACTGGCGGTTGCCGTGCTGCCAAGCGCCACCGAATAATTGCCGCCGGATGTCGCGCTCGGGCCGATGGCGACCGAGTAGCTGCCGCTGGCCGTCGTCGCGGTCTGGGGCGTATTCACCCCGATGGCGATCGACGAGGCACCGGTTGCGACGCCATTGCCTGCAGCGTATTGAGCATGCGATACGTTGATCGAGGCTGCGGACAGCACGACACATGACACGGCAGCCTTGACGATCGCAGACTGATTGGCCTTGCCTCGTGACTGCGTGTGTTCGGATGCCGCCACCCAGGTTCCGAGGGTGGCGTTCCAGATTGAGCGGTATATGCGATTCATGGTCGGCAGCCTTTTAAAGAGATGCGCAATAGGGCGTCTGATTTTTCAGACAAATCAATCACCAGATTGCGGTAATCTCGGAATTGACGAGCTCAGTTTATTTTTGGTAACCATGAACATGTGAAAATCACTGCAAACATGTTTTTCCAATGTTTAAAATTAAATGTCTTTCATTTGTGAATTTAACTATTTTTAAAGATATTGCCAATTTCATTGGATATTCGGTGCGGCGTGCAATCCTCACACCAAATCACCGGTTGTTTGGTAATGGGTCGTCATTGCTCTGATCTTGAAAGGTGCCGTAAGAATGTGATATCCGAGGCCAGGCAAGGTTTCTGATCCCGGTCCCCGGGTCTCGGCATTCCCGGAATTTTCGCGGGCCGGCGTTGTTAAAAAATTGAAATGGCGCTTGCGGATAATCATCAAAGCCCGCCGGGCCGATGGGGTTCGGGCTCATGTCCGCAAATCTGAACCATTTTCCCGTGATCGAAGCCTTGAACAGGCGTCAGATGTGTCGTTCGCTACGTAGCCGAATCCATAATCCAAAAAGTCGAAAAATAACTATTTTGATTATTTGAAATGAGGTGTGTTTGCAATCAGGTGGATGGGGCTGAACCAGGCGTTGCGGCACGAGGTAGAAAGGCGGGCAGTGGCGCGGCAACGCCGCGATCGGCACCGCCTGGCACACCGAAGCAGGCTTGCGGACGATCCCGGAATCGAGACGATGGAGCATGAATCTGCTCCGATCGGTCATGGGCCGCGGGGCCACGGCGCGATACCTTCCGAACGTTCCCTTTCCGATTCACCAAGGACAACGCGATGAAGTTTCGTTCCATGGTTTCGCGCTGCGCCACGATCGCGGCGCACGTGCTGGCCGTCACCGGCGTCGCACTCGCCGCGTCGAGTTGCGCTCATGCCGGAGAGATCGTGAATCTCGGCGAGCTGTCGTTGCAGACGCTGTCGGGCAAGACCGAAAAACTGGCCCGCTATCCGGGCGAAGTGGTGGTCGTGAATTTCTGGGCGCCGTGGTGCGCGCCATGCCGGCGCGAGGTGCCCGATTTCGTCGCACTCCAGAAGAAGTACGCCGGCAAGGTGCAGTTCCTGGGCATCGCGCTCGATGAAGCTGCGCCGGTTGCCGCATTCGCCAAACGCAATGGCATCAACTATCCGGTCTACCTGGCGGGCGGCCCGGGCATCGCGATGCTGCTCCAGGAAGGAGATACGCACGGCGGCGTGCCGTTTACGGTCGTGCTCGACGGCAATGGCGAGAAAGTGGCGTCGACGTTAGGGCAGGTGGACCCGCAACGAATGACGGCCCTGCTCGACAAGCTGACCTCGAAACCGCACTGACCGCACTGACCGCACTGACCGCACTGACCACGACTCACACGCCGATCGCTTCAACCCGGCCGCTGCCGGCGGCCATCACGATCACTCTCAGGGGACCCAGCTTGAACAAGACCTTAGGCGCCGTTTTCACGATCTGCGCGGCGTTGTGCGCGGGCCATGCGATGGCCCAATCCGCCACGTTGCATGTTTATGGCGCGGGCGGCCCCGCCCCCGCGATGAAGGAGGCCGCGCAGGCGTTCGAGAAACAGACCGGCGTGCATGTCGAGGTCACGGCCGGCCCGACAGCCGGCTGGATCGACCACGCGCGCGCGGATGCCGACCTCGTCTACAGCGGCTCCGAGACGATGATGTCCGATTTCGTCGTGGCGATGGGCGACCAACTGACGCCCGATGCGCCGGTGCCGCTGTATCTGCGGCCGATGGCGATGCTCGTGCGCAAGGGCAATCCACGGCATATCGGCGGCCTGGGCGATGCATTGAAGCCCGGGGTTCGCGTGCTGGTGGTCAACGGTGCCGGGCAGAACGGCGTGTGGGAGGATGTGGCGGGGCGGCTTGGCGATATCGGCACCGTGAAGGCGCTGCGCGCCAATATCGTCAGCTATGCGCCGAACACGGCGGTCGCGCGTCAGACGTGGATCGACCACCCCGATATCGACGTCTGGCTGGTGTGGAATATCTGGCGGACCTCGAACCCGTCGCTGGCGGACCTGGTTGCGATCGAACCGCGCTACGTGATCTATCGGGATGCCGGTGTCGCGATCACGCGCAGGGGCGCGGACGTGGCGGCATCCTCGCAGTTCGTGGCGTTTCTGCAATCGCCGCAGGGCGCGAAGATCTTTGGCCGGTGGGGATGGCTCGCCGGGCAGCCTGCGCAGTGACGTCGAGATCGCGTGGGCCGATCGAGGCGGACAGGATGTCGCCGATCGACGCGGCGACTTCGTCAGGACAGCTTCATGAATCCAAGCCGTCATGCCGTGCGCATCAGCGTGCGAATCGCGCTGTCTGCCAGTTCAGGTCCTTCGCGAAGTCGATGAACGACGCGAGATAGTCCACCGAGGCGTCCGCGTCGCGCGTGCCGAGGAAGATCTGCTTGGCGATGCCGTTCTTGCCGAGCTTCACCGGCACGACCGGCACGCGGTCCGCATATTCCTCGGCGAGCCAGCGCGGCAGCGCCGCCACGCCGCGCCGGTTGGCCACCATCTGCAGCATGATGTCGGTCGTCTCGATCGCCTTGGTGCGGCGCGGCACCACGCCGGCCGGGCGCAGGAAATGCGTGTAGATGTCCAGACGATCGGTCTCGACCGGATACGTGATCAGCGTCTCGTCGATCAACTGCTCGGGCTTCACGTAACGCGCGTCGGCCAGCGGATGATCTTCCGCCACCACCAGCACCTGCTCGTAGTCGAACACCGGATCGAAGCGCAGCCCCGGGCGCGCGAGCGGATCGGGCGTGACCAGCACGTCGATGTCATAGCCGAACAGCGCCGCGATGCCGCTGAACTGGAAGCGCTGCTTCACGTCCACATCCACGTCGGGCCAGCGCGTCAGGTATGGCGACACCACCTTCAGCAGCCACTGGTAGCACGGCGCGCATTCCATGCCGATGCGCAGCGTGCCGCGCTCGCCGTCGGCATATTGCTTCATGCGCGCCTCCGCATGCTCGAATTGCGGCAACAGCCGTTCCGCGAGCGACAGCAGATAGTGCCCCGCCTGCGTGAGCCGCAGGCCGCGCCCCTCGCGATCCCAGATCGGCGTGCCGAGCTGTTGCTCGATCTTCTTCACGGTGTGGCTCAGTGCCGACTGCGTCAGGAACAGCGCCGCAGCGGCGGCCGTGAGCGAGCCCTGCCGCTGCACCTCGCGGATGATGACCAGATGAATGCGTTCGAGCATGGGTGTTCCGTTCTACAGGCAATGAGGAATTCTAATCGAGGCGATCGGGCGCATCGCGGCGGCCCGCCTCGTGCCTGAAGAACGTGGCGCGGATCGACAATAGCGGCATGCGGTATTGCGGCAAGGACGAACCGGAGCAGGGCGGCGGTCGAGGCCGCGCCTTGCTCCGGTTGCAAGCCGATATCAGGCCGATATCAGGCCGATATCAGGCCGATATCAGGCCGATATCAGGCCGATATCAGGCCGAGAGTTCCGCCCGGACGATTTCCGCGCCTGCGCTCAGGGCATTCAGCTTGCCGGTCGCCACGTGGCGAGACAGGGGCGCCATGCCGCAGTTGGTGCACGGATAGAGCTTGTCGGCATCGACGAACTGAAGCGCCTTGCGCAAGGTATCGGCGACTTCCTCCGGCGTTTCGATGGTGTTCGATGCCACGTCGATCGCCCCCACCATCACTTTCTTGCCTCGGATCAGTTCGATCAGATCCATCGGCACGCGCGAGTTGTGACATTCCAGGGAAACCAGATCGAGATTCGAGGCCTGCAGCTTCGGGAAGATTTCCTCGTATTGCCGCCACTCCGAGCCCAGCGTCTTTTTCCAGTCGGTATTGGCCTTGATGCCGTAGCCGTAGCAGATATGCACGGCGGTTTCGCATTTGAGCCCTTCGATGGCCGTTTCCAGGGCGGCAATGCCCCAGTCGTTCACCTCGTCGAAGAACACGTTGAACGCGGGCTCGTCGAACTGGATGATATCGACGCCGGCCGCTTCCAGCTCCCTGGCTTCCTGATTGAGGATCTTGGCGAACTCCCAGGCCAGCTTTTCGCGGCTTTTGTAATGGCTGTCGTAGAGCGTATCGATCATGGTCATCGGGCCGGGCAGCGCCCATTTGATCGGCTGTTGGGTTTGCCGGCGCAGGAACTTGGCATCGTCGACGAAAACCGGCTTCTTGCGGGCCACGGCGCCCACCACGGTCGGCACGCTCGCATCGTAGCGATTGCGAATCCTGACCACCTCGCGCTTCTCGAAATCGACGCCTTCGAGATGCTCGATGAACGTCGTGACGAAGTGTTGGCGCGTTTGCTCGCCATCGCTGACGATATCGATGCCTGCCTGCTGCTGATCGTTCAAGGACACGCGCAGGGCGTCCTGCTTGCCTTCGACCAAGGCCTCGTCCTGCAGCTTCCACGGCGACCAGAGTTTTTCCGGTTCCGCCAGCCAGGAGGGTTTCGGCAGGCTGCCGGCAGTCGAGGTGGGCAACAACGTTTTCATGATGAATGACCTGGTGTGTTGATTAATGAATCAAAGCGCGTAATCGGCGGACCATTGCTCGAGCATGGCCTGGTAGGGCTTGATGAAGTGCGCCTCGGCAAACTTGCCCTGCTCGACCGCCAGGCGGCTGCGTTCTTCGCGGTCGTACACGATCCGGGTCAGGGAATGATCCGGGTGCTGCAAGCTCGGCTGATACTGGTTTCCGGCCGCGGAATTGGCGTTGTAGATTTCGGGCCGGTAAATCTTCTGGAATGTTTCCATCGTGCTGATGGTGCTGATCAGCTCGAGATTGGTGTAATCGTTGAGCAGATCGCCGAGAAAATAGAACGTCAGCGGCGCGGCGCTGTTGGGCGCCATGAAATGGCGAGCCTGCAGCCCCATTTTTTCGAAGTACTGCTCGGTCAGCGAAAGCTTGCCTTGCTGGTATTCGATGCCCAGCACCGGGTGCCGATTTGCCGTCCGATGATAGGTGCTGTTGCTCGACACGCTCAGGCAGATCACGGGCGGCTTGCTGAAGTGTGCTCGGTACGCGTCGGAATTCACGAAGCGTTTGAACAGCTTGCCGTGCAGGTCGCCGAAATCGTGTGGAATGCCGAATTCGGCTTGATTTTTGTTGTGTTCGAGCAGGCGCACGCTGAAATCGTAATCTCGCACGTAGGAGGAAAAATTGTTCCCCACGATGCCTTCGATGCGTTCGCCCGTTTTTCGATCGACGATATTCGTTTTCAATACTTCGATCATCGGGAATGCGCCGCCATTCTCGCCATTCTCGCCCGAGTCGATATTCATCTCGACCGAAATGATGTCCAGCTCGACGCCATAGCGATCGCCGCGCGGGTTGTCCCAGTGCGCCAGCGCATTGAAGCGCCGGTCGATCATGCTCAAGGTGTTGCGCAAATTCTCCTGACGCGCGTCGCCCCTGGCCAGATTGGCGAAGTTGGTGGTGATGCGGGTGTTTTCGGCGGGATGGTAGTTTTCATCGAAGCGAATGCTTTTGATGAAGAATGTGAAGTCGTGGTTCATCGCGATTCAAATCCTGGTTCTTGATATGCGGTTTGATATGTTTTGAATTTAAATGAATCGAATTTATGTAATTAATGCTGAAGCGCATTCTATCGTGGAGTAATCGATGAGAAAAAGTGATTTGATTTCATAGATCGATTATTTATCTTCATGTGTCGATGCGCGACGAAAAACGACAGGTGCCTGGTGTACCATTTCTCGCCCGCCGCATGCAGGCGTGAGTTTTGCTCGGAAATTTTCTCCCCGATTTCTCGCAGGCCCTTCATGCCGAGACCGTCGTTCTCCACTCAGCTCTACGCGTTCTGGATTCTGGTCGCCGGCCTTTGCATTCTGCTCACGGCGGTCGTGTGGCTGATGCTCTCGTCGGCGCTGGGGGAGCGCGTCGCCCAGGCCCGGCAGCAGGCCGTGACGGCCTGCGCCGCGGTTGCGTCGCGCTACGACCTGTCGATGCAGCGGCCCGGTGAAACCGATGTCGATCTGATGCACGCCGTGCTCGACCTCGTTCTGATCCGCACGGAGGGCATCGAGGGCGGCTTCTGGTCCTCGGCGTCGGCCCCCGGCGCGCCGGCCGGCTTTCTCGCCTACGCGTTTCCGACCTACGAGGGCAGTGGCCTCAAACGCGACGTGCCCGAGGCCGAAACCCCACTGATTCTTCGCACGCTGTCGAACGTCGCGCGCCTCGGTCAGATGCGCGCCGACGTGGTGGAAGGCGGCGGCGATGCGGTGGTCGCGGTCGCTTGCCCGGTGCCGCGTCATGCCGGGTTGCTCGCCTGGATGCTGACGCGGGCACGGCCGCCGCTCGGGCCATACGGGGAGCGCGCGGCGGCCATCCTGGCGACGATGCTGGCCGTCATCGTGGCGCTCGCGGTGTTGCTGGCGATGGCGCTCAGGCGCTGGAAGCGCAAGCTCACGCGGCTCGAACAGGCGTTGGCGCCGGACGGCGGCCTCGAACGCGGCACGCGCATCGAGCGGCTTGGCGAACCGGATCTCGATCACATCGTCGATGCGCTCAACCGCTATGTCGAACGCGCGGATCGCCTGCAACGCGAGGCCAACGCGCTGAGTGCGAAGCTCGGGCAGGCCGAGCGTTTCGGCGCGCTGGGCAAGATGGCCGCGCAGATCGCGCATGAAATCCGCAACCCGGTCGGCGCGATGCGCCTGAAGGCGGAGAACGCGCTGGCGGGCGACGCCGCCCGGCGTGAAGCCGCGTTGAAGATCATCATCGAGCAAATCGGGCGCGTCGAATCTCAACTCACGAGCCTGCTTGCGCTGACCCAGCCGATTACCGTCCGCGCACGGGAGGTCGACCTGCACGCGTGGCTCGCGGCGCTGCTTCATGCGCACGAAGCGCGGGCGGAAAGCCGGCAGGTGACGTTGCAGATGGAAGTCGCCGCCGGCGCCGGCGCCACGCATCCTGTCTTCGATGCCGCGCAACTGGCGCGCGCACTCGACAATCTGATCGTCAACGCGCTGCGGCATGCGCCGTCGGGCAGCCACGTCAGGGTCAATGCGTGCGCCGTCACGCGCGAGGGTGAAGCGCGCCTGCGGCTCGAAGTGGTGGATGAAGGCGCGGGCGTGAGCGACGGCGATCGCGAGCGGATCTTCGAGCCGTTCGTCACGGGGCGCCCCGACGGATCGGGGCTGGGCCTGGCCGTCGTGCGCGAGATCGCATCGGCGCACGGCGGCGGCGCGTGGCTGGCGGCCCCGGCCGAATCGACCTGTTTTGTCATCGAGGTGCCATGGCGACCATCCTGATTATCGACGACGACGATGCGTTCCGCGACGGCCTGGCCGAGACCATCCAGGACCTCGGCTACCGCGCGATCGAGGCGCGCTCCGGCGAAGACGCGATCGCGCGGCTGCGTGAGGCAGCGACACCCGTGTGCATCTTTCTCGACTTCCGGCTGCCGGGCGCGGACGGTCTTGCCGTGCTCAAGACGCTGCGGGACATGCCCGAGTTGCAGGCGGTGCCGGTCGTGATGCTGACGGCGTACGCCACCAGCGACAACACCATCGGCGCGATGCGGCTGGGCGCGTTCGAGCATCTGACCAAGCCGGTCGGCCGCGACGAGATCGCCGCGCTGCTCGCACGCATCGTCGCGACCCGTGTCGATGCGTCCGCCTTGCAGGCAATCCCCCGGTTCGCGGACGACACGCCGTCTCGCGATCCGCAATTGCTCGGCATCAGCGAGGCCATGCGCGACATCCAGAAACAGCTCGGCCGTGCGGCCGGCACGCAATCTACCGTTCTGATTACCGGCGAGACGGGCACCGGCAAGGAGGTCGCGGCGAGCGTGCTGCATCGCGCGTCGGCCCGTTCGGATGGCCCGTTCATCGCGGTGAATTGCGCCGCGATCCCGCCGGATCTGCTCGAGAGCGAGCTGTTCGGTCATGCCAAGGGCGCGTTCACCGGCGCCCATGCGGACCGGCGCGGCTGCTTCGAGGCGGCGCACGGCGGCACGCTCTTTCTCGATGAAATCGGCGACATGCCGCTCGCGATGCAGGCGAAGCTGCTGCGCGTGTTGCAGGAGCGGCAGGTCGTGCCGTTGGGAAGCAACCGGCCGTTGACGGTCGATGTGCGGGTGGTGGCCGCCACGCATCGCGACTTGGCGGCGATGGTCGCGGCCGGCACGTTCCGGCAGGATCTGTCGTATCGGTTGAGCGTGATCCCGCTGCATATGCCGCCGTTGCGCGAACGCGTGGCCGACATCCTTCCGCTGGCGGAGCACTTCCTCACGGCTGTCGCCGGCGGCCCCGAGGCCGCGCGCAAGCATCTTTCCGCGGACGCCCAGCGCCTGCTCGTGGGCTTTGGCTGGCCCGGCAACGTGCGCGAGCTGGCCAACGCGATCGAGCGTGCCCACGCGCTGGCGCCGGCGAGCGTGCTGACCCGGGATGATTTCGCATTCCTGTTCGATTCGGCCGCGAGCGACGCCACTGCGATCCCCCCGGCCCTGATCGACCTGCCGCTGACCGATGCGCTCGCGACGCTCGAGCGTGCGCTGATCGCCCGCGCGCTCGCGCTGGCCGATGGCAATCGGGCCGAAGCCGCGCGCCGGCTCGGCATCAGTCGCCAGTCGCTCTACACACGCCTCGCGAATCTCGGCCTGTCCGACGCCTGACGGTATGAATGTGTCGGGAAACCGGACAGCGGCTGTCCGGTTTCCCGACATCGCCATCCCGCATCGGCGCGTGGGCGCCTGTCCGCATGGGACTTCCCGGCATGGCATGGAGCTTGCAAAAGAAGCGCCATGTCTTCAAGGAGTGGATCATGCCAGCGAATCCGAAGCCCTCATGCAGCCGCCTTGCCACCCGCATCCTGAGCGCCGCGAGCCTCGCCGCGCTCGTCGTGGCGAACCCCGCCTCGGCGGCCCAGGCCGACACCGGGCGGCCCGTCGCGCCGCCGCCCCCAGCCGCGACCGGCGCGCCGCCGCCGGCCCCTGCGCTCGATGCCGCCACGGCGGCACCGCCTGCGCCTGTCCCCGCGCTCGGCGCCCCCACGGCAGCGGCGCCCGTGCCTGCGCCGCCGGTGCGCGCCCCCGGGCGGCCCGGCGCCAGCGATGCGCCCGCGACCGCGCAAGGCGTCGTGGCGCGCTTTCTGATCAACCCGGATGGCGAGGTCGACAGCCTGTTGACACGTGACGGCACGCTGGTCCGTTTCCCGCCGCACCTGGGTGAGCAGCTTGTCTCGATGGTGCGCCCGGGCGACGACGTGCGGATCGGCGGATCGCGCGATGCGGGCGGCGCGCTCACGGCGCAGCGCATCACCGACCTGCGCAGCGGTCGGCAACTGGTGGATCAGCCGCCGTTGCCGGGCAACCCGCCGCCACCGCCCGATCTGCACGGCGCGGCGCTGTCGCGTCTCGATGCGCAAGGCCAGGTGGCGCACGTCACGACCACGCCGCGTGGCGAGCCGGACGGCGTGATCCTGGCCGACGGCACCGTGATTCGCATGACGCCGCCCATCGCCCAGCAATTTCCCGCGCTCGTGCAAACCGGCGCGACGGTATCGGCGCAAGGGTACGGCACGCGCACCCGATACGGCACGGCGCTGCAGGCCACCGCATTCGGCGCGCCCGGCGAGCTGACGATGCTCTACGATCGCGCGCCGCCCGCGCCTTGAGCGAGGTGCGATACCCCCTCACGAACCGCATTCCGGTTTCCCTCACCGTCGAACAAGGAGTCACGACATGCATTGGATCGATCCCGAGAGCCTTCCCGAAGTTCGCGGCAAGGTCACCCGTTTTCTTCTGAACGCCCATGGCGAACTGGATGGCCTGGTGTTGGGCGCGCGTTCGCCGCAGCAGGTCCCGCCGCAGCAGGTCCATTTCCCGCCGCACTTGTCGCGGCAGGTTGCACGCTCGATTGCCGTGGGCGACGAGGTGCGCGTGCGTGGCGTGAAGGCACGCGGCGCCCCCTTGCTCGCCGCCGTTTCGATCACGACGACGGCCGGCAAGCTGATCCTGGACGAAGGCCCGCATCACGACGGCGAGAAGCCGCCGTGCCCGGAAGCCGGGCGCAGCCCGATGGAGGCGAGCGGCGAAGTGCTGTTGTCGCTCTACGGCCCGAAAGGCGAGTTGCGCGGTGCGCTGTTGAGCGACGGCACGTCGCTGCGCATGCCGCCGCACGCCGCTGCCGAACTGGCGTCGTACCTTGCGCCGGGCGCGCACGTCCAGGCGTGGGGGCAGGGCGTGACCAACCGGCACGGGCGAACCGTCGAGGTCGACGAAATCGCCGAACTGGTCGATGAGGACACCGTCGCGTCGGCGCTCGACGCATAGCGGGCACGTGCATGTCGAGCCGGGTTCGTTGCGGATCGGCATGCATCGTGCGCCGGCCTTGTGTGGGTCGATGCCGGTCACCCGCATGGGAACGACCATGAGAGGAGCGAGCGATGAATCCGCTTTACGCGCTGGAAGGGCTCAACTTCTTCATGGCCGATGTCCAGGCCGGCATCGGCCCGTTTCTCGGCGTCTTTCTGCAGGCGCGTGGCTGGCACGCCGACGCGATCGGCATGGTGATGACGCTCGGCGGCATCGCGGGCATGCTCGCCACCTCGCCGGCCGGTGCGCTGGTCGACGCCACCCGTCACAAGCGCGGCGTCATCGTGGCGGCGGCGGTGATGACGACCCTCGCCTCGCTGGTGCTGTGGGCGGCCCACGCGTACTGGATGGTCGCGGCATCGCAAATCCTCACGGCGGTGACGGGCGCCGTACTCGGGCCTGCCGTGGCGGGGATGACGCTCGGCATCGTGCAGGCGCGCGGTTTCGATCGGCAGTTCGGGCGCAACCAGGTGGCCAATCACGCGGGCAACGTGGTCGGTGCGGCGCTGTCGGGGTGGCTGGGCTGGCGTTACGGTTTCGGCGCGGTGTTCGCGCTCACGGGCGTGTTCGGCGTGATGGCGATGATCGCCACTTTGCTGATCCCGCGCGATTGCATCGATCACGAACGCGCCCGAGGCTTGAGCGCGGGTTCGACCACGCAGGCGCACGAGCCGGCGAGCGGCTTTCGGGTGCTCCTGACATGCCGCCCGCTGTTGCTGCTGTCCGCCGCGCTGGCGATGTTCCACCTCGGCAATGCCGCGATGCTGCCGCTCTATGGCCTTGCGGTGGTGGCCGCTCACCAGGGCGACCCGAGCGCGTTCACCGCGCAGACGATCGTGGTGGCGCAACTCGTGATGGTGTTGGCCGCCTGCGTGGCGAACCGGCTGATCCGGCGCATCGGATACTGGCGCGTGATTCTGATCACGTTGCTGGCGCTGCCGCTGCGCGGGCTGGCGGCGGCGCTGTTCATTTCCGCCTGGGGCGTGTGGCCCGTGCAAGTGCTCGATGGCATCGGCGCGGGGCTGCAAGGCGTCGCGGTGCCGGCGCTCATCGTGCGGCTGCTGCAGGGCACCGGGCGCGTCAACGTCGGGCAGGGCGTGGTGATGACCGTGCAGGGTGCCGGCGCGGCCCTGAGCCCCGCGCTCGGGGGCGTGCTCGCGCAGCACTTCGGCTACGCCACGGCATTCCTCGCGCTGGGCGCGGTGTCGATGGGTTCGCTCACGCTGTGGATGGTGTTCGGCACGTCCTTGAGGCAGGCATGCGGCGTTCATGACGATCCCGACCGCCCGAACTCGCTCGCGACATGATGCGGATTTCGTTGCGGGCGGTTGCCGAACCTCGGCGTTCCGACACGCGATAAGTCATACGAAACATATCCCTGCCGCCCTGACCGCAACCGTTTGCGCGCAGGCGCTGCCGATTCGCATCGTCCGCCGACCTCGATTTCCCGGCCCGCTTGCCGTTAACAAGGATTTCCCGCCGCTTTGCGTAGTGCATTGCATCGGATTGTCCTTACGAGCGTGAGCATGCCAGCCTCCACACCCATCGAGAAAATTGCCGACTGGGCGGGACGAAACCATCTCGTCGTCGGTGCGCTGGGCACGCTGATGTCGCTCGCCGCGCTGAGCCTGAACGCCATGACGCTCTGGGCAATGAGAACCGGGGTCGTCGAGCATGCGCACGAAAGCTCGCTCAACGTCGCCGCCGTGCTGGCCAGCGAGATCGGCCGGACCGTCGAAACCTCCAACAACGCCTTGGTGGTGCTGGCATCCGATCTCGGCAGGCCCGAGATCCAGCGCATGGATGCCAGGCTGCGGCACGATCTGCTGTTTCAGCGCGGGCCCGCCCAATACGTGACCGGCATCGGCGTGACCGACCGGAACGGCCACGTGATCGACGGTTGCTGCAGCTCGACGCACCAATGGGATTTCAGCGACCGGGACTATTTCACGGTGCATCGCGACGCCGCGAACGTCGGCCTTTACGTCTCCGAACCGTATCGTGCCCGCGTGCGCAACGGCATGGCGTCGATCGCGTTGTCGCGCCGCATCGAGCTGCCGGACCACACGTTCAACGGCATCGCGGTGGTGGCCATCGATATCGCGTATTTCGATCAGTTGCTGGCCCGGCTGAACGTCGGGAAGAACGGCATCAGCGCGATCGTGCGCGCGGACGGCACCATCCTGGCCAGAAATCCGCCGCTGGGCGGACACCAGATGGTTCGCCTGAGCGCGTCGAAAACATTCGACCGCATGCTCAAGCAGGATTCGGGGTTCTATACGGACTACTCACGTATCGACGGCACCCGGCGGCTCTATACGTATCAGCACGTGCCCGGTACGCCGCTGATTGCCGTCGTCGCCCCTGCGGAACGCAGCGTTCTCGCCGGCTTCATGCGCATGTCATGGTCGGTCGGCGTGTCGGCCTCGCTGATCTGCACGCTGTTCTGCGCCGTGGTGTGGCTGCTCGCGTTCGCGTTGAAAAACAACCTGCGCAAGCAGCGGCTGCTGACCGATCTCAGCCGCACCGATCCGCTCACGGGCCTGCAAAACCGCCGCGCGCTCGACATTGCGCTGGCCAACGAATGGGAGCGCTTGCAGCGCAACAACGGTGGCGACGGCGGCAGCCTGTCCGTGCTGTTCATCGACGTCGATCACTTCAAGCAGTACAACGACCGATTCGGGCATGCGCAGGGCGATACGGCGCTGCGCTTCCTGGCCGAATGCATTCGTGCCCACACGCAGCGGCGTGCCGATATCGTCGCGCGTTACGGCGGCGAGGAATTCGTCGCGGTGTTGCCGAACACCGATGAAAGCGGCGCCGCAACCGTGGCCGAGGCGATCCGTGCGGAAGTGGAGCGCAACCGGCTTGCCGATTTCGTCGAGTCGACGCCGCCATTCACGGTCAGCATGGGTTACGCGACCGGGCATCGCGGCCGCCCGGCATCGATCGATGAACTGACGCAATCGGCGGACTCGGCGCTGTATCGCGCCAAGCGCGAAGGCCGGAACCGCGTGTGTTGCGCTCAGGAAGCGTAGCGTCCCCGGCCCGGGTGGGCCGGGGTTGCGGCGCAGCGCTTAACGCTCCAGGCGGAACAGGCTGACCGTCTCGTGAAGCTGCTGCCCCTGCGCGTTCAGCGATTCCGAGGCCGCCGCGATTTCCTCGACGAGCGCCGCGTTCTGCTGGGTCGATTGATCCATGGTGGAAACGGCGGTGTTGATTTCGTCGATCGCGCGCGTCTGCTCGTGCGCGGCCGCCGCGATATCGGTGGTGATGGCGGCCACGCTGCGCACTGCGCTGTTCAGTTCGGTGATCGTCTTGCCGGCCACGGCGATTTGCGAGGCGCCCGTGCGCACGTTGCCCACCGACGCTTCCAGCAGGCCCTTGATTTCCTTGGCCGAGGCCGTCGAGCGCTGCGCGAGGTTGCGCACCTCGGTGGCCACCACGGCGAAGCCGCGGCCGCTTTCGCCCGCGCGCGCCGATTCCACGGCCGCGTTGAGCGCGAGGATATTGGTCTGGAATGCGATCGATTCGATGATCCCGACGATACCGATGATGCGCTCCGATTCGCTGACGGCCGCTTCCATGGTTTTCGCCGCGTCGGTCACGGCCTCGTCGCCACGCCGCGCTACGCTGACCGCGTCGGTGGCGATGGTGTTCGCATGCTTGGCGCGATCGGCCGCCTCGCGCACGGTGCCGGCCAACTGTTCCATGCTGGCGGCCGTTTGCTGTATCGAGGCGGCCTGCTGCTCGGTGCGCGCCGACAGGTCGATATTGCCGGCCGACACTTCGCGCGCGGCGGTCTGAAATTGCGTGCTGCTCGACGCCACCTTGATCAGCACGCCATGCAGCTTTTCGACAAAGGCATTGAAGCGTTGGGCCAACTGCGCGACTTCGTCCTTGCCGGCCACCGGCAGGCGCGTGGTGAGATCGCCGTCGCCCTCGGCGATCTCGTGCATCGAGCCGGCCAGCGCGCGCAGCGGCACCGTGATGCGGCGGCTCAGGATCACCGTGAACAGCAGGGCCGCGCCGAGCACCAGCAAGCCGGTCAGGAACAGGATCGCGGCCAGCCGGTTCGCGCCCGCCATCATTTCGCTGCGCGGTTCGAGTGCGTAGTAGCGCCAGCCGTTCTTCGGCGAGGTGTAGGCGTAAGCCTCGTAAACAGTGGAGCCGAACCGCACCGCGCTGCGGCCGTCGGTGGCCGAGGCGAGTTGCTGGTAGCCGTCGCCGAGGCCGGCGAGATCCTTGAATTCGTGCGTCTTGTCGCGCGGATCGATCAGCACCTTGCCGTTGTTGTCCGCCACCAGCAGGTAGCCGGTGTCGCCGAAACGGATGCCGCTGGTCAGGCTGGCGAAACCGGTCAGCGACAGGTCGCCTTCCAGCACGCCGATGATCGCGCCGTTCGCGCCCTTGACCACCTTGGCGAACGGAATGATCGCGCCGCCGGAACCGGCCGCGCTGAGGTACGGGGCGGGGCGTACCACGTGATCGGGGTCCGTCATCGCCAGCTTGTACCAGGGCCGCTCGCGCGGGTCGTAGTGGTTGCCGTTCATGCTCTCGATCGGCCACTGGACGTAGCCGCCCGTTTGCGTGCCGATGTCGAGGTAGCGCAGGTCGGGATGCGCGTCGCCGAACTGCTTGAGCAACGCAAAGATGGTCTGCTCGACCCCGCCGTTCTTGTCGGGCGTCATCATGCCGCCACCGGCCAGGTAGTTGGTGATCGAAGCGTCGGCGGCAAGCAACTGCGCCGTGCCGACCAGATAGCCGAGGTTCTGCTCGACGCCCTTGAAGGTGCCGTCGAGCGATTCGTCGGCCTGGGCGATGCGCGACTGGCTCGACTGCTCGAAGTTGCGGGCCGCTTCGGTCCGGACGTTGATCACGCTGACGGCCGTCAGGGCGGCGATACTGAGCGCGAGCGCCGCGCCGAAGGAGAGGCCGATCTTGAGGCCCACGGAGTTGGAAAGGGTCATCGGCATCGGGGCTGGACAGAGAGCAGGGCGGGATTTGACGTACTTGTCGGCAGCCTGGGCCGGTTCTTTAATCGCGCAGACGGAAACCGTCCGGATGCGACGAAATCTGTCGGATTTTGGCGGTATTCATCATCCGTGGTTGGTTGAATCGGGCGCTGTTCGCTCGCGATTCGTCGGATTATTGCCGCGCTGCGTTGCCATGCGTCGCGGAGAACGTCATGGCAACCCTGCTTGGGCGTGTATCGGGCGTTGGGGTGGGCGACGTCGGAGGTGGTCGCCAGCGGCGGTTGATCGCTTCCGCTTGGCCTGGCACCTCGGGCCGCCGTGTTCCGGCTCGCTGCATCCCACTCACTCCCCGCGCCGGAACGGCATCGCGGCGGCCGGCCGCCCGAGCAATTTGGCCGAGCACCTCGGGCCGCCGCGTTCCGGCTCAGGCCATCCGCCTCACGCCCCACGCCGGAACGGCGTCGCCGCAGCCGGCTGCCCGAGCAATTGCGCCAGCCCGGCCAGCGCCCGGCGCAGGCTGTCGCGATCGGGGGCCGCGTTGTGGCACACGCGCACCAGCGTGCTGCCCGTGAGCGGCGTGGCCTCGAACAGATCGTAGGGCGTCACGCCGATCCCGGCCGCCTCGGCGGCGCGGGCGAAATCCTGCCCGGTGCGATGGCTGCCGGTACGCAGTCCGAAATAGAACGCGCCGGGGCGCGTCACGATCGCCGCCGCCGGCAGCGCCGCCGCGACCAGCGCCTGCCGCGCGCGCGTTTCCTCGCGGATCGTCTCGACGATCTGCGCCATCTCGCCCGATTCCAGCACGTCGCGAGCCATCGCCGCATTCAGCGGCGAGGCCATCAAGGTGGTCGCGCGCAAGGCCACGCCGAGCGCATGCACATAGGGCGGCGGCGCGGCCACGAAGCCGATCCGCAAGCCCGGCCCGATCAGCTTCGACAGCCCCGTCACGTAGAGGGTGCGCTCCGGCGCGAGCAGCGCCAGCGAGGGCAGCGCCTCGTCGGGCATCCAGCCGTACACGTCGTCCTCGACGATCAGCAGGTCGCGACGCCGGCACACCTCGACGATCTCGCGCCGGCGCGCGGCGCTCATGGTGGCGGTGGTGGGGTTGTGCAGGGTGGGGCAGCAGAACAGCACCTTCGCGCCCGAGCGCTGGCAGGCGGTATCGAGCGCGTCCGGCAGCAGGCCCTCGGCATCCATGCGCACGCCCACCAGCGAGCGCCCCGTCAGCGCGGCGGCCGATTTCAGGCCGTAGTAGGTCAGTTCCTCGGTCAGCACGATGTCGCCGGGCCGCGTCAGCGCGCCGAGCGCGAGCAGCAGGCCATGCTGCGCGCCGCAGGTCACGACCAGCTGCTCCGCCGTGGCCGGCACGCCGCGGCTGTCGAGCCAGCGGGCCGCGGCGGTGCGGTGCGTGAGGTGGCCCGCATCCACCTGGGTGGCGAGCAGGCGCGCGGCGTCGTCCACGCGCAGTTGCGCGCGCAGCAGCGGATGCGCGCCCGCCATGCCCGGCGCGTGCTCGGGAAAGTTGTGCGAGAGATCGATGAAACCCTGCGGCTGCGAGTGATCCCACAGCGAGGCGGGGCTGTCCATCGAGGCCGGCAGCGTCAGATAAGTACCGCGCCCGACCGTGCCCTTGATCAGGCCCATGCCGCGCAATTCGTCGAACGCGCGCGTGACCGTGCCGAGGTTCAGTTGCAGCAGTTGCGCCAGCTCGCGCTGCGGCGGCAGGCGATCGCCGGCCTTCAGCGTGCCGTTGATCAGCGCCGCCTTCACGCCGTTCGCGATCGCCAGATAGCGCGGGCCGCGCGCGATGTCGATCGCCACCAGCCAGGGCGGTTTGACGCCGCCGGCAGGGCGATTCGGATTGTATGGATCATTGTCATGGTTGCTCATGGAAATCCCCGATTCGATGCGTGAATTGCACCAGTTTGTGGCGGCACCAATGCTGTGATTGGGACAATTTGCGCGAGTATAACGGAGAAAAATAGGACAATTTGTTCTGTTAATCAAACTGGCACAGGGCTTGCAAAAGGAAGCGCATCACCATCCTGGAGCCTGTCCCATGTCGCAGTCCCCCATCGCCTTTCACATGATCGCCGGCGGCCCCACGCCGGTGGCCCCGTTCAGCCACGCCACGGAAGCCGACGGCTTCGTGTTCGTGACGGGGCAGATGCCCGACAGCCCCGGCGCGCCCGGCGTGCTGCCCGAGGGCATCGAAGCCCAGACGGCCAACGTCATGGCGAATCTGCGCACCGTGCTCGCCGGGCTCGGCCTCGACTTCGCCGACGTGGTGGTCGCACGCGCCTTCCTGACGCGTTTCAGCGAGGACTACGCCAAGTTCAACACCACCTACCAAAGCTATTTCGAGCCCGGCCGCCTGCCCGCGCGCACTTGTGTCGGCGTGACCGGCCTGGCCTACGACGCACTCGTCGAAATCGACTTCATCGCCCGCCGTCGCGCGGACGCCACCCGCTGATTCAAGGAGATTCCCATGTTGCTGAAGAACTGGTTTGCCACTGCCGTTGCCGCCTGCGCGGTGTTCGCCGCCGGCACGCACGCGGCCGCTGCGCTGACGCTGGAACAGATCCAGGCCAAGGGCGTGATGACGGTCGCGACCGAGGACGATTTCCGTCCGTTCGAATTCATCCAGGACGGCAAGCCCGTCGGGCTCGACAACGCGCTGCTCGACCAGTTGCGCAAGACGGCGGGCTTCAGGATCGAGCAGAACATCATCCCGTGGTCGGGGTTGCTGCCGGGCGTGACGACCGGCAAGTACGACGTGGCGCTGACCTCGGTGGTGGTCACGCCGGAGCGGGCCAAGACGCTCGATTTCACGATGCCGGTGGCCGATGCTACGCAGTACTACGTGGTGCGCAACGGTGAAACGCGCATCAAGTCGGTGGCCGATCTGGCCGGCAAGGTGGTCGGGGTGCAGGCCGGCGGCGGCTCGTACGCGGCGCTTGCCGACCTGAGCAAGACGCTGGCCGCGCACGGCGGGCAACTGGGCAAGGTGGTGCAGTACGCGTCGTTTCCGGAGGCGTACCAGGATCTGTCGAACGGCCGTCTCGACTACGTGATCAACGGCGTGGTCAATCTGACGAGCCTGATCCACGAGCACCCGGACCGGTTCCGCATGGGCACCGCCGTCGGCGCGCCGACCTACGCGGCCTGGGCCGTGGCCAAGGGCAACACCACGCTGCTGCGCTACCTGAACGGCTTCCTCGCCAAGACGCGCGCGGACGGCTCGCTGTACGCGCTGCAGCGCAAGTGGCTGGGCACCACCTTCGAATCGATGCCGCTGTCGGCAACCGGCGGCAACTGACGCGACCCTCACCGGACACGCCGTGCGGCCGTCACCGGCTGCGCGGCCGACTTCACCATGACGACAAGCTCCTATCTGGCCTTGCTGCAGGGCGCGGGCGTTTCGCTGCTGCTGGCGCTGTGCGCCGTGGCGGTGGGCATCCCGCTCGGCCTGCTGCTGGCGCTGGCCCGCTGGCGGCGCGTGCCGGTGCTCGGCCGCGCGATCGCCGCCTATGTCAGCGTGATGCGACCCACGCCGGTCGTCACGCTGTGCCTGCTGGTGTTCTTCGTGATGCCGGCGGCCGGCCTCGACCTGCCGCCGATGGCGGCCGCCGCGCTGGCGCTCAGTCTGAACACCACGGCGTTCAACTGCGAGATCTGGCGCGCGGCGCTGATCGCGTTGCCGGCCGACCAGCTCGAAGCCGGCGCGGCGTTCGGCTTCTCGGGGTGGCAGACCCTGATGCGCATCGTGCTGCCGCAACTCTGGCGCGCGAGCCTCGGGCCGCTCGTCAGCGAGATCACGCTGCTGCTGAAGATCACGCCGGCGGCCTCGGTGATCGGCATCGTCGACATCACGCGCGCGGCGGGCCGCATCGGCGCCGATACCTATGACCCGCTGCCGCCGTTCCTAGCCGCCACCGTGCTCTACACGCTGATCATCGCGCTGGTGGTGCAGGGCCAGCGCATGCTGGAACGGCGCGCGGCCCAACGTTACGGATATCACGCGTCATGAACAGCCTGACTTCGCTGTGGGCCTCGCGCGCCATCCTGGCGTCGGGCGCGGCCACTTCGCTGGCGCTGGTGGCCCTGTGCCTGGCCATCAGCCTGCCGCTCGCGCTGCTCGGCTACGTGCTGCTGCGCGAGGGGCCGCAGCCCGTCGCGCGCCTGGTGCGGCTGCTGGCCGACCTGATGCGCTGCGTGCCGTTCCTGCTGTTCGCCTACGTGGTGTATTACGGCCTGCCGGCCATCGGGCTGCGCTTCGACGCGCTCGGCGCCGGGCTGGCGTCGCTGGTGATCTACCACGGCGCCTATTTCGTCGAGATCCTGCGCGCGGCGCGGCTCGCGCTGCCGCAGGACACGCTGACGGCGGCCGACGCGTTCGGCTTCACGCGCCGCGCGCTGTACCGGCGCATCGTGTTTCCGCAATTGCTGGCGGCGGCCGCGCCCGTGCTCGTCAACCAGGCGGTGATGGTGATCAAGGACAGCGCGCTGCTGATGATCATCACCGTCGAGGAACTGACGTTCGCGGCGAACTTCGTCAGCAGCAATTATTTCTCGCCATTCGCCCCGTTTCTGCTGGCGATGCTGGTGTACTGGCTGATGTCGCTGCTGACCGATTGGACGGTCGGCCGGCTCGGCCGCTCTCCTTCGAGGTGACCATGAAAGCAACGGCTTCCGCGGCGATCCGCGTGCGCGGGTTGTGCAAGGACTACGACGGCGTCGAGATCCTGCGCGACATCAGCTTCGACGTGCCGCAGGGCACCACCACCTGTCTGCTGGGCCCGAGCGGCTCGGGCAAATCCACGCTGCTGCGCTGTATCAACTGGCTGGAAGTGCCGGGCCGGGGCACCGTCGAGGTCGGCGGCCAGCCGATGGGCCGCACCGGCGAGGGCGCCGCCGCGCGCCCGATGTCGCGCGGGCAACTGGCCGCCGCGCGTGGCCGGATCGGCACGGTGTTCCAGAACTTCGCGCTGTGGCCGCACATGACGGTGTTGCAGAACGTGATGGCCGCGCCGCTCCACGTGCACGGGCGCGCGGCCGACGAGGCGCGCGGAGAGGCGCTGGCGCTGCTGGCGCAGGTCGGGCTGGCCGACAAGGCCGACGTCTACCCGCATCGGCTGTCCGGCGGCCAGAAGCAGCGCGTGGCGATCACGCGCGCGCTGGCGATCCGCCCCGACGTGCTGCTGTTCGACGAGCCGACCAGCGCGCTCGATCCGGAGATGGTGGGCGAGGTGCTCGGCGTGATGCGGGCGCTGGCCGGGCAGGGCATGACCATGCTGATCGTCACGCACGAGATGGGTTTCGCGCGCGACGTGTCTGATCAGGTGGTGTTTCTCGATGGCGGCAAGCTGGTCGAGACCGCCGCGCCCGACGCGTTCTTCAGCCAACCGCAAACCGAGCGCGCGAAGAAATTCCTCGCGCGCTACACGGCCTGAATCGCTGGTGCATGCTGTGGCTTTTCTTGTTCCGATCCTTCGTTCCCGACCATGACCTTCGACCGCCCCGATCCTTCTCCCATGACGCATGGCATGGCCGTCGCGCCGCATCCGCTCGCGGCCGAGAGCGCGCGCTCGGTGCTGCGCGAGGGCGGCAATGCCGTCGAGGCGATGATTGCGGCCGCATCGACCATCGCCGTGGTGTATCCGCACATGAACGGCATCGGCGGCGACGGCTTTTGGCTGATCGCGCGCCCCGGCGAAGCGCCCGTCGCGATCGATGCGTGCGGGGCCGCCGCGCAGGCGGTCGCGCCGCAGGTGTATGCCGAGGCGGGGCTGTCGAGCATTCCCCATCGCGGCCCGCTGGCGGCGATCACCGTCGCCGGCACGGTGTCGGGCTGGCAGGCGGCGCATGCGTGGTCGATGCAGCACCTCGGCGGCCGGCTGCCGCTGCGGCGCCTGCTCGGCGAGGCGATCGGCCATGCCGCCGACGGCTTCGCGGCCAGCGAATCGCAGGTGCGCTGCACCGAACGCAAACAGGCCGAGCTGCGCCACGTGCCGGGCTTCGCGGCGACGTTCCTGCCGCCCGGTTTGGGCGCGGGCGCTCGGTTCCGCCAGCCGCGCCTGGCCGACACGCTGACCCAACTCGCGAGCGCCGGCTTCGACGATTTCTATCGCGGCGATCTTGCGCGCAGCCTCGCCGCGGACCTGCAGGCGGCCGGCGCGCCGGTGACGCTCGACGACCTGACGCGCCACACCGCGCGCATGGTGCGGCCGCTGGCGCTTTCGCACAGCACGGGCACCGTGTACAACCTGCCGCCGCCGACGCAGGGCGTGGTGTCGCTGCTGATCGTCGGCCTGCTCGACCGGTTGCTGCAGGCCGGCATGGACCCGCTCGGCCCCGAGTACGTGCATGCCTGCGTCGAAGCCACCAAGCTCGCGTTCGCGATTCGCGATGCGCACGTGACCGACCCGCGCTTCATGACGGTCGATCCGCAAGCGCTGCTCGATCCCGCGCATCTCGACCGGCTCGCGGCGCGCGTGCGGCCCGGGCAGGCCGCGCCGTGGGGGCAGGGCATGGGGCCGGCGGATACCGTCTGGCTCGGCGCGATCGATCGCGACGGCGTGGCCGTCAGCTTCATCCAGAGCATCTATCACGAGTTCGGCAGCGGCGTGGTGCTGCCCCGCTCGGGCGTGCTGTGGCAGAACCGGGGTTGCAGCTTTTCGCTCGATCCGGCCTCGCGCAACCCGTTGATGCCGGGCCGGCTGCCGTTCCATACGCTGAATCCGGCGCTGGCGCGGTTCGACGACGGCCGAACCCTGGTGTACGGCACGATGGGCGGCGACGGGCAGCCGCAAACCCAGAGCGCGATCTTTTCGCGCATCGCGCAGTTGGGGCTGTCGCCTCTCGACGCGCTCGATGCGCCGCGCTGGCTGCTCGGGCGCACCTGGGGCGAATCGAGCGATTCGCTGAAGCTGGAGGCGCGCTTTCCGGCCGCCACCGTCGAGGCGCTCCGGGCGTACGGCCACCCTGTCGAACTGCTGCAGGACTACGACGAGACGATGGGGCACGCCGGCGCGATCCTGCGCGACGCCTCGGGCGCGTGCACGGGCGGGCACGATCCGCGCAGCAGCGCTGGGCGGTGAGCGGTGATCCGTGGTGTGCGGCTGGCATGCTTCAGCCAATCAAATTGATCGGATCGGCGTGATTTTTGATTCGATGTGCGCTCATCGGGGCGGGCGGTCGTTTCTATAATGGCGGCGTGCCGGCACACGCTCGACCTTTCTTCCACCCACCCCGCATGGGACGAATTTCATATGCAATTGATCAGCCAGAGTTTCCAGGACGGCCAGGCCATTCCGGGCGAATTCGCGTTCGCCGTTCCCGATGCCGCGTCCCACGTCGCGCTGTCGGCGAATCGCAACCCGCATCTCGCCTGGCACGATGCGCCGGCCGGCACGCAATCGTTCGTGGTGGTCTGCCACGATCCCGACGTGCCGAGCCGGGGCGACGACGTCAACCAGGCGGGCCGCACCGTGCCGGCTTCGCTGCCGCGCGTCGATTTCTTCCACTGGCTGCTGCTCGACATTCCGGCCGGCACCACGGAGATCGCGGCGGGTTCGCAGTCGGACGGCGTGACGCCGCGCGGCAAGCCGGGGCCGACGAGCCCGGCCGGGTTGCGGCACGGCATCAACGATTACACGGGCTGGTTCGCCGGCGACGCGCAGATGAGCGGCGACTACTACGGCTACGACGGCCCGTGCCCGCCGTGGAACGACACGATCGTTCACCACTACATCTTCACGGTGTATGCGCTCGGCGTGCCGGCACTGGAGATCGACGGCGCGCTCACCGGCGCGAACGTGCGTGCGGCGCTCGATCGGGCGCCGGTGCTCGGCAGCGCACGGATCACGGGCCTCTACAGCCTGAATCCGGCCGTGCCCGCGCGGTAACGGCATCGGGACGCATCGCGCCATGGCCCGCATATCGCCTGACGACGGCAGCGTCGCCAACGTCGCCAACGTCGCCAACGTCGCCAACGACGCCAACGACGCCAGCGCCGCCAGCGCCGCCAGCGCCGCGCTCGCCGACTGGCCCGCGCCGTCGGGCGCGCCGATCGCCCGGCGTGGCTTGGGCGCGCTTGCGCAGCCCTGCCTGACCACGGCGCAGCACACGCCGCGCTTCGTGTTTCAGGAGGCGACGGCGGTGTTGATCGTGTCGGGCCGGCTCGATCTCGACGACGGCCTCACGCGGATGACGATCGACGCACCGGCCTCGCTGTTGCTGGTCGAAGCTGGCATCGGCGCGGACCTGGAGAAGACGCCCGGCGGCGCGGCGCGCTGCTTTCGTTCGGTATTCCTGACGTTTTCCGCCGCGCTGCTCGACGCGTTCGAGCGCAGCCGCCCGGGCGCAGCCGCGGACGCCGCGCACGACGCCGCTTTCCGATCGATTCCCCTGGACGACGATCTGGCGGCGTCGCTGCGTCAGGTCGCCGGCAGCATGACGAACGCCGCCCTCAGCGACGAGCGCCTGCGCTACCGCCTGCTGGATCTGCTTGCCGCGCTGGACGAACGCGGCTTCCGTTTTCGCCGGATCGACCGGCACAGCACGGCCGCCCAGGTGCGCACGCTGATCGGCGACGCGCCGGCACGGCACTGGACGGCGCACGAGGCCGGCAAGGCGCTGGCGATGAGCCCCGCCACGCTGCGGCGGCGTCTTGCCGCCGAGAACGCGCGCTTCGAGGATCTGCTGATCGAAGTGCGCATGCACCACGCGATGCTGCTGGTGCAGACCACCACCTGGGGCGTCGCGCGCATCGCGGAAGCCTGCGGCTATCAATCCCGCGCGCGGTTTTCGCAGCGGTTCCACGCGCGCTTCGGCTGCCTGCCGTCGGTCGTTCGATAGGGCGCGGCCGCTTACGTACGGGGGGCGGCTTACGCACGAGGGGGCGCCAGCCGCGCGTGCAAGGCGCCGATCTGCTGCGCGACGTGATCCATGAACGCCCGGATCCGGCCGGCGCCGCGCAGATGCGGATGGGTCAGCAGCCACAGCTCCGGGGACAGCGCCTGCGGCGGCTGTTCGAGCAACGTCAGGTTCGTGCCGTGCGCCATGAAGCAGGGCAGCGCGGCCACGCCGGCGCCGCTCTCGGCGAGCCGGCGCAAGGCCACGAACGAATCGGCCGTGGCGACGATGCGCTCGCCGCCGATCCGCTCGCGCAGCCACGCGTCGAGCGGCGCCTGCGCGAGATGGCCGTCGGGCAGCAGCCACGCCGGCGCGGCGGTGTCGCGCCGGCTGGCCTTGATCCGGTGACGCGGCCGCGCGGCATACAAGCCCCAATCCATGCGCGCGACGGCCCTGCCGACCCAGGCGGGCGGCGGCTCGCGCGTCGGGCGCAAGGCCACGTCCGCCTCGCGGCGGTCGAGATCGAGCCGCGCGTTGGTGATGCGCATTTCCACCGTGATGGCCGGATAGCGTTCGTGGAACGCCTGCAGGATGTCGGGCAGCAGGCCGTCGGCCAGCGAATCGGTGGTGGTGAAGCGGATCGGGCCGGCCAGGCCCGTGACTTGCCCTTCCACTTCGCGCCGGATGCCGGTCAGCGCGCGTTCGAACGCCTCGCCGATATCGATGAAGCGCAGGCCCGCCTCGGTCGCCACGTAGCCGGTCTGCAGACGGTCGAACAGCGCCGTGCCCACCTCCTGTTCGAGCACCTGCAAGCGCCGCAGCACGGTGGCGTGCGACACCCCCAGCGTGCGCGCCGCGCCCGCCGCCGAGCCGCCGCGCGCCATCGCCAGCAGATAGCGCAAATCGTTCCAGTCGAGGTCGTTCATGGGTGCCTGTTCGTTTTTGGCGATGCAATGTCCAAATATAGCTATTTTCGAACAGGGCGGTGCGTTTCACACTGAGGCCTCTTTCTTGTCGAGGCGATGCCCATCATGTTGGAAACCAGGACGGCTCCGTATGGAGCGTTGTTGCTGCGCGTGCTGCTCGGTGTGCCGTTTCTCGCGCATGTCGGCGTGAAGCTGTTCGTGTTCACGGTGCCGGGGTTCGTCGGCTATTTCGGCTCGCTGGGCTTGCCGCCCGTGCTGGCCTATCTGACGATCGCGCTGGAATTGTTCGGCGGGCTGGCGCTGATCTTCGGCGTGTATGCGCGCTGGGTGGCCGTGCCGCTCTTTTTCGAGTTGCTGGGCACCATCGCGGTGGTGCACGGCAAGGTGGGTTGGGAATTCAACGACAAGGGCGGCGGCTGGGAGTATCCGGCGTTCTGGGCCACGGCGCTGCTCGTGCTGATGTTGCTGGGTGATGGCGCGCATGCGCTGCGGCCGTCGCGTCCGATTCGATGAGGCGATGCGAGGCGGCGGCCGACACCCGCGCTTGCGACGCGACGCGCGTCGGCCGAGCGATCGGCTCGAGCGCGGCGTGAAACCGGCCGCGACCCGTTCGCGCCGCGCATCAACGGCATGTCGCGCGCGCCGCGCCCTCCGCACGCGTCAGAATTTATGACGAATGCCGATCGCCGCCAGTGCCTGCGAGTCGGCACCCGAACTGATCCCGTACGAACCGATCGATGCATCGGCCGCAATCGTTCTGCCGGCGGCGTTCAACGTGCTGCCGCCTGCCTTTTGATAGGCCGCGAGCGCGTAGAGGTCGGTCTGCTTCGACAGCGCGTAGTCGTAGCCGAGGTTGACCTGGTGATAGTGCGCCGAGGCGGCCCCGCTCGATTTCGTGTAGTTGTAGCCGAAGCCCGCGCGGGAGGTGGGCGTGAACGTATAGGCGGCCAGCAGCGCGCCCGAGTTGAAGGTTTCGTCCTTGCCGAACGTGGAGAGGGTGTCGCGGCCGTACCGGATGTTGCTGTACGACACGCCGAGCGTCAGCGCGCCGAGGTTGTAGCGCGCGCCGGCCCGTGCGATCTGCATCGATTTGGCCGAGGCGTAACCCGTATTGATGACGGTGTTGAACAGCGTGTCGGCCGAGCCGCTCCAGGCGCGCACGCCGTTGGCGGCCGTGCGCCCGCCGTTTGCGTAGAAATAGCCGGCTGCTAGCGCGAACGGCCCGCTCGCGTAGCTCGCCCCCACGCTGTAGGTCTGCCCGTCCGATACGCTGCCGGCCGTGCCGCCGAACGCGTACATCGCCTCGATGTTGAAGCCGTGCAGATCGGGGCTCGCATACTTGACCGAGTTGTTGATGCGGCTGCTGTTGTCGTAGTTGTCGATGTCGCCCGGGGTGGCGAACGTGCCGCTGAAATACGCATCGCCGGTCAACGGCTGCACCAGGTCGACCACCGGGTCGTACTGGCGGCCGAGCGTCAAGGTCCCCCAGCTCGGGCTGCTCAGGCCGACGATCGCCTTGCGCCCGAATTCGCGGCCGCCCTGGTTCAACGTGCCGGTGCCGGCATTGAAGCCGTTCTCGAGCTGGAAGATGGCCTGCAAGCCGTTGCCGAGCGCTTCCGAGCCGCGCAGGCCCCAGCGGCTGCCCGACATGGTGCCGCTCGAAAAGCGCACGAGCGAACTCTGGTTGATGCCGCCCGTGCCGGCGCTGTTGTGAACGTAGGCGATGCCGGCGTCGACGATGCCGTACAGCGTGACCGTGCTCTGGGCGTGGGCGGCGGTGCCGGCGGACATCAGGCCGAGCGCGGCCAGCGAGGTGACGGTGCGTTTCATGGTGGTGGCTCCTGGGTCGTGTGGTGTGTGGGCAAGCAGGCGGATCGATCCGTGCGGCGCGGGCGCCGGACGTGACGATCCCCGCGAACGGGCGCGTGGGTTTTCAGGGGTTCGGAACATGCGGCGGCCGTCGTCCCGAGGGAGGCGGCCTGTCGCGTGGTGTCGATCAGGTTTCGATGAGATGCAGGAACTGGCGCACGCGCGGGTTGCCCGCGCCGTCGAAAAACGCGGCGGGATCGGTGTCCTCGACCACCACGCCGCCGTCCATGAACACGACGCGGTCGGCCACGTCCCGGGCGAAGCGCACTTCGTGCGTCACGACCAGCATCGTCATGCCGTCGTTGGCCAGCTCGCGCATCACGGCGAGCACGTCTTCGCGCAGGGCCGGGTCCAGCGCCGAGGTCGGCTCGTCGAACAGGATGACCTCGGGTTCCATCGCCAGCCCGCGCGCGATCGCGACGCGCTGTTTCTGGCCGCCCGACAGACGGCCCGGATAGGCGTCGGCCTTGGCGGAGAGGCCGACCCGTTCGAGCAGCCGCATGCCGCGCTCCACCGCCTCGGGCTTCTTCATCTTCTTGACGCTGACGAGGCCTTCGATCACGTTGTCGAGCGCGCTGCGGTGCGGGAACAGGTTGAACGATTGAAACACCATCGCGCTGCGCTGGCGGATCGACCTGATCCGTTTCTGGTCGTCGCGCGTCAGCCCGGCCGCGCCCGAACACGCCACGTCGATGCCGCACACCGATACCGAGCCGGCATCCGGCACTTCGAGAAAATTCAACGAACGCAGCAGCGTGGTCTTGCCGGACCCGGACGGCCCCATGATCACGACCACCTCGCCGCGCGCGACGCTGAAATCGACGCCGCGCAGCACCGCGTTGTTGCCGAACGATTTGACGAGGCCGCGCACGGCGACGGTCTGGATATCTCGGTTCATTGGAAGCGCCTCGACAAACGATTCTCGAGGATCGTCTGCACGATCGTCAGGATCTGGTTGATAAGCCAATAAATGAGGCCGACCATCAGGAACATCTCCATGTAGCGGAACGTCGAGGCGCCGACCTGATCGGCCACGCGCGTCAGTTCGACGACCGTGATGGTCGAGGCCAGCGAGGTGTCCTTGATCAGCGCGATCATCCGGCTGCCGACCGGCGGGATCGCGATGCGCAGCCCTTGCGGCAGGATCACCCGCGTCATCGCCTTCCAGTAGCCCATGCCGAGCGACATCGCCGCTTCCCACTGGCCCCGGTCCACCGCGTTGATGCCGGAGCGGAAGTTCTCGCTGAGGTAGGCGGCGGAAAACAGCGTCAGCGCGAGCAGGGCGGCCGGCACCGGGTCGAGCACGATGCCGTAGCGCGGCAGCCCGAAGTAGAGCAGCAGGATCTGCACGAGCAGCGGCGTGCCGCGAAAGATCGAGACATAGGCGAACGCCACGGCGCGCAACGCCCGGTAGCGCGACAGCCGCGCCAGCGCCACCAGCAGGCCCAGCGTGGAGCCCAGCACGAACGACGACAGCCCGAGGAAGATCGTCATCAGGACCGCGCTCTTGAGCAGCGGCAGCGACCGCATGAACAACTCCAGCATCGCTTACTCCTTCTGGGCTTTGGCCTTGGCGATCGTGCCGACCATGTCGTAATCGGCGCCGACCCATTTCTTCGCGAGCCGTTCGATCGTGCCGTCGGCCAGCATCTCGGCGATGGCCTTGTCGACCGCGTCGCGCAGCGCGGGCTGGTTCTTCTGCAGCGCCGGCGCGGACAACTGGTAGATCAGCGGTTCGCCGACTTCCTTGACCGGAAGGTGGTTGACGTTCGCATACTTGAGGCCGCCGAAGTGCGAGATGATCACCGCGTCGATGCGCCCGCTGCCGAGGTCGTTGAACACCAGGCCGCCGTTGTCGTAGGTGCGGATGTCGGAATCCGTCAGGTGCGAGCGCGACCACGATTCGTTGGTCGAGCCGGTCGTGACGCCGACGCGCTTGCCTTTCAGGTCGGCGCGCCCCTTGATCGTGGCGTTGTCGGCGCGCACGAAGATCCGGAAATCCTCGACGCCGTAGGGCGCGCCGAAATCCACCTGCTTGCCGCGTTCCGGCGTGGGCGTCAGGTCGTTCATCACGAGATCGTACTTGCCGGATTTCAATCCCTCGACGAAGTTCTTGAACGAATCGGCGACGAACGTCACCTTCGGCACGCCGATCCGGCGAGCGACTTCCCTGGCGACTTCCACGTCGTAGCCGGCGGCCTGATTGCGATCGTCGAGCAGGCTCCACGGCGGGCTGCTTTGCGTGTTGGCGACGCGCAGCGTGCCGGCGGCTCGGGCCGCCGCCAACTGATCGGCCGCCTGTGCCGGCATCGCGGCAATCGACGCCGCGCCGAACATGACGCAAACGGCGAGCCGCGCCGCACGGAACCGAATGGCTGTTTTCATCGGGGCACCCCTGTTATCGTTGGTCGGATGGGCCGTGCACATCACGCCGCCGTGGCGTTTTTCGCGCCGGCGAACGCATCGAGGCCGGCGCGCAGGTCGTCGATCAAGGTGTCGACGGGTTCGAGGCCGATCGACAGACGGATGATTGGCTGGTCGGTCAGCGGGAACGGGCGGTCGGCCTGCAACGGTGCCGGGTAGTACGCCGCCAGGCTGTGCACGCCGCCCCAGCTCGCACCGATCGCGAAGTGCTGGAGCGCGTCGAAGAACGCGGTGAACGCGGCTTCGGGTGCCGGCTCGAGAATCAGCGAGAACAGGCAGCCGTTGCCCGCGAAGTCGCGCTTCCAGATCGCGTGTCCCGGATCGGATTCCAGCGCGGGGAAAAGCACGGAACGCACCAGCGGATGCGCATCGAGCGCGCTCGCCACCTGCAGGGCGGCCGCGCTTTGCGCCGCGAAGCGAACCTGCAGCGTTTCCATGCCGCGCAGCACCAGGAAGCAGTCGTCCGGGCTGGTTTGCTGCCCGAGGATGCTCTGCGTTTCGCGCAGCGTCGCGTAGTGGCCGGCATCGTTCATGCTGATCGAGCCGGCCAGCAGGTCGGAGTGCCCGCCGAACAGCTTGGTGGCGGCCTCGATGCTGAAATCCACGCCGTGTTCGAGCGGTCGGAATGCCAGCGGGCTGGCCCAGGTGTTGTCCATCATCGTCATCACGCCGTGGCGCTTCGCTACCGCGACGATGGCGGGGATATCGGGCATTTCCATCGTGACCGTGCCCGGCGATTCCATGCAGATCATCTTGGTGTTCGGCTTCAGGTATCGCTCGATGTCGGCGCCGATCGCGGGCGGATACAGCTCGACGTCCACGTTGAAGTGGGCCAGCCATTTCTGCGCGAAGGTCTTCAGGGCTCCGTAACATGCGGCGGACACGAGAAGATGATCGCCGCCGCGCACGAACCCCATCACGGTCGTCATCAGTGCGGATTGTCCGGACGGGGTGACCACGCAGTGCCGGCCGCCTTCGAGGGCGGCGATCCGGTGCTCGAGTTCGCGGGCGGTAGGGGTGCCGGTGATGCCGTAACTGAAGCCGTCGGGCTGGCGCTCCTTGCGGCGCGCGAAATCGGCGAGCGAGTCGAACACGACCGTGGAGGCGCGCATGACCGCGGGCGAGAGGCTGCGGAACGGTTCGGAGCGGCGGGTAGCTTGGGTGTTTTTCGTCATGAGGTTCGGGTTACGTTGGGCTGCGAATGCGATGAACGAAGTTTACTTACGCCCCGGTTTCGGTCAGCATCGGAAATAATTAGGTCTATAAGCGGTGGTTATATGGGTGTGCGCGACATCGAAGTGTTCCGGGCCGTGATGAATGCCGGCAGCACGAGCAAGGCGGCCGGTTTGCTGGAGATTTCGCAACCGGCGGTGAGCCAGGCGATTCGGCGGCTCGAGGCGATGGCCGACTTCAAGCTGTTCGAGCGCGTGCGCAGCCGGCTCGTGCCGACGCAGGAGGCGATTGCGTTGATGCGCGACGTCGATCGCTATTTCGTCGGCTACGAGGTGATCGAGCACCGCATCCGCAGCCTGCGTTCATACGGGCTCGGCCGCCTGGCGATCGCGTCGTTGCCGGCGCTCGGCACCGGGTTTCTGCCGCGCGTGATTGCGGGCTTCGATGCGGCCGGGCGTGACGTGCAGATTTCCCTGCAGGTGATGAGTTCGCGCGAAGTGCACGAGAAGGTGTCGGCGGGGGAGGTGGACTTCGGCTTGATGTCCGACGAGATGTCGATGGCGGGCCTGGAGCATTCGGCTTTCGTGCGGATGCCGGGCGTGGCCGTGATGAGCCGCGAACACCCGTTTGCGGGGCGCGCGGCGGTCAAGGTGAAGGACCTGGCGAGCACGCGGTTCGTGGCCCTGAACCCCGAGGACAGCACGCGGCGCAGGCTCGATACGCAGTTGCGGGCGCTCGACGTGACGCTCAGGCCGCTTGTCGAGACGCCTTATTCGCACACGATCTGCGAACTCGCGCTGGCCGGCGTGGGGTTGGGGATCGCCCATCCGATCGTCGCGCTCGATTTTGTCGAGCGTGGCCTGGTCGTCAAGCCGATCGACGCGGACGCGGTGTTCACCGGCGTTCTCGTGTTCCGGCCCGGCACGCCCCTGGCCGAGAACGCGCGGCAGTTCTTGAGCCACATGCGCGTGCAGTTGAGCCGTGACCAGAAGGCGATCGAATCGGCGATGGCGTCGTCAGCGCAGGCATCCGGCGGCACGCGGCGCAAGTAGCCTGCATGCCGCCTCGTCAGTCACGCATCGAGCCCGCGCGCAAACTCGATGATCGCCGCCGACAGTGCCTCGGGACGCTCCTGCGAGACCCAGTGCCCGCACCCGGGAATGATCCGGCTCGCTTGCAGCCGAGGCACGAGCGACGGCATGCCGGCGATGATGTCGCGCATGCCGGGGATGCTCAGGCCGGGGTCGCGTTCGCCGGCTAGGAACAGCGCCGGAACCTTGACCTGCGGATCGTCGTACTGGCGTTCGAGCGCCCAGTTCGCATCGAGGTTGCGGTAGTAGTTCAGGCCGCCGCGCCATCCGCTGCGGGCGAACGCCTGGACGTAGGCCTCGAGATCCGCCTCGTCCAGCCAGGCGGGGAGCGCGGACGGCATCGGCAGCGCGGCGAGCATGCCCTGCGTGCGCGAGACCATCGCGAACGGGTTCGGCGTTGCCTGGCCGGCGTCGCGCGGCCCGGCGTCGCCGGAGGCCCAGTACAGGATTTTCAGCAGCGATTGGCGCGGATCGCGCTCGAGTTCGGCCTCGGCCGGCCCCTCGGGCTGAAAGTACAGCGCGTAAAGCAGCGCGTCCGCGGTTTGCGGAAAGATTTGCGTGGGCGGCACGGGCGGCGGCGCCATCATCGGCACGCCCAGTGCCACCACGCCGCGAAACCGGTCGGGCCGCGTCGCCGCGGCTTGCCAGGCCACCGTCGCGCCCCAGTCGCTGCCGACGATGATGGCCCGGGGCACGTCCAGCGCATCGAGCACGCCGACCATGTCCGCCACCAGATTTCGGATGCCGAACGCATCGACCGCGTCGGGGCTGTCGGTCTGCCCGTAGCCGCGCAGGTCCGGCGCCACCGCGCGGAACCCGGCCCGCGCGAGCGGCGCCAACTGATGGCGCCACGCATGCGAGGTCTCCGGGAAGCCGTGACACAGCAGGATCATCGGCCCATCGCCTTGCTGCACGATATGCATGTCGATACCGTTGGTGCGGATCCTGCGCGCGTCCATTTCAAGCATCTCGATCGCTCCGGTCGTTGATTCCGTAACATCATAAGTTTCGCTTTGTGCTATCGTCAACCGTCCGAATGACCTTGACCGCATTTGATCGGGAGACGCCCGTTGCGACACGACACCCGCCTCGCGCGCATGTTGCATGTGCTGGTGCACATGCATCTGCTCGACGGCAATGAGAACTCCGAAACGATTGCCTTGATGCTGCAGACCAATGCCGTGGTGGTGCGGCGCGTGATGGGCCGGTTGCGCGAGAGCGGGCTGGTGACGTCGACGGGCGGGCGGGGCGGCGGGTGGAAGCTGGCCCGGGCGGCGCACGCCATCACCGCGCGCGATGTGCTGCTGGCGCTCGACAGCGGGTCGGTGTTTGCCATCGGCCCTTCCGCCGATCACCCCGATTGCCCGGTGGAGCGGGCCGTCAATGCGACGCTGGGGCGGGCGCTCGATTCGGCGCAGGCGCGGCTGATCGATGAACTGGGCGACACCACGCTGGCGGAACTGGCCGCGCAGGTGATGCAGTCGCAAGCGTGAGATTTGCCGGGGGCGGTTTTCGGCTATCGGCGGCCATCGGGCGTGGCCTGAACGAATGACCTGTGGCGGCGGTCGGCCGGAGAGCGTGACCGCCACGGAACGTCAACGGGATAGGGCCGGCCTCGACGGGCGCAGCCTCGCTACCCCGATGATTCCCACTCACCCCGCGGCAACCGAATCCGTTTGCTGCGCCCGCTCGCGCAAAATGCGCAGCGCCACTTCCGCGGCCGCCCGGATATGCGCGCGGCACGCGGCGGCCGCAGCCGGGCCGTCGTGACGATCGATCGCCTCCATTACCCGGCCAATTTCCTCGACCGTCTGCGCGAGGCGCCCGTCGCTCGACAGCGACAGGGCGCGCAACTGCGAGTTGCGCGTCAGCAGCCGGTCGAGCATGCCCTTGATGAGCTGGTTGCCGCTGCCGCGCGTCAGCACGTCATAAAACCGCCGCTTCAGTTCGAGCAGCTTGTGGCGATCGACGTCCGAGGCGCGCAGCTCCTCGAAAATCCCCTTCAATTCGGCACGGTCCTCGCTGCCGGCGCGCATCGCGAAGCCTTCCCCGGCCACCGCTTCCAGCGCGGCGCGGATCTCGTAGATATCGGCGGCTTCCTCCACCGTCAAGCTGGCCACGAACGGCCCGCGATTGGGGTGAACCTGCACCAGCCCCTCCGCCTCCAGCAGCCGGATCGCCTCGCGCACCACGCTGCGACTGGTGCCGAAGGTTTCGCACAGCAACCGGTCCGGCAGATGGTCGCCCGGCAGGAATTTGCCGGCCGCAATGGCGGCGCGCAGGCCGTCCTCGACCTGCTTGCGCACGGAAACCGGGGTGATTTTCAAAGACGTCGTCATCGCTTCCTCGTAGGTGACAGCCGAAATTTACCACACGCCTCGAATTTGACAGATTGACGGACAATTTTTCGTGTGTCATTCTTCGTTAACTGACAGATTGACGGATTGTCAGACAATCAAGAATCGGAGGAGACAATGAGTACACTCAGTTCGCGGCTGGATGCCCTCCCGCTGACCCGGTTTCACAAGATGGCGATGGGGGTGCTCGCGTTTGCGTTCTTCTTCGAACTCGCCGACCTGAACACGTTCGGCTACGCAGCGCCGGCCATCGTCGCCCAGTGGCACATTCCGCTGCATGCGGTCGCGCTGATCACGTCGGTGAGTTTCGGCGGCATGTTCATCGGCGGCGCGTGCGGGGCCATGCTGGCCGATCGCCTCGGGCGAAAGCGCGCGTTCGTGTCGAGCATCATCGTGTACACGGTGTTCTCGCTGCTGAACGCGGCGTCGTGGGACATCTATTCGCTCGCTACCTTCCGTTTCCTGACCGGCATCGGCCTGTCGGCCATGACGGTGATCGCGAACGTCTACATCAGCGAGTTCTTCCCGGCGCGCGTGCGCGGCAAGGTAATGAGCACGATCTTCATGCTCGGGCTGATGGGCATTCCGGCCACCGCCTGGGTCGCGCGGCTGGTGGTGCCGATGGAGCCGTGGGCGTGGCGGCTGGTGTTCGTGTGGGGCAGCCTGGGCTTGCTGGTGCTGCCGTTTGCGCTGCGGCTGCTCGAATCGCCGCGCTGGCTGATGCTGAAAGGGCGCATGCAGGAAGCCCGGATCGCCGTGGACAAGCTGGAACGCGCGGCCGGCACGGTAATCAGTGATCCGAACGAATCCCTGGCCGCGATGCCGGTGGAAACCGGCACCGCCCGCGCCGAGCCGGTGGCCGTGCGCGACCTGTTCGCGCCGGGCTACCGCGCGCAGACGATCGGGCTCACGCTGATCTGGGTGTTCCAGACGCTGGGCTTCTACGGTTTCGTGGCGTGGGTGCCCACGCTGCTGGTGGCGCGCGGTTTCAGCGTGGCGCATTCGCTGGAATACGCGAGCCTGATCGCCATCTGCAACCCGATCGGGGCCTGGCTCGGCACGGCGGTGGTCGAGCGCTTCGAGCGCAAGTGGGTGGTGGCCGTCGATGCCGTCGTGATCGCGGTGAGCGGGGTGGCGTACGGGCTCGCGCCGTCGCCGCTGTTCATCGTGATCTTCGGCGCGCTCGTGACGCTCTCGATCCAGTTGATGAACGCCACGCTCTATATCTACACGCCCGAATCGTATCCGACGCGGCTGCGCTCGCTGGGCACCGGGTTCTGCTATGGCATAGGACGCCTGACCAATGTGGTCGGCCCGTTCATCGTCAGCGCGCTGTATGTGAGCGCGGGCTACCTGAGCGTCTTTTCGTATATCTCGGCGTGCTGGCTCATGGTGGCGATCGTCGTCGCCCTGGTCGGCCCGCGTACGACCGGCCGGTCCTTGGAATCGGTCACCCCCTCTGAATCGATAGTTCTCAACAAAGGAGTTGAATCATGAAAGAAGACGACGCACTGTTCCAGAAAGGCATGCCGATTCGCCGCGAGGTGCTTGGCGCCGCGTACGTCGATGCATCGATGGAGAAGGCCGACGACTTCATGATGTCGTTCCAGCGCGCCACGACCTCGTGGGCGTGGGGCTGGGCCTGGGGCGACGCCACGCTGGACCGCAAGACGCGCAGCCTGATGCAGATGGGCATCCTGACCGTCGCTGGACACACCGACGAGCTGAAGCTGCACGTCAAGGGCGCGCTGAACAACGGCGTGAGCGTCGAGGAAATCAAGGCGGCGCTGCTGCATGCGACGGCGTACTCGGGCATCCCCTACGGCCTGAAGGCGTTCAAGGCGGCGCACGAGGTGCTGGTGGCCGAAGGGGCGTTGAAGTGAGCGCCGGGGGCTTCGGCAAGGTCGCGTTCGTCGGCATCGGCAACATGGGCTGGCCGATGGCGGCGCGGCTGGTGGAAGGCGGGTTCGAGGTGGCCGTGTTCGACGTGGCGCCCGGCCGCGGCGAGCGCTTCGCCGCCGAGGTGGGCGGCGCGGCGCCGGCCACGCTGGCCGATACGGTGCAGGGCGCGGATGCCGTCATCACGATCCTGCCGACCAGCCGCCATGTCGAAGAAACGTTGCTGCCGCTCGCCGACACGTTCGCACCGGGCGCGCTCGTGATCGACATGACCTCCGGCGTGCCGACCGTCACCCAGGCGCTCGCCGCGAAGCTGGCCGCGGCCGGCCACGCGATGATCGACGCGCCGGTGTCGGGCGGCGTGTCGCGCGCGCTCACTGGCGAGCTGGCCATCATGACCGGCGGCGAGCAGCAGCATGTCGAACGCGCGATGCCGTTGCTGCGCCGGATGGGCACGAGCGTGACGGAAGTGGGCGGGATCGGCGCGGGGCAGGCGATGAAGGCGCTGAACAACCTAGTGTCGGCCGGCGGCTTTCTGATCGGCGTCGAGGCCTTGTTGATCGGCCAGCAGTTCGGCCTCGACACGGAAAAGATGGTCGACGTGCTCAATGCCTCGACGGGCATGAACAACAGCACGCAAAAGAAGTTCAAGCAGTTCGTGCTGTCGCGTGCGTTCAACAGCAATTTCGGCCTGGATCTGCTGGCCAAGGATGTCGGCATCGCGCTGACGGTGGCCAGCGAAGGCGGGGTGTCCGCGCCGTTTTCGTCGTTGTGCCGCGATTTGTGGGGCGCGGCCGTCAATACGCTCGGGCATGGCAAGGATCACACCGAGATGGCGCGGTTCAGCGAGTTGCTGGCGGGCGTCGAGTTGGGCGGTGAGCGCGGCGAATAGGCGGCGCGGGTTGTGCCTCGATCAAGATGGCCGGCAGTCGTTTGGACTGCCGGCCATTTTCATGTGGCTGCCGATCGTGACGAACAGCGTGATGTTCTCGCGCGCCGTGCCGGCGATCTCGCGTGCGAAGCCGGGAAACACGCTCATGTCCGGTGCCGGTTTGAAACGAAAATGCGCGGATTCCAGCATCGGCTTTTCCCGCCGCCGGTGGGCCGGGATTGCCATTGACGGTACTTGAAATCATGCTATATCTTCGCTTTCGATCAACCTGAGAGATTAAAACAACGTGAAAACCATTCCCTTGCTTTTGCTCGCACTGGCCGTGGTCGCCGCGCCGGCCTCGGCTTATGCCAAAACCGGGCGCTGCCTGCTGCAGGTGAATCAGAAGGTTTATCTCGACGGGCCTTGCGAGGTCAAACTCGAGGAGCACGGCACGTTTTCGATCGGAGCCGGGGGCAAGCATCCGGCCAAGTATTTTGCCTACGTGCTGATGGACGACGAGGGCGCGCACGGGTATTGGAACGAGGAGCCGGGCGCCACGCATGCGCATTCGGATCTGGGCATCCTGAAGCGCGACGGCGCGTGCTGGGTGAACGACACCGCCAAGGTGTGCGCGTATCAGTAATCGCGGTTTTTTCGATTCACTACCGTTTCCTCTTCCACGGCCTGAACCCTTGCTTCGGTTCAGGCCGTCGGTCAAACCGGGTTCAGATACCCGCGCCTCATTCGACCGGTGGCACCGCGCCTTCCAGCAGCGTCTTGATCAATCGCGCACGACGCTTTTCCAGATCGGCGATCTGGCGGTCGATCGCTTCGAGCCGTTGCCGTTGCGCGCCGGTGATCTGGTCGCATGAACGTGCGCCCTCGATCAGCAGCATGCAATCGGGAAAGCCGCGAATGTCGTCGATCGTGAAGCCGGTGGCGATCATGCGCTGGATCTGCCGGACCTGCGTGACGGCTTTCTCGGGAAACATCCGATAACCGTTGCCGGCGCGCACCGACGCAAGCAGGCCGTGATCGTCGTAGTGCCGGATCGAGCGCACGCTCGCCTCGGTGCGTTGCGACAGGTCGCCGATGGTCAGCCAGGCGGGGGCGGCAGGTAAGGGCGGATTTTTCATGAAGGGCAGCCTAGCACGAAGCGCTTGACTCTCACATCAGTGTGAGGGTTGAGACTGAGCGGCTCGTCAACCTTCACAGGAAAGCGCATGTCCACCCGACTCTTCCATCGTTTGCTGCTGGCCGGCCTCTGGGCCGTGGCCCTGATCGCGTCGTCGCCGGCCGCCAGGGCCGCGTCGGCCAGTTACACCGTCACCTCGCCGGACGGCGTCAAGCTCGCGGTGCAGGAAAGCGGCAACCCCGACGGCCCGCCGATCGTGTTCGTGCACGGGCTGCTCGGCAGCCACCTGAACTGGGACGCGCAGGTCGGCAGCCCCGACCTGCGCCCATACCGCGTCATCACCTACGACCTGCGCGGGCACGGCTTGTCCGACAAGCCCGCCGGTGCCGAGCCATACCACGACGGAGGCCGCTGGGCCGACGATCTCGCGGCCGTGATCGCCGGCTCGCATGCGCGCAAGCCGATCGTGGTCGGCTGGTCGCTGGGCGGCGTGGTGATCTCGAACTACCTCGCCAGGTACGGCGATCGCGCGATCTCGGGCGCGGTGTATGTGGACGGCGTGGTCGAACTCGCGGCGGGGCAGATCGTCAGTCATCCCGAGGTCTACCGGGACATGACCGCGCCCGATCTGAAGACGCATCTCGATGGCGAGCGCAGCTTCGTCGCGCTGTGTTTCAACCGCGCACCCGATGCGGCGACGTTCGACCGCTTGCTGGCCAATGCCGCGATGGCGTCGTGGGACATGCAGCGCGCGGTGCCGTCGATGACGGTGTTCGCCGCCGGCGGCCTCGGCCGCGCACGCGTGCCGTTGCTGTTCCTCTATGGCGGACAGGACGCGCTGGTCGACACCCGGGCCACGCTCGCGCGCGCGGCCGAGCTCAATCCGCGCATCGTCACCGAGGTGTACCCCGACTCGGGGCACGCGCCGTTCGCCGACGAGCCGGCGCGTTTCAATCGCGATCTGGCCGCGTTCGCCGGCTCGGTGTTCGGGAAATGACGGTGTGACCGATCAGCGCTTTTTCCCCGCCCGGCCGGCTGGCGCGGGCCGAAGCACGGCCAGCGCCTCGGCGGCGGCTGCCGCCGTCGCCTGCGCACGGCATCTTGCTCACAGTTCCGGCGCGCGGCTGTCCGATTCCGCCTCGCGGCGGCCTGCCCGCTGCATGCGCCGCATTCGTTTCGACAACGCGAAACCCGCGCCGAGCGCGAGCGGGATGCCGACGATCCAGGGCAGGCGCGGCGACACCCCGTACACCAGCGTGCCGATCGCCGGCCCGAGCGTGTCTTCCAGATCGTTGACGACCGAGCCGGCCGCCATGTACACGGCGCGCCGATGCGGCGGCGCGAGCGCGCCGAGCGTGGCCGGCACCAACGGCCCGAGCAGCATCTGGTTCAGCGACAGCAGCGTCATGCCGACCGCCAGCCCGGCCACGCCGCCGAGCAGCAGGATCGCCGCGAACGCGGCGGCCAGCGCGAGCGCGCTGCTCCAGACCAGCGCGCCGCCGTCCACACGGGCCAGCCTGCCCGCCGTCGCCACCTGCAACCCGGCCAGCAGCGCCGCACCATACGTGAACAGCCAGCCGACCTGCGCGGGCGTGAGCAGCCCGGTGTCGTGCGCGAACAGCGGCAGCACGGCCGGCACCCAGCCCGCGCAGATCTCGACGCACAGCAGCCAGCCGAGCATCGATGCCAACTGCCGGTCGCGAAACGCCGGCAGCAGGCCGGCGAGGCCCGGCTCGTTGTCCTCGTCTTCCTCTTCGTTGTGATGGCTGCCGGGGTGACGCGTTTCGGGCATCCATGCGAGCACCATCAACGCCCCGGCCAGCAAGGCGCCGGCCGCCCCGAAGAACACGCCGCCGAGCGCTGGCGCGGCGAGCATCGCGCCGGTCGCCGGCCCGGCAATCCGGCCGAGGCCCGAGACGCCGCGCGCCCACGCGAACGCCTGCCGGTGCCGGGCCGGCGCGACGACATCGGCGATCACGGTCGAGACGGTCGGATGCAGTGCGCATTCGGCCACGCCGATCGCGAGCAGCACCGCCGCGATCTCGATGGCGCCCTGGCAGAACGGCAGCAGCATGAAGCCGCCGCCCACCCCGAGCAAGGACGCAAGCAGCACGGGCCGGCGGCCCCAGCGGTCGGCCGCGCCGCCGAGCCACGGCGTGGCGATCAGTTCTCCTGCCGAATAGCAGGCCAGCAACGGGCCGACGAAGCGCGACGACACATGGGCCACGTGCTCGGCCCACAGCGCGAGGAAGGGCAGCATCACGCCGTCCGCGAAGCCGATGCAAAAGCCGAGCGCCAACGCGCAACGGGCCGAAGCCGGGAGGGACGACAGAAAGGCGGGAAAGCCGTAAGAGCGGATGTGCATACGCGAATCTCGAGCGCATGGGTTCCTCGGCGAGGCGAACGTGCCGGAACCCGATTGCGCGTTGATTGACGTAAACGCTTACGGCAAGTGGACAGGACGTCTCACTGCAGTCGCGCAGCGTACGTGGCGGAATCGGCCGTGTCAACGCGCGGCGGGTGGCTCGTGACGGCGCGTGATGGCGCGCGACGGGCCGGCGTAGGCGAGGAAAACGCGAATGTCGCGGCCCGATTCGCCGTCGTGCGCGCCGATATCCAACCGGCCGGCGCGCGCCGAGGCGCTCGGCGCAAGGCCGTCGGCGAAGCTGCCCACCGGCGCTCGGCAGGGCGCGCAATGCGAACCCTCGCGGCGATGGCTGGGCGCGGACGCGTGACGGCGACAAATTCGTCGCATTGCGGCGGACAAGCGCGCCGCGCGCCGCCGTTATCGACGAATCGCGATATGCATTCGCGCAATTCGACGAAGCGCCGGCCCGCTAGCCCGTCATAATTTGCGGCCATTCCTGCCCACCGGCCATCATGCAACCCCTTTCCGACGCCCGCGCCGATCAATTCTCGGCCGTCCGGTTCGTGCTCACGGACATGGACGAAACGCTGACCTACCAAGGCCGGCTGTCCGCCGACACCTATACGGCGCTGGCGCAACTGGAGGCGGGCGGCATTCGCGTGGTGCCGGTCACGGCGGCGCCGGCCGGGTGGTGCGATCAGATGGCCCGGATGTGGCCGGTCGACGGCGTGATTGCGGAGAACGGCGGCCTGTTCCTGCGGCGCGGCGCGCACGGGCACGAGGTCGAGCGCCGGTTCTGGCACGCGCCCGACCGGCTCGAACCGGTGCGCGCGCAACTGCAGGCGGTGGCGCGAGCCGTGCAACGCGCCGTGCCCGAGGCGCGGGAAGCCGACGATCAGGCGTTCCGCCTGACGAGCCTCGCCTATCGCCGCACGGGCGAGGCCGCCGACCGCCGCCTCGTCGAGGCGCTGCGGCAGGCCGGGGCGGATGCGACGATCAACAACCTCTGGGTGCTCGGCTGGATCGGCGGCTACGACAAGCTGACGATGTCGCTGCGCGTGCTGGCCGACACCTATGGCCTGGACGCCGACGCCGCCCGCGCGTCGGTCGCCTATTCGGGCGATTCCACCAACGACGCGCCGATGTTCGCGTTCTTCACGCACACGGCCGGCGTCAGCACGGTGGTGGATTACCTGCCGCACCTGCCGGTGGCGCCGCGCTGGATCACGCGCGGGCCGGGCGGTGCGGGCTTCGTGGAGTTCGCGCAGGCGATCCTGCGTTCGACCGGCCGGGCGGGCTAGGGGCGCGGCAGCGCGCCGATCTCGTGCGTGTCGCGCGGCGCATCGCGGCGCTGGCCGCCGTGCGGCAGCGGCGCGCCGGCTTGGTGCGCTGTCACTTGCCCGTTTTGCACGACGTGCGGCTCGCCGGGCACCGGCCCGACCGTGTCGCCGAAGCGTGCGCGGACAAACGCCCGCAACAGCGCCACGCGCAAGGTCGGGCCTTCGCCGTGGGCGGCGAGCGTCAGATCGGGCAAGCCCGCGAAGCGCGCTTCGACGCGGGTGACGCCGTCGTCGAGGCGGGTCGCGCGCAGGTCGGCGACGCGCTCGAGCACGGCGGCGGCATCCGCCCAATCGGTGGACGCCGACACGCGCTGGTCCATTCGCGAGAAATCGCCGCTGGCGACGGTGGCGACGATCTGCGGTTCGGTGGCGACGAACACCAGCGGGCGGTCGTCATGCGCCAGGGCGCGCAAGGTCCAGTAGTCGAGTTCTCGGGCATCGAGTCGGTCGGTTTGCATGGCAGGGGTCCGGGGCTGGAAACAGGGCGGTGAGGGGGATGCGGAACGTGCCGCAGCATTCATGCCCGCGCCCGCATCGATGCGGGCGCGCCGCCCGGCCTCAACCCGAACCGGGCGCGAGCCGCTTGCGCATCGCGGCGGTCAGCCGTTGCCGCACGTCGCCGTAGCCGTCCCACGGGTCGCGTTCAAGCGCCGCGAGCCGCGCGGCGACGTTCGCGATGGTCCATTGCGCGCCGCCGCGCGTCGCCGGCACCTCGTCCCAGGCAAGCGGCACCGATACGCCGAGCCCGGGCCGCGCGCGCGCCGAGTAGGCGGCCACGGTGCTCGCGCCGCGCCCGTTGCGCAGATAGTCCACGAAGATCAGGCCCTTCCGGTGCTTCGGCCCCATCGTCGCGGTGAAGCGTTCGGGCAGCGTCGCGGCCAGGTGCCGGGCGACGTCCTGCGAAAAATCGCGCGCGTCGTCCCACGACGTGTGGCGGCTGATCGGCGCGACCACGTGCAGGCCCTTGCCGCCGCTCGTCTTGCAGAACGATTCGAGCCCGAGTTCGTCGAGCAGCGCGCGCACCAGCCCCGCCGCGTCGGTCATCGCGCGCCACGGCAGCGACGGGTCCGGGTCGAGATCGAACACGAGCCGGTCGGGGCGCTCGATCCGGTCGATCGAGGCGTTCCAGGTATGGAATTCGATGGTGTCGAATTGCGCGGCGTGGATCAGCGCGGTTGCGTCGTCGAGCGTGATCAGCGCGTCGTGGCCGGGGTCGAGCCCGGGATGCCGCGTGACGAACGTCATGCCTTGCCTGCCTGCGTGCTTCTGAAAGAACGACGGGCCGCCGACGCCCTTCATGTACCGCACCAGCGACACCGGCCGGCCGTGCAGTTGCGGCAGCAGCCACGGCGCGAGCGCCGCGTAATAGCGCACCAGGTCGAGCTTGGTCGCGCCGCTGTCGGCGTCGATCACGCGCTCGGGGTGGGTGATGCGCACGCCGTGAAGGTCGGCGTCGTTGCGCTGTTTCGTCATGGTTCGTCGGTCCGGGGGCGTGGCGGAGGGCGGCTTGCCGGGTGCGCGCGGTGCGGGTGTCGGCGCGGGCGCGGGTGTTTCGCGGACGATCCGCGAAGCGGGCTTGTCGTCGCGCAGCGCGACGAACGCCGCCTGACGCACGAGGCCGTCCGCCGTCCAGTTCGCGAACTCGCATTCGGCCACGAGCGTGGGCGCGACCCAGTGCACGGCGCCGCCGCCGCGCGGTTTCGGCGGTGTCGCGAACGGCGTGCGCGCCCGCTCGACGGCCTGCAGTTGGCGCACCAGCGACGCGAGCTGGCGCCGGTCGAAGCCGGTGCCGACGCGGCCCGCATAGCGCAGTTTCGCGGTGCTTTTGCGCTCGCCCGGCACGTCGAACACGCCGAGCAGCAGCGCGCCGAGGCCTTCGCGGCTGCCTTGCGGATCGGTGTAGCCGCCGATCACGAACTCCTGCCGCTGCCGGCATTTCAGCTTGATCCACGCGTCGCCGCGCCCGGCGCGGTAGCGGCTGCCGCCGCGCTTGCCGATCAGGCCTTCGAGCCCGGCCTCGGCCGCCGCCGCGAGCAGTTCGGCCGGCTCGCCGTCGAGCGTCGGCGAGAGCCGCAGATGGGGCGACGCCGCTTCGCCGAGCCGCTGCGCGAGCAGCGCGCGACGCGCATCGAGCGGCAGATCCTGCAAGGCGCGGCCATCCAGATGCGGCACGTCGAACAGGAACAAGGTGATCGCGCCGTCGTCGCCGGACGACAGCGCCTGTTGCAGCGCCGCGAAGCTCGGTACGCCGTTCGGGTCGGCCACTACCGCCTCGCCGTCGAACCAGGCGTTGCGCACCGGCAATGCGGCGAGGGCTTCGCACTGCGTATGAAATTTCGCGCTCCAGTCGTTGCCCTCGCGCGTGTAGATTTGCACCGAGCGCCGCCGGCCGCTGCCGGCGATGCGGATCAGCACGCGGTAGCCGTCGAATTTCATTTCGTAGCGCCAATCGTCGCCGGGAGGGGGCGCATCGACGAGCGTCGCGAGCTGGGGAGTGAGGCGCTCGGGCAGGGCGGCGCGGCGGCCTGCGGGGGCGGTGTTCGGCGAGGGCTTGGCATGGCGCTTCGCTTTGGCGGTGGTGCCCGGTGTGGCGTGGACGGCCTCGCTCGGCGTGGCGTTCGACGAGACTTTGGCGCTGCGGTTTGCCTTGGCGGTGGTGCCCGGTGCGGCGCGGACGGCCTCGCTTGTTGCAGCGCTCGGCGAGGCCTTGGCGCGGCGATTCGTCTTCGCGGTGGTGCCCGGTGTGACGTGAGCCGCCTTGCTCTTTGCAGCGCTCGACGAGGCCTTGGCGCGGCGCTTCACCTTGTTGGCGCTGCCCGGCACCTCGCTCGCCGCCTCGTCGCGGGCCTTGATCAGCAGCCACGATGCCTGCTTGCCGTGCCCGATCGAGCGCGTGCGCACCAGCGACCAGCGCCCGTGCAGCGTGCCGCCTTCGAGCGCGAATGTGAGCTTGCCGTCGCGGTAGCCGCGCCGCGCGCCGGCCTGCCCGCCGTCCGGAATCCAGTGGCCGGCGTCGTCGATCCGCACGCTGCCGGCGCCGTAATGGCCGGCGGGAATGTCGCCCTCGAACGCGCCGTAATCGAGCGGATGATCCTCGACCTGCACGGCGAGCCGCTTGACCGAAGGGTCCAGGCTCGGCCCCTTCGGAATGGCCCAGGATTTGAGCACCCCGTCGAGTTCGAGCCGGAAGTCGTAATGCAGATGCCGCGCGTGATGCTCCTGCACGACGAACCGCAGCGCAGCCGGGGCGGCGCGGGCGGCCGGGGCCGGGCGGGCCGAGCGCGCGGGCGCGCCGCTCGGTTCGGGCGTCGCGTCGAAACGGCGCTTGCGGCGGTAGTCGGCGAGCTTGCGGGTCGGCATCGGCGCTCCGGTATCGGTTCGGGCTCAGGCGGCCCGGCGCTTGGGCGCGTTGCCGCGAGCGGCCGCGGCGGCCTTCGGTTTGGCGGCGGCCGTTTTCTTCGCGGCGGGGCGCTTGGCGGCAGCCTGTTTCGTCGCCGTCTTGCCGGGGGGCTTCTTTTTCGTCGATGCCGATGTCGATTCCTTCGGCGCGCGCTTGCCGGCCGGGGCGGCTTTCCCGGCGGCCTTGGCGGCCTTCGCCGCCGCCTTCTTGCGAACCGGCTTGTCGTGATTGTCGCGATTGTTGCGACCGCCGCCGCCGTCGCTCGCGGCGGCCTCGGGCCGCGCCCCGCCGTTTGCCTGCCGCCCGCGCTTGCCGCTCAGGCTGCGGCGCAGCAGCTCGGTCAGGTCGAGAACGTTCGACGGCGCGCGCGGCTTGCCGGCGGCGGGGGTTTCGACCTTCTTCGATTTGCCGGCCTTGATCTTGCGTTCGACGAGCGCCAGGATGTCGTCGCGAAACGTGTCGCGATAGGCGTCCGGCGACCAGTCGCCCGACATGTCGTCGATCAGCTTGCCGGCCATCTGCCGCTCGCGGGCGCTGACGCCGGCCTTCCGGGCGCTGGCCCGGCCGGCCGCGAACTCGTCGAGCGGGCGCAGTTCGTTATCCCAGCGCAGCAGGTCGAGCGCGAGCACCGCGCCGACCGGAATCAGCGCCGCCAGATGCTGCCGCTCGTGGATGACCACGTGCGCGATGCCGATCTTGCCGGTATCGACGAGCGCCTCGCGCAGCAGCGCATAGACCTTCTCGCCGTTGCGGTCGGGCAGCAGGTAATACGGCGTATCGAGATACAGGAACGACACGGCGGCGGCCTCGACAAACGTCACGATGTCGATCGAGCGCGTCGATTCGGGGTTCGCGGCGCGGATCTCGTCGTCGCTCAGCACGACGTAGCGTTCCTTTTCGTATTCGTAGCCGCGCACGATGTCCTCGCGCGGGACCTCGCGGCCGGTGCGCTTGTTCACGCGCCGGTAGCCGACCGGGTCCATCGAGCGCTGGTCGAGCAGGTGAAACGACGGCTTGACGGTGCGCGTGGCCGGCACCAGTTGCACCGGCACATGGACCAGCCCGAAGCTGACCGCTCCTTTCCAGATCATGGCAGGCATCGCGTGCTCCGTGAGTGATTCGGATGGCGAAGGGCTTTCCGCCGTGCCGCATTCCCGCTTGCCGCGCGCGGGGCGGCCCGAGTTCGGGTTTTCGCAGGATGGATCGAGATATCCGCAAGAGGCGTGCCGTGCGGCGGGGAGGGCCGGTCGGCAGGCCGATTCGCGGCGGTCCGGCCGCGGCGGCAGCGCACCCGTGCGTCGGAGCATCCGGTTGGCCCGGCGATTCGCGCGGTCCGGCCGGCCGGCGTCACGCAAATCCTGCTGCCGGTTTGTAAAAAAGCGAGCCGTGGCGAGGGCCGATGTCGCCTGCCGGCGCGACGCAGCCGGGCCGGCGGCACCGGGGCGGCCGGGCGGCCGGGCGACCGACGCGCAGCGACCGGGCAGAAAGCCGCCCCGAAGCCGACTCAAAGCCGCCCCAAAAATCGACCCAAACCCGGCAAGTCGCAGCGCCGCCAACCCCCTCCACCGCGCCCCACAGCGAGATCGCAGTTTCGCGAGCGATCCATGCCCTGTAAAGTGCGGGTGCGCTACCCGCCGACCCGTTCCCGCACGCCCGATTCCCGCGTCCGCTCATCCGGACGAAGTCGAGGCATTTGCCGGCCGATGCGCGGATTAAAAAGCACAAAGGACCCAATGACCGAAGCTCTCGACCCGCTCACTTTCCGCAAGATCATCCAGCGCAATATCGCGTTACCGCTCGGTATGGGCCTGGTGAGCGTCGCGGTGTTCATCGGGCTGGTGTTGTATCTGACCTCCACCATGAGCTGGGTCGAGCACTCGGAGCGGGTGATCGGCAATGCCAACGAAATGATGCGGCTGGCGGTCGAACGCCAGGCGTCGATGCGCGGCTACCTGATCACCGGCGACGAACGCTTTCTATCGCCTTACGAACTCGACGAAGGCCGCTTCCAGGCCGAGATCGACGGGCTGGTGAAACTGGTGGCCGACAACCCGCCCCAGGTCGAGACGCTCAAGCGCATCCAGGCGATCCAGACGCGCTGGAACCGCAACGCGGACGACATCATCGAGCTGCGCCGCAAGAACCTCGATTACAGCGGCGCGGTGCGTTCGAGCCGCGGCCAGCAGGAGTTCGACGAAATCCGCCGCGAGTTCGCGGGCTTCCTCGACGTCGAACTGGCGCTGCGCCAGCAACGCGGCGACGCCGCCCGGAGCCTGACGGCGGTGCTCGTCAGCGTGTTCGTGCTGTTCAGCGTGCTGGTCAGCGCGTTCCTGGCGTGGCGCGGCCGGCGCGAGTTGCTCGAACTGTCGCGCACCTATGACGACGCGCTGCGCCAGCAGGTCGAACACACCGACGTGCTGAAACGGCAGGTGTGGGTGCGCTCGGGCCAGCGCCTGCTTGCGGAAAAGATGGTCGGGCAGAGCAGCGCCGCCTCGGTGGGGCAGGCCACGCTCGATTTCCTCGCGCACTACCTCGACGCGTTCGTCTCGGCGCTCTACGTGCGCGACGCGACCAGCGGCGAGCTGCGCCGGGTCGCCACGCACGGCTTCAGCGCGGATGCCGCCGCCGGCGGCGCCCGCAGCTTCCGCGACGCCGAAAGCCTGATCGGCCAGGCCGCCACGTCGCGCCGCACGGTGGTGCTCAAGGACATTCCCGACAACTACCTGATGGTGACGTCGGGCCTCGGCGGCAGCGCGCCGCGCGGCCTGGTGGTGCTGCCGGTCACGAGCGACGATGCGGTCAACGGCGTGGTCGAAATGGCCTTCATGCGCGATATCGAGGCGCGCGACCTCGAATTCCTGGAACTGATCGCCAACAGCACGGGCGACTTCCTCGCCGCCGCGCAATATCGCGAGCGCCTGCAGGACACGCTCGCGGAAGCGCAACTGCTGAACGAGGAAATGCAGGTCCAGCAGGAAGAACTGCGGGTGGCCAACGAAGGGCTGGAGGAGCGCGGGCGGGCGCTGACCGATTCGCAGGCGCGGCTCCAGTCGCATCAGGCCGAGCTCGAGCAGACCAACACGCAACTCGAGGAATACGCGCAGCGCCTGGAGCGGCAGAAGGAAGAACTCGTGACGGCGCAGGAGTCGATCTCGGCCAACGCGGCGCGACTCGAACAGACCAGCCGCTACAAGTCCGAGTTCCTGGCCAACATGTCGCACGAGCTGCGCACGCCGCTGAACAGCTCGCTGATTCTCGCGCGGCTGCTGCAGGAAAACCGCGGCGGCAATCTGACCAAGGAACAGGTCCATTACGCCGAAACCATCCACAGCTCGAACAGCGACCTGCTGAACCTGATCAACGACATTCTCGATCTGTCGAAGGTCGAGGCCGGGCAGGTCACGATGGAACCCGAGTGGGTGACGCTCGAACCGGTCATGCAGTCGCTGCGCGAGATGTTCGAGCCGATCGCGGCCGCCAAGCCGCTTGCGCTGACGATTTCGCGCGCGCCCGGCGCGCCGGCGACGATCGTGACCGACAGCCAGCGGCTCGTGCAGATCCTGCGCAACCTGCTGTCCAACGCGCTGAAGTTCACCGAGCACGGCGAGGTGGCGCTGACCATCTCGGCGGACGCGTCGGGCCAGATCCGTTTCGACGTGCGCGATTCCGGCATCGGCATCGCCGCCGACAAGCTCGAAATGATCTTCGAGGCGTTCCAGCAGGCCGACGGCTCGACCAGCCGCCACTACGGCGGCAGCGGCCTGGGCCTGTCGATCTCGCGCCGCTTCGCGGAATTGCTGGGCGGGCGGATCGGCGTGGCGAGCGAACTCGGCGCGGGCAGCGTCTTCACGCTGTGGCTGCCGGCCGAGGCGGCGTGGACGGTGGATGCAGAAGGCACGCCGGACGCCGGCGCGCTGCATTCGGCACGTGCGCTGCGCGATGCGGTGCCGATGCTGGCCGACGCACCGGGCCTGGCCGCCACGTTCGGCGCGGCCGGTTTCACGACCGGCGCATCGGGCGCATCGAGTACATCGAGCACGCCGTCGCTTGATCCGCACGAGCGGGCCGTGACGGCCGCCGCCTCGGCCACGGCGGCGCAATCGATCGCCGACGACCGGCATGACCGCCAGCGGCCCGGCCGCCTGATCCTCGCGATCGAGGACGACCTCGTGTTCGCCGGCATCCTGCGCGATCTCGTGCACGAACTCGATTTCGATTTCGTGCATGCGGCCGACGGCGGCTCGGGCATCGCGCTGGTGCGCGACATGCAGCCGACCGCCGTGCTGCTCGACGTGGGCCTGCCCGATCATTCGGGGCTGACCGTGCTCGAATGGCTGAAGAACGATTCGCTGACGCGCCACATCCCGATCCATATCGTGGCCGCCACCGATCACACCGCGAAGGCGCTGCACCTCGGCGCGGTGGGCTACACGATGAAGCCGGCGGCGCGCGCCACGCTCGAATCGGCGATCCGCCGCCTCGAAGGCCGCCTGCAACATCGCCTCAAGCGCGTGCTGGTGATCGAGGACGACCTGGCGATGCGCGAGAGCATCCGCGTGCTGCTCGGCAACGAGACCACCGACATCGTGGCGGTCGATACGCTGGCGCGCGCCATCGAGCAGCTCGACGGCAACGAGTTCGATTGCGTGGTGACCGACCTCGCGCTGCCCGACGGCACCGGCTACGACCTGCTCGAACGGCTCGCGACCGACCCGGCGCGCGCGCTGCTGCCGGTGATCGTCTACACCGGCCGCACGCTGTCCGCCGACGAGGAGCACCGCCTGCGCCGCTATTCGAAGTCGATCATCATCAAGGGCGCGCGCTCGCCCGAGCGCCTGCTCGACGAGGTGACGCTGTTCCTGCACAGCGTGGAATCGACGCTCGCGCCCGAGCAGCAGCGCATGCTGCGCACGGTGCGCCAGCGCGACGACGTGTTCGAGGGCAGCGCGATCCTGCTGGCCGAGGACGACGCGCGCAACATCTTCGCGCTGTCGCACGTGATCGAGCCGCTCGGCGCGAAATTGTTCATCGCGCGCAACGGCCGCGAAGTGCTGGAGGTGCTCGAACAAGGGCACAAGATCGACCTGGTGCTGATGGACGTGATGATGCCGGAGATGGACGGCCTGGCCGCCACGGCCGCGATCCGCCAGGACGTGCGCTTCCTGCAGTTGCCGATCATCGCGCTGACCGCCAAGGCGATGGAGCACGACCGCATCCGCTGCATCGAGGCGGGCGCCGACGATTACATCTCGAAGCCGATCGACATCGACAAGCTCGTGTCGCTCTGCCGGGTCTGGCTGCGGCAACGCTGAGATGGACATCGACCGCATGAACCCCATCGATCCCGTCGATCCCGCCGCGCCGAACGATCCGGCCGGCCCCGCCGCGCCGGACGCCGAGCCGCGCCTGTCGGATTTCGATCTCGAACTGAAGCTGCTGCTCGACGCGATCTACCTGAAATACCAGCACGATTTCCGGCATTACTCGATGCCGTCGCTGCGCCGCCGTCTCACGCAGGCGCTGACGGAGTTCGGCCTGCCGAGCCTGTCGCAGTTGCAGGATCGCATCCTGCGCCGCGAGGAGGATTTCACGCGGCTGTTCCAGTTCCTGACGATCCAGGTCAGCGAGATGTTTCGTGATCCGGCCTATTTCCGCGCGCTGCGCGAACAGGTGCTGCCGATCCTGCGGACCTATCCGTCGATCAAGGTGTGGGTGGCCGGATGCAGCAACGGCGAGGAGCTGTGGTCGATGAAGATACTGTTCGAGGAGGAGGGGCTCACCGAGCGCACGATGTTCTATGCGACCGACATCAACCCCGATGCGCTGGCGCGCGCCGAAGCCGGCATCTACACGCTCGACCGCATCGCGGGGTTCTCGCGCAATTACCTGGAAGCCGGCGGCAAGCGTTCGCTGTCGGACTACTATCACGCGGCCTATGGCGGCGCGCGTTTTTCGACCCAACTGCGCGACCGGGTGGTGTTCGCCGATCACAGCCTGTCGACCGACGAGGTGTTTCTCGAGGCGCATCTGGTGTCGTGCCGCAACGTGCTGATCTACTTCGATCGCGCGTTGCAGGATCGCGCGCTGGCGCTGTTCGAGCGCACGCTGGTGCGGCGCGGCTTTCTCGGCCTCGGCATCAAGGAAAGCCTGCGCTTCTCGGGGCAGCACCCGGCGTTCGAGGATTTCCGCGAGCGCGAGCGCATTTACCGGAAACGTTGATGACCTCGTGCGCAGCTTCCTTTCCCTCCGAGCCCGCACCGCGCGCCTACGAGGCCGTGGTGATCGGCGCGTCGGCCGGCGGCGTCGAGGTGCTGGGCGTGCTGCTCGGCGCGCTGCCGCCGGATTTTGCGGCGATCGTGATGGTGGTGGTGCACTTGCCGGCCAATGCGCAGAGCCATCTGGCGCAGGCGCTGGCGCGCCATTGCCGGCTGCCGACGATCGAGCCCGATGCCGGCGAGCCGCTGCGGGGCGGGCACGTTTATCTGGCGCCGCCCGATTACCATATGCTCGCCGCCGACGACTGCACGGTGGCGCTGTCGGTGGATGCCCGGGTGGGGTTCTCGCGGCCGTCGATCGACGTGCTGTTCGAATCGGCCGCGTATCGATTTCGCAGCCGCCTGCTGGGCTTGCTGCTGTCGGGCGCCAACGACGACGGCGCGGCCGGCCTGGCCTGCATTCGCGCCGCGGGCGGCACGGCCTGGGTGCAGCAACCGGAGACGGCGGAGGCGCCCACCATGCCGCGCGCGGCGATCGCGCGCGGGGCCGCCGACGCCATCCTTTCACCGCTCGCGATGGCCAACCGGCTGGCGAGTTTGCCTGTTTACTCCTGATGCACACCATGGCTTCTGTCAACATTCTCATTGTGGACGACATCGCCCACAACATCACGGCGTTGCAGGCCCTGCTTGCCCGGGATGGCGTCAACCTGCTGGTGGCGCAATCGGGAACCGCGGCGCTGGAATTGCTGCTGGTGCATGACGTCGCGCTGGCGCTGCTCGACGTCAACATGCCCGACATGAACGGCTTCGAGCTGGCCACGCTGATGCGCGGCAGCTCGCGCACCGCCCACGTGCCGATCATCTTCCTGACCGCCACCTCGGAAGAGGCGTCGCGCACGTTTCGCGGCTACGAGGCCGGCGCGGTCGATTTCCTCTACAAGCCGATCAATGCGGCGATCCTGAAGGCGAAGGTCGAGGTGTTCGTGCAGCTGGAGCGGCACAAGCGGCTGCTGGCCGAGGAGTTGCAGACCACCCGCGACCTGCTCGAAGCGAACGAGATGCTGATGGCGGTGCTCGGCCACGACCTGCGCACGCCGCTCGGCGCGGTGCTGGCCTCGGCCGAATACCTGCTGCGCGATCCGGCCGGCACGCAGACGGCCACCGTGGCGAACCGCATCAAGACCAGCTCGCTGCGCATGGCGCGCATGGTGCATCAGTTGCTGAACCTGGCGCGCCTGCAAGGCGGCCGGCTGCAGATGCAGCGGCAGCCCGCGCAATTGGGCGCGCTGTGCCGCGCGGTGGCGGACGAATTCCGCACCAGCGAGGGCGGCGACCGGATCGTCGTGACCGAGCGCGGCGATTGTGCCGGCGTGTGGGATGGCGACCTGCTGTGGCAGGCCGTGTCCAACCTCGTCAGCAACGCGCTGCAATACGGCGCGGCGGACAGCCCGGTGACGGTCGATGTGGATGGCGAGGCCGCGGGCCGGGTGGTGGTGAAGGTGCGCAATCGCGGCGTGATCGCGGCGAACGTGGTGCCGCACCTGTTCGAGGCCTTCGGGCCGGGCGCGGCCGGCTCGCCCAAGCGCGCGGGCCTGGGCCTCGGCCTGAACATCGTCCAGAAGGTGATCCAGATGCACAAGGGCACGGCGCGCGTGGAGACGCACGAAGCCGATCACACCACGTTCCGTCTCGATCTGCCGCGCTTCGACGAAGCCGGCGAGCTTCGGCCGCTGGTCTAGATCCAACGCGAATCCAATCATGACAAGTACAACGACCTATCAAGCCGGTCCGGCGGGGGACTGGGAGCGCCAATGGGTGCAGACGACCGGGGATTACTCGATCTGCACGCTGGCGCCGGACGGCCGCATCCTGAGCTGGAATCGCGGCGGCGAACGCATTCACGACTGCCGGAGCGCCGATATCGTCGGCCGGCACTTTTCCGGGTTCTATCCGGAGCACGACCGCGCGGCCGGCGTGCCCGGCCGTGCGCTGGCCGAGGCCGTCGAACACGGCCACCATGCCGGCCTCGGCTGGCGCCTGCGCAGCGGCGGCGCGCCGTTCTGGGCCAGCGTCGTGATGACCGCGCTGCGCGGCGACGACGGCACGCTGCTGGGCTTCGTCGAGGTCGTGCGCGACCTCAGCGACGAGAAGGCGGCCTACGACGCGGCGCTCGAGAACGAGCGCCAGTTCCGGCTGCTGGTGCAGGGCGTGGTGGATTACGCGATCTTCATGCTGTCGCCCGACGGCCGCGTGGTGAGCTGGAACCCGGGCGCCGAGCGCATCAAGGGCTATACGGCCGGGCAGATCGTCGGCTCGCATTTCTCGCGCTTCTACACGCCCGAAGATGTGGCGGATCGCGTGCCGGAGCGTGCGCTCGCGACGGCGCGCGACGAAGGGCGCTTCGAGGCGGAAGGCTGGCGCGTGCGGCGCGACGGCAGCCGCTTCCTCGCCCATGTCGTGATCGACGTGATTCGGCACGACGACGTGATCGTGGGCTTCGCCAAGGTGACGCGCGACATCACGGAGCGCCGCAAGGCCGCCGAGCAGCTCGACCAGGCGCGCGCCGCGCTGTTCCAGTCGCAGAAGATGGAGGCGCTCGGCCAGTTGACGGGCGGCGTCGCCCACGATTTCAACAACGTGCTGCAGGTGCTGCGCGGCAATCTCGATCTGCTCACGCATCGCCACGAGCACGACCCGTGGACGCTCGAACGGCTGCAAAAGGCGATCGACGCGACCGAGCGCGGCTCGCGGCTCGCCGCGCATCTGCTGGCGTTCGGCCGGCAGCAGGCGCTGCAACCGCTGGTGGTGAGCCCCGAGCGCCAACTGCGCGAGATGGACGCCCTGCTGCGCCGCACGCTCGGCGACGCCATCGAGATCGATACGGTGGTTGCGCCGGGCCTGGGGTATGCGATGCTCGATCCGCACCAATTCGAGAACGCCGTGCTCAATCTCGCCGTCAACGCGCGCGAGGCGATGCCCGAGGGCGGCAAGCTGACGCTCGAACTGTCGAACGAGACGCTCGACGAGGGCTACGTCGCGGCCGAGCCCGACGTGCTGCCGGGCCAGTACGTGATGCTGGCCGTGACCGACAACGGCGTGGGCATGTCGCACGACGTGCTGGCCCGCGCGTTCGATCCGTTCTTCAGCACCAAGCCGGAAGGCATCGGCACGGGCCTGGGCCTCAGCATGGCCTACGGCTTCGTCAAGCAGAGCGGCGGGCATATCCGCATCTACAGCGAGGTCGGCTACGGCACCACCGTGAAGGCATATTTCCCGATGACGTACGAGGCGCTCGCCGCCGCGCCGTGCGCCGCGCCCGAGACGCCGCAGCAGGGCAGCGAGACGGTGCTGGTGGTGGAGGACGACCTGTCGGTGCAGTCCACCGTGATCGACACGCTGACGGGGCTCGGCTACGAGGTGCTGAAGGCCAGCGACGCGCATCAGGCGCTGGCCGTGATCGGCAGCGGCGCGCGCATCGACGTGCTGTTTACCGACGTGGTGATGCCGGGGCCGTTGAGCAGCCCGGAGATGGCGCGTCTGGCCAAGCAGCAGTTGCCCGCGCTCAAGGTGCTGTTCACGTCGGGCTACACGCGCAATGCGATCGTGCACGGCGGCCGGCTGGACCCCGGCGTCGAGCTGTTGAGCAAGCCGTACAGCCGCCAGCAACTGGCGACCCGGCTGCGCCGGCTGTTGAGCGCGGCTGGCGAGGCGGCGGCACCGGCGGCGCCGGTGATGGCGAGCGAGCCGATCGCGGTGGAACCGGCTGCATCGCCTGCACCGGCCTTCGACGCGGCCGCCGCGAAGCGCGTGCTGGTGGTCGACGACGATATCGATTCGCTGGAGGCCACCGCCATGCTGCTGGAGATGAATGGCCTGACGGTGCTCAAGGCCGACCATCCGCGCAAGGCGCTCGAGCTGCTCGAAACCGAGCCGTGCGGCGTCCTGCTGACCGATCTGGCCTTGCCCGACATCGACGGCATGGAACTGGCGCGTCTGGCGTTCGCGCGGTATCCGGGCATCGGCGTGATTTTCGCGTCGGGCCACGCCGTGTCGCGGATGCAGGCGTTCGATTTCGCCTGGACCGCGTTGCAGAAGCCGTTCGATGCGGACCAGTTGTTCGACGCGGTGGAGCGGATCGTTCGAGGCGCGTGACGGCTGTTGGGCGTTCGGCGGCTGGGGTCGGGTCCGCTGAACGCCGCCGGGTAAATTCTGCAAGCCGTGTAGCAATCACCCGGGGCGCGTCGCCCGCGCCTCGTGCCCGCGTCGCGTTTGCCGGGCACCGTCGTTGCTCGATATGTCGTGACGGCCGATACGGAGCCGCAAACGAGAACAGGAGCACGTCATGGCAAACGCACTCGACCAACGCAAGATCGCGATCCTCGCGGTGGACGGATTCGAGGAAGTCGAACTGACCGAGCCGCAGCGCGCGCTGGCGGCCGAAGGCGCGCAGGTGCACGTGATTTCGACGCAGCACGGCGAGATCCAGGGTTTCCGGCACGTCGACAAGGGCGCGCGCGTCAAGGTGGACCGCACGTTCGACGAGGCGAGCGCGGCCGACTACGACGCGGTGGTGTTGCCGGGCGGCGTCGTCAACGGCGACGCAATCCGCATGGTGGACGAGGCGCGCCGCTTCGTGACCGAGGCCACCCGGGCCGACAAGCCGATCGCCGTGATCTGCCATGGCGGCTGGCTGCTGGTGTCGGCCGGCGTGGTCGGCGGACGCAGGATGACGAGCTGGCCGAGCCTGCAGGACGACATCCGCAACGCGGGCGGCACCTGGGTGGATGAACCCGTGGTGCGCGACGGTTCGCTGATTTCGAGCCGCAAGCCGGATGATCTGAAGGCTTTCAATGCGGCGCTGATCGACAGCCTCGCCTGAACGCGGGCGGGGCCGGTCGATTCACGGCTGATTCACCGCGCCTCGTTCACGCGCCCGTTGCCGAACATCGTCCGGTAATAGGCGCGCCCGGCCGCCAACGGCGCATCGAAGTCGAAACCGCGTGCGAGCATGTTTTGCAGGTCCGCATGCGCGATCTTCATGACGTAGCCGGATTCGGTCGCCACCAGCCGGCAGCGTGCGCCGTTCGCCACCGTCCGGTTGAACCATTGCCCCGCCTCGCCGCGCCCGGCGCGTTCGGCCCGGCCGTCGTGTTCGACTGCCCAGCCGCCGTCGAGCAGTATCCAGTCATCCGAAGCGTTTTCGCTGCCGCCGGCGCGGCACGCATCGACGACGGACCCTTCCCGCACCTGCCATTCCTTCGAATGCGCGATCACCCATTGCAACTGCTCGGTCGACAGCGCCGTGAAGAACGGCGTGCGGCGCAGCAGGAACAGGTAGGTGACGGACGGTTTCATCGACATCTGGCCGGCCGCATCGGGTTCGGCCTGCGCATGGCATCCCGCCGTCGAGGCGAGCAGCGTGGAGGCAAGGCACAGGGCGAACAGGGGGCGAAGTCGCAGGAGAAGCAGGGCGATGGGCTTGGGCATGGCGGGCGGTTGGGTGGCGAAGTCGCATCGCATGATGGGCCGGCCCGCGCCGCGTGTCATTGCCGTGCGCGAAGTTCTGAATTCAACCGGCGCGAATGAAGCGTGCGTTGCCCGGTTGCCGTGCTGCTGACAGCACGGTGTCAGCAGCCTCCTCGTAGCATGCGCCGACACATCGACTTCAGGAGGAAACCCCATGGACTTCGTCTCGACCCGCATCATCACCGACGACATTCGCCGGCTGGTCGGCTTCTACGAAACGCTCGGCCTCACGGCCACCTGGTACACCGACGATTTCGCCGAACTGGCGTCGCCGTCGTGCACGCTGGCGGTCGGCAGCAAGCGCACCATGGACCTGTTCGGCGCGGGCGCGGCCACGCCCGGCAGCAACCGCGCGATGATCGTCGAGTTTCGCGTGGACGACGTCGACGCGGCGTTCGCGCGGCTCGAACCGCATCTGGCCGACATCGTGCAGATGCCGGTCACGCAGCCGTGGGGCAACCGCTCGGTATTGTTTCGGGATCCCGACGGCAATCTCGTCAACCTGTTCACGCCCGTGACCGAGGATGCGATTCGCAAGTTCGCGAAGGCTTGAGCGGTGAGTTCGCCATGCCGTGCTCACGCCGGATGGCGCGCCGAGAACTGCCGCGCGGCAATCAGCACCGGCAGCAACTGCCGGCCCCGCTCCGTCAACTGATATTCGACGCGCAACGGCTTCTCGCCGAAATCGATGCGCTCGATCAGGCCGTCGGCCGCCAGTTCGCGAAGGTGCTGGGTCAGCATCTTCTGCGAGATGCCGGGCAGGTCGCGTTTCAACTGCAAGGTGCGCAGCGCCGGATCGGCGTAGAGCCGGAACAGGATCGGCAGCTTCCAGCGCCCGTGGATCATGCGGATCACGCGCGCGACATGCGCGACCGAGCCGTCCGGGCCGAGGCAGGCCTCGCGCGCTTCGGGCGAGATGGGGGCCATGGGCACCGAAAAGTGCGTACTTGTTTCGTTCACTCGTGCTCCCTATCGTGGCGTCTTCGTTGACGAAGCGTGAGGGATAGGCGATGGATTTGCAATTGCGCGGCAAGACGGCGCTGGTGACGGGAAGCAGCAAGGGCATCGGCGAGGCGCTGGCCAGGACGCTCGCGCGGGAAGGGGCGTTGGTGGTGGTGCATGGCCGCGATGCCGGGCTGGCCGCGCGCGTGGCCGGCGAGATCGCCGGGCAGGGCGGCCGGGCCGCGTTCGTGACGGGCGACCTGACGGACGACGACGCGGTGCGGCGGCTGGTCGACGATGCGCAGGCCCGCGCCGGACGCATCGATATCCTGATCAACAACGCGGGCGGCTCGGGCGGCTCGCGTGACGATTGGAACACGACGCAGGCCGGCGCGTGGGCGTCGGCCTACGACCGCAACGTGCTGGCCGCGGTGCGCGTCGCCACGCGGCTGCTGCCGGCGATGCGCGCGGCCCGCTGGGGGCGCGTGATCAATATTTCGAGCCTGGCCGCGACCATCCCGCCGCCCAGCGCGCCCGACTACTCGGCCAGCAAGGCCGCGATCAATGCACTGACCTCGTCGATGGCGAAGGCCGTGGCGGCCGACGGCGTGACGGTCAACGCCGTTTCGCCGGGCACGATCCACAGCGCCGCGCTCGATGCACGGTTTCGCGAGGTGGCCGCCGAGCGCGGGCTGGCCGAGCGCGACGGCGCGTGGGAGGCGATCGAGCGGGCCGTGCTGCCGAGCTTCGCGCAGGTGCCGATGGGGCGGGTCGGGCGGCTCGACGAGATCGCCGACGCCGTGGCGTTTCTTGCCAGCCCGCTCGCGGGCTACATCACGGGGGTGAATCTGCGGATCGATGGCGGGTTGTCGCCGGGGTTGTAACGCACCGCCACCAAGCACATGCATTGGCTTCGCGCTGCTTGCGACTACGACGCCTCGTGCTTCTCGCTGAAGCGCTGCCGCCACTGCGTCGGCCCGATCGAGAACTGCCGGACGAACGCATTGCGCAGGCGCTCTTCGCGGCCGAAGCCGGTGCGTCGCGCCACTTCCGACAGCGAATACGTGGTGGAGGTCAGCAGCGATTGCGCGCGTTCGAGGCGCAGGCCTTGCAGCGCCTTGCCGGGCGGCATGCCGATCTTCTCGGTGAAATGGCGGATGAAGGTGCGTGGCGACATGCCGGCCTCGTCGGCCAGGTCGGTCACCTTCAGCGGCCGGTGCAGGTTCTTGCCGAGCCAGTCGAACAGCGTGCCGAAGCCGTCGGCGGTTTGCAGCGCCAGCGGCGTGCTGAATTGCGCCTGCCCGCCCGAGCGCCGCATGTACACCACCAGCCGCCGCGCGGCGAGCGCCGCCAGCGCGTTGCCGAAATCCGCCTCGACCATCGCCAGCGCGAGATCGATGCCGGCCGTCACGCCGGCCGAGGTCCAGACCCGGCCGTCTCGCACCCAGATCGGATCGGGCTGCACCTCCACCGACGGGAATTCCCGCGCCAGCGCCGCGCACGCGCGCCAGTGGGTGGCCGCCTTGCGCCCCGCGAGCAACCCGGCCTCGGCCAGCAGGAACGCGCCGGTGCAGACCGAACACACCCGCTCGGCGCGCTCGGCCAGCGCCCTGACTTGCCGCACGATCTCGGGCGACTTGCGCGCCGCCTGCACGCCCGGGCCGCCGGGGATCACGAGCGTGTCGAAGCGCCCGTCGGGCAACGGCTCGGTCAGCACCGTCATGCCGCCTTGCAGCCCGCGCGGGCCGCCATCCTCGGACACCACGCTGCATCGGTAACGCTCGACCATCGCCTCCTCGCTGGCGGTGTCGAAGGTCTGGAGCGGGCCGGACACGTCGATCGGCTGGGCGCCGTCGAACACGAAAATCACGATCCGGCGAGGGGGCGGGGAGGCAAGGGCGGGCATTGGCAAAAAATACGCGTTTTCTGTCTTTTTTGCCAGTAAGCGGGCTGATTCAATGGCGTCACCACTCGGAGGATTCCATGACCCCATCGCTCGAACTCGCCCCCCAAACCCGAACCGCCGGCCTGCTGCTGTTCCCGGACATGACGCAACTGGACTTGACCGGCCCGCTCGAAGTGCTCGGCCGGCTGCCCGGCTGGCGCGTGGAAATCGTCGCGCCGAGTCGCGCGCCGGTGCGCACCGACAAAGGCCTGGTGATCCAGCCCGACGCCGATTTCGCCGGCGCGTCCGCCTACGACCTGTTCGTCGTGCCGGGCGGCCCCGGCACGGACGAGGCGATGCTCGATCCGCAGATCGTCGGCTTCGTGCGCGAACGCGCGCTTGCCGCCAAGTACATCTTCGGCATCTGCACCGGTTCGCTGCTGCTCGGCGCGGCCGGCCTGCTGAACGGCCGCCGTGCGGGCGGCCACTGGCAGGCGCGCGGCCTGTTGAGCCGGTTCGGCGCGATCCCCAGCGACCAACGCCTGACGATCGACGGCAACCTCTACACGTCGGGCGGCGTCACGGCCGGCATCGACATGGCTCTGCGCGTGGCCGCCGAAGTGGCCGGCGAGGACGTCGCCCAGCAGATCCAGTTGCAGATCGAATACGACCCGGAGCCGCCGTTCCAGGCCGGCACGCCGTTCGTCGCGCCGCGCGCGATCGTCGAGCGGGCGTTGCAGGCCACGGCGGTGCGCCGCGCGATTCGCGCGGCCGCCGTCGAAAAGGCGGCTCGCGGCAGTGGCGGGCTGAGGCATATGCCGTCAACAGGGCGCGGCCATGTCTCCACGCCTACGCCGAAGCTGCGCGCCGTCGAGCGCGCTCGACAATCAGACCGTGGAATTGAACCCCGCGCCGGAGGTGTTCCGGATGACGTGAAGCCCTAGCGCCGTCATGCCGCGCTATGCCCGCGAGGCATAGCGCACCCAGTTTTTAGGTAATACCCGCGATTTTTGATCGCCACTACCATCCCCTTTCCTGAAATCGTCAGGAATAACTAATCAGTAGTTCTATACGAATTCGATCAAGGGGATTGGAGCATGAAGAAGCTGTTGATCACCATCGCGGTGCTGGGCGCGATGACGGAAGCCGCGCATGCGCAGGGCAGCGTGACCTTGTACGGGATTATCGACGAAGGCATCAACTACACGTCGAACGCGGGCGGCCATTCGCTGTACAACCTGTCGTCGGGGATGCTGCAGGGCAGCCGGTTCGGCCTGCGCGGCGAGGAGAACCTGGGCGGCGGGCTGAAGGCGGTATTCACGCTGGAGAACGGCTTCGACGTGAACAGCGGCAAGCTCGGGCAGGGCGGCCTGATGTTCGGCCGGCAGGCGTTCGTCGGGCTCGCCAGCGAGCGCTTCGGGCGCGTCACGTTGGGCCGGCAATACGATTCGGTGGTCGATTATGTCGGCATCCTGAGCGTGGCCGATGCATGGGGCGGCACGATCGCAGCGCATGCGGGCGACATCGACAACTTCAACAACTCGTATCGCACCAACAACACGGTCAAGTACGTCGGCCCGCGCTACGGCGGCTTCACGTGGGGCGGCACCTACAGCGTCGGCGGCGTGGCGGGCAGCGTGTCGCAGAACCAGATCTGGTCGCTCGGCGCGGGCTACGCGGGCGGGCTGGTCACGTTGGGTATCGGCTATCTGAACGCGCGCACGCCGTCGAACCTGGGCGGCCTGTTCGGCAACAGCACGTCGGCTGCCACGCCGGCTGTCGTCAGCAATCCGATCTATTCCGGCTACGCGTCCGCCAATTCGTACCAGGTGATCGCGCTCGGCGGCACCTATGCGATCGGCGCGGCCACGCTCGGCGCGACCTACTCGAACGTGCGCTTCCTCGACCTCGGCGGCAACGGCGCCACCGGCTTCCGCGCGGGCGGCAGCGCTACTTTCAACAACGCGGAACTGAGCCTGCGCTATCAACTGACGCCGGCGCTGCTGCTGGCCTCCGGCTTCGACTACACGCGCAGCAATGCGGTGACGCTGGCCAACGGCGCGAGCAATGCCGGCGCGCGTTACTACCAGGGCGAGATCGGTGCGGACTACGCATTGTCGAAGCGGACCGACGTGTATTTTTCGGCCGTGTATCAGAAGGCGTCGGGCCACGATTCGACGGGCAAGGATGCGGTGGCGGCGCTCACGAGCCTGAGCGCTTCGTCCACCGATCATCAGGCCGCCGTGCATCTCGCGATCCGCCACAAGTTCTGATCGCGGACCGCCGGGCGCCGCCTCTCAGGCCGGCACGCCGGCCTGCTGCGGCGCTTCGCCGGCCCATGTCGCATACGGGTCGAACGGCACGCGCGGTTCCATGTCGCGGATGAAGCGTGCGAGCGGCCCGTTCAGTTGATCGCGCTTCCAGACGAATTCGACCGGGTAGGTCAGCGTTAGCTCCGGGTGCGCGATCAGCGCGGTGGACGACGGGCAGCAATGCAGCGCGCTGTCGGGCACGATCGAATAGCCGAACCCGGCGGCCACCAGCCCGAGAATCATGGTGGTGTCGCCGCCGACCTGCACGATGTTCGGCGTGAACCCGGCAAGCTGGCATTGACGGATCAGGAAGTCGTAGTAGGCGGGCGAGGTGTCGCGATCGAACCAGACGCACGGCAGTTGCGCGAGATCGGACAGCCGTTCGGGCACCTCCATCGTGATGCCGCCCCGCTTCGGCACGGCGATGCGCAGCCCGCAATCGAACACGGTGATGGCGTCGAAGCGCGTGTCGCGCACATCGCGCCAGCCGAGAAAGCCGCCGTCGAGTTCGCCGTTGGCCAGCGCCGTCAGTTGCAGGGACGACAGCATCGGTTCCACCCGCAGCGAGATGGCCGGTTGCGCTTCGCGAAACCGGTTGAACTGCGAGAGGATCGCCGGGTGCCAGCTATAGGCGGGCGACAGCCCGAGCCGCAGCGCGCCCGCGCTGCCTTGCGCGACGCGCAGCGCGCGTTGCCGCGCCGACTGAAAATCGATCAGCAGCTTTCTCGCATCCAGCGCAAATTGTTCGCCCGCCGCCGTCAGCTCGACGCCGCGCGCGCTGCGCGAAAACAGCGGCGCGCCCAATTCCTCTTCCAGATCGCGGATCTGCCGGCTCAAGGCCGGCTGCACGATGTGCAACTGCCGCGCGGCGGCCGCCACGCTGCCCGAATCGGCCACCGCGAGAAAGTAACGAACGTGTCGGATATCCATGTGAAATGCGGGAATCGAAGTGCTTGAAGAAATGCCTGGAGTCTTGCATGCCAAAAGCATTCCGGCCAGCCGGGAGCGACCCGCGACCCGCCGCGCGCGGCGGGTCGAAAACCCTTGCCGGATCGGCGTTTTCCCTCGGGGTATGCCTTTCGGGTATCCCCGCTATTTTTGAATAGTATGGCGGCGGCGAGGGGGGCGGACGGTAGATTGAGGCCTATTCCAACATCGACAGAACCGCTCCCATGAACCGCTCCGGTGCACTCCACGACCCAGCCGCGTCCTCCGAACGCAGGACCTTTGCGGCCGCCTCGGTCGGCAATCTGCTCGAAATCTACGACTTCATTGCCTACGGCATTTTCGCGGTGCCGATTTCGCGCACCTTCTTCGCTACGCAGTCCGAATTCAGTTCGCTGCTGCTGACGTTCATGACGTTCGCGGTGGGCTTCGCCGCACGCCCGTTCGGCGCACTGGTGCTGGGCCGCTATGCGGACCGCGCCGGCCGCCGCCGCGCGTTGAGCCTGACGCTGGTGCTGATGGCGGCCAGCACGCTGGTGCTGGCGGTCTGCCCGTCGTATGCGTCGATCGGCGTGGCCGCGCCGGTGATCGTGGTGTGCGGACGCCTGCTGCAAGGCTTTTCGGCCGGCGGCGAGATCGGCGGCTCGGTCGCGCTGCTTATCGAGAACGCGCCGCAGCAGCGGCGCGGCTTCGCCTCGTCGTTCCAGCAGATGTCGCAGGGCGGCGGCGTGATGCTCGCCGGGCTGGTGGGCATGGCGCTCACGCACCTGTTCAGCGATGCGCAGATCAACGCGGGCGCGTGGCGTCTCGCGTTCGTGTTCGGCGTGCTGATCGGGCCGGTGGGCTGGTACGTGCGCCGCTCGATTCCGGAAACGCCGGCGTTCGAACGCGCCAGCCGGCAGCGCGCCGAGGCGCTGGTGCCGCAACTCGTGCAATACCGCTGGCGGCTGATCGGCGGCGTCGCGATCATGGTGTTCTGGACCATCGCGACCTACGTGTCGAACTATTTCACCACCTACTCGGTGCGCGAGCTGCACATGAGCCTGTTCGACAGCTACCTCGGGCAACTGGCGTACGGCGTCACGATGGTGGTCGCGTGCCCGCTGGTGGGCCTGCTGTCGGACCGGATCGGCGTGCGTCGCCCGATGCTGTTCGGCGCGCTGCTCACGGCGCTGGGCGCGTATCCGATGTTCCTGTTCCTGGCCCGGCACCCGGATCGCCTCTCGCTGATGGCCGTGCAATCCGTCATCGCGCTGTTGCTGGCCTGCTACGCGGCGTGCGCCTCGAACGTGCTGGCCGGCGTGTTTCCGGTGCGGTTCCGCGCCACCGGCGTGGGCCTGTCGTATGCCACCGGCGTGACGCTGTTCGGCGGCCTGACGCCGCTGATCGTCACCACCCTGATCAACGCAACCGGCGACAAGCTGGTGGTGGGCTACTACCTGGCCGCCGCCGCGCTCGTCAGTTGCATTCCGGTCGCGCTGTCCGCGCGCGCCGGCTCGAATTCCGAACAACCGGCGCATGGCGCCCTGACCGAATGACCTTCCTGAACGACCCGCGCCTCGGCGCCATCGAATCCGATCTGATCCGTATCCGACGACATCTGCATGCCCACCCCGAACTGCGCCACGAGGAGCAGCACACCGCCGACTACGTCGCGCGGCTGCTGACGAGCTGGGGCATCGACGTGGAGCGCGGCATCGGCGGCCACGGCCTGGTGGGCGTGCTGCGCTGCGGACGCGGCGCCCGCTCGATCGGCTTGCGCGCCGACATGGACGCGCTGCCGATCCACGAGCTGAACCGCTTCGCCCATGCCTCGCGCCATCCCGGCAAGATGCACGCGTGCGGCCACGACGGCCACACCGCCATGCTGCTCGGCGCGGCGCGCTACCTGGCCGAGCAGCGCGATTTCGACGGCACCGTCAATTTCATTTTCCAGCCGGCCGAGGAGGGCGGCGCCGGCGCGCGCCTGATGATCGAGGACGGCCTGTTCGAGCGCTGCCCGATGGACGCCGTGTTCGGCGCGCACAACTGGCCCGGCATCGCGGCCGGCAGCTTTGCGTTGCGGCCCGGCCCGATCATGGCGTCGAGCAACACGTTCGCCGTGGAGCTGACCGGCGCCGGCGCGCACGCCGCGCAGCCGCATCGCGCGGCCGACCCGGTGGTGGCCGCCACGGCGCTGGTGCAGGCGTGGCAGAGCGTGGTCGCGCGCAATATCGATCCGAACGAGGCGGCGGTGCTGTCCGTCACGGAGATCCATGCCGGCAGCGCGATCAACGTGATTCCGGGGCACGCGACGTTGAGCGGCACGGTGCGCGCGTTCAAGCCCGAGGTGCTCGACCGCATCGAGCAGCGCATGCGCGAGCTGGCACGGGGCATCGCCTCGGCCTACGAGATGCGGCTCGATTTCACGTTCGACCGCATGTATCCGGCGCTCGTCAATCATCGCGACGAGACGGCCTTCGCGGCCGGCGTGCTCGAATCGGTGTTCGGCGCGGCGAGCGTGGATGCCGAGGTGGCGCCGCAGATGCCGTCCGAGGATTTCGCGTTCTACATGCAGCATCGGCCCGGCTGCTACGTGTTCATCGGCAACGGCGACGGCTCGGAGCACGGCCAGTGCGGTTGCGCGATTCCGCTGCACAACCCCAATTACGATTTCAACGATGCGCTGCTGAAGCCGGGCATGGCGTGGTGGGTGTCGCTGGTGAAGGCGTGGTTGCCGAAGGTGGCGGCGAAGGCGGCCTGAGGCCGTTGGAACGAACCGGGCATGACCGGCGCGGCCTGAGCGTGCGGCACGCCGCCGATCCCGTCGGCCTCAGTGCCGATACAGGTTCGCAAAGAACGGATCGGGAGCGGGCGGGCGCGCCGGCACGCGATAGGCGACGCGCTGGATCGGGCGGCGCGGCGCGGCGTGAAGCCGCGTCGACACCTTCCAGCTGCGCACTGCCGCACGCGGCGCCGCGTGCGGGCGTGCCGCCGCCAACGCCACGGCGGGCGCGGCGGCCAGCGTGGCCGCCGCTGCCGTGCTCATCACCGACGGCGTGGCCGACACCTGCGCCAACGCCGCATCGCCTTGCAGCGCTCGCGCGGCCTCGCTGGCCTGGCCCATGCATTCCCATTGCCGGGCCTGCGCGCAATCGAGCGCCTGTGCCAGCAACAGCCCGGCCGGCGCGTCGCCCACCAGGAGCGGCGGGGTCGCGCTGACCGTGCCGATGATCGGCTCGCCATCCGACGTAGCCGGCGCTTCGGTCTCCGAAGAATGCCAGAAGGCGTGCGTCGGGTTGTAGCGCAGCCCCGCGCTCAATGCGATCAGATAGAACACCAGACTCAACGCGACGGTCCAGCCGATGCGCGGCGCGCTGACGAGCGAGATGCGCGGTTGATCGGATGTGCTCATGGTTGTCTTGCCTCCTCGTGGGGTGTCCCTGCTTGGGTCGAACGGCGCGAAGCCGGTGCGTTACCAGGTGATGCGTGCGTCGAGGTCGCCGGTCTTGACGATGTCGAACTTCATGGCTCCCTGGTAGGTGGCCTCGACGCGGTATTCCGCATCGGGCAGCGAGAACCGGCAATTCGGCCCGGCCGCGACGAAATCCATCAGCACGCGGCCATGGCGGCGCACCTTGACGGCCACGTCGGACGGCGGCGCAGCCGTGTTCGAGGCGGCGAAATTCACGCCGAGGTTGAACGGGTGCTGCGGATCGGGCGCATGCACCTGCTTGTCGATGTCGGCGTTGCCGCAGACGTAATAGAGCATCGGCCGGGGTGTCTTGGCGCTTGCCGGGCCGGGCGTCGACGAGGCTGCCGGGGGCGTTGCGGCTGCCACGGCCGGGGGCGGCGTGATCGTGGCCGGTTGCGCGCCTTCGCCTACCGGGTGGGCGATCTGCGCGCCCGCCGGCAGGACGGATGCCGCCAAGGTGGTGGCAAGACACCACTGGCTTGCACGCACCCAATTAATTCTCGTGATGAATGCCGCCATTGGCTTCTCCGTCGTTAAAGAGCAATCAGGATACGGACGAGAAGAATGAAATGCAAACATCATAGGCGGCTCAGTAAATATTTCTAATTTGAATCCGGAATAAGAATTAATGACCGATGAAGCTGAAGCCGATCAGTAATCGATTCTGATTGTAACCGGGGTAACGAGATGAAACGTTTCGGGAATCGTTTCAATCCCGCCGATTAGAATGTTTTCCTGTATCGGTAGTGGCATGGTCGTTTGAATATGCTTTAAAAGAGAATCTTTAAAGCTTGTTTGACGATTTGCCGTTATTGGCGGCTGCTTTCATCCAAGCTGAGCCGCATCCCCATCGACGTTCCAGAAGTCGATGACGCGCCGCGTCGGCGCTTCCTGTCCGGCCTTTGCGCTCTTCGTGCGACGGCCGGTTCCCTTGGCGTTCGCCATTATGTGGCGATTGCGATTCGTTCGAATCGGCGGGGATTATTCGCCAATCGCGATGAAAGCGTAAGGGTGTGGACTGATAAAAAACCAGGCTGACTTTATATGACGACAAACTCGATATATCGAATCCCGCAAAAAAGCATGGTCGATGCCGGTCGCCCCTTTGTTGCCTGCCGTGATTTTCCTTGATTCGTGAAGATGTTGAGATTTTGTCAAATTTCAATGCAATGACCTGATTCGCCGTTTGCCGGTGATAGGTCATTTTCACCGATCGCGTGCCTGTTTTACCGACGGAACGCTTTAAAGGGAAATCGTATCGATGATCGAGTTCAAGCGTTTGCGCGTGCCGCCTCGCCGGTGGCCGCTGGGTGCCTGTGCGCCCGCGACGGTCGTGCCGATGGTGCTGTTGTCGGCCTATGCGACGTTGGATGGCGGGGAAGCGTGCGCGCAGGAAGCGCCGCCTTCCAGGCCGGTGGTTTTCATGGTCGAGATGCCGGACGATCCGGCCAGCTCCGTGCCGGCCGGCCGGCCAATGCCGGGCAATGCGCTGGTGCAGGAACCACCGCGTCGCAAGGCGGAGCCGCAAGCGCCGGCTGCCGGGGCCAACCTCGGCACGGTCGGCAGCGGCATGCCGCCCGTGGTCCACGCCGTGCCGATGCCGGAAGACGGTGCGCCCGGCCCGACGCTCGCGGCAGGCAACACGCTCGGCAGCACGCTCGCACCGAGCCCCGCCCCCACGCCGGAACCGCCTCCGCCGCCCTCGCAATCGGTGCCGGAAGCCGTGGCGAAATTGTCCGAATCGTCCGAAACCTCGGCATCGCCCGACGAGAACCTGCGCAAGCAGGTGCTGACGCTGGCCACCGGCGGCGGGGCGGTGCGTGCGCTCGTGCTGGCCCGGGCGCGGCCCGACGTGTTCTCGCCGGTCGATCTCGCGCGCATCGAGGAACTGAGCATTCGCCAGGAAGTGCGCGGCGGCCGCGCCAAGGTGCGCGAGATGACCAGCGCCGACCGCTTCGATGCGCTCGACCGCGCGATCCGCGAGGCCGAGGCGTTCGACCAGCGCCTGCCTGCCACGCCCGACTACGCGCCGATTCGCGCGTCGCTGGCAGGCGACCGCGCCGTGGCCTATGCCGCGCATGGGCGCATGAAGGATACGGTGGCGGTGTTCGAGACGATCCCGCCCGGCAGCGACGTGTCGATCGACGCGCTGGCGGCGGTGGGCGACGCCTATGCCTATCTGCAACGGCCCGACAAGGCCGAGTGGGCCTACCGCCGCGCCATCGCGCAGTTCACCGCGCCCGCGCCCGATGCGGCCACGCTCGGCTATCAATACGGCGCGCACACGCGCCTGATCGACTTGCGCGAGGACCTGTTCTACGCGCTGACCGATCAGAACCGTTACGTGCAGGCGCAACAGGTGCTGGAAGACATGCGGCGCGCGTTGCCGTCCGCCGCGAAGATCAACCAGTGGGACCCGGCCAACGACGACTACCTGCGCTATTACCGGCTGCTCGCGCAAAGCCGCATCTACATGGGCCAGACGAGCACCGGCATGGCCGGCCTGCAACGCCTCGAGGAGCAGGTGCCGTTCAGCGCCGAGGTGCGCGACGCGCAAGCCGACGCGATGCTCGGCAATTCGCAGACGCGACGCGCGCGCGACACCTACGCCGGCACGCTGACCGATCACCCCGACGACGTGGAGACGATGGCCGGGCTGGGCCGCGCGTCGCTGGCGCTCGGCGATTACCGCCGCGCGCACCAGATCGACGACACGTTCGGCACTACCTTCCCCGAAAGCGGGGCGGTGCGCGCGTTCAAGCGCGACTACGCCGCGTATCGCGCGCCGGTGCTGTCGATCGAGGTGAACGGCGAGCACGGCAATTCGGAGCTGGCCGACAACGAGTTCAGCATCGACACGATGCTGTATTCGCCGCCGATCCTCGACAACTGGCGCGTGTTCGGCCACACCTACTACGGCCACGCGAACACCGATATCGGCAATATCAGCCGCACGCGCACCGGCATCGGCGGCGATTACCGCAACGGCGGGCTGTCGATCACCGGCGAGGCCACGCGCTCGCTCGGCGCGGACGGCCGGATGGGCGCGAACGGCGAGGTCAACTACGCATTCAACGATTACCTGTCGGCGAGCGCGTCGGTGGATACCGATTCGAACGCGCTGCCGTGGAAGGCCTACCTCGATCACCTGTGGGGCAAGACCGCGCAGTTCAGCTTCAACTTCACCGATACCGACCGCCGCTCCGCCTCGCTCACATATTCCGCCGCGCGCTACAGCGATTCGAACTTCAACCAGGAGATCACGCTGAGCGGCACGCAGCGCGTGTTCACCGCGGCCAACCAGTTCGTCAACCTGACGATGAACCTCGGCACCGGCAGCAACACCATCGCCAACGCGAACTACTACGCCCCGGGGCGCGACTACACGGCCGAACTGGTGGCGATGCATCAGTGGTCGCTGTGGCGCAGCGGCGAGAAGGGCCTGCAGCAGCGCATCTACCTGACCGCCGGCGCGTACAACGAGCGCGGCTTCGGCACCAGCCCCGAGCTGGGCGCGCGCATCGAGCACGTCTGGAGCTTCAGCCACAACGTTGCGCTCACCTACGGCCTCGGCTTGCTCAGTCATGCGTACGACGGCTCGCGGGAATTGTCGGCGACGGCTTACGGCTCGCTCACGGTGCCTTTCTGAGCGCCTGTCTCGAACGGAGAACGATAACGATGGAATCCAGACGACGGTTCATTTGCAGCTGCATCGGGGCGCTGGCCGGCTGCACGCTGTTCCCGAGGCTCGCCCCGGCGCGCCTGATCGACCTGCTGCCGCCGGCGGATGCGGCCGACGGCCTGACGTTCCGCACGCTGTGCTTTCACGACATTCGCGACAACCTGCAGGAAGAGTTCGCCACCAACAACGTGACCGATCCGTACGCGGTGGACACCGGCACGCTGACCTCGATCTTTTCCTGGATCGACGCGAACGGCTATCACCCGGTCAGCCTCGGCGCGGTGCTGGCCGCGCGCAGCGGCGGCAAGCCGCTGCCGGCGCGCGCCGTGCTGCTGACGTTCGACGACGGTTTCCGCAGCCATCACGAGAAGGTGCTGCCGCTGCTCAAGCAGTTCAACTACCCGGCGGTGATGGCGATCGTCACGTCGTGGGTGGATACCCCGGCCGATACCGGCGTGCGCCTGTCCGACACGCTGGTGGTGCCGCGCGACACGTTCATGTCGTGGGACGAAGTGAAGGACGTGGCCGATTCGGGCCTCGTGGAACTGGCCTGCCACACCCACGACCTGCATCACGGCGCGATCGCCAATCCCCAGGGCAACGAACTGCCGGCGGCCACCTCGCACCTGTATCTGCGCGATCGACAGCGCTACGAAACCGATCAGGAGTTCGAAACGCGCGTGCGCACCGACCTCGGCCGCTGCATTCGCCAGGTCAAGGCGCATACGGGCTTCACGATCCGCTCGATGGTCTGGCCGTACGGCGCGCAGAACCTGACGGTGCGCACGGTGTCGGCCCAGCTCGGCATGCAGACCCAGTTCACGCTGGAATCCGGCCCGAACACGCGCGACGTGCCGCTCGATCGCATGCGCCGGATTCTCGCCACCTACGACATCGACGTGGGCGGCCTGGAGCGCTCGATGCGCGAGCCGTGGCAGAACCGTGGCCGCGTCAATCCGGTGGAGCGGGCGGTGGTGGTGTCGCTCGACGATGTGTACGACCCGTCGCCCGAGCGGCAGGAGAAGAAGCTCGGCGACCTGATCGAGCGGATCTTCCGGCTGCGCCCGAGTTCGGTGTATCTGCAGGCGTTTTCCGACCCGTCGCGCTCGGGGCTGGCCGAGGCGGTGTATTTCCCGAACCGGCACCTGCCGGTGCGCGCCGATCTGTTCAGCCGCGCGGCCTGGCAATTGAGCACGCGGGCGCGCGTGTCGGTGTATGCGTGGCTGCCGGTGCTGTCGTTCGCGGTGCCGCCCAAGCTGGCCGGGCGCGTCGAGTTCGTGACCGCGATCGACGGCGGCAGCCCGCCGCCCGGCGCGTCGGGCGTGCGCCGCCTGAGCCCGTTCGATCCGGCCGCGCGCGCGTTCGTGCGCGAGATATACGAGGATCTCGGCCGCTATGCGGCGTTTTCCGGCGTGCTGTTCGGCGAGGACGCCATGCTCGGCGACGCCGAGGATGCGGGCCGCCACGCGGGCGATACCTACGTGCGCTGGGGCCTGCCGCGCGAGGTCGGGCAGATCCGCGCCGATCCCGCGCTGGCGCGGCGCTGGGGCGAACTGAAGACGCGCCACCTGATCGAGTTCACGCAGGAATTGCAGCAGATCGTGTTCGACAGCCAGAACAGCGGCGAGGTGCTGACGGTGCGCGCGATCTTCCCGGATGTACTGCTCGATCCGCAGGCCGGCGGCCGCTACGCGCAGGATTACGCGGCATTCCTCGGCGATTACGATTTCGTCGGCCTGCTGGCGATGCCGTCGCGGCAGGGCATCGGCTCGGTCGATGCGTGGCTCGGCAAGCTCGGGGGCACCGTGAAACAGGTGACGGACGGCCCGCGCCGCACGGTGTTCATGCTGGAGGCCGTCGATTCGCGCAGCGGCGCGCGCGTGCCGGGCAAGCGGCTGGCCGAGCAGATGGCGAAGCTGCGCGAGGCCGGCATGGTCAGCTACGGCTACTACCCCGACGATTTCGCGCACGACCAGCCCGAGGCGCTCGCGCTGCGCGACGTGATGTCGGTGCGCGCGCGGCTCGATCCGACCTCGATCAACGCGTTGCTCAGTAGTGCCAAGGCCCCGGGAGCGAAATGATCCATCTCGTCATCAACCGGCTCCAGGATTTCATCTTCTTCTACCCGTTCTTCATGTCCTACCTGTGGATGATCGGCGGGACCGTGCATTTCTTCGTGCTTGAACAGGGCCGCGAGCGCTCGCCGGAAGCGCTCGCGCGAGCCGGGATGCCGAAGGTGGCAGTGATCGTGCCGTGCTACAACGAGGAGGCCAACGCGCGCCGCGTGTTCGGCCATCTGGCGGCGCTCGACTATCCGAACTACGAGATCATCGCCGTCAACGACGGCAGCCGCGACCGCACCGGCGAGGTGCTCAACCAGCTGGCCGCCGAGATTCCGCGCCTGACGGTCGTGCATCACGCCAAGAACGAAGGCAAGGCGATCGGCCTGACCACCGCCACGGTGGTGACCGACGCGCCGTTCCTGATGTGCATCGACGGCGATTCGCTGCTCGACAAGGATGCGATCAGCTGGATGCTGGAGCACTTCATCGCCGATCCGAGCGTGGGCGCGGTGACGGGCAACCCGCGCATCCGCACCCGCACCTCGCTGCTCGGACGCATGCAGGTGGGCGAGTTCTCGTCGATCATCGGCCTGATCAAGCGCACGCAGCAGGTGTACGGGCGCATCTTCACGGTGTCGGGCGTCAGCACCATGTTCCGCAAGAGCGCGCTGGCGGACGTCGGCTACTGGAGCTCGGACATGCTGACCGAGGACATCGACATCAGTTGGAAGCTGCAATGCAACGACTGGCGCGTGGCCTACGAACCGCACGCGATCAGTTGGATCCTGATGCCCGAGACGCTGCGCGGCTTGTATCGGCAGCGGCTGCGCTGGGCCAAGGGCGGCGTGCAGGTGCTGCTCAAGTACGCGCCGCGCCTGCTGCACCGCTCGCAACTGATGATGTGGCCGATCTTCATCGAATACCTGCTCGGCATCGCGTGGGCCTATTCGATGTCGCTGATGCTGGTGCTGGCGCTGATCAACACGATCCACCCGTTGCCGCCCGACTGGCAGGTGTCGCTGATCCCGCGCTGGCACGGCATGTTGCTGGTGGCGACCTGCGTGTTGCAGATCTTCGTCGGCTGCCTGATCGACCGGCGCTACGACGAAAAGCTGATGCTTTATCTGATGGATTCCGTCTGGTATCCGATTGCCTTCTGGCTCATCAACATGGTCACGACGGTCGTGGCCTTGCCCGCGGTCGTCCTCGGACGCCGCGGCAAGCGCGCGATTTGGACCAGCCCCGATCGAGGTATTCAACATGACTGATTCGCCCGTCATCGACCTTTCGCTGCGCGCGCCCCGCAAGATCATCGCCGATTGGGGCGTCGTGCGCGGCGTGGTGCTGGTTGCGTGGTTTCGTCTGGTGCGGCCGGCCTGCGTCGGCACCATGTGGGCCGTCATCACGCTGTATGCCTACCGCTATCTGCTGCCGTTCGATCAGGGCGATCTTTCGTGGCCCGAACTGATTTCCTACGTGGCGATCATCGGCACGATGGGCGCGGCGCTGACGACCTGGATGATCCTCGCGCACGTCGCGCATCCGTTCACGTCGAAATCGCGCATGCAGCGCCTGCTGCGGCGCAAGCCGCGCGTGACGGTGGCGCAGCCCGCGCTGTTTGCCGACACGGCGTCGCGCGACTGGGACCCGGAAGCGCGCGTGTTCGTGGCCTCGCACGACGCGAGCGGCATGATCGCGGCGCTGCGCCCGCAGCCGATCCCCGTGGCGTCGAGCGATGACCGCGACACGAAGGTGCCGGCCTCTGCGGAGCCGGCCTATCGCGCGCGGGTCGCGTACAAGATGGGCACGCCGCGCGAGTGAGCATGACGGCACGGCAGATGAACGATAGGCGTCGCCGCGCAAGCGGGGGCGTACGCATTGCGCGAGCCTGCCTCGGCGCGGCGCTCGTGTTGAGCGCGCTGGCACGCCCGGCCGTGGCCGCCGACGTCGCCACAGCAGAGCCGCTCGATGCTCATCGCGTACCGGCCAGTGCCGTGGTTGCCACTACCACCACCACCGAACCGATCGATGCTCACCGCGCGCCGGCCGGGGCCGTGGTGGCGGTGCCCGCGCCCGGCTTCGGCGACGAGCGGCGTTTCATGCACGGCATCGCCACGGCGAGCGCCGGTCATGGAAACCACTGGGTGTTCTTCAGCAGCTCCGGGCTGCCGCCGCGCGGCGCGAACGCCGACGGAAGCTGGCCGCACGACGTCTACGTCGGCCGATGGGCGCCGGGGCAGGCGGCGCTGGCCGGCGTGCATCGGTTCATCGGCCGCCCCGAGGCGCAGGAGCCGGTGTCCGTCGCGCAAAACACCGACGGCCGCCTGTTCGTCACGTTCGAGGACGGCTGGAACGCGCCGCGCAACGTGAGCCAGCGCTTCGGCGTGTATCGCGACGACCTCACGCCGATCGTTCCGTACCCGAGCGAGGTGGAATCGGGTGGCCATTCGGGCCACGTGGCCGCCGTCGGCCGCCGCTTCGTGGTGTTCTATTCGGAAGGCTGGGTGCAGGGCGGCGGCATCGACAACCTCGGCTCCGGCGACGGCGTGGCCGCGAAGGTGTACGACGGCGCGGGCACGCTGCAGCGGCGCGTCGAGGTCATGCCGCACGGCCGAGAATGGTGGCCGATGATCGCCGGCTCGCCGTCGCGCGCATTGCTGGTCTGGCAGAAATTCATCCCCGGCGACACCATCGCACGCCTGCGCTACGCGCTGCTCGACCCGGCCACCGGCCAGTTCGTGCGCATGCCCGGTTCGCTCGACGATCTGCGCGTGCAGTACTACACCTATGCCGCCGAATGGGTGCCCGCCGTCGGGCGCTTCGTGCTGGAGGCCACGCTGGCCGACGGCCGCACCACCGTCATGCTGATCGACGAGGCCGGGCAGGTCACGGCGCGGCTGGCGTGTCTGCCGGCGTCGGTGCGCGAGGCCGGCGTCGTGGTCGATGGCGCGAACGCCTACGTGCCCACACGCGACGGCCGGCTGATGGCGCTCGCGCTGACCGGCGACTCGATCACGCTGCACGGGTTGATGCCCGCGCCGTTCGCATGGGGCAACACGGGCGTGACCGGCATCGCGAACGGCCCCGCGTCGCTGCATATGGTGTCGCTGTCGCCGTCGGGCCTGCGCGAAGCCGATTTCGACACGCGCCAGGCCGTGCCGCCGGCCGAATCGGACCGATGCGGCCCGTAGCGGCGCGCGACATGCTTCAGGGAAAAAGTAGCGAGGCACGCGCCGGAAGCGGATTCCGGCGCGTGCCTCGTGGATGCGGCCGCGAGCGCCCGCTGGCACGATGCCCGGCTTACGCCCGATGCACGCGACGGCGCGGCGTCAGCGAGGTCTGGCTTACGCCCGATGCACGCGACGCCGTGGCGTCAGCGAGGTCTGGTTCGTCGCGTTGCCGCCGAAGTAGCTCGGCCCGAGCTTGGCGCGGCTCGTGTCGGCATTGACGCCGAACGGCGTCAGGCTCCAGCGCCGGCCGGTGACGGTGTCGCCCAGATAGAGCTGATAGCCGCCGGCCGTGGTCGACGAGAAGAACAAATAGTTCGTGCCGCTCACCGGCGCCGGATCGGAGTTGTTGCTGATGCAATCGTTCAGCGCCAACTGATCGGGCGTGGAGGCCGGGTCCGGCGTCTTCGCGTAGATCTGGTCGAGTTGCCCCTTGTTCTTCCAGCGCGTGTAGAACACCGTGCCGTCCGCGCGCGCGATCGGGTAGTACGCCTGCAGGCCGGCCGGATGATCGTAGGTGCTGGTCACGCCGGTGCCGAGCATGCGCTTCATCAGGCCCATCTTCGCGCCGGTGCCGCTGGCGTAATACACGGCGCTGGCATCGGGCGCGAGAAACGGCATCGAATATTCCGAGCCGGCCGGCACGTTGGTCAGGCTCGCCACCGACGTGAACACCGGGCCGGTGCTGGTGTACGACAGCGTGGCCAGCTTCACGTCGCCGTTCTGCTTGAACACGATCGATTTGCCGTCGGCGCTGAACTTCGGATCCTCGTTGCGCGTGGCGCCCGTGCTGTTGGTCATGTTGATCGGCGCGGCGTTGCCGCCGAGCGCGAGCATGAACACGTTCCAGGCGTTGTTCGCGACGCCCATGAACGTCAGCCACTTGCCGTCGGGGCTGAATGCCGCGTTCATCGGGTCGGAGATCCCCCACGACGGCTGGCTCAGGCGGGTCAGCGTGTGAGCGGAAAAGTCGTACAGGTAGAGCTGGCTGGTGCCGTCTCCGTAATCGACATAGCTGTGATACACCAGCTTGCCGGTCAGCGAAGCGGGAAACGAGGCGTTCGATTGCGCGCGCGGATTGCTGATGCAGGCCGCATCGGCGGGACTGCTGCCGAACGCACCCGCGAGGCCCGTGAGGCCGAGGGCCATCCCGGTCGCAACCCCGGCGACTCGGTGGATGAGTTTCATGATTTCGATATCCGAATGAATATCGCATCGGTCGAATCGGTGCGCCGCGAGCGACGTGCCGATGGGTGCCGGTGCGTCTTGGTCTAGGGACGAACTCGGGGCGGGAAAGGGTGGCGTTGCCGCTCATCGGCGGCTTGGTGTTCCTTCTCTCGCGACATCATTGGACACAGTCTAGAAGCCGGGGCGACCGGTCAATGTTGCGAGAAAGGATGGAAATCGCGGGTATATCGCGGCTTTGGCAGGCGGAATCGGGAACAATTTCCGGTTTGGCGTAGCCGTGGTGCCCGTCGCACCTGCACGCGGCGGCGCCCGCCAGTGGGACGCGCGCCGGTCAGGCATCCGAAGAACCCAATGGCCGGGACTTTCGCCCGTGCAAGGTAGAATCGCCGGTTTTTGCGCCGTCGCCCGGGCGTGCGCCCGTCTCACGAAGCCGGGCGCTAGGCGATCGGCGGCGAACCCGCCGCCGGCCCGCGCGAGCGTTCGCGCAGCGTGACGCCGCTGCCGGCGCGTCTTTCGACACTCGACACCAACAAGATCGACCAAGGATTTTCATCATGCTTGCCCGGGTAACCCGACTCTTTCCGCTGTGGGCGGTGCTGATCTCGCTCGCCGCGTATTTCACGCCGGCCACCTTCACGCCGGTCGCGCCGCACGTCACGACGCTGCTCACGCTGATCATGCTGTCGATGGGCGTCACGCTTTCGATCGCCGATTTCCGCCGCGTGTTCACGCGCCCCGCGCCGGTGATCGCCGGCATCGTGCTGCACTACCTCGTGATGCCGCTGGCCGCCTGGGCGCTGGCGAAGATCCTGCGCATGCCGCCCGACCTGACCGCCGGCATGGTGCTGGTGGGCAGCGTGGCGAGCGGCACCGCGTCGAACGTGATGATCTATCTGGCGCGCGGCGACGTGGCGCTGTCGGTCACCATCAGCGCGCTGTCCACGCTGGTGGGCGTGTTCGCCACGCCGCTGCTCACGCGCCTGTACGTGGACGCGTCGATCGTGGTGGACGTGCACGGCATGCTGATGAGCATCCTGCAGATCGTCGCGCTGCCGATCGTGGTGGGCCTGATCGTCAATCATCTGTTCCGTCGCACGGTGAACGCGATCGAGCCGTACCTGCCGATCGTGTCGATGGTCGCGATCCTGCTGATCATCTCGGCGGTGGTGGCCGGCACGCGCAACAGCATCGCGTCGGTCGGCATGATCGTGATGGTGGGGGTGGTGCTGCACAACGCCATCGGCCTGCTCGGCGGCTACTGGGGCGGGCGCCTGCTCGGCTTCGACGAAGCCGTGTGCCGCACGCTCGCGATCGAGGTCGGCATGCAGAACTCGGGCCTCGCCGCCACGCTCGGCAAGCTGTATTTCACGCCGATCGCCGCGCTGCCGGGCGCGCTGTTCTCGGTATGGCACAACCTGTCGGGTTCGCTGCTGGCCGGGTATTGGGCGGGGCGTCCGGCCAAGGGCTCGACGCGCGACTGAGCGCGCGTGGCTGATCCGCCTGGGCCGGCGCTGGCGGGCTAACGATAGACGTCCGCGATCAGCTGCTTGACCAGCTCGATATAGCGCGAGTTGTCGTTCAGGCGGTGATTGAGAATGACCGGCGAGGTGACGCGTTCGTCGTCGATCAGGCGGTAATGCACGTCGTGGCGCATCTGGCAGGCCGATTGCGGAATCACGCACACCCCGAACTCGGCCGCCACCAGCCCGAGCGCGGTCTGGATCTCGCGCACTTCGAGCACCTCGTTCAAGGCCACGCCATGCCCGTGCATGGCGCTGAGGACCTGATCCGCGAAGCCGGGCCGCGGTTCCTTCGGGTAGACGATCAGCCGCTGCCCGGCAAGCTCCCCGATCGGTATCGGCTGCGTGCTGCCCGCCATCGGCGAGGCGCGCGGCAGCGCCACCGCCAGCCGTTCCTCCAGCACCACGGCGCCCGCCACGCTCGGGTCGCTGTGCGGCACGCGCCCGAAGCCGATATCGATGCGGCCGGCCTTCAGCGCCTCGATCTGCTCGATCGACATCAATTCCACCATCTGGATATCGAGTTCCGGCGCACGCGCGCGCAGCTTCTGCAACACCTGCGGCAGCCCGCCGTACAGCGTCGAGGCCACGAACCCGATCGACAGCACGCTGCGCTGGTGCAGCCCCACGCGCCGCGTGGCGGCCTGCATCTGCTCGGCGCGCCCGAGCAACTGGATCGCCTGCTCGTAGAACAGCCGCCCCGCGTCGGTCAACTGCACCGGCCGGCTGTTGCGGATCAGCAGCGGCACGCCGAGTTCCTCTTCCAGCAACTGCATCTGCCGGCTCAATGGCGGCTGCGCGATATGGAGTTGCGCGGCGGCGCGCGTGAAGTTGCGCTCGCGCGCGACGGCGACGAAATAACGGAGTTGACGGAGATCCATGCCGGTGTGCGAGCCTCGCGGCCCGGTGCGGGAAAAGGCGGTTCCATATCTTAAAGGTATCGAGCGGGATAAAAAAGGTGTTGGACGCTGCGCCGCGCCGCGCCGTATAAATCGTTCACTGTCCTTTTTCCTGCCTGATCCGCCATGACTTCCGTGACCGTCGAACGCGTCGAAACTTCCCTTGTCGATCTGCCCACCATCCGGCCGCACAAGCTGTCGGTGGCCACCATGTACGGGCAGACCTTGATGCTGGTGAGGGTGATCTGCAGCGACGGCGTGGTGGGCATCGGCGAGGGCACCACCATCGCCGGCATGGCCTACGGGCCGGAAAGCCCCGAGACCATGAAACTGGCGATCGACGCCTATTTCGCGCCGGCCATGATCGGCCGCGACGCCACGCGCATCCAGGCGCTGATGGCCTACCTCGGCAAGCTCGTCAAGCTCAATCACTTCGCCAAGAGCGCGCTGGAAACCGCGCTGCTCGACGCGCACGGCAAGCGGCTCGGCGTGCCCGTCAGCGAATTGCTCGGCGGACGCCGCCGCGAGCGCGTGCCGGTGGCGTGGACGCTGGCCTCGGGCGACACCGCGAAGGACATCGACGAGGCCGAGCGGATGCTGGCCGAGCGCCGGCATCGCATCTTCAAGCTGAAGATCGGCGCGAAGGCGCTTGAAGCGGACATCCGCCACGTGGCCGCGATCAAGCAGGCGCTGGGCGAGCGTGGCTCGGTGCGCGTCGATGTGAACATGGCCTGGAGCGAGACGCAGGCGGTGCGCGCGATTCCCGCGCTGGCCGAGGCCGGTTGCGAACTGGTGGAGCAGCCGGTGGCGTCGCCCGCCGCGCTGGCGCGGCTGATGCGCCGCTTCCCGGTGGCGCTGATGGCCGACGAGATCCTGCAAGGCCCCGAGAGCGCGTTCGAGATCGCCCGGCAGGGGGGCGCGGATGTGTTCGCGATCAAGATCGAGCAGAGCGGCGGCCTGTTCGCGGCGCAGCGCGTGGCGGCGGTGGCCGATGCGGCCGGCATCGAGCTGTACGGCGGCACCATGCTCGAAGGCGCGTTCAGCACGGTGGCCTCGGCGCACCTGTTCGCGAGCTTCGCGAACCTGCAATGGGGCACCGAACTGTTCGGCCCGCTGCTGATCAGCGAGGAGATCCTCACCACGCCGCTCGACTACAGCGATTTCGAACTGACCGTGCCGAGCGGCCCCGGCCTCGGCATCGAACTCGACGCAGCCAAGCTCAAGCGCTTCACGCGCGACGGGCTGATCAAGGTCACGCGCTGAATCCCCCGCACACTCCAACAGGAACGAGACGATGCTTTTCCACGTACGCATGGATGTCAAACCGCCGGCCGACATGCCGGCCGAGCAATTCAACGCGATCAAGCTGCGCGAGATGGCGTATTCGCAGGAGCTGCAACGCAGCGGCAAGTGGCGGCATATCTGGCGGCTGGTGGGCGAGTACGCCAACGTCAGCGTGTTCGACGTCGAAAGCAACGCCGAGCTGCACGAGATCCTGATGGGCCTGCCGCTGTTTCCCTACATGACGATCTCGGTGACGCCGCTGTGCCGCCACCCGTCGTCGGTGCGCGAGAACGACGCCTGACGCGCGCCAAACGTCGTACGGCCGCCTGGCCCGATCCCCTCAATATCACAACAGAGAGACGATCATGAACCCTCAAGTTTTTCACACCCCGCAAGCGCAGGACCTGCTGAAGGCCGCCTCGAATCTCGATGGCGGCAAGGGCACGGGCCACGGCAGCGCGCGCGCGCAGCAAGTCATTCATCGGTTGCTCGGCGATCTCTTCAAGGCGATCGACGAGCTGGACATCACGGCCGACGAAGTCTGGGCCGGCATCGCCTACCTGAACAAGCTCGGGCAGGATGGCGAGGCGGCGCTGCTGGCGGCCGGCCTCGGCCTCGAAAAGTATCTCGACATCCGCATGGACGCCGAGGATGAGCAGGCCGGCCTGACCGGCGGCACGCCGCGCACCATCGAGGGGCCGCTGTACGTGGCCGGTGCGCCGGTGCGCGACGGCATGAGCCGGATCGATCTCGATGCCGACGCCCACGCCGGCCCGCTCGTGATCCACGGCACCGTGACCGGCCCGGACGGCAAGCCGGTGGCCGGTGCGATCGTCGAATGCTGGCATGCGAATTCTCATGGTTTCTACTCGCATTTCGATCCGACCACCGCGCAGAGCGAATTCAACCTGCGCGGCGCGGTGCGCACCGGCGCCGACGGCAAGTACGAGTTCCACACGCTGATGCCGGTCGGCTACGGCTGCCCGCCGCAGGGCGCGACGCAGCAATTGCTGGACGCGCTGGGCCGCCACGGCAACCGCCCCGCGCACGTCCACTTCTTCGTGACGAGCGAGCGCTTCCGCAAGCTGACCACGCAGTTCAACATCGAGGGCGATCCGCTGATCTGGGATGACTTCGCGTATGCCACGCGCGAGGAACTGATCCCGCACATCGTCGAGAAGACGGGCGGCAAGGCGCTTGGCCTGAAGGCCGACGGCTATCGGTCGATCGAGTTCGACATCGCGCTGACCGCGCTGCCGCAAGGCGGCGACAACCAGATCGTCAGCCGCCCGCGTGCGTCGGCGACGGCATAACGAAAGCTTCGAGCGGGAATCGGCAGGAACAAGCAGGAACAAGCGGGGGCCATGCCGGCAGGCATGGCCCCCGCTTCGCATTGGGGCATCCGGATCCCGTTTCGATGTGCGCGCAACGTCTTGCAACTGTGTTTCCCGGGCACGCCGCGAACTGTATTCGGAAAGCGTTGCGTTTGATCGACGTTGGCGGTCAGGGCGTCTTTACGCGTCGATAACGGATCGCTATATTTCGCCAGCCATAACGCGCCACCACATTTTCACGCGCGATGGATCGCTCCCGCACGAGCGACAGCCTGTGCGGCCTGCGACGAAGACCACGTCGATCGGGCCTCATGCGGCGAACTGCCCCACACGATAATCAGAAAGGATCAAGACATGAAGAAGACGACCGCGACCGTCCTGCTCGGATGCGTCGGCGTGACCGCGCACGCGCAAAGCAGCGTGACGCTGTACGGCATCATCGATTCCGGCGTTACGTACGTGAACCACGCCGCCACGGCCACCGGCACCAGCAAGAGCCTGGTCAAGTTCGGCGACGGCGTGGCGCAGGGCAGCCGCTGGGGCATTCGCGGCAGCGAGGATCTCGGCTCGGGCCTCAAGGCGATCTTCGTGCTCGAAAGCGGCTTCAGCTCGGGCGACGGCACGCTCGGCCAGGGCGGCGCGCTGTTCGGCCGCCAGGCGTCGGTCGGCCTGTCGAAGGAGAACGTCGGGTCGCTGTCGTTCGGCCGTCAATACTCGCTGTCGACCGAGTACATCGGCGGCAACTACACGATGGGCAACCAGACGGTCGCGGGCAATTACGCGTTCCATATCAACGATCTCGACCAACTGACGTCGAGCCGGATCAACAACTCGGTCAAGTTCAACAGCGCGAACTTCGCGGGCTTCACGTTCGGCGCGTTGTACGGTTTTTCGAATCAGGCAGGCGCGTTCGCCGGCCAGCCCACCACCACCACGCAAGGCTCGTCGAGCACCTACAGCTTCGGCCTGAACTATGCGCAGGGGCCGTTCGCCGCGGGCGCCGCGTACACCGCCATCCGCTTCCCGAACGGCGCGACGCCGGCGTTCAGCGTGACCGCCGCAAACGTCAATACGGGCGGCCTGCACGAGCTCGAAACGCTCGGCATCGGCGCGCGCTACCTGATCGGCGCGGGCACCGTGTGGGGCAACTGGACCCACACGCGCTTCGTGCCGATCGCGGGCCGCGCCTCGACGATGAACAACTACGAAATCGGCGGCAAGTACGGCCTCACGACCGCGTTGAACGTCGGCCTCGGCTACACGTTCCAGGAACTGACGGGCGGCTTCGCCGGCCACTGGAACCAGTTCAACAGCGCGGTGGACTACGCGCTGTCCAAGCGCACCGACGTGTATCTGGTCGGCATCTATCAGCGCGCCTCGGGCAGCAACACGATCGGCGGGCGCGTGGTGCCGGTGCAGGCCGAGATCGGTTCGAGCTCGAGCTTCATCGGCAATTCGGGCGGCGGCGCGAACAACCAGCTCGCGGTGCGCGTCGGCCTGCGCCACAAGTTCTGATGCCGGGCGCCGCTGCAATGCACATGACTCGACGCGCCGCGGCCCGGCGGCTCATCGGCGGGCTCGGAATCGGCCTCGGGCTCGCCGTGGCGCTCGGCGCGGCCGGCGCGGCGCACGCCGAACCGGCGCTGCGCGTGACCTATGCCGGCTCGATGGGCGTGGTGATGGACAAGGGCCTCGGCCCGGCGTTCGCCAAGACCGCCAATCTGCAGTACGAAGGGCAGGGCGAGGGCGCCTACGGCATGGCGCGCCTGCTGGCGTCGAAGAAGATCGTCGCGGACGTGTTCGTGTCGATCACGCCCGGCCCGATGCAGATCCTGAAGGATGCGAACCTGATCGACCAGGCGGTGCCGGTCGCCAGCACCAGCATGGTGATCGCGTTCAATCCGAAGAGCGCGTTCGCCAGGCAGCTCGAAGCCAGCCGTCATGGCGGCGAGCCTTGGTGGAAGGTGCTCCAGACGCCCGGCCTGCGGTTCGGCCGGACCGATGCGCGGGTCGATCCGCAAGGGCAGAACATCGTCTTCACGATGATGCTGGCCGCGAAGTATTACGCGCAGCCCGAGCTGGCCCGCCAGGTGTTGGGCGATACGGACAATCCGCAGCAGGTGTTCGGCGAGGGCGGCTTGCTGACGCGCCTCGAAGCGGGGCAGGTGGATGCCTCGTCCGGCTACGAAAGCGCGACGATCTCGGCCGGGCTGCCCTATATCGCGCTGCCCGACGAGATCAACCTGAGCAATCCGAAGTATGCGAAGGATTGGTACGCCAACGTGTCGTTCCCGATCACCGATCCGTCGGGCCGGCCGAAAACGTTGCGCCCGCAACCGTTGGTGTTCTACGCGGCGGTGCTGAAGAACGCGCCGAACCCCGAGGCGGCGCGCGGTTTCGCGGCGTTCCTGAACAGCGCGGCGGGCCAGGCGATCTTCCGCCAGAACGGTTACGGCGCGCCGAAGGGCGAGGCGCTGTATCCGTGACGGTCGCCTCGTCGGGCGCGTAGCGATGCCGGCTTGGGTCTCGGCGCGGCTGCCGCTGCGTTTGCCGTTGCGTCATCCCGCCGGCATGGCCTGGATCGGGTTCGTGCCGGCGCTCGCGTTGCTGATGCTGCCACTGCTGTCGCTGATGCACGACACGCGCTGGGGGCAACTGAGCGCGGCGTACGGCGATTGGCATGCGGTGGGCGTGTCGGCGGTGCTCAGTACCTGGGCGATGCTCGCGATCGTCGCGCTCGGGTTGCCGCTGGCGATCTGGCTGGCCCGCACGCGCTCGCGGCTGGGCGCCTGCGTCAACGTGCTGGTGCTGTATTCGCTGCTGATGCCGTCGCTGGCGATGGGGATCCTGCTGGTGTCGGCCTACGGACCGTATGGCACGGCGGGCCGCGCGCTCGGCGCGCTCGGGCTGTCGCTGAACAACAATGCCGGCTCGTTCATCGTCGCGCAGGTCTACGGCGGGCTCGCCTATTTCGTGATCGCGGCGCGCACCGCGTTCGAGAACGTGCCGGGCGTGCTGGAGGAGGCGTCGCAGGATCTCGGCGCGTCGCCCGCGCGCACCTTCCTGCGCATCACGCTGCCGCTCGCCGCGCGCGAGCTGACGACCGGCGCGCTCGTGACCTGGGTGCGGATCGTCGGCGAGTTCGGCATCGTCGCGGTGTTCTCGTATTTCCCGCAGGGCATCCCGGTCAAGCTCTATATCAATCTGCAGAACAGCGGAATCCAGTCCGTCTATGTGCTGACATGGATTCTGGTGGCCGTGATGCTGCCCGTGCCAGTGCTGGTGATGTCGCTGTTTCGCGGCGGGCGGCACGCGCGGACGCGCGGCTGACCCGCCGTTAGTTTTTTGCTATTGCCCTCATTGAGCGAAGGCATTTCGAGCGAATTCCATAGTGTGAGATTATCGGGTCCACATAAATAATAGTGAGGCGAAGATGTTGCTTCTTAAAGACATACGGGTAGGCACGCGGGTGGCAGCGGGATTCGGCGTGGTGTTGTTGATTCTGGTGGCGTTGACCGTCATCGGGATCTTTCGGGTCAACATGATCAACGCGAGTCTGGCGACCATCAACGACGTGAACAGCGTCAAGGAGACCTACGCGATCGCGTTTCGCGGCAGCGTCCACGACCGCGCCATCGCGCTGCGCGACGCGGTGCTGGTGCCGGCCGACGACGTGCCGCGCGTGGCCGCGCACATCGCCGCGCTGAACGAGGACTATCAACGGGCTGCCGCGCCGCTGACGGCGCAGGTGGCCGATCGCAAGCAGGCCTCCGACGACGAGCGCGCCATGTTCGCGCGAATCCGCCAGGACGAGGCGCGCGTGATGCCGCTGATCGCCACCGTGCTGCAGGCGCGCACCGGCGGCGACCAGGCCGGCGCGCAGGACACCGTGCTGAAGCAGGCCGGGCCGGCGTTCGTGCAGTGGCTCAACGACATCAATGCGTTCATCGACATGGAAGAGGCGCTGAACAAGGTGCAGGCCGAATCGGCGCGCCAGGTCGGCCGCACGTTCCAGTTGCTGATGCTGGTGCTGACCGGCGTGGCGATCGTGGTGGGCGCGCTGATCGCCTGGCTGATCAGCCGCGACATCACGCGCGCGCTCGGCGGCGAGCCGGACGAGGTGCGCCACCTCGCCAATGCGATCCGCGAGGGATCGCTGGTGCAGCAGGCCAACGTGAGCCCGGGCGACACCGACAGCATCCTGGCCACCATGGACCGCATGCGCGGCGCGTTGCGCGACGTGGTGGGCAACGTGCGCACGCATGCCGACGGCGTGCTCAGCGCGAGCCTGCAGATCGCGCAGGGCAACGAGGATCTGTCGACGCGCACCGAATCGCAATCGGCGTCGCTGGAGCAGACCACCGCCTCGATGGCGCAACTGACCGGCACCGTCAAGCAGAACTCCGCGAGCGCCAAGCAGGCCAGCGAGCTGGCCACCACCGCCGAGGACGTGGCGGCGCGCGGCAGCGAGAGCATGCGCGACGTGGTCAGCACCATGGACGACATTTCCACCGCGTCGGCCCGGATCGCCGACATCATCTCGGTGATCGAGGGCATTGCGTTCCAGACCAACATCCTGGCGCTGAACGCGGCCGTCGAGGCGGCGCGCGCCGGCCCGCAGGGCCGCGGCTTCGCCGTGGTCGCCACCGAGGTGCGTTCGCTCGCGCAGCGCGCGGCCACCGCCGCGAAGGAAATCAAGGCGCTGATCGAGGATTCGGTCAGCCGCGTGCGGCTCGGCTCGACCAAGGTGCAGGACGCCGGGCAGACGATGGAGGAAATTCTCGGCTCGGTGCGACGCGTGAACCTGATCATGAGCGAGATCGCCGCCGCCTCCGACGTGCAGAACGACGGCATCGAGCAGGTCGGCCGCGCGATCGCGCACATCGACGACGCCACCATCCAGAACGCCGCGCTGGTCGAGCAGGCGTCGGCCGCTGCGGCGGCGCTGCGCGAGCAGGCGCATGCGCTGCATGGGGCGGTGTCGGTGTTCCGGGTGGAGGATGGGCGGTTGGCGGCTTGATGCTCTTGCCGGGCCGGTCTGGTTCTCGGCCCGGTTCGGCTCTTTTTGGCTCGGTGACGGCATGCGGATGCCGCCCGGGCCGGCAATTCCCGCGTCCTGGCCGCTCGGCCTCGCGCTTCGGTGGCGCCCCTTCCGCCCCCGCCATCTCCATGACATCCCCACCCGCCACACTGCATCTTTGCTGCGGCGCGGCTAAACTCACCGCATTGAAGCTGGCCGACGCTGCTTGAACGCGTTCGATGCCATGTTGCAATGCGGCGGATTCCTGTCATTCCGCTTGCGGTTCCCGACGTATTCGCCCCCGGCAGTCCTGTCCGTCCCAATGGAGGAAGTCATCGTGGATGCAAAGAGAAACGGCACGCTGTACGTTCTGCAAACCCGCCCGCCCGCGATCATCGCGCTGTCGTCCGACGGCTCGCACGAAGCGGTCGTCACGAACCTGACGTTCACGCCCGACGGCATCAAGGTCGATGCCGAGAACGGCGTCATCTACTGGTCCAACATGGGCAGCGGCGTTCACCTGATCGATTCCGATCCGGCGGCCGGCGCGGTGCCCCCCAACGACGGCACGATCGAGCGCGCGAATCTCGACGGCAGCGATCACCGCGTGCTGGTGGCGTCCGGCCTGGCCGGCACGCCGAAGGAACTCGCGCTCGACATCGAAGGCGGCCTGATCTACTGGTGCGACCGCGAAGGCATGCGCGTGATGCGCGCGCGGCTCGACGGCTCGGACGTCACGGTGCTCGTCAAGACGGGCGAGTTCCCGGCCGACACCGCCGACGCCATCCGCCACTGCGTGGGCATCGCGCTCGACAAGCCGAACGGCCATCTGTACTGGACGCAGAAGGGCGCACCCGACGCCGGCGAAGGCCGGATCTTCCGCGCCGGCCTCGACCTGCCGGCCGGCGCCTCGCCGGCGGCCCGCCCCGATGTCGTGTGCCTGCTCGACAAGCTGCCCGAGCCGATCGATCTCGACATCGATACGCAGGAAAACGTGCTGTACTGGACCGACCGCGGCGACGACGCGCACGACGGCAATACGCTGAACCGCGCGCACGTCATGCCCGACGGGCTGGTCAATCACGAAGTGCTGGCGCACGGGCTGAAGGAAGGCATCGGGCTGTCGCTCGACGAGCCGGGCCGCCGCGCATTCGTGACGGACCTCGGCGGCAACGTGCTCGAATTCGATATCGACACGACCGAGAAGAATCACTTCACGTCGATCGCGCATCTCGGGCCGTTGACCGGGATCGATTACGTCGACGGCTGAACGGTAGGGTTTTGAAGCGCGACGGCGGCCGACGCCGTCGCGCAAACGCTTGCGATCCGAATACCGTCCCGGTGTTTTCTGGATCCGACATGGGCGCAATGCGATCGCCTCGCATGCTATCTAAAAAATATCGGCCGACCTTATCAATACATTAAAGAACGTCGTCCTTACGCCGATATTCTCCTGGCAAGAACAGAAATTTCTGATTTGCAATACGCGCGGGTTGCGGATGATTGCGTTGCCGTGAGCATCTGTTAGAATCCGCGCCGCACGCGGGAGTCGTGCTGCAAGTATTCTGGAGTGTTAATCGTTCTCATCGGGCCTCGAGATCCGGGAAACGATGTTGCCGATTCGCTGGGAACGCGCCTGGGTGGCCGGAAAACCGGCACGGCATGCGTTTCGCTCGGCGCTCGGCAACGAGCGTTCGGGAATGCTTGGCTTGCAAAGCTGTCATGCAAACAGCGGAAAAACGCGTCAAAGCGTTTCCGAAAAAGGTTTGCAGCAGCACCAAAGACGTTTTGATAAAAATTTTAAAGAGTGCAAAAGTGGCCGATTTGCATTGGACCATGCCGATCACCCGATGGGCGTCGATTTCCGCATCCGATAACGTGGATGTGCGATTCATTGAACCGATGATGCGGCGGCGCCTCAGCGGCCTGTCGCGGCTCGCCTTGCAGGCCGCCGACAACTGCGCAGGCGATCGTGCGGCGCTGCGCATGGTGTTCGCATCGCGCCATGGCGAACTGACCCGCACCACCGCGCTGCTCGACGCCATCGCGAGCGGCGAGCCGGTGTCGCCCACCGCGTTCGGCCTGTCGGTGCTCAATGCCGCGAGCGGCATGTTCGGCATCGTGCGCCGCGACCGCTCGGCCGCCACGGCGCTCTCCTCAGGTAATGAAACGCTCGGCTACGCGCTGCTCGAAGCGCATGCGCAAGCCGAGTCCGGGCCGGCTTGCGCGCCGCCCGTGCTGCTCGTCTACGCCGACGAACCGGCCAACGACCTCAACGATCTCTACGCCGCCCACGACGATATCGCCGACAGCGAAGCGCTGGCGATCCTCATCGACGGCACCGACGCACGCGGCGATCTGCACTGCGAAATGACCGCAGGCGACGGCACCGATGCCGGCGCGGCCGGCGCTGCCTGCGCGACCCAGAGCGCGGCGCTGCGGCACTGCCTGAACGGGCAAGGCGCCGCGATCTGGCGTGGTCGGGATGCGACCTGGCGATGGAGCTGGCATGATCGCGCGGCCTGAGTACGGCTGGCGGCTGTTCGCGACGGGGTTCTGCCTGGCGTTGTTCACGTTGTGCGGCTCGCTGTTCTCGCTGACCGTGATGCTGGTGGGCACGCTGTGGCCGCATCGCGATTCGCGTCGGCGCGCGGTGACGTTCATCATCCATCACTTCTTCCGGGTGCTGGTGGCCGTGCTGCAGGCGATCGGCGTGATGCGGCTCGAGGTGACGGGCGCGGCCCGGCTGCGCGCGGGGCACGCGTCGATCATCGTCGCCAATCATCCGACCTGGCTCGACGTGATGGTGCTGCTGTCGCTGACGCCGAAGGCGTGCTGCGTCGTCAAGCGCGGCCATTGGGGCAACCCGTGCTTCTGGGGCATCGTGCGGGCGGCCGAATACGTCAGCAACGCCGACGCGCTCGAACTCGTCGAAGCCGGCGCCCGCCATCTCGCGGCCGGCTACACCATGATCATCTTTCCGGAAGGCACGCGCAGCCCGGGCGGCGACCGCCTGCACGCGTTCTCGCGCGGCTTCGCCCACATGGCGCTGCAATCGCGCAGCCCGATCCAGCCGGTGCTCATCGATTGCGATCCGCCGGTCTTCACCAAGGCGCGGCGCTGGTATCACGTGCCGCCGCGCGCATTCCGGATGCGCATCCACGCGCTCGATCCGATCGACGCCGACCGCTTGCATGGTGCCGCCGCGACGCCGCTCGCGGCGCGCGAGATCGCGCGTTCCGTCGAGTCGCACATCACCCTGAATCTGATCGAACATGGATACTTTAAAGCTGCAAGTTAAGCGCTTGCTGATCGACTTGCTCGATCTGCAAGACATGACCGTGGACGATATCGGCGATGACGTGCCGCTGTTCACCACCGACGGCATCGGCCTCGACTCGGTCGACGCGCTCGAAGTCGGCATCATGCTGCGCAAACAATTCAATCTGACGATCGCCGCCAACGACGCGTCGACGCGCGAGCACTTTCGCTCGGTCAACACGCTGGTCGCGTTGATCGAGGCTCAGCAGGCGCCGCGCGAGGCGGCCGACATCGTCATGGCCAACGGGGAATGATTCGTGACCGACGCAGAAATCCTTGAGCGCATCCGCGCCATCTTCAACGAGAACTTCGGCATCGATCCGGCCGGCGTGCAACCCGAAACGCATCTGTTCGAGGAACTCGACCTGGACAGCATCGATGCGGTCGACCTCGCCATCAAGCTGCAGGAAATGACCGGGCAGCGCATCAAGCCGGAGGAGTTCAAATCGGTGCGCACGGTGGGCGACGTGATCGCCGCCGTGCACACGCTGCTCGCGCGCGCACGATGAGCGTGAGCGCGCCGGAGCACACGGCGGTGCCGGATCGGCCCGGCCTGCGCGGCATCGCCGTGCGGGCGGCGCTGGCGCTCGGCTATCCGCTCACCATGCTGCTCGCCTGGCGAGGCGTGTCGCCGCGCTATCTGGGCTGCCTGCTGATCGTGATGCTGTGGCTGCGCTGCGGCGGCGACCGCACCTCGGCGGCCGCGGCGCTGAAACGGCTCACGCGGCTCGACTGGTGCGTGGCCGTGATGCTGGGCGCGTTGTCGGTGGCGATCGCGGCGGCCGACAGCGAGTTGCTGCTGCATCTGTATCCGGCCTTCGTCAGCGCGGGCCTGCTGGCGGCGTTCGGCGCGACGCTCGTGAACGGGCCGTCGATGATCGAGCGGTTCGCGCGCCTGCGCTTCCCGAACCCGGGGCCGCACATCGTGCGCTACACGCGCCGCGTCACGCAGGTGTGGTGCGCGTTCTTCCTGCTGAACGGACTGTTTTCCGTATATACCGCGCTGTACTGGAGCCGGGCCACGTGGTCGCTCTATAACGGCGCGATCGTCTATGTGCTGATCGGCGCGCTGCTGGCCGGCGAGTGGCTCTGGCGGCAGAGGGTCGTGATGCCGCGCCATGCGCGAGGCGGCGCGGCATGATCGCATTGCACCAACTGTTGCAGGGCGAGGCGGATCTCGCCACGGTGGTCTGTCGCGACGGCGACGCGGCGCTGACGCTGGCGCAGTTTCGCGCCCGCGTCGCGGCGATCGCGCGTGCGCTTGCGGCCGGCGAGCCCGGTAAGGCTGGTGACGCCGGTGACGCAAGCGAGCCCCGTGATGCCGGCGATGCCGCGCGCCGCGTCGCGATCTGCACGGAAGATCCCTACGATTTCGCCTGCGCGCTGTTCGCCGCGATGGCGCTCGGCGGTGAGGCGGTGATTCCCGCCAGCGCGGCGCCGGGCTATCTCGACGCCCTGAAGCCGGCCTACGACGTGCTGCTCGATGCGGCGTGGCTGGCCGCGCTCGACGACGTAACGGGGGCCGTGCCCTCGATGACGATCGCCGCCGATGCCGCGATCACGCTCTACACCTCGGGCAGCAGCGGCACGGCCAAGCCGGTGCACAAGACGCTGGCCCAGTTCGATGCCGAGGTGCGCACGCTGCAAGGCGAGTGGGGCGCGCAGATCGGTGGCGCGGTGACGCTGTCGAGCGTGCCGCATCACCATATCTACGGCTTGCTGTTCCGCATTCTGTGGCCGCTCGCGGCCGGCCGCGCCTTCGATCGCGCGCTGTCGTTGGAGCCGGCGAACTGGCGCGCGCGAACCGCGGCGTGCGGCGCCACGGTGGTGGTGTCCACGCCGTCGCAGCTTGCCCGCTGGCCGCAACTGCCGGGGTTCGCCGTGCCGGATGCGGCCGGCGCGCCCGCCACGCAACCGCTGCGGTTCTTCTCGTCGGGCGGCCCACTGTCTCCGGACACGGCGCAGGCCTATGCGTTCGCGTTCGACGCGGCGCCGCTCGAAATCTTCGGCAGCACCGAAACCGGCGGCATCGCCTGGCGGCGTCAGGACCGCTCCGCGAGCTGGCAGCCGCTGACGGGCATCGCGGTGCGTCGCGACGACGATGGCGCACTGAGCCTGCGCTCGGCGCACTTGGGCCATGACGACTGGTATCGCACCGACGATTCGATCCGCCTCGACGCGGACGGCCGTTTCGCGCTGACCGGGCGGCTGGACCGCGTCGTCAAGCTCGACGGCAAGCGCGTCTCGCTGCCCGAACTCGAGGCGCGCATCGTGGCGCACCGGTTCGTCGCGCAGGCGGCCGCCACGCGCGTGGATGGCGCGTCACGCGAGCGGATCGGCGTGGTGGCGGTGTTGAGCGACGCCGGCCAGGCGGCGCTGCGCGAACAGGGGCGCCTGGCCGTGGCGGCCGCCTTGCGTCATGACCTCGGCGCCTACTTCGATCCCGTCGCGCTGCCGCGCCACTGGCGTTTCCGCTTGGCGATGCCGTTCGACGCGCGTGGCAAGCTGCCGGCCGCGGCGCTTGCCGCCGCGTTCGCCCCCGCGCCGGAAGGCTATGAGCGGCTGGCCGAATGGCGCGACGCGCAGGGCTGGCATGCCGAACTGCGCGTGCCGCCGACGCTTGCGCATTTCGCCGGGCATTTCCCCGGTTGCCCGATCCTGCCGGGCGTCGTGCAGATCGATTGGGCGGTGCGCATCGCACGCGGCGAGATCGTGGCGTTCGATGCCGTGCAGGCGATCGATCATCTGAAATTCAAGGCGCCGGTGCTGCCCGGCGCCGTGCTGGTGCTGAGCCTCGCGCACGACGCCGAACGCGGCCGCGTGCGCTTCGCGTTCCGGCGCGGCGAGCGCGATTGCACGTCCGGCACGATCGTCTACGCGGAGACGCCATGACGCCCGCGATCTGCATCGTGATCCCGATCTACAACCACGGCGCGGCCATCGGCGGCACGCTGGCGCGGCTCGCCGTACACCATCTGCCGATGATCGTGGTGGACGACGGCAGCGATCCCCCGACGCAAACCACGTTGAACGCACTGGCGGAGCAGTACGCCGGGCGCATGACGCTGCTGCGGCTGCCGGTCAACGGCGGCAAGGGCGCGGCGGTGATGGCCGGGCTGCGCGCGGCGCGGGCGGCCGGCTACACACATGCGATCCAGATCGACGCCGACGGCCAGCACGACGCGGCCGACGTGCCGGCGTTCGTCGCGGCGGCGCGGGCCGAGCCCGACGCCGTGGTGCTGGGCCGCCCGCGCTTCGACGCCAGCGTGCCGAAGGCGCGGCTGTACGGCCGTTACCTGACGCACGTGTGGGTCTGGATCGAGACGCTGTCGCTCGACATCCCCGATTCGATGTGCGGCTTTCGCCTGTATCCGCTCGACGCGGCGTGCCGGCTGATCGACGCCGTGAACCTGCCGACGCGCATGTGCTTCGACAGCGAGATCCTGGTGCGGCTGCACTGGCGCGGGCTGCCGTTCCGCACCATCGATACACGCGTGGTCTACCCCGAGAACGGCGTGTCGCACTTCGACATGTTCTGGGACAACGTACGGATCAGCACGAGCCACACGCGGCTGGTGGCCGGCATGCTGCCGCGCGCGCCGTGGCTGCTGGCGCGGCGGCTGGCCGGTCCGCGCGGCGCGGCGGCGGGCAAGCGCTCGTGGTGGCGCACGCCCGAGCGCGGCAGCCGGCTCGGCATGGCGCTGCTCGCGCTCAGTTGCCGCTGGCTCGGCACGCGGTTCACCGCGATGTGGCTGTATCCGATCGTCGCGTACTTCGTGCTGACCAACCGCGCGGCGCGGCTGGCCTCGCAGGGCTATTTCCGGCGTCTCGAAACGGTGGAGGCCGGCGGCACGTCGCCCGCGCCGGGCTGGCGCAGCAGCTATCGGCACATGCTGAGCTTCGCGCAGTCGGGCTTCGACAAGTTCGTCGCGTGGTCGGGCGGGGCCGGCAGCCTGCGCGTGCGCTTCGACGACACCGACGCGTTCGACGCCTGGGCCGCCAGTGGGCGCGGCGCGCTGGTGATCGGCGCGCACCTCGGCAACCTTGAAATGACGCGCGCGCTGGCGCGGCGCGACGTGAAGGCGAAGGTCACGGCGATCGTCTATACCGAGCACGCGAAGCGCTTCAACAGCGTGCTGGCCAATGCCAACCCGAACTTCAGCGAGCATCTGGTCGAGGTGTCCGACTTCGGCCCCGACACGGCGATCATGATGCAGTCCCGCATCGATGCCGGCGAATTGCTGGTGATCGTCGGCGACCGCGTGCCGCCGCGCGATGGCGGGAAAACCGTCGAGGCCCGCTTCCTCGATGCCGACGCCTCGTTCGCGCAAGGGCCCTACGTGCTGGCGCACGCGCTCGGCTGCCCCGTCTATCTGTTCTTCTGCCTGAAGGAAGGCGCCGACTACCGGCTTTATTTCGAGCCGTTCGCCGAGCGCATCGCGCTGCCGCGCCGCGAGCGCGCCGCGCACGTGGCGCATTGGGCGCAGCGCTACGCGGCGCGGCTCGAACACTACTGCCGCAAGGCGCCTTACCAATGGTTCAACTTCTTCGACTTCTGGGCGCGGCCCGATGGAGAGCCTCGTGGCCGAACATGACCTGAACGTACCCGCTCGCGCCACGGCGCTGCCCGCCGTCGAAATTGGCGGGCGGCACCTGTCGATCGAGGACGTGGTGGCGATTTCACGCGGCGCGCCGGTGGCGCTGTGCGAGCGCGCCGACTGGCGCGCGCGCATCGAGCGCGGCGCGGCATGGCTGCGCGAGTATCTGGCCGGCGGAGGCACCATCTACGGCGTGACGACCGGCTATGGCGACGCCTGCGTGGTGGAGGTGCCGCCCGCGCTGGTCGAGGCGCTGCCGTTGCAACTGACGCGGTATCACGGTTGCGGCATGGGCGCCTGGTTCGACGATGCGCAAACGCTCGCGATCGTCGCCGCGCGGCTCACGTCGCTGGCCTACGGCTATTCGGGCGTGCGCCTGCTGCTGCTCGAACGGCTGGCCGATCTCGTCAATCACCGCGTCCTGCCGCGCATTCCGTCCGAGGGCTCGGTCGGCGCGAGCGGCGACCTGACGCCGCTGTCCTATGTGGCCGCCGCGCTGGCCGGCGAGCGCACGGTGCGCTTCGACGGCAGCGAGCAGGCGGCCGACGCCGTCTGGCATGCGCTGGGCCGCGCGCCGCTTGCGTTGGCGCCGAAGGAAGGCCTCGCGCTGATGAACGGCACGGCCGTGATGACCGGCCTGGCCTGCCTCGCGTTCGCCCGCGCCGATTACCTGACGCGCCTCGTCTCGCGCCTGACGGCGCTGACCACGGTGGCGCTCGACGGCCGCGCCGAGCATTTCGACGCGATGCTGTTCGAGGCCAAGCCGCACGCGGGGCAGGCCGAGGCGGCCCGCTGGATTCGCGACGATCTGGCCGGCCGCGAGGCTTCGGCCGAGCGCCGTCTGCAGGATCGCTATTCGGTGCGCTGCGCACCGCACGTGATCGGCGTGACGCGCGACGCACTGAGCTGGATGCGCCGCGACATCGAGAACGAGCTGAACAGCGCCAACGACAATCCGCTGATCGATCCCGACGCCGGGCGCGTGCTGCACGGTGGCAACTTCTACGGCGGCCATATCGCGTTCGCGATGGATGCGCTGAAGACGGCCGTGGCCAATCTCGCCGACCTGATGGATCGTCAGCTCGCGTTGCTGGTCGACGAGAAATTCAGCAACGGCCTGCCGCGCAACCTGACGGGCGCGACGCCGGCCCGCGCGCCGATCAATCACGGCTTCAAGGCCGTGCAGATCTCCAGTTCGGCGTGGACGGCCGAGGCGCTCAAGCAGACGATGCCGGCCAGCGTGTTCTCGCGCTCGACCGAATCGCACAACCAGGACAAGGTCAGCATGGGCACGATCGCCGCGCGCGATTGCCTGCGCGTGCTCGAACTGACCGAACAGGTGGCCGCCGCGCACACGCTGGCGACCGTGCAGGCGGTGCGCCTGCGTCAGCGGATGGCCCCGCAAGCGACATTGCCGGCCGCGTTGCAGGCGTTCGTCGCCGAGATCGATCGCGGCTCGCCGCTGGTCGAGGAAGACCGGCCGCTCGAACACGAACTGCGCGCGCTGACGGCGCGCCTGGCCGGCTGCGAGCCGATCGGCGCGGAGGCGGCATGAGCGAAGCCCGGCCGGCGATTCGCGCGGCAGCGCCCGTGGAGGTGCCGTTCCATGACGTCGATGCGATGAACGTCTGCTGGCACGGTCACTACCTCAAGTATTTCGAGAGCGGCCGCGCGGCGCTGCTGCGGGCGATCGACTACGACTATCCGGCGATGCAGGCCTCGGGCTACGTGTGGCCGGTGGTCGAGGTGCATCTGAAATACGTGCGGCCGGCCGTCTACGGCCAGCGGCTCGAAGTGCGCGCGACGCTGCTCGAGTTCGAGAACCGCCTGAAGATCGGCTATGAAGTGATCGATGTGGCGAGCGGCCAGCGTCTGACCAAGGGCTACACGGTCCAGCTTGCCGTTGCGGCGGCCACCCAGGAAACCCAGTTCGTTTCGCCGCTGGCGCTGGTTGCCCGCGTGGAGGCGCAATGGGCTTGAGCCGCTTGCATCGTTTCGCGGCGCGGGTCATGGGCGCAGGCTGCGCGGCCGTGATCGTCGCCGCGTCGATTGCGAACGCCGCGCAGGCGGCCGAGACGGCGTCCGCATCCGCATCGGCCGCGCTTGTCAGCACCGTCACGCAGCAGTTGGCGCGCGCCGGCACGATCCGTTCGCACTTCACGCAAACCCAGACGCTCGCCGCGATGAACCGGCCGCTGGTCAGCACCGGATCGATGCTGATCGATCGCACGCTGGGCATCGTGTGGCGCATCGAGACGCCTTACCGCGCGACCTATGCGATCACCGATACCGGCGTGCGCGAGATCGACACGAGCGGGCAGGCCGTGCCGGCGAGTGGCGGCGGGCGCGGCGTGGCGCAGGTGTCGCAGATGATGCGCGGCATGCTGTCCGGCGACCTGTCGGCGCTGTATTCCCAGTTCGAGGTGGAGGCGAGCGGCACGCCCGCGCGCTGGCGCATGACATTGCGGCCGAACCAGCCGCAGGTCCGGCAGGTGCTCGGCGTGTTGCAGATGAGCGGCGGCGAATTCCTGGACACGCTCGTCATCGGCTATGCGAACGGCAACCGCACGACGCTCGAATTCAGCGGCACGTCGCGGGTTGCGGCGCCGTCCGGGCCTGAGCGCACCTGGCTGGAGGCGCGCTGATGAGCACGGCGGGCAAGACGCCGCGACGCGGCCGGTGGTGCGCCGCGTGGCTGCTGGTCGCGCTCGCGGCCGTGCTGTATTGCGCGTGGCGTTTCGTGGCCGGCCCGTCGCCGCTGCAAACGGATCTGCTGGCCTTGCTGCCGGCCAGCGAGTCGAATCCGGTGGCCGAGCAGGCGGTCGGCAAGCTCGGCCAGGCGCTGGGCGGCCGCGCCGTGTTCCTCGTGACCGATGCCGATGCGGCGCGCGCGAAGGCGGCCGCCAAGGCGTTCGGCGCGCAGCTTCGGGCCAGCGGCGCGTTCAGCGCGGTGACCGTCGACGTGCCGCCGTTCGACCCGGCGCGAATCGCCGCCACCTATCTGCCGGCGCGCTTCGGCCTGCTGACCGACGCGGACGCCGCGCAGATCGCGCAGGGCGACGCGGCGGCCCTGTCCGACGCGCTGGCCAGGCGCCTCTACGCCCCGCCCACCGACGCGTTGCCGACCTCGCTCGACGACGATCCGTTCGGCTGGCTCCAGCACTGGCTCGCCGCGTTGCCGCTCGGCGCCGGCCGGCTCGCGCTGGAAGACGGCATGCTGGTGTCGCATCGCGACGGCGCGACCAGCGTGCTGGTGATCGCGCCGGTTGCCGGCTCGCCCTACGAAACCAAGGTGCAGCAGGCCGTGCGGCAGGCGGTGGCCGCCGCCGAACGCGGGCTGGCCTCGGGCTATCCCGGCGTGCGCATCGCGCGCACCGGCGCGGTGTTCTACGCCGACCAGGCGCGCGCCAGCGCCGAGCGCGACGTGCATGTGATCGGCGCGGTCTCGCTGGCCGGCATCGCGCTGCTGCTGCTCGGCGTGTTCCGCTCGCCGCGCCTGCTCGTGCTCGCGTTCGCGTCGACGGCGTTCGGCATCGTCTGCGCGCTGGCCGTCACGATCCTGCTGTTCGGCAAGCTGCACTTGTTGACGCTGGTGTTCGGCGTGAGCCTGATCGGCGAGGCGGTCGATTATTCGATCCAGTATTTCGTCGTGTACCTGTCGAGCGGCGCGCAATGGCGGCCCTGGCGCGGCGCGGCGGCGGTGCGGCCCGCGCTGGCCGTGGCGCTGGCCACCAGCCTGCTCGGCTACGCGATCCTGATGTGGGTGCCGTTTCCGGTGCTGGCGCAGATCGCCTGCTTCGCGATGGTCGGCATCGTGGCCGCGTTCGCCGCTGTCACCGGTTTCCTGCCGCTGATGCTCGAGCGGCCCGCCCGCCGTTCGCCGGCACGTCTGTTCGCGCGCGTCGCGCGCATGCTGGCCGCCTGGCAGGCGCTGCTGGCCGGCCGCCGTGCAGGGTTCGCGGCCGGGCTGCTGGCGCTCGCGTGCGTGCCGGGCTGGCTCGGCCTGCGCAGCGACGACGACATCCATCTGCTGATCCAGCGCGATCCCGGCCTGGTGCGCCAGGAGCAGGCGGTGCGGGACGCGGTCGGCATGCCGGACACCTCGCAGTTCTTTCTGATCCAGGGCCGCACGCCCGACGAGGTGCTGCGCCGCGCCGAAGCCTTGACGGCCGAGGTCGGCAAGCGCGATGGCGGGGCGGGCGGCCTGCTGTCGATCGCGGCGTTCGTGCCGTCGGCCGAGCGGCAGGCGCGCGATCGTGCGCTGCTGGCCTCGCGCGTGTTCGCCGATCCGGCCGCGCTGCGCGCGATGCTGCTGCGGGCGGGGTTCCGCGAGACGGTGGCGGATGCGTGGCTGGCGGCGTTCGCGCAAGCATCGACGGCGAATGCATCGGCCGCGCCGCTGTCGGTCGAGGCGTGGCTCGCCGCGAGCTGGTCGGCGCCGTTCCGGCATTTGTGGCTCGGCGCGGTCGATGGGCCGGCAGGCGGTTACGCCGCGCTGGCGATGCCGGCCCGGATCGATGCGGCCCGGCTCGGCGCGCTGGCCGCCAGTGCGCGCCGCGTGCCCGGCGTGACGTTCGTCGACAAGGCCGCCAGCGTGTCGCGCCTGTTCGGTGCGTATCGCGTCGACAGCGCGCTCTGGCTCGGCGGCGCACTGCTCGTGGTGGGCGCGCTGCTGGCCTGGCGCTACGGCGTGCGCGGCGGCGTCGCGACCACGCTGCCGGTGGCGTTCGCGATCGGCCTCACGCTCGCGGTGTTCGGCTATCTGCGCATTCCGCTCACGCTGTTCAACTGGCTCGCGCTGATGCTGGTGCTCGGCGTGGGCGCCAACTACGCGGTGTTCCTGCGCGAAGGTTGCCGACGCGAGGCGTCGGAGGCCGGCTCGGTCTGGACCGGCGTGCTGCTGTCGGCCGCCACCACGCTGCTGTCGTTCGGCATGCTCGGCGCGAGCGGCATGCCGGCGCTGCGCGCGTTCGGCGCCACGCTCGCGCTCGGCATCGTGTTTTCCGTCGTGTTCGCGCCGCTCGCCGTGCCGCGTCACCAGGAGGTCGGCTCGTGAAGCAGGCACCGGTTTATCTGCATGCGCTCGGCATGGTCAACGCGCTCGGCGCCGATGTCGAGGCGATCGTCGCGGCGCTGGCGAACGGCGCCGGCGCGGCGCTCGAGGCCCGGCCCGGCGTTGATGGCGCGGCAAGCTTCACCGGCCGCGTCGACACGCCGCTCGATCTCGCGCCGCCGCCCGCGCTGGTGCATTACGACTGCCGCAACAACCGCCTGCTGCTGGCCGCGCTGGCGCAGCTCGCGCCCGCCGTCGAGGCGGCCCGCGAGCGCTACGGCCCGGCCCGCATCGGCGTGCTGATCGGCACCAGCACCTCGGGCATCGAGGCGGCCGAACGCGCGTTCGCGCAGCGCGCCGCCGCGCCGGCCGCGCCGGCCGTCGCACCACTGCCGCCCGGCTTCGACTACCGGCAGATGGAAATCGGCACCGCCGCGCCGTTCGTCAAGGCCGCGCTGGGCCTGTCGGGGCCGGCCTACACGGTGTCCACCGCCTGCACGTCGAGCGCCAAGACGTTCGCCGCCGCGCGCCGCCTGTTGCGGCTCGGGATCTGCGACGCGGTGGTGGTGGGCGGCGCGGATTCCTGCTGCGAGCTGACCGCGCAGGGCTTCGCCTCGCTCGAATCGGTCAGCCCGGAACGCACCAACCCGATGAGCCGGCACCGTCGCGGCATCACGATCGGCGAAGGCGCGGCGGTGTTCGTGATGAGCCGCGAGGAAGGCGCGATCCGGCTGGCCGGGGTGGGCGAATCGAGCGATGCCCACCATATTTCCGCGCCCGATCCGCAGGGGCACGGCGCGCGTCTCGCGCTCGGCGAGGCGCTGGCCGATGCCGGCGTGAGCGCCGCGCAGCTCGGCTACGTGAACCTGCATGCCACGGCCACGCCGCACAACGACGCGATGGAAGCCCAGGTGATGGCGCAGGTCTTTCCCGACGGCGTGCCCGCCAGCGGTACCAAGCCGATGACCGGGCATCTGCTCGGCGCGGCGGGCGCGACCGAGCTGGCGTTCGCGTGGCTGACGCTGGCGCGCGGCATGGCGCTGCCGGTGCACGTGTGGGACGGCGAGGCCGATCCGGCGCTGCCACCGCTCGATCTGGTGCAGACGCCCCGGCGGCTCGGCGGCGAGGCGCGTGCTCGCTACGTAATGAGCAATTCGTTCGCATTCGGCGGCAGCAATGCCAGCCTGATCCTGGGGTGTTGAGATGGACGACGGTTTGACGCCGACAACGGCACACGAGGCGGTGCCGCTGCGCGACGTGCTCGACGTGCTGCCGCATCGCGGCACGATGCTGCTGCTCGACGCGATCGTCGCGTGCACGCACGAAGCAGTCGAAGCGCACGCCAGCGTGCGCGCCGATGCCTGGTATGCGGACGCCGACGGCGCGATGCCGGCCTGGATCGGCATCGAATTGATGGCGCAGGCGATTGCCGCGCACGTCGGCCTGCTGGCGATGCGCGACGGCGGCCGCGCGCGGCCCGGCGTGCTGCTTGGCACCAGCGGTTACCGCGCGCATCGCCCGGTGTTCGAGGCGAGCGCGACGCTGTCGGTCACCGCGCGCGAACTGTTGCGCAGCGAGGCCGGCCACGGCGCCTACGAATGCGCGATTCATCGGGACGGCGCGTGCTGTGCCGAAGCGGTCGTCAAGGTCTACCAGCCGGACGATTTTCAGACTTTCATCGAGGGGAGCATCCAATCATGACCCGGCGAGTTCTCGTGACCGGCTCGAGCCGCGGCATCGGCCGCGCCGTCGCGCTGCGTTTGGCCGAAGACGGCTTTGCCGTGACCGTGCATTGCCGCAGCGGCGTGGCCGAGGCGCAGGCCGTCGTCGATGCGATCAGGGCGCAGGGCGGCACGGCCGGCCTGCTGCAATTCGACGTGCGCGAGCGCGCCGCGTGCCGCACGCTGCTCGAAGCCGACGTGGCCGAGCACGGCGCCTACTACGGCATCGTGTGCAGCGCCGGCGTGACGCGCGACGGCGCGTTCCCGGCGCTGTCCGAGGAAGATTGGGACATCGTGCTCGAAACCGGCCTCGACAGCTTCTACAACGTCGTGCACCCGCTGACGATGCCGATGGTGCGCCTGCGCAAGGGCGGCCGCATCGTGACGGTGGCGTCGGTGTCGGGCGTGATGGGCAATCGCGGGCAGGTCAACTACAGCGCGGCGAAGGCCGGCCTGATCGGCGCGACCAAGGCGCTCGCCACCGAACTGGCCTCGCGCGGCGTGACGGTGAACTGCGTCGCGCCGGGCCTGATCGACACCGGCATGCTCGACGACCTGCCGCTCGAACAGGCGCTGAAGACGGTGCCGATGGGGCGGGTCGGCCGCCCCGAGGAAGTGGCGTCGGTGGTGGGCTTCCTGATGTCCGACAGCGCGTCGTACGTGACGCGTCAGGTGATCGGCATCAACGGCGGGATGATCTGATGAAGCGCGTGGTGATCACGGGCATGGGCGGCGTGACCGCCTTCGGCGAAACCTGGCCGGAGATCGAGGCCAGGCTGCGCGCGGGCCGCAACGCGGTGCGCCGCATGGCCGATTGGGATCGGTTCGAATCGCTGCATACTCGGCTGGCCTGCCCGCTGCCGGGGTTCGCGCCGCCCGCCCATTACCCGCGCAAGAAGACGCGCTCGATGGGGCCGGTGGCGATGTACGCGGTGCGCGCGAGCGAACTCGCGCTCGCCGACGCGGGCCTGGCCGATGATGCGTCGATCCGGGACGGGCGCATGGGCGTGGCCTATGGGTCGTCGTCGGGCTCGGTCGAGCCGATCCGCGCGTTCGGCGCGATGCTCGAAACCGGCTCGATGCGCGACGTCACGTCGAACAGCTACGTGCAGATGATGCCGCACACCACGGCCGTCAACGTCAGCCTGTTCTGGGATCTGAAGGGCCGCGTGATTCCGACCTCGTCGGCCTGCGCGTCGGGCAGCCAGGGGATCGGCTACGCCTACGAGGCGATCGCGTCGGGCAAGCAATTGCTGATGCTCGCGGGCGGCGCCGAGGAACTGTCGGGGCCTGCCGTGGCCGTGTTCGACACGCTGTACGCCACCAGCACGCGCAACGACACGCCCGAGCTGACGCCGCGCCCGTTCGACGTGGCGCGTGACGGCCTGGTGGTGGGCGAGGGCGCGGCGACGCTGGTGCTGGAGGAATACGAACACGCGCTCGCGCGCGGCGCGACGATTCACGCCGAGGTGGTGGGCTTCGGCTGCAATTCGGACGGCGCGCACATCACGCAGCCGACCGCTTCGACGATGGCGCTGGCCATGCGCATGGCGCTGCGCGACGCGCAACTCGATCCCGCCGCGATCGGCTATGTCAACGCGCACGGCACCTCGACCGAGCGCGGCGATCTCGCCGAAAGCGAGGCGACCCACGCCGTGTTCGGCGAACGCATGCCGATCAGTTCGCTCAAGAGCTATGTCGGCCATACGCTCGGCGCATGCGGCGCGCTCGAGGCGTGGTGGACCATCGAAATGATGAAGCGCAACTGGTACGCGCCGACGCTGAACCTGACGCAAGTCGATCCGGCCTGCGCGCCGCTCGACCATATCGTCGGCGAGGGCCGCGCGATCGATACGGAATACGTGGTCAGCAACAATTTCGCGTTCGGCGGCATCAACACGTCGCTGGTGTTCCGGCGGGCCGGCGCGCGATGACGGCCACGCAGCGCCCCGCCGCGTCGCGCGTGGTCGTCACGGGGCTCGGCATCGTGTCGTGCCTCGGCAATACGCTCGACGCGGTGGCGTCGGCCTTGCGCGATGGCCGTGGCGGGATCCGCCGCATCGATGCCTGGCGCGCGCGCGGCTTCCGCAGCCAGGTGGCCGGGGTGGCCGATACCGATGCCGAGCCGCCGTTCGCGCGCAAGCACGAGCGCTTCATGGGCGACACGGCGCGCTTTGCCGCGCACGCGGCGCGCAAGGCGATCGAGGATGCCGGGCTCGACCCGGCCAGGCTGGGTTCGCCGCGCGCGGGCGCGATCATCGGTTCGGGCATCGGTTCGATCGGCGCCTACGACGAGGCGATGGTGACGGCCGCCACACGCGGCCTCGATCGCACGCCGCCGTATGTGGTGCCCAAGGCGATGAGCAGCACGGCATCGGCCGGCGTCGCGCAGTTGTTCGGCATCGAGGGCGTGGCCTATACGCCGTCGTCGGCCTGCACGAGTTCGGCGCTGGCGATCGGCCAGGCCATGCAGTTGATTCGCGGCGGGCTGCAGGATGTCGTGCTGGCAGGCGGCAGCGAGGCGCTGCACGACAACATGACGTTGATGTTCGATGCGATGGGCGCGCTGTCGCGCGGCTTCAACGACACGCCCGGGCAGGCGTCGCAACCGTACGGCGTGGCGCGCGACGGCTTCGTGATCGGCTCGGGCGCGGGCATCGTGGTGCTCGAATCGCTCGAACACGCGCAGGCGCGCGGCGCGCGCATTCATGCGGAACTGAGCGGCTTCGGCCAATGCACCGATCACGGCGGCATGGCGACGCCTCGCGCGGCGGGCATCGCGCGTGCGATCCGCGCCGCGCTCGACGACGGCGGCGCGGCCTGCCTGCCCGACTACGTCAATACGCACGCACCATCGACGCCCTTGGGCGATATCGAGGAGCTGCATGCGCTGCGGGCGGTGTTCGGCGGCACGTTACCGCCGTTCTCGTCGACCAAGGCGCTGACCGGTCACCCGCTGGGCGCGAGCGGCGTTCACGAAACGATCTACACGCTGCTGATGATGCGCGACGGCTTCATGGCCGGCGCGGCCGTCGGCGGCGCGCTCGATCCGATGCTCGACGGCCTGCCGCTGGTGCGCGAGACGCGCGAGGCGCGGCTGGCACGTGCGCTGTCGGTGTCGTTCGGCTTCGGCGGCAGTTGCGCGAGCCTGCTGCTGGACGCCTGGCGCGAGGCATGAGATTTCCCTTCCCTTCAAAACAAACGAGAGAGCAACACGATGAAACCACGACTCCATCTGGCGGGCATCCTGATCGCGACGGCCGCGCTGTCGGGCTGCGGCACGGTCGTCCGTTCGCTGCCGCTGACGAACAATGCCACCGCCACCACGCCGGGAGGCGTGACGCTGTATTTCGGCGCGCAGGCGCATCCGGCCGTCAGAAGCCGGATCGGAAGGCGCAACGAATCGGCACGCCTCGCGCGCGGCACCGCCAACGAGCAGGATGTATGCGACAAGGCGCTCGACACGGCGCTCGGCAGCCTGCGCAATTACGCGGCCACGCACGGCGGCAACGCCGTCATCAATGTCACGACGCGCTTCCATGACAATCGTTCGGAATCCGATACGCAGTACATGTGCGGCGTCAGCGGTAGCGCCGGCGCGATTTCGGTGTCCGGCGACGTCGTCGTGCTCGACGCGCAATAAACGGAGCCGGCCATGAAACAACGCATGTTGATGGTCGCCGCCGTGGCGCTGCTGGGCGTGTCGCAGGCGCAGGCGCGCAACGACGTGGGTACGTATCCGATCGACGCGGCGCTGGCCACCGGCGCCGGCAGCGTCGGCACCGATGTCTCGCTGTATTTCGCCGGCCAGCCGCATCCGGCCATCGTCAAGGAGTACGGAGAATTCGACACCAACAAGAAGACCAACGCGTTCGGCAAATCGGATATCGACGCTTGCCGGCACGTGTTCCTGTCGGCCGTGATCGAGCTGCAGGCGCGTGCGCGCAAGGAGGGCGGCAACGCCGTCATCGATATCAAGAGCAACTACAAGAAACAGTTGGTCGCGAGCGCGACCGAGTTCACGTGCGGTGCGGGTGCGGTGGTGGCCGGGGTGGCGCTGACGGGGAACGTGGTGACGCTGAAGAAGTAAGGCGTTGACTGGCGCCCGCGCACCGCTGCGCTCAGGCGGTGCGCGAGCCGCGGCATGCGGCGCTCAATCGGGCTTGCGCGCTGCGACGTTGACGAGCGTTTCGCGGCGTTTGCCCGGCTTCGGGCGATGCAGGCCGAGCCGTTCGAGCAGGCCGAAATCGGTGGCGCGGCTCCACCAGAGGTAGGGCAGCGAAACGTTTTGGCTTCCGAACGAAAAGCCGGCGTCGCGCAGCATCGCGAGATAGCCGTCGGCACTTTTCTGCACCTGCATCGGGTGGCGGAACAGCAGGCGGATCACCCACGACTTGATGTAGGCCTCGGTCGATTCCGCGAACAGCAGCAGGCCGCCGGGTTTCAGCACGCGCCGGAATTCGGCCAGTGCGCTGTCCTGGTCGACGAGGTGGTGGAAGGTCTGGTGGCAGAACACCAGGTCGACGCTGGCGTCGGCGAGCGGCACCTGGGCGCAATCGCCGTCATGCAGTTCGATGGCGGCGTGGCAGTGGCGCGCCGCTTCGGCCGCGTGGGCGAGCGATTCGCGATGGCAATCGATGCCGACGATGCGGCTCGGCGCGAAGGCGTTGTCGAGCAGCCGGAACGATTTGCCCTGGCCGCAGCCGACGTCGAGGATCACCGGCGCGTTCGGCAGCGGAGCGGGCGCAAGCCGTGCGAGATCGTCGATCGCCACGCGCAGGACGTGGTGTTCCCAGGTATGGGTGCGCAGGAACCAGACGCCGAAGGCGGTTTCCGGGACGTAATTGACGGTGTGCGTGTGGAGTGACGACATGGCCTCTCGTTGGTATGCGTTATGTGTCGGTCGGCCATTGTAAGTGGCGCTGCGAGATCGTGGCGTGAAGATTCGTCGTGACGGATTCACTGAAACGAACAGGTTATCAATATGAATGAAACAGTATCTTCGCGCGTCTCGGTCGACGTCGCGATCATCGGTGCGGGGCCGTCGGGCGCGGTGGCCGCCGCGCTGTTGCGCCGGGCCGGGCGCTCGGTGCTGGTGCTCGAACGCCAGCATTTTCCGCGCTTCTCGATCGGCGAAAGCCTGTTGCCGCAGAGCATGCATTACCTCGAAGCGGCCGGCATGTTGCAGGCCGTGATCGAGGCGGGCTTCCAGTTCAAGAACGGCGCGTACTTCGTGCACGGCGAGCGGGAATCGTCGTTCGACTTTCGCGAGAAATCCTCGCCCGGCTGGGGCACCACCTATCAGGTCGAGCGCGCGGTGTTCGACGATCTGCTGATTCGCTGCGCGGCCGAGCAGGGCGCCGAGGTGCGCTTCGGCCATTCGGTGCGCGCGTTCGTGCCGGGCGAGCGGCCGCGACTCGACGTGGTCGACGAGGCCGGCACGGCCTACGAGGTCGATGCCGGGTTCGTGCTCGATGCGAGCGGCTTCGGCCGGGTGCTGCCGCGCCTGCTCGATTTGGAGGCGCCGACGCGGATGCCGACGCGCGCCGCGCTCTTCACGCACGTGGCCGATCGCCTGCCGGCCGGCTCGACCGATCGCAACAAGATCTGCATCGCCGTGCATCCCGAGCGTCGCGACGTATGGTTCTGGATGATTCCGCTGGCGAACGGCCGCTCGTCGGTCGGCTGCGTGGCCGAGAGCGCGTTTCTCGAGGTGCCGGCCGCCGAGCGCGAGGCGACGCTGCGCGAGCTGATCCATACCGAGCCGACGCTGGCGCGGCTGATCGGCGACAAGCCGTTCCTGATGCCGGTCAACCACATCGGCGGTTACGCGGCCAACGTGGCGAAGCTGCATGGCCCCGGCTATGCGTTGCTCGGCAATGCCGGCGAATTCCTCGACCCGGTGTTTTCGTCGGGCGTGACGATCGCGCTGCGTTCCGCGCATCTGGCCGTCGATACGCTCGAACGGCAGCGGCGCGGCGAGGCGGTCGACTGGTCCCGCGACTACGACGTGGCGCTGCGCAAGGGCATCGATGCGTTCCGGGCGTTCGTCGAGCGCTGGTATACGGGCGAATTGCAGGACATCGTGTTCTACGAGGACAAATCGCCGGAATTGAAGCGGATGATCTGTTCGGTCCTCGCGGGCTACGCGTGGGACGAGACCAACCCGTTCGTGCGCGAGCCGGCGCGGCGGCTCGATGTGCTGGTGCGGCTGTGCGCGCCCGAGATGGCACGGTAAGCGGTACTGATCATGTGGATCGGGCCTGGCGCCGTGCGCCAGGCCCGCATGGCTATTTCACGACCCGTTTCGCCACCACGACCCCGATCACCAGGAACACGATGCACAGCAGCAGGAACAAGCCGAACAGCAGCTTGGCGATGGCGGCCGACCCGGCGGCAATGCCCGTGAACCCGAACAGCCCCGCGACGATCGCGATGACGGCAAAAATCAGTGCCCATTTCAACATGATGGTGTGCTCCCGTTAGAGTGGTGGCCCCTTTATGCAATTGCCGCGCCAACTCGGCCGGATTGCCCGCCGGGCCTTGCGCCAAGCGGTATCGCGACACATCACACGCCATGCTTCGCGCCACCCACGCGACGTACCGGGAGGTAAATACTACAAACGGTGCGCGACCCTCTTATAAAAATGCCCAGCTTTCCGGCTGCGCATCCCGTTGCGCCCCGGCCGGCCGTGCTGGTATCGAATCTGCTTCAGGATTCCAGATCAATTCCGTGAGGACATCCTGATGAACCGTTCCCTGGTGCGCTTCTCCACGCTGGCCGTCGCGGTATCGGCCGCGGCCTTGCTGCTGAACGGCTGCGCCGGCTTCGGCGGCGGCAAGCGCGGCAACGCGGCGGTGCCGCAGCCGGCCAAGCCGGTCGAGCTCGATCGCTATCTCGGCCACTGGCATGAGCTCGCGCGTTACGAGAATCGCTTCGAGCGCGGCTGCGATGGCGTTACGGCCGATTACGCGCTGCGCGACGACGGTTTGATCGAGGTGATCAACGCATGCGGCCGCGGCGCGAACGGCAAGCCGCGTTCGGTGCAGGGTCGTGCGAAGCTGGTGCCGGACAGCGGCGGGGCGAAGCTCAAGGTGTCGTTCTTCGGGCCGTTCTACGTCGGCGATTACTGGGTGCTCGATCATGCGGACGACTACACCTGGTCGATCGTCGGCGAGCCGTCCGGGCGCTTTCTGTGGCTGCTGACACGCGATGCGAATCCGTCGACGCTGTTGCGCCAGCAATTGGTCGCGCGCGCGGCGGAACTGGGCTACGACATCTCGCTGCTGCGCATGACGGCGCAGTGAATCCGGTGCGGTGAATTACCGCGTAATAATCGCAACACGTCGAAAAACCGGCCAACTCCTTATACTGGCGCGTTTTCAACCTGACGAACGCGTGATGGCTGCCAAGCGGATTCTTGTCTCTTGCCTGCTGCTCGCCGCCGGCGCCTATCTGGCTGCGGCGGCGGCCCTGTATCTGCTGCAGGATCGGATGCTGTTGCCGTCCACGCCGCATGCGGAAGACCCACGCGACATGCCGCACCCGGGCGAGCGTATCGAGCGCTGGGAAATCGGCGGTCAATACGCGGGCTATATCGTCACGCCGGACGGCGCGGCGCCGCGCGGCACCGTGATCGTCTATCACGGTAATGAGGAATCCTCCGAAACCAAGCTGCCGCTCGCGAACGTGTTCGTGCAGGCGGGCTATCGCGTCGCGATCGTCGAGTATCCGGGGCATGGCAGCCGCCCCGGCGAGCGCACCATGCGCGCGGCGCTGGCCGCGTCGCGCGACGCGCTGGCGCAGACGCTCGCGAGCTGGCCCGGGCGGGTCTGGCTGGTCGGGGAATCGCTCGGCGCGGGGATGGCGGCGCGGGTGGTGCAGGGCCACGAGAAGGCGCTGTCCGGCGTGGCGCTGATCACGCCGTGGGATACGCTGGCTTCGGTGGCCGGCGAGAAGTATCCGATGTTCCCGGTGCGCTGGATGCTGCACGATCGCTTCGATTCGGTCGCCGCCGTGTCCGATTACCGCGGCCCGCTGGTGGTGATCGGCTCGGTGCGCGACACGCTGATTCCGGTCGCGCATGCCGAGCGCCTTGCGAGCCGGCATCCGGGCAGCCATCTGATGCTGCTGCCGGAGGCCAATCACGACACCTGGTTCGACAACATGAGCGCGCCGCACTGGCAGCAGGTGATGCGCTGGCTCGACGCGGCCTGATCGCGGCCTGATTGCCGGCGTCGGCCGTGCGCCTCGCGTTACAGCAGGTCGCGCGCGAGCCACCACACCGCCACGGCCACCACCAGAATCGAGAACGTGACCTGGGTCCACTGCCACGGCACGCGGCCGGCCACGTTGCGGCCCACCACCAGCCCGCCGACGGTGGCCGCGATGAAGATCCCGCCGTACTCGGGCAGATGCACGCCGCCCGCCAGCGCGCCGGCCGCCGTGATCGAGCTGACCAGGGCCACCACCATCAGCGAGGTCGACGCGGCGACGCGAATATCCACATCGGTGAACTGCCGCAACGCGGGCACGATCACGAAGCCGCCACCCACGCCGAGCATGCCGGTGAGCAGGCCCGCGAACGCGCCGGTGCCGGCCAGCGACAGCGTGCAGGCCAGCGTCCAGCGAAAGCGCCCGGTGGCGGGGTCGACGTGGCACGGGCAGCGCCGGGCGGCCCCCTGTGCCTGCTGCTTGGCGAATACCGGCAACAGCATCCGTACCGCCACGATCAGCATGATCACGCAGAAGCCGATCACCAGCAGGTGGGTAGGCAGCACATGGGCGGCGCGCAAGCCGAGCGGCGCGAACAGCGCGCCGGCGGCGGCCATCACGGCGGCGGCCCGGTAGCGCACGGTGCGCTGGCGCAGCGCGGCCACGGTGCCGACGGCCGCGGCCAGCGCCACGGCGATCAGCGAAATCGGCGTGGCGTCGCGGTTGGCGATGCCGAGGCCGAGCACCAGGAACGGCATCGCGAGCACGCCGCCGCCGGCGCCCGTCATGCCCAGAATGATGCCGACCACGGCACCGCAAATCAGACCAGTCAACATGAAAACGCTCGGTGCGAGGCGAAGAGGCGAAGGAGGGCGCGGCCGGGCCGGCGCGCCGTATCGGCGGGCCGGCCCAAGCCGGATCAGCTTGCCGTGGCGATGCTGAACGGAATCGGATTGCGCATGGTGTTGGCCACCGGCGAGCAATAGTTCGCATGGCTGACGATATCGTCGAGTTCCTTGCGCGAGGCATCGCCTTCGATCACGACCTTGACGCGAATCTCCTGGAAACCCATCTGCGACGGTTGCCGATCGGCGCCGCCGGCACCCCAGGCTGCCGTGTTGCCGATATCGCCTTCGAGGAAGATCTCGAGGCGCGACAGGCGCACGTTGCGATGCGTGGCCACCGCGGTGATGCCGACCGACAGGCAGCCGCCCAGCGCCGACAGCGCCACTTCGCCCGGCGCCGGCACGGTGTTCTCGCCCATCAGGTGCAGCGGCTCGTCCACCACCACGGGGTTGTGATCGCCGACGAAGCTCCACGAACGGAACTGGCCTTGCAGCACCGTGTGAACCTTGTTGGTGCCGCGGCGTTCCGGGTTGTCGCGGCTGGCGGCGGCGAATTTTTCGAGGCCGTCGCGATCGATCGGGCGCAGGTAGGTTTGAACGGCTTCGTGGGTCGTGCTCATGAGGAATCTCCTTGGATTGACAGGCAACGCAACTGAATGGCGGGTGACCGGTGCCGGTCCGCATGCCGCCGTGTGCGGCATGGATTCACTGTACCGGCGGGGCCTGAGCTTCGACATGCTCCGCCGGCGCAACGACATGCCCGATCGTCTCGTTCGCAGGGCGGGCCAGTCTAGGCACGAGGCGTCTCTCAACCTTGCCACGCCGGTTTGTTGCCGGGCTGCCCGCACGCGAGGTTGGCGGGCACGGCCACGTCCATCATCTTCGGGTGCGGCAGGTTCAGCGATTCCATGATCTGCACGTACTGCGCCTGCGTCTTGCCGGCGATGCGCGGATTGAAGCGTTTCTCCTCGCCGATCGACGACGCATTCCAGCCCTTGTAGTCGTGCGCCGGATAGACGGTGGTGGTGTCGGGCAGCGTGAACAGGCGGTTGACGATCGAATCCCACGAGCGTCGCGGGTCGCCGTTCTGGAAATCGGTGCGGCCGCTGCCGCGAATCAGCAGCACGTCGCCGGTGAACACGGCGCGTGGGCCGTCGTTTTCGAGCACGAAGCTGAACGATTCGTCGGTGTGGCCGGGCGTGTAGAGCGCGCGCAGGCGCACGCCGTCGATGTCGATCAGTTCGTCGTCGTGAACATGCGTGCTCACGCAATGCGCCTTCGAACGGTCGCCCATCACGGTCACGCATTGGGTGGCGTCGCGCAGATCGCCGAGCGCGGTGACGTGGTCGGCGTGCACGTGGGTGTCGATCGCCTGCACGAGCCGCAGGTCCAGCTCGGCGATCGCCTTCAGGTACTGATCGAGCTGCTCCTTGACCGGATCGATGATCAGGGCTTCGCCGCCGCTGCGCGAGGCGAGCAGGTAGGTGAAGGTGCAGGATTGCGCGTCGAAAAATTGTCGAAAAATCATCTCGGGACCTCTCTGCTTCGAATGCCCTGGGGCGTGGGGGCGGCGGGCGGGGCGGCGCGGGTTGCGGCGCGCCAGTCTCGAGCTTAACGGCACGGCGAGCGGGGGCGAATGCCCGGCAGGATCAAGAGCATGCGCGTTTGACTCACGATACCGGGGCCGGCCTCGGGCGCGGCGCGATGTGAAGCCCGCGGCGCGTATTCGCAACCGTTGCATCGGCATGAGCGCGCAGCGCTTGTGCTCCATGCGCGGAGAGGACGGTCGGCCCCGAGCGCTACAACGTCGGGCGGTGGTCGTTCCAGCCGTGGCCGTGACCATGCTCGGCCACGGCCTGCTTGCCCGCCCGCGGCGATACCCACACCTGCCAGTCCCCATGAACGCCGCTCATCAATCCGGTTGCTTGAGCGTGTCCGCCACCAAGCGCCGGAACCACCGATGCCCCGCGTCGTTGTGATGGCGCGCGTGCCAGAACTGCTGCACGGTCAGGTCGGGCAGCGCGATCGGCAGCGGAAACACGTCCACCTGCGCGAGACGCGCGAACAGCGCCGCAAGCTCGTCGGGGATGGCCGCGATGTAGTCCGAATTCGCCACGAGGCTCGGCACCGCGAGCAGGTACGGCACATCCACGCCCACCATCAGCCGTGCCCCATGGCTGCGCAACTCCTTCTCCAGCAACTGGTTGGTCAGCGCCAGCGTGCCGGCCACCACGTGCTTGCGCTCGATGAACTCGGCGAGCGTCATGCGCCGTTTGCCGCGCGCCTTGCCGCGTTTGACGATGCCCACCAGCGAGCGCCGGAACAGCGGCTGGCGGTGCAGGTTGTCGCCGAGCTTGCCGAGATAGCCGATCGCGAGATCGAGCGCGCCGTCCTGCAACGCGCCGGCCAGCTCGGGCGACGGCAACTGGATCGGCTTGAGCGCAGCGCCCGGCGCCTGCTCGCGCAAGGCGGCCAGCAGGCGCGGCAGCAGCACGATCACGCCCATGTCGCTCAGACACACCGAGAACGAACGCGTGGTGGTGGCGGCATCGAATCCCTTCGCACTCCAGATTTCCTCCTGCACCACGGCCAGCACGTGCGCCACGCCCTGCGCCAGCCGTTCGCCCACCGGCGTGGGCGCCATCACCGCGCCCGCACGCACGAACAGGTCGTCCTGGAACAGCGTGCGCAGCTTGCCGAGCGCATGGCTGACGGCGGGCTGCGTCAGGCCGAGGCGGTCGGCGGCGCGCGACACGCTGCGTTCCTCGGCAAGCGCTTGCAGCACGTACAGGAAGTTCAGGTCGGGCGTGTTCATGTATGCAGTGAATTCATTCCGGATATGAAATTCATTGTATAGATTTATAGAGATAAGCCGTTTACTTTCACATCCAGCTTAGAAAACACCAGGAGACGGCAGTGCTGGATTGTGACGTGATCATCGTGGGCGGTGGCCCGGTCGGGCTTTTTCTCGCCGCTGAATTGGGCCAGCGCGGCGTCGGCGTCGAGCTGTTCGACGCGAAGCCGGGCACCAGCCGGCACCCGGCCGCGAACGCCAACAGCGCGCGGACGATGGAGCACTTTCGCCGCATCGGCATCGCCGCGCGCGTGCGGGCGCTGGGGCTGCCGGCCGACTATGCGCCGGACGTGGCCTATTTCACCTCGATCGCCGGGCATGAGCTGGCGCGGCTGCATCAGCCCAGTTCGCGCGAGGCCGTCGAATGGGCCAAGGGGCATGCGTTCACGTGGCCCACGCCCGAGCCGCCGCACCGCTGCTCGCAGCTTTACGTGGAGCCGGTGCTGCTGGAGGCGGCGCGCGGCCACGACGGCTGCCGCGTGCATTTCTCGGCGCAGGTGACGGGCTTCGAGCAGGACGACGATGCCGTCACGGCCCGCGTCGAACTCGACGCCACCGACGATCGCCCGGCCGCCACGCGCACCGTGCGCGCGCGCTACCTGATCGGCTGCGACGGCCCGCGCAGCCTGGTGCGCAAGACGCTCGGCATCCGGCTGGCCGGCATGGCAGGCGAGAAGCGCGAATTCATGGGCGGCCAGATGGACGCCGTCTACTTTCACGCGCCCGATCTGTATCGCGCGAGCGGCCACCCGCCGGCCTGGCAGTACTGGACGTTCAGCCCGACGCAGCGCGCGCTGGTGATCGCCGTGGACGGCGCGGGCCACTTCATCATGAACGTGCAGCTGCGCGACGGCGAGGCGGCCGATGCACAGAGCGTGCGCGGCCGGATCGCGGAGGCGATCGGCGCGGACATCCCGTTCGAGATCAAGAGCCGCTCGGCCTGGACGGCCGGCTTCGCGCTGGTGGCCGAACGCTTCGCCGAGCGGCGCGTGTTCCTGGCCGGCGACGCCGCGCACCTGTTCACGCCGACCGGTGGCCTCGGCTACAACACCGGCATCGACGACGCGGCCAACCTGGCCTGGAAGCTCGAAGCGATGGTCAAGGGGCTGGCCGGCGAGGCGCTCGGCGCGAGCTACGAGGCCGAGCGGCGGCCCGCCGCGTTGCGCAACACCGCGTTCGCGCGCGGTTTCGCCGACAGCATCGGGCACGTGCGCCTGCCGCCGGTTGCGTATCAGGCGGGCGAGGCCGGCGAGGCGGCGCGCACGGCGATCGGCGATTACCTCGCGTTCCACGCGACCGGCGAATTCGTGATTCCTGGCGTGCATCTGGGCACGCGCTACGACGCGTCGCCGCTGGTGGAGGCCGAGGCCGGCACGCCGCCGCCCGACGCCGCCAATCTCTATCTGCCGACCGCGCGCGCCGGGCATCGCGCGCCGCATGTGTGGCTGGCCGACGGCCGTTCGCTGTACGACCGCTTCGGCCCGGGCTTCACGCTGCTCTGCACGCGTGCGCCGGGCGCCGGGTTCGATCAGGCGGCCGTGCAACGCGCCGCGCTCGCGCTGCCGCAGCTCGCCGTGCTGCGTATCGACGAGCCCGAGCTGGCGCAGGCCTACGAGGCGGCCTACGTGCTGATTCGCCCCGATCAGCATGTGGCGTGGCGCGGCGATGCGCTCGACGCCGGCTTCGAGGCCGCCGCGTGGCGCAGCGTCGGGCACCGGCATCGCGAGCCGGCCGCCGCGCTCGCGGCGCAATAGGGCGGGGCCGGGATTCGGCGTGATGTCGTTCAGTCATCCTGTCGATTTTTCGTTGTGCCGCTGTGCCGCTGTGCCGCTGTGCCGTTCTGTCGTTCCGCCGGGCAACTCGCGCCCGTGAAAAAAATAGCGAATCACAATTCATCGGAGACACCACCATGCAAGCGCAATCCGTTGCCCCACCGGGCGTTGCCGACACCGTGCAGCGCTCGCCGCTGCAAACGCTCACGCTCGTCCTCTGCTTCCTGGTCGTCGCGGCGGACGGCTTCGACGTCGCCTCGGTCGGCTATGTCGCGCCGCTGCTGAAGGCGGCGTGGTCATTGAGCCCGGCCCAGCTCGGCCCGATCTTCGGCGCGGGCCTGTTCGGTCTGACCGTCGGCAGCTTCGTGTTCGGGCCGCTGGCCGACCGCATCGGCCGCAAGCGCGTGATCACGATCTCGCTGGTGCTGTTCGGCATCGGCAGCCTCGCGTGCGCCTACGCGCCGTCGGCGGCGTGGCTGGTGGCGCTGCGTTTCCTGACCGGCGCGGGCCTGGGCGGCGCGATGCCGAACGCGATCACGCTGTCGTCCGAATTCAGTCCGGCGCGCGGACGGGCGATGCGCGTCACGCTGATGTTCTGCGGCTTCACGCTCGGGCTGGCCTGCGGCGGCGCGGTGGCCTCGCTGCTGCTGCCGCGCTTCGGCTGGCAGGGCGTGTTCGTGTTCGGCGGCATCTGCCCGTTGCTGCTCGCGCCGGTGATCTGGCGATGGCTGCCCGAATCGGTCCGCTTCATGGCCGGCAAGCCGCGCTATGCCGACGAAGCGCGCCGCGTGATGGCGCGCCTCACCGGCGACGGGAACACGCCGCTCGACGCCGCAACCGCCGGCGAAGCCGCCCCGCACGGCGCGGATCGCCCGCGCGAAAGCGCGGTCGGCGTGCTGTTCTCGGCCCGCTACCGCACCGGCACCTTGCTGCTCTGGGTCGCGTTCTTCTGCACGCTGTGGGTCTATTACCAGGTCAGCAGCTGGCTGCCGACGGTGATCACCAGCGCCGGCATCGACGCGGCCCACGCGGCGCGCGTCGGCGCGATGCTGCCGCTCGGCGGCACGATCGGCTCGCTGGTCAACGCGCGGCTGATGGACCGCATGAATCCGTTCTTCGTGCTGACCGGCTCGTACGCGGTAGCCGCGCTCGCCATCGCGCTGATCGGCGCGACGCTCGGCTCGCCGTCGCTAGTCTGGGCGACGGTGTTTCTGGCCGGCTTCGGGCTGTCCGGCGCGCAGACCGGCGCGAACGTGCTGGTGGCCGGCTTCTACACCACGGCCGCCCGCGCCACCGGCGTGAGCTGGGCGCTCGGCGTGGGCCGCATCGGTTCGATCATCGGCTCGATGACGGGCGGCCTGTTGCTCGCGGCGTTCCATTCGCCCACGGCCGCGTTCGCGGTGTTCGCGGCGCCGGTGGGGGTGGCCGGGCTCGCGATGCTTGTGAACGGCTGGCTCTATCGCACTCATGGTGACGCCCGCGCCTCGCGCGCGTGACGGCACTTCTCACACTCTCCCTGCAAAAAAGGAACGAAACATGCGGTTGGTGAATTTCATGTTGGATGGACGCGCGACGCTCGGCGTGCGCGAGGGCGACCAGGTGCGCGTGCTTGGCCACGAGCCGCTCGAAACGCTGCTGGCGCGCGGCGTGGATCTGGCCGAGTGGGCCGGTGCGCAGTCGGGTGAACCGGGCGGGCAACGCATTTCCGCCGAGGGCCTCGAATGGCTGCCGCCGTTGCAGCGGCCGCCGAAGATCCTCTGCGTCGGCCTGAACTTCGCCGATCACACCAAGGAGAGCAACTACGATCAGCCATCCTATCCAACGCTGTTCCTGCGCGTGAACACCAGCCTCGTCGCGCACGAGCAGCCGATGATCCGCCCGGCCGTGGCCGACTCGGAAGGGCTCGATTTCGAGGGCGAGATTGCCGTGGTGCTGGGCAAGGGCGGCCGCCACATCGCGCGCGAGCAGGCGCTCGATTGCGTGGCCGGCTATGCGTTGTTCAACGACGGCTCGGTGCGCGAATACCAGTTCAAGACGCCGCAATGGACGGTCGGCAAGAACTTCGATGCGACCGGCGCGTTCGGCCCCGATCTGATCACGCCCGACGAGCTGCCGTCCGGCGTCAAGGGGCTGCAACTGGAGACACGCGTGAACGGCGCGGTCGTGCAATCGGCGAGTACCGACGACATGGTGTTCGACGTGGCGTCGCTGATCAGCATCATCAGCGAGGCCATCACGCTGGAGCCGGGCGACGTGATCGTGTCGGGCACGCCGTCGGGCATCGGCTGGGCGCGTACGCCGAAGCTGCTGATGAAGGCGGGCGACGTGTGCGAGGTCAGCGTCGAGGGCATGGGCACGTTGCGCAACGTGATCGCGGATGAAGCGGCGCGCTGAACCCGAACCGGGAGAAACGAGCATGAGCGGAGCCTTGTCCCCCGCGCCGCGCGCGGGCGTGCATTCGATCGATCACTTCGCGCTGAACGTGCCGTCGATCGACGAGGCCGAGCGCTTCTTCGGCGCGTTCGGTCTGACGGTGACGCGCGCCGGCGCGCGCGCCGATGAACTGGAAGTGCGCGCGGCCGACGGCTGGCGCTGGGCGCGCGTGCTGCCGGCCGCACGCAAATCGCTGGCCTACCTGAGCTTCAACTGCTTCGACGGCGATCTCGACGCGCTGCGCGAGCAGGCCCGCGCGGCGGGCGCGCGCTTCGCGGCCGGGCCGGACGCGGCGGGGTTCTGGTTCCACGATCCGGACGGCAACCTGATCCAGGTGAAGGCCGGGCCGAAGACGAGCCCGGCCGCGAAGGCGCCGCGCGACGTGGCGGGCACGCCGGCCGACCGGCGCGGCAACTGCACGCGGCGCGAGGTGCGGACGGTGCGGCCCGCGCGGCTGTCGCACGTGCTGCTGTTCTCGCCGGACGTGCTCGGCGCGATCGATTTCTATCGCGACGCGCTCGGCCTGCGGCTGTCCGACAAGTCGCTCGACCTGATCGCGTTCACCCATGCGCCGCATGGCAGCGATCACCATCTCGTCGCGTTCGCGAAGAGCGGCGCACGAGGCTGGCATCACGCCGCGTGGGACGTCGACGACGTGAACCGGGTAGGCGAGGGCGCCGCGCAGATGGCCGCGGCCGGCTACGCGAAGGGTTGGGGCACGGGCCGGCATGTGCTCGGCTCGAACTATTTCCATTACGTCGAGGACCCGTGGGGTTCGTTCTGCGAGTACTCGGCGGACATCGATTACGTGTCGGCCGGGCAGGCATGGCCCGCCGGTGATTTCGCACCGGAGGATTCGCTGTATCTCTGGGGGCCGGCGGTCCCCGAGAACTTCACGCGCAACAGCGAGGCTTGACGGAGGCAGGCGCAAACGCATTCGCAACACCCGCAGCACCCGTAACACCCGCAACACCACAACAATCAAATAGACGGATGGAGACATGAAGGTCAAGACGATCATGGCGGCCTGCGCGCTCGCGCTCGGCTGCGGCGCGCACGCGCAAAGCAGCGTCACGCTGTACGGCATTCTGGATACCGGCGTGGAGCTGGTCACGCACGCCGGCCCGACGGGCGGGCACGTGGTGCGGATGCCGGGCATCACCGGCTCGGTGCCCTCGCGCTGGGGCGTGCGCGGCACCGAGGATCTCGGCGGCGGCTACGCGGCGACGTTCGTGCTGGAGGACGGCTTCAACGTGCGCTCGGGCGACGTCAATCAGGGCGGCCGGCTGTTCGGGCGGCAGGCCTGGGTGGGCGTGACGAACCGCTACGGCACGCTGAGCTTCGGCCGGCAATACACCATGTCGTACTGGGCGATCCTCGATTCGGACCAGCTCGGCCCCGACATCTACGGCGGCGTCGGCTCGATCGATTCCTACATTCCGAACGCGCGCAGCGACAACACCCTCGCCTACAAGGGCAGCTTCAGCGGCGTCACGCTCGGCGGCACCTATTCGTTCGGCCGCGATTCGGCCGGCAGCGGCAATTCGCCGGGCCAGGGCACTTGCGCGGGATCGCTGCCCGGAAACTTCAACGCGTGCCGTCAATGGTCAGTACTCCTGCGGTATGACGCGGATCACTTCGGCGTGGCGGCGGCCTACGACGAGCAGCGCGGCGGCCCCGGCGCGGCGGCCAACCTGTTCAACGGCACCGCCGCGATCGCGCTGACCGACAGCGGCGACAAGGACCTGCGCATGCAGTTGAACGGCTACCTGAAGGCCGGCGCGTTCAAGCTCGGCGCGGGCTGGCTCGGGCGGCGCGTGGAAGTGGCCGGGCCGGGGCTGGCCGGCGTGCGCAGCGACATCTTCTATGTGACGGGCTCGTACCTGGCGACGCCGACCGTGATCGTCGATGGCGGCATCTACCGTACCGTCGACAGCGCGCAGGACACGCGCGCGACGCTGGCGGCGCTGCGCGGCACGTATCTGCTGTCGAAGCAGAGCAGCGTCTATCTGCAAACCGGCTACGTGTTCAACAGCGCGAAGGCGCGCTACACGCTGAGCCAGGGCGGCCCGGGCACCACGCCGAACGCGGGCGTGGGCCAGCTCGGCGTGATGGCCGGCATCCGCCACAACTTCTGAGGCCGCCCGCGCCGCACTCGGGGGGCGCGGAAGGTTCGGTTTTTACGAACTGAAGCGTATTGAAATGCTGGTTTTTCCGATGCCGTGATTCGCCGATACTGGCGCATCTTCAACCACGCGGATCGAACCGCAACGGAAATCACGCCATGCGCAGCTATCGTCGTAACAGTCCTCAAGCCGCCGCCCGTATCGTCGCCCTGGTGATGATCGCGGACGGCCACGTCGACGCCAACGAGGAGCGGATGCTGGCGCGGCTCGGCGTGATCGCGCGGCTGGGCCTGCGCCCCGGCGAGTTCGACAGCGTGGTGCAGGCCTTGTGCGAAGACATGGAAATCGGCAGCGGCAGCGGCTTCGACGCCACGGCGCACGCGCCCTTGCTGGCCGAGGTCGACGATCCGGCGTTGCGCCGGGTGGTGCTGCGAGCGTGCCTGGCGGTGGCGTCGGCCGACGATTATCTGGCCGACGGCGAAGTCGCCATGCTGGCGGCGATCTTCGATGCGTGGGTGGTGCCGGCGCCGACGCCGACGCCGGTGCAGGGCATGGCTCGCACGATGGCGGTGGCCGCGTAAGCGCGCGGCAAGCGTCGCAACACCGGCGGCCGGCTCAGGCGCGGCCGCCCGCCGCGCTGGCCTGCGCGGCGGCGTCGAGTTGCAGCACCGCGTCGCGCTTGTCGAGCAGGTGGCGGCGAAGGATTTGCGCGAGCCGCGCGCCGTCGCGCGCTTCGAGCGCCTCGATCATGTCGGCGTGGTCGTGGATCGCGCGATCCCATTTCGCACTCTGGAAGTTCGAACGAAACCGCAGCGCCTGCAGCTTGCGGTTGATCGCGAGGTAGGTTTGCCGCAGCGCCGCGTTGCGCGCCGCCACGTTGATCAGATCGTGAATTTCGCGGTTGCGGCTGTAGTAGCCGGCCAGGTCCTGCCGCGCGCGGCAGGCCAGCATCGCGTAGTGCAGCGCCTTGATCGTGTCGATCTCCTCGGCCGTGATGCGATCGCAGGCCAGTTCGCCCGAAAACGCCTCCAGCCCGCTCATCAACTCGAAGGTCTCGCGAATCTCGGCCTCCGACATCTTCGACACCGACGCGCCGCGGTTCGGCGCGATATCCACCAGCCCCTCCGCTTCGAGCACCTTCAGCGCCTCGCGCAGCGGCGTGCGCGAAATGCCGAGCATCTCGCAGATCTCCCGTTCGTTGAGCTTTTGCCCCGGTTCGAGCGTGCCTTCGACGATGAAGTTGCGCAGATGCTCGACCACCGTGTCGTGCAGGCGTTGCCGCTCGACCGGAGGCAGCACGGCGCGCGGAGGGGAGGCGGGGGTGTCATTTTGCATACAAAAAACGGATAAATCGTCAAGGCACCGATTTTACACGAAGGCCATCCCGCCATAATTTTGAGAAATGTCTCGAAATGTACGCGGGTAAACCACGTGCAGATTGCGGTTGTGGTTCGCCGCTTGGGAGGAATATAGTTTTTTGCATGCAAAATTCAACCAGGAGAACACGCATGCTCAAGCTGGATTTCCATCCCTCTGGCCGCCACTTCCTTCAGATCCCGGGGCCGAGCCCGGTGCCGGACCGGATCCTGCGCGCGATGAGCTACCCGACCATCGACCATCGCGGCCCGGAATTCGGCGCGCTGGGCCTGAAAGTGTTGAGCGGCATCCAGGCGATCTTCAAGACGCGTCAGCCGGTGGTGATCTACCCGGCGTCGGGCACCGGCGCGTGGGAGGCGGCGCTCGCCAACACCATGAGCCCCGGCGACACCGTGCTGATGTACGAGACGGGCCAGTTCGCCACGCTCTGGAAGCGCATGGCCGAGAACCTCGGCCTGAAGCCCGAATTCATCGGCGGCGAGGACGACTGGCGGCGCGGCGTGGACGCGAACCGGATCGAGGCGCGGCTGCGCGAGGATCGCGAGCACCGCATCCGGGGCGTCTGCGTGGTCCATAACGAAACCTCCACGGGCGTGACCTCCGACATCGCCGCTGTGCGCGCGGCCATCGACGCGGCCGGCCACCCGGCGCTGCTGCTGGTCGACACGATCTCCGGGCTGGCCAGCGCCGATTACCGGCACGACGAATGGGGCGTGGACGTCACCATCTCCGGCTCGCAGAAGGGCCTGATGCTGCCGCCGGGCATCAGCTTCAACGCGGTGTCGCAGAAGGCGCTGGCCGCCAGCGCGGATGCCAAGCTGCCGCGCAGCTTCTGGGGCTGGGCCGAGATCATCGAGATGAACAAGGGCGGCTACTGGCCGTACACGCCGAACACGAACCTGCTCTACGGCCTGTCGGAAGCGCTCGACATGCTGGCCGACGAGGGGCTCGACCAGGTGTTCGCGCGCCATCAGCGGCTCGCGCAGGCCTGCCGCCACGCCGTGCAGGGCTGGGGCCTGGAGATCCAGTGCGCCGATCCGGCCGTCTACAGCCCGGTGCTGACCGGCGTGCGGATGCCCGATGGCGTCGATGCCGACGCGGTGCGCAAGATCGTGTACGAGCGCTTCGACATGTCGCTCGGGGCGGGGCTCGGCAAGCTCAAGGGGCAGATGTTCCGCATCGGCCACCTCGGCGACTGCAACGACCTGACGCTGATGGCCACGCTGGCCGGCTGCGAGATGGGGTTGCGGATCGCCGGTGTGCCGCTGGCGGCCAGCGGCCTGCCGGCCGCGATGGATTACCTGGCCGCGCAAGCCGTGCGCACCCCGCTCAAAGCGGCGGCCTGAGCCCGGCGCCGGGCCGGGCGGCGCGCGCGGCACGCTGCGCACCGCACCGGCCACGCCCATTCCGTGATTCGCCTCGCGCAACGCACGCGGGGCAGGCAGTGTCGTGGCGGCAAGACCTATTCCAACATTCGGAGACACACGATGAAACGGTATCGATTGACGAGCGCGACGAACGTCGTGCTCGTCATGTTGTGCGTCATGTATTTCATCACCTACCTCGACCGCGTCAACGTCAGCACCGCGGCGGTCGGTTTCGGCAAGGAGTTCGGCCTGTCCCACACCGAGGTGGGGCTGGTGTTCTCGGCCTTCGCGTATCCCTATCTGGTGTTCCAGATCATCGGCGGCTGGGTCAGCGACCGCTTCGGCGCGCGCAAGACGCTGATCGCGTGCGGCGCCGTGTGGGGCGTGGCGACCTTGCTGACCGGCATGGCGGGCGGGCTCGTGTCGCTGCTGGCGGCGCGGCTCTTGCTGGGTTTCGGCGAGGGCGCCACGTTCCCGGCCGCCACCGCCGCGATGTCGCGCTGGGTGGCGAAGGATCGGCGTGGCTTCGCGCAGGGCATCACGCATGCGGCGTCCCGCGTGGGCAATGCGCTCGCGCCGGCGGCGGTGGTGCTGATGATGGCGAACTTCGGCTGGCGCGCGGCGTTCTTTCTGTGCGGCGCGCTGAGCCTGTGCTGGGTGATCGGCTGGTGGCTGACCTACACCGAGCAGCCGCGCGACCACCCGCGCATCACCGAGGCCGAACTGGCGATCCTGCCGCCGCCGAAGCCGCGCGCGACGCGCGTGCGCTGGGGCGCGCTGTTTCGGCGGATGCTGCCGGTCACGCTGGTCTATTTCTGCTACGGCTGGACGCTGTGGCTGTTCCTGAGCTGGATCCCGCAGTTCTTCCTGCATCACTACCACCAGAACCTGCAGACCTCGGCGCTGTTCTCGTCGGTGGTGTTCCTGGCGGGCGTGCTCGGCGACACGGTGGGCGGCGTCGTGACCGACCGCATCCTGCGCCGCACCGGCAGCCTCGCGCGGGCGCGCAGCGGCATGGTGTCGGTCTGCATGCTGCTGACGCTGGTGGTGATGGTGCCGCTCGCGTTCGTGCACGGCATCGGGGCGGCCACCACCTGCCTGGCGCTCGGCTTCTTCTTCGCCGAGATGACGATCGGGCCGATGTGGGCGATTCCGATGGATATCGCGCCGGAATTCTCGGGCACCGCCAGCGGCATGATGAACACCGGCTCGGCGCTGGCGGCGATCGTCTCGCCGGTGATCGGCGGCGCGCTGATCGACCGCTTCGGCAGTTGGGAGCTGCCGTTCTACGTGAGCATGGCGCTGATGGCGGTGGGCGTGGTGTGCGCGTTCCGCATGCACCCGGAACGGCGCTTCGACAACGCCGAACCCGATGCGGCCGTCGCCTCGCATCAAGGCGTCTGAATCGGGGCATTTGAGCGTGCGTTTCTTTTTGTTTTGAAATCCAACCAGGAGCATCGACGCGTGAGTCTTTCCCTCGAACCCCGGCAGCGCGGCGCGGCGGCGCCGCTCGCCCGGGCACTGGCCGCCGCCTGGCGCGACGGCACCCGGCTCGACCCGGCGCAGAGCGCGGGCGTGCTGCCCGACGCGCAAGCGGCCTACGATACCCAGCACGCCGTGCTCGCTGCGCTCGGCGCGCAGGTCGGCGGCTGGAAAGTGGGCGGCAAGGGCGCGGACGGCCCGGCGCAAGGCGCGCCGCTGCCCACCATCGCGCTGCATCCGAGCGGCGCGCGGCTCGCGCGCGATCCGGCCGCGCCGTTCGGCCTGGAGCTGGAAATCGGCTTTCGCTTCGGCCGCTCCTTTACGCCGCGCGCCGAATGCTACAGCGAGGACGAGGTGCTGGCCGCGATCGCCTCGATGGTGCCGACCATCGAGGTGGTCACGAGCCGCTGGGCCGGCTGGCCCGAGGTCGATCGCTTCGCACAACTGGCCGATTTGCAGAACCACGGCGCGCTGATCGTGGGCGAGCCGGTGCCGTACGACGCGGCGTATCCGTTCGTGTCGCCGGCGCTGTCGTTCAGGTTTTCCGGCGAGCCGGCGGCGCCCGCCGCCACCGGCAGCAACCCGGCCGTCGACCCGCGCCGCCTGCTGACCTGGCTGGTCAATCACAGCGCCGTCGAGCGCGGCATCGCGGTCACGCCGGAGCAGATCGTGACGACCGGTTCCTATATCGGCATGGTGTTCCCGGCGGGGCCGGGCCTGGCCGAAGGGCGCTTCGACGGGTTGCCGCCGATCCGCCTGGAAGTCGCCTGAGCCTTGCCGGACGGGGGATTCGGCCGTTTCGCGGTGGCTTTGGCGGCACCACGCGACGTGCCGAATCGCTAGCACGTTTGCGGGATTTATTAAATCAGATGAAACGCTAAAGTTAATTAAGCGATCGCCGTAAACGTTCTCATGCGTGGCCGTTAACGACACAGTGTGTACCCCCGGAGAACAACAAAATGAAGTTTGGTAAAGCAGGCTTTTCGCTGCAAACGCGGATAGCCCTGACGATGTGTTTTCTTGCCGTTCTGATGGTTGCCATCGGTGCATTGGGCTTGCTCGGCACGATCCGGGCCAACCATGCCAATCAGGACACCTACGAGAACAAGCTGACCGCCGCGACCAACATCGGCAACGCCGAGATCTACATCGCCCGCACGCGCCTCGTGCTCGACCGCCTGGCGCTGCACCCCGACGATCCGAAGGCGCAGGAGCAGATCGAGCGCGCCACCGGCTTCTTCGCGAAGTCCGACGAGTGGTGGCAGACCTTCGTCAAGCAGCCGCACGAAAAAAGCGAAGCCGACCTGATCGACGAGGCCACCTCGCGCCGCGCCACCATGCGCGACGCGGTGGCGGGCTTCATCGATGCGATCCGCGCGCACGACGCCGCGCGCATCGACACCATCGCCATGACGCAGCTCTCCGCGCTCTACAACGCGATGAGCGCGGCCAACGACAAGGTCAAGGAGGCGCTCTACGCGAACGCCAAGACCAACTACGAGGCCGCCGAGGCGAGCTTCCGCGTGTATTCGGCGCTGTCGATCGCGATGATCGCGATCGGCGTGATCGCGGCCGGCTTCAGCTGGTTCTCGCTGCGCCGCGCCATCATGAGGCCGCTCAACGACGCGCTCTCGCACTTCGAATCGATCGCGCAGGGCGACCTGCAGCGCCGCATCGACGTGCACGCCGACGACGAGATGGGCATGTTGCTGCGCGGCGTGGCCGCGATGCAGACGAGCCTGGCCGGCACCGTGCGCGAGGTGCGCAGCAGCACCGAATCGATCGCCACGGCCACCCAGCAGATCGCCTCGGGCACGCTCGACCTGTCGGTGCGCACCGAGGAGCAGGCCGCCTCGCTGGAGGAAACCGCCGCGAGCATGAGCGAGCTGACCGCCACCGTGAAGCAGAACGCCGAGAGCGCGCACACCGGCCGCCGTCTGGCCGACAACGCCTCGAGCGTGGCCGCGCGCGGCAACGACGTGGTGGAGCGGGTGGTGGGCACGATGGGCGGCATCGACAGCAGCTCGCGCAAGATCTCGGACATCACCGGGATCATCGAGGGCATCGCGTTCCAGACCAACATCCTGGCGCTGAACGCCGCGGTGGAAGCGGCGCGCGCCGGCGAGCAGGGCCGCGGTTTCGCGGTGGTGGCCAGCGAAGTGCGCAGCCTCGCGCAGCGCTCGTCGGCCTCGGCGAAGGAAATCAAGGAATTGATCGGCGAATCGGTGCAAACGATTGCCGAGGGCAGCGAACTGGTGGCCGACGCGGGCCGCACCATGCAGGAAGTGCTGGGCGCGGTGCGCGACGTGGCGACCATCATGAACGAGATCGCCGCCGCCGCCGAACAGCAGCGCATGGGCATCGAGCAGGTGGACACCGCCGTCAGCCAGATGGATTCGATCACGCAGCAGAACGCGGCGCTGGTCGAGCAGGCGACCGCGGCGGCGCAGGCCCTGAGCGAGCAGTCGACCCGCATGCGCGGCCACGTCGAGACGTTCAAGCTGGCCTGACCGGCGCGAACGCAGCGTTTTCGCAGTTGTTGATGGGCCGCGCAACGCACGCGGCCCCGAAATACCGACGCAGTACCGCTTGCAGTGCCTCTCTTTCTCCACAACACGATTCGACAATGACGACAGCGAAAGATCGCAGCCGGCGGAGCTTTCTCAAGGGCTCCATCGCGATTGCACCCATAGCCGTGGTCGGGATCACCGGCGCCGTGGCGAGCAGCAGCCCGCCCACGCCCGCGCCGGGCCTGCCGCCCGCCGACCGGCCCACCGTCGAGCACTACACCCCCGGCTATTTCACGCCGGAGGAATGGGCGTTCGTCAACGCCGCCTGCGACGTGCTGATCCCGAAGGACGACATCGGTCCGGGCGCGGTCGAACTCGGCGTGCCGCAGTACATCGACCGCCAGATGCAGACGCCGTACGGCGATGCGGCCCGCTGGTACATGCAGGGGCCGTTCTTCAAGGTCGAGCCCGAGTTCGGCTACCAGTCGAAGCTCACGCCGAAGGAGCAATACCGGCTCGGCATCCGCGCGATCAACGCCTACAGCCGCGCGCATTTCGGCGGCAAGGCGTTCGCCGACCTGGGCCACGCGCAGGGGACCGCTTTCATCAAGAAGATCGAATCGGGCGAGATCAAGTCCGACGACTTCAACTTCAAGGGATTCCTGAACGGTTTCCTGCTGAAGAACGTGATGGAAGGCTATTTCGGCGATCCGTCCTACGGCGGCAACAAGGACATGGCCGCCTGGAAGATGATCGGCTACCCCGGCGTGCGCGCCGACTACCTGGAGTTCGTGGGCGAGGCCAAGCCTTATCCCTACGCGCCCGTCAGTCTCTACGGCAAGCGAGGATAAGCATGGCGAGCATCAAGAAAAAGCCGGTCGACTGCGTGATCGTCGGCTTCGGCTGGACCGGCGCGATCATGGCGATCGAACTGGCCAACGCGGGTTTGAACGTGGTGGCGCTGGAGCGCGGCGACGCACGCGAGACGGTGCCCGATTTCGCGTATCCGCAGATCGTCGACGAGATCAAGTATTCGGCGCGCAACGCGCTGCTGCAGAACCTCTCGAAGACCACCGTCACCAACCGCCACACGAAAGACCAGACCGCCGTGCCGTATCGGCAGATCGGTTCGTTCAAGCCGGGCGAGGGCGTGGGCGGCGCGGGCTCGCACTGGTCGGGCGTGCAGTCGCGCGTGATGCCGGACGAGCTGCGCTACAAGAGCCACATCACCGAGCGCTACGGCGCGAAGTTCATCCCCGAAGGCATGAACCTGCAGGATTGGGGCGTGACCTACGACGAGCTCGAACCGAGCTTCGACCGCTTCGAGCGCGTGTGCGGCACCTCGGGCGTGGCGGGCAATCTCGACGGCAAGCCGACCGGCGTGGGCAACCCGTTCGAAGGCCGCCGCAGCGGCGCCTATCCGTTGCCGCCGCTGACCGACCACCCCACCGGCAAGCTGTTCGCGGCCGCCGCCAAGGGCCTCGGCTACCAGCCGTTCGCGCTGCCGGCCGGCAACGCGTCCGGCCCGTACACCAACGAATACGGCTGCCAGCTCGGGCCGTGCAACTTCTGCGGCTTCTGCAGCGATTACGGCTGCCTGAACTATTCGAAGGCCTCGCCGCAAACGGCGATCATCCCCGCGCTGCTGCGCAAGCCGAATTTCGAGCTGCGCGTCAATTCGCACGTGATCAAGGTCAACACCGACGCGAGCGGCAAGCGCGCGACCGGCGTGACCTATATCGATCACGAAGGCAACGAGGTCGAGCAGCCGGCCGAGATGGTCGTGCTGGCCGCGTTCCAGTTGCACAACGTGCACCTGATGCTGCTCTCGAAGATCGGCCAGCCGTTCAATCCGGACACCAACGAAGGCACGGTCGGCCGCAACTTCTGCTACCAGCTGCTGAACAGCGTGAACATGTTCTGGGACAAGGACACGTACATCAACCAGTTCATGGGCGCGGGCGGCGGCGGCCAGGCGATCGAGGAGTTCAACGCGGACAACTTCGATCACGCGCAACTGGGCTTCATCGGCGGCGGCATCATCTGGGGCCGCCAGACCGGCAACGGCCCGGTGCGCGGCATTCCGCTGCCCAAGGGCACGCCGAAGTGGGGCAGCGAGTGGAAGCAGGCCGTCAAGGACAACTTCCTGCACACCGGCCGCATCGAATCGCAGTGCAGCAACATGGCGTATCGCAATTGCTTCCTCGATCTCGATCCGAATTATCGGGATGCCTACGGTTCGCCGCTACTGCGCCTGACGCTCGACTGGCAGGACAACGACCTGCGCGCCTCGGAATACGTGGCCGGCAAGATGATGGAGATCGGCCGCGCGATGAATCCGAAGTCGATCTCCGGCCGCATCCTGAAGCCGGGCACGCACTGGGACACGCGCGCGTACCAGAGCACGCACATCAGCGGCGGCACGGCGATGGGCGCCGATCCGAAGACGAGCGTGGTCAACAAGTACCTGCAAAGCTGGGACGTGCCGAACCTGTTCGTGATGGGCGCGAACGTGTTCGCGCACGGCCTCGGCTATAACCCGACGGGGCTGGTGGGCGGTCTCGCTTACTGGGCGGCGAGCAACATCCGCTCGCAATACCTGAAGAATCCCGGCGCCGCCATGGTGCAGGTCTGAGCGAGCGACAAGACATGCGGAAAATCATTACTGGAGTGGTGGCGGCCGGCGTGGTGGCGGTCGGCGCCTTGTGGGCATTCGCCTCGGTCACGCCGGGCGCGAACCTCGATGCGGCGCTCGCCACGCGCCGCGGCGACGCCGTGCACGGCGCGTATCTGGCGCGGGCCGGCGACTGCATCGCCTGTCACACGGCGAAGGGCGGCACGCCGTTCGCGGGCGGCCTGCCGTTCGCGACGCCGGTCGGCACGATCTATTCGACCAACATCACCGCCGACCGCGATCACGGCATCGGCGGCTACACGTTCGACGAGTTCGTGCTGGCGATGCGCGAGGGCGTGGCCAAGGGCGGCAAGCATCTGTACCCGGCGATGCCGTTCACGTCGTATGCGAAGGTGTCGGACGCGGATCTGCAGGACCTGTACGCGTACTTCACCACGCAGGTGCCGGCCTCGGCGCAGCCGAACCGCGCCTCGGCGATCCCCTGGCCCTTGAGCGTGCGCTGGCCGCTCGCCTACTGGAACCGCGCGTTCCATGACGATTCGCGCTTCGTGGCCGATGCCGCGAAGAGCGTCGAATGGAATCGCGGCGCCTATCTCGTGCAGGGCCTCGCGCACTGCAGCACCTGCCACACGCCGCGCGGCGCGGCGTTCCAGGAGCTGGACGTGAGCGGCAAGAGCGATCAGTACCTGGCCGGCGCGTCGCTCGACGGCACCGCGCCGATCAACCTGCGCTCGTCGGCGGGTGGCGGGCTGGAGGCCTGGTCGGTGGACGACGTGGTGGCGACCCTGAAGACGGGCCGCAATCCGCATTCGTCGGTGTCCGGGCCGATGGGCGAGGTGGTCGAGCACAGCACGCAGTATCTGAGCGATGCGGACCTGAAGGCGATGGCCGTCTATCTGAAGAGCCTGGGCGCGCCGCCGCAAACCGCGTCGTTCCATCCCGACGACGCCACCGTCAAGGCGATTCTCGGCGGGACGGTGCAGGGGCGCGGCGCCGAGGTGTATCTCGACAGTTGCGCGGCCTGCCACCGCGTGAACGGCAAGGGCGCATCGGGCGTGTTCCCGTCGCTCGTCGACAATCCGATGGTCACGCAGGCCAACCCGGATTCGCTGATCGCCGTGATTCTGGCCGGTTCGCGCCTGCCGTCGACGCAGACGGCGCCGTCGCGGCTGGCGATGTCGGGTTTCGGCTGGCGTTACAACGACGAGGAGATCGCGCAACTGGCGAGCTTCGTGCGGTCGAGCTGGGGCAACCAGGGGCCGGCGGTCACGGCCAAACAGGTGGCTGCGGTGCGGGCGAAGACGGGCGGTTGAGGTTGGCCTGATTGGCCTGATGGTCTGATCGGGCCTGAAACGGGCCTGAACCGGGCGAAGGCGCTGCGCGAGCAGCGCCTTTTTCATGGCCGCCGCGACGCGCCGGTGCGACGCACGGGCAGGCGCGCGTGCAGCGCGTCGAAGCCGCGCAGCAGCGCGCGCTTGAACGGGCCGGCCAGCGGCTTTTCCACGACGACGTGCACGCCGAGCGCGAACCCGATCGCCAGCAGCAGCACGCCCCAGAACAGCAGCGTGCGGTCGATCGACGGCGAGGCCGCATTGAACAGCATGTAGCCGACGTTCTGGTGGATCAGATACAGCGGGTAGCTGATCGCGCCGAACCACACCCAGCGCGTGCCGCCGAGCAGCGGCGTGCGGCGCAGCGCGAGCCCGAGCATGACGGCGAAGAACGCGGTCATGACCGCGCCCACCACGTCCAGTCGAATGCCGGCGCCGAAGTTCTCGTTGAACGACGCCAGCAGCAGATGCTCCTGATACAGCGACAGCGCCCAGGCCGCGCCGACCAGCAGCAACCGCGAACGGTTCGGGCCGTGCTGACGCATCAGGTAGCACGCGGCCCCGCCGATGAACAGGCCGGCGTAATCGGTGATCAGGAAGCCCTTGAGCTTGATGAACGGGAACAGATCGACCAGCACCACGCCGATCAGCCAGACGAACAGCCAGCGTTCGGCGCGATGGATCTGCCCGACCAGCAGCAGGATGCCCACCAGCAGATAGAAGCGCAGCTCGGTGCCGAGCGACCAGTACGCGCCGTCGATCGGTTGCAGGCCGAAGCCGCCGCCGAGCCGGATCAGGTTGACGAGATATTGCGGCCAGCTTGCCGTGAAGCGCTCGCCGCCGAGCGCCAGCGTCACGAGGAACGTCACCGTGCAGCAGGCCCAGAACGCCGGCAGCAGCCGCGCGGCGCGCGACGCGACGAATTTGCCGAAGCGCGCCTCGCCGGCCGTCATCAGGATCACGAAACCGCTGATCATGAAGAACAGGTGCACGCCGAGGAAGCCGTACTGCGCGACCGGCTCCAGCGCCGGATAAAACATCCCGGTCAGGCCGTCGGCGGCATGGCCGCGGAACGCGTAGTGAAAGAACACGACGGCGAGGGCGGCGAGGAAGCGAAGCAGATCGAGTTCGGGAATGCGGTGGGACTTCACGGGCGGACGCGGTTGGAATCGCAGTGGCAGGGGCACGCCGGAGCGTGCGAGGTCGGGATCGGGCGGCGGAATTGTAGCCTACCGCCTTGCCCTGCCGAGCCGCCCGGATCATTGCAGAAAACCCTAAAGATTCCTTACGAATTGCCGATAAGCGCTTACGCCGCGGACTGTATTCGTGTTTCCGCCCGGCATTGTGCTCGAACCCCACGGTGCCGGGCGGCGACCTCTTTTTGGGATAACTCGTCCGATATGACTCTATTTGCCATGCGCCGCACCAGCATCGGGGTGCGGCTTGCCCTTTTTTCCTGCCTGCTGTTCGCGCTGAGCCTGGCCGCATTCGCCTGGGCGCTGACCCGCACGGCCGGCACTGAAGTGACCGACCAGGTGCTGCGGCGCATCGCCGAGAAGGACGCCTCGATCGCCGACACGATCGCGCTGTTCGACAAGGCGCTGATGGCCGAGGTCGGCCGCTCGATGACGCAATTCGAGGGCCTTTTGCCCGGGGCGTTTTCGATCGACCCCGCGCAAACGATTGACATCCAGGGCGCGGCCGCGCCGACGCTGAAAACCGGCGATCGCGTGCTCGATCTCGATTTTTCGATTCCCGACGATTTCCTTGCGCGCAGCGGCGCGATCGCGACGGTGTTCGCGCGGCGCGGCGACGATTTTCTCCGCGTCACGACCTCGCTGAAGAAGGCCGACGGCACGCGCGCGATCGGCACGCTGCTCGACCGCAAGGGGCCGGCCTGGGGGCCGGTGTCGAACGGCCGGGTGTATACAGGCCTCGCCGCGCTGTTCGGCAAACGTTACATCACGCAATACAAGCCGATTCGCGACGCGAGCGGCCAGGTGATCGGCGCGCTGTTCGTCGGCGTGGACGTGGGCGCGGAGATCGCGGCGATCGAGGACGGCATCCGCCGCCAGAAGATCGGAGAAAGCGGCTATTTCCTGGCGATGGATGCCTCCGACGGCCCCGATCGCGGCAAGTTCATCGTTCACCCGAACGCCGAGGGCAAGCACGGCGACGAAGCCGGCGCGCCGTTCGCGCGGATGCTGGAGATGAAGCGCGGCCAGCTCGAATACCGTTCCGCCGACGCGCTGTTCGGCGAAGCGGACGCGCGCGACAAGTACGTCGTATTCCTCACCGTGCCCGAATGGCACTGGCTGGTGGCCGGCATCGCGCCGCGCGACGAGGTGACGGCCGACGTGACGGCCACCCGCGACCGCTTCCTGCTGGTGGGGCTGGCGCTGGTGGCGCTGTTCGGCCTGCTGTTCGTGTGGGCGGTGCGGCGGCTCGTGAGCCGCCCGCTCGACGAGGCGGCGCGGGCCTCGGAGCGGCTTGCGGCGGGCGACCTGAGCGTGCGCATCGCGCAGGGCCAGCACGTGCGCGAGGACGAGATCGGCCGCTTGATTCGCGCGATCGACGGAATCGGTGACGGCCTCGCGCGGATCGTCGCGCAGGTGCGCGAGGGCGCGGCCGTGATGTCGTCGCGCACCGGGCAGATCGCCTCGGGCAGCGGCGACATCGCCGAACGGATCGCCGCGCAGGCCGGCAACCTGGAGCGCACGGCGGCCAGCATGGAGGAACTGACGTCCAACGTGCAGCAGAACGCCGATCACGCCGCGCAGGCCAACCAGCTCGTGTCGGGCGCGTCCGATGCGGCGCGCGCGGGCGGCGAGGCGGTGGGCCGCGTGGTGTCGACGATGGACGAGATCGGCCGCTCGTCGAACCGGATCGCCGACATCACGAGCGTGATCGAAAGCATCGCTTTCCAGACCAATATCCTGGCGTTGAACGCGGCCGTGGAGGCGGCGCGCGCCGGGGAGCAGGGCAAGGGCTTCGCGGTGGTGGCGGGCGAGGTGCGCGCGCTCGCGCAGCGCAGCGCGGCGTCGGTGCGCGAGATCGAGGCGCTGGTGGCCGAATCGGGCGCGACCGTCGAGCGCGGCGCGCGCATCGCGGGCGAGGCGAGCGCGGCGATGCAGGGCATCGTCGAGCGCGTGGGGCAGGTGCGCGTGATCATCGGCGAGATCAGTCAGGCCTCGCGCGAACAATCGCAGGCGATCGAGCAGGTCAATATCGCGGTGACGCAGATCGGCGAGGCCACGCAGCAGAACGCGCAGGTGGTGGACGAGGCGCAGCGCGAGGCGCTGGGCCTGCGAGGCGAGGCGGAGCAACTGGCCGAGGCGGTCAGCGTGTTCAAGCTGACGTAAGCCAAGCCGCGCCCGGGGCGGCGCGAGCTGCCCGCTCAGTTCTTCAGGAATCCTCCGAAGCGGGCGCGAATATCGTCGACCTGCGAGAGCGTGCCCGACAGATGCGCGCGCAGCGCCTGCTGCGCGCCGTCGGGGTCGCCGGCGGCAATCGCCGCGACGATCGCCGCGTGCTGCATCAGCACGCGCTCGGTCTTGCCGGGAATCGGCACATGCAGGTTGCGCAACCGGTCCAGATGGCCGCTCTGCTTGCGCACCAGCGCCCACAAACCCGTCACGTCGGCCGCCTCGTACATCAGGCGGTGAAACGCCTGATCGGCGTGCACGAATTCCACGTAGTTCTCGCGCGCCGCATGCATGCGCTGCAGCTCGATGCTGTCCTCCAGCCGCGCCACCAGCGCGGCGGGCGTGGCGCTGGCGAGCCGGTGCACGATCTCCAGCTCGATCGAGCGCCGCAGGAACAACTGCTGGCGCGCCAGCGTGACGTCGATCGAACTGACGACCGTGGCGTGCTGCGGAAAGATGTCCACCAGGCCTTCCTCTCCGAGCCGGATCAACGCGTCGCGGATCGGCGTCTGGCTCAGGCCGTACAGCGCGGCCAGTTCGGCGCGTTGCAGCACCGTGCCCGGCGCGATCCGCATGTCGACGATCAGCTCGCGCAGATGCTCGAACACCTGCGGCGCGGCATGGCGCGAACGGTCGAAGGACGGAGCGATCAGCTCGGGCAGGGCGGCGGCGGTGGGCGGGGCGGAAAGCGTCGGAGTCATGGTCGAAAGCGGAAAACATCGGCCGGGCGTCGTCGCGACGCCCCGGCGGCAGCCGCCACGATACCAAACTCCCGCTTCATTGACGCACTAATGTTTTAGTGTTTTAATCCGCAAAACTCGGCGTCGGGCAGTTCGAACCGGCCGGCCGCCGACAGACAACATCAGGAGACACCGTGGAAACTGCGAAGCATCCCGCCGCACCGGGCGAACCCGCGCTCGCGCCGGCCTCGCCGCTCGGGCAGGCGGTCGCGAAGATCGAGCGCCGCGTGCTGCCGCTGTTCGTGATCATGTTCATCGTCAACTACATCGATCGCGTCAACATCGGCTTCGTGCGCGAGCATCTGGCCGCGGACATCGGCATCGGCGCGGCCGCCTACGGCCTGGGCGCGGGCTTGTTCTTCGTCGGCTACGCGATCTTCGAGGTGCCCTCCAACCTGCTGCTCGCGCGCTTCGGCGCGAAGGCCTGGCTCACGCGGATCATGCTGACCTGGGGCATCGCCGCCACGGCGATGGCCTTCGTGCAGGGCGAAACCTCGTTCTACGTGTTGCGCTTCCTGCTCGGCATCGCCGAGGCGGGTTTCTTCCCCGGAGTCATCTATTACTTCACGCAGTGGCTGCCGGCCGGTTCGCGCGGCAAGGCGATGGCGGTATTCCTGAGCGGCTCGGCGCTCGCGTCGATCCTGGCCGGCCCGGTGTCGGGCGCGCTGTTGAGCATCGACGGCTTCGGCCTGCACGGCTGGCAGTGGATGTTCGTGATCGAGGGCGCGGCCTCGATCGTGCTGTGCGCGGTGGTCTGGTTCTGGCTCGATTCGCGTCCGGCCGACGCGCGCTGGCTCGCCGACGCCGAGCGGCGCGCCGTGACCGACACGATCGCCGCCGAGCAGGCCGAGCGCGAGCGCAACCGGCCCGCGCACACGTCGCCGCTCAAGCTGCTGGCCGACCCGAAGATCGCGCTGTACTGCTTCATCTATTTCGCGGTGTCGCTGACGATCTACGGCGCGACGTTCTGGCTGCCGAGCATCATCCGCAAGATGGGCCACTACAGCGATTTCCAGGTGGGGCTGTTCAATTCGATCCCGTGGATCGTGTCGATCGCGGCCATGTACGGCTTCGCCACGCTGGCCTCGCGCTTTCGCAATCAGCAGTTGTGGACCTCGATCGCGCTGGTGATCGCGGCGCTCGGCATGTTCGTGTCGACGTTCGGCGGCGCGTCGTTCGCGTTCGTCTCGATCTGCTTCGCGGCGGTGGGCTTCAAGGCGGCGTCGTCGCTGTTCTGGCCGATCCCGCAGGGCCACCTCGATGCGCGGATCGCGGCCGGCGTGATCGCGCTGATCAATTCGATCGGCAACCTCGGCGGCTTTGTCGCGCCGACCGTGTTCGGCCTGCTCGAACAACACACCGGCTCGATTCGCGGCGGCCTCACGGGCCTGTCGATCACCTCGCTGGTGGCGGTCGGCGCGGTCTGGATGACGCGCGCCGGGCGCCAGCGCGCGCTGGCGCGTCGCGCCGGCTGAACGATCGATCGAAGCCAGGCCTCGCTCACTTTATTGTCAGGAATCCCCATGAAAATCACCCGAGTCACCGTTACCCCGATCGCCTTCAAGGATGCGCCGCTGCTGAACGCGGCCGGGATTCACGAGGTCTATGCGCTGCGCTCGATCATCGAGATCGAAACCGACACCGGTCATATCGGCCTGGGCGAAAGCTATGGCGATGCGCCGGCGCTGGCGGTGCTCGACGCGGTGAAGGGCGAGCTGCTCGGCCTCGATCCGTTCAAGCTGAACCGGTTGCGCGAGATCGTGCGCGCTGTGGTGTCGCGCCTGTCGCCGGCCAGCTCGGCCGGCGCCGAACTGGCGCCCGGCTCGCACGCGAGCAAGGCGGTCAGCAACGCCTATTCGGCGTTCGAGGTGGCCTGCCTCGACGCGCAGGCGCGCTACCTGAACGCGCCGCTGGTGGACCTGCTCGGCGGCGCGGTGCGCAAGGCCGTGCCGTTCAGCGCCTATCTGTTCTTCAAGTACGCCGAACATATCGACAGCCCGTATCCGGCCGACGGCTGGGGCGAGGCGCTCGGCGAGGCGCAGATCGTCGAGCAGGCGCGCCGCATGATCGACGGCTACGGCTTCGAGAGCATCAAGCTGAAGGCCGGCGCGCTCGAACCCGAGCACGAAGTGGCCTGCGTCAAGGCGCTCAGGCGCGCGTTCCCGAACGCGCCGCTGCGCATCGATCCGAACGGCAACTGGTCGCTCGACACGGCGCTGCGGATGGCCGAACTGCTCGGCGACGATCTGCAGTACTACGAAGATCCGACGCCGGGCCTCGAAGGCATGGCCGAACTGCATCGCCGCACCGGCATGCCGCTCGCGACCAACATGGTGGTGACCGATTTCGACGAGTTCCGCCGCAGCGTCGCGTTGAACAGCGTGCAGATCGTGCTGGCCGACCATCATTACTGGGGCGGGCTGCGCGACACGCAGCAACTGGCGCGCATGTGCGACACGTTCGGCGTGGGCGTGTCGATGCATTCGAATTCGCACCTCGGCATCAGCCTGATGGCGATGACGCACGTGGCCGCCTCGGTCGAGAACCTGTCGTACGCCTGCGATACGCATTACCCGTGGCAGGAGCCGGACGAGGAAGTGGTGAAGGGCGGCAAGCTGCCGATCGTCGGCGGCTGCGTGGCGCTGACCGACGAACCGGGCCTGGGCCTCGAAATCGACCGCGAGCAACTGATGAAGCTGCACGAGCTGTACCGGACCTGCGGCATTCGTCAGCGCGACGACGTCGGCCAGATGCGCAAGTACAAGCCGGACTGGACGAACCGGAAGCCGCGCTATTGAGGCGGATCGTAGCGGGTGTGTTGGCAAATGAAATACGACATCGTACAAGTTGAACGCATCGATCATCAGCTTTCACGCACGTTTCAGGCAATAAACGGACTGACGATTGCACTAAACGAACCCATGACGTACGATGACGGACAATTAACCTGAGCCGGAACCGATCCAGCCTGGCCGGGCGTCGATCGCCCGCGCTCCCTGTCCGCCGCCCGGCGGGCAGGGTGGAGACAGTATCGGTCCGGCGGTTTCGAGACTTGCCCGTGAAAATCGCCGCCGTCGAAGTCCTCCGCCTGTCGCTCGCATTCGATGCGGGACGCCGTCCCGCCTCCGATACCGAAGCCGCTTCCGATACCTACAACGCCGCCGACCGCTCGCTGCGCCGGATGGAGACGCTGCTCGTCAAACTGACCGACGACGCCGGCCGCATCGGCTGGGGCGAAGCGTTCGGTCACCTGATCAATCCGGTCACGTTCGCCGCGCTCGAAGGGCCGGTGGGGCGCTGGTTCCGCGGCGCGGAATTCGAGCCGACGCTCGACGGCATCGCGGCGCTGCGCGAGCGCGCCGATCACGCGCTGCATGCGTTCGGTCGTACCGGCCCGGTGCTGTACGCGCTGTCGGCGATCGACACCGCGCTGCACGATCTCGCCGCGCAAGCGGCCGGCTTGCCGCTGTACCGCTGGCTCGGCGGTCATCGCGACACGATCGACGTGTACGCCAGCCTGGTCAGCTACGAGAACGAACCCGATGAAGTGGCGCGCCACGTGCGCCGCGCCTGGGACGAAGGCTTCCGCGCGATCAAGCTGCACGAAACCGAACAGGACGCGATCGTGGCCGCGCGCCGCGCGTTGCCGGCGGCTGGCCGATTGATGGTGGACGTGAACTGCCCGTGGAGCGCGACCGAAGCGGCGCAGCGCGTGGACGCATTGCGGGAGGTGGGGCTGGGCTGGATCGAGGAGCCGGTGTGGCCGTGCGACGACGTTGCCGGCATCGCGCGGGTTCGCGCGCTCGGCGTGCCGGTGGCGGCCGGCGAAAACGCCTCGGGCGTGGCTGGCTTTCGCGAGCTGTTCGAGCGCGGCGCGCTCGACGTTGCACAGCCGAGCATCGCGAAGATCGGCGGCCCGACCGGCATGCGCGCGGTGATCGCGCTGGCCGGCAGCTACGGCGTGCGCGTCGTGCCGCATTGCTTCTATTACGGCGCGGGCCTGCTCGCCACGGCCCACGTGGTGGCCACGCTGCCCGACGACGTCGCGCTCGAAATTCCGTATCTCGACTGGCCCGAGCGCCTGCACGCCGCGCAGCGCCCCGGCGCGCGGCTCGCGCTGCCCGACACGCCGGGCCTCGGCTTCCAGCCCGACGAAGACCTGTTGACCCGCAACCTGATTGCCCGCGCCACGCTCGACTGACACGCCGGCCGCCTCTCATAACGATCAAAGGAGACACGATGAAATTTCGCTACCGCTGGTGGGTGGGCGCACTGCTGTTCGGCGCCGGGATGCTCAACTACCTGGACCGCGCCGCGCTGTCGGTGGTCGCGCCGATCATCAAGCGCGATCTCGGCATCAACGATGCGCAGATGGGCGTGCTGTTCAGCAGCTTCTTCGTCGGCTACTGCCTGTTCTGCTTCGTGGGCGGCTGGGCGGCGGACCGTTACGGCCCGCGCCGCGTGTTCGCGGTGGCGGCCGGCATCTGGTCGCTGTTCTGCGGCGCCACGGCGCTGGCCGGTTCGTTCGCTCACCTGATGATCGTGCGCGTGGCGTTCGGCATGGGCGAGGGGCCGATGGGCACCACCACCAACAAGTCGATCTCGAACTGGTTTCCGCGCAGCGAGGCCGGGCGCGCGGTGGGCTGGACCAACGCCGGGCAGCCGCTCGGCGCGGCCATCGCGGCGCCGATCGTCGGGCTGGTGGCGCTGCAGTTCGGCTGGCGCATCTCGTTCGTGGTGATCGCGCTGCTGGGCTTCCTGTGGCTCGCCGCCTGGTGGACGCTGTTCCGCGACGATCCGGCCACCCACCCGCGCGTGACGGCCGAGGAGGCGCGTGAAATCGTCGCCGACCGCGCCGTGGAGGCGATCCCCGAGGCCGGCCAGCAAGCCGGCCACGAGCGCGGCCTGTTGCGCTATCTGCTGTCGCGCCCGGTGCTCGGCACGGCGCTCGCGTTCTTCAGCTTCAACTACGTGCTGTATTTCTTCCTGTCGTGGTTGCCGAGCTATCTGACCGATTACCAGCACCTGAACATCAAGCAGATGAGCGTGGTCGGCATCCTGCCGTGGCTCGGCGCGACGGTGGGCTTCGCGATGGGCGGCACGGTGTCGGACCGGATCTACCGGCGCACCGGCGACGTGCTGTTCGCGCGCAAGATCGTGATCGTGGTGGGGCTCGGCGTGGCGGCGGCCTGCGTGCTGCTGGCTTCGCAGGTCACCTCGCTGGTGGCGGCCGTGACGCTGATCGCGATCGCCAGCCTGTTCGCGTTCATGGCGCCGCAGGCGTGCTGGTCGCTGCTGCAGGAAATCGTGCCGCGCCAGCGGGTGGGCGCGGCCGGCGGCTTCGTGCACCTGCTCGCGAACCTGGCCGGCATTCTGTCGCCGAGCCTGACCGGCTGGCTCGTGCAATACGGCGGCGGTTATTCGAGCGCGTTCGTGCTGGCTGGCGCATCGGCGCTGGCCGGCGCGGTCATCCTGATGGTGGCGGTGCGCGCCTCGGCCGTGGAGCGGTTGCGCGGCGCGGTATGAGTCGTGCGACGCGCGCCTCGGGCTTCGGTCGGACTCAATGCCCGAAGCGCGCGCCGATCACCTCCTCGAGGCGGGCCGCGGTGATTTCGCCGACATGCGATTCCACCAGCCGGCCGTTCGCATCGAAGAACAGCGTGGTCGGCAGGCCACGCGAGCCGTAGGCGCGCATCGCGCTGCTGGCCGGGTCGAGCAGCACGTTGCCGAAGTGCAGGCCCTGGCTGTCGAGAAACGCGCGCACCGTGCGCGCGTCTTCCCCTTGATTGATCATCAGGATCGCGACGTTGGCATGTTCGCCCTGCGCGCGTGCCAGCACCGGCATCTCGCGCCGGCACGGCGGACACCAGCTTGCCCAGAGATTGACCACTACCGGTTTGCCGGCCGTCAAGGCGGGCGTGACGGGCGCGCCTTCGAGCGTGCTCAGATGCAGCGAGGCCAGTTGCGGCGCATCGCGCTGCAGCGTGACGACCAGACCTTGCGCGAGGCCCCACGCCACGATGCCGGCCGCGAGGCCGCCGAGCACCGGGCGGCGCAGCGCGGGCAGGCCGCGCAGGCGCCAGCCGAGAAACGCGAGCGCGGCGAGCACACCGGCCCAGCCGAGGAAGCCGCCATCGCCGATTGCCGCGATCGCGCGCGGCGTGGCGGCGTACTGAGGCCACCAGCGCACGACATAGGCGAGGCGCGCCGCCACCAGCGCGATCAGCAAACCATCGAGCAGCAGCGCCGCGGCGCGCTTGCCGCCGTGCACGCGCTCGCGCCGTTGCAGGCCGAACGCCACCAGCCCGGCCAACAGGGCGGCGGCCGCGATCGACACCACCTGCACCGAGAACGGCCCGACGCTCGTCATGGCCGATGCCCGCCGTTGCCATGAATCGATCGGATGGCCATCTCAGATCGCCATCGACATTCGGAAGAACAGCAGGTCGGGCTTGGAAGCCAGCCGCAACGGCTCGGAGTCGCACACGAAACCGAGCCGTTCGTAGAAGCCTTTCGCCGAATTGCGCGCCGTGCACCACAAGAACCGGCCGCCGCGCTCGCGCGCGTGGTGCGCGCCGAGGTTGACCAGCAGCCGGCCGAAACCGAGGCCGCGCAGCGATTCGTCGATCGCCATGCCGCGCAATCGCCAACCGTTCGGCGCCTGCGCATCGCTGTCTTCGCGACATACCGACGCAACGCCGACGATCTGCCCGGCGCGTTGCACACCGAGATGCAAGGTTTCGGCGTCGAGATCGCCGGCCAGACGCGACGCCATTTCGTCACCGTCGAGCAGCAATCGGGCGCGCAACGGAACTACTTCGTCAGCCGAAACGCTGAGAATTTCAAAAAGTGAAGCGTGAGTCATCATCCGAAATCGTACCGGGAAAAACCTTCATTCTGATATGAAAACCCGTCAAATCTGACGGTTGATCGGCGAATTGCGACGGCGTATCCTCGTCGCGGGCCGATTGCGACAACGGATTGCGACAACGTGAAGACAATACTGCGATCTCAGGATGGAAGAAAAAATACATTCCGACGCTGACAATGCGTACGACGAAATTCGAACACGAATTCTTGACGGCAGGCTTGAACCAGGGCAAAAAATTTCTCATCGCGGGTTGGCGAACAAACTCGGCATCGGGCAGATGCCGGTACGTAGCGCCTTGCAGCGTCTCGCCACCGAAAACCTCGTGACGGTGTTCGACAAGCGCGGCACGTTCGTGACCGATCCCACGCACGACGATCTCCAGCAAATCTACGAAGTGCGCCTTGCGCTCGAAAGCACGGCGGCGTATCTGGCCGCCTGCAAGGGGCCGACGCCCGCGCTTGCCGCATCGGCGGAACGCGTCATGCGGCTGCTCGAAAGCGGCGAGGCCGACATCATGGCCGAACAGCGGATCGGCTGGGTATTTCACCAGGAAATGTTTCTGGCCGCGCAAAACGAGCGGCTTCACAACTTTTACAAACTGCTCAAGGCGCAAACGCTGGCCTTGAACGAATTGCCGCGTCAGGACCACGCAACGGTCCGGCGCGGCTCCATGGAGCACTTGGCGATCTATGCCGCGATCCGCGACGGGCAACCCGAAGCGGCGCGCATGCATATGTGGAATCACATCGTCGATGGCACACCCGCACGAATTCAACTGATACGGGCCGCACATGAATCAAAGGAATAACAAGTCCTCCCTGCCGATGTGGATGATCGTGGCGCTGGTTCTGGGCGCGGTCGCCGGTGTGGCCGCGCCGCGCTTCGCGGCGGACGTCGGTTTTCTGTCGGTCATGTTCGGCCACGCGATCAAAATGGTGGTGATGCCGCTGATCCTGCTGTCGGTGACGGTCGGCAGCTTTCGCGCCGTCGAGCAACGCCGCCACCTCGGCCGCACGGCCGCCATCACGGTCGTGTTCTTCATCGTCATGACGGCGCTGTCGAGCGCGCTCGGCCTGGGCCTGAACTGGATCTTCCGGCCCGGCCTGGGCGCACCGCTGACCGAATCGGGCGCGCTGCCGCAGCATCTGGCGTCGAGCATCGACTGGCTCGGCTTCATCACCGACATGATTCCGCAGAACCTGGTCGCCGCGCTGGCGTCCGGCAATGCGATCCCTGTGCTGGTGTTCGCGGTGCTGCTCGGCACCGCGCTGGGCGCGGCGGGCGAGGCCGGGCGTCCGGCCATCACGCTGTTCTCGTCGCTGCTGGCGGGGCTGTTCAAGATGGTCGAATGGATCGTCGCGCTGTCGCCGCTGGCGATCTTCGCGGCCGTGGCCGGCCTGATGAGCAGCCGCGGCGTGTCGGGGCTGATGCCGCTGGTGCGGCTGCTCGGCATCGCCTACCTCGGCATGGCGATCCTCGCGCTGCTGCTGACCGCCATCGTGATCGCCACCGGCCAGCGTCCGCTTGCCGTGATCCGCAAGGTCAGCGAGCCGCTGATTCTCGCGTTCACCACGCGCTCGTCGGAAATCACGTATCCGGTGCACCTGAAGAAGCTGACGGAAATGGGCGTGCCGCAATCGGTGGCCTCCACGATCCTTCCGCTGTCCTACATTTTCAATCGCGACGGCGCGGTGCTCTACACGGCGCTGGCGGTCGGCTATCTCGCCGATGCGTATCACATCGTCTGGAGCTGGCCGCTCGCGCTGACCATCCTGGTGCTGACCATCATCACGATCGACGGCGCGGCCAACGTGCCGTCGGGCGCCATCGTGGCGATCACGATCGTGCTGGCGGCGGTCGGCTTGCCGGCCGAAGCCGTGCTGCTGATTCTCGGCGTGGATGCGTTTTTCGACATGGGCCGTACCGCGCTGAACGTGTATGCGAGCACGGTGGCGATGACGGTGTCGATGCGGCTGTCGAGGGGCGAGCGCGACGCGGCGGTCGACCCGGTGGACGGCGGCGCGGGTCAGCCGACCTGAATTCCGCGGCAACGAGGGGGCCGGCGCAGGCGGTTGCGTCGGCCATCCTGCTGTTTCGATGAAGTTGGGTAGTCACGCAGCGGTGCCTCGTCGAGCGCGATGGGGCACCGCGTTTTTGCAGCGCAGGGGCGGGCAATCTGCGATCACAGTTTTGCGTCGTGACAGGCGGCGGCGCGGGAAGCACAAGGAGCAAGGCGTTGGCAAACAGGGAAGGCGTACCGTTCGACGAGCCGCGTGGCCGCGCCGCGCAGAGCGTTGGCGCGCGATCGCCGGCGAGCGCGTCGGTCATGGCGCTGGCGAGTTTCGAGGCCGACGATTGGGCGCTGTTCGACGAATTCGAGCGCGCGCCGCATTTCGAGGCCGTCCGCGCGATCGCGTCGCGGCTCGTGCGGCAGCTCGGTGGCGAACGTTTCGCGTTCCTGCTGATGCCGGCCGAGGGGGCGCCGCTGCGCGCCGCCGACGAGCTGGCGTTGACCGACGCCGAGCCGGGCTGGCTCGGCACCTATCGGGCGCGGCGCTGGTTCGAGGCGGACCCGGGCGTGGCCTATGCACGCCGCACCTCCACGCCGATCGTGGCCACCGGCATCGCGGCACTGACGGAAGGCCAGCACGCGCTACGCGAACACGATGCAGCGCACGGCTTTCGCGCCAAGCTGATCGCGCCGGCGCATCTGCCGACGCAGGGCTTGAGCGGCGTGCTCTACGTGGGGATCGACGCGAGCCCGCGCGAGGGCGAGGCGGCGTTGCATGCGAAGCGCATCTTCTACCGGCTGCTCGCCAGCGAACTGCTCGACTGGCTGGCGCGGCAGATGCGCCGCAATGCGGCGCGCTCGCTGGCGCTGACGGCGCGCGAGACGCGCATCCTGAAGCTGCTGCGTGGCGGCCAGACCGCGAACCAGATCGCCGGGGAGTTATGCGTGGCGGTGCCGACCGTCTACGGGTATTACAAGCGCCTCAATGAAAAATTTTCCGTCAATCACATTTCACTGACGGTAAAGCGCGCGACCGCACTCGGCCTGCTCGATCCGTAAATCGAATGTGCGAGTTTTGAGCGTTGGCGCACAGGACAATAAAAATCGACCGAATATCATCGATTCACGAGATCCAGGACGTGTCGGAAAATATCTTATTTTCGATGCGTGCATATTTTCAAGATTTGATGGAGAATGGCGCCGGCCCATGTGCCATGGGCCGTTCCGCATCCCTTGGCTGACCGCGCGGTATCGATAATCGATGCGGCGCGGGTTCATCCTTTAGCCGGTGCGGTGGCGATACCAGGTAATCGTTTCCAATAACAAAATGGCGTTGATGCCGTGGAAGAGTTAAAGCCGGCGGCTTGGCTTGATTGATTCCGCGATATTGAAAATAAGCCATGCATTCGATGTGCGGGCTCAACCCCGTCAACACGCAATGCCCGGCTTGCTTCACCGGAAGCAGCCGCCGTTGCACTTCGATAGCGAGAGGCCATGAATCCTTTATTTCACGAACCACACCGCAGCCGTGCCGTGACCGTCGAGAAACGCGGTCCGGCGCCGAGTGCATGGCTCGTCGTTTGAGGCGACGAGCGGCAACCGCAGCAGGAATTCGGGCACAAGGCGGCTTCGTCAGCGAAGCCGGCCGGGAAGAAAGGAGCGAGGGCAGATGAACGCGCAGCAGATGCGGGCGGTGAAAACGGGCGTGGCGGGAGACATGAACGGCGCGGCGGCGGGGCGCATGACCAAGGACGAGATGCGGATCGACGTGCTGTTCGGCCGGGTCCACGCTCAGGAGGCGCTGTTGAAGGCCATGATGGAGCAGTGCCGCGATCGCGAAGGGCTGCTGCGCTGCCTCGAAGCCGAAACCGAGCAGATGGGCCAGGCGTTGCGCGACAGCGATTGCTCGCTGCTGATGTACGCGGCGTTCATGGAGCACACGGCCGCGCTGCGCGACAGCATCGCCGCCGAAACCGTCTGCACGGACGGCGACTGAACCGCATCCGCGCCCAGGCGCGAGCGGATCGGCCCCGATGTGCCGGGCGCCGATCCGCATCATCCCCGGATTCATTCGATTCGCTTCAGGCCTGCGTGCTTGCCAGGCATGGCGCGCGGAACATGCGCCCCGCCACCAGCCCCCGCAGCGTGCGGGCGAGCACGACGATCCACAGCATGCCGAGCAGGCAGGCGAAACCGGTGCCGAGCTGCGTGAAGCCGTCGAAGCCGGTCACGTGCGCGAGGTTGAACGTCGCCAGCGTGTACACCCCGATCGGAAACGTGAATCCCCACCAGCCCAGATTGAACGGCAGCCCCTCGCGGCGATAGCGCCACATGAACAGCAGTGCGCAGGCCAGCCACCAGAGGCCGGCGCCCCAGAGCAACAGCGCACCGAGCACCCCCACGTCGCGGGCGACGGCGGCCACCGATTGCAGCGCGGTGCCGGCGAAGGCTTGCGCGGCGGCGTGGCCGAGCGTGATCAGGCCGAGCGCGCCGGTGCCGATCGGGCCGAGCGTGAGGAAGCTCGTCACGCCCAGTTCGCGATGCGGCAGCTTGTGGATCACCAGGCGGAACAGCACGATCGTCAGGATCGAGAACGCGAGCGGCACCGAGATCGCCCACAGCACGTAGCCCGCCCCCACCACCCAGCGCGCCGTCTCGACGTTCAGGTGCGGGGCCAGCACCGCCGCGCTCGATGCGGCCACCTCGGGCGCGACGATCGGCAGCAGCAGCGCGGCGGTCAGGCGTTCGAGGCTGTGCTCCTGCACCGTGAACACCAGATACGGCACGCCCACGGCCACCGCCACCGACAACACCGCATCGAACCCCCACAAGCCGAACGCGACCGAGGTGGCGGTATTGCCGTCGTGGGCGCCGCCGAACAGCACGATGCCGTTGACGATCGGTGCGAGCCCCATCGGCAGGGTGCCGAGGAACAGCGACTGTATCGGGTGACGGAGCATCGGCCGCACCGTTTCGCCGAACAGCACGAGCCGGCCGACGAACATCGCGGCGAACAGCGCGTAGAGCGCGATATCGATGCGCCAGAGCCAGCCGGCCAGCAGCGGCTTGAGCGGCGATGCGCCCGGCAGCGCGTTCAGCACGAGGAAGACGACGCCCGTGCCCATCGTCACGGCGAACCAGTTCGGCGTGAACTGACGAATGTTTTCGAGCCAGGCCGGACGGGCGGCGGCCAGCGGGGCGGGTGAGGCAAGACGGCGTGTCATCGTGGGCTCCGCGGAGGTCTGGAGAAGATGAAACGAGTCTAGTGACGCGACATGGATATAAAAAATACATATTAACGATCGATGCGATGCTTTTTTGATATGCTTTCCGGCACGCTTTTTTCTCGAACCGGGAATAAACGGCGCGCCACGGTGTTTGCCTGCGAGGGCGACGAACGGCGCGACCCTGCCGGCCGTCCACCCCTGTCACCGCGTTCCGGCACTCGACCCGATGAATTTCACGCATTTGCTGGCGTTTTACGAAGTGGCCCGCGCCGGCAGCGTCAGCGCGGGCGCCGAGCGGCTGCATGTCAGCCAGCCGGCCGTCACGCGCGAGATTCGCGAGCTGGAGGCGCGGCTCGGCCTGGTGCTGTTCGACCGGCTGCCGCGCGGCGTGGCGTTGACCGAGGCGGGGCGCGTGCTGTTCGATCACGCCGCGCAGATCTTCGCGCTGGCCGACGCGGCGCAGGCCGAACTGCACGAGATGGCGGGGCTGGGCGCCGGGCAATTGAAGATCGGCGCGAGCAATACGCTCGGCGTCTATTGGGCGCCCGATCTGCTGTCGCGCTTTCATGCGCAATACCCGCGCGTCGCCATCGAGCTGGCCGTCGCCAACACCGAACAGGTGGAGGCGGGGCTGCGCGAGATGCGCTTCACGCTCGGCTTCGTCGAGGGGCCGTTCGACGCCGCGGTGTTCGACGCCCGGCCGATCGGCGCCGACGAGATCGCCGTGGCGGCCGCCGCGAATCACCCGCTGGCGGGCCAGCGGCTCGATCCGGCCGTGCTGGCCGATCGCGCCGTGATCCTGCGCGAGCCGGGCTCGGGCACGCGTGCGATCGTCGAGGAGGCCTATGCGAAACTCGGGCTGCCGATCGTGCCGCGCATGTCGGTGGGCGACACCGAGGCGATCAAGCGCATGCTGATCGCGCAGCCGGCGCTGGCCTATCTGTCGGTGCTCAGCGTGCGCGACGAGATCGCGCGCGGCGACCTGCGGCTCGTCGAGGTCGATGCGCCGCGCATCGAGCGGGCGCTGCATATGGTGTGGTTGAAGGGGCGCTCGCTGTCGCCGGCCGCGCAGGCGTTGATGGCGCTCGTGCCGCCCGCCGAGGCGCCATTGCCTTCGCTTCTTCCTGCTTCCAAACGCCGCCGCAAGCCGGCCGCCTGAACCCGTTTCGCCATCTTCCCGCGCCGGCCGCCGGCCGCGTCCGTTCCTTTCTGATCCCCGCGGTGACGTTCACGAATTTTTTCGTGCGCCGCATGTAACCCAACTCCCGCACCGCACGATCTATTCATTGAGCGACGCGTTCGCGACGCTCGGAAACACCGGCGATCAAAGTTTTTTGCATCGAGCCGGAATATTCGCATCGAGGCGGTGTTAGCACATCTGACAGGCCTTGATTTGCGAAGCGGACAGGCCTGACGAACCGAGGGAAATCCTCAAATTGATCAGGATGCCGAATGTTATTCGGGCGATACGAAACGCACCGATCGACGCATCCCCAACCTTTATCTGGAGCACTGACCATGAACAAGCTGACCACTCTCGCCATCGCACTTTGCGCCATCACGATCCCGTCGCTGTCGTTCGCACAGACGCAGGCGCCGCTGACGCGCGCCCAGGTCGTCGCCGAACTCGTGCAACTGGAGCAAGCCGGCTACAACGCGTCGGCCGGCGAAGACACCGACTACCCGACGAAGCTGCAAGCCGCCGAAGCGAAGGTGGCCGCCGAGCAGGTGCAACAAGCGCAACAGGCACAAGAAGCACAGCAAGCGCAACAACCGCAACGCGCCGCGATGCCGAAGACGCAAACCTCGGCCTCGATGAGCAACGCGGATTGCGTCGGCCCGGCCAGCTTCTGCAACACGTACTTCGGCAGCTGAGCCATGAGGCCGGTGTCGAAGCGTCGCGCGGGCGCATCCCGCCCGCGCGTGCCGAACCGCAGGACCGAACCCGTGCAACCGATGGGAGGCCGCCGATGAGCCATATCCTCGTGATCGAACCCGACGATGCGCAATACCGGCAGATCGCGGCGGTACTCGGGCAGGAAGGCTTGTGGCCGCAACAGGCGGTCACGGCGCGCGACGCGCTGCATCGCGTGACGGGCGGCGGCTATACGCTGGTGATCGTCGCGCACGACATTGCCGACGTCGACGGGCCGACCATCGTCAGCGCGATGCGCGCAACCGGCGTGAGCGTGCCGATCCTCGCGACCGACGCAAGCGGCAGCATCGAGCGCTGCGTGCGGATGCTGAAGGCCGGCGCCGACGACTATCAGCCCTGGCCGATCGACTTCGATGAGTTGGGTGCCCGTACGCTGGCGCTGCTGCGGCGGCAATCGCGCGCGCCGTTGCCGGCTGACCCGTCGGCCAGCGCGCAGTTGCACGCGGCGGGGATCGTGCTGGACCGGATTCGACGCATCGTGTTCGTCGATTCGACGCTCGTGATGCTGCGCCCCACCGAATTCCGGCTGCTCGAATTCCTGATGCAGAACCAGGATCGTGTCGTCACGCGGCGCATGATTCTCGAGGCCGTATGGCAGCATCATTTCGATCCGGGCACCAACCTGATCGAGGTGCATGTGAAGCAGTTGCGCGGCAAGCTCCACGACCCGAACGGCAAGCGCTTCATTCGCACCGTGCGCCGCGCGGGCTACTATTTTTCGGGCGATGGCGAGCGCCAAGGTGCGGTCGACGCGGAACCGGAGCACGGCGCGGCCACGCGCGCGCGCACCGATGAGACGCGGATGACGGACAGCCTGCACGCCTGACAGAAATACGAGTGAATTATTGCCGATGTGCGATTGCACCCGGTAAAAATCGGCAATTGCAATTGATGCGACGCAGTAATTAATTATCAGAAAATGGCTATCACGATTTTTAAAATCGTGCTTTGAGTTGCAGGGAAATATCGGATTGCTGATCAATTGAGGGTTGCTTGAGGAAGGCTGCGAGCCTTATCCGGAAAGGGTTTGAAGGCGGTCATGAACGACCGTGGCCAGCCGATCCGGGCATCTGATTGAGCATCGCTATTTCCGCTATTGCGAATTCCAATTGGAGCGTTTTGCTTCGAATAAATAGCATCCATTTCGTCCCGATTTGCCACATCCCCAGTGGTATCACTTCCTCACGGAGACGAAATGAAGAAGCAAAACAATCAGTCGCGTTGGGCGATTCCGGTGGCTGTCGGCCTGCTGATGTCGTCGTCGGCGTTTGCCGCGAACCTGACGCGCGATAACGGTTCGCCCGTCGGCGACAACCAGAATTCGCAAACGGCCGGCCCCGCCGGCCCGGTCCTCCTGCAGGATTCCCATCTGATCGAAAAGCTGCAGCGCTTCGACCGCGAGCGGATTCCCGAGCGCGTCGTGCATGCGCGCGGCACCGGCGCGTTCGGCGAGTTCGTGGCCGATGCGGATATCTCCGATCTGTCGCGCGCCAAGGTGTTCGTGCCCGGCGAGCATACGCCGGTGTTCGTGCGCTTCTCGACGGTGATGGGCTATCGCGGCTCGCCCGAACAGGCGCGCGACCCGCGCGGCTTCGCCACCAAGTTCTATACGAGCGAGGGCAACTGGGATCTGGTCGGCATCAACCTGCCGATCTTCTTTATCCGCGATGCGATCAAGTTCCCCGATTTCGTTCACGCCAACAAGCCGAGCGCGGTGACCGGCGTGCAGGATGCGAACCTCGCGTTCGACTTCTTCGCGCACGCTCCCGAAGCGACCAACATGCTCACGCGCCTCTACAGCGACGAAGGCATGCCCGATTCGTACCGGCGCATGGACGGCTTCGGCGTGCATGCGTTCAAGCTCGTCAACGCGCAGGGCCAGGTGCATTACGTGAAGTTCCACTGGAAGAGCGAGCAGGGCATGGAAGGGATTCGTCCGAAGGACATCCCGGCCTCGATCGGCCGCGACTGGAACCTGATGTCGAACGATCTGTACGGCGCGCTCAAGCGCGGCGACGATCCGAAGTGGGACCTGTATATCCAGGTGCTGAACCCGGACGATCTCGACAAGTTCGATTTCAATGCGCTCGACGACACCAAGGTGTGGAGCAACGTGCCGGAGCGCAAGATCGGCACGATGGTGCTGAACCGCGTGCCGGACAACTACTTCGAGACGACCGAGGAATCGGCGTTCGCGCCGTCGCGCATGGTGCCGGGCATCGAGCCGTCGGAAGACCGCATGCTGCAAGGGCGGATGTTCTCGTACGCCGACACGCAGATGTACCGCATCGGGCCGAACTTCAACTCGCTGCCGATCAACCGCCCGCGCGTGCCGGTCGTCAACAATAATCAGGATGGCTTGATGAATGCGGGCGACCGCAAGGGCGAGGTCAACTACGAGCCGTCCACGCTCGGCGAGATCCCGCAGGACCCGCAATACAAGTACGTGCAGACGCCGCTGCACGGCACCACCCAGCAGGCCGCGATCCACAAGACGATGAACTTCGGCCAGGCCGGCGAGTACTACCGCTCGCTGTCGTCGCAGGGCAAGGCGGATCTGGTGACGGCGCTGTCGGCCGACCTGAACCACGTCACCAACGACGACAACAAGATCACCATGCTGTCGTACTTCTACAAGGCCGATGCCGATTACGGCAAGCGCCTGGCCGCCGCGACCCACGCCGATCTGTCGCGCGTGCAGTCGCAAGCCGCGTCGCTGAGCGACAAGTAAGCGGCGTGCCGGTGCCGCCTCGCGCGGCATCGGCAGGGCAGGCGGGCGCATCGGCCATGCGCTCGCCCGCCGGCTCGTGCATCGCATGCCCCATTTCCCGACGGAGCCTTATGACATGCCCTTCCGCAGCATCGACTCCCTCCGCTTCAAGGCCGCGCTCGCCGCGCTGCTGCTTTCGCTCGGCGCCTGCACGGCGCCTGTGCTCCACAAGCCGGAGCCCGGCGCTGCGGTGCCGGACGTTCATCATTACGACGACGACTGGTTCGCCGCGGCCCGGCTTGGCCGTACCGACATCCTCGACGCGCTGCTCCAGGCGGGGTATCCGATAAACGCGACGACGCGCCAGGGCTATACGGCGCTGATCCTGACGGCCTACGATGCGCAGCCGCAGGCGATGGATTTCCTGCTGTCGCACGGCGCGAACGCCTGCGTGGGCGACCGCAACGGCAACACCGCGCTGATGGGCGCGATCTTCAAGGGCGAACTCGACACCGCGCGGCGCCTGATGAACACGCCGTGCGCGATCGATCAGGTCAACCATTCGGGCGAGACGGCGCTGTCGTTCGCCGCGTTGTTCGGGCGGCTCGACCTGCTGCCCGAGCTGGTCAAGCGCGGCGCGAACCCGGATCACGCCGACGCGCGCGGCACCACGGCGTTGCGGCTCGCGCAGGCGCAGGGCAACGATGCCGCCTATCACGCGCTGCTGACGGTGGGCGCGACGCGCTGAACCGGCGGGCGGCTGCCCGAATGAAAACAGGCCGCACGCGCTCGCCGGAACGAGACGCGTGCGGCCTGTTCGGCCCGCGCAGTGCGGCTTACCTGGCTTGCTTCAGTTCGCGCCGCACCGGCACGCCGGCCACGATGGTTGCGACTGCAACGATCAGCACCACGGCCGCTGCGACGAACACGCCGGTCGCACCGCGCGAATCGAACACCACGCCGCCGGCCGCCGCGCCCAGCGAGATCGCCAGCTGCACGGCCGCCACGATCAGGCCGCCGGCGCTTTCCGCCTCGTCGGGCACGGTGCGCGTGACCCAGGTGGTCCAGGCCACCGGCACGCCGCCGAACGCCGCGCCCCACAAGGCCACCAGCACCGCATCGACCAGCGGCAGCCGGCCGAACAGCGACAGCGCCACCCCGAGCACCACCATCAGCGCCGGCATCGCGATCATCATCGGCCGCAGCCCGCGCTCGAGCACGCGGCCCGCCACCGGCGTGAACAGGAAGTTCGCCACGCCGTAGCCGAGCAGGATCATCGACAGCGCGTTGACGCCCACGCCGGCCACGTCTTCGAGGAACGGGCGCAGGTAGGTGAAGAACGCGAAGTGGCCGGTAAACACCAGCGTGACGGCGAACATGCCGATGCCGACGGTCGGCCGGCGCAGCACGTCGATCAGCGTGCGCAGGCGCGTGGTGCCGCTCGGCGCCATCGAAGGCAACGTGGCGAACTGGGCCGCGAACGCGATCGCGCCGATTGCCGCCGCTGCGTAGAACACGTTGCGCCAACCGATCAGGTGCCCGAAATAACTGCCGAGCGGCGCGGCGGCGATGGTCGCCACGGCCACGCCGCTGAAGATGATCGACAGCGCGCGCGGCACCATCGCGGCCGGTACCAGCCGCATGGTGGTGGCGGCCGACATGGTCCAGAAGCCGCCGAGCGCGATGCCGAGCAGCACGCGCCCGATCAGGATCGCGCCGAAGCCGCTGGCCGAGGCCACCATCACGTTCGAGGCGATCAGCATCAGCGAGAACGCCAGCAGCACGCGGCGGCGGTCGATTCCGCGTGTCGCCACGGCGGTCAGCAGGCTGGTGACGAGCGCCACCGCGGCGGTCACGGTGACGGCCTGGCCGGCCGTGCCTTCGGTGATGCCGAGGCTGTCGGCGAGCGGCGTGAGCAGGCTCGCGGGCAGGAATTCGGCCGTGACGAGCCCGAACACGCCGAGCGACATCGCATACACGGCGCTCCATGCGGGATGGGCGACGGGGATCGCGGTGTCGGGGGTGGGGGTGGCGATTTCCATGGGTGTGTAGCGTCCGCTCAGGGTTTACGACGAGCGCACAGATTACGGATCAGCGGGATGACGGTCTATGACATACAATCCGCAAAACTTGATCAATCGTCCGAAACAACGATGCCCGAACTCCGCGGATTCGACCCCGACAGCCACGATCTCGTCAGCGAGCTGCTGCTCGGCATGCGCCTGAAGGGCGTGCAATACCGGCGCATTCACGTCGCGCCGCCGTTCGGCATGCGCCTGAACAACGCGCCCGATTGCGCGCAGTTCCACTTCGTCGGGCGCGGCACGGCGCTGCTGCGCGCGGCGAGCGGCGAGACCATCGAGCTGCGCGCGGGCGACGCCGTGCTGATGCCGCACGGCGGCCTGCATTCGTTGCTGTCGGCGCCGGATGTTCCGTGCACCGAGATCACCGAGTTCGATTCTTCGAAGTTGTGCGAAACGATCGCGGCGATCAACGCGATGCACGAGGATCGGCTCGCGAGCGGCGAGGTGGCCGACGACGTGCTGATCTTCAGCGGCTGGATGGAGCTGGACCTCGGCGGGATGCAGCCGCTGGTCGCGTCGATGCCCGAGATCATGCATGTGGGCACGCTGCTCGAACGCTACCCCGAGCTGCGCGCGATGCTCGATGCGATGGAGCGCGAATCGTGTCTGGAGCGCGCCGGTTTTGCGGCGGTGCTGGCGCGGCTGGCCGACGTGGTGGCCGCGTTCATCGTGCGCGGCTGGGTGGAGTGCGGCTGCGGCGATGCCGAGGGCTGGGTGCAGGCGCTGCGCGACCCGCGCCTGGGCCGCGCGATCGTCGCGCTGCATCGCGAGCCGGGCCGCAACTGGACGGTGGCCGAGCTGGCCGCCGAGGCTGGCAATTCGCGTTCGGTGTTTGCCGAGCGCTTCGTGGCGGCCACCGGCATGACGCCGGTGCGCTACCTGACCGAGCTGCGCATGCGGCTGGCCGCGCAGTGGATCGCGCGCGACCGCGAACCGATCGAGGCCGTGTCGTATCGGCTCGGTTACGGTTCGCTCGCCGCGTTCAGCCGCGCGTTCAAGCGCACCATCGGCCGGCCGCCCGGCGCGGTGCGCGCGCAGGGCGAGGGCGTGGCGGGCTGAGGCAAGCCTCGCTTCAGCGGCCCTTGCCCTGCCGCGCCTGATCGGCGAACGACGCCGCGACCGATTCGGTCAGCACCGCCACCGCGCGCTTGAAATTGCCGAGTTGCGGCGCAAACACCAGCCAGATGTCGAGCTTCAGGTCGAAATCGCCGGCCTCGATCACGCGCAACTGGCGGCGCCACGGGCTGGCTTTCAGCACGGCGTGCGGCACCAGCCCGAGGCCGAGCCCGCTGGCGACGAGCCGCAATTGCATGTCCGTGTCATAGGTATCCACGCCGAGCCGGAGCGCGTGGCCCTGGTCGGCCAGCGCGCGTTCGAGCGCGGCGCGATAGCCGCATCCGTCCGGGTTCAGAATCCATTCGTGCGCCGCCAGCGATGCTATCGCGGCGCGGCGCTCGGCCAGCGGCTTCGCGGCGCTCTGCACGACCTTCACGTCGAAGCGCGCGACGCGGCTGCCGGCCAGGCCGTCCGGCAGCGGGGCGTCTTCCGGCAACATCAGCATCGCCGCGTCGAGCGCACCGCGCTCGATCCTGTCCTGCAGGCGCGTGCTCCAGTCGGTCAGCAGCTTCACCTCCAGCGCCGCGAAGCGCTGCTTCATCGCCACCACCGCATCGAACATCACGATATCGGCCAGCACCTGCGGCAGGCCGAAGCGCAGCGTGCCCACCGGCGCGGCGTCGTCGCGCGCGATGTCGTGCAGCTGTTCCAGCGCGCGCAGCAGCGGCACGGCCTGCTCGTAGATGCGGCCCGCCAGCGCGGTGGGGCGCGGCGGCTTGGCGTTGCGGTCGAACAGCGTCGCGCCGAGCATCGCTTCCAGGCGCTGGATGCGCTTCGACACGGTGGATTGCGACACGTACAGGCCGGTGGCGGCGCGCGTGAGCGAGGCCGCGTCGATCACCGCGATAAACGATCTGAGTTCGTCAATCATCATTCCGATTCGTCATGTTGATGATGAATATCATTCTCTTGTGGAAACATGGCCGTCAGCCTACTCTGAACATCCGCTGCACGCCAGTGCCGCATCCTCCACGGAGAATCTCATGCCCCTCGCACGAATCAGCCTGTCCAAGGACACCTCGCCCGAAGTCGTCAAGGCGATCAGCGATACGGTGTACGAAGCGATGACCACCGTCGCCAACGTGCCGCCGAACGACAAGTTCCAGGTCATCTCGCGGCACGCGCCCGACGAGCTGATCTACCCGGCCGACGGCTATCTCGGCGTCACGTACACGCCGAGCATCGTGTTCATCCAGGTCACCTGGAACGCCGGCCGCACGGTGGAGGTGAAGAAGGCGTTCTATCGCGCCGTGGCCGACGGCATTCACGCGAAAACCGGCCTGCGCAAGGAAGATGTCTGGATCAACCTGGTGGACGTCGCGCGCGAGGACTGGTCGTTCGGCAACGGCGAGATGCATTACGCGCCGAAGGATTGAGCGGCGCGAGAGCAGCGCACAGGTCCGCCGATCTATTTCGAAAATAGATCAATGCGATCTGCAGAATCCATTTCCCTGAACTGCCGGCTGTCCCTACACTTGGCGTTTTGCAGGCGACCCGCCCGGTTTCGCAACGGCGAAGCCGGGTAGTCCCACGGTTCAGGAGAGACGACCCATGACGCAGTATCTGGCTGATTCGAATCGATACAAGGACGCGATGCCGTACCGTCGCGTTGGCCGCAGCGGGATGGTGCTTCCCGCCATCTCGCTGGGCCTCTGGCAGAACTTCGGCGGCGTAGACGTGTTCGAGACGGGCCGCGCCGTGCTGCGCCGCGCGTTCGATCGCGGCGTCACGCACTTCGATCTGGCCAACAACTACGGCCCGCCGGCCGGCTCCGCCGAGGAGAATTTCTCGCGCTGGCTGGCCGCTGATTTCAAACCGTATCGCGACGAACTCGTGATCTCGACCAAGGCCGGCTGGCAGATGTGGCCCGGCCCGTACGGCGGCCCGACCGGCACGCGCAAGCACCTGATCGCGAGCTGCGAGCAGAGCCTGCGCCGCATGAAGCTCGATTACGTCGACATCTTCTATTCGCATCGCGTCGACGCGAACACGCCGCTCGACGAAACGATGGGCGCGCTCGTGCAACTGCATCGGCAGGGCAAGGCGCTGTATGTCGGCATCTCGTCGTATTCGCCGGAACTGACGCGCGAAGCCGAGAAGATCCTGCGCGCCGAGGGCGTGCCGCTGTTCATTCACCAGCCGAACTATTCGATGCTGAACCGCAGCATCGAGCACGGCCTGCTGCCGACGCTCGAGGAATTGGGCGTGGGCTGCATCGGCTTCTCGCCGCTCGCGCAGGGCTTGCTGACCTCGAAATATCTGAAGGAGGTGCCGGCCGACGCCCGCGTGGGCCGCAGCGGGTCGATGAACGCCGGCATGCTCAACGAGCAGAACCTGGAGCGCATCCGTGCGCTGAATGCGATCGCGGAACGGCGGGGCCAGACGCTCGCGCAGATGGCGATCGCCTGGACGCTGCGCGACCCGCGCGTGTCGTCCACGCTGATCGGTGCGCGCACGGTGGCGCAGCTCGACGATTCGCTCGACGCGGTCAAGCAACTGACGTTCACGGCCGAGGAACTGGCCGAGATCGATCGTCACGCGCAGGACGGCAACGTCGATCTCTGGAAGGTGTCGTCGGGCATCGGCGCAAGCTGAACGACAACGGCGGCCGGTTGCCGCCGTTCAATCGCAGGATGGAGGCGGGCGGCGCGAGCGATTTCGCGCCGCCCGTTTTCATTTGCGTGAAATTCGGTAAACAGCGGCCGGCGGCAGGTTGCGGATCACGCGGCCCACGCAGGTCGCCTTCAGGCCCAGCGCGTCGAGCGTGGCACGCGGAATCGGGCAGCGAAACCCGTAGGTGAACTGAAAGAACGCACCGTCTTCGCGCAGATAGTGGAATGCGCCTCCCAGGATCGCGGCCACCTTCGGCTTCGGCATCGACAGCAGCGGCAGGCCGCTGACCACCGAGCCGACCGATTGCGGCAGCGCCACGCCGAGCGATTCGAGCCTGGCCGCGTCGCCGATCACGATCTTCGCGTCGGGAAAACGCTGGGCCAGCAGCGCCGCGAAACGGTCGGTGTTGTCGACCAGGATCAGGTCGCGCTGGGCCACGCCGCGCCTGAGCAGCGCCTTGGTGAAGACGCCGGTGCCGGCGCCGAGTTCGAGCACGGGGCCGTCGGAGCCGGTGATCTCGCGTGTGATCAGGCGGCCTAGCGGCTCGCCGGACGGCGCGATCGCGGCGACGTTCAGCGGATTCTCGAACCAGGACCTCAGGAAGAACAACAGATCGGACGATGCGCTTCGGAGTCGCATGTGGCGAACACCTCGTGAGAAGGTGAGCGCAAGGCGCGCGCACCGGAACGGTAGAGGAAACGCGACGGCTGCCCGCGCGGGCGCGCCGGAAAAGCAAAACGACTCGTAGTGTTGCATCGTTTTGTGGCCGAAAAAAGGCTCGTCATAGTTCGTTTCATTTTCTTGGGACGAACCGGCCGGATCTGTCCGACCCGTAAGGCCGATGCCATCTTGGCGTCATGAATCGCCGATCAAACCGGGTAATCACGACGAGAAAAAATTACTCGATTCATATCTCGATCATTTTGATTCGGCATGAATTGCCTGTTATCGAATAATCGATTTGTTGAAAGAAGGTGAAATCTCGATTGTCATCGGCATGGCGTTCACGATTGACTAACTCGCCGGTTACAATCGCCAATCGATTGATCAGACGCTTTCCGAGAGCACTGGATAAGAACAAGGGCGAACCACCATGAACGTGCAGGATATCGCGGGGGCGATACAGGCCGGTGTGATTCAGCAGGACCGGCTCGTGAAACTCGATACCCCGCTCGGGGCCGATAAACTGGTCATACAACGCGTCGTCGGCCGTTCGACGGTGGGGCGCGATTACACCTTTACGCTCGACGTCGTTTCCTCCGACGACGACATCGCGTTGAAATCGCTGATCGCGCAAGCGGTCACGCTGTGGATTCAACAGGCCGATGCCAGTTATCGGCCGATTCAGGGCCATGTATTCACCGCGCGCCGGCTCGGCGCCGACGGCGGCCTGACCACGTATCAATTGACTGTCAGCGCGTGGCTGCATCTGCTGCATTTTCGGCGCGATCAGAAAATCTGGATCGACAAGAGCGCCGATGCGATCGTCACCGATATTTTCAATGCGCATCCCGAGGCGCAGGGGCATTTCCGTTTCGCGCTGTCGCAACCGGCCGCGAATCGTTCCTTTACGCGGCAAAGTGAAACCGACTGGAATTTCGTCCATCGGCTGTTCGAGAGCGAAGGCTGGTTCGGTTATTGGGAGCAGGGCAGCGACGGTAAATCGCATACGCTTGTCGTGACCGATGCGATTGCATCGTTGCCCGAACTATCGCCGGCTACCGTCAACTTCGCACGCATGGCGACCGGTGCCGAAACCGATGCGCTGACGCAGTGGTCCGGCACGCGCACGCTGCAGAGCGTCACGCTGACCACGCGCACGTTCGACTACAAGAACCCGTCGGTGCCGGCGAACCCGAAAGGCACGCAGACGCCGACCATGGGAAACCAGGGCGCGCTGCCCGATCAGCTCGACGTGTACGAGTACACCGGCGGCTATACGTTCGGCGACCAGTCGCACGGCGACAAGCTCTCGCAGGTCCGCATGGAGGAATGGGAGTCGCAGGCCAAGCGCTTTCACGGCGCGGGCGGCGTGCGTGCGCTCGATGCCGGCCGCCGCTTCACGCTGGCCGATCACCCGGTGCACGACGGCGACCCCGCCGCGCAGCGCGAATTCGCCGCGATCGAGGTGGCGTGGTGGATCGAGAACAACCTGCCGGTGACCGGCGCGCCGCACTTTCCGCACAGCCTCGAAGCCGCGCTGGCCGAGGCGCGTGCCGAGGACGCGGCCGAGCAGGTCGCGCACGACGATGGCTCGGTGGGGTTCTATCGCGTTGCGGTCGAGGCGCAGCGGACCAACGTGCCGTATCGCAGCCCGGTCGAGCATCGCAAGCCCGAGATGCATCTGGAGACGGCGATCGTGGTCGGCCCGGATGGCGAGGAGGTGTATACCGACAAGCTGAACCGCATTCGCGTGCGTTTTGTCTGGGATCGCGTGAACCCCGGCGACCAGGGCGCGTCGACGTGGGTGCGCGTGGTGCAATCCGATACCGGCGGCGGCTACGGCGGCGTGCATATGCCGCGGGTGGGCGAGGAAGTGCTGATCGACCATATCGGCGGCGATTGCGATCGGCCGATCGCCGTGGCGCGGGTCTATAACGGCCAGGCCACGCCGCAATGGCACAGCAACGGCATCCTGTCGGGCCATCGCTCGAAGGAGTATGCCGGCAGCGGCTACAACCAGATGGTGCTCGACGACGCCACCGGCCAGAACCGCCTGCAACTGATGAGCAGCAGTGCGAACAGTTTGCTGCACCTCGGCTACCTGATCGACCAGAGCGGCAATTCGCGCGGCGGGTATCTGGGCAGCGGGTTCGATCTGCGTACCGACGATTACGGCGCCGTGCGTGCGACGCAGGGGCTGTACGTCACCACGCATCCGAAGGCCGCGAACAGCCAGCCGCTCGACGTGCGCGAAACCCAGCAGCAACTGGTGGGCGCGGAAAGCCTGGTCGAATCGCTGTCGTCCGTCAGCGTGCAGCATCAGGCCGAAAGCCTGCAGGATGCGCACGACGCGTTGCGCGAGTTGACCGACGCGACGCAGAGCAGCCGCAGCGGCGCGGCTGCCTCGGGCGGCAACACGGCCGGCGGCGGCACCGGCAGCGCCAACGTTTTTCAGCAACCGGTGATGGTGTTCGGCAGCCCGTCCGGCATCGGCATCTCGACGCAGCAATCCGTGCATCTGGCCGCCGCGCAGCACATCAATCTCGTCAGCGGGCAGAGCACCCACCTCGTCGCCGGCAAGTCGTTGATCGCGAGCATCGGCCAGAAACTGAGCCTGTTCGTGCAGGGCGCCGGCATGAAGCTGTTCGCCGCGAAGGGCAAGGTCGAGATTCAGGCGCAGGACGACAACGTCGAGGTGACCGCGCAGAAAACCGTCAAGCTGCTGTCCGCCACCGATTCCGTGCAGTTGGCGGCCGACCAGGGCATCTTGCTGACCAGCGGCGGCGGCTATATCCGGCTGTCGGGCGGCAACATCGAGATCCACGCGCCGGGCACCGTCGACGTGAAGGGCGCGTCGCATACGTTCGCGGGGCCGGCCAGCATGGGTTATCCGCTGCCGTCCGCGCGGCCCGATCAGCCGGGGCAACTGGAATTGCTGCATCAGTATGCGAACGGCGAGGCCGTGAAGGGCGGGCTGTTCTCGGTGCTCGACGCGAACGGCGGCGTGCTGCGCCAGGGCGCGCTCGACGCGAGCGGCAAGGCCGTGGTGAGCGGCTTGCCGCCCGGCGTGGTGCAGGTGGCGTTCGGCAAGGACCCGCGCGTGCAGAGCGACAAGGCCAGCGAATTCGCACCGCCCACCTGGCCGGCGGCCGCCGATACGGCGAGCGCCGATGCGGGGCCGGCCGCGCAATCGCGGCTCGGGTCCTTGCTGCCTTCGGCGGGGGCGCTGCCTTCGTTGGCGTCGTTGGCGTCGGTGGCGAAGACGGCGAGCAGCGTGGCCGGTGCGGTGGGCTCGGCGTCGTCCGGCGGGGTGGGCGGCATGCTCGGTGCGGCTGGTTCGCTTGCGTCGAAGGGGCTCGGTGCGATGGGGGGCAGCAGCGGTGCGCTCGGCAATGTCGCCGGGTTGGCCGGCATGGCCGGTTCGGTTGCTTCGGGGGGAACGTCCGCGCTCACGGGCGCGATCGCTTCGAAGGGAATGGGCATGGCGCAGCAGGCCCTGGGCAGTGTCCTGCCGTCGGGAGCGCAGGGCGCGTTGGCGCAGGCCGGTGCGCTGAAAAACACCGCGCAGCAGCTTGGCGGCCTCGCACAAAGTGCGAAGGGCGCTGCCGCCGCGTTGAAAATGGTGTGACGCAGGTCGCATGACCCGTTTCGATATTTCGCATTCCGATAAAAATATTCATAGAACCATTCGATCATGACCGCTCCGGCCGTTATCCAACCGTTGCCGACCGATGTTTTCGTGTCGCCGCTCATCAAATTCCATCCCGAGGACGTCGCGGCGAACCTCAAGGACCTGGACAAGTGGCTCGGCGATCTGAGCGGCGGGGTGGTCACGCTCGCTCGTGTCGAGATGGTGGCGCGCAACGTGCCGGTGCTCGCCAACATCTTCGCCGCCGTCGATCTGATCAACGACATCCGCGCGATGATCAACCACGGCGACAAGCCGATCGACATGTTCGACTGGTTGAACCTCGGCCTCGATCTGATCGGCATCATTCCGCTGCCGCCCGGCACCGCGCAGGTGCGGATGGGCGCGCGGCCGTTGATGGCGCTGATGCGCGAGGAGCTGGTCAAGAACGGCAAGGCCGCGGGCGAGGCCGCGCTGAACATGATGCGGGACAGCGTGATCGCCGTGATCGCGGACGGCTTGCAGGCGCGCTACGCGGGCGAGATCGAGACCTTCCTGAACGAAGTGCGCAAGGATCTGACCTTCGTGCTGAACAAGGCCGCCGAGTACATGACCACGCTGATGAACGGTCTCGCCGACCTGTTCGCGCACGCGGCCGGCGAAAACTACAGCAGCAGGAACAACGTCAACAATCTGAAGCGGGAAGGGAAGCAGGCGCTGCACAACGTGGTGTATCAGCCGGGCGCCGTGCTGGGCAATATCGGGTCGCTGCTGGTGAACGGCGTCAAGATCGTCGCGAAGGGCGAGATCAATCTCGCCACGTCTGCGGTGAAGATGGTGGATCCGCACGCGAGCGAGCACCTGATGGCGGTGGCGAACGGGCTGCGCCAGAAGATTCCCGCCATGCAGAAGGCCGTCAAGTCGCTCGACGGCAACGCCGTCGGCAAGATCGGCTGGCTGATCGAGGCGGGATTGGCAGGCGTCCTCGAATGGCGCAAGCGGCATTCGAAGACGCAGACTTCGGCGGTGAAATCGCAGGGCTCGACCAAGGTCGAGGCGCGGCGCGGGGAGGGGGCGGTCGAAAAGCAGAACAAGACGGGGCCGGCGGAACATCCGGGCGTCAGTTGCTGCAATCTGTCCACGCCGGTGAAAACGCCAGCGGCCGCTTCGGGGAACTCGATCGGCTTCGCGCTCGGCGACGAGCGCATCGATCACGACGATTTCATCATCGATGGGCCGATCCCGATTGCCTGGGTGCGCACCTATCGCTCGTTCTTCGACGCCAACGACGAGCGCGGCGAACTGGGGCCGCGCTGGACGACGCCCTACACGACGCGTATCGATGTGCACGCAACGAAGCTGGTGTACCACGATGCGGAGGGGCGCAGCGTCGATTACCCCTTGCTCGATATTGGTGTCGCGCACGACGATCAGGCGGAAGGTTTGACGCTGCTGCGTGTCGATGAACGCTGGCTCACCGTGACGCGCGGGCACGACGAACTGGAAGCGTACGAGCGGGACGGCGATCGCTATCGTCTTTCCTTCATCAAGGACCGCGCCGGCAATCAGTTGACGTTCGATTACGACGCCTTGGGGCAGTTGCACCGTTTGATCGTGCCGCATCGTCAGGTCGCGTTCAGGTTCGATTCGCACGGGCGGATTGCGGAGATCTTCGAGCATGACGCCGAGGGCGAGCGTGTCGGCCGGTTGGCCGCCTACGAGTACGACCAGGAAGGCGATTTGATCGCGGCGTTCGATCGCTATGGCAACCGCCGCGAGTATCGGTATCAACACCATCTGGTGACGCGCTACACCGATCGCACCGGTCGCGGCGTGAATCTCGAATGGGATGGCACGCACGCGAAGGCGCGTTGCTTCCGCGAATATCGCGACGACGGCAGCGATGAAGTCACGCTCGCCTGGCACCCGAATTTCCGCATGGTGGCCGTGACCGATGCGCTCGGGAACGTTACGCGGCACTACTTCGACCGCAAGGGCTACACGTTCCGCGTCATTCATCCGGACGGCGCCGAAGAGTGGATGTATCGGAATGCGAACGACAAGCTCGTTCAATACACGCATCGCGACGGCGGCAAAGAGTTCTTCGATTACGACGCGCGCAGCAATCTGGTTCGCCATCAACGTGCCGACGGTTCCGTCATCAGCATTGAGTACGACGCGAAGGATCAGGTCGTCAAGACGATCGATCCGCACGGACATGCGTGGGAGCAGGAGTACGACGAAGCGGGGAATGTCGTCGTCGCGAAGGACCCGCTCGGCTACGAGACGAAGTACAAGTACAACGAGCAGGGTTTGCCGACCACGGTGATCGACGCGAAGGGCGGCGCGAAAACCTTGAGCTATGACGCGGGCGGGCGGCTCCTGTCGTATCGTGATTGCTCGGGAAAGACCACGAAGTGGGCTTACGATGCGGCCGGACGGCTGGTGGAAGCGACGGATGCGTCCGGCGCCGCCACGACGTTTCAATATGCGGCGAACGGGCAGCTCGATGAAGTGCGTTCGCCGGCTGGCGTCGAGCGGATTCAATACGACTCCGAAGGGCGCTTGCTGCAGACGATCGATCCGATGCAGCGGGCCACGCGGTATTCCTACGACGTGGGCGGGCGCGTGGCGTCGCGGGTGGATGCGCTCGGCCAGCGGCTCAGTTATGGCTACGACCGGCTCGGGCGATTGGTGCGACTCACGGATGCGAACGAGGCTTCGTATACGTTCCGGTATGACCCGGTCGGGCGCTTGCTGGAAGAGGTCGAGTTCGATGGGAAATCGACGCAATACGTTTACGACGAGGCGAGCGGCGATCTGGCCTCAATCGACGAAGCGGGCCGTGTTACGCAGGTTGAACATGATCGTGGCGGGCGCTTTGCGAAGCGGGCATGCGGCGATGAATCGGAATCCTTTGCTTATGACGCGACCGGGCGTTTGATCGAGGCGAGCAATCGGTACAGCCGGGTGCAGCGTTTTTTCGATCCGGTCGGGAATCTTGTACGGGAGCACCACGCCTACGATGTATTTGGCGTGAAGCGCAGTTACGTGTGGCATCACGGTTATGACGAACTGGGCAACCGTAAGCAGACCGTACGGCCTGACGGGCACACGATCGACTGGATGATGTACGGCTCCGGGCATGTGCACGGGCTGCTTGTCGACGGGGTGGATCGCGTTCAACTCGAACGCGACGATCTGCATCGCGAAGTGAAACGGACGCTGGCGAGCCGGATCGGGCAAACGACGGTCTTCGATCCGGCCGGGCGCATCGAGCGACAGACCGTGCAACGCGACAAGGCACCGGGGGCGTTGAGTACGCGGCGTTATCGCTACGACGCGGCCGGGCAACTGACGCAGATCGAGGACAGCCGCAAGGGCGCGACAGATTACCGATACGACCCGGTGGGGCGGTTGATCGAATCGATCGGGCCGGGGCTTCGCGAGCGGTTTGCGTTCGATCCGGCAAGCAATATTGTTGATCCGGGTGCGCCGGAAACGGCGCGCACTCGAAGCGAGTATCTGGGCCGGCATGAGAGTACGTTGCCGGCGTCGGTGCCTAAGGTGCTGGGGAATCTGCTCAAGGACTATGCGGGCACGCACTTTGATTACGACGCGCAGGGGAATCTGGTTCAGAAGCGTTCACCGGCCGGTGTGCAGCGGTTCGAGTGGGATGCGTTCAATCGGATGCGGGCGGCGGATGTCGAGGAGACTTCCCGGCGGAGTGCGTCGCGCTATTTCTATGACGCGCTGGGGCGGCGGATCGGGAAGGAGGTGAACGGCTCGCGGACAGTGTTCGGCTGGGATGGCGATACGCTGGCGTATGAGTCGAATGATGCGCGCAGCATGCACTATGTGTATGAGGCGGCGACGTTCGTGCCGATGGTGCAGTATGTGTCGGAGCCGGTGGAGGGAATCGAGACGCCGGTGGTTCATGCCGATGCGCGGTATGTGCCGGAGGAGGATCCGCTTCAGCGCGTGCCGGTGGCGCAGAGCGAAGCGCGGGTGATGTTCTATCACTGTGATCAGATCGGCACGCCGTTGATGATGACGGATGAGGCGGGGGAGGTGGTTTGGGAGGCGGCGTATAAGGCTTGGGGAGAGGCTCGGGAGGTGATTGGGCGGGCTTCTGGGGCGGCTGGGGTGGGTTTGGTTACGAACTCGCTGCGGTTTCAGGGGCAGCAGGTTGATGATGAGACGGGGCTTCATTACAACCGGCATCGGTATTACGATCCGGTGTTCGGGCGGTTCGTTAGGAAAGACCCAATCGGACTCTTAGGAGGCACCAACGTATATCAATATGCTCCGAACCCGATAGGTTGGATTGATCCGTTTGGCCTGGCATGCCGCAGGCCGGGCGGATACCACGTGAACGATGCAGATCAACACGGTAACCTTAGTCCCCAAGCGAATCGGGCGCCAGGTAACACGAACACGGTAGCCGACGGACTGGTGCAGTCGCATCATCCGATTCAGCAGGAATGGGCAAAACAACAGGTTTTCCCTAACGGGACTTATAGCTCACGAACTGCGCCGGCGGTTTTGTTGCCAAGCACGTCGGGATCTGTCCACGCCCAAATCTCTGGTATGCAGCGTGCTTTTCGAAATCAATATGGATTTAGTACTGATGTAAATACGGAGTTTAATGAGGCTGCTCGGCAGATGAGGGCGGCGGGCGTTCCAGAGAATGTCGTGAGACGAGCGATGCGGCAAAATTACAAATATTTCGATTGTTTGGGAGCTTTCAATGCTAAATAAAGCGGACCTTGATCAGCACTTTGAGCTGAGATTTCCGGCGGCCTCTAACGAAATTAACGTTGCTGAGGCGAAGGTTGGTCTATCTTTTCCTAAAGAGTACGTTGATTTTCTTCTAATCACTAATGGATTAAACTCAAGCGGTTGTTTGGCTCTTCATGAGATAGAAATTCTGCCCGAGAGAAATTTTGAATATGAAGTTCAAAAATATCTTCCTGGCTATTTCATGATTGGTGATGATGGTGGTGGGCAGGCGATTCTTATAAATTCGGCTGCAGAGATATTTGAAGTGGGAATGGGGGTGATGAACTTGAAATTTTTGGAGAAATCGGCTGATTCATTGGTCGATCTGTTAATAAATTTCAACGGCTTGACCCTTGGGGAGAGGTAAGTCTTAAGCCATATTTAGTGCGCCACATCACCGATGGCGACTTGAGCGAGCGACACGCACTACGTGTGATCGGCATGAGGGGCCTGTGCTTAATTTCGTGTTCGATGCATATTTTGCCCCAATGATGACATATGCCTCGTAAACCGGAAGCCGAATCGGTGGAGCTGCCAATGGCACAGTTCGGCAATGGCCAGAGAAGCGTTGGCCGAACGGGTGCTGGGCGGTGAGATGAGCCATCATCTCGGCTATCTGCTTGACGCTGCCAAGCCGGCGGAGACAAGCAACCAAAGCAACTCCAATCGTGGCACGACGGTCTTCACCAACGATGGCCCGTCCGCATCCAGGTCCCTCACAACCTCGGCGACAATTCTCAATCGCTACTCATTCCTAAGCACGGGCGATGCTTTACTGGCTTCGATGACAAGACTTTCGAGATATGCATGCGAAGCTAGTCCATGTGGGGCGCTCGCGGCATGACGGCACATGAAGCTCAGGATTTTCTGCTTAAGCATTCCGGTGCCGAGGTGTCGCCGGACTGCATCAGTTTCGTCACCGATGATGCGCGAGCTTATTTTTCAGAGATCGGCTCTGATGTAGGGGGCGAGACAAAATCCCTCAAAGAGAGGATGAAATGGATAAGAAATTTAATGGTGAGGCGTATGCGCTTGTGTCCGAATTTGTAAATTATATAAATGTTATGGACAAAGAAAATCTTCGTGATAAATTTGGTATCACGAAACCTATTTTTGATGAAATATGTGAATGCTTGTCTGAATATTTTCTGACAAATTCTATTGTGAGTTTGGTGCTCGAAGATGTGGCGTTTTCGGGGAAAATCGGTTCAAGGCCGTACGTTGATTTGTATGAAATGAATGATTTTGGTGTGTGGGGACTCGAATGTGTTATTTGGGTTGATGGAAAAATAACTGAGCTTATTCTTCATGTTGAGTTGTTTAAAAAAGGTAGTGGCCTTGATTTTCGGTATAAATATATCGGATCGTGATTTCCATGTTATAACAACGTTTAATGTTATGAGGTTGCATGAGCAGTTTTTTGGTTTTCGGTGTTTGACTTGGCTAGACGGAGGAGTGTTAGGGAATCTTGTGTGGGAGCACCACGCCTTCGATGTATTTGTCGTGAAGCGTAGTTACGGCCTGATGGGTACACGATCAACTGGATGATGTACGGCTCCGGACATGTAGATGGGTTGTTCGTCGATGGTGTGGATCGCGTGCAACTCGAATGCGATGATCTGCATCGATCAAAGGCTTATAAACCTGCATTGCAGGTTAAGCGTTGTCCGTAACGGGAGAGATAATGATTGTCGAATCGATTGACATAGAAGCGAATGGAATTGTTTTGGTGGATCCATCTGTACTTCACGATACTCTGGGGTGGACTCCAAGGTCCGGCGAGGTGCGTGATCTCATGAGTGAATTCTTTAATTCCAACCTTGGTGATTTGGTGATAAAGGCCGGGGCCATTGTGCCTCTTTTGTCTATCGATGATGGGGGGGTATGAAGTAGTTTGCAGAAATAGGAGTGATCGGGACGCATTGAAGGAGCTGGTGATAGTTAAGAATGGTAGCTTTCCTCTGGTGGTGAAGGAAAATGCTATGTTTTACGATTTAGAGGCCCTCATGCACTGGCCCCCGCAGAGCGGCGGGATTGACGCAAAATTGAGGCCCGGCATGTATTCGGTGAATATTAATGGATTTCGAGAGGTCGAATCCAATAAGATAATTAGATCTGGTTACGAGTTTGTTTGCGAGTCTGTTGATCGGTTGATTGAGTCGACGGCGGAGATTGATGCCTATATGCGCGTTTTCTATTAATTTGGTTTTTGCATTAATTCCAGTGGCGGTTGAAGAGCTGGGGTGAGGAAATGTCAGATAATTTTAATTTCGATCATTGGCGAGAACGTTTGCACGTATGTGACGATTTCGGAGATGAAGCTAAATCCGATGAATTTTGGGGCCTCTTGGATGAAGCTGAAAAGAATATGGGTTACGATGTCGCAGTAGAGCTTCTTAAAACTTTCTCTGATGTCGATGACTTCGGGGTGCAAGAACGAACTAGAAATGTGCTTGAAGCATCTGGGCGAGAAATTTTCTATCCTGCTCTTGTTCGGGAATTGCATGGAATTATTGAAAGATCTCCTAAAAAGCAATGGGCCGTTACTTTGATTGGAATTGAGGTCGACTATGGGGACTTTAATTTATTGATAAGTTATGTAAATAAGGCGTCGGAGGATGTTAGGCGTGAAATTATTTTGTTTCTCAAATCTGATGATGTTCTGTCTGAATATCCGGATGTGTCTAGGTATTTGACGGATGCGTGAATAATGTGGGGAAAGGCCGCTTAAGCAATCTCATTGGTGATTGTTGGTTTGGAATGGCTTGTTAAAATATTCGGAAATTTCGTCAAATTGGATGTGCCAAAAAGGAGCTGTCGATGGTAGTGAAATTGATGTGATTTATATGCAAGCAGGATATAGGTGTGGGTGGTTTAATTCGGATGGCGGTTAATTAAATTTTGACTATGTTCTCGGTGATGGCCTGGGAGAGAAGGCGGATATTTCTGTGTCTGCATATTGAAATTAAACAAAAATTTTCATGGGGTGATTGAAAATAGATGCGGCCTCCAGAGTGACTTGGTTCCAGCTAAATGGTTAAATCGATTGCGTCGATTTTTTGAAAAATCGGAGGTGTTGAGGTGTCGGAAATTATTGATGAGCTTATCGAAAAATTCTGATTTTGGAGTTGGGGTCGTAATTTCCGGTCCCGTTTTGCAAGAAAAGATACATAGTGCTGAGTTGATGCTTGGAGTGGATTTTCCCAATTCGTATAAGATGTATTTGGAAAAATATGGCGCTATTGACGTTGATGCTCGATCATTTGCGGGGCTGACCTCAAATAATGCTGGTGACGACGGTAACGTTGTTGCATTCACAAAGTATGCTCGCGAGGAGTATCAATTGCCGGTTCAATATATCGCTCTCGATTTTCAGGATGGCGATGCTTTTTTGTGTATCGACACGCAAAAGAAAGGGACGGATGGTGAATTCCCGGTTGTTTTAGTAAATCCAATTGATGGGGCGCAGATGGGGTATGCCGCTGCCGAGAACTGGATGGATTGCCTGGAAGAATATTTGTCAAGTTGACGTTGTATGGATCGTCGGAAGGCGGTTATGAGAGAGTCCGCGCGTTGGGGTACTTGAACGTACATTTCCGATTTTGGTGGACGCAGTGTAATAACATTAGCCAATTTTTTTGAAAACGCTGGAGGGGGTATTATTTTTATCGAAATATATGAAAGGTAAGGGCAGAAATGGAAAAATCGAACCCGAAAGATTTTCTTAAAATTCAGAAAGAAACATGCAGGCGCTTGGGTTTTCCAGATTCCTTTCCTGGGGAGATGGTTGCTGTTGCAATATCGACGCTTGGAAAAATGCCAGTATATGGAACGCGGATTATTTTGCCAGACGAAGAGGGTATTAGCTGGTTCTTTCACTGTGGTGAGTATTCCGACGCGACTGATTTTTACAAGCTGGTGCATGTGGAGCATCTGTCAGAAATGCTTCCATCTGTGTTGAAATATTTGCGACTGCCGCCACGATCAAGGTTCATTATTGATGATCAAGGGTATGAAGATGTATGGATGTTTAAATAATTAAAATGAGTTCGGTTAATAATAACTGTGTTGTGATGCTTGCTAGTGGATTTTTTGTTGATTTCTATTTGAGGTTTTGATCAACTTCGTTAGAAATCGGTTGCTGTGAAAAAATCGATAATCGGGTGTTATTCTTTAATTATATTGTAGAGGCAGGTGTCAATTTGCCATGTATTTGGCTTTTTGTTTTCAGGTGTTGGTAGTTCTGTGCGATCCGGTAAATTGGGCTCCGTGTGCTGAGCATGAATTTATTCACATGTGTTGAGTTCAATGCGAAGTTGCCTAAAAAGGAAGGAACAAATGACGCTGGCCAGCAAGTCAATATATAAACCCCACAGGAACGATAGCTTGCACACGGACTTCGTTTTGAAGACGACACCGGCCGCGATGTTCGCATACCCAATGGGTGCTGGTCGGCAAAGATGCCGAGTTCTGGGCCGCCGGGGACCGGAAAAGTGAGTCTCCCGAGGGCTGGCTCTTTACCTTAAGTGAGAAGTAATGGCTAGAGCGCGAGTAATTGGCACAACACTAGATGCGATCCACTTAGCTGAGGCGGAATTGGCTCGATCCTTGCCTAAATCGTTCTCGGATTGGCTTCTGTACAACAACGGCAGAGCATTGGGAGCTTTGGCTGTGTTTCCTGCATTCGATGCACGCGATCCCCGCAAAACGTGGGAGTCGATAGTTCGTCACTTCAACGCAGATTGGCAAGAGTGGCTAGATAACTTCTCAGATAGTCATATTGACTTTTCTCAATTGTTACCGTTTGCGGAATTTGGAGCGGGAGATTATTACTGCTTCGATTATGGGATGCTTGGCAACCTCGGAGAGCCTGTCGTCGTTCTCTGGTCGCACGAGACAGGGCAAACGTCAGCGATTGCTGATAGCTTCGCAGCCTTCCTGACCACGCCCGGCCGACCTGGATAACGATGAAGAAAGCATCTTGGGGCTGCGTCGGCGGCCTTTATTGTTTCTGGGCGCTGAAACCCCGAATCTCCCAATGTCCGAAAATGGTCTAATTTCTCTCCGCTTGGGGAAAACGCAGCGGCGGCTGCCGGTCTACCGGCGGCTAGAAAAGCGTTTCCGCGATCCCCGGCGCATATCGTCGTTGCTGAATTTCGGCGATCGCACGAGATCCGTCGCATCTATTGGACCTATCCGCATTTGGACCCGCTGGTTGATTTTCAACCCGTCGCGAACACGGAAATTCTGACGGCCCCCACGAGGGTTTCTAACCGCCTTGCCCACAAAAATGCGCACAGGTCCCCAGTCGCTCGAACCCCCTCATTTCACCCCATCCTGAAACATCCACCCCCACCCATCCCCTAATCTCCGCTTCACCCCCACCGCAAGCGTGCATTCCCATGCACCCACCGCCCATGCTCACCCCAACACCCGCGCCGACCGAAGCCCAAATCCGCCACATCCACACCCAATGGCACGCCGCGATCACTTCCCGCGACCTCGAAGCCCTGATGTCGCTCTACGCCGACCACGCGCACTTCGAATCCCCGTCGGTTCTAGCAATCACATCCACAAAAGGCACCCTCACCGGCAAACCCGCCATCCGCAACTTCTTCGCCACCGGTTTCACCCAACTCGCGAACACCTTCACCGATTGGTACCGCACCGGCGATTTCTTCGCGAACGGCCGCCAGCTCGTCTGGGAGTACCCACGCGTGACCCCCACCGGCCAACAAACCGACCTCGTCGAATTCATGGACATCGAAGACGGCCTGATCGTCGCGCATCGTGTCTATTGGGGCTGGCGCGGCCTGCAATCGCTGCTCGCAGTCGCGACAGTCGCGGCAGTCGAAGCAAACCGCCAGGCCTGACGCAAAACGGGCCGGCGCATGTTCCCATGCAACCGGCCCGCATTACCTTCAGTCATCCGAACCCAACCTCGGCGCGCGATCCAACCCACGCCCGAGGAAACGCGACCTCACACCATCAAGCCCGCACAGCCCCACCAGCCCGCTCGGTCCGCGCCCATCCCACAAACGCCCCCACACCCAACACCGTCAAGCACACGATCGGCACGATCATCGGCCCGAACGCAGACCCGGTCAGCTTCCCGGCCAGCGGCATCAAATTCTGGCTGAAGAACCCGCCAAGATTCCCGATCGAGTTGATCGCCGCCACGCTGGCCGCGGCCCGCGCGCCGGTGAAATAGCGCGGCGGCATCGACCAGAAGCACGGGTAGATCAGCGGAATGCACGCGCCACCGAGCACGAGCGCGACGAAGCGCAACGGTGTGGTCGGCAGCACGAGGCTCAACACGAAACCCACCGCGCCGAGCGCGGCCACGATGCCGATGGTGCGCAGCAGGCTCTTGGCGCGCTTGAGCTTCGGCGGCAGCCAGATCAGCAGCACCACGGCCAGCGCCCAAGGCAGCATGCTCAACAAACCGTTCGTTGTGCTGGACACCCCGAACGACTTGACGATGGTCGGCAGCCAGTAGGTCACGCCATACAGCGACGTCGACATCATCATGTACGTGGCGGCGAACAGCATCACGCGCGGGTCGAGAAACGCCTTCCACGGCTGCGAATGCTCGGCATGCGGCGGCGCCTCGCGTTCGAGCGCGGTGGCCACGAGCTGCTTTTCGTGCTCGGACAGGAAGCGCGCCTCGCGGAACGACGTGGGCAGCAGCCAGAACACCAGAATGCCCACCACCACGGCGGGAATCCCGGTGGCGATGAACACCCACTGCCAGCCCTCCAGCCCGCCGATGCCGCTCAGGCTCAACAGCCAGCCGCCCACCAGCGAGCCGAGCATGTTGGCCAGCGCGCTGCCGAGCGTGAAGATGCCGAGCACGCGCGCCCGGTAGCTCTGCGGAAACCACAGCGTCAGGTAATAGATCACGCCGGGATAGAAGCCGGCCTCGGCGATCCCGAGCACGAAGCGCAGCCCGCTGAAGATCGGCATCGAGGTGGTGAAGCCCATCGCGACGGTGATCAAGCCCCAGGTCAGCATGATCCGCGCGAGCCAGACGCGCGCGCCGAACTTGTGCAGCGCGAGCGTGCTGGGCACCTCGAACAGCAGGTAGCCGATGAAGAACAGCGAGGACGCCAGGCCGAACGCGGATTCGGAAATATTGAGGCTGTGCGCCATCTGCAACTTGGCGAAGCCGACGTTCTGACGATCGATGAACGAGATCAGGAACATCACGACGAGGATCGGCATCAAGCGCCACGCGATCTTCGACATGACGCGCTGCTCGTCACCGGCGGCAGCGAGGGAAGGGGAGGCAAGGGTCACGCTGGGCTCCTGTTTGAAGCGTGTTGCTGAAATGAATCGCAATGCGAATTTATTAACTCAACGCGTCAGATACGCATCGAGCTGGGCCGTGAACATCTCGTTCCAGGTTCGCGGCCGGGTCTTGATGGTGCCCACGCCATGCAGGAAATCGACGAACTCCATGAGCCGGTCGGGCACCACGGCGTAGCGGGTTTCGGGCATGCCGAGCATGGCGACGATGTCGTCGGCGGACACCCGCAGGCCCGACGACGACACATAGATCGCGGCGGCCTCGCGCGGATGCGCGGCGATGAAGCGGTTGGCCTCGTCGAGCGCGCCGATGAACGCGGCGGCCAGCCCCGGCTCGGCGTCGATCACGCTCTTGGGCGCGAACACCACGTCGAGCGTCAGCGGGCCGAGCGCCTGCACGGCATCGGTCACACGATGAATGCCCGGCTGGCGCAGTTCGAGAATGGAGAACGGCGGCGAGCCGAAATGCGCGGTCACGCCGCCGTCACGCCGGATCAGCGCGTCCATGGCCTGCGGATGCGGCAGGTTCACGGTGATCGGGTCGAGCTTGGCGAAATGCGGCAGTCCGAACTGTCGCGCGGCGATCATCTGCAACACGACTGCAGCCAACGATGTATGGATGCCGGGCACGGCGATCCGGTCGGCGGGCGTGAAATCGGCCAGCCCGCGAATGCGCGCCTGGTTGGTGTTCAGCGACAGCGAGGTGGCCGACAGCCCCGCGATGCCGATCACCTCGACGTTCGGAATGCCGCGCGCCCGCGCCCACAGCTCGATGAAGCCGGGCGCGCCGGCGCCGGCGAAATCGAGCGTGCCGGCCATCATCGCGTCGTTCACGGAATTGCCGCCGTCGAGCAGCACCCATTCGGCCTTGACCTGATCGAGCCCGCGCCGCACGGCATGCGCCTCGAACAGGCGCTGCCGTTCCATCACGAGCAGCGGCAGGTACAACACGCCATAACCCTTCGAAATCCTGACGGTTCGGCCACGCGACAGCGAAAACGCCCGCGCCTGGCGCGCGAGCGGCGCGGCAGCGACGGCAAGGCCGGCGGCGAGCAGCGCGCGCCGGCCGGACGACGGCGTGGGCATCGTGCGGTCTCCTCCGAAACGGCCGTGGCGGCCTCTTGACGAACTGGCATGGAGGTTAGCGGGCGAACCTGAGAAAATGCTGAGATCCGTCCCCCGGGAATACCCGTAATCCACCTTATCGGCAGGACTCACCATGCGCATTCTGGTCGTCGAGGACGACGCGGAAATCGGCGAAGCGATCGGCAGCCGTCTGACGCGGCTCGGCCACGCGGTCGATCTCGAACGCGACGGCGCGGCGGCCAGCAGCCTGCTCGGCGTCGAGGCGTTCGATCTGGTCGTGCTCGACGTGATGCTGCCGTCGATGGACGGCTTCGCGATCCTGCGCCGCCTGCGCGCCTCGGGCAGCACCACGCCGGTGCTGCTGGTCACGGCGCGTTCGGCGATCGACGATCGCGTCGGCGGCCTGGGCCTGGGCGCCGACGACTATCTCGTCAAGCCGTTCGACTATCGCGAGCTGGACGCCCGCGTGCAGGCGCTCCTGCGCCGCAACAGCGGCCACGCCAGCGACGTGCTGCGCTTCGGCGGCCTGGCGATCGATCGCAGCAGCCGCCTGGCCGAACTCGACGGCCAGCCGTTGCCGCTGTCGCGCCAGGAGTTCGCACTGCTCGAGATCCTCGCGAGCCGTCCGCAGCGCGTGTTCTCGAAGGACGAACTGCTGAACCAGTTGTTCAGCTTCGGCCGCGAGCCGTCGGCGAATGCGGTCGAGCAATACGTGACGCGCGTGCGCAGGAAGCTGCAGGGCAGCGACGTCGAGATTCGCACGGCACGCGGGATGGGCTATCAGATTGCGACGCGCTGACTGGTTTCCGAAAACGCTGTTCGGCCGCACGCTGCTGTTCATCGCGTGCGTGGTGCTGTCGGGCGCGGCCGCGCTCGCGCTGGCGGCGCGCTATTACGCGGGCGTCGCGGCGGAGCGCGCCTACGATCAATTGCTGTCGGGAGCGGCGATCCAGGTGGCCGAGAACCTCTACGTGCAGGGCGGCGTGCTGGCGCTGAACCCGCCGGTGGCGGCGCTGTCGTCGCTGTCGCGCTACGACTTGGTCTATTACAAGGTGGTCGATTCACGCGGCGTGGTAGTGGCCGGCTACAACACGCTGCCCGACGCGGCGAACGTGGCGGCCGCGCAGCGCGGCACGCAGTTCGCCTCGCGCAACTACGAGCGGCAGGCGGTGCGGATCGCCACCATCGCGCGCTACATGCCCGAGGAACGCACGCCGGGCTGGGCGCTGGTGACGATCGCGCAAACCACCCACGCGCGCGAGCAGTTGACCAACGACATGAGCCTCAAGGTGTGGACGCTGATCGGCCTGATGACGGCGCTGGCGATCGGCGCGAGCGCGCTGGCGATCCGGCGCGGCCTGCTGCCGCTCGCGCAGATCGAATCGATCATCGCCGCGCGCGATCCGGCCGATTTGCGGCCGGTGGTGATCGATACGCCGAGCGAGATCGCGGCCATCATCGGCGCGATCAACGGCCTGATGCGCCGGCTCGGGGAGCGCGTCGCCACCATGCAGCGCTTCATCGCCGACGCGGCGCACCAGATGCGCACGCCGCTCGCGCGGCTCGACGCGCAGATCGAAATGTTGAGCAACGAAACCGACGCCGCGCGGCAGCGCGCGCGTCTCGACACGCTGCGCGCGACCTGCTCGGACGTCGGCCGCCTGACCGGGCAGTTGCTGAACCACGCGATGGTGATCCACCGCACCGAGGTCGTGCCGTTGCAGCCGGTGGATCTGGCCGCGCTGGCCCGCGAGGTGCTGGGCCGCACGATCCCGCTGGCCGACGAGCGCGACGTGCAGGTGTCGCTCGACGCGCGCCTGAGCGACGCGACCATCCAGGGCGACGCGATCAGCCTGCAGGAAGCGCTGTCGAACGTGCTGCACAACGCGCTGCATCACGGCGATGCGAGCCAGATCGACGTGAGCCTCGATGGCACGCGCGAGCGCGTGATGCTGACCGTCACCGACAACGGCTCGGGCATCGCGCGCGAGCACTGGGATGCCGTGCTGCGCCCGTTCGTGCGGCTCGACGGCAGCGGCGCGCAGCGTCGCGACGGCTCGGGCCTGGGCCTCGCGATCGTCAAGGAGGTGATGGACGCACACGGCGGCCAGGTCACGTTCGCGTTGCCGGAGCAGGGCGGTTTTTCAGTGATCCTGACGTTTGTGCGCCAGGCATGAATGGCATGAATGAAAAGGGGCGGCCGAAGCCGCCCCGTCATGCGCGACCCGCGCAACACGGGTCAGGCGCTGCGATTGCCGATGCTTAGTTGGTCGACAGCGTCAGGGCGGCGGTCAGGTCGCCCATCGCCGCCGCGCCGTTGGCGGCCAGCGCGTTGTCGCGCACCGTCAGGCCATGCAGCTTCGGCAGGCTGTAGCGGCGCGTGATGAAGCGCAGGATCGAGGCCGTGTCGTATTGCGTGTGGTCGACGAAACCCTTCTTCGCGAACGGCGACACGATCAGCGCCGGAATCCGCGTGCCCGGGCCCCAACGGTCGCCCTTCGGCGGCGCGGCGTGATCCCAGAAGCCGCCGTTTTCGTCGTACGTCACGATCACGACCATGTTGTTCCACTGCGGGCTCTTCTGCAGGTGGGCGATCACGTCGGCGATGTGCTGGTCGCCCGACGCCACGTCGGTGTAGCCCGCGTGTTCGTTCAGGTTGCCCTGCGGCTTGTAGAACGACACTTGCGGCAGCTTGCCCGCGTCGATCGCCTTGATGAACTCGGAGCCGTTGATGCCGCCGTCGAGTACGTGCGCCGCGCGTGCCGCGGTACCCGGCGCCAGGTCCTTGTAGTAGTTGAACGGCTGGTGGTGGTACTGGAAGTTCGCCTTCGCGATCGTGGTGCCGTCGGCCGCGGCGGCCGGCGTGGTGCCTTGCGCGTTGCTCAGCGCCGCGCCGAACGCGCCGCCGTACCAGGCCCACGACACGTTGGCCGTGCTCAGCAGGTCGCCGATCGTGGTTTCCGTCTGCGGCGGCAGGGTGGTGGCGACGGTCGGGTCGGCCAGCGTCAGCGTGGCGTCGGTCGCCGGGGCCTTGTTGCCGCTCGGCTGATACGGCGGCTGCATCGTGTTGACCGCGTAGAAGTCCGGCGTCAGGTTGCCCGAGTTCAGGAACTTCGGCACGCCCGTCAGCGCCGAGGCCGGCGAGGTGGCCGGATCGACCGTCAGCGACACGCCGTCGGCGTTCACCGTCGAGATCGACTTGGAGGCCACGCTGTTGTTGGCGTTCGGGTAGACCGGCGCGCAGGCGCAGATCAGGTATTGGTGGTTCAGGAACGAGCCGCCGAACGCGCCCATGAAGAAGTTGTCGGCCAGCGTGTATTGCTGGGCGATCTTCCACAGCGGCAGCTTCGATGCGTCGGTGTTGTAGTGGCCCATCACCAGGCCGCCCGAATCCGCCCAGGCCGCGAACATGTTGTTCTTGCCGCCGTTGATCTGCATCTGGTTCTCATAGAACCGGTGATACAGGTCGCGCGTCGTGACGTTCAGCCCCGTGTTGAAGCCGGCCGTGTCGTCGATCGCGAACGGCGCGTTCGGCAGGTTGGCCGTCATGGCTTCGGTCACCGGCACGGCCGCGCCGGCGGCGGTCAGGCCGCCCCAGATCCTCGGCAACGTGGCGAGCGGGGTGCCGTCGCGGTCGAGCTGAACGGCGTCGGCGGCCTTGATGTTGGCTGTGCCGTTCGCGCCCGGGAAGGCGCCGTAGAGGTTGTCGAAGCTGCGGTTTTCCGCGTAGATCACCACGACGTTCTGCACCGACGCGAGCGTCTGGGCAGCCGGCGGGGTGGTGGTCTGCGTGGTGTTGTCATCGTCGCTGCCGCAGCCTGCCAGGAAGGCGGCCGCTGCAAGCGCGATGGGCGTAACGCGGATCAAGGTTTTCTTCATTCGTTGTCTCTCTGTCGCACATGTACCGTAGGAGCCGGCGGAATCCTCGTATGACGAATGACAGCCGGCCGATCGGATTATGTAAGTAATGTTTGACGGCTAAATGTAGTAATCCTTTCGTTTGCCTGTCGATTCAAAGTCACGTGATTGACATTTGACTGTCATACGCTCGCGCCTTCCTTTCTTGTCTTTCGGAATGTCATGCGCAGCCTGTCACAAGACCTCGCCCGGCCCCGGCCGCTTCGTCACCCGTTCGTCGCCCGCGCGGCCGTCATTGCGTCGATGCTGGTCGCGGGGCTGTTGAGCGGCTGCGACCAGCACGCGCCGGGCTCGGCGGGCAATGCACCGGCCGCCTCGGGCGCCGCTGCCTCGGTTGCGTCGGCTGCGCAAGCCGCCGCGCCGCGGGCCGCGAGCGACGAGATCGTGGTGGCGAACCAGCCGCAGACGCGCGCGCAGGTTTATGCGGCCGTCAAGAAGATGACAGTGCTCGGTAAGCAGATGTTTTTCGATCCGTCGTTGTCGGGTTCGGGCAAGCTGGCGTGCGCGTCGTGCCACAGCGCCGAGCATGCTTTCGGTTCGCCTAACGCGCTGTCTGTGCAATTGGGCGGCGACGATCTGCATCAGCAGGGCTTCCGCGCGGTGCCCACGTTGATGTATTTGCAGAAGGTGCCGCCGTTCACCCGGCACTTCCACGATTCGGACGAAGAAGGCGACGAGAGCGTGGACGCCGGCCCGACCGGCGGCCTGACCTGGGACGGCCGCGTCGATCGCGGCGAGCAGCAGGCGCGCATTCCGCTGTTGACCCGCTTCGAGATGAACAGCACGCCCGAGAAGGTGGCGAAGGCCGTGCGCGCCGCGCCGTATCTGGCCGATTTCCGCGCGACGTTCGGCGACAAGGTGCTCGGCGACGACAAGGCCACCTTCGAGGCGGTGTTGCAGGCGCTCGGCACCTACGAGCAGACGCCCGAGGTGTTCACGCCGTACAGCAGCAAGTACGACGCGTTCCTCGATCACAAGGCCACGCTGACCGAGGCCGAGATGCGCGGCCTGGCGCTGTTCAACGACGAGCGCAAGGGCAATTGCGCGAGCTGCCACATCAGCCAGCGCTCGCTCGACGGCCAGCCGCCGCAGTTCAGCGATTTCGGCCTGATCGCGATCGGCGTGCCGCGCAATCGCGCGCTGGCGGTCAACCAGGATCCGAAGTTCTATGACCTCGGCGCATGCGGGCCGGAGCGCCAGGACCTGAAGGGCGAGGACGAATACTGCGGGATCTTCCGCACGCCCACGCTGCGTAACGTGGCGCTGAAGAAGGCGTTCTTCCACAACGGCATCTATCACTCGCTCGAAGAGGTGATGCGCTTCTACGTGCAGCGCGACACGAACCCGGAGAAGTTCTATCCGGTGCGTCACGGCGTGGTGCAGAAGTTCGACGATCTGCCGAAGCGCTATTGGGCCAACATCAACACCGAGCCGCCGTTCGACCGCAAGAAGGGCGAGAAGCCGGCGCTCGACGAGGCCGAGATCCAGGACGTGATCGCGTTCCTGAACACGCTGACCGACGGCTATCAGGCCGGCGGCGCGGGCAAGGACAAGCTCGCCGCGCGCTGAAACCGCCGCGGCGGGCCGGCTCCGATCGTCGAAAATCGGCATGGTATGCTCGCCGGCGAGGCGCATGCGCGCCTCGTCCCGCTCATCCGAATGCCGAGGAGAACCGACGATGGGGGCACCCCTTGCGAACCTGAAACCGGCGGCAGGGCGGCCGCGACAGGCAGCGCGCACGCTGTCGTGCGGCGTCGTGCTGCTCGATCCGGCGGGCCGCGTGTTGCTTGCGCACGCAACCGAAACCACGCATTGGGACATTCCGAAGGGCGCGCGCGATCCGGGCGAAGCCGAGCGCGACGCCGCGCTGCGCGAGCTGTTCGAGGAAACCGGCATCGTGCTCGCACCCGATCGCCTGATCGAACTCGGGCACTTCGCCTACCGTACCGACAAGGATCTCTACCTGTTCGCCGCGCGCCTGCGCGATGCCGAAACCGATCTGTCGGCCTGCCTCTGCACTTCCATGTTTCCTAGCCGCGCGACGGGGGCCTCGATTCCCGAGATGGACGCGTTCCGCTGGGTCGAGGTGGCGCAGGTGGCCGAGTACGCGAGCCGCAGCCTCGCCAAGGTGTTCGCGAGCACGCTGTCGCTGACGGCGCTGCATCGGCGGTTGCCAGCCTGAGTGCCACGGCGGCAGCCGTTGACGGCGGACGAAAAAAACCGGCCGAGGCCGGTTTTTTGCATCGAGCGCCGGGTGAACGGCGTGGCTTACTTCGCGGTGCCCCAGCTATCGCGCAGCGGCACGATCCGGTTGAACACCGGCTTGCCCGGCTGGGTGTCGTAGCGGTCGGCGACGAAGTAGCCGTGACGCTCGAACTGGTAGCGCGCCTCGGGGGCCGCGTTCTCGGCGCCCGCGTCGCCCGGTTCCAGGTAGGCGTTGACGATCTTCTTCGAATCGGGGTTCAGCGCTTCCAGATAGTTGCGCCCGCCCGCATCGGGATGCGCCTCGCGGAACAGGCGGTCGTAGATCCGCACCTCGGCCGGCACCGCGTGCGCGGCGCTGATCCAGTGGATGTTGCCCTTGACCTTGTAGGTGTTCGCGCCTTCGGTGCCCGACTTGCTGTCCGGGAAGTAGTTGCAGTGCACCGCCGTGACCTTGCCTTGCTCGTCCTTGTCGAAGCCCGTGCACTCGATCACGAAGCCGTAGCGCAGGCGCACCTTGTTGCCCGGGAACAGGCGGAAATAGCCCTTCGGCGGCACTTCCTGGAAATCCTCGCGCTCGATCCACAGCTCGCGCGAGATCGGGAACGTGCGCTGGCCGCGCTCCGGATGATGCGGATGCACGGGCGCCGTGCAATCCTCGCTCTGGCCTTCCGGGTAGTTGTCGATCACGAGCTTGAGCGGGTCGAGCACGGCCACCGTGCGCGGCACCTTCTCGTCGAGATCGTCGCGCAGCGCGCCTTCGAGCACGCCCATGTCGATCCACGAATCGACCTTGGTCACGCCGATCCGGTCGCAGAACAGGTGCAGGCTTTCCGGCGTGAAGCCACGGCGGCGGATGCCGACGATGGTCGGCATGCGCGGGTCGTCCCAGCTGTCGACGTGGTTCTCGTTGACCAGTTGCAGCAGCTTGCGCTTGCTGGTGATCGCGTAGGTCAGGTTCAGGCGCGAGAATTCGATCTGTTGCGGCAGCGGGCGCGTGAAGCGGCCGGCGTCGGCCAGCTCGTTGAGCACCCAGTCGTACAGCGGGCGGTGATCCTCGAATTCGAGCGTGCACAGCGAATGCGTGATGCCTTCGAGCGCGTCCGAGATGCAGTGCGTGTAGTCGTACATCGGGTAGATGCACCACGCGTCGCCCGTGCGGTAGTGATGCGCGTAGCGGATCCGGTAGATGACCGGGTCGCGCATGTTGAAGTTCGGCGAGGCCATGTCGATCTTGGCGCGCAGCACATGCGCGCCCTCGGGGAATTCGCCGGCCTTCATGCGACGGAACAGGTCGAGGTTTTCCTCGGGCGAGCGGCTGCGGAACGGCGAATCCGTGCCCGGCTCGGTGGCCGAACCGCGGTTCGCGCGCATGTCCTCGGCGCTCTGGCTGTCGACATAGGCGCGGCCGCGCTCGATCAGCAGCTCGGCGAACTGGTAGAGCTGGTCGTAGTAGTCGCTCGCGAAATACTGGTGATCCTTGCCGTCCTTCTGCCAGTCGAAGCCGAGCCATTGCACCGCGTCGATGATCGAGTTCACGTACTCGACGCTTTCCTTTTCCGGGTTCGTGTCGTCGAAGCGCAGGTGGCACACGCCGCCGTAGTCGCGCGCGACGCCGAAGTTCAGGACGATGCTCTTCGCATGGCCGATGTGCAGATAGCCGTTCGGCTCCGGCGGGAAGCGCGTTTCGACGCGGCCGCCCCACTTGCCCGAGCGGTTGTCGTCGTCGATGGTGTTGCGAATGAAATTGGATGCCGCGGGGGCGTCGTTGCGTTCGGTGCTCATGCGGGAACTGGAAGAAGTGGGGCGCGCGCCGGGTGCGCCGCCCGAAACCGTCGATTCTACCTGACGCGGGCGCGGAGCGAGGCGCGCGCGGCGGCGGGCGAGGCCTTCTGTTTCAGTCGTAACGGGAGGTAAAACGCGTTGTCGAGCGGTGAGCGGCCTTTTTAAGATAAGTCACCCGGTTCGAAGCCGCATGAACTCCAAGGGGAATACCAACATGAACACGAAAATGAAAACCACGCACTTCCTGATCCGCGCAACTGTCATCGCCCTCGTCGTCTCCAGCCTCGGCGCCTGCGCCGTGACGCGCACCCAGCGCAACGCCGGCATCGGCGCGGCAGCGGGCGGCGCACTGGGCTACCTGATCACGGGCGGCCCGATCGGCACCGTGGCGGGCGCGGCCGGCGGCGCGCTGGTCGGCGCGAACGTCCATCGTTGATGCCTGGGGGCGGCTTCGCTCGATGCCTGATGCGAGCGGCCCCGATCTCCGAACCCTCTGACGATTGAAGCCGCCCGCCATCCCGGCGCGGCGAGCGTCCGGACAACACGTTCCAACAGGTTTGCGGGCCGGCGGCAACGCTGGCCCGACCGGCTTCCGCTCTACCGGGCGGGAGCCGCCCGCGTTGCCCGCAACGGCGACGCAAAAGACGGCAACGTCGAGCTGCAGCAACAGGCATCAGGGAGAAATCCGGCATCGGAACTCTGGCGATTCGGCGCGAGCCGGGTGCGGAGGGAAGATTTGCCGGTCAGACAGGACGCCGCGGGAGGCCACTCACCGCGGTGCGGCGCCGGGACACGCGAGCAGCGTGCCCCGGCGTTTTTTATGCGCGGCGCGCTCGCCGGCGCGCTCACCGGCTCATAGCGCGCCCTTGTCGCGCAATGCGGCGATCGCCGCGTCGTCGTAGCCGAGCAGCTCGCGCAGCACTTCATCGGTGTGTTCGCCGAGCAGCGGCGGGGCGCTGCGCGCCTCGGGCGGCGTCGCGCTCATCTTCACGGGATTGCGCACCAGCTTGACGGGCGTGCCGCTCGGATGCGGCAGTTCGACCTGCAACCCGCGCGCCACCACCTGCTCGTTCTCGAACACCTCGCCCAGATCGTTGATCGGCCCGCACGGCACGCCGGCCGCCTCCAGCGCGGCGATCCACGCGTCCTTGCCGCGCTCGCGGGTCATCTCCGAGAGGATCGGCACCAGCACCGGGCGGTGCCGCACGCGCGACGGATTGGTCGCGAACCGCGGGTCGTCGGCCAGTTCGCCGCGCCCGCCGGCCTCGACGAACTTGCGGAACTGGCTGTCGTTGCCCACCGCCACGATGATCCAGCCGTCGCTGGTCTGGAACGTCTGGTACGGCACGATGTTCGGGTGAGCATTGCCCCAGCGCGTCGGCGGCTGGCCGCTGGCGAGGTAGTTGGTGTTCATGTTGGCGAGCAGCGCCACCTGCACGTCGAGCAGCGCCATGTCGATGTACTGGCCTTCGCCGGTGCGGTCGCGGTGCGTCAGCGCGGCCATGATCGCGACCGCCGAATAGAGCCCGGTGGCCAGGTCGGCGATCGCCACGCCGGCCTTCTGCGGGCCGCCGCCCGGCTCGCCGTCGCGCTCGCCGGTGATGCTCATGAAGCCGCCGAGGCCCTGGATGATGAAGTCGTAGCCGGCGCGGTGCGCGTAGGGGCCGGTCTGGCCGAAGCCGGTGACCGAGCAGTAGATCAGGTCCGGCTTCACGGCGCGCAGCGCGTCGTAGTCGAGGCCGTATTTCTTCAACTGGCCGGCCTTGTAGTTCTCGATCACCACGTCGCTTTGCGCGGCCAGCTCGCGGATCACGCGCTGGCCCTCGGGCGAGGCGATGTCGACCGTCACCGAGCGCTTGTTGCGGTTCGCGGCCAGGTAGTAGGCGGCCTCGCGCGTGTCGCTGCCGTCGGGCGCGCGGTGGTAGGGCGGCCCCCAGTGGCGCGTGTCGTCGCCGGCGCCGGGGCGCTCGATCTTGATCACGTCGGCGCCGAAATCGGCGAGCGTCTGCGCGCACCACGGCCCGGCGAGCACACGGCTCAGGTCGAGCACGCGGATATGACTCAAGGCTCCCATCTGCTGTCTGTCTCCCTTGTCGAATCTGGCTGCGCCCGCGGCTGCCGGCCCGGGCGGCGGTCGTCGCATCTTAAAGCGAATCGCGCGGCGGCGGCGCGGGGGATGCGCTGCGGCGGCTTCGCGGCGCGCCCGGGCAGGCGTGCCGGCGCGCCGCCAGGGGCGCGGGCCTGCTGCCTTCGGGTCGCGATCCCGTATAATCGTCGGTTTCCGAAACCAGCCGCCGTTCGCCCGTTTCCCCGGCGCGCGGCGCCGATAGCCACAGAGCCTGTCTGGCAGGTCCGTTCCCGCACGCTATGAAAGCCGCCGAAATCCGCGAGAAATTCCTCAAGTTCTTCGAATCGAAGGGCCACACGATCGTTCGTTCGTCGAGCCTCGTTCCGGGCAACGACCCGACGCTGCTGTTCACCAACTCGGGCATGGTGCAGTTCAAGGACGTGTTCCTCGGCACCGAATCGCGCCCGTATTCGCGCGCGACCACCTCGCAGCGCAGCGTGCGCGCGGGCGGCAAGCACAACGACCTCGAAAACGTGGGCTACACGGCCCGTCACCACACGTTCTTCGAGATGCTCGGCAACTTCTCGTTCGGCGATTACTTCAAGAAGGATGCGATCCACTACAGCTGGGAGCTGCTGACCTCGGTCTATCAGTTGCCGAAGGAAAAGCTGTGGATCACCGTCTATCACGACGATGACGAAGCCTTCGACATCTGGAACAAGGAAGTGGGCGTGCCGGCCGAGCGCATCATCCGCATCGGCGACAACAAGGGCGCGCGCTTCGCGTCGGACAACTTCTGGCAGATGGGCGACACCGGCCCGTGCGGCCCGTGCTCGGAAATCTTCTACGACCACGGCCCGGATGTGTGGGGCGGCCCCCCGGGCTCGCCCGAGGAAGACGGCGACCGCTACATCGAGATCTGGAATCTCGTGTTCATGCAGTTCAACCGCGACGCGCAGGGCAACATGACGCCGCTGCCGAAGCCGTCGATCGACACCGGCATGGGCCTCGAGCGGATTGCCGCGGTGCTGCAGCACGTGCACAGCAACTACGAAATCGACCTGTTCCAGAACCTGATCAAGGCCGCCTCGCGCGAAACGGGCGTGAGCGACCTGACGAACAACTCGCTGAAGGTGATCGCCGATCACATCCGCGCGTGCTCGTTCCTGATCGTCGACGGCGTGATCCCGGGCAACGAAGGCCGCGGCTACGTGCTGCGCCGCATCGTGCGCCGTGCGATCCGCCACGGCTACAAGCTCGGCCGCAAGGGCGCGTTCTTCCACAAGCTGGTGGCCGACCTGGTCGCCGAGATGGGCGCCGCCTATCCGGAGCTGAAGGAAGCCGAAGGCCGCGTGACCGACGTGCTGCGCCAGGAAGAAGAACGCTTCCTCGAAACCATCGATCACGGCATGACGATTCTCGACGCCGCGCTGGCCGATCTCGACGCGAAGGGCGGCAAGGTGCTCGACGGCGAACTGGCGTTCAAGCTGCACGACACCTACGGCTTCCCGCTCGACCTGACGGCCGACGTGTGCCGCGAGCGCGAAGTGACCGTCGACGAGCCGGCCTTCGAGGATGCGATGACGCGCCAGCGCGAGCAGGCCCGCGCGGCCGGCAAGTTCAAGGCCACGCAAGGCCTCGAATACTCGGGCGCCAAGACCACCTTCCACGGCTACGAGCAGATCGCGTTCGACGACGCGAAGGTCGTCGCGCTGTACGTCGGCGGCGCCGCGGTGAACGAGGCGAAGGCCGGCGAGCAGGCGGTGGTGGTGCTCGACCACACGCCGTTCTACGCGGAATCGGGCGGCCAGGTCGGCGACCAGGGCGTGCTGGCCAATGCGGCCACGCGCTTCGCCGTCGAGGACACGCTGAAGGTGCAGGCCGAGGTGGTGGGCCACCACGGTGAAGTGGCGCAGGGCGTGCTGAAGGTGGGCGATACGGTGCGCGCCGAAATCGACATCGCACGCCGCATGCGCACCGAGCGCAACCATTCGGCCACCCACCTGATGCACAAGGCGCTGCGCGAAGTGCTCGGCAGCCACGTGCAGCAGAAGGGTTCGCTGGTCGACGCCGACAAGACCCGCTTCGACTTCGCGCACAACGCGCCGCTTTCGGATGACGAAATCCGCAAGGTCGAGGCGATCGTCAATGCCGAAATTCTCGCGAATGCGCCGGGCGTGGTGCAGAACATGTCGTACGACGACGCGGTCAAGGGCGGCGCGATGGCGCTGTTCGGCGAAAAATACGGCGACGAAGTGCGCGTGCTCGATCTCGGCTTCTCGCGCGAGCTGTGCGGCGGCACGCACGTGAGCCGCACCGGCGACATCGGCTTCTTCAAGATCGTGGTGGAAGGCGGCGTGGCCGCCGGCATCCGCCGCGTCGAGGCGATCACGGGCGACAACGCCGTGCGTTTCGTGCAGGAACTCGACGCGCGCCTGAACACCGCCGCGGCCATGCTCAAGGCCCAGCCGGCCGAGCTGACGCAGCGTATCGGCCAGGTGCAGGATCAGGTCAAGTCGCTCGAAAAGGAACTGGCCGCGCTGAAGTCGAAGCTGGCGTCGAGCCAGGGCGACGAACTGGCGCAGCAGGCGGTGGACGTGAACGGCGTGCTGGTGCTGGCCGCCACGCTCGACGGCGCCGATTCCAAGACGCTGCGCGAGACGGTCGACAAGCTCAAGGACAAGCTCAAGCACGCCGCCGTGGTGCTGGCGGCGGTGGAAGGCGGCAAGGTCAGCCTGATCGCCGGCGTGACGGCCGAGGCCAGCAAGAAGGTCAAGGCGGGCGAACTGGTCAACTTCGTCGCGCAGCAGGTCGGCGGCAAGGGCGGTGGCCGCCCCGACATGGCACAGGCAGGCGGCACCGAGCCGGCCAACCTGCCGGCCGCGCTGGCCGGCGTGCAGGCCTGGGTGGCGTCGAAGCTGTAACGCCCCCGGCGCGTCGCGCCCGCTGGAACCAGCCGCGAGCCGCGAGGTTCGCGGCTTTTTTACGTCTGCGTGCGTCGCGTCATGCGCTCGCCATGCTCCGCGTCATGCGCTCGCCATGCTCCGCGTCATGCGCCGCCCGGCCCGGCCATCCAGTCGCCGGGAAGCACGGCCGTGCCCTCGTCGCGCATCGTCTGCACCAGTTCGATCAGCGCGCGCAGGCGGGCCGGCACGAAGCGCCGGCCGGGGTAGTAGAGCCGCAGCCCGCCGAACGGCTGGCACCACGCCTCCAGCACCGGCACCAGCGCGCCGCTGGCGAGCGCGTCGGCGATGAACCATTCCGAGATGAAACCGAGCCCCAGCCCCGCCAGCACCGCCTGGCGGATCGCGCGCGTCTCGCTGAACACCATCCGCGTGGGCATGTTGACCTGGAACTTGCGGCCGTCGCGCTCCAGCTCCCAGTGATAGATGCCGCCGTGCCCCATGCGCATCGCGATGCGCTGATGCGCGATCAGGTCGGCCGGCTCGCGCGGCGTGCCGTGGCGCGCCAGATAGTCGGGCGTGCCGACCACCAGCATGCGGATGTCGCCCGTCAGCGGCACGGCGATCATGTCCTGCGGCACCGATTCGGCGAGCCGGATGCCGGCGTCGAAGCCCTCGGCCACGATATCGATGAGCCGCAGGTCGGTGGTCACGTCCACCCGCACCTCCGGATAACGCCGCAAGTATTCGCTCAGCAGCGGCTGCACCAGCATCACGGTCGATTCGGGCGGCGCGTTCAGGCGCAGCGTGCCGCTCGGCATGTCCGGGCCGCTTGCGGCTTCCTCGCCGGCGCGCCGGATCTCGGCCAGCGCGGGGCCGACGCGCTCGACGTAGCGCTGCCCGGCGTCGGTCAGCGCCACGCTGCGCGTCGAGCGGTTGAACAGGCGCACCGCCAGCCGTGTCTCCAGCCCGGCCACGGCGGCGCTGACCGCCGTGCTCGACATGCCCAGCTCGCGCGCCGCCGCGCGAAAGCTGGCGTGACGGGCCACGGCCAGCACCACTTCGAGTTCGGTCATGCCGGTGCGATGCATCGAGTGTCCTGATTTTCGGGATGAGCCATGCATGATAGGCCGTCTTATCGAAACAGTCGCGCTTCCCTAGACTGGCATCCATGCAAGCGGCGCCCGCCTGGCGCCGCTCGGCCCCTCACACGGAGAACGCACATGCAACGGATCGAGCACCTTTATATCGATGGCGAATTCGTCCTGCCGCACGGACAGGAATGGTTCGACCTGACCAACCCCGCCACCGGGCAGACGATCGGGCAGGTGCGCCTGGGCGACGAGCACGATGCGCACCGCGCGATCGAGGCGGCCCACGCCGCGTTCCCGGCCTGGTCGCGCACCTCGCGCGCGCAGCGGCTGGCCGCGTTGCGCCGCATCCACGAACAGGTGGCGGCGCGCGAGGCGGCGTTGCTGGAGGCGATCGTGACCGAGTACGGCGCGCCGTCGTCGCGCGCGCGCTGGATGGCGGCCTATCCGGCCCAGACGGTGCAGGCCGCGATCGATGCGCTCGAAGCGTTCGCGTTCGAGGAGACGGCCGGCGCGGCGCGCGTGGTGATGACGCCGGTGGGCGTCGCGGCGCTGATCACGCCGTGGAACAGCAATGCCGGCTTCATCTGCAACAAGCTCGCCACCGCGCTGGCGGCCGGCTGCACGGCCGTGATCAAGCCCAGCGAGATGAGCGCGTGGCAGACGCAGATCGTGCTGGAGGCGCTGCATGCGGCCGAGCTGCCGCGCGGCGTGGTCAATGTCGTGAACGGGCGCGGGGACGTGGTAGGCGAGGTGTTGAGCCGCGACCCGCGTGTGGCGAAGATCTCGTTCACCGGTTCGTCGGCGGTCGGGCGGCGCCTGATCGAAGCGGGCGCCGGCTCGATCAAGCGCGTGACGCTCGAACTGGGCGGCAAATCGCCGACGCTGGTGCTCGACGATGCCGATTTCGACGAAATCATGCCGACCGTCCTGCAGGCCGGCTTCATGAACAGCGGCCAGGCCTGCATCGCCGGCACGCGCATCCTGGTGCCGCGCGCGCGGCTCGCCGAGTTCGAACAGGTGGCGGCCGACGCGGTGGCGCGCGTGAAATCGGGCGATCCGCGCGAGGCCGATACCGAGATCGGGCCGATGGTCAGCCGCCGCCAGTGGGAGCGCGTGCAGGGCTATATCCGGCTCGGCACGGAAGAAGGCGCGCGCCTGCTGGCCGGTGGCGAGGGGCGGCCGGATGGGCTGTCGGCGGGCTGGTTCGTCAAGCCGACGCTGTTTTCGGGCGTACGCAACGACATGCGGATCGCGCGAGAGGAAATCTTCGGGCCGGTGCTGTCGATCATCGCCTACGAAGACGACGAAGACGCCATCGCGATCGCCAACGACACCGATTACGGCCTGAGCGCGCTGGTGCTCGGCCGCGACCGCGAGCGCTGCGAGCGCATCGCGCTGCGGATCGACGCGGGGCGGGTGCTGGTCAACACGCTGAACCACGAGCCGCGCGCGCCGTTCGGCGGCTTCAAGCACTCGGGGCTCGGGCGCGAGATGGGCAAGTGGGGGCTCGGCGCGTATCTGGAGCCGAAGACGCTGATGGTGGGATAGCGGCAAGGGTGGTGCGCCAAGGCCGGGGCGGCGTGGCCGGTGGCGCCTTTTCCGGTGTCGTCTCACTCGAGGACGTTGCGGCTAGCCACGCACACCGCGGCCTAGCCCGCCACCGCCACGCGATACCGCGTCTCCTGCCGATACACCTGGCCCGGGCGCAGCACAACCGCCTCGGCCGCCTCCGAATTGACCTGGTTCGGGAACGCGCCGGCCTCCAGGCACAGCGCGCTGCGCGGCGCATGCGCGCCCGCCAGCGCGTTGCCGGTATAAAGCTGCAGCCCCGGCTGGTCGGTCAGCACCGTCAGTTCGCGGCCGCTGCCGGGATCGTAGACGCGCGCGACGGCGCGCACGCCGCCGCTGCCGGCATTCGCCTCGCGCAGCGCGAAGCAGTGATCGAAGCCGCCCGCCAGCGCGAGCTGTGCGTGCGGCCAGCCGAGCCGTGCGCCGAGCGGCGCGCTCTGGCGGAAATCGAACGCGGTGCCGGCCACGCTGGCGAGCCGCGTCGGGATCATCCGCGCATCCACTTCCAGATACTGATCCGCGTCGATCGTCAGGACGTGCCCGTCGATGTCGGCATGCGGGCGTCCGCTCAGGTTGAAATACGGGTGACTCGTCAGTTGCAGCGGCGTGGGCGCGTCGCTGCGCGCCTCATAGCCGATCGACAGCGTGCCGTCGTCGTCGAGCGCGTAGCGCACCTGCACCTCGACGTTGCCGGGGAAGCCGCCGTCGCCCTCGGGCGAGACCAGCCGCATCACCAGCGCGTCGTCGAGCATGTCGGTGTCCCACAGCGCCCGGTGAAAGCCGCTCAGGCCGCCGTGCAGGCACTGCTCGCCGTCGTTGCGGTCGAGCGTGTGGTCGATGCCGTCGAGCGTGAAACGCGCACCGGCGATGCGGTTCGAGCAGCGCCCGACCAGCGCGCCGAGATAGGCGTGCGAATCGAGGTAGGCGGCCGGCGCGTCGAAGCCGAGCAGGATCTCGCCGAGCCGGCCGCTGCGGTCGGGCGTCTGCCACGACACCAGCGTCGCGCCGAGATCGCTGATCGCCACGCGCATGCCGTGGGCGTTGCGCAGCGTGAAGAGGCGCACCAGGTCACCGCCGGGCAGGCGGCCCCACGGCCGCGACGAGACGCTGTGGCCGGCCGGCCCGAAGGCCGGCGTCGATTGGATTGCGCTCAAGCGTGGCCTCCGGACAGCGTGCGTTCCTGATATTCGCGCGGCGTGCAGTCGAGTTCGCGGCGGAACACCGCGTACATGTATTGCGTCGAGGTGAAGCCGCAGCGCACCGCCACCTCGGCGGTGGCCAGCTCGTGCTGCGTGAGCAGCTGCTTGGCCGCGTCGAGCTTGTGGCGCAGGATTTCCTGATGCACGGTGCAGCGCAGCTCGCGGCGGAAGTGTTCCTCGAGCGACGAGCGCGACACGCCCACGTAGTCGGCCACCTGTTCGGTGCGGATGCCCTGGCACGCGTACTGGCGGATGAAGTGCCGCGCGCGCATCACATAGGGGCTCGCGAGCGGCTGGTGGCGCGTGGAGGCGAGCACGTTGATGCCCACCGGCGGCACCAGGATCTGGCGGCCGGCGAAGCGCGCGCCGCCGAGCATCTGGTGCAGCAGGTGGGCGGCGGTGCGGCCCATCTCCTCGGTGCCCTGGATCACCGACGAGAGCGGGATGCGCGAGAGCGTGCGCGTGAGCGGATCGTTGTCGATGCCGATGATGGCGATCTCCTCGGGCACCGCGAGCCCGGCCGACACGCAGGCCTGCAGCAGGTGCCGCGCGCGCGCGTCGGTCACGGCGATCACGCCGACCGGCTTGGGCAGCGCGCGCAGCCAGTCGATCAGTTGCCGGGTGGACTGGTGCCAGGTGGGCGCGCTGGTGGACAGCCCGCGGTAGATCTCGTGCTCGATCGGCAGCGCCGGCGCATCGTGGCGGCGCAGACGCGTGTAGACGAGCTCGCGCTGCTGCGCCCAGCGGTTCTCGTCGGCGGGGGGCAGGCTGTAGAGCGCGAAGTGCTCGAGCCCGGCCTCGATCAGGTGCGTGTAGGCGAGCGCGATCAGCTTGCCGTTGTCGGTGGCCACGTAGGGCAGGCCGGCCGGGTAGTGCGTCGCGTCCTCGTAGGACGAGCCGACCGCCACCACCGGCAGCGGGCAACCGCGCAGCGCCGCGTCCACGGCCGGGTCGTCGAAGTCGGCGATGATGCCGTCGCCGTCGAAGCGCTCGATGCCGGCCAGCCGGCAGCGGAAGTCGTCCTCGAGGAACAGGTCCCAGGTCACGCGCGTCGAGCGCATGTAGTCGCCGATGCCGGCGATCACCTCGCGGTCGTACACCTTGTTCGCATTGAACAGCAGCGCGATGCGGTGCGCGCGCGCGGACGGCGGCGGATCGGCGGATGGACGTTGCATGGACGGTCTCCTCGCGAGGGCTCGGCGGGCGTCTCTCGCATATCGAAATCACGGGCGTCAGGGCGGCCCGGGTGTCGCGGCCCGCCCATTCTAGTGGCTGCCGGCCGCGCCGTTGCCGCGATCGCCTCGGGCCGGCAAGAAATGTTAAGGCGGTTGGGCAATTTCGTAATTGCCGCTCGGCGGCCGGCGCATGCACCATGCCGCTTGTCGTCGGGCCGGCCGTGCCTGATCACCGCCCGGCCGATCGGGCGCCGGCGTCCCGCGACCCACACACAAGAACCAGTACGAAATGGAGACAGAGACATGCCCTCGAATCGCCGTCGTTCCGTCCTGAAATCGTTGGTCGCCGCCTCCGTGCTGGCGAGCGTCTCGCTCGCGGCGCCGCTCGCCCACGCGAGCAAGGATCGTCCCGAGATCGGCTTCTGCATCGACGACCTGCGCGTCGAGCGCTGGTCGCGCGATCGCGACTACTTCGTCGCGGCCGCCGAGAAGCTCGGCGCGAAGGTGTCGGTGCAGTCGGCCGACGCGAGCGAGGAGCGCCAGATCTCGCAGATCGAGAACCTGATCTCGCGCGGCGTGGACGTGATCGTGATCGTGCCGTTCAATTCGAAGGCGCTGACCAACGTGGTGGCCGAGGCGAAGAAGGCCGGCATCAAGGTGGTGTCCTACGACCGGCTGATCCTCGACGCCGACGTGGACGCCTACATCTCGTTCGACAACGAGAAGGTCGGCGAGCTGCAGGCGCAGGGCGTGGTCAACGCGCGTCCGAAGGGCCGCTACTTCCTGCTCGGCGGCGCGCCCACCGACAACAACGCGAAGATCCTGCGCGAAGGCCAGATGAAGGTGCTGCAGCCGGCGATCGACCGCGGCGACATCAAGGTGGTCGGCTCGCAGTGGGTGCCCGAATGGAGCGCCTCGACCGCGCTCGGCATCATGGAGAACGCGCTGACCGCGAACGGCAACCAGATCGACGCGGTGGTGGCCTCGAACGACGGCACCGCGGGCGGCGCGATCCAGGCGCTCGCCGCGCAGCATCTGGCCGGCAAGGTGCCGGTGTCGGGGCAGGACGCGGACCTGGCCGCCGTCAAGCGGCTGGTGGCCGGCACCCAGACCATGACCGTCTACAAGCCGCTCAAGCTGATCGCGGGCGAGGCGGCCACGCTCGCCGTGACGCTCGCCAAGGGCGGCAAGCCGGCCTTCAACGCGCAGTACGACAACGGCAGGAAGAAGGTCGACACGCTGCTGCTGCAACCGACGCTGCTGACCAAGGGCAACGTCGACGTGGTGGTGAAGGACGGCTTCTACACGCAGGCGCAGATCGGCTCGCACTGAGGCGACGCGCCGGGCTCGCCCCAGTGCGCGCCGCGCGCGGCGGCGCGAGCCCGGCCCACCCGAACCCACGAACCCCCGGACACGAACAAGGACGGCGCATGTCGGATATCCGCATGTCGGAACCCCGCACCCGCGAACCCCTGCTGGAGATGCGCGGCATCGTGAAGACCTTCGGCGGCGTGAAGGCGCTCGACGGCATCGACCTCGTGGTGCGGCCCGGCGAATGCGTGGGCCTGTGCGGCGAGAACGGCGCCGGCAAGTCCACGCTGATGAAGGTGCTCTCGGGCGTCTACCCGAGCGGCACCTGGGACGGCGAGATCCGCTGGGAAGGCCGCCCGCTGCAGGCCGCCGGCATTCGCGACAGCGAGCGCGCCGGCATCGTCATCATCCACCAGGAACTGATGCTGGTGCCGGAGCTGTCGGTGGCGGAGAACCTGTTTCTCGGCAACGAACTGACGCTGCCGGGCGGGCGCATGCACTACGCGGCGATGGTGCGCCGCGCCGACGCGCTGCTGACCGGCCTCGGCATCGAGGGCATCAACGTGGCGCTGCCGGTGATGCACTACGGCGGCGGCCACCAGCAACTGATCGAGATCGCCAAGGCGCTCAACAAGCAGGCGAAGCTGCTGATCCTCGACGAGCCGTCCTCGTCGCTGACGGCCGCCGAGACGCGCATCCTGCTCGACATCGTTCGCGACCTGAAGGCGCGCGGGATCGCCTGCGTCTACATTTCGCACAAGCTCGACGAAGTGCAGGCCGTGTGCGACACGGTCACCGTGATCCGCGACGGCAAGCACGTGTCGACGCAGCCGATGCAGGGCATGTCGACCGAACGCATCATCGCGCAGATGGTGGGCCGCGAGATCACCAACCTGTTTCCGCGCGAGCCGCATCCGGTCGGCGAGATCGTGTTCGAGGCGCGCAACGTGACCTGCCTCGACGTCAACAACCCGCGCCGCAAGCGCGTGGACGATGTGTCGTTCGCGGTGCGGCGCGGCGAGATCCTCGGCGTGGCGGGGCTGGTGGGCGCGGGGCGCACCGAGCTGATGCAGGCGATCTTCGGCTCCTATCCGGGCGCGAGCGAGGCGCAGGTGCTGCTCGACGGCGCGCCGCTCCGGATTCGCGCGCCGCTCGACGCGATCCGCGCCGGCATCGCGATGGTGCCCGAGGACCGCAAGCGCCACGGCATCGTCCCGCAACTGAGCGTCGGCCACAACATCACGCTCGCGGTGCTGCAGCGCTTCACGCGCTTCGGCCGGATCGACGCGGCCGCCGAGCACGACACGATCCGCGTGGAGATGCGCCGGCTGTCGGTGCGCGCCGCGCACCCGATGCTGTCGATCGCGAGCCTGTCGGGCGGCAACCAGCAGAAGGCGGTGCTCACGCGCATGCTGCTCACCGAGCCGCGCGTGCTGATCCTCGACGAGCCCACGCGCGGCGTGGACGTGGGCGCGAAGTACGAGATCTACAAGCTGATCGGCGATCTCGCCAAGCGCGGGATGGCGATCGTGATGGTGTCCTCGGAGCTGCCCGAGGTGCTCGGCATCGCCGATCGCGTGATCGTGATCGGCGACGGCGAGCTGCGCGGCGATTTTCCCAACCACGGACTCACCCAGGAACAGGTGCTGGGCGCGGCGATCCGGCCCGCGCGGCGCGACACGACTCAACCCGAGGCAGGCATCGCATGACACCCGAGACGACCACCCAGGCCGCCGACCGCGCGGCTCGCCCGGCGGGCGCCACCGGCACCGCGCAGCAACTGCGCCGGCTGTTCGCACGCTACAAGATCCTCGCGCTGCTGATCGCGGTGGCCGCGATCTGGCTGCTGTTCTCGCTGCTCACCCACGGCGCGTTCATCACGCCGCGCAATCTCTCCAACCTGCTGCGGCAGATGTCGATCACCGGCATGCTGGCCTGCGGGATGGTGTTCGTGATCATCGCCGGCGAGATCGACCTGTCGGTGGGCTCGCTGCTCGGCCTGCTCGGCGGCGTGGCGGCGATCCTCGACCAGGTGCTCGGCTGGCCGATCGTGGCCACCGTGCCGGTGGTGATGGTGCTGGGCGTGGTGGCGGGCCTCTTCAACGGCTGGTGGTCCACCTATCGCGGCGTGCCGTCGTTCATCGTCGGCCTGGGCGGCATGCTCGCCTATCGCGGCATCCTGCTCGGCATCACGCACGGCGCGACCATCGCGCCGGTCTCGGACGGCTTCGTGCTGATCGGCCAGGGCTACGTGCCGCCGCGCATCGGCGACGCGATCGCGCTGCTGATCGTCGCGCTGCTGGTGGTCGTGACGGTGCGCCAGCGGCGCGCGCGGCGCCGCTACGAACTCGGGGTCGCGCCGCTCTGGCAGGACATCGCGAAGCTGGTCGCGGCCGGGCTGATCGTGGCCGCGTTCGTGGCCACGCTCGACAGCTACGGCGGGATTCCGGTGCCGGTGCTGCTGGTGCTCGCGCTGCTCGGCATCTTCTCGTGGGTGGCCACCCAGACCGTGTTCGGCCGGCGCATCTACGCGGTCGGCTCGAACCTGGAGGCCACGCGCCTGTCGGGCATCAACACCGACCGCGTGAAGCTGGCGATCTTCGGGCTGATGGGGCTGATGTGCGCGTTAGGCGGCATCGTCAACACCGCGCGGCTCGCGGCCGGCTCGCCGTCGGCGGGCAACATGGGCGAGCTCGACGCGATCGCCGCCTGCTTCATCGGCGGCACCTCGATGCGCGGCGGCGCGGGCACCGTCCACGGCGCGCTGATCGGCGCGCTGGTGATGGCCAGCCTCGACAACGGCATGTCGATGCTCGACGTGGACGCCTACTGGCAGATGATCGTCAAGGGCGGGATTCTGGTGCTGGCCGTCTGGGTCGACGTGGTGTCGCGTGCGGGGCGCCGCTGAGGGCGCGCTGCAGGCAACGCCTGCAACGCCGGCCGCCGCGCGGCCGGACGAGGATGCTTTCTTCAATGGTCTGCTGACCGGTTCTTCGGGATTTTTCATGACTTATGCCATCTATCCGAGCCTGGCCGGCCGTCACGTCGTGGTGACGGGCGGCGGCACCGGGATCGGCGCGGCGATCGTCGCGGCGTTCGCCGCGCAGGGCGCGCGCGTGAGCTTCATCGACATCGCGCGCGACGAATCGGCGGCGCTCGTCGCCTCGCTCGGCGGCGTACCCGTGCCGCCGGCGTTCCACTACTGCGATCTGCGCGACATCGAGGCGCTGAACGCGACGTTCGCCGCGATCGCGGCCGAGGCGGGGCCGGTGGAGGTGCTCGTCAACAACGCGGCGAACGACGACCGCCATCGTCCCGGCGAGCTGACGGCGGCCTACTGGGACAGCCGCATCGAGGTGAACCTGCGCCACCAGTTCTTCTGCGCGCAGGCGGTGCTGCCGGGCATGCGCTCGCTCGGTCGCGGCGTGATCCTGAACCTCGGCTCGATCTCGTGGCACATCGCCGAGACGGGCCTCAGCATCTACATGACGGCGAAGGCCGGCATCGAGGGCCTGACGCGCGGGCTCGCGCGCGATCTCGGTGAGTTCGGCATCCGCGTGAACTGCATCGTGCCGGGCGCGGTGCGCACGCCGCGCCAGATGAAGCTGTGGCAGTCGTCCGAGAGCGAGGCGAAGCTGGTGGCCTCGCAGTGCCTGCACGAGCGCGTCGAGCCCGAGCACGTCGCGCGCATGGCGCTGTTCCTCGCCTCCGACGACGCCGCGCGCTGCACCGCGCGAGAATACTTCGTCGACGCCGGCTGGTTCGGCGGATGACGCCGGCCCTCGTACCCGACGGCGCCCTCGACTGCGTCTGGCCGGTGGCGGCCACGCTCGGGGAGGGCGCCTGCTGGGACGCCGCCGCGCGCCGCGTGCTGTTCGTCGACATCAAGGGCCGGCGGCTCTATCGCCACGACCCGTCGGATGGCGCCCGCGAGAGCTGGGAGGCGCCGGGGCAGATCGGCTTCGCGCTGCCGTGCGCGGACGGTACGCTGATCTGCGGCGTACAGGGCGGGCTGTTCCGCTTCGAGCCGGGCAACGGGCGGTTCACGCGCGTGCTGCCGCTGGAGGCCGACCTGCCCGGCAACCGGCTCAACGACGGCTACGTCGATGCGGGCGGCCACCTGTGGTTCGGCTCGATGGACAACGCCGAGGCCGCGCCGACCGGGCGGCTCTATCGCGTCGGCCAGGACGGCCGCGTGGCCGCGCACGACGCCGGCTACGTGATTACCAACGGCCCCGCCGCGAGCCCCGACGGCCGCACGCTTTATCACACCGACACGCTGCGGCGCCTGGTGTACGCGTTCGATCTCGGCGACGACGGCGTGCCGCGCCGCCGCCGCGTGTTTGCCAGGATCGAGGGCGGCGGCCATCCGGACGGGATGGCCGTGGATGCCGAGGGCGGCGTCTGGATCGCGCTGTTCGGCGGCGCACGGATCGAGCGCTATGCGCCCGACGGCCGGCTGCTCGGGCAGGTCGCGTTTCCGTGCGCGAACGTCACCAAGCTCGCGTTCGGCGGCGACGATTTGCGTACCGTCTACGCGACCACGGCGACCAAGGGCCTGAGCGAGGCCGAGCGGCAGGCGCAGCCGCTGGCCGGCGGCCTGTTTGCGTTTCGCGCGCCGGTGGCGGGGCTGCCGCCGGCGGTCTGCACGGTGCGTTTCGACGCCGAGGGATGAGAGACGGCGCGCGGGGCGGGCGGCGGTGCGCCGGCGATGTGCGCGCCGTGTCCCGCCGCGCGTCCGACCTGCCGCAGCCGGGTTCGATCCATCGGGTTGGTGATGCCGGGCGGCCGACGGCGCGCCCGGCCGCGATACGCGATAACGCGTTCGCGGAGCGCCGTGCGGCCTGAAGCCGGCCCGCGTTCGCTCGTGCATGCGGGCGGCCCTGCAAGCCAGCCGAGCCAGCCGAGCCAGCCGAGCCAGCCGAGCCAGCCGAGCCAGCCGAGCCAGCCGAGCCAGCCGAGCCAGCCGATCGAGGCGGCCGGGCAGCCGCCGTTCAGGTGGCCTGCGCCGTACGCGTACGTCGAACCTTCGCCGTGGGCCGGGGCGCCGCCGCCGGTTCCGGATCGACGGCCCGCGTCGGCGCGACTTCCGCGCCATGCGCGACGAGCGCCTCGCGCAGCGCGGCCAGCGCCGCCGAAGCATGGCCGCGCCGCCAGACCAGCAGCGTGTCGACCGGTTGCAGATCGGCCACCGGATGCACCGACAGCGTGTCGGTGACGGGCGACATGTCGAGCACGTTGCGCGGCGCCAGCGCGACGCCGGCGCCGGCCGCGACGCAGGCGAGGATCGCATGGTACGAACCCAGTTCGAGCACGCGCGCGGGCTTGCTCGCCTGCGCGGCGTACCAGCGCTCGATGTAGCCGCGATAGGCGCAGCCGCGCTCGAACGACACCAGCGTCGGCACGCGCAGGTCCCGCGCCGTCGCCACCGGCGGATGATGGCGCGGCGCGATCAGCACCAGCGGCTCGCGATAAATGGGTACCGCCTCGAACAGCGCGGCGTCGAGCATGTCCGGCTGTGGCGGCGTGGCGACCAGCACCGCGTCGAGTTCGAACGCGCGGACCCGCTCGATCAGCCAGTTCGTGACGCCCGTCACGAGTTCGAGCCCGACCTCGGGCCAGCGCTGGTGATAGCGCGCGAGCACGTCCGGCAGCCGGCTCGCGGCCGTGCTCTCCATGGTGCCGAGCCGCAGCCGCCCGTGCGGACGATCCTCGCGCACCGCGTGGCGCGCCTCGTCGGCCAGCGCGAGCAGGCGCTCGGCGTAGGGCAGCAGCGTCTCGCCCGCCGGCGTCAGCACCAGCCGCCGGCCGTCGCGCACGAACAGCGCCGCGCCGAGTTGTTCCTCCAACTGCCGGATGCGGGTGGTCACGTTCGACTGCACGCGGTTCAGCTTCGCCGCCGCGCGCGTGACGCCGTTTTCGCGCACCACCGCGCGGAAGATCGCGAGCGCCGCCAGATCCATGATTCTCTCCAGGAGAACGAAAGGTTCTCGATTATTCATTTTTCGAGATTGACTGGTCAAGCTAGGATGGGCCGATCCGTGTCGCGCCGTCCGCGCGGCCGCCACATTGCATCCGACCCGAATGAATCGTTCCGCTTCCTGCCTGTCGTCGTCCACTTCATCGTCCGGGTCGTCCGCGTCGTCGGTGTCGGCGTCGGCGCCGCGTTCGACCGCCGCCCCCGGCCCAGGCGCTGACGCGGGCCGCCTTGCCGATCCGCGCCTGATCGCGTTTGCCTGCGCGGCGGCGCTGGCGGTGGCGCTCGGTGTCGGCCGCTTCGCGTTCACGCCGCTGCTGCCGCTGATGCTGGCCAACGGCACGCTCGACATCCGGCACGGCGGCTGGCTCGCCTCGGCCAACTACGCAGGCTATTTCTTCGGGGCGGTCAGTTGCGCGGCGCTGCGCGTCGATGCCGCACGCATGGTGCGCGGCGGCCTGGTCGCGACGATCGCGCTGACCGCCGCGATGGGCGCGCTGCACGGCTTCGCGGTGTGGCTGCCGGTGCGCTTCGTGGCCGGCGTGGTCAGCGCGTGGACGTTCGTGTTCGCGTCGCAGTGGGGCATGCGCCGGCTCACCGAGCTGGGTGCGCCGCAATGGAGTGGCGCGATTTTCACGGGGCCGGGCGGCGGGATCGTCGTGACCGGGCTGATCGGCGGTGCGTTGGCCGGGCGGCGCGCGGAATTCGGCTGGCTCGGGTTCGCGCTGCTGTCGGTGCTGCTCGCGGCGTGGATCTGGCGCGTGATCGCGCCGAGCGCGGCATGGGGGGCGGTGGCGCGGCGGCCTGCGCAGGCAGGGCAAGCGGTGGCGGCCGGGTCGGCCGGACGAGTGGGGCAGGCGCAGTCGAGTGGACAGGCGGGGCAAGCGGGGGCGGCCGGACAGGTGGGGCAAGCCGGGGTGGCTGGACAGGCGGGGCAAGCGGGGGCGGCCGGGCAGGTGGGGCAAGCCGCGGCGGCCGGGCAAGTGGGGCAAGCCGGACAGGCAGGATCGGAAGGGCAGGCAGCGCAAGCGAGTCATGCCGGGCAAGCAACGCAAGCCGCTCGAATCACCCACGCCGCACTACCCGATGCGCGCCACCCGGCCGTGCGCCGCGACGCGCGGCGGCTGATCGTGCTGTACGGCGCGCCGGGCTTCGGCTACATCATCACGGCCACGTTCCTGCCGGTGATCGCGCGCGGCGCGCTGCCGCCCGGTTCGCCGTGGCCCGACCTGTTCTGGCCGATGTTCGGCGCGGCGCTGATGGTGGGCGCGCTGCTCGCGTCGCGGTTGCCGGCCGGCTGGGACAACCGGCTGCTGCTCGGCCTGTCGTGCGCGGTGCAGGCGCTCGGCATCGTGTTGGGCATCGCATGGCCGACGGCGGCCGGCTTCGCGCTCGGCAGCCTGCTGCTCGGCCTGCCGTTCACGGCGATCACGCTGTTTGCGATGCGCGAGGCGCGGCGTTTGCACGGCGAGGCGGCGGCCGGGCTGATGGGCTATGCCACGGCGTCCTACGGGCTCGGGCAGATCGCCGGGCCGCTGGTCGCCGCGCCGGTGGCGGCGCGGGCCGGGTCGTTCACGCCGGCATTGTGGATCGCGGTGGCGGCGCTGCTGGCGGGCGCGCTCGGTTTCGCGGCCTGGGCGATCGTCGCGCGGCGCGAGGCGGCGGCCCGGGCCGGCCTGCCGGACGCGTAACGAAACGACGCTCCCGAGCCCGCATCGGCGGCCGTCGCGGCCTCCGATGCAAACCGCCCAAACTCGCTAGAATGTGCGCTTCGTCTTTCCCCCAACGATGGCGCGCGACGGTTTCCCATGCCGCTCGCCGTGCCGCAAGCGCTCCCCCGATGACCACTGCCGAACACCGTTTCTGTCCGCGCTGCGCGACCCCGCTCACCACGCGCGCCGACGCGCTGCACGAGGGCGGCCGCGTCCGCCAGGTCTGTCCCGACGCGGCCTGCGGCTACGTCCACTGGAACAACCCGCTGCCGGTGGTCGCGGCGATCGTCGAGATCGACGGCAAGATCCTGCTCGCGCGCAACGCGGCCTGGCCGGAAGGGATGTTCGCGCTGATCACCGGCTTCCTCGAAAACGGCGAAACGCCCGAGGAAGGCATCGCCCGCGAAGTGCTGGAGGAAACCTCGCTGCGGGCCGATTCGGTGGAACTGGTGGGCGTGTACGAATTCATCCGCAAGAACGAGCTGATCATCGCGTATCACGTGCGGGCCAGCGGCGAGATCGCGCTGTCGCCGGAGCTGCTCGAATATCGGCTGGTCGAGCCGCCGAACCTGCGGCCGTGGCGCGCCGGCACCGGCTACGCCGTGGCCGACTGGATGCGTGCACGCGGGCTCGACGTCACGTTCGTCGACCGCCCGGGGCAATGACGGTCGGCAACGAGCCATGACGCCCGGCGTTCAGCCCGCGATCGGCGTGGCGCGCACCGCCGTGCCGTAGCACAGCACCTCGGTGATGCCCGAGCCGATTTCCGTGGCGTCGTAACGCATGCCGATGATCGCGTTCGCGCCGAAGCCGGCGGCCTGCGCGATCATCTTCTCGTACGCGTCCTGCCGCGCGCGCTCGCACAACGAGGCGTAGAGCGAAATATTGCCGCCGAACACGGTCTGGATCGCGGCGCCGAACGAGCCGATGATCGAGCGCGAGCGCACGACGATGCCGCGCGCGATGCCGAACGATTGGTCGATGCGATGGCCGGGCAGGTCGAAGGCGGTGGTGATCAGGTGGTGGTCGGGCATGAGAGGTCTCGTGGCGAAGGGTGGAAGGGGGGCAGCGGCGAGCCGAGCCGCGTGCAGCCGCGTGCAGCCGCGTGCAGCCGCGTGCAGCCGCGTGCAGCCGCGTGCAGCCGCGTGCAGCCGCGTGCAGCCGCGTGCAGCCGCGTGCAGCCTGCACTCGAACTGCTTGGACGCCGGCCGCCCCTTGGAATTTCACGCGATGTGTGTTTTTCTGTGCGGCACGCGAGGCGGGCCGTGCGCCGCATCGTCGCGCGAACGCGCCGCGCTGTAAAGCCGAGCGCGTCGCCGCCTGCCGATCCCGCTTCCTTCCCCCCGACCTCGACTCCGCCGCCCATGTCCGCCAAGCCCGAACTGCTGCCGCGCAGCGCCTACCCTCACTTCCTGTCGATCACCACGCGCTGGATGGACAATGACGTCTACGGCCACGTCAACAACGTCGTCTATTACAGCTACTTCGATACCGTCGTGAACGAATACCTGATCCGCACCGGCGTGCTCGACGCGGAGCGCGGTGAAACGATCGGCCTGGTGGTCGAGACGCAGTGCAACTATTTCGCGCCGCTGGTGTTCCCGCAGAAGATCGACGCGGGCCTGCGCGTGGCGAAGCTCGGCACCTCCAGCGTGCGCTACGAGATCGGCCTGTTCGCCGAAGGCGAGGCGTCGGCCGCCGCGCAGGGGCATTTCGTGCATGTCTACGTGGGCCGCGACAGCCGCTGCCCGGTGCCGCTGCCCGACGCATTGCGCGCCGCGCTCGCGCCGCTGGCCGCCTGAAGCCGCGGGCAGGCGTCGGCCGTGGCGCGGCCGATGGGCATCAACTAACGGCTGTAGTCACGATTCTGCCGGTAGCCGGCTCGACGCCGACCGAGGTGGATTTTCCCGCCGGCTTGGCGTGCTCGATTTCGCACACATGAGCTTCCTCATGCCCGATGCCTGCGCCGATGTCGCGGTTCATGCCGGTGGCCGGGCCGACACCGAGGCGGCGCCTTCCGCTGGCTCGACGGACTCGATTCCGCACACGCGAGCTTCCTCGTGCCCGGTGTCTACACCGATGCGCTGGCCGACCATGCACGGCCAGCCACCGGCCATCAGGCCAGCGAGCCATCTCACCCCGCCTTGGCCGCCTGCGCGGCCGCATCGCGCTTCGCGATCCAATCATGCTCGGGATCGTTCTTGAAATGCCAGACGCGCGTCGGCCCGGCCATCACGTTGAGGTAGTAGGAGTCGTAACCGTACGGCACCACCACCGGGTGATAGCCGCGCGGCACCATCACCACGTCGTGATCGGACACGGCCATCGACTGGTCGATGTCGCGCGCATCGGTATAGACGCGCTGGAACACGAAGCCTTGCGGCGGATTCACGCGATGGTAGTAGGTCTCTTCCAGGAAGCTCTCGACCGGCACGTTGTCGGTGTCGTGCTTGTGCGGCGGGTAGCTCGACGAATGGCCCGACGGCGTGCGCACCTCGACCACCAGCAGCGATTCGGCCGGCTCCGTCTGCGGAAGGATGTCGCACACGTAGCGCGTGTTCGCGCCGGTGCCGCGCACCGAGCGTGTCATCTCGCCCGGCTCGATGCGGCGCGGCGGATAGCGGCCGGTGCCCGGCGCGCTCGCCACGCCCAGTTCCGCATCGCGCGTGGCCGTGATCGTCACGCGCACGCCGGGCGGCAGGTACAGCGCGGCGGGCGGGCTGTCCTCGAATACGCTGTCGCGTGCGCCGAGCGCGTCCCAGCGCGTGCCGTCGTCGCTGGCGATATCGACCCGGCCGGCCAGCACGACGATGCAGGTTTCGCGCTGCGGCTCGTGCAGCGCCAGCGATGCGCCGGCTTTCAACCGATGAGCCGAAAAGCCCACGTGCCGCCAGTGGGCCGATTCGGGCGTGACCGTCGCGATCGACGGGCCGGCGGCCGTGCCCTTGACGAGCAGGTCCTGCGCTTTCGTGGGGGTGTTCATGTTGGCGTTCATCACGCGGCCTCCTTGCGTTGCGACGCGAGCGGCGCATCGACCAGCGCGCGCAGCGTCCGGTAACCCAGCTCCGCATAGGCGTAGCTCGGCGCGATCACCGGGTCCTGCTCGGCCTCGACCACCAGCCAGCCCCGGTAGCCGTGTCGCTTGAGCCGGTCGATGACGGCCGGGAAATCGACGCTGCCGTCGCCCGGCACGGTGAACGCGCCGTTGATGACCGATTCGAGAAAGCTCCAGTTGCGGTTGCCGGCCAGCCGGATCACCTCGGGGCGCACGTCCTTGCAGTGCACATGGCAGACGCGGCCGATATGCCGCTCCAGCACGGCGAGCGGATCGCCGCCGCCGAACGTCACGTGGCCGGTGTCGAACAGCAGCCCGAGCGCGTCGCCGGTCAGCGCCATCAGCCGGTCGATGTCGGCCGGCGCCTCGACGTAGGCGCCCATGTGGTGGTGATAGGCGGTGCGCACGCCCTGGCTCAGCGTGTAGCGGGCGAACGCATCGAGCCGCTGCGCGTATTGCTCCCATTGCGCGTCGGTCACGAAGCGCGGGCGCTGGTAGAGCGGCACGTCGGGCGAGCCCTGGATCGAGGCGGCCACCTCGCCGTACACCATCACGGTCGCGCCGTTGCTGGCCAGCAGTTCGAGATGCGGCCCCACCGCGTCGATTTCCTCCTGCACGCCGCGCTCGGCGAGCCGGCCCGAATACCAGCCCGAGACGAGCGCCAGGTCGTAGCCGCCGAGCAGATCCTGAAGCGCCTTCGGCTCGCGCGGAAACTTGTTGCCGAGCTCGAAGCCGGCGTAGCCGATCTGCTTGCCTTCGGTGAGCGCCACCGCGAGCGGCGTCTCGCCGCCGAGCGAGGGCAGGTCGTCGTTCATCCACGACAGCGGGTTGACGCCGATTCGAATGTCGTAATCGCTCATGTCGATGATTCCGGGGAAGAAGGTTCGTGAGACGCGGGTTCGTGAGACGTGCCGGCGCGTGCGGCCACCTGCTGTTCGTAACGGGCGCGCGCCTCGCGCACGGCGGCGCGCGGCGACACCTCGGGCACCGCGACTTCCCACCACCAGCCGCCGTCGGCCGTGGTGCGCGTGGCGTCGGTGTCGATGCAGATCACGGTGCTGCGGTCCGCCGTGCGGGCGCGCGCGAGCGCGGCATCGAGCGCGTCGAGGCTGTCGACGTGCTCGCCGTGCGCACCGAGCGCGCGCGCATGGGCGGCGAAATCGATCTGCGGCGCGCCGGCCGGCCCTTGCACGCAGTCCTCGATCATGTTGTTGAACGGCGCGCCGCCGCAGGCCTGCTGCAAGCGGTTGATGCAGCCGTAGCCGCGGTTGTCGAGCACCACCACGATCAGCCGCGCGCCGAGCATCACCGAGGTGGCGATCTCGCTGTTCATCATCAGATAGCTGCCGTCGCCGACGAACACGATCACCTCGCGCTCGGGCCGCGCGAGCTTGACGCCGAGGCCGCCCGCGATTTCGTAGCCCATGCACGAATAGCCGTATTCGACGTGATAGCCGCCCGGCACGGCGGCGCGCCACAGCTTGTGCAGTTCGGCCGGCAGCGTGCCGGCCGCGCAGACGGCGATGTCGTTGGCGGCCGAGGCGGCCAGCGAGCGTTGCACCGCGCCGATCACGTCGGCGTCGTAGGGCAGTTGGCCCGGTTGCGGCGGCGCGTGGGTCAGCGTCTGCACGATGTCGCGCCAGGCCGCGGCCAGCCCGTGCGCGCGCTCGGTCCAGCCCGGCTCGGCGCGCCAGCCTTCGAGGCGCGCCGCGAGCGCGTCGAGCGCGAGCCGCGCATCGGCCTCGACGGCCGTGGCGCGATGCTTGAGCGCGTCGAACGGGTTGGCGTTGATGCCGAGCACGGCGGCCTGCGCGAACAGCGTGTTCGAGCCGGTCGTGAAATCCTGCAGCCGGGTGCCGACCGCGAGCACGCAATCGGCCTCGGCGGCCAGCGCGTTGGCGCCCGGCGCGCCCGTCACGCCGAGCGCGCCCGCGTTGAGCGGATGGTCCCACGGCAGGCAGCTCTTGCCGGCCTGGGTTTCGGCCACCGGGATGCCGTGCCGTTCGGCGAACGCGCGCAGCGCGGCGGCGCCGCCCGCGCTGTAGAGCGCGCCGCCGCCGGCCACCAGCAGCGGCCGGCGCGCCGTGCGCAGCGTGTCGAGCGCGGCGTCCAGCTCGGCCTCGATGGGCGCGGGCGCATGAAAGCGCACCACGCGCGGCGCGAAGAACGACACCGGGTAGTCGTAGGCCATGGCCTGCACGTCCTGCGGCAGCGCGAGCGTGACGGGGCCGCACAGCGCGGCGTCGGTCAGCACGCGCAGCGCACGCGGCAGCGCGTTCAGCAACTGCGCCGGATGGACGATCCGGTCGAAATAGCGCGACACCGGCTTCAGCGCGTCGTTGGCCGACAGCCCGCCGTCGTGGAAATCCTCCACCTGTTGCAGCACCGGGTCGGGCGCGCGCGAGACGAACACGTCGCCGGGCAGCAGCAGCACCGGCAGCCGGTTCACGTGGGCCAGCGCGGCGGCCGTCACGAGGTTGGTCGCGCCGGGGCCGATCGAACTGGTGACGGCCATCATGCGACGCCGGAAATGCGCCTTCGCGTAGGCGATGGCGCTGTGGGCCATCGCCTGCTCGTTGTGGGCGCGGTAGGTCGGCAGCACGTCGCGCGCCTGGTACAGCGCCTCGCCGAGCCCGGCCACGTTGCCGTGGCCGAAGATCGCGAACACGCCGCCGAACAGCGGCTCGGTGCGGCCGCTGCCGTCCTCGGCCGGCACCTGCTGCGCGGCGAGATAGCGGACCAGCGCCTGCGCGACGGTCAGGCGCACGGTCGCGCCTTCGGTGCTGCCTTCGATGCCGGCCACTGCGCCGGCCTGCGCCGGATCGGATTCGATCGCTCTACGGTTCATCGTGATCCCTCCTAGGCGACCCGGCGGGCCGCGACCTCGCCGGCACGCGCATCGCGCCAGGCGCCGATCAGCGTCTCGAAGATGGCGCGCACCCGCGCGATCACGCCCGCGTCGTCGATCTCGCCGGCCAGCCAGGCCCGGCTCGGTTCCCAGAAGATCGTGCGGCCGACCGTGAAGCCGCGACAGGTGTTCGACGCGGCCGCGGCCGCGAAGCCGCCCACCAGTTGCTCGACCGGCGCGGACAGGCCGAGCAGCACCACGCCGAGGCAATACGGATCGCGCTCGGCGATCAGGCGGTCGACGTCGCGCCATTGCGCCGCGTCGAGCGGTTCGAGCTTCCACCACTCGGGATGGATGCCGAGGTTGTAGAGCCGCTTGAGCGCGCGATAAACCACGTCGGGGCCGTCGGGCAGATCGGCGCGGCGCGGCGGAATCACTTCGAGCAGCAGCGCGTGGCCGCTGGCCTGCACGGCGTCGTACAGCGCGCGCAACTGCGTTTCCTGTTCGAGCCGAACCGCCAGCGCGTCGTCGGGGTGATAGCGCACCAGGCACTTGGCGATCTGTTCGGCCGGCCAGGTTTCGAGCGTGGAGCCGACCGAGCGGCCATGATCGAATTCGAGCGGCAGCGAGCCGGGCAGTTCGACCGGGCGGCCGACCCACCAGCCGCGTCCGGTCGCGTCGTTGAGCGCGTCCTGGCCGTAGCGGTCGTCGATCAGCACGCCGATCTGGCCTTGCAGGCCGAGTTCGGTTTCGGTCTGCGCGACCGCCTCGACGAACAGCCGCTTCAACTCGGCGATCCGCGTGAGCGGCGCGCCCGTCTGCTGCGCCAGCTCGAAGAACTGGTTGCGATGGTCGAACGCAAAGCCGAGCACCTGATCCCATTGGCGGCGCGGCGGGCTGACGCGATGCAGGCGCGCGAGCGCCGGATCGAGATCGGGGCGGCGCATGCGTTGCGGGTCGCGCGCGGCCTCGCTCAGGAAGTGCGTCAGCTCGGCCGGCGTGGGCATCGCGGGCGAGCAGCCGTGGCGCGACACCACCAGCGCGCCGCAGGCGTTCGCGGTGCGGGCCGCCGCTTCGAGCGGTGCGCCACGCAGCCATTGCGACAGCAGGCCCGAGGCGAACGCGTCGCCGGCGCCCAGCACGTTGAGCACCTCCACTTCGACGCCGCCGATCAGCGTCAGCGCGTCGAGCGTTTTCGGCACGGCCGCCTCGACGATCGAGCAGCCGAGCGGCCCGCGCTTGACCACCAGCGTGGCGCCGGTCACGCGGCGCACCATCTCCAAGGCATCGAGCAGCGTATCCTTGCCGCCCGCGATGCGGAATTCCTCCTCGGTGCCGATCACCAGATCGAACAGCGGCAGAATCCGCTGCAAATGCGCGGTCACGCCCTCGTTGGCGATGAAGCGGGTTTCGCCGTCGGCCTTGCCGGTCAGCCCCCACAGCACCGGCCGGTAATCGATGTCGAGCACGGTGCGCACCTGATGGCGGCGCGCGTAGTCGAGCGCGCGGCGGCTCGCGCGGTTGACCTTGTCGGTGGAGAAGTGCGTGCCGGTGATCAGCAGCGCCTTCGAGGAGGCGATGAACGTTTCATCGATGTCGTCCTCGTCGATCGCCATGTCGGCGCAGTTCTCGCGATAGAACACCAGCGGGAAGCTGTCGCGATCCTTGATGCCGAGCAGCACCAGCGCGGTCAGGCGCGCCTCGTCGGTGATCAGCTGGCGCGTGTCGCAGCCTTCGCGCTCCAGCGTGTCGCGCACGAAGCGGCCCATGTGGTCGTTGCCCACGCGCGCCAGCATCGCCGATTTCAAACCGAGCCGCGCGGTGCCGAACGCGATGTTGCCGGACGAGCCGCCCAGGTATTTCGCGAAGCTCGTCGCGTCTTCCAGGCGGGCGCCGATCTGCTCCGCGTACAGGTCCACGGCGACGCGGCCGATGCAGATCACATCGAGCGCCCGGTTCTGCGCGAAGGAAAGGGGGGAGTGAGCCATGTCGGTTCCTGGTTAGATCACGGCGCCGTCGAGTTCGGCGACCATCTTCTGCATTTCCGCGCCGCCGGCCATCATGTCGAGCACCTCGTCCTTGCTGATGGTGTCCTTGGTGAAGGTGCCGAGCGAGCGCCCGCGGTTGAGCAGCGTGAACGAATCGCCGATCGGGTAGGCGTGGTGGACGTTGTGGGTGATGAAGATCACCGAGATGCCCTTGGCGCGCGCGGTGTGGATCAGCTTGAGCACGTTGAAGCTCTGCTTGACGCCGAGCGCGGCGGTCGGCTCGTCGAGGATCAGCACGCGCGCGCCGAAATGGATGGCGCGCGCGATCGCGAGACACTGGCGCTCGCCGCCCGACATGGTGCCGATCGGCTGATGCGCGTCGCGCACGTGGATGCCCATCTCGGCCAGCTTGCCGCGCGCCACCTCGGCGGCCAGGTCGAGATCCATCACGTCGATCAGGCCGAACAGCTTGCGGGTGGGCTCGCGGCCCATGAAGAAATTGCGCGCCACCGACAGCAGCGGCACCAGCGCCAGATCCTGATAGACGGTGGCGATGCCGAGGTCGAGCGCGTCCTTGGGCGATTCGAAGCGCACCGGCTGGCCGTCCACCAGGTAGCGGCCCTCGGACGGCGCGTGCACGCCGGCCAGCGTCTTGATCAGCGTGGATTTGCCGGCGCCGTTGTCGCCGAGCAGGCAATGCACCTCGCCGCGCCGCAGTTTCAGGTTGATGTCCGACAGGGCGATCACCTTGCCGAAGAACTTGCTGACGCCGTCGAGTTCGAGAATCGTGTCGTGCGCGGACGCACCGGAAGGCTGGGACATGAGTCGGCTCCGTTACGCTTGCGCCACGCGGCGGCGCACATAGTGGTTGAACAGCACGGCGATCAGCAGCATCACGCCGAGGAACACGCGGAACCAGTCCGAGCTGATGTTGGTGTAGGTGATGCCGATCTGCACCACGCCGAAGATCAGCGCGCCGAACGCGGCGCCCACCACCGAGCCGTAGCCGCCGGTGAGCAGCGTGCCGCCGATCACCGCGGCGATGATCGCCTCGAACTCCTTCTGCAGGCCGCGGTCGGCCGCCGCCGAGCCGATGTCGGCCACCTGCAGCACGGCGAACAGGCAGGCGCAGAACGCGGTCAGCACGAACAGCAGGATCTTCACGCGGCGCACCGGCACGCCCACGTTCTTGGCCGCGTTGGCGTCGCCGCCCACCGCCAGGATCCAGTTGCCCCAGCGCGTCTTGGCCAGCACGAACGCGCCGATCGCCGTGACCGCCAGCCACCACAGGATCACCTTCGGCACGCCCGGCACCAGCGGGTCGCCATTGTCGAGCAGGCCGCCGACGCCCAGGTGCGCGAGCCAGCGGAACAGGCCGTGGAACGCCACGCCCTGGAACAGCGCATGGGTGAGCGGATCGGCGTGGGCGTAATCGCCGAGGCCCGAGATGATGGTGCGATCCGCGAACATCACCGACAGCGCCAGCGTCAGGCCGCGCAGGATGAACATGAACGCCAGCGTGACGATGAACGACGGCAGCCGGGTGCGCATCACCAGATAGCCGTTCAGGGCGCCGAGCGCCATCGAGCCGGCGAACGCGAAGATCACGGCGGCCCAGATCGGCCAGTGGAAATAGGCGGTGGGGATCGCGACCATCATGCCGGCGAAGCCGATCATCGAGCCGATCGACAGGTCGAACTCGCCGGCCACCATCAGCAGGCAGGCGCCCACCGAGAGGATGCCGAGATAGGCCGCCACCTGGGACCAGTTCATGATCCCGTCGAGGTTGAACATGCCCGAGCCGCCCGCGCCGATCGCGAAGATCGCGAACACCAGCACGGCGCCGGAAATCGCGGCGAATTCGGGACGATTGAGAAAGCGCGAGAACCAGGCCTCGCCGCGCAGCCGCTCGTCGGCGCGCGCGCCGGGCTGCGGGGTTTCCTGGGACTGCGCTGTCAGTTGCTTGCCGGCTACACCCATGATGTCTCCTTGATGCCGCGGCGCGTGGGAAAGCGGGCAAACGCAAGCCCGACGCGCCGGCACGAAAGCGCGGCAGCACGCCGCGCGGTCAACGTTGTCCTGCCGTGCCTCAGCGGTACTGGCCCGCGTATTTCACGACCTTGTCCAGGTTGTCCTTGGTGATGAAGCCGGGGCCGGAGCGGATGTTCTTCGGGCCGTAGGACGGTTGCAGCCCGTAGGTCGCGAGGCGCGCCTGGAATTTTGGATTGGCTTCGAGGATCTGGCGGATCTTCACCGGGTCGGTGGTCTTGTCCTTCTTCACGATCGCGAGCACGGCCACCGGGATGTAGCCCTGCAAATACGGCTGCTGATCGATCGCGAACTGGATCGTGCCGGCGCGGATCGCCTTGGCGATGTCGTCGGAGAAGTCGAACGTCGCGAAGTAGACCTTGCCCGACAGCCCCATCTGTTGCAGCGCCTTGAGCGTGGCGGCGGCCGGCACCGGGCCGAGCGTCAGCACGGCCTGGGTCTTCGGATGGTTGCGCAAGTAGGCGCTGACCTTCGATTGAATTTCGGTCGGATCGGTGCCGGCGTCGATCGTGGAGGCCTTCATGTCCGCGCCGATCGCATCGGCGAAGCCGCGGCAGCGCTCGAACGACACCGGGTTGGTGGCCAGGTGGTTCACGCACAGGAACGACTTGACGCCCGCGGCCTTGGCCTTTTCGCCGGCCGCCTGGCCCGCCACGTATTCGGGCTGGCCCACGTGCATGATCGCGCCGAGCTGGGTGCTCTGTTCCTCGGTGCCCGAGTTGATGGTGACGAGCGGGATCTTCTTGGCGGTGACCTTGCCGATCGAACTCTTGAGCACGTCGAAATCGGCGATGGTGGTGATCACGCCGTCGTAGTCGCGCGCGGCGGCCTGTTCGATCAGGCGCGACATGTCGGCGATGTCGCCGTTGGGAGGATTGCGGTAATCGGTCGTGACGTTGAAATCCGCGTCGGCCTGCTTGATCGCGTTCTTGATGGTGTTCCACCACGAATCGGAATCGGGCGCGTGACTGATCAGGACGAATCGGGCATCGGCTGCCTGCGCGGGCAGCGCGGCGGTGCCCAGGCCGGCCGCGACGGCCAGCGCTGCCGCAAGCGTTCTCAGGCTCGCCGTGACGCCGGACGAGCGAAAGCCGGCCTTGCCATTGCAAAGTCTCATGTCTCCACCTGTGTCGGTTCTGTTATGGGTCGAACGTTGCCGTTCACGAGCAAGATTAGGTCAAGCGCCGGGCGATTGCAAAGAAAATTTTATTTCAACTTGAAATGGAAAATGTGTTCCATTTTGAGAGGGCGCTGCCTATACTCGGCCCACGACATCAGCACCGGTTTGGCGCGCCGCGCCGCCGCACATTCATGGACGACACCACGCAACCCGACACCACGGTCGACGCGCTGCTGCAGCGCATCACCGATACCTACGACACGCTGCCGCGCCAGCTCAAGCGCATCGCCTCGTATATCGACGAGCACCGTTCGAGCGTGATGATGGATCGCACCAGCGACATCGCCGAGCGCTGCGGCGTGCATCCGTCGGCGGTGGTGCGCTTCGCGCAGCGTTTCGGTTTTTCCGGGTTTTCCGATTTGCAGGCGGTGTTCCGCGAGGCCTACACCGAGCGCAACCCGAGCGTGCAGAGCTATCAGCAGCGCATCCGCACGCTGATCGACGACGAGGCCGGCGCGCTGTCGGAGCCGGCCGTCGCGCGGCAGTTCATCGACGCGGCGCGCGCGGGGCTCGACGAACTGGCGGCGGGCCTCGACGACGCGCAGTTCGACGCGGCGGTCTCGATGCTGGAGAAGGCCGACAACATCTACGTGATCGGCGTGCGCCGCTCGTTTCCGGTGGCGAGCTACATCGTGTATGCGCTGCAGCACACGGCCAAGCGCGTGCATCTGGTGTCGGGCATCGGCGGCATGTACCGCGAGCAGATCCGCAGCGTGCGCAAGGGCGACGTGGTGATCGCGATCAGCTTCGCGCCGTACGGCAAGGAAACCCAGTACTGCCTGCGCGCCGCGCGCCACAACCATGCGAGCACGCTCGTCATCACGGACAGCCGGCTCTCGCCGCTGGTTCGCGAGGCGAGCGCGCATCTGCTCGTCAAGGAGGGGAGCGCGTTCGCGTTCCGTTCGCTGACGAGCACCCTCTGCCTGTGCCAGGCGCTGTTCATCGCGCTCGCGTACCGGCTCGAATTGAACGTGGAAGAAGTGAAGGACACTGGAGGATACGATGACTGAAGCAGCTCCGACGATCGACGTCGCCGTGTTCGGCGCCGGGCGTATCGGCCGCATTCACGCGGCCAATCTCGCACGCCAGCCGGGCGTGCGCCTCAAGTACGTGATCGATGTCGATCCGGCTGCCGCCGCGGCGCTCGCCGCCGAACACGGCGCGCGCGCGGCCGATGCCGACGGCGCGCTCGGCGACGCCGCGATCGGCGCCACGGTGATCTGTTCGAGCACGGATACCCATGCCGACCTGATCGTCGCGTCGGCGCAGGCCGGCAAGCACGTGTTCTGCGAGAAGCCGGTCGATCTCGCGCTGGCCCGTGCGCGGGCCTGCGAGGCGGCCGTGACGCAGGCCGGCGTGGTCTGCATGATCGGTTTCCAGCGCCGCTTCGATCCGACCTTCGAGGCCGTCAAGGCGCGCATCGAGGCGGGCGAGGTGGGCACGCCCGAGATGCTGATCGTCACGAGCCGCGACCCGGGTGCGCCGCCGGTCGGCTATATCCAGCGCTCGGGCGGCATCTTCAAGGACATGCTGATCCACGATTTCGACATCTTCCGCTGGATTCTCGACGACGAGGCCGACACGCTGCACGCCACCGGCAGCGTGCTGACCGATCCGGCGATCGGCGAGGCGGGCGACGTCGACGCGACCGCCGTGACGATCCGCACGCGGCGCGGCCGGCTCTGCCAGATCAATACGTCCCGACGCGCCGCCTACGGCTACGACCAGCGCTTCGAGCTGCTCGGCAGCGGCGGCATGCTGCAGGCCGGCAACGTGCGGCCCACCGAGGTGACCGCCTACACCGCGCAAGCGGTGTCGAACGACCTGCCCGAGGCGTTCTTCCTCGAACGCTACCGCGTGGCCTATGCGCGCGAGATCGCGCATTTCTTCGCGGCCGTGACGCGCGGCGAACCGGTGCGCACCACCATCGGCGACGGCGTGAAGGCGCTCGAGCTGGCCGAGGCGGCCACCCGTTCGTGGCGCGAGGGCCGCGCGGTGCGGCTGTCCGAAGCCGTCGCCTGAGGAGCGCCGCGATGATTTCCCAGACTCAAGCCGCACCGGTGCGGATCGGCATCGCGGGGCTCGGTCGGCTCGGCCGCCGCCATGCGGAAAACCTCGCGCGCCGCGTGAACGGCGCGCGGCTCGTGGCGGCGTGCAGCCCGGTGGCCGAGGAGTGCGCGTGGGCCGCCGACACGCTGGGCGTGTCGCGCGTATGCGAGGACGTGGCGGGGCTGATCGACGACCCCGAGGTGGACGCGCTGTGGCTCGTCACGCCGTCCTCGCTGCACGCCGACCAGATCGTGGCGGCGCTGCGCGCGGGCAAGCACGTGTTCTGCGAGAAGCCGCTGTCGCTCGATCTGGCCGAATGCGAGCGCGTGATCGCCGAGGCGAACGCGCGTCCGCACCTGCAGGCCATGATCGGCTTCATGCGCCGTTTCGATCCGAGCTACCGCGATGCCTACCAGCGCGTGGTGCAGGGCGCGATCGGCCGGCCGTTCCTGGTGCGCTCGCAAACCACCGACCAGAACGATCCCGACGGTTTCTTCGTGCGTTTCGCGCCGAGTTCGGGCGGCATCTTCCTCGATTGCTCGGTGCACGACATCGACGTGGCGCGCTGGCTGCTCGGCCGCCCGCGCGCCACCCGCGTGTTCGCGGCCGGCGCCGTGGCGCTGCACGAGGGCCTGCGCGCGTGCGGCGACGTGGACAACGGCGTGGCGATCTGCGAATTCGAGGGCGGCGCGCTGGCGATGTTCTACGCCTCGCGCACCATGGCCCACGGCAACGATTCGCACTCGGAGGTGATCGGCACGGCCGGCGCGATGACGATCGGGCGCATTCCGCGCGCGAACCGCGTCGAAATCTATGACGCGGGCGGGGTGCGTGCCGCGTGCACGCCGACGTTCTTCGACCGTTTCGAGCAGGCGTTTCTGATCGAGGCGCAGGCGTTCGTCGACGCCGTGCGCAGCGGAGCCGACTCGGGCGGCGCGACGCTGGCCGACGCGCTGGAGGCGACGCGCATCGGCCACGCGATGCGCGAGGCGCTGCACACCGGCCAGGCGGTGACGCTGTAATGCCGTAATGCGCCGGGCGGGCGCGCCGGTTTGGCCATGCGCGGCTGCATGGCGGCCGGCGGGCGCGCCCGCGCTGCGGTAAAATCGCGCCTTCACTCCGCGCCTTGCCGGCGCGTCACTCGAAGGTCGAAGCCGATGGAAGTTCACAAGGAAGTGGATGCGCGCGGGTTGAACTGCCCGCTGCCTATCCTGCGCGCCAAGAAGGCGCTTGCCGATATGGAAAGCGGCCAGATTCTCAAGGTGCTCGCCACCGACCCCGGTTCGCAGCGCGATTTCGCCGCGTTCGCGAAGCAGACGGGCAACGAGATCGTCGAATCGACCTCCCAGGACAAGACGTTCGTGTTCCTGATGCGCCGCCGCTGATTCGGCGCCGCACGCGTGAAACATGCCGCCCGGGCTTCGGCCCCGGCGGCATTTTTCATGGCGTGGCGGTTTGCGCACGCCGCCAGGACGGCGCGCAAGTTTCGTAATGAAGTTAAGGATCGCGCCGCACATCGCGTTGAACCGTCACCGAATGCGGTAACACGTCGCACCCATTTTCATCGGCATCGCAATCGCGGGCCGATTGTCGGCCGGTTATCGGACGGTGAATTTATACGAAACCCACATTGCGCGCTGGCGGCGGATTTCACGCCCAGCAAGCCATTGCGGCGAATCCTGCGATTGAAAATGCGGCGATTGCAAGAAAATCGGCCGGCGATCCGCAATGCGCGGTATCGAATCGAGAAGATTGTCTCGTCGATTATTAACGATCTAACAATGTTTAAACGAAGTTTGATCGTGTGCTCCTTATACTGCACTGCAACGCTTGACACGAGCGGCGGGAAACGCTGCACCAGGGAGAGAGCATGTTCTTCAGGCCCGGAACGGTCCGGATTCCGTTTGCCGCACCGCTCAAGGCGCGCGATCGGGTGGCCGCGATGCAGCGCATCGGGCTCGACCCGTCGCGCGACCGCCATGCGCGCGCCGCGCTCGAAGCCTACGCCGACGCCTGCGCGGCCGACATGCCGTGGTTGGCCGAATGGCTCGGCGGGATGCTTGGCCAGCCGGCGCCGGCCGTGACGCGCTGCGCGCCCACCGTGATTCGCGTGTTCGACCAGGCGCATGCCTGGGCGGCCGAGCAGCCCGATTACGCGCGCACCGCCTGGGAGCATGTGCGCGGCCAGCTTCACGCGGCGCTGGCCGAACGCGCGGCGCCTGCCGATGGCGATGGCGGCAGCGGCAGCGGCAGCGACGCGGCCGAGCGGCGCGCAGACGATGACGCACGCGGTGAACAGGACGAGACGGCCACGCCTTCGGGCTAGGCGCGCCAGGCGGAACCGATCGAAAGGACGCCCCGAAACGCTCGCGAGCCGCCAGATGGCGATCGCAGCCTCGGTGAACGTCCTGATTTTGAGAAAAGAAGCGATCCAGACACAATGGCGGCACAGCGTCGCATCGTGTCGAGTCGTGCCGGTTTCGACCGGAAAAGCGAGGGGCGGCAGCCGCCGCCGCCGCACTGCGGGGTGCTATGAGAATTGCTGTATTGGATGACGACGAAGCGCAAACCGATTTCGTCAGCCAGACGCTGACCGCGGTCGGCCATACCTGCTATGCCTTCAGCGAGGGCAAGGTGCTGAAGAAGCGCCTGCAGCGCGAAACCTTCGACCTGCTGGTGCTGGACTGGAACGTGCCGGACCTGTCGGGCGAGGAACTGCTGAAGTGGGTGCGCGAGCAGCAGGTCGAGCACCGGCTGCCGATCATCTTCATGACGAGCCGCGACGACGAGGCCGGCATCACCGCGATCCTGAACGCCGGCGCGGACGATTACGTGGTCAAGCCGGTCTCGGGCGGCATCCTGCGCGCGCGCATCGGTTCGCTGCTGCGCCGTGCCTATCCGGCCCGTTCCGAATCGATCGTGCGCGAGTTCGACAGCTATCGGTTCGACACGAACCTGAAGCAGGCCTTCGTCGGCGATCAGCCGGTCAGCCTGACGCAGAAGGAATTCGACCTGGCGCTGCTGCTGTTCCAGCACGTCGATCAGCCGCTGTCGCGCGCGCACATTCTCGATCTGGTCTGGAAGCAGGCCACCGATATCCCGTCGCGGACCATGGATACCCACGTCTCGATGCTGCGCACCAAGCTCGCGCTGCGGCCCGAGAACGGCTACCGGCTCGCGCCGATCTACGGCTACGGCTACCGGCTCGAACGGCTGCCACTGGACGCCGCCGAATGACGGGCGCGCCGGCCGCGCGACGCGGCGGATTGCGCGCGATCGCGATGGGGTGCGTGGCTTTGTGCGGCTCGCTCGCCGCCGCGGGCGCGGCCGCGCAGGCGACAGCGGCGGCGGGGCGCGGGGTGGGCGCCACCGTGCCGTACGTCACGCACGACGGCGACACGCTCTACGCGATCTCGCAGCAGTATCTGCAAGGCGCCGACGACTGGCGGCAGGTCGCGCGCCTGAACGGCGTGCCCGCGCCGAAGCGGCTGCAACGCGGCCTCGCCATCCGGTTGCCGGCCGCGCGACTGCGCACGGTGCTGCTCGCAGCGCGTCCGGTGGCGATGCACGGCGCGGTCGAGCGCGCCGGCCGCACCACGGCGTTCGGCCCGCTCGCGGCCGACGCGACGCTCGGCGAAGGCGACCGGCTGCGCACCGGAGCGGACGGCTTCGTCACGCTCGAGCTGACCGACGGTACGCATCTGAGCCTGCCGCCCGACAGTGAAATCGGCCTCACCGCGCTCCATCGCACGGTGCTGACCCAGACGCTGTCGCGCATCATCGACCTGAAACGCGGCTCGGTCGACAGCGACGTCACGCACATGAAGCGGCCCGACGACCGGTTCCAGATCCGTTCGCCGTCGGTGGTGGCCGGCGTGCGCGGCACGCGCTTTCGCGTGAACTACGACGCGCTCGGCGATGCGCGCACGCGCGTCGAGGTGCTGGCCGGCACGGTCGGTGTCGGGCCGGCGCGACGCCTCGATCCGACGCTGGTGCATGCCAATTTCGGCAGCATCGCGGCGGCCGACGGGCAGGTCGATACGCCGGTGCCGCTGCTCGACGCGCCTACGCTCGTCAAGCCGGGCCGCGTGCAGGACGCGGTGCAGGTCGGCTTCGATCTGGTGCCGCCGGCGGGCGGGCAGGCTTACCACGTGCAGATCGCGAGCGACGCCGGGTTTCTCGACGTGCTGCGTGAAATGCGCGTCGCGACGCCGCAGGCGCGCTTCGACGGCGTGCCCGACGGCAGCTATTTCGTGCGGATCGCGGCGATCGACGCGAACGGGCTGGAAGGGCAAGTCCGCACCTACGGTTTCGAGCGGCGGCGCTTCGACCTGCATGCCGAGGCCGGGCCGGCCAGCGGCGGCTATGCGTTCCGCTGGATGCCCGGCCGCGCGGCGGCGGGCGTGACCACGCGTTACCGGTTCGTGCTGTCGGCGTCGGCGGATCTGTCGAACCCGATCGTCGATCAGCCGGGGATGGCCGACACCCGCATGGTGATCGCGCATCTGCCGCCGGGCGACTACTACTGGAGCGTGAGCGCCGAGCAGTTCGACGGCGGTCGTTTCTACGAGAAGGCGGGCACCGTCAACAGCTTCACGCTGGCCCGCTGACGCGCGACGATGAAGCTTGCCGAAGGTTTGCTGCCCGAGTCCGGGTCCGTGCCCCCCTCGGGCCTCGCGCCCGATCCCGGCCCGCGCCGGCGGCGTCCGCTCGGCCGGCGCTTCCTGATCGAATGGCTTGCGATCGGCTGCCTCGGCGTGGCGGCGGTGTTCGCCGGCGTGTTCTGGCAGGCCACGGCCGGCGTGGATCGGCTCGTCTACGACCGCCTGCTCGGCGCACGCAGCCTGGCGCTCGATCCCGACATCGCCGTGATCGAGATCGACAACCCCAGCATCGAGCGGCTCGGCCGCTGGCCTTGGGCGCGCGATGTCCATGCGCGGTTGCTCGACGCGCTCGCGCGCGCCAGGCCGGCCGCGGTGGCGTACGACGTGCTGTTCGTCGAGCCGTCGGCCGACGATGCGGCGTTGGCCGCGGCGCTCGCGCGCGTGCCGACCTGGCTGCCGGTGCTGCTGAGTGCCGAGAACGCGGCCGGCGCGCGCGACGTGACGCCGCCGGTGCCGGCGCTGGCCGAACGCGCGGCGGGGCTCGGCCACATCAACTTCGAGGTGGACCCGGACGGCATCGTGCGCAGCGTCGCGCTGACCGAAAGCGACGGGCGGCGCGACTGGCCGCAATTGATGCTGTCGGCGGCGCGCGGGCTGGCGCCGGCTTCGCCGCTGATCCATGCGCCGCTGCCCGAGGCGGACCGCTATCTGATTCCGTTCAGTGGCGCGACGCCGCGCTATCCGGCGTATTCGCTGGCCGACGTGCTGGCCGGCAAGGTGCCCGACGCCGCGCTGCGCGGCAAGCTGGTGCTGGTCGGCGTGACGGCCTCGGGGCTCTACGACCGCTTCGCCACGCCGATTTCGGGTGAATTCGGCCCGTTGCCGGGCGTCGAGCTGCACGCCACCGTGCTCGACATGCTGCTGACCGGCCGCGCCATCTCGCCGGCCTCGCGCGGCTGGCTGTTCGCCGCCTCGCTGCCGCCGCTGGCCGCGCTGCTGGCCGGCATCCTGCTGCTGTCGCCGCGACGCGCGCTGCTGCTGGCGGTGTCGCTGACGCTGGCCTGCGTGGCCGCCAGCGCCGCGCTGCTGTCCGGCGCGCGGCTCTGGCTCACGCCCGCGCCGGCGATCCTCGGCCTGATCGTGGTGTATCCGGTGTGGAACTGGCGGCGGCTCGAAATGACGATGCGCTACCTGCGCGGCGAGCTCGAACGGCTCGCGGCCGAGCCGCATCTGTTGCCGGAGGCGCCGCGCGACCCGGCCGCGCGCGGCCGCTTCGGCGGCGACGTGCTGGAGCGTCAGATGAACCTGATGGCGCAGGCCGCGCAGCGCGTGCAGGACATGAAGCGGTTCGTCTGGGACAGCCTCGACAGCATGCCCGAGCCGATCTTCGTGACCGACGTGGCCGGCATCGTGCTGATCGCCAACCACGCGGCCAAGTGCTATTGCGCGCGGGTGCGGGTGGCCGCGCCGGAAGGGCGGCCGCTGCGTGCCGCGCTCGGCGAGCTGGCCTTCGTCAAGACGGTGGCGCATCCCGAGCACGAGGCGGCGCTGCGTGCGGCCTGGCCCGACGCGCTCGATCCGACGCGCGGCCAGGCCCCGGCGCTGCTCGAAAGCGGCCTGGAAGTGCGTGATGTCGACGGCCTCGACCATCTGCTACGCTACGCGCCGTGTACCAATGCCGAGGGGCGCGCGAGCGGCTGGATCGCTGGGCTGGTGGACGTCAGCACGCTGCACGCGGCCGAGCGGCAGCGCGAGGAAGCGCTGCATCTGCTGTCGCACGACATGCGCTCGCCGCAGGCGTCGATCCTCGCGCTGTTGCAGTTCGAGCGCCAGCGCGCCGATGCGCCGGCCGCGCAGGCCGAATTGTTCGGCCGCATCGAGCGTCATGCGCGGCGCGCGTTGTCGCTGGCCGACGAGTTCGTGCATCTGGCCCGCGCGGAATCGCAGACCTACCGGATCGACGTGACGAATTTCGCCGATCTGCTGATCGACGCCAGCGACGAGGTGTGGCCGCAGGCGCAGGCCAAGCGAATCCGCATCGACGCGCAGGTCGGCGCCGAGCCTTGCTGGATCGGCGCCGACCGCTCGCTGATGACGCGCGCGCTGGTGAACGTGCTCAACAACGCGGTCAAGTACAGCCCGGCCGATACGCTGATCACGTGCCGCTTCACCGCCGAGCCGTCGCCGCCGCGCGTGACCTGCACGATCCGCGACCAGGGCTATGGCATCGCGCCCGAGGATCAGCCGCATCTGTTCGAGCGGTTCCGGCGCTTTCACGCGAGCGAGCGGCCCGAGGTGACGGGCGCGGGGCTCGGCATGGTATTCGTCAAGACGGTCGTGATGCGCCACGGCGGCAGCATCGCGGTGGATAGCGCGGTGGGCGCCGGCACGGCGATCTCGATCACGCTGCCGCGGCTCGACGAGCCCGGTGAATGAGCGCGGCGGCGCGACGCAACAGAGGCTTCCAGCAAGCCACGCGAGGAGAACGGGAATGAAAACGATTCGGGCGATGGGAATGATGAGCGCCGGCTTCGCGGTGGCGCTGCTGGCCGGGTGCGCCGCGCCGACCACCGGCGTCAGCGTGACCGGGCAGCCGGCCGGCTTCGGCACGGCCGGGCAGACCTACGAACTGACGCGCACCGATGCGCAGGACGGCAACGCGCAGTACGCGCGCGTCGAGACGCTGGTGCGCGACGCGTTGGCGCACGACGGCTATCGGCAGGCCGACGCGGGGCAGGCGGCGCGCTACCGGCTCGCGATCGCCTACGCGACGCAGCCGGCCGAGCTCGCGCTCGGCGCGCCGTGCCCGATCAACAGCGGGCCGTGCTCCGATGCGCCGGGCTTGCGCGTCGACGGCTCCGCGCCGTTTCCGCTGCCGTTCGGCAAGCCGGTCTACCGGCATCTGCTGACGCTGCGTTTCGTCGATCGCCGCACGGGAGCCACGGCCTATCAGGTCACGGCCGCCGCGCGCGACCGCCAGCCCGATGCGCTCGCCGCGATGCCGCTGCTGGTGCGCGGCGCGCTGGCCAAGCTGCCGTTCGACGACGCGCGCGGCTGGCTGGTGAAGACGCGGCCCGATCCGGCGGGCGGCCTGCCCGGGGTGGTATCGGTCAAACCGGCTGCCGCTGCGCAGTAAGCCGGGGCCGCACAGTAAAAAACGCCGCATGAAGCGGCGTTTTTCATGCTGCCCGCGTTGGAAAACGCGGTTGAACAGGGCGGGGCTTTACACCGACTGATGCGTGCCGCGTTCGCGCAGGTATTGCTCGAACTCGTCGCGCACTTCCGGGTGGCGCAAGGCGAACTCGACCGTCGCCTTCAGATAGCCGAGCTTGCTGCCGCAGTCGAAGCGCGTGCCTTGATACTTGTAGGCCAGCACTTGTTCGTCGGCGAGCAGCGCCTCGATCGCGTCGGTGAGCTGCAGCTCGCCGCCGGCGCCGGGCTTGATCGAACGCAGGTGTTCGAAGATGCGCGGCTTCAGGATGTAGCGGCCGACCACGCCGAGGTTCGACGGCGCGTCTTCGGGCGCCGGCTTCTCGATGATGCCCGACAGCTTGATGATCGAGTCTTCCCACTCCTTGCCGTCGACGATGCCGTACGAGCGCGTTTCGCTCGGGGGGATCTCTTCGACGCCGATGATCGAGCTGTGATAGTGATCGAACGTATCGACCATCTGCTTCATGACGGGCGGCTGCCCGTCGAGCAGGTCGTCGGCGAGGATCACGGCGAACGGGTTGTCGCCCACCAGCTTTTCGGCGCACAACACGGCGTGACCGAGGCCGAGCGCTTCCGGCTGACGCACGTAGAAGCAATCGACGTTGGCCGGCTTGATGCTGCGCACCAGGTCGAGCAGCTTTTCCTTGCCGCGCGCTTCGAGTTCGGCTTCGACTTCGTACGACTTGTCGAAGTGATCCTCGATCGCGCGCTTGCTGCGGCCGGTCACGAAGATCATTTCCGTGATGCCGGCCGCGATCGCTTCCTCGACGGCGTACTGGATCAGGGGCTTGTCGACGACGGGCAGCATTTCCTTCGGGCTTGCCTTCGTCGCCGGCAGAAAGCGGGTGCCGAGGCCGGCAACCGGGAATACCGCCTTAGTGACTTTCAGCATGTGATCGACCTTTCATCTGGGGTTGTATCGTCCGTGCCGCCCATGTTGATTGGGCTGGCACGGTCCGTGCAAGCGGCCTTACCGTTTGTTACGCCGGCAGCCGCGCAAGCTGCGCCGCCAGTTTTTCGAGCGTGACGCGGAATTCCGCGATGCGCTTTTGCTCCTGTTCGACCACGGCCGGCGGGGCTTTCGCGACGAACGCCTCGTTGCCGAGCTTGGCTTCACACTTGCGGATTTCGTTCTCCAAACGCGCGACTTCCTTCGACAGGCGTTCGCGTTCGGCCTTCACGTCGATCTCCACCTTCAGCACCAGCTTGCTGGCGCCGACGATGGCGATCGGCGCGCCCTGGCCTTCGGCGTCGAGCGTGGCTTCGTCGGCCACGATCGTCACGTCCGACAGGCGCGCCAGCGCCTTCAGGTACGGCGCGAAGCCGGCCAGGCGGTCGAGATCGCCGGTGGCGAGCAACGGCACGCGGGTGGCCGGCGAGAGGTTCATCTCGCCGCGCAGGTTGCGGCAGGCGTCCACCACGGCCTTCAGGTCGGCGGCCCATTGCTCGGCCGTGTCGTCGAGCTTCGAGAGATCGGCGACCGGGTAGGCCTGCACCATCAGCGAGGCTTCGCCCTCGGCCTGCCCCGCCGGGTAGCGCCCCGCGAGCGGCGCCACCTTCTGCCACAGCGCTTCCGTGATGAACGGGATCACCGGGTGCGCGAGGCGCAGCACCGTCTCGAGCACGCGCAGCAGCGTGCGGCGCGTGGCCCGCTGCTGCTCCGGCGTGCCGTTCTGGATCTGCACCTTGGCCAGCTCGACGTACCAGTCGCAGTACTCGTCCCAGACGAACTTGTAGATGCTGTTGGCGATGTTGTCGAAGCGGTAATCGTCGAAGCCCTTGGCGACGTCGGCTTCCACGCGTTGCAGCAGCGAGACGATCCAGCGGTCCGCCGCCGAGAAATCGAGGTAGCCGCCGGGGCCGCAATCGCCCGCGCCGCACAGTTCCGGCTTGGCGGTGCCGCAATCGTGGCCTTCGCAGTTCATCAGCACGAAGCGCGTGGCGTTCCACAGCTTGTTGCAGAAGTTGCGGTAGCCCTCGCAGCGCGCCAGGTCGAAGTTGACGTTGCGGCCGAGCGTGGCCATCGACGCCATCGTGAAGCGCAGCGCGTCGGTGCCGAACGCCGGGATGCCGTCGGCGAATTCCTTGCGGGTTTTCTTCTCGATGCTGGCGGCCTGCTTCGGATTCATCAGGCCGGTGGTGCGCTTGGCGACCAGGTCTTCCAGCGCGATGCCGTCGATGATGTCGAGCGGGTCGAGCGTGTTGCCCTTGCTCTTCGACATCTTCTGGCCTTCCGCGTCGCGCACCAGGCCGTGCATGTAGACGGTGTGGAACGGCACCTTGCCGGTGAAATGCGTCGTCATCATGACCATCCGGGCAACCCAGAAGAAGATGATGTCGAAGCCGCTGACGAGCACCGAGGACGGCAGGAAGTGCTGGAGTTCGGGCGTTTCGTTCGGCCAGCCGAGCGAGGAGAACGGCACCAGCGCCGACGAGAACCAGGTGTCGAGCACGTCCTCGTCGCGCCTGAGCGCGCCGCCGTAGCCGGCGGCCGCGGCCTTGGCGCGCGCGCCGGCCTCGTCGCGGGCGACGAAGATCTCGCCGTTCTCGCCATACCACGCCGGGATCTGGTGGCCCCACCAGAGCTGGCGCGAGATGCACCAGTCCTGGATGTTCTCGAGCCACTGGTAGTAGGTGGTGGTCCAGTTGTCGGGCACGAACTTGATGCTGCCGTCGCGCACCACGTCGAGCGACACCTCGGTGATCGACTTGCCCGGATGGAAGCTGCCTTCGGGCGCCGGCTTGGTCATCGCGACGAACCACTGGTCGGTCAGCATCGGCTCGATCACCACGCCGGTGCGATCGCCGCGCGGCACCATCAGCTTGTGCGGCTTGACCGAATCGAGCGCGCCGAGCGCTTCCAGATCGGCCACCACGCGCTTGCGCGCCTCGAAGCGGTCGAGGCCGCGATAGGCGGGCGGCGCGTTGTCGTTGATCTTCGCGTCGAGCGTGAGGATTTCGATCTGCGCAAGCTGGTGGCGCTGGCCGACCTGGTAGTCGTTCTGATCGTGCGCGGGCGTGACCTTCACCACGCCGGTGCCGAATTCGCGGTCGACGTAATCGTCGGCGATGATCGGGATCTCGCGGTCGCACAGCGGCAGGCGCACCGACTGGCCGATCAGGTGGCGGTAGCGCTCGTCTTCCGGGTGGACCATCACGGCCACGTCGCCGAGCAGGGTTTCCGGGCGTGTGGTGGCGACCGTCAGGTGGCCGTCGCCCGAGGCGAGCGGGTAGTTGATGTGCCAGAGGCTGCCGTTTTCTTCCTCGCTGACCACCTCGAGATCGGACACGGCCGTCATCAGCACCGGGTCCCAGTTGACGAGGCGCTTGCCGCGATAGATGAGGCCCTGCTCGTAGAGCTGCACGAACACTTCGCGCACGACCGACGAGAGCTTGTCGTCCATCGTGAAATATTCGCGGCCCCAATCGGTCGAGGCGCCGAGCCGGCGCACCTGGTTGGTGATCGTGGAGCCCGATTTTTCCTTCCACTCCCACACGCGCTCGACGAACTTCTCGCGGCCGAGGTCGTGGCGGGAGATCTTCTGCGCGTCGAGCTGGCGCTCGACGACGATCTGCGTGGCGATGCCGGCGTGATCGGTGCCCGGCACCCACAGCGTGTTGTCGCCGCGCATGCGGTGATAGCGGGCCAGGCCGTCCATGATGGTCTGGTTGAACGCGTGGCCCATGTGCAGGGTGCCCGTGACGTTCGGCGGCGGGAGCTGGATCGCGAAATCGGGTTTGGCCGGGTCGAACGCCGGGGCGGCATAGCCGCGCTTTTCCCATTCCGGCCCCCAATGGGATTCGATGGTCTGGGGCTCGAAACTCTTCGCCAGCGTGCTGTCGTCGCTCATGGTTGGAAATGCCTGAAGGAATGCGTGATTGATGCGGAAACCGTGAATTATAAATGGATGCGCATCGCCCGGGAGCGCGAGGGCGCGCACGGGCTCGCCGAGGCAGCGCAAATCGCCGTGCCGATGCGCCGGCGCCAGCGCGGCGGCGCTATCCGCAACCGCTCTATAATGTCCGGCCTGTCTGACCTCCCACCGTCCGCCTCCCGCTTTATGCCCGATCTGCTCGCGAACCTGAACCCCGAACAATATGCCGCCGTCACGCTGCCCAACGAGCCCGCGCTGATCCTCGCCGGTGCGGGCAGCGGCAAGACACGCGTGCTGATCACGCGGATCGCCTGGCTGATCCAGCAAGGCCTCGCGTCGCCGCCCACCGTGCTGGCCGTCACGTTTACGAACAAGGCCGCGCGCGAAATGCTGACGCGGCTGTCGGCGATGATGCCGATCGACACGCGCGGCATGTGGATCGGCACGTTCCACGGGCTGTGCAACCGCATGCTGCGCGCGCATTACCGCGACGCCGGGCTGCCGCAAACCTTTCAGATCCTGGACACGGCCGATCAACTGTCGGCGATCAAGCGCCTGATGAAGGCCTCAAACATCGACGACGAGAAATATCCGCCGAAGAACGTCCAGTACTTCATCAACAACGCGAAAGAGCAAGGGCTGCGCCCGGACAAGGTCGAGGCCACCGACAACTTCAACCGGATGTTCGTCGAGCTGTACCAGGCCTACGACCAGCAATGCCAGCGCGAGGGCGTGGTCGATTTCCCCGAGCTGCTGCTGCGCTGCTACGAGCTGCTGATGTTCAATCCGCCGCTGCGCGCGCATTACCAGTCGCGCTTCCGGCAGATCCTGGTGGACGAGTTCCAGGATACGAACAAGCTGCAATACGCCTGGCTCAAGCTGCTGGCCGGCTCGGAAAACGCGATCTTCGCGGTGGGCGACGACGATCAGTCGATCTACGCGTTCCGTGGCGCGAACGTCGGCAACATGCGCGACTTCGAGGATGAATTCCGGGTCCGCAATCTGATCAAGCTCGAACAGAACTACCGCTCGCACGGCAATATCCTCGATGCGGCCAATCACCTGATCGCGCACAACTCGCACCGGCTCGGCAAGAACCTGCGCACCGATGCCGGGCACGGCGAGCCGGTGCGCGTGTACGAGGCGGCCACCGATTCCCAGGAAGCCGGCTGGATCGTCGAGGAAATCCGCTCGCTGATCACCACCGGCATGGCGCGCAGCGAAGTGGCCGTGCTCTATCGCAGCAACGCGCAGTCGCGCGCGATCGAGCACACGCTGATGACGGCCGGCATCGCCTATCGCGTGTATGGCGGCCTGCGCTTCTTCGAGCGCCAGGAAATCAAGCACGCGCTGGCCTATCTGCGCCTGATCGACAACCCGAACGACGATACGGCGTTCGTGCGCGTGGTCAATTTCCCGACGCGCGGCATCGGCGCGCGCTCGATCGAGCAGCTTGCCGATGCGGCGCGGCTCTACAACTGCGCGATGTCGGCCGCGATCCCTTATGTCACGGGCAAGGCCGGGTCGAGCCTCGGCGCGTTCGCGAACCTGATCGCGAAGATGCGTGCCGAGACGGCGCGGATGAGCCTGCCCGAGACGGTCGAATATGTGGTGCGCGTGAGCGGCCTCGGCGCTTTCTACGAGGGCGAGCGCGAAGGGCAGGATCGCCTCGAAAACTTGCAGGAACTGGTCAACGCGGCCACCGCGTTCGTCGGCGAGGAGGGTTACGGGCTCGATGCGCCGGCGCGTGCGGTTCCGCTGCGCCCCGGCGCGAGCGCGGCGCCCGAGATCGCCGTGGCGGGCGACGCGGCCGACACGGTGCTGGCGCCGGCCGAGCTGGGCGACCCGGCCCAGAACCCCGACACCATGACGCCGCTGGCCGGCTTCCTGTCGCACGCCTCGCTGGAGGCCGGCGACAACCAGGCGCAGGCCGGCCAGGATGCCGTGCAACTGATGACCGTGCATGCGGCCAAGGGCCTCGAATTCTCGGCCGTGTTCATCACCGGCCTGGAAGAAGGCCTGTTCCCGCACGAGAACAGCGCGCTCGAATCGGAGGGGCTGGAGGAGGAGCGCCGGCTCATGTACGTGGCGATCACGCGCGCCAAGGAGCGGCTATACATGTCGTTCGCGCAAAGCCGCATGCTGCACGGCCAGACGCGCTACAACATCCGCTCGCGCTTTTTCGACGAGCTGCCGCAGCACGTGCTGAAGTGGCTGACGCCGCAGGTCGAGGCCGGCAGCCGCTGGGGCGGCCGTGCGGACAACGCGGGCTATGGCCGCAACTGGTTCTCGCGGCCGGGCGGCGGTAGCGGCAGCAGCAGCGGCGGCTCGCGCGAGACGGTGGTCGACGCGGCCGTGACGGCGCCGCTGCCGGCGTTCGCCAACGAGAAGCGCGCGGCCGGCAACGGCTTCCGCGTCGGCCAGGCGGTGTTTCATACCAAATTCGGCGAGGGCAAGGTCACGGCCCTCGAAGGCGAAGGCGCCGATGCGAAGGCGCAGGTCCGATTCAAGCGGCACGGCGAGAAATGGCTCGCGCTGGCCGTCGCAAAACTCCAGCCGGTGGAATGATCATGACGTCTTCTCTGAGCTTCGACCGCAGCCGGCCGCTCGGCATCCTCGCCGCGCTGCCGCAGGAATTGGGCGATCTGGTCGCCGCGATGCGCGCCGAGGGCGCGGTCGAGACGATCGCGCTCGGGCAGCGCGAATACCACGTCGGCACCGCCTACGGCGTGCCCTGCGTGGTGACGCTCGCACGCGTCGGCAAGGTGGCGGCCGCCACCACGGCCACCGCGCTGATCCATCGCTTCGATGTGCGCGCGATCGTGTTCGTCGGGGTGGCCGGCGGCGTGTCGCGCGAGGTGGCGGTGGGCGACGTGGTGGTGGCGCAGGCGCTGTTGCAGCACGATCTCGACGCCTCGCCGATCTTCCCCCGCCACGAAGTGCCGCTGCTCGGCATCACGCGCTTCGCGGCCGATGCGGCGCTGTCGGCGCGGCTGCATGCGGCCTGCGACGCGTTCGTGGCCGAGCACGGCGAAGCGCTGAAGGCGCGCTTCCGGCTGCGCGGCGCGCGCGTGCATGCGGGCCTGATCATCAGCGGCGACCGGTTCGTGTCGAGCGAGCCGGAAGTCGTCGCGTTGCGCGAGGCGCTGCCCGATGCGCTGGCCGTCGAAATGGAAGGCGCGGCGCTGGCGCAGGTCTGTTACGAATACGGCGTGCCGTGCGCGGTGGTGCGCACCATCTCCGACACGGCCGACGACCACGCCACGGCCTCGTTCACGAATTTCCTGACTGAAATCGCCGCAGCCTATTCGTCGGAAATCCTGAAGGGGTTCCTGATCGGGCTGGCCGGCGCGCCGCTTGCGGCAACCGGCGAGTCCGATCCGGCGAGTGCGTTGCCGGCCTGAGAACGCCGGCCGGTTCGCGGCGCGAGCAGACGAAAAAAAGCCCGGTTCTGAACCGGGCTTTTTGCATTCGGGAAGGGCGAGGCGGCTTACGCGGCGGCCGCCGCCCGTTTCGCCTTCTTGCCCTCGACGTCGGGCAACAGCACCGTCAGCACGCCGAGCAGCGGCAGATAGGCGCAAAGCTGGTAGACGTACGACACGCTGGTCGCATCGGCGATGTCGCCGAGCACCGCCGCGCCGATCCCGCCCATCCCGAACGCGAGGCCGAAGAACAGGCCCGCCACCATCCCGACCTTGCCCGGAATCAGCTCCTGGGCGTAGACGAGGATCGCCGAGAACGCCGAGGCCAGCACCACGCCGATGATCACGGTCAGCACGCTGGTCCAGAACAGGTTTGCGTGCGGCAGCATCAGCGTGAACGGCGCGACGCCGAGGATCGACACCCAGATCACGACCTTGCGGCCGATACGGTCGCCGATCGGGCCGCCGATCACGGTGCCGGCCGCCACGGCGGCGAGGAAGATGAACAGGTGCAACTGCGCGGCTTGCACGCCGAGATGGAAGCGATCCATCAGGTAGAAGGTGAAGTAGCTGGTGATGCTGGCCAGGTAGAAATACTTCGAGAACACCAGCATCATCAGCACGCCGAGCGCGAGCAGGACCTGCTTTCTCGACAGCGTGGCATGGCGCTCGCCGGCCTTGCGCTTCTTCAGCGACGGCTGACGGCTGTACCAGCGGCCGATTTGCGCGAGCACCACGATCGCCACCAGCGCGGCCACCGACACCCACGCGATGCTGTGCTGGCCGTGCGGGATGATCACCAGCGCCGCGAGCAACGGCCCGAGCGAGGTGCCGGCGTTGCCGCCCACCTGGAACAGCGACTGCGCGAGGCCGTGGCGTCCGCCCGAGGCCATCCGCGCCACGCGCGACGATTCCGGATGGAACACCGACGAGCCGCAACCCACCAGGGCGGCCGCCACCAGCAGCACGCCGAAGCTCGGCGCGACCGACATCAGCAGCAGCCCCGACAGCGTGAAGCCCATGCCGACCGGCAGCGAATACGGCAGCGGCCGCTTGTCGGTATAGAGGCCCACCAGCGGTTGCAGCAGCGAGGCGGTGATCTGGTAGGTCAGCGTGATCAGGCCGATCTGCGCGAAGGACAGCGAGAAGTTGTCCTTCAGCATCGGATAGATCGCCAGGATCAACGACTGAATCATGTCGTTGAGCAGGTGCGAGAAGCTGATCGCGCCGAGCACCGGGTAATCGGTGCGGGCGGGCGCCGGCGCTGCGGTGGCGCCCGGCGTGTTGGGCAAGGGCTGAGCGGTATCGAGGCTGGTTTGCATGGCGAACGAGCATTGGGCGGCGGGGCCGCGCGGTGTAATGGGAATTCGTAACAGCGTCACCGGAGTGTAAATTGGCTCACTCGGATTGTCAGGCCAAGTTTTGTCGCGATTCGGACATCCTGGCGGGCTCGATTCGGTGCAGCGCGCGCACAAGATTTTTATTTGCACGAATAAAAATTGCCTCCTATCAGGACAGACCCGTACTCAAGAAAAAAATCCGACCTGCCGACAATTCCTTATCCGTGACGACACGCGCGGAATGGTCCGTGCCGCAGATCCGCGGCTGGCGGCCGTACGGTGATGCCGGAGCCGACATTTCCGGCAGCAGAATGAGTACGGGGGAAGGATGATGGGAATTTCGCTGCGCGCACGGCCGGCGACGGCAGGCATGACGTCCGGCGCCGCCGCGTCGGCCGCTTCGACACGGGGCACGCGGGCGCCGGGGCGGGCCTGGTCGGTGCGGGCGACGCTGTATGCGGCGTTCGCCGTGGTGCTGGTGGGCACGCTGGCGATCGGCCTGTTCTCGCTCTGGCAGATCAGCCGGCTCGACGAATCGATCCGCTCCGTCTACGAACAGGGCCACGTCGCGAGCCAGGCGGCCGAATCGGTGCGCGGCCACGTGTTGCGCGCGAGCCGTGCGCAGAAGATGCTGCTGACGGCCACCACGGCCAAGGAGCGCGACGATCTCGGCAACGACATCACGGGCGACCTGAACGGCATCACGACCGAACTGGCCGTGCTCGACCGCTACGCCGACGCCGGCGACCGCGCCGCGCTCGACAGCTTCGCCAAGTCGGTGAAGGACTGGAGCGGCCATCTGAGCGACTTCGTCACGCTGGTCAAGCAGCAATCGCTGGATCTGTCGCAGATGAACTGGCAGGTCGGCACGCAGGACGTGAGCCTGCTGGTCGAAACGGGCAAGCTCGAAAAGCAGGTCGATACGCTGGTCGCGGCGCGCGGCGAAGCCGCCAAGGAAACGCGCGACGCGTCCACGGCGCGCTTCCACGCCTCGCTGCTGATGATCGCCGTGATGACGGCCGGGCTGATCGTGCTGGCGATCCTGATCGCCTCGTGGGTGGTGCAGCGGCTGGGCGCGCAACTAGGCGGCGAACCGGCCACGGCAAAGGTGATCGCGGCCGGCATCGCGCGCGGCGACCTGACCCAGCCGGTCAAGCTCAGCAAGCGCGATCGCGACAGCGTGCTGTTCGCGCTCGATGCGATGCAGCGCGAACTCGGGCAGACGGTGCGCGAGATCGCGGCCAGCGCCGAGGCGATCGCGTCGGCGTCGAGCGAAATCTCCACCGGCAATCTCGATCTGTCGCAGCGCACCGAGCAGCAGGCGGTGGCGCTGGAGCGCACTTCGTCGAGCATGTCGCAACTGACTTCCACCGTGCACCAGAATGCCGAGAACGCGCGGCAGGCCAGCGCGCTGGCGCAGAACGCGTCCGACGTGGCCGAGCAGGGCGGCGAGGTGGTGGGCCGCGTGGTCAGCACCATGAACGAGATCGACGCGAGCGCCCGCAGCATTCGCGAGATCATCGGCACGATCGAGGGCATCGCGTTCCAGACCAACATCCTCGCGCTCAACGCGGCGGTCGAGGCGGCGCGCGCGGGCGAGAACGGGCGCGGCTTCTCGGTGGTGGCGAGCGAGGTGCGTTCGCTCGCGCAGCGCTCGGCCACGGCGGCCAAGGAAATCCGCCAGTTGATCGGCGCGTCGGTGGATCGCGTGGCGAACGGCGCGCAACTGGCGACCGATGCCGGCCGCACGATGGAGGACGTGGTGCGCGCGGTGCGGCGCGTGACCGACATCATCGGCGAGATTTCGGCCGCATCGACCGAACAGAGCGCCGGCATCGACGAGATCGGCCGCGCGGTCGAGCAGATGGATTCCGGCACGCAGCAAAATGCGGCGCTGGTCGAGCAGGCCGCCGCGGCGGCACGCTCGCTCGACGAGCAGGCGCAATCGCTGAAGGCGCTGGTGGGGCACTTCCGCGTGGCGGGCTGAGACGCGAAGCGCCGGGCGCCCGCTTCGTCCGTTTCCGGCACCAACGAAAAACCCCGCGATGCGTCAGGCAGCGCGGGGTTTTTCATTTCACCATGACTCCGGCACCGAACTTCGCTGGACTACGCCGAAGCCCGGTACGGCAGGTTGATCAACCGCTCAGGCGAAGCATCGGTACCCAATCGCCCGCTTCGAGACTCACGTAGTATCGCCGGGGTTGGCAAGCGCGCCTGCTTCTGCCTTTGTGGACAGCACGACTTTGCGCGCTGTCGCAGATGTTTTTAAAATTGCGCTGCGACCACACATTACCGAGGTATTCGTCATGCGTCCTTGATGCCGCCGTCTATACGACGGCCAGTCTCCACCTACCCCCACGAACAGGGGGAGTTCTTGGCATCCTTGGAAATGACACATGACGAGTCCCTATCTTTCGCTGGAAGGCGTGTCTTATATTCTGCCGGACGGCAGGACGCTCTTCTCCGAACTCGACGAACAGCTTGACCACCATCCCACCGGTCTGGTCGGGCGCAATGGCGTCGGCAAGACGGTGCTGGCGCGCATGCTGGCGGGACAGGTGCAGCCGACGGCTGGGCGCTGTGTGCGCTCGGGCAGCGTGTATTACTTGGCCCAGCAGGTATCGCTTCCGGCGGGGGGCACCGTTGCGGGCCTGGCAGGGGTGCAGGCCACACTCGATGCGCTGCAGCGCATCGAAGCGGGCAGCAGTGAGGCCGAGGATTTCGATGCCGTGGGCGACCGTTGGGATGTACGCCTGCGCCTGCAGCACGAATTGGAACGCAATGGCCTGGGTCATCTCGATGCTTCCACGCCTGTCAGCGCACTCAGTGGCGGCCAGGCCATGCGCGTCACGCTGATCGGCGCCTTTTTGTCGGATGCCGATTTCCTCATTCTGGACGAACCCAGTAATCATCTCGACCGATTCAACCGCGAGGCGTTGATCGAGCAGTTGCAGCGTTGGCCGCGCGGGCTGCTGGTGGTGAGCCACGACCGGCAATTGTTGGAGACAATGGCGCGAATCGTGGAATTGTCGTCTCTGGGACTGCGCAACTATGGCGGCAACTACACCTTCTACGCGCAGTGCAAGGAGCAGGAGCGGCAGAACGCCATCCAGCAGCTCGAACAGCGCAAGCTCGAACGCCAACGCGAAGAACAGTCCCTGCGCGAGCAGCGCGAGCGCCAGGAACGGCGGCAGGCCCGCGGCAATCGGCATGGGCACGAAGCCAATCAAGCCAAGATCCTGCTGGACCGCCAGAAGGAACGCAGCGAGAGTTCGGCGGGAAAGTTGCGCCAACAGCATGCGGCCACCCGGGAGCGACTCGCCCAGCGCGTGCACGAGGCCGCGCAACAGGTCGAAGAAGATTGGGCGATCGTGGTGCACTCTTTGCCGGTCGCCGCGCCTTCGCAGCGACGAGTCGCGGAACTGGAAGACGTGGAACTGCCCTTTGTTCCGGCTGCCACGCGCCGCATCAGCTTGATGTTGGCCGGGCAGCAGCGTGTCGGCGTTGTCGGACCCAACGGCTGCGGCAAGTCCACCTTGCTCAAAGTGCTCGCCCGCCAACTTCAACCCTTGTCCGGGATATGCAAGATTTCTGTAGAGGGTGTCTATCTGGACCAACGGCTGGCCAACCTGGAGCCGCAGCGTACAGTGCTGGAGCAGATGCTGGGAGCCAACCGCATGGCCACCGAAGGCGAACTGCGTATGCGCCTAGCGCAGCTCGGCCTGGATGCCCGGAAAATCACGGCGCCTGGCGGTTCGCTCAGTGGTGGGGAACGCCTGAAGGCGGCGCTGGCATGTGTGCTTTACGCCGACCCGCCGGCGCAACTGCTATTGCTGGACGAGCCCAGCAACCACCTAGACCTGCCTTCGGTGCAGGCGCTGGAGGCCATGCTGCGCGGCTATCGAGGCGCTTTGATGGTGGTGTCGCACGACGATCCATTCATGAATGGCCTTGGCTTGACGGATCGCTTGACAGCGACCGAGCAAGGCTGGCGGATGGCGTCATGGTGAGGTAGGTGCGGTACCGATGGGCGCCGCGCCTGACGTTGGGGCCGCGCAGGATGGCCTTGGGGCCGCCGATCACAGGCTGTCGGGTAGCCCCGGGGGGCGCTTGCTCCAGTTCATGGGCCAACCCGATCAATGTGTCGTCGCGCCCCGCTCGCGAGAAAAAATGGCTGCCGATGGGCAGGCCAAAGCGCCTATGCGGCACCCGGCTCCAAAAGCGGCGAGAGCCAAGCAACGGCCGGAATCCGGCTTAACCTGTCGCCCCATAAGATCTTTCGCCCCGCTGCATGCCTGCTTGAAAGATTCGATAGCGGACATTTTCATGGCAGCCGGGGCGGCGAGGTTCAGGAATGCGCGGGCGCGGCGGTGGCCGGACTCTTCCGTTCGGCGCCCGCCTGCGGCTTGCCCTCGTCGACGATCACCGTGCAGGTGGTGCCGGCCGACAGCACCACGCCGTCCGGCACTTCGTCGATATGGATGCGCACCGGCACGCGTTGCGCGAGGCGCACCCAGTTGAAGGTCGGATTGACATCGGCCACCAGATCGCGGCTTTGCGGGTTGTCGCGGTCGTAGATGCCGCGCGCGAAGCTGTCGACATGGCCCTTCAGCACGCCGCCGCTCATCAGCCGCATCTCGGCCTTCGCGCCGAGCTTCACGCGCGGCAGCTTGGTTTCCTCGAAGTAGCCGTAGACCCAGAACGAATGGCTGTCGATGATCGCGAGCTTGGCGTTGCCGGCTGTCGCGTAGTCGCCCTTGAACACGTTCAGGTTGGTGATGTAGCCGTCTACCGGCGCGATCACCCGCGTGCGTTCGAGGTTCAGCTTGGCGGCGTCGAGCGCGGCGTTGGCCTGCTGGAGCTGGGCGGCGGCGCCCGAGGCGGTTTGCGCGGCGTTCTCGCGGTTTTCCTTCGACACCACGGCGGCGTCGAGATCGGCGCGGCGCGCGGCGTCCGCACGCTTCATCTGCAACTCGGACTGGCGCGCGGCCACGGCGGCCTTGGCCTGCTCGACGGCGATTGCGTAATGCGACGGGTCGATCTGCATGATCAGGTCGCCCTTGTGCACGAACTGGTTGTCGCGCACCGGCAGCTCGACCACGGCGCCCGACACGTCCGGCGCGACGTTGACGATTTCGGCGCGCACCCGGCCGTCGCGGGTCCACGGCTCGTCCATGTAATGGACCCACAGCCGGTGTCCGATCAGGATCGCGACGACGAGGATCACGGCTGTCGCGACGAAGCCGAAAAGTTTTTTGAGGAGCATGGTTCGATTCATTTCAACGGTAGACGGCGAGGCTCAGGCCGCCGCAGATGCAGACAAGCAGGCTGGCGCGGAACAGCGAGGGATGCCAGACCAGCCGGTACAGGCCGGTGGCGGCCAGCACCCGGTCCAGCGCCCAGGTCAGGATGGCGCCGAGCACGAACAACAGCACGACGGTCGGCATGTACGCGTCGAATACGGCGATTTCACGCGGCATCATGATGGGGCTCCCGGAGTAGGCGGCGCGGCGTTGCCGTCGAGCGCCGCGAGCGGCGAGTCACGATCGAGCAGCGCGGTGCGCACGAGATGCAGGTGACTGAGGATGCGTTGCAGGCGCTGGCGTTCCTCGGCCGGCGGCGCGAACGTGTCGAGCGCCTGGTGGGTGGCCGCGATGGCGTCGATCGTCGCGGCCAGCGCGGCGTCGAAGCGCGCCGGCTTCGGCCCGGCGAACAGCGCGCAGACCTTGCGGCGCATGGTGCGGATCGCGACGCGCCACGGCATCGAGGCCGCGTAGCGCGGATCGTCGGGCAGGCCCTTCAGTTCGTGGCGCAGGTCGATGATCGCGTTGCCGGTTTCGAGCACCGCGAACATCCAGCGCAGCGCGTCGCGCTGCACGCCCGGCTGGTCGGCCGACAGCGTGTGTGCCTGGAACATCAGGTCGCGCGCGCCGCTCTCGAAGCGGGTGCGCAGCCCGGTCAGACGGCCCTCGCAGGCCTGCACGACCTGCCGGCGCAGGTCGGCGAGCAGGTGGCGCTTGAGCCAGGGCGCGGTGGGCGGCATCAGCACCCCGAACGCGATCGCCACCACCACCATGGCCAGCACGATCGCCAGGCCGTTGTTGATGAAGTCGGTCGGGTCGTAGCGCGTGATGTTGTCGGGGCCGGCCAGGAAGCTGAAGAAGATCAGGTAGCCCATGCCGTGCGCGCCGGTTTTCGGCTTCATCGTCAGCCAGATGCCGATCGACAGCAGCGGGGCGAGCGCGACGCAGAGCATCACGAAGCCGTCGATGCGCGGGTAGATCACGAACATCAGCAGCGAGCCCATCGCCACCCCCAACGACGCACCCATGGCCATCTGCACGGCGGTGGTGCTCGGGCGTGGCGACGACGAGGCCAGCGCGCAGACAGCCGCCGAGTTCAGCACCAGCATCACGCCGCTCGGCCAGGTGCTGTGGATCCAGAACCAGCCCAGCAGCATCATCACGACGCCGGTGCGCAGGCCCGCGATCAACGCGGCGGTCAGGTTGGTCTTCGGCTCGAAATGTTCGATCCAGCGCTCGCGTTCGTGCGTCTCGCTGGCGAGCGACCCGTAGGTGGCGGCGTAGTCGTGCACGTCGCTGATGAAGCGGTAGAGCAACTCGGCGGCCGTGTCGAAATCGAGCAACGGGAACTCGGGCTGCCGTTCGAGCTCGGCACGGGTGGCGCGCAGCCGTTGCGGCAGTGCGTCGCGATAGGCCAGCAGCGGCTCGGTCACGCGCGTGGCTTCGGCGGCGGTGAGCACCGGCCGTCCGTCCGGTTCGAGCAGCGGCGCGATTTCGCGGAAGTACGGCTCGATCGCGGCGATCACGGTCGTGTCATGCGCGGCGCGCAGCCGGTTCATCAACTGATGCAGCGCGTGAAAGCGGCTCGATGCGGTCATGAACTCGCTGTTCAGGCGCGTGAGCCGCCCGTTGCGCTTGCGCGATTCGTGATTCTCGAACACGGCCATGCTGCGCGCCGATTCGAAACCGATCACGTCGGCCACGAAATTCGTGTGCACCTTCTCGATTTGCGCGCGGTCGAGCTTGCCCGACAGCGCCGACGTCACGTAATCGACGAACGACGAGAAGCGGCGGCGCACTGTGGTGCGCATCTGCTGGCCCGTGTAGCGCGGGAACAGCAACGCGCTGACCAGCCCGGCCGAGACGATCGCCACGACGATTTCGGCCACCCGCGTGAGCGCCGTCATGAACGCCGTGTCGGGCTGCTGCGAGGCGGGCAGGCCGATCAGCGCGGCCGTGTAGCCGGCCAGCAGGAAGCCGTAGCTGCGGAAGTTGCGGTTGCGCGCGGCGCCCGCGTTGCAGATCGCCACCCACAGCGACACGGCGCTCAGGAACAGCCAGGGCTGCTGCGGGAACAGCGCGACGAAGGTCAGCGTGGCCACCAGGCCCACGAAGGTGCCCGTCAGGCGGTAGAAGCTCTTGGCCAGCACCGCGCCGCTTTGCGGCTGCATGACGATGAACACGGTGGTCATGGCCGTTTTCGGCGCGGGCAGGTCGAGCACCATCGACACGCCGATCGCGAGAAACGCGGCCGTCAGCGCCTTGACGAGGTAGAGCCAGGCGTTGCCGTCGGTGCGCGCCCAGTCGGCGAACGTGGCGGCCAGCGCCGCGAACGGGTGGCGGCCAGGCGGCGTGGCGGTGGGGGAGGACGGGGAGGCGGACATGGTCGGCGCCCTCAGTCGGCCGCAGGCGCGGTGGCGCTGCGGGTGGCGGCGGCCGGGCGGGCCATGGTGGCGCGGGCCGCTGCCGGGTTGGCGGCGGTGTCGGCGCCGGCCGGTTTGCCGGATGCCGTGGCGGCAGCGCCGCCCGCTGCTGCGAGCGGCGCTGCGGCCGCTGCGGCCGTTGTGGCCGCTGCGGCCTTCGGCGTGTCGGCATCGTGCGGCCCGTTTTCCGGCGTATCGAGCCCGCCGCCGAGCGCGGCCATCAGCGACGCATGGGCAGCCAGCCGTTCCGCCTCGATGCGCGTCTGGCTTTCCTGCGCGCGCAGCAGTTGCGACTGCGAGACGAGCACGTTCACATAGTCGGTCAGGCCGCGCTTGAAGCCCTGGTGCGAGAGGTCGAAGCTGCGCCGCGTCAGCGACACCGAGCGCGCGGCGTCCTTGCGCTGCGTGTCGAGCGAGCGGATCCGCACCACGTTGTCGGCGATGTCCTTGAGCGCCGACACCAGCGTCTGGTTGTAGTGTTCGACGGCCTCGTCGTAGCCGGCTGCGGCCCCGCCGAGTTGCGCGCGCAGGCGGCCGCCCTCGAAGATCGGCAGCGTGATCGCCGGGCCGGCCGTCCAGCCGCCGTTCATCGAACGCAGGAAGCCGGTGAGCGCCGAGCCCACGCCGAAGCCGCCGAGCGAGGCCATCAGATCGACGTTCGGGTAGAACTGCGCCTTGGCCACGTCGATGCCGCGTGCCTGCGCGTCGACCATCCAGCGCGCGGCCACCACGTCGGGGCGGCGGCCGATCAACTCTGCAGGCAGCGCCGAAGGCAAGCTGGCCGGCGTTTCCAGCGACAGCGCCGGGCGCGTGAGCGCCTCGGCCGCGCCGGGGCCCTTGCCGGCCAGCGCCGCCAATTGATGGCGGCCGAGTTGCACCGCTTCCTCGTAGCTGTCGATCTGGCGGGAATAGTCGGGCAGCGGCGATTCGGCCTGGCTCAGTTCGAGCTGCGTGCCGATGCCGGCGCGCAGCCGCTTCTGCGCCAGCTCGACGAGTTCGTGCTGGCGGTCGTAGGCTTGATGGGCGATATCGAGCAGCGCGAAATTCTTCGCGAAATCGATATAGGTGCGCACCACGTTGACCTCGAGTTCGAGGCGCGCGGCGCGTTCGTCGGCCGCTTGTGCGCGTGCTGCATCGAGCGCACGCTCGGCGTTGTTCTTGTCCTTGCCCCAGAGATCGAGGTGATAGGACAGGTTCAGCGTGCCGGTGTTGTTCCAGGTGTTGCTGTTCGAGAGCGTGCCGGGGCCGTAGAAGTAGTCGTCGGGCCAGTGCTCGCGTTCGAGCGACAGCCGGCCGTCGACCTGCGGCAATTCATCCGCATGGGCAACGCGCGCGGCGGCCTGCGCCTGGCGCACGCGCGCCTGGGCCGCCGCCAGCGACGGATTGCCGGCCTGCGCGGCGGTGATCCAGCCGTCCAGTTGCGGATCGCCGTAAGCGCGCCACCAATCGGCGCTGGGCCAGCCTGCATCGCGGTTCGCCGCCCGGATCGCCGATCCGGCATCGAGCGCGGACGGATCGACGCGCTTCGATTGCGGTGCAACATTGCCCATGCTTGCGCATCCGGCCATTGTTATTGAGATTGCAAGAACCGCGAGTGCAAGCGTCCCTCTTGTTGCCCGAGACTGCACGATTTTCTCCCGTTCTGATATAGATGACTGGGAAGTGATTATATTTTTTCAGTTATTGGTAGATAAGCCCGTAAGGGTGCAAGGCATTTTTACGAAATCCAAGATAATATTGCCGGGGCTTTGTGCAACAATCTGCCCGCAATCAAGGGGGAATCAGTATGGATACGCTTCAGAACATGCGTGTGTTCGTCCGCGTGGTCGATGCGGGTAGTTTTACTGCGGCCGCCCAGCAGCTCAATTCGACCACCGCCTATGCATCGCGCGCGGTGTCGGATCTGGAGTCGCATCTGCGCACGCGGCTATTGAACCGCACCACGCGGCGGATCGCGCTGACCGAGGCCGGCGAACGTTATCTGCAGCGTTGCGAGCAGATCCTGGCCTATGTCGATCAGGCCGAAGCCGAGGCCAGCGACGCCCACGCGCGCCCGTCCGGCAAGCTCAAGGTGCATTGCATGACGAGCCTCGGCCAGCATTACGCGGTGCCGATGATCGCGCGCTACCGGCAGCGCTATCCCGAGGTGCAGGTGGATCTGACGCTCGCGCAGCGCCTGCCCGACCTGCTCGACGAAGGGTTCGACGTGTCGATCGTGATCGACCGCAACCTGCCTGATTCGGGCCTGGTCTCGCAGCGTCTCGGCGAAACCTTCAGCGTGGCCTGCGCATCGAGCGACTATCTCGAACGGCACGGCGTGCCGCGGGTGCCGCAGGATCTCGACGCGCATACCTGCCTCGGGATGGTCGCGCCCGGTTTCCAGTGGGACGAATGGACGCTGGTCGGGCCCGATGGCGAGAAAAGCCTGCCGGTGGCGTCGCCGCCGTTCCGGGTCAACGTGGCCGAGGCCTTGTCGGTGGCGATCCGCGAGGGGATGGGGATCGGCGTGCTGCCGCTCTATACGGCCATTACCGGCCTGCGCAACGGCGATTTCGTGCGTGTGATGCCCGAATACCGCTCGCACGTGATGAACATTTACGCGTTGTATCCGTCGCGCCAATATCTCGACGCGAAGATCCGCACCTGGGTCGATTTCATGCGCGAATCGCTGCCGGCCACGCTCGAGGCCGACATGACGGCGCTCAAGCAATTCACGCGCGAGACCTGATGCGTCGAATCGTTGGGCGCTCACACTTCTTTTCGGTCTCGCAACATTTTTTTACGCTTGAAACGCGCAGGGTTTGCTACTGTTGAGTCATTGGATGTCGGACTGACTGACGGAGAAAATCGATGAGCGCGCACTGGGTGATGTTGGGTCTCGCGGCCGTGACCGGCTGGATGGGTATCGTGGGTGCACGCGACCTGCTGCGCGCGAAGCAGCGCCAACTGGTGCCGGTGCGGGTTCGGCGCCCGGACGACGCGCAAGCGCGGCGTTCTTCGCGGTATTGAACCGGGTCGGCAAGCCGGCGGCATGAACGCCGGCTTTTCCGTGGCATTTTCGCGGGTAGGCAGCGGGCGGTTGTTACCGATTGCTACCGGCGTGACGATTTTCCGCGATCGTTTGCACTCGATCGCAACACGGGCGTGCTTGTTGCACGCCCGTTGTCGTTTACGGCGCGTTACAGCCGTTCCAACGAGGTGGCGTGTGTGGTGTGCGTGGCGTTTGGCAGCGTCACCACCTTGTCCCATGCGAACGCGGGATTTTCGCGTTCACCCGTTTTCCGTCGAATGTAGCCGCGCGGGTTGCAGACCACGCGCGTACCGGCCGCCGTCTCGTAGTCGAACGAGGTATGCGTGTGGCCGTGGATCCACAGTGCGGCCGGCGGCGCCACCAGGGGCGTCAGGTCGCTGATGAAACCGGCCGAGACGATCTCGTTCGCGTAGCGTTCGGCCAGGCTGGCGCGATGCGGTGCGTGATGCGTCACCACGATCGTCTGCCCCGCCCACGGTTTGGCCAGCTCGGCTTCGAGCCAGGCGCGCGCGCCGCAATGCAGGGCCAGCGTGTCGGCCGGCGTCAGGGCGCGCGATTCGCCGGGGCCCGGGCTGCCGCCGCGTTCCGTATCGCCGGCCGCGGCCCAATCCACTTGAATCACACCGTTGAAATCGAACATCGTGCGGGCGCAGGCCGTCATTGCATTGGTGAGCGTGGCCTCGTCGTTGCCGAACAGCGCGAAATCGGTCCAGAGCGTCGTGCCGAGCACGCGAAAGCGGCCGTCCGGTGAGACGTGGACATCGCCGTTCAGGTAATGGACGTTGTCGAGCGCGCGGGCCGTGTCGCGCATCGCGGCTTCGAGCGCACCGAACGCGCCGTCGTAATACTCGTGATTGCCGGGCACGTAGATCACCGGCACGTCGGGATCGAAGTTCTCGGCCGCCCAGCGCAGGCCCTCGGCGTGATTGTGGATGTCGCCGGCCAGCACGACGAGATCGGCGGCGGCGCCGGGAATCGCTTCCGGCATGTTGCCTTCGAGATGCAGGTCGGACAGCACGCGCACGCGGATCGACATGAAAGCTCCTGCTTGGGGAAGTTCGGTGTGAGAGGCCGCGTTGGCCCGCTTACCGCAACACCTTCCCCGGATTCATCAACCCGAGCGGATCGAACGCCTGCTTCAGCGTCTTCATCAACCCGATTTCCACCGGCGACTTGTAGCGCTGCGCATCGTCGATCTTCAGTTGCCCGATGCCGTGTTCGGCGCTGATGGTGCCGTGATGGCGGTGCACGTTGTCGTACACGACACGGTTGATCGGCGCCTGGAATTCGGCGAGGAAGGCCCGGGCGTCGCCGCCCTCGGGCGTCTGCACGTTGTAGTGCAGGTTGCCGTCGCCGAGATGGCCGAACGTCACCATGCGCGCGCCGGGCGCGACCTGCTGGATGGCGGCGTCGGTTTCGTCGATGAAGCGCGCGATCGACGAGATCGGCACGGCGATGTCGTGCTTGACGTTGAGGCCTTCGTCGGACTGCGCGAGCGAGATATGTTCGCGCAGATCCCAGAACGCGCGCGACTGCGCGAGGTTTTCGGCCACCACCGCGTCCACCACGAGGCCGGCGTCGAACGCTTCGGCCATCATTGCCTCGAACAGCGCGCGGGCGTGATCCTCGCTCTCGTTGTCGGACAGTTCGAGCAGCACGGTTTGCGCGTGCGGCGTCGCGAACGGGTAGCGCAACTGCGGATAGTGCTTGCCGACCAGCCGCATGCAGAAATCGGACATCAGCTCGAAACCGGTCAGCAGCGGGCCGGCCGCGCGCTGTGCCAGCGACAGGAAATCGAGTGCGGCATGCGGCGATTCGAGCGCGGCGAGCGCGGTGACTTGCGCCGCCGGGCGCGGATGCAGCTTCATGACGGCGGCCGTGATGATGCCGAGCGTGCCCTCGGCGCCGATGAACAGGTCGCGCAGGTCGTAGCCGGTGTTGTCCTTGCGCAGGCCGCGCAGGCCGTTCCAGATATCGCCCTGCGGCGTGACGACTTCGAGGCCGAGGCACAGCTCGCGCGTGTTGCCGTAGCGCAGGACGGCGGTGCCGCCGGCGTTGGTGGACAGGTTGCCGCCGATCGTGCAACTGCCCTCGGCGGCCAGGCTCAGCGCGAACAGGCGGCCGGCTTCCTGTGCACGTGCCTGCACGTCGGCCAGGATCACGCCGGCTTCGACGGTGATGGTGTTGTTGTGCGCGTCGAGTTCACGGACGCGGTTCAATCGCGCCACGCTGAGCACAGCCTGCGAGCCGCTGTCGTCCGGCGTGGCGCCCCCGGCAAGACCGGTGTTGCCGCCTTGCGGAACCAGCGCGATACGGTGTTCGACGGCCAGCTTCACGACGGCCGCCACTTCTTCCGTGGTGCCGGGACGCAGCACCGCGCAGGTCGCGCCGTGGTAGCGCTTGCGCCAATCGGTGACGAACGGCGCGGTGTCCTGCGCGTCGGTCAGCACATGGTCGGCGCCGATCGCAGCGCGGCAGGCATCGAGGAAGACGGGGGAGGTGGTCATCGCGAGTGTCTCGAATTCGGTCAGGAGGGGCGGCGCGGCGGGCGTGTCGCCGACTGCGGGCGCCGCGCGGCATGGGCCTCATTGTCGGCCGGTTCGGCTCGGGCTGCGCCGGAGGCCGTGCCGATCTGCCGGGCAGCCAGTTCGGCGGCACGCTTGAACGGCGCCACATACGCAATCGTCGCCACGAAAAAGCCGAGCGCCAGCACGCATTCGACCCAACCCAGCCGAGCCGACAGCCCGCGATCGGTCATGCCGCGCACCACGCCCTCGGCAAGGTACAGCAGGATCAGCATCGACGCCCACTGCAGCGTATAGAGGCGCCGCCGCCACACCCCCGGCAGCATCAGCGCGAGCGGCACGGCCTTCAGCATCAGTGCCGAACCGCCGGGGCGCAGCGGTGCGAGCCAGACTTCCCACGCCACCGACAGCACGATCAGCGCGGCCAGACAGCCGGCCGCGGCGAGCGCGAAGGCGGGGCGGCCGGCGGGCGGCGCGGCGCGCGGGGCGTCCATCAGGCGGCGTCGAGCTTCGCGGCGGCGCGCGCGAGACGGGTGCCGAGCGCCATGGCCAGCGCCTTCTCGTCGGCCGAGATGCCGTGGCGCGTGCCCGGCTGGCCGCCGTGTGCGTGATGCGACGCACCGTATGGCGTGCCGCCGCCGTCGGTGGTGCTCAGTGCGCTCTCGGTAAACGGGATGCCGACGATCAGCATGCCGTGGTGCAGGAGCGGCAGCATCATCGACAACAGGGTGGATTCCTGGCCGCCGTGCAGGCTGCCGGTCGACGTGAACACGCAGCCGGGCTTGCCCGCCAGCGCGCCGGCGAGCCACTGCGGCGTGGTGCCGTCGAGGAAATACTTGAGCGGCGCGGCCATGTTGCCGAAGCGGGTGGGCGAGCCGAGCGCGAGGCCCGCGCATTCCTCGAGGTCGCGCAGTTCGGCGTAGGGCGGGCCGTCGGACGGGATATCGGGTTCGCTGGCTTCGCAGACGGTGGAAACCGGTGGCACGGTGCGGATGCGGGCCTGCATGCCGGGTACGGCGTCGACGCCGGCCGCGATCGCCAGTGCGAGATCGCGCGTGGCGCCGTGGCGGCTGTAATAGAGCACCAGGATGTCTTTCATAGGTCCCTTGAGTGAGCGGCTATTATAGGGGGTGCGACCGCGGCGCAGCCGGCGGAGCAGGCCGTCGGAAGGAGAAAGCCGTTGCCGAAGTTGAGTGTGGATCTCGACACCATCAAGCGTCTCGCGCGCTTCGCCGCCCGCCGTGGCGCGGAAGATCGCATCCCGCAGGTTGCGGGCAGCCTGACGTTCACCACGATCCTCGCGCTGGTGCCGCTCGTGACGGTGGCGTTCGCGCTGTTCACGGCGTTCCCGATCTTCTCGTCGTTCCAGTCGTCGCTGCAGGGCTTTCTCGCCGATCACCTGATGCCGGCGCAGTTCAACAGCCAGATCTTCAAGTACCTGAATCAGTTCTCGGCGAAGGCCAAGGGGCTGACCACGGCCGGCCTGATCGTGCTGGTGGTCACGGCCGTGATGACGATGATGACGGTGGAATCGGCGTTCAACGTGATCTGGCGCGTGCGCAAGTCGCGGCCGTTCGCGCAGCGCGTGCTGGCGTACTGGGCCATCATCACGCTCGGCCCGCTGCTGTTCGGCGTGAGCCTGTCGATCTCGTCCTATTTGTTTACCAAGTCGCTGGCCTTTGCGGGCGCGCCGGATTCGGTCAACTCGTTCGAATGGCTGCTGACGATCGCGTCGCTGCCGCTGACGGTGCTGGCCTTCACGCTGCTCTATGTCTTTTTGCCGAATTGCACGGTGGCCTGGCGCGATGCCGTGGTGGGCGGGATCTGCGCGGCGATCGCCTTCGAGCTGGCCAAGCGCGGCTTCGGTTACTACGTGCGGCGGATTCCGACCTACACGGCCGTGTATGGCGCGTTTGCGGCGGTGCCGCTGTTCCTGTTGTGGATGTATCTGAGCTGGCTGATCACCTTGGCCGGGGCGATGCTGACCTCGGCGCTGCCGGTGATCCGCATCGGCCAGTTTCACCGGGTCGACTATCCGGGCAGCGATCTGCTCGATGCCGTCGCGCTGCTGGCGCGTCTGGCCGACGCCCAGGATGCCGGAAAACCGGGCCATTCGGCGGCGCGGCTGGCGGTGATGGTGCGCTGTGGCATGGAAACCGCGCAGCGGCTGCTGTCGGCGATGGAGGATCGCGAGTGGGTCGCGCGGCTGGAGGGCGGGAGCAGCGCGGCGTCGCGCTACATCCTGCTGGCCAACCCGGAGAAACTGACGGTTTCCCAACTGTTCGACGCGTTCGTGGTCGATCGCGACGAGCTGCTCTATCAGGCCCAGCGCGGCCGCGCGGCGATCGACGGCACGCGCCTGATCGCGGCGCTGACGGGCGAGCCGCTCGGCGCGACGCTGGCCGACCTGCTGACCCGGCGGGACGTGACGCAAGCCGACGAAGCGGGTGAAACCGGCGGCCCCGGCGGCGAACCGAGTGCCGGCAAGACCGCCGCGCCGCCACCTGAAACGGCCTGAATGTCCCGAATCTGTCTCGAATCCGCGGCTGCCTTACAGCCGCACCCGCCCGATGCAGATGTCCTTGAACATCACCCAATCGCCCATCAGGCTGTAGACCGGATGCCGAAACGTGGCCGGGCGGTTCTTTTCGAAGAAGAAGTGGCCGACCCAGGCGAACCCGTAACCGCACACGATGGCCGCCGGCAGCCAGCCCCAATGGCCGGTGGCGACCGCCATCGCCAGGCAGCCGATCACGCCGAGGCTGCCGGCGAAATGCAGCCGCCGCGACACGCGGTTGCTGTGCTCGCCGAGATAGAACGGGTAGAACTGGGCGAAATTCGCGAAATCCTCGCCTTGGGCGGTGCGTGTCATGGCTGTCTCCCGGGCGGGCGGCATGCCCGTCTCGTCATGGCGGCCATTGTGCGGCTCGCGGCGGCAGGCCGCAACCGGCGGCTGGACCGCCCCCGGCACCTGCCGTAGGGGCTTGCCGGGCGGGCCTCGCGCTTTCCTTTTCGATGGGGTTTCCGATAGGATCGAAAACCAGTTATGTACCATCCAGTTTTGGGGGCAAGAATGCGCGTCAGCGATATTCTGAAAGTCAAGGGCAACACGCTGTACACCGTGACGCCTGATATGCCGCTGCGCGAGGCAGTCGATACGATGGCGGAGCGCGATATCGGTTCGCTCGTCGTGATGGAGTACGGCGATCTGGTCGGAATCCTGACGTTCCGCGAGATCATCCTGCGCCTGAAGGCCAATGGCGGCGCGATCGGCGATGTCCAGGTCCGCAAGGTCATGGACGATCCGCTCACCTGCACGCCGGAAACGGACGTCAACGAAGTGCGCCGGATGATGCTCGAGCGCCATGCGCGCTACATGCCGGTGCTCGAGAAGCGCGTGCTGATGGGCGTGATTTCGTTCTACGACGTCGCGAAAACGGTGGTCGAGGCGCAGAGCTTCGAAAATCGCATGCTGAAGGCGTATATCCGCGATTGGCCGCCCGAGCCGGACGGCGAAGTGCATCAGGCACCCGCGGCGAACTGATCCGGGCTCACCGAAGCAAGGCAGCCTGCCAAGGCCGGCTGCCCGTCACACCGGATGCGCAGGACGGGCCGCGCATCTTCCCACGGCCGGTACGCGAACGCGTGCCGGCCGTTTTCGATCCGACACACCGACCGCGTGCGGCGTCGATGCCGCGCGCCCCGAGCGCATGAGCGATTCCAATACGACAACCACCACGCGGCGCAACGAACGCCATTCGCACTCGTCGCAATTCGGCCTGCTTCGCCAGCGACGCTTCGCCCCCTTCTTCGCCACGCAGTTCTTCGGCGCGCTGAACGACAACGTCTTCAAGATCGGCTTCACCTCGCTGATCACCTACCAGAGCACGAAATTCAACGGCGTCGATCCCAAGACGGCCGCGTTCCTGATTTCGGCCGTGTTCATCCTGCCGTTCATGCTGTTCTCGGCCACCTCCGGCCAGATCGCCGACAAGTACGACAAGGCGCGCCTCACGCGCTTCGTCAAGACCTTCGAGATCGCGCTGATGCTGGTGGGCGCGGCCGGCTTCGTCACCCATGTCGCCTCGCTGCTGTATCTGTGCACGTTCATGATGGGCATGCACTCCACGCTGTTCGGCCCGGTCAAGTATTCCTACCTGCCGCAGCATCTGAGCGACAAGGAACTGGTGGGCGGCAACGGGCTGGTCGAGATGGGCACCTTCGTCGCGATCCTGATCGGCACCATCATCGGTGGCGCGGCGGCCGGCATCGACGGGCGCGGCGAGCTGCTGCTGGCCGTCAGTTGCGTGGTGATCGCCGTGATCGGGCGGCTGGTGGCCTCGGGCGTGCCGGTGACGCCGGCGCCGCAGCCGGATCTGAAGATCAACTGGAATCCGGTGTCGGAAACCTGGCGCAACCTGAAGCTGGCCGGCCAGAATCGCACCGTGTTCCTGAGCCTGCTCGGCATCTCGTGGCTGTGGTTCGTCGGCGCGACGTTCCTGACCTCGTTCTTCGGGTTCGCGAAGGACGTGATGTCGGCCAACCCCGACGTCGTGACCGTGCTGCTGGCCACGTTCTCGATCGGGATCGGCCTGGGTTCGATGCTGTGCGAGAAGCTGTCGCGCAACCGCGTCGAGATCGGCCTGGTGCCGCTCGGCTCGATCGGCATCAGCGTGTTCGCGATCGACCTGTACTTCGCGAGCCACGCGTTGCCGGCGCACACGCACCTGTTGAACGTCGGCGAATTCCTCGCGCAGCCGGCGCACTGGCGCGTGCTGGCCGACCTGTTCCTGCTCGCGATGTTCGGAGGCTTCTACAGCGTGCCGCTCTACGCGCTGATCCAGAGCCGCAGCGCGCCGACCCACCGCGCGCGCATCATCGCCGCGAACAACATCCTCAATTCGCTGTTCATGGTGGCGTCGGCGTTGATGGCGATGGGCCTGACGCATGCGGGCGTCGGCATTCCGGGGCTGTTCCTCGTCACGGCGCTGCTGAACGTGGTGGTGGCCACCTACATCTATTCGCTGGTGCCGGAGTTCCTGCTGCGCTTCGTGGCCTGGGTGCTGGTGCACACGTTCTATCGCATTCGCCTGGTGCATGCCGAGCGGATTCCCGAGGACACGGGGGCGGTGCTGGTCTGCAATCACGTCAGCTATGTGGATGCGCTCGTGATCGCCGCCGCCAGCCCGCGCCCGATTCGCTTCGTGATGGATTACCGGATCTTCCGCACGCCGCTCGCAAGCTGGGCGTTTCGCCATGCCAAGGCGATTCCGATCGCGCCGCGCCACGAGAATCCCGAGATGCTGGAGCGTGCCTATGCGGCCTGCGAAGCGGCGCTCAAGGACGGCGATCTGGTCTGCATCTTCCCGGAAGGCAAGCTCACGCGCACCGGCGAGATCAACACGTTCCACCACGGCGTGACCGAAATCCTGCGCCGCGCCGACGTGCCGGTGGTGCCGATGGCGCTGCGCGGGCTGTGGGGCAGCTGGTTCTCGCGGCACAGCGATGCGCGCTGGCCGCGGCCGGTGCAGAAGGGCGCGATGAGCCGCCTGACGCTGGCGGTCGGCGAGCCGATCGAGTCCTCGGCGGCCTTGCCGGACGTGTTGCAGAAGGTGGTGACCGAACTGCGCGGCTTGCGGAAATAGGGCGCGAATAGCGTGCAATCGGGCGTCGGCGGAGCCGCGCACCCTCGACAGGCGGGGCGGCTGGCATAATAGCGGTTTCCCCGACTTTCTCCTGGAACGGCTCCCATGTCCGGCAATACCCTCGGCAAGCTCTTCACTGTCACGACCTTCGGCGAATCGCACGGCCCCGCGATCGGCTGCGTGATCGACGGCTGCCCGCCGGGGATGGAACTGACCGAAGCCGACATCCAGCTCGAACTCGACCGCCGCAAGCCTGGCACCTCGCGCCATGTCACGCAGCGCCAGGAGCCGGACTCTGTCGAAATTCTCTCTGGCATCTTCGAGGGGCGCACCACCGGCACGCCGATCGGGCTGCTGATCCGCAACACCGATCAGCGCAGCAAGGATTACGGCAACATCGTCGAAACCTTCCGCCCCGGTCACGCCGATTACACCTACTGGCAGAAATACGGCATCCGCGATTACCGCGGCGGCGGCCGTTCGTCGGCGCGCCTGACCGCGCCGATCGTCGGCGCCGGCGCGGTGGCCAAGAAGTGGCTGCGCGAGCGCTTCGGCATCGAGGTGCGCGGCTACATGAGCGCGCTGGGCGCGATCGACGTGCCGTTCGTCGACTGGTCGCATGTGCGCGAGAACCCGTTCTTCGCGCCGAACGCCGAGATCGTTCCGCAGCTCGAGGATTACATGGATGCACTGCGCAAGGACGGCGATTCGATCGGCGCGCGCATCGACGTGGTGGCCTCCGGCGTGCCGGTGGGTTGGGGCGAGCCGCTCTACGACCGCCTCGATGCCGATATCGCGCACGCGATGATGGCGATCAACGCGGTGAAGGGCGTCGAGATCGGCGCGGGTTTCGCAAGCATCGCGCAGCGCGGCTCCGAGCACGGCGACGAGATCACGCCGCAAGGCTTCGTCGGCAATCACGCGGGCGGCATCCTGGGCGGCATCTCGACGGGCCAGGACCTGACGGTGTCGATCGCCATCAAGCCGACCTCGAGCATCCGTACGCCGCGCCGTTCGATCACGAAGGCCGGCGAGGAATCGGTCGTCGAAACCTTCGGCCGTCACGACCCTTGCGTCGGCATCCGCGCCACGCCGATCGCCGAATCGATGCTGGCGCTGGTGCTGATCGATCACGCGCTGCGTCATCGTGCGCAGTGCGGCGACGTTCACACGGCCACGCCGAAGATCGCGCCGGAAGCGCCGTAAGCCTTCGGGCACCGCCATGAAAAACGGGCCTCGCGATTCGATTCGCGAGGCCCGTTTCGTTTCCGGCGTCAGGAACGCCGGTGGTGCTTACATGTTCGGATAGTTCGGGCCGCCACCGCCTTCCGGCGTCACCCACACGATGTTCTGCGTCGGATCCTTGATGTCGCAGGTCTTGCAGTGGACGCAGTTCTGCGCGTTGATCACGAGGCGGTCGCTGCCGTCGTCGTTCTTCTGGAACTCGTACACGGCAGCCGGGCAGAAGCGCGCTTCCGGGCCGGCGTAGGTATGCAGGTTCACGTTGACCGGCACGCTCGGGTCCTTCAGCGTCAGGTGGGCCGGTTGGTTCTCCTCGTGGTTGGTGTTCGAGATGAACACCGACGACAGACGATCGAACGTCAGCTTGCCGTCCGGCTTCGGATACACGATCGGCGTGCATTGCGAGGCCGGCTTCAGCATCTCGTGGTCGGCGTGCTGATGATGGAGCGTCCACGGCACGTTGCCGCCCAGCAGCTTCTGCTCGATGCCGACCATCAGCGTGCCCAGATACAGGCCCTTGGCCATCCACTGCTTGAAGTTGCGCGCCTTGTACAGCTCCGTGTAGAGCCACGACTGCTTGAAGGCTTCCGGATAGGCCGTCAGCTCGTCGCGCTCGCGGCCGGACTGCACGGCCTCGAACGCGGCGTCGGCGGCCAGCATGCCGGTCTTGATCGCGGCGTGGCTGCCCTTGATGCGCGACGCGTTCAGGAAGCCGGCGTCGTCGCCGACCAGCGCGCCGCCCGGGAACACCGTTTTCGGCAGCGACACCAGCCCGCCCGCGGTGATGGCGCGCGCGCCGTACGACACGCGCTTGCCGCCTTCCAGGAACTTGCGGATTTCCGGGTGCGTCTTGTAGCGCTGAAATTCCTCGAACGGCGACAGATACGGGTTCGAGTAGCCCAGGCCCACCACGAAGCCGACCACCACCTGGTTGTTGTCCATGTGATACAGGAACGAGCCGCCGTAGGTGTCCGAGGCGAGCGGCCAGCCTGCCGTGTGGATCACGAGGCCCGGCTTGTGCTTGGCCGGATCGATTTCCCACAGCTCCTTGATGCCGATCCCGTAGGCCTGCGGATCGGCGTTCGCGTTCAACTGGAACTTGTCGATCAGTTGGCGGCCCAGGTTGCCGCGGCAGCCTTCGGCGAACAGCGTGTACTTGGCGTGCAGCTCCATGCCGAGCTGGAAGTTCTCGGTGGGCTCGCCGTCCTTGCCGATGCCGAGGTTGCCGGTGGCCACGCCCTTCACCGAACCCTCTTCGTGATAGAGGATTTCGGCGGCCGGGAAACCCGGGAAGATCTCGACGCCGAGCGCTTCGGCCTGCTGACCGAGCCAGCGCGTGACGTTGCCCAGGCTGATCACGTAGTTGCCGTGATTCTTGAAATTGTCGGGCAGCGCCCAGTTCGGCACGGACTTCGCGCCGGTTTCGCTGAGGAACAGGAAGCGGTCTTCGGCCACCTCCACGTTGAGCGGCGCGCCTTTTTCCTTCCAGTCGGGGAACAGCTCGCCGATCGCGCGCGGGTCCATCACGGCGCCCGACAAGATGTGCGCGCCGATCTCCGAACCCTTCTCGAGCACGCAGACGTTGATTTCGCCGCCTTTTTCCGCCGCGAGCTGCTTCAGGCGGATGGCCGCCGACAGGCCGGCCGGGCCGCCGCCGACGATCACGACGTCGTATTCCATCGACTCTCGGGGGCCGTATTGCTCGATCAGGCTTGTGGGGGTCATGAGCGTTCCTCTAACCGTTAGAATGCTTTTTAATTGGGAGCGTATTGTCGATCAAATAAAACGGTTGCCGCAACAGAATGCGGCTAGATTAGCACGATCGTTCTATTTATATGATAAGGTTCCTGCCCGGCAGCAAGCCGCATGCCGGGCTATCCAGCAAGGGAGTTGTGATGGGTCGTTCGATCAATCTGGAAGGCAAGGTGGCGATGGTGACTGGCGCGTCGAGCGGGCTGGGCCAACGCTTCGCGCAGGTGCTCTCGGAGGCCGGCGCGAAAGTCGTGCTGGCGAGCCGTCGTATCGAGCGCCTCAAGGAACTGCGCGCGCAGATCGAGGCAGCCGGCGGCGCGGCGCACGTCGTGTCGCTCGACGTGACCGATCACCAGAGCATTCGCGCCGCGGTGGCGCACGCCGAAACGGAAGCCGGCACGATCGATATCCTGGTCAACAATTCCGGTGTGTCGACGATGCAGAAGCTCGTCGACGTGACGCCCGAGGATTTCGGCTTCGTGTTCGACACCAACACGCGCGGCGCGTTTTTCGTCGCGCAGGAAGTGGCCAAACGGATGATGATGCGCGGCAACGGCCACGGCAAACCGCCGTATCGCATCATCAATATCGCCTCGGTGGCCGGCCTGCGGGTGTTCCCGCAGATCGGCCTGTATTCGATGAGCAAGGCCTCCGTGGTACACATGACGCGCGCGATGGCCAGCGAATGGGGCCGGCACGGCATCAACGTCAACGCGATCTGCCCCGGCTACATCGATACCGAAATCAATCACGACCTGTGGGAAACCGAGCAGGGCCGCAAGCTGCAGTCGATGCTGCCGCGCCGGCGCGTCGGCAAACCGCAGGATCTCGACGGCCTGCTCCTGCTGCTGGCGGCCGACGAGTCGCAATTCGTCAACGGCTCGATCATCTCGGCCGACGACGGGTTCGGGCTCGCATGAAGCGGCGGTCTGCTGGAAGAAAGTGAAATGAGCGAATACGTTCCCGTTTTCGAGATGTCGATGCCGATCCGGTGGGGCGACATGGATGCGTTCGGCCATGTCAACAACACGGTCTATTTCCGCTACATGGAGCAGGCCCGGATCTCGTGGTTCGAGGCGCTCGGCATTGCGGGCGGCAACGGCGAAGGGCAGGGGCCGGTGATCGTCACGGCCTCGATGGAGTTCCTCAAGCAGTTGCACTATCCGGGCGACGTGATCGCACGCATGACCGTTGCCAAGCCGGGGCGCAGCAGCTTCGACACCGGGTTCGAGCTGGCCCGGGCAGACGATCCGAGCCATCTGTACGCGCGCGGGAACGCGCGCTGCGTCTGGGTCGATTACGCGCTCGGCAAATCCACGCCATTGCCGCAACTGCTGCGCGATACGATCGAAGCGGCGCTGCGCCAGCGCGTCGAGTAAGCGGCAGGGCGCGTGCACGGCGCATCCGCGCGCCGCTCCGTTATTGGCCGAGCAGCCGCTGCAGCAGCTCGGCCGTGTTCGCCGTGCCGTACTTGCGCATCAGCCGCGCGCGGTAGATATCGACCGTGCGCGAGCTGATGTCCAGCACGCGGCCGATCTGCTTGCTGGTCTTGCCGGTGGCCAGTTGCGCGGCGATCTCGCGCTCGCGCGGCGTCAGCTCCACGGCCACGCGCCGCGTCGCGCTCAAATCCTCGAAGGTCCACACGCCGTCGGCGAGCGGCGCCGCGCGGTCGAGCGCGCGGCCCGTCACATGGCACCAGAACAGCTCGCCGTCGGCGCGCTTCATGATCCGTTCGTCCGCATAGCAGCCGGTTGCACTCATCACCCGGGTGATGCGCTCGCCGATCCGCTGGAATTCGTCCGGCGACGGATAGAGCACGCGGTACGACTGGCCGATCAGGTCGGTGCGGCGGCAGCGGAACATCGCCGCGAGCGCATCGTTGCAATCCTCGATCACGCGGTCGCGCGACAGCACGAGGCCGATCGGCGCAAGGTGGAAGGCAGTCTGGTAATCGAGTTCGGGCATCGGGCGGTGTTGTCGGGCGTTCGCGCATGGTGGTGAACGCTTATGTATTTTTGCGTATTGTGCCGTATTGGCTGCCCATCGTACCCTTTCCGGCAAATCACTCGACGGAAGTGCCGCGTTGTCAACGCGGGATCATCCGAGGGTGTCTAGAATGACGCGGCAGGTTCGACACGCGTCGCGAACCGGTTCGACTGGTTTCCATAGAGGAAGGGACAGAAAGATGAACAAGATCTACCCAAGCGCGGCTGCCGCGCTCAAGGGCATCGTCGCGGACGGGCAGACCTATGCCGTCGGCGGCTTCGGCCTGTGCGGGATCCCCGAGGCGCTGATCGCCGCGCTGCGCGACACTGCCGTCAAGAACATCACCTGCATCAGCAACAACGCGGGCGTCGACGGCTTCGGCCTCGGCCTGCTGCTCGAAACGCGGCAGATCAAGAAGATGATCTCGTCGTATGTCGGCGAGAACAAGGAATTCGAGCGCCAGTACCTGTCGGGCGAACTCGAGCTCGAATTCACGCCGCAGGGCACGCTGGCCGAGAAGCTGCGCGCCGGCGGCGCGGGCATCCCGGCGTTCTTCACCAACACCGGCTACGGCACCGTGATCGCGGAAGGCAAGGAAACCCGCCAGTTCGGCGAGAACCACTACGTGCTGGAGCCGTCGCTGACGGCCGATGTCGCGCTCGTGAAGGCCTGGAAGGCCGACAAGTCGGGCAACCTGATCTATCGCCGCACCGCGCGCAACTTCAACCCGATGTGCGCGATGGCCGGCCGCATCACGGTGGCGGAAGTCGAGGAAATCGTCGAGAACGGCGAGCTCGATCCCGATCACATCCACACGCCGGGCATCTTCGTGCAGCGTCTCGTGCTGAACGCGACGCCGGAAAAACGTATCGAACAACGCGTCGTGCGCGCGAAAGGAGACTGACATGGCCTGGAATCGTGACCAGATGGCTGCGCGCGCGGCCAAGGAACTGCAAGACGGCTTCTACGTGAACCTCGGCATCGGGCTGCCGACGCTGGTGGCCAACCACGTGCCGGCGGGCGTCGAAGTGTGGCTGCAGTCGGAAAACGGGCTGCTCGGCATCGGGCCGTCGCCGACCGAAGAGGAAATCGATGCCGACCTGATCAACGCGGGCAAGCAGACGGTGACCACGCTGCCCGGTTCGTCGATCTTCTCGTCGGCCGATTCGTTCGCGATGATCCGTGGCGGCCACATCAACCTGGCGATCCTCGGCGCGATGCAGGTCAGCAAGAAGGGCGACCTGGCGAACTGGATGATCCCGGGCAAGATGATCAAGGGCATGGGCGGCGCGATGGACCTGGTGGCGGGCGTCAAGCGCGTGGTGGTGCTGATGGAGCACGTCGCGAAGGGCGATCAGCACAAGATCCTCGACGAATGCAATCTGCCGCTGACGGGCGTGGGCGTGGTCGACATCATCATCACCGATCTCGGCGTGATCGAAGTGACGCCGGACGGCCTCAAGCTGATCGAGCTGGCCGACGGCGTGAGCGTCGACGAGGTCAAGGCCAAGACGGGTGCGCCGCTCGACGTCAGCGCCGTGTCCTGAGCGAAGCGGGGTGGCCGCCCGAGCGGTTGCACCGATTCGACGAACGCCCCGTGGCTCGCGCCGCGGGGCGTTTTTGCTTGCAGGCCGGAGCGCGGTCACATCGCTGCGATCGAGCGGCGCATCGATGACGCGGGCGTGACAGGCGCATGAAGCGTCACGGGCTTCGGTGCCGAGCGTCGCCGCATGCGTGGAACGAAGCGGTTTACAATCGAGCGCGTCTGCGCGCGGGCCGTCCCGGCCCGCCGGTCCGCCGGCCTGGCCGGCCCAACGCGAGGACGCATCGATGTCCGATTCCTTCCCGTCTTCCGCCTCGCCGCGCGAGCGCCATGTGCAATGCGCGAGCCCGGCAGGTCTTCATCGTCTTGCCTATACCGAATGGGGTGATCCCGATAATCCGCGCGTGCTCGTGTGCGTGCACGGCCTGACGCGCTCGGGCCGCGATTTCGACCGCCTCGCCGCCGCGCTGTCCGACCGCTACCGCGTGATCTGCCCGGACGTGGCCGGGCGAGGCCGCTCCGGCTGGCTGGCCGATCCGCGCCTGTATGGCCTGCCGCAATACGTGGCCGACATGGTCACGCTGATCGCGCGGCTCGATGTCGAGCGCGTCGACTGGTTCGGCACCTCGATGGGCGGCCTGATCGGCATGGTGCTCGGCGGTCTGCCCGATACGCCGATCGCGCGGATGCTGCTCAACGACGTCGGCCCGCATATCGAACCCGATTCGCTCGCACGGATCGGCGAGTATCTCGGCAAGGACATGCATTTCGATACCGAGCAGGCCGGCATCGATCATCTCGCGGCGCTTGCCGCGTCGTTCGGCCCGCTGACCAGCGACGAATGGCGCGAGATCAACGCGCCGCTGCTGGCGCACGATGCGGCGAGCGGCGGCTGGCGCGTGCGTTACGACCCGCGCATCGCCGAACCGTTTCGTGCCACCACGCCGGAGCAGCTCGAAGCTGGCGAGGCGGTGCTGTGGCTCGCCTTCGAAACGTTCGCAGGGCCGCTGCTGGTGGTGCGCGGCGCCGGGTCGGATCTGCTGTCGGCGGCCACCGTCGCCGAGATGACGGCACGCGGGAAGGCGGTGTCGAGTGTCGAGATTGCGGGCGTGGGCCATGCCCCGGCGTTCCTCGACCCGGCACAGATTACGATCGCCCGCCGATTTTTCGAGCAAGACGCGTCATAATATGCAGTTCGGCCGCAGGTTCCCGGGCGCGTACGCCCGAGCTGCCGGCCGAACCTCATTCATTTCTTTCCGGGAATTTCCATGGCAGTCATTCGTCATCATGTCGGCGCGCGTCTTTCCGAAACCGCCGTGTATAACGGTACCGTCTATCTGGCCGGCCAGATCGCCGAAGACACGGCGCAGGACATCAAGGGCCAGACGCTCGAAGTGCTGGGCCACATCGATCGCCTGCTCGCCGAAGTGAACAGCGACAAGGCAAACCTGCTGTCGGTGCAGATCTACATCACCGACATGGTGAACTTTCCGGCGATGAACGAAGTGTGGGAATCGTGGGTCGTGCAGGGCGCCACGCCGCCGCGCGCCACCGTCGAAGCGAAGCTGGCCAATCCGGCCTGCCTCGTCGAAATCGTGGTCGTCGCCGCTCAAAAGAACTAACTACACTGCTTCTCCGATGCCTTTGCCGGTCAGCCGATGAACGTCGATCCCGCTTCCAACGCCGCCGCGTCCCCCGAGTTCGATGACGTGCTCGCGTTCGTGCGCGAGCACGCGGGCGATGCCTGTCTGTCTTCGGGCGAGCGGCTCGTCGATCACGCTGCCGGCATCGTCGCGCTGATGCGCACGCTCAATGTCGATCCGCACGCGGTGCAGGCGGCCGCGCTGTTCCCGCTGACGCCGCATCTGAACGATCCCGAGAAGGAAATCGCCGAACGCTTCGGCGATGAAGTCGCGAAGCTGGTGAGCGACGTGCGCAAGCTGTTGCGGCTTGGCACGGTCAGCCTGCTGGCCGCGCGCCAGGTGCCCGAAGGCAACCGCGACGCGCAGGCCGAACGCCGCGCGCAGATCGAAGCGCTGCGCAAGATGCTGCTCGCGTTCGCGCAGGATATTCGCGTGGTGCTGATCCGGCTGGCCTCGCGGCTTCAGTCGTTGCGCTATTACGCAGCCGCGAAGCGCCAGCCGCCGCCCGATGTTGCGCGCGAAACGCTCGATATCTATGCGCCGCTCGCGAACCGGCTCGGCATCTGGCAACTGAAGTGGGAACTGGAGGATCTGGCGTTCCGCTTCGAGGACGCCGTCACCTACAAGCGCATCGCCAAGCTGCTCGACGAAAAACGCGTCGAGCGCGAAGCCTATGTGACGCAGGCGATCGCGCGGCTCGAACAGGAATTGGCGGCCGCGCAGATCCCCGCCGAAGTCAGCGGCCGGCCGAAACATATCTACAGCATCTGGCGCAAGATGCGCGGCAAGGAGCTCGATTTCTCCGAGCTGTACGACGTGCGCGCGTTTCGCGTGATCGTTCCCGACATCAAAGATTGCTACGCGGTGCTGGGCATCGTGCATCACCTGTGGCAGCCGGTGCCGAGGGAATTCGACGATTACATCTCGCGGCCCAAGCCGAACGGCTACAAGTCGCTGCATACGGTCGTGATCGGCGATGATGGCCGTGCCTTCGAGGTGCAGATCCGTACCCAGGAGATGCACCGTTTCGCCGAATACGGCGTGGCCGCGCACTGGCGCTACAAGGAAGCTGGCGCACGCGGCTACGGCGGTCAGTTCTCGGCCGGCGACAAGTACGACGAGAAGATCGCCTGGCTGCGGCAACTGCTGGCCTGGCGCGAGGAAGTGACCGACGGCGAGCCCGAAGAGGCCGGCAACGAAGCTTGGGCGCAACTGCGCGAAACCTCGCTCGACGACGACCACATTTACGTGATGACGCCGCAGGCACGCGTGATCGCGCTGCCGCACGGCGCCACGCCGATCGATTTCGCGTATCACCTGCACAGCGAACTCGGCCACCGTTGCCGCGGTGCCCGGGTGGACGGTTCGATGGTGCCGCTCAATACGCCGCTCGCCAACGGGCAGACGGTCGAGATCGTCGCGGTGAAGGAGGGCGGCCCGTCGCGCGACTGGCTGAACGCGCAACTCGGCTACCTGCAGAGCGGGCGGGCACGCCAGAAGGTGCGCGCGTTCTTCAATCTCAGCGATCAGCAGGAAATCATCACGCGGGGCCGGGCGCTGGTCGAAAAGACCTTGCAGCGCGAGGGCAAGACATCGGTCAGCCTCGACAGCCTGGCGGCGAAGCTCGGTTTCAAGGCGCCCGAGGAACTGTTCGCGGCGGTCGGCAAGGAAGAGTTCAGCCTGCGTACGGTCGAGCATGCGCTGTCCGATGCGCCGCCGCCCGAGCCCGACATCGAGGCGCCGGAGCAGTTCGAGAAGCGCAGCAGCGGTGCGAGCGTCGCACATGGCGCCTCGACGGGGGTGCTGGTGGTTGGCGTCGATGCGCTGCTCACGCAGTTGGCACGCTGCTGCCGGCCGGCGCCGCCCGATCCGATCAGCGGCTTCGTGACGCGTGGCAAGGGCATGTCGATCCATCGCAGCGATTGCGCGATGTTCCGCCGCATGTCCGAGCGCGCGCCGGAGCGCGTGCTGCAAACCACCTGGTCGGCCGATGTGCTGGGCGGGCGCGGCGCGTCGGTGTATCCGGTCGACCTGATCATCGATGCCAGCGATCGCCAGGGCCTGCTGCGCGATATTTCGGAAGTGTTCGCGCGCGAGAAGATGAACGTGATCGGCGTGAAAACGCAGAGCCGGCGCAATGCGGCGGTCATGCAATTCACCGTGGAAGTGTCGAATTCGGCGCAGGTGCAGCGTGCCTGCACGCTGCTCGGCGACGTGTCGGGCGTGGTGCGCGCGACACGCAAGGCCTGACGAATGGGGGCGGCATGATCACCGCACCGCACAATTTGCTTGCCAGAGTCGAAAAAGGTCCATATACTCTCGTTTCTCTAGGCTCGTAGCTCAGTTGGTTAGAGCACCACCTTGACATGGTGGGGGTCGTTGGTTCGAATCCAATCGAGCCTACCAACGATATCGGCTTCAGCAGGCAGCATCAGTCTGAAGCGGCAGTAGACATTTTCTCTACGCACAAGGCAAATACCGTGATGACATCGCGAACGTTGACCGGAACCACTTCGGAACGACGCTAGTCGAGGAACGTATTCGCCTGTAGTTTGGATGCATCGAAATGCGGCCCCTCGAAAGCGGGGCCGCATTTTTTTTGTCGTTTTTTAACGCATTGCCTGCCGCGTCCTGTCGGCATCACGGAGATTGCTATGGTTTCGATACGCCTGCCCGATGGCTCAGTTCGACAATACGAGCATCCGGTGACAGTTGCCGAAGTGGCTGCGTCGATCGGCGCCGGCCTCGCGAAGGCCGCGCTCGGCGGCAAGCTCGACGGCGAGCTCGTCGACACCTCGACGCTGATCGACCACGACGCGTCGCTGGCGATCGTGACCGACAAGGACGCAGACGGCCTCGACATCATTCGCCATTCGACGGCCCACTTGCTGGCCTACGCGGTGAAGAGCCTGTATCCGGAAGCGCAAGTCACGATCGGGCCGGTCATCGACAACGGCTTCTACTACGATTTCTCGTACAGCCGCCCGTTCACGCCCGAGGATCTCGAGAAGATCGAGAAGCGCATGCAGGAACTCGCGAAGAAGGACGAGCCGGTGTCGCGGCGCGTCGTGTCGCGCGAGGAGGCCGCCGAGTATTTCCGCGGTATCGGCGAGAAGTACAAGGCCGAGATCATCGAATCGATCCCGACGAGCGACGACATCAAGCTTTACTCGCACGGCGGGTTCACCGATCTGTGCCGTGGCCCGCACGTGCCGTCCACCGGCAAGCTCAAGGTCTTCAAGCTGATGAAGGTCGCAGGCGCCTACTGGCGCGGCGATTCGAAGAACGAGCAACTGCAGCGCATCTACGGCACGGCCTGGACCAAGAAGGAAGACCAGGAAGCCTATCTGCACATGCTGGAAGAGGCGGAAAAGCGCGATCACCGCAAGCTCGCCAAGCAACTCGACCTGTTCCACATGCAGGAAGAGTCGCCGGGCATGGTGTTCTGGCATCCGAAGGGCTGGACGCTCTGGCAGCAGATCGAGCAGTACATCCGCCGCCGCCTGAACGCGGTCGGCTATCTCGAGATCAAGACGCCGATGATCATGGATCGCTCCCTGTGGGAAGCGTCGGGTCACTGGCAGAACTATCGCGAGAACATGTTCACGACCGAGTCGGAAAAGCGCGACTACGCGATCAAGCCGATGAACTGCCCGGGCCACGTCCAGGTGTTCAATCACGGCCTGCGCTCGTACCGCGACCTGCCGCTGCGTTACGCGGAATTTGGCTCGTGCCACCGCAACGAGGCGTCGGGCGCGCTGCATGGCCTGATGCGCGTGCGCGGTTTCGTGCAGGACGACGCACACATTTTCTGTACCGAAGACCAGTTCATTTCGGAATCGATCGCGTTCAACGAACTCGCGATGAGCATCTACAAGGATTTCGGGTTCGATCAGATCGCGATCAAGCTGTCGCTGCGTCCCGATCAGCGTGCCGGCACCGACGAAACCTGGGATCGCGCCGAACAAGGCCTGCGCGACGCGCTGACGGCCTGCGGCCTCGAGTGGGAAGAATTGCCGGGCGAGGGCGCGTTCTACGGGCCGAAGATCGAATACCACATCAAGGACGCGCTGGGCCGGTCGTGGCAGTGCGGCACGTTGCAGCTCGACATGGTGCTGCCGGAGCGCCTCGGCGCCGAGTACGTGGCGGAAGACAACAGCCGCCGCCGGCCGGTCATGCTGCACCGTGCGATCGTCGGTTCGATGGAGCGTTTCCTCGGCATTCTGATCGAGCATCACGCTGGCGCAATGCCGTCCTGGCTGGCTCCGGTGCAGGTCGTGGTGATGAATATCGCGGAAAATCAGGCCGAATACGTACAGGCCGTAACCCAATCGTTGCAAAAACAAGGGCTTAGAGTTGAGGCCGATTTGCGCAACGAGAAGATTAGCTATAAAATACGTGAGCACACGCTTGAAAAAGTGCCGTACCTGCTGGTGGCGGGCGAAAAAGAGCGTGAAGCACAAACGGTAGCCGTGCGTGCCCGTGGCGGCGTCGACCTTGGCGTAATGCCGGTCGAAGCCTTCGTTGAGCGTCTGCAGCAGGATCTGCGGGCGTTCAAGTAACCGCCCTGGCAGCGCGGCTCGTTTTTTTAATTTTTAGAGGAAACGTAACATCGCTACTGATAAGTCGTCGCATCGCATCAACGGTGAAATCAATGCGCCGGAAGTGCGTCTGGTCGGGGTCGATGGGGAACCCATCGGTATCGTGAAACTCGCCGATGCCTTCCGCAAGTCGGAAGAGCTGGATGTTGATCTGGTGGAGATCGCGCCGCAGGCCGTTCCCCCCGTTTGCCGTCTGATGGATTACGGCAAGTTCAAGTACCAGGAATCCAAGAAGCAGCACGAAGCGAAGCTGAAACAGAAGGTCATCCAGGTCAAGGAAGTCAAATTCCGTCCGGGTACCGACGACGGCGATTACAACGTCAAGCTTCGCAATCTGTTGCGCTTCCTTGAAGACGGCGACAAGACTAAGATCACGTTGCGTTTCCGCGGCCGTGAAATGGCTCACCAGGAAATCGGCATGCGCGTGCTCGAACGTCTGCGCACCGATCTCGATGAAGTGGGCCAAGTCGAGCAGATGCCGAAGATGGAAGGGCGCCAGATGATCATGGTGCTTTCTCCGAAAAAGAAGAAGTAATGCGCGAACCGCCGTGCCTTGCACGGCGGTTCGTCAAGCAGTGCGGCGGGTGGCCCGGCCAGGGCGGCTCGCCAAACATGACGGCGCACGGGCAGTGTGTGCGCCGTACACAAGTGGATTGGGGTTTCAAAGGGCGGTTCAGGGCGCAAGCCGGCCGCACACCCACGTCCATCTAATAAACTGGAGTTGTTATGCCTAAGATGAAGACCAAGAAGAGTGCTGCAAAGCGCTTCGTGGTGCGTCCGGGCGGTACCGTCAAGCGCGGTCAAGCCTTCAAGCGTCACATCCTGACCAAGAAAACCACGAAGAACAAGCGCCACCTGCGCGGTTCGACGGCCGTTCATGATTCCGATCTGAACTCCGTCCGCGCCATGCTGCCGTTCGCGTAACCCCTAACTGATACTCCAAGGAGAGAAATATGCCTCGAGTCAAACGTGGGGTAACCGCACGGGCCCGCCACAAGAAGATCATCAACCTGGCCAAGGGTTATCGCGGTCGTCGCAATAACGTCTATCGCATCGCCAAGCAAGCGGTGATGCGTGCTGGTCAGTACGCCTATCGCGACCGTCGCAACAAGAAGCGTGTGTTCCGTGCACTGTGGATCACGCGTATCAATGCGGCAGTTCGTCAGCACGACATGACCTACAGCGTGTTCATCAACGGCCTGAAGAAGGCTTCGATCGAACTCGACCGTAAGGTTCTGGCTGACATGGCGGTGTTCGACAAGGCTGCTTTTGCCGCGATCGTCAAGCAGGTGAAAGCCGCCGTTGCAGCCTAATTGCGAAATTAGCACTGCATGGTCAGTTGCAGCGAGGCTCCGGTAGTCACGGCCGCTGCAGCGAAAACGGGGCTCATCCGAGCCCCGTTTTTGTTGGATCGAGCGTTTTGCTCGCCGAGAACGATTGACGTTGGAAATGATGGGATCAATGGATCTGGACCAGATTGTCACTGACGCGAAGCAGGCCTTCGAACAGGCTGCCGATATCACCACGCTCGAAAACGAGAAGGCACGCTTTCTCGGCAAGTCGGGTGCGCTGACCGAGCTGTTGAAAGGGCTTGGCAAACTCGATCCCGAAGCGCGCAAGACCGAAGGCGCGCGCATCAACGTTGCGAAGCAGCAAGTGGAAGGCGCGCTCACCGCGCGACGCCAGGCGCTCGCCGACGCACTCCTGAATCAACGCCTCACCTCCGAGGCCATCGACGTGACCCTGCCGGGCCGCGGCGCCGGTGCGGGCAGCCTGCACCCGGTGATGCGCACCTGGGAACGCGTCGAACAGATTTTCCGTTCGATCGGTTTCGATGTGGCCGACGGCCCCGAAATCGAAACCGACTGGTACAACTTCACCTCGCTGAACAGCCCGGAAAACCATCCGGCCCGTTCGATGCAGGACACGTTCTACGTCGACGGCAAGGACGCCGAAGGGCGTCAACTGCTGCTGCGCACGCATACGAGCCCGATGCAGGTTCGCTACGCGCGCATGAACAAGCCGCCGATCAAGGTCATCGCGCCGGGCCGTACGTATCGCGTCGACAGCGATGCCACGCACTCGCCGATGTTCAATCAGGTCGAAGGCCTGTGGATCGAAGAGAACGTCAGCTTCGCCGACCTGAAGGGCGTCTACACCGATTTCCTGAAGAAATTCTTCGAGCGCGACGACATTCTCGTGCGCTTCCGTCCGTCGTATTTCCCGTTTACCGAACCGTCGGCCGAGATCGACATGATGTTCGAACACGGCAAGAACGCCGGCAAATGGCTCGAGATTTCGGGCTCGGGCCAGGTGCATCCGACGGTCATCCGCAACATGGGTCTCGACCCGGAGCGCTACATCGGCTTCGCGTTCGGCAGCGGCCTCGAACGGCTCACGATGTTGCGCTACGGCGTGCAGGATCTGCGCCTGTTCTTCGAGAACGATCTGCGCTTCCTCCGCCAGTTCGCGTGAGCCGGCTGCGCGGCGCGTCAGGCGACGCCCGCCGCGCGACCGACCCGATCTAACCTGTTTCGAACGTAGACACCCATGCAATTCCCTGAATCCTGGTTGAGAACCTTTGTCGATCCGCAATTGACGACGGACGAGCTGTCGCACGCGCTGACGATGGCCGGCCTCGAAGTCGAATCGCTGCGCGCCGTCGCGCCGGCGACGTCGCGCATCGTCGTCGGCCGCGTGCTCGAAGTGGTCAAGCATCCGGACGCGGACAAGCTGAACGTGTGTCAGGTCGACGCCGGCACCGGCGCGACGCTGAACATCGTCTGCGGCGCGCCGAACGTGGCGCCGGGCATCAAGGTGCCGGTCGCCCTGGTGGGTGCCGAGCTGCCGCCGGCCGAAGAGGGTGGCAAGCCGTTCCTGATCAAGCTGTCGAAGCTGCGCGGCGTCGAGAGCCAGGGCATGCTCTGCTCGGCACGCGAACTGAAGCTGTCGGAAGATCACAGCGGCCTGATGATCCTGCCGGAAGATACGCCGATCGGCCAGGACATCCGCGAGACGCTGAACCTCGACGACACGATCTTCGAAATCAAGCTGACGCCGAACAAGGCGGACTGCCTGTCGGTTTACGGCATCGCGCGCGAAACCGCCGCGATCACCGGCGCGCCCCTGAAGGCGGTGGCGTTTGCGCCGGTCAAGGTCGAGTTGAATGAAACGCTGCCGGTGCGCATTTCCGCGCCCGACCTGTGCGGCCGCTTCTCGGGTCGCGTGATCCGCGGCGTGAACGCACGCGCCAAGACGCCGCAATGGATGGTCGAGCGCCTCGAGCGCGCGGGCCAGCGCAGCGTGTCGGCGCTCGTCGACATTTCGAACTACGTGATGTTCGAGCTGGGCCGTCCGTCGCATGTGTTCGATCTGGACAAGATCCACGGCACGGTGGACGTGCGCTGGGGCAAGCGTGGCGAAACGCTCAAGCTGCTGAACGGCAATACGATCGAACTCGACGAAACCGTCGGCGTGATCGCCGATGAAGGTCAGGTCGAGAGCCTGGCCGGCATCATGGGTGGCGACAGCACGGCCGTGTCGCTTGACACGGCCAACATCTACCTCGAAGCGGCTTTCTGGTGGCCGGACAGCGTGCGCGGCCGCGCGCGCAAGTACAACTTCTCGACCGATGCCGCGCACCGTTTCGAACGCGGTGTCGATTACTCGACCACGGTCGAGCATCTCGAGCACATCACGCAACTGATCCTCGACATCTGCGGCGGCCAGGCCGGCCCGGTCGACGATCAATCCGTGAACCTGCCGGTGCGTGCGCCGGTAGCCATGCGCGTTGCGCGCGCGAATCGCATCATCGGCGTACCGATCGACGCGCAGGAAATCGGCGGCATCTTCACGCGCCTTGGCCTGAGCTTCACGCGCGACGGCGACACGTTCCTCGTGACGCCGCCGCCGCATCGCTTCGACATCGAGATCGAGGAAGACCTGATCGAAGAAGTCGCGCGCATCTACGGTTTCGAAAACATTCCCGCGCGTCCGCCGGTGGCGATCAGCGAAATGCGCGCGACCAACGAAACGCAGCGTTCGATCCACACGATTCGTCATGCGCTGGCCGCGCGCGACTACGCGGAAACGGTCAACTTCAGCTTTGTCGATGCGGATTGGGAACGCGATTTCGCCGGCAATACCCAGCCGGTACGCTTGCTGAATCCGATCGCGAGCCAGTTGTCGGTGATGCGCACCACGCTGTTCGGCAGCCTCGTCAATGTGCTGCGTCACAACCTGAACCGTCGTGCCGAGCGCGTGCGCGTGTTCGAGACGGGCCGCGTGTTCATCGCCGATGCGTCGGTGGCCGCGGGCGAGTTGACGGTCGAGGGCTATGCCCAGCCGAAGCGCGTCGGTGCGCTGGCCTACGGCCCGCAGCTCGACGAGCAGTGGGGTGTCGCGACCCGTCAGGTCGATTTCTTCGACGTGAAGGGCGATGTCGAGGCGCTGCTCGCGCCGGCCGTTGCGCGCTTCGTGAAGGCCGAACACCCGGCGCTGCATCCGGGCCGCAGTGCCCGCATCGAGCTCGACGGCAAGACGGTCGGCTGGGTCGGCGAACTGCACCCGCGCCTGATGCAGCAATACGAGCTGCCGCACGCCCCGATGATGTTCGAGATCGATACCGATGCGCTGATCGCGCGTGCGCTGCCGGCACCGTCCGACGTATCGAAATTCCCGCCGGTGCGTCGCGACATCGCCGTTGTCGTCGATCAAAAAATCGAGGTGCAGGCCTTGTTCGACGCGATGAAGGATGCGCTCGCCAGCGAGCCGTGCAAGTTCGTTCAGAAGGTTGTACTCTTTGACGAATTTCGTGCAAAATCAAACACTTCCGGTGGTTTGGCCGCGCACGAGAAAAGCCTGGCATTCCGCGTCACCTTGCAGGACCCGGCCGGCACGCTGCAGGACGAAACGGTCGATCTCGCGATCCAGGCCCTCGTTGGCAGCATGCAGGTTCACGGCGCGCGTCTGCGCGGCTGAACCGAGCCGCCGGGATACGCGGGAGCCGGCCGGGGGCACGAGGCTCCGGTCGGTTTTGACCAGGGATAATGCGCAAGTTTTGCAGATATGAATGACATGAACTCGAGTGAATTCGAAGCCCTCCTGACGGCGCAGCGCAGCGCCCTGAACCGCGATGTGGCGCCGGCGCAGTCCGGCGAAACGCCTACGCTGACCAAGGCGGAGCTGGCCGAACTGCTGTTCGACAGCGTCGGGCTCAACAAGCGGGAAGCGAAGGACATGGTCGAGGCCTTCTTCGAAGTGATCCGCGATGCGCTCGAGAACGGCGAGAGCGTGAAGCTGTCCGGTTTCGGCAATTTCCAGTTGCGCGACAAGCCGCAGCGTCCGGGGCGCAACCCCAAGACGGGCGAGGCGATTCCGATCGCCGCACGCCGTGTCGTCACGTTCCACGCGAGCCAGAAGTTGAAGGCGCTCGTCGAAAACGGCGCAGAAGGCTGACCTGCACGCGCTTGCGTGCTGCCGCGCGGCTTCCGCGCTTACCGACGGTTGACTGACGATGACATCGACGGTTGAGAAAGTCGTGTTGCCCCCGATTCCCGCGAAGCGCTACTTCACGATTGGTGAAGTCAGCGAGCTATGCGGTGTGAAGCCGCATGTGCTGCGTTATTGGGAGCAGGAGTTTACGCAGCTTCGCCCGGTGAAGCGCCGTGGCAACCGTCGCTATTACCAGCACCACGAGGTGCTGTTGATCCGGCGGATTCGCGAGTTGCTCTACGAGCAGGGGTTCACGATCAACGGGGCACGCAATCGGCTCGATTCGCATGCTTCGGATCGCAGCGCGATGCCCACCGAGCAGGAGGCGCTGTTTCCCGCGGCAGAGGAAGCCAGCGTTGCCGAAGGCGTGGATGTCGACCAGTTGCGGCGTGCGCTGCTTGCCGTGATCGACGTGCTCGAACGCAAGTAGGCAGCGCGGCCGTGGTGGCCAGGTCAAAACAAAGCCCGCAGGCAAGTGCCTCGCGGGCTTTTTTCATGATGCGGTGGTCTGGCGTGATGTGTTACGGCGCGAGCGGGTTGGTCTTGCCGAGGTCGACGAGCAGCGTGCCGTCGGCCGCCATGCGCACCGAACCCTTCGATACCTGCGCGCGATAGCCGTACAGATCGAATTGCATCGGCCCTTGCTGCGTCGTGTTTTCGATCAACGCGCGCAGGTTGGTCTCCAGCACGTTGAACATCTTCATGTCGCCGCCTTCCATCCAGATATAGCTGGCGGCGCTGGTGCCGGGCTTCGGCAGCGGTGGTGCATCGGGCGCACGATTGAAAGTGAGCCGCAGGCCGTTCGCTTCGACCCTGGCCTGGGTCAACTGGCCTTTCAGCGCCGGTGGCGGGAACACCGTGTACTGATCGAGCACGAGCGCGTCGCCGCGCAATTCGGCACCGCGCCGGCGCAGCGGCGTCAACGAGGCGAGCTCGATGCCGAGCGCGCGCAGCAGCTTCGCCTGCGGCACGCCGAGCACGGAGACCTGGGTGGGCGTGTAGGCGATATGGCGGCCGTCGAGCACGGCGATCGTGCCGTTCATCGAGGTCGGCAGCCAGACACCGGGCGGCACGTGATTCCAGAGCCGGATGCCCGCCGTCACGCGCAGGTTCGTGCCGTCGGGTGCAAGCTTCAGGTCGTTCAGCGCGCGGGGCGTGTAGTCGAGCAGGTAGTCGTTGAACAGCGCGTTCATCGCCGGCCACGGTTCGAGCACCGACCCGCCGAGAATCTTGATGTCGTATTGGTTCGGATCGTCGAGGTCGACCGGTTCGCCGGGGCGGCACGGCACCATTTGCGCGTCGAGCCGGTCGACGTGGAAGCCGATGTTGCCCGAGATCGTGAAATCGACGTTGCGCAATTGGATCGACGTGATCTTGTTCGATACGTGACGTTCGTCGGCCGGGGCGGCGTTGGCCGTGTTCGGGGCGGCCGCCGTGCCGCCGCCGGCCAACGCATCGGAGAACCAGCGTTGGCGCGCGTCGCGCAGCGACGCTTGCTGCGCGTCGGCGAAGCTGTCGTTCAGGCGCGCGCCGGCCGCGCCGATCGCATTGGCCGGCGGTTTCGCGCCCGCATAGGACGGAATCCTGATCGTCATCGCGCCGCTTGGCGCGAAATTGAAGTAGCCGGTCGAAACCTGGTCGCGGTAGTGATACAGATCGAACACGAACGGCGCGGCGCGCGTGGCGGGCTGGGTTGGCGCGATCAGGATGTCGGCGTTCATCGGCATCGAGCGCATGAACTTCACATCGCCACCGCGAATCAGCATCGCCTGCTGCGGTGCGCCGTCGGGCATCGCGAAGCCGGCGTGCGTGCCGTCGTCGAAAGCCAGATCGAGGCCGGCCGGCGTGATGCGCAGCGCCACCACGGTCAGCTTCAGTTGCGGCGGCGGCATCAGCTTGTCGACCTGCATGACCAGATCGTCGCCCGTCAGTTTCGCGATTGGCGTATCGATCTGCAGCAGATCGGCCAGCTTGACGTTGGCCGCACGCATCACGGGATTGGCGTCGAGCCCCTGCACGCGCACCGTGCTCGGATGGAACACGAGCTGCGAGCCGGCGCGCACCGAGAGCGTGCCGGTCAGCGAGAACGGCACCCAGCCGCCGCGCTTCATTTCGCCTTCCAGATGAATCGTGCCGTCGCCGGCCGACACCTTCAACTTGCGCAGCGGCGCGTTCCGATAGCCGAACAGATAGTTGTTGAAGACGGCGGTGAGCTTGGTGTCGTCGAGCGTGACGATGCCGCGATGCACGTCGATGGCGAACGTCGACGGATCGTCGAACACGATCGGCGCACCCACTCGGGACGGCACGAGCGTGGCCGATAGCTGATGCACGTAGAAACCGAGGTCGCCAACGATGCGGAAATCGACGTCGCGCAGCATCGTGATCGCGCCGTTCTGGCCGGAATCTCGCAACGTGACGGGGCGCGGCTGGGCGAGATGGATCGAACCGAGCGACGGCACGGTGCGTGCGATCTGCTGTTCGCGTTGCAGTTGCGCGGCTTTGTCGCGATCGAGCGTCGGTACCGTGGCATTGGTGTCGGTGCGGGCGTCGGCCGACGGCTCCGCACAGCCGGCGGCCAGCAGCAAGGTGGCGATCGCAAGCGCGGCGACCGGCCGCGACAGGCCATGCCAACTCGCGCGACGCGCAAGCGCAAGCGCAAAACGCGTGCGATGAGCACGCGATGCCGATTTCCGCATAGTTATCGTCTCCCTGTCGGTCGGCCCGTGGTGCGTGGCTGCTGCCCGGGCCGAGATGTCGGTGCGATCCGACTACGTGAAAGTCTGGCATAGGCGAGCTAGAGAAGCCGTACCAAACACACGGCCGCCGTGCTGCGACGCGGCGGAGCGAGTCGTCGCGCGAACGGCGGGCGGCTGTCGGCGAAAATTCAAACGCGGAAATTCAAACAAGCGTATGAGTTGTGTTGTGTGCGGAGGCGCGCCGACCAAAAAACATGGGCGTGGCACGATTTCGGCGCATCGAACGATGCCGATGCCTGCCGCGAATTGGGAATGTGACGAAATCGCGCGACAAGCGTGACACTTTTTCGTTGCCGCCACGGACTCGTCATTTTGTGCGAGGTATGATTTGCATCAATAAAGATATAAGACCACGCAATTGGGGAATGAACATGAAGGGTTTGATGGCGCGCTTTCTGGCGGATGAGTCAGGGGCGACCGCCGTGGAATACGGCTTGATGGGTGGTGCCATCCTTGCGGGGATGGCGATGGGGATGCGTTCGATCAGCGATGCGACCGCTAGCGCATTCGTCTACGTCGCTTCTCTTTTCCCTCATTTTTGAAACGTTTGCGTGCCGCGTTGCGGCTGCGGGATGGTGGTTTGCCATGCCTGGCAGGATGCGTTGCGCGGGCGACCCCGCAAAAAAGTGCTCGATGATGGTTCTGCGCAGACAAACTGTCTGATATACTTTCGTTCTTTCGGGGCGTAGCGCAGCCTGGTAGCGTACCTGCATGGGGTGCAGGTGGTCGGAGGTTCAAATCCTCTCGCCCCGACCAAGAACAAAGCCCGCATAACCAAAAGGTTATGCGGGCTTTTTGGTTTTTTCTCGGCCCTGACTCTCTAACTTGCTCACAGATTTACCTCCCGCATCCCGTCATCGGCATAAACGACCCTCAGCTTTTTGCACGTGACGGCGTGACCCCGGTAAAATGCGCGGTTGATCCACGGAAAAGTGCCCGTGGCCTCTAGCCGGAAGGATTCCCTGAACATGTCTGATCTTCGTCTTATCAAGCGGTTTGCGGTTGTGCTGGCAACCGGTGCGTTCGTGGCAGGGTGCAGCTCGCCGTCGCCCACGAAAATCGACTACAAGAGCGATTCCCGGACCAAGGAGGTATCGCTCGCGGTGCCGCCGAACATGATGGATGAAACGGCCGACCAGCGCTCGCTGCCGCCGGCCGGTGGCGAAACCTCGCTGTCGAGCCTGCAGCAAACGCAGCAGGTCGCGCCGCAAACCGATACGGCCGTCGTGCCCGTCACGCCGGGCATGCATCTGCAACGCGATGGCACCGAAAGCTGGCTCGTCATCGACGCCCAGGCGCCCGCCGAGGTCTGGCCGCAAGTGCGCCGCTTCTGGCAGGAGCAGGGTTTCCTGTTGGTCATCGACCAGCGAGACAAGGGGGTCATGGAAACCGACTGGAACGAAACGCATCCGTCGGTTGGCGAGGGCCTGATTCGCGGTGTGATCTCGAAGGCGATGGGCAACTCGTATGTCACCGCCGAGCGCAACAAGTACCGCACGCGCCTCGAAAGCGCGCCGGGCGGCGGCACCTATGTGTTCGTCAGCCAGAAGGGCATGCGCGAAGCGCTGACCGGCACGAATAACGATTCGAGCAAGTGGGAAACGAAGCCCAACGATCCGGCGCTCGAAGCCGAATACCTGAAGCGCCTGATGGTGGCGCTCGCACAGAACGATACCCGCGCCAAGACGGGCGGTACGACCATCACAAGCGCCTCGGCACCCGCTACGGGCAAGGGCGGCGATGCCGCGGCGGCATCGGTTGCGGCACAGAACGTCGCCAATGCAGCCGCACCGACGTCGCGTGACAACGCCGGGAACGATTCCGATACGGTGCCGGGCGACGTGACGCTGCCGGAGCCGTACGATCGTGCGTGGTTGCGCGTCGGTTTGGCGCTCGACCGTGCCAACTTCACGGTGGACGATCGCGACCGCACGAAGGGCCTCTACTACGTGCGCTACGTCGATCCGAAGGATTTGACCGCGGCCGAGCAGGGCTTCTGGAGCCAGTTGTTCCACGGCAAGAAGGAAAAGACGGCAAAGCAGTATCTCGTCAATGTGAAGGCGTTGACGCAGGATCAGACTCGCGTTGCCGTCGTCGATGCCAACGGTGGCGTCGATTCGACCGGCCCGGGCCGTCAGATCATGACGCTGCTCGTGAATCAACTGCGCTGATCGCTGCGTCGCAGCGCGTTGTACAAAGCCCGCCGCCTGGCGGGCTTTTTCTTTGGCGCGCCGGAAACGATATGAGGAATGACGGGGCGTTACGTAACGTTACCCGGTAACGGGACGGATCAGTCCACTTATGATTCCTGTGTGAATAAACGTTAAGCGATTTAAATCAAAGGCTTATGATGATTTTATGGCTTGGCACAGAAGCTGCTTTAAACCATTCGGATGATGTTGCCTTCGCACATCGTGCGTGGCGTGACGTGGAGCGGTTTGACGCCGCATTCGTCGTCGCGGTCATCGTCATCGTTTCGGTGCGCCCCCGCGCCGGACAGGCTTGATGGCTCATGCGCGAGCATGAGCCCCGTTGGCCCCGTCGCCTATCCTCGTAGGGCGACGGTTTTGCCCGCGCTTTATTTAAGCGCGGGCAATTTTTTTTGTGGGGCCTCAATTCGATGGGAGCACGAAGGCCGGGGCAGGCTGGTTTCTATGGAGCGGATTTTTCGAGAGAGGAGCCGAAGCATGCCGGAGATTGCCGTCGTCGCCGCGAATTGAGGCTGATGCGTTGCAATGCGACCGGCACCGCGATGACAGGCGAGGCGCGTCGCTTTGTATTATTCGAGCGATAGGGACGCGATGGGGCACTCGCGGCACGTTGAATCGTCGGAGGTGAGGGTGATGCAGCGCATCGCGTGAGGCGATGCGGCTTGCGGGCGGCAGGGCGCCGCCCGGCGCAATACGGAGTCAGTGCGCGTTCGGTACGTCGAGGATCAGGATGATGGTCCAGTCCGCGTCGCCCTCATGGTGATATTGGCGTTCCACGACGATAAACGGTTGCTGTTTGCCTTGCGGCCCGAGAAACAGCACGTCACCTTCCATCGGCAGGCATTCGATCGGCGGCAGCGCGAGATAGGCCTCTTCCGAGCCGCGCGGCATCAGTTGCTTGATCTTGTGCGTTGCCGCTTCGGTCCATTCGATGTCGAGTTCGATATTGCTCATTCTGTCCTCCGCACCAGGGTGCGCACGGTTGGATAACTTGGGTGCGCGACTTTAGCACAGCGCGTGCCGTACGCCGTACCATGAAAAAAGCCGAACCCGGAAAAACCGGATTCGGCTCTTGGCGGCCGCGCTGGCGGAAACTGTCGCAGCGTGCCGATTACTGGCTAGCCGCTTCCGGCTTGGCAGCCTTCTTCGCCGCGTGGTGATGCTTCTTCACTGCGTGATGATGCATCGGCTGTTCTTCTGCAGCAGCGCGCTGGGCATCCTGTTGCTGTTGAATGGCCTGAGCGCGTTGTTCGACTTCGGCGATCTTGGCCGGATCGGTGATCGTCGTGATCGTCGTGCTTTCTTGGGCGTGGGCTGCGCCAGCCAGAGCCGACATCGAAACCAGAATAGCCAGGGACATTTTCTTCATTGCTCTACCTCCGCTAAGTGGTGATGGGACCCGAGTTTGCCGATCCGTCCGGCATTGCAACCGAGTGAGCCGAGTGTAGCAAAAGTGACGGATCGGTGCACTTCCGGCCAGGAATGGTGAGCCGGCGTGTCGCGGTCGCGACAATCGGGGTGCGCGATGCCGTCCGGACATCCGCGCGCCACAAGGCTGTGCGCACGATATGGGGTGGCGTGGCGTGGGCAATGCCGGGTATCGCATCGAATCAGAACCAGCCCAGCCACCGATACGCGTAAAATTGAATGATCCCGGCGATCTCGTGCAGCGCGCGAGATGCCACGACGAAATTCGATGCATGGGGCCAACCGCATTCGGCGCGAAGACGGTTGGCGTACACCGGTTGCGGTGTGATGTCGAAGCGCGCGAAATCGAGCAGGGCACGGCGCATCTGGTAGGACGACGTCACCAGAATCGTTGCGTCGTAATGTTCGGCGAGTAGGATGGGAGCCGTGAATTTCGCGTTTTCGTAGGTCGTGCGGCTGCGCGGCTCGAGAATCAGGTCGTGGCTGTTCACGCCCTGTTCGCGCAGCAACGGTGCGTAGAACTCGGCTTCGCTGATGCCGTGGTGGTGAGGGTCTCCACCGGTCACGATCATCGTGCAATGCGCGGCAATTCGTTGGCAGACCGAATAGACTTGCGCGGCGCGGGCGATGCGGGCCAGCGCATCGCGGGGCGGCACGAGCGTGCCGTCGCGGCGGTCGATGCCGGCGCCCAGCACGACGATCGCGGTGCGGCCGCTCATCACGGGCGGATCCACGGGTTCGACGCCGGCTTCGGCAATGGCCAGGAGCGGCACCACGAGCCAGCCGCTGGCCAGTCCGGCGAGCAGCACGAACGCGGTAGTCGCAAGCACGAATCGGTGCTTGCGCAAGATCGCGGTGGCTGCAATAAGCATCACAAATGAAACGAACAGAATCAATTTGAATGGGGTAAGGTAACTGTTTGCCCGGTTGAGTTCGATCCGGTCGAGGCGCCGCGAAATGTGGCGCGGAGCGGATAGGAAGGCGCAGGGGGATCAGGGGTAATGTCCGTCCGCCTGTCGTTGCGTGGCGGCGCCGGCTCATGAAGCATCGGGCCGGCGGGACCGCCTGCAGGATCGCTGTACTTTGAGAAAGAGTCCAGATGGCCACGTATTCCAACGAAGCAGTGCTCGATGCCTTGCGGCGCGTGCAGTACCGGCAGGTTCCCTGGGCGCGACGCCCGAACGTCTTCGAGTACCTTCGCAATCTCGGACTAATGGACACGGTGCGCCAGAAGACCGTCGCACCGGCGCCGGGTTTCCACGCCCCGGTCGATATCGCGATACTGACCGACACCGGCCGCGCCGAATTCACTCGACTTGAACGCGCCGAGCGGTCGACCGCCTGGGTGGATCGCCGGATCGACGATTACGTACTGAGCGACGCGAGCGCCGTTTCGATCCTCGAAAGCCGGCTGTAGCCAGCGGAACCGGAATCATCCAGTCGAGCAAAAAAACGCCCGTATCGCGAGATACGGGCGCTACCGGGTACATTGCTGTTGCCAGGCTGTGCTCATGGCTAAGGTCTGACTGCCGCTGTCGCGCGCAGTTCCTGAATTTCCTGAAATTTCCACGCAGGTGCGGTTAGTGACGCGGTGCAAAACCGGTCGGACGTGGGGCGCTGCCGTTGCGAACGCGTGCATTGCTCGCGATATCGCCACGCAAGTCGCCTCGCGGGACGATATTGGGCGATGCGGCTGGCGGTGACGGCGGTGCATGACTCTGGCCTGCTTGCCCCCTATGGCCAGACGGCGGTTTGGCGTGCTGATCGGCCAGCGCAAGTGGGGTGAGCGCCAGGGCAAGCACCACGCTCGCGGTGGCGAGCGACGAGCGGCTTGGCATGGTTGGGCTCCCTTCAAGCCGTCAAGGCGGCCTGTTGACCTAGCCTTACGGTAGGGGCGGGAGCACTCGCGCGCTGTAAGCATTGGTAAAGAGATGTATCGCCGTCGCGAGCATGCCAGGCTCGCGAATCACGCCGACGCCGCGAGGCGGCAGGATGTCGGCGTGTGAGACTTCAGGCGGCAACCGCGGCCGCCTGCAATCGTCTGGACGATTACGCCATCTTCACCGGTGCGCGCCACGATTCCGGATTGGTCCAGAATGCGCCACGCAGGCGATCGCGGCTCGGGGGGCGGGCGGCTTGACCGCGCTGGCGCCGATCCGGCCGCGCAGCGAGACTTGACGGCCGCTGGTGCCGAGGCGCTTTACCACTTCGGCGAGCGTGCCATCGGCCTGCCACTCGTCGAAGCGCCGACGGCAGGTCGGCGGGGACGGATAGCGCCCGGGCAGCTTCGACCAACCTTCGCCCGTCGACAGCACCCACAGAACGGCGTTCACGACCGAACGTGCTTCCACGCGGGGGCGACCACGACGCTCACTGCGTGCGGGTTCCGCGCAGAACAGTCCTTCGACCAGCGCCCATTCGTTATCCTTCAAATCGTCGAACAGCATCATGTCCTCACCTCAGCGAAGCTAACTCCGGTGCGCTGCCCTGCGCCGCGCACTCTTCAAGCACCCGATCCGCATCGGATGCCAGGTGGGGGTTCCGTATCCTCCGTTGCATCCGAAGGTTTCCGCTACCCTGTACGCGACTTAACGCATGAACCGTGCCAAGTCTGTGGCTATCCCCTTGAGAGCCCCACCGCACCGAGGCTATGGCCAAGTCAGCTAGGGGCGTATGAGACGCCAAAATGCCCCTGCGGCAAATCGGGACAATCACCAATCTTGTGCAATCCGGCCCGCGCGGCGTGCGTCGGGTCGTTCGCTGCACCGCACCGACACATAGCGGACCGGCGGCGGATGATGCCCCTACAATTGCGCATCGAAGTGCGGGATTGATGAGGACAAGCGATGAATATCACCTTGCGGCAGTTACGGGTGTTTATCGAGGTGGCGCGGTTGCGCAGCTTCAGCCGGGCCGGCGACGAGATCGGCCTGACCCAGTCGGCGGTCAGCCGCTGTGTGCGTGAGCTCGAAGGCGAGATCGGCCTGAAGCTGATCGATCGCACCACGCGCGACGTGCAGCTCACCGACGCCGGCTCGAACCTGGTCGCCAGCGTGTCGCGGCTGCTCGGCGACCTGGACGACGCCCTGCGTGAAATCCGTGAAATCGGGGAGCAACGGCGCGGCCGTGTGGTGGTGGCGGCCAGCCCGACGATCGCCTGTCGGCTGATGCCTCGTGTCGTGGCGGACGCCGAGCGGCAGTTCCCGTTCGTGACGCTCGGCTTGCGCGACGACGTGCAGAGCGATGTGCTGCGCAAGGTGAAATCGGGCGAAGTCGATTTCGGGGTGGTGATCGGGCCGCTGCCGGGTACCGATCTGGTGTGCGAGCCGCTGATGACCGATTCGTTCTGCCTGGTCACGCGCGCCGATCATCCGCTGGCCGCCGGCGAGAGCGTGCCCTGGGCTGCGCTCGACGGTCAGCGCCTCGTGCTGCTCGACTATGCGTCCGGCAGCCGGCCGCTGATCGATGCGGCATTGAGCCTGCACCGCGTCGGCGCGTCGGTGGTGCAGGAGCTGGGTCATTCGGCCACCGTGTTCGGGCTGATCGAGGCGGGTATCGGGGTCAGCGTGCTGCCGTGGCTGGCCTTGCCGCTGCCGGCCGGGTCGTCGCTGGTGGCGCGGCCGTTGACGCCGCGTGCCGAGCGCACGGTCGAACTGGTGCGGCGGCGCGACCGCTCGCTGTCGCCGGCCGCCGAGGCGATCTGGGGGCTGGTCGGCGAAATGCCGGCGCGCGCCGAGGATCTGGTCTGACGCCCTTTTGCCGTGCGGGCCGCTACACTGGCGGCACTGACCGACTGACTGACGAGGAGGGGGCTTGAACGCTGTCGACAATGCAACGGGGCGCGCACCGGATGTGCGCATGACGGTCGAATCGCTGCGGCCGTCGCTGATCCGCGAGGTGGCGAATTCGGGATTCGGGGTGGACGGCGTGCTGCCGTTCTGGTTCGGCGAATCCGATCGCGTCACGCCGGCCTTTATCCGCGATGCGGCCAGCGAGGCGCTTGCGCGTGGCGAAACCTTCTACACCCACAACCTCGGCGTCGCGCCGTTGCGTGAAACGCTGGCCGGCTACGTGTCCGCGCGGCACGGGGCGACACGCGCCGAGCATATCGCCGTGACCAGTGCCGGCGTCAACGCGCTGATGCTGGCGGCGCAATTGCTGGTGGGCGCGGGCGATCGCGTGGTGGCGGTCACGCCGCTCTGGCCGAATCTCGTGGAAATTCCGAAGATTCTCGGCGCAGAAGTCGAGTGCGTGCCGCTCGGCTATGGCGAACATGGCTGGCAGCTCGATCTGGACCGTCTGCTGGCGGCGCTGACCCCCGACACGCGCATGCTGTTCGTCAATTCGCCGAACAACCCGACCGGCTGGACCCTGTCGGCCGCAGAGCAGGCCGTCGTGCTCGATCATTGTCGCCGGCACGGCATCTGGATCGTGGCCGACGAGGTATACGAGCGGCTGGCCTTCGGGCCGGACGGCGCGCCGTCGTTCCTCGATCTGGCGTCGCGCGACGAGCGGGTGATCGTCGTCAACTCGTTCTCGAAGGCCTGGGCGATGACCGGCTGGCGGCTCGGCTGGCTGGTGACGCCGACCCGCACGCTGGACGCGCTATCCAAGCTCGTCGAGTACAACACCTCGTGTGCGCCGAGTTTCGTGCAGGCGGCCGGCGTCGCGGCGGTGCGCGACGGCGAGCCGTTCGTCGCCGAATTCACCGGCGCGCTGCAACGCGCTCGCGATCACCTCGTCAACGCCCTGAACGGCCTGCCCGACGTACAGGTGAAAGCGCCCGACGGCGCCATGTACCTGTTCCTGCGCCTGCCGGGCGCGCACGACAGCCTCGATTTTTGCAAGCGGCTGGTGCGCGAGGCGGGGCTTGGGCTGGCGCCGGGGCGGGCGTTTGGCGACGAGGGCGAGGGCTTCGTGCGCTGGTGTTATGCCTGCGATGTGGCGCGACTCGACGCCGGAGTCGAGCGCCTCGATGCATTCCTGCGTCGCGCCGGCCGCTGACGCGAGCAGCGCGTCCCGCCCGGCCGTCGTGGCGGGCGGGACGATTCGTAGCGGCGAGTGGCTTTACGCGTCGCCGGAATGTGCGTAAGATGGCGACCATTCACGCGGTTCCATCACGGTTTCGCGCTGTTCCGTCCGGTCAGGGTCAGGCATCAAGCAGGTTTCGCCACCCCCGGTTCGTGCTCCCATCAATATGACCGATCAGAATCGGGCGAGCGCGTCTTCTGTTCCTTTTCGTCTGTTTCATTTTGATCCGGTTCGTTTGACCAGAGGGTCTGGCCTAGCTGCATGAATACCCAAGAGGCGAAGATCGTCCTTGAGACTGCTTTGATCTGTGCGCAGGAGCCGCTCAAGCTGGGCGACCTGCGCAAGCTCTTCGCCGACAGCGTGTCGGCGGATACAGTCCGAACGTTGCTCGAAGAATTGAAGGAAGCGTGGTCCGGCCGCGGCGTTGAACTCGTCGCGCTGGCGACGGGCTGGCGTTTCCAGAGCAAACCGGCCATGCGGGTCTATCTGGACCGTCTGCACCCGGAGAAGCCGCCGAAGTACTCGCGTGCCGTGCTCGAAACCCTTGCGATCATCGCGTACCGGCAGCCGGTCACGCGTGGCGATATCGAAGAAATCCGCGGTGTCACGGTCAATACCCAGATCGTGAAACAGCTGGAAGATCGCAACTGGATCGAGGTGATCGGCCATCGTGACGTACCCGGCCGTCCGGCGCTCTATGCGACGACCAAACAGTTTCTCGACGATCTCGGCCTGAAAGCACTCGACGATCTGCCGGCGCTCGAAGAGCCAGCCGCGCATCTGGAAGCGAGTCTGCTCGCCCAGGCGTCGATGGAGTTTGCCGATGGCGAGGCGCTCGATGTCGTTGCCGTTGCGGCCGACGAGGTGCAAGCGGACGTAGTCGCTCAGGGTATTGCGGACGAAACCATCAGCCCGGATGCGGGCGATGCAGCGCTCGGCGAGGCCGTCGGCGGCACCCATGAAAACGAAATGCCGGCAGACGAGGCTAAGGCCATCGCGTCTGCCGATCGCCAGATCGATGCAACCGATGCGGAACCCGTACGGCCTGCGTTGGTCGAGAACGAAGTAAGCCGTGTCGTCATCGACGCCGGCGAGGCAGCGCGCGACGAAGATGCGCAAGCGGGCCGCGATACCACGCAGTCTGGCGCAACCCCGGTGCATGGGCTTGCCGCCGCTGACGAATCCATGGGTGACGTAACGCCCGGCGATACCTCGCCGGACGAAGACGAACCCGCGCAACGCCGCGCTTGACGCGGCCATATAGAGATTGCCGCGCCCGCGACGGGCGCGAGACCTGACATTTCGAGGTTGTTTTGACAGATACCCACGACACTGATTCGTCCGAATCCGGGCATGCCATGCGGGCATCGCGCGCCGACGACGCTCCCGAGCAATCGGCGCAAGATGCCGGCGGCGAAGATCGTCCCCGCCGCGGCCTGCGTCGCGGGCCGCGCAGTTTGATCGCGCGCCGTCGCGCGGCGACCAAATCGAAGACCGATTCGACGGCGGAAGGCGCGGAATCCGCACCGGCCGAAGTCGCCTCCAGCGAGGCGCCGGCCGCGGCACCCGCACCGCGCGCGCCTCGTGCGCCGCGCAACAAGGATGGCGCGCCGAAGGCGCCCCGCAAGACCGCCGTCAAGCGCGATGGTGCGGCAGCGCCGCGTCAGGGGCAAGGCCAGGGCAAGCGTGGCGCAGGCGCCGCGCCAAATGCACGGGCCGCCGAGGGCGCCGCTTCGCCCACCGACGACATCTTTTCGTATGTCACGTCGCCGGCGTTCGATGCCGACAATTCGGCGGGCGGCAACGGCACGGGTGCGCCGATGCTGCGCCGTGGCCAGCAGGCAACCAAGCGCGTGCTGACGCCGGAAGACGATGCGCCGAAGTTGCATAAGGTGCTGGCCGAGGCCGGCATGGGTTCGCGTCGCGACATGGAAGAGCTGATCGTCGCGGGCCGCGTGTCGGTCAATGGCGAACCGGCCCACATCGGCCAGCGGATTCTGCCGACCGACCAGGTTCGGATCAACGGCAAGCCGGTGCGCCGCAAGCTGCAAAGCAAGCCGCCGCGCGTGCTGCTGTATCACAAACCGACCGGTGAAATCGTCAGTCATGCCGATCCGGAAGGTCGCGCCTCGGTATTCGACCGCCTGCCGCCGATGAAAACGGCGAAGTGGCTCGCGGTCGGCCGGCTCGACTTCAATACCGAAGGCCTGCTGATGCTGACGACGTCCGGCGATCTGGCGAACCGCTTCATGCATCCGCGCTACAGCGTCGAGCGTGAATATGCGGTGCGCGTGGTAGGCGAACTCAACGAAGCCTCGCGCCAGAAGCTGCTGCACGGCGTCGAACTCGAAGACGGCCCGGCCAATTTCCTGCGCATTCGCGATGGCGGCGGCGAAGGCACCAATCACTGGTATCACGTCGCACTGGCCGAAGGTCGCAACCGCGAAGTGCGTCGCATGTTCGAGGCCGTCGGCCTGATGGTGAGCCGGTTGATCCGCACGCGTCACGGCGAAATCGCGCTGCCGCGCGGCTTGAAACGTGGCCGCTGGGAAGAGCTCGAAGAAACGCAGGTGCGCAAGCTGATGGCGACCGTCGGCCTGAAGATCGCCGCCGATGAAAAGGGCGGCAAGCACGGTGCCGTGGGCGAACGTCGTCAGCCGGATCCGATGGAAACCTCGATGGGCTTCATCACCCGCGATCCGGTGCTGACGACCCACGGCCAGCTCGACCAGCCGCGCCGCGGCGGCCGTCGCGGTGCGCCGGGTGGTGGTGGTTTCGGTGCGGGCACGGGCGGCTACGGCGGTCAGCCGGGCAGCGGCTACGGCGGCGGCAAGCCGGGCGGTAACCGCCGCGGCGGCAGCGGTGGCGGTGGTGGCGATGTCGATGGCAACCGGATGTCGTACGGCGCGAACGGCAGCAAGCGTGGCGGCAGTGCCGGCGGCGGCAGTGGTGCCAAGGGGCCGCGCAATGGAAATGGCAGCCGTCCCGAAGGCGGTGGTTCGGCGGGCGGCGCACGCGGTGGTCAGCAACGGCCGCAGCAGCAGCGCAACCGCTCGCGCGGGCGCTGATCGGCGGCGGCCCGGCCGCCGGCCGCCGTCTGACTACGATGTGAGGCCGGCCCGGCGGGCCGGCTGATGAGGCGATACTTTGCGTTTTTATTTAAAAACGCTATAATCGCAAAGTCGCTGGGCGTACGGATTTGTTGTGCGGCCTAGGTGCGACCACCAGAGGTAAGAAGATGGGCGTTTCGCCCATTTTTTTTTGCTGAAACGGTTGGGCATCTCGGGTAGCGCTTCCTGCGCCGGCAAGGCGCGCGTCTGCGGGTGAATCGCGAACGGCGAGCGCGAACACCTGAGAGGACACTGTGCAACTGACGGAATTGATTGAAACCACGGTCACCGCGCTCGGCTACGAGCTGGTCGATCTCGAGCGCACCGGGCGCGGCATGCTGTGTATCTATATCGACCAGCCCGCCGGCATCGCGATCGACGATTGCGAAAAGGTGACGCGTCAGCTGCAGCACGTATTGACGGTCGAAAACATCGATTACGAACGGCTCGAGGTATCGTCCCCGGGCCTCGACCGGCCGCTGAAGAAGCTCGTCGACTTCGAGCGATTCGCCGGGAGCGAAATCTCCGTCACCCTGAAAAAACCGCTGGAAGGCCGCAAGACCTACCGCGGCATTCTGCATGCGCCGAACGGCGAAACGATCGGTTTGGAATTCGAGAGGAAGAAGGGCGAGGCGGTCATGCTGGATTTCACGCTGGCCGACATCGACAAAGCCCGCCTGATTCCGCAAGTTGACTTTAGGAGCCGCAAACAATGAGTCGCGAAGTGTTGATGCTGGTGGATGCGCTGGCGCGCGAGAAAAACGTCGACAAGGATGTCGTGCTGGGCGCGCTCGAAGCTGCGCTGGCCTCGGCTTCCAAGAAGCTGTTCGACGAAGGCGCCGAAATTCGCGTCCATATCGATCGCGAGAGCGGCGAACACGAAACCTTCCGTCGCTGGCTGGTCGTGCCGGACGAAGCCGGCCTCCAGGAGCCGGATCGCGAAATCCTGCTGTTCGAGGCACGTGAGCAGAAGGCCGAAATCGAAGTCGGCGAATATGTCGAGGAGCCGGTGCCCTCGATCGAATTCGGCCGGATCGGCGCACAGGCCGCCAAGCAGGTGATTCTGCAGAAGGTTCGCGACGCCGAGCGCGAGCAGATCCTGAACGACTACCTCGAGCGCGGCGAAAAAATCATGACCGGTGCGGTCAAACGCCTCGACAAGGGTAACTTCATCGTCGAATCGGGCCGCGTCGAAGCGCTGCTGCGTCGCGATCAACTGATCCCGAAGGAAAACCTTCGCGTCGGCGATCGCGTTCGCGCCTACATCGCCAAGGTCGATCGCACCGCACGCGGTCCGCAGATCGAACTGTCGCGCACGGCACCCGAATTCCTGATGAAGCTGTTCGAGATGGAAGTGCCGGAAATCGAGCAGGGCTTGCTTGAAATCAAGGCGGCAGCTCGCGATCCGGGCGTTCGCGCAAAAATCGGCGTGATCGCCTACGACAAGCGGATCGATCCGATCGGCACTTGCGTCGGCATCCGCGGTTCGCGCGTCCAGGCCGTGCGCAACGAGCTGGGTGGCGAAAACATCGACATCGTGCTATGGTCGGAAGATCCCGCTCAGTTCGTGATCGGCGCGCTCGCGCCGGCAGCCGTCCAGTCGATCGTCGTCGATGAAGAAAAGCATTCGATGGATGTCGTCGTCGACGAGAACGAATTGGCAGTCGCGATCGGCCGTAGCGGCCAGAACGTGCGTCTGGCCGGCGAATTGACCGGCTGGCAGATCAACATCATGACGCCGAACGAATCCGCGCTGAAGCAGGGCGAGGAACGTGATCGTCTGCGCAGCCTGTTCATGGCGCGTCTCGATGTCGACGAGGAAGTGGCCGACATCCTGATCGACGAAGGCTTCACGAGCCTTGAAGAAATCGCCTACGTCCCGCTGAACGAAATGCTCGAAATCGAGGCGTTCGACGAGGAAACGGTGCACGAACTGCGCAATCGCTCGCGCGACGCACTGTTGACGATGGCGATCGCCAACGAGGAAAAGGTGGAGAATGCTTCGCTCGACCTCAAGAGCCTCGATGGCATTACCTCGGAATTGCTGGCAAAGCTGGCGGAGAACGGCGTGCAGACGCGCGACGATCTCGCCGAACTGGCCGTCGATGAGCTGGTCGAGATGACCGGCGTGGAAGAAGAAGCCGCGAAAGCGCTGATCATGAAAGCACGTGAACATTGGTTCCAGTGAGAAATGACCATGGCGCACTGATATTTGGCGGCCGGAAGGCCGCATGACACGATGTTAACCGCAAGGAATCGGTCCTTGCATTAAGAGGAATGAATGGCGAGTAACAACGTAGCCCAATTTGCCGCGGAACTGAAAATGCCTGCTGGTGTGCTGCTCGAGCAGCTGCAGGCGGCAGGCGTCCAGAAAGCGAGTGAAGACGATGCGCTGTCGGAAACCGACAAGGCGCGTCTGCTCGATCATTTGCGTAAATCGCACGGCTCGTCCGACGCCGACAAGCGCAAGATCACGCTGACCCGCCGGCATACGTCGGAAATCAAGCAATCCGACGGGACGGGTAAGGCTCGTACCATTCAGGTCGAGGTGCGCAAGAAGCGGACGTTCGTGAAGCGCGACGATGTCGCGGAAAACGGCGTCGACGGCGATCAGGACCAGGTTGACGACGTGGCAGCCGACGCGGAGCTGAAGCGCCGCGAGGAAGAGGCCAGCCGCGAGGCGGAACTGCTCGAGAAGCAGGCTCAGGAACTTCGCGAGCGCCAGGAACACCTCGAACGCGAAGAATCCGAGCGCCGTGCACGCGAAGAGGCTGCGGAAGCCGAGCGTCGCCGTGCCGAGGAAGAAGCTGCCTCCAAGCGTGCAGCCGCAGCGGCGCAACAGCAGCAGGCAGCGGCCCAGCAGGCCGCCGAGCAGGAAGCGGCGCGTGTGCAGCAGGCGCAAGCGGCGCCGGCAGTGGCTGCCGCGCCGCAGGCTGCCGAATCGTCCTCGCAAGACGAAGAACGTGCGGCCGCCGAACGTGCGGCCCAGCGCGAAGCGGCGAAGAAGGCCGAAGATGCGGCGCGTGAAGCTGCCGACAAGGCGCGCGCCGAACAGGAAGAAATCCGCAAGCGCCGCGAAAAGGCTGAAGCCGAAGCGCGTGCGATTCGTGAAATGATGGCAACGCCGCGTCGTGCGCAGGTCAAGGCCGTCGAGCCGCCGAAGCCGGTCGAGCCGCCGAAGGCTGCCGAAGCCAAGGGCACGCTGCACAAGCCGGCCAAGCCGCCAGGCGAAGCGGGCGCACGCCCTGCCGTGGCGAAGAAGCCGGCGGCGCCGGCGACCACCACCACCACGGCAGCGCCGGGTGCGGGTGACCGCAACAAGAAGCCGGGTGCAGGCAAGGGCGGTTGGCAGGACGATGCCTCGAAGCGCCGCGGTATCAAGACGCGTGGCGATTCGAGCGGTGGTGTCGATCGTGGCTGGCGTGGTGGCCCGAAGGGGCGCGGCCGTCACCAGGACAGCGCTTCGTCGTTCCAGGCGCCGACCGAGCCGGTCAGCCGCGAAATCCATGTGCCGGAAACCATTTCGGTGGCGGATCTCGCTCACAAGATGTCGGTGAAAGCGTCCGAAGTCATCAAGGTCATGATGAAGCTCGGTCAGATGGTCACCATCAACCAGGTGCTGGACCAGGAAACGGCGATGATCATCGTCGAGGAACTGGGTCACCGTGCCTTGGCGGCCAAGCTCGACGATCCGGAAGCCCTGCTGGTCGAAGGCGAAGTGGGCGTCGATGCGGAGCAACTGCCGCGTCCGCCGGTCGTTACCGTGATGGGGCACGTCGACCACGGCAAGACCTCGCTGCTCGACTACATCCGTCGTGCCAAGGTGGCAGCCGGTGAAGCGGGCGGGATTACGCAGCACATCGGTGCGTATCACGTCGAAACGCCGCGCGGCGTCGTCACGTTCCTCGATACCCCGGGTCACGAGGCCTTCACGGCCATGCGTGCACGCGGTGCGAAGGCGACCGACATCGTGATTCTGGTGGTGGCGGCCGACGACGGCGTGATGCCGCAGACGAAGGAAGCTATTGCACACGCCAAGGCGGGCGGCGTTCCGATCGTCGTGGCGATCAACAAGATCGACAAGCCGGATGCGAATCTGGACCGCGTCAAGCAGGAACTCGTCGCCGAAGGCGTCGTGCCGGAAGAGTACGGTGGCGAATCGCCGTTCGTGCCGGTTTCGGCGAAGACGGGCGCCGGTATCGACGATCTGCTCGAAAACGTGCTACTGCAGGCCGAAGTGCTGGAATTGAAGGCACCGATCGAAGCGGCTGCCAAGGGCATCGTGATCGAAGCGAAGCTCGACAAGGGCAAGGGCCCGGTCGCAACGGTGCTGGTGCAGTCGGGTACGCTGTCGCGCGGCGATGTCGTGCTGGCGGGTTCGGCCTACGGCCGTGTGCGTGCGATGCTCGACGAAAACGGCAAGCCGACCAAGTCGGCAGGTCCGTCGATCCCGGTCGAAATCCAGGGTCTGTCGGAAGTGCCGGGCGCGGGCGAGGAAGTGATCGTGCTGCCGGACGAGCGCAAGGCGCGTGAAATCGCCCTGTTCCGTCAAGGCAAGTTCCGCGACGTCAAGCTGGCCAAGCAGCAAGCGGCCAAGCTCGAAAGCATGCTCGAACAGATGGGCGAAGGCGAAGTACAAAACCTGCCGCTTATCGTCAAGGCCGACGTGCAGGGCTCGCAGGAAGCACTGGTGCAGTCGCTGCTCAAGCTGTCGACCGCCGAAGTGCGCGTGCAGATCGTGCACGGCGCAGTGGGTGGCATCAGCGAAAGCGACGTCAACCTGGCCACGGCCTCGAAGGCGGTCATCATCGGCTTCAACACGCGTGCCGATGCTCAAGCCCGCAAGGTCGCCGAATCGAATGGCGTCGATATCCGCTACTACAACATCATCTATGACGCAGTGGATGAGGTGAAGGCGGCGATGTCGGGCATGCTTGCACCGGAAAAGCGCGAAACCCAGACCGGTACGGTCGAAGTGCGCCAGGTCATCAAGGTGCCGAAGATCGGTCTCGTGGCCGGCTGTATGGTCACGGACGGCGTGGTCAAGCGCTCGTCGTCGGTGCGCGTGCTGCGCAACAACGTGGTCATCTTCACGGGCGAGCTCGATTCGCTGAAGCGCTTCAAGGACGACGTGAAGGAAGTGAAGCAAGGCTTCGAGTGCGGTATGTCGATCAAGAACTTCAACGATATCGTCGAAGGCGATCAGTTCGAAGTGTTCGAGGTCACGGAAGTCGCTCGGACGCTGTAAGGCCGACGTGAACGCTGATGGGCGGGGCAGGCGTGGGCCTGTCCCGCCCATTTTCATGGCGACGGCCGGTGTGCCGTCGCCCGTTCGATGAACGGAATGACGGATTTACCATGACGAAGAAACGTACTTCTCCCAATCGCAACGTGCAAATCGCCGATCAGATCCAACGTGATCTGTCGCAGTTGATCATGCGCGAAGTGAAGGACCCCCGGATCGGTATCGTGACAATCCAGAGCGTCGAGCTGACGCCGGATTACGCGCACGCGAAGGTGTACTTCACGGCGCTGACGGGCGACCCCCACCAGACGCAAGATGCGCTGAACCACGCGGCCGGCCATTTGCATAATCTGCTGTTCAAGCGCCTGCATATCCACACGGTGCCGACGCTGCATTTCCACTACGACCAGACCATCGAAAGGGCTGTCGAGATGTCGCGCTTGATCGAACAAGCGAATTCGACGCGCGCGAAAGACGACTGAGTCCGGCTGCCGAATCCGATTTTTGCCATGACGACTGCTCCCCAACGCCCGCCGCGCGTGCCGCGCCGCATGCTCGACGGCGTGCTGCTGCTCGATAAGCCCATCGGGTTGTCCAGCAACGATGCCCTGATTCGCGCCAAGCGCCTCTATCTGGCGAAAAAGGCCGGCCACACCGGCACGCTCGATCCGCTTGCCACGGGCCTGCTGCCGCTCTGTTTCGGTGAAGCCACCAAGTTCTCGCAGGATCTGCTCGAAGCCGACAAGACTTACGAAGCGACGATGCGGCTCGGGATTCGCACGACCACCGGCGACGCCGAGGGCGAGGCGATCGAGACGCGCGAGGTCGTTGCCGACCGTGCCGCGATCGAGGCTGTGCTGCCGCGCTTTCTCGGCGAAATCGTGCAGGTGCCGCCGATGTACTCGGCGCTCAAGCGCGACGGCAAGCCGCTTTATGAATACGCGCGTGCCGGTCAGACGGTCGAGCGCGAGGGCCGGCAGGTAACGATCCATGTGCTCGATCTGCTGGCGTGCGAGCTGCCCGACGTGACGTTTCGCGTGACCTGCAGCAAGGGCACCTATGTCCGCACGCTGGCCGAGGACATCGGCGAAGCGCTGGGCTGCGGCGCGCATCTGGTCGCGCTGCGGCGCACCGGTGTCGGTGCGCTGACGCTCGAACATGCCGTCACACTCGATGCACTGTCCGATGCGCCGGCCGTCGAGCGCGATGCTTGGCTGCAGCCGGTCGACGCGTTGCTGTCCACGTTCGCGCGTGTGACGCTCGATGCGGACGAAGCAAAGCGCTTCCGTCATGGCCAGCGTTTGCGGCTTGCGGCCGCACATGAAATCGGCGCGGAAGAGGGCGCGCGCGTGCGCGTCTACGACGAGGCGAATCAACTGCTCGGCGTTGCGCGCCTGACTGACGGCGTGCTCGCGCCGGAACGGCTGGTCGTCAGCGGCGAGGCCGCCTGATAGCGCGAACCGTCAACACAGCGCGGCACAATGCAATGAAAAACGCCCGGTCGATCGACCGGGCGTTTTCTTTGGTACGCAGCACCTCGATGCGCGAATATTTCAGTGTGCGGCTGACGCCGCCGCCCCCGAATCGCCACCGCCCCCGGCTTTTTCCGGCTTGGTAATCCAGACCAACCCGATCAACACCACGAAGATTGCGGCCGACAGATAGAACAGGTCGTTCACCCCGAGTTGCGCAGCCTGTTGCGTGGTCATCTGGTTGATCAGGCCATATGCCTGCTGATCGCTGAGCCCGAGGCTGTTCATCTGCGCGACGGCTTGATTGAACACCGGGTTATAGACGTTGGCCTGCTCGACGAGCTGCGCGTGGTGGAAGTTGTTGCGATGGTCCCAGGCCGTCTGGAAGATCGACGTGCCGATCCCGCCGCACATGATCCGCACGAAATTCGACAAACCGGATGCCGCGGGAATGCGATGGCCGGGCAGCCCCGACAGCGTGATCGACACGAGCGGAATGAAGAAGCCGGCCATTGCGATGCCCTGGATGAACGTAGGCGCCATCAGCGACCATTCGTCGACGCCGGTCGTGTAGCCCGAACGCATCCAGAAGCAGAGCCCGAACACCAGAAATGCGGCCGTTGCGATATAGCGCGGGTCGGTGCGCGGCAGGAACTTGCCGGTGATCGGCGACAGGATGACGGCGAAGAAGCCGACCGGTGCCAGAACCATCCCGGCGTCGGTGGCCGTGTAGCCGATCTGCGTTTGCAGCCAGAGCGGCAGCAGCACCAGATTGCCGAAATACAAGCCGTAACCGACCGACAGCGCGACCGTACCGCCCGTGAAATTGCGCGTGCGGAACAGCGACAAATCGACCACCGGATGCTTGGCCGTCAATTCCCAGATCACGAAGAACGCGAGCGCGATCACGGCGGTCAGCGCCAGCGCGATGATCATCGGTGAGGCAAACCAGTCGAGATCCTTGCCCTTGTCGAGCATGACCTGCAACGAGCCGACCCAGATCACCAGCAGCGCGAGGCCCACGCCGTCGATCGGCGCCTTGCGCGTGACCGATTCGCGGCTGCGATAGATCATCCACGTCACGATCGCGGCGACGATGCCGACCGGGATGTTGACGTAGAAGATCCACGGCCACGAATAGTTGTCCGAGATCCAGCCGCCCAGAATCGGCCCGGCCACGGGCGCGATCAGCGTGGTCATCGACCAGAGCGCCAGCGCCATCGGTGCGCGGGCGCGCGGATAGCTCGACAGCAGCAGCGATTGCGACAGCGGGATCATCGGCCCTGCCACGGCGCCCTGGATCACCCGCGAGACCAGCAGAAACGGCAGCGTCGGCGCCAGTCCGCACAGCCACGACGAAAGCACGAACAGGATGATCGAGGCGAGGAACAGGCGCACCTGGCCGATCCGATCGGTCAGCCAGCCGGTCAGCGGCACCGAGATCGCATTCGCGACCGCGAACGACGTGATCACCCAGGTGCCCTGATCCGACGACACGCCGAGGTCGCCCGAGATGGTCGGGATCGCGACGTTCGCGATCGAAGTGTCCAGCACGTTCATGAACACCGCGAGCGACACCGCAATCGTGCCGAGCACGAGTTGGCCGCCTTTCAGCGGCGCATGGGCTTGAGGAGGTGTGGCCATGAGCGCTCCGCGCTTACATCGATTTCGACGTGGACGGGTGGCCCGTTGCGGCAGGTGCCGCAGCGGACGCGCGCGACGTGCCGGCGCCGCCGGCATTCTCGGCGATGATCCGCGCGATTTCGGCGTTGGCTTCGTCGCCGTACTTCGCGAACACGTCGGTCTGGTAAATCGTGTTCTGCACGTTGCCGAGCTGGCCACCCTGGTCGTTCTGGATATCGACGTCGACCTGCATCGACAGGCCGATACGCAGCGGATGCTGTTCGAGCTCCTTCGGATCGAGCGCGATACGTACCGGCAGGCGCTGCACGACCTTGATCCAGTTGCCGGTGGCGTTCTGCGCCGGCAGCAGCGAGAACGCCGAACCGGTGCCGGCCGAGAAGCCCACCACCTTGCCGTGATACTTGACCGACGAGCCGTAGATGTCGGCGCTCAGTTCGACCGGCTGGCCGATCCGCATGTGCGTGAGCTGGACTTCCTTGAAGTTGGCGTCCACCCACACTGCGTTGAGCGGCACCACCGACATCAGCGGCGAGCCCGGCGCGACGCGCTGGCCGACCTGCACCGAGCGTTTCGCGACATAGCCGGTGACCGGCGCCGGCAGCGTGTTGCGCGCGTTGTTGAGGTAGGCGTCGCGCACCTTCGAGGCGGCGGCGAGCACGTTCGGATGATCGGCGATCGTGGTGTTCGCGGTCAGCGCACGGTTCGAGGCGAGTTGCTGCTGCGCGGCGTCGACCGAGGCCTGCGCGGCCTTGACTGCATCACGCGCGTGCGAGATTTCTTCCTGCGAGACGGCGCCCGTCTGTGCGACGGCCGCACGGCGGCGCAGGTCGTCCTGAGCCTTGGACAGATCGGACTGGCGCAGGGTGACCTGGGCGCGATATTGATCGTCGTTGACGAACAGGCCGCGCACCTGGCGCACCGTCTGCGCGAGATTGGCCTCGGCCTGTTGCAGCGCGATCTGCGCGTCGGCCGGGTCGAGCTTGACGAGCGGCGAGCCGGCCGTGACGGTTTGCGTGTCGTCGGCGTTGACCGCGATCACGGTGCCGGTGACCTGCGGCGTGATCTGCACGACGTTGCCGTTCACGTAGGCGTCGTCGGTTTCCTCGTGGAAGCGCGCGACGAGGAAGTAGTAAAGCCCGTAGGCAACCGCGGCAATCACGATGATGACGGCAAGCAGCAGCATCATCCGATTGCGCTTCGAGTTGTTCGGCTGGGATGCGCCGGCTGCGTTCTGTTGAGGGTCGCTCATGGCGATGTTCTCCGTCGATTCTTGTCGGTGTGCGAGTGGTATCGGGCGAGGGTGGCGAGCATCAGTTCGATGCCTGCTGGCGGCTGGCTGTGGCGCCGCTGGCCGCGGGCGGCTCGGCCGCGAGTGGCGTCTGCGTGGCGTCGAAGCCGCCGCCGAGCGCCTTGATCAGGCCGATCTGCAGGTCTCGGCGCCGCATCACGAGATTCGTGACGGACTGTTCCGCGGACAACCGGTTGATGTCCGCGCTCAGCACCTGAAGCTGCGGCGACAACCCGGCCTTGTAGCGGATCACGGCGAGATCGTAGGCGTGCGTCGAGGCCTCGAGCGCGCGTCGCGCGTCGCCCATCTGCTGGTCGGCCGAACGGATCGATGCCACCTGCGTGGCGACGTCCTCGAGCGCGCCGATCAGCGTCTGGTTGTAGTCGGCCACGCTGAGGTCGTAATCCGCGTACTTGCCCTTGAGCTGCGCGCGCAGGGCGCCGCCGTAGAAGATCGGGATATGCACGGCGGGGCCGAACTGGGCCTGACGGCTCGCGAACTTCAGAAACTGGCCCCAGCCGAACGCGTCGAAGCCGAAACCGGCCGCAAGGTTCACGTCGGGGAAGAACTCGGCCTTGGTTTCCTTGACGTCGGCGAGCCGCGCCTCGACCTGCCAGCGCGCCGCGACGATGTCGGGCCGGCGCGACACGAGATCGGCGGGAATGTTGTCCGGCAGCGTGACGGCGCCGGCCGGTTGCAGCACCGGCACGGCGATGGCGAGGCCGCGGTCCGGGCCCTTGCCGAGCAGTGCGGCCAACTGATAGCGCACCGTGGCGATCTGGCCGTCGAGTTCGGACAGCGTCGATTGGCTGGTCGCCACGTTGCCGCGTGCCGTCTGGCGTTCGACATTGGTATCGAGCCCGGCGCCCACGCGCCCTTCGGTGATCTTGCCGACTGTCTCGCGGTTGCCGATCTCGCGCTGGGCGATGTCGCGCAATGCATAGAGCTGGGCGAGCTGGTTGTAGGTGCGTGCGATTGAGGTGGCGAGCGTCACGCGCGCCTGCTGGAACTCGGCCTGCGCGGCTTTTTGCTGCGACACGGCCGACTTCAGGCGCGCCTGGTTCTTGCCCCAGAGGTCCAGATCCCACGAGGCGCTGACCAGCGCGTTGTTCTCGCTGAACCAACTGCCGCCGTAAGGCGGCGGGAACAGGCCGTTGCCCGAATAAAGCTCGCGCGTCCACGAATACTGGCCATCGATTTTCGGGAACAACGTGGCGCGCGACGACTGGATGTAGGCCGAGGCCTTGGCGATGCGCGCCTGGGCCTGGGCAATCGTGGGGTTGTCCGCCAGCGCTTCGTCGATCAGCTTCGGCAGCTGTGCGTCACCGAACTGGCTGGCCCAGTCGAAGCTCGGCCATTGGCCGCCCTGGGCGGGCAGGCTCTGCGCGCTGTCGAACTGCGCGGCGGGCGCGATCTGCTTGTCGCTATGGATGCCCATGTAATTGGCGCAACCGGCGAGCGCGAACGCGGCAAGCGCCGCCGCGATCGTGCCGTGCACCGGCCGCGTTACCGTCCCCGGCCCTCGATGGATAGTGGACATTGCAAGGATTTCCTTATGTCGATCCGTCTGGAATTGTTGTTGTGGCACGTTTTACTGCGCCGGATTGCCCGTGCCGCCGGCACCACCCACCGCGCTCTCGCCGCAGTAGTTGCTGAGGATCCGACGCAACATGCTTTTCAGGAATCCGACTTCCTCTGGCGTGAAGCCGGCCAGCAAAGTATCGAGCACGCTGATGAAGATTTCGGGCATGCGTTCGGCCAGCTCGCGTCCCTCGTCGGTCAGTTCGAGCTGGACCACGCGTCGATCCTCGTGGCTGCGAACGCGTGACAGCAGCCCGCGCTTTTCGACGCGATCGAGCAGTCGCGTCACCGCGCTGGCGTCGATCGCATATTCGCGGGCCAGTTCGGCGGCGGTCGAGCACTTGCCGACCGCGAGCATGAACAGCATGCTGGCCTGCGTGCCGGTGATGCCGAGTTCGGTCTGCGTGCGCTGGGTGACGAGGTTGGTCATCAGCGAACGCACGCGGGAAAGCAGATAGCCCACGCTGTCGTTGATCGGGTAGGCCGCCAGCGACAGGCCGGGAGGAGGGCGTGAAGGGGAATCGGAATCCGACATGGCCGCTGTTTCTGCAATAGTTGACTAGGCAGCAGTATAGGTGCGAATGTTTGCCGCGGCAAATAATGCATCCGGGTTACGCGGCCGGCAATCGGGGCGGATACGGAGAGGGCGCGGTGCGCGCCCGGACAGGCGGCCCTGACTGCGCGGCGATGGCGTTTGCGCGACAGTCGAGTGTGCAGTGCAGCGAAGCGCTCAGCTTGCGACATGTGGGCATGCTATAATCCTTGGCTTTCCAGGATGCAATTTGCAGCTGCGCGCGTGAGGCTTGATCCAACACGCGCCTTTTTGCGTGTCCGATCATCAGGTTTCGAAATCAGGTTTCTATGACCCGCGCCCTTCGCAATATCGCCATCATCGCCCACGTCGACCACGGCAAGACCACGCTCGTCGACCAACTGCTGCGCCAGTCCGGCACCTTCCGCGAGAACCAGCAGATGGTCGAGCGAGTGATGGACTCGAACGACATCGAAAAGGAACGCGGGATCACGATTCTCGCGAAGAACTGCGCGGTCGAGTACGAAGGCACGCACATCAACATCGTCGATACCCCGGGCCACGCCGACTTCGGCGGTGAGGTCGAGCGCGTGCTGTCGATGGTCGATTCGGTGCTGCTGCTGGTCGACGCCGTCGAAGGCCCGATGCCGCAAACCCGCTTCGTCACGAAGAAGGCGCTGGCGCTCGGCCTGAAGCCGATCGTCGTGGTCAACAAGATCGACCGCCCGGGCGCACGGATCGACTGGGTCATCAACCAGACCTTCGATCTGTTCGACAAGCTCGGCGCCACCGATGAGCAGCTCGACTTCCCGATCGTCTACGCATCGGGCCTGAACGGCTATGCCTCGCTGACCCCGGAAGCGCGCGACGGCGACATGCGTCCGCTGTTCGAGGCCGTGCTCGAGCACGTGCCGGTTCGCCCGGCCGATCCGGATGCGCCGCTGCAGCTCCAGATCACCTCGCTCGACTTCTCGACCTACGTCGGCCGTATCGGCGTGGGCCGCATCACGCGTGGCCGCATCAAGCCGGGCCAGCCGGTCGTGATGCGCTTCGGCCCGGACGGCGAGGTGCTGAGCCGCAAGATCAATCAGGTGCTGTCGTTCACGGGCCTGGAGCGTGTGCAGGTGGAATCGGCCGAAGCCGGCGACATCGTGCTGATCAACGGTATTGAAGATGTCGGTATCGGTGCGACGATCTGCGCCGTCGACACGCCGGAAGCGCTGCCGATGATCACCGTCGACGAACCGACGCTGACGATGAACTTCCTCGTGAACTCGTCGCCGCTGGCGGGCCGCGAAGGCAAGTTCGTGACGAGCCGCCAGATCCGCGACCGTCTGATGAAGGAACTGAATCACAACGTGGCGCTGCGTGTGCGCGACACGGGTGACGAAACCGTGTTCGAAGTGTCGGGCCGTGGCGAGCTGCACCTGACGATTCTGGTCGAGAACATGCGTCGCGAAGGCTACGAGCTGGCCGTGTCGCGTCCGCGCGTGGTGCTGCAGGAAGTCGACGGCGTGAAGCACGAGCCGTTCGAACTGCTGACGGTGGACGTCGAAGACGAACACCAGGGCGGCGTGATGGAAGAGCTGGGCCGACGCAAGGGCGAAATGCTCGACATGGCGTCGGACGGCCGTGGCCGTACGCGTCTCGAGTACAAGATTTCGGCACGGGGCCTGATCGGCTTCCAGAGCGAATTCCTGACGCTGACGCGCGGCACGGGCCTGATGAGCCACATTTTCGATTCGTACGCACCGGTCAAGGATGGCTCGGTGTTCGAGCGCCGCAACGGCGTGCTGATCTCGCAGGATGACGGCGCAGCCGTGGCCTACGCGCTCTGGAAGCTGCAGGATCGCGGCCGCATGTTCGTGAAGCCGGGTGACGCGCTGTATGAAGGCATGATCATCGGCATCCACAGCCGCGACAACGACCTGGTCGTGAACCCGATCAAGGGCAAGCAGTTGACCAACGTGCGCGCGTCGGGCACCGACGAAGCGGTGCGCCTCGTGCCGCCGATCCAGATGTCGCTGGAATACGCGGTCGAATTCATCGACGACGACGAACTCGTGGAAGTCACGCCGCAGTCGATCCGCCTGCGCAAGCGCTTCCTGAAGGAACATGAGCGCCGTCGCGCCAGCCGCGAAACCGAGTGATCGAACCCTCGCGAAGCTGCGACGACGATCAGGAAAAAGCCGCCTTCGGGCGGCTTTTTCGTTGCCGGCGCCGTGATGCGTAAAACACTATTGCGGGACTTATCGAAAATCGCCCCTTTCTGCCATGAAAGCCCATGGGCCTTGGCTCTCACGGGTGCGACATTCCGCCCTTCATTGTTGCGTAGTGTGCTATGCTGCGCGCACAAAGTTTTCGGTCCTTCCAAGCAAGACTTGATTCGCAATCCGCCAAACGGTCAGGCCGTGTCGCGGAAGGTTGAGCAACCCGCTATTCCTCGAGAAGCTCGAAGAAAGGTGAGCGTAAAATGTCAGATGTCATGAAGCAGTTTCAGCTGAACTCCTATCTGTTCGGCGGCAATGCTTCGTATGTAGAAGAGCAGTACGAAGCCTATCTGGACAACCCGGCATCGGTGCCGGACAACTGGCGCGAGTATTTCGACGCGTTGCAGAATGTCCCGGCAACGGATGGTTCGAATGCCAACGACGTTGCCCATTTCCCGATCGTCGAGTCGTTCGCTCAACGCGCGAAGGCCAACGCCTTCATTCCGCGTGACAGCGGCAACGGCGGCAATCTGGCAACGGCTCGCAAGCAGGTTCACGTCCAGACCCTGATCAGCGCGTACCGCTTCCTCGGCTCGCAATGGGCCAATCTCGACCCCCTGAAGCGTCGCGAGCGTCCCGCCATTCCCGAGCTTGAGCCGTCGTTCTACGACTTCTCCGAAGCCGACCTCGACCAGACCTTCAGCGCCAGCAACCTGTATTTCGGTTTCGAGCAGGCTTCGCTGCGTGACATCGTCAAGGCGCTGCGCGACACGTACTGCGGCACGATCGGCGCCGAATACATGTATATCGGCGATCCGGAGCAGAAGCGCTGGTGGCAGGAGCGTCTCGAATCGACGCGCGCCACGCCGAACTTCACCGCCGAGAAGAAGAAGCACGTGCTGAACCGCCTGACGGCCGCCGAAGGCCTCGAGCGCTACCTGCATACCAAGTTCGTCGGCCAGAAGCGTTTCTCGCTCGAAGGCGGCGAAAGCTTCATCGCGGCCATGGACGAAGTGGTCCAGCATTCCGGCTCGAAGGGTGTCCAGGAAATCGTCATCGGCATGGCCCACCGTGGCCGCCTGAACGTGCTCGTGAACACGCTCGGCAAGATGCCGTCCGACCTGTTCGCCGAATTCGAAGGCAAGCACGTCGACGATCTGCCGGCTGGCGACGTCAAATATCACAAGGGTTTCTCGTCGGATGTCGCAACCGAAGGCGGCCCGGTCCACCTGTCGCTCGCGTTCAATCCGTCGCACCTTGAAATCGTCAACCCGGTGGTCGAGGGTTCGGCGAAGGCACGGATGGACCGTCGCGGCGACGCCGACGGCCTGCAAGTGCTGCCGGTGCAGATCCACGGCGATGCGGCCTTCGCGGGCCAGGGCGTCGTGATGGAAACGCTGAACCTCGCGCAAACGCGCGGTTACGGCACGCACGGCACGCTGCACATCGTCATCAACAACCAGATCGGCTTCACCACGTCGGACCCGCGCGATGCGCGCTCGACGCTGTACTGTACCGACGTGGTCAAGATGATCGAAGCGCCGGTGCTGCACGTGAACGGCGACGATCCGGAAGCGGTGGTGCTCGCGGTGCAGATCGCGATCGACTACCGGATGCAGTTCCACAAGGATGTCGTGATCGACATCGTCTGCTTCCGCAAGCTGGGTCACAACGAGCAGGACACGCCGGCGGTCACGCAGCCGCTGATGTACAAGAAGATCGCACAGCACCCGGGCACCCGCGCGCTGTATGCCGAGAAGCTTGTGCAGCAAGGCGTGATCGGCGCGGAAACGGGCGACGAATACGTCAAGGCCTTCCGCAAGGCGATGGACGATGGCCACCACACCATCGATCCGGTGCTCTCGAACTACAAGAGCAAGTACTCGGTCGACTGGGTTCCGTTCCTGAACCGCAAGTGGACGGATGCAGCCGACACGGCCGTGCCGCTTGCCGAACTGAAGCGCCTCGGCGAACGCATCACCACGGTGCCGGAAAACTTCAAGGTTCACCCGCTGGTCGAGCGCGTCATCAACGATCGCCGCAAGATGGCGAGCGGCGAGCAGGCGCTGGACTGGGGCATGGGCGAACACCTTGCCTACGCTTCGCTGGTCGCATCGGGCTATGCCGTGCGTCTGACGGGCCAGGATTCGGGCCGTGGCACGTTCACGCACCGTCACGCGGTGCTGCACGACCAGAACCGCGAGCGCTGGAACGACGGCACGTACGTGCCGCTGCAGAACATCTCGGAAGGTCAGGCGAACTTCAATGTGATCGACTCGGTGCTGTCCGAAGAAGCGGTGCTCGGTTTCGAGTACGGCTACTCGACCGCCGAACCGAACACGCTGGTGCTGTGGGAAGCGCAGTTCGGCGACTTCGTGAACGGCGCGCAAGTCGTGATCGACCAGTTCATCTCGTCGGGCGAAGTGAAGTGGGGCCGCGTGTCGGGCCTGACGATGCTGCTGCCGCACGGCTATGAAGGGCAGGGTCCGGAGCACTCGTCCACGCGTATCGAGCGTTTCCTGCAACTGTGCGCGGATCACAACATGCAAGTGGTCCAGCCCACCACGCCGGCTCAGATCTTCCACTTGCTGCGCCGCCAGATGATCCGCCTGTTCCGCAAGCCGCTGATCGTGGCAACACCGAAGTCGCTGCTGCGTCACAAGGAAGCGGTGTCGGATCTGTCGGAACTCGCGAAGGGTTCGTTCCATCCGGTGCTGGGCGAGACCGACGAATCGATCGACGCGAAGAAGGTCAAGCGCGTGATCGCCTGCTCGGGCCGCGTGTATTACGACCTGGTCGCCCACCGTCGCGAGGCGAAGGCGAACGACGTCGCGATCATCCGTATCGAACAGCTCTATCCGTTCGCGCACAAGCAGTTCGAAGCGGAAATGAAGAAGTACGACAATGCGACCGAAGTGGTCTGGGTGCAGGACGAGCCGCAGAATCAAGGCCCGTGGTTCTACATCGAACACCACCTGAAGGAAGGCATGAAGGACGGTCAGAAGCTGGCATACAGCGGCCGTCCGGCTTCGGCCTCGCCGGCGGTCGGTTACTACGCGAAGCACTATGAGCAGCAGAAGGCCCTGATCGAAGGGGCATTCGGCCGACTCAAGAGCGCGTCGATCGCAAAATAAGCGGACATCACGAACCGGGAGCGCGTCCAAACGCGTTCCCGGTTTGTTTCGTCGCGCGCGCAGCGAATCTGACGCGAGCACGAACTGTCCTCGGCATCCCGACATTACCCAGATCAAGCATCCAGGAAACAAGTCATGGCTATCGTAGAAGTCAAAGTCCCCCAGCTTTCGGAATCGGTTTCGGAAGCCACCATGCTGCAGTGGAAGAAGAAGCCCGGTGAAGCTGTTGCTCAGGACGAAATCCTGATCGAACTCGAGACCGACAAGGTCGTGCTGGAAGTGCCGGCACCGGCAGCCGGCGTGCTGTCGCAAGTGCTGCAAAACGACGGCGATACGGTTGTCGCCGATCAACTGATCGCCACGATCGACACCGAAGCCAAGGCTGGCGCCGTGGCAGCGGCTGCCGGCGAAGCGGAAGTGCGTCCGGCTCCGGTGCCCGTCGCCGTGGAAGCCGCGCCGGCTGCTGCTTCGGGGTCGAGCAACACGTCGGCCTCGCCGGCTGCCGCCAAGCTGCTGGCCGAGAAGGGCGTCGATCCGAGCCAGGTCTCGGGCACGGGCCGCGACGGCCGCATCACGAAGGGCGACGCGCTGGGCGCGAACGCCGCACCGGTGAAGGCTGCTGCCGCACCGGCCGCCGCCGCGCCGAAGAAGGCCGCAGCGCTGCCGGACGTCAAGGTCCCGGCCTCGGCCACGACCTGGCTGAACGATCGTCCGGAACAACGCGTGCCGATGTCGCGCCTGCGTGCGCGTATCGCCGAACGTCTGCTCGAATCGCAGCAAACCAACGCGATTCTGACGACGTTCAACGAAGTCAACATGCAGCCGGTCATGGACCTGCGCGGCAAGTACAAGGACAAGTTCGAGAAGGAACACGGCGTGAAGCTGGGCTTCATGTCGTTCTTCGTCAAGGCGGCGGTTCACGCTCTGAAGAAGTACCCGCTCGTGAACGCGTCGATCGACGGCAACGATATCGTCTACCACGGCTACTTCGACATCGGTATCGCGGTCGGTTCGCCGCGTGGCCTGGTGGTGCCGATCCTGCGCAATGCCGACCAGCTGAGCCTGGCCGACATCGAGAAGAAGATCGCCGAATTCGGCCAGAAGGCCAAGGACGGCAAGCTGTCGATCGAGGAAATGACGGGCGGTACGTTCTCGATCTCGAACGGCGGCGTGTTCGGCTCGATGCTGTCGACCCCGATCATCAACCCGCCGCAGTCGGCCATCCTCGGCGTGCACGCGACGAAGGAACGCCCGGTCGTCGAAAACGGCCAGATCGTAATCCGTCCGATCAACTACCTGGCGCTGTCGTACGACCACCGCATCATCGACGGCCGCGAGGCCGTGCTGTCGCTGGTCGCGATGAAGGATGCGCTGGAAGATCCGGCACGCCTGCTGCTGGATCTGTAAGCCTCGCTTTTCCGTATTGAATCGCTCCGTTCGCGCGGCGCACGCATTGCGTGCCGCCGCGCGTCGGGCAACAGAGAAGGATAGTCATGTCCAAGGAATTTGACGTCGTCGTGATTGGCGCCGGCCCCGGCGGCTACATCGCTGCGGTGCGTGCAGCCCAGCTCGGCAAGACGGTTGCCTGTATCGAGAAGTGGAAGAACCCGGCCGGCACGCTGAAGCTCGGCGGCACCTGCCTGAACGTCGGTTGCATCCCGTCGAAGGCGCTGCTGGCCTCGTCGGAAGAATTCGAAAACACCTCGCATCACCTGGCCGATCACGGCATCACGGTTGGCGAAGTGAAGATGGACACCGCCAAGATGCTGGCCCGCAAGGACGCCATCGTCGAGAAGATGACGGGCGGTATCGAGTTCCTGTTCAAGAAGAACAAGATTACCTGGCTGAAGGGCCATGGCAAGTTCGCGGGCAAGACCGACGCGGGCGTGCAGATCGAAGTCAGCGGCGAAGGCGAGACCGAAGTCGTGACGGCAAAGAACGTCATCATCGCTACCGGCTCGAAGGCGCGTCACCTGCCGAACCTGCCGGTGGACAACAAGATCGTCGCCGACAACGAAGGCGCGCTGACGTTCGACACGGTACCGAAGAAGCTGGCCGTGATCGGCGCCGGCGTGATCGGCCTCGAACTGGGTTCGGTCTGGCGCCGCCTGGGCGCCGAAGTGACCGTGCTCGAAGCGCTGCCGGCGTTCCTCGGTGCCGCTGACGAAGCGGTCGGCAAGGAAGCCGCGAAGCTGTTCAAGAAGCAAGGCCTCGATATCAACCTCGGCGTGAAGATCGGCGACGTGAAGGCCTCCGACGCCGGTGTGTCGATTGCCTATACCGACAAGGACGGCAACGCCAAGACGCTCGACGCCGACCGCCTGATCGTGTCGGTCGGCCGCGTGCCGAACACCGACAACCTCGGCCTCGAAGCCATCGGCCTGAAGGCCAACGAGCGCGGCTTCATCGACGTGGATGACCACTGCCGCACGGCCGTGCCGAACGTGTTCGCGATCGGCGACGTGGTGCGTGGCCCGATGCTCGCGCACAAGGCCGAAGACGAAGGCGTGCTGGTGGCCGAAGTGATCGACGGCCAGAAGCCGCACATCGACTACAACTGCATTCCGTGGGTGATCTACACCTCGCCGGAAATCGCCTGGGTCGGCAAGACCGAGCAGCAGTTGAAGTCGGAAGGCCGCGAGATCAAGGCGGGCAAGTTCCCGTTCTCGATCAACGGCCGTGCGCTCGGCATGAACGCACCGGAAGGCTTCGTGAAGATCATCGCCGATGCCAAGACCGACGAAGTGCTCGGCGTGCACATCATTTCGGCCAATGCGTCCGACCTGATCGCGGAAGCCGTGGTGGCGATGGAATTCAAGGCGGCGTCGGAAGACATCGCCCGGATCTGCCATCCGCACCCGTCGCTGTCGGAAGTCGTGCGCGAAGCGGCCCTCGCCGCCGACAAGCGTTCGCTGAACAGCTGATCGACGCGGCCGCGAGGCCGCCATACGGCGCCGTGCCGGCATGTTGCCGGGGCGGTGCCGCCGTTTGATGCCGAAGGCGGGCGGGAGTTTTCCGCTCGCCTTTGGTTTTTCTGGCTTGCATGATGAACGTCACCGAATACTACGAGCGCGAACTTGGTACGCGCGGCTATCAGGCCGACACCGCCCAACGCACCGCGATCACGCGACTGCAACACTGTTTCGACGAGTGGGTCGCCTACAAGGCGCGGCGCTCGAATGCATTCAAGAAACTCGTCATCCGGCCGGAATTGCCGAAGGGCGTGTATATGTGGGGCGGCGTCGGTCGCGGCAAAAGCTTCCTGATGGACAGCTTCTTCGCGGTGGTGCCGGTGCAGCGCAAGACGCGCCTGCACTTTCATGAATTCATGCGCGAAGTGCACCGCGAGCTCGAAGAACTCAAAGGGCAGGCCGATCCGCTCGACGAGCTGGCGCGCCGCATCGCGAAGCGCTATCGCCTGATCTGCTTCGACGAATTCCACGTGTCCGACATTGCCGATGCGATGATTCTGTATCGCTTGCTCGACCGACTGTTCAGCAACGGCGTGCAGTTCGTGATGACCTCGAACTACGATCCGGATCTGCTGTATCCCGACGGGCTGCATCGCGACCGCATGCTGCCGGCCATCGCGCTGATCAAGCAGAAGCTCGATGTGATGAACGTCGATGCCGGCGTCGATTACCGCCAGCGCACGCTGACGCAGGTGAAGATGTACCACTCGCCGCTTGGTGCCGAAGCCGACCGCGAATTGCGCGATGCGTTTGCGCGGCTGGCCGCGGTGCCCGACGAAAGCCCGATTCTGCGTATCGAGAAGCGTGAGCTGAAGGCGCTGCGCAAGGCCGATGGCGTGGTCTGGTTCGACTTTGCGACGCTGTGCGGTGGCCCGCGCTCGCAAAACGATTATCTGGAGCTGGCATCGCGCTTTCACGCGATCGTGTTGTCCGATGTGCCGCAAATGTCGCCGCGGATGGCGTCCGAGGCACGCCGTTTCACCTGGCTGATCGACGTGCTGTACGACCACAAGGTCAAGCTGCTGATGTCGGCCGAGGTGCGGGTGGAAGATCTCTACGTGGAAGGGCCGATGGCGAACGAGTTCAGCCGGACCGTGTCGCGCATCGTGGAGATGCAGTCGCAGGAGTACATCGAAACGCCGCGACGTGTGGTGGATACTTCGCTGACTTGATCGAAGCGAGCCGGGGCGAGTTCGCGTGAGGGAATGACCGATTCAACTCATTCGGTCATTTTCAGAATCGTCCAATATCCAGCGAGTGAGCGTCTCGTTATCGTACGTCATGTTCCTGTAATCGGAGTGGTGACATGACGCCGTACCGAGACATAACCGATATCGAGTGGCAGCGGGTTGCCGGTCTGCTGCCCGAATTGCGCCCCCGGAAGGAATTGCGAGGGCGTCCACTTGCCGATGCGCGCAATGTGCTGAACGGCGTGCTGTGGGTGATTTTCAGCGGCGCATCGTGGTCTGCCATTCCGCGCCGTTATCCTGCGTACCAAACGTGCCATCGCCGCTTCATGCTCTGGTATGAATCGGGCACCTTGCGTGCCGTGCTGAGCGAATTGTTCGGCTCCATCAGCGATGATCTCTACGAAACCGTCACTATCCGCATGCGTAAGCACACGCATTCGCGGGCAGCGGAATTGCGTCATGCGATTTTGCCTAACCGGGTTCGCATGCCGTGTGTCGATCAACCCTTCCTGCCGGAGCCGCACGCACTCGCATCGTCTCCTTTGCAGCCGCCGCATCCACTGGCGGCGTGATCAACACGATATATCAAGAGCAATAGCAGCGGCGCCCGTGTTTGACCGTGCGCCGCGTTCTGCTTGACGCTCGCTCAGGGTTGGCGAACCCAGGTCTGCGAACGGCCGAGCAGCGATACACCGATATACCCGCGCACAACCAGCTTTTGGCCACCATCCTCAAGCGTCATCTTGCACTTGTAGACCTTGCCATTCTCGGGGTCGAGAATGTTGCCGCCGTCCCAGTGGTCGCCTTCCTTCTTCATCGCCTTGATGATCGTCATGCCCTTGATCAATTGATCCTTGCGCTCGTCGGTACAGGCCGTGCAGCGCCGATCCGGCGTGTCGTTATCGCCGAGGCCCTTCATCACGGTGCCGGTCAGATCGCCGTTCGAATCCTGCGTGATCTGAACGAGTGCCTTCGGCTTGCCGGTGTGATCGTCGATCGTTTGCCAGGTGCCGAGCGGGCTGTCGGCTTGAGCGAATGCGCTCATGGCGGACATGAGCAGGGCACCGCCGACGGCGAGCTTGCGCAGCGAGAGATTGAAGCGGGTCATTGTCTTCCTCCTTGAGTGCATTATCTTTTTCTGTCGAACTCTGCGTCGTCTGCGCTGAATGCCTGCAAAACAGCTTCGCACGATCGTTCGAGAACCTCTGCGCAGAATACGTGAAAGCCGTCGCTGCGTTTGATAGAGGTGCCTCTAATCGAGCCGGCTCGCGTTCGGCGCGCGAGCCGGCGCATCAGGCTTATTGCAGTTGATAGGAGAACGACGCATTGATACGCGGGCTGCGCGATGCGCTTTCGATCGGTGCGTCACCCACCGCCTTCGCCACGTTGAGGTCGAGGTTGTAGTGCTGGCCGTCCGATACGCGTACGCCGATGCCGACCGACGACAGCCGGTTCGGTTGCGGCGTGCCCGCATGCAGGTATACGCGCGCCATGTCGTACGCGATGTATGGCGTGATCGACTTCAAATAGGCATAGCCGACCGTGAACTGACGGTTGATTTCCGCCGACATGCCCCAGCCCGAATCGCCCGATGCCTCGCCCGGCTCGTACCCGAGCGCGAAGCGCTGGGCACCGAACGCAATCTGCTCGGTGGTCGGCAGCGATACCGCGCTGTACTGGCCCGTCAACTGCACCGTGGTGCCGATCTTGTACGGCCATTGGTTGGTCTGCACCAGCGTGCCGCCGGTGCGCACGAACGTGATCGAGGCCGGGTTGGTCTGCGTCGAGCCGGCGATATTGGTTTCGGCCGATTTCGATGCGCCGAGGATGTCGAAGGCCTTCGCCACGTTCAGGCTGAGCTTGGTGACCGAACTCGGCCGGATCGTCGTGTAATCCATCTGTGCCTGCAGCACGCGCACCTGCGAGCGAAGGCCGATGTATTGGCCGCCGAGCTGGTTTTGATAGTTGTCCTCGCTATGCGACGCGTAGCCGGACACGGTGGCGAGCAGGCTGCGCTGATTGTTGAGCAGGATCGGGTACGACGTCGACACGCCGATCTTGTCGTTGATCACGGTGCGTTTCACATAGGAGGGCAGGCCGGGGTTGTCGGTCGGATTGCCGCGGTAATGGCTGGCATCGACGCGCGCGATCAGGCCGTTGCTGCCGATCGGCACCGAGCCGCTGGCCGCCACATAGGTCACGTTGTTCGGCCCCTTCGGCGCCAGCGCCGAGATGCTCAACTGTTCGCCGAGCGAGGTCAGGCCGCTTTCGGTGACGGTGAACACGCCCTGCACGCCGGGCGTGGTGGTAGCGATGCCGCTGCTGACGTTGATCGGCTTGCGTGACACATCGAGTGTCATGGTGGTCGCGCCGTCGGTGTTCTGCGGCGGCGGCACGTTGGCCTTCACGGTGATGCCGGGCAGCAGGCCGAATGTATTCACGTAGCGCTCGAATGTGTCCTTGCGCAGCGGCCGGTCAGCCGTGATGTGCGCCGCGACCGCGCGCAGCTTCGATTCCATCGGGCCGGGCTTGCCGGTGATCTGCACGTCGGAGACGTAGCCCTCGACGATCGTCACGCGTACCACGCCGTCCTCGAACGTTTGAGCGGGCACGAACGCGAACGACAGCGCGAAACCGCGTTCCTGGTATAGCTTGGTCACGCCGTTTGCGATTTCGATCAGTTGTCCTATCGTGATGTCCTTGCCGACCAGCGGCGTGAATCGTGAGGACACCAGATCGAAGGGTACCGATTTGACACCTTCGACGCGGATCGTCGACGGCGTGATATGGCGAGCCAGCAGCTCTTGCACCTGTTGTGCCTGCGGCTCGACCTGCACGGTGACGGTGGAGCGCTGCGGCACATTGATTTGCGGCAGCGATTCGAGCGGGTTGCCGGCGGGGCGGGTTTGCGCCTGCGCGGGGCCAGCGGCCGTCGCGGCGAGCGCGAACAGCATCGTCCAAACCTGATGGGTGGATCGCATTTTCGGTGAGTCCTCGTAGGCCAGCTTTTAGTTTTGTACTGCGAACGGGCGGCCTCGATGTGCCGCCCGCTCATTGCAACCTGTGAAGACCGTCCGCGCTTCCCGCCAGCGCGGACGGATACCGCCTGAACCCTTACTTGCCAACGTTACCCAACGTGCCGAGCAGCCCCGTGACCGGCGCAAGCAGGCCCGTCGTGCCACCGCCGGTTGCGCCCGCCGCACCCACCGTGGAGGTCAGCGAACCAACCAGCGAGGTGACCGGCGACAGCAGCGAGCCGGCTCCCGATGCGGCCGTGCCGCCCGTCACGCTGCCGAGCGAACCAGTTGCAGTATTCAGTAAACCGGTAACCGGCGCGAGGGGATTTGTACTACCTGTGCCGCCCGCGCCACTGGTGACCGAACCGAGTGCGCCGGTGACGGTCGACACGAGGCCGGTGACCGGAGCGAGCGGGCCGCTGGCGCTGCCGCCGGTGGCGCCGCCGAGCGAGCCGAGCAGGCCCGTCAGCGGATTGCTCGCCGTGCTGCCCGAGGCGGAGCCGTTCGCGACGCTCACGCTCGAACCGCCGACCAGGCTGGTGATCAGGCCGGCCACCGGGTTCGCGCCGTTGGCGCCCGACGCGTTGACCAGGCCGCCGGCATTGGTGACGGTGTTGCCGAGCGATTGCACGAGCGTGCCGACGTCGCCGACCAGCGGTTGCGACGACGCGCCCTTGACCTGCGTGCCGGCCGAACTGACCGCGCCGCCCAGTTGCGCGAGCAGGCCCGAGACGGGGGCGCCGAGGCCGGTGGTCGAGCCGATCGTCTGCGTGGTCTGGCCGACCGTCGTGACGATCGGCGTGATGGCCGAGCTGATCGGTTGCGTGACCGCCGTGACCTGCGACGACGACAGCACGTTGCCAAGCGACATGCCGCCGGCCTGCACGCCATTCGCCACCGTGTTCAGCAGCGAGCTGACCGGCGTGGTGATGGGCGAGAGCGCCGAGAGCTGGCCGGTGCCGAGCGAGTTGACGGTCTGGCCGAGGCCCGCGACTGCCGTGCCGGCGCTGCTGACCACGTTGCCGAGGCCGGCTACCGTGGTGCCGACCGGATCGCTTGTCGTGCCGATCTGGCCGAGGCCGTTGGTCAGGGCGTTGGCGGCCGAGCCGACCACCGTGCCGACGCCGGACACCGTGCTGCCGAGGCCTTGCGTGACGCCGCTGTTGACACCGGGGATCGTGACCGAGCCGACCGTGGTGCCGAGGTCGGTGACGGTCTGCGCGGCCGTCGTCAGCACGCCGGTTGTGCCGCTGGTGCTGGTGCCGCTCGACGTGCCGCTGGACGTGCCGGAGGTGGTTTGCGGCGTGTTGTTGCCGTTGCTCGCTTGCGAGGTCATGTCGCTGCCGCCGCAGGCAGCCAGCGCGGACAGGGTGGCGGCCGCCACGACGCTCAGCGTGAGACGCCAGGCGCGGTGGGCCGACGGGGAGATTTGGATCGGGTTCATGGTTGGACTCCTCTGACGCTATTTATCGTGAGTGGTGCTTACTTCTTGCCGCCGCCGAGCAGGCCGCCGACGAGCGAGGTCACGGGGGAGAGCAGGCCGCCGCCCGTTCCGCTCGTGGAGGTGGCGTTGCTCGAGCCGGTCAGGCCCGCCACCGCCGTGGTGGCCGTCGAGGTGGCGCCGCTCGTGGCCGTGCCGCCCGCTGCCGATCCGAGTGCGCCCGTCACGCCGGATACGAGGCCCGTAACCGGTGCGAGCAGGCCGCTCGCGCTGCTGCTTCCCGACGTGCCGCCGGCCACGCCGCCGAGCGCGCCCGTCACGCTCGATACCAGGCCGGTGACCGGTGCGAGCAGGGCGCCTGCGCCACCGCTGGTGGTGCCGCCCGTTGCGCCGCCGAGTGCGCCGGTGACCGTCGAAACGAGGCCGGTGACCGGTGCCAGCAGGGCGCCCGCGCCGCTGCCGGCCGTGCCGCCGGTCGCGCCACTGAGCGCGCCCGTCACGGTGGAGACGAGGCCCGTCACCGGGGCCAGCGGGCTGCTGCCTGCCGAGCTGCCACCCAGGCCGCCGAGTGCGCCGGTGACGGTGGAAACGAGGCCCGTAACCGGAGCCAGCGGGCTGCTGCCTGCCGAGCCGCCGCCCAGGCTGCCGAGTGCTCCGGTGACGGTCGACACCAGGCCCGTGACGGGGGCGAGCGTGCCGCTGCCGCCCGACGTGCCGCCAAGGGTGCCCAGGCCGCCCAACAGGCCCGTGACCGGTGCCAGCGGGTTGGTGCCGTTGCCGCCGGTCAGCAGGCCGCCGAGCGAGGCGACCGTGCTGCCGGTGGCCGCGACCGTCGAGCCGAGGCCGGCGGTGATGGCATTGCCGCCACCCGTGGCCGCGATCGCCGCGCCGGCCGTCTTCAGGCCGCCGCCAAGGGTGCCGAGCAGCGAATTGACCGGGGCGCCGAGGCCGGTTGCGTTGCCGATCGTCTGCGTGGTGTTGGCGACCACCGAGGTGATCGGCGTGATCGCCGAGCTGACCGTCTGCGTGATCTGCTGCACCGGGCCGGTAGTCAGCGCGTTGGTCAGCGTCGTGCCGCCGTTGGCGACTGCGCCGCCGATCGTCGATACGAGGCCGCCGACCGTCGAGGTGATGGGCGCCAGCGGCGAGAGCGGGCCGCTGCCGAGGCTCGAGACGAGGGTGCCGGTGCCGCTGACGGCGTTGCCGAGTTGCGAGACCACGCCGCCCGTCGAGCCGAGCGTGGTGCCGAGCGGGTTGGAGGTCGAGCCGAGTTGGCCGAGGCCGCTCGCGAGACCGTTGCCGAGCGTGCTGACGGCGCCGCCGACGCTGCCGACCACGCTGCCGAGTGCTTGCGTCGGCGCGCTGCCGAGGCCGGGAATCGACTGGTTGGCGATCGTCGAGCCGACGCCTGCGACGGTCGTGCCGAGGCTCGACACCACGTTGCTGGTGTTGGCCACCACCGTGCCGAGTGCGTTGACCGAGCTGGTGCCGGAGCTGGTGCCCGAGCTGCTGCCCGACGAGGACGAGGAAGACGACGAGCCGCTGGTCGAACCGCTCGACGAGCCGCTGGTGCTACCCGACGACGATCCCGAGGTGCCCGACGAACTCGACGTGCCGCTCGTGCCCGACGATCCGCTGGTACCGGAAGAGCCACTGGTGCCCGACGAGCCACTGGTGCCCGACGATCCGCTGGTGCCCGAGGTGGTTTGCGGCGTGTTGTTGTCGGAGCCGCCGGTGCCCTGGCTCAACGAACCGGAGCCGCCGCAGGCGGAGAGGGAAAGCATGGCTGCCACGGTGGCCGCGATCAAAGTCGTCCGGAACGTGCCATGAGTGATCGTTTGGGTGTCCATTTTGTCCTCGCAGTGCTGTTGTGTGATGTGTGTTGCTGCGAAGATCACTCTGCAACACCCGTGCCATGCGATTCGATTAACGATTCGGTTGCTTTCTCGACTGCCCGGAAAGCCTTGTCGTGCGGTGGTTTAACGATTGCTGAAAACGATTTTTAATCGAATCCAATGGAGCCTGGGAAACCGGCTAAATCACGTTCCGTAACGTAACGTCACATCATTTCCGTTACGCCCGGTTCGTAACGTGGTGCCGCAGCGCCATTCAATCGAACGATTGTTTTACTGATGATTTAGATAGGTACGTCTAACCTATCGTTAGCCCTTATGGGTAAGGCTCGGAAAGATAGTAAAAATTGCCTTGGGGGCTGGACGGATCGGCAAGAAAAATCATAAAAAAAGTTGGAAATAAAAGTTCTTGGGATTAAGATTCGATCGTGCGTGTACGGAACCGCACAGACAACGCGAAGTGGAGGTGCCTATCGAAACAACTGCAAGATTGTTAATCGGCATCAAAATATGTTAAGAGCTCCTGAAAAAACGAGCTATAAAGAAATGGCCGAAGCCGGACGTCAGAGCTGGTAACGGTTAGGTGGCCCGATATGCATATCGCATGAGGCCAACGAAACTCAAGGCACGAGGGATTACCATGAATGCACTTATCAATCGCTTCCTCAAGGAAGAAGACGGGGTGACCGCTGTCGAATACGGCCTCATCGCAGGCCTGATGGCGGTGGCATTGGTCACTGGAGTCGGCATACTTTCCGGCGGGCTGAGCGGCGCTTTCTCGTATATCGCCGGCAAGCTCCCTGGGGGTTAAGCGTCCGGGCGACAAGCCCGCGAGATCTTCATCTTTGTCATTCCGTGTGCGGGTCGTCTACCCGGCGCCCGCACTCTTCGCGCACGCTTCGGAAATTTGAATGATCCTGCTCTTTAGTGTCGGGTTTTTCCTGGCCTGGGCAATGATGGTTGCAGTCGGCGATTTTCGTTATCGGCGTATTCCCAATTCCTTGGTAGTTTCAGGATTGATATGTGCCATTGTTTTTGCCGCTGCCGGGTATAACCCATTTGGTATAACGCTGGTCGGTGCAATAATCGGCGCCGTTGTTGGCTTTGTTGGATTGTTGCCGTTTTTTGCCCTGCGCTTGATGGGGGCGGCAGATGTCAAGGTGTTTCTGACGCTCGGTGCGTGGTGCGGATTGCGAATGATGTTCTGGTGCTGGATTTTCGCGAGCCTGGTTGCATTGATTCACGCGCTTGGAATCATGTATTGGACTCGAACGCCATTAGGTGAATTGTGGCGAGGTGGTAAACCCGCATTGGCGTTGGGTGGACATCGCGGATCGCCTTACGCTGCGTTTCTGGTCATGCCCGCGGCAGCGGCATTGATACTTTATATCGTAACGGGGAATGTGCGATGAAATCGAGGGTCTGCGCGCCGCGTCGGCGGAGCAACCGCGGTTCGATGTCAGTTGAGTTCGCATTGATATTCCCGCTGTTTTTCATGGTGTTGTATTCGGTCGTGACTTACGGCCTGATTTTCGCCGCCCAACAGAATCTGACGCTGGCCGCTACCGAAGGCGCGCGTGCCGCGTTGAACTATCAGGTCAGTACCACGCCGCAGGCGGCGTTGGGCGCACGCGCCGCCGCCGCATGCACGGCAGCAACCAATCTCGTCGGCTGGCTGTCGGGTGCGCAATGCACCTCGACGCCCGCAGGCACCTGCTCCTACGACGCCTCGATGTACTGCATCAAGGTGACGTTGTCCTACCCCTATTCAACCAGGCCATTGATCGCGCCGCTGCCGTTGGTCGGCATGCTGTTGCCGGTCCCGGCCGCGCTGATCGGCTCGGCCACGGTCCAGATCAGTCCGGTCAACATCATTTAGGAGCACGTGGAGGACCGCGCCGATCGTCAAATACGGGGAGATCGGCGGCAGTACAGGCAGGCGCAGGACATTTCATGGATCGACTGTTCGCATAACAACCATGGCCAACAATCTGACGAAAATATTCGCGGTGGCGCTGATCGCCATCGCCGTGCTGCTCGGCATCTACGCGTGGGTGCTCGGCCGCCGGCCCGCGCCGATTGTCGAAAACAACGTTCAGCAGGCGGCGGCGAAGCTGTTCCCGGTCGTGGTCGCCGCGCATCCGCTCAAGGCCGGCCAGGCGATCGCGGCCGACGGCCTGAAGGTGCAGCAGGTCGCCGGCCTGCCGCAAGGCACATTCGCCGATCCGGTCCAGATCATCGGCCGGGTGCCGATCGCGGATATCCCCGAGCAGGCCGCCGTGGTCGAGAGCTCGCTGTCATCGGGCATGGCCGACCTGATCGCGCCAGGCGAGCGCGCCGTGGCGGTCAAGGTCGATGAAAACAACGCGGTCGGCAATCGCGTGCGGCCCGGCAATTTCGTCGACGTGTTCGTCAACCTGAAGCGCGATGCGGCGTCCGCCATGTCCGTGACCGGAAGCGGCAACGGCAACGGCAACGGCCCGGAGATCGCCAAGACCCAGGCAAAGATGCTGCTCTCGAAGATCCGCGTGTTGGCCTTCGGCGATGCGACGACCGCACGCGACCAGTCGCCCGGCGCGATGGGCGGCGTGCGTACCGCGGTACTCGCGGTGCCGACCGAACAGATCGATGCACTGACCCTGGCCGAAGCCACCGGCAACCTGACGCTTGCGCTGCGCAGCCCGCGCGACGAGGCGGTGGCGACGCAGACGGTGGCGATGCGCGTCGCGGCCAATGCCGACAAGGACCCGTCGGCGCGGGCCGCGGCCGGCATGTCCCTGTCCGAGCTGTCGCGCGGCGTGGCCGATACGACGCCGGCTCCTATCGTGCGCAAGGCGCCGCCGCGCGTGGTGGCGCGCAGCGCGGAAAGCAGCAGCATCGAAGTGATACGGGGCGGGCGGGCCGAGTCGGTCGCCTATTGAGTGGTAGTGAGTACGCGGTACTGGTTGCAACCGACACGGAGAGGCCCGGCTGCGGGCCTCCGACACAATGAAAAAGAAACTGATTGCATTGGCCATTGCATTGAATGCATTGACGTTGTCGTCCGTGGCAAGCGCAGCCGGCCCGGACGCGAGCGTCGACGTCGCGGTTGGCGCGCAGCGGCCGATCGCGGCCGGGCGCACCTTGCAGCGCGTAGCCGTCGGTGATCCGGCGGTGGCCGACGTGCTGATCATCAAGGGTGGCGGTGTGCTGCTGATCGGCAAGAGCGCCGGGACCACCAACGTGATGCTCTGGGAGCGCGGGCGCAACGAGCCGTCCACCTACACCGTGCACGTGACGAGCGGCGCGGCGAATGCGTTGCTCAACGATGCGTCGCCGCGCGTCGATACCTACGGCGACACCACCGTGATTTCCGGCTCGGGGACCACGCTCGAGGCGCATCAGCGCGCGGTGGATGTGGCGAACGCGGCAGCGGCCGCGCGGGCTGCGGCACAGCGGCAAGGCGCCGCCGGGCAGGGCGGCGCAGCGGGCGGCGCGGGCCGTGGCAGCGGCGCATCGCGGGGCGGTGCGGGAGCCGGTGGCGGAGCAGGCGGCGGCGTGGCAGCGGGCAGCGGCCCGCAGGTGGTCGACGCCTCGACGATCAGCGGCAAGAACGTGGTGCAGGTCGACGTGCGGGTGGTGGAATTCAGCCGCGCGGCGATCAAGGAAGCGGGCCTGAACCTGTTCAAGTCGAACAACGGCTTCTCGTTCGGCTCGTTCGCGCCGAGCTCGCTGCAGACCATGAACTACAGCCCGTCGTCGGGCCTGGCCGTCACGGCGGCCTCGCCGATCACGGCGGCGTTCAACCTGGTGGTGGGCTCGACCTCGCGCGGCCTGGCGGGCAACCTCTCGGTCATGGAGCAGAACAACCTGGCCCGGATTCTCGCGCAGCCCACGCTGGTCGCCCTGTCGGGCCAGAGCGCGAACTTCCTGGCCGGCGGCGAGATTCCGGTGCCGGTGCCGCAGTCGCTCGGCACCATCTCGATCGAATGGAAGCCCTACGGTATCGGGCTGACGGTGACGCCGACCGTACTCGGTCCGAACCGGATCGCGCTGAAGGTGGCGCCGGAAGCGAGCCAGCTCGATTTCCTGCACGCCATCACGATCGACAGCATCACGGTGCCGGCGCTGACCACCCGTCGCGCGGACACCACGGTCGAACTCGGCGACGGCGAAAGCTACGTGATCGGCGGCCTGATCGATCGCGAAACGACGTCGAATGTGAGCAAGGTGCCGTTCCTCGGTGATCTGCCGATCATCGGCGCCTTCTTCAAGAGTCTGAGCTATCAGCAGAACGACAAGGAACTGATGATCATCGTGACGCCGCATCTGGTGTCGCCGATCGCGGCCGGCGCGGCGTTGCCGGCCACGCCCGGCGAACGCTCGGAGCAGCGCGACGGGCCGGTCTGGCGGTCGTTCCTGGGCGGCATGCTGGTGCCGGATGCGGCTCCGGGGTTCTCGAAATGAGCGCGCCGGAGGTGGGGAATGTGAACGGCCGGATGCGGTGCACGTTCGCGCACCGTTTTACGGGGAGTGTTCAACATGAACGCGAGAACGCAATCGTTGGCTGAGCCTGCCGTCACCGATCATTTCATCTGCGCCTCGGCGCGCGGCGAGCACGTCAGGTGGCTCGGGCAGACGCTTGTGTCCACCGGCGCGGTCGAGGCGTCGCCGCTCGACGCGGCGGTGCTGATCCAGCGGATCGGCGGCCTGAATCCGGCGCTCGTCTTTATCGATTTCGCCGGCGACCACGCGGCCGCGAGCACGGCGGTGTCGGCCGTGCGCACGGCGTATCCGGGCCTGCCCGTGATCGCGCTCGGCACCTTGACCGAGCCCGAGAGCGCGCTGTCGGCGCTGCGCGCCGGGGTGCGCGATTTCGTGGATCTGTCGGCGCCGGCGGAAGAGGCGCTGCGCGTCACGCGCGGGCTGCTCGACAACCTCGGCGAACCGACCAGCCGGCACGGCAAGGTGCTGACGCTGCTCGGTGCGCGCGCAGGGATGGGCGTCAGCACGCTGGCGACGAACCTGTCGGTGCTGCTGCAGCGCAAGGTGGCGGCGCAGAACCGCCGCACCGCGCTGGTCGATCTCGGCTTGCCGGCCGGCGACGGCGCGCTGTTCCTCAACACGCGCTGCGAGCTGCATTTCGTCGAGGCCGTGCGCAACCTGCGCCGCTTCGATCGCACGTTCGTCAATACCGCCTTCGCGCATCACACGAGCGGCGTGGCGCTGACCACGCTGCCGCCGAACCTTGCCGATCTGCGCGAGGTGTCGGCGGCCGCCTGCGCGGGCCTGTTCAATCGGCTGCGGGCGTTCGTCGATCAGCAGGTCGTCGATCTCGGCGGCTTCACGAATCGCGAGTTCATCTCGCAGATCGTGTCGCTGAGCGACGAGGTCTGGCTTGTCTGTGATCAGGGCATCGCGTCGGTCGTGTCGGCCGTCGAATTGCTGGGCGATCTGCGCGAGAAGGGCGTCAATACCGAGCGCGTCAAGCTGGTCGTCAATCAATACGACGCGGGGATCGGCCTGCTGCCGGCGCAGATCGCCGAGCGACTCGACGTGCCGCTCGCGGCGACGCTGCCATCGCGTCGCGTCGCGATCGGGCATGCCGCGAACCAGGGCAAGCTGATCGTCGAGGCGGCCGAGCGCGATCCGTACGTGAAGGCGCTCGACGGGCTGATCGAGCGCCTGACGGCGAGCGCCGCGGGCACCATGGGCACGGCAGGCACGGCGTCCGGCGAGGCAGTCGCGCCGCCAGCGAGCGGCCTCGCGGCGCTGAAGCGTTTCATTCAATCCTCCACGAAGCGGTCGTAAGCGAGATGGCACACGACGACATCCAATTTGCCGACGGCGCCGCGCCGTTTTCCCAAACGCAGCAGTTCCACGACATCAAGAACGCGGCGCACGAGCATCTGCTGACCCGGATCGAGGAGCTCGGCTCGGAGTTCGGCCGCTGGTCGCGCCAGGCGATCAACCAGTTCGTCGATCTCGAGATCGACAGCTTCGTGCGCCTGCGCCGGATTCCGCTCAACGAGAGCGAGGTGCGCGAGATCGGCGAGGCGCTGACCAAGGAGCTGGCCGGCTTCGGACCGATCGAGGACCTGCTGGCGGACCCGCTGGTGGAAGACATCCTGATCAATGGCTACAACGATATCTACGTGTCGCGCCGCGGGATTCTCGCCAAGCTGCCGATCCGCTTCACCGACAACGCGCATTTGCTGCGCATCGTGCGCCGCATCCTCGCGCCGGTCGGCCGCCGGCTCGACGAATCGAATCCGATGGTCGATGCGCGCCTGCCCGACGGCGGCCGTGTCAACGTCGTGATCGAGCCGCTGTCGCTGGAAGGGCCGGTGGTATCGATCCGGAAATTCCGCAAGGACCCGCTCAAGCCGTCCGACCTGCTCGAGAACGGCACGTTCAACGACGAGATCGCCACGTTGCTGGAAGCGGCCGTGCAGGGACGCTGCAACGTCCTGGTGTCGGGTGGCACGAGTTCGGGCAAGACCTCGCTGCTGAACGCGCTGGCGTTCTACATCCCCGAGACCGAGCGTGTCGTGACGATCGAGGACACGGCCGAACTGTCGCTGAACCACCCGCATGTGGTGCGCCTCGAAAGCCGCCCCGGCAGTTTCGACGGCACCGGCGTGGTGTCGATCCGCGACTTGCTGCGCAACACGTTGCGGATGCGTCCTGATCGGATCATCGTCGGCGAAGTGCGCGGCGGCGAAGTGCTCGAAATGCTGCAGGCGATGAACACCGGCCACGACGGTTCGATGGGCACGATCCACGCAAGCTCGCCGCGCGAATGCCTGTATCGCCTCGAAATGCTGGCGGGCTTCGCGGGCTTTCAAGGCACCGAATCGAGCCTGCGCCGCCAGATCGCCAACGCGATCGATTTCATCGTGCAGATCGGCCGCTTGTCCAACGGTCGCCGCCGGATTCTGTCGATCACCGAAGTGACGGGCATGGCCGACAACATCGTCGCGACCCAGGAACTGTATCGCTACGAGGCGCGCGTCACGCCCGAGGGCGAGGAAATCGATCATTGGGAATCGCTCGGCATTCACCCGCATTCGCCGAAGCTCGCGCGGTTCCGCAACGTGCTGATCGGCAACATGGGCGGCGCCGACGGTTTCGGCCGTAACGGAGGCTTCAATGTCTAGCGGCGTGCTCTGGTCGCTGTCGTTCGCGCTGATCCTGGCGGCTGCCGGCGTCTGGCTGTGGCGCGGCAGCCAGGTGCGCGAGCAGAGCGCCAGCACACGGCGCTTCTTCGACAGCCGGCTCGACGTGGCGAAGGCTGGTGTGGCCGCGGCGCCTCGGCCATCGGCCGCGCCGTCGCGCGCGACGGCCGGGCAGCAACAGGCCGCGCGCGCGTCCACGCCGCAGCAAGGCATCGCGGGGTGGCGTGCGAAGGTCGGCGAGGCGCTGCGCGGCATCAGCGATCGCGGCGGCCTCGACGAAGTGCGGACGCTGCTGCTCGTGATGGTGGCCGTGGTCGTGATGCTCGCGCTGCTGGCCAGCGCGAGCGGCGGTTGGGTGGCGTTCTTCGCGGCGCTGCTCGGCGGCCTGGTGTTGATCGTGTTGTGGGTGGTGCGGCGGATTTCGGTGCGCCGCCTGAAGATCGTGCGACAACTGCCGTCGTTTCTCGACGGCATGGTGCGTCTCGTCACGCTCGGCAACAGCGTGCCGGCCGCGTTCCAGGGCGCGCTCGGCACTACCGAAATGCCGCTGAGGCTCTGTCTCGACCAGGTGTCGCGCATGTTGCGCACGGGTGTCGAGGTCGATCGCGCGATGGTGCATATCGCGAAGCAATACCGGATTCGCGAATTCGAACTGGTCGGCTCGGTGCTGCGCCTGTCGGTGAAATACGGCGGCCGTGCCGATGTGATGCTGGAGCGCATGGCGACGTTCATGCGCGACTTCGAGGCGGCCGAGCGCGAGTTGCGCGCGATGTCGGCGGAAACGCGGCTGTCTACCTGGGTGTTGGGCTCGCTGCCGATCGCCGTCGGCAGCTTCGTGATCGCGACCAACCCGAAATACTTCACCTCGATGTGGATGAACGATACGGGGCGCCTTGTGTTGTACGTGGCCTTCGCGCTGCAGGCGTTGGGGGTGTTCCTGCTGTATCGAATGGCGCGGCTCAGGTAGGGGGCGACATGGATGCAAATCGTCTGGGGGCCTTGGCGCTGTTGCTTGGCGCGTTCGGGGTGCTGCTGCTCGCCGGGGTGGCGATCGTGCGCATGCTGCTCGCGCAGCGCAGCGACCGCGTATTGGCGAAGGCGCTCGATCAGCGCGTGGCTGCCGGCCGCGCCGCGGCCGAGCGCGCGAGCGGTTCACCCGATCCGAAGCTGGCCACCGCGCCGTCGCTGACGGGGTTCGTGGCGTGGCGCGCACATATCGAACGGGTCGGCATTCGCTGGCTCGACACCGGCCTTGGCAAGCAACTGGTGGCCGACGAAGATCGCGCGATGCTCGATCAATGCGGCTATGCCGATGTGCGCTCGCGCGGCCTGTTCCTGATGGCTCGGATCGTGGGCGTTGCGGTGCTGGTGCTGGTGTCGCTGCCGTTCGTTTTTCATAAGTCGGCGTCGACCTGGATGGGCGTGATGTTCTTTGCGGTGGCCGCCGGCTACATGCTGCCGAAGATCTACGTGCGCCGCCGCGCCGGCGCACGCCGCGAAAGCGTGGGCGAGGAAATGCCGCTGTTCGTCGACATGCTGCGCCTGTTGCAAGGCGTGGGCCTGTCGCTCGACCAGAGCATGCAGGTCATTTCGAACGATTTCCGGACCATGCTGCCGGTGCTGTCGTGGGAGTTGAGCGTGGCCCAGCGCCAATTCGCGGCGGGCCGCACCCGTGAGCAATCGCTGGCGCGCCTGACGCACAGCTTCGACAACGAGGACTTGCGGTCCATCGTGCAGTTGCTGATTCAAGTGGACAAGCACGGCGGCGCGGTGCAGGAGCCGTTGCGGCTGTTCGGCGACCGGCTGCGCGAAGGCCGGCGCGCCACGCTGCGCGAGCGGATCGGCCGGCTGACGGTGAAAATGACGGGCGTGATGGTCGTGACGCTGCTGCCCGCGCTGCTGATCGTGACGGCCGGCCCCGGCATCATGACGGTCGTCAGCGCATTGGCGAGCATGCGGCATTGAGCGCCATACGGCCAAGGAGCCAAGCACAATGAAACGAACCCAAGGGCGCATCGCGCTGGCGGGCCTGCTGGTGACGCTGCTGACCAGCGGCTGCTCGCTGTTCAAGGATTCCAACTACGGCGTCGGCGCGCAGGCCGAGCGGGCCGCGATGATGCAGGCCGCCGCCGACAAGACCGATCCGCCGGACACGCCGGGCATGTATCTGGGCCTGATCGACCGGATGCAGCAGCAGGGGCTGTATTACGCGTCGCTGGCGCATATCGACCAGTACGAGAAGCAGTATGGCTCGACGCCCGACACCAAGCTGCTGCGCGCCGATGCGTTGCGCGCAACCTCGCAGTACGACGCGAGCGAGCAGGTCTACACGCAATTGCTGAACACGCCAGCCGCGTCCCGGGCCTATCGTGGCCTCGGCCTGATCGCCGGCGCACGCGGCGATTTCCCGCGCGCTGCCGGGCTGCTGACGCAGGCGAGCGAACTGGCGCCGACCGATGCCTCGATGCTGTCCGATCTCGCCTACGCGCGCATGCGCGCGGGCGATCTGGCCGCCGCGCGCGTGCCGCTGATGAAGGCCGCCGAACTCGACCAGAAGAACCCGAAGACGTTCGGCAACGTCGCGCTGTTTCTCGTCGCCACCGGGCATCTGGACGAGGCGAGCGGGCTGATGGACCAACAGAAGATGACGCCGCAGGTGCGCGCCGAGATCCGCGACGACGCGGCGCGCGTGACGGCCGCGCAGCGCACGCGTCAACTGACGGTAGTGCCACCCGGGCCGACGCTCGCGCAGAACGCCGTGCGCCGCGATACCGGCCAGCCGATCGCCAGCAACGACGGCTTCGATCTGGCCGCGCCGCTGCTGCAACGATTCTCACAAAAATGACGACGATAGCTACGGAGCCGACGATGCGACAGATCCTCACCCGCCGGGCCCAGGCGGACGCATGGCGTACCGCTCCCGCGCTCGCCGCGCTGGCGGTGGCATGCGCCGCCGCGTTCGGCGCGCCGGCCGCGTTGGCGCAACAGCCTGCTGACCCGGCCTTGGCCCAGTTGCAGCAGCAATTGCTGCCGATGCCCGATTCACAACTGCAAGTGCCGGCGGCCCAGCCTGCGGTGCAACAGGTGCAGGCCGCGCCGCAGGCGCTGCCGACGGTCGCGCCGCAACAACCGCCGCCGCAAGCCGCGTTGCAGCCGCCGGCGCAACCTGTGATCGCGCCGGCACCGCCGCTGCCGGCACCGGTTGTGGCAGCCGAGCCGCCCGCCAAGCCACCGCGCACCTCGACCCGCGCCTCGGATATCGGTTCGAGCACGGAGGCCTGGCTCGAACTGCAGCGCAGCAATCGCGCCGCGTCCGATAACCCGCACCCGTTCGAAGGGGCGGCGGCGTCCTACGCGTATCAGCGCTACCTGGATTCGTTCGGTACGCCGATTCCGGCTTGGTTCGGTTCGTCGCAGGCTGCTCAGGGGAGCAGCGGCGGCGGGTCGTCGTTCGGCAGCGGGCAGTCGCAATAATCGTCGAGGTCGCCATGAGATCCACTCAATCCCGTCGTCCCGGCCGCCAGGCCGGATCCGGCACGATGGACGGCGCGCTCGCCGGCCGGCGCCGGGAACGTGGCGCGTTCGCGACGATGACGCTCATCTTCATGACGGCGGCCATTGCGATCCTGGGCATGCTCGATATCGGCAACGTGTTCTTCCAGCGCCGCGACATGCAGCGGATCGCCGACCTGGCCGCCATGGCGGGCGTGCAGCGGGTGGACAACACCTGCTCGATGTCTCCGGGCGTGGCGACCCTGAGCGCCACAAAGAACGGCCTGAACGCCGGCAAGGGCGACACCATCACGGTCAATTGCGGGCGTTGGGACCCGACCTTCTATGCCGGCCCGAGCTATTACTCGGCCGGCGCGAACGCCGGCTCGTCCGGCGACGTCAACGCGCGCCAATGGAACGCCGTGCAGGTGAAGGTGACGCGCACGGTGCCGTACTTCTTTCTCGGGCCGTCCCGTCTCGTGCAGGCCAGCTCGACGGCGCGCGCCACGGCGATCGACGTGTTCTCGGTCGGCGCGACGCTTGCGCAGCTCGGCGGCACCAGTTGCTCGGGCACGCCGGCTTCGTCGAGCGCAAACCCGGGGCTCGTCAACGGCTTGCTGAGCGGGCTGCTCGGATCGGCGTCGGGGCTGAACCTGAGCCTCGTGTCGTATCAGGCGCTGGCCTGTACCAACGTGCGGCTCGCCGACCTGGCCGCCGCGGCCGGCGTCGGCACCATCAGCCAGTTGCTGGCGCTGAAGCTGTCGCTGTCGCAGTTCCTGAGCCTCGTGGCCAATGCCGCCCAGCAGACCAGCGTCGCCAACGCGAACCTGCAGGCCAGCCTCGGCGCGCTCCAGGCGCTGGTCAAGGCGAACGTGAACGGCGGCAACGTCAACCTCGGCGGCGCGAACGGCCTGCTGAACGTCGCGCTGGCCGACACGCAATCGGCTGCCTCCGCCACCGTCAACCTGCTCGACCTGATCATGGTGGGCGCCGAGGTCGCCAATTCGAACAACGCGGTGGCCGTCAACGTGCCGTCGGTGAACCTGGGTGGCTTGACCGGCACGCAGTTGCAGGTGCAGATCATCAGCCCGCCGTCGATCGGCATCGGCGAGGGTGGCATCAATCCGGCAACGGGTACGTGGCGCACTACGGCGTCGACGGCGGCGGTGGGCCTGTACCTGGTGGTCAATCTCGCGTCGGTCAATATTCTCGGGATCGGCGTCAATATCGGCCTGCCGCTGTATCTGCAGGTCGGCACCGGCAAGGCCGTGCTCAACGCGACAAATTGCGGGTCGACGCTCGCCACCAGCACCGCGACGATCACCGCCACGCCGGGCATCGCCAATCTTTGCATCGGCACCCCGCCGCTCAACAGCAAGGGCTTGATCAGCTTGTCGTCGACGTACAGTTGCAGCGCACCCGCGTCGCTGGCCAACGTCAACATCGCGCCGCTCGGGCTCGGTCTGGTGAATGTGAACGCGAGCATCAAGAATGTCTCCGTGCAGGCAAACGGCGCGTCGCAACAGCATGTGTTCCCCGGCAACGTCGGCACCGACGCCGATTACTGGACCTCGAACTCGAATGCGCTCGGCTCGCTCCTGGCCAGCGCGCTGTCGCAACTATCGGCGTCCAGTATCAACGTCTCGCTCACGCTGGCCGGGGTGTCGCTGCCGCTGCCGACGGGCCTCATCTCGCAACTACTGAGCCTCGTCACCTCGTTGCTCGGTCCGATCCTGCAATCGCTCGACGCCATTATTGTTCCGCTGCTGAACCTGCTGGGTGTGCAGGTGGGCGCGGCCACCGTCCACCATATGTCGCTGACCTGCGGCGTGTCGCAAACGGTCTACTGAACGCATTGACTGGTATCCGATGAGAAATTCACCTGCAATCGAGGGGCTCGACCTCTACGTCTGGGAGGGCAAGGCGGACATCGTCGACCGTGTCGCGCGTTGCATGGCCAGCTTCGACGTGGAGGTGATCCGCGCCGACAACGTGGTGCTGTCGTCGGAACGCGCGGCGGCGCGCCCGTCGCTGGCGATCATCAGCGTCAGCATGATCGAGAGCGGCGCGGCCTTTCTCAGCGAATGGCAGGCCAATATCGGCATGCCGGTGGTGTGGGTGGGCGCAGCGCGCGGCGGCGGTACCGACGCGGCCTCGTATCCGCCCGAGTATTCGCACATCCTGCCGCTCGACTTCACCTGCGCCGAGCTGCGCGGGCTGGTGTCGAAGCTGGTCGCGCAGCTACGCGCGCATGCGGCGCAAACCTCCGCGCCGGCCATGCTGGTCGCGCATTCCGAGCCGATGCATGCGCTGCTGCAGGAGGTCGACACCTTTGCCGATTGCGACACCAACGTGCTGTTGCACGGCGAAACCGGCGTCGGCAAGGAGCGCATCGCCCAGTTGCTGCACGAAAAGCATTCGCGCTACCGCCACGGCGAATTCGTGCCGGTCAACTGCGGTGCGATTCCGGACGGCCTGTTCGAATCGCTGTTCTTCGGCCATGCAAAAGGGTCGTTTACGGGCGCAGTGGTGGCGCACAAGGGCTATTTCGAGCAGGCGGCGGGCGGCACGCTGTTCCTCGATGAAGTCGGCGACTTGCCGCTCTATCAGCAGGTCAAGCTGCTGCGCGTGCTGGAAGACGGCACGGTGCTGCGGGTCGGCGCGGTGGCGCCGCTGAAGGTCGATTTCCGGCTCGTCGCGGCCAGCAACAAGAAGCTGCCGCAACTCGTGAAAGAGGGCGCGTTCCGCGCCGACTTGTATTACCGGCTCGCCGTGATCGAGATCAGCATTCCGTCGCTGGAGGAGCGCGGCGCGGTCGACAAGATCGCGCTGTTCAAGTCGTTCGTGGCCGAAGTGGTGGGGGAGAGCCGCCTCGCCGCGTTGCCCGATCTGCCTTACTGGCTGGCCGACGCGGTGGCCGATACTTATTTCCCTGGGAATGTGCGCGAGTTGCGCAACCTGGCCGAACGGGTGGGCGTAACCGTGCGCCAGACCGGTGCCTGGGATGCGGCGCGACTGCAGCGCCTGGTGGCCCACGCGCGTGCGGCGCAGCCGGTGCCGGCCGAGAGTGCGGCGGAGGTGTACGTCGACCGCAGCAAGTGGGATATGAGCGAGCGCAACAGAGTGATTGCTGCGCTTGACGCGAACGGCTGGCGCCGCCAGGATACCGCCCAGCACCTCGGGATCAGCCGAAAAGTGTTGTGGGAAAAGATGCGGAAATACCAGATTTTCGACGAAGAGCCCGAAGCGCGTGAAAGTGAGGGATAATGCGAAAATTGTGGTTAGAAATACAACTAATCTGTGCAGGATTCTCTACATGAGCCATAAACGGGTTTTGGGGCGCGCATTTGTTGCTGGGTTGTGGGTAGTAGGGGGGCTTCAGGTCGTACAGGCGCAGGGCTTGGCGGGCAGTGACGACGCCGCCCCCGTTGCGTCGTCGCGCGGCGGCGTGGTGAACTCGGCGCCGGCCGCGTCGAGCGCATTGCCGCCTACCTCGGCTGGCGCGCAACAAGCTTCGCCTGCCACCGACGGCACCACGCAAAGCACGGTTGACGAGCTGCAACAGCAGATCCAGGCCCATTCCCTGACCGAAATGCGTACGGCGTACAACGGCAGTTATGGCGCCAGCCTGCTGTTCAGCATCAAGGATTCGACGTATTACGTTGCCTTGTTCCAGCAAAAGGCGTTTTGGCGCGTGCTCAAGACGACGAACGAGGCACGTGCCGAAGCCGTGTTTCGCGATTTCTCAAAGCAGGCCGAATCGCTGTCCGCCACGGAATTGCAGGCCGCTCGCCTCGAAGCGCAGAAGTCGCAAACGGACAAGCAGATCGCCGTGGTGCAGGATCGAGCGAACCGCCTGCAGGCCGATTTGACGATCGCTCGCGAGCAGCAGGCGGCCGTCAACAATCGCCAGAAGGCGACACGCAGCGAGGCGGCATCCTTGCAGTCGCAGCGCGATGCATTACAGGCTCAACTGCGCCAGTTGCAGATGCAGGTGCGTTCCTTGCAACGTCAGGCCGACGCCGGGTTGCCGGGCAACCAATAAGGTTTTTGCGGGCCGGATGAGAAACGGGCAAGCCGAGAGGCTTGCCCGTTTTGCGTTTACTCGCCGCTGCCGCTACTGCCGCCGCCGGTGGGGCCAAGCGGGCGCCGACGGCGCGTGACGATGACGGTTGGGCTGCTGCTGCGCTCGGTCGGCGTGGACACGCCTTCATGCGATTCGCGCGGATAGTCGTTGCGGGGGGCGCTGTATTCGCGCGGGGCGTTGTAATCGCGAGGCTCGCGCGGTTCGCGGTGTTCGCGCGGCGGGTAGCCTTCGCGGCCTTCGCCACGCGATTCGCGCTGGCCGCCGTGCGAGCCATAGGGGCTGTGGCCACCGCCTTCGCGGGGCGGTCGGCCGCCACCGTGACCGCCACCACCGGTGCGGGGGCCGCTGCGACCGCCGCCGCCAGGGCGCGAACCGCCCATGTCGAGCTGGATCGTCGAGATCGCGCGTTTGTAGATGCCTTGCAAACCGACGGGCGTGCGCAGCATCACCAGGTACTGGTCGAACGACTCGATACAGCCCGTCAGCCGAATGCCGTTGACGAGATAAATTTCTACGCGCTTGCGCTCTTTGCGCGCTGCGTTGATGAAGTCGTTTTGCGGATGGGATTCTGCAGGATTGGCCATTGAGAAGCGGCTTGAGCCGGCGTCAGATGAGGGTTTTGCTTGGATGCACCGCGCTATCTGGCGAAGCGCTTGAGCGGGATTCTACCCTGTTCAATTGAGATACGTGCGGGCGCGTTTGTGTCTAACCGTTACCCACTATAGACCTTGCAGCGGTCGAGGGCGATTTGGCTGGATGGCCGAGGCAGGTTGCCTGGACAGGATAACGACGGGGCTTTGCGATCGCGGAACCGGCTTGCGATGAGGTCGCGGCGGCGGCGAGGCAGGATTGGCGCGACGGGCGCGGCCAACGGTCGCGCCTTGCGACCGGGCCGCCAGCGCTCAGTATTGGTAATCGGGGTTCTTCGGATCGAACGTGCTGTCGTCGAAGCTTTTCGGCGCAATCTTCTCGAATACGATTCGTTCGAAGAGGGTTCCGTCGTTGTCGTAAGATTCGACGGTCCGGAAGTAGGGATGGCGCAGGTCGAGGCCGAGCGTCTCTTTTTTTGCGTAGAACTGGGGGCGGCCGGTCGGCGTTTCGTAAGTCAGCGCGACCACGCGCACGCCGTCGATCGTCTTCGCCTCCACGTGGGTTGGGCGACTTACGCCGGCCGCCTCGTATTTCCTGCCCTCGCTCAGATACAGCCCCGTGATGTATTCGGTGCCGAGATCGCGGATCGTGTGGTTCGACTGCCCGCGTGCCAGCACGCCCGTCAGCGACGTCCACAACGGGATCTTGCCGAGCAGCCCGCCCAGATGGCCGTACATCTCGTCCTTGCGCTTGGTCTCGTCGTAGATCGCTTCCTGGCCCGAATGCGGGCCGTCGGGCAGCCACTTCGCGTAGACCCGCAGCGGCTCGCGCGTGATTCTGACGAGCATGTGATCGGGGCGACTCGCCCACGAAGTGCCGATCCGCTCCTGGCGCGTCATCGTGAATTCGTAAGACGGATAGCCGTTCGGACCGGCCGCGATATACGCCGGCACCGTCATCGGGTCGAGCGCCGTGAACAGGGCGGTGAGCGTCGCATCGTCGAGCTTGTCGAGCGCGCCGTCGCGCGCGGCCGTTTTCAGCCACGCGGCCTGCTGCGCCATCGGTTGTTGGACGACCCGCGCCAGTTCGGGCGGCAGCGCTGCCGCAGTGGCGGCCGTGCTCGATGCGTTTTGCGCACTGGCAGGAACGGCGAGCACCACCATGGCGGCGGCAAGGGCAACGGACAGGGCGCAAGGCAGTGCGACGCCACGGATGCGGCGCAGGGGCAGGCTCGACGGCATGCAGATCTCCTCTCGTGGGTGCGGGTGCCGGATCAGTGCGGCGCGGCTGGCTTGAGCTTCGCGAGCTCCTCGTCGCGCAATGCGCGGCGCAGGATCTTGCCGACGTTGGTCTGCGGCAGCGCGTCGCGGAACTCGATCGCCTTCGGCATCTTGTAGCCGGTCAGGTTCTTGCGGCAGTGCGCGAGCACCTCGTCCACGGTCAGCGACGCATCGCGCCGCACCACGAACGCCTTGATCCGTTCGCCGTGCGTGGCGTCGGGTACGCCGATCGCGGCGGCCTCGCTGATGCCCGGGTGCATCACCAGCACTTCCTCGATCTCGTTCGGATAGACGTTGAATCCGGACACCAGAATCATGTCCTTCTTGCGATCGATGAGCCGTACGAAGCCGCGCTCGTCCATCACGCCGATGTCCCCGGTCGCGAGCCAACCGTCGTCGTCGAGCACCTTGGCCGTTTCGTCGGGGCGCAGCCAGTAGCCGCGCATCACCTGCGGGCCGCGCACGCACAGCTCGCCGGCTTCGCCGATGCCGGCCCAGGTGCCGTCCTCGAGCCGCATGCGCACCAGCGTCGATGGCGCCGGAATGCCGATTGAGCCGCTGAAATCGTGCATGTCGTGGAGGTCGACCGGGTTCATCGTCACGATCGGCGAGCATTCGGTCAGCCCGTAGCCCTCGACGATCGGGCAGCCCGTCACCTCCTTGAAGCGGTCGGCCACGGCGCGCTGCATCGCCATGCCGCCGGCCATCGCGAGCTTGAGCTGCGAGAAATCGCGCGCGCGGAACTCGGCGTTGTCGAGGAACGCGTTGTAAAGCGTATTGATGCCGGTGATGCCGGTGAAGGTTTCCTTGCGCAGGATCTTCATCATCATGGTGGTGTCGCGCGGGTTGGCGATCAGGATGTTGCGGCCGCCGAGGCCCATGAAGATCAACGCGTTCACGGTCAGCGAATAGATGTGATACAGCGGCAGCGGCGTCAGCACCGTTTCGATGTCGCCCGACACCTGGTCGGCGATCCAGGCCTTTGCCTGCAGCAGGTTGGCGATCAGGTTGCCGTGCGTGAGCATCGCGCCCTTCGCGACGCCGGTGGTGCCGCCCGTGTATTGCAGAAACGCGAGATCGTCGCGCGTGAGCGGCACCGGCTTCGCCGGCGCGGCGGCCCCTTTCGCGAGCGCCGCGCGCAGCCGTACCGCCCGGGGCAGGCCATAGGCCGGCACCAGCTTCTTGACGCGCTTCAGCACGAAATTGACGAGCCGGCCCTTGGCGTTGAAGCCCTCGCCGAGCAGGTCGCCGAGCGCCGTGACCACCACGTTGCGCACGCGGGTTTCGGGCAGCGCTTCTTCGAGCGTGTGCGCGAAATTCTCGAATACGACGATGGTTTCCGCGCCGCTGTCCTTGAGCTGATGCGCGAGTTCGCGCGCGGTATAGAGCGGATTGACGTTGACGACGATCGCGCCAGCCTTCAGTACCCCGAATAATGTGACGGGATACTGGAACGAGTTCGGCAGCATGATCGCGACGCGGTCGCCGGGCTTCACGCCGAGGTCGCGTTGCAGGTACGCGGCGAACGCATTGGCCTTGCGCGCGAGCGCGGCGTAGGTCAGGCGTGAACCGGCGCTGATGTAGGCGACCCGATCGGCGAAGCGTGTGGTGCACTCGTCGAAGTAGTCGTCGAGCGAGGCGTATTGCGTGAGGTCGATCTCGTGCGGCACACCGCGCGGATACGAAGGAAACCAGATGCCGTCGGTGTTCGGCGCCGGCGCGCCGAGTTGGGCCGCAAGGGCGTTCATCGCATGTCTCCAGAGTCGTTGTAATCGGTATCGGCCGGGAAGCCGCCGGCCCGCGCGGGTTCGCGCGTGTTGCTGATGAAGCGGGGTGATGCGCCGCGCGGCGCGTCAGCGCGGCTGTCGTGCGTGAAGCTGGGTGCCGGCCGAAGCGCCGAACGGCCCGACGGACAGCTCGCCGCCGCCCGGCCCGAGGCTCATGCCGCGTTGTGCGTCGTCGAGCACCGCTGCGAAAATCGACATCTGCGACGCATCGGGCATCGGTGCCTTCAGTGCGGCGACGATCAGCGACGACAGCCGCGCGATCATCTGCACGTCGTTCATCGTGCGGCCCTGTGAGAAGTCGTCGAGCAGGCTGTCGGTTTCAGCGCCGGCGAGCGCGCCGGACAGCGCACCGATCGCGTAGTGCAGCCGCCAGCCGAGTTCGCTGCGCGGCAGCTGCGGCAGCGCGCGTTGAAACGCATCGAAGAAACGGCCCGCGACGCTGGCGTAATGCGCGGCCAGAAAGCTGCGCACGAACGTGGAGGGGTCGGTGTAGGCACGGCCGATCAGCCGCAGGAACGCGCGGCCGCCGCGCTGCGGGTCGCGCGACGCCTGCAAGGCCGGGATGAACATCGCGCCGAGCACGTGCTCACAGGTGATCGAGTTGCCGAGCTGGGCCTCGAAGCGATCGAGGATGCGCAGCCGTTCGTCGTTGAGCTGATCGAGGCGACGCGACAGCATCGCGTGGATCAGGGCTTCCTTGCTGCCGAAGTGATAGTTGACCGCGGCGAGATTGACCGCGGCGCGCGACGTGATCTGACGCATCGACATCGCTTCGAAACCATGTTCGACGAACAGATCTTCTGCCGCGTCGAGTATGCGCGCCTTCGTGCCGCCGGGTTGCCGGCTGGCCTGACGAACCGCCATGTACGCCTCCGTTGATCGCTGTTTCGCATTACGAACGAACGATTCAAATCTCCAATTGAAACGAGCGTTTTTTCGTAACGATAAAAAGTGCGGAGGGAGGCGGCAAGCGTTGTGTGTGGGCAGATTCCTCTAGAGGCGATGTGCGAATGCAGCATCGCCGGGCGGGAAGCGCGATGCGTCGCGCTTCCCACGATGATGCACTGCGGCCGAGGCTTAGTGGCTCGCCGCGACCTGCGCGGCGCTTTGCGTCATGTCGATGCCGCGCCGTTCGCGGCTGAACAGGATCAGCACCGCGATCACCACGGCGACGGTGCCGCCGACCAGGGCGAGCGCGTGGCCGTAGTTGTTGCCGTTGTCGATCGCGATCTGCGCCTGCATCGCGGCGTTGCCCGATGCGAGCAGGTTGCCGAGCTGATAGATGAAGCCGGGGAACGTCGCGCGAATTTCGTCGGGCGAGATCTCGTTCAAATGCACGGGGATCACGCCCCACGCGCCCTGTACCGAGATCTGCATCAGGAACGCGCCGGCCGCGAGGGCGATCGGGCCGCTCGAGAAGGCCCACAGCGGCAGCACCGGCAGCGCGATCAGCGAGGCGATGAAGATCGCGCGGCGGCGGCCGATCTTTTCGGAGATCGAACCGAAAGCGAGGCCGCCGACGATCGCGCCGATGTTGAGCACGATCGTGATCCACGACACCGTGTGCGGATCGAAGTGATGCTGTTCGCGCAGGAACGTCGGGTAGAGATCCTGCGTGCCGTGCGAAAAGAAGTTGAACGCCGTCATCAGCACCACGGCGTAGACCGACAGCTTCCAGTTCTGCTTGAGCGTGGCGACGAGGCTCGGGCGCGGACGTTTCTCCATCTGCTTCCAGGCCGGCGATTCCGGCACCTGCGCGCGGACGTAGACCACCAGCAGCGCGGGCAGCACGCCGATCATGAACATGCCGCGCCAGCCGATGTACTGGTAGAACAGGCCGAACACGATCGAGGCCAGCAGATAGCCGCTCGGGTAGCCGGCCTGCAGCAGCCCGGACACGATGCCGCGTGATTTCGCCGGCACGGTTTCCATCGTCAGCGCGGAGCCGACGCCCCATTCGCCGCCCATCGCCACGCCGAACAGCGCACGCAGCACGATCAGGGCCATCAGGCTCGGTGCGAAGCCGGAGGCCAGTTCGAGAATCGAATAACAGGCGATATTGATCATCAGCGTCGGACGACGGCCGAAACGATCGGCAATCCGGCCGAAAATCAACGCGCCGAGCGGGCGCATGGCGAGCGTAAGCGTGATGGCGAAAGCGACAGCCGGGATTTTTGTATTGAATTCCGCCGCGATATCTTTCAGTACGAATACCATCAAGAAGAAATCGAACGCATCAAGCGTCCAGCCGAGATAGGCGGCGATCGTTACGTTTCTTTGTTCCCGGGTCCAGCTCATGAGGCAGGCCTCCTTGGTCGTCTGCGCCACGGCTGTCGCGGTCGCCCGGCTGGCGCGGGGCGCGGACGGCGGTTCAGTGTACGCCGGGGAATTGCGATCGCGTTCCGTTTTGTTCCGGGCTCCGGATTAATCCCTAGATGAATTAACGTTCGAAATCCGAATATCGCGGAATCAGAATGCTGAATGAAAGAAATGTATTGAAATCGAATGCCTCGGATTTCGATATTTACAATATTGATTCGTGAATCGGCGTCGACCGATTCATGATTGCTCACAATGTCGTGCGCACAGGCGTCGCGCGCGACGGTATCGTGGCGATGATTCGTTATTGGAGACCGATCATGGCGCTGGGCACCGATGTCCATCTGATTCCCGCCAAACTCGATGCGCTGAAGCCGACCCAGATGACCGTCGGGTTTCGCGAGGTCGAGGCGAAGCGCAAACACTGGCAGTCGCTCGGCAAGAAGGCACGGCGCGACTCGATCGAACTGCACTGGTTTCCGGCCGTGCTCGGGCCGGGCAATGCGCTGTATATCGTCGATCACCATCACCTGGGCCGGGCGTTGCTGGAAGAGGATGTGCGCGACGTGAAGGCGATGTTGTTGAAGGATCTGTCCTGGCTCGACGACACGATCTTCTGGCGGATGATGGAGCACAACCAGTGGGTGCATCCGTTCGGCCCGGACGGGGCGCGTCACGGCTACGACCGCCTGCCGGGCGCGCTGACCGGCCTCGGCGACGATCCGTATCGCAGCCTCGCCGGCGAATTGCGCACGTCGGGCGGCTACGCGAAGGACACCACGCCGTTCAGCGAATTCCTGTGGGCCGACTACTTGCGCACGAAAATCCCGGTGCAGCGGATCCGCAAGCATTTCGCGAAGGCGCTCGACGAAGCGCTGGCGCATGCGCATGCCGCGGACGCGCGCTATCTGCCGGGTTGGTCCGGCGTGTATACGCCGAGGCCGTGAGATGAGCGAGGAGCGTCAAGCGCCGCCGGCCCGGCCCGAGGCCGCCGCGAACCTCGCGGCGAGCACGCCGTCGCCCGTGCAGCCGGTGCAGGAAGCGGCGCCGGGCGGCGCGGCCCACTTCGCTTCGCTCGGCGCGCCGGCCATGCCGCGCGGCGAGCGAAGCTGGCGCGACGCGCTGGCCGGGCTGTCGATCGCCGGCTTGCTGATTCCGGAGGCGGTGGCGTATGCGGGGCTCGCGAATCTGCCGCCGCAGGCCGGGTTGATCGCGTTGCTGGTGGGGCTGGTGGTGTATGCGGCGCTCGGCAGCAGCCGGTTCGCGATCGTGTCGTCCACATCGTCGTCGGCTGCGGTGCTGGCGGCTACCGTGTTGTCCGAAACCGGCGCATCGCCGGCCGCGCAACTGGCGCTGGCCGCCGCGATGGTCGCAACCACCGGCGTGCTGTTCCTGATCGCGGGCGCGGCCCGGCTCGGCGGCATGTCGGATTTCATCGCGCGGCCCGTGCTGCGTGGTTTCACGTTCGGGCTGGCGCTGACGATCGTCATCAAGCAACTGCCGAAGATCCTGGTCGTGCCGGTGCATCACGGCGATACGCCGCATGTCTTCGTCGATCTGCTGCGCGGTATGCCGCTTGCGAATCCCGCCAGCGTGGCACTCGGCGCCGTTGCGCTGGCCTTGCTGTTTGCACTCGGCAGCCGCTCGCGGGCGCCGGCCACGCTGATCGTGATCGTGCTCGGTATCGCGGCCGGCTACGGCATCGATTGGTCGGCCTATGGGATTGCCGTGGTCGGGCGGATCGACCTGGCGCATGTCACGTTCGGCCTGCCCGCGCTCGATCGGGCCGCCTGGAGCCAGACGGTCGAGTTGGGCGTTGCGCTGATGTTGATCCTTTACGCCGAATCGTATGGCTCGATCCGCAGCTTTGCGCTCAAGCATGGCGACGCCGTATCGCCGAATCGCGATCTGATCGCGCTCGGCTGCGCGAACCTGATCTCGGGGCTGCTGCACGGGATGCCGGTCGGCGCCGGCTATTCGGCCAGTTCGGCCAACGAGGCGGCCGGCGCGCAAAGCCGGCTGGCGGGGGCGTGTGCGGCCTTCGTGATCGGGCTGATCGTCTGGCTGCTGCTGCCGCAACTGGCGCGCACGCCCGAGCCGGTGTTGGCCGCGATCGTGATCTTCGCGGTCAGTCATTCGCTGCATCCGGCCGTGTTCCGGCCGTATTGGCGATGGCACCGCGACCGCCTGCTGGTGATCGCCGCGATTCTCTCGGTGCTCGTGCTCGGCGTGTTGAACGGGCTGCTCGCGTCGATTGCCGCGAGCCTGCTGCTGACGGTGCGCCGCTTGTCCGAGCCGAAGCTCAGTGAGCTGGGGCGTTTGCGCGACAGCCGCGATTTTGTCGATGTGGCGATTCATCCCGATGCCACGCGGGTGGCGGGGATGCTGATCGTGCGGCCGGAAGGGCCGTTGTTTTTCGCGAATGCCGAGCGCGTGCTGGGGCGCGTCCGTCAGCTTGCCGCGGCCGGAAGTGCGAAGGTGGTGGTATTGAGCCTGGAAGAATCGCCGAATCTGGACGGCACGGCCGTCGAGTCGCTGAAGACGTTCGCGGCCGAATGCGAGGCGCGTGGCTGGCGGCTCATGCTGGTGCGATTGAAACCGGACGTGCTGACCGTGTTGCGGCGAGCGTGTGATGACGACTTGCGGGAAGAGGCGCTGTCGGAGTTGAGCGTGGATGAGACGGTGGCCCGGCTCGGATGAGCGGGGCGCGGCCCGGGTTGGCCTGGGAATGAAAAAAGCCGGCACGAGGCCGGCTTTTCAAAACTTGTGGTGCCCAGGAGAGGACTCGAACCTCCACGATGTTGCCACCGCTAGGACCTGAACCTAGTGCGTCTACCAATTCCGCCACCTGGGCACAAGTTGCTGCTGCATCAAGCAAGACCGCAATTATAAAGGGCGCGGCCACCCTGTCAACTCTTTTTTCGGGACAGAACTCATTTCTGTCATCGACTCATGGGTCATGCCTGCACCGCGATCGGTGGGGAAGGCCATGCGTTCCCTCCCGACCGGAAATGAAAAAAGCCGGCACGAGGCCGGCTTTTCAAAACTTGTGGTGCCCAGGAGAGGACTCGAACCTCCACGATGTTGCCACCGCTAGGACCTGAACCTAGTGCGTCTACCAATTCCGCCACCTGGGCACAAGCTGCTCATGCATCAAGCAAGAACGCAATTATAGCGTGCCAGAGCAGCATGTCAACAATTTTTGCGATTCCAGTGGTGGGGCAGGGTTGGGGACGGTACCGTGCCGATTCCCGCTGCGCCGGCCCGCGCTACGGTACGATGGCGTGCGGCATCGGGCATCCGGGCGTGACGGCGCACAAGTGTCCCACGGCCGGCGATGCCATCAATTGCACCCCGAATGGAGAGCCGAATCATGAGCAACGGTCGCGACCAGGACCGCAGAATTCTCGACCTGTTCGGCATCGAACTGCCGATCGTTCAGGCGCCGATGGCGGGGGCGACCACGCCCGAGATGGTGATCGCCGTCAGCGAGGCTGGCGGGCTCGGTTCGTTGCCGTGCGCGATGCTGTCGGTTGAGCAGATGACGGCGGCGCTGGCGCAGATTCGCAGCGCCACGCGCAAGCCGATCAACGTCAATTTCTTCGTACACGCCGATCCCGCGCCGGACCCGGCCGGGCAGGCCGCCTGGCGCGCGGCGCTCGCGCGTTACTACGTCGAACTGGGGATCGATCCGGCCGATCCGGTGCCGTCGTCGAACCGCGCGCCGTTCAATGCGGCGTATTGCGAGGTGGTCGAGGCTTATCGCCCCGACGTCGTCAGCTTCCATTTCGGCTTGCCCGCGCCCGCGCTGCTCGAACGTGTGAAGCGCACCGGCGCACGCGTGATCGCGTCGGCCACTACCGTCAAGGAAGCACGCTGGCTGGCCGAGCGCGGCGTGGATGCGGTGATCGCGATGGGCTACGAGGCGGGCGGCCATCGCGGCAATTTCCTGTCGAGCGAGATGAGCACGCAAGTGGGCACGCTGGCCTTGGTGCCGCAAGTCGTCGATGCGGTGCCGGTGCCCGTGATCGCGGCCGGCGGTATCGCCGACCCGCGCGGCGTGCGGGCCGCGTTCGCATTGGGCGCCTCGGCCGCGCAGGTCGGCACGGCTTATCTGCTGACGCCCGAAGCGAAGGTCAACGCGTTTCATCGCGAGGCGCTGCGCACGGCCGGCGAGGACGAAACGGCGCTGACCAACCTGTTTACGGGGCGTCCGGCACGCGGCATCGTCAATCGCCTGATGCGCGAGATCGGGCCGTTGTCGGAGCTCGCGCCGGCGTTCCCGACTGCGGGCGGTGCGCTGATGCCGCTGCGTGCCGTGACGGAAAAAACCGGCTGCGCCGATTTCAGCAACATGTGGTCGGGGCAGGCGGCGCGGCTGGCGCGCGAAATGTCGTCGGCCGCGCTGACGCGTTATCTTGTGGGCTTGGCGAGCGCATGACGTCGCGGCAGGAACGGCCTCGTTGCGTCGGGCCGGCCGGGTTGACGGTCGGCATGCGCGTCACGTAAGTTTCGATGACAGTTCATCGAAGCGACGGTGTGCCCCATGGCGTGCCCCGTCGCTCTCTCCGGGAGCTTTCATGGAACAGGCTGTTGAGCGCCGTCCGTTCAGGTTCGTGAGGCGGGTTGCCGCCGTCGCCGCGACGGTCGCTGCCGTGGTGGTCGCGCTGCAGCTCGCATCCGATTTCTCGGATCGTCACCCACTGGCGGCCGGTTCGTGCCAGCCGGGCTCGGTCGATTCGCAGCGTCAGGTGCTGGTCAATTATTTCAAGGCCGGTGCGGACAAGGACAAGACGTTCGAACTGCTGCCCGGCGCGATCTGGGACGAACACAGCCAGATCTGGACGATCCTGCTGCGGCATACGGACAACGATGGCACGCGCGCAACCTATGTCGCACGCATCACGTGCGACGGGCATGCGGATTTGTCGGTGCTGAACGGGGAGAGCTGACGCGCGGCGGGAAGGGGAGCGGCGGGTGCGCCGAAATGAAGAAAGCCGGCGCAAAGCCGGCTTTTCAACATGTGTGGCGCCCGGCAGAGGGATCGAATTGGATGATCTGGAACAACACTCATTACGCTTCAGACGTGTTGTTTGGCAAGTTCAGCAATTGTGTGAATCTGGCGATGGCACGTCCGTGGCATTTTGTCGTTCATCGTCATCGGGATCATCTCCAAATATTTCGTCTTGAAAACCAGCAGCATAGGTTGATGGTCTGGATCGGTTTTAAATCAACGCGATCCCTGCGCGTGGATCAATTCTTGGTCAATATAAACAGCGGGATTGGCGAGGCGGATCAATTGTCCTGGAGAAATTGCTGGGATGCGTTTTATAGGTTGCCTGACACGATGGATTCGAGGAATTCACGGCTCAACGATTAAGGATTAACCTTTGTGCGACAATTAACCACTTCCTATGGCGTGCGCGGGCCGGAATTAAATACATTATTTACCGAATCGTAGAATTCTATTGTTTATTAAAGCATATACGATCAGGTCTCTTGTCTCTAGAATTTTGCGGATAGTCGATTGGTTTAAATCATTGAATTTCAGAATTAAATTCAGCCAGATTTATCTGCAATACAACTTTTTAGTCTGTCCCGATGGCGCGCTGCCACACACGCAGTGCAAGGAGTCGATTCCGGTATCGGTTGGGCGAATCGTTGAAACGGCACCGAGGTGTCCCGCGTTGTGATCAACGCGCCCTCGGGTACACGAAGAACGGAGAGAACGACGTGCAGAGCTTCAAGGAAGGATCCAAGTTCCCACCGATCACCCGCAGTGCCGAGGGGGCTGCGGGCCGCTTCCCGTCTGCGAATTCGCCTCGGTCCACCGAGAGCCACATGTCGCCTGGCTCCTGCGATCCGCTGCCGTTCAATCCGTACAAGGGCAACCGCGGGTTCACGCGCGGGTGGCACGCACTCAAGAACTCGATTGCGGGCGTGCGAGTCGCATTCCGGGAGGAATGCGCGTTCCGTCAGGAGTTGGCGATCGCGGTGGTGCTGGTGCCGATCGGAATTGCTGTCCCGGTCGAGCCGGTCGCACGCGTGTTGCTGCTTGGCTCGTTGCTGCTGGTGCTGATCGTCGAGCTGCTGAATTCGAGCGTCGAGGCCGCGATCGACCGTATCTCGCTCGAGCGCCACGAGCTGTCGCGCCGAGCCAAGGATCTCGGCAGCGCCGCAGTGATGATCGCGCTGCTCGTGTGCGTGATGACGTGGGCTCTGATCCTCGCACCGGCATTGGGGCCGCTGCTCATGCGCTGGCTGCACGCGTAGCCGGTGGTGGGCATGACGAATGCCGGAAGCGGGCGATACGGCCCGCTGCAAGCCGGCAGCAACATGTTTGATTCCCATGATCAACTCACCGGTGTTTTCTTGTCGCACGAACAGACATCAGGCGTGAATCACGCGTTGCAAGCATCCGAATGCCTCGACCATCAAAGGCGGTTGCGGGTCATCGCATTGACTGGCTGTGATGGTTCAGGCAAGTCGACACTGGCCACGAGCCTCGTTGCCCAGCTTCGCCAACAAGGCCCGACGGTACAAATCTATCTGGGGCAGTCATCGGGACACATCGGCGGTTGGATCGGCACCGTTCCCATCATCGGGCCATTGCTCGAGCGCTACCTGCTTCGTCAATCGGAACGGGTCCATGGTCGCCTTGCAGGGGCCCCCGGCATTGTCCCGGCGTTCGTTATTTACCTGCTCTCGTGCTGGCGTGCGCTGAAATTTCGCCGCATGCTCGCGCAGTCTCGCCGCGGTGTGCTGGTGATAACCGACCGCTATCCTCAAGTGGAAGTGCCTGGCTTTCGTTTTGATGGCCCCCAGCTTGCAAAGACGAGCGGAGGGAGTTGGCTCGTGCGTCGGCTCAGGGCTCACGAGCGGCGACTCTACCGATGGATGGCCGCGTACATCCCGCTGCTGGTGATCCGGCTCAATGTCGACGCCGACACAGCCCATGCTCGCAAGCCCGACCACAAACTTGCGGTGTTGCGCGAAAAAGCCGCGATATTGCCGCGTCTCACATTCAATGGCGCGCGCATCCTCGATCTCGATTCACGGGAACCGCTCGACACGATACGGGACGCCTCACTTCGCGCCGTCTCGAAGGCCTTGCGCCGATGCCAACCCTAGCAGGGCCATTGCCCGAGCCTTCACGCTTATCACCCTGATGCAAAAATCGACCATCGAGACACCCGCCGAGCCTCTCCTTCCGACAGCAGGATTGATCGCAGTAGTGGGCTGCGACGGCACCGGAAAATCGACGCTGACGGCGGATCTCGCAAGGACATTCAATCTGGAAACTCCCGCCAAGCGCTGCTATCTGGGGCTGGTCTCGGGTGAGGCAGGAGACCGTATCAAGCATTTGCCGCTCATTGGCGTCTGGCTCGAGCGTCGCTTGGCGGCCAAGTCCGAGCAGGCCCAGGACATGCGGAACAAGCGGCCTGCGATCTGGGCCGCATTGATCATGTATGGGCTTTCGCTGTGGCGTGCCGCCCACCTGTGGCGAGCGCATCGTCTTGCGCGGCGCGGCACCCTGGTCATCACCGATCGGTACCCGCAGGCCGAGGTCTCGGGGTTTCATTTCGATGGCCCGGGCCTTGGCGTGGAGCGTAGCGGCCAAGGGTGGTTGGGCAAACTCGCGGCGCGCGAACAGCGCTTGTATCGGCGGATGGCAATGCATCGTCCGGCACTGGTGATCCGACTTGGCATCGACGTCGACACCGCCCACGCGCGCAAGCCCGATCACAGCCTGGCCGAACTGAGAAACAAGATCACGGTCATGGCCGAACTTCAGTTCGACGGCGCAGCAATTCTCGATCTGGACACGCGCGTGCCTTACGCCGAGGTGCGGGAAAAGGCCCTGCGAGCCGTTCTTGCCACTACCGCGACAGACCAGGACCGTAAGCCGAACGTGGCAGACCGCCCGGCATGACCAAGGTTTGCCGCGATCCATGCCGTTTCATCGCAAAGAGCCCTGAATATGAACGCTGCCCCAATCACTGCTCGACCACCGCTGTGGCGTCGCTTCCTCATGGGCGCCGGGAAACGCTTTTTGCGCTGGAACGGGCGCTTTCAATCCCGTCATTCGCTCGTGCCTACGACGCCGGTGATCAGCAACGACGCGTTTGACTGGGTGCCTCAGCTCGAAGGTGCATGGCGCGAGATTCGCGAAGAGCTCGAGCACCTGCTTGAACATCCCGAGGACATACCTGCGTTTCATCAAGTCTCGCCCGATCAAAAACGCATTTCCAAGGGGGACAACTGGAAAACCTTCGGCTTTTATGTCTATGGCAATCGTGTGGACCAGAACTGCGCATTGTGCCCGCGTACGGCGGCAGTGCTGGACGCGCTGCCAGGCATGCGCAGCGCCATGTTTTCGATTTTGCAGCCGCACTATCACATCGTTCCGCACCAAGGCCCGACGCGCGCGGTCATTCGCGCGCATCTGGGGCTGAAAGTGCCTGAGGACTGGCGCAACGTCTGGATTCGCGTCGACGATCAGTTCCTTCATTGGCACGAGGGCAAGGTCGTGCTGTTCGACGACAGCTACGAGCATGAGGTGCGCAACGACACCGACGAACTTCGCGCCGTGCTCTTTATCGACATCGAACGGCCAATGGACCGCATCGGGACAATCTGCAATCGCTTGCTTCTGCGATTGATTCGGGCAAGCCCATACGTCAAGCAGCCGTTAAAAAATTTGGCGGCCTTTAACCAGAATCACGGTAAAAACTGAATTGCTATTTTTCAAACCAAAACTCCGCGCAGGTCTACGCGCGGATTCGGATGGCGGTCGATACCGACAGCCATGGCTTTCTCAAGCGCCACTCAACCTAAGGAAGACGGCTTCTTGGGTGAGCATATTGGCGTGCAAGCGATCTATGTCAGAGTAATGAATCATTCTCCGATTTAGCAAAGGAGTTTTAAGCTTATTGTTTTGGATTCAATCGCGTGGCGTAAGGATAATGTGGCTCTTCGGCGGATAAAAAATCTGAATTTTTAAAATGTGCAAAAAGATTGGCGTCTCCGCGAATCGATTCACGTTTGTGCAGGGGACTCTGGCCGGCATTTCGGATCGGAAGCACGCCGATTTCCCGGGGGCAACGTGCCGGAAGGCATGGCTGCGGCAAATGATGATCGAACCAAGAGAGTCTTTGTGTCCTGAGATACGTCGGGCCGCTTGAAACTCCATGACGGCATACGATTTTTGAAACGGAATAAACAAGCTGATGAACCCAGATGCAGATGAGCACGTTGTGGAGCAACCAGAGTTGCCGACACCAACCCTGAATGCTATTCCGTTGCGTCTTGCCGACGCAGGCTTTACCAATCTTGCCGATGCGCTGGACTATGCAGCCAAGGGTGTGACGGGCGCCAACTTCTATGCGGGCGGCAAGCTTGTGACGGTTCTGTCCTATAGCGCGCTTCGGACGCAGGCTCTCGAATTGGCTGATCGGTTGGCCACGCTGCGTTTGCAGCGCGGAGCGCGGGTGGCGATCCTGGCAGAAATCGAACCGGATTTCCTGCGATTCTTTTTCGCTTGTCAGTACGTGGGGCTGGTGCCCGTGGCGTTGCCCTCGGCGATCAATCTCGGCGGCCATGCGGCCTACGTGCGGAAGATTCGCGACATGCTGCAGGCTTGCGGTGCATCCGTTGCCGTTGCGTCGGATGCGTTGCAGGACTTCCTTGGCGAAGCCGCAGAAGGGTTGGGCTTGACCCGGTGCGGAACCCCCGAGTCGTTCAAGCAGTTGCCTATGGCTGATGTCGCATTGCAGGCCAATGGCGCACAGGAATTGGCTTATCTGCAATTCACCTCGGGCAGCACGGGCAAGCCGAAGGCGGCCATGATTACGCAGCGCGCGCTGCTTGCCAACTTGCGCAGCTCGCTGGGCTCAGGTGGCCTGGACATGCGCCACGACGACCGCGTTGTGTCGTGGCTGCCGTTTTATCACGACATGGGGCTGGTGGGTTGCCTGCTGACGCCCGTTGCAAGCCAGCGCTCGATCGACTATCTCGACACCCGCGAATTCGCGATGCGCCCACGCCGTTGGCTGGATCTGATGAGTCGCAACCAAGCCACCATTGCGTACAGCCCGCCGTTTGGTTACGAGTTGTGTGTCAAGCGCGTGCGTCCCGCCGATATCGACACGTACGATCTCTCGAGCTGGCGCGTCGCGGGCATCGGAGCCGAGCCGATTCGTCCGGAAGTGCAGACGTCTTTTGCCAGTCTGCTGGAGCGCGCGGGATTTAATGCACGCGCTTTCGTGCCGTCCTACGGCATGGCCGAAAATACGCTGGCGATCAGCTTCTCGCCCCTGAGCAAGGGGGTGGCAGTCGACTGGGTCGATCCGGTCGAGCTGGCAGAGAACCTGCGCGTCAAAGCGGTTCCGGCAGGCACCGGCCGTGCATTCGTGCGCTGCGGCGCGCCGTTGCCGGGCCATGGTTTTGATATCTGCGACGCAACTGGCCACTCGTTGCCCGAGCTTCATGTCGGCCGGATCCGGGTGCGCGGCCCGAGCCTGATGTCAGGGTACTTTGAGCGCCCCGAGCAGACCTCGGAGGTGCTGTCGGAAGACGGCTGGCTCGACACGGGTGACTTGGGCTATCTGGTCGATGGTCAGATTGTGGTGACCGGCCGTTGCAAGGACATGATCATCATCAATGGGCGCAACATCTGGCCACAGGATATCGAGCGCATCGTTGAACAGCAGCCCGGCCTGCGCGCACAGGATGCCTCGGCATTCGGCACGCCGGGTCTCGATGGCGCCGAAATCGCGGTGGTCGTGGTGCAGTGCAATTTCGACGACCGACAGGCGCGCGAAGCGCTTGTGCATGACGTGAGGCGCGACATCTACGAGGTGCTGGGAATCACGTGTGTTGTCGAACTGGTGCCGAGGCACACGCTTCCGCGTACATCGTCGGGAAAGCTGTCGCGCTCGGCAACGCGCAGCGAATATCTTCAGAGGCAGTCGCAATCGACAGTAGACGAGGCTGCGGACGCACGCGCCCGGGTGTCGCAAGACGCTGACGATCAGCGGGCGCCGCGCGCTCGTCTGGCCGGGTCGGCAATGGCTGCCAAGAAATACGTCCGTACGTCTACGGCCGCGCAATGAACGGCAAGGCCGGCACGAAACATCCGGTCGTCGCGCTGACCGGTGCCACCGGGTTCATCGGCGCTGCGTTGCTGCCCAAGCTGGCGTCCAGCGGATACCGGGTGCGTGCGTTATGCCGGCCGCGGCCCGGGCGCATCCTGCAAAGCACGTCCAATCTGGAGTGGGTGCCCGGCGATCTCGACGATCACGCCGCGCTGGAGGCGCTGGTGGACGGCGCCGATTCGGTCATCCACTGCGCAGGGGCGGTACGCGGCGCGCGTCGTGCCGATTTCGACCGGGTCAACGAAAGCGGCGTGATCAACCTGGTGCAGGCGGCAGAAAACGCGCCTGGCTGCCGACGTTTTCTCCTCCTGTCTTCTCTCGCCGCACGTGAACCGCAATTGTCCGATTACAGCGCGAGCAAGCGGCGCGGGGAGCGTGCGCTTGCCGCCAACGCGCACCGGCTCGACTGGACGGTGCTCCGACCGCCTGCTGTCTATGGCCCGGGTGATCGAGAAATGGTGGCGCTGTTTCGCGGCATGGCGCGTGGCTGGGCGCCGGTGCCGGGTGCCGCGCGCGGCCGTTTTTCGCTGATTTACGTGACGGATCTTGCCCGTGCCCTGGTCGCCTGGCTGGCTGCCGATGTGGGCCATGGCCAGACCTACGAACTCGATGATGGGCACGCCGGCGGTTACGGCTGGCATGCGGTGCTGGACATTGCGGCGCGCACCTTGCGTGGCGGTACGCCGATTCATCGAGTGCCGGTTCCCATCGTGTTTTTTCGGCTCGTCGGCTGGGGCAATCTCGCCGCCGCGAGGTTTTTCGGCTACGCGCCCATGTTGACACCCGGCAAGGTGCGCGAAGTGACGCATGCCAACTGGGTATGCGATGGCAGTGCGTTTGCGCAGGCGACCGGCTGGCGGCCTGCCTACGGGTTTGAGCGTGGCCTTGCGTGCACGTTGGGCAAACCCGATACCGTCCTGGAAAGGGGGAGCTAATGCAATACCACTATGTTGTTACGCGATTGATCGATCTTCTGACGCCGCTTGCAAATGGGCGGCTGGTTGTCGATGAGGACACGGAACTGGCCAGCCACCTGGCGCTTGACTCGGTGCAGGTCATCGAGCTTGTAGCGGTCGTGGAGGATGAGTTCGATATCTCTATCTCGATCAATGCGATTGCCGAGGTCAAGACGGTGCGCGAGTTTGCGCTCCAAATCCAGAAGATCGTGAACGCGAATCGATGAAGAAAAATTCCAGGTTTCAGGCCGTCCAGGCCATTCGTGCCGAATTTGCAGCGCTCGGTATCGACCCTTTCGGCGTGCAGATCGAACAGATCCTTTCGCCGACCGAAGGGATGATCCGGGGGCGCCGCACAATCCTTGCCGGCACCAACAACTATCTCGGGCTGACTTTCGATCCGGACTGCGTTGCAGCGGGGTGCCACGCATTGAAAACCGAAGGCACCGGCACCACGGGCTCGCGGTTGGCTAACGGCAGCTACGCCGGGCATCGTGCGCTCGAGACCGATCTGGCCGGTTTCTATGGCAAGCGCGAAGCCATTGTGTTTTCCACCGGTTATCAAGCCAACCTCGGCACGATTTCGGCGCTGGCCGGCGTGGATGATACGGTGCTGATCGACGCCGACAGCCACGCCAGCATCTATGACGGGTGCCGCTTGAGCGGGGCGAATACCATCCGTTTCCGCCACAACGACGCCGCCGACCTGGCCAGACGCCTGCGTCGCCTGGGTGACGACGCCGCAGATGCATTGATCGTGGTGGAGGGTGTCTACAGCATGTTGGGAGATCGTGCGCCCATGCGTGAATTCGTCGACGTCAAGCGTGAATTTGGCGCCACGCTGCTGGTGGACGAGGCGCATTCGTTGGGTGTACTGGGTGAAAAAGGGCGAGGTGTTGCCGACGAAGCCGGTGTGCTCGCAGACGTAGATTTCATCGTCGGCACGTTCAGCAAAAGCCTCGGCAACACGGGGGGATTCTGTGTCAGCGATCGCGCGGAAATGGCGCTGCTGCGCTATGCGAGCCGGCCATACATCTTTACCGCATCCCTGCCGCCGGCGACGATTGCGGCAACACGGCAGGCATTGCACAAGCTTGCCCAAGGCGATGCTCTGAGAAGTCGCTTGAATGAAAATGCGAAACGGTTGTACGCCGGCCTCGAGGCGCAGGGCTGGAGGCTCGGTGCGCCGGCCAACGCGGTGGTTGCGGTGATCGTGGGTGACAGGGCGGAGGCATTTCGCCTGTGGGATCACCTGCTGAAGCGTGGTGTCTACGTCAACCTGATGGTGCCACCGGCGACACCCGGAGAAGATTCGCTGCTGCGTTGCAGTATCAGCGCTGCCCATACGCCGGCCCAGATCGACGCGATTTGTGCCGCGTTCGCCTACGGGATGGCTGCCTGTGCGTCATGAAAGCAGTCAATCAGGAATTCGAAGGGGCAGGAAAACCCGGTAAGTGGCTGACCCGGGGCATGAAACGATGGTTTTCGGATGGTGCGTTTCGCGTCATGCTGCGCAACACGTGCTATCTGGGTTCCAGCAATGTCGTCGGTGCGTTGCTCGGCTTGCTGGCGCTTTCGTGCGCGGGGCGAGGCATGACACCGGCGTTATTCGGCACACTGGTCATCATTCAAGCTTATGCCAAGAGCGTGAGCGATTTCGTCAAATTCCAGACGTGGCAGTTCGTTGTGCAGTTTGGCACGCCGGCGCTCAATCGCCGGGACATCGACCGGTTCCGCGATGTCACCGGTTTTTCGTTCGGCCTCGACTTGGCGAGCGGAGCGGTTGCCTTCGTGGGTGGCGCCGCGCTGTTACCGCTGATCGGGCGGGCGATGGGGATCGACTCGGCGGATTTCTGGTTGGCCTTGGCTTACTGCACCTTGATCCCGTTCATGACCGCGGCGACCCCGACCGGCATCCTGCGTGCGATCGACCGCTTCGACCTGATCGCCGTCCAGGATGCCGCCACCCCGATGCTGCGTGCACTTGGCGCCTTGATCTCGTACTTTGCAGACCTGGGGTTCGCCGGGTTCATCGTGACGTGGTACGTATCGAGCCTGGTCGGCAGTGGCGTGCTCTGGCTATTCGCCGTGCAGGAATTGCGCCGGAAAAAAATCGACCATGCGCTGCGGCCGAGGCTCTTCGGGCCGGCCCGACGCATCAAGGGCGCCTGGAATTTCGTGTGGACCACCAATTTCTCCCATTCGATCTGGGCAGCCAGAAACGCCGGCAGTAACGTCGTGGTCGGATTGATGCTTGGGCCGGTAGCCGCGGGGCTGTTCAAGATCGCCACAACGTTGTTCGATGCCGCGAGCAGCCCGGCGGCACTCATGCAGAAAAGCTTCTATCCGGAGATCATGCGACTCGATCCGGCCAGCAGCGGGCCCTGGAAGCTTGGCCTTCGCTCGGCGATCACCGCGGGTGGGCTCGGCATCGTGCTCGCGCTGGTGATGATCGTCGCCGGCAAACCGCTGATCTCGGTGGTGTTCGGGCAACAATATTTGACGGCCTACAGGCTGCTGCAGGTCATGATGGCCGCGGTGGTGGTCGCCATGGTCGGCTTTCCGCTCGAATCGCTGCTCTATATGGCGAGGCGCCAGCATGCGGCGCTGGTTGCGCAGGCATCGGCTGCCGTTGTCTACGTGCTGCTGCTGGTCGTGTTCACACACTACCTCGGCGTGATGGGTGCAACGCTGGCGTTCGTTGCAGGCCACGGCCTGGAGGTCGCGTTTTCATTGGTTCCAACCCTGGCGGCCTGGCGTGGGCGGCATACGCTTGCTGTTTACCACCATGAGGAGGGGCGGAAATGATCGGCAAGGGCGAGGCAGGATGGGCTCGAGCTTCATCCGGTGAACTCCGGAAATTGCTCGCCGCAGTTGACGCCGACGATACCGTGGACACGCATGTCGCCCTGCCGGAACGACTCGTCGTGGCTTGCTCGGACGATCTGATGCGGCGGTGTTTCGGGCTGTGCTTCCAGTTCTGGGAAGAGGGCGTTGCACGCTCGGATCTCCTGCGGCTTATCTGGAAACTGCAGCACGTAAAAGAGTGGAGCGAGGATGAGCGCACCGAATTCAAGCAGATCCGGGCAAGGTACAAGCATCTGCGGTTTGCTCAACAACTTTATGGAAAGTGTCACCGAAGAGATTCGGTGTTCGGCTGGACAACCGTCACGATGGGGCATCTGCAGGACGCACTGCGCGGCGGCGATCGCGCCGCGACGGCGCGGTACGCCAGCAGGTTGCGACTGTTGCTGGCAAGGCCCAGCTGGATGATGACGGTGTACGCTCTCGCACACACTCGTCTGGACGATGCATCAGGATTTCTCGCGTATCGGCGTGGCAGGATGCGACGCCTGAAAGAAACGCTGACGCAAGCCGTATTCACGGGCGATGAATTTCACGAGATGCGCAAGATCGTCAGCGAGCAGGTGTCCTATTACGACACGTTGAGATCGCTCGATCGGGCCGAAGACACTGACTTCCGTACGTCGCGATTTCTTGCCGCCATCAATGGCCTGATGGGAGCGAGGCACGATGAGATGGTTGCCGAATCCCAGTCGGGCCAACGCGAGTACCAGGCACGCATGCCGCTCGACCCGGAAATCAGGGGGCGCCTCGACATGCTGGTCGCGCGCTATCCCCTTTAGGGGCCGCCCGTCGTCTCATGAACTGCACGCTCATGTCTGCCCTTATGGGCGGCAACTGGCGGGCGCCACCTCACCGACGACAGGCTGCGCCACAGGTGACTGCCGGACCATCGCTTCCTCGACATGCGTATCCGGCTCCGCGTCGGCGTGCCAGCCTCCGCCCAGCGCCTTGACGAGATTCACGCTGGTATTCAGGCGCTCGAGACGAAGTTGCAGTTCGGCCCGACCCGTGTCGAGCGATGCGGACTGCGCTTCCACGATCGCAGGATAATCGGCGACCCCCTTCTGATACTGATTGCGCGTGACCCGCTCGGATTTGCGCGCAGCGCTTGCCGCCATCGATTGCGACCCGGAGGTACTGGCCAGGTTGTCGGCGGCGACGAGGTTGTCTTCCACTTCGCGAAAGGCATCGAGTACCGTTTGCCGGTAGTTGGCGACCGATTCGGCGTAGGCTGCCCAGGCCTGACCGACCTGCGCCTGCAACCGTCCGTTCGTGTAGAGCGGCGCGTGGAGATCCACGGTCGCGCGAGGCCCTTTGAGAACCCCGAGGCCGGCGGCGAGGTTGACCGTCGGCAGGGTCTCGGCCTTGCTCACCCCGACGCGGGCGCTGGCGGCCGCCATCCGCCGTTCGCTGGCGGCAACGTCCGGGCGTCGGTGGAGCAGGGTGGCGGGCAGGCCTGCGGGAATCACGGGCACATCGATTTGGAATGGCGCCGGCGCAATGGCGAAGTCGGCCGGCGGCTTGCCTGTCATGACGGCCAGCGCATGTTCGAACTGGGCGCGGGATGTTTTTGCATTGGCCAGTTGCAATTGCACCACGCTCTGGCGCGCCAGCGCCGCCGCGACATCGGCCGCGGACGCAATCCCTTGGGTGGACTGGTTGCGCACCATCCGCGCCCACTGATCGTCGACGTCGAGGGCCTGTTGCAGCAGGTCGATGACGGCGTCGGTTTCGCGTACGGCAAAGTAGCTTTGCACGACCTGCGCCTGCATCGACAGGGTGGCTGCGGCCAGATCGTCCGCGCTGGCCTGGGCGCTGGCCTTGTGAGCTTCGATATCGCGGCGGATACGGCCCCACAGATCCAGTTCCCAACTGACCATGAGGCCGAAGTCGATGCCATTCTTGCGCCCGGACCGGAAGCTGCCTGCACCGACACTCGGCGCCAGTGCGCTGGACGCGATCAGGGAGAGTTGCCGGGCTTCCCGAACGCGCGCGTCGGCGGCCGCGAGCGACTGATTGCTCGCGCTGACCTGTTGCACCAGAGTATCGAGCGTCGGGTCGCGATAGATTTGCCACCATTTGCCGTCATCCGGCGCGATGGCGGCACCCAGCGTCGGGGCGGGATTGGCCTCCTTGTAGCGGGCGGGCGAATCGAAGGCGGGGCGTACATAATCGGGGCCCACCATCGTGCAGGCGGCAATGCCGCTCACGGCACCCGCGATGAACAGGGCACGGACACACAGGGCACGGCGTCGCACGCTCACCGGGTTGACCTTGCGCGGTTGTCCGGCAAGCCCGCGTTGCGGCGGGGGCGATGATTGCGCAGCCATTTTTCTGTCCATCTGCCAAGCCGATCGAGATAGAGGTAAACGACCGGGGTCGTGTAAAGGGTCAACAACTGACTCATGATCAGGCCACCGCCCATCGCGATGCCCAGCGGTCGATGCATCTCGGTGCCATCGCCATGCATGATCGACAGCGGAATCGCGGCCAGCATGACGGCGAGCGAGGTCATGAGAATCGGGCGGAAACGCTGCATGCCTGCCTGCCGGATTGCCCGGTGCGCGGAAAGCCCGGTCTTGCGCCGGGCCGCACGCGCAAAGTCCACCAGCATGATCGCGTTTTTCATCACGATACCGATCAGGGCGAAGATGCCGATCAGGGCAATGACGTCGAAGTCGGTGCGGAACACGATCAGGGCGAGCACCGCGCCCACCCCGGCGGAAGGCAGCGTCGACAGGATCGTCAACGGATGGACCCAGCTTTCGTACAGCATGCCCAGAACGATGTAGAGCGTCAGCAACGCACCGAGAATGAGGGCAGGTTGGCTTTGCACGGCCTGTTTGAATGCCCCTGCCGACCCCTGGAAACTCCGGTGGATCGACGTCGGCATCGCCAGCTTGTCCATCGCGCGCTCGATCGCCCCTGTGGCTTGCGAGAGCGACACGCCTGGCGCCCGGTTGAAGGAGAGCGTAGCTGCCGCCGACTGTCCGAAATGATTGATTTCCAGCGGCGCCTCCTGCTCCTGAATACGCGTGAATGCGGACAACGGCACGCCCCGTCCCCCCGCACCTGGGACCTCGATACGATCGAATGCCTGCGACGATTGCGCGTAGTGTGGCGCCACGCCCATCACGACCGGAACCGGATACAGGTTCGGCGGCATCATGACCGTCGCCGCGTGCCGCCAGGCGAATGCGTCATGCAGGACGCCATCGATTCGGGCGAAACTGACGCCGAACTGCGCCGCGGTGTCACGCGCGACGCGCAGCGAGGTCGAAAGGCCCGATCCCTCGTCGTCCGCATGAACGTTGCGCAGTTCCGGCAGGGCATCGAGTGCGCGCACGATACGCGGCATCCACGCCCGCAGCAGATCCGGGCTGTCCGCCTGCAACGTGTATTCGTCCGAGGAGCGGCTGCGACGCCCACCGATGCGAACGTTCTGAACCGCATTCACGCTGAAGGTGGCGCCCGCCACATTCGCGAGCCGGTCGTTCAGGCGTGCGGCCACCTGATCGGCGCTGGCGCTTCGTTCCGAAAGTGGCTTGAGGCTCGCGAACAGCGAGCCGGAATCGTGATCGAGATAGGCGGCGACATCGGCGACGGCCGGGTCGGCGCGTACCGTATCGGCGAACACGGCCAGCCTTTCCTTCGCAATCGAAAATGAGGCGCTGCCGCCGACACCGAGATCGCCTGCGAGCTCGCCGGTGTCCTGACGCGGGAAAAAGCCTTTGGGAACGGCCACGTAAAGACCGATGTTCAGGCACACGACACCGAGCAGGATCATCAGCGTAAGAAACGCGTGCCGCAGCGACCATCGCAGGCTGAGATCGTAGCCGCGCTGGAGTGCAGCGAACCCGCGATCGCTCCAGCGGTACAGGCGCCCGCGCTCGCTTTCGGGCCGTGCCGGCTGCAGCCACACCGCGCACAGGGCGGGCACGATGCTCAACGAAACCAGTAGCGAGAACCCGATCACCACGGCCAGCGTGACGGCGAATTCCCGCACGTACAGGCCGACATAGCCCCCCATCAGCAGCAGCGGGATGAACACGGCGACCAGCACGGCGCTCATCGTCAGTACGGTGAGGCCGACTTCTCCCGCGCCCCGGCGTGCCGCCAGCCGAGGCGGTACGCCGTCTTCCACGTGACGCGCGATGTTTTCCGTCACCACGACCGCATCGTCCACTGCGAAACCCACGGCAATGGTGAGCGCCATCAACGACAGGAGATCCAGGCTGTAGCCCAGCATGGACATGACGATCAGCGTGCCGATCAGCGAAACCGGCACCGCGACACTGGCAATCAGTGCCATGCGCAGGCCGCGCAGGAATACCAGCATCACGAGGACCACCAGCACGATGGCCCCGGCCAGCGTGTGTTCGGCTGCGCGCAGCGACGCCCGCACCGTCGTGGCCCGGTCGACGATCGCGCTCACCTCCATGTCGCCGGGCAGCGAGGCACGCAGCGCGGGTAGACGATGCGCGATGCCATCGACCACCGCGACGGTGTTGGCGCCGGATTTGCCGCGAATCAACGCCAGTACCGCGGGCCTTCCGTTGGCAAGCCCGGCATTGGCCGGGTCACGCACCGAATCGACAATCCTGGCCAGATCGTCGAGGCGCACGACCGATCCGTCCCGATGGGCCACGATCATCGACTGCAACTGATGGATCGTGTCGAGCCGATCATCGGTTGCCAACTGCCAATGGCGATCGCCGATATCCAGCGCGCCAACCGGTTGACCCGACACCGACGACGCGACTGCGCGGCGTAGCTGCTCGAAGCCGATGCCGCGCTGCCTCATCGCATCGGGGTCGAGCTCGATGCGCAGCGCCGGCATCGAGCTTCCGACCAGTTCCACCTGGCCGACGCCGTCGACCTGCGACAGGATCTGGCTGAATGCCGTCGAGGCGGCCGCATACATCTGCGCCGGCGTTGCGCTTTGCGAGGTCAACGCCAACACCATGACCGGCGCGTCGGACGACGTGAGGATGCGGTAGCTCGGGCTGCCGGGAAGATCAGGAGGCAACGCAGCGCGGGCAGCGTTGATGGCGGCCTGAACATCGCGTGCCGCGCCGTTCACGTCGCTCGACAGATCGAACGTCAACCGGATATTGGTGGCCCCGGCGGTACTGGACGAGGACATCTCGGTCAGCCCGGCGATGCGCCCGAGCGTGCGTTCGAGCGGCGTTGCCACGGCCGCGGCCATGGTGGTCGGACTCGCGCCGGGCAATTGTGCCGACACCCGGATGGTCGGCATATCCACTGCAGGCATGGGCGCGACGGGCAGCCGCCACCACGCCAGTAATCCGGCCAGCACGATGCCGAGACACAGCAGCGAGGTGGCCACCGGGCGATTGATGAAGGGCGTGGAGAGGTTCATGCCGGCTCGATCACGAATGCTCTGCCGCCGTCGTGGCACGCGCGTGCGCGCCACGGCGTGCGAAACGCTTTTCGAACGCGAGATAGATGACCGGCGTGGTGAACAGGGTCAGCAGTTGGCTCACCGCCAATCCCCAGAAGATGCCCACGCCCAGCGGATGACGAAGCTCGGCGCCCACACCGCGTCCGAGCATCAACGGCAGTGCGCCCAGCATCGCGGCGAGTGTCGTCATGACAATCGGCCGAAACCGCAGCAGACACCCCTGCACGATGGCTTCGCGTGGCGCGAGGCCTTGCCGGCGTTGTGCGTCCAGTGCGAAGTCCAGCATCATGATTGCGTTCTTCTGGACGATGCCGATCAGCAGAATGATGCCGATGATCGAGATGGCATCAAGCTCGAACCCGCCCACGATCAGTGCCAGCAATGCGCCGATTCCCGCCGGAGGCAGGGTCGACAGAATGGTCAAGGGATGGAAATAGCTCTCGTAAAGCACCCCCAGCACGATATAGACGGTGATGACCGTGGCGAGGATCAGCCATGCCTGCCCGCCGCCCGAGGCTGTGAACGCCTGTGCCGCGCCCTGCCAGCGCGCGGTGATGCTTGCCGGAATGCCGAGCTTGCGCTGCGCCGTGTCCACCGCCTCGAGCGCACGACCCAGCGCGACCCCGGGCGCCAGATTGAACGAAATCGTCGCGGCGGGCTGCTGATCGATTCGCATGATGACGAGCGGTGCGACGCGCTCGCTTACCGTGGCAATGGACGTCAGCGGAACCAGGGCCCCAGGCGAGTTGCCCGCCGCACCGGCCGCATGATTTGCCGCGTCAGGCGGGACGAGATAGATGCCGTTCAACGCGTCGGCAATCGTGTTGCCCCTGGGCTGCATTTCAAGCATCAGCCGACGCTGGTCCGCCAACGTGAGCAGGGTACTCACCTGACGCTGCCCGAAGGCGTCGTGCAGTGCGTCACCCACCGCTGCCGTTGCGATGCCATAGTGGCTCGCGAGATCACGATCGATGGTGACGGACGCCTCAAGGCCGTGATCCTGCTGGTCGGCGCTCACGCCTGTCAGATGCCGGTTGCCTCGCAACGATTCGACGAGTCGCGGCGTCCATTGTGCGAGCTGTGCCGGATCTGCGCCCAGCAACGAGAGTTGGTATTGTCCGGCGCTCACCTGATCATCTATCGTCAGATCGGGCACCGGCTGCAGATAGAGCCCGATGCCATCGACACCCCGGGCGGCGGCAAGGCGGCGCATCACCTCGCCGAGCTTGTCGCGCTGTGCCGATGGTTTCAGGTGAATCAGGATCCGGCCTTGGTTGAGCGAAGGCGTACCGTCACCGACCCCGATGAACGAAGCGATGCTGGCAACGGCCGGGTCCTGCAGGATCACCTGGGTCAGGGCCTGCTGGTGTTTGGCCATCGCTGAAAACGAAACCGTTGGCGAAGCTTCGGTGGTGGCCTGGATTTCACCGGTGTCCTGCACGGGAAACAGCCCCCTGGGGATCGCCATGTAGAGCACGACGGCCAGTGCCGTCATTCCTGCGACTGCGGCGAGGGTCGCCGTCGGATGCGCCAGTACGCGCTCGAGCGCGCGCGCATAGGCTGCGAGCACCCGCTCGATCAGGGCTCTGCTGGCACGGGTGACGCCACGTTGCGCCGATTCCGGCATGCGCCGCAGGAGCCGGGCACTCATCATGGGCGTCACGGTGAGCGAAACCACGCCCGAAATCAGAACCGCGACCGCCAAGGTAAGTGCGAATTCGCGAAACAGACGTCCGACCAGCCCGCCCATGAAGAGCAGGGGGATCAACACCGCAAGCAGCGACAGCGTCAGGGAGACCACGGTAAACGCGATCTGGCGCGAGCCGGCCAATGCCGCCTTGATCGGGGATTTTCCTGCTTCGATGTGGCGTGCGATGTTCTCGATCATGACGATCGCGTCGTCGACCATGAACCCGGTCGCGACAATCAGTGCCATCAGCGTCAGGTTGTTGACTGAAAACCCCGCCAGATGCATCACCGCGAAAGTCCCGATGAGGGACAGCGGCACCACCACGGCAGGGATGGCGGTGGCCGTTCCACTGCCGAGGAACAGGTAGATCACCAACACGACCAGCAGCACGGCGAACACCAGCTCGAGCTGCACATCGTGCACCGCGGCCCGAACGGTATCGCTGCGGTCGCTCAGAATGGCGAGGTCCACCGCCGCGGGCATGGCTGTTTCGAGTTCGGGCAACAGGTGCCGGACCTGGCCTACTACGTCGACCAGATTGGCACCCGGCTGGCGCTGGATGCGTACGATGATGGCAGGTGTCTGGCCGGACCATGCCGCCAGACGCGCATCTTCCGGACCGTCGGCCACCCTGGCGACATCGCCCAGGCGCACTACGGCACCGTGCCGGTCAGCCACGATCAGGCGTCGAAATGCATCCGCGCTATCGACCGGATCGCTGATGGCGATCGTGGCGGACCGGCTTGCTCCTTCGAGGATGCCTTTTGCCTGATTCGAATTGGCCGCTCCGATTGCCGTGCGCAGATCGCTCAACGTCAGGCCGAACGAGGAGAGCGCTGTCGGATCGGCCTGTACCACGATGGCGGGCTGCTGACCTCCTTCGACACTGACCGTGCCGACGCCGCCGACCCGGGAAAGCTTGGGCAGCAGGCGGGTATCCACGAGACCACGAAGCGCCTGCAACGACAAGGTGGGCGACGTCACGGCGAGGGTCATGACCGGCGTGTCGGCCGGGTTGACCTTGCGATAGATCGGCGGCTGCGCCAGGTCGGCGGGTAGCGCGAGCATCGAGGCATTGATCGCGGCCTGCACTTGCTGCTCCGCCACGTCGAGCGGCAGCCGGAGATCGAACCTCAAGGTGATGGTGGACATGCCGGTCGAACTGCTGGACGCCATCTGGCTCAGGCCGGACATCTGGCCCAGTTGCCGTTCCAGCGGGGCCGTGATGTTCGATGCGACGACCCGGGAGCTCGCACCCGGATAGACGGTGACCACCTGAATGGTCGGAAAGTCGATCTCGGGCAGGGCGGACAGCGGCAGCAGCCGGTAGGCAAACAATCCTGCCAGCAGGACCGCGATAGCCAGTAACGAGGTCGCAATCGGCCGCAGGATAAAGGGGCGCGACAGGTTCACGGGCGAGCGGCAGCGTCGGGTTGAGGTCTCGGGTGCATATCCTGCGCCGCGCCGCGTCGTATAGCGCTCGCCGGGACGGGACGGCATTCGGGCAGACCACCCGCCGACGTCTGCGAATGCCCAGCCTGCGTCGTGACGTTCATCGCGGTGCCTGCGCGCAGCCGGTCTGCGCCCTCGACCACGACCTTCGTGCCTGGCGCGAGACCTGCTTCGATGGCGGTGGACACGGCATCGCCAGGGCCCACCTTGACCTGCACCACCGCGGCCGTTTTATCCGCCTTGACGACATAGACGAACGGGCCGGCAGCACCGTGCTGAATGGCGTCGGTGGGCACCAGAACCGCGTTTGGCAGCACCTGGTCGGGCAATTTCACGGTGACGAACTGATTGGGCAGCAGCGTCCCTTCGGTATTGGCGAACTCGGCCTCGAGCTTGACCGTACCGGTGGCCGGATCGACCTGGTTATTGGCCGCTCGCAGACGGCCCGTCCCGAGCGGAGACCCCAGCCCGTCGACATAGGCGTCAACCGGGATGCAATCGCCTTTGTGGAGCCACGCAAGCACACGTCCTGCCGAGGCAACGGGGATCGCGAACGTGATCGTGCTCGGTTGCGACTGGGTAATCACCGTAATGCCGTTCGCATCGGATGGCCCGACCAGGTTGCCGGAATCGACGCGGCGAAGGCCCACCATGCCGGAGATCGGCGCGGTGATCCGGGTATAGGACAGCTGCAGCCTGCCGGTGTCGACGCGGGCCTGGTTGGTCTTTGCCGCCGCGGCATACTCGCGTACCAACGAGCGCTGGTCGGCGACCCGCTGCGTCGTGATCGAGTCCTGCTGGAGCAGCGCCTGGTAGCGCTTGAGGGTGTCCTGCGCATTGTCGAGCTGGGCCTGGCTGCGCGCGAGGTCGCCCTCGGTCTGCTTGAGCTGTACGCGGTAAGGGCCCGGATCGATTTCAGCCAACAGGTCTCCCGCCTTGACCTGTTCACCGCCTGTAAAAGCGACACGCGTGAGCTCGCCGTCTACGCGGCTGCGCACCACGACGCTGTTGGCGGGCTTCACGGTGCCGGGCTGAGACAGGTAGGTCACCAGCGTACCCTGGTAGGCGAGAGCGGCGGTCACGGGTACCGCCGGGGCGGAGACTGGCTTGCGGTTGTAACGCGCGCCCAGGACCACGCCGAGGATGATGGCGAGGATCACGACACCCATCACCACCAGCCGGCGGCCGGCAGGCAGTTGTCTCCAGTAGCGTGTGGCGTGCGCGAGCAAGTCGCGAAGGGATGCGGAGTCAGGTCTGAAATGCATGATTACGGCAGGGGTTTTTCGTACACGCGATAACGCTTGTAAATCTCGCCGCCCATGGATTCGACGATGTGGCGCATTCCGGCGTTGTTTTCCAGAATCCAGGACATCTCGATGTGCCGTGCCCCTCGGGCAAGCACCTGTTTGACCCCTGCCTCGATCACGAGGAACGCTAGGCAGGGGCCGAGCGGCGTGTCGTGGAACACGCGCCGCACGCCCATCAGCGGCGAACGGACCGTCTTCGGAAAGCGGACTTTCAGGCGCCACAGCAATTTTGCCCAGCCAAACGGCAGCAGCTTGCCGTTCAGGTCCCTGATGGCCTCGTTGAGATTGGGAACGGCCACGACGAACGCCGCCGGTTCGCCATCGACCTCGGCGATCTGGATCAATTCCGGCGCGATCATCGAGCGCAGGTTGCGGCCGAGGTCGGTGAATTCGGCATCGGTAAACGGGACGAAGCCCCAGTTTTCCGACCAGGCATCGTTGAATATGTCCCGCAGTGTGCGAAGCTCTTCATCGAAGCGGCTGAGGTCGAGTGCACGTACCCGGATGCGTTGCATCGACCTGCCGATCAGTCGCTGCATGATCTTTGGGGTAGGGAAGTCCGCGCCGACGATATAGGCCAGCAGGTCTTTGGCCTTGCCATAGCCGCACTGTTCGAGACGCGTGTGATAGTACGGCCGAGCATGTCCCATCATGAACATGGGCGGCGTGTCGAAACCTTCCACCAGCAGGCCCACTTCGTCGTTGATCGACAGGTTGAACGGCCCCCGTACGCGCGCCATCCCTTCCTCGCGCAGCCATTGCTCGGCGGTATGGAGCAGCACGGCGAAGGTTTCTTGCTGGTCTTCGGCATCGAGCATGCCGAAAAAACCGGTCGAATCCGCATGATGTTCGAGGTAGAGCGCATCGACCTGGGCGCTGATGCGTCCCACGGGGCGATTGCCGCGCCACGCGAGCCACGCCTTCCAGCGGGCATGCTCGAACCACGGATTGGTTTTCGCGGAAAGATGCTGGCGACGCTCGAGGCGCAACGGTGGTACCCATGCCGGGTCCGCCTTGAAGATGAGGTTGGGCAGGGCAATGAACTGGTCCAGATCTGCCTTGCTGACAACAGGGGCTACACGCAGTGGGGCGGATGCGCTCAAGAACGAACTCCGGTTATGGGTTGGCTCGCCTGACTGACGGAATATCCGTACTCGGCCATTAATTTTGTGACTGCGGCTGCGGCTTCTTCGAGCACTTTTGCCAGCGGCTGGGTCGTGTCGATATCGACGATCGGCGCGCCGTGGTAGCTCAGCAAAGGTGTCACGGCAATTTTCTCTTTCAGGGTTGCGCGCGAGTGATCCGGCTTGCGTGCACAGGCCGTATCGAGATCGACATTCAGACGCAGTACCAGGTCCGGCCGATAGCTCGTCATCCACGTGAATGCCGCGTGTTCGCGTCGCGCGAGCCAGCGCACGAATGGATTGCCTTTCTGCGCCGAGGGAAATTGCGGCCCATCGTAGGCGCCCGGTATCTTCAGTTGCGGGAAGCGGTCCGAGACCACGATGAGCCCCTGGCGCCGGAGGGCGAGCATGTGCCTGAAGCGCAACCAGCGCCGCAGCACGAACACGCCGATCACCAGGGCCGCCAACACATCGGGTTGCCTGGCGGCATCGATGCGGGTACGCGCTTTCTTGATCTTGCGGCGAAGCAGGCGATCGAGGCTTGCGCCCGCCACCGGAAGGCGCCCAAGCGAGCGCCCGACGTTCCCCGACTGCTTGCCCAGATGGACCATCGCCGCCGGGCCGTACAGGCTGACCCACGCTAAAACGTGCTTGCAGACAGTGGACTTTCCGGCGCCATCGCTGCCGATCACCGCAATCAACGGTGCCGCCCTGGCCGGTCGAGCTTGCATTGGAGGCCTCGTGAAAAATGTATCGTTGTTCCGTCACGCATCGTGTGGCTATGGGCCTGTTGCAAACCGACCGTTCATGCAATTCCGATGCGTTGCCAAATTTCTGATCGGGTTGTGCCAAAAGAGAAAAATAGATTTCGCTTGCAGCCATTCGCGCCTTGGATAAAGCGCATTGGCGCAGCAATGATTTTCCGGTTTGGCGTTATTTCGATCGTCGACAAATCGCGATATTGGTTTGATATGACGCGAAGTTCATTTGGATTGGGTTTGACGCAGTGAGATTTTTTTCATTGGGTAAGGTAAATAGCGCCACGATTTTCATCGGACATTAAGTCGCATATTTGTCGAGGATCAATGTTGCTGTCACGATGTTGCGGCGTGGTGTCCTATTGTCATGAACCTCAAGCACAAACACGTCGCAGCCTTCGCAGGCAGAGCCGGCGGCCCTTGATGGCCTTCGATCAAACCACACGTCCGTGGCTCACCCAGATTGCCATAAGCATACCGAGACGAAAGCCTTTTCAGGATTTCAAAATTTCCGATTGAAATGCTGCGGTGAGCTTAACCCAATAGTGTCGCTTGCCGGAATCCAAGCCTTAATTATTAAGTTTTTCGTGTGACGGAATAATGTCGCATTTTGTCGCATTGCTTTCTTGGCGTACGGAAAATGGACTATATGTGAAATCGCACAATTGTATTGTTGTTGCAATTATATGCGCGGCGCCTCTGGCATCTTAAAATCGGGCGGCCGTTTTCCGGCGGTTGTTTTTCCGCAATTGCAACGGAAAGGAGTAACTACGCTTGGTAATCAGTTCTTTTCTCTGACGGCTTGCTCGGGCAACCCCGACAACCGCGCAGGCACCGATCGAGAGCGTTTCGGTTTGCAGGATGGCGCGCAAGAAGGGGGCTGTAGTCCCGGCTATGCGGCTTTGGTCATTGGATGAAAACGGGCCGCACATAGCAAAAACCCCGCAGCGATAAGGCTTTGCGGGGTTTTTCCAAACTGCGCTGTACTACTTTATGGTGCCCAGGAGAGGACTCGAACCTCCACGATGTTGCCACCGCTAGGACCTGAACCTAGTGCGTCTACCAATTCCGCCACCTGGGCACAAGCTGCTCATGCATCAAGCAAGAACGCAATCATAGCAGGTCGCTAAATCATGTCAACAGCTTTTTGCATCGTGGCGCGTGACGGCCCGCTCATGGCCGATGCACGGCGCTTCGCGGTTATTGGTGCCGTGTCGGGTGATAGAATGACTCGCAACCTGGCGTCCGATCGTTCGAACCGGACAGGTAAGTCCACGCAACGAGAACAACCATCGACAAGCCCTTGAGCAAGTATCCGTATCCCATTCCGAGCCGTGAAGAAATCCTCGGCGTGCTGCGCACGAGCGATGCGCCGCTGGTCGCGAACGACATCGCCGAGGCGCTGTCGATCAAGCGCCAGGAGCGTGAGGGCTTCTTCAGGCGCGTTGCCGCCATGGAACGCGACGGCCAGATCCGGCTCGACAAGAGCGGCCATTACCAACTCACCCATCCGTCGAATTTCGTGGCCGGCCGCGTGCAGGGCCATCGCGATGGCTATGGCTTCCTGATTCGCGACGACGGCCAGGACGACCTGTTCCTGCCGAGCGGCGAGATGCAGAAGGTCATGCACAGCGATCGCGTGCTGGCGCGCATCGTCGGCTACGACCGCCGCGGCCGCCCGGAAGGGCACGTGGTGGAAGTCACTGATCGCGCCAACAAGCGCGTGATCGGCCGCCTGCTCAACGAGAACGGCGCGTTGATCGTCGCGCCCGAAGACAAGCGCATCGGCCACGACATTCTGATCACGCAGAACACCAAGAAGGCCAAGGTCGGCCAGGTGGTGGTGGTCGAGTTGACCGATTTCCCGAGCCGTCACTCGCAGCCGGTCGGCCGCGTGACCGAAGTGCTCGGCGATATCGACGATCCGGGCATGGAAATCGAGATCGCGGTGCGCAAATACGGCGTGCCGCACGAATTCAGCCCGGCGGCCGTGGCGGCAGCGGCTGCGCTGCCCGACAAGGTGCGTCCGATCGATCTGCGCTATCGCGTGGATCTGCGCGACGTGCCGCTCGTCACGATCGACGGCGAAGATGCGCGCGACTTCGACGATGCCGTGTACTGCGAGCCAATGAAGGTCGGCCGTGGCGACGGCTACCGCCTGATCGTCGCGATCGCCGACGTCTCGCACTACGTGAAGCCGGGCGATGCGCTCGACGTCGATGCGCTCCAGCGCAGCACGTCGGTGTACTTCCCGCGCCGCGTGATCCCGATGCTGCCCGAGAAGCTGTCGAACGGCCTGTGCTCGCTGAACCCGGCGGTCGACCGCTGCACGCTGGTGTGCGACATGGTCGTGACGTCGCGCGGCGAGGTGAAGGGCTATCAGTTCTATCCGGCCGTGATTCATTCGGCGGCGCGCCTGACCTACACCGAGGTCGCGGCCGTGCTCGGCAACACCAAGGGGCCGGAGGCGGCACGCCGCGCCGACATCCTGCCGCATCTGCAGGATCTGTACGGGGTGTTCAAGGCGCTGTTCGCGGCGCGCCAGAAGCGTGGCGCGATCGATTTCGATACCACCGAGACCTACATCGTCTGCAATGCGCAGGGCAAGATCGAGCAGATCCTGCCGCGTCAGCGCAACGATGCGCACAAGCTGATCGAGGAATGCATGCTGGCCGCCAACGTGTGCGCGGCCGATTTCATGAAGCGTCACAAGCAGCCGGGCCTGTTCCGCATTCACGCGGGCCCGACTGCCGAGAAGCTCGAGAACCTGCGTTCGTTCCTGCGTGGCATGGGCCTGACGCTCGGCGGCGGTGACACCCCTCACGCCAGCGATTACGCGGCGCTGATGGCGAAGATCCGCGAGCGGCCCGATGCGCAGATGCTGCAGCCGATGCTGTTGCGCTCGATGCAGCAGGCCGTCTACAGCCCGGACAACATCGGTCACTTCGGCCTGGCCTACGATGCCTACGCGCACTTCACGAGCCCGATCCGCCGCTATCCCGATCTGCTTACGCACCGCGCGATCTACGCGATCCTGTCGGGGCAGAAGTACACGCCGAAGGCGCCCGACGGCGTCGAGCTGAACACGGCCATCTCGCCGCGCGCCCGCGCGATGCAGAAGGACGACGATGCTATCCGCAACCGCGTGCGCACCAACACCGCGATCTGGGACGAACTCGGCCTGCACTGCTCGGCCAACGAGCGGCGCGCCGACGAAGCCTCGCGCGACGTCGAAGCCTGGCTCAAGTGCTATTTCATGCGCGACAAGCTCGGCGAGGAATACGGCGGCATGGTCAACGGCGTGACGCCGTTCGGCATCTTCGTGCAGCTCGACACGCTGTTCATCGAAGGGCTGGTGCATGTGACCGAGCTCGGCTCCGACTACTTCCAGTACGACGAGATCAAGAACGAGCTGCGCGGCGAGCGTACCGGCATTCGCTATCGCCTGTCGGATCGCGTGCGCGTGCAGGTCAGCCGCGTCGATCTCGATGCGCGCAAGATCGACTTCCGCCTGGTGCGCGACACGCCGGTGAAAACCGTGCGTGGCGCGGGTCCTGGTCCGGCCGGTGAGCGTGGCGGCGCGCGCGTGCGTGCGATGCCCGGCATCACGAGCGACGACGATGCACCGCCGCCGCCGCGCCGCCAGAAGTCGGTGGCTACCGCACCGGCACCGGCTGCGAAGGAAGCGCATGGCGCACATCCCGCCGCCAAGAAGAAGGGCGGTGCACCGGCCAAGTCGGCCGCCAAGAAGGCGCGCCCGCGCAAGAAATATTGATGCCGCGGCCGGCGTTGCAAGGCGCCGGCCCGTGCATTCGATGCATTGAAGACGCCGCGTTGTCAGGCCGCCAGGCCCGTCACGCGGCGCTTGCGTTTTACCATTCCCGCGACGCATACCATGCGCCTCGCGTTTAGATGAAGGTTGGTCCAGTCATGTCACGTTTGAAGGTTCTCTACGGTTTTCACGCCGTCACCGCGCGCCTGCGCCACGACGCGTCGACGGTTGCCGAGGTGTTGTACGACCAGACCCGGCGCGATCGCCGGATGATCGATTTTCTGGCCACCGCGAAGGAGGCCGGCGTGCGGCTGATCGCGGCCGACGAAACGCGCTTGTGGGGCCTGGCGCACACCGAGCGCCATCAGGGCGTGGTCGCGCGCGTGGAGGATCTGCCGCTCGCGCAGAATCTCGCCGAGCTGCTCGACGGCATCCAGGGCCCGGCGCTGCTGCTGGTGCTCGACGGCGTGACCGATCCGCACAATCTCGGCGCGTGCCTGCGCGTGGCCGATGCGGCCGGCGCGCATGCCATCATCGCGCCGCGCGACCGCGCGGTGGGCTTGAACGCCACGGCGGCCAAGGTCGCCAGCGGCGCGGCCGACACGGTGCCGTACATCACGGTGACGAACCTCGCGCGCGCGTTGCGCGAGCTGAAGGACGCCGGCGTGTGGGTGATCGGCACCTCCGACGACGCCACGGCCAGCCTCTACGAAACCAAGCTGGAAGGCCCGGTCGCGCTCGTGATGGGCGCCGAGGGCGAGGGCATGCGCCGGCTCACGCGCGATACCTGCGACGACGTGATGAACATTCCGATGGCCGGCAGCGTCGAGAGCCTGAACGTGTCGGTGGCGAGCGGCGTGGTGCTGTACGAAGCCGTGCGCCAGCGTCGTGTGGCGGTGGCGAAGTAAGCCGCGTGGTGGCGCGCATCGCGAATCTTTGGGCCGGGCTCGCACCATGGGTGCGGCCGGCGCGTGCGCTCGCGCTGGGTGGCATGGCCGCATTGCTGGCCGCATGCGCGTCGCCCACGCTGGTCGATCGCGGCACCTACGTGGCCGACACGAGTCATCCGGCGCAGGGCGCCGATTCGCGCGTGCGCTTCCTCGTGATGCACTACACCGAGTCGGATGACCGGCGCGCACTGTTCACGCTGACCCACAACGAGGTCAGCGCGCATTACCTTATCCCGAGCCAGCCGGCGCGCCGCAATGGCGAGCCGGTGGTGCTCCAGCTCGTACCGGAAAGCCAGCGGGCCTGGCATGCCGGTGTCAGCGACTGGCAGGGCACCACCGAGCTCAATGCCGCGTCGATCGGCATCGAGATCGTCAATGCCGGGCCGCTCGACGCGCCCACCGATCGCACCTGGCAACCGTATGCACCCGATCAGGTCGAGGCGGTCGTGAAGCTCGCGAAGGACATCGTCACGCGCTACGGCATTCCGCCGACGCGCGTGGTGGGTCACAGCGATATCGCGCCGCAGCGCAAGATCGATCCGGGGCCGGCGTTCCCGTGGCTGGCCTTGTACCGTGCCGGCATCGGCGCGTGGCCTGACGATGCGACCGTCGCCGCGGATCTGGCGGGCCGTGCGCCCGGCGATCCCGCCGATGTGCGCGGGCTGCAGTCGAAGCTGGCGCGCTATGGCTACGACGTGGCCACCGACGGCGTGCTCGACGCCCGCACGCGGCGCGTGTTCGCGGCGTTCCAGATGCATTTCCGGCCAGCCGATTATTCGGGCAATCCGGATGCGCAAACCGACGCGATCGCGCAGGCGCTGCTCGACAAGTACTTCCCCGGCGCGGCACCCTCGGCCACGCCGGTATCGCAACCCGACGCGCCCTGATTCCGGCGGCCCTGCACCCCGCCGGTGCGGCCGCCCGTCGATTGTCGCGCCGATGCCTCGCAGGCGCCCGAAAATCGCCGCCGCGTCGGGCGAGTCCGGTAGACTCGCGGGTTTCGCAATCAGCGCTTCATCCCCACCATGACTCAAGACGAACTCAAACGCCTCGTCGGCCAGGCCGCCGCCGATTACGTGCTCGCCAACGTGCCGGAAGGCTCCGTGATCGGCGTCGGCACGGGCTCTACCGCGAACTGCTTCATCGACGCGCTGGCGGCGATCAAGGGCCGTTATCGCGGTGCCGTATCCAGCTCGATCGCCACCACCCAACGGCTCGAATCGCACGGCATCCGCGTGTTCGACCTGAACGAGGTCGAAGGCCTGCAGGTGTACGTCGACGGCGCGGACGAGATCGATGCGAGCGGCGCGATGATCAAGGGCGGCGGCGGCGCGCTGACGCGCGAGAAGATCGTCGCATCGGTGTCGGGCACCTTCGTGTGCATCGCCGACGCCAGCAAGCGCGTGGCCACGCTCGGCGCGTTCCCGCTGCCGGTCGAAGTGGTGCCGATGGCGCGCACCGCCATCGGCCGCCAGCTGACGGCGCTTGGCGGCGTGCCGGTGCTGCGCGTGGCGAAGGACGGCTCGCCGTTCCTGACCGACAACGGCAACGAGATCCTCGACGTCAAGGGGCTGTCGATTGCCGATCCGCGCGGGCTCGAAGCCACCATCAACGGCTGGCCCGGCGTGGTGACGGTCGGCCTGTTCGCGCAACGCGGCGCCGACCTCTGCCTGCTGGGCGGCGCGAGCGGCGTGGAATCGATCGATTACCGCACGCATTAAATAGGGGTTTAAAACATTAAGGCCAATCGCAATTCAAAAAACCAACGAATTGCATCGGCCTTAATCATCGCAAACGTTTTGCGGTCCTGATAAATCGTCCGACGCGCTTTTCCAGGCCTGTCGGGCTTTTTTTTGAGATACGATGCGTTTAGGAAATCGTAAGAGGGATTACCCTCTCAGGTGTTTTCCAGATAGCGTTGCGACCGCGAACTCAGCAACGTATCGAACATAAGAACAATCGTTTCGCGAGTCGTTTTCAATCGAGAGAGCTGTAAAAGGGGCCAGGCCGGACTGCGGGGGCAGCACGCCAACACAGATATGTAGTAACGGGGAGGTCTCCTATGGAACAAGCAAAAGACAAAGACAGGTCGCTCGTCAGCAAGGTCATGGACGGGTTGGTGACGGGAATCGTGGAAGACAAATACGGTGGCATCCTGCCGCCGCAGGACGTGCTTTCCAAGGATTTCGACGTCAGCCGGACCGTCATGCGTGAAGCACTCTCGATGCTGCTCGCTCGCGACATGCTCGATGTCCGGCCCAAGGTCGGCACGCGGGTGCGGCCGATGCGCGACTGGCGGATGATCGACGAGGACGTCGTGAACTGGCGCTTCCGCGCCAAGCCCGATCCGCAATTCATGCGCGACGTGCTCGAATTCCGCATGCTGATCGAGCCGCGCGCGGCCGGGCAGGCGGCCGAGCGTGCGAATGGCGCCGATATCGCCGGTATTCGCGAAGCCTTCGATGTGTTCCGTTCGCTCGAACCGGGCGAGGCGGGTTACGACGAGGCGGACGAGCGGCTCCACGCGCGGATTGTCCACGCCAGCGGCAATCAATTCTTCCAGCAGATGAGCGCGATCATCAGCGGTGCGCTGCGGCTCGTGCGCGAGCAGACGGCCGGCCGCGAAGGCGCGCCCGAGCGGCTGGTCGAGCTGCATCAGCGCGTCGTCGAGGCGATCGAGCAGCGCAACGGGCGGGCCGCCGAAGCCGCCGCGCGCGAGTTGATCGATCTGACCGACGAGGCTTCGAACGCAGTGCCGATGCGCGCGACGGGCTGAGGCCATCGAGGCGCTCCCGGGGCGGGGCCTCGACGGATGACGCTGCGATGCGCTGGCGGCGGACCGTTATCATGACGGCTCCCCGCCGGTTCGTCCGGCGTTGATTTCCTGTCGAGCTCGATCCCGATGAACGTTCCTTCCTCTTCCCCGATCCGTTTCGGCATCGTCGGCGCCGGTGCGATCGCGCGCCGCTTCGCACAATCGCTGCCGCACGTCGCCGACGCTGCGCTGGCCCACGTCTGGGCGCGCCGTGCCGATGCCGCCGCCGAGTTCTGCGCGGCGCATGGCGGCACGCCGATCGACAGTTTCGAGGCGCTGTGCGCGTCGGACGTCGATGCCATCTACATCGCCACGCTCAACGACAGCCACGCGCGCTACGCCTGCGCCGCGCTCGCCGCCGGCAAGGCCGTGCTGTGCGAGAAGCCGGCCACCGTCAACGCGCGCGAGCTGGACACGGTGCTGGCCGCCGCCAAGGCGGCCGGCCGGCTGTTCATGGAGGCGATGAAGCCGCCGTTCTATCCGCTCTACCGGCGGCTGCGCGAACAGCTCGCGCAAGATCCGGTCGGCCCGATCCGGCTCGTGCGAGCCGGCGGCGCGTTCTCGACGGTGCCTGCCGATCACACCAGCTTCAGCTTCGAGACGGCCGGTGGCGCGCTGCTCGATATCGGCATCTACGAGATGTTCCTGGCGGTGGACTGGCTCGGCGCGCCGCTCGACGTGCAGACGCTCGGCCGGGTTGGCGCGACCGGCGTGGATACCTTCGCGAGCCTGAACAGCCGCCACGAGCACGGCATCGCGCAACTGTTCTGCGGGCTCGACGTGATGGGCCGCGGCGATGCCTTGCTCGGCGCCGAAGGCGGCACCGTGACGATTCACGAGAACTGGTGGAACCCGCAGAAGGCGACGATCCGCTACACCGACGGCCGCGTCGTCGAACTCGACGAGCCATTTTCGGGCGGTGGCCTCAACTACGAGACGGAACACTTCTGCGCGTTGCTGCGCGATGGGCTGACCGAAAGCCCGGTGCTCACGCATGCGCATTCGCGCGGCATGATCGCGATGACCGACGCGGCGCGCCTGGCGCTCGGCGTGCGGTTCGCGGCGGACGAGGGCTGAAAGCGCAACGGGCGCGCAAGTCGCGCGCCCGTTGCGGGATTCAGCGGCTCAAAACCGCCCCGGCAGCGCAAGCCGGCGCTCCCACCAGCGCTGCACCCATTCGAGGAGCTGGCACAGCACCCAGTAGAACGCTGCCGCGGCGAGGTAGAGCGGCAGCGGCTGATACGTCGAGGCGATGATCTCCTGCGCGCTGCGCAGCAGTTCGGTCACGGTGATGACCGACACCAGCGAGGTGTCCTTGATCAGGCTGATCAGGCTGTTCGACAGGCTCGGCACGGCGATCCGCAGCGCCTGCGGGCCGATCACGTAGCGCAGCGTCTGGCCCCACGACAGGCCGAGGCTGTACGAGGCCAGCCACTGGCCGTTCTCGATGCCGTTGATCGCGCCGCGCATGCTTTCCGACATGTAGGCGGCCACGTTGGCCGACAGCGCGATCACGCCGGCCGGCGTCGGGTCGAGCGAGATGCCGAGGCTCGGCAGGCCGTAATAGATGACGAAGATCTGCACGAGCAGCGGCGTGCCGCGCATCAGGCTCACGTAGACGCGTGCGATCGCGTTCAGCACGCGGCTGTGGGCGATGCCCATCAGAGCGAGCACGACAGCGGCGGCGAGGCCGAACACCATCGACAGGACGGCGAACTTGACGGTCAGGATCGCGCCCTGTGCAAGCACGGGCAGCGAATCGACGAGCAGGGAAGTGATCGACATGGTGTGAGGCAAATCAGGCAGGCGCGCCCGGAAACTTGACAAGGCGCCATCATAAACCGACGGAAACAAAGCGAAGGGCGGCACCGTTGCCGATGCCGCCCTTCGTCATGCCGTATTCCGACTTACTTGATCGGCTTCGACACGTCGATGCCGAACCACTTGTCCGAGATCTTCGCGAACGTGCCGTCGGCTTCGAGCTGCGTCATCGCATCGTCGATCGCCTTGGCGAACTTCGGATTGCCCTTCTTGAACGGGATGCCCGACGGTTCGGCCGAGCCGACCGTGGCGCCGGTGCGCAGCGGCAGCGGCGAAGCCTTCAGCAGGTAGGCGAGCATCAGGCGGTCGTTCAGCGCCGCGTCGAGACGGCCGGCAGCCAGGTCGCGCAGATACTCGGGCGCGCCCGGGTAGGTCTTGACGTCGATGCCCGGCACCGATTTCGCCATGTCCATGTAGTTGGTGCCGAGGCCGACGCCGAGCTTCTTGCCCTTCAGGTCGTCGAGCGACTTGAACTCGCGCGTGTCGTCCTTGCGCTGGATCAGTTGCGCGGCCGAGTACGTATAGGCCGGCGAGAAGTCGAGCGCTTCCTTGCGCTTGTCGGTGATGCCGACCTGGTTGACGATCACGTCGAACTTGCCTGCCTGCAGGCCGGCGATGATGCCGCTCCACTCGGTCGTGACGAATTCCGGCTTCAGGCCCAGCTTGGCGGCCACGGCCTTGGCGATGTCGACGTCATAGCCGACCAGCTCGCCCGACGGCGCCTTCGAGTTGAACGGAGGGAACGTGCCTTCCAGGCCGATGCGCAGCGTACCGCGCTGCTTGGCCTGGTCGAGGATGTCGGCCGCATGGGCGGAGGCGGCAACCAGCGTGGCACCGATCAGGCCGGCGCTCAGGAGCTTCTTCAGCGACACAATCTTCATTCTGTTCCCTGTATTGCCCGCAATGGGCGTTGACGATGGCGGCAATCATAGTGAAAACACAATTGCCCGCCAACTATCGTTTGTTTATTTCTATATAACCGTGCCGTGCGCTCAACCGCGTGCGATGGCCTTCACGCAATCGGCGACGAGCGGCGGGCCGCGATAGATGAAACCCGTGTAGATCTGCACCAGCGACGCGCCGGCGGCGAGTTTCGCACGCGCGTCCTCGCCCGAAAAGATGCCGCCAACCCCAATGATCGGCACCGCGCTGCCCAGTTCGGCGTGCAGCTTGCGGACGACTTCGGTGGACGTGTCGAACACCGGGCGGCCCGACAGGCCGCCGGTTTCGTCGGCGTGCGGCATGCCTTGCACGGCGGCGCGCGACAGCGTGGTGTTGGTCGCGATCACGGCTTCGATGCGGTGACGCAACAGCAACGCGGCGATTTCCTTGACCTGTTCGTCGTCGAGATCGGGCGCGATCTTCAGTGCGAGCGGCACGAGCTTGCCGTGCAGATCGGCCAGGCGCGCCTGCTTGTCCTTCAGCGCGGCGAGCAGCGCGTCGAGTTCGTCGGTGCCCTGGAGCTGGCGCAGGTTCTTGGTGTTCGGCGACGAGATGTTGATGGTGACGTAGCTGGCGAACGGGTAGACGCGCTCGAGACAGTAGAGGTAATCGTCGGCGGCGCGCTCGATCGGCGTGTCGGCGTTCTTGCCGATGTTCAGGCCCAGCACGCCGCGATAGCGCGCGGCCTGCACGTTCTTCACGAACTGATCGACGCCGTGGTTGTTGAAGCCCATCCGGTTGATCACGGCGTTCGCTTCCGGCAGGCGGAAGATGCGCGGGCGCGGGTTGCCCTGCTGCGCGCGCGGCGTGACCGTGCCCACCTCGATGAAGCCGAAGCCGAGCGCGGCCAGGCCGTCGATGCAGGCACCGTCCTTGTCCAGCCCGGCCGCCAGCCCGACCGGGTTGCGGAACGTCAGGCCCATCACGGTACGCGGCACGTCCGGCACGTTCGGCGCGAGCAGGCTCGCGAGGCCGGTGCGGCCGGCGGCGCCGAGCATGCGCAGCGTCAGGTGGTGGGCATCTTCGGCATCCATCTTGAAGAGGGACGCGCGGGCGAGCGGATAAAGGGAGCTGAACACGGCGTGAAGGGCGGGGCCGGAAATTGATAACCCGGCATTTTAACCGAACCGGCAGCCTGGCCGGTCAGGAATGCAGGGCGGTGGCAGGGCGCACCGGCAGCTTGTTCGCCGTTGCGCGCCACGGTAGCCGCGGCTTCAGCGCACGCCGCCGTGGCCGCCCGGCAGCGGTGCGCGGGCCAGCGCCGCGTCGACCGGCGGCAGATCCACGGTGGCCGGGTCGAGCGGTTTCCAGCGGCCGTCGATCAGGCCTTCGAGCGGCCGGAAGTTCGCCTTGTAGGCCATCTTCTGGCTCTCGCGAATCCAGTAGCCGAGATAGACATAGGGCAACCTCAGGCTGCGGGCCTGCTCGATCTGCCAGAGGACGTTGTAGGTGCCGTAGCTCTTGTGCGCGTCTTCGGGCTCGAAGAACGTGTAGACCGAGGAAAGGCCGTCGCCGAGGATGTCGATCATGCTGATCATGCGCAGCGTGCCGGGCTCGGGCGTGGCGTTCGGGTCGTCGGGGTTGGCCTGCGGCGCGTCGCGAAATTCGACGAGCCGGGAATTGATCCGGCTTTGCAGCAGGAATTGCTCGTATTGATCGCGGCTGTCGCGATCCATGCCGCCGCCCGCGTGGCGTGCCGACTGGTAGCGCATGTAGAGCGCATAGTGCTCCTCGTCGTAGTGCAGCGGCGAGACCGACGCCACCAGCCCGTGATGGCGGTTCCACATCTTGCGCTGGGTGCGGTTCGGCGCGAACGCGTCGACCGGCACGCGCACCGGCACGCAGGCGCGGCAGCCGTCGCAATAGGGCCGATACGTAAACACGCCCGAGCGCCGGAAGCCGGCCTTGACGAGTTCGGTATAGATGTCGGAATTGATCAGATGGCTTGGCGTCGCGACTTGCGAGCGCGCCACGCGACCATCGAGGTAACTGCATGGATACGGCGCCGTTGCATAGAACTGCAGGGCCGAAAGCGGTGAAAGCGGCAACTCGGTGGGATGAGTCATGGGCAGCTCTCGAAGCGGGAGGATCGCGTCAGCGGGCCGGGCGGAAGCCGCCGGGCCGCGTGGCACGCCGAGCCGGGCCCGAACGGATCCCGCACGCCGGGCCGGTGCGGCGGCACACGACGCGCGTGCTGCGCGCGACGGCCGACGCCGGACACGGCGCATGCGAAAAGGAGATCGTCAGGGTGGGCATCGGATGTCTTGTCGGATAGGGCCGGCCTTGGCGAGCGCCGGCCGGTCGGATGTCGACAAAGGTAACATGAAAATTATCGTGTTGAGGAGTGCCACGCGATGCGCCGCGCATCAGCCGGCGTGCGCGGTCTCGGTCAGCCGGGCCAGCGCGTGCTTGTCGAAGCGCCACGGAATCGCGTGCTCGGCCGTGGCGCGCCGCACGTGCGCGACGAACTCGCGGCGGCCGATTTCGCGGCCGCCGAGCGAGGCGAGATGCGCGGTGTTCTGCTGGCAGTCGATCATCGCCACGCCGTGTGCGCGAACGTGTGCAACCAGCGTGGCCAGCGCGATCTTCGAGGCGTCGGTGGCGTTCGCGAACATCGATTCGCCGAAGAACATCGTGCCGAACGCCACGCCGTACAGGCCGCCCACGCGTTCGCCGTCGAACCAGGTCTCGATGCTGTGCGCGTGGCCCGCGCGATGCAGCGCCGTGTAGGCGGCCACGATGTCGTCGGTGATCCAGGTGCCGCGCTGGCCGTCGCGTGGTGCCTGCGCGCAGGCACGCATCACGGCCGGGAAATCGTGGTCGACGCGCACCTCCCAGCGTGCGTCGCGCTGCACGCGGCGCAGCGTCTTGCGGAATGTGGCGGAGACGCGAAACTCATCCGGCACGAGGATCATGCGCGGATCAGGGCTCCACCACAGCACGGGCTGGCCGTCGGAATACCAGGGGAAGATGCCGCGGTGATAGGCGTCGGCAACGCGTTCGGGCAGCAGGTCGGCGCTGGCCGCGAGCAGGCCGGGTGCGCCGCTGGCCGGGCCGAGCGCCTGCTCGACCGGCGGAAACGGCGTCTCGGGCGTGAGCCAGGGGACCATGCGCGCGCGTCAGCCGTTGCGCAGCGAGCGATAGATGTCGCCGGTATGCACGCCGAACGAACCGGCCTCGCGGTCGGCGAAGAACAACCGCAAGGTCTGGGTGACGGTGGGGAACGCGATGTCGTCCCAGGGGATATCCGCTTCGTCGAACAGGCGGACTTCGAGGCTTTCCTCGCCGGCCTCGAATTCGGGGCCGTTCATGCGCGCCAGATAGAACAGGTGGACCTGATGCACGTGCGGCACGTTGAGCAGCGTGAACAGGTTCTGCACTTCGACGCGCGCGCCGGCTTCTTCCAGCGTTTCGCGCGCGGCGGCCTCGGAGGTCGTTTCGCCCATCTCCATGAAACCGGCCGGCAACGTCCAGTAGCCGTGGCGCGGTTCGATCGCGCGGCGGCACAGCAGTACCTGATCGCCCCAGACGGGCACGGTGCCCACCACATTGCGCGGATTCTGATAATGGATCGTGCCGCACTGGTCGCAGACGAAGCGTTCGCGGTTATCGCCGGGAGGGATGCGCGCGATGACTTCGTGGCCGCAGACTGAGCAGAATTTCATAGGGATGGGGAGCGAAAGGGTGATGCGAGTGTATCACCGCGCACGGCGATTCCAGAAAGGCGCAGGCGTGCTTTTGCAGCGCTTTGCGCGGGCGGCGGCACGAGGCCGGGCGCTGCGATGGCGCTTGTGAAAACGATAGCGGAAAGCGGTGCGCGCGAAGATTTCCGGCGCCGGAAATGAAAATGGGCCACGAGCTTGAAGCGCTGTGACCCATCATCAATACGACTTGGTTGCGGGGATAGGATTTGAACCTATGACCTTCGGGTTATGAGCCCGACGAGCTGCCAGACTGCTCCACCCCGCGTCCGTCAGAAGAATTGAATTATAGGGTGTTCTCGAAAGCGGCGCAAGCGTTTTATCTGTCCCTGTCACCGCACCGTGTGCGCGAGGCGCTGGGCTAGAATCTGTCGGCGGTTCCCGCCCTTTCATTCAACGTCTGTTTCGACGATCTATATGGATATCGCTCACGATCTGCAGTCGATCCTCGTCCAGGAGCACACGCTGGTCTTTCCGCAGTTCGACACGGCCCGCGCCTGGGCGCTCGGCACGCGGCTGCGCGAGATGGCGCTCGCGCGCGGCCACGCCGTTGCAATCGAGATCGGCAGCTTCGGTCTGCCCGTTTTCTGCGCCGCGCTCGAAGGCGCGACGCCCGACAACCTCGCCTGGGTTGCGCGCAAGCGCCGCACGGTCGAGCACTTTCGCCGCAGCTCCTATGCGGTCGGCTTGCGTCTGAAGCAGGCCGGCACCACGCTGGCCGCGAAGCACGGTTTGCCCGATGCCGATTACGCCTCGCATGGCGGCGCGTTTCCGCTGACGGTGGCCGGCGCCGGCGTGATCGGCACGATCGTCGTGTCGGGCCTGCCGCAGCGTCGCGATCATGAACTGGTGGTGGAGGCGCTGAGCGCCGAACTTGGCCACGATTACGCCGCGCTCGCGCTGGCCGGGGAGTAACGACCATGAAATTGCCTGCTTTCGCCTGGCTCGCCATGTCCATCGTGGCCGAAGTGATCGGCACCTCGGCCTTGCGTGCCTCGGATGGATTCACACGGCTGCTGCCGACGTTGATCGTGATCGTCGGCTACGGCTTCGCGTTTTATGGCTTGTCGCTGACCTTGAAGACGATGCCGGTCGGGATCGTGTATGCAATCTGGTCGGGCGCCGGCATCGTGCTGATCACGCTCGTCGCGATCGCGCTGTACGGGCAAGTGCCCGACCTGCCGGCCGTCATTGGCCTCGCGCTGATCATCGCGGGCGTGGTGGTGCTGAACCTGTTCTCGAAGATGCAGGCGCACTGAGCGCCGGCCCGAATCGTGAAGGGAAGGGCGCGCGCTCCGGGCGCGCGCCGCGATCAGTCGTCGTAATCGTCGTCGGACATGAACGCGCGCATGAACACCAGCGCGCCCCAGCCCCAGATCGCATTGGCCGCGAAGCCGATCGCGAGCGGCGAGAGCATGTTGCCGGCCGGCCAGATGCCGCGCAGCGGATCGATCACGAACACGCGCGCCACGGTCGGCACGATGCCGCCGAACACCAGCGCCTGCACCCACGGCGCACGCCGCTCGGGCGACACCCGCAGCAGCCAGGCCATCAAGATCGCCCAGAACGCGCTGATCAGCGCATTGACGATGAAGGTGGGCATGCCCGCCGGCGCGAACGGCTCGACCGAGAAGCCGCCGATGCCGATCAGGCCTGCCGCATGCAGCAGCGCCAACGTCGATTCGCGGAAGAACAGGGCGGCTAGGAAACCGGACAGGAACGGCAGGATGACTTTCTGCATCGGATCAGGCATGAGCGCGCGGGGCGTACGGCCACGTGCGCAAGGTGGGTAGGACTCGGCCCGCCATTATAGAGGGGCGCGTTGGGCTTCGACCGTCCCCGCATCGCGATATTCGCTACAGCAGCGTGTAAATCACGAAAGCGGAAAAACTAAGCTCAAAAAAATCGTTCCGAAACGAAGTGCCCCTCCCTAGACTGAATTCCCAGAGACGGTAGAACCCGTCCTCCCGCGCAATCGCGAGCTCGCCGCTGCGCGGAGCGATCCGGCGAGCCTCATTCCCGGCAGACGATCCTGTTCGACGCCCCGTATGCGTCGAGGGCCTCGCTTTGCCCGAAATTTTCGCAAGAACAGTCAGGCAGGAGCAGCAAATGAATGTGTTCTGGTTTATTCCGACGCACGGCGACAGCCGCTACCTCGGTACCTCCGACGGCGCGCGTGCGGCCGACTACGATTACTTCCGTCAGATCGCCACCTCGGCCGATACGCTCGGCTACGACGGCGTGCTGCTGCCGACCGGCCGTTCCTGCGAGGACGCCTGGGTGGTCGCGTCGAGCCTGATTCCGGCCACCAAGCGCCTGAAGTTCCTGGTTGCGGTGCGCCCGGGGCTGTCGTCGCCGGCGCTGTCGGCGCGCATGGCCGCCACGTTCGACCGGATGTCGGAAGGGCGCCTGTTGATCAACGTCGTGACGGGTGGCGACATCGCCGAGCTCGAAGGCGACGGCGTGTTCGTCGACCACGACACGCGCTACGAAATCACCGACGAATTCCTGCATATCTGGCGCGACCTGCTCGCCAAGTCGCACGACAGCCAGTCGATCGATTTCGACGGCAAGCATCTGCAATCGAAGGGCGGCAAGGTGCTGTATCCGCCGGTGCAGACGCCGCATCCGCCGCTGTGGTTCGGCGGCTCGTCGCCGGCCGCGCACACCATCGCGGCCGAGCATATCGACACCTACCTGACCTGGGGCGAACCGCCCGAGGCCGTCGCGAAGAAGATCGCCGACATCCGCGCCCGCGCCGAGGCGCGTGGCCGCCAGATCAAGTTCGGGATCCGCCTGCACGTGATCGTGCGCGAGACCGAGGAAGAGGCCTGGGCCGATGCCGACCGCCTGATCAGCCGCCTCGACGATGCCACGGTCGCCCGTGCGCAGCAGTCGTTCGCGAAGATGGATTCCGAAGGGCAGCGCCGGATGGCCGCGCTGCACGGCGGCAAGCGCGGCTCGCGCAAGGACCTGGAGGTCTATCCGAACCTGTGGGCGGGCGTGGGCCTCGTGCGCGGCGGCGCCGGCACCGCGCTGGTCGGCAGCGCCGAGCAGGTGGCCGAGCGCATGCGCGAATACGCGTCGCTCGGCATCGACACCTTCATCCTGTCGGGCTACCCGCATCTGGAAGAGTCGTACCGCTTCGCCGAGCTGGTGTTCCCGCTGATCAAGGGCACCACCAACACGCGCCGCGCCGGCCCGCTGTCCGGCCCGTTCGGCGAGGTGATCGGCAATCACTACACGCCGCAGGCGAGCCAGAGCTGAGCGGAGGAATCGAGATGGCAACCCCGACTCTCCAGCGAGCAGGACGCGGCATCGCACGCAGCGGCTGGCGCGCCATCGCGCCCTGGCTGGTGCCGTTCGGCCTCGTGATCGCGTGGGAACTGGCCGCGCGCGCCGGTGCGCTGTCGACGCGCGTGCTGCCCGAGCCGCTCGCCGTGGTGCGCGCCGCGTGGTCCCTGATCCAATCCGGCGACATGTGGGCGAACGTCAAGGTCAGCACCTGGCGCGCGCTGGTGGGCTTCGCGATCGGCGGCGGCGTGGGCCTCGTGCTCGGCCTCGCCACCGGCATTTCGAAGGCCGCCGAGGTGGCGCTCGACTCGACCATCCAGATGATCCGCAACATCCCCGCGCTGGCGATGATTCCGCTCGTGATCCTCTGGTTCGGCATCGACGAGAAGGCCAAGCTGTTCCTCGTGTCGCTCGGCGTGTTCTTCCCGATCTACATCAACACCTATCACGGCATCCGTTCGGTCGACGCGAACCTGATCGAGATGGCCAAGAGCTACGGCGTGAAGGGCTTCGCGCTGTATCGCGACGTGATTCTGCCCGGCGCGCTGCCGTCGATCCTGGTGGGCGTGCGGTTCGCGCTCGGCCTGATGTGGGTGATGCTGATCGTTGCCGAGACGATCTCCGCGCAGTCGGGCATCGGCTACATGACGATGAACGCTCGCGAATTCCTGCAAACCGACGTGGTGGTGGTCGGCATCCTGCTGTACGCGGTGCTCGGCAAGCTGGCCGACGTGCTCGCGAAGTGGCTCGAACGCGCGACGCTGCGCTGGCACCCCGCGTATCAACCGGGAGCCAAGCCATGAACGCGAGCACGCTCAACAACCATTACGGCCCGATCGCCGGCGCCGATATCGATGCCGAGCTCGCGCAGTCGCGCACCGAGGACGCCGCCCGCCAGGACGCCGCCGTGCTCGATCGCGACGTCGGCGGCCACGTCGTGCCGCTGACGCGGCGGCGCGAGGCCGGTGATGTCCGTGGCAATCCGAACGGCAACGCGCCGCTCGCGCGCAGCGGCGATCACTCGGTCGAGCTGCGCAAGGTCGGCAAGCGTTATGGCGAGCGCGCCGTGCTCAGCGATTTCGATCTGTCGATCGAGCGCGGCAGCTTCGTGGCGATCGTCGGGCGCAGCGGCTGCGGCAAGTCCACGCTGCTGCGGTTGATCGCCGGGCTGGAGAAGCCGACCGACGGCGCGCTGGTGAAGCGCAGCGAAACCGGCGAGGCGCTCGACACGCGGATCATGTATCAGGACGCGCGGCTGCTGCCGTGGAAGACCGTGCTGCAGAACGTGATGCTCGGCCTCGGCCGCCGCTCGCGCGAGGATGCGCGCGCCGTGCTGAACGAGGTCGGCCTGCTCGAACGCGCCAACGACTGGCCCGCGCAACTGTCGGGCGGGCAGCGTCAGCGTGTGGCGCTGGCACGCGCGCTGGTGCATCGGCCTCAGTTGTTGCTGCTCGATGAACCGCTCGGCGCGCTCGACGCGCTGACCCGTATCGAAATGCACGCGCTGATCGAACGCCTCTGGCGCGAGCACCGTTTTACCGCGCTGCTCGTGACGCACGACGTGCAGGAGGCGGTGGCGCTTGGCGACCGCATCCTGCTGATCGAGGCCGGCAAGATCGCGCTCGACCAGACCGTGCCGCTCGACCGGCCGCGGGCGCGTGCGTCGTCGTCGTTCGCCGCGCTCGAAGATCGCGTGCTGCAACGCGTGCTGAAGGGCGGCCCGGTGGTCGATGCGCCTGACGCGTTCGAGCCGCCCGCACCCGCAACCCGTATCCGTTGGGCCGTCTGACGCTGCCCAGCCTCCATCGACTGTTATTTTCGGAGCCATACCAACATGAGCATCATCGCCATCAACGTACGCAACCAGTTCAAGGGCAAGGTCAAGGAAATCATCCGCGGGCCGGTGGTGTCCGAGGTCGACGTCGATACGCCGTTCGGCATCGTCACGTCGGTCATCACGACGCGCTCGGTCGACGAGCTGGAACTGAAGGTCGGCGCGGAAGTGGTCGCGCTGGTGAAATCCACCGAGGTGTCGATCGCGCGTCTCTGATGCCCGTGGGGCGGGGCGCAGCGGCATTCCGGAGGCGGGCAACGCGCAAGTGTTGCCCGCCTCTTACGTTCTGAAGCAATCATTGACATTGATTTTCATTTTTCAGTGCTAGGATCAGATCTCTTTCACTGCGGAGAGAGTCGATGGTCCCCGCACTCAGTCCCGATGCAATAGAAGCGTTGAAGTGGGTCGACCGATTTGGCGCCGGCTATCCGGTGCCGACGCAGTTCGGCGCGCTGGTCGATGCGCTGCAGAATGACGGCTACGTGTATCAGAGCCGCCCGGGGCGCGCCGAACTGACCGAAGACGGCAGAACGGCGTTGCCTGAAGAGTTTGATTGATCGATTTGATCGGATTGCTTAGGGTCGGGAGGATGAAAATGGATACGATTTCGATTGGACACAGCCTCGATGCGTACGTCGAGGAGTACAACGCTTATCGGCTCGAAGTGAAGACCGAGCAGGTCGGAGCCGGCGAGAAGGCCCATTACCGCGTGTTGTTCGGCGATGCCGAGGTGATCGGCTGGCGGCTCGTGCATGTCGACGGCGTATGGCTCAGCGAGCGCAGCGTGGTCGATCAGGTGATGTCGATGGCGCGCGGGGCGGTGGATCGCGAGCTGCGGGGGGCCAGGGCCGCCTGATTGGCTGCTGGCTGCTGGCTGCTGGCTGCTGGCTGTTGCGGGTCGGTGTGGGAATGAAAGCCGTCGGGGCTGGCTCCGGCGGCTTTTGCGTTGGTGGGGCGCGGTGACGTTACGTTTTCGTTTGCGATTCACGGCAATCAAATCAGATACCGAAGTGTCTGATTTGATTGAGTCTTGCACGAAAAAAGCTGATCTCTTGCCCACTCGACTGTTCGACCGTGTTCTGCCATGCCTGGTTTTCCTCGCGTTTCACGCTGCGGGCGCCGCGCGGCTCCGCAATCCCTGCTCGGAGCCGAAACGTCCTCGGTGTCCGATTTCGCCCCTTTTGGGAGTTCCATCTGGACAATGTGCCGACGCTGCTGAATCCGATTGCGACAGGCAATCCCTTGCCGATGGCTGTACTGCCGGTCGTCGGCGGCACCGGCAGGCGATCAGGATTGTCAGGATGCAAGCGGCAATGTGAGCACGCCGACCTACGCGTCCTAGAACCTCGTCATTGCGGCGATATGGCCTCGAAATGCAATGCAGCGAGATTGTACGAATGGAATTGCTACGCATGGGCCCGTGGCTGCGTGGAGGATCGCCCGGTGCACGGTTGGTTGGCGCATAGCAATTACCAGACGCCGGTATATACATCGGTGTCGCTATCGGCAAGCGTATGACGTTTGACAGCACCATTTCACCATGTTCCATCGCCGGGGGCACACCGACCTCGGAGGGCCCACATGATGCCGAACTCCGTCGTCGTGGCTGCGCCGGCAAGCGGGACAGGGCTTCGCACTCGTCAGCTTGGAGCAGATCTTCACCGCGCCAGCATAGATTCGGCATGGTGTTCCTTGGAGTGCACAGGCGCCCGGCGACGGCGTGCCGCACGCGTTTGTCGAGACAACATTCAACGGATTGGTGGGCGGCTTGCCAACTCGCCAACGTCCACCATCACGATCACCTGATTTTATGAAACAAACCCGAACGTATGCTGCCGCGATGCGACGGCCGTTGCTGCGCCAATGGCCGCTCCTCGTGTTTGCCGTCGTAACGATGCCGTTCGCACACGCACAGTCCGTCTCCGGACAGGTATCGACGGCCCCAGCCCTCGATACACCGGCCATCGTTGATGCGTTGTCGCTTGCCGGTAAAGCGTCGACCAGCGCGGGGCAGGGGCCGTCGGCCACGTTCAGTTCGGCAACGATTACTGGTGGCACGATCCGCGGCACGTCGATCGATATCGGTTCCACGCTGAAGTCGAACGGCATGAACGTGATGCGCGTCGGTCCGGCGAGCGTTTACAATGCCGCGCTGTTCGTCGGTCCCAACGCCGGTGCGCACTACCCGATCGACAATCCGTGGGCGCTCGGCATCGGCGCCTATGCCGCCAATGCGTTGAATCAGTCGCAGGCGGAGGTGGTGTGCATCGGCGCACTGTCGTGTTTGCGACTTGTCGACGGGAACTACAACGCAGTGGTGGGGCTGCATGCTGCTGGAGCGGATCCGCACGCGAACGACGTGGCAGTGCTCGGCAACGATGCCGCTCGCAACGAGATCGGTGGCGGGGCGTTTACCGCCGTGGGATCCAATGCGGGCCGCAACGGCACGACCGACATGACGGTGGCCGAAGGCGCCGGCGCGCTGCGGGGCAATGCAGTGTCGATCACGTTCGGCGGGGTGGCCACGGTTGGCGATACGATCACCGTACAGTTGACCTGCACGGCGTCTGGTGTGTGCGCAAACAGCCCGAAATCGTGGCCCTACACGGTAAAGGCCGGCGACACGCTGACGTCGATCTCGCAGGCATTCGTGGCGCTGATGAACGCTGCTCCAGTCAGCGAGGTGGGTAACCTCGTTGTGCTGCAGGCGCGCTCGCCGCAAGTCACCAGCGATCCGATTGTCAGCCTCGACTTTACCGGCTCCGTGCACAACGGTTGGAAGGCGCGGGTGACCGTCGCCATGTCCGCCGGCGCCACGGAAACCGCGAGGGTCGGCACCGGCACGAATGCCTCATCGGTGATCGCGATCGGTCCGTTTGCGGTCGACGGCGCAGCGATCCAGCACTACACGAATTCGGTGTTCGTCGGCGGCAGCATCGCACCGCGGCTGATCAATGGTACCGAAACCAGCAGCATCGGCCACTGGGCGAGCTTTTCGCTCCAGAACGGTAGCGGGCAGACGAACGTTGGCGAGCAGTCGCTTTTTTCGAACGTCAGTGGCAACTACAACACGGCGTTCGGAGTGTTCAGTGGCTACGGCACCATCGGCCAGTACAACAGCTTCTTCGGTCCGTACGCGGGCTGGGGCGTCACGACGGGCAACGGCAATTTCATCGGCGGCGAGTACGCAACGAGTACGCCGGCGCGCTCATGCATCACCACCGGTTCATGGAATACCGAGATCGGCTCGGGGGCTTGCGTGGCGAACCCGCGCGCCGACGGCCAACTCAGCATCCAGAACGCGATCACCGGCACCGGCAACCTCGGCCGAGGCTTGGCGATGTCGACAGGGTTCATCGGGATCTACCAGCCGAGTCCGATCGCCGCGCTCGACGTTAAGGCCCACAGCACGTCGGGCAGCGACCTGGCTTTCCGCGTGAACGACAGCACGGACAAGACGCTGTTCTCGGTCAACAGCGCGGGAAACGTCATGCAGGCCTCGCTCGGTGCAGCCGACGCAACAGGGCGGTCTGCCGACATCGGCAGCGAGACTATTTTCACGGCGAGGCGCACGGGCATCTACTGCTTGAGTGCGTTTTCGAACGTGACTATGGCGGCCACGACCAGTTCCACGCTGCCCGCCGTTACGCTCAACTGGGTTGGCGGCGACACACATGCTTCGCAGTCTTACACGACTGAGCCGTCGACCGGTAATTCACAAGGAACATACTCGCAGGGACAGGTGTGTGCATATATTGCAGGCGGCACGGCCGTTACTTATTCCACGAATGGCTATGCGTCTTCAGGTAAAACTGCGATGCAATACGCTGCACATATCCGTGCATACTTCGGCGGAAATTGATCGACACAAGAAAACCGGTACGAATCGCCGACGGTGCACTACGGAATGGCAGCGAATAAAGGGATCCCAAGGACAATGAAGAAGGCACGTTGTAAAAGCTCTGCCGTCAACAAGGCAAAATTAGTGTTGATCATGGCCGCGTCGCTCATCGTTGGATCGGCATCGGCACATTATTCCGGCGGGATTTCGAAGGATTTGACGGCGCGTTTCGAATCGTCCGGTAAAGGGGCTGTCTCGCGCACGATCTCCAACAAATTGCAGGATATCGACAGCGTGTTTGACTTCATGACGCCCGCCCAGATCGCCGATGTGAAATCGGGGGCCGCGTCGGTGGACGTGTCAGGTGCAATTCAGGCCTGCATCGATTTCGAAGGTACGAAGGTGCGGGGGGGCACCTGCGGCATGCCGGCTGGCGTATACCTGATCAAATCGACGCTTAAGGTGGCGAAGCCCTATGTGCGGTTACAGGGAAATGGCAAGGCTTCTACGGTCGTGGCGACGCACACCGACATCGTCGATATCCTCGTCGGAACGAATCCGATCACAGCGATCATCGGCAATGACATTATCGACATCGGTTTCTTCCATTCAAATGTAGTGCCGAAGACGCATCCCGCTATCGTATTGCTTTCGCCGCTGCAGTCGACCATCCGCGCTGCGATTACACATGGCGCGTATGGCATTGCGTTATACGGTGGCCAAGGGGTGAAGCTCGATCAGATCGTGGCGCCGGGAAACTACAATCCGCCCAACAGCCCGGCCTTGAACTCGAATACCGCGATCATGCTTGCCGCGGCGTCGGCTGTGCCGGGCTATACGCTCGGCGCGGATGCAGTCGATTTGCCGACCGAGGTCGAGATTGCGAGCCCATACATCAACGGTCCTTTCATGCAAGGTTGGCAGTACGGCGTGTCGATTTCTGCGGGCGAACATGTCACATTCACGGGCAACTACTATATTGGTCAATCGGTCGTCGACAACGTTCACATCGAGCAGGGGGCCGATAACAAGCTGATCCTCGAGCCGACGCTGGCGCCAGGCGGATACATCGACGGTGCCAGGCGTGCTGGCATCTGGGTCGGCGGTCCGAGCGGCAACGGTTCCCAGTACATCGGGCAACTTGCCATCTACGCTACGGTCAAGGGGCAGTCCGGCTCGGGTCTCGACGGCATAGTGATCGACGGCACGAACCGTGGCGGCACATATCATCAGGCGGTTATTAATGCCACACTCGCGCCGACTCAGGTCAGCGGCTGGGCACGGCACGGCATGAATCTGGCCGGTGGTCTGAACATCAACATCCCGTCGCCCAACGTTTTCGGCAACAGCTTCTCGATGGTCGGCAACGGCAGCGGGATTGTGATCGGGCCGAGTGCATCCGGCGTGCGCGTTAGCGGCGGACGCTCTGGCGGGGGCACTTACGGAACCGGTGTTGGCAATCAAGCCTACGGTATTGAGATAGATCCGGCTTCCACCAATGTGAGGATCGGCGGGGTAGACCTGACTGGCAACCAAGTCGCGACTAACGGCGTGGCCAACGCGGGCACGAGCGACAACCAGATTACCGACAGTCCTGGCTTTAACGGCAACCGCGCGGCTGTCGTGCCGGCGATGCCGGCGTCCGGCACTCGCTTTACGAACCCGTACGGCTCACGCGCGCAGGTGTTGATTTACGGCGGCAAGGTGACGTCGATCGCGCTTAACGGTCAGCAGATGTTTAGTGCGGCGCCGGGTGTGCCAATTTCGGTGGCTCCGGGCGACGTGCTTGGGCTCACGTATTCCACTGCGCCCAATTGGGTCTGGTGGCCGCAATAGAAAACGTTGTCTGTCAGGTTCGGCACCAAAAAAGCCCGCGTGGTTGCGCGGGCTGAGTTCCGAACTTTATTCGGCACAAAACAAAACAGGCGCCGAAGCGCCTGTTTTGACTACAAATTCTTGGGGTGGCTGACGGGACTCGAACCCGCGACAACAGGAATCACAATCCTGGACTCTACCAACTGAGCTACAGCCACCGTTGTTACTGCCTACTTCTGCTTCGTTGCCGTTTTGTTTCAGCAGCGAAGAAAGAGATTATATGGACAGGGCATTGCCTTGTCTAGTCCCCTTTTTAAAAATTTTCGACCGGGGCCGTCAGATGGGTGCGCGCCTCGGCAAAAATCGTCGCGACGTCGCCGCGCGCGAGCCGCTTGCTGTCCGACAACACGCGCCGCCAGCCGCGCGCACCGTGCACGCCGCGATACAGCCCGAGCGCATGACGCACGATCGCGCCAAGATAGGTGCCGCGCGCGATCTCGTCGGCGCAGTAGGCGATCAACCGATCTTCGATTGCCTCGCGCGTCGGCGCGGGGCCGGCCCCGCCATAGAAGCGCGCATCGACCTCGGCCAGCACGTAGGGGTTGTGATACGCCTCGCGGCCGAGCATCACGCCATCGACGTGTTGCAGATGCGCTTCGGCTTCGTCGAGCGTCGTGATCCCGCCGTTGATGATGATTTCGAGTTCGGGGAAATCGCGTTTGAGCTGATAGGCGTAGTCGTACTTGAGCGGCGGGATCTCGCGGTTTTCCTTCGGCGAGAGGCCTTTCAGGATGGCGTTGCGCGCGTGCACGATGAACACCTCGCAGCCGGCCTCGGCGATCGTGCCGACGAAATCGCGCACGAATGCGTAGTCTTCCACCGCGTCGACGCCGATCCGATGCTTGACCGTCACCGGCACCGACACCGCATCGCGCATCGCCTTCACGCAGTCGGCCACGAGCGCCGGCTCGTTCATCAGGCAGGCACCGAACGCGCCGCGCTGCACGCGCTCGGACGGGCAGCCGCAATTCAGGTTGATTTCGTCGTAGCCCCAGGTTTCGCCGAGCTTGGCCGACTTCGCGAGATCGTCGCGCTCGCTGCCGCCCAATTGCAGCGCGACGGGCGCCTCGTCGGGCGTGAACGCGAGGTGGCGCGCGACGTCGCCGTGGATCAGCGCGCCGGTCGTGACCATTTCCGTGTAGAGCCAGGTATGGCGCGAAATCGACCGGTGCAGCGACCGGCAATGGCGGTCGGTCCAGTCCATCATCGGCGCGACGGTAACGCGCCGGGGCGTTGCTTTCATCGAATCTTCCTGCTGAATCAATATCGTAAGTTCGGTTACGCCCGGGCCGGCACCGTCGTTCTGATGGTTTTGTGGGCGCGGGCCGGCAGCGCGGTGCAGCCGGAGCGGATGCGGCAGAGGGTCGAAGCATTTCGATCCCGTGCATCGGTCAAGGGCGACATTATAAGACGACGTGCGGGGCCGCCAAGTCATCAAACGTCGAGATATCAACCCGGATGCACTCGGCATCGAATGAACGTCGAGATATCGCCAGCGATTCCATACCCGTGAATCCCGCTGAAAAATGGCCGGCATGTTCCATGCGCCAAGCCGCCGCAGCTCAATGCGACGACACGAACACCGCATCCTCGAACGCCGCCGGAATCGCGAAACTCTCCCGCATCCGCCGCACTTCGGCCGCTGGCGTCATGCCGAACAGCCGCTTGAATTCCCGGCTGAATTGCGACGGGCTCGTATAACCCACCGCATGGCTGGCCGCCTCGGCGGTCAGATCCTGACGCACCATCAACAGCCGCGCCTGATGTAGGCGCGTCGATTTCAGATACTGCATCGGCGAAGCCTGCGTGATCGTCTTGAAGTGGGTGTGGAAGCTCGGCACGCTCATGCCGGCTTCGCCGGCGAGCTGCGTTACGTCGAGCGGTTGCGCGTAGCCGGCATGGATCAGTCGGAGCGACCTGCCGATACGCCCGAATTGCCCGCGCATTGCCAGCGCCTCGCGCATCGAGCCGCCTTGCGCGCCGGTCAGCACGCGGAAATACAGCTCACGCAACAGGCCCTGACCCAACACGGCCGCTTCGAGCGGCCGGCCGAGCGCTTCGAGCAATCGCAGCACGGAGCCGGCCATCGCGTCGTCGATCGGCGTCGACATCATGCTTTGTGGCGCTTGTGCGGGGGCCGCCGCGTCCTCACCGTCGATCTGAACGGCCAGCTCGGCGGCCAGCGTGAAATCGAGGTGCAGATACAGCGCGAGCAGCGGATGCGACGCGCTCGCCTCGGTTTCCATCGTGAACGGCACGGGCACCGACACGGCCAGATAGTGATTCGCGTCGTACAGATAGAGCTGATCGCCGAAATAGCCGCGTTTGCTGCCTTGGCACACGATCACGATGCCGGGGTCGTACAGCACGGGCGTGCGCGACAGCGGTCGGTCCGAGCGCAGGATTCGCACGCTCGGCAGGGCGGTGAGGTTGTAGCCCTCCGCGGGCGCCAGGGCCTGCAGCAGATCGATCGTGCGCTGACGGACCGGCGAAGCCGCCGCAGCGGCATCCACGCTGGCGCTTCGTTTCGGGTTCATAGTTTTAGGCAAGAAAAATACCGAAATTCGGCTTATTGGATCGATTCGTGGATACTACCATGCAGTCTCCAGTCACGATTCGGGAGTCAAACGATGGCAAGCGGAAAGATCCTGCTCATTACGGGCGTCAGCAGCGGTTTCGGCCGTGCGCTCGCGCAAGAGGCGCTGGCGGCGGGGCACACGGTGGTCGGCACGGTGCGCAGCGCCGAGGCGAAGCGCGATTTCGAGGCGTTGGCCACGCAAGGCGCAGTGGCGCGCGTGCTGGACGTGACCGATTTCGAGGCGATCGACAGCGTGGTGGCCGAGATCGAGGCGACGGTCGGCCCGATCGACGTGCTCGTCAACAATGCCGGCTACGGCCACGAAGGCATTCTGGAGGAGTCGCCGCTGTCGGACCTGCGCCGCCAGTTCGACGTCAACGTGTTCGGTGCGGTGGCGATGATGAAGGCGGTGCTGCCGTTCATGCGCGAACGCCGGCGTGGCCACATCCTGAACATTACGTCGATGGGCGGCTACATCACGATGCCGGGCATCACCTATTACTGCGGCAGCAAGTTCGCGCTGGAGGGCATTTCCGAGGCGCTCGGCAAGGAGGTCAAGCCGTTCGGCATCGCGGTGACGGCCGTGGCGCCGGGCTCGTTTCGCACCGATTGGGCCGGGCGCTCGATGGTGCGCACGCCGCGCTCGATCGCCGATTACGATGCGATCTTCGATCCGATCCGCCAGGCGCGGGAGGAGAAAAGCGGCAAGCAACTGGGCGATCCGCGCAAGGCGGCGCGCGCGATGCTCGATGCGATCGCGTCCGACGATCCGCCGGCCCACCTGCTGCTCGGCAGCGATGCGCTGGGTTTGGTGCGCGGCAAGCTGGCGAGCATGGAGCAGGAAATCGGTGCCTGGGAAACCGTAACGGTCTCGACGGACGGCTGAAACCGGCGCGGCGCGCGGTGGCGGGCCTGTTGCGCCAGCGCTGCTGCCGCCCGCGCAACGGTTGCCGGAATCGTGCCGCTTGTCGTACAATCGCGGTCGTTTTCCCGCACGTCGTCAGCAGTTGCCCAGCGCGGTCCCCATATTCAAATCTGCGGCGGCGAGCAATCAGGAAAACAGGTGCAGGGCGGCTTTTCGCGCCTCACCGCAAAGAATTCTGAAGTGGGTCTAGTTGCAGGCGGCGCCAAGCGAAAGCTTGGTGCCGTTTTTGTTTTTACGCCGGTAACCGCCGGTAAACCAAGGTGCCTCAATATTTTTGGGCGAAAGCCAAAAGTATTGGGGTTCGGTGCCGTTAATAATTTTGGGACAGCTGACTTGCCTCGGCTGCCTTGAGTTTTGCCCGCTTCGCTGCCAGCGAAGCGGGCTTTTTTTATTGCCGCGGCGAAACGGCGCGTCAATGCGCGTCGCCTTGCGCCGGAATCGGCCAGCCGGGGCCGGGCAGGGCTTCGGTTTCGCGCGGGTCGAGCGGCTCGCCGCATTCGGAACACACCATGACCGGCCGCATCAGGTGGCCGCAGCGCTTGTGCCGCAGCAGCACCGGCGGCCCGGCGCCGTCGTCCTTCCAGCGATCACCCCAGGCGGTCAGGGCCAGCAGGATCGGGTGCAGGTCGCGGCCCTTGTCGGTCAGCCGGTATTCGTGGCGCGGTGGATTCGACTGATAGGGCCGCTTCTCGAAGATGCCTTCGTCGACCAGCCGCGCGAGCCGTTCCGCCAGCACATGCCGCGTCACGCCCAATTGCGCCTGGAACGCGTCGAAGCGCCGGATGCCGAGAAACGCATTGCGCAGGATCAGCATGGTCCAACGGTCGCCAAGCACGGCAGCGGTGCGCGCGACCGAACACGGCATCTCGCCCACGTCGTCCCATTTCATCGGCGGCCTCGCTGTTCAAAAAGTGGGTTTGATTATAGAACGCACACTCGAAATCACAATCCTTGCGTCGACAGCCGTTGACAGCCCCAAAATCGGTACAGAATAATGCGTTCTGTTTTGGAACTAACAAAGTCGTTCCGATGTTGTCCCGATCGCCATCCACGAGGAGCTTCCTGATGAAACCGCTCGATTTTTCCGGAATCGACCTGCTGCGCGCAGCCGCGGCGGGTGACGTACCCGCCCCGTCGATCACCGAAACCATGCCGATGCGCCTCGATGCCGTGGAACTCGGCTATGTGCGGATGACGGCGCGCGCCGACGAACGCCACCTGAACCCGCTCGGCGGCGTGCACGGCGGCTTCGCGGCGACGGTGCTCGATTCGGTGACGGGCTGTGCGGTGCATTCGATGCTCGACCGCGGCGTGGGCTATGGCACGGTGGATCTGCACGTGAAGATGCTGCGTCCGGTGCCGCGCGACGTCGAGCTGATCGCGGAAGGGCGCGTGACGCACCTGTCGCGTACGCTCGGCGTGGCCGAAGGCACGCTGAAGACGCCCGACGACAAGATCATTGCGCAAGGCTCGGCCACCTGTTTCATCCAGCGGCCCGAGTAAGGTCTGACTCTGCGCACCGGTGCCATGCCGCGAGTGTGGCGCGGCGTGCCGTCATGGCGCATTCCATTGGCTATACTTCGTGCGTCTCGCGGTGCTTCGTGCCGGCCGCAAACCCGACGAATGGAGCCGCGATGCGCCTCGATGACGAAGCCGAAAGCCGAAATGTCGAAGACCGCCGCGGCGGGTTCGGCGGTGGCGGGCGTGGTGCGACGCTCGGCATCGGCACGATCGTCGTGGCGTTGGCTGCCTCGTACTTCTTCGGCATCGATCCGCGCGTGATCCTGCAGGGCGCGGCCGTGCTGCAAGGCCAGCATGCGGGCCAGGGCCAGACGGCGCCCGCGCCGGCCGCGAACACGCCTTCGCAGGCGAACCAGAACGACCCGCGCGCCGTGTTCACACGCAAGGTACTCGGCAATATCGAGCGGACCTGGTCGCACATCTTTCCCGCTCAGCTCAATCGCGACTATTCGCCGCCGACGCTCGTGATGTTCGAGCATGCGACGCCCACCGCCTGCGGCACCGGGCAAACCGCCATGGGGCCGTTCTACTGTCCGGCCGACCGGAAGGTCTATATCGATCTCGCGTTCTACGACGAACTGCGCCGCAAGTTCGGCGCGGGCGGCGATTTCGCCCAGGCCTACGTGATCGCGCACGAAGTCGGCCACCACGTACAGAAGTTGCTGGGCATTTCCGACAAGGTCGATGCGGCGCGCCAGCGCATGTCGCAGACGCAGGCGAACCGGTTGTCGGTGCGGCTCGAGTTGCAGGCCGATTGCTTCGCGGGCGTGTGGGCCTACAACGCGCAGCAGGCGAACCGGCAACTGATCGAGCCGGGCGAATTCGAGCAGGGTTTGAAGACGGCCTCCGCGATCGGCGACGACACCTTGCAGCGGCGCAGCCAGGGCTACGTGGTGCCCGACGCGTTCACGCACGGCACCAGCGAGCAGCGCGTCGCGTGGCTGCGGCGCGGCATGCAGCGTGGCGACGTGCGCGACTGCGATACGTTTGCGTCGCGCTGAGCCGGCATGAACCGTCCGCCCGCTTCTGTATGCGTACCCGCCAGCGCCGCGCATCGGGCGCCGCTGCAGTGGATTGCGACATGCGTTGCACGTCGCCGAGCGCGTGCCGCATGCGATAATCCCGGCTTCGCCGCATGCCGTTTCACCGCATGGCGGACCCAAACAGCGCGAGCCGACCGAGCCCGCCGACGAGGACCGCCAGCCCGCACGCCACACTCGACATGAACACAAGCCGCTCGACCTCGACCACTCCTTCACCCGCGCTCGGCTGGGCAGTATTCGCCTTGATCGCGATCGCCGGGCTGTTCTACGTGAAGTGGTCGCCTTATTACCACCGCGCCTTTGTCGCAGCCGAACATCATTCGATCGGCCAGTCGATCCTGATGGGTACGGCGGCGCATGCGCCGGTGCCGTCGTGGCCGGCGGCGCTCGATTACGCGTGGGCGTACGGCAAGGCGATCTGGCAGGCGATGGTGCTCGGCCTGTTGCTCGGCTCGGCGCTTCAGGCGCTGCTGCCGGCCCGCGCGATCGCGCGCGTGCTGGGCCGCACCGGCTTCGGCAGCGTCGTGGCCGGCGGCCTGATGTCGCTGCCGGGCATGATGTGCACGTGCTGCGCCGCGCCGGTGGTGGCAGGCTTGCGTGCGCGCCAGGCGTCGCCGGGCGGCGCGGTGGCGTTCTGGCTCGGCAACACGGTGCTGAACCCGGCCACGCTGGTGTTCATGGGCTTCGTGCTCGGCTGGCAATGGACGGCGCTGCGCGTCGTGCTCGGCGTGGCGATGGTGTTCGGGATCGGCTATTGGCTGAACCGGATCGCCTCGGCCGATGCCATGCCCGTGGACGAAGCCGCGCTGGCGCGGATCGCCGCCGGTCAGACGGCCGAAGGCAATCCGTTCGTGCGCTGGATGAAGCTGCTGGCGCGCATGACGCTGCGGCTGATCCCCGAATACATCGTGCTCGTGTTGCTGCTCGGCGCGGCGCGCGCGTGGCTGTTTCCGCACGTCGGTCCCGATGTCGGCAACGCCGTGCTGTGGATCGTCGCTTTCGCCATCGCCGGGATGCTGTTCGTGATCCCGACCGCGGGCGAGGTGCCGATCGTGCAGGCGATGCTGGCGCTCGGCGTGGGCGTCGGCCCGGCGGCGGCGCTGCTGCTGACACTGCCGCCCGTCAGCGTGCCGTCGTTGGCAATGTTGTGGCGCTCGTTCCCGGCCCGCATGCTGGCGCTGATCGCCGTGCTGGTGGTGGGTTTCGGCATCGTGGCCGGCATCGCGGCGGTGGGGCTCGGTTTCTGAGCCGCCCCAGGATTCACCCGAAGATTCGACCGTCGCCGCGACCTCGCGGCGGCATTCCCAGAAGCAATCAGGATTACGCATGAAGCAACCGAAGATTCATCCGAAACTCGAACAGGCGCTGACGCGCGGCGATCTCGCAATCCGTCAGGCCAATTCCGCGCGTGCCACGGCGGTGCTCAATGCGCTCGGCAAGATGATCATCGAGGCCTCGTCGACGATCGGCGTCGAGGCCAGCATCGACATCCCGCAAGGCGATCGCATTTACGATCCGGCCAACGGCCTGTGGCCGCAGCGCATGCGCGTGTCGTTCGACGGCCCGGTCGAGGATGCCGACGAGGAAGAACTGCGCTCGGTCTATCTGCTGGCCGACGATCCCGGCACGGTGTTTCGCGTGGAATGGCATCGCGCCGACGGCAAGCAGGGGCGCCAGGAAGGCGGCCCGATCGCGACGGTGGCGTTCCTGACCGACGTGGAAATGCCCTGGGGCGACGACGACGCCTGATGGGCGTCGGCGCCTCGCGCGACAGGGTGTAACCGAACCGGCGTCTTGCCGGTTTCACGCCGTACCGGCCCCGGTGTGGCGCATCGGCGCATGCTTGAGTCCCGGCATGCGCCGTGTTGCGTTCAGCGCATCATGCGCCGACGGAACAACCAGGCCGACACCACAAACCCGCCCAGTACATACGCCACCAGCACGCCGACGTGCATCGCGACGTCGGTGGCGGGCCGGCCGAGCATCGCCGGCCGGATCAGATCGACGGCGTTGGCCAGCGGCAGCGCATAGGCCGCGTGCTGCGCGATGCCCGGCAACTGCGTGATCGGGAAGAACACGCCCGACAGCAGCAGCATCGGCGTGAGCGCCAGCGTCTGATAGAACATGAAGAAGTCGTAAGACGGCGCGATCGCCGTGACCACCATCGCCAGGCTCGCGAACGCCAGGCCGGCCAGCGCGATCACGGGCAGCGCCGCCAGCAGCGACGGAAACGACGCGTAGCCGAGCCCGCTCGCCACCACCATGATCGCCGTGCCCGACAGCATCGCCTTGCTGGCGGCCCAGATGATTTCCCCGAGCACGATGTCGCCGAGCGAGAGCGGCGTGTGCATGATCGCTTCCCAGGTGCGCTGCACCTGCATGCGCGAGAAACCCGAATACATGGCCTCGAAGCTGGCCGACATCATCACGCTCGACCCCACCGTGCCGGCCGCCAGAAACGCGATATACGACACCCCGTCGACGTGCCCGAGCATCACGCCGAGGCCCATGCCGAGCCCGAACAGGTAGATCATCGGATCGGCCAGGTTGCCGATCATCGAGGCGAGCGCGAGCTTTTTCCAGACGAGATAGTTGCGGCGCCAGACGGCGATCCAGTTGCGCCCGTTGGCGGGCAGGGCGATCGCGAAACGAGCCGGGGCCGAGGGGGCGTGCGTGTCGCGGGCGGGTGTCGAGTGGCCGGTATCCATCGGTGGTCAATCCTGCATGTCGCGGCCGGTCAGCCGCAGGAACACATCTTCGAGATTCGCGGGCCGGTGCAGATAGCGCAGTTCTGTGCGGCCCTTCAGTTTGCGCGTCAGTGGCGCGGGGTCGTCGACGTAGCAGAACACGGTCTCGCCGCTGATTTCGGCGCGCGTCGCATACGGCGCGAGTTCGTCGCGCAGCGCGGCCGGATCGGGGCCGTAGATTTCCACCACGTCGCAGCCGATCTCGCTTTCGATCAACGCCTGCGGCGCGCCCTCGGCAATCTTGCGGCCCGATTCGACCACGCAGAGCCGGTGACACAGCCGTTCGGCCTCTTCCATGAAATGCGTCGTCAGCAGGATCGTCTTGCCGCGCGCGAGCAGCGAGCGCAGCCGCTCCCACATCAGATGGCGTGCCTGCGGGTCGAGCCCGGTGGTCGGCTCGTCGAGCACCAGCACGTCGGGATCGTTGACGAGCGCGCGCGCCAGCGTGAGCCGCCGCTTCATGCCGCCCGACAACTCGCCGACCTTCGCGTCGGCCTTGCTTTCGAGCTTGGCGAATTCGAGCAGCGACGGCACCAGTTCGCGCGCCGCGCGCGCCGACAGCCCGAAGTAGCGGCTGAACACGAGCAGGTTCTCGCGCACGCTGAAATCGGGATCGAGGTTGTCGAATTGCGGCACGACGCCGACGCGCAACCGCGCCTGCCGTGCACGGGCCGGCACCGGTTCGTCGCACAGCCGGATCGTGCCGGAATCGGGGTAGGTCATGCCGAGCAGCATCCTCAGCGTGGTGGTTTTGCCCGCGCCGTTCGGCCCGAGCAGGCCGAAGCATTCGCCGCGCCGCACGTGAAACGACAGGCCGTCGACGACGCGTTTGTCGCCGAAGCTTTTTTTGACATCGTGAAATTCGATCGGAGCAGCGGACATGGGCGCGGAGGCGGGAGGTCGACGAAGGGACGGCACGAAGCGGCCATTCTAGTGCATCGCGTCCCGCTTTCGGCTCGCCGTGCGCGACCGGATCGTGCAAGCCTGCACCGCAATCCGGCATCGGCGAACTATTTGCGTGTCCGCGTTTTCCATCCCTTGCATCCTGAATTGCGGCGCACCATGATCAAATCGTCGACCGATTCTGCATGGAGGCGATCATGTCGAGCTACCAGACCATCCTGCTGTGTTACGACGGTACGCTGGAGGGCCGCAAGGCCTTGCGATGCGGTGCGGATCTCGCGCTGCAATTGAAGGCGAAGACGCATCTGCTGTCGGTCGTCGACATGCGTTCGAGCATCGCCCAGAGCGCGGGCCTGCTGACCGACGTGGCCTGCGGGCGCTTCGAGGAAACCGCGCGCGAGATTCTTCAGGAAGGCGTGGACTGGCTGACCGAGCGCGGCGTGCAGGCCGAGGGCCATTTCGCGTTCGGTTATCCGATCGACGAAATCGCCAACCTGGCGAAGTCGCTCAACGTCGATCTCGTGGTGGTGGGCCATCGCTGCCGCAGCGGTTTGTCGCGCTGGTGGATGGGCGCGGGCAATACACAACTGCTCGACCGCGTGTCGTGCAGCATCCTCGTGGCCTGCTCGTCGGCCGACGAGCAACGCGAGGAGCGGGCAAAGGAACGCGAGGCAGCGGCCAGCGCGGCGGCATGAGGCGTTGAAGGGGCCGACGAGGCCATGATTGAGGCGGCGCGGCTCTGGCCGCCTCGACTCTGCCGCGCGGGCCGCGGCAGTCAACCATCAGCGATGCAGATCGATCGCACTCAGTTTCCATCCGAACAGGCCGCTGCGACGGAAGATCGCCGCGTAGCGCGCATCGCCGGCATTGCGCTGATACACCACCACGAATTCGTCGACCCCCTGATAGGCTGCATTCGCTTGCGGCGCTGCGCTCGGGCCTGGCACGCCGCTGGCCGGTGGTGCAGCGGAGGCGGGCGGTGCAGGGGTGGGTGCAGGAGCAGGCTGATCGAGCGTGGGCGGGTGTTCGCCCGGATCGCCACGCGGCGGCAGCCCGCTCAACAACGCGGCCACGCCTTCCGGCGTGGCATAGGCATCGACGAGCGGCCCGATCAGCGCGGAGCCGATCATCGCGCCGAGCATGGCGAGCGGGTTGTCGTGGCGTTGGAGATCGATGCGACGCATCAACTCGTCGGCCAGTTGCTGCTTGAGGCTGATGCGCAACGCCGGGTAATCGACGTAGCGGCTGATCGCCTGCGCATCGCGCGCATCGACGGCCTGCTTGAGATCGCGCAGGGCGAGATACGGCGAGGCGAACGCATAAATCACCGTGGCCAAGACGAGCAGGGCGACGACGACCGACGCCAGCGGCTTGAGCCAGCCGCGGCGAGGCGAAGAACCAGGGGATAAGGAAACGGGCACGGGGCCTCCGCGTGGATACGGTCAGTATCCAGAGACGGCTCAGACGGCCGAACGTTCCTCGGCGATGCAATCGTCGATCATGCGACACACCGCATCGATCGAGCCGACCATGATGAGCCGCGACGACCCGTGATAGACGCGTACCGGCGCGCGCCGCGCCGGCTCGGCGTGATGGAGCCCGGCATTCAGCGAAACGCGGGCAAAGGCCGGCAGCGCCGATGGCAGCAAGGAAGCCAGCTCGGCCGCCCCGGAGGAGGCCGGTGCGCCGACATCAGCCGCGAGCGGTGCACAGGGCGTGCGACCGCGCAGATGGCGCAGACGACCGAATTGACGGAAAGGCAGCAGACGAGCGAGGCGTTCCATGGCGTTTCTCCAGATCGGGGCAGCGTGGCGGGACGGCGGGAATCAGAGTTCGCCGGACCGGATCAGACCGACGGCAATACCTTCGAGCGCGAACTCCGCGCTGCCGGCCTTCACGAAGATGTTTTCGTAATCGGGGTTCTCGGCAATCAGTTCGAGGCCCGTGGAATGGCGCTTCAGGCGCTTGACCGTGACGTCGTCGCCGAGCCGCGCGACGATGATCTGGCCGTCCTTCGCCTCGGTGCGCTTCTGCACGGCGAGCAGATCGCCGTCGAGGATGCCGGCGTCGCGCATCGACAGGCCGCGCACCTTCAGCAGGTAATCGGGCTTGCTCGTGAACAGCGCCGGATCGCAGGCGTAATGCTGCGAGATGTGCTCTTGCGCCAGGATCGGGCTGCCTGCCGCCACCCGGCCGACCAGCGGCAGCGAAAGCTGCATCAGCCCCGCGTGGGGCAGCGTGAACTGATAGGGGGAATCCTCGAGGCCGAGCAGGCGGATGCCGCGCGACGCGCCGGCGGCCAGCTCGATCACGCCCTTGCGGGCCAGCGCCCGAAGGTGCTCCTCGGCCGCATTCGGCGAGCTGAAACCCAGCTCGGCCGCGATTTCCGCCCGGGTGGGCGGGAAGCCGGTGCGCTCGATCGCGCGGCGGACCAGATCGAATACTTGCTGCTGACGTGCGGTGAGTTTGGTCATGATCAACTGTATGGATAGACAGTGATCTGTATTTTTATACAGTAGTTCGGGAATTTCAAGCGTTACTTGAAGTTCGTCGCTATGACGCCGGTTCCGACGCCATCGAAGGGCGTTCCAGCGCCGGTTTCCACACCTCAACCGTCCGTCGGGCGGTCTTTACCACTTTTTCTTCTAAAAGAATGAATAACGATTATTTTTAATGATGAAAGCTGTTCGCTAGACTGGCCCGACATTGCAAAAAACGATCCACGAACCTTTGGAGATCACCGGGATGGTCAAGCGCAACACGGGGCTGGCAGGCGGCGTTCGCCGTCTTATCGCAACACTGGCGGTCGGCGCGGCGGCGCTGGGCGGGGCCACGCATGCACTGGCGGACACGACGTTGCTGAACGTCTCCTACGATCCGACCCGCGAACTGTATCAGGACATCAACCAGGCCTTCGGCAAGGAATGGAAGGCCAAGACGGGCGAAACCGTCACGTTCAAGCAGTCGCACGGCGGTTCGGGCGCGCAGGCGCGCTCGGTGCTCGACGGCCTGCAGGCCGACGTGGTGACGCTGGCGCTGGCCTGGGACATCGACGCGCTGGCCAACAAGGGGATCGTCGCCAAGGATTGGCAGAAGCGCCTGCCCGACAACGCCTCGCCGTACACCTCGACCATCGTGTTCCTGGTTCGCAAGGGCAACCCGAAGGGCATCAAGGATTGGGACGATCTGGTGAAGCCGGGCGTGTCGATCATCACGCCGAACCCGAAGACCTCGGGCGGCGCGCGCTGGAACTACCTGGCGGCCTGGGCCTACGCCCTGCACAAGCCGGGCGGCAACGAGCAGGCGGCCAAGGATTTCGTCTCGAAGCTCTACAAGAATGCCGGCGTGCTCGATTCGGGCGCGCGCGGCGCGACCACCAGCTTCGTGCAGCGTGATATCGGCGACGTGCTGATCGCCTGGGAAAACGAGGCGTTCCTGTCGCTGAAGGAATTCGGTCCGGACAAGTTCCAGATCGTGGTGCCGTCGGTCAGCATCCTGGCCGAGCCGCCGGTGGCGGTGGTGGACAAGGTGGTCGACAAGAAGGGCGACCGCAAGCTGGCCGAGGCCTACCTGAACTTCCTGTACAGCAAGGAAGGCCAGGAAATCGCGGCGCGCAACTTCTACCGCCCGCGTTCGAAGGACGTGCCGGCCGAGCTGACCAAGCAGTTTCCGAAGCTGAAGCTGTACACGGTGGACGATACCTTCGGCGGCTGGACCAACGCGCAGAAGACGCACTTCGCCGACGGCGGCGTGTTCGACTCGATCTACAAACCGCAGTAACGCTTCCGGCGCGCAGCCGGAAGCCGGCGGCGCGCTCCCGAGGGGCGCGCCGCCACGCAGCAGGACCCGAGGCGGCGCGGCAACACACGGCACGCGTGGCCCGATATAACGCAGCACCCAGCGCGGCCGCCCGGAAATCTCCCGGCGGCCGCGTCTCCCAAGTCAACCTAGGAAGCGCTTTCGCATGACGACGTACACCTTCCGCAAGCCGAGCGCATTGCCCGGCTTCGGCTTGACGCTCGGGATCACGGTGGCCTATTTGAGCCTCGTGGTGCTGATACCGCTTGCCTCCACCTTCCTCAAAACGGCCACGCTGACCTGGGACCAGTTCGTCGCGGCGACCACCTCGGCGCGCGTGGTGGCGTCCTACCGGCTCACGTTCCTCGCGGCGCTCGGCGGCGCGCTCATCAATGCCGTGTTCGGCTTCCTGGTGGCCTGGGTGCTGGTGCGCTACACGTTTCCGTTCAAGCGGCTGGTGGACGCGATCGTCGACCTGCCGTTCGCGTTGCCCACCTCGGTGGCCGGCATTTCGCTGGCCGCCGTCTACGCGCAGAACGGCTGGCTCGGGCAATACCTGGTGCCGCTCGGCATCAAGGTGGCGTTTACGCCGCTCGGCGTGCTGGTCGCGCTGACCTTCATCGGCCTGCCGTTCGTGGTGCGCACGGTGCAGCCGGTGCTGGAGGATTTCGAACGCGAGCAGGAAGAGGCCGCCGCCTGCCTCGGCGCGACGCGTTGGCTGACGTTCCGCCGCGTGGTGCTGCCGGCCGTGCTGCCGGCGCTGCTGACCGGTTTCGCGCTCGCGTTCGCGCGCGCGCTCGGCGAATACGGCTCGGTGATCTTCATCGCCGGCAACGTGCCGATGAAATCCGAAATCACCTCGCTGCTGATCATCACCAAGCTCGAACAGTACGACTACGCCGGCGCGACCGCGCTGGCCGTGGTGATGCTGGTGGTGTCGTTCGCGATGCTGTTCCTGATCAACACGCTGCAATGGGTCCTGCAACGCCGTACCAGCCGCGGCGCAAGCGGCCCGGCGCCGGTTGCGGCCACGGTTGTCACGGCGGGAGGTGCGCAATGAGCCGCCAGACCAATCCGGGCTCCGCGCTGGCCGCAGGCAATGTCGCGCCGCGCGCCACGGCGGCGCGCCGTCACAATCCGGTCAGCGAGTCGCGCGTCACGCGCTGGGTGCTGACCGGCGTCGCGCTGCTGTTCCTGGCCGGCTTCCTGGTGGTGCCGCTCGCCGCGGTGTTCGCGCAGGCGCTGGCCAAGGGCATCGGCTTCTACTTCGAATCGCTGGCCGATCCGGACGCCTGGTCGGCGATCGTGCTGACCGTGACGGTGGCCGCGATCGCGGTGCCGCTGAACCTCGTGTTCGGGGTGTGCGCGTCGTGGGCGATCGCCAAGTTCGAGTTTCGCGGCAAGGCGTTCCTGACCACGCTGATCGACCTGCCGTTCTCGGTGTCGCCGGTGATCTCGGGCCTCGTGTACGTGCTGATGTTCGGTGCGCAGGGCTGGCTCGGGCCGTGGCTGGAAGCGCACGACATCCAGATCATCTTCGCGGTGCCGGGCATCGTGATGGCGACCATCTTCGTGACGTTCCCGTTCGTCGCGCGCGAGCTGATCCCGCTGATGCAGGCGCAGGGCAACGACGAGGAAGAGGCCGCGCGCGTGCTGGGCGCGTCGGGTTGGCAGATCTTCCGCCGCGTGACGCTGCCGAACGTGCGCTGGGGCCTGCTGTACGGCGTGATCCTGTGCAACGCGCGGGCGATGGGCGAATTCGGCGCGGTGTCGGTGGTGTCGGGCCATATCCGCGGCCAAACCGACACGATGCCGCTGCACGTCGAGATTCTCTACAACGAATACAACTTTTCGGCCGCGTTCGCGGTGGCATCGGTGCTGGCGCTGCTCGCGCTCGTGACGCTGGCGCTCAAGTTGCTCGCCGAACGCCGGATGTCGGCCGAACTCGCGAACGCGCGCGCCGCCGCCGCATCGCACTCCTGAAGAGGCACACGAAATGGGTATCACCGTACGCAATCTGCACAAGCAATTCGGCGACTTCACGGCGCTCGACGACGTCTCGCTCGATTTCCCGCCCGGCGAACTGGTGGCGCTGCTCGGGCCGTCCGGCTGCGGCAAGACCACGCTGCTGCGCGTGATCGCGGGCCTCGAGCACGCGGACGCCGGCCAGGTCGTGCTGCAAGGCCAGGACGTGGCCGATGTCGGCGCGCGCGAGCGCCAGGTCGGCTTCGTGTTCCAGCATTACGCGCTGTTCCGCCACATGACGGTGTTCGAGAACGTGGCGTTCGGCCTGCGCGTGAAGCCGCGCAACGAGCGCCCGTCGGAGGCCGTGATCCGCGAGAAGGTGCATGAACTGCTCAAGCTCGTGCAGCTCGACTGGCTCGCGCCGCGCTACCCGTCCGAGCTGTCGGGCGGCCAGCGCCAGCGCATCGCGCTGGCCCGCGCGCTGGCCGTGGAGCCGAAGGTGCTGCTGCTCGACGAGCCGTTCGGCGCGCTCGACGCGAAGGTCCGCAAGGAGCTGCGCAGCTGGCTGCGCCGCCTGCACGACGATCTGCACATCTCGACCATCTTCGTCACGCACGATCAGGAAGAGGCGCTCGAAGTGGCCGACCGGATCGTGGTGCTGAATCGCGGCCACGTCGAACAGGTCGGCAGCCCGCAGGATGTCTACGATCATCCGCAAAGCGCGTTCGTGTACGAATTCCTCGGCGCGGCCAACAAGCTCGACGGCACGGTGCACGGCGACGGCTTCGTGGCCGACGGCGCGGCCGGCCCGATCGCGGTGGATGCCGATTTCGCGGGCCGCGCGCACGCCTACGTGCGTCCGCACGACCTGCAGATCGTCGGCGGCGCCGATGCGCGCTCGGACGGCATCGCCGTGGACGTGCGGCGCGTCGTGCCGCTCGGCGGCGCGGTGCGCATCGAGCTCGAGCCGCGCTCGGGCGGCTCGGTGCTCGAAGCCGAACTCGATCGCGACACCTGGCGCGCGCTGGCGCTCGGCGTCGGCGACGGTGCGCTGGCGGTGCCGCGCCACGCACGTGTGTTCCCGGCTCGTTGAGCCGACAGCAACCATAGCGGCAAGGCGGCCGCGCTCGGGCCGCCGTTTGGTTTTTCATCGATAACGACAACGCCCATGAGAGGCTGACCCATGAATTTCCAGCAATTGCGCTTCGTTCGGGAAGCGGTACGCCAGAACATGAACCTGACCGAGGTGGCGAACGTGTTGTACACGTCGCAATCGGGCGTCTCCAAGCAGATCAAGGATCTCGAGGACGAACTCGGCGTGGATATCTTCATCCGCCGCGGCAAGCGCCTGACCGGCCTCACCGAGCCGGGCAAGGCCGTGCATCAGCTGATCGAGCGCATGCTGCTCGACGCCGAGAACCTGCGCCGCGTGGCGCGCCAGTATGCCGACCAGGACAGCGGCCACCTGGTGGTGGCGACCACCCACACGCAGGCGCGCTACGCGCTGCCGAAGGTGATCCGCCAGTTCACCGACGTGTTCCCGAAGGTGCATCTGGCGCTGCGCCAGGGCAGCCCGCAGCAGATCGCGCAGATGATCCTGAGCGGCGAGGCCGACATCGGCATCTCGACCGAGGCGCTCGACCGCTATCCGGACATCGTGACGTTCCCGTGCTATTCGTGGCACCACATCGTGGTGGTGCCGAAGGATCACCCGCTGGTGGGCCGCGAGAACCTCACGCTCGAGGAGATCGCCGAATATCCGATCATCACCTACGATCAGGATTTCACGGGCCGCTCGCATATCGACCAGGCGTTCACGAAGGTCGGTGCGGTGCCCGACGTGGTGTTGACCGCGATCGATGCGGACGTCATCAAGACCTACGTGGAACTGGGCATGGGCATCGGCGTGGTGGCGGCGATGGCCTACGACGCGGAGCGCGACATCAACCTCGTCGCGCTCGATACCGAGCACCTGTTCGAGGCCAGCACCACGCGCGTGGGCCTGCGCAAGGGCGCGTTCCTGCGCTCGTATGCCTACAAGCTGCTGGAAATGTTCGCGCCGCACCTGACCGAGGCCGAGGTCGCCGCGCAACTGAAGGAAACCGCCGTCTGATCGCGCGCGCCGGCTTGCCTGGCGCGTGCATCGCCCGAACCGCCGCGCAGTCGCGAGAACTGCGCGGCGGTTTGCTTTTTGCGGCGCGGCATACGATTCGCGCGCTTCCCGGAATCAGGGCAAAACCTTGTTGCGCGACGTTCGGCGAACGTCCAGCATAGGCGCTTCCCGGAACCAACAAAAACGGAACGGGAGGCGCGCGCCGCATGTTTCCGGTCATGAAATCGAAAGGCCGGGCGGTGCGAATGTCTTCGTTCCCGTCGCCGCACGACCCGTTTTCGATCGCTGTCCGAATCGAATCGGCAAACGTTTGCTCAACATGAAAACCACACCTTGGGCGCCGGGCCCAGACCTGTGAGGAGAGTACGCATGGATTTCCAGATTCGCCGCCGTGTCCTGGTCGCCGCGCTTGCCGGCGCCGCAGTTGCCGTCGCGCCGCTCGGCGCCTATGCGCAGTCGGCCCACAAGCCGAAGGTCGCGCTCGTCATGAAGTCGCTCGCCAACGAGTTCTTCCTGACCATGGAAACCGGCGCGAAGGATTACCAGCAGCACAACCCGGCGCTGTTCGACCTGGTCACCAACGGCATCAAGGACGAAACCGACACCGCGAACCAGATCCGCATCGTCGAGCAGATGATCGTCTCGAAGGTCGACGCGATCGTGCTGGCGCCGGCCGATTCGAAGGCGCTGGTGCCGGTCGTCAAGAAGGCGGTGGATGCCGGCATCATCGTCATCAACATCGACAACCGGCTCGATCCGGACGTGCTGAAGTCGAAGAACCTCAACGTGCCGTTCGTCGGCCCCGACAACCGCAAGGGCGCGCGCAAGATCGGCGACTACCTGGCCAAGCACCTGAAGGCCGGCGACGAGGTGGGCATTCTCGAAGGCGTGTCGACCACCACCAACGCGCAGCAGCGCACGGCCGGCTTCCAGGACGCGATGAAGGCGGTGGGCGCGAAGGTGGTGTCGGTGCAGTCGGGCGAATGGGAAATCGACAAGGGCAACGCGGTGGCCTCGGCCATGCTCAACGAATATCCGAACCTGAAGGCGCTGCTGTGCGGCAACGACAGCATGGCGATCGGAGCCGTATCGGCCGTGCGCGCGGCCGGCAAGGCGGGCAAGGTGATGGTGGTCGGCTACGACAACATCAACGCGATCAAGCCGATGCTGCAGGACGGCCGGGTGCTGGCCACGGCCGATCAGTACGCCGCCAAGCAGGCCGTGTTCGGCATCGATACCGCGCTGAAGGCGATCGCCGAGCACAAGAAGCAGTCCGACCTGTCGGGCGTGGTCGAAACCCCGGTCGACCTGATCGTCAAGAAGTAAGGGCCGCGCATGGCGACGATTCCCTCTGCCGCGCCCGCGCCCGCGCCCGCGCGGGGCGGGCCGGTGCTCGAGGTGTCGGGCGTCGGCAAGACCTACGCGGAGCCGGTGCTGGCCGACGTCTCGCTGGCCCTGAACGCCGGCGAGGCGCTGGCGCTGACGGGCGAGAACGGCGCGGGCAAGAGCACGCTGTCGAAGATCGTCGGCGGGCTGGTGGTGCCGACGGCTGGCACGTTGAGGCTGGCGGGCGAGGCGTTCGCGCCGGCCAGCCGGTCCGAGGCGGAGGCGGCCGGGGTGCGGATGGTGATGCAGGAGCTGAACCTGCTGCCCACGCTGACTGTTGCCGAAAACCTGTTCCTGAACCGCCTGCCGCGCCGCTTCGGCGTGATCGACCGGCGCCGGCTGCGGGCCGATGCGCACGAGGCGATGGCGCGCGTCGGGCTCGATGCGATCGATCCCGACACGCCGGTCGGCGCGCTCGGCATCGGCCATCAGCAGATGGTCGAGATCGCGCGCAACCTGATCGGCGACTGCCGCGTGCTGATCCTCGACGAACCCACCGCCATGCTGACGGCGCGCGAGGTCGAACTGCTGTTCGCGCAGATCGACCGGCTCAAGGCGCAGGGCGTGGCGCTCGTCTATATCTCGCATCGGCTGGAGGAACTGGCGCGCGTGGCCGAGCGCGTGGCGGTGCTGCGCGACGGCCGGCTGGTGCATGCCGGGCCGATGGGCGAGGTATCGAGCGCGCGGCTCGTCGCGCTGATGGCCGGGCGCGAGGTGGGCGAGCACATCGATCTCGGCGAGCGCCGGATCGGTGCGCCGCGCCTGGCCGTTCAAGGGCTCGCGCGCGGCAACGCGGTGCGCGACGTGTCGTTCGAGGTGCGCGCCGGCGAGATTTTCGGCATCTCCGGCCTGATCGGGGCGGGGCGCACCGAGCTGCTGCGGCTGATTTATGGCGCGGACCGCGCCGAGGCCGGCACCGTGTCGCTCGATACGGCGGGCCAGGGCCTGCAGCCGGTGCGGATCGCCTCGCCGTCGGACGCGGTGCGCCACGGCATCGCGCTGATCACCGAGGATCGCAAGGGCGAGGGGCTGCTGCTGTCGCAGCCGATCGCGGCCAATGTGTCGCTCGGCCAGCTCGGGCGCCTCGCGCGCGGCGGGGTGGTCGATACCGCGCGCGAACACGCGCTCGCGCAGCGCCAGATCGACGCGATGCGGATTCGCACGCGCGGCCCGGCGCAGGCCGTGGGCGAACTGTCGGGCGGCAACCAGCAGAAGGTCGTGATCGGCCGCTGGCTCGCCCACGACATGGCGGTGCTGCTGTTCGACGAGCCGACGCGCGGCATCGACGTCGGCGCCAAATTCGATATTTACGCATTGATGGGCGCGCTGGCGCGCGAGGGCCGCGCGCTGGTGGTCGTGTCGAGCGACCTGCGCGAGCTGATGCTGATCTGCGACCGGATCGGCGTGATGTCGGCGGGCCGCATGACGGCCGTGTTCGAGCGCGGCGCCTGGAGCCAGGACGCCTTGCTCGCCGCCGCTTTCGCCGGCTTCTCGCGCCGCGATGCCACGCCGGCCCCGTTGCCGGCCGTCGCGCCGGGCAGCGCTGCTGATTCGACCCCAGGAATTCATTCATGAACGAACCGATCGTCCCTGGCCGCGAGGCGGCCAAGCCTGCCGCACCGTCCGACAGCGCCGCGCCCGACGCGGTGGCGCCGGCCGCGCGACGCCTGTCCGGCACCCGTCTCGGGCTGTCCAACTATCTCGGCTTGGCCGGCGCGCTGCTGGCCATGATCGCGCTGTTCTCGACGCTGAGTTCGCACTTCCTGACCTACGACACGTTCAGCACGATCGCCAACCAGATTCCCGACCTGGTGGTGATGTCGGTCGGCATGACGTTCGTACTGATCATCGCCGGGATCGACCTGTCGGTCGGCTCGGTGCTGGCGCTGGCGGCCTCGTTCGTTAGCCTGGCCGCGCTGAAGTGGCATTGGGGGCCGCTGCCGTCGGCGTTGCTCGGGATGGTCGCGGCGGCCTTCACCGGCATGCTGACCGGCGCGGTGACGGTGGGCTGGCGGATTCCGTCGTTCATCGTCTCGCTCGGCGTGCTGGAGGCGGCGCGCGGCGTGGCGTACCAGCTCACGAATTCGCGCACCGCCTATATCGGCGACGCCTTCGATTTCCTCTCGAACCCGCTCGCGTTCGGCATCTCGCCGGCCTTCGTGATCGCGGTGGTGGTCATGATCGTGGCCCAATTCGTGCTCACCCGGACGGTGTTCGGACGCTATCTCGTGGGGATCGGTACCAACGAAGAAGCAGTAAGGCTTGCAGGAGTGAACCCACGTCCGTATAAAATCATCGTGTTTGCGTTGATGGGGGCGTTGGCGGGGCTTGCCGCGCTGTTCCAGATCTCGCGTCTCGAAGCGGCCGACCCGAATGCCGGCGTCGGGCTCGAACTTCAGGTGATTGCGGCCGTGGTGATCGGCGGCACGAGCCTGATGGGCGGGCGCGGTTCCGTCATCAGCACGTTTTTTGGCGTGTTGATCATATCGGTGCTCGCGGCGGGGCTGGCACAGATCGGCGCGAACGAACCGACCAAGCGCATCATCACCGGGGCCGTGATCGTCGTAGCCGTTGTGCTCGACACGTATCGCAGTCGCCGGTCGCGTACTTAAAAAGACAGACCAGAGGGCTTCAAGAATGGCGACGATCAAGGATGTGGCGGCCATAGCCGGCGTGTCGTTTACCACCGTATCGCACGTGGTGAACAACTCGCGGCCCGTGTCGGCCGATGTGCGAGCGAAGGTGGAGCGGGCCATCGTCCAGCTCAACTACGTCCCGTCGGCGGTCGCACGATCCCTGAAGGCGCGCTCGACGGCCACGATCGGCCTCGTGGTGCCGAACAGCACCAACCCGTATTTCGCCGAGCTGGCGCGCGGCATTGAAGATCAATGCGTGGCGCGCGGTTACTGCGTATTTTTCTGCAATTCCGACGACGATCCCGTCAAACAGCGCAATTATCTGCGCGTACTTCAGGAAAAACGCATCGACGGCCTGATCATCGCATCGGCCGGCGAGGACGCCGTGCTGGCCCAAACGCTGGCCGATTCGCGCGAGCCGCTGGTGGTGGTCGACCGCAACATCGAAGGCCTGTCGGCCGATCTGGTGCAGATCGACCACGAGCGCGGCGCTTACCTGGCCACGCGGCATCTGCTCGAACTCGGCCATTCGCGCATCGGTTGCATCACCGGCCCGGTCGATACGGCCGTCAGCGCGATGCGCGTGCACGGCTTCATCCGGGCGATGGCCGAGCGCGGCATCGAGATCGTGCCCGGTGCGATCGCAGAAGGCGATTTCTCGTGCCTGGGCGGCTATCGCGCGGCGGGTCAGTTGTTCGGCACGATCAAGCCCACCGCGATTTTCGCCGGCAACGACCAGATGGGCATCGGCGCGCTGCGCGCGGCCGCCGAACGCGGGCTGCGCGTGCCGGCCGACTGCTCGATCATCGGCTTCGACGACATCGAGATGTCGAGCTATACGTACCCGGCGCTGTCCACGGTCGGCCAGTCGGTGCGCGCGCTCGGCGAGATCGCCGCGCAAACGCTGATCGAGCGGATTGCCGCTGGCGCGGCCGCGCCGACCAAGCGCCGGCGCGTGGTGTCGCCGCGGCTGGTGCTGCGCGAATCCACCGCGCCGTATCGCGGCGTGCCCACGGCTGCGGTGGGCCACGCGGTCAATCCGGACGATTCGGCCGATTCTGCGGGTTCGGACGCGGCGTCGGGCGCCGCCGAGGGCGATCGCGCATGAGCGGCACGCCGTCGGGCGGCCGGGCAGGCGGCAAGGTGCTCGTGGTAGGCAGCCTCAACATGGATCTGGTGGTGCGCGCCCCGCGCCTGCCCAAGCCCGGCGAGACGCTGACGGGCCATGGCTATGCCCAGGCGGCCGGCGGCAAGGGCGGCAATCAGGCGGTGGCCGCGGCGCGGCTCGGCGCGCAGGTGGCGATGATCGGCCAGCTCGGCGACGACGCCAACGGCGCGGCCTTGCGGGCCGGCCTGGAGGCCGAGGGCATCGACTACAGTGCGATCGGCGTGAGCCCGGGCGTGCCGAGCGGCGTGGCGCTGATCGTGGTGGACGACGCGAGCCAGAACGCGATCGTGATCGTGGCCGGCAGTAACGGCGAGGTGGGCGTGCAGACGGTGGCCGACCACGACACCCGGTTTGCGGCGGCCGACGTGCTGGTCTGCCAGCTCGAAACGCCGCTGCCGGCCGTGCGGGCCGCGCTGGAGGCCGGGCGGCGTCACGGCTGCGCCGTGGTGCTCAATCCCGCCCCGGTACTCGGCCCGCTGCCCGACGGCTGGCTGCCGCTGGTCGATTGGCTGATCCCCAACGAAGTCGAGGCCGCCGCGCTGACGGGCATGACGATCGCCACGCCCGCCGACGCCGAGGCGGCGGCCCGCAGCCTGATGGCGGGCGGCGCGCGCAACGTGATCGTCACGCTGGGTGCGCAGGGCGTGGTTGCGTTGTTGGCAGGCGGCGCGTCGCAGCACTATCCGGCGCCGAAGGTCGGCGCGGTCGATACGACCGCCGCCGGCGATACCTTCATCGGCGGGCTGGCCGCGCGGCTGGCCGCCGGCGAAGCGCCCGATGCGGCAATCCGCTTCGCGCAGCGGGCCGCATCGATTTCCGTCACGCGCTCGGGCGCGCAGCCCTCGATTCCGCGTCTGAGCGAGGTCGGCACGGGCTGATTGCCTGCGCGGCAGGTCGCAAGCGCTGATCCGAATCCGGCCTCGCGCCGGATTTTTTCATGCGTCGATTTTTTCGGGGCAGATCGTCCGCCGCACCCGGCAGCGAGGACGCCGTATCAATCTTTCAACGATGCGCGTTCGCGGTGCATGCCTGCGCCGGCTGCCGTCGACAATCTTCCCGGTTTGTCTCGCATCGTTCGCGGTGCCCATCCAATCGCATCGCACACGCATCCGAATCGCGTGACGGCAGCGCGTTCGCCTTCACCGTTTTCAAACATGCGAGCCCGTGCAACACGATCGTTCGATCGCGACACAGTCGTTCACATTCACGTACCGGTGTTTACGTGGATGCATGCTTTTTGCAACGTGCCGTGATACAGCCTGAGGGAGGAATTTGTTTCGATGTGCGATGTATGTGGTGCGAGCCGGCATGCGTTTTCATGACACGCATCGACGTGCCGCGAATACTCTTTATTTGGTCGCACCGAGCGCTTGCATTGAACTTATCCTGCAGCAAGCCGACGAAGCCTCGAAACGACGGGCACGATCGCAAAAAATTGTAACGAATGCGGCCGCCGCGTCATCCGTTGCATGGCTTCATCCGTAGAGGAAAGAGGAGGGCGCGCGTCCGGTGCAAGAGACGATTCGACGCAACAGGAGAGGGCGCGTGCGTCGCGTTGCGAAGTTCGGGGAGGACATTGTATGGCAGCAAAAATACGCAGTCCAAGCGGGGTTTTTCTGAGTGCCCGGCAACAACGTTCCGACTGAAGTTTGTTCGTGAAAAAATAAGTAAATGGGTTTAGGATGAAATTGAACGGTCCTGCTTCGACGTGGCTCTTGCGAAGGCAAGATCGTCTTCAGACACAGGCGAGGAGGTAGCATGGATATTTACAGCAGCTTCGCGAACCGCTTCGAGAAAACCCGGGAGGAAGAGCTCTCGCTCGAGGAGTATCTCGCACTCTGCAAGAACGATCCTACGGCGTACGCCACGGCAGGCGAACGCATGTTGGCGGCCATCGGGGAACCGGAGCAAGTCGATACACGAAACGATCCACGCCTGTCGCGGATCTTTGCCAACAAGGTCATCAAGGTCTATCCGGCATTTCGTGAGTTCTACGGAATGGAAGAGGTGATCGAGCAGGTGGTGGCGTACTTCCGTCACTCCGCGCAAGGCCTCGAGGAGAAGAAGCAGATCCTCTATCTGCTCGGGCCGGTGGGCGGCGGCAAGTCGTCGATCGCCGAGCGTCTGAAGCAGTTGATGGAACGCGTGTCGTTCTATTCGATCAAGGGTTCGCCCGTCAACGAATCGCCGCTCGGGCTGTTCGACTACGACGAAGACGGCCCCATTCTCGAAGAGCAATACGGCATTCCACGCCGTTACCTGAAGGGCATCCTGAGCCCGTGGGCCGTCAAGCGCCTGCACGAGTACAACGGCGATATCCGCCAGTTCCGCGTGGTGCGACGCTTCCCGTCGGTGCTGCGCCAGATCGGTATCGCGAAGACGGAACCGGGCGACGAGAACAATCAGGACATCTCATCGCTGGTCGGCAAGGTCGATATCCGCAAGCTCGAACAGTTCGCGCAGGACGATGCCGACGCCTACAGCTACTCGGGCGGTTTGTGTCTCGCCAACCAGGGCCTGCTCGAATTCGTCGAAATGTTCAAGGCGCCGATCAAGGTGCTCCACCCGTTGTTGACGGCCACCCAGGAAGGCAACTTCAAGGGCACCGAAGGTTTCGGCGCGATTCCGTTCGATGGCGTGATCCTCGCGCACTCGAACGAATCGGAGTGGAAGGCCTTCCGCAACAACAAGAACAACGAAGCCTTGCTCGATCGGATCTTCGTCGTGAAAGTGCCGTATTGCCTGCGCGTGTCGGAGGAAATCCGCATCTACGAGAAGCTGATCCGCAATTCGTCGCTGGCCGAAGCGGTGTGCGCGCCCGGCACGCTGAAGATGATGGCGCAGTTCGCGGCGCTCACGCGCCTGCACGAACCGGAGAATTCCAGCCTGTTCTCGAAGATGCAGGTGTACGACGGCGAGAACCTGAAGGACACCGATCCTAAGGCGAAGTCGTATCAGGAGTATCGCGACTACGCAGGCGTCGACGAAGGCATGACGGGGGTGTCCACGCGCTTCGCGTTCAAGATCATGTCGCGCGTGTTCAACTTCGACACCTCGGAAGTGGCGGCCAACCCGGTGCACCTGATGTACGTGCTCGAACAGCAGATCGAACGCGAGCAGTTCCCGCCCGAAACCGAGCAGAAATACCTGTCGTTCGTGAAGGACCTGCTGGCCTCGCGTTATGCGGAATTCATCGGCAAGGAGATCCAGACGGCCTACCTCGAATCGTATTCGGAGTATGGCCAGAACATCTTCGATCGCTATGTCACGTACGCGGATTTCTGGATTCAGGATCAGGAGTTCCGCGATCACGACACCGGCGAGAGCTTCGACCGCGCGGCGCTGAACGCCGAGCTGGAGAAGATCGAGAAACCGGCCGGCATCAGTAATCCGAAGGATTACCGCAACGAGATCGTCAACTTCGTGTTGCGTGCACGCGCGGCCAACGGCGGCAAGAACCCGGCGTGGGTCAGCTACGAAAAGCTGCGCGTGGTGATCGAGAAGAAGATGTTCTCGAACACCGAGGAACTGCTGCCGGTGATCTCGTTCAATGCCAAGGGTTCGGCGGAGGAGCAACGCAAGCACGAGGACTTCGTGAACCGGATGGTCGCCAAGGGCTACACGCCGAAGCAGGTGCGGCTCCTGTGCGACTGGTATCTGCGCGTGCGCAAGTCCTCATGATCCGCATGCTGCATCGCCCGCGCGGCCGCGCCGCGCGGGCACCCTGAGTGGCGCGCCGCACGGCGGATCGTGCGGCACGTCCCGGCGTATCGACTTTCGAGCGGGAGACCGGGAGTGCTTCATCAAATCATCGACCGCAGGCTTGCCGGCAAGAACAAGAGCATTGCTAACCGCGAACGCTTTCTGCGTCGCGTCAAGAACTACATTCGCCGCGCGGTGTCCGACGCCGTGCGCGACCGTAGCATCAAGGACATCAACACCACCAAGAGCATCACGATTCCGCGCAAGGACATCGCGGAGCCGGCGTTTCGTCACGCGCCCGGCGGCCGTCGCGAGATGGTCCATCCGGGCAACGCGGATTACATTCGCGGCGACAAGATCGCACGCCCGTCCGGCGGCGCGGGCGGTGGCGGCAGCCAGGCCAGCAACGAGGGAGACGGTCAGGACGACTTCGTATTCGAGCTGAGTCGCGACGAGTTCATGCAGTATTTCTTCGACGATCTCGAACTGCCGCGCCTGGTCAAGACCCACCTGCTGACCGTGCCGAGCTGGAAGAGCGCGCGCGCCGGTTGGGCGGCGGAAGGCACGCCGAACAATATCGACGTGGTGCGCTCGCTGCGCAGCGCGCTCGGGCGGCGCATCGCGCTCGGTTCGCCGCTGGCGCGCGAGTTGCGCGACCTGGAAGCCGAGCTCGAGACGATGAAGGACGATCCGGCCGACCGGCGCGTCGAGATCGCCGCGCTGGAAGAGCAGATCCACCATCTGCGCGGGCGCATCTGGCGCATTCCGTTCATCGATCCGTTCGATCTGCGCTACGTGAACCGCGTGAAGCAGCCGCAGCCGTCGAGCCAGGCCGTGATGTTCTGCCTGATGGACGTGTCCGGTTCGATGGACGAGCAGCGCAAGGATCTCTCGAAGCGCTTCTTCATCCTGCTGTACCTGTTCCTGAAGCGGAACTACGAGCGCATCGAGGTAGTGTTCATCCGCCATCACACGCGCGCCGAGGAAGTCGATGAGGACACCTTCTTTCATTCGACCGAAAGCGGCGGCACGGTGGTGTCGAGCGCGCTGGAGCTGATGCGCAAGGTGATGGACGAGCGCTATTCGCCGACCGAGTGGAATATCTACGGCGCGCAGGCGTCCGACGGCGACAACTGGACCGACGATTCGCCGAAGTGCCGCAAGATCCTGGAGGCCGACATTCTGACCAAGGCGCGCTATTTCGCCTACATCCAGGTCGCGCCCGAGGAGCAGAACCTCTGGCTCGAATATGCGCAGCTCGCGCTGTCGCAGCCGCACATGGCGATGAAGAAGGTCGAGTTGGCCGCGGACATCTACCCGGTGTTCCGCGAACTGTTCGAAAAGCATGTGGAAACCTGACGCCTTATGACGACACGCGAACCGGACAACGACACGCGCGGCTATTCAACGCGCGGCGAGGGCGGCGACGCCCTCGCGAACCCGGCCGACGCGCGAGCGCAGCCCGCTGCCGCGTCGCCACATCTCGCTGCGCCCGAGAACGGGCACAAGGAGGCGCGCATGAATGCCGCCGATCGCACGCCGCTGCCCTGTCCGTCGGACTGGACCTTCGAGTTGATCGAGGAGTACGACCAGCACATCGCGCAGGTGGCGGAGCAGTACGAACTCGACATCTACCCGATCCAGCTCGAGCTGATCAGCGCCGAGCAGATGATGGACGCCTACGCGTCGGTCGGGATGCCCGTCAATTACCGTCACTGGTCGTTCGGCAAGCATTTCCTGTCGACCGAGAAGAGCTACCGGCGCGGGCAGATGGGCCTCGCCTACGAGATCGTCATCAATTCGAACCCCTGCATCGCGTACCTGATGGAGGAGAACACGCTGACCATGCAGGCGCTCGTGATCGCGCACGCCGCGTACGGGCACAACTCGTTCTTCAAGGGCAACTACCTGTTCCGCTTGTGGACCGATGCGCATGCGATCGTCGATTACCTCGTCTATGCGAAGAACTACGTGGCCGAATGCGAGGAGCGGCATGGCATCGATCGCGTCGAGGAGTTGCTCGATTCGTGCCACGCGCTGATGAACTACGGCGTGGATCGCTACAAGCGCCCGCAGAAACCGTCGCTGTCGAAGGAAGCCGCGTTGCGGCGCGAGCGCGAGGCGTATCTGCAGTCGCAGGTCAACGAGTTGTGGCGCACGCTGCCGGGCCGCAAGCCCGAGGCCGCCGGCGAGGAGGTCGAGGGCCGCTATCCGTCCGAGCCGCAGGAAAACCTGCTGTATTTCGCCGAGAAGAATGCGCCGCTGCTGGAGCCGTGGGAGCGCGAGGTGATCCGGATCGTCCGCAAGGTCGGTCAGTACTTCTATCCGCAGCGGCAGACGCAGGTGATGAACGAAGGCTGGGCCACGTTCTGGCATTACACGCTGCTGAACACGATGTATCAGCAGGGCAAGCTGACCGACGGCTTCATGATGGAGTTCCTCCATTCGCACAGCAACGTGATCTACCAGCCGCCCGTCACGAAGCAGTACTACAGCGGCATCAACCCGTATGCGCTCGGCTTTTCGATGATGAGCGACATCCGGCGGATCTGCGAGAACCCGACCGACGAGGATCGCCGCTGGTTCCCGCAACTGGCCGGCACGCCGTGGCTGCCCGCGCTGCACTATGCGATGCGCAACTTCAAGGACGAGAGCTTCATCGCGCAGTATCTGTCGCCGCACCTGATTCGCGAGATGCGCCTGTTCTCGGTGCTCGACGACGACATGCGCGATTCGCTCGAAGTGTCGGCCATTCATGACGACAGCGGCTATCAGTACGTGCGGCAGGCGTTGTCGAGGCAGTACGACATTCATCATCGCGAGCCGAATATCCAGGTGTGGGCCGTCAACACGCGCGGCGACCGCAGCCTCACGCTGCGCCATTTCATGACCGACAACCGTCACCTGTCGAACGACAGCGAAGAGGTGCTCAAGCACATGGCGCGGCTCTGGCAGTTCGACGTGTATCTGGAAAGCGTCGACGAGTCCGGCACCGTGCGCAAGCGCTACGAGTGCCGGGCCAAGCCGCCTGACGGGCGGGTTTGAGGCGCCAGGGTCCACGAAGGGGCATGCGCGGCCGGCAATGCATCGAGCGTTGCCGGCCGCGCTGTTTTTGCGCCGGTGAAAGCTTTCTGGTAAAACGCATTTCGTCTGAACAATGCGCGACGGCCGGCTTCGCCCGGCCGTTTCCACGACCCACTGCATTTTTCCCATGATCGAAGGATTGACGGATACGCCGGGGCCCGAGCTCGCGCCGGCTTCACGGTGGCGCCTTGCCTGGCGCATTGCGATCGGGCTGATTCAAGGCGTCGCGCTTTATGGCGTGCTCTGCGCGATGCGCGATTTGCCGGGCAATGCGCCGCAGTTGCTCGTGCTGCGACCGTTGCTGCTCGTCGCGTTGTTGATCCCGCCGCTCGGCGTGATAGGGCTTGGCGAGTTGCGCGTGTCGCGGCAAGTGCTCTGGGCCGCGTGGCTGGCGCTGCTGGTGGCGATCCTGGGTTATCACGATGCAGCGCGCATGCTCTGGCCGGTCGGGTTCGATCCCGCGCTGGCCGATGTTCCGCCCACGCGGATGCCGACGTTCGAGATCGGCGTCGTGTGCGCGGTGTTCGTGTTTGTCGCCCATACGTTGATCGCGGCGGGCGAACGATCGCGCACCTGGCTGGCGCCCTACGACGCGTATTTCTCGCTGGCTTGGCGACTCGCGTTGCAAGTGCTGCTGGCCGCGCTGTTCGTCGGCGTGTTCCAACTCGTATTGCAGGCCGGTGCGATGCTGTTCATGCTGCTCGACCTGCATTTCCTGCGCACGCTGCTGCGGCAGCTCTGGTTCGAGGCGCCGGTCAATGCGCTGGCGTTCGCGCTCGCGCTGCACGTCGCCGACGTGCGCGCCGATATCGTGCGCGGGCTGCGTACGCTGCTGTTGACGCTGATGTCGTGGTTGCTGCCGGTGCTCGTGATGATCGTGGCCGGCTTTCTGCTCAGTTGGGCGCTGACCGGTTTCCGGCCTCTGTGGGAGACGCGCTCGACGGCCGGCGTGCTGATCGGCGTGGTCGCGCTCGAAATCGTGCTTGTCAACGCGGTGTTCAAGAACGGCGCCGCGAGCGAGCCGGTGCCGAGGCTGCTGAGAATCAGCGCCCGCGCGGGCAGCCTGACGCTGCCGCTTCTGGTGGCGGCGGCCGGCTACGCGCTGGCGCTGCGCGTCGGCCAGCACGGCCTGAGCGCCGCGCGCGTGCGGGCTGGCGCGCTGACGCTGGTCGCGGCCTGCTACGCGATCGGTTATGCGCGGGCGGCGTTCGACCGGCGCGGATGGCTGACCGCGATGGCGCCGGCCAACGTGCTGACGGCCTGGCTGTCGCTGGCGGTGTTGATCGCGTTGTACACGCCGATCGCCGATCCGGCGCGACTGTCGGCCGACAACCAGGTGAATCGCCTGCTGAGCGGCCGGATCGCGCCGGACAAGTTCGACTTCGCGTTCCTCCGCTACGACGCCGCGAACTACGGCAAGCGCGCGCTGCTGGCGCTGCGCGCCACGACCGACGGCCCGAGCGCGGCGAGCATTCGCGAGGCAAGCCGGAGCATGATCGAGCGCTCGCGCGCGGACGGGGCGATGCTTGCGCCCAGTCGCGCGGGGCTGGCGGCCCACCTCGTGGTGCGCACGCCGGGGCAGGCGGTGCCGGCCTCGTTCCTCGATACCGACTGGCCGCACCGGCAGGACGCGGCGCTGCCGTTGTGCCTGACGCTGGCCGGCGAGACCTGCGACGTGTATGTGGTCGACCTGACCGGCCTGCATACGACGGATCTGCTGCTGATGCAGGCCGGCAGCGATTTCGGCACCGCATTCGGCCGGAATGCCGACGGCGCATGGCAGGCGGTGGCGACGTTCCGGCTGGATGCCGGCTGCACGATGCAGCGCGATGCGCTCGCGCACGGGCAGTATCAACGCGTGGCGCCGCGTGCCTACGACCTCGAGGTGGGCGGCCTGCGCATCGGCATGGAGCCGCCTTATACCCCGCCTGTCCACTGCAAGCGCTGAGCCGTGCATGGCGGCTGGCGGGCCGTCGAGGCTCGGCCGCCGCATGACGCGAAAGCCGCGATCGGATCGAAGCGGAAGAAGGGCGGCCGGCATTCGCTCGACGACCCGCCCCCCGCGCCGCGCCATCAGGGCGAGTCCCGAAGGCACTAAACCTTTCAATTCGATAGAATGCCGCGCGGTGCGCCATCCGCACGCAGCCCGCGCAACCCGGGCCGAGAGCCGGCACGGCCGATCCGCCGCCCGGCATCCCAGCCGATACAACAGGAACTCCCTCTCATGACCGACCTCCATGCCCAGGCCACGATCGATCCGCACGACACCCGCCGTCGTGTGCTCGCGATCGTCGGCGCGTCCTCGGGCAATCTCGTCGAGTGGTTCGACTTCTACGTCTATTCGTTCTGCTCGCTGTATTTCGCGCACGCGTTCTTTCCGAGCGGCAATCCCACCACGCAGTTGCTGAACACGGCCGGCGTGTTCGCGGCCGGCTTCCTGATGCGGCCGATCGGCGGCTGGCTGTTCGGCCGCATCGCCGACCGGCGCGGCCGGCGCAGCGCGATGATGATCTCCGTGCTGATGATGTGCGGCGGCTCGCTGGTGATCGCCGCGGTGCCGACCTACGATCAGATCGGTGCGCTCGCACCGGTCGTGCTGCTGGTGGCGCGGCTGTTCCAGGGGCTGTCGGTGGGCGGCGAGTACGGCACCAGCGCGACCTACATGAGCGAGGTCGCGCTGAAGGGACGGCGCGGCTTCTTTGCGTCGTTCCAGTACGTGACGCTGATCGGCGGCCAGCTGTGCGCGCTGCTCGTGCTCGTGATCCTGCAGCAACTGCTGAGCACCGAGGAGCTGCGCGCCTGGGGCTGGCGCATTCCGTTCCTGGTGGGCGCCTGCGCGGCGCTCGTCTCGCTCTGGCTGCGCAAGTCGCTCGACGAAACCTCCACCAGCGAATCGCGTCAGGCGCGCGGCGCGGGCACCATGCGCGGCGTGCTGAAGTATCACAGCCGCGCGTTCTTCACGGTGGTGGGCTTCACGGCCGGCGGCTCGCTGATCTTCTACACGTTCACCACCTACATGCAGAAATACCTCGTCAACACGAGCGGCATGCACGCCAAAACGGCCAGCAACGTGATGACGGCCGCGCTGCTGGTGTACATGCTGCTGCAGCCGGTGTTCGGCGCGCTGTCGGACCGGATCGGCCGGCGCACCTCGATGCTGTTCTTCGGCGCGCTGTCGGTGATCGGCACGGTGCCGCTGATGCATGCGATCGCCGACACGTCGAGCCCGGTGACGGCGTTCGTGCTGATCACGATCGCGCTGGCGATCGTCAGCTTCTACACGTCGATCAGCGGCCTGATCAAGGCGGAGATGTTCCCGCCCGAGGTGCGTGCGATGGGCGTGGGGCTGTCGTATGCGGTGGCCAACGCGGTGTTCGGCGGCACGGCCGAGTACGTGGCGCTGTGGTTCAAGCAGGCCGGCACGGAATCGACGTTCTACTGGTACGTGACGGCGCTCTGCGCGATCTCGTTGATCGTGTCGTTTTTCATGCGCGAGCCGGCCAAGGAAGGCTATCTGCGCAACGAGCCGTGAACGCGCTGGCCGATCGAGGTGATCGAAGCGGCGCGCGCCATGTTCTTAGCGGTGCGCGGGCGATAACGTTATCGGAAATGCTTGGTTGTCGACACGGGGCGGGCCGCTTAATCTGAACCCGTAGTTCGTGTGACACCTCCTTGACTGGGATTCGCGCCCGCCTTCATGGCGGGCTTTTTTTCGTCGGTACGCCGCGATGGCAGTACCGTCACGAGGCCGCACCGGCGTGCGGCGCCGGCAGCATCTGCAGCGCCGGAGCGGGCGTGCCGAGGCCGGCGCCGGCCGGCATGCCGCCGAGCATCGCAATGCCCACGGCCGGGCCGGCCGCTGCCGCGGCGAACTGCGTGCGCAGGTCGGTGACGTTGCGGCGGAACGCGTCGAGCTGCATCGGCGAGAGCCGGTTGCTGGCGTCGGCCAGCGCGACGATCGGATCGACCGGCTGATCGTCGGCCAGGCGCACCTCGAAATGCAGGTGCGGGCCGGTGGCCGCGCCGGTCATGCCCACCGCGCCGAGCCGCTGCCCCTGCGCGACCTGCATGCCGGCCTTCAGGCCCGGCGCCCAGGCCGACAAGTGCGCGTAGAGCGTCGAGGTGCGATCGGGATGATCAACCACCACATAGCGGCCGTAGCCATGCGGATCGGTGCCGACGAACGCCACCACGCCGTCGGCCGCCGCATTGACGCGCGTGCCGCGCGGCGCGGCCAGATCGACGCCGGTATGAAACAGCCGCAGGTGCGAGATCGGATGGATGCGCACGCCGAACGGCGAGCTGATGCGCGTGGCGATCACCGGCATGGTCAGGGCCGCCGCTTCGAGCGGCGTGCCGTCGAACGTGTAGAACGCGCCGTGGGCGGCGCCGGACGGCTGGAGCCACATCGCGCTGAACTTGCGGCCGGCGATGCGTACGTCGAGCGCCGTCAGTTGCGGGCCTTGCGGCGTGCTCTCCCAGCCGACCCGGTAGCGGTCGCCGGTCAGCGCCGGGGCGTGGGTGCGCATCTGCGCGGGGATCAGGTCGCCGACCTGGATGCGGATCTCGGGCGGCATGTCGAGCTGGCGCATGGTTTGCGAGAAGGTGTGCTCGACCGCACCGACGCGCAGGCCGGTGGCGAGCGGCGCTGCGCCGAACGCGCGGGCGGGCGTGTCGAGCGAGAACGCGTCGGTGGCGTCGCCCAGCAGCGTGGAGCCGGATGCGAAGCGCGAGGCGAACTGGCCGGGCGGCGTGCCGCGTGCCGCGATGGCCGCTTCGAGCTGGTCGGTCACGAAACGCTGCGCGCTCGGGAACGGCGTGGCCGCGAACACGTGCTGCGGTGTGCCGGCCGCGCGCAGGGCGGTGGGCGAAACGGGCTGCGAGATCGCGGGCAGGGTGGCGACCAGGCTGACGGTGGCAAGGGCGCCCAGGGCGCAGGCGGCGGGCATCAGGCGCGCGAACGCGTGCACGCGGGCCGGCCGGGGCGCAACCGGCGCGCCGGCAATGGCGGAAACATCGGAAATCGGGCTCAACGGGCTCCACATCCTCAAAAAGCGGGTTCGGGGCAAACGGGTGTGGGAAAGGGCTGGCTGCGCGACAGGCGCGCGACTCGGCGCGGCCGGGCAGCACTTCGGCAATCGACGCACGGCCGGTGGAGGCGGCCGGGTACGTTCCGTTCGGCCCAACGACGCGGGATGAACCGCTCCGAACGGAGATCCATCGATGAGGGAAAAAAGCCCTGCGGTGAGAATCGACGCTCAGAACATGACAGCGAGAAGTCACGTGCGTTCCGTCAAATCTGGAAATTAATATGGGGTTAGATGAAAATGAGCGAAAGATGCATGATTTTTAAAGAAAACTCTCATTTGACGGGAAGCGGTGCAAATTCATCAATAAGATTGAGAATGATTTGCGTTTGCATTAAATTCGAGGCTTCCCCGGTTTGCGAACCGGCTATCGGATCGTCGGCCTGAGCGTGGTGTCATCGGGCGGGTCCTGTCAGACCAGAGGAGCGCATCGTCATGTTCGACACGATGGATTCGAGGTGGGCGCCCGGGCCGCGCCCGGTGGTGACGATGCGCGCGCGGCGCCCGGCAAACCCCGGCGGCGCGCTGGTGCAGGTGCTGGTGCGGCATCGCGCGATGCTCGTCAATGTCGCGCGCGGCGTGACCGGTTGCGCGAGCCGCGCCGAGGACGTGGTGCACGACGTTCTCGTGCGGCTTGTCGATTTTCCGGGGCAGGACGCGATTCGCCAGCCGCTGGCCTATGTGACGCGGATGGTGCGCAATGCCTCGATCGACGTGTGCCGCCGCCAGTCGCTCGAAACCACCTGGCATGCGGATGAGGCGGCGGGGCTCGACGTGCCGTCGCCCGAGCCGACGCCCGAGGCCACGGCGCTGACGCGCGATACGCTCGCGCGCATGCAGCACGCGCTGGCGCATGTGCCGGCGCGTAGCCGGGCGGCGTTCGAGATGGTGCGGGTGCATGAGGAATCGCTCGCGACGGCGGCCGATGCGCTGGCCGTCTCGCAGACGCTCGTGCATTTCATGGTGCGCGACGTAGTAAGGCACTGTGCCGATTGCCTCGATGCGCTCGATCGCGGCGCGGCGCCGCCGGCGTTCGCGGTCGGAGCGCGGCGGCGTTGAGCGGTGCGGCCTGCATGTGCCGGATTGGCCCGATTGATTCGATCGGCTTGATCCGCCCGATTCACCCGGCCGGCGCGTCGCTCGTTCAAGCGAGCGGCGGCCATTCCCCGCGCAGCATCGCGGCCAGGCAACGCGGATTCGACGGCCAGTACCCGTGCAGGTAGCTGGCGACGATCGACCCGTGCCGATAGATGGCCTCGCCGCGCGCGCCGTCGTCGGGACGCATGGCGACGGCGGCCGGCGTGAGCGGCGTCTGCAGCTTCGAATAATGGAACGTGTGGCCCGTCATGGGCCCGAGCGGCGTATCGAGCCGCTGCATGCCGAGCGCGGTGAAGCGGCGCTGCATCGCGCCCGCGCCGGGCAGCAGGCCCAGCATCGGCGTGGTGACGCCATCGACATCGGTCAGCGTGTCGCATAAATAGAGCAGCCCGCCGCATTCGGCCAGCACGGGCTTGGCCGCCGCGACGTGCGCGGCGATGCCGGCCGCGCTGCGCGTGTTGCCGGCCAGGCGCGCCGCATGCAGTTCGGGATAGCCGCCCGGCAGATAGAGCGCGTCGCAATCGGGCAGCGGTGCGTCGGCCAGCGGCGAGAACGTCGTGACGCGCGCGCCGAGCGCCTCGAGCAGCGCCAGATTGGCCGGATACACGAACGAGAACGCCGCGTCGCGCGCGACCGCCACATGCAGCCCGTCGAGCCGGCGCGGCAAGGGCGCGTCATGCTCGGGTGCGGCAAATACGACGGGAGGCGGCAGCGCGGCGAGCGCCGTCCGGGCGAGCGCATCGGCGGCGCGCTCGAGGCGAGCGTCGAGATCGTCGATGTCGCCGGCCTGATGCAGGCCCAGATGCCGTTCGGGCAACGCGATGGCCGCATCGGTCGGCAGATGGCCGAGCCAGCGGATGTCGTCGGGCAGCGCGGCCTGCAGCAATGTTGCGTGCCGTGCCGAGCCGACGCGGTTCGCCAGCACGCCGTGGAACGGCAGTTCCGGCCGGAACCGCGCGAGGCCGAACGCGAGCGCGCCGAACGTCTGCGCCATCGATTTCGCCGAAATCACCGCGGCCACCGGCACGCCGAAGCGGCAGGCCAGATCGGCGCTGCTCGGCGTGCCGTCGTACAGCCCCATCGCGCCTTCGATCAGGATCAGGTCGGCCTCGGCCGCCGCGCGCGCGAGCAGGGCGCGGCAGCCGGCCTCGCCCACCATGCCCAGATCGAGCGAGTACACGGGCGCGCCGCTCGCGCGTTCCAGGATCATCGGATCGAGGAAATCGGGGCCGGTCTTGAACACGCGCACGCGCCGGCCGAGCCGCCGGTGCAGCCGCGCGAGGCCGGCCGTGACCGAGGTCTTGCCCTGCCCGGAGCCGCCCGCGCTCAAAAACAGCGCGGGGCACGCCAGCATGCCGGCCGTCACGCTCAGAATTCCACGCCGGGCTGCGCCTTCACGCCCTGTTCGCGATACGGGTGCTTGACGAGCCGCATCTCGGTGACGAGATCGGCGGCCTCGATCAGCGCGTCGGGCGCGTGGCGGCCGGTCACCACCACATGCAGCGACGGCGCGCGCGCGCTCAGCACGGCCAGCACCTCGTCGAGCGGCAGGTAGTCGTACTTGAGCACGGTGTTCAGCTCGTCGAGGATCACCATCCGGTATTCACCGCTGTCGATCATGCGGCGCGCCTCGTCCCAGCCTTTGCGAGCGGTGGCGATGTCCTTCTCGCGATCCTGCGTGTTCCAGGTGTAGCCGTCGCCCATCGTCACGAAATCGCATTCGGCGAACGTGTTGAGCAGGTCGCGCTCGGCCGTGTGCAGCGCGCCCTTGATGAACTGCACCACGCCGAGCCTCATGCCGTGGCCGAGCACGCGCACGGCCATGCCGAATGCGGCGGTGCTCTTGCCCTTGCCGTTGCCGGTGTTGACGATCAGCAGGCCCTTCTCGGCGGTGGCCGCGGCCTGCTTCTTCTCGTGGCCGGCGCGGCGGCGTTCGGTCATGCGCTGATGCGATTCGGGATCGGTCTTCATCGGGTGTCGGTCCTTCGGGGTTCGGAATTCGGGGCAAGCAAGGGGAGGGGCGGGCTCAGGCCGGCCCGGCGATCGCGACCGTCACGCCATCGACGATCGTTTTCGGCACCAGCAGCCGGCCCTGCGGCGCGGCGGCCAGCGCGCACGGCTCGCACACGCCGTCGATGCCGAAGCGCGTCTGCACGGCGGATGGACGGCGCGGGCCGGTTGCGGGATCGGTATCGACATCGTCGCGAGGCGCATCGAACGCTTGGGGTGCTTCAGATGCTTCAAGCGCTGGCATGCGCGCCGCGATCGCCTCGCGCGGGATCGCCCGCAGCGGCCAGCCATGACGCTCGCAGCATGCGACCAGGCCCGGCTCGCCGGCTTTTGCGTCGAGCGTGGCGACGCAGGCGATGTGCGCGCGCGACGCGGCCTCGTGGCCGTAAAGCGCGCCGAGGCGCGCGAGCGCGGCGTCGATGGCGGCGTCGATCGCCTCGGCGGGGCGGCCGGCGCGGCAGCCGACGCCGACGGCGAGACGCCATGCGTGCGGGGCGTGGTCCGGAGCGGAACGGGTCATGCGGTGTCGATCAAGAATGCGGTAGCGATGCGGGTTCGCGCGGCGTGCGTCCCTCGCGAACGCCGCGTCGGGCGGGCCGAGGCCCGCCGCTTGCGTCGGCCGGTATCCGGGCTGGCCGCCTCGGGCCGACGCCTTCCCGCCGCGAGCGGCAGTGGCTGTGGTCGGCCCGTGCGAGCGCTTGCGCGCGTCGCCGGCGGCGTACCGTTGCGGGGACAGCACAGGCTGTGCGGCTCGCGCCGCGCCCTGTTTCCCGTTTAACCGCCACCGCGAACGCGGGGGCGGGCACCGAACGCGCGCATACGATAGCACAGCGGTTCCGGGCGGCTTGCGGCTGGTTTTCAGGCCGTCGCTGGGCGGTTGTCGGACTGGCGCCCGCCGGCTTCCGGCTCGTCGGCGGCCGGAAGCCGGCCGTCCGTGTGCCGCTCCGCACCTCGCTCGGTCCCGCCCGACGCCGCTCTGATCGGACACCGTTCCGGCTCGACACCGCGCCCACCCTACGCCGTTTCCGCCTGACGCCGCCGTTCCCGCCCGATGCCGTTCCTGCCCGATGCCGTGCCCACTCGACGCTGCGCCCACCCGACGCTGCGCCCACCCGACGCCGTTCCCACCTGATGTCGCACCCACCTGACGCCGTTCCCACCCGATGCCGTTCCCACCCGATGCCGTTCCCACCCGACGTCGCACTCGCCCGACACTGCCCCCACCCGACATCGTTCCGGCCCCGCCAGCCACCCCGCGTTGCCTTGACGCGTTCCGACGCGACGCCTACACTCGCACGCGTTTTGGTGCTCGCGTGCGGATTCCTGCGCACGCAGTTGAACGGGAAACAGGAGGCCTCGCCGCGACGCGGACGGCGCCCGCCTGTGCTGCCCCCGCAACGGTCAAGCGAATGCATCGCGAACGCGATGCGAGGCCCGCTTCACCGCGCGTCGAAGCTTTCGATGCGCGGCTCGGCCACTGGATGCGAACCGCGTCCGGGAAGGCGAAGCGGCGCTGTCGTCAGCCCGGATACCGGCCAGAACCACGGGACGGCCGCGCGCCGGCGGTCCCGAAACGGGGCGCGCCGCGGGTGGCGGCGCCGAGCCCCAGCCAGCCGTCGCGGCTGGCGCGGCCACCGGCATGCGCAGCGGCGCGGCCCGGCCGTGCCGCGCCCGGCGGCGCACGCCATCGATGCCAGACATCCAGACAGACTCTCCGACGGACGACTTCCCATGCAAATGCGCAAAATTCCCGTAACCGTGGTGACGGGCTTCCTTGGCAGCGGCAAGACCACGCTGCTGCGTCACATCCTCGAAAACGCCTCGGGCCGCCGCATCGCGGTGATCGTCAACGAGTTCGGCGAACTCGGCATCGACGGCGAGATCCTGAAGGGCTGCAACATCGGTTGCGAGGAAGGTGCGGAAGCGGCCGGCCAGCTCTACGAACTGGCCAACGGCTGCCTGTGCTGCACGGTGCAGGAGGAGTTCTATCCGGTCATGGAAGCGCTGGTCGAGCGCCGCGAGCAGATCGACCACGTGCTGATCGAAACCTCGGGCCTCGCGCTGCCGAAGCCGCTAGTGCAGGCCTTCAACTGGCCGTCGATCAAGAACAGCTTCACGTGCGACGCGGTGATCACGGTGGTGGACGGCCCGGCCACGGCGGCCGGCCAGTTCGCCGAGGATGTCGATGCCGTCGACGCGCAGCGCCGCGCCGATCCGAACCTCGACCACGAATCGCCGCTGCACGAGCTGTTCGCCGATCAACTGTCGTCGGCCGACCTGGTGATCGTCAACAAGACCGACCTGCTCGACGCGAGCCAGTTCGAGGCCGTCGAGGCGACGATCCGCGAGGAAGTGCCGGCGCACGTCAAGATCGTGCGCGCGCAGCGCGGCGAACTGGACCTGGCCACGCTGATCGGCCTGAACGCGGCCTCCGAGGACACCATCCACCTGCGCCACGATCATCACGGCTCGGCCGAGGACGCCGATCACCATCACGACGAGTTCGACTCGGTGGTGGTGGAGGCGCGCGTCAGCTCGCGCGAGGCGACCATCGCCGCGCTGCGCGCGCTGGTGGATCAGCACACGATCTACCGCGTCAAGGGCTTCGCGGCGCTGCCCGACACGCCGATGCGGCTCGTGATCCAGGGCGTGGGCGGCCGTTTCGACAGCTACTTCGACCGCAAGCTCCAGGACGGCGAGGGCGGCGCGAGCCGCTTCGTGCTGATCGGCGAGGATCTCGACGCGGCCGAACTGCAGCGCGCGTTCGTGGCCGCGCTCGGCACGGCCGTGCAGGCCGCCTGACGAGGCCGGCCGAACGATGCATTTGCTGCGCACCACGCCCGGCGGTTTCGTCGACGACACGCAGGGCGTGATCCGGATCGATCAGCAGCCGGCCGAGATCGTGATTCTCAGCTCGGCCGACACCACGCTGTCGCTGCTGGCCAGCGCGGTGCCGCTGCTCGGCGCGGGTTTCCCGAGCGTGCGGCTCGCCAACGTCACGTTCCTGCGCCAGCCGGCGTCGGTCGATTTCTACCTCGACGACGTGCTCCAGCACGCGCGTGTGGTGGTGATCGACCATCTCGGCGGCGAGGCCTACTGGCCGTACGGGATCGAGCAGGCGGTGGCGCTGGCCCAACGGCGCGGCCAGCAACTGGCGATGTTCTCGGGCGATCTGCAGGAAGATCCGAACCTGATCGCCAAGAGCACCGTCGATCCGGCGCTGTGCCGCCAATGGTGGCGCTATCTGCGCGAGGGCGGCGCGTTCAACGCGCAGGCGCTGTTGCGCAGCATCGCGTTCCACGCGCTCGGCCACGGCGAGGAACCGGCGCCGCCGCGTCCGCTGCCGGCCGCCGCGCTGTACCACCCGGCCAGCGAGCCGGCCACCCTCGACGATTGGCGCGCGCGCTGGACGCCCGGCGCGCCGGTGGCGGCGATCCTGTTCTACAAGGCGCATTGGCAGGCCGCCAACACGGCCGTGTTCGATGCGCTGATCGAGGCGCTCGAACGCGACGGGCTCAACCCGCTGCCGATCGCCGTCACCTCGCTGAAGGACGCCGTGAGCCGCGAGGTGATCGCGCGGCTGTGCGCGTCCGAGCGCGTTGCGCTGGTGCTCAACACCACGGCGTTCGCGGCCGGGGCGATCGACGCGCCGGCCGCCGTCGAACTGGCCGGCGACGCGCCCGTGCTGCAGGTGATCCTGTCGGGCGGCAACCGCGAGGCGTGGCTGGCCGATCCGCAGGGGCTGCATGCGCGCGACATCGCGATGCACGTGGCGCTGCCCGAAGTGGACGGGCGCATCGTCACGCGTGCGGTCAGCTTCAAGGGGCTGGCCTACCGCTGCCCGCATACCGAGGTGGATGTGGTGCGCTATCAGCCCGACACGGAGCGCATCGCGTTCGTGTCGGAGTTGAGCCGCCGCTGGTGCCGGCTGCGCACCGAGCCGAATCCGGGCAAGCGGCTCGCGCTGGTGCTGGCCAACTATCCGATGAGCGAAGGGCGGATCGGCAACGGCGTGGGGCTCGATACGCCGGCCTCGGCGCTCGGCATCCTGGGCGCGCTCGGTGCGGCCGGTTATACGCTTAAAGGCGCGTTGCCCGAATCGGGCGATGCGCTGATCGCGCGGCTGACCGACGGCGTGACCAACGACGCCGATGCGAGCGCGCTGCGCCCGGCGTTCCAGAGCCTCGCGATGGCGGCCTACCGGCAGCGCTACGACCGGCTGCCGGCCGAGGTGCGCGAGGCGATCGAGGCGCGCTGGGGCACGCCCGAGCAGGAGCCGGCGCTGCGTCACGGGCGCTTTCCGATCGCGGGCTGGCGCTGCGGCAACGTGTTCGTCGGCATCCAGCCGGCGCGCACGCGCGAGGCCAACGATTACGCCAGCTATCACGACGCCGAGATCGTGCCGCCGCACGCCTATCTGGCGTTCTATTTCTGGTTGCGCGATGCGTTCGCGATCGACGCGGTGGTCCACGTCGGCAAGCACGGCAATCTCGAATGGCTGCCGGGCAAGAGCGTGGCGCTGTCCGAGTCGTGCTGGCCGGATTTGATCCTCGGCCCGCTGCCGCATCTGTATCCGTTCATCGTCAACGATCCGGGCGAGGGCAGCCAGGCCAAGCGCCGCGCCCAGGCCGTGATCGTCGATCACCTGATGCCGCCGCTCACGCGCGCCGAGAACTACGGGCCGCTGCAGGATCTGGAGCGGCAGGTCGACGAGTATTACGACGCGCTGATGGTGGACGCGCGGCGCGCCAAACTGCTGCGCAAGACGATCCTCGACACCATCGTCGAGCATCGGCTGCATGAAGAACTGAGCCTTGCCGCGCCGTCGGGCCGCGATGACGAGGACGCGCTGCTCACGCGCGTCGACGCCTGGCTTTGCGAACTGAAGGAAGCGCAGATCCGCGACGGGCTGCACACGTTCGGCCGCTCGCCCGAGGGGCGGCAGCGCCGCGACACGCTGCTCGCGCTCGCGCGCTTTCCGGTGGGCGACGGCCTCGGCGCAAACGCCGGCCTGATCGCGGCGCTGGCGCGCGACCTGCAACTGGGCGCGGCGTTCGATCCGCTCGCGGCCGACTGGGCCGCGGCGTGGGACGGCCCGCGCCCGGCCGAACTGCTGGAGGTTGATGCGACGCCGTGGCGGCATGCGGGCGATACGCGCGAGCGGCTGGAATTGTTCGCGCAGCGGCTGGTGGCGGGACTGGATGACGGGTTGGCCGTGGCGGGTGGCGGGGATGATGGAACGGCGGAAACCGCCGAAACCGCCGCAGCCTCCCGCGCTGCACTCGCCGCGCTGCACGCACACCCGACGCGCTGGCCGCTCACGCTGGCTGTGCTGTCGCGCATCGCCGGCGATCTCGCGCCGCGCCTCGACGCTTGCGGCGCCGACGAACTCGGCCATCTGCTGCGCGGCCTCGACGGCCGCTTCGTGCCGCCGGGGCCGAGCGGCGCGCCGTCGCGCGGCCGCCCCGACGTGCTGCCGACCGGCCGCAATTTCTATTCGGTCGACACGCGCGCGGTGCCCACCCAGGCGGCCTGGACGCTCGGCATGAAATCGGCGCATCAACTGGTGGAGCGCCACCTGCAGGAGCACGGCGACTACCCGCGCGCGGTGGGCCTGTCGGTGTGGGGCACGGCCACCATGCGCACCGGCGGCGACGACATCGCGCAGGCCTTCGCGCTGATCGGCGTGCGGCCGAAATGGGCGCACGGCAGCCATCGCGTGACCGATTTCGAGATCCTGCCGATCGAGATTTTCGACCGGCCGCGCATCGACGTGACGCTGCGCGTGTCGGGTTTCTTCCGCGATGCGTTCGCCAACCTGATGCATCTGTTCGACGCGGCCGTGCAGGCCGTGGCCGAACTCGACGAGCCGGCGCATCAGAACCCGATCCGTGCGCGCGTGCTGCGCGACGCCGAGGCGCTGGCCGCCAGCGGCGTGGCCGCCGCCGAAGCGCGTCGCCGGGCCGGCTGGCGCGTGTTCGGCGCGCGGCCGGGCAGCTATGGCGCGGGCCTGCAGGATCTGATCGATCAGCGCAACTGGCAGACCGACGCCGATCTGGCGCAGGCCTATCAAGCCTGGGGCGGCTACGCGTACGCGCAGAACAGCGCCGGCGAGGCCGCGCAGGACGCGTTCGGCGCGCGGCTCGCGACCATCGACGCGGTGGTGCAGAACCAGGACAACCGCGAGCACGATCTGCTCGACTCGAACGACTACTACCAGTTCCAGGGCGGCATGGCGGCGGCCGTGCGCCATCTGTCGGGGCGTCAGCCGGCGCTGTATCACGGCGATCACAGCCACCCCGACACGCCGCGCATGAACACGCTCAACGAGGAAATCGCGCGCGTGATCCGCTCGCGCGTGGTCAATCCGAAATGGATCGACGGCGTCAAGCGTCACGGCTACAAGGGCGCGGCCGAGCTGGCCGCGACCGTCGATTATCTGTACGGCTATGACGCGACCGCGCGCGTGGTGTCCGATCACCAGTACGCGCTCGTGACCGACGCCTACGTGCACGACGCCGCCACCCGCGCGTTCCTGGAGCGGCACAACCCGCACGCGCTGCACGGCATGTGCGAGCGCCTGCTCGAAGCGATCCAGCGCGGGCTCTGGCAGGAGCCGGGCACGCATCGCGAGCGGATCGAGGCGCACCTGCTCGCAGTGGAACAGCATCTCGAAGGAGCGCGGCGATGAGCCAGCACGACACGCATCCCGGCGGCCTGCCGCCGTTTCCGTTCAGCGCCCTGATCGGGCAGGCCGATCTGCAACAGGCGCTGCTGCTGGCGGCGGTCGATCCGGCGCTCGGCGGCGTGCTGGTCAGCGGGCCGCGCGGCACCGCCAAATCGACGGCCGCGCGTGCGCTGGCCGAACTGCTGCCCGAGGGGCGCTTCGTGACGCTGCCGCTCGGCGCGTCCGACGAGCAGGTCACGGGCACGCTCGATCTGGCCGGCGCGCTCGGCGAGAACGCGGTGCGGTTCGCGCCGGGGCTGCTGGCGCGTGCGCATCGGGGCGTGCTGTACGTGGACGAGGTCAACCTGCTGGCCGACGGGCTGGTCGACGTGCTGCTCGATGCGGCTGCGAGCGGCGTCAACACCGTCGAGCGCGACGGCATCTCGCACACGCACGCGGCGCGCTTCGCGCTGATCGGCACGATGAATCCGGAGGAGGGCGAGCTGCGCCCGCAGTTGCTCGACCGCTTCGGCCTGATGGTGGAACTGGCCAATTGCCGCGATGCCGGCGAACGGCAGCGGATCGTCAAGGCGCGGCTCGCGTTCGATCTCGATCCGCACGGTTTTCGCGCAGCGTACGAGGCCGAACAGGCCGTGCTGGCAGCGCGCATTCACCGCGCACGCGAGGCGTTGCCGGCAGTCGCCATCGACGATGCGGTGCATGCCCGCGTGGCCGCGTTGTGCATCGAGGCCGCGGTCGACGGGCTGCGCGCCGATCTCGTGATGCTGCGCGCGGCACGCGCGCTGGCCGCGTTCGAGGGCGATGCGGCTGTCGATGCGGCGCATGTCGAGCGCGTGGCCGAGGCGGTGCTGCGGCATCGCCGGACGGTGCCCCCGTCACCGCAGCAGCCGCCGAGCGATTCGGGCGAGTCCTCCGGGTCGTCCGGTCCGTCCGGTTCGTCGCCCGATTCTCCCGCTCAAATCCCCGGCGACGTTTCGCAAGACGGCGATTGGGGCTATCTGCCGCCCGAGCCAGTCGGCCTGGTGCCGGTGAAGGGCGTGATCCCGCTGCCGTCAAAAAAAGCCTGAGCCATCGGACGCATGCCCCCGCCGCGATCGGCAGCGGGGTTCGATGGCAGCACGGCGCTACCCCTGCACCGCGAGAACGTGGCCTGCCCGGCACGCGCATCGCGTGGCCGGCCACGCTCGCGGCCCGGCGCGGTGCGCCGCTGGCCGTCGATCACTTGCGGTTCCGCCCGCGTGCCGGTACGCCGCGCGCGTTCCATTGTTTCGTGCTCGATTGCTCGGCCTCGATGCTCGACGGCGGCCGGCTCGCGCGCGCCAAGGGCTTGCTGGTGGGGCTGTTCGATGCGGCCGCGCGCGAGCGCGCCGAGGTGGCGCTGATCTGCTTCGGCGCGGGCGGGGCGGTACGCCGTTTCGGGCCGGCCGTGCCGCGCTGGTGGAACGAGCGCTGGCTCGAACCGGTGGCGGGCGGAGGCGGCACGCCGCTCACGCTCGGCATCGATGCGGCCGCTGCCTTGCTCGCGCAGGTCGCGCGCCGCCGGCCTGGCGCTGCGCGCACGCTCTGGCTGCTGACCGACGGCCGTACCGACGAAGCGCCGGGCCGCCCGGCGCAGGCCGACGCGGCGCGGATCGTCGATTTCGACGATGCGGCCGTGCGGCTTGGCCGCGCCGCGCGGTTGGCGCAGCGGTGGGGCGCGGAGTGCTGCCTGCCGGACGATTTGCTGCTTCGATGAGCCGCCGCTTTTTTTAGCTTTGAATCGCAACTAACGGTCCGCCGTTCTTGCGCCCGGCCTTCCATTTCGGTGGCTTCGACACAATCCGTCAGTTTTGACCAACCCCTGGGCTTGCAGGCAGAGGCTTCTGTATCCGATCCGAGCCCTGTCTACCGTCCGCCGTCCACTATCCATCGCCCACGGCCCGCCGTCCCGTCCTCGTATCCGTCCGACGTCCCCCGTCGTCTCGTCTCCCGTCCCCGTCACAACCCGCGCGCCACGCGCTGCGCCAGCGTGGTCAGATCGACCAGCAGCCGCGTTTCGCGACGCGCGTCGAGCCGGTCCACCGGCACGCTGGTGCTGACCGCGATCCGCTTGCCGGCCTGCGACACGCCCACGAACACGGCCAGGCACGCCAGCCCGGTGCAGGCCTCCTCGCGCTCGATCGCGTAGCCGCGCTCGCGCACCTCGGCCAGCGCCGCGATCAGGTCGGCGCGCCTGGTCAGCGAATGCTCGGTCAGCGCGCGCAGCCGGGGCGGCACGATCATCTGCGCGGTTTCGTCGGACAGGCTCGCGAGCAGCGCCTTGCCGAGCGCCGAGCAATGCGCGGGCAGCCGCGAGCCGATATCGGAGACGAGCCGCACCGCGCGCGACGGGTCCTCGCGCGCCAGATACACCACCTCGGCGCGGTCGAGCACGGCCATCTGCACGGCCTCGTTGTGCTTCGCGACGAACCACGCGGCCTCGCGGCGAAACGCGTCGAGCGTGAAATCGGCCAGCAGGTAGGTGCTGCCGATCTCGAACAGCGCCACGCCGATCGCGTAGCCGTCGCCGCTCTTGACGAGCCATTGCCGCCGCTCCAGCGCGTCGAGCGTCAGATACAGCGTGCTGCGCGGCATGCCGGTGAGCGTCAGCAGATCCTTGGCGGAGGTCGGGCGGCGGGTGGCTTTCAGCGCATCGAGAATGTCGTGCACGCGAGCGATGGCAGGCACGTCGGTGAGCTTGTCGGGCATGCGGGCCTCGGCGGGTTGGCGAATGAACGGCGGTGTCGAATCCAGCAGGCTGGATTATAGGTCGTCCTGTTGGACAGCTTCGGTGCATCGCCCGTAGCATCGTCGGCATTCCACAACGAGGAGACAGACATGACCCATCCCGCCGAGCAGGACCCGATCGCCGCATTCCTGCCCGCCGATCTCGACGACGCGCTGCTGATCGGCCGCGTCTGGCGCAAGACGGCGGCGTTCGAAGGCCCGTGCGTGGTCGCGGTGCGCGGCGGCGAGGTGTTCGACATCACGGCGTTCGCCCCGACCACCGCCGACCTGTTCGATCTGCCCGATCCGGCCGGGGCCGCCCGCCGCGCCGAAGGCGAACGGCTCGGCACGGCGCGCGAGCTGCTGGCCGCGCAGTTCGGCGAGCACCCGGATCACGCCGCGCCCGCCATCCGCCTGCTCGCGCCGTGCGACGTGCAGGCGATCAAGGCCTGCGGCGTGACGTTCGCGGTCAGCCTGATCGAGCGGGTGATCGAAGAACAGGCGGGCGGCGACGCGGCCCGCGCCGTCGAGTTGCGCGCCACCATCCAGCAGGCGATCGGCGCGGATCTCTCGCAGATCGAACCCGGCTCCGACGCGGCGATGCGCCTGAAGGCGGCGTTGCAGGCGCGCGGTGTCTGGTCGCAATACCTCGAAGTCGGCATCGGCCCCGACGCCGAGGTGTTCACGAAATCGCAGCCGATGTCGTCGGTGGGCTTCGGCAGCGAGGTCGGCCTGCTGCCGATCTCCACCTGGAACAACCCGGAGCCGGAAGTGGTGCTGGCCGTCAATGCGGCGGGCCAGGCGGTGGGGGCGACGCTCGGCAACGACGTCAACCTGCGCGATGTCGAGGGCCGCTCGGCGCTGCTGCTCGGCAAGTGCAAGGACAACAACGCGTCGTGTTCGATCGGGCCGTTCGTGCGGCTGTTCGACGGCGGTTTCACGATCGACACGGTGCGCGGCGCTTCGGTCGGCCTGCGCATCGAGGGCGAGGACGGCTTCGTGCTCGACGGCGTCAGCCACATGAGCGAGATCAGCCGCGATCCGCTCGACCTGGTCGCGCAGACGCACGGCGCGCATCACCAATACCCGGACGGCTTCATGCTGTTCCTCGGCACGATGTTCTCGCCGATCCAGGATCGCGACGAGGCCGGCGCGGGCTTCACGCATCACCTCGGCGATCGCGTGACGATCTCGACCGCCTCGCTCGGCGCGCTGGTCAATCGCGTGTCGTTGTGCACCGAGGTGGCGCCGTGGGAATTCGGCACGCGCGCGCTGTATCGCAATCTGGCGGCGCGCGGGCTGTTGCGTTGAGGCGTTGATGCGTTGAAGGATGCGGCGAGACCGCGCGTTACACGCCGGCGTACGCGTCGGCGATGGCCTGGCCGGCCGCGTCGAGGTCCACCGGGTAGTTGAGCTGTTCGAGCGCGCCGCCGTACGCGACGATGTTCGCGTGCACGGCGTCCTCGGCCGCGCGCAGGCCGGTGTGGTCGAGGCGCACGATGCGCCGGGCCAGCGGGCCGGGGCCGGGCGCGAGTTCCACGCCGTGCCGGCGCGCATGCGCGATCAGCGCCGTCGCTTCCACGCCGGGCGGCACCGGCGCGGCGGTGACGAGTGCCGAGGCGGCGTCGTCGCGCGCGATCGCGGGCGGCACGCCGAGCGCCCGCAGCGCGGCGCGGCAGGCCTGCGCGGCCTGCGCATGGCGCGCGACGGTCTGCGCGATGCCTTCGGCCTCGATCCGGTCGAGCGCCGCTTCCAGCGCCCAGAACTCCAGCGGCGGCGGCGTGCCCGGCAATTCGCCGCGGCCGCAGTCGAGCCAGTCGCGGCGCAGGCGCGTCAACGACAGGTTCGAGGTGGCCAGCGGCGTCTGCGCGACATGCGGCTCGGCCGCCTCCAGATGCGCCCAGGCACGTGCGCCGAGCGCCACCGCCGACACGCCGGCCGGCCCTGCCAACGCCTTCTGCGGGCCGATCACGGCGATATCCACGCCGAGTGCGTCGAGTTCGAGCGGATGGCCGCCCACCGACGCCACCGCATCCACCACCAGCAGCGCGCCGCGCGAGCGCGCCAGCGCGGCCAGCGCCGCCAGCGGATTGAGCACGCCGGTGGCGGGCTCCGCATGCACGGCGGCCACCAGGTCGAGCTGGCCGAGGCCGTCGGCGCATGCGGCCACCGCTTCGATCGCGATCGCCTGACCCGGTTCGGCCAGCACCTCGTGCACGGTCGCACCGCCACGTCGCAACCAGGCGCCGAACGCCGCGCCGTGCGGGCCGCTCACCACGTTCAATGCGACCAGCCCCGGATACGCCACGCCGGCTGCCACGGCTTCCAGTGCGAGCTTGGCCTCGGCCGGCACGAACACCACGTCGGCGGCGGTCGCCAGCAGATGCTTGAGGCGGTCGGCCAGCCGTGCGTAACCGTGATGCGGATAGCGGGGCGGATCGAGCAGGGAACGGGGATCGAGGCGAATCATGGCGGGCGCGACGAGGAGGGGGAAACGCGTGCCAGGCGGGAAGCGGGGTGCGGCAAGCGGGTCGCAACCTGAGCCGAAAGAGTGTGCACGCAAGCGCGGGGCCGGCGTGCGCGCGGCGCGCAGCCGGCACCGCGTTTGCGAAGTAACGCGTTTGTTACGTCATCGAATTGACATGCGTGCCGTGGGCTTTCGAAAGGCGTGACGCGTGATGTGGCGCGATGTGGCATCACATCCGGCGCACACGCATCACGTGGCAGCATCAGATCCCATCGCTGCGCGCGCCATCCATGCGATTGCGCAGCGTCAGCGTGCCGCCATGCGCGGCCGCGATGCGGCATCACACGTCACGCGGCAGCACCAGTTCGGCGTCGAGCCCGTCGATGCGCTCGCCGTCCATGCGGTTTCTCAGCGTCAGCGTGCCGCCATGCGCGGCCGCGATGCCGCGCGCGATCGTCAGCCCCAGGCCGGTGCCGTCCGGCGCGGGCTTGCCGTCGCGATCGCCGGCCGCGCGGAAATACGGCTCGAACACGCGCTCGAGCAGCGCCGGATCGGCGATGCCCGCGCCGCGATCGCCGATCACGATACGCAGCGCCTGCGCGTCGTCCGTCACGCGGATCGAGATGCCGTCGGCCGTGCCGCCGCCGTGGCGGATCGCGTTGTCGACGAGGTTCTGCAGGCAGCGCTTCAGGTTGCGCGCGAAGCCCGGGTACGGCGCGCTTGCACGGCCCTCGATGCGCACCGCGTGGCCCGCGTCGCGCGCGTCCTCGGCCAGCCCGGCCAGCATCGAATCGATGTCGATGCGCTGGCTGGCCTCGGTGATCTCGATGCCCTGCACGGCGTCGAGCGTGCTGCGCACCATCGCTTCCATCTCGTCGAGATCGCCGCGCAGCCGTTCGCGCCAGCTCGCGTCGGGCAGCATTTCGGTACGCAGGCGCAGCCGCGTCAACGGCGAACGCAGGTCGTGCGAGACGGCCGCCAGCAAGCGCGTGCGTTCCGCGAAGCTGTCGATCAGGCGCTGCTGCATCGCGTTGAACGCCTTGGCCACGCTGCGCACTTCCTGCGGCCCGTCGAGCGCCAGTGGCGCGCGATAGATATTGCGGCCGAGCGCCTCGGCGGCCTTGGCGAACACGCGCAGCGGACGCAACGCGAAGCGCACCGCGACGAACGCCAGCACGCAGACCGCCACGAAACGGATCACGTACAGCCGCAGCAGATAGTCGGCCACCAGCGAACCCGGCTCGCTCTGCATGCCGGCCTGGCCCTCGTGCGCCACCACGTCGAGCCAGCCCTGGCCCGGCACCAGCATCTGCAGATGAAAATCGCCCATCGGCATGCGCGAATTGAACAGGCTCAGGATGCCGCGCTGGCGGCCGGCATCGTCGCTGATCTGCGCGTTGAGCAGCCGCACCTCGATCGGCTCGCCGAGCCGTTTGGCGATCACTCCCGCGATCAGCGCGGCCACCGCGCGCCGCGCGAGCGTGGGCTGCGGCGCGGCGGCGGCCATGCCGGTGGCCGATTCGGGGCCGGCGATCGCCCGCAACTGGTAGCGAGCGTCGGACAGGCGCGCGAGCGTGGCGTCGCGCGCGGCGTCGTCGGGGGCGTTGCGCAGCAGGCGCACGGTGTCGGCGAGCCGGCTCGCGAACAGCCGCGACGGGATTTCGAGCGTGCGGTAATCGTGCGTGTCGAACCAGATCGTGCTGGTCAGCAACTGGCCGGCGAACATGCCGGCCGCGAGGATCGCGACGAGGCGGCCGAACAGCGAATCGGGCCACAGGCGCAGCGTCATGCGCAGGTTCATGGAATGGGCAGGCAAAAAGACGATAAAAAGGGCGACGAATCGGGCAATGAAGCGGGCCATGAAGCGGGCGATGAAGCGAGCAGGGCACCGACGATCGCGACCTTACCGCGAACCGGCGCGCCGCGCGAGCAGCGCCGGTTCAGGCGCGCAGGCCCGCCTCGGGCCACGTTCGACGCATCGGTCACGCCAACATATTCCATTACAAAAGCCCCGCCGCCCGACACATCGACATTACAAACCGCCATTACAGTGACGGCCACGCACGAATAACAATCGTTCTCATTTGAGAAGGCCATCATGCAGCAGGTTCGTATCGCTTCGTTCGCTCCGTTGTCCCGCGCCGCACGCGCACTCCTGTCGGCCGGTTCGCTGGCTGCTTCATTGGCCGCTTCATTGGCGGTTTCGCTGGCCGGCTTGTCCGTCGCGCCGCCCGCCGCCGCGCAGAACGCGCCGGCCGCCACCGCCCCGCAAACCGTCACCGACCTGGCCGGCCGAACCATCCGGATTCCGGCCGCCGCGCCGCAGCGGATCCTGCTCGGCGAGAGCCGCACGCTGGAGGCGGTGGCGCTGCTCGAAGGCCCGCATCCGCTCGCGCGCATCGTCGGCTGGCAGGGCGACCTGCCGACCATGGACCCGCAGCGCTTCGACGCCTACGCCAAGGTGTTCCCGCAGATCCGCCAGGTGCCGCTGATCGGCAAGTCGAGCGAGGACAGCATCAGCGACGAGAAGGCGCTCGCGCTTAAGCCCGACGTGGCGGTATTCAGCGTGGCGGGCCACGGCCCGAGCCGCTACAACGCGCTGGTCAAGCAACTGGAGGCGACCGGCACCACGGTGGTGTTCCTCGATTTCCGCCTGCATCCGATGCAGAACACGGTGCCGAGCATCCGCCTGCTCGGCCAGGTGCTCCATCGCGAGAAGCAAGCGAACGACTACATCGCGTTCTATCAGCAGCATCTGGCGCGCGTGAAGCAGGTGGTCGATGCGATCCCCGAGGCGCAGCGGCCGAAGGTGTTCGTCGACATGCTGGCCGGCGTGTGGGATGCGGGCTGCTGCCATACGGCCGGCAAGGGCAACTTCGGCGAGTTCGTCGACGCGGCCGGCGGGCGCAACATCGCGGCCGGCCTGCTGCCGGGCGTGCTCGGCGACCTGAGCATGGAGCAGATCATCGCGGCGCGGCCCGACGTATATATCGCCACCGGCGCGCGCACCAAGCCCGGCCTTGCGTCGCTACGGGTGGGCGCGTTGACCAGCGAGCAGGATGCCCGCGTGAGCCTCGGCCAACTGGTCGCGCGGCCCGGCTTCGACACCATCAAGGCGATCCACGACGGCCGCGTGCACGGCATCGCCCACGATTACTACGATTCGCCGTACAACATCGTCGCGATCGAGGCGTTCGCCAAGTGGTTCTATCCGGACCGCTTCAAGACGCTCGACGTCAAGGCCACCCAGGCCGAGCTGTATCGCCGCTTCCTGGCGGTGCCGGTGACGGGCACCGAGTGGGTGGATTCGCCGCTGCCCGCCTTGGGCGCGGCCGGTTCGGCGGCGCGATGAGTGCGCCGTCCCGCGCGGCGGCCGTGACGGCGCGCGATGCGTCGGCCGCCGCGAGCGATGCGCCGACCTCGCCGGCCGCCGACGATGCCCACCGCGCCTACGCGCGCCTGACGCGCCGGCGCGTGCTGTTGCTGGTCGCGATCGCGCTGCTGATCGCCGGCTCGCTGCTGTTCGACCTCGGCTCCGGCCCGTCGGGGCTGCCGCTCTCGACCTTGCTGCACACGCTGTTCTCGCGCGCCGACGCCGATCCGGCCAACGTCGTGATCGTCTGGCAGATCCGCCTGCCGTACGCGGTGATGGCGCTGGTGGTGGGTGCGGCGCTCGGCCTGTCGGGTGCGGAGATGCAGACCATCCTCAACAACCCGCTGGCCAGCCCGTACACGCTCGGCGTGTCGGCGGCGGCCGCGTTCGGCGCGTCGCTGGCGATCGTGCTCGACTTCACGATCCCGCACGTGCCGCAAACCTGGCTGATCTCGGCCAACGCGTTCGTGTTCGCGTTCGGCTCGGCGATGGCGCTCGACCTGGTGGCGCGCTGGCGCGGCATGAGCACGTCCGGCGTGGTGCTGATGGGCATCGCGTTGGTGTTCTCGTTTCACGCGCTGGTCGAGTTGATGCAGTTCATCGCCTCGGCCGACGCGTTGCAGGGCCTGGTGTTCTGGACGCTCGGCTCGCTCGCGCGCGCCGACTGGCCGAAGATCGGCGTGCTCAGTGCGGCGCTCCTGATCGCGCTGCCGCTGGCGATGCGCAACGCCTGGGCGCTGACCGCGCTGCGGCTCGGCGAGGAGCGGGCGTCCAGCTTCGGCATCGACGTGCGCCGGCTGCGGCTCGGCACGCTGCTGCGGGTGGCGGTGCTGTCGGCGCTGGCGGTGTCGTTCGTCGGCACGATCGGCTTCGTCGGCCTGATCGCGCCGCACATCGCGCGCACGCTGCTCGGCGAGGATCACCGTTTCTATCTGCCCGGCAGCCTGCTGTGCGGGGCGCTGATGCTGTCGCTGGCCTCGATCGCCTCGAAGATGATCGTGCCGGGCGTGCTGATTCCGGTCGGCATCGTCACCGCGCTGGTTGGGATTCCGCTGTTTCTCGCGATCGTGGTGCGGTCGCAGGGGAGCGCGCCATGAACGGGCTGTCGATTCACGATGTGTCGGTGCGCTACGGCCGCCGCGAGGTGCTGCGCGAGCTGTCGGCGGGGCCACTGCCGCGCGGCATGATCACGGCGCTGCTCGGGCCGAACGGCAGCGGGAAATCGACGCTGCTGCGCGTGCTGGCCGGGCTGACCGCCGCCAGTGCCGGGCGGCTGACGCTCGACGGCGAGACGCTGGCGCTGTCGGCGCGCAGCGCGCGCTCGCACAGCGTGGTGTATCTGCCGCAAACCTTGCCGGCCGGCGTGCGCCTGCAGGTGCTCGAATCGGTGCTGGTGGCGCGCCGCGCCGGGCGCGATCCGGCGCTCGCGCGCGAGGGCACGGCCGCCGATCTGGCCGCCGCGCAGGCGGTGCTGGCGCGGCTGGAGATCGGCGCGCTGGCCGCGCGTTCGCTCGACGAGCTGTCGGGCGGGCAGCGTCAACTGGTCGGCATCGCGCAGGCGCTGGTGCGCGACCCGCACGTGCTGCTGCTCGACGAGCCGCTGTCGGCGCTCGACCTGAACCATCAATTCCACGTGATGCAGGTGCTGCGCGACGTGACGCGCGAGCGCGGCATGGTGACGGTGGTGGTGCTGCACGACATCAATGCCGCGATGCGCGCCTGCGACCGCGCGATGCTGCTGCATCGCGGACGCATCGAGCGCTTCGGGGAACCGGGCGAGGTGGTCACGCCGCAAAGCCTGGCCGACGTGTTCGGCGTGGTGGCCCGCATCGAGCCGTGCTCGTTCGGCCACCGGCAGGTGATGATCGACGGGCTGGCGGCCCAAGGTTGAGCGGTTGAGGCACGGGCCGAGCGCTCGGCCGTTGCCTCAATCGTAGAAGCGCGGCGTGTAGATCCATTCGCGCTCGCCGCGGGTGAAGCGGCGCGTCTTCGACGAACCGACGATCACCATCGTGCGCATGTCCACCTGATCCGAGCGCAGTTCGCCGAGCGTGGTGCTGCGCAGCGTCGCGCCGGGGCGGCCGATGTCGCGGCCGAGCACCACCACGGTGTCGGCGGTGCGCACGGCGCGCACGATCTCCAGCGCGCGATCGAGCTGCCACGGCCGCGCCTTCGACACCGGGTTGTAGAACGCCATCACGAGATCGGCGCGCGCGGCCAGCGCGAGCCGTTCCTCGATCACGCCCCACGGCTTCAGGTTGTCCGACAGCGAGATCACGCAGAAATCGTGGCCGAGTGGCGCGCCGGCCTGCGCGGCGGCGGCCATCGCCGCCGACACGCCGGGCACCACGTCCAGCGCGACGTCGGCCCACGCGGCGGCCTCGCTGCCGGCGCTGGCGTCGAGCGCTTCGAGCACGGCCGCCGCCATCGCGAACACGCCCGGATCGCCCGACGACACCATCGCCACGTGCCGCCCTTGCGCGGCCAGTTCGAACGCATGGCGGGCGCGTTGCAATTCCTCGCGGTTGTCGGTTTCGTGCACGCGCTGGTCGGCGCGGAACGGTCCGGCCATGCGCACGTAGGTGGCGTAGCCGAGGATGTCGGTGGCGCCGGCCAGCGCCGCGCGCGCGGCCGGCGTCATCAGCTCGGCGCTGCCGGGGCCGAGGCCGAGCACGGTCAGCTTGCCGCGTGCCTGGCCGAGCCGGGTGGCGTCGACGGGGGCGTCGGCGATGGCGATCGCGAGGTCGGTGGCGTGGGCGGTTGAGGGTGCCGAGGCGGGGATCGAGGCGGCGACGAGTGCCGCGTCGAGCAGCGTTCGGGCATCGGCGTCATCCGCAACACCGTTCGCAGAGCCGCTCTCGCCACCCTCCGCATCGACGAACCGCAGCGGCACCCCCAGCGCTTGCGCACCGCGCGCCAGCGCCGCGTCGCGCATCATGCGTTTCGGCGCAACCAGCACGGCCAGCGCGAGCGGCGACAAACCGGCTGCGGCAAGCGCATCGAGCACGCGGCACGCGAGCGGATCATCGTCGCGGCCATCGGCCGTCAAGGGAATCGATGCGTCGTATCGTTCGCTTTTCCGAGTGCCCGTCACGGCCACCACGACGCTGCGCGGATGAATCACGAGTTCACCCGACGCCGCGCCGCCGGCCTGCGGCGTGATGCGCACCGCATGCGCGGCCGACGGATCGACCGGCAGCGCCACGCCGTCGAGCCAGGGCGCGTCGCCTTCGATGCGCGTCGCGGCCCCGGCCAGCAGATCGGACACGAAACGCTTGCCCGCGCCGATGTCGGCCAGCGCATAGCCCTCGGGCGGATTGAGCACGCACGCGCCGAAGCGCAACTCGCCGCTGGTGGTGATCGCGGGCGCGATGCCGAGCACGTCGGCGATCTCGCGTGCGAGCAGGTTCACGCCGGTCAGGCCGCCGAGCAGCGGCACCACGGCGCTGCCGTCCTCGGCCACGGCCAGCACCGGCGGCTCGACGCCCTTGTCGGTCAGGCACGCCGCGACGCAGCGGATCACGATGCCGGCCGCGCACAGCGCGACGATCGGATTGCCGCGCGCATACAGCGCACGCAGATGCGCGCCGAGTTCGGTGAACGCCACGTCGCCTTCGACACGGCCCGCGAGCGCATGGATCGTCGCGCCCGCGTAGCGCGCGCGAATTCGCTCGGCCACCGGCAGCGCGCCCGCGCCGAGCACCACGATGGCCGGCGCGGCGTTCAGCCTTGCCATTTTTCCCCCGGCACGACGAGCAGCGAGAAGTAGGGCGAGGCCATCGGATCGACCTCGGCCAGCGGCACGATGCGCTGGTTCGCCATGGTCGCGCGCTCCACGTAGCGCGCGCGGCTCGCGAGGCCCAGCTCGTCGAGCACGCGGCGCACCTTGTCGAAATTGCGGCCGAGCTTCATGACCACGGCCGCGTCGGCCTTGGCGAGCCGCGCGCGCAGTTCGTCCTCGGGCAGCACGCCCGACAGCACCGACAGCGTCTGGTTGCGATACACGAGCGGCACGCCGAGCACCGCCGCGCCGCCCAGCATCGAGCAGACGCCGGGCACCACCCCGGTGTCGTAGCGATGCGCGAGCCGGTCGTGCAGGTACATGTAGGAACCGTAGAAGAACGGGTCGCCCTCGCAGATCACGGCCACGTCGCGGCCCGCGTCCAGATGGGCGGCCACCACCTCGGCGGCGGTGTCGTAGAAATCGGCGATCACGCGCTCGTAGCTGAGTGGCGGCGCCAGCGCCTCCGTCGTGACCGGGTAGACCAGCGGCAACTGAACCTGGGCGTCGTGCAGATGCGCTTCGATGATGCCGTACGCGTTGCCCTTCTTGCCCTTGGCGACGAAGTAGGCCACCACCGGTGCGGCCTGCAGCAGGCGCACGGCCTTCAGCGTCAGCAGCTCGGGGTCGCCCGGGCCGACGCCGATGCCGAACAGGCGGCCGCGCGATCTTGACGCGGGCATGGGTGCAGGCGTGCCGGCCGGCGGATTCGAAGCGGACGGGAAGCCGGGCGCGCTCATTCGACCTCCGTGGCCAGGGCGTTGACGGCAGCCGCCGCCATCGCGCTGCCGCCGCGCCGGCCCATCACCACCACGAACGGCACGCCGCGGCTGTCGGCCGCCAGCATCGCCTTCGATTCGGCCGCGCCGATGAAGCCTACGGGGAAGCCGAGGATCAGCGCCGGCTTCGGTGCGCCCGCGTCGAGCATGTCGAGCAGATGGAACAGCGCGGTGGGCGCGTTGCCGATCACCACCAGGCTGCCGGCCAGCGAGGGCCGCCACAGTTCGAGCGCGGCGGCCGAGCGCGTGTTGCCGAGTTGCTGCGCGAGCGCCGGCACCTGCGGATCGCCGAGCGTGCACAGCACCGGGTTGGCGGCCGGCAGCCGCGCGCGCGTGATGCCTTCGGCCACCATCCGCGCATCGCAGAGGATCGGCGCGCCGGCCGCGAGCGCTTGCCGCCCGGCCCGGCCCGCGCCGGGCGAGAAGCGCAGGTCGGCGACGACGTCCACCATCCCGCAGGCGTGGATCACGCGTACGGCGAGTTTTTCGAGGTCGGCCGGGATGGCCGTCAGATCGGCTTCGGCGCGGATCGTCGCGAACGATTGCCGGTAGATTTCCTGGCCGTCGCGAAGGTAGTCGAGCATGCGGTTCAGTCCTGATGGCGCCGCGCGGCGTCGAGCAACGCGGCGGCTTGGTCGATCGTCAGATGGCGCGCGTCGAGCCGGCCGAAGCCGTGCTCGCCGTCGCGCCGGTACAGGTCGTAACGGCCCGCCGCCACCGCGACCAGCGTGGCGGGGGCGGGCCACGGTTGCGCGCAGGCGCGCGCGCAACCGCTCAGATGCAGGGCCTGGGGCGCTGCGAGGCGCGCGGCCAGCGCGTGCGCGTCGGCCTTGGTGTCGGCCAGCGCGCGAGCGCAGCCGGTGCTGCCGGCGCAGGCCACCAGGTGCGCGAGCGGTGAGCCGGGCGCGGTGAGCAGGCCGAGCGTGGCGAGCGCCGCCAGCACGCGTTCGGCCGCATCGGCGCGCACGCCGGGCAGCAGCACGCCTTGCCACGGCGTGAAGCGCAGCGTGCCGTCGCCGTCGCGTTCGGCCAGCGTGGCCAGCGCCGCGAGCGTTGCGGCATCGAGCCGGCCGAGCGGCACTTGCGCGCCGACCTGGCGCGTGGCCGGATCGGATTCGCTCCGGATGCCGAAACGTCGCGACGGGTCGGCCGGCTGGCGGCGCCAGCCGGCGAGCGCGGCGTCGCGTTGCACCGCGAACCGCAGCCGCGCGCCGGCGTGCGCGAGCAGCGCGTCGGCGCTCAGGCGGGGCAGCGCGTCGCGCATGCGTTTCGCCTCGGGCGGCGCGTGGTCGAGGAACGCGAGCAGCAGCGCATGGGCGAGCGGCACGACCTGATCGGCCGCTACCGCGCCGAGCGCGGGCGCATCGTGGGTTTCGACGGGCGGCCGGCCGGCCAGCCCGAATGCGTAATCGGGCGCACCTGCCGCGTTGCGGCGCGCCGAGAACCACAGATCGTGCGGATGGGCGAGTTCGGCCAGCGCCTCGCCGCCGTCGAGCGACAGCGAGCATTTCGGCGAGAGCGCCGCGAAACGCGGCTCGGCCTGCAGCATCGCGAGCAGCGCCGCGCCGAGCGCGCGCGTGTCGGCGAGCGCGCCCGGATCGCGGCCGGCGGCGGGGCTCAACATGACGTTGCGCACGTCGTCGCGCAGCGCGGTGGCGGCAAGGTCGGTTGCGCCGTCGGGCGTCGGGCCGAGGCCCGCGTCGATCAGCGCCGCCGCGAGCGCGGCCTCGTGGCCGTCGCGTACGCCGCGAATCTGCAGGTTCGCGCGATTGGTGGCGTCGAGCGCGCCCGAGCCATGCGCTTGCGCGGCGGCGGCCAGCGCGCGTGCGCCGTCGGCCGTCAGCAGCCCGCCCGGCAGGCGCACGCGGCACAAGCCGCCGTCGTGCGTGGCCACCACGCGCACCAGCCCCGGGCAGGCGCTGGGCCGGATCGCCGGGGCGGGATCGACATCCACGCCACCGGCTTGGTCCGCGCGCACGCCGTCGTCCGGCTGCGCGGCAGGATTCGGGGGCACATCGCGGGTCGAGCGTGGGAGCGGCAAGGAGCGAATCGACAACGGAACGGGAAAGCGGGCGCCGGGGCGCGGGCCGGTTCGGAACGGGCGTGCGCGGCTTGCGCGGGCGACGCCGTGGCATCGGAACCCCGCCCGATGCGGCCGGACGTTCATTCGGCCGGGGCAGGTCTTCCGCGCCGAAGCGCATGGCCTGCCGCGACGCTTCCGGATGGTGTTCCGCAGCACGACGGGCAGACCACGGTGACGCAGGCCGCCTCGGCAGCGCAGCCGCGCCCTGCATTCCTGATCGGCCGCGCGGAACACCCTCGGACACCATTGGGCACCGGCAAACGAGGCTGTATTATGCCTGCTTTCGCCTGGCCGAGATACGCTGCGCGCCCCGGCGCGCGGTGGGCCGGGCGCGTATTGAACGAGGGCGAAACACGGATGGGGAACGGGGCATGACGGCGTGGCTGACGGTAATCGGCATCGGCGACGACGGCTTCGCGGGCCTGGGCAAGCACGCCCGGCGCGCGTTGATCGACGCGGCCGTGGTGGTGGGTGGCGAGCGTCATCTGGCGATGCTGCCGGGCTGCCTGCGCGCGCGCCGCGAACCGTGGCCGAAGCCGTTCGACATCGCCGCGCTGCTCGCGCATCGCGGCACGCCGGTGTGCGTGCTGGCGAGCGGCGATCCGATGTTCCACGGCGTCGGCGCGACGCTCGCGCGGCATGTGCCGCCCGAGGCGTTGCGGGTGTTGCCGGGGCCGTCGTCGGTGTCGTTCGCGGCGGCGCGGCTCGGTTGGTCGTTGCAGGATCTCGACGTGATCTCGTGCGTCGGCCGGCCGCTCGCCACGCTCGCGCGCCATCTGCATCACGGCCGCCGCCTGATCGTGCTGAGCGCCGACGGCGCCACGCCGGCCGCGCTCGCGCGGCTCGTCACCGAAGCCGGTTACGGTGCGACGCGCCTGAGCGTGTTCGAGCATCTGGGCGGCCCCGACGAGCGGCGCATCGACGCGCTGGCCCGTGCCTGGCCCGCGCCCGACGTCGCCGCGCTGAATCTGGTGGCGCTCGACTGCGTGCGCGACGCCGAGGCGCCCGCGCTCGGCCTCGTGCCGGGCCTGCCCGACGACGCCTACGAACACGACGGACAACTGACCAAACGCGACATGCGCGCGATCACGCTGGCGCGGCTCGCGCCGGCGCCGGGCGAGCGACTGTGGGATGTCGGCGCGGGCTCCGGCTCGATCGGCATCGAATGGATGCGCGCGCATCCCTCGTGCACCGCCATCGCGATCGAGGCCGACGATGCGCGCCGCGCCAGCATTGCGCGCAACGCCGAACGGCTCGGCGTGCCGGGCCTCGCGATCGTCGCGGGCCGCGCGCCGGCCGCGCTCGACGGGCTGGCCACGCCCGACGCGATCTTCATCGGCGGCGGCGGCTCCGAGCCCGGCGTGCTGGCCGCCTGCTGGGCCGCGCTGAAGCCGGGCGGGCGGCTGGTCGCCAACGCCGTGACGTTGCAGGCCGAGGCCGCGTTCCTGGCCTGGCGGGAGCAACACGGCGGCTCGCTGACGCGCCTCGCGCTCGCCACGGCCGCGCCGCTCGGCGGCTTCGACACCTGGCGGCAGGCCTTGCCGGTCACGCTGTACGAGGCCCGCAAGCCGCGCACGGAGGGCGCTTGATGCGCGAGGAAACGGCCGAACAGCCCGCGCCGCTGCGCAGCGGCTACACCACCGGCAGTTGCGCGACGGCCACCTCGCTGGCCGCCGCGCGGCTGCTGCTGACGGGGCAGGCCGACGAGATGAGCGAGATCGTGCTGCCCAAGGGCCAGCACGTGACGATGCGGCTGGTGTATTGCCGCCGCGCGGCAGCGAGCGCCGGTGTGAACCCCGATACCGCCGAGGCCGGCACCGTCAAGGATGCCGGCGACGATCCCGACGTGACGCACGGCGCGGTGGTCTACGCGCGCGTGACGCTCGCGGCGCTCCCCGGCGTGCGCTTCCACGCGGCCGATGGCGTGGGCACCGTCACGCGGCCCGGCCTGACGCTCGCGGTGGGCGAACCGGCCATCAACCCGGTGCCGCGCCGCATGATGACCGAGCACCTGCTGCAACTGGCGGCCGATCGCGGCTACGCGGGCGGCTTCGAGGTGGCGATCGGCGTGGAGGGCGGCGCGGCGCTCGCGCTGAAAACCATGAACCCGCGGCTCGGCATCGTCGGCGGGCTGTCGATCCTCGGCACCACCGGCATCGTGCGGCCGTTCTCATGCTCGGCCTATATCGCGTCGATCCACCAGGGCATCGACGTGGCGCGCGCCAACGGCGTGACGCATATCGCCGCCTGCACCGGCAATGCCAGCGAGGACGCGATGCGCGCGCACTACGGCCTGCCCGAGATCGCGATGATCGAGATGGGCGACTTCGCCGGCGCGGTGCTCAAGCATCTGCGCCGCGCGCCGGTCGCGCGCGTGAGCCTGTGCGGCGGCTTCGGCAAGTTCTCGAAGCTCGCGGCCGGCCATCTCGATCTGCACAGCCGGCATTCGAGCATCGATCTGCCGCAACTGGCCGCCTGGGCCGCCGATGCCGGCGCCGATTCGGCGCTCCAGCAGGCGATGCTGGCCGCCAACACCAGCCAACAGGCGCTCGCGCTGGCCCACGCGGCCGGCGTGCCGCTCGGCGACGCCGTCTGCGCGCAGGCGCTGGCGGTGGCGCGCGCGATCGTGCCCGACGGCGTGGCCGTCGAGGTGTTCGCGATCGATCGGCAGGGCGGCTTCGTCGGGAGCGCACGATGAACGACATCACCCATCACGCCGATGCCCCCCCGCGCATCCTGCTGCTCGGCGGCACCGGCGACGCGCTGAAGGTGGCGCGCACGCTGCCCGCGTCGGCCGTCTACAGCCTCGCGGGCCTCGGCAAGACGCCCGAGGGCTTGACCTGCGGCGTGCGGATCGGCGGCTTCGGCGGCGCCGAAGGGCTGGCGGGCTACCTGCGCGAGAACCGCATCGCGCTGCTGGCCGACGCGACCCATCCGTACGCGGCGCAAATCAGCGCCAACGCGGCCGCCGCCTGCGCCGCGACCGGCACTCCGTACTGGGCGCTGGATCGCGCGCCGTGGCAGCCGGGCGAGGGCGACGACTGGCGTTGCGTGCCCGATTGGGCGGCGCTGACGGCCGCGCTCGCGCCTTATCGCCGGCCGTTCTTCACGCTTGGCCGCGAGCCGCTCGCGCATCTCGACGCGATCCCGCCGCATCAGCACTGGACGATCCGCTGCCTCGATCCGCATCCGGGCAACGCGCGCGCCAACGTGATCGCCGCGCGCGGGCCGTTCGTGCTCGACGCCGAACGCGCGCTGTTCGCGCTGCTCGGCGTGGACGTGCTGGTCAGCAAGATGAGCGGCGGCGCGGCCACCGAGGCCAAGCTGGCGGTGGCGCGCGAACGGCGTGTGCCGGTGCTGATGATCGCGCGTCCGGCGCTGCCCGCCGCCGAGCGCCGCTTCGACACGCCCGACGCGCTCGCGCAGGCGCTGGCCGAATTCGGCGCGACATGACGCGCCGCTCGACTCATGCCATTTCATTCCCGTGAACGGAGAACCTTGCAGATGACGGTGTATTTCATCGGCGCCGGCCCCGGCGACCCCGAACTGATCACGGTGAAAGGCCAGCGCCTCGTGCGCGGCTGCCCGGTGATCCTCTACGCGGGCTCGCTGGTGCCGGCCGCCGTGCTCGACGGGCACCGCGCCGAAACCGTCGTCAACACGGCCGAACTCGATCTCGACGCGATCGTCGCGCTGCTGGCCGACGCGCATGCGAAGGGCCAGGACGTGGCGCGTGTGCATTCGGGCGACCCGTCGCTGTACGGCGCGATCGGCGAGCAGATCCGCCGCCTCAAGGCGCTGGGGATTCCTTATGAAATCGTGCCGGGCGTGACGGCCACGGCGGCCTGCGCGGCCACGCTCGGCGTGGAGCTGACGCTGCCCGGCGTGGCGCAGACGGTGATCCTCACGCGCTACGCCGGCAAGACCACGATGCCCGAGGGCGAGGCGCTCGGCGGGCTGGCCGCGCACCGCGCCACGCTGGCGATCCACCTGGGCGTGCGCCATCTGGCGAAGATCGTCGAGGAGGTGCGCCCGCATTACGGCGACGATTGCCCGGTGGCGGTGGTCTATCGCGCGAGCTGGCCCGACGAGACGCGCGTGACCGGCACGCTCGCCGACATCGTCGGCAAGATCGCCGGCACGGCGATCGAGCGCACGGCGCTGATCCTGATCGGCCGCGTGCTCGATACCGAGCAGTTCGACGATTCGACGCTGTACGCCAAGGCGTGATGGCGACGCCATGAAAAACGGGCCGCCGCGCAGTGCGCGAGCGGCCCGTCGGGCCGGGTCGATCGACCGGCGTCAGTCGCGCGCCGGAATCGTCAGGCCGCGTTCGACGGCCGGGCGCGCCACGAAGGCTTCCAGTGCGCGCGCGACGTGCTTGAAGGTGTCGAATTCCACCAGCTCGCGCGCTTCGTAGAAGCCCACCAGGTTGCGGACCCACGGGAACGTGGCGATATCGGCGATCGTGTAGTCGTCGCCGACGATCCACGCGTTCGAGGCGAGCCGCGCGTCGAGCACGCCGAGCAGGCGCTTCGATTCGCCGACATAGCGATCGCGCGGGCGCTTGTCTTCGTATTCGCGGCCGGCGAACTTGTGGAAGAAGCCGAGCTGGCCGAACATCGGGCCGATGCCGCCCATCTGGAACATCAGCCACTGGATCGTCTGGTAGCGCGCGGCCGGATCGGCGGGCAGCAGCTTGCCGGTTTTTTCGGCCAGATACAGCAGGATCGCGCCCGATTCGAACAGGCCGATCGGCTTGCCGCCGGGGCCGTTCGGATCGATCAGGGCCGGAATCTTGTTGTTCGGGTTCAGCGAGAGGAATTCGGGCGAGAACTGGTCGTTGGTGTCGAAGCGCACCAGGTGCGGCTCGTAGGGCAGCCCGAGTTCTTCCAGCGCGATCGAGGCCTTGACGCCGTTCGGCGTGGGCAGCGAGTAGAGCTGGATGCGGTCCGGGTGCGCGGCCGGCCATTTTTGCGTGATCGGGAAGGCGGACAGGTCGCTCATGGGGCGGCTCGGTCGGAGTTGAGGTGTGGCGATCATAGCCGGTTCGGCCGATCGCTGCCGCACAGGGCGCGGCACGCGCCGTTCCCGGTTGGCGCGTGCCGTTGTCGTCGTATCGATCGAGAACTGAAGCGAGAACTGAACCGCGAAGCTCGGAAGCGGCCGGGTGCCGGCCGCTTTTCGGGCAACGGCGGGGGGACGCATGACGCAGGCCGTGGTGCCGTGCGACGGCGCGCGTTGCGCCGTCGCACGGCAGGGGGTCATACCGTTGCCATGCGCCAGTCGGTCTGGCTCGCGCGCTGCGGTTCGGCCGCTGCGTTGCCGCCCCGGCGCCCCTGCTCGACACGGAACGCGGACACCGTCTCGTCGAGTTGGCGGCCTTGCGCTTCGAGCGATTTCGACGCAGCCGCCGCCTGTTCGACCAGCGCCGCGTTCTGCTGCGTGGTTTCGTCCATCTGCGTGATGGTCAGGTTGACCTGATCGATGCCGCGGCTTTGCTCGGCCGACGCGGCGGCGATCTCGCCCATGATGTCGGTCACGCGCGCCACGGCCTGGGTGATCTCGGTCATGGTGCGGCCGGCATCGCCGGCCAGTACCGAGCCGTCCCGCACGGTCTGCACGGAGGCGGTGATCAGCTCCTTGATCTCCTTGGCCGCCGCGGACGAACGCTGCGCCAGCGAACGCACTTCCGACGCCACCACCGCGAAGCCGCGGCCCTGTTCGCCGGCCCGCGCGGCTTCCACGGCCGCGTTCAGCGCGAGGATGTTGGTCTGGAACGCGATGCCCTCGATCATGCCGGTGATGTCGGCGATCTTCGACGAGCGCTCGCCGATGTCGTTCATCGTATTCACCACGCGCCCGACGGCGTGGCTGCCGCGCTGCGCGACTTCCGAGGCGCTCGACGCGAACGAGCTGGCCTGCTGGGCATTCTCGGCGTTCAGGCGCACCGTGGACGTCAGTTCTTCCATGGTGGCGGCCGTTTCCTGCAGCGACGCAGCCTGTTGCTCGGTGCGCACGCTGAGGTCGACGTTGCCGGCGGCGATCTCGCCCACCGCCAGCGCGATGCCCGAGCTGCCTTCGCGCACCTGGGAGACGATCCCCGAGAGCCGCGTGTTCATGGTGTCGAGCGCTTCGAGCAGGTCGCGCGTTTCGTCGTGGCCACGCACCTCGATGCGGCTCGTCAAGTCGCCGTCGGCCACCGTGCGCGCCACGCGCACCGCCTCCGACAGCGGCCGCGTGATCGAGCGCGTGATCCACAGCCCGGCAATCGCAGCGAGCACCACGGCGGCGGCGCACACGCCGAACATCAGCATGCGCGTTTGCGTGAAACGGTCCTGATTGATTTGAGCGATGTCCGACTCCTGCGTGCGCACGTAGTCGGCATAGGCGTTGGTCGCGCGCTCCAGTTCGGCCAGCAGCGGCCGGCATTTGTCGTCGATTTCGAGCGTGGCTTCCTCGCGTTGGCCGTTGAGCGCCTTCTTGACGATATCCCTCGCCACCGGGCCATAGCGGCTTTCGATTTCGGCGATGTCGGCGGCCAGTTGGTGGGCTTTCGGCGAGGCGTCGGTGGCGTTGGCCAGCAGCGTTTGCAGTTGCGCGAGGTAGTGTTGGACGTCGGCATCGGCGCGCTGCACATCGGCGGTTTCGAGCGCAATGTCGTCAGGCTTGGTCACCAGTACGAGGTTGCGCGCGGCAATTGCGCGGCGGTTCACGGCACTGCGGATCTGCGCGGCCGTATTGGCGCGTGCATTGATGCCGGTTGTGTAACCGATGAACGCCTGATTCGCATTTCCGAGCGCATGCAGTGCGAACGCCGAAACGGCAACGACAATCACGGCAAGGATGCCGAATCCACCGAGCAGTTTATGTTTGATGCTCCGCCGCAGGATGTTCATGGATGGCCTCTCTTAATAGGGTTCGGATCGACGATGCACAAGGTGATCGTTCGTTGTAAATAGGTTAACGGGATGCAGCTTTGTTTCTTTACCTTCCCGAACCCCAATATCGTTGACCCGCATCAAAGAATCATGATGGAAATATTCAAACACTTATAGATAAGAAAATCCTTATGCAGTAAGGGTTTGAGCTATAAAAATTCCCGCACATTTAAATGGAAATCGTTTGCGTGTCAATTGATATGACGAATCGACGGTGCTATCCGAAATTGGATATTTGCCAATGAATTTTTGGCGCACCGATTAAGTGTGGAAACGATAGGGAGATATGGAAAATCGGCATTTCCGATTTTCAATCGAGAAAATCAATAGGATTGAATGAAAATCGGAAACGCCGAAAAACGGGTAGGGATTTACTCGGCGCTGTTGCCCGAGGTGGCCCGCGACGGGGCGAAGCGGCGGGCGGCGACGCCGAGCGCGTCATACACGAGCACGGCCAGCAGCGCGACGATCACGCCGCCTTGCAGCACGAACGCCGTGTTGGAGGTTTGCAGGCCGGCGATGATCACGTCGCCCAGGCCCTGGGCGGCCACCGTCGAGCCGATCGTGGCGGTGCCGAGGTTGATGACCACGGCCAGCCGCACACCGTTGAGGATCAAGGGGGCGGCCAGCGGCAGCTCGATCGACATGAGCCGCTGGCGCGCGCTCATGCCCATGCCGCGTGCGGCATCGAGCGTGGCCGGCGCGATCGAGCCGAGTCCGGCCAGCGTGCTTTCGAACACCGGCAGCAAGCCGTACAGCGTCAGCGCGAGCAGCACCGGCTTCGCGCCGAAGCCGACGGCCGGCACGGCAAGCGCGAGCACGGCCACCGGCGGGAAGGTCTGGCCGAGGTTCGCGATGCTGCGCGCCACCGGCAGGAAATCGGCGCCGGCCGGGCGCGTGACGGCGATGCCGGCGAGGATCGCCAGCGCCGAGCCGATCAGGCTCGATACGGCCACCAGCGCCAGATGCGAGAGCGTCAGGCTGACGAGGCTCGCGCGGTCGTAGATGGCCGGTGCGCCATGTTCGGCGAGCGGCGCGAACAGCGGTTCGAGCCACGCCGGCCGCAGCACCAGCACGAGCAGGGCGGCCAGCGCGGCGAGCCGGGCGACGGCGGCAACGAGGCGGCCGGTCATGCGGTGTGACGCCGTGCTACGGGCGAAGCTTGCGCGGCGGCGGGGCCGACGGCGCGGCGCTCTGCTGCGGTCGAAGCTTGCGCGGCGGGTATGGCGGCGTGGTGCGACGGCAGGGCGTTCATGCGCCGCTCCGCGCGTGCGCGACCAGCGCCGCCAGCGTGATCCGCTGCTCGGCCGCGCCGGGCGGCACGACCACCGGCAGCGCATCGGCGCCGCGCCACAGCAGTTCGGACAGCGCGTCGCGCAGCGAACGCCGGCCGTCGATCGGCGCGCCGCTGGCCCCGCCCGGCTCGGCCAGCCTGGCCACCGGCGTCAGCGCGAGCAACCGCAGCGGCCGCTCGGCGCCGGCCACCAGCCGCTCGACGAAGCCCGGTGCGGGACGCGCGAGGATGTGCGCGGGCGGGCCGGCCTGCAGCACCTTGCCGCCGTCCATCACGGCGATCTGGTCGCCGAGTCGCAGCGCCTCGTCGATGTCGTGCGTGACCAGCACCACGGTGATCTTCAGGCGCTGTTGCAGCGCGGCCAGATCGTCCTGCGCCTTGCCGCGGATGATCGGGTCGAGCGCGCCGAACGGCTCGTCCATCAGCAGGATCGCCGGTTCGGCCGCCAGCGCGCGGGCCACGCCCACGCGCTGCTGCTGGCCGCCCGACAACTGATGCGGCAGCTTGTGCGCATACACGGCGGGTTCCAGCTCGAACAGCTCCAGCAGTTCGTTGACGCGTGCCTCGATACGCGCCTTCGGCCAGCGCGCCAGCGTCGGCACGGTGGCGATGTTGCGCGCGACCGTCCAGTGCGGAAACAGGCCGTGCCCCTGGATCACGTAGCCGATCCCGAGCCGCAGCGTTTCGCCGCCCACGCTCGCGGTGTCGACGCCGTCGATGCGGATCGTGCCGCTGCTCGGCTCGATCAGCCGGTTGATCATGCGCAGCAGCGTGGATTTGCCACTGCCCGAGGCGCCCACCAGCGCGGTGACGGTGCCGGGGGCGATCGTCAGGGAGACATCGTCCACCGCGACGAGCGGGCCGAAGCGGCGGGTGACGCGATCGATTTCGATCATCGGGGGTTCCGTTTCGACAACTGGATGGCCGCGTCGAACACCACCGACGCCACGAACGCGAGTGCGATGGTGGGCAGCGCGCCGAGCAGCACGAGATCGCTGGCCGCCTGGCCCAGGCCCTGGAAGATGAAGGTGCCGAAGCCGCCGCCGCCGATCAGCGCCGCGACGGCCGTCAGGCCCACGTTCTGCACCAGCACGATGCGCAGGCCGGCGAGGATCACCGGCAGCGCGAGCGCCAGTTCCACGCCGATCACGCGCTGGCGCGGCGCCATGCCCATTGCGCGGGCCGCTTCCACCACGGTGGGGTCCACGCCGTCGATGCCCACCACCACGCTGGAGACGATCGGCAGCAACGCATAGAGGAACAGCGCAACCAGGGCCGGCGCCGGGCCGATTCCGCCGATGCCGAGCGCGGCCGCGAGCGGCAGGTGGGCGGCCAGCAGGCCGAGCGGCACCATCAGGATGCCGAACAGCGCGATGCTCGGGATGGTCTGCACCACGTTGAGCACCGGCAGCAACGCGGCGCGCCAGGCCGGCCGGTGCGCGCAGGCGATGCCCACCGGCAGCGCCACGGCGAACGCCGCGAACGTCGAGCCGGCTACCAGTTCGAGATGGCGCAGCGCCTCGGCCCAGAAGCTGTCGGCGCGCACCGCGTATTCCTGCATGACCGAGAGGCCGTCCCATCCGCCGCTGGCCAGCGCCGCGCCGAGTGCGGCCAAGGCCAGCACCAGCGCGCCGATGCGCCGCGCCGGCGACGGCCCGAGCCGCGCGAACGCATCCGCGATCAGCACCGCGAACGCGAACAGCAGCAGCCACGCGCCGGCCGCCGGCGAAATGCGCGCGATGCTGGCCGAATCGGCATCCACGAGCCGGGCCGGCGCCGCGCCGAGCCAGCCGCCGAGCCACACGAGCGCCGCCACGCCGGCCGCCGCGCGCCGGGCCGGGCGGCCCGGCAACAGCGCGACGGCGGCTGCCGCGAGCCAGCCGGCAGCGGCCAGTGCGCCCAATGCGTGAGGAAACGTGGCGAGGATCGACAGCTCGTGGCCGGGCACGATCCGGTTCGCGCGAAACGTGACGAACGGCAACGCGAGCGCGCCGAGCGTGATCAGAGCGACCAGCACGCCGACGCGGTCGATGCGCGACCGGTTCGCCGCAGGCGCGGCGGCGTCCGTCATTTGACGAAGCCCTTGGCCTTCAGATAAGTAGCGGCGACGTGCGCGGCCGGTTCGCCGTTGATCTGGATGCGGCTGTTCAGTGTCTGAAGCGTCTTGAGGTCGAGGCTCGCGAACACCGGCTTGAGCCAGTCGGCGATCTGCGGGTGGGCCTTCAGCACGGCCTCGCGGATGACCGGCGCGGGCGCGTAGACGGGCTGCACCTTCTTGTCGTCGTCGAGCAGCACGAGGCCCGAGGCCGCGATCGCGCCGTCGGTGCCATACACCATCGCGGCGTTGACGCCATCGGTTTGCGCGGCGGCGGCGCGAATCGTGGCCGACGTATCGCCGCCCGACAGCACCAGCAGTTGATCGGGCTTCAGCTTGAAGCCGTAGGCCTTCTCGAACGACGGCAGCGCCGACGCGCTGTTGACGAACTCGGCCGAGGCCGCGAGCTTGGCCTTGCCGCCGCCGGCGATCCAGTGACCGAAATCGCTGAACGTTTTCAAGTGCTGCTGCTGCGCGATCGTGCCGAGCACGGCCACGCCCCAGGTGTTGTTCGCGGGGGCCGGCGCGAGCCAGACCAGGTGATTGGCCGAATAGTCGAGTTGCTTGGCCTCGGCATAGCCGCGTGCGGCATCCTTCCAGACCGGATCGTCGGCCTTGTTGAAGAAGAACGCGGCATTGCCGGTGTATTCGGGGTAGATGTCGATCTCGCCCGTAGTCAGGGCCTTGCGCACGATCGGCGTGGCGCCGAGGCTGATCTTGTCGACCACCGTCAGGCCATGCGATTTGAGCACTTGCGAGATCAGGTTGCCGAGCAGGCTGCCTTCGGTGTCGATCTTCGAGGCGACCGTGATCGAATCGGCGTGGGCCGCGTTGGCGGCGAGGCTGCCGCCCAGGGCGGCGGCAAGCGAAACAGCCGCGAAGACGCGGCGGCGAACGGCGGAATCCATCGTGAAGCGGCCTCCTTGGGGGACGGTCTGAAAATCTGGCGCGCAATCCGCCAAGCGGCGTTCAAGTTACGCGACTGGCGCCGCTTTGGCAAACGCTTCGGGGGCAGATCGGACCGGGCTGCGAGGATGCGGTGAATGGCCGCGCAGGCGGCATGTATCGTGCGACGGCGGGGCCGTGAGCGAGGTGGACGAAATCCCCGTGCTCATCATACGAATCGGGTGGGATGCATCCATGGCGCCCCGGTAACGGCTCGAGAGAACGAGGGCGCGATGGCAGGCGATGCGGCACTGAATTTCGCGATGTAGATGCACGATGCGCGCGTGATGGAAGCGGAAGCGTCATAGCGCGATTCAATTGGCGCAACGGGGCTGCGAGGCGTTCAATGTGCATCCCCGCAGTAGCCGTTCTGCCTTCGCCGTCTTGATTCGTCCCCCGTTCGTCCCACTCTCATGGAGCGCAACACATGACTGCACAGACCCGCGTCAACGTCGCCGAGATCGTCGAATCGATCGCCATCGAAACTCACACGCCGAAGGAAACCGTTTCGGCGCTCTACGAAAAGACGCTGGCCGAGTATCGCGAAGGTGCGCGGATTCTCGATTACGTGGCCCTGCTGGCCGCCAAGCGCGTAAAGAACGATTTGCGGCAAGCGCGGCACTGAATCGCCCTCATGCAACAACGCCCGGCCGTGGTTCGATGGCCGGGCGTTTTCGTTGGTGGGGGCGGCGCGGCTCGATCGAGGCCGGCGGCGGCATCCACCGGTTGCGCGGCTGCCGGTGCCCGCGGGTGGGGAGCTTGTCCTAGAAGTGCAGGACAAGTGGGATTAGCGGTTCCGCGCCTTGCGCGCGGCGTCCTGTTCCGCGTGCTGTTCGGCGTGGCGTTCGCAACGTTGCACCGCGAGACGTTGTGTCTCGTCCTGATCGGCTTGCACGATCTCGATGCCGTTTGGATCGATGAACCGGCAGCCGAATCCTGTGTGGGTTCCCGTACCGGCATGGGCCGGTGCGATCGCGGCGAAGCCGGCGGCCAGGACGAGCGAACGCAATGCATGCAGGCGCAATTGCGCGGTGGTTTGAAACGGGGTCGTCATAAGGCGGCCTTGTTGTAGATGAAAGAGAGCTTGCAAAGTATCGCGAAGCCCTGCGCCGTCGATATGAGAGGAATCCGAAGATCGGATCAGACGTGATTGGTAGTGCGGATGAATGCGTTTGGCGCGGTGGCAGGCCGGAAAGAACGGTGGCGCGATCGAATGCGCGCCGGATGGGGCAAGGTGAAACGCAGCGGCGCCGAGGGCGGCCCGCGCGAGGGAATCAGCGGCCGAACGCCTGGCGCTTCAGACGCCTGGAAAACCGCCAGGCCGGGCGTTGCACCCGGCCGGCTGTTCGCTCAGATCCCGGCCCCGCGCGCGTTGATGATCAGCCGCAGCCCGAGCACCGCGATCGCACCGGCCGCGACGCGATCGATCACGCCCTTGGCGCGCAGATACAGCTCGCGCGGCTGCCGCGTCGAGAAACCGAGCGCCACCACCGTGTACCAGGCCGTTTCCAACACGAACACGGCCGGCGGCAGCACGAAGTAGGCGATCGTCGGCGGATGCGCGGGCAGCAGCGCCGCGAAAATGCTGCCGTACCAGATCGCCGTTTTCGGATTGCTCAGTTGCGTCATCAGCCCGATGCGGAACGAGCGCAGCGGCTGGCCGTGGCGGCGTGCGATGTCGGCATCGAACGCGAATTCGCGCCGCGCGCCGCGCCAGAACTGCACGGCCAGATACAGCAGGTAGAGGCCGCCCGCCACCTTGAGCCCAGCGTAGAGCCAGGCCACCGAACTGAGCAGCGTGTACAGCCCGGCCAGCGCGATGCAGGCGAACACGATCGCGCCCGCGCCCATGCCGAGCGCCGTGGCCAGCCCGTCGCGGCGCGACAGGCCGATCGCGTTGCGGGCCACCAGCACGAAGCTCGGCCCGGGGATCATCGCGCCCAGCATCAGCGCGGAAAGAATGGCGACCAGCGAGGTAAGGGCGTGCATCGATCAGGGTTCCTGAAGAGAAAGGGGACGTGCGTCAGTTTCGATCGCCCGTTTTACGGCGGTGCTTGTCCGCGTACATGCGCGTGTCGGATTCGGCCAGCAGCAGCGCGACCGACGGCTCGTGCAGCGGATCGTAATCGACATGCCCGACGCTGAAGCGGATGGCGTAGTCGAGCGCGGCCTGCTCGGTGCGCGCGTCGAGATCCTCGCGCAGGCGCTCGATGATACCGGGTGCGTCGACGTCGTGCGTGGTGATCAGCAGCGCCACGAACTCGTCGCCGCCGAGCCGGCCGACCACGTCCATGTCGCGCAGCACGGTGGTCAGCGAGTGCGCGAAGATCGTCAGCGCGCGATCGCCTTCGGCGTGGCCGAAGCGGTCGTTGATCTGCTTGAAATCGTTGAGATCGAAGAACAGCAGCGAGGCGCGCCTGCCGCCGCGCCGGCAGGCGTTCAGCGCATGCTGCGCGAGCATCTCGAAGCCGCGCCGGTTCGACAGCGAGGTCAGCGAATCGAGCGTGGCCAACTGCACGGCGGCCAGCTCGCGCTCGGCGAGGCCGGCGAGGTCGCCCAGGTGGGCCAGATCGTCGCCGTCGAGCGTGCGCGCGCGCGTGTCGATCAGGCACAGCGTGCCGAGGTTGGTGCCGTCGGGCAGCGCGAGCGGATGGCCGGCGTAGAAGCGGATGTGGGGCGCGCCGGTCACGAGCGGGTTGTTGGCGAAGCGCGGGTCGCTGGCGGTGTCGGGGATCACGAGCGGCGCATGGGCCAGGATCGCGTGCGCGCAGAACGACACGTCGCGCGAGGTTTCGCGCGCGTCGAGCCCGAAGCAGCTCTTGAACCACTGGCGGTTCTCGTCGACCAGCGAGACGAGGGCGATCGGCACGTCGAAGATGCGCTTCGCGAGCCGCGTGATCCGGTCGAAGCGTTCTTCGTCCGGCGTATCGAGAATGTTCAGACTGCGAAGTTTCGTCAGCCGCGAAGCTTCATCGGCGGGAAAGGGGGCGATGTGCATACGATCTCGTCTCTCTCGGCGTTCTTGAAGGCGTGGACGCTGGGCGCGCCGGCTGTGAATCCGCCGGCCCGGGCCGGGATGGCGCGGCGCGAGCGCATGGCGCCATCCTAGAACATTCGCGCCGTTCGCGGAACGCCCGGGCCAACCCGTGTCGGTGCGCTCGCGCACTTTCCGCACCTTACCGATGCTTTCGGATTGCTTACTTTCAAAAGCCCGCTCAGGCCCGCCCGATAAGGCGCGGCACGGTGCCGAAAGCACTTTGAACACCGGCCTGTAACAATTGACAACTATTGTGTCGGCGGCGAACGCATGGAGGTAGCGCGATGCGGGCGCCCCGGATGCGAGCCCGCGTCCGCCGGATACATTCGACGGAGTAATCCCCATGCAGACGCCGGCACTACGGCATTTGATCCTGATCGGCACGCTCGCGACCGCGGCGATGCTCGGCGCTTGCAACGACGACGGCACGGCGACGCCCGTCAACACCTCGACGGCGCCCAAGGCGGCCTGCGGCAACGCGGCCCCGGCGAACGCGACGCTGCATTGCCCGCCGGGCTTCACGGCACCGAAATCCTGAGCCCCGCCCGACGCTCGAACCCATCAGGACCCGACATGGCTATCCAATCCCGACGCGACTTTCTGAAATTCTCCGCTGGCCTGGCCGGCGCGACCGCCGCCAGCACGCTGCTGCCCGAATCGATCCGCAAGGCGCTCGCCATCGAGCCGGCCACGGTCACGGGCACGATCCAGGATGTGCAGCATATCGTTGTCTTCATGCAGGAAAACCGCTCGTTCGACCATTACCTCGGCCATCTGAGCGGCGTGCGCGGCTATAACGACCGGTTCCCGGTCACGCTGCCGAACGGCCAGCCGGTGTGGTTCCAGCCGCGCCAGGAAGACAAGACCAAGACGGTCGCGCCGTTCCGCTACGACACCACCAACCCGAGCGTCAACGCGCAGTGCATCGGCGGCCTGCCGCACACCTGGGCCACCACGCACGGCGCCATCAACGGCGGCCGCGGCGACCAGTGGGCCGCGCAGAAGACCAACCTGACGATGGGTTATCACACCCGAGACGACATCCCGTTCCATTACGCGATGGCCGATGCGTTCACGGTGTGCGATCACTATTTCTGCTCGATCCCCGGCAACACGCACCCGAACCGCATGTATCTGATGACGGGCATGGTCGATCCGCTCGCCACCGGCGGCGGCCCGTTGCTCGACAACACCGACTACATCGACAACCAGTTCGACACGGTGCAACTGCCGCCGTTTTCGTGGACGACCTACCCGGAGCGCCTCGAAAAGGCGGGCATCTCGTGGCAGGTCTACCAGCAGGGCACGGGCTTCGACAACTTCACGGGCAACTACGGCACCAACATGCTCGCGGCGTTCCAGAACATCGTGAACGCGCCGGCCGGCTCGTCGCTGCAACTGCGCGGCAACAGCACGCGCACGATCGACCAGCTTAAGGCCGACGTTCAGGCGGGCAACCTGCCGCAGGTGTCGTGGCTGCTGCCGCCTGCCGCGTACTCGGAGCATCCGAAGTTCACGCCGCTGTACGGCGCGAACTACATCTCGACGATCCTCGACGCGCTGACCTCGAACCCGGACGTGTGGAGCAAGACCGTCCTGTTCATCATGTACGACGAGAACGACGGCCTGTTCGACCACATGGTGCCGCCGCAGCCGCCGACGCTGCCGAACACCGGCGCGAGCACGGTCGACATCTCGCTGGAGCGCCACAACGTGGTGACCGCCACGCAGGCCGGCACCTACACCGCCGACAACCTGCCGTACGGCCTCGGGCCGCGCGTGCCGATGTTCGTGGTGTCGCCGTGGTCGAAGGGCGGCTACGTCAGCTCGCAGGTGTTCGATCACACCTCGGTGCTGCAATTCATCGAGAAGCGGTTCGGCGTGCAGGAAACCAATATCTCGCCGTGGCGCCGCACGATTTGCGGCGACCTGACCTCGACGCTCGACTTCACCAAGACCGACGCGACGTTCCCGACGCTGCCGAACACCACGAACTACGTCGCCACGGCCGACCTGCAGTGCTCGCGCACCACGGCGCAGGCCGCACCGGCCGCCACCGCCGCGCAGACGATCCTCGCGCAGGAAGTCGGCACGCGTCCCGCACGCCCGAATCCGTACGAGCTGCACGTCAACGGCACGCTGACCGGCACCGGCTATCAGGTGACGTTCGCCAACAGCGGCTCGGTGGGCGCGCACTTCTGGGTCTACACCAACGACTTGAGCGCCACGCCGCGTCACTACACGGTCGAAGCCGGCAAGCAACTGTCCGACACGTGGGCGCTCGACGCGGGCAGCAGCTACGTCGTGAACGTGTACGGCCCGAACGGCTATTTCCGCCGCTTCATGGGCTCGGCATCGGGCGACACGGCCGCGCATCCGGACCTGACGACCTGCTACGACGTGGCCAACGGCAACGTCTACGTCACGCTGGCGAACGCCGGCACGCAGACGATGACGGTCACGGCCACCGACGTGGCCTATGGCCAGCCGGCGCGCACGCTGTCGATTCCGGCGGGCCAGAGCGTCGAGGCGCATTGGGACCTGTCGTGCAACGCGGCATGGTATGACCTGCAGTTCACGATGGCCGACAACACGTCGTGGGTGCGTCGCATCGCCGGCCACGTCGAAACCGGCAAGACCAGCACGACCGATCCGGCCGCCACGGCGCCGGTCACGACGGCGATCTGAGCGGGCGGGGCGCGCGGCTGCGCCCCATGACAGCCACAGGCATGGCGCGATGCCGCTTACGAGCGGCTCGCGCCGTTTTTATTGGGCCCCGGATGGCGCCCGATTGTGCCGGGGTGAAACCGGCCGGCTGCTGCGTTGCACAAATCCAACATGCAGTCGCCGCGATCGGGCGGTCAGCCTTGCCGGACAAGGCACGAAGCTTGTCGATGCGAATCCTGTTCCCGGCAAACTAGGTGAATACCCTAGGTATTAACCCTCGGTTGAGGTAGAATCCGCCTTCAAAGGAGGATTGAGGGATGCCTCACCGTTTCGTCGTACTCGAAAAGATTGCGTTCTCGCTGGTCGTCATGTCGGCTGTCGCCTGTTCCGCATTCATCACTTATGAACGCTGCCCGGAAGACGTGCAGGAAGCGCTCGCAGCCGGCAAGGACATGCTGGCCACCAGCGCCGCCGGCTACTCGATCGCCTGCGCGTCGGCCAGCCCGGACGCCTGCATCGGCCTGCCGACGTACTGATTTGCCGGTCCCGCGCTCGGGGCCGCCGCACCGGTTCGTGACGTGATTGCCCGCCGTTTCGCTTGAACGAGGCGGCGGGTTGCTGCATGCGGCGCTAGCGCCCCGGCTGCGACACGCGTTCCAGCGTGTTCGACAGTTCGTCCTGCGATGCGCCGCGAGCGCGCGTCGCGATATCGCCCAGCGACAACATCCCCACCAGTTTCCCGCCCGTATCGAGCACCGGCGTCCTGCGCACGCGCGCTTCGGCCATGCGCTGCTGGACGGCGTCGAGATCGTCGTCGTCGCGGCAGCAGATCAGCCGCCGGGTCGCGACGTCCCGAATCGCCGCATCGGGGCCGACATCGCCCGCCAGGACGCGCACCGCCAGATCGCGATCGGTCACGATGCCGACGATCCTGCCCTGGTCGCACACCGGCAGCACGCCGACGTCGTAATAGGCCATGTGCTGCGCAGCATGCCGGATCGTATCGTTCGGCGCGATCGCCACCACGTCGCGCGACATCACTTCCGCTACTCGAATCATTCGTTGTCCTCCTGATTGCCGTGAATCGGTATGGCTCGCAAAGCGCGTGCCGTTCGCGCACGGCAATGTCGAAGTCATATGGTGGCGGCTCGGTGTCCTTTGTGAATCGGGGCAGCCGACATAGGGTCGGATAGCGCGCCGATTCGTGGAAGATTTGCAATCGGTGGTGTAGCGGATGCCGGGTGCACGAAGGGCGCACGCGGAACACGCCGGAATTTCATGCAAATCGCGCCCTGGCAGGGCAAATCGATGCGGATTCCGAACGGCATGCGTCTTGCAGGAGATATCGGGTACGACCTGATGCGCGTCGGCTCGCCCTACGCGCTGAAGACCCTTCCGACACCGCCGCGTTTTCGCGGCAAGGAGCCGAGATGAAGCCTGTGAAATCTAACCCCACGCCGCAACGCCTGCACGAACAGGCCGGCCAGAGCCCGGTCAAGACGCCGGCCGCCGGCCAGGACCAGCCCGATGCCGCTACTCAGGCGGCCGGTTTCCACGCGCACGAGGAGAAGCAGGACAAGCCGAGCGCGCAAACCCCCGAGACGATTGCCGGCAAGACCCCGACCGGCCTGCCCGAGATCGAGCAGGGCACGCGCGGCGACGCCGAAGACGACCCGGTGCGCCGCGCGGCCGAGCGCATCACGTCGCTCGACAACGCCAACATGGCCGCCACCGACAACTCGGTCGACGTCGACGGCAAGGGCCTCGAAGCGCGCCGCGAGGCTTCACCGCGGCAGGACAACGTGATTCATTCGAACGCCTCGCTCGACGATGCAACTTCGCCGCCCGCCAATGGCCTCGGCGGCATCGACAGCCAGCCGCCGGCCGAAATCGCCGCCAAGCCGGGCTGGCAGGTGCGCGAGCGCGGCACCACGGTGGTCGAGCGCGATGGCAACCCGCGCGCCGAACGCGTCTTCAGTTTCGAGCGCGGCTCGCATTGAACGGCGTGTGCGGCGAGGGCATTGATCCGGAAACCTGACGATTGGCAGTGCGACCGATGAGGCTGGTCAGGCCTCGGTCTCGTCATGCGTTTCGTGCTACGCTTGCGGCCGCTCGGGCTTGCCTGGCCTGCCCGGGCAGCCCGCTCGCGCACCCCGCGACATGCCGGCCGCGCCCAGGCCGCGATTGATCCGATCGCCGCTTCGGTCCGCCTCCTGGGCCGCGTCGCGATCTCGCGCGCGACGGCTCGCATGTCGGGCCGCGCGCCGCCGGCACGCTGTTCCTCTCCCGTTACGTTTCCTGTCCGATCCGCTCATGTCGACCTTGCCTTCGTCGCCGGCGCGCGCACCGCGTGCCCTCGATTCCATCAATCCGAAATCGCTCGGCGTCGCGTTGCTGCTCGTCGCGCTCGGCGCCGTGTATCTCGCGCAGTCCGTCAGCGTGCGCCAGGCCGCGCTCTACGTGGTCGGCGCGCTGCTCGGCATGACGCTGTATCACGCCGCGTTCGGTTTCACGTCGGCATGGCGCGTGTTCATCGCCGACGGCCGCGGCGCCGGCCTGCGCGCGCAGATGCTGATGCTCGCGATCGGCGTGCTGCTGTTCTTCCCGGCGCTGTCGGCCGGCTCGCTGTTCGGCCAGCCCGTCACCGGGCTGGTGTCGCCGGCCGGCACCTCGGTGATCGTCGGCGCGTTCATCTTCGGCGTCGGCATGCAGCTCGGCGGCGGTTGCGCCTCGGGCACGCTGTATACCGTCGGCGGCGGCAGCACGCGGATGATCGTCACGCTGCTGGCGTTCATCGTCGGCTCGGTGGTGGCCACCGCGCACATGCCGTTCTGGACTTCGATGCCGCAATTGCCGCCGATTTCGCTGGTCAGGACGCTCGGTGTGCTGCCCGCCGTCGTGCTGAACCTCGCCGTGTTCGCGGCGATCGCGGCGCTCACCGTGGCGATCGAGAAGCGCCGTCACGGCCGGCTCGTCAACGCCACCGAGCGCGCGCCGCACGCGTCGCCCTGGCTGCACGGCCCGTGGCCGATGCTGGCCGGCGCGGTGGCGCTGGCCGTGCTCAACTTCGCGACGCTCGCGCTGTCGGGGCGGCCGTGGGGCGTGACCTCGGCGTTCGCGCTGTGGGGCGCCAAGGGCTTCGCGCTGTTCGGCGTGGACGTGGCGAACTGGAAGTATTGGCTGGCCGGCCCGAATGCGGCCGCGTTGTCCGCGCCCGCCAGCCACGACGTGACCACCGTGATGGATATCGGCATCGTGCTCGGCGCGATGGCGGCGGCCTCGCTGGCCGGCCGCTACGCGCCGGTGTGGCGCGTTCCGATGCGCTCGCTGATCGCCGCCGTGGTGGGCGGCCTGCTGCTCGGCTATGGCGCGCGGCTCGCGTACGGCTGCAATATCGGTGCGTACTTCAGCGGCATCGTGTCGGGCAGCGTGCACGGCTGGCTGTGGCTCGTGTGCGCGTTCGCGGGGAACGTGCTCGGCACGCGACTGCGCCCATGGTTCGGGCTGGAAGTCGAACGCGTCAAGAACACCGGCTGCTGAACATCATCGGGACCGTTGCGCGCGCAACGGTCAATGAATGGGCGGGCAGGGTGCGTCGGCTCAGTGCGAGAACACCGCCACCGCGCCCTGCAAACGCACCGCTTGCTCGTCGAGCGCGTGCGACGCCGCGGCCGCTTCCTCCACCAGCGCGGCGTTCTGCTGCGTGACCTGATCCATCTGCGCGATCGCCTGGCTGACCTGTTCCAGGCCGCGGCTCTGTTCGCTCGACGCCTGCGAGATCGCTTCCACCACATCCTTCGCCACCGCGATATCCGCTTGCAATTGCGTGATGGTCGCGCCCATGTCCTGCGCGCGCGTCGCGCCGCCGCCGATCGAGGCCGTCGAGCGCTCGATCAGTTCCTTGATTTCCTTGGCCGCCGTGGACGAGCGCTGCGCCAGCGAGCGCACTTCCGAGGCCACCACCGCGAAGCCGCGGCCCTCGGCGCCGGCACGGGCCGCTTCCACGGCCGCGTTCAGCGCAAGGATGTTGGTCTGGAACGCGATGCCCTCGATGATCGACGTGATCGAGGCGATTTTCTCCGCGCTGCCCGACGCTTCGTTCATCGTCGCGATCATCTGCTTCGACATCGCGCTGCCTGCGTTGGCCGATGCCATCGCGCGCTCGATCACGCTGCACGCGTGGCGCGCGCTTTCGGCGTTCTGGCGTACCGCTTCGTTCAGTTCGTGAGTGGTGGCCGAGGTTTCCTCGAGCGCCGCCGCCTGCTGCTCGGTGCGCGACGACAGATCCGTATTCCCCGCCGCGATCTGCGCCGCGCCCACCTTGACCGCCTCCACGCCGCTTGTCACCGAGCCGACGATGGTTTGCAGCGAGGCCTGCATCGCATGCATCGCCGCCAGCAGCCGGCCGGTTTCGTCGGTGCGGTGGCGTTCGATCCGGCTGTCGAGACGGCCGGCCGCGATGGCCTGCGCCGTCTCCACCGCACGCGCGAGCGGATCGCGGATTGCCGTCACGAGCCAGCGGCCCGCGAACGCGGCGCACACCACCGCGAGCGCCGCGGCCAGCAGCACGCTGAGGTTGATCGTGTGGCGCAGCGAGGCCAGCGCGTCGGTGCGCATCGCGATGCGTTGGCGTTCGGCCTTGTCGAGCGCATCGACCGCCGCGATCATCGCGTCCGTGCCCAGATAGCTGCCGAAGCCTTCCGTCAGCGCGCTCAACTGCGCGAGCGTGGCGCTGCCGTCGTTGACGTGCGAGCGCATTTCGATCATCGGATTCACCACCTTGGCGGCCCAGGCGTCGTATTGCGCCTGCGCCCGGTCCGCCAGGCCATTCAATTCGGTGTCCTGCGGATCGAGCGCCTTGATTGCCGCCATGTGCTGCGCGAAATCGCCGATGTGGTCGATCTTCCACTTGATGTGGCCCGGCTGGCCGTCGAGGTTGTAGGCCAGCAGCGACCAGATGATGTTCAGGTAATCGGCCGTGGCGTCCTTGATGACCAACTGCGCTTGCGCCGAGACGGCGTTCTGTTTCTGCTTGTGGTCGATCGCAGCGATGCCGTAGCAACACACGGCCGAACTGACGAGGAAGACCGCGATGACGGCGCAAAACGCCGTGGACAATTTCTTGCCGATCGAAAGATTCTGCATGTGAATGAAAAGAGTGGCGACAACGGAACACGCCATGCGCCGCAGCGGGCCGGGCGATTAAGATGGCATACGGTATACCAGACGAAAGAGGCCGACAAGCGCACGAGATATATGGAATACCACTATGCAGAAACCGGCCGAATTGCCGATTAGGCGGGGCGGCTTGTCGCGCGTTTGTGCCCGGATGGGCTGGCTTCACGTGTGGAAATAATCGGGCCGGGAAGGGCCGGCCGGGACTTGCGGATTATTTCGGAGGATTGAATTGACGGCTTTCGCGGAGATGACGCATCGGTCGAATGACCGGGCATGGGCGAATTTCGCGGCGCGAATGCCGATGCCCGGGCGGGCGTGTCGGGGCCGTCAGTCGGGCCGTTCGAAATCGCGGGCGACCCAGCGCGTGGCGCTGGCCTTGTCGAGACGGAAGCCGGCGTTGACGGTGAGTTCCGCGAGCGCGTCGCCGGCGTCGTCGAACGCCTTGAGGACGGCGTAGGGTTCGTCTTCGTCGGGGACGATGTCGAGCGTGACGGAGATGCTGCCGGTATCGGTGTGTACCGTCACCTGCTTGTGCAGCGTCGCGGCGCGCTGCTGCTCGTGGCGGCGCAGCACTTCCGAGGCCGTCTTGACCAGCGTGCGGAACGCGTTCGCGTCGAGCGGCTTCGGGTTCTTCTTGTCGCGGCCCATGGTCCAGGGGCCGACCAGCGCCGGCTCGGCCTCGCCGTCCTTGATCATCTCGACCGCCCAGCCATCGTCGTCCTCGTTCTTGATCACGCGGGCCGTCCAGCCGGTGTCGCGCCAGAGGGTGTTTTCGTGGATCACGGGGAGATCGTCGTCGGTGGGGGTGTCGGTGCCGGTGCTCATCGGGTGGGTGGGGTTGGGAGGTGCGGGGGTGGGATTGTAAACGGTTTGGCGGGTGGCTCGAACCTCGGCCGTTTGACCGGGCCATGCGCCCGCCGCCGTGTTTTGCCGGTCTGTCATTCCCCCTCGAACAGCGCGACATGCGCGTCGTAGGCCTGCTGCTGGCGCGCGTAGGCATCGTCGAGATGCTCGTGCAGCGCGCGTTCGGCGGCATCGGCGTCGTGCCGGGCCAGCGCGTCGAGCACCTTCTGATGTTGCGCCAGCGTGACTTCGCCGACCACCGGGTCGCGCACCGTCACATGCCGCACGCGGTCGATCGGGGCGCGCACGAATTCGACCAGTTGCTGCACGCGCGGCAGCCGCGCCGCGGTGCTGACGCCGGCATGAAATGCGTTGTCGCAGGCAATCGCGGCCACCGCGTTGTCGCGTGCGATCGCGCGCCGATGCGCGTCCTGGATATCGTGCAATTGATCGAGTTCGTGTTGCCCGATCACCTCGGCCGCGCGCCGGATGGCCGCGGTTTCCAACACCTTGCGGATCAGCGCGCTTTCGACGAATTGCTCGCGTCGCACCGGCGCGACGAAGGTGCCCGATTGCGCGGCGATCAACACCAGTTCCTCGCGGGCCAATTGCAACAAGGCCTCGCGTACCGGTGTGCGCGACACGCCGAGCGCTTCGGCGATCGCGCGTTCGTAGATCACGTCGTTCGGGTGCAGCGTCATCGTCACGATTGCGTCGCGTAGCAGCGCATGCACCTGGCCGGACAACGCCTGAGCGCGATCGAGCGCGAAATCGACGGGGATGAGCTGGGCAACGAAGGCGTCCTGGACGCTGAGTTCTGACTTCATAAATCGGGAGAAAGGTGGCGGGCAGCGGCGACTGGTCGATCAGTATATTAGTGCACAGGCCTGCGACGGTGCGCCAACCGGCCAATGCGATCCGTTCAGCGCGTGCCAGCAGCGGGTTTACACGGGTGCCGGAGGGAGGCGAGTTCCCTATAATTGCCAATTAGTATATTAGTTGGCCAACGCTTCGAAGAAAGCGGCCGGCAGCCACCCACCGGAGACACCCCATGCACCTCGAAGATTCGACCGGACCGCGCCAGGCGGCTCATGCGACAACCGCCGCGCCCACCGCCGTGCGATGGCGGATTTTCTGGCTGCTGCTGTTGCTGTCGTCGATCAACTACATCGACCGCGCTTCGCTGTCGGTCGCCTTGCCGATCATCTCGACCGAATTCCGCCTGTCGCCGGCGATGGAAGGCGTGTTGCTCAGCGCGTTCTTCTGGACCTACGCGCTGATGCAGATTCCGAGCGGGCTCCTGGTGGATCGCTTCAAGGCGCGCACCATCGTCGGCCTTGCCACGATCGGGTGGGGCGCCTGCCAGGCGGTCGCGGCGGTCTGCTTCAGTTGGGTGCCGCTGCTGCTGACGCGGCTCGGGCTGGGCATCGCCGAATCGCCGATCATGCCGGCCGGCGCGAAACTGGCCGGCACCTGGCTCACGCCGTCGGAGCGGGGCCGCGGCGCGGCGCTGCTCGACGGCGGCGCGCCGCTCGGTTCGGCCTGCGGCGCGATCATCATCACCGCGCTGATCACGGGCCTCGGCTCGTGGCGGCTCGCGTTCGTGGTGGCCGGCGTCGGCACCATCGTGGTGGGCATCGCCGCATGGTGGTACATCCGCAATCACCCGTCGGAGCATGCGGGCGTGAACGCAGCCGAACTCGCGCACGTGACGGCGCACGCGGCGCAAGCCCGCACCGGCGAACCGAAGGCCGGCGTGCCGTTTCGCGAGTTGCTGCGCGACCGCTCGGTGCTGTTCATGTTCGCGAGCTGGGCCTGCTACAACAGCGTGTTCTACGGACTGATGACCTGGATGCCGAGCTATCTGCACAAGGCGCACGGCTTCGATCTCAAGCAGATGGGCGGCGCGACGTTCGTGATCTTCATGTTCGGCTTCGTCGGCGAACTGTTCGGCGGCTGGCTCGCGGACAAATGGCGCTCGGCCGGCGGCGAGCCGAATCGCGTGATGCGCCTGATGTTCGCGACGGCCGGCTTCGTCTCGGCCGTGGCGATCCTTGCCGTGAGCTTCGCGACCGGCCTGGTCAGCGTGGTGGTGCTGCTGTCGATCGCGCTGTTCTTCATCCGCTGGTGCGGCATGTTCTGGGGCGTGCCGGCGGCGCTCGGCGGCCAGTCCCGCGCGGGCCTGCTGGCCGGCGCGATGAACTTCAGCGGCAACATCGTCGGCGTCATCGTGCCGATCCTGATCGGCCTGATCGTGCAGTTCACCGGCACCTACTTCCTCGCGTTGATGTTCTTCGTCGTGGCCGCGTTCGGCCTGGCTGTCTGCGCGAGCCTCATCGATTACCGCGACCGGGGCCTAGACTGAGTCGCCACCGTCGCACGATTTGCACGCTTCACACGGAAACCATCATGTCCTCACTCTCCACCGAAACCGCGCCGGCGTCGGCCGCGCCGCGCACCCGCGCGATCCGGCTGCATCCCGCCGACGACGTGGTCGTCGCCGTCGAGCAACTGGTGGGCGGCACGCAGCTCGACGACGAGGGTGTCGTCGTCGCGGGCCTGGTGCCCGCCGGCCACAAGGTCGCGACGCGCGCGATCGAGGCCGGTGCGCCGGTGCGCCGCTATGGTCAGATCATCGGCTTCGCGAGCCAGCCGATCCGGCCCGGCCAGCACGTCCACACCCACAACCTCGACATGGGCGAATTCGCGCGCGACTACGCATTCGGCGAAGGCACGCACGACACGGCCTACATGGCGCCGGCACAGCGCGCCACGTTCGACGGCATCGTGCGCGAGGACGGCCGCGTGGCCACCCGAAACTACATCGGCATCCTGACTTCCGTGAATTGTTCGGCAACGGTCGCGCGGGCGATCGCCGATCACTTTCGCCGCGACATCCATCCCGAGGCGCTGGCCGCCTACCCGAACGTGGACGGCGTGGTGGCGCTCACGCATGGCGTGGGCTGCGCCGTCGATCCCGACGGCGAGGCGCTCGCGATCCTGCAACGCACGCTCGGCGGCTACGCCTGCCATCCGAACTTCGCCTCGGTGCTGGTGATCGGGCTCGGCTGCGAAACCAACCAGATCCCGCGCCTGCTCGAAACGCAGGGGCTGAGCGAACATGCGCGGCTGCGCACGTTCACGATCCAGGACAGCGGCGGCACGCGCAAGACCATCGAGAAGGGCATCGCGATGATCGAATCGATGCTGGCAGCGGCCGATGCGGTGCGCCGCGAGCCGGTCGGCGCGAGCCATCTGACGGTCGGTCTGCAGTGCGGCGGTTCGGACGGCTATTCGGGCATTACCGCGAACCCGGTGCTCGGCGCGGCCGTGGACCTGCTGGTGCGGCATGGCGGCACGGCCATCCTGTCGGAGACGCCCGAGATCTACGGCGCCGAGCACCTGCTCACGCGCCGCGCGCTCACGCGTGAGGTGGGCGAGAAGCTGGTCGCGCGGATCCGCTGGTGGGAAGAATATTGCGAGCGCCATCATGCCGCGATGAACAACAACCCGTCGGCCGGCAACAAGGCCGGCGGGCTGACCACGGTGCTCGAGAAGTCGCTCGGCGGTATCGCCAAGGCCGGCAGCACGAACCTGGTCGACGTCTACGAATATGCGATGCCGGTGCGTGCCAAGGGCCTGGTGTTCATGGATACGCCGGGCTACGACCCGATCTCGGCCACCGGCCAGGTGGCGGGCGGCGCGAACCTGATCTGCTTCACGACAGGGCGCGGCTCGGCCTACGGTTGCGCACCCACGCCGTCGCTGAAGCTGGCCACCAACAGCGCGCTGTGGCGCCGCCAGGCCGACGACATCGACCTGAACTGCGGCGACGTGCTCGATGGCGGCGCCCGCATCGATGCACTCGGCGCGACGCTGTTCGGGATGATGCTCGATGCCGCCTCGGGCCGCGCGACGCGCAGCGAGCAACACGGCTACGGACAGAACGAGTTCGTGCCCTGGCAGATCGGCGCGATCACCTGACCTTCCCCTATCCGTTGCAAGGAGTTGCCTAGATGCAATCGAGCGTTTCCAGCCCGCGTTATGCGGGCGTGTTCCCGGTCGTGCCGACCATCTTCGCCGCCGACGGCCGTCTTGATCTCGACGGGCAGCGCCGCTGTGTCGATTTCATGATCGACGCCGGCTCGACCGGCCTGTGCGTGCTCGCGAATTTTTCCGAGCAATTCTCGCTGGCCGACGACGAGCGCGACGCGGTGATGCACTGCGTGCTCGACCACGTGGCGGGCCGCGTGCCGGTGATCGTCACGACTTCGCATTTCGGCACCGCCGTGTGCGCCGAACGCAGTCGCCGCGCGCAGGATGCGGGCGCCGCGATGGTGATGGTGATGCCGCCGTATCACGGCGCGACGTTCCGCGCGAGCGAGGCGGCGATCTACACGTTCTTCCGCACGGTGTCGGACGCGATCGAGATTCCGATCATGATCCAGGACGCGCCGGCCAGCGGCACGACGCTGTCGGCCGCGCTGCTGGCGCGGATGGCGCTCGAGATTCCGAACGTGTCGTACTTCAAGATCGAGGTGCCGCAGGCGGCCGCGAAACTGCGCGAGCTGATCGCGCTGGGCGGCGACGCGATCGTCGGCCCGTGGGACGGCGAGGAGGCGATCACGCTGATGGCCGATCTCGAAGCCGGTGCGACCGGCGCGATGACGGGCGGTGGCTATCCCGACGGCATTCGCACGATTGTCGATGCGTGGGCGGCGGGCAACGCGGCGGAGGCCGAGCGCAATTACCAGCGCTGGCTGCCGTTGATCCTTCACGAGAACCGCCAGGGCGGCATTGCCACCGCCAAGGTGCTGATGAAGGCCGGTGGGGTGATTGCGTCGGACGCGATGCGCCATCCGCTGCCCGACATGCATCCGGCCACGCGCGCGAGCCTGTTGCGGATCGCGCGCCAACTCGATCCGTTGGTGCTGCGCTGGGGACGTTGAGCGCGGGAAGGGGCGGTATTGGGGTGGACGCGGTGCGACATCGATACGCGGGCTTGCCCGCCGATATGTCGCCATGCATTCGGGTCCGCTACAATTCGCGCTTTTTTCTCCGCGCCCCCACCCATGAAATGGCTCGCCGCGCTCTGCGCGCTGACGATCTCCGCGACCGCATTCGCGTCGTCGTGCCCACAATTCTCCCCGTCCGGCCAGGAACCCGTACTTACGAATCCGAAGATGGCGCGCCAGACGCGCCTGATCTGCTATTCGGATTTCGTCGTGCTGCATTCCGGCGTCACGCACACGCCGTTGTGGTCGGCCGAGCATCTGACGGCCGCGCATCTGGCCGACGCGAAGGACGAGGTGCGCACCAACCGCTTCTTCGTCGAGCGCCGGCTGCCGGCCGGCGACAGCGCCACGCTGGCCGACTACCGACGCAGCGGCTACGACCGTGGCCACCTGAGCCCGGCCGGCGATCGCTGGAACGATCAGGCGATGGCCGAATCGTTCTCGCTGGCGAACATGATCCCGCAGAATCCGCAGAACAACCGCCGCCTGTGGGCGCACATCGAGGCAGCGGTGCGGGCGATGGCCGTGCGCAACGGCGAGGCCTACGTGGTGACGGGGCCGATGTTCCATGGCAGCGAGTTGCAGACGATCGGCGAGAGCCGCGTGATCGTGCCGACGGATATCTTCAAGCTCGTCTATCTGCCCTCGAAGAACACGGCGTTCGCGATCGTCGTGAAGAACGTCAACGCGAAACGGTACGATATCGAAACCGTGCACGAACTGGAGGCGGCCAGCGGGCTGCGCTTCCTGGGCGTGCCGGAACGACTGAAGGATTCAAAGCCAGGAGGGTTGTCGGGTGTCTAAGACCAATTTCACCGCTTTCGCGGACGACGCCAGCGTCGTCAATATCGCCGGCGACGCGCTGACGATCAGCAACGATCCGTCGCGCATCCAGATCAGCGGCGATTTGGAGATCGCGCGCGATCAGGAAGGGCTCAAGCGCGCGCAAGCGCTGCTGGCGGCCGTGACGAGCATCGTCGAGGTGCTGAAGGCCACGCCCAATCTGCCGGCCAAACTGGCCGACGAACCGCCGGCGCCCACCGGCAAGATCGCCAACCCGTTCTGAACGAAAGCGACAGCGACAGCGGCACCGGCGGCCCGGCCGCCGCGCCCGCTCAACGCGTCAGCAAGCGCCGCACGCGCGGCGCGACTTCCTCGGCGAAGCGCCGCATGTCGGCCTCGAACGGCTGGAACTGCAGCATGAACAGCTCGATGCCGGCGCGATGGAACGCGGCGATGCGCTGGGCCACCTCGTCGTAGCTGCCGACCAGCCCGGCCGCGGTGCCGCCGTTCGAGCCGACGCGCGCCGATTGCGCGAAGTTGCGCCACATCACCGCGTTCGGATCGATGTGCTGCTTCTGTTCCTCGCGCAGCGGCTTGTCGAGTTCGGCCAGCGCGAACAGGTGCGCGAGGTGCGCCTCGGCCTGCGCGGCGCTCTCGCGCGCGATCACGAACGCCGACAGCCCGTAGCGCAGCGGCGCGGCCCCGGCCGGCCGCGGCCGTGCATTCAAATCGGCGATCAAGGTTTCGACGTCGTCGAGCGGCTGGCCGTTGATGAACCACACGTCGCCCTTGTCGGCCACCAGCGCGCGCGCCGGCTCCGATTCCCCACCCACGTAGATGCGCGGCCGCGACCGGAACGGGTCGGTGGGCCGCAGCGCGTAATCGTCGATGCGGAAGTGCTCGCCGGCAAAGCGCACGGTTTCGCCGCGCAGCAGCGCGTCCACCACGGTGATCCATTCGCGTCCGTAGGCGTAGCGCGCATCGTGCTCGGCGAAGCCGATCCCGGCACGCTCCAGCTCGGGCCGGTTCCAGGCATTGACGAGATTGATCGCGAAGCGCCCGCCGCTGATGTGCTCGATCTGCTGCGCCATCTTCGCCAGCACGACGGGATGGTAGAGATACGGCTTGATGGCGGCGATGATCTCGATGCGCTCGGTCAGCGCGGCGAGCGCGGCCGAGGCGGTCCACGCCTCGAGCTGGTCGAGCGAGGGCCGATGCGGATTGATGGTGTGCTGGGCCACCAGCACGGAATCGTAGCCGAGCCGTTCTGCTTCCAGCACGAGCGCCTTGTTGCGCGCCCAGGAGGCGTCGTACGGCTCGTCGGGGTCCTGCAGCGCGGCGCGGCTGCCATGCACGAGCGCCCACACGCCGAAGCGGGGAAGGGAAGCGGACATACGGTTTTCTCGATCGGGTCGAAGCAACCGGTCATGTTCGCGCCGCGGGCGGCCCGCACCAACCAAGTTATTCAGCTAAGCATGTTCCTGCCGGTGGATGCGGGAGCGGGCATCGGCATCGGTGTTGATATCGGCGTTGATCAGCGCGGCGGCGCGGGCACCTCGATCGCCAGCAGCGCCGAGCTGACCGATTTGCCGTGCGCGTCGAGCGCGAGCGAACGCGTCACGCCGCCGCCGAGCGCATCGTCGAGCACGAAGTTGAACGCGGCCAGCGCGGGCAGTTCGTAGCGCCGCACCTCGCCGTGCACGAAGGCCCCGAGCCAGGCCTTCACCCGCTCGGCGCTCAGATGCTCGCGCAGGTGCGCGTAGTCGCGCGCATCGCGGCAGATCACCGAAACGTTCAGCGTATTGCCCTTGTCGCCCGTGCGCGAATGCGCGAGTTCACGCAGTTGCATCGTTGTCCTCCACGATTTCGAAGCCGGCCCGCACCTGTTCGCGCGGCAGCAGCACCGATTGCACGGCCAGCACCTCGCGGGCGGCCTTGGTCGCGCCGCCGCCGCCGGCGGGGCCGTTCGTATACAGCGTTTCCACTTCGTTGCCGATCCGCACCGCGTCGGCGGCAGTGGCGGTGCGCGCGGCCACGCGCAGCCTTACTTCGGCGGGTTCACCGCTGCCGCCGATATCGGTCGCGCCGTACAGCGCATCCACGCCGATCAGATCGATGCGCAACTCGCTCACCGGCACGCCGGTCAGGCGCAGCCGCTCGCGCACGATCTCGCCGGCCAGCCGCGCGCGCGCCAGCGCGCCGGGGCCGCCGTAGGAGATCTGGCCTTCGCCGATATGGCCGTCGGTGTAGGCCACCGACACCTTCAGCGTGTCGGGCCGCGCCCGGCCGATCCCGCCCGTCACGCGCACGCGGTCGGGGCCGGCGTCGGCCATCGTCACGGCGCTGAAATCGGCCGTCACGTCGGGTTGCAGGTAGCGCGCGGGATCGTGAATCTCGTACAGCAACTGCTGCCGGCAGGTGTCGAGGCCCACGCGCCCGCCGGAGCCGGCCACCTTGGTGATCGTCACCGCGCCGTCGGCCTCCACCTCGCCGATCGGAAAGCCGAGCCGCGCGAGGTCCGGCACGTCGAGCCAGCCCGGGTCGGCGAAATAGCCGCCGGTCACCTGGCCCGCGCATTCGAGCAGATGGCCGACCACGGTGGCTTGGCCGAGCGTGGCCCAGTCGTCCATGCGCCAGCCGAATTCGTGGATCAACGGCGCGGCGAACAGCGACGGATCGGCAACCCGGCCGGTCAGCACCACGTCGGCCCCGGCGGCGAGCGCGGCGACGATCGGCGCCGCGCCCAGGTAGGCGTTCGCGGACACGATGCGCTCGCGGTAGGCGGCCACGTCGTCGCCCGATTCGACGAAACGGAACGCGCCGCGCAGCACGGCGTCGAGCACGTCGTCGCCGGTCACGGCAGCCACTTTCAGCGGGCCGACGCCGAGTTCGGTGGCGATGCGCGCCGTCTCGCGCGCGGCGGCCAGCGGGTTGGCCGCGCCCATGTTCGAGACGATCCGCACGCGGTGGCGCGCGGCGGCCGGCAGCACCGCGCGCATGCGCGCGCCGAGCAGCGGGTCGTAGCCGAGCGCGGGGTTGCCGCGCCGCGCCTGCTGCGCGATCGCGATGGTGCGCTCGGCCAGGCATTCGAAGATCAGATAGTCGAGCGCGCCGTGCTCGGCCAGTTCGACGGCCGGCTCGATGCGGTCGCCCGAGTAGCCGGCGCCGGCGCCGAGCCGCACGCGCCGGGCGGAGGAAAGATCGGTCATGACGAGGTGTCCGGTCGCTTGCGCGACGAAATGAGCGACGAAATGGGCGGCAAAATGGGCAACGGCAGCGCGCGCCGCCTCACAGGGCGAAGATCCCGAACGCGACGCAGGCGATCGTCATGACGACCGACGCGCCGAACAGCAGCGGGAACGTGAATTTCTGGTGCTCGGCCAGCTCGATGCCGCACAGCCCGACCACCAGGAACGTGGCGGGCGTCAGCGGGCTGACCGGGAAGCCGGTGGTCATCTGCCCGAGCAGCGCGGCCTGGCCCACATGGAGCGCCGGCACGCCGAGCTGGCCCGCCACCTCGGCGATTACCGGCAGGACGCCGAAATAAAAGGAGTCCGGATCGAACAGCAGGCTCAACGGCATCGACAGCAGCCCGAGCGCCACCGGAATATGGCCGGCCATCGACGGCGGCACGAAGCCCACCGCGGCGCTCGCCATCGCCTTGAGCATGCCGCTGCCCTGCATCACGCCGGTAAACACGCCGGCCGCGAGCAGGATGCCGGCCATCATCAGCGCGGCGCGCGCGTGCGCGTCGATGCGCTTGCGCTGCATGTCCACGTCGGGATAGTTGACGAGCAGCGCGATGCAGAAGCCCACCATGAACATCAGCGCGGGCGGGATCTTCTCGCCCATCACCACCATCGTGCCGAGCACCAGCACCGTCAACACCAGGTTGAACCCGAACAGGCGAGGGCGGCGCAGCGCCTGCTGGTCGGCGCTCAACACGCGCTCGGGCATCGGGATCGCGCCGCCGCCCAGGTTCGCGCCGAGCCGCCGCTCCTCGCGGCGGCCGAGCCACCAGGCCGCACCGAACACGAACGCGAGGCCGACCGCCTGCACCGGAATCAGCGGATTGAACAGCGCCGAGACGGGCAGGTGCAGCGAGGCCGAGGCGCGGATCATCGGGCCGGTCCACGGCAGGAAGTTGATGCCGGCCGCCATCGACACGGCCGCCGCGAGCACGCGGCGGTCCATGCCGAGGCGGTCGTAGAGCGGCAGCATGGCCGGAATCGTTACGAGGAAGCAAACCGCGCCGGAGCCGTCGAGGTGGATCAGCAGCGCCAGCAGCGTGGTGCCCATCACGATCCGCGTGGGCCGCGTGCCGACCGCGCGCAGGATGCGGTCGATGATCGGATCGAGCGTGCCGGCATCGGTGATCACGCCGAAATACAGAATCGCGAACACGAACATGCCGACCACCGGGGCCAGGCTTTTCAGGCCGCCGACCACGAATGCGCTGGTTTGCAGCCCGAAGCCGCCGATCAGCGAGGCCGCGATCGGCACGAGGATCAGCGCGACCAGCGGCGACATGCGTTTCGAGAGGATCGCGCCGAGCAGCACGACGATGGTGGCCAGCCCCAGTAACGGCAGCATGATGGTGTCTCCGGTCTTGTCTTTTGATTCGGCCGAGCGTAAGTTCGCAAACGCGATAACGCAATTGAAATGATTTGATTGCAGCAATCACGAACTTTTATGGATCTGAATCTCCGCGAATTGCGTGCCTTCGTGACCGTCGCGCAGGCCGGCAACTTCACGCGCGCCGCGGCGCGCCTCAATCTTTCGCAGCCCGCGCTGACGGTGCAGATCCGCCGGCTGGAGGACACCGTGGGCGCGCGGCTGTTCGACCGCAACAGCCGCAGCGTGGCGCTGACGCAAACCGGGCGCGAGCTGCTGCCGCTGCTGCAGCGCTCGCTCGACGACATGGAGCGGGTGCTGCGCGACGCCCGAGCGCTGGGCGACGGCACGGCCGGCACGGTGCGGCTCGCCTGCCTGCCGACGTTCGCCGCGAGCACGCTGCCGGAACTGATCCGCGCGTTCCGCGAGCAGGTGCCGCGCGCGCGCTTCGAGATCCGCGACGGCGTGGCGAGCGCCGTGGAGGCACTGGTGCGCAACGAGGAGGCCGATCTCGGCCTGACCGGCGGCGAGGCGCTCGACCCCGCGCTCGAAGTGCTGCATACGGGCGCGGACCGGCTGGTGGCGGTGTGCCCGCGCAGCCATCCGCTGGCGAGGCGCCGCAGCGTGACGGCCGCCGAGGTGGCGGCCGCGCCGCTGGTGCTGACGGCGCGCGGCACCAGCGTGCGCGCGGTGGTGGATGCCGCGCTGGCCGGCGCCGGCCTCGCGCCCGAGATCGCCTGCGAGCCGACCTATATGATGACGGCGGTGGCGATGGTGCGCGGCGGGCTGGGCGTGACGATCCTGCCGGCCTCGGCGCGCGAGGTGCTGGCCGAGCCGGAGCTGGTGGCGCGGCCGATCGACGATCCGGCGTTCGTGCGGCCCGTGGCGCTGATCAAGCGGCGTGGCCGGACCTTGCCGGCCGTGGTCGAGGCGTTCGCCGAGCGCGTGATCGCGCGCGGGCTGTCGTGAGCTTCATACGCTCGCACCAAGTTGACTAGTTAACTTGGTGGTGCGAAGCATCGATTCCCCGGCAAGTCGCAATCATGCACCGCGATCGCGCATGCTGATTCGTCTGAAACCTATATGGAATAAAGCGTTCAGGGTATCCCCTAGGTCGCCGTTCGTTTTGGCGAAATTGCTTGCCAATGCGTTTTTGTTAACTCATTCTTGTCTATACAAGATCGCTCGTTAGCTTGGCTGGTAGTTCCAAACCTATGGGGAATGTCGACATGAAGAGTAAGCACAGCCGTCTCGTTTCGCTGTTGATCGGCGCGGTGTTCGGATCCGCGATGATGGCCGGCGCCGCGCAGGCGAAAGATTGGAAAACCGTCACGATCGCACTCGACGGCAGCTATGCGCCGTGGAACCTGACGCTGCCGGGCGGCAAGCTGGGCGGCTTCGAGCCCGAGCTGGTCGCGAAGCTGTGCGCGCACGCGCAGCTCAAGTGCAACCTGGTCACGCAGGATTGGGACGGCATGATTCCGGGCCTGCAGGCCGGGAAGTTCGATGTCCTGATGGATGCGATCTCGATCACGCCCGACCGCGAGAAGATCCTCGCGCTGTCGCAACCGTACGCGGCCACGCCGGCCACGTTCGCCACCTCCGATCCGAAGCTGCTGCCGAAGTCGGCGCCGAACACCGCCGCGCTGCGCCTCGACAACGACGCGCGCAGCAACGCGCCGGCCATCGAAGCGCTGCGCCGCGCCCTGAAGGGCAAGACCATCGGCCTGCAGTCGGGCACGATCTACACGGCCTTCGTCAACAACAACTTCAAGGATGTCGCCTCGGTGCGCGTCTACAAGAGCGCGCCCGAGCGTGACCTCGATCTGGCCAACGGCCGCATCGACGCCTCGTTCGACGACATCACCTACTACACGGCGAACGCCGACAAGTCGCACGTCTTGCCGGCCGGCCCGGTGGTCGCCGGCCCGATCTGGGGCCCGGGCGAAGGCCTCGCGTTCCGCAAGACGGATACCGACCTGAAGGCCAAGTTCGACGCGGCGATCGCGGCGGCCAAGGCCGACGGCACGATCAAGAGCCTGTCGATGAAGTGGTTCAAGACGGACGTCACGCCCTGAGCGTTTCGCCGTATCGCGGCGCCGTGTTGCCCACGGCGCCGTTTTCGTTGCATCGGTCGTTTGGCCCGTTGTTTGACCCGTTTTTGACCCGTTACACCTGTAGCCGGATTTGCCTGGGGGCGTCATGTCAATCATCACCATGCTCGGTTTCGGATCGGAAGGCTGGGGCAGCGTGCTGCTGCTCGGCGCGCTGATGACGGTCGTGCTGACCATCTCCGCGCTGCTGATCGGCTCCGTGTTCGGCGGCCTGATCGCGGCCGCCAAGCTGTCGCGCTTTCGCACGCTGCGCGTGCTCGGCGACTGCTACACCACGGTGTTTCGTGGCGTGCCCGAGCTGCTCGTGATCTACCTGTTCTATTTCGGCGGCTCGACGCTGGTCACCACCATCGGCCAGTGGTTCGGTGCCGACGGCTTCGTCGGCGTGCCGCCGTTCCTGATCGGCGCGGTGGCGGTCGGCATGATCTCGGGCGCCTATCAGGCCGAGGTTTACCGCGCCGCCGTGCTGGCCGTCTCGCGCGGCGAGCTCGAAGCCGCGCGCGCGATCGGCATGCCGCGCCTGACCGCCGCGCGCCGCATCCTGATCCCGCAGGTGCTGCGCTTCGCGTTGCCGGGCCTCGGCAACGTCTGGCAGTTGAGCCTCAAGGATTCCGCACTGATTTCCGTTACCGGCCTGGCCGAGCTGCTGCGCGCCACTCAGGTGGCGGCCGGCTCGACGCACGACTACTTCCTGTTCTTCGTGGCGGGCGGCGTGCTGTATCTGGCGATGACGGGCGTGTCGAACCGCATCTTCGGCAAGGCCGAGGCGCGTGTCGGCCGCTCGTTCAAGCGCAACTTCGCACGCAACTGACGCGGGGCTTTCCATCATGCATATCGATTTCCCGTTCCTGCTCGACACGATGCGGCAACTGATCGCCGCCGTGCCGACCACGCTGGGCCTGTTCTTCCTGTCGCTGGTGCTGGGCGGGCTGCTGTCGCTGGTGATCGTCACGATGCGCGTGTCGCCGCATTGGCTGCCGAACCGCTTCGCGCGCGGCTATATCCTGGTGTTTCGCGGCTCGCCGCTGCTGATCCAGATGTTCCTTGTCTACTACGGGCTCGGCGAATTCGGCGTGATCCGCGAGAGCTTTCTGTGGCCGGTGCTGCGCGAACCGTATGTGTGTGCGGTGCTGTCGCTGGCGCTGTGCACGGCCGGTTATACGGCCGAAATCATCCGCGGCGGCCTGATGGCCGTGCCGGTCGGCCAGATCGAGGCCGGCTATGCAATCGGCCTGTCGGGTTTCTCGCTGCTGCGCCGGATCATCGGCCCGATCGCGCTGCGCCAGTGCCTGCCCGCGTATTCCACCGAAGCCGTGCTGCTCGTCAAATCGACGGCGCTGGCGAGCCTCGTGACCGTCTGGGAAGTGACGGGCGTGGCGCAGCAAATCATTCAGCAGACCTATCGCACGACTGAAGTGTTTGTCTGCGCGGCGCTGATCTACCTGTTCCTGAATTTCGTCGTGGTGCGCGTGCTCGGCCTGCTCGAAACGCGGCTGTCGCGCCACCTGCGCGCCGCGCCCGCCGTGGCGCCGCGCGCCGCCGCCTCGCTCGAAACCCGCGCCGCGCCGTGACCGGCAGCCTCACTCTGGAGAACCGCATGCAATCCGCCAACCCTGTCGCGCTGTCCGCCCGCAACATCCACAAATCGTTCGGCGCGCACCACGTGCTCAAGGGCATCTCGCTCGACGCGCACGAAGGCGACGTGATCTCGATCCTCGGCGCGAGCGGCTCGGGCAAGAGCACGTTCCTGCGCTGCCTGAACCTGCTCGAGATTCCCGACGACGGCTCGGTCACGCTGGCCGGCGAGGAACTGAAGATGAAGCGCCGCCGCGACGGCACGCTGCAGCCGGGCGACCCGCGCCAGGTGGATCGCGTGCGCTCGCAGCTCGGCATGGTGTTCCAGAACTTCAACCTGTGGTCGCACATGACGGTGCTCGAAAACGTCATCGAAGGGCCGATGCGCGTGCTCAAGCGCAGCCGCGCCGAAGCGGTGGAGGAGGCCGAGGCGCTGCTGGCCAAGGTCGGGCTGGGCGACCGGCGCGGCCACTATCCGGCGCACTTGTCGGGCGGGCAGCAGCAGCGCGTGGCGATCGCCCGCGCGCTGGCCATGCATCCGAAGGTGATGCTGTTCGACGAGCCCACCTCCGCGCTCGATCCCGAACTGGTGGGCGAAGTGCTGCGCGTGATGCGCGCGCTGGCCGACGAGGGCCGCACGATGCTGGTCGTCACGCACGAGATGGGCTTCGCGCGCCATGTGTCGAACCGCGTGATGTTCCTGCATCAGGGGCAGGTGGATTCGGACGGCACGCCCGACGAGGTGTTCGGCGAACACAAATCCGAGCACTTCCGCCGTTTCGTGTCCGGTCACGAAGACCGCAACACGAACAACTGAGCCCCTTGTTTCAACCGGTTAACCGTTCAACCGTTTCCAACGCACGATCCGCAGGCACGCACGATCATGGCCATCCTCCGTACCGACCGCCCGCTCGACTGGCACGACATCGCCGCCGTCGCGGCCGGCGAACCGCTGCATCTTTCCGAAGCCGCGCGTGAGCGCATCATGGCCGCTCGCCAACTGGTCGAGCAGATCGTCGTGCGCGGCATCCGCGCCTACGGCGTGAACACGGGCGTGGGCGCGTTGTGCGACGTGGTGGTGTCGCCGGCCGATCAGCACGATCTGTCGCACAACATCCTGATGAGCCACGCGGTCGGCGTGGGCGCGCCGCTCGGGCGCGAGGAAACGCGCGCGATCATGGCCGCCGCGATCAACAACTTCGCGCACGGCCATTCGGGCGTGCGGCTCGAAGTGGTCGAGCGGCTCGTGGCCTTGCTCGATGCCGATTGCCTGCCCGAAGTGCCGGCCAACGGCTCGGTCGGCTACCTGAGCCACATGGCGCATATCGCACTGGTGTGCGTCGGCGCGGGCCACGCGCACTGGCACGGCGAACGGCTGACGGGCGCGGACGCCTTGCAGCGGCTCGGCTTCGCGCCGCTGTCGCTCGAAGCGAAGGAAGGCCTGAGCCTCGTCAACGGCACGCCGTGCGTGACCGGGCTGGCCGCGCTCGCGCTGCAACGCGCCGGGCGGCTGCTCGACTGGGCCGACGCGGTCTCTGCCATGAGCTTCGAAAACCTCGGTGGCCAGATGGCCGCGTTCGATGCCGATTCGCTCGCGTTTCGCGTGTCGCCGGGCCTCGCACGGGTGGGCCAGCGCATGCGCGCGGCGCTGGAAGGCAGCGGCCTGCTGGCCGCCGCGCTCGGCCGGCGCACACAGGACCCACTCAGCCTGCGCACCATTCCGCATGTGCATGGCGCGGCGCGCGACGTGCTGGCGGCGACCGGCGAAGTGGTCGATCGCGAACTGGCGTCCACCACCGACAACCCGATCGTGACGGGCACGCCCGAGGCCCCGCGTGTCTATTCGCAGGCGCATGCGGTGGGCGCGTCGATCGCGCTGGCGATGGACAGCCTGGCCGTGGCCGTCGCGCAGGTGGCGGCGATGGCCGAGCGGCGCATCGATCGGCTCGTCAATCCGCTCGTCAGCGGGTTGCCGGCGTTCCTCGCACATGCGAGCGGCACGCGTTCGGGTTTCATGATCGCTCAGTACACCGCAGCATCGCTGGTGGCGCACAACCGGCGCGAAGCCGCGCCGGCCAGCCTGGACGGCGGCGTCACCTCGGGCCTGCAGGAAGATCACCTGTGCCATGCCACGCCGGCCGCGCTCAAAGCGCTGCTGGTGATCGAAAATAGCTGCCGGATACTTGGGATAGAATTGCTCGCGGCCGCGCAGGCCTACGACCTGCAGCCGGTCGAAGCGCCGCGTGCCGCGTACACGGACACGCTCTACATGCGGATTCGCCACGACGTGGCGACCTATCGCGACGATCGGCCATTGGCCGACGACATCACGCTGGCCTTCGGGCTGATCGCGCATGACGCGCCGCCGCCGCTGCCCGATCCCGTGAAGGTGCGGCCGGTGGACGGCACCCTGATGCACGATGCGGCGCCCTCGGTGGCGGGCGGCCCGGTGGCCTCGGCCAACGACGTGCTGCCGGCCGCGGTCGGCGGCTGATGAGCGTGGCAAGCCGTGTAACAAGCAGCGTAACGAGCCGCGCGGGGCAGGGCTGGCCGATGGCCCTTCACGAAAGAAGTCGAGAATAACGATGACAACCAACGCAGTGGACGATGCAGCGCAGCCCCAGGCCGCGCGCAAGCTGGCACCCGCCTACGAGCAGATCAAGCGCTACGTGATCGGCCATATCGAGAACGGCACCTGGAAGCCGGGCGACATGATTCCGTCCGAAACCGAACTGGTGAAGGAGTTCGGCGTGGCGCGCATGACCGTGTCGCGCGCGCTGCGCGAGCTGACGGCCGACCGCGTGCTCAAGCGCGTGCAGGGCTCGGGCACCTTCGTCGCGCCGCGCGACATCGAATCGACCGTGCTCGACATCCGCAACATCGCCGATGAAATCGTCTCGCGTGGGCATCGGCATACGGCCAGGGTGCTCGCGCTCGAAATCAGCCAGGACCCCGAAGCATTGGCCGCCCTCAACCTGATCAAGGGGCCGGTGTTTCATTCGCTGATCGTGCACTGCGAGGAAGGCGAGCCGATCCAGTACGAGGATCGCTACGTCAATCCGCAAGTGTTCCCGCATTATCTGGAGCAGGACTTCACAACCGAGACGCCGAACCACTACATGGTGCAGCTCGCGCCGATCCAGCGCGCCGATTTCCGCATCTACGCGCAAAAGCCCGATGCGCCGGTGCGCCGCCATCTCGCGATGGAGATCGGCGAGCCGTGCCTGATGATGTGGCGGCGCACGTGGGTGGGCGAATCGGTCGCCACCTCGGTGCAGCTCTGGCATCCCGCCTCGCGGTTTCATCTGGCCGGCAGCGTCTGAGCGCCAGCGTTTGATCGCGCGCCCGTTCGTGGCGCGCCTTGGCTTTATTCCTCTGCTTGACTAGACAGGATCGTGTCGCAATGCCGGACACGATGATGTCGTTCATCTTCACCTCATATCGTTTTTAAAGGAACGGATGCCGTATCGGGATAAACACCGAGTGGCGGCCGAACCCGTCGTTTTTTATTGAAAACGAGTTGTCTAGACAACATGAGGCGGATAGACTCAGGCCATTCCTTCTTTCCTTCCTGGGGCCGTCATGAACCATCCGAAGCATATCGATCCGCGTCTCGATCCGACCCGCGTGATCCGCGCGCCGCGCGGCAGCGAGAAGACTTGCAAGACCTGGCTGGCCGAGGCGGCCTATCGCATGTTGCAGAACAATCTCGACCCCGAAGTGGCCGAGCATCCGCATGCGCTGGTGGTGTATGGCGGCATCGGCCGCGCCGCGCGCAACTGGGATTGCTTCGACCAGATCCTGGCCTCGCTCAAGGATCTGGAGGACAACGAAACGCTGCTGATCCAATCGGGCAAGCCGGTGGGCGTGTTCCGCACCCACGCCGATGCGCCGCGCGTGCTGCTCGCCAATTCGAACCTCGTGCCGCACTGGGCCACCTGGGATCACTTCAACGAACTCGATCGCAAGGGCCTGATGATGTACGGCCAGATGACGGCCGGCAGCTGGATCTACATCGGCAGCCAGGGCATCGTTCAGGGCACCTACGAAACCTTCTTCTCGGTGGCGAACCAGCATTTCAACGGCGATCCGTCGGGCCGCTGGATTCTGACGGGCGGCCTCGGCGGCATGGGCGGCGCGCAGCCGCTGGCAGCCACCATGGCCGGCTTCTCGATGCTGGCCGTGGAATGCGACGAGTCGCGCATCGATTTCCGCCTGAAAACGCGCTATGTCGACAAGAAGGCCAGCACGCTCGATGAAGCGCTGGCCATGCTCGACGAAGCCAAGCGCGCCGGCAAGCCGGTGTCGATCGGCCTGCTCGGCAACGCGGCCGACGTGTTTGCCGAAGTGGTCGAACGCGGCATCGTGCCCGATTGCGTGACGGACCAAACCAGCGCGCACGACCCGATCAACGGCTACCTGCCGCAAGGCTGGGGCGTCGAGCAGTGGCGCGAGGCGCAGAAGGTCGATCCGCAAAGCATCGTGCTGCCGGCCAAGCAATCGATGGCCAAGCAGGTGCAGGCGATGCTGAGCTTGCAGGCGCGCGGCGCGGCCACGCTCGATTACGGCAACAACATCCGCCAGATGGCGCTCGACATGGGCGTGAAGAACGCGTTCGACTTCCCGGGCTTCGTGCCGGCCTATATCCGCCCGTTGTTCTGCGAAGGCAAGGGGCCGTTCCGCTGGGTCGCGCTGTCGGGCGATCCCGAGGACATCTACAAGACGGACGCGAAGGTCAAGGAACTGATCCCCGACGATCCGCATCTGCACAACTGGCTCGACATGGCGCGTGAGCGCATCGCGTTCCAGGGCTTGCCGGCGCGGATTTGCTGGGTGGGCGTGAAGGATCGTTACCGTCTCGGCCAGGCATTCAACGAGATGGTCAAGAACGGCGAGCTGAAGGCGCCGATCGTGATCGGCCGCGACCACCTCGATACCGGCTCGGTGGCCAGCCCGAACCGCGAAACCGAAGCGATGAAGGACGGCTCGGATGCGGTCAGCGATTGGCCGCTGCTGAACGCGCTGCTCAACACGGCGGGCGGTGCGTCGTGGGTGTCGCTGCATCACGGCGGCGGCGTGGGCATGGGCTTCTCGCAGCACTCGGGCGTGGTGATCGTGGCCGACGGCACCGATGCCGCGCACGAACGCCTCGGCCGCGTGCTGTTCAACGATCCGGCCACGGGCGTGATGCGGCATGCCGACGCCGGCTACGAACTCGCGCGCGACACGGCGCGCGAGGCCGGGTTGAAGCTGCCGATGCTGGGCCGATAACGCGCCATAAGCAAAACGCCGAGTTCATAAAAAACGCGACGCCCACTTCGGCGTCGCGTTTTTCCTTTACACCGCCATCCCGCTCATCAAGCCGGGTCGGCGTACTTCAGCGTCCAGCTCAACGTGCGGCTCTGCCCCGAGCCGAGCGTGAACGGCTGCGTCGTGCAGGCGAACTTCGAATGCAACTGCCCGATCGGCGTGGTCGACAGCGGATTGGTCGCGTTGTTCGCCGTGCTGAAGTCGGACAGCGCGCAGCTCGAGAAGCCCGTGGTCGCATAGCCGGTGGCCGCGCCGTTGCCGTAATTGACCGACACGCCGTCCGCGTTCGCCGTGGTGCTCGCCAGATCGTTGAACGCCGTGTAGTCGGTTTCCACCGCCAGGTTGCCGGTCAGCGTGGCCGAACCGAGCGTGTCGGTGCGCGAGATCGAGCCGTGCGCGAACGTGAGCACCGTATGCGTCTGCAAATCCAGGTCGGTCGACGCGGCGGCATTCTTCGACGCCACGCGGAACTTCGTCGTGTCGAAGCTCACGACCACCTGGCCGTTGCTCTCCTGCACGTTGAGGTTCTGGTAGTACGTGACCGGCTGATAGGTCTTGCCGTTGTAGCTGACCTGCGGGATCAGCAGCGCGTAGGCCAGATCGGTGGTGCCGTAGATCAGCTTGTCGGAGAACGGCACCGGGTAGTACGGCGTGAACGAGTTGTAGTCGGGCGCCTGGCTCAGGTTCAGGTTGATCACGCGCTTGCCGTCGCGCACCGTCACGAGCGCCGCGCTGTACGGGTGCGCGGTATCGGTCGGCTGGTTGTACCAGGTCAGCTTGACGTGCGGCTGGGTGCTGTCGAGCCAGGACTGGAACTGCGTGTCGGTCAGCGGGGCGGCTGCGCCGAAGCCGAGCTTGTTCCACCAGGCGTTCACGTACAGGTACTGATGCAGCAGGCTGAAATTCTCGCCCATCGCGCGCGGCTTGCCGCGATAGGTATCGGTGCCGCGGCCCTTGACCCACATGTTGACCGACGGCGTGGGCAGCGTCGGGTCGTACCAGTAGTTCTCGAAACGCAGCGCGGCGCGGTAGATATACGCGTAGGCGGCCTGCTTCTCGGCGTCGGTCAGCACGCCGGCATTGGCGGCCGCCGTCAGCACCTCCATGAACGCCGAATCGCCGTACGGGCCGATCGAGCGGCCGTAGTTGAAGCCTTCGCCGTCGGTATTGAGCTGCGGCAGGATCAGGTCCACCGACTTGCGCAAGTAGCCCTTCAGCTCGGGCGTCAGGTTCGCCTCGTTGCCCATCTCGAACGTGCGCTCGGTCACCTCGCCGATCAGCAGCGTGCTGTAGCGGTCGAAGCGCGCCTGATCGTAGTAGGTCTTGCTGGTGTTCGACGCCTCGTCGGAAAATCCGCCCGACGAATCGTTGCGGATATGGTTGGTCAGCGTATAGAGCAGGGCGTCGCGCGCGTTCATGCCGGTCACGCTCGCATCCGTCTTCGATGAAAAGCTCGGGCTGCTCCAGCCGAGCTTCTGACGCAGGCCGGCGATGCCGTACGACACCGCGTAGTAGTTCTGAGCAGTATTGAGCGAGGCGATGTCGATCGGCGTGCCGCTGGCCGGGCAGGTGTTGGTCTTGCCGCTGGCGTCGGCGCCGAACATGTCGCAGAACATCAGGCGCTGCTGGAGCGTGGCCAGCATCGTGCTGCTGAACACCTCGTCGAGCATGCCGTGCGCCTGGAAGTTGTTCAGCGCGACCAGGTAGTAGTACTCGCCCCAGGACGTGTTCGCATACAGATAGTTGCTGCCGTTCATGGCCATCATGGCCGTTGTCACCTTCTGGTAGGCGGCCAGGTAATCGGCGTACTGCGGATCGTTCTTCGACTTCATGTCGATCAAAATCCACGACAGGCCGAGCGCGAGCTTGCCGGGCAGGAATTTGTCGCCGGTGTTGGTGTCGAGCACGTGCACGGGGCTGCCGTCGCCGAGGTCCATTACCACTTGCGTGAAATCGGGCGCGGCCTTGATCCGGTCGAACAGCGCGCGCATCTGGCCCATCATCGTGATCGGCACGTTCGCGCCGCTCGGCACCGAGGTGGTGGCGGTGCCATACACGATGCCCTGCAACGAAGTGGCCAGCGTAGACGCGACGCCCGAACCGCCGGAGCCCGATGCGGGCGAGGTGCTGGTTTCGCCGCCGCAGGCGGCAAGGGCGAGCAGGGCAACGGCGGTGCTGACGGCGAGTGCGGATCGCGTCCGTGTTATCGAAAGCATGGTATCTCCATCGTTTTAATGTTGTGGTGTACGAAACAATTGCGCGGCGAGCGTCAATCCATGGGCGACCTCCTCGTGATGCCGGCTGCGCCTGCGGCCCGACGCGGGACGAACGGTCCCGCGCGACGGCGTTTCGGAAACGGTCGCGGCCAGGCAGCAGCAAGCGACGGCCGGTCGGAAACCGGTCGTGCCAGCGTGCAGGGTTTTAAATCATCAGTTATCGGACAACATGGAAAGGCATCGGCCGACGCGCGCGTTGTGGGCGGCATCGCGATCCATCTCCCCCTCGATTGCGGATTCGCATGATTCTGATACGTCGTCAAACGCCGGCCGTTTCGCCACAGCGGTCGTGTGGCGGGGCGGGCTGTCGTCCATTCGGGCACGGTGACGGACGACTGACTGCAGGCTTACCAATTTGTTGTCGGATATCCTATCTCGTAGAACGCGGGATGCCTGTCGGGGATAACCAGACGTCGTCATCATTGCTGGGCGGGGCGGTGCCGACGAGGTTCGCCGGGGCGGATGGCGCGAGCGAGAGGAGGTCGGATGACGGAACGCCGCCATCGGCCGCGCGGCGCGGCGCCACGCGCCACCATGAAAAAGCCCCTCGCCGGCACGCATGCCGACGAGGGGCCAACGCATTGCGAACGGATCGCGGCCGCGAGGCCGCCAGCGCTTATTCGCTACGCTTGCGCGCCACGAACTTGCCGTTGTAGCGCAGCACCGGGCGCGTCTGGCGCACCACCGATTCGCCCACCGCCAGTTGCCGCAGCGCGACCGCGGCCGGCGGCGTGATCGAACTGAGCGCGGCCGTGCGCGAGGCCGGCGCGAGCTGCTTCGAGACCAGCAGGCTCGCGTCGTTGCGCAGGTTGGTCAGCAGCACCGGGTCGGTGGTTTTCGACAGTTGCGGCAACAACGCGCTCCAGGCCGAATCGCTGTAGTTCGTCACGTAGTAGTCGAAGCCACTCGGGTTCGCGAGCACGGCCGAACAGCCGTCGAGCCGCACCTGCGCCTGCGTGTCCTTCAGCGCGAGCGTGGTGCGCTTGATCAGGCCGTCGCCATAGGCCAGCGTGACCGGCACCGTCCACTGCGTGCCCGGATACGCATTGGTGTTCGGGAACGGCGCCTGTTTGATCGTCACGACGTTCTGGTTCTTGGTCAGATCGCATTGCGCGTCGAGCGTGAGCAGCGGCACGCCGGTCTGGCGCACGAAGCTGTCGCCGATCGGGCCGACCTTCTGGCCGCTGGCGTTCGACAGCGCATCCCACAGCCGCTGCGGCGTGCCGTTGCCGAACGAGTAGTCGGCCAGATACTGCTGCAAGCCGCGGCGCATCACGTCGTCGCCGAGATAGCCCTCCAGCATCTTCAGTACGTGGCCGCCCTTGTTGTAGACGAACGCGCCCGCGTTCACCACGAAGTCGTTCGAGCCGAACGCGTTGAAGTTCGGCTGCACCGGGAACGCATTCGGGCCGATGTCGGCGCGGATCACGGCCGCCTTGTCGCCCACGTCCTGCACCCAACTGAAGCGGTCGGGGTGGAACTGGATCGAGGTGCGGGTTTCGAAGTACGTGGCGAACGATTCGTTCAGCCAAACGTCATCCCACCAGTCGAGCGTGACCAGATCGCCGAACCATTGATGCGAGGCCTCGTGCGTGAGCACTTCCATGCCGTACTTCGACATCGTCGTGCCGGGCTTCGGCAGGATGTCGTCGGCGAATTCGAGGATGGCCCCCCAGTTCTCCATGCCGCCGAAGTTCAGGTCCTTCTGCGCCTTGAACTTGTCGTTGGCCGCCACCGTGTCGAACTTGGTCAGCGGCAGCGGGATGCCGGTGTAGCGGTAGTAGTAATCGAGCGCCTGCTTGGTTTCCTGCATCGCCGGCTTGGCCCATTCGCTCATGCCCGGCGGCGTGAAGATCCGCAGGTGCATGCCCCGGCCGTCGGGCAGCGGGCTCGTGAAGTCGTCTTCCAGCACGTCGAAGCGCCCGCCGCCGAAGAACACCAGGTAGGACGGCATCGGCGGCGTCTTGTCGAACGACACCAGCTTGTAGCCGCCGCCCACGTTCGACGCCGGCTTTTCGGCCGCGTTCGACACCACGCGCCATTCCTGCGGCACCTCGGCCGACACCTCGTAGGTCGGGCGGAACGCCGGCTCGTCCCAGCCCGGGAACCACTGCCGCGACAGATCCGATTCGCCCTGCGTGAGCACCGCGCCGCTGCTGGTGCCGTCGGTGCCCACCAGATCGACGCGGAACATGCCCTCGGCGGCCGAGCAGCCCGGGTAGGGATCGTTGTCGCAACTGCCCACCGTGCCCTTGGTCGGATCGCCGTGCGTATCGAAATTGATGATGCCCTGCCATTCCATGTGCAACGAATAGCTGCCGCGCGCGATCGTGCCGCTGGCCGGGCGCAGTTGCACGTAATCGCCCTGGCCCTGCGGCGTGGCGATCAACTGGATGTTGCCCGGCTGCAGCGTGATGCGGCCATTGGTGAATTGCAGCCGGTGCGCGGCCACCACGATCGCGTCCACCGGCTTCAGCACGTTGATCTCGACGTCGGCGCGGCCCTGGAACTGGTCGAGTGCCGCGCTCGGCCGGAACCACAGCCGGTAATTGACCGGCACCACCGTGTCGGGCATTTCGACGGGTGCGGTGCTGCGGTTCGCGGCCGGCGCCACGGGCGCGGTGGTATTGGCCGTCTGATTGCCGACGGCGCCGAACGAGACGGCCGAGCCGGAGCCGCCGTCGTCGCCGCCGCAGGCGGCCAGGGCGAGCGCGGCCACCAGCGGCAGCAGGCGGAAATGACGAAAATGGCGAAGCGTGATTTCCATACCGATTCCTTTGAAAGTGGAATGAACGGTGAATGGCTGATTGAAATGCCGCGGGCAATAAAATGCCGTCGCCGGTATTTCGCAGCGAAATGAAATGGCATCGAGGTTTGAATGAAACGCGGGGAAGCGCCGGCAAAAGCGCTGGCGCTTTTAAGTAAAGTTCTGCATGTCTGAAGGCCCTGTTGTTTATCAAGCGAGCAGCAACGATCCGCGCTCTATGGCGCCGATTCGTACGCGGGTAAGCATGGCGTGGCCATGCGTTTTCACGCGGCAATGGACGCGCCGCGCGATCTTTTCTGCCAATGACGAATTGATCCGGAGGCCTGACGGTTTGATCCGGACGGTTCAAATGGAAGGCTTGCCGACAATCCCTGAACAACTGCCTGACAATCCAATCCGAGGCTGAATATACAGCGTAATTTTTTGTAATGGTTAAAAAAGTTTGGTGAAATAATTCAGGATGAATTTATTGCCGAATGAGATGCGAAGCATGAAAAAACTGCTGATTCCGGATTGAATCGGCGGCGTCATCGGGCGAATCCGGGTTAGCCCGAATGGTCAGGCCTGCCGGCCTCGTCGATCTTCACTGGATTGGTTGGACCTTTGGTCCGATGGGCGGCCAAGGCTCGGCCACCCCTGGATTCACGACATCACCCATTAGGAACGCGATCGATGCCCTTGCGTCTTGACGCCCATCAGCACTACTGGCGAATCGCCGCGCGCGAAGGCGAGTGGCCGCCGCCGAGCCTCGCACCGATTCATCGCGATTTCGGGCCGGCCGATCTCGCGCCGCACTTACATGAAAGGCAGATGGACGGCACCGTGCTCGTGCAGTCGCTGCCGACGCTCGACGACACGCGCGAACTGCTCGCGCTCGCCCACATCACGCTGAGCGTAAAGGCCGTGGTCGGCTGGGTCGATATGAAAGCGCCCGACGCGCCCGCGCAGATCGCCACGTTCGCCGCCGAACCGAAATTTCGCGGCCTGCGCCCGATGCTGCAAGCGCTGGACAACCACTGGATCGACGACGATGCGCTCGCGCCCGCGGTGGCCGCGATGCTCGCGCACGACCTGCGTTTCGATGCGCTCGTCACGCCTGCGCAACTCGATGCGCTGCATGCGTTCGCGAGCCGCCATCGCACGCTGCCGATCGTGATCGACCACGCCGCCAAGCCGCCGATCGCAAGCGGCGAACGCGCGCCGTGGCACGACGCGATGGCGCGGCTCGCGCAATTGCCGAACGTGTTCTGCAAGCTCTCGGGCCTCTGGACCGAGGCCGACGCGCACACCAGCGCGCAACAGATCGGCGCGTTCATCGATGCAGCCGCCACGCTGTTCGGCCCCGAGCGCCTGATGTGGGGCAGCGACTGGCCGGTGCTGCGGCTCGCGTCGGCGCATGGCGGCTACGCCGATTGGTTCGACACCTGCCGCCGCCATTGCACGCGCCTGTTCGGCGAGGACGACGCCGCGCTCGACGCGATCTTCGGCGGCACCGCGCAACGCTTTTATCGCATCGGCTGAAGCCCCGGCGGCGCGGGCCGTCGAGGGAAAACCCGCAGCGCGGATGGCGTGACGCCGCCCGGCAACCGACGTATGATGGCCATCAAATTGGTTGGACCATTAAACCAATAAGCGCGATGCCGGTACGCCGGCCGCGCCGTTCGCCCTCTCGAAACCCGGCAGTACGCAACACGAAACAAGACAACCGACCATGACGATCATTCGCTCGATGCGCGTCCTCGACGTGCGTTTCCCGACCTCGCAACGGCTCGATGGCTCCGATGCGATGAACCCCGATCCCGATTACTCGGCCGCCTACGTGATCCTCGAAACCGATCGCCCGGGCCTCGAAGGCCACGGCCTGACGTTTACGATCGGGCGCGGCAACGAGATCTGCTGCGCGGCCATCGAGGCCATGCGCCACCTGGTGGTGGGCCTCGATCTCGACTGGATCCGCGAGGACATGGGCCGCTTCTGGCGGCACGTCACGTCCGACAGCCAACTGCGCTGGATCGGCCCGGACAAGGGCGCGATCCACCTCGCCACCGGCGCGGTGGTCAACGCCGCGTGGGACCTGTGGGCCAAGGCCGAAGGCAAGCCGCTGTGGCAACTGGTGGCCGAGATGACGCCGGCGCAACTGGTGCGCTGCATCGATTTCCGCTACCTCGGCGATTGCCTGACCGAGCAGGACGCGCTGCAACTGCTGGAGCGCCAGGCGCCGGGCAAGGCCGAGCGGATCGAGACGCTGCGGCGCGAGGGCTACCCGTGCTACACAACCTCGGCCGGCTGGCTCGGCTACAGCGACGACAAGCTGCGCCGCCTGTGCCGCGAGGCGGTGGAGGCCGGCTTCGACCACGTCAAGCTCAAGGTGGGCGCGAACCTGGAAGACGACATCCGCCGCGTGACGATCGCGCGCGAGGTGATCGGCCCGGATCGCAAGCTGATGATCGACGCCAACCAGGTGTGGGAAGTGGACGAGGCGATCGACTGGGTGCGCGAGCTGGCGTTCGCCAAGCCGTGGTTCATCGAGGAACCGACCAGCCCGGACGACGTGGAAGGCCATCGCAAGATCCGCGAGGCGGTCGGCCCGGTGCAGGTGGCCACCGGCGAGATGTGCCAGAACCGCGTGCTGTTCAAGCAGTTCATCATGCGCGGCGCGATCGACGTGGTGCAGATCGATGCGTGCCGGCTCGGCGGCGTCAACGAAATCCTGGCCGTGATGCTGATGGCCGCCAAGTACGGCCTGCCGGTGTGCCCGCATGCGGGCGGGGTGGGGCTGTGCGAGTACGTGCAGCATCTGTCGATGATCGATTACCTGTGCATCGCCGGCACCCGCGAGGGGCGCGTGATCGAGTACGTCGATCACCTGCACGAGCATTTCGTCGATCCGTGCGTGATTCGCGACGCGGCCTACCTGCCGCCCGCCGCGCCGGGCTTCTCGATCACCATGAAGCCCGAATCGCTCGAACGCTACCGGTTCCGCGGCGCGCAGGCGCAGCCGGCCGACGCGGTGGCCTGAAGGAGATAACAACGTGCATCTCGATCTCGATGGCAAGGTGGTGTTGATCACGGGCGGCGTGTCCGGCATCGGCGGCGCGATCACCGAAGCGGTGGCGGCCGAGGGCGCGATTCCGGTCGTGCTCGATCGCAACGCGCCCGACGAGGCGTTCGCCTCGCGGTTGCGCGATCGCCAGCCCCGCACGCGCTTTTTGCGCACCGACCTGCTCGACGACGCGCAATGCCGCGCGGCCGTCGACACGGCAATCGCCGAATTCGGCCGCATCGACGGCCTCGTCAACAACGCCGGCGCGAACGACGGCGTGGGCCTGGGCGCGGGCCGCGCGGCGTTCGTGGCCTCGCTCGAACGCAACCTGCTGCATTACTACGCGATGGCGCACTACTGCGAGCCGCACCTGAAGGCGAGCCGCGGCGCGATCGTCAACATCTCGTCGAAGACGGCGCTGACCGGGCAGGGCGGCACCAGCGGCTACTGCGCGGCCAAGGGCGCGGTGCTGTCGCTCACGCGCGAATGGGCCGCGTCGCTGGCCGCCGACGGCGTGCGCGTGAACGCCGTGGTGCCGGCCGAGGTGATGACGCCGCTCTACGAAACCTGGCTCGGCAGCTTCGATGATCCGGCCGCCAAGCTCGACGCGATCACGCAGCGCATCCCGTTCGGCAAGCGCATGACCACGCCGGCCGAGATCGCCTCGACCGCCGTGTTCCTGCTGTCGCCGCGCGCCTCGCACACCACCGGCCAGTGGCTGTTCGTCGACGGCGGCTACACGCACCTGGATCGCGCGCTCGGCTGAGGGCGGCCCCACACACAAGGAGACACGACGATGCGGCACTGCCTGGCGCTGGACCTGAAGGACGATCCCGAATCGATCGCGCGCTACGAGGCGCATCACGCGCGGATCTGGCCGGAGATCGCCGCGCACCTGCGCGGGCAGGGCGTGCGCGAGATGGAAATCTGGCGGATCGGCAACCGCCTGACGATGGTGATGGAAACGGACGACGCGGTGTTCGACGCTGCCCGCATGGCGGCGGCGAGCCTTGCCGACCCGAAGGTAGTGGAGTGGGAGACGCTGATGGGCACGTTCCAGCAGCCGACCCCGTGGACCCCGGCCGGAACCAAATGGACGCCGATGGCGCGCGTTTTCGACCTGGCCGGGCAATGACGACAGCCGGCGACGGCACCCCGTAACAGCACATCGAGACTGACACGGAAGGAGACAGGAATCATGCAACAGGCATCGGGAGCCGGCTTGGCGCCGGCCGGCACGGCCGAACGTACGCGCGACTGGCGCACGGCGTTCATTTTGGTGACCAGCCTCTTTTTCATGTGGGGGCTGTCGTACGGTTTGCTCGACGTGCTGAACAAGCATTTTCAGGACGTGCTGCACGTCAGCAAGGCGCAGTCGGGCCTGTTGCAGGGCGCGTATTTCGGCGCGTATTTCGTGATGGCGATTCCGGCCGCGATGCTGATGGAGCGCTTCGGCTACAAGCGCGGCATCCTGCTGGGCCTCGCGCTCTACGCGATCGGCGCGCTGCTGTTCATTCCGGCCTCGTCGGCGGCGAGCTTTCCGTTCTTCCTGTTCGCGCTGTTCGTGATCGCCTCGGGCCTTGGTTGCCTGGAGACGGCCGCCAACCCGTACGTGACCGAACTCAGCACGCCCGAGACGGCCGAGCGGCGGCTCAATCTTTCGCAGTCCTTCAATGGCCTCGGCAGCTTTCTCGGGCCGCTGATCGGCGGTGCATTCTTCTTCCGCGCGTCGGCCGCGCCGCAGGTGGCCAGCGAAGGGCTGGGCTCGGTGCGCATCACCTACGTGGCGATTGCCGCCGTGGTGGTGCTGCTGGCGCTGCTGATCGCACGCACGCCGATGCCCGACATCCGCCGCGCGGCCTCGCCGGCACAGCGGGCGGCGGGCGCCTCGGTCTGGTCGCGGCCGCACTTCGTCGGCGGGATCGTCGCGCAGTTCTTCTACGTGGCCGCGCAGGTGGGCGTGGGCGCGTTCTTCATCAACTACGCGATCGTCCACTGGCCCGATCTCACGGCGCAACGCGCCTCGTTCATGCTGTCGGTGGCGTTGCTGCTGTTCATGGCCGGGCGCTTCATCAGCACGGCCCTGATGGCGAAGGTGTCGCCCGCCGCGATGCTGACCGTCTACGCGCTCGCCAACGTGGTGCTGACGGCAGTGGTGCTGGCCGGCATTCCGGTGGTGTCGGTGCTGGCGCTGATCGGCGTGTTCTTCTTCATGTCGATCATGTTCCCGACCATCTTCGCGCTCGGCGTCAAGGATCTCGGGCCGCACACCAAGCGCGGCGCGTCGTACCAGGTGATGTCGATCGTCGGCGGCGCGATCATGCCGTATGCGATGGGCCGGGTGGCCGATACCTCGGGCGTGAGCATCGCCTACGCGCTGCCGCTGGTGTGCTTCGCGATCGTCGCGTGGTACGGCTGGCGCGGCAGCCGCGTGGTGGATGCCTGAGCGCGTGGGGCGGGGCGAGCGCGCATGGTCCGGCTGCGTGCGGGCCGCTGGCCCCGGCCCGATACACGGCGTCGCGCGCGCCCGGCGCCGCAGCGGCGGCGGCCCGGCAGCGCGGACGTATTAGAATCGGCGTCTGGCTCGCGGTCGTTGCCTGAACGGCACCGGCCGCGAGCCGTTTCGATCCCGACGGGTCCCGCCAGCGAACGTATGCCGATCCAACCCATTCAGAACCGCCGCCTCTACCAGCAGATCGCCGACCAGCTTCGCGCGATGATCGAATCCGGCAGCTTTCCGCCGGGCAGCTACTTGCCGCCCGAGCGCGAGCTGGCCGCGCAATTCGGCGTGTCGCGCACCTCGGTGCGCGAGGCGCTGATCGCGCTGGAGGTGATCGGGATGGTGTCCGTGCGCGTGGGCGACGGCGTGTCGGTGCGCCAGCGCGAGCAGCCCGCGGGCGACACGCCGCCGGCGCGCGCCGCTGCACGTTCGAGCGTGCTCGAAGTCGATCCCGAACTCGGCATCGAATTCGATCTCGACGCCGAGATCCCGCCGTTCTCGCTGTTGCAGGCGCGCAAGCTGATCGAGCCCGAGGCGGCCGAGCTGGCCGCGCTCCAGGCGTCCGACGCGCAGCTTGCGGCGGTTCGCGAGGCGTTCCTGCGCAACCAGCAGGACAACCGCAGCGGCTCGACCACGCACCCCGGCGACCGGCTGTTCCATATCCGCATCGCCGAGGCCAGCGGCAACGAGGCCTACGCGATGATGATCAAGCAGTTGCTCGCGCATCGCTACGACCTGCTGTTCCAGCGCCTGCAAACGCTCTATACGCCGCGCGACATGCCGCATCGCTCCGAGGTTGAGCACCGCGCGATTCTCGACGCGCTGGAGGCGCGCGACGCGAAGGGCGCGCGCCGCGCGATGCTGACCCACCTCAATTCGGTGATCCGGATCTTTTCGCGGCAGTCGGCGTGATCAGGCCGGTTTCGCCAGCAACACCACCGTCAGCGAGCGCACGCCCTGTGCGCCCTGGATCAGCACGCCCTCGATGTCGGCCGTGGCCGACGGCCCGGTGACGAGCGCCGCGTAGCGCGCGCCGTGGAAATCGGGCAGGCGATACAGATCCTGCAAGCCGTCGACGAGATCGGCCGGATCGAGCAGCACCACCAGGTGCTGGACCAGATAGCCGAGCGCATTGACGCCGTATTCGGCCTCCGACAACCACACCGAGCCGGTTTCCGCCACGCCGTAGCGTGCCCGCACCACGCCCACCTCGACCTCGTGCAGCGAGGCCGGCGCGCGCGCCGGATCGAGCGGCGCGGCGCCCGGCACCTCGGGCGCGGCCGACAGCGGCACATGGCCCGGGAAGCGCTCGGCAAACCAGCCGGGCAGGTCCTGCACCGAATCGAGCGCGACGTGCTTGCCGCCCATCGTCGCGAGGCTCGCGCAGAAGCGTTCGCGGCGGTCGCCGGGCGGCGTGTCGAACACCGGCAGCGCGGGCAACGGATGCGGATCGTCGCCGCTGGCGGCCGCGAACGGCGCGCGCGCCGCGCCACCGTCCTCGCGCACGGCGACGCGCTGCGCCGCCCGCACGCGCAACAGGAATTCCTCGCGGGTGGTGCTCATCGTTGCGTCTCCTTGTCGGCGGCCGGGGTATTGGCGTCGGCCGGGGTGTCTTCGGTGGGGTCGGGAAGGTTTGGCGGCGTCGCGCCCTTGCCGCGATTCGCCTCGTACCAGTCGCGGAACGTCTGGCGCGGCGCGTCGGGCAGCGTGCGGCCCTTGCCCCAGGTGTTCAGCGGGTTGTAGAGCACGAGGTTCGGCAGGCGGTGCAGGGCCGTCTGCATCGAGCGCACCGAGGCGCGATAGAGCGCCGGGTTCGCCAGCAGCTTGCCGGCCACCTTGATCAGCCCGCGCTTGACGCGCGGCAGTTCGCCTTCCTCGGCCACGATCTGCCGCCAGCGGTAAAGCTGTTCGTGGATGTTGATCTTGACCGGGCAGACGTTGGTGCAACTGCCGTTCATGGTGGAGGCGAACGGCAGCGTGCTGAAGCGCTTGAGGTCGTAGGCCGGGTTCAGGATCGCGCCGATCGGCCCGGCGTAGGTGCTGCCGTACGACAGGCCGCTGCTGCGCCGGTACACCGGGCAGGTGTTCATGCAGGCGCCGCAGCGGATGCATTTCAGCGAATACCAGAAGTCGTCCATCGCGAGGCGCGCCGAGCGGCCGTTGTCGACGATCACGAAATGCATCTCGGTGCCGGGGCGCGGCTGGCGGAAATGCGAGGTGTACTGCGTGATCGGCGAGCCGAGCGCGCTGCGCGACAGCAGCCGCACGAACACGCCGAGGTCGGCCACGCGCGGAATCAGCTTCTCGATGCCCATGGAGACGATATGCACGGGCGGCACGTTCGCCGACAGGTCGGCGTTGCCCTCGTTGGTGCAAACCACCACCGTGCCGGTTTCGGCCACCGCGAAGTTGCAGCCGGTCATGCCCGCGCCCGCTTCGAGAAACGCCGGGCGGGTGGTGACGCGCTGGCTTTCGGCCAGGTAGTGGATGTCGTGATTGGTCGGATCGGTGCCGAGCGTGCGGCCGAACAGCTCGGCCACGTCGCCGCGCAGCTTGTGCACGGCCGGCATCACCACATGCGACGGCGGCTCGTTGTCGAGTTGCTGGATGCGCTCGCCGAGGTCCGTCTCCATCACGCTCACGCCGCGCGGCGCCAGATATTCGCGCAGCTCGCATTCGTCGGTCAGCATCGATTTGCTCTTGACCAGCGAGGTCACGCCATGCGATTCGAGGATTCGGTACACCGCCTCGTTGTGCGCCTCGGCGTCGAGCGCCCAGTGCACCTTGACGCCGTTCGCCTCGGCGTTGGTGGCGAACTGGTCGAGGTAATCGGCCAGCCGCGACAGCGTGTGCTCCTTGATCTGCGAGGCCAGCGCGCGCAGCGTTTCCCATTCCTCGATCGAGGCGGCCTGCGCGTCGCGCTTCTTGCGGATGTCCCACAGGCGGCGGTCATGGAACGCCACGTGATCGGTCTTGGCGAGGAACGCCTCGGCGGCCTTCGCGTGATCCACCTTGGGGAGGTTGCGGGTCGGCTTGCTCATGCGTGGGCCTCCTGGCCGGCGGCCGGCGCGAGTTGCGCGGCGTCGATGCCGTTCAGCACCTGGGCGATGTGCAGGAAGCGCATCGGAGTTTTCTCGCGCGCGGCGCAGCCTTGCTGGTGCATCAGGCACGACATGTCGGCCGACACGATGAACTGCGCGCCGGCCTGCAGGTGGTCGCGCACCTTGTCCTGGCCCATCCGCACCGACACCGCCGCCTCCGACACCGAGAACGTGCCGCCGAAGCCGCAGCATTCGTCGGGCCGGGCCGGCGCGGCGAAGCGGATGCCGCGCACGCCGTCGAGCAGCGTGCGCGCCTTCGACCACGGCTCGCCCGGGATCTCGCTCATCGAGGCCGCGTGCAGATGGCGGATCGCGCTGCAACTGTTGTGCAGGCCCACCGTGTGCGGAAACGCGGCCCAGGGGAACTCGCGCACCTTCAGCACGTCGTGCAGGAATTCGGTCAGCTCGTAGGTGTTGGCGCGCACCGCCGCGATGCGCGGCGATTCGCCCGCCGCCGTCAGATGCTGGCGCACGTGGTGGACGCAGCTCGACGACGGCGCGACCACGTAGTCGTAGCCCGCGAAGTTGTCGACGAACAGCGCTTGCGCGCCGGCCGCGTCCGAATCGCAGCCGTTGTTGGCCATCGGCTGGCCGCAGCAGGTCTGGCGGCGCGGGTAATCGACGTCGAGCCCGAGCTTTTCGAGCAGTTCGAGCGTCGCGATGCCGACCTCGGGGTAGAGCGCATCGATGAAACAAGGCACGAACAGGGCCACCTTCATGGAATTCTCCTGCGGGGGATGCGAGGCGCGCGTCGGGGCGGGCCGTGTTGTTCGGGGAGTCGCGGGCCGGGGCGCGGGGCGGTGATCGCCTGCCGCGTGCGTCGGACTGCGCAAGCGCCATGATCGACAGCCGGAGGGCGATCCGGCAAACTGGTACGACCAGTTTACCTACCTCGACCCTTCATGAAGACAGCCACCCGAACCGACCGCATCCAGCGCGAGATCGAAACGCAATTGCTGGAGGGCGTGTGGTTGCCCGGCGAGCGCATTCCGGGCGAGCGCAAGCTGGCGGACGCGATGGGCGTGGCGCGCTCGACGGTGCGCACGGCCTTGCAGCGGCTGGTGGCGCGCGGGCTGCTGACGAGCCGGCCGATGTCGGGTTTCTACGTATCGGAAAGCTTGCAGACGGGGCTGATCTCGCCGTGGCGGCAACTGGTGGGCGACCATCCGGAGCTGCGCCCCGACATGCTCGAATTCCGGCTGATGCTAGAGGGCACCACCGCGTATCTGGCCGCGCTGCGCGCCGGCCCCGACGATCTGCAACGGATTCAGGACGTGCTCGACGGCATGGTGGCCGCGCATCGCGACGGCGACCACGAACGCGAATCGCGGCTCGACGGCGATTTCCACGCGGCGCTGGCCAGCGCCTCGCACAACGCCATGCTGCGGCATCTGCAAGGCAGCCTCGCGAAGATGCTGCATACCCATATCTCGCTGAACAACCGCAACCTGTTCGCCTTGCGCGAGCAGGTGGGCGAGCAGATCCTCGCGCAGCATCTGGCCTTGTGGGAGGCGATCCGCGCGCGCCAGCCGGAGGAGGCGCGGCGGCGGATGGTCGAGCATATCGGCTTCGTCTGGCAGAAGCTCGAACCCGATCTGCCGGTGACGGCGATGTGAGAAGTGCGGTTCAGGCCAGGGGTTCAGGCCCGGGGTTCATACGATCGCCAGCGTGAAGAAGCCGGTGGCGGCATCCATTTCCGCCGTGACCTGGGCATTCGGATTCGTGGTGGTGGCCGTCGCGGTGGTCACGCCGTCGATGACGGCATAGAACGAATACGTGTCGCCGATCGTCAACGTCTGGGTGTCGAACGAACGCTCCACGACCACGCTTTGCAGCAGCGTGTCGTATTGCGATATCGAGAACGTCACCGGGCCGAGCGTGGTTTTCACGAACTGCAGTTGATCGGCGACGGTGCTCGCCCCGACCTCCATGTCGAAATCGTACGTGCCTTGCGGCCCGGTCTGCTTGACCTGCGCGAGAAAGCTGGCCTCGCCGGTGATGGTGGCCGGCGCCGACGTATACGTGTCGCCGTCGATCAGCGTGGAGGCGGTGACTTCGAACCTGTCGTTGGCGGCCATCGTCAAGCGTGCCTGAGGCTCCAGGCCCGGCGGCCGGGCAATGATCTGCTGCCCTCTAGCGACAACGAACTGCGCGATATACGGCGTGGTGTTCAGGAACGTCAGTTGGCTCATGGAGGTCTCCTCGATGCCGTTGCGATTGTGTCGTGAAATCTTGTCGAACGGGCCTTATCGCGCCGCGTCGTGTTCGCCTTCGGCCAGCGCTTTCGCGCGCGCCAGCCCCAGCGCATACAAGCCCTCGTAGTGCGCGATCATGCGCGCCGCGCCCTGCGGATCGTTCGGCTTGAAGCGGCTTTGCCAGGTGGCTTTCGCGCTCGCGTCGCCGGTGCGCTCGACCGACAGCGTGGCGATGTAGTCGGTCACCGGGTCCGGGCCTTCGAGGATCGTGTAGCTGTAGCGGCGCTCGGCGTCGCTGTGTTCGAGCAGTTGCTCGACCACCACCAGCCCGCCCCGGATTTCCAGGTGGCGCGTGCGGCCGTCGTCGGACAGCCGCGAGGCCAGCACCGGCGCGAGCCAGACGGGCAGGGCATTGAAGCCGCCGACGATGGCCCACACGCGTTCGGCGGGCGCGGCGATCTCGACGGATTGGCTGACATTCGGCTGGGTGGGCATGGTGCGCTGTCCTGATGATCGAAAAGGAGCGTCGAGTATGCGGGCGCGGCGCGCGGGCTGCCAGCCGCCGTCGATCGAATTTCCCTTGCCCCGCGATCAACAATCGGTGCGGCGGATTCAACCGGCCAGCGCTTCGGTCAATTGATAGATACCGTCGCTGAACGCTTGCAGGTCGGGCTTGCCGCCCTGGCGTTCGAGATCGCGTTGCGCTTCCTGCCAGTCGGGCAGGCAGGTTTCGTACAGCGCCTCGCCGGTGCGCGTCAGGCACCACAGATGCACGCGGCGGTCCGCCTGATCGGGCTGCGAGCGCACCAGCGCGCGCGTGCGCAGCGTGGCGAGCGTTCGGCTCAGGGTGGTCTGGTCGAGCAGCAGCGCGTCGGACAGCGCGCGCATCGAGGCGGGTTCGGCGCGAAACAGCGCTTTCAGGATCGTGAACTGCGTGACCCGCACACCGTGACGCGACAGCCGCGCATCGTAGATCGCCGTGACGGCGCGGGCGGCCTGCCGCAAGGTGGCGCAATGGCAATCGAGTTTCAACGGGCCGTGATTCATGCCGTGCTCACCTTATCCGGATCGAAGACTGCATAGGCTGCATGGGTTGTGTGATGGCGGCGTTTCCCGTCCGGCCAGGCCACGACGTACCGAGCGGCATCAAGCCGGCACGGCCGCGTCCTGTTCGAGCGGCGCGCGCGCCGTGCAGATCGCGTTGCGGCCTTGTTGCTTGGCGTCGTAAAGCGCGCGGTCGGCACGCACATACAGGCGTTCGAGCGTGTCGCCGTCCTCGGCCATCGCTACGCCCCCGCTGATCGTGTAGCGGCACGGCCCCGACGGCGTATCGGCCGTGTGCGCCGCCACCGCGATGCGCAGGCGCTCGCCCACCTGCCAGGCCTCACGCTCCGACAGCCCCGGCAGCAGCACGCCGAATTCCTCGCCGCCCACCCGCCCGAACGTTGCGTCGGCGCGCAGGTTCTCGAGCGCCAGCACCGCGAAATCGCGCAGCACGGCGTCGCCGCCCGCGTGGCCGAATACATCGTTGATCGCCTTGAAGTAATCGAAATCGATCAGCAGCAGCGCGACCTTGCGGCAAGACGTGCGCTTCTTCAACTGGTTGCGTGCGATCAGCTCGAAGCGCTTGCGCGACAGCAGGCCGGTCAGGTAATCGCGGTTCGACGCCTCGCTGGCATCGGCCAGCAGCTCGTCGTGCACCAGCATCATCGCGGCCATCGACAGCATCGGCAGCACCGCGGAGCCGATGGTCGAGAGGATCACGCTGCCCGGCGTGGCGAGCAGCGCCGGTGACGACGCGGCGTGCAGATGCAGGAACCAGAAGCCGCGCACCAGCTCCATGGCGGCGCAGATCGTGGCCAGCGTGGCGATCGCGAGATAGGGATAGCGGCGTCGGCCGGGCTGGCGCGGCCGGGTGATGGCGTAGACGGTGGCGAGGCTGGTGGCGGCGAAATACATGCTGACCGCGAACACGCGCACCTGGATGTTGTCGACCACGAAGCGCCAGTAGCCCAACACGCCGCCGAGCACGATCAGCGCCAGCAGCCAGGCGGGCCAGCCGGGCTGGCGGTTCATGAAGCGCGCGCAGCCGGCGAAGAAGCAGGTGGCCGCCACCGCCATCAGCAGGTTGGCCGGCACGATCACGAACACGTCGTGCACGTGGCCACGCAGCAGCATCAGGCTCAAGCCGAGCGCCATCACCAGGTTCGAGGCCATCCATTCCCGCACGCCGCGCACGCGCGAGTGCGCCAGCGAGCCGAGCAGCGCCAGCAGGAGCAGGCTCATCATCGCGGACGACACCAGGGCGACGGTTGGATTGGGCATGGCGTGGGCTAGGTCGGCAGATCGTCAAGGCGGCGCACCGGCTGTCCGCACAGGGCCGTCGAGCGAAGGCGGCCGACGCGGCGGGGTGCGGCGCTGCCAGCACGCATCGGCTCACCGGTCGGACGTTCTGCCCCGGACATGCTTGGTCTCGATCCCGCTGATTGAGTGATCCTGTTCGTGCGGTGCCCAGCCCGGCGGCTTCGCCGGATGGCTGCCAGGACACTGCGTCGCGTGATTGTAGGGGGTCAAAACCGGACTGGCCACAGCGCGCGCATGGATTTGTGCAAATTTTGCAAACAATATGCGATTCGAGTGCCTGGCATGCCAAGCACAGGCAGTTATTTTTACCGATCGTCAGGCGGCGGAAAGCGGACTGTCAATGGCGAACGCGCCGCCGAAGCGCGATGGCCATTCACATGACCGATCTGACAGCCAAGCCAGGCAAGGACTTAGGTAAATCCCTCGATTTATCGAATAATCGATGAGATAAATCATGATAAAAGTAACAATTACCGAATTCGGTCACGAGCGCGAAAAAATTCCTCTTAACAATGAGTGCGATCGATGTCTTGATCGCGACAACTGGGAGGCGAAATGGATCGCAAGTTCAACGTGCTGTTCCTGTGCCGGGCAAACGCGGCACGCAGCATCATGGCCGAGGCCTTGCTGCGGCAACTGGCGCCGGGCCGTTTCGAGGCGTTCAGCGCCGGCGTCGAGCCGGAGCAGGACGTGCATCCGCTGGCGATCGCGCAACTGCGCGCGACGATCGGCGATCTGGGCAAGCTGCGGCCCAAGAGCTGGCTGACCTACACGGCCGACGACGCGCCGCGCATGGACGTGATCATCTCGATGAGCCCCGAAGTGGCCGAGGAACACGCGCCGGCCTTTCACGGCGCGCCGCTGTTCTGCACCTGGAATTACCCGGACCCGTTGATGGCCGAAGGCAACGAGGCCGAGCGGCAGCGCGAATTCGAACGCGTGTTCCGGCAGATCCTGCGCCGCATGAGCGTGTTCGTGGCGTTGCCGCTCGATTCGATGCGCCGCGACGCGCAGCGCGATGCGATCGACACCGCCGCGCAGGGCGGCGCGATCGATCGGGCCAATGAACTTCAGCCCGCACCCTGAAGAGTTGCGCGTGTCGTGCCGTAAACCCATGTGCGGGTCGCCGCCGTTTTTTGCCCGTTTTTTGCCGTTGCGGGCACGCGGCGACCCGGGATCGGCCCACGGCGCGTCGACGAAAAAATTCGACGTGCCACGCGCGAAAGTCCCATGCGCACGGGCGATTCGAATTCCTCTGACGATAGGAAACGTTTGCGGAAATCCGCTTTCCGGGCTTTCGCAAATACACCCGATGTCGTACGTGTTTTGTCACATTGTGTACACGTAGACTCGTTAGCGTCCGTTGTTTCCTCCTCACCCGCCGCGTTGCCATGCATCCTGCTTTCTCGAGGTTCCGCCGTTCCTCAGCATCCGGAAACCCGCGCACGGCCGGCGATCTCTGCCACGACGTGCCCTGCGTCGATGCCGGGGATCCGAACTCGGTGGTGATGGAGATCTTCTCGTCGCGACGCGACATGGGCAGCCTGGCGGTGATCGAGGCCGATCGCCCGATCGGCCTGATCAACCGCAATATCTTCCTGTCGCAGATGAGCAAGCCGTTCCATCGCGAGCTGTACGACAAGAAGAGCTGCATCGCGTTCATGGACAAGGAGCCGCTGATCGTCGATGCCGACATCAGCATCGAGGCCTTGGCGTTCCGCACCGTCGAGGCGGGCGAGAAGGCGCTGGTCGACGGCTTCGTGGTGACGCGCGAGGGCCGCTTCGTGGGCCTCGGCAGCGGCCTGCAACTGGTCAGCGCGGTGGCCGAGATCCAGGCCGAGAAGAATCGCGAGGTGATGCAGAGCATCGAGTATGCGAGCGTGATCCAGCGCGCGATGCTGAGCGCCTCCAGCGAGACGCTGTCGAAACTGCAGGGCGCGGCGATGGCCTGGCAGCCGCGCGACGTGGTCGGCGGCGATTTCTACCATTTCTCGGCGAACGACAAGGGCTGGTTCGGCGCGGTGGCCGATTGCACGGGCCACGGCGTGCCGGGCGCGTTCATGACGATGCTGGCGTCGGCCTCGCTGTCGAAGGAACTGGAGCAGACCGGCCCGCGCGACCCGGCGGCGCTGCTGGCCGCGGTGAATCGCAACGTCAAGAGCCTGCTCGGGCAGGCCAAGGGTTCGGCCGAGCGCACGGAATCCGACGACGGGCTCGACGCGGCGTTCTTCTGGTTCGATGCCATCGAGAGCGTGCTGCATTTCGCCGGCGCGAAGATCGGCCTATATATCCTCGCGCCGGGCGCCGAGCAGTTCGACACCCTCGCCGCCGACCGGATGGGCGTGGGCTACGTGGACAGCCGCGCCGATTACGCCTGGAAGCTGCATTCGCTGCCGGTGGCCGCGGGCAGCGTGCTGTTCGTCTGTACCGACGGCCTGACCGACCAGATCGGCGGCCCGCGCAAGATCGCCTTCGGCCGCCGCCGCGCGCTCGATACGATTCGCGCGCATCGCGACGCTGCCCCTGCGGCGATCTGCGAGCGGATCAACGAGGCGCTGGCCGAATGGCAGGGCCGGCAGCCGCGCCGCGACGACGTGACGTTTTTTTGTGCCCGTATCTAGTCAACCGCAACCATGTCTCACATGCTCGAACAAGACAGCGCATTTTTCGACCTGGCGCAGCGCCGCAACGTGCTGTTCTATCACAAGGGTTACTTCTCCCATAACATCGTCGCCGCGATGGGCGAGGTGGTGAAGTTGCAACTGGAAGTGGCCGGCGTAGCCGGCCCGACACGCCGCAAGCTGTTCTCGTCGTTCATCGAACTGTCGCAGAACATCATTCATTACTCGCTCGACGCGCTGCAGCCCGGCGGCGACGGGCAGGGCGCGATCCGCGAAGGCGCGGTGTGCGTCTCGAAGGACGGCGACCGCCACGTGATGTGGTGCGTCAATCCGGTGGCGACCAGCCAGGTCGAGCCCCTGCGCAACAAGCTCGAACCGCTGCGCACCATGTCGCTGGAAGAAATTCGGCAGGCATACAAGGTATCATTGCGCGCCGAAACACCCGAGGACAGCAAGGGCGCAGGCCTGGGCTTCCTCACCATGGCGCGCGATGCCAGCGCGCCGCTGGAATTTGCTTTTTATCCGCGTGACGACGATTCCGGGATCACGCTGTTTTGTCTCACGGCCATCATCTGAGTAGGAGGCACTCGATCCATGGATAACCTTTACATTGCCGCCACGACGACGTCGCCTGAGATCGATTTCCGTTTCGATCAACATCAGCTGGCGATCAAGGGCGAGTCTTACCCCGAAAACGCGGCTGCATTCTATGCCCCCATCATCGAGCAATTGGGTCAGTACCTCGACGCCAGCTCCGGGGCCGAAATCACAATCAATGTCGCGCTGACCTACTTCAACAGTTCGAGCACCAAGATGCTGTTCAGCATTTTCGATTCGCTCGATCAGGCCGCCCAGTCGGGCAGCCATGTGGCGTTGAACTGGTATCGCGACGAGGAAGACGAGACGATCGCCGAATTCGGCGAGGAACTGAAGGCGGATTTCGGCGCCATCGAGTTCACCGATCGTCCAGTCGCGCATTAAGGAAGGCAAGGTGAGTTCGACGTCTTCACGAGACACGTCCGCGGGCGCCGCGCCCGATCTGTTCCAGAACGAGAGCGCCGCGCTCGAACGCGCGCGCGCCACGCACCTGGCGGGCGACGCCGATGCCGATACCTATCGCCGCTCGCTCGGCGAACTGATCGAGCATTACGAGCGGCTGATGCGCGAGACGCGGCGGCTGATCGGCCGCAGCGATCGCGCCGAGCGCGAGATGCAGGCGCTGGCGCAGCAACTGGCGCATCGCGCCTCGCACGATGCGCTGACCGGCGTGCTGAATCGCAGCGCCGTGATCGAGTTGACCGCCAAGACCTTGCGCACCAGCAACGCGGCGATGGTGGTGCTCGACATCGACGAGTTCAAGCGGGTCAACGACGATTTCGGCCACCCGGTCGGTGACCTGGTGATCCTCGGCGTGGTCGATTGCCTGCGGCGCATCGTGGGCGAGCTCGGTTTCATCGGGCGGGTGGGCGGCGAGGAATTCACCGTGCTGCTGCCGCGCAGCGATTTCGCCCACGCGGCCGACCTGACCGAGCGCATGCGGCAGAGCATCAGCGATTCGCTCTCGGTGCCGCAGGTGCCCCGGCGCATCACGGCCAGCTTCGGCGTCAGCGTCAACGTGGCCGGCACCAGCTTCGATACCGCCTACGGGCTGGCCGATGCTGCGCTGTACCGGGCCAAGCGCGGCGGGCGCAATCGCGTGGAATTCGCCGAGCAGTAAGGGGCGAGGGCGGCCATGGGCTGCCTCGTCCGGGTTTTTCTTCGGTTTTCCCCGTCGTTTCCCATGGCCGGCTTGCCCGGATTTTTCCGCCGTGCCGCGGCTTGCGGCGCATCGCATCCCATCTTCCGCCGTGCCGATTTCCCTGGCTGACTTGCCGTGCCGCTCGAACGCGCGCGGTCACGCCGCGCCGGGCAAGCCCTATGCGTGCTCAGCCGCCGCGCGCCGCGTGGCGAGCCGGTCCCACAGCAGGCTCGCGCGGTTGCCGCTGCGGCAGTACGCGAACACCGGCTTCGGCAGTGCGTCGATCAGCGCGGCGAACGCATCGAGTTCCGGCTCGCCGATGCCGTTGGCCGATGCGATCGGCAGATGGCGCGCTTCGAGGCCAAGCGCGCGGGCGCTCGCGGCGATCGTCTCGAAGGCCGGCTGATCGGCGCTTTCGCCATCGGGCCGGTTGCACAGGATCGAGCGGAAGCCCGCGTCGCGGATCGCCTTCAGGTCGGCCGGTGCGATCTGGCGTGACGCCGTGAAACCGCTGGCCTCGGCGGCGCGGCACGATGCGATGGCCCGGCGAAAACACTCGACGGCGAAATCGACGTCCTGTTCGGTCGTGAAGCGCCCGAAGCTCAGGCGCACGGTGCGGCCCGCCGCGCCGGCATCGAGGCCGATCGCGCTCAACACGTGCGACGGCGTGCCGGCCGCCGAATTGCAGGCCGAGGTGGACGACACCGCGAGCGACTCGCCGAGCATGAACGGCAGGAAGCCGGGCACGTCGACGCGCAGGCTCGAGGTGTGCGGAATGCGCGCGGCCGCTTCGGCGTTCTGCACCACGTTGCCGAGTGCCCGGATGGCCGCGCTCAGGCGCGCGTTGAGCGCCGCGATACGGGCGATTTCGGCTTGCAGCTCACTGGCCGCCAGCTCGCAGGCCACGCCCATGCCGACGATCTGATGGGTGGCCAGCGTGCCCGAGCGCAGGCCCTGCTCGTGGCCGCCGCCGTGCATCTGCGGCGCGATGCGGGCCGCGATCTCGCGGCGCACGTACAGCGCGCCGATGCCCTTCGGGCCATATACCTTGTGCGCCGACATCGACAGCAGGTCGATGCCGAGCGCCTGCACGTCGATCGGCGTCTTGCCGAGCGCCTGCGCGGCATCGACATGCAGCAGCGCGCCGGCCGCATGCACCACGCGCGCGATCGCGCCGATGTCGGTCAGCGTGCCGATCTCGTTGTTGACCAGCATCAGCGACACCAGGCCGGTGTCGGGGCCGATGGCGGCCGCCACGGCAGCCGCCGTGATCGCGCCGGTGGCGTCGGGCGCCACGTGGCTCACCGCCAGGCCCTGCCTGGCCAGATGCGCCATCGTATCGAGCACGGCCTTGTGTTCGAGGCGGCTCGTGACGAGGTGGCGCCGGTCGGTGGCCCGTTCGGCATAGCCCTTCAGCGCGAGGTTGTTCGATTCGGTCGCGCCCGAGGTCCAGACGATCTCGTCGGGCTGCGCGCCGATCAACGCGGCCACTTGCCGGCGGGCCTGTTCGACGCGCACGCGTGCCGCGCTGCCGGCCGCATGCGAGCTGGACGCCGGGTTGCCGAACACGCCGTCGAGGCCGAGGCAATCGGCCATTGCGGCGATCACGCGAGGGTCGGCCGGCGTGGTGGCGGCGTAGTCGAGGTAATGCAAGGTGTTCATGTCTGGCCTTCTGCCCCTTTCTGAGTGGAAGAAATGATACGTGGGGCAGCCCGGAAAAAATCTCCAAACTTTGTTCTGAAATCGCCGATCCGGGGAATAAATTTCTCCGCCGTGGCGGCGCGCGGCATTGGTGGCGGCGGCAGCAGCGGAGGCAGCGGGGGCACGACGGCGGGAGCGGGCCGCCGTCGCGTGGTGACGGGGTCGCGCCGTTCCTTCGTCGTGCCGTCAGGCGGTCGCGCCCATGTCCGCGCCACGCATCGACTGCTCGATGCGTGGTGTACGGACTTCAGTGCGCCGCGCTCGCCGTGGCGACCCACTGATCGAACTGCGCCTTGTTGCCGTCGAGCCAATCGGTCGCGAGCTTGCGGATCAGCGTTTGCGAACCGCCGTTGCGGCTGATCGCGTATTCCCAGCCGGACCACGTCGACGACGGGAACTTGATCTGCTCGACCAGCACGCGCACCGCCGGGTTCGCGGCGATGAACGCGCGGTTCGCCACCGAGGTCCAGTTCCACGAGGCCATCGCCATCCGGCACGGGTCGGCGTTGCCGGCGCAGCCCTGCACGCCGTTGACGAGCGGCGAGCCGGTGTTGCTGACGTTCGGCGGCAGCGCGGCCTCGGGCGTCGGCAGCCACACCACGTCCTTGCCGGGCACCAGCGCGTTGACCGTCCACGACGGGCTCCAGGCGTAGAAGAACGCCGGTTTGCCCTGCCGCACGCGCGCCACGGTATCCACCATCAGCGCTTCGTACTTGCCGCGCACGGCCCGCACGGTGTTTTGCAGCCCGAAACGATTCAACTGGTAATCGACCACGTCGCCGCAGCTCCAGCCCGGGTCGCAACTGATCAACTGAGCCTTGCCGTCGTTGCCGAACAGGGCGGCCAGCTTCGGGTCCTTCAACTGCGCGAGGTTGGTGATCTTGTAGGCGTCGGCCGTCTTCTTGTCGATCAGATAGCCGTTGATGCCGCCGCCGATGATCATGCCGGTGCCGACCACCTGCGCGTCCTTCTCGACCGAGCGGAACGCCAGCTCGCGCTGCGGGAAGTTCACGTCGGTCGCCAGATCCTCGTCACCCTGCGCCGCCGCCTGGAAGAACAGCGTCGTGTTCATGGTGGTCAGCTTCACGTCGTAACCGAGCTGTTTGATGCCCTGCATGACGATCTGGGTGGCGACGTAGTTGCCCCCGAAACTGTCGCCCTGCGCGTAATGCACGGTCTTGCCCTTGCCGGGCAAGGTTTGCGCCCCGGCGGGCAGGCCCGCCATCATCATCACCGCGAGCGCTGCCGCGCCGCATGCTGCCGCCAACGTCTTCATCAAGCCACTCCTGCATGGGTAGGATCGTCGTCCGGCGTTGCCGCCGGATGGCCCGGGCACGGGGTGCCGGGCCGGTTGGTTTTACTTCGAAACTTCGCAATGCCACGGCGTGCGGCGCGGCGCGCTTACAGCGCCTGCCGGCTGTCGCTGTCCTGCGGCAGCGGGTGGCCCGGATGGGAAGGCGGGGAGGCCGGAGCCGTGCCGCCGGCGCCGCTTCGGGCGGCGCGCTCGCCGCGCACGAAGCGGCCCAGCACGGTGCGCCAGCCGCTGCCGCCCGAGGGGCGGGCGCGCGCCAGTTTCTGCGTGATGCGGTCCAGCATCATCGCGAGCAGCACGATGGCGATGCCGCCGATCGCGGCCTGCCCGACGTCGAGCCGGCCGAGCCCTTGCAACACCACCAGCCCGAGCCCTTCGGCGCCGATCATCGAGATCACCACCGACATCACCATCGCGGTCAGCACCGTCTGGTTCAGGCCGCCGAGGATGGTCGGCACCGCGAGCGGCAGTTGCACTTCCCACAGCAGTTGCCGGCGGTCCGCGCCGAACGCGAGGCCGGCTTCCACCAGCTCGTGATCGACCATCCGGATGCCCAGATGCGTGAAGCGGATCAGCGGCGGCATCGCGGCCACCACCACGGCCACCTCGCCCGGCACCGTGCCGACGCCGAACAGCATCACCACCGGCACCAGATAGACGAAGGTGGGCGTGGTCTGCATCACGTCGAGCAGCGGCTGCACGATGCGCCAGACGCGCTCGCTGCGGGCGCAGGCGATGCCGACCGGAATCCCGATCGCGGCGCAGAACACGATCGCGGTGACGATCAGCGCCAGCGTGGTCATCGCGTCGGCCCACACGCCGAGCGCGGCGATCGCCACCAGCCCGGCCAGCGTGAATATGCCGATCGCCTTGCCGGCCGCGCGCCACGCCACCAGCGCGGCGAGCACCACGAACACCGGGAACGGCAGCGCGTGCAGCGCATCGACGTTCGCCTCCAGCAGCTTCTGGATCGGCCACTTGATCACGGAAAACAGCGGGCGCAGATGCAACGCGACCCATTGCACGAAGGTCTGGATCCAGTCCGCGACGGGGAATACCGCCAGGTCGTCGGCTTTAAGCATGATGGACTCCGTTGGCGCTTTGCGCGCCGATGCGGGCGAGCACGCGGGCCGCCTCCAGTTGGCCGACCAGGCGGCCGGCTTCGTCGGTCACGCCGATCGTGCCGTGGTTGCCGAAATGCGGCGCGGCGTCGATCAGGCGCGCCGAGGCGGGCACGCAGGCGATGCCGCGTTCGAGCGGCGGCAGTGCGCCGCCGTCGCGCAGCGCGGCCAGTTGCGCGGCGTCGCGGCGGGCCAGCGTGCCGAGCAGGCGCGTGTCGGCGTCCACCACGAACGCCGGGCCGGCCGCGCCGTCGCCGAGCACGCGCCAGCCGTCGCGTTGCACCAGCGTGTCGAGCGCGGTCATCGAGGCCTCCGCGCAGAACAGCCTGGCGCGATCCACCTCGCGCGTGAAGCCGGCCACGTAATCGCTGCCCGGCTCCGTCACGATCGATTGCGGCGTGCCTTCGCGCACCAGCCGCCCCTCGGACATGATGGCGATGCGCGTGCCGAGCTTCAGCGCTTCCTGGAAGTCGTGCGTGATGAACAGGATGGTCTTGTTCAGCGTGCGTTGCAGGCGCAGCAATTCGTCCTGCATCTCGGCGCGGATCAGCGGATCGAGCGCGCTGAACGCCTCGTCCATGATCAGCACGTCGGCGTCGGTGGCCAGCGCGCGGGCCAGGCCGACGCGCTGGCGCATGCCGCCGCTCAGTTCGTGCGGCATCTTCTCGGCCCAGCGCCCGAGGCCCACCACCTCCAGCACCTGGGAGGCGCGCTTGCGGCGCGCCTCGGCCGACATGCCGCGCAGCTTCAGGCCGAACTCGACGTTCTCGATCACGCGGCGGTTCGGCAGCAGTGCGAAATGCTGGAACACCATCGAGATGCGCTTGCGGCGCACTTCGCGCAGCGCGCGCTCGTCGAGCGTGCACAGATCCTCGCCGTCGAGCAGGATGCGCCCGGCGCTCGGCTCGTTGAGGCGGTTCACGCAGCGCGCCAGCGTGGATTTGCCGGAGCCGGACAGGCCCATGATCATGTACATCGCGCCGGCGGGCACGCTCAGCGACACGTCGTCGAGGCCGACGGCCTGGCCGGTGTCGCGCAGCACGTCGGCCTTGGTCGCGCCCTGGCGCAGCATGCCGAGCGCGCGCTCGGGGCGGTCGGTGAACACCTTGTACAGGTTTTCGATGGTCAGGCGTGGGGTCATGCTCGGAGCTCCTTCGACGGTTCGCCGGCGCCGGGCAGCGCGCGCAGCGGCGAGAATGCGGTCGGCACCAGGATGCGGTTTTCCGCGTGTTCGATCCACTCCGACAGGCGCGGCACGAACGCCTGCCAGCGCGCGTCGTCGGCGAGGCGCTGGCGGCGCGCGCGGCGATCTTCGAGATCGGCGTAGCCCCACCAGTGCACCACCTGGCTCAGTACGCCGATCTCGGTGGTGAAATAGCCGAGCAGGTTGCCGAGCACCGGCTGTTGCAGCGGCAAGGCCTCGTCGCGCACCAGCGCCAGGAAGCGCGCCATGCCGCCGTTGCGGATCTTGTAGATGCGTTCCTCGACGATCATCGTTCGTCCTCCTGCACATCCGGCGAAACATCCGACGAAACATCGAGCGTGGCGTCGAGCAGGAAGCGGCGTATCAGCGCGGCCACCGCATCGGGTGCTTCGTTGAGGATCGAATGGCGCAGGCCGGGCAGGATCGCCAGTTGCGAACGGGCGATCCGCTCGTGCATGTAGCGCGCCATGCGCGGGTTCGAGCCGAGGTCGTCCTCGCCGGTGGCGATCAGCGTGGGCACGGCGATCTGGTCGATCAGGCCGCCGAAATCGGTCTGCGCGAGCAGCCGGTAGGCGGCCGCGTAGCAGGCCGGATCGTTCTCGGCGTTGCGGCGGCGCAGCTCCGCCACCAACTGCGGGTGCGCGGCCTGGAACGGCTCGGTCAGCCAGCGCGACAGCGACGCGTCGTAGTGCGCGCCGCGCTCGCCGGCCTGCAGCGCGGCCAGCCGCGCCAGCACGCGGGTGCGTTCGTCATCGGTGCGGCCGGCCACGGTGGACAGCAGCACCAGCCGGTTCAGGCGTGCCGGCTCGGTCAGCGCAAGACGCTGCGCGACCAGCCCGCCGAGCGAGAAGCCCGCCAGGTCGAAGCGCGCGAAGCCGGCATGATCGGCCAGCGCGATCACGTCGCCGACGAACTCGTCGATCTCGTAGCGGCCCGGCACGCGCGTCGAGCCGCCGTGGCCGCGCAGGTCGAAACTGAGCACGCGAAAGCCGCTGCCGAGCGCGTCGATGGTGGCCTGCCACGCGTCGAGATACGAACCGACACCATGCACGCAGATCAGCGCGCGCGGGCCGTCGCCTTGCAGCCGGTAGTGGAGCGCCACGTCGCCGCGCACGAAGTGCGCGTCGATGGCCGAGGGCGGGGCGGCGGGAAGGGCGTCACGCATCGCTCAGGCCCCCGCCGCGGTGGTGCTCAGGGCCGCGCCGGCGGCCGGCTCGCGCGCCGTGAAATGCGGCATCACCTCGTCGATGAACAGGCGCAGCGTTTTCATCTGGAGTGCGAACGGCAGGTTGAACGACAGGCCCAGGCAGAATTGATCGACGCCTTCATCTTCGTAGATCTTCAGCTTGCGGATCACTTCGTCGGGCGTGCCGAACATCAGGTTGTCGCGCACCGCCTGCGGATCGTAGTTGGCGCGGTTCGACACGGTTTCGTACGGCACCGCTTCCGGAAAGCCGTTGCGCACCGTGCCGATATTCTGCATCAGGTTCTCGAAGTAGCGGCCGTAGTCCACGCTGTGGCGCACCGCCGTTTCCCAATCTTCCTGGCGGTCGTACACGCAGGTGCGGCGCTGCATCATGAAGCGCGGGCGCGGATGCTCGGGGTGGTCGGCCACCGCCTTGCGGAATTTCTCGCCGAGCACCGACACCTCCGAGGCCGGCGCGGACAGCGGCGTCGACAGGATGTTCGCGCCGATCCCCACCGCCCAGTCGAAGCTCGCCGGATCGCGTGTGGCGACCCAGATCGGCGGATGCGGCTGTTGCAGCGGCTTCGGCACCGAGGTGGCGAGCGGGAATTTCCAGTAGTGGCCGTCGTGCTCGTAATCGCCTTGCCACAAGCTGCGCACGGCCGGCACCAGTTCCTTCATGTAGGCCACGCCTTCCTGCTGCGGCATGCCGCCGGCCATCCGGTCGAACTCGTACTGATACGCGCCGCGCGCGATGCCGAATTCGAGCCGGCCGTTGGTCAGGTGGTCGCACATGGCGGCTTCGCCGGCCAGCCGGATCGGCGACCAGTACGGCGCGACCAGGGTCGCGGTGCCGAGCCGGATCCGTTCGGTGTGCTGCGCAAGCCAGGTCAGGATCGTGAACGGGTTCGGCGAGATCGTGCACTCGATGGTGTGATGCTCGGCGGTCCAGAGCGTCTCGAAGCCGCCGGCGTCGGCCACGCGCGCCAGCGCGAGCAGTTGCGCGCGGGCGTCGGACATCGAATCGTCGGGAGAAAAGCGCTCCATGCTGAGCGATACGGCGAATTTCATGCTTGCCTCAAATCGGAAGAAGGTTGCGCGTTCAACGCAGACGAATCACGAACGGGTCGTGCATCGCGCCGGAGTAATCGAGAACCACGTTCTTCACGCGCGAGAACTCGCGCATCACCTCGAAGCCGCCGCGCCGGCCGTAGCCGCTGTGCTTGAGGCCGCCGTTCGACGACATGTAGGCCGCCGAGCGATAGGTGTTGATCCACACCGTGCCGGCGTCGATGTCGCGCGCGAAGCGCATCGCGCGATCGATGTCGCGGGTCCAGATGCCGGAGGCGAGGCCGTAGTCGGAATCGTTGGCCAGCCCGATCAGTTCTTCCTCGGTCGAGAACGGCACCACGCCCACCACCGGCCCGAAGATTTCCTCGCGCATGAAGCGCATCCGGTTGGTGGCGTTCGTGAGCACGGTCGGCTCGAAATACCAGCCGTCGGCCAGCTCGGCGGCGGCCGGCGTGCGCCCGCCGGCCGCCACCTTCGCGCCTTCCTCGATGCCGGAGGCCACGTAGCGCTGCACCTTGTCGAGTTGCGAGGCCAGCGCGAGCGGGCCGATGTCGGTGTCGTCGTGCATCGGGTGGCCGACCCGCACGCGGCGGGTGCGCTCGACCAGCGCCTCCACGAACTGGTCGTGGATCGACGCCTCGACGAAGCAACGCGAGCCGGCCACGCAGGTCTGGCCCGCCGCCGCGAAAATGCCCGACACCACCCCGTTGACGGCGCGCTCGATATCCACATCGCCGAACACCACGTGCGGCGATTTCCCGCCCAGTTCCATCTGGCACGGCACCAGGTTCTGCGCGGCGTTGCCGGCGATCTTGCGGCCGGTGACGGTGCTGCCGGTGAACACGTACTTGGCGATGCCGGGGTGGCGCGTCAGCGCATCGCCCGTGCGCACGCCGTCGCCCGTCACCACGTTGAACACGCCCGGCGGAATGCCGGCCTCGATCGCCAGTTCGGCCAGCGCCAGCGTGGAAGCGGTGGCGTGCTCGGACGGCTTGGCGACGATCGTGTTGCCGATCGCGAGACACGGTGCGAGCGTGCCGGTCAGCATCATCAGCGGCGAATTCCACGGGATGATCATGCCGACCACGCCGATCGGCTCGCGCAGGTTGAAGTTCAGCGTGTCGAGCTTGTTGACCGGAATCGTGTCGCCCTGCAGCTTGTCGGCCATGCCGCCGAAATACAGGTAGGAATCCGGAATGGCGCGCATCTGCACGCGCATTTCCTTGAGCAGCTTGCCGTTGTCGCGGCACTCGATCATCGCCAGTTCGTCGGCGTGCTCGAGCACCAGCTCGCCGAGCCGGCGCACCAGCTTGCCGCGCTCGGTCTGGGTCATGCGGCGCCAGCTCGGGTGCTTCAGCGCGGCCCGCGACGAGCGCACGGCGGCGTCCACGTCGGCTTCGTTCGATTGGGCGAACTCGTACCACGGGCGGGCCGTGGTCGGATCGAAGCTCGGGGCGTATTCACCGCTGGCCGGCTCGACGAAGCGTCCGTCGATGAAGTTGCCGATGCGCCGGCCTTGCAGGGTGTCGATGGTGGTATTCATGAAGTGTTCCGGAATCCTGTCGGTTCGTCACTGCGGCGCGCGCGCCGCCCACGGTTGAGCGGCGCCCACGGCCGCGACGCGTCCGCCGTCGTGGGCGCCCAGATAGATCGAGTAGCCGGCGCCGCCGGTGGTTTCGAGCACGAAGCGGCGCAGCATGGCGCGCATCTCGACCGATTCGATTTCGTCGTACGGAAGGTTCGCCATCGGAAACAGGCGGAAGCCGGGCGGCAGCGCCAGCGCGCCGCGCGGCTCGGCCAGGCGCGCCCGGTAGATCAGGTAGCCGGAGTCGTGGCCGTCCACGTCGTACACGGAATAGAGGAAGGTGTCGTCGGCCACCAGCGCCAGCTCGCCGCCGCCGGCCAGCGGCAGCCGGCCGTTGGCGCGCCGGCGCGGCGCGGTGGGCAGCACCCAGCCGCCCTTGCCGTCGGACACCAGCAGCAGATCGCCCTGCGCCTCGATCAGATAGCCCACGATCATGTCGTTCGACGACAGCCAGCCGGCCGGCAGCGGATCCTTGACTTGCGCGTAGCGGCCCCGGCAGAAGCCGAGCGGCGCGGCCGGGCTGGTGCCGAACGCCTGCACGCGGCCGATCAGGATCACGTGATCGCCGGCATCCACGCGGTCATGCATGGTGCAGTCGAACCACGTCATGCAGTCGGTCAGCACCGGCGCGCCGGTGTGCACCACGTCATGATTGACCGAGGCGAACTTGTCGGCCGCCTTCGAGGCGAACAGGTTCGATACATCGGTTTGCGCGTCGCCGAGCAGGTTCACCGCGAAGCGCTCGGCCGCCGCGAATGCGGGGTAGCTCGACGCGCCCTTGCCGACGCACACCAGCAGCAGCGGCGGATCGAGCGAGACCGAGGCGAACGAGTTGGCCGTCATGCCGCGCGGGCGGCCTTCGGCATCGATCGTGGTGAGCACCGTGATGCCGGTGACGAAGGTCCCGAACGCGCGGCGCAGCGCGATCGGGTCGAGGGTGTTGCGGATATCGGATACTGCCGCTTGCATGGCCATTCACCTCGAACAGTGTTGCGTTGAGATGAATGTATGTGGCGGAAATTGGGATGGCTTCCTGCGGAACGAAGGAGAAGGCGCGCCGATTCCCCTTCGGTCTGTCGGACGTCGCCGCGCTAATGGGCCTCGTGAGCCGCGTGGGTGGCCAAGCGGGCGGGGTGGCCGCCTTCGAGCAACTGATGCAGTTGCAGCGCGAGTTCGATCGAGAAGCGCCGTTCGGGCGTTTCGACGTCGATGCCGAACAGTTCGCCGATGCGCGAGAGCCGGTAGCGCAGCGTGGTGACGTGCAGGCCCATCGCGTCGGCGCAGGCCTGGCTGCGGCAGCCGTGGCGGATGTAGGTGGCGAGGGTATCGATATAGGAGGCGCGATGCTGCTCGTCGTAGGCCACCACCGGGCCGATCGTGCCGGCGATGAACGCGCGCACGTCCGACGAATCGGCCGCGCCGATCAGCATCGGCAGCGGGCCGAGGTCGGGCACGCTGAGCACGCCGGTCTTGCCGAACGCGCGCGCCACGCGAATCATCCGCCAGCAACGGTCCCATTCGTTGGCCAGCGCGTCGAGCCCGGCCACCAAATCGCCCGCCACCAGCGTCGGCTCGCGGCCGAGCAGCGGCACCAGCGCCGCGCACAGCTGGCGCGAGAACGCCGCCACCGCCGCCGGGCTGCGCGCCGCCGCCTCGGGCAGCAGGCACACCAGGCCGCTGCCCACCGTGACCGGATGGATCGTCAGTTTCTGTTGCGCGGCCAGCAGCGTGGCGATCCGGTGGCACTCGTGCGAGCGGTCGAGCGCCGCGCCGTCGCGTGCCGGATAGTCGATCACCAGCAGCCGGCTCGGCGCCGCCAGCGCCACGCCCAGGCGGCTCGCGCGCGCGAGCAGGTCCTGCTCGTCGCGCCAGCGGCGCTCGACCACCTCGAAGAACAGTTCGGTCAGCGTACGGTTTTCGGAACGGAAGCGGATCACGCCGCGCATCAACTGCACGCTCATCGCGAACTTGGCGTTTTCGATCGCCACGGCCCGCAGTTCGCCAAGCTCGCCCGGTTCGCGATCGCCGAAGCCGAAACCGAGCAGCGCGCCCACCGTTTCGCCATCCACCAGCAGCGGCTCGATGTCGGCATGCAGCGCCGCGCCCGACGGCAGGTCGAAACGCACGCGCCGCAGCGCGCGCCGCTCGATCGCCTGCTGCACGTCGGCGCGGATCTGCAGGCCGGTGTCGCCGTCGAGCAGCGCGCGCCAGCCGGCTTCGTCGAGCGCGGCGTCGGGCGAATGCGAGGCCATCATCTCGCCGCCGTAGAAATCGATCACCAGCAGCGGCGCTTCCAGCAGGTCGGCCAGCATGCGCGTGAGCGTGGCCATCGAGCCGCCGGCCAGCACCTCCTGGAGCATCGCGCCCTGCACGGCGGCGATCCGCTGCATGCGCTCGGCGGCCGCGCGCTGGGCGCGCTGCTGATGGGCGCGCTCGATTGCGATGGCGCCCAGGTGCACGATGAATTCCATGAACGCGAGCAGCTCGGGCGGCAGGTCCACCACCTGCCGCGACGACACCGACAGCACCATCGGCCGGCCCTCGATGTCGCGGCTCGCCATCGGCAGCACCAGCACGGTGCGGTAGCCGCGCTCGGGCGCCTCGCGCCGGTAGCCGAGAAATTCGGTGGTTTCGAGCGCATCGCGGATATACACCGCCTCGTTGCGCTGCAGCGCCACCAGCGCCGGGCTGGTGGCCAGCTCCCAGCGGTCGGCCAGCGGCTTCTTGAGCAGGGTGGGGTCGCGCCGCGCGATCACGTGCGCGTAACCGTGCGCGCTGTCGACGCTCATGATCGCGCCGATATCCCAGCCGCCGTGGCGGCATGCCAGCTCGATCACGCTGTTGAGCAGCGCATCCGCTTCGGCATCCGTACTGATTCGGCTCGCAATGTCGCGCAGCGACGACATCAGCGCCAGCGTGTCAGGCATCGAGACCTCCCTTGGGTTGTGACGGACTATACGACTTATCGCAGTGTCAAAAAAGTCGGGCTTCCGCTGAATCGGAGGAAGACGCTCGATTTCACGCTACATAGGATTCGCTCCATCGTCACTGACCCGATGGAGAACGCAGATGAATACCGAAGTTCGCAAGATCGCCACGTTTGTCGAAACCCTGATGATCGAAGGCGGCAAGCCCGCGGAGCAGCCCATCACCACGGTGGTGGTGGCCGCCGTGCTGCGCAACCCGTGGGCCGGCAAGGGCTTTTGCGAGGATCTGCGCCCCGAGATCCTGCGGCTCGCGCCCGCGCTCGGCAAGGAACTGACCAGCCGCCTGGTGGCGCTGATGCCGGCCGAACGCGTGCAGGCCTACGGCAAGGCCGCGGTGGTGGGCGTAAACGGCGAGATCGAGCATGCCTCGGCGCTGATCCACACGCTGCGCTTCGGCAACATGTTCCGCGAGGCGGTGAACGGCACCACGTTCCTGAGCTTCACGAACACGCGCGTCGGCCCCGGCGCGATGCTGTCGATGCCGATGATCCACAAATCGGCCACCGGCCAGCGCTCGCACTTCCTGACGGCAACGTTTCAGATTGCCGACGCGCCCGCGCCCGATGAAATCCTGATCGCGATCGGCGCGGCCGACGGCGGACGCGCGCACCCGCGCATCGGCGACCGCTTCACGGACATGGCCGAAATGGACGAAGAGAAAGCGCAGGCCTGAGCCTGCTCCGCGCCCGGCGCCGCGCCATTGGATGACGCGGTCCCGGGCGGTTTCCTCCTACTTTGCGGTTTCGATGCCATGTCCGACGTCATCACGCTGATCACCCGCCTGCCGGCTGATCAGGAATCCGAATATCTTGCCGCGCTGGCGGCGGCCATGCCGGACGAAACCGTCGTGCCGTTCCGGCAGGCCGACGCGGTGCAGCGCGCGCGCAGCACGATTGCCGTGGTCGCGCGCCCGGATCCGGCCGAGCTGGCCGCGCTGCCGAAGCTCGCCTGGATCCAGAGCCTGTGGGCCGGCGTCGAGCAACTGGTGGCCAGCCTGCCGCCCGGCGCGCCGCCGGTGGTGCGGCTGGTCGATCCGGAGATGTCGCGCACCATGGCCGAGGCCGTGCTGGCGTGGACCTATTACCTGCAACGCGACATGCCGGCCTACCGCGCGCAGCAGCAGGCGCGCGACTGGCTGCAGCGCCCGTACCGCAAGCCGGCCGATACGCGGGTGGGCATCGTCGGGCTCGGCACGCTCGGCGCGTGCGCGGCGGCACGGCTGATCGAGGCGGGCTTTCGCGTGGCCGGCTGGAGCCGCACGCCGAAGCAGGTCGAAGGCGTGCAGGCCTGCCACGGCCCCGACGGGCTGATGCGGATGCTGGCGGGCAGCGACATCGTCGTGTGCCTCGTGCCGCTGACCGACGCCACGCGCGGCCTGCTCGATCGCGAGCGGCTCGGCGCGATGAAGCGCGGCGCGGCGCTGATCAATTTTTCCCGGGGGCCGGTGGTGGCGACGCGCGACCTGCTCGCCGCGCTCGACACCGGCCACCTGTCGCATGCCGTGCTCGACGTGTTCGACGTCGAACCGCTGCCGGCCGCCTCGCCGCTCTGGGCGCATCCAGCGCTGACGGTGCTGCCGCATGTGTCCGCGCCCACCGACGTGGCCACTTCGGCAGCCGTGGTCGCGGCCAACGTGGCCGCCTATCGCGCCACCGGGCGAATGCCCGACGCGGTCGATCGATCGCGCGGCTACTAGGCCGGCAGCAAGACCCGTAGTCAGACCCACAGTCAGAGCCGCCTTACCGGCAGTTCCCGCACGAAGCTTCCGCGCCGTCACGTCGAGCGCGCGGATTCGTGCTGCCGAATGTTTTCGATGGCTTCCGTTTCGCTTCATGTCACACCACACCACCCAGGGGAAATCATGAGATTTGCAGCACGATGGACGGCGGCAGCCGTGTTGTTCGGCGGCACGGCCGCGGTGGCGCACGCGCAAAGCAGCGTGACGCTGTACGGCATCATCGACGAAGGCCTGAACTTCACGAGCAACGCGCGCGGCAAGGGCACGTTCCAGATGAAGAGCGGCGACACGCTCGGCAGCCGGTGGGGCCTGAAAGGCGTCGAGGATCTCGGCGGCGGCTACCGCGCCGTGTTCCAGCTCGAGAACGGCTTCGACGTGAACAACGGCGCGCTGAAGCAGGGCGGGCGCGAGTTCGGCCGCCAGGCGTGGGTTGGATTGCAGTCCGAACGATTGGGCACGGTGAGCTTCGGGCGCCAGTACGACCCGACCATCGACCTGTGGAGCGGCTACACCGGCGCGGGCGGCGTGAGCGGCGACGTGGCCTCGCATCCGTTCGACAACGACAACGCCGACTTCGATTTCCGCGTGAACAACTCGGTGAAGTACGTGTCGCCGACGTTCGGCGGACTGAAGGCCGAGGCGATGTACGGCTTCAGCAACGATCCGGGCTTCGCGAACAACCGGCTCTACAGCGCGGCCGTGCAGTATCGCGCGGGCGGCCTGAGCGCGGCGCTCGGCTACCTGCGCACCGACGCGGCCGGTTCCGCCGGCTCGGCCAACGGCGCGGTAGGCAGCGACGCGGCGTTCAGCGGCTCGTCGGAGCAGAACATCGTGGCGGGCCTCAGCTATACGTTCGCCACCGCGAAGATCGGCGTGTCGTATTCGCATGTGGACGTGTACGACCCGACCGCCAGCGCCTATATCGCCGCGGCTGCCACGCAGCCGGTAGGCGGGCGCTGGCAATCGTGGAAGTTCGACAACTATGAAGTCAACGGCAAGTACTGGATCACGCCGGCCCTGTGGCTGTTCGGCGCTTACACGTTCACCGACGCGCGCCTGAGCGCCAACATCGGCACGTACCAGCCGAAGTGGCACCAGTTCTCGCTGATGGTGAACTACGACATCAGCAAGCGCACGGCGCTGTACGTGCAGGGCATGTATCAGCACGTGGTCAGCGCGCACACCGGCACGGCGTTCGACTTCGCGACCACGCCGGCCTCGGCCGGCGCGTCGTCGGGCGAGAACCAGACGCTGGTACGGCTCGGCATGATTCACCGCTTCTGAGCGCGGTGCGGCCTGAGCCGGCTCGGTGTCGGTTCAGTGCCGACTCAGTTTCGACTCAGGCACGCGGCGATCGCGATCCACAGCGCCGCGCTGGCCAGCAGCGCCCATCTCGCCTCGGCGGTCGAGCCGTCGGGGCGAGGCGAGCGCAACAGCAGCGCCAGCGAAACGAGCCCGCCGTGCAGGCTGATCACGGCCGTCAGCAGCACACCGAAATAAAGGACCAGGCCGCCCTCGCTGAACGTGGCGTGTTGCGCCGCGCGGGTATCGACCACACCATAGGCGATCAACCAGCCTGCCTGCGCCAGCAGGCCGAGCGCCTGCGCGATGCGGTGATAGCGTTTCAACGCGACGCGCTCCCGTCCGTGCCCGCCGCCTCGGCGAGATTGCGCACCGAGCCGCGCTCGACCAGCGGCCCGTCCAGCTTGACCGCATGGCGCCGCACCGGCACGCCGGCCGCACGGTTCTGCTCCTCCTGCATCAGCATGTCCACGGCCCAGCGGCCCAGCTCGTAGTTCGGCAGCACGATGGTCGAGAGCGGCGGATGCGTGTGGCGCGCGATTTCCTGGTCGTCGTAGCCGATCACCGACACGTCGCCCGGCACGCGCAGCCCCCGATGCTTGACGGCCTCGATCGCACCGAGCGCCATCAGGTCGTTCGCGCAGAAGATCGCCGTGGGCGGCTGCGGCTCGCGCAGCAGCGACAGCGTCTGCTCGAAGCCCGCGCCGGAACTCCAGTCGCCTTCGCGCACCAGTTCCGGCGCGTACGGAAGGTCGGCCGTGGCCAGTGCCGTGCGATAGCCCTTCAGGCGATCGCGCGCCGCATCCTGCCACGGCTCGCCGTTGATATAGCCGATCCGGCGATGGCCCGCGCGCAACAGGTGATCGGTGGCCAGTTGCCCGCCCGCCACTTCCGACGGCACCACCGACGACAGCGCGCCATCGGCGCTCGTGCAATTGAGCAGCACGGCCGGCACGTTCAGCAGCGCGGGCGGCAGCGTGACCTTGCGTGTGTAGACGGTGGCGTAGATCACGCCGAGCAGGTTCGGCAACGCCAGCACTGCATCGAGCACCTGGCGTTCGATGTCGGCATTGCCATGCGTGGAGTACACGGCAAGCATCTTGCCTTCGACATACGCGCCGTCGCGTGCGCCATCGATGCTGACCACCGGGTGCGGGCTGGTGGAAATCTCGTCGGCCAGATAGACGATCAGGTCGCGCTCGCCGCCGTGCGTCATGGCCGGCACGCGCGTCGCGAAGCGATAGCCGAGCGCGGCGGCCACTTTCAACACCTTGTCGCGCGTCGCGTCCGAGAACTTGGTGCCGGCCGCGTTGTTGAGCACCAGCGAGACGGTGGATTGCGACACGCCGGCCTGCTTGGCGATGTCGGTCATGGTGGGGCGGCGTTGCGTGGCGCGCTTCATGAGAACCGGTGCGGCATGAACGAACGCGGCCAGCCGGACGGCTGCCGCTGCATCGATACGATCATCGATGAACCCCGTAACGAATTAATATTATTAGTCATAGATACCCCCGAGCATCGAGCGTGGCGCAGGGCCGTGTCCGACGCGTTCATCACGTTAACGCAGCCGCGCAGGCCACGGCCATCACCGACCCTCGTCGTGGCGTCGAAACGACGAATCCACGCATGATCCAGGCCCGGTCCACGATTCCAAGCAGGCCGCCGGCGATAGTCGTGCCAGGTGCGACTACGGGATTATCCCGACTCGTAAAGTCGGCACATCAGGAAATATTATTACCAACAAATATCGCTAGAACATATCGCCTACTACGTTGATCCGCGGCACCGCCCGGACATGGAGACAAGGATGACAAGCCGTGGCAAGCGGCACGCTGCCGTCACGCCGCCGCAAGGCGGAGCGGCAGCACACACCGAACACAGCGCGCGGCGGCCGGAGAGGGGGCTTGACGGCCAGGCGCGCAGCAAGGGAACGCCGCCGGCGTTCCTGCCTTCCCGCATCCGTTTCATCGACTGACCCGATTCGATCGCCGCCGTGCCTCGCGCCGCTCGCCCTGGTGTTCGCACCGGGCGGCGTGCCGCCTCGCGCCGGTCGTCCGCCTGAAGAAAATTCATCAGTAGTGCTTGCAAGTGTGTGAAGTGGCATCGCGTATCGAATATTTCGGAAAACTTATCAATACACAACGTTTGATCGGACGGAGGGTAGGGTTATGTTGAAGCGAAGCGAATTGGGCCTGGCGGCAGCGGCGGTCATGACGCTGGCGTTGGCCGCCTGTAACGGCGATTCGGACGGCGGCGTGTCGCAGTCCCTCAAGCAGAACCCGCCGAGCGACAGCTCGGCCAGCGGCGCGGCCACGTCCGGCAACGCGGCCGCGGCCACCGCAGCGGCCTTGCCGTGCGACGCGCTGGCCTCGGCCGGCACGGCCTGTTCGGCCGCGCACAGCGTCACGCGGCTGCTGACCAAGAGCTATGCCGGCCCGCTGTTCCGCGTGCTGAACCTCACCAGCAACGCGCAAACCAACATCTTCCCGTACGCGGCCAATTCGGGCGTGGCGGCGAACCTGGTCGGCACGACCAACCTCGACACGCTCAAGCGGGCCTGCGGCAGCGACGCGAGCGGCTGCGTGGTGGACCTGATCTACGACCAGATCGACCTGGTCGCGCCGCTCCAGTCGTCCGGCAAGTACGGCAACGTGCCGGCCACGCTGAACGTGCTCAACAATCAGGCGCAAACCTTGACGATCACCGCCACCGGCCAGAGCGTGCCGGTCACCGCCGGCTTCGCGCAACTGCCGCTGCCCAACGGCACCAAGCTGACGGTGCAGGTGCATCGCCCGTCGGTCAATTTCCCGAGCCTGCTGAACAACCCGACGCCGACCAATCAGGCGATCACGGTGGGCAACGACCTGCCGTTCGCGGGCGACAAATCGCCGTCGACCATCCGGCTCGTGTCGTTGCCGGGCGGCCGGACCACGGTGGCGCTCGACATCCAGGCGCGGCAGTCGTATCGCAACCGGATCGGCACGGTCAACCAGTCGATCGGCGACACGGAGATCGCCGAATACATGGTCAACGGCGCGACGCTGCCGTTCGGCTCGACCTCGGCCTGCTGCGGCACCTACGGCAACATGGAAGACAACTCGAGCGGCCAGTTCCAGGGCAGCGGCACGGTCGCGCCGTCGGGCGGCACGATCCCGGGCGACTCGGTGCTGGTGGATACGAACGGCAGCAAGGGGCAGATCGAGGGCATGATGTTCGGGCTGTCGTATTCGAGCGGCAATGCGGCCGTGTTCGGCTACGGCCCCGGCTACAAGAACGGCGGGCCGACCTATTCGGCGAACAACACCGGCGTGAACTGGCCGGGCGTGGATGCCGAGGCGGGCGTCTATCTGTATGGGCCGAAGCAGCCGCTGACGGCCGACTTCGTCACGGTGCTGGCGAAATACTCGCCGCAGGGCCAGGCCAACCGCTTCTCGGTGAAGGGCGGCGACGCGGCGGCCAGCGCGCTGACCTCGTTGTACGACGGCGTGCCGCCCGAAGCGGTGGATTTCTTCAACGACACCGGCCACCACCTGATCGGCCGTTGGGAAGGCGGGCTGTCGCTGGGCGAGGGCGGCGACGCCTCCGATGCGCCGATCACGTTCTATGAAGGCGCGATCGTCACGAAGATGAGTTCGGACAAGGCGGACGACGCGGTGCAGACCAGCATCCAGGGCTTCTACGGCCCGTCGGTCGACACCACGGCCGCCGCCTGCCAGACCAACAACCTCGTCACGCAACCGCTGTCGCTGGCCAGCACCTCGGCGTGGTTTACCGGCAGCGGCGGTTCGGTGATCGGTCTGACCACCGATATTTCCGGCAGCACCAATCACGCGGCGGTGATCGGCAACGCGAGCGGCAGCCCGTTCGCGCAGATCAACCAGTGGGTCAAGGTGCAGGGCGGCCAGCGCTACACGTTCAGCGACTACCTGCCGGCCACCTCGGGCGAGACGATCTTCCCGGCGTTCTCGGTGCAGACCGACGACAGCAGCGGCACGGAGTTCGCCACCGTGGTGAACACCAATAACGGCACGGTGGTGCCCGGCTCGTGGGGCTCGCCGAACACCCAGCTGGCGGCCACCAAGGTCGGCAACTGGTGGAAGGTCAGCATGACGTTCACCGCGCCGGCCGGCTCGTCGAACGCGCATCTGTTCCTCGATCCGCGCACGTCGAACGCATCGGGGGCGCGCGGCAACCAGAACGTCAACGACGATCTGTCGGCCACGCACTACTGCCCGAGCCTGTCGATCGCGAGCAACTGATCGCGCGGCGTACCGCTCAGGCAGTCGATCGGGCAGTCGATCGGGCCGCCACCGTCGAAGGTGGCGGCCCGATCGTTTCGGGGTCCGTATTGCGTGCGCTCGGGCGTGCGCGCTCAGGTGCGCGCCAGCGCCTGATCGAGATCGGCGAGCAGGTCGTCGATATGCTCGATGCCGATCGACAGGCGCACGGTTTCCTCGCTGACGCCGGCCTTGCGCAGCTCGTCGGGCGAGAGCTGGCGGTGGGTGGTGGAGGCGGGGTGGGTGGCGAGCGATTTGGCGTCGCCGATATTGACGAGCCGCGTGAACAGTTGCAACGCATCCTGGAACGCCGCGCCGGCCGCGCGGCCGCCCTTGACGCCGAACGTCAGGATGCCCGGCCCGCGCCCGCCCAGGTAGCGCTGCGCCAGCGCGTGATCGGGATGCTCGGGCAGCCCCGCGTAGTTGACCCACTCGACGCGCGCGTGCTGCTTCAGGAAGCGTGCGACCCGCAGTGCGTTGTCGGTGATCCGTTCGAGGCGCAACGCCAGCGTCTCGATGCCTTGCAGGATCAGGAACGCGTTGAACGGCGAGATTGCCGCGCCGGTGTTGCGCAGCGGCACCACGCGCGCGCGGCCGATATAGGCGGCCGGCCCGAACGCCTCGGTATACACCACGCCGTGATAGCTGACGTCCGGCTCGTTCAGGCGCGGGTAGCGCGCCTTGTGCTCGGCCCACGGAAAGCGGCCCGAATCGACGATCGCGCCGCCGATGCTGGTGCCGTGGCCGCCCAGGTATTTCGTCAGCGAATGCACGACGATGTCGGCGCCGTGCTCGATCGGCCGCAGCAGGAACGGCGAGGGCACCGTGTTGTCGACGATCAGCGGAAGGCCGTGGCGGTGCGCGATATCGGCCAGCCTGGCGATATCGACGAGGTTGCCGAGCGGGTTGCCCACCGATTCGACGAAGATCGCCTTGGTGCGCGCATCGATCAGCGGTGCGAACGATTCGGGCTCGCGCGGATCGGCGAAGCGGGTCTGGATGCCCGACAGCGGCAGCGTGTGGGCGAACAGGTTGTAGGTGCCGCCGTACAGCGTGCTGGCCGACACGATGTTGTCGCCGGCCTCGGCGATGGTTTGAATCGAATAGGTGACGGCCGCCTGCCCCGAGGCCAGCGCCAGCGCCGCGATGCCGCCTTCGAGCGCGGCCACGCGCTGCTCCAGCACGTCCTGGGTCGGATTCATGATGCGCGTGTAGATATTGCCGGGCACCTTGAGGTCGAACAGGTCCGCGCCGTGCTGCGTGTCGTCGAACGCATAGGCCACCGTCTGGTAGATCGGCACCGCGACGGCGCGTGTCGTCGGGTCGGGCCGGTAGCCACCATGCACGGCCAGCGTTTCGAGACGCCAGGCCGGTTGTTTCGGTTCAGTCATGTCGCCACTCCGCATCGTCGGTATCGGACCCAGGGCGGTCCAATCTCGGCATCGATTCTAGGATGCGAGCGCGGCGGCCTTTAGCGGCATTTTGTCTTTGCTTAGTCGAGCCAAACACAAGCGCGGCGGCCGTTTCCAACCCGGCCGCCGCGCCTCGGCGAATGCCTCGGATACCGCGTTACACGCGGTGCGCCGGATCTTCGTGCAGCTCCTCGATGCTGGCGTGGGAGGCCGTGTCCGAGCCGGCCGGCTCCTTGGTGTTGCCCATCTGCGCGAACGGCGCATAGAGCAGCAGGCCGAGCATCAGGCCCACGGCCAGGTTGTTGACGTTGGTCTGCGTGGTGGGCGAGCTGCCCGTCATGTGATCGGCGACGATCTGCGACAGCAGCGTGCTGGCCGTAAACAGCGTCGCGCGCGCCGGGAACGCGCCGGTGGCCGTGTCGGCCAGATCGGAGAGGCTCGGGATCTTCCCCGACAGCGTCAGTTGCGGCATGCCGCGTGCCGTGATGGCGTTCGACACCATGTCGTCCATCACTTCGCCGCCCAGGTTGTAGCCGGCGCGCTCGCTGCCGTGGCCGGTTTGCAGCGGCTCGCCCGCGGCGCCCGCGCCCGACGGCGTGGCCGTGTAGGACATGCCGCTGCCGGCCGCCATCTGATCGACGGCGTACGCGCCGCCCGATGCCATCGATTCGCCGAGCGACGGTTGCTTGGCCTCCTTCGGGGCGAGCTTGACGAACGACTGCACGCTGTCGCGCATCGCGCAGTACAGCACGAAGGCGCCGAGGCTGGCCGCCGCGCCGGCCATCGCGCCGGTGCCGAGGCCCGCGATCATCATGGTGCTGCCGACCGCGGCCAGCGCGTAGCGGGAAATCTTGCTGGTATCGGTGGCACGGCCTTTCTGCGCGTCGCGCACCGCGCCGGCCAACAGCAATGCGATCGGCACGAACGTCAGCGCGCTGCCGAGCGCGCTGCGCGCGCCGGTCGACCATTGCTGGTGTTCCATGCCTTCGGCGAAGCGCTGGCCGGCCAACTGGCGGCCGAACGTCGGCACGTACACGGACGCGGTGCGCGCGACGATCGAGTTGGCCAGCGACACCAGCCCCTTTGCATAGGTGTTGTCGAAGTTGTTGTTGGCGATATCGGACAGGCTGACGCCGCCGACCTGCGAATGCGTGACCGTGTGAATCACGTCGTTCAGCAGTTGCGTGACGGCCGCGAGCATCTGGCGCTGCTGCGGATCGTGCACGTCGGCGGCCGGCATCTGCTCGACCAGCGATTGAACGGCGGCCAGCTCGGCTTCGCTCGGCGCGGGCACGTTCAGTTGCGCGACCTGCCGATGCACCTCCTCGATCTGCTCGTCCTGCTCGGCGATCGGCGGCAGGCGCAGCGGCACGCCGGTGAACGCGGCGCTCGCGATGTCGTCGTGCGACGCCAGCGGGCGCGGCGGTGCGGCCGAGGTGCTGGCCTCGGAAGCGGTCATCGCCAGTTGCAGCGGATGCGGCTGGAACGGCAGCGCGGAATCCGTGTCGGCGTCGTGGCTGGCAGCGGTCGAGGCGGTCGAGCCATGATGCAGCGGCGTCGACCCCTGATGGTGCAGGCGCGCCGGATTGCGGCGCGGCCGCGCCGGCGGGGGCGGCGTCGGACGGCTGATCGGGAGATGCGCGGGCGGCGGGCGCAACGGCGCGGCCGTCGAACTGCTGGGGGGCGGAGGCGGCGGTTCGTGCGACGTCGATGCGGTGGAGGAGGTCGACGTGCTCGCCTCGGTGGACACCGTGCCCGGCGGTTTCGGCCGATTGGCCGAGCGCGGCGGAATCGGCGGCGGCGTACCCGGCGTCTGGCCCGCGTTGCGCAGCGGCGAGCGCGGCGGCGGCGCGCCGGTCGAGGTCGATGTCGAGGCCGACGTCGAGGCGGTGGCTGGCAATTCGGGGGCCGACGAGCGTGCCGTGATGCGCGGCGAACCCTCGCCGCGCGGGGCGTCGGTCGAGGGTGTCAGGTCCGATAACGCATGATTCGACGCGGACCGGCGCGCCGCGCCGGCATCGGTCGCCGGGGTGGAATGCTCGGTGTGTGTGCTGGAATCGGCGCCGGGTTGCGGGCCGATCCGGTTCCCCGAATTGACGTTATTGAGCATGACGAAGTCCTTTGAGTGCGCGGCGTGATCGAACGCTGGGCCTTTTGTCATGAAAATTTAATCTTCCGATCAAATGGAAAACAATCCCATGCGAACAGGCGTCGCGTGATGCGAAGCACTCAGGGTTTCGGCTTGCTCCGTTCAGGCCACCACGGTTGCGGTGTCTCGCGAATCCGGTAGTCGTCGAGGTTCTTGCCGACGATCCATTGCGGGCGCTGGCCGCGCCCGGACCAGGTCTGCCCGGTTTCCGGGTTGTAGAACTTCGCCTGCACCGGCGTGCGCTTGGGCTTGATGAAGCCCGCCGCGCGCAGCAACTCCAGCTCGGAGATGTCGTACTCCTGGACATCCTTGGCGAGCTGTTCGAGCTTGGCCAGCTTTTCCCGTTGACGGGTTTCCTCCAGCAACTGGTTCAGTTGCCCGAGCCGTCGTTGCAACTGGCGGATGGTGGGATTGGTCATCGTGCAATGTCATGAGCAGATCATGGCGTGGCAGGCCGACCTCACCCCACCATCGTTCGTCAGTCGTGCCGGGCCGCGGCCGGCGAGTCAGGTCATCGTGAACTCCGCCTGCGTGCCGGCGGCGACCGGGCGGACGTGTTCCCGGCGCACGGCGAGAAAAATTTCCTGAAGCAGTGCGAAGCATTCGGTGGTCACGTCCTCGCGGGCACGCCGGTTCAGCACTTCGTGATCGACGTTGTCCAGCACCAGCGCGTTGAGCCGGGGCAGGCTGCCGAGCTTGCGGCGGCTCGCGCCGAAGTGCAGGTAGAACTCGTCGAGCGCGTGATCCTTCGGGCTGAACAGCAGCCGCACGCGCACGCCCGCCGCGTCGAGCCGGCGGAAGTGGCGATGCACCTGATGGCTGGAGGTGGTGGCGAACAGCCGGTCGTTCGACAGCGTCGCCAGATGGTGCTGCGCGCGCGTCATGGCATGACGCCACAGCGTGCGGGCCGCCGGACGCAGGCTGACCTCGCCGCGCAGCACCTTGGTCCATTTGTCGGCGCGCGTCATCGAGCGCAGGTTGGCACGCGCCGAGCCGCGCGGGTTCTGCGCCGCCTGCAGGATCGTGCAGTTCTCCGGCAGCAGGAAGCTGGCCGGATTCACGAGGATCAGCCCACGGATGCCGAGGTTCTTGCGCGCCGCGACCAGCGCCGTGTACGCCCCGGCGCAGATGCCGAAGATCACGATCTGCCGGTAGCCCTGCGCGGCCAGCCAGTCCACCCAGGCCGACAGATCCGCCGCCATCGATTCGTACGGAATCTGGCCGGGGCCGCGTGCCTGCGCCGCGCCCGCGCTGTCGCCGATGCCGTCCGCATCGACGCGCAGCGACGCGTAGCCATGAAACACCATCTCGCGCGCCAGCTCCACGCCGAAGCGGCCGTCGCCGACGTGATGGGTGGCCCCGGTGTTGGCGATCAGCAGCGCGGGCGCGGCCATGTCGCCGTGTTGCATCGGCTCGCACAGGATGCCGGCGAGCCGGCCATCGCCGGTGCGCACCGGGCGTTCGACGCCGCCCGGCACCGGCATGCCGGGGTGCAGGCGCTCGACGGTGCGGCCCGACGCGACGGTGGCGGTGCCGTCGTGCCGCGACAGCCAGTCCGCCGCCGCGTTGAGCATGATCACCGGCGATTCGGTCATCCAGGGCGGGCAGAGCGTTTGCGCGTAATGGGTGAACTCGATCGATTCGACCGGCACGCCTTGCGTGCCGAGCCGTGCGGCGAGCTTGTCGCTGCCGTCGTTCTGCCCGCTGTGCGCGATCAGCACGCGGCCGGCCGACGGTCGCGGCCCGCTGGCGAGATCGTATTCGGCGATCGCGTCGAGCCCGCCGGCGCAAAACAGATGGCCGAAGATTTCGCGTGTGCCGTCCGGGGGCGGCGCTTCGTCGTCGGCGAGGCCGGCCTTGCGGCGCCAGGTTTGATGGAGGAAATTCATTTCACGCAGGAACAGCCGAGCCGACACCACGGGCGCGAACAGCGCTAGCGAATCGACCTCGACCTGCCGCGCCGCCAGCGCAGCGATCATCGCCCCGAAGCGGAACCCCGCCAGCGAAACGTGCTTGACCGCCGTGGTGTCCTTCAGCCAGTTGACGGCGTCCACCACCTCGGCCACCCAGTCGGCCGGCCGTACCCAGGCGCCGTTGTCGGTCGAGTCGCCCGTGCCCAGGTAGTCGAAGCGCAACACCGTGACCCCTCTCAAGGCCAGATAGTCGGCCAACTGACGCATGGCCTGATGCAACCACATCGCTTCGTGCCCCAACGGATTGCAAAGCACGACCCCGCAGTCGCCATCGGCTTCATGCAGCCATCCGGCGTGCCCACTGAAAATGATCGGTTCCATATACTCATCGCGGTCTAATATTGGTCAAATTGGCGAAAGTCTCTCGTCATTCGTCATTCGAGGATCCCTCATGGTGAGCCTGGCGGAGCCCCCTTCCGCTGTCGAATGCGTCTCCCCCGTCCCGACGATATCGTCGTGCGTTCGGCATTCCTGATCGCCTTACCCTTCACGTCATTCCTCGTGCAGCCAGCATGCAATGCCGGTGCCCGGACGTTCGGTGCGCTGGCGCACTTTGATGGGGCAGGCGGACGCGCGAGCCATCAGGAGCACGAAATATCGGGGCGGCGGCGCCTGTGTTCGCGACCGAACGGTGTGCAGTGCAGCAAGCTTTTACGTTGGCAGGTACCGCGCGCCCGCCCGTTGCGGCGCACTTGCAGCGGACCGGCGCCGCGCGATTGCGCGAATCCCTCGTGAAACTGGAGCCCATCGATGAGCACACCCCTCGCATTCCAAGCTGCGCAACCTGTCCATGCGGCGGCCGCCAGCCTGCCGATCCAGCACGTGATCCTGGCGGGTGGCGCCGGCACGCGGCTGTGGCCGCTGTCGCGCGAGCAGTATCCGAAGCAGTTGCTGAAGCTGCTTGGCGAGGACTCCTTGCTGATGGCCACCGCGCGCCGCCTCGACGGCCTGCAGGCAAGCTGGCCGACCGCCGGCGAACTGCTGCTGGTGTGCGGCGAATCGCATCGCTATATCAGTGCCGAGCAATTGCGCTCGTGCAGCAAGCCGGCGCGCATCGTGCTGGAGCCGTGCGCGCGCAACACCGCGCCGGCGCTGACCGCCGCCGCGCTGGTCAGCGTGGCCAACGGCGACGACGCGATCCTGGTGGTGACGCCGGCCGACCACGCGGTGCCGGACGCCGCCGCGTTCCAGGCCGCCGTGTTGCGTGCCGCGCATTACGCGGCGAATGGTGCGATCGCAACCATCGGCGTGGTGCCGCGCCGCGTGGAGCCGGGCTACGGCTACATCCGCACGGGCGTGCCGATCGGGCAGGACGGCGGTTTCGTGATCGACCGTTTCGTCGAGAAGCCGCGCCGCGAGCTGGCCGAGCAATACGTGCATTCCGGCGAATATCTGTGGAATGCCGGCGTGTTCGTGCTGCGGGCCTCGGTGTGGCTCGATGCGATCGGCACGGTGCGCCCCGATATTCTCGCGGCCTGCCGCGAGGCGCATCGCGGCAGCACGTCCGACGACGTGTTCGTGCGCCTGAACAAGCCGGCCTTCGATGCCTGTCCCGACGATTCGATCGACTACGCGGTGATGGAGCGGCTGGACGAATGCGGCAACATCGCCGGCGTGGTGGTGCCGATGGATGCGCCGTGGTCCGACGTCGGATCGTGGGATGCGATCTGGGAGATCCTGCCGCGCGATGCGTCCGGCAATGTCGGGCAGGGGCGCGTGATGTTCGAGGACACCGAGAACACCTTCGCGCATTCGCAGGGCCGGCTGATCGCCTGCGTCGGGCTGCGCGACGTGGTGGTGGTCGAAACCGCCGACGCGATCCTGGTGGCCGACCGGCAGAACGCCCAGCAGATCAAGGCCGTGGTGTCGCGAATCCGCGCCGAGCGCGGCCCCGAGGCCGACAACCACCGCAAGGTGCATCGCCCGTGGGGCTATTACGATTCGATCGATTCGGGCGAGCGCTTCCAGGTCAAGCGCATCGTCGTGACGCCGGGCGAGAAGCTGTCGCTGCAAATGCATCATCATCGCGCCGAGCACTGGATCGTCGTGCGCGGCACGGCCGAGGTGACGCGGGGCGAGGACACCTTCCTGATTTCGGAGAACGAATCGACCTATATCCCGCTCGGCACCGTGCATCGCCTGGCGAACCCCGGCAAGACGCCGCTCGAAATCATCGAGGTGCAGTCGGGCACCTATCTCGGCGAGGACGACATCGTCCGCTTCGAGGACAACTACGGCCGGCTGGCCTGATTCGCCAGACGAAGCCTGCCGGCGCGGGGCGGGGCGTCCCGTCTCGCGCGGACCGGCTTGCCTCGCCTACAGGCCGTAGGTATTCAGCAGACGGTACAGCGTGGCGCGCGACACGCCCAGCTCGGCCGCCACCTCGAAATGGCGGCGGCGGTGCTTCAGCAGCGCGGCTTCGATGGTCAACTTCTCGGCGCGTTCGCGGGCTTCGGCGAGCGTCGTCGGGGCTTGCGCCGTGAACTGGTCGAGGCCGAGATCGGCCGCCGAAATCAAGCGCCCGTCGGCCATCACGATCGCGCGGCGAATCCGGTTGATCAGCTCGCGCACGTTGCCCGGCCAGCCGTAGCTGTACATCGATGCGATCGCACAGGCCGTGAACCCGCGAATCTTGCGCGCCCCATCGCTGGCGAACTTCTGCAACATGTACTGCGCGAGCAGCTCGATATCCTTGCCGCGCGCGCGCAGCGGCGGCTCGTCGATGCGCAGCACGCACAGGCGATGGAACAGGTCCTCGCGGAACTGGCCGACGCGAATCGCCGCCTCGAGATCGACGTGGGTGGCCGAGATGATGCGCACATCGATCGGAATCGATTCGTGCCCGCCGAGCCGCTCGATCCGGCCTTCCTGCAGGAAGCGCAGCAGGCTGGCCTGGCTTTCGAGCGGCATGTCGCCGATTTCGTCGAGAAACAGCGTGCCGCCGTGCGCCGCCTCGACGCGCCCGATCTTCTGCTTGTTCGCGCCGGTGAAGGCGCCGCGTTCATAGCCGAACAGTTCGGACTGCAACAGATGGTGCGGAATCGCGCCGCAATTGATCGCGACGAACGGCGCCTTGCGTCGTGAGGATTGCTTGTGGATGGCGATCGCCGTCAGTTCCTTGCCGGTGCCCGATTCGCCGGAAACGAACACGGTCGCATCGGTGTTCGCAACCTTGCGAACGGTGCGGAACAGGCGCTGCATCGCTTCGCAGGTGCCGACCATCGCGCCGCCGCCGGTCTCCACTTCCACCGCCGGCTCGCTGTCGCACAGCGTCATCATGCCGTAGGCATGCGTCACCAGGTAATCGACCATGGTGCGCGTCAGCGGGCGCTTCACATAGTCGAAGCAGTACTGATGAATCAGCTTGCGAATCTCGGGATCGGCCAGCCGGGCCGAGTCCACCAGCGCGATCCAGCCGGTCTGCTTCTGGCGCAGGATCGGCTCCAGCGCGGCCAGCTCACGCGCCTTGAAGCTGTCGAGATCGACGATGCCGGCCTGCGCGACGCCCGGGTTCTCCACGCGCTTCGCATCGGCCGAGGTGCTCGCGCAACGCACCTCCCAATGCTGCTCCTTGAGGTAGGCCACCAGCGTGGGGTCGGGATGACGCGACAGATACAGACACGGGCGGGCCGAAGGCGCGGGGGCCGGCGCATGCACTTGCGTGCCGCTCGGCAAGGATGTCGCAGTACGAAAGATCGGGGAAATCACATGATGAAATTCGTGCATGTTGTCCTCGTAAAGTAACCGCGCCCCGGTTCACGGAAGGAAGCGCTGGCAGATGCTGTCGTGCTTCGCGGCGGGTAGGCTCCCGGCGCGGCCGACGCATCCGGCGTCGAATGCTGTCGAGCGGCCGTGAAGGCCGCCTCCGGCCCCGGCTGCCGGTTGTTACGCGGGTTCGTGGCGAGGCACGTTGCCGATTCCGCCTCGGTCAGTCGGGCTGCCCCGCATCCGCCCTGGCTGAGTCGTCGATCCTCGAGGCCGACGAGAGCTGCTCCCGGAACTGCTTTCGCCAATGCGAAAGCTGACTGGGATTGATGTTGTGCCGCGCTGCCACCGTCTGCAGCGACGTGCCGGGGTCGAAGCTCTCGGCCACGATTTCCCGTTTTCGTTGTTTCGTCCAACGTCTGCGCCGCTTCGCGAGCTGATCCATTTTTCGGTCGAATATCAAGTTCAAGGGCACGGTCACAATGATTCCCAAAATTGATCGCTTCTGTTCGGTATCGCGCGCGGCAATTGAACGCGACATCGACCGCGCAGCACGGGCCGACGCGCGCGCAATACCTGGCAATCGGCCTGGTATTGCGCCCGTCGGACCCCTCACGATTATTTTTCGGACAAATCAGATGCCATCGAACATCACCGTTTCATTCGGACCTCATGAAACGGTGCGCGTGATGGTAGCCCTGTCAGACACTGGCCTGGATCTAAGCGACTGGCATCGCGGTGCTGCGGCAATTGATGTGATTTAAGATAAGTCAGAAAACTGGCTTATCCATCAAGTGAAGCTGTCGACGCTATTGTTCACTAAATTCGCACGCAGCAGGGAGGACTGTAAGACTATTTAGCAGTTGCACCAAGCGGGAATATCCCGATTTTCATTTCAAGAAAACAAACTTATAATGTTGCGCCTCGTTTTCGTGTGACGATTTCTTGCTGCCTGTATCGAAACATTTCTTCGGATTCCTGCCCGATTCCTTGTAATTGTTGATTTTTGATCGGCAATTCAATTCGAGGATGCAGGATTCTGCCTCGGTGCGACGTGAATTCGTGCAAGTCCCCGGCTGCGCGTTGGTTTTCTTCAACAGGGTCGATTCACGGCGCTGCCTGCGCTCGATTTTCCGACGAATACCGACATCGGTAGTTTCCGGAACAGCGCGTCGCCAATCTCATGAAATACAAATCTAACGCACCTATGATTCGGTTTTTGGCGATTTCGAGTCGAGACGATGAAACCAGGATTAATCAATTCGATGTAAAACGTTTGCGCGGTCATTTCAGGTAAAAACAGCCGATTATTACTTCTTCACAGGAACGAGATAAATTCGATGTGAGATGGAAGGGCGGTAATTTTTATAAAGCAATTTGTTGCGCAGGCGGTACGCTTCTCGTGATTCGGTAATTCATGCCAATATTGTTTTTTGGCGGCGAGCGTGTCTGTTTCGATACGGCAGGCCGTCGTTATTGCCGAATTCTTTCGGCCTACGCCTTGCTCCATTGCGAAAGCCCGACGGCATCGCGGTCGATTCGGGCCGATACCGGCGCGACCTTGCCGTGATACATCACGACGGCCGCGAGCGCAGCGGCGGCGAACAAGGTGGGATCGTGCAGCGTGAAGCCGCCGGGCTTGCCGAACAGGGTGTGCGCGAACGTGAACTGGAAGCAGGTCAGGGTGGCGACCAGCATGCCCGCCACCAGGCCGCACACCACTTCGGCGGTCGAGTGATAGCCGAGCAAGATGCGCGACACGCCGATCGCCGTGGCCAGCAGCAGGCCGCCGGCATAAGGGCCGACCACGGCGCCGCGGCGCGTGCGGTTGTCGCACAACGAGAACACGGTCGGATACACCGCACCGGCAAGCATCGCGTGGCCGCTCACCACCGTGAAGTTCAGCGCCGGCACCTCGATGCCCCAGATTACATGCACCACCCGGCTGGCCGCCACCACCGACGCGCCGAGCGTCATGCCGCCGGCCCAGAACAGCGCGGCTCGCCAGGAGCGCATCATCGCCAGCCACAGCAGGATCAGCGCGGCCAGCGGAATCGTCAGATAAGGGTCGCCGAAATTCGTCACGTAACTGAGCAGGGGCATGGGGCAGATCCATTCGGGGTACGAACTGGCTTGAACAGGCAAGGGGAGTGTCGCGTCGATCTGACAGCGGCAGGAGACGAGCTCGAAGCAGGGCGCGGCGATCGCGGCAGGGCCCGCCGGCTGTGGCAAACTTGCGGCGCGGGCGAGCGTTGTCCCGCGTTCCCGGCCTTCTCCAGCCCTCGACCGCCATGCACCTCTTGATCGTCATCGTCATTACCGTTCTGGAAGTCGGCGCGATCCTCTTCGTCGTGGCGCTGTGCGTGGCGGCACGCCGCGCGGACGCGCGTACCGAGCGGATGCTGACGCGCGACGAAGTCGAGGCGCGCCAGCGCGTGGCGGAGGCGCCGCGGCGCCGGCCCTTGACCGTGACCGCCGGGCGTTGGCTGCGCCGGCTGTTCGGCGCCAGCCGGGGCTAGGCACCGGCGGGGCGGCTCGGCACGGCGCGCACCGGCAGCAGATAGCGCGGCAGCGGCCCGAGTTGCCAGAGGAACGGCCGGCTGGTGACCGTCACCGCCGTTTCCACGCCTTGCCAGTCGCGTTCCACATAGCGCCCGGGCGGCAGATCGATCGACGCCGTGCCCGGCGTGGCGCTCACCGTCCAGCCCACCGTGACCGCATCGTCTCCCGTCGCATACCGATAGACCTTCACGTCGCCATCGGCCAGCGCATTGCGCCAGGGCCGGCTGCCGAGCGTCGCCGCCAGCACCGAGGCGGCGACGAACGCGGGCTTCGGCGACATGTCGTGATGCAGCAATCCGAAGTTGTGCTCGATATTGTTCGGATCGGTGCCGTCGTCCATGAAGTCGTACCAGAACAGCACGCGGACCGAATCGGCGCGTCGCGACATCAGATAGCTGCGCACCAGGTTGCCGGCCTGGCTCGCCTCGTCTTGCCCCGGCACCTTCGGATCGACGGGCCAGCCGTATTCGGTGATCCATACCTGCAGCGGCGTGCCGTTCTTTTTCGAATATCGCGCGCCCACGGATTTCAGATATGGCCAGGTGGTCGGGATGCTGACGGTATCGATCGGGCCGCCCTTGGCCGCATAACCGCGCTCGGGCGTGTTCGGCGACATGTAGGGGTGCACGCTGAAGCCGTCCTGATAGTCGAGGGCGCCGGCCTTGACCAGCTCGATCGGGCAATCGGCGCCGGGGCCGCCGCCGATGCCGCCGCCGCCGCACGCGATGACCGTCGCGGCCGGGCTCAGGGCCTTGATCGCCGGGTAGACGGCCTTCAGCAGCGCGCCGTAGGTTGCGTAGGAGATCTGATCGAACGACGGCTCGTTCCACAGCTCCCAATGCTTGACCAGGCTGCCGTAGCGCTTGACGACCTGTTCGACGTAGCCGACGAAGCGCTGGCGCGCCTCGGGGGTTTGCGGGAACGACGCCTTGCCGAACTGCGCCGGATAGGCGCGGGGGTTGCCGTAATCGAGCACCACGAGCGGCGCGATGCCCAACTGCGCGGCCTGCTTGAGATAGGCATCGTATGGCGGCGGGAAGCGGAACCGGCCCGGGGTTTTCTCGATCTCCTGCCAATAGAGTTCGTCGCGAATCCACGAAAATCCGGCTCGCTGCACCATCGGCAGCAGCACGGCCGGCGAGCCCTGCAGTTGCGCGAAGTGCGTCACCACGCCGAATCCGGGCAAGCCGGCCACGCGGCGTGTCGGCTGGAGCGTGAACGTGGTGGCCGCGCGGCCGAGCAAGGTGCCGGCGCGCGAATACAGTTCGGCCTGGGCCCGATAGAAGCCGGGGCGGGTCAGCGTGACCGGCACGCTGACCGCCCGGCCTTGCTGGCCGGGGTCGACATCCTGGAAGTAGGTGGCGGCCGGCGACGGATTGAGCCGGCCCGTGGCGTCGTACGAAAACACCAGCACCGTCAGCGTCGCGCCCAGGGCGTCGAGCGAAGCCGGCGTGAACTTCAGCGAAAATCGCTCGCCCGGCACCCCCTGCAAGGCGACCGCATCGTTGGCATTGCGAAGCTGTGCCGAGGATTCGGCCGACCATCCGAGCAGCGGCGCGATAAACAGGGTGAAAAGCAGTGCGAGAAGCGGCATCGCACGCCAGGCTGCCCGCGGCGCCGGATGCATGAGCGCGAGCCTCATCGCAGCAAATGACGTGGCGGAACCGCGATCGGCGCCGGGGGTGGCCGCGAGATCAACCGCGAACGGTCCGGCGCGGCGGGGCGTTCGCGTTGCGCGCTCAGATACCGCGCGAAGCTCGGCCAATACGCGATCAGGTAGGCAAGCGGCACGAACGAGGTCACGGTGGTCAGGCCGACGGTGGTGGTGATCAGCAGGCAAAGCAGGATCACGAAGCCGTCGCTGGCCGTAAACGCCAGCACGCCGAGCACCACCAGCGCGCCGAGCAGCCCCACATCGGCGAACAGGCCCGGGATTCCCGTGAACGTGACCGAGCTGATGGCGTACAGCTCGCGATTCGAGGCCAGGTAGGGCAGGTAGCCGTATTCGTCGTTGAGCTGTTGCGAGGTGACGCCCCGCACCAGGTCGGCGAAGCTCGCGTCCACCAGGAACGGATAGCCGGCAAACCGGTGCGCGAAGGTTTCCGAGCCGAAGAAGTCGTGGGCGCTCATGTACAGCGCGATCACCATCGTCACGCCGAAGAACGCGGCCAGCGAAAACAACGGCAGCATCGCGCGCAGTTGCCGCCGCATGCCGTACAGCGCGGCGAAGATCAGCAGCACGAACGAGGCTTTGGACAGGCTGATGAACAGGCCGACGCAGTACATCGCGATGATCCAGCGGTTGCGCCGCCCCTGAAACAGGTACAGCACGAACGCGGCCGACAGCAGCGAAGAGAAGAACCCGGCTTCGCGCGAGAAGCCGCTGACGCGCGCGAAATAGAGGATGGCGTAATAGTTCGCGTTGGTCTGGGTGGCCGAGTCGCCCCACAGCATCTTCGACACCTGGTCGGGGCCCATCGATACCGACAGCGAATAGTCGGCGTAATACAGCACGAACTGCGCGAGCCCGAACAGGATATTGACCATCATCCACGGGTGCAGATAATCGATCCGCTTCGAAATGGTGTACATCAGGTAGCCGACACTGGCGAAGATCGAGACGATTTTCGCGGCCATCATCGGGTTGGTCAGCAGGCACGCGGCCATGGCGATGCCGATCGGGATCAGCCAGCGGCGCGAGGTGGCCAGCAGGAACCGGCTGAAGCCCGGGTCGAGAAACGGCAGGAACGTGTAGAGATAGATCGTGACGCCGGACACCTGCGGATTGAAGATCACGCAGGTGAAGAACAGGTAAAACAGCATCGAAATCGACTTCGCGTACATCGAAACCTCCGGCGGTACGGCTGGACGATCGGCTGACCGAGGTCGCCACCTTAAGTCAGGTTGGGAGGCGGTTCAGTGTGCCAGCGCACTTGGGCCGGAATGGCGGATGCGCTGGTTCATGCATCGTCATGCGCGGCCGACGCCGGACGGCCGGCATCGAGCGCGCCGCGGCGCGGGGCGACGCCGCCCGGCGAGCGGCGGGTCGGCGTCAGCGCGTAACCCGCGTCGATGCCCGCCGTCTCGACGAGCCGGTAGCTCGCCCAGGCCAGCGCCAGCGCCGGGGGCACGGTCAGCACCATGTACACCCCCAGCGGGCCGCCCGTCAGGCCATTTGCTTTGCAGTACCAATAGATCAGGTAAAGCGGCACGCCATGAAGCAGATACAGCGAATAGCTGATTCGACCGATCCAGGCGAACACGCGCGCCCGGATGCGGATCACGGTGGCGAACAGCAGGAACGCGAGGATTCCGAACAGATAGCCGATCGACGCCGAAACGTGCACGAAATCGCGATGCAGCAGGTCGATGCCGGCCATCAACACGGCGATGCCCACCACGACGGCCGTCACGGCAACACACGCCGCGCGATACGACAGCGAAACCCTCCGCCGGAACACGCCGAAGCTCACGGCGGCGCGCGGGGTGTCGTAAGCCTGCCGGAAGCAGGCGCCCCAGAACATGATCGCGAGGTGATACAGCATGCCCTTGTATTGGCCGAGCGCATCGGCGGGAATCAGCTTCAACGCGGAACCGAGCACGAACGCGGCGCACAGGCCGAGGCAGGTCAGGCACAGCGTGCGCATCTGGTGCAGGCCGCCGAGCCAATGCAGCGCCAGGCACAGCGCGTAGAACGCCAGCTCGGTTTCGAGCGTCCAGTAATGCGACATGATGGCGTCCCAACCGAATGCGGTGGGGATCATCGACAGGTTCGCGGCCAGCCCCATCGGCGCCATTCGGTGGCCGAACAGCAGCCAATACACGGCATAGCCGATCGGCAGCGACAGCCAGAACGCCGGATACAGGCGAAACACCCTTCGGATCACGAAACGGCGCGTGCCGTCGGCCACCGAGCCGCGCAGGCTGTTGGGAATCAGCATGCCGCTGATCCCGAAGAAGATCACCACGCCGATCCGGCCGAAATTGATCGACTGCTGCATCGTGTCGAACGCGAATTGCGAGCCGGCGATGGTGCCGTACAGCTCGGCGTAGTGCGTCCACATCACGAGCAGCACGGCGATCGCGCGCATGGCGTCGACATGATCGAGACGGTGCGGGCTGGCGGCGCTGGGCATGAGGGTCGGTAGGAAAACGAAACGATTTGACGGCGCGCGCTGCCCGGCGGGCCGGCGCCGCGATGTTGCCCAAGCATGCTCGGGGCATCGTGGCGATCCATCGGTGCGCCGTCGCACATTGGCGAACGCGGGGCAGTGTGCGAGATCGTACGGTGCGCACCGGGCGCGAATTGCCTAATGCGCAGACCGACGTCAACCCCGGAGAGCCACGCCCGATGAGCCAGACGATCAAGGAGTCGCACACGCGCGCCACGGACCCGGCCCTGCCGCGCGGTTCGGTCATGCGCGGCGCGGATCACGAGCTTCGCGACCGGTCGAGCCGATCCGGCCGGGGCGGGCGGTTCGCCATCAACGGCAAGTTCGCCTCGCAGCGCATGACCGGCGTGCAGCGGGTGGGCTACGAACTGGCCATGGCGTTCGCGCGCCTGTTTCCATCAGGCAGGCGCCCGGCCTTGCTGCTGCCCGCGAACGCGCAGGATGGCGTGGTGTTTCCGGCCGAGCAGATTGTGGCGGCACGCCTGAGCGGCTCGCTGTGGGAACAATTCGGACTGCCATGGGCCGTGGGCGGGCGCGTGCTGTTGAGCCTGTGCAATATCGGCCCGCTGTTCGCCCGACGGCAGGTGCTGATGGTGCACGACGTGGCCGTGTACGACCTGCCCGGGAACTACTCCTGGAAATACCGGCTCTGGTATCGCTTCGCCTACGCGATCCTGAAGCGCACCGCCCACCATATCGTGACCGTGTCGGAGTTCTCGAAGCTGCGCATCATGGCCCGGCTGAACATTCCCGCGTCGCGCATTTCGGTGGTCCACAACGGCGTGGATCATTTCGACCGGATCGCGCCCGATGCAGGCATCCTGTCGCGGCTGAACCTGCGCGCCGACCATTACGTGCTGATCGTCGGCAGCCTGTCGGTCGGCAAGAACCTGGCGCGCGTGCTGGCGGCCATCGCGCTGCTCGACGGCGGCCACGACTGGCAGTTCGTGGTGGTGGGCGGCTTCGACCTGCGGGTGTTCAACGCGAAGGAGAAAGCCGATATCTCGCTGTCGAACGACGTGGTGATGGCCGGCTTCGTGTCCGACGGCGAATTGAAGGCGCTCTACGAGCACGCCGGCTGCTTCCTGTTTCCTTCGCTCTACGAAGGTTTCGGCCTGCCGCCGCTGGAGGCCATGTCGTGCGGCTGCCCGGTGATCGCCTCGCGCGAGGCCGCGCTGCCGGAAGTGTGCGGCAACGCCGCGCTGTATTGCGACGCGCGCTCGGTCGAGGACATCGCCGCCAAGGTCGTGCAGATGATGACCGACCCCGACACGCGCGACACCTTGCGCGCACGCGGCCGCGCACGCGCCGCCGATTTCCGTTGGGACGTGGCCGCCTGCCGGCTGCTCGACATCGTCGAACGCGAACTGCCGGCGAGGCACTGAGCGGCTGGCGGCCGGCAGCCGCCGGTCAGGCCGCGTCCGCCTGCTGCAACGTGCCGATCGCGTCGGCCAGCGCGTCGATGCTTTCGAACATCTCGTAGGTCAGCATCGCGTCGGGAACATGAATGTCGAATGCGCGTTCGATTTCCAGAAGCAGTTGCACCGACGTCAACGATGTCAGGCCGACCGCGTAAAGGTCGGTGCGGTCGGTCACGGCGTCGACCGGCACGTCGAGGCAGTTCAGGTCGGCGATGATGTTTCGGACTACGTGCTGCGTGTTGTTCATGAAGTCACTCCATGGCGATGCCGGAACGGCAAAACGGCAGAAGGAATACCTCGTCGCGGCGCGGCCTGATCACTCAACGCCACAGCACGCGGCGCACCGACTCGGGCCACGCGCCGGGATCGAAGCCGTGGTGCCGGAACAGGCCCAGCGCCAGGCGCTCCAGCCCGAACCCGCAACAGCCGGTGTGGGCCGTGTCGCCGGTGCCCGTCTCGATCTTCCAGAGTTCGCCGAAGCGGTCGAGGTGGTAGTTGAAGCTGCCGCAGGCGGTGGGCTTGTCCGGGTTGATGCCGTCGACGAGCAGTTCGAACTTCAGCGCACGTTGGCGCTGGCTGTTCGCCATGAACTTGCCGATGCGGCCGAAGAACGGATCGTTGGCCAGCTCGATCGACCAAGGCAGGCCGAGCGAGCCGATCGCCGCCTTCGCGTAGTCGATCAGGTCCTCGCGAAACGCCTGCACCTGTTCGGCGGTGCCCAGGCACACGAATTCGCGCTGCCGGAACATCAGCATCCGTTCCGGCTCGCGAGACGGTTCGTGTCGGCAGCAGTACGAAAAGATATCGATCAACCGGCCGCCGGCGGGCAGCGGGCCGCGCGCGGCCATGATCGGGTAGACAGGATAGCAGGCCACCGGCGTGACGGCGAGGCGGGTGGGCTTGACGTCTTCGGTCCAGTCTTCCTGCCGGTCGAGGCAGGCCAGCAGGCGTTGATGGCGAACCTCGTCACCGCTGAAGCAGAACACGCTGCCGATCTGATCGGGGAAATGCTTGAAATAGCCGCTTTCTTCAAGAATCGTGCGGTTCATCGCGGGCGGGAAGCGCAACACTTCCACTGGTTTGCCGTCGCCCCAGCGGCCGATCAACGCATTCACGCGCTCGACCACCTCCTCGAACACCGCGCTGCGGCCGTACAGGCCGTCCACGCCGGTGGAGATCAACAGGCCCGCCTCGAGCAGATCGTCGAGATAGGTCGGGGCGTCATGGTGCGGCAGTGCGCTTGCGTGGCCGGACGAACCGGCCGGGACAGCTGACTGGGACATGGCGGACTCCTATGGAAATCGGGCATAGGTTGGCGGCCCGCGTGGCGACGAGCGTGTCGCCGCGACGCGGGCAGGTAGCGCGTGGTCCTTTTCGGTATGGGTTCGACTATCGGTCAGGCCGCGTGCGCCGTTTGTGCGGCGCCGCACGCAAGGGTTAACGCGACACCGGAATCAATCGATTTTCAGCGCCACGTCCGCCTGCTGCGAACCGGACGCCTCGGGCGCGCGCAGCGCATCGCGCAACGCCGTGCGGATCTTGCGGGCAGCCGGCAGCGATGGCCGGGATTCGGCTGCCCCCAATACGGCGGTCAGCAGGCCGCGCCGGAATTCGGCCTTCGAAAAGCGCTCGGCATTGAGACGGCAACTCACCGGTGAGAATCTGCCGACATTTGCCTCGAAGCGGCCGACGGCCGCCTGGATCGATTCCACCGTCTGCGCCTCGAAGAACAGGCCGGTGGGGTGGGGCTGCGTCTCGTCGATGACGGTTTCGCATGCGCCGCCCTTGCCGAACGCGATCACCGGCGTGCCGCACGCCTGTGCCTCGACCACCGAAATGCCGAAATCCTCTTCCGCCGCGAACACGAAGGCGCGCGCGCGTTGCAGGTGATCCTTCAGGACGGCGAACGGTTGATGGCCGAGGATCGTCACGTTCGAGCCGGCCTTGGCGCGCACCTTGGCCATGTCCGGGCCGTCGCCGATCACCACCAGCTGGCGGTCCGGCATCGCGGCGAACGCCTCGACGATCAGGTCCATGCGCTTGTACGGCACCATCCGCGAAACCGTCACGTAGAACGCTTCCTTTCGTGAGCACGGCTCGAACGCCTCGACGTCGACGGGCGGATGCACCACCACCGAATCGCGCCGGTAGGCCCGCTCGACACGCCGCCCGATGAACCGAGAATTGACGATGAACGTGTCGACGCCGTTCGCGGTACGCACATCCCAGATCCGCAGGTAGTGCAGCACCGCGCGTGCGAGAAACGCGCGCAACCCTTTCGTCAGGCCACTTTCGTTCAGATACTGGTGCTGCAGATCCCACGCGTAGCGGATCGGCGAATGGATGTAGCTCACATGCAATTGATCGGGGCCGACCAGCACGCCTTTCGCCACCGCATGCGAACTCGAAATGATCAGGTCGTAGCCGGACAGGTCGAACTGCTCGATCGCCAACGGAAACATCGGAAGGTAGCCGCGATAGCGGCGCTTCGCGAACGGCAGCTTCTGGATGAACGAGGTCTTGACCGGCTTGCCCTTCAGCAACGGGTGATCGGGCATGAAGTTGACGAGGCTGAAGAGATCGGCGTCGGGAAAGCATTCGAGAATCTGCTCGAGGACTTTTTCCGAGCCGCCGTACGTGACCAGCCAATCTTGAATCAGTGCGACCTTCATCGCCGTTCCTCCGTGATCGTTCAGTCCGCGCCAGCACGCCAGCGCCGAGTCGCGGGGATGATTCCGCAGACGCGATGCTATCGGGCGCGGTGGCGTGATTCGGTACGCCGTCGCACAGAGTTTCGGTATTCGGAAAGTCGATGCGCGGACCTGAACGTCAGGGGAATGACAGTGCGTGATCGCGCATTTTCAGGCCGCGTATCAAATATGAAGCAGTTCGAATCAAATCGCGCTTGCCGAAAATCACCGCCTTGCGGCGACCGCACGAGAGGGCTTATCGCGCCCTGCGCCTTGACAATCTTGCATCCGAGCCGGCTTGAGTGCAGCGCAGCATCTTGTGCAATGCGTCGAGGCTGCGGAGCGAGGCCGGAAAGTAGCTCAGATTCGAGACATTTCCGACATAAAACCCCTCACTGTTTAAAACACATTTTAAAAAAACGTTTATAAACAATGACTTGGCATTGTTGGCATGGTTATCGCTGTATGAATTTCACCAACGGCAGATGACCGTCGGCAGTTGTCCTGCACCGGAGTAAGGGCTGGTGCGCTGCAAAAAAATGCTTGGCTGTCCTGCTTTCCAGCTTACAGGCCCGAATTGCTTCGGTATGTCAAATGACCCAGCGCCAATATTTATGTCCGATGTCATGACCACACAACCTGCAAATCATCTTCTCGCGTCCTTGCCCGCCTCGGATTTCGACGCGCTTGCGCCTCATCTTCAACTCGTTCAATTGAAGAGCGGCCAGTTATTGTCCGATGCCGGGGAAACCGTCAAGAAAGTCTATTTCCCCACCAGTGCCATCATTTCCATGATTTTCCTGATGGCGGACGGCGCCACCGCGGAAGTCGCCGCGGTGGGCAATGAAGGCGTGATCGGCGTGCCCGCCCTGACAGGCGGCTTCACGATGCCGACCCGCATCGAAGTGCGTAGCGGCGGTTATGCCTATGCGATGAATGCGCAATTGTTCAAGCGCGAATTCGATCGCCACGGCTTCGTGCATCAGTTGATGCTCTATTACATCCAGGCGCTGCTCACGCAGGTCGCGCAGAACTCGCTGTGCAACCGTCGCCATCACATCGTCAGGCAGGTCAGCAGTTGGCTGCTGCTCACGCAGGATCGTCTCAAGACTGACGAGCTGGCCGTCACCCAGCAATTGATCGCCTCGATGCTCGGCGTGCGTCGCGAAGGCGTGACGGAGGCCACCGGCAAGCTGCAGGACGCCGGCTTGATCGCGCAGCGGCGCGGCAAGATCACCATCCTCGATCGTGCCGGCCTCGAAGCGTCGGCCTGCGAGTGCTACGGAATCATCAAGGGCGAGTTTCAGCGTCTGCTGCACGCCAGCTCCTCGGCCGAAAGCGCCAGCGACGGCAACGTGCGTCGCATGCATGAGATGCCGTCGAAATCGGCAGGCAGCTATCTCGGGCATCAGATCCGCGCGGCGGCCTATTGAACGCGCGCCGCCCGATCGATTCGTACTGCGTATTGAACTGCATATTGAAAACGAACACCGACCTAGATCGATTCGTACCTCGTCACGGGATGACCAACATGAAAAGCATCGGCAGGATATTCGCACTGTTGACGTGCTGGGCGGCAGCCGCTTGCACGTTCGCCCCCGGGCCGTATCTCAATCCGGCTCAAATGCAGGAACCGGCGAAAAGCGATGCACCGCCGCCGGTGTACCCGGTGCAGATGATCGACGCCGGCGTCATTACCGGCCAGGTGCAGGCCATGAAGTCCGAGCCGCCGGCGCTGCCGCAGGCGCCGGACGGCCCGCAGATCGACTATCGGGTCGGCCAGGGCGACATTCTCGGCATCACGGTGTGGGGGCACCCGGAACTGACCGTGACCGGTGCGGCCGCCACGCCGCTGCCGCCGCTCGACAACACGGGCGGGGGCGGCGTCGGCGCGCCGGGCGTGCAGATCACGCCGGACGGCGCGCGCGTGGCGGCCGACGGCACGATCTATTTCCCGACGGTGGGCCGCGTCGCGGTGGCCGGCAAGACCACCGCGCAGATCAGCGCGATGCTGGTGTCGCGCCTGGCGGGCTACGCCATCAAGCCGCAGCTCGACGTGCGCGTGATCCAGTACCGCAGCCAGCAGATCCAGCTCGCCGGCGAAGTGAAGAACCCGGGCTCGCTGCCGATTACCGACCTGAAGCTCACGGTGCTCGACGCGATCACGCGCTCGGGCGGCTCGCTGGCCGATGCGGATCTGCAACGCGTGCAGCTCACGCGCGGCGGCAAGACCTACCAGCTCGACGTGCAGCGCACGCTCGATCGCGGCGACATTTCGCAGAACGTGGCGCTGGAAACGGGCGACATCGTCTACGTGCCCGATCACAACGCGAGCCGCGTGTTCATGCTGGGAGAGATCTCGAAGCCGCAAACCCTGTTCATGGACAAGGGCCGCATGACGCTGGCCGACGCGCTCTCCAATGCGAACGGCATCAACCCGCAAAGTGCGCAGCCGCGGCAGATCCTCGTGATCCGACGCACGTTGAGCGACCCGACCAAGCCGAGCATCTACCGGCTCGACATGACCAAGGTCGATTCGATCCTGCTGTCCACCCAGTTCGACCTGAAGCCGCTCGATGTCGTGTACGTGGGCACCGCGCAGATCGCCCAGGTCAATCGCCTGCTGGAGCAACTGCTGCCGACGGTGACGAGCCTGTATCTGTTCTACGCCGCCACCCGCTAATGCCTGGCCCTGCGCCGCATCCATTCTCAACGAGCAAGGTTTAGAGGAACGACCAACGTGAACAGTCCGAATATGAACGCCCGATATTCCGGAGGCATGCCAGACGACGCGCCGGACGCACTGGGCATGATTCGCGTGTTGCGCGACCATCTGTGGACGGTGGCGGCCATCACGGTTGCCGTGGTGGCGCTGGCCGTGGTGTATATCTGGCTGGCCACGCCGATCTATTCGGCGAGCGCGGTGATCAAGGTCGAGGCGCAGGGCCGCAACGCGCTGGGCTTTGCCGCGGACGGCCAGCAGGTGGTGGTCGGGCAACGGCCGGCGCGCACCGAGGCCGAGATCGGCATGATGCAGAGCCGCTCGGTGCTCGATCCGGTGCTGGCGCAATACGGCTACAACGTGACCGCTTCGCCGCGCGTGCTGCCGTTGCTCGGCATGCTGTCGCACAAGTTCGCGACGCCGGGCGAACTGTCTCATCCGTGGTTCGGTTTGACGTCCTATGCATGGGGCGGCGAGCAGATCGAGGTCGAATCGATGAAGGTGCCGACCCGCTTCGAGAACCGGCGGCTGCGGCTGCGCGCGCTCGAGAACGGCGCCTACGCGCTGCTCGACGGGAACGGCGCGGTGCTGCTGCACGGCAAGGTGGGCGAGCCGGCGCAGGCCGGCGGCGTATCGATCCGGGTCAAGCAGCTCGCGGCGTTGCCGGGCACCGAATTCAACGTCACGGCCTGGAACGGCGTGAATGCGCTGCAACGCTTCGCGCGCAAGCTCAAGATCGTCGAGAAGGGCAGCGATACCGGGCTCGTGCAGATCACCTACGACAGCGACAACCCGGATCTGTCCGCCAACGTCGCCAATTCGATCGCGGCGGGTTATGTCGCGGCGACCATCGCCGCCAGCCGCGCCAACGACAGCCAGACGCTGGATTTCATCAACCGCGAACTGCCGCGCTTGCGCGACGAACTGCACCAGGCGGAGGCTTCGCTGATGGGCTATCAGGCGTCGGTCGGCTCGCTGCAGCCGACCGCCGAGGCGCAATCGTATCTGCAGGGCGGCATCGATATCGAGCGGCAGATCGCGACGCTGCAACTGCAGCGCACGCAGATGATGCAGAACTTCACGCCCGACAGCCCGCCGATGCAGAACATCAATCAGCAGATCGCGCAGTTGTCGGCGGCCAAGGCGCAGTTCAACGCGCGTTTCGTGCGCATGCCGGCCTCCGAGCGCACCAACGCGGACCTGAGCCGCAATGCCAAGGTGGCCGAATCGATCTACATCGCGATGGTCAACAAGGCCGAGGAACTGACGGTGCGCCGCGCGAGCACCACGGGCGACGTGCATATCGTCGACGATGCGGTGCGGCCGGTCGATCCGGTGTCGCCCAACGGGCCGATCATCCTGCTGGCCAGCCTCGGCCTCGGCCTGATGCTCGGTGTGCTGCTGGTGTTCCTGCGCCACCGCTACCTGACCGGCGTGACCGATACGAAGTTCATCGAGCGCAACCTGCGCATGCCGATGCTGGCCTCGGTGCTCTACAGCGCGCACCAGGCGCGGCTCGATCAGGCGATGCCGAGCAAGCTGGTGTTCGCGCCGCCCGACGCGGCGATCCAGCGCCGCACGCCGCTGCTGTCGTCCAACGTGCGTACCGACGAGCCCGCGCAGCCGGCCGCCTCGCAATACCTGCTGGCGCGCAGCTTCCCGCATGATCCGTCGGTGGAGGCGCTGCGCGGCCTGCGCACGGCCCTGCACCTGCATCTGTACGAGACGGACCGGCCCGACGACGGCGTGATCGTGCTGACCGGCCCCACGCCCGAAACCGGCAAGAGCTTCATCGCGGCGAACCTCGCCGTGCTGGAGGCCGAAACCCGCAAGCGGGTGCTGCTGGTGGATGCGGACATGCGCTGCGGCCGGGCGGCGTCGTTCTTCAGCAAGCCGAACGCGGGCGGCCTGGCCGAACTATTGGCAGGACGCCTGAGCATCGATCAGGCGATCCAGCCGTCGGGCGTGCCGGGCCTGTCGCTGGTGTCGTGCGGCAAATACCCGCCGAACCCGTCCGAACTGCTGATGATGCCGGGCTTCAGGTCGCTGCTCGACGAGTTCAAGCGGCGCTTCGACCTGGTGATCATCGACACGCCGCCGCTGCTGGCCGTGAGCGATGCTGCGATCGTCGCGAACAGCGCCGGCAAGACCGTGATGGTGCTGCGCTCGGGCTCGCATACCGAAGCCGAGATCGAGGAAACGCTTACCCAGCTCGACCGTGCCGGCGCCTGGACGGTGGGCGCCATCTTCAACGTGGTGCCGTTGCGGCGCAGCGAGCGGCGCAGCTACGGCTATACCTCCTCGTATCTCGAACACAACCAGATGGCGACGTGATCCGTGCCCGAGAGTGTGGGGCGACGTACTGAATCAATATCGCGATCGAGTGTTCAATAGACCTGAACAATAGAGCCGTGGGCGGCATGTCGGCGATACGGTCGGTCGATATCGGGATCATCAGGAGTGCGTCAATGAAGTGGCAACTGGCGAGTATTCAACAGGGAGGGTGGGCGCGTATGCACAGCGGGCGTGATCGGGCTGTCGGCAAGCATCGGGGCGTGGCCGGTCGCGCGCCGTTTTTATGTCTACCGTGGTTGACCGACGCCTTCACCTGGAGCACGCCGACATGGCAATCCAAGTGACCGCAACGGCCTTGCCCGAAGTCAAGCTGATCGAACCGGCCGTGTTCGGCGACCGGCGCGGCTTCTTCTTCGAAAGCTTCAACGCGCGCGAATTCGAGGAATCCGTGGCTCAGGGCTTCGAATTCGTGCAGGACAATCACTCGCGCTCGTCGCGCGGCGTGCTGCGCGGCCTGCATTATCAGATCGTGCATCCGCAGGGCAAGCTCGTGAGGGTGACCGCGGGCGAGGTGTTCGACGTTGCCGTCGACCTCAGGCTCAGTTCTCCTAACTTTGGTAAATGGGTGGGCGTGCGGCTCAGTGCCCGCAACCATCGGCAGCTCTGGATTCCACCGGGCTTCGCGCATGGCTTCATCGTGCTGTCGGTGGCGGCGGAGTTCGTCTACAAGGTGACCGATTACTGGTTCCCCGAATACGAACGCAGCCTGCTGTGGAGCGACCCGATGATCAATATCGACTGGCCGATCGAATACCCGCCGGTGCTGGCGGCGAAGGATGCCGAAGGCAAGCCGCTGTTCGAGGCCGAGTGCTACCCGTGATGCGCGGCGCGGCCACGGCGCGCACGGCGTGGCCAACGCATCGCAGGGACGATCCAGCGCCCGCCTGTCATTTTGCATTCCGAATCGATTGTCGTAGCTGTCTCAATCATGAACCGGGCAGTGTGCGAGCCCGTACATTCCCGCCGGTTGTCCACCACTAAATTGGCTTCGTTGCGTGCAGTGCAGCATGACTTGCGGGCAGCGTCCGCTGTCGATGGGCATCGCGGGTTCGTCTGTCGCGATCCGAATCATCCCGTCTCTTATCGCCTACCAAGATGCTCAAACGCAGCCTGATTTCGAACTATGCAGGTCAGATCGTGACGGTCGTGCTCGGCATGGTCATGGTGCCGGTGTATGTGCATCATCTCGGCGTCGAGGCGTATGGCCTGATCGCGTTCAATGCCGTGCTGCTTGCCTGGGTGCAATTGCTGGATCTCGGACTGTCGCCCACCTTGTGCCGCGAGCTGGCCCGCGCCACCGACGATGGCTCGAAAGCCGAGGTGCGCGTGTTGTTGCAATCGCTCGAGAAATTCGTGGCCGGCATGTGCGCCGTGCTGGTGGTGCTGTCGATCTTCGGCGCGCCGTTCTTCGCCACCGGCTGGCTCAAGGCGAAGACGCTGCCCGCGCACGACATCGCGCTGGCCTTCGTGCTGATGATGCTGACGGTATCGGCGCGCTGGCTGTCGTCGCTGTATCGCGGCGGCATGGTGGGGATCGACCGGCAGGCGACGCTGAACACGGTGATCGTGATCTTCTCGGTGATTCGCGCCGTGCTGGTGGTGCCGCTGATCGCGATCTGGCCGCGCGTGGACGTGTTCTTTCTGTGGCAACTGGCGGCGATCGTCGGCGAGGCGCTGACCATGCGCCTGCTGCTCGGCCGCGCGATCGGCGCGCCGGTGCTGTCGCGCACGTTTTCACGGGTGGTGCTGGCGGCCCGCGCCAGGCTCTCGCTGTCGATCGCGTTTTCGGCGCTGATGTGGGCCACCTCCACGCAGGCCGACAAGATCATCCTGTCCAAGGTGTTGCCGCTGTCCGCGTTCGGCGTGTTCAGCATGGCGACGCTGCTGGCCAGCGGCATCCTGCTGCTCGCCAGCCCGATCCAGCAGGCGTTCACGCCGCGCTTCACGGCCGACAGCGCGCGCAACCGCGGCTCGCTCGAATCGAGCTATTTCCTCGCCAGCGAGATCCTGATGATCGCGGTGATTCCGGTTGCGATGCTGTTCGCCAGCGTGCCCGACCTGGTGTTCAAGCTGTGGGCGATGTCCCTGCCGGTGAATCCCGACGCCATGACCGTGCTGCGCTGCTATGCGATCGGCAACGGCTGCTCGGCCATCGCGGGCTTGTCGTTCCTGATCCAGTACGCGGACGGCGACCTCTCGCTGCATATCAAGGGCAACCTCGGCTTCGTCGCGATCCTGGTGCCGGCGGTGCTGATCGGCGCACTGCATTACGGCGCGGTGGGCGCGGCCTACGCGTGGCTCGCCATCAACCTCGCGCAACTGTTTCTGTGGGTCGCCGTGGTGCACCGCAAGTTCCTGCCCGGCATCAACGCGGCCTGGTATCGCGGCCTGCTGATACGGGTGGTGGCGGCCAGTGCGCTGGGCGTGGCGTTTCATTACACCCAGTTCCCGCCGGTCAACCGCTTCGCGCTGCTGATGATCGTGGCGAGCATGTGGCTGCTGATGGTGGGCGCGACGATTGCCGTCTCGCCGATTTCGCAGCGCAAGGCCCGCGATCTGGCCCGCCGCTTCGCCTTGAATTGAGGAGCAAGACATGGAGATTCAACCCGTGAAGCCGCCGGTCATCTCGGTCGTGGTGCTGTGCTACAACCTCGAACGCTATATCGGCCCGTGCCTCGACAGCATCCTGAGCCAGGAAATCGGCGTGCCGTTCGATATCGTGATCGGCGACGACGGCTCGGCGGACGGCTCGCTCGCCATCATCGAAAGCTTTCGCGCGCGGTATCCCGACATCATCAAGCTGGTTGCGCACGAAACCAACGTCGGCTATTCGCGCAACCTGGCCGATGCGATGGCGCAGGCGAGCGGCGAGTACATCGCCACCGTGGACGGCGACGACATGGTGCTGCCCGGCAAGCTTGCGCATCAATACACCTTCCTCGAAACGCAGCGCGAATTCGGCATGGTGGCGCACAAGATGCGCACGGTCGACGCATTGACCGGCGAGCCGGTGGATTTCGCGCTCGCCCGCGACAAGCCTGCCGTGTTCGACGCCGAATACCTGATCGAACACGGTCCGTTCTTCCTGAACAGCTCGGTGATGTTTCGCGGCGCGTTGCGCCGGCGCCATCCGGTCGATCTCGAACTGAAGGTGGTGGCCGACGTGGCGAACCTCGTGCAATGCCTGCACGGCAGCCGGGCCGCGTATCTCGATCGGGAACTGGGCGTGTATCGCGTCAACCCGAAGGGCTTCACCTCGACGGTGATCCTCAACCCGGCGCGCCACGAAACCAATATCCAGGACCTGATGCGCACCTGCAACATGGCCGAGGCGCTCGGCATGAAGCGTGATGTGGTCGATCGCGGCCGGGCAGGCGTGTTGCTGCGCTCGGCGATCCTGTACCTCGAAAGCGGCCTGTACGAGCAATTCCAGCATTGCATCGGCAGGAGCGCCGAGTTCGCGGATGTCGGCGTCAAGCAGCGCGCACTGCATGCGCTGCGAAGCCGGCCACGGATGCTGCGCTCGCTGTACGTGTTCGCCAAGCAGATGGCCGGCCGGCCGACGGTGCGCGCATGAGCGTGCTGCCGCGAGGCCTCGCGAGGTTCGGCGAAGCGAACTGGCTCGAACGGATCAACACCGTGAAGCGCGCCTATTTCATGCTCAAGACGCGCCTCTGGTATGCCCATCTGTTCGAGCGGGTGGGCAAGGGCAGCGTGATCTATCAGCCGTATCTGCTCGCGAACGTGCAGCACGCCACGGTGGGCGAACGGGTGCTGATACGCGCCGGTGCGCGCATCGAGCTGGTGGTGGGCGAAACCGGCGTGCCGCCCCGATTGTCGATCGGCAACGACGTGAATATCGAACAGAACGTCCATATCGTGTGCGGGTCCCGCATTGAAATTCAGGATGACGTAACGATTACCGGCGGCTGCGCGATCGTCGACGTCGAGCATCCGTTCGAGGATGTGAACGACCCGGTGCGCATCGGCATGCGGCTGCGCACGCAGGGCAACCGCGTGGTGATCGGCGCGGGCAGCTTTATCGGCTTCAACTCGATGATCTTGCCGAACGTGGTGATTGGACGCAACGCGGTGGTGGGCAGCCACGCCGTCGTGACGCGCGATGTGCCTGACTACTGCGTGGTGGCCGGCAATCCGGCGCGCGTGATCAGGCGATACAACCGGAACACGCAAACCTGGGAGCACTGCAAATCATGAAAGTCCTCATCACCGGCGGCGCCGGCTTCATCGGATCGCACCTCGCCAGACAGCTCGCCAGCCAGAACGCGACCGTCACCGTGCTCGACAACCTCGCGCAACAGATTCACGGCGTGGACCCTTATCAGGAATCGTCGCTGCTGCGCTCGCTCGGCAATTCGGTACGCCTGATCGAAGGCTCGGTATGCGACCGCTCGGTGGTCGAGCGCGCCATGCAGGGCCAGGACGCCGTGGTGCACCTGGCCGCCGAAACCGGCACCGGCCAATCGATGTACGAGGTCGGCCATTACATCGACGTGAACGTGGGCGGCAGCGGCGTGCTGCTCGACGTTCTCGTCAAGAACCGCAGCAACACCGTGCGCAAGTTCGTGGTGGCCTCGTCGCGGGCGATCTACGGCGATGGCAAGTACCGCTCGCCGGCGCTCGGCATCGTGTACCCGGATGCGCGCGAGGAGCGCGACCTGCTGGCCGGCCGCTTCGATTACCTGTGCCCGGAATCGGGCGAGCCGCTCGAATGCCTGCCCACCGACGAGGAATCGAAGATCCACCCGTCGTCGGTGTACGGCATCACGAAGTACGACCAGGAACAGATGGTGATGACGGTGTGCCGCTCGATCGGCGTCGGCGCGTCGGCGCTGCGTTATCAGAACGTGTACGGGCCGGGCCAGTCGCTGTCGAATCCGTACACGGGGATTCTGTCGATCTTCTCGACCCGCATCAAGAACGGCAACGAGATCAACGTGTTCGAGGACGGGCAGGAGAGCCGCGATTTCGTGTATGTGGACGACGTGGTGGATGCCACGCAGGCCGCGCTGCTGAACCCCGAGGCCGCCGGCCGCGTGTTCGGCATCGGCTCCGGCCACCGCACCGCCGTGATCGACGTGGCGCGCCGGCTCAACGAACTGTATGGCAGCCAGGTGCCGATCAACGTGACCGGCGCATTCCGCCTGGGCGACATCCGCCACAACTACGCCGACCTCACGCGCGCCCGCGAATTTCTCGGCTTCGAGCCGAAGGTGCATTTCGACGAAGGCATCGCGCGTTTCGCCGCCTGGGTGGAGGGGCAGGAGGTCAAGCAGGACAACTACGAGCAGAGCATCGTCGAGATGCAATCCAAGGGGCTGTACCAGGCCAGTCGGGCCGTGGCGTGAGCGGGGAGGGTGGGGCAATGGGCAATGGACGTGTGAAGCCGCTCGGCAAGCCGGGCGCGAAGCCGCTGGTGGGCGTGGTGACGGTGCTGTATCACTCCGACGACGTGCTACCGGATTTCTTCGACAGCCTCGCGGCGCAGGCCGGCGTGGCGATGAAGCTCTACGTGATCGACAACAGCCCGAGCGACAGCGGCAGCATCCTGTCGCGCGAGCTGGCGAGCCGGGCGGGCCTGGCCGCGCAGGTGGTGTTCAACGACGCCAACGTGGGCGTGGCGCGCGGCAACAACCAGGGCATCGCGATGGCGCTGGCCGACGGTTGCGACTACGTGCTGCTGGCCAACAACGACGTGGAGTTTCGCAACCCCGATACGGTGGCCAGCCTGATCCGGCCGATCGAGGACGGCCCGGACACGCTCGCGACGTTTCCGAAGATCCTCTATCACGGCACCAACCGGATCTGGTGCGCGGGCGGCACGATCTCGCGCATGAAGGCCACCACCGCGCATATCGGCGATGGCGACGAGGACGTCGGGCAGTTCGATCACCCGGGCGAATCCGAATACGCGCCCACCTGCTTCATGGCGCTGCACAAGAGCGTGTTCGCGCGCGTCGGCATGATGGACGAGAAGTATTTCGTCTATTACGACGACACCGATTTCGTGTGGCGCATGAATCAGGCCGGCATTCACCTGTGGTACGTGCCGAGTTCGCTCGTCGCGCACAAGGTCAGCTTCTCGACCGGCGGCGGCGAAAGCCCGTTCAGCCTGTTCTATTGCACGCGCAACCGTTTGTACTTCAGCCGCAAGAACCTGGGCTTTCCGTATTCGCTGCTGGCGCAGACCTATTCGGTCGCGGCCATGCTCGTGAAATGCGCGCGTTTCACCTCCGACGGCCGGCGCAGCGTGTTCCGGGGCATCGCCGAAGGCATGCGGCTGCGCGGCGCGCCGGGGCCGGGCTGAACCACGAATCGAGATCGGGCCAGACGGATGGCCAGCCAATCGATACGGAGTGCGATGCAATGAGGCACGCACGCCAAGCCAACGGGGCGGGAACGAGCGATGCGTAAGGGAATCATTCTGGCGGGCGGATCGGGCACGCGCCTCTATCCGATCACGCATGCGGTATCGAAGCAGCTCTTGCCGGTGTACGACAAGCCGATGATCTATTACCCGCTGTGCACGCTGATGGTGGCCGGCATTCGCGAGGTGCTGGTGATTTCCACGCCGCGCGACCTGCCGTGCTTCATCGCCTTGCTCGGCGACGGCAGCCGCTGGGGCATGAACATCCAGTATGCCGAACAACCGTCGCCCGACGGGCTCGCGCAGGCGTTCGTGATCGGGCGCGCGTTCGTCGATGGCCAGCCGTCGGCGCTGATTCTCGGCGACAACATTTTCTACGGCCACGATCAGGTCGCCCAACTCGAAGCCGCGGACCGGCGCACGCAGGGCGCCACCGTGTTCGCCTATCACGTACGCGACCCCGAGCGCTACGGCGTGGTGGAGTTCGACCCGCAGTTCCGCGCCTTGTCGATCGAGGAGAAGCCCGAGGTGCCGCGCTCGAACTACGCCGTCACGGGCCTGTATTTCTACGACGGCGAGGTGTGCGACATCGCCGCCGGGATTCGCCCGTCGGCGCGCGGCGAACTGGAAATCACCGACGTCAATCGGCGCTATCTCGAACGCGAGCGCCTGCAGGTCGAAATCATGGGGCGCGGCTATGCGTGGTTCGACACCGGCACGCACGATTCGCTGACCGAAGCGGCCAACTTCGTTGCCACCTTGCAGAAGCGTCAGGGCCTGATGGTGGCCTGCCCGGAGGAAGTGGCGTACCGCCGCAACTGGATCGATGCCGGCCAGCTCGAACGGCTCGCCACGCCGCTGAAGAAGAACGCCTACGGCAAGTACCTGATCAACCTGATCGAAGACGGCGTCGCATGAGCGATAACCGGCTTCTGTGCGAAGCCGAACCGAGTATCGGACGGGCCGCACTTAGGATTAACCCGAGCACGGCGCTTGCCGCGACTTCAACGAGTTCGGAATCCGAATGATTGCGGTGGACGTTCACCAGAACCAGCGATGCCAACATCAATACGAGGACAGGTCACGTGAGCTCAATCATCAGTCTCGACAGTCTGTCGGAACGGCACATCGAACTGCGCCCGTTTCCGGCCTTGACGATCAAGGTGGCGCTGGCGGCCACCGATGTGATCGGTTTCGCCGTGGCCCTGCTGATCACCGCCAACGTGCTCGGCACGTTCCAGAGCGATCCGCAGATCAGCCTCTGGAAAGCGATCAGCCAGCAGCCGATGGTGGTGTACATGCTGCTGTCGTTCGGCGGCACGCTGTGGTTCTGGCTGCGCGTGCGGCACTACGGGCTGCGCCGGCCGTTCGGGCGCGAGTTGCGCGAGGTGTTCGAGGCGCTGGTGGTGCTCGCGATCCTGCATCTCGCGTTGACCACGCTGACCAAGGGCATGTTCTCGCGCGGCTGGTGGGCGATGACCTGGAGCGGCGCGTTCGTGCTGGTGCCCACGTTCCGGCTGGTGACGAAGAAGGTGCTCGACATGGCGCACCTGTGGAAGCGCCCGACGCTGATCGTCGGCTGCGGCGAGTCGGCGCTCGAAGCGCAGCGCCTGATGTCGGCGCAGTTGTACCTGGGCGCGGACGTGGTGGCCTACGTGGCGCCCGATGGCCGGGCCGACACGGCGTTCGTCGGCGACGTGCCGGTACTGAAGGGCTTGTCCGCCGCCACGCTCAAGGCCTTGCCCGGCGCGCAGGTGGTGATCGCGCTGGAGCCGGAGGACAAGGAGCTGCGCAACGCGTGGATTCGCGACCTGACCGAAAGCGGCATTCGCGACCTGACCGTGATGGCGCCGATGCGCGGCGTGCCGCTCTGCAAGACCGACGTGTCCTACTTCTTCGGCCATGAAGTGATGATGCTGCGCGTGCAGAACAACCTCACGCGCTTCTCGGCGAAGGTGCTCAAGCGGGCGTTCGACGTGACGGCGGGCGGCCTGCTGATGCTGATGCTGCTGCCCATCTTCGCCATCCTGACGATTCTGGTGGCGAAGGACGGCGGCTCGGCGTTCTTCGGCCACACGCGCATCGGCCAGAACGGCAGGAAGTTCAAGTGCTACAAGTTCCGCTCGATGGTGCTCGACGCCGACAAGGTGCTCAAGGAGTTGCTCGCGAACGACCCGGTGGCGCGCGCCGAATGGGACAAGGATTTCAAGCTCAAGCACGACGTGCGCGTCACGCGCATCGGCTCGGTGCTGCGCAAGACCAGCCTCGACGAGCTGCCGCAATTGTGGAACGTGCTGCGCGGCGACATGAGCCTGGTCGGGCCGCGCCCGGTGGTGGAAAAGGAAATCGAGCGCTATGGCGCCGATGCCGCCTACTACCTGCTGGCCAAGCCGGGCATGACGGGCCTCTGGCAGGTCAGTGGCCGCAACGACACCGATTACGCGCGCCGCGTGTTCCTCGACGCCTGGTACGTGCGCAATTGGTCGCTGCGCAGCGATATAGCGATCCTGTTCAAGACGATCGGCGTGGTGCTCCATCGCGACGGCGCCTACTGACCGCCGGCCAGCCGGCTCGGGACCGCCAGCCAGCCAGCCAGCCAGCCGGACCGGCCGCCGCCGTCTTCTGCAGTCCGGAACATTCAACCGATGTGGGAAACCCCGCCATGCTGAAAGTCACCAAAGCCGTATTCCCGGTCGCCGGCCTCGGGACGCGGTTCCTGCCGGCCACCAAGGCCAGCCCGAAGGAAATGCTGCCGATCGTCGACAAGCCGCTGATTCAATATGCGGTGGAGGAAGCGGTGGCGGCCGGCATCACCGAGCTGATCTTCGTGACGGGGCGCAGCAAGCGCGCGATCGAGGATCACTTCGACAAATCCTACGAGATCGAGGCCGAGCTGGAGGCGCGCAACAAGCACAAGCTGCTCGACATCGTCCGCAACATCAAGCCGGCCAACGTGGATTGCTTCTACGTGCGCCAGGCCACCGCGCTCGGGCTCGGCCATGCCGTGCTGTGCGCCGAGAAGCTGATAGGCGACAGCCCGTTCGTGGTGATCCTGGCCGACGACCTGCTGCACGGCACTACGCCCGTGGTGAAGCAACTGATCGAGATGTTCGATCACTATCACAGCTCGGTGGTGGGCGTCGAAACCATCGCGCGCGAGGACAGCGCCTCGTACGGCGTGGTGGACGGCCGCCTGTGGGGCGACAACGTGATCAAGCTGTCGGGCATCGTCGAGAAGCCGGCGCCGGCCGACGCGCCGTCGAATTTCGGCGTGGTGGGCCGCTATGTGCTGATGCCCACGATCTTCCGCCATATCCGCGCGCTGCAGCCCGGCGCCGGCGGCGAACTGCAACTGACCGACGCGCTGCAATCGCTGCTGACCGAGGAGCAGGTGCTGGCCTACCGGTATCACGGCACGCGTTTCGATTGCGGCAGCAAGCTCGGCTACCTGAAGGCGACGGTCGAATTTGCGCTGCGTCACCCCGAGGTCAAGGCGGAATTCGAGGCCTACCTGCAGCAATTCCTGCAAGCCCAACCGGCCGTGGCCCTGTCCTGACGGCCGTTGCATCGCATTCGTCGGAAGATTCCCCCCCCGCACCGGGCGGCCCGCGCTGGCCGGTGCGCGTCCCTGTTTGATCTTGCGCTTATCGGCGCGGCCCACGCGTGCGCTACACTCCTTGCCTTGAAAACTGAATCGCTAGAGAAACTGAATGAGACGGATCGGCGTGTATGTCGACGCAAGCAATATCGGGATGAACGGCGGCCACGGCATGCGCTATGAAGCGCTGCGCGAGCTGGCGTGCCGCGCGGAAGGCTTCGCGCAACGTCTGAACGTGTATATCGCCTACGACCTGCAGCGTGCCGAGCAGTCGCCGGAATACAGCGCGAAGGCGCTCGGTTATCAGTCGGCGCTGCGCGACCAGGGCTTCCGTGTCACGGTCAAGCACGTCAAGCATTTCACCGACGACGAAGGCAACGAGGTGTCGAAGTCGAACGCCGATCTCGACATGGCGGTCGACGTGCTGATGGAATCCGAACGGCTCGACACCGTGATGCTGGTCACCGGCGACGGCGATTTCGTTCAGGTGGTGCGCGCGTTGCAAAGCAAGGGCTGCCGCGTGGAGATCCTCGGCTTCGGCAATGTGTCGCGCGAGTTGCGTGATGCGGCAGATCAATACATCAACGGCTACCTGGTGCCGGGGCTGTTGTCGACCGACAGCTCGCCCGATCCGCGTGCGCGCTGGGGCAGCATCGGCAGCCGCGTGCGCGGCGCGTGCAACCGCTTCGATCATCAGGAAGGGCGCGGCTTCCTCAATTTCTGGCCCGATATGCCGCGTGCGTCGATCGTGACGGCCAGCGAAACCAAGGGCGCGTATTTCCGCACGGCGTCGCTGGTGGACCCGCAGATCATCTCGAAGCTGCCGTCGCGCCAGTATGTGTTCGAGTTCGATCTGGTCGAGCCGGCCAAGCCGGATGGCTTGCCGGAGGCAAAGCGGATCGTGCTGGTGAATTGAGCGGCGGGCTCAGGCTCGCCGCCTGCCGTCCGTCACTTTGCATCACGCAATCGCCTCACGCAATCTTCGCCACCCGCGCGCCGCCTTCACTCGCCATTGCTTCGCGCACACAGGCCGCGAACGCCAGCGCCGCCGGCTTCGCTTCGGCCGGCGGCGCTGGCGTTTGCAGGCAAATCGCGAACGGCGGCAACACCGGCAAGCCGGCCGCATGCGGCGCGAGCGTTTCGAGATCGGCCGGCACCGTCGACACGAGCCACGCCGTCACGGCCAGCCCTGCACGAACCGTGGCGGCGGTGGCCTCGATGCTGCCGCTCTCGAACACGGTGCGCCAGGCGATGCCGCGCTCGGCCAGCGCGCCGAGCACCCAGGGGCGGAACGCGCAGCGCTCGTCCACCATCGACAGCGGCAACGGCCGTTTCTGCCATGCGTCGCTGCCGCGGCCCGTCACCCACACCAGCGGTTCGATGCGGATCACTTCGCCGGCGGCCTCGCTCGCGACCGATTCGACCAGCGCCACGTCGACCCGGCCGGCATCCAGCGCGTCGCCCAGCTCGGCCGACGCCGCGCACACCAGCGACAATTCCACCTGCGGATGCGCTTCGGCGAACGCCTTCATGGCCGGCGCGAGCGGCGTGACGAGATCGAACGGCACGCCCACTCGAAGGCTGCCGCGCAACGCATCGGCCTGCATGTCGGCCCAGATTTCGTCGTTGAGATGCAGCAATTGGCGCGCCTTGACCAGAAACGTCTCGCCCTGACGCGACAGCGCGAGCTTGCGCGTCTGGCGCACGAACAGCAGGCAGCCGAGCCCGTCCTCCAGGCGCTTGACCTGCTGGCTCACGGCGCCTTGCGTCATGTGCAGGCGGTTCGCGGCGACGGTCATGCCGCCGCTGTCGGCAACGGCCACAAAGGTGCGGATCAGGTCGAGATCGAGGTTTCGGGTCATCGACGCATTATGCGGCGTAATGCATCGCATCAAAATTATTGGTTTTCCTGATGAATGGCGGCTCGGTACAGTCATCGCTTTCGATCGACGGGATTCGTACCGATGGCTGCCTCTTACGCTCCGCTGTTTCTGTTCGTCGCGGTGGCGACCGTCACGCCCGGCGGCGCCACCACCCTGGCCACGGCGTCCGGCGCGCGCTTCGGCTTCCTGCGTTCGATTCCGCTGATGCTGGGGATCGCGCTGGGGCTGGCGTCGCTGGCGGCATTCGCCGCACTCGGGCTGGCCAGCGTGCTGCTGGCGATGCCGGCGTTGCAAACGGCGGTCAAGGCGATCGGTTCGGCCTATCTGCTGTGGCTCGCCTGGCGCATCGCGCGCAGCGGCCCGATGAACGCGGGCGAGGGGCCGGCGCAACCGATCACGCTCGTCAACGGCGCGCTGCTGCTGTGGCTCAATCCGAAAAGCTGGGCGATGACGGTGGGCGCGGCGGCATCGTTCGCACTGCTGGCGAACACCCCCGGGCGGCTCGCGCTGCTGCTGGCGGTGTCGTTCGCCGTGGCGGCGAGCGCATCGCTGGCGCTGTGGTGCTCGCTCGGGGCGCTGCTGGCGCGCGTGTTCCGCACGCCGCGTCAGTGGCGTGCGCTCAATCTGGTGCTGGGGGCACTGCTGGCGGGGTCGGTGGTGCTGGCCTGGCGCTGAGGATGCCGAACCGTTTCGCTCCGTTTCCCGTGAAAGTCCGTCAATCGTCGTGGGCGCTGCCCGCGAGCAGCAGGTCGATATAGTCGTTCGCCACCCGCAACGCCGATTTGGTGTCGAACGGCTGGCCGGCCGTCGCGCCGCGCAACCACAGGCCGTCGATGATGGCGGCGAGGCCGGTGGCCGCACGCCGGGCGGCCGCCACCGGCAGCGCGTGCTTGAACTCGGCGCACAGGTTCGAATAAAGCCGCCGCGTATTCAATCGCTGCAACCGGCCCAGCGTGGGCTGGTGCATGCTCTCCGCCCAGAACGCGAGCCATGTCTTCATGACGGGCGAGCTGACCTGCGACACATCGAAATTCGCCGCGACGATGGCGCGCAACCGCGCGCGCGGCTCGGCGCGCGCCGCGAGACGGCGGCGCTGCGTGGCCGTCCACAGGTCATGCAGGATGTGGCGCATGGTGGCTTCCAGCAGCCCGTCCTTGCCGCCGAAATAATGGCTGACGATCCCGGTCGAGATATTGGCGCGCTGCGCGACCAGCGCGAGCGTGGTGCCGGACAAACCTTCGTGCTCGATGGTCTGCAAGGTCGCATCGATCAATTGCGCGCGCCGCACTTCGCGGATTCCGATTTTTGGCATGGCGATCCGCCTGGGTTCTCGAACAGGCGCCAATCTTATGCGGACATTCAATCCCGAACAATGGGCAATGCCGACTCGACGGCGCGGCAAGCGGCCGATGCCGCGGCGGCAGGTTCGACGCGGGCCGATCCGCCGCCTGCCTCACGCCGACGCGAACCGGTGTCGATCGCGCCGCCGTCGCGCTACGATGCCGATGCCGCGCCTGGCGGGCCGTGCGCCATGCCGGTTCGATTTCCTGAAGTTGAAGACGCGTTCAATAAAAGACCTTATTGCACAAGGCTTCTAGAAAAACAGTGAAGTCGCATTTGGAAAAGCTTCTGTCGCAAAACCTCGGCTGCGCCGAATTGATTCCACCAATGATTCGATACATGGGATTTGCACCGCGCAGGCCGCCACGGGCTCGGCGCGAGCCAACCCGCGGCAGGTTGCCGGGAAGCCGGCTCCCTCATGCCGATAACCTCCAATACGTACGGGAGTCCTTCATGTTGACGCGATTCAAGCAATTCAAGGCAGCCGGCGCCGTTCAGGCGTTGAGCGCGGTGTCGTTGATGGGCGCGCTGGCCGCGCCGGCCCAGGCGGCCGACCCGGCGGCGTGCTCCGCCGTGCGCTTCGCCGATGTCGGCTGGACCGACATCGCCGCCACCACCGGCCTCGCGTCGAGCGTGCTGGCCGGCCTCGGCTACAAGCCGACCAAGACGATCGCCTCGGTGCCGATCACGTTCGCCGGCGTCAAGAGCGGGCAGATCGACGTGTTCCTCGGCTACTGGTCGCCCACCATGGACCCGATCGTCGCGCCGTTCGTGCAGGCCCATTCGTTCACGGTGCTGCCCACGCCGAACCTGACCGGGGCGAAATACACGCTGGCCGTGCCCGATTACGAATACGCGGCGGGGCTGCGTTCGTTCGCCGACATCGCCAAGTTCGCGGACAAGCTCCAGGGCCATATCTACGGCATCGAGCCGGGCAACGACGGCAACCGCCTGATCGAGAAGATGATCGGCAGCAACCAGTTCGGCCTGGGCAAGTTCAAGCTGGTGGAATCGAGCGAGGCCGGCATGCTGGTGCAGGTCAACCGCGCGGTGCGCGAGAAGCAGTGGGTGGTGTTCCTCGGCTGGGAACCGCATCCGATGAACGTGCAGATGAAGATCAACTATCTGAGCGGCGGCGACGACGTGTTCGGCCCGAACTTCGGCGAGGCGAAGGTGATGACGGTCGAGCCGACCAACTACGCCGCGCGCTGCCCGAACGTGGCGAAGTTCGTGTCGAACCTGCAATTCACGACCGACATCGAGAACCACGTGATGCTGCCGATCACCAACAAGGTTTCTCCCGACAAGGCCGCCACCGATTGGCTCAAGGCCAACCCCGGCGTGCTCGACAAATGGCTGGCCGGCGTGACCACGCTGGACGGCAAGCCGGGCCTGCCGGCCGTCAAGGCCTACCTCGCGGCGCACTGAACGCAACCGTGCAGTGGGCGGGGCCGCTACGCCGCGCAGGCGGGCGGCGCACGGCGCCGATTGCATCGACCTGACGCCGCCGTCGCGCGGCGCCTGAAAAACCGGCTGCCTCGGCGCGCAGCCACACCTCGCTTCACCCATCTTCAGCAAGCCGCGCCACGCCGCACCACGCGGTGCGACGCATCAATCAGTTCGCAATACGAATCAATTCATAAAACCTACTCGACAGGGGTCCGTCATGAAACGATTGGCATGGGGTGTCACGTTCGGCATGTTGGCCGCGGCAAGCGGCAGCGCACATGCGCAAAGCAGCGTCACGCTGTTCGGCGTGCTCGACGAGGGCATCAACCTGACCAGCAACGCGAACGGCAGCAAGGCCTGGCAGACGTCCAGCGTGGATCTGGTGACGAGCCGCTGGGGTTTGAAGGGCTCGGAGGATCTCGGCGGCGGCGTGCACGCGATCTTCGATCTCGAAAGCGGCGTGATGCTCGACAACGGCAAGGCCTATTACGGCGGCCGCGAATTCGGCTATCAATCGTACGTGGGGCTGGAATCGGCCACGCTCGGCACCGTGACGCTCGGGCGCCAGTTCGACACCGTGACCGACACCATCGGACTGATGACGGCCAACGGCAACTGGGGCGGCTTCCTGTTCTCGCACCCGGTGGACAACGACAACACCGATGCGTCGTTCCATGCCAACAATTCGGTGAAATACCTGTCGCCCGAATTCCACGGGCTGTCGGTCACCGGCCTGTACGGCTTCGGCAACCAGCCCGGCTTCGCCGGCAACCGGATCTACGCGGCCGGCATCAAGTATCACTATGCGACGCTGTCGCTGGCCGCGGTGTACGAGGACCTGTCGTCGCCCGGCACCACGGCGGGCGGCGCGATTGCTTCGGATGACTACGGGTTCGTGGCGGCCAATGAAAAGATCTACGGCGTGGCGGGCAGCTACGGCATCGGCCAGGCCGTGATCTCGACCACCTGGACGCACGTCGCGCTGCAACGGCCGACCTCGTCGATCTATGTGGATTCGCTCGGGCCGAACAACGACGGCCTGAACTTCGACAACTTCGAGGCCAACATCAAGTACAACCTCACGCCCGCGCTGTTCGTGGCCGGCATGTACACGTACACGATGGCGCATCTGAGCCAGGGCGGGGCGGCGGCGTCGCTGCACTGGAACCAGCTCGGCGCGATGGCGCAGTATTCGCTGTCGGCGCGCACCGCCTTGTATGCACAGGCCGTGTATCAGAAGGTGAACGGCGGCCCGGCGGGCTTCGCGCTCGACAACGCCTATGTTCCGGGCTCGGCCGGGGTGTCGTCGAACTCGCATCAGATCGTCGCGCGGGTGGGGCTGACGCATTCGTTCTGACGAGGCGAGGGCGGCGCCAACGTACCCACGCCTCGGCGCCGCCCGCCGCCGACTCGCACCATCATTCGCACCGAGTACACCATTTACCCTCCGCGCCATAGTGGAAATTTCAAACATATTTGCCGATTCTCCGAATATAAAAACAAAAAGAGATTTAATGCATAGGCAGCAGTGAGATTTGAAATTGATATGGATTTACGCGAAATTGGGATCGGATAATCGTTTGCGCGGCGGGGTTGTGATCGAGCGGCATCCGCGCAAGGCCGATGCATCGCGGCAATTTTCTCGAACCCCCTAAAGTTTTCGCGCGCAGCCCCGTAATCCAAGGGTTCGGCAGCATCGAGAGAGGCCGGCCGCGGTTCCATTACGCCACATTGCATTCCGATTACAACCGGTTGCGCATGCGCCGGGCCGCTGCAATGCAATACGGATTGCCGTCGATTTTTTTCTGATCGGGCTTCTCACCCCGGTCGAATTTAATTAGCATTGGGGCCGCGCGGGACGCTGAGTGCCGAATAAGTCGGTGCTGTTACGGGGGCGTTCGTTACCGGTGAATTGTGGGTCGTTTTTCACCCGGTTCCGTGGCTGGACCGCACCGCCCGACAATAAACGGATCTGCCGCGACGCCGGTTGCCTGCGCGTCGTCACGGGTCATCGGCACCAGCTTTGGAGTGCGTATGAATCAGTTCACCCGTCTCAACCTGATCGGATCGTCGGAGGCCATGGCGGCGCTGCGGCAGCAGATCGAGAAAATCGCGAGCGTCGACGTGCCGGTCACCGTGCTCGGCGAGACCGGGACGGGCAAGGAACTGGCCGTGCGCGCGGTGCATTATCTCGGCGCGCGGCGGCACGGCCCGTTCGTGCCCGTCAATTGCGGGGCGCTGCCCGAGGCACTGGTGGAGAGCGAACTGTTCGGCCACGAACGCGGTGCGTTCACCGACGCCAAGCTCGTCAGCGACGGCCTGATCGGCGAGGCCGAAGGCGGCACGCTGTTCCTCGACGAGGTGGACGCGCTCGGCCTGAAAGCTCAGGCGGCGCTGCTGCGCTTCCTGCAGGACGGCAGCTACCGCCGCGTCGGCGGCGCGAAAACCCGCCAGGCCGACGTTCGCGTGATCGTCGCGACCAATGCCGATTTGCTCGAACGGGTGCAAGCGCGCCAGTTCCGGCAGGACCTGCTGTACCGGCTCGACGTGGTCACCCTGCGCATTCCGCCGCTGCGCGAGCGCACCGGCGACGCGCTCGAACTGGCCGAGGCGTTCCTGGCGCGGCTGCGCACGCGCTACGCGAAACCGGCGCTGCATTTCCATCCGCAATCGCAGGCCTATCTGCGCGCGCACACCTGGCCCGGCAACGTGCGCGAGCTAGAAAATGCCGTGCACCGCGCCGTGCTGATGAGCGAGGATGCCGGCGTGCGGCTCGGCGCGGCCAGCCAGGCCGGCGCCAGCGCCGATACGCTGGCCGCCGACGGGGATCCGCGCCCGTTTCGCACCGAGCGTGCGGCGGCGATCGCCAGCTTCGAGGTCGATTATCTGCGCCGGCTGCTGGCGCGCGCCAACGGCAATCTCTCGCATGCCGCGCGGCTGGCGGGGGAAGAGCGCAGTGCGTTCGGCAAGCTGGTGCGCAAGCACGGCCTGGAGCGGGAGCGCGCGAATCAGGCGGCCATGGGTGATTGAGGTAAGCTGGCGGCTTGACGATTCGACGGCGGGGTAGGCGCATGAATGACGAGTTGGTCCGGCACGTCGCCGACCGCATTGCGCGCTATCTCGAAGCCTGTCCGGCCGCGGCCGATACGATCGAAGGCGTGCACCGGTTTTGGATCGATGCGCACGACGCGCAGGAGTCGATCGACGTCACGCTCGCGGCGCTCGAATCCTTGCGTGCGCGCGGCGTGGTCGCCCGCGTGGCGATCGGCAACCGCACGCTGTGGCGCGTGCGGCGCGAAGGCGATCACCCGCCGGAGGACGATGCCGGGCGCTGAGCGCGCCCGTCTTCCTTCAACGCAGGCGCCCCTTGAAGCGCGATTCGTGCTGCCAGCCTGCTTCGCCCTGGCTGTCGACGAAACACACCTTGATTTGCGCCATGCCGACACTGCAGAAGTACGCGATGGCGGTGGCCTCGTGGCGATCGCGGGTGATGTACCAGAGCGCATCGCCGTGGGCGTAGCCCCGGCTCGTCACGCGGTGCACCAGCAGGTCGGCTTCGCCGCGCGAGGTGAGGGCGATACGCACGGTCGCTTCGCCCATGCTGGCAGCTTGATAGATTCGAGCCATCGAATCGGTTCCTGAATGTGAAACGGGCGTCAACCGCGCCCGCGTTGTGTGGTGTTGTCGAATCCGGCGCTCGCGTCGGCCCCCGAACTCCGGATCATCGCCTGCGTCATGCCCAAGAACAAGCCGTTTCCGCCGCCCACGTTGCGCTTGCGCGGCGATGCCCATCGCGTCGAGGTGATCGTGCCGAACGGCGCGACGCGCCCCGTGCTCGGCACACGCGACCCCGGCGATACCGAGCGCCGCGCGGCCACCATCGCCGCGGCCGGGGGCGCGGGCCGCTCGCCGCGCCAGGCGCCGCCGGCCTCGATCGAACTCGCGTTGCCGCGTCGCACGCAAACCATCCTGTCGCATCACCTGCCGCGCGCCGTGCAGGATCGTCTCAACGGTGGCGGTGGGGAATCGGCACTGCCTGCCTCGCGCAAGGCCGATCCGGCGGGCACCGGCGCGCATCCGCTCGAGGTGCCGAACCTGTCCGGCGCGCGAGACGACAACCCCTGAGCAACGCACGAGCGGGGCGGGCAGCGGCTTCAGCCCCGCAACGGTATCGCCGCGTGCACCTCCGAATCGAGATCGTCGAGCAACCTGAGCGACAGCCGAGCCGTCAGGGTGCCGGCTTCAGCCCCGCAACGGTATCGCCGCGCGCACTTCCGAATCGAGATCGTCGAGCAGCGTGTGCAGCTCGTCGGCCACGCGCCCCGCGTCCGCTTGCGGCCCGACCCGGTAAAACCATTGATCGTCGTACGGCGCCGCACCGCGAATGCCGGTGTCGCCGAACCCCATCCGTTCCAGCGTCCTGCGCGACGGCAGGTTGTACGCATAGACCTTCGCGTAACACACCGCCATGCCGGCATGCCGATGTGCGGCGGCCAGCAACATCGAAGCCGCATGCGCGCCAAAGCCGTGCCCCTGGAAGTCGCGTCCGATCCAGTAATAGAGGCACCCCACGCCGCGATGCAGCGACAGCCCGACGAAGCCGATCAAGCCCCAATGCCGATGCAGCACCGCGCAGGGGTTGTCGCCGAAGCGGTGCAGCCCGTCGAGCCAGTCGTGCCACGCCGCGCGGCTCTCGAAATGCGGCAGGCTGCATAGCGCGGCGATGTCGGGATCGTCGTACTGCCAGCCGAAATCGTCGCGATGATGATGGCCGAGCGGTTCGAGCCGCAGCACGTCGCCGGCGTGCGCGGGTTCGCTGGCCGGCAGCGTGCCGGCACGCCAGTCGCGCCATGCCACCAGCTCGCGGTGGCGGGCCGCATGGGCCGGCTGCGCGGGGCAGGCCAGTTGCAGCGCCACGCTCGCGTCGAACGCGGCGTCGGGTTCGCCCATCTGGTGATACGCATCGCGCAGCCGGTCGAGCAAGGCGGCGTCGTGACGTTGCACGCACAACAAGGCCTGGCCGACCTCGATCGCGAGCGGCCAGCAGCCCCAAGCGGCGGCCAGATCGAGCAGCTCGCGGCGCGCGGCCGGCGGGAACGCCTCGGGGGCACGTTGCCAGGCCTGGCGCAAGCCGATCAGCCAATCCAGCCGGCTCGCCGGGGCCAGCGCGTCGGCGTGATCGAGCACGCGGGGCAGGTGAGCCGCCAGTGCGTCGGCGGGCCAGTCCGCGTGCGTGAGATCCCCGAGCAGGCGCGCGAGCGGCGTGGCGTCGGCCGGCGATGCATCGCTCGCGGGCGCCGCGTGCCGGGCGTCGGAGGCGGGGGCAAGTTGCATGGTGGAGGGGGCTTGCGTCCGGTGGCGGCGACGGAATCAGGTTCAGATCGACGTGATCTTGCGCGGCCCCTTCACGCGGAAGATCGGGCGGGCCGTGACCGGCGACGTCGATTGGCTGAACGCCGAAAAGGGCGACGGGGCGAACGTGAAACCGCCCGTTTTCATGGTCGGGATGCCGCCCGACGGTGCGCTCGGAGGATTCAGCTTCGGTTTCTTGGTGGTCGGCGGCGCGGACAGCATGTAGGTGGCCGAGCGCTTGCCGGTGAGCGGCCGAGGGTTCGGCTCCTCCATGCTGCTCGACACGCGCACGTTGTTCTGGTCGATCGTAAACGTGCGATTTGGCGCATGCAGCCGGGGCGGCGCATAGGTCGCGTGGGCGTTCAGCAGCCGTTGGCCATGCGCCGTCGGCGTCAGGCCATCGGCCCGCAACGGTATGTCGATACCGGTACGGGCCAGGTTGTTGCCGTACTCGTCGCCCACCCGCAGGTTGCCGGGGGAGTCGAACGTCATGCGCAGCACGTCGCGATAGGCGCGCACGCGGGCGTTCGGCGTCGCGCCCTGAAACGCCGTGAGCGTGTGCTGCAACGCCATGTCGCGGGTCGGCTGCACCTGCAGCCGCTGGCCGGCTTGCGCGTTGCCATAGATGCGCCGGTTGGTGGCCGTGTTGTTCAACGGTTCGTTGCCGCGCTCGTTGATGATCGCGCGCGAGTAACCCTGCTGCCGGCCCACCGCCGCGGCCTGCTCGGCGATGCCGTGCATCACGTTCATGCGTGCCTGCAAGCGCCCCGGCCCCATCGGGCCGATGGCGGCGTTCCAATGCTGATTCACGCGTGCCTGGCCGGTCTGGAAGGACAGCGTGCCTTCGTTGAGCAGGTTCTGCCCGGTGCCCGAGGCGATCACATGGTTGATCGAGGCGTGGGTGGCCTGCCGGCCCGTGACGCGCGCCTGATCCTCCTGGATGGTGAGCGGCCGGTTGCCGGCCTGGGCCGCCGCCACATAGGTGGCGTGACGCGTGCTGTACTGCGTGACCCGCGCGAGCACCTGCGGCGTGCCGTAATGATTCTGCAGACGCTGCTGATCCAACGGGGCGATGTCGGCGGTCGGCCCGTAGCTGACCTGCCGATTCACCTGCGTGGGGTTCATCGTGTGGTCGACGTAGCGATAAGGCATGGCTTACCTCCTGGTTTCATGAAGCGAGGCGCGATCGGCGCCGCGCGTGCGGGACGTTCATTTGCCGTGGTTGAAGCGCTTTTCCATATGGTGATCGTGCTCGCCCATGCAGATGTCGCAGGAGTTCGCCATGCTGTCGACGCTCTTGCTGCGCGGCCGACCGCTGATCGCCGGCGACAGCGCGGCATCCGGCGCCACGGCGGACCCACGGCGCTTCTGCGCGGCGCTGAAATCGCTCAACAGGTTGCCGCGCCCGCTCGTGGCGGGGCTCATCATTTCGATCAAGGAATCGGGCGGCGCAATATCGCGCCGATGCACGGGCTGAACCGGCGACAGGGGCGACCCGTTCGCGGCGTTCGCGACGCTGCTCGCCACATGCGAGGCGCGCTTCGCGGCGCAGATGTTGAGGTCCGATTTGTCGGCGAACACGTCGGTGACGGCAACGCCTTCCAGTCGCCCGCTCCAGTGCTGTGCCAGGCCGTTGTCCCCGTAGTCCTTCTGCAGATCCAGCATGCGCTGCTCGACGGCGCGGGTGTGCGCCATGCCGTCCTGCGTCCCTGAAAACCCGACGCCCAGATGGCCGCCGACGTTGGCCACCCCGATCTGCCCCACCTGGCTCATGTCCCTGGGATTCTTGTACTCGCGATTCACCTCGTCCTGCGCCTCTTCCGCCATGCTCGAAGCGAAGCGCATCGCGGTCACTTCCCGCATGCCGACCGGGCCAAGCGCATTCATTTTCGGCCGGCCACCCCCGGAAAACTGCGCAACGCTTTCCGCGACGAGGTCGTGGCGCACCCTGACTTCCCGCTCGGCGCCTTGTCTGACGTGGACGCTGTCGTGCGTCTGCGCCAGCTCCATCAAATGCTCGGTCGGCAGCCGCCGCAGGCTGTTGGCGCGCTGGCGTCTCTCCACGGGCGCACCGAGCGGATTGTCCCGCTTGGCGGGTTTATCCGGCACCTTCGCATCGAGCTTTCGGCCGCGCGAGGTGTAATCGGGCTTCTTCGGAAACATCGCATTCCTCCGGACATGACATGACGGGACAGGAGCCGGCTGCCTCGCCGGCGTGGTTCGAATCGACGACGCGCGTTACTGCGCCGCGCCCGGGTTCGGGGCCTCGATGCCCAGCATCTCGAAGATGTTCAACTGCCCGCCCAAGCGCAGGAACACCTCGCGATACAGCTCCGGCGTGGAGAGCCGGCCCCATTCGGTGGCCGTGCGCACCAGGTACGGCGCCGGGCTGTGCGGCTCGACGCGCATCAGGAACGCGGCGATCTCGGCCAGACGCGCGTAGGCATCGGCGCGATCGCGCAGCACATCGGCCGCCAAGCCGGGGGCCGCGGCGAACGCGGTGTCCGTGGCCGGCTCCGAGGCCGGATCGGTCGCGGCGTCCGGCTCCCCGCCGGCCTCGGCCGCCGCCTGCGCAGCGGGCGCTGCGGTTGCCGGCGCGAAGCCGGGCGGCTCGATGCCGCGCTTGTGCAGCTCGCCGACGAACAACGCCCGCATCTGTTCGAGCAATTCGGCCAGCTTGCCGAGGCTCGGCGCCTCGGCGCCGAACAGCGGATCGACGCTCGCGCCCAGCGACGCCAGCGCGGCCAGCGCGCGCGCCAGTTCCGCATGCGTGGCGGCCAGCGCGTCGCTCGGCGTATCGGCCAGCGCGGTTTGCAGCTGGTCCAGCGTCGCACCTTCGGGCGCCGCGTCGAGGCGCCCGCGCGACACGCGCACCTGGGCGTGGTAGCGGGCACGCTCCCAGTCCGCCCAGCCATAGCTGCGCTCGGCGTGCTGGATCAGCGGCGCGAGGCGCAGCACGCCCAGATGCTTGTCGGCGATCGAACGCAGGATGTTGGCGCGATGCTCGTAGTCGCCGCCATGGGGGAACGGGTGGATCGGATCCCAGAAACGCGTGCACATCTCGCGCGTGAGCGTCAGGGCCGGCGCGATGCCGGCGATGCCGTGATGCTTGACCTGCGCCTCGAACAGCCATTGGAGCAGTTGCAGATCCTTGCTCTGGAGCGCGAGCATCTGGACGATCAGATGACTGACCTTGAGCCAGTCGGCGCGCTTCAGGTCGCGCTCCCAGCCGCCCATCGGCAGCGAGGGGTCGTCGTGCCGACGTTCCTGGGCGATCTGGCCGTAGCTGCGCGATTCGCGCGCGGGGCGTCCGCACGGCGCATGGGCGTCGATCGGCGCGAGCAACGCGTCCAGGCCGAGATGCAGGTGTTCCTTGAAATGCGTGTCGGCGGCGAGATAGAGGGCATCGTTCATGAGTCGGTTTCCATTCATTGAGGAGCGGTGGTCGGGAAGGCCGGCGGCAGCTTCAACACTGCGCCGGGCTTGGCCGTCGGGCTTGCCGACGAAGCCGAAGCCGCTGCAGGCGCCGCCGCGCCCGCGGCCGGGTTGGACATGCGAATCCCGATGTAGACATGGGCGGTGTCGCTCGCGGGGCTGCCCGGCTTGCTCGCATCGAGCACCGGCACGTCGAATTGCAGCAGCGAGCGGGCCGGGTCGCGCGGATCGGAAGCCGGGTCGGCCACCGGGCGATGCCGCTCGATCAGGCGCAGCAGCGCCCAGTTGCCGGCCGCCGCGAACGAGGCGGTATTGCCGTCCACCTGAAGATCGGGCGCGCTGGCCGCCAGCGACGGCCGCCAGAGCGACAGGCCGGCCCACGACAGGTCGAGCACCAGCGGCTCGCCGAACTGCCAGTCGAGGCTCGCGCCGCCGTTCGGGAAGGTGATGCCCTTGGCGCCCGACATCAGGTTCATCTCGCCGATCTGGTTGCTGCCGTTCGCGCCCGCGTGCAGCGCGCGGAAATTGACGTTCAGGCTCAACGATGCCGAACCGTCGCCGGCCGCCACCAGGTTGCCCGCCAGGAAATCGTCCACCTGATCGAGTTGGGCGAGGAACGCGCGCACGTTTTTCCAGTAGGGATCCTTGAGGCCCGCCACCTGCTTCTGCAGCGCGGCGCGCCGGCCTTCGTAGTCGGCCAGGAAGCCCTTGACGGCGGCCAGGCTCGCGTCGTCCGCATCGAGCGAGCCGAACGGATAGCGGCCGGCCAGATCGCGAGTGAAGCGGCTCGCCACCGGCAGCCACGCGTTCTGCGCCTGCGCGTAGCGCTCGCCCTTGCAGCGCATCTGCACGCTTTGCATCAACTGGCCGCGATGGCTCGAGAACAGGTCGTTGCCGAGCGTGGGCGCGTCGTAGCCGGCCAGTTGCTCGCCGCAGTTGCCGTTCTGCAGCGACGGCAACAGCTTCATGAACAGCGTGTCGAGCACGGCCGGCTGCGAGTTCGGGTCCTTGCCCTGCGTGTAGCGCGTCAGTTCGTTGGCGGTGTGGGTCCAGTAGGCCGCGTTCGAGGTGTTGGCGCCGGCGTTCGAGGCGCCCGGCTCGGCCTGCGCCAGATAGTTCAGCACCGGCTGCGCATAGCCCACCAGCACCTGCACGCGGCTGACCTGGCGCGACAGCGTGTCGGTGATCACGGCCGTGCTGCCGAGGTCGAAGAAGCTGGCGTCGGGATCGGACGAGGCCGGCTGGAACGCCGGCTGATAAAGCTGGCTCTGGTCGGCCAGTTGCGCGATGCGGCCGAGCTGGCTGTTGGCGAACTGATGCGCGCACTGCGTGATCTGGGTGGCGCTGCCGGCCATGCCGAGCGTGCGGAACTGCTTTTCCACGCCGAGCAGCAGCGGCGAAAGGTTGGCGAAATTGCCGCTGTCGGCGCTTTGCTGCGCGTCGGCCGTGGTGCCGTCGGAGTTGCCCGGCGCGAGGTTGGCGGCGGCCTGGGCCAGTTGCAGGCTGTTGTTCATCGCCAGTTCGAGCTGGTAGCGGGCCAGTTGGCGATACAGCGCATCGGGCTGCGCGCCCTTGAGCATCGGCTGGGCGATGAATGTCTGATAGTCGGCCGGATACTGGTTCGCATCCTTGAGCAGGCCCTGGCTCCAGTTCGCCATGTCGTTGTTGGCGCAGGCGAACGGCGCGACCGGGTCGATCGCCATGTAGCCGAGGCTGCCGAGCGCGTCGAGCCCCGTCAGCTCGTTCTGCATCGCCGGGTTCAGCGCGGCGGCGCCGTTGGTGGTGACGAACAGCGGGCCGTAGCCGGGCAGCGACATCGCGTTCAGCGTCTGCATCGCGAGCGGATACTGGCCGGCGGCATCGAACTGGGCGGTGGCTTGCGCGAGCACGCTGGCCGGGTAGCCGTCGTCGTCGATCAGCGGGCGCAGGCTGGCGGCCAGTTGCGCCTGCGCCGCGAGGATCGGGTTGCGCGTGGCGCTGGAGCCGAGCCAGTCGGTGCGAATCCAGTTCAGCCAGTGCGTGAACTGTTTGACGTGCGCGAGGATCGGCAGCGTGCGCGCCTGCAACTGCCCCAGCAGCGTCACGCCCGATTGCAATTCGGCCTGCGTCAGGTCGCGCGTCTGCGCGGCCAGCGCGACGATATGGTCGCTGACGTTCTGCTTCAGTTGCGGCGGCGTGCCGTAGCCGCCGGGGAAATCGGCCGCGTTCAGGCTCGCGAGCACGGCCGGCAGCAGGCCGGGCCGGGTGCGCAGATACGGCGAGAGCGGTGCGCCGTAGGCGTACTCCACCAGTTCGAGAAAGCCGGGCAGCGGCGTGCGCTCCTTGGCGTACGGCGATTTGCCGAGCAGGCGCTGGAAGCGGCTCGCATTGCGTTCGTAGCGGTCGGCCTGCTGCACGAAACCGCGCAGTTGCGCGGCGGCCCCGCTGTAGTCGAGCCGCGCGTCGATGCCGCGATTGGCATCGGCGCCGAGCGCATAGGCCTGCGCCGACATCCGGCACGCCAGGCCGGGCAGGATCACGCTGCGGAACGCATCGTCGGCCACCCGACGCGCGCTCTGGCTCGACAGGCGCGAATCGATCAGCGACATCGGCAGCAGCCAGCTGTGCGCATCGGCATCGATGCGCGCGACGTCGTCGATCAACTGATAGACGGGCGCCTGCGCGACGCAGCCCGCCGCCGGCGCCGCGGCTTGCAGCGTCTGCAGGCGGCGCAGCGCGTCGGTCACGCGGCCGATCTGGTCGTCGAGCTGCCAGGCGCGCACCACGAACGCGAGCAACAGCAGCGAGAAACCCGCCACGCAGCCCCATTGCACGCGGCGGATCAACTGGTTGCGCGACCACACGCCGGCCCGGGTGGGCCGCGCCAGATGGCGCTCCGCGAGCGCCTTGTCGAGCAAGGGGCCGTGCACGAACGCCACGTCGCGCCGCGTGTCGTCGAGCGGGGCCACGCGCTCGCCGTCGGCCGCGATCGCGCCGGTGAAATACACGCCTCGCAGGAAGAAGCCGGTCTGCCACGCCGACACCTGGAACACCACCGACAGCCACTGCTGGAACGGCGTGCTCAACTGCGCGAACCGGCTCGGATACAGGAACAGCGCGTCGGCGTCGTGCGCGGCGATCCGCTCGCAGTGCGCGGCGGCCTCCACCTGCAAGGCGCGCAACTGGCTGTCGATCTCGGCGAAGATCGGCTCGGCCCATTGCGTGGGCGGCGTCTCGAAGGCCTGGCTCGGCGCGGACCAGCCCACCATCTCGTCGCGCCGCTGCGGCGTTTGCGAGCGCCAGAACGCGGCGAAGCCGTCGAGCGCATCGCAGGCGGTCACGATCACGTACACCGGCAGCGCGAATTCGAGCCGCTCCTCCAGCGTGCGCAACTGCTGACGCGCGTTCTGCGCCACCGCCAGCGTGCGCGCGGGGTCGCCGCCGAGCAGCGTGGCGGCGGACACGGTCAGCACGATGCCGTCGAGCGCGCGCTCGGGGCGCAACGCGTCGAGCTGGTCGAGCGTCTTGCGCCAGCGGCGCGCGGCCGGTTCGTCGGCTGCGTCGCCGTCGAGCGCGGCGCGCGCGGCCGCTTCGGGCAGGCTGCCGTCCGGGTCGAGCACCAGCCCGCGGTCGAGCGAATACCAGGTGGCGCCGTCCACCGCGAGCGTGCGCTGATGCTCGCTGAGCGCTTGCGTGTGCGCGGGGCCGATCGATTCGAGCAGGCTGGTCTTGCCCGCGCCGGCCTGGCCCAGCATCAGCAGCCAGGGCGTGCCGTAGCGCCATTCGCGGCGGGTGTGCAGGTAATCGATGGCGAGCGAGGCGCGCGCGACCCAGCCCGGCTTGCGGGTGGCGGCGGCCGGCTCGCAGCCGCACAGCGCGGGCACGGCCGGCGCCTTCAGCAGCGGCTTGAGCTTGACCCACAGCGTGGCGGCCAGCTTCGCCGCCACGGCGAGCACGGCCAGCGCCGCCGCGCCGGTCAGCACGAGCTGCAGCGCGTGCGGGTCGAGCGTCCAGCCGGTCTGCGCCTTGAGCCAGGCGGTGAGAGGTTGCAATACGTTCACGGAAGCGCTCCGGCCTCGGCCACGCGGGCCATCGGGTGATCAGGAATTCAGGAATCGTTCGAACGGGTGCATCAGCACGAGCCACGTCACCACGCCGAGCACCAGGAAGGCGGCCAGCCCGTACAGCCCGAGGTTGCGCCACGGCGACACCGGCGCGAGCCGTTCGTCGCGGCTGCCGGTGAGCGGGTAGGCATAGGCCTGGGCGAACGCGGGGCCGTCGTCGTCGGGGCTCGCGCCGGCCGCGCTGACCCGCTGGAACAGGCGCTCGCGAATCCGGTCGAGGTGCGGCTGCGCCTGACGCGCGCGGTAGCGGCCGCGAAAGCCGAGTTCCATCGCCAGCAGGAACACCGCCGCCAGATCGACGTGGCGCGGCGTGGGCAGGCTCGCCTCGACCAGCGCCTCGGCCATCGCAAAGAAGCGCGAGCCGGCGTTGCCGGTGCCGAACATCGACTGTTCGAGCAGCACGTCGAGCCAGGCGTCGTGGCCGGCCCAATCGAGTTCGAAGATCAGGATCTCGTCGGCCAGCGCGGTCATCAGGTAGAGAGCCTGCTGTTCGAGCCGGCTCTCTTCGGTGCCCGGTGTTTCGGTGCAGCGGCGAGCCTGCTGTTGCAGCAGCGCGCGCAGCCGGGCGGCGGCGCGCGCCGCGAACTCGGCGCCGGTGGTGGGCAGCGCGCCGCCGTCGCCGGCCAGATGGGCGGCCATGCGTCCCTCGGCCTGGGCGCGCCTGAGCGCGGCCACGTCCTGGTAGAAATCGGCGAAGCGCGCCACCAGCACGTAGCTGCCGGTGCGCGGTTGCGGCCAGGCGGGCGCGTCATGCATGACGATCTCCTGCGGGCGCGGGCTGGGCCGGCGCGCCGGTGGCGAGCTTGTTGCGGTAGAGCACGATCGCGTTGGGCCGCGCATCGTTCTTGCGGCCGACGATCTGCAACAGCGACGCGTCGCCGAACGCGTGCAGCGCACCCTGGTCGTCGAGCGCGAGCGGCTGGTTGCGGATCGCGAACAGCAGCGCATGCGGGCGCAGCTTCTCGCGCTCGATCTCCTGCGCGCTCAACGCGCGCACCAGCGCGCCGGCCACCCGCGCGCGGCGCAGCTTCGGCTGCACGGCGGCGTCGGCGATCAGGGCCTCGTCGAGCCAGCCGAGCAGTTGCGTGGCGGTTTGCCCGTCGCGCGGTTCGAGTTCGACGATCAATTCGTCGCCCATGCCCGGCGGCAGCCGCCGCTCGAAGCACAGGTCGGGCTGGGTCGGCGAATACGATTCGACGCGCTTGAAATCGAGCTGTTCGTAGCGCGTGTCGAGCGTGTCGATGCGCGCCTGCACGAACTCGATCGCCTGCCGGAACTGCGGCGCGCAATCGTCGTGCTGATAGGGCTTCATCAGCAGCGGCGTGGGGTCGGCGCCGATCCCGGCCGCCGCGCCCACCAGGTGCGCGAGCGCCTGATAAAGCTGGCTCGGGTGGGTGCTGGCGGCCAGCAGCGTGGAGAACGGCGGCAGGCACGCGCCGATGCGCCGCGCCGCGTCGAGATGCTGGCGCTGCTCCACGCTCAGCGTGTCCTCGCGCGCATCGAGCTTGCCGTGCTCGCCCAACTGCACGACCTTGTCCCACAGCCGATCGTGCAGTTCGTGCAGGCCGCGCCACAGGTTGGTTTCGCCGAGGCTGTCGGCCACCGCGATGTTCAGCATCGGCGGATGGTAGGGCGTGATGCGCAACTGCTGGTTGTCGGCCCGCGAGATTTCGAGCAGCGGCACGGCGGTCTGCGTCGACGGCGAACTGGCGCCCAGGTGCAGATGGAAGCGCACCTGCAGACGCGGCAGTTGCACGGCCTGCTCGCCGGTGTTTTCGTCGAGGTTCGATTCGTCGAGCACCGAGTTGTAGCGGCGTTCCTGGCTGTCCTGCACGGCCGCATGCGCGCCGCGCGGGTTCACGCAGCACCACACCTTGACGGGCGGCTCGCCGCTGCGGCACGCCGCGCCCACGTCGATCTCGACGTTGCCGGGCGGCGTGTAGGGCAGCGCGCCGGGAAAGCCCACCAGCAGCCCGTCGGGCAGCAGGCATTCGAGTTCGCTGATGCTGAGGATTTCCTTCACCAGTTCGAAGCGCAGCGTCAGCACGCCCCAGTAGAACGGCGTCACGGTTTGCAGGCGATGGCGCAGATGCGCCTGCCAATAGCGGTCGTTCTGTTGCAGATGCTGCGGCGAAAGCATCATGCCTTCCGACCACTGGACGGCATCGGGGAGCGGGGCGGTGAGTGTCATGGCCTGTTCATTCCGGAAAACGCATCGCGAGCGGGCCTCACTGCGATTGATAGGTGACGGCGGTCGGCGTGAGCCAGATCGTCACGTTCTTGTACGGCGTGATGTTGCCCTTCGGCTGGCCGGCCGCGCTCAGGTAGTTCGCGTAGCTGTAGACGGCGATCGCCTTGCCGTGACGCTTCGGCAGGCTGGCGGTGGCCAGCGTGGCGGGCGGCACCTGCAGGCTCACCACGTCGATCGCGGTGGCGAGGCCGGCCAGCAGCGCGTCCTTTTTCTGGAACCAGTCGGGGCCGGTGGCCGGCAGCAGCGCGAGCACGTTGCTGTCGTACACGAACACCACGTCGAGCTGGGTGGCGGCGTTCTGGTTCGCGCTGATCTCGGCCACCACCTTGATCTGCGAGACGGCGGCCGTTTTCGGGCCGAACCAGCTGCAGGCGGCGAGCAGGGCGCACGGCGCGGCGAGCGACAGGCGGCGTAACCACGCCAGCGGGGCGGAGGCGGGGCGCATGCTCATCCCAGCAGCAGCACTTTGAACTGCGCCGGCACCAGCGACATGCCCATGGTGTTGAACGGCAGGCCGTTCATGCCGACCAGCGAGGTCATGCGGGTGGCGAACGCGGTGCCGACGATCACCTTCAGGCTGCCCGTCAGGTAGGTGTCCGGCCCCATGAAGATGCCCGAGACCACGCCGCCGAGCACGCCCGGCTCGTCGCCCATGCTGATGGTGCCTTCGGTCATCAGGTTCTCGGCCAGCCCCTCGCCGAACATCACGTTGAACACCGACGGGATATGGCTGGCCGACATCGTCAGGTTCGGATACGGCAGCGGAACGGGCACCAGGGCCGGCGTCTTGCAGACGTCGGGCACGGTGAACATCGACATGGCGGCGACGCTGTTGGTGGCGAACATGGCGGGCGGATCTCCGGTTTCGGTGGCGAGCGGTGCGGTAACGAGGCGTGGCGAGGTGGCGAGGCAGCGCGGCGTCAGCCCATGCTGATGCGCTCGCCGTCGACCTTGACGTCCTCGTCGGCCGTGACGACCGCCTGCTGGCCATGCAGGCGCAGCACCCGGCTGACTTCGAGCAAATAATGGCCGGCGCGGCCGACGAACTGCCCGACGCTCTGCACCAGGCTTTCCTGCACGGTGGTGAACAGGTTGCGCGCGTTCAGGCTCAGGGCGCCGGTGGCGGCGCTGATCTCCACGTCGGTCAGCGCCTGCACGGTGATCGCGTCGCTCGCGGCCAGGCCGATGCGCGGCTGCTCGATGCGCAGCTCGCGCGCACCCGGCACGCTCAATTGCACCAGGTGCGGCTCGCTGCGATGCAGGATGTGCAGCACGTAGCTGGTCGCATTGCGGCACGTGGCCACCAGCACGTGGTCGCCCACCTCGGGCCGGATCAGGCAGCTCAGGGCCTGGTGCGCGGCGCGCCCGTCGTCGAGCAAGAAGGCGTGCTGGTCGAGCGCCACGATGATGCGGGCCTCGACGAGGTGCAGCGGCAGGGGCGGCGGCAGCTTGTTGCCGGTCTTGGCGGTAGCCATCATTCGTTCTCCAGGGCGAGCGTGCGGGCCTCGGCGGCGAGGCGGGCGGGGTCGGTGCGGCCGATGCGGTGCTGGCTGGCGCCGCGAAAGTTCGTCTCGCACAGCGACGCGTTGTGGAATTGGGCGTGGTCGAGCGTGGCGTCGCCGAAATCGACGTGATCGCCCTCCACCTGTTCGAAGCGCGCGTGGCTCAGGTCGGCGCGCCGGAACGACACGTTGTCGTGATGACTGCGGTTCCAGATGCTGGCGCGCAGCCGCGCGCCGTCGAGCCGGCAGCCGTGCAGGCGCGCTTTCTGGAAGATCGCGCCGTCGAGTTGCGCGTCGGCCAGGCTGGTGTCGGTCAGCACGGCTTCGAGCAGCAGCGCGTGCGGCGCCACCGCATTGCTGAGGTTGGCGTGCGCGAGCCGCGCCCGGTACAGGTTCACGTGGCTCAGGTCGGCGCCGGCCAGGTCTGCATGCCCGAGTTCGGCGGCCTGCATCGAGCACCGCGGCAGGCGCAGCCCGCTCATCAGTTGGCCTTCGAAATTCGCGTTCGAGAAGATCGTGCCCTCGGCCTGCAGGCCGGCCAGGTTCACGGTGCGCCAGTCGGCCGGGCTGATCACGCATTGCCGCAGCGTCGCGCCGGCCACGCTGGTGCGATCGAAGCGGCTGTTCAGCAGCGTGCAGCGCGTCAGCGCGCCGCCATCCAGGCGGGCATGGTCGAGCGTGCCGTTGACGATCGTGCAGGCCTGCACCTGCGCATGCGCCCAATGGCTGGCGCTCAGGTCGCAATCGATCCAACTGACGTGGCGCAGGTTGCGCGCCGCGAGCCGCGCTTGCGACAGGTCGCATTTGACGAAGCTCGCGTGATCGAGATCGGCGTTGCCGAAATCGGCGCCCCGCAAATCGCAATCGATGAAGCGCACGCGCGCCAGGTCGGCCCCGGCGAACGAGGCGCCGGCCAGGTCTGTTTCGTTGAAGATCGCGCCGGCCAGCGCACGGTGGCGCGCGTCGAGGCCGCGCAGCGCGTGCGCGCGGATCGGCTGGTCGAGCCGGATCGCGAGCGCGATCTCGTCCCACGGCGCGGCGCTCTGCAAGGCGGGCACGGCTTGGTGCAGGGTGCTCATGCCGGGCTCCCGGTGGCGGCGAGCGCGCCTTCGGGCGGAATCGCGCCGCTGCGTTCGCATTGCAGGAAGGCGGTATCCACCAGGCGCGCGCCGGAAAAATCGGTCTTGCGGCACAGGCAGCGATAGAACTCGGCCGCGGCCGCGTCGCTGTCGCGCAGGTCGGTGCGATACAGGCCGCAGCGCGCGAACAGGCCACCGTCGAGCCGCGCCCCGCGCAGGTCGCTGCGGCCGAGATCGCAGCGCAGCAGGCGCGCGCCGCTGAGGTCGGCGCGGCCGAAATCCGCGCCGTTGAAGCCGCATTGCCTCGCCGTGACGCCGGCCAGCACCGCGTCGCGCCAGACCGTCGCGCCGCCTGCCTGCACGCCGTCGAGCACGGCCTCGTGCCAGCGGCTCGCCTGCAGGTCCGACATCGTGAACACCGATTTGAGCAGCCTGGCGCTGCCGAAATCGGCGCGCGCGAGCCGGGCGCGCAGGAACACCGTCTTGTCCAGCGTGGCGGCGTGCCAGCGGCTGTCGTCGGCGTCGAGATCGAACAGCGTGGCCTTGCTCGCGTCGGCGCCGTCGAACACCGCGTACGGGCAGGCGAGACGAATCGCGAGCAGGCGGCGCAGGCACGCGCCACGCAGGCTGGCATGCGGCCATTGCGCGTCGATCGCCTGGGCGCGAGTCAGGTCCGCGCCGTCGAACACCACGTCGTCGCCCCGGCTTTCGCACAGGTTCGCGCCTTGCAGGTTCGCGCCGCCGAAGTCGGCCCCGTCGAGCCGCGCGCCGAGCAGCACCGCGCCTTGCAGGTTCGTGCCCGCGAAACATGCGCCGCGCAGGTCGGCGCCGTCGAACATCGTCTCGCGGAGGTCCGCGCCCGAGAAATCGGCGCCGCGCAAATCCGCGCCGGCCAGATCGCGCCCGGCCAGCGGCACGCCGGCCGCATGCCATTGACGCACACGCGCGCCGAGCTGCGCCGCCACCTCGGGCGGATACGGCAGCGCGGCCTGGGCCAGCTTCGGCGCGGCGCGGCGCGACTGGCGCTTCAACGCCGGCAACTTGGCGATGGCCTCGCGCGAGGCCGCATCGCGAATGCGTTGCTGCTCGCTCGCATCGGCGGGCAGCGGCGGCCATTGCGCGAGCATCGATTCGACCTGCGGATCGCGGCCGGCCATGGCGGGCGGCAGCAGGTCATGGGCCGGCCGGGCCGCGCGCTCGAACGCGGCGTCGAGCAGGGCGGCCGGATCGACCGGCGCCGGCACGGCGGCGGGCACGCTGGCGAGCGCGGCCTTGCCGCGTCGTTCGGCGTCGTCGGCCAATGCCTTGGCCTTGGTGACGATCTCGGACAGATCGAAATCGCCTTCGGCGACTGTTTGCGAGGTCATCAGGCCGAGCGCCGGCAGCGTGGCGCGCGCCGGCACGTGACCGGCCGGCGGCGGCGTGCCGCGCCGCGCCCAATACTGCGCATCGAGCAAATCGAGCCGCTGCTGGCTGCGCGCGAGCGCGGCCTGTTCCGCCTCGTGCTGCCGGGCGGCGCGGCGCGCCAGCGCCTCGGCCGAGCGCTCGGGCGCGAGCTGGCTGTCGTTGAATACGTGCTGGCGGCCCAGCACCGGATCGAGACGCAGCGCCATCACCGCGTCGTAGTGCGAGCGCGGCTTGGGCTCGCCCGCATGCTCGTAGGCGGCCATCAGCACGGCCACGTCCTGCCCGTCGCTGTCGGCGATCTCGATCGTGCCGTGATGGATCGACACCCCCAGATCGTGATCGGGCACCAGCCACAGCGTGTCGAGCTTCATCGCCACCTCGCGGGCCTGCGCCGGCGCTTCACCCGCACCGAGCACGAAGGCGCGCGCGGCGAAGGCCGGCACCTCGCCGGTCAGTTCGGCATGGCGCGGATGCAGGTTGCGCAGAGTGTAGCGCTCGCCGCCCGCGAGCGGTGCGTCGAGCCACTGATCGGGCGGCGCCATGTTGAACACGTGCCAATCGATGTCCGGCGCGAAGCCGGGCTCGGCCGGCGCGCGCGAGCCGCGCCCGTAGCGGCCGAACTTGTCGCGCCGAGCGGCGTTGCCGATCGGAATCGGGCCGAACCCGGCCGGCACGCTGGCGCGCCAGGCGGCGTCCACCTCGCCGGCCGGGTAGGCCACGTTCGGCATCGCGCCGCTGCCGGTGCCGAAGCGCGCCTCGCGGGTGCCGCAGCCGGCCGGATTGACCGGATTGCGCGGGCCGCCGAATGCCCGCGCGTACGTCAGCGGCATCGTCAGGAACGGCTTCGCGCGGCCGACCTGGCGCGCACGCAGCGCATCGGCGCGCCATTCGCGCTCGCCGCAGACCGCCAGGCACTTGCTGATCAGCGGCCGGCCGTCGGCGGCATCCAGCCGCAGTTGCACGGTGAGGCTCGCGCACGCCTGCTGGCCGGGCGCATGGGCGGCGCCGAGCAGCAGCACCTCGGCGCCGGGGCGCGGCATCGCCTCGTCGAGCGGCTGGCCGGCCGGCAGGCTCGCGGCCACGTGCGGCCACTGGGTGCTTTCGGCCAGATAGCGCTCGCAGGGCGCGCCGAGCGGAAAGAAGCCGAGCGCGGCCACCGACAGGTAATGCCGGCCCGCGAACGTGTACGGCTTGAAGAACAGGCCGAGCGACTGGGGTTTGACGATTTTCATCGGGCGGCGCTCACATGAAGATCAGCGTGGCTTCGATCATGTGGATCCGCGTCACGATGTTGTCGACGTGGGGCGTTTCATCATTGTTCGACACGCGCGCGCCGGGGCCGGCCGTCTCCACCACGGTGATCGCCGCCATCGTGACGATGTTCGAGGTCGCGCCGCTGGTCTCGATGCGGGTGGTGTCGCCGTGGGTGGCGGTGGTGGTGGACGCGCCGCTGGTCTCGCTTTGCTGCACCACGCCGTTGATCTTGGTGACGGTTTCGCCGCAGTTCACGTGATCGACCACGGTGAGGCCGGTGGTTTCGGTGCGCGTGGTGTTGCCGGTAAACGAAGTTTCGACGACGTTGCCGGTGGTGGTGTTGCGGGTGACGTTGCCGGTCAGCGACACCTCCATCACGTTGCCCGAGGTGGTGTTGCGCATCACGTTGCCGCTCACGCTGTCCTCGATCAGGTCGCCGGACACCGAGTTGCGCACCGTGTCGCCCGACAGGCTGGTTTCAAGGGTGTCGCCGCTGATCGTGGTGCGCACCGTGCTGCCCACCATGGTGCTGTCGATCACCGAGCCGGTGATGTTGGTGTTCATGCTGACGCCGGTGGTCGAAAGGCTGACCGAGCTGCCGACGATCGATACCGCGCTGCTGTCGCCGACGGCGCGCGTCGATTGCTCGTCGCCGACCGTGCTGTCGCTGATCGAGGTGCCGAACGCAGAGTGGCTGTAGCTGCGCGTGCCGCTCGCGCGGTTGTAGGTCGAGCCGATCGCCTCGGTGGCGCTCAGGATGTCGCCCTCGGGCTCGGCGCCGCCATACAGCTCGGCCGGGTTCGAACGCGCGCCGGGCGCCGACGGGTCGGCGCAACTGAAGCTGTAGCCCGCGCCCTGCGAGAAGCTGGCGTTGCCGAAATGGCCGCTCGCATAGGCGCTGGAGACGATCCGCGTGGCCTGGCCCAGGTCCGGCGCGGACAGCCGGCCGTAGTTGATGGTCTGGTTGTCGCCGTAGTTGGTCGAATACTGGCTGCCCACATGGGTGTTCGACAGCCAGCCCGACGGCACCACCAGCGTGCTGCCGTTCGACTGGATCACGTTCTGGATCTCGGGCAGCTCCGATTCGTCCTGCGCGCGCGACACCACCACGATTGCGCCGATGGTGGGCGCAGTTTGCATCGACGCGGACAATTTGACCCACACCGGCGGGTCGTCCTTGGCGGCGGTCGAGAAACGCACATGCACGCCGATCTGCGGAAACGAGCCGGGGTTCAGGGTGTCGACGAAGCTGGCCTGCGCGGTGGCGAACGACGACGCCGCGCCGAAATCGATCGGCGGCTGGGCCGGCGCGCTGGTGCCCGACACCACCTCCGCCAGCACCGCGCCCTGCTGGGTGGACTGGATCGAGTAGGGCGTGATCAGGAACGCCGCGTCGCCGGCCTGGAAATGGTTCTGGTAGCCGCCGTCCATGCTGGCCTGATGCGACACCGAGGTCAGCACGAACGCGCCGTCGAGGAAGGTCGCCTCGGGTGCTTCCCCGTCGCCGGCCGCGCGCAGGCGGAAGCGATGGCCCACCCGGAATGCCGAGCAACGGCTCGCGCCGCTCAACTCGCGGCGGCTGCTTTCCAGCGAGCTTTGCGTGCTGCGCGAGAGGATGCGCGCCTCCTCCTTGCCGCCGCCGTACTGATAGCTCTTGTAGAGGTTGAACGGCAGCGGATCGGCATCGTGATGTTCGTCGGCACTGAACGAATTGAACTGCACCACGCGGTTGGTCAGCCACGCGCCGTCCTGCTGGGTCAGCACGCCATGCACGCCGGTGCTGGCCAGCGTCTGCTTCATGCTGAATTCGGTGACCAGATCGTCCTGCTCCATGCCGAGCGCGCTCGTCTCGGTGTACGTGTAGCGCAGCGGCGGCTGGCCGGGCGCGACCTCCGGGTATTGCGGCAGGTTCGAGAACACCACGCGGTGGCCGGTGGCGCCGTGCACGAAGTAGTAGTGCATCAAGGCCTTGCCCATCAGGCGCTTGAGGAATTCGAGATCGGTCTCGCCGGCCTGCATCCAGTCCTGGCGGCGGATCGTCGCCAGGTTGTCGAGCGTGGCCGCGATCGGCGCGTAGGCGATGTGGTGCGCGTCCAGCAGCAGCTCGATCATCTCGCGCACGGTGCGGCGATTGAACACGCGATAGTGGTTGGTCAGGCCGAGCCGGTGCAGCGCCGGCTTCATGCCGATGCTGTAGTTGCCGCGATGGCCGGCCGCGAAGCTCGTCACGATGCCGTTGAACAGCGAAAACTGTTCGGCGGCGACGCTGTCGCCATCGAGCGCGGCCTGGAACGCGCCCTCGCTCGACGCGGCGTCGCCCACCGGCCTGGCGATGCCGACCGTGATCGCGCGGCCCACCAGCTCGTCGAAGCGCAGCCGGCCCGAGGCCGCGCCGCTGGAATTGCCGCTCAGTTCGAGCTGGAATTCGAACGGCTCCGACACCTGCTCCTGGCCCTGGAAGCTCTCCAGCCGGAAGGTTTCCGCGCCGAGCACGGTGTTGCGATTGACGAACACGGCGCAGTGCAGGAACACGCGCGGCTCGGGCGCACCGAGCCGCTGCACGGAGAACGCGCGTGTGGCGTCGACGCCGAGAATCTCGTTCATGCGGCCTCCACGGCGTGATTGGTGCGAATCAGAAAGCGCACCGGGCGGCTCGCGTGCGGATGCGCGGGCTTGCCGGCCAGCCAGGCGCTCTGGCCGAGCCGCATCGAGGTGGTGTCGGTGCCGCGCGCCGGTTGCGGCAGCGGCACGCCCGGCACGCTGGCCTCGCGCACGTGCAGCACGATCTCGCAGTCGGCCAGGCGATCCACCAGCAGTTTCACGAGGCCGCACAGCATCGCGTAGTTCGACGAGGCGCCCGCCGCGCCGGCTTCACTCGCGGGCCGGCCGGCCGCGTGCATCGCGGCGGCCGACGCCGCCGAGCGGCCGAGGCTGTCGGGCGGATCGGCCGGTTCGGTCGGGTCCGAGCCGTCGGGCGGCGGCAGCAGGCGTTGCAGCGCGTCGTAATCCACCACGCCGATCTCGATGCGCAGCCGCGCCTGCTGGTCCCACACGCGGCGGCCCACCACCAGCGTGCGGCCGAGCTGATGGTTGCGCACGCCGAGCACGCAACGGTCGCGCACGTCGAGCTCGTGCCAGGCGCCGACGTTCTCGGTCACGCTGACCTGCGCGTCGAGCGCGGCGCCGAGCACGTCCACCAGCGTCGAGGCGGGGCGGCGGCGGTTCGCCAGCAGCCCGGCGATGCCTAGCCAGGCGCGCTGCGGCAGCGGCACGCGCGCGGCCAGCCGGGGGTCGGCGAGGCCCGACAGCGCGGCCAGGCAGCCGGCGATCTCGGTTTCGCCGGGCGGGCGGTCGTTCAGCCCCGGCGTGAGCGCCTGCTTGACCTGATAGCGCAGCACGTTGGCGCGCTGGTTGAACATGTCGAGGAAGTCCGCCATCGCCGTGGCGCGCTCGGAGGCCAGCTCCCGCACCCATTCGGTGAACGATTCCGGCAGCGGGCCGGTCACGCTGGCGATGCAGAAATTCGCGGTGCGGATGTCCACGCCGCGAATCCGGCGCGCGGCCGGTTCCTCGGCATCGGCAGCGCCGTCGTCGGCTTCGCCGGGCAGCAGCGAGATGCGCGTGAACTCGCGCGCCGGGAACGCCGCCGAGAGATCCGCGCGAAAACGCAGCCGCTGCCCGATCGGCAGCGCCGGGTCGGTATCCGAGAGCAGCAGGCGCATCAACTGGAACACGTCGAAGTCGCCGTACTGCTGGAACAGGTAGTCCCTTACAGTGCGATAGCGGTGCCGGCCGATGGCTGCCATGGCTTGTGGCTCCCCTTGAGATTGCGCGTTTCGAGCGCGACTTCCACCAGATGATTGACGCTGGCATAGCCGCGCAGGAAATGGCGCAGCACCGAACAGAACAGCACCGTGCTGGCCGCGCCGATATCGCTCGGGTCCATCGTCACGGTCAATTCGACGCCGCGCACGAAGCCGCGCCAGCCGTCACGCCCCACATGGCGCATGATGCTGCGGCTGCGCAGCGCCTGGATCGCGTCGATCTGCGCCCAGCCGCTCTCGCGCTGGGTGCCGACGTGCAGGCGCAGGATGTCCTTGAGCGCGGCCAGCGCCACCGGGCCGCCGTCGAGCGACAGGTGGTTCAGCGACAGTTGCGAGATCAGCGACCACGGGCGGTTGCCGATCTGCGGCGGCGTGTGGTGCGGCGTGGGCTTGGTCAGGGCGAGGATGCGGTTGGCCGGCCCCGCGTCTTCGAGATGCAGCGGGCTGCCCGACATCAGCCGCTCCGGCAGCCGGCGGTTGGTGCACAGCGCGCGGCCGCCCACCACCTCGTCGGTCAGTTGGCCGAGGTCGAAATGCTCGTCGAGGAACGACACGTACATCTCGCTGCCGGCCACGTATTGCGCGGTGGCGGGCAGCCGGCGCGGCAGGTAGAAATAATCCTGATCCTCCAGCCGCCGGAAATCGTCCATCGCGAAATATGGCGCGATCGAGCGCGGCTTGCCCTCGCTCGAGATCGATTCGAGCATTTCGATCGAATGGATCTCGCAGTAGCGGTGGTTCTTCAGGTCGCCGGTGACGTGATATTCGTATTCGGTATGGGTCAGCGCGATCGGCTCGATGCGTTGCGAGAACAGGTTCACCAGCGGCACGCAATTCAGGCGCAGCGACGCCGGGCCGATATTCCAGTCCGGCTGAAACGGCATGTCGAGCACCAGGATCAGGTCGAAGTAATCTTCCACGGCGCTGAAATCGATCTCGTCGAGACGGCCGATTTCGAAGAACAGGAATTTCTCGGGAAACGCGAAATACTCCTGGAGCAGCCGATAACCGGGGTGCGTGTGGTGGTTCGCGGTCAGCGCGGCTTCGTCCGGCTCCATGCCGAGCCAGCGCAGGCTGTCGGGCGGCAACTGGCGGGGCCGGCCCGCCATCGACGGCAGCACCGCGATGCCGCTCAGATGCAGCGCCAGGCTTTCATACAGTTCGATCGCGTCGGCCTGGGCGTTGTCGATATAGAAGCGCAGCCGGCGCGGGCCGGCGCCCTTGGTATGCAGCGTGCCCACGCCGTCGGCGCGCAGGCGGATGCGCAGCACCGATTGCGAGGCCGTCACGCCGCCCATCGATTCGTAGCCGTGGCCCGATTCGAACGACACCGTGTCGATGCGCAGCGGCAGCAGCGGCGTGTCGTAGCAGGTGCGGAACCGGCACTCGGTGCTTTGCCCGAGATGATTGGTGGGCGAGGCGCTCATCATGCGGCCGCGCGGCAGCACCTGTTCGCGCGAGAAATCCGCGCCGTCCGGCTTCGGTTCGATCTGCGCGATCAGCATCGACGGGATCGGCGCTTCCAGGTGCGGATACAGGAACGACAGCAGCGTATCGGGCAGGCGCGCCTTGTCCTGCGCGATCTGGTGGCGCAGCCGCGCCGCGAGAAACGCGAACGATTGCAGCAGCAGTTCCACCTGCGGATCGGTCGCCTCGCGCGCGTTGAGCCCGAGCGTGCGCGCCAGCTCGTGATGCTTCTCGCCGAACAGCACCGATTCGGTGCGCAGCGAGGCGAGTTCCTCGCGGAAGCAGTCGGCGAGGTTGGAGGTGGCGGGGCGCATCGTGACCTCGGGGCTCAGTGGGAGGGCAACTCGAAATGGAACACGTCGGTGCCGTTGCCGTCATCGAGCGAACCATAGATCGCGAGCCGGTACGGGCCGAGCGGCTGCCCGACCGACTCGATCTTCACGCGCGGCGCGAGCAGCCGCGGCTCGTGGCGGGCGATCAGCAGCGCCAGCCGCTGCGCATAGCGTTCGAGCTGCGGCTTGCTGTACATCTCCAGCTCGACCGCGCTCGGCATGCCGAAGCCGAGCAGATCCACGCCCGCGCCGGTGCTGCGCGCGCTGACGATGCGCTGGATCTGCGCGGCGACCGCCTCGCGCAAGTCGAACGGCCGGGAGCCGTCGAAGGCGGGCGCTTGCGCGAGGCGTTCGAGCAGGAACGGCATGGCGTGCTCCGGCTGCGGCGGATCAGAGGTTCGACGAGAACTTGCCGGCGATCGGCATGTTCTTCGCGATACTCCAGCCCGCCGTCTTCACGCCCTTGGTGGACATGTCGTTCATCTGCTGCGTGTAGGTCCAGATGACTTCCGTGAAGTTGAGCTTGAACTGCTCGGTCGGCATGTCGTCCGGATGCGTCTGCAGCTGGATCTCGCTGATGATGGCGTCCTTCAGCTCGATCTTCATGATGTTGGTGGTCTTGCCGCCCGATTCGCGCGCGATGTAGATCGTGCTCGGCTTGTCCGCGCCCTTGCCGAGCGTGGTGGCGCCCAGGCAGTACTCGTAGAGCTTGACCGAGGTCTGGTCCACGTACTTCACGAGCGTGAACTCGGTGATGATCGGCCGGCCCGAGGTGCGCGCGTTGTTGCTGACGTCGGTGGTGATCTGCTGCTTCATGCCCTGGTGCAGCGAGACGATTTCGATGCAGAGGCCGGAGGGGCCGTCCGCGGCCCAGGCCGAGTTGTCGACCTGGCTGCCGTCGTCGTTCATGATGCTTTGATCGCCCGGCTGGAAAAGAATCAGATCCATGATGGTTCCTGGAATGGAAGAGGTCGCGTATTACTTCGGCAGGTTGGCCACGAGGCGGATCGAGGTGGTCAGTTCCTCGAGCTGGAAGTGCGGCTTGAGGAACACCGTGGCGCGGTACGCGCCGGGCTCGCCCGGCACTTCGGTCACCACCACGCGCGCCTCGCGCAGCGGATAGCCGGCCTTGGCGTCCTGCGGCGCGTTGTCGTCGAGCAGCACGTAGTTCGAGATCCACGCGTTGAGGAAATCTTCCACGTTGCCGCGCGTCATGAAGCTGCCGATCTTCTCGCGCATGATCACCTTGATGTAATGCGCGAAACGCGAGGCGGCGAGCATGTACGGCAACATCGCCGAGATGCGCGCGTTGGCGTTGGCCGAATCGGAGAAGTACTTCTTCGGCTGATTGGTGGTCTGGCCGCCGAAGAACGCCGCCTTGCCGGTGCCCTTGCAGTGGCAGAGCGAGATGAAGCCGAGGTCGTTCAGTTCCTTCTCGCGACGGTCGGTGATCGAGATTTCGGTGGGACACAGCAATTCCACGCTGCCGTGCGCCGACGTGTAGGTGTAGCTCGGCAGGTTGTCCACCAGGCCGCCGCCTTCCACGCCGCGAATCGCCGCCGTCCAGCTGTACAGCGAGAACGCGTTGGTGATGCGCTGGGCCAGCAGGTAGGCCGGGTTGCCCCACAGGAAGTGGTCCGGCGCCGGATCGGGGTAGCTCAGGACATCGCCCGCGTCGGAAATCAAGGCCGTTTCGGCACCCGAACCAATGCGCTCGTCGAAATTGATGCCGTCGCACGGCACCGTGTTGCGCTTGTCCGGCGAGCCGTACGGCAGGCGCAGCAGCGCGCGCGGCAGGGCCAGCGTCACGTAGCGCGCGTCTTCCGTTTCGCGGAACGCCTGCCATTGCAGCGAATCCTGGCCTTCGAAGATCTTCGCTAGGTCGCGCGGCTTGTCGAGCTTGTCGAAGCCGTCCAGGCCGAACAGCGCGGGCGAGGCCTGCGCGATGAACGGCGCATGGGCCGCCGCCGCCACTTCCGACATCTTCGAGATGAAATCGATGTCGTTCGAGGTGTGGTCGATCGCGTAGTCGCCCACCAGCAGGCTGTACGGATTGCCGCCGAAGGTGCCGTACTCGGCCTCGTAGATCATCTTGAACAGCGCGCTCTGGTCGAACTCCACCGCCTTCATCATGTCCTGGCGCAGTTCGTCCTTGGTGGCGTTGAACACGCGCAGCTTCAGCATGGTGCTGGTCTCGGTGTTCATGACCAGGTAGTTCAGGCCGCGCCAGGTCGCTTCCATCTTCTTGAAGCTGTCGCTGTGCATGACGCCCGACAGCGCGATGCTCAGTTTCTCGTCGATCAGCGCCACCAGTTCGTCGATCACGGCGATCGCGCCGCGTGCGCTGGCGGTGTTGATGGCTTGCGTGGCGGCCTTGTCGGTCGCGACGAAATACAGGTTCAGCTGGTCGGCGAAGGCCTGCACCAGCGGCTTGATCTGATCGGCCTGCACGCCCGGCACGGCGGCGATGGTGGCTTGCGCGGCGGCCACGGCGTCGGCCGAGAGGGCCGGTGCGGGCGCGGCCGGCTTGGGCGGCACCACGGGCGGGGTGGGCTCGACCGGCGCGGCGGGATTGGCGGGATTGGCCGGATCGACGGGCGTGGCCGGGTCGACAGCCGGGGCCGGAGCCGGATCCTTGGCAGGGTCCGCGGCAGGCGCGGGCGCCGTGCCCTGCGACAGCTTGCCGATCAGGGTGTCGAGCGCCGCGCCGAGCGCATCGTTGGTTTCCGCGCGGGCCTGCAGATCGCGGATCTGCGTGCGCGAATCGTAGAGCTTGCTCAACGACGGCAGCGCCTTGACGATCGGCATCGGCTCGAACGCGTCGATGGTCTTGAACGTCAGTTCGAAATCGTCGCCGAGCAGCCCCTTCAGTTCGGCGTCGGCGTTCTTCGCCGCCGTCAACGTGACGCGCGGCAGGATCTGCTCCATCACGTTGTTGAAGTTGTCGCGGTCGATCTCGACCATCGAACGCTGCTTGATGGGCGGCGTCGCGTCGTCGGTGGCGCGGTCGCCCTTCAGGTCGGCGAGCACGCCGACGATGAACGGCAGTTCCTTCTTCTCGATCGCGCCGCCCGTTTCCACGTCGTACGTGATTCGGACCCGTGGAGGGCGGACTCGCAACAGCTTTTTCTGAATGCTTTCACTCATGATCTCACCTCGCGTTATTGACTTTGTTGAAGCAGCCGGTTCGTTCGTCGATGAGCAAGCTCGGCGCGCCGACGTTGCCAGCTACGGCAACACGGCCGGGGCCTCGGAATGGCGGACGCTGTACTGCTATCGATAAGGTCTTCACGACGGCGCGGAAAAACCGGCCGAGGGTGAACGCTTCGCGGCAACAATCTTGCAATCGGCGTGCCAGGCATGTGCGCGGCCGGCAACGCGATGATTTGAAATGGGAAATGACACCAGGCGCGGATCGGTGTTGGGTGCATGCGCACCCAATGCTCGCGGCCCGATTCGGCTTGCCGGTGCGTGCCGCGAGCCGGCCCGCATGGCGTTCCGGCCGGTGGGTGGAAGCTCGCCCAGGTGGGTATCGGCGGACTAGGCGGCCCATCAACTCAGGACTGAAAAACATCGTGCGGGGTTCGATACGTCGAGGTACATTGCCGGTCGCCGATACCAGGGGATCGTCATGCAATCGAATCGCAAGACCGATGTGGGGAAAACCGAACGCAAAAATACCAAGATGCCGGAGTCCGGCGGCGGGACGCCGCGCTTCAACCCCGCGCCGGCTTCAGCTTCGACACCGGCGTCGGCGCCGCCACCGCGGACTGCACCGCGTGGCACGCCGGCAACGCTCATCGTCTGGGGCAAGTCGCCGGCAGGGGGCGCGTTGGCCTCGTCATCGCTTGGCGCATCGGCATCAGCGAGCGGTGAGGCCACGCCGAGTGCGAAGCCGGCGCTATCGGCACAAATCCCCTACGGAACCTCGAGCGCGGCACGAAAAGTGGCGGTGGGTTCCGATGTGCTGTCGGCGCAGTTGCCGCATTCGGCGGCCCCCGCGCCCGCCAAGCCGCCCGCGTCGGCCTCGAGTAGTGGCGCCTCACGCGCCGCCGTGGGTCACATGGGAATCGATCGCAGGGCCGCGGACGATGCGCTCTATGGTTCGGATGACGAACAATTCGATCAACGGCAGCGGGTTGCCACGTTGACGGGTGAACTGGCCAAACGAAAAGCCGACGCGGTCAAACATGGGAGTGCCGACCTCACGCAAAATAAATATTGGAACAATGCGTTCGGTCACGCCAAGGCAATTCGAACCGTGGAAAGTTCGCTGGCGTCGGCCACGAGCCGCGTGGCCGGCACGGGCGGTGTGCAGCACTCCGAGGAGTTCGAGCAGCAACGCACCTTCCGGTTGCTCGATCGCCCGGCGCAGCCGAGCGATAAGCACATCCAGGAGCGCGACGCGATACGCAATGCGGGCGGTTCGCCGTTTGATGCGCCGCCATCGGCGAGCCGGCCGGGCGCCCACGCGCCGATCCCGTCTCGCAAGTCGCCCGCCGCGCCGGCGGCCGCGTCCTCGACGCCCGCTGCAGCCTTGTCCTCGCCGCCCGTACGCGGTGGCGCGCATGCGGCGCCGCCCAGCCCGCGCAAGGAAGGCGAGTGACGGTGGGCGACGGGGTGTGAATCGGCGGGTGTGACCGGGAGCGCGCCGGGCACGCCCCAATTGATCTGGAGTGCAAAGGAATAGGGCGGATAACGAAGCAACCAGCGACAATCCGAAGCCATCATCGCGCGGTCAGCGCAGCCGCACCCACGTATACCCGACACGCTTCAACGCATCTCCCCACTCGTGCTGCGACTGCGTCGCGCACCGACCGGTAAGTCTCCCATCTCCCATGCGCGTGCCAACCCGCAACCGCTAACTCGCGGGAAGTCCACCCGTCGTGCTTCATGCGACAGGATTTCGTCAAAAAGCGGCATGGATTAAAAAATCAGTCGTATAACTTGAGGAAAAAATGAGAATTGAACGCCAATCCGGCGATATTCATTGCGTTCCCATTTTGATCTCGGTTATTGCATGTTTTTTTGAAACTCCGATACAGGGTTATCCCGATTGCATGCCTTCCATCCCTTGTCGGATAAGGCCAAACCATTGATTGCCGAAGCTTATTAGAAAATTTTCGTTGCAATGCCACGAGAAAAACATTTAGGCAATTTAGTGTTGCTTCGCATCAATTGGGATGTTGTTGACATTGCAAAATTTGAAACTTAGACTTCTGCTCACCTTGAGAGAAGTTGCTCACCTGAGGATTCGAATCCCCGCTCCGTAAGGATAACGTAGGGTTTTCGGGGCCAACGAACCGGTGAGCGGTTTGCGAGAATGCGCGGCGTCCGAACGCTGGCGCACCACGGCGCCAAGCCGTCGAATGGTAAAAATCAAAATGCCGGAGACAGCCGCCAGGCTTAATTCTTCGTTATACGAACTAATACGCGAAGCCTCACGTATCCGCGGAATTTCTATCCGCTCCATGTTCCATGTTCTTTCGCAGGGTGATCAGCTATGAGCGAGATGTCCGAAGAAATTTACACCGTGGTCGTCAATCACGAGGAACAGTACTCGATCTGGCCTGAGTACAAGGACGTGCCGGCCGGTTGGAAAGCGGTCGGCAAGGTCGGCCCGAAGCAAGCGTGCCTCGATTACATCAACGAGGTCTGGACCGACATGCGTCCCCTCAGCCTGCGTCGACAAATGGACGCGTGAGCCTCGCGGCCCAGGCCGCGCCCTGCATCACGCATCACGCACCCTGCCATGTGGTGACCCGCTTGCCGCCCCGATCGTCGTGATCGGGGTGGGGGCCGCGCTCATGCCTGGTCGGCCCGAAGTCAGCGATTCCGGCGTGTCCCGCATCGATCCCGGTGCGGCGCCGCCGTGGCCGTCGCACGTGCCGTGCCTGGCCTTTCATCAGGGGTTTCATGTCCAACCCGGTTCAGTTCGCTCGACGCAGGCCGTTATTGGCAGCGTGCGCCGTCATGGTGATCGTGGGGCTCGCGGTGATCGTCTGGCTGTTCGCCATTCGGCCCGAGCCGCCGCAATACCTGACGGCGACCGTCACGCGTGGCGATCTGGACGAGAACGTGCTCGCCACCGGGACGATCCACCCCTCGCAACAGGTCTCGATCGGCGCGCAGGTCAACGGCCAGATCCAGTCGATTCCGGTCAAGCTAGGCGATCGCGTCAGGCGCGGCCAACTGCTCGCGACCATCGATCCGCAACTGGAACAGAACGCGCTGCGCAGCGCGCAGGCCTCGCTCGACAGCGCCCGCGCGCAGCGCGATTCGAAGCGGGCGTTGCTCACGCAATACCTGCACGAACTCGACCGCCAGGCCTTCATGCTCCAGCACGACGCCAGCTCGCGCGCGAACTACGAAGTGGCGCAGGGCAACGTGGACACCACGCGGGCCGATCTCGCGTCGCTGAACGCGCAGATTCTGGTGTCGTCGGTGGCGGTCGACAACGCGCGCACCCAGCTTTCCTACACGCACATCACCGCGCCGATGGACGGCGAGATCATCGCGATGGTCGCGCAGCCGGGGCAGACGGTGGTGGCCGCGCAGATCGTGCCGGTGCTGATGATTCTCGCCAACCTGGACACCGTGACGGTGCGCGCGAAGATCTCGGAAGCCGACGTGGTGCGCGTGAAGCCGGGCATGCCGGTGCACTTCACGATCCTCGGCGATCCCGACCGCCAATACGACAGCCGCCTGCGCGCCGTCGAGCCGGCGCCCGAATCGATCGTCGCGCAGGCCATGCAGCCCTATCAGAGCACGCAGTCGCAAGCGCCCGCCGCGATCTACTACAACGGGCTGTTCGATGTCGCGAACCCGCAGCGCACGCTGCGCGCGTCGATGACGGCGCAGGTGTCGTTCGTGCTCGGCCACGCCGCCAATGCGCTGATCCTGCCGCGCGCCGCGCTCGGCAAGCGGCTCGGCGCGCAGCGCTACGAGGTGCGCGTGCTCGCGGGCGAGGCGGCGCAGGCGCGCGAGATCCGCGTCGGCCTGATGAACGACACGGACGTGCAGGTGCTGTCCGGGCTGGCCGCGGGCGAGCATGTGATCGTCGGCACCTCGCTCGATCAGGCCTTGAAGGCGGCGGCGCAGGGGAACGGCGCGTGATCGGCGACCACGACACGCCGCCGCTGCTCGATCTGGAGAAGGTCGAGCGCCGCTTCGCGGTGGGCGACACCGAGGTCGCGATCCTCAAGCAGATCGACTTGCAGATCCGGCGCGGCGAACTGGTGGCGATCACCGGGCAGTCGGGCTCGGGCAAGTCGACGCTGATGAACATCCTCGGTTGTCTCGATCGCCCGAGCGCGGGCCGCTACCGGATCGCCGGCGAGGACGTGCGCGCGCTCGACGGCGACCAGCTCGCGCGCCTGCGCCGCGAACATTTCGGCTTCGTGTTCCAGCGCTATCACCTGCTGCCGCACCTGAGCGCGGAAGACAACGTGCAGATCCCGGCGGTGTACGCCGGCACCGCGAAGCCGGCGCGCCGCGAGCGCGCGCAGGCGCTGCTCGCGCGGCTCGGCATCGGCGCGCGCGCGAGCCACCGCCCGACCACCTTGTCGGGCGGCGAGCAGCAGCGCGTGAGCATCGCGCGTGCGCTGGTCAACGGCGGCGAGGTGATCCTCGCCGACGAGCCGACCGGCGCGCTCGATTCGCACAGCGGCCGCGAGGTGATGCGCATCCTGCTGGAGCTGAACGCGCTCGGCCACACCGTGATCCTCGTCACGCACGATCACCAGATCGCCGCGCATGCGCGCCGCATCATCGAGATCAACGACGGCCGGATCGTCGCGGATCGCCCGAACGACGCGGTGGTGGCCGTGCCGCCGGCCGGCGCGGCCGATGCGCTCGCGGGCGGCGTTGGCGGCACGGGCAGCACGCGTGGCCGCCGCGCGGATGCCACCAGCGCCGCCAGCCTCGGCGCCGCGTTCAAGATCGCGTGGATCGCGATGGTCACGCATCGCTTGCGCACGCTGTTGACGATGCTCGGCATCGTGATCGGCATCGCCGCGGTGGTGACCGTGGTCGCGCTCGGCGAGGGCGCGCAGCGCAGCGTGATCGCCTCGATCGAGGCGATCGGCACCAACACGGTGGACGTGAACCCGGGGCGCGACTGGGGCGACGAAAACGCCGGCGCGATCCACACGTTGGGGCCGGGCGACGTGGCCGTGCTGCGCGCGCAGTTCTACGTGGACAGCGTGACGCCGCTGGTGCTGTCGAGCCAGACGCTGCAACGCGGCAACGTCAAGGCGCACACCTCGGTGCGCGGCGTGGGCGCCGAGTATTTCCGGGTGCACGGCACCCGCTTCGCGGCCGGCCAGCCGTTCGACGCGGCGCAGGCGCTGCGCCGCGCGCAGGTCGTGGTGATCGACGACAACACGCGCCAGCGGCTGTTTCGCGGTTGGGAGCAGCCGATCGGCCAGATCATCCTGGTCGGCTCGCTGCCGTGCACCGTGATCGGCGTGACCGCGCGCAACGACGGCCTGTTCGGTTCGAGCCCGGACCTGCAGGTGTTCATTCCGGACACCACGGCCGTCGATCGCCTGACCGGCCAGTCGTGGTTCAACGGCATCACGGCGCGGATTCGCGACGGCGTGCCGAACCGCATCGCGGAACAGAACATCAAGACGCTGATCGCCGGCCGCCACTTGACGCAGGACTTCTTCACGAGTTCGAGCGACAGCATCATGCAGACGGTCGAGGACACCACCCACACGCTGACGCTGCTGATCATGTGCGTGGCCGTGATCTCGCTGCTGGTGGGCGGCATCGGCGTGATGAACATCATGCTGGTGTCGGTCACCGAGCGCATGCACGAAATCGGCATCCGCATGGCGGTGGGCGCGCGGCAGTCGGACATCATGCAGCAGTTCCTGATCGAAGCGGTGCTGATCTGCGTGGCCGGCGGCGTGCTGGGCGTGCTGCTCGCGTTCGCCGTGAGCGGCGTGTTCTCGCTGTTCGTGAAGGTGATCGTGCTGCGCTTCTCGGTGCTGTCGATGGCGGTGGCCTGCGCGTGCTCGACGCTGATCGGCGTGGCGTTCGGTTTCTGGCCCGCGCGCAACGCGTCGCGGCTCGATCCCATCGATGCGCTGGCGCGCGAATGAGGCACGCCATGAATCCGCTCGCGTCCTTCCGTTTCCGATCCCGTTTCTGTTCCCGATCGCGCCGCGCGTTGCTGGCGGGCGCGATGCTGGCGGCCTGCGGGCTGGCCGGCTGCGGCGCGCTGACCAAGAGCGAATACCAACGCACCCAACTCGACGTGCCCACCCAATGGGACAGCAACACGCTGCCGCTGACCGGCACGGCGTTCGCGCAGGCGGACCCATGGTGGCGCCGCTTCGGCGACCCGCAACTCGACGACCTGATCGAGCGCGCGCTGCGCACCAACAACACGCTCGCCGCGGCGGCCCTCAAGCTCTACAGCGCGCGGCTGCAGGCCGGCCTCACGGATACCAACCTCACGCCCACCCTGGCGGTGAGCGGCAGCGGCAGCTCGGCGCGCAACCTGACGCGCGGCGGCGGCTCCGTGCGCTCGTACACCACCAGCAGCACGGTCAGCTACGAGCTGGATTTCTGGGGGCACCTGGCCCGGCAGCGCGACGCCAGCAACTTCGAGGCGGTGGCCACCGAGTACGACCGCCGCAGCGCCGCGCTCACGCTGGTCAGCCAGACGGCCAGCGCCTATTGGCAGATCGGCGAGCTCAAGAGCATCGGCGCGACCGTGCGCGAGGCGATCGAAACAGCCCAGCGCACGCTGCGCTTCGTGCATATCCAGCACGTGGCCGGCGAGGCGAGCGACTACGAGGAATCGCAGGCCCTGAGCACGCTGAAGACGCTGGAAGGCCAGCAGACCGAGGTGAACGCGCAGCTCGAAGCGCAGCGCAATACGCTCGCGATCCTGTTCGACCAGTCGCCCGAGCACCGCGAACCCGAGCCGGACAGCCTGCCGATCCGCCCGATGCCGGCCGTGCCGCCGGTGGTGCCGGCCGATCTGCTCGGGCGCCGGCCCGACCTGCAGGCCGCCGAGGCGCGCCTGCGCGAATCGCTTGCGCAGGCGGACGTGCAGCGCCTGTCGTTCTATCCGACCTTCTCGCTGTTCGGCTCGGTCACCAGCGGCAGCGCCACCGAAACCACGCTGTCCAACATCCTGAAGGACCCGATCGGCACGCTCGGCGCGACGCTGTCGCTGCCGTTCCTGCAATGGAACACCGCCAGCCTGACCATCAAATCGTCGAAGGCCACCTACGACACGGCGGTCGTCACGTTTCGCCAGACCTTCTATCAGGCGCTGGCCGACACGCGTTCGGCGTGGGCCGCGTGCGTGCAATCGGATCGCGAGGTCAAGGCGCTGTCGGAGGCGGTCACCGCCGCCCGGCGCGCCGAAGCGCTGGCCGAGATCCGCTACCGGGCCGGCAACACCACGCTGACCGACTGGCTGACCCTGCAGCAGACGCGCCAGCAGGCCGACGTGCAACTGGAGGAAGCCGTGTATGCGCAATACGCCAACGCGCTGACCTTGTATCTGGCGCTGGGGGGTGACCCCGCCGCGCAGGACGTCGCGCCGCCCGATGTGCGGCAGGCCGCGCCCGGGCCGACCGAAGCACCGTATCCGCAAGCGCCCTCGGGCCGGAACCTCGAACAGTCCTCATGAGAACCCGCCATGCGATTCCAATCTGACGCCCCCGTTTTCCTGAAGCCGTCCATCAAGATGGAGCTGCTGCTCGATCGCTGGCTGGCCTGGCCGCACCTGGTGCCGCCGGTGCAGTACGCGATGAACCTCGCGTTCCGCTACCTGCCGGCGATGCAGTCGTTCGTCGGCAATCCGAAGATGCATGTGGCCGCGTCGAGCGATCCGGCCATGTTCGGCGGCCCGTTCATGGATCTGCCCGAAGCGGCCGCGCCCGAGATCGCGCGGGTGCTGGAGGAGACCAAGGCCCGCTCGGCGGACCTGATCCGCTTCGCGAACGATTTCAAGGCGTTCGACCGCCTGTTGCAGGAAGAGGCGAGCGGCTATTCGCTGGACGGCCTGTACGAGAAGCTGCCGGCCTCGCTCGCGGGCCTGACCGAACTGGTGTACGACCAGAACAACCAGCCCGCGATCCGCATCATCGAGGAACTGGTGGAGCGCACCGGCCTCACCAACCGCGCGAGCCAGGAGCTGCTGCTGACCACGGTGGCCGACGCCGACCGCAAGTTCTTCATGAACACGCCGCGCGTGAGCGGCCCGGGCAACGTGTTCGCGCGCGTGCCGTTCGCCTCGCCGCTGCTCGACCGGCTTGCGTCGATGCGCACCCAGGCCGCGCCGTTCGGCGAACTGGCCGCGCTGTTCGATGCGGCCACGCTGGAGCGCGCCGATTTCCTCGACATGTTCACCACCACGCCGCCCGCGCGCAAGCAACCCGATTACCACGGCGAGGCGGTGCGGGTGCGGCACTTCGGCCACGCCTGCGTGCTGATTCAATCGGCCGACGTGACGATCCTGATCGATCCGATGTTCACCTGGGATGCCTCGACGGAAGACGGCCGCTTCACGTACGCCGATCTGCCGGACCGCATCGATTACCTCGTGATCTCGCACTGCCACCAGGACCATTTCTCGCCCGAGGCGCTGGTGCAACTGCGCCACAAGGTCGGCCAGGCGATCGTGCCGCGCAATCGCACCGGCAGCCTGGCCGATCCGTCGATGGAGCTGGCGCTGCGCAGCCTGGGCTACACCGACGTGCGCACGGTGGGCGCGTTCGATGCCGTGCCGGTGCCGGGCGGCGAGATCCTGAGCCTGCCGTTTACCGGCGAGCACGCCGATCTCGACATCTACAGCAAGCAGACGCTGCTGGTGCGCGTGAACGAGCGGCGCTTCTTCTTCCTGGTCGATTCGGACGCGATCAACCCGGCGCTGTACCGCCTGGTGCGCGACACGGCCGGCCGGCCCGACGCGGTGTTCGTCGGCATGGAGTGCAACGGCGCGCCCCTGAGCTGGCTGTACGCGCCGCTGATGACCCGGCCGCTCGCCCGCCGCGACGACGAGTCGAGGCGGCTCTCCGCGTCGAATTCGGCGCGGGCGTGGAAGCTGCTGTCCGACCTCGGCAGCCGCACCGCGTTCATCTACGCGATGGGGCAGGAGCCGTGGCTGCGCTACGTGATGGGCGCCGAATACGCGCCCGACAGCATCCAGGCCACCCAGATCGCCGATTTCTTCGCGCGTTGCCGCGAGGCGGACATCACGTTCGAGCACCTGCATATCGGCAAGGAAATGCTGTTCTGAGCGACGCATCGGGTTCCACGTGGATCCAGACGCTGCACCGGGCCTGCTGCCCGTCCATATCGAGGAGATTTCAGATGTCCGAACTGACCAACATCGAGCTGAGTTCGACCACCTGCGTCAACGGCAAGCGTCTGTGGGACAGCCTGATGGAGCTGGCGAAGATCGGTGCGACGCCAAAGGGCGGGGTATGCCGGCTCACGCTGACCGATCTCGACCGGCAGGCGCGCGACCTGATCATCGGCTGGGCCAAGGCGGCCGGCTGCACGGTGTCGATCGACACGATGGGCAACGTGTTCATGCGCCGCAAGGGCCGCAACGATGCGCTGTCGCCGGTCATGACCGGCTCGCATACCGATTCGCAGCCGACTGGCGGCCGGTTCGACGGCATCTACGGCGTGCTCGGCGGCCTGGAGGTGCTGCGCGCGCTGAACGATCTCGGCATCGAGACCGAGCGCCCCGTCGAACTGGTGATCTGGACCAACGAGGAAGGCTCGCGCTTCGCGCCCGGCATGATCGGCTCCGGCGTGTTCGCGGGCCGCTACACGCTGGAGCACGGGCTGGGGCTGCGCGACGTGGACGGCAAGACGATCGGCGAGGAATTGCGCCGCATCGGCTACGCGGGCGACGTGCCGTGCGGCGGCCGCCCGGTGCACGCCGCGTTCGAGCTGCATATCGAGCAGGGGCCGATTCTCGAAACGGAAGGGCATGCGATCGGCGTCGTGACCGACGCGCAGGGGCAGCGCTGGTACGAGGTGCTGCTGACCGGCCAGGATTCGCATGCGGGCACCACGCCGATGCCGCGCCGGCGCGATGCGCTGCTCGGCGCGTCGCGCGTGGTGCAGCTCGTCAACGAGATCGGCCTGCGCCACGCGCCGCTCGCCTGCGCGACGGTCGGCATGATGCAGGTGCGCCCGAACTCGCGCAACGTGATCCCGGGCCAGGTGTTCTTCACCGTGGATTTCCGCCATCCGCAGGATGCCGTGCTGGCGCGCATGCACGCCGAGCTGCTGGAAGGCGTCGCGCGGCTCGCCGAGGACGCCGGGCTCGATGCCCGCGTCGATCCGATCTTCTATTACGCGCCGGTGCCGTTCGACGCCACCTGCGTGCAGTCGGTGCGGGCCGCCGCGCAGCGCTTCGGCTATTCGCATCGCGACATCGTGTCGGGCGGCGGCCACGACGCCTGCTACCTGTCGCAGGTCGCGCCGGCCTCGATGGTGTTCGTGCCGTGCATCGGCGGCATCAGCCACAACGAGATCGAGGATGCCAGGCCGGAATGGATCGAGGCCGGCGCCAACGTGCTGCTGCACGCGGTGATCGATCGCGCGTCCGAGCCGGATTGAACGGCGGCGGCGCAGCGCCGCCACACCGTGCCCATGCCGGCGCTTGCGCCGGGGTTTCCAGAACACAGCCGTGGTTGGGGGAGAGCGATGAACAGTGCAACTGGCCCGCAAGGCGAACGCGTATTGCCCGGCGAGCAGTTGGTCGCCTTGCTGATGCATCGCGCCGACGTGCAGCCCGACGCCTGCCTCTACACCTTCCTCGCGCCGGAAGGCGGCGCGGACGAATCCATCACGCACCGCGAGCTGGATCAGCGCGCGCGCCGCATCGCCTGCCTGCTGACGGCGCGCGGCGTGCCGCAGGCGCACCCGGTGCTGCTGCTGTTCCATCCCGGCATCGATTACATCTGCGCGTTCTTCGGCTGCCTGTATGCCGGCGCGATTCCGGTGCCGGCGTACCCGCCCACCCATGCGCGGCAGATCGGACGCCTGCAGGCGATCGTCGACGACGCGGCCGGCCGTTTCGCGCTGACCGGCCGGGCCGAGTTCGGGCAGATCGCGGCGATGGGCGAGCGCGGCACGCCGCTGTCGGTCGAGCAGTGGCTGCTGATCGAAGACGCGCCCGCCAGCGCCGACGGCTGGCGCGCGCCCGCGCTCGACGGTGCGGACATCGCGTTCCTGCAATACACCTCGGGCTCCACCGGCTCGCCGAAGGGCGTGATGGTGAGCCACGCCAACGTGCTGTGGAACCTGCGGCTGATCACCGGCTTCCTGTCGGCCGGCGCCGACGACGTGCTGGTGTTCTGGCTGCCGCCGTATCACGACTTCGGCCTGATCGGCGGCGTGCTCGGGCCGCTCGTGATGGGCTGCCGCGCCGTGCTGATGCGGCCCGCGTCGTTCCTGCTGAACCCGCTGCGCTGGCTGAAGACGATCGCGGCGTTTCGCGCCACGCTGACCGGCGCGCCGAATTTCGCCTACGACCTGTGCGTGCGCGCGATGGCGGGCCAGGATCTGTCCGGGCTCGACCTGAGCAGCCTGCGGATCGCGTTCAACGGCGCGGAGCCGATTCGTCAGGAGACCTTGACGCGTTTCACGCAGGCATTCGCGCCGTACGGCTTCCGGCCGGAAAGCTGGCTCGCCGCGTACGGGCTGGCCGAATCGACGCTGATGGTGTCGGGCCGCTGGGGCGTCACCGCCGGGGGCACGCCCGAGGCGCTGCCGTTCGAGAAGGCCGCGCTCGCGCAGGGCCGCGCCGTGCCGGCCACGCCGGACAGCGCCGTGGAAAGCCGCGTGCTCGTCAATACCGGCGTGCTGCTGCCGCAACACGAGGTGGCGATCGTCTCGCCCGAGACCGGCGCGCGATGCGCCGCCGGCGAGATCGGTGAAATCTGGGTGCATGGGCCGTGCGTGGCGCAGGGCTACTGGCGGCGCGAGGCGGCCACGCGGGACGCGTTCCACGCGCGGCCGGCCGGCGAGGCCACGTCGCCGGACTGCATGCGCACCGGCGATCTCGGTTTCGTGCGCGATGGCCAGTTGTATATCTGCGGGCGCGAGAAGGACCTGATCATCGTGCAAGGCCAGAACGTCTATCCGCAGGATATCGAGCTGGCCGCGTTTTCGAGCCATCCCACGCTGCGCCGCGACGGCGCGGTGGCGTTCTCCGTCGAGGCGGACGAGGGCGAGCGTCTGGTAATCGTGCAGGAACTCGATTTCGGCCAGCCGGTGGACCCGCTCGCCGTGCAGGCGATCGTGCCGGCCGTGATGGCGGCCACCGGCCACGCGCCCGACGTGGTGGTGCTGGTGAAGGCCGGGCGCATTCCGCGCACGTCGAGCGGCAAGGTGCGGCGGCGTCAATGCCGCGACGATCTGCTCGGGGGTGAGCTGCAGGTGGTGCATCGGTGGGAGCGGCCGCGCGGGAACGCGCGGGCGGGTGGGGTGGTGGGGCTGGGCTCGGGGGTGGCCGATGTTGCGGCGGCGTCGGTTGGTTCGGTTGCATCGATTGGTTCGGCGGCGGCGGGTGCATCGGCGACATCGGTTGGTTCGGCGGCGTCGGGTGCATCTGCGACATCGGTTGGTTCGGCGGTATCGGGTGCGTCGGCGGAATCGGGTGGATCAGCGCCGTCGATTACATCGGACGCGTCGACCGCATCGGTTGGCTCGGCTGCTTCGGTTGCATCCTCCGCTTCGCCTGCACCAGCACGATCCGCAGCCGACATTGAGGCGTGGCTCTGCGCGCAGATCGCCGAGCGCGTCGGCATCGAGGCCGCGCTCATCGAGCCCGAGCAGCCGTTCGCGATGGTCGGCCTGAGCTCGGTGGTGGCCGTGCAGCTTGCCGCCGCGCTCGGCGAGTGGTTGCAGATGCCGCTCACGCCGGTGGTGTTCTGGGATTACCCCACGCCCGCGCAGTTGGCCCGCCATCTGGCCTCCGCAGGCGCGAACGCGCCGATCACCAAAGTCCAAACCGAAACCAACACCCAAGCCGCCGCGCACGATGCCGAGCCGATCGCCGTGATCGGCATCGGCTGCCGCTTCCCCGGCGCGAGCGATACGCAAGCGTTCTGGCAACTGATCGACGCGGGGCACGACGGCATCCGCGAGATTCCCGCCGCGCGCCTCGCCGCGCGCACCTTCGACCTGAAGCCCGACCATCTCGCGCCGACCCGCTGGGGCGGCTTTCTCGACGAGGTCGATCGCTTCGACGCGTCGTTCTTCGGCATTTCGCCGCTCGAAGCGCAGCGCATGGACCCGCAGCAGCGCCTGCTGCTGGAAACGGCCTGGCACGCGTTCGAGGACGCCGGCATCGCGCCCGCCAGCGTGGCCGGCACGCAAACCGGCGTGTTCGTGGGCATCTCGACGCACGACTACGACGGCTTTCAGGCACAGGACGGCGACGGCCTCAACGTCTATGCGGCAACCGGCAGCGCGGCGAGCATCGCGGCGAACCGGCTCTCGTATGTCCTCGATGCGAACGGCCCGAGCCTCGCGATCGACACCGCCTGCTCGTCGTCGCTGGTGGCGGTGCACCATGCCTGCGCGAGCCTGCGTCGCGGCGAATCCGTGCTGGCGCTGGCCGGCGGCGTGAACCTGATCCTGTCGTCCGATTCGGGCCGGCCGTTCGCGCAGGGCGGCATGCTGTCGCCCACCGGACACTGCCGCGCGTTCGACGCCGAGGCGAACGGCTACGTGCGCGGCGAAGGCTGCGGCGTGGTGGTGCTCAAGCGGCTGGCCGACGCGCTGCGCGACGGCGACCCGGTGCGCGCCGTGATCGCCGGCTCGGCGATGATGCAGGACGGCCGCAGCAACGGCCTGGTCGCCCCGAACGGGCAGGCGCAGGCGCGGCTGATCCGCCGCGCGTTCGACGCGGCGGGCGTCGCGCCGGCCCAGGTCGGCTACGTGGAGGCGCACGGCACCGGCACGGTGCTCGGCGACCCGATCGAACTGAATGCGCTGAAGGGCGTGTTCGGCAGCGCAAGCTGCCGGGTAGGCTCGGTCAAGTCGCAGATCGGGCATCTGGAGGCCGCGGCCGGCATCGCCGGGCTGATCAAGGCGGTGCTCGCGCTGGAGCACGGCCTGGTGCCGGCGCAGCGCCATTACCGTGCGCCGAATCCGCATTGCCCGCTCGATGGCACGGGCCTGTCGATTCCGACCGAACGTCAGACGTGGACGAGCGGGCCGGGCGAGCGCCGTCATGCCGGCGTCAGTTCGTTCGGCTTCGGCGGGACGCTGTGTCATGTGGTGCTGGCCGAGGCACCGGTGTTCGATCTCGCGGATGCCGGGGCCGATGCCGATGGCGCTGATGGCGCTGATGGCGAGCCGCAATTGCTGCTGCTGTCGGCCCACTCCGAGCCGGCGCTGGCGGCAGTCTCGGCGCGTCTCGGCGGCACGTTGCGCGAGTCGCCGCGGCACGCGCTGGCGGACGTCGCGCGCGGCCTGCGGCGGTCGCGTCAGGCGCTGAACTGGCGCCGCGCGCTGGTGTGCGCGGATCGCGAGCAGGCGATCGCCGCGCTCGAAGCACCGCTGCGCGACGCGCGGCAGGTGCGCGGCGGCGCCGCCCCGGTCGCGTTCCTGTTTCCCGGTCAGGGCGCGCAGCGCCTGCGCATGGGGCAGGCGCTGTACCGCTCGCACGCGGCGTTTCGCGCGCACGTCGAAGCCGGCGCGCAGCGCCTTCGCGAGATCACCGGCCTCGATCTCCTGAGCGCCCTGTATCCGCTCGATCCGGCCGGCGACGCCACTGCCACGGCCGCGCTGACGGCCACGGCGCTCGCGCAGCCGGCGCTGTTCGTGATCGAGCACGCGCTCGCCCGCACGCTGCTCGACGCGGGCGTGCAACCCGTGGCGATGCTCGGCCACAGCCTCGGCGAATACGTGGCCGCCACGCTGGCCGGCGTGTTCTCGCTCGACGACGCGCTCGGGCTGGTCGCGGCGCGCGGCGCGCTGATGCAGGCGCAGCCGGCCGGCGCGATGCTCGGCGTCGCGAGCGGCGAGGCCGCACTGCGGCCCTGGCTCGACGAACCGGTGTCGCTGGCCGCCGTCAATGCGCCCGAGCGCTGCGTGGTGGCGGGGCCGGAGGCGGCCGTCGCCGCGCTCGAACAGCGGCTCGGCGAGGCCGGCGTGTCGTGCCGCCGCCTGGCGGTGTCGCATGCGTTCCACTCCGCGATGATGGCCCCGGCCGCGCCGGCCTTCGCCGAACGGCTGGCGCGCGTCGCCTTGCACGCGCCCCGGCTGCCGTTCGTCTCGAACCTCACCGGCACGTGGATCACGGCGGCCGAGGCCACCGATCCCGCCTATTGGGTGCGCCATCTGCTCGAACCGGTGCGCTTCGCCGACGGTCTGGCCACGGTGCGGGCAAGCGGTGCGCGCCTCGTGCTCGAACTCGGCCCCGGCCAGACGCTGTGCTCGCTCGCACGCCTGCAGGCCACGGGCGACCAGGCCGCCTCGATGGAATGCTGGCCGGCACTCGACCGCGACGCCGCCGACGCGCAGTCCGGCGCAGCGTGGCTGCGCATGCTCGGCGCGCTGTGGACCTGGGGGCACCCGCTTGACGAATCGCTGTTCGGCGCGGCGCGCGGGCGCCGGGCGGCGCTGCCGGCCTATCCGTTTCAGGGCGAGCGGCACTGGGTGTCGCTGCCGGCCGCGTCCATCGTTCCCGTCGTTTCCGCTGTTTCCGCCGCCCCGGCCCTGCTGGCCGTTGCGTCCGCCGATGCGGCATACCTTTCCCCCCTTGCCGAGACGCCCATCATGACTTCCGGTACGCAGGCCCTCGCCGGGCGCAGGGACGAGATCGAAGGCGCGCTGCGCGCGCTGGTCGCCTCGTCGCTGCGCAGTCGCCCCGAACAGGTCGATCCGCATGCGCCGCTGCTCGAACTCGGCGCGGATTCGCTGGTGCTGGTCCAGGTGATCCGCACCATCGAGCAGCGCTACGGCGTCACGCTGTCGGTGCGGCAGTTGTTCGAGGAACTGACGACCATCGCGGCGATCGCCGGCTATTTGGCCGAGCACAGCGCACCGCCAGTGCAGGCGGTGCCGGTGGTACCGGTGGTGCTGGCGACGGCCGTTCCGGCGACGGGCGAGGCGGGCGGGCAACCGGTCGCGGCCTCGGCCGTGGCGACTCACGGCGCGCTGCCCGCTGCGGTGGCGGCCTCGGCTGCCTTGCTGCCGCCCGCCGAGGCCGTGGCGTCGGCGTCGGCGCTGGAGCGCGTGATCCGCGAGCAACTGTCGAGCTTCGAGCGCATGACGCAATCGCAGCTTGCCGCACTGAGCGGCGTGGGTGCGGGTGCAAGCCTTGCGCAGCCCGTGGCGCTGGTTGCGCCCGGGACGCAAACCGTGGCCGCCACCGCGCCCGTCGCGGCGCAGGCCTCCGTGGCAGCACAAGCCTCGGCCGCAGCGCAGGCTCCCGTTGCAGCGCAGACCTCTGCCGCACCACAAGCCCCCGTCGCAACGCAGACCTCCGCCGCCGCACAAGCCTCGTTTGCGGCGCACGCCTCGGTCGCACCGATACCGGCCGCCAATCGCCCGTTCGTGCCGTACCAACCGGCCGCCGTCACGCTCAAGAGCGACCTGAACGGCAATCTGACGCCGCGTCAGCGCGCGTTCCTCGACCGCTTCATCGATGCCTACATCGCCCGCACGCAAGGCTCGAAGGAGCGCGCGGCGCGGTCCCGCCCGGTGCTGGCCGACAACCGCGCGTCGGCCGGCTTCCGCTTCTCGGTGAAGGAGCTGCTGTATCCGATCGTCAGCGAGCGCTCGGACGGCGCCACCGTATGGGACGTCGACGGCAACGCCTACCTCGACCTGACGATGGGCTTCGGGGTGAATCTGTTCGGACACCGGCCCGACTTCATCGAGCGCGCCCTGGAGCAGCAATTGCGCACCGGCTTCGAACTCGGGCCGCAGGCCGTGCTGGCGGGCGAGGTGGCCGAGCTCGTGCACCGGCTCACCGGCATGGAGCGCGTGACGTTCACGAACTCGGGCACCGAGGCGGTGACGCTGTCGCTGCGTCTCGCGCGCACCGTCACGCGGCGCAACAAGATCGCGATCTTCGCCGGCTCGTTCCACGGCTGGGGCGACGATACGCTGGCCGAGGCCGACCCGCGCGGCGGCAGCGTGGCGCTCGCGCCCGGCGTCCAGCCCGGGGCCGCGGCCCACACGCTGGTGCTCGATTACGGCACCGACGCGGCGCTGGAGACGATCCGCCGGCACGCGGGCGAGCTGGCCGCGGTACTGGTGGAACCGATCCAGAGCCGCCGCCCGGATTTTCATCCGCGCGAATTCCTGCACGCGCTGCGGGCGCTGACGCGCGAGCACGGCATCGCGCTGATCTTCGACGAGATGATTTCCGGCTTCCGCCTGCATCCCGGCGGCGCGCAGGCGTGGTACGACGTGCGCGCGGACATCGTCACCTACGGCAAGGTGGTGGGCGGCGGCATGCCGGCCGGCATCGTGGCCGGGGCCGCGCAGTTCCTCGATGCGGTGGACGGCGGCCAGTGGCGCTACGGCGACCGCTCGTTCCCGCAGCACACCACCACCTTCTTCGCCGGCACGTTCTGCAAGCATCCGCTGATGCTGGCCGCCGCGCGCGCCGTGCTGCTCAAGCTGATCGACGCCGGCCCGGCGCTGCAGACGCAACTCAACGCGCGCACCGCGCAACTGGCCGCGCGGCTGAACCGGATCTTCACCGACGCGCAGGCGCCGATCCACGTCGTGCATGCCGGCTCGCTGTTCCGCTTCGTGGCGTCGCAGAACGTCGATCTTCTGTTCTATCAGTTGCTGTTTCGCGGCCTGTATATCTGGGAAGGCCGCAACATGTTCCTGTCCACCGCGCATACCGATGCCGACCTGGCGCGCGTGGAGGAGGCCGTGCGTCAAAGCGTACAGGCGCTGCGCGAGGGCGGGTTCCTTCCGGGCGCGACGCCGCCCGATGATCCCGGCGGCGCCGATGGCGGCGGCCCGGGCGAAAAGCGGGCCGTGCCCGAGGCCGCCGAGCCGGCCGTCATGGCGGCTGCCGCCACGGTGGCCACGGCATTCAGAAGCACGTCCGTCGTCGCGGCCCGGACTGGCGACGGTAACGCCGCGTCCGCCGAGCCAGTCGTAACGGCTGCCACCGCGTTCAGAAACACGTCCGCCATCGCGGCCCGAACCGGCGACAGCGACGCCGAGCCCGCCGTAACGTCCGCCGCCGCGTTCAGAAGCACGTCCCCCGTCGCGGCCCGAACCAACGCCGAAGAGACCGCGCCCGCCACGCACCTCGCGCCCATGCATTTCAGCCTGTCGTTCTTCGGCCACTACGACGCCGGCTACGACGCCGGCAAGTACGACCTGCTGATCGATGCCGCGCGCTACGCCGACACGCACGGCTTTCACGCGCTGTGGGTGCCCGAGCGGCATTTCCACGCGTTCGGCGGCCTGTCGCCGAACCCGGCCGTGCTGGCGGCGGCGCTGGCGCGCGAAACCACCTCGATCCGCTTGCGCGCCGGCAGCGTGGTGCTGCCGCTGCACCACCCGATGCGCGTGGCCGAGGAATGGTCGGTGGTCGACAACCTCTCGAACGGGCGCGTGGGCATCGCCTGCGCATCGGGTTGGCATCCGAACGATTTCGTGTTCGCGCCCGAGGCGTTCGGGCAGCACCGCGAGCTGATGTTCGAGCGCCTGACACAGGTGAAATCGCTCTGGCGCGGCGAGGCGATGCGCGCGCGCGACGGCTCGGGCAAGGACATCGACGTCTCGCTTTACCCGATGCCGCGCCAGGCCGACTTGCCGGTGTGGATCACCATCGTCAACAACGCGGACACCTATCGCCGCGCCGGCGAGGCCGGCGCGGGCGTGCTGACCAACCTGATGGGGCAGAGCATCGACGAGCTGCGCGAGAACCTGCGCATCTACCGCGACGCCCTGCGGCAACACGGCCACGACGCGAGCGCGGGCCACGTGACCGTGCTGCTGCATACCTTCGTCGGCGACGATCTGGCGGCGGCGCGCGAGGCCGCGCGCCAGCCGTTCATCCGCTACCTCGAAACCTCGATCGGGCTGTTCCAGAACATGGCCCGCAGCCTCGGCATGAACATCGACGTGCAGTCGCTGAGCGCGGAAGATCGCGGCTATCTGCTCGATGTCGCCTACGACCGCTACGTGAAGTCGAGCGCGCTGATCGGCACGCCCGAAAGCTGCGAGCCGATCGTGGCGCGCCTGCGCGAGATCGGCGTCGATGAAATCGGCTGCTTCGTCGATTTCGGCGTGGCGGCGGATGCGGTGATGGCGGCCATGCCGCATCTGGACGCGCTGCGGCAGCGTTGCGCGGTGGCCGACGCGACGCCTGCCGGCGCGACGGAAAGCTTTCCGCTCAGCGAGGCCCAGCAGGGGATCTGGTTCGAATGCCAGCTCGATCGCGAGACGGCGCTCGGCTACCACGCCGTCACGGTGCTGCGCCTGAGCGGCGCGCCCGACGTGGCGGCCCTGCGCGACGCGCTGGCCACGCTGGTGGCGCGCCACGCGGCGCTGCGCACCGTGTTCGACGCCGACGGCGCGCGCCAGCACACGCTCGCCTCGGCGCCGGTCGAGCTGGGGCACGTGACGCTCGCAGATTCGGGCGACGGCGTGGAAGCCGCCGCCGAGCGCTGGCTGCGCGAGAACAATCATCGGCGTCTCGATCCGGTCAACGGCCCGCTGATGCGTTGCGACCTGCTGACGCTCGGCCCGTTCGAGCACCGGCTCGTGCTGACGTTTCACCATCTCGTGATGGATGGCCTGTCGCAGGAGGTGCTGTTGCAGGAGCTGGCCGAGTGCTACGGCGCGCGCCGCGAGGGGCGCGCTGCCGTGCTGCCCGCTGCCGTGCCGTTTTCGGCCTACGTGGCCGAGCACCGGGCGTATGCGCGCAGCGCGCAGTTCGCGCTCGACGAGGCGTATTGGCTCGGCCGCTTCGCCGGCGAATTGCCGCCGGCGCTGCTGCCGCCCGGCACCGGGCCGATGCCCGCGCGGCCGGGCAGCCGCGCCGCCGTGCACACGGTGCATCTCGACGGCGAACGCTACGCGCGGCTCGTCGCGGCCAGCCGCCGCCTCGGCGCCACGATGACGATGACGGTCGGCGCGTGCCTCGCGGTGCTGCTGCATCGCCTGACCGGCCAGCCCGACCTCGTGATCGGCATGCCGATGATCGCCGGGCGTCCCGAGATCGGCGACGCGCACCTCGTCGGCTATGCGTTGAACCTGGTGCCGGTGCGTTTCGAATGGCGCGGGCAGCCCGATTTCGCGCAGTATCTGGCGGGCGTCAAGCGGCAGTTGATCGACGCCTACGAGCACTCGCGCTATCCGTTCGGGCAGTTGCTGCGCAAGCTCGGCCTGCGCTACGAATCGCGCCGGCGCGCGCTGGCGCCCGTCATGTTCAACCTGAACCGGTCGCTGGCGGCCCCCGAACTCGAGGGGCTGGACAGCGAACTCCTGAGCGGGCCGGTGGATTTCAGCGCGCACGAACTGATGATCGACGCGATCCAGTTGCCGGAGCGCCTGGAACTGCGCATCCAGTACGGCGTGGACCTGTTCGTCGCGCAGGACATCGCGCGGATGGCCGAGCGTTTCGTGCGGCTTCTGGAGGCCGTGGCGGACGATCCGGCCGTGCGTATCGGGGCCTTGCCGATGCTGGCGGACAGCGAGCGGCGGCAGGTCCTGCACGACTGGAACGACACGGCGATGGCTTACGCGCCGTCGCTTGGCGTGCACGGGGCGTTCGAGGCGCAGGTGGCGCGCACGCCCGAGGCGGTCGCTGTGCGGTTCGAGGATCAGGCGTTGACGTATGCGCAACTCGATGCGCGGGCGAATCGGCTGGCGCATCGGCTGGTCGCGCTTGGCGTGGGTCGCGAGGTCGTCGTTGGCGTGTGCCTGCATCGCGGCATCGATCTGCTGGCCGCGTTGCTGGCCGTGATGAAAGCGGGTGGGGCGTACCTGCCTTTGGACCCGGCGTTCCCGGCCGAGCGGCTGGCGATGATGCTCGACGATGCGCAACCGGCACTGGTGCTGACGCATGACGGCTTGCTGGCTGATCACGACAAGCGGCTCGATCTGGGCGAATGGCCGGAGCAATCCGAGCAATTCGACAACGCGCGGCTTGATAGCGGCGGCAGCGAACTGGCTTACGTGCTGTACACGTCCGGTTCGACGGGCCGCCCGAAAGGCGTGCAGGTCACGCAGCAAAACGTGATGAACCTGCTGGCGTCGATGCAGCGCGATCTGCCATTGCAGGCGCACGGCCGGCTGTTGAGCGTGACGACGCTGTCGTTCGACATCGCGGCGCTGGAACTGTATCTGCCGCTGATCAGTGGCGCATGCGTGGTGATTGCGTCGCGGGAGACGGCGCAGGAACCGTCGCGTCTGGCGTGGGAGATCGAATCGCAGCGCATCACCGCGATGCAGGCCACGCCATCCACCTGGCGCATGCTGGCCGATCACGGATGGCAGCCGAAGCCGGGTTTCATGGTGTTGAGCGGCGGTGAAGCGCTGCCGCGCGATCTGGCGGAATCCTTGCTGCAAACGGTGCCGTCGCTGGTCAATCTGTACGGACCGACGGAAACCACGATCTGGTCGACGTTCTCACGTTTGGCGCACAGCGAGGCAGGGACGCGCATCGACATCGGGCGGCCGATCGCCAACACGCAGGTTCACGTCCTCGATGACGCGCTGGAACTCGTGCCGGCCGGCGTCGCCGGGGAGCTATTCATCGCGGGCGACGGCGTGGCGCGCGGTTATCGAAGCCGCCCGGACCTGACGGCCGAACGCTTCGTACCGAACCCGTATGGCGCGCCCGGCAGCCGCATGTACCGCACCGGCGATCGCGTGCGCTGGCTGCCGCACGGCGAGCTGGACTATCTCGGCCGGATCGACCAGCAGGTCAAGCTGCGCGGCTTCCGCATCGAGTTGGGCGAGATCGAAGCCGCGCTGCGCGCGCAGCCCGAAGTGCGCGACGCGGCGGTGACGATCCGCGAGGATCAACCGGGCCAACCGCGCCTGGTGGCCTATGCCGTGGCAACGCACGGCCACCAGCCGACGAGCGTGCAGGCACTGCGCCAGGCGCTGTCGAAGACGCTGCCGGACTACATGATCCCGTCGCAACTTGTATGGCTGGACGCCTTGCCGCTGACGCCGAACGGCAAGCTCGACCGCCGCGCGTTGCCCGCACCGGATGCGCCGCACAGCGAAACCGAATACGTCGCCCCGCGCACGGACACCGAGCAGGCCTTGAGCGCGATCTGGCAGGACATCCTCAAGATCGACCGCGCGGGCCTTCACGACAACTTCTTCGACCTCGGCGGCCAGTCGCTGCTGGCCGTGCAACTGGCGTCACGCATCCGCAGCCGGTTGGGCGTGGAAATCCCGTTGTCCGAACTGTTTGCCCACCCGACGCTGGGCCGGTTCGCGCAAGCGGTGGAGCACGCGAATGCCAGCGCGCTGCCGCCGATCGTGTCGCGCGGCGCGAACCAGGCCGCGCCGCTGTCGTTCGCGCAGCAGCGGCTGGTGGTTCCTCGATCAACTCGACAAGCGCGCCAGCGCCGCCTATCACATCCCGGCAGGCGTGCGCCTGAGCGGCGCGCTCGATCTCGACGCGCTGCACCGGGCCCTGAATCGCATCGTCGAACGGCATGCGGTGCTGCGCACGCGCTTCGTGCTGGTGGACGGCGAGGCGGTGCAGCGCGTCGATGCCCCTGCGCCGTTCGCGTTGACGGTGCACGATCCGGTCGGCTCGGAACGCGACGTGCTGCGTCATGCGCGGGACGAAGCGGCAGCGCCGTTCGATCTGTCGGCGGGGCCGCTGGTGCGCGGCCGGCTGCTGAAGCTCGGCGAGCGCGAGCATGTGCTGCTGGTGACGATGCATCACATCGTCAGCGACGGCTGGTCGATGGGCGTGCTGATCCGCGAGTTCGGCGTGCTGTACCGCGCGTTCGCCGAAGGGCGAGACGATCCGCTGACGCCGCTGGCGATCCAGTACGGCGATTACGCGGCGTGGCAACGTCAATGGCTGGCGGGCGACGCGTTGCAGACGCAACTGGCGTACTGGCGCACCACGCTGCAAGGCGCGCCGGAGCTGACCACGCTGCCGCTCGATCGCGTCCGGCCCGCCGTGCAGGATTACGCGGGCGACAGCATCGACGTGACGCTCGACGCGCCGCTCAGTGCGAAGCTCAAGGCGCTGGCTCGGCGGCAAGGCACGACGGTGTTCAACGTGGTGCTGGCCGCCTGGGCGGCTTTGGCGGGCCGTTTGTCGGGGCAAAACGACGTGGTGATCGGCACGCCGGTGGCGAACCGCACGCGCTCGGAAGTCGAGCCGCTGATCGGCTTCTTCGTCAATACGCTGGCGTTGCGCATCGATCTGTCGGGCCGTCCTTCCGTGAACGAACTGCTCGAGCGCATGCACGACACGACGCTGGCCGCGCAAAGCCATCAGGACGTGCCGTTCGATCAGGTGATCGAGGCGGTCAACCCGTCGCGCTCGCTGGCGCATGCGCCATTGTTCCAATTGCTGCTGGTCTGGCAGAACAACGTGCAGGACGATCTCGATCTCGGCACGTTGACGCTCGACGGAATCCACGCGGCACAGGCCCCCGCGCAGTTCGACATGTCGCTGGAACTCGGTGAATCCGGCGCATGCATCGCGGGCAACGTCACGTTCGCGACGTCGCTGTTCGAGCGGGCGAGCGTGGAGCGGTATCTCGGTTATTTCAAGGCGCTGCTCGACGGCATGGTGGCCGATGCCGATCAGCCGATGTTGCAATTGCGGATGCTGCCGGAAGCGGAACGCCGGCAAGTCATGCTGGGCTGGAACGATACGGCGATGGCGTGCGAGCGCTCGCAAAGCGTGCACGGCATGTTCGAGGCGCAAGTAGCGCGTACGCCCGATGCGGTGGCGGTGCGGTTCGAGGATGAGGCGTTGACGTATGCGCAACTCGATGCGCGGGCGAATCGGCTGGCTGATCACTTGGTAAAGCGCGGCGTCGGCCCGGACGTGATGGTCGGCATCTGCATGCATCGAGGCATCGATCTGCTGGCGGCGTTGCTTGGTGTCATGAAAGCGGGCGGCGGTTACTTGCCGTTGGACCCGGCGTTCCCGGCCGAGCGGCTGGCGATGATGCTGGACGACGCGCAACCGGCGCTGGTGCTGACGAACGATGGTTTGCTGCCCGACCACGCAGGACGGTTGGACCTGAGCGAATGGCCGGCCGGCAACGACGATTTCCGCGTGGAAACACGGCCCGATGGCGACCAGATCGCCTACATCCTTTACACGTCGGGTTCGACGGGTCGGCCGAAGGGCGTTCAGGTCACGCAGCACGGCATGCTGAACATCCTCATGTCCTTGCAGCGGGATCTCAAGCTGGAAGCGCAAGACAAGCTATTGAGCGTATCGACGCTGTCGTTCGATATCGCCGCGTTGGAGCTTTGCTTGCCGCTGTTCAGCGGTGCCTGCGTGGTGATCGCGTCGAGAGAAACGGCGCTCGATCCGTCGAAGCTGTCTCAAGCGCTCGCATCCCATGAAATCACGGCGATGCAAGCCACACCATCGACGTGGCGGATGTTGATGGACTTCGGCTGGACGCCCGCCAAGGATTTCCTGCTGATCAGCACCGGGGAGGCTTTGCCGCGCGATTTGGCGGAGCAATTGCTGCAATCGGTAGCGTCGGTCGTGAACCTCTACGGCCCGACCGAAACCACGATGTATTCGACGATCTCGCGTGTATTCCCTAGCGAGCACGGCATACGCATCGACATCGGCCGCCCGGTGGCGAACACGCAGGCGCACGTCCTCGATAAAGCACTGGAACTTGTACCGATCGGCGTGGCGGGAGAACTGTTCCTCGCCGGTGCGGGCGTATCGCGCGGCTACCGTGATCGTCCGGACCTCACAGCCGAACGCTTCGTGCCGAACCCATACGGCGAACCCGGCAGCCGCATGTACCGCACCGGGGATCTGGTGCGATGGCTGCCGCACGGCGAACTCGAATATCTGGGCCGCATCGATCAGCAAGTGAAGCTGCGCGGCTTCCGCATCGAACTCGGCGAAATCGAAGCCACGCTGCGCAGCCTGCCCGAAATCCGCGACGCGGCGGCGATGGTCCGTGAGGATCAACCGGGCCACAAGCGCCTGGTGGGCTACGTCGTCGCGGCCGAAGGCCACGCGCCGACCGGCACGCAAGCCTTGCGGCAAGCGCTGTCGCGCACGCTGCCCGACTACATGGTCCCGTCGCAACTGATGTGGCTGGACGCACTGCCGCAAACCCCGAACGGCAAGCTCGACCGTCGCGCGCTGCCCAAGCCTGAAGCGCTGCAAGGCGAAACCGGCTACGTCGCCCCGCGCAACGAAACCGAGCAGGCATTGAGCGCGATCTGGCAGGACATCCTGAAGCTCGACCGCGTGGGCATCCACGACAACTTCTTCGAACTCGGCGGCCATTCGCTGCTGGCCGTGCAACTGGCGGCGGCTATCCGCAATCGACTCGGCATGGAGATCACGCTGGCCGCGCTGTTCGCCGCGCCGACCATCGCCGCGCTGGCCGAGGCAGCCGCTGCGGCCGATGCCCCGGCCGATGCCGTGATCGCGATCGCGCCACCGAACCGGATCGCCGAAGGCACCACCCGCATCACGCCGGACCTGCTGACGCTGATCGACCTGAGCCAGCACGACATCGATACGGTGACGCAGCGCGTGCCGGGCGGTGCGGCGAACATCGCCGACATCTATCCGCTCACGCCGTTGCAGGAAGGCATCCTGTTCCATCACCTGATGAATCGCGACGGCGACGCCTACCTGTTGTCGATGCAGGTGTCGCTGGACACGCAGGCGCATGCCGAGCGCTTCGTCGCCGCGCTGAACGAGGTAGTCGGCCGTCACGACATCCTGCGCAGCGCCGTGCTCTGGGAAGGGCTGCCGCAACCGCTGCAGGTGGTGCAACGCCACGTCGCCATCGAGGTGGAGCGACCCGCGCCCGAGGCCGGAACCGCCGGAGCCGCCGGAGCCACCGACATCGCCGCCTGGCTGCGCCATCGCTACGACCCGCATCATTACCGCCTCGATATCCGCGATGCGCCGCTGCTGCGCGTCGCGATCGTCGAGGACGCCGGCAACCAGCGCTGGCTGATGCAACTGCTGTCGCATCACCTGATCGCGGATCACACCTCGCTCGAACTCGTGATCGGCGAGATTCGGCAGATCGTGCAGGGCGCGTCCGACCGTCTGCCGCCGCCGGTCGCGTTCCGCGACTTCGTCGCGCGATCGGTCGCCGGGCGCGGCGACGCCGCGCACGAAGCGTTCTTCACCGAGATGCTGGCGCCGCTCACGCAGCCGAGCGCGCCGTACGGCCTGCTGAACGTGCGCGGCGACGGCTCGGACCTCGACGAGGCCACGCTCGAACTCGGCGCGGCGCTGTCCGGGCGCTTGCGCCAGCAGGCGCGCAGCCTCGGCGTGAGCGTGGCGAGCGTGATGCATCTGGCGTGGGCGCGCGTGCTGGCCGCGGCGTGCGGGCATCGGGACGTGGTGTTCGGCACGGTGCTGCTCGGCCGCACGCAAGGCGGCGCCGGGGTGGAGCGGGCGATGGGCATGCTGATGAACACCTTGCCGGTGCGGTTCCACGTCGGCGCGCTGAACGTGCGCGACGCCGTGCGGCAGGCGCAGGCCACGCTGGCCGGGCTGCTGCGTCACGAGCACGCCTCGCTCGCGCTCGCGCTGCGCGCCAGCCCGCTCGGCGCCGGTACGCCGCTGTTCTCGTCGCTGCTCAACTATCGCCATACCGATGCGGCGGCGGAGCGCGGCGAGGCGGCGTGGGGCGGCTTCCGGCAATTGGCATTCAAGGAACGCACGCATTACCCGGTCGGCATGATGGTGGACGACCTCGGCCGCGATTTCCGTCTGACGGCGCAGATCGGCGGCGACGTGAAGCCGGACGCCGTGTGCATGGCCATGCACACGGTGCTGGAAAACCTCGTGACGGCGCTCGAAACCACGCCGGCGCTCGCACTCGACGCGGTTCGCGTCATGCCGGAAGCCGAGCGCGCGCAAGTGCTGCACGGCTGGAACGATACGGCGATGGCGTGCGAGCGTGCGCAAAGCGTGCAGGGGATGTTCGAGGCGCAGGTGGCGCGGACGCCCGATGCGGTGGCGGTGCGGTTCGATGACGAAGTGCTGACCTATGCGCAACTGAACGCGCGGGCGAATCGGCTGGCCGATCATTTGGTGACGCGTGGCGTCGGCCCCGATGTGATGGTCGGCATCTGCATGCATCGCGGCATCGATCTGCTGGCGGCGCTGCTTGGTGTCATGAAGGCCGGTGGCGGTTATTTGCCGCTGGACCCGGCGTTCCCGGCCGAGCGGCTGGCGATGATGCTGGACGACGCGCAACCGGCGTTCGTACTGACGAACGATGGCTTGCTGGCCGACCATGAAAGACGGTTGGACCTGAGCGAATGGCCTGACGGCGACGACGATTTCCGCGTTGAATCACGGCCCGATGGCGACCAGATCGCCTACATCCTGTACACGTCCGGTTCGACCGGTCGGCCGAAGGGCGTTCAGGTCACGCAGCACGGCATGCTGAACATCCTCATGTCCTTGCAGCGGGATCTCAAGCTGGAAGCGCAAGACAAGCTATTGAGCGTATCGACGCTGTCGTTCGATATCGCGGCGCTGGAACTGTGTCTGCCGCTATTCAGCGGTGCGTGCGTGGTGATCGCGTCGAGAGAAACCGCGCTCGATCCGGCAAAGCTTTCGACAACGCTTGAACAACAGCAGATCACGGCGATGCAGGCCACGCCATCGACGTGGCGGATGTTGATGGACTTCGGCTGGACGCCAAGCACGGATTTCCTGCTGATCAGCACTGGCGAAGCTCTGCCGCGCGATCTGGCCGAACAACTGCTGCAATCGGTAGCGTCGGTCGTGAACCTCTACGGCCCGACTGAAACCACGATGTATTCGACGATCTCGCGCGTATTCCCGAGCGAGCACGGCGTGCGCATCGATATCGGTCGCCCGGTGGCAAATACGCAAGCCCACATACTCGATGAAGCGCTGGAACTCGTACCGATCGGGGTAGCGGGCGAATTGTTCCTGGCAGGCGCGGGCGTATCGCGCGGCTACCGTGATCGTCCGGACCTCACGGCCGAACGCTTCGTGCCGAACCCTTACGGCGAACCCGGAACCCGCATGTACCGCACCGGCGACCTGGTGCGCTGGCTGCCGCACGGTGAACTCGAATATCTCGGCCGCATCGACCAGCAAGTGAAACTGCGCGGTTTCCGCATCGAGTTGGGCGAAATCGAAGCGACGCTGCGCAGCCTGCCCGAAGTGCGCGACGCGGCGGCGATGGTCCGCGAGGATCAGCCGGGCCACAAGCGCCTCGTGGGCTACGTCGTCGCCGCCGAAGGCCAAACGCCGGTCGGCACGCAAGCGTTGCGGCAAGCGCTGTCGCGCACGCTGCCCGACTACATGGTCCCGTCCCAACTGATCTGGCTGGACGCCTTGCCGCAAACCCCGAACGGCAAGCTCGACCGCCGCGCGCTGCCGACTCCGGACGCGTTGCAGGCCGAATCGGCGTACGTCGCCCCGCGCACGCCGACCGAGCAGGCGCTCGGCGACATCTGGCGCGACATCCTGAAGCTCGACCGCGTGGGCGTCCACGACAACTTCTTCGAACTCGGCGGCCATTCGCTGCTGGCCGTGCAGGTGGCGTCCGCCGTGCGCAGCCGGCTCGGCATCGAAGTGCCGCTGGCCGAGCTGTTCGCGCATCCGACGCTGGCGCTGTTCGCCTCGGCCGTGGAACACGCGAGCGCGAGCAGCCTGCCGCCGATCGCCGTGCGCGACACGCGCGAGGCAGCCCCGCTGTCGTTCGCGCAGCAACGGCTGTGGTTCCTCGACCAGCTCGACAGGCAAGCGGGTGCGGCGTATCACATCCCGGTGGGCGTGCGCCTCGGTGGCGAACTGCACACCGAGGCGCTGCAACAGGCGCTGAACCGCATCGTCGAACGCCACGAGGTGCTGCGCACCCGCTTCGCGGTGGTGAACGGCGAACCCGTGCAACGCATCGACGCGCCCGCCCGGTTCGCGCTGACCACCCACGACCTCGCCACGCAAGCCGACCCGCAACGCGACGTGCAACGGCATGTCGATCAGGAAGCCGCCGAACCGTTCGACCTGGCGAGCGGCCCGCTGGTGCGCGGCCGCCTGCTACGCGTGAGCGAGCACGAGCACGTGCTGCTGGTGACGATGCATCACATCGTCAGCGACGGCTGGTCGATCGACCTGCTGGTGCGCGAGTTCGGCGCGCTGTACCGGGCGTTCGCCGAAGGGCGGGGCGATCCGCTGCCGCCGCTGGCGATCCAGTACGGCGATTACGCCGCGTGGCAGCGCCACTGGCTCGCGGGCGACGTGCTGCAACGGCAATTGGCGTATTGGAAAGCGACGCTGCAAGGCGCGCCGGAACTGACCACGCTGCCGCCCGATCATGCGCGTCCGGCCGTGAAGGACTACGCGGGCGACAGCGTCGCGGTGACGCTCGACGCCCGCCTGAGCGCGCGGATCAAGACGCTGGCCCGGCAGCAGGGCACCACGGTATTCAACGTGGTGCTGGCCGCCTGGACCGCGCTGGCCGGGCGGATGTCGGGGCAAGACGACGTGGTGATCGGCACGCCGGTGGCCAACCGCACGCGCTCGGAGGTCGAGCCGCTGATCGGCTTCTTCGTCAACACGCTGGCGCTGCGCATCGATCTGTCGGGCCGGCCGGACGTGGGCGAACTCGTCGCGCGCGTGCACGCTGCCACGCTGGCCGCGCAAAGCCATCAGGACGTGCCGTTCGATCAGGTGATCGAGGCGGTTAATCCGTCGCGCTCGATGGCGCATGCGCCGCTGTTTCAATTGATGCTGGCCTGGCAGAACACGGCCCGGGCCGATCTCGACCTCGGCGGCGTGACGTTGCGAAGCATCGAGCGGCGCCAAGCCCCGGCGCAGTTCGACATGACGCTGGAACTCGGCGAATCGGACGACGGCATCGCGGGCAGCCTGACGTACGCCACCTCGCTCTACACGCGCGCCGGCGCCGAGCGCGTGCTGCGCTACTTCACGACGCTGCTCGACGGCATGGTGGCGAACGCCGCGCAGCCGATCGCGCGCCTGCGTCTGCTCGACGACGCCGAACAGGCGCAACTCCTGGCCGCGCACGGCGGCCTGCGTCACCTCGAACCAGCGGAGCCGGCCATCCACGCGCGCTTCGAGGCGCAGGCCGCGCGCACGCCGGATGCGATCGCCCTGAGCGACGACGGCCAGCATCTGAGCTACGGCGAACTGAACGCGCAGGCAAACCGCGTGGCGCATCGGCTGCGCGAGCTCGGCGTGGGGCCGGACGTGCTGGTCGGCCTGTTCGCCGAACGCTCGATCGGCATGCTGGTGGGCCTGCTCGGCATCCTGAAGGCCGGCGGCGCCTACCTGCCGCTCGATCCGGCCTACCCCGGCGAGCGGCTGGCCGGCATGCTCGACGATGCGCGCCCGGCGGCGCTGGTCACGGATTCGCGCCTGAGCGGCGCGCTGCCGGCCCACGCGCTGCCGGTCGTGTGCGTCGATGCCGGGCTCGATGCCGAACCCGACCACGATCCCGCGCCGTGCGTCGCGGCCGACAACCTGGCCTACGTGATCTACACCTCGGGCTCGACCGGCAAGCCGAAGGGCTCGCTGCACTCGCACCGGAACGTGCTGCGCCTGTTCGACGCCACCCAGCCCTGGTTCGGCTTCGGCCCCGCCGACGTCGGCGCGCTGTTCCATTCGTTCGCGTTCGACTTCTCGGTCTGGGAGATCTGGGCCGCGCTGCTGTACGGCGGCCGGCTCGCGATCGTGCCGTATGCCGTGTCGCGCTCGCCGCAAGCGCTGCACGCGCTGCTGCTGCGCGAGGGCGTGACGGTGCTGAACCAGACGCCGTCCGCGTTCCAGTCGCTGATTCCGGTGGTGCTCGAGCAGGGCGCGCTACCGGCCTTGCGCGTGGTGGTGTTCGGCGGCGAGGCGCTCAATCGCGATGCGCTCGAACCATGGATCGCGCGCCACGGCTACGCCATGCCGCAGCTCGTCAACATGTACGGCATCACCGAAACCTCGGTGCACGTCACGTATGCGCCGCTGTCGGCTGACGCGCGCGTGCGCAGCGCCGTCGGCGTGCCGATCCCCGATCTCGCCGCCTACGTGCTCGATGCCGACGGGCAGCCGGTGCCGGCCGGCGTGACGGGCGAGCTGTTCGTGGCGGGCGGCGGCGTGGGGCGCGGCTACCACGGCCGCGCGGCCCTGAGCGCCGAGCGCTTCGTGCCGGACCCGTTCGGCGCCCCGGGCAGCCGCATGTACCGCACCGGCGATCTGGCGCGGTGGCTGCCGCACGGCGAACTCGACTACCTGGGGCGGATCGATCATCAGGTCAAGATTCGCGGCTTTCGCATCGAACCGGGCGAGATCGAGGCGGCGCTGCTCGCGCTGCCCGAGGTGCGCGACGCCACCGTGACGGTGCACCACGACGCGCACGGCCACCCGAGCCTGGTCGGCTATCTGGTCGCGGCGAACGCACTGGCGCAGCCGGCTGCGCCGGCGTTGCGCGAGGCGCTGGCCGCGTCGCTGCCCGACTACATGGTGCCGTCGCGCTGGGTCTGGCTCGATGCCTTGCCGCTCACGCCGAACGGCAAGCTGGACCGCCGCGCGCTGCCGGCGCCGGGCGCAATCGAGAGCACGGCCGACTACGTCGCGCCGCGCACATCCACCGAGCAGGCGCTGGCGCGGCTCTGGTCCGAGGTGCTCGGCGTCGAGCGGGTGGGCCTGCACGACAATTTCTTCGATCTCGGCGGCCATTCGCTGCTGGCCGTGCGCCTGACGGCCGCGGTGCGCCGCGAACTCGGCGTGGAGGTGCTGCTGGCCGACCTGTTCGCGCATCCGGTGCTGGGCCGGTTCGCCGGCGCGGTAGCGCAGGCCGATGCGAGCACGCTGCCGCCGATCGCACCGCGCGACTCGGGCGATTCGGGCGACATGAGCGAGCCGGCCCCGCTGTCGTTCGCGCAGCAGCGGCTGTGGTTCCTCGACCAGTTGGACCGGCGCGCGAGCGCGGCCTATCACCTGCCGATCGGCCTTCGCCTGAGCGGTGTGCTCGACGTCGCGTCGTTGCAGCGCGCGCTCGACCGCATCGTCGAGCGGCACGAAGCGCTGCGCACACGCTTCGACCTGGTGGACGGCGAGCCGGTGCAGCACATCGATGCGCCCGCGCGCTTCGCGCTGGCCACGCACGATCTGAGCACGCTGGCGGTCCCCGAGCGCGAGGCCTCATGGCATGCCGAGGCCGCAGCCGTGGCCAGCGAGCCGTTCGATCTGGCAGCCGGCCCGCTGGTGCGCGGCAGCCTGCTGAGGCTGGGCGAGCACGAGCATCTGCTGCTGATCACGATGCATCACATCGTCAGCGACGGCGGCTCGATGGGCGTGCTGATGCACGAGCTCGGCGCGCTGTACGCCGCCTTCGTCGAGGGGCGCGCCGATCCGCTGCCGCCGCTCGCGCTGCAATACGCCGATTACGCCGCCTGGCAGCGCCGCTGGCTCGCGGGCGAGGTGCTGCAACAACAGCGCGCGTACTGGCAATCGGCCCTGCGCGGCGGGCCGGAGCAGACCACGCTGCCGCTCGACCGGGCGCGTCCGGCCGTGCAGGACTACACCGGCGACAGCCTCGACGTGACGCTCGCCCCGGCGCTCGGCGCGCAGGTCCGGGCGCTGGCGCGCCGGCACGGCACCACCGTGTTCAACGTGGTGCTGGCCGCCTGGGCGGCGCTGGCGGGCCGCCTGTCGGGCCAGCACGACGTGGTGATCGGCACGCCGGTGGCGAACCGCACGCGCGCCGAGGCCGAGCCGCTGATCGGCTTCTTCGTCAACACGCTGGCGCTGCGCATCGACCTGTCGGGCAGGCCGACCGTGAGCGCGCTGCTCGAACGCGTGCACCACACGACGCTGGCCGCGCAGGCCCACCAGGATCTGCCGTTCGATCAGGTGATCGAAGCCGTGAACCCGCCGCGCTCGATGGCGCACGCGCCGCTGTTCCAGTTGATGCTGGCCTGGCGCAACGACGCGCCGCTGCCGGCGCGACTGGGCGGCGTGGCGCTGGAAAGCCTGCCGGCCGCGCAGGTGCCGGCGCAGTTCGACGCCACGCTGGAACTGGGCGACGACGGCGCGACGATCGCCGGCCGCCTGACGTTCGCCGCGTCGCTGTTCGAGCGCACGAGCATGGCGCGCACCCTCGGCTATTTCGAGGCGCTGTTGACGGCGATGGTGGCCGATGCGAACCGCCCGATGCCGCAATTGACGTTGCTGCCCGACGTGGAGCGGCAGCAGGTGCTGGCGCGCGGAACCGGCGCCCGCGTGGCGCGCGACCCGGCGCAGAGCGTGCACGGGCTGTTCGAGGCCCAGGCGCGCCGCGCGCCCGACGCAGTGGCGCTGGTCGGCGCGGACAGCGTGCTGACCTATGCGGAACTGAACGCGCGCGCCAACCGGCTGGCCCGTCATCTGGCGGCACTCGGCGTCGGCCCGGAGGCGAGGGTGGCGCTGTGCCTGGAGCGCGGCGTGGCGATGGTGGTGGCCCTGCTGGCGGTGCTGAAGGCCGGTGCCGCCTACGTGCCGCTCGATCCGCGCCTGCCGGCCGAACGGCTCGCACGGATGCTGGAGGATTGCACGCCGGCCGCCGTGCTGGCCGACCAGGCGACGCTCGCGCGCCTGCCGGATGGGCTGCACAGCGTGCTGCACGGCGCGCTGGCGCTCGACGGCCCGCATGCGCCCGATCTGTCCGGCCTCGACGCGCACGACCTGCTGCTGCCCGTGCACGCCGAGCAGGCCGTCTACTGCCTCTACACGTCCGGCTCCACCGGCCAGCCGAAGGGCGTGATCAACACGCACGCGGCGGTGGTGAACCGGCTGCTGTGGATGCAGGACGCCGGCCAGCTCGACGAGCACGACGTGGTGCTGCAAAAGACGCCGTACGCGTTCGACGTATCCGTCTGGGAATTCTTCTGGCCGCTGCTGGCCGGCGCGCGGCTCGCGATGGCGCGCCCCGACGGCCACAAGGACCCGGATTACCTGGCGCGCTGCCTGGTGGACGAGGCGGTATCGACGCTGCACTTCGTGCCGTCGATGCTGCAGGCGTTCCTCGATGCGGAGCCCGCGCTCGACGGCCACGTCGTGCGGCAGATCTTCTTCAGCGGCGAGGCCATGCCCGCTGCGCTGCTGACGCGCTGCCAGGCGCGCTTCCCGGGCACGGCGCTCTACAACCTGTACGGCCCGACCGAAGCGGCGGTGGATGTCACGGCCTGGCGCTGCCCGCCGGGTTTCGACGGCGAGACGGTGCCGCTCGGCGCGGCGATCGACAACGTCACGGTGCAGGTGCTCGACGACGCGTTCGAGCCGGTGCCGGCCGGCGTGGCCGGCCAGATCGCGATCGGCGGCGTGGCGCTCTCGCGCGGCTACCTGAACCGCCCCGATCTCACCGCCCAGCAGTTCGTGCCGGACCCGTTCGGCGCGGCGGGTGCGCGCCTGTACCTGACGGGCGATCTCGGCCGCCGCACCGCCGACGGCGCGCTCGACTACCTCGGCCGCATCGATCACCAGGTCAAGCTGCGCGGGCTGCGGATCGAACTCGGCGAGATCGAGGCCGCGCTGCGCACGCTGCCGGAGGTGCGCGACGCGGTGGCGACAGTGCACGGCGCGGGCGGTGCGGACCCGCGCCTGGTCGGCTACGTGGTGGCGGCGCAAGCGCACGAAGCCGGCAACCCGCAGGCGCTGCGCGACGCGCTGGCGGCCGTGCTGCCCGACTACATGGTGCCGGCGCAACTCGTCTGGCTCGACGCGCTGCCGCTCACGCCGAACGGCAAGCTCGATCGCCGCGCGCTGCCCGCGCCCGGCGCGCTCGCGAGCACGGCCGGCTACGTCGCGCCGCGCACCGCCACCGAGCGCGCGCTCGGCGAGATCTGGGCGGAGGTGCTCCAGGTCGAGCGGGTGGGCATCCACGACAACTTCTTCGAGCTCGGCGGCCATTCGCTGCAATTGATCCGGCTGCATCGTCGGCTCGTGCCGCTCGCGGCGCAGCCGGTGTCGGTGGTGGACCTGTTTCAGTACCCGACCATCTCGCAGCTCGCCGGGCTGCTGCACGCGGAGCAGGGCGAGGCGCAATCGCGCATCCGGCACCAGGTCGATGCGGCCGCCCGGCGCGGCGAACGGCGGCGGAGGCGGTTTGCCGCGCCGGCGGTGCGGGAGAAGGTCGATTGACGGGCCGCGTCGGCTTGCTCGACTCGCTCCAACCGGCATTCCACAGCGCGGCCCGAGGCCACGCACTTGATAAATAGGTAATCGGCATGAACGATCACATCGATCACGAAGATCACGAAGACCCGCATCAGAACGCCGTCGCCATCATCGGGTTGAGCGGTCGGTTCCCGAAGTCCGACAGCGTGGACGCGTTCTGGGCCAACCTGCGCGCGGGCGTGGAATGCATCGAGTCGTATTCCGAGGACACGCTGCTGAAGGCCGGCGTCGATGCCGCCACGCTCGCCAACCCGAACTACGTGCGGGCCGGCGCGGTGGTGAAGGACATCGACCGCTTCGACGCGAAGTTCTTCGAGATGACGGCCTCCGACGCGGCGTTGACCGATCCGCAACACCGCCTGTTCCTGGAAGTGGCGTGGGAGGCGCTGGAGATGTCGGGCTACGCGCGCCGCGATTTTCCGGGGCTGGTGGGCGTGTATGCCGGTGTCTCGTACAGCCGCTACCTGTTCGAGAACCTCATGCAGAACCCGGGCCTGATGGCCACGCTGAACCCGATGCAACTGATGATCGGCACCAGCAAGGACGCGCTGTGCTCGATGCTGTCGTACAAGCTGAACCTGCGCGGGCCGGCCGTGACGATCCAGACCACCTGTTCCACCTCGCTGGTGGCCGTCCATACCGCCTGCCAGGCGATCCTGAACGGCGAGTGCGACCTCGCGCTGGCGGGCGGCGTGTCGCTGCGCAACTTCCGCGAGGAAGGCTACTTCTACGCCGAAGGCGACATCAGCTCGCCCGACGGCCATTGCCGCACGTTCGACGCGGACGCGGCGGGCACCATCGGCGGCAACGGCGTGGGCATCGTGGTGCTGAAGAAGCTCGAGCACGCGCTGGCCGACGGCGACACGATCCACGCCGTGATCCTCGGCTCGGCCGTCAACAACGACGGCTCGCAGAAGGTCGGCTTCACCGCGCCGAGCGTGACGGGCCAGATGAGCGTGATTTCCGAGGCGCTGGCGGTGGCCGGGGTGGGGCCGGAGGACGTGTCGTATATCGAGGCGCACGGCACCGGCACGATCCTCGGCGACCCGATCGAGCTGCGCGCGCTCAACCATGTATTCGCCACCGACGGCTTCGCGCCGCGCGCATGCGCGATCGGCGCGGTCAAGACCAATATCGGCCATCTCGACGCCGCGGCCGGCGTGGCCGGCCTGATCAAGGTCACGCAGGCGCTGCGGCACCGGGAGATCGCGCCGACGCTGCACTTCAAGCGCCCGAATCCGAACTTCGACCTGGCGAACAGCCCGTTCTACATCAATGCCGAACTGCAAGCCTGGCAGCCGAAGGCGGCCGGCCGCATCGCCGGCGTCAGTTCGTTCGGGATCGGCGGCACCAACGCGCATCTGATCGTGGCCGAAGCGCCGCCGCCGGCACCGGCACCGGCCGCGCCGTCGCGCCGGACCCCGACGCTGCTGGTCTCGGCCAAGACGCCGGCCGCGGTGCGCGCCGGGATGGCGCGGCTGCGGCAGCGCCTGGCCGACGAGCCGGGTATCTCGCTCGCAGACGCCGCGTTCACGACGCAGGTGGGCCGCGAGCATTTCGCGTATCGCGCGTCGATCGCCTGCGACAGCCTGGACGATGCGCTTCGCCAGCTCGACGGCAGCGGCGAGATCGCCGTCAGCCACGCCGCCGAGCGCGGCGCGTCGGCGCTGCCGGTGGTGTTCATGTTCCCGGGGCAGGGCATTCAATACGCCGGCATGGCGCGCGAGCTTCACGACGCCGAGCCGGCCTTCGCGCGCGAACTCGATGCGTGCCTGGCGCTGTTTCGCGAGATCCACGCGCTCGACCTGCGCGCCGTGCTGTTCCCGTCGCCGGCCGAGGCCGAGCGGGCGAGCGCCGCCATCGACGCCACGGACCTGGCGCAGCCGGCGATCTTCTCGGTCGAATACGCGCTGGCGCGCTACCTGATCGGCCTCGGCATCGCGCCGACGGCGATGCTGGGGCACAGCATCGGCGAATACGTGGCCGCCTGTCTTGCCGGCGTGTTCTCGCTGGAAGACGCGGTGCGGCTGGTGGGCGAGCGCGGCAAGCTGATGGCGCGCTCGCCGGCCGGCGCGATGCTGGCCGTGCACGACGGCGAGGCCGCGATCCGCGCGCTGCTGGGCGCGGATCTGTGGATCGCCGCCGTCAATTCGCCCGCCTCGTGCGCGGTGTCCGGCACGCCCGAGGCGATCGAGCGGCTGGAGGCGACGCTGCGCGAACGGTCGATCGACTGCTCGCGGCTGCGCGTGACGCGCGCCTTCCACTCCGGGCTGCTGGACGGCGTGGCGGCCGAGTTCCGCGCCTGTGTCGAACGCGTGCCGCTGCACGCGCCGGCGATCCGCTTCGCCTCCAACGTCACGGGCGAATGGATCACCCACGAAGCCGCGACCGATCCGGGCTACTGGGTCTCGCACCTGCTCGGCGCGGTGCGCTTCGCCGATTGCGCGCAAACGGTCGCGAACGACGGCGACGGCGCGTGGATCGAGGTCGGCCCCGGCAAGACGCTCGCCAACCTCGTCAAGTACGGCCTCGCGCCGAACCCGGCGCGCTGCGTGGTGCCGACGCTGCCCGATATCAGGCAAACGCAGCCGGCGGCGCAGGCGGTGGCCGGTGCGCTCGGCGCGCTGTGGGCGCATGGCGTGCCGGTCGACTGGGCGGCCCTGCACGCGGGCGAGGCGCGACACCGGATTCCGTTGCCGACCTATGCGTTCGAGCGCGAGCGGCATTGGATCGAGGCCTCGGGCGCGGCGTTCGAGCCGCAGCTTGCGGCATCGGCCGCGCCGGTGCAGGGCAAGCAGGCCGACGTGTCGAAGTGGCTGTACCTGCCGTCGTGGCGGCGGCGCGCCGAACTGCCGCGCAAGGCGCGCACCGCGCCGCTCGCCGGGCCGGTGCTGGTGTTCGGCAACCCGGGCGCGCAAACGGACGCGGTGGTACAGGCGCTGCGCGCGAGAGAGGCGAACGTCGTGCTGGTGCGCGAGGCGGACGCGCTGTCGCTCGACGCGGGCGATGCGCTGGCCGTGAACCCGTCGAACCCCGAGCACTACGCGGCGCTGTTCGCGCATCTGGTGCAGACCGGCCGGCTGCCGGTGGCGCTGCTGCATCTGTGGTCGCTGTCGGAACCGGACGACGCGCTCGGTCATTCGCGCTACCACGACCTGCTCGGCCTCGCCAACGTGCTCGGCAACATCCAGAGCCCGGAGCCGATCTCGCTGACGGTGGCCGGCCACGGCGTGCATGCCGTGCTCGGCGACGAACCGCTGCGCCCGCACGCGGCGCTGATCGCGGCGGCCTGCAAGGTGATCCCGCTCGAATTCCGCAACCTGCTCGTCAATTACGTGGATGTCGTCGCGAGCGAGTTGAGCGCGCCCGCGTCGAGCATCGCCGGCCTGCTGGGCGACGAAGTCCTGCGCAATCGCGGCACCGGGCAGGTGGCGCTGCGCGGGCGCGGCGCGTGGGTCGAGGAGATCGTGCCCACCGACCTCGCGGCGGACGAGCCGGTGTTCGCGCTGCGCGACGCAGGCGTGTATCTCGTCACGGGCGGCCTGGGCGGCATCGGCATGGTGTTCGCGCAGCATGTCGCCGATCGCGTCAAGGCGCCCGCGCTCGTGCTGGCGGGCCGCACCGCGCTGCCGCACGCGAGCGAATGGGATGCGTGGCTGGCCGAACACGGCGCGGACGACGCCGTCAGCATCAAGATCGCCAGCATCCGTGCGCTCGAACGCAAGGGCGCGCGCGTGCACTACGTGGCAGCCGATCTGGCGTCCGACGCCGACGTCGCGCGCCTCGCCGAGCGCGTCGCGGCTGTCGGCAAGCCGAGCGGCATCTTCCACGCGGCCGGCGTGGGCGACATCGCGCTGCTGCATTTCCGCACCCGCGAGGCGGCCGAGCGGCTGCTCGCCGCCAAGGTTGCCGGCACCGCGCGGCTGAAGCGGCACTTCGCGCTCGACCGGCTCGATTTCACGATCCTGTGCGGCTCGGTCAACGGCCTGTGCCCGACGATCGGCCAGACCGACTACTGCGCGGCCAGCGCGTTCCTCGACCTGTTCGCGCAGGCGGAGCGGGCCGCGTCGGGTGCGAACGTGCTGTCGGTCGATTGGGGCACCTGGCACGAGACCGGCATGGCGGCGCAGGCCGGGTACACGGCGAACGCGGCGGATGCGGGTGATACGGCCGGCGACATCGGCATCCTGAACGCCGAGGGCGTGCAGGTGTTCGAGCTGCTGACGCGATGCGCCGCGCCCCGGATCGTCGTGTCGCCGTACGCGTTTTCGCAATTCGCCGAGCGCGTGGCCGCCGCCAATGCAGGCTTGGCATCGGAAGCGGGCCCGCGCGCCGAGCAGACCGGCACAACCGGCGTGCTCAACGATCCCGAAGCGCCCACCGAGACGCGGCTGCTCGCGCTGTGGCGCCAGTTGTTCGGCACCGAGGCCTTGGGCGTGGACGACAACTTCTTCGAGAACGGCGGCCACTCGCTGCTGGCGCTGCAAATGCTGGCGCGAATTCGCGACGTGTTCCAGGTCAACTTCGGGCTGCACAACGTGTTCGAGGCGCCCACCGTGGCCTTGCTGACGCGCAAGGTGGACGAGGCCGTGGCGCAGAAGAAGGCCGCGTCGGAGAAGACCTTCATCGAAGCCGCCAAGGCCAACCTCGACGGCATGTCGCGGGAAGCGTTGATGAAGCTGCTGGAAGAAAAGCGCCGCGCGAAGGCGAGCGCCAACTAGGGAGCGGGCGATGGAAGAGCTGTCTCTGGACGCGATCAAGCAGGAATTGCTGGCGCTGATGGCCGCCGAAGCGGGCGACCTGCCGGCCGACGACGACGATGCCCGGCCGACGCCGGTGGCGCGCGAGGCGGGCATGCCGCTGTCGTTCGCGCAGCGCCGGCTGTGGTTTCTCGACCGGCTCGACCGGCAGGCCGGCGCGGCCTATCACGTCAACGTGGCGCTGCGCCTGAGCGGCGCGTTGAACGCCGAGGCCCTGCGCCGCGCGCTCGCGCGGATCGTCGAGCGGCACGAGGTGCTGCGCACCCGCTTCGAGCTGGTGGACGACGAGCCGGTGCAGCGCATCGCCGCGCACGCGCCGTTCGTGCCGGTGCAGCGCGACCTGGCCGGCCTGGCCGACCCGCACGCCGAGGCGCTGCGGCTGGCGCGCGAGCAGGCAAGCGCGCCGTTCGACCTGGCGGCCGGCCCGCTGGTGCGCGGCAGCCTGCTGCGGCTCGGCGAGCACGAGCACGTGCTGCTGGCCACCATGCACCACATCGTCAGCGACGACTGGTCGCTCGCCGTGCTGATCGGCGAGCTGCGCGTGCTGTACCGGGCGTTCGCCGCGGGCCTCGACGATCCGCTGCCGCCGCTGGCGATCCAGTACGCCGATTACGCCGCGTGGCAGCGCCGCTGGCTGTCCGGCGACGCGCTGCGGGCGCAGCAGGACTACTGGCGGGCCACGCTGCAAGACGCGCCGGCGCTGACCGAACTGCCGCTGGATCGCCCCCGGCCCGCCGTGCAGGACTACACCGGACACAGCCTCGACGTCCGGTTCGATGCGCCCTTGAGCGGGCAGCTCAAGGCGCTCGCGCAGCGGCACGGCACCACCGTCTTCAACGTGATGCTGGCCGCCTGGGCCGCGCTGGTGGGGCGCCTGGCCGGGCAGGACGACGTGGTGATCGGCACGCCGGTGGCGAATCGCACGCGCACCGAGGTGGAGCCGCTGATCGGCTGCTTCGTCAACACGCTGGCGATGCGCATCGACCTGTCGGGCCGCCCGAGCGTGGGCGCGCTGCTCGAACGCGTGCATGCGGCGACGCTGGACGCGCAGCGTCATCAGGACATTCCGTTCGATCAGGTGATCGAGGCGGTCAATCCGCCGCGCTCGATGACGCACACGCCGCTGTTCCAGTTGGTGCTGAACTGGCAGAACGCCGAGCCGGACGGCCTCGCGCTCGGCGACGTGACGCTGCGCGGCCTGCCGATGGAGCAGGCGCGCGCGCAGTTCGACGCGAACCTGGAGTTGCGCGAGGATCACGGCGCGATCGTCGGCACGCTGACGTTCGCCACCGCGCTGTTCGACCCATCGAGCATGGCGCGCACGCTAGAGCGCCTCGCCACGCTGCTGGCCGGCATGGTGCGCGACGACGCGGCCTGCATCGACGCGATCGACCTGCTTTCCGCCGCCGAGCGCGAACGCCTGCTCGTGCAATGGAACGACACGGCGCGCGCGACGCCGCAGGCGGGCCTCGGCGCGCTGTTCGAGGCGCAGGCCGATCGCACGCCCGACGCGGTGGCGGTGGTGTACGACGATGACGGCGATGACAATGACGCCCCGGCCGCCCCGACCCATCTGACCTATCGCCAGCTCGACCGGCGCGCGAACCGGCTCGCGCATCACCTGCGCGCGCTCGGCGTGGCCGAGGGCAGCCGCGTGGGCCTGTGCCTGCCGCGCGGCATCGACGCGATCACCACCGTGCTCGCCATCGTCAAGGCCGGCGCGGCCTATGTGCCGCTCGACCCCGCGCATCCGCCGCAACGGCTCGCGCTGATGCTGGACGACAGCGGCGCCGCGCACGTGGTCACGCAAGCCGCGCTGGCGGGCCGCCTGGCAGAAGGCGGTTTCGCCGGCCACACGATCGAACTCGACGCGCCGCATGCGCCGTGGGCGGCAAGGCCCGACACGCCGCTCGGCCTCGACGGCCACCGCCAGTCGCTCGCGTATCTGATCTACACGTCGGGTTCGACGGGCCGCCCCAAGGGCGTGATGGTCGAGCACGGCTCGGTGATCGACCTGGTCGTCAACACCGATTACGTCGAACTGCGCGCCGGTCATGTCGTCGCACACGTGTCGAACCTGGCGTTCGACGCGGCGACCTTCGAGATCTGGGGCGCCTTGCTGACGGGCGCGCGCCTCGCCTGCATCGGCAGGCAGACCGCGCTCGATCCGCGCCGCTTCCTGCAGGCGCTCGAACGGCACGGCGCCGACGTGATGTTCCTGACCACCGCGCTGTTCAATCAATTGGCCGCGCACGACAGCGGCGCGTTCGCGCGCTTCGACTGCCTGCTGGTGGGCGGCGAGCAGCTCGACCCGGCCGCGATCGCGCGGGTGCTCGCGAGCGGTCCGCCGCGGCGGCTGCTCAATGCCTACGGCCCGACCGAAACCACCACGTTCGCGGTGTGCCACGAGATCACGGAAGCCTCGCCAGGGCACGGCGTGCCGATCGGCAAGCCGATCGGCAACATGCGCGCCTACGTGCTCGACGCACGGTTGCGGCCGGTGCCGATCGGCGTGCCGGGCGACCTGTACCTGGGCGGATCGGGCGTCGTGCGCGGCTACCTGAACCAGCCGGCGCTGACAGCCGAGCGCTTCGTCGCCGATCCGTTCTCGACCGACCCGCAGGCCCGGCTGTATCACACCGGCGACCGCGCGCGCTGGCTGCCCCAGGGCGTGTTGCAGTATCTCGGGCGGATCGATCATCAGGTGAAGCTGCGCGGTTTCCGGATCGAACTCGGCGAGATCGAGACGGCGCTGCGCGCGCTCGATGCGGTGGCCGACGCGGTGGCGATGGTGCGCGAGGACGCGCCGGGCGACCGGCGGCTGGTGGCCTACGCGGTGGCGGCGCACGGGCACGCCGCGCCGGGGCTGGCGGCGCTCAAGGATGCGCTGTCGGGCACGCTGCCCGACTACATGGTGCCGGCGCAGGTGGTGTGGCTCGCTGCGCTGCCCGTCACGCCGAACGGCAAGCTCGACCGCCGCGCGCTGCCGGCGCCGGACGCGATCGTCAGCGACGCGGCCTATGCCGCGCCGCGCACCGCGACGCAGCGCGCGCTCGCGCAGATCTGGGCCGAGGTGCTGAAGGTCGAGCGGGTGGGCCTGCACGAAAACTTCTTCGAACTGGGCGGGCATTCACTGCTGGCCGTGCAACTGGCCTCGCGCGTGCGCGGCCGGCTCGGCGTGGAGGTGGCGCTGGCCGAACTGTTCGCGCATCCCACGCTCGGGCAGTTCGCCGACGCGGTCGAGCAGGCGGGCACCAGCGCCTTGCCGCCGATCGTGGCGCGCGATTGCGGTCGCGATGAGGCCGCCGCGCTGTCGTTCTCGCAGCAGCGCCTGTGGTTCCTCGACCGGCTGGAGCAGGGCGCGAGCACGGCCTATCACGTGATGGTGGGCCTGCGCCTGAGCGGCGCGCTCGATGCCGAGGCGCTGCGCCGCGCGCTGGACCGGATCGTCGCGCGTCACGAGATGCTGCGCACGCGCTTCGGAGTGGTGGACGGCGAGCCGGTGCAGCGCGTGGCGCTTCATGCGCATTTCGCGCTGGCGGAGCACGACCTGAGCAGCGAGGCCGACGAGGACGACGCGCAGGCGCAGGTGCGCCGCCATTTCGCGGACGAAAGCGATACGCCGTTCGACCTGGCCGCCGGGCCGCTCGTGCGCGGTCGGCTGCTGCGTCTCGCCGAGCACGAGCATGTGCTGCTGGCGACGATGCACCACATCGCGAGCGACGGCTGGTCGATGAGCGTGCTGGTGCGCGAGTTCAGCGCGTTGTATCACGCCTTCAGCCAGGGGCAGGCCGATCCGCTCGCGCCGCTCGCGATCCAGTACGCCGATTACGCGACGTGGCAGCGCGGCTGGCTGACCGAAGCCGTGCTCGCACGGCAACTGGCGTACTGGCGCGACGCGCTGCAAGGCGCGCCCGAACTGCTCACCCTGCCGACCGACCGGCCCCGGCCCGCGGTGAAACGGCAGCGCGGCGCGATCCTGCCGCTGCGCTGGCCGGCTGCGCTGAACCGTGATTTGAAGACCCTCAGCCAGCGCGCGGGCGCAAGCCTGTTCATGACGCTCGCCGCCGCGCTCGGCGTGGTGCTCGGGCGGCATGCCGGCCAGCACGACGTATGCATCGGCCTGCCGAGCGCGAACCGTCATCACGCGGAGATCGAGCCGCTGATCGGCTTCTTCGTCAATACGCTGACGCTGCGCGTGCGCGCCGAACCGGCGCTGCCGTTCGACGCGCTGCTCGCGCAGGTGCGCTCGGACGCGTTGCAGGCCTATGCGTTCCAGGATCTGCCGTTCGAGCAGGTGGTCGATGCGCTGAATCCGGGCCGCACCACCAGCCATGCCCCGATCTGCCAGGTGTCGTTCAACCTGCAGAACGAGCCGTCGGCCGCGCTGGCATTGCCGGGCTTGACGATCGAGATGCTGGATGCCCACGGCGCGACGGCGAAGCTCGATCTGTCGGTGCATCTGCACGAGGCCGACGGCGATCTGGTGGGCGCGGTGGAATACGACACCGATCTGTTCGAGCGCACGACGATCGAACGCCTGTTCGCGCATTACGCGGTGCTGTTGCGCGCGGTGGTCGAGGCGCCGCACACGCCGGTCGGCCGGCTCGCGCTGCTGCCCGATGATGAGCGGGCGCAGGTGCTGGCCGGATGGAACGACACGGCGTCCGATCGCGGCGTCGCGCGCAACGTTCAGGCGCTGTTCGAGGCGCAGGTCGATCGCACGCCGGATGCCGTGGCTTTGATATTTGCCGATGAAGCGCTCACCTACGCGCAACTCGATGCACGTGCCAACCAAATGGCGCACCGTCTTCAGGCGATGGGCGTGCAGCCGGAAACGCCGGTGGCGATCTGCCTGGATCGTTCGATCGAGTTGGTGGTGGCGGTGCTGGCCGTGCTGAAGGCGGGCGGGGCTTACGCGCCGCTCGATCCGTCGCAACCGTCGGACCGTTTGGCGTGGATCGTCGAGGATGCCGCGCTGCCGTTGCTCATCACGACCTCGGCGCTATCCGACCATGTGCCCGGTTTGATGCTGTTCCGCCTGCTGGTGGACGAGCACGCGGCGGCGATCGCTTCGCAGCCGACCGAACGCCTCGGGTTGGACGTGCACCCTCGGCAACTGGCCTACGTGATCTACACGTCGGGCTCGACGGGGCAGCCGAAGGGCGCGCAGCTTCCGCACGAAGGCTTGCTGAACCTCGCGCATGCGCAATCGAGGCTGTTCGGCGTGCAGCCCGGCGAACGCGTGCTGCAATTCGCGGCGTTCGGCTTCGACGCCTCGACGTGGGAAATCTTCATGGCCCTGAGCGCAGGCGCGACGCTGTGCCTGGCGCCCCGCGATCAACTGATGCCGGGGCTGACGCTCGAAGCGACCATCGCACGCCTGGGCGTTCAGGTGGCGACGCTGCCGCCGGTGGTACTGGCCGCCAGTTCCCCCGAATCGATGCCGACGTTGCACACGTTGATCAGTGCAGGCGAGGCGTGCTCGCAAGAACTGGTCGCGCAATGGTCGCAAGGACGGCGCTTCTTCAACGCTTACGGACCGACTGAAGTGACCGTATGCGCGACGGCCTACGAAGCAGAAGGCGCGCGGCTGCAAGCGCCGCCGATCGGCAGGCCTGTTGCGAACGCACAGGCGTACGTGCTGGATGCCTCGCTGGAGCCGGTTCCTATCGGCGTAGCGGGTGAACTGTTCGTGGCGGGCGCAGGACTCGCGCGCGGCTATCGCGGCCGAGCGGACCTGACAGCCGAGCGCTTCGTGCCGAACCCGTACGGCGAGCCGGGAAGCCGGATGTACCGCACCGGCGACCTGGTGCGCTGGCTGGCCGACGGCAATCTGGAATATCTCGGCCGGATCGACCATCAAGTCAAGATCCGCGGCTTCCGCATCGAGCTGGGCGAGGTGGAAGCCGCGCTGCGCGCGTTGCCGCAGGTTCGCGACGCCGCCGTGCTCATGCACGAGGCCGATGCCGGCGAAAAGCGCCTCGTCGGCTACGCGGTGCCGGCCGACGGCCACGCGCGGGCCGAGCCTTACGTGCTGCGCGAGGCGCTGGCGAAGAGCTTGCCGGACTACATGGTGCCGGCGCAACTGATCTGGCTGGACGCGCTGCCGCTGACGCCGAACGGCAAGGTGGACCGGCGCGCGCTGCCCGCGCCGGGCGAGATGACGAGCGGCGCGGCCTACGTCGCGCCGGGCACGCAAGCCGAGCGGACGCTCGCGGCGATCTGGGCCGAGGTGCTGAAGGTCGAACGCGTGGGCCTGCACGAGAATTTCTTCGAACTGGGCGGCCATTCGCTGCTGGCCGTGCAACTGGCGTCGGCGATCCGCAGCCGGCTCGGCGTGGAAGTGCCGCTGGCGGAACTGTTCGCGCATCCCACGCTGGGCCGCTTCGCGCAGGTGCTCGAACAGGCCGGCGCGAGCCGCCTGCCGCCGATCGAGCCGCGCGAATCTGGCGAAGCCGTGCCGCTGTCGTTCGCGCAGCAGCGCCTGTGGTTCCTCGACCGGCTCGACCCGCGCGCCAGCGCGGCATACCGGATTCCGGTGAGCGTGCGCCTGAGCGGCGCACTCGATACCGAGGCGCTGCGCCGCGCGCTGGACCGGATCGTCGCGCGGCACGCGGTGCTGCGCACCCGCTTCGATGCGACCGACGGCGTGCCGATGCAGCGCATCGATGCGCACGCGCGCTTCGCGCTGACGCTGCACGATCTGGCCGCGCAGCCCGACCCGGAACGCGGCGTGCACGCGCATGCCGAGGCCGAAGCGGGCGAGCCGTTCGATTTCTCGGCGGGGCCGCTGGTGCGCGGCCGCCTGCTGCGCCTGAGCGAACGCGAGCATGTGTTGTTCGTGACGATGCATCACATCGTCAGCGACGGCTGGTCGATGAGCGTGCTGGTGCGTGAACTGGGCGCGCTGTATCGCGCGTTCCGCGAGGGGCGCGACGACCCGCTGGCCCCGCTGCCGATCCAGTACGCGGATTACGCGGTGTGGCAGCGCCGCTGGCTCGCGGGCGAGGTGCTGCAACAGCAGCTTGCCTACTGGAAAGCCACGCTCCAGGGCGCGCCGGAACTGAGCACCTTGCCGCCCGACCACGCGCGCCCGGCGGCGCAGGACTACGCGGGCGAGAGCCTCGGCGTGCGGATCGACGCCGCGCTCGGCGGCCGCATCAAGGCGTTCGCGCAGCAGCGCGGCACCACGGTGTTCAACGTGGTGCTGGCCGCGTGGGCGCTGCTGGCCGGCCGCCTGTCGGGGCAGGACGACGTGGTGATCGGCACGCCGGTGGCGAACCGCACGCGCACCGAGGTCGAGCCGCTGATCGGCTTCTTCGTCAACACGCTGGCGCTGCGCATCGACCTGTCGGGCCACCTCGGCGCGGGCGAACTGGTGACCCGCGTGCACGCGGCGACGCTCGCGGCCCAGGCGAACCAGGACCTGCCGTTCGAACAGGTGATCGAGGCCGCCAACCCGTCGCGCTCGATGGCGCACGCGCCGCTGTTCCAGTCGATGCTGGTCTGGCAGAGCCAGGCCCAGGCCGACCTCGATCTCGGCGACGTGACGCTGCGGGGCATGGCCCCCGAGCGCGACCAGGCGCAGTTCGACGTGACGCTGGAACTCAGCGAAACCGGCGACGGCATCGCCGGCAGCCTGACGTTCGCCACCGCGCTCTACGAGCGCGCGAGCGTCGAGCGCTACCTCGGCTACTTCACGACGCTGCTCGACGCGCTGGTGGCCGACGCGAACCGGCCGGTGCGGCAACTCGACATGCTGACGGCCGCCGAGCGGCAAGCCCTGGCCCAGGACGGCAACGATCCGGCCGAGGCGCGCGACCCGTCGCAGAGCGCGCACGGCATGTTCGAGGCGCAGGCGGCGAGCACGCCCGATGCGCTGGCGGTGATCTTCGACGAGACGGCCCTGAGCTACGCCGCGCTCAATGCGCGCGCCAACCGGCTGGCCCGCGAGCTGGTGTCGCGCGGCGTCGGCCCGGAGGTGCCGGTGGCGCTGTGCCTGCCGCACGGCATCGACATGCTGGTGGCGATCCTCGGCGTGCTGAAGGCCGGCGGCGCCTACGTGCCGCTCGATACGCAATTGCCCGACGAACGGCTGCGCCAGATGCTGCGCGACTGCGCACCGCGGCTGGTGCTCGCCGATCACGCGCTGCTCGAGCGGCTGCCCGACGGCGCGCTCGCGCTGAACGGCCCGCACGCCATCGATGTATCCGGCTGGCCCGACGGCAATCTGCAACGGCCCACGCACCCGGCCCAGTTGGCCTACTGCATTTACACCTCCGGCTCCACCGGGCTGCCGAAGGGCGTGCAGCTCGCGCACGGCGGCCTGGTGAACCTGATCCATGCGCAAACGCCGCTGTTCGGCGCGAAGCCGGGCGAGCGCGCGCTGCTGTTCGCGCGCTTCAGTTTCGACACCTCGGTCACCGACATCTTCATGGCGCTGACGGCCGGCGCGACGCTGTGTCTGGCGCCGCGCGAGCGGCTGATGCCGCGCGGCCCGCTGGAGGCGACCATCGCCCGCCTGGGCGTGCAGATCGCCACGCTGCCGCCGGCCGTGCTCGCCTCGATGGACGCCGATGCCTTGCCGTCGGTGCATACGCTGGTCACCGCGGGCGAGGCCTGCACGCAGGCGCTGGCGGCGCGCTGGGCCAACGGGCGCCGCTTCTTCAACGCGTACGGCCCGACCGAGGGCACGGTGTGCGCGTCGGTGCAGCGGATCGCGGCCGACGCCGCACGCGATCCGTCGATCGGCCGGGCGCTGGCCAACGTGCGGCTGCACGTGCTCGATGCCGACGGGCGGAGGCTGCCTCCCGGCGTGGCCGGCGAGTTGTTCATCGCGGGCGACGGCGTGGCGCGCGGCTATCGCGGCCGGCCGGACCTGACGGCCGAGCGCTTCGTGCCCGATCCGCATGGCGCGGCGGGCGGCCGCATGTATCGCACCGGCGATCGGGTGCGCCGGCTCGCGAACGGCGAGCTGGAATATCTGGGCCGGATCGATCATCAGGTGAAGCTGCGCGGCTTCCGCATCGAATTGGGCGAGATCGAAGCGGCGCTGCGCGCGCAGCCTGCCGTGCGCGACGCGGCGGTGATCGTGCGCGAGGATCAGCCCGGCCACCGGCGCCTGGTGGGCTACGTGGTGACGGCCGACGGCCACGCCGCGGCGGACCTGCCGGCGCTGCGGCACACGCTGGCCGCGACGCTGCCCGACTACATGGTGCCGTCGCAACTGATGCGGCTCGATGCGCTGCCGCTCACGCCGAACGGCAAGCTCGACCGCCGCGCGCTGCCTGCGCCGGGCGAATTGCACGGCGGGGCGGATCATGTCGCGCCGCGCACGCCCACCGAGCAGGCGCTCGCCGAGATCTGGTCGGCGGTGCTGAAGGTCGGGCGGGTGGGCGTGCACGACAATTTCTTCGATCTGGGCGGGCACTCGTTGCTGGCCGTGCAGCTTGTATCGGCAATCCGCAGCCGCCTGAACGTGGAAGTGGCGCTGGCCGAGCTGTTCGCGCATCCGGTGCTGGAACGGTTCGCGCGGGTGGTGGAGCACGCGGGCACGAGCGCGCTGCCGCCGATCGGCGGGCGCGAAGCCGGCGACGCCGCGCCGCTGTCGTTCGCGCAGCAGCGGCTGTGGTTCCTCGACCAGCTCGACCCGCGCGCCAGCGCCGCGTATCACATTCCGGTGGGCGTGCGCTTGAGCGGTGAGCTCGATGTCGAGGCGTTGCGGCTGGCATTGAACCGCATCGTCGCGCGTCATGAGGTGCTGCGCACCCGCTTCGTGCTGGTGGAGGGCGAGCCGGTGCAGCGCATCGACTCGCCCACCTCGTTCGCGCTGTCGGTGCACGACTTGAGCGGGCTGGCCGACGCGGAACACGAGGTGCTGCGTCATGCGCGGGACGACGCCGGCGCGCCGTTCGATCTGTCGGCGGGGCCGCTGGTGCGCGGCCGGCTGCTGAAGCTCGGCGAGCGCGAGCATGTGCTGCTGGTGACGATGCATCACGTCGTCAGCGACGGCTGGTCGATGGGCGTGCTGATTCGCGAGTTCGGCGCGCTGTATCGGGCGTTCAGCGAGGGGCGTGACGATCCGCTGACGCCGCTGGCGATCCAGTACGGCGATTACGCGGCGTGGCAGCGCCACTGGCTCGCGGGCGACGTGCTGCAACGGCAACTGGCTTACTGGAAGACGACGTTGCAAGGCGCGCCGGAACTGACCGCGTTGCCGCTCGATCACGCCCGGCCCGCTGTGCAGGATTACGCGGGGCAGAGCGTCGAGATTCGCTTCGATGCCGCACTGAGCGCGGGCATCAAGGCATTGGCCCGGCAGCAGGGCACGACGGTGTTCAACGTGGTGCTGGCCGCGTGGGCCGCACTGGCGGGCCGCCTGTCGGGGCAGGACGACGTGGTGATCGGCACGCCGGTGGCGAACCGGATGCGCTCGGAAGTCGAGCCGCTGATCGGGTTCTTCGTCAATACGCTGGCGTTGCGTATCGATCTGTCGGGCCGCCCGGCCGTGAGCGAACTGCTCAAGCGTGTGCACGACACGACGCTGGCGGCGCAAAGCCATCAGGACGTGCCGTTCGATCAGGTGATCGAGGCGGTCAATCCGTCGCGCTCGATGGCGCATGCGCCGCTGTTCCAGTCGATGCTGGTCTGGCAGAACACGGCGCGGGCCGATCTCGATCTCGGCACGGTGACGCTGCGGGGGATGGCGCCCGCGGCCGTCCCGGCGCAGTTCGACGTGACGCTGGAGCTGGGCGAGTACGACGACCTTATCGCTGGGAGTTTGACGTTCGCGACGTCGCTGTTCGAACGCGCGAGCGTGGAGCGGTATCTCGGGTATTTCACGGCGCTGCTCGACGGCATGGTGGCCGATAGCGGCCAGCCGATGGTGCAACTGAAGATGCTGCCGGAGGCGGAACGCCGGCAAGTCATGCTGGGCTGGAACGATACGGCGATGACGTGCGAGCGTGCGCAAAGCGTGCAGGGGATGTTCGAGGCGCAGGTGGCGCGAACTCCCGAAGCGGTCGCGGTGCGCTTCGATGACGAGGCGCTGACCTATGCGCAGTTGAACGCGCGTGCGAATCGGCTGGCGGATCATTTGGTGACACGCGGCGTCGGCCCCGATGTGATGGTCGGCATCTGCATGCATCGCGGTATCGATCTGTTGGCAGCGTTGCTCGGTGTCATGAAGGCCGGCGGCGGTTATTTGCCGCTGGACCCGGCGTTCCCGGCCGAGCGGCTGGCGATGATGCTGGACGACGCGCAACCGGCGTTGGTGCTGACGAACGAGGGTTTGCTGGCCGACCACGCAAAACGTTTGGACCTGAGCGAATGGCCGGCCGGCAATAGCGATTTCCGGCGCGATGCACGGCCCGACGGCGATCAGATCGCCTACATCCTGTACACGTCGGGTTCGACAGGCCGGCCGAAGGGTGTCCAAGTCACCCAGCATGGGATGCTGAACATCCTCATGTCCTTGCAGCGCGATCTGAAGCTGGAAGCGCAAGACAAGTTGTTGAGCGTATCGACGCTGTCGTTCGATATCGCCGCGCTGGAGCTGTGTCTGCCTTTGTTCAGCGGTGCCTGCGTGGTAATCGCGTCGAGAGAAACCGCGCTCGATCCGTCGAAGCTGTCTCACGCGCTCGAATCCCGTGAAATCACGGCGATGCAAGCCACACCATCGACGTGGCGGATGTTGATGGATTTCGGCTGGACACCGGCCAAGGATTTCCTGCTGATCAGCACCGGCGAAGCCCTGCCGCGCGATTTGGCCGAAGAACTTCTCCAATCGGTCGCATCGGTCGTGAATCTCTACGGCCCGACCGAAACCACGATGTATTCGACGATCTCGCGCGTGTTTCCTAGCGATCACGGCATCCGCATCGATATCGGCCGTCCGGTAGCGAACACGCAGGCGCACATCCTCGATGAAGCACTGGAACTCGTACCGATCGGGGTGGCGGGCGAATTGTTCCTCGCCGGTGCGGGCGTATCACGCGGCTACCGTGATCGTCCTGACCTCACAGCCGAACGCTTCGTGCCGAATCCGTACGGCGAACCCGGCAGCCGCATGTATCGCACCGGGGATCTGGTGCGCTGGCTGCCACATGGCGAACTCGAATACCTCGGCCGGATCGACCAACAAGTGAAGCTGCGCGGCTTCCGCATCGAGTTGGGTGAAATCGAAGCCACGCTGCGCAGCCTCCCTGAAGTGCGCGACGCGGCGGCGATGGTCCGCGAGGATCAGCCGGGCCACAAGCGCCTCGTGGGCTACGTCGTTGCGGCCGAAGGCCACGCGCCCACCGGCACGCAAGCCCTGAGACAAGCCCTGTCGCTCACGCTGCCCGACTACATGGTCCCGTCGCAACTGATGTGGCTCGACGCGCTGCCGCAAACCCCGAACGGCAAGCTCGACCGCCGCGCGCTGCCGACACCGGACGCGTTGCGAGCCGAATCGGAGTACGTGGCCCCGAGCACCGAGGTCGAAAAAACCCTGAGCGCGATCTGGTCCGAGGTGTTGAAGCTCGACCGCGTGGGCATCCACGACAACTTCTTCGAACTCGGCGGCCACTCGCTGCTGCTGGTGCGCGTGCATCAGCGCCTGGCGAGCCTGACGTCGAGGCCCGTGTCGATCATCGATCTGTTCCAGTACCCGACGATTTCCCAACTCGCGAGCCTGCTGCATGCCGACGCCGACGCGCAACACTCGCAGATCAAAACCCAGGTCGACGCCGCGGCGCGGCGCGGCGAGCAACGGCGCAGGCGCCACGCCGCCGCGCCCGGCAGGACGAGGCAAGCATGACGGCCAACGCTGAACAAGGAACGACCGTGGAAGATCTTTCACTCGATGCCCTCAAGGAAGAGCTGCTGGCGCTGCTGGCGGCGGAAGCCCCGGGCTTGCCCACGGCGGACGACGAGGCGCCGGTGCCGGTGGCGCGCGACGCGGCGATGCCGTTGTCGTTCGCGCAGCAGCGCATGTGGTTCCTCGACCGGCTCGACAGCCGGGCCGGCGCGGCGTATCACGTGCCGGCCGGCGTGCGTCTGAGCGGCGCGCTGGATGTGGCGGCCCTGCGCCGGGCGCTCGATCGCATCGTCGAACGCCATGAGGCGCTGCGCACGTGCTTCGAGGTGGTCGGCGGCGAGCCGGTGCAGCGCATCGATGCGCCGGCGCCGTTCGCGCTGGCGACGCACGACCTGAGCCCGAGCGGCACGGCCGATGTCAATGCCGATATCGACGCTCAGGCGCAGCGGCACCTGCGGGCGGAAGCCTCCACGGCGTTCGATCTCGCCACCGGGCCGCTGGTGCGCGGCCGGCTGCTGAAGCTCGGCGAGCGCGAGCATGTGCTGCTGGTGACGATGCATCACATCGTCAGCGACGGCTGGTCGATGGGCGTGCTGATCCGCGAATTCAGCGCGCTGTACCAGGCCTTCAGCGCGGGGCGCGCCGATCCGCTCGGCCCGCTGCCGATCCAGTACGCCGATTACGTCGCGTGGCAACGCCGGCGGCTCGGCGGCGAGGCGTGGCAGGCGCAGTTGGCGTATTGGGCTCGCTCGCTGCACGACGCGCCCGCGCTGTCCACGCTGCCGGCGGACCGCGCGCGGCCCGCCGTGCAGGATTACGCCGCGAGCAGCGTGGAGGTGGCGTTCGATGCGGCGTTGAGCGGGCGGGTCCGAGCGTTTGCGCAGCGCCACGGCACGACGGTGTTCAACGTGGTGCTGGCGGCGTGGGCGGCGCTGCTGGGCCGCCTGTCGGGGCAGGACGAGGTGGTGATCGGCATGCCGGTGGCGAACCGCACCTGCACGGAAGTGGAGCCGCTGATCGGCCTGTTCGTCAACACGCTGGCGTTGCGCATCGATCTGTCGGGGCAACCGCGCGCGCACGCGCTGGTGGCGCGCGTGCACGCGGCCACGCTGGCCGCGCAAGGCCACCAGGACATCCCGTTCGATCAGGTGATCGAGGCGGTCAACCCGCCGCGCTCGCGCGCGCATGCGCCGCTGTTCCAGACGATGCTGGCATGGCAGACCAGCGCGCAGGACGCGCTGGCGCTGGGCACATTGGAACTGCACGGGATGGTGGCGGATCGCGGCGAGGAAGGGCGCGACCTGACGCAACTCGACCTCAGCCTCGAACTCGGCGAATACGACGGCGGTATCGCCGGCCACGCGATGTTCGCGACGTCCTTGTTCGAGCGGGCGAGCATCGAGCGGTATCTCGGGTATTTCGAGGCGCTGCTGGGGGCGATGGTGGATGAAGCGAGCGCGCCGGTGCAGCTGATCGGGTTGCTGGCGGAAGCCGAGCGGCGGCAGGTCATGGACGGTGGGAACGATACGGCGATGGCGTATATGCCTTCGCTGGGCGTGCATGGGGCGTTCGAAGCGCAGGTGGCGCGCACGCCGGATGCGGTGGCGGTGCGGTTCGGGGATCAGGCGCTGACGTATGCGCAACTCGACGCGCGGGCGAATCGGCTGGCGCATCGGCTGGTCGAGTTGGGCGTGGGTCGCGAGGTCGTGGTGGGGGTGTGCCTGCATCGCGGCGTCGATCTGCTGGCCGCGTTGCTGGCCGTGATGAAGGCGGGCGGGGCGTATCTTCCGCTGGACCCGGCGTTCCCCGCCAAGCGGCTGGCGATGATGCTGGAGGACGCGCAACCGGCGCTGGTGCTGACGCGTGACGGCTTGCTGGCTGATCACGACAAGCGGCTCGATCTGGGCGAATGGCCAGTTGGGCCCGAACAATTCGACAGCGTGCGGCTTGATGGCAGCGGCGGCGAACTGGCTTACGTGTTGTACACGTCCGGTTCGACAGGCCGGCCGAAGGGCGTGCAGGTCACGCAGCAAAACGTGCTGAATCTGCTGGCTTCGATGCAGCGCGATCTGCCATTGCAGGCGCACGACCGGCTGTTGAGCGTAACGACGCTGTCGTTCGACATCGCCGCGCTCGAACTGTATCTGCCGCTTTTGTGTGGCGCATGCGTGGTGATTGCAGCGCGGGAGACGGCGCTTGAGCCGTCGCGTCTGGCGCGAGAAATCGAGACGCAACAGATCACGGCGATGCAGGCCACGCCGTCCACCTGGCGCATGCTGGTCGATCACGGCTGGCAACCGAAGCCGGGGTTCATGGTGTTGAGCGGTGGCGAAGCGCTGCCGTGCGATCTGGCGGAATCCTTGCTGCGAGCGGTTCCGTCGCTGGTCAATTTGTATGGCCCGACGGAAACCACGATCTGGTCGACGCTCTCGCGTTTGGCGCACAGCGAGGAAGGTACGCGCATCGACATCGGGCGACCGATCGCCAACACGCAGGTTCACGTCCTCGATGACGCGCTGGAACTGGTGCCCGTCGGCGTGGCCGGCGAACTGTTCATCGCGGGCGACGGCGTGGCGCGCGGCTATCGAAGCCGCCCAGACCTGACGGCCGAACGCTTCGTGCCGAACCCGTACGGCGCACCGGGCAGCCGCATGTACCGCACCGGCGACCGCGTGCGTCGCCTCGCGACTGGCGAGCTGGCGTATCTGGGCCGAATCGACCAGCAAGTGAAGCTGCGCGGCTTCCGCATCGAGTTGGGCGAGATCGAAGCCACGCTGCGCGGGCAGCCCGAGGTGCGCGACGCGGCGGTGACGATCCGCGAGGATCAGCCGGGACAAAAACGCCTGGTGGCTTACGTGGTGGCGGCCCACGGTCAAGAACCGGCAAACGTGCAGGCATTGCGCCAGGCGCTGTCGCGCAGGCTGCCGGAGTACATGATCCCGTCGCAACTGGTGTGGCTGGACGCCTTGCCGCTGACGCCGAACGGCAAGCTCGACCGCCGTGCCTTGCCCACACCGGACGCCCCGCAAAGCGGCACCGACTACGTCGCCCCGCGCACGGAAACCGAGCAGACGTTAAGCACGATCTGGTCGGACATCCTCAAGATCGACCGCGTGGGCCTCCACGACAACTTCTTCGACCTCGGCGGCCACTCGCTGCTGGCCGTGCAACTGGCCTCGTCGATCCGCAGCCGGTTGGGCGTGGAAGTCCCGTTACCGGAACTGTTTGCCCACCCGACGCTGGGCCAGTTCGCGCAAGCAGTGGAACACGCGAATGCCAGCGCGCTGCCGCCGATCATGGCGCGCGGCGCGAACCAGGCCGCGCCGCTGTCGTTCGCGCAGCAACGGCTGTGGTTCCTCGACCGGCTCGACAAGCGCGCCGGCGCGGCCTATCACATTCCGGTGGGCGTGCGCCTGAACGGCGCGCTCGATGCCGATGCGCTGCGCCAGGCGCTCGACCGGATCCTCGCGCGCCACGACGTGCTGCGCACGCGCTTCGTGCTGGCGAATGGCGAGCCCGAGCAACGTGTCGATGCCGCCGCCCGATTCGCCTTGACCGCGCACGACCTGAGCGCGCTGGCGCAACCGGAAGCCGAGGTGCAACGCCACGCCGAAACCGAGGCGGCCGAGCCGTTCGATCTGTCTGCGGGGCCGCTGGTGCGCGGCAGGCTGCTGCGCCTGAGCGAGCACGCGCATGTGCTGCTGGTGACGATGCATCACACCGTCAGCGACGGCTGGTCGATGGGCGTGCTGATCCGCGAGTTCGGCGCGCTGTACCGCGCGTTCAGCGAAGGGCGGGGCGATCCGCTGCCGCCGCTGGCGATCCAGTACGGCGATTACGCCGCGTGGCAGCGCCATTGGCTCGCGGGCGAGGTGCTGCAACGGCAACTCGCCTATTGGAAAACGACGCTGCACGGTGCATCGGAACTGACCACGCTGCCGCTCGATCGCGCCCGGCCCGCCGTGCAGGACTACACCGGCGACAGCATCGACGTGACGCTCGACGCGCCGCTGAGCGCAAAGCTCAAGACGCTGGCGCGGCGGCAAGGCACGACGGTGTTCAACGTGGTGCTGGCGGCATGGGCGGCGCTGGCGGGCCGCCTGTCGGGGCAGGACGACGTGGTGATCGGCACGCCGGCCGCGAACCGGATGCGCTCGGAGGTCGAGCCGCTGATCGGCTTCTTCGTCAACACGCTGGCGCTGCGCATCGATCTGTCGGGCCGGCCTTCCGTGAGCGAACTGCTCAAACGCGTGCACGACACGACGCTGGCGGCGCAGAGCCACCAGGACCTCCCGTTCGATCAGGTGATCGAGGCGATCAACCCGTCGCGTTCGCTGGCGCACGCGCCGCTGTTCCAGACGATGCTGGTCTGGCAGAACAACGCGCGGGCCGATCTCGATCTCGGCGACATCACGCTGCAAGCGATGGCGGCGGCGCAGGCGCCTTCGCAATTCGACGTGACGCTCGAACTGGGCGAGAGCGATACGGGCATCGCCGGGCGTTTGATGTTTGCCTCGTCGGTATTCGAGCGGGCAAGCGTGGAGCGGTATCTCGGCTATTTCACGGCGCTGCTCGACGGCATGGCGGCCGATGCCGATCAGCCGATGTTGCAACTGAGAATGCTGCCGGAGGCGGAACGCCGGCAGGTGATGCACGGCTGGAACGATACGGCGATGGCCTGCGAGCGTGCGCAAAGCGTGCATGGGATGTTTGAAGCGCAGGTGGCGCGGACGCCTGATGCCGTGGCGGTGCGCTTCGAGGACGAGGCGCTGACGTATGCGCAACTGAACGCGCGGGCGAATCGGCTGGCCGATCATTTGGTGACGCGTGGCGTCGGCCCCGATGTGATGGTCGGCATCTGCATGCATCGCGGTATCGATTTGCTGGCGGCGCTGCTTGGCGTCATGAAAGCGGGCGGCGGTTACTTGCCGTTGGACCCGGCGTTCCCGGCCGAGCGGCTGGCGATGATGCTCGATGACGCTCACCCGGCGTTCGTGCTGACGAACGAGGGTTTGCTGGCCGACCACGCAAAACGTTTGGACCTGAGCGAATGGCCGGCCGGCAATAGCGATTTCCGGCGCGATGAACGGCCCGACGGCGATCAGATCGCCTACATCCTGTACACGTCGGGTTCGACAGGCCGGCCGAAGGGTGTCCAAGTCACGCAGCACGGCATGCTGAACATCCTGTTGTCCTTGCAGCGCGATCTGAAGCTGGAAGCGCAAGACAAGCTATTGAGCGTATCGACGCTGTCGTTCGATATCGCCGCGTTGGAACTTTGCTTGCCGCTGTTCAGCGGCGCCTGCGTGGTGATCGCTTCACGCGAAACCGCGCTCGATCCGTCGAAGCTGTCTCAAGCGCTCGAATCCCGTGAAATCACGGCGATGCAGGCCACGCCCTCGACGTGGCGGATGCTGATGGACTTCGGTTGGAAACCGGTCAAGGATTTCCTGCTGATCAGCACCGGCGAAGCGTTGCCGCGCGATTTGGCCGAACAACTGCTGCAATCGGTGGCCTCGGTCGTCAATCTGTACGGCCCGACCGAAACCACGATGTATTCAACGATCTCGCGCGTATTCCCGAGCGAGCACGGTGTACGCATCGACATCGGCCGCCCGGTGGCGAACACGCAGGCGCACATCCTCGACGAAGCGCTGGAACTTGTACCGATCGGGGTAGCGGGAGAACTGTTCCTGGCAGGCGCGGGCGTATCGCGCGGCTACCGTGATCGTCCGGACCTCACGGCCGAACGCTTCATTCCGAACCCCTATGGCGAACCCGGCAGCCGCATGTACCGCACCGGCGATCTGGTCCGCTGGCTGCCGCACGGTGAACTCGAATATCTCGGCCGCATCGATCAGCAAGTGAAGCTGCGCGGCTTCCGCATCGAACTCGGTGAAATCGAAGCGACGCTGCGCGGCCTGCCCGAAATCCGCGACGCGGCGGCGATGGTCCGCGAGGATCAGCCGGGCCACAAGCGCCTGGTGGGCTACGTCGTGGCCGCCGAAGGCCACGCGCCGGCCGGCACGCAAGCGTTGCGGCAAGCGCTGTCGCTCACGCTGCCCGACTACATGGTCCCGTCGCAACTGATGTGGCTCGACGCGCTGCCCCAAACCCCGAACGGCAAGCTCGACCGCCGCTCGCTCCCCAAGCCCGAAGCGCTGCAAGGCGAAGCCGACTACCTAGCCCCGCGCACCGAAACCGAGCAGGCATTGAGCGCGATCTGGCGCGACGTCCTGAAGCTCGACCGCGTGGGCGTCCACGACAACTTCTTCGAACTCGGCGGCCATTCGTTGCTCGCCGTGCAGGTGGGTTCCGCCGTCCGCACCCGGCTGGGCGTCGAGGTGCCGTTGGCCGCGCTGTTCGCCCAACCCACGTTGAGCCGCTTCGCGCAGGTAGTCGAACATGCCGCCGCCACCGACCTGCCGCCGATCGCCTTGCGCGACTCGCGCGAGGCGGCGCGCCTGTCGTTCGCGCAGCAACGGCTGTGGTTCCTCGACCAGCTCGACAAGCGCGCCGGTGCGGCCTACCACATCCCGGTGGGCGTGCGCCTGAGCGGCGCGCTGAATGCCGATGCGCTGCATGGCGCCCTGAACCGCATCGTCGAACGTCACGAAGCGCTGCGCACGCGCTTCGTGGTGGTGGACGGCGTGCCCGTGCAGCACATCGACGCGCCGGCGCCGTTCGCGCTGACGCTCCACGACCTGAGCGGCGCGGCCGACCCGGACCACGAGGTCGCGGCCCATACCCGCGACGAGGCCGCCGCGCCGTTCGACCTGTCGGCCGGCCCGCTGGTGCGCGGCCGGCTGCTGAGGCTCGACGAGCGCGAGCATGTGCTGCTGGTGACGATGCATCACATCGTCAGCGACGGCTGGTCGATGAGCGTGCTGATCCGCGAATTCGGCGCGCTGTATCGCGCGTTCGGCGAAGGGCGGGGCGATCCGCTGGCCCAGCTCTCGATCCAGTACGCCGATTACGCCGCGTGGCAGCGCCGCTGGCTCGCGGGCGAGGTGCTGCAACGACAGCTCGCGTACTGGCAAGCCACGCTGCAAGGCGCGCCGGAATTGAGCGAATTGCCGCTCGATCGCGCCCGCCCGGCCGTGAAGGATTACGCGGGCGAGACCGTCGAGGTCGTGCTCGACGCGCCCTTGAGCGCGGGCATCAAGGCGCTGGCGCGGCAGCAGGGCACCACGCCGTTCAACGTGGTGCTGGCCGCCTGGGCGGCACTGGCCGGCCGCCTGTCGGGGCAGGACGACGTGGTGATCGGCACGCCGGTGGCGAACCGGATGCGCTCGGAAGTCGAACCGCTGATCGGCTTTTTCGTCAACACGCTGGCGCTGCGCATCGACCTGTCGGGCCGGCCCGCCGTGGGCGAACTGGTAACCCGCGTGCACGCGGCGACGCTGGCCGCGCAAGCGCATCAGGACCTGCCGTTCGATCAGGTGATCGAGGCGATCAACCCGGCGCGCTCGACCTCGCACGCGCCGCTGTTCCAGTTGATGCTGGTCTGGCAGAACACCGAGCCGGCCGATCTCGATCTCGGCGAGGTCAGGCTGCAAGGGCTGTCGGCCGATCGCGACCGCGCGCAGTTCGACGTGACGCTGGCGCTCGGCGAACACGAAGCCGGCTTCGCCGGGCGCGTGACGTTCGACACCGCGCTGTTCGAGCGCGCGAGCATCGAGCGCTATCTCGGCTATTTCAAGGCGCTGCTGGCGGGCATGACGGCCGGCGCCGCCGAGCCGATGCACGCGCTCGAGATCCTGCCGCCCGCCGAGCGCCAGCGCATCGTGCACGCCTGGAACGATACGGCCGTGCCCCGCGACCCCGCGCAGACGGCGCACGGCATGTTCGAGGCGCAGGTCGCCCGCACGCCCGACGCGGTGGCGGTGTTGTTCGAGGACGAGGCGCTGAGCTACGCCGAGCTGAACGCGCGCGCCAACCGGCTGGCGCGCCATCTGGTCGCGCAAGGCGTGGGCGCGGACCGTCTGGTGGCGCTCTGCCTGCATCGCGGCGTGGAAACGCTGGTGGCCGTGCTGGCCGTGCTGAAGGCCGGCGGCGCCTACGTGCCGCTCGATCCGCAGTTGCCCGACGAGCGGCTCGCGCGGATGCTGCGCGACTGCGCGCCGGCCGCGGTGCTGGCCGACCACGCCAGCGTGGCGCGCCTGCCGCCCGGCGCGGTGGCGCTAGACGGGCCGCAGGCCGTCGATACGAGCGGCCAGCCCGCGCACGATCTGGCGCTGCGCACGTACCCGGCCCAGCTCGCTTACTGCATCTACACCTCCGGGTCCACCGGCCAGCCGAAATGCGTGCAGTTGACGCACGAAGGGCTGACCAACCTGACCCACATCATGTGGAAGCTGTACCACCTGAAGGTCGGCGACCGCGTGCTGCAGTTCTCGGCGCCGGGCTTCGACGTCTCGGTCAGCGATTACTTCAAGACGATCACGCAGGGCGCCACGCTGTGCATGGCGCCGCGCGAACAGTTGATGCCGCGCGTGACGCTCGAGGCCACCGTGGCGCGGATGGGCGTGCAGGTCGCCACGCTGCCGCCGGCGGTGCTCGCCGCGATGGACGGCGACGCGCTGCCCGGCGTGCACACGCTGGTGACCGCGGGCGACGCGTGCACGCAGGCGCTGGTGGCGCGCTGGTCGAACGGCCGGCGCTTCCTCAACGCGTACGGGCCGGCCGAGGTGACGGCCAGCTCGTCGAACCGCGAAGTGTCGGCCGCGTTCGAGCGCCTGCCGCCGATCGGCAAGCCGCATCCCAACCTGCAGTTCTACGTGCTCGACGCCGAGGGGCGGCTGTTGCCGGCCGGCATTCCCGGCGAGCTGTTCATCGCGGGGGTGGGCGTCGGGCGCGGCTATGGCGGCCGGCCGGACCTGACGGCCGAACGCTTCCTGCCGAACCCGTTCGGCGCGCCCGGCAGCCGCATGTATCGCACCGGCGACCGCGTGCGCTGGCTGCCGCAAGGCGAGCTGGAATACCTGGAGCGGATCGACAACCAGGTGAAGCTGCGCGGCTTTCGCATCGAGCTGGGCGAGATCGAGGCCTCGCTGGTGGCGCTGCCGGAAGTGCGCGAGGCGGCCGTGGTGGTGCGCGAGGACCAGCCCGGCAACAAGCGGCTGGTGGGCTACCTGGTGGCGGCCGAGGGTGGCGAGGCGGCCGGAGTGCAGACCGGTGTTCAGACCATTCGGGCGGCGCTGGCGCGCACGCTGCCCGACTACATGGTGCCGTCGCAGCTCGTGTGGCTCGACGCCTTGCCGCTGACGCCGAACGGCAAGCTCGACCGCCGCGCGCTGCCGGCGCCGGGCGCCATCGTCAGCGAGGCCGACTACGTCGCGCCGCGCACCGAGACGGAGCGCAGGATCGGCGAGATCTGGGCGGAGGTGCTGGGGGTGGCGCGGGTGGGCATCCATGACAACTTCTTCGAACTGGGCGGCCACTCGCTGCAGATGGTGCACGTGCATCAGCAGTTGACGCTGCTGAGTCCGAAGCCCGTCTCGATGATCGACTTGTTCCAGTACCCGACGATCGCGCAACTGGTGGGCCTGCTGCATGCGCAGGCCGACGAGGAGAAGGCGCAGATCCAGACGCAGGTGGACGCCGCGGCAAGACGCGGCGAGCAACGGCGCCGACGCCATGCGTCCACGCCCGCCAAGCCCCGATGAGCCCCGCCAAGCACCGATAAGCCGCGACATTCAACGATAGACAAGGAACCCCCGTGGAAGAGCTTTCCCTGGATGCCCTCAAAGAGGAACTGCTGCGCCTGCTGGCCGAGGAGGAATCCGGCTTGCCGGCGGCGAGCGACGAGGCGCCGGTGCCGGTGTCACGCGACGCGGCGCTGCCGCTGTCGTTCGCGCAGCAGCGCATGTGGTTTCTCGACCGGCTCGACCGGCGCGCGAGCGCGGCGTATCACGTGCCGGCCGGCGTGCGTCTGCGCGGCGCCTTGAGCGTAACGGCGTTGCGCCGGGCGCTGGACCGCATCGTCGAGCGCCATGAGGTGCTGCGCACGCGTTTCGTCACGACGGACGGCGAGCCGGTGCTGCAAATCGACGCGCGGCAGCCGTTCTCGCTGGAGCAACACGACCTGAGCGGCCTGGCCGATGCGCAGGCCGCGCTGCTGCGCCACGCCGAGGCGGAGGCCGACGCGCCGTTCGACCTGTCGGCGGGGCCGGTGGTGCGCGGGCGGCTGCTGCGCATGGGCGAGCAGGACCACGTGCTGCTGGTGACGATGCATCACATCGTCAGCGACGGCTGGTCGATGGGCGTGCTGATTCGCGAGTTCGGCGCGCTGTACCAGGCGTTCGTCGCCGGGCAGCCCGACCCGCTGCCGCCGCTCGCGATCCAGTATGCGGATTACGCGGTGTGGCAGCGCCAGCGCGTGTCGGGCGAGATGCTGCAACAGCAGCTTGCGTATTGGAAGCGCACGCTGCGCGACGCACCGGCGCTGACCACCCTGCCGCTCGATCACGCGAGGCCGGCAGTGCAGGACCACGCCGGCGACAGCGTCGACGTGATGCTGGACGCGCCGCTGGTGAGCCGCATCAAGACGCTGGCGCGGCAGCAGGGCACGACGGTGTTCAACGTGATGCTGGCGGCGTGGGCGGCGCTGGCGGCGCGCCTGTCGGGGCAGGACGAGGTGGTGATCGGCACGCCGGTGGCGAACCGCATGAATACCGAAGTCGAGCCGCTGATCGGCTTTTTCGTCAACACGCTGGCGCTGCGCATCGACCTGACGGGGCAACCGTCGGTGGGCGAGGCGGTGCGGCGCGTGCACGAGGCGGCGCTGGCCGCGCAGGCCCATCAGGATCTGCCGTTCGAGCAGGTGATCGAGGCCGTCAACCCGGCACGCTCGCGCTCGCATGCGCCGCTGTTCCAACTGATGATGGTGTGGCAGAACTACGAGCGCGCGAACTTCGAATTGAGCGGGCTGCAACTCGACAGCATGGCGGCGGCGCAGATCATGGCGCGCTTCGACCTGAGCCTGATCATGCGCGAACACGACGGGCGCATCGGCCTGAGCATGCTGTTCGCGACGTCCTTGTTCGAGCGGGCGAGCATCGCGCGGTATCTCGGGTATTTCGAGGCGCTGCTGGCGGCGATGGTGGACGATGCGAGCGCGCCGGTGCAGCGGATCGGGTTGCTGGCGGAGGCGGAACGGCGGCAAGTGGTGCAGGGCGGGAACGATACGGCGATGGCGTATGCGTCTTCGCTGGGGGTGCATGGCGCGTTCGAAGCGCAGGTGGCGCGCACGCCGGATGCGGTCGCGGTACGGTTCGGGGATCAGGCGCTGACGTATGCGCAACTCGATGCGCGGGCGAATCGGCTGGCGCATCGGCTGGTCGAGCTTGGCGTGGGGCGTGAGGTCGTGGTGGGGGTGTGCCTGCATCGCGGCATCGATCTGCTGGCGGCGTTGCTGGCCGTGATGAAGGCGGGCGGGGCGTATCTTCCGCTCGATCCGGCGTTCCCCGCCGAGCGGCTGGCGATGATGCTGGACGATGTGCAACCGGCGCTGGTGCTGACGCATGACGGTTTGCTGGCCGATCACGACAAGCGGCTCGATCTGGGCGAGTGGCCGGCTGGGCCTGAACAATTCGACAGCGCGCGGTTTGATGGCAGCGGCGGCGAATTGGCTTACGTGCTGTACACGTCCGGTTCGACGGGCCGGCCGAAGGGCGTGCAGGTCACGCAGCAAAACGTGCTGAATCTGCTGGCGTCGATGCAGCGCGATTTGCCATTGCAGGCGCACGACCGGCTGTTGAGCGTGACGACGCTGTCGTTCGACATCGCGGCGCTGGAACTGTATCTGCCGCTTCTGTGTGGCGCATGCGTGGTGATCGCATCGCGAGAAACGGCGCAGGAAGCGTCGCGTCTGGCGCGAGAAATCGAGACGCAACAGATCACGGCGATGCAGGCCACGCCATCCACCTGGCGCATGCTGGTCGATCACGGCTGGCGACCGAAGCCGGGTTTCATGGTGTTGAGCGGCGGCGAAGCATTGCCGCGCGATCTGGCGGAATCCTTGCTGCGAGCGGTGCCCTCGCTGGTCAATTTGTATGGCCCGACGGAAACCACGATCTGGTCGACGCTCTCGCGGTTGGCGCTCAAGGACGAAAGCGTACGCATCGATATCGGCCGGCCGATCGCCAACACGCAGGTTCACGTCCTCGACGACGCGCTGGAACTGGTGCCCGTCGGCGTCGCTGGGGAGCTATTCATCGCGGGCGACGGCGTGGCGCGCGGTTATCGAGGCCGCCCGGACCTGACGGCCGAACGCTTCGTGCCGAACCCGTACGGCGAACCCGGCAGCCGCATGTACCGCACCGGCGACCGCGTGCGCCGCCTTGCAACGGGCGAACTGGAGTATCTGGGCCGAATCGACCAGCAAGTGAAGCTGCGCGGCTTCCGCATCGAGTTGGGCGAGATCGAAGCCACGCTGCGCGGGCAGCCCGACATAAGCGACGCAGCGGTAACGATCCGCGAAGATCAGCCGGGCCAACAACGCCTGGTGGCCTATGCCGTGGCGGCGCACGGCCATCGACCGACGAGTGCGCCGGAACTGCGCCAGGCGCTGTCGCGCACGTTGCCGGACTACATGATCCCGTCGCAACTGATCTGGCTGGACGCCTTGCCGCTGACGCCGAACGGCAAGCTCGACCGCCGGGCCTTGCCCACACCGGACGCCCCGCAAGGCGACACCGACTACGTCGCCCCGCGCACCGAAACCGAGCAGGCATTGAGCGCGATCTGGCAGGAAATCCTGAAGCTCGACCGGGTCGGCATCCACGACAATTTCTTCGACCTCGGCGGCCATTCGCTGCTGGCCATGCAACTGGCGTCGCGCATCCGCGCGCGGCTCGGCGCGGACATCGCGCTGGCCGACCTGTTCGAAGCCCCCACGGTGGCCGCCCTGGCCGCCCGCCTGAGTGGAGCCGGGGCCGAGCCGGAAGCGCGCATCGAACCCGTGCCGCGCGATGCGCTCGCCTCGGGCATGCCGCTGTCGCCGGGCCAGGAACGTCTGTGGTTCCTGAACCAGCTCGAACCGGCGTCGCCGGCCTACAACCTGCCGCACGCGCTGCTGCTGCGCGGGGCGCTCGATATCGCCGCCGTGCAGGGCGCGTTCGACGCCATCGTGCAACGCCACGAAATCCTGCGCACGCGGATCGTCGGCACCCACGGCCGCCCGCAGCAGGCGATCGCCGAGGCGCAGGCGGTGGACCTGCCGCTCCACGACCTGACGCCGCTGCCCGCCGCGCAACGCAAGCCGCGCGCCGACGCGCTGGTGGCCGAGCTGGCCGCCGCGCCGTTCGACCTCGCCACCGATCTGCCGCTGCGCGCCCACCTGATCCGGCTGGCCGACGACGCGCACGTGCTGCTCGTCACGATGCATCACGTGGTCAGCGACGGCTGGTCGATCGGCGTGATGATGCAGGAGTTCGCGGCGCTCTATACGGCGTTCGCGCAACGGCAGCCTTCGCCGCTGCCGCCGGTCAGGCTCCAGTACCTCGATTTCGCCGTCTGGCAGATCCGCTTCTTCGAGGGCCCCGCCATCGCCGATCAGCTCGCGTACTGGACGCGCCAGTTGGACGGCGCCCCCACGCTGCTGACGCTGCCGACCGACCGCGCCCGGCCGGCCGTGCGCCGCAGCGCGGGCGGCAACGTCGCGTTCGTGGTGCCGGCGGCCACCGCCGCGGGCCTGCGCGAGCTGGCCGGGCGCCATCGGGCGTCGCTGTTCATGGCGCTGGCGGCCGCCTACGGCGTGCTGCTGGCGCGCTATGCCGGCCAGCGCGACGTCTGCATCGGCACGCCGGTGGCCGGCCGCCAGCGCGCCGAGCTCGAAGCGATGCTCGGCATGTTCATGAACATGCTGGTGCTGCGTTGCGAGGTGGACGGCGCGCTGCCGTTCGACGCGTTCCTCGAGCGGATGCGCGCAGTCGCGCTCGGCGCCTACGCGAACCAGGATCTGCCGTTCGAGCGGCTCGTCGATGCGCTCAAGCTCGAACGCCACCTGAGCCACACGCCGCTGTTCCAGGCGTTCCTGCAGGTGGACAACGCGGCGCTGACCCAGGCCGCGCCGCTGCCCGGCATCGAGGTGGAACGCTGGCCGCTCGACGGCGACACCGCGAAGTACGATCTGAGCCTGCTCGTCAGCGACGTGGGCAGCGAGCTGCACTGCCGCTTCCAGTACGCGGCCGACCTGTTCGATGCCGCCACCGTCGAGCGCATGGCGCGCCACTTCGGCGTGCTGCTGGCGAGCATCGTCGGCAACCCGTCCGGCTGCGTGGGCGATCTCGCGCTGGTGGACGAGGCCGAGCGCGAGCACATGCTGCGCGACTGGAACGACAGCCGGCTCGAGGTGCCCGACATGGGGCTGCACACGCGCTTCGAACAGCATGCCGAGGCGCGGCCGCAGCAGACGGCGGTGGTGGTGGGCGACGCGTCGCTGACCTACCACGCCGCCAACGCGCGCGCGAACCAGCTCGCGCACTGGCTGCGCGGGCGCGGCGTCGGCCCGGAGGTGAAGGTCGCCGTGTGCCTGGAGCGCTCGGTGGACCTGATCGTCGCGCTGATCGCGGTGCTGAAGGCCGGCGGCGTGTACGTGCCGCTCGACGCGTCGTTCCCGGCCGAGCGCCTGGCCTACATGGCAAAGGACTCCGGCGCGGTGCTGATCCTCACGCAGGCCTCGCTGCGCGAGGCGCTGCAGGCGGTGCCCGTCGAGCAGTTGGCGCTCGACGACGGCTGGGCGCCGGTCGCGGCCATGCCGCGCGGCAACCCCGCGAACCTGACCGGCGGCGAGAACCTCGCCTACGTGATCTACACGTCCGGCTCCACCGGCATGCCGAAGGGCGTGCAGATCACCCATCGCGGCATCGTCAACTACCTGCACTGGGGCATAGAGGGCTACCCGATGCGCGACGGCGAACGCGCCTCGTTCACGCACCTGCCGCTGATCTTCGACGCCTCGCTCACCACGCTGTTCATTCCGCTGTGGGCGGGCCGCGACATTCACCTGCCGCTGCCGGGCGGGCACGACCGGATCGTCGATTCGATGCGCGAGGCCCAGCAGTTGAGCATGGTGAAGATCACCCCGGCCCATATCGACCTGATGGCCGCCGCGCTGCAGCCCGAGGACGTCCACACCCGCGTGCGCACCAGCGTGATCGGCGGCGACGTGCTGACGATCGCGCAGTTCAACACCTGGCTGCGCTACTTCCCCGGCACGGTGGTGGTCAACGAATACGGCCCGACCGAAACCGTGGTGGGCTGCTGCGTGGAATACGTCGATCCGGCCGCGCTGAGCGGCGCGAGCGTGCTGATCGGCAAGCCGATCGCCAACATGCAGCACTACATCCTCGATGCGCGCGGCCATCCGGTGCCGCCCGGCGTGATCGGCGAGCTCTACATCGCGGGGGCCGGCGTGGCGCGCGGCTATCTGGGCCGCCCGAAGCTGACGGCCGAGAAGTTCGTGCCGGACCCGTTCGGGCCGCCGGGCAGCCGCATGTATCGCACCGGCGACCTGTCGCGCTACCTGCCGGACGGGCGGATCGACTTCCTCGGCCGGATGGACAACCAGGTGAAGATTCGCGGCTTCCGCGTGGAACTCGGCGAGATCGAGGCCACGCTGGTGATGCTGCCGGCGATCCGCGAGGCGGTGGTGCTCGCGCTCGACAACTCGGCCGGGCAGAAGGCGCTGGCGGCGTATCTGGTGATGGACGGCGAGGCGGGCGGAGAAGCGGGTGGGGAAGCCGACCTGCAGGCGTGCCGCGCGGCGCTGCGGCAGACGCTGCCCGACTACATGGTGCCGACCGAGTGGATCGTGCTCGACGCGTTGCCGCTGACCGCGAGCGGCAAGGTGGATCGCAAGGCGCTGCCCGCGCCCGCGTACGACGCGCGCGCGGCCGATTACGTGGCCCCCGAGACCGACACCGAGATCCGGCTGGCCGAGGTGTGCGCCACGGTGCTCGGCGTGGCGCGGGTGGGGCGGCTCGACAGCATCTTCGAGTTCGGCGCGAATTCGCTGCTGGTGGTGCAACTGGCGGCGCAGGTCACGCGCGAGTTCGGCATCAAGGTGCCGCTGGCGATGATTTTCGAGGTGCAGACGGTGGCCGGCATGGCGCGGTACGTCGACGGCCTGCTCGTCGAACTCGCGCATCGCACGGATGACACGGAGCAGGACGCGTCCGGCCCGACCGACGACGAACCCGAGATGCGCATCTGAGCACGGCGGCGCGGCCCTCCCGACGAGCGCCGCGCCGCACGGGCCGATTCCGCGTCACGAGCACGAACGAAAGCGAACGAGAACAAAGACACATGGCAAGGAGCACGAGCATGGCGTTGCTGGACATTCTGCAGGAACTGCGGGAACTGAAGATCCGCGTCGAGGCCGACGACGGGCAACTGGTGCTCAAGGGCGCGACCGGCCGCATGGATGCCGGGCTGGTGGCGAGGCTCCGGCAACACAAGGCGGCCCTTCTGGAATTCCTGTCCGATCCGTCGCGCGACGCGCGCGCCGCGATTCCGCGCCGCCCCGCGCACGAGCAGGGCCGGCCGGGGCCGCTGTCGTTCGCGCAGCAGCGCCTGTGGCTGCTGGACCGGATGCAGCCCGGCAGCACGGCCTACAACATCGTCAACGCGGTGCGGCTCGACGGGCGGCTCGATCTCGACGCGCTGCAGCGCACGTTCGACGCGATCGTGGCGCGCCACGCCTCGCTGCGCACCACGTTTGCCGAACACGAGGGGCGGCCGCTCCAGCAGGTCGCGCCGCACGCCTCGGTCGAGCTGTCGCTGATCGAGGCCGCGCCGGCAGAGGGCGAAGGCAAGGGCGACGGCAAGAACGACAGCGAGGCGCGGGTGCGCGCGCTGATCGCGGCGGAAGTCGCCACGCCGTTCGATCTGCGTGCCGGGCCGCTGATGCGGGTGCGCGTGGCGCGGCTCGGCGACGCCGAACACGTGGTGGTGATCGCGCTGCATCACATCGTGTTCGACGAATGGTCGATGGGCGTGCTGCTGCAGGACATCGCGGCGCTGTACCCGGCCTTCGCGGAAGGCCGCCCGCTGCAACTCGCGCCGCCCGCCCTGGATTACCAGGATTACGCGAGCTGGCAGAGCGGCTGGCTCGGCGGCGAGGTGCTCGACCACAAGGTCGCCTACTGGGTGGAGACGCTGCAGGACGCGCCGCCGCTGCTGCCGTTGCCGCTCGATCGCGCGCGCCCGCTGACGCCGGGCTTCGACGGCGCCTCGAGCGGGGTGTTCCTCGACCAGGCCCAGTTGGCCGGCCTGCATGCGCTCGCCAGGCGCGGCAACGCCACGCTGTTCATGGTGTTGCAGGCGCTGTACGCGATTCTGCTGTCGCGCTGGTCCGGCGAGCAGGACCTGTGCGTCGGCACGCCGGTGGCCAATCGCAACGATCCCGAGCTGCACGCGCTGGTCGGCTTCTTCGTCAACATGCTGGTGATCCGCACCGAGGTGGACGGCGCGCGCAGCTTCGAGGCGCTGCTCGCGCAGGTGCGCGAGCGCGTGCTCGGGGCGCTGTCGAACCAGGATCTGCCGTTCGACTATCTGGTCGAGGTGCTGCACCCGGAACGGCACGGCACGCATGTGCCGTATCTGCAGGCGGTGCTGATCCTGCACAACGTGCCGCAGCGCACGTTCGCGTTGCCGGCGCTCACGCTGACCGCGCTCGGCACCGGGCAGCAGCCGGCCAAGTGCGATCTGGCGATGAACGTGGTGGAGGAACGCGACGGCCTCGGCGTGATGTTCGAATACAACGCCGCGCTGTTCGACGCGCCGACCATCGACCGGCTGGCACAGCGCTTTCAACGGCTCGTGACGGGCATCCTGGCCGATCCGGCGATGCCGGTGGGCGACGTGCCGTGGCTCGCGGAGGAGGATCGCCGGGAGATCGCCGAGTCGTGGCAGGGGCCGTGGCCGGTGGGGGCGGCCGAGCCGCATCCGGAACATGAACGCCAGGCGATTGCCGAATCCTGGCAAGGGCAGCGGCCGGTCACGGCCGAGCCGCATCCGGAACACGAACGCCAGGCGATCGCCGAATCCTGGCAAGGGCAGCGGCCGGCAGCAGCCGAGCCGCATCCCACGCACGATCCGCGCAATCTCGTGCAGCGGCTCGATGCCGTGGCGGCGCGGCAGCCGGCGCACCCGGCGATCGTCTGCGACGGCGAAACGATCACCTACGGCGAACTCGACGCGCACGCCAACCGGCTCGCGCACTGGCTGATCGCGCAGGGCGTGCGCGCCGACAGCCGCGTGGCGATCGGCGTCGAGCGCTCGCCGCTGGCGATCGTGGCCTTGCTGGCCGTGCTCAAGGCCGGCGGCGCCTACGTGCCGGTCGATCCGCGCCAGCCCGCCGCGCGCCTCGCGCGCATGCTGCGCGAGGCCGGCCCGGTGCTGACGCTGACGCAGCGCCGGTTCGACGCCTGGCCGGCCGACCTGCCGCGCCTGGATCTGGACGCGCCCGATGCACCCGATGCATCGTTCAACGCGGCCTGGCCCGACACCGCGCCGGACGTCGCGATCCATCCCGGGCAACTGGCCTACGTGATCTACACGTCGGGCTCGACCGGCACGCCGAAGGGCGTGGCCGTGACGCACGGCAACCTGCGGGCCTCGTTCGATGCGCGGCTGGCGTTCTACGCGCCGATCCGCCGCCACCTGCTCGCGCTGTCGATCGTGTTCGACGCGGCGGCCAGCGGGCTGTTCACCACGCTGCTGGGCGGCGGCACGCTGGTGCTGGCCAACGAGGCGCAGGCGGGCGATGCCGAGGCGCTCGCGCGGCTGGTCGACACGCATCGCTGCGACACGCTGATCGGCACGCCGGCACTGAGCGCCGAACTGCTGCGCCGGGTGTCGGACGACGCGCTCGGCTCGCTGCGCTGCCTGATCGTCGGCGGCGACGTGTTTCCGCCGACGTTGCGCGAGCTGGCCCGGCAGCGCTGCCCGCAACTGGCCGTCTACAACGAATACGGCCCCACCGAGGCGACCATCTGGGCCACGGTGCAGGCGGTCGACCTGGCCGACGACGCGCCCGGGGTGGCGCTCGGGCGGCCCATCGCCGGGATGCGCGGCTACGTGCTCGACCGGCGCGGCCACCCGGTGCCGGCCAACGTCGCCGGGGAACTCCATCTGGCCGGGCCGGCGCTCGCGCGAGGCTATTGGGGCGACGCGGCGCTCACGGCCACGCGCTTCGTGCCCGATCCGTTCGGCGCACCCGGCGAGCGCATGTACCGCACCGGCGATCTCGTGCGGGCCGGCGCGGGCGGCGCGCTCGAATTCGTCGGGCGGGCCGACCGGCAATTGAAGCTGAACGGCTATCGCATCGATCTCGGCGAGGTGGAGGCGGCGCTCGCCGCGCTGCCGGGCATGCGCGAATCGGCGGCACAGGTGCGCGGCGCGGGCAACGGCCGGCAACTGGTGGGCTATTGCGTGTTCGATGACGGCGGCGAGGGCGGTAACGAGGTCGATAGCGAGGTCGATAGCGAGGGCGGTTTCGATCCCGACGCGTTGCGCGCGCAACTGGCGCAGGCGCTGCCGGCCTACATGCTGCCGAAACATCTGATCCGCCTGGAGCGCCTGCCGCGCCACGTATCGGGCAAGCTCGATTCGCATGCGCTGCCCGAGCCGGCGACGACGGACGCCGCACACACCGCTCCGCGCTCGCCGCTCGAAGCCGCGCTGGCCGCGATCTGGGCCGAGGTGCTCGGTCGGCCCGAGGTGGGCATCCACGACGACTTCTTCCTGCTCGGCGGCCATTCGCTGCTGGCCACCCAGGTGATCAGCCGCGTGCGCGCGGCCACCGGCGTGGAGGCCTCGCTGGCTAGCCTGTTCGAAGCGCCGAGCGTCGCCGGCTTCGCGCAGCGCCTCGGCGCGGGCGCAATGCCGGACGCACCGTCGTCCACCGCGCCGACGATCCCGCGCGCCGACCGTTCGGCCCGGCTGCCGCTGTCGTTCGCGCAGCAACGGCTCTGGTTCCTCGATCAGCTCGAAAGCGACAGCGCGGCCTACAACATCTGCGAGGCGCTGACGATGCGCGGCGCGCTCGACCCCGCCGCGATGCGTACCGCGCTGAACCGGCTGGTGGCCCGCCACGAGGTGTTGCGCACCACGTTCGGCACGCACGAGGGCCAGCCCGTGCAGCAGATCGCCGCCACGCTGTCGATCGACCTGCCGGTGGTGGATCTGTCGTCGCTGGACGAAGCGCGACAGGAGCAGGAAGCGCGCGAGCTGGCCCGCCAGGAAACCGAGCGCCGCTTCGACCTCGTACGCGGCCCGCTGCTGCGCGCGAAGCTGCTGCGCCTCGATGCGCAACGCCACGTGATGCTGTTCACGCTGCACCACATCGTGTCCGACGGCTGGTCGATGGGCCTGCTCGTGAAGGAGTTCGCGGCGCTGTATGCAGCGGTGCTCGACGGCGAGCCGGACGGCCTGCCGCCGCTCGCCGTGCAATACGCGGATTTCTCGGTGTGGCAGCGCGGCTGGCTGCGCGGCGAGGTGCTCGACGCGCAGCTCGCCTACTGGACCGACGCGCTGCGCGGCGCGCCCGAGCTGCTGGCGCTGCCGACCGACCGGCCGCGGCCCGCGGTGCAGACCTATCGCGGCAGCCTGTTCGGCTTCCGCCTCGGCAAGCCGGTGCGCAGCGGCCTGCAGGCGCTCGCGCACGAGACGCGAACCACCTTGTTCATGGCGCTGAACGCGGCCTACAGCGTGCTGCTCGCGCGCTGGTCCGGGCAGGACGACATCTGCATCGGCACGCCGATCGCCAATCGCACGCTGGCCGATACGGAAGACCTGATCGGCTTCTTCGTCAACACGCTGGTGCTGCGCAACCGGATCGACCCGAAGGCCGCGTTCCGCACGCTGCTGCACCAGGTGCGCGCCACCACGCTCGGCGCGTACGCGCATCAGCACCTGCCGTTCGAGCATCTGGTGGACGTGCTGAACCAGGAGCGCTCGGTCGCCTACACGCCGCTGTTCCAGGTGCTGCTGGTGTTGCAGAACGCGCCGATGCAGGACCTGGCGCTGCCCGGCGTGGAACTCGGCTATTTCGGCAATGCCGGCGCCACCTCGAAGTTCGACCTGTCGCTGTACGTGATGGAGACGGCCGACGAGGGCCTCGCGTGCCACTTCGAGTACAACACCGACCTGTTCGACGCCGCCACCATCGAACGGCTCGCCGACAACCTGCGGGTGCTGCTCGACGGCATCTGCGCGCACCCCGACGCCGCCCTGGCCGAGTTGCCGCTGCTGCCCGAGCAGCAGCGCGAGCAGGTGCTGCACGCGTTCAACCGCACCGCGCTCGAGGTGCCGGCGCCGCTGCTGCCGCAATGCTTCGAGGCGCAGGTGCGGCGCACGCCCGATGCGGTGGCGGCGATCTGCGACGGCGAGACGCTGACCTATCGCGCGCTCAACGCACGCGCCAACCGGCTCGCGCATCGCCTGCGCGAACTCGGCGTGGGGCCGGAAACGCGCGTGGCGATCTGCCTCGATCGCTCGCTGGACCTGCTGGCCGCGCATCTGGCCGTGCTCAAGTCGGGCGGCGCCTATATTCCGTTCGATCCGATGTATCCGCCCGATCGCCTCAAATACATGATCGGGCACGGCCAGCCGCGCGTGCTGCTGACCCAGTCGCACCAGCGCCGCCACGGCAACGCGGCCGAGTGGCAGGCGATCGACCTGGACACCGGCTGGCCGGACGGCTCCGACGCCGATCCCGCGCCGCTCGCCACGGCCGAGAACCTGGCCTATGTGCTGTATACGTCCGGCTCCACCGGGCGGCCGAAGGGCGTGATGCTCCGGCATGCGAGCCTGCGCACCTTCATCGCCTGGGCGCTGCACGAATTCGACGCGGCGAGCCTGCGGCATGTGCTGGCGTCCACCTCGAACTGTTTCGATCTGTCGGTGTTCGAGATGTTCGCGCCGCTGTGCTGCGGCGGCACCGTGCATATCGCGAACACCGTGCTCGACGTGCTCGAGCATCCGGGGCGCTTCCCGGTGTCGCTGATCAATACGGTGCCGTCGGCGATCGCCGAGCTGCTGCGCCAGGACGCGATTCCGCCGTCGGTGCGCGCGCTGAACCTGGCCGGCGAGGCGCTGCCGCTGCTGCTCGCGCGCGAACTGCGCGAGGCGCTGCCCGGCACGCTGATCCGCAACCTGTACGGCCCCACCGAGGACACCACCTATTCGACCTGCTCGCGGCTCGACGCCGACGAATTGCGCCACGTCACGGTAGGCCGCCCGGTGGCCAACACCCAGGCCTATGTGCTCGACGCCGCCTGGCAGGCGGTGCCGGTGGGCGTGAGCGGCGAGCTGTACCTGGCGGGCGAGGGGCTCGCGCGCGGCTATCTGGGCCGCGCCGACCTGACGGCCGAGCGCTTCGTGCCGAACCCGTTCGGCGCGCCCGGCAGCCTCATGTACCGCACCGGCGATCTGGTGCGCTGGCGCGCCGACGGTTCGATCGACTATCTCGGCCGCATCGATCACCAGGTCAAGCTGCGCGGCTTCCGGATCGAGCTGGGCGAGGTCGAGGCGGTGCTGCAGGCCTTGCCCGACGTGCAGGACGCGATCGTGATGGCGCGCGAGGACCGGCCCGGCGAACGCTATCTGGCGGCCTATATCGTCAATCACGCGGGCGACGCGACGGGCGCGGATGGCCAGGCCGATGCCGGCGGCGAGCAGGTGGCGTTCTGGAACGAGACCTTCGATCAGATCTACGGCGAAACCGACGCGCGCGAGCATGGCCACGACGATTTCGTCGGCTGGACCAGCCGCTACGACCAGCAGCCGATTCCGCGCCACGAGATGCAGGAGTGGGTGGAGCAGGTGGTGGGCCGCATCGCGGCGCTCGCGCCGCGCCGCATCCTCGAAATCGGCTGCGGCACGGGCCTGCTGCTGCACCGCCTCGCGCCGCTCGCCGGCCACTATCACGGCACCGACCTGTCGGCGGTCGCGATCGCCAAATTGCAGGCCGAGGTGGACGGCCAGCCGGCGCTGCGCGAGCGGGTGACGCTGCAACAGGGGGCCGCCGACGCGGCATCAGCGCTGGCCGCCGGGCAGGCGTTCGATACGGTGGTGATCAATTCGGTCGCCCAGTATTTCCCGAACGCGGACTACCTCGGGCAGGTGATCGAATCGGCGCTGGCCGCGCTGCCCGAGGGCGGCCGGGTGTTCCTCGGCGACTTGCGCCACGCGGGGCAGCTCGACCTGTTCCTCGCCTCGGTGGAGCTGTTCAACGCGCCCGGCTCGATGCTCGCGTCGGAACTGCGCGAGGCGATCGAACTCGGCGCGCGGCGCGAGGCCGAACTGCTGGTCGATCCGAACTACTTCTTCGCGCTCGCGCAGCGCATGCCGCGCATCCGCCACGTGCAGGTGCTGGCCAAGGCCGGGCAGACGAAAAACGAGCTGACGCAGTTCCGTTACGACGCAATCCTGACGATCGATCGCGAGGCGGCCGCCGAGCCGGCCCCGCTCGGCTCGCAGGTGGCCTGGCAGGACTGGGCGTCGCTGCGGCAGAGCGGCGAGACCGGCGAAGCCGTGGCGGCGCGCCTCGTGCAGGCGGCCTCGGCGCGCTGCGTGGCGGTGCGCGACATTCCCGACGCGGATCTGGCGCTGCCGCATGCCGTGCTCCAGGCGCTGCGCGGCCTGTCGGCCGCCGGCACGCTCGGCGCGCTGCTCGCGGAACTCGACCCCGCCGCGAACGGGCCGCTCGATCGCCGGCTGCTGCAACGGCTGTGCGAAGCGGCCGGCTGTTCGCTGTGGATGGCGCCGGCCGCCGGCGACCAGGGCCGGTTCCACGCGGTGATCTCGCGCGAGCCCGTCACGGTGGACTGGCGCGATGTGTTCGCGGCCGGTGGCGGCCACCCCGGCCGCCACGTCCGGGCGCTGTCGCCGCTGCGCGACGAACTGAGCTATCAGCGCACGCTGCAACGCCATTTGCGCACCGTGCTGCCGGACTACATGGTGCCGTCGCACTTCGTGCTGCTCGATCGCTTTCCGCTCAACGCGAACGGCAAGGTGGACCGCAAGCTGCTGCGGCCGCCCGAGCTCGGCATGCCGGGCGGCGGCGGCGCGCCGGCCACCGGCACCCCGACCGGGGAAATTCTCGGCGGCATCTGGTGCGAGCTGCTGAACCTGCCGGGCGTGGCCGCCGACGACAACTTCTTCTCGCTGGGCGGCCACTCGCTGCTGGCCACGCGCGTGATCTCGCGCATCCGCCAGGCGTTCGGCGTGGAGCTGTCGCTGCGCGTGTTCTTCGAGGCGCCCACGCTCGCGGCGCTGTCGCGTCATGTCGATGCGGCGCGCAGCCGCGCCGAGGGCATGGACGCGCCGCCGATCGTGCAGGTGGCGCGCGACCGGCCTGCGCCGCTGTCGTTCGCGCAGAAGCGCCTGTGGTTCCTCGACCGCTTCGAACCGGGCAGCGCGTCGTACAACATGCCGTCCGCGCTGCGGCTGACCGGCGAACTCGACGTCACCGCGCTGCGCATGGCGCTGGACCGGATCGTCGAGCGTCACGAGGTGCTGCGCACGCGTTTCGAGGTGGTGGACGGCGAGCCGGTGCAGCGCGTGGAGCCGCATGCGCGCTTCGCGCTGGCGCGGCACGACCTGAGCGGCATGGCGGATCGGGACGCGCGCGAAGCGGCCGCCCGGCAGCAGGTGCAGGCCGAAGCGGGCGAACCGTTCGACCTGGCCGCCGGGCCGCTGGTGCGCGGGCGGCTGCTGCGCCTCGGCGACCAGGAGCATGTGCTGCTGGCCACGATGCACCACATCGCGAGCGACGGCTGGTCGATGGGGGTGCTGGTGCGCGAATTCGGCGAGTTGTATCGCGCCTTCAGCCAGGGGCAGGCCGATCCGCTTGCGCCATTGGCGATCCAGTACGCCGATTACGCCGCCTGGCAGCGCGGCTGGATGACCGAGGACGTGCTCGCGCGGCAACTGGCCTACTGGCGCGACGCGCTGCAAGGCGCCCCCGAACTGCTCACGCTGCCGACCGACCGGCCCCGGCCGGCGATGCAGCGGCATCGTGGCGCGGTGGTGCCGCTGCACTGGCCGGCTGCGCTGAACCAGGACTTGAAGGCCCTGAGCCAGCGCGCGGGCGCAAGCCTGTTCATGACGCTCGCGGCGGCGCTCGGCGTGGTGCTCGGGCGTCACGCCGGCCAGACCGACGTGTGCATCGGCTTGCCGATCGCGAACCGCCATCACGCGGAGATCGAACCGCTGATCGGATTCTTCGTCAACACGCTGACGCTGCGCGTGCGCGCCGAACCGGCGCTGCCGTTCGACGCGCTGCTCGCGCAGGTGCGGTCCGACGCGTTGCAGGCCTATACGTTCCAGGATCTGCCGTTCGAACAGGTGGTCGATGCGCTGAACCCGGGCCGCACCACCAGCCACGCGCCGATCTATCAGGTGTCGTTCAACATGCAGAACGCACCGTCGGGCTCGCTGGAACTGCCGGGGCTGACGATCGGCATGATGAACACCCACAGCGCGACGGTGAAGCTCGATCTGTCGATCCATTTGCAGGAGATCGATGGGCAGATCGTGGGCGCGGTGGAATACGACACCGATCTGTTCGACCGGGCCACGATCGAACGCCTGTTCGCGCATTACGAGGTGCTGCTGCGCGCGGTGGCGGAGGCGCCCGATACGCCGGTCGGCCGGCTCGCGCTGCTGCCGGTGCAGGAACGGCAGCAGATGCTGCTCGAATGGAACGATACCGGGTCAATGCGTGGCTCGATGCGCGATCCGGTTCGTCATGTGCATGGCGTGTTCGAAGCGCAAGTCGATCGCACGCCGGATGCCGTGGCGCTGGTGTTCGGGGATGAAGCGCTGACGTACGCGCAACTCGATGCCCGCGCCAACCAGATGGCGCATCGCCTGCGGGCGATGGGCGTGCAGCCGGAAACGCCGGTGGCGATCTGCCTCGATCGCTCGATCGAGTTGGTGGTGGCGGTGCTGGCCGTGCTGAAGGCGGGCGGGGCCTATGCGCCGCTCGATCCTTCCCAACCGTCGGACCGTTTGGCGTGGATTGTCGAGGATGCGGCGCTGCCATTGCTCATCACAACCTCGGCGCTGTCCGACCATGTGCCCGGTTTGATGCTGTTCCGCCTGCTGGTGGACGAGCACGCGGCGGCAATCGCTTCGCAGCCTACCGAACGCCTCGGATTGGACGTGCATCCTCAGCGCTTGGCCTACGTGATCTACACGTCGGGGTCCACAGGCCAGCCGAAGGGCGCGCAACTGACGCACGAAGGCTTGCTGAACCTCGCTCACGCGCAATCGAAGCTGTTCGGCGTGCAGCCGGGCGAACGCGTGCTGCAATTCGCGGCGTTCGGCTTCGACGCCTCGACGTGGGAAATCTTCATGGCCCTGAGCGCAGGCGCGACGCTGTGCCTGGCTCCCCGCGATCAACTGATGCCGGGGTTGACGCTCGAAGCGACCATCGCACGCCTGGGCGTGCAGGTCGCGACGCTGCCGCCGGTGGTGCTGGCCGCCAGTTCTCCCGAATCGATGCCGACGCTGCACACATTGATCAGCGCGGGCGAGGCTTGCTCGCAGGAACTGGTCGCGCAGTGGTCGCAAGGACGGCGCTTCTTCAACGCCTACGGCCCGACCGAAGTGACGGTGTGCGCCACAGCCTACGAAGTGTCGGGCGCGCTGCTGCAAGCACCGCCGATCGGCAAGCCGGTCGCGAACGCGCAGGCGTACGTGCTGGACGGCTCATTTGAGCCGGTTCCCATCGGCGTATCGGGTGAGCTATTCGTGGCGGGCGCAGGACTCGCGCGCGGCTATCGCGGGCGGGCCGACCTCACAGCCGAGCGCTTCGTACCGAACCCATATGGCGAGCCAGGAAGCCGGATGTACCGCACCGGCGATCTGGTGCGCTGGCTGGCCGATGGCAATCTGGAATACCTGGGCCGGATCGACCATCAGGTCAAGATCCGCGGCTTCCGCATCGAACTGGGCGAGGTGGAAGCCGCACTGCGCGCATTGCCGCAAGTGCGCGACGCCGCCGTGCTCATGCAGGCGGACGATGCCGGCGAGAAGCGCCTGGTGGCCTATCTCGTCGAGCAGGACGCGAACGAACTCGATCACGTCGACCGCTGGCAGCAGACGTTCGAGGAAACCTACGCCGAGCACGCGCCCGACGACGACGCGTTCGACATCCAGGGCTGGACCAGCAGCTACGACCACGAGCCGATCCCGGCCACGCAGATGCGCGAATGGGTCGATCAGACGGTGGCGCGGATCGCGGCGCTGCAGCCGCGCTCGCTGCTCGAAATCGGTTGCGGCAGCGGCCTGCTGCTGCACCGGCTGGCGTCGCAGTGCGAGCGCTATCACGGCACCGATTTCTCGGCCGCCGCGCTGACCCAGTTGCAGCGCTCGGTGGCGGGCCGCTTCGACGGCTGCGCCGTGAGCCTCCAGCATGCCGAGGCCAGCGACGCGTCGGTGCTCGATCACGGCCCGTTCGACACCGTGGTGGTGAACTCCGTCGCGCAGTATTTCCCCGACGAGGCGTATTTCCGCGAGGTGGTGGAGCGCAGCGTGCATGCGGTGGGGGCGCACGGCACGGTGTTTCTCGGCGACATCCGCCACTGCGGCCTGTTGCCGGTGTTTCACGCCTCGCTCGAAAAGTACGGGCAGCGCGGCGATCTGCGGCTGTCGCAACTCGCGCCGCGCGTCGCGCAGCGCGCGGCCAACGAATCCGAACTGACCGTCGATCCGGCCTGGTTCCTCGCCTTGCAACAGCGGTTGCCGACCATCGGCCACATCGACATCCAGTCGAAAGGGCGGCGCGTGCACAACGAGATGACGGACTACCGCTACGACGTGGTGATCCGGGTCGGCCACGCCGCCACCGCGCCGAGCGGCGGCCTGCGCTTCGATGCGTGGGACGGCGCACCGCTGCCGCTGATCGAGCAACGGCTGAAAGCGCATTTCGACTCGCATGGTGAGCACGAGGAGCACGGCGATGCGCCGCCGTTCGAGCAACGGCCGAAAGCGCATTTCGACTCGCACGGTGAGCACCGCGATGCGCCGCCGTTCGCGCTGGGCGGCATCGCCGACGCCGCGCTGGCCGCCGATATCGCCGTGCATCGCGCGCTCGGCACGGACCTGACGCTCGACGCGGTGCTCGAAAGCGTCGCGCCGGCCGTCGATCGCCACGCGATGCGCGCGCTGTGCGAATCGCTCGGCCTGCACGTCGCCATGGCGCCCGCCAGCGGCGATCGCGGCACGTTCCACGCGGTGGTGTCGCGCGCGCCGCTGGCCGTCGATTGGCGCGCGGCCGAAGGCGCGGCCGCGCCGGCGCGGCTCGTCAATCAGCCGGCGCAGTTGAAGGTGGCCGGGCTCGACGTGCTCCAGGTGCAACGCAGCCTGCGCCAGAGCCTGCCCGACTACATGGTGCCGGCACAACTGTGCGTGCTCGACAAACTGCCGGTCACGCCGAACGGCAAGGTCGATCGCCGCGCGCTGCCGGCCATCGATTTCAGCCGCAACGCCGCGTCGTACACCGCGCCCGGCACGCCGGCCGAAACCTTGCTGTGCGCGCTGTGGGCCGAGGCGCTGAAGGTCGATCGGGTGGGGATTCACGACAACTTCTTCACGATGGGCGGCCACTCGCTGCTGGCGATCCAATTGGTGTCGCGCATCAACCACGCGTTCGGCGTGGAGCTGCCGCTGTCCAACCTGTTCAGCGACCCGACGCCCGCGGAACTCGCGAAGTGGCTCGCGGCGCCGGTGGTCGAGCGCGGCCTCGTGCTGCCGCTGCGGCCCGGCACGGCCGGCGACGGGGAGGGCGGCAGGGCAGGCGACGGCGCCCCCCCGCTGTTCCTGCTGCATCCGGCGAACGGCGAGGTGCTCGTCTATGCGGAGCTGGCCAACGCGATGACGGGGCCGCAGCCCGTGTACGGCATCCGCTCGCCGAAGGCGGCCGGCGTGGAGCTGGCCGACCGCGATCTGGCCGGGCTCTGCTCGGCCTACGCCGACGACATCGAGCGGTTCCAGCCCGCGGGCGAGGTGCGCCTGTCCGGCTGGTCGCTGGGCGGCACGCTGGCGTTGAGCGTCGCGGCGGAGCTGGAGCGGCGCGGGCGCACGGTGGCGGGCGTGATCCTGCTCGATACCTGGCTCAATGAACGCCACGAACGCAAACAGCAGACGGAGGCGGAGGCGGAGGCCGCCGAATTCACGTTCGTCGGCTTCGTCGGCTACATCCTGGCGTTCTCCGAGGACGATCCGCTGATTCGCGACCAACCCGAGCTGCATGTCTCGCTCGGCAACCTGCGGGCCGCCGTGTCGAAGCTCGGCGCCGACGCCGTGGCCGACGCGCTGCAAGGCGACCCGCGCGCCTTCCTCGAATCCCAAGGCATTTCCGACGAGGCTTATCACACCATGACCGGCTATTTCGAAACGGTGCGCGATGCGTACACGCTCACCGTCAACTTCGTGCCACCGGTGCTCGATGCGCCGATCCACACGCTCTGGGCGGTCGATTCGCTCGCCACCGGCATCGATCCCGATTGCTGGGCGCCGTACACGCGCAATCTGCCGGACAGCCACAGCCGGCGGCTGCCCGGCCGGCACATCGATTTCGTGATGGGCGAGAATGCCGCGGCGATCGCGGCGGTACTGGACGCCTGGCTCGGCGACGCCGGGCCGCATGCGCCGCAGCGCAACCGGGGAGAAATGGCATGGTCCTGAGCAGACACGCGTTGCAAGCATCGACCGACATGAGCGAGGCAAGCGGGGCACGGGCCGGGACGGTGCCATGCTGAAACTCATTGCACGGCTGTATCGCCAATCCTGGCCGCTGCTCACCGTCGTCATCGCCGGCGGCATCGTGAGCGGCCTGAGCAGCGCCGCGCTGGTGGCGATCATCGGGCGGGTGATCGAACAGCACGACGCCACCGGCGCGCTCGCGCTGTCGTTCGCCGGCCTGTGCGTGCTGCAACTGGCGAGCAAGGCCGCCTCGGAGCTGGCACTGCTGCAGATCTCGCAATCGATGATCTTCAAGCTGCGCATCTCGCTGAGCCGCAAGCTGCTCGCCACGCCGCTGCGCAAGCTGCAATCGATGGGGCCGGCGGCGCTGCTCGCGATCCTGACGGAGGATCTCAGCACGTTCGCCACCTGCTCGCAGTTGCTGCCGATCCTGTTCGGCAACGCCATCGTGCTGCTGGCGTGCCTCGGCTACATCGCGTGGCTGTCGTGGCAGAGCTTTCTGGCGCTGGTGCTGTTCCTGGTGGCGGGCTCGGCGTTCTTCACGTTCGCGCAGCGCGGGCCGGCGCGGCGCTTCGTGGAGGCGCGCGAGCAGACCGACGTGCTGTTCCGCGATTTTCGCAGCCTGGTGGAAGGCGCCAAGGAGCTGCAACTGAACCAGCGGCGTGCCCATCACTTCATCAAGGACGTGCTGGAACCGGGCGCCGACAAGCTGCGCCGCGCGTTCTTCGCGGGGATGGCCGGCTACACCTGGGTGTCGAACCTCGGCTCGATGCAGTTCTTCATCGCGCTCGGGATTCTCGTGTTCGGCGTGTCGCACTGGTTTCCGCAGAGTTCGCCCACCTTGCCGATGGTCGCGCTGATGCTGCTCTACCTGGTGGAGCCGGTCGGCGCGCTGCTGACCGCCATGCCCACGCTGCAACGCGGCGCGGTGGCGCTGAACAAGGCGCAGGCCCTCAGCGATTCGCTCGACGATTCCACGCCTGCGCCCGCGTTGGCGGAAGCCGACGCGTCGCCGTTCGCGGGCGGCCCGGCGTCGCTGGTGCTGTCGGACGTGCGCTACGTGCACCACGACGGCGAGCGCGGCTTCGCCGTCGGGCCGCTGAACCTGGAGATTCCGCTCGGCCGGATCAGCTATATCGTGGGGCCGAACGGCAGCGGCAAGACCACCCTCGCGATGCTGCTGCTCGGCCTGTACTCGGTGGAGCAGGGCCGCCTCACGCTGCACGGCGTGGACGTCACGCCCGACAATCTGGTGCATTACCGCAACCAGTTCACGGCGGTGTTCGCCGATTTCCATCTGTTCGAACGCCTGCTCGAACCGGTGACCGCCGACACCGCCCCGCGCGTGCGGCATTACCTGAGCCGGCTCGAGATCGACCACAAGGTGAGCTTCGAGGACGGGCGCTTTTCCACGCTGTCGCTGTCCACCGGCCAGCGCAAGCGGCTCACGCTGCTGGTGTCGTATCTGGAGGACCGCGCCATCTATCTGTTCGACGAGTGGGCCTCCGACCAGGACCCGGTGTTCAAGCGCGTGTTCTACACCGAGCTGCTGCCGGAGTTGCGCGCACGCGGCAAGACCGTCATCGTGATCACGCATGACGACCAGTACTACCACCACGCCGATCATCTCTTCCATCTGGTGGATGGAAGCTCTCGCACGAGTCCCGACGCATGAATCACGAACCGACCACACTTCGCCCCGGCACGCCACGCACCGCCGGAACCAACCCGTGGCTGATGCGCTTCGGGCCGCCCGACGCGGGCCGCCGCCTGCGCCTCTATTGCTTTTCCTACGCGGGCGGCAGCGCCACGATCTACCAGCCGTGGCGCGCCGAGCTCGATGCCGGGATCGAACTGTGCGCCGTGCAGTTGCCCGCGCGCGGCATGCGCCTGGCCGAGCCCGCGGAGCGCGACCTGGCCGCGCTGGTGCGACGGCTGTCGGACGTGATCGCCACGCAGGACGCCGGGCCGTTCGCGTTCTTCGGGCACAGCCTCGGCGCGCTGCTGGCGTTCGAGCTGACGCGGCACCTGCAACGCTCGCGCTTGCCGCTGCCGGCCAAGCTGATCGTGTCGGGCTGCGCGTCGCCGCAGTTGCGCGAGCCGGTGGAGGCGCTCGACGAGCACGACGACGACAAGATGATCGAGCGCCTGACGCGCTACAACGGCACCCCGGCCGAGGTGTTGCAGCACGCGGAGCTGATGCGCCTGATGGCGCCGGCGATCCGCGCCGATTTCGCGTTGGTGGCGCATTACGTCTACGAAGGCGGCGCGCCGCTCGAGGTGCCGATCACCGCGTTCGCCGGGCGCGCCGACGACCAGACCTCGCCCGAAAAGATCGACGGCTGGGGGCGCGAAACGCAGGCTGCCTTCGCGCAGCACTGGTTCGACGGCGACCATTTCTTCATTCGTCCGCAGATGGAGAAGGTGATCCTGCAACTGAACGCCGAGTTGAGCGCGACCGCGCTGCGCGCGCGATAACCATCGAGGAGAACGACCATGCCCCTGAAGATCCCCAACGACTTGCCCGCCGTGAGCGCGCTCGAAGCCGAAGGCGTCAGCCTCATCCGCGAGTCCGACGCCGTGCGCCAGAACATCCGCCCGCTGCGCATCGGCCTGCTCAACCTGATGCCGAACAAGATCCGCACCGAAACGCAGATCGCGCGCCTGCTCGCGCCCACGCCGCTGCAGGTCGAGCTATCGCTGATCCGTATCACCGATCACGGCTCGCGCAACACCTCGGAAGGCCATCTGAGCGCGTTCTACCGCCCGTGGGCCGATGTCCGCACGGAGAAGTTCGACGGCTTCGTGATCACCGGCGCGCCGCTGGGCATGCTGAAGTACGAGGAGGTGCGGTACTGGGAGGAACTGACCGAGATCTTCGAATGGACGCAGACCCACGTTCATTCCACGCTGAACCTCTGCTGGGCGGCGCAGGCCTCGCTTTACCACTTCTACGGCATTCCCACCCGGCTCCTGCCGAAGAAGGCGTTCGGCGTGTTCCCGCATCTGAACCGCGTGCCGAACTCGCCCTACCTGCGCGGTTTCGCCGATAACTGCGTCGCGCCGATCTCGCGGCGCACCGAGATCAGGCAGGAGGATTTCCCGCCCGGGTCCGACATTCGCGTGCTGCTCGATTCGCCGGAGGCGGGGCTGTGCATGCTGGAGGATCGCAAGCACCGCTCGCTCTGCATGTTCAGCCACATCGAATACGACGCGGACACGCTGCGCGAGGAGTACGTGCGGGACGTGGCCAAGAACCTCGCGCCGGCGGTGCCGTTCGACTATTTCCCCGGCGACGATCCCGAGCGCGCGCCGCTCAACCGATGGAAAAGCCATGCGTATCTGCTGTTCGCGAACTGGCTCGGCGAGATCTATCAGACCACGCCGTATGAAATCGATCTGATCGGCAGGGAGTCGCACGAGACGTTGCGGGTTTGAAAACGTGCGGGCGGGATGAAGCGAATCACGGGCGAGGGCCGTTGCGGCTCGGCGCCCGGTTCGATCAATGGAAAACGTGAATCAATGTGCAATGACGGCAGTGATTGCGACGGTAAATATTAAACAAATGCCGTTCGGCTTTATTCAAAGAATTAGGCCCATTCTTATGGGTTGACATTGATATGACCGCATTGCGAACAGGCGGCTTCCGCGCGGGCGATCGGGCGGGTATCCATGATGAAGTTGTCCGCGTCGCACTGCTCGCACACCACCATCAGGCCGTTGAACACGGTCTGGCAATCCCAGCATCTCAATTGATAGACTTCCGATGGCGCCAATACTTCCCAGCTTCCATTCAACGGCTTTTGGCAAGTCGGACAGGAAAAGCAGAGGGTGGAGAGTAAATGTGCCATTTGAGGAAAAGTGAGAATTGGGTTGAATGGCCGATTATTTTCATCACTGCTTCGCGGATGGTGCACCGGGGTGATGCGTGTGTCAACGCTGCCCCGATTGTTTATCGCTCGCGACTTTCCGGTTCATTCCCATCACCCCGCATCGCCCCCTCACACGTTATCGAACCCGACCTCCGCGAAATTGCTCTGCGAGTGGTCATAGGTATCCGCAACATTGCGCAGATGCTTGTCCCACACGCCGAACCAGCGGAATTCGAACAGGTAGAGTTGCGGCAAATCGCGCTGCACGAGCCGCTGCAACTGCGCATACAGCGCGACGCGCTTCGCCAGATCCGTCTCGACCTGCGCGGCCTCGATCACGCGATCCGTCTCCGCGCTCGCATAGCCGGCCGCGTTCTGCCACGCGACGCCGCGCACCGCGGCCTTCGACCAGAAATACTGCTCGACGCCGATCTGCGGGTCCTGCCAGTTCACGCCCCACGAGCTGACCAGATCGAACGTGTAGTCGGTGAACACGTTCTTGGTCCACGCGGCCAAGTCGAACGCACGCAGCGTCACGTCGATGCCGACCGCGCGCAGCGCCTGCCGCACGAATTCGCCGGTGCGCTGATAGTCGTCGCCGTACGGGATGAAATCGTGATTGATCCTGAAGCGCCAGCCATCGGCCTTGCGCGGATAGCCGGCCTCGTCGAGCAGAGACTCGGCGGCCTTGCGATCGAACGCGTATTGCGGCGTATCCGCCGTGTAGAACGTTTTCAGCAGTGACGATACCGGGCCGGTCGCCGGCTTGGCGTAGCCGCGCCACACGGTATTGACCAGCGCCGCGCGGTTGATCGCGTGCAGGATCGCCTGACGCACCTTCAGGTTGCCGAGGATCGGGTGGCGCAGGTTCGGGATCAGCCAGAAGTTCGCCGCGAAGCCGTTGTAGCCGGCGCGGCTCACCACCAGCGACGGCGATTGCGCGAGACGGTCCGCGTCCGAGAACGTGACCGGGTTGCGCTCGCCGTACTTCACCGAGCCGGTTTCGAGCCCGACGGCGCGCGCGCCGGCGTCGGGCACGATCTTCCACGTGATGCCGTCGAGATACGGCCCGTTCTCGCGCCAGTAATGCGCGAAGCGGGTCAGCTGGATATCGCTGCCGCGCTGCCAGCTCTTGAACACGAACGGCCCGGTGCCGACCGGGCGGTTGTTGTACGGGTTGTTCAGGATGTCGGTGCCTTCGTACAGATGGCGCGGCAGGATCGGCGCGGCAATCGCATCGAGCGCGTTGATGATGACCGGCGACGGCTTCGACAGGCGCAGGATCGCCGTGTGGCTGTCGGGCGTGTCGACGCGCGTCAGGTATTGGAACAGGCGCCGCGCGACCGGCGCGTACTGCTTCCAGATCACCTCGCCGGAATACTTGACGTCCGCGGCGGTGAACGGCTTGCCGTCGTGCCACTGCACGCCTTGCCGCAGCCGGATGGTCCAGCTCAGGCCGTCGGCGGACGGCGTGACGCTTTCGGCAAGCTGCGGGCGCGGCTTCAGGTCCGCGCCGTAATCGAGCAGCCCGTCGAAGATCTTGCTGGCGACCGCGCGGCCGGGCGTGGACGTATTCAAGAAGATCGCCAGCGTCGGCGGCTCGGGCGTGACCACCGCGTCGAGCACGCCGCCGCGACGCGGTGCGGCGCCGCCGCTGCTTGCGCCCGGATCGGCATCGGTCAGCGCGAACGCGTCGGCCGCGGGCCAGCCGCCGAGCGCGAGCAGCGCGCCCGTCAGGCCGAAGAAACGGCGGCGCGACAGCGCGTGGCCGTCGCTGTCGGTCGAATCGGGTTGGCGATCTTCGGCGCTGCTCGCGGGCGTCTGAACCATGGTGCGACTCCTGGCGGAAACGAAACGCGCGGCCCCTTGCCGCGCGAGGCGGCTCATTATGGCGGCAGTTTGCGGCACGACTTTGCGGCATTTCTCGAATGCTTATGAGGCGTTGAATCAGGCGTCGAGCGCGTGACGGACCGTGCCCGAGGCGGGGATCGGACGGGCAGGCGCGATGGCGTGAGCGGGGTGTTTCACCGGCCTTCGCGCGGCGACCGGTTCGGCGTTGAACGCGCGATATTGCAAACCCTGTAAAAAATCGCGTCGGCCCTTACCCAAACGACGCCCCGCGACGCCCCGGTGTGTCGATCCCGCACCGGGCATCCGATTTGCGTCTCGATCAGGATCGATTGCTTTCGCAAAGGACCCGCCATGATTGGTGTCGTGATTCCCGCCCATAACGAGGCGCACCGGCTTGCGTCATGCCTGTCGAGCGTCCTGGCGGCGGCGCGCCACCCCGCGCTCGCGCACGAGCCGGTGCAGGTAATGGTCGTGCTCGACAGTTGCCGCGACGGCTCGGCGCGAATCGCGGCCGGCTTCGGCGTGGCGACCTTGGCGGTGCACGCGCGCAACGTCGGTGTGGCGCGGGCGGCCGGCGCCGATCGGCTGCTGGAGGCGGGCGCGCGCTGGCTCGCCTTTACCGACGCGGACAGCCGCGTCGCGCCGGACTGGCTGGCCGCGCAACTGGCGCTGGGCGCGGACGCCGTGTGCGGGACGGTGAGCATCGACGATTGGCGGGGCCACCCGGCCAGCGTGCGCGAGCACTGGCGGCGCACCTATCGCGATACGGAAGGCCATCGCCACGTCCATGGCGCGAACCTCGGCGTCAGCGCACAGGCTTACCGGCGTGCCGGCGGGTTTCCGCCGCTGGCCTGCAGCGAGGATGTCATGCTGGTCGATCTGCTGGCCGCAACCGGGGCGTCGATTGCCTGGAGCGCCACGCCGCGCGTGGTAACCAGCGCGCGGCGCGATCCGCGTGCGCGCGGCGGCTTCGGCGACACGCTCGGCGCCTGGGCGCGGGTCCCGTTGCGATCCGCGGATGAAGCGGAGCCGGACGGGCTGGCGGGCGTCGCGCCAGTCGCGTCATGAAGCCGGTGATGCGGCCGGTGATGCAGGATTGCGCCGCGCCGGAATCGAACGCGGCGCTTTCCGCCCGGCCGCCGAGCCATGACGACGCGCACGCGCCGCTGTTCGTCGTCTCCCCCCATCTCGACGACGCGGTGTTCGGTTGCGCAGCCTTGCTCGCGACCCGGCCCGGCGCAATCGTGTGCACGGTGTTCGCCGGCACGCCGGCATCGCCGCAGCGCCGCCCCTGGGATCAGGCGGCCGGCTTCGCGCATTCCACCGCCGCGATGGCCGGGCGCTTGCACGAGGACGCGCAGGCGTTGGCCTGCTGCGGCGCGCGCGGCGTTCATCTCGCGTTCCTCGACGATCAATACGGCGCGTCGCCCGATGTTCCGACGTTGGCCCGCGCCCTGGCGGAGCAACTGGCGCTGTCGCCCGGCGTCGTGCCGCTGCTGCCGCTCGGCTTGCGGCATCCCGATCACCGGCGCGTGGCCGAGGCATGGCGTTACCTGCGGCGCACGGGTCGGCTCGGGGCCTGTCTCGTCTACGAAGAGGCGATTCATCGGAACGCGCATGGCGAGGTCGAGCACTGCCTCGATGCGCTACGACGCTCGGGCGCACGGATCACGCCGCTCGATGGCGGCTGGTGCCCGGATCGCGAGGGAGATCGGGCACGCGACGTCAAGCGACGCGCCGTGGCGGCCTACGCCAGTCAGTTGCGGGCGTTCGGCAGCGGCCCGCTCGGCGATCTCGATCGTCCCGAGCGGTACTGGCGTGTCGATGGGTGACGCGTTGCGCTGAACCGGTCGCCCCGGCTTATGCGCTGCGGCCCGCCATCTCGTGATGCGCCGCTTCCCTGCGCGCGAGGCTGCCCGGCTCGGCGCTCCAGACATCGAGCAGGAAATCGGCATCGTCGATATGCGTGGCGAGGGTCAGCGAGGCGGCCGATGCGGCTTGCGCGAAACAGGCGTGGACGGCGGCGGCGTCGATCCGCATGTCGTCGGCGCCATGCCGCCAGTGGCAGCAGGCGAGCGTGCCGTCGCGATCGAGGGCGGCGCAGGCCCGGCGGGCCAGCGCCGCGCAGCGCGACGGGGTGTTTAGGTAGTAAGCGAATTCGCTGACGACGATCAGGTCGAAACCGCCATCGGGCCAGTCGTCCGGCATCGCGCGCGTCTCCACGCGAGCATGCGGGAACGGGGCGAGCCGCTGGCGCGCCAGGGCCACGGCGCGCGGCGAGAAATCGGCCGACAGCAGCGTGGCGCAGCGCGGGGCAAGCGCCGCCGACAACTCGCCGTTCGCGCAACCCGGTTCGAACGCGCGACGATAGCGTTCGCGGGGCAGGGCCGCGAGCAGCAGCGCGCGCTTGCGGGCTTCGTACCAGCTCGAGCGGGTACGCCACGGGTCGTCGCCGTTGGCGAACTTCGCATCGAAGCGGGCCTGTCGCGCGAGCGTGTCGAGGTTGACGGAAGCGGGGGGCTTATTCACAGGCGCCATTCGGGTCGCGATATCGCCAGCGCCGCGCCGGACGCGGCCAAGTCGCGCTCGGCATGACGCTGGCGAAGGAGCACGGAAGCGGGCGGCATCTTCAGAGGTGCGGCTTGGGTCGAGAAAGCGTCGCCAACGCCACGCCCAACGCGGCCAGGTCGGTCGCGCTCGGCATGATGCTGACGAAAGAGCACGGAAGCGGAGCGCGTCTTCACAGGCGCCATCCTGGCCGAGACGTCGCCAGCGCCGCGCCCAACGCGGCCAGATCGCGCTCGGCATGACTCTGGCGAAGGAACACGGGCAGATCCGCCGCCATCTGCGCGAACCAGCGGTCGCGGCACAACGGGCCCGCACCGAGCCCACGTTGCGCGGCGCGCAGCACCGTGTCGGCAGCGTGTTCAGCCGCGCCGCGCGCACGCAGCGCCGCCGCCATCGCGTCGGCACGCGGTTCGGCGTCGATGGCTTGCGCCGTTTCGCGCAGCAGGGCGCGCGCGGCGGTCAGCGCGATGTCGGCGGTGCCCAGATGCGCGTGCAGATGCGGATCGTCGCGCTTGCCGGCGGCGTCGCGCAGGCGCGTGGCCAGCGCCGCCGCGCCGCCATACCAGCAGGCGGCGATGCCCGCACCGCCGTGCCAGAAGCCCGGGCGTTGCACGTACGCGCCGGGCGGCCCGACCAGGGTGGCGGCGGCATCGACGAAATCGACTTCCACGCTGCGCGTCGCCCGCATGCCGAGCGCATCCCAGCCGCGCGCGCTGATCGTCACGCCGGGCTGGCGCATCGCGACAATCGCGAGCCGGTCGTGGCCGTCGGCATCGATACAGGTCACGAGCGCGGTGTCGACGCAGTGCGCGCCCGAGCACCAGGCCTTCGTGCCATCGAGCCGGGCCGACCCGGCGCTTCCGGATCGCGTCGATCGCGTCGAAATACGCAGATCGCCCGCGGGCGAACGGGCGGCCCACACGGCGAGCAGCCCGGGTTCGCGCCCTGCGGGCATCGGACCGCCCAGCTCGGCCAGGATCGCATCGGCATCGGCGTGCGCTTCGACAAGCTTGACCAGCGGCAGGTCACGGCCGGCCACGCCGGCCAGAAAGCGCCAGCGCGCGAGCGTATTGCCCGCGCCGGGGCGCGGCAGATGCGGGAACGCCTCGATGAGCCGATGCGCCGCCGCTGCCAGCGCGGTGTCGTCGAGCGAGGCGGGCAGGGTGGCGAGCAAGGCGTCGAGGCTCGCCGGGTCGGCAACGGTATGGCGAGGCGTGGGCGGCACGCCGGGCGGCCGCCGCACCGCCGCACGCGCTCGATGCTGGCCGTTCGCCTGTTCCTGCGAGGTGTGCGTCATGAAGGGTCCTGGCTCCCGTGTTCTGACCGAATCGATGATGAACACAAGCACGGGCCGTGCCTCCCCGGCGGCGAGGCGGGTGGACGGACGCCCGATTGCCGGGCTTGTCATTGATCGGCGATTCCGACGCATCGCAGCACGGCACGATGCTTGCAACGTCGTCAGGAGCGGAGGCGAGCGATGCCTTGACGCCGCTCGCTGCCCCTTTTTTTGCGGAGGTGCGCCATGACATCCCGACTTGATTCGGTCCTGCCCGACAAGGTGCTCGCCTTACCGGCCCTCGATCTCGCAAGGCCGCCCGGCGTGCGAATGACGGTGACCGGCCCCGGCGCCGACGATCTGCCGCGAGCCGACATGCCCCCCCCGGAACGACGCCTCGGCCGCGGCGGCCTCGCGGATCAGGACGCAGCCATCGACCGGGCGGTGCGCGCGGCGATCGCGCCGGTGCTCGATCGCGGGGCGGCGCGCGTGTCGGTCAAGGTGCGGCAGGCGCATGTGACGCTGGACGGCGGCGTGCCGTCCGCCAAGCTGCGCGACGCAATCGGTCGAGCCGCCGTGGGCTGCCCCGGTGTAGCCGGGGTCGACAACCGCCTCACGATCGAGCCGGGAAGCGCCTCGCCCGTGGTGCTGACCCCGGAGCGCCGGACCGTCACGATCAGGCCGGACGGCAGGCGAGGCCGGTAACGGCCGTGATGGGGCGGGGCAATCCGCGCCTTCTCGATGCGCGGCACGGGCCGCCTTTGCCCTTGTTTCCCGGCCATTCCCTCCGACGAAACCTGCCGGCACGCGCCAACCGACGCTTTTGTACACGATGCTTGCAAATTGTTCGCGCGCCATGCCGCCTGGCCGACCCGGCTGCCGCCCGTGTTAGGATGCCCCGCCCGGAGGCAAGCTCCGGGGCGCCATCCGACGGCATCGAGGGTCTTCATGCCCATCCACTATCTTCGCGGTTTCACTTCGCCCGAGCGCAACGAGACATCGAACCGTCGTCTCGGGCGCGTGCTCGCGTTCGTGGCGGGCGCCGCCAACGCGGGCGGCTTCTTCGCGGTCGGGCAGTACACCTCGCACATGTCCGGCATCGTGTCCTCGCTGGCCGACAATCTCGCGATCGGCGAGCTCGACCTCGTGGCCGCGGCGCTGAGTTCCCTCGTGGCGTTTCTTGCCGGCTCCGCAACCTCGGCCATCCTGATCAATTGGGGCCGCCGCCGGCGCCTGACCAGCCTGTACGCGATGCCGCTGATGCTGGAGGCCGCGCTCCTGCTGCTGTTCGGCCTGCTGGGCGCGCATCTCGAAACGCATCACGTGCTGTTCGTGCCGGCGACGGTGTGCCTGCTTTGCTATGTGATGGGCCTGCAGAACGCCATGATCACGAAGATCTCGAAGGCCGAGATCCGCACCACCCACGTCACGGGGCTGGTGACCGATATCGGCATCGAACTGGGCAAGCTCGTCTATTGGAATGGCGGTTCGGCGGCCGAGCCGGCGGTGCGGGCCGACCGTCGCAAGCTGGTGCTGCTCGGCTCGCTGCTGCTGTCGTTCGCGGTGGGCGGCCTGGCCGGCGCGTCGGGCTTCCGGCATCTCGGCTTCGTCTCGACGGTGCCGCTTGCGATCGTCCTGGTCGCGCTCGCGCTGGTACCGGTATTCGACGACATGCTGGCCCGGCGCGATTAGGGGCGATTGGGCACGATCAGGCGCAACCCGCGGCCACGCCGCGTGATCGGCCTCAGGGCTTCGGAATGACCGTCGCCACCTTGCGCAGTTCGGTATGCACCTGCAGCGTGATCGCTTCGCCCTTGGCGATATTCACGATGCTGCCCGGGCCGATTTCCTTCCGTTCCCCGCCGCCGACCTGGCACAGCGCCGTGCCGCTGATCACGACAAAGGTTTCGTCCAGCGCGCGGGCCGGATAGCTATACGTGCCCGGCGTCGCGCGCCACACGGCGACGGCGGCCGGGTGTTCGCTGCCGGTGTCCGTCCACACCCGGCGCGCGTACGAACCTTCGTCACGGCCATCGGCCGGCCGCGAAGGGGCGAAATCCAGGTCCTCGTCAACGTGGAAATACGTCTGCGTCATGCGTTCACTCCTGAAAATCAAACATTGAGGGGGTTGGCAACACGTTCGAGGCGAGTCTGAAGGCGGCCTTGGACAATGGCAAATACCGCCAAAATGGCCGCCCATTCATTTTTGTTATGGCAAGCTCGAAAGCCGGCCAAGCAACGAGGGGATGATGAACGTCAGGCAGATCGAGGCATTCCGCCTCGTCGTGTTGCGCGGATCGATGACCGCGGCGGCGGACGAGCTCGGCACGTCGCAGCCCGGCATCAGCCGGCTGATCGCGGAGCTGGAGGGCGCAACGGGCCTGCAACTGTTTTCGCGCAACGGCGGAAGAATCCAGATCACCGAGGCCGGCGCGGCGTTCTATCGCGACGTGGAACGCAGCTTCGTCGGGCTCGACATGCTCGAACAATCCGCGCGCGAAATTCGCACCATGGCGACCGGGCGGCTCCGAGTGGTGGCCGCGCCGTTGTTCGCGCTGGGCTTCATGCCCGCCGTGATCGAGCAGTTCGTGCAGCGGCATCCGCAGGTGTACGTGTCGCTCGAAATGCGCAGCGAGGCCACGATGCAGCGATGGGTATCGTCGGGGCATTACGACGTGGGCATCGGGTCGGTCGCGCCGGAAGCGTATGCGGTGATGTCCGAGGACCTGTATCGCCTGCCGATGCTGTGCGCCGTGCCGGCCAGGCATCCGCTGGCCTCGCGCAGCAAGATCGTCGCGAGCGACCTGCGCAACGAGCGCCTGATCCTGCCGTCCTATGCGGACGAACCGCGCGCACCGATCGACCGGGTGTTGCGGGCGAACGGCGTCGACCAGGTGCCGGCGATCGAAACGCCGTATGCGTCGCTGATCCTGTCGATGGTGTCGCGCGGGCTCGGCATCGGCTTGACGAACGGGCTCGCGACGCTGCACAACGCGCACGAGCATGTGGTTCTGCTGCCGTTCGAGCCGCTGATGGTTGCGCGCGGTTATTTTCTGCATACCCAGACCAATGCCGCGAAGCCGCTGGTTCAGGAGTTTCTGGGCTTGGTCAGGATGGCGTTGAAGGAGGACATCTTGAAGCTGCCGGAGGCGTATCGGGTGAACGCCAGTTTTGCGGAATAGAGGCTTGGCGGGGAGGGGGGGCGTTGTGCGCTCGCCCATCGCGTTCCGCCAGGGCGAAAACCGCGCCGATCGTTGGTGGACCCGCCGTGACAGGGCGGCACCTTCAACCCGGTGCCGCCCCGTGAGCGTCAGGGCGTTTGCCAATAGCCGCCGTCCGGGCCGCCGATCAGGTTGATCGAGTCGAAATCCAGGTGCCGCAGCGTTTGCCGGGTGGTGGTGGCCCAGCTGTGCGGTTCCTGGACGGGATATTCGGCGAGCAGCTTATACGTGGAGCCGACGGCCCAGGCGCCCTTGTTGAAAGTCCAGGTCTCGTTCGACTTGACCGGGCCGTAGCTGATGATGCTGCCGAACGGCTCGTAGATCGTGATCCAGACTTCCTTGTCGGTTTTATTGGTAACAGCATAGCCAGCCATATTTGATCTCCTGTTTTAAGTGGATATTTCCTGAAAAGCCAATGCCTATTCCCGATGGCTCCTGAATTAATGGAGCCGCGCTAGTATAGGTAGCCGACTTCGGATAGATTGATCGGGCGTCTCATTTTCAAAAAACAAAACGCCATGGTTACGGGGTGCCTTTCTTGACGACGAATCTCTCGGCCGGCGATACGGTTCCGTCCGCTTGTCTGCACGATCATTTCAGTACGCATGCCGAGGCGCGTTCGCAGCAGTTGCTCGCCTGGCGAAGCCGCCTCGGCCATATGCTCGATGTGCCGATCTCGCGCGCCCAAATGGCCGACGGCTTTCACGGAAGCATCGACATGTATCGGTCGGGTGATCTGAGATTCACGGATTGCCGTACCGATCCGGTATTGCAGGCACGATCGTCGGCGAGGATTTCCACCGACACCGTTCGCGACTACGTGTTTCACATCGTCGTGGAGGGGCACGTCGAGACGACGACGGGGCTCTATCCGAAGCGCAAATCGATGCAGTCCACGCCCGGCATCCTGGCGCTGGACCTGAACCAGCCCATGCGCATGGAGCGCAGCGCCTGCCGCCTGCTGGCGTTCTTCCTGCCTCGCGCGCTGTTGAATTCGGTGCTGCCGGAACCCGAGTCGATTCATGGAAGCGTGATCGGCTATCACTCGCCGGTCGCGCGCCTGATCCCGTCGATGCTCGACAAGCTTTGCCGGAACCTGCCCCGGATGCAGGCGGCCGAGGCGCATGACGCGATGCGCGTCTGCGCGCTGCTGATCGCCGCGGCGTTCGGCAAGCAGGCGCGCCTGACCGGCACCGCCCGCATTGCGGCGCGCGCCGCGACGTTCGGCGCAATACGACGCCATATCGCGGCCAATCTGCACGAGTCGGACCTGTCGCCCGAGAGTGTGCAGCGTGCGTCGCAACTGTCTCGCGCCACGCTGTATCGCCTGTTCGAGGCGGAGGGGGGATTGGCGACCTACATTCGCAATTGCAGACTGCGTGAAGCGGCGGATCAATTGCGCCAGTTTCGGCATATGGCGATCATCGATATCGCCTTCGCACTGGGCTTCAGCAGCGCGTCGGATTTCAATCACGCGTTCCGCCGCGCTTACGAGATGACGCCGAACGATTTTCGGTGGTTTGCGTTGTCGCCGACGGCTGAAGCGAGGTGAGCCGAGGCACGCTTGGCCCAAGCAATCGGATGCCGTTTATTTCATCTGCGGAAGATCCGCTTGATCGAGAACGCGACCTGCGGCGGAATTTTGTAGCCACTCAAGCAGTGAGTCGGGTGTCGATGTTATCGGAATCCAGCCGGGCTCGACGGACCGTGGCGGGAGGTTGGTAGCGATGCGTGCTGTGCGGACGCTTTTCGTTGTAAAACTGGCGCCATTGCTCGATAAGAATGTTAACTTTGACGCGTATATGGACGCGGCGGGGAACTACTTTAGGAGGCTGAAGCAATGAGAGCTTTCGCATATTGCGAAGGGGATGTGTTCCTAGTGCCCTTGCGCGACGGGGGGCGCGCCCTTGGCGTTGTTGCACGAGCCAACACGAAAAAAGGGATTGTTGCGGGCTATTTTTTTAAAGGTTTTCCCGATCATGTGAATGACTACTCCGAGCTAGGCTTGACGCCATCTCACGCTACAAAAATTCTTATATTTGGGGATTTGTCTTTAAGGAATGGTGCTTGGATCGTCGCTTCACATTTGAAGGGTTGGCGTGCCGAAGACTGGCCAATTCCAAAGTTTGTGAGGGAAGATCCCTTCACTAAGCGCACTTATTTGATCTCGTATGCAGAAGACGATCCAAGTGTTGAGTTGAGTGAGGAGCCGTTTTCAGGTAATCCGCTGGATTACCCCAAGGCTGGTCTTGCAGGTGCGGGCTTTGTTGAGAAAGTACTAACGGAGCTGTGAGTAGAGCAACTGGAATCCTGGTTGGCAGCATGCGCATCGTATCGATTTTCCGAAACAACGCGAGTGTTGTTTCTCGCTCATACGACCGAATTCGCAAAATTTCTGGAACCACCACGGAACGCGTTGCTTTCCAGAAAGCCAATCGGAAATAGTTCTTTCTGAACGGCGTAATTCACGCACCAAATCATTAATCGATCGGTTTTGCGTGCAATAATGAAATTCGGGGGTTTTCCCATAACGCAGATTCGGATATCGCATTTTATTTATCACTCTGAGGGCGTCGGCCGGATCAGGAGCGGCCGACGCGCAGAGTGCGTTGGTCGGAATTCTGGTGTGTTGCGGATGTATGGCCGAAAAGTTGCGAACTGCAAAAAGGTCCAGATCAGCATCGCGATTTTAACTTCGATAATTCTCATTATGTCAAATAACCAATCCATCATCCCACACAGAAATTGACCCGCCGTCGCCCCTCATGGATATTGCTCGGGTGCCAAGCCCCGCGCGCCCATCCAGCCCCGGCGGCAGCACCTGATCGACATCGAATCCAACAAACCAGAGAGAGAACACAGTCATGCTCATGATTCCGACCGAAAACCTCATCGGCGTCGCCGTCATTTCCCTGGGCATGGTCCTGACGCCCGGGCCGAACATGATCTATCTGGCTTCCCGTTCGATTTCCCAGGGACGGCTCGCCGGCATGATTTCGCTGGCCGGTGTCGCGCTCGGCTTCGTCTGCTATCTGGTGGCGTCGGGGCTCGGCCTGGCCGCACTGTTCAAGGCCGTGCCGCTGGCCTACGACGTGGTGCGCATCGGCGGCGCACTGTATCTCGGCTATCTCGCCTGGAACATGCTCAAGCCCAAGGGCGTCTCGCCGTTCGAGGCACGCGAGCTGGCGCCGCACTCGCCGCGCCGCCTGTTCACAATGGGCTTCGTCACCAACGTGCTGAACCCGAAAATCGCCCTGATGTACTCGGCGCTGATTCCGCAATTCATCAACCCGGCGGCCGGCTCGACGTTCACGCAGTTCGTGCAGATCGGCGTGGTGCAGATCGCCATCTCGGTGTTCGTCAACGGCATGATCGTGCTGGCGGCGGCACGCGTCAGCGGCTTTCTCGGCAAGCGCCCCTCGGCGATGCGCGCCCAGCGCTGGATCGCCGGCACCGTGCTGGGACTCTTCGCCGTCAACATCCTGGTGCGCGGCAAACCGGCCGCGTAACGCCAGGCGCGCCGGCTTCGGCCGGCGCATCACACGCCACGCGGTTCGCAACGCACCGGGAACGACAACCGCCGTTACGCCCCCGTTCTCGGCGTCGCCACCATGAACGCCTCGTCAGTCGGCACGCCCAGCGCGGTCACCAGCCGGTTCGTCTCCGACGCCATGCCCACGATCGCCAGCATTTCGGCATATTCCTCGTCGGTCATGCCCTTGGCCCGCGCGCCGGCCGTGTGCGAGTGAATGCAATACGCGCAGCCGTGCGCGATCGACACCGCCACGTACAGCATTTCCTTCGTCTTCGGGTCCAGCGCGCCCGGCGCCATGACTTCCTTGATGCTTTCCCAGGTGCGCTTGAGCGTCTTGGGATCGTGCGCCAGCGCACGCCAGAAGTTGTTCACGAAATCGGAATTGCGCGTGGCGCGGATATCGTCGAAGACGGCTTTCGCGGCCGGCGACAGTTCGTCGTCGGCAAGCAGCGTTACGGTGGTCATTACCTGGCCTTTCGAAGAGGTTTCAGTCGAGATGTCCGGCTGGCACGGCGCGAAACGAACGCGCCAGCCGGCAGAGCCGACATGGTAGACGGTGCTGCGTGGCATGGGCGGCGCGCGCGTGGTTCGAGCGACACGGCGCCCCATCACCCGCCCCCTTCCCCCCGCCTCCGCCAAAACGGCCGATCCGCCCAACGCGTCTCCATCCGGTAGCACGCACTCAAATTCCGCAGATACGCATCGCGAATCCCGTCGATATGCTGCCGATATGCGTCGAGTGCCGATGGCACGCCCTCGACGTCATGACGATAGACCGCGTCCGCGCCGGCCAGCCCGGTATAGAGCGCATTGAACAAACCCTGCGACGACAGCGGATCGAACGCGAGCGCGGCATCGCCCACCGCCAGCCACGCCTCACCCGCCACGGCCGCCTGCGTGGCGGTGTGCGCGGCGCAAAAGCCGTATGCGCCATCGGGACGAAACCCGCACGCATCGAGCCGGCCGACCATCTCGGCCAGCTCGGGCATGGCGGCCAAGCGCGCCAGCAACGCGTCGCGAGAATGGGCGCTGCCCGCGTCGGGCAGGTCGGCATCGGTATAGAACGCCAGCACGCGGCCGCGATCGGGCAGCGATGCGGTGTACCACCACCCGCCCGGTTCGGCGTGCAGCTCGTTCGCGTCGCCGCCGTTGCCGGTGCTCGAGCCCGCATCCGTCCCGAAGATCCAGCCGCAAACAAGCCGATCCAGCGGCTCGCGCCCGCCGCCGAGCCGCCTGCCCAGCACGGCGCGCCGCCCGCTCGCGTCGATCACGAGCCGCGCCCGGGCCGCGACCGGCCGGCCGGCGCGCAGCAAATCCAGTTGCCAGGTGCCGTCCGGCCCGCCGCTGCGCTCGATGCCGCGCACTGCGGTATCCGCGACGATCGCCGCGCCGCGCCGGCTCGCCTCCTCGCGCAGCCATGCGTCGAAGCGTGGCCGATCGAGATGCCAGCCCGGGCCGTCGAGATTGCGGATCGCATCGGCATCGGCGAGCTGCGCGCCGCCCCAGGCGCTGCGCAGATACCGGCTCGGCGCATGGCCCTGCGCGACGAACGCGTCGTACAGCCCCATGTCCCGCAGCAGCCGGCCGGCGGCGGCCGGCAGGTTCTCGCCGATGCGAGCCGCGCTAGCCCCGCCCTTGTCGATCACGAGCACGCGCCGGAACGGCGCGAGATTGAGCGCGGCGATCGCGCCGGCCGGCCCGGCGCCGATCACCGCCACATCCGCCGTCAATACCGGCGAAGCGCTCAACGCAGCAGGCCGTGCGGGAAGCGCCGCACCTTCTCGATAGTCATCAGATCGACGGAATCGGCGCTCGCGTAGGACACCGCCCCCACCTGCGCCGCAGCACCCGGCACATGCGCGCTCGCCTCGACCGCGGCCATCCCGGCCTTGAGCCTGGCCTTGCCCTCGGCCTTCGGATCGTCGCTCGCCCGGGCGCCGGTCAGGCTGACGTCCTTGATCGGCACGTGCTGATCCTCCACCTCGACGAGCGCGGGAAAGTGCGCGCGATCCGACGGCCCCTCGCGCACCTCCACCACGCCCAGATGATCGAAGTGGGCAATCATGTTGTTGATCTGCTGCGTGTAGCTGGTCGAGCCGAGCGGATCGATCCACGCGGCGCGATTGGCGAAGGCCGCGAGCCGCTCGCCGAGCGGGCGCTTCTCGTCCATCACGATGTCGTAGTTCTCCCGGGTCAGCACCTGGTTCGGCACGCGCGCCGGCCAGAACGACGGGACGTACGGATCGTAGGTCTTGTCATAGCCGGAACGGCAGCTCGCGGTATCGGTCTGCCACGGCACCGCCATCCAGCGCGTGATGCCGCCCGCCTGCTGGCCGGCCATCGGGCCGTTCGGCAGCGTCAGCGCATCGCCGGTCAGCACCTCGCCGAGGTTCGGGGCCTGCCAGCCCTCCTTCGCGTGGGCGAAACGGAACGGCGCGACATACATGCTCGCGTAGCGCACCGGCCAGGTCATCTCGCAGCCCGGATGGAACGCGTCGGCCAGACAGAAATCGAGCGCGGCCTGGGTCAGCACGTCACCGCGCCGGGCGAGCGGATAATCCTCCAGCTTGGCCGGGTGCCGGTGCTTCGGATCGTAATCCTCGATGAAATTGCCTTCCGCCCAGGCCTGCAGCATGGCGAGCTGGGTGGCCGACAGCGTGGAATTCTGGCGCGGCGTGTTGGCGGCCGGCACGGCCATCGCATCGCCGTAGAGCCAGGGCCACGGCTTCGGCGACGCGCCGTCGATCGCGACGTTGCGGAACTGCAGCGCGATGGTGCGGCGCAGTTCGACGAACGCGCCGCTCGCGCTCGACAGGCGGCCCAACGCGTCCTCGCTGGTCAGATCCGCCATGCCCTTCCAGCCGAAGCCGGCCGCGAACCCGGCATTGACCCACTGCAGGCCGTTCAGGCGCTCGAAGATCGGCAGGATGTCGTGCGTGAAGCTGGGCCGCGCCGGCATCGGCAGCATCGCGTTCCTGATCGCCAGGTCGCGCATCAGATCCCACATGGTGCGCACCGACTTGCGCTGCGGCCCGTAGTTCGGCGGCGCCACCACCACCCACGCGGGCGTGACGAGCAGCGGCTGCTTCTTGTAGGTGACGGTGGCCGTCACCGGGCCGTCGGACACGTCGTCGTGCCAGCCCTCGTTGTTGCCGAACGTGACCGCACGGCTGCCGTCGTACGACGCCGACACGCCATGCCCGCCGAGCACCACCAGGCGGCCCTGATCGTCGGTGCGCAGCTCGCCGAGATACACCGGCTTGTCCATGAACTTGCCGTCGTCGAAACGTTGCACCGCGGCGCCCTTCTTGCCGGCGACCTTGCGCGCCTTGGGCGTGATCGAGAGCGCGGCGCGGTCCGGCACGCCGGGGTTGCGCAGCGTGGTGGGCGGCGCGGAAGCGGCCTCGGGGATATCGAGCGCCAGCTGGAAGCCATACCACGCCGCCTTGGTGTTCGCGAGCTGCACCTTCCATTCGATGTCGGCGTTGCCGGCGTGCAGTTCCTCGACGATCTCGCCCTTGGCATTGACGCCATACACGCGAAAGCGCGCCGCCTGCCGCTTCAGGCGCTGCTTGGCGTCGCGATAGAATCCGGGCGCTTCGGCCGGCGGATACGGCACTTCCGGCCCGATGAACCAATCGTCGCTGGTGCCGACGCGCGCCACGCCGATCGACGGGTAGATCACGGCCTTGACGATGCAGGTATCGAGCGGCGCCGGTGCGGGCGCCGCCTCGCGCGGCTCGGTCGGGTCCTGCAGCGGCTGGCCGTTCGCCTCGTGACGGGCACGGGCGCTGGCCGCGTACACCACCTTGCGCGCCTCGGCCAGCGAACCCACCGGCTTCTGCACTTCGGGCACGCGCCAGATGTTGAACGCGAGCCCCTGGCCGTATTCGGCCTGGCCGCGCGCGCCCACGTCCTGCTGCGGCAGCACCAGCGTGCCGACCTGCACGTACGGGCTTTCCGATTCGGGCCATTCGACCGTGGCGCGATCGAGCGGCATCGTCTGTTTCGCCGGATCGGCCGGCTGCGGGGTACGCACCTGCACCATGAAGCGGAAGCGGTACTCGCGGCTGGCGAGGCGCCGGGCCAGATCGGTCGCCAGGTAATCCGCCTCGTTGTTCGGGACGTTTTCCGGTCGGGTTTCCGGTTCGAGCCGGTATTTCACGTACTGCACGTCCTTGCCGCTCTTGCCGCCCTTGCCGGCCTCGAACGGCAGGATCGCCCAGTAGTCGGCGGTCAGCACGCTGCCTTCCACCTTGGCCATCTCGTCGAGAATCCGCTGCGTTTCGGGGTGTGCCTTCAGATAGCCTGGGTAGTCGTTCGCCACCACGCCGGCGTAGGTGAACGCCACCATCTCCTCGGCGTTGTCGACGAAGAACACCGGGTGGTTCTGCATGATGAAGTCGGCCGTGTCGCCGCGCTCGCCGAGCGCATTCTGCCCCGGCACGCCGAACAGCTTGATGCCGATGCCGAGCGTCGTCTTCAGGTCCGCCGAGGCGGGCACCGTGTCGCTCGAAAAGCGCACCCACGCGTTGAGGGTGCCTTGCGCGAACGCGCCGACTTTCAGGTGCTTGGGAATCTTCTTGTCGATCTCGAGCCGCGCATGCGCGACGCCGTGCAGCTTGCGGAACACGGCCCGTTCGGCCGGCGTCTGGCCGTTCTTGATGCGGCGCGCCTGCGCCACACCGACGAACAATTCGGTCAGGCGCTCGGTGCTTTGATCCTTTTCGGTAAAGCAAGGGGGAATCGCGTTGTGAAGCGCGTTGTTCTTCTTTTCCATGTTTTCCTCGGAATGTCTCGATCGCGTTGAATGCCGCGCGCCTTCGCTGCCCGACGCGCAGGCAAGGAACCTATTCAAATCATTGATTCGACGCCGTCAACCCTTCGCGCCCCGGAGCCGCCTGCAGGAAGGATCAGCAGCGAAGCTTACCGATTAATCGTGAAACTTCAATATGAGAAAAACGTTTGCCCGTCAATCGATATAACAAAATAATGGCGCCGATTTTGTTATCGAAAATCGATTGAAGAATACGATCGCGATGCCGTTAATAACCGGCTGATCGAACCGGTATGGCTTGGCATCGTGCAGCACGCTGCCCACGTATCCGGCACGCTCGGGGTAATTCCTGCCGCCGGTTCCCGCGGCCGCCACTCACCCAGGCTGTTTGTAAGCCGCCACCTCGCCCCAACGCGCCTGCCACGCCCATCCGCATTCGCATATCGCACCGATATGGGTGCGTGCGCAAAAGCATATTGGACACGCCCCGCACTCCCCCGTAGCCTGCGCGGCAGGATCGACGGCAGGCTGCCGCTTCGCTCGGGGCAAGCGCGCAACGTCGCCGGATATCGCCGCGCCGTATATCGCCGATATCGCCCTGCCACGAGCGAGCGCACCGAACGTCGAGCGGGATCGGCGCGGCATCGGAACGTGCGCGCCGTATATCGAGGCGGCCCCATCGGCATGAACCGGAGGCCGCCGGCAGCATTCGGGCCGCGCAGGCGCAACGCCGCGCACCCGAGCGGAGGCGACGTGATCGACAAGCAGTTTTCCCGAAAGGCGGCCCGGCTGGCCGCCGCATGCGGCATGGCATTCACGCTCGCGGCATGGCTCGCCGCCTGCGGTGGCGGCGACGGCAACAACGGCGGGCAGGCCGCCGCCTCGTCCAGCGCGACATCGTCTTCCACGTCGTCGGCGTCCGCCGCGGGCGTGCAGCACATCCTGTTCGTCGGCGACAGCTTCACGCACGGCCGCTATGCGCCGGTGCGCCCCTATCATTCGGGCGGCGCGGCCGGCTCCACCAGCGCCTCGACGCTGGTGGTCGACGAAAACTACGGCCAGACCGGCGCGCGCGCCGAGCTCGAAACCGGGCCGTGGGGCGGCATTCCGGCGATCTTCGCGCAGCTCGCGGCCGAGGCCGGGTTGCGTTACGACGTCCATATCGAGGCGATCTCGCAAACGAGCCTCGCGAAGAATTTCGCGGCCGCCCCCAGCGTGATCGCCCAGCCGGGCTGGAACGCGGTGGTGTTGCAGGAACTCAGCGTCAAGCCGTTGCCGTCGGCGCTGACCGGCTCCAGCGTCAGTAATCCGAAGGATTTTTGCGCGAGCGTGAAGACGATCGAGAGCGCTGTTCACGGCGCGGCGCCGCATGCGAACGTGTATCTGTACGAGCCGTGGGCGCGCGGCGATCTCGCGCAGGCGCTGGCCGGCAGCACGAGCGCGTCGGGCTTCGCCGCGCAATATCAAACCGCGCTGAACACGCTCGCCGATGCGAACCACGACGCGTATTACAACGCGGCGGCCGTCGATGGCGCGATCGCCGGTGTCGCCCCGGCCGGCGAGGCGTGGCGGCTCGCGTGGAATCAGGGCGTCGCGAACCCTGACCCGTTCGTCACGACCAGCGCGAGCCTGCCGCTGCTCTGGTACGGCATCAACGCCGTCAACGATCCGCAGATCAGCGCGCCCGATTACATGCACCCAAGCGTGAACGGCGCCTATCTGGCCGGCCTCGTGCTGTTCACGCAGATCACGGGGGGCGATGCGACGCGCTTCGGCGCCGCCGAGGTGGCCGCGCAGCAACTCGGCATCCCGGGCACGCTGGCCGTGCGATTGCAGCAGATCGCGGCGCAGGCCGTGGCGCAGGAAAGCGCCGCGTTGATCAACAGCACCGCGCCCGCGCCGTGCACGCAGTCGCAATGAGCGCAAATCCAGCGACGGGCCGGGCCATTCGAATGGCGTCCACGCCTGCTTCTGGTTGAAGTAGTGAAGCTCGCGCCCGGACAGCACGAATTTCATGTCGGTCGCACCCGGGGGGGCACCGCCTGCAATTCATGCCTACGTGGTCACGACGGTTCCGCCATGGTCGGTCGTGTCGCCGAGTCGGATGAGCTTGATCATGATTGGGGGTTCTTTAACAACGGAGACTGGTTGTTTCGGGATTGGGGCTTGGGTTTGATCGGCAGGCGGCTTGCATCGTCACGTTTTGTCCTCGTAGGCGACCAGCTTCCACATGACGTCTGCCGTCAAGCGGCGTTCGCCCATTACGCGATCAAGCAAGGCCAGCGGACGCGGTTCGTAATAGTCGATCATCGGCAGTTCGTCGCCCTTTTTGAAAATCCGTGTCGTTTCAGCCTGAAGGCCCGGGCGAAGTTGCGCACACCAGACTCCGCTTTCGGGACACTGCGTTCCGGCTCGCGCCGTTGAGCCCAATGGCAATCGAGCAATTAATTCGGGCGACGCCGCTGCCCTCGAAATCTGGGCATCAGCCGAAAGCGGCCATCCGGTCTCGGGATTCAGGTTTTTTTCCTTTGCCAATCGGTCGATCAATTCTTCCGACGGTTTGGGCGGCACCTGGGCATGCTGCTTTTCCCATTCGAACGTACCGTCCCATGTTGGGAGCTTTGCCGGCGGTAACGGAACGATCTGGTCGACGTCAGGAACTTTCGGGTTCGCCAGTTCGTTGGCTCTCAGAAATTTCCCGATCGCCTGATAGCGACGCGAGCGCTCGGAATCGCTAGGCAAATCAAGATATAACGCTCTATCAGTGACAAGAGGATCTAAAAAAGATTTCTCAAGGGCCAAGGCAGATGTGCTATTTCCTGCAGCCACGCTTGTTTGAAAAGTAAGCGCGGCCTCACGGAGGTTATTAACGATTTCGAAATATAATGCCAATTCCAAAGCCGCACGTCCGTGCCCTTGATCAGCCGCACATTTCAACATTTTAATGGCCACATTCGGCACCTTATCATGATGAGCAAACAACTGCGAAACATAATACTGAGCACCGGCATTTCCCAGATCGGCGGCCTTCCGAATATACTTCAGCGCCAGTTCTTTGTTTTGCTTCAGTCCATATCCTGAATTTAGGTAATAGCCGATATCGTAGTAACCTATCGGAATATCTTGAGTGACTAGCTGACTCGCCCACTCGACTGCTTCGTGTTCCGCATTCGGAGAACTGGCCATGCCATGCGACACCAATTGCTGTACGTTGTGATTGGCCTTGTAATGACCATGTGCGGCAGCGATCCTGAAATAACGTGCAACGTCGTCGAAGTTTTTCGGCCCATCGCGCGTCTGTAAATAACGGCCATAGCGGAACAACGCATCAACGTCCGAATCGATGGCAGGTAGGGGTAATCGCCCGGAGAGGTGATCCGGGCCGGCAGGACGCCACCGATGGAGGGTCGATCGATCGTGGCGACCGGCGTGCGCCACACGCGGTCCGACGGCACGCCCTCGAAGGTGACCCAATACGATTGATCGCGGCCCCCCTGCGATTGCACCGACGTCACGAAAATCCCATGCTTCGCTTCGGCCGGATTCGGCGCGAGCCGCATCACTTCACCGGCTTCGAGCCAGAACGGATTGCCGGTCCCCTTGAAGGTGATCTGGTTGGCCAGATGTTCCTCGTGACGCCGGCGTGCCCGGCCCCGGCCTTCCTCGGGTGTGGCGTAGTGCTCGCCCCACTGGTAATCGATGCCGTTCGTCGTCGGGTCGTTGCGCGCCGCGTTTTCCTCGACCAGCAACGAGACCCCGGCCTGCCGGTGGTTGTAGTCGTGCAGGCGCACGGCTTCGGGTACCCGCCTGGTGCGCTTTTCGAGCGTCTTGATCGCATCCTGGCCTGAACTCTCGAGCCCCGCGTCGCGCAGGTACGGCACCGTGCGCTGCTTGCGCGCATAGGCATCCAGATCGTCACCCAGCACGAGCACCGCGTAATCCTTGCTCTGCTCCCAGCGAAACCACAGCCCTTCCTCGGCGCAGAGCCGTTGAATGAACGCGAAGGTTGTCTCGTGATACTGGGTGACGTATTCACGGCGCTTGTATTGACCGCGCAATTGGAACCGGAAATCGACTCCCGCCCGATAGCCATAATGGCGCAGCGTATGAGTGACGATCTCCTCGATCGATTGATTCTGGAATAGCCGGCTCGTGACGCCCCGGTTCAAATCGGCCAGCTTCGGTTCGAGCAGAACCCGATAGTGCGTCGGGTCGCCCGAGGTGCCGCACTCGTCGAACTCCGTGATGACGCCGTGGATCGTATAGGCCGGGGGCACCTTGCTGAACTGTCCGGCGTTTTCGCCGAACATCCTTTGCAGATAATCCCTGTTCGGATCAACCGGCGCCACCACGAATTTGGCGGGACGCCCCACCACCTGGCCCATCGGAATCGCTGCGATCGGGCTCGTGAATTCGATGTGGTAGCGGTATAGCTCGCTCACGGCATCCCGGCCCGTAAAGCGGAGCACGGACATGGGTGCCGGATACGGCGCCAGCTTCAACTCGTACGCCTGTGACATCAAGATCGTCGACATGCGGGCCTCTCGGATTTTTTGGATTTTTTTGCGTCGAAATTTCTATGACTTTATTTTATTGAAAATTCGAATCGTCATTTTCTCGCGAGGCATAGTAAACGGATCAATCGCAATTCGTCAAAGAAATTTGATAAATTAAATAAGACAAGTAATTATAGATAAGTCATTTTTAAGAATTAACCAATTGATAAATTCAAAATCATCTTGCAGGCGAACAAATCTCATTAAAAACATTTGAACGAATTCCTGGCCCTCGGGCACGCAGGATGCTGCCTACTTCCAGGCACCCCTACCCGGAGACCCCCATGCCCCCCATCCAAGGCCCTGCCCGCAGCACGCGCCGACGCCTCGGCGATTGGCTCGCCGCCGAGGAACAGCACATGACCGCGTACCGGCGGCAACTCGCCCACGATGCGTACGCGCAGGCCGGCGCGCATCCGCGTTCCACCGTGGTGGCCGAACTGGCGGCGCTGTTCGAGCGCGACCCGATGCTGCGCATGGGCTTGAGCCGCGCGATCGAACAGGCGCTGGAGGCCGGCTATGGGCTCGGCTACGCGACCATCGACGACCTCATGACGATCCTCGACTCCGTGTTGCGCTACGCGCCGCCGTTCAGCGAGACCGGCCTGATCGTGTGCCCCGTCAATGCCCTGCTCGACTGGCCGATGTGCATGCCGGCCGGCTATGCGCTGTTCCGCGACGAGGCCGTCAACACGCAACTGGGCAAGCTGCTGACCGCCTGGTCGGCGTTCCTGTCCGGCCCGCACTCGCGCACCCATCTGCACGACAGCGGGCCGGACGGCTGGTTCTGCCACGAGGCGCGCGAGCGGATGCGGCTCGACGAATTCATCTGCCGCCCCGACGAACCCCATTGGGGCTTCGAATCGTGGAATCACTTCTTCACGCGGCGCTTTCGCGACGGCGCGCGCCCGGTGGCGGAACCCGGCGATGCGCGCGTGGTGGTCAACGCCTGCGAGGCCGCGCCGTATCAGATCGCCGGCCGCGTGCAGCGCCTCGACGATTTCTGGATCAAGTCGCAGCCGTATTCGATTCGCGACATGCTGACGCCCGATCAGGCGCTGCTGGCCGAGCGCTTCGTCGGCGGCGACGTCTATCAGGCCTACTTGAGCGCGTGGAATTACCACCGCTGGCACGCGCCGGTCGGCGGCACCATCACCCATGCCTATCGCGTGCCGGGCAGCTATTTCTCGGCCGCCGACGTCGAAGGGCTCGATCCGTGCGGCCTCAACGATTCGCAGGGCTACATGACGGCGGTGGCCACCCGTGCGGTGGTGGTGATCGAGTGCGAGGACCCGGGCATGGGGACGGTGGCCTGCGTGTTCGTCGGCATGGGCGACGTGTCGTCGTGCGTGATCGACGCGTTCCCCGGCCAGCGCGTCGCGAAAGGCGACGAAATCGGCTACTTCCAGTACGGCGGCTCGACCTACTGCATGCTGTTCGAGCCGGGCGTGGTCGGGCGCTTTCTCGTGGAGGCCGCGCCCGATCGCGATTCCCCGGTGCTGCCGGTCGGGGCCGCGTTGGCGATCGCGCGTTGAGCGAGCGATCCGGTCGCGACGCGCATATCGGCCTGACGCGCCGGCCTGACGCGCCGGCCTGACGCGCCGGCCAGGCGATACGGTCAGCGGTGACGCAAGGTCATGCACTGACCGGCAACGGCGGCACGCGCTCGGGGTCGCGCAGCGGTTCGGGCGGGATGCCGGGCAGATCGTCCTGGCCCGGCGGATCGACCGGGTCGGGATCGGGAAACGGCGGAATATGGGATGCGGACATCGGGAACCGGTGGTTCGCTGTCATGGGAATCGCGTTCATCGTTGCTCCTGTGAGGATCGGGTCGCCCCGGCCATCGGCATCGGGCGAGGCGGTCACGCGCGCCGGCCGGTCTTTGCTACACGCTTTGTAGATTCTGCCCGGCCGGCGCAGTCGATCAGTCGATCAGTTGCCCTGCGCGGCGCTGCCGCCTTGCCCCGGCATGCCCGGCGCCGGGTAATGCGGGTTTTCGCCGCGCGCGCCCTTGGGCTTCTTCGTGTGGGGCTTCATGCCGTCGCCGCCAGGGCTGGCGCCCTGCATCGGCGTGGCGCCCTGGCCCGCCACGCCCGAGGCCGGGTAATGCGGGGTCTCGCCGCGCGCGCCCTGCGGCGTATTGGTGGCGGGCTGCGCGGAGCTCTGGGCGTGGACGGCCGGGGATGCGGCCAACACGGCGGCCAGCGAAGCACCGATGGCGGCGCGGAGCAGTTGCGGGAGGATCGGCTTGACTGATTGCATGGTCGGTTCCTTACGATCGTGGTCGAGGGTGGAGGAACCGCCAGGGCACGCAAGACGCGTTCCGCGCCAAAACACGCGCGCGGCGCGATATTTGCTTGGGTCATGGGCACTCGGTCGGAAATGGTGGCGTGCGCAACGTTCCTCGCGCGCATCGCACCCTTCCCACCATCCGCGACGGAGGAATTTCAATGCTTCATGAAACGCTGTGGTATCTGATGGTCGGCGGCGTCCTGATCGTGGTCGGCGTGACGAGTTCGGCGCTCCATCGGTTGCCATGCAGCACCGCGATGATCTACCTGGCGGTGGGCGCGGCGCTCGGGCCGGCCGGGCTCGGCATGATGCATCTCGATCTCGGGCGCGACGCGAAGCTGCTGCGGCAGATCGCCGAGGTCGCGCTGCTGGTGTCGCTGTTCGCGATCGGCCTGCGCCTGCGCGTGGCCGCGCTCGACCGGCGCTGGCTGTTGCCGGTGCGGCTCGGCTTCATCGCGATGATCGTCACGGTGCCGCTGCTGGCCGGCGCGGCGGTCTGGCTGCTCGGCCTCGGATGGGGGCCGGCCCTGCTGCTGGCCGCGATGCTCGCGCCGACCGATCCGGTGCTGGCCCACGACGTGCAGGTGCGCAACCCCGGCGACGTCGATCTGGTGCGTTTCGCGCTGTCCGGCGAAGGCGGGCTCAACGACGGCATCTCGTTGCCGTTCGTGCTGGCGGGCCTCGCGCTGTGCGGGCAGCTCGACATGACGCAAGGCGCCGCGCCGACCTCGCTGCCGTTCCTGCTGCACACCGCATGGGGCATCGTCGGCGCGCTGGCGATCGGCACCGGCCTGGGCTGGATCACCACCCACGGCATCACGCGGCTGCGCACGCATCATGCACAGGCGCTCGGGCTCGAAGGCTTCTTCGCGCTCGGGCTGATCGTGATCGCGTTCGGCGTGGCGCAACTGGCCGATACGTTCGGCTTCCTGTCGGCGTTCGCGGCCGGGGTGGCGATGCGGCGCGTCGAGCATCGCGCGAGCGGCCCGAGCGCGCCGACCGAGGTGATCGGCTCGGTCGATTCGAACGATATCGGCGCGACCGAGCAGGACCCGCAGCGCGCCCACGCCTACATGACCGAATCGGTGCTCGGCTTCACCATCGAACTGGAGCGGATCGCCGAGGTGGTGATCATGACGATGATCGGCAGCCTGCTCGCCACGTTCGTCGTGACGCAGTTCTCATGGGCCATGGCCGCGCTCGCCGCCGCGCTGATGCTCGTGATCCGGCCGCTCGCGGTAAGGCTGTCGCTGGCCGGCTCGCCGGCCACCGCCACGCAGCGCCGCCTGATCGGCTGGTTCGGGATACGCGGCATCGGTTCGTTCTACTACCTGCTGTTCGCGATCGAACACGCACCGGCCGTGGCCCGGCCGCTGGCGCCGGTGGTGCTCGGCGTGATTGCGCTGTCGGTGATCGTGCATGGCGTGTCGGCCACGCCCTTGATGAATCGGTATCACCGGTTCGGATAGCGGCGGGAGAACCGTCGCGGCGGCCGCCGTTCACCACGCCCAGCGCACCCCGGCATTGCCCGTGATGGTGCGCTGGTGTTCACCGCCGAGGTTCGTCAGATAAGCGAGCGTGGCGTACACGCTGCCGCGCTTGCTCAGTTGTGCGATCAATCCGGCGCCGATCTGCCCGGCGGTCTGGCCGACCTGCGTGCCGAGCGTGGTCGCGCCACCGAAGGTGGTCTGGTCGTCGGCGCCGAACGAACGCAGCAGGCTCACGCGCACGTACGGCTTCCAGCTCACGCCGTGCGCATCGAACGCCCATTGCAGGCGCGCGCCGATCCGGCCGAGGAAGGTGTTGCCGTTGTTCCAGTTCACGCTCGACACGCCGTCGTCGAAGCGATCGAGCGACAGCCATTGCCAGACCAGTTGCGCCTGCGGTTCGAGCGTCAGCCCGTAGCCGAGCGCGATCGGCAGCCCGGCCTCCAGCGAGCCGGTGAACGCGTTGCCGTTGGTCGAGCCGTTCAGGTTGTCGTTCGCATGGGTGCGCACGGTCAGCGCGCTGCCCATCAGCACGGCGTCGGTGTACCAGCCGGCCGGGCCGATGTGGGTCCAGTAGCCGCCGAGATCGTAGGCGTTCACCTGCAACGTGCCCACGCCCAGATCGCGCTGCGCGAGCGCGAAGCCATCGACATCGCCCACCGCGCGCGAGAAGCCGAGGAAGAAGCCGTAATGGTTGCGATGCCCGCTCGGGCTTTGGTCCGCATACAGTTCCTGCCCGACCTGCATGCCCCAGACGGTGCCGTCGAACGACGGGCTCGCATCGCCCTGCTGCCGCATGTTGCTGTAGCCGCCCCACACACGCGCCCAGGCGGCCGGCACCGGGCCGTGCTCGGACAACAAGTCCTGCCCGCCCAGGCGATCGTGGAAGGTGTCGATCTGTTGCTGGCCCAGTTGCCGCGCAACGGCCGGCGCTTCCGAATACAGCGGCACCGCCATCCGGTAGATCGGCTCGGGGGCGCTGCCCGGCGCGGCGTCGGCGACGGCCGCGACGATCGCCTCGGGCGTGCCGGCCGCCGGTGTAATGGCCTGCGTGGCGGGCGGCGGCGCGGGTTGCCCCGGCGTGACGACGCCCGGCTGCGGCTGGGGCGGAATCGTATTGCGCAGATACCAACTCTGGCTGGCGCCGCTGGCGGGCCCGCCCTTGGCGAGAAAGTACGCGTAGGCGCCCGCGCTGACCGTGCCGCCCGCCAGCGTGAACGCACCGTCCGCCGTCGCGGCGGCGTTGTTGGCCTGCACCACCTGGATGCCGTCGCCGAGCGTCTGTGCGCCGGGGCCGCCCACGTTGGTCACCTTCAGCGTGGTGGTGCCGGTCGCCTCCACCCCGGCGACGATCAACTTGTCGGATGCCGCGCCGTCGCCGCCCAGGTACGTATTCATCGCGATGGCGGCGTTCTGCCCGATATAGTCGCCCGCCACCGTCAGCGTGTTGCCCACGCCGGGGCCGCCAAGCTGGATCAGGCCGGCATTGGTCAGGTGTCCGATGATCTGCAGGTTGCCGGTGGCCCCGCTCGCGAGGCCCGCGAACGCGTTGGCCACCGCGATCGTGCCGGTGTTGGTCACGTTGCCCGTCACGCTGCCGTAGCCGCCGAGCGTCGCGCCCGGCGCCACCGTCACCAGCCCGTTGCCGGACAGCGCCGCGCCCGGGTGGGCCGCATCGCCGACCAGCAGCGCCCCCGCATTCACGTTCGTGCCGCCCGCGTAGCTGCTGGCGCCGTTCAGCGCCAGCGTGCCGCTGCCGAGCTTGGTCAGGCTGCCTGCGCCGGTGATGTTCTGGGCGATCGTCGACCGGAAGCCCTGTGTGTCGATCGTGCCGTTGTTCGCCGTGATCGACAGCGCGCGGCCCGGCGACAGATCGAACGCGCTGCCGAATTGCAGCGTGCCGCCGTTGAACGTCAGGCTTCCCGACGATGCGCCGAGGGCGTTGTCGGCAGCCACCGCCAGCGTGCCCTGCGTGATCGTCGTGCCGCCCGCGTAGGCGTTGCCGCCGAGGGCGACGGGCGCGAGCGTCAGCATGCCCGCCCCGCTCTTCTCCACCGCGCCCGCGCCGCCGATCGTGCCCGTGTAGCTGCCGGCCGCATCCTGCTGGAAGCGCACCAGCCCGTTGTCGGTGACGGCCAGCGGCAGGTTCGCCGCGTTGGCCTGCAAGGTCGCGCCCGCGTTGACGGTGGCCGCCACCGTGGCCGTGGTGGTGCCGAGCGTGCCGGTCAGGTTCAGCGTGCCGCTTTGCACCAGCGCGGTCGAGAACGTGCCGGTGCCGGCCCAGTTCCAGGCGTCGCCCGCCATCGTCAGGCTCTGGAAATTCGTGAACGCGTTCGCCGCGGTGCCGCTGCCCTGCAAGGTCACCGTGTTCGAACCCGCGCCACCGTCGGCCGTGCCGATGATCTGCGAGCCGGTCTGCAGGACCAGCGTGACATTGCCGTTGCCGCCGCGAATCGCGGTGCCGCCGCCGCCCTGGATCAACCCCGCGTTGGTGATCGTGGTGTTGCCGTTGGTCGAGCGCACGCCGATGCCGTTGTTGCTGATGATCCGGCCGCCGGCCTGATTGGTGATGGTCGCCGCAAACGAGCTGCCGAGCGTGTTCGACACCACCGCGTCGACGCTGCCGCCGTTGGTGGCGGTGCCGGTGGTCTGGATCGTGCCGCGGTTGATCAGCGTGTCGTTGTTGCCCTGCATATAGGCGGCCGGCGCGTCGCGGCCGTTGGTGGTGAGCGTGCCGCTGTTGTCGATCGTGCCGTTGCCGCCCAGCAGCGACGCCGCGCGCGCGTTGCTGCCCGAGGTGGTGACGGTGCCGGTATTGACGAGCGTGTTGCCCGACGCGCCGGCATTGCTCTGCCCCCACGCCGCCGTCATGCCGTACGCGTTGTTGCCGGTGGTGGCGATCGTGCCTTGATTGACCAGCGTGTTGCCGTTGCCGTTCGCGGCGATGCCGTCGTTATAGGCGCCCGTCGTCGAAATCGCGCCGGTTGCGCCATTGGTGATGGTGTTGCCGCTGTTCACGCCGATCAGCATCGCGCCGCGGTTGGCGACACCGGTGCCGTTGCCCGACATCGACAGCGTGCCGTTGTTGGTGATCGTGCTGGCGGTATCGACGGAAAACGGCGTGGGCGTGGCGCTCAACACGTAGTTGCCGGTCGAGGTCGAATCGAGGCCGATCGCCACGCCGGTGCTGCCCGGCACGGCCACCACCGACGGCACGTTCGCGCCGCTGCACGTGAGCGCCGCGCCGCTGGCCGGCGCGGTGGCCGAGCATGCCGCGTAGGCCCCCACCGGCAAGGTGCCGGTCAGGATCGCCACGCTGCTCCAACCCAGATTCCTCGACGTTTTTTTCATTGTTCCGCTCGCATTTATTGATGACGTTATTGCTGCAAACCGGCACGTGAATCGGGTTATAGCACCCGACTCGAAATAAATGCAAGGATCGCTTGATTGACATCGTCAATAAATTGGCAATGCGAAATGCTTGAATCGGGAGATGGTGCGATGCGGCATGAACATGCCTGCGGCGCGGGTTTCCCGAGAGGGGGCCGATCGGGAATTCAAAATAGGGGCATGCAATTTTTGCCTGATGGTTTTTATATTCGGCAATAAGGAAGCGGTGATTTATTTAAATCAGATGATTTCCAATCGAATCGACAGAACGGGCATTTCGATTGATTGGACCGATAAAACCGGAGGCATTTCGGCGGTCTCGAAGGCCAGCATCGCCGCGGCGCTTCGGGTATGCTCCAAAACCCGATTCCGTCCACGCAGCCCCATGCCGCCTCTCCACAGCCAACCCGACTTCTACCGCCTCCTCGCCGACAGCCACGCCCGCCTGCTCGGCAAACCGCTCGTGCCGCACGGCGACACCCTCTCGCCCGCCGAAGCCGCCGAATGGCTCTACGAGCACGCGCCGTTCGCGGTGCTCGCGCACAACACCGCCGCCGACCCGGTGTTCATCTACGGCAACAAGGCCGCGCAGCAGCGCTTCGGTTACGACTGGGACGAGATCACCCGGCTGCCGTCGCGGCTGTCGGCCGAGGCGCCGAACCGCGAGGAGCGGCAGCAATTCCTCGAACGTGTGCGGCGGCTCGGCTACGAAGCCGGCTATCAGGGCGTGCGGATCATGAAATCGGGCGAACGCTTCATGATCGAGGAAGCCACGCTGTGGCAACTGATCGACGCGGACGGCACGCTGCACGGCCAGGCCGTCGTCATCCCGCGCACACGCGACCTCTGACACAACCGCGCTGAACGGCCCGCCGCTTCAGGCCGCAACCCGCACATCCCGCTCCGCCCCCTGCCCGCGCCGCCGCCCCGGCGACGCGGCCAGCAACTGCCGCGTGTAATCCGCGCGCGGCGCATCGAGCACGGCCTGCGCCTCGCCGGCCTCGACCACCTTGCCATCCTTCATCACGAGCACGCGATCGCTGACATGGCGGATCACGTCGAGATCGTGCGAGATGAAAATCAGCGACACGCCCAGCGACGCCTGCAATTCGCCGAGCAGATCGAGCACCTGCGCCTGCACGTAGACATCGAGCGCCGACACCGGCTCGTCGCACACGATCAGCGCCGGCTCGGCCGCCACCGCGCGCGCGATCGCGATGCGCTGACGCTGGCCGCCCGACAGCGACACGGGCCGCCGGTCGAGATAGCTGCCATCGAGGCCCACGCGCTCCAGCAGCGCGATCGCGCGCGCCGCATGCTCGGGCTTCGGCAGCCGCGCGGCGTACAGGCCGTCGTCGAGCAGCTCGCGCACGGTATGACGCGGATCGAACGAGCCGAGCGGATCCTGAGGGATATAGCGCAGCCGGGGCCGCGTCTCGCGGCGGTCCCGCTCGCGGGCGCCCGCGCCGTTCCAGCGCCGGCCGAGGAATTCGACTTCGCCCGCGCTCGGCGCGAGCAGGCCCAGCACGATATTCGCGGTGGTGCTCTTGCCCGATCCCGATTCGCCGACGATGCCGAGCACCTCGCCGCGCCGCACCGAGAACGACACGTCGTCGAGCGCGACGAACGGCGCGCCGCCGCGCTGCGGATATGCCTTGCCGATGCCGTCCACGCGCAGCACCACGGCGTCGCCGGGCGCGCGCCGCGCGGGCAGCGGTTCGCGCACGGTCCGCAATGCGCTCTTGCCCGCTTGCGCGGCGTCGTGCTCGTGTTCCGCTTCGGGTTCCTGATCATCGGCCAGCCGCGCGGTGGCAAGCCGGTGCCCGCGCGAACGGCCATCCGGCTGCGCGGCCAGCAACTGCCGCGTATAGCGATGCGAGGGCCGCTCCAGCACGCTGCGGGTCGGCCCGCTGTCGACCACCTCGCCGCGATGCATGACGAGCACGCGGTCGGCAATGCCCTCCACCACGGCCAGGTCGTGGCTGATCAGCAACAGGCCTATGCCGGTGCGCAAGCGCTCGGCGAGCACGGCCAGCACCTGCGCCTGCACCGTCACGTCGAGCGCGGTGGTGGGCTCGTCGGCGATCACGAGCGGCGGCGCGGCGGCGATCGCCGAGGCGATCAGCGCGCGCTGGCGCAGCCCGCCCGACAGTTCGTGCGCGTACTGCGCCGCGCGCCGCTGCGGCTCGGGAATGCCGACGGCCACCATCGTCTCGTGCACGCGCGCGATCCGCTCGCGCCGCGAGCGCGCCGCACCGTGGCGCGCCACCGCCTCGCCGATCTCGGCACCGATGGTGCGCAACGGATCGAGCGACACCAGCGCGTCCTGCATCACCAGCCCGGCGAACGCGCCGCGCACCGCGCGCCAATCCTTCTCGCGCCAATCGAGCGCGGGCCGCCCGTCGATCTCGAAGCGCTCGGCGCTGACCCGCGCGCCCGCGCCGGCCAGCCCGATCAGGCTGCGCGCGGTCAGGCTCTTGCCCGAGCCCGATTCGCCGACCAGCGCGACGCACTCGCCGGCACGGATCGTCAGGTCCACGCCGCGCACCAGCGGCGCGGCGCCGGCCGCGTGCGCGAAGCCGATCGACAGGCCCCGCACGTCTACCAGCGTTCGTCCGGGTTGGCCGGTTTGGCCGGGTTGTCCATCCAACGGCGGCACGCCGCCAGCGAATTTCGATCGTGCGCTCATCAGGCACGCCCTCCATGACGACGCGACAACACCTTGCCGATCACCGTGAACGCCATCACCGTCAGCGTGATCGCCGCGCCGGGGAACACGCTCGGCCACCACGCGACACGCAGCACGTCGCGCCCTTCGGCCAGCATCACGCCCCATTCGGGCGTGGGCGGTTGCGGCCCGAGGCCGAGGAAGCTGAGTGCGGATACGGCCAGGATCGCGCTGCCGATGTCGATGGTCGCAATCACGGGGATCGCCGCCAGCACGTTCGGCAGCAGATGCCGGAAGAACACCCGTGTGCGCGAATAGCCGTAGGCCGGCGCATGCGTGACGTAATCGGCGCGGCGCACGCCGAGCGTCTGCGCACGCAGCACGCGGCCGAATTTGGGAATGCCGGCGATCCCGACCGCCACCGCGATATTGACGATCCCCTGCCCGGCGAACGACACCACGAACAGCGACAGCAAAATCGGCGGAAACGCGGACAGCACGTCGAAGATGCGCGACGCGCCCTCGTCGAGCGCGCGCGGCCCGAGCCCGGCGGTCAGGCCCACCACCAGCCCGATCAGCAGGCTCACGCCCATGCTGGCCAGGCCGATCACGAGCGAGTAGCGCGCGCCGTAGATCAAGCGCGCGAGCACGTCGCGGCCGATCCGGTCGGTACCGAACACGTGTTCTGCACCGGGCGGCTGCAAGGCGTGCGCCACGTCGCTGACGAGCGGGTCGTAGCGCGTGAACGCATGCGGAAACGCCAGCGCCACGGCCAGCAGCACCAGAAACGCCACCGACAGCAGCACCGAAAGCGGCCAACGCCACGGCCGGCGCGCAGCGCGCGCGGCGGTGGCGACGGGAACGGCGAGCGCCGCGTCGGGCGCGGCGGTGGACAAGGCGGACAGATCGCTCATGACTTGCGCAGCCTCGGATCGATGAACAGATAAGCGACATCGAGCAGCGTCGAGATCGCGACATGAACGAACGCGGCCAGCAGCACCACGGCCAGCACCACCGGCACGTCCTGCGAGGTCACCGCGTCGAGCGTGATGCTGCCGAGGCCCGGCCGCCCGAACATCTTCTCGGTGATCACCGCGCCGCCGAGCAGGCCGCCGATCAGCCAGCCGCCGAGCGTCACCACCGGCAGCAGCGCGTGCCGCAGCAGGTGCCGCACGCGCAGCCCGAACGCCGACACGCCGCGCGCCCGCACGGTGGTCACGAACGGCCGTTCGTACGCCGCATCGAGCGCCTCGCGCATGACCTGCGACAGCACGCCCGCAGTCGGCAACGCGAGCGTGACGGCCGGCAGCACCAGCGAGCGCCAGCCGCCGCCGCCCGACACCGGGAACCAGCGGAAATGGAACGAGAACGCGATCAGCAGCAGCATGCCGAGCCAGAACACCGGCATCGACGTGAAGCCCAGCTCGACCACCGACGCCGTGCGGCGCAGCCATTCGCCGCGCCGGTCCTGCGCGCCGGCCGTGACGGTGGCCGCGCCGAGCGCGAGCAGCAGCGCCAGCAGCCCGGCCGAGCCGGCCAGTTGCACGGTCGGCCACAGCTGGCTGACCAGCACCGAGGCCACCGGCTGCTGCATCACGAACGAGGTGCCGAGGTCGCCGTGCGCGAGCCGCAGCAGGAACTGCCCGTACTGATACGGCAGGCTGTGGTTCAGCCCCCACTGCGCGGCGATCGCGTCGCGCAGGCCCGGATAGGTCAGGTCGCCGGCCAGGATGTCCTCGATGCGGCCCGGCAGCGCGTGGATCGTCACGAACGCGGCGCTGGCCGCCAGCCACAGCACCAGCAGCCCGGTGCCGAAGCGGGTCGCGATCTGGCGCAACATGATCAGTGCTCCTTGCGATCGATCCAGAGCTCGTAGGCGCTGTTCGGCCCGTCGAGTTCCGGCTCGAAGCCGATGCCGTGCACCGTCGATTTCGCCGCGATGTGATAGGCCGGCGCGAACAGCGGCACGATATACGCCTGATCCACCGCGCGATGCTGGATGTCGGCCAGCAGCTTGCGCCGTTCGTCGCCCACCGGCAGTTGCCGCGCGCGGTTGATCGCGCCGGTGATCTCCGGGTCCGACTTCGGAATCGCGTTGTACAGGAAGCCGTGATCGCCGAGCATGTCCCACAGCTCCATCGCCACGTCCGACGGGTTGTCGGTGTTCGGGTAGATGTACCAGATGCCGCTGGCCTTCTGGTTCGCGAAATCGCCGGCGGTGGTGATGTGCAGCTTCAGGTCGAAGCCGAGGTTCTGGCGCAGCGCCGACTGGATCGCGCGGATCAGCACGTCGCGGCTGTCGCGCACGTAGGGCTGCGGATAGCCGACCTCGATGCTCAGGCGCTTGCCGTCCTTGGTGCGGAAGCCTTCCGCATCGCGCGTGGTCCAGCCCGCCGCGTCGAGCAGCGCGTTCGCGCCCTTCACGTCGTTGCCCCAGGTGCCCTTCAGCGCGGCGTTGGTGTCGGGGTTGTCGGGGCCGATGTTCGACCACGCGCGGCGCACCGTGCCCAGGTAGACGCTCTTCACGATCGCATCGAGATCGAAGCCGTCGCGCAGCGCGCGGCGCACGCGCACGTCGTCGGCGGGCGCGATCGTGTAGTTGACGTTCAGCGTGAACGAGGTGGTGGCCGACGGCCCCGTGTAATAGCCGAAGCCGTCCACGCCCTCGAACACCGGTGCGTCGGTGGGCTGCACGCCCTCGATCATGTCGACCTGGCCCGAGCTGAGCGCGCCGGTGCGCACCGCGGCCTCGGGCAGGAAGCGGTACACCACGCGGTCGAGATAGGCCGGCCCCTGATGCTGGGCGCGCCCCGATGCCCACTGGTAGTCGGGGTTGCGCGTGAACGTGGCCGACTGGCCGCGCTGATACGCGCTGAACACGAACGGGCCGGTGCCCACCAGCGGCGGGCCGCCCGCGCACAGGTCGGCGGCCGATTTGAGCGCCTTCGGCGAGATGAAGCCGAGCTTCACGCTCGACAGCGATTCGAGCGTGGTCGAATCGGGCTGCTTCATGATCAGCTTCACCACGCTCGGCGACACCACTTCCGCATGATCGAAGTGCACCAGCAGCGACGACGAGGCCGAGGTGGTCGCCACGTTGGCGAGGATGTAGTCGAAGTTGGCCTTGACGGCGCTGGCGTCGAACGGCGTGCCGTCGGTGAAGTGCACGTCGTCGCGCAGGTTGAACGTGTAGACCTTGCCGTCGTCCGACACGCTCCACGATTTCGCGAGCCACGGCGCATAGCTGCCGTCGGCGCGCTTGTCGATCAGCGAATCGAATACGTTGCGGATCACCCAGAACGCGTTCTGCTGCGACGCGCGGTGCGGATCGAAGCAGGCCGGCTCGGTGGTCACGCCCCAGGTGAGCGTGCCACCCGCTTGCGGCTTCAGCGCCGCTTGCGCGGCAGAAGCAGAGGCGGCGGCAGAGGCATTGCCCGCGCCCGCCGGCTCCGATTTTTCGCAGCCGGCCAGCGTGAATGCAGCCAATGCGGCGAGTGCGCCAAGGAAAGTGGCCCGCGACGCGTGCGTCGCCGGCCGGTCAGTCGATGTTGATGCAAAGCGATTCATGCAGCGTGATCCCCGAACAGAACGAGACAGCCTAATTTCGACTGCCTGCGGGGGACAACGAAGCATTGCTGCTAACGATATGGGCGGCGCCGCTTCGAACCATCGCAGCGATGGAACGAAGGCGGCACGAAGCAGCACGCGCCGATCAGCTCTCCACGTCGGCCAGGCTGAAGATGCCGGTCTGGTCGTTGTACGAGAACACCTCGCCGTAACGGCCCCAGGCGATCAGCGCGTCGAGCGTTTCCTCGGCGGTTTCGTCGGGCAGGAAATCGCCCAGTTCCTGCTCGAAGCGCACGCGCGGCGCGCGATGGCCGGGGCGCTCGTTGAGCACCGTGCGAATCCGCGCGGCCAGCGGCACATGGCGCAGCAGGTGATCGGCGAACAGCGTCTTGCGCTCCTGCGTGCCGTAGTCGGCGAAGATGCGGCCGGCCGGCGTCAGTTGCACGTCGCCGTCGCGCACGTCGGCGAACGCCAGATGCTGGAGCACTTCCGCGATCGGGAACAGGTCGTCGATATGCAGGTGCAGCGAACGCGCGATTTCCGGCATGTCGGCGCGGCCGTTGTACGGCGCGGCGGCCACCGTCTCGATCAGCCCGGCCATCAGGTTGGTCGACACGTGCGGCAGCCAGCTGCCCAGTTGCCATTCGTCGCGCGCGGTCTCGCCCAGGTTGCGGGTGGTCATCTTCGCGTAGATGTCGTCCACCAGCTTGCGGAACACCGGGTCCAGGCGGTTGCGCGGGTGCTTGAACGGCACCTGGATCTCGGCCACCACGCGGCCCGGGTTCGACGACAGCACCAGGATGCGGTCGCACATGAACACCGCTTCCTCGATGTTGTGCGTGACGATCAGCACCGATTTGATCGGCATGCGGCCTTGCGTCCACAGGTCCAGCAGGTCGGTGCGCAGCGTTTCGGCGGTCAGCACGTCGAGCGCCGAGAACGGTTCGTCCATCAGCAGCAGCGTCGGGTCCACCACCAGCGCGCGGGCGAAACCGACGCGCTGGCGCATGCCGCCCGACAGTTCACGCGGGTAGGCGTTCTCGAAGCCGTCGAGGCCGATCAGGTCGATCGCGGCGAGCGAACGGCGGCGGCGCTCGCTCGCGTCCACGCCGAGCGCTTCGAGGCCCGCTTCCACGTTCTGCAACACGGTGAGCCACGGGAACAGCGCGAAGGTCTGGAACACCATCGCGCAGCCCTGGGCCGGGCCGCGCAATGGCTTGCCCATGTAGCTGACGTCGCCGCTGCTCGGCTCGATCAGGCCGGCGATGATGCGCAGCAAGGTGGATTTGCCGGAGCCGGAACGGCCCAGCAGGCCGACGATTTCGCCCTCGCGCAGCGAGAGGTTCACGCCGTCGAGCACGAGCTGCTCGCCCTGCGACTTGTCGAAGCCGCGGCGCACGTTGTCGATGCGCAGCACCTCGGCGCCATGGGCCGGCGTGCCGTTCGGGGTGGCGGCCGCTGCCGTGCGGTCGGCGCTCAGGATGTCCGTATTCATGATGAGGTCTCCTTGGTAACCGGGTTAATCGAGGCGGAGTTTGGATTCGGCGTACGCATACAGCGGGCGCCAGAGGACGCGGTTGAACAGCGTCACGAACAGCGACATCACGACGATGCCGAGAATGATCTTCGGGAAGTCGCCCGCCGCGGTGGTCTGCGCGATGTACGCGCCCAGGCCGTGCGCGGCCAGCTTGGTGTCGCCCCACTGCACGTATTCGGACACGATGCTGGCGTTCCACGCGCCGCCCGAGGCCGTGATCGCACCGGTGATGTAGTACGGGAAGATGCCGGGCAGCATCGCGCCGCGCCACCATTGCCAGCCGCGAATCCGGAAGTTCTTCGCCACTTCCTTGTAGTCGTTCGGGTAGGCGGTGGTGCCGGCGATCACGTTGAACAGGATGTACCACTGCGTGCCGAGCACGATCAGCGGCGACAGCCAGATGTCGACGTTCAGGTGGAAGTGCACGATGAAGATCACGAAGATCGGGAACAGCAGGTTGGCCGGGAACGCGGCCAGGAACTGCGCGAGCGGCTGGATCTTCTCGGCCAGCGCCGGGCGCAGGCCGATCAGCACGCCGAGCGGCACCCAGATCACCGACGAGATCGCGATCAGCAGCACCACGCGCAGCAGCGTGATCAGCCCCAGGCCGAACACGTGGCCGACCTCGTCGAGCGTGACGCCGGTGCGCATGTAGGCCACCACGCGCACCACCGCATACAGCGCGAGCGCGCCCATCACCGTGGCGAACACGATGTCGCCGGCCAGCGTGGCCTTGCGCGCGGCTAACGGCGCGGCGGCCTGGCGGCGCGGCAGGATCCGCAGGCGCATGCGGGCGGTGGCGGCCAGCATCGAGCCGGCCGGCGCGAGCATCCGGTGGATCAGCCGCGTGCGGCGCACCATGTCGAGCAGCCAGGATTGCGGCGCGTCGGCCGAGGCGGTGTTCTCCATGCGGAACTTGTCGGCCCAGGCCACCAGCGGGCGGAACAGAAGTTGGTCGTAGGCGAGGATCACCACCGTCATGGTCAGGATCACCCAGCCCACCGCGCCCAGGCTTTTCGTGGCGATCGCCTGCGAGAGATACGCGCCGATGCCCGGCAGCGTGATGGTGCTGTCGCCCACCGTGATCGCCTCCGAGGCCACCACGAAGAACCAGCCGCCCGACATCGACATCATCATGTTCCAGATCAGGCCCGGCACCGCGAACGGCACTTCGAGCTTCCAGAAGCGTTGCCAGCCGGTGAGCTGGAAGCTGCGCGACACTTCCGACAGATCGCGCGGCACCGAGCGCATCGACTGATAGAAGCTGAACGTCATGTTCCAGGCCTGGCTGGTGAAGATCGCGAAGATCGCCGCCAGCTCCGCGCCGATCACGCGCCCGGGGAACAGCGCCAGGAAGAAGGTGACCGTAAACGAGATGTAGCCGAGCACGGGCACCGATTGCAGGATGTCGAGGATCGGCACCAGCACCTTCTCGGCGCGCCGGCTTTTCGCGGCCAGCGTGCCGTAGGTCAGCGTGAACACCAGCGAGGCGAACATCGCCGCGAGCATGCGCAGCGTGGTGCGCATCGCGTATTCGGGCAGATGCGAGGGGTCGAGCGAGATGGCCTCGGTTTTCAGCGTCGAGATCGGCGCGAGCGTCTGGTGAAAGCCGATGGCGGCCATCGCCAGCATGCCGATGATGAGCGGAAAGGCCAGCAGGTCCCAGCGATTGGGCAGCACGCGGGACACGGACGGGTTGGCCGTCAGGTTGATGCCGAATTTCAGATTCATCGATAACCTCATCGCGGTGGAAGCGAATGGGCAGCAAGTAAGGAAAACGAAACAAAAGCGCAGGGCTCTCGCCAGCCGGGCGTGCCGGGCACGGGCGTGGAGACGGCGCGCATCGTACGGCCGTCGAATGACAGCCATGCGATCAGCGAACCGGTCGGACCGGGGCGCACGAGAGCCATCGCTCAGGCGGATCGGCGCTGACGCGCGAACGCATGACGAGACGGCGCCTCATGGCGCGGGAACAGGATGCACGGGGAGGTAAAGCGACGCGCACCGTCTGCCTGTTGGCAGGACGGCGGCTGGGATGGGAAGCGCGGACGTCCTGCCGTTCAGGCAGCGAATCTGATCGAGGTTCGACTACTACAAGAGTCCAAGGCTTTTGCCCCAAATTTGAAGACCTGCGGATTCTAGGCGGCCTGCAAAACATAAGTCAACATCATTTTCGACAAAGTCTCGCGGGCCGTGGAATCGGTTCACGGCGGCCCGTTCGAGGCTGACGGAAAACGGTGCGCGAATCGTCTCGTTGAACTGAACAACCCGCGGCCGGAGGCCGGTGCGAAACCGGTTCGGGCGCGGGTTGTGGGCGTGGTGCCGGGGTTGCGGTGCCGCGGTGCTTCAGTGCGAATGCGGCTCGTGCTGCTCGCCGCCGCCGTGCGGCTGCTCGTGCTGTTGCGGTTGCGGACGCGGCTGTTCATGCGGCTGCGGACGCGGTTGCTCGTGCTGCTCCGGGCGCGGCTGCTCGCGGGCCGGCTCGGCCGGATGCGGCATCTGCGCGTGCTGTTCACGTTGCTGCTGCTCGCGCTGCTGTTGCTGCTCCCGTTGTTGCTGTTGCTGCTGCTCGTGCTGTTGCTGTTGTTGCTCGTGCTGTTGCTGTTGTTGCCCGCGTTGCTGCTGTTGTTCACGCTGCTGTTGCTGTTGCTCGCGCTGTTGCTGCTGTTCGCGCTGTTGATCCATGCGCGGCGGCTCGCCGGCCGGACGTTCGTGCTCCTGCCGCTGGCCGTTCTGCATCTGCCCGCCGAAATTCGGCTGCGGCGCGTGCGGCTGCCCCGGCTGCTGCGCTTGGCGGCCCGGCTCGGCATTGCCATGCTGCTGCGCCTCGAAGCCCGGACGCCCTTCCGCGCGCGGATTGCCACCCTGCCCCTGCCCCTGCGGCTGCGGCACGGGGCGCGCACCCTCACGCGTATCGCCCTGCGTGAAATGCGGCATCGTCATCGCGCCCGGGTTCGCGGGCGGCAGGCCCGGCGGCCGGTGCGCATTGCCCGGTTCGCGTCCTGGCGCCTGCCCTTGAAACTGGCCCGGCGCCTGCCCAGGACTCGGGCGGCCTTCGTTGTGGTTGTCGATCCGCGTGTTGTTGTTCACCACGTTGTTGTTGTTCACGACGTTGCGGGTCGTGTCGTAGTGGTTGTTGATCGTCGTGTTGTTGATGTGGTTGACGACCGTGGTCGAACGCGACACGTACGTGTTGTTGTTGTAGACCACCGCCGGGCGATGCCAGCCGCCACCACCGCCACCGTTACCCGGGCCGTCGTTGCGATAGCCGCCGTCGCGCCCGCGATCGCCGCCCCAGTTCATGCCCCACGCGTGCCAGCCCCAGTCGTGGTGATGGCTGATCGCATCGCCCACCAGGATGCCGACGCCGAACGTCAGCACGCCGGCCGTCACCACCTCGCCCGTCGAATACTCGGGGCGGTGATAGGCGTAGCCCGGATAGACCGGCACCGGCTGGCCGTACACCACGTTCGGGTCGTAGGTCGGCACATACACCACGTCCGGCTGGGCCGGCGCGATCACGATGGTTTGCGGCGGCGGCGGAATCACGGCCGGGCCGGCGTACACCGGCGGCTGGCCGGCCTCGTCCTGATAATCGGGCGGGGGCGCCTGGCGCGCCGTGCTCGACACCGCCAGTTGCTTCGACGATTTCAGGTTGCCCGACTGCTGCGCGCGCTGACGCATGACCTGGATCGCGTTCATCACGTCGGTCGGGTCATTGACGTAGGCCTCGCCGAGCGCGGTGGTCCACTGGATATTGCCCGCCATCTGGTTCAGCACGGCCGGGAATGCGGTCAGCGATTTCACGCTGACATCCCACGGCTGCTGGTTCGCGGCGTTCTGCAGCGCGGCGCCCTTCAGCGACGGATTCTGCGCGAGCCACTGGTTGGCCGCGGTGATCTGATCCGGATAGGTTGCGCCCGCAAGCACCTGGGCCACGAGCTTGTCGGGGAACAGCGCGATCGGCGCGACCATCTGTTCGAGCTGCGCAGCGGTGGGCGGCGTGTAGGGGGTGGCGGCCGAGGCCGGTTGCGCGGCGGAAGCGGCCGACGCATCGGAGGCGGCCTGCGTGGTGTCGGTGGAGTTGCCCTTGTTGCATCCGGCGAGCGCCAGCAGGCTGACGATCAGCGTCGACGACACGACGGTGCCGAGAATCTTCGATGTTCCTTTCATATCCCCTTCTTGTTGTCTGGTGGCACACATCGAGATTAACGGATGGGGACAGGGTTCGGCCTACCGACAATCTGTTACTTGTATGACGTTGTGTACTTGAAAGCTGACGACGAACGCCTTCCCGCAAGGATCGGGGGGCGGTGCGAGCGGTTCCGATGGATCACGACTTTGTTCGCCGCTTTTCCAGGTAACGGCGCCAGAGTGTTCCAATCAAGCTGTATTCAATGGCGGCCAGCATCAAATTGATGACGGCAACCACGGAAAGATAAAAACCTTCGGGATCGCGCGCGCCAAATGTTTCGGATATCTCGAGCAGGCGTTGCTGCTGGCTTGTCGTCATTGGCAGCGGATAGGTGTGAACAAACCGCATTGACACCGCGAACAAGCCGACAAAGAGGAGGACTTTGAAAGCGCTGCGGGCAAGTGTCGCCATGGGTCACCACCTCGATCCAGCCGTAAGCGTCCAACCCCGATCTGCCGGCAGGAATGGTCTTTGTGTTTAAAAATGCCCGACGGATAGCCTGAAAATCAGATTGGCTAGGTAGCGTGATGCAGCCGAACGAATGACCAGCGCCACCGATCGGATGCAACCTGAAATTGCCGCGTTTGACTCCATGTATCCATGTTTAATCGTCGATTTGGCCGTCGCAGCGATATAGAGCAAACCATTCCGCGTGATGGGTAGGCTTACCGATCAAAGTATTGCCCAAATCCTTGCTCCAGGCTCCCAACTGTGAACGCACCCCTCCTTTGGGGCGATCAACGATCCAATATCGCCCGTGCGGTAAAGGGCCATTTCCTACAACCCCGGTGCAACCGCCGCTATTACGGTAAATCCCCTCGCCTGAAAAAGCCATGAACGTACCCACGCCATAAATCGTCAATGGCGCGAGAGGGGCATTATTGACAATGAATTTCCCCCAAAATGCCATGATTAAGACCTCTCGCTCCAGTCATATCAGATATCGCAGCCTCGGAACCGGCACATGAGGCATGGCGGGGATTCGCAAAAATCCGCTACCGCCCGTGCACTGAAACGGGTGGATGAGATCGTCACGATGACGGCCGAGTACGAACCGACATTGGGTGTTCGATGACGGCGATTGGCCAATGGCCAACTATTGACCTGGCGCAATCCGGTAACGGAACTTGCTTTTGTCTGACAAATCCGACCGAGGACACAGCGCAATAGCCTGCCATTTCGACATGCTGCCCGCTTGCGCTGAATACGAAGAAGGAACAACAGCATGAATAAAGAACAGCAGGCATTGCCAGGCGAAGTTGTCGATTCGGGACGACGTGATTTTCTGGCAAGAACTTCGGTGTGGTCGGCCGCGACACTCGCATTGCCGATTGCAGGATGCGGGAGCAGCAACGCGCAGGAGGTCGCGGATGCCGCCTATGTGATCGATACCTCGCTTCAGTCTCCGAACCAGGACTCGCGTGTGCGATCGCTGGTACTGCATTACACCGCCGAAACGCTGGCGGATTCCCTCGCATCGCTGACGAACTCGCAAAAGCAGGTCAGTTCGCACTACGTCGTACCTGATGCGGCCGACGGCGGTGAGCGCTTCCGTGTCCATGCGCTTGTGCCGGAATCGCGTCGCGCGTGGCATGCCGGTGTCAGCTATTGGCAGGGTGACCGCTTGCTCAATCCAAGTTCGATCGGCATCGAGGTCGTCAACCTCGGCTTTCCCGCTCAGGACGAAAACGCGCCGCTGATGAATCGCCGCTGGTACCCGTACGTACCCGAGCAAATCGCCGTGGTCGGCAAGCTCGCGGCCGAAGTCGTCGCGCGTCACAAAATCCTGCCGCAAAAGATCGTCGGGCATTCCGATATCGCACCGGGGCGCAAGTTCGATCCGGGTCCGCTATTTCCGTGGCAAAAACTTTACGAGCAGTACCAGATTGGCGCGTGGCCCGAAGCGGAAGCGATCAGCTATTACCGCAGCCATCAACCCTTCCAAGGCGACATGGCGGCACTGCAGGCGAATTTGCTCGCGTATGGTTACGACACACCGCAAACGGGCGTGCTCGATGCACAAACCATCAGCGTGGTGGCGGCGTTCCAGATGCATTTTCGTCCCGCGCGATACGACGGTGTGCCCGATGTCGAAACCGTGGCGATCCTTCATGCCCTGCTGGAAAAATATTTTGGCCAGGGCCGTTCGCAGCTCCGTCAAGCGACACCGGGGCAGCCGAGCCCACGAAGCGAAAGCGAAAAAGGTGACGACGCGTGGCCGGCTCCGGGCGCGATCGTGCAACCGGGTTCGCCACACTTCTGAAGCGTCGCGCAGGATAGCCGCCCTTTTCTCCATCGACGCGGGCCGATAACGCCCGACGGAGTGCCAGGCAGCGCGTTCCGTCACTCGCCAAAGCTTCGATTGCCCAAGCGCGGGATGTGGCGGATTTTCACGAATCCCGGCCGCGCCTCTATCGCGCGGCGCGCCGTCGATCGCGGCGATGCAGCGGCTGGGCCTCGACGTGGTGCCGGTGGGTTTCAACGATTTCGATTCGATGCTGGCCTGCGTCGACCAGACCGCCGCCGCGCTCGACACGCCGCTGGCCGCGCAACGCGCGCTCGACGCGCTGCCGGATCACACCGAGCCGCGCGTGTTGCACGTCGCCTCGCTCGCACCGCTCGAGGTGGACGGCAGCGACACCATCGTCGATCAGTGGCTGCGCGCGGCCGGCGCGCGCAACGCCGCCGACGGGCTCGGCGGCAACCTGCGGCCGGTCTCGATCGAGCAGGTGCTGGCGTGGCATCCGGACGTGGCGATCCTCGGTGCGAACGCCGGCTCGATCGAACAATCGCCGCAGCGCTCGCTGTGGCAGACGCTCGATGCGGTACGCAAGGGCCGTGTGTATCGCAATCCGGCGGGCGTGTTTCCGTGGGATCGCTACGGGCCGGAGGTGGCGTTGCAGGTACGCTGGGCGGCGGGCGTGCTGCATCCGGGGGTGTTTTCGGCGCAGCAGTGGGTGATGGAAACGCAGGATTTCTATCGGCGGTTTTTCGGGTATGCGCTGTCGGCGGGGGACGCGCGGCGGACGCTGGCTGGTCAGCCGCCTGGCGCCGCAGCGCAATGAGACCGATGACATTGACAACGATGACTCACGGCAAACAATCGCAGATTCATCGTCAGGGCTTTGTCAACTTTAGAAAGCGCCGAACAAACGATCGAGCGCGGCAAGAACCCGCGTTTGCTCGGATTTCAGCGTTCCGGTCGAAGGGCCAAGCTCACTGGTTCTTATTGCGCCTAGAAATGGCGTTTCCAGTATGAATTTCTCGCCGTCGATCTCGAGGATCGGAGCCAGATCCTGCGCAACCTTGGCGGGTGTGTAACTGCCCGCAAGGTGTGCCAGCGGAATGACGACCCATGACATCAGATCTCCCGGATGATCGCTTTGCACATCGAGCAGATAGGGCGACTTCGCCTTCGACCGGGATGACGGGTTGTTATACAGATCAAAACGTGCCATCAGAACATCCGGTGCTCGTCGAGAGGCAAACCGTCGCGTTCAATGCGCGCATTCATCTCGGTAATGAAATCAGCGTGCTCTGCTGCCCAGACACGCGCCTCGGCTTCCTGAACTTCCTCACGCAGGCCCCGTTCGCTTGCACATGAGATGTTGACATCCAACTCTTTCGCGCGTTCAAGCAGCTCGGAGGGCAACGACACGTTGGTAAGCTTGCGACTGGCTTTTCTCGTCGGGTTAGAAGCGGCCGATTCACCGGAATGCCGCATTTGTGCAGAAATCATGTGCAGATCCTATGCGCATAAAATATGCGCACATTACCGCACATCCTTTATGACGCCTGTCGACCGATGCCGACGATGCAGATCTTCTCGCGTCCGACAGGACAGGTCCCGAGCAGCGTCTCTGAATCGAGCCGGGACCCAGCCCATCGCCCCGCCACGCTCTCACCCCTTCCCGCCCGCCCCGTTGATCGTCACCTGCGCCATCACCGACCAATCCCGCTCGCCCAGCCCGGCCGCCACTGCTTCGCCCATCCGCCCGTACACGGCGGCCAGCATCGGCAACGCGCGCCCGGCCTCGGCGGCGGCCTCCGACGCGAGCCGCAAGTCCTTCAGCCCCAGCGTCGCCTTGAACCCCGGCTCGTAGTTGCCCTGCGCCAGATTGGCCGAATAGACCTGATACGACCGGCTGCCGAACAGCGTGCCGAGGATCAGCTCGAAGAAGCGCTCGCGCCCGAGCCCGTTCGCCTCGGTCAGCACGACGGCCTCGGCCATCGCCTCGATCGCCATCGTGATCATCATGTTGCAGGCGATCTTCGCGGCGTTGGCGGCCGGGGCTTCCTCGCCCATGTCCCAGATCCGCCCGCCGATCACCTCCAGCAGCGGCCGGATCGCGTTCACGGCGTCGGGCTTGCCGCCCGTCAGCACGTTCAATTCTCCGCGCGCGGCCACGTCGGGCCGGCCGAGCACCGGCGCGGACACATAGCCCACGCCGGCCGCCGCATGCAGCGCGACCAGCTCGTGCGCGAACGCCACCGAAATGGTGGACGCCACCACGTGCACGAGGCCCGGCCGCGCCTTGGCCAGCAGGCCCGGGGCGATCAGCGTCTCGCGGATCGCCGCGTCGTCGGAGAGCATGGTCAGCAGCGCGTCGCCGTCGAGCAGGTCGGCCGGCGACGCGGCGCGCGTCACGCCCTCCACGCTCGCGCCGGAACGGCTCCACGCCTGCACGTCGTGGCCGGCTGCCGCGAGATTGCGCGCCATCGCGCGCCCCATGGCGCCCAGGCCGATGATGCCGATTTTCATAGTGGATTCCTCAGGATCGAAAACGGCCTCAAGCGCCGAAACCGCCGTCGATGGTGTGCATCGCGCCGGTGATGCCGCGCGCCGCAGGCGACGCCAGATAACCGACCAGGCTCGCGACATCCGCCGCGGTGCCATGGCGGCGAATCGCCATGTAGCTGCGCATCTGCTCGGCGAGCGGGCCGTTGGCGGGGTTCATGTCGGTGTCGGTCGGGCCGGGCTGCACGACGTTGACGGTGATGCCGCGCGCGCCGAAATCGCGCGCGAGGCCGCGTGTCATGCCCTGCAGCGCCGATTTGCTCATGCCGTACGCGGCGGCGCCCTCGAACGGCACCGTATCGCCGTTCACCGAGCCGATCGAGATGATCCGGCCGCCGTCGGGCATCAGGCGCGCCGCCTCGACGCTGGCGTGATACGCGCCGCGCACGTTGACGTCGATCAGGCGGTCGATGGCGTCGGCGTCGAGCGTGAGCGGATCGCCGCCGACGAACAGCCCGGCGTTGTAGACGAACACGTCGAGCGGGCCGGCCTCGCGCACGGCGGCCAGCAACGCGTCGCGGTCGGCCGCGTCCGCCCGCACGGCCTGCGCGCCGGTATCCTTCGCCACCGCCTCGGCCGCCGCCTGCGAACCCGCCCAGGTGAATCGCACCGTCGCGCCCGCCGACGCGAACCACGCCACGATGGCCGCGCCGATGCCACGGCTGCCGCCCACCACCATCACCGATTTGCCCTGCCAGCCTGCTGCTTCCGTATTCATCGCATGAACTCCTTGAAATAAATTAGCGATCACTATAAATTTCGATTCACGACAACGCAAGGTATTTTTGTAGTGGATGCTAATTTAATCAACGGCGGTAAACCCGGGCGCGGCCGGCCGCGCGCATTCGACCCCGATACCGCGCTCGAGGTGGGCCAGCGCATGTTCCATGCGGCGGGCTACGACGCGGTCGGCCTCAGTGCGCTGACCGACGCGCTCGGCATCAAGGCGCCGAGCTTTTATTCGGCGTTCGGCAGCAAGGCGGCGTTCTTCCGCCAGGTGCTGGAGCGCTACGCGGGCACGGCGCTCGCGCTGACCGACATCCTGGTGCCGGGCCGCCCGCCCGCCGAGGCGCTGGCCGAGCTGATCGGCAGCGCGGCGCGCACCTATGCGCGCGATCCCGAGCGGCCGGGCTGCCTCGTGCTCGAAGCCGCGCGCGGCGGCGAGGCGAGCGAGAGCGCGCAACTGGCCTGCGAGGTGGCCGAATGGCGGCGCGTGCAGATGCGCGAGTTCGTGGCGGCTACGCATCCCGAACAGGCGGCCACCGCCACCGATTACGTGTCGGCCGTGATGTCGGGCCTGTCGGCCGGCGCGCGTCAGGGCTGGGACGAGGCTCGGCTTTGCGCGGTGGCCGACGTGTCGGCGGCGGGCCTCGCGCAGCTGCTGCCCTGAGCGGATTGCCGTCAGCCAACTTCCCGGCCGGCCGTCATCGCCACGCGAGCACGGCCAGCACGCCGAGCGCCAGCGCGATCAGCACCAGCCCCGAGACGCGCTCCAGCCACGGCAGGATGCGCGTGAAGCGCCGCAGCACGATGCGGTTGCCAATCGTCAGCGCCACCAGCGCGTCCCACAGCAGCACCACGCCGCCCATCCATGCGCCGTAGAACAGCTTCCAGCCCGCGCTCGCATACGGGCCGCTCAACATCGCGGCGAGGCTCGCGTAGAACAACGCGTTCTTCGGATTGAGGATGCCGGACAGAAAGCCCATCCCCGTGGCGCGCCCCCACGCCGCAAGCGGCCGAGCACGCGCCGCGCCGGCCGCGCGTGTTGCGGACACCCGAAGATCGCTGCGGCCCGCGTGGCGCACGAACAGCACGCCGAGCCACAACAAATAGACGCAACCGGCCAGTTGCAGGCCCGTGAACCACGCGCTGCCGGGCCGCAACGCCGAGGTGCCGGCGAACGCGGCGACGATGAACACGCCGTTGGCCAGTGCGATGCCGAGGCACGCGCCGCTGGCCACGCGCCAGCCGGCCGACAGCGAGGTGCGGGCGATCAGGAAGAAATCCGGCCCGGGGGACAGCAGCGCGAGGAAATGCGCCGCGGCGATCATCAGGAAGACTTGCATATCCGGCATCAGCGAAGAACGGGCTCGCAGTGTGCCGGCCGCGCGGTGCGCGGTATTGAAGGAAATTGCGGCTCAGGCGCGGAACGTGCCGGGGGTCACGCCCGCGTAGGCCTTGAACACGCGCTGGAAATGCGCCTGATCGGCGAAACCGAGATGCTGGGCCACGGCGGCCAGGCTGTCGCCGTCGCGAATCCGCGCCCGCGCTAGATTGATGCGCTGGTTCAGTTGCCAGACATGCGGCGTCATGCCGGTCACCGCGCGAAACGCACGGATCAACTGATAGCGGCTCATGCCGGCCAGGCACGCGAGGCCGTCGAGCGCGATGTCGCTGTCGGGTTCGGCGCGCAGGCGGTCGAGCGCGGGGCGAATCCGGTCGGCCAGATGTGCGGGGGCGGTTGGCGGCGCGATCGGCAGGCCCTGCGCCGCATCGCATGCACCGACGAATTCGATCAGCGCCGCTTCCTTGTCGCGGACATCGGCGTCGGAACACAGCAGCGCGTTCAGTTCGCAGCACTGCGCGTAGAGCGCGGGGTTCGTCACGATGCGGATCGGTTCGTCATCCTTGGCATCTTGCGGCACGGCCGGCGCGTATTCCTGGCGGACGGCATCGCGCCAGTTCGCATCGATATGCAGCATCTGGTAGCTCCAGGCCTCGCCGGGCGCGGGGTTGCAGGCATGCACGCGATGCGCCGGCACCAGCACGAGCATGCCGGGTTGCAAGCCGATCGGGCCGTCGGGTGCACCGGTGAACACGCTCGCGCCGCCGTCCACCGCGCCGACCGAGAACGTCGGATGGTGATGCGGCTTGTAGCAGGCGCGGCTGCGGCAGGCACGCCGGCTTTCGACGAACGGGAGGGCTGGGTCGCGCCAGAACGATTGGCGGGCGTCTCGGCGAGCGGCGGAGGTGGACGACACGAGGGCCGTGGCGCTGTACGTGGCGGGGACAGAAGACGCGGTGGCGGTGACGCTATGCGTGGCGGGGGCGGAAGACACGGTGGCAATGACGCTGTGCGTGGCAGGGAGCGTCAGTATGCGGGAAGGCGGACCGAACCGGTGGCAGACGCGGCGGCACATGTGGCGGCGGATAGGCCCGATACGCCGGCACATGCCGTGATCGATACGACCGGCCGATGCACTGTCCGCCGCCTCACCCCGCCATCTTGTGCGCCCGCCCCCGCTTCGCCTTCTTCGGCCTGGCCTGCGCAGCAGCCTCCTCCGTCTCGGCCTCGCGCAGCAGCCAATCGCGCAGCGCCGTCACCCCGGCCGCCGCCTGCCCGCGCCGCGTGCAGAACGCAAACGCGCCGCCGCCCGCCACGAAACCGAGCGGCGCGACCAGCCTCCCGGCCGCGATCTCGCGCTCGACCAGCAAGGCCGGCGCGATCGCCACGCCCAGCCGCGCCGCGGCCGCCTCCAGCATCAACGACAGGTGATCGAAGCGCCGCCCGCCGCCGAAACCCGCCGCATCCAGCCCCTGCGCGGCGGCCCAATCGGCCCAGGCCTGCGGATTCGAACGCGTATGGAGCAGCGCCTGCCCCGGCAACGCGCCGGCGGCCGCGATCCGATGCGGCCAGTCCGGCGCGCACACCGGCCCGATCCGCTCCTCGAACAGCGCCACCGCCTCGATCTGGCGCGGCCACGCCCGCCCGCTGACGATCAGCGCATCCACCACCTGCGCCTCCAGGTCCGCCAGCGCGGCGCTCGTCTGCAAACGCACGCGAATCTCCGGATGCGCGGCCTCGAAATGCTCCAGGCGCGGAATCACCCAGTTGGCGAGCAGGCTGCCCGGCGCGCCCACCACGATCTCGGCCGCCTCGCCCGGCCCCGCGATCTCGGCGCAGCGGCTTTCCAGCAGCGCCAGCGCGCGATCGGCGGCGTCGTGCAGCGCCAGCCCGGCCGCCGTCAGGCGCACGCCCGACGCATGCCGCACGAACAGCGGCTTGCCGAACCAATCTTCGAGTTGACGAACCTGGTGGCTGACGGCGCCGTGCGTGACGCACAGCTCCTCGGCCGCGCCGGAAAAGCTGGCGCGTCGGGCGGCGGCGTCGAACACGCGCAGGGCATTGAGCGGGGGCAGGCGGCGCATCGGGCTTGGCTGTGAATTTTCCTCACGGCATTCTGCGAGAAATCCTCGCTATTGCAAAGTTTTCTTCGCACCTAGACTGCAATCCATCTCATATCTCTCGTTCGACGGACCTCCGCCATGCCGCCCAGCCTCGCCCCGCTCCTGCCGTTCGTCGTCGTGGCCTTTTCGATGTGGGCCACGCCGGGGCCGAACAACATGATGCTGATGGTGTCGGGCGCGCGCTTCGGCCTGCGCCGCACGCTGCCGCAACTGTTCGGAATCCTGACCGGCACGCTGCTGTTGAGCACGCTCGGCATCGTGCTGCTCGAACCGGTGATCGCCGCGTGGCCGCGCAGCGTGCTGCTGCTGAAGATCGTCGGCACGGTGTGGCTGGTGCGGATCGGCTGGCGCATGGCGCACGCGCGCCTCGGCGACGGCCCCGGCGACGCGCAACCGATGCGCTACCTGCCCGCCACGCTGTTCCAGTTCACCAACCCGAAGGCGATCACCGGCACGGTGGCGCTGGCCTCGCTGGCGCTGTCGGCCACGCACGCCAACCCGTGGCTGCCGGCCGCCGCGCTGCTGACGGCGCCGCCGCTGTGCCTCGTCGCAAACGGGTCGTGGGCGCTGGCCGGGCGCAGCCTGCGGCGGCTCCTGTCGACGCCGCTGCGCTGGCGCGTCTTCACGCTCGGCACCGGCTTCGTGACGGCGGGCTGCGCGGTATTTCTGTGGACCTGAGCGCGGGGGACGGGGCGCGGCGCTATCGCCGCGTCGCCGAACTGGCGTAGCATCGACGCGATTTCCTGCGTTGCCAGCCCCCCTCGCCATCCCGGAACGACCGATGACCGATTCGCTTTACGCCAGCGCCAACCGCTATTTCACCGAGCACTTCCGCCTCGATCTCGACACGCTGCTCGCACCGATTTCCGCCGATGCCCCCAGCGGGCGCTCGATGCGCGCCACCCCCTACTACACGGCCTTGCGCCAGGCGCGCACGCAGGACGACCCGTCGCTGCCGGTCGGGGTATGGGAGCGGCCGCGCCACCGGCAAGGCGCCGACTGGATGAAGGTCGGCATGCTGGCCGCCGGCATGTTGGCGCACCAGAGCAAGGATTTGCAGTTGCTGACCTGGCTGTTCGAGGCGCAGATCCAGCAGCACGGCTTCGACGGCATCGCACCGCCGCTGGTGCTGCTGCGCGAAACCTGCGCGCGCTTCTGGGACACGATGCTGCCCGACGACGCCAATGATCATTTCGAGCAACGCGAGGCGTTGCTACGCCTGATGGACGAGAAAAATCTGGCCACGCTGCGCCTCGCCACGCTGGTGGAAAGCGAGGGGCGGCCCGCATTCGGTTGGGCCGATTGGGAACGGGCGGTGCGCGACGACCAGGAGCACCGCGCCGGCCGTCAGCACGCCGATACCAGCGCGGCGAGCCTGCCGGAATTGCAGTTCACGCTGGGCGCGGCCTCCGGCGAATCGCTGGCCGCGCGGTACGCGGCGCTGGGCGACGGGCTGGCCGCACTCGATGCGCTACGCGACGCCCTGGCGCCGCGCTTGGGCAACGCCACGCCGCCGATCGGCCGGCTGCACGCGCTGCTCGAACAGATCCGCGCATGGCTGGGCCACGAGTTGCAACGGCGCGGGCTGGCGGCGCAGGAAGCGGCGTCCGCCGCCACCGAATCATCCGTTGCGAATGCAACGATCTCCGAACCCATCGGCGGCACGGCCGACGCCGCGCCCCCAACCGAAGCCCTCACTGCCGACCTGCTGCGCGAACGCGCCCAGGCTTACGCGCGGCTGGCCGAGATCGCCGCATGGTTGATGCGCATCGAGCCGCACAGCCCCGCGCCGTATCTGGTTCGCACCGCCGTCGAGTGGAGCGCGCTGCCGACGCCCGAGCTGTACGACAAGGTGTTCGTGCAGATGGGCGGACAACTCGATATCTTCACGATGCTCGGCATCGCGAGGCCGCAGGACAAGGCGTAAGCGCAGCCGTCACGCCGTCGCATCGTTCGAGCGACGGCGCCACAGCATGCGCCCGCCCACCTGCCGCACCTCCACCACGCCGCGCTGCGCGAGCAGATCAAGCGCCGCGCGCGTCACGTCGAGCGTCAGTTCGGTTTCCTGAGCGCCGAGCCAGAAGTGCTGCACGCCTTCCACCGTATCGACTGCTGCAGGGCGTTCGGCGAGGTAACGCGCAATGTATGCGGCGGTGTTTTCGATCAAATCGTGGTTCATGACCAAGCGGCTCGCGGCCGGATATTCGCAAGACCGCGAGCTTACCGCAGCGGCGCAGCCGCTCAGAAATTGAACTGGTCGATATTGCCCGCATCGAACGTGGTCGGCGGCCCGAGCACGACCTCGCCGTTCTTGCCGATGGTGCGCGCGCCGAGCTTGCCTGCGTCGAAGCGCTCGCCTTCCTTGCCGGTGATCGTGCCCGAGGCGAGGTTCGCGGCCGCATAGGCTGCCAGGTAACCAAGCTGGCCCGGGTCCCACAGCTGGAACGCCTTGACGGTGCCGTTCTTCACGAACGCGCGCATCTGGTTCGGCGTGCCCAGCCCCGTCACGGCCACCTTGCCCTTGCTCGACGACGTCGAGATATAGCGCGCGGCCGCCACGATCCCCACCGAGGTGGGCGCGACGATCGCCTTCAGGTTCGGATAGGCCTGCAACAGGCCTTGCGTCTCGACGAAGGATTTCTGATCGTCGTCGTTGCCGTAGGCGATCTTGACGAGCTTGAGCTTCGCGTATTCGGGCTTCTTCAATTCCTCCTGCATCCAGTGAATCCAGGTGTTCTGGTTGGTCGCGTTCGGCGTGGCCGACAAAATCGCGAACTCGCCCTCGCCGCCCGTCAGCTTCGCGACGAGCTGAATCTGACCGCGCCCGATGCTCTCGGCATTGGCCTGGTTGACGAAGATTTCCCGGCCATCCGGTGCGGTGTCCGAATCGAACGTCACGACCTTCACGCCCTGCGACATGGCGCGCTTCAGGTAAGGCACCAGCGCGTTGGCATCGTTGGCGGCGATCACGATCGCGTTCTGCCGCTGGGTGGTCAGCGTGTTGATGTATTGCACCTGCGAAGACGCCCCCGCATCCGACGGCCCCACCACCTTGCCCTGCCCCTTCAACTCCTTGATGGCGGCCATGCCGCCGTCGTCGGCGATCACCTCGTACGGGTTGTTGATCTGTTTCGGCACGAAGGCGATCTTCAGGCCTTCCTTGACGCCGGCCGCCTGCGCGGGCGCGGCACCCAGCGCGGTGAACGTGGTGAGCGTGGCCAGCGCCGCCAGGCTCAGGCAGGCGGCCGCGCGCGCGGCCGGGTGAGGGAATCGATGCATGCTGGTGTCTCCGATGTAAGGCCGGCATGTAAGGCTGAGATGCGAACCCGGCCATGTTGATATGCATGACGAAACAACGAACGCGACGATCGACGCTCAACGCGACAGCGTGCGCCGGTGCAGCCGCCGCGCATGCCAGCTCGCGGCGAGGTTCGGGATCAGCACCGACGACAGCAGCAGCACGCCGGTGACGATCGTCAGCGCTTCGCTCGATACGTCGACGAGCGTCAGCGCGTTCTTCAGGATGCCGACGATCAGCAGCGACAGCAACACGCCATACAGCGAGCCGCGCCCACCGAAGATGCTGACGCCGCCGAACAGCACGGCCGCGATCACGGCCAGCTCGAAGCCCTCGCCGTTGTCGCCGCGCGCGCTGGTGAAGCGCAGCGTGTAGACCACCCCGGCCAGCGCGCTCATGAAGCCGGACAGCACGAACAGGCGCAGCTTGGTGCGCGCCACGGCGATGCCCGAAAACGTGGCGGCGGCCGGGTTCGCGCCGATCGCGTAGAGGCTGCGGCCGAATGCGCTGGCCTGCAGCAGCACCGTGAACAGCACGGCCGCGACGATCACGATCACGAACGGCTCGGGCAGGAAGCTGCCGCCCACCGTGTTCATGCCGAACGCCGTGTAGCCGGGCGGGAAATCGGCGATGGCCTGATCGCCGAGCAGCACATAGGCCAGCCCGCGAAACAGCGCGAGCGTGCCGATCGTCACGGCCAGCGAAGGCAGCCGGAAGCGCACGATCACCCAGCCGTTGAACAGGCCCGCCAGCGTGCCGGCCGCCAGCGCCGCCGCGATCACCGCCGGCATCGGCCAGCCCAGATGCCAGAGCACGCCCATCAGCGCGCTCGACGCGCCGAGGATCGACGCCACCGACAGATCGATCTCGCCCGTCACGATGATCAAAGTCATGGTCAGCGCCATCAGCGCGATCTCGCCGATGTCGAGCAGGATGTTGGCGAGGTTCGACGCGTCGAGGAACACCGGCGACAGCACGCGGCCGAGCACCAGCGACAGCATCAGGATCACGGCCAGCAGGCTTTCCCAGCCCAATGCGGTGGCGCTGCGCGCGCCCTTGCGAGACGACTCAACCATGATCGCGTTTCCTCATCATGCGTTTGGCGACCGAGCGGGCCAGCAGCGTATCGGCCGTCACGGCGGCCACGATCAGCGCCCCCTCGATCGCCTGTTCCCAGAACGGCGAGACATGCAGCACGGCCAGCGCGATGCTGATCACGCCGAGCACCAGCGCCCCGAGTGCGGCGCCGAGTATCGTGCCCACCCCGCCGTTGATCGCCACGCTGCCCACCACCGCGGCGGCCACCACCTGCAACTCGATGCCCTTGCCGGTGCTGGCGTCGGCCGTGCCGAAGCGCGCCAGCCACAGCGCGCCGGCCAGCCCGGCCAGCGCGCCGGAAATCAGGAAGCCGGCCAGCACGCGGCGGTCCACGCGAATCCCGGCGAGGCGCGCGGCCTCGGGGTTCGAGCCGATCGCGTAGTGCTCGCGCCCGGCCCGGTAGCGCTTCAGGTAAACCGACAGGCCGGCGAGCAGCACCACCGTGATCAGCACCAGCACCGGCACGCCGAGCACCGCGCCGGTGGCCAGCCGCGAATACGCATCGGGCAAGTTGCCGGCGTTGATCTGGCCGCCGTGCACCCAGGCGTAATCGGCGCCGCGCAGGATGTAGAGCATCGACAGCGTCGCGACCAGCGAAGGCACGCGCCCGTAAGCCACCAGCAGCCCGTTCAAGCCGCCCGCGGCCAGCCCGATCGCCACGCCCGCCGCGAGCGCCACCGGCACCGGCATCTGCGGGAACGCCACATAGAGGCTGCCGACCCCGTAGGCGCCCAGCCCCACCACCGAGCCGACCGACAGATCGATATGCCGCATCAGCATCACGATCGTCATGCCGGCCGTCAGCAGACCGATGATCGAGACGTTGAGCAGCACGTCGCGCAGGTTCTGCAGGTTCAGGAATTGCGGCCGCGCGAGCGCCGTGCCGCCCACCAGCAACAGCAGGACAACGAACAAGGTGGTTTCGCGGCTGCGCGCGATCGCGGCGGCCAGCGCCGCCGCCGGGTGGCGCACGGCGGATTCGGCTGGGTTCATGGTCGGGGTTCCGGTGGTCATGCGGCACGCTCCAGCGACGGATCGCGCCCGCCGAGCGCGGCGCGCATGATGCGCTCCTCGCTGGCCTCGGCGCGGGGAATATCGGCGCGGATGCGCCCCTCGTGCATCACCAGCACGCGGTCGGCCATGCCGAGCACCTCGGGCAGTTCGCTCGAAATCATCAGCACGGCCATGCCGTCGCGCACCAGGTCGGCCAGCGCGGCGTACACCTCGGCCTTGGCGCCCACGTCGATGCCGCGCGTGGGTTCATCGACGATCAGCACGGCCGGCCCGGTCGCGAGCCACTTGCCGAGCACCACCTTCTGCTGGTTGCCGCCCGACAGCGTGCCCACCGGCAGCCGCAAGTCGCCCGCCTTCAGGCGCAGCTTCGCGCCCCACTCGCCGGCCAGCGCCAGCTCGCGCGCGGCCGACACCAGCCCGAAGCGGGCGAGCCGCCCGAGCACCGTCATCGACGCATTGCGCGCGATGCTCAACTCCAGCGCGAGGCCCTGCTCGCGGCGATCCTCGGGCACCATCGCCAGGCCGGCGCGCACCGCCCGCCCCGGGTCGCCCGGCGCGAGCCGCTTGCCGGCCACCGCGATCTCGCCCGCGTCGAGCGGATCGATGCCGAACACGGCGCGCGCCACCTCGCTGCGCCCCGCCCCCACCAGCCCGGCCAGCGCGACGATCTCGCCCGCGTGCACGTCGAACGACACGTCCTTGAACACGCCGATGCGCGTCAGCCCGCGCACCGACAGCCGCACCGCGCCGCGCTCGACCTCGGCCTTCGGATAGAACGTGGCCAGATCGCGGCCCACCATCGTCGCGACAATCTTCGTGGTACTGAGCGTCTCGGTGGGCGCGTCGAACACCTTGGCGCCGTCGCGCATGATCGTGACGTGACGCGCCAGCGCGAACACTTCCTCCAGCCGGTGCGTGATGAACAGCACCGCCGCGCCGCGCTCGCACAGCGTGCGCACGATCGCGAACAGCCGCTCCACCTCGGGCCGCGACAGCGCGGCGGTGGGTTCGTCCATCACCAGCACGTTGGCGTCGAGCGACAGCGCCTTGGCGATCTCGATCACCTGCTGATCGGCGATCGACAGGCCGCGCACGCGTTGCTGCGCTTGCAGGTTCACGCCGAGCGAGGCGAGCAGCACGGCCACCTGTTTTTCCATCGCCGCGTAATCGATGCGGCCGAGCCGGTCGAGCGGCTGGCGGCCCATGTAGATGTTCTCGGCGATCGACAGATCGAAGAACAGCGTCGGCTCCTGGTAGATCACGGCGATGCCGGCCGCGCGCGCGTCCGAGGGCGACGCAAAGCGCCGCTCCACGCCATCCACGCGCAGCACGCCGGTGTCCGGCGCATGCACGCCCGCGAGAATCTTCACGAGCGTGGATTTGCCCGCGCCGTTCTCGCCGAGCAGCGCATGCACTTCGCCCGCTTGCAGCACCAGCTCGCCGCCGATCAGCGCGCGCACCGCGCCGAACGACTTGCTCGCGCCGCGCAGTTCGAGGCGCGGCGGGACCGCCTTGTCAGGTGTCGCCAAGTTCGTCTCCGTTGTAGGTAGTTTGGTCTTGCCGGGGCACCGCGTGCATGGCTAGATCCGGTACACGCGCTCGGCATTGGCCGAGAACAGCAGCCGGCGCTCGTCGTCCGACACGCCGCCGACGATCCGCGCATAGGCGCGCCACAGCGCCTCGTAGCCGCCGAACAGGCGATCCACCGGGAAATTCGAGGCGAACATCGCGCGCGTCACGCCGAACGCGTCGATCGCATCGAGCACGTAGGGGCGCAGGCTCTCGACCGTCCAGGCGTGATCGAACATCGCCAGCCCGCTCAGCTTGACCGACACGTTCGGGCAGGCCGCCAGCGCGCGCAGGCCGTCGCGCCAGGCGCGAAACCCGGCCGGCGTGTCGCGATCGACGAACATGCCCGCGTGATCGAGCACGATGGGGATGTCCGGATGCGCGCGCGCAAGCTTCGCCGCCTCGGGCATCTGCGCGGGGTAAAGCTGCATGTCGAACGACAGGCCGTAACGCGCGAGCAGCCCGAACTGCCGCCGCCACGCCGGGTCGGCGAGATAGTCGCGCGCCACGTAGTTGTAAAGCGGATCGGCGTGCACGTTGAGAATCTGGCGGATGCCGCGCACGTTGGCGAACGCGGCATGCGCGGCCAGCACGACCTCGGCATCGGGCGCGGACAGGTCCGCCGCCGCGACGATGCCGTGCGGCAGCCCCGCGTGGCCGGCCGACCGATCGTCCGCCAGCGTGTGCAGCCAGCGCGTTTCTTCCACGGGCCGCACCGGGTCGAAGTTCGCCTCCACGTGCACGACCTTCGCGATCTCGATCTCGCCCGCCTCGCGCAGCAAATCGGCCGGCAGATAATCGTGCGCGAGATCGCGTGCGTCGCCCACGAACGACATGCCGGGCTTCGACAGCCACGGATAATCGCCGCTGGCGGGCCGCCAGAAATGCACATGCGGATCCACTACTCGCATCGTCGGGCTCCTTGCGCTCGAGGCGCGCGCATCGATTCAGGGAAGATGAAACAGCGGCGCGAGCGGCACCTGCACGGGCGAGCCGTCGGGCTCGGTCTGCATGATGTCGGCCATGAAGTCCCACCATTTGCGCATCACCGGCTCGGCGGCCAGCGCGTCCATGCGATGGCCGGGATCGCGCTTGAGCACGGCGAACAGGTGATGGGTGGCCTCGTCGAGAAAGATCCAGTAATCGCGGATGCCGGCCGCGCGCAGCGCGTCGGCCAGTTCGGGCCAGATTTCGCGGTGCCGGCGCTCGTATTCGTCGCGCCGGCCCGGATCGAGCTGCATCCGGAATGCGATCGTCTCCATGATCGTGTCTCCCTCGTTGTCGCATCGGTGCGACCGCTGCATGGCGGCACGCCCGACGCGTTGCAGCGACTATAAACGCCTCGCGATAGCCAACCAATCCGTTATCATCATTGGGCGATCCAGAAAACGAATCACCCGCCCATGACCCTGCACACCACCGCGCTGTCGCTCGTCAACCGGTTGAAATTCAAGCATCTCGCGCTGCTCGTCGCGCTCGACGATTGCCGCAACGTGCATCAGGCGGCCGGCGAGATCAACGTGGCCCAGCCCAGCGCGAGCCGCATGCTCGGCGATATCGAGGATGCGTTCGGCTTCCGCCTGTTCGACAGGAATGCGAAAGGTCTTGCGCCCACCTCGCTGGGCCTGCCGGTGCTGGCCTATGCCCGGCGCGCGCTGTCCGACCTCACACGCTTCGCCGAGGATCTCGACGTGAAGCGCCGCGGCGGCCACGGCCAGTTGACGGTGGGCGCGATCATGGGCGCCGCGCCCGACGTGCTGGCGCTGGCCGTGGCCTCGCTCAAAACCGTGCGCCCGCTGCTGAACGTGCGCATCCTCGGCGAAACCAGCGATCAGATCGTGCAATTGCTGTACCGCCGCGAGGTGGACCTCGCGCTCGGCCGCCTCACCAACGCGCTGCAACACAACGATTTCCACTTCGAGCCGATCGCGGCCGAAACGCTGGTGCTGGTCACGCGCGCGCAGCATCCGCTGGCCGCGCGCGGCGAACTCACGCTGGCCGAACTCGCGCAATGGCCGTGGGTCGCGCAGCCGGTCACCAGCCCCGCGCGCGTATTGCTCGAAAACGAATTCGCGCGCGCCCGGCTCGCCACGCCGGCCAACCTCACCGAATGCGGCTCGATCTTCGCGACGCTGCAACTGGTCGAGACCTTCGACGCGATCGCCATGCTGCCCGAACCGGTGGTGCGCGATCACGTCAAGGCGCGGCTGCTGGTGGCGCTGCCGCTCGAAATCGGCAAGCGCCTGCCCGGCTACGGCATCCTCACGCGCCGCGACGAGCCGCTCTCGGAAGCGGCCGAATACTTCGTCGGCCTGCTGCGCCGCTTCTCCGACCCGGCGGTCGATACGCTGCGCGACGCGCCCGGCGCGCCGGATTCGCCCGTGATCGTCACTGAAGGTTGACGAACAGCCCGCCATCCACCAGCAACGCCGCGCCCGTCACGTAACGCGCGCGCGACGAGGCCAGGAACACCACGCAATCGGCCACCTCGTCGGGCGCCCCGAGCCGGCCCAGCGGAATGCGCTTTTCCATATAGGCGCGCTTCTCGGCATCGGCCAAGTCCTCGGCGTTCAGGTCCGTGGCGATGGTGCCCGGCAGCACCGAATTGCATCGGATTCCGTACGGCCCGAGCGCGATCGCGCACGACTGCATCAGCGAATGCACGCCGGCCTTGGTGGGCGTGTAATGCGTCTGCATGCCGCCGCCCACCAGCGCGCTGATCGAACTGGTGGCGACGATCGCGCCGCCCGTGCCCTGCTCGCGCATCTGCCGCGCCACCGCCTGCGTCACATAGAATGCGCCGTTCAGGTTCACGCCCACCGTGCGTTCCAGCACCGCGGGCGGCATGTCGAGGAACGCATGAAACGGGCAGATGCCGGCGTTGCTGGCCAGCACGTCCACCTTGCCGAACGCGCGCACCGCCTGGCGCACCAGCTCCGTGCCGGTGCCGGGCTGGGCCACGTTGCCCTCCACCGCGATCGCGCGGCGGCCGGCCCGGCCGATCTCGGCCAGCACCTCGTCGACGGCCGTGCCCCGGCCGTACGAGGCATCGTTGTCGCCCCAGTAATTGATCACCACGTCGGCGCCCTCGCGCGCACTCGCCACCGCGATCGCGCGGCCGATCCCGCGCGAGCCGCCCGTCACGATCACCACCTTGTCCTGTAGCAGCACTTCGTCCTCCTGAATTGCGGTTGTGCGGCGGCCGGCCCGCCCCTGCCGTGCGGCTCAATATAGGGTCGCCGCCCCGGCCCGGACAATCCGGAATCCGCATCGTCCGATCCGCGTTCCGGATCGCCGTGTCGCAGGTCGCGCGTTGCCGGCCCGCCGCCGCTATCGACTCTCGATCCGGAAATTGCATCGCCACCGCCGATATTGGTATTGGTCACGCATCGTCGGGCTGATTACAGTGCTGCATGCCTCGCGCCCACCGAGGGCGGTGCACGGCAACGACGAACGCGCGATCGACGACGGAACCGGCCACGGCCGGCCACGCGATCGACGGCGACGAACAACAACGGAGACATGAATGGACGACCCGGCAATCCTGCTCGGCGATGCGATTCGGCGCGTCACGCGACGGCTGCTGCCGTTCCTGCTGCTGATGTACGTGATGGCCTTTCTCGATCGCGCCAACGTCGGCTTCGCCAAGGCGCAGTTCCAGCTCGACACCGGGGTGTCCGACGCGGCCTACGCGTTCGGCGCGGGCATCTTCTTCGTCGGCTACGCGCTGGTGGAAGTGCCGAGCAACCTGATGCTCGAACGCGTGGGCGCGCGGCTCTGGATGTGCCGGATCATGATCAGCTGGGGGCTGGTATCGGCGGCCACCGCGCTGGTGCACGGCGAGACGGCGTTCTACGTGCTGCGCTTCCTGCTCGGGATCGCCGAGGCGGGCTTCTTCCCCGGCGTGATCCTGTATCTCACCTACTGGTTTCCGCGCCAGGCGCGCGGCAAGGCGCTCGGCCTGTTCTATTTCGGCGCGCCGATCGCGTTCGTGGTGGGCTCGCCGCTGTCGGGGCTGCTGCTCGATCTGCACGGCGTGGCCGGGCTGCGCGGCTGGCAGTGGCTGTTCCTGGTGGAGGGGCTGCTGGCCAGCGTGGTGGGCGTGGCCGCGTGGTTCCGGCTCGACAACGGGCCGCGCGACGCGCGCTGGCTGCCGGCCGCCGAGCGCGAGGTGCTGGTGGCCACGCTCGACGCCGAGGATCGCGCCAAGCGCGACCACGGCCCGGCCTCGATCCGCCAGGCGCTGGCCGACCGGCGCGTGCTGCACCTGAGCGCCGTGTATCTGCTGATCCAGATGAGCGTGTACGGCGTGGTGTTCTATCTGCCGTCGCAAGTGGCCGGGCTGATGGGCCGCAAGCTCGGCTTCGAGGTGGGGCTGGTGGCGGCGCTGCCGTGGCTGTGCGCGCTGGTGGCCGCCTACTGGGCGCCGGTGCTGGCCGATCGCAGCGGCCGCCATCGCCAGATCGCCGCCGCCACGCTCGCGATCAGCGCGGCCGGCATTGCCGCGTCGGTGGCCAGCGCGCAGCCGGCGCTGTCGCTGCTGGCGCTCTGTTTCGCCGCCGCCGGCTTCATCGCCGTGCAGCCGGTGTTCTGGGTGCTGCCGGCCTCGACGCTGCGCGGCAGCGCGGCGGCCGCCGGCTTCGGCCTGATCAATTCGCTCGGTGCGCTCGGCGGCTTCGTCGCGCCGAACCTCAAGCAGGCCGCCGAGACCGCGTTCCATTCATCGTCGGCCGGCCTCTACACGCTCGCCACCACCACGCTGGCCGCCGCGCTGCTGGTGCTGGCCGTGCGCCGGCAACCCGCGCCGAGCGGCCGGCCGCACGACGAGCCGCAGGCGCGGGCGCGCTATTCGCCGTGAGGCGGCGCCCTCTTCGAGGCGCGCGGCGGCCTCGCCCTGCACGCCGCTCGCTGTCATTCATTCGCTAGTTCGCACTCCGGAGGAACATCATGTCGGTCCCCACCATCAAGCAGATCCGTGCCTACACGCTCCGCGGCGGCGGCGCGGATTACCACGACCAGGAAGACGGCCACTGGATCGACGACCACATCGCCACGCCGATGGGCCGCTACCCCGAATACCGCGCGAGCCGCCGCAGCTTCGGCATCAACGTGCTCGGCACGCTGGTGGTGGAGGTGGAAGCCAGCGACGGCACGGTGGGCTTCGCCGTCACCACCGGCGGCGAGCCGGCCGCCTATATCGTCGAGAAGCATCTGGCGCGCTTCGTGGAGGGCGCGAAGGTGACCGATATCGAGAAGATCTGGGATCAGATGTATTTCGGCACGCTCTATTACGGCCGCAAGGGGCTGGTGCTCAACACCATCTCGGGCGTGGATCTCGCGCTGTGGGACCTGCTCGGCAAGGTGCGCGACGAGCCGGTGCATCAGTTGCTCGGCGGCGCGGTGCGCGACGAGCTGCAGTTCTACGCCACCGGCGCGCGGCCCGACCTGGCCCAGCAGATGGGCTTCATCGGCGGGAAGATGCCGCTCCATCACGGCCCGGCCGAGGGCGACGAAGGGATGCGCAAGAACCTGGAGGCGCTGGCGGCGATGCGCGAGCGCGTCGGCCCCGATTTCTGGCTGATGTGGGACTGCTGGATGAGCCTCGACCTGAACTACGCGACGCGGCTCGCCCACGCGGCGCAAGCGTACGGCCTCAAGTGGATCGAGGAAGCGCTGCCGCCCGACGACTACTGGGGCTATGCGGCGCTGCGCAAGGCCGCGCCGCCCGGCATGCTGATCAATACCGGCGAGCACGAGGCCACCCGCTGGGGCTTCCGGCTGCTGCTGGAGATGGGTTGCTGCGACGTGCTGCAACCCGACGTGGGCTGGTGCGGCGGCGTGACCGAGCTGATCAAGATCTCGGCGCTGGCCGACGCGCACGGCGCGCTGGTGGTGCCGCACGGCTCGTCCGTCTACAGCTACCACTTCGTGATCACGCGCCACAACAGCCCGTTCGCCGAGTTCCTGATGATGGCGCCGAAGGCCGACCAGGTGGTGCCGATGTTCCATCCGCAGTTGCTGGACGAGCCGGTGCCCGAGCGCGGCCGGATGCGCGCCTCGGCGCTCGACAAGCCCGGCTTCGGCGTGCGGCTGAACCCCGATTGCCAGCTCGCGCGGCCTTACACGCACTGAGCGCACTGAGCGCGGCGGGCGCGCGGCTTGCTGGCGGCGGGTTGCCGAATGCGTCGGCCGGCAGACCCGGCGAGGCCGCCGAACCCGCACGCGTCGCGCCATGAATCCTCAGTACGGCGTAGGATCGTAGCGCCGTGCCGCGCCGCCCGGCTCCGCCTGACTTCTGACTTGTTCCGCAGCCCCTACCGATTTCCGGAGACACCGCATGCCACCGTTGCCCCCGCTCGACAATCCGTTCAAACACGCACTCGCCGCGCACACGCCGCAACTCGGCACCTGGAACAGCTTCGCCAGCGGCTACACCACCGAAATCATCGCGCAGACCGGTTACGACTGGATGCTGGTCGACGGCGAGCACGCACCGAATTCGGTCGACACCATCCTCCAGCAGTTGCAGGTGCTGGCCGCCTACCCGACTCAGCCGGTGGTGCGCACCGTCGATCACGATCCGGCGCGCATCAAGCAGTTGCTCGACATCGGCGCGACCACGCTGATGGTGCCGATGGTCGAAACCGCCGAGCAGGCGGCGGCGCTGGTGCGCGCGATGCGCTACCCGCCGGGCGGCTTTCGCGGCATCGGCGGCGCGCTGACGCGCGCGACGCGTTGGGGCAGCGTGGGCGACTACCTCGCGCGCGCCGAATCGGCGCTGTGCTTGACCGTTCAGATCGAATCGCGCGCGGGGCTGGAGAACGTCGAGGCGATCGCCGCCACCGAGGGCGTGCACGGCCTGTTCATCGGCCCGGCCGACCTGTCGTGCGCGCTCGGTCATCCCGACGACGCCGGCCACGACACCGTGCAGCAGGCGATCCGCCACATCATCGACGTGTCGCGCCGGGCCGGCAAAGCCGCCGGCATCCTCGCGCCGGCCGAGGACGCGGCGCGCCGCTACCTCGAATGGGGTGCGAGCTTCGTGGCCGTGGCGATCGACATCGTGGCGCTGCGCGACGCACTCGACGCCGCGCTGGCGCGCTTCCGCCCGACCGGCGCCGCAGGCGCGGCGGCGAACCCGGCCGCCAAGGGCGCCTACTGATTCGCGCCGATTCCCAAGCCAACGACGACGCAACGACCTACCCCGATTCCAGCCAGGAGACGACCATGTCCAGCACTCCGACGCAATACCAGCAGTACATCGACGGCGAATTCGTCAGTTCCACCGAACATTTCGAGGTCCGCAACCCGGCCACCGGCGCGGTGCTGTCGCACGCGCCCGTGGCCAGCGTTGCCGATCTCGACCGCGCGATCGAGGCGGCGCGACGCGCGCAGCCGGCCTGGGGCACCCGCCCGGCGATCGAACGCGCCCGCTTCCTGAACCAGATCGCCGACCTGCTGCGCGCCGACGTGGCGCGGCTGGCCGACATCATCGTCAGCGAGGGCGGCAAGATTCGCGGGCTGGCCGAGGTCGAAGTCAACTTCACGGCCGATTACCTCGACTACATGGCCGAGTGGGCGCGCCGCATCGAAGGCGAAATCATCCCGAGCGATCGCGCCAACGAAACCATGCTGCTGTTCCGCAAGCCGATGGGCGTGGTGGCCGGCATCCTGCCGTGGAATTTCCCGTTCTTCCTGATCGCCCGCAAGATGGCGCCGGCCCTCATCACCGGCAACACCATCGTCATCAAGCCGAGCGAGGAAACCCCGAACAACTGCTTCGAGTTCGCCAAGCTGGTGGCGAAAACCTCGCTGCCGAAGGGCGTGTTCAACGTGGTCGGCGGCAAGGGCGACGTGGGCGGCAAGCTCAGTGCGCATGCCGGCGTGGACATGATCAGCTTCACCGGCAGCGTGGCCACCGGCCAGCGCATCATGGCCGCCGCCGCAACGAATCTGACCAAACTGAACCTGGAGCTGGGCGGCAAGGCCCCGGCCATCGTGCTGGCCGACGCCGATCTCGAACTGGCCGTGACGGCGATCCGCAACTCGCGCGTGATCAACACCGGGCAGGTCTGCAATTGCGCCGAGCGCGTGTATGTCGAACGCAAGGTGGCCGACGCGTTCATCGAGCGCATCAGCGAGGCGATGCGCGTGACGAAGTACGGCGATCCGGGCGCGGATGCGTCGGTCGAAATGGGGCCGCTGATCAATCAGGGCGGCCTGGACAAGGTGGCGGCGAAGGTGGCCCGGGCCGTCGAGCAAGGCGGCACGGTGGTGACGGGCGGCAAGCTGGCCGACCTCGGCCGCGGCTTCCACTACGAGCCCACCGTGATCGCCGGCTGCCGCGAGGACATGGCGATCATGCGCGAGGAAATCTTCGGGCCGGTGCTGCCGATCCAGATCATCGACGATCTCGACCAGGCCATCGCGCTCGCCAACGACTGCGAATACGGCCTGACCTCGTCGGTCTACACCACCAACCTGAACAAGGCCATGCACGCGATTCGCGGCCTGTCGTTCGGCGAGACCTACGTGAACCGCGAGAACTTCGAGGCCATGCAGGGCTTCCATGCCGGCGTGCGCAAGAGCGGCATCGGCGGCGCGGACGGCAAGCACGGCGTGTATGAATACACGCACACGCAGGTGGTTTATCTGCAGACCTGAGCAATCGGGCCACACGGCGGTGGCGGCGCCAGGCGTTACCGGCGGCGCCACCGCTCGCGTTCGCGCGAGCGCTCGTCGAGCCGCGCCACGTCCGCGTCGAACGCCGCGTATTGCGCACTGCAAAACAGTTGGCAGAGCCGATCGACGTCGGCGCGCGATTCCACGTCGAACGTCACGACATCGCGCTCGATGCTCGGCTTGCCGAACCCGAACCTCGGCTTCTTCTCGCGCATCGCCACGGCGTTCAGTTGAAAATCCTGGCCGAGATCCGTGCCGAGCGCGCTGATCCACAATTCGCGCTGGTCGCCGGTGTGGCGCAGCACCAGCGCGGGCAACGGGCCGCTCTGGTCGACGTCCCACAGCGCCAGTTGCGCCGCCCATGGAAACTGCTCAAGCGCACCGATGAACCCGGCATAATCGGTCGGGCCTTGCGGGTCCAACCGGGAATAGTCGTCGCCGGTTTTCTGAATCGCATAAGTCAGCATGGCCAAGTTTCCGGGAATGGAAACCGCCACTATACGCCGCCGGCTCAGGCCGCCAAGCGCTCCGACGGCGCGAGGTAGCGCGCGATATCCACTTCGTCGATCTGCTCGGGCAGCATGAAGCGCCGCGCGTAATCGAGGTGCACGCCCGAGCGCAGGAACAGGCCGAACAGCTCGGCGTCGATATGCTGCGCTTCGCACATCGACGCCATGATCGCGATCGCCTCGGACAGCGTCTTGCCGCGCTTGTACGGCCGGTCGCCGGCCGTCAGCGCCTCGAAGATATCGGCGATCGCCATCATCCGCGCGAGCGGGCTCATCTCGTCGCCGCGCAGCCCCTTCGGGTAGCCGGTGCCGTCCATCTTCTCGTGATGGCCGCCGGCGATTTCGGGCACGTTGCGCATGTGGCGCGGAAACGGCAGTTGCGACAGCATCATGATGGTCTGCAACATGTGCTCGTTGATCTTGAAGCGCTCCTCCTCGGAGAGCGTGCCGCGCGACACCGAGAGGTTATAGAGCTCGCCGCGATTGAACAGCAGCTCGGGCACGTGCATCCGGAAGCCCCAGCGGTTGTCGGGCGAGCCGAACGGCGTGGCCGCACTCTCGCGCTCGATGCGGTGCTCGGCCTTGTCGGCCAGCAGCGGCTCGCGCACCGGCAGCGGCCCGCGCGGCGTGCGCGCCTGGCGCTTGCGCTCGTCCTCGGACACGCCGAGCCGGTCGTCGAGCGTGCGCCGCCAGGTGCGTCGGCCGATCCGTTCGAGCCGCTCGACGCGCGCCGGGTCCATGAACTCGCCGCCCTCGTTGCAGGCGGCCACGAACGCGAAATCGTCGTCGATCTCGCGCAGCAGCGCGTCGCGCGTGCTCGCGGCGCGCTCGCGATCCATGCCGGCCTCGACGGCCTTCAGGCAAGCGATTTCCGTCTCGCACTTGAGCACCTCGAAGCGCATGCGGATTTCGTGAATCCGGTCGTACAGCGTTTCGAGCTTGGTGGCCTTGTCGATCACGTATTCGGGCGTGGTGATCTTGCCGCAATCGTGCAACCAGGCCGCCACATGCAAGGCCTCCCACTGCTGCGCATCGAGATCGAAATCGCGCCACGGGCCTTCGTGCGTGCTGCACGCGGCCTGCGCGAGCATTTTGGTCAGCTCCGGCACGCGGTTGCAGTGGCCGCCCGTGTGCGGGCTTTTCGCGTCGATGGCCTTGGCGATCAACTGGATGAACGACTCGAACAGCGCGCGCTGCATCTTGATCAGCTCGCGCGTTTCGATCGCGCTGACGAACAGCCCGGTCAGCTCGGCGATGAACGACAACTGCATTTTTTCGAGCGGCTTCGAATGCAGCAGCACGAACGCGCCCACCAGCACGCCCTCGCGGTTCACGAGCGGCACCACGGCCGCATCGCCCGCGCCGAGCCGGAACTGCGAGAAGCCGGCCTGCAGGATGTCCGGGTTCGACAATTGCCCGGCGAGCGCGCGATTCTCGGCCAGCGCCGAGCGGATCAGCGCGGGCGCCGTGTCCACCGCGAGCGGCTTGAGCGTTTCGTTTACGGCCTCGCGCCGCGTGTCGCGCGCGGCGGCCGGTTGCAGCACCGTGCCGTCCTCGCTCGCCAGATAGAGCACGCCGGCATCGGCGTGCGCCTCGGCCAGCATTTCGGTCAGCAGCATCGGCATCAGCCGTTCGAAATCGGGCTCGGCGGCCACCGCCTGGATCGTGTCGAGAAAGCGCCGGATGGTGCGCTTCATCTCCTCCATGCGCGCGGCCAGCCGGTCGATCTCGCTGATATGCGTGGTGGCGATCTCGCCGCCCGGCGCCAGCTCGAAGCGGCGCACCGTGTCGGCCTGCGCGGCGAGCTTCTGCAGCGGGCGCGTGATGATCGCGCCGAACCACCATGTGACCGGCACCGACAGCGCCAGGATCGCCAGCGTGACGATGCCGACCATCAGCCGCCGCTCGTCGGCCTCGCGCAGCAAATCGCGCTGGCGGATCGCGGAGGTCAGGTAAAGCGGCGCGACGTCGTCGAACGCCAGCCGGCTCGCCGTCATGTGCCACGGCTCGTCCTGCGCCTCGACCACGCTGGCGTGCCAGCCCGCGCGGCCGACCTCGCGAATGCTCGCGGCCATGCGCGCCAGCACCGGCACCTGCGCCATTTCCTCGCGGCTCACGAGTCGATCGCCGTCGTCCGTCGCGCCGTGCACCGGCCCTGCCTGCCAGGTCGAGGCGATCAGTTGGCCGTCCGCGCCCACCAGCGCGAAGCTCAGGCCCGGCAGGCTGTTGCGCGCGACGAGCGTTTGCTGGAGCGTGTCGAGGTTGATGTCGCAGCCCACCACCGCGCGGCCGTCGGGCGCGGCGAACGCCAGCGTGGTGCCCACTTCGCGCACCGACGAGAACACATAGGGCGCGGTGCGGATCAAGCGCTTCTGCTCGATCGCCTGTTGATACCACGGGCGCATGCGCGGATCGAACGTGGCCGGATACTCGGCGCGCGTCACATCCGCGATCACATGCAGATCGGCGTCGAAATAGATGAAATGCCCGGCGGCGGGCTTGACCGAATGATCGATCGTCTGCAATGCGAAACGTGCCGCATCGGGCGCTTGCAGGCCGCGGCGTTGCACGTCGTTGCGAATCGCGCGAAACATGAAGAAATCGCCGTTCGCATAACCGATGTAAATGTCTTCCATGCCCGGCGACGCGAGCAGGATGGCGTGCAATGCACCGAGTACGGCCATTCGTTGCGCGGTGGAATGCGCGTGCACGATATGTCCGTAGGCCAGGGTTTTCACCGCGATCGACGCCGGCGTCAACATCCTCTGGATTTCATTCGCGGTCTCACGGCTCATGTCACGCACCAGATTCGCCGAGTGATCCTCGAGAATCCTGCGTGAATGATCGTAATCCACCGCGCTGATCAGGCCGCCGATCAGCAACACGACCACGGCAATGAACACCGAGACGTGCAGCCGAAAAGGCAGATGCCAGCGTCTGGCCATCAGCATCCCCGGTGCGTATTACTTCTTGTTGGCTGGTCTATTCAAGTCATTACCGGTTCTTTATCCGGCGTAAAAATCCCGGCCAATATACAGGCGACAGTATTGGCGTACAACCGCGCGAACATGACAAAAATCGGGTTTCAGCATGCGTTCGATAAAACCGGTTCGAACGCGGATTTTCAACACGCCGAAACATCAATTTTTCATAATGCCGTGAGTCGAAAAAAACGTGCCCCCATCACGCCGCCATTGCACAGCGCGCGCCGCAATGCTATAAAGCGGCGTCGGAAAAGGCAGACTTGGTCTGGTAAGCCCAAGTCCTTTCGGTAACGAAAGCTCTGGTCTTTGGCCTCGTGCCGGGATCCCCGCGACGAACCCGGCGCCGCCCAGGCGCTCACCGGTTCGTCCGCGCGGCGTCCTGGCTCAGGAACGCTCCGGTCGAACCTCGACAACGGAGCTTTCCATGCACCACCCTTCCCTTTCGCTTTACGACGTCGTCATCGCTGGCGCCGGCCCGGTCGGCCTGTTCCTGGCCGGCGAACTGCGCCTGCATGGCTGTTCGGTGCTCGTGCTCGAACAGGCCGATGCGCCTGATTCACTCAGTTCACCTGATTCACCGCTCAAGCGGCTGCCGTTCGGCATGCGCGGCCTGAACGCGCCCACGCTCGACGCGTTCCACCGCCGCGGCCTGCTCGACGCGATCGTCGCCGCGCAGCAGGCAGGCGACGCGGCGAACCGCGCCAAGGCGTCCGCGCATTGGCAACGGCCGGGCAACGCGGCGCACCGCCCCGGCGGCCATTTCGCGGGGATTGCGTTCCATCTCGACGAGATCGATGCGTCGGCCTGGCCGTATCACCTGCCCGGCCCGGCCGGCTATACGCTGGCAATCGAACTGGCGGCGCTCGAAGCCGTGCTGGCGCGCCACGCGAGCACGCTGGGCGCCGCGCTCCGATACGGTTGCCGCGTCGACGGCCTGCACGACGATGGCGACACCGTGACCGTTCACACCACCGGCGGCGAGACGTTCCGCGCGCGCTGGCTGGTGGGCTGCGACGGCGGGCGCAGCACGATCCGCAAGGCGGCCGGCTTCGATTTCATCGGCACCGATCCCGAGTTCACCGGCTATTCGGTCGAGGTGGAACTGGCCGGCTCGGCCGCGTTCGCCGCGCTACGCCCCGGCCGACACGCCACGCCCGATGGTATGTACACCTATGCACCGCCGGGCACGATCACGATGGTCGATTTCGACGGCGGCGCATGCCAGCGTCTCCAGCCGATCACCGCCGACCATGTGCAGGCCGTGTTGCGGCGCGTGACCGGCCTCGATCTCACGGTCGAGCGGCTGCATCTGGCCGCTACCTGGACCGACCGCGCCCGCCAGGCCGGCGCATATCGCCAAGGCCGCGTGCTGCTGGCGGGCGACGCCGCGCATATCCACTCGCCACTCGGTGGCCAGGGCCTCAATCTCGGCATCGGCGACGCGATGAACCTCGGCTGGAAGCTGGCCGCCACGCTGCGCGGCGACGCGCCGGCCGGGCTGCTCGACAGCTACGCGAGCGAGCGGCACCCGGTTGGCGCACGCGTGCTCGACTGGTCGCGTGCGCAGGTTGCGTTGATGCGGCCCACGGTCGGCTCGCGCGCGCTGGCCGACGTGATCCGCGATCTGGCCGCCACGCGCGACGGCGCGACGTATTTCGCCGAACGCGTGTGGGGCGTCGCGCTGCGCTACGAGCTTGGTGGCGCGCATCCGCTAATCGGCTGCAGCCTGCCCGATTTCGCGTTGCACGACGGGACGCGAGCCGGCAGCCTGTTGCGCGACGGGTGTGGCTTGTTTCTGGAATTTGCGGCGCGCGCCACGGATGCGGACCCGGCGCGCGCCGCGCTGTTGGCGGGCTGGCGATCGCGCGTGCGCCATCTCGTCAGCGATGCGAACGATCGGCTCGGGTTGCGCGCCGTGCTGGTGCGGCCCGATGGGTTCGTGGCGTGGGCGACGGACGCTGCTGAAGCTGAAGGCGCGTTGGAGGAGACGCTTCGACGCTGGTTCGGTGAAGCGCGGGATGCGACGGCCGGTTAGCCGCCGCATCCCTTGCTCAAGCCGCCGCGAATCCGGTCAGCCGCCGCCATATCGCCTCCGCGCCATCCGCATCGACATCGCGGTTGCCGCGCCAGGCGATCACGCGATCGGGGCGGATCAGCACCAGCTTGCCACCATAGAGCGCTTGCGCCGGTGCGTTCGACACGTCCACTACGTCGAGCCGCACCGCACGGCGCACCGCCGCGCGCACGATCTCGCCCGCCTCCGCGCCATCGAAGCGCAGCAACGTGAAGCCCATGCCGAACCGGTCGTAGATCGAACTGCCCATCCCGCGCCCCGCATCGACCCAGAAATGCGGCGCGCGGCCGCCCGGCACGCCCGAGGGTTCGTAGTGCTGATAATCGTCGGCGGGCGGTGCGGCGTCGCCGATCACGATCGGCGAGCCGTCGACGCGCGCCCCGAGATGCACGCCCATCGAATCGAACTGATCGGCGAAGCCGGCCAGCATGGCCCCGAGCTGCGCGCGTTGCGCCGCGCCGGCGGGTGAATCGTGCTCGATGTCGGCGGACGTCTGCACGGCGCCCACCCGGCGCGACAACTCGCGCGCCGCGGCCACATTGCGTTTCGCGACCGGCAAGCGTTCGAGCGCGTAGCTGTCGAGCAAGGCCGGGCCGCCCCATCCTTGCAGCGTCGCGGCCAGTTTCCACGCCAGGTTGGCCACGTCCTCGATGCCGGTGTTCATGCCGAAACCGCCGGTCGGCGTGAAGACGTGCGCGGCGTCGCCCGCCAGGAACACGCGCCGGTCGTGCAGGCGCTCGGCCACCAGCGCCGCGCCGGCCCGCCACGCGCGGGTATGCACGACCTCGACCGGCACGGCCTCGCTGCCGCCGATGCAGCGATGGATCGTCTCGACGATCTGCCGGGCATCGGCGGGCGCGTCGCCGGGCGGCGCCTGCGTGAACATCAGGAATTCGCCCTGACCGTCCAGCGCGATCAAGGTTGCGCGCGCATCGGGATTGCTGATCCAGTACTGGAACGCCCGGCGCTCGCGCAGACAGCCCGCATACAAGGCCGGCGCACGGAAATAGGTGGCCAGCATCCGGCCGCCGAAATACTGGCCGCCGATGCCGTCCGGGCCCTCCAGCGCGATGCCGAGTTCATCGCGCACCATGCTGCGCGCGCCGTCGCAACCGATCAGGTAATCGCACTCGAACGTCGATGCGCCGAGCGCGGCGTGATTGGCGCGCAGCGTCACGCCGCCCGCGTCCTGCCGGAACGTCTCGACATGCCAGCCGGGCCGGTAGTCGATGCCGGTTTGCGTGCGGATGTGCTCGGCCAGATGCGCCTCCACCTGCATCTGGTTCGCGCGCAACACCGGTTCGGGCACCTGATCGAGCGGGCCGCTGTCGGCCACCGCCTGCCGCTTGTCGCGCTCGGACGGCATCGCGAGCCGCGCCAGCTCGAAACCGGCGAGCCGCGTCAGGTAGCGTACGTCGGTCGGATGCGCGTCGGGCAGGCCGAGCCGCCGAATGCCGGCGGCCAGCCCGAGCTGCCGATACAGCTCCATGGTGCGGGCGTTGTGGGTGCTGCCGCGCGGGCCGTTGCGCGTGGCGGCCTCGGTATCGAACAGCGTGACGGCGATGCCGTGACGATCGAGCAGCAGCGCGGCCACCATGCCCACCGGCCCCGCGCCGACGATGGCGACAGGTGCGTTCATGCGTGGCCAGCCTCCATGATGAGCATCGCGGTGGCCGGCATCGGCGTGACCTTGCGCAGCGCCAGCCCGGCGGCGGCAAACAAGGCCTCGTATTCGGCCAGCGTGCGCTCGCGGCCCGGCGTCAGCATCAGCATCGTCAGATCCATCAGGGATGCGAACGAACCGGCCGCCGCCGCATCGCCGGCATCGGGCAGCGCCAGTTCGATCACGGCGACGCGGCCGCCCGCAACCAGCCCGTCGCGGCAGTTGCGCAGGATTCGCGCGCACGACGCATCGTCCCAGTCGTGCAGGATATGCTTGAGCAGATACAGATCGGCGTCGGGCAGCGGCGCGAAGAAATCGCCGGCCACCGCCCGCAAGCGCGTGCCTAGCCCCTGCATGTCGGCGGCCGCGCGCGCATCGTCCACCACGTGCGGCAGATCGAGCACGACGCCTTCGAGCGCCGGGTTGGCCGCCATCAGCGCGCGCACCAGCGTGCCCGACGCGCCGCCGAGGTCCACCGCCACGCGGGTGCCGGCGGTATCGACGAGCCGAGCCGCATCGGCCGCCACGAGGTTCGTCAAGGCGCTCATGCCGGCCGAGAACACCGCGGCCTCGTCGGGCTCCGTGCTGTAGTGATCCCACAGCTCGCCGCCCAGCGTCACCGCCGTTTGCCGCGCGCCGGACCGCACCGCATCGACGGCGCGCCCCCACGGCAGCCAATGCCCCGGCATCGCCACCGCCATCGCGTAGGCGCGCAGCGAGCCGGGGCCGCTCGCGCGCAATGTGTCGAGCAGCGGCGAGCCGGCATAGCGGCCCTCGGCATCGCACCGCACGAGGCCGAGGGCCGCGCCGGCCCTCAGCAGCCGCGTCAGGGCATCGGCGTCGGCGCCCAGGCGACGCGCCAGCTGGTCAGGTGGCAACGGCGCGGCGTCGAGCGCCTCGGCCACCGACAGTGCGGCGAACGCATGCACGACCTGCGTTTTCCATGCGCCCGTGATCAATTCGAGCATCTCGGCCGGGGCGTTCATCATGCGTCGCTCCGTGCGGCGCGACGCAGCCCGAGCGACGGCTGGGTCACGAGGCGGATGTCCTCCAGCGTGGTATCCGCGCCTTCGAGGCTGCGCCACGGCCCCCACGACACCGACACGTCCAGCGTATGCAGGTTGGTGGTGGGCACGCGCGCGGCCTTGGCATCCTGCTCGGCCTCGGCGGCGTCGAGCAGTTGCTGCGTCAGCGCGCGCGTATCGATGTCGTTGGCCTCGTGGATGTCGCTCAGGCCCGCGCTGATATCGGTGAAGTTGCGCACCGGCTCGTCGTGATGCGTGCTCGCATGCACCAGTTTCTGCGCACTCCAGAAATACTCGTCCTTGCCCTTGTACGACTGATACATGCGCGACACCAGCACCAGCATTCGCGTATAGGCGCGCCGGTAGATGTACTCGAAGAAGCGCCAGCCTTCGCCTTCGTCGATCTCCTGCTTCACGACGCTGTTGATGGCTGCCGCCGCGATCATGCCGCTGTACTGCGCCAGATGCACGCCGGTGGACAGCAGCGGATCGAGGAAGCAGGCCGCGTCGCCGACGATCATGTAGCCCGGCCCGCAGAATCGGTCCGACACGTACGAGTAATCCTGCTCGACCTTGACCGGCGCGACGCGCGCGGCCTGGGCCGTGACGCCGCGGATCGCCTTCGACTGGCTCAGACGGTCGAGATAGTAGGCTTCGAGCGAATCGAAGCCGGGCCGATCGCGCAGAAACGCGTTGCGGTGCGTGACCAGGCCCACGCTGTAGCGATCGTTGCCGAGCGGAATGTGCCACCACCAGCCATCGGGCGCGGACACCACGTTGATCGCGCCTTCCGGGCTGTCGGGCAGCAGCTCCGCCCCGGTCCAGTACGACCACACCGCCACGTTCTTGAAGATTTCGTGTTGCTGGCGCATGTCGAAATGCTGCTGCGACAGCACGCCGTGGCGGCCCGAGGCGTCGATCACGTAGTCGAAATCCACGCGCTGCGTCACCTCCTCGCCGCGCCGCATCCATTCGGCGGCCACCGCGCGCTCGCCGTCGAACACGATGCGCTTGACAGTCGCGCCCTCGATCACCTCCACGCCCTGCTGCTCGGCGTTGCGCAGCAGGATGTCGTCGTAGGTGGCGCGATCGACCTGCCATGACCAGGCATCCTGATCGACCAGCTTGCGCCAGTCGAGCACCCATTCGTCGTCGGCCCAGTGGATCAGCGCGCCGCGCTTGATCTGAAAGCCGTGCGCCTTGACCGCCTCGTAGGCGCCGGACAGCTTGAGCGTGGCCTGGCACGAGGCCAGCAGCGATTCGCCGATGTGATAGCGCGGAAACGTGTCGCGCTCCAGCAGCAGCACGTCGTGGCCTTCCTTGGCCAGCAGCGCCGCCGCGGTCGAGCCGCCGGGGCCGCCGCCGATCACCAATACCTGTACGCGTCGATTCATGATGAAACTCCTCGTTACTTCAATGCAGAGGCCATGAGCAGGACCCCAAACGATCCGAGCACCGCCGCCCCCGCGCGCGCGATCCACCGCTCGCGCCCGGTGCCGGCCGCGGCCTTGCCGAGCGCCGCGCCGAGCAGGATCCAGGCGATCGACAGCGGCGCCAGGATCGCGACGAAGCCGAGCAGATAGAACGCCACGCGCGGGCTGTCGAACGGGATCACGTTGATCGCGAACACCAGCGCCTTGGGGTTCAGCAGCGTGGCGACGAACACGCGGCGCGGCGTGATCGGCCTGTGCCCGATCCGCTCGGCCTGATCGCCGCGCCCGCTGCGAAACAGCGTCCAGGCGAGGTAAAACAGATAGGCCGACACGGCCACCCGCAACACCCGCGCGAACTGCGGCCACTGCGTCAGCACCGGCTTCAGCAACAGCCCGACCGCCAGGATCGCGATGCCGTAACCCAACGCCTCGGCCAACGCCAACGGCAAGGCGCGACGCAGGCCGAGGGTCGCGCCGCCGGTGGCCAGCAGCGTGTTGGTCGGCCCCGGCATGGCCAGGATGGTCATCACGGTCAAGGTGAAGAGAAGCGGTTGGATCACAGCCGGGGCTCCGTGCTCATGGATGGTTGGGCCGTCTCAGACGGCGGTGGGGGTGGTGATGCGGCGCAGCCCGAGCGACGGCGACGTGACCAGTTCGAGCCGGCTCACGCTGGCATCCTCGCCGCTGAGGCTGAACCAGTCGCCGAACAGCGGCTGCATGTCCAGCGCCGTGATGTCCGACGGCGCCGAGCCTTGCAGGCTGGTGTCCTGCATGGTCTTCGCTTCCTGCATCAGCACGTCGTTCAGGATGCGGGTATCCACGTTCGCGGCTTCGTCGATGTCGGTCAGGCCGGTGGTGATGGTCGTGAAATCGCGGATCGGCTCGACCTTGCGCGCCGATTCGTGCACCAGCTTCTGCGCGTTCCAGAAATAGTCGTCGGCGCCCTGATAGCGCTCGTACATGCGCGACACCAGCACCAGCATCCGCGTATAGGCGCGCCGATAGACATATTCGAAGAAGGCGCGGCCTTCGGCTTCCCGCACGTCACCTTTCGTTGTACTGATGATCGAGGCCGCGGCGATCATGCCGCTGTATTGAGCCAGATGCACACCGGTGGACAGCAGCGGATCGAGGAAGCAGGCGGCATCGCCCACCAGCAGGTAGCCCGGCCCGCAGAAGCGTTCCGCGACATACGAATAATCCTGCTCGACCTTGACCGGCGCCACGCGCGTGGCGTTGCGCGTCACGCCCTGGATGGCCGGCGATTGCGCGACGCGGGCCAGGTAGTAATCCTCCAGCGAGTCGAAGCCGCGCCGGTCCGCCACGAACTTGTTCTTGTGCGTGACCATGCCGATGCTGTAGCGGTCGTTGCCGAGCGGAATGTTCCACCACCAGCCATCGGGCGCGGACACCACGTTGATGCCGCCTTCCGGGCTGTCGGGCAGCAGTTCCGCGCCGCTCCAGTACGACCACATCGCCACGTTCTGAAACACCTCGTGTTGCTGGCGCATGTCGAAATGCTGCTGCGCGATCAGCCCGTGGCGGCCCGAGGCGTCGATCACGTAATCGAATTCGACACGCTGCGTGACGTCCTCGCCGCGTCGCATCCATTCGGCCGCCACAGCGCGCTCGCCGTCGAACACGATGCGCTTGACGCTCGCGCCTTCGATCACTTCCACGCCCTGCTTCTCGGCATTGCGCAGCAGGATGTCGTCGTAGGTGGCGCGATCGACCTGCCACGACCAGATGTCCGGATCGACGAGCTGCCGCCAGTCCAGCACCCACTTGTCGTCGCCCCAATACACCACGCCGCCGCGCTTGATCTGAAAGCCGTGCGCCTTGACCGCCTCGTACGCGCCCGACAATTTCAGCGTCGACTGGCACGACGCCAGCAACGATTCGCCGATGTGATAGCGCGGAAACGTATCGCGCTCCAGCAACAGCACCTCCAACCCGTCCTTGGCCAGAATGGCCGCCGCGGTGGCACCGCCCGGGCCGCCCCCGATCACCAGTACCGCAACTCGCTTGTGCATCGCATGACTCCTCTCAGAATGGACGACAGGGACACTGTTCGTTGCGTGCTCATGATCGAAGAGCGCCCGTGCCTGAAACACCGCACCGGTTCGTTCTCGCTACCCTCACAGAACAGCGCCACGCCGCCGCGTATTCCATCTTTTTTCAGATGAATGCCTAACAAAATGAGCGCGCGTGCGAAGGCCACTCGCCGTGCCTGCGATGTCGTAAAGGAAATGAATGCCGCGTGAGGTGGTGCGGAGAGCGCTGCTATACAGGCAGCAAGATCGTCCGCGTGGAGTCAGTTGGATCGCCTGGATCGTTCTGGAATGGCGGCGCCCCCATTCGTTGCGGGCGCAACCGGATTGCCATGCACGGTGCGCACCCTCGCGTTGGTCGGCATGAGCGTGGCCTGCCTGTTGTTTCCGGAAATGGTTGCGCCCGCCACGGTAACGGCTTCGCTTGATGAGGTATTGGAAAGCGCGCTTGTGTGCGTCGGCCGGATCGGCCTGCTGGCCGCGCTCCTGATGCCGACCTGTTCTGTGTCGCGCGAATCGGGGATGACGGGGTTCGTTCCGACGATCCGGTCGCGGCGGCTGGCCGCCGCAACGCCGGATCGCACTCACGCAGCGCTAACTGCGTTTCACAAGCACTTCAGCGCCACTTCCGGCCGAACGAACCGATACGACTCCGTAATCAGTTCGTCGACCTTCAGGCTTTCGCGCTGCCGACGCGCCGCTTCGCGCATCGTGTCGTCGATGTTGACGTTCAGCGCCTGCTGACGCGACGCGAAATCCGGGTCGCCTTCCTTGACCGGCACGCGCGAATTGGCCAGCTTGGCCGCCGCGTCGGTGGCCAGTTGCGGCCGGTCGAGCACGCGATGCACGTCGCGCTCGCTGCGGCGGTCGTTGCTGCGGATCGTGAAATCCGCCTGGTCGACGCGCCCGCTCGGGCTGTAGAACACCGCCGTCGCCAGCCCCTCCAGCGCGCAATCCTCCTCCTTGCGGCGATGCACGAGCTCGCGCGCCGGCCGCTCCGGCAGGGCCAGCCGCGTGATGCCGCGATCGTTGAGCGCGCCGAGAATCTCCTGGTGATCGTTCGGCACGCACACCTCGCGGCGCGCCGGCCAGAAATCGAAGTAGCCGTAGCCGCCCCACCATTCGCCCACATGGATCGCGAAAATCTCCGGGTAAATCTTGCGTTCCTCGCGCCGGCTCGGCTTGACGTCGTAGAAACACATGCAGGCCACCTGGATCAGGTGCGTCGCGCCCAGCGCGGCCAGCGGATCGTAGATCAGGATGCCGAAGCGGTCGTGCGGGTTCCAGTCGGGGAACACGTTCCACTGATTGGCCGGCTTGCCGGCGAACTCCACTTCGTAGAAATCGGAACTCAATGCGCTGATCACATGCATGGCCTTGCCCTTTCCTGTTTCGAGTGCTGTCGGGACCCATCACGCCCGGGGAAAAACGGTCCGGCGTAGTACAGCATGGCGCGCCGCGACGGCGCAAGGCGCGGCCGGCCGGCCCTGCCCCGCGCGTCGCTCCATGACAATCTTTTTGTCCGAATCCGTCGTTTTTTGATCGAATCCGTCGATTTTTGTGCAACGCGGCATGAGTCCCATTTACAATTGCAAACGATTCTCGTTATTGAAATGAATCTCATCTACCAACCTTGACCCGAGCCTCAAGCCTTATGCCGCACAGTGGAAACTCGCACACCCTGAGCAGTCGCACTGCCGCCGCCCGCGCCGCCGAAGCGCTGTTCGTCGCGCTGATGGGCGCCGCCGCGCTCCAGAGCGCGCAAGCCCAGACCGCCCCCGCCGCCCCCGCCGCCCCCGCCGCCCCTGCCGCATCCACCGCCCAGGCCGCTCCGGCCGCCGCAGATGCTGCGCAGCCGGTGACGGCCGCCCTGCCCGCCGTGTCGATCAAGGCCAAGGCCGAGCCGGGCGAACTGCCCGCGCCCTACGCGGGCGGTCAGCTCGCGCGCGGCGGCAGCGTCGGCGTGCTCGGCACGGCGAACGTCATGAACCAACCGTTCAGCACGACGAACTACACGGAAGAACTGATGCGCGACACGCAGGCGCGCACCATCGCCGACGTGGTCGTCAACAACGCCTCGGTGCGGGCCGAGCAAAGCTCGGGCGGCTTCGGCGACGTGTTCCAGATTCGCGGTTTCGACGTGCAGGCCACCGACGTGGCGCTGAACGGCCTGTACGGCATGGTGTCGGCCGCGCGCGTGCCGGTGAACATGCTGGAGCGCGTGGAAGTGCTCGAAGGCCCCGGCTCGCTGGCCTACGGCATGGGCCCGGGCGGCAGCGTGGGCGGCGCGATCAACATCGTCAGCAAGCGCGCCGACGACACCCCGCTCACGCGCCTGACCGCCCTTTACCAGACCAAGGGCCAGTTCGGCGTAGCCGCCGACATCGGCCGCCGCTTCGGCAGCGAAGGCCAGTTCGGCGTGCGCTTCAACGGCCAGATCAAGGACGGCCAGACCGGCATCGCGCACGGCAACCAGTTGCAGGGCGACAGCGCGATCGGCCTCGATTACCGCGGCAAGCAACTGCGGTGGTCGTTCGACGCCTACAACGTGTCCGAAAACACGGACGATCTGAGATCACAGATCGGCTTCGGCACCGCCACCGCGGTGCCGGCCGTGCCGTCGGCGTACAGCACCTTGTTCCCGGGCGCGCAATTGAAGCTGCGCGACACCGCGCTGATGACGCGCGCCGAGTACGATATCAACCAGTACGTGACCGTGTACGGCGCGGCGGGCGAGCACTATGGCACGTCGGCGCAGAACTTCCCGTATGCGTCGGGCCTGACCTCCAGCGGCGCGTTCGATGTGGTCAACGGTTATTACGACCAATACACGCGCACCAAGACCGTGGATGCCGGTTTCCGCTTCCACTTCAATACGTTCGGCGTGAAGCACACGCTGGTTGCCGGCGTCACGAGCCTGAATCAGGAAATCGGCTATTTCTACGCCTATGGCGTGAATTCGGTTTCGTCGAACCTCTACGACCCGGCGCCGCTGCCCTCCGTCGGCCTGCCGCGCGGCGACATGCAGCGCAGCAGCCAGACGCACCTGAACAGCCAGCAGGTGATCGACACGATGTCGTTCTTCAACGACCGCGTGCTGTTGACCGGCGGCTTCCGCCGCCAGACGGTTGGTCAGGATAACTACGATCCGACTTCGGGCGCGCTGCAAAGCACGATCGACCAGCAGGCCATCACGCCGCTGGCCGGCTTCGTGGTCAAGCCGCTGTCGAATATTTCGGTGTACGGCAATTTCACGTCCGGCCTGTCGGTCAGCAGCCCGGCGCCGGCCGGTTCCTCCAACGCGGGGCAAGGGTTCGCGCCGTACAAGTCGAACCAGTACGAAGCCGGCGTGAAGGCCGATTGGGGCCGCGTGATGACGCAGGCCGCGATCTTCCAGATCTCGCAGCCGAACGCCGTGACCGACCCGGTCAGCAATATCTACAGCTACAACGGCATGACCCGCGTGCGCGGCCTCGAACTGTCCGCCTACGGGCAGGTCACGCGCGACCTGCGCGTGATGGCGAGCGCGACGTTCTATGATCCGAAGGTGTCGGGCACTGCGGGTGGAACTCAGGACGGTAATGTGGCGGGCGGCGTGCCGAAGTTCGCGTTCAATTTGGCGGCTGATTACGATTTGCCGTGGGTGCCGGGCTTGAGCGTTAATGGCCGCATCATTCACACTGGTGCGCAGTATTACGATTCGAGCGACGCGCTGCGCTTGCCGGCGTGGACGCGTTACGACGTGGGCTTGCGGTATGCCACGCGCATTGCGTCGAAGGATGTGGTGCTGCGGGCGAATGTCGAGAATATTTTCGGCAGCCGGTATTGGATTCAGCAAGGGACGTATGTGACGAATGCGGCACCGCGGACGTTGTTGTTGTCGGCGCAGTTTGATTTTTGAGGGGTGCGGGGGCGCGATGCGCTCCCGTTGTCGGGATGAATCACTGCTCGAATATTCGTTCCGCTTACAATCGGTCGATGACGACCATTCGACATTCCCGCCCGGAAGAAGGCAAACGCGCGATCGAGATCTGGCGCCGCGCCGTGGATGCCACGCACGATTTTCTGTCCCAGGAAGATCGCCAGACGCTTGATGAGCTGGTTTGCGGCTTTCTCCCCACGGTTCCGCTCTGGTTTGCTTTGGACGCCGACGATTATCCATCGGCGTTCATGTTCATCGACAACGGGCATATGGAAGCATTGTTTGTCGATCCCGCTTATCGTGGGATGGGCATGGGAGCCGCCCTCGTTCGTCATGGACTTTCGCTGCATCCCGACATGACCACCGACGTCAACGAGCAAAACATCCAGGCCTTGGGGTTCTACGAAAAAATGGGCTTCACGCGCACCGGCCGCTCTCCGCTCGACGGGCAAGGGCGACCTTATCCGATCATTCACCTGGAATATACGGGCGTCTAATTGCCGTCGCCGAGCAAAGGCGACTTCAGCTCTGATAGACCGAGCCGCGTCTTTCGACCATTTCCGCCTCAACGTCGCAGCGGCCATATGCTGTGTCCGCCCCAAGCGATGATCGCTCATCGTCGAAACATCAACTCACCGAAACACCCGGTCAAGTTGACCGAACACTCCGTTTCATCCGAATCAACCAGGTATTTTTTTCATATCAAACAGAAACTTTTAATCACGGTCGCATCACGCAAAAATCAACAGAGACAATTCGCGCTCCCAAGCCCGATAACTCGAACGAATTCGACGTCAATCGACATACACAAAACCATTTTCCGGCGGTAGAATCTCGGCGCATTTAATTCAAAAAATCTTTCGATTTGAAAGAAAAGTGTAGAAAGCAACAATAAATCGACACATGAACGCTACAGATTTGGTTTGGGCTATTCGCGGGGGCGTGGTCCAGCATGATCGCCTGCTCAAGGCCGATATTCCGAGTTTGCCGAAAAATACCCTGATGCCGCGGCGGGCACTGATTCAATCCGAACTGGGCCGCGATTTCAGCATCGAGATCGATATTGTGTCCTCGGCGCGCGACGTCGAGCTCAAGGCGCTGATCGCGCAGTCGATGACGCTCTGGATTCAGCAGCCGGATCGCAGCTACCTGCCGCTCAACGCCTATATTCATACAGCCCGGCGGCTCGGCGCGGACGGCAGCCTGACGACCTATCAGGTTTCGCTGGCATCGTGGATGCACTTCCTGAAATTTCGCTCGGATGTGCGTCATTGGCAGGACCGTTCCGCCGACGCCATCATCACTGACGTATTCAACGAGCATCCGCAGGCGCGCGGCAACTTTCAGTTTGCGCTGTCGAACCCGCTACCGGCCCGTTCTTATTGCCGTCAAAGTGAAACCGATTGGAACTTCGTGCATCGGCTCATGGAAGATGAAGGCTTGTTCGGCTTCTGGCGTCATGCGTCCGATGGGCGATCGCATTGTTTCGTCGTTACCGACGATATTCACAATCTCGATCCGGTGGCATCGGATGTCATATCGTTTCATCGCACCGGCGTCGATGCGGAATCGGACGCGCTGGTGCAATGGGCCGGCTCGCGTTCACTGCAGAGCGTGACGCATACCACGCGCACCTTCGATTACAAGTCGCCGGCAACCGCACAAAATCCCAAAGGCACCAGCATGCCGACGCGCGCCAATCAGGGCGAGCTGCCGCAGCAAATGGAAGTCTACGAATACACGGGCGCCTATACCTATCCGCGTCAGACGCGCGGCGAGCATTTGTCGAAGCTCCGGCTCGAGGAATGGGAATCGCGCGCAAAGCGGTTCCAGGGTGCCGGTGGCACGCGCAGTCTCGACGCTGGCCGGCTGTTCACGCTCAACGGGCATCCCGAACACGCGCGCGATCCGCTGAGCCAGCGCCGGTTCGCGGCGATCAAGGTGTCGCGCTACATCGAGAACAATCTTCCGGTGTCGAACCACGAGGGGTCCTACCCGCACAGCCTGCACTCGGCCATCGAGCAGGTGAAGGCCGGGCTCGACGCGGACGGGCTGAACGCCGCCGCCCGCATGCACGGCGACGGCTCGACCGGCTTCTACTGGGCGGAAGTCGAGGCGCAACGCATCGCCGTGCCGTATCGCAGCCCCTTCGCCCACCAGAAGCCGGCGATGCAGTTGGAAACAGCGATCGTGGTCGGCCCGTCCGGCGAGGAGGTCTATACCGACGACCTGAACCGCGTGAAAGTGCAATTCATCTGGGATCGCATCAACGAGAGCGACGAGCGATCGTCGTGCTGGATGCGCGTGGCTCAATCCGATACCGGCAACGGCTATGGCGGCGTGCATATCCCGCGCGTCGGCGAGGAAGTGATCGTCGGTTACCTCGGCGGCGATTGTGACCGCCCGATCATCCTGCATCGCGTCTACAACGGTGCGGCCAAACCGCAATGGCACTCGAACGGGATCCTGTCCGGCTACCGGTCGAAGGAATACGCCGGCGCCGGCCACAACGAACTCGTGCTCGACGACGCCACCGCTCAGACCCGCGTGAAGCTGTTCAGCAGCAGCGCCAACACGCTGCTGCATCTCGGCTACCTGATCGACCAGGACGGCAACAGCCGCGGCGCCTATCTCGGCAGCGGCTTCGACCTGAAATCGGATGCGCACGGCGCGATCCGCGCCGCGCGGGGCATCTTCATGTCGAGTTACGCCGCCTCGGCCAAGCAGCCGATGGATGTGCGCCAGGCCTCGAGCCAGCTCGTCAACGCGGAATCGGTCGTCCAATCGCTGTCGGAAGCCAGCGTCGCGCATCGGGCCGAAGGCCTGCAGCCCGGCTACGACGCGCTGCGTTCGTTCACCGACGCGACGCAATCGAGCGTGGCCGGAAGCACCAGCGGCGGGCGAACCGCCGGTGGCGGCGGCGGCAACGCGAACGGCTTCAAGACGCCGATCATGATGCTCGGCAGCCCGGCCGGCATCGCGCTGTCGACCCAGCAATCCACGCACGTGGCGGCCGACGAGCAACTCAATCTCGTCAGCGGCGAAAGCCTGCATCTGGCGGCGGGCAAATCGCTGGTGGCCAGCGTCGCCGAGAAGATCAGTCTGTTCGCCAAACGTGCGGGCGCGAAACTGTTCGCGGCGAGCGGCAAGGTGGAAATTCAGGCGCAGTCAGACAACCTCGAGCTCATCGCCGATCAGGTGCTGAAGTTGATCAGCGCGAAGCAGCGGATCGAGATCACGGCGGCGCAGGAAATCGTGCTGAATGCGCGCGGCAGCTACATCCGCATCAGCGGCGCGGGGATCGAGCACGGCACGCAAGCGCAATGGACGGCCTACGCGGCCAGTCACGCGATGCCGGGGCCGAAGTCGCTGCCGGTCGATTTGCCGGGCTTCGACATGCCGAAGGCGTTCAGCAACCGGCTCGACGTCTACGACATCTACTGGATGCGCGAATTCGGCGAAGTCGAATACACGGCGCGGCGCGAGAGCGGTGAAATCCTGGCACAAGGCCTGCTCGACGAGCATGGCCGCACGCCTCGGCTGTCGACCCACGAGAGCGAGAAGCTCGAGGTGCTGGTCGGCACGCAGGGCGCGTGGCTCGTCGAATCGGAGGCAACGCCCATCGCCGACTACGACGAAACCCTGCCCGACGATCCCGATCATTACGTCAACCAAAGCGCCTGACCGCCGCCTCACCCGCCCACGAACACGTTATGAACACCAAGCCACAGGCTTCCGACCCGTTATCGGCCGTCACGGTTTATTTCAAGGACCATTTCGGCCAGCCGATTGCCGATCTGAAGGTCGACATCAAGGGCATCGAGCAACGCGCCCAGCAGTTATACCATTCGGCCGCGACCAATGCGCAAGGCGCAATCCAGTTCTCGGTGCAAACCGGCACGGCGCTGTCCGTGCACGTCAAGCGCTGGACCAACGACAGCATGAAGGAAGTCGCACGGCTCGACGCCGCGATGAAGGAGATGCGGTTTCACCTGACCAGCCCGAAGACCAAGCACGAGCTGCCGACCAAGGTCGACGACGCGGCGAAAGGCGATTACTGGCGCGGCAGCTACACGGTCAAGTCGCACGACACGCTCACGTCCATCGCGAAGAAGTTTCATACGAGCATCGACTTGCTCAAGCACACGAACAACCTGAAGTCGGATCTGATCGTCGTCGGGCAGAAGCTGAAGGTGCCGCCCGTCGAAACGCGCAAGACGGACACGCCCGCACCGCGCAAGCCCGCGCCGAGCGGCACGCCGCCGAAGACCGACAACGACAACAACGACAAGGGCGCGCCGACCACCGCGCCGCGCCAAGGCCCGGCGCCGATCATCTTCCCGATCCAGTCGCGGCCGCTGAACGATCAGGGCGGCATCTACGGCACCACGGCCAGCGACTACACCTGGACCAAGCCGCTGCATGGCGGCGGACACGATCAGGCCCGGTTCGGCGCGAACCGCTCGGGCGGGCGCAAGCATGCGGCCCGGGATCTGTATGTTCAGAGGGATACGCCGATCGTCGCGATTGCACCTGGCGTCGTCATCAAAAGCGAGTTTTTCTATTGTCAAACGCACCAGATCAGCATTCACCACACGACAACCGACGGACGCCAGTTCATCGCGTTGTATGGCGAGGTGGCGCCAAAATCGATCACGGTGAAGGTCGGCGATACAGTGGCGCAAGGTCAGGTGTTGGCGCGCAGCGGCGTATTGCTGAAAGCCGGCAACGTGCCGCTGCATGTGGTCGGCGACCAGAATGTCTCGATGCTGCACTTCGAGACCTATTCGGGCGCCGAAGGCTTCGATCCACACTCGAAGCTCAACGGCTCGGTGCTGCACAACAGCTTCCAGCGCCGTGGCGATCTGATGGACTCGCTCTCGATCCTGCAGGAAGGCTATCGCGCAACGTTCAGCGATGCACCGCCGCTCAAGCCGGCCGGAAACCGCACGCCAATCGCGCAGTTAGCGATTTCCGAACGCGGCAAGGACTTCATCAAGGGCTGGGAAGGCGTGCATTTCGATGCCGACAAGAGCCACACCTACTACTACGACGACAGCAAGGGCTATTGCACCGTGGGCTGGGGGCACCTCATCAGGAAGGCCAATTGTTCCGACTGCGGCTACGTCTCGATGTCGAGCAAGATCACCACGGAGCAGGCGAAGGCGCAATTCGATATCGATGTCGCCATCTTCGACAAGGCTGTCAAGGACAACATTACCGCGCCGCTCTATCAACACGAATATGATGCGCTGGTATCGCTGGCGTTCAACATGGGCAGCCTGACGAAAGCACCGAGTTTGTGCAGCAAGATCAACAGCGGCGATTACGCCGGCGCGCCGGTGGAATTCCTCGACATCGAGAATCACACGCGCCGGGAACGCGAGCACGACATGTTCTGTCTCGGCATCTACAATTCGAACCACTGACAATTACGGATCGATGATGAAATTTCTTCGCGCCTTACTGGCTCTCACGCTGTCTACCGGCATGGCTGCAGTTCAGGCCGCACCGCAAAATGTATACCGGATGACCGGTGTAGCGAGTTATACGAAGGGTATCGATACGCCCAAGCTGTCGTTCCCTGTCAACCCGGCGACAGCCTCGTCGCTGACATTCGACGGCAGCAGCTTCGCCTATCACGAGACGGGAGACAGCTGCTCGGTGACAGTCGACAAGGCGCTACCCTATCAGTTCGACATGATGATGGTGCACGCCTTCGGCACGCCAGAAAAATTCGATGCCTTCCTGACCGGAAAATTTCATATGAGCAGCGCGGTCCTGACCCGCACCTACCTGCTCGGCCAGGAGAAAGTGCCGATGTGCGCAGGCCTGCGCGCGGCAATGGTCTATCAGTCGCCCGAGCAATTCCTGGTGGTGACCGGGTCGCGCATTTACGTGTTTCAGCATCAGACTCAAGCGCCGGCCGACGCTGCGCAAAGCTTCGATTGCAGCAAGGCGCGAAGCCATGTCGAACATCTGATCTGCGGCGATCCCGCCTTGGTAAAACTGGATGCCACGGTGAATCGCGGCTACGTCGAGATGCAGTTGACCAACTCCCAGGAAATCTCGTCCCAGGATCCGGTCCGCATCGACCAGATCAACTGGATCCGTACGATCCGCAATGCCTGCAACGATACGGCCTGCCTGATGAACGCCTATCGCGCTCGAGTACAAACCATTAAAGGCCGGATCGCCAGCGCCTATCCAGACTATCCGAACGAATCGACTCAGGACAGCGACTGACCGGACCGCGATCGCGGCCCCGTGGCCGCAATCGTCCCGACGGACGACTTGAACATCTCAAATCGAACGGATGACGGTATGGCATTGCAAATCATCGTCGTCGGCGACGACACATCGCATGGCGGAAAAGTCATCAGCGGTTCAGAGACGCACACGCACGGCGGCAAGCCGATCGCCCGCCTGAATGATCTCGTCGACTGCCCGGAGAAATATCCCGACGGCAAGCCGCATGGCGTCAACAAGATCGTCGAGGCCCATCCGACCTTCACGATCGGCGGGCAGCGCGTCGCGCTGCATGGACATCGCACGGAATGCGGCTGCACGCTGATCGGCAGCATCCCGGCGACGGTCGGGGACTGAGCGGGCGCGCCCCTCACCCGCCCGCGCCGCGATAACCGGCTGCCTGCTCGAACAACCAGCCGCGAAACGTCTCCAGCGGCCGCCCGTGGCTGCGGAGTCAACCCGTCAGGCGGCAAGGACTTCACCAAGAGCTGGGAAGGCATGCACTTCGACGCCGACAAAAGCCATACCTACTATTACGACGACAGCAAGGGCTATTGCACGGTGGGCTGGGGACACCTCATCAAGAAAGCCAGCTGCACCGCCTGCGGCTACGTCGCGATGTCAAGCAAGATCACCACGGAGCAGGCGAAGGCGCAATTCGATACCAATGTCGGCGCCTTCGACCAGGCAGTCAAGAAACTGATCACCGCGCCGCTCTATCAACACGAACATGATGCGTTGGTGTCGCTGGCATTCAACATGGGCGGCCTGACCAAGGCGCCCAGCCTGTGCCGGAAGATCAACAGCGGCGATTACGCCGGCGCGCCGGTGGAATTCCTCGATATCGAGAATCACACACGCCGGGAACGCGAGCACGATATGTTCTGTCTCGGCATCTACAATTCGAACCACTGAAAATCACCGATCGATGATGAATCTCATTCGTACTGTATTGGCGCTCGTGTTGTCGGCCGCCGTCATCGCGGCCCAGGCCGCGCCGCAAACCGTGTACCGGATGACCGGCGTGGCAAATTTCACGAAGGGTGCCGGCGACAAGGAATTGCCGTTTCCCGTCAATCCAGTGACGGCCTCCACACTGACGTTCGACGGCAACACCTTCACGTATCACGAGTCGGGCCATAGCTGCGCGATGACGGTCAACAAGACGCTGCCCTATCAATTCGACATGATCATGGTGCATGCCTTCGGCACGCCGGAGAAATTCAACGCATTCCTGAATGACAAGTTTCATGTGAGCAGCACCAGCCTCGCCCATACCTATTATCTCGGTCAGGAAAACGCCCCGCTGTGTTCAGGCTTGCGCTGGACATTTATCTACCAGTCGCCCGAGCAACTCCTGGTCGTGATGAGCGCGCGCATCTACCTGTTCGAACGCCAGACGCAGGCGCCGTCCGACGCCGAGCTCGGCTTCGACTGCGGCAAGGCGCGCAGCAAGGTCGAGCACCTGATCTGCAACGATCCGGCGCTGGTCAAGCTCGATGCCACGGTGAACCGTGGCTACGTCGCCATGCGGATGTTGAAATCCCCGGAGATTTCCTATCAAGATCCGGTCCGACTGAATCAAATCGAGTGGATTCGCAAGGTCCGCAATGCGTGCGACGACCAAGCTTGCTTGCTTAAAGCCTATAACGGCCGGGTGCAATACATCAAAGGTCAGCTCGGCGACAACGATCCCGATTACCCAAACGAATCCACCCAGGACGGCGACTGAGCCGAACTCGGTCGCGACCTTTCGGCCGCGACCGACAGGCTTTCGTCCGCACGCCCTTCAATTCGAACGGATGACGGTATGGCATTGCAAATCATCGTCGTCGGCGACGACACATCGCATGGCGGAAAAGTCATCAGCGGTTCAGAGACGCACACGCACGGCGGCAAGCCGATCGCCCGCCTGAACGATCTCGTCGACTGCCCGGAGAAATATCCCGACGGCAAGCCGCATGGCGTCAACAAGATCGTCGAGGCCCATCCGACCTTCACGATCGGCGGGCAGCGCGTCGCGCTGCATGGACATCGCACGGAATGCGGCTGCACGCTGATCGGCAGCGTCCCGGCGACGGTCGGGGACTGAGCGGGCCTTCGGCGTATATCGATCAGCGCACACGCCGCGTTGCACGCGAGTCGGGACAGGAATCACTGAACACACCCGTGCATTCGCCGCTGAGTAACGGCATGGCCGAATCGTGCGTGAAGACCATGAAGCACATTCCGTCTGCGTCGTCACAAACAATCAACATCAAAAACCCCCGCCCTATCAAGCATCTCGACGAGCCCTTCCGGATAGATCGTATCGGCGGTGCTGCACAGCTCCTCCCGACTCCACCATTTGTAACTCGCCATCACCTCCCTCTCCGATGCAGTCCAGCCATCACGTGAAATGGATTCCGTTTCAGCATCAACAACGAAATACTTCTCGACGGCAAGCACGCGCTCTCCGTCCGGTAACAGCAAGGGCACTTCACGCAATCCGACAGGCTGTGAAATCTCCGCCTTGCAAATACCAGTCTCTTCACGAAGCTCACGTAACGCCGCGTCCTCGAATGTCTCACCCTTCTCGACACCACCGCCCGGGGTTGCCCAATAGTCACGTCCAGAGAGCACGCCTGTTTCATGCACGAAACGGAACAACAACACGCGGCGCTTTGATGTCGTGATCAGCAGTCTGGCCGAGGGCCGCTCGCGCACGGGAATCACCGATTTCTCGTACTGCGAATCGATATAGTCGCCGTGCTCGGGCATCGACTTGAGCCCTACCCGGATGAAACCAAGCGACTCGTAGTACGCACATAGCCTGGTGTTTCTCGCGTCGCAGCCCAGTCGAATCAGTTGCCGGCCCAACGCACTGGCCTGACTGAAACACCAATCGATCACATACTCGCCAAGTCCGAGGCCGTTGAAGCCTTTTCTCACGGAAAGCCCATGCACGTATCCCGCGACGGGCTCTTGTGTGCCCCAATACGCTTCGTCGTCCCAATCCAGAGAGAACGTCCCGACGAGCATGCCGTCCTGTTCGACGACATAAATGGCTCGTCGTGAAAGGCTGTTCAGTACCCAGCCTTCGGAAAAACCATCCCCCGCCTGACCCCATGCATGATCACCGTACGTCAGCTTTTTCGCATGTGCGTCGTTCCGAATCCGTGTGATCGCCGGCACGTCATCCGTGGATGCCCGGCGAATGCTTCGTAAAGTCATCGCGTTCCGCTCCTTTGCCTCACCCCCTCAAAAACCACCCCAACGCCCGCTCCATCCCACGCCGCGCATCCGCCTCCACCACCGCGTTATGCGCAACGATCACCCGCGTAAACGGCCAAGCCAGAATCCGCTCCGCGCTGACCCGCGCGGCGGCACGATCCTTCACCGCCATCCTTACCGTGCGCGGCACGGCCAACTGCTTCCTCACCCCGGTCAACGACGCATACAAGCACGACGCCAGCGGCAATTCCCCCCGCCACCACTGGCACAGGTCCGTCAGGATCAACGTGCCGGACGCGCGATGCAGCCAAACCGTTTCGTTACCCAAAGGAATGCCGTCGAACGGAATCTGGTCGAGATCGTCGAGCCATTCCGGCTCGACCTCGCGGCCCAGTTCGCGCAGATTGCGCAGATCGGGGCGCTTCTTGCCGAGGCCGCGCACGCCGTACAGCGCGGCGTCCGGAAACGCGGCCGCACAGTCGCCGGCGAACAGATGATGCATTTTGTTAGGCGCCACGATATAGCGCACCGTGCCGAGCGCCGCGAGTTGCGCGCGCACGTCGGGCGACAGCGGCACGGGGGAATGCAGCCACAGCGAGCCGTCCTTGAAACGAACGACCGTCATGCGCGACGTCACGCGCAGGCCGCTTGCCGTAAAGCTGTGGGTGAGATGCCAGAGATCGGGCGCGATGGCTTCGAGCATGGTGGGCAGGGTCTCTCGTTGTCTTGTGTGTCGCGTCGCAGGCAGCGCGCGAGGTGTCGGTCGATGCCGGGGCGGGCTTTTGGCCCTGACCAGCGCCAGCGCCAGCGCCAGCGCCAGCGCCAGCGCCAGCGCCAGCGAGCATCGCATTCACCATCAGCACAAGTCAATGCCGATCGATCACGCGCTCAACGCCGCTTGCGCACGGCGCCCGCCCACGGCGCGGTGGCGAACTCCTCGGCCATCCAGTCGATGAACGCGCGCACCTTGGCCGGCGTGTATTGCGCGGACGCGCGCACGACGTGCATGACCTCGTCGCCGGCCACGTCCCAACCGGGCAACACGGTCACGAGGCGGCCGTCGCGCAGCGCGTCGGCCACGATCCAGTCGGCGCTGAACGTCACGCCGGTGCCCTGCAGCGCGGCATGGAGCGCGGCGTCGATGTCGTCGGTGGCGAGCCGCGAACGCGTGCGCACGGCCTGCTGCTCGCCGCGTCGCGACAGATGCCAGACCGGATGCGAGGCCATCGGCGTGAAGCCAATGCACGCATGCTGCACAAGGTCGCGCGGGTGCCGAATCGGCGCATGCGCAGCCAGGTAAGCGGGCGACGCGCACAACAGCCGGCGCATGCCGAGCACGCGCCGCGCGACGAGCCGGTTATCGTCCAGCCGCCCGATCCGCACGCCCGCATCGAAGCGCTCGGCAATCAGGTCAACGAAACGATCGGTGAAGCTGGCCTCCACGTCGAGCGACGGGTAACGCGCGAGAAACGCGGGCAGGCGCGGCGCGATCCAGCGCCGCCCGAAACCGGCGGGCAGGCTCACGCGCAGCAGGCCGGTGGGCGTGGCGGCCAGCGAGCGCGCCTCCTCCTCGCCGCTGCGGATCAATTGCATCGCCTCCTGCACGCGCTCGCGCAGGCGCAAGCCCGCCTCGGTGGGCGACAGGCGACGCGTGGAGCGCTCGACGAGACGCGTGCCGAGCCGCGTCTCCAGCGCCTTCAGCCGCCGCGAGATCACGGAGCTGTCGCGCCCGAGCTGGCGCCCGGCCGCAGTAAAGCTGCCGGTTTCGAGCACCGCCAGCAACGCGCCGATTTCATCCGATTCCGTGCCGTTCATTGCTGCACTCCATGCAAGGGTGTCGTGTTTTCGCGATCGATTATAGGGTTTCGCCACCCCTAACATGGAGGCTCGATTTCATCAGGAGCCAACCATGCGTGCATATCGATTGACCACCGGCGACCCTTTTCAACTGACGCTGGACGAAGCCACCGTGCCGCGCCCGGCGGCCGACGAAGTGCTGATCCGGCTTCACGCCGCCGGCCTCAACTACCTCGACCTGATGGTGGCCTGGGGCCGCTTCGGCAACACCGCGCCGCCGTTCGTGCCCGGCACCGACGGCGCAGGCGAGATCGTGGAAGTGGGCGAACGCGTGCGCGGCTGGACGCCGGGCGAGCGCGTGATGGCAGGCGCGTTCGTCGACTGGCAGGCCGGGCTGCCGAGCACGGCCAACGTCGCGCGAACTCGCGGCGTCACGATGCCCGGTTCGCTGGCGGACTACGCCGTGGTGCCGGCGGGCGCACTGGTTCGGATTCCCGACGGCATGCCGTACACGCAGGCCGTCACCTTGCCGATCGCGGCCACCACGGCCTGGAACGCGATCGTCAAGAGCCGCACCGGCCCGGCCTCGACGGTGGCGCTGCTCGGCACGGGCGGCGTAAGCCTGTTCGCGCTGCAATACGCGAAGGCGGCCGGTGCGCGCGTAATCATTGCTTCGTCATCCGATGAAAAACTGGCGCGGGCGCGCGAACTGGGCGCGGACGTGCCGATCAACTACCGCACCCGCCCCGCCTGGGACGAGGCCGTGCTCGACGCCACCGGCGGCGAAGGCGCCGATCTCGTGGTGGAGACGGTGGGCGGCGGCACGTTCGCGCGCTCGATCAACGCGGCGAAGATCGGCGGCACGATCTACGTGGTGGGCTTTATCGGTGGCATGGAAGTGACGATGCCGGTGCTGCCCGTCATGATCAAGACGCTGAACATCCTCGGCAGCCAGACGGGCTCGACGCACGACCTCGAAGGCGCGGTGCGCGCGCTGCATCAGAACCGCATCGAGCCGGTGATCGATCGGGTGTTCCCGTTCGAGGCGGCGCAGGAGGCGTATCGCTATCTGGCCTCGGGGGCGCACTTCGGCAAGGTGATCGTCGACTTCGGGCGGGATGCGGCTTGAAGCAGTGCCCCGAAACTTCGCCTCAGGTGCGCAGAAACGCGGCGAGCGCCTCGAAGCGCCGCCGCGTTTCATCCTCGAACAGGCGAACCACGATCGGCTTGCCGTGCCGGTCGAGCCAGTTGGGGCGCAGGCTGAAGCGCACCGTGTAGATCAGGTCCGATTGGCCGCCGCCGAGGTCGCGATGGCGAATCGAGGCGGTCCAGGTGCGGAAAATGCCGGCCGGCGCAACCAGCGTGGCGGCGGCCAGCAGCGGCGGCTGGTAGGACACGAAACGCGTGCGCAGGCAGAACAGGCTTTTCCAACCGCGCCCGACGTTGACCGAAATCGCGCCGACATGCGGATAGCGATGGCCGCCCTCCACGCCGGCCGTCTTGAGCAAGGTGTCCCAGCGCAGCCGCGTGTCGTGGTTGTGGAACGCTTCGAACACCTCGGCCGAGGTGGCGGGCATGCGGAACGTCAGGCGGCTGATCATGGCGGCAGTCAGTGGCCGGCGGCGGCCAGCAGCGCCTCGACCAGCGGCTTGCCGTGCAGGCCGTCGAGCCAGCGTGCCGGCAAGCCCGCCTCGCCATGCACGAGGCCGGCCAGGCCGCCGGCGATGGCGGCGGTCGTGTCGGTGTCGTTGCCGAGCTGCACCGCGCGCTTGATGCACGCCTCGAAGCCGTGCGTCGACAACAGGCAATGGATGGCCGACCAGAAACTGTCGACCACGTAACCCGAGCCTTGCGGCGCGTCGAAGCGGCCGTCGAGCACGATCTTCAGTTCGGCTTCCTCGACAGTGCCGGCACAACGCGCCAGCAGCACGTCTTCCGCCGCGCGCACGGCATCGGCCGCGCTCAGGCCGTCGAGAATCGCCATCGCCGTCACCGCGTAGAGCGCGCAGCACAGTTGCGAACGCACATGCCCGTGCGTGACCACGCTCTGCTTGCGTGCCAGCGCGATCGCTTCGTCATGGGAAGCCGCCACCAGCACCACCGGCAGGCAGCGCATCAGCGAGCCGTTGCCGTTGTCGCGCTCGCCATCGGGGCCGGCCTGCGCGGGCGCCGCGCCGACGCTCAGTTGCTGGAGCGCGCGCTGCGTCTGCAGACCGACGTCGAATACCTTGCCGTCGGGCGTGAACGCGCCGCGATGGAACCAGTCGCGCAGGTTGCCGGCGAACGTATCGAGATCGAGCGCGCGGTCGCGCCGCAACGCGTCGAGCAGCGCGAGCGCCTGCGCGCCGTCGTCGCTCCAGGTGCCGGGCGGCACGCCGTGGTGCGCGCGCTCGAAACCGGGCGGCGGCGTCATGTCGATGTCGTCGGGGTTCAGGTGGGAAAGCGAGGCGGCGCTGTGGAATTCGTAAGGAACGCCAAGCGCATCGCCGAGCAGCAGGCCGTAGAGGCCGCCGCGCAGGCGGGATGACAGAGTGGGAAAACGAGAAATTACGCTCATGGCCTGGCGTAGTGGAAACGGCACTGCATGACGTAAGTCACGCCCTCTTGCACGATGTAGACAAGTCGATCGGCTCGAGTAATGCGGCGTGACCAGAATCCGGTGAGGTTACCTTTCAGCGGCTCGGGCTTGCCGGTTCCTCGAAACGGATCACGTGAAATTTCTTCGAGAAGACGATTGATTTCGCGGACAACCGTCATGTCGGCTTGCTGCCAATACAGATAGTCGTCCCATCCGTGATCCGACCATGCAACCTTAACTGCGCTTTCGGCTTCGGCTTTGTTCCGGGCCTTCTTTTTCTGCTGCTGGTTCATCGATCAAGCCTCGCACGGAGGTCTTGCCCGCCTTGAATTGAGCGATGGATTCGCTCAAACGCTTCGCATTGGCCGGCGACCCGAGCAGATGCAGGGTTTCCTGCATGCTGTTGAAGTCCTCCAGCGACAGGATTACGACGTGTTCGCCACGCTGCCGGGTGATCACGGTTGGTTCGTGATCGCGGCAGACGTCATCCATTGCCTGCTTCAGGCTGGCTCGCGCCTCGCTGAAAGTCAGAATGTTCATTCATGAGCTCCAAAAGATCCCGCCCGATCCCGGCAAAAAGTGGCAAATATTGGTCATCGAAGCAATGCGTCGACATGCGATACCCGGCAGTCGATACGGTTCATCAAGCTTCGGTGTTTTAGGAAGCGATTGCAGAGTTGGCGGCCTGTTGTCATAGCCGGAGACCCGTCGCAGCGAAACACAGGGCAGTGTGGACAGCATCCGCTGCGAAGCAAACATGGTACGAAGTTTCGTACAATACGTCAAGCCCTCAGGATTCGCAACGCAAGCCATGAAAAAAAGCCGCCCGGCTTTCGCACGGGCGGCTTTTTCCAAATCAAACCAACTGGCGCAACCGTCCCTCAGGCACGCCCCAACGCCGCCTCCGCATGCTGTCTGCCCCGTGCCACGGCCGGCGCGCTGCGCGACGGCGCATCGTTCGCCACCACGCTCGCGCCGCCCTTCGTCTTCAGCTTCACCGGCTGCGCCGTGCGCGGCACGCTGACGCCGGCCAGTTCGCAGTACAGATCGATATACCGCGCAACCGGCCCCGCCCAACTCGAATCGCGCTGCATCGCATTGCGCTGCAAGACACGCCAGGTTTGCGGCTGCGCGAACCGGTCGAACGCGCGACCAAGCGCCTGCACGATGTCCTCGGCGCGTTCGCCGTCGAACAGGAAGCCGGTGGCATTGCCGACCTGGGCCTGCGGATCGGCACACGTGCTCGCGTCGCGCAGCGGCGCATCGACGATCGTATCGGCCAGCCCGCCCACGCGCGACGCCACCGGCACCGTGCCGTAGCGCATCGCATAGAGCTGCGTCAGCCCGCACGGCTCGAAGCGGCTCGCGTGCAGCAGGATGTCGGCGCCCGCATGCAGCCGGTGCGCGCGCGGTTCGTCGTAGCCCACGTGCACGCCGAGCCGGCCCGGCCACTGCGCCGCGAGCCGTCGCAATTCCCGTTCGATGCCGGCGTCGCCCTGCCCGAGCACCGCGAACTGCGCGCGCGGCCAGCGTTCGAGCGCGTCGCCGATCGCCTCGCACAGGCGGTCGGCCAGCTTCTGCGTGGTCAGGCGGCTGCCGATCGCCACCAGCGGCGCGAACGGATCGATCTGCAATCCGTAACTTTGTTGGAGCGCCTTCTTGCAGGCGTGCTTGCCGGCCAGATCGTCCACGCCGTAGCACTGCGCGAGCGTGTCGTCGTGCAGCGGGTCCCACAGCGCATCGTCGATGCCGTTGACGATGCCCGACAGCTTGTCGAGATGCGCGCCGAGCACGCCTTCCATGCGGTTGCCGAAGCGCGGCGTCAGGATCTCCTGCGCATAGCGCTCGCTGACGGCCGACAGGCGGTCCGCATAGACGATCGCGGCCTTCATGCAACTGAGCATGCCGTAGAACTCGATGCTGTGCGGCTCGTTCGGCGCTGCCGCCAGCAGCTCGGACGGAATGCCGGCGTACGGCGCGAGCCCCGGCGGATAGTTGCCCTGGAACGCGAGGTTGTGGATCGTAAACACGCTGCGCGCCCGCGCGCCGGCCAGCTTCATCAGCAGCGGCGTGAGGCCGGTGTGCCAGTCGTGCGCATGCACCACGTTCGGGCGCTTGACGCCGCGCACGCCCGACGCGATCCGTGCCGCGGCGGCCGACAGCGAGGCGAAACGCACGAAGTTGTCGACGTAGTCGCGGCCGCCCTCGTCCTGGTAAAGGCCGCTGCCGCGATGGCCATACAGGTGGTTCATTTCGAGCAGCAGCACGGGCACGCCGGTATCGGGCATGGTGGCGCGCCAGAGGCGCGCGTCGCCGCCGGGCAGATCGCGGATCAGGCCGATCGGCGTGGGCGCGACGGCCTGCTCGAAGGCGCTTTCATAACCGGGCAGCAGGATCGAGACATCGACGCCGCGCCGACGCAGCGCGCCGGCCGACGCGCTGACCATATCGCCGAGGCCGCCGCTCTTGGCAAGCGGCGCCGCTTCGGCGGCAACCATCAGGACGTTAAGCGACAAGGTAGTTCCCCAAGGTGCGTGCAAGTAAGTAATGCGCGAAGCGAACGTCGACGGAAGCGGCGGTGCGGCGCGAAGGCGATGAAATGCAACGCCTAGGCTTTAGCAAACTCCAAGCCAGCTTCGCGGCGGACGCTTAAAAAAGATGCCGAAACACGGCGCAAGCGCGCCGCGCAAGGGCCCGCGTGTTGCAGCGCAAAACAAGGGGCGGAAGACGCCCGAAGCACCGCGAAACGAGGCCCGTGTAGTTTTGACAGCGCTCGATCGGGCGCTTGTAGTTTTCGCCAAAGCACGCTGCCCGAGCACGGCCGGCCACGCAAGAAAGGCCCGCCGGATCGCCCGGCAGGCCTTTTCAACGCTTCTGCAATGTTTGGGAGAACGGACGGCCTTGCCGCTACCAGCGCAGCACGCGCCGCCCGAGCGCGCCGCCGATCAGCGCCGGCACCAGCATGCCGACCGGATACCAGACGGCCCAGAACGGCACGGCCATTTCGGGGCAGCGCAGCGAATAGACCAGCGCGCCGATCGCGCCGGCCAGCAGCCCGGCCACGCGGCCGGCCGCCACCGGCCGGGTGGCGGCCAGCCCGCGCATGGCGCACAGCAGCACCACCAGGGCTGGCGCCGACAGGCCGACGATATAGAGCGAACAGGTGCGCCAGGTGCGGCCGAGCACGAGATCGACGCGCGCCTCGGCCGGCGTGACGGCCAGCACCAGCCCCGCCGCCACCGCCACCACCGCCACCGGCAGCGCCAGCGCGAACCACGCGCGCCCGACCGGCATGCCGGGCCGCGACAGCCGCGCGCCCACCCACACGGCGGCGAGCGTCATCGAGGTGGGCAGCATCACCTTGGCCCAGAACATCGGCCGCGCGAACGCCGCGGCGATCCGCAACGTGTCGCCCCAGATCGCCGGCAACAGCAGCAGCGCGGCGGCCAGGCCGGCCGCCACGGCCAGCCCGAGCTTGCGGCCGACCTCGGCGCGGCCCGGCCGGCGCGGCGCGTCCACCAGGTTCATGATCAGCTCGTCAGTCTTCATTACGGTCTCCTGCGCATTTGCCTCGAATTTTCGCCGCGAGCGCCTTCAGCCCGCGATGCACGCCGACCTTCACCGCCGATTCCGACAAGCCCGTGGCCGAGGCCGTCTCCGCCACCGACATGCCCCACAGCCGCATGTGCTCGATCGGCACGCGCTGGCCGTCGGGCAGCGTCGCCAGCAGTTGCGCCACGTCGCGGCGCGCGTCGGCGGCCTCGCTGCCCGATTCGACGAACAGGTCGCCGTCGTCGTCGAGCGGTTCGTGCAGCGCGTCCCAGCGGAACCGCGCGCGATGATAGTCGGCCACCTTGTAGCGCACGATCGCGCTGATCCAGGCCGTCAGCGGCACGTCGGGCCGGAACGTTTCGAGCCCGTTGTGAACCGCCATCAGCACCTCCTGCAGCAGATCCTCGACGTCCTCGTCGCGGCGGCGCAGCCTGGCCCGCAGGCGGGCACGCAGCACCCGGGTCAGCTCTTGCAGGAAATGGCGGTAGGCGGCCTTGTCGCCGTCGATCGAGCGCACCAGCAGCGCGGTCAGTCGGCGTTCGGCCTCGGAAGGCCCGGCGGCTCCGGCGCGGGGGCTGGCGCCGGCACGCCGGTCAGCCGGCGCTTCGCCCGGGCGCGGGTCGCGGGCCATCGTCATGGCGGGCGTGGACACGATGCGTCGGCTTCCTGCGAACGCCGCGTCAGGCCGACACGCCGCGCGTCGCGCGCGGGGCCTCGCCGAGCCGGGCATACCAGGGCCGCAGCAGGCGGTCCACCGAGAACGGCCCGGAACCGCCGAACATCAGCACGACGATGCCCGCCACGTACAGCAGGTCGGCCTCGACGCCGGGCGGCCCGAACTTCGGCACGCCGTTCATCACGTCCATCAGCTTAATCGACGTGAAGCCGTATTGCAGGTGGACGGTGGCCGACGCGACCAGCAGCACCGCCAGCATCGGCCACGCCACCAGCGGCACGAACGCGCCGGCCAGCACGGCGAGGCCGCCGCCGAGTTCGATCGCGATCGTCGCCCAGGCCATCAGGTGCGGCGCGGGCACGCCGAGCGCGTGCAGGATCGCCGCGAAATGCTCGGGATTCTTGAGGATTTTCGCGTAGCCGTGCGCCAGGTAGCCGTAACCGACGATCGCGCGCACCGGCAACGGCGCCCAGGTCTGGCAGCGTGCGGCCAGCCAGGCCGGGTCGAACAGTCGGGAAAGCGAACGAAACGTCGTGATGGGCATGGCGGCATCCTGCGTCGAGAGGCGAAACGCGCCGTGATGCGGCGCGTGTCTTCAACAGATCGTTTCGGATGCCGATCCGGTTACACGACGCGGAAGATTTTTCGCGGATTGGCGGGCACGCGCGACCCGACTCGCGCTGCAAGGGCCGGAACGCCCCGGCGCCCTCGCCCGCTGCGGCTACAATTGGCGTTTGCCGCGCGCATCGCACCGCGCCGCGGCACCGATCCGACCGGCGCAGCCTCCGACACCATGAGCATCAAGCACGATTCCCAACCCGAACCGGGCGCCCCCGTCCGCATGGCCGACGTCGCGCGCCTCGCGGGCGTCTCGAAGATGTCCGTCTCGCGCGTGCTGACCGGGCAGCATGTGAGCGACGCCACGCGCGCCGCCGTGATGGACGCGGTGCGCCAGACCGGCTACGTGGCCGACGCGGTGGCCGGCGCGCTGTCCTCGGGCCGCGCCAATATCGTCGCCGTGATGGTGCCGTCATTGTCCAGTTCGAACTTCGCCGAAACGGTGCGCGGCCTCAACGAAGTGGCCGAAACACGCAACCTGCGGCTGCTGCTGGCCAACACCGAATACCAGGTCGAGCGCGAGGAGGCGCTGATCGCTTCGCTCCTGAGCCACCAGCCGCGCGGCATCGTGCTGACGGGCGGCCATCACACGCCGCGCGCACGCGCGATGCTCGAACAGGCGCGCATTCCGGTGATCGAGACGTGGGAGCTGCCGGCCGATCCGATCGACCGCGTGGTGGGGTTCTCGAACGAGGAAGCGGCCGCCGCGATGGGCGGCTACCTGTATCAGCGCGGCTATCGCCGCATCGGCTTCGTGGGCGGCACGACGCGCCTGGACTTGCGCGGCCTGGCGCGCCGCAACGGCTATCTGGCGGCGGTCGAGGCGGCGGGCCTGCACGCGCCGCGCGAGGCCACGCCGGCCGACGGCAACACCAGCATGGCCCACGGCGTGGCGATGGAAAACGCCGCCGCCGCGCTGAGCCGGCTGCTCGCCGAATGGCCCGACACCGATGCCGTGATGTGCACCAGCGACATCCACGCGTTCGGCGTGATCATGGCCTGCCAGCGGCTCGGCCTGAAGGTGCCCGGCGATATCGCCGTGGCCGGCTTCGGCGATTTCGAACTGGCGCGGCACTGCTACCCGTCGATCACCACGGTATCGGTGGACGCCTACGGAATCGGCCGCTCGACGGGCCTCTCGCTGCTGGCGGCGATCGACGCCAGCGAACGGCCCAACGCATCGCGCCGCGAAACGGCCTCGTCCAAGGCGCAGCGCACGCTGCACGACGCGCCGGCCCTGATCCGTATTCCTTACGAAGTAGTGGCGCGCGAAAGCGCCTGAGCGCAAGGCCCGATCGACCGGATCAGCGGGCCGCCACGCCCGCCTTCACGTCAGGCCGACGCTTTCGGCAAATGCGCCGTGAACTCCGTCACGAGCGGCTCGCCGGCTGAAAACGCATCGAGGTTGGCGCGCACCAGCCGCGCCATCGCCGCGCGCGTTTCCACCGTCGCGCTGGCGCGATGCGGCGACAGCACCACGTTCGGCAGCGCCAGCAGGCGGCGATCGATGGCCGGCTCGTTCCAGAACACGTCGAGCGCCGCGCCGCGCAGGCGCCCGTCGCTCAGGTAATCCACCAGCACCGGTTCGTCGAGAATGCTGCCGCGCGCGATATTGATCAGGAATCCGTTCGGTCCGAGCGCCTCGAACACCTCGGCACCGATCGCGCCGCGCGGGATCTGATCGGCCGCCGCGCACACCATCAGGAAATCGACGTTGGCCGCCAGCGCCGCCGCGCTGTCGTGGAAGGCGTACGGCAGGTCGTCGAAGCGCGCGCGATCGTGATACGCGATCTGCATGTCGAACGCCGCCGCGCGCCGCGCCACCGCGCGCCCGACCCGGCCCAGACCGATGATGCCGAGCCGCTTGCCGTACATCCGCGAGGTCAGCGCGAAATGCTCGCGGCCCCACTCGCCGGCCCGCACGCGCGCATCGTTGGCGGCGATCTCGCGCGCCAGCGCCAGCATCAGCGCGAGGCCCAGGTCGGCCACGTCCTCGGTCAGCACGTCGGGCGTATTCGTCACACGAATGCCCTTCGAGGCGGCGTGCTTCAGGTCGATCGCATCCACCCCCACGCCGTACGACACGATCGCCTCCAGCTTCGGCAGCGCGTCGATCAGCGCCGCGTCCGCGCCGGCCTCGCCGTTGGTGGCCAGCACCCGCACTTGCGGTGCGAGTTCAGCCAGCAGCGCGGCCCGGTCGGGCGCATCGGCCAGCACATGCAGCGTGTAGCGCTCGGCCAGCACGATCATGTCCGCCTCGGGATATCGGGTAACAACCAATACGGGTTCCTTGGACATACACGTCTCCTTTATGTTAGATTTTGCATCACTTGGTTATCGATAACCAAGTGTAGCCGAAGCCGCTCGAACGATGGAAGACGTTTCGATCAACGAAGCGATTTCGCCGCGGCCGGACGCGCGCCAGGATCGGCACGCGACAACAAGAAGCCGGACATGGAGACAGACAGATGACGACCCACCGTGACGCGTTCACGCCCGTGACGCAGTCTGATGCCGCGAGCGCGCGGCCCGATTCCCCCGACGCGGCCGCCGCCGCGCCGGTCAGCGCGCAGCAGCTACGCCGCGCGATCCTGACGAGCGCGGTGGGCAGCGCGCTCGAATACTACGATTTCGCCATCTTCGGCCTGGCCACCGCGCTGATCTTCAGCCGCGTGTTCTTCTCCTCGTTCGACGCCCACGCGGGCCTGCTCGCGAGCTTCGCCACCTACGGCGTGGGCTTCCTCGCGCGACCGCTCGGCGGCGTGTTCTTCGGCTCGCTCGGCGACCGCAAGGGCCGCAAGTTCGTTCTCCTGATGACGATCGCCATCATGGGCGTATCCACCACGCTGGTCGGCCTATTGCCGGCCGGCCCGCTCGGCGCGGTCGGGCTGATCGTGCTGCGGCTGATCCAGGGCTTCGGCGCGGGCGCGGAACAGGCCGGCGCCTCGACGCTGATGGCGGAAGTCGCGCCGGTGAAGCGGCGCGGCTATTTCGCGGCGCTGCCGTTCGTCGGCATCTTCGCGGGCTTCGGCATCGCCACCGCCACCTTCAGCCTGATGCAGCACTCGATGGATACCGCCACGATCCTGGCCTGGGGCTGGCGCCTGCCGTTCCTGGCCAGCGTGGTGCTGATCGCCGTGGCGATCTGGATCCGCCTCAAGCTGCGCGAAAGCCCGGCCTTCGCCGCGCTCGAAAGCGGCCATCAGGTGGCGCGCTCGCCGATCCGCCAGGTCGTGCAGCACGCGCGCCGGCCGGTGCTGGCGGCGGTGCTGATGCGCCTCGCCGAACAAGGCGGCTCGACCATCTACACCACCATCGTGATCGCGTTCCTGGGCGGCACGGTGGCCACCCGGCTGGGCCTGCCCAGCGCGCAGCTCGCGAAGATCGGCACCTCGTGCGCGATCATCGTGACGCTGGCCAGCGTGATCACCACGCCGCTGTTCGGGGCGCTGTCGGATCGTTTCGGACGCAAGACCATCTACCGCGCCGGCGCGATCTTCATGCTGGTGTGGGCGGTGCCGGCCTGGTGGATGATCAGCACGGGCGACCCGCTGTGGGTGGGCATCGCCATGTTCGGCGGCTTCGCGCTCGGCGCGAACAGCATGCTCGGCGCGCAATGCGCCCACTTCGCCGAACTGTTCGGCAACCGCTACCGCTACTCGGGCGTGGCGCTCTCGCGCGAGATCGGCGCGGTGCTATCGGGCGGCCTCGCGCCGATCCTCGGCATCTACCTGATCGGCCTGACCGGCGGCTCGTTCTGGGTGATGGGCATCTACACGGCGGTGCTGTCGGCGCTGACGCTGGTGGGCGTGTGGCTCTCCACCGAAACGCGCGGGCGCGACCTGACCGATCTGAACGATGCGGTGAACTGAACGTTTTTCTATCGGGCCGTGGCGCGCCGCGCGTGCCGGGCCGCAACCTCGGGAGTCGAACATGAATGAGAAGGTCGCCCTCGTCACCGGCGCCAGTTCCGGCATCGGACGCAGCGTGGCGCTGGGCCTGCTGCAGGCGGGTTATCGCGTGGCGCTGGCCGCGCGCAAGCTCGACGCGTTGCAGGCGGTGATCGCCGAATCGGGCGCGCAGGACCGCGCGCTGGCCATCAGTTGCGACGTCGGCGACGAAGCCGCCGTGGCCCGGCTGTTCGAGACGATCGAGGCGCGCTGGGGCCGGCTCGACCTGCTGTTCAACAACGCCGGGGTGTTCACGCCGCAATGCTCGATCGAGGAGATGCCGGTGGCGCACTGGAAACAGGCCGTCGACATCAACCTGACCGGCGCCTTTCTGTGCGTGCAGGGCGCGTTTCGCCTGATGAAGCAGCAAAGCCCGCGCGGCGGCCGGATCATCAACAACGGCTCGATCTCGGCGCATGCACCGCGCCCGCAGGCCGCCGCCTACACGGCGACCAAGCATGCGATCAGCGGGCTGACCAAGGCCGCCTCGCTCGACGGCCGCGCTTACGACATCGCCTGCGGGCAGATCGACATCGGCAACGTGGTCAGCGACATGAGCAGCCTGATGGCGCAAGGCACCTTGCAGGCGGACGGCTCGCTGAAGGTCGAACCGCGCATGAGCATGGACAACGTGGTGCGCGCGGTGCTCTACATGGACAGCCTGCCGCTCGACGCCAACGTGCTGTCGATGACAGTGATGGCGAGTCACATGCCGTTCGTCGGGCGCGGCTGATCGCCGGGGCGCTTCATGACGCGGCCATGAAGCGCCGATGACCGGTCACGCATCCCGCCTCGCGCGATCGATCAACACGATCAACATTTGAAACGGTTGCGCGGGGCGGCCCGCGTCGCTATCGTGAGAGGCTTTTGCAGCACCACCCCGGCCGCCCCTCTCGTGAACGCTTCCTCCCCCGCTTCTCCCGCCCTGAGCTTCCGCGACGCGCTGCTCGCGATGCTCGGCATCGGCCTCGTCAACATGCTGGTGGCGCTCGACCAGACGGTGGTCAGCACCGCGTTGCCGTCGATCGTCGCCGATCTGCACGGCTTCGAGTACTACGCGTGGATCGCCAGCGCCTACCTGCTCGCCTCGGTGGTGACGGTGCCGATCTTCGGCCGGCTCGGCGATTACTTCGGGCGCAAGCGCTTCGTGGTGGCCGCGGTGGTGGTGTTCACGCTGGCCTCGGTGCTGTGCGCCGCCGCCATCGACATGCGGATGCTGGCCGTGGCGCGCGCGCTGCAAGGCGTGGGCGGCGGCATGATGGTGGGCACCGCGTTCGCGTCGATCCCCGACCTGTTCCCCGACCCGCGCGAGCGGGTGCGCTGGCAAGTGGTGCTGGCCGCCACCTACGGCATCGGCACGGCCGCCGGGCCGTCGCTGGGCGGCTGGCTCAGTCAGCATTTCGGCTGGCGCTCGACGTTCCTGATCAACGTGCCGGTGGGCGCGCTCGCGCTGTATTTCATCGGGCGGCACCTGCCGATGATCGTGCGCCCGCGCGAAGGCAAGGTCCGCATCGATTACACCGGCGCGCTGCTGGTGGCGATCACGCTCGGCTGCCTGCAATTCCTGATCGAGGCGCTGCCGGTGCATGGGATCGGCGCGGGCACGCTGTCGCTGGCGGCGGTGGTGGTGCTCGCGTTCGTCGCGTTTCTGGTGTGCGAGCGGCGTGCCACGCACCCGATCGTGCCGCTCGATCTGTTTCGCGATCCTCAGCTTGTCACGCTGTTCCTGCTGTCGACGCTGGCCGGCTTCGTGATGTTCTCGCTGATCTTCTTCGCGCCGCTGCTGCTCCAGGGCGGCTTCGGCCTCGATCCGCAAACGGCCGGCCTGCTGGCCACGCCGATCGCCGCCTGCATCGCGCTCGGCAGCCTGATCAACATCCGCATCGTCACGCACCTGAAGAAGCCCACGCTGATCCTGTCGATCGGCTTCGGGCTGCTCGCCGCCGCCTCGGCCACGCTCGCGCTGACCGGCGCGCTGACGCCACGGCTGATCCTCGAAGTGGCGATGGGCGCGATCGGCATCGGGCTCGGCTTCATCCTCAACAACCTGAACATCTTCAGCCAGGAGATCGCCGGGCGCGAGCGCTTCGGCATCACCACCGCACTGCTGCAATCCACGCGGATGGTGGGCGGCATGCTCGGCACCAGCATCCTCGCGACGATCGTGCAGCACCGCTATGCGGCCGGCGTGGGCGAGGCGCTCAGCGTGCTCGGCCCGGACACCGCCGCGCGCTGGCTCGCGCAACTGGCCGACCCGCGCGTGCTGGTCGATCCGGGCGTGGGCGAGGCGCTGCTGGCCAAGCTCCACGCAGCCGGGCTGGACGGCGGCGCGCTGCTCGAAGCCGCGCGGCGCACGATGGTGCAGTCGATCCACATCGGCATCGCGCTGGCCGGTTGCGCGGCCGTGGCCGCCGCGTGGCTGGTGCGCCGCATCGCGCATATCCGCTTCAGCAAGGCGCCGACGGCGGCCACGCAAAGCGCCGAGTAGTTCGGAACCATCGGCGCTGCGGGCCGTCGTGCCCGCTTCAGTAAGATACCGATCGCGACCACGCAAGGCGCCGAGTAGTTTGGAACGATCGGCGCTTCGGGCTGCCGTGCTTCGGTGTAGCTTCGGTGTAGCTTCGGTGTAGCTTCGGTGTAGCTTCGGTGTAGCTTCAGTTCCGCGCCAGTTCGAACGGGAACGTCGTGCGGCCGGTTTCCACGCCCTTCGTGTTGCGCATCGGCGGGCGATGGAATGCGGCCAGCGCCGCGCGCTGTTCGGCCGTGCCGATCGCGAGCCTGTCGAGCACCTCGCAGACGATCATCGCCAGCACCCCCACGTTGCCGTCCTCCACCTTGACCGACACGCCGATCGCGCCCGCCGCGCCGAGCCTGCGCGTGGCGTCCGAGGCGCGAATCCCCACCCCGTAGCAGCCGTCCGCGCCGAGCTTGCCGACCAGTTGGCCATCGAACGCCTGCATCAGTTGCGTGCAGAAGCGCCCTTCGCCCGCAACCAGCTCGGGATGGCGCGTCATCGCGTGATAGAGCCGCGCCAGTGCAGCGCGGCGCGCGGATGCTTCGGCATCCTCAACGCCCTCGCCGGCTTCGGCACGATCGGCCGCGTCGGCCAGCTTCATGTAGATCCGCGCGAGGCGATCGAGCGCGAACGCCGGCGTCGGCAGGTTGCAACCGTCCACGCCCCAGGCCACGGCGTCGTCGGGCAGGTCGCACACCTCGGCCATGGTGCGCTTCACGCGCACCTGCATCGGATGCGTGTCGAGGTGGTAATCGGCCAGCGCCGCGCCGATCGCGCGCGCGCCGGCCAGCATCCCGGCGTGCTTGCCCGAGCAGTTGCTGCACACCGCGCGCGGTTCGATGCCGCGCCGGACCCAGTCGCGCCAGACGGCGTCGGAGATCGGCGTGTGCGGGCCGCAGCGCAGGTCGTCCTCGTTCGCGCCGAGCTTGGCCAGCATCGCCTGGGCGCGCTCGACGTGGCGCGGTTCGCTGCTGTGCGAGGCGCACATCAGCGCGAGATCGGCCTCGTCGAAACCGAAGCGCTCCAGCGCCCCGGTTTCGAGCACGGCCAGCGCCTGCGCCGGCTTGGCCGCCGAACGGGCCAGCGTGATGCGCAGCGGGTCGCCGTGGCCGGCGAGCAGCCGGCCTTCGGTGTCGACCACGGCGATGTGGGCACGGTGAGCGTTTTCCAGCGCGTCGCCGCGCCAGGTGATGACGGCGGGGGACGCTGCGGCGGCGTGGGTCATGGGAGGTCTCCGGACGAAGGGGGCTTGCGGTTCAGCGGCGGCACGATGGGCGACGGCCGGCGGCTCGTCGGGCAGTGTAGCGGCTTGCCGCGCATGGCGGGGGGCTGCCCTGGCCTTTCTCGACGCCGCTGCCTGGCCGCGTTTCCGGCAGGCAAGGTTCCGCTCGCCGGGGCGTTAGTTGTGAGTTTTCCGCGATGCTGGGACGATAGCGTCCAGGGATGCGGCGACCTGTGCCGCATCCTCGCGATGACAACCGATCCCCCCGCGCACCTCCGGCCCGCAGTCGCGCGAGCCGTGCGCACTGCCAATGGAATTCACCATGCTTCTGCACCTGTCGACCTGGTCCGAAATCGAGGATTACCTGAAACGCAGCCGCACCGTGGTCGTGCCGATCGGCTCGAACGAGCAGCATGGCCCCACCGGCCTGCTCGGCACCGACTGGCTCTGCCCCGAGATCATCGCGCACGAGGCGCAGACCTCCGCCGACATCCTGGTCGCGCCCACCTTCAACATCGGCATGGCGCAGCATCACCTCGGCTTTCCCGGCACGATTTCGCTGCGCCCGAGCACGTTCATCGCCGCGATCGGCGACTGGGTCCATTCGCTGGCCGGGCACGGCTTCGAGAAGATCCTGTTCCTGAACGGACACGGCGGCAACGTCGCGTCGATCGAGGCCGCGTTCTCGGAGATCTACGCGCAGGCCAGTTTCGCGCGCCGCCGTTGCGGGTTCGCGCTGAAGCTGCGCAACTGGTGGGACCTGGACGGCGTATCCGAGATCGCGCATCGGCAATTCCCGACCGGCCACGGCGTGCATGCCACGCCGTCGGAGATCGCCGTGACGCAGTGGGCGCTGCCGCACACCATCAAGCAGGCCGACTATTCGCCCGAGATCGCGCCGATGGGGCCGATCCGCGAGGCGCTGGATTTCCGCGCGCGCTTCCCGGACGGGCGGATGGGTTCGAACCCGAAGCTGGCGTCGCAGGAGAAAGGCGGCGAGCTGGTGGTGCACGCCGCGCGGAGCCTGGTGGCGGAAGTGGCCGCGTTCGCGGCCGAGGTGGTGCCGGGGTGAGGGGTGCGGCGTGGTTCGGATGGTGTGGTATGCGAACGATAACAGTTCGGGCACTTCCACGATTGGTATTTGGACACCGTCACCGTTGGACCCAACGAACCACGCACGCTGACGCTCGGTCTGTATCTCGGCAACAGGCGCGCAACCCTCACCTTCGAAGGGGTGACCTGCGTTTGCCTCGAAAACTGGGGCTTGCTGAATATCGTGTACTCGATCCGGCTGCTGCGGCCGGACGACGAACGGTTCGCACAGGCGCGCACCGTCCTGGCAAGGGGAGAACGCCTTACCGATCGACGCGCGGCAAGTCTGGTCTATTTGTACGCCACCCTCGGCGCGGAAATCGCGATCGAGCTTGATTCGATCAGGATCGATCCTGCGTGACCGGCATTCAAATTTTCTTCGGAGCCGGCATGGTCGAGAATTCAAGACTCCCCCCAATGGCCGGCATATACGTGTCAATCAACGCCAATTGCCCGACGACATCGATCAGACACAGAAACATGGATGCCAATGCAATTCCGGCTCCCCCTGCGCAAGCATAGTTGAACAAGCGCCCGCCAATGCGACCAGGCTCTTGATCAAACGCCCCCGGAAATCTGAAGCGAAACGAATCCATGGCAATAAATCCACGCCCGAGCACAAAAACCCCGTCGAGACTCGACGACACATGATCGTATCGTTTCAACTCGTTGGCGCCATCAAAATACATCTCCCGCAAAGGCAAGCTCGGAGATTGCAGTTGATTGGACTCGTACGCCCTTTGCATCCATCCCAACACGGTCTTCATATGCACCGGGCCATCATAGGCAATTAAAAACCGCCTTGGTGCAGGCCGCCTCGTTTCCTTCGCATGCAGCTTCCAGCGATAATTCAACTCCGCTGCCGCACGAGCCGATTTCAAATATTCCTCTTCGTTCAGCGTGCTTTTCACCTCGATCGTACAAAAAACGGATTCGATCAAAAATGAATCCACATCCTTGCTGAGTGCCAGCTTGGGAAAACGAGTATCGTAAATCACCGCATCCCATTGACGATCGATATGGTCATGGGGGCGAGTTGCCGAAATAATTTCTCCCGTGCCGATCCCGATCGACGCACCAAGATGCCCTCGCAGAAACTCGCGAACAAATGTCTCACGCCCTCCGCCCATGATGGTCGTATTATCGACCAGCTTCAATCGCTGACTATCGGCGATAAGTGAATTTTCGAGCGCGGCCAAGTGTTCAAGGAGTCTCGATGCCATTTATTTTCTCTGAAATCAAAACAAGACCAATATAAAATCATGATCACGAAGAGTTGGTCAAGCAATCAAAAAGACCGAAAATTTCCGATCTTCACATCATCGATTCGATAACAAAAATAAAATCGAATCATCGATGGGCAATCCAATACTCGATAGAGATCGCCACTCGCTACACAATTCCCTCAACCTCGCCCACCTCGATTGAAATAGAATCGTAAGCTTCACTCCCACCGAGCGCCCTTCGATGACGACGCCCCCGGACCCCGCCCCCTACCTCTTCATCCTCAACACCGGCTCCGGCCGCACCCGCGAGGCCGAAACCCTCACCGCCCAGCTCGACGCCGCGTTCGCCCAGGCAAACCGCCATTACGAACTCCTGACCGTCACCGACCCCTCGCAACTGGCCGACACCGCCGCCCGCGCGGCGCGGCGCGTCGGCAGCGGCGTGCTGGTGGGCGTGGGCGGCGACGGCACGCTGCGCACGGTGGCGCGCGCCGCCTACGACGCGGGCTGCCGGTTCGGCGTGCTGCCGCGCGGCACCTTCAACTACTTCAGCCGCGATCACGGCATCCCGGCCGACGCGGAACGCGCGATCGCGCTGCTGCTCGCCGCGCGCGAACACCCGGTGCAGGTCGGCTTCGTCAACGACACACTGTTCCTCGTCAACGCCAGCCTCGGCCTCTACCCGCGCCTGCTCGAACAGCGCGAGCAATACAAACGCCAGTTCGGCCGCAGCCGGCTGGTCGCGCTCGGCTCGGCGATCTTCACGCTGCTGCGCCCGCACCGCCTGCTGCGGCTGCGCGTCGAGCACGAAGGCACGGTGCGCGAGCTGCGCACCACCACGCTGTTCGTCGCGAACAACCGCCTCCAGCTCGAACAGGTCGGCGCGGCCGAAGCGCCGCTGCTCGCGCAGGGCATGCTGGTGGCGATGGCGCCGCTCGCGCACGGCCGGCTCGCACAAATCCTGCTGTCGCTGCGCGGCGCAATCAGCCGGATACGCGATGCGGGCGACATGATCGGCTTCGGTTTCGAGCGCTTCACGGTCGATCGCGCGTCGCGCCGGCGCCGCTCGATCAAGGTCGCAACCGACGGCGAGATCGCCCGGCTCGCGCTGCCGCTGGTGTTTCGCGTCGGCGAACAGCCGCTGCGCCTGCTCAAGCCCGAGCCGGATGAAGCCGAACGCGAACGCAAATGACCGCCCCCAAGCCGGCGATAATCCCCCGATGACCACCCTGCTCCAGATTTCCGATCCCCACTTCGGCGCGGAACGGCCCGCCGCGGTCGAGGCGCTGGTGCGGCTCGCCGCGCAGTTGCAGCCAGCACTGGTCGTGATGTCGGGCGACCTGACGCAGCGCGCGCGCCGCGGCCAGTTCGACGCGGCGCGCGCGTTCGTCGCGCGGCTCGCCCCGCTGCCGGTGCTGGCGATTCCGGGCAATCACGACCTCCCGCTGTTCGATCTGGTCTCGCGCTGGCGGCGGCCGTACGCGAACTACCGGCGCGCGTTCGGCGCGGCGCTGGAGCCGGAATTCGACACGCCCGCGCTGCTGGTGCTCGGCGTCAACACCACGCGCGCGGCCCGGCATGCGGCGGGCGAGATCTCGGCGGCACAGGTCGACCGCGTGGCGCGGCGGCTCGAACGCGCGGGGCCGGCGCAATTGCGCGTGGCGGTGGTCCATCAGCCGATCGTCGCCGCCGATCCGACCAACCGGCACGACCTGCTGCACGGCCGCGACGCCGCGCTGCGGCGCTGGGCCGACGCCGGCATCGATCTGGTGCTCGGCGGCCACACGCATCTGCCCGGCATCTGGCCGGTCGCCGCGCTGGCGCGCCCGGTCTATGGCGTGCAAGGCGGCACGGCCGTGTCGCGCCGGCTGCGCGACGGCGTGCCGAATTCGGTCAATCGCATCGACTATCTGGCCAGCCCGGGCGGCCCGCGCCGCGCGATCGTCACGCGCTACGACTACGACCCCGCCCACCCGGACTTCATTGCGCAGCCCGCGCAAACGCTCGAACTGGCCCCCGGACGCTGATCCAAGCAGCACTAACTGCTTCCGTTTGCATTTTTATAGACGATCAGTCTAAAATCGGCCGCATGACAAATTCGACCGATTCCGCCCTCAAGCCGCGCCGCGGCCGTCCCCCGAAAAACCCGCAAGCGCACGCCGACACGCGCGGCGTGCTGATCCGCGCCGGCATGGAATTGCTGACGGAGCAAGGCTTCTCGGCCACCGGCCTGGATACGGTGCTCAAGCGCGTCGGCATTCCGAAGGGCTCGTTCTATCACTACTTCGAGAGCAAGGAAGCGTTCGGCCGCGAGCTGATGACGGCCTACGACGCCTACTTCGCGGCCCGGCTCGACCGCTGGCTGCTCGACCACACCCGCCCGGCGCTTACACGGCTGGCCGATTTCGTCGAGGACGCCAAGGCCGGCATGGCGCGTCACGATTTCACGCGCGGCTGCCTGATCGGCAATCTCGGGCTGGAGGTGGGCGCGCTGCCGGAGGGCTTCCGCGAAGCGCTCGAAACGATCTTCACGCGCTGGCAGGCGCGCGTGGCGCACTGCCTGCGCGACGCGCAGCGCGAACACACGCTCGCCGCCGACGCGAACCCCGATGCGCTGGCAGAGTTTTTCTGGATCGGCTGGGAAGGCGCGGTGCTGCGCGCCCGGCTGGTGCGCAACGCCACGCCGCTCGACACCTTCTTCAGTGGGTTCCTGGCCGTGCTGCCTCAGCGGCAGCCGGCCGGCGCCCGCCCCCGTCCGTGACCGGACCCACTTTCCGCTGAGAGACACACGATGTTCCACTGCCTTCTGATCGAACAGGACGCCAACGGCGCCAGCCACACCCGGCTCGACACGCTCGACGAGGCGCGCTTGCCCGAGGGCGACGTGCTGGTCGATGTCGAATACAGCACGCTCAACTACAAGGACGGCCTGGCAATCACCGGCAAAAGCCCGGTGGTGCGGCGCTTTCCGATGGTGCCGGGGATCGATTTCGCCGGCACCGTGCGCGAGAGCGCGCATCCGACATACCGGCCCGGCGACGCGGTGGTGCTGAACGGCTGGGGCGTGGGCGAGCAGCATTGGGGCGGCCTGGCGCAACGCGCGCGCGTCAACGGCGACTGGCTGATTCCGCTGCCGCAGGGGCTGACGGCGCGGCAGGCGATGGCGGCGGGCACGGCCGGCTACACGGCGTCGCTGTGCGTGCTCGCGCTGGAACGTCACGGCATCGGCCCGCAACGGGGCGACGTGCTGGTGACGGGCGCGAGCGGCGGGGTCGGCAGCTTCGCGATCGCGTTGCTGGCGCGACGCGGCTATCGCGTGGTGGCCTCCACCGGCAAGACGCAGGAAACCGATTATCTGACCGGGCTCGGCGCGGCCGAGGTGATCGATCGCGCCACGCTGTCGGAGCCGGGCAAGCCGCTGCAGAAGGAGCGCTGGGGCGCGGCGGTCGATTCGGTCGGCGGCGCGACGCTGGCGAACGTGTGCGCCTCGCTGCGCGCCGACGGCGCGGTGGCCGCCTGCGGCCTGGCGCAGGACATGTCGCTGCCGGCCACGGTCGCGCCGTTCATCCTGCGCGGCGTGAGCCTGCTCGGCATCAACAGCGTGACGCGCCCCTACGCCGAACGCGAAGCGGCCTGGCGCATGCTGGCCGACACGCTCGACCTGACCCAGCTCGACACCATCACGCGCGAAATCGGCCTGGCCGAGGCGATCGGCGCGGGCGCGGACCTGCTGGCCGGCAAGGTGCGCGGCCGGCTGGTGGTCGACGTGAATCGCTGATACGTAAAGTCGCTACGTCAACGGCGACGCGGCGCGATTCGATTCACATCGCACCGCGCCGCGTCGACCGACCTCCGCCTTTGTCTTTGCCTGCGTGTTTACTTCGTCACCGGTTGCGGCCCGCCGCTGGCGGTCAACTGCTCGTACACCTCGTGCGACAGATCGAGCAGCGCCTGGCGATCCATGCCGCCCGACACCGCATAGCCGAACCGGCCATCCACCCAATAGAACACGTTCACCGGGCCGCTCTGATAGAGCTTGAACGCCGTCACGTCCGAGGCCAGCTTGCGGTGCGAGATGTTCAGCGTGATCCGCTCGCCGAGCGTGTTGTGATACATGAACTGCGCGATCGGGCCGTCGTCGCCGGGCAGCAGGCGGCCGCCCATCAGCTCGTAGCCGGCGCGCGTCAGGATCGGCGGACGCACGTCGGTGCCGAGCCGGCTCGACAGCCATTGCACCAGCTCCTGCTCGCGATCGGCGCCCACCTCGACAGGCCGCGTCACCATCGGCGCATAGGTGACATAGGCGATCGCCGACTGACGCGCCAGCGCTTCGCCGCCATACGACGCGCGCAGGATCGAACCGCCGCCGCCATCCGCACTGCCGGCCACATCGCGGCCGACCGGGCTCAACATGCCGCCCGCACCGATCCCGATGCCGATCACGAGCGCGGCGGCGAGGCCCGCGAAGCGCTTCCAGTTCGCGGCCGGACGCGCCGCGCCGGCCACCGGTGCAAGCGCGGGTGCGGCCACGGGCGCCGCATCGCGCGGCATCTCGACCGCTTCCGGTGCGAGATCCTCGGGCGGCAACAGGCGCGCCGGCAGCGGCTCGTCGAGCACGCGGTCGTAGCGCTCGTGCAGCATCGAATTGATCGAGAAGTAATCGCCGATGCGCTCAGCCAGGCCGGCATCGGTTTCGAGCAACTGGTCGATCTGGGCGCGGCGCGCTTCGCCGAGCGTGCCGTCCACGTAAGCGTGCAGTTCCGATTCGGTGATCGGCGTGATGGCTTCGTTCATCGCACCACCTTCAGGTTTGCGCTGGATTGGGTTCCGGACATCAGGGTGCGCAGGCGTTCGCGGCCGCGCGAGAGCCGCGACATCACGGTGCCGAGCGGAATGCCGAGCGACAGCGCCACTTCCGCGTAGCTCAGTTCCTCCAGGCCCACCAGCAGCACCACCTGGCGCTGGTCGAGCGGCAAGCGCTGCAGCGCGTAATCGAGGTCGCGCACTTCGAGCGAGCGCGTGGGCGCGCCGGGCACGGCGAGCGCGGCCTCGGGCAGCGCCTCGTCGTCCACCGACACATGCTCGGCGCGCGCGCCGGGCCGTCGGGCCTGGTTCGCGAACACGTTGTGCATGATCGTAAACAGCCAGGCGCGCAGGTCGGTGCCGGCCTGGAACTGCTCGGTATGGCGCAGCGCGCGTTCGAGCGTGTCCTGCACGAGATCGTCGGCAAGCTCGCGGTTGTGGATCAGCGCACGCGCATAACGGCGCAGGCGCGGCACATGGTCGATCAGTTCGTCTCGGATGGTCATGACATCAAGGTCGGCTCATGGGCGGACGGTCGGAAAAGGGAAACATGCATGCGGTCGTACCTCGGATTCAATCGCCGGCCAGCAGGTCGGCGGCCTTCATCAGGCCGTGCGTGCGCGCCTCGCCGGCGATCACGATATGTTGCCCGGCGCCCGATGTCCATTCGAGCAAACGCACCGCGCCGAGCCGGCGTGCCTGCCAGCGCCCGCCGCGCTCGGGCGTGCCCGGCGAAACCAGCACCAGCGGCTCGCCCAGCGCATTGCGATAGACGAACGCATGAGCGCGCGCGAACGGCCAGAGCGCCAGCGGCCGGGCATCGGCCAGCCGGAAACCGACCGCGCCGAGGTTGGGCGCGGGGTTCGACAACGCATCGTCGGGCCGGGCCGGCGCGGCAGCAATATCGTGCGCTTTCAATGCGGTCACCGCGGTCAATTCGTCGTAGGCGGCGGTATCGAGCCGTTGCGCGGCGGCGCGCTCGAACGCCGGCAGGCCGACCGCCACGAAGCAGGCCGCCAAGCCGGCGGCCACCGCCAGCGCAACCGCCACGGCCGCCACGCGGCCGCCGCGGGACAAGGCCGCCCACCCGCGCCGCAGGCCGCGCGGCCGATCGGGCTGCAACGCCGCGCCGGCCAGCTCCGCCGCCCGCAACGCGTCACCGCCCCACGCCGGTTCGGCCCCCTCGATCGCGAGTTGCGCCGGAAAATGCGAGCGCATCTGCGCGTTGACCCGCGCATAGAACGCCACGCGGCGCGCCTCGGCCGGCTGCCGCGCCAGGTAGGCCAGCACGCTCGGCGCGCGCTCGGCGGCAAGCAGGCCATCGGCATAGGCCTGGACGTCCTGCTCGGTCGGAATCGGTTCGGGTGCGGGTTTCATGGCTGGGCGAGTCGGATCATTCTCGGGGTACACACGGCGAACACCGCACGCACCCGCTTATTCCCTGCCCGATGAAAAATATTTTCGGGTGCCGGATCGTGCCCCCGACGCTCGCCTGCTCAAAAAAGAAAGGAAACCGAAAGAGTGCAAGGCGAGGTGGCCCGCCGCCCCGTTTTACATGCCGATCAGCGTGCGCAGCGAGGCGATCGAATGCGGCCGGGCGTACCAGAAGCCCTGCGCCTCGTCGCAACCGAGCGCCAGCAACTGGTTGGCCTGCTCGATGGTTTCCACGCCCTCGGCCGTCACGCGCATCTTCAGCGCATGCGCCATCGCGATGATGGCTGCCACCAGTTCGGCGCTGCGCGCGTCGCTCGGCAGCGGCGCGACGAACGCGCGGTCGATCTTCACGCGATTGACCGGAAAGCGTGTGAGGTAGGACAGGCTCGAATAGCCGGTGCCGAAATCGTCGACGGCGATTTCCACGCCGAGTTGCCGGATCGACGAAACGGTGTCGAGCGCGGCCTCGGTGTCGCCGAACAGCACGCCCTCGGTAATTTCCACTTCCAGGTTGTGCGGCGCGAGCCCGCTGTCATCGAGCGCCTGCTCGATGATGCCGAGCAGGTTGCCGCGCCGGAACTGCTGCGGCGAGACGTTCACGCACACGCGCGGCGCGTCGTCGCGATCGCGGTGCAGGCGGCCGATTTCCCGGCAGGCGGTGCGGATCGCCCATTCGCCGATCCGGTCGATCAGGCCGCTTTCCTCGGCGATCGGGATGAATTCGTTCGGGCTGATGTCGCCCGAGCGCGGATGCCGCCAGCGCAGCAGCGCCTCGACCTGCGCGATGTGCCCGGTTTCGAGCGTGACCTGCGGCTGATAGGCGAGCCAGAACTGTTGCCGGTCGATGCCGCGCGAGAGCGCCGCCTCGAGTTCGAAGCGGCGCGTGGCCCGCACTTCCAGCGCGCTGGAGAACGGCACGGCCACGCCGTCGCCATCCTCGATCGCCGACGACAGCGCCACGTTCGCGCGGCGCAGCAGCGTATCGGTGTCTTCGCCGTGCTCGGGATAGGCCGCGATGCCGGCGCTGGCCGACACGTGCAGCGCCGCGCCGGCGAACTCGATCGACTCGCCGGCGCAGCCCACGATGGTATCGACCAGCCGGCGCACCGACGGCGCAGGCTCGTCGCACAGCATCGCGAACTTGCCGTCGCCCATGCTGGCCACGCCGTACAGATGCGGCACCTTGGTGCGCAGCCGCTCGCCGGTCACGCGCACGGCCAGCTCCACGCCGGGCAGCCCGAGCGCGTTGCGAATGGTGTTGAGGCCGCCGATTTCGAGCAGCACGATGCTGAAGCAGCCGTCGGTGGCGCGCGCCCGGGCGATCCGCAGGTCGAGCCGTTCGGCGAACAGCTTGCGGTTCGGCAGGCGCGTGGTGTCGTCGTAGTTGGCGGCGTACCAAAGCTCGCCGCCCGACGGCGGTTCGTTGTTGGCACGGCTGATGAACACCACCCAGGCGTCGGTCCCGATGGCGTTCGCGCCGTTCGCCTCGGCCCGAGGCGCGCCATCCGCGCCGGACAGGTCGATGCCGCCGGCCAGTTGCGCCGCCGCGCCGCGCCGGGCCGCATGCCGCGCGTTGCCCGCTTCGGCCGCGTAGAGCGGCGACAGCACGAGGCGCACCGGCAGGCCGTCGCCGGTCGGACGCTGCAGCAGCCAGATCTCGCTGCCGCGCGCGAGCGCGTCCATGCTGGGCGCGGACCATGCGTCGCCGGGCGCGGCCAGCATCGATTGCAGGCGCAACGCGGTGCCGGGCACGCCGGCACGGCGGCCGGTCAAGCGCTCGAACGCGGCGTTGGACCAGGTCAGCGTGCCGTCGGACGCACACAGGCACACGGGCTGGGCGGCCTGCGAAATCGCGCGTTCGATGCGCGTCGCGTCGGCGTGGCGCGGCGAATCGTCGATCGGGTCGTCGATCGGGTCGTCGATCGATTCGTCGAGCGCGGCGAGCGGTTCGGTCAGGCGCGGCTCCGGTCGTTGCATGGCGAGAGGTCGGTCAGGGAAAGGCGGCGACGGGATCCGTCGCCGCAAGCTTCAGATAGTAAGCGAATCGGGTGTATGCGCTCGGAAAAATCGATGGCCCGCGTCACGCGGCGCCGGCTTGCGTGCAGGCTTCGATGCCGGCCGCGATGGCGCCACCGATGCGACGAATCGTTTCCGGTTGCGCAAGCCGCCGCTCCTCGTCGGGATTGACGATCACGCCGGCCTCGATCAGCAGCGCCGGCATGGGCGCGGTATGCAGCACCATCAGGTCGTCGAAGCGGTGGATGCCGAGCCGGCGATCGAGCAGCGGGCGATTCTCGCCGTGGATCGGTTCCGCGTGATAGAGCGACGGCGTCTCGCCGGCCGCCAGCATGCGCTCGCCCACCGCCTTCGCGCAGCGCAGGCTCTGCGCGTAATGCGGATTGCGCTCGGACACGAAGATCGCGTAGCCGTGGAAATCGCGCTGGCGGCCCGCATCGAGATATTGCTGCTGGACCGAATCGTGATGGATCGATATGAACAGGTTCGCGTCGGGGTGCTGCGTGGCACGCGCGGCCAGCGCGATCTCGCGGCCGTCGGCCGAGGTGCGAAACACGCGATCACCCTGCGCGGCCAGGTCGGCCGCGACCGCCGCCGACAGGTCGAGGTTGTAGCGGTATTCGACGCGGCCGCTGGCGCCGGTCGCGCCCGGATGCAGGGGCGTGTGGCCGGTGTCGACGACGATGGCCGGCGCGGCGGCCGGTGACGTTGCCGGCGAAGCGGCGTGAACGGCGGGCGCGGAGAGCACGGCGCTCGCCAGCGCGCAGGCCAGCGCTGCCGTGCACCGGAAGAAACGTGTGGTCGATGTCATCGTGGTGATAGCGGGTGCCGCGGCAACGCGCGGGCCGGCGCGGCGCCGGCATGCGTTGGCGGAAGTGTGCGAGACGGCGGGAATCGCGACGCATTTTACGCGTGCGCGGCACAACGAAGAAGTCGAAACAACGCGGATTGTCAGCTAAACACGTATCAATTTGCGACGGTGCGCCTGTCGGAGACGCGCCCGTTGACAAACTTACGCCGCGCTCACGATTTCGCGCCGAATGCGTCGGCCATCTGCTTGGCGCGCTTGACCTCGTCGCCGTGCAGATAGATGGAGGTGGTCGAGATCGACGCGTGGCGCAGGTTGTCACGCACCGTGGTCAGTTCCGCGCCGCGCGCGAGCGCGTGGGTGGCGTGCGTGTGGCGCATCCAGTGGGGGCTTGCGCGGCGCAGCTTGTCGGCGAGCGGCGGGTGATCGGCGGCGAACTGTTCGGACAGCTGCATGAAGAAGCGCTTGAGCACCTTCCAGAGCCGCACGCCGCTGATGCCGGCCTGCACGTCGCCGGCCAGGGCGCCGATCACGGGCGTGTCGGGCCGCCATTGCGTCGCGACCATCGACAGGCCGCGCTCGCCCGCGTAGCGCGTCAGCGCCTGCCAGGCCAGCGGCGGCAGCGCCACGCGCGCGGCCTTGCCGCCCTTGCCGACGAGGTGGATCCAGCGGTCGTCGCGCGCGTCGCTGCGGATCGCGCCGAGCGTCAGGCCCACCAGTTCGCTCGCGCGCAGGCCCGTGGCATACGAGAAATCGAGCAGGAAGCGCAGCCGCTGCGCGGCGGCCGGCTCCCAGCCGCCCGACCATTCGAGGCCGTCGGCGATCACCCGCACGATCTGCCATTCGCCGTCGCTGAACACGCGCGACGAGTCGAGCGCGGCCGAGCGTGCCCCGCCGCGCACCTTCACGCCCGAGAACGGATTCGCGAGCAGATAGCGCTGTTCGACGAGCCAGCGGAACAGCGCGCCGAGCACCGACAGCGCATGCGCGGCCGAGCGCGCCGACAACGCGCCCGTGAACGGCCGCCAGTCGGCGGCGCGGCGCGGGCGGATCGGGCCGGTCCAGCGCTCGGCCGGCTCGGGGCGGCGCAGGAACGCGCGGTAGGCGAGCGCGTCTTCGGTGGTCAGCGACGACAGCGCGCGGCCGCGTTCGACGATCGCCCACAGGATCAATCGTTCGGCCTCCTTGCGATAGGTGCGGCGCGTGGCCTCCGATTCGTGCAGCGAGAGCCAGGCCTGCACGGCGGTGTAATCGTTGTCGGCGTCGAGCGTGCAGGTCGCGCGCGGCGCGCGGAACGTGCCGGCCGTGCCGTCCACCTCGTGCGGCAGGCGCAGTTGCTCCCACGGCACGATCGCGGCCGGCGCGGCCGAGGCCACCAGCGCGCGGGCGCGTTCGGTCAGCGCCGGATGCGCGCGGAAGAACGCCTCGATATGGCGCGCGCTGGCCGGGCCGAGCCCGTCGATCGCCTTCCACCATTGGCGGCGGCGCGGAATGCGCACCGTCAGGTCGGCCAGCGTGGTGATGCCGTGCGCGCGCAGCGCCGCCACGGCGCGCGCGGGCAGCCAAAGGTCAACGTCGTCGCCGACGTGCGGCTCGGGCAAGCGGGCGTGACGCAGTTGCACGATCGCCTCGGCCACCGCGCGCGCCTGTTGCGTGCGCTCGGCCGGCGCATGCGCGAGCAGCTCGGCCAGATCGCGTCGCCCGGCTCGCGTGGCGGCCGCCACCAGACGGCGGCGGATCGCGCCGAGCACGCCGCGTGCCGAGCGGCCCTGGCCGAGCCGGTCGCCGAGATAACGCTCGGCCGCCGCGCGCACCGACATGCCCTCGTACCACGCACGCAGCATGGCCAGCTCGTCGGCATCGGGAAAGCCGGACGGAGCGGACGAAACGGACGCAGCGGGTGAATCGAGAGAGGGAGCGGCGGTCGGCGGATGGGCAGTCATGCGCGCGAGTGTGACATGAATTCAGCGCGCGGCGGCCGTGTGCATCAACGCTTCGATCTCGGACTTGCATTGCATCAGCGCCGACAGCAAGGCCTCGCGCTGGCGCTCGAAACGCAGCGCCGGCACGGCGATCGCGATCGCGTAATCGTCGGGCAGGCCGGTGCGCAGCCACACGCCGATGCCGCACACGCCCTCGGCGTGCTCCTGCGCATCGATGGCATGGCCGAGCTTGCGCACCCGCGCGAGATCCTTCAGCAAGGCATCGAGGCTGGCCAGCGTGGCACCGGTGCGCTTCGGCATGCCGGCGGCGAACAGCGCGGCGACGTCGCTGTCGCTGCGGCGCGCCAGCAAGGCCTTGCCGTGCGCCGTGCAATGCGCCGGAAACGCGGTGCCGACCGGCGACACCACGCGCAGCTCCTGGTTCGACACGGCCTGATCGACACTGATCGCGTGCTGCCCACGGAACTGGCACAGGTCGACCGTTTCGCGCGTGCGCTGGCTCAATGCCTCGACGTGCGGGCGCGCCACCGCCACCAGGTCGGTATGCGCCGATGCGGCCAGCCGCGCGAGCGCCGGCCCGAGCCGCACGCCGTCCGCGCCCGACATCACCATCTGCTGCGCCTCCAGCGCCGCGACGATGCGATACACGGTGCTGCGCGGCAGGTTCGCGCCCTGCGCGATCCGCGCCAGCGACAGCCCGCCCGTCTGCCCTTCGAGCGCGCGCAGCACTGCCGCCGCGCGCGCGATCACCTGCTTGCCGGCTGCGCCCTCGCCTTCGCCTTCATGCGTGTCTTGCGCCGCGTGACGATCGGGCTCGGCCGAAGCCGGATTCGACGCATGCGCGGCGGCGCGCGCACCGGCCGCGCCTTGACGACGCGGCGATGCCTTCTTATCCTGCTCCATATATCGAAACTATTGTCTCACTGAGTGGACATCGTAGAACAGGCGGCGAATGCCGTCAAGGATCGGACATCGTGAAACAAGCATTGGGAAAAGCCGGCGAAACCACGCTGCTGAGCGTGGCCTGCCTGACCATCATGGTGGGATGCGCGCTCGTGCCGGGCTTGCAGCGCGTGTCGCTGCAGCTCGGCCTGAGCGGGCTGGAGAGCTGGCTCGTGACGATGCCGTCGGTGGGCGTGGTGGTGCTCGGGCCGATCGCGGGCCGCATCGCCGATCGGATCGGCCTGCGCCGCGCGCTGTTGCTCGGCCTCGCGCTGTATGGCGCGCTCGGGCTGGGCGGCGCACTGCTGCACGGCCCATATGCCGTGCTGGGCAGCCGCTTCCTGCTCGGCGGCGCGACGGCGCTCGTGATGGCCACCGGCACCGGGTTGATCTCGGCGTTCTACGAGGACCGCCAGCGGCTCGCGATGATCGCGCGCCAGGGCATGGCGATCGAGCTCGGCGGCGTGGCGTTCCTGATGCTGGGCGGCTGGCTGGCCGTGCGCGGCTGGTGGTATCCGTTCCTGCAATACGCGGTGGCGTGGCTGCTGTTTGCCTGCGTGCTGCGGTTCGTGCCCGATGAACGCGGCGCGCCGCGCGAGCCGGACAGCGGCACGCCGCTGCCCGACGCGCTCAAGAGCGTCTATTGCGCGGCGTTGCTGTCGATGGCGTGCTTCTTCTCGGCCGTGATCGTGCTGCCGCTGCGCTTTCACGAGCTCGGCATCGGCGAAGCGGGCACCGGCTATTTTCTGGCGTTCGTGTCGCTGGTGGCGGTGGGCGTGGCGGCCGCGATGCCGCGTGTCAGTACGCGCCTCGGCGCACCCGCCACGCTGACGGCTGCGTTTCTCGCCTACGCCGTCGCGCACGGCGTGTTCGCCTGCGCCGCGTCGCTCGCACCGTTCGTGGCCGGCGCGGTGGCGCTCGGCACCGGCTTCGGCCTGTCGATTCCGCTCGTCAATCACATGACGGTCGAAGCCAGCCCGGCGAACCGGCGCGGGCGGGCGCTCGGCAACCTGTCGATGGCGATCTTCGCGGGGCAATGCCTGCCGTCGTTCATGCATTACACGCCGGGGCGCGGCGCACCGCTGTTCGTGGCGGCGGCCGGGCTGGCGTTGTTCGCGGCGGCGGGGTTGCCGCTCGTGCGGCGGGTGTTGAGTCCGGTGGCGCGGGGGTGATTCGGGCTGATGACACGGTTGGTTTGCGGCCGGTTCATCCCGCGCAACTCAATCCTCGCCCTTCGCCACCGCCACGCTGCGCCCCAGCTTCGCCTGCCGGCGCTTCCGCTCGTTGAGGATCTGATGACGGCGATGATCGGTCATGCCCTTCCAGGCCCGCGCCTCCTCGCGGGTGCGAAAGCACCCGGTGCACAAACCCGTCTTGCCGTCGAACGCGCAAAGCTCGATGCACGGTGATTTGACTGCCATGAGATCTTTCCGGAAAACGTCGAACTGCGTTCAGGCCAGCGTCGCAACGCCCTGATAGCCGAGATACAGGCCCACCAGCACGATCAGCCCGCCCGAAAAATACGGCGCCTGGCGCGCGAAGCCGCCAAAGCCGCTCCAGCGCTTCGACACATGCCTGACGCTCAACGCGGCCAGCGTGCCCGAGGCCACCATCGTCGCGGCCAGCCCGATGCTGAAGCACAGCACCAGCGCCGCGCCCAGCGTGAACTGCTTCAGTTGCAGGCACAGCAGCAGCACCGTGATCGACGCCGGGCACGGCACCAGCCCGCCCGTCAGGCCGAACATGACGATCTGCCCGGTCGTGACGCCGCCGCCCGCGAAGCGGCGCCGGATGTCGTTGGCGTGGGCGCGCTCGTGGGCATCCTGATAGCCGTCGGCCTGCATGTCGAGCCCGGCCGCGTGCGCGTGATCTTCGCCGAAGGCCACCGCGTAGCTGTGGCTATGGTTGCCGTGGCCGAGCCACAGCCGCGCCATGAACGCATGCGGCTCGGGAATCGCGTCGGCCGATTCGAGAAAACCGTCGCGCTGCACGAAACGGAACATCTGAGCGCTGCCGTCGGGCCGTGCGATTTCCACGGCCACCTGGCTCGCCGGCCACGCCTGCCCGCCCCGGCCGACATTGCGCAACCGGAAGCGCGGCGGCACGCCATCCTCGAAGATCTCGAGCCGCACCACGCCGTGGCCGGTGTCGATGAGCCGCGCCTCGTCATGGTGATGATCGTGGCCATGCGCGTGATCATCGTCGTGATGATGCGCATGCGCGGCGCGCTGCTCGCGCCAGGTGCGCCACAGCATCCACGCCGCGATCGCGATGATCATCACGGCCGAGGCGATCTGGAAATACGGCTCGGTCGCGTCGGCGCTCCAGTTGCGGCCGAAATAGAGGCCCGTCATGGCCACGGCCCACACCACGGCCGTGTGCGAGAGCGTCGCCGACAGCCCCAGCAGCACCGCCTGCCCGACCGTGCCGCGAATCGCGACGATGAACGCCGCCATCATCGTTTTAGAATGGCCGGGTTCGAGCCCGTGCAGCGCACCCAACAGGATCGCGCTGGGCACGAACAACCAGGCATTGCCCTGTTGCAGCAGGGTCGAGAATTCAGTCATTTCCACGTTCCAAGAGACTGGAGAACGGAGCGCAGTATACTCCCCCCCAGTATAAAAACACCCTCCGACATGCATACGATTCACGACAAACCGAAGTTGCTGGCCCGGGTCCGACGGATGCAGGGGCAACTGCGCGCGCTCGAAACCCAGCTCGATCAGGACGGCGATTGCGTGGCGATCCTCCAGCAGATCGCGGCGATCCGCGGCGCGGCGAACGGGCTGATGTCCTCGGTCATCGAGGGCCATATGCGCGAGCACGTCGTCAAGGAAACCGACGAGGCGCACCGCAGCGAGGAAGCCGAGGTCGTCATGCAGGTGATTCGCTCGTATCTGAAGTGAGTGAAGCGAGCGGCGATGCGTGCGCGCCACGCTGCGGCGAGGTGCGCTTGCCGGCCGAAAAGCGCGCGTGCTAGATTCAAGCCCTTCCGATCACCCCGACCTGCCAAGGAGAACCGCACCATGACGTCACGCCAGCTCTCCTCCCGTTGCGGGTCGTAACCGGGTCGATCGCGTCAAGCCGCCTTGCCGCTTCGCCGACATGACCTGTCGGCCAGCGCCAGGCAGCCCTCGCTTCCCGCCGTGCCATTCGCCATCCTGACGTTCCGGATTTCCGGGCCGTCGCGATAGGTCATGCACGGCGCGCCGCGCCGATATCCCCCTCTCGAATCGAGCCGCGCCTGCGTGCGCGTCGCCCGGTCCATGGCCCGCCGTTCTCTTTCTTCTCGAACGGAATCCCTCATGGGCACTCCCCTGCAAAAGCTGGCGGACGGCGTCACGTTGTGCGCGTCCCCGGCAACCTGGATCGAAGGCGAAGCGATCCGCCAACTGAAACACACGGCCGGCCTGCCGGGCATGCAGCGCGTCGCCGGCATGCCGGATCTGCATCCCGGGCGCGGCTATCCGGTCGGCGCGGCGTTCTTCTCGACGGGCCGGTTGTATCCGGCGCTGATCGGCGGCGACATCGGCTGCGGCATGGCGCTGTGGCAAACCGCGCTCGACGCGCGGCGCAGCAGCGTGACGAAGCTCGCGAACCAGCTTGGCTCAATCGACGGCCGGCTCGACGCGAGCTGGCAGCCGTTGCTCGCGGCGGCCGGCCTCGCCGATCACGGCTTCGCGGCCTCGCTCGGCACGATCGGCAGCGGCAATCATTTCGCGGAGCTGCAGAAGCTCGATGCAATCCACGACGAAGCCGCGCTGCGCGCGCTCGGCATCGCGCCGGAACGCCTGCTGCTGCTCGTGCACAGCGGCTCGCGCGGCTTCGGCCAGGCGATCCTCGAACGGCACACGCATGCGCACGGCCACGGCGGGCTCGACGACACCAGCGCCGATTGCGCCACGTATCTGGAACAGCACGATGCAGCGCTGCATTACGCGCGCATCAATCGCGAGCTGATCGCGCGGCGCATGCTGGCGCGCTGGCGCAGCGAGGGCGCACCGCTGCTCGACGTCCATCACAACTTCCTGAGCCACACCACGATCGGCGGCACGCCCGGCTGGCTGCACCGCAAGGGCGCGACGCCGGCCGACGCCGGGCCGGTCGTGATCCCCGGCTCGCGAGGCGACTACAGCTACCTCGTGCAACCGCTGCCGTGCGGTGACATCGGGCATCTCGATTCGCTCGCGCACGGCGCGGGCCGCAAGTGGGCGCGCGGCGACTGCCGGGGCCGGCTCGAAGCGCGCTTTTCGCCGTCGCAACTGACGCGCACGCGCCTCGGCAGCCAGGTGATCTGCGAGAACCGCGAACTGCTGTACGAGGAAGCGCCGCAGGCCTACAAGCCGATCGACAGCGTAGTGGACGCGCTCGAAGCGGCCGGCCTGGTGCGCCGTCTGGCGCGGCTCGCGCCGGTGCTGACCTACAAGACCGCCGGGGAGGGTTGCTGATGCTGCTTCATCTGACAGCCGCGCACGGCCCGCTCGAATGCCAGTTGGCGGTGGCGCATGCGCTGCGGCAATTGCAAAGCGAGGCCGACGCCGCACACGTGGCGTTGTCCGTGCTCGAGGACGTGCCGGGCGAACGCCCCGGCACGTTCCGCTCGGTGCTGGTCGAGTTGGGCGAACCGGACGGTGGACCGCACCGCAATGCCGCCGCCGACGCGCTCGCCGCGCGCTGGACCGGCACGTTGCAATGGATCTGCGCGAGTCCGTTTCGCGTACGGCATCCGCGCCGCAACTGGTTCATCGGCGTGGCGCGCTGCGCCGTCGCGCCGCCACCGCCCGACGGCGAGGTGCGCTTCGAGGCGATGCGTGCACGCGGCCCCGGCGGCCAGCACGTCAACAAGACGGCTTCGGCGATCCGTGCCACGCATCTGGCCAGCGGGATTGCCGTACGCGTGGAAAGCGAGCGCAGCCAGCACGCGAACCGGCGGCTCGCGCTGCAACTGCTCGGCTGGCGCTTGCAGCAGGAAGCCGAACAGCAGGCGCTGCGCGAACGCCGCGAGCGGCATCGGCAACATGGCGCGGTGGCGCGCGGCAACCCGGTGCGGGTGTTTCGGGGCGAGACGTTCGCGCCATCGGACGGTTGATCGCAGCCTGTGCGCGGCTTGCCGCTTGCCGCTTGCCGCTTGCCGCTTGCCGCTTGCCGCTTGCGGATCGTTTCATATCCCTGTGAAAACAGTTGACGGTTTCATTTCGAATCGCGGGCGACGCGTCTAAAATACGCGCGCCATGATCCGACTTCGCCATCTGCTAGCACAGCGTCTGACGCACCCGGCGGCGGCCTCGTTGCTGCTGCTGGTCGTCGTGTTCCGCCTGCTGCTTCCGCCCGGCCTGATGCTCGCCCCGAGCATCGGCGGGCGCGGCGTCGACCTGTCGATCTGCAGCGGGCACGGCGCGTTGTTCGGCGACGCGCCGACGCTCGGCGGCAACGGAAACGGCAGCCGCAGCGCCGATCCGGCCGCGCAGGCCGCCGAGGCCGATCTGGCCAAGGCGCTGGCCGGCTCGCCGCCGCACCCCGCACCGCACGCCAATACGCAACACGCGGGCGACCTGTGCCCGTTCAGTGCAGCACTCGCGATCGGCCTCGCCCCGACCTTGCCGCTGCCGGCCTATTGGCTGCGGCTGGCGACCGGCGCCCGCCGGCCGTTTCCGGCCGATGAGGCGCCCCCTTCCGCGAGCCCCGTTCATGGCTCGCTCGGCGCACGCGCGCCACCTCTCGTCACGCGCCATTAAGCCGATCGTACGGATAACGAATGTCTTTCCGCGTTCGCGCGTGTTGTCGCTCGCATAACACCGAGGGATTTCCGCATCCGTAGATTCCACGCCGATCACCGCGCGCGGGATCGCCGATCCGCTCGCTCCCCGCACTCCATTGCTTGCCAGCCGGCGCCCGCCTCGCGCGTGCCGAATGCGTGCGCGTGCCCGGCCATCGACATCGTGTCGATCGCCAACCGCACACGCCGTTGGCCGCCCTGCTTCGTTCCGACTTTCCATCCGGAGCCTTGTTTCATGACACATTCTTCCGCCTCACGCCGCGATTTCCTGACGCTGGGCACGCTGTGCCTGGCCGCCGCCGCCACGTCCGCCGGCCCCGCGCTCGCGAGCGAATCCGCAGCGCCCGCCATGCCCGCCGCCCCCGACGCCGCGGCACGCGACCACCTGCGCATGATGAACATGTTGCCGCCCGACGCACCGAAGGTCGCCATGCTGATCCACCCGCAGATGGTGGCGCTCGATCTGGTCGGCCCGTTGACCGTCTTCAAGGTCGCGCGCTTCGACACGCAACTCGTCGGCAAGACGCGCGACGCCGTATCGAGCGTCGAAGGCCTGCCGTTCGCGCCAACCCGCACATTCACCGAATGCCCGGCCGATGTCGATGTGCTGTTCGTGCCCGGCGGCATCATGGGCACCATCGACGCGATCAACGATCCGGCCACGCTCGATTTCCTGGCCTCGCGCGGGCGCACTGCAAAGTGGGTGACGAGCGTGTGCACCGGCGGCCTGCTGCTCGGCGCGGCCGGGCTGCTGCGCGGCTACGACGCCACGGCGCACTGGGCCGTGGCCGACCTGCTGCCGATCCTCGGCGCGCGGCATGTGGACCAGCGCGTCGTGACCGACCGCAACCGCATGACCGCGGGCGGCGTGACGGCCGGCGTGGATTTCGCGCTGACGCTGGTCGCGCAACTGAAGGGCGAGGAACTGGCGCGCCGCGCGGCGCTGACGATCGAATACGCGCCCGCGCCGCCGTTCCTGAACGGCACGCCCGAGCAGGCCGGCCCCGAGCGCACGCAAGCGATGCGCGACAGCCGCAAATGGATGGACGGGCAGGCGAAGCTGGCCGCGCAGGCTGCCGCGAAACGGCTCGGGATCGAGGCATGACGCCGCCTGTGATGTTCAACGTAACGTTGACGCTCGCCGCTGCGGCATCGCTGGCCGCCTTTGCCGTGTGCCGAACCCGCCGTCGACGGCGCAGGTGACGGTGTCGCATCAATTTTGAGGGTGGGCGGCTGGCTTCGACGCTCCGAAGCCAGCCGCCAGCCCCGCACCCTAGAACGGACGCTCATTGCTGCCCGCATGCGTCCCGTCCCGCCCCCTCCCGGCAACGTGCTCTTGCCGATCTATCACCCAAGCCTCCAGCGTCGCGTCGGGTGGAAATCGACCCAGCGAATGGGTGCGTGCTCCCCATCATTCCGCGCTGCGCTACACACGCAGCGAAGCCGCGCCGTACATCTCGCAGGCGTCCGCCCGTGAATGCGTGCTGGGTGATTTCCTGCCCGCGCGAACGTGCAAAGGTTTCCTGGAGCCTTGCCCAGTAAGCGTTCGACGCCACCCTCCCGCTGGCACAGAACTTGTGTGACCCACATGGATGACGATGCCGTCACGCGGCGGCGCCATCGAAAGGAGAACCAACATGCTCAGTGGGAAATCTTCGTCCGGCAAGGGGACAAAGCGCGGACGCGAACCAGCGAGCACCGCGCCAAGTTCAAGCACGCCCGCGACGCCAACGCCGGCGCCCGCGATCCCCTCTCCCACCACGCCGCACGGCAGACGCTTGAGTCAAGTGGATAACGCGCTGGGCAGCGGCAATCTCGGTGCGTTCAACCACACGGGGCCGCTGCGGGCGCCACTCGTCTCGATGGGCAAGGGCACGGCAACCACGCCGAAACAATTCCGCGACGACTCGGCGGCCTCGCCCGAGTTTCGGAAGGGCAAGCGCGGCAGGCACGAGATCTCCGCGACGGCGGAACGCAGCGCGATCCAGGGCAGGCCGGTGCCCGTCGCGGTCGCGGCCGCCGCGCGCACCAGCACCGGCCTATCACTGCTTCCCGGCCCCGACAACGAAATCGTCGCGCATACCGGGCTGTTCGAGTCCGGCCTGTCGACAACCGGTCAGGCCGACGCCCATCAACCGTTCCACGCCTTCCCGGCGATCCTCGCCGGCCAATCCGATCCGCACGTCGCGGCGGCACTCGCAAGCCAGACCGCGCTCGACGGGCTCACGACGCCGGCCGCGCTGCGCAGTTCCAAGCGTATGACCGGTGCGGTGTGGGTCGGCGGCAGCGGCTCGATCGAGGCGCCGGACGCGAATCGCGGACGCGACGACGGCTACGACAGCGATACCGAACGGGGCAAGGTAGTACGCCGCTTCAACGTCGGGCGGGAGCATCTGAAGGATTCGTTGACGGCGCTGCGCCATGCATCGCCCGCAGCAAGCGCGGCGACCCGGCCACCGAGCCCGGCACGCTCGCGCGGGGGCTCGGGGCTGCGGACGTCCGCTCGCAGCGTCACGTTGCCGAACGTGTCCGGAAAATCGGATTCGCAGACCGCCTTTGAACTGACGAATTTCGCGTTCGCGGGATTTCAATCGCTGAAATCGGGTGGCGACGACAGCTCGGGCACCGACTGACGTCGAGACGCACCGAAGGCAAGCGCGTACGTCGAACCCGGAGCGGACATTCGAGCTTATCCAGGCATCAGGTCAGATGGGCTGGCTCGGGGCGAGCCGCCGCTTGAACGTCAGTCACGCCGGGCACGTCCGCGCCAGCACCACGACCTTGCTTGCATGAGCGCTGGTGTAAGCAGCAACGACACCATGAATTCCTGACACACCATCGTATCGTTAAGATAACTTTTCTTATCGAAACGATACGATCACCCCATCAAACTGGCCGTTCCGAAATCACGCCACCCCGGCCTCAATCGATCGTGAACACCGTGCGCCGCCGGCTGTCCGTCTTGGCCCACGTCTCGCCGACCTGCGCCAGCGGCACCGCGTGCGCGTCGATCCGCAACCCTGCGCGCGGCGCGACGTCGAGCACCATGCGCAGCGCCTCGATCAGCATCGGCAGCGGCACGCTGCCGATCCCGCTGCCCATCAGCGTGATCGCGGTGGCGCGCAGCACGGCGGCCGGCAGCGAGATCTCGCTGCCGCCGATCGCACCGATCTGCACGTAGCGCAGCGCGGCCAGGTCGGGCAGCGCGCGCGCCGCCGCGCCGAGCAGCGCGTGGGCGCTCGGCCCCCACAGGTAGTCGAGCACGATGTCCACGCCGCCCGAGAACTGTTCGCGCAGCGCGGCGTCGAGCGCGTCGTCCTGGGTCAGCGGCACGATCACGTCGGCGCCGAGCGTGGTCAGTTCGGCCAGCGCGGTGGCGTCGCGCCCGGTGGCGATCACCTTGCCCGCGCCCAGATATTTCGCGAGCTGCACGGCGAGCCGCCCCGACGAGCCGGTGGCACCGTTGACGAGCACCGTCTCGCCGAACTGGAGCCGCGCGCGCTCCTTGAGCGCGGCCCACGACGACATGCCGGGGATCGCCAGCGCGGCGGCCGTCACGTCGTCGAGCGCGTCGGGCAGCGGCAGGCAATGCGCATCGATGGCGACGCTGCGCTCGGCCATCGCGCCATGCGGCGCGACCGGCGCAAAGAAGTAGACGCGCCGGCCGTCGGCGTCCTCGCCCACGCCATCGATGCCGGGCACGAACGGCATGAACGCCCCGCCCTGGCCCGCCGCCTCCGACGTGTAATGCACGCCCGCCGCGCGCGAACGCGTGACATGGCTCAGGGCGGCGGCGCGCACGCGAATCTCGCGGCTGCCGGCGGCGGCGCGCGGTGCGTCGAAATCGCCGTATACCGGCGCCTGGCCGGCCGATTTCACGATCGCTGCTTTCATGGGTTTTCTCCGTGGATATCCGGTTGGGGGTGGCGCGCTGCGTTCGATGGATCGACGCTCACTGTGCGCCGATCCAGGCACGCAAGGCGGGGTCGCGCACTTCCAGCACCTCGAACAGGCCGAGTGCGCGCAGCGCCGGCAGCGCGGCCAGGATGTCCGCCCGCGCCTCGGCGCGCGCCTGAGGCGTCGCATCGGGCGTGCCCAGCACGCGCGCATTGAAGAGAAACGCGCCCACCGTGCCCTTGCGCACGGTCACGCCGTTCAGATCGGCCTGGTTCTGCCCGTCGGGCAGCAGTTGTTCCGCTCGCATCGTGATTCTCCTTGGGCAGTCGCCGCGCGACGCCGGTTTCGATAGAAACCAGTTTATCGAGATAGAATCGGCCCAACTCCCTCATGCAAGCCATTCGATACGGAATTTCGGCCATGCTCGATCCGCTGCTGCCCCCACCACTCGTACTCCAGTCAGGCGGACCGTTAGTTGCGGCTGCTGAATTGACGCAGTCAGCGGCACGCGAAACGGACGTGCACCGGCACCCGCGCGGCCAGTTGATCGGCGCGTTGAGCGGGCTGCTGTCGGTGGGATTGGAGGCGCAGCAGTGGGTCGTGCCGGCCACCCATGCGATCTGGGTGCCGCCCCACCACTGGCATTCGCTGCGCTCGCACGGCCCGTTCTCGGGCTGGAGCGTGTTCGTCGAGGAAGCGGCGGCGCGCGCGGCGTTGCCGGCCGAGCCGCGCGCGATCCGCACCAACCCGCTGCTGCGCGAGGCGGTGCGGCGTGCGGCAAGCTGGCCGGGCGGCTCGCACGATGCCGACGAGACGCGCATCGCCGAGCTGATCGTGGCGGAAATCGCGGCCTCGCCGGCGCAGGCGCTGGGCCTGCCGAAGCCGAGCGATCGGCGCCTGGCGCGGATCGCCGATGCGCTGGCGGCCGACCTGGCCGACCATCGCGGCGCGGCCGATTGGGCGCACTGGGCCGGCATCGCGCCGCGCACGCTGAGCCGGCGCTTCGCGGCGGAAACCGGCATGAGCTTCGCGCAATGGCGCCAGCAGGCGCGCGTGCTGCGCGCGCTCGAACGGCTCGCGGCCGGCGCGCCGGTCACGACCATCGCGCTGGAACTCGGCTACGACAACGTCAGCGCGTTCATCGAGATGTTCCGCCGCACGCTCGGCGTGACGCCGGGGCGCTACGCGGCGGATTTGCCGGTGCGGGCGGCGGGTGGGTGAAGCGGGGTTGAATCGACTGTCGAGCTGTCGAGCCGTGAGCCGTATAGCTATCGAGAAGTCAGCCGCTCAACCGTCAGGCGAAGGCCGCACGCCCCCGTGCCCTCAAAACTCCTGCCGCGTCGGCCGGAACACCACTTCGTTGATATCCACGTCCTCAGGCGCGCCGATCACATAGGCCACCAGATTCGCGAACGATTCGGCCGGCAGCGCGATGCCGTAGAACTCGCGCACGGCCGCCGCGATGTCGGCCTCGGTGATGCTGTCGGGCAGTTCGGTGTCGATCGCGCCGGGCGAGATCACCGTGGTACGGATGCCGTACGGCTTCACTTCCTGGCGCAGCCCTTCCGACAGCATCCGCACCGCCGCCTTGGTGGCCGCATACACGGCACTGCCCGGGCGCACCTTGTGCGCCGCCACCGACGCCACGTTGATCAGGTGTCCCGATTTCTGCGCCTGCATGTGCGGCAGCGCGGCGGCGATGCCGTACAGCACGCCCTTCAGGTTCACGTCGATCATGCGGTCCCAGTCGTCGGTCTTGCCGCGCTCCAGCGGCGAATGCGGCATCAGCCCGGCGTTGTTGATCAGCACGTCGATGCGGCCGAAGCTGGCCACGGCGGTATCCACCAGCCGCTGCACCTCGTCGCGTTGCGTCACGTCGGTGGCCACCGCCAGCGCCTCGGCGCCGTGCGCCTTCAGCTCGGCCACCAGCGCGTCGAGCCGCTCGATGCGGCGCGCGCCGAGCACGATGCGGGCGCCGTCGGCGGCGAGCCGGCGCGCGGCGGCTTCGCCGAGCCCGCTGCTCGCGCCGGTGATGACGACGACTTTGTTGTGGATCTGCGTGGGCGTGGACATGATCGATTCTCCGGTTGGGCGGGCGGCGGCAGAATGCGCGCGGCCCGCGTGGACGTCAGCCGGGGAATGTAGCAAAGGCAGCCGCGCCGCGTGAAGCCCGCCAGCCGTGCACGGGCTCGTGAGCGCGGTTCAGCAATCGGGGCGACGAAAGGAAAACATGAAGCAAAATGCGGCGAAATCCCTAAACGAAAACGGCGGCGCAAGCCCGAAGGCCCGCGCCGCCGTGATTCGGCGATCAACGCATGATCAACGCCCCGTCAACCTCTCAACGCGCGCCGATATTCTTCCTGAACGCCGCCAGGATGCGCCGCTCCAGCGACAGGTAATCGCCACCGAAATGGTGATCGCCGCCGGTCTTGACGACCTCCGCACCCGTGCCGGCCAACGCCGGGCACAGCGTTTCCTTCTCGGTCGCGCCGTAGAAGCACTGCACCTGCTTGGCCGGCAGCTTGTCGAATTCCGGACGCACCTTCAGTGCCTGATCGCTGGCCGGCATGCCGAGCCAGCCGGTCACGCGAATCTGGAAATCGGCCGTCGGCGCGAAGCCGAGCAGCGACATCACGGCCACCTTCTCCTGCAGCGCCGGCGGCAGCCGGTTGTAGGCAAATGGGATCACGTCGGCGCCGAACGAATAGCCGATCAGCGCGACATGCGACGCATGCCAGCGCGCCATGTAGGTCTGCATCACGCGCGCCAGATCGTGGCTGGTCTGCGCCGGCGTTTTCTCGCTCCAGAAATAGCGCAGGCTGTCGATGCCGACCACCGACACGCCATCCTTCTGCAAGGCCTCGGCGATCGTCTTGTCGAGATCGCGCCAGCCGCCGTCGCCGGAAATCACGATCGCCAGCAGGTTGCCGTCGGCCGACGCGGCGCTGCCCGGCTTGGCCGGCAACTCCACGAGCGGCAGGTCGGATACGTCGAGCTCGTCGGCCGTGCCGTCGCGCAGGTGCGGCGCGAGCAGCGCGACCAGCTTCGATGCATCGCCGGTGGCGGCCGTGTCGACGAAGCCCGGCGTCTTGCGGCGGCTGACCGTCGGGTCCGGCGGGCACATCTTGAAGCGCGGATCGAGCGTCGCGGCCGGCGCCACCGTGACCGCGCCGGAGATGGTGTTCTCGGGCGCCTGCGCGAGCACCTGCCGCGCGAGCGCGCCGCCCTGCCCGATGCCGGCCACGATCGGCGCGTAGTAGCGCGAGGTCTTGATCTGCCGTTCGAGCTGGTGGCTGACCGCTTCCGCGTCGCCCACCAGTTGATGGCAGCTTTCCTTGGTCTTGGCCAGATTGGCCGCGTAGCGCGCGGTATCCACGCCCACCGTCAGCGCGCCGGCCTTGGCCAGCACGGCGGCCGTGTTCTGGTCGTCGGCGCTCCAGCCGCCGGCCGCCGAATACAGCACCACGAAGCCGTGGATCTCGCCCTCGGGCTTCACGACGATCACGTCGCCGTAGCGCCCGCCCGGCAGGCGGCTCGGCACGCCGGCCTCGCCGATCACGGCCGAGGCGGGATGCGCCGCACTGGCGGCGCCGGCATGCGCCGCACTTGCCGCATTCGTTTTAGCGGCCGGTTTGGCGGTTTCCGCCGCATGGGCGCCGCTTGCCTGGACAAGAACGAACGCCGCCGAGATGGCCAATCGGCCCCAATGATTCCACTTCATGAACGCCGACCTCCTGCCAGCAAAGACAAATCGGCAAGCGTCACGAAAACGCCGACCGAACCGGAAGCCGCGAGATAGCGCGGCTCCCATTGCGGCTCGAACTTGCTCTTGAACGCGCGCAAGCCGCGGAAATTGTAGAAACGCCCGCCGAAGCGCCACACCACCCGGCCGAGCCGGTGCCACAGCGACGACATCGGCGCGGTGCCCATCCCCGAGAACGGCGCCATGCCGAGGCTCAGGCGGCGGAACCCGGCTTCCTTCAGATGCAGCGCGAGCTGCGTGAACAGGTATTCCATCGCGTACGGCGAGGCCTCGGGCACGTGGCGCATGACGCCGACGGTGGCGTCGGTGTTCAGGTCGGTGGTCATGAACGTGACGAACGCGACCGGCTCGCCGCCCTGGCGCACCAGCATCACCGATTGGGTGGCCAGATAGCCGTCGTGAAACGCGGCCACCGAGAAGCTCTTCTCGCGCGCGTCGCGGCTGTCGAGCCAGTCGTCGGAGATTTCGCGCAGCACCGGCAGCATGCCCGGCACCGCCTGCGGCTCGATCACCTCGACCGACATCGCTTCGCGGTCGCCGCGCTTGAGCGCATAGCGCAGATGCGAGCGGTTCGAGCCCTTGAGGTCGAACGCCTCCAGCGCGATATGCGCCTCCTCGCCGAGCTTGACGAGCGTGAGGCCGGCATCGAGATAGAGCGGCAGCCCCTCGGCGCGCACCTGATAGAACGCGGCGCGCCCGCCATGGGTGTGCGCGCGCAGGATCAGTTCGTTGATGAGCCCGGCCCATTCGTGGCGCGGCCCGACCGGATCGTAGAGCGCGGCCCAGGTGCGGCCGTGCTTCGCGTACATCAGGAACGCCTCGCGCGACGGAGAGAACAGGAAGCTCTTGTCGCCCATCAGCGCGAGACCCACGTCGCTGCGCTCCTGGGCGCGGATGATGCGCGCCGCGTCGGCCAGATCCTGCGGCTCGGGCACCACGAAGCGTCCCGCGGCCGGGCGCAGCATCTGCCAAAGCGAGGCCATCGCCGCGAACACGCCGGCCGCCAGCGTGGCGCGCAAGGCCCGCGAGGCGCGCTCGTCGAACGCGAACTGCGACCAGATTTCCTGCGAATAGGGAATGTCGCGAAACGCGAACAGCAGCACCCAGACGGCCAGGATCAGCACCATCGCCACCGACACGAACCAGCCGATCGTAAACGGCTCGGCGAACAGCGACGAATGACGGTTGAAGCGGCGCCGGGACACCAGCAGCAACAGCAGCAGCGCGCCGAGCACGCCCGCCTCGACGAACGCCAGCCCCTTCGAGAACGACAGCGCGAGGCTGATCAGCGTCAGGACGAACGTGATCCACCAGGCCGCGTCGAGCCGGCGCAGCAGCCCGCGCGCGACGAACAGCAGCGACACGCCGAGCACGCTGCACAGCACCTGCGAGCCTTCCATGACCCACAGCGGCACCACCCCGCGCAGCACCGCGATGCGCTGCCAGAACGCGGGCGTGGCGCCCGAGATCACCAGCATGCCGCCCACCGCGAACGTCACGAGGCTCAGGAACAGCGGCGCGAGTTGCGAGACCTGCGCGGCCTGCGTCGAGACGAAGCGCTGGCTGACCGCGCGCCCCTCGAACACGGCCAGCAGGCCGGCCGACAGCGCCAGCGGCACGCCGAAATAGATCGCCCGATAGGCCAGCAGCGCGGCCAGCATCGAGGTGGGCGGCACGGCGCTGCCGAGCGTGAACGCCATGGCGGCCTCGAACACGCCGATGCCGCCCGGCGTATGGCCGATCATGCCGAGCAGCAGCGCGCCCGAATAGACGGTGATGAACGTGACGAAGCCGATATGGCCGTGCGGCAGCAGCGCCCACAGCGCGAGGCCGGCCGCCACCACGTCGACGGCGGCGAACACGAGCTGGGCGACCAGGTCGCGCCGCGCGGGAATGTCGAACGAGAGCCAGCTCCAGCGCGAGCGCACCTCGCGCGGCTCGCGCCCGCAGAACGCCACCAGCCCGGCCAGCGCCACCAGGATCAGCGCGCCGATCACGGTCAGCCAGTCGGCCGGCACCGGCAGCATCGAGGCCAGCGGCCCGGAGCCGCCGACCATGCCGAGCGCGGTCATGCCGACGATGCCGAGCATCAGCGTGCCGCCCATGAACACGGTCATGCGGCCGATCTGCGCGGTGGTGACGCCCGAGGGGCCGTAGACGCGCACCCGCACCGCGCCGCCGGTCAGCGCGCCGAAGCCGGTGGCGTTGCCGAGCGCGGTGCCGGCGATGGTGCCGATCCACAGCGAGACGCGCGGCACCTTGGCGCCCACGTAGCGCAGGCCGATCCAGTCGCGCGCCACCAGCGCGGCGTAGCTGAGGGCGGTCGCGCCGAGCGCACCGGCCCACTCGCCGGCCGTGAGGGCGCGCAGATGCCGGATCACCGAGCGGTAGTCGACGGTCTCCGACAGATGCTGGAACACGAACAGCAGGGCAATGCCGATGCCGAGCGCAAGCAACGGCGAAACGAGCCGATCGAGCCGCAAAGTCTGGCGGGCGCGCGCAAAACCGGCCGTCGCGCGCCGCGGTAAATCACTGAAGGACATGAATCAGAAGTGTCAGGCTGGAACCCGTCGCGAGTGTGGCGCTACCGAAGCGATCGTCGTCATGCGCCTGCGTACCCGAACGCAGGCTGCATCGACCGCCGTGGCGGACTGGGCGGAATCAGGGCCGCCGAGTGTACCGGAGCGATATTACAAAACCTTTCGTACAACCGCGGGAAACCCGTGCATGCCCGGCGATCCGCCCTGGCGCGCCGCCCCGTATCGGCCGGACGTGATTCGCACCGGCCGGCGCATGATACTGGAAAAGCCCTCGCAAAACGGTAGCGAAAACTACGTAAAGGCAAGCCCCTAGCGGCTTTTCACGATTCGCGCGAGGTTCGACACGGTCCGGACACAACTGCTTCGGGGTCCGGACCATTCGGCAATTCGCAGGATGCCTAAAAATGCGCGGTTGCGGTGCCTCCTTACCAAAATATTTACGAATCACAACGTTTTTATTTCAATTCGACACACATGCAGCAATTTCGAAAGCCGAGCATCCGCCGCACGGGCAAACGGTGTACCCGAACCGTCAACTGATGAACACCACGCCCTCGCCCACCTGCAGGTGCGCCGACACCGGATCGTCGCGGTGCACGGCGATCAGGTTCAGCCCGGCCGGCACGCAGCGGTAGCCGAACTCGGCCAGGAACTGCTCGACCTGGGTCGAATCGGTCTTCAGCACCTCGACGGTCAACATCGGCTTGCAGCGGCGCAGCGTGTCGCGCGCACCGGTCAGCGCCTCGATCTCCATGCCCTCGATGTCGAGCTTGATCAGGTCCACGCGCGGCAGGTTCAGCGAATCGAGGCTGACCATCGGCACCGTGGAGCCCGAGGCGGTGTCGTAGGCGATCGTCTGGCCGATGAATTCGCCGTTCTCGCGCGGGCGCAGCTCCAGGCTGCCGAAGCTCGCGTGCGCGAGGTAATCGGGTTGCGGCACGCTCAGTTCGCCGCAACGCTCGCCGAGCGCGGCCAGCTTGGCGCGCGCGTTCAGGCAGTTGTTCAGCGCGATGTTGCCGGCCAGCGCGTAGAACACCACTTCCTGCGCCTCGAAACTGAGCACCCGCCCCCAGCCGTGCATGTGGCGCGCCCATTCGAGCGTATGCACGCCGATGTTCGCGCCGCCGTCGATCGCCACCACGCCGTCGCCGTGCAGTTCGTGGCGGCGCGTCAGCATCGCCAGCACGAAGTCGATCTCGCTCGCGTCGAAGCAGGCGTTCTCCAGCAACTGATGGCCGACGCCGTAGCGAAAGCCGGTGGTCGTGGTGTTGTGGTCGTGACGGTTCACGATCATCGTGCCGTGATTCGTCGCGGTGAGGACAAAGGCGATAGGACGCTTTGGAAAAGTCATGTCGGTGCCTCGGAATCTCGATGGAATTGTTGTGGGTCTCGCAGCGGCTGGCGGGTCGCGCCAAACAGGCCAAACAGACCACGCAGGCACGCCGAACCGGTGCGCGGATTGTCAACCAGAACCGGCCGCGATGACCAGCGGGTCAGTCCCGATCCCGCCACAGCGGCAGGGCGGGCGCGACGCCGCGCCGAGCCCGGCCGGCATCGCGCAAAACCGCGCCGGGCCTGGCTTTGGCGGCCTCGCCCGGGGGCCGTGCGAGGCCGGCCGCGGTGTGTAACGCGAGTAACGATCTGTGACGCTGCGCAACGCGCCGGGCGGCGGCCGATGGCGCGTGCGGCCCCGCCCCGCGCGGCTGGTGCGGAACGGGCCGCCCTCCAGGCCCGGGCGCACCCGATACGGCGCCGTTGCATGCGCGCCCACAGCGGCGGCCGCAGCCGGTAACATCTCGTTCCCGCGCTTCCCGGCACGCGGGCGGCCCGGCCTTCGCCGCACGGCCTCCGCTGCACGGCCTCCGCCGCACTCGCCGAACAAAAGGTTTTCCATGCCGTTGACCGCCCGACTGGCGCGCGCATTCGCGCCGCTGCTGTGGATGCTCTGTCTCGCCGCCCCGCTCGCGCCGGACGCCTTCGCGCAGCCGATCGTCGCCTCCGCCGCCAGCGCCACCGCCGCGCCGCCGGCGATCTCCTACGCCGACGCCGCCGCCACGCTCAAGCAATTGCAATCCGAGCAGGACCGCATCAAGCAGCAGACCTCGGCCGCCATCAGCAGCCAGCAGCTCGACACGCTCGACGGCGCGGCCGAACAACTGAGCACCGACGTCGACAAGCTGATCGACGCGCTCACCCCGCAGCGCGCGCAGGTGCAGGCGCAGCTCGACGTGCTCGGCCCCGCGCCCGCGGCCGGCTCGCCGCCCGAAACACCGGCCGTGGCGCGCCAGCGCGCCGACCTGACCACGCGCCGCGGCCAGTTCGACGCGCTGCTCAAGCAGGCCGCCTCGGAACGCGACGACCTCGCCAACCTGAATCAGCAATACGCGAAACTGCGGCGCGGACTGTTGCGCAACCAGCTCGCGCTGCGCTCTGGCAGCCTGTTCGGGCCGAGCTTCTGGGCGCCGTTCGGCAAGCCGCTGCCCGACGACCGCGACAAGCTGCAAGGCTTCTTCGGCCAGATCAGCGCGCAGTGCGCGTTCGCCTGGGAGCCGGGCCGGCGGCTCGGCACGCTGCTGCTGCTGGGCCTCGCGCTGGCGATCTGGAGCGGCGGGCGACGCCTGCTCGAACACGGCTTCGCGTGGTTCAGCCTGAACCGCCTGCCCGAGACGCGGCTGCGCCGCAGCGCGCTGGCGCTCGGCACCGCGCTGGCCACCGTAATCGCCACCGGCGTGGCGGTGCAATTGCTGTACGTGGCGATCACGCGCGGCGATCCGCTGACCCCGGCGCTCGACGATTTCGCCGCCAAGTTCAGCGAGCTGGCGATGACCTGCGCGCTGATCGCCGGGCTCGGCCGCGCGCTGCTCTGCACGCGCCATTCGAGCTGGCGGCTGCCGGCGATCGCCGACCCGGTCGCGCTCGCGATGCGGCGCTTCCCGACCGTGCTCGCCGCGCTGCTGCTGATCTCCGGCACGCTCGAACAGATGAACCGGATCGCCGACACCAGCCTGCAGGTCACGCTGTTCGGGCGCGGGGTGGTGGCGCTGGTGGTGGCGCTGACGATCGGCGCGACGCTGCTGCGCGCCAACCGCGCGCGCGCCGAACTGGCCGCCGCCGGCGAGCAGCCCGAGGCGCGCTCGACGCTGGCCGGGATGATCCATGCCGCCGTGTCGCTGGCGGTGATCGCCTCGCTGGCCGCGTTGCTGATCGGCTATATCACCGTGGCGCGCTTCATCACCTACGAACTCGTGTGGTTCGAGATCGTGCTGTGCAGCTTCTACGTGCTCACGCAACTGACGCGCGACGTCTGCGCGAGCCTGTTCTCGGCACAGCATCGCAGCGGCGTCACCATCAAGAACCTGTTCGGGCTCGACGACAGCCATCTCGACCAGGCCTCGACGCTGCTGTCGGGCGTGGGCGTGGCGCTGCTGGTGCTGGTGGCGGCGCTGTCGCTGCTGACGGGCGGCTTCGGCACCACGCCGAGCGACCTGTTCGACAGCCTGCTGACGATGCTCGGCGGCACCAAGTTGCGCAGCCTGAACATCGTGCCGGACCGCATCGTCAACGCGGTGGTGGCGGTGGCCGTGGGCTTCTGGCTGTTGCGCTCGGTGCGGCGCTGGCTCGACAACGAATTCCTGCCGACGCTCGGCATGGATCCGGGCATGCGCGCCTCGCTCGTCACGCTGTTCAGCAACCTCGGCTACGTGCTGCTGGTGCTGATGACGCTGTCGCTGCTCGGCGTGCAGTGGAGCAGCCTCGCGTGGATCGTCTCGGCGCTGTCGGTGGGGATCGGCTTCGGCCTGCAGGAGATCGTCAAGAACTTCGTGTCGGGGCTGATCCTGCTGACCGAGCGGCCGGTCAAGGTGGGCGACATGGTCAGCATCAGCGGCGTGGAAGGCGACATCCGCCGCATCAACGTGCGCGCCACCGAGATCCAGCTCACCGACCGCTCCACCGTGATCGTGCCGAACTCGCAACTGATCTCGCAGAACCTGCGCAACGTGACGATGGGCAACAGCAACCTGGGCGTGGCCACGCTGATGCTGACGTTCCCGCTGAACACCGACCCCGAACAGGTGCGCGACCTGCTGCTGCACGCCTTCGAGGCGCATCCGGGCGTGCTCGACAAGCCCGCGCCGTCGGTCACGTTCAGCCAGTTGACGCCCGACGGCATCACGCTCAGCGTGACCGGCTACGTCAGCAGCCCGCGCGTCACCTCGACCATCAAGAGCGACCTGCTGTTCGAGATCCTCAAGCAGTTGCGCGCGGCCGGCATCACGCTGGCCAGCCCGCAGATGCTGATGATCCAGAACCCGCCGGACGGCTCGGTCGCCGCTCGCCTGCCCGTGCAGCCGGGCAGCGGCGAGCGCCCGTAGGCGCTTCTCGCACGGCGCGCAGGCCCTGTCATACCGGGTTTCCGGCCGATCGTTACGGGTTCGTCATCAACGGTTGCAATCCTTTACGGCGTGTGACGCCCGCTTTCCCTAAGCTTGCGGTCATCACACCAATCAACGATAGGGGAACGAGATGAACAAGATCGCATTGCTGGCGCCGGCGCTGGTGGCCGGCTCGATGCTGGCGGGCTGCGTCGCCTACCCGGCCGATCAGGGTTACGGCGGCGGCTATGGCGGCGGTTACGCGGCCCAGCCGGCCTACGTGGCGCAACCGGCCGTGGCGGTCGATCTCAGCATCGGCTGGCACGGCGACCGTTATTACGACGGCCGCCGCTACTGGGCGCGCGACGACTGGAATCGCGCGCACCCGCCCGGCCCGGGCCCCGGCTACCATCGCGACGATCATCGTCCGGACGGCCCCGGCCAGGGCGGGCGTGGCGACGATCACCGCGGCGGCGACGACCATCGCTGGTAATACGCCACGCCTCGGCGACGGGGCGCGCAACCACACCGCGCGAGCGCGACCGGATCATTCGGTTGCCTCGCGCGGTTCGTTTTTGGGAGCGGGATTAATAAATCACGCCCTCACATCACGCCGACCCATCCGCACGGCCCATCACGGCCGGCTATCCGATGCCGCCCCGCCGGCCGATGCCGCGCTACCCGGCAACGCGCGCCGAATGCCCTCCACCATCGCGTGCGCCGCGCCGGCCACGATCGCCGCATCGACGCCGTAGGTCTGCCATTCGTCCCGGCCGTTCTTCGAGAACACCAGCGAGGCATGCGAGCTGGACGGCTCCTCCGATTTCGCCGAACGCCAGACGATCGTCACGTCGCAGGTATAGGCGTGCTCGGCCGTCTTGCGGCACGGGCCGTCTTCGCGGATCGCGGAGATGTCGGCGGCCACCGGCAGCGGCTGGCCGAAGAACGCGTTGACGGGGCCGTGATTCTCGGTGTCGAGCGCCTGCCGCACGGCGGCGTCGATCTCGGCCGGCGCGGGGCCGTCGTGGAGCCAGCCGCAGGCGGCCATCAGCGGCGCGAGCGCGCCGGCAAGCAACAGGGTACGTAGCGTCATTCGATATCCTTCGTGCGCCGGCCGCGCGGCCGGCGGCGGCCCGTCGCGCGCCGCCCCTCGCGACGCGCCCGATCGAAGCCGCGCGCGCAGTGTGCCGCGAGCCGCGCCGCGCTGCCGTATCGAATCGTAAGCAGTTGTTCGCGGCGGCGGATGCCGCGCCTATACTGGGCTTTTCCGCGCCCCCGGCGCGCGAACACGAACGAAGGAGACACCATGTACTACCTGCTGACCTACGATCTCGTCGATACCTATCTCGAACGCCGCGCCGAGTTCCGCGGCGCGCATCTGGCGCTGGCCAACGCGGCCGCCGAGCGCGGCGAGCTGCTGCTCGCCGGCGCGCTGGACGATCCCGCCGACTGCGCGGTGCTGCTGTTCGCGGGCGACACGCCGGCCGCCGCCGAAGCCTTCGCGCGAGCCGATCCCTACGTGGCGCACGGCCTCGTGCGCCAATGGCAGGTGCGCCGCTGGAACGTGGCCGCCGGCCGCGACGCGAAGGCCTGAGCCGGCGCGCGCCCTCGCCTCACAGCCAGCGGGCGCGCTTGAACCACCACAGCAGCCCGAGGTCCGCCACCGCCATCACGCCGACGCAGACATAAAAGCCGAAGCGCCAATGCAGCTCGGGGATGTTGTTGAAGTTCATGCCGTAGATCCCGGCGATCATGGTCGGGATCGCGAACAGCGCGGCGAACGAACCGAGCCGCTTGGTCACCTCGCTCTCCGCCAGCGAGATCATCCCGAGATCCACCTGCACCGCCGTCACCACCATTTCGCGCCGCGCCTCCAGCGTTTTCGTGATGCGCTGCAGGTGGTCGTACACGTCGCGGAAGTAATGCTCCATGCCGCTGCACACCTGCGGCGTACGCCCGCCCACCAGCTTCGAAAGCGGCTCCAGCAGCGGCGCGGTGTGCTGATAGACCGTCATCAGGCGGCGCTTCAGCGAATAGAGATCCTGAATGATCGCGCGCGCCGTGGACGACGACGATTTCTCGAAGATGCGGTCTTCCAGTTCCTCCAGCTCCGCGCCGAGCGCCTCGACCGTCGGGAAGTAGCGATCCACCACCTGATCCATCAGCGCGTAGAACACGAACGCCGCGCCGCCCTTGAGCAGATGCGGTTCGCGCTCGCAGCGGTGGCGCACGTCCTGGAAGCCGTGCGAGGTGCGGTTGCGGATCGACAGGATGTAGTTCGAGCCGACGAACACGCTCAGTTCGCCGATCTCCAGCTCGTCCTCGGCGTCGAGTTCCACCGTATGCAGGACCGCGAACAGCGAATCGCCGTATTCCTCGATCTTCGGCCGCTGATGGCCGACCAGGGCATCTTCCAGCGCGAGTTCATGCAGGCTGAACTCCTCGCCCATCCGTTCGAGCTCTTCCTTCGACGGCTCCTTCAGCGCGACCCAGACGAAGCATTCGGGGCGCGCGACGTAGTCGCTGATGTTGTCGATATCGATGTCGGCCAGCTTCTGGCCGTTCTGGTAAGCAGCACAGTTGATCAGCATTGTGTCGTGGGGAAACGTCCGCTTCCACGTCCGTTTTTATCCGTGATTCGGCCCGCTAGTGTAGCGGTTCCGGCGCCCGGCACGCAGCACCGCGCGCGGGCCGCCCGGCCTTGCCAGCGCAGGCGTTCGCGGTCATGATCGCTGCTGCACGGCAGCGCCCGACGATCGGCTTTCGCCCCGCCTTTCGGGGCGCCGTCCGGTAGCTGCCGGCGGCCTTTCGTTTCGGCCGTTTCCTCTCGCTTCTTGCCTCGGAGGCTTCGCTCGTGAAGTACCTGGTGTTTTTCTGCGGTCATGCCGGCACCGGCAAGACCACGCTCGCCAAGCAGTTGATCGGCCCGCTGATGCGCGCGACCGGCGAGGCGTTCTGCCTGCTCGACAAGGACACGCTGTACGGCCGCTACAGCGCCGCCGCGATGGGTGCGCTGACGCAGGACCCGAACGATCGCGACAGCCCGCTCTACCTGCAACACCTGCGCGATCCCGAATACCAGGGCCTGCTCGACACGGCCCGCGAGAACCTCGAACTCGGCATCAGCGTGCTGGTGGTCGGGCCGCTGTCGCGCGAGATTCGCGACGGGCGGCTGCTGAACCGGCAATGGCTCGGCATCGGCCACGACGTCGAGCTGCGCGTGGTGTGGGTGCATACGTCCGAGGACACGGCGCGCGAGCGCATCGTCGCGCGCGGCAACCCGAGCGACGCCTACAAGCTCGCGCACTGGGATGAGTACCGCGCGCGGCGCTTCGTGCCGTCGGGCGCGGCCTGCGACGGCCTGCTGCAATTCGACAACACGGCGCCCAGCACGGCCAGCGTCGAAACGCTGCTGCACCGCATCGTGCCGCCCGCGCAGGGCGCGATGGTGCCGCCGCTGCCGGCCTGATCCGCAATAGGCGGCACGCGGCCCCAGCAGATCGCGCGCCGGCTCCACAACGCAACATGGCCGGTGCTCGCGCACCGGCCATGTTCGTTTATCGCCGCGATTCTCGCTGCGATCCGGGCCGACCCGGCGTCAAGCCGCGGCGTGCGCCGGCACCTGTGTCGCGCCTTCATAAAGCTTGCCGAAACGATTGTCGAGGAAGGCTTTCAGCGGCACCTGCTCCTGGCGCACGAAACCGCGCTGCGGCAGGCGGCCTTCGCGGAACAGGTCGAGCACCGCGCACATCGCGCCGGCCGTGGTGATCTGGATCGCGCTCATCGGCATGCCGCCGATCTCCTTGGCGAACACCTTGCGCGTGAACACGTCCTGCACGAGCTGGCCCTGCTTGGTGCCCGTGACCGTGACGAACACCAGCACCACGTCCTGCTTGGTCGACGGCACCGCGCGGCGCATCATCGCCTTCAGCGCGTCGCGGTCGGACGCGAGGCGCATGTCGTCGAGCAGGAATTGCATCAGGTCGCGATGGCCCGGATAGCGCACCGACTTGTAATCGAGCGTGCCGACCTTGCCCGCCAGCGTCTCGCACAGCGTGCCCAGGCCGCCCGAGGTATTGAACGCCTCGTATTCGGTGCCGTCGAGCGAGAAGTGTTCGAGGCCTTCGAGCGGTTGCACCCATTGGCGCTCGCCATTGCGGATTGCTTCGCAGGGCTGACAATATTCGTTGATCAGGCCGTCGACGCTCCAGGTCAGGTTGTATTTGAGCGCGTTGGTCGGGTACTCGGGCAGCGCGCCCACCCGCATCTTCACGTCGCGAATTTCGCTGAAGCCCTCCAGCAGCGCATGCGCGGCGATGCCGATGAAGCCCGGCGCGAGGCCGCACTGCGGCATGAACGCGTGATCGGCGCCGTCGGCCAGGCTGCGGATCGCGTGCGTGGCGCGCACGTCCTCGGTCAGGTCGAAGTAATGCACGCCGGCCGCCTTCGCGGCGGCCGCGACGTTCACGGCCAGGTAATACGGCAGCGCATTGACCAGCGCGTCGAAGCCCTGGAGCGCCTCGCGGATCGCGTTCGCGTCGGCGGAATCGACGCGGCGCGTGGCGATGCCGGCGGCGGCGAGCTGCTTGAGCGCGTCGGCATCGCGATCGAAGGCCGTGACCTCGTAATCGCCGGTTTCGCGCAGCAGGTGGGCAATGGTGTGGCCGATCAGACCGGCGCCGACAATGGCGATTTTCATGATGACGCTCCTGAGGTGTTGTTGTACGGAGGAAGGCAAGGCCTGCAGGAGAGTGTACGAACGAGCAAAAACAGTTGATAGACGAAGAGTGATGCGTTTCGTCATGGATTTTCGTCGTTTCGACGATGAAGTGTGACGATTTGAAGGATGGGTGGGAGAAGGTCTGCCGGAGGTTCGGCGCGCGCGGGCACGACGGCGCGCGGCCGGCGCTCGTGATGGGAAGGAATGAGGGATGGCCGTGCACGCGCGGGAAGGCCCGCGCGCTGCCCCTCGGGACAGCGCGCGGACTCCGTTCAGCGCGTCAGGCGCAGCGTGCCGAGGCTGCCGGCGATCTGCTGGAAGATCGTGTTCAGCGAGGTGTTGTCCGGCGCGTGGTAGTAGTTGCCTGGCGAGGCACAGTTGCGCATCGCCGTCTGCGCCACTGAATTCGATGCGTCGGAGCCGAACGTGATCGTGTAGATCGTCACACCCGAATTCTTGATCGCGGTACACACGGCGTTCTGGAACGTGTTGACGTCATCGGGATAGCCGGCGTTGTTGCCCGACGATGCATCGATCGGGTTGTTGCCGTGCAGTTCGGCCGAGTCGGTCTGCCCGTTCGCCAGCGTGGTGCCGTCGGTACGCAACACGGACGATGCCTTCAGCGAATTGGTGCCGACCCCGGACAGGCCGTTGAACCACAGCGTGTTCGGGAACGAGCCGGCGGCGCCGATCTGGTTTTCGCCGTCGGTCAGCACGATCATCACGCGCTGCAGGCTCTGGGTGTTTTCCGGCTTCGGCAGCGACGGATCGGTCGAGATCCAGCCGTTGGCCGCACCGGCCACGTTCTGCGACCAGCTCGAGGTCAGCATGCGCCAGCCCCACAGCAGGCCCATCGGAATGATCGTGGAACCACCGGCGACCATGTTGTTGATGCCGTTCGTGAGCGTGGCCTGCTGGTTGGTCAGGAACGTGACCGACTGCCCCATGCACTGCGAATTCTGGGTAACCGTCTGCGAGCCGTACGAGTTCGGATCGTACTGGTCGACCTCGGTACCGATGCCGATGCCCTGCGGGCTCGTACACCAGTTCTGCACCGAGTAGCCGGCCGTCGTCACGGTCAGCGGCAGGTTGTTGCCGGTGCTGGTGGAGCTCGACGTCCCGCGGCCCGTGCTGCACAGGTTGCCCGAGAACCAGGTGCGGACCGTCAGCCCCGTCGACGGCGGCACGTTGTAGTAATACGGCGTGAACTTCGGCGAGGTCGACGGCGAATACACGCTCGGAGACAGATTGTTGTTTCCGTCGCGCGGCTCCACAGCGCAGCCGCCCCAACCCGACCCGGAAATCGACCGGTTCGCCGTCATCGAAACGTTGGCGCTGTTGTAGGTGAACACCGGGTTCATCCACGACCCGCCGCCCGACAGCGCGCCCGTCAGGTTGACGGTGCTCGCGAACGGCACGAGCCCGACGTAATAGGTCGCGTTGCCCGACGAATACAAGGAATTGATCAGCGAGTTCGCCGCGCTCTTGAGCCCGCTCATCTTGCTCGCGCCGTTCGCCGTGCCGTCCGCCGACTGGCTCATCGAGCCGGTGTTGTCGAGCACCAGCGCCAGCTCCAGCAGGCTCTTCGGTTGACGCAGCACCGTGTTGACGGCGCTCAGGAAGGCCGTCTGCGGGCTGCCGGTCGAGCTACCGCCGCCACCGGTCGCCGCGGCTTTGCTGACGGTCGGATCCAGGAAGTACGGCGCCAGCAGCGGCAGCCGGCCAGAGGCGCTCAGGTTGATGGTCTGGCCGGTCGAGGGGGTGCCCGTCATCGTTGCGGTGAATTGCGCGCCCCGCAGGCCGAGGTAGCTGGTCGGCGGCTGGTTGCCCTGGAAGTACGCGTAGGCATCCGCCTGCCACTGGGTGTAATTCTGCCCGGTCGTATCGCTGTAGTGCGTGAGATCGGCCCCCGACGACAGCGCCGCGACGTCGAGCGCCATCTGCATCTGCGTCTGGCTCATCACGTACTCGATCGAATCGATCGCGAAGCACAGCGTGCCCACCAGGATGCTGCCGAGGATCGCGAACATCATCGTGAACGCGCCGTCGTCCTGCCGCCAGAAGCCTCGCAGCGAACGCGGCCGCCGACGGTTTGCCGCCGTCGGATCGATCATCCAGGCAGTCGCGGCCGATATGGCGGTGGGCGCGACAGGCGGCACCACGCTGCTGCCGGCGGCGAAGTCGCCCGGGTCGCGGTCCGTGGCATCCGGAGAGGAAAGGTCGGCGCGCATCGTCAGCTCGGTGTCTTGAGGGGGAGCGGCTTGCCGGTCCGCGGATAGACCGTCACACGCTTGTAGATGGTGGTGGTGCCGGGCGCCCCGGACCAGAACGCCGCGGTCATCAGGAACGGCCGGTAGGTCAGGAACACCTCGACGATCACGGCCGAATCGCCGGCGCGGTACGGCCAGCCACCGGGCAGCAGGCTCGAGCCCGAGCTGCCCACCTTGCTCTTGACGGTCGTCACCCACGGCGCCGCGGCGCTCCAGTAGACGATCGGCGTGCCGGATGCCATCGACGGCGAATTCGCCGAGGGCGGCGCGCACGAGGTGGTCTGATCGCAGATCGAGGTAATCACCACGCCGCCCTTGGTCTGCAGCGACAGCGGGCTGGACAGCAACGTCGCGGCGTACCAGATCGAACCGAGGTTGTCGGGATCGGTGACGGTTTGCGAGTTGTAGACCTGGTTGCGCTGCCCGAGCGAATCGGCGAGCACATAGGCCGTGTGTTCGACCATGCTGACCGCGCGCAGATACATGTACAGCTCGCCGAAACCGAGCAGCAACAGGAACAGCAGCGGCGTGATGATCGCCACTTCCATGCTGACGAAGCCCCTCGACAGGCGGCCGACGGGCGAACCGGCGCGCCTGCGCCGGGCGGAGCGAATCGCGGTCATTTTTCGTTTTGCACCAGATAATTGCGCGAGAACACCAGCGGCGACACGCCGAACAGCGTGAGCAGGCCGGTGAAGCCGTTCGGAAACGAGAGCCTGACGTTATAGGCCACCACGTCGCCGAGGCCGCCCGCCGAACCGGTGGCCGGGCTGCCGTTGGTGAAGGTGCCGTAGTCGGAAATCGTCAGCGTGACGGTGGCGCCGATACGCGTCCACGGCTGCAGGATGGTCGTCACGGTCTGGCTGGCGGCCTGCTCGCGCGTGCCGCTGGACGGCGCGAGCGTCGTGATGCCCGCGCGCGAGGCCTGCTGGGCCGCGTACTGCACCGAGGCATCGGCCATCAGGTCGAGCCCGAATTCGATGATCCCGAGCATCAGGATGAACACGCCCGGCGCGAGGATCGCGAATTCGAGCGTGGACAAGCCGTGCTCGGACGCACCGAACCGGCGCGCCACGCGTCGCCACGTGTGGCGCACACCAGCGCGCGCGCGGCAGGCCGCGGTTCGCACGTGGGCGCTCATTGCGCGCTTCCGGCGGCGCTGGCCGCGGCTGCCGGTGCACCGCCGACCAGCCGGCTCTGGCCGCCCCAGCCGTTGAACGGTGTCGCGTCGGCCGCCTGGCCGGGTGCGAGCGCCGGTACTGCGGCCGACACCAGCAATCGACGCTCGCGCTGGAATTGATAGAAACGCAGATCGCCATCGACATCGGCCGCGGACAGATCGCGCGACAGCAATTCCGACGCCGCCTGCGTGTTGCCGAGCATGCCGTAGGCCAGCGCCAGATCGTGCGCGGCCTGCGGCGGTGCCGACGGGAAGCGTGTCACGTCGGTCAGCACGTCGACGGCGTCGCGCGCCCGGCCGGCCATGATCAGCGACATGCCGAGATTGATGCTGATGGCGGGGTCGCCCGGATTGTGGGTCAGCGCGTCGCGCAGGAACGCCTGCGCCTCGGCGTGGTCGCCCTTCAGGTCGAGCGCGGCCCCCAACCCGGCCTGCGCCAGCGGCAGGTTCGGCTGCAGTTCGAGCACGCGGCGAAACGAAGCGATCGAGACATCGAACTGACGCAGGCGCAGGCACACGCGCGCGCGTCCCATCAGCGCCGCGGGCGCATTCGCATCGACCGCCAGCGCCTTGTCGTAATACACGCCCGCACGCGTCAGGTCGCCCGCCATGTAGAGCGTGTCGCCGAGGCCGGTCAGGCCCGATACCGAATGCGGATTCTTCTCGACGATCCGGGTGAAGGTGGTGGTGGCTACATCCAGATCGCCCGATTGCAGCGCGCTGCGCGCGATACGATCCTCGCTCGCCGGATTGTCGAGGTTGCGCGTATCGAAGTTCGGCGCCGGCTGCGACTTGTAGGCGATGCCGCCGCCCGACGAGCACGCCGACATGGCCGCCACCGCGCCGGCAGTTGCCAGCATCACGGCGAACCGCCGCGCCCGGCGCGCGGGTGCGTCGCGACCCGCAATGGAACCAGCCGCGCGATCGGCCGCGGAACGGAACAGGAAGGCGATCATTGTGGGTGTGCGAAGAAGTCCAGCAGCTGAATGACAGCAGGCCCCGCCGCGATCACGCAAATCGCCGGCAGAATGAAAAGCAACATCGGGATGACCATTTTCGGCGCGAGCTTGGCGGCCTTTTCCTCGAGCGACATGATGAACGCGAGCCGCTCCGAGCGCGACAGCGTCTTCAGCGACTGCGTGATCGGCGTGCCGTAGCGCATCGATTGCGTGAGCGTGGAAATCAGCGCGCGAATCGACGGCAGGTTGATGCGCCGCCCGAGGTTGCGCAGCGCATGCTCGACATCGCCCGACACGCGCAGCTCGTCCGCGGTCAGCGCGAATTCGGCCGACAGCGGCGGGCAAATCGAGGCCAGCTCGTCGGCCACGCGCTGGATGCTGACCAGCAGGCTGTTACCGGCGTTGGTGCAAATCACCAGCAGGTCGAGCGCATCGGGCAGACACGCCGAGATCCAGCGCCGCCGCGACGCCGCGCGAAAACGCAAGGCGTACTCCGGCACGATCATGCCGACGATGAAGGCGCCGAGCATCATCGCGCCGCGAAACGCGGGGATATGACCGAGGCCCGGCACGTTCGCGCCCGACACCACCATCACCGCCGCGGCCAGCACGCCGAACGAAAACTTGACGCCCAGCATCACCGCGGTCGACTTGTCGCCGCGAAAGCCGGCGTTGAGCAGATCGCGCTCGATCTGCGCGCGCAACTTGGCATCGAAGAACGGCACCTTGTCGCCCAGCAGCGAGAGGAAATCCGTCAGTCGCTCGGACAGCCCGGTCTTGGCCGCCTTCACCTCGTCGTCGGTTTGGGTGCGCGCGGTGCGAACCTGCACCGCCTCGCGCACGCGCGCGGCGATCTTGCCTTGATAGCTGCCGTATTTGATCGCCCACCAGCCGGCGATCACCAGCAGCAGGCCGACCAGCATCATCAGGTCGGTGACGATTTCGGCGAGACTGGACATCATCGCGTCGTCTCCAGCTTGGACATCTTCTGCACCGTGATCAGGCCGAGCGAAATCGAGATCACCGCGAACGTCAGCAGCTTGTGACCCGCTTGCGTATCGAACAGCACCTGGACATACGGCCGGTTGATCGCATACAGGCCGCCGACGATCACGAACGGAATCGCGGTCAGGATCTTGGTGGTGATGCGGGCCTCACCCGTCAGCGCGATCGATTTCTGGCGGATCTCGCGGCGGGTCCGAACGATGTTCGACAGGTTCTCGAGCGTTTCGCTGAGTTGCCCCCCGTCTCGCGCTGCACCAGCAGGCAGACGCAGAAGAACGAGAAATCCGAAATCGCGATGCGGCGCGTGGCCGTGGTCATCACTTCCTCGATATCCAGGCCGACCTGCAGCGAATCGCCCATCAACCGGAACTCGCGCTTGAGCGGCATTTCGCACTCGTCGGCGCAGTTGATGATGACCTGCGTGACCGGGATACCGGCGCGCACCGCGCGCACGATCGAATCGATCACATCCGGGAAGCCCGCCAGGAAGCGGTTCTTGAAGCGGTTCACCAGGAACCGGTAGGCCCACATCGCGCCGCCCACCGGCGCACCGGCCAGCAGCAGCGGCAGCGACCATTGCGGCAGCGGCGCAATGATGCTGACCACCGTGGCCAGCACGGTGGCGATCGCCACGGTGATGATCACGAAACGCTTGCCCGCTCCACCGGCCACCGTATCGAGGCGCGACAGCTTGGCCGAAGCCCAGGCGCCCAGCACCGTCTCGGAGCGCGTTTCGCTGAACAGCGACTTGTCGATCACCACCGATTCGGTGCCGGTCAGCGCCACGGTCTTGCCGAACGAGGATTGCATTCGCTGCGCGATGCGTGCGGACGGGCGTTGCCGGTACAGGCTCGTACCGACCATCGCCATCAGGCCGATCACCACGATGCACAGAAAGCTCGCGAGCGCGATCAGGTTCGGATTGACCATCTCAGCCCATCGCCTCCATCACCGCTTCCTGCAAGCCGTAATAGGTCGCACGCTCGATGAACGCCGGCCGGATCGGCTGGCAGTCGAAGGTGCCCTTCACCTCGTCGCCGAACGCCGTGGCGTCGTAGCGGAACGAGAACAGATCCTGCGTGATGATCACCTCGCCCTCCATGCCCACCAGCTCGGTGATCTTGGTGATGCGGCGCACGCCGTCGCGCATCCGTTCGATCTGCACGAACATGTGCACGGCGCTCGCAATCTGGCGGCGGATCGACATCAGCGGCAGATTGCCGTTGGCCATCATCACCATGCTTTCCAGCCGCGTGATCGCGTCGCGCGGCGTGTTCGCGTGGATGGTGGTCATCGAGCCGTCGTGGCCCGTGTTCATCGCCTGCAACACGTCGAACGCTTCGGGGCCGCGGGTTTCGCCGAGGATGATCCGGTCGGGACGCATCCGCAGCGAGTTGCGCACCAGGTCGCGCTGGTTCACGCCGCCCAGGCCTTCGGTGTTTTCCGGACGCGTTTCGAGGCTGACCACGTGGGTCTGCTGCAGTTGCAGTTCGGCCGCGTCCTCGATCGTGACGATCCGTTCGCCGTCGCCGATGTAGTGCGACAGCGCGTTCAGCAAGGTGGTCTTGCCCGAGCCCGTACCGCCCGCGACGATGATGTTCAGGCGGCAGCGGCTGGCCAGCTTCAGCAGCTTGGCCATGTTCGCCGACAGGTTCGCCTGCTTGGCCATGATGTCGAGCGTGATCTTGCGCTTCGGGAATTTACGAATCGAGATCGAGGCGCCCTTCAGCGCGAGCGGCGGCAGCACCACGTTGACCCGGCTGCCGTCGGCGAGCCGCGCGTCGACCATCGGGCTGCTTTCGTCCACCCGGCGCCCGGCGCCCGCCGCGATCCGCTGCGCGACGTTGGCCACGTGCGCGTTGTCGCGGAACTTGTAGGGCGTCAGCTCCAGCCGGCCGTGACGTTCGACGAACACCTGATCCGGGCCGTTGACCAGCACGTCGGTCACCGATTCATCGACCAGCAACGGCTCGATCGGACCGAGACCGAACATGTCATTGAGCAATTCCTCGACCATCAACGTCTGGTCGGCCATGGTGACGTTCAGGTATTCGCGCTCGGCGACCACCGCCACCATCTGCTCGACGGTCGCGCGCATCTGGTCGCGCGACTTGCCGACCGCCGCCGAGGCGTTCATGGTCGCGAACACGCCGATGCGGATCACACGGAACACATCCGAGCGCACCATCGGCTCGCCGGCGCCGCCGCGACGCGCTTCCGTGCTCTTCCAGGCCGGCTCCGGAATCGACGCGGCCGGCGCGGGCGCCACCGGCGTCGACACCGGGGCCATGGCCTCGCCGGCAACGGGCGCGGCCTCGACGATCGATTCGACTTCGCGTGCCTTGGTGCCGAAGGATTTCATCGTTTCCACCATTTGAAGCGGCGGCCGCCACGTGCCTCGCCGGTCGCCTTCAGGCCGACCAGATCGTTGGCGATCTGCGTGATCGAATTCGTGAACGCGTTCGCGGCGCGGCCTGCCGGCGGCTCGCCGATGTTCTCGGAGATCGCCAGGATCTTGCTTTCGTGGGCGATTTCCTGAAGCACCGAACGCCCGATCGCGGCGACGAAATCGCTTTGCTGAACATTGCCGTGCGTACGCGCGTTGGTATGGTTCAGCACGAACGAGATCACCGGCGAATTGCTGCGCTGCTCGACGTACTGGAACAGCCGCACCGTTTCGTGCGCGCCGTACACGGAACGGTCGCTGATCATGTAGACGCGCGCGGCATTGTCGAACGCTTCGGTCGACAGCCGGCCGACGCCCGCGCCGGTGTCGATGATCACGTAGTGGAAGCCGTCGGTCAGCAGCTCGATCAGCCGCTCCACCGCGCCGTCCTTGAACGGCCACGGTGCGCCGTACGGCAGTTCGCACGACAGCAGGAACAGGCGCGTGCCGATCGGCACCATGGTGCGCTCGACATAGGCGGCATCGATCCGGTCGATGCCTTGCAGCACTTCGGACAGGCCGTTGCTGGGCGGCACGCCGAGCAACGAGCTGGCCGCGCCGCCGTTGATGCTGAGGTCGACGTAGGCGATCCGGCGATGCGTGGTATCGGCCAGGTGGCGCGCCAGGTTCACCGCGATGGTGGTGGTGCCGACGCCGCCGCGCGCGCCGACGAACGCGATCGCCTTGCCGCGCCGGGTCTGCGGCACGGCGCGCACGGTGCCGTCGTTCAGGTCGAGCGTGCGCTTGAGCAGTTCTTCGGTCAGCGGCTTGACGAGATAGTCGCGCACGCCGATGCCGAGCAGGCCGCGATACAGCGCCACGTCGTTCTTGTCGCCGAGCGCGACCACCTGCACCGACGGCTCGCACACCTCGGCGAGCCGCGCCAGGTCCGACAGCGGCATCGTCGAGCCTTGCAGATCGATCAGCAGCAGACGCGGCGAGCGTCCGACCTTGGCGATATGAGCGATCGCCTCGGTCACGCCGCCGAGCCCCACATGGGTATGCGGCAAGGCTTCGTCGAAGATGAAGTTGCGCAGCGTCTGCTCGGTCTGGCGATCGCCGACGAACGCCATGAAGCGGGCTGCACGCGCGGCTGTCTGCGCGCGCGCCGCGTTGGTGTCGGCCGCGCTCATGGCGAACCTCCACCGCTGCCGCCCGGTGCTGCCTTGGTCGCGTTCAGCGACGTGGCCCGATCGAGCGACTTCACGGTGCCCGTCTCGTAACGGTGCACCGCCGCGCCCGCCACGGCCGCGTCGGCTGGGCCGAGGCTGGCCGGCGCGACCAGATCCTGCGGATTGGCGACCTGCGCGGCCAGGTTCGTGTAAGTGGCGCAGCCCCATTGCATGGACGGCTGACGAAACCCGCCATCGGTCAGCACCGACCGCTCGGTGAGCGCGTTGCAATCGGGCGGCATCGCGCCATTCGGGCCGACCGGGATCGACGACGCGTCGGGCATCATCGGCTTCGGTTCGGCACAGCCGACCAGCGCGAGCGCGGCGGCCACCGCAGCCACGGCAAACCGCGCGCGGGCCTCAAGGAACAAGTCAAGGGACAAGGAATGCATCACGTGGCGCCTCCTTAATAAACGTAGCCGGCCGGACCGGTCAGGATCGGCTGGGGCGCACCGGTATCGGCCGGCGAACGCGCTTGACCGCGCGCGAAACCGTACTCGACGTCGCTGGTACGGCGCACCAGTGAATCGATCGGCGAGCGCAGACGCTTCGGGTCGACCGGGTTTGCGAGATAAGGCGTCACGATAATGACGATCTCGGTCTTGTTGCTCTGGAAGCTCTTCGACGAGAACAGCTTGCCTAGGATCGGCAGCGAGCCGAGGCCCGGCACCTGCGCGATCGAATTGCTGGTATTCGATTGCAGCAGGCCGGCGATCGCGAAACTTTGCCCGCTTGCGAGCTCGACGGTGGTGTCGGCGCGGCGCACGCTGATCCCCGGAATGCTGATCGCATTGGTCTTGATGCTCGACGACTGGTCGATCTGGCTGACTTCCGGCCGGACCTTCAGGCTGATGCGGCGGTCGCTGAGTACCGTCGGCGTGAAATCGAGCTTCACGCCGAACTGCTTGTAGTCGACCGTCACAGCGCCGTTGATCTGTGAAATCGGGATCGGAAATTCGCCGCCGGCCAGGAAACTGGCGGTTTCGCCCGACATCGCGACCAGGTTCGGCTCGGCCAGGGTGGTCAGCAGGTCTTCCTGCGTCAGTGCCTGGATCAACGCGTTGACGCCGGCTTTCTGGAAGCCGGCCGCGATCGAGTATCCGGCGCCGACGACGTTGGTCGACGACGTGCTGGTATTGGCCGCCGTCAGCGTCGCGAGCGAGGTCGCGCCGTTGATGATGCCGCCGTAGAAGTTGCCCCCGCCCAGGAACGACACGGTGTTCCAGTTGACGCCGAGCTGCTGCGTGACGTTGCGGTCGACTTCCGTGATCCGCACGCGCAGTTGCACCTGCAACGGCTTGTCGATCACAATGCGGTTCACGACCGCGACCTTGTCGCCGGCGTAGGTCTGCAGCGTGGACATGATCCCGTCGGCCTGCACCGAATCGTCGGCGCGGCCTTCCACTTCCAGCGAGCCCGGCCCGCCGTTCAACTTCAGGTTCGCATGCGGGTAGCGCGCGTTCAGCATCGTGCGCAAGGTATCGAGATCCGGCGTGACCGCCACCGTACGCTGCACGATCGGATGATTGGCGGCGTCGAGCACGTAGAGCGTGGTGGTGCCCGCCTTCTTGCCCAGCACGTAAAGCACGCGCGGCACCGGAACATTCACGTCGGCGATGGTCGGATCGGCGACAAACACCGAGACGGCATCCTGCGGCAGCGAGAGCATGGTGCCCTGGCCGGCGGACAGATTGAGTTTCGCGCCCGAGGCGGCGCTGCCCTGCACACGCGGCGTGGCGCCATGCACGGCACGATCGCCGACGGCGGCTGGGGCCGCGGCGTTGATCGGCCGGCCGTCGCGCAGATCGAGCGCGCCGGCCGAAGGCGAGACCCCCGCCAGCAGCAGCGCCAGCGAGACGGTCATGGGAAGCGCGATGCGCATCCGCTGGGAAGTTCCGAACCGCGATTTCATGATGAGTGCATATTCCTGCTCGATGCCGAGACTCGATGATCCAGATATGGCGCGGGCCGACATCAGTTTCCGACCGGCAGCGTGGGCATGACCGTCGGCAGCGGCGAAGCAACGCCACCGCCCCCGCCCGTGCCGACCGTGCTGCGTTCCGAACCGCGATAAATCGTGACCGGAGGTGCCGTGAAGCCGGGCTCCGACGGTTGACGCGGACGCTGCAGGTCATGCAGGGCACGCGAGACGTCGCCGCTCCACACCGGCGCGACTTGCGAAGCCGGCATCGTGTCGACGGCCGCGGCGGTCGACTTGGGATCGCGATTCTCGGTGGCGAAGCTGCGCAGCGCGAGCGACAGGCTGCCGAGGTGCGACGCGACCGCCACGACCTCGCTCATGCGCGGCGTCACTTCGAGCGTGACGGTACGCGCCGTGCGCAAGCCGCCGTCGACGTTGGGCGTCGCATCGTCCTTCGGCCGCGTGAACTGAGAGCCGACCGCCAGCACCCGCACCTGCTGCACCACGGTTTCGCTCGACACCGACTGCCCCGGCGAATCGGTGCGGCCGGTCATTTGCTGGGTCAGCAGCAGGTCGACATAGTCGCCCGGCTGGATCAGGCCCGCGTTGCCGGACACGTCGTCGACGGCAACCGAGATGGCGCGCATGCCGGGCTTGAGCGTCGCCGCCAGAAAGCCCGGAGCATTGGACAGGATCACGTCGGAGCTGACCAGCACGGTGCCAGCCGTCACCGGATGACGCAGCAACGCGCCCTTCAGCTCCGGTGCGCCGGCCGCGCCGGACACCACCGCGTTGGTGGGCACGTCACGCGTCGACACGGATTTCCAGCCGAGATCCTCATCGCGCAGCAGCATGCCGACCGGCAAATCCGCCACGGCGACCTGGACTTTCGCCGTGTTCGCCGCGGGCGTATCGGTGTGCTGGGACGATACGATCACGAGCCGGACGATCAGCGCAATGATCACCGCGCCAATCAGCAAGCCAAGAATTTTGAAGAGATTCGACATGGTTGAGACGTTCTATCGCGCAAGCAGAGGCAGCACACCAGGCAGCACGATCGCAGTGGCGCCACCGAGAGCCAGCGCGACACCATAAGGGACGCCACGGGCGCCGGAGAACAACGCGAGCCAGCGGCGCACGCCGCGCCGCTCTGCCGACGGCGACAGGCGGCGCGTTGCGAGACTGATGAATCCGACGATCGTGCCGATCACGGACACCAGCGTGAGCGCCGGCATGAACCCCGTCACACCGACCCACAAAAAGATGGCGGCGGCGAGTTTGACATCGCCGCCCCCGAGCATGCGCGCGGCAAACAACGCAAAGCCGGCGAGCAGAATAAGAAGCGCGACCGCGAGATGGAGACCCATCTCGGCAGCCGGCATGCCGACCAGGACGGCGTCGACAGGAAACAGCACCGCGATCGCGGCGACCGCCCGCGTCGGCAGCCTGCGCGTGCGCAGATCGACCGTGGCGAGCCAGGCAAGCAGGCAGGCGACGACGATCCGCATCAGCAGGGACAGGACCAGCACGACGATTTCCGGGAGGTAGTGAAAGCCGGCGAGGGGCGAACCGCACGCCCCGCCGCGGCCAACAGGCGATTACTTGTTGTTCTGGGCCGTGGTGGCTTGCGTGAACAGCGTCGAGAACATGTTGCTGACTTGCGTCTTGTAGTTGGCAGCGATGCCGCCCAGCGCCAGGATCACGATACCGGCCAGCACTGCGTATTCCATTGCGCTGACGCCACGCTCGTCGCGAGCAAATGCCTTCAAAAGCTTCTTCATAGTTAACCCCGTAAATCCAGTATTAAAACGTTAATCAAAAATCAGCCAGACCAACCAGAGAGACCCAACGACGCCACAACAATCGACTGCCGAAACCCTTGCCCTTCGGCCAGCTCGAACCCGCGGAGCCTCCGAGAATTCGCCCGTTGCCTGAGCAGTTATCTCGTGAGGCAAATTATAGATATCGACCTTGGCTTTACGGTGCAAATGTTCGTGAAACACTGTTAAATCTTCACTACACACTGTTACACCGCACCGCCCTCGAATGCCGTATGGACGCGGGCGAGTCATGACAGCGTCATGCAGCGCGTGGCCAACGCCTCGCGTTCGGCTTTCGAGCCGCCGCGCCGGCCGCGCAACCACCCGCTTCATGACCGCCATGCCGCTGATATCGGCGGGCAGGCGACATTCTTTAGGAAAAATCCTATTGCGGCCAGTCTGAAATAACAAAATTGACGACGACATCGTTTGCGCGATGCGCGACGAAGCGCCGCACATCGGATCCAAACCCATGCCAGTCAAGGAACGAAGCTTGAACGCAACCAGCCGGGCGCCGTCCCGAAAAAGTAACAAAAGGTGAGCGCACCCGGCGCTGCTCAGTTGCTGTTTTGCGTGCTGTTGGCCTGCGAGAACAGCGTCGTGAACATGCTGCTGATCTGCGTGCGGTACCCGGCGCCGATGCCGGCGACCGCCACGATCACGGCGGTCGCCAGGATCGCGTACTCCATGGCACTGACTCCCCGCTCGTCGCGCGTGAAAGCCTTGAGAAGTTGTTTCATAGACCGCTCGGTGAGAATTTTCGGCATTCCCGCCACATTCAACATGACGGCCTTGCTGCCATTGACGGCAGCCTGACAACATTCTTTAGAAAAAAAATATGTGCATCAAGCGGGAAGCTTTCCGGCCTCCTCCCCCTGCACCCCCGTCCCGCACCCGCTGCAAAACGGAAAAAACGCGAAATTGCGCGTCCCGCATCCACACACCTGAAACAAACGCAGCCCGCAATGAATGCAGAACGTCGACTGCTCGCCGCCGAGGCTCCACGGCTTGTCGCAGGACGGACAGGTTTTCTTCTGGAACGAAGCAATGGCCTTTTCATAGCCGATCGACTGCGCCCGCTCGTCCTGGCTGCGCTGCATCTCGTCGCGCTTGCGCTCCACGTAGCGCTGGAACGCCCGCAGCATGTAGATGCCGGCGAACACGGTCAGCGCAATGCCGACCACTACCCGCACATAGCCGCCGAAATCCGGCAGATACGGCACCAGCTCGACGAAGAACGCCGACAGCGCGAACAGCCCGAAGCCATGGACAAACGGCCAGTAGCGCGCACGCCGGTAACGCACGAACAGCCAGAGCGCGATCAGCAGCACCGGCAGCGTGAACGCCAGGCGCCAGCCGAACACCTCCAGCGCATAGCGGCGCTCGGCGCTTGCGTAACGCGCGTCGGCCGCCTCGCGGGCCTGCGAGGCGCGCTGATCGAGCGCCTGGGCACGCTGGGCCAGCGCCTGCGCCTGGTCCGACAGCGCGTCCTGCTGCTTCTGCAAACCGGCCAGCGCGGCCTGCAGCCGGTCCAGTTGCTGCGTGCGCGCCAGCACCTCGGGGTTGCGGCTGCTGTCGCCGGTCGCGCTGCGCGTGGCGACCCAGTTGCGGAACGCTTCCTTGGCGCTGTCGTAGTCGCGCCGGGCGCGCGTGACGGCCACGCCGGCGGCGTCCTGTTTGGTCGACAGGCTCTCGCGTTGGCCGTCGAGCGCGCGCCGCTCGTCGCGCAAGGCGGCGTCGCGCGCGGTGTCGGCGAACTGCTCGACGTTCGGCGGGCCGCCGGCCGGCGCGAACATCATGTCGCGAATCACCAGGCTGCCGAGCATGTTCAGGAACAGCGCGAACACGATCGCCACGGCCCACGACGCGAGCCGCAACCATCGTTCGGGGCGGGAAAAGGCCTGGCTGGGTTTCATCTTCATGGTCTCTCCGGTGTCGTTGGTGTTGTGTCGGCCGTTGGGTCGCCGTTGTGTCGACCGGTCCGGGCCGTGTGCGGCAAGCTAGACGCCGATCGTGCCGCGATCGATCTTGCGCGCGAGGATGATCGAGGTGGTGGTGCGTTCGACGCCGTCGAGCGCACCGATCTCGTCGAGCAGGTCGTTGAGCCGGCCCGGCGAATCGGCGCGCAGCCAGGCGACGTAATCGAACTCCCCGCTCACGGCGCACAGCAGTTGCACCTCGGGCATGCGATCGAGCCGCTTCAGCACGTCCTGGCCGAATTTCGGCGCGAGGATGATGCCGACATAGGCGACCAGGCTGGCATCGAGCACGTCCTGCCCGAGCCGGGCGCCGTAGCCGGCGATCACCTGCGTGCGCTCGAGCCGCTCGATGCGCGCGATCACCGTGGTGCGCGCCACGCCGAGCTGCCGCGCCAGCTCGGCCACGCTGGCGCGCGCGTTCGCCTGCAGCATCGTCACGAGGCTGCGGTCGAGTTCGTCGAGCTGGTCGAGGCGGGGTGGGCGCATGGCGGTATCCGTGACAAGGTGACGCGATGATAGCGCCGATGCCCGAGCCCCCCAAGCCGCATCGCCGACCCGGCGGGCCTGGCCGGGCCGGCACCGCCGCGCCGGGGCCGAGCGTTTGCGATTCGTTTCGGTTGTAAGCAGATGTCGCTTCGCTGCACATTTGCACGTTCGCATGCTACTAATAGCGCACCTTCCGGCTCGCGGCTTGCTACACCCGATGGCGAACGCACCGGAAATCGAATGACGACCACACCGGAGTTCAAATGAAAAAGATCTCGCTGACTCTCGCCGCCCTGTTCGCGCTCGGCGGTTCGATTGCCGCTCATGCTCAAACGCCCGCCTCGGCCCCGGCCGCTGCCACGCCGTCGTCGGCTGCGGCCACGCATGCCGCGCGTCACGAAGCCCGCGTCGAAGAACGGATCAACTTCCTGCACAAGCAGTTGAAGATCACCTCGGAACAGGAAGCGCAATGGAAGCCGTTCGCCGACACGATGCGTGACAACGGCGAAACGATGGGCAACCTGTACGCCCAGCGCGTGGATGCGAAGGGCTCGGCCACGGCGCTCGACGACGTCAAGCAATACGCCGACATCGCCCAGGCCAACGCCGACGGCGCGAAGAAGCTGGTCGATTCGTTCGGCCCGCTGTATGAAGCGCTGTCGCCGGCGCAGAAGGCCATCGCCGACAAGACGTTCGCCGAACGCTGGCACCATAACGGCCCGCGCGACGCGAAGCATGCACCGCACAAGGCCGCCAAGAAGCCGGCCGCCGCGCCGGCAGCGGACGCCGCCAGCGCACCGGCCGCGCAATAAGCGCCGCCTGCCTGCCAAACGGGGCTGCGGCCCCGGCGCCAGGCCCCGTACCCCCTGTACCCTCGTACCGAATACCCCGGCCTCTCGCCTTCGCGCGACGGGCCGGGTTCTTTTTGGGCGGCCCGGCGGCGCCCGGCGCGCGCCCTCCCCAGCCCGGGCATTTCAGGCTACAGTGCGGGCTTTTGCGCAAGCCACGCGAACCATGATCGAACTGAAGCAAATCGACCTGCGCACGGATGCCGCCGCGCAACGCGTCGTCAAGGATGAAACCGTGCAGGTGGCGTTCGCGGCCGAGGCCGGCGAACTGATGAGCCTCGAAGGGCCGAACCGCTATGCGAGCGGCGACGCGATCGTGACCGGCTCGACCGGCGACCGCTGGGTCGTGTCGCGCGAGCGCTTCGACCCGAAGTATCTGCCGGCCGCCGACGGCCTCGAACACGGCCAGCCCGGCCCGTACCGCAACCGCCCCGCCGTGCTGCTGGCGCGGCGCATGGACGAGCCGTTCACGATCGCCCGCTCCGAGAACGGCGACGTGCTGCGCGGCACGGCCGGCGACTGGGTCATGCAGTACGCGCCCGGCGATTACGGCGTGGTGCAGGCGCTGCGTTTCGCGCAGGTGTATCGCGTCGTCGAATGAGATCGGCGCGGGCCCCACGGGCCTGCGCTGCCATCCGCCGCTCACCGCCCACTGCCGCTACGCCGCGAAACCTTTCATGACGCTCTCCCGCCTGCGCCGTCTCCTATCCGTCCACGCGATCCGCGCCTGCCTGCTGATGCTGCCGGCGCTGGTCGCCGCCCCGACGCATGCCGCCGAGCCGGCCACGCCAGCGCAACTGGGCGCGGCCTTGAGCGCGCTGCTCGGCCATCCCGCACCGCTGCCCGATGGCGATGGGCAAGTGGTGCTCGCGCCGTGGCCGCACGCGCCGGCCGGCAGCGGCGATGCCTGGGTGGTCGCCGCGCTGCTGCCCGCCCCGAACGGCGATCACGCGCCCGATCTGTGGGCCGGCGTGCTGTCCCGCCAGGGCGACGGCTTTCGCCTGCTCGCAAGCAGCACGCACGGCGCGATCGACGATTTCTCCTGGCCGATCTGGCATCCGTCGCTGCAACTCGACCTGATCCCGTATCCGCTTTCCGCCAACGACACCGCGTTCGGCGTGCGCGTGCTCGATGACTACACGTCCACGGCGCATTCGGATGCCTATGCGGCGATTCGGCTGTATCACCTGAACGGCGCGGCGCTGGCGCCGGTGTTCGACGCGCTGACTTCGATGTCGAGCTACGACAAGGACGAGGCCGCCCAGTGCGTGCAACACGCCACGCACGGCAAACACGATCCGACCGAGGCGCAGCAGGCGGATTGCGACGCCGACGCCACCACCAGCGGCAGCTACCTGCTCGCGTTCAGCCCGGCGCAGACGCGCGGCCATTTCGATCTGCTGGTGCGCACGCGCCCGGCCAAGGGCCAACCGCCCAGGCTGGTCAAACGTGCGAAGTGGGATGGCAACGGCTACCAGCCGCGCGTGTTCGACGGCGGCTGACACCCGAAACCGGAACGGGACGTGAAACGACCGGGCCGCGCGAACGGCGGCCCGCTACATGCCGTCGGCCATCACCATCGGGCCGTCAGGCGAATTCCTCGCCGAGCGCGAGCGTCGTATCGCGCTCGATCGCCTGCCCTTCGGCGTGCCGCTCCTCGAGCGAGCCGATGAACGCCTCGACATAGGCGCGCAGCACGGCATGGCTGCGCGCGCGCTGCATCGGCCGCATCGCCAGGTAGCGCGCATACGCGGCGGGTTCGATCCGCAGATCGAGCGTCATGCGCTTGGGCGCGGCGCCGAAACGCATGCCGAGCCATTGCACATGCAGGAAGCGCCCGGCGTCGTCCTGACGCTCGGCAAAGCTCGTCTGCTCGGGAAACAGATCGCAGATCACGTGCGCCAGCGCCTCGTATTCGGGGCTCGCGCAGTCGTAGTGATAGTCGTCGTCCATCGCCGACCTCCTTGTGAATGTCAGGCCGGGTTCAGGCAGTGCGCGGCGCGGGCCGGCTCCACCGGGCGAGCACGGCGATCAGCGCCACGGTCAGCAGACCGTAGCTCGTCACCATCGTCGAAATCGAAAGCGCGCCGGCATTGAACGCGATCAGCGGCAGATCGGCCAGCGGATGCAGCACGATCGCGAGCGGCAGAATCCACACCTTGCGCGCCCGCACGCCGCGCCACACCAGCACCGACATCGCCACCTGGAACGTGAACATCGCGATGCATTCGAGCACGCGCACGCCGACCGTCGAGGCCGACATCGTGACCAGCATCATCTGGATGCGCAGCGCGAGATCGGCGGGCATGGTCGACAGTTGCGCGTTGAGCTGGCCGCGCTGCGCGAGCCAGACCAGCCAGACCCACTGGCCGAGCACCACCACGCCGACATACCAGGCCTGCGCGCCGCCGAAGCCGACGCCGTAGCCGAAACCGCGCCCGTCGCCGAGCGAAGCGCCGTAGCGGCGCTCGACGAAACGCAGCCCGAAATAACGGCCGGCTTCCTCGATCACGGCCGGTGCGATCAGGCTGAACGCGACGAACACGCCGGGCTTGGCGAGCGTCAAGGCCACTGCGGGCACGTGCAGCACCAGCGAATAGAAGCCGCGCTCGATCAGGGTGGCGAACAGCATGAACGCGGCGATGCCGACGATCGCATCGCGGCGGTCGACCTTCATGGGGGATTTGAGCAGGCGGAACACGACGATCGGCAGCAGCGCGACGATCAGCGTGCCGATGATCAACGCCACCAGCGTGGCGGGAGCAACAGTCATGACGATCCTTGGAAGGCAGGCGCACCGGCCGGTGCGCGACCCCGCATGATACTCAGCTTGCGGTGGACGTGCGAACCATGAGCTGTCCGGGCAGCAACGCCTCGCGGGCCGCGCCGGTGGCGCCCTCGATCCGGTCGTGCACGAATTCGACCGCGCGATAGCCGATTTCGTAGGTCGGCTGGCGAATCGTGGAGATGCCGAGCAGCTCGGCCCATTCGGGGTCGTCGATCGACAGCAGCGCGGCCTTGGCCTGCCAGCCCGCGCCGTGGCGCGCGTGCAGATGCCGCGCGAGCGCCAGCGCGACGGGCGCGTTGGCGGCGAACAGCGCGACGCGCCGGCCTTCGCCGGCCGCGGCGTCGATCCGCGCATCGAGTGCCGCGAGCGAGGCGCGCAACGCCTCGGCGTCGGCGAGATCGGCCACCACGGTCGGCAGCGCCGCGCGGCCCGTGGCGCCCAGCGCCTCGCGGAACGCGGCCTCGCGCAGCCGGCGCGAACTGACCTGCTCGTACGGCTGCACGATGAACACGATGTCGCCGAACCCGTTGCCGTGCAGGTGCGCCAGCCCCGCGCGCACGGCTTCGGCGTTGTCGAGGCCGACCAGATCGGCATCGAAACCCTCCACCCGGCGATCGACCATCACGGTCGGAATCCCGCAGCCGCGCAGCGGCATCAGCGCATCCTCGTGCGCCCCGAGCGCGTTGACGATCATGCCCTCGACGCGATAGGTGGTCAGCAGTTGCAGGTAGCGGCGCTCCATGTCGGCCTCGTTAGCCGCGTGGCAGATCAGCGGCATGTAGCCGAGCGCGTGGCACGCGGCCTCCACGCCCTGCAGCACTTCCACGGTGTAGGGATTGGTCAGGTCGGCGGCCAGCAGCCCGAGCAGCCGGTTGCGGCCGCGCTTCAACCCGCGCGCCATCTGGTTCGGGCGGTAGTTCAGATGCGCGATCGCCGCTTCGATGCGCAGGCGCAGATCGGTCGACAGCACGCCGGTCTCGCCGTTCAGGTAGCGCGACACGCTGGTCTTGCCGGTGCCGGCTTCGCGCGCGACGTCGCTGATCGTCGCGGGGCGCGCGGCGGGCACGGGGCGGGGCTCGGTCATCGCATCGTCTCCGGGAAAATGCGGCATGCGGCCCGACGGCGGAAGCGGGATACGCAGTTCAACTGATCGTTTCTCCATGGGGCGAAGCCGGCAGCGCCGGCCCGTGCGCGCACGTTGCCGGACGGCCCGCGACGCTCGATTCGTACAGCCCGTCGTGCAGCCTGTGGTGCGATTCGGCGCGCATTCAGCGCGCGATCATAACGCAGCCGGACGCCGCACAGCACACGGCACGCCGGGCCGGGACAGTCGTCAGTCGACCGACCTGCACGCGGCGCCGCGTCATGCCCCGTGGCGGCCGTCAGCCCTGCCGTGCCGACGCGCCGCCCAGCAGCTCGCGATTGACGATGTTCTCGCGCAGCCTGCCATCGAGCGCGCCGATCAGGTTCTCGGCCGCGTTGCGGGCCATCGCGTGGCGCGTCTCGGCGGTAGCCGAACCGATATGCGGCAGCGCCACCACGTTCTTCATGCCCAGCAGCGGCGAATCGGCCGCGAGCGGCTCGCGCTCGAACACGTCGAGCCCCGCGCCGCGGATCGTGCCGGCACGCAGCGCCTCGATCAGCGCTGCCTCGTCGACCACCGGCCCGCGCGCGGCGTTGATCAGGATCGCGCCGGGCTTCATCCGTGCCAGCTCGGGCGCGCCGATCAGGTGGCGCGTGGCCTCGGTCAGCGGCACCTGCAGGCAGACGAAATCGGAAGTGGCCAGCAGTTCGTCGAGCGGCACGCGGCGCGCGCCGAACTGCGCCTCGGCCTCGGCATGCGGGCTGCGGTTGGTGTACTGCACGCGCATCCGGAACCCGAGCGCGGCACGCCGCGCCACCGCCGCGCCGATCCGGCCGAGCCCGACGATGCCGAGCGTCTTGCCCTGCACGTCGGTGCCGAACAGCGGCTCGCCGATGCTTTTCTTCCACTCGCCGGCCTTGACGAATTCCGCCAGCTCGACCACTCGCCGCGCGCTCGCCAGGATCAGCGCGAACACAGTGTCGGCGGTGGATTCGGTCAGCACGTCGGGCGTGTGGGCGAGCACGATGCCGCGCCGCGTCAGGTCCGCCACGTCGAACTGGTCGTAGCCGACCGAGATCGTCGACCAGGCGCGCAGCTTCGGCGCGCCGTCGAGCATCGCGGCGGTGACGGGCAGGCTCGCGCCGATCGCGCCGTCGGCATCGGCCAGCGCGGCGGCCAGCGCCTCGGCGCCGTTCGCGTGGATCACCTCGGCATGCGCCTCCAGGTAGGCGAGCACGTCGTCGGGCAGGGTCTTGTAGGCAACGATACGGTGAGTCATGCGAATCATTTTCCGGTGGAAGTGTGAGCCAGCGGCGGCACGCTGTCGGGCTGCGGCTTGACGAGCAGCGTCAGCACCACGGCCGCCACCAGCGCGACGCTCATGAACGCGTACGACGCGGCGGGCGAACCGGTCGCGCCGTTCAGGTAGCCGACGAAATACGAGCCGACGAACGAGCCGAGCGCGCCCATGCTGTTGATCAGCGCCATCGCGCCGCCCGCCACGTTCTTGGGCAGCAGCTCCGGCACGATCGCGAAGAACGGGCCGTACGGCGCATACATGGCCGCGCCCGCGACCACCAGCAGCGAGTACGACAGCCAGAAATGCGTCGAGCCGAGCGCGTAGGAACCGGCGAACGCGAGCGCGCCGATCAGCAGGAACGGCCAGACGAACGCCTTGCGCAAATCGAGCTTGTCGGAGGCCCACGACACCAGCAGCATCGCGATGGTGGCCGCCAGGTACGGCAGCGCCGACAGCCAGCCCGTCTCGACCATGCCGAGCGACGAGCCGTTCTTGACGATCGACGGCAGCCACAGCACGAAGCCGTACACGCCGATGCTCCAGCAGAAGTACTGCGCGCACAGCATCATCACGGCCGGCTGGCGGAACGCCTCGCGGTAGTTGCGCACCGGCTTGAGCCCGGCCTGCTCGCTGGCCAGCACGCGTTCGATGTCGCGTTTCTCGTCGCTCGTGAGCCAGCTTGCCTGCGCCGGCTTGTCCTGCACCAGCACCCACCAGCAGATCGCCCAGACGACCGCCGGCACGCCTTCGGCGATGAACATGTGGCGCCAGCCGAACTCGTGCACCAGGTAGCCCGACACCACCGACATCCACAGCACCGTGACCGGGTTGCCGAGGATCAGGAACGTGTTGGCGCGCGAGCGCTCGTGCTTGGTGAACCAGTTGCTGATGTAGATCAGCATGGCCGGCATCACGGCCGCCTCGACCACGCCGAGCGCGAAGCGGATCGCCATCAGCGACGGGATGTTGTCGATCACGCCGGTGAGCGCCGCGCAGCCGCCCCACAAGATCAGGCTCCAGAACACAAGCCGCTTGACGCTGCGGCGCTCCGCGTAGATCGCGCCGGGAATCTGGAAGAAGAAATAGCCGAGGAAGAACAGCGCGCCGATCAGCGAGGCCAGATCCTTGCCGATGCCGAGATCCTGGTTGATGCCGGCGGCCGACGCGAAGCCGAAATTCGCGCGATCGAGATACGCGAGGCTGTACGTGATGAACACGATCGGCATGATCTTCCACCAGCGGCGGACCGGAAGCGTGGCATGCATGAGGCTGTCTCCTTCGGCGTCGTGCGCCGCAATAGGTTCGTGGCGGGTTCGTGGCTGCGCGGGCGCGATTATCGCGCGAGCGCCTCGGCCACGACCGGCTCGGCATCGGTTTCCAGCCGATCGAGTTCGGCGCGCGTGGGCAGGCCTTCCGAATCGCCGATCACCTGGATCGCGAGCGCGCCGATGCGGTTGCCGCGCGCCACCGCCGCCTCGACCGGGCGGCCTTCGAGCAAGGCGCTGATCACGCCGACCGCGAAGCCGTCGCCCGCGCCCACCGTATCGACCACGCGCGCCACGCGCTCGCCGGCCACCGTGCCTTCGCGGCCGTCGGCGCACCGGTAATAGGCCCCCGCCTCGCCGAGCTTGATGACCACGCCGGCGCGCGCGCCGTTGTCCAGATAGAAGCGCGCGATCTCGGCCGGCGTGTCGAGGCCCGTCAGTTGACGGCCTTCGGCCAGACCCGGCAGCACCCAGTCGGCCTGCGAGGCCAGTTCGTTGAGCGTGCGCGCCATGACCTCGGCCGACGGCCACAGCGTCGGGCGCAGGTTCGGATCGAACGAAATCGTCTTGCCGGCCGCGCGCATCTCGCGGGCCAGGTGAAAGGCCAGCTCGCACGAGGTGGCCGAGATCGCCGGGGCCACGCCGGTCAGGTGCAGATGGCGCGCGCCGAGCACGTAGTCGGCGGCGTAATCGTCGAGCGACAGGTGGCTGGCGGCCGAGCCCTTGCGGAAGTATTCGATGTCCGGATCGCTGCCGTCGTCGGCGCGCGCCTTGAGCTGGAAGCCGGTGCGGTAGCGGCCGTCCACCGTCACGCAGGCGGCGTCGATGCGTTCGTGCGCGAGCGTGTCGAGCACGTGGCGGCCGAACGAATCGTCGCCGACGCGGCTCACGTAGCCGACCCGGAAGCCGAGCCGCGCCAGGCCGATTGCAACGTTCAGGTCGGCGCCGGCGATGCGCTTGGTGAACTGCTCGGCCTGCGCGAGCGGGCCGGGCGCATTGGCGACGAACAGCGTCATCGCCTCGCCGTAGGTAACGATCTCGACGGGGGACTGCGACATGATGAAAGCTCCTTCGGAATGCGGAAAACGGACGATCAGGCGGCGTCGAGCCAGGCCACGCGGCGGTGCGCATCGGCGGCGAGGTTCGTCGCATCGAACGGGAATTCGATGCCGCGCGGCACGTCGCGCGGCAGCGCGGCCAGCACCGGCAGGCACAGCGGGTCGGCCTGCTGCGGCGCGACCGCGAAGCGCCGTGCGCCCTCGCCCGTCACCGCCTTGCAGTGGATGTATTCGACGTGCCCGGCCAGGGCGCGCGCGGCGTCCAGCGGCGTTTCGCCGGGCCACAGCCAGTTGCCGATGTCGAACGTCATGCCGAGCAGCGTGCCGGCGCCTTCGGCGCGCAAGGCCGCGAACAGGCCGGTGAACTGCGCGAGCGTGCCGCCGATCTCAAGCTGGCCGTTCTCGACCAGGATTCGCGCGCGCGCGCCGCGCGCCGCCTCGGCGATCGCGCCGGCATGCGTCGCGCCGGCGAAGCCGCCCAACTGGAATTTGACGAAGTGCGCGCCGAGCGCGTCGGCTTCGGCCAGCGCCAGATCGAGCGCGTCGCGATCGAGCGCGCCGTCGTCGCGATACAGATTGGCCGGCGTCGAATAGACGGCCCACAGGCCGGCCTCGGCGATCGCCAGGCCGAGCGCGGCGAGCGCGGCCGGGCTGGCGTCGTCGTCGGACGCGAACAGCTCGCGCCGCACCTCGAATCCCGAGGCGCCCGCCTGCGCCGCGTGCGCCACGAAGGCGCGATGCCCGTCGCGGCGAATCGCCTCGACACCGAACGCGCTGGCGACGATCACGATGTGTGCCATGTCTGCTTGTCTCTCATTGTGTGGCTCCGGGCACCTCGTCCTGGAACCGGTTCCATTCGATGACGCGAATGGTGCGCTTCGGCCCGGGCGGCGGCCATAGAGAAAATCCCTAGGGGGAGAAATCGACAAACCGGTGCCGGATCACGCCGCCGACGCTCGGCCGTCAGGCGCCCTGCCAAGCCAGGCTCATTTCCAGGAACCGTGCGGCAACGCGCGACGGCGTGGCCGCATGCGGCACCAGGATCGAGAAGCGGCGCACCAGCGGCTGCGGCGCGATCGGGCGCTTGATCAGCGCCGCATCGCCGCGCAGCGACATGGCCGACACGAAACCGACGCCCATCCCCGCCCGCACGGCCTCCTTGACAGCCTCCACGCCGGCGATCTCCAGCGCCACCCGCACCGGCACGCCGGCCCGCGCGAAGGCGCGCTCGACCAGTTGCCGCACGCCCGAGCCGGCCTCGCGCAGCACCAGCGGCGAGGCGGCCAGCACGTCGAGCGACACCGGCGCCTCGGGCGCCGCCGCGAGCGGATGCGAGGCCGGCACGATCGCGACGATCTCGTCCTCGTGCCAGCTGTGCACGGCGGTGCCGGCCGGCAGCGATTCGCCGGGCGGCCCCTCGATCAGCGCGAGATCGAGCGAAGCGAGCGCCGCCACCACGTCGGCGGTGTTGCCGGTCATGGTCTGGACCACCACGGCCGGCGCGAGCGGCCGGAACGCGGCGATCAGGTAAGGCAGCAGGTAGCTGGCCGGCGTCGAACTGGCGCCGATCCGCAGCGTGCCGCGCTCGACGCCGCGCACCGCGTCGCGAAACGCACGCGCCTGCCCGTAGGCGTCGCGCACCTGCGCGGCCAGCGGCGCGAGCGCCTCGCCCACCGGCGTGAGCCGCACGCCGCGGCCGTCGCGCACATAGAGCGGCTCGCCAAACTCGTCCTGCAACTGGCGCAACTGGCCCGACACGGCGGGCTGCGACAGATGCAGCGCATCGGCCGCGCGGCTGATGTTGCGCAGCTCGGCGACGGTGGCGAACGTTATCAGTTGATCCGGGGTCATGCCGAGAAAATATCAGAATTTCCGATAGTTGATGTCACTAATCACAATTTTTCATATCGATATATCCAAATTAGGATTAGGCCCATCGCATCGACACCCGGAATCGCCCGCCTCATGTCCACCGCCCACCCCACCCTGCCGCACGCCGCCGCGCCGTCCGTGCGCGGCCAGTTGAACGGCGTGCTGTTCGTCGCCCTGTTCGCCGCCGCCGTCACCCGTCTAGCCGGGCTGCCGGCCATCGAGCGGCTCGGCCTGTCGCCGCTGATCGTCGGCATCATCGCGGGCACCGTCTACGGCAACGCGCTGCGCGACGGCATGCCGGAAAGCTGGGCCGCTGGCATCAACTTCTCGGCGCGCAAGCTGCTGCGCATCGCGGTGGCGTTCTTCGGCCTGCGCGTGAGCCTGCAGGAAATCGCCCAGGTCGGGCTGCCGGGGCTGGCCGTCTCGGTGCTGATGGTGGTCAGCACGCTCGTGATCGGCACCTGGGTCGGCACCCGGCTGCTCAAGCTCGACCGCGACACGGCCATGCTGACGGCGGCCGGCAGCGCGATCTGCGGCGCGGCGGCGGTGCTCGCGTTCGAATCGACGCTGCAATCGAAGCCGCACCAGAGCGCGATGGCGGTCGGCAGCGTGGTGCTGTTCGGCACGCTCTCGATGTTCGCCTACCCGCTCGCCTATCACGCCGGCTGGATTCCGCTCGACGCGCAGGGCCTGGGCCTCTACTTCGGCGGCACGATCCACGAGGTCGCGCAGGTGGTGGGCGCGGCCAGCGGCGTCGATGCGCAGGTGGTACATACCGCCACCATCGTCAAGATGACGCGCGTGATGCTGCTGGTGCCGGTGCTGCTGGTGCTCGGCGCGTGGCTCGCGCATTCGTCGCGCAAGGCGAACGGCGCGGCGGCCGGCCACGGCAAGCGCAAGCTCGCGGTGCCGTGGTTCGCGCTCGGCTTCCTCGGCTTCGTCGTGATCAACTCGCTCGGCGTGCTGCCGGAGCAGGCGGTCCACACGCTGAACACGCTCGACACGTTCGCCCTGACCATGGCCATGACGGCGCTCGGCATCGAAACGCGCTTCGCCCAGATTCGCGCCGCCGGCCCGCGTGCGCTGACGGCCGGCTTCGTGCTCTACCTGTGGTTGATCGTCGGCGGTTTCGGCATCACCTGGCTCGTCGAGCGCTGGCTTGGCTGACGACCCGCACGCCCCTCGCCCCGCAGCCCACCTCGCTGCCCGCGCCGCGCCCGCCGGAACCGTCCGGCCGGCGCGGCGCGGTGCTATCCTTGCCCTCGACTTTCTCCGCGCTCCCCACCACCTCGTGCTGTCCTTTCTGCTGAAGCTGCGCACGCGCGCCCAAACTCTGTTCCGCCTGTCCGATGCCCACACGATGCTGATCTGGTCGGTGATCGCCGGCATCAGCGGCGCCTTCGCGACGATCCTGTTCCGCGAGGGCATCGATACCATCCAGCGCCTCGTTTCCGGTTCGAGCGGCAGCTTCGTCGAGATGGCCAAGCGGCTGCCGTGGCAGGTGCGCGTCTGGCTGCCGGCCGCGGGCGGCTTCCTGGCCGGCTGCGTGCTGCTGTTCGCGCAGCGTGGCAGCGCCAAGAAATCGGGCGGCGTCGACTACATGGAAGCGGTCGCGCTCGGCGACGGCATCGTGCCCGTCAAGGACAGCCTCTGGCGCAGCGCGTCGTCGCTGCTGACCATCGGCAGCGGTGGCTCGATCGGCCGCGAAGGCCCGATGGTGCAGCTCGCCGCGCTGGCTGCGTCGCTGGTGGGGCGCGTCGCGCGCTTCGATCCGCCGCGCCTGCGGCTGCTGGTGGCCTGCGGCGCGGCGGCCGGCATCACCTCGGCCTACAACGCGCCGATCGCGGGCGCGTTCTTCGTGGGCGAGATCGTGCTGGGCGCGATCTCGATGGAAAGCTTCGGGCCGATGCTGGTCGCCTCGGTGGTGGCCAACATCACGATGCGCGAGTTCGCCGGCTACAAGCCGCCGTACGAAATGCCGGTGTTCCCGGCCGTCACCGGCATCGAGGTGGTGGCGTTCGTCGCGCTCGGCCTGCTGTGCGGCGCGGCCGCGCCGCAGTTCCTGCGCCTGCTGGCCGCCTCGAAATCGCAGTTTCGCAAGCTGCCCGCGCCGCTGCCGGTGCGGCTCGCACTGGGCGGGCTGGTGGTGGGCGTCATCTCGATCTGGGTACCGGACGTCTGGGGCAACGGCTACAGCGTCGTGAACTCGATCCTGCATGCGCCGTGGACCTGGCAGGCGCTGGTGATCGTGATGGTGTTCAAGCTGCTGGCCACCGCGGCCACCGCGGGCTCGGGCGCGGTCGGCGGGATCTTCACGCCCACGCTGTTCGTGGGCGCGGCGGCCGGCTCGCTGTTCGGGCTCGGCATGCAGATGCTGCTGCCGGGGCATGTGTCGGCGTCCTACGCATATGCGATCGTCGGCATGGGCGCGTTCATGGCGGGCGCCACGCAGGCGCCGCTGATGGCGATCATCATGATCTTCGAGATGACGCTGAGCTATCAGGTGGTGCTGCCGCTGATGGTGTCGTGCGTGGTGGCCTACTTCGCGGCACGCGCGCTCGGCCAGACCTCGATGTACGAGATCACGCTGCGCCGCCATCGCGACGAGGAAGAACGGCTGCGGCTGAAATCCACGCAGATGCGCGCGCTGATCCAGCCGGCGCAAACCGTGGTGCATCCCGACGCCACGGTGGCCGAAATGACGCGCGTGTTCCTCGAATATCCGGTCAAGTACCTGTACGTGACCGACGCCGACGAGACATTTCGCGGCGCGGTGGCGCTCAAGGACATCACGTCGGACCTGCTCGAAGGCCGCGACACGCAGCACAAGACGGCGGCCGACTACACCCACACGCCGTTTCCGCTGCTCACGCCCGACATGCCGCTCGGCACGGCGCTCGAGCATTTCATGTGCTTCCAGGGCGAACGGTTGCCGGTGATCGAATCGGCGGCGAATCCGGTGCTGGCCGGGGTGGTCTACAAGACGTCGCTGCTCGACGCGTACCGCCGCCTGAACGGGAACCGTTAAGCGGCAGCCGTCCGGCAGGACAAGCGAAAAGTCGGGAATTCGAAAGCATGCGAAGCGGCGCGTCGGCCGCTCTCCGCACATTCGGCGCGTTCAGCCCGGCGAGCGCCCGAGCACCACGCGCGCGAAGAAGCCACCGAGCGTGGCTTCGGTCATTTCGAGCGACACGAACTGCGGATCGGCCTGGTGGATCGCCTGGATGCCGTCGCACAAGCCCATCAAACCCACCGCGAGCTGCTCGGCCGGCAGCAGCAGCGGCGTGCCCGCGCGCTCGGCGAACAGCTCGATGGTGGCGGCCATGTCCTGGATCTTCTCGCGCATGAACGCGATGTAGCGGGTGCGGAATTTCGCGTCGCGCGCGGCTTGCAGCTTGGCTTCGGCCCACAGCATGAAGGCCGGATTCAAACGGATGAACTGGCTGTAGAACGTCAGCGCGCGGGCTTCCATTTCGTCGCGCGTGCCGCCCGAATCGAAGATCTGCTGCAGCTCGGCGCGCATCGCCTCGTGATCGCACTTCAGCAGCTCGAGCAGCAGCTCGGCCTTGCCGCCGAAGTTCGAATAGAACGCGCCGCGCGTGTAGCCGGCCGCGGCCGCAATGTCCTCGATGCTCGCCGCGACATAGCCCTTCTTCGTAAATATCGTGTTCGCGGAACTGAGCAGGCGCTCGCGCGTCTGGTCCTTGCTCTGTTCGCGGGTCAAGCGCTTCGGTTTCATGGCGCGAAGTCTAGCACCAAATTTCGGAAGATCCAGCTTTGCATTCAGATACAACTGTGTATTAGAATGCATCGCTGTTTTCGAGATACAGGTGTTCGCCGCCGGCCCGACAGGCCGTCGCGGCGGCCGCCGCCGCTCGTTGCGGCCGGCGCCTGGCGCCGGTTGCAACGCCGCCCGCCTTCCCTCATGAGGTTGCCGTGAACGCATCCGGACCCCGCGCAGTCGTCGTCATCGGCGCCGCGCTGCTCGTCGCAGCATGTCATCCGAAGGACAACGGGCCGCCGCCCGCCCCGCGCCCGGTGGTGGCCACGCCGGTCAGCGCCGACGGCGCGACGCTGGCCGCCACGCTGCCCGGCGATGTCGAGCCGCGCTACGCCACGCCGCTGTCGTTCCGCGTGGCCGGCAAGATCATCGAGCGCAGCGTGCGGCTCGGCGACACCGTCAAGCAGGGCCAGGTGGTCGCCCACCTCGATCCGTCGGACTCCGAAAAGAACGCCGCCAGCGCGCAAGCGCAGCTCGACTCCGCCACGCATGCGCTGACCTACGCGCAGCAGCAGGTCGAGCGCGACCGCGCCCAGGCCCGCGAAAACCTGATCGCCCCCGCCCAGCTCGAACAGACCGAGAACGCCTATGCGTCGGCCCGCGCCCAGCGCGATCAGGCCGCGCAGCAGCTCGCGCTCTCGAAGAACCAGCTTCAGTACACGACGCTGGTGGCCGATCACGCCGGCTACATCACGGCCGAGCAGGCCGATACCGGCCAGAACGTGTCCGCCGGGCAGGCCGTCTATCAACTGGCCTGGTCGGGCGAGGTGGACGTGGTGACCGACGTGCCCGAAGCCACGCTCGCGCTGCTCAAGCCCGGCCACGAGGCCGCCGTCACGCTGCCGGCGCTGCCGGGCCAGCGCCTGACGGCGCGCGTGCGCGAAATCGCGCCGGCCGCCGATCCGCAAAGCCGCACCTATCGCGTGCGGCTCACGCTCGAGAACCCCACCCCGGCCGTCAAGCTCGGCATGACCGCCGACGTCGCGCTGGCCGGCACGCCGGCCGACGGCGCGCGCTACACGCTGCCGTCCACCGCGCTGTTCCACCAGGGCCAGGACCCGGCCGTCTGGGTGCTGCGAAAGGACGACACGCTCGAACTGCGCCGCGTGACGGTCACGCGCTACGGCGAAAACACCATCACCGTGTCGCAGGGCATCCAGGCCGGCGAGCGCGTGGTGCAGCAAGGCGTGCATACCGTGAGCGCCGGCGAGAAGGTGCGCGCGGTGGCGCCGCTGCATGCAGAGGACGGCGCGTCATGAGCGAACGCGAGGAAAGCCGTTTCAACCTGTCGGCCTGGGCGCTGCGCCATCAGGCGCTGGTGGTCTACCTGATCGTGCTCGCGACGCTCGCGGGCATCCTGGCCTACACGCGCCTGGCGCAATCGGAAGACCCGCCGTTCACGTTCCGCGTGATGGTGATCCGCACGTTCTGGCCCGGCGCGAGCGCGCGCCAGGTGCAGGAACAGGTGACCGACCGGATCGGCCGCAAGCTCCAGGAAACGCCGGCCATCGATTTCGTGCGCAGCTATTCGCGCCCCGGCGAATCGATGATCTTCTTCACGATGAAGGATTCGGCGCCGGTCAAGGACGTGCCCGAAACCTGGTACCAGATCCGCAAGAAGGTAGGCGACATCTCCACCACGCTGCCGCAGGGCGTGCAGGGGCCGTTCTTCAACGACGAATTCGGCGACGTCTACACCAACATCTGGACGCTCGACGGCGACGGCTACTCGGCCGCGCAACTGCACGACTACGCCGATCAGCTGCGCACCGTGCTGCTGCGCGTGCCCGGCGTGGGCAAGGTCGATTACTTCGGCGACCCCGATCAGCGGATCTACGTCGAGATCGACAACGCGCGGCTCACGCGGCTCGGCATCTCGCCCACCCAGCTGGGCCAGGCGATCAACGACCAGAACGCGGTGGCATCGTCAGGCGTGCTGACCACCTCGAACGACCGCGTCTACATCCGCCCGAGCGGCCAGTTCGGCACGGTCGAGCAACTGGCCGACATGGTGGTGCGCATCAACGGCCGCACGTTCCGGCTCGGCGACCTCGCCACCGTCAAGCGCGGCTATGATGACCCGCCCGTCACGCAGATGCGTTCGAACGGCCACCCGGTGCTCGGCATCGGCGTGACGATGCAGCCCGGCGGCGACGTGATCCGGCTCGGCAAGGCGCTCGAGGCCACCGCCACGCAGTTGCGCACGCAACTGCCGGCCGGCCTCAAGCTGACCGAGGTGTCGAGCATGCCGCTGGCCGTGTCGCATTCGGTCGACGACTTCCTCGAAGCGGTGGCCGAGGCGATCGGCATCGTGCTGGTGGTGAGCCTGGTGTCGCTCGGGCTGCGCACCGGCATGGTGGTGGTGATCTCGATCCCGATCGTGCTGGCCATCACGGCGCTGTTCATGTACCTGTTCGGCATCGGCCTGCACAAGGTGTCGCTCGGCACGCTGGTGCTGGCGCTCGGGCTGCTGGTGGACGACGCGATCATCGCCGTCGAGATGATGGCCGTGAAGCTGGAGCAAGGCTTCAGCCGCACCCGCGCCGCCGCGTTCGCCTATACCAGCACGGCGTTCCCGATGCTGACCGGCACGCTCGTCACGGTGTCGGGCTTCCTGCCGATCGCGCTCGCGCAATCGAGCACCGGCGAATACACGCGCTCGATCTTCGAGGTGTCGGCGATCGCGCTGATCGCCTCGTGGATCGCGGCCGTGGTGCTGATCCCGCTGCTCGGCTATCACCTGCTGCCGGAGCGCAAGCGCGAGCCGGCCAAGGCCGGCGCGCACGATGCGGCGCACGACGAGGCGCATCACGACGACCATCACGAAGCGCACGACATCTACGACACGCGCTTCTACGCGCGCCTGCGCGGCTGGATCGGCTGGTGCATCGAGCGGCGTTTCGTGGTGCTCGGCATCACGGTGGCGCTGTTCGTGGTGGCGCTGTTCGGCTTCTCGCAGATTCCGCAGCAGTTCTTCCCGAGTTCGGACCGCCCCGAGCTGCTGGTCGACGTGCGGCTGCCCGAGGGCGCGTCGTTCGCGGCCACGCTGCAGCAGACCAAGCTGCTCGAAAAGGCGCTGGCCGGCCGGCCCGAGATCGATCACACGGTCAGCTTCGTCGGCACCGGCGCGCCGCGCTTCTACCTGCCGCTCGACCAGCAGTTGCAGCAGCCGAACTTCGCACAACTGGTGGTGACGGCGAAATCGGTCAAGGAACGCGAGAAGCTCGCGACCTGGCTCGGCGGCGAGTTGCGCGATCACTTCCCGGCGATCCGCTGGCGCCTGTCGCGGCTCGAGAACGGGCCGCCGGTCGGCTACCCGGTGCAGTTCCGCGTCAGCGGCGACAGCATCGCCACGGTGCGCGCGATCGCCGAGAAGGTGGCCGCTGAAGTGCGCCAGGACCCGCGTTCGTTCAACGTGCAGTTCGACTGGGACGAGCCGGCCGAACGCTCGGTGCGCTTCGAGCTCGACCAGAAGAAGGCGCGCGACCTGAACGTGACGTCGCAGGACGTGTCGAGCTTCCTCGCCATGACGCTGCAAGGCACCACCGTCACGCAGTACCGCGAACGCGACAAGCTGATCGCCGTGGACCTGCGCGCGCCGAAGGCCGAACGCATCGATCCTTCGCGGCTTGCCACGCTCGCGATGCCCACCCCGAACGGCCCGGTGCCGCTCGGCTCGCTCGGCCAGTTCCGCAACACGCTCGAATACGGCGTGGTGTGGGAGCGCGACCGCCAGCCCACCATCACCGTGCAATCCGACGTGCGCGCCGGCGCCCAGGGCATCGACGTCACCAAGACCATCGACAAGCAGCTCGATACGTTGCGCGCGCAACTTCCGGTCGGCTACCGGATCGAGATCGGCGGCTCGGTGGAGGAAAGCGGCAAGGCGCAGGCCTCGATCAATGCGCAGATGCCGCTGCTCGCGATCGCCGTGCTGACGCTCTTGATGATCCAGTTGCAGAGCTTCTCGCGCGTGCTGATGGTGGTGCTGACCGCCCCGCTCGGCCTGATCGGCGTGGCCGCCACGCTGCTGCTGTTCGGCCAGCCGTTCGGCTTCGTCGCGATGCTCGGCGTGATCGCCATGTTCGGCATCATCATGCGCAACTCGGTGATCCTGGTCGATCAGATCGAGCAGGACATCGCCGGCGGGCACCAGCGCTTCGACGCGATCGTCGGCGCCACCGTGCGGCGCTTCCGGCCGATCACGCTGACCGCCGCGGCCGCCGTGCTGGCGCTGATCCCGCTGCTGCGCTCGAACTTCTTCGGACCGATGGCCACCGCGCTGATGGGCGGCATCAGCAGCGCGACCGTGCTGACGCTGTTCTATCTGCCGGCGCTCTACGCGACCTGGTTCCGCGTCAAATCGAACGAACGCGAGGACGATGCGAACCGCACGCCGCCGCCGTCCGCCACGCCTCACGGAGCCTGACGATGATGCAACGCCTTTCAAGCCGCGCCAGGAGCCTGCGCCACGCACGCTACGCGCTTCGTCGGACGCTGCGCCCGCTCGCGGTAGCGGCGGCCGCCTCCACCGCGCTGGCGATGGCCGGCTGCTCGCTGTTCGCGCCGAGCGGCAAGCCGCCGGCGATGCCATCGCCGGCCCACTACGGCGCCGAGCCGCTGCCGGTGCAAACCGTCGCCGCGCAGGGCGTGGCCCAGCGCTTCGAGGTGGGCGCGCAGCCGGTACCCGAGTGGTGGAAACACTATCGCTCGCCGCAGCTCGACGCGCTGGTCGACGAAGGGCTGCGCGCCAGCCCGACGCTGGCCGCCTCCACACATGCGCTGCAAGCCGCGCGCGAGCAGTTGCGCGCGCAGATCGGCAGCTCGCTGCTGCCGTCGATCGATCTCGGCGGCCAGACTGCGCGCCAGCGCGGCCTCGGCGTGCCGAACCTCGGGCCGACCACCGCGCTCTACAACCTGTTCGAAGGTCAGTTGCAGGCCAGCTACACGATCGACCTGTTCGGCGCGTCGCGCTTCGCGAATCGCGAATTGCAGAAGCGCGTGGACGTGACCGCGTTCCAGCTCGATTCGGCGCGACGTGCGCTGGCGGCCAACATCGTCACGGCCACCATCACGTCGGCCGCGCTGGCCGAGCAGGTGCAGGCCACCGAACGGCTCGTGGCGCTGGCCCGCGCGCAGGCCGACGACGCCGTGCGGCGCAACCGGCTCGGTTCGGCCTCGCGCGCCGACATGCTGAGCGCGCAGCAAAGCGCGGCCAGCGTCGAAGCGTCGTTGCCTGCGCTGCGCCAGCAATGGCTCAGTGCGCGCCACGCGCTCGCGGTGCTGCTCGGCCGCACGCCCGATCAGGCGCCCGCCGATCTCGCGCTGGCCGACCTGCACTTGCCCGAGAGCGTGCCGGTGGCGGTGCCGTCCACCTTGCTCGAAACGCGGCCCGACATTCGTGCGGCCGATGCGTCGCTGCAGGCGGCGGCCGCCGCCGTGGGCGTGGCCACCGCGCAGATGTTCCCGCAGATCTCACTGTCGGCCTCGCTCGGCCAGGCCGGGTTCAGTTGGCCCGCGGCGCTGTCGGGCATCGGCGGAATCTGGAGCGTGGGGGCCTCGCTGAGTCAGCCGCTGTTTCATGGCGGCGCGCTGCTCGCGCAGCGGCGCGCGGCGCAGGCCAGCTACGCGGCGGCGGTCGAGCAATACAAGGCGACCGTGCTGACGGCGTTCCAGAACGTGGCCGACTCGCTGGCCGCGCTCGACAACGACGCGCAAGCGCTCGACGCGTCGAGCCGCGCCGCCGAGGCCGCGCGCGGCGCATCCGACGACACGGCCGCGCGCGTGCGGCTCGGCGCGCTGCCGCCGTCGGCAGGACGCAGCAGCGAGCAGCAATACCGCAACGCGCAGCTCGACGCGATCCGCGCGACCGGCTCGCGGCTCGCCGATACGGCGCGGCTGTTCCAGGCAATGGGAACGCCGCCGGAACCGGCGCAAGCCGGGAAGGCGGCGACCGTCGCGGCGGCTTCGGGGGCGGGGTCCTGAGGTGCTTTGAGGTGTCGGGGCACGCGTCCCCGTTCTTTTGTCATGCCTCGAACACTATTTGAGGTTCGCCCGCGGCCTGTAGGCTGCGTCGAGAGTGGCTCGCACCGCGTGCTATACGAACCCACTGCACGCGTCGCCGGGCGACATGGGTCGGACGAGTGTAATGAAACGGACGAAAAGACGATAAGCACGAAGATGGACGAAGACATCAAACGATGGACTGCCAAGCGCAAGAGCGCGCTGGTGATGGACATCATTCAGGGCAAGACGACGGTTGCCGAAGCCAGCCGAACCTATGACCTGTCGCCCCCTTGAGGTCGAGAACTGGGTGGACAACGGCAAGCGAGGCATGGAGAACGCGCTTCGCGCTAATCCGCTGGACGTCAAGGAGCAATACGAGCGGCAGATCAAGGAGCTGCAAGAGGCTTACGGCGAAGACATGCTGGAGTTGCGCGCGAGAAAAAATTGCAGTCCTTGCTGGGCGAGGACGAGGCGAGTTGCTGGGCTGGCACCTGTCTCGAGGCGGAAAGACTACGACTGCGGCCAACGCGCGGCAGCACGCGCTGATCGCCCGATTCGGCACACTGGGTCGAGTGTCAACGCCGTTCCTGCTGAGGAGTGGTAACGGCCTGGTTTTCACAAGCCGGACGTACACGAAGCTGGTACGCGATTGCGGGCTGAAACAGGAGTTCATCACGCCGCATTGCCCGCAACAAAACGGGATGGTCGAGCGGGTGATCAGGACGCTGAAGGAGCAACGCGTGCATCGGCAACGCTTCGAGTCGCTACAGCACGCGAGCCGCACTATCGCCGACTGGATTCAGTTCTACAACCACCGGCGACCGCACCAATCGCTGAAGATGAAGACTCCGGCTGAGGCATTTGCTTTAGCCGCTTAACCTGTGCAAGTTTGGCTGGGTCATTACACAAGAAGCTTCTCGAACAAGGTGAGAAGACGTTGCCACAGGAGGCCGCCTACGTATCGAAACTGCATGCCGAAGCGCATGCGCTTATGTGGTATGCCTGCGAATGTAGCCATCGTGAGCGGATCTGGCACAGTCGCGACGGCGTGACGCCGTTCCTGATTCCCTGCCCTTCCTGTGGCGAGATCACGCTGCAGCATACATGCAGGCGTGCTGATATCTCGCTGCCTGGTCATCGGCCTCATGAGGGACAGCGCGTCTTCGTCGACATGACGCGCGACTAGGCCGAGAGGATAGTCGAGCATCAGTTCGTCCTCGGTGGCCTGCCTCGCAACCACGCCACGTTCGATGTGACGGTCGCTCAGTTATTTGAGCACACGTCGGGCAACGCTCCGCTCGTCGCGATTGCTGGCGACGTGGCTCACTACGCATCGCATGAAGGTGATTCATGACGAAACGCAAAACGTCGGATAGATCCACCGGAGTCGAAGTCGCCACTACCGCGCATCAAAGTTGCTCAATCAGCGCAATCAGCTATGAAGGGTTCAAGGTCCAAACTATCGATGGCGAGCCGGCAAGGCTGGCCGTCGTAGACGGTGCGGGAAATGTGCTTGATGATCGTCCTAAAGTCGCCCGAACGGCTTGGACCGTTACGATTGCAGCGTATCGCAATTTCCTGAGTAGCCGCGGTCACATCAGAGCCTTAAACAAACCAAACTAACCGTTCTTACCGAGGCGGCGCAATTGCGCCGTCCCTTCAAAGATCAAATTGGCCGAACGTCCAATGAACGGTGATCAGAGCTAAAAGCACGTCCAACCACGTACTCCGTGCCCTCGAGCTCAGGACTAATATCAGACGTCGCAAAAATCACTTGATATTCACCCCTATAAGCCACACACTCATTGACAATTATTTCCTGGAGCTTATGACTACGATTCTTCTCCATTCCACCATCATCAATCCCATCCAACATCATAAAATGTGGCAATCGCATATATGGCCTCTGCATACTGGCAGTCAAAAGAGCCAGATGGAATATATGTCGAAGCACAACCGCAGAACTCTCTGAGAAATTTCTCGTCTTATTTACATACACCGCATTATTTTCGAACGAAAAATCCACATTTTTTGGATTCACAAATTCCGGCTGCAATGGCAAATCCTGCTTAAGCAGACGAATCATCGCCTTCTCAACAGATCCATTCACCTCTAACTGACGCGCCATTTGCTGCTGCTTCAGAGCAATAATCTTCTCATTCAAACCAGCCAATTCAGAACTCAATAAATCACGATCCTTCTGAAGATCGGCTATCACTGCCGCGAGTTTCTGACGACCATGCGCCTGCCGAATTTCCTCATCGATCGCACCGAGCTTGCGCGCCGTTTCCTCAAGAACGATTTCCACCTCGCTCGACCAAGATGAAGCTACAGCCTTGTACTCCTTCTCAAGACGCTTTATCTCCTCACCAATAATCGGAATATCTCGGCGCAAGGCATCTGAGCTACTCTGATACTCATCGACAATTTTTCTCGACTCGCTCAACTGGATGGCAAGCTCATTTCTCATTCGAAGCATTTGCCCGTCCGATTTCCCACCATCGAGCGAACTCGTACAAAGATGGCACTGATTCTCCGCCATACCATCATCTTTCAAGTCACTTAAGCAGCTTGGACAAAATCTAAACTCCAAATTCCCCAAATATGCACGAGTATCTTTCGACTCATCAAGACTCTTGATTCTCTCCTCTATCTCACGTATAAACAAAAGAGAATCGCCAACATCCAAATCCAAGGCAGCTAACTCATCAACCATTTGCGATTGATTTTTACGTGCTTCATTTAATTTTGCACGCAACCCATCAGCCTTAGCTCGTGCCTTGTTTGCATCTTTACGCGGAAGCGTCCGATCGATTTTTAATTGCTCTATCTGCTTAGTTAGCTCATCCCGAACCAAATTTAGTTCATCAATTTGATCGTTCGAAAATTCCAAATCAGGTGTCTGACCAGATTTACCGAGAACCTTATAGATCCCTTTAAGCTCAGACTCACACCTATTAAGCTTGATCTCAAGATCACGAATTTTTAACTGCGCAGAATATAGGTCATCGTCATATACACCAGACAAATATCCGCCAACAACTTGCCTCGTCAGCGAGCTATCGAAAATATCATCTCGAAAAATAGGACTATGAACAGATGGCTGATCAGCGTATAACACTCGCAACAACTGATGCATCGTAAGATTGGATGCGCCGTCCCCTTTGGCAAGCGGCATTTCCAACGCAGTAAAAATAGCTTGCGAGAAACTGCTTTGATTCTCAGTCCGTCTAAACGAATAACGCTCCCACTCATGACTTCCAGCCACAAGTGCCTTTTCCATCCCTCCCCAATAAATTCGCATGGGACGCATAGATTCTTCGCCAATATCGCGACTCAGGCACGCGACCCCATAGTTCAACTGAACTTCGACAATTGTTTGAGAGCAAATTAATGCCTCGGGCTTCCATCGAATGTTCTCTGCTCCGAGAGAGAACGCCAGCAGATCCATTATGGTAGTCTTCCCCGAGCTATTCCTCCCCCGAAGAATATTAACTCCCATGTGAAAAGCACCATCAAACGCCGCGTGACCACCTTGAAAAACAATTAGGCGATTGACTCGAAGTGTTGGCTTAAGCAACGTCATATCTGTATTCCATCAGCTTCGAGCGATGTTTCAGCCCATCATGCCCTCGAAGCGGGATGCTTCCAAGGCCAAAAAGTATGGTATCCGCAAGAGACTCTCTTTGCAGAAGAAACGCTTTGATTCTTGACCGAAGATCACTAGGAAGAGACAGATCAGTACGACGCACAAACCCAACCTCCAGACGCCGAATATCTATCAACCCGGAAGCAGCAATACACCTTAGCGCAGACTGTTGAATTTGACGTAATTCTCTAAATGTTGTCGCCGGACTTAAAGGATCATGATACTCATTATAAAATGATTTCGCGATTTTTTGCGCACCTCGAAGATTCGCCGGCAACCGGACAAACTGAACGGATGCGGGAAACAGCAAATAAAAGTCTAACAATCGAGCCTTATCCACCTCAAGCTCAGGAATACTTTCTGCCACGACCAACATGCGAAATGCGCAGTGGTAGGCATCGTAAGCAGGATGATAAATTAGCATTTATCCCACCGAATATGACAATTCCCACCAAGAAAATATAATAGCGCCAACAAATCTTTCACACTGAGCTCTAGAACATTCTCTCCCAATACCCCACGCGTCATCTGCAAAACCATGCTTATACGCTGATCCACCTCAACCTGACCGGCACCATTTTGAATCGCAGAAGTAACATGCAGGGAAAAGTTAGTCCACAGTTCATCTAAAATGATAGTATAAATTCGCTGTGCGGTGCGCGATGTTTGATATCGCATTACTGCTTTTGCAGCACGCTCCTTCATTCGCACCGCCGAAGGAATTTGATATTCCCGACTGCTTTCCTTGAGTTTAGCCTCCAACCCGCGCACATCACCATCAGTACTAACAGTTATATAATGCTCCAACTCCTCACATAAAATATTACCGGACGACTCTCCGTTGCCAGAATTCAATTTCATCTTCTCATACAGACGAGTCAAATCATCGATCGTTTGCTGATTAATAAAATTAAATATCGTCTCTGTTTTATTTCCGGCAACTACATCACCTTGCGCCCGATTATTACTCTGACGAATGATATCCACGGCGCTTACTTACCAGAATTGTTACTCTTATCACCGCCTACAATATCGCCACCGGCGAAATTGCCTTTTTGGGAAACTTTCGATGACCGATGAGTTCGCGAGCTTCGAACTGAAACAACAGTCTTCAGCGTCCAGCCGCTACCCAAACCAACAAGAAAAGTAATGAGATGCGTCAACCAATCCATAACTACCCCCGTAGCAAATTGATTTCGTGAATTTATTTCGCCAGCCATTGTAAGACGGTTGCCTCTATAGAGGCAATAGTCTACCTCCGCCGTGAAAGCAAACGACGCAGCGATACATTGCCACCTAACGCACCCACAACTCCTTTCAACAAGTCGACAAAAACCCACAAACGGCGACATCGCTCGCTTGTCAGACAGGATATTGGCGACTATGTGCGGCCAAACTTCTCATGAACGATTGGCATTCTCTCCAATGCCATAGCAAGTACATTGAGACTATCACTTAGGAGCCTTTCATCACGCTCGGATCCCTCAACCATCACAGGCCGGCCGTCCCCAGCATCTGTATATTTGCCGCCATGGACGAGATTGTTCCTCATGGTGCAAATCGCATCAATCAAATCACGGGTGGATTGGATTGGTGCGCAGGCCGCCCAGCCCAACTGCCCCCCTGTAGCAGAATTTGCTTGCTTGGGGGAAATGCAATAAGTGTCTCGGCCACACCACTAGCGACCCCGTCTTGCAGGAATTCCTTGCCGAGATCCTCTGCAAATTGCGTCCATCTAGGGGTGACCCATTGATCGTTGCCCCTTGCGTACTCGCCGGATCGCTTGAGTGCACACTCGAAGCGCGTGAACACATGAAAAAACTGGATGGCGACGAGGGGAATACTTTCTGCCAGCAATTCGTCAAAAATACCCACTTGCACCTCGTTAAGTTCGCCGACCATCACGAGAGCATAGCAATATCGTTGACATGAAGTACGTCAATAGAACCCCTATCTACCTGCGCGGCGATATATATTGATTGCTCTTCGGGCAACCCAACCCGACGAAGCCACCGCGATTCAGCGCGCCCCGGCCTCGCTCCAACGAGGCATCACGCTTGCCTACGCCGGGCCTGCACAATCGGCACCGTCCATGGTTGCGTTCAACCTGCCCGATCAGCGCCCGTTGCGACCTCGCCAAGCCGCAAACTTCTCCAGCGTGTCCGGATGGGTAGCCGGATACAGCCCGATGATCGTGTCGCCTTCCCGCACCCGCTCCATGACGAAATCCTCGAAGGCCGTCATGTCGTGCGCCTCCGCCGTGATCTCCTCGACCAGATGCGCGGGGATCACGATCACGCCGTCGTTGTCGCCCACCAGCACGTCGCCGGGGAACACCGGCGCACCGCCGCAGCCGATCGGCACGTTGATGTCGAGCGCCTCGTGCAGCGTCAAATTGGTCGGCGCGGACGGGCGCTGATGGAACGCCGGGATCTCGGTGCGCGACATTTCATCGGCGTCGCGAAAGCCGCCGTCGGTCACCACGCCGGCCACGCCGCGCTTCATCAGGCGCGTGACCAGGATGGCGCCGGCCGAGGCCGCGCGCGGATCGTTGCGGCTGTCCATCACGAGCACGGCGCCCGGCGGGCAGGTTTCCACCGCCTTGCGCTGCGGATGCTCGGGATTGCGAAACACTTCGAGCGGGTTGCGATCCTCGCGGGCCGGAATGTAGCGCAGCGTGAACGCCTCGCCCACCATGCTCCTGGCGAGGCGCTGGAGCGGCGTCACGCCCTGGATGACCTGATTGCGCAGGCCGCGCTTGTAGAGCGCCGTGGCCAGCGTGGCCGTGCTGATCGTTTCCAGTCGGGTGCGCAGTGCGGGGGTGAGGAGGCTCATGGGATTGTCTCGATCGGGGTCGTTGTCGGTGGGTGTCGGTCGGTATCAAACGGAGAACGCGCCGCCAGCTTAATGCGACTTGCGCATCATGGCACCCTCACGTTGCCGGAAGGCCGGGTTCGGCGCGATGCCGAGGCCGTCGCGCGGCAAGCAAGCGTGACCCGAATCGCGCGACCGTTCGGCTGGCACCGGAAGCAACCAATGTGACATGCCGGATGGACAACCGGCCGCCGCGAACGGCGAACGTTCGCGGCGGCCGGCATCGAGGCCCGATCGGCTGACCTACGCTGGCATCAGCGGCGATCCACCCACACCGTCTGCGCGTTGCAGAACTCGCGCAGGCCGAAGTGCGACAGCTCACGGCCGAAACCGCTCTTCTTGACGCCGCCGAAGCCCACCCGCACGTCGCTGGCGCTGTAGCCGTTGATGAACACGCCGCCCACCTCGAGCTCGCGCGTGATCGATTCGGCCAGCGCCGCATCGGCCGTAAACACCGACGCCGTCAGGCCGAAATCGCTGTCGTTGGCCAGTTGCACGGCATGCGCGGCATCGTCGGCGCGGATGATCGACGCCACCGGCCCGAACAGTTCCTCGCGGAACGCGGTCATGGCGGGCGTCACGCCGGTCAGCACGGTCGGCTGGTAGTAGTTGCCCTCGCCTGCCACCTTGGCGCCGCCCACCAGCAGCGTGGCGCCTTCGGCCAGCGTGCGCTCGACCTGGGCGTGCAGCTCGTCGCGCAGGTCGTAGCGGGCCATCGGGCCGACGTAGTTGTCGGGATCGCGCGGGTCGCCCATGCGCAGCGCCTTGACGGCCTCGACGAAGCGCGCCGTGAACGCGTCGAGCACCGGCGCCTCGACGATGAAACGCTTGGCCGCCGCGCACACCTGCCCCGAGTTCTGGAAGCGCCCAGCCACGGCGGCCGCCACGGCCAGGTCGAGATCGGCGTCCGCCAGCACGATGAACGCATCGGAGCCGCCCAATTCGAGCACGCACTTCTTCAGCGCCGCGCCCGCCTGCGCGCCGATCGCCGAGCCGGCGCGCACGCTGCCCGTCACCGTGACGGCGGCGATGCGCCGATCGGCGATCGCCGCCGACACCAGCTCGTTCGACAGATTCACCAGCTCGAACACGCCGGCCGGGAAATCGGCGCGCTCGAACGCCTCGCGCAGCAGGTTGGCCGAGCCGAGCACGTTCGGCGCGTGCTTGAGCACATACGTGTTGCCGGCGGCGAGCGCCGGCACCGCGCCGCGCACCACCTGCCAGATCGGGAAATTCCACGGCATGATCGACAGCACCGGCCCGAGCGGACGGTATTCGATGCGTGCCTTGTTGCCCTCGACGAGCGTCGGCTCCGGGGCCAGGAATTCGCCCGCATGCTCGGCGTACCAGTCGCACACGCCGGCCGACTTCTCGACTTCCGCCAGCGCCTGCTTGATCGGCTTGCCCATTTCGAGCGTGATGGTTTCGGCGATCCGCTGCGCATCGGCGCGCAGCGCCTGGCCGAGCCGCTTCAGCGCCGCGCCGCGCGCCTCGATCGAGCGGCGCTTCCATTCGCCGAAGGCGGCCGCGGTGCGTTGCAGGGCCTGTTCCAGATCGTCCGGCCCCTGCACCGGATAGGTGGCGATTTCCTTGCCGTCGAGCGGGCTGATGGAGCGAAAAACAGGTGCGGCTTGGCTCATGGTGATCTCCGTTGGCATTCGATGAGGGGCAGTGTAAGCTCGGCCATCGCTCAATGAAACTGAATAGTTTTGAGCAAATCATTCACGTTTCGAGAATATCGACATGGATCTCGTCCAGCTGGAAATGTTTCAGGCCGTCGCCCGCCACGGCAGCATCGCGGCCGCCGCCCAGGCCGTGCACCGGGTGCCGTCGAATCTGACCACCCGCATCAAGCAACTCGAGGAAGAACTGGGCGTGGACCTGTTCACGCGCGAGAAGAACCGGCTGTCGCTGTCGCAGGCGGGGCGGATCTTCCTCGATTACACCGGCAAGATCCTGAACCTCGTGACCGAGGCGCGCGCCGTCACGGCCGGCCAACAGCCAGCCGGGCGCTTCGCGCTGGGTGCGCTGGAGAGCACGGCGGCGGTGCGGATTCCGGCGCTGCTGGCCACCTACAACCAGCACTTTCCGCAGGTCGCGCTCGAACTGGCGACCGGGCCGTCGGGGCAGATGATCGACGGCGTGCTGAGCGGCGACCTGATCGCCGCGTTCGTCGATGGCCCGCTCGACCACGCCGAGCTGACCGGCTTCCCGGTGTTCGACGAGGAGATGGTGATCGTCGCGCCGGCCGCGCATGCGCCGATCCGCCGGGGCCGCGACGCGGACGGCGACGCGCTCTACGTGTTCCGGAAGAACTGTTCGTACCGGCGCCACCTCGAACGCTGGCTCGCCAACGACGGCGCGCTGCCCGGCGAGATCCGCGAACTGGAGTCGTATCACGGCATGCTGGCCTGCGTGAGCGCCGGCGGCGGGCTCGCGATCATGCCGCGCAGCATGCTCGAAAGCATGCCCGGCTCGCAATCGGTGCGCGCCTGGCCGATGGGCAAGGAATTCGGCCTGCTGCGGACCTGGCTGATCTGGCGCAAAGGCACCGTATCGAAAGCGCTGGAAGCGTTCTCGCAGTTGGTCACGCATCCGCATCCGGCGCGATGACGGGAAGGTTTGGCGTGTTCGGGGCGACTCGATGCGGCTCGATACCGCTTGCGGTGACCGAGCGCAGCCGGTGCGGCGCGATACGAACTCGGCGCCTTATCAACCTATAAACCGCCCCGCCCGGCCAGCCCCAACGCCCGCATGCGCCGATACAGCGTGCGCTCGCTGATCCCGAGCCGCGCCGCCAGCGCGCGGCGCGTGCCGCGAAAGCTGCCGGCGACGTGGCGCAGCGTGGCGTCGTCGGGCGCGCCGGGCTTGGGCAGGCCGGCCGTCTGCGTCGCATCGGCAAGCGCCCCGCGCAGCGCGTCGGGCAGATGCTCGACGCGGATCACGCCGTCGTCGGCGAACAGGCAGGCGCGTTCGAGCACGTTGCGCAACTCGCGGATATTGCCGGGCCACGCATAGGCGTCGAGGCAGGCGCGCGCCGCCTCGTGCAGCACGCAGGGCCGCGCGCCGGGCCGGGCATCGGCGATGCGGCGCAGGATCGATTCGGCGATCAGGCCGATGTCGCCGTGACGCGCACGCACCGGCGGCAGATCGATCGGAAACGCGCTGATCCGGTAGTAGAGATCAGGGCGAAAGCGCCCGTCGGCGATCATCTCGCGCAGCGGCTGATGAGTCGCCGCCACCAGCCGGAAATCGGCGCGCAACGCCTCCACCCCGCCGACGCGCCGGAACGTGCCCGACTCGATCAGCCGCAGCAGCTTGACCTGCATCGAGGCGGGCACGTCGCCGATCTCGTCGACGAACAGCGTGCCGCCCTGCGCGGTTTCGACCAGGCCCGGTTTGCGCGCCTGCGCGCCGGTGAACGCCCCCTTCTCATAGCCGAACAACTCGCTCTCGAACAGCGATTCGGCGATGCCCGAGCAATCGACCACCACGAACGGCCCGGCCGCGCGCGGGCTGCCCTCGTGCAGCGCCCGCGCGAACAGCTCCTTGCCAGTGCCCGACTCGCCGAGCAGCAACACCGGCAGCGTCGACGGCGCGACGCGCTGCAAGGCCGACAACGCCGCGTTGAACGGCTCGGAGCTGCCGACCAGGCCGCTCGCGCTGGGCCGCGCCGAGGCGCTGCGCACCGTGGTCAGCCGTTCGACATAGGCGGTGACCTCGCCCGTGCCGTCGAACACGGGTCGCATCTCCACATCCACATGTTCCGGCCCGCGCGGCGTGTGATGGATATGCAGCACACGCGACGCCGCGCCCGATTCGAGCGCGGCGCGCATCGGGCAATGCTCGCCGGCCTGGTCGCACGGCACGTCGTAGTGATGCGACACGCGGTAGCAGTGCCGCCCGACGTGGGCCTGCCCCGCCACGCCGAACTGGCGCTGGTAGGCCGCGTTGGCCGCGAGAATCCGGTAATCGCGATCGACCACGATCATCGGCTGCGGATCGTGTTCGAGGTAGGAGACGAGCGCGCCGAGGCCGGCGGGAGGATGGGAGGCGGCGGCCTTGTCGACCTTATCGGCCGGGACGATCGGGATCGTGCGGGACGGGTGTCCGGCGGCTGCGGGGGCACCAAGAGCATCGGCCGAGCCAGCGGATGTGGCGGTACGGCGGCGAGTGGACATGACGAATCCGGGCAATGACAGGCGAGCCGCCAATTCTGCCATAGGACTGCCACGACACTGCCACCGATGGCAGCGATCCGCGATTCTCGCCGGGCAACCGGCGCGCGCCCACCCCGCCCCCATCGCGAAAAATCGTCGCCAGATCAAACCACTAGCCGAACGACGCGGCCAGAAGATGCCGCTGGCATGTATCTTGTGTACACAGACGGTTCTTGATCGTTTCCGGAGCACCCCGCGATGTCCGAACCCGCCTTCACCGTCGACTCGTTCTTCAATCCGGCCACCTGCACGGCCACCCATGTCGTGCTCGACCCGGCCACGCGCGAGTGCGCGATCATCGATTCCGTGCTCGATTTCGATCCGAAGTCGGGCCGCACCAGCCATGCGAGCGCCGAGCGCGTCGCCACGCATGTCGAGGCGCTCGGCGCGCGCGTGCGCTGGCTGCTCGAAACCCATGTGCATGCCGATCATCTGTCGGCCGCGCCGTGGCTGCAGGCGCGCTTCGGCGGCGAGATCGCGATCGGCCGCGACGTGACGCGCGTGCAGAAGGTGTTCGGCGCGCTGTTCGACGCCGGCCCCGAGTTCGTGCCCGACGGCCGCCCGTTCGACCGGCTGATCGACGACGGCGACACGCTGGCGCTCGGCGCGCTGGCGATCCGCGCGACCCACACGCCGGGCCATACGCCGGCCTGCATGACCTACGTGGTGGCGCGCGCCGACGGTTCGGCGCCCGCCGACACCGCCGCGTTCGTCGGCGACACGCTGTTCATGCCCGACTACGGCACCGCGCGCTGCGACTTTCCCGGCGGCGATGCGCGCACGCTCTACCGCTCGATCCGCAAGGTGTTGAGCCTGCCGCCCGACACGCGGCTCTACCTGTGCCACGACTACCCGCCCGACGGCGGCCGCGAGGCCTGCGTGGTCACCACCGTGGCCGCGCAGCGCGACGCGAACATCCACGTGCACGAAGGCATCGACGAAGACAGCTTCGTCGCGATGCGCACCGCGCGCGACGCCACGCTGGCAATGCCGGTGCTGATCCTGCCGTCGGTGCAGGTCAACATGCGCGCCGGCCGGCTGCCCGATCCGGCGCCGAACGGCATCCGCTATCTGAAACTGCCGATCGATGCGCTGTAAGCGCCACGGCCGCCGCCTTACATTGAAGGAATCCTGAACATGTCCGCCTCCCCCACCCACGCCGCCGTGCCGGCCGCGCGTCACGAGATCGTGATCGTCGGCGCCGGCTCGGCCGGCATCGCCACCGCCGCCAGCCTGCTCAAGCGCGATCGCACGCTCGACATCGCGCTCGTCGATCCCGCCGACATGCACTATTACCAGCCGGGCTGGACGATGGTGGGCGGCGGCGTGTTCGACGCGCCGTCCACGGCGCGGCCGATGGCGAGCGTCCTGCCGCGCGGCGTGACGCACATCCGCTCGGCCGTCACCGCGTTCTCGCCCGAGCAGCAGACCATCACGCTCGACGGCGGCACGCGCGTCGGCTACCGGCAACTCGTGGTGTGCCCCGGCATCGAACTGAACTGGGCCGGCATCGAAGGCCTGAGCGACACGCTCGGCCGCAATGGCGTGACCTCGAACTACCGCTACGATCTCGCCCCGTACACATGGCAACTGGTGCAGGCGCTGCCGCACGGCCGCGCGATCTTCACGCAGCCGCCGATGCCGATCAAGTGCGCCGGCGCGCCGCAAAAGGCCATGTATCTGTCGGCCGATCACTGGCGGCGCACCGGCCGCCTCGGCAAGATCGAGATCGAATTCCACCTGGCCGCGCCGGCGCTGTTCGGCGTGCCGGCCTACGTGCCGGCGCTGATGGAATCGGTCAAGGGCTACGGCATCGACCTGCGCTTCGGCGACACGCTCATCGCCGTGGACGGCCCCGCGCGCCTGGCCCGCTTCCGTCGCGCACGCGCCGAGGCCGACGGCGGCGGCACCGAGGAAGTCACCCGCGAATTCGACATGCTGCACGCCGTGCCGCCGCAGCGCGCGCCGGGCTTTGTGCGCGACAGCGCGCTGGCCGATGCGAACGGCTGGATCGACGTCGATCCGGCCACGCTGCGCCACCGCGCCTTCGAGAACATCCATGCGCTCGGCGACGCGGCCAACACCACCAACGCCAAGACCGCCGCCGCCGCGCGCAAGCAGGCGCCGGTGGTCGCGCACAACGTGCTGGCCGCGCTCGGCCGCACGCGCGGCGTGGCGCGCTACGACGGTTACGGCTCATGCCCGTTGACGGTCGAGCGCGGGCGCGTGGTGCTGGCCGAATTCCTGTACGGCGGCAAGGTCGCACCGACCTTCCCCGCCTGGCTCAACGACGGCACCCGGCCGTCGAAGCTCGCGTGGTTCCTGAAGGAAAAACTGCTGCCGCCCGTCTACTGGCACGCGATGCTGAAGGGCCGCGAGTGGTTTGCCGAGCCGGCCGTCAGCGAGGCCTGAACCGCCACGCCACCAACGACAACGCCCGGAATCGCCAACACGATTCCGGGCGTTTTCATGAGTTGGCCAGGGTCAGGCCGCCACGGCCAGCCGCCTGCGTTCGCGGCGCAGCATCACCATGTTGGCGCCGATCACGCCGATCGTCACGGCAACGATGAACAGCGTGGCGAGCGCGTTCATCTCGGGATTCAGCCCGAGGCGCACACGCGAGAACACCACCAGCGGCAAGGTTGTCGAGCCGGGGCCGGACAGGAACGCCGACAGCACCAGATCGTCGATCGACAGCGTAAACGACAGCAGCCAGCCCGACACCAGCGCCTGCGAGATCAGCGGCAGCGTGATCGTGAAGAACACCTTGAACGGCGTCGCGCCGAGGTCGAGCGCGGCCTCCTCCAGCGACGGATCGAGCTCGCGCACGCGCGACTGCACGATGATCGCCACGTAGGACAGACACAGCATCACGTGGCCGAGCCAGATCGTGAACATGCCGCGCTGCGCGGGCCAGCCGATCCACTTCGCCAGCTCGATGAACAGCAGCAGCAGCGAGATCCCCTGGATCACCTCGGGGATCACGAGCGGCGCGTTGATCATGCCCGAGTAGAGCGCGAAGCCGCGAAAGCGGCCCATGCGCGCCAGCACGAAGCCGGCCCAGGTGCCGATGAACACCGACGCGAACGCGGTCAGCACGCCGATCTTCAGCGACAGCCAGGCCGCCGCGATCAGTTCGTCGTCGGCCAGCAGCGCCGCATACCAGCGCGTCGAGAAGCCCGACCACACCGTCACCAGTTGCGACGCGTTGAACGAGTAGACGATCAGGCTCAGGATCGGGATGTACAGGAACGCGAAGCCGAGCCCGAGCGCCACGATCCGCAGATAACGATTCGGCATCATTTGCGGCGGCCCTCCAGTTCCTTCGCCTGGAAGTGCTGGAACGCCGCCATCGGCACCAGCAGCAACAGCACCATCGCGCAGGTCACCGCCGAGGCCATCGGCCAATCCGCGTTGTTGAAGAACTCGTTCCACATGACGCGGCCGATCATCAGCGTGTCGGCGCCGCCGAGCAGCTCGGGAATCACGTATTCGCCCACCGCAGGAATGAACACCAGCAGGCAGCCCGCGATGATGCCGTTGCGCGACAGCGGCAGCGTGACGGTCAGGAACGCCTTCCACGGTTTCGCGCCGAGGTCGTAGGCCGCTTCGAGCAAACGCAGGTCCATCTTCACGAGGTGCGCGTAGAGCGGCATCACGAGAAACGGCAGATAGGTGTAGACCATCCCGATATACACCGCGATGTTGGTGCGATACAGCTCGATCGGCGAGTGGATCAGGCCGATGCCGATCAGGAAGTTGTTCAGCAGTCCGTTGTTCTTGAGAATGCCAATCCAGGCATACACGCGGATCAGGAACGACGTCCAGAACGGCAGCATCACCGCCATCATCAGCAGGTTGCGCGAGGCCGGGTTCGAGCGCGCGATGTAATACGCCATCGGATAGCCGAGCAGCAGGCACAGGAACGTCGTGACGGCCGCCACCCACACCGAGTTCACATAGGTCGCGAAATACAGGCTGTCGGTGAACAGGAACGCGTAGTGCGACAGGTTCAGCTTGATGTTCAGCACGCCGTCCGCGAACGAAGTCAGTTCGGTGTACGGAGGAATGCCGAGGTTCAGTTCCGCGAAGCTGATCTTCACCACCAGCAGGAACGGCACCGCGAAGAACAGCAGGAGCCAGAAGAACGGCCCCGCGATCACGGCCGTGCGGCCGCTCAGGCCGAGCTTGCGCATCGGCCAGCCGAAGAACGTGGACAGTGCGTTCATGCGGTCAGCACCACGCCGGCCGTGGCGCTCCAGCGCACGTAGATCTCGTCGTTCCAGCCCGGCGTGTCGATCTCCGACAGCGCGAGGCTGGTGGCGTTGGCGATCACGGTCTTGCCCGAATCGAGCCTGACGTGATACAGCGAGTAGCCGCCCATGTAGGCCACGTTGGTGATCACGCCGTGCCCCCAGTTGTAGGCGCCTTCGGGCGGCTTGCGCGTCAGCGCGATGCGCTCGGGGCGCACCGACACCGTCACCGCCATGCCGAGCGGGCCGGTGATGCCGTGGCTCACGTGCATGCGGCACGGCAGTTCCGACGATTCGATGAACACGTAATCGGGCTCGTCCTCGACCACGTTGCCCTCGAACAGGTTCGTCGAGCCGATGAATTCGGCCGAGAAGCGGCTGTTCGGATATTCGTAGACTTCGCGCGGCGCGCCGATCTGCACGATCTGGCCTTCGCTCATCACGGCGATCCGGTTCGCCATCGTCATCGCCTCTTCCTGATCGTGCGTGACCATGATGCAGGTGACGCCGACCTTGTCGAGAATGTTGACGAGTTCGATCTGGGTGCGCTGGCGGATCTGCTTGTCGAGCGCCGACATCGGTTCGTCGAGCAGCAGCAGCTTGGGCCGCTTGACCAGCGAACGCGCCAGCGCCACGCGCTGCTGCTGGCCGCCCGAGAGCTGGTGCGGCTTGCGCGTCGCGTAGCGGCTCATCTGCACCAGTTCGAGCGCGTCGCGCACGCGCGCCTTCAGCTCGGCCTTGGGCGTGCCTTCCTGCTTGAGGCCGTACGCCACGTTCGCTTCCACCGTCATGTGCGGAAACAGCGCGTACGACTGGAACATCATGTTCACGGGCCGCTTGTACGGCGGCATCTGGGCGAGGTCCTCGCCGTCGATCAGGATCTTGCCCGAGGTGACGGTTTCGAGGCCGGCCAGCATGCGCAGCAGCGTGGATTTCCCGCAACCGGAACTGCCCAGCAGTGCGAACAGTTCGCCCTTCTCGACGGAGAGATTGACCTGGCGCACCGCGGGGGTGTCACCGAACTGCTTGACCACGTCGACGATCTGCACGAAGTTCGCGGCGTTGCCTGCCGACGAAACATTGGACGGGCTGGACGGCGCAGCGGCGGACGACAAGCGCGACGGGCTATTCATGATCTGCTGCATCACTCCTGGGTAGTACCGAACAAAGGCGATTTAAGACGAACAAAGCCCCCGGGGGCACCAGGGGCTTGAGGGACGGTATCGAACGAACCGGCGGGCTTCAGCGGCCGGACTTGAACTCGGTCCAGAGCCGCGTCTGCAGGCGCTGGATTTCCGGCGGCAGCGGCTTGAGCAGGAACAGCGTCTTGACCACGTCGGCCGGCGGGTACACCGCCGGATCGTTCGCCACGTCCTTGCTGACGAACTGGCGGGCCGCGGCGTTCGCGCTCGGGTAGTACACCGTATTGGTGATCGCCGCGTGCACCTTCGGATCCTCGATGTAGTTGATCCACTCGAGGGCCGCTTCCTTGTTCTTCGCGTCCTTCGGGATCGCCATCACGTCGAACCACACGGGCGCGCCGCCCTTCGGAATGTAGTACTCGACCTTGTACGGCTTCTTCGCTTCCTGCGCGCGGTGCTTGGCGATCACGACGTCGCCCGACCAGCCATACGCGAAGCAGATGTCGCCGCCGACCAGATCGTTGATGTAGCCCGACGAGTTGAACTGCGTGATGTACGGGCGGATCTTCTTGAGCACCGCCATCGCGGCCTGGTAATCGGCCGGGTTGGTGCTCATCGGATCCTTGCCGATGTAGTGCAGCGCGGCCGCGAACATCTGGTCCGGCGCGTCGAGCACCGACACGCCGCAGGCCTTCAGCTTCGAGATGTTTTCCGGCTTGAACAGGATGTCCCAGTTGTCGAGCGGCACCTTGCCGAGAATCTGCTGGGCCTTGTTGACGTTGTAGGCGAGGCCCGTCGTGCCGTAGGCCCAGGGCACCGTGTACTTGTTGCCCGGATCGGCGCCGGCCACCAGCGCCATCAGTTGCGGATCGAGGTTCTTCAGGTTCGGCAGCTTCGACTTGTCGAGCGGCGCGAAGATGCCGGCGGCGATCTGCTTGCCGGCGTAGTTGCTGGTGGGCACCACGATGTCGTAGCCCGAGCTGCCGGTCAGCAGCTTGGCCTGCAGCGTGTCGTCGCTGTCGTAGTTGTCGTAGCGGACCTTGACGCCCGTTTGCTTCTCGAAGTTGGGGATGGTGTCCTTGGCAATATAGTCGGACCAGTTGTAGACATTGAGCTGCGTGTCCTTCGCCGAAGCCGCCGTGGCGGCCACGCACAGCGAGAGGGCCATCAACCGGCCAGCTACCTTTGCGTTCATCCCGTTCTCCCGTCCGGCCCTATGCTGGCCGGTATCGACTGTGTCGTCATGACGGCCCGCCGAGGCGACCCGTCCCTGAAAAACCCGAAAAATATCACTAAACCCGGAGCGTCACAAAAAAAATGCGCCGATGTCGCGCAAACGGAACACCCACCGGGAAGTCGCGGCAATTTTATCGGGTTATGCGGGCCTGTCCACCCGAAAAAATATCGGACTGCCCGATGCAATGTCATGCCCCGACGGCCCGGCTCGCGCACGGCATGCGGCGCACGGGCGCGCCATCGGCGGCGCGACGCCGGCTTGCGTGTCCGCGCCATCGCCGCCGCAACAAAAACGGCCGACGATCGGGCATCCGTTTCAAGCTAGCCGCTGAATTACAATAAGCCAACTTGTCGCAGTGTCCTTGTTGCCGCACGACACTCCACCGTGCTTCGCCAATCCATCGTACTCATGCGCCATCGTCACCCTCGTTCGTCCGTCTTCGTCTCCGCTCCCATCACGCCCGCCCTGCCGAGCAACACGTTCGGCACGCGGTTCCATGCCCTGCTGCCGCGCTTGCTGCCGGCCGCCCTGCTCTGTGCAGCCGGCGCCGCGCACGCCACCGTCTCGCTCGTGCAGCCGGCACGCGAAGCGGCCGCCGATGCGCCGCTCACATTGACGCTGATCTACTCGGACGACGATCGCGCGCCGCTGCCCGTCACCGCACCCGATTCGATCGACGTGACCGTGACCAATGCCGAGCAGCCGCCGGTGCCCGTCAAGCTGGTGCGCGAGGCCGGCGTGCCCGCGCGCTTCACGCTGCGCGCGGGCCAGTACCGCAAGGTGCGATTCTCGGCGCCGTGGCCCGACAGCGCGCGCGGCACCGTGACGATCGCGCCGGTGGGTTTCGACGCCTCGCCGGCCGTGGTGTCGCTGAACCGCGGCCCGAACCAGGTCGCCGTGGCGCGCGCCGAATCGGCCGAGGCGCATCAATCGACGCCGGCCGGCGTGGCGGCCGCCGCGTCCACGGTGGCCGCCACCGCCGGCCTGCCGCAGCCGAGCGCCGACGCGCTGACCACCGGCGCGCAGGGCCTGCTGTCGAGAATCTCGTACTACGAACCGATGTTCATCGGCGCGGGCGTGAACGGCGACGTCAGCGCGAAGCTGCAGTTGAGCTTCAAGTACCGCCTGCACATGCCCGACAACCCGGCCTCGCGCGCGCTGCTCGACAACCTCTATTTCGGCTACACGCAAACCTCGATCTGGGATCTGTCGGCCGATTCGAAACCGTTCCGCGACACCAGCTACAAGCCGAGGCTGTTCTACTACGTCGCCGACACCGGCCTGCACAGCACGTGGTTCACGCGGATGGGGTTCGCGGCCGGGATCGGGCACGAGTCGAACGGCAAGGCCGGCACCGATTCGCGCAGCCTGAACATCGCGTTCGTGCAGCCGACCTGGGAGTTCGGCAGCCTGTCCGATTACCACTGGCAGGTTTCGCCGATGCTGTACTACTACGTGGGCATCAGCGACAACCGCGACATCGCCGACTACCGCGGCTACATGGATCTGGTCATCAAATACGGCAGCCCCGACGGCTGGCAACTGGCCACCACGCTGCGCAAGGGCACGCACCACTGGTACGGCAGCGTCGACAGCCAATTGTCGTACCCGCTCGCGAAACTGCTCGGCGATGCCTGGGGCGGCTACGTGTGGCTCGGCTACTTCAATGGCTACGGCGAGGATCTGCTCGACTACAACCGGCGCCAGCACTGGATCGCGCGCGTGGGCGTGAGCATTGCGCGCTGATGCTTTACCATAGCGCTTTTGCCGCACCGAACCGATACCGCACCGCCATGAGCTCGAACCTTCACGACAAGCCCGACAGCCCCTGCATCGGCGTCTGCTCGACACTGTTCGACGACGTCTGCAAGGGCTGCGGCCGCACCGCGCTCGAAGTCGCGAACTGGGTGTTCATGAGCGAGGAAGAAAAAGCCGCGGTGTGGGAGCGCATCACGCGCGAAGGCACCGCCAAGCGCTTCCAGCACGACAAGCTTTGAGCACGCCGCGCCAGCGGCATCTGCCGCCTCCCTAGCCGCAGACGAAAAAAAGCGGCACGCGAACCGCCGTGCCGCTCAACCCCAACGCTTGAATTCCGTTCGTCAGAACTTCATGCCGACCCCGACCCCGACGATGATCGGGTCGATATGCAGGCGCCCGATCGACTGGCCGCCGAGCGTGGCGTCGGTGTGCATCCAGAGCTTCTTCAAGTCGACGTTGACGAAGAATTGCTTGGTGACCTGAACGTCCACGCCGAACTGCAGGGCCGGCCCGAAGCTGCTCTTGTGCACCGCCACGCCTTGATCGCCGACGTGCAGGCCGTCGTTGTAGAAATACGTGTAGTTCAGGCCCGCGCCAACATACGGCCGCACCTTGCCCGCATGATTGAAGTGGTATTGCAGCAGTAGCGTGGGCGGCAGCACGTTCACGCCGCCGAGCGGGCCGAGATTCGAATTGACCTGATGACGCGAGGTGCCGAGGATCAACTCGACGCCGAGATAGTCGCGAATCATGTAGGTGAAATCGAGTTCGGGCACCACGGCGTTGTTCACGCCAGCGTTAATGGCGGACAGCGTGCCGCTGCCGCGATCGTTCGGCGCGATCTCGATCGCGCGCAGGCGCATCAGTATGTCGCCCTGATTGATACCCTCGCCCGGCGACGCCGCGTGCGAGACGGAAGGCGTCAGCGCGACGGCGGCGGCGCAGGCGAAAGCGGACACAACGCAACGAGCTTTTACTTTCATGGCAAGAATTCCCCTGAGAACGATATGGATTGTCGTGGGGGGCCGTCGGCGTCGACTTGACGCGCATCAAGCGAGAGAAAACGTGGGACGGTTTGTCGCAGATCCCGGCTCGCTGCCCGTCAGCAGCAGCGTGAGCAGGTCGCGCACACTGCGAATCGCGGTGCCGAACGGCAAGGCTTCGCGGCCGCGGAAGAACAGGCCGTTGGCCACGTCGCCACGCAGGGCCGCCGCGAGCCGCGTGTCGATGCAGAAGTGGCCGAAACGCTCGACGCCATCGCGCAGGCCGCACACCGACAGGCATTCGAGCGCCGTCGGGCAGCGCTGCCGCAGCGCGCCGAGCCTGGCGCGAATCCGCGCCTCGTGACGCAGATACCGCTCGAGCCATGGCGTGCGCACTGCGCGCGCCGGCAGCCCTGTCACGCTGATGAAATCGACGATGTCCTCGGGCCGCGCCTGCGCCAGCACCTGCTTGAATGCCGGATGCGCATCGCCCTCCTCGGTCACCGCGAACGGCGTGCCGACCTGCACGCCGTTCGCGCCCAGTTCGAGCGCCGCGCGCACCGCCGCGTGGCTGTTGATGCCGCCGCCCACGATCAGCGGGATCGCCTCGCGCGCCAGCCCCAAGGAGCGAATCGTCTCGCCGGCCTCGCCGAGCACGCGCGCGAAATCGAAGCGAGGGTCGTTCGCGTCCTCGATGCGCGCCACGCCGAGATGGCCGCCCGCATGAGCCGGATGCTCGATCACGATCGCATCGGGCAGGCGCCCCTTCTTCATCCATTTCTTCAGCACCAGCGCGATGCCGCGAGCATCCGACAGGATCGGGATCAGCGCGATGTCGTGCCCGTCGGTCAACTCCGGCAGATCGAGCGGCAGGCCCGCGCCCATCACGATCGCGTCGGCGCCCGACTCGCAGGCCACGCGCACGTAATCGGCATGCGTGCGCACCGCCTTCATGACGTTGACGGCAATCATGCCGCGCCCCTCGCTCCAGCTTCGCGCGCGGGCGATCTCGCGACGCAGCGCGTCGAGGTTCGCCGCATCGAGCGTCTCGCGGCCCGGCTGCGCGCGGCAGCGTTCGAGCAGATCGCCATGGTGATGACGCAGATCGATGCTGGCGATCGTGCCGAGCGCCCCTTCGCGCGCGACGCTGCCAGCCAGCCGATGTGCCGACACGCCGACACCCATGCCGCCCTGCACGACGGGAAGCAGCGAACGACCGCGAATCGTCAGCGGCGGAAAGGAACGGGACAGACTCATCGGAAACCTCTTATGGGCGGCGTCGGAAAGGTTCGATGATCGGGGAATGGCAAATGCGGAGGGTTGATGCGGGTCAAATGCTTGGTGCGGGCGGGAGCGGAAAGCGAGGGAATGGCGAATGCCACGCCGAAAACGACAAGGGCGCGGCGATCATCGATCGCCGCGCCCTGCGCGTATGAGTTGCCGGCTTCAGCCGGCGCAGCTTGCCCGAAGGCTTACGCCTTTTCCTGCGTCGCCAGGAAATCCTCGTAGTTGCCGCCGAAGTCGTTCAGCGAGCCATCGGTACGCACTTCGATGATGCGATTGGCCAGGCCGTTGACGAACTCGCGGTCGTGCGACACGAAGATCAGCGTGCCTTCGAACTGTTCGAGCGCGATCTGCAGCGACTCGATCGATTCCATGTCCATGTGGTTGGTCGGCTCGTCCATCAGCAGCACGTTGTGGCGGCCCAGCATCAGCTTGCCCCAGATCATGCGGCCCTTCTCGCCACCCGACAGCACCTTGACCGATTTCTTGATGTCGTCCGCCGAGAACAGCAGGCGGCCGAGCGTGCCGCGCACGGCCGTTTCGTCGTCGCCGTCCTTGCGGTAATCGTCGATCCAGTCCATCAGCGTCACGTCCTTCGGGAATTCCTCGTACGTGTCCTGCGGCATGTAGCCGATGTTCGCGTTCTCGGCCCACTTCACGGTGCCGTGATCGAGCTCCAGCAGGCCGCGCAGCGCGCGCAGCAACGTGGTCTTGCCCGCGCCGTTCTCGCCGATGATCGCAATGCGCTCGCCCGGCTGCACCGACAGGTTGAAGCGGTTGAAGATGGTGCGGTCGTACTTCTTCGTGATGTCTTCCGCCACCACCGCCACGTTGTGCAGCTTCTTCTCGAACTCGAAGCGAATGAACGGGTTCTGGCGCGACGACGGCTTGAATTCCTCGATCTTGATCTTGTCGATCTGCTTGGCGCGGCTGGTGGCCTGGCGCGCCTTCGACTTGTTCGCCGAGAAGCGGCGCACGAAGTCCTGCAGTTCGGCCACGCGCTCCTTGGCGCGCGCGTTCGCGTTGGCCTGGCGTTCGCGCGCCTGCGCCGACGCGAGCATGTAGTCGTCGTAGTTGCCCGGCCACACCTTCAGCGTGCCGAAATCCATGTCGGCCATGTGCGTGCAGACCGAGTTCAGGAAGTGGCGATCGTGCGAGATGATGATCATCGTCGAGTTGTACTGGTTCAGCGTGTCTTCCAGCCAACGGATCGAGTTGATGTCCAGGTTGTTGGTCGGCTCGTCGAGCAGCAGCACGTCCGGCTTGGAGAACAGCGCCTGCGCGAGCAGCACGCGCAGCTTCCAGCCCGGCGCGACTTCGCTCATCAGGCCGTTATGCAGATGTTCCTCGATGCCGATGCCGAGCAGCAGCGAACCGGCGCGCGCCTCGGCGTCGTAGCCGCCGAATTCGGCGAACTTGGCTTCGAGTTCGGCCGCGTGCATGTAGTCGTCGTCGGTGGCTTCCGGGTTCGCGTAGATCGCATCGCGCTCGGTCATGGCCGCCCACATTTCGGTGTGGCCCTGCATCACGACGTCGAGCACGCGCACGTCTTCGTACGCGAATTGATCCTGGCGCAGCTTGCCCAGGCGGACGTTCGGCTCGAGCGTGACGTTGCCGCCGCTCGAATCGAGGTCGCCGCCGAGAATCTTCATGAAGGTCGATTTGCCGCAGCCGTTCGCGCCGATAAGGCCGTAGCGGTTGCCCTCCCCGAACTTGACCGAGATGTTCTCGAACAGGGGCTTCGGCCCGAATTGCATCGTGATGTTGGCGGTAGAAAGCACAGCGAGGCCCGTAATGTGTTGGATCGACGTAAACCCGACATTTTAGCAGGTCTCGGTGAATGCCTGGGACGCGCCGCCAATACCCCACCCACGGGCGCCGGGCGATCCGGCCCCGTGGACGGCCGGCCGGCGGGGTCGGCGGAGCCGGTGCGCCCCGCCCGCCTTGCCCGCCGCCGCTTACTTCTTCGAGGTCGCGGCAGCAGCCGCCTTCTTCGCGGCCGGCGCGTTGAGCTGCGAGAACAGCTCCGAGCACGGCACGTCGCGGTTGTGGCTCGGCGCGATCAGCGGAATCAGCGCCGCGAATGGGTTGAGCAGGCCGAGGCCGACCGCCGCCCCCGCGCGCAGGGCCAGCGCGCCCACATTCACGCCCACCTTCGGGTTCTTGAACGTGCCCTTCACGTAGAGCGGCGAGCGCAGCGAGAACACGCGGAAGCCCTTGGTCTGCGGGTGGATCTGCAGGTCCATGCCCTCGTCGCGCAGGTTCACGTTGCCGTCCACGCGGATCACGGCGTCGTCGGTGTCGAGCGCGAACAGCTTCGAATTCATCAGCCCGTCGTTGGCGACGAAATCGACGGCGGCGCAATTGATCTTCACGTCGCGGTTGCCGAACAGCTTTTCGTAGACGACGTTCGCCACGTTCAGCCCGGCCGCCTCCATCAGCAGGCGGCTGATCGCGCCGTCGGTGACCAGCGCCTTGACCTCGCCGGTCGAGGTGGCGGCCAGCGCGGCCGGCGAATTGCCGCGCGCGGCGAGCGTCGCGTCGCCGTTGATCTCGCCAAGCGCCGATTGCATCACCTTGTCGCTCGGGAACAACTGCTTGAGCTTCAGGTGCCGCGCCGACACCGTGAAGCGCCCCTTCAGCGGCGTGCCGCTGCCGTCGAGATGCGCCTCGGTGGACAGCGTACCGCCCGCCACGCCGAAACGCAGCGGCGTGAGCGCCAGCACGCCGTCCTGCATGACGACATGCGTGTAGAGATCGGTGATCGGCAGGCTCTTGCTCTTGATCAGCTTGCGGCCGGTGAACTTCACGTCGGCGTCGAGCGCCTTCCAGCGGTCGGTGCGGAACGCTTCGACCGGCAGCACGCGGTCCGACGGCTGCTTCGAGGTGTCGCCGCGCGCACGCTTGCTGGCGGCGCTGTCGGCGCCGACGACCGGCGCGAGATCGGAGAACTGCAGCAGGTTCGACACCAGTTCGCCCGACAGCAGCGGTCGCGGCGAGCGCTGCGCGAACGTCATGGTGCCGTGCAGGTCGCTGCCGCCGACGCGGCCGTCGAAATTCTCGTAGCGGAAGGTGCTGGCGTTCGGGCGGAACTGGCCGATCAGCCGGCCCTCGGTGGCGTACGGCGGCGTGTCGGGCAACGTCACGCCGGTCAGCGCGTACAGATGCGACATGCTGGTGCCCTGCAGCCACAGCCGCAGGTCGATCGCGGCCAGTCGCATCGGGTCGGTCAGCGTGCCGACGATCGCGAGCCGCGTGTCGCCGGCCTTGACGTCGGCCTGCAGCGGGAACGGCTGGGCCGCGTCGCGCAGCGCGAGCACGCCGCCGATCTTGCCGGTGCCGGAGATCGGCACGCCCTTGTAGCGGCCCTTGACGACCAGGCCGAACGCGTAGGTCGGCGCGGGCGGACGCGCGGCGGCGGCGCTGGCGGCCGAAGCCGGGCTCGCGGCGGACGATGCGGTGGCGATGGAGCCGGACGAGGCTGCCGCCGTAAGGCCGGATGCGGCTGCCGCACCCGAAACACCGGAAGCCCCCGAATCGGCCTGCGCGGCGGATGCCGCCGAAGCAGCCGAAGCCGCTTCCGCCGCCGATGCCGCCTCGATCTTCTTCGTCAGTTGCGCGGCCCCGGCCTTGCCGACGCGCTGCGCTGACGCGGCACGCGAGGTGGCTTCCTGCTGCTTGAGCACGTCGCCGAGCGGGATCGGCTGGCCGAGCGTGTCGATCGCCACGTTCAGATCGGCCTTGGTGATCGCGTCGCGATACGTCACGTTGCCCTTCGCGAACCCGAAGTTGTGCAGCTCGACCTTCCAGGTGGACGGCTGGCCCGATTGCTTGATGGAGAACGTCCAGTTGTTGCGGCCATCGGCGAGCCGCTCGATGTCGATCGCGGGATTGACGATGTCGATCGACGGAATCACCACGCGATGCGCGAGCAGCGGCAGCACGGCGAGATCGAAATGCGCGGCGTCGAGCGAGGCGAAATGCGGGGATTGAGTCCAGTCCGGATTGCCGATCACGATGTTGTTGGCCGTGAAGCTCGGCCAGGGCACCCAGGATCGCCAGCCGGTTTCGCCCTCGGGGCGGCGCCAGCCTACCTTGAGATCGCCCTGAATCGCGAACGGCCGCCCGATCTCGGTGCTGACGCGCTCGTTGATGTACGGGCGCGCGCGATTCCAGTCGAACATCAGAACGAAGACGACGAGCGCGGCGATCAGCACTACGAGGATGCCGACGATCCAGGCCGCCGATTTGCCGATGACTCGGGTAAGCGTCATGCCGGGCTCCAGTTTTTCTTTTCGAGACGAGCAATCGGCCGCACAGCCTTGGCGGAACGACTCAAGCTCAGGTTTCGGTATTATGGCACCGCGCTTCGGCACCCCAGCCCCATTTACCTTTTCTTGCATCTATGACATCTGCCGGCCTGATCGAAGCCCGCGGCCTGACCCGCCGCGACCCAGTCGCCAAGCGGGATCTGGTCGCACCCACCGATTTTCTCGTCGAGCCGGGCATGCGCATTGCTGTCACCGGCCCGTCCGGTTCGGGCAAGAGCGTGTTCCTGCGCGCGCTCGCCCTGCTAGATCCGCTCGACGGCGGCGAATTGCGCTGGCGCGGCGCATTGGTTGCGCGTGCATCGATCACGCAGTACCGCCGCAGCGTCGCCTATGTTCGCCAGCGGCCCGCCGTGACCGATGCCGGCGTGGTCGAGGACATCCTGCGCTATCCGTACTCGCTGGCCGTGTATCGCGATGTGCGTTTCGACCGCGCGCGCGCCGTCGATCTGGCGCGCCGCGCGGGCCGAGCCGACGATTTCCTCGACAAGGCGGCGAGCGAGCTGTCCGGGGGCGAGGCGCAGATCGCCGCGCTGCTGCGCGTGCTGCAACTCGATCCCGACGTGCTGCTGCTCGACGAACCGACCTCGGCGCTCGACCCCGAATCGGCGCACGCGATCGAGGCGCTCGTGCAGGCCTGGTTCGAAGCCGCGCCCGAGGCGCGCGCGTACCTGTGGATCTCGCACGATCCGGCGCAGGCCGCGCGCGTCGGCACGCGCCACGTGACGATGCGCGCGGGCGTGCTCGGTGAAGACGAAGGCGACCGCGGCCGCGGCATCGATAAGCCGTCCGCCGCAAGCCGGCACGCGCCCGGAGCCACGCAATGAGCCCCGTGCTGCAGGACCTGAGCCTCGGCGACGTGGCGATCGCCGCCGCGCTGGTGGCGATCAACGGCGCGCTGTCGTTCGCGCTGTCGCTCGGCCTCGGCCGCCAGCTCGCGCTGGCCGCCGTGCGCACCGTCGTGCAGTTGCTGGCGATCGGCTACGTGCTGGGCTGGGTATTCGGCAACCCGCGCTGGTACGTGGTGCTGCCGCTGATGATGCTGATGACGCTGGTGGCCGGCTTCGCGGGCGCGGGGCGCGGCGAGCGCACCTACGCGGGCCAGCGCATCGACAGCATCGTGTCGATCTGGGCCGGCACCTGGGCGGTCGGCGCGATCGGGCTGTTCGTCGTGATCCGCATCCATCCGTGGTACGAGCCGCAATACGCGATTCCGATCCTCGGCATGATGCTCGGCAACGCGCTGACCGGCGTGGGCCTCGGCGTCGAGCGGATGACGGGCGAGCTGACCGCGCGCCGCGACCGCATCGAAACCGCGCTCGCGCTCGGCGCGACGCGCTGGGAAGCCGCGCAGGTAGCGGCCCGGCAAGCGGTGCGCGCCGGCATGATGCCGACGCTGAACCAGATGGCGGTGGTCGGCATCGTCAGCCTGCCCGGCATGATGACGGGCCAGGTGCTGGCCGGCCAGCCGCCGTTGCAGGCGGTGCGCTATCAGATCGTGATCATGTTCCTGATCGCGGCGGCCTCGGCGCTCGGCACCGTCGGCGCGGTGCTGATGACCTATCGCCGGCTGTTCTCGGCCGATCAGCGCTTTCTCGCGCACCGGCTCATCGAGCGCAAGCCGCGCAAGCGCGCGCGGTAACGCCCGACGCGTCACCGCCCGGCACTCACGGCTGGATCGACACCGTCACGTGCGTGCCGTCGCGCATCGCGAGGGTCTTCGCGCCGCCCCGGGTCGAGATCGACACGCGCTTGACCTCGCTGACGGTGACCGCCTTCGGGCACTGCAGCGTCTTGCCGCCGGCCGTGACGGCCACGCTGCCGTCGGGCGCGCTGGCCTGGAAGCTGACCTGCACGGTCGCCATGCCCTTGGCGTCGACCGACGGCGCGAGCCGCACCTGGGTCTGGCGCACCATCGCGCCGTTGGCGTCGCGCGGGGCGGAATCGGTATCGGGGCAGCCATCCGGCATCGCGACCGCGCCGCTCGGCGGCACCGATTTCCAGTTGAAGTCGTCGGTCTCGCCCGAGCGGATCTTGCGCGTTTCCTGCGACGCGCCGAAGCGCTTCGAATCCACCTTCACCGTGTACTGCAGCTGGCCGTCGTTGCCGCCGCTGTTGCTGCCCTCGACGGGCGGCGCCGCGTGCGCGGCAGTGCTGGCGATTGCCGCGAGCGCGGCGAAGCAGACGACGACGGACGGATTGCGCAGGCTCATGCTGTCCTCCTGAGGTCTCGACGCCAAGGCGGCGCCTGGTTGTGATGGCGATGGCACGACACGATGCACGCGGTTATCCAGTCTAGTCGCAAGCGACGCATTCGGCGGGTTTGCCGGTGCGGCGGCGCAGCATGCGCGCGGGTTGCAGGACGGTTCGATCCCGGCGGCGGGCCGTAAACGGCAGCGGCCGCCACGCATTGCCGTGGCGGCCGCCGTGTGCAACCGGTGGCGACGGCGTCATCGGCGCCGTCGCCACCCGGCTTCCCGTCAGAACCCGCTCAACACCAGCTTGCCGATCGCGCGGCCGGCTTCGAGCAGGCGATGCGCCTCGCGCACGTTGGCCGCGTTGATCGTGCCGAGCTGCTGGCCGACCGTGCCGCGCAGCGTGCCGGCATCGACCAGCCGCGCCACCTCGGTCAGCAGCTTGTGCTGCTCGACCATGTCGGGCGTGCCGAACATCGCGCGCGTGAACATGAATTCCCAATGGAACGCGCCGCTCTTGGCCTTCAGCAGCTCGACCGGCACCGGTTTGGCGTTCTCGACGATCGAGCAGATCGCGCCCTGCGGCTTGACGATCTCGGCGGCGGCCGGGAAATGGCGGTCCGTATCGTTGAAGATCAGCACGTAATCGACCGACTCGAAGCCGGCCGCGCGGACTTGCGCCGGCAAATCGCCGAAGTGGTCCACCACGTGATCGGCGCCCAGCTCGCGCACCCACTGCGCCGATTCGGGGCGCGACGCGGTGGCGATCACCTTCAGTTGCGCCAGTTGCTTCGCGAGCTGGATGCCGATCGAGCCGACCCCGCCCGCGCCGCCGATCACCAGCACCGATTTGCCGGCGTCGCGGCCCTGCGGCGACACCTTGAGCCGGTCGAACAGCGCTTCCCACGCCGTGATCGCCGTCAGCGGCAGCGCGGCAGCCTCGGCGAAATCGAGCGTGGCCGGCTTCAGCGCGGCGATCCGCTCGTCGACCAGATGGAATTCGCTGTTCGCGCCGGGGCGCGTGATGCTGCCGGCGTAGTACACCGGGTCGCCCACACGAAACAGCGTCACGTCCGGGCCGACGGCGGCCACCGTGCCGGCCGCGTCCCAGCCGAGCACGCGCGGGGCCGTCTCGACCTTGTCCTTGGGCGCGCGCACCTTGGTGTCGACCGGGTTCACCGAGATCGCCTCGACCTTGACGAGCAGGTCGCGGCCGGTGGCTTCGGGCTTGGGCAAATCGACGTCGACGAGCGATTGCGGATCGTCGATCGGCAGGTAACGGGTCAGGGCAATGGCTTTCATGCGGTTCTCCGGGTTGGGTCGGATGCAGCGTCGTGCATCGATGACGAGATCCTACGCGGCCCGATCCATCCGAAAAACCGACATAATCCAGGAAACATTTTTTGGGTTTTCCTGATAATGAGCGATGCAACGAGCACTTCCCCTGCCGCCGCCCCCGACAAGCCGCTCGATCTGCTCGACGTGGCGTTGTTCGTGCGCGCGGCGCTGCTCGCCAACGTGTCGGCGGCGGGCCGCGAGTTCGGCGTGTCGGCGACGGTCGCCAGCGCCCGGCTCGCCCAGCTCGAACGCCAGCTCGGCGCGCGGCTGCTGCACCGCACGACGCGCCGCGTCACGCTGACCCAGGACGGCGAGCTGTTCCTCTCGCGCGCCCAGGCGCTGCTCGACGCCGCCGAGGCCGCGCGCGCGGCGGTCGGGCGCGCCCGCACCGAGCCGCAAGGGCGGCTGCGCGTGTCGATGTCGTCGTCGTTCGGGCGGCAGCACGTCGCGCCGGTGATCCCCGCGTTCCTGCGCCGCTATCCGCAGGTGTCGCTCGACCTGCGGCTGTCCGACGAGGTGATCGATCTGGTCGACGAGGGCATCGACGTCGCGATCCGGGTGGGCGCGCTGCGCGATTCGACGCTGGTGGCGCGGCGGCTGGCCGTCAACCGGCGCACGGTGTGCGCCTCGCCGGCCTATCTGGCCGCGCACGGCACGCCGCATCACCCGGCGGAGCTGGCGCGCCACGAATGCGTGGTGCTCGGCGAGCAGCGCGACTGGGCCTTCGAAACGCCGGCCGGGCCGCTGACGGTGCGCGTGGGCGGCCGGTTGGTGGCCAGCAACGGCGAGGCGATCCGCGAGGCGCTGGTGGACGGCTTCGGCATCGCCGTCAAATCCACCTGGGATGTCGGGCCGAACCTGCGCGACGGCTCGCTCGTGCCGGTGCTCGCCGATTACCCGCTGGCCGAGCCGTCGGCGATCTGGGCCGTCTACCCGAGCCGCGCGTTCGTGCCGCTCAAGCTGCGCGCGTTCATCGACTTCATCGCCGAGCACTTCGGCGATCCGCCTTATTGGGATCGCGATCCACCCGGCGGGTCGCGGTGATCGCGGGCTGATCGTGGACCGACGTCGCGCCGATGTCGGACCGATGGGACCCGCACGCCGGGCCGATGCCTGACCGAAGCCCCCCGCCGAAACCGGCCGGGCGGTCATGCCGACCGGCTACAATACGGCCTCTTCCGGCGCGCCTGGCCGCGCCGCTTTCGTCCCACGCGACACGTCATGACCACGAATCTCGTCATTCAAAGCCCCGCGCCGCTGTCCCCCACCCATCACAAAACGCTGTTCGCGCTGTCGCGCGGCACCCGCCTCGTGACGATCGACGATCACGCGATCCGTTTCGACGACGCCAAGCCGGCCCAGCAGCCCGATATTTCGGTGTACTGCGGCACGCACGGCCTCGATTACGCGTTCGTCGACGCGGGCCGCCAACTCGCCGATTTCGGCCTGCTGGCGATGGACATGGATTCGACGCTGATCACGATCGAGTGCATCGACGAAATCGCCGCGTTCTGCGGCCTCAAGGAACAGGTCGCGGCGATCACCGAAGCGTCGATGCGCGGCGAGATCAAGGATTTCAACGAAAGCCTGACGCGCCGCGTGGCGCTGCTGGCCGGGCTCGATGCGAGCGCGCTGGAGCGCGTGTACGACGAGCGCCTGCAACTGTCGCCGGGCGCCGAGGCAATGCTGGCCGGCGCAAAGGCCGCGGGCCTGAAGACGCTGCTGGTGTCGGGCGGCTTCACGTTCTTCACCGAGCGGCTCAAGGCGCGCCTCGGCCTCGATTTCACTTACGCGAACACGCTCGAGATCGTCGACGGCAAGCTGACCGGCAAGGTCGTCGGCGAGATCGTCGACGCCGAGGTGAAGGCGCGCACGGTGCGCGAAACCTGCGCCGCGCTCGGCATCGACACCTCGCGCGCGATCGCGATGGGCGACGGCTCCAACGATCTCAAGATGATGGCGACGGCCGGCCTGTCGGTGGCGTTCCGCGCCAAGCCGGTGGTGCGCGAAGCGGCCAGCGTCGCGTTCGATTACGTCGGGCTGGACGGGCTGCTGCGCCTGTTCTGAACGCATCGGCGACGCACGTGAAAACAGCGCATCGGCCCGAGCGGCCGATGCGCTGTTTCGTTTTTGACGACAGCCGGTTCGTTCTATTCGACTGCGTTCAGCCGAGCGTCGCCGCGAACGCGCGTTCGATGTCGGCGCGCAGGTCGGCTTCGTCTTCCAGGCCGATATAGAAACGCACCAGCGTGCCCTGCGTCCAGCTCGGACGCATCGCCGCGACGTCGTACGGCATCGCCAGGCTGTGCGCGCCGCCCCAGCTCCAGCCGATCGCATACAGTTCCAGCGCCTCGACGAAACGGTCGATTTGCGCAGCGTTGTAGCGTGCATCGAACACCACCGAGAACAAACCGCCCGCGCCCGTGAAATCGCGCGTGAACGCTTCGTGGCCCGGGCAATCGGGCAATTGCGGATGCAGCACGGTGGCGATTTCGGGGCGCGTCTTGAGCCACTTCGCAAGCGACAGCGCGGTACGGCTGTGCGCCTCGAAACGCACCTTCATGTTCGGCAGGTTGCGCAGCACGAGCGAGCAATCGTCGGCCGACACGCCGATGCCGAGCCGCATGCGCGCGAGCTTGAGCCGCTCGTGCAGCGCGCGTTCGGCCGTGATCGTCGCGCCCATCAGCACGTCGCTGCCGCCCGACTGGTATTTGGTCAGCGCCTGCACCGAGATGTCGACGCCGTGCTCGAACGGCTTGAACGCGAGGCCGGCCGAATAGGTATTGTCGATGGCCGTCACCACGCCGCGCGCGCGCGCCACCGCCGTGAGCGCGCGCACATCGGGCACTTCCATCGTCACCGAGCCGGGGGCTTCGAGCCACAGCAGCTTGGTCTCGGGGCGGATCAGCTCGGCGATGCCCGCACCGATCAGCGGATCGTAATAGCGCACGCCGAGGCCGAAATCCTGGGCCAGCCAGTTGCCGAGGTCGGCGTTCGGGTTGTAGATGTTGTGCGGGATCAGCACGTCGTCGCCGGCCTTCGTGATGCCGAAGTAGACGTTCGTGATCGAGGCGAGCCCCGACGGCTGCAGCAGCGTATGCGCGCCGCCTTCGATCACGGCGAGCTGGCGCGCCAGTTCGAGCGAGGTGGGCGTGGCGTGCAGGCCGTAGCGCCAGGCGTTGTCTTCGCGCCAGTCGAGCGCGCGCATCGTGGCGAGATCGGGGAACACGACGGTCGAGGCGCGCGCCACCGGCGTGACGAACGACGCCCAACCGGGCGGCAGTTCGCCTTCGGGCTGGACGATGCGGGTCTGGAGCGCGCGTTGCTGAGGGGTATCGGTCATGTCGGAAGCGATGGGCCGGATGGGCCGCGTGGTGAAAAACGGTCCGCACAGGGTAGCCCGATTCGCGCGGCTTGGCCCGGTACAGTCGGCGGCGGGCGTGCCGAGCCGGTGCCCGGACGGCCGCCCGGTACGTCATGTACGTCATGGGCCATCGTCGAAAAGCATCGGGCCTCGCGGCGCGGTACGCTGCGCGGCGAGGCCCGACGGGGGATGACCGAGACGGTATGCGGCGTTGAATCAGCCGCCGGTCGAGAGATTGCCGACGCCGCCGACCGGACGCCCCGGCGAGCGGGCCGCCGGGGCCGAAGCGGCCGGCGCTGCCGCGCCGTGGGCCGCCTTGGCAGACGCCGACGGATTCAGCACGACCGGCTGCGGGTCCGATTCGTCGGCGTTCATGCGGTCGGCCGACAGCGCGCCCGACGCGTCGAAGTGCCCCGTCCAGACGCCCGTGATGTTGGTGCCGTCGTTCGACTCCTCGATTTCGAGCATGTCGCCGTCGCGGTCGCCCGCGAGCAGGATCACCTGGCCCGTATCGACGTAGCGGTATTCGCCGTGCACGCCCGACCCATTCGCCTTCGGGCCGAGATGCACGACGATCGCGCGGCCGCCGAGCGTGCCTTCGTAGCCGGGCAGCTTTTCGAGCGCCGGGTCCGGCTTCAACGGCTTGGCCGGCGCCGTGTCGTCACGCTCGGGCGGCGCGGCCGCTGCTGCCGCCGCGGCGGCGGTCGTCGAGGCGCCCGAGGTAGCCGGCGCGGCCGGCTGGCGGGACGGCTGCGACGTTTGCGCATGCACCGCGCCGGCCGCCAGCGCGGCCGTCAACGCCGCCGCGAGGTGGAGTCGAAGGAATCGGATTCGGCTTGCTGCTGCCACGTCGGGGTACTCCTTTTTTACCGGGGAATTGAAATCAGTCCATGCGCTCGAACACGGCGGCAATGCCCTGCCCGCCGCCGATGCACATCGTCACGAGCGCATAGCGGCCCGCGACGCGGTGCAGTTCGTAGAGCGCCTTGACCGTGATCAGCGCGCCCGTCGCGCCGATCGGATGGCCGAGCGAGATGCCCGAGCCGTTCGGATTGAGGCGAGCCGGATCGAAACCGAGTTCGGCCGCCACCGCGCAGGCCTGCGCCGCGAATGCCTCGTTCGACTCGATCACATCGAGATCAGCAACCGCGATGCCTGCCCGCTCCAGCGCCTTGCGCGAGGCCGGCACGGGGCCGATCCCCATGTAGGCGGGATCGACGCCCGCATGCGCATACGACACCAGCCGCGCGAGCGGCTTCAGGCCGCGCGCCTCGGCCACGCGGCGCTCCATCAGCGTGACCGCCGCGGCCGCGTCGTTGATGCCCGATGCGTTGCCGGCCGTGACCGTGCCGTTTTCCTTCGCGAACACCGGGCGCAGCTTGCTGAAATCCTCGGCGGCCGCATCGTGACGCACGTGCTCGTCGGTATCGAATAGGACCGTGCCCTTCTTCGAGCCGATCTCGATCGGCAGGATCTGGCTCTTGAAATAACCGGATCTCGTGGCGTGCGAGGCGCGACGGTGCGATTCGAGCGCGAGCGCGTCCTGCGCCTCGCGCGTGATGCCGTATTTGGCCGCGACGTTCTCGGCCGTCACGCCCATGTGGATCGACTGGAACGGATCGTGGAGCGCGCCGAGCATCATGTCGATGATCTTCGCGTCGCCCATGCGCTGGCCGAAGCGCGCGGCCGGCATCGTGTACGGCGCGCGGCTCATGTTTTCCGCGCCGCCGGCCACCGCGATCTCGGCATCGCCGAGCAGCACGGCCTGCGCCGCCGACACGATCGCCTGCAGGCCCGAGCCGCACAAGCGGTTCACCGTCAGCGCCGGCGTGTGCTGGGCGATGCCGCCGTCGATCGCCGCGACGCGGGCGAGATACATGTCTTTCGGCTCGGTATGCACCACGTTGCCGAACACCACGTGCCCGACCTCGTCGCCCTTCAGCGCCGCGCGATCGAGCACTTCGCGCACCACGCGCGCGCCGAGCTGCGTCGGCGAGAAATCCTTGAGGCTGCCGCCGAACCCGCCGATTGCGGTACGCACCCCGCTGACCACCACCACTTCGCGTTGCATGTTGCCTCCGATGTCGTTTGTGAGTGATCCGCAGGGTAATACGGATGCCGGGCGCGGCAATCGAGGATTCCCTCGACGGCGGGGGCCCGGCAGCCGGCAGGTCGCGACGGCGGGCGGATCGGCCGTTCGGCGACTGGCCGAGTCGGGTCTTTCAATCAGGCCCTTCCGTCAGACGGTTATTCGGCCCTTCGTCAGCCGCTCAGTCAGCCGCTCAGTCAACCGGCCATTCGGCAGCCGCTCGGCCAGCCCGCCGCTCAGCCGTTCAACAAGGCACGGACCGCGTCCGCATCGGGAATCGGCGCGACCGCGCCGTAGCCACGCGTGGACAGCGCGGCGGCCGCATTCGCGTAGCGCGCGGCCTCGAACGGATCGTCGCCCGCGACGATCCGCGCGACGAACGCACCGCCGAAGCAGTCGCCCGCGCCGGTCGCATCGAGCGCGTCCACGGCGAAGCCGGGCACGACGCGGCGCTCGTCGGGCGTCGCGACGTAGGCGCCTTCCTTGCCGAGCTTCAGCGCCACCACGGCCGGGCCACAGTCGAGCAGCGCATCGACGATCGCGTCGCGTTGCTCGTGGCCGGTCAGCAGCGTCACGTCGTCCCAGCTCGGCAGGCAGATGTCGGTGCGGCGCAGCGCCTCCATCATCACCGCGCGGGCACGCGCCAGCGGCCAGAGCTTGAGCCGCAGGTTGGTGTCGAAGCTCACGCGCACGCCGTTCGCGCGCGCATGGTCGATTGCCGCGAATGCGGAATCGCAGGCGCTCGCACTGATCGCGAAGCTGATGCCGGAAAGATGGATGACCTGCGCCGCCGCGATCGCGTCGAGCGGTAGATCGCCCGGCGCGTAGCGGCTCGCGGCCGAGCCCGCGCGCAGATAGTCGAATGCGTGACCGTGCTCGCCGTGGGAGACGAAATACACGCCGGTGGGCGCGGCCGCGTCGATGCGCACCAACGCCGTATCCACCTGCTCGCGCCGCCACAGGTCGAGCAGCAGCCGGCCGAAATGATCCTGGCCGACCGCCGACACGAAGCCGGTATGCGCGCCCTGGCGGGCCGCCGCGATACAGAAATTGGAGGTGTCGCCGCCGAAGCCCTGCAGATACTGCGGCGAGCCGGGCTGCGACTGGTTGAATTCGACCATCGCCTCGCCGAACGCGAGGATGGCGGGCGATGGTGCGGACAACGCCTGCGTCATGCCGCGCCGACCTCGCCCCACAGGTCGTGGCCGTCCGCGCCGGTGATCTTCACCGACACGAAATCGCCGACCTTGTAGCGCTTGCCGCCCTGCACCGGGTCGACGTACACCACGCCGTCGATTTCGGGCGCGTCGGCGGACGTGCGGCCGATGCCGCCGTCGGCGTTCACTTCGTCGATCAGCACCTTGAGCGTCTGGCCGACCTTGCGCTCGATGCGCGCCGCCGACACTTCCTCTGCCACTTCCATGAAGCGCGCGCGGCGCTCCTCACGCACCTCGTCGGGCAACGCGCCGCCGAGTTCGTTGGCCGTCGCGCCTTCCACCGGCGAGTAGGCAAAGCAGCCGACGCGATCGAGTTCCGCCTCGCGGATGAAGTCGAGCAGCGTTTCGAACTGCGCTTCCGTCTCGCCCGGGAAGCCGGCGATGAACGTGCTGCGGATCGTCAGGTCCGGGCAGATCTCGCGCCACTTGCGCACGCGGTCGAGCACCTTTTCGGCGTTCGCCGGGCGGCGCATGCGCTTGAGCACTTCGGGATCGGCGTGCTGGAACGGCACGTCGAGATACGGCAGCACATGGCCGCGATACGCGCCTTCGGCCATCAGCGGGATGATTTCGTCGACGTGCGGGTACGGGTACACGTAATGCAGGCGCACCCACGCGCCGTATTGCGCGGCCAGCTCGCCGAGCGCCGCGACCAGCTCGGTCATGCGCGTCTTGAGCGGGCGGCCGTTCCAGAAGCCCGTGCGGTACTTGACGTCCACGCCGTAGGCGCTGGTGTCCTGCGAGATCACCAGTAGTTCCTTGACGCCCGACTTGAACAGGTTTTCCGCTTCGAGCATGACCTCGGCGACGGGGCGCGACACCAGGTCGCCGCGCATCGACGGGATGATGCAGAACGTGCAGCGGTGGTTGCAGCCTTCGGAAATCTTCAGATAGGCGTAGTGGCGCGGCGTGAGCTTGATGCCGGCGGCCGGCACGAGGTCGACGAACGGATCGTGCGGCTTCGGCAGGTGGTTGTGCACCGCCTGCATGACTTCGCCGAGCGCGTGCGGGCCGGTCACGGCCAGCACCTTCGGGTGGACTTCCTCGATCAGGCCGGCGCCGCTCGCGCTCTTTTTCGCGCCGAGGCAGCCGGTGACGATCACCTTGCCGTTCTCGGTCAGCGCTTCGCCGATCGCGTCGAGGCTTTCCTGCACGGCATCGTCGATGAAGCCGCAGGTGTTGACGACCACGAGGTCCGCGCCGTCATAGGTGCCGGAAATCTCGTAGCCTTCGGCGCGGAGCTGGGTGAGGATTTGCTCGGAATCGACCAGCGCTTTCGGGCATCCGAGGCTGACAAATCCGACTTTCGGGGTATGGGACATCTGGAATAGGTATGGGGTGTGGCGCAAAGGCGAGAGTTTACAGTGATTTAGACCCCGGCGATTCAAAATCGGTAGCGGTGCCGGCGCCATTGGCTCACGCCGGCGGAACCACCCGAAAACCCGCCCAGGCGCCACGCGGTGGAACTTGCGCCAGCACGCGACCGGGTTCGAACAAACCGCCGCCCGCTTCCCCCTCGCCGTATCCACCCCTGTTATTTCTGCCTGAGACTGCAACGATTCGTTACAGCGTCCCGAACAGGTGCGATTGCTACGCCAGACGCCCCGTGCCGCGGCGCAACAGACGTACCTGCCACCACCACCATGGCTCACAGCCAGTTCTTACAGGGCCACACAATTATTCATACCAATTAAATTACTCAAAATTTTCGTGGGAAATTTCAGGGTCTGATGCACGCAACGCGTTGTATCTTTTTGTTACAAATTACGACTCAAGTTTCGGAAAGTGCACGGGATACTGCTTTAAACGGCCTCCCTCGCTCGGGGCCTGTCCTTAACCGAATCAATAAACCGAACGAGGCGAGAACCGATGAAAGTCGCTATTCTCGGCGGTCCGGCCAATCAAGCCAGGCAACTTGAACTCTGGTTGCGCAATGGCGGGCACCAACCCGAATGCTTCAAGACGGGGAACGCGTTCTTCAACGCGCTGCGGCGCACCGATTTCGAATTGCTGATGGTGGATGTCGCGCTGCCCGACATCGGCGGCATGGACCTGATCGCCTGGGTACGCCAGCATTTCGAATGGCATATGCCGGTGATCGCGATGATGGCGCGCGAAGCGTGGCATCAGGCGGCCGACGCGCTGAAGGCCGGCGCCGACGACTATCTGGTGCGCCCCGCACGCGAAGCCGAGGTGCAGTCGCGCATCGTCACCGTTGCGCTGCGTCACGCGACCGAGCCCGAGGAACTGGTGGATTTCGGTGCCTACGCGATCGACGTGAAGGCGTCGAAGGTCCGCCTGCATGGCGAGGCCGTGAACCTCACACGCAAGGAATTCGAGCTCGCCACCTATTTCTTTCGTCATCCCGATCAACTGATCTCGCACGAGACGCTGCTGAACCGGATCTGGAAGCTGCAAAACGATATCGATACGCGTACCGTCGCCACCCACGTCAGCCGAATCCGCAAGAAGCTGCAGCTTGATGGCACGCATGGCTGCGAGATCACGTCGCTGTATGGCTATGGCTATCGCTGCCTGATCAATCTGCCGGAACCGGCGGCGGCCGACATGGCCGATGAGCCGGACGAGCACGCCACGGCGCACCGGCCCGATCGCTCGCAGGACAGCCCGCTGGCGGCTGGCGCGACAGCCGGCCCGGCCCTCACCCTCGCGCCATTCCGTCCCGCTGCAGCACAAGATACGGCGCGGGTGGCCCTCGCGTCACCCGCCCCGAACTCGGCGATGAGCGTGGCCTACGGCCCGCCCACGACGCGCTCCGACAGCCTCCCGGCCGATGATCACCGCGATCTGGCAAACCTGCTGCGGCAGCGCCAGGATGCCGAGGAGCAATTGCGCAAACTGCGCGACGCGTACTGCGAGGTCACGCTCGAACTGCGTGCATTGAAACGCCAGGGTGGACGGCGTCTGCACGAAGTCGAAACCAACTCGGATTACCGCGAAGACGCCGCCTGAGCGCAAGCGGCCACCCCCAAAAGCAAACGGCCCGCACAAAGGCGGGCAGTTTGGTCGCGCGGGCCGCCACCTGGCGGCCCATCGCGCAGTTACTTGTTCTCGGAACCGTCGGTCGGCGTCGGCTGCTTGAACGGAAACGTGCTGAACATCGATTTCGCCTGAGTCTGCATCTGTTCCTGCATCTGCACGAACATGTTCTTCGACTGCTCGATGTAGCTGGTCATCATGCCCTGCATCATCGGCGCCTGCATGTTCATGAATTGCGACCAGACTTCGGGATTCATCGCATTGGAATCGTAGAGACCCTTCGACTGATCCGACAGCTTGTTCTGGATATCGATGAACGCCTGGATGTTCTTTTCCAGGTACGTGCCCATCATGCCCTGCATCGCGTGCCCGTAGAAACGGATGATCTGCGAGAGCATCGACGACGAGAACATCGGCACGCCGCCGCTTTCCTCTTCGAGAATGATCTGCAGCAGGATGCTGCGCGTGAGATCTTCGCTGCTCTTCGCATCGACGACCTTGAAATCCTCCTGCTCGAGCACGAGCTGCTTCACGTCGGCAAGCGTGATGTACGTGCTCGTTTCGGTGTCGTACAGCCGACGATTCGGGTACTTCTTGATGAGTCGTTCGGCAGTCTTCTTTGTAGTAGTCATGGAACACCTGTGAGCGCCGAAACGGCGCGATGACAACGTTCCGGCGCCGCAACGTGCGGCTGCCCGAAACGCACTCGGAATCTCCGTCGAACCCGTGCACGCGGCCGGCCCGGCCGCGCGCGCGGCGTTCAGCCCATGTGCAGGCCGCCGTTCAGCGAGAAATCGGCGCCCGTCGCAAAGCCGGATTCTTCCGACGCGAGCCACGCGACGATCGAGGCGATTTCGTCGGGCGAACCGAGACGGCGCACCGGAATCGTGGCGACAATCTTCTCGAGCACGTCCGGGCGGATCGCCTTGACCATGTCGGTGCCGATATAGCCCGGCGAGATCGTGTTGACGGTCACGCCCTTGGTGGCCACTTCCTGCGCCAGCGACATCGAGAAGCCGTGAATGCCGGCCTTGGCCGTCGAATAGTTGGTCTGGCCGAACTGGCCCTTCTGACCGTTCACCGACGAAATATTGATGACGCGGCCCCAGCCACGTTCGACCATGCCGTCGATGACCTGCTTCGTGACGTTGAACAGGCTCGTCAGGTTCGTGTCGATCACGGCCTGCCAATCGTCCAGCGTCATCTTGCGGAACACGACGTCGCGCGTGATGCCGGCGTTGTTGACCAGCACGTCGACTTCGCCGACTTCAGCCTTGACCTTGTCGAACGCCAGCTTGGTCGATTCCCAATCGCCGACATTGCCCTCGGATGCGACGAAATCGAAACCGAGCGCCTTCTGTTCCTCGATCCACTTCGCACGACGCGGCGAGTTCGGGCCGCAGCCCGCCACCACCCGGAAGCCCACCTTGTGCAGGCGCTGGCAGATGCCGGTTCCGATGCCGCCCATGCCGCCGGTCACGTAAGCAATACGCTGAGTCATGCTGAACACTCCATTTATCGTTGTCGGGGCGCCGAAGAGCGCCGCCTTGTTCGTCTGCCGCTAACTGCGGAGCGCGCGCTCCCGACGCGCTCCGCCCAGCATTACGGACGCTCGACCGCCAGCGCCACGCCCATCCCGCCACCGATGCACAGCGAGGCCAGGCCGCGCTTGGCATCGCGCTTCTGCATTTCGTGCAGCAGCGTGACGAGAATCCGGCAGCCCGACGCGCCGATCGGGTGACCGATCGCGATCGCGCCACCGTTCACGTTGATCTTCGAGGTGTCCCAGCCCATCTGCTGATGGACGGCGAGCGCCTGTGCCGCGAACGCTTCGTTGATTTCCATCAGGTCGAGATCGCCGACCGACCAGCCCGCGCGCTCCAGGCAGCGACGCGACGCCGGCACCGGGCCCATGCCCATCACCTTCGGATCGACACCGGCGCTCGCGTAAGCCTTGATCCGCGCGATCGGCGTAAGGCCGAGCGCTTCGGCCTTCTTGGCCGACATCACGAGCACGCCGGCCGCGCCGTCGTTGAGGCCCGATGCGTTGGCGGCCGTGACCGTGCCTTCCTTCGAGAACGCGGGCTTGAGGCCCGACAGCGAATCGGCCGTCACGCCGTGGCGCACGAATTCGTCAGTGGCGAAGCGGATCGGATCGCCCTTGCGCTGCGGGATCTCGACCGGCACGATTTCGTCGTCGAAGCGGCCGGACTTTTGCGCGGCTTCCGCCTTGTTCTGCGACAGCGCCGCGAATTCGTCCTGCGCTTCGCGCGAGATGCCGTATTCCTTGGCGACGTTCTCGGCCGTGATGCCCATGTGGTACTGGTTGTAGACGTCCCACAGGCCGTCCACGATCATGCTGTCGACGAGCTTGGCATCGCCCATCCGGAAGCCGTCGCGCGAGCCCGGCAGCACGTGCGGCGCGGCGCTCATGTTTTCCTGGCCACCGGCGATGATGATGTCGGCGTCGCCCGAGATGACGGCATTGGCGGCCAGCATCACGGCCTTCAGGCCCGAACCGCACACCTTGTTGATGGTCAGCCCCGGCACCGCGGTCGGCAGGCCGGCCTTGATCACCGATTGACGCGCCGGGTTCTGACCCGAGCCGGCCGTCAGCACCTGGCCCAGAATCACTTCGCTGATCTGGTCCGCCGCGAGGCCGCTGCGTTCGAGCAGCGCGCGAATCACCGTGGCGCCGAGTTCCGGCGCAGCCAGCTTGGCCAGCGAACCACCAAATTTGCCGACCGCGGTGCGCGCGGCCGATACGATCACTACATCAGTCATGTCCACATCCTCCAGGCCCGCACCGCGGCCCGCTCAGTTGAAAAATGCCGAAAGACAGACGGCGAGCGTGCGCCGCCTGCCACGATCCGTCAATGTCCCTGCGTCAATTGCGCACCATCACGTAGCGGCCCGGCGCCGGCTCGATCACCGGAAACTGCGCCGAGCCGAGCGTGGCGCGCGGCTTGGTCTTGCGGCCGCCGTACTGATCGAGCCAATCGATCCATTCGGGCCACCAACTGCCCGGATGCTCGGTGGCCGCCTCGAACCAGTCCTGCGCGTGTTCGGGCAGCTCCTTCGCGTCGGGCGAATCGAACGTCCAGTAGCTGCGTTTGTTCTTGGCCGGCGGATTGATCACGCCGGCGATATGGCCCGACGCGCCGAGCACGAAGCGCAGCGGCCCCGTCAGCAGCGAGGTGGACGCATAGGCGGTTTGCCACGGCACGATGTGATCCTCGCGCGAGCCGTAGATGAAGGTGGGCACGTCGATGCGCGTCAGGTCGACCTCCTCGCCGCACACCGTCAGCGAACCGGGCTCGCGCAGGCGGTTCTCGAGATACGTATGGCGCAGATACCACGCGTACATCGGGCCGGGCAGGCTCGTCGAATCGCTGTTCCAGTACAGCAGGTCGAACGGCGCCGGCGTGCGGCCCTTCAAGTAGTTGTCGACCACGTAGTTCCAGACCAGATCGTTCGGTCGCAGGAACGAGAACGTGTTCGCGAACTCCACGCCATGCATCAGGCCCGGCGTCGCGCCGTTCTTGCCGCCGATGGTCTGCTCGCGCATCTGCACGTGCGCCTCGTCGACGAACAGATCGAGAATGCCGGTATCGGTGAAGTCGAGCATCGCGGTCAACAGCGTCATCGACGCGACCGGGTGTTCGCCGCGCGCGGCCAGCACGGCCAGCGCGGTGGCCAGCATCGTGCCGCCGACGCAGAAGCCGAGCGCGTTGATCTGCTCGCGCCCGCTGATCTGCCCGGCCGCCTCGATCGCGGCGAGCACGCCGTCGTTCGTGTAGTCGTCCCAGGTCTTGCCGGCGATCGACGCATCGGCGTTGCGCCACGACACCAGGAACACCTGGTGGCCGCTCGCAAGCGCATGCGCGACCAGCGAATTCTCGGGCTGCAGATCGAGGATGTAAAACTTGTTGATGCAGGGCGGGACGATCAGCAGCGGCCGCTCATACACAGTCGACGTAACAGGCCGGTACTGAATCAGTTGCATCAGTTCGTTCTCGAACACCACGGCGCCTTCGGTGCTCGCGAGGTTCTTGCCGACCACGAACTGCGATTCGTCGGTCTGGGAAATCTTGCCGCGCTGGAGATCGCCGAGCAGGTTCATGATGCCCTGCCGCAGGCTCTCGCCCTTCGTGTCGAGCAGGTTCTTCTGCGCTTCCGGATTCAGCGCGAGAAAGTTGCTCGGAGCAGTGGCGGCGGTCCATTGCTGCACCGCAAAGCGGATTCGCTCGCGCGTTTTCGGGTCGGCCTCGACCGCCTCGGCAAGCGATTGCAGATATCGCGCGTTCAACAGATACCAGGCCGCCGTGAAGGCGTGCGCGGGCGACGATTTCCATGCCTCGGCGCTGAAACGGCGGTCCTTCAGTTCGGGCGACGCAAGCTGGGCCGAACCGGCCTGACGGAACAGCTCGGCGCTGTCGCGGGCGTAATCGGCCTGCAACTGCTGGAGCTTGGCAGGCGGCACCGAGGCCATCGGCAAGGCCACGCCGGGGAGCGCCGCGCCGCCGGCAGGCGGCCAACCGGCAGCCCATTCGGGCGGCTTCGGCATCGCGAACGGAAAGGGAAACGGGGTGGAAGACGGGCCGGTTGCAGCGGACTGGGCTGCCTGGCCTGCGGCCGCACGCAGCGGTTCCGCGAAGCGGCCCCATGCGTCGAGCCACGTCTGGAACATCTGCTGCATCGGCTGGGACGCATCGGCCGTCTGGCGTCCCGGGGAGGAGTCCGCTTGTGAGGAAGTCGACGAATTTTTCGGTGCTGTCATACCTGCGTTACCGGTGATTCCTGGCGGTGCATCTGGACATGCTGCGTCAACAACCTGCGTGCGGCGAAAACTGCGCGCCGTCACGCGTTAGAGGCTGGCTTCCAGATTCTGCCGCAGTGCAGTAGATTTATCATTATCGTTTTCCCCATGTGAAGCGGCGGGAGAAAACGCACGTGGCCGCGACGTGGCGGCAATCCATCGCAATCGCCGCCGAAAGCCCGGCCGCAAGCGCAACAGACGTTTGCTTGGAGCCGAATCAGCCTATCCGGGTTCCGTGACGGCAAGCATGTCACGCGGCGCAGCAATCCGGCATCGCATTTATGACGGGGCGCAGTAAAAAACCTCATCGGCATCCAAGCGCGCGCCCGGTATCCCTGCACACGATACGCCACCCCGCATCGCGTCGCACCGCCTTCAGCCGTCGATCCAGATCATCGCGCTCATGCGGCCCGTCACGCGATCGCGCCGGTACGAATAGAAACGCTCGCGCTCGGTCAGCGTGCAGGCGCCGCCGCCCAGCGGCTGCGCCATGCCGAGGCGCGCCGCGCGCAAGCGCGCCAACGCGTAGAGATCGGCGTGGTACTTGCCCGGTGCGCCATCGATGGCGACGAATGCGCGTGCGGTGGCGTCGCGCTCGTCAGGCGTGGCCGCGTCGTCGAACGCCGCGTGAACATCCTCGCCCACCTCGAACGCGGCCGGCCCGATCGCCGGGCCGAGATAGGCATGCAGCCGGCTCGCCTCGACGCCGGCCAGTTCCGCCACCTGCGCCGCGGTCTTTTCGACGATGCCGCCCACCAGCCCGCGCCAGCCCGCGTGCGCGGCGCCCACCGCGCGCCCGGCCTCGTCGCAGAACAGCACCGGCATGCAGTCGGCCACCATCACCACGCAGACCGCGCCCGGCACATCGGTGACGCTCGCGTCGGCGCGCACCGGCGGCGCATCGAGCCCGCCCGCCAGCACCGCATCGGCCCGCACCACCGTGGTGGCGTGCACCTGCTCGAGCCACGCCGCGCGCGGCCGGCCGGTCAACGCCAGCAGCCGTGCGCGATTGGCCGCAACGGCTTGCGGATCGTCCCCGGCACGAAAGCCGAGATTGAGGCCGCCCGGCGCATCGCCCTCGCCCACCGACCAGCGGCCGTAGGGCGCGACGCTCACGCCGCCGTTACGCGTGGAGACCAGCGCACGCACGCGCGGCGAGACGCGCCAAGCCGGTTGCAGGCAGTCGTCCCAGCTCAGTTCCGGCAGCATCGTGGTGGGCATTCGCATCAGTCCTCGTCGGGATCGTCGTAGACATAGAAGATCTCGCCGTCGTAATCGTCGTCTTCGTCATCGTCGTCGAAATCGGCTTCCTCGGCGCCGAAGCCGAGCGCGGCCATCAGCTCGACGATGTCCGCCGGCGGCGCGCAGCGCCACTGCATGTTGCGGCCCGTGGCCGGGTGGACCAGGCCGAGCCGCCAGGCATGCAGCGCCTGCCGCGCGAAGCCGCCCGGCAGCGCCGCAACCGAACGCTTGCCGCGCGCGTGACCGTAGACGGGATCGCCGAGCAGCGGATGGCCGGTCGCCGCGCAATGCACGCGGATCTGGTGCGTGCGGCCGGTTTCGAGATCGCAGTGAATCGACGAGATGGGCTGGTTCTGCCACAGCACGGTTTCGGTGGTGCGGAAGTGCGTGCGCGCCGGCTTGCCCGATGCGCTCGTGACGACCGCCATGCGCGTGCGCTCGCGCGGATCGCGCCCGATCGGCGCATCGATCGTGCCGCTCTCGCGCATGCGTCCCCACACCAGCGCGAAGTAGCGCCGCTTGACGGTGCGGGCCTGAAGCTGGCGCACGAGATCCGTTTGCGCGGCCAGCGTGCGCGCCACCACCATCAGGCCCGAGGTCTCCTTGTCGAGACGATGCACGATGCCGGCGCGCGGCAGCCCCGCCGCGGACGGGCCGTAGCGATGCAGCAGGCCGTTGAGCAGCGTGCCGCTCCAGTTGCCGGCGGCCGGATGCACGACCAGGCCGGCGGGCTTGTCGATCACGACCAGCGTGTCATCTTCGTAGATGATCGACAGCGGCACGGGTTCCGCCGCGAACGCGAGTTGCTCGGGCAGCAGATCGGGCACCAGCTCGATCGACGCGCCGAGCGGCACCGGCTGGCGTACCTTGGCCGGCGCGCCGTCGACGCGCACGCGCCCGGCCTCGATCCAGCTTTGCAGGCGGTTACGGGAAAAATCCGGAAACAATTGCGCGAGCACCTTGTCGAGGCGGTCGCCGGCAAGCGAGTCGGGAACCGAGACGATACGTGGCGCTTCGTCGGCGGATGCGGGGGACGCTGGCGCGACAAGCCCCTCGCCCGACAGGTCGTCGTCGAGCGAATCGCTCCCCGATACGTCGGACGGAGTAGCGCTTGGGCTATAATCGTCGCTATTTGCCGTGCCCGGCTGGGCACGGAACGAACTTGAACGGGTCATTTAGACTGGGTCACCGAGACTGAAAGCTTAGGACATGCGAGCCACATTCACCATGATGATTTCGACCAAACGCGTGGCAAAACCTGTGGCCGCGTGGGTTGCGCTGGCTGCGGCCGCCGCCCTGATTGCGGGCTGCCACGGCTTGCCGCAGAAGACCGACGAAACGGCGACCTGGTCGAACAACAAATTATACTCAGAGGCCGAGGATTCGCTGAACGGCCGCGATTGGGGCAAGTGCGCGAAGTACTTCGAGGCGCTGCAAGGCCGCGATCCGTTCGGCCATTTCGCACAACAGGCGCAGATCAACGTCGCCTACTGCAACTGGAAGGATAACGAAGCCGCCGCCGCCGACCAGGCCGTCAACCGCTTCATCCAGTTGCACCCGGATCACCCGGACATCGCCTACGCGTATTACCTGAAGGGGATGATCCACTTCAACGACGACCTGGGCCTGTTCGGCCGCTTCTCGGGTCAGGACATGAGCGAGCGCGATCCGCAGGCGCTGCGCGAATCGTACGATGCGTTCAAGATCGTCGTCGACCGCTACCCGAAGAGCAAGTATGCGCCCGACGCGGCCGCACGCATGCGCTACATCGTCAACGCGCTGGCCTCGCACGAAGTGCACGCCGCCGATTACTACTACCGCCGCGGTGCCTACGTGGCCTCCATCAACCGCGCGCAGCTCGCGATCACGCAGTACAAGAACGCGCCGGCGATCGAAGACGCACTGCACATCATGATGCTGTCGTACACGAAGCTGAACCAGCCGCAGCTCGCCGACGACACCAAGCGCGTGCTCGCCAGCACGTTCCCGGACAGCCCGTACATCACGGGTCATGCACGCCCGGGCACGGCCAAGCGCGCGTGGTGGCAGTTCTGAGCCTGCCCTCGGGCAACGATAAAAAACCCGGCCTCGGCCGGGTTTTTTATTGGCGGCGCGCCGCGCGCCGCGCTCTGCGCGTGACGAGCGGCGTTACCGCTCAGGGCCGAATTCCGCGCCCGCCTTCCTCGAAGAACTCGCGCACGACGTCGATCTCGCGCGTGCGCTTGAACGGCGGCAGGCTTTGCCAGATCCGGCGCCCGTAGGGTTTGTCGACGAGCCGCGTATCGCAGATCATCAGCACGCCGCGATCGGTTTCGGCACGAATCAAACGCCCCGCACCCTGCTTCAGCGTAATCACCGCCTGCGGCAACTGATGCACGGCGAACGGGCTCAAGCCCTTTTTCGTGAGCGCATCGAGCCGGGCGGCCAGCACCGGATCGTCCGGCGGCGCGAATGGCAGCTTGTCGATCACGACCAGCGACAGCGCATCGCCGCGCACGTCCACGCCTTCCCAGAAGCTCTGGCTGCCGACCAGGATCGCATTGCCATAGGCGCGGAAACGGTCGAGCAACTCGGTGCGGCTCGCATCGCCCTGCACGAGCAGCGGCAGGTTCCAGCCGCGCGCCTCGATCGTCTCGCGCAGCTTGGTGGCGATCCGGTCCACCGCGCGCAGCGTGGTGCACAGCATGAACACGCCGCCGCCCGCCGCCTCGATGGCCGGCAGCGCCGCATCGAACACGGCGTCGGTAAACAGCGGCGACGACGGCTGCGGCATGTCGCGCGGCACGTACAGCAGCCCCTGCTGCGGATAGTCGAACGGGCTCGGCAGCGTCATCGAGCGTCGCGAGCTGAGCCCCATCTGCGCCGCGTAGTGCGCGAAATCACCGCGCACCGACAAGGTTGCCGACGTGAAGATCCATGCGCGCGGCACGCCGGCACGCTGCTTGGCGAAGATCGGCGCGACCGACAGCGGCGTTTCGTGCAACTGCACCGTCTGCGAAAACACCTCGACCCAGCGCACCTTCTCGCCGGGATCGTCCTTCAGTTTCGCTTCGGCCGGCTCGCCGTCGTCCGCCTTGGCGGATTTGTCCTTGCCGGCGGATTGCGCGGCCACGGCCGCGGCCGCATCGGGCGCCACCCAGCCCGCCAGAATTCCTTGCAGCTCGCGAGCGCGGCGCAGGCAAGCGCCGATCGATTCGGCCCGCTCGGACTGGCTCGCCAACGCCGATGCGAGCGCGTCGAGCGCGGCATCGACATCGTCGAGCGCCGCGAACAGCGCATGATCGTCGCCAAGTTGCGCCAGCGACATGCGCACGATGCCGGTGTCGGCGAACGCGAGCCGCACATCGCGCGCGGCACGCTCCAGCGCGGCGCCGAGCTTGACCCACTCCACCGCGTCGCGCGCATGCGCGAGGCCCTCGACCACGCTGTCGCGCGCGAGTTCGAGGATCTGCGTGGTCGACAAGGTTTCGCCGAAGAACAGCGTGGCCGTTTCGGGCAACTGGTGCGCTTCGTCGAAGATGATCGTGTTAGCGCTGGGCAGCAGTTCGGCCATGCCGGTGTCGCGCAGCATGATGTCGGCGAAGAACAAATGGTGATTGACCACCACCACGTCGGCCTGCTGCGCCTCGCGGCGAGCCTGCATCACGAAGCATTCCTTGTACTGCGGGCAATCCTGGCCGAGGCAGTTGTCGCGCGTCGAGGTGACCATCGACCAGACCGGCGCCGTTTCGGGCACGCTCGCGAGTTCGGCCTTGTCGCCGCTGCGCGTGATCTTGGCGAAACGGATGATTTCCTGCAGATAAGCCGTGTCCTGCCGCGTCGGCATCCGGCCACTGTCGGCGGTGCGCTGCAGGTAATAGTGGCAAAGGTAGTTCGAGCGGCCCTTCAGCATCGCCACCGTGACGGGCACCGCCAGCGTGTCGCGCACGGTCGGAATGTCGCGGGCGAACAGCTGATCCTGCAAGTGCTTGGTGCCGGTCGAGACGATCACCTTGCCGCCCCAGAGCATGGCCGGCACGAGATAGGCGTAGGTCTTGCCGGTGCCGGTGCCGGCCTCGACGATCAGGGTGTTGTCGGCACTGTCATCGGCCGCGGGGGCGCTGTCGCCGCGCGCGTCGTCGGCCGCGGCGCCCTCGCCTTGCAGCTTGCGGGCCGGGCGCTTGCGCGCATCGAAAATTTCCGGCTCGGGCAGCTTGCGGGCCGAGGCTTCCATGGCAGCGGCCACGGCGCGGGCCATGTCGAGTTGCGACGCACGCGGGCGATACCCGTCGAGCGCGCGCGCGAGCAGGCCGCCTTCGCCGAAGATGGCGTCGAGTTCGCCGACGCGTTTGCGGCTCGGCATCGCGAGCGGTTGAGCGGCAGACGCGCGCGGCGCCGACGCGGACGAATCGTCGCGTCGCGCGTCGGCAGATGCTTCTAACGGTGAATTCACGGCAAGCGGTTCCTCAGTTCCGGTACCCGATGCGGCGCCGGCGCTTGCCAGGCCGCAATCAGGCTTGCTGATCCGGTTCGAGCTGCGATTGCAGCATGATGATTTTGTCCTTGGCCAACAGCTTTTCCTTCTTCAGCCGGTGCAGCGCCAGGTCGTCGATGTCGGATCGGTTTTCCTTCAACTCGATCTCGCGGGACAGTTGGGTGTGTTGCTCCTGCAACGACATCAGTCGGTTACGCAACTCCTGCTTCAGCTCCGTTTGACGGGTTTGCATGCTCGCCTCCTTGAAAAGAACCGACGCATCGCAAGGGCCTGACCGTACCGCTCGCGATATGCCGGATTGGCTGTCCGAACGAATTACCCACCCCGAATTCGGCGCGACGACCTGTGACGCGCCTTATTGCTGTTGCTGCTGTTGCTGCTTTTCCTGGGCCTTCTGCGCGGCCTGGCGTTGCCGCTCTTCGACATCGGCCTTGTGCTGCGCGGCCTCGCGTTGCTTGTCGTCGTAGCGCTCGGCATTCTGCGTGCGCTGCTGCGCATCCTGCGCCGCCTGGGCATGGGCCTGATCGAGCTTGCGCTGGAAATCGGCCTGCTTCTGGTCGTACGCCTGCTGGCTCGCCGCGTGCTGCGGCGCCTCGGCACCGCGCTGCGCACGCTGGAGCGCGTTTTGCTGCTGCTTGTCCTGGTACGACGCTGCATTCGCCTGTTCGTTCGCGGCGCGCTGCGGCGCGTCGGCCTGCTGTTGCGCGGCCTTCAGCGCCTGCTGATCGTCGCGGCGCTGCGCGCGTGCGGCACGCTGCTCGTCGTCGAGGGCAAGCTGCTGCTGGCTGACGCTCGACCGTTCGACTCGCATCTCGTCACGCGCTTTGATCAGACAATTATTCACGAAGAATCGGCTGTAGCAGTCGTGCTGGGCCACCCCATAACGATAATTGTTTTCCGCCGTGCGTTGATTGAGCACTTTTTGGCGGGCATCGAAATCGGGATTCTGTGCCGCGGCAGCGGCATCGCCCGTGGCGGACGCATTGGCCTGCGCGGCCGGCTCCGCTTGCGCGAAAGCAACGGACGGCACGGACGAAATGGCACCGAGCGCGAGGACCAGCGCGGCAAAAGTGAGTCGGGAGATTGGCAACGTCGTAGGAAAGCTGCGGGACATGGCGCAAATTCTAACACCGCAGGAAACCCCTCGCGGCGGCCCCCAAACGCATTTATGGCAAAATGCCCCGCTCCATTCACCCGCCCGGCCCGGTTCGCCGGCCACGGGCGCTCCAGCAGGCCGTAGACGCTCTCAAATCCCATGACGGAAACCGTAGCACTCAAGATCGTTCAGCGCATCGCCACCGAACTCTCGGTGCAACCGCGGCAGGTCGCGGCCGCCGTGCAACTCCTCGACGAAGGCTCCACCGTTCCGTTCATCTCGCGCTACCGCAAGGAAGTGACGGGCAATCTGGACGACACGCAACTGCGCCAGCTCGAAGAGCGCCTGCTGTACTTGCGCGAACTCGAAGACCGCCGCGCGACGATCCTCGCCAGCATCGACGAACAGGGCAAGCTCGGCGACGAACTGCGCGCCGCCATCGAGGCCGCCGACAGCAAGCAGGTCCTGGAAGACCTGTACCTGCCCTACAAGCCGAAGCGCCGCACCCGCGCGCAGATCGCCCGCGAAGCCGGACTCGAGCCGCTCGCGCTGGCCCTGCTCGCCGATCCGTCGCTCGATCCGCAAGCCGAAGCCGCCGCCTACGTCGACGCCGAAAAGGGCGTTGCCGACATCAAGGCCGCGCTCGACGGCGCGCGCGACATTTTGTCCGAGCGATTCGGCGAAACGGCCGAGCTGCTCGGCAAGCTGCGCGACTACCTGCACAACCAGGGCGTGGTGTCGTCGGCTGTCGTGGAAGGCAAGGAAAGCGAGGAAGGCGAGAAATTCCGCGATTACTACGACTACTCGGAAACGATCAAGACCGTGCCGTCGCACCGCGCGCTGGCGCTGTTCCGGGGCCGCAACGCCGGTGTGCTGACCGTCAAGCTCGGCCTCGGCGAGGAACTCGACGCGCAGGTGCCGCACCCGGGCGAGGCGATGATCGCGCGCCATTTCGGCATCGCGAACCAGAACCGCCCGGCCGACAAATGGCTGTCTGATGCGTGCCGCTGGTGCTGGCGCGTCAAGGTGCAGCCGCACATCGAATCCGAACTGCTGACGCAGTTGCGCGAGGATGCCGAAGGCGAAGCGATTCGCGTGTTCGCGCGCAATCTGAAGGACCTGCTGCTGGCCGCGCCGGCCGGCCCGAAGGCCGTGATCGGCCTCGATCCGGGCCTGCGCACCGGCGTCAAGGTGGCCGTGGTCGATCGCACCGGCAAGCTGCTGGCGACCGATACGATCTACCCGCACGAACCGCGTCGCGACTGGGACGGCTCGCTGGCCCGCCTCGCACGCATCGCCGCGCACACGCAGGCCGAACTGATCAGCATCGGCAACGGCACGGCCTCGCGCGAAACCGACAAGCTCGCCAGCGAGCTGATCGCCAAGCATCCCGAACTGAAGTTGCAGAAGATCGTCGTGTCGGAAGCCGGCGCGTCGGTGTATTCGGCATCCGAAACGGCCGCCAAGGAATTCCCCGAACTCGACGTGACGCTGCGCGGCGCCGTGTCGATCGCGCGCCGCCTGCAGGACCCGCTCGCCGAGCTCGTCAAGATCGAGCCGAAGGCGATCGGCGTCGGCCAATATCAGCACGACGTGAACCAGCGCGAGCTGGCGCGCTCGCTCGACGCGGTGGTCGAGGATTGCGTGAACGCGGTCGGGGTGGATGCCAACACGGCGTCGGCTGCCCTGCTGTCGCGCGTGTCGGGCCTGAACGCCACGCTGGCGCGCAATATCGTCGATTTCCGCGACGCGAACGGCCCGTTCCCGTCGCGCGAGCATCTGCGCCGCGTGCCGCGCCTCGGCGACAAGACGTTCGAGCAGGCCGCGGGCTTCCTGCGCATCAACGGCGGCGAGAACCCGCTCGACCGTTCGTCGGTACATCCGGAAGCCTATCCGGTGGTCGAACGCATGCTCGCCAGGATCAGCAAGCGCATCGACGACGTGCTCGGCAATCGCGAGGCGCTGTCGGGGCTCGCGCCCACCGAGTTCGTCGACGATCGTTTCGGTCTGCCGACGGTGCGCGACATCCTCTCCGAACTCGAAAAACCGGGCCGCGACCCGCGCCCCGAATTCAAGACGGCCACGTTCCGCGACGGCGTGGAAAAAGTGTCGGACCTGATGCCGGGCATGACGCTCGAAGGCGTGGTGACCAACGTGGCCGCGTTCGGCGCATTCGTCGATATCGGCGTTCACCAGGATGGCCTGGTGCACGTCTCGGCCATGTCCACCAAGTTCATCAAGGATCCGCATGAAGTCGTCAAGGCGGGCCAGGTGGTCAAGGTCAAGGTGCTCGACGTCGACGTGAAGCGTCAGCGGATCGCGCTGACGATGCGCCTCAACGACGAGCCGGGCGTCGCCACCAGCGGCAGCCGCGGCGGCGCATCGAGCGGCGATCGCAACGGGCAGCGCGGCGGCGGCGCAGGCGGCCGCCCGCAGCGTTCGCGTGACGCGGAGCCGGCCGGCGCGATGGCGACGGCGTTCGCGAAGCTCAAGCGCTGACGCGAGGCACCGAGGCCGGCGGGAGGAAGCCAGCCCCCGCGCGTTGTTCCGCAAGCCCGAAAGCCCGCATCGAACGATGCGGGCTTTTTCATATCCGCCGTGGTCCCAAAGAAAAAGCCGCGCAATGCGCGGCTTGTTTCCTCCGATAAAGGCGCGCCGCCTTCCCGGTCAGATCTCGATTTTGGTGCCCAACTCCACCACCCGGTTGGCCGGGATCGCGAAGAAGTCGGTCGGCTTCGCGGCGTTCTGGTGCATCCAGGCAAACACGCGTTCGCGCCACAGCGACATGCCGGGCAGATGGGTCGGCACCACGGTTTCGCGCGCGAGGAAGAACGACGTATCCATCAGCTCGAACGACATGTCGTGCTTGCGGCCGATATCCTCGAGCACGGCCTTCACGTCGGGAGTTTCGTTGAAACCATACTCGGCCTTGACGATATACAGGCCGCCGCCCGCTTCCTGCACCGTCATGCGCTCGTCGCCGCGCACATACGGGATGTCGCGCGTCACGAACGTCAGGAACAGCGTGCGCTCGTGCAGCACCTTGTTGTGCTTGAGGTTGTGCAGCAGGCTGACCGGCACGAGCCGGTCGTTGCCGGTCAGGTAGATCGCGGTGCCCGACACGCGATGCGGCGGATGCGCCAGCAGGCCCTGCAGGAACGGCGTGAGCGGGATACCGTCGGCGGCCGTACGCTCCTTGACGATATGGCGGCCCTTGAACCACGTCGTCAGCAGGAAGAACAGCAGCCCGCCGATACAGAGCGGCAGCCAGCCGCCCTGCGCGACCTTCAGCAGATTCGCGCCGAAGAAGCCCAGATCGACGATCAGGAACACACCGATGATCGCCCCGACCAGGAAACGGTTCCACTTCCACACATTGATCATGACGACGCAGGCCAGCACCGTGGTGATCACCATCGTCGCCGTCACGGCGATACCGTAGGCCGCGGCCAGATTATCGGACGACTTGAAGCCGATCACGATGAAGATGATCACGCACAGCAGCAGCCAGTTCACCACCGGCACGTAGATCTGCCCGATCGCCAGATCGGACGTGTGCAGCACCTTCATGCGCGGCACGTAGCCGAGCTGGATGGCCTGGCTGGTCAGCGAATAGGCGCCCGAGATCACGGCCTGCGAGGCGATCACGGTGGCGACCGTCGACAGCACCACGAGCGGCAGCAGCGCCCAATCGGGGGCCAGCAGGAAGAACGGATTTTCGATCGCCTTCGGGTTCTGCATCAGCAGCGCACCCTGGCCGAAGTAGTTGAGCACCAGCGACGGCATCACGAGCGCGTAGCCGGCAAGCCGGATCGGCTTCACGCCGAAGTGGCCCATGTCGGCATAGAGCGCCTCGGCACCGGTCAGCACCAGCACCACCGACCCCAGCACGACGTAGGCCTGCAGCACGTGGTCGGCCATGAACGAGAACGCGTAATACGGGTTGATGGCCGCGATCACCATCGGCACGCGCGCGATGTGATAAACGCCGAGCACCGCCAGCGTCACGAACCAGAGCACCATGATCGGGCCGAACAGCTTGCCGACCGTGGCCGTGCCGTGCCGCTGGATCCAGAACAGCGCGATCAGGATCACGACCGTGATCGGCAGCACCAGGTGAGTGAGTTGGGGGGTGGCGATTTCGAGGCCTTCGACAGCCGACATCACCGAGATGGCCGGCGTGATCACCGCATCGCCGTAGAACATGCAGGCGCCGAAGATGCCGAGCGCCATCAGCACCTTGGTCAGATGCCGGCGCGATTCGACCGAGCGCAGCGCCAGCGCCATCAACGCGAACGCACCGCCCTCGCCGTTGTTGTCGGCGCGCATCACGAACATCAGGTACTTGATGCCGACCACCAGCATGATCGCCCAGAACAGCAGCGAGATGACGCCGAGGATGGAGGCCTGCGTGAGCGGAATGCCGTGAGCCGGACTGAACGCCTCGCGCAACGAATAAAGCGGGCTGGTGCCGATATCGCCGAACACCACACCGATCGCCGCGACGGAGAGAGCCTGCAGGGAGGTTTTTTGGGTGTTCGAATGGGTCGTGTCGGTCATGGAAGCGTAACGTTCCGTTCTGGGGTCGGAAAAACGAGCGCTATTCTAGACTGCTCGCGTCGCCATGCCATCACGTAGTGTTGCCGTGAAGCGACGAGGGCGAGCCAGTGTAGCATGCGGCCCCGATTAAACAGGTAGCAGACGGGACGCAGCCCGAAATGCAATCGGCGCCCGCAGGCGCCGATTGCGAATGCCTTGCGAAGATCTCGCAGGCCTTATTGCTGGGGCGTGCCGTCGTCGCGCAATGCGCGGCCACGCTTGGTCCACGCCACGAGGTTATGCGGGCGCAACGTGTCCCACTCCTCAAACGGCTGGTGAATCCACGGGTTCGTCTCCAGATGCTGGACGAAGTAATCGGGCTTCACCTTCGAACACGCCTTGTACCAAAGCACGGCGGAGCGCACGGCCGTGACCGACGGATAACGCTCCTTCAGATGCTGCTGCACGCGCGCCAACGTGACGCCCGAATCGACCAGATCGTCGACCAGCAGCACGTTGCCGGACAGATTGCCGCGCGTCATCGTGATGTACTGCGCGATGTCGAGATCGCCCTGCTGCGTGCCGGCGGCCTCGCGATACGAACTCGTCGCGAGGATCGCGAGCGGCAGATCGTAGATGCGCGACAGTTGATCGCCGACGCGCAGGCCACCGCGCGCGAGACACAGAATCTGGTCGAACTTCCAGCCCGATTCGTGCACCGCGAGCGCCAGCAGTTCGACGAGACGGTGATACTCGTCCCAGCCGACCCACAGGTTCCTGTCGTCATTGCGTGGATCGGACATCTCGATCGGCGCGCCGTGATGATTCTTTGCTTGCGTCATCGTGCGACCAGGCCTCAGACCTTGAACGGATGACGCAGCAGGATCGTTTCGTCGCGGTCCGGGCCGGTCGACACCATGTCGATCGGCACGCCGGCCACTTCCTGCACGCGCGTCAGGTACGCACGTGCGGTAGCGGGCAGCGCGTCCCACGTATTGATACCGACCGTGCTTTCCTTCCAGCCCGGGAAGGTTTCGTACACCGGCTCGCAACGGGCGACATCGGCGGCGCCACGCGGCAGCAGATCGATATCCTTGCCGTCGATCTTGTAGCCCACGCAGAGGTGCACTTCATCGAAGCCGTCGAGCACGTCGAGCTTCGTCATGCAGAGGCCCGACACGCCGTTGATCTGGATCGAGCGGCGCAGCGCGGCGGCGTCGAGCCAGCCGGTACGACGCGGGCGGCCCGTGACCGAACCGAATTCCTTACCGACGTTGGCGAGCGTCACGCCGATCTGGCTCTGGCGAGCGGGGTTATCCGCGTCGTACAGTTCGCTCGGGAACGGGCCGGCGCCAACGCGCGTGCAATAGGCCTTGGTGATGCCGAGGATGTAGTTGAGCTTTTGCGGGCCGACGCCTGCGCCTGCCGCGGCCGCACCGGCCACGCAGTTGCTCGAGGTGACGAACGGATAGGTGCCGTGATCGATGTCCAGCAGCGTGCCTTGCGCGCCTTCGAACAGCAGGTTCTGGCCTTCGTGGTTCGCGTCGTACAGTCGACGCGAGACGTCCGTGACCATCGGCTTCAGACGATCGGCATAGCCGAGCATCGTGTCGAGCGTGGCCTGGAAATCGACGGCTGCGCCACCCAGGTACTGGGTCAGCACGAAGTTGTGGAAATCGAGGTTTTCGCGCAGGCGATCGGCGAAGGTCTTGGCGTCGAACAGATCCTGCACGCGCAGCGCGCGGCGGCCGACCTTGTCTTCGTACGCCGGGCCGATGCCACGGCCGGTGGTGCCGATCTTGTCGGCACCGCGGCGTGCTTCGCGCGCCTGATCGATCGCGACGTGGTACGGGAGGATCAGCGTGGCGGCTTCGGAGATGAACAGGCGCGACTGGACGTCGAGGCCCGCTTCTTCCAGCTCACCGATTTCCTTGAACAGCGCTTCGGGCGACAGCACGACGCCGTTGCCGATGTAGCAGGCGACGCCTGCGCGCATGATGCCCGAGGGGATGAGACGCAAGATGGTTTTCTTGCCGCCGATGATCAGGGTGTGGCCGGCATTGTGACCGCCCTGGAAACGCACGACGCCGTGAGCGTGGTCCGTCAGCCAGTCGACGATCTTGCCCTTTCCTTCATCACCCCACTGGGTTCCCACGACGACGACATTGCGCCCGGGAGTCACATTCACTGCGCTGGCAGACATGTTGATTCGTTAGCTGGTTAAAAACGTATTCTACCTAGGTTCGGCGCGGGTTCCGAATTTTTCCGTTTCGCGTCAACGGTATGGGCTCCGAAACAGCCGCGCCGCCGATATTTCAGCGGGGTTCGACGACCCACGCGCCGCCGCGCTCGACCAGTGTCCGGTCGCACGCGAACTCGTCGAGCACGTGATCGTGCCCCGGCAGTGCCTGGATCACGACCTCGCCCGCGTCGCGCAGCGCACCGACCGCCACGCGCAGCGCATCGTCCTGACGCCACGGCGCGAGGATCGCCGTGCCGCGCGCCTCGATCGGCGAAATCCGCGCGATTTCGCGCAGATCGAGCGAGAAGCCGGTAGCCGGACGCGCACGACCGTAAGCCTGGCCCACGTGGTCGTAACGGCCGCCGCGCGCAACCGCGTTCGGCACGCCGTCGACATAGGCCGAGAACATCGCACCGCTGTGGTACGCATAGCCGCGCAGGTCGGCCAGGTCGATCGCGACCTCGGCGCCCTGCACCTGCGCCGCGAGCTGCGCCAGATCGTCGAGCGCGCGCGTAATTTCGGGCAGCGCCGGCAACTGGCGGCGCGCTTCGTCGATCACCGACGCGTCGCCATACAGATGCGGCAGCAAGCGCAGCGCGGCACGCGTATCCGCCCCCAGATCCTCGGTCAGCTCATTGATCAGCGGCACGTCCTTGCCGGCCAGCGCGCCATACAACAGCTCGCCGCGCGACGCCGCCACGGCGTCGCGCGCGAACAGCGCGTTGAGCACGCCGGCATGGCACAGATCGAGACGGATCGTGCCGATGCCGGTCAGGCGCAGCGCGTCGAGCAGCAACTGCTGCACTTCGAGATCGGCTTCGAGGCCGGCATGGCCGTACAGCTCGGCGCCGATCTGGATCTGTTCGCGCGTGGCGTGCAGGCCGCGCGGGCGCGTATGCAGCACGTTGCCGGCGTAGCAAAGGCGCGTCACGCCCTGGCGATTCAGCAGGTGCGCGTCGATCCGCGCGACCTGCGGCGTCATGTCGGCGCGCACGCCGAGCGTGCGGCCCGACAGTTCGTCGACGAGCTTGAACGTGCGCAGATTCAGATCGTTGCCGCCGCCGCTCAGCAGCGACTCGAGATACTCGAGCAGGGGCGGCATCACCATTTCGTAACCGTACGAACGGAAGCGGTCGAGCAGCCTGCGACGCAGCTCCTCGATCTTGCGCGCTTCCGACGGCAGCACGTCGGCGATATTCTCGGGAAGTAACCAGGTCGACATCGTTACGGTCCTACGACAGGAAACAGCGGCGCGCACGGGCGCGCCGGATTTTGGAATCGGTAAGTGCCTGCGCCACGCGGTTCGGCAAGCGCCATCCAGGCGCCGACAAGGCGGTTCGGGCAGGAACCGCGCCCCCGGGGCGGGCGGAAACGGGCCGGATCGGCGGCCGCGAAATCAGGTCGCGAAGACGAACAGCACGAGGCCGATCACCATCACGATCAGGCCGCCGATCCGGATATGATGCGGCGGCCGCTCCGCTATTCTACGAAACGTATCGCGCCACGCGACCGGAAACACGAACGGGAACGCGCCTTCGACGATCAACATCAGCGCGAGCGCGAGCAACAGCGAACCGGCAATATCCATGCGGTATCGATGACGCCGCGCGTGGCGGCGCCCCTTCTCAGCGTCAGTGTTTGCGGGGAGCGGGAGCCGGCGTCGCGGCGCTGCCGCCCGTCGGACTGCGCATGAAACGGAAGAACTCGCTGTCCGGGTCGACGACGATCACGTCGTTGGCATGGAACGTGTTCCGGTATGCCTGCAGGCTGGCGTAGAACTGATAGAACTGCGGATCGCGGCCGTACGCATCGCCCGCGATCGATGCGGCCTTCGCATCGCCCTCGCCCTTGATCGACTGCGCCGATTGATAACCGTCGGCCAGGATCTGCTGTTGCTGGCGCATCGCATCGGCCTTGATCTGCTCGGCGCTCGCAGCACCTTCGGCACGCTGCGTATCGGCGCGCTCGCGTTCGGCGGCCGACATGCGGCGATAGGCAGCCTCGGATGCGGCGGCAGGCAAATCCACACGCAGCAACGAGACATCGACGATCTCGACGCCGTAAGGCGCCACGGCGGCCTGCAGCGAGGCCTTCGCCTCGTCGGCGATGGCCTGCTGCGCGCGGATCGCATCGGTCAGCGTGCGCGTCGAGAACGCCTGCGTCAACGCCCCCTTCAGCGACGACAGCAGCGGATCGACCACGTCGCGCGAGCCGGCGTCGGTCTTTGCGTAATACTTGAGCGGATCGGTGATGCGGTAGCGCACGGCCGGGCTGACCAGCACGTCCTGCTTATCCGAGGTCGTGCAGCTTTGTGCATCGGCCCATTCGAGCGTCTGCAGGCGAGTGTCGACCAGCGCCGCGGTTTGCAGCGGTGGCGGCAGCTTCACGTGCAGGCCGGGGCCGAGCAACGTGGGCTCGCCCTCGCCGCGTGCGGACAGCACGGCCGCGTGACGCGGATCGACGACGAACACGGTGGACGACGCGGCGAACGCGACGACGACGAGCGCAATGACAAGCGCGATGATTCGATTCATGTCTGGCGGTCCCCGTTACTGCAAATCGTCTTCGCGCGACCGGCTGCGGAACCCTTCGCGCGATCGCAGCGAATCGTCGCCGGCCGTGGCGCTGGCGGCACGCGCCGCGCTCGCGGATGCCGCGGCAGAGACGGCGGCGGACGAACCGGCCGACGACACTGAATTGGCCGCGCCGGCGGTAGCACCCGGATCGGATGCTCCTGCGGCCACCGAAGCCGGCACCGCACCGCTGGCAGCGGCCGCATCGGCCGCGCGCTGACGTTGTTGTTCGACGATCTTGTCGATCGGCAGATAGACGAGGCTGTTGCCCGACTTGTTGCCGACGTAGACCTTGGTCGCCTTCGAATAAATTTCCTGCATGGTGTCGAGATACATGCGCTCGCGCACCACGGCCGGCGCCTTCTCGTACTGTGCATAGACCTGCTGGTAGCGGTCGGCGTCGCCCTGCGCCTGCGTGACCACGCGATCGGCATACGCCTTGGCCTCGTCGACCAGCTTGGCCGCATCGCCACGTGCGCGCGGCAGCAGATCGTCGGCATAGGCCTGCGCGGCGTTCTTCGCGACTTCGCTCGCCTGACGCGCCTTCGCCACTTCGTCAACCGCCGATTGCACTTGCTCGGGCAATTGGGCGGCCTGAATCGTGATGCCGGTGACCACCAGGCCGGTCTGATCACGATCGAGATCGTGCTGGATCTGCGTGGTGAGTTGCGTGCGCAACGCATCACGATCGACGCCAATTACGTCGCTGGCCGCTTCCCCGCCAACGATGCGGCGAATCGCGGCTTGCGCCGACTGGCGCACGGCGAGTTCGGGATCGGCCGCGCGGAACAGATAATCAGCCGCCGAGCGGATCCGGTACTGAACGATGAAACGCACGTCGACGATGCCGCCGTCGCGCGTGAGCATCGACGCATCCTTGACGTTGGCGATGCGCACCACGTTGTTGCGACCGATTTCGGTGGAATGCACCTGCGCCGTATCGACGATTTCGTGCGACTCGAACGGATACGGCAGGCGCCAGTGAGCGCCCTGGCCGACCGTGCCGTGGTATTCGCCGAACTTCAGCACGACGCCCGTCTGGCCGTCCGGCACCATGAAGATGCCACTGCCCGCGTAGACCGCGACCAGCACGCCGATGACGATACCGACGCCGACGCGTGCGGCGCGCCCGTTATCGGGACGCATGCCGCGATTGCCGCCACCCTTGCCGCCGAACAGCCCGGACAGGCGGCGGTTGAAGTTGCGCCACATTTCGTCGAGGTCGGGTGGGCCGTCGCCATCGCGATCGGGTTGCGGGCGTTTCGGTTCGTTCTTGCGGGACTTGTCGCCATTGCTTTCGCCACGCCCCCAACGGGGATCGTTGATCGACAGCATCGGGCGCTTGCGCAGCCAGGAACTCCGCTCGTTGTAATCGTTCACCTGAGTTTGTTCACCAGAGTGGGTGCGACTGTCCGGCTGGCGCCGGCTAGTGCCCGTGTTCGGAAACCGTGTGGTCGTCGTGCGGTTCGTTCAGCGCGTTGCTGTCGAACCGAATGTCGCGCTCGGGCAGCGCCGTGCCGGACAGCGCATCGCTGGTCGCGATTTCGGCAATGGCGGCACGCAGCGTATCGAGTCCCTGGCCGGTGCGCGCGCTCAAAAAGACGCGCGAAATATTACCATACTCGTCACGCTCGACCGCGTCGCCGCGAGCCGCGAGTTCGGGCACCGCGTCGATCTTGTTGAATACCAGCACCTGCGGAATCGAATCCGCGCCGATCTCGTGCAGGACATCGTTGACCTGCTCGATCTGTTCGAGGCGCACTGCGCTCGACGCATCGACGACATGCAACAGCAAATCGGCGTGGATGGTTTCCTCGAGCGTGGCACGAAACGCCGCGACCAGTTGGTGCGGTAGCTCACGGATGAAGCCGACCGTATCCGACACGACGATCTGCCCGACCTCGTCGCCCAGATACACACGGCGGGAGGTGGTATCGAGCGTGGCGAACAGCTGGTCGGCCGCGTAGGCTTGCGCTTTCGTCAGCGCATTGAACAGCGTGGACTTGCCCGCGTTCGTATAGCCCACCAGCGACACCGACACGGTGCGGTTGCGTTCGCGCTGACGGCGCTGCGTATCGTGCTGGCGACGCAGCTTTTCGAGCCGCGTCTTCAGCATCTTGATGCGTTCACCGATCAGCCGGCGGTCGGTTTCGAGCTGCGTTTCGCCGGGGCCGCGCAGGCCGATACCGCCCTTCTGGCGTTCGAGGTGGGTCCAGGCGCGGATCAGCCGCGTGGAGAGGTAGTGCAACTGCGCCAACTCGACCTGCAGCTTGCCTTCGTGGCTGCGAGCGCGCTGCGCGAAAATATCGAGAATCAGGCTCGTGCGATCGACCACGCGACGGTTCAGCGTGCGTTCGAGATTGCGCTGCTGCGCAGGGGCGAGCGGGTGATTGAAGATGACGATGTCGACGCCGTTGGCATCGCAGGCGAGGCGCAGTTCTTCGGCCTTGCCGCTGCCGATGAACATGGCCGCATCGGGGCTGGAACGCTTGCCGGTCAGGGTGACCACCGGGAGGGCGCCCGCGCTGGAAGCGAGCAGACTGAGTTCTTCGAGGCTGGCTTCGAAATCGGTCTTGCCGAAATCGATGCCGACTAACGCTGCGTTGATCAAATTATCAGGTGTCAAAGTAAGGCGGCTGGCGTGGATCGCCGGCGGCGAGCAACGCCAGCCGCAGCAATCGGGTTAGGAGGCCGCGCCTTCCGCGTCCGGGTGGAAGTTCACCGGGCGCGCCGGAACGACCGTCGAGATAGCGTGCTTGTAAACCATCTGGGTAACCGTGTTACGGAGCAACACGACGTACTGGTCGAACGATTCGATGTTCCCTTGCAGCTTGATGCCGTTGACGAGGTAAATCGACACCGGCACATGCTCCTTACGCAGTGCGTTCAAAAACGGGTCTTGTAACAATTGCCCTTTGTTGCTCATGGCTTACTCCATCTTTTTTGCAGGTTGATCTTGTAGATTGTCGGCGAAGAAAAAGAGATCCGCCGTCAATCGCTACACTATAGCCGATTTCGTTGCCCCCGCTCGGGAGCCGGCCATTCGGTCTAATCCCCTCAATCCTTGTCCGCATAAGGGTTCGTCGAGGATCGGAACTCTATCCGCAATGGAGTGCCGGTCAGCTCGAAAGTTTCCCGGAAACGGTTTTCGAGGTAACGCCGGTAGGTATCCGTGATCGCGTCGAGCGCATTGCCGTGCACCACGATGATCGGCGGATTCTGGCCGCCCTGGTGGGCGTAGCGCAGCTTCGGCCGAACCGGGCCGCGACGGCGCGGCTGCTGAAATTCCACGGCCTCGATCAGCGCGCGTGTGAGCTTCGGCGTCGGCAGCTTCTTCATGGCCGCCGCGTAAGCATCGTCGACCGAGCGCAACAACGGGCCGATACCGGTTTTCTCGGCAGCCGAGATGAAATGGAATTTCGCGAATTCGAGGAATTTCAGCTTGCGGGTCAGGTCGGCCTTGGTGCGCTCGCGTGTGTGCGAATCGAGCCCGTCCCATTTGTTCACGCCCACCACCAGCGCGCGGCCCTGCTCCACCACGAAGCCCGCGATATGCGCATCCTGGTCGGAAATATCCTGCTGGGCATCCAGCAGAAGAATGACGACGTTCGCGTCCGAAATCGACTGCAGCGTCTTCACTACCGAGAACTTCTCGATCGCCTCGAACACCTTGCCGCGGCGGCGCAGGCCGGCCGTATCGATCAGCGTATAGGGCTTGCCGTTGCGCTCGAAATCGACATAGATCGAATCGCGCGTGGTGCCCGGCATGTCGAACGCGATCACGCGGTCCTCGCCGATCAGCGTATTGACGAGCGTCGACTTGCCGACGTTCGGGCGGCCGACGATGGCAATCTTCACACCGCGCGTCTGCGCCGCGTCGTCCGATTCCTCCGACTGACCCGCGTAGGCCACTTCGAGCGCCTCGCTGATCATGTCGTGGACACCATCGCCATGCGCGGCCGAAATCGCGCGCGGGTCGCCGAGGCCGAGCTCGTAGAAATCGCTGGCCACCGCCGTGTACTTCATCCCCTCGGCCTTGTTGACGACCAGGAAGATCGGCCGGCCCGTCTTGCGCAGGTAGTCGGCAATCGACTTGTCCTGCGGGGCCAGGCCGTTACGGCCATCGACGATGAACACGACGATATCGGCTTCCGCGACGGCCTGGCGTGTCTGGCGCGCCATTTCGTGCAGGATTCCGTCCTTGGCGACCGGCTCGAAACCGCCCGTGTCGACCACGAGATAGGGGCGCTCGCCCACCCGGCCCTCGCCGTAATGGCGATCGCGGGTAAGGCCCGGCAGGTCGGCGACGAGTGCGTCGCGCGAGCGCGTGAGCCGGTTGAACAGCGTGGATTTCCCCACATTGGGGCGCCCGACGAGGGCAATGACCGGTTTCATTTGATGTCGTTTACGGTATTACGCAGGAGCGGGATGCCTGCCGCGCGGAGAACCGGCTGCGACGGGTGGCTGCGTTGAATGAAAATTAGCACGAATTCCGCGCCGCAATGGGCGCGCGCGTGCGACTCGCGCGACACGCGAACTCGGCGGCTGACCGCCGGGGCAGCGCGCCGGACCCGCCCGCTCGGGAGCGCCGGCGACAATTGCCGCACAAAAAAACACGCGCGGCCCGCGCCCTGAGGCGCTGGACCGCGCAATTCCAGCAAATCGATCAGCGCGGACGGAAGCCGTAGACTTCGCCGTCATGCGTTTGCACGACCAGCGTATCGCCAGCCAGCACCGGCGCTGCCGTGATCGCGCTGCCGTCCGTCTTCATGCGTGCGACGAACGTACCGTCGTCGCGGGACAGGAAGTGGACAAAACCCTTGTAATCGCCCATCACCAAGGCGTGGCCCAGCAGATAAGGCACGCCGACGTCGCGGCTCTTGAGCTGATCATTGCGCCAAAGCTGCTTGCCCGACATCACGTCGTAGGCTGTCACGACCGACCAATCGTCGCCACCAGCCATCACGGTGTCATCCTGCGCCACGCCGCTGCGGCTCGAGAACGATTTTTCCCAAAGCGGGCGGCCCGAATTCGCATCGAAACAACCGATCTGGCCCTGGAACGTGACGGCACAGGTTTGTGCGCCGACCAGCGTAGGCGGCCCGCTCACGTCATTGATGCGCTCGACCTCGGTCACGCCCTTCGGATAGGACACCGGCGTTTGCCAGTAGGCCTCGCCCGTCTGCAGGTTGATCGCCACCAGACCACCGCCCGGGAAACCGGCCAGCACGGCCGCGTCGCCCGCGAACGTCATGCCGGCCGAGACCCGCAGGTTCAGCGGCACCGCGCGGCTGCGGTACACCCACTTCTGCTCGCCCGTTTGCGCGGCGAATGCGATCACCTGGCCGTCGATCGTACGCACGATCACGAGACCGTTGCCGACCAGCGGCGGCGAGAAGATCTCGCCCTGTATGTTGGTCTGCCAAAGCTGCTTGCCGTCCGCGCCAAGCACGAACACGCCGCCCTTGAGCGCACCGACCGCCGTCAGGGTGCCATCGCTGCCCACGCCGGCCGACAGGTCCGAACGCAGCTTGGTGTGCCAGACGGTCTGGCCGGTCTTGGCATCGATCTTCTCGACCGAGCCGTTCGCCGCGGCCACGAACACCGCATCGCCAACCGCAACCGGCGAGAACGAATAGCGCCCGCCCTTGCCCACGCTCGTCTTCCATGCCTGCGTCACATTGAGCGCGGGCTTGATCTCGGTGAGCGGCGTCGGCACGCGGCGCGCATCCTTGGTGGACGAGCACGCCGCCAGCGCGAGGACGGCAACTGCGCAGGCGATCGGAAGAACGTTACGTTTCAGCAAATTCATCGGTGAGCGAAGCTATCTAGAGTTGTGGAACGAGCGCGGACGCTCAGCTACCGAGCGCGTCGAGCTTGAACTGAACGAGCTGACGCGTGGACGTGTCTTGCTTCGGCAGGGATTCGAGCGCGAGCTGGTACGCTGCACGCGCATCGTCGCGTTTGCCCTGGGCGGCAAGCAAATCGCCACGACCATCCGCCACGAGAGGCTTGAAACTGTCGACGGGCGTGCCGCTCAACAGCGCGAGACCGGCGTCGTAGGCCTTTTCGTCGAGCAGCAACGAAGCCAGGCGCAGCTTCGCGACCTGCTTGTACGAATCGTCCTTCGCGTTGTCGATGGTCCATTGCAGCTGGGCTTTCGCACCGGCCGAATCGCCCGCATCGTACAGGCCCTTGGCGGCGGCCAGTGCCGTCATCGGCCCGTACGCCGTGCTGCCGTACTTGCTTTCCATGTCGGACGCGGCGCGCGCAATCTTGGCCTTGTCGCCGGAGCTGATGGCCTGCTGCACGGCCTCGTAGAACACCGAAGCCTCTGCCGCCTGATGGCGCTGCCAGTAATTCCAGCCGTTCCAGGCGGCGGCGACGACGAGCGCCGCAGTCAGGACCCAGGTCGTCAGGTTGCCCCAACGGGCCCACCAGGCTTTGACGCTTTCAATCGATTCTTGTTCGTCGTGATAACTCATCGGCTAGCGATTCCTTCTTCCTGCTTGTTGTCGAGCGAATCCGCTGCGATCAGTCGTCGCCGTCTTCGGCGGATGCAACCATCGCATTGATTAGAAATTCGGTCAAGTTCTCGACCGTTACCGTCTGCTGCTCGCTCTTCTCGCCCTCGCCGGCACCGCGCAGCGCCTTCACGCCCACCGTGCCATTCGCGACTTCGTCTTCGCCGAGGATCACCGCGTAAGCCGCGCCGCTCGCGTCCGCACGCTTCATCTGCGACTTGAAGCTGGCGGTGCCGCCGTCGGGGCTGCAGTGGAAAATCACGTCGAGGCCGGTGTCGCGCAGGCGCTCGCCGATGATGAACGCCTGCTCGCGTGCCGCATCGCCCTGGTGAACGATGTAGACATCGACGCCTTCCTGCTCCGGCACGAGCTGATCTTCCTTGAGCAGTTCGAGGATCCGCTCGACGCCCATCGCCCAGCCGCAAGCGCCCGTGGGCTTGCCACCGAGCTGCTCGATCAGCGGATCGTAGCGACCGCCTGCGGCCACCGTGCCTTGCGCGCCGAGCTTGTCGGTCACCCACTCGAACACGGTCAGGTTGTAATAGTCGAGGCCGCGCACGAGACGCGGGTTGATCGTGAACGGCACGTTGTTGGACTTCAGCAGACGCTGCAGGCCCTCGAAATGCGCGCGCGAAGATTCGCCGAGGAAGTCGATCAGCTTCGGCGCGTTCTGCGCGATTTCCTGCAGCGCCGGGTTCTTCGTGTCGAGCACGCGCAGCGGGTTCGTATATAGGCGACGCTTCGCATCCTCGTCGAGCACGTCGGCGAACTGCTCCAGGTACTTGATCAGCTCGACGCGGTGCGCGGCACGCTCCTCGGCCAGGCCGAGCGAGTTGATTTCGAGCTTGATGCCCATCAGGCCGAGGTCGTCCCACAGGCGCTGACACATCATGATGATTTCGGCATCCGCATCGGGGCCGGCGAAACCGAGCGCTTCCACGCCGACCTGATGGAACTGGCGATAGCGGCCGCGCTGCGGACGCTCGTGGCGGAACATCGGGCCGATGTACCACAGACGCTTCGGGCCGTCGTACAGCAGGTTGTGCTCGATCGCGGAACGCACCACGGCAGCGGTGTTTTCCGGGCGCATCGTGAGGTGCTCGCCGTTCAGCGCGTCGGTAAAGCTGTACATCTCCTTCTCGACGATATCGGTCACTTCACCGATGCCGCGCGTGAACAGTTGCGTATGCTCGACGATCGGCGTGCGGATGTTCTGGTAGCCGTAGGCGCGCAGCAGCGACTTCACGGTCGCCTCGAAGAATTCCCACAATCCGGCATCCTGCGGGAGGATGTCGTTCATGCCCTTCACGCCCGTCAGTTTTTCGAGCTTTCGCTTGGTTTCGGTCATCTGATTTCGGTTGACGATTTATTGCTCGGCCGTTGCCTGGCCGTAGTTGCGCGCGACGTAGTCACTCACGATTTGCTGGAATTCCTCGGCGATGCGCTCGCCGCGCAGGGTCTTGACCTTCTCGCCATCGATGAACACCGGCGCGGCCGGGTTCTCGCCCGAACCCGGCAGGCTGATGCCGATGTTCGCGTGCTTCGACTCGCCCGGGCCATTGACGATGCAGCCCATCACCGCGACGTTCATCTTTTCGACGCCCGGGAAGGTCTTGCGCCATTCCGGCATCTGCTCGCGCAGGTAGGTCTGGATCTGCATCGCCAGCTCCTGGAACAGCGTGCTGGTGGTGCGACCGCAACCGGGGCATGCGATCACCATCGGCGCGAACGAACGCAGGCCCATGGTTTGCAGGATTTCCTGGCCGACCACCACTTCGCCCGTGCGCGGCGCGCCCGGCTCCGGCGTCAGCGAAATGCGAATCGTGTCGCCGATGCCTTCCTGGAGCAGCACGCCGAGAGCGGCCGTGGAAGCGACGATGCCCTTCGAACCCATGCCGGCTTCGGTCAGGCCCAGGTGCAGCGCGAAGCCGCAACGCTTGGACAGCTCGCGATACACGGCGATCAGATCCTGCACGCCGCTGACCTTGCACGACAGGATGATCTTGTCACGGCCAAGGCCCAGTTCGACGGCACGTTCGCCCGAGCCGATCGCCGACTGGATCAGCGCTTCGTACATCACGCTCTGCGCATCCCACGGCGTGCTGCGCGCGGCGTTCTCGTCCATCATGCGCGCCAGCAGGTCCTGGTCCAGGCTGCCCCAGTTCACACCGATCCGCACCGGCTTGTCGTACTTCACGGCCGCTTCGATCATCTGTGCGAACTGCGTATCGCGCTTCGCGCCCTGGCCGACGTTGCCGGGATTGATCCGGTATTTCGACAGCGACTCGGCACAGGCCGGATGATCGCGCAACAACAGATGGCCGTTGTAATGGAAATCGCCGACCAGCGGCACCGACACGCCCATCCGGTCGAGCTGCTCGCGAATCGCCGGCACGGCCGCTGCCGCCTCGGGCGTATTGACCGTAATCCGTACCAGTTCCGAACCCGCGTTCGCCAGGTCCTTGATCTGGATAGCCGTGCCGATGGCATCGGCCGTATCGGTGTTCGTCATCGACTGCACGCGCACGGGCGCGTCGCCGCCGATCGTTACCAGATTCCCGCCCCACCGGACATCCACCGCATGCGAACGGCGACGCGGCGCGAAGCCGCCAAACACCGGCTCGGTTGAACAAATCTGACTGCTGCGTGGGGATTGAGCTTCGGATTGCATCGTTGGATCCATTTACGCCGGAAGCGCCACCCCTCGGGCGGCGCACGAATTGAAAAAGTGTCGTGCCCGGTCAGCCACGACACTTGCCGTCAGGGCAGCGCGAACCGCGCGACATTGCCCCGACCCGCAGAGTATTTTGCCGGATCGACGGTTTTTCCGTCGAACGTCACCGCGTCGAGGCCGGCCCGATTGCCGATGGTGATGCGCAGCGGCGCTTCACCCGCGCCCTGACGCGTCTCGCCGGCCTTGACCAGCCCCGACACGATTTCCTTGCCGTTCTTGTCGCGCACGCTGACCCAGCAATCCTGCTTGACCGTGATGCCGATCGTCGACTGGCCGGCAGCCGCCACGACGCTGGCGCCGTCGGCGCCCGATGCCGTAGCGGGCGCGGCCGGAGCAGCAGCAGGCGCGACCGATGCCGGCTGTGCCGGTGCTGCGGCCGAAACGGCACCGTCGATGCCAGCCGGAGCACTCTCGGTTGCGCTCGACGCCACTTCACCTGCCACCGTCGAACCGCCCACGGCAATCGCGGTGGAATCGGACGTCGCCGCGGCCTGAGCGGCCACCGACGAGGCTTGCTGTGCATCGGACGCGCCGACGCCGGCATTCGACTTGAAACGCGAGAGCCAATTTGCCGAATCGCCACCGGAATGCCACATGGCCGCGGCGATCACCGCCACGATCACGGCCAACACCGCCCACAGCCATGAACGGCTGCGTGTGGAAGCACCAAGCGGAATCGATACCCGGCCGCGCGGCAGGCCCGTGCCGGCCGATGCCGGCATCGACAGATCGACTTCGGGGATGCCTTTTTCACGGCGCAACGCCTGCGCAAACGGCTCCGGATCGACACCAAGCATCTTCGCGTAACTGCGCACCACGCCGGCCGCGAACGTCGAACCCGGCATCTGGCTGATATCGCCGGCTTCGAGTGCGCGCAGCTTCGGCACGGCAACCTTCAAGCGCGACGAAACATCCGCGACCGACCAACCCTTCGCTTCGCGAAGCTGCGCGAGGCGCGCCCCGACCGCCGCCAACGACTCCAACCCCGCCGATGCCGGCTTGTACTCGGCGTTCGTGTCTGCGCCTCTTGGCGGTTGCGGTTCGCTCATCCTATTCCTCGCGTCGATTCTTCTTCACTTGCGCAACCGCGCCGACACATCGCCGACGCCGAAGCGCAACCTTTAAACAGAGGCAGGCCTGGCCTGCCCCGGATCGCTTTCGCGTTGCCCGGACCTCCCCGTCAGACGGCCCGGACCTCGATGATTTTCCCCGTTCCGGTCCGTTCCGCCAGGCGCGTGCGGTCTTTCACTGCGCCGGCGAGCTGCCCACAGGCCGCATCGATATCATCGCCGCGCGTCTTGCGCACGGTGGTGACGACGCCGGCTTCGAGCAGAACCTGCGAGAACTGCTTGATCCGCTCGTTCTTCGAGCGCAGCAGCCCCGATTCCGGGAACGGATTGAAGGGGATCAGATTGAATTTGCACGGCACGTCGCGTGTGATGGCGAGCAGCTCGCGCGCATGCGCGTCGGTGTCGTTGACGCCGTCGAGCATGCAATATTCGAACGTAATGAAATCCCGCGGCGCGACATTCAAATAGCGCTGGCACGCAGCCATCAGCTCACGCAACGGATATTTCTTGTTGAGCGGCACCAGCTCGTCGCGCAGCGCGTCGTTCGGCGCATGCAACGACACCGCAAGCGCCACCGGCAACTCCGCGCCGAGACGGTCCATCATGGGCACCACGCCCGACGTGGACAACGTGACACGGCGCCGCGACAGCCCGTAGGCGTTGTCGTCGAGCATCAGCCGCATGGCAGGCACCACGGCGCTGTAATTGAGCAGCGGTTCGCCCATTCCCATCATCACGACATTGGTGACGACGCGGTCGGCCTTGCCGTTCGGCCCGGGCGCACGCCCGAGCGATTCACGCAGCGCGAATTCCGCCATGCGCAACTGGCCGACGATTTCGGCCGTCGACAGATTGCGCGAAAAACCTTGTTTTCCGGTCGAACAGAACCGGCAATTGACCGCACATCCCGCCTGCGACGAGACGCATAGCGTGCCACGCGTTTCTTCCGGGATGAACACGGTTTCGACCGCGTTGCCGTTGCCGACGTCGATCAGCCACTTGCGCGTGCCGTCCGACGAGACGTGGTCGCTGGCGATATCGGGCATGCCGATGATCGCGCGACCCTTCAGCTTCTCGCGCAATGACTTGGCGAGATCAGTCATGCCGTCGAAATCGGCGGCATTGTATTGATGAATCCAGCGCTGCAACTGCTTGGCCCGGAACGGCTTCTCGCCCAGGCTGCCGCAATATGCGACGAGGCCCTCGGCGTCGAAGTCGAGAAGATTGACGGTAGTTTCGCTCGTCATGATGCCCTGCCTTGCTGCAAGCGCCGGATTCGCGTTACCCGCTTAGCGCGAGTAGACGTTCAAGCCTGCGAAGAAAAATGCGATTTCGACCGCAGCCGTTTCCGCTGCGTCCGAACCGTGCACGGCGTTCGCGTCGATGCTGTCGGCGAAATCGGCGCGGATCGTGCCGGCTTCTGCCTTCTTCGGATCCGTTGCACCCATCAGGTCACGATTCTTCAGGATGGCGCCTTCGCCTTCCAGCACTTGGATCATCACCGGGCCCGAGATCATGAAATCGACCAGGTCCTTGAAGAACGGACGTGCTGCATGCACTGCGTAGAACTGCTCGGCTTCGCCGCGCGACAGGTGCGCCATACGAGCTGCGATGACCTTCAGGCCAGCGCTCTCGAAACGGCTGTAGATCTGACCGATCACGTTCTTTGCCACTGCGTCCGGCTTGATGATCGACAGGGTGCGCTCGATTGCCATAAAAACTCCAAAAAATTAAGAAGTTACGAATTCAAATGAATCCGCTATTGTAGCACGTTCCGATGTATCATTGCGATTGAACCCTTACACCGCCGCAAGGTCGAAAACCGGGTATGCTGAGGCTTGCGCGTCGCGCGTGTATCAGATATTCGGTGGCCCTTGAAACCTTGGGCCGGCAGACCGATCTTATGCAGTGCGGCGCCCGGATTGCTGCAGCGCATTGCGATGCATCCGGTTCCCGATCGCTGTCACGTTCCATGCTAGGAGAAACCATGAACGACTATCCGTACAACTTCGGTCGCGGCGGCTCGCTGGCGTCGGCCGAGACCCGCAACCGCGTACTGCGCAATACCTACTGGCTGCTCGCGCTCTCGATGATCCCGACGGTCCTCGGCGCATGGGTCGGGGTCGCAACCGGTTTCTCGCTGTTCGCGGCCACCAGCCCGATGATGAGCCTGCTCGCCTTTTTCGCGATCGCGTTCGGCTTCATGTTCGCGATCGAGCGCACCAAGAACAGCAGCGCGGGCGTCTTCGTCCTGCTCGGCTTCACGTTCTTCATGGGCCTGATGCTGTCGCGCCTGCTCAGCTTCATCCTCGGTTTCTCGAACGGTCCGTCGCTGATCATGCTCGCCTTCGGTGGCACTGGCGTGATCTTCGCCGCGATGGCCGCCGTCGCCACGGTCAGCAAGCGCGATTTCTCGGGCCTCGGCAAGTGGCTGTTCGTCGGCGTGATCGTGCTGCTGCTGGCATCGGTCGCCAACATGTTCCTGCACCTGCCGGCGCTGATGCTGACGGTGTCGGTGCTGGCCATCGTGATCTTCTCGGCCTACATGCTGTTCGATGTCCAGCGCGTCGTAAACGGCGGCGAGACGAACTACATCACGGCCACGCTCGCGATCTATCTCGATCTGTACAACGTCTTCACGAATCTGCTCGCGTTGCTCGGCATCTTCGGCGGCAACCGCAACTGATCGCGGAACGCCTCCCACGAAAAACCGGCCCTCGGGCCGGTTTTTTCATGCCTGCTTGAAACGCTCCAGTCAGTCGCGCTCGAACACTGCGATCGATTCGACGTGAGACGTGTTCGGGAACATGTTGACCACTCCCGCGCCGCGCATCCGGTAACCGGCCTCGTGCACCAGCAGCCCGGCGTCGCGCGCCAGCGTAGACGGATTGCACGACACGTAGACGATCCGCTTCGGCAGCGGGCCCTCGCCGCTTTGCGCGATCTCGGCCAGCGCCTTCGATACCGCCAGCGCACCCTCGCGCGGCGGATCGACCAGAAACTTGTCGAACGCGCCCAGCGCGCGAATATCGTCGGCCGTGACTTCGAACAGGTTGCGACAGGCGAACGACGTATGGTCGTCCACGCCATTTTCCTTCGCGTTGGCCAGCGCGCGCGTGGTCAGTGCCTCGCTGCCTTCGATCCCCACCACCTCACGCGAGAGACGCGCCAGCGGCAGCGTGAAGTTGCCGATACCGCAGAACAGGTCGAGCACGCGATCGTTGCGCTGCGGGGCGAGCAAACGCAACGCCCGGCCGACCAGCACGCGATTGATCTGATGGTTGACCTGCGTGAAATCGGTCGGCTTGAACGGCATCCGGATATTGAATTCCGGCAGCGTATAGTCGAGCGACTTGTCGAGCGGATAGAACGGGAACACCGTATCCGGCCCCTTCGGCTGCAACCAGAACTGCACGTCATGCGCATCGGCAAACGCGCGCAGCAAGGCTTCGTCGTCCGAATTGATCGGCTCCAGCACGCGCAGCACGAGCGCCGTGACACTCGACCCGACCGCCAGCTCGATCTGCGGCATGCGGTCGCTGATCGACAGGCCTGCCACCAAGTGACGCAGCGGCACGAGCATGGCCGACACGTGCGGCGGCAACACTTCGCAGCTCGTCATGTCGACGACGTAGCTGCTCTTCTTCTCGTGGAAACCGACCAGCACGCCGCCCTTCTTCGGCACATTGCGCACGGTCAGCCGCGCCCGGTAGCGATAGCCCCAGGCCGGCCCGTGGATCGGCGAGAACATCGTTTCGGCTCGCAGCTTGGCCAGGTGCCACAGGTTGTCTTCGAGCACGCGCTGCTTGATCGCAACCTGCGCGCGCACGTCGAGATGCTGCATCGAGCAGCCGCCGCAGGTGCCGAAGAATGCGCATTTCGGCTCCACGCGCATCACGCTCGGACGCAGAATATCGACGACGGTGGCCTGCTCGTAGCTCGGCTTGCGGCGGTAGCTCGAATACGTGACACGTTCGCCGGGCAACGCGCCCTCGACGAAGATCACCTTGCCGGGCTCGCCGTCCTCGTTCACAAGACGCCCGACGCCGCGCGCCTCATGGTCGAGCGATTCGATCTCGATGGGCGCGCTGACATGCACGACGGGCGCGTTCCGGGATTTGCGCGCGGGAGTGGGGGCGGCTTCAGACACCAGCTTTTCCTGACATTCGTTTGTGGGAAGGCGAGATTGTAGACGAATGGCCGACCGCGATTGGAGATTCGACATGCAACTGCTCAACTGGAACGTTCAATGGGGTCGAGACGCCGGCGGCGTGGTCGATCTGGGCCGCACCGTCGCCGAGGCGCGCGCGCTGGCCGATTTCGACGTGCTCTGCCTGCAGGAACTGACGCGTGGCTTCGGCGCCCTGCCCGGCGGCCCCGGCCCGGATCAATTCGCCGAGCTGGCCGCGTTGCTGCCGGGCTTTGCGGTGATCGAGGCGATTGCCGTCGATCTGCCGCCTATGGCCGCTGGTGGGCCACGGCGTCAATTAGGCAACGTGATCGCGACACGGTTGCCGCTCGGGCGCGTGATGCGCCACACGCTGCCGTGGCCGGCTGACGATCGCGCACAGTCGATGCCGCGCGTGGCGCTTGAAGCCAACATCGAAACCGAGCGCGGACTGCCGTTGCGGATCGTCACCACGCATCTGGAGTTTTACTCGGCGGCGCAGCGGCTCGCACAGGTCGAGGCGCTACGCGATCAGCACCACGAAGCAGCCGGGCACGCGCATCATCCGGCGCGGGCCGAAACGCGCGACGGGCCGTTCGCGGCTTCGGGGCGCGCGCTCGATGCGGTGCTCTGTGGGGATTTCAACAGCGCGTATCGCGACGACGCGTACCGGCGCATGCTCGCACCGATCGATGGCGCACCCGGCTTCGCCGACGCCTGGGTGCACCGGCATCCGGACGAAACGCCACCACCGACCGCCGGGGTCTACGACACGGTGCAATGGCAAGACGGCGCGATGACCTGCGATTTCGTGTTCGTGACGGACACGCTGCTCGATCGCGTCGCGCGCTGTGAAATCGACGGCGCGACGCGTGCCTCCGATCATCAACCGATCCTGCTGGAACTGCACGACTGACCGCAAAGCCACCGATGCCTGCGCAGCGTCACGCCTTCGGGAATGCCGCCAGGTACTCGGCCCAATGCGGCGCGGGTTCAGCGACGAGCGCGTCCTTCACGATCTGCACTTCCTCGGCGTATTCGGCCGGCGCCAGCCCGCCGCGCATCAACTGGAAGCGGCAATAAAGCAGATAGGTATTCACGACGTCGGTTTCGCAGTAACTGCGGATCGCCTCGATCTCGCCCGCCCGAAACGCCTCCCACACCTGGCTGCCGTCCATGCCGAGCTTGCCCGGAAAGCCGCACAGCTTGGCCAGCGCATCGAGCGGTGCGGCGGCGCGCGGCTGATAGAGCGCAAGCAGATCCATCAGATCGGTGTGGCGCGTGTGATAGCGCGACAGGTAGTTGTTCCACTTGAACTCGCGATCGTCCTCGCCCAGATCCCAGTAGCGCGGCGCGGCGATGCCGTGCACCAGCGCCCGGTAGTGGAGCACCGGCAGATCGAAACCGCCGCCGTTCCACGACACGAGCTGCGGCGTGTATTTCTCGATGGTCCGGTAGAACGATTGGATCAGCGCGGCTTCGCTGTCCTGCGCCGTGCCGAGCGAGCGCACGCGAAAGCCGCCCTTGTCGCGAAACACGCAGGAAATCGCGGCGACGCGCTGCAGGTGGTGCGGCAGGAAATCGCCGCCCGTCTTTTCGCGGCGCGCCTCGAACGCATGTTCGGCCACTTCCTCGTCGCTGAGGTCGGGCGGGAGATCTTCAAGACGGCGAATGCCGTCGACATCGGGAATCGTCTCGATGTCAAAAACCAGAATCGGTGTCATCAATGGCTTACAGGACGGCGTCCTTGCGAACGCCATTGGAGGCAAAAAACCGCTTAAGGCGCACCAGCGCTTCCTGCTGGATTTGCCGCACGCGCTCGCGGGTCAGCCCCATCTCGTCGGCCAGCTCTTCGAGCGTGGCAGGTTCGATGTTGTTCAGGCCGAAACGCCGCTCGATCACATGGCGGTGCTTGTCGGACAGCCGCGACAGCCACGCGCGCGTCAAGGTTTCGAGCTCGCGGTGCTGCACTTCGGCGTCGGGAGACTGGCCCTGGTCGTCGGGCAACAGATCCAGCAGGCTGCTGGCCGGATCCATGTCGAGCGGCGCGTCGAGCGACGCGGTGTGCTCGTTCAGCGCGAGGATGTCGGTCACTTCCTCGGCCGTCTTGCCCGTCAGGTAGGCGATGTCGTCGATGCTGGCCTCGCGGCGTTCGGCCGCCTCGCCCGTCGACATCGAATTCTTTTCGAGGTGGCGCTTGGCACGCAGCACCTGGTTCAGCTCGCGAATCACGTGCACCGGCAGCCGAACGGTGCGCGCCTGGTTCATGATGGCACGCTCGACGCTTTGCCGGATCCACCAAGTGGCATAGGTCGAAAACCGAAAACCGCGCGTGGGATCGAACTTCTCGATCGCATGCATCAGGCCGAGATTGCCCTCCTCGATCAGATCGAGCAGCGGCACGCCGCGATTCAGATAGCCTTTTGCGATGCTGACCACGAGCCGCAGATTCCGCTCGATCATCACCTGCCGCGCCTCGAACTCGCCGGCCTTGGCCCGCCGCGAGAAATGCTGCTCTTCCTCGACGGTCAGCAGCGGCTTGACGCTGATGCGGTTCAGGTAATGCTGGATGGTGTCGGCGGTGAGTTCCGCCTGCATGATCGCGCGGAAATCGTCGGGCTCGGGCGCGCTCTCGCCACCGCTGCCGCGCGTTCCGCGTTCGCCGTCGTTATCGTCCGAATCGGCTTCGCGCGCTTCGTAATCGCGCTCCGGCTCGGAGGCATCGTCATCATCCTGCTTCGAAGCGCCAGCCCGTCCCACCGATGCTTGCGTGGCACGACTGATCTTCTCAGACTCGGCTTGCGGCTCGTGGCGCTTCGATTTCGGCATGATCGTCTCGGCTATTGAGGCGGCAGATACTTCAGCGGATCAACAGGCTTGCCCTGGCGGCGAACCTCGAAATGCAACATCACGCGGTCGGAATCGCTGTTGCCCATCTCGGCGATTTTCTGGCCTTTCGTGACGGAATCCCCCTCTTTTACCATCAAAGCGCGGTTGTGTGCATACGCCGTGAGATAGGTCGGATCGTGCTTGATGATAATGAGGTTGCCGTAACCGCGCAGACCGTTACCGGCATAGACCACGCGGCCGTCCGCCGCTGCCTTGACCGGCGTGCCCGCCGTGCCGCCGATATTGAGGCCCTTGTTCTTCGAGTCGTCGAACTGATTGAGGATCGGGCCGCGCACCGGCCACGCGAACGACACCGAACCCGAGCTGGCGCTCGGCGCTGCGCCCGGCGCCGGTGCAGCGGCGACCGGCGGCACCGCGTTGCCGGCCGGCGCGCCGTTCGCACCGTTCGCGCCGTAGATCGGCGGCATCGCCGGGCCGCTCGACAGCGGCGGCACCGGGGCGTTCGAAGCACCCGGCGGCGGCATCGCGCCCGCGACGGCGCCGTTCGGCGGCGCAACGCGCAGCAGTTGATCGACTTCGATCTGATTCGGGTTCGACAGGTTGTTCCACGAGGCGATGTCGCGGTAATTCTGGCCGTTTTCCAGGGCGATCCGATACAGCGTATCGCCCGGTTTCACGCGGTAATAGCCGGGCGGCGGCGGGCCGAGCGGCACGGCCGGCTGCGTGGCGGCCAACGGCGCCGACGGCGACGTGCCGAGTGCGCCGGAGCGATCCACCACCGGCGCCGGATCCATGCGCGATGCGCAGGCGGCAACGAGCAGGAGTGCGGCTGCACAGATGGCGCGCTGGCCGATTCGCTGGCCGGATGTCAGCGGAATAGTCGATTGTTTGTTTTGCATCGCGCGCAACGTAATCATCAGTGTCAAATCACTCCGGATTTTAAAGGGACAAAGAAAACGCGATCAAGTCGCGACTCTCTCCATTGTGTCGGCCCGACGCGTTCGACGAGCGTCAGCACTTGCGAATCGCCGCTCTGCGCGCCGACCGGCGCGACCAGCCGGCCGCCCACGGTCAGTTGCTCGAGCAGCGCTTGCGGTATATCCAAGCCGGCCGCCGCGATCACGATCGCATCGAACGGCGCGGCCGCGGGCAAGCCGAGGCGGCCGTCGCCGTAATGCAGCCGGATGTTCGGCACGCGCAATGGCCGGAGATTGCGTTTCGCGCGTTCGAACAAGGGTTTCACGCGCTCGATCGAATAGACGTCGCGCGCGAGATGACTCAATACCGCAGCCTGATAACCGCAGCCGGTGCCGATCTCGAGCACGCGCTCGGGCGAACGGCCCGCGAGCGCCAGTTCGATCATGCGCGAGACCACGGACGGCTTCGAAATCGTTTGCTGATGGCCGATCGGCAAGGCCGCATCTTCATATGCCTGCGCGGCCAGGCCGGGATCGACGAACAGATGACGCGGCACGGCGGCCATCGCGGCCAGCACGCGCGTATCGGTGATGCCGTTCGCGCGCAGTCGTTCGACCATGCGCTCGCGAACCCGTTCCGAGGTCAGCGCCAGCGCACCGGTCACAGCGGGTTTTCCCGCATGGGCGGCGCCCTTCGCAGCCACCGCCGAGGCGGTGTTGCCCTGCAGCGCCGCACGCGTCAGGCCGGCCGGCCGCGCCGGCGACCCGGCCACCGACGCGCCGAGCGTCGGCCGTGCGGGCGATGCGGGATGGGATCGCTCGTTCGTGCGGGCGGCCGCCTTGCGCGGCGCCCGCTTCAGATCCTCGAGCGCAAGCGGAAACCGCTTGGCGCGCTCGCCGCTCATGCGACGTCGCTCCGCGAGCGCACCCAATCGCGCGTCGCCGCCAGTTTCTGCGTATCGGTGAGATCGAGCTGCAACGGCGTGATCGACACATGGCCGTTCGCCGTCGCGTGGAAATCGGTGCCCTCGCTCGCGTCGAGCGCGGCACCCGTGGCGCCGATCCAGTAGATCGCCTCGCCGCGCGGGTTGTTCTGGCGGATCACCGGTTGCGACGGGTGACGCTTGCCGAGCCGCGTGACCTGCCAGCCCTTGAGCTGCTCGTACGGTAAATTCGGGATATTGACGTTCAGAAAAGGCTGGCCCGGCATCGGCGTTTCGATGAAATGCCGGACGATGTCGGCGGCCACGCGCGCGGCCGATTCCAGTTCAACCCAATCCTTGTCGACCAGCGAGAACGCGATGGCCGGGATGCCGAACATGATGCCTTCGGTGGCGGCGGCGACGGTGCCCGAATAGAGCGTGTCGTCGCCCATGTTCTGACCGTTGTTGATGCCCGACACGACGAGGTCGGGCCGGCCCTCGAACATCCCCGTCAGCGCGAGGTGGACCGAGTCGGTCGGCGTGCCGTTCACGTAATGAAATCCGGTGGTGGCCGAGCGATGCAGCGACAGCGGCCGCGACAGCGTCAGGGAGTTCGACGCCCCGCTGCAATTCTGCTCGGGCGCCATCACGGTCACATCGGCGAACGGACGCAGCGCTTCGTAGAGCGCGGCCAGGCCGGGCGCCAGATAACCGTCGTCGTTGCTGAGTAGGATTCGCATCCGGCGATTGTAACCGAGGAAACATGGCGTGCGAACGACAGTCCGGCCACCTGCCGGCGCATCGCCGAGCGGCGCTAGATCACGCGTTTTTCGCGCAGCGCAGCGATCGCCGGAGCGTCGTAGCCGAGTTCGGCGAGCACCGCGTCGGTGTGCTCGCCGAGCGCCGGCCCGAGCCAGCGCGTATCGCCCGGCGTGTCCGACAGCTTCGGCGTGATCGACGGCAGCGCAATCTCCTGTCCGTCCGGCAGGCGGAAACGCTGGATCATCTGGCGTGCGACGAACTGCGGATCGACGAACATGTCGGCTGCGCTGTAAATGCGCCCGGCCGGCACGTCGGCCGCATTGAGCACCTCGAGCGCGGCGTCGATGGTGCGCGGCGCGAGCCAGGCGGCGATCGCATCGTCGATCTCCTGCGTGCGCGGAACCCGGCCATCGTTGTGCGCGAGCGCCGGATCGTCGGCCAGATCGGCGCGCTCGATCGCCTTCATCAGGCGCTTGAAGATCGGATCGCTGTTGCCGCCGATCACGATGCTGCCGTCGGCGCAGGCATAGGTATTGGACGGCACGATGCCCGGCAGCGACGCACCGGTGCGCTCGCGCACCATGCCGTAGACGCCGTACTCGGGCACCACGCTTTCCATCATGTTGAACACGGCTTCGTAGAGCGCGACGTCTACCACCTGCCCCTTGCCGCCGTTCATGTTGCGGTGGTGCAGCGCCATCATCGCGCCGATCACGCCGTGCAGCGCGGCGATCGAATCGCCGATCGAAATGCCGATGCGCGGCGGCGGCAGCTCGGGATAGCCGGTGATATGGCGCAGGCCGCCCATCGATTCGGCGATCGCACCGAAGCCGGGACGGTCGCGATACGGGCCGGTCTGCCCATAACCGGACAGCCGCACCATCACGAGGCCCGGGTTGTTCGCCGACAGCACGTCGTAGCCGAGGCCGAGCTTTTCGAGCAGCCCCGGGCGGAAATTCTCGACGACGATATCGGCCTCGGCCGCGAGCTGCTGCGCGATCCGCCGGCCTTCGTCCGTCTTGAGGTTGAGCGTGACCGATTTCTTGTTGCGCGCCTGCACCGCCCACCAGAGCGACGTGCCGCCCGCTTCCGGGTAGAGCTTGCGCCATTTGCGCAGCGGATCGCCGCCGTTCGGATCCTCGATCTTGATCACTTCCGCGCCGAACTCGGCGAACAGGCGGGCCGCGAACGGCCCCGCGATCAGCGTGCCGAATTCAAGCACCTTGACGCCCACGAGCGGGCCTGGCGTTGCGCTCATCTGTGTGGATTCTCCGGAACGGCGTACGGCCGAATGGCCGGTGCCGCGTTACAGGGTGCGGCGGTCGAGCATCGCGCGGGCGATGGTGCCCGCATCGACATATTCGAGTTCGCCGCCCACCGGCACGCCGCGCGCGAGCCGCGTGACGGACAGGCCGCGCGCTTTCAAGGTTTGCCCCAGGTAATGGGCGGTGGCCTCGCCCTCGTTCGTGAAGTTGGTCGCGAGCACGACTTCCTTGACGATGCCGTCCGACGCGCGCTTCACGAGCCGGTCGAAGTGGATTTCCTTGGGGCCGATGCCGTCGAGCGGGCTCAGCCGCCCCATCAGCACGAAATAGAGGCCGCGGTAGGTCAGTGTCTGCTCGAGCATGATCTGGTCGGCCGGCGTCTCGACGACGCACAGCAGGCTCGGATCGCGCTCGGTATCGCTGCAGACTTCGCAGATGCGCGCCTCGGTGAAGGTGTTGCACTTCTCGCAGTGCTGCAGGTGCTCGGTCGCGAACAGCAGCGATCGCCCGAGCCGCTCGGCGCCATCCCGATCGTGCTGCATCAGGTGGTAGGCCATCCGTTGTGCGGATTTCGGCCCGACGCCGGGCAGCACGCGCAGTGCTTCGACGAGGGCGGACAGGGCGGACGGCTGTTTCATGCGATACCGATATGCGAAAGGAACTGCCTTAGAACGGCAGCTTGAAGCCCGGCGGCAGCGGCAGGCCCGAGGTCATGCCGCTCATCTTTTCCTGCGACGTGGCCTCGGCCTTGCGCACGGCATCGTTGAACGCCGCGGCCACCAGGTCTTCGAGCATGTCCTTGTCGTCCGCGAGCAGGCTCGGGTCGATCGTCACGCGGCGCACTTCGTTCTTGCAGGTCATCGTGACCTTGACGAGCCCGGCGCCAGACTGACCTTCGACTTCGATGAGGGCGAGCTGCTCCTGCATCTTCTTCATGTTGTCCTGCATTTGCTGGGCTTGCTTCATCAGCCCGGCGAGTTGGCCTTTCATCATGGACGTGCTCCTTGGTATTCGTGTGAGACCGGCGCGATCTTAGCGCCGGTTCCGGGATTAGGGAATGGGACGGTTGGGGGCCGCGCTCAATGCAGCGTCGGCGCGCCGCCGGCCGAACCGGCGTGGTCGGCCGCCACCGGGCGGACCGAACCCTCGACGATCCGCGCGCCGAAATCGCGGATCAGTTGCTGGACGAACGGATCGGCGCCGATGTCCTGCTCGGCGTCGCGCTGACGCGCCGCGCGCTCGCGGGCGTCGAGCGCTGCGGCCGTGCGGCGCGCCGGACCGACGTCGACCGCGACGTCGACCGCCTTGCCGAGCGCTTCGGCCAATGCGGTCTTGAGCTTCGCGACCTGCGCAGCATCGGTGTATTGCGGGACTGGCACCGACAACTTCAGCACGCCGCCGTCGACCGCCGTCAATTCGCTATTGAAGGCAAGTTGGTAGGCAACGCCCTTGAGCGGCAGGCTGGCGGCCAGTTGCGGCCATTCACCGTCGTAGCCGACCGCGTCGAGCGAGATCGCGGGCGGCAGCGGACGGGCATCGACCGGCGCAGGGGCCGGCTGCGGCGGTGCCACGCGCACGTCATCGGGACCGCTGTCGAATACGGGGAAATAGCCGTCGTCGGGCGGCGGGCCGTAGTGCTCGTCGGCCGACATCGACATCGGCATGTAATCGTCGGGCGGCATGTCGTCCCACGACGGCGGCGCGGACGGATCGGCCGAGCTGGCGTGAACCGGTTGTTCGGCACGCGGGCGCGGCGTCGGTACGTTGACGCGCGGCGCGGCGGGCTTCGGCGCGGCGGCCGCGGCTTTCGGTGCCGCCGTGGCCGCGCGGTCGCGATCGGACGACACTCGCATGCCGCGGCTGCGCAGCACGTCGAGCGCAGCGGCGGCGCCACCGGCGCGAGCGGGCGCGGGACGCGCGGCCGGTTCGCTGGCGATGGCGGCGATCGGCTCGGGAGTGACGGTTGGTACGCGTGCCGGTTGCGGCTCGGCGGCCGGGTCCGGCGACGGTGCGCTCGGCACGACCGCCCGTTCTGCGGCGACCGGCTCGGGATCGGCTTGAGGCGGTGCAATCTCGGCGGGCAGCCCATCGGCTATCGCGGCGGGAACCTCGATTTCGGGAGCGGCAGCCGGCACTGCGGCCGGAGCGGCTGCGACAACCGGCTCGGCAGCAACATCGGCTTCATCCAACCACGGTGCGAGTTCAGGCTTCGACGTCGCAGCGGCTTCGGTGGCGACCGGATCGACAACCACCGCCGCAGACTTGGCCGACTCGGCCACTGCAGGATCAATCACCGCAGCAGGCTTGGTCGGCTCGGCCACTGCAGGATCAACCACCGCCAAAGGCTTGGCCAACTCGATCGCAGCGGGCTCAACCACCGCAACGGGCTTGGCCGACTCGGCCACTGCAGGATCAACCACCGCGGCACTATGCGCAGCAGCAACCGGCAACGCGGCCGGCGGCTCCACCGGCTTCGGCACCGCAACCGGAACCACCGCGGGCTTCGGCGCGAGGGCCGGCATCGCGCGGGCGGCCGGCGCGGCGCCAGCCGCAGCGGTCACCGCCGGCGCTGCCGCGCGGCTCGCGCCCACCTTTGAGGCGGGTGCCGCGCCCGGCACGCCCCCGCCACCGCCCGGACCGGACGGCGCAAAAGCCAGCATGCGCAATAGCGTCATCGTGAAGCCCGCGTATTCGTCGGGCGCCAGCCCCATTTCGCCACGACCCACCGTCGCGATCTGGTAATAGAGCTGAACCTGCTCGGGGCCGAGCAACTCGGCGAAGCGGCGCAGATCCGACGCTTCGGGCCATTCATCGAGCACCGAAGCCGGCGCGAACTGCGCCCAGGCGATCCGATGCAACAGGCCGGCCAGATCCTGCAGCGCCGTCGAGAACGACAGGCTGCGCAGCGCCATTTCATCGGCGATCGTGAGGATTTCCGGGCCGTCGCCCGCGGCAATGGCGTCGAGCAAACGCACCATGTAGGTCTGGTCGAGCGCGCCGAGCATGCCGGACACGGCGGCTTCGGTTACCTCGTTGGCCGAATAGGCGATCGCCTGATCGGTCAGCGACAGCGCGTCACGCATGCTGCCCTGCGCCGCGCGCGCGAGCAGCCGCAGCGCCTGCTGCTCGAACGCCACGTGCTCCTCGCCGAGAATCCGCTCCAGGTGCGTGACGATATGCCCCGCCGGCATCTGCTTCAGATTGAACTGCAGGCAGCGCGACAACACGGTCACGGGAATCTTCTGGGGATCGGTGGTGGCGAGGATGAACTTGACGTGCGACGGCGGTTCCTCGAGCGTCTTGAGCATCGCGTTGAACGCGTGGTTCGTCAGCATGTGCACTTCGTCGATCATGTAGACCTTGAAGCGCGCATCGACGGGCGCGTACACGGCGCGCTCCAGCAGCGCGGCCATTTCATCGACACCGCGGTTGCTGGCCGCGTCCATTTCGACGTAATCGACGAAACGCCCTTCGTCGATTTCGCGGCAGGCACGGCAGACGCCGCACGGCTGCGAGGTCACGCCGGTCTCGCAATTAAGCGCCTTGGCGAAGATCCGGGACAACGTCGTCTTGCCGACGCCACGAGTGCCCGTAAACAGGTAGGCGTGATGCAAACGCCCGCCATCGAGCGCGTGCGTAAGCGCCCTGACGACGTGCTCCTGGCCGACGAGCGAAGCGAAATCCTTCGGACGCCACTTGCGGGCGAGAACTTGATAGGTCATCACGAAATTGTATCAGCAACATATCGCGCCGCCGACAGCCAAGCCACCGATGCCGGCGAGATTTGCGCGCACAAGGATCGGCGGCGGCACACGACGCAATCGTGCCGAACCGCATGACGCTGCGCAGCGATCAACAAGGGGGAAACAGGAAATATCGAGGCGCCGCGAATGCGACAGAGAGGTACATCAGAACAACTAGAAGAGAGGGGTGACGAGCCTGACCCTCGGCACTGGCGGAAAACGGTTGTGGCTGCTTCGTTCCCGACCTGACCAGGTTCACCGGCCCACCATGCGAGGAGGCCCGTCACGGCGTATTCTAGCACCGGTTCGATTCGAGCGCGACCGATTTATCGGCAACATCGCACTTCGGGCGAGGCGGGACATCGAATTGGCGCTCCTGTGCGCAATATATAAGCACCCTTCTCCGAAATATCGCAATCGATGAACGCCCCCGACCCAAAGACGGCATCGTTTAAATGCGCTGCCCGCTCTTGTTTCATCCGGAAAGATTCCCACCGCCCCACTGCCCTTGCATTCCGCCGCGCCATACCCACATCGGTTACGTCGCCCGTAGTGCCCTACAGCCCTACTCGCGAAGCGGATACTATCGCCGCCAACGGCAGATAGCAATTTAGGCTAATATGACGCCCGAGTGACCCGCGAGCCCACGGTTTGCAGCGCTTCACGCCACCATTTTCGCGGGGCGGAGCTGCCTGAACCGGCGGCCGGCGCACCCGACCGGCGCCCGCAGGCAGCCCCCCGAAACAAATGAGGTATCGACCCAATGAGCGAATTGATCAAACACATCAGCGACGCGTCGTTCGAACAAGACGTCATCAAATCCGACAAGCCCGTCCTGCTCGATTTCTGGGCCGAATGGTGCGGCCCGTGCAAGATGATTGCCCCGATTCTCGACGATGTCTCGAAGGAATATGGCGACAAGCTGAATGTCGCGAAGATCAACGTCGACGACAACACCGCAACGCCCGCCAAGTTCGGCGTGCGAGGCATCCCGACGCTGATCCTGTTCAAGAATGGCGTGCTCGCCGCTCAAAAGGTTGGCGCGCTGTCCAAGTCGCAACTGACGGCATTCCTCGACAGCCACCTGTAAAAAGCCGTATTCTCCAAAGCGCCTGTTGCCAACCGGCAACAGGCGCTTTGTGTGAGCGCCGAACGGCAAGGCAAGCCCGAATCGGCGTGTGGTAGAATTCGAATCGACGTCGCCATCCGACGCAAAAGTCTCAGAGCGTTTCCGCTCGCCCCCCTCCCTATATTCTTTCTCTGCATCTCTCCTCCCTGGCGGGTTCTCCGTATGCATTTATCCGAGCTCAAGTCTCTGCACGTCTCCGAATTGATCGAAATGGCCAATGGCCTGGAGATCGAAAACGCGAACCGCCTGCGCAAGCAGGAGTTGATGTTCGCCATTCTCAAAAAGCGCGCCAAGACGGGCGAGACGATCTTCGGTGACGGCACGCTCGAAGTCCTGCCGGACGGCTTCGGCTTCCTGCGCTCGCCCGAAATGTCGTACCTCGCGAGCACGGACGACATCTACATCAGCCCGTCGCAGATCCGCCGCTTCAATCTGCACACCGGCGACACGATCGAAGGGGAAGTGCGTACGCCGAAAGATGGCGAGCGCTATTTCGCACTGGTCAAGGTCGACAAGGTCAACGGGCAGCCGCCCGAGGCCTCGAAACATAAGATCATGTTCGAGAACCTCACGCCGCTGCACCCGAACAAGCCGCTGTCGCTCGAGCGCGAAATGCGCGGCGAGGAAAACGTCACGGGCCGCATCATCGACATGATCGCGCCGATCGGCAAGGGCCAGCGCGGCCTGCTGGTCGCCTCGCCGAAGTCGGGCAAGACGGTCATGCTCCAGCACATCGCGCACGCGATCAAGCAGAACCACCCGGATGTGATTCTGTTTGTACTGCTGATCGACGAGCGCCCGGAAGAAGTGACGGAAATGCAGCGTTCGGTGGCGGGCGAAGTGATCGCCTCGACGTTCGACGAACCGGCCACGCGTCACGTGCAGGTCGCCGAAATGGTGATCGAGAAGGCCAAGCGCCTTGTCGAAATGAAGCACGACGTGGTGATTCTGCTCGACTCGATCACGCGTCTCGCCCGCGCCTACAACACCGTGATCCCGGCTTCGGGCAAGGTGCTGACGGGCGGTGTCGACGCCAACGCGCTGCAACGCCCGAAGCGCTTCTTCGGCGCGGCCCGCAACATCGAGGAAGGCGGTTCACTGACCATCATCGGCACGGCGCTGATCGAAACCGGCAGCCGCATGGACGACGTCATCTACGAAGAGTTCAAGGGCACCGGCAACATGGAAGTGCACCTCGAGCGCCGTCTCGCGGAAAAGCGCGTCTACCCGTCGATCAACCTGAACAAGTCGGGCACGCGCCGCGAGGAAATGCTGATCAAGGCCGACATCCTTCAGAAGATCTGGGTGCTGCGCAAGTTCATCCACGACATGGACGAGGTCGAAGCGATGGAATTCCTGCTCGACAAGATCCGTCAGACCAAGAGCAATTCCGAGTTCTTCGATCTGATGCGCCGCGGCGGCTGACCCGCACGCGCCAGCAAGAAAAACCGCCTTTCGAGGCGGTTTTTTTACGCCCGGTTCAAACGATTCCTCCGATTCGGGCAGCAATCCATTGCCTGCCTCAACCTGTACGTGAACGTACAGGTTGATCTACAATCCGTGCGATTCCATCACGTCGACTCGCACGTATGCCCCGCCCCGCCGATTCCACGCTGTTGACCGTGCGCGACGCCGCCGAGCGTCTCGGCGTCACGCCGCGCACGCTGAAGTACTACGAAGAACGCGGGCTGGTGACGCCAAGCCGCAGCGAAGGCCGTTACCGGCTTTACGACGAAGCCGATCTCGACCGCTTCGCACGCATCCTGCGATTGCGCGCGATCGGCTTCTCGCTGCACGGCATCACGGAAATGCTCAAGCGCCCGCTGGAGCCGGCCGGCGACAACGAGCGCCGCCGCTACTCGGACCATTCGCTGCGCGACATCCACGCCGACCTCGCCGGGCAGATCGCGCAGCTCGACGAGCGCATCACGGCGGCCCGCCGCGAGCTGCGCGAAGTCGAGGCGGTTCGCGCCGAACTGCGGCACGACCTCGACTACGTCGAACGCCGCCTCGCCGGCGACAATCCCGACGACCTGATCGTCAAGCGCCAGGCCGCCGCGAAACTCGGCCGCCCCCGCAAGGCCCGCCCATGAACGGCAACGGCGCGCGCCCCGCGTTCTGGAGCCTCGCCACCTTGCGCGGCGACCTGTTCCCATGGGTCATCGCACTCGTCACCGGCCTCGATTACTTCGACAACGCAATCTTTTCGTTTTTCGCGAGCTATATCGCGGGCGGCATCAACGCGTCGCCCGACGAGCTGGTGTGGTCGTCGAGCAGCTATGCGATGGCGGCGGTGCTCGGCATCCTGCAGCAGCAATGGTGGATCGACCGCGTCGGCCATCGCCGCTACGTCAGCGGCTGCATGCTGTTCTACGCGGCCGGCGCGGTGGCCGCGACGCTGGCCGATACCTCGCTGCAACTCGCCTTCGCGCGCGGCCTGCAAGGCTATTCCATCGGCCCGATCATGGGTGCCTGCCGCATCCTGATCCAGATCAGCTACACGCCGCAGCAGCGGCCGCGGGCCACGCGCGCGTTCCTGATCCTGCTGCTGCTCGGCACCTCGCTCGCGCCGATCGTCGGCGGCGAACTGGTTGCGCATTTCACGTGGCGCGCGCTGTTCGCCTGCACGGTGCCGCTGGCGCTGGGGTTCGGCGCCCTCGCGTTCGGCGCGCTGCCCGATTCCGGTTACGCGCCGCCCGAGGAGCGCACCAACACGCATATCTGGCCTTACGTGATCTTCGCGTTCGCGCAGGCCGCATTGCAGATCGTCATGCAGCAAGTGCGCTATCAACTGTTTTTGTCGTCGCCGTTCCTGATCCTGCTGACGGCGGCCGGCTTCGTCTCGCTGGCCTGGTTCGCGCGCCAGCAATGGAACCATCCGTCGCCGCTGGTGCGGATGTCGGCATTTCGCCAGCGCACGTTCCAGATCGGCCTGCTGCTCTACGTGTTCTATTACTACATCACCACGTCGTTCAGCTATCTGACCTCACGTTTTCTCGAGGCCGGGCTCGGCTACCCGGTCGAGAACGCCGGGCGCCTGACCGGCATCACCTCGCTGATCGCGGCCAGCGCGCTGTTCGTCTACCTGCGTTACGCGAAATACGTGTCGCACAAGAAATGGGTGATCGTGCCGGGCTTCGCGCTGGCGGCCGGCACCGCGTTCGCGATGTCGCGCATGACGCCGGCCGTCGGCGAGGCGCAACTGATCGTGCCGCTGCTGATCCGCGGCCTGTTACTGCTGTTCATCGTGCTGCCGGTGGCGAACCTGACGTTCCGCGTGTTCTCGATCGACGACTACACGCACAGCTACCGCCTGAAGAACATCTTCAAGCAACTGACGCTGTCGTTCGCCACGGCCTCGGTGATCATCGTCGAACAGCATCGCGATGCGCTGCACCGCGAGCGCCTGTTCGAGCAGGCCAACCCGTTCAATCCGATGTTCGTGCAGACGCTCGATACGCTGACGCACGGCTTCGCCGGCGCGGGCTACGCGGCCAACGAGGCGCATGCGCTCGCGCTCGCCACCATCGGCCAGACCATCGCGCGCCAGGCCGCATTCCTGACCTCGCTCGACGGCTTCCTGTTCGTGGCCGGCGTGGCGTTGTGCGGCGGCGTGATCGCCGCCTGGCAAAAAGCCATCGATTGAGCTAACGTGCGCGTGTTTCGTCACGCCCTTGGCACCCGATGCTCTCCCGACTTTCCCGGTGGCTCGACACGCGCCGCCGCGACCGCGCGCTGCGCAGCTTTCCGATTCCCGACACGCTGTGGGCGGACACGCTCGCCCGCCTGCCGTTCCTGTCGACGCTGTCGGACGCGGATCGCGCGCGGCTGCGCGACATGACGAGCGGCTTTCTCGCCGAGAAATCGTTCTCCACGGCGCACGGGCTCGAACTGACCGACGCGATGACGGTCGGCATCGCCGTGCAGGCCTGCCTGCCGGTGCTCAACCTGGGCCTCGACCTGTATCGCGGCTGGGTCGGCGTGGTGGTGTATCCGGGCGAGTTCGTGATCCGCAAGACGGTGGAGGACGAGGACGGCGTGGTGCACGAAGTCGAACACGACGCGAGCGGCGAAGCCTGGCAAGGCGGCCCGGTGATCCTGTCGTGGGAAGACGTGCAGATGTCTGACGGCAGCGACGCCTATAACGTCGTGATCCACGAGTTTGCTCACAAGATCGACATGCTCGGCGGCGAAACCGATGGCCATCCGCCCCTCTTTCGCCGCCTGCATGCACCGCATCTGGACGCGGCGCGCTGGGAGAACGTGTTCGATCACGCGTACGACCGCTTCTGCGATCGCGTCGACGCCGTGCCCGAGCGCGCCTGGGCACGCTTCGAGCGCAATTCGCTGATCGATCCCTACGCGGCCGATCATCCGTCGGAGTTCTTCGCCGTCTGCAGCGAGGCGCTGTTCGTGCGCCCGACCGCCTTCGAGGCCGAATTTCCCGAGCTGTACCGGCTGCTCGCGCACTATTACCGACAGGACCCGGCCGGCACCGGCGCACTCGATGGCCTGCCGGCCGTTTGAAGGCCGGAAATGGCCGCCGCAGGCCCGCCCGGCACGGCTTCGCGCCGCCGCGACAGGCGCTGCAAATAATCGCCAACCGCCTGATTTTCTGGCATAATCGCCGTTTTTCGACCCTAGGCAAGTGGCTCGTCAGGCATCGGTTCCGGTTCACAGGACGACGCGGCGGGTTGGCTACCGCTCCATTACAGGAAACATCATGAAACCTGGCATTCACCCGAATTACCGCGATGTGGTCTTCCAAGACATGTCGAACGGCTTCAAGTTCGTGACGCGCTCGACCATCCAGACGCGCGAAACCATCGAACTCGACGGCAAGACCTACCCGCTTGCCAAGATCGAAGTGTCGTCGGAATCGCACTCGTTCTACACCGGCCAGCAAAAGATCATGGACACGGCAGGCCGTGTCGAGAAGTTCCGCAACAAGTTCGGCGTCCGCGCCAGCGGCAAGGCTGCGTAAGCCAGTCGCGCGCGACACGGGCCGGCAGTTTGCCGGCTCGGCACGCAACAAAAAGGGCAGCCCCAGGCTGCCCTTTTTTCGTCTGCGCAGGCCGCGCGCGTTGCGGCACCGGCTGCCCGCAACGTCTACAATGCCGGATGCCGGAAAACGGCGACACCTCGCGACGCTGCCCGGCGCCCACTCATAACAAGTCATTCACTGCATGAAGCCCGTCGTTCGTCTCACCGCCTCCGCCACGCGCGCGCTGCCGCGCTGGCTGCTGCTCACGCTCTGCATCGTCTACGCGGGATTCGGCCTGTTCGCGCGCGACCCGTGGAAAAACGAGGACGCAGCCGGCTTCGGCGTGATGTGGACGATGGCGGGCGGCTCGGCGCACGACTGGCTGCTGCCGAACCTGGTCGGCAAGTTCGTCACGTCGGACGGCCCGCTCGGCTACTGGCTCGGCGCGCTCGGCATCCAGACGTTCGGCCCGTGGATCTCGGCGAGCAACGCCTCGCGGATCGCCACCGGCATCCTGTTCTGCGTCGCCAGCGCGTTCGTCTGGTACACCGCCTACCTGCTCGGCCGCCGCGCCGAGGTCCAGCCGTTCAAATATGCGTTCGGCGGCGAGCCCGAGCCGCGCGACTACGGCCGCACGCTGGCCGACGGCGCGCTGCTGGTGCTGCTCGCCTGCTTCGGGCTGGCCGAGCGCGGCCACGAAACCACCCCGCAGCTCGCCCAGTTCGCCTGGATCGCGATGTTCGTGTACGGGCTCGTGCGCCTGACCGACAAGCCGCTGCATGGCGCCGCGTGGTGGGGCGTGGCGGTGGGCCTGCTGCTGCTGTCCGGCAACCCGGTGCTGACCGTCGCGCTGCTGGTCGGCACCGTGGTGCTGATCGCCATCACGCCCGAGGTGCGCCATCGCCATCTCGCGCTGGTCGGGCTGCCGATTGCCGCCGTGCTGTTCGCGCTGTGGCCGCTCGCCGCGCTGTCGTTCTATCCGGACGACGCGTCATGGTTCTTCGACCAATGGCTGCACGGCAGCCTGATGCGCTTCTCGGGGCCGCCCACCACGGTGCTCAAGTACGCCGCCAAGAACCTGCCGCTCTTCACTTGGCCGGCCTGGCCGCTCGCGATCTGGGCCTGGGTCAGCTGGAAGGGCTGGCGCCGCCGCCCGCACATCGCGATTCCGGTCGCCGTGGCGGTGCCGCTGGTGGCGCTCGTGATCCTGCAAAGCCAGGAAACCAACCGCGTCTACATGCTGCTGCTGCCGCCGCTCGCGGTGCTGGCCACGTTCGCGCTGCCCACGCTCAAGCGCGGCGCGATCAACGCGTTCGACTGGTTCGCGGTGCTCAGTTTCACGATCCTCGGCAGCTTCGTGTGGCTGGTCTGGCTCGCGTCGTTGACGGGCTTCCCCCATCCGCTCGCGCGCAACCTCGGCCGCCTCGTGCCGGGCTACGAATCGCGCTTCAACGTGCTGGCGTTCGCCTGTGCGCTGATCGCCACGCTGTGCTGGTGCGCGCTGGTGCGCTGGCGCATCTCGCGTCAGCCGAAGGTGCTGTGGCGCAGCGTGGTGCTGTCGGGCGCGGGCACCACGCTGATGTGGGTGCTGCTGATGACGCTATGGCTGCCGTTCGTCAACTACAGCCGGACCTACCGCGACGTGGCCGTGCAGATCGCCGCGCACCTGCCGGCCGACTACGAGTGCATTTCGCCGGTGCGGCTCGGTGATGCGCAGATCGCCACCTTCGCCTACTTCGGCGACATGCATTTCTCGTTCACGGACGACTGCGACGTGATCCTGCGCCAGGACCCGGCCGATTACGGCGAGCCGAGTTCGATATCGCAATACGTCTGGCGCCTGGTCTGGGAAGGCCGCCGCGCGGCCGACCGCGACGAGCGCTTCCGCCTCTACGAACGCATCGAGCGGCCCCAGACGCCGGTCCGCCGCCGCTACACGCGTGGCACCCGCGTGCCGCGCGATTGACCATGCTGGCCGACATCCGCCGGATCGCCGGCCTCGCCTGGCCGGTGCTGATCGGCCAGCTTGCGATCATCGCGTTCGGCGTGATCGACACCGCGATGGTCGGCCGCTATTCGGCCGTCGACCTGGCCGCGCTGGGCCTCGGCTCGTCGATCTACGTGTCGATCTACATCGGCCTGACCGGAATCCTGTCGGCGCTGCAGCCGATCGCCGGGCAGTTGTTCGGCGCGCGGCGCTTCCACGAAATCGGCGAGGAAGTGCGGCAGGCGATGTGGCTGGCCGTGATGCTCGCCGTGCCCGGCTTCCTGCTGCTGCATTCCCCCGAACTGTTGCTGCGCCTCGCACACACGCCGAGCGCACTGCACGACCGCACTGTCGATTACCTGCGCATCCTCGCGTTCGGGCTGCCGGCCAGCCTGATGTTCCGGATCTACAACGCACTCACCAATGCGGCCGGCAAGCCGCGGCTCGCGATGATCCTGCAGATCGGCGCGCTCGCGCTGAAGATCCCGCTCAATATCTGGTTCATCTTCGGCGGCCTCGGCGTGCCGGCGCTCGGCGGCCCCGGCTGCGGGCTGGCCAGCACGCTGATCAACTGGGGGCTGGCGCTGATCGCGTTCACGCTGGTGGCACGCCTGGACGTGTTCGCGCCGCTCGGCATCTTCGCGCGTTTCTGCACGCCGACCTGGGCTCGCCAGAAGGCGCTGCTCAAGCTGGGGCTGCCGATGGGGCTGTCGTACCTGATCGAAGTGACCTCGTACACGTTCATGGCGCTGTTCATCTCGCATTTCGGCACCACGGTGCTGGCGGGCCATCAGATCGCCGGCAACCTCGGCGCGGTGCTCTACATGACGCCGCTGTCGATCGGCATCGCCGCCTCCACGCTAGTGGCGCGCGCGCTCGGCGCGGGCCGGCCGGACGAGGCACGGCGGCTCGCGCGGCGCGGCGTGATGTTCGCCGGCATGACGGCGATCGGCTATGCGTGCGTGGTGCTGCTGCTGCGCCACGCGATCATCGACGGCTATACGCCGAACCCGGACGTGATGGCCGCCGCGCTGCCGCTGGTCACGATCGTGGCGTTCTACCACTGCGTCGACGCGATCCAGGTCACCACCGCCTTCGTGCTGCGCGCCTACAAGGTGGCCGTGGTGCCGACCGTGATCTACGCCGTGGCGCTGTGGGGCGTGGGCGTGGGCGGTGGCTACCTGCTCGGCTTCGATATCGGCGGCTGGGTGCCCGCACCGCTGACGGGCGCGCGCGGCTTCTGGAGCGCGAACTTCGCGAGCCTGCTGATCGCGGGCGCGGCGCTTCTGACCTATCTGAATCACATCAGCCGGCAGCGGCTGCGCGGCGAAAGCTGACGGGGCCGCCCCGCGCCACGAGCCTTCGCGCCGGGCGCTCCGCGACACCGCGCCAGCGGCCTGCCGCCTCCCCGAACCTGCCGTCCCATCGTATTCCCGCCCATCTCCGGCCCACGTCAAACTTCGTCAAAACCGAGACAACCGGCGCCCGCCCCCTTTACAGCCGCCGCTGCAATGCGCAACACTGCGCGCGCCGGCTCCGAAAAGCGCGCGCGTGTCCTATGCTTGATCGCATCACCCGGCCGTTTTGCATCGCACCATCGTCTGTCCGTTCCAACAGCGGTTGCACCGCTCAACTGGGGAGTCCTTGTCATGCTGAAGAAGCTGCTGATGCTGTTCGTCGCGTTGTCGCTGTCACTGAGCACCGCGATCGCGGCCGCCGTCGAGGTCAACACGGCCGATCAGGCCACGCTCGAATCGGTCAAGGGCCTCGGCCCGGTGAAGTCGAAGGCGATCATCGACGAACGGGCCAAGAACGGGCCGTTCAAGAGCGCCGACGATCTGGCAAGCCGCGTCAAGGGCTTGGGGCAGAAATCGGTCGCGAACCTGGAAACAGCCGGGTTGACGATCGGCGGCTCGTCCGCGCCGCCGACCGGCGCGAAGGCCACGCCCGCACCGGAGCGCGCCACCAAGACGCAGGCCGGCACCAGCACCGGCGCACCGGCGCCGGCCCCGACGGCCGCCACTCCCACCCCGTCGCCCGCACCGGCCGCCACCACGCCGGCCGACAACGGCAAGCCGGCCAAGGCCACGCGCGCCTCGAAGAAGAAAGACAAGGCGGCAGCCGCCGCCAGCGCCGCCGCGGCAACCGGCGCATCGGCCCCGGCCGGTGCGTCGGAGCCGAAGGCCAAGAAATCGCGCAAGGCGAAAAAGAGTCAGAGCGCATCGGCCGCGTCAGGCGCCTGATCGACGGCCGGCCGCGCACGACGCGGCGGGCCGCAAGTTCAATCCGGCGTCGCCCGACCACCGCGACGCCGGTTCGTGAAACCGGAAACACGCAACATCTGAGAGGACATCATGGGTCTGTTCGATATCGTAGGCGGCATGCTCGGCGGCCAGAACGGCGGCAACCAGAACGCGCTGCTCGCAACCGCGCTCGAATTCATCAACAACCAGCCCGGCGGCCTGAACGGCCTGATCGAAAAGTTTCGCCAGGGCGGCGCCGGCGAAGTGATCGGCTCGTGGGTCGGCAACGGCGAAAACCAGCCGATCTCGCCCGACACGCTGCAGAACGTGCTCGGTTCGGACACGGTCACGGCGCTGGCCAACAAGGTCGGCATCGATCCGTCAGCCGCCTCGGGGCTGCTCGCGCAGGTGCTGCCGCACGTGGTCAACCACGCCACGCCGAACGGCGAAGTGCCGGCGGACGGCCAGGTCGACAGCTCGAATGTGCTCGGCGCGCTCTCGCAACTGGCAGGCCTGTTCGGCGGCGGCAAGACGGCCTGAGCCCGGCGGCCGCCGGCCCACGCTCAGGGGCGGCAACGGCCGCGCCCATCAAAAAACCCCGCCGAGGCGGGGTTTTTTCACGCCGTTGCAGCCGGCTCAGTGCACGACGCGATCGAACACGAACGCGCCATCCTGCACGTCGACCGGAATCACGTCCTTCGGCCCGAAGCGGCCCCCGAGAATCAGCTTGGCGACCGGATTTTCGATCTCCTGCTGAATCGCGCGCTTGAGCGGACGCGCGCCGAACAGCGGGTCGTAGCCGACCTTGCCGATCTGGTCGAGCGCCGCATCCGACACGTCGAGCTGCATGTCGAGCTTGGCGAGCCGCTCGCGCAGACGTTCGAGCTGGATCTTCGCGATCGACTGGATGTTGCTGCGGTCGAGCGCATGGAACACCACCACGTCGTCGATCCGGTTCAGGAACTCGGGGCGGAAGTGCAGCTTCACCTCTTCCCACACCGCGTCCTTGACCGCCTCCTGCGGCGAGCCGGCCATCGACTGGATCACCTGCGAACCGAGGTTCGAGGTCATCACGATCACCGTGTTCTTGAAATCCACGGTGCGGCCCTGCCCGTCGGTCATGCGGCCGTCGTCGAGCACCTGCAGCAGCACGTTGAACACGTCCGGGTGCGCCTTCTCGATCTCGTCGAGCAGGATCACGCTGTACGGCTTGCGGCGCACGGCTTCGGTCAGATAGCCACCTTCCTCGTAGCCGACATAACCCGGCGGCGCGCCGATCAGCCGCGCGACGCTGTGCTTCTCCATGAACTCGCTCATGTCGATGCGGATCAGGTGATCTTCCGAATCGAACAGGAAGCCGGCCAGCGCCTTGCACAGCTCGGTCTTGCCGACGCCCGTCGGCCCGAGGAACAGGAACGACCCATACGGGCGGTTCGGATCGGACAGCCCGGCGCGCGAGCGGCGGATCGCATCGGACACGGCGTTGATCGCCTCGTCCTGGCCGATCACGCGCTCATGCAGCTTTTCCTCGATATGAAGCAGCTTCTCGCGCTCGCCCTGCATCATGCGCGACACCGGAATGCCGGTGGAACGCGACACCACTTCCGCGATTTCCTCCGAGCCGACCTGCGTGCGCAGCAGGCGCGGCTTGGTCGGGTTCTGCTGCTCGCGCTCCTCGGCCTGCGTGACCTGCTTCAGTTGGGCTTCGAGTTGCGGCAGCTTGCCGTATTGCAGCTCGGCCACTTTCTCGAGCTTGCCTTCGCGCTGCAGCTTGGCGATATCGGCGCGCACGCGGTCGATCTCTTCCTTCAGATGCGCGCTGCCCTGCACCGCGGCCTTCTCGGCCATCCAGATTTCCTCGAGATCGGCATATTCACGGCCGAGCCGCTCGATTTCTTCCTCGATCAGCTGGAAGCGCTTCTGCGACGCCTCGTCCTGCTCCTTCTTGACGGCCTCGCGCTCGATCTTCAGCTGGATCAGGCGACGGTCGAGCTTGTCCATCGATTCGGGCTTCGAATCGATTTCCATCTTGATCTTCGAGGCGGCCTCGTCGATCAGATCGATGGCCTTGTCCGGCAGGAAACGGTCGGTGATGTAGCGGTGCGACAGTTCGGCCGCCGCAACGATCGCCGGATCGGTGATGTCCACGCCGTGGTGCAGCTCGTACTTTTCCTGCAGGCCGCGCAGGATCGCGATGGTCGCCTCGACGCTCGGTTCGTCGACGATCACCTTCTGGAAGCGGCGTTCGAGCGCGGCGTCCTTCTCGATGTACTTGCGGTATTCGTCGAGCGTGGTCGCGCCGATGCAATGCAGCTCGCCGCGCGAGAGCGCCGGCTTCAGCATGTTGCCGGCATCCATCGCGCCCTCGGCCTTGCCCGCGCCCACCATGGTGTGGATCTCGTCGATGAAGACGATGGTGCGGCCTTCATCCTTGGCCACGTCGCTGAGCACCGATTTCAAACGCTCCTCGAATTCGCCGCGATATTTCGCGCCGGCCAGCAGCGCGGCCATGTCGAGCGACAGCACGCGCTTGTTCTTCAGCGTCTCGGGCACTTCGCCGTTGACGATGCGCTGCGCCAGCCCTTCGACGATGGCCGTCTTGCCCACGCCCGGCTCGCCGATCAGCACCGGGTTGTTCTTGGTGCGGCGTTGCAGGATCTGGATCGAGCGGCGGATTTCGTCGTCGCGGCCGATCACCGGATCGAGCTTGCCCGAGCGGGCGCGCTCGGTCAGGTCGACCGTGTATTTCTTGAGCGCCTCGCGCTGGCTTTCGGCGTCGGCGCTATGCACCTGCGAGCCGCCGCGCACAGCCGCGATCGCTGCCTCGATGGCCTTGCGCGTCAAGCCGTGCTGGCGCGCGAGCTTGCCCGCGTCGCCCTTGTCGTCGGCCACCGCGAGCAGGAACATTTCGCTGGCGATGAAGCTGTCGTTGAGTTTTTGGGCTTCCTTGTCGGCCTGGTTCAGCAGGCCGGCCAGCTCGCGGCCGATCTGGATCTCGCCGCCGGTGCCCGTGACTTGCGGCAGGCGCGAGATCGATTCGTTCAGCGCGCCTTGCAGCGCCTGCACGTGCACGCCGGCACGCGACATCAGCGAACGCGCCGAGCCGTCCTGCTGCGCGATCAGCGCGGCCAGCACGTGGGCCGGCTCGATGTATTGATTGTCACGGCCCGCGGCGAGACTCTGCGCGTCGGCCAGGGCTTCCTGGAACTTGGTGGTGAGCTTGTCGATTCTCATGAAGAGACCTCCAATTTTCGAATAGCACCAACATGAGGATGGATATCGGCCTTTCAAGCGTCTCGACAGCAAGAGACGTGCCTTGACGCGAGTCGATTGATATGTCGCAGATAATTAATTGGCGGAGCGCCCGGCTCGATGCCTGCAGTGGGGGCAGCGCGTCGGCAGGCGGCAAGCTGGCGCCAGGCCGGTTCGGGCAAAAAACGCGCCGATGCGTCGCGCCGACGCAAGCCTCAGGCCGACTCGACGACGACCGGTATGCCGATCCCGAGTGCTGCGGCGAGCGGCGAGGCCGGTTGCGCCAGTTCGCCGATCGTGTGGCGGTCGAGTTCGGCGAAAAACGCGTCGCGGGCGGCAACCAGCACGCCCTTGAGCCGGCAGTGCGGCTCGATCACGCAGGAGCGGTGCTCGACGCCGTCGTTCGCGCCGCCGAAGCAGCCCACCAGCGCGAAATCGTTCTCGCTCGCGCGCACCACCTCGCCCACCGTCAGCGCCGACGAGCGTGCGCTCGCGCGCAGCCCGCCGTTGCGGCCGCGCACCGTCTCCACCCAGCCCAGTTCGCCAAGCCGCTGCACCACTTTCATCAGGTGATTTTTCGAAATCCCATACGCATCCGAGATTTCCTGGATCGTCGACAGCCCTTCGCCGCGAACCGCCAGAAACAGCATCACGCGCAGCGAATAATCCGTGTAGTCGGTCAGTCTCATGAGCGAAATCGATCGTGTCGTTGGAGTGCCCGGCTATCCGGCACGCTGCGATGGGCAAACGTACCGTCTCAGGAATCGCGGGATAATATGCGCCCTTGAAGCACTTTTTTGGATGGCCGAGGGCTATTGTGCGACAAAATCACGCCCCCGTACCGGCCTCATTCCCAGCCCGACGATGACGCTCTCCCACGATTCGGCCTCGAACGCCGCCTCCGCGCCGGCCCCGCGCGCCACCGAACCGACCGCCGACAACATCCGCGAGCTGGTCGATGCGTTCTACGACCAGGTGCGTGCCGACCCGCTGCTCGGCCCCGTGTTCGGCGCGAAACTCGACGGCCACTGGGACGAGCATCTGCCGAAAATGCAGGCGTTCTGGTCGAACCTGGTGCTCGGCACCAAGGGCTATCGCGGCAACGTGCAGGCCAAGCACCAGCCGCTCGACGGCCTCGAACCGGCGCATTTCAGCCGCTGGCTCAAGCTGTTCCTCAAGACGGTCGATGCGCGCTATGTGCCGGCCGCGGCCGTGCGCTTCATGGAACCGGCGCTGCGCATCGCACAAAGCCTGCAATTGAGCCGCTTCGGCTGGGATTACGTGATTCCGGCCGAGCAGCAGGCGCTGCTCGATGCGATCTCGCCGAAACGCGTGCGCGACGGCGACGATGCGCACCCCGCCCCGCCCGAACGGCCGCGGGGCGAGCCGTTTCCGGCCCGGATCATCGGCCGTTCGGCGGACGAGGATGTCTGAGGCGCAAAGCTCGAGGTTTGAAATGGTGGCACGGCCCTAGCCGACGAAGCCGTCCAGCCAGCCCTTGAGCGCACCGATGTCGCGGAACGCCAGCAGATCACCGGCCAGTTCGGCCTGCGCCCGTTGGAGCGCGGCGATATCGTCGCCGAGCGTGCGCAGTGCGTTGTCGGGCGACAGCACCGTGGATGCCCCGATCCCGTAGCCATGCCGAAAGTCGTTCTCGACGCGATGCAGTTCGCGATCGAGCGAGCCCAGTTGCGCCTTCAGCATGCCGTTGTAATGTTGCAACAGATCGTCACTGGCACCGGCCAGCCGTTCGGCGTCGGCCGGCCCCAGATCGCGTTCGAGTTCGAGCAGTTGCAGCAGATCCTGCTTGTCGTAAGCGCGGTTCAGGCGCTGCATCAGCGCGGTCTTGCGCTCGCGCTCGACCGGATCGGGCTCGCGGTCGGGATGCAGCGCGCTGGCGAGACGGCGATAAAGGTCGCGCAGCGAGCGGCTGACCTGGGCGGGCGGCAAGTCCGGCACGCCGCTGGCGGCAGCGGCCGCTTCGTCCTCATCGGCCTGCGGCCGTTCGCCGCCCTGACCCGAGGCAGCCTCTTCATCAGCGGATTCGACTTTGCGCCTGGCCGCGCGCTGACGCTCCGAGCGCTCGCTCTGACGCGCCTGCCGGGCCTCGGCGTGGGCGTTCGCACGTGCTTCCTGCTCGTCGAGTTCGGCCTGAATCCGCGCCATCATCGCTTCTTCCGATTCGGCTTCCGATTCGGCTTCCGATTCGGCTTCCGGCTCGGCGGCCTGCGCATCCGCATCCGGCGCCGACGCGGCCCGATCGCGCGAACGCGAGCGCGCGCGCCGCGACGAGCCGCCGGAACGAGCCTCGCCCTCGGCCTGCCCCGGAAAGCGATGGCGCGCCACGATCGCGCGCAATTCGCGATCCGTCTCGCCGCCGAGCAGCGGCCTCACGAAATGGACGATCAATTCGGCCACCAGCGCACGCTCGGCACGCGTCAGCCCCTTCATGTCGAACGCCACGTCGAGCTGGCGCACCAGCTCCGTCTCGCGCGCCGTCACGTCGCGGGCCAGCGGCACCCATTCGTCGACGTAGCGCTGCTGGAACGCAGGCCAGACCGTTTCCCACGCGCGCAGCCGCTCGCGTCGCGCCGCGACCTGGCGGGTCAGTGCGTTGAACTGGCGTTGCGAGGCAGACAGGCCGGCGGAGCCGGTGGCGGGCACCAACAGGATGGCGCTGGACGATGCGTCGGTCATGAGCGGAAACGGCGTGAGAATTCGGGAAAGCCGCGATGGTAGCGGGCGCGTGGCGCGCCGTCGAGGCGCGATCCGCCAGCGGGCGATGCCGCGCGCATCAACCCGCGTCGCGCGGTTCGCCGTCGCGACGGCCCCAGCGCGCGAGCGCCGCATCGTCGCTGCTGCGCGCATCGACCCAGCGTTCGCCGGCCGGCGTGCTTTCCTTCTTCCAGAACGGCGCCTGGGTCTTCAGGTAATCCATCACGAACTCGCATGACGCGAACGCCTCGCCGCGATGCGCGGAGACGGTCGCCACGAACACGATCTGGTCGAGCGGCACGAGCCGGCCCACGCGATGGATGATCGCCACCTCGATGCCGGGCCAGCGCGCGATCGCCTCGGCGGCGATCCCCTCCAGCGACTTCTCGGTCATGCCCGGATAGTGCTCGAGCTCCATCGCGGCGACCGTTTCGCCTTCGTTGAGATCGCGCACGGTGCCGACGAAGCAGGCCACCGCGCCGATCTTCGGGTTGCGCGCGCGCAGCGCGGCCAGCTCGGTGCTGACGTCGAAATCCTCGGTCTGAACGCGTACCGTCGCCATCGCGCCTCCTCAGCCGCCCGTCACGGGCGGGAAAAACGCGACTTCGCAGCCGTCGGTGATACGCGTGCCGGCATCGGTCATCACATGATTGCAGGCCATGCGCAGCGCACGGCCGTCGGCCAGCGTGTCGGCCCAGACGCCGCCGCGCGCGCGCAGCCAGCCGCGCACGTCGCCGACGGTCGCGATGCCGTCCGGCACCGTCACGGATTCGCTGGCGACACCGAGCGCCTCGCGCACGCTGGCAAAGAATTTCAGTTCGATGTTCATTGGTGAGGCAGCCCGGCCGTCAGCCGAGCAATTCGGAAAAGGGAATGAAACGGACCGTCTCGCCCGCGCTGATCGCGTGGTTCGGCGGATTGTCGATCAGGCCATCGGCCCAGACGGTCGAGGTCAGCACGGCCGAACTCTGGTTCGGGTACAGATCGAGGCCACCCGCGTCGTTGACGCGCGCGCGCAGGAATTCGTTGCGACGATCGCCGCTGCGCTGCGTGAAATCGGCGCGCAGCGACAGCGCGCGCGGCGCCACTTGCGTCGCGCCGGCCAGCCGCAGCAGGAACGGCCGCACGAACAGCAGGAACGTGACGAAGCTCGACACCGGGTTGCCGGGCAGGCCGATGAAATGCGCCTCGCCCGCCGGCGCCCCATCGCTCGCGCTCCCGCCCTCGCGGCGCACCGCGCCGTAGGCGAGCGGCTTGCCCGGCTTCATCGCGATCTGCCACAGCGACAGGCGGCCTTCGGCCTCGACGGCCGGCTTGACGTGATCCTCGTCGCCCACGGACACGCCGCCGCTCGTCACGATCAGGTCGTGGTCACGGGCCGCCTCGCGCAGCGTGGCGCGCGTCGCGTCGAGCGAATCGGGCACGATGCCGAAATCGCTGACCTCGCAGCCGAAGCGCGCCAGCAAGCCGCGCAGCGTGAAACGGTTCGAGTTGTAGATCGCGCCGGGCTTGAGCGGCTCGCCCGGCATCGTCAGTTCGTCACCCGTGAAGAACACCGCCACCTTCACGCGCCGCCGCACCGCGAGGCTCGCGCAGCCCACCGAGGCGGCCAACCCGAGCGCCTGCGGCCCGAGCCGCGTGCCGGCCGGCAGGATCACGGCGCCGCGCCGGATGTCGGCACCCTGCGCGGTGATCCATTCGCCGGCCTTCGGCGTGTGGAGGATATCGACCTCGTCGCCGGCTGGGGCGGCTTGCTCCTGCATGACAACGGCATCGGCGCCGGGTGGCACCGACGCGCCCGTGAAGATCCGCGCCGCGGTGCCGGCCGCCAGCGGCGCGGCCGGATGGCCGGCCGGAATCCGCTGCGAGACAGGCAGGCGGCGATCGCCCTGCGTCAGGTCGGCCACGCGCACGGCGTAGCCGTCCATCGCGCTGATCGCCATCGGCGGCACGTCGAGCGGCGACACCACGTCGGCCGCGAGCACGCGGCCCAGTGCATCGAGCGTCGGCACGGTTTCGGCATCCGTGAGCGGCACGGCCGCGCCGAGCAAGGCGGCAAGCGCGTCGGCGGTCGACAGCATCGGGGCGCGGGGAGCCTGGGGAGCGGGATTCGACATCTCGGTGATCGTGGGGGAAAGCGGAAGCCACATTGTAGCGAGCGCGCCGGCCGGCTGTGCGCTCAACGCGCAACGTCCGGCGAACGACGTCGGCCCCAAAGAAAACGGCCGCGACGGCGTGGAACCGTCGCGGCCGTGGCGCACGGCGGCGAGCCGAACCGGGCAGCCGAAGCCGTCCGTTTCCGCCCGCGCGCCGTGGCGGCGGATCAGTCGCCCGTATGCGCGGCGATGAAATCCTTGACGTGCTGCGCGTCGGCCTTGACCACCTCGAAACGCTGCGGCAGCGCCTCGATGCCGTCGAACGCCGACGGACGCTCGGCCTCGCGGCCCAGCGCCTCGCGGATCGTCTCGCCGAACTTGATCGGCTGCGCCGTTTCGAGCACCACCATCGGCACGCCCGGCTGCAGATGCTCGCGCGCGACCTTCACGCCGTCGGCCGTATGCGTGTCGATCATCGTCGAATAGCGCGCGTAGACATCGCGGATCGTCGCCAGGCGGTCGTCATGCGTGCTGCGGCCCGACACGAAGCCGAACTGCGCGACGCGGGCGAAATCGCCGCTCTTCGCCAGATCGAAGCCGCCGTGCTGCTCGACATCGCGGAACAGTTGCACGACGCGCGCCGGGTCGCGGCCGAGCAGATCGAACACGAAGCGCTCGAAGTTCGAGGCCTTCGAGATATCCATGCTCGGGCTGCTCGTGTGATACGTGTTCTCGGCGCCGCGCACGCGATACGCGCCGGTGCGGAAGAACTCGTCGAGCACGTCGTTCTCGTTGGTGGCCACCACCAGCTTCTCGATCGGCAGGCCCATCATGCGCGCGATATGGCCCGCGCAGACATTGCCGAAATTGCCCGACGGCACCGTAAACGACACGCGCTGGTCGTTGCTCGTGGTGGCCGCGAAATAGCCCTTGAAGTAGTAGACGACCTGCGCCACCACACGTGCCCAGTTGATCGAATTGACCGTGCCGATCTTGTGCTTCGCCTTGTAGGCGTGATCGTTCGAGACGGCCTTGACGATGTCCTGCGCGTCGTCGAACACACCTTCCACGGCCAGGTTGAAGATGTTCGGATCCTGCAGGCTGTACATCTGCGCCGACTGGAACGCGCTCATCTTCTTGTGCGGCGACAGCATGAACACGCGCACACCGGCCTTGCCGCGCATCGCGTATTCGGCGGCGCTGCCGGTGTCGCCCGAGGTCGCGCCGAGGATGTTCAGCGTCTCGCCGTGCTTGGCCAGCGTGTACTCGAACAGGTTGCCGAGCAACTGCATCGCCATGTCCTTGAATGCCAGCGTCGGGCCGTTCGACAGTTCGAGCAGCGCGAGCGTGGTGCCGCCCTCGGTGCCGAGCGGCTTGATCGGCGTGATGTCGGCCGCGTTCTCGCCATGGCGCGTGTTGCTGTAGACATCGGCGCGGTAGGTCCGGCGTGTCAGCTCGCGCAGGTCGTCGGCCGGGATGTCGTCGCTGAACTTCGAGAGGATCTCGAACGCCAGTTCCGCGTAAGGCAGCGTGCGCCAGCGCGCCAGTTCGTCCGCCGACACGCGCGGGTACGCGGCCGGCAAATACAGGCCGCCGTCTTTGGCCAGGCCGCCCAGCAGGATGTCCGAGAACGTGTGGCGCTCGCCGATGCCGGCGCCGCGCGTGGAAATGTAATTCATGTCGTGTCTCAGTTGAGCGCTTCCATGCGCAGCTTCGTGACCTGCGAGCGAACCGTCGAGAGTGCCTCGATGCGGGCGATCGCCGCGTTCACGTTGCGTTCGATCGTCACGTGCGTGATCAGGATGATGTCGGTCTCGCCGTTGTTGCTGTCGACCTGCTCCGATTCCTTCTGCAGCAGCGCGTCGATCGAGATGCCCGAATCGGCCAGGATGCGGGTGATGTCGGCCAGCACGCCGGTTTCGTCGGCCACGCGCAGGCGCAGGTAGTAACCGCTCGTCACGTCCTCGATCGACAGGATCGGCGTGTTCGACAGGCTTTCCGGCTGGAACGCCAGATGCGGCACGCGGTGCTCCGGGTCGGCCGTGTGCAGGCGCGTGACGTCCACCAGGTCGGCCACCACGGCCGAGGCGGTCGGCTCGGCGCCGGCGCCCTTGCCGTAGTACAGCGTGGTGCCCACCGCGTCGCCGTGCACCACGACCGCGTTCATCGCGCCTTCCACGTTGGCCAGCAGGCGCTTTTCCGGGATCAGCGTGGGATGCACGCGCAGCTCGATGCCCTTCTCCGCGCGACGCGCGATGCCGAGCAGCTTGATGCGGTAGCCGAGTTCCTCCGCGTAGCGCAGATCGGTGGCCGCGAGTTTGCTGATGCCCTCGACGTAGGCGCGGTCGAATTGCACCGGCACGCCGAACGCGATCGCGCTCATGATGGTGGCCTTGTGCGCGGCGTCCACGCCTTCGATGTCGAAGGTCGGATCGGCTTCCGCGTAGCCCAGTTCCTGCGCGGCCTTCAGCGCCGTCGCGAAATCGAGGCCGCGGTCGCGCATTTCCGACAGGATGTAGTTCGTGGTGCCGTTGATGATGCCGGCGATGTACTGGATGCGATTGGCCGTCAGGCCTTCGCGCAGCGCCTTGATGATCGGGATGCCGCCGGCGACGGCGGCCTCGAAGGCCACCATCACGCCCTTCGCGCGCGCGGCCGCGAAGATCTCGCTGCCGTGCACCGCGAGCAGCGCCTTGTTGGCGGTCACGACATGCTTGCCGTTGGCGATCGCGCGCAACACCAGCTCGCGGGCGATGCCGGTGCCGCCGATCATTTCGGCGACGATCGAGATCGACGGGTCATCGACGGCGGCGTGGAAATCGCTGGTCACGTCGAGGCTCGCGCCGCCGAGCGCGGTTTGCGCCTTCGCCGGGTTGCGGACCGCGATGCGCGTGATCTCGATGCCCCGGCCGGCGCGCCGTTTGATTTCTTCCTGATTGCGGCGCAGCACCTCGAAGGTGCCGCCGCCGACGGTGCCGAAGCCCAACAGGGCGACTTTGATCGGTTCCATGCTGCGTGTGGTCTTGTATGAAGTTGAATGAAGGCGGAACGGGCAGCCGGTCAGGCGGCGTGGCGTTTGCGGTAGCCGTCGAGGAAACGCGCGATTCGGTTGATCGAATCGGTCAGATCGTCGATGTTCGGCAGGAACACGACCCGGAAATGATCGGGCGTGGGCCAGTTGAAGCCCGTGCCCTGCACGAGCAGCACGCGTTCCTTGAGCAGCAGGTCGAGAATGAACTGCTGGTCGTTCTGGATCGGGTAGAGCTTCGGATCGAGGCGCGGGAACATGTAGAGCGCCGCGTCGGGCTTCACGCAGGTGACGCCCGGGATCGAGGTCAGCATGTCGTAGGCCACCTCGCGCTGGCGGTACAGGCGGCCGCTGGGCACGATCAGCTCGTTGATGCTCTGGTAGCCGCCGAGCGCGGTCTGGATCGCGAACTGGCCGGGCACGTTCGCGCACAGCCGCATCGACGACAGAATGCCGAGCCCTTCGAGGTAATCCTTCGCGCGGCGGCGATTTTCGCCCGTCAGGCCGGACACGAACATCCAGCCGGCGCGGTAGCCGCACGAACGGTAGCTCTTCGAGAGGCTGTTGAACGTGACCGTGATCACGTCCTCGGACAGCGAGCCGAGCGCGGTGTGGGTCTTGCCGTCGTAGATGATCTTGTCGTACACCTCGTCGGCGAAGATCACCAGGCCGTGCTCGCGCGCGATCGCGATCAACTCGCGCAGCAGGTCGTCCGAATACAGCGCGCCGGTGGGGTTGTTCGGGTTGATCACCACCAGCGCCTTGGTGTTCGGCGTGATCTTGCGGCGGATGTCGTCCGGGTCGGGCATCCAGCCGTTCTGCTCGTCGCAGATGTAATGCACGGGCGTGCCGCCCGACAGGCTGACCGCGGCCGTCCAGAGCGGGTAGTCGGGCGCCGGCAGCAGCACTTCGTCGCCGTCGTTGAGCAGGCCCTGGGTGGCCATCACGATCAGTTCCGACGCGCCGTTGCCGATGTAGATGTCGTCGAGTTCGACGCCTTTCACGCCCTTTTCCTGCGTGTAGTGCATGACGGCCTTGCGCGCCCAGAACACGCCCTTCGAATCCGAGTAGCCCGATGCGTTCGGCAGCGCGCGGATCATGTCCTGAATGATTTCATCCGGGGCTTCGAAACCGAACGCCGCCAGGTTGCCGATATTCAGCTTGATGATCTTGTGGCCTTCGTCTTCGAGGCGCTTGGCGTGCTCGAGCACCGGGCCGCGAATGTCGTAGCACACGTTGAGCAGCTTGTTGGATTTCTGAATCGGTTTCACGGCAGGCACGTTCCTGGGCAAGGCTTGGCGAAGCTGGGGGAAGGAGGTCCACAACTGGAGAGCGGCCGGTCGGTGCGCGCTGTTCAGGAGACGGTCGGAAGCGAGGCCGGACGCGGCTTGTGGCAACGCGCGACGCAAATGCCGCCCGGTGGCAGCTAAAAAGCTATAATTTAGCGGATTTTCACCCGCTTTCGCAATGCACCAATCCGGCTCGACCGCCCGCGCACGGCACACCGGCGCCGCGCGCGGCCACCGGCTGCGGCGCCCGGCAGCCGCCTCCGGCGGCCCTGCCCGGCCAGTCGGAGCCGTCGGAGCGGCCCACCCGACACCGCGGACAACGATTTGAAACTACACCAGGAACCGAGCGACGCGCTCAATACCGTCACCGGCTACGGCCCCGATTACGTCGAGATCAACCTGCAGCGCCATGACGGCAGCGTGCTCGTCCTGCCGGACGCGCCCGTCGCGCCGTGGCCCGTCGAGGCGTTCGACGCGCTCGCCGCCGAGCATTTCGCGATGCTGCTCGATTCCGCCCCGGAAGTCGTGATCTTCGGCAGCGGCGCGCGATTGCGGTTCCCCCACCCGCGGCTGACTGCCGCACTCACGGCGCGCCGGATCGGCGTGGAAACGATGGATTTCCAGGCCGCCTGCCGCACCTACAACATCCTGATGTCCGAGGGCCGCAAGGTCGCCGCCGCGCTGCTGATCGAACGCGCGGCGCAATAAGCGGCAACAGGCTGACGAACCGGCGCCCGCTCCCATCGAACCCGGCCCGCGTGACACCCGTTTGAAAGCCACGTTAATTGAACGTTAAGGCGCGATGCGTTACAAAGCCGGGCGGTATCGGTTCCCCTACCGGGAAGCGATGCCGTACGTCGATGCCGCACCGCCCCCCGGGCCGTACCGGTTTCCGATCTCCGCCATTCCAACAACGACCGTCTGACAGGCTGACCGACTCATGAACGATACGCCATCGAGGCTACCGCTCAACCGCGCCGCACTCCTCCTGATCGTGCTGGCACTCGCCCTGATCTGGTTCGGCCCGCTCGGGCTGCGCCACCTGATCCCCAGCGACGAGGGCCGCTACGCCGAAATGGCGCGCGAAATGTTCGCCACCGGCGACTGGATCACACCGCGCTACAACGGCTACAAGTATTTCGAGAAGCCGCCGATGCAGACCTGGATGAACGCGCTGACGTTCGCCTGGTTCGGCCTCGGCGAATGGCAGGCGCGCCTGTACACGGCGCTGGCCAGCTTCGCCGGCATCCTGTTCGTCGGCTATACCGGCGCGCGCGTGTTCAACCCGCTGGCCGGCCTGTGCGCCGCCGTGGTGCTCGCGTCCTCGCCGTACTGGAACCTGATGGGCCACTTCAACACGCTCGACATGGGCCTGTCGTTCTGGATGGCCGTCACGCTCGGCGCGCTGCTGCTGGCGCAACGCCCCGGCCTGCCGACCCGCGCCACGCGCGGCTGGATGTGGCTGTGCTGGGCGTCGATGGCCGTGGCCGCGCTGTCCAAGGGGCTGATCGGCGTGGTGCTGCCCGGCGCGGTGCTGGTGCTCTACACGCTGATCGCCCGCGACTGGGCGCTCTGGAAGCGCCTGCACCTGGTGAGCGGCCTGCTGATCTTCTTCGCGATCGCCGCGCCGTGGTTCGTGCTGATGCAGCAGCGCAACCCCGAATTCTTCAACTTCTTCTTCGTGGTCCAGCAGTTCCGCCGCTACCTGACGCCCGAGCAGAACCGTCCCGGCCCTGTGTATTACTTCGTCGGCGTGCTGCTGGTGGGCTTCCTGCCGTGGCTGTCGATCGCGGGCCAGAGCCTGCGCCACGCCTGGCGCATGCCGCGTCAGCCGAACGGCTTCGCGCCGATGCTGGTGCTGCTGATCTGGACCGGTTTCATCTTCGTGTTCTTCAGCGCCTCGCACTCGAAGCTGGTGTCGTACGTGCTGCCGATCGCCCCGTCGCTGGCGCTGATGCTCGGCGCCTACCTGCCGCTGGTGACGCGCGAGCGCTACCGCTGGCACCTGATCGGCTATCTGCTGCTCCTGATCGCGGCCGCCTGCGGCTGCATCGTGCTGGGCCGCCTCGGCGACGCCCGCACGCCGAACGCGCAGTACGTCGATTTCCAGCACTGGGTGTATGCGGCGCTGGCCGTCGCGTTCGTGCTGACGCTGCTCGCGCTGTCGATCAACCGCCGCGGCAAGGCCGGCATCGCCGCCACCGCCTTCGTGTTCGGTGCCGGCTGGCTGCTGTTCGGCACCATCGGCGGCACCGGCCACGATGCATTCGGCCGCTACAGCTCGGGCGCGCTGCTCGCGCCGACCGTGCGCGCCGAGTTCGCCAGGCTGCCGCCCGACACGCCGTTCTATTCGATCGAGATGCTCGACCACACCGTGCCGTTCTACGTGCGCCACACCACCACGCTGGTGGCCTATCAGGACGAACTGAGCTTCGGCATCGGGCAGGAACCGCAGAAATGGGTGCCGACCATCGCCGAGTGGGAACGCCGCTGGCGCAGCGGCAGCCCGGCGCTGGCGATGATGCGCCCCGAGCGCTACGACGCATTCGTCAAGCAAGGCCTGCCGATGACGGTGATCGCGCGCGACAATCGCCGCGTGATCGTCGCCACGCCGGCCGCGGCGTCGGCTGCAACACCGGCCGCCACGCCGCCCCAATCCTGAGCCTCCCAAGGACCGCCGTTCCGTGAATCCCGTTTCCCTCGTCTGCATCCTCACCGGCGTACTGCTCAACGCCGTCGCGCAATTGCTGCTCAAGGCCGGCGTCAACGCCGTCGGCCATTTCGACATTTCGCGCGCCAACATCATCCCGATCGGCTTCAAGATCGCCACGCAACTGCCGATCATCGGCGGCCTGAGCTGCTATGTGCTGAGCGTGGTGGTGTGGATCGTCGGGCTGTCGCGCGTGGACGTCTCGATCGCCTATCCGATGCTCTCGCTCGGCTACGTGCTCAACGCGTTCGCCGCCTGGTATCTGTTCGGCGAGGTGATGAGCCTGCAACGCCTGATCGGCATCGGCATCATCCTGATCGGCGTGGTGGTGCTGGCGCGCGGCTGAAGCGCCGCAGGGGGCCGCCGGCGCCATCGCGGCAATCCCCCCTTCCCCCCACAAAAAGAGACGTTGTACTCTCGCGAACCAGTGTTTAATGCGCATGCCGGATCGCATGAGATCCAGCCCCATTTAAAGTCTACTCACCAGCCGACATGAGCCAGCCATCCGTTCCGTTTCTGCCGATGACCCGCCCGGAAATCGACGAGGACACCATTCAGGGCGTCACCGAAGTGCTCCGCTCCGGCTGGATCACGACCGGCCCGCAGAACCAGCGCTTCGAAGCGGCGCTGTCCGACTATTGCGGCGGCCGCCCGGTGCGCACGTTCAACTCCGGCACCGCCACGCTCGAGATCGGCCTGCGCATCGCCGGCGTCGGCCCGGGCGATGAAGTCATCACCACGCCCGCGAGCTGGGTTGCGACCAGCAACGTGATCCTCGAAGTGGGCGCCACGCCGGTGTTCGTCGATATCGACCCGGTCACGCGCAACCTCGATCTCGACGCGCTCGAACGCGCGATCACGCCGCGCACCAAGGCCGTGATTCCGGTCTACCTCGGCGGGCTGCCGGTCGACATGGACCGCCTGTACGCCATCGCCCGTTCGGCCGGCCTGCGCGTGATCGAGGATGCCGCGCAGGCGCTCGGCTCGTCGTGGAAGGGCAAGCGGATCGGCGCGTTCGGCGATCTGGTTTCGTTCAGCTTCCACCCGAACAAGAACGTCACCTCGATCGAGGGCGGCGCGCTGGTGCTCAACGACGAAGACGAAGCACGGCTCGCGCAGAAATACCGCCTGCAGGGCGTGACGCGCACCGGCCTCGACGGCATGGACTGCGACGTGCTCGGCGGCAAGTACAATCTGACCGACGTCGCGGCCCGCGTGGGCCTCGGCCAGCTCGGCCAGATCGACCGTTTCACGGAAGTGCGCCGCCAGCTCGCCCGCGCCTACTTCGACGGCTTCGCGGGCGGCCCGGCCGCGGCGCTCGGCATCGGCCTGCCGGTGGCCGAGTTCGAGCACGGCAACTGGCACATGTTCCAGATCACGCTGCCGCTCGAGCGGCTCGCGATCACGCGCGGCGACTTCATGGCGCAGCTCAAGGAGCACGGCATCGGCTCGGGCGTGCACTACCCGGCGATCCACCTGTTCACGCTGTACCGCGCGCTCGGCTTTCGCGAAGGCATGTTCCCGCACGCCGAGCGCTTCGGCGCGTCGACCGTCACGCTGCCGCTCTTCACGCAGATGAGCGAGGCCGACGTGACGCGCGTCGTCAGCGCCGTCAACCAGATTTGCGAACGATACGGAAAATAAGCGGAAATGACTCACCCCGAAACACGCGCCATGAACCCGGAAGTCTCGATCGTCATCCCCGTGTACAACGAGGAAGACGGGCTGGCCGCGCTCTTCTCCCGCCTGTATCCGGCGCTCGACGCACTCGATGCGTCGTACGAAGTGATCCTGATCAACGACGGCAGCCGCGACCGCTCCGCCGCCCTGCTCGCCGAGCAGTTCCGCAAGCGCCCGGACACGACGCGCGTGGTGCTGCTCAACGGCAACTACGGCCAGCACATGGCCATCCTGGCCGGCTTCGAGCAGTCGCGCGGCCAGATCGTCATCACGCTCGACGCCGACCTGCAGAATCCGCCCGAGGAAATCGGCAAGCTCGTGCACAAGATGCGCGAAGGCTACGACTACGTCGGCACGATCCGCATGCAGCGCCAGGACAGCCTGTGGCGCCGCAAGGCCTCGGCCGTGATGAACCGGTTCCGCGAGCGCATCACGCGCATCAAGATGACCGATCAGGGCTGCATGCTGCGCGCGTACAACCGCCAGATCATCGACACCATCAACCGCTGCGGCGAGGTCAACACGTTCATCCCGGCGCTGGCCTACACGTTCGCGCAGAACCCGACCGAAATCGACGTCGCGCACGAGGAACGCTTCGCCGGCGAATCGAAGTATTCGCTCTACAGCCTGATCCGCCTGAACTTCGACCTCGTCACCGGCTTCTCGGTGGTGCCGCTGCAATGGCTGTCGTTCGTCGGCGTGATCCTGTCGATCGGCTCGGCCGGGCTGTTCCTGCTGCTGCTGATCCGCCGCTTCGTGATCGGCGCCGAAGTCCAGGGCGTGTTCACGCTGTTCGCCATCACGTTCTTCATGCTCGGCGTGATCATCTTCGCGCTCGGCCTGCTCGGCGAATACATCGGACGAATCTATCAACAGGTGCGCGCACGCCCGCGCTACCTGATCCAGACCGTGCTCGAGGAGCGCCACGACCGTGCGTCGCTGCCGCTGCCCGGCACCCAGGAGGCATCGCGATGAAATCGCGCGCGGTGGTATTCGCGTATCACAACGTCGGCGTGCGCTGCCTGCAGGTGCTGCTCGCGCGCGGCGTCGAGGTGGCGCTGGTCGTCACCCACGAGGACAGCCCGACCGAGAACATCTGGTTCGGCAGCGTCGCGTCGGTGGCGCGCGAGCACGGCATCCCGGTGCTGACGCCGGCCGATCCGGCCGCCGCCGAACTGCGCGAGGCCGTCTCGGCGGCCCGGCCCGATTTCATCTTCTCGTTCTATTACCGGCACATGCTGCCGGTCGCGCTGCTGGCGCTCGCGCCACGCGGCGCCTACAACATGCACGGCTCGCTGCTGCCGAAGTACCGCGGCCGCGTGCCGACCAACTGGGCGGTGCTCAACGGCGAAACCGACACCGGCGCGACGCTGCACGAAATGGCCGCCAAGCCCGATGCCGGCGCGATCGTCGGCCAGACGGCCGTGCCGATCCTGCCCGACGACACCGCCGCGCAAGTGTTCGACAAAGTGACGGTGGCCGCCGAGCAGACGCTCTGGCGCGTGCTGCCGGCGCTGCTGGCCGGCGAGGCGCCGCATCTGCCGAACGATCTGTCGCAGGGCAGCTACTTCGGCGGGCGCAAGCCCGAAGACGGCCGCCTCGACTGGTCGAAGCCGGCCGCCGAGGTCTACAACCTGATCCGCGCGGTGGCGCCCCCTTATCCGGGCGCGTTTGTCGACCTGCACGGCAGGCGTTTCGTGGTCGCGCGCGCGCGGCTCGCGGCGCCCGGCTCGCCGGCCGCACAGGCCTCGCGGGAATTGCCGCCGGGCCTGCACGTAAGCGATAATGCGCTATTCGGCGTCTGCGGCGACAGCCGCGCCGTCACCATCCTCGAGCTGCGCGAGCAGCCCGACGGCCGTCCGGAACACGAAACGGTCGTCTCTCCCGCTCAATTCGCGCAGTTCATTGATTCTTCCCGTCAGTCATGAAAGCAAAAAAAGTCCTGATCCTGGGTGTGAACGGCTTCATCGGCCATCACCTGTCCAAGCGCATTCTTGAAACCACCGATTGGGAAGTGTTCGGGATGGACATGCAGACCGATCGGCTTGGCGATCTCGTCAATCACGAGCGGATGCACTTCTTCGAAGGCGACATCACGATCAACAAGGAATGGGTCGAGTACCACGTCAAGAAGTGCGACGTGATCCTGCCGCTGGTCGCGATCGCCACGCCCGCCACTTACGTGCAGCAGCCGCTGCGCGTGTTCGAACTCGATTTCGAGGCGAACCTGCCGATCGTGCGTTCGGCCGTCAAGTACGGCAAGCACCTGGTGTTTCCGTCGACCTCCGAGGTCTACGGCATGTGCTCGGACGAGCAGTTCGACCCGGACGCCTCGGCGCTGACCTACGGCCCGATCAACAAGCCGCGCTGGATCTACGCGTGCTCGAAGCAGCTGATGGATCGCGTGATCTGGGGTTACGGCATGGAAGGCCTGAACTTCACGCTGTTCCGCCCGTTCAACTGGATCGGCCCGGGCCTCGATTCGATCTACACGCCGAAGGAAGGCAGCTCGCGCGTGGTCACGCAGTTCCTCGGCCACATCGTGCGCGGCGAGAACATCAGCCTCGTCGACGGCGGCTCGCAAAAGCGCGCGTTCACGTACGTGGACGACGGCATCAGCGCGCTGATGAAGATCATCGACAACCCGAACAGCATCGCCTCGGGCAAGATCTACAACATCGGCAACCCGAGCAACAACTACTCGGTGCGCGAACTGGCCCACAAGATGCTCGAACTGGCCGCCGAATTCCCCGAGTACGCCGACATGGCCAAGCAGGTCCAACTGGTGGAAACCACCTCGGGCGCCTACTACGGCAACGGCTACCAGGACGTGCAGAACCGCGTGCCGAAAATCGACAACACGATGCAGGAGCTCGGCTGGGCGCCGGTCTCGACGTTCGACGACGCGCTGCGCAACATCTTCGAAGCGTATCGCGGCCACGTGGCCGACGCGCGCGCGCTGGTCGAGCAGCAAGGCTGACGCGTTGGCCCGCATCGTCCTCAAGATCGACGTCGATACCCTTCGCGGCACCCGCGAAGGCGTGCCGAATCTCGCCCGCATCTTCGATCGTCACGCCGCACGCGCCACCTTCCTGTTCAGCCTCGGCCCCGACCACACCGGTTGGGCCATGCGCCGCGTGCTGCGGCCGGGCTTCCTCAAGAAGGTGTCGCGCACCTCGGTGGTCGAACACTACGGCATCCGCCAGTTGATGTACGGCGTGCTGCTGCCCGGGCCGGACATCGGGCGGCGCGCGGTGGGCGAAATGCGCGCGATCCACGAGGCCGGCTTCGAGTGCGGGATTCACACCTGGGATCACGTCTACTGGCAGGACAACGTGCGGGCCCGCCCGCGCGACTGGACCGCCGGCGAGATGGGCAAGAGCCACGCGCGCTTCATCGAGATTTTCGGCGCGCCGCCGGCCACGCACGGCGCGGCCGGCTGGCAGATGAACGACAGCGCGTTCGAGCAGATCGACGCCTGGGGCATGCTCTACGCCTCGGACGGGCGCGGCCACGGCCCGTACCGGCCGGTCGTCGCGGGCCGTACGCTCGCGCATGTGCAGATGCCCACCACGCTGCCCACGCTCGACGAGGTGCTCGGCCTCGACGGCATCGACGAATCGAACGTCGCCGCGCACCTGCTCAAGCTGACCGAACACAATTCGCACGATCAGGTGTTCACGCTTCACGCCGAGCTCGAAGGCCAGAAACTCGCGCCGATCTTCGAGCAACTGCTCGCCGGCTGGCGCGCGCAAGGCCACACGTTCGCCACGATGGGCGACTATCATGCCGCGCTGGATTTCGATTCGCTGCCATCGTACCCTGTCATGTGGGGCGAAATTTCCGGCCGCTCCGGCGAGCTGATCGTCCAGCCCGACTGACTGCTCCCGCCTCCGTTTTCCCTCCCTCACGGCACGCCGCACGCGGCGTGTCGCCGATAACAACAGGAGAATCCCGTGTCCGTCGAAATCGACCGCGCCGTTCCCGATTTCACCGCGCCGGCAACAGGCGGCGACTTCACGCTGTCCGCGCTGAACGGCAAAAAGCTCGTGCTGTATTTCTATCCGAAGGACAACACGCCGGGCTGCACGACCGAAGGTCTGCAATTCCGCGATCTGTATCCGAAATTCCAGAAGGCGGGCGCCGAGATCGTCGGCGTGTCGCGCGACAGCCTGCGTTCGCACGACAATTTCAAGGCCAAGCTCGAACTGCCGTTCCCGCTGGTTTCGGATCCCGAAGAAACGCTCTGCGCGCTGTTCGGCGTCATGAAAATGAAGAAAATGTATGGCAAGGAAGTGCGCGGAATCGAGCGCTCGACCTTCCTGATCGACGCCGCCGGCGTGCTTCGCCAGGAGTGGCGCGGCATCAAGGTGCCGGGCCATGTCGACGAGGTGCTCGGCGCTGTACAAGCGCTTTGAGGCGGGTTATATTGGCCCGCAATGAATGCCCGTCAGCCCACTCTTTTTCGTAGCTGTGCAGGCGGTCAGCGCGAGGGTCGCTGGCCCGTAAGGTGCGCCGCTACGCTGCAAGAATCCGAGCCGCTTGTCCCTGTTCGGGGGAAGCGGCTTTTTTCATGGCCGTTTGCGGCGCGCACTGTCCGTCGCGACACTTCCGCCCAGGAGCTGATCGAAAAATAGGCGAACCGGCGTTTTGACACTCCTTTGCGCCACGCCGCGCAAACTGCACGCTTTGCGTGACAGGATGCGAACCGCGGCGCATTCCAAGCGACACGATTCCTTCCGAGGGACACCATGCCTTTGCCTACTCCTCCCAGCAAGCTCGGCAGCCTGCTGCCGCCCGATGAATACAAGGTGAAAGCGCGCACGACCCGCACCACGGCGAAACGCGCCGCCGATGAGGGCACGGCCGATTACGCCGACGCGAATGTCGCCGACCCGATGGCGCCCGCCGCGAACACCCCGGCCGCACTGCACGCCGTTGCGCCCGCCGCCGAGGCCGCGCCCGGCGCGGCGCGCCCGCGCAAATCCAGGCAAACCGCCGCCCTGCTGACGCCCGTGCAGACGCCGGCTGCGCCGGCCGCGCCCGTTGCACGCGCCGAGGCGCCCGTCGCCAAGGCTGCCGCCGCACCGGCCGCGCCCGCTCGCGAGACGGCTCGCACTTCGCGTGGCCGCAAGACGGCTGCCGTCGAGCAGCAGAAGCTGTTCGTGCTCGACACCAACGTGCTGATGCACGATCCGAGCAGCCTGTTCCGTTTCGAGGAACACGACGTCTATCTGCCGATGATGACGTTGGAAGAACTCGACAACCACAAGAAGGGCATGTCGGAAGTGGCGCGCAACGCGCGCCAGGTCAGCCGTACGCTCGACGCACTGGTGGCCGACGCCGGCTCGATCACGGCCGGCATTGCGCTGTCGCGCCTCGGCAACCGCGATGCGCTCGGCCGCCTCTACTTTCAGACCACGCTGACCACGATCGAGCCGGTCGAAGGCCTGCCGGAAGGCAAGGCCGACAACCAGATCCTCGGCGTGGTACGCGCGCTGCAACGCGAGCGCAGCGACCGCCTGGTGGTGCTGGTGTCGAAAGACATCAACATGCGGATCAAGGCCCACGCGCTCGGCCTGCCCGCCGAAGATTACTTCAACGATCAGGTGCTCGAGGACAAGGACCTGCTGTACTCGGGCGTGCGCGAGTTGCCGCAGGACTTCTGGACCCGCCATGCCAAGGGCATGGAAAGCTGGCAGGACACCAAGACGGGCACCACGTATTACCGCGTGACCGGCCCGCTGGTGAACTCGATGCTGGTCAACGAGTTCGTGTTCCTCGAACCGCAGAACGGCGAGCCGACCTTCCACGCGATCGTGCGCGAGCTGAACGGCAAGACGGCGCTGTTGCAAACGCTGCGCGACTACAGCCACCACAAGAACAACGTGTGGGGCATCACGGCGCGCAACCGCGAGCAGAACTTCGCGCTGAACCTGCTGATGAATCCGGAGATCGACTTCGTCACGCTGCTCGGCCAGGCCGGCACCGGCAAGACGCTCGTCGCGCTCGCGGCCGGCCTCGCGCAGGTGCTCGACGACAAGCGCTACAACGAGATCATCGTGACGCGCGCGACCGTGCCGGTCGGCGAGGACATCGGCTTCCTGCCCGGCACCGAGGAAGAGAAGATGCAGCCGTGGATGGGCGCATTCGACGACAACCTCGAAGTGCTGCAGAAAACCGACGATGCCGCCGGCGAATGGGGCCGTGCCGCCACACAGGAACTGATCCGCTCGCGCCTGAAGGTCAAGAGCATGAACTTCATGCGCGGCCGGACCTTCGTCGACAAATACGTGATCATTGACGAAGCGCAGAACCTGACGCCGAAGCAGATGAAAACGCTGGTCACGCGTGCCGGCCCGGGCACCAAGATCGTCTGCCTCGGCAATATAGCGCAGATCGACACGCCGTACCTGACCGAAGGCAGCTCCGGCCTGACCTACGTGGTCGATCGCTTCAAGGGCTGGGGCCACAGCGGCCACGTCACGCTGGCGCGTGGCGAGCGCTCGCGGCTGGCCGACTACGCGTCCGACATCCTCTGATCGCTCACCCGATCGATGCAAGAAAGCGCTCCCGACGGAGCGCTTTTTTTCGCCTGCGCTTCGGTCGATTCTTATTAGGGTCCGACTTTTTGCGCAAAAACTCTGACGACCTGCCTACAAATCAGGCAATACTTCAAGTCCTGCCTGAAGATTGCTTGCCGCTGCCCCGTCGGACCGACTACTATCCGCAATACCCGTGGTCATACGATAGGTGCTTATCGGCACTCGTCCTTTTCCGATGCTGCGAATCTGGCTGTCCGTCGTCGTGCTTTCCCTGCTTGCCGCGTGCTCCACCGCACCGCAGCAATCGGCGCGCACCGGTTCGTCGATGCGTATCACCACGCCGCGCGCCTTCGCGCCACCACGCGGCTTCCCGAATTTCGTCGATCACAGCATCGGCCGCGAGGAAATTCCGATCCAGGCGATGAGCCTCGTCGGTATCCCCTATCGCTGGGGCGGCAATACGCCCGATGCCGGCTTCGATTGCAGCGGGCTGGTGCGCTACATCGTGTCGCGGGCCGCCAACGTGTCGCTGCCACGCACCACCGCCGAGATGAGCACACGCGGCGTGTCCGTCGAACCCGACGAAATTGCGCCCGGTGATCTCGTGTTCTTCAACACCACGGGCCGCCCGCATTCGCACGTCGGCATCTATGTCGGCAAACTGCGCTTCGTCAATGCGCCGTCCACGGGCGGCACGGTGCGTCTCGACTATCTGACCAACCCTTACTGGGCCAAGCATTTCGACGGCATCCGCCGAGTTGCGCCGCCGCGTCACGCGCCCGCGCCGTTCGATACGCCGACCTATGAAGCCGACAACCGGCCGCCCGAGCCGACGGCCGATAGCACACGAAGCGTAACGCCGGCCGCAGCAGGCGCAGCGCCGGCCGTGACAGCCGCATCGATCGAACCGGCGCGAACACCGCAGCCTGTCTACAGCGCGCCGCCGCCTCGCATTGCCGCCATCACGGCACCCGCCGCCAACAGCGACGATCAGTTCGAGCCACCGCCCACCGCGCTGTCGGCGGCGCAGCAGCAAGCGCGCGCCGCTGGCGCGACGCCGGCGGCCCCGCCACTCAACGACGCTCCGATTGCCGCGGCTGCTCCGCGCTACGCCACCTCGCCCGATCCCGGCCCCGCCGCCACCAACGCCTCGCGCGACCCGATCGACGCAGCCGCCGATGCGTTCGAACCGCCGCCGCCCACGGCCCGTGCAGCGGCGCGCCAGGCGCAGACGGTATCGCCAGACGGCGCTGGCGGCATCATCCGCGCCTCGACCGCAGCGGGCGCCACCACGGGCAGCAATGCCAGCGGCGACGATCCGATCGCCCGCTTCGCCACCGGCAGCTACTGAGCGACGCTCGGCGCGTCGTGCCAACCGGCCCGAGCACACAAAACAAAGCGCCGCGGCCTTTCGGCTCGCGGCGCTTTTGTCATGGATCACAGCATCGGTGATCGATCAGAACACGCGGTGCCCCACCCACCAGCCCGCCGCCGCGATCAACGCCGAAGCCGGGATCGTCAGCACCCAGGCCCAGACGATATTGCCCGCCACGCCCCAGCGCACGGCCGACAGCTTGCGCGTCGCGCCCACGCCGACGATCGCGCCGGTAATGGTGTGCGTGGTCGATACCGGAATACCCATCCACGACGCCGAGAACAGCGTCAGCGCGCCGCCCAGCTCGGCGCAGAACCCGCCGACCGGCTTGAGCTTGGTGATCTTCTGTCCCATCGTGCGGACGATCCGCCAGCCGCCGAACAGCGTACCGAGGCCCATCGACAGATAACACGCGCCGATCACCCATACCGGCGGCGCATCGGCCGTGGCCGAGGCATAACCCGTGGCAATCAGCAGCATCCAGATCATGCCGATGGTTTTCTGCGCATCGTTGCCGCCATGCCCAAGGCTGTAAAGCCCGGCCGACAGCAGTTGATAGCGCCGGAACCGGCGATCGACCTTGCTCGGCGGCGTTCGAAAGTAGATCCACGACACCGCGAGCATGAACAGCGAGCCGAGCACGAAGCCCAGCAGCGGCGAGATGAAGATGAACGCGACCGTCTTCATCAGCCCGTCCAGGTTCAGCGAACCCCAGCCCGACTTGGCGACGGCCGCGCCGACCAACCCACCGATCAGCGCATGCGAGGAGCTCGACGGAATCCCGTAATACCAGGTGATGATGTTCCAGCCGATCGCGCCGACCAGCGCGCCGAACACCACGTAGTGATCGACGATGGCCGGATCGATGGTGCCCTTGCCCACCGTTTGCGCAACCTTCAGGTGGAACACGAAATAGGCGATGACGTTGAACACGGCGGCGAACGCGACCGCCTGCTGCGGCTTCAGGACGCCGGTGGACACGACGGTCGCGATCGAATTCGCGGCGTCGTGGAAACCGTTCATGAAGTCGAACACGAGTGCGACGATGACGAGCGTCGCAACGGCCCAGATGGCGAGTTGTATCGAATGCATCGTGGCTCGCTCAGGCGTTTTCCAACACGATGCCTTCGATGATGTTCGCGACGTCCTCGCACTTGTCGGTGATCTCCTCGAGCAGCTCGTAGATCGCCTTCAGCTTGATCAGGTTCTTGACGTCGTTTTCCTCGCGGAACAGCTTCGACATCGCCGAGCGCAGCACGCGATCGGCATCCGATTCGAGACGGTCGATCTCCTCGCAAGCCTTGAGGATCTTCGAGGACTGCTTCATGTCCGACAGCAACGCCACCGCCTGCTGAACGTGCTGGGCCGACGCCGTGACGATGTGGGCCAACTGGCTCGCCTCCGACGTGACGGCTTGCACGTCGTACAGCGACACGGCCGTGGCGACGTCCTCCATCAGGTCGAGGATGTCGTCCATCGTGGTGATCAGCTTGTGGATTTCGTCGCGATCGAGCGGCGTGATGAAGGTCTTGTGCAGCAGGTCGATCGCTTCATGCGTCAACTTGTCCGCCGACTTCTCCGCGGATTGCACCTTCTGCTTGTGGATCTCGGCATCGTCGAGATTGTCGATCAGCAATTCGAGCTCGCGGCCGCCGGCCACGATGAAGTTCGCGTGCGAATTGAAGATTTCGAAGAACTTGCCCTCGGTGGGCATGAATCGACCGAACATGAAATTTCCGAGTATTGTCAAATGACTGTCACAAAAATGCGGCGCCATTGTACCGTTTCCCGGCAAACCCGTGAGGCCCATCTCCCGGGCCGCGCAAGATACAACGCTTCGCGGCGCCGGGCTTTACAAGCGGCGTCAATCTCCCTGGAAGTGCTGTGACCCGGCGAAGTTGTCGAACTTCGTATATTGACCGATGAACGTGAGCCGAACGGGGCCGATCGGGCCGTTACGCTGCTTGCCGATGATAATTTCGGCGGTGCCCTTGTCGGGGCTGTCCGGGTTGTACACTTCGTCGCGGTAGATGAACAGGATCACGTCGGCATCCTGTTCGATTGCGCCCGATTCGCGCAGGTCCGACATGATCGGGCGCTTGTTGGGGCGCTGTTCCAGGCCGCGATTCAACTGCGACAGCGCGATCACCGGCACGTCGAGTTCCTTGGCCAGGCTCTTCAACGAGCGAGAAATTTCGGAGATTTCCGTCGCGCGATTCTCGCCCTGCGACGACGAACCGCTCATCAACTGCAGGTAGTCGACGATGATCAGGCCGAGCTTGCCGCACTGCCGCGCCAGACGCCGCGCGCGCGAGCGCAGTTCCATCGGGTTCAGGCCGCCGGTTTCGTCGATGAACAGTTGCGCCTCGCTCATCTTCTGCACCGCGTGCGTCAGCTTCGGCCAATCCTCGTCGGACAGCCGCCCGGTACGCATGCGGTGCTGGTCGAGCCGGCCGACCGAGCCGAGCATCCGCATCACGAGCTGGCTGCCCGGCATTTCCATCGAGAACACCGCCACCGGCAGGCCGTATTCCACCGCCACGTATTCGCCGATGTTCATCGAGAACGCGGTCTTGCCCATCGAGGGGCGCCCCGCCACGATGATCAGTTCGCCGCCATGCATGCCCGAGGTCATCCGGTCCAGATCGACGAAACCGGTCGGCGTGCCCGTCACGTCGCTCGGGTTGGCCGTGTGATAGAGCGTGTCGATGCGCTCTACCACCTGCGTCAGCAGCGGCCCGATTTCGAGGAAGCCCTGGGTGCCGCGCGCGCCTTCCTCAGCGATCGAGAACACCTTCGACTCGGCCTCGTCGAGCAGTTGGCGCACTTCCTTGCCCTGTGGATTGAACGCGTCGGCCGAGATTTCATCGGCCACCGACACGAGCCGGCGCAGCACCGCGCGATCGCGCACGATCTCGGCATAGCGGCGGATGTTCGCGGCGCTCGGCGTGTTCTGCGCCAGCGCATTCAGGTAGGCCAGGCCGCCCACGTCGTCGGCCTTGCCGGCCGTGACCAGCGCCTCGTACACCGTCACGACGTCGGCCGGGCGCGTCGAGGCGATCAGGCGCCCGATGTGCTCGTAGATCAGCCGGTGGTCGTAGCGGTAGAAATCCTGTTGCGAAAGAAAGTCGGCGATGCGGTCCCAGGCTGCGTTGTCGAGCAGGAGGCCGCCCAGCACCGATTGCTCGGCCTCGACCGAGTGCGGCGGGACTTTCAGCGATTCGATTTGGGGGTCGTGCGGCACGTTCATGGCTTGGGATTATCGCGAAATGGGCGAGATGACGCCAGACACGGCGGCGGAAAAGAAAAAAGGCAGGGCCGGTTTCCCGGGCCCTGCCTTCGCGGCATGGGCGGTAAGCACCGCCCGGTTGCCGTGATGTCGCTTAGGCGTGGTCGCCGATCACGTTCACGGTGATGTCGACGACGACATCCGTGTGCAGCGCGACTTGAACAGCGTGCTCGCCGATGATCTTGACCGGGCCTTCCGGCAGACGCACTTGTGCCTTTTCGACTTCGTAGCCGGCCTTCTTCAGCACTTCAGCGATGTCCGCGTTCGTGACCGAGCCGAACAGACGGCCGTCGACGCCCGACTTCTGCGTGATTTCGAACGACTGGCCTGCCAGCTTCTCGCCGACTGCCGTAGCGGCTGCCAGCTTTTCGGCGGCGACCTTTTCGAGTTCCGCGCGGCGGACTTCGAATTCGGCGATCGCGTCCTTCGTCGCGCGGCGAGCCTTGCGATTCGGGATCAGGAAGTTACGTGCGTAGCCGTCCTTGACCTTGACGATGTCACCCAGGTTGCCCAGGTTCGCGACTTTTTCCAACAGAATGATTTGCATTCGAATTCTCCTTATTGCGTCGCTGGCCTTAGGCCTTGTGCTGATCCGTGTACGGCAGCAGCGCGAGGAAACGCGCACGCTTGATTGCCGTGTCGAGCTGGCGCTGGTAATGCGCCTTCGTACCCGTCAGACGCGCCGGCGTGATCTTGCCGTTTTCGCCGATGAAGTCCTTCAGCGTATCCGTGTCTTTGTAGTCGATTTGCTCAACGCCGGCTGCCGTGAAGCGGCAGAACTTCTTGCGCTTGAACAGCGGGTTTTGTTGCTGACGACGCTTGTCGAATTTCTTGCCAGTGGGACGGGGCATGATTCAGTCCTTTCCTATGTCCTGCAATGCTGTGATGTGAAACACCAGGGTTCGCGCGTTGCGGCTTTTTTTCGCCAGGAAGCCGGTGAAGAGCGTTTCGACGCCCATCTCGCAGCGTTCCAGCTTGCCGCTCGCCTCGCCGGCAGCCATCGCCTCGATCGTCAATTCGACCTGGCGCCGGATACCGGCTTCGACGACTTCCGTGTGGTGCTGCAAGGTGCAGCTTGCGATCGGAACGCCGGCGGGCGTATATCGCACCGCTTGTCGCTCGACGACGCTTGCCGTCAGTTGCAGCCTGTTCACGGAGAGACGCGATCCTTGGTGGCTTGACCGTTCGGTCTTAAGCCTGCGCTTCGGCCGGCTGCGCTGCAGCTGCCTTCTTGGCTTCTTCGCGCTGAACTTCCTTCATCATCGGCGACGGGCCCGTTTCGGCCTTCTTCAGCTTGACGATGAGGTGGCGCAGCACTGCGTCGTTGAACTTGAACGCGTGTTCGAGTTCGTCGAGCGTTGCCTGGTCGCACTCGATGTTCACGCAGACGTAGTGAGCCTTGGCGAGTTTCTCGATCATGTAGGCCAGTTGACGACGGCCCCAGTCTTCAACGCGGTGGATCTGGCCGCCGCGCGTGGTGATCGTGGTCTTGTAACGCTCGATCATCGCGGGCACTTGCTCGCTCTGATCGGGATGCACGATAAATACGATTTCGTAATGACGCATACACACTCCTTGGGGATTAAAGCCACCCGGGCGTCGGAACCGGTGTGGCAAGTGAGAAGCCGAAGATCATAACCCGTTCGGCAGGCTCACGCAACGGTTTCAGCGGGTTTCCGGCGTGAATCGGTCGTGTTTTCAACGACTTGAACGGCAACTGGCCGGCCGAGCCGTCGAAATCGGCCTGACCACGGCCCGCGATCTGTCCCGATTGGTGCGCCGCGCCCCCTCAGCTTGCTCCGCGCCAGTACCCCGGCTGCGCATACGCCTCGCGCAGATAGTCGATGAAATAGCGCACGCGCGCCGGCACGTAGCGTTGCTGCGGGTAGACCGCCAGGATGTCGTAATCGGGCAGCGCGAATTCGTCGAGCACGGTTTCGAGCTCGCCCGTTTCGAGCTGGCGCGCGATCTCCCAGGTGGAACGCCAGCCGAGCCCGAGCCCTTCCGACACCCAGCGGTGCAGCAGCTCGCCGTCGTTGCAGTCGAGATTGCCGGCCACGCGGATCGTCGCCACCTTGCCGTTGCGGCGAAAATACCAGCCGCGGTTCTGGCCCCCTTGCAGGTTGAACGCGAGGCAGTTGTGCTTCGGCAGATCCTCCAGCGCCTTCGGGCGGCCGTGGCGGCGGAAATAGTCGGGCGTGCCGCACACCACCCGGCGGTTGGTCGCCAGCTTGACGGCGACGAAGTTCGGATCGACCGCGCCGCCGATCCGGATCGACAGGTCGTAGCCCTCCCGCACCAGGTCCACCACGCGATCGGTCAGGTTGAACGACATCTGCAATTCGGGCTTGTCGGCGGCGAACGCAGGCGCGAACGGCGCGACGTGCTTGCGGCCGAACGCGGCCGGCGCCGACACGATCAGGTGCCCGTTGATGGCACGGCGCCCAGCCGCCACCTCGTTTTCGGCCTGCGCCCAATCGCTGAGCAGGCCGCGGCAGCGTTCGAGAAAGGCCGCGCCCTCCTCGCTGACCACCAGCCGCCGCGTCGAGCGATACATCAGCTTCACGCCGAGGCGCTTTTCCAGCGCGTCGATGCGCCGCCCCAGCACCACCGGCGACACCCCCTCCTCCAGCGCCGCCGCGGCGAGGCTGCCGGCGTCGGCCACGCGCATGAACGTCTCGATCTGCTTGAACCGGTCCATCGTCCGTCTCCGTCCATTCGATCGATCGGCAGGCCCCCGAGCCTGACGACTCGGCCTGCACCCCCGATTCGATACTTTTAGTTCTGAAATAAGCGACAAGCGGCGATCTTATCAAAGCTTTGACGCAGCCATACAGTGTCTCCACACCGTGATTCGCCATTCCAAGGAGACATGCATGGCCAAGATGAGAGCCGTCGACGCAGCCGTTCTGGTGCTCGAGAAAGAAGGCATCCAGACCGCCTTCGGCGTTCCGGGCGCCGCGATCAATCCGTTCTATTCGGCGCTGCGCCGCTCCGGCGCGATCGGTCACGTGCTGGCCCGCCACGTCGAGGGCGCCTCGCACATGGCCGAGGGCTACACGCGCGCCGCCCCCGGCAACATCGGCGTGTGCGTCGGCACCTCCGGCCCGGCCGGCACCGACATGATCACGGGCCTCTATTCGGCCCAGGCCGATTCGATCCCGATCCTCGCGATCACCGGCCAGGCGCCGCGCGCCCGGCTCTACAAGGAGGATTTCCAGGCCGTCGACATCGAATCGATCGCCAAGCCGGTCACCAAGTGGGCCGTGACCGTGCGCGAGCCGGCTCTGGTGCCGCGCGTGTTCCAGCAGGCCTTCCACCTGATGCGCTCGGGCCGCCCCGGCCCGGTGCTGGTGGATCTGCCGATCGACGTGCAACTGGCCGAGATCGAATTCGACATCGACACCTACGAGCCGCTGCCGGTCTACAAGCCGAAGGCGACGCGCACGCAGATCGAGGCCGCGCTGCGCCTGCTCAACGACGCGGAACGCCCACTGATCGTGTCGGGCGGCGGCGTGCTGAACGCGGCGGCCGAGGACCTGCTGGTGAGCTTCGCGGAAACGCTCGGCGTGCCGGTGATCCCGACGCTGATGTCGTGGGGCGCGATTCCCGACGATCACCCGCTGATGGCCGGCATGGTCGGCCTGCAGACCTCGCACCGCTACGGCAACGCCACGCTGCTCGCCTCCGATTTCGTGCTCGGCATCGGCAACCGCTGGGCCAACCGTCATACGGGCAGCGTCGAGGTCTATACGAAGGGCCGCAAATTCGTGCACGTCGATATCGAACCGACCCAGATCGGCCGCGTGTTCGGCCCCGATCTCGGCATCGTGTCGGACGCGAAGGCGGCGCTCGAACTGTTCGTCGAGGTAGCCGCCGAATGGAAGGCCGCCGGCCGCCTGAAGGATCGCGGCGCGTGGCTGGCCGAATGCCAGGCCCGCAAGCGCACGCAACAGCGCAAAACCCATTTCGACGAGGTGCCGATCAAGCCGCAGCGCGTGTACGAAGAGATGAACCAGGCGTTCGGCCGCAACACCTGCTACGTCAGCACGATCGGCCTGTCGCAGATTGCCGGCGCACAATTCCTGCATGTCTACAAGGCCCGCAACTGGATCAACTGCGGCCAGGCCGGCCCGCTCGGCTGGACCATTCCGGCCGCGCTCGGCGTGCGCGTGGCCGACCCGTCGCGGCCGATCGTGGCGCTGTCGGGCGACTACGACTTCCAGTTCATGATCGAGGAGCTGGCGGTGGGCGCGCAGTTCAAGCTGCCCTACGTGCACGTGGTGGTGAACAACTCGTATCTCGGCCTGATCCGCCAGGCGCAGCGCCAGTTCGACATGGATTACTGCGTGCAGCTCGCGTTCGAGAACATCAATGCGCCCGAACTCGGCAGCTACGGCGTCGATCACGTCGCGGTGGCCGAAGGGCTCGGCTGCAAGGCGCTGCGCGTCACCAAGCCGGAGGAGATCGCACCGGCCTTCGAGCAGGCCAAGCGCCTGATCGCCGAGTTCAGCGTGCCGGTGGTGGTCGAAGTGATTCTCGAGCGCGTGACCAATATCGCGATGGGCGCCGAGATCGACGCCATCAACGAATTCGAGCCGCTGGCCGAGCGCCCCGAACATGCGCCGACCGCCATCTCGCTGCTCGATTGAGCGAGGCTTCGCTGCGCCGAATCGAATCGACTCACCCACGCGTCGATTCGATTCGTTTTCCTGATTGATTGACTGACCGACCGGAGACACCCTCATGCCGAAATTCGCCGCGAACCTGACGATGCTGTTCAACGAGCTGCCGTTCCTCGACCGCTTCCAGGCGGCCGCGCAAGCGGGCTTCGACGCCGTCGAGTTCCTGTTCCCCTACCCGTACGACAAGCAGGAACTGGCGGAACGGCTCGACACGCACGGCCTGAAGCTGGTGCTGCACAACCTGCCGGCCGGCAACTGGGAACAGGGCGAGCGCGGCATCGCCTGCCTGCCCGACCGCACCGCCGAATTCCAGGACGGCGTGGGCCGCGCGATCGACTACGCGAAGGCGCTCAAGGTGCCGCAACTGAACTGCCTGGTGGGCATCGCATCGGCCAGCGCGGCGCGCGACACCACGCTGGTGACGATCGTCGAGAACCTGCGCTTCGCGGCGAAGGCGCTCGAGCAGGAAGGCATCCGCCTGCTGGTCGAGCCGTGCAACGCCTACGACATCCCGGGCTTCGCGCTGAACCGTTCGGCCGAGGCGCTCGACGTGATCCGCGCGGTCGGTTCGGACAACCTGTTCCTGCAGTACGACATCTATCACATGCAGCGCATGGAAGGCGAACTCGCGGCGACGCTGCGCGCGAAGCTGCCGTCGATCGCGCACATCCAGCTTGCCGACAACCCGGGCCGCCACGAGCCGGGCACCGGCGAGATCCATTACCCGTACCTGTTCGCACTGCTCGACGAACTCGGCTACGACGGCTACGTCGGCTGCGAGTACAAGCCGCGCGGCACCACGCGCGACGGCCTCGGCTGGCTGCGCGAGGCGAAGCAACGCAGCGCCGAATACGCCTGAGCCACCGCGCCCCCCGCCCGCCCCCACTCATTCAGGAGACTTGAACATATGGCAACGATCGGATTCATCGGACTCGGCATCATGGGCTCGCACATGGCCCGCAACCTGCTCAAGGCCGGCCACACGCTGGTGGTGAACGGCGCCTACCCGGTGCCCGACGACCTGCGCGAGCGCACCCGCGTGGTCGGCAACTCGACGGCGGTGGCCGACAGCGCCGAGATCATCATCGCGATGGTTCCCGACACGCCCGACGTGCGCAACGTGCTGTTCGCCGACGACGGCGTGGCCCGCGGCCTGACGGCCGGCAAGCTGGTGATCGACATGAGCTCGATCTCGCCGCTCGACACGCAGGAATTCGCAAGGCAGATCAACGCGCTTGGCTGCGATTACCTCGATGCGCCCGTCTCGGGCGGCGAGGTCGGCGCGCGCGACGCCACGCTGACGATCATGGTGGGCGGCCCGGAGAAAGCGTTCGAGCGCGCGAAACCGCTGTTCGAGGCGATGGGCAAGAACATCTCGCTGGTCGGCGACAACGGTGCCGGCCAGACCACCAAGGTCGCGAACCAGATCATCGTCGCGCTGAACCTGGAGGCCGTGGCCGAGGCGCTGTTGTTCGCGGCGCGCTCGGGCGCCGACCCGGAACGCGTGCGCCGCGCGCTGATGGGCGGCTTCGCGGCATCGCGAATCCTCGAACTGCACGGCGAGCGGATGACCAAGCGCACCTTCGATCCGGGCTTCCGCATCGAGCTGCACCAGAAGGACCTGAACCTGGCGCTCGACGGCGCACGCCGGCTCGGCCTCGCGCTGCCGCACACGTCGAGCGCGCAGCAACTGTTCAGCGTCTGCGCGGCGCACGGCGGCAAGGCCTGGGATCACTCGGCCATCGTGCGCGCGCTGGAAATCATGTCGAACCTCGAAATCGCCGAAGCCAAATAACGCGGGTGCACGACAGGCAGGACACACGGGCGGCATCGCCGCCCACCCGTGGGGCGCCCGATGGATCGCGAGATCCGGCGGGCGGTTTGAAGGCCGCTCTGGGCTGAGAGCGGTGTTGGGGTCCGCAGCGGCGCCCGGCGATGCCGGGGAAGCCTTGGTCGGTCAGACGTCGTCACCGGGCGTCCGCTCGTCGGATCGATTCGCGGCACCGTATCGTTCGCTTGCGCGCACGGTGCAACAACGAAAAAGCGGACTCGCGAGTCCGCTTTTTTCATGGCGACGCATCGGTTGTGTCGCTTAGCTCGTCAGGCCCGGCGCTCCGTATTCAATACGTATCGAACGCCGCCTGCAAGGCCTGCGCACCGCTCACGCCGGATGCGAGCGCCAGCATCAGCAGCACGCGCGCCTTGAACGGATTCAACGAGCCGGCGCTGACAAAGCCCAGCGCATCGTCGCTGGCCGCGCCGTTGCGCATCACGTGGCCCGAGCCGACGCGCGAGGCGCGCACCACGGCCACGCCCTTCGCCACCGCATCGACCAGCGCGGCCTGCAACGTGGCGTGGATCGAGCCGTTGCCGGTGCCCGCCACGACGATGCCCTTCACCCCGGCCGCCACCAGCGCATCGACGGCCGTGCGCGACACGCCCGCATAGCTCGTCACGATCTCGACGGCCGGCCACTCGGCGCCCACCGCGAACGGCGTCGCGGCGGTATGCGCACGCACCACGCCGCGCGCGAATTCGACACGGCCGTCCTGCACCCAGCCGAGCACGCCCAGCTCCGGCGACTGGAACGCATCGACAGCGTAGGTGCTGGTCTTCACCACGTCGCGCGCGCTGTGGATCTTGTTGTTGAACGCAACCAGCACGCCCTGGCCGTGCGCGGCCGGGCTGGCCGCGACGGTCACGGCATTGAGCAGGTTCAGCGGGCCGTCGGACGACAGCGAGGTGGCCGGGCGCATCGCCGCGGTCAGCACCACCGGCTTGGCGGTCTTGACGGCCAGATGCAGCAGCGTGGCGGTTTCCTCCAGCGTGTCGGTGCCGTGGGTGATCACGATGCCGTCGATGCGCGGATCGGCAGCCAGCGCGTCGACACGCTGCGCCAGCACGATCCACAGCGCCGGATCGAGATCCTTGCTGTCGATGCTGGCGATCTGCTCGCCCTCGATCTGCGCGACGCGCGCCAGCGCCGGCACGGCGTCGAGCAGCGAGGCGATGCCGAGCGCGCCGGCCTGGTAGCCGGCCGTGTTGGTGGCGTCGGGCGCGGCGCCCGCGATCGTGCCGCCGGTGGCGAGAACCGCGATGCGCGGCAGCGAGGCCGGCGCGGCGGAGGAAGTCGGTTGGGAGGTCGGAAGTGTCATGGCCGGGATTGTAATCGCTGCGATTGCCGACGTGCGAGGTGGCCTGCCGGTTCGGGAGGCCTGGCCGCGAAACGCCCGCCCCGTTGGTGGAAACACCGTCAACGCGGCGGCCCCGCCACGCGTTAGTCCCTTTGTTGTTCCCGAAATGGTTTGCCATAATGGCCCGGCGATTCGCGCCACGCGCATCGTCCCAGGTGTCACGACTACGCCAATTATTGAACCGGAGTGTCCAATGAAAATCCGATCGCTCATGGCCGCGCTGCTCGTCGGCGGCATGCTGGCTTCCCCCGCGTTCGCCGCGAACAGCCAGCAAGACAAGATGAAGGCCTGCAACACGCAAGCCGCCGGCAAGAAGGGCGACGACCGCAAGGCGTTCATGAAGGATTGCCTGTCGGCCACCCCGCCGAAGATGTCGCAACAGGACAAGATGAAGGCCTGCAATACGCAAGCCACCGGCAAGAAGGGTGACGACCGCAAGGCATTCATGAAGAGCTGCCTGTCGAACCAGCCGCCGGCCTGACGCGCGCGGTTCCCGCTGCGTCACGCTCCGATGCCGCGCCCTGCTCACGCGGGCGCGGCATTTTTCATGGTGCGTGGCGTCCGCCTTCCGATTGGCTTTCAACTATTGAGAAATTCAAAATTTCACCAGCCGAATCAATACGTTAACGATCTGAAACGATTTGACACTGTTTTTACCGAGATGCGGCGATAAGCCGCGGATGGCTGTGATATAAACGTGGCGCTTGACCCCGTTTCGGCGGGACGACCCGCGAAACCACACCTGATGGAGAAAACAACATGCAAAAACGCAATCTCGTGTTGAAAGCCGCCGCCGCGCTCATCGTCGGAAGTCTCGCACTGACCGGCTGCACCACCACCCCGGACAAGCCCGATAACGCCTCGACCAGCGCCTCGAAGCGCAACGCGATCGACGCCAGCGTGAACGCGACGCTGTCGCGCCTCTACACCACCGTGCCCGGCTCGCGCGAACTGGCCGCCAAGTCGCGCGGCATCCTGGTGTTCCCGAGCGTGTTGCAGGCGGGCTTCATCGTCGGCGCGCAAACCGGCAACGGCGCGCTGCGCGTCGGCGGCAGCACGGCCGGCTACTACAACACGTCTTCGCTGTCGGTCGGCCTGCAGGCCGGTGCGCAATCGAAGGCCGTGGTGTTCCTGTTCATGACGCAGGATGCGCTCGACAAATTCCGCGGCACCGACGGCTGGTCGGCCGGCGCCGACGCCTCGGTCGCGCTTGTCAAGATGGGCGCGAACGGCGCGGTCGACACCAACACGGCCACCGCGCCGGTGGAAGTGATCGTGCTGACCAACGCGGGCCTGATGGGCGACGTGTCGATCAACGGCACCAAGGTATCGCGCATCAACCCGTAAGCCGGTGAGCATAACGCGCTCGTGCGGCCGGCAAGGGCCGCGCGGGTGCCGATACGCAATCCAGCGAGCATGAAAAAACGCCCCGAGAAACTCGGGGCGTTCTTGTTTGCGGGTGCCAGTGCCTTCGGCCAGCCGCATCGTCACGATGCCGAATCGATCACCTTGAAGCGCGAGCGCTTCTGCGCGCGGATCAGCGCCTGATAGACATCCACGTACTGCTGCGCCATCCGGCGCGACGTGAAACGCTCCTCGAAGCGCTGCCGCACACGCGTGCGCGACAGCCGCGACAGCCGGTTCACGGCCGCCACCGCACCGATTTCGTCCTCGACGATATAGCCGGTCAACCCTTCGTCGATCACCTCCGGCACCGCGCCGCGATTGAACGCGATGACCGGCGTGCCGCACGCCATCGCCTCGATCATCACCAGGCCGAATGGCTCCGGCCAGTCGATCGGGAACAGCAGCGCATGCGCGCCGGACAGGAATTCGGCCTTCTGGTTGTCGGCGATCTCGCCGATGTATTCGACGTGCGGCAGCGCGAACAGCGGCTTGATCTTGCGTTCGAAATATTCTTCGTCAGCTGCGTCCACCTTGGCCGCGATGCGGATCGGCAGGCCGCAGCGCTCGGCGATGCGAATCGCGCGATCGACGCGCTTCTCGGGCGAAATGCGGCCGAGGAACGCCAGATAGCGCGGCTCGACCGGCTGCGGCGTGTAGAGCGTGTCGGGCAGCCCGTGCAGCACCGTGCCGAGCCAGTTCGCGCGCGGCAGCGGCTGGCGCTGCGAGTTCGAGATCGATACCACCGGCGCGGTATCGAACAGGTCGAAGATCGGCTGCTGTTCGAGCAGGTCGAGACGGCCGTGCAAGGTGGTCAGGAACGGCGTGGGCTGCCGCTTGAACACCGAGAACGAGTAGTAATCCATATGGAAATGCAGCACGTCGAACTCGGCGGCGCGGCGCGCCACGCGCTCCATCAGCAGCATGTGCGGGGCGACGCGGTCGCGGATCGACACGTCGAGCCGCATGGCGCGCGGCCACACGGCATCGAGCTTCGCGCTGGTTTGCGAATCCCCGCTCGCGAACAGCGTGACGTCGTGTCCGAGTTCAACCAGCGCCTCGGTGATGTAGGACACGACGCGTTCCGTGCCGCCGTAGAGCTTCGGCGGCACCGATTCGGTCAAAGGCGCGATCTGAGCAATCTTCATCGTTATGTTCTCCAGGAACGCCCGCCGGCTGCGGCGCGACAAAGCCACCGCCTGCCGCGCGCCGGTACTGCGCCATTATTGGCCGATCGGCGGCCGCCTGGGCACCCGGATTGCATTTTCTGGACGTTGTTACAGCACGGATACATTCGATGGCGGTCTGATTTACCGCATCGCGGCAGCCGGTGTTCGACCCGATTTCAAGCCGCCCGGCAAGCCGACGCCGCACTCAGCGCGACGGCCATTTCCAGGCCGGGCGCTCTGGGCCGTCTTCATCGAGACGGGTTTCGCCGAGCCGCTTGTCGAGCACCAGCGACAGGCTGCCGGCCTCGCGCTCCAGCGTCGCGATCAGCCGCGACGCATGCGACACGACGATCACCTGCGAGCGCGCGGAGGCCAGCGCGATCAACCGGCCGAGCGCCGGCAGCAGGTCCGGATGCAGGCTGGTTTCCGGTTCGTTCAGCACCAGGAGCGCCGGCGGGCGCGGCGTCAGCAGCGCGGCCGCGAGCAGCAGGTAGCGCAGCGTGCCGTCCGACAGCTCGGCCGCGCCGAGCGGGCGCAGCAGGCCGGGCTGGCGCATCGTCACCTCGAAGCGCCCGCGCCCGCCGACGTTGTCGACGGCCACCCGTGCACCGGGGAACGCATCGTCGATGCTGGCCGCCAACGCCTCGTGGTCGCCGATCTCGATGATCGTCTGCAGGGCCGCGGCCAGATCGGCGCCGTCGTCGGCCAGCACCGGCGTGTGCGTGCCGATCTGGGTCTGGCGGGCCGGCGCGCCGGCATCGGTGCGGAAATGGTCGTAGAAGCGCCACGAGCGGATCCGCTCGCGCACCGCGATCATCTCGGGTGCGCCGGCCGGATCGACGAACTCGGTCAGCATGCTGTCGAACGACGCGACCGGCTGCGGCACGCTGCGCCATTCGCCGCCGGCCGTGCGGGTGCGCAGGTGCGCACCCTGCCGATCGACCAGCAGTGTCGACGGCCGCAGCAGCGCGCCGGCCCAGACGCATTCGCGCTTGATCACCGGATCGAGGCCGAACTGGGTCTCGGAGACGATCGGCAGGCCGACGTCGATCGCGTAACCGAAATCCTCGCAGGTGAAGCCGAGCTTCAGCGACACCGGGCCGGAGCGGGTCACGCCCTGCACCGGCGCCTCGCCCGCCTGCATCGCGCGCGAGAAGCGCTCGGGGCCGGCCCACAACGTGGAGGCCAGCCCGCCCTCGCGCGCCAGCGACGGAATCGCGCGGCCCTGCGCCGTATCGGCCAGCAGCCGCAGCGCGCGGTAGACGCTCGATTTGCCGCTGCCGTTCGGCCCCGTCACCACGTTGAGCCCGGCCAGCGGCACGATGAAATCGCGCAGCGAGCGGTAGTTCTCGACGGCCAGGGCGGTCAGCGGCGGCAGCGATGGGCGGGAGGCAGCATGGCTCATGACGGATCGGCCCGGTTCAGCGCAGCGGCGCTTCGGCCGCGGCCGGATCGGCCGGCGTATTGGCCGAGGTGCTGGAGGCCGGTTCGTGCGACAGCCACGACGGCAGGTCCGGCGTGCTCGCCTCGCCCGGCGTGGCCAGCTCCATGCGCCCGCGCGGCAGACTGTCCGGGTAATGCGTCTGCAGGAACGCGATCAAGCCTTCGCGCACGCGGCAGCGCAAGTCCCACGACAGCGACGAATCGACCGAGCTGACCAGCGCGCGCAACTGGATCGAGCGCTCGGTCGCGTCGGTCACCTGCAACACCTGCACGCGGCCATCCCACTCGGGCGCCGAGGTCACGATCCGCGACAGCTCCGCACGCAGCGGTTCGAGCGGCGTGCGGTAATCGACGAACAGGAACACCGTGCCGATGATCTCGGCGCTGTTGCGGGTCCAGTTCTGGAACGGATTCTCGATGAACCATTGCAGCGGCACCACCAGCCGGCGCTGATCCCAGAGCCGCACCGAGACATAGGTGCCGGTGATTTCCTCGATCCGGCCCCATTCGCCCTGGATCACCACCACGTCGTCGAGCCGGATCGGTTGCGAGAGGCCGATCTGCAAGCCCGCGATCAGGTTGCCGAGCACCGGCCGCGCGGCGATACCGGCCACCAGCCCGGCCACGCCGGCCGACGCCAGCAGGCTGGCGCCGATCTGCCGCACGTTCGGAAACGTCATCAGCGCGGCGCCCGCACCGACGATCACCACCACCACCATCGCCGAGCGCGCCAGCACCCGCGCCTGGGTGTGGATACGGCGCGCGGCAAGATTGTCGGCCCGGTCGACCGGATTGGCCTGCACGATCGCCTCGCCCACCGCCGCCGCGAGCCGCATCAGCAGCCAGGTCAGCGCGATGATCAGCCCGACGGCCGACAGCGTGCGCAGGCCGCCCGCATGCGACAGCTCGTCGGCGACTTGCAGGGACAGGAATTCGAGCACGAGGAACGACAGCACGGCGAGCGCGGGCCGGTCGATATAGCGCACGATGACGTTCATGAACGGATACGGGCGCGCGAGCGGAATCAGGATTCGCGCGCCGAGCCGGTGGACACCGGCCGCGAGGGCCAGCAGGAGCACGGCAACGAACAGCGTGCCAAGCCAGGTGTGGAGCGGCGCATCGGCGATGGCCGCGAGTTGATCGATAGGGATCGTCATCGCGCGGGGTGTCGTCGTTGGGGCGGGCGGGGTGCCCGCTACAGGTGGTTCGGGGCGCGGCCGCGCGAAAATCGCCACGGTGCGCCAGGAAGGCCGGCCGAAGCCGGCAACGCTGTGTCAGGCGCGGGCGGCCCGCTGCGCCGGCGCAAACCGGCCGCCGATGCGGGTGCGCCCGTGATTCAGATCAGTTGCCGTTGCGGCACGGAAACGCCTTGCCGAGGCCGAGCGACACGGCCGTGCTCGCGTTGTAGTCGACGATCTTGGGATTCTCGGCGACGTACTTGCGGATCGCGTCGGTCATCTGCTGCGCCTTGATGTCGGGCGGAAGGCAGAAATACTGGCCGACGCGTGGCCCGGTGGTGCCGCCGATGGCGTCGATCGTGTTGTAGACGCCATCCGCGGCGCCCTCGATATACGCACCGCACGATGCGCGCGACTTCACGTCGGTCTTCGCACAGAGCTTGTCGAGATCACCAGCCGTGAAGGCGTGCGCGGAAAGCGGCGCGACGAACACGGCGGCAAAAAACAGCGCCCGCAACATTGGATATTCCTTATGTCAGGTCGGCGGCGTCAGGCCGGTACGACGAAAGCGGCGCGGCAAGCGCCGCGCCCAAAACCGCTATTTTGCACTGTTTTGGCCACCAGCCCCATTCCCGTTCGCGGGCTGGGCGTCGCCGAGGCGCGTGGTGCGCTTCGAGAGGATCTGGACCGCGTCGGGCGCCTTGTAGTGCTGGGCGAATTCCAGCGCGGTGACGCCGAGCTGGTTCTTGATGGCCGGATCGGCGCCCTGGTCGAGCAGCAGCGTGACGGTCGTGTCGTGGTTGCCGCGCGCGGCCATCATCAGCGGCGTCGTGCCGTTCGGCGAGCCGGCGTCGATATAGGCCGACTTGTCGATCAGGTAGCGCACCACCTCGTCCTGGCCGTTGGTAGCCGCGTAATGCAGCGGCGACCAGCCCTTCTTGCTGACTTCGGCGCCCTTGTCGATCAGCAGCTTGACGAGCGGCAAATCGCCGTTGAGCGACGCCATCATCAGCGCGTTCTCGCCGGCCGGATCGGTTTTCTCGAGATCGACGTTCGGCGCGGACGCCAGCGCGTCGGCCACCTTGTCGGACTTTTCGCGCGCGGCGATCACCAGCAGCGGATTGCCCTTGTCGTCGGTCAGGTTCGGGTCGAGGCCCTGCTTCAGTTGCTTGGCGATGTCGCTGATATCGTCGAACTTGACGGCCTTGACGATCGCATCGCGCGATTCGGCGTGCGCGAGCGGCGCGGCGAAGCCGGCTGCCAGGCCGGCGGACAGGACGAGCGCGCGCAGCGCGACGCCCGGGCGAGACATGGACGGACCGTTCATCGGTTTCATATTGTTGGCTCCTACCCTGGGTTGATCCGGTGCGGCAGCGCCTCAGGCGGCGATGCCGAACAGCCGGAAAAAGTTCTGCGAGGTCGCGGCGGCGAGCGCGTCGTCGGACATGCCACGTTGCGCCGCGATAAAGCGTCCGACATAACTGACGTACGCAGGTTCATTCGGCTTGCCGCGATACGGCACCGGCGCGAGGTACGGCGAGTCGGTTTCGATCAGCAGGCGCTCGATCGGCACGCGCCGCGCCACGTCCTGCACGTCCTCGGCCTTCTTGAACGTGACGATGCCCGACAGCGAGATATGGAAGTTCTGCGCGAGCGCCGCCTCGGCCACCGGCCACGGCTCGGTGAAGCAGTGCATCACGCCGCCCGGCACCGAGGCGTTTTCCTCGGCCATGATCCGCAGCGTGTCTTCCGACGAGGCCCGCGTGTGGATGATCAGCGGCTTGCGCGTGGCGTGCGCGGCGCGAATGTGAGTGCGAAAGCGCTCGCGCTGCCATTCCATGTCGGCGATGCTGCGCTCGCCGAGCCGGTAGTAGTCGAGGCCGGTTTCACCGATCGCCACCACCTTCGGGTGCGCGGCCAGCTCGATCAGTTCGGCCAGCGACGGCTCGCGCACGTCCTCGTGATCGGGATGCACGCCGACCGACGCGTAGATGTGCGCGTGCTGCTCGGCGATCGCGAGCACCTGCGGCAGCGTTTCCAGATCGACCGACACGCACAGCGCATGCGTGACCTGCTGCTCGCGCATGTTGGCGAGCACCTCGGGCAGCCGGTCGGCGAGGCCTTCGAAATTGATGTGGCAATGGGAATCGACGAACATCCTGCGCTTCCTGTCAGACGGTGAAAAAAGCCGGCGCGGCGTGGCCCGGGCTGGGCGGCCTGGGGCTCACGCGAACATCTCGCGATAGCCGAGGAACAGCTCCTCGAACACGAGCCGCGCATTGAGCGGGTGATTCTCGACCGCGCGCTGCCGCGTGACGGTCTTGGTGAAACGCGCGAACGCGTTCGCGTCGACGGCCGCCGCGCAGCGTTCGAGCGCGGCGCGCTGGGCCGGGAAATAACGCGGCTGACCGGCCGCGCGCTGGGCCAGCAGATCGTAGTTCCAGCGCTGCAGCCAGCCGAGCACGACCGGCACCGGCAGCTTCTGGAGCGATTCGCCGCAGGCGAACGCGTCGCACTTCGGGCCGGCGGCCAATTGTGCCAGCGTCCAGTCGCGCAGCGGCCGGTGCTCGTCGCTGGCCAGCGCGAGCGCGGTCAGCGGCGCGCCGCCGGCCTCGGCCAGCAACGCGGCCGCATCGGGCACGCGCTGTGCGTCGAGCCAGGCCACGGCGGCCTCGTGCGACGGCAAGGTCATCGGCCATTGGCGGCAGCGGCTGATGATGGTCGGCAGCAGCCGGTCGAGCCGCGCCGACACCAGCAGGAACACCATGCCCGCCGGCGGCTCCTCGAGCGTCTTGAGCAATGCGTTGGCAGCGGCCACGTTGAGCGCCTCGGCGGGATACAGCACCACCACGCGCGCGCCGCCGCGGTGCGAACCCACGCCGGCGAAATCGAGCAGCCCGCGCACCTGCTCGATCTTGATTTCCTTGCTCGGCGTGCGGGTTTTCTTGCCGCCTTCATCGTCGGCCTTCGGCTCCTCGGCCACCGCGCCCGGCGCCTCTCCGGCCAGCGCCTCGGGCAGCACCACCCGGTAGTCGGGATGGTTGCCCTGCGCGAACCAGTTGCAGGCCACGCACTGGCCGCACGGCTCGCCGTCGGCCTGCGGCGCCTCGCACAGGAAGCCCTGCGCCAGATGCTGCGCGAAGCGCAGCTTGCCGATGCCGGCCTGGCCGTGCAGCAGCAGCGCATGCGGCCAGGCCGTGCGCAGCGCCTGGAGGCGGTTCCAGTCGTCGGTTTGCCACGGATAGATCATCGGATCGGCCCCCTGCTCAAAGCGCGGCCAGCACGGCGTCGAGCTGCCGCTGGATCTGCGCGATCGACTGCGTGGCGTCGACGATCACGAAACGGTAAGGCGCTTCCTCGGCACGGCGCAGATATTCGGCGCGCGTGCGCAGGAAAAACGCGTCGCTTTCCGCCTCGAACTTGTCGGGCGCGCGCGCCGCGCCGCGCCGTTCGCTGGCGATATCGGGCGGCACGTCGAACAGCAGCGTCAGATCGGGCTGGAAACCGCCCTGCACCCAGCGTTCGAGCGCTTCCAGCTTGTCGCGCGGCAGGCCGCGCCCGCCGCCCTGGTAGGCGAACGTGGCGTCGGAGAAGCGATCGGACACCACCCAGTCGCCGCGCCCGAGCGCCGGCTCGATCACGCGCGCCAGATGCTCGCGACGGCTCGCGAACATCAGCAGCGCCTCGGTTTCCAGGTCCATCGGTTGCTCCAGCAACACCGTGCGCAGCGCCTCGCCGAGCGTGGTGCCGCCCGGCTCGCGCGTTTGCACGACCTGCCGGCCGGCGCTCGCGCCCCGCGCGCGCAATTGCTCGCAGAACCAGGCGAGGTGCGTGGTCTTGCCCGCGCCGTCGATCCCCTCGAACGTGATGAATTTTCCACGCGCCATCTCATTGACCTCGAATGTATTTGTCCACGGCCTTGTTGTGATCGCCGAGCGTATCCGAGAAGACGCTCGTGCCGTCGCCCTTCGCGACGAAATAGAGCGCCGCGGTGGCGGCCGGGTTCACGGCGGCCTGCAGCGCCGCCACGCCCGGAAGCGCGATCGGCGTCGGCGGCAGGCCGCGGCGCGTGTAAGTATTGTAAGGAGTGTCCATTTGCAGATCCCGTCGGCGCAGGTGGCCGTCGTAAGCGTCGCCCAGGCCGTAGATCACGCTCGGGTCGGTCTGCAGCGGCATGCCGATCTTCAGCCGGTTCGCGAACACCGCCGCCACCAGCGAGCGGTCGGCCGCGTGGCCGGTTTCCTTTTCGACGATCGACGCCACCGTCAGCATTTCATAGGGCGAGCGATACGGCAGGCCCGGTGCCCGCATGCGCCACGCCTCGTCGATGCGCGTCTGCATCAGGTGGTAGGCGCGCCGGTAGACGTTGATATCACTGGTGCCCTTGTCGAACAGGTAGGTATCGGGAAAGAACAGGCCCTCGCCGCTGCCGCGGTTGATCTCGGCCGGCGTCGCGCCGATCGTGCGCAGCACTTCCGTGTCGCTCAGGCCGAGCGTGGTGTGCACGAGGGCCGGATTGGTGTCGAGTTCGGCACGCATGCGCTTGAAGGTCCAGCCCTCGATCACGGTCGCCACGTATTCGTTGACGTCGCCGCGCGCGAGCTTCTGCAGGACGTCGTACGACGTCAAGCCGGTATTGAATTCGTAATTGCCCGATTTGAGGCGGCTCGACAGGCCGAGCACGCGCGTCATCAGCGTGAACAACTGCGGCTGCAGCGGCACGCCGCCATGCACGAGCTGCTGTGCGACGCTCTTGACGCTGCTGCGGGGCTTGATCGTGACATCGATGGTCGGTGCCGGCAAAACGAGGGGCTGGATCGCCAGATAATAACCGCCGCCCGCCAGTGCAGCGGCCGCGACGACGGCCGCCGCCGCGAGCGCGGCGCATTTTGAGAGTAAGGACATCGGCAACGGGGTTCGGTGAAGGTCAATATAATACTTGCTTGTCTCCGCCAAAGTCAGGATTGACTGCTCCCCAGTTCCATGAACCTACCGATCACGAACGGGGCGCCCGCCGCGGCTGCCCCCAGCCTCCCCGACCTGCCCCGTCCCGCCGCCGCCGAATTCGAGGCGGTGCGCACGGGCGGCGCCTACGCGGCGCTGCCGCAGTTCGGCATCATCGATGTCGCCGGCGACGATGCCGCGACGTTCCTGCACAGCCAACTCACCAACGATGTCGAACACCTCGATGCGGCCAGCGTGCGGCTGGCCGGCTACTGCTCGCCGAAGGGCCGGCTGCTGGCGTCGTTCACCACCTGGCGCAGCGCCAATGGCGTGCGCCTGCTCGTTTCGAAAGACATCCAGCCCGCCGTGCAGAAGCGGCTCTCGATGTTCGTGCTGCGCGCCAAGGCCAAGCTCGGCGACGCGGCCGAACTGGTCGCCACCGGCTTTGCCGGCGACGTGCGCGAGGCGCTGTCGGGGCTGTTCGAGGCGCTGCCCGACGGCGTTCACACCAAGCTCGACGGCCCGGCCGGCACGCTGATGCGCCTGCCCGACGCGGCCGATCGCCCGCGCTACCTGTGGATCGCCACCCGTGAGCAGTTCGACGCGGCGGCGCCCGCGCTCGACGGCAAGCTCGCGCGCGTCTCGCCGGCCGTGTGGGATTGGCTCGAGATTCGCGCGGCCGAGCCCCGCATCACGCAGCCGGTGGTCGAGCAGTTCGTGCCGCAGATGGTCAATTACGACGTGATCGGCGCCGTCAATTTCCGCAAGGGCTGCTATCCGGGCCAGGAAATCGTCGCGCGCAGCCAGTATCGCGGCACGATCAAGCGCCGCACGGCGCTGGTGCACGCCGAGGTGGAACCCGGCACGGCCCGCCCCGGCACCGAACTGTTCCACAGCGAGGATCCGGGCCAGCCGTGCGGGATGATCGTCAACGCGGCCGCGTCGCCCGAGGGCGGCATCGATGCCCTGGTCGAGATCAAGCTGGCCGCGCAGGAAGGCGGCTCGGTCCATCTCGGCGCGGCCGACGGCCCGGCGCTGCGCTTCCTGCCGCTGCCCTACGCATTGCCCACCGAAGTCTGAGCGCGCGTGCTATCGTGGCGCGCGGCTTGGCGCGCCCCGTCGCGCCTGCCCGGGCCGCGCACCCCGATCCCAGCGAGGGACTCACCCGATGTGCCTGATCGTATTCGACTGGCAGCCCGAGGCCGACGATGGCCCGGTGCTGACGCTCACCGCCAACCGTGACGAATTTTTCCGGCGCACGAGCGCGCCGATCGCCTGGTGGGAGGATGTGCCGGGCGTGCTGGCCGGCCGCGACCTCGAAGGTGGCGGCACCTGGCTCGGCGTGTCGCGCGATGGCCGCTTCGCCGCGCTGACCAACTATCGCGCCCCGTTCGACATCCGCGCCGGCGCGCCCACGCGCGGCAAGCTGGTGTCCGATTTCCTCGGCGGCCGCAACGTCGCGCCGCTCGACTACCTCGCCCATCTTGCCGGCACCGCCGCGCTCTACAACGGCTTCAACCTGCTGGTGGGCGACTGCCGCCGCCGCGAACTGGCCTGGTACTGCAACCGGCCGGCCGAACCCGATACGCCGCTCGACCCGCCGCTGCTGCTCGGCCCGGGCGTGCACGGCCTGTCGAACGCGCGGCTCGATACGCCGTGGCCGAAGCTGGTCCGCAAGCGCAGCGAACTGGGCACGCTGCTGACCGACGACGCCATGCCGTCGCTCGACACGCTGATCGACATCATGCGCGACACGCGCACCGCCGACGACGACGCGCTGCCGCACACCGGCATTCCGCTCGCCCGCGAGCGCGCGCTGTCGGCCGCCTTCATCGAAACGCCCGAATACGGCACACGCGGCACCACCGCGCTGCGCGTGACGATGAAGGAACGTTCGCGGCTCACGGTCGAGATCAAGGAACGCAACGACGACGACGGCTCGCACCGCATCGTGCGCCCCGGTGCGTTCGAGCGCGCGGCGAGCTTCGACGTCGATCTGGGCGGCGCACCACGCTGACCCGCCCGGCTGGCGCGCGGTTCGCGTTCGAGGCCTCCTAATCGGCCTCGAACGCCGCGCGCAACGCCTGCGCCGCATCGGCATGCGCCTGCCGCACCGCCGGCACGAAGCCGCCCATCTTGAAGAACTCGTGGATCATGCCGTCGTAGCGCACCAGCGCGACGGCGTTGCCGGCCGCGCGCAGCTTGTCCGCATAGGCCTCGCCCTCGTCGCAGAGCGGATCGTATTCGGCCACCGCGATCCAGGCCGGCGCCAGGCCCGCGAACGACGGCGCGCCGCGCGTGCCGTCGAGCGGCGCGAAGCGCCAATCCTCGCGATCGGTGCGGTTCGGCACGTACTGCGAGAAAAACCATTGAATCGTTTCGGCCGTCAGCAGATAGCCGTGCGCGAGCCGCGCATGCGAGGCCGTCTGCTGGAAGGCGGTCAGCCCCGGATAGATCAGCAATTGCAGCCGTGGCTGCAGGCCGCGATCGCGCGCCAGCACCGCGACCGCCGCGGCCAGCGTGCCGCCCGCGCTGTCGCCGCCCACCGCGAGCCGCGCCGCGTCGATGCCGAATTCGCCGGCGTGCCGGTGCAGCCACGCGAACGCGTCGTCGGCATCGTCATGGGCGGTCGGGAACGTCGCCTCGGGCGCGAGCCGGTAATCGACCGACAGCACCGCGCACTGCGCGTCGCGCGCGAACATCCGGCATAGCGCGTCGTGCGTGTCGACGCTGCCGATCGTGAAACCGCCACCGTGGAAATACACGAGCGCCGGCAGCGGTTCGGCCAGGCTCGGTTCGATCGGCAGATAGAGCCGCGCGCGGATCGTTGCGCCGTCGCGCGTCGGCACGCTCAGGTCTTCCACCGAGGCCATCGGCGCGGGCGCGAGATCGAGGATCGGCGCGCTGCGCGCATAGGCGGCGCGCACGGCTTGCGGCGTCTGCGATGCGTAGGACGGTTGCCGGGTGCGCTCGATCATGTCGAGCACGCGGGCGATGTCAGGATTCAACGGCATGGGCGGGAAAGGTCGGGAACGCGGCGGTGTGCGCTGCGAACCGGGTCAACCCGATTCACGGCAGGCGCACACCGCCCGGGTCAGGTCAGCGCGACCAGTTGCTTGCCGAAGTTGTGGCCCTTCAGCATGCCGAGAAACGCCTCGGGCGCGCGCTCGATGCCCTGCGCGATCGTCTCGCGGTAATGCAGCTCGCCGTTCGCCACCAGCGCCTCGAGTTCGCCCAGCGCCTGCGGCCACGAATCGAGCTGCTCGGTGACGATGAAGCCCTGCACGCGCAGCCGTGCGCGCAGGATCGCGGTGGCCTGCGTGATCGGCGCGGGCTGGCCGTCGTAGCCCGCGATCATGCCGCATACGGCGATCCGGCCGAACGCGTTCATCAACGCGAGCGTCGCGTCGAGCCCCGGGCCGCCGACGTTCTCGAAGCAGCCATCGATGCCGTCCGGCGCGGCCGCTGCCAGATCCTCGGCGATGCGCCCGGCCTTGTAGTCGACGCAGGCGTCGAAGCCGAGCGTCTCCACCACGAAGCGGCACTTGGTTTCGCCGCCGGCAATGCCGATCACGCGGCAGCCGGCGCGCTTGGCCAGTTGCCCGACCACGCTGCCCACCGCCCCGCTCGCCGCGCTGACCACCACCGTCTCGCCGCGCTTCGGCTCGATGATGCGGTTCAATCCGTACCAGGCCGTCACGCCCGGCATGCCGATCACGCCGAGATAGGCCGACAGCGGCACGCCGCTCGCGCCGATCTTGCGCAGCCCGGCGCCGTTCGAGGTGCCGTGCGTCTGCCAGCCGAACATGCCGGTCACGCGATCGCCGACGGCAAAGCCCGCATGACGCGATTCGATCACCTCGCCGGCCGTCTCGCCGATCATCACGGTATCGAGTGCCTGCGGCGCCGCATACGATTTCGCCGTGCTCATCCGGCCGCGCATGTACGGATCGAGCGACAGGAAGTGATTGCGCACGCGCAGCTCGCCGTCGTCAAGCGGCGCGAGCGGCGTTTCCACCAGCTTGAAATTGTCGAGGCGGGCTGCGCCGTCGGGACGGGATACGAGCCATACCTGCCGATTGATGTCTGTCATCGCTGTCTCCTGATCGTCGATCGTGATGCGTAGATGCGTAGATGCGTAGATGCGTCTTGAAGCATGTCTGACGCGCCGGGCGTCGCGCCAAACGAAGCGGCCCCGCCGTTGCGGGCGGGGCCGTGGGAATGCGGGAGCGCTCAGGCGTCGCTCGGCCCCGGTTTCGCGCCCGGATCGGTGCGCGAGCGCTGCCGGGCGATGTCGCGGCCCACCGCGAGCCGTTTCATGTACTTGAACGTGCCCACCGCCTTGGCGACGAAGTTGCCTTCGCTGTCGCGCACCTCGCCCTCGCAATAGGCCATGGTGGTCGAGCGGTGCATCACCCGGCCGTAAGCGCGCAACTCGCCGCGCCCCGGCTGCATGAAGTTGACCTTCATTTCCACCGTGACCACGCCCACGCCGTCGTCGGTCAGGCTGCGCGCGGCCATCGCCAGCGCTACGTCGGCCAGCGTCATGGTCACGCCGCCGTGCGCGATGCTCCAGGTGTTCATGTGCTGCTCGGCCAGCGGCAGCATGATCTCGCTCGCGCCGTCCTTGGCCGTGACGAGCTTCACGCCGAGCGCGTCGACGAACGGGCTTTCGATCGAGAGCGGCGTTTGCCGTGGAGTGCCGGTGGTGCTCATGCCGCTCACCGCGCCGCGTGGTCGACGAGGTAATCCATGCACTCGCGCGATTCGCGCACCAGGCCGACGAACTTCTTCACTTCCTCGTGAACCGGGTGAACGGCATAGGCGTCGAGCGACGCCTTGTCGGTGAATTCGGACACCAGCACCACGTCGTAGGTGGCTTCGAGGCCATCGGTGGCGAGGCCGACATCCAGGTAGAGCAGGCCCGGCACGATGCCACGGCAGGCTTCGAGCTTCTGCTTGAGCGTGACGCTGTTCTCGGCGCGCGTGGCGCCGTTTGCCGATTCCTTCAGTTTCCACATCACGATGTGACGAATCATGGTGCCTTCCTGCTTGACGAGTCGAGGGGTTGCCGAAGCCGGCATGCGCCGGCCGTCCAGACCCGAAGCCTACCAAACTTGCGCGCGGCGCGAACGGCCGGCATGCGACCGCCCGCGCCGCCCGGAAAGGCTTTCGTCAGAATCATTCGCCGCCTCAGGCGATCTCGAACAGCCCGGCCGCGCCCTGCCCGCCGCCGATGCACATCGTCACCACCACGTACTTCGCGCCGCGCCGCTTGCCCTCGATCAGCGCGTGGCCGGTCAGCCGCGCGCCCGACACGCCGTACGGATGGCCGACCGCGATCGCACCGCCGTTCACGTTGAGCCGGTCGGCCGGGATGCCGAGCGTGTCCTGGCAATACAGCACCTGCACCGCGAACGCTTCGTTCAGCTCCCACAGATCGATGTCGGCAACCTTCAGGCCCGCCTTCTTGAGCAGCTTCGGCACCGCGTACACCGGGCCGATGCCCATTTCGTCGGGCTCGCAGCCGGCCACGGCGAAGCCGCGGAAGATGCCGAGCGGCGTCAGCCCCTCGCGCTCGGCCAGCTTGGCGTCCATCACCACGCAGGCCGACGCGCCGTCCGAGAACTGGCTCGCGTTGCCGGCCGTGATTACGCCGCCGGGCACAGCCGAGCGGATCTTCGCGACGCCGTCGAGCGTGGTGTCGGCGCGGATGCCTTCGTCGGCCGACAGCGTCACCTCGCGCGTGAACAACCGGCCGGTGGCCTTGTCGGCGACGCCCGCCAGCACCGTGATCGGCACGATCTCGGCATCGAAGCGCCCGGCCTCGCGCGCGGCCGCCGCGCGCAGTTGCGACTGCACGCCGTATTCGTCCTGCCGCGCCTTGGCGATGCCGTAGCGCCGGGCGACGTTCTCGGCCGTCTGCAGCATGTTCCAGTAGATCTCGGGCTTGTGCTCGCGCAGCCAGCCTTCCTGGAGCATGTGGTGGTTCATCTCGTTCTGCACGCACGAGATCGATTCCACGCCGCCCGCCACGAACACCTCGCCTTCGCCCGCGATCACGCGCTGCGCGGCCAGTGCGATGGTTTGCAATCCCGACGAACAGAAGCGGTTGACGGTCATGCCCGGCACCGACACCGGCAAGCCGGCGCGCAGCGCGATCTGGCGCGCGATGTTGGCGCCGGTCGCGCCTTCGGGGTTCGCGCAGCCGATCAGCACGTCCTCGACGCGCGCGGGATCGAGCTTCGCGCGTTCGACGGCGGCGGCCACCACATGGCCGCCGAGCGTCGCGCCGTGCGTCATGTTGAGCGCGCCGCGCCACGATTTGGCCAGCGCGGTGCGGGCGGTGGATACGATTACGGCTTCGGTCATGCCTGTCTCCGGGTAGGAATGGCTTGCAGCGCGATGACGCTGCGTTGAATTGGCGTCGGGCTAGGTGAAAGCGCGCTCAGACGCGCACCGCCTCCGACTGCACGCGCGCCACGCCGGCAGCGTCGAGTTCGCGCCAGGCGCGCTCGAGCGAGCCGTTCAGGTCGATGGCGCGGCACGCGTCCTCGATCACGGCGGCCTCGAAGCCGGCCGCGCGCGCGTCGAGCGCCGACCACGCCACGCAGTAATCGGTGGCGAGGCCGCAGCACCACACGCGCTTCGCGCCGAGCGCGCGCAGATAGCCGGCCAGCCCTGTGGGCGTCGTGCGATCGGCTTCGACGAACGCCGAATAGCTGTCGACCGAGGCATCCAGCCCCTTGCGAATCACGAGCCGCGCCTGCGGCACGTCGAGATCGCGATGCAGCGCCGCGCCCGGCGTGTCCTGCACGCAGTGCACGGGCCACAGCACCTGCTCGCCGTACGGCAGCGCGAGCATCGAGAACGGCTCGCGCCCCGGGTGGTTGGCCGCGAACGACACGTGCGCGCGCGGGTGCCAATCCTGCGTGATCACCACCTGATCGAAACGCCGGGCGAGCCGGTTGATAACCGGCACCACGGCATCGCCGTCGGTCACGGCCAGCGCGCCGCCCGGCATGAAATCGTTCTGCACGTCGATCACGAGCAGCACGTCGTCGGTTCGCATCATCGCTTCGCTCCTCAACCGTTGAAGCCCTTGCCGCTCGCGGCCAGCGCCGCAATGGACGACGCCGGTTGCCACGCGTCGCCGTTCGCGCCGGCCGCGTAGCGGCGCATCGCGCGCTCGACGTTGTAGAGGCCGACCGTGTCGGCGTACAGCATCGGGCCGCCGCGCCAGAGCGGGAAGCCATAGCCGGTCAGATAGACCATGTCGATGTCGGACGCCTTCGAGGCGATGCCTTCCTCGAGAATCTTCGCGCCCTCGTTGACGAGCGCATACACGAGCCGCTCGACGATCTCTTCATCCGCGATCGCGCGGCGCTCGACGCCGGCTTGCTTCGAATACGCGAGCACGAGTTCGTCGACCAGCTTCGACGGCTTGGCGCGCCGCTCGCCCGCCTGGTAGTCGTACCAGCCCGCGCCGGTCTTCTGGCCGAAACGGCCCTGCTCGCACAGCCGGTCGGCGATCTTCGAATAGTGCAGATCGGGCTGCTCGACGTAGCGGCGCTTGCGGATCGCCCAGCCGATGTCGTTGCCGGCCAGGTCGCTCATGCGGAACGGCCCCATCGCGAAGCCGAACGCCTCGATCGCGCGGTCGACCTGCGCGGGCAGCGCACCCTCCTCCAGCATGAACAGCGCCTGGCGGATGTACTGCTCGATCATGCGGTTGCCGATGAAGCCGTCACACACGCCCGACACCACGGCCGTCTTGCGGATCTTCTTGGCGACCTGCATGACGGTGGCCAGCACGTCCTTGGCGGTTTGCGCGCCGCGCACCACTTCGAGCAGCTTCATGACGTTGGCCGGGCTGAAGAAGTGCAGGCCGACCACGTCCTGCGGACGCTGTGTGAACGCGGCAATCCTGTTCACGTCGAGCGTCGAGGTGTTCGAGGCCAGGATCGCGCCGGGCTTGGCCACCGCGTCGAGTTGACGGAACACCTGCTCCTTCACACCCAGTTCCTCGAACACGGCCTCGACGATCAGGTCGACGTCCTTCAGGTCGTCGTAGGCGAGCGTCGGCGCGATCAGCGCCATGCGCGCCTCGAGCTTCGCCTCGCTGAGCTTGCCCTTCCTGACCTGCGCCTCGTAGTTCTTGCGGATCGTCGCCAGCCCGCGATCGAGCGCGTCCTGCTGCGTTTCGAGCAGCGTGACGGGCAGCCCCGCGTTCAGGAAATTCATGGTGATGCCGCCGCCCATCGTGCCCGCGCCGATCACGCCGACCCGGCGGATCTCGCGCACGGGCGTGTCGGCCGGCACGTCGGGGATCTTGCTCGCGGCGCGCTCGCCGAAGAACGCGTGACGCAACGCGCGGCTTTCGGGCGTCTGCACCAGCGCGACGAAGCCCTCGCGCTCGTCGATCAGGCCTCGATCGAAGCCGTGCAGCACGCCCGATTCGATCGCGTCGATGCACTTGTGCGGCGCCGGGTAGTTCGGCGCGGCGGCCTTCGCGCTGTTGCGCGCGAACTGGATGAAGCCGGCCGCGTTCGGATGCTCGATCGTGCGGTCGCGCACGCGCGGATGCGGGCCAGGCTGCGCGCCGACGCGCTGCGCGAGCGCCACGGCCGCGTCGAGCAGGTCGCCCTCGGCCAGTTCGTCGAACAGGCCGCTTTGAGCCAGTTGCTCGGACGGCACCGGCGCGCCCGACACGATCATGTTCAGCGCCGTTTCGAGGCCCACCGCGCGCGGCAGCCGCTGCGTGCCGCCCGCGCCGGGCAGCAGGCCGATCTTGACCTCTGGGAGTGCCACCTGGGTGCCGGGCGCGGCGATCCGGTAATGCGCGCCGAGCGCCAGCTCCAGCCCGCCGCCCATCACCACGCTGTGCACGGCGGCCACCACCGGCTTGGCGCTGGCCTCGACCGCCGCAATGGTGGTGTGCAGGTTCGGCTCCTGGAGCGCCCTAGGTGTGTTGAATTCGGTGATGTCGGCGCCGCCCGAGAACGCGCGCCCCGCGCCGGTCAGCACGATCGCCTTGACGGCCGGATCGGCCAGCGCGCGGTCGAGGCCCGCCATCAGGCCGGCGCGCGTCGAATAGCCGAGCCCGTTGACGGGCGGATTGTTGAGCGTAAGGACGGCGACGCCGTCGCGAGTCGTGTAATCCACTGCCATCTGCCTGCCTCCATGCGGTTACGCGGGCCGTTGCGGCGGCGCGTCGTCAGCGTTGACGGTCATTGTGCGCGCACGGCGGCACCGCCGCACGCGAGCAAACCGGAGCAGCATACCCAGAAAAGCACGATCGTTCAATTGAGAGATAAGCCGGGGGACGCAACCTGGAATACGGGCGCGAGCAGGCCCGCCAACCAGGGTGGGAACGCAAAGCCGGGCGGCGGCCGGCCACCCGCACCTCCGGCCCGCCCCGTTCAGGACTGCGCCGGACGCACCGGCAGCGGCTCCATCGGGCAGTCGAGCGCGTCGACGCCGGGCAGCACGTGATCGCGAAACATCTCGCGCAACTTCAGCTTCTGCAGCTTGCCGGTGGCCGTATGCGGCAGCGCATCGACGAACACCACGTCGTCGGGCACCCACCATTTCGCGACCTTGCCGTCGTAGAAGCGGATCAGCTCGTCGCGCGTGACCGTCATGCCGGCGCGCGGCACCACCACCAGCAACGGCCGCTCGGTCCATTTCGGATGCGCGCAGGCGATGCAGGCCGCCTCGGCCACGGCCGGATGCGCCACCGCCACGTTCTCCAGGTCGATCGAGCTGATCCATTCGCCGCCCGACTTGATCACGTCCTTGCTGCGGTCGGTGATGTGCAGGAAGCCGTCGGGGTCGATGGTCGCCACGTCGCCGGTCGGGAACCAGCCGTCGACGAGCGGCGAGGCAGCGCTGTCCGCGCCGAAGTACTGCTCGATGACCCACGGCCCGCGCACCTGCAATTCGCCGAACGCCACGCCGTCCCACGGCAGCGGCTGGCCGTCGTCGCCGACGATCCGCATGTCCACGCCATAGATCACGCGCCCTTGCTTTTCGAGCGAATGGCGGCGCGCGGCCTCGTCGCGCTGCGATTGCGCCCAGGTCAGCCGCGCCAGCGTGCCGAGCGGCGACATCTCCGTCATGCCCCACGCGTGGATCACCTGCACGCCGTAATCGTCCTCGAACGCGCGCAGCATGGCCGGCGGGCAAGCCGAGCCGCCGATCACGGTGCGCGCCATGGTCGTGAAACGTGCGCCGGTTTCCCGCAAATGGTTCAGCAGGCCGAGCCAGACCGTCGGCACGCCGGCCGAGCACGTCACGCGCTCGCTTTCCATCAGTTCGTAGAGCGATTTGCCGTCGAGATCCTTGCCCGGCAGCACGAGCTTGGCGCCGGTCAGCGGCACCGCGTACGGCAGGCCCCAGGCGTTGACGTGGAACATCGGCACGACCGGCAGCACCGCATCGAGCGCCGACAGCCCCATCGCGTCGGGCAGCGCGGCAGCATAGGCGTGCAGCACCGTCGAGCGGTGCGAATAGAGCGCGCCCTTCGGATGGCCGGTGGTGCCCGACGTGTAGCAGAGCGAGGACGCCTGGCGCTCGTCGAGCAGCGGCCAGTCGTAGCGGCCATCCTCGGCGGCCAGCAGCGTTTCGTACGCGAGCAGCGCAACCGACGCTTGGGGTAGATGCGCCTCGTCGGTCATCGCGATCCAGCCGCGCACGTTCGGGCACAGCGGCGCGAGCCGCTCCACGAGCGGCGCGAAGCTGATGTCGAACAGCACAAATTGATCGTCGGCGTGATTGACGATATAGACGAGTTGCTCGGGAAACAGGCGCGGATTGATCGTGTGGCAGACGGCGCCCATCCCGCTGATGCCGTAATAGGCCTCCAGATGGCGATAGCCGTTCCAGGCCAGCGTGCCGACCCGCTCGCCGGGCGCCACGCCAGCCCGCAGCAACGCCTGCGCCAACTGCCTGGCGCGCCGCTCGCAGTCGCGATAGGTGTAACGGTGGATATCGCCCTCGACGCGCCGCGAAACGATCTCGGCGTCGCCCATATGCCGCGCGGCGTGCGCGATCAGCGACGACACCAGCAGCGGCACGTCCATCATCTGGCCCAGCAAGGGCGGGTTCTGCGTCATGCTCATCGTCCAGCTCTCCCGGTTGGATCCGACTTCGACAGGTGTCTCCCTCGCCGCAAGCGGCCCGCGCGGCGCGGACTTACAATATCGGCTTGTGCCGTGCCGTTCAACTTGTCGTTATCCAGAAGCGAACCCCATTTGGCTGCCACCCTCCCCGATCTCGCCGCCTCGCTCGCCGCCCCGCGCGACGACGCGTTCCTCTCGCTCGGCCCCGCGTTCCTGACGCGCCTGCCCGCCGCGCCGCTGCCCGAGCCCTACGTGGTGGGCTTCTCGAGCGAGGTGGCGCGCGAACTCGGCCTCGACCCCGCGATCCGCGACCTGCCGGGCTTCGCCGCGCTGTTCAGCGGCAACCCCACCCGCGACTGGCCCGCCGAGGCGATGCCGTACGCCACCGTCTATTCCGGGCACCAGTTCGGCGTATGGGCCGGCCAGCTCGGCGACGGCCGCGCGCTGACGGTGGGCGAGATCGAGCATGACGGCCGCCGCTTCGAGTTGCAGCTCAAGGGCGCGGGCCGCACCCCGTATTCGCGCATGGGCGACGGTCGCGCCGTGCTGCGCTCGTCGATCCGCGAGTTCCTGTGCTCGGAAGCGATGCACCACCTCGGCATCCCCACCACGCGCGCGCTGGCCGTGACCGGCTCGGATCAGACCGTGATCCGCGAAACCGTCGAAACGGCCGCCGTGGTCACGCGCGTGGCCGAAAGCTTCGTGCGCTTCGGCCATTTCGAGCATTGGTTCTCGAACGACCGGCCCGACCTGCTCAAGCAACTGGCCGATCAGGTCATCGACCGCTTCTACCCGGCCTGCCGCGATACCGAGGATCCGTACCTCGCGTTGCTCGACGCCGTGGTGCAGCGCACCGCCGCGATGGTCGCGCAATGGCAGGCGGTGGGCTTCTGCCACGGCGTGATGAACACCGACAACATGTCGATCCTCGGCCTGACGCTCGACTACGGCCCGTTCGGCTTCGTCGACGGCTTCGACGCGAACCACATCTGCAATCACACCGATCAGCAGGGCCGCTACGCATACCGCATGCAGCCGCGCATTTCGCACTGGAACTGCTTCTGCCTCGCGCAGGCGCTGCTGCCGCTGATCGGCCAGCAACGCACCGATCTCGACGACGACCCGCGCACCGAACGCGCCGTGGAAGACGCGCAGGCCGTGCTGTCGCGCTTCCCCGAAACCTTCGGCCCGGCGCTCGAAGGCGCGATGCGCGCCAAGCTCGGCCTCGCGCTCGAACTGGAAGGCGACGCTGCGCTGGCCAACCAGTTGCTCGAAATCATGAACGGCAGCCGCGCCGATTTCACGCTGACGTTCCGCCGCCTCGCGCAGCTCTCGAAGCACGATGCGTCGAACGACGCGCCGGTGCGCGACCTGTTCATCGACCGCGCCGCGTTCGACGGCTGGGCCGAGCAATACCGCGCGCGGCTGGCCGCCGAAACGCGCGACGACGCCGAGCGCGCCGCCGCGATGAACCGCGTCAATCCGAAATACGTGCTGCGCAACCATCTCGCCGAAACGGCGATCCGCCGCGCCGCCGAGAAGGACTATTCCGAAGTCGAACGGCTCGCACAGATCCTGCGCCGCCCGTTCGACGAGCAGCCCGAGCACGAGGCCTACGCCGCGCTGCCGCCGGACTGGGCGACCTCGCTCGAAGTGAGCTGTTCGTCCTGACGCCGCCGCGCCCCGCATCTCCTGGAGAAACACCACCATGTCCCACGATCACAACGACCGCGACTACCCGTACCAGAAGGACGACGCCGACCTGCGCGAGCGCCTCACGCCGATGCAGTACGAAGTGACGCAGCACGCCGCCACCGAGCGCGCGTTCACCGGCGAATACACCGATGTCGAGGATGCCGGCATCTATCACTGCGTGGTTTGCGACACGCCGCTGTTCGAATCGGGCGCGAAGTTTCATTCCGGCTGCGGCTGGCCCAGCTACTTCAAGCCGCTCAACGGCGAGGTGATCGAGGAGAAGACCGACCGCACCCACGGCATGGTCCGGGTGGAGGTGCGTTGCAATCATTGCGGCGCGCACCTGGGCCACGTGTTCGAGGACGGCCCGCGCGACAAGACCGGCCTGCGCTACTGCATCAATTCGGCTGCGTTAAACTTCGAGCCTGACGCCGGCAATTGATGCAACGCAGCACGCCGCCTTCCGCGGCGCGTTACGTTTGCCTGCCGGCGAAACCCGCCGCACGGGCCGCCATCGCGATGGCCCGGTGCGGCGAAGCCCCATAACGGTGGCGCAGCCCGGCCATCCGGCGCCCGGCGCGTCACCCAGCCCCGATCACCATGAAATTCCTGTTCGATCTGTTTCCGATCATCCTGTTTTTCGTTGCCTTCAAGGTCTGGGGCATTTTCACCGCGACGGCCGTGGCCATCGTCGCGACGCTGTTGCAGGTCGCCTGGTCGGCCTACCGTCACAAGAAGGTCGACACGATGCTGTGGGTCAGCCTCGGCGTAATCGTCGTGTTCGGCGGCGCCACGCTCGTGCTGCACAACGAGAAGTTCATCCAGTGGAAGCCCACCGTGCTGTACTGGCTGTTCGCCGTGATCCTGATCGGCGCGCGCTACCTGTTCGGCCGCAACCTGATCGAGAAGATGATGGGCAAGCAGCTGACGCTGCCGCATCCGATCTGGGACAAACTCAACATCGCGTGGGGGCTGTTCTTCGCCGTGCTCGGCGTGGCGAACCTCTACGTGGTCGATCACTACACGCCGTCGCAGTGGGTCAACTTCAAGCTGTTCGGCACCACCGGCGCGATGTTCGTGTTCATCATCCTGCAGAGCCTGTGGCTCGCGAAATACCTCAAAGAAGACGAATGACGATGTCCGACGCATTTCTCGACGCGACGCCCGACGGGCGCATCGCGCAAATCGAGGCCCGGCTCACCGCCGCCCTCGCCCCCGAATCGCTGCAGATCAGCGACGACAGCGCGCAGCACGCCGGTCACGCGGGTGCCGCAGCCGGCGGGCACTATACGGTCACGATCGTGGCTGCCGCGTTCGCCGGCAAGTCGCGCGTGGCGCGACATCGGCTGGTGTATGATGCGCTCGCTGATGCGATGCAGCGCGGCATTCACGCGCTCGCGATCGTGGCCTACGCGCCCGATGAGTTCAACGTCTCCTCACATTAAGTCTCACTAGGAATTGTTCCCGATGATCCTGAAATCTCCCCGCCTGTGGGTTGCGGCGGCCGCCTTTGTCGCCGCACCGGCTTTTGCTCAAAACGTTGCCGTCGTGAACGGCTCGCCGATCCCGAAAGCGCGCGTCGACGCGATGGTCGCGCAACTTGTCCAGCAAGGTCAGCAGGATTCCGACCAGCTGCGCAAGATGGTGAGCCAGGAGCTGGTCAATCGAGAAATCCTCATGCAGGAAGCGCTGAAGGAAGGCGTGCCGAACCAACCCGACGTGAAGCAGCAAGTGGCGATTGCCCAGCAGACCGTGGTGCTGCGCGCGCTGATCGAGAATTTCGTCAAGCAGAACAAGCCGAGCGACGCCGAGGTCAAGGCGCAGTACGACCAACTGGCCAAGAGCGCGGCCGGCAGCGAATACCACCTGCATCACATCCTGGTCGACAACGAGCAGCAGGCCAAGGATCTGATCGCGAAGATCAAGGGCGGCGCGAACTTCGAGGATCTGGCCAAGCAGTTCTCGAAGGATCCGGGCTCCGCGAAGAACGGCGGCGATCTGGATTGGGCGGACCCGAAGTCGTTCGTGCCGGAATTCGCCAACGCGGCCCAGCATCTCCAGAAGGGCCAAATGACCGATACGCCGGTCAAGACGCAGTTCGGCTGGCACATCATCCGCGTCGACGATATCCGCGCGATCGCCCCGCCGCCGTTCGAACAGGTCAAGGCGCAACTGGCGCAGCAGATCGTGCAGCAGAAGCTGCAGGCGTTCGAAGAGAAGCTGCGCGCGCAAGCGAAGATTCAGTAACGCACGATGGCCGGCGCGATGCCGGCCTCGCGGTGAATCCGGATGCCGCCCTCGGGGCGGCATTTTTCATGGGGCGTCGTTGAACCGTAGCGTGAATCCGGCCTGGGCGTAGTGAGCGACACGCCGAACACACCAGCCGGCGAAAAATCAGTGCGCCCGCCTGCCTTGCCTCAAACCGCCATCGCTTCCCGCAACCGGAACGCCGCCACCGCTTCCCTCAACCCTTGCGCCTGATCCGCCAGCGCATGCGCGGCCGCCGACGCCTGCTCCACCAGCGCCGCATTCTGCTGCGTCACCTCGTCGAGCTGCGTTACCGCCAGATTCACCTGCCCGATCCCGGTCGATTGCTCGCCGGCCGCGCCCGAAATCTCGCCGACGATATCCGTCACGCGCTGCACCGAACCGATGATCCGGTCGATGATCTCGCCCGCGCTGGCCACTTGCGACGAGCCGGCCGCCACGCGCTCGGTGGATTGCGCGATCAGCGTCTTGATCTCGCGCGCCGCCCCGGCCGAACGCTGCGCCAGCGTACGTACTTCGCCCGCCACCACCGCGAAACCGCGCCCCTGCTCGCCCGCGCGCGCCGCTTCCACCGCGGCATTCAGCGCCAGGATGTTGGTCTGGAACGCGATGCCGTCGATCATGCCGATGATCTCGACCACCTTGTTCGAGCTGTCCGCAATCGACTGCATCGTGCCGATCACGTCGCGCATCACCGCGCCGCCTTGCGTGGCCGTCTGCGCGGCGGCACCGGCCAACTCGGACGCCTGCCGCGCGTTCTCGGCGCTGGTCTTCACGGTCGCCGTCAGTTGCTCCATGCTCGCGGCCGTCTGTTCGAGCGACGCGGCCTGCTCCTCGGTGCGCTGCGACAGGTTCAGGTTGCCGGCCGCGATCTGCGCACTCGCGGCAGCCACGCCGACGGCGTTGTGGCGCACGTCGCTGACCACGCGTGCGAGGCTGGCCTGCATCTGCGCGAGCGCGGCCAGCAGCTCGGCCGTTTCGTCGTCGCCGTGCGCGTGCAGGTCCGTCGACAGGTCGCCATCCGCCACGTCGCGCGCGAACGCCACGGCGCGATGCAGCGGCCGCGTCACGGCCCGGCCGAACACGATCCCGCCCGCCAGCCCCAACACGAACACGAGCGCTGCGATCACCAGCGCTGACGACAGTCGCGCGCTGCGCTTCGGTGGCCGCGTCGGCCGCGATACGGGCGTTGTCGGCGGCGATCAATTGCGCGGCCTGGTCGAGCAGCGTCGACGGCGCGCGATCCACGCCGGCCACCACCGCGTCGCCTGCGGCCGGATCTTCGCCGGCCGCCTTGAACGCCTCGAAGCCCTTCCGGTAGCCCTTGCCCATCTCGGCATGCGCTGCCGCGAACTGCGTGACGAGCGTGCGCGCCGCGCCCTCGGGCAACTTCGCCTCGAGCCCGGCCGCCGAATCGGCAACGGCGGCTTCGCGTTTCCGGAACGCGCTCCAGTAGCGGTCGAGCTTGTCCGGGTCCTTGCCGCGCAACAGCGTGTCTTTCCACTCCTGCACCTGAAGCTTGAACTCCACGAGCGTCGCGGACACCATGCGCTCGTTCGCGGCGGCGTCCTGCACGCTGGTGCGATAGGTGTCGATGGCGTCGTTGAGCGTGTGGATACCGTAAAAGGCGCCGGCGGCCATCAACGTCAGAGAAAGGGAAAACGCGAGGGGAATCTTACGGCTGAGCTTCATCGAGGATCTTTTGAAAGGTACTGTCGCATGGAGCATGCGAAGCCTCTGTTAACGGCCTGAAACCGCCGCTTTGAAGGGACGAAAACCGAGGCATAACTCTGACAAATCAATACCTTACTGATGCGACATGACTCGTTCATGTCGCCGAAAGCTTGGGGCCTGACTTCAAAGCAAAACGCCACCCGGAGGGTGGCGTTTCTCAACTGCGGCGACGCAATCGGCAGGCGATGCTCAATCCTCGAGCTGCGACAGATCCCGCACCGCGCCCTTGTCCGCCGACATCACCAGCTTCGCGTACGCCTTCAGCGCCGCCGACACCTTGCGCGGACGCGGCAGCGCCGGCTTCCAGCCCTTCGCGTCCTGCTCGGCGCGACGCTTCGCCAGTTCTTCATCGCTGACCAGCACGTCGATCGTGCGGTTCGGGATGTCGATGCGAATGCGGTCGCCGTTGCGCACCAGGCCGATCGCGCCACCCGCCGCCGCTTCCGGCGAGCAGTGACCGATCGACAGGCCCGACGTGCCGCCCGAGAACCGGCCGTCGGTCAGCAGCGCGCACGCCTTGCCCAGGCCCTTCGACTTGATGTAGCTGGTCGGGTAGAGCATTTCCTGCATGCCCGGGCCGCCCTTCGGGCCTTCGTAGCGCACCACCACCACGTCGCCGGCCTTGACCTGGTCGGCAAGGATGTTCTCGACCGCTTCGTCCTGCGACTCGACCACATGCGCCGGGCCTTCGAACACCAGGATCGATTCGTCCACGCCGGCCGTCTTCACGACGCAGCCGTTCAGCGCGATATTGCCGGTCAGCACGGCCAGGCCGCCTTCCTTGCTGAACGCGTGCTCGTACGAGCGGATGCAGCCTTCGGCGCGGTCGAGATCGAGGCTCGGCCAGCGCGCGTCCTGGCTGAACGCCACCTGGGTGGGAATCCCGCCCGGGCCGGCCATGTAGAACTTCTTCACGGCCGCGTCGTCGGTCAACACGATATCCCACTGCTTGAGGGCCGCGCCGAGGGTCGGAGCGTGCACGGTCGGCACGTCGGTGTGCAGCTTGCCGGCGCGTTCGAGCTCGCCGAGGATCGCCATGATGCCGCCGGCGCGATGCACGTCTTCGATGTGGTACTTGTTGGTGTTCGGCGCGACCTTGCACAGCTGCGGCACGACGCGCGACAGGCGATCGATGTCGGCCATCGAGAAATCGATCTCGGCTTCCTGCGCGATCGCCAGCACGTGAAGAATCGTGTTGGTCGAACCGCCCATCGCGATGTCGAGCGTCATGGCGTTCTCGAACGCCTTGAAGCCGACCGAGCGCGGCAGCACGTTCTCGTCTTCCTGCTCGTAGTACTGGCGGGCCAGTTCGACGATGCGGCTGCCGGCGCGCTTGAACAGTTGTTCGCGATCTGCGTGCGTGGCGACCACCGTGCCGTTGCCCGGCAGCGACAGGCCCAGCGCCTCGGTCAGGCAGTTCATCGAGTTGGCCGTGAACATGCCCGAGCACGAACCGCAGGTCGGGCAGGCCGAGCGTTCGACTTCGGCCACGTCCTCGTCGCTGACCTTGCTGTCGGCGGCCATCACCATGGCGTCGATCAGGTCGAGCTTCTTGATCTGGATGGTGTTGGTGCCGGGCACGGCCAGCTTGGCCTTGCCGGCTTCCATCGGGCCGCCCGACACGAAGATCACCGGAATGTTCAGGCGCATCGCGGCCATCAGCATGCCGGGGGTGATCTTGTCGCAGTTCGAGATGCAGACCATCGCGTCGGCGCAGTGCGCGTTGACCATGTACTCGACCGAGTCGGCAATGATCTCGCGGCTCGGCAGCGAATACAGCATGCCGTCGTGGCCCATCGCGATGCCGTCGTCGACGGCGATGGTGTTGAATTCCTTGGCGACGCCGCCGGCGGCTTCGATTTCACGCGCGACCAGTTGGCCGAGGTCCTTCAGGTGGACGTGGCCGGGCACGAATTGCGTGAACGAATTGACGACCGCGATGATCGGCTTCGAGAAATCTTCGTCCTTCATGCCGGTGGCGCGCCAGAGCGAGCGCGCGCCTGCCATGTTGCGGCCGGCGGTGGATGTTTTGGAACGGTATGCGGGCATTGTTGTGGTAGCGAAACAGAAAGTGACCGGGAAAACGGGGGTCGTGGCGAATGAGGCCTTTGGGCTCGCCGCGACGCACCGCTGCGCACCACAACAGGCGCCTTTTGAGCGCCCGCCGATGCAAACCTGGACGATTATGCCGCACCGTGCGCAGGCTTGCGCGCGATACGGCGGTGCGCTTTCAGGCGGCGATCGCGCTGCCGGAAGGCGCCGGCGCGATCGTCCGACGCGCCGAATTCGATCCAACCCACTGCATGGCGCGCGGCGCGGGCGGCCGGCTCGCCAGGAGCCGCCCCACCCTGCGCCGCGCGCCGGAACTCAACCGAGCCAGCGGCGCGCGTTGCGGAACACGCGCATCCACGGGCTGGCCTCGCCCCAACCTTCCGGCGACCAGCTCATCTGCACGGTGCGGTGCACGCGCTCCGTGTGCGGCATCAGCACGGTGAAGCGGCCGTCGGCCGTGGTGACCGACGTGATGCCGGCCGGCGAGCCGTTCGGGTTGAACGGGTAACGCTCGGTGGCCTGGCCACGGTGATCGACGAAGCGCATCGCCACGGCCACGCGGCTCGCGTCGCCCTGCTGCGAGAAATCGGCGAAGCCTTCGCCGTGCGCGACGGCCACCGGGATGCGCGAGCCTTCCATGCCGGCGAAGAAGATCGACGGCGACGGCTGCACTTCCACCAGCGAGAAGCGCGCCTCGAACTGCTCGGACTTGTTGCGCGTGAACTTCGGCCAGGCTTCGGCGCCGGGGATCATCGACGCGATGCTCGACAGCATCTGGCAGCCGTTGCAGATGCCGAGCGCGAACGTGTCCTGACGCGCGAAGAACGTCGTGAACATCTCGGCCAGGCCTTCGTTGAAGCGGATCGTCTTGGCCCAGCCTTCGCCGGCACCCAGCACGTCGCCGTACGAGAAGCCGCCGCACGCCACCGCGCCGGCAAAGTCGGCCAGGTTGGCGCGGCCGGCCAGCAGGTCGCTCATGTGAACGTCGTGCGCGTCGAAGCCGGCGCGGTCGAACGCGTAGGCCGTTTCGAGGTGCGAGTTCACGCCCTGCTCGCGCAGGATCGCGACGCGCGGGCGCGCGCCGGTGGCGATGAACGGCGCGGCCACGTCGTCGGCGGCATCGAACGTCAGCACCGGCTGCATGCCTGGATCGGCGACGTCGAGCAGCGTGTCGTACTCGCCGTCGGCGCAGGCCGGGTTGTCGCGCAGGCGCGCGATGCGCCAGCTCACTTCGGTCCAGGCGCGTTGCAGTTCGGCGCGCGGCGCTTCGTAGATCTTCTTGGCGTCGCGGAACACTTCCACCGTGTCGCGCTCGTTGACCGTGCCGATCACGTGCGAGCAAGCGGACAGGCCGTGTTCGCGCAGCGAGGCCAGCACGGCGTCGCGGTCGGCGGCGCGCACCTGCACCACGGCGCCCAGCTCCTCGCTGAACAGCGCGCGGATCGTGCGATCCTCGCGGCGGCCGCTGGTCTGCTTCGCCCAATCCTTGGCGTCGCCGAAATCGGATTCGTGGTTCGGATCGAGCGTCAGCATGTCGACGTTCAGCGACACGCCGGCATGACCCGCGAACGCCATTTCGCAGACGGTCGCCCACAGGCCGCCGTCCGAACGATCGTGGTAGGCCAGCAGCTTGCCGTCGGCGTTCAGCGACTGGATCGCATTGAAGAAGCGCTTGAGATCCTCGGGGTCGTCCACGTCCGGCGTGGCGTCGCCCACCTGTTGCGTGACCTGGGCCAGGATACTGCCGCCCATGCGGTTCTTGCCGCGGCCGAGGTCGATCGCGATCAGCACGCTGTCGCCGGCATCGGCCACGCGGCGCAGTTGCGGCGTCAGGTGGCGGCGCACGTCTTCCACGGGCGCGAACGCCGAGATGATCAGCGACACCGGCGAGACGACTTCCTTCGCCACGCCTTCATCGTTCCACTTGGTCTTCATCGACAGCGAATCCTTGCCGACCGGAATGCCGATGCCGAGTGCCGGGCACAGCTCCATGCCGATCGCCTTGACCGTGTCGTAGAGCGCGGCGTCTTCGCCGGCGGTGCCGCACGAGGCCATCCAGTTGGCCGACAGCTTGAGCTTGTCGAGCGACGCGATCGGCGCCGACGCGATGTTGGTGATCGCCTCGCCCACCGCCATGCGGCCGGAGGCCGGCGCATCGATCACGGCCAGCGGCGTGCGCTCGGCCATCGTCATCGCCTCGCCGCCGAAGCCGGCGTAATCGAGCGCGGTGACAGCGCAGTCGGCCACCGGCACCTGCCACGGGCCGACCATCTGGTCGCGCACGGTGGTCCCGCCGACCGAACGGTCGCCGATCGTGATCAGGAACGACTTGCTGCCGACCGTCGGGTGCTTCAGCACGTCGACCGCGGCCGTGGCCAGCGACAGGCCCGTCACGTCGACCGGCGCGCGCTCGACGCTCACGCGAGCGACGTCGCGGTGCATCTTCGGCGGCTTGCCGAGCAGCACGTCCATCGGCATGTCGACCGGCGCGCTGTCGGCGCCGCTGATGGCGTCGTCGACGAGCTTCAGCTCGCGGGCGTCGGTGGCCACGCCGATCACGGCGAACGGGCAGCGCTCGCGCACGCAGATCGCCTCGAAGCGCGGCAGATCGGCCGGCGCGATCGCCAGGACGTAACGCTCCTGCGATTCGTTCGACCAGATTTCACGCGGCGACAGGCCGCTTTCCTCGAGCTGGATCTTGCGCAGTTCGAAGCGCGCGCCCTTGTCGGCGCCATCGACCAGTTCGGGGAACGCGTTCGACAGGCCGCCCGCGCCGACGTCGTGGATCGACAGGATCGGGTTGGTGTCGCCGAGCTGCCAGCAGCCGTTGATGACTTCCTGCGCACGGCGTTCGATTTCCGGATTGCCGCGCTGCACGGAATCGAAATCGAGTTCGGCCGTGTTCGCGCCGGTAGCCATCGAGCTGGCCGCGCCGCCGCCCATGCCGATCCGCATGCCGGGGCCGCCGATCTGGATCAGCAGCGTGCCGGCCGGCAGGTCGTGCTTGTGGGTGTGGCCATCGGAGATGTTGCCGATGCCGCCGGCGATCATGATCGGCTTGTGATAGCCGCGCACGGTGCCGCCGACGTTCTGTTCGTACACGCGGAAGTAGCCGCCGAGGTTCGGGCGGCCGAATTCGTTGTTGAACGCGGCGCCGCCGAGCGGGCCGTCGATCATGATCTGCAGCGGCGAAGCGATGCGATCCGGGCGGCCGTACGGCGCGTGCGCATCGGCCGGGTTGCGCTCGGCCACCGGCTGGGCGGCGTCGCGGGCGTTTTCCCAGGCTTCGCGCGCCTCGGGCAGATCGAGGTTCGACACGGTGAAGCCGGCCAGGCCGGCCTTCGGCCGCGCGCCGCGGCCGGTCGCGCCTTCGTCGCGGATTTCGCCGCCCGCGCCCGTCGCGGCGCCGGCGAACGGCGAGATCGCGGTCGGGTGGTTGTGGGTCTCGACCTTCATCAGCGTGTGGGTCAACTCGCTGTGGCGGCCGTACTGCTCGGCCGGTTGGCCGGCGACGCTCGCGCCGCGCGGGAACCAGCGCTCGGCCTGCGCGCCGCGCATGATCGACGAGTTGTCCGAATAGGCGACGATCGTGCCTTGCGGGCTGATCTTCTCGGTGTTGCGGATCATCGCGAACAGCGACATGTCCTGCTTGGCGCCGTCGATCGTCCAGTCGGCGTTGAAGATCTTGTGGCGGCAGTGCTCGCTGTTGGCCTGCGCGAACATCATCAGTTCGACGTCGGTAGGGTTGCGCTCGAGCTTGGTGAACGCATCGACCAGATAGACGATTTCGTCGTCGGCCAGCGCGAGGCCCAGCTCGGCGTTGGCCGCTTCCAGCGCGGCGCGGCCCTGGCCCAGCACGTCGACGCGGCCCAGCGCCTTGGCCGGCAGCTCGGCGAACAGGTGATGCGCGTCGTCGCGCGCGGCCACCACGGTTTCGGTCATGCGGTCGTGCAGCGCGGCGGCCACGGCGGCGCGCACCTCCGGCGACAGCGCCTTCTTGCCGCCCATGCCGAGCAGGCCGGCCTTCAGCGTCACGCTGAATTCGACGCCGCGTTCGATGCGGCGCACCTTGGCGAGGCCGCAGTGCAACGCGATGTCGGTTGCCTTGCTGGCCCACGGCGACACGGTGCCCAGACGCGGCAGCACGATGAAGGTTTCGGTGGCGCCCTTCTCGGCTGCCGCCTCGAACGGCGCGCCGTAGTGCATCAGCGCATCGATGCGGGCCGCTTCATCGGCGGCGAGCGCGTCGGACGCGTTGACGAAATGCAGGTACTGGCCGCGAATGGCGACGATATCGCCGTCGATCTGCTTGAGCGTGTCGAGCAGGCGAGCTTGGCGGAAATCGGACAGGGCGGCGGCGCCGGGGAAACACGAGAAGTGGGCCATGGGCTGGACGGACATCGATGAGTCGCGCAAAGCGGCGACATTGGGGCGAAAGGAAGGCCGTAATTATACCCGGAAGTGGGTCCGCCCAAGGTGCTTGCGAGCCATGCCGGGCAGGGGAAGCGGCGGATCGTGTCCAATCCGCCACGGCGCGGCGCGCCGGCCCTGGCTGCAAGGCCGAATCCGCCAGCGCCCGGTTTGGCGCTATCATTCGCGGTTCACCGGGTTCCACACGGCCCTCAAGGAAGACCAGACTCCGGGTCGCGACGCGGCTCGTCATCGAATCACAACATGGATGTCATCGTCATCGGCGGCGGAATCGGCGGCGTCGCCACCGCCTATCAGTTGCGTGCCGCCGGCCATCGCGTCTGCGTGGTCGAACGCCACGCCACCGTTGCCCAGGGCGCGACCTACGGCCATGGCGGCCTCATGCTGCCCACCCCGCTCGACGTCTGGTTCGGCCCGACCTTCATGCACCATCGCCGCGCACTGCGCAGCGGCGTCGTCTACAAACCGGGCCTGAACGGCGCGCTGCGCCGCTTCACGCGCGAACTGGCCAGGCTGCAGGACCCGGACGCGTTCGCGGCCCATTTCGCGAAGCTCAAGCCGCTGGTGGATCTGTCGCGCGACACGATCGCCGACGTCGAGCGCCGCTTCGGCCTCGAATTCGAACAGCGCCCCGGCGTGCTGCACGTGATCCGCGAACGCCAGGAATGGGAGCAGGCCCAGCCCGCGCTCGACCTGCTGCGCGCCAACGAAGTCCCGCACCAGATCCTCACCGCCGACGAATGCACGGCGCTCGAACATTCGGTGCCGGCCGATCCGACGTTCGCCGGTGGCGTGCTGCTCGAATTCGAGCGCACCGGCAACTGCCCCCTGTTCGCGAAGCTGATCAAGCAGACGCTCGACGAGCATGGCGTGCAGTTCATGTTCGGCCGCACCGTCACGGCGATCCGCGTCGAGGCGAACCGCGCGGCCGTCGAACTCGCGCCGGAACCGGGCGACCGGCTCGGCGTGCGCGGCAAGGAAGTCGACGTGATCTCGGCCGATGCCGTGGTGGTCGCCGCCGGCACCGGCAGCGTGCCGCTGCTGGCGCGGCTCGGCGTGACGCTGCCGCTGCACCCGGTGCGCGTCAATGCGCTGACGGCGCCGGTCGCCTACGAGGAACACGCCCCGCATCTGACGGTGATCGATTCGATCAAGCGGATCGTCATGACGCGCATGCACCAGCGCGTGCGCATCAGCGGCGCGCCGGTGCTGCAAAGCGAGAAGGATACGGCCAGGCCGCTGCCGGCCGCGCTCAACGACGAGGCACTGGCGCTGCTCGGCCAGGCTACCCACGACTGGATTCCCGGCGCGGCGAAGATCTCCGCCGCGCTGCCGTGGCAGGACACGCGGCTGCTCTCGCCGGACGGCTTGCCGGTGGTCGGGCCGACGCCCCACCCGCGCGTGTTCGTCAACCTCGGCCACGGGCCGGCCGGCTGGGGCCTCGCCTGCGGCTCTGCTAGAGTGGTGAGCGATTACCTCGGCGGCACCGGGCATCAAGTGCCGGCCGACACGCTCGCCGCGCTGCGCGCGGATCGCTTCGCCACCTGACGCCGCCCACGGGCGGCGCATCGCCCGGCCGCCCGGCGGCCCTTCCGACATGATGCCGCTCGCCCCCTCTGCCTCGCTGTCCGCCACGCCTGCCGCCGTCGATCCGTTCGACGCGCCGCTCGCCCATCTCCCGCTTGCGCTGTCCACCGTCGCCGACGTGCGCGCCGCCGAAACCACGGCCGCCGCCGCGCTGCCGCCGCACACGCTGATGGCGCGCGCGGGCGCGGCCGCCGCGCGCTGGCTGGCCGCGCGCGCCGATCGCGACACGCGCCCGGTCTGGCTCGCCGCCGGCCCCGGCAACAACGGCGGCGACGCGCTGGTGGCCGCCGCCGAATTGCTGCGGCTCGGCGTGCAGGTGGAGGTATGCCTGCCCGTCGAACCGAAACCCGAGGACGCGCGCTGGGCGCTCGCGCTCGCCCGCGAGGCCGGCGTGCCGATCGCGGCCGAACCGCCCGCCTCGCTCGACGGCTACGGCTGGTGCGTCGACGGCCTGTTCGGGATCGGCCTCGCGCGGGCGCTCGACGGCCCGTTCGCGGCGCTGGCCGTGGCGCTGTCGGCGCGCGCGCAGGCGCACGGCCGGGTGCTCGCGCTCGACGTGCCGAGCGGCATCGACGCCGACAGCGGCACGCGCGTCGGCAATGGCCCGGCCGTCTGCGCCACGCACACCCTGTCGTTCATCGCCGCCAAGCCGGGCCTCTATCTCGGCGACGGGCGCGACCACGCGGGCGAGATCGTCGTCGAGACGATCGACGCCGCACCGGCCCGACCGTCCGCCACGCTGAACGCGGCGGCGCTGTTCGCGCCTGACTGGCCCGCGCGCGGCGCGGCCACCCACAAGGGCAGCTTCGGCAGCGTGGCGATCGTCGGTGGCGACACCGGCATGTGCGGGGCCCCGATCCTGGCCGCGCGCGCCGCGCTGCACGCAGGCGCGGGCAAGGTGCACGTGGGCTTCTTGGGTGCAGACGCGCCGCCCTACGATCCGCCGTTCCCCGAACTGATGCTGCATCCGGCCGGCTCGCTCGATACCGGCGGCCTCAGCGCGGTCGGCATCGGCTGCGGCCTCGGCACGCGCGAGCCGGCCATCGCGGTGCTGCGCCACACGCTCGCGCTCGACCTGCCGGTACTCGTGGACGCCGACGCGCTGAACCTGATCGCCGCGCACGACGATCTGGCCGCTGCCCTGCGCGCGCGCGCCGATCGCGATGGCGCCGCGTCGATCCTGACCCCGCACCCGCTCGAAGCGGCGCGCCTGCTCGCCACCGATACGCGCGCCGTGCAAGCCGACCGGCTGGCCGCCGCGCGCGAGCTGTCGCACCGCTTCCGGGCCGTCGCCGTGCTGAAGGGATCGGGCACGGTGATTGCCGAGCCGGGCGGGCGCGTGTTCGTCAACCCGACCGGCAACGCCGCGCTCGCCACCGGCGGCACCGGCGACGTGCTCGGCGGCCTGATCGCCGCGTTCGCCGCGCAACACCTGCCGGCCTGCGAGGCTGCGCTGGCGGGCGTCTACCTGCACGGGCTCGCCGCCGACTGCCTGACCGCGCTCGGCCACGGCCCGGCCGGCATGGCTGCGGGCGAACTCGCGCCGGCCGTGCGCCGGCTTCTGAACCGGCACTTTTATTCACACGTCACGTCGCCGCAGGGGTGACGCCGCTATACTGGATAGCCCTGCGCGCGATCCGTCGCGCGCGGCTTGCGTAGTCCGCCGGCACGCGGCGCCCGATGCGCGCCGCCCTCGCCTTCCGAGTCACGACCGTTTCCCCAGAACCGCTATGACGCTGAATTCGCTCCCCGCTTGGCCTGCCCTCCAATCGCACTACGACGAGATCCGCGACGCGCATCTGCGCGACTGGTTCGCCCCCGCCAACGATCCCGCCCCGACCCGCGCCGAACGCTTCACGTTCGCCGGCGGCGGCCTGGCCATCGATTTTTCGAAGAACCGCATCACCGACGCCACGCTGAAGCTGCTCGTGCAACTGGCGCGCGAAGCCGGCGTCGAAACGCGCCGCGACGCGATGTTCGCCGGTGAGGTGGTCAACCCCACCGAAGGCCGCGCGGCGCTGCACACGGCGCTGCGCGCGAGCGCGCCCGATGCGCCGTTCCACGCGCAGATCGCCGCCGAACGCAAGAAGATGGCCGCGTTCGCCGAGCAGGTGCGCGATGGCCGCTGGACGGGCTACACCGGCAAGCGCGTGCGCCACGTGATCAACATCGGCATCGGCGGCTCGGACCTCGGCCCGAAGATGGTCGTGCACGCGCTCGATCATCTGGCCACCCGCGAGCTGTCGTGCGCGTTCGTGTCGAACGTCGACGGCGCCGACCTGTACCGCGCGCTCGAACACTGCAATCCCGAAGAAACGCTCGTGATCGTCGTCTCCAAAACGTTCACGACGCTCGAGACCATGACCAACGCGCGCTCTGCGCGCGACTGGCTGACCTCGCACGGCTGCCCGGAAAACGCGCTCGCCAAGCACTTCGTGGGCGTGTCGGCCAACCCCGAGGAAGTGGTCAAGTTCGGCATCGACGCCCACAACGTGTTCGAAATGTGGGATTGGGTCGGCGGCCGCTATTCGCTGTGGTCGGCCGTGGGCCTGTCGATCATGATCGCGATCGGGCCGCAGCAATTCGACGAACTGCTGGCCGGCGCCGACGAGATGGATCGCCATTTCCGCGAAGCGCCGCTCGAATCGAACCTGCCAGTGCTGCTCGGCCTGATCGGCATCTGGTATCGCAATTTCTTCGGCTCGCAGAGCTACCTCGTCGCGCCGTATTCGGAAGCGCTGCATTTCCTGCCGTCGTACCTGCAACAGCTCGAAATGGAAAGCAACGGCAAGTCGGCACGCCTCGATGGCGCATTCGTCGACTACCCGACCTCGGCCGTTACTTGGGGCGAGCCGGGCACCAACGGCCAGCACGCGTTCTTCCAGATGCTGCACCAGGGCCCGACGATCGTGCCGATCGACTTCATCGCGGTGCTGACGCCCGAGCATCCGCTCGCCAGCCATCACCCGAAGCTGCTCGCCAACTGCTTCGCGCAGAGCGAGGCGCTGATGCTCGGCCGCACGCTCGACGAGGCGCGCAAGATCGCCGGCCCGGACAAGCCCGAACTCGCGCCGCACCTGACGTTCCCGGGCAACCGGCCGACCTCGACGATCCTGGTGGACGCGCTCACCGCGCGCACGCTCGGCGCGCTGATCGCGCTCTACGAACACAAGGTGCTGGTGCAGGCGTCGGTGTGGAACATCAACCCGTTCGACCAGTGGGGCGTGGAGCTCGGCAAGATTCTCGGCAAGGTGGTCGAGGCCGACCTGACCGCGGCCAGCACGGACCCGGCCAAGCACGATTCGTCGACCTCGGCGCTGATCGCGAAGGCGCGCGCGGCGCTCAAGCAGGGCTAAACGGCACGCCATGCGAAACGGCCGGTATCGAAACCTCGACACCGGCCGTTTTTATTGGTGGCGCGCGCCGAGGCGCACTCGACGTGCCGATTCAGCCCGGGCTCGGCTCCACCGCCTCGGCGGCCACGATGCGGCCGCCGTCGAGCGTGATGGTCGCGCCGCAGCGGCGCGCGAGCACCGGATCGTGCGTGACGAGCACCAGCGTCGCACCCTGCGCGCGGTTCAGCTCGAACATCAGGTCGATGACCGCGTGGCCGGTGGCGGCGTCGAGGCTGCCGGTCGGCTCGTCGGCGAACAGGATGGCCGGATCGGTCACGAAGGCACGCGCCAGCGCCACGCGCTGCTGCTCGCCGCCCGACAGCAGCTTCGGATAATGGCCGGTACGTGCGCCCAGGCCGACGCGATCGAGCAGGCGCCGCGCCCGTTCGGCCGCCTCGCGCGCCGAAATTCCGCCGCGCAATTCGAGCGGCAGCATCACGTTTTCGAGTGCGGTCAGATGCGGCATCAACTGGAACGACTGGAACACGAAGCCGACGGCCCCGCTGCGCAAGGCCGCGCGCTGATCCTCGTTCAGGCCGTTCAGGTCGCGGCCGAGCAGGCGAACCGTACCGTCGGTCGCACTGTCCAACCCGGCAAGCAAGCCAAGCAGGGTCGACTTGCCCGATCCCGACGCCCCCACGATCGCCACGCTGTTGCCGGCGTGCACGGTCAGGTCGATGCTGTCGAGGATCGTCAGTTCACCGGCCGCATCGGCCACGCGTTTCGATACTTGTCGAACTTCAATGATCGGTTCCGTCATCTTTTGAGCATGAAGCACACACGTTCCTGGAAAAACGGCCTGCGCGCCGTCGTGATCGCCGTGGCTGCCACGGCTTCGCTGGCGGGCGTTGCCGCCCATGCGGCCAGCCCGGCGGCGAACGCCGCGCCAGCCTCCGCCAAACCTAACATCGTCGTGCTCGGCGACAGCCTGTCCGCCGAATACGGCCTGCCGCGCGATACCGGCTGGGTGGCGCTGATGCGCGAGCGCATCGCGCAACAGCGGCTCGATTATAGCGTTGCGAACGCAAGCGTCAGCGGCGATACCACCAGCGGCGGACGCGCCCGCCTGCCCGCCCTGCTCACGCGCCTGAAGCCGGCGATCGTGGTGGTCGAGCTGGGTGCGAACGACGCGCTGCGTGGCGTGCCGATCGCCACCACCGAGCAGAACCTGCGCGCGATCATCGCAGGCGCACAGCAGGCGAAGGCCAAGGTGGTGCTGATCGGCATGTACGTGCCGCCGAATTACGGCCTCGATTACACGCAGAAGTTCCATGCGATGTACGGCACGCTCGCCAAGGAGCTGCATCTGCCGCTGGTGCCGTTCCTGCTGGCCGGCATGGAAAACCAGCCGGACCAGTTCCAGGACGACCAGAAGCACCCGAATCAGGGCGCGCAGCCGAAGCTGCTCGACAACGTCTGGCCCGTCATGAAGCCGCTGCTCGGGCCGGGCGCGCATTGAGCGCCTCATAAGCAAACAGCCCCGCTCGTGACCGGGCGGGGCTGTGTGTCGGGCGAACGCTGCAGCGCGTTGCGTGGCTTACGCTGCAATGCCGCGATCAGTTGCCGTCGGTGCTGTTCGCATTGCTGTTGTCGGTGACGGAGCCATACAGCTTGACCGTCGAGCGCGCGCGCAGCGCCTTCATGAACGCCTCGCTCTCGCTTTGCGCGTAGACCTGCGCCAGTTGCTGCTGCGCGGCTTGCAGTTGCTTCGGGTCCGGTGCCGGCGGCGCGATCACGGCGTTCACGCGGAAGATCGCATAACCGCCGCCATCGCCGAGGTCCACGCCGACATACGCCGGCAACGCCTTGTCGTCGGCCTTGTAGATCGCAGCCACGGCGTCGGGCGGCAAGCCCTGCGCCTGCGTGCGCGAAATTTTCTCGGCCGGCAGGAAGCCATCGGTGGACTTCGACTTCTGCAGCGCCGCGAGCTTGTCCTTGCCGTCCTGCTTGGCCAGCTTGGCGCTTTCGTCGGCGATGAACTTCTGGCGAACCTGATCCTTGATCGCGTCGAGCGCGGGCACCGCGGCCGGCTTGTCGGCCGTCACGTGCGCGGCGATCAGCGTGCTGTTGCCGATGTCGATCGCCTGCGTGTTGTTGCCGTTCTTGACCGCATCGGCGGCAAACACGGCCGCCAGGAACTTCGGATTGTTGAGCGGGCTGTCCGGCGGCAGTTGCGGGTTCGGTTGCGGCGTGACGGTGGCCGTCTGCACGGTCAGCTTGTACTTGTCGGCGGCCGGCTGCAGGCTCTTGGCCTTCTCGTAGACAAGCGATGTGAACCCTTCCGAGTTGTCCGTGAATGCCTTGGCCGCGAACTGCTGCTTGAGCTCGACCGCGATGCTGTCCTTGACCTCGTCGAACGGCTTGACCGAGGCCGGCTTGACGTCGGTGGCCTTCAGAATATGGAAGCCCAGGTCGGATTCCACCACGTTGCTGACCTCACCCGACTTCAGCGCGAAGGCGGCATCGTCGAATGCCGGGCCGCCGGCCGTCGAACCGCGCGTGACGTAGCCGAGGTCGCCGCCCTTCGCGGCCGACGGCGCATCCTGCGAATTCTTCTCGGCGATCTGCGCGAATTGATCCGGGTGCGCCTTGACGTCGGCCAGCAGCTTGTCGGCCTTGGCCTTCGCGGCGGCCTTGTCGGCGGCGCTGGCGCTGCGCGGCGCCTCGATGAAGATGTGGCTCACGCGCACCTGCGCTTCGGTGCGGAAACGCGCGGCGTTGTCCTCGTAGAACTTGTGCAGATCGGCGTCGGACGGCTGCGCATTCGCGGCGGCCGAAGCCGGCGAGAACACGAGGTACTGGATGGTGGCCGTCTCGGGCGTGGCGAACGATGCCTTGTGCGCATCGTAGTAGGCCGAGATTTGCGCGTCGGTCGGCTGAACCTTGCCGGCGTAATCGGCCGGCTTCAGCACGATGGCCTGGACTTCACGCTGCTGCTGCGCGAGATCGGTCAGGTGCCGGGCCACGCTCTTCGGCGTGAACGCGCTGTTGATCAGGTTTTCCGGCAATTGACTCTGCGAGAGCTGGTAGCGGATCGATTCCTGATATTGCTCGGGCGTCATGCCCTGCATCGCGAGCAGCTGCGTGTAGCGCTCGCCGTCGATCGTGCCGTCCGGCTTGCGCAGCGAGGCGATGATCGGATTCGACATCAGGGCCGTGCGCACCGCGCCATCGGAGGCGGTCAGGTGCAGACGGCGCACTTCGTCGGTCAGCGCGCTTTGCTCGATCATGCCGTCGAGCAGTTGCTGGCGACGTTCGGGCGTGTCGAAGGTTTTCGAATCGAAATTGGCGCCGAGCGTCTGGCGAGCCTGGTCGACCTGCTGCCGGTAGGCGCTGTCGAATTCGGCTCGCGTGAGCTTGCGCCCGCCGACCGAGGCCACGTTCGCACTGTCGTCAAAGAAGTCGCGGAAACCCTGAACCCCGACGAACCCAAGCCCCGGCAACACGATCAGGAGCAGGAGAGACATCATCAGGCGCTGATGATTGCGGAAGAAATCGAGCATGCGTGGGCGGAATGGCTGGACAAAACGATCGATATTACATCAGCGGCAAGAAGAAAAGGCGAAAGCAGCGGCCAAGAGTTTGTCGGCGCACCGGTGGCGTGATGGCCGCTGACCGACCGGCCGTTGCAAAACACTGACGATTCAATGACTTGTTCAAGACTGCGGCCCCATGCCGGGCACCGTCTGACGGAGGGCCGATGCGCCCCCCGGCTTCGTATTCCATGTCGACCGGACACGCGGTCAAGCCGTCGACGCAAGCGTCGCGTCGGCAGTGCGACTCGCGCGAACCGCCGGCCCGCCTCGGCGTCAGAACGAGACGCAATATCGTCCGTCATTTACGCACACGAAAACAATCATCTAGCACTGGAGAAACCCTCGAATATATCGATTTTCAAGAAATCGATATAAAACACCAAAATGACGCACCCAAAAATAAATAGCGGAGAGTAAATCAAGCTCGATCCGATATGATCAACATCTTCACCCGTGCATTCAAATCATGAAAACGCGCCTTATCGGCGGCCTCGCCGCAGGCGCGCTGAAATTTATGTGCGCCGTGCTCCGGGGCAACCAGCGTTAATCACCGATACCTGACGCACTACTCATCACGCGATTCGGCGCGCGGCGGTGCAAACCGCCGCGTGCCGACCCGTCAGATGACGGCGCTGGCGACCAGCCCGATGCCGGAAACGACCGTACCCAGGATCGTGACGCCGAGGCCGATCCCACTAAACACAATGCCGGGAATGAACAGACCCAGCCCGAGCATCGACGGCAGCGTGAGCAAGCCGATACCGCCGGACACCTCATCGACCTCTTGCATATTCAGAACTTGCATATAAAGCACTCCTTGTTTCATGACGGACATGGATTTCCGAAGGAGCGGATATCGCCCGACCGCTCCACCGCGCAAATTTTCCAGATTCAAAAACCGGACTCCGGAAAACGGAACTCATTATTACGAACACGCGAAAATCCAGCCTGATGAAAATCAAATGAAATGACTTATGGTCGAAATTGCACACCCGCCTCGAATTACGCTCCCTATACTGCGTGAAATCGAAATGCCAGACATTCACTTCCGATAAAGCATCGCATGCAAAACAAAGCGTTCGATTAATTCGAATTTCAAAACCCGGCTTCGTCCCCGCAGCTCGCATCCTTCACGCACGGGCGCATTGCGCTTGCCGATCATCCCTTTCGAGAATTGCCCGCCGATCCGCCATGACATCGCCCAAGCCTCTCTTTCGTCGCGCCGCGATCGATGCCCAGCACACCCCGATCCATGGCGAGATCGTGCTGATCCGCCCCGTGTCGTTCGCCTTCCTGAGTGCGGCGGCCGCCATCATGGCCGCCGCGCTGATCGCGCTGTTCTGGCTCGGCAGCTATACCCGGCGCACCACCGTCGACGGCGTGGTGCTGCCGAATACGGGCCTCGTCAAGATCTATGCGCGGCAGTCGGGGATCGTTCGACGCAAATCTGTCACCGAAGGCCAGCATGTGATGCGCGGCGCGGCACTGTTCACCGTGTCCACCGACCTGCAGAGCGCCGCGCAAGGCAGCACGCAGGCCGCGCTGATCGGCCAGGCCCGCCTGCGCCGGCAATCGTTGCTGCAGGAAATCGACAAGACGCGCGCGTTGCAACAGGACGAACGCAGCACCTTGCAGGGCAAGCTCACGAACCTGCGCAGCGCGCTGGCAAGGCTCGACGATCAGCTTGCCAACCAGCGCGAGCGCCAGTCGATCGCCGCCGACGGTGTGAGCCGCTACCGGCGGCTGCTCGAGCAGGACTACATATCCACCGATCAGTTGCAGCAGCGGCAGGCCGATCTGCTCGACCAGCAGTCGAAGCTGCTTGCGCTGCAGCGCGAGCGTGCAAGCGTCTCGCAGTCGCTTCAGGAGGCCGCCAACGACCTCGCGGGCATCGCGCTCAAGCAACAGAACCATCTCTCGCAGATCGACCGACGCGTGATTGACGTCGATCAAACCCTCGTGGAAAACGAGGCGCGGCGCGAATTCGTGGTCACGGCGCCCGAGAGCGGCATCGCCACCGCCGTCGTCGCCGAACCGGGGCAGACCATCGACACGACGCAGCCCGCCGCCAGCATCGTGCCCGACGGCGCGCACTGGCTCGTGCACCTGTTCGTGCCAAGTGCGGCCATCGGCTTCGTCCATGTCGGCGAGCGCGTGCGCATTCGGTATCGGGCGTATCCGTATCAGAAGTTCGGCCAGTACACCGCGCACGTGACCCTGATCGCCCGCGCAGCCCTGTCGCCCGCCGAGCTCGCCACGAGCGGCATGCCGGCCGGCGATGGCCGAGGCGGCGCAGGCGTGTTCTACCGCGTGAGCGCGGCGCTCGACGCGCAGCACGTCACCGCCTATGGCAAGCCGGAGCCGCTCGCGGCCGGCATGGCACTGCAGGCCGACATCCTGCAGGAGCGCCGCCACCTGTACGAGTGGGTGCTCGAACCGCTTTACAGCCTGACCGGCAAACTCTAACCACCTCGCCGCCATGTCTCTTCTCCAACGTCTCTCGCTCGGCATCGGTCATTCGCTGCCGATGCTGCTGCAAACCGAAGCGGCCGAATGCGGGCTGGCCTGCCTGGCGATGGTCGCCGGCTACCATGGCCGCCACGTCGATCTCGCCACGCTGCGCGGTCGGTTTCCGGTATCGCTCAAGGGCACCGGCCTCAACCGCCTGATCGACATCGCGCAGCGGCTCGAGTTCGGCACGCGCGCGCTGAAACTCGACCTCGACGAACTCGGCCAGTTGCGCACGCCATGCCTGCTGCACTGGAATTTCAATCACTTCGTCGTGCTCAAGCGCGTGGTGGGCCGCCATGCCGTGATCCACGACCCGGCACAAGGCATCCGCAAGCTGTCGCTCGACACGTTGTCCCGCTCGTTCACCGGCATTGCGCTGGAACTGTGGCCGACCGAGCGCTTCGAGCGGCGCGAGGCTGTCGCGCCCGTCAGGCTGCGTGCGCTGCTCGGGCCGGTTTCGGGCCTCGGCAGATCGCTCGGCCAGATCTTGCTGCTGGCGCTGGCGCTCGAGGTGTTCACGGTGGTGCAGCCGTTCTTCCTGCAATGGGTGATCGACGAGGTGATCGTCAGCGCCGACCGCGACCTGCTCACGGTGCTGGCGCTCGGCTTCGGGCTGTTGCTGCTGATGCAGCAGGCGACCAGTGCAATCCGGAGCTGGGCGCTGATGGTTTTCGGCACCACGCTCAATATCCAGTGGCGCGCCAACGTGTTCACGCATCTGCTGAACCTGCCGGCCCGCTATTTCGAGCAACGGCACCTCGGCGACGTCGTCTCGCGCTTCGGTTCGATCGACACGATTCAGCAGACGCTCACCACCTCGTTCCTGAGCGCGATGATCGACGGCGTGATGGCCATCGTCACGTTGGGGATGATGTTCGTCTACAGCCGCCTGCTCGGCTGCATCGCGCTGGCCGCGATGGCGCTGTATGCCCTGTTGCGTTGGCTCTGGTACCGGCCGTTGCGCCGCGCCACCGAGGAGCAGATCGTGCGCGCTGCCAAGCAGCAGAGCCACTTTCTCGAAACCGTGCGCGGCGTGAAAACGATCAAGCTGTTCAATCGCCAGCGCGAACGCCGCGCAAGCTGGCTCGCGCTGCTGGTCGAGCAGATCAATGCCGGCCTGCACGTGCAGAAGCTGCAGTTGCTCTACGCGCAACTGAACGGGCTGCTGTTCGGCATCGAGGGGCTGCTCGTGATCTGGCTCGGCGCGCGTCTCGTGATGGACGGCCAGTTCACGGTAGGCGTGCTGATGGCGTTCAACGCCTACAAGGGGCAGTTCGACAGCCGCATCGGCAGCCTCATCGACAAGTACTTCGAGGTTCGGATGTTGCAGTTGCAAGGCGAGCGGCTCGCCGACATCGTATTCAGCAAGGCCGAAACCGCAGCGCGGCCCGACGAAGGCAGCGTGCCCGGCGAAGCGGACGAAGTCGCGGCGAGCATCGAATTCGATTCGGTTGCCTTCCGTTATGCGGAGGGAGAACCGAGCGTGCTCGACGGCGTGTCGTTTGCGATATCGCCGGGCGAGTCGATTGCGCTCGTCGGACCGTCCGGCTGCGGCAAGACCACGCTGGCCAACGTGCTGCTCGGCGTACTGGCGCCGACCGGCGGCACCGTGCGCATCGGCGGCCACGATACGGCCCGACTCGGCCTCGAGCGCCTGCGCGCGATGGTGGGCACCGTGCTGCAGGACGACGTGCTGTTCGCCGGCTCGATCGCCGACAACATCAGCTTCTTCGACCCGGAGGCCGACGCACAATGGATCGCACAGTGCGCCCAGCTCGCCGCAGTGCATGCCGACATCGCCGCGATGCCGATGGGCTACAACACGCTGGTCGGCGACATGGGCACCGTGCTCTCGGGCGGCCAGAAACAGCGCGTGCTGCTCGCGCGCGCGCTCTACAAGCGGCCGAAGATTCTCGTACTCGACGAGGCGACCAGCCACCTGGATCTGCAACGCGAGCATCAGGTCAACGCCGCGATCAGCGCGCTGCGCATGACGCGCCTCATCATCGCCCACCGTCCGGAAACGATCGCCTCGGCGCAACGTGTCGTGATGCTCGACGGCGGCAGGATCGTGCTCGATCGCCCGACGCAGCCACGGCATGCCGCAGCGGCGGACGACGGCATGGGGACGCCATGAAGGCACGACATCTGCCGTCTGTCGTCGCGCTTGCCGTCGCAACTGCCGCTGCCATCGCCATCCCGCACCAGGCACACGCGCAACGGATCGACGTGTTCGGCACTCGCGACGAGGCGAGCGCGTCGCCGGCCGCCCCGCTGCTGAAAGGCGCATCGTGTGTCGCGCTGCCCGACACGCATCCGATCGAACTCGACGACGTCATCCTGCAGGCGATCTGCGCCCATCCCAAGGCGCGCCAGGCATGGGCCGAAGCACGCGCCAAGGCCGCCGCGCTCGGTATCGCAGATGCGGCCTATCTGCCGAGGCTGAACGTGAGCACCGGCATCGAGCGCGACACGCTGTCATCCACCTACGACGAAAGCGCTTGGGGGCTCGGCTCGGTGCGTCAATCGCAAAACTCGTCGAGCAAGTACGCCATGCTGAACATGAGTTGGGTGCTGTTCGACTTCGGTAAACGCGGTGCCGCGCGACGCGAGGCGCGTGCCCTGCTGGTTGCGGCCAACGCCTCGCAAGATGCGACCCTGCAGCGGGTGCTGTTCGACGCGGCGCGCGCGTTCTACGCGCTGCGCGAAGCACAGGCCACGCTCGATGCCACCCTAAGTATCGAAACGATCACGGCGGACAGCCTCGCGCAAGCCAGCGCCAAACATGCTGCCGGTGCCGAAACGCTGGCCGACGAACTGCAGGCGCGCACGAGTCATTGGCGCGCCGTGCTCGAACGCGTGAATGCGCAAGGCAAAGCGCAGGCGGCCATCGGCGCGCTCGCCGTCACGATCGGCGTGCCGGCCGATACGCCCCTGCAAATCGCGCCCCCCGAACACGATCGCGATGCCGGCCCGGGTATCCGGGCCGGCATCGATCAATTGATCGCCGAGGCGAAGCTGCACCATCCGAGCCTGATTGCGGCGCGCGCGAATCTGGACGCGGCTGTCGCCAAAGTGGATGCGGCACGCGCGGAAGGCCGGCCAACCATCGCCTTGGTCGGCAGTCTGGCGCAAAACAATCCGTCGTATCAGCAGCAGCCGCTCTCGGCTCCGCTCACGCGCAGTCGCAGTCGCAGCAGCATGATCGGGGTACAGGTGACGATCCCGCTGTTCGAGGGTTTCGCGTCAGGCTATCGCAGCGCTGAAGCACACGCCCGGGCCGATGCGCGACAGGCGACGCTCGACGACACCGAACTCCAGGTGTCGCTCGAAGTATGGAAAAGCTATCACAGCGTGCAAGCGTACTCGCTCAACCTCGACAACTCGCGCAAGCTGCTCGACGACGCGCAGCATTCGCTCGCCATCGCGCGCGGCCGTTATCGCGCCGGCGTAGGCAGTTTCATCGACCTGCTGAACGCACAGACAGCGCTGGCCGATGCACAGAAACAGCGCGTGCTGGCGGTATCGCACTGGCGTACGGCGCGCCTGGAACTGGCAGCCAGCCTCGGCGAGCTCGGCTTGTGGCGCGATCCGCGCTAGCCACCGCCGATCCGTCGTGAGCGCCTGGTGCATCGCGATTCAAGCCGGCAACGCATCGGGCGCGGCGTGGGCCTGCGGCTCGATCGTCTACCGGCCATGGCGTCGTCGCAGCCGGCTTGCGCGAGTCGCTCGACAAGTTGCGCGTGGTCGCCGCGATCCTCGGCGGACAACTGAAGGGCGATTGGCCAAGGGCAGGAAAATACCCGCAAAACAAAAAGCCCCGCGAGCGCGAACTCACGAGGCTTTTGTCTGAATCTGGCGGAGCGGACGGGACTCGAACCCGCGACCCCCGGCGTGACAGGCCGGTATTCTAACCAACTGAACTACCGCTCCTTGGGTCGGTACTGCCGACAAGATCGCAAAACTGGTGGGTGCTGAGAGGCTCGAACTCCCGACCTACGCCTTGTAAGGGCGCCGCTCTACCAACTGAGCTAAGCACCCGTTTCGCGCTTGCCATCTGCTTGCCGAGATTGCCCTGAACCACGAAGGCATTCTCATGCAGCAAGCCCGCTAGTTTAGCGCATCCTTCAGTGCTTTACCAGCCCTGAATTTCGCGACGCGCGCCGCTTCGATACGAATCGTCTCGCCGGTTTGCGGATTGCGCCCGTTGCGTGCAATCCGTTCGCCAACCTCGAATGTGCCGAAACCGGCCAGCGTGACGCTGCCGCCGCTTTCGAGCGCCTGCATGACACCACCGATCAGTGCGTCGAGCGCACGTCCGGCCGATGCCTTCGATAAATCCGCCTCGCGTGCGATGTGGTCGATCAAGTCCGTCTTGTTCATGCCGTCCCCTTTCGTGAGTGGTTCAGTCTCAGAACAGCCGCCCCGTGCAGGCCGTCGCCCGGTTCATGCCGGGTCGATCATTAAATGAAGCCGAAACCAGCCTGTCAAGCGGCAGAACCGAGACAGGACAAGGGATCCCACAATTTGACGCATTTGCGATGGTTTTCATCAGGGCATAAAAAAACCCGCGGTGTTCACCGCGGGTTTTTGCCGGCCGGGGGCTAGCCCGGCCGCACCTGATTCAAGGCATTTAGTGCTTCACAACTTCGGTCGATGCATCTTTCGGCGCCTCGGCCACCGGCGCCGCGGCCTTCGCCTCTTCTTCCGGCAGCGCGCTCGGCATCCGTTCGAGCGCCAGCTCGAGCACCTTGTCGATCCAGCGGACCGGCACGATCTCGATCGCGTTCTTCACGTTGTCCGGAATGTCCGCGAGATCCTTCACGTTCTCTTCCGGAATCAGCACGAGCTTGATGCCGCCTCGATGCGCCGCCAGCAACTTCTCCTTCAACCCGCCGATCGGCAAAACTTCGCCGCGCAACGTGATTTCACCTGTCATCGCCACGTCGGCACGCACCGGGATGCCGGTCAGCACCGACACCAGGGCAGTCGTCATGGCGATACCGGCGGACGGACCGTCCTTCGGCGTCGCGCCTTCGGGCACGTGGATGTGGATGTCCTGCTTCTCGAACGCCTCGTCCTTCACGCCCAGACGACGTGAACGCGAACGCACGACCGAGCGCGCGGCTTCCACCGATTCCTTCATGACGTCGCCGAGCGAGCCGGTGCGGATCACGTTGCCCTTACCGGGCATCACCGCCGCTTCGATCGTCAGCAGATCGCCGCCGACTTCCGTCCAGGCCAGGCCCGTGACTTGGCCCACCTGATTTTCCTTGGCGGCCAGACCGAAGTCGTACTTGCGCACGCCGAGGAACGTGTCGAGGTTGCCGGCATCGATCTTGACCGGGCTCGCTGCCGTCTTCAGCAGCAACATCTTCACGACCTTGCGGCAGATCTTCGAGATTTCACGTTCGAGCGAACGCACGCCCGCTTCACGGGTGTAGTAGCGAATGATGTCGCGGATCGCTTCTTCCGAGACCGCGATTTCGCCGTCCTTCAGCCCGTTGTTCTTCTTCTGCTTCGGCAGCAGATAGCGTTGCGCGATGCTGACCTTCTCGTCTTCCGTATAACCCGACAGACGGATCACTTCCATCCGGTCGAGCAGCGGCGGCGGGATGTTCAGCGAATTCGACGTCGCCACGAACATCACGTCCGACAGGTCGAAATCGACTTCGACGTAGTGATCGGCGAACGTGTGGTTCTGTTCCGGATCGAGCACTTCGAGCAGGGCCGACGACGGATCGCCACGGAAATCCATGCCCATCTTGTCGACTTCGTCGAGCAGGAACAGCGGATTGCGCACGCCGACCTTGGTCAGGCTCTGCAGGATCTTGCCCGGCATGGAGCCGATGTAGGTCCGACGGTGGCCGCGGATCTCGGCCTCGTCACGCACGCCACCGAGCGCCATGCGCACGAACTTGCGGTTCGTGGCGCGGGCGATCGACTGGCCGAGCGAGGTCTTGCCGACGCCCGGAGGCCCGACCAGGCACAGGATCGGTGCCTTGACCTTGTCGACGCGCTGTTGCACCGCGAGATACTCGAGGATCCGTTCCTTGACCTTCTCGAGGCCGAAGTGATCTTCGTCGAGCACCGATTCGGCGTTCGTCAGGTCGTTGTTGACCTTGCTCTTCTTGCGCCACGGCAGGCCGATCAGCGTGTCGATGTAGTTGCGCACGACGGTGGCTTCGGCCGACATCGGCGACATCAGCTTGAGCTTCTTGAGCTCGGCATCGGCCTTCTTCTTGGCTTCCTTCGGCATGCGCGCGGCGTTGATGCGCTTCTCGAGTTCCTCGAGATCGGCACCTTCCTCGCCTTCGCCCAGTTCCTTCTGGATCGCCTTGACCTGTTCGTTCAGGTAGTACTCGCGCTGGCTCTTCTCCATCTGGCGCTTGACGCGGCCGCGGATGCGCTTTTCGACCTGGAGGATGTCGATCTCGGCTTCGAGTTGCGCGAGCAGATGCTCGAGGCGCTCGATGACCGGGAACATCTCGAGGATGTGCTGCTTCTGGTCGAGCTTGAGCGGCAGATGCGCGGCGATCGTGTCGGCCAGGCGGCCGGCTTCGTCGATACCCGACAGCGAGGTCAGGATTTCCGGCGGAATCTTCTTGTTCAGCTTCACGTACTGGTCGAACTGCGACACGATGGCGCGGCGAAGGGCTTCCGTTTCGGCGCTGTCGGCATGGTCGGGTTCGAGCGGCAGCACTTCGCACGAGAACTGGGTTTCCTGTTCTTCGATCGACAGCGCCTGCGCGCGTTGCAGGCCTTCGACGAGCACCTTCACGGTGCCGTCCGGCAGCTTCAGCATCTGCAGGATGTTGGCGATACAGCCGACCTCGTACATGTCCTTTTCGGTCGGTTCGTCCTTGGCGGCGGTTTTCTGCGCGACGAGCATGATGTGCTTGCCGCCTTCCATCGCTGCTTCGAGGGCCTTGATCGACTTCGGTCGGCCCACGAACAGAGGAATCACCATATGCGGGAAAACGACGACATCTCGCAGCGGCAGCAGCGGGAGCGTAATGCGTTCCGGCGGGAGAAGTTGGGTGCCTGACATTTTCATTTCCCCATGAGTGGAATCAATTGTTCGGTAGTTGAGGCCGGCAGATTGGATTGCAAGCCTTCAGCGCGTGGGAAATATTCGGTAAAAAAGTCGCCGGTCGGAAGAAAGTCAGTGTTACCCACAAGACTAAACGAAAAAAGCCGTTCACGACGCCATGAACGGCTTTTTTGCTTCTTTCAGACAGTCAAGCCGATCAATTCGAACCCGCCACTTTGGGCGTGTCCTCGTAGATCAGCAGGGGTTTGCCATCGCCGTCGATCACGTTGTCGTCGATGATGACCTTGCTCACGCCCTTGAGCGTCGGCAACTCGTACATCACTTCGAGCAACGCCTGTTCGATGATCGAGCGCAAGCCGCGTGCACCGGTCTTGCGGCGAATGGCCTTGCGGGCCACGGCCTGCAGCGCACCGGGGCGCAATTCCAGCTCCACACGCTCCATCGCGAACAGCTTCTGGTATTGCTTGACCAGTGCGTTCTTCGGCTCGACGAGGATGGTCATCAGCGCTTCTTCGTCGAGCTTGCCGAGCGTGGCGACCACCGGCAAGCGGCCGATCAGTTCGGGGATCAACCCGAATTTGATCAGGTCTTCCGGTTCCGTTTCGCGAAGCACCTCGCCCGAATCGCGCTCCTGCTTGCTCTTCACCGACGCGCCGAAGCCGATGCCGGTTTTCTCGGTGCGATCGGTGATGACCTTTTCGAGGCCGTCGAACGCGCCGCCGCAAATGAACAGGATGTTGGTCGTATCGACCTGGATGAAATCCTGGTTCGGATGCTTGCGGCCGCCCTGCGGCGGCACCGACGCCATCGTGCCTTCGACCAGCTTCAGCAGCGCCTGCTGCACGCCCTCGCCCGACACGTCGCGCGTGATCGACGGGTTGTCCGACTTGCGGCTGATCTTGTCGATTTCATCGATGTAGACAATGCCGCGCTGCGCCTTGTCGACTTCGTAATTGCAGTTCTGCAGCAGCTTCTGGATGATGTTCTCGACGTCCTCGCCCACGTAGCCCGCTTCCGTCAGCGTGGTCGCATCGGCGATCACGAACGGCACGTTCAGCAGGCGTGCAAGGGTTTGCGCGAGCAGCGTCTTGCCCGAGCCGGTCGGCCCGATCAGCAGGATGTTGCTCTTGGACAGTTCGACGTCGTCCTTCTTGTCGAGGTGCTTGAGACGCTTGTAGTGGTTGTAGACAGCCACTGCGAGGATCTTCTTCGCACGCTCCTGCCCGATCACGTACTGATCGAGGATCTCGCGAATTTCCTGCGGGCTCGGCAAGTCCGATTTCGACAGACTGGCTTCGACCCCGGATGCGGCTGCTTCGTCGCGAATGATCTCGTTGCAGAGGTCGATGCATTCATCGCAAATGAACACCGACGGGCCTGCGATGAGTTTTTTCACCTCATGCTGGCTTTTCCCGCAGAACGAGCAATACAACAGCTTTTCGCTGTTCGAACCTTTTTTGTCCGCCATGAATGTATGAGCCTCCGGACACACGAGTTACATAATACGCCGTTTGGCCGGCCGCCCATGACGCCGCCATGGGTATTGGCCAGCTGCGCTGGTCTTGCCGCAGATGCTCGAGGCGCGGGGGCTGCCCCATTTGGGGCGGCACCCCGTTTGCTGACTTACGGGCGCTTTGCCGTGACGTGGTCGATCAGGCCATAGGCCTTCGCGTCATCGCTGGACATGAAATTATCACGATCCGTGTCGCGTGCGATGCGCTCGACATCCTGCCCGGTGTTCTCGGCGAGGATCTTGTTCAGGCGTTCGCGCAAATATAGAATTTCGCGCGCCTGAATTTCGATGTCCGACGCCTGGCCGCGCGCGCCGCCCAGCGGCTGGTGAATCATCACGCGGGCGTTCGGCAGCGCATAGCGCTTGCCCTTCGCACCCGACGACAGCAGGAACGCGCCCATGCTGGCGGCGAGGCCCATGCACAAGGTCGAGACGTCCGGCTTGATGAACTGCATCGTGTCGTAGATCGCCAGGCCAGCCGACACCGAACCGCCGGGGCTGTTGATGTACAGGCTGATGTCCTTGTCCGGATTCTCGCTTTCGAGGAACAGCATCTGCGCGACCACGAGGTTGGCAGTCTGGTCGTTCACTTCGCCGACCATGAACACGATCCGCTCCTTGAGCAGACGCGAGTAGATGTCGTACGAACGCTCGCCGCGACCACTCGTTTCGACCACGATCGGCACGAGGCCGAGCGCCTTGGTCTCGAAATCCTGCGGCGCATGGGAAGCCAGCGTATTCAGCAATTCAGCGCGATTGATCATGCAATGAGCCTTGTCCGAAATGAGTATTGAACGGAAGAAAGCGCCGGCGGCGCGAAACGATTGCGCCACCGGCCCGGACACCGACGTAAAAACGGCGTGCGGGCCGTCGCTCCGACAGCCGGCACGCCGCTGAAACGACGCTTAAGCCTGCGCGGATGCGCTGGCCAGTGCCTCGAAGCTCACTTCCTTGTCCGTCACCTTCGCCTTGCCGAGCACGAATTCGACGACGTTGCTTTCAACGACGAACGCTTCCATTTCGGCCAGACGCTGCTGGTTCGAATAATACCAGCGGACCACTTCCTTCGGGTCTTCGTAGCTCTTGGCGAACTCGTCGACTTCGGCGCGGATCTGTTCCGGCTTCGCTTCCAGGCCGTTGGCCTTGACCAGCTCGGCGATCACCAGGCCCAGCTTGACGCGGCGCTCGGCTTGTTCCTTGAACATTTCGACCGGGATCGGTGCGTTCTCGGCGTTCGGCACGCCGCGTTGCGCCAGATCCTGACGGGCCATTTCGACCAGGCGCTGCTGATCCTGCTCGACCAGCGCGTTCGGCACGTCGAGTTCCGAGATCTTCAGGACGGCGTCCATGACCTGGTTCTTGACGAGCGACTGCGTGCGGCGCTTGGCTTCGCGCTCGAGGTTTTCCTTGATCTCGTTGCGCATCTTGGCGGTGTCGCCATCTTCGATGCCGAGCGTCTTGGCGAACTCGCCGTCGATTTCCGGCAGATGCGGCCATTCGACCTTCTTCAGCGTGACCGTGAACTTCGCGGTTTTGCCGGCGACGTCCTTGCCGTGGTAATCCTCGGGGAACGTCAGGTCGAATTCGCGTGCTTCACCAACCGTCAGGCCCAGTGCGGCCTGTTCGAATTCCGGCAGCATGCGGCCTTCGCCGAGCACGAACGGGAAATCTTCGGCCGTGCCACCCGCAAACGCGACATCGTCGATCTTGCCGACGAAATCGACCGTCACGCGGTCGCCGTTCTGGGCTGCCTTTTCGGCGCCGCCGTCGCCATGCTCGCCGGCTTCGCCGCGATCATGGAAGTGGACGCGCTGCTTGCGCAGGATGTCCAGCGTGCGGTCGATTTCGGCGTCGCCGATGGTGGTGGTCGAGCGCTCGACTTCCGCCGTCGCCAGATCGCCGATCGCGACTTCCGGGTAGACCTCGAACGTCGCGTCGAACGCGTAAGCGTCGGCCTCGGCTTCCGCCTTCGGTGCGAAGCTCGGCTGGCCGGCCACGCGCAGGCTTTCCGCGCGGCTGACTTCGAAGAACTCCTGGCCGATCTTGTCGCTCAGCACTTCGGCCTCGACCTGACCCGCGTATTGTTGCGCGACCATCTTGAGCGGCACCTTGCCCGGGCGGAAGCCCGGCATGCGCACGTTCTTCGCGAGTTTCTGAATACGGGCGTCGATCTCCTTCTGCACGACTTCCTTCGGCAGGGAGATCGTCACACGGCGTTCAAGCTTGCCGAGGTTTTCAACAACGTTAGCCATGGCTTCAATCGTCCTAAAATTATTCGAGCGAATCGGGTTTCCTTGCCGCGCCTGCCTCGCGACACGCATGCATCGCGCGGCGTCGCCGCCGTTCTCGTTCGTCGGCGCCACGTTGAAAAGTGCGACGCCTGCGGCATGAAAAGCACGGCTTTGGCCGGAAGAATCGACTATTCTAGCAAACTATTTTCCCCATACCCGCCTGATTGCAGCGCCTCGAACCAGCCGGCGGCGCCCGCCCGCACTCGGCCCCGCGCGCTTCCCGCTCCCAGCGCGCCGATTCCAGCCATACCGCCCCGCCTATTCGCCGCGCGCCGCCGGCCTGTTAAGCTCGCGTTTCCGTCTCGATCGACGGCTCGCGCGCCGAGGTTCGGCCACCGCCGCAGCCGCCGCCGAGACAGCCCTTGCGACACCCACCGAACATCTCATCGGAGACACCATGCAGCCCTTCCCGTCCGCGCCTGTCATCGTCATCGCGCCCGATTCCTTCAAGGGGTCGTTATCCGCGCAGCAGGTTTCGGACGCGATCGCGGCCGGCGTCCTGCGCGCGCGCGCCGATGCCGAGGTGCGTTCGTGCCCGATGGCCGACGGCGGCGAAGGCACGCTCGACGCCATGCTGGCGCACGGGGGCGCACGCCGCACGCTCGCGGTGAAGGGCGCCTCGCTGGCCTCGCGCGAGAGCGCGGCGGGCCTGGTGGATACGCACACGGCGATCATCGAGACGGCGGAAATCGTCGGCATCACCGATCCGGTCGGCATGGCCGTGCCGGTGGAAACGCGCAGCACGCGCGGCATGGGCGAGGCGATCCGCCAGTTGCTCGATGGCGGCGTGCGCACCTTCTTCGTGGCGCTCGGCGGCAGCAGCACCAACGACGCCGGCGCCGGCCTGCTGGCCGCGCTGGGCCTGCGCGCGCTCGACGCCGAAGGCCGCGAGATCGAGCCCACCCCGGAACGGCTGGCCGATATCGTCCGGCTCGACGCCTCGGGCCTCGATCCGCGCCTGGCCGACACCGAATTCGTCGGCATGTCGGATGTCGACAATCCGCTGACCGGCGATCACGGCGCCACGGCGATCTTCGGGCCGCAAAAAGGCGTGCGCCCCGATCAGGTCGCGCAGCTGGACGCGGCACTCGCGCATTACGCCGATCTGGCCGAAGCGGCGCTCGGCCGGCAGGTACGGGAATTGCCCGGCGCAGGCGCGGCAGGCGGGCTCGGTTTCGCGCTGCATCTGCTCGGCGCGCGTTTCGAGGCGGGTGCGGAAGTAGTCGCGCGCCAGATCGGGCTCGATGCGGCCCTCGACGGCGCGCACTGGCTGATCACCGGCGAAGGCCGCTCCGACGGCCAGACGCTGCACGGCAAGGCGCCGTTCATTGCTTGCCGCCACGCAGCGGCGGTCGGCGTGCCCGCCACCCTGCTGTCGGGCGGCGTGGATTCGGCCGCGCTGTCCCAATTGTCGGTACATTTCGACGGCTGCTTTTCCCCGGCGCCAGGACCGATTACGCTCGAGGTCGCGATCCGCGACGCCGCGCGCCTGCTCGAAAACGAAGCCGAGCAATTGACACGGTTGCGCTTCGGCCGCCTCGCCGCGCCGTCGTCGCCCCGTTGACCGCGCGCGGCGATCCGGGAACAATCGGGCCGCCGCCCTATCTCCAGGAACCGCCATGAAAGGCAGTCAAGCCGGACTCGACCAGTTTCTGACCCAGCGTCTGCATACGCTGAACAAGCTCACCGATCGCGCGATCGGCGAGCTTTACCGGGACAAGCTCGGCATCACGCTGCCCGAAGCCCGCGTGATCACCTCGGTCGGGGCCTTCGGGCCGTTCTCGATCATGGAACTCGCACGCAGCACGCATCTCGACAAGAGCCAGGCGAGCCGCGCCGCCGAAGCATTGATCAATCAGGGCCTGCTGACACGCACCACCAGCGACGAAGACGGCCGCGTGGTGGTGATCGGCCTGACGCGCGAAGGCACAGCGCTGAACCGCCGGATCATGACGCTGGCGCGGCGCTGGAACGCCGATCTGGCCGAACGCCTGACCGACAGCGAGCACGCCGCGCTCGAACGCGCGCTCGACAAGCTGATCGCCAGCACGCGCGAACGCATCGAGTAAGCACAGCGCGCTTCAAGCAGCCGGCTGTTTTGCGTGATGCGCCGCAATTCCTGCCTGGCTATAGGCCGCTATTGCGCGCACGCTGGCGCAGCAGGCCCAACACGGCGTCGCAAAACGGCGTCGGCACGCCGAGCGCACGGCCCAGTTCCGGGAAAACCCCGAGGATCGGCGCGATTTCCAGCGGCCGGCCCGCCTCGAAATCCTGCAGCATCGACGTACGGAACGCGCCGAGCCGGCGCGTCACGGCCGTGCGCTCGACGCTGCTCATGCCGGTCGACAGGCCCAGCCGCTCGCCCACCGCCGCCGCCTCGTCCATCATGCGCAACGCCAGCGCGTGCGTGTCCGGATCGTCGAGCAGCGCCAGCGTCGTAGAGCCGGTCAGTGCACTGAGCGGATTCATGTTCATGTTGCCCCACAGCTTGACCCAGATCTGCGTGCGGATATCGGCGGTGGTTTCAACGTCGAAACCGCCCGCGGCCAGCGCGGCGGCGAAAGCCTCGGCCTGCGCCGCTTGCGCCGTGCCGGGCGCGCCTACGATCAGCCGGTTGCCGGCCACGCGCCGCACCACGCCGGGCGCATCGGTCGCCGACGACAGATGCACCACGCAACCGATCGACTGCACCGGCGGCAGCGCGGCAGCGATCGCGCCGCCCGGGTCGACGGCATCGAGCGAACGGCCGTCGAGCGCGCCGCCGATGCCGTGCAGGAACCACCACGGCAGGCCGTTCATGGCCGCGACAAGGGTGGTGCGCGGGCCGACCAGCGGCGCCAGTTGCGCGGCGAGCGCCGGGAGCGCCTGCGCCTTCAGCGCGATCACGACGTAATCCTGCTCGCCGAGCGCGCGCGGATCGTCGCTGGCGACCAGCGGCGTGCGGCGCGTCACGCCAAGATCGTCGACGACCGTCAGGCCGTCGCCGCGCAACGCGGCGAGCGTCTGCCCACGCGCCAGCGCCGACACCGTCCAACCCGCCTGCGACAGCGCCGCCGCCAGCAAGCCGCCGATCGCGCCAGGGCCGACGATCGCGGCCCGTACCGGTGAAGCATTCATATGCACGCCTCCTCAAAGGTTCGATGATGCCCAGAGCCGCTCGCGGCATCGCCATCCACGATGCACCGGCATGCACCTGTTGAAAACTTTTTGTTACATGGTTGCACGCGCAACCGTTCAGGCACGACAAGACACAAGCGGTTACGCCCCGGATCGCCAGCCCTGGCGGGTTTCCGGCCGTTTTCAGGCACGAAAAATTCCGTCGAACGTAACAAAACGTGAGCACCGGCTTCAGGGCAAACGCACTAGAAAGCCCCCTGCATTTGGCCCTGTTGACGGCGACATCGCCACCGTATTCTGAACGAACTGCCCACTTCCACTTAGGAGACAGGCGATGCAGCACTTACACATCACGCCCGATCCGCAACCGATCGCGCCACAACCGATTCCAGGCGATCCGCCGCCCGGCCAGGATTTGCCGGGCACGCCTCAACCGGACGTTCCGGTGCCGCCACCGGGCTTGCCGCCCGTGACACCGATTCCCGATCCACCGCGTGCATGACGCGCTATTTAATCAACTCCCCCGTCATTGACGACACCACTCAACGGAGAATGACACCATGAACAAGATGAACAAGATCACCATTCCGTCGCTGCTTGCCGTGAGCGCTGCCCTGTTGCTCGGTACGGTCGGCATGCCGGCCGCCTACGCGCAAACCACGGATGCCAACGGTGCCGCGATGAAGTCGGATCAGCCGGTCACCGATACCTGGATCACCACCAAGGTGAAGTCCGAACTGGCCACCACCAAGGGCGTTAAGAGCACGGAAATCGGCGTGAAGACGGTCGATGGCGTGGTGACGCTGACCGGTGCGCTGCCGTCGTCGACGGCCGTCAAGAAGGCCGTAGCCGTCACCAAGGCGATCAAGGGCGTCAAGAGCGTCGACGATTCGGGCCTGAAATCGAAGGGCTAACGCTTCACCCGTGAGTTCGGGGCGCCGCCGCGCGCGGCGCCCGATTCCCCAACGACCAAGGAGGACATCATGAACGAAGACAAGATCAAGGGCCAATGGAAGCAACTGGCCGGCAAGCTGAAGGCCCAATGGGGCAAGTTGACCGATGACGACCTGAAGGTGCTGGATGGCAACCGCGAATATCTGGCGGGCCGCATTCAGGAGCGTTACGGCATCGCTCGCGACGAAGTCGAAAAGCAATTGCACGACTTCGACCGCACGCTCTAACCGACAACCGCGGCGCGTCACCTTCGTGCGTGCGCGCTGCGCTCACGCAAGGAGGCCGAAATGGGTAGATACCTGATTGCCTGGCTGCTTGGCGTGCCGATCGGACTGTTGGTCGTGATTTATCTGATCGCGCACATTCTTTGATATCGAAGGCTGGATTGCGCAAAACGCGGTGTATCAGCAGTTCGCTGATACACCGCGTTTTTTATTTTCCGCGCCGGCCGCCCTTCTCCCGCCTCGTTACAGATTCGTTTCCGGCACCCAGACGATGGTGGCCTGCACCGCTTCGCCCGGCGCCAGCACGCATCCGCCGCGCGCCGCTGCCGGCACATCGAGATTGATCCAGTCGGTCGTATTGCTGACCGGTTCGGCACAGAACACCGGCTCGCCCGGCGGCGAGTACAGCACGAAGCAGTCGAGCGGCGCCTCGGCGCGCATCGTCAGGCGACGACGCTCGTCCGGCCAGTCGATCACGGCCTCGTGTCCCCATCCCGTGAAATTGTTGTCGAGCGCGAGCGCGTCGACGGCCACGCCCTGCGCGAGCGCCCCGACGGCCGGATGCGCGTCGAGCGACACCGGCAGCAGGTCGCCATCGCTTTGCCACATCGCGGCCACCCATGTGCGCAACCGCGTATGTGCGCTGCGCGGGTAATACGGGTGGTGACCGAAGCCGAACGGCATCGGCCGGCTGTCGAGATTGCGCGCGGCGATCCGCAGCGACAGCGCGCCATCCGCGCGCAATTCGATCCGCTGCGTGGCCGCATAACGGAACGGCCAGCCCGGGTTGGCGGCCGTGCCCGCGTCGGCGGCCGGTTCGTAATCAAGCTGCAACTCGACCGACGCCTCGCCGCGTGCCACGACCTGCCACGGCAGGCGCCACGCATGGCCGTGCAGCGCATGGCGCAGCGCGCCCTCGCCCATCGGCAATTGCCAGTCGCGGCCCTCGAAGCGGAACCGCCCGTCGCGAATTCGGTTGCAATACGGCATCAACGGGAAGCTCGCCAGCAGCAGCGGATCGGCGGCATCGAGCGCGTCGCGCCCGGCCGGGCGCAGCCAATGCACCGGCCCGTGCGGCGTGGCATCGTAGAACGCCGCCAGCGATCCGCCCAATTCGGGCGCGATCACCACGCGGCGCACGCCATCGTGCAGCACAACGAGCGCGGGATCGTCGAGGATCGTGCGATCGAGGTCGAACGCCACCGGCTCGGCGGCGTGCTCGGGGCCTGGGGCCTGCGATTGGCGGGAGGAAGGGGGCGTGGCGGGACGGCAGTTCAAGACAATCGCTCCCATGACGATGGCGGCGGGTTCGCGGGTAATTTCCGCCAGCGTCGCATAGCCATTGCATTTTCGTCAATTTATTACTAATAATTCATTCATCGCCGATGCGACCGCCGCATCGCGCACCGTTCCCGGTTTCCGCATTCGAATGAAAAAATCCACGCAGCGCCGTCCTACCATGACGGACATCGCCAAGATCACCGGCGTCTCGCAATCGACCGTCTCGCTCGTGCTGAACGGCGCGGTCGGCGCGAAGTTCTCCGACGACACGCGCCAGCGCGTGCTGAAAACGGCCGAGGAGCTCGGCTACCAGTTGCCGACCCGCGCCAGCGCGCCGGCCGCGCCCGGAGAACGCAACCAGATCGTCTATATCGCCGACGAAATCTCCACCAGCCCGCACCCGGTCGTCAGCATCGACGGCGCGCGCGACGCCGCCTGGAACAACGGCTGCCTGCTGGCCGTGTACTCCACGCACGGCAACGCCGAGATCGAGCAGCGCGTGCTGCAGCAGGCGCTGTCGAGCGAATCGGTGCTCGGCGTGATCTACGCGACCGTCTACACCCGCAAGGTGACGGTGCCGGCCGCGCTGCTGAAGGTGCCCACGGTGCTGCTGAACTGCTATTGCAACGAGCGGCCGCTGTCGTCGGTGGTGCCGTCGGAAGTCACGGGCGGCCACACCGCCACCGAATTCCTGACCGCCTCGGGCCATCGCCGGATCGGCTTCATCAACGGCGAAACCTGGCAGGACGCGGCCAAGGACCGGCTCAAGGGCTATCGCCAGGCGCTCGCCACCGCCGATCTGCCGTTCGACACGAACCTGGTGCGCGACGGCGACTGGAGCTCGGGCAAGGGCTTCGAGCACACGCTCTCGCTGATGCGCGAGCCGAACCCGCCCACCGCGATCTTCTGCGCCAACGACCTGACCGCGATCGGCGCGATCGAGGCGCTCAAGCAGCTTGGCCTGCGCGTGCCGGAGGATGTCTCGGTGATGGGTTACGACGACCAGGAAATCGCCCGGCACACGCATCCGCCACTCACCACGGTGCTGCTGCCGAACCACGAGCTGGGCCGCTGGGCCGTGGAAACGCTGCTGCAGGAACACGAGAACCGCGATGCCGGCGCGCCGTTCCGGCACCGCACGATCAAGCTCGACGGCCCGTTGATCGAGCGCGGTTCGGTATGCCCGCCGGCCGGCGCATCGGCTGAAGCATCGGACGAAAAAAACGGCGATGCAGCCGGTCATGAACCCGTCGCCGTATCCGGGGATACCCGAGGTAATATTTTTAATTCATGACTGTTAATATTAATTGAATCCCCTGCGCTCGGGGTTCGTGCCGGACCGGTTCCGGCCATCAGGCGCGTCAGCAGCAACTCGTCGTGAAACGTGTAGGGTCAACAATAAACGGAGACAAGCATGGCAACAGCATCGCTGCATCGCAACCTCGTCACGATCGCCCTGTGCGTGGCCGGTGCCTGGTCGGGCGTCGCGCTCGCGCAGGACACCGCCGCGCAGAAGGTCGGCAACGCCTCGAACGAAACCTGTACCAATCCGAAGCCGGGCAGCCTCAAGCTCAACGACCTGGTGGTCGGCTTCTCGCAATCGGAAAACGAACAGAACCCGTTCCGGGCGACCGAAACCGCCTCGGTGCGCGCCGCCGCCAAGGCTGCCGGCGTCAAGCGCCTGCTTTACACGAACGCGAACAACAATCCGGCCAAGCAGGTGTCGGACATCGAAAGCATGATCAACCAGGGCGCGCAGGCCCTGATCGTCGCGCCGAACAACTCCACGGGCCTCCAGCCGGCGTTCGCGCAGGCCAAGGCCAAGGGCATCCCGGTGGTCACGATCGACCGCCAGACGGCCGGCACCAATTGCGAGGACTTCATCACGTTCCTCGGCTCCGACTTCTTCGATCAGGGCAAGCGCGCCGCGCAGGCGCTCGCCGCCGCCACCGGCGGCAAGGCCGTGATCGCCGAAATCCAGGGCGGCTACGGCAACACGGTCGAAAGCCAGCGCACCGACGGCTTCGCCGAAGGCCTCAAGGCCTACCCGAACATGAAGATCGCGGCGGCGCAAACCGCCAACTGGTCGACCACCGAGGCGCAGAAGGTCATGGAGCAGATCCTGCTCTCGCACGCCGACGTCAACGCCGTCTACACCCACGCCGACGTGATGACGCTCGGCGCGATCACGGCGCTGCGCCAGGCCGGCAAGCTCAAGGGCGTGACCATCGTGTCGATCGACGGCACCAAGGACGTGGTGCGCGACATCTCGGCCGGCATCGTGACCGCCGACGTCGAGACCAACCCGCGCTTCGGCCCGCTCGCGATGCAGTCGCTCGCCGACTGGTTCGCCGGCAAGCCGGTCGCGCAGAAGCAGATCATGAAGGACGCGCTCTACGACAAGAGCAACGCGAAGAAGTCGCTCGACGCCGGCTCGGTGTACTGAGCCAGCCTTCCGCACCCCGCCCCGGAGCCAGCACGATGAACGATTCGGCAGCACGCGATGCGAACCGCGACGGGCGCGATGCGCCCGGCCGGATCGTGCTCGAGACGCGTCACGCGTCGAAAACCTTCGGCGTGGTGCGCGCGCTGCGCGACGTCTCGCTGACCTTGCGCGCCGGCGAGGTACACGGCCTGATCGGCGAGAACGGCGCCGGCAAATCGACGCTGATCAAGATCCTGACCGGCTTCCATCCGCTCGACGAAGGCGCCGTGCATCTCGACGGCGAGCCGGTTGCGTTCACCTCGCCGCGCGACGCGCAGCGCCTCGGCGTGAGTGCCGTCTATCAGGAGATCAACCTGATTCCCGAGCGCAGCGTGGCCGAGAACATCTTCATCGGTCACGAGCCGCGTCGCTTCGGGTTCCTGATCGACCGGCGCCGCATGAACGCGATGGCCGGCGAGATCCTGCGGCGTTACGGCCTCGCCGTCGATCCGGCGGCGCGGCTCAGTGCGCTCGGCCTCGGCGAGCAGCAGATGGTGTCGATCGCGCGCGGCGTGTCGCTCGGCGCGCGCGTGCTGATTCTCGACGAGCCGACCTCGGCGCTGTCGGGCGCGGAAGTCGAGGTGCTGTTCCGCGTGGTGGATCGCCTGCGCGCCGACGGCATTGCACTGCTGTTCGTGAGCCATCGGCTGTCCGAGTGCTACCGGCTCTGCGATCGCTTCACGGTGATGCGCGACGGCGCCGTCGTGAAGACCGGCACGCCCGACGAGCTGCCGCGCGCGGCGCTGATCGCCGCGATGCTCGGTCGCGACAACAAGGGCCACGGCGGGCGCGTCGAACGCCCCTCGTCGGCCTCCGCCACCGCCGAACCGGCGCTGACGGTCGACAAGCTGCGCTGGCGCACCCGGGTGCGCGACGTGTCGATGCGGATCGCGCCGAAGGAAATCGTCGGGCTGGCCGGCCTGCTCGGCTCGGGCCGCACCGAAACCTTCAAGGCCGTGTTCGGCGCGCAGAAGGCCGAGGGCGGCGACGTGCAGATCGACGGCGGCGCGCTGCGCAACACCGCGCCGGCGCGCTCGATCGAGCGCGGCCTCGCGTTTCTGTCGGAAGACCGCCGCTCGGAAGGCATCTTTCCGCGGCTGTCGGTGCGCGACAACCTGGTGGCCTCGGTGCTGCCGCGCATCTCGCGCTTCGGCTTCATCTCCACCCGCAAGCAGGACGAACTGGTGGCGCGCTACATCGAGGAACTCGGCATCAAGACCGCCGGCCCCGGCGCGCCGATTTCCACGCTGTCGGGCGGCAACCAGCAGAAGGTGCTGATCGCGCGCTGCCTGTCGACCCACCCCACCGTGCTGCTGCTCGACGATCCGACGCGCGGCATCGACGTCGGCGCGAAAGAGGAAGTGCACCGCGTGGTGCGCGGCCTGGCCGACGACGGGCTGGCGGTGGTCGTGACCTCGTCCGAAATGGAAGAACTGCTGGAACTGACCGACCGCCTCGTGGTGCTCAACGAAGGCGTGACCACCGGCACGCTCGCGACGCAGGGCGCCAGCTCCGACGATGTGCTGGCGATCCTCGCCCAGGGCGGCCAGGACCCCGGCGGCGATGCCGCGCCGGACGCCACCGCGACGCCGGCCCCGGCGGCCGACCGATAGATCGCCCGCACAACCGCCAGGCCGCGCGCGCTTCGCGCCGCGCCCGGCCGCTCCACCGAACCGACGAGGACAGCTTGAGCCTTTCCAACCCTTCCGCGCAGCGCCCGCCCCGCGCGCTGCCCGCTCACGCCGCGCTGGTGTGGGCACGCGAGAACAGCGTCTACGTGGCGCTGGCGATCCTGGTGCTGATCAATCTCGCGATCACGCCCGGCTTCTCGAATCCGCTGGCCGCCCGCAGCCTGCTGTTCGAAGCCGCGCCGGTGGTGCTGATCGCGCTCGGCCAGAACCTCGCGATCGCCACGCGCGGCATCGATCTGTCGGTCGGCTCGGTGATGGCGCTGGCCAGCGCGACGGTGGCCGTCTGCCTCGATTTCGGCACCGGCACCGCGATCGCGGCCGGGATCGCGGCCGGCCTGGTGGTGGGCATCTTCAACGGCGCGCTGGTGTCGATCGTGCGCATCGATCCGCTGATCTCGGGCCTCGCGCTGCTGGTCGCCGCGCGCGGCCTCGCGCAAGCGCTGGTCGGCGGCTCGCGCGTGAGCCTGCCGCCCGCCGACGCGTTCGACCTGCTCGGCACCGGCGCGATCGGCCCGCTGCCGGTGGTGATGCTGATCGCGCTGGCGCTCGGCCTGCTGGTCATGCTGCTGGTGCGCCGCACCACCTTCGGCCGCTACACGATCCTGATCGGCGCGAGCCGCGGCGCGGCGTTCCTGGCCGGCATTCCGGTGCGCCGCACGCTGTTCCTCGTGTATGCGGCGAGCGGTGCGCTGGCAGGCCTGGCCGGCGTGTTCGCGTCGGCGCGGCTCGGCGCGTCGGACCCGAACTACGTGGGCGTCAATTTCGAACTCGATGCGATCGCCGCATCGGTGATCGGCGGCACGCCGCTGTCGGGCGGCCGCATCTCGATCGTCGGCACGGTGTTCGGCGTGCTGCTGCTGCAGGTGCTCGATGCGAGCTTCATCATGAACAACGTCAGCTTCACCTATGCGCAGATCCTGAAGGCCGTGTTCATCGTCGTCGCGCTGTATCTGCAGCGGCAAGGGGGCTGATATGAACGCACGTCCGAACCTCGAATCCGGCACGGGCCGCCTCGACGCCGACGCGAACCTGCGCCCCGCGCCCTCGGCCGCCCCGCTGCTCGCCCGCAAGGCGCGCCGCGCCCGCCTGGTCGGGCTGATCCAGTCGCGCGGCGCGATCGGCATCCTGATTCTCGTGTGCGCCGTGGCCGGCGCGGTGTTTCCCGCTTTCCTGCGTCCCGCCAATCTGGCGGACATCGTCTCCGCAGGTTCTTTCCTCGGCCTGATCGCGATCGGCCAGAGCCTCGTGATCATCATGGGCGGCTTCGACCTGTCGGTCGGCTCGATGGTGGGCCTCGGCACCGTGGTGGCCGCCTACGCGGCGCCCTACGGCTGGGGCGCGGCGATGCTCGCGCCGATCGCCGTCGGCCTGCTGGTGGGCCTCGTCAACGGCGTGCTGATCGCGCGCGCGCGGATGGCGCCGTTCATCGTCACGCTGGCCGCGCTGCTCGGCCTCAAGGGGCTGGCGCTGGTGCTGGCCAGCCAGGACTTGCTGATCGAGAACCCGGGCTTCTTCACGCAGATCGCCAACGGCTCGATCTTCGGCGTCAACACGCTGATCTGGCTGCTCGTGATTGCCTATGCGGTGGGCGCGCTGGTGCTGAACACTACGCCGTACGGCGCGGCGATCTTCGCGATCGGCGGCAACGAGGAAGCGGCGCGCATGCTCGGCGTGCGCGTCGAGCGCATCAAGATCCTGACCTACGGCCTGAGCGGCGCGCTGGCGGGGCTGGCGGGCGCGCTGCTGGCGTCGCATCTCGATTCGGGGCTGTCGGGCGCGGGCTCGGGCTACGAGCTGCAATCGATCGCGGCGGCCGTGATCGGCGGGGTACTGCTGACGGGCGGTGTGGGCACCATGACCGGGCCGCTGGCCGGCGTGCTGCTGCTCGGAGTGATCCAGAACGTCATCAACCAGGTCGGCACGCTCAGCCCCTATTACCAGAACCTCGCCAGCGGCGTGTTCCTGTTGCTCGCGGTGATCGTGCAGACGGTGCTGACCAGCTCGCGCAAGAGCTAGACAAACAGGCGCGGCGCGCCCCGCGAGGCCCGGCATGGCGGGTAGAGACAAGCGCGGGGAGATCGGTTAGAATCCGCGCTCGCGCTTTTCGGCGGCCGTCCGATTCCACATTGGCGGCGTGTTCGCGGGACGCTCCAGCCGCTACGCGGCGGTGTTCCCGATCATCGATGTGCGTGAGTGGCGAAATTGGTAGACGCACCAGGTTTAGGTCCTGACGCCCGCAAGGGTGTGCCGGTTCGAGTCCGGCCTCACGCACCATCCCCCTATTGCCCCCCTGTTGCCCCCTTTCCGGTTCCCGAGGTGTCACGGCTGTCAGATCCGCGGGCCCATGCCGCGATCCGGTGCGTCGGTGCTAGAATCGCCGCGCATTTGCCCGGCCCTGCGCGGTATCCCCCTGCGCCCTGTCCGGCCGCCCGCTTACGTCCATCCGTTGCCCCGCCCGTGAATTTCGACGAATACTGCCAGCAGAAGGCCGCACCGGCCGGCTCCAGCGCCTATTACGCGCTCCGTCAGGCGCCGTTCGCCCGACAGGGCGCGCTGACCGCGCTGTTCGCGCTGCGCCGCGAGCTGGACGAAACCACGCGCGAAACCAGCGATCCGACCATCGGCCATACCAAGCTCGCCTGGTGGCGCAACGAACTCGCCGCGCTCGCGCAAGGCCACGCCTCGCACCCGGTCACGCAGGCCATCGCCCATCACGCGCCGACGCTCGCGCCCGACGGCGCGGCGTGGCAGGCGCTCGCCGACGGCTTCGCAATGGATCTCGAACAGGCACGCTATCTGGATTTTGCGAACCTGCGCCGCTATATCGGCGGCGTGGGCGGCGGGTTCGCGGCGCTGGTCGCGCGCGCCAGCGCGGGCGCGGGCGATGGCGCAAGTGCCCGTTCGAGTGCCGGCGATGGCGCCGACGATCGTGCCGGGACAACGCCCGACTGGGCGTTCGCGCTCGGCAACGCGCTGGTGCTCGCGCAAATCGTCGAGGACGTGGGGCACGACGCGCGCCACGGCCGCGTGTATCTGCCGATCGACGAATTGCAGCGCTACGAGGTGACGGCGGCCGACCTCATGCATCGACGCTACAGCCAGGCGTTCAGCGAGCTGATGTTTTTCCAGGCCGAGCGGGCACGCAAGGCGCTGAACGAAGCACTCGACGCGATTCCCGCTGCCGAGCGGCGCACCCAGCGCACGCTGCGCGCGCTCGGTGCGTTAGCGCTGGCGACGCTCGACGAAATCGATCGCGAACAGTATCAGGTGCTGCATCAACGCATCGCGCTGACGCCGATCCGCAAGCTGTGGGTGGCGTGGCGCGCCGCGCGCCGCCGCTGACAAGTCATCCGCTCACGCGCGCAACAACGGCAGCGGCGCGAAACGCCCGCGCAGCACGGCAGACGAATCGATCCCCCACCACGGCCCGAGCACCGTCGCATACAGTTGCCGGAAATCGACCGCCACCGCCAGGTTGCCGTTGCCGTCGAGTCGCGCGAGCGCCGGCGTCTCGCCGTACAGGCCACCGCGCACCCGCCCACCCATCACGAAGTGCGGCGCCGACGTGCCGTGATCGGTACCGCCGCTCTGGTTCTCGCGCACGCGCCGGCCAAACTCGGCATAGGTCATCACGAGCGTGTCGTCCCAGCGCCCCAGCTCGACGAGCGCCGAGCGCATCGCCGCCAGCCCTTCCGACAATTGCTTGAACAGCGCCGCCTGCTGGCCGGCCTGGTTCTGATGCGTGTCAAAGCCGTTCAGCGTGAGCCGCAGCACGGCCACGCCCTGCCCCGCCAGCGGCTGCCGCTGCGGCGATTCGGAGGCGGCCAGCACCTGCATCGCCGTCTTCACCGAGGTGCCGAACGGCCCGGCCGGAAATGCCGTGCCGAACGCGAACGCGCCGTCGCGCGGCCGCAGCCGCGCCGCCGCGTTGACGATGTCGTTCTCCACGTCGATCAGATGCGCGAGCGCCGGGTTCTGCTCGCGCAGCGCCACCGGATGCGCGAGTTTCGCCGCGCCGATGAACTGCGCCGGATTGACGAGCACGATCGCGCGCGCGCCGTTCGCGAGCGGCCCCATCTCGGCGCTGCCGAACACCACGCCGTCGGCCGCGAAACCCGGCGGCACCGGTGCGCGCGCGAACGCGCGAGACAGCCAGCCATCGCCGAGATATTCATCCGAGCGCGAGGCCGTATCCCAGATCTCGATCGAGCGGAAATGCGAGAGATTCGGCTGCGGATAACCGACGCCCTGCACCACCGCCAGCTCGTGCGCCTGCCAGGCCGGCAACAACGGTGCGAGCGACGGATGCAGCGCCGCGCGTTCGTCGAGCGGCAGCAGCGTCTCGCGGCGCAGCGCGAGCGTCGGGCGCAGCGTGCGATAGAGCGGATCGGCATAGGGCACCAGCATGTTCAGCCCGTCGTTGCCGCCCTTCAGTTCGACGAGAATCAGCAGGCGCCGGTAATGCCCGGCTTCGTGCGCTGTGCCCGCCGGGCTCGCAAGGTTCGCGCCGGCCAGCGCCTCGGCCGCCTGCGCGCCCGGCGTCCAGATCGTCACGCCGGCCGCGCCCGCCATGCCGGCCAGCCTCAGGAAATCGCGTCGTTTCATGCTTGCGTCCTCGTCGCCGTTGCCGGCTTCAGCACAGTTGATAGACCGGATCCATCAGCAGCGCACGCAAATACGCCGCGCCGCTCGCACCGGCATCGATCGCCGCGACCGGCGACAGCGGCAGCACCGCGTGCTGCAATTGCAATTCGACCGACACCGACGGTTTGCCCTGCGGCGCCGCCCCGAACCGCGCGAGCCAGTCGTCGAGATCGAAGCGCATCGCCGCGCCACGCGGAGGCTGCGCCATCGCGGCGGTCTGCATTGCGGAGGCTGCCGCGGGCCGCACTGCCTTCGCCGATTTGCCCGACGCGGTGGTCGACCGGAACATGCGCTCGACGAACTGCTTGCGCGCGAGCAGCGTCGCACTATTGATCCACATCGCACCGCCCGGCCAGCCCTTGACGTTCGGCGGCGCGAACAGGTTCTCGCCGAGGCCGCGCACGACCGGCACGAATTGCGCCGCATCGCCGTAATTGATCGCGAACAACCGCACGTTGCCGACCACGAACTCCACCGGCGATTTCACATGCACGCCGCGCACGCGATCGCTCCAGAACGCGTCGCTCGACAGCAGCGCCACGAGCGCCGCGCGGATCTCGTAGCCGCTGTCGCGAAAGCGCGCGGCGATCGCATCCAGTTCGACGGGATCGGGCGTATCGGAAACGAACTCGCGCCACAGCTTCGCGCACACGAAGCGCGCCGTTTCGGGCTGCGCGAGCAGGATGTCGAGCACGCCGTCGGTGTCGAGCCGGCCGCTCTGCCCGAGCACGGTCTTCATGCCGTCGTCGTGAAGGTTCGGATGCCAAACCGTTTCGATCGTATCGGGATCGAGGCCCCAACCGGTCAGCGCGCGCGCCGCCTCGGTCACGTCGTGCTGTGTATAGTGCCCTTCGCCGAGCGTGAACAACTCCATCACCTCGCGCGCGAAATTCTCGTTGGGCCGGCCCTTGCGATTGCTCGCGCCGTCGAGGTATTGCAGCATCGCCGGGTCCTTCGCCACGGCGTGCAGCATCGTGCCGAAATTGCCGAGCGCCTCGCTGCGCAGCAGGCGGTGCTGCATCGCCATGGTGCGCGCATACGGCGACTTGTCCTGCCCCGAGGTGAAATGCCGATGCCAGAACAGCGTCATGCGTTCGGCCAGCGGCGAAGGCGTGCTCAGCATCGCGTCGAGCCACCAGGCGCGCAATGCGTCGTAGCGTTGCGATTGCAGACGTTGGTCGTCGCGCCGCTGATCGGGCGTCCAGGCGTTGCGCACGGCGCGCGGCGGCAGCGGTTCGTCGGTCCAGGTCGGCATCGCCGTGAACGTGTCGTGGCGGGCGCCATCGAGCAACGCATCGACGGCCACCGCGCGGGTCGTGCCGACATGGCGCGCGACCTCGTCGGGCGAGGCAGCAAAACCCGTGCGCGTCAGCAGGAAACGAACATCGTCGGCGTCGAGCAGCGCCTGCATCGAAGGCGGCCAGGTGGCCGCAGCACGGGTGACGCCATGGGCGCCATGCGTACCCGGACGAGACACTTCGGTATCGATTCGACGCATGCGACGCCGCTCCCTGATGGCCTGGATTGCGCGCAGGCCGGCGACCCACGGCAAGCGGGCGCGGCAAGCGCATCACTTCAGATAAACGGACGGCGCGGGTAGGGCGTTGACGTGGCGCAGGCCGATGCACACGCACGCAAACGGTGCGTCGCACGACGTCCTGACATCAGGATCGGGGAGAATGAAACGCAGTGCTTAGCGCTTGTAGAGCTCGCGCACGGCATCTTCGATATGCTGGCGCAGCAGGTGGCGTTCCTCGGGCGTCATGTGCCCGTCGCGGCGGCGCTGGTCGAGATCGGGGGACACGGCGGAACGGCCTGACGACTCGTCGAAACGATCGAATTGATCACGCGCCGGTTGCGGCGCGGCGCGGCCGCGCGACACCTTCTGCAACGGCCCGCCCCGCTCCTGGCGCTGCGCGCAAGCGAAGTTCGATGCAAAGAGACCGGCAAACACGATCGTCAGTGCGCATGCAATCCGGTGAGATCGCATCACTGTGCTCGCTTCTGTGGTCGATTTGTTCCCTTCGTCACGCGGCAACCGTTTAACCTCTGGTACTTGAACAAACCCGGCGAATATCGGGCAAACGAACTACGAAATATCGAGTGGGTGGAGTATCCACTGAATTTCCGCGCCAAGTAAAGGAGTGTCTAACGACTGTCTTTACTCAGCATCGCAGCACGGGTAAATTTTGTAACCGACTGTTACTCGTAAAATCCCGCGCCCGTGCGCACCTCCGTAATCGCGATAAGATGCCGCCCATGGAAACGAAAAACCCCTCGAAAATCCTCGTCGTCGACGACGATCCCCGCTTGCGCGATTTGCTGCGTCGTTATCTCGGCGAACAAGGCTTCAACGTGTATGTCGCCGAAAATGCGACGGCCATGAACAAGCTTTGGGTCCGCGAACGTTTCGATCTGCTCGTGCTCGACCTGATGCTGCCCGGTGAAGACGGCCTGTCGATCTGTCGCCGCCTGCGCGGCAGCAACGACCGCACGCCGATCATCATGCTGACGGCGAAGGGCGAGGACGTCGATCGCATCGTCGGCCTCGAAATGGGTGCCGACGATTACCTGCCGAAGCCGTTCAATCCGCGCGAGCTGGTGGCGCGGATTCACGCGGTATTGCGTCGCCAGGCGCCGGCCGAATTGCCGGGCGCGCCGTCGGAAACCACCGAGGTATTCGAATTCGGCGAGTTCTCGCTGAATCTCGCCACGCGCACGCTGACCAAATCCGGCCAGGAGATTCCGCTGACCACCGGCGAATTCTCGGTGCTGAAAGTGTTCGCGCGTCATCCGCGCCAGCCGCTGTCGCGCGAGAAACTCATGGAACTGGCCCGCGGCCGCGAATATGAAGTATTCGACCGCAGCCTCGACGTGCAGATCTCGCGCCTGCGCAAGCTGATCGAACCCGATCCGGGCAGCCCGCGTTTCATCCAGACCGTCTGGGGCCTCGGCTACGTTTTCATCCCCGACGGCGCGGCCTGATCGCCCGACCTGCTCGGCGCGCGTTCGCGCGCGCCGGCCTTCCACGCCACGCCAGCCTAGACAGTCCGCCCTATGCGTATTGACCGGCGCCTTCTGACGCTCGTTTTCGGCGGGTTGTTCTGGCGCACCTTCCTGCTGATCGCCCTGCTGATCGCGGTCAGCCTCGCCGCGTGGTTTCAGAGCTTTCGCGTGATCGAGCGCGAGCCGCGCGCGCAGCGCGTGGCCTTGCAGCTCGTCGCGGTCGTCAAGCTCACGCGCACCGCCCTGCTCTATTCCGATCCCGACCTGCGCCGCGCGCTGCTGCAGGATCTCGAGAGCAACGAGGGCGTGCGCGTCTACCCGCGCGAAACATCCGACAAATTCAAGCTCCAGCCCGACGAATCGCTGAATCGCCTGATCGAGCACGACATCCGCAGCCGGCTCGGCGACGACACCGTGATCGCGCAATCGGTCAACGAGATTCCCGGCGTGTGGATCAGCTTCAAGATCGACGACGACGATTACTGGGTCGCGCTCGACCGCGACCAGCTCGACACCGTCACGGGCCTGCAATGGGCCGGGTGGGGCCTGTTCGCGCTGGCGCTCTCGCTGCTCGGCTCGGCGTTCATCACGAGCCTCGTGAACCAGCCGTTCTCGCGGCTCGCGCTTGCCGCGCGCAAGGTGGGCGCGGGGCAGATGCCCGAGCCGCTGCCCGAGCGCGGCATGGGCGTGGCCGCCGACACCAACCGCAGCTTCAACCAGATGGTGCGCGACCTCGAACAGCTCGACGCCGATCGCGCGCTGATGCTGGCCGGCATCTCGCACGACCTGCGCACGCCGCTCGCGCGGCTGCGGCTCGAAACCGAGATGAGCCCGTCGGATCAGGCCACCAAGGATGCGATGGTCGACGACATCGAGCAGATGGACCGCATCATCGCGGCCTTCATCGATTACGCGCGGCCCACGCCGCAACGCGCGCTCGAACCGGTGGATCTGTCGATGATCGCGCACGACGTGGCCGCGCGCCTCGCCAACGAGGACGGCGTGCAGATCACCATGAAGCTGGCACCGGCCGCCGTGGTCGAGGCCGACGAAACCGACATGCGGCGCGTGGTCGGCAACCTGGTCGAGAACGCGCGCAAGTACGGCCTGAGCGCCAACGACGGCATCGCGCGGATCGTCGTCGAAACGCGCAGCTCGCCCACTCGCGTCGAGCTGATCGTGCGCGACGAAGGCCCCGGCATCCCCGACGATCAATTGCCGCTCGTGATGCGCCCGTTCTATCGCGTCGACGCGGCGCGCAGCAAGGCGGACGGCACCGGCCTCGGCATGGCGATCGTGCTGCGCATCGTCGGCCGCTATCGCGGCACGCTGAAGCTGCGCAACCGCGCGCCCGAGCCGGGCCTCGAGGTGTCGCTCGACTTCCCGACCGGCAAGGCCGCCCGCACGGCAGCCTGAACCGCGCTCCATTTCCTCCGTTTCCGTCATTTCGCAGGCAGCGGCCATGATTGGCCCGCTGCTCGCATCGCACGCACATCAATAGCCAATTTCTACTGGAACGCACTCGCGATAGACCTATAGTCGATGCGTGACACTCACGCACCGCAAGGAGCCCGTGCATGAAAACCGTCGGCGACACGCTCGAAGCATTCACCGTGATGACCGCCCGCCCCGGCTTCCTGCTGCCCGAGGAAAACGGCCATTCGGCGTACGAAACCATCACGCAGGCCTCGTTCCCCGATCACTGGAAGGTGATCTATTTCTATCCACGCGATTTCGACCCCGCCTGCGCCGACCAGATCGCCGGCTTCGCGCGGCTGCAGCCGGCGTTCGCCGAACGCGGCGCGGTGCTGCTTGGCGGCAGCGCCGACAACGAATGCGTCAAGCTCGCCTGGCGGCGCGAGAATGCCGCACTCGAGCGGCTCAACCATCATGCGTTCGGCGACGTGAAGGGCGAGCTGATCGACCAGCTCGGCGTGCGCGACCGCGACACCGGCGCCGCGCTGCTCGCCACGTTCATCGTCGACGCCGACAACACCATCCAGCACGTCTCGGCCGGCCGGCTCGAAGCCGGCTGCCGGCCGCAGGAGATCCTGCGCGTGCTCACTGCATTGCAGGACGCGGCGCAGGCGGCACGATAGCGGCCGGCGCGCGAAAACGACAACGCCCCGCGCGAGGCGGGGCGTTGTCGACATCGACCGGCTGACGCCGGATACCTAAACTCAGGCGCCTTCGCGCACCAGCAGCGCGGCCGCCTGTGCCTCGATCCCTTCGCCGCGGCCCAGATAGCCGAGCTTCTCGTTGGTCTTCGCCTTGACGTTGACGCGGTCGAGCGGCAGGCCGAGATCGTCGGCGATGTTGGCGCGCATCGCGTCGATGTGCGGCGCGAGCTTCGGCGCCTGCGCGATCACGGTGGTATCGACGTTGCGGATCGTGAAGCCCGCGGCCGTCACGCGCTTCACGCATTCGCGCAGCAGCACGCGGCTGTCGGCGCCCTTGAACTGCGCATCGGTGTCCGAGAAATGACGGCCGATGTCGCCAAGCGCGGCCGCGCCGAACAGCGCGTCGGTCAACGCGTGCAGCAGCACGTCGGCGTCCGAGTGGCCGAGCAGGCCGCGCTCGTAGGGGATCGTCACACCGCCGATGATGAGCGGCCGGCCGGGAACCAGTTGGTGTACGTCGTAGCCTTGTCCGATTCTGAAATCCATGCTGGGTCGGTTCCTGGTTGAGTGGATCAGGAGGCGTTCGACGGCCGGGACAGGAATGCCTCGGCCAGGTCGAAATCCTCGGGGTACGTGACCTTGAAGTTGCGCAGATTGCCCTGCACCACGCGCGGCGCGTGGCCGGCCCATTCGATCGCGCTGGCCTCGTCGGTCAGGTCGTGGCCATCGTGTTGCGCGGCGAGGATCGCGTCGCGCAGCATGCCGATACGGAACATCTGCGGCGTTTGCGCCTGCCAGAGCCCGTCGCGCGATTCGGTGCGGGCGATCTCGTCGCCACCGGCCGGCACGCGCTTGAGCGTATCGGCCACCGGCAGCGCGACGATGCCGCCTACCGGGTCGTCCTTCAGCGTGGTGATCAGCGTGCGAATCAGCGCGGGCGTGATGCCGGGGCGCGCGGCGTCATGCACCAGCACCCAATCGGCATCGGTCGCGCCGAATTCCGCGCAGAGCTGGAGCAGGCCGTTCAGCACCGACGCCTGGCGCGATGCGCCGCCGCAACGGCCGACCGCGAAGCGTAGGCCGGCGAAGCGGCGCGCGTCGAAATGCGTGTCGTCCGGCGAAATCACCACCAGCGTTTGCGAGAATTCGCTGAGCGCGTCGAAGGCGGCCAGCGTGTAGTGCAGCAGCACCCGACCGGCCAGCGTGCGGTACTGCTTGGGCAGCGCCGAGCCGGAACGGCTGCCGGTGCCGGCACAGGGAATCAGGGCAAAAAGTCGGGGAGTCACGTGAGCGAACGCCGGTAATAGGGAAATCGAAGGCAGGATTTTATAATAGGTCTTTCGACTCGACCGTCGTGCCGCTCGCGGCGCCCCGGCGCTCGCCATTCCAGCCTCGTCCATGCCAGAAAACGCCAGCACTCCGTCGTCCCCCGTCGCACTCGTGAAACCGGGCCAGCGCTTCGCCTTCGACGGCGCGCTCGGCTCCGCCGATGGCCTCGTCATCGCCCGCTATCTCGCCGCCCACAAGGCGCAGGTGCCGTTGCTCGCGGTGGTCTGCGCGAACGCGACGGACGCGCAGCGGCTCTCGCTGGAGCTGGCGTACTTCGCGCCCGACGCACGCGTGCGGCTGCTGCCCGACTGGGAAACCCTGCCTTACGATACGTTTTCGCCGCACCAGGATCTGGTCTCGGAACGGCTCGCCACGCTGCACGATCTCGGCGAGGGGCGTTGCGACATCCTGCTGGTGCCGGCCACCACGGCGCTGTACCGCATGCCGCCGGCCTCGTTCCTGGCCGCCTACACGTTCGCGTTCAAGCAGGGCGAGCGGCTCGACGAGGCCAGGCTCAAGGCGCAGCTGACGCTGGCCGGCTACGAGCACGTGAGCCAGGTGGTGCGCCCGGGCGAATACTGCGTGCGCGGCTCGCTGATCGACCTGTTCCCGATGGGCTCGCCGCTGCCCTACCGGCTCGACCTGTTCGACGATCAGGTCGATTCGATCCGCGCGTTCGATCCGGACACGCAGCGCAGCCTGTACCCGGTGCGCGACGTGCGCATGCTGCCGGGCCGCGAATTCCCGTTCGACGACGCCGCGCGCACCGCGTTCCGCAGCCGCTGGCGCGAAACCTTCGAGGGCGATCCGAGCCGCGCCACGATCTACCGCGACATCGGCAACGGCGTGCCGTCGGCCGGCATCGAATACTACCTGCCGCTGTTCTTCGACGAAACGGCCACGCTGTTCCACTATCTGCCGCACAACGCGCATCTGGTGTTCACCGGCGATCTCGACAACGCGATCCGCCGCTTCACGGCCGACACCCGGCAGCGCTACACGTTCCTGTCGCACGATCGCGAGCGGCCGATTCTCGAACCGCTGCGCCTGTTCCTCAGCGACGAGGATTTCTACACGCTCGCCAAGCCGTTCGCGCGCCTCGTGCTGCCCGCGCAGCCGGCCGGCGGCTGGGCCACGGCGCTGCCGCCGCTCGCGCTCGAACGGCAGGCCGACGATCCGGTCGCCACGCTGCGCCGCTACCTCGATACCACGCCGAACCGCGTGCTGTTTACGGTCGACTCGGCCGGCCGCCGCGAAACCATCGCGCAACTGCTGGCCGAGAACGGCCTGCGCCCGGCCGGCAACGACAGCTTCGGCGCCTGGCTCGAAAGCGACGAGCGTTTCGCGCTCGGCGTCGCGCCGCTCTCGAGCGGCTTCGCGGTGCCCGGCGAAGGCTACGCGATCGTCACCGAAACCGAACTGTACGGCGTCACCGGCCGCCGCACCGGGCGCCGCCGCCAGGAGCAGGCCAGCAACGTCGACGCGATGGTGCGCGACCTGTCGGAGCTGAAGGTGGGCGACCCGGTGGTGCACACGCAGCATGGCATCGGCCGCTACATGGGGCTGGTGTCGATGGATCTCGGCGAGGGCGACACCGAATTCCTGCATCTCGAATACGCGGGCGAAAGCAAGCTCTACGTGCCGGTGTCGCAACTGCACGTGATCTCGCGCTACAGCGGCGCCGACCCCGACAGCGCGCCGCTGCACGCGCTCGGCTCGGGCCAGTGGGAGCGCGCCAAGCGCAAGGCGGCGCAACAGATCCGCGACACCGCCGCCGAGCTGCTGAACCTGTACGCACGCCGCGCCGCGCGCGAGGGCCATGCGTTCGCGCTCGATCCGCGCGACTACGTGAAGTTCGCCGAGAGCTTCGGCTTCGAGGAAACGCCCGACCAGGCCGCCGCGATCGCCGCCGTGATCGGCGACATGACGAGCGGCAAGCCGATGGATCGCCTGGTGTGCGGCGATGTGGGCTTCGGCAAGACCGAGGTGGCGCTGCGCGCGGCGTTCATCGCCGTGCTCGGCGGCAAGCAGGTCGCGCTGCTGTCGCCCACCACGCTGCTGGCCGAACAGCATACGCAAACCTTCATCGACCGTTTCGCCGACTGGCCCGTGCGCGTGGCCGAACTGTCGCGTTTCAAGTCGACCAAGGAAATCTCGGCGGCGATCCAGCAGATCAACGAAGGCAGCGTCGATATCGTGATCGGCACGCACAAGCTGCTGTCCTCGGATGTGCAGTTCAAGCGGCTCGGGCTGGTCATCATCGACGAGGAACACCGCTTCGGCGTGCGCCAGAAGGAAGCGCTGAAGGCGCTGCGCGCCGAGGTCGACGTGCTGACGCTGACCGCCACGCCCATTCCACGCACGCTCGGCATGGCGCTCGAAGGCCTGCGCGATTTCTCGGTGATCGCTACCGCGCCGCAGAAGCGGCTCGCGATCAAGACCTTCGTGCGGCGCGAGGACGACAGCGTGATCCGCGAGGCGATGCTGCGCGAACTGAAGCGCGGCGGGCAGGTGTACTTCCTGCACAACGAGGTCGAAACCATCGAGAACCGCCGGGCGATGCTGGAAGCGCTGGTGCCGGAAGCGCGCATCGCGATCGCGCACGGCCAGATGCACGAGCGCGAGCTGGAACGCGTGATGCGCGATTTCGTGGGCCTGCGCAGCAACGTGCTGCTCTGCACGACCATCATCGAAACCGGCATCGACGTGCCGAGCGCGAACACGATCATCATGCATCGCGCCGACAAGTTCGGGCTGGCGCAGTTGCACCAGTTGCGCGGCCGCGTGGGCCGTTCGCACCACCAGGCCTATGCGTACCTGCTGGTGCACGATCCGCAGTCGCTGACCAAGCAGGCGCAGCGGCGGCTCGAAGCGATCCAGCAGATGGAGGAGCTCGGCTCGGGCTTCTATCTGGCGATGCACGACCTGGAGATCCGCGGCACCGGCGAAGTGCTCGGCGACAAGCAATCGGGCGAGATCCACGAGATCGGCTTCCAGCTCTACACGGACATGCTCAACGATGCCGTGAAGGCGCTCAAGAACGGCCGCGAGCCGGACTTGCTCGCACCGCTGGCCGCCACCACCGAGATCAACCTGCACACGCCGGCGATCCTGCCGGCCGATTACTGCGCCGACGTGCAGGAGCGGCTGTCCTTGTACAAGCGCCTCGCCAACTGCGAGGAAGGCGAATCGATCGATGCGATCCACGAGGAACTGGTCGATCGCTTCGGCAAGCTGCCGCCGCAGGCCACCGCGCTGGTCGAGACGCACCGGCTGCGGCTGCTGGCCCGGCCGCTCGGCATCAGCAAGATCGATGCGAGCGAGGTGGCGATCGGCCTGCAGTTCGTGCCCGATCCGCCCATCGATCCGATGCGCATCATCGAGATGGTGCAGAAGCATCGTCACGTGAAGCTCGCCGGCCAGGACAAGCTGCGCATCGAAACGCGCACGCCCGACCCGGCGATCCGCGTGTCGACCGTCAAGGAAACGCTGCGCGCGCTCGGCCAGCCCAGCGGCGGCAAGAAGGTGCCGGCGCGCTGAGCGCGGCTGCCGCAGCGCGGGCATCGCCGCCAACGCTGCGGATTGCGCTGCCCGGGCCGGATCTGCCCCGGCCGAGCGGAAGCCCCATGTTCTTCATGCTGCATTGCAAGGCGGCCCGCGAGCGCGGGCCGCCTTGTTTTTGAGTATGATTTTCGTATTGCCATCCGGAGTTTCACCATGCGTTCCGCCGTCGACGCCACTACCCCGCCCGCTTCCTCCGCCTCTGCTTCCGCCACCTCCCCCGCCAGCCTCGATTGGATCAACCGCCTGGTGGCGATGGACACCACCAGCCGCGTGCCGAACCTCGGCCTGATCGAAACCGTGCGCGACGCGCTGGCCGAACGCGGCATCCGCTCCGAGCTGACGTACGACAAGCGCGAAGGCTGGGCCAATTTATTCGCGACGATCCCCGCGCACGACGGCGCGACCGACGGCGGCGTGGTGCTGTCGGGCCACACCGATGTGGTGCCGGTCGACGGCCAGAACTGGGACAGCGATCCGTTCGCGCCGCAGATCCGCGACGGCCGCCTCTACGGGCGCGGCACCTGCGACATGAAGGGCTTCATCGGCGCGGCGCTCGCGCTGGTGCCCAAGATGCAATCGGCGCGGCTCGTCAAGCCGATCCATTTCGCGCTGTCCTACGACGAGGAAATCGGCTGTGCCGGCGCGCCGCTGCTGCTCGCCGACCTGAAGGAGCGCGGGCTGCATCCGAGCGGCTGCATCGTCGGCGAGCCGACCAGCATGCGCCCGATCATCGCCCACAAGGGCATCAACACCTATCGCTGCTGCGTGCGTGGCCACGCGGCGCATTCCTCGCTGACGCCGAAGGGGCTCAATGCGATCGAATACGCGGCGCGCCTGATCTGCCATATCCGCGACATCGCCGACGAATTCCGCGCCAACGGCCCGTTCGACGAGCTTTACGACGTGCCGTTCACCACCGCGCAAACCAGCCTGATCGAAGGCGGCAACGCGATCAACACGGTGCCGGCCGAGTGCCGCTTCTCGTTCGAATTCCGCAACCTGCCGACGCTCGACCCCGACGCGATCTTCGCGAAGATCGACACCTACGCACGCGACACGCTGCTGCCGAAAATGCGCCGCGAGCATCCCGACGCGGCCATCGAGATTTCGCGGATCGCCGCCGCGCCGGGCCTCGACGCCGACGAGCAAGCCGCCATCACGCAACTGGTGCGCGCGCTGACGGCCGACCGCTCGCAACGCAAGGTCGCCTACGGCACCGAGGCCGGGCTGTTCGCCAATGCGGGCATCCCGAGCATCGTGTGCGGCCCCGGCAACATCGAGCAGGCGCACAAGCCGAACGAATATGTCGAGCTGGCCCAGCTCGATGCCTGCGACCAGTTCCTGCGCAAGTTCATCCACAGCATGACGCTGGCCTGACTCCCGATAACCTGCCGCGGCGCCCGCCGTTCGCGGCGGGGGCCGCGCCCCCCGCCGCCATGTCGACTCTCGCTCCTCCGCCCGCCCCCGCCGCCCAGCCCGCCATCAACGGCAAGCCGGTTCCCACGCTCGACGACATCGCCGCCGAACACTTCGCACTGACGCCGTGGGTGTCGCGCACGCCGGTGTTCGAGCGCGCCGACCTGCCCGATCTCGAAGCCACCCACGTCAACCTGAAGTTCGAGCTGCTGCAGGCCAGCGGCAGCTTCAAGGTGCGCAGCGCGTTCGCCAACCTGCTCTCGCTCGGCGAGCGGCAGCGGCGCCTCGGCGTGACCTGCGTGTCGTCGGGCAATCACGCGGCGGCGGTGGCCTATGCGGCGATGCGGCTGGGCATCGGCGCCAAGGTGGTGATGCTCGACAGCGCCTGCGGCGCGCATCGCGCGCTGTGCCGCCAGTACGGCGCCGAAATCGTCATGGCCGCCGACCGCGCCGATGCGTTCGAGCGCGTGCGGCGCATCGAGACCGAGGAAGGCCGCCATTTCGTGCATGCGTTCAACGGCTATCGCACCATCCTCGGCACGGCCACGCTCGGCTACGAATGGGCCACCCAGGCACCCGACCTCGACGCCGTGATCGTGCCGGTGGGCGGCGGCGGCCTCGCGGCCGGCGTGTCGACCGCGCTGCGGCTCGCCAATCCGCAGGTTCGCGTGTATGGCGTGGAACCGGCCGGCGCCGATGTGATGCGCCGCAGCTTCGCGGCCAACCGGCCCGTGGAGGTCAGCGAGGTCCACACCATCGCCGATGCGCTCGCGCTCACGCACACCGAGGAATACGACTACGAGCTGTGCCGCCGCCATCTCGAGCGGCTCGTGACGGTGGACGACGACGCATTGCGCACCGCCATGCACTATCTGTTCACGCAATTGAAGACGGTGGCCGAGCCGGCCTGCGCGGCGCCGATCGCGGCCTTGCTCGGGCCGTTGCGCGAAACCCTGCAGGGCAAGCGCGTGGGCGTGTTGCTGGCCGGCTCCAACATAGACGCGGCGCGCTTCGCCGCGCACCTGGCCGCACGCCGCGCGTGACCGGCCGCGCCGGCCCCGACATATCCCCAGATTGTGTTGAGTAGCCTGTGGACAAGCGCCTGACAAGCGAGGCAAGTGCTTGATTGGGCGGACATTCGTGGCGCTGACCCGAATCGGTCGCCCGACGGGCGCGCACGCCGCGCTGCCCGTTTTCGCACCCGCGCTGCCCAAAGCGCGGCCGTCGACAAAAAACCGAACGCGCTCAACGGTTTGCGCCGTCTGCCCGACAGTTATCAACAAGGATCTCAACACAAACTGTGGACAACCCGGCGCGGGCCTCAGGCCGAGTCGAGCGACTTGATCAGGTCGACCAGCGCACGCAGCCCCGGCGGCATATGCCGGTTGGCCGGGAAGTACAGAAACAGGCCCGGGACCGGCGGGCACCAGTCCTCCAGCACCGTGCGCAGCCGCCCCGATGCGAGCCCCGGCTCGGCATACATCTCCGGCACATAGGCGATGCCGAGCCCGTCGGCGGCGGCCTCCACCATCAGCGGATTGTGATCGAGCGTCAGCGTGCCGGGCACGTCGATCGCCAGCTCCTGATCGTGCCTACGGAATTCCCAGCGATAGCGCCTGCCGCTCGGCAACCGCTGCCGGATGCAGCGATGCGCGAGCAGATCGTCGGGCGTGCGCAGCGCCGGCGCGCCATCCAGATACGCGGGCGCGGCCACCGCCACGAAGCGCAGGTCCGGCGCGAGCCGCACCGCCACCATGTCCTTCGGCACCGCTTCGCCCAGCCGGATGCCGGCGTCGAAGCCCTGCTCGACGATGTCGACCAATTGCCCCTGCGCCACCAGATCGAGCTCGACTTGCGGATAGCGGTGCTGGAACACCGGCACGACGCGCGCCAACAGCACGCGAATCGCCCCCTCGCTGCCGTTGATGCGCACCGTGCCGCCCGGCCGGCCGCTCGCGGCGGCGGCATCGTCGAGCACGGCCGACAACTCGCCGAGCACCGGCGCGAGCCGCGCGAGCAGGCGCTCGCCCTCCTGCGTGGGCGACACGCTGCGCGTGGTGCGGTTCAGCAGCCGCACGCCGAGTTGACGCTCCAGCGCGCGCATCGCGTGACTGAGCGCTGAGTGCGAGACACCCAGCGCATCGGCCGCGCGCCGGAAGCTGCGATGCGTGGCGACCGCGATGAAGGCGTGCAGATCGGTGATCGATGGCGATTTCATTGGTCGATATTACTCACCGACACATGCAAGATCCAGGGGATTCCCGAACCAATCCGCGCTCTCTAGGATGGGCGTATCTCATCCCCATCCCCTATCGAAGGAGAACGTCATGCAGAAAACCTGGCTCATCACCGGCACCTCGGCCGGGCTCGGCAGGTTGCTGACCGAGAAGGCGCTGCAACGCGGCGATCGCGTCGCGGCCACCGTGCGCCGCGACGGCGCGCTCGACGCCTTGCAGGCGCAGTACGGCGAGCGCCTGCTGACGCTGCGTGCCGACGTGACCGACACGCCCGCGCTGCGCGCCGCCGTCGATCGCGCGTTCGCGGCGTTCGGGCGGATCGACGTGGTGGTCAGCAACGCCGCCTATGGCCTGTTCGGCGCGGCCGAGGAAGCGAGCGACGCGCAGATCGACCGCCAGATCGCCACCAACCTGACCGGCTCGATCCAGCTCGTGCGCGCGGTGCTGCCGCATCTGCGGCGACAGGGCGGCGGCCGGATCGTGCAGGTCTCGTCCGAAGGCGGCCAGATCGCCTACCCCGGCTTCAGCCTCTATCACGCGACCAAGTGGGGCATCGAGGGCTTTCTCGAATCGGTCGCGCAGGAGGTCGAGCCGTTCGGCATCGACGTGCTGATCGTCGAGCCCGGGCCGACGCGCACGCAGTTCGGCGCGAGCCTCGATCGCACCGAGCCGATGCCGTGCTACGACGCCACACCGGCCGGCGAAATCCGCCGCGCGATCGCGAGCGGCGCGTTCAACGAATACGGCGACGCCGAGCGCACCGTCGACGCGATGCTGCCCGTCATCGATGCGCCCGAGCCGCCGCTGCGGCTCGCGCTCGGCAGCTCGACCTACCGCTCGGTGTCGGCTGCGCTGCGGCAGCGGCTGGACCTGCTCGAATCGCAGCGCGAAGTGGCGTTATCGGTCATGCCGGTGGGCTGAAACACTCGCCTCCGAGCCGTAAACGCAAGAACGTCGCGGCCAGCGGCACCGCGACGTTCTTCGTCAGCTCAAGTCGCGCGCCCGCCTTCGAGCGGGCGCGCGGCCGATCAGGGCTTGTCGAACATGTCCATGATCTGCTGCTTCTCCTGCGCCGTGACGGGTGGCGGCGTCAGGCCCGCGGCGCCGGCCGAGCCGAGCGCATCGTTGGCGTTGATGCCGTTGCCGGCCTGGCTGATGTCGACGCTCGGCACGAACCCGTTGCCCGGCGTGTGATCGGCGAAATACAGCTCGCCGTCGATGGTGGTCACGCCGTCGGGCATCGCCATCTGCTGCTCGGGCACGCCGTGCAGCGCCGTGCGCATGTAGCTGATCCAGATCGGCAGCGCCAGTTGTGCGCCGAATTCGCGGCTGCCGAGGCTCTTGGGCTGGTCGTAGCCCATCCAGGCCACCGCCACCAGCGACTGCTGATAGCCGGCGAACCAGCCGTCCTTCGCATCGTTGGTGGTACCCGTCTTGCCTTGCAGGTCGCTGCGGCCCAGCACGTTCGAACCGGAGCCCGTACCGGCCGTCGCGACCGTATGCAGGAGACTGTTCATGATGTAGGCGTTGCGCGAATCGACGGTGTGCTGCGCGTTGCTGCCCGCGAGCGCCGGCTGCGCCTTCTGCAGCGGCTGGCCGTGCGCGTCGTCCACTTCGGCGATCAAGTACGGATCGACGCGATAGCCGCCGTTGGCGAACACCGAATACGCACCGGCCAATTGCAGCGGCGTGACGAGGCCCGCACCGAGCGCCATCGGCAGGTACGGCGGCGTCTTGGCCGGATCGAAACCGAAGCGCTGCGTGACGTAATCCTGCGCGTACTTGGTGCCGATCGACGCGAGAATCCGGATCGACACGAGGTTCTTCGAACGGCGCAGCGCTTCGCGCATCGTCATCGGGCCGTCGGGCTGATCGTCGTCCTTCGGTTCCCAGGCGGCGCCGCCCGGCGTGCTCGACGGGAACGACAGCGGCGCATCGTCGATGATGGTCGCCGGCCCGAGGCCCTTGTCGAGCGAGGCCGAATAGATGAACGGCTTGAAGCTCGAACCCGGCTGGCGCCAGGCCTGCGTGACGTGGTTGAACTTGCTCTTGTTGAAGTCGAAGCCGCCGACCAGCGAGCGGATCGCGCCATCCTGCGGCGCCAGCGCCACCAGCGCGCCTTCCACTTGCGGCAGTTGCGACAGTTGCCACGCGCCCTTCGCGTCCTGGGTCACGCGCACGATCGAGCCGGGCTTGATGCGCAGTGCATCCGAGGCGCGCGGGCTCAGCGCCGCCGCCGCGAAGCGCACCCCGGCCGCACCGATGCTGGCCTTCTCGCCGCCCACGAACTGCACCTGCACGCCCGAGGGCGCCGCCGAGGTGACCACCGCCGATTGCAGATCGCCGTTGTCGGGGTGATCGGCGAGCGCGTCGTCGACCGCCTCGTCGCGCGCGTCGCCTTCGGCCGGCAACGCGACGAAGCCTTCGGGGCCGCGATAGCCGTGACGGCGCTCGTAATCGAGAATGCCGCGACGCACCGCCTGATAGGCTGCTTCCTGATCGCTCGAATTGATCGTGGTGGTGACCGTCAAACCGCGCGTATAGGTTTCGTCCTTGTACTGCGCGTACATCATCTGGCGGACCATCTCCGAGATGTATTCCGCATGCACCGCGTACTGGTTGCCCGGCGTGCGCGTGTGGATCTCTTCCTTCACGGCTTCATCGTATTGCTGCGGCGTGATGTAGCCGAGCTCGCGCATGCGCTGGAGGATGTATTGCTGACGGATCTTGGCGCGCTTCGGATTGACCACCGGGTTGTAGGCCGACGGCGCCTTCGGCAGCCCGGCCAGCATCGCGGCCTCGGCCAGCGTGATGTCCTTCAGGTCCTTGCCGAAATACACGCGCGCGGCGGCGGCGAAGCCGTAGGCGCGCTGGCCCAGGTAGATCTGGTTCATGTACAGCTCGAGGATCTGGTCTTTCGACAGCGTCTTCTCGATCTTGTACGCGAGCAGCATTTCGTAGATCTTGCGCGTGTAGGTCTTCTCGCTCGACAGGAAGAAATTGCGCGCCACCTGCATGGTGATCGTGCTCGCGCCCTGGCGTGCGCCGCCGTGCATCAGATCGGCCACGCCGGCCCGCATGATGCCGAGAAAATCCACGCCGCCGTGTTCGTAGAAGCGGTAATCCTCGATCGCGAGCACCGCCTTCTTCATGACGTCGGGGATGTCCTGGAAGCGCACCAGGCTGCGGCGCTCCTCGCCGAATTCGCCGATCAGCACGTGATCGGCCGTGTACACGCGCAGCGGCACCTTCGGTTGATAGTTGGTCAGCGCATCGAGCGACGGCAGTTGCGGCGCCATCACCACCAGCGCGTAGCCGACGATCAGCGCGCCGATCACCCCGGCGACGACCGCCAGCCCGGCGAACCAGATCGCGATGCGGGCGCCGAACGAGCGGCGGCCCGAACCGCCGTCGTCGCGGTCGCGACGGTCACCGCCGCCGTGGCGGTCGGAGTCGTCCGCGTAGAACGCGCCGGAAGGCGAGCGGCGCAACTTGTAATTGGGTTCGGAATCGGACGGTCGTTTGATGATCGGCATGTCGGAATAGCAGGCGCGGCAGCGGCACCGTAAGCGCGCGCGAGATGCGCGCGGGTGGATCGATACGTCAGGCTAGACGCGATGCGGATGGAGCGTAGCACGTCGACAGACCCAGGCACGTGTGGATCCGTTCCCGCGACGTGACAGCGCATTCTAATGACATCACCCCGGCCCTCTCGCGATTTTTTGTAAAAAATTCCTGCACCCGCCCCATCGCAGGGCGTCGTGCCAGGCGGCGCCGGCGCACCCGTTTGCGGGCCGGCCGACGCGCTTCGCCGGCACGAATCGGCGCCGGCTTCGCGCGCAATTATGCACGTATTGAATTCGCGTTTCCGCCTTTCACGGCTTTCAATGGCGAAAGCATTGTATCCATCTGTATTTTTCACTGGAAATCCACGCGGTTCGCCCGCATTTTCCGTTGGCGGATCAGCATGCCGACGCCGACGCCGAACGCCGTGTTTAAGCGGTGTTTAAGCGATCCGGTGGTGTAATATCCGCCGGCACATCGGGCGCGCAGCGCCGTGCCGCCGACGCGGTCGCCGACCGCGTCGTCATCATCATCACGGAGGGTTTCATGTCGCTTTTCGACTCTATTTCGCGCACGCTCAAAGGCCTGTTGAATGATGCGGCCGATTCGGTGCAGGACCCGTCGCGCGACGCACGCCAGATCGTGCGGGAGCTCGACGACAGCATCGGCCGCGCCGAGAACTCGTTGATCGAGATCGAAGCGCAGGTGGCCACGCAGCGCAGCAAGTGCGATGCGGCCAACGACAAGGTGCGCAAGTACGAAGACGGCGCGAAGCGCGCGCTGCAATCGGGCGACGAATCGCTCGCTCGCGAGGCGCTGACCGCGCAAACCAACGCCGAAGTCGAACGCGATGCGCTCGCGCACGAACTCGACACGCTGGAGCCGTCGGTCGCCAAGCTCAAATCGCAGATCGCCGACATGCGTCAGCGCCGCAACGACCTGAACACGCGCTCGAACATCCTGCAAGCCAAGCAGGAAATCGCGCAGGCCAAGGACGTGGCGGCCACGGCGCTGGGCGGCATCGGCGGCAAGGATCTGTCGGGCGATTTCCAGAAGCTGGAAGACAAGGTCACGCTGTCGAACGCCCGCTCGGACGCCCGCCTGAACTCGGCCGACACCAACAGCGGCAAGGCGCTCGACGACAAGCTCGCGGCGCTCAATCGCGGCCCGTCGGTCGACGATCGTCTCGAAGCGCTGAAGAAGCAACTGAACACGCCGGCGCAGTAACACACGCACCGGCCGCCGCGCGCGAGGCCCGGTTCACCCCGGGCCTCGCGTGGCTCCGCCCGCAAGGAGGCAGGCTCGCCGCCTGGTCAATCATGAAGAAATTCGTCGCCGCCGCAGGCATCGCGCTGCTGGTCGCCTCGGCCAGCGTGTTCGCGGCCGTGCCCTCGCTGTCGCAGGTCACCCAGTCGATCGAGCAGCACAACTGGCAACGCGCCGACAGCCAGCTCTCGCAAGTCATCGCGGCTCACCCCGACAACGCGCGCGCGCATTATCTGTACGGTCAAGTGCTCGACCGCGAAGGCCGCTCGGCCGACGCGCTCGCCGAGATCGAACGCGCGAAGTCGCTCGACCCCACGCTCCATTTCACGAACCCGCAAGCCTTCGCGCAAACCGAATCGAAGGTGCGCGCCGACGTGCAACGCGCCTCGGGCGAACGCCGCTCGGCCACTTCGGGCGGCGCGCTGGTGCCGACCGATTCGCAACTGACGCAGCAGGCGCAACAGGCGCAGTTCGCGCCGGCCAAGCCCGCACATCACGGCCCCTCGGCCGGCATGTGGATCGGCCTGATCCTGCTGGTGGTGGTGATCGCGCTGGTGCTGCGCTGGACGTTGCGCCGTTCGCGCTCGACCGAAAACCAGGCCGCCGACGACGAACGCCGCGCGCAACTGAAGCGCGCCACGGACCTGCTCAACGAAGCGCGCCCGCTCAAGCTCGACGCGCGCATTTCGACCGCACCCGGCGTGTCCGCGCTGACGGGCGAGATCGAAGCCGTGGAAAGCGAGGCGCGCAACCTCGTCGAAACGCTGTCGAACGGCAAGAACCCGGTGCCGCCGTATCAGCTGGAAGATCTCGAACACCGCTTCGCGAGCCTGAAGGCGCGCGTCGAAGGCCGCCCCGATCCGAACGCGGCACCCGCGAATGCACCGGGCGCACCCGGCGGTTCGGGTTCGGTGTTTGCTCAGGAAGCGGATCGCATGACGCAGCAGCAGCCGTATCCGCCCTACCCGCCGCAAGCACCGTATCCGTATCCGCAGCAACCGCCGGTGGTGATCCAGCAGGGCGGCGGCATCGGCAGCGGCGTGGGCGGCTTGCTGACCGGCGTGCTGCTCGGCGAAGCGCTGTCGGGCAACCGCGAGCGCGTGGTCGAGCGCGACGTGATCGTCGACGACCAGCGCCAGCGCGGCTCGGGCTCGGTCGGCAATCCGTTCGACAACGGCAATGGCGGGAACGACGGTAGCTTCGATCTGGGCCAGGGCGACAACTGGGACAGCGGCAACGACAGCGGCGGCGTCGATCTCGGCAGCACCGACGACGACTGGGACAATAGCTGAGCGCGCAACCGTGCTCCGCGCATGGCGCGATGCATCCGACGCACACCTCGACGGGCCGGCAACGGCCCGTTTTTCATGGCACGCCGAACGCGGCGGACTTTGTTAACATTGCTCAGACGAACTTTCGGTGTCCGATCGAGTTCGTTATCATGACCGCGTTCGCGTGCGGGCAGGTCCGGCCGCACATCCCCTTCCCCTTCCCTGGAGAAACCTGCATATGAGCATCGTCAAGGAATTCAAGGAGTTCGCCGTCAAGGGCAACGTGATGGATCTGGCTGTCGGCGTGATCATCGGCGGCGCGTTTTCGAAGATCGTCGATTCCATCGTCAAGGACCTGATCATGCCGGTGATCGGCGTGATTACCGGTGGCCTCGATTTTTCGAACAAGTTCATCCAGCTCGGACAGATTCCCGCGACCTTCAAGGGCAATCCGGATTCCTACAAGGATCTGCAGGCGGCAGGCGTCGCGCTGTTCGGCTATGGCTCGTTCATCACCGTGCTGATCAACTTCATCATCCTCGCGTTCATCATCTTCATGATGGTGCGCTTCATCAACCGCCTGCGCCGCCCGGAAGAAGCGCCGGCCACCCCGGCCGCGCCGCCGCCGACGCCGGAAGACGTGATGCTGCTGCGCGAGATCCGCGATTCGCTGAAGAACCGCTGACCGCCCGCCGCGCCCTGCGCGCGTCACGCCCCGAAAAGCCCGCCGTGCGCGGGCTTTTTTGCGCCGGCTTTGGTGCAGCGCAATTCGTGCGCGCCGCGCGTACGCGGGAAAACACTCAGCGTTTTCTCCGCCAAAAACCGCGCTTTTTTACGAATCGGCCTGCACATGCCGCGCTGGCCGCACTATCATGAAACAGCAATGACATTACACAAGGCGCACAATGCGCCTACATGACGATCACGGGTTGGGACGCATCGGCAATGCTCGGCATCACTGAACATCGTGAAGCCGGCTTTTTCGTATGCTATAAAAGATCGACATGCGGGCGCGCTAGCCGGTTTGGGGGTGGGTCGCATGACAAAGCCACAAATCTTGCAATCGTTTTTGACGCGAGTGTTTATGTCCTTTCCGAAAAAACGCCGACGCGTGCAGGAAGACGGCCAGGAATCGTTTCTGGCCGTCCTGCATCATGCGAAGCCGTTCGCCCAGCTCGATACGAAGATCTCCCGCGCCCGCGCCCAGGACGAACCGGTGCTGTACGCCCACGTGCTGCCCGGCCTCGACGTGCTGCTGTGCACCGTGCGCGGCGCGCAGCCGCCGTATCCGGCCATCGCCGACCTGCGCAAGCGCTGCATCGAATCGATCAGCAATGCGCTCGAACAGCCGATCGAAGGGCTGGAAAACGGCGGTTACTGGTACGAGGCGAGCGGCTTCGGCTTTCTCGTGTTCGCGAGCCGCGCGCGCGCCCGCATCCTGCCGGAGTTCGCGGCGGGGGCGAGTGTCGGCGAACGCAGCACGGGCCGGCAGAATGCCGGCGACACGACACCCCGGTCGCTCTGACCGGATTCAATCGAACGGGCCGCGACATTGCGGCCCGATTCGTTTGGGCACACCGCCGCGCGCATGCCGTGGCGGCGGTTCGTCCGATACGGCAGCGAATGCGTCAGCCGCGCGCGTGCGGACGGACGATATCGATGAACGCCGAAAAATCCGCGCCGGCCAATCCCATCGCCGAACCCAGACGCAGCACTTGCTGCACCGCGCCCGCCACCGGCATCGCCGCGCCCACTTCGCGCGCGGCATCGGCAACCGCTTCGGCATCCTTCTTGAACGTGCTCAACGCGCCGAGCGGTGCGTGGCCGCTGGCCGTCATGCGCGGCACGAAGGTTTGCAGCAGCACCGAATCGGCCCAGCCACCCGCGAGCGCTTCGGCCAGGCGTGCCGCATCGATGCCGCTGGCTTGCGCGAGCCCCACCGCTTCGGCGATCGCCGCCACCGTGGCCGTCACGATCGCCTGATTGCAAAGCTTGGCCGTCTGCCCCGCGCCGGCGTCGCCAAGATGCGTGAGCCGCGACGCATAGGCGCCGATCAAGTCGCGCACGGCTTCGATGTCCTCGCGCGGGCCGCCGGCCATCACCGCGAGCGTGCCGGCCTCGGCGCCGGGCACGCCGCCCGACACGGGCGCATCGATCCACGCCACCTGCTGCGCCGCCGCGCGCGCCGCATAGTCGCGGGTGGCCGCCGGCGGAATCGACGAATGGTCGACGATGCGGCGCAAGCGCCGCGTGCCCGGCTCGCCCGACAGCAGGCCACCCGGGCCGAACACCACATCGCCCACCGCGGCCGCGTCGAGTACGCACAGCATCACGGTGTCGACGCGCTCCGCCATCTCGCGCGGCGTATCGACCACCTGCGCGCCCTCGCCCGCCAGCGCCTCGGCTTTGGCCCGCGAGCGGTTCCAGACCTGCACGGCATGCCCCGCGCGCAGCCAGTGCCGAATCATCGGCGCCCCCATCAGGCCCGGTCCGCAAAATCCTGCTTCCACGTGGTTTCTCGCAATCGGATTGAACTCGGTGCCCATCATACCGATCACTCAAGAATGCGCGGCCGGGTGCATCGCCGCACGGCACGCATGAACCCAACTTTTCAGGAGGCACCATGACCGACCACGTTTACAAGACGATCGAACTGACCGGCTCGTCGCAGAAGTCGAGCGACGACGCAATCCGCAACGCCATCGCCAAGGCCGCCAAGACGCTGCACGGCCTGAACTGGTTCGAGGTGGTCGAGACGCGCGGCCACATCGACGGCGACCAGGTCCAGCACTGGCAGGTCACGCTGAAGGTGGGCGTGCGTCTCGACGATTGACCGAAACCGACCGGCCCCGTTAGTCAAGCCCGTCATCGCGGCACGCTTCAATATGCCGCGATGGCGGTTTACGCCGTCTTGACGCTCTTTTCTATCCATATTAAAAATCGTATGCCACAACGATCCATCGATCTGCCCGGACATATATAACTTGGAGAGAAAATGAGCCAACAACGCGAGGCGATCGACACCTACCTGCTGCGCGTCATGCATACGCTGCTGATGGAACGCAGCGTCACACGCACGGCGGTCAAGCTGAACCAGTCACAGCCCGCGATCAGCGCCGCACTGCGCCGCCTGCGCGACATCACCGGCGACCCGCTGCTGGTGCGCGGCAAGTCGGGGATGGTCCCGACCGAATACGGCCTGCGCCTGCTCGAACCGGTACAGAACGCGCTGCGCGAAATCGACCGCATCAAGTTCCAGCAACACAACTTCGATCCCGCCACCTCGATCCGCTGCTACCGGATCGGCTGCCCCGATTACCTGAACGTGCTGTTCGTGCCGACCGTGGTCGAGCGCTTCCGGCAGGCCGCGCCGCACGCGACGCTCGAATTCCATTCGCTCGGCCCCGCGTTCGACTACGAGCTGGCGCTGGAAGACGGCAAGCTCGACATCGTGGTCGGCAACTGGCCCGAGCCGCCCGAGCAACTGCACCTGTCGAACCTGTTCGTCGACCAGATCGTCTGCCTGACGAGCAATGCGCACCCGTTCGCCAAGCGCGGCGGGCTGACGCTCGATCAGTACCTCAATGCGCCGCACCTCGCACCAACGCCCTACTCGGTTGGCCAGCGCGGTGCGATCGACGTGCACCTGGCGCGCGAGCGGCTCAAGCGCCATGTGGTCGTGACGTTGCCGTACTTCAATCTCGCGCCGTACGTGCTCGTGAAATCGGATCTGATCTTCACCACCACACGCCTGTTCGCCGATCACTACGCGAAATTCCTGCCGCTGTCGGTGATACCCGCGCCGCTCGATTTCCCGCCGATGCAGTATTACCAGCTCTGGCACGAACGCTGCCATTACTCGGACGAAGTGCGCTGGCTGCGTGGCCTCGTGGCCGAGGCAACCCGCACGCTGATCGGCGCCTGACCGGCCGCGCGGGCGCCAAGGCGACGTTGCGCTCGAGCTTCAGTGCGCCGCTTCCATCAAGTTGCGCGCGAGCGCGTTGTGGCGCTCGATCACCGGCCCGAGATCGAGCGTCGCCAGCCGCCCTTCGCGCACCACCACCCGCCCGTTGACCACGCTCCACGCCACCTGCGACGGCGCGCAGAACACCAGCGCCGCAACCGGGTCGTGGAGCGCACCGGCGAACGACGGCTGATTCAGGTCGAACGCGACGAAGTCGGCCGCCATGCCCGGCGCGAGCGCGCCGATGTCGTCGCGGCCGAGCACCTTGGCGCCACCCAGCGTGGCGATTTCGAGTGCCTCGCGCGCCGTCATCGCATCGGGGCCGAAGCCGACGCGCTGCAACAGCAACGCCTGGCGCGCCTCGGCCACCATCTGCGCGCCATCGTTCGACGCCGAGCCGTCCACGCCCAAGCCCACCGGCACGCCCGCGAGCCGCATGCGCCGCACCGGCGCGATGCCCGACGCGAGCCGCATGTTCGAGCACGGGCAATGCGCGACGCCCGTGCCCGTGCGCCCGAACAGCGCGATGCCGGCCTCGTCGAGCTGCACGCAGTGCGCATGCCAGACATCGGGGCCGACCCAGCCGAGATCCTCGGCGTATTCGGCCGGCGTCATGCCGAACTTCTCGCGGCTGTAGGCGACATCGTTGAGGTTTTCCGCGAGGTGCGTATGCAGCGACACGCCGTGCGCGCGCGCCAGCTTCGCCGATTCGCGCATCAGGTCGCGGCTCACCGAGAACGGCGAGCACGGCGCCACCACCACGCGCAGCATCGCGTAGCGGCCCGCGTCGTGATAGGTCTCGATCAGGCGTTGCGTGTCGGCGAGGATCGCGTCCTCGCGCTCCACCACCGAATCGGGCGGCAGGCCGCCGTCGCGCTGCCCGACGCTCATGCTGCCGCGGCTCGCGTGAAAGCGCAGGCCGATGCGCTGCGCGGCCGCAATGCTGTCGTCGAGCCGCGCGCCGTTCGGGTAGAGATACAAATGGTCGCTCGACGTGGTGCAGCCCGACAGCAGCAACTCGGCCATCGCCGTCAGCGTCGAGATTTCGATCATCTCGGGCGTCAGATGCGCCCAGATCCGGTAAAGATTCGTGAGCCAGCCGAACAGCTCGGCATTCTGCGCGGCCGGTACGGCGCGCGTCAGGCTCTGATACATGTGGTGATGCGTATTGACGAGGCCCGGCATCAGCAGATGGCCGCGCAGGTCGAGCACCTCGTCGGCCGTGTCAGGCAAGGTGTCGGTCGGGCCGGCCATGACAATGCGGTTGCCTTCGATATAGAGCCCGCCGTCGCGGATCTCGCGGCGCTGGTCGTCCATCGTCACCAGCACGTCGGCGTGGCGCACCAGCAACGTGCGGCCGCGCGGGGTGGCACCGGCCGGTGCGGAGGGGTCGGTTCGGGATGAGGTCATGGAGGATCTCCGTTCGGTTGCGCCGCCCGTGCCGCGCTGCAATGCGTCGCATGAGGCTGGCGTGTGGCTGAACGGCGCCCGGACGGATGCGGCGGCACCGACCGTGCCGCTGCGTCCTGTCGAACGCCCGTGGCCCGGTTACCCGGCGTGCTCGCCGTCTTCGGGGTGCGCGCGGCCGGAGGATTCCTGGGATCGAGCCCATGCGGCCACGCGCGAACCGGCCGAGCATCGCCTGCCACGACACGCGACGCAAGCCGCCACCTCAAATACTTCACTTCACGCCAGCAATATGATCGGCTAAGTTGGATCTCGGACAACCGGCTGCGTGCCTGCCTGCACCGGCAATCCGGACAAACCCGGCGCGTGACGCGGCCGCTCATGCACCCTGGCTTATCTTCTATATCGCGCGGCGAATCGTGACGCGAGCATTCTTAAAATGGCCACTCGGCGCGCGCTTCGATCCGCCGACGGGTATGTAGCCACGAACGTGGAGCCTCGATCCGCCATCCCTTGGATCGACGCCGCGTTTACTCATCGCATTCACACAAGGACACTGGCGAATGGGCAAGCTCACCACCCACGTACTCGATACCGCGCACGGCCGCCCCGGCGCCGGCATCCGGATCGAACTGCATGCGATCGACGGCGCCGCGCGCCGCGCACTCGTCACCGCCACCACCAATGACGACGGCCGCTGCGACAGTCCGCTGCTCGAAGGCGCGGCGCTCGTCGCCGGCGAATACGAACTGACCTTCCATGCCGGCGATTACTTCGCCGCGATCGGCGTCAAGGTGCCCGAGCCGCGCTTCGTCGATCGCGTCGTGCTGCGCTTCGGCGTGGCCGATGCCGGCGCGCACTACCACGTGCCGCTGCTCGTCTCGCCGTGGTCGTACAGCACCTATCGCGGCAGTTGACACCCCGGCGCACGATCCCCACCCGATCACACCGATAACAAGAACTTGAGTCTGTCCGGAGGAGTTTCATGGAAGGTTTCATCACCGACTGGCTGAACCTCGCACTGCGCTGGTTGCACGTCATCGTCGCAATTGCCTGGATCGGCGAATCGTTTTATTTCGTTGCCCTCGACAACAGCCTGAAGCCGCCCAAGGATCCGAACCAGCGCCAGCGCGGCGTGTTCGGCGAGCTGTGGCACGTGCACGGCGGCGGCTTCTACAACATGCAGAAGTACACCGTTGCACCGCCCGAAATGCCGGAAGACCTGCACTGGTCGAAATGGCCGTCGTACACCACGTGGATGTCCGGCTTCGGCCTGTTCTTCGTGCTCTACCTGCTTGCGCCGAACACCTACCTGATCGACCGCAACGTGCTCGACATGGGGCCGGTGGTGGCCGTGGCCTCGGCGCTCGGCTTCCTGATGGCGGGCTGGATCGTCTACGACTGCGCGTGCCGCCTGCTCGGCAACCGCGACCGCCTGCTCGGCGTGTTCGTCGGGCTGTACGTGGTGGCGGCCGCCTGGCTCGCGTGCCACATCTTCTCGGGGCGCGCGGCGTATCTGATCGTGGGCGCGATGCTGGCAACGATCATGACGGCCAACGTGTTCTTCGTGATCATCCCTGGCCAGCGCAAGATGGTCGACAAGATGCTCAAGGGCGAAACGCCGAACCCGATCTACGGCAAGCGCGGCAAGCAGCGCTCGGTGCACAACACGTATTTCACGCTGCCGGTGGTGTTCGCGATGCTGTCGAACCACTACGCGATGACCTACACGAACCGCTACAACTGGATCGTGCTGGTGCTGATCATGCTGGCGGGCGCGCTGATCCGGCAGTTCTTCGTGATGCGCCATCGCGGCCAGCAGCTCTGGTATCTGCCGCTCGGCGGCTTGACACTGATGTTCGTCGCACTGATCTGGACCATGCCGCGCCCGGTCGCGCCGCAAGCCGAAGCGGCCAACCTGCCGAAGCTGACGGTGAAGGACATCGAGCCGGTCATGCAGCAGCGCTGCGTGGCATGCCACTCGGCCAAGCCGACGATGATGGGCAGCGCCCCGGCCGGCGTGATGTTCGATACGCCCGACGAAATCGCGCAGAATGGGCAGCGTATTTATCAGCAGGCCGTGCAGTTGAAGGCGATGCCGATCGGGAACGTCACGCACATGACCGACGACGAGCGGACCAAGATCGCGGCCTGGTTCGAGGGAGGTGCGGCGAAATAAGCGCCGCGTGGGTCTGCAACCGGAACGGGTTCGCCGATGGCGAACCCGTTTTGCTTTCGGGGTGGGCCGATCGTCCCAGGCAGAAATCTTCAGGTCCGTTGCGGGCCCGCGACGACGATCGGCATCGATGCCGGCTCGCGTCTCGCTTCAGTGGAACGGACATCGACCGGAGGAGATACACCGCCCACACCGAATTCGGGCAGCGTTACGCTTGCCGCTTACTCGAATCCCGTAATCGCATGCGGCACGTAGGCGGCTTCGAGCACCTCGATCTCCTCGGCACTCAGTTTGACGCCGAGCGCGGCGACCGCATCATCGAGATGACGCGTCTTGGACGCGCCCACGATCGGCGCCGACACTCCGGCCTTGGCGAGCACCCAGGCAAGCGCCACCTGGGCCATCGGCACACCGCGCACCAGTGCGATTTTCTCGACCTCGCGAATCACCACGTTGTTCAGAAGTTGGATGACGCTGCAAAACGGCGTCCGAAAGCAGGAAGGCCCTGCGAACCGAGGTTCGCAGGGCCTTCCTGGCCATTACCATATGCCGCTCAGGCGAGCCGGCAACTCACGCTCAAGCCGCCACTCGATGCATCGCCTCATCCGTCAACCAAAGCGACTCTCCAAGCACCTGCTCATTGAGATTGAGCCCCTCTCCGCCGCGATCGACCACGACGAAATCGCTGACTTCCTCCAGCGCGATCAGCGGGTGATGCCAAACCCCTTTCGCGTAATTGACGCCCTGCCAGCCGCTCGACACGAACGCACGGATCTTCGTGGCATCGAGCTCGCCGGCGGGCGCCACGACGACGAGATAAGGCTGCGTCGACAGCGGCAGAAACGCCTGGCTGCCAAGAGGATGCCGTTCGAGCATCGTGACCTCAAACGGCAGCGCGCGCGGCTGCCCGCGAAACAGGTTGACGAGCGTACGGCCGCCCTCATCGTTCACGTCGACGTGGGCGAGATCGTGAAAGCGGATCGTCGTGCCGAGATTGATCGGGATCTGCTTCGCGCCCTCGGTCTCGATCACGTCGCCGAACGGCGCGAATGCCTCACGCGTCAGCGCCTCGATGGTCAGCGTCTTCATTGGCCGAGCGTGCCCCACAAACGCAGACGCGATACGCCGCCGTCCGGAATGATGTTCAGGCGCACGTGCGTGACCGGGCCGAGCGCGGCCAGCTCCGATTCGAAGATGTGCTGCTTGTCCATCTGCAACTTCTGCTCGCCGAGCAGCACCGGCCAGAACATCGCCTGCGTGACGAGCGAGCTGTCGGTGCCGCCCGTCACCTGAGCGGCCTGGATCGAGCAGCGATCGGGATAGTTGCCCTTGAAGTGCGCGGTATCGACTTCGATCTTGCGGATCACGCCCGGCCGCGCCAGCGCGATGATCGCCCAGTCGTTGCCCGGCTCGCGGCGGCGACGCGTTTCCCAACCATCGCCCATGTTCACGCCACGGCCCGGCAGCAGGATGGTCGACGCCGGCCCGAAGTGCTGGTTGTTCGCGGCAACCACATAGCCGCCGTTCTCCATCGCGGCCAGATCGAACAACTCGCTGCGGCTCGCGCCTTCCCAATCGAGCTGCGGTTGGCCGTAGACGCGCAATCGCGCGATGCCGCCATCGGGATAGATGTTGACGCGCAAGTGCGTGTACGGCGCGGCGTCGTTCACGTCGACGTAATGGTGGTGGTTGCCCTGCAACGTGGTGGACGGCACGATCTCGACCCAGCGAGTCGACTGGTTCGGTGCGCCGTCCGCACGGCAGGCTTCGACCGACGCAGCCGGCGGGAAGTTGCCGGTGAAGTGGCTGGTATCGATGTCGAGGCCCTTGATCACGCCGGGGCGCGCGAGCTTCACGATGCACCAGTCGTAGCCGGACACACGCTTGCGGCGCGTTTCCCAACCGTCCATCCACTTGCCGTGATCGTCGTACTTGCCCGGAATGAACACGGCCGGTTCCGGATTCAGCATGCGATCCTTCGGTGCGAAGAAATCGTCGCTCGCCTCGAGTGCCTGTGCCCCGAGACGCGGATCGGCGAGGTTCACGTAGCGACGCGTGAATTCGGGAGCATTGGGATCGAGCAGCGGCATGGCCATGATGATGTCCTTATTCGAAGTGCGTGAAGAGCGCGGCGCCCGCCTTGACGGGCGCCACGTGTGCGTCGCGTCGCGCGGCAAACCCCGCGCGGCGCATGGCGAAACTCAGGCGTCGATCAGATCGTCGAGCCGCAGACGCGCGATCCGGTAGATCTGGTCGAGGCTGGCGCGCAACTCCTGCTCGCGCGTGTTGGCCACGCGCGCTTCGAAGTTGGCGATGATGCCGTGGCGGTCGTAGCCGCGCACGGCAAGAATGAACGGGAATCCGAACTTCTCGCGATAGATCCGATTGAGCTGCTGCAGGCGATCGAACTCGGCCTGCGTGCATTGATCGAGGCCGGCCCCGCTCTGCTCGCGCGTCGATTCGGCGGTCAGCTCGCCGCGCACGGCGGCCTTGCCGGCCAGCTCCGGGTGGGCATTGATCAGCGCAAGCTGCGGCTCCACGCCGGCCCGCTCGACCACACCGGACATCGTCGCGTGCAGCGCATCGATGCTTGCGTAAGGGCGCGCACCGGCCGCCGCCGCGGCCACCCAGGGCGAATGCTCGAAAATGCCCGACAGCGTGGCGACGAACCCGTCGGTCGTCATGGTGTTCAGTTTTGCCAACGTGTATTGCATCGCCTTCATGCCGTCCCTTCGCGTCGGTTGGTGGAATACGGATGGTGTTCGCGCCAGTGGCGCGCGATGTCGACGCGGCGCGTCACCCACACGCGATCGTGCCGCTCGATGTGATCGAGGAACCGCTGCAAGGCACGGAAGCGGCCGGGCCGGCCGAGCAGCCGGCAATGCATGCCGATCGACAGCATCTTCGGCGCTTCGTCGCCCTCTTCGTACAGCACGTCGAACGCATCGCGCAGGTACTGGAAGAAATGGTCGGCCGTGTTGAAACCTTGCGGCGTCGCGAAGCGCATGTCGTTGGTGTCGAGCGTGTACGGCACGATCAGTTGCGGCACGCTTGCGCCGCCCGTGACGGGCACCTCGGCCCAGAACGGCAGGTCGTCGCCGTAGTAATCGGAGTCGTACAGGAACCCGCCGTGCTCGGCCACCAGCCGGCGCGTATTGGGGCTGTCGCGGCCGGTATACCAGCCGAGCGGCCGCACGCCGGTCACGCGCTCGATCGCTTCCATGCCGAGCCGCATGTGCTCGGCCTCGCGTTCGGGCGTCATGTCCTGATAGTGGATCCAGCGCCAGCCGTGACACGCGATCTCGTGGCCCAGCTCGACGAACGCGCGCGACAGCTCGGGGTGCCGCTCCATCGCCATGCCCACGCCGAATACCGTCAGCGGCAGGCCGCGCTTCTCGAACTCGCGCAGGATTCGCCACACGCCCGCCCGCGAGCCGTATTCGTAGATCGATTCCATGCTCATGTGACGAGACGGATAGGCCGCCGCGCCGACGATCTCGGACAGGAATTGTTCGGAGCCCGGATCACCGTGCAGCACGCAGTTCTCGCCGCCTTCCTCGTAATTGAGCACGAACTGCACGGCGACGCGTGCGCGCCCCGGCCAGTTCGCCTGCACCGGATACCGGCCGTAGCCGATCAGATCGCGCGGATAGTGGGAATCGTGTGACATGGTGGAGTACGAATGAAATCCCGTGGAGAGGGGTTCGCAACGGCGCGCGGAGACGGGATTCGGCGGGCAATCCGTAACGGATCGGGCGTCTTCGTGCACCGTTGCGAGGGATGGGCCAGTGTAGCGAAAAGGCCTCGCAACGCGCATACAGCCAAACCGATAGTGCGTGTCACACGGGGTGTATGTGCGCTTGCGGCATGCGCGCCGACGCGGCTTCGGCGGTGGCATCGGAGGCCACCACCGAGACCGCCCTGCCGCTGCCGGCGATGCCGGCCGGCAGGCCGTCGGCATCGGGGCCGAATCGCGCGAACTCGCCGTCGTAGCGCTTCGCGAGCGGGCGCGCATAGTCGCCGCGCTTGGCCGTCGACAGGCGCAGCGCAATCAGCATCTCGACCCATTTCACGGCGGCCGTCACGCCCTCCACCACCGGCGCGCCGATCGCCTGCTCCACCTCGCGCGCGAACTCGGCCATGCCGGCGCAGCCGAGCACGATCGCACCAGCGCCGTCCTCGTCGAGCGCGCGACGGCATTCGTCCACGATCAACTGGCGCGCCGGCGAACCGGGCCGGTCGAGTTCGAGCACGGCCACGTCGGTGGCGCGCACGTTGCGGCAGAAGCGCTGCATGCCGTAGCGTTCGGCCAGATGCCAGGCCAGGCCACAGGTGCGCGACAGCGTGGTCACCACCGAGAAGCCGGGCGCGAGCACGCTGGCCGCGTGCATCGCGGCCTCGGCGATGCCGACCACCGGGCCGCGCGAGATCTCGCGCGCCGCGTACAGGCCCGGATCGCCGAAGCAGGCGATCACGTAGCCGTCGAAGCCGTCGCGCTCGCCGGCCGCGATTTCGGCCAGCAGGCCCGGCACCGCGAGCGCGTCGTCGTAGTGGCTCTCGATCGACGGCGGCCCCATGGTCGGGCTGACCGCCACCACGGCGGTGCCGGCGTTGACGACCTCGCGCGCACAGCGCCCCATCGCGTCGGTCATGCGCTGCGTGGTGTTCGGATTGATGAGCTTGATTTTCATTGTCGTCTCCTGAATTTCCATCTCGGCCACGTTCGGGCCGGCATGCCGCTCACTTCGCGATGGCGCGATACACGAGCCCGGCCAGGATCGCGCCGACGAACCACGAGAAGTTGGCGAGCGCGCCCAGCGACGGCACCATCACGCAGGCGATCGCGATCGCCGCGGCCGGCAGCAGCGCGAACACCGCACGCCGGTTCACGCCGCCGCGATACCAGTACGCGCCCGTTTCCGACAGCGTGTACAGATCGTCGCGATCGAGCTTGCCGCGCTTGATCAGATAGAAGTCGACGATCAGGACACCGTACAGTGGCCCGATGAAGCTGCCGAGCACATCGAGCGTGTAATGGATCACGGCCGGGTTGTTGAACAGGTTCCAGGGCGTGATGAAGATCGACGCCACGGCGGCCAGCATCCCGCCCGCGCGCCAGCTGATCAGGCGCGGCGCGACGTTCGAGAAGTCGAACGCGGGCGACACGAAGTTCGCGACGATGTTGATGCCGATGGTGGCGATCGTGAAGGTCAGCGCACCGAGGATCACCGCGGTCGGATGATCGATGCGGCCGACGGTTGCAACCGGGTCGGTAATCAGTTCTCCGAACACCGGCAGCGTGGCGGCCGTGGTGATCACGGTGACCAGCGAGAACGCCAGGAAGTTGACCGGCAGGCCCCAGAAATTGCCGCGCTTCACGGCGCGATAGCTGTTGCAGTAGCGCGAGAAATCGCCGAAGTTCAGCATCGGCCCCGAGAAATACGACACCACCAGCGCGATCGCCGTGATCATCACCGGAATCGCATCGGCGCCGTGATAGCGCACGCCGCCCAGGTTCAGGCCGATGTTGCGCCAGCCCGCGCGCCACACCATGTAGCCGGCCAGCACGAACATCACCACGTACACGGCCGGCCCGGCGAAGTCGATGAACTTCTTGATGGTTTCCATGCCGTTCCAGAACACCAGCGCCTGCAGCACCCAGAGCAGCATGAAGCCGGCCCAGCCGAGCGCCGACAGCCCGAGGAAGCCGTAGCGGTGCACGTCCGCATAGGGCATCCACTGCGGCACGAACTTGAGCACCACGATCACCAGCGCACTGGAAGCGAGAAAGGTCTGGATGCCGTACCAGGCCACCGCGATCAGGCCGCGGATCACGGCCGGCACGTTGGCGCCGAGCACGCCGAAGGTGGCGCGGCAGGCGACCGGATACGGCACGCCGAGCTGCTGGCTCGGCCGGGCGATCAGGTTGCAGAGCGCGTTGACGATCGCGATGCCGACGATCAGCGACACCAGCACCTGCCAGCTCGTCAGGCCCAGCGCGAACAGGCTGCCGGCGAACACGTAGCCGCCCACCGAATGCACGTCCGACATCCAGAACGCGAAGATGTTGTAGGCGCCCCAGCCTTGTTTTTCGAGCGGTGCGAGGTCGTCGTTGCAGAGCCGCTCGCTGTAGGCGGCGGGCCGCAACGCCTCGCCGTCCGGAGGGGTGCCCGCGTGATACGGGGGGTTGGCCTGCGCGATACCGAACTGAGCCATGACATCTCCTTGCCTGCCGCGGTCGAGCCGCGCGATCGTCATTGAAATCGCGGCCCGACATCGAGGTCAGGCCACGCCCGCGTGCGGCAGCGAGGCTGCCGCCAGCATTCCGTCAGCTCGTCGGCGCGGGCGTGGCGCGCGGGCCGTCAGCCCGCGCCGCCGAACACGTCGCGCAAATCGACCGCACCCTGCGCGGGGCGGTCCAGCATCCTCAGTTCCACGTGCTGCAGGTGATGCGCCATCAGCTTCGCCGCCCGCGCGGCATCGCCGGCTTCGAGCGCCGCGACGATCTCGGCGTGATCGTCGAACGAGCACGCGTTGCGACCGTGCGCCTCGTAGAGCGCCGACATCAGCGTCGAACGCGCCACCAGCCCGTTCAGGCAATCGCACAGCGTGCCGTTGCCGGTCAACGCGGCGAGCGCCGTGTGGAACTCGCCCGACAACCGGATCCACGCGGCGAAATCGCGCCGCTCGAACGCATCGCGCTCGCGCTCGATACCGCTCGCGATGCCCTTCAGGCGCTTCGCGCCCGGTCCCGTCGCCAGCCGTTCGACCACCGCCAGCTCGATGATCCGCCGCAGTTCGAACACCTCGTGCACCTCTTGCAGCGACGGGCTGGCGACGAACGCACCGCGGTTCGGCTCGAGATCGACGAGCCGGTCCGTCGCCAGCAGCGCGAGCGCCTGCCGGATCGGGCCGCGCTTCACGCCGAACACGTCGCACAACTGCGCCTCGGTCAGCTTCGCGCCCGGCGCGAGCCGATGCTCGAGGATCGCAGTGCGGATCCGTTCGGCAATCGCTTCCGGCGTCAGCGCCGGCGCTGCGGTTTCCTGCTTGGTCATGTTTGCTATCTCGTTATGTTCGTCATGCTAGGGCGGACATAAATATTGTCAACAATTTATCCCGCCGATTTTGCACGATTGTCGACCATTGAAACGCGCCCAAACGGTGCGAGTGCGTCAAAATCGTGCACCCACAAGGATCTCATGCAAACCAGTCAAGACTTCCGCTCTCGACCGATCGAATATTTTGTCAACAATCCATGCGCAACGATGGAGCATGCCGCTCTCGAAGTCGCCTCGAATGCTGGACCGTTAGTTGCGATTTTGGATATAAAAAAAGGCGGATCCCCGCCTTTTGCCGCGCGCTGTCGCGTCGATTCCTATCGGGCCAGCACCGGATAGTCGGATATCGACAGCCGGAACCCATGTTCGTTGGCAACGAGCTGCGCCTGCCCGCCTACCGGCAGCGTGACCATGTCGGGCACGTGGCCGAACTGCAAGCCCGTCACGATCGGGATGCCGATCGTCTCGCGCACCTGGTCGATCATCGCCTGCATGTCGTAGCCGTTGTCGTAGTCGAACGCGCGCGCGCCGGTGAACTGCCCGAGCACGAGCGCCTGCTGGCGCGCCAGGATGCCGGCGTAATGGAGCGTGTAGATCATCCGTTCGATGCGAAACGGCTGCTCGTTCACATCCTCGATGAACAGGATGCCGCCCTCGATTTGCGGCATGTACGGTGTGCCGACCAGCGAGGCCAGGATCGCGAGATTGCCGCCCCACAACGTGCCCGCCACGTTGACCGCCTGCTGTTGCGGGGCATCGCCGAGGATCGTGGTGGTGGGTTGCGAAAGCGTCGACCAGAACTGCGTCATGGTGAATTCGCTCGGCCTCACGGCGCCGAAATCGGCCGACAGCATCGGGCCGCCGAAGCTTTTGACGCCCGATTTGGCCAGCAGCGCGAGCTGGATCGCCGTGAAATCGCTGTGGCCGCATAGCGCGACAGGCTGGTCGCGCAGGCGTTCGAGCGCGCGGTAGTCGAGGCGTTCGAGGATGCGCGCCGCGCCCGAGCCGCCGCGCACCGCCAGGCCGATGTCGGGCAGCGGCTGCGACCGGTCGCCGAGGCGGTTCAGATCGTCGGCGCGCTCGGCGTCAGTGCCGGCGAAGCGCTGGTGGCGCCGCTGCGTGGCGGCCAGGTTCTGCACCACGTGATGCTGATCGCCGAAACGTTCGATCGCGCGCTGGATTGCAGCCGGATCGTGCGGGTAACCGGACGGCCCGAGCAGTCGGATGGTGCGCGGCGAGAGAGAGGTGGAAGCCATCGGTCGCGTATCGAAAAAGGGGACAGCCCGGTTAGAGCCGGGCGATGACGACTGGTTCAGTCGGCCGTGGAGGCGCTGTCGTGGTCGTGATCGTAGCCGCAACCGCAGGCCTTGCCGTCCGGCTGCGCCGCCACGTCGGCATTGGCCGCCTGTCGCGCCTCGCGCGCCGCCCGGCGGCGTTCGGCAAAGAACGTGCGCAGCGCATCGCCGCACGCGTCGGCGAGCACGCCGCCCGTCACGGTCGCGTGATGGTTCAGTTGCGGATTGGCGAACGCGTCGATCACGCTGCCGCACGCGCCCGTTTTCGGATCGGCCGCGCCGAACACCACGCGGGCGATCCGCGCATGCATGATCGCGCCCGAGCACATCAGGCACGGTTCGAGCGTCACGTAGAGTTCGCAGCCCGGCAGGCGATAGTTGCCGAGCGCTTGCGCAGCCGCGCGCAAGGCGGCCATTTCGGCGTGAGCCGACGGATCATGGCCGCCGATCGGATGATTGAAGCCGCGTGCGATCACCTCGTCGCCGCGCACGATCACCGCGCCCACCGGCACCTCGCCCGCAGCACGCGCCTGTTCGGCCGCTTCCAGCGCCATGCGCATGTAGTAGCGGTCGCGTTCCGCGGCCGGGTCGACAGCGACAGCGACAGCGACAGCGGGAGCGGGAGCGGGAGCGGAAAGATCCGTGGAATCGGGCACAACGGGAAGATCGTCGGAGGTGGCGCGCGCGTCGCGCGCCGGAGGGAATGCGCTGCTCACGCGGCCCCCGCTTCGCCGGCGCCATCGTCGAGCACGCGCTCGGACAGGCGTTCGGCAATGCGGCGGCAGTATTCGCGCGGCACGACCAGCGGGCCGCCGCGCAACGATTCGAGAGCCATGTCGAGGGCCAGCATCTTGGCCTGCAGGCGGCACCGCGTGGCGCGATCGCTGACCGCGCGCATTTCGTCCTGCAGGTGGCACAAGGCGCGAAGCTGCTCGAGCGCGGGCGGGGCAAAGCCCGCGTGCTTCAGGATCCGATTGGCCATCTGCACCTCGGCCGGGACGAGCAGACCGTCATCCAGTTCCGTCGGCGCACCGGTTCCCGGCAGGTCGTTGAACTCCCCACGCGCAGCGGCAGCGGCAATACGTTGTTCGACCAGGGCGTCAAGCAGTCTCATTCGAGCAATTCAAGGCAATGCGGCCTGGCGATTCTAACAGGGGATCGGGCAACTGCCAGCCCTCTGGAGCAAATGCTCGATTGCCGCACTCGCCCATTGACGAAAGCCGTTATGCTGGCCCGGATTGTCACGGCGTGGCCGGCAGATCCGGCCGGCCGCGCCGCCGGACCGTATTGAGGAGGAAATTGCCGTGCGCAGTGCAATTCGAACAGGGCTTGTCCTGGCCGCCGCCGTGCTTCTGCTGGGCTTGAGCGGCTGCGGCGTGTTTTGCAGCGGGGCCGGCACCAACGGCTGGGCCGGGGGGCATGCGGAACGACGATGCGTTTCTGACCCCATGACGGAGGCCGCGGCAGCAGCGGGCGCCTCGGGCTTGGGGCGCGACCAAAATCGCGACAATGCGCCGCAGTTCATGCATCACCTCATGCCGTCGTCCCCGCCCTCATCCAGCCGGGCATGCGCCCCGCTCCCGCCGCCCGGCCTCAGCGATTGACCAGCGCCAACCCGGCCGGCAGATAACGGTCGCCCGCCACGCCGATCTCGGCCAGCACCGCGTCGAGCTTCGCGACATCGTCGTCGCCCAGCACCAGATCGGCCGCGCCGAGGTTGTCTTCCAGATACCGCCGGCGCTTGGTGCCCGGAATCGGCACGATGTCGTCGCCTGCGCGCAACACCCACGCCAACGCCACCTGGGCCGCCGTCACGCCGCGCGCCGCCGCGATCGCCTGCACGGCCTGGGCGATCCGCAGGTTTGCGTCGAAATTCTCGCGCTGGAAACGCGGGTCGTTGGTCACGCGATAGTCGCGCTCGCCGATCTCGTCGAGCGATTTCACTTGGCCCGTCAGGAACCCGCGCCCGAGCGGGCTGAACGGCACGAGGCCGATGCCCAGTTCGCGCAGCACCGGCAGCACGTTCGCCTCGAGATTGCGCTCCCAGATCGAATACTCGCTTTGCAGCGCCGATACCGGCTGCACCGCGTGCGCGCGGCGGATCGCGTCCTCGCCCGCTTCCGACATGCCGAAAAATCGCACCTTGCCTTCCGCGATCAGGTCGCGCACCGCGCCGGCCATGTCTTCCACCGGCACGGCCGGATCGACACGATGCTGGTACAGCAGATCGATATGGTCGGTGCGCAGCCGCTTGAGCGAGCCGTGCACCGCCTCGCGGATATGTTCGGGCCGGCTGTCGGTACCGCTCTGCTTGCCTTCCGGCGAGATGCGGAAGCCGAACTTGGTCGCGATCGTCACCTCGTGACGGCGCCCTTCGAGCGCGCGGCCGAGCAGTTCCTCGTTGGTGAACGGCCCATACACCTCCGCCGTATCGAGAAACGTGCAGCCGAGCTCGATCGCGCGATGCAGCGTGGCGATCGATTCGGCGTCGTCGGGCGTGCCGTAGGACTGGCTCATGCCCATGCAGCCCAGCCCGATCGTCGACACTTCAAGGCCTTGTCGGCCCAGCTTGCGTTGTTTCATTGCGGATTCCTCGTGGGTTGAGCAGTGTCGTGCCGGCCGGCAATGGCGCGCAATCGCTCAACGCAGGCCCAGGTAATCCATCTTGCCGAGCGGCACGCCGTTGTGACGCAGGATGTCGTAGGCCGTCGTCACGTGGAAATAGAAGTTCGGCAGCACGAACGTCGACACGTAGCTCAGGCCCGTGAATTCGAGCGCACCGCTGCGCAGCGGCAGCGTGACGGCGCGCGTGGCCGCATCGGCGAACTGCGCGGCGTCGACCGATTCCGCGAACGCGATGGTCTTGGCGATGCGCTCGCGCAGCTCGGCGAAGCTTTGTTCGGTATCGGGAAACGACGGCACGTCGATGCCGGCCAGGCGCGCCACGCAGCCTTTCACGGCGTCGGTGGCCACCTGCACCTGGGCCGACAGCGGCAGCATGTCCTCGAACAGGCGGGCCGTGGTCAGCGTGGCGGGATCGATGCCCTTCTCGCGCGCGTGCGCCTCGCCCTTGTCGAGGATCTTCGACAGGTTGCGCAGGCCGCGCACCAGCGCGGAAATGGAAACGTCGTACAGGGAAACGGACATGGGAGCTCCTGACTGGGTGGGGTGCATCGATGCGCCGGCTTCGCGGCGTTCGATCGCAAGCTTAATGCGATTCGCCGATCGCCGCAGACATCGGGCGATCGGCGCACCAAGCGGGAACGAATCTGCACGCTTTTCGTAACGACGGCGCAAGCCGGGCGCCGATTGTTCGCGATCGGCGCACGCAGGACGCCGCGGCGCTCAGGGCGACGGCCAGTTCACGCCCGTCAACGCCTCCGATACCGTCCAGAGCCTGGCGGCCACGGCCTCGTCGCGCGCCTCGGCGCCCACCTTTGCCGGGCCGACCGGCCCGAGCAGCTCGAAGCGGTGTTGAGGCCCGTAGTAGCCCGCGCGGTCCGCATCGGGCGAGGTCGCCGCGAACAGCGTCGGCAGCGCGCCGTCCGCCGCCGATTGCGAGATCCACGGATACGACTGCGCCATCAGCCAGCGCAACAGCGCGCTGCGCCCCGTCGCGCCGAGGTTCGGGCCGGCGCTCTGCAAACCGGTGCGCGCGAAGCCCGGATGCGCCGCCGTCACATGCAGCCCCCAGCCGGCCGCATCGCTGCGCCGCTGCAACTCGAACGCGAACATCAGGATCGCGAGCTTCGACTGCGCATAGGCCTGCCACGGCGCATAGCGGCGAACCCATTGCAGGTCGTCGAAATGAATCGCGGCGCGCAAGCGGTGTGCCCCGCTGCTGACGATCACCACGCGCGGCGCCGGAGCCGCGCGCAGCATCGGCAGCAGCAGGCCGGTCAGCGCGAAATGCGACAGGTAGTTGGTGCCGAACTGCAGCTCGAAGCCGTCCGCCGTGGCGTGACGCACGGGCGGCGTCATGACCCCGGCGTTGTCGATCAGCAGATCGAGCGCCGGATGCCGCGCCGTCAATTCGGCCGCGAAGCCGCGCACCGCATCGAGGCTGGCCAGATCGACGCGCCGGTATTCGACCTCGGCGCGCAGATGCGCCGCGCGAATCGCCCGCAACGCGGCCGCGCCCTTCGCATCGTCGCGGCCGGCCAGCAGCACGCGCGCGCCCGCGCCGGCCAGCGCGAGCGCCGTCTCGTAGCCGATGCCGCCGGTCGCGCCGGTCACCACCGCGAATCTGCCTTGCTGGCTCGGGATGTCGCGCACGCTCCAGTTCATGACGAGGCCTTCAGGGAGTCGAGTCCGTCGGGCAGATCAGCATCGGCGAAGTGCGTCGACAGCGACGTGTCGCGCCAGCGCGCGGCTTGTTCGGCGCGCAGCGTCTCGGCCTGCTCGCAGACGAACAGCGCATCGCCGCCGAGCAGCAGCCGCATCGGCACGTCGTCGCGGCGCGACAGCTCGACGATCAACGCCGCGATCCGGGCCGGGTCGCCCATTTCACGGCCCGCGTAACCGTTGAGCAGGTTCAGGATCTTGCCGACCGACGCCTCGTAGTCGGGCAGCATCGCCGGTGTCGCCTGCTTGGCCCGGTCGGCCCACTCGGTGCGCATGCCGCCCGGCTCCAGCGTGCAGACGCGCACGCCGAACGGCGCGGCCTCGTGGCCGACCACGTCGCTGAAGCCCCCCACCGCCCATTTCGCGGCCTGATACGCCGACATCCCCGGCGCCGCGCTGCGCCCGCCCACCGACGACACCTGGAAGATATGGCCCGCGCGCTGCGCGCGCATCACCGGCAAGGCCGCGCGCGTCAGGTTGACCACGCCGAACAGGTTGGTTTCCACCTGCGCGCGGAAATCGTCCGCGCCCATCTGCTCGAACGGCACCATGTGACCGTAACCGGCGTTGTTGACGAGCACGTCGAGCCGGCCGAACGATTCGCCTGCGACGGCCACGGCGCGCTGCGCGGCCGCCTCGTCCGTCACGTCGAGTTCGACCACGCGCAGACGATCGCCGTGGCGCTCGGCGAGATCCGCCAGGCGCGACGGCTCGCGCACCCCGGCCACCAGCCGATCCCCCGCCGCCAACACGGCTTCCGAAATCGCACGACCCAGGCCGCGCGCCGCTCCCGTTACCAACCAGACCTTCGACATGATTTGCTCCTCGATAAAAATGAATGATTACTCACTCATTAAATAACGCGATGCGACGACCGAAATCGGTCGCGCCGCCGTCGCGCGTGATGGCGATCAGTGCGCCTGCAAGGCCGCCCAGATCGCCCGAAAACCGGCTTCGCGGTACGCCTCCTGCTGTTCGGGCTCGCGCGCGATGCTGTCCATCGTGACCTCGGCCATCGACGAAAACAGCGCGCCGCAAAAATTCATGACCTGCTCGTCCGACAGCCCGCTCATGCCCGACAGGCATTCGCGAAACATGTCGCGCACCGCGCCGAACCCGCTCGCGCCGGCCACGCGGTTCGCTTCCTCGATGTTCGCGCCCACCTCGAGCTGGCGCAGCGCGCGCCGCCCGTCGGGATGCGTCACGCCCCACCCTACAAAGGCATTCCAGGCATGGCGAGCACGCCGCTCGACGCTGTCCCCATGCGGAAATGCGCCCATCATCGCCGAGCGCAGGCCGTCCTTCAGATGCAGGTACAGCGCGTTCAGCAGCGCATCCTTGGTGTCGAAATAGGTGAACACCGTGCCTTCGGCCACCCCGGCCAGCCGCGCGATGCGCGCCGTGGTGGCAGCCGCGCCGTGCTCGGCCAGCGCGCGCGCGGCGGCATCGAGAATCGCTTCCTGTTTGTCGGCACTGCGAGGACGGGCCAAAACCGTGCACCTATAAATGAGTGATTGCTCAATCATAGATAAACACGCAGCCACGCACAAGAGAAATTTCCCTTTGATGCATCGCAATGCGTCCCTTTAACCGGTTTCGGCCGGTCGAGCGTGTTTAGCGCGTCGCCGCGCAACACACGACGCGACGGGCCTTCGCGGCTCGCCCGGGCCACCCACGTGAAATTCGTGCAGCATGCCGGTGCGCGAAGTCGCGCAAAACCGGGCACACTTAGCGTTTTCCGCAGCACCGCGGCGCAACATGCGCCGTCCGTTCAACGCTCATCGACTTGACCCGCGAACCCACCACCCATGACCCACCCCACCTCCCAAGCCGCAAAAGAATCGCCCGTCGACATGATCATCTTCGGCGGCGGCGGCGACCTCGCCGCCCGCAAGCTGCTGCCCGCGCTCTTCATGGCGCACCTGCACGGCAATCTGCCGGCCGAAACGCGCATCATCGCGGTCGGCCGCCGTGACTGGGGCATCGACGGTTACCGCAAGTTCATGGAAGAGCAGTCGCGTCCGTTCATCGACGAAAAAGCCTTCGACGCGCAAGCGTGGAGCCGCTTCCTCGACCTGTTCCAGTACGTGCTGATCGACGTGAACGCCGCCGCCGACTACCAGCGCCTGGCCGAAGCCTCGCGCGACGAGGCGATCCGCGTGTTCTACCTGTCGACCTCGCCGGAGCTGTTCACGACGATCTGCGACAACCTCGACACCGCGAAGCTGCTGAACGCCGCCTCGCGCGTGGTGCTCGAAAAGCCGCTCGGCCACGATCTCGCCTCGGCGCAGGCGATCAACAACGACGTCGGCCGCCATTTCGCGGAATCGCAGATCTACCGGATCGACCACTACCTCGGCAAGGAAACGGTGCAGAACCTGATGGTGCTGCGCTTCGGCAACCCGATCTTCGGGCCGCTCTGGCAGGCGCCGTATATCCGCAGCGTGCAGATCACGGTGGCGGAAACGGTGGGCGTGGGCAGCCGCGCCGGCTTCTACGACCACACCGGCGCGCTGCGCGACATGGTGCAGAACCACCTGCTGCAACTGCTCTGCATCGTCGCGATGGAGCCGCCCGTGTCGCTCGACCCCGATGCCGTGCGCGACGAGAAGCTCAAGGTGCTGCGCTCACTGCGTCCGATGACGCCGGCCGACATCGCGCGCGACACGGTGCGCGGCCAGTACGCGGCCGGCGCGGTGGACGGCAAGCCGGTCAAGGGCTATCTCGAGGAAGACAACGTGCCGCCGAACAGCCGCAACGAAACCTTCGTCGCGCTGCGCGCCCACATCAACAACTGGCGCTGGGCCAACGTGCCGTTCTTCCTGCGCACCGGCAAGCGGCTGCAAAAGCGGCAATCGGAGATCGTCATCGAGTTCGCCGACCTGCCGTTCTCGATCATCCCCGACGGCCCGCGCCACTACAGCAACCGCCTAGTGATCCAGTTGCAGCCCGAGGAATCGATCCAGTTGCAGATGCTCGCGAAGGAGCCGGGCAGCGGCATGAACATGGTGCCGGTGAGCCTCAACCTCGATTTGCAGCAGGCGATTCCGGAGCGCCGCGCCGAAGCGTACGAGCGCCTGCTGATCGACGTGATCCGCGGCCGCCTCACGCACTTCATGCGCCGCGACGAACTCGAAGCGGCCTGGACCTGGGTCGAGCCGATCCTCGAAGGCTGGCAGCAGCCGGGCGATCGGCCGCGCCTCTATACGGCGGGCACGTTCGGGCCGGCCGCGTCGTCGGCGCTGCTCGCGCGCGACAACATGTCGTGGGCCGAGGAGGCCTGAGCACGCGGGGTCACACGCGGCTTCGTCACGCATGAAAAAGCCGGCTGCGAATGGGCAGCCGGCTTTTTTTCGTCCTGGGGTTTTTGAACGCACATCAGGCGATCACTTCGCGCCGCGTGCGCCCTCGCCCGGCAGGATCAGGCGCTCGGGAATGCTGCGCGACGACGCCCGCGCACCGATGTAGTACAGCAGCGCCGGCACCGCGAGGCCGAGTATCCAGGAGATGTCGGTGCCACCCAGCGCATCGACGAGCGGGCCGGTGTAGAAGCCCGTCGAGATGAACGGCATCTGCACGAGAATGCCGACCGCGTAGACGCTGATCGCCATGCCGTTCCAGCGGCCATAGCGGCCGTCGGGGTTCGACAGCGCCGGCACGTCGTAGCGCGAGCGCGTGAAGACGTAATAATCGACCAGGTTGATCGCGCTCCACGGCGTGAAGAACGCCAGCAGGAACAGGATGAACGACGTGAATTCCTTCAGGAACGCGTGGCGGCCGGCGATCGCGAGCGCCGTCGACACGGCCACCATCGCAAGGATGTAGGCGAGCCGCCGGCCGTGCGACAGCGTGCGCTGGCCGCGAAAGCCGCTGACGATGGTCGCCATCGACATGAAGCTGCCGTAGGCATTGAGCGTGGTGACGGTGACCTTGCCGAACGCGATGCTGAAGTACAGCAGCCCGGCCACGGCGCCCGTCGAACCGAGCCCGACGATGAACGCCACCTCGTGATGCGCGAACTGCGCCCCGGCCAGCGCCGCCGCGAACACGCCGAACACCATCGCGGCCTGCGCGCCGATCACCGAGCCGAGGCCCACCGCGAGAAACGTGGCCGGCGAGGATGTCGAGCGCGGCAGGTAGCGCGAATAGTCGGCCACGTACGGGCCGAACGCGATCTGCCACGACGCCGACAAGGACATCGACAACAGGAAGCTGGCGATCGAGAAATGCCGGTTCGCCAGCAGCAGCCCGATGTCGTGCTGCGCGAACAGGCGCGCGAACATGAACACGAACGCCACCACGCCGATCACGCCGGCGATGCGGCCGATCAGGTGGATCGTGCGATAGCCGAGGATCGTCAGGATCACGATGCAGATCGCGAACAGCACGATGCCGGCCACGTCGCCCACGCCCAGCAGTTGCGCGACGGCCGCCCCGGCCAGCACCGAACCGCTGGCCGAAAAGCCGACGTACATCAGGCAGACCAGCACCAGCGGAATCGTCGCGCCGTACACGCCGAACTGCACGCGGCTCGAGATCATCTGCGGCAGCCCCAGTTGCGGCCCCTGCGCGCCGTGCAGCGCCATCACCGCGCCGCCCACCAACTGGCCGAGCAGCAGCGCGATCAGCGACCAGAACACGTCGCCGCCCAGCACCACGGCCAGCGCGCCAGTGACGATCGCCGTGATCTGCAGGTTCGCCGACAGCCACAGCGTGAACTGGCTCGCGAGGCTGCCGTGACGCTCCGCGTCGGGAATGAAATCGATCGATCGCGTTTCGATCAACGCGCCGTTGCCACGGCCCTCTCTCTGGTTCGCCACGTATTGCGCTCCGGTTGGTATCGCCGACGACGCGCGGCGGCGGATGGGCTCGATGGCCCATGCTCGCATCTTCTTGTATAGACATCCTGGCAGACATCGGGAATTACCCCGCATCGCCTTTGGGCTGCTTCATGCACGCATCTCAACCAGCCAAATTTGAATAGTCAACCTGGGCAATGAAAATCATCGTGCGCCGCCACTGTAACCACGGCGGCCCGCGCAGCGAATTGACGGCGTCGAACACCACCACAACCCCCGATCATGTCCGTCCACTTTTCCTGCACGATGTGCGGCCGCTGCTGCCATGACCTGCGCCTGCCGCTCGCCGTTGACGAAGCGATCACCTGGCTGTCGCGCGGCGGCGAGGTGCAGCTGTTCTGCGACGCCGTGCCCTGGCCCGAGGAGCCGCCCGCCGACAACCTGCTCGCGCAGCACCGGCGGCGGCGTTCGTTCGCGGCGCACTGCGGCACGCTGCCGGTGCGCGTGGCGGTCACGCTGGTGGCCGCGTTCGCCGGGCCGTGCCCGCACCTGCGCGCCGACATGGCCTGCGGCGCCTACGAGCAGCGTCCGCGCGTGTGCCGGATCTATCCGGCCGAATCGCACCCGGCGCTGGCGCTCGACCCGGCCTCGAAGGCCTGCCCGCCCGAGGCGTGGTCGGCCGACCGGCCGGTGCTGATGACCGAGGGCCGGTTGGTCGATGCCGCCACCGCCGAGCTGATCGCGCAATCGCGCGAGGCCGACCAGCGCGACCGCCTCGCCAAGGCCTACCTGTGCGCGCAACTCGGCTACGACACGGCCGCGCTCGCCAACGAGGGCTTCGCCGTGTATTCGCCGGCGCGCGAGGCCTTGCGCGCCGCGCTCGAAGCCGCGCAACTGGCGGCCTCGCACAGCGACGGCAGCGCCGAGCCGCATTCGCCGTATCCGTGGCGCTACGTGACGAACCGCGCCTCGACGCTCGCAACGCTGCTGTCGATCGACGCGCCGGCGCGCCTGACCGATACGGCGCCGGCCGGTGACGCCCCCGCCTATCTGGGATTCTTCGATGCCGAACCGCCCGAACCGTCCGAACCGTCCGAACTGTCCGAACCGCCGCGGGCCTGATCGAGCAGCCGGCGTCAGGTGTTCAGCACCGCCAGCGCCGGCTGCTTCGCGACGCTCGGCCGCGCCAGCATCCGTGCGAGCCAGCCGCGCAGCGCGATGCACGCTTCCGGCACCGGCAGCTTCACGATCGCCGCGAACACGAGGCCGCCGATCACGGTGATGTCGGCCATCGAGAACGCGTCGCCGGCCACGAACGGCCGATCCCGCAGCACTTGGTCGAAGTAATGCATGCCGCGCACGGCCTTGTCGCGCTGCCGGAAGCCCCATTCGGCGTTCTGATACAGCTCGACATCCGGCCCCAGGCCCGGCGTGCCGTGGTGGAAATACACGCTGACCGCGTCGAGCAGCTCGATCTCCGCGCGCTTGCTCATCATGTGGATCACGCCCTTCTCCAGCGGCGTGGTGCCCGTCAGCGCGGGCTCGCCGTCGAGCGCGTCGAGGTATTCGGTGATCGCCGTGCATTCGGCGATGCAGGTGCCGTCAGCCAGTTCGAGCACCGGCAGCGTGCCCGAATAGTTCTTGTCCGCGATGAACGCCGGACGTTTGTGCTCGCCCTGATAAAGATCGACTCGCTCGAAGCGCACCTGCGCTTCGAGCTGCTTTTCGGCGACCGCGATGCGTACGCGGGCCGGATACGGCCCGGTCGCGAAATCGTGGATCGTCATGACGGCGCGGGTGTCCGCAGCGGCGTGAATGGGTTCGATGCTCATGGATTGCCTTTCGATGGAGGGGTTTCGACACGCAATCGGCGAACGGATGATGCTTCGATCGTCGACCACTACCTAACGTTCGTTAGGTTAATGGCAAAGCGTGCGATACGCAACCTCAATCACTTCGGTGTGCGAAGGTAGCCGGCACGGATCTTGGCGCTTGCTCCATCGGCAAGGCGCGAGCCGCGCCTTGCCGATGGCCAGTCAAGGCTTGAGCAGGCCGAGCCGGATCAGGCTGTCGGCCGTGGCGATGATCGCGTCCTCGCTCGACCGCGGCCGCCAGCCGAGCAGCCGGATCGCCTTGGCGCTCGTGGCATTCATGTCGCGGCCGAGCAGCGTCGCGATACCGCGCATGGCCGGGTTCCGCCGTGCCGCCAGGCGCACCACCCAATTCGGCAGCTCGCGCGCCGACACTTTGCCGGCCGCCGCGCCCATCCGGCGGCGCAGCACCTCGGCCACCTCGCGCATCCACAGGCTGTGGCCCGCGATCGCGAGAAAGCGCTCGCCGTTGGCGGCCGGATGGAGCATCGCGAGCACGTGCAGGTCCGCCACGTCGCGCACGTCGACAAAGCCGCAATTGATCTTCGGGCAGGCGCGCTGGCCGTCCAGCATGTTGGTGATGGTGCGGATCGAGTGCGAGTAGTCGGGGCCGAGCACCGGCCCCATCACCGCCGTCGGATTGACCGCCGACAGTTCCATCCCGCCGCCCTCTTTCGCGATGAAATCCCAGGCCGCGCGCTCGGACAGCGTCTTCGACTTCTGATACGGCCAGACCTTGCCCGACAGGTTGCTCCAGTCGCGCTCGTCGAACGGGCGGCTCAGTTGCGCATGCCCCGCGCAGATCGCGCCGAACGCCGACGTCAGCACCACCCGCTTGACGCCCGCGTCGCGCGCGGCGCGCAACACGCGCAGGTTGCCGTCCACGGCAGGCCGGATCCAGTCGTCCTCGGTGGCATGGTTGCCCGATGGCGTGGGCGACGCGCCGTGCAGCACGTAGTTGCAGCCGGCCGCTGCCTCGGCCCAGCCGCGGTCGTCGCCAAGGTCGGCCATGGCGAAGCTCAGGCGCTCGCCCGGCTGCGCGCCGCCTTGCTCGAGGTTGCCGAGCACTTCCGCCTCGCGCCCCGGCGAGCGGATCGTGGTGCGCACGCGATAGCCTTCGCGCAACAGCGCGAGGATGCAATGCTGCGCGATAAACCCGGTGCCGCCGGTGACGAGTACCGTTGTGTCGTTCATGCCGATGTCCTGATTGAGCAAAGCCTCAGCTTAGACAGCGGCACTCGGACCGTGAATAATTGAAAGTGCGATTTACTTGCGCGATAGTACGAGAATGAGCACCGATCCCTTTTCCGACATCCTCAAGTTCACCAGCGCCGAATCGATCGTGACCGGCGGTTTCACGGCGGGCGGCCCGTGGGCGCTGCGCTTTCCCGCGCCCGACAAGATCAAGTTCTTCGCGGTCGTGAAGGGCCGCTGCTGGGTCCGCATCGACGGCGAACCGGCACCGGTGCGGTTCGACACCGGCGACGTCGGCCTGCTGTCGGCCAGGCGCGCGTTCGTGCTCGCGAGCGACCCCGATCTCGAACCGCTCGATGCGATGAGCGTGTTTTCCGGCGCGGGCCGCAACAGTCTGCAATTGGGCGACGGCGCCGATTTCGCGCATCTCGGCGGCCACGTGCTGCTCGATCCGGCCAGCGGGCGCTTGCTGGCCGACGTGCTGCCGCCGTGGATTCATGTGCCGGCCGCGTCGCCGCAGGCCAGCGCGTTTCGCTGGCTGCTCGATCAACTGGTGGAAGAACGCACGGCCGAGCAGCCTGGCGGCCAACTGGCGACCGCGCAACTCGCGCAGTTGTTGTTCATCCAGATCCTGCGCGCACACCTGAAAACGTCGGACGCGATGCCGGCCGGATGGCTGCGGGCGCTGGGCGACCCGCGCATCGCCCCGGCGCTGCGCCTGATGCACGGCGAGCCGGCGCGCGCGTGGCATCTCGACGAACTGGCCAAGGCGTGTGCGATGTCGCGCACGAGCTTCGCGTTTCACTTCAAGGCGGTGGTCGGCACCGCGCCGCTGACCTATCTGACCGAATGGCGCATGCGTCTGGCGGAGCGGGCGTTGCGGGAGGAGAACCGGCCGGTGGCGGTGCTGGCGGAATCGCTCGGGTATGCGTCGGAGAGTGCGTTCAGCAACGCGTTCAAGCGCGTGACCGGGAGTTCGCCGCGAGCGTATCGGTTGGGGGTTCGGGGGTGATCGGCGCTTGCCGGGCGGTGCAAGCCAACGCGCCGCATCGAGGTGGGCCCGATGCGGCGCGTTGGCTGGATACGCCATGAGGGGCCCCATCGCTCGACGCGCTGCCCCAACAACATCAATCGATGCGCACGCCGGTAAGCTGTTCGCTCAATTGCCAAAGCCGCCCTGCCGCTACCGCGTCCATCGCCCGAGGACGCACGCCATTCAGCGCCTCCGAGTCGTCGGACGGGAGCGCACGAGCAATGTCGCAGTCTGCGCAGTAAACCCCGCCCATGCCGTCGAGCCTCGCGCTCGTCGCGCACCAGACGCTCGTCGCAGCACCTTGCTGCGGCGTCTTCTTGTTGTTTTCCGGATCGATGATCGGCCGGCCTTCCTTGTCGATGTAGTCCTGGGCTTCAAGCGCTTCCCTCGGCATGTGACGAACCAGGTCCGTGATGATGCCGCCCGGATGAACGGAAAACGCGCGCACCCCCGAGTGCTTGCCGATCGCGTCCAGCGCCACGGAGAACAGTGCATTGGCCGTCTTGGCCTGGCCGTAGGCCACCCACGGGTCGTAGTCTCGGCGTTCGAAGTTCACGTCGTGGAAATCGATGCCGGCCCGACGATGGCCATAGGAACTCAGTGCAATCACGCGCGCCTGCCCGGCGCGGACCAGCGCCGGCCACAGGCGGCAGGTCAGTTGAAAGTGGCCGAGGTGGTTCGCCGAAAACTGGGATTCATATCCGCGCGCGTCGCGTGCGAGCGGCGGCCCCATGACGCCGGCATTGTTCACGAGGATATCGACGGCATCCGTCGAATCGAGGACATGTTCGGCGAAACGGTCGATGGATGCCGGATCGAGCAGATCCATCGGCTGCAACACCACATCGGGCATGCCGTTCAAGGCGGCCCGCGCCTTCACGAGATCGCGCGCCGGCACGAACACCTTGGCGCCGGCGGCCCGGAACGCCTTGACGGTTTCGATACCGATGCCGGAATAGCCGCCGGTGACGACGGCGCATTTGCCGGTCAGGTCGATGCCGCGGATGACCTCCTCGGCGGTGGAAGCGGCTCTGAAGCCCGAGCCAATGGGCGATTGCGGGGTAGACATGCTGGATCTCCAAGAGTGACATCCGCATGCTAATGTTCTGAAACAGTACTTATAAGCCGCATTCGTTCATTTTTTATACGCAATCGTTCAAACCTGATGATCGACCCGCTATCCGATCTGCTGGATTTTCTCCAAGCCCGCTGCGACCTGTCCGGACGATTGGTGGCGGGCGGCACTTGGGCGCGACGCTTCGGCACGATGGGCTCGATCAAGTTCTGCGCCATCACGGAAGGCCGTTGCTGGTGTTTCATGGAAGGCCTGCCCGACGAACCTCGCCAGCTTGCGGCGGGCGACATCCTGGTCATGAGCGGCACGCATACCTTGGTGCTGGCCAGCGCCCCGGCACGGATCTCCGGCGCGACGGCCATGCCGCTCGCCCGGGACGACGACGGCGCCTATCGCCTTGGCCACGGAAGCGACTTCACCATGTTGAGCGGCCTGGTGCAGATCGACGCCGACCGGCAAGCGCTGCTCCTGAGCGGCCTGCCGCCGCTGATCCACGTGAGCCGGGCCACGGAGGCGGCCGCGCCGATTTCATGGCTGATCGCGCAATTGGTTGCGGAAACGCAGCCCGGCAGCCGGCCTGGCCAGGCCACCGTGATCTCCGGGCTGGCGCAACTGCTGTTCGTGCAGACGTTGCGGGCCTATCTAGCGCACGCACCGCATGACGACCGGGGCTGGTTGAAGGGTTTCGGCGACGCTCGCCTGTCCGTCGCGCTGCGCTGCATCCACGGCGATCCGGCTCGAAACTGGAACCTGGAGGCGCTGGCGAAAGAGGCCGGGATGTCGCGAACGTCGTTCGCGGTTCGGTTCCGCGAGATGATGGGCGTGCCGCCCCTGACCTACCTGACCCAGTGGCGCATGCACCTGGCGCGGCGCGCGATTCGGGCGGGCGTGTCGACAGCGGAGGCGGCGGCGGCCGTGGGATATTCGTCCGAAAGCGCGTTCAGGAGCGCGTTCAAACGTGTGATGGATGTGGCGCCGGGGCAGTATCGGCGAACGGCGGAGGTGGGAGACGCTTGAGCGGATGGCGGGTCAGCCGTTTGAACTCGCCGTCCGCCGTCATTGCGCGTGGTCGATAAAAACGCGTCGATCAAAGGCAACGCATTCCGTCACGGCACGATCGCAAAAACACGCGCCGGAAAGCCGGAACCATGCTTCGGCTTCGGCCACGTTGCGACGATGAGCGCCCCCGCTTCAGGCACCGCATCGAGATTCGCCAACAGTTCGATCTGCCAATGATCCTGGTCGAGCACATAGCGTTCGAGCGAACCGTCACCGCGGCTGATCGCGAGGCCGCCATCGGTGTCCAGCGTCTCATGCCCGCAGGCCGTGGCGCCGCGCGCCTCGAAGATATGGCGCAGCGCTGCGAGGGTCCAGCCGGGGAAATGCGCCACGCCCTGCGCGTCGCGATTCGAGAACTTCTCGCGATCCGGCCAGCGCGACGACCAGCCGCTGTGCTTGGCAACGAATGCCCCGCGCGGCATCACACCGTGACGCGTTTCCCAACGCAGCACGTCGTCGATCGACAGGCAATAATCCGCGTCGGCGGCAACCTGCTCGCGAATGTCGATGACGACCAGCGGCAGGATCATCTCGCGCACCGGAATCTCGTCGAGAAACCGGCGGCCCGCCACGAAGTGCGCGCCCGGATCGACGTGCGTGCCCCACTGGCCGACAAAACTGTAGCGATGCGCAAGAAACCCCTGCCCCATCGAACCCCGCGCGGGCGCGTGGTCGTACAGCACCGTGCGCGTCTCGGGCTCGAAGAACGGCGAATGCGGAATCGATGCGTCGAACGCGTGGGTCAGGTCCACGAACCGGCACGCGTGCAACTGCCCCAGCAGTGCCCAGAGGTCGAGCGCCATGCGTTTCAGATGCGCTCGAGGTTGGTGCGCGTGCGCGCGTTGACGACATTGCCGGTATTGATGGTCGTCTTCGGCTCGAGCAGCAGGCAATGCACTTCGTCCGTCACGGCTTCCGGGCAGTGCTCGGTGCCCTTCGGCACGATCAGGTATTCACCCGCTTCGATCACGATATCGCCGCCGTTTTCGGCGTGCAGCTTCATGCGCAGCGTGCCCTTCACCACGAAGAACAGTTCGTCCTCGTGATCGTGATGATGCCAGTTGAACGTACCGCTGAATTTGGCGAACTTGATCTGCGACTCGTTGATGTCGCCACCGATCCTGGGCGACCAGTATTCGCTGAAAGCCGAGAATGCGGCCGCGACATTGACCTTGTTCAGTTTCATGCCGTCACTCCTTCGATCTGGAAAATGGTGTCGATCTGCGCCGGCAGCAGGCGCTTGACGAACGTACCCTGAAACAATGCGCTGCCCACCGTGAAACCCCAAGTTTTCGCATCGATCATGGCCTTGACGCGCATTTCGCCGTCGATGCTGCCGGCCGCAATGACGGGAACCGTCACGGCTTGCGTGACGCGCCGCGTCAACTCGGCCGGGTCGCCTTTGCCCGTGAAGCGGTAAGCGAGCAGATCGAGCCCGTGTACACCGGGCATGGCCGCAATGCGACGCGCGTCCTCGACGATCTCGTCCATCGTACCCTCGAGCACGGTCGGGTGCCCGACCGTGCGGCCGGCAAACGGAAAGTACCGGATCGACGAGCCGCGCAGCATGGCCAGCGCATCCTCGACGTGACGACCGCCGAGCAGATAGTCGACGCCGATATCGAGCGCAGCCTGGATCGATTCGCGTTCGCTGTCACGGCTCGTCGCAACGACTTCGAGCATGACCTTGCGGCCATCGGCCCGGATCCGTTGCGCCAGTTGCTTGAGCGAGGCGACCGGCAGGCCGATATCCTTGAAACCGACAAAGTGAACGGGGCTGTCGCGCAGGCTGTCGTAGACCGCCAGCGCATCGGGAACGGTGGCATCGTTCTCCGTGAGCATCAGAATGAAATGGGAGGACATGTCGGACTCCTTGATAAATGACTCACACCCGCGAACGAGCGAATTGATGGGCGGTTTGAAGTGCGACCTGCAAACTTGCGGGGTCGGCGACCCCCTTGCCGGCGATGTCGAACGCCGTGCCGTGATCCGGGCTCGTCCGCACGAACGGCAGGCCGACGGTAATGTTCACGCCGTCTTCGACGCCCGCCAGCTTGACCGGGATCAGCCCCTGGTCGTGGTACTGCGCCACCACGATGTCGAAGCGGCCACGGCGTGCGTTCATGAACACCGTGTCGCCCGGCCAGGGGCCGCTGGCATCGATGCCTTCCGCCAGGGCACGCTGGATGGCCGGCGCGATGATGTCGAGGTCCTCGCGGCCGAACAGCCCTCCCTCGCCGGCATGAGGGTTCAGGCCCGCCACGGCAACCCGCGGGCGTTCGATGCCGAGCTCCGTCATCGCACGATGCGCGAGCCGGATGATGCGCAATTCGCTCTCGACGGACAGCCTTGAAATCGCGTCGCGCATCGAGCAGTGAACCGTCACGAGAATCGTGCGCAACGTGGGATTCACGAGCATCATCGCGTAGTCGCGCGTGCCGGAAAGATCCGCGAGCATCTCCGTGTGCCCCGGATAAGGAACGCGAGCCGCGGCAAGCGCTTCCTTGTGAATCGGCGCGGTACAGATGCCCGCGATCTCGTGCTTCATCGCCAGATCGATCGCTGCGCGGATCGCGCCGAATGCGGCTTCGCCGGCCAGCGCACTGATCGCGCCCAGCGGCAGGTCGGCAGGCAGCGGTTCGGCGCCCGGCACGCGCAGCACGTCGAGCGTGCCCGGGCGCGGTGCGATGCCCGACACCGAATCCGTCTCGCGGATTTCGAGCGGCAACCCGAGCGCGGCCGCCGCGCGCCGCAGCACGCCCGCATCGCCGACGGCAAACGACGGATAGTCGGCGATAAACGCGCTGTTCGAGAATGTCTTGACGACAATTTCAGGCCCAATGCCGGCCGCGTCGCCCATCGTCACGGCGATCAGTTTCTGTTTCATGCTCTTGCTCCAGTCAATGCGTCGATGCAGGCGAGCAGTGCGTCGTCGTCGCCAAAACCACCGGCCTTCGTAATCATCGGGAAGCGGCCTTTCGAGGTGCGAACCTCGACCAGCGGCACGCCCGGCAGGATTTCGCGATGGACACGCAGCGACACGGCAGGCAGGGCATCGACAATGCGTCTGGCCGTTTCACCGCCCGTGACGACCAGGCCATCGCACGCGCCATCGGAAATGAGGTGGGTGACCTGCTTCACCAGGTCGCACAGTGCCGCTTCGGTCAACGCGGCGTCGAACAGGCGATCACTGCCGGTAGCCAGCACGTTGATCGGGCGGCGTTCGCGCGCCACGATCAGTTGGCGACGCGAACGCGGATTGAGGCTGCCGACAACCAGCCAGGGCGCATCGCAGGGCAAGGCCGCAGGTCGAGGAATCGGCTCGGGCTGCGGCAGCGCACGGGCGAGCGCGCGCAGCAATCCCGTGGAACCGGCGAGCAACACGTCTCGTGCGCCGGCGAACATGCCGACCAAGGCGTCGAGATCATTCTCGACACGCGCATCCATCACGACGGCGTCGTGCTCTTCGAGCAGGGCTTTCGCTTGCGCGGCGTCGCGTGCGATGACAACCGGCAAACCCTGCGCGAGAAACAGCGCAGGCACGTTGGACTCCCGAACCGGCAAGGTCGGGTCTCTCCCGAATGCGGTTTCATGGACGGGAATGCCGTCGACAAGTACCCGGCCAGCCTCCGTCGTGCGTCCTGCCGACGGGAACGCCGGCGCGATCAGCAACTTGCGGCGGCCCGATGCGGCGCGGGCGCTCAGGCAGTCTTCGGCGACACGCCCGCGCAACGTCGAATCGAACTGCAGCACCAGCACGTCCGCATCGCGCCAGGCACGCGCCGCATCGGCTACCGGGTCGCCGGCCGCGACGTGTTCGCGCGTATCCGTGTCGAGGCTGACGACCGCGGTCGCCCCCACCGCTCCGGCCTGTTCCGGCCGCAGCAGCGCGGCCGTATCCCAGCCTCGTTCGGCAAAACAGGCCGTGCCGTCGAGCGCGCTCGTGAAGTCGTCAGTGATGATGCGAATCCGCATGGAAATTCCGCGTTGTCTTTGGTTCTTGAATTTTGACGTTTTTCATGTATTTTTTAAGAACCAAAAAAATGGAATTTCAGGGTGTCTATGGTTCGCTCCACCGTGTCGAAACAATCCCATCCTGCCTTGGTCGACCTCGAGATCGATCGGCATGCAAGCGGCCCGGTGTTCCGCCAAATCATCAGGCAATTACGCGAGCGAATCGACAACGGGGTCCTGCCATGCGGAACCCGCCTGCCACCGACACGCGATCTGGCGCAGCAACTGGGGATCGCGCGCAATGGCGTCGTGGAGGCCTATGACGAACTGATTGCCGATGGCGTGCTGGAGGGGCGCGGCCGAAGCGGGACCTTCGTGGCCGCGAGCCGGGGCATTGCCACGCCTCGTCGACAGACCATCGTCCGGCAATCGTCGGTTTTGGGACGGATCGATAACGAGAACGGCAAGGCGGTGCCGCAACCGGCCGCCGCATTCGACTGGCGACTTGGGCAGGTCAATGTGCGGGCACTGCCGCTGGAGGCATGGCGCAACGCATGCCGTGAAGCCGGGCGGCATCTTCCGCCGGCAGGATATGGCGACTCGCGCGGAGAATCGGGATTGCGCCATGCGATTGCGCACTGGCTGCACGAACATCGTTCGGTGTCGGTCGATCCCGATCAGATTGTCGTGACCCACGGAACCGGGCAGGCACTGCATCTCGTCGCGCGCACGTTCTTGCGCGATGGCGACCTGTGTGCGGTCGAAGACCCTGGATATCCGGGGGCCAACTGGGCATTCGCGCGCTCGGGCGCGACGCTGCGCCATGTGCCCGTGGACGACGAAGGCGTGTTGGTGGAACGGATCATGGATTCGCCGGGAATGCCGGCGTTGGTACACGTGACGCCGGCGCACCAATACCCGCTGGGCGGCCGTCTGTCCGGGCCGCGGCGTCGTTCGCTCATCGACCTCGCTCGCATGCACGGGACCGTGATTGTCGAGAACGAGTACGACTGCGAATTCCACTACGCAGGCACGCGCTATCCGCCGTTATTTGCGAGCGCGCCGGACAATACGTTGCTGCTGAGCACGTTTGCGAAAGCCGTCAGCCCCTCGCTGAGGCTTGGTTTTATCGCGGCGCCCAAGGCGGCGGCAACGGCGCTGGCGGCGCACATCGAACGCGAGCGTGTGCATGTGTCGTGGCCTGTTCAGAAGATTGTCGAGACGCTGTTGGTTTCAGGAGAACTCGACAAGCATCTGCGCAGAGTGCGACGCCACTATGGCGCGATGCGCGATCTGGTTCGCGCACGCCTGGCCGATTACGTCGGCGAAATCGACTTGAGCGGCGATGAAGGGGGCTTGCACGTTGTGGTGGCCGGTCGCGAGCGAGCATTCGATCTCGAATTGCGAAAGGCTCTGAATTCACGCGGCATCGTGTTCAACGAAGTGCGGGAGTTTGCCGGCTCGACTCCGGAAGCGTCGAATGGCTTTTTGCTTGGGTATGCGCATATGGATCTGGACGATCTGGCGGCTGCGCTGGATGAGTTGATCGCTTGTATCGGGCGGTGTCGTTCGCGTTTGAGCGCGTGAGCTGTGTGAATCGGCCCGGCGGGTCCTGTCAGTAATTTCCTGTTCGAGGCATATTCTTGTCGCAAGGAAGACCTATGCCTCGCAAACCGCAAGCCAACCCGGCCGAGGCATTGGCTTTAGCCGCTTAACCTGTGCAGATTTGGCTTGGTCATTACCTGGCGCCGGGGAGCTACCCGCGCGCGGTGGAGGGCACCCGCCGTTAGCATCGCCGCACTCATCGTCTTCTCATCCGCCTGGCACCGACTGACGCTGATCCGTGCCGGGGAACAAATTCGAAGCCTCGCTGCCGACGAGCTGCGGACGGCTCACTTCGACGCCGATTTCGCTGTCTTTCGCGAAGCTCGCTTCACCGCGGCCGGCGTTTTTTGGCCGCCGCCGCAACGGGGCGGGGCGAAGGCTCCGACATGACGATGCGCAGCTTGGCAGAAGACGATCGAGCGGCGCCGTCAGCCGCGCACAACAACGTGCAGAGCATGCGTGTCTTAAAATCCGCGGGGTCTGCGTCCATGGCCTTCCTGAATTCTTCCAGATCTTGATGGGGTTGCACGACGATCACATGGACGTGGGCACGTCGTCCGTCGAACACCTTGACGACGTCGCGCACACGCGCATTCTCGGCGAGCTCGGCGCCACGCTTCAGAATCGGGTTGAAACCGGTTCCCGCCCATTCCCACAGCATCGCGTGACCGTCTGTGAGCCGCTCAAGCAAATAATCCTTGGTATCGGGAAACTGAATTCGCCCGAGGTTCTTCGTGGCTTGCCCGAGTACCTCCTCATATCGCTTCGGTGCCATCTCCCTCACTTTGGCGCTGGATGCCGCCTTCACATGAAACAGGACAATGGCGAGGTCGGACGGATTCGTGACCGTCGCGAACGTCTTGTCCTTCGCGAGCACGATGAAGTCACCGAGTTCGTTCGACCCGTCGTCGCAGATCGCGTAGGCGAAACTGTTTGGATCGGCGCTGTTCATGAACGTTGGGAAAGATGCCTGCATGCCCTCGAGAATGCACCACGAGAACAGCGTCTTGTCCGTTCCGATATCGTTCCAGAGAACTGTCGCACCGCTCTGCGGCTTCTCCTCGTGCACGCGCCAGGCATCTGTCTCGAAGTCGACGCCGACGAGCTCTCCCTCGAAACTCGATGCGCGGACATCCAGAAGTGTCCACTTGCCGCCGCTGAAGCAGTGTCCCGTCTCGAACCAGACCGCCCACAGCGAGCGTTTCAGCAGCAGCGTCCTGAAATCCTGCCATCTGGGCCAGGCCTTGGAGTGGCCAGAGACCGTCGGCGTAACCTTACCGTTGGCAAGATCGATGCTCAAGTTGACCTGCCATTCGCTGCTGCCGCCCGTCCCGGGATGGTCGAGATCGCTGACATACAGAATGAAGTTCTGATCGGTCGTGTTCCCTTTCGTCCTGATGCCGAGCCGCTGCTCGACCCCGTCCAGCAGCGATCTGAGCGCATCGCTCAGATCGAGCGCGGTGGCCGCGGAAACGAAATCGAAATCGAAGGCATCTCTTGCTTCACCAGGACTCGGTGCCGCGGAGAGCTCTCGGGTCAGGATGGGTAATGCCACGTATGACTTGGCATTCCTGGCCTTGATGTAGTCGATCAGTTGCTTGAAGTGGGTGTAAAAATCGCCCAGGCTCTTCGTCGGCCCGAGCCACACATATGCCTTGTCCGGCGTCACGCCGAGCCTGGACAGCTTGTCTCCGGCAGTCGCATCGGTGTCCGCGCGGGCCGACGACGGCAGGAAGGTTCGATCGTCCAGGGGGTTCAGTGCGGTCAGCACCTGCGGCCCGTACAAAACTTTCGAGCTCGCCTTGAATGGCGATTTCCGATGAACGCCGCGCATCCACAGTGTGCCGAGACTGCGTTCGCGCAGGAGTGCGTTCTCCAGGCTGGACGCCGCGACCGGCTTCAAGCCTGCGACGGTGGCCAGAATAGCCCGTGCCGTGTCCCGCAGCCCGGCGTCCGACACGGCGACGCCCAACATGCCGTCATGAAAGACCAGCGTGACCAGATGGTGTTCGATGTTTTTCAGCTGATCGTCGTCGGTCCACGATGCCCGGTACGTGACTTCGAAGTGTAGCGTCCAGGCCTCCACGCCCTTCGACTTGGCCGCGTTGCTCGCTTTCAGCGCCACTTCATCGGTCTTCATCTCTTTTGCCAGAACCTGGGCCAGGTCCTTCAACGCGATCGCCCCTGAGCCGTCCCGATCCTTCTCGAAAAGCAGAAATGCGGCGTAGGGGTGCAACTTGGTTTCGTCAATGGTCTGTGCCATCTGCTTCGGTCTCTCTTAACCCGTTGATTGTGTCCCCGGTGGCCCGGATAGCGACATTCGAGGTTCTTCGCGGCAGTGGCTTTCTTGCCGCCGCCTGAATTCTGAAGCGTCGAACGATAAAAAAAAAGCCCGCGAATTCGCGAGCTTTTCCATTTCACTACCCTATCGCCCCAGCCGTAGCCGGGCTCACATCACTCCCACTCGATCATCAACGAGTCACGCAAGTCCGCGTGATTAAAGGGATTGGCTTTGATCGACATGGGCCTTTACCGTCGCTTTTACCGTCAGAAAAACACGCCCTTTGCTGGCGCGGGTTTGCGCGGCATCGGCTCATCATCAATCAACTTCAGGATACCGGAGAAATTCCCAACCGTCAGCCAACGTAAGCGCACGCAGGCGAGCACTATCCGGTAGCTGAGACTTGGAACGTGTCTAGGGATGCTCCCCCGACTGCTCGGCGTCCCAAAAGCGCTGCATCGCTTCGAAGGCTTTTCGCTCAAGGTCCTGCATTCGTGTCAAAGCATCAGGCTCGGGTACGGGCCGGAAGCTCGACGACAACTGTTCAACGTCACGTCGCGCGGCCAGCCAAGCCTGCAGCAAAGGCTGCCACTGACGATCCCAATGACTGAAGGGCCGCGAATCAGGCGATGACACTTTACGCAGCACCTGATGCATGACGGCTCCGGCGGTCCGCGTCGGGTCGTCCCATTTGACCGGAACACTCCAGCCGGCGTCGCGGACGCCACTAGCGCTCCGGAGGTCAGGCCCCACCATGGGAACAGGTGCGCCCACGACAGTTCCGAATCCGAAGAGCTTGTGATCAATGCGATCGCCTTCCTCAAGTGGGCAGTTCGAACTACTCATTTTGGTATCCTCTCTTCATGCAATTTCATCGGCTTTGTATGGGCACTGCTCAAACCATAAACGCCGGTTGAGCGATAACGACCGGGCTGACCACATCGCGAATCTCACAGAGTCCCGCAATAAGCAGGTCGTATTGCTCGGTGCGTCGTCCTTGGTCCCAGATGATCGGGAGCACTTTGCGATAGGGGCTGCCGCGCTTCAGGTAAAGGCTGACGTCTTCACCAATCTGCGAAATCAGGTCCTGCGGCGTGCTGCTCTTTCGCCAATACTTGACCTCGATCACCAGGTGCAGCGACGGGACTACCAAGTCTGCCCGCGGCTTCTTTTGCCCCACCGACGCAAGCCACTCTTCATCACGCAGATCGGGCAACACTGGCGCAAGCACCGCGCACAGAAGATTCTGAAAGTGGTATTCGTTTTCAACCGCCCACTTTTGCGCTGTCGAGTTCGGCGTCTTCTTCTGTTCGTCCCAAGTCCACCGACGCAACCCGGATGGGAGCCGGCGAAGCAGCAATCCGACATCGTCTAGGCTCGGTGCGCGCAGATCGATCTGCGCCGCGCCCTGGGCGAGATAGTGAAACGCCGCCAGATCCAAGGCCGCCTGTTCAGGGTCGTCATAAACAACCGACTTGATGCGGCTGAGCAACTGCGACGCAAAGTCGTTATCGACCGCCGGCGAAGCATCCGCCAAGCGACGTGCGACGTAGATAGCCGCGCCCGCAGTGGCGGGCACCACTGCCAGTTCGCCGTTCAATCCCACCTCGGACCGCGTCTTGATCATGGACAGCAGTTCATGGCGCCAGCCGACTTCCGCCGGCAACAGCGGCTGCAGCTTTGCATAGAGCGACGCGAACCATGCGCCGAATTTCGGCCAACGCACATCATCGGATGTGGCCAACAAACCCACCAGAACGCCGGTATGCGCTAACGGCTGCATAAGACTGACGAGAGCCGTTTGGGAATCGCCTCTACGCCCCACCAACCAGTCCACGCCCTGCGCAAATGAGTCGCGGCATGCATCACTCAACGTCGGATCGATGCTCAGCAGGAACCCCAAAGCCGCCACGGCGTGAATCGACCGGCCACCGCCGGCAATCTCTTCGCACAGGTCCCGCGCCATTGCGGCGCTCTGCTGGGAGGACAACCCTTCGGCGAGCACCCAGTGATAAAAGGCAATCGACAGCGGACCCGCAGTCGTCAGTGTCTCAGCCTGCCCCGCCACTGCGCGCAGCGCTTCGTGCAGCATCGGGTTGCCGGCGCTCATAGAAACCACCGCGTTGTGCCGATCTTGCCGAGCATCACACTCGGGCTCCACCGGCTACCCAACCGGTCAAGCCGCCCTAAGAGACCCGCGACAAGGTCGGAGTAGTAGATGGTGACCGGCATCGCCGCCGGCAGGAAGCTGCGCCAGGAATGGTTCGAAAACCAATAGACCTGTTTGGTGAGATAGATGATGTCCGTGAACGTCGAATCGCGATGCAGGCTTAGCAGTAGCGGTTTGGGTAGGCCATCCGTCGGGCGCTTGAGCTGCTGCGGCCCCGTCAACGTCAACAACGTCTCGTTGTGTCCTACTTCCGCAAAAAGGCCTCGAACCGGCGTCTTCTCTCCCCGGCCCTTGGTCCCGATGGAATCATCGTCAAACAGCAGATACGGATGGTCCTGTTTGACGTGCAGGAAGGCGAACTGCAGATCGAATTCAGAGAACTCCTTCAACGCCGCCTTGACCGATTCCACCTCAGTATTGCGCATCGGCTTGAACGCATGAACGATCACGCGTACCGAATCGCCCTTGATCCAGTTCATCTCGTTGCGCACACGCTGAAGGGTCGCCTGCAATGATTCCGTCAGGGCCTCGCCATACTTCGACATGGGGACGGCGTTCGACAGATTCGATAGCAGATAGCCGCCGTCGCCGCGAAAGACGCTGGTAATGCCGACGATTCTTTCTTTCCTGGAAAAGCGGGATTCGCCAATCGCCGCGCTGCCTAGGCCAATGACCACTTCGTGCGCGATACCCTTGTCCGACTTGATCAACCAGGGAATGCCGCCGAGCTTGGCATAGACCGCAAGGGCGAGATTGCTGAGGGTGTAGGCGAGATTGAGCGGCGCCATCGAGAACGTCTCGAACGCGACGAACTGAGTGGGGATCTGATTGGAGAGAAACGCCGCCTTGGCCACCAGATACGGATTCTTCTGCGGCGCCAATTGGCGCGAGTCTCGCTCGGTCTGCACCAAGGCCAGATGCCAGGGCGCGCCCTCGGCGCCCATCCGGACCGCTTTGGAAGCAGCCGCGTGGTAGGCGTCGGCCGTGAAGGCGTCGGCCTCCACGAACGTCAGGTTGATGTCCTGCAGTCCGTAGATGCCTAGAAATCCTCGGCCGAATGGCAATGACTTGCCGTCGACCGACAGGCCGTCCCGAAACTTCCGAAGGAACAGCTCAAATTGACCCCGCCGCGCACGGTCGCAGATCACGCAGACATTCGGCCGCGTGGGCGTGAAGACGTGTCGGCTGTAGGGGCCAAACTTGCTCAGACCGACCGCTGCCCGCGACTCCGACTTGAGCGTACCGGCGTCAAACACATAGGTCGGCGTCGTGCCCTCGGTGAAACGGGGGAAGTTCTGCGCATCTTTCTCGCTCAGCAGATTGCCGATGCCAACGCTAAGACCTTCCTGCAGTTCGATCTCGCCGAGACCGCGGAGCCAGTCCGAAATCCGGGCAATGTGGTCCATGCGCGCACGCCCTCTGCTGTTCTCGAACACGATCTCATCGATCTTGCCCTGCACCCTGCCCGACGTATTCCGCGTGAAGTGCTGCAGCAGGTGCCGAAGATTCTCAGGTGAGGCCTCCAGGTACAACTCGTCGAGTGGAAGCAACTCCTCTACATTCTGAAACCGCTCGGACAGGCGCGCGTGGCCGTCCGTGATCGCGCCGACTCGACCCACCAGCCGGCGATAAGGCAGCATGCGCACATCTTCGACCGGCACCAGGCGCTCGACCGTCAACCCATCCAACCGAACGCCTTGCGCATGCAACACGGCAAGGCTGGTTGCGCAGGTCTTCTGAATCTCGATGTCCCACAAAAGACCCAGTGGTTCTGCGTCAGGCAGCTTGAGCGAGCGGATCGCGATCAAGACGCGCGACTGCAGATGAAGATGCCGGTCGGCTTCGATGAAGCCCGTCGGCAAGGTGCGCCCTATGGTGGTAATCGGGTTATAGCGCGCCACCGGTCGCCGATTGGAACTGAGCAAGGTCACGAGACGTTGCTCAAGCAGCGGCCGGATGAGCGAAGCATGCTCAACCACCGAAACAAACTTTTCTTCGCCGATGGGCGACGCATCCAAAGTAAGCGGTAGCGCCACGATGTGATCTGATCGACGGGTCACGGCGTAGTGCGCGCGGTGCTCGTCGCGCAGATTCCGGAACTGCTGCGCGTCCTCAAAGGGCAACGTCTGCAGCCGAATGGCATCGCCGCGCACTCGCAGCGGCGTGAAATTGAGCTGCAGCTGTCGTCCCATAGGCCCTCACATCCTCTTGTGTCGCCGGATCGGCATCCGAATTTTTAGAATTGATTTCTCGATGAACCACATCCCGCGCATCCACCAGGACGCCTTCCCGAAGCCGTTGTCGATACCACCAATAAGCGCTTCGATGATCTGGCGGTTCTTACCGGGATAGATGCCGTTGTCGTGCAACATGACCAGCAGCGGCTCGATCGAGATGGCACTCGCATAGCCGGTCTCCGCGTCCTTGCCATCCATCACGAGCGATTCGACAAGCACCCCCAGCAAAAAGCCATATTCACTCAATACGGGGCCACCGCTAAAACCACCCCTCGCAGGACACGAGATGATGAAATGCGGGTGCGGCCCACTGTATTTGTCCACCACCGCGTTGACCTCTCCTTCCGACGCCAGGAGCACAGCGTGCTGCGAAAACGGAATCGGCGGATAGCCCATGAGCAGCACTTTCGAGAGCACCAACTCGTCGCCGATCCAGTCATCCAGATGCCCACCGATCTCGATATGGTCCGTTTGTACAAAGCCTTTCGGTGAGCCATGAATCGTCGTCATGTGCAGGTAGTGCGACAGATCCAGATCGGTCTTCATCAAGGCCAGATCGATGCGATCGTCCTTGTTGAAGATCACCGACTGCACGGTCAATGGCACTGACGCGTACTCAGACACCACTTCCTGCACGACACCATCCCGCAGCACATGGGCCGCCGTGACCAGCCAGCCGTCACCAATGTGGAAGGCGGTACCGGTACTCAAATCGCCCATCGGCGTCTGCACCGTGATGCGCACCAAGGCTGGCCTGTAGCTTTGGCATAGCGCCCGCAGGTCCATAACCGTCAGCCTGGTTACGGGATCAAGGTCAGCAGAACCTGCTGAGCGACGCCACTGGTGGCGCCGGGGAACCACCCCGGCGCGGCCACGTTGAAGCCGCCGGCCACGACCGGCTGAAACGGATCGGTCTTGATGTCGATCTCGTAGTAACGCAACTGATTGCCAAACTTCCCCAGCGCGACGCCCGTCACGGAGGCGGCACCGGCTTTGCGCAAGAAGGCCGCGGCAACGCCAAACGACACCCCGTAGGTCGTGCAATCATCCACGACGATCACGTGCTTTCCGACCAATCGTCCGCTCTGTTTGTAGAACGGATTCAGGTGAATGGTCAGAATTTGGCCGGTCGGATCGGTTCGATCACCACCGCCACCCGCCGAGCGCTTCGGAGAAGGGGTGTGCCGAATGAATAGCGGCTCTCCCCGCTTGGAGAAGCGAACGCGGGAAACCGTCGTCCGCAAGCGATGCGTGAAATCGCTGAGGATCTCGTCATCGTCGTTCGCACTCTTTGACGACGGATAGACGCCCCATACCAGTCCATCCAGTTCGTTCACTTTTTCCATGAGCAGCGAACGCGAGGTGACGGCCAGCAAGGCATTTAGTCGCCCGCCGCCACCTTTGACGGTGGCGGTCAGCCGCTGCGCAAACAGTTGCTGCGTGACGTCCTTGCCAAGGCCGGACAAGTCGCTGAGCGCACGCACGCGATAGCGGCCAGCGTCGCCCGCATACCACCACTGCCCCGACCAGCCGGCCGTCAGGTTGATGATCTCCTGCAACTGCGCGGCGTTGTCCACGCGAATGCCCAGTGAGGCAACCTGCTGCGCCGCCGACCATCCGGCAGCCACTAGGATTGCGCCGCCGTTCTTCCCCATCTGGACGTCTTCGTCCTTTGCTGCGAGAACCAGCGCATCGAAAGGATTGAGCGCAAACTTCTTGGCGTTCTGCGACACGATTTCGCCGGACTGCCGCCCTCGACTCTGCAGGAACTGCACGCCGCTGGTGCCAAACGTCCCGTTGAACCAGGCTGGTTCCGCATGATTGGAAATCAAGCCAACGGGATTACCCGCCGCCTTGGCGTTGATCAGCACCTGGGCGAGTTGCGGGTCGGGTTGGCCATTACGCAGGACGGCGTCCGGAGAGGTCATGACGATCAGCATGTGGCGTGTGCCTTGTCCTGTTCTTAGATGCTGTCAAAATCCAAGTCCACCGACTTGGGCGCTCGCCGCGCGAGGAACAGCCCGACGATGCGTGCCTCGGGAAATCGCCGCTCCAGCACTTGCTTCACCGCCTTGAAATGGCAGCCTGTGGTGAGCACGTCGTCCACGACAAAAATGGTCTGGGGGGCCGGCTCGGCCAAGCTCTCGTCGAGTTGATAGTTGGCGACCAGTTCGTCCGGCGTCGGGCGTGTGTCCGACAGATGGGCCGCTGCCGACGATTCGCGCTGGACGACCAGTTCACGGATGTCGGTGTGACGCCCCCTGCAGACGGCCTGCAGCAATTGCAGCATGCGATCGTCGTATAGCGGATCGCTCTTCGCCTTCGACGGCGGAATCGGGACGAAGGTGATTTCGGCGTCAGCCTTGATCGCGGCACGAAAGATTGCCGCTGCCTGCAGGATCGCGCGCTCTTTATATTGCCACTGCGCGGTTCCACGCTTGTCCACGGACTTCTTGAAGTTGAGGATCAGCTGGTTGGTCTCGCTGTAGGCATGCCCTTCGCCCGCAGTGTATTCACCTGCGTAGTAGCAAATGTCCTGCGCGTCCAGATAGTGATGATCCGGAAGTGTCAGGGCATCGATCTTGAGTACGCGCTTAGCCAAGAGCTGCCCTGATGTCGTCGATGCCGGTGACGCGAATGGCCCCTTGATCTTGGAACTTGGCCGGCCATGTCAGCTTTGGATTGCGAAAGCAGTTGTCCAGAATGAACAACTTGCGGCCCTGCTGCAGCGCCGCGCGTGCCTGCGCCAGGGTGCCCGACGTATCGCTGGCTTCGACGATGACCGTTGCCTGCGCGAGCGCCGACATCGTGGCATTGCGTTCCGGGAAGAACAGGCGATTGCTACGGTAGTCCTGGGTCGAGTAGCGCCAGATCGGCACCTGGCTCACCAGCAAGAATTTCTCGGCAATCAGGTCTTGCAGGGCCCGGTTCTCGGGCGGGTAATACTCGGTAATCGGTGTGCCGATCACGGCGATCGTGCTGCCGCCGTTGTCAATGGCCGTCGTGTGTGCCGCAGTGTCCACGCCTTTGGCCAAACCGGAGACGATGGTATAGCCATCCTGGACCAGCAGCTTCACCAATCTGCGGGTTCGGCGCAGGCCGTCTTCGGAGACGCTGCGCGAGCCAACGATGGCGATCCGCTTGGGCGAGTCGATCAGATCCCACCAGCCTCGGTAGTACAGGAGTTCGACGGGATGCGCAGCATCGCGTAACCGATCGGGATAGTCTTCCGCTCCATGCAGACGCACACCAAAATCGTGAATCTTCGCGTGCGCAATCTGGTCTCGCACCCGCCGTAGCGCCGTGTCAATTTCCTCTTCCGAGACCAGCTCGGAGGGCATCGCATTCGGACTATCGCGGAAGCAGTCAGCGATCGTCTTGAACGTCGCTTTTTGGTGCGCCCACAACGCCTCGTACGCCGCCATCTCCCGAGACGGTGAAATCGGTTTGTTGCTCAGTATTGCGTCAATGTCATTCATCGCCTGACTGATCTCCATAGACGCGCCGATCAACGCTTCGGCGAAAATCGAAACGGCACGACGTTGCTGTCCGTGGCAACCGGTGCGTCCGCGCTGTTGGGCACTGAACGCAACCGAGCCAGCTGCACAACCTTGGGCTTGCCCTGGAAGTACCCTTCCGATAAACCAGCCAGCATCTCGATGTCATGGGCCGCAAGGCCAATGTGCCTGGGGATCGAATCGAGCGGCATCACGTTTTCCTCGACGAGCAGATCGATCGTTCGACGCAGCAGGCGCGGCCGCTCGGGCGGCCTATCGCCGTCGCCCGGCTCGGACTTCGCGCCCCAACGGGCGGACCGACGTTTGAACAGCGACTGCGCCGCTTCTTCATCCAGAATCTTCAGCGCACGCAAACGCATCACGATCGCAGCGACGGACACACCCCATCTGCGTTTGAGCAAGAGAAGATCGTCCAGCGTCACCGGCGTGCGGACTTCGTTTGCAAACGTTTCGGCCGGCAGCAGGAATGCGCCCGCGAAGCGATGGGCTTGCTGTTCCAGTTGCTTATGACGGTCACGCTCGGTCGGCCGGGGAATGAACCGATGCAGGATCAGGTGGCCAAGTTCGTGCGCCAAGTCGAAACGGCTTCGATAGCCGTTATCCTTGTCGGCCGAGAGCAAGACCAGCGGGCGCCCCAGCGCATCGCTCCATGCCGACAGGCCCTCGATCTGCGAAATGCCCGTTTCCTCGCGGATCAGGACCACCCCAGCGCCTTCAATGGCCAGCGCCAGGTCGGGCACCGCCGTACGACCGATACGCCAAAGATCGCGGCATTCGCTCGCCGCCAGTTCAATCTCGTCAGGCGTGATCTCATCGGGCTCCTTGAACTGCCGGGTCGGCAAATTCAGCGCCGGGTAGTCCACGAACTCGGACAACGCGAGCGCGACGTCCTGCGCCCACTCCATGCGCGCTTCCAGCATCGCGCGTGCCGCCACGTGGGCGGACGCGTTACTGCGAAACAGCGGCAGCGACACCTTGGCCGAGGGCGCGCGCGTGAACCATTCGGGCGTGACGTTGACCACGCCGGCAAGGCGCTCCAGCGTTTCCCGCTCGGGTGCCTGATTGCCCGACCGCCATTTGCTGACCGTCGCGGGCGACACGCCGACCAACGAGGCAAGTTGCGCCTGGCTCAAGCGCCTCGCGGCAAGAATCTGACTGAGGCGCTCACTTTCAAAGCCTTGAATACCACCGCGGCTCATGACGCGCTGCCATCGTTGCCCTGCTTCTTGATCTTCTTGAGCTTGGGCTTGGCCAGGTCGTCCTGCGCCGCCGGCTTTTGTTCGTATCGTTGCAGGAACGCATTCAGTGGTTCCTTGAACAGCCAGCCGCGCATCTCGCGGTCCGGCACTGCAATCTGGATCGACACGGGCGACTCTGGCTGGATATGCAGCGAGCCCGAGAAGCACGCCACGAAAAACGCGACCGCATCGGCAGGCGCGGAGTATTGATCGAACAATTCCGGTTGCACCAACGGCTCGATGGCCTTGTTCGCATAGGACATCTGGCGGCGCGTGTGGCTACGTCGGCCGTTGATCCAGAAGCCGTCCGGGATGTTGAATCGGGCCAGGGTGAACACCCCGGCCCGGCCGCTGACGATGCCGTTACCGCGAATAGCGGTTGGCGAAGCCTCGCCCATTTCCAGCGCCCGATGAAACGCCTCGTTCATGTGGAAATGCCGCAGCTGACCCACGACGTGGGGCAAGTGGCCTTCGTCCATGCCTTTGGATGCGGCGTGCGCGCGCTGGGCACCGACGGTCAAGGCTTCCTCGACGGCCATCACCAGCTCGCGCGGCAGGCTGCGCTGCAACAGGTCAGGAATTGTGTCTACGGGCGGCTGGGCCATTCGTCCTCCAAAGGTCTGATTTCGCTTTTCGGCATTTTACCACGAAAAAGTTTCGCTTAGAACGGAAAACTACGGGAATGCTTGCCTCGATGGCAAGTACGGAAGCTCTCATCTCTTGAAAAGTGTCAGAAATTCCTCCATACTTCTACCAGTTAGGAGATTCCCACCATGCAAACCCTCGCCAAGCAGGTTCTAGAGCACGCCGCCGGATTGCCGGAGGGCACCCCCTTGGTCGCCAAGGAACTGCTCCATTTGGGAAGCCGGGCGGCGGTAGACCAGGTGCTGTCTCGACTCGTGCAGCGCGGCACCCTGCTGCGCGCCGGCCGCGGCATCTATGTCCTGCCGGTGGAGAGCCGTTTCGGTTCGCGTGCCCCCTCGGCCTCCAAAATGGTCGAGGGGCTGGCCCACCAGCGCGGCGAAACCATCGTGTCGCATGGTGCGGCGGCGGCCAACGCGCTGGGCCTCACCACGCAAGTGCCCGTGCGCTCCGTCTACCTGACCTCCGGCCCTAGCCGCCGTTTGAAGCTGGGGGCCCAAACCGTCGAATTCCGGCACGCGCCGGTGTGGCAGTTGATCTTTCCTGGCCGCGCTGCCGGTGATGTCGTGCGGGCGCTGGCCTGGCTGGGGCCCGAGCGCGCCGGTGAAGCGCTGCGCACACTGCGCACCAAACTGCCGGCGGCCGAGATGAAGGAAGTCGCATCAGCACGTGCGCGCCTGCCGACATGGATGGCAAAGGAAGTGAGCGCGCTGGTGTCGCATGGCTAAGTTCTTCGATCTGTCTGTCGACGAGCGTCTAGAAGCGCTGGCCCAGGCGGCCGACGCTTCCGGCCGCCCTCCCCACCTGTTGGAGAAGGATGTCTGGGTGGTATGGGCTCTGCGCCATCTCTTCGCCGCACCCTACGCGTCGCATCTCATCTTCAAGGGCGGCACCTCGCTGTCGAAGGCCTACGGCGTCATCCAGCGTTTTTCCGAGGACGTGGATCTCACCTATGACATCCGCGCCATCGCCGGCGATCTGATCGGCGAGGCAGGCACACCCCTTCCCGCCAGCAAGAGCCAGGAAAAGAAATGGAGCAAGGAGATTCGCGCCCGGCTGGCTGAATGGGTGACGGCCGAGGTCGTCCCGCAGCTTCAGCAGGACCTGCAGCAGCAGGGTCTACCGGCCCAGGCCCGAGCCGAAGGCGACAAGGTGTTCATCGACTACACGCCGCTGGCTTCAGGAACGGGCTATGTGCCGCCGGCGGTCATGCTCGAATTCGGCGCGCGCTCCACCGGGGAGCCTTGCGAACCGCGCCTTGTCCGTTGCGACGCCGCCGCGCACCTTCAAGGCGTGGAATTTCCCGAAGCGACGCCGCAGGTGATGCGTGCCGAGCGGACCTTCTGGGAGAAGGCCACCGCGATCCACGTGTTTTGTGCGCAAGGTGTCTTTCGCGGTGGTGAGCGCTTTGCACGTCACTGGCACGACGTAACGCGTTTGGACGCCGCCGGCTTCGCTGATGCGGCGATCGCCGACAGGGCGCTCGCGAAGGCAGTGGCCGATCACAAGAGCATCTTCTTCGCGGAAAAAAGCCCGGACGGCACATCGATCGATTACCACGCCGCCGTCTCCGGCGGACTGTGCCTGGTGCCCAACGACGGGGCCTTGGCCACGTTGGCCGCCGACTACCAGCACATGGTCGACGACGGGCTGTTCCTCGACGAGGTCGAATCGTTCGACGCTCTCCTCCAGCAATGCCAAGCCATCCAGCAGAAGGCGAATGCGATTCGAGACCGATCCGATCCTGGGCCTAGCGCTGACAGTGTTCTAATTTGATCATGGTTGCTGCGGAGCGAATTTGCCGCCCCTCTTCCGTTTGAACTCGCGATCCCCGGCAATGAACGCCTCCAACATGTGAGGAATCAATGTCGTCGCATCGATCGCTTCGCCGTAAGTCTGCGCATGAAGCGCGGCGTAGTGGTCCAGATCAGCCTTCAGGGCGGTCGGGCACACAAAGGTCAGCTTGACGTTCTCAGTTTTCGGTAGCGGCCCCAGCCGCAACTTGCGCGTCGTGCTCATTGCATTGGTCCTCGCTGCACAAAGAGCGGTTGATACGGCCTCAGCACCAGATCCTTGTTCACCATCACGTTGACCTGAAATCCCGGCCGCACGGTCAGAGTCGGCTGGATACTGAGGTCGCGGCGCGTGATTTCCTGACCGACCTGATTGGCCGTATCCTGCGAGCTGTCACGCAACGCGATGACCGTATTGCCGTTGACGTTCCCCTGATTCGAGACAGCCAGCTCCGAGCCAACGCCGAGCATCGTGGACAGCACGGCACCCGTCAGAATGCGGCCCCAATGCCAGTCCACGCCATCCTTGAGGCCCGCATAACCAGCCGGGTCGATACCGGGCAGCTTGTCGAGCGCGATCGACGAGGTATCGGGCAACACCAGACGCAGCCATACCAGCAGCACTCGCTGCTGCCCGAACGCAACCTGGCTGTCGTAACGGCCGATCAGACGCGAACCTTGTGGGATCAGCAGATAGTGGCCTGTTGCCGTGTCGTACACGGGCTGCGTGACCTCGGCGATGATCTCTCCCGGCAAGTCGGAATTGATGCCCGTCACCAGCGCGGCCGGAATGACCGTGCCCGCCATGACCGTGTACGGCGAGGCCGGCGACTGCAAGCTGCCCGTGTTGCTGGTCGCAGCATCACCACCCTTGGCCATGAACGCTTCCTTCTGGTCCTGCCGGTTCTGGATAGCTGTCGGATCATTGGGCTGCGCGGCTGTGGACGCTGGCCCAGCCCCCATCGGATTGAATGCGCCGGCTCCGGCATTCGCCGTCGGCGTAGCGCCAGCCGATGCGGAAATCGCATCGGGCTTACCGGTATCGCTGCCGGTTCTAAAGAACACCCCCGAGCGTGCAATCTCGTCGGCCGAGCGCTGCCGGTCGATGTTCTCGGCCGATGGCCCCGGATTGACGTTGCCGCCCGGTAGCGGCGGCATGGCCGACGCCGCGCCCCAGTCGCCGGGCAACGGCGGACCGAGCTGCGGCACGCTGGCCGGTGCCGCCGGTGCGGGTTTCGCTGGCAGCTTCGAGTAGTCGGCCGGCAACTGGTCGAGGTCGTCGGCCTTGGCGATCCGATCGACGTTGTAGAGGTTCGTCTGATCGCCCGAACCGCGCCGCCCCTTCGATTGCAGCGCCCACATCGACGCGCCGGCCACGGCGACCGCGAGCAGCGCGGCCGAGACGGCCAGTGTGCGGCGATTGAGCCGCATGACCGCGCGCGGTGTTGCCCGCAGAGCAACGTCTTCCGGGGCGACCTTCGGCGCAGACTGGGCTTCGTGGTCAGTCGTGCCCATGACCGGCTCCCGCAGCGATGCCATCGGTACGCTCGATGCGTACCACGGCCGCCTTGTCACCGCCCAGGCGCAGCTCGGCCGCACCGAACAAGCGATCCACGATGTCGTAAGGCGCATGGAAGCGGTAGTTCACCAGCTCGCCCTTGCCATCCGGCCCGACCACGAACAGCGGCGGCAATTCACCCTGTGCGATGCCGGCGGGAAACTGGATATAGACATGCTGCCCGTCGTCGAACGCACGCACAGGTTTCCACGGCGGGCTGTCGCCCGTGATCGCATAACGGAAATGCAACTGGTCGAGCGACAGGCCATCGGCCGCAGGCGCGACCGCATCGGCGGCCTGTGCCTGAGCCCGTAAGGCCAGCATCTGGTCCTTCGGATACTCCCACGATACCGACGCCATCCATGCCTTCTCGGTGGACGTGAGTTCGAGCAGGTAGGTGCGCCGGTTTGTGGTGATGACGAGGTTTGTTTTGATGCTCGAGCGCACAGGCTTGACCATGACGGCCACGCGCCGACTCGTGCCGCTGCCGCTCGCGGTATCGCCCACGATCCACTGCACGGTATCGCCGGCGGCGACCGTCACCAGTTCTTCGGCCGGCTGCAAGCTGATGACCGTCACGCGGCCAGGACTGGTATAGACCTGATACAGCGCGCCATCTGAGAACGGCCAGACCTGGATCGCGTTGATGTAGCCCTCGCGTGTCGGCACCACACTGGCCTCGGCATTGGCCCGTTCGACACGGGCCTTCGCGTCCGCCGGCTCCGATGCCGCCTTTGCATCAGCGGCACCCGACAACGGCTTCATCTGGTCCGGCAACGGCATAGGTTTCGGCACTTCCACAACCGTGACTGGTTTGGGTGGCTCGGGCAGCGGCTGTGCCTTGACCGATTCGTCCAGCGAGATCGCCGGTGGCGGCTTGCCTTGTGTGGCGCAGCCGGCAAGGCTGCCCAGGAGGCAGAGGAAGGCAATCGTGGTGATCGACGGTTTCATGGCTTCTTCGCTCCTTCCGGCGCGTCCAGGTCACGGCTCCAGGACAGCCCGTTGATGTAGATACCAAGAGGGTTACGACGCACCTGCTGTTCGGTGCGCGGGGTTTGCATGACCAGCGTGAGCATCGCCGTCCACTGCTCGGTGCCTGTGGGCGTGCCGTCGTTGAAGTGCTGTTCGGTCCAGCGCACCTGGAACGAGGTATCGCTAACGCGCACCACGCTGGTTACGTCTACCGAGGCGGAGTTCTGCCCGACATGAGCGAATGGATCGTGCGCACGGGCGTAGTCGTTCAACGTCGCCGCGCCCCGATCCGTGGTGTAGCCATAGGCTTCGAGCCAGTTCTGGCGGACCACTACCGGATCGATCGATAACGAACGCACGTCGGTAATAAAGCGCGCCAGGTGGTACGCGATCTGTGCATCGGTCGGCCGGTACGGCGTGACGGCGGCGCCGACCGCGCGAACCTGCCCAGCGTGATCGACCTCGACCACGTAGGGCGTGACGCGCGACTGACTGGATTGCCAGACGAGCCCCGCCGCCATCAGCAACGCAAGGCCCAGGCAACCGAAGGCCATCAATCGCCAGTTCTTCGCCTGCACGCGCGCGCTGCCAAGGCGTTCATCCCATACCTGTGCGGCGGCCTGATAAGGCGTGGCTGGCACGGGGGTATTGCTGTAGCGCACGCCGGGTCGCGTAAAGCGCATGGCTCGCCTCCCTTATTCGTTCGAGGAATCGTTGATGTCCGGCGCGGCCCCGCCGCCGCCGTGATCGCCAGAGCGCACGACATGCGCGGCCGTCGAAGCGCCATGCGCGATGTGCTGGCGACGTTGCAGCCGTTGCGCCCAGTCGGGCGACTTGTCGGTGGATGCTGGAGATGCGTTATCGGCAGTTGCCGACGACGTAGATGTCTGGCTTGCAGCTTCGGGAGAAGTGGCCGATGCGCCTGTGCTTGTGCCGGCAGCAGGCGCTACGCGGTCACGCACAGCACGGGCACCAGCCGCAACACGCTCGCCAGCGGCCTGCGCTCCGCTGCGCGCGACGTTGGCCATGCCTGCGCCGAAAGCACGCGCGCCTGTCGCACCGGATGCGGTTGCACCGGCGCGATAGGCCGATGCGGCACCCCCGGCTGCGCGTGCCGTGCCGACTGCGCCGCGCGCGGCAATGCGTGCGCCGGCCGCGACTGCCGCACCGCCGGTCGTTACGGCGGCACCACCGGCGACGGCAAGACCCGCGACGCCCAACGCCGTACCCGCAGCAGCACCCGCACCGAGCTGCGGCGCACCGGACACCAGGCCCGTCGCAATGCCCGGCCCGAAGATGCCGAGACCCAGCATCGTGAGCGAGGCGAGCATGATGGCGAGCGCGTGATTCAGCGAGGGATCGGCGCCGGCTGGCGTCTGGAACTGCCCGAAGATTGTCGAGCCGATGCCGACGATCACGGCGAGCACCAGCACCTTGATGCCCGACGACACCACATTGCCGAGCACCTTCTCGGCGAGGAAGGCGGTCTTGTTCCAGAGCGCGAACGGCACCAGCACGAAGCCCGCGAGCGTGGTCAGCTTGAACTCAATCAGCGTCACGAAAAGCTGCACGGCCAGGATGAAGAAGCTGATGACCACGATCACCCAGGCAAGCAGCAGGATCACGATCATGTCGATGTTGCTGAAGACCGCGGTAATCCCGTTGGACATCGTGCCGACCTGTTGCAGAATCGGCTGACCAGCCTGAACACCGACGGCAGCCAGGCGTCCCGGTTGCAGGAAGTTGCCGATACTCAGCGACGAACCCGTGGCGAGCAGGCCGAGGCCCACGAACGAGCGAAACACGATGCCCGCGAGCGTGTTGAAGTTGCCGATGATGTAGGCGAAGGCACCGACGTAGAGCGTCTTGCGGATCAGCTTCGCCAGCACTTCCTCGCCGCCCATCGCCCAGAACAGGCCCGCGAGCGTCATGTCGATGACGATCAGCGTGGCTGAGAGGTACGCGACTTCGCCGTGCAGTAGGCCGAAACCAGAGTCGATGTATTGCGAGAAGACGGCCAGGAACTGATCGATGACGGAAAGATCGTTCATGGCCGATCTCCTTGCGACGCCTCGAAGCTCGCTGGAATCGGCGGCAGCTCGGCAAGCGTCTGGTACTCGCCGGCATCGCCCAGCCCGAGGAAGAAACGCCGTGCATACGCGGCATTCACCAGGCGGCATGTGGCGTTGTCCGTGTCAGGATGTGTAACGGCACAGCGATGGCGCAGCGCGTAAAGCTGCTGCGGATCGTGCGCAAGAGCATCGACCGTCAACGCTGGCTCACGCCGACCGCAAGCGGTCAGCACGGCGATCATGGACAGGACCAGTGCGCGGCGCATGGCCGTCAGTTCCCGTAGAAGCTCACCGACTGCGGCGTGTATTGCGGGCCGCTGCCGATGAAGCGAGTACGGACCTGCTGGGCCTGCGCCTCGTCGGCCGCGGCACGCGCCTGGTCCAGTGCGGTGGCGCGCTGCTGCGACACGGTGAGCTGCTGCGACTGCATCGCCTGACGTGCTATCAGCGCGAGCAACTGATTGGTCGCCTGGCTCGCCTGCAAGGCACCGACCGCGCCCTGACTCTGCGTTACCAGGCTGCTCAGTACGCCCTGGTCGGACAGCAGGTTTTGCGCGGCCTGCGACTGCATCTGGGTCGAGGTCTGCAATGCCTGCACTGAGGTCTGCCAGCGCGTTTGCGCGTCCTGTACCATCTGCGCGCTGCTCGTGCTCGCGCCATAGGACGACGGATACAGACGATTGAACGTCGCCTGCGACTGCGCGACGTTGAATGTCAGCCCCTGCGCCTGCGAAATCAACTGGTTCGTCGTCGCCAGTGTGGACAGCAACTGCGATAGCGAGTTGAAGTTCAGGCTCGTGAGATTGCGGCCCTGGTTGACCAGCATCGTCGCTTCGTTCTGCAACTGCTGGATCTGGTTGTCGATCTGTTGCAGCTCACGCGCGGCGGTCAGCAGGTTCTGCGAATAGTTGGCCGCGTCGAACACCGCCCACTGTGCGAAGCTCGTGGATGACACCGACAGCAACAAAGCCGTGACGACGGCCAGCCCGGTCTTCTTCATGGCTGAATCTCCGATGGCGTGAGGAACGAAGGCATGAGGTCGGCGGCCCAATCGAGTCCGCTATGACGCAGCCAGGCCCCCGCGAAGCCAGGCGTGCCGGCGTTCAGCAGCACGCGGTCGATGTCGCGCTGGTCTTGCGGGGTGGACGCGCCAACGAATGCCAGCGTGGCGGGCCCGAGGTCGAGGTCGAACAGGCGATTGCCTAGACGCGACTGGTAGTAGTAGTCGCGCTTGGGTTCGGCGGTGGCGACGATCTCGATCTGCCGGCTGTTGAGGCCGAAACCTTCGTAGATCATGCGAATCTGAGGCTCGGTCGCCTGTGGGTTCGGCAGGAAGATGCGGCTCGCGCAACTCTCGATGATCGCGGGCGCGATGCTCGAATCCTTGATGTCGGCGAGCGACTGCGTGGCAAAAATCACGCTGACGTTCTTCTTGCGCAGCGTCTTGAGCCACTGGCGGATGCGCGCGGCGAACACCGGGTCATCGAGGAACAGCCAGGACTCGTCGAGGATCAGCAGCGTCGGCGCACCGTCGAACCGCTCATCGAGGCGTGCGAACAGGTAACCGAGCACGGCGAGCACGGCCGCCTTGCTCGGCATCAGCTCCTCCATCTCGAAGCCCTGCACGTCGGCGCTGCCGAGCCGATCATGGTCGGCATCGAGCAGCCGGCCGTGTGCGCCACCGAGCACGTAAGGCGCGAGTGCCTGGCGCAGCGCATTGGACTGGAGCAGTACCGACAGGCCCGTGAGCGTGCGTTGTTCGATGGGCGCACCGGCGAGGCTGCCGAGTGCCGACCATACGGCCGCCTTCTCGTCGGGGCCGACTGCGATGCCTTCGTGCATCAGGCGGCCTTCGACCCATTCGGCGGCCCAAGTGCGGTAGCTTTCGCGGTCGATGCGTGCGAGCGGCTGGAACGCGATCGCGCCATCGGAGCCGAGGTCGTAGTGCTCGCCGCCAAGGCCGTGGATCGTGGCGCGCATCGAGCGCCCCATGTCGAAGGCAAAGATGCGCGAGCCGCGATAGCGGCGGAACTGCATCGCCAGCGTGGCAAGCAGGACCGATTTACCCATGCCGGTCGGGCCGACCACGAGCGTATGGCCCACGTCGCCGATGTGCGTGATCAGCCGGAATGGCGTATCGCCATCGGTGCGAGTGACGATCAGCGGCGGACCGTCGAGATGCCTGTTCTTCTCCGGCCCGGCCCATACCGCGGAGAGCGGCATCAGATGCGCAAGGTTCAGCGTGGAAATGCTCGGCTGGCGCACGTTGGCGTAGGCGTGCCCGGGAATCGACGACAGCCACGCTTCAACCGCATTGAGGGTTTCGGGGATCGTGATGAAGCCCCGGCTCTGGATCGTGCGTTCCACCCGCCGCAGCTTTTCGTCGGCGGCCGCCGCGTCCGTATCCATAACCGTAACGGTCGCCGTCACGTAACCAAACGCCACCTGATCGCTGCCGAGTTCCTGCAAGGCGGCATCGGCATCCATCGCCTTGTTGCTGGCGTCGGTATCGACGAGCGGCGATTCCTGCTGAAAGATCGTTTCGCGCAGCAGTGCGATGACGTTCTTGCGCTTGGCGAACCATTGCCGGCGCAGCCGCGTCAGTTCTTTCTCGGCTTCGGCCTTGTCCAGACAGAGGAAGCGCGTGGACCAGCGATAGGCGAAAGCCAGGCGGTTGAGGTCATCGAGCAGGCCCGGCCAGGTCGAAGTCGGAAAACCACGCACCGTCACGACCCGCAGGTGCTGGTTGCCGAGCATGGGCGCAAGACCGCCGATCAATGCCGAGTCGGCCAGTAGCGCATCGAGATGAAACGGCACCTCGGGCACACTGATGCGGTAATGCCGCGTCGAGATGGTCGCGTGCAGGTACGTGAGCGTTTCGCTGTCGTCCAGCCAGGCGATCTCCGGCATCACTCCATCGAGCAGGTCGAACACGCGGTCGGTTTCGGCGACGAAAGCCGCGAGCCGTTCGCGCCAATCCACGCCAGAAGTGGGCGTGTTTTCGTACAGGAGCTTCGCGGCGCGTGCGCGCGATTCCTCCGGCGGCAGGTACACCAGTGTCAGGTGATAGCCACTCTCGTAGTGGCTACCGGCCTGCTCGAATGCAGCGCGACGTTCTTCGTCCACGAGCCACGACAACGCCTCGGGAAACTCCGAGCGCGGATAGTCGGCCGCCGGCCGGCGCTCGGCGTCGATAAACAAGGCCCAGCCCGATCCCAGGCGGCGCAGCGCATTATTCAGGCGCGCGGTCGTGGCGATCAGTTCGCCCTGCGTGGCGCTATCGAGATCCGGCCCGCGAAAGCGCGCCGTGCGCTGGAAACTCCCGTCCTTGTTCAGAACCACACCGGGCGCGATGAGTCCGGCCCACGGCAGCCAGTCGGCAAGCATGGCGGGACGCTGGCGATATTCGGCGAGGTACAACATGGCATCGTCCTCACACGTCCAGCAACGATTTGTGCTTCAGGTGCCGTGCGAAGACCTGCATGAACTGCGGATCGACTTTCGCGCCCCACACGGCGAGCGAATGGCTGATCAGCCACAGCGCGATGCCAGGAATCCACAGTTGCAGGCCCAGCCCGACGGCAGCGGCAAGCGTGCCGTTGGCGATTGCCACGGTGCGCGGCGCACCGCCCATCAGGATTGGTTCGGTGAGCGACCGATGCAGCGGCACCTCGAAACCGAGGGTGATGGTGGCTGGCTCGTTCATGCCACCACCGCGCCGCCGGAGAAGCTGAAGAACGACAGGAAGAAGCTCGATGCCGCGAAGGCGATCGACAGCCCGAACACGATCTGGATCAGACGACGGAAACCGCCGCTGGTGTCGCCGAACGCGAGTGTGAGGCCGGTCACGATGATGATGATGACGGCGACGATCTTGGCGACCGGCCCCTGGATTGAGTCGAGAATGGATTGCAGCGGCGCTTCCCACGGCATGTTCGAGCCGCTGGCCTTCGCGGTGCCGGTCAGCGCCAGCATTACGACGGCGAGCATGAGTCCCAGTCGTGCGGGCACGACCAGGCCGCGAAGACGTGCAAGCGGATTTACGGAAAAACGCAGAACATGCGCGTAGCTCATGAGGGTTCTCCAGAGGGAAGCACGGATGGGGATGGCGACGGCAAGGCGTCGCAAAGCAGGTAGCCGGTGGCATCGAAGCCGGTCACGCGGGCGATGCGCTCGATGCGACGACGCCGGCCACGGCCGGCGATGTGGATGACGACGTTGACCGCCTCGGCAATTAGCGCGCGCGGCGGATTCACGGCAACTTCGAGGATCAGTTGTTCGAGACGCAGCAGCGCGCCCAAAGCGGAGCCGGCATGGATCGTGGCAATGCCGCCGGGGTGGCCGGTGCCCCAGACCTTGATGAGATCCAGCGCTTCGCCGCCGCGCACCTCGCCGACGATCACGCGGTCGGGCCGCAGGCGCATCGTGGCGCGCACCAGTTCGGTCATCGACACGACGCCCGCGCGTGTGCGCAGCGGTACGTGGTCGTGCGCCGTGCATTGCAGTTCGATGGTGTCTTCGAGTACCAGCACGCGATCGCCGGTGGTGGCGATCTCTGCGAGCAAGGCATTGGCAAGCGTGGTCTTCCCTGTGCTGGTGCCGCCGGCGACTAGGATATTCAGGCGCTCGCGCACCGCATCACGCAGGAATTCAGCCTGTTCGGTGGTCATCATGCCGTCGGCGACGTAGCGATCCAGCGGGATCACACCGACCGCGCGCTTCCGCAATGCGAAGGCTGGGCCGGGAGCCGCTGGCGGCAGGATGCCCTCGAAGCGTTCGCCGGTTTCCGGTAATTCGGCGGTCAGCAGTGGCTGGCCGCGATGTACCTCCGCTCCGACATGCGCGGCGACCAGGCGGATGATGCGTTCGCCGTCTTCCTCGGACAGCTCTGCGCCCATCGGCGCGCGGCCGGACGAGAGGCGATCAATCCAGAGCGTACGGTCTGGATTGAGCATGATTTCCACCACGTCCGGGTCATCGAGCGCTGCGGCGATGAGCGGCCCCATCGCCGTGCGCAACATGCGGATGCGCCGATCGAGCGACGTGGTGGCGAACGACTGCGGCTGCGCGCTCATGAGGCACGCTCCTGCGCTTCGACCTGGGCCGCTGCATCGTCCAGCCGTTCGGCGTCGGGGTTTAGCTCTTCCACCACCTCACGCACCAGACTGCGCCCGCGCATCAGGTGGCGGCCGAGTTGTTCGACAAACTGCTCGAACCGCACTTTGCCTTGCGCGCGAGCGGCATCCTGATGTGCTTCGGGAACCGGCGTGCTGACCGTGAGGAAGTAGCGGACGAACAGCGCCAGCGTCTCGATCTCGATGTTCTGGTCTCGCTCCAGTTTCTCGAACTGGCGCGAGAGTCGGTCGAGCCGTTTGGCAATCGCCGCTTCGCGCTGGTCGCCCGCGTCGGGCGAAAGCCAGGACGCGAGTGCCGCTGCGACGATCGACGACTTCGACACGCCTTTCTTCGTCGCCAGTTCATCGAGGCGTCGGGCATGCTCGGGCGGGATGAACAGATTGAGGCGGTACTGGCTCATACCTGGAGTCCGTCATCGTGATCGAGGGACGCCAGCCGGGCCGTGCGTTGCATGGCTGGGTCAAACTGGCGAGGGAGCGGCAGCGGTAAGTCGTCGTCATCGAGCAGCGCGAGGTCGCTGTCGGCGGGCTGCCGTTCGGGGCTGTATTCGGAGACTTCCGACAGCTCCGGCTGTCGGCGCGGGCCGCCATCGTCGGCCGTGCCCGTGTCGTCACCGACCAGGCCAGCGGCAACCGACGCGGCAGGTACGGTGGGAATCGCCAGACCGCTCCAGTCGTCGGGGCGAACGGGCGGCGCGTCGGTGTAGTGCCCAGCCGCAAGTAGGGGGGCGGCAATACGCGGCGCCGGAAATTGGCGTCGGTGTAATAGCGCAGCTTCTTCGCGCGGATCGGTGCCAGGCTGGAAACCATCATCACGGCGTCATCGGTCGGGAGCTGCATCACCTCACCCGGCGTCAGCAGCGGCCGTGCGGTTTCCTGCCGTGAGACCATCAGATGCCCGAGCCACGGTGCGAGCCGGTGGCCGGCGTAATTGCGCTGTGCGCGCAACTCGGTGGCGGTGCCAAGCGTTTCGGAAATACGCTTGGCCGTGCGTTCGTCGTTGGTGGCGAACGTCACACGTACATGGCAGTTGTCGAGAATTGAATGGTTCTGGCCATAGGCTTTGTCGATCTGGTTGAGCGACTGCGCGATCAGGAAGCTGCGGATGCCATAGCCGGCCATGAACGCCAGCGCTGTCTCGAAGAAGTCGAGCCGACCCAACGCGGGGAATTCGTCGAGCATCAGCAGCAGCTTGTGGCGACGCGCGATACCGTCGCTGCCGTCGAGCGATTCGGTCAGGCGTCGGCCGATCTGGTTGAGGATCAGGCGCACCAGCGGCTTCGTGCGGCTGATGTCCGACGGCGGCACGACGAGGTACAGCGAGACGGGATGCTCGGATGCGATCAGGTCAGCAATGCGCCAGTCGCAGCGTGAGGTGGCTTCGGCCACCGTGGGATCGCGGTACAGGCCGAGGAACGACATGGCCGTGGACAGCACACCCGACCGCTCGTTGTCGCTCTTGTTGAGCACTTCGCGCGCGGCGGATGCGACGACGGGATGCGGTGCATCGCCCTGGTGCTTCGTCGTCATCATCCGGTGCAGCGTCAGCTCGAACGGACAAGCGGGATCGGACAGGAAGTTGGCGACGCCGCGCAGCGTCTTGTCCTCACCCGCATAGAGCACATGCAGGATCGCGCCGACCAGCAGCGCATGCGAGGTCTTCTCCCAATGGTTGCGACGTTCGAGCGCGCCCTCGGGATCGACCAGGATGTCCGCGATGTTCTGTACGTCGCGCACCTCATGCGCGCCGCGCCGGACTTCGAGCAGCGGGTTGTACGCGGCCGACTTCGCATCGGTCGGGTTGAACAGCAGGCAGTGTGAGAAACGTGCGCGCCAGCCGGCGGTGATCGCCCAGTTCTCACCCTTGATGTCGTGGATGACGGCCGAGGCCGGCCAAGTGAGCAATGTGGGGATCACCAGGCCCACGCCCTTACCGGAGCGCGTGGGAGCGAAGGTCAGAACGTGTTCCGGGCCTTCGTGGCGCAGGTACTGGCCATCATGTAGGCCGAGAAAGACGCCCGCTGGTTGCGTCAGGCCGGCCTTGCGAATATCGCGGGCGTCGGCCCAACGTGCCGAGCCGTAAGTGGTAACCAGGCGCGATTGCCGCGCACGCCATACCGACATGCCGATGGCGACGCCCGCAGCCGTGACGCCGCTCGCGGCGGCAATGGCACCGCCCTTGAGAAACAGACGCGGCGCATAGGCGTCGTACCAGTACCACCACTCGAACAGCCGCCACGGGTGATAGAACGGAATGCCAAGGCAGTCGAACCAGGGCGAGCCAAGGCGTAGCTGGTAGCCCAGGTGTGCGGCGGTCCATTGGGTAGCACCCCAAGTTCCCGCGACCACGATGCCGAATACCGCCAGCATCTGGCCGAACAGCACACTGGTCCCGTTCATGCCAGCCTCCGATTTCCTTCTGCTTCATGCGGCGAGTACGTGCCGCACAGCCAGGAGCATCGGTACCAGGTCAGTGCCGGTCAAAGACCGTTATCGGAAGAACTATCGAGAAAACAGCAAGATTTCTAGTTGGATATATGTATCGCGCATCGCAGCGCATTCGCGCGTGCAGCAGCATAAGTAGCAACGACGCCAGAAAATTTGTCGTGTGCCAACGATTCAGAACTTCGGCGCGTCCTTCGGCGGTGTGTACTGCGGACCATTACCTATGAACAGCCGATGCCGAGCTTCAGATGCGGCATTGCATTCGGCCACCGGCATTTTTTCGTTGTCGTTTGCGCATTGCTTCTCCACGTCATGGAGTTGATCTGGATGGGAAGCTAGCGATTCCGCTGTATCAGTTGGGGCGGATTTACTGCACGCGCCCAGGACCAAGGCAAGCACAACCAATATGATCTTGTTCATGGCTCGACTTCCTTCGAAGCATTGGCGCCTGGCGGTACGGCAGACTCCTTCGTAGCAGTAGATTGGATAGTGCAGACTCTCTCGATGAATCTTATCAACGTCTCTGAGGGCTCGTTGTCTAAGCGAAGCAGATAGGTCGTGAGCATAGGCGTTTGTCCAGCTAGTGGGCGTGCCACCACGCCCGACTCGGAGCTAGTGTGAATCTGCGAGGCACCTACCAGACCCAAAGCGAAACCTGCCGCTACCAATGCCATCATGAGGTTCACAGATGACACGGTTTCTGCGATCAGTGGTTCTTTATCGACTCGCCGCAGCACACGTTCGATCTGCCTTGCATAGCCTTCGCAAGCGTGGGGATCTCCAAGCACCAATGGATAGCGCAGCAATTCTTCCAGCGGGATTTGCTTATACGTCAGCAGTGGATGCCGAGCTGGAACCGCCACCATTAAAGGATCGTTCCAGACGGGTTCAGCGATGATTCCGTCGCCGACCTCATCTGACCGAGCGAACCCCACGTCGTACAGGTCGTCGTGCAACCCTTTGATCTGATTTTCCAGCAGAACTTCGGACAGACGTATCTCGATCTCTGGTTCTTCTTGACGGCATAACGCGAGAAAAGTAGAGAAGCGCGATGGCGGTATGCCGTCCGAAAGTGCAACTCTCAATTGACCGCGAAATCCGTTGGCGGCGGCTTTCACGCTGTCGCGCGCCTGCTGCAAAGCTGTGAAGACGCGCGGCACATGCTCTAAGAAAAAAATTCCTGCTCGGGTTAGTCGGGTGCTTCGTGTGGTGCGTACAAAAAGCTGAACGCCCAAATCTTCTTCTAGCTCCTTGATTGCCCTTGACAGAGGAGACTGTTCAATGTGAAGCCGCTCCGCCGCACGAGCAAAGTGCAGTTCCTCGGCGACAGCGATAAAACAGCGCAGATGGCGCAGCTCCATAGTTGAGCCTCCGTGCAACTATTGGTGATCTGAATAGACAAATGCCTCCATGTGCTGCTCGCATCCTTGAAACCGCGTTCCACGTCATCGACCAGAAAACGCAGCGCGGCGCACTGTTCAATTCGCCGACGACGGTGAAAACGTAGGCGGCTATGCTGCGCAACGACAAGGCACAACGTATCTCTCACAGCGCGACACCCACCTTTCACTCATGTATCGTCACGTCGTCCAGTCGACGTGGCAATTGGACCGCAGCGAGAAAGGCAGAGGCGTGAATGCCACAGAGGATTAGAAACGCCCACCCGTATGCACTTGAGACCGCATGGCCCACACCGAAGGACTTTAGCTTCCACGCCAGGAATGTCGCGCAAAGAGTAGTCATCGTCGGTCCACCGAGGCGCTGAACGATGTTGAGCGAAGTCGTCGCCATCGGCATTCGCGCTCTGCGTACCGAAGCATAGGCGGCCGTCAGCGACGGCAGCCCCACGCCGCTCATCCCCATTCCTCGTAAAAGCAGAGCGGGTATGAGCACCAAGAGGTTCAGCCCTTGGGCAGCGAGGTACAGCATGGGCAATGTGGCGACGAGCGTCAGAAGAGCGCCTCCCGCAGATACGAGCCGAATGCCGAATCTATCTGTCAGCGCGCCCATGAAGGGGTTGGTCAGCATCATGCCGATGCCAAGCGGCGCGAGCATCCAGCCCATTTCAGTGGGCGTCCGGCCGCACGCTTGGATGAGAAAGGCCGGGATAAGCATCTGTCCGGCGAACATGCCGCCGTTCGACAGGAATTGCGTGATGGCAGCAGTGGAAAAGACCTTGCCCTTGAACAGCCGCAGATCAATCAGCGCATCGTCCCCCTTTCGCCGCGCTGTCCACAGGAAAGACACCATCATCGCGACGCTGCCTGCCAAAATAATGCGCCCCGCCGTGTCGTCTAGGCGCTCGGAGCCATACAGAAACATCACCAGTCCGGGCGAAAGCAGCGCGAGACCGAGCCAGTCCAGAGTCCGTCGCGTCGTCTCGTTTCGGTCGTTCGGAAGGAACAAGACCACCAGTAGAAGGGCGACCACCCCGACCGGCAGATTGACCAGAAATAGCCAGCGCCACGACGTATATTGCAGGATGACGCCCGCAATGACGGGACCAAGGACGGGGGCCAGCAGGACGGGAAGCGCCATATAGCCCGCCACCCGCGCCATCTGCTTACCTGCCGCCCGCGCGATCATCATCTGGGTCATGGGCGCCAACAGGCCGCCGCTAATGCCCTGCAATACGCGGAACCCAATCAATGAGGGCGCCGACCAGGCAAGGCCGCACAGCGCCGAGGACAAGGTGAACGCCGAGAAGCACCAGAGATAGAGCGCCTTGGCGCCGATGCGGTCGACCAGCCATCCATTCAACGGCAGAACCAGGGTGAGCGCCAACAAATAGCCGCTCGTAACCCACTGGATCGTCGAAAGGCTACTTTTCAGCTCCACCGCGAGGTTTGACAGGGAGACGTTGACGATGGTCGCGTCAAGCTGTGCGAGCAGAGCCCCGAACAGCGCGACACCGGCAATTTTCCAAACTGAGGGATCAAGCCGGTCCGTCGTAGGCGCATCCGCAACCTCGACGGCTTTAGGAGAGTTTTGTGGCATGGCCGCCATTGAACCGGCCGAAATGCCGGGCCGAAAACAGTGAGATCAGGAATGCGCCTGCGCCGAAGGCAACGATGTCGGCTGTATCCCTCAATTGGAAATCACCGACACGGCAGACCAGCAGGTAGCCGATAATGATATTGAAGAAACTCCAGAGCACATTTATGGTCGACGAAGACAGCCCTTCTCCCGGCGGCTTGGCGAACGGGCTCTGGAATGGCCGCCCCATCATGCCGCTCACGGCATGCGGCACCGCGTTCGCCAGGAAGAAGCCACCGAAGAAATAAGCAAGCAGGAGAAGCCAGGACATCTCAGGCGCTCCTTGTCGAAAGGAGATTGGCAATCTCTTTACTTGTGGCCGCCTCGCCAAGCTGCGGAAAGATCCGTTCAAGGCTGTTGGCATGTGCTTCCGCGCTCGTGTCTGTCATAGCGTCCACAGCGAGGGTGACGTTGAAGCCAAGTTCATGGGCGTGTCGCGCAGTCGACTCGACACCCACGCTCGTCGCGACGCCGCAGACCACCACCTGGGTGATATCGGCGGATTTGAGGTACGCCTCAAGGTCAGTGCCTGTGAACGCGCCCCAAGTTTTCTTGGACACAAGATGATCCTGCGGCTGCTGATTCAGCTTCGGCAGCAGCTCTGACCAGTCCGGCGGGAACGCGCCGCCGACGTGGGGCTGGCCCGTCCGGCCCGGCGCCATCCCGACGACGTTCACCAGAACGACAGGAAGGCCACGTTGCCGGAAGGTTGCCGCCAGATGACTGGCGTTCTCTAACACGTCTGCAAAGGGATGGGCGGTAGGAATCGATGCAACGATCTTCTGCAGATCGATGACGATCAGCGCGGTTTTCGAATCAAGTTGAGTTGCAGCCATGTAGGTCTCCTACGGGTTTGAAGTTGATGTTCCTGCGCACTGCCCCCATTGACGCTGCGAACGAACGTCAGGAATCGCCGACCTGTCGGATGATCGGGATCGCGGCGACAAGCGCCTCCAAGTCAGCCGGATCGAGTTGGCCGAGGGCTCCGACCAACCAGTTTCGCTTCATGGCGCGGTGGCTGGTTCTCACCGCCACACCAGCCGCAGTCAGCACAAAAAGGATCTGACGACGATTCGTCGGGTGGGGTCGGCGCTCGATCAGTCCTTCCTGCTCAAGGCTCCCCAGGATGACGCCCATCGACTGCGGCTTCATCAGTTCTGCGCGCGCTAGATCCGCGGTCGTCATGGGTCCGCTTTGTTCGAGGCGAGCCAGGGCGCCCATCTGCGAGAGGGCCAACTCAGTCGGATTGGCTTCAGTGCGTAGTCGGCGCAACACGCGACTGATCGCGGCCGTGAGGTCCTTCGCAACAATGTCCAAGGCGGGATCAGTTGTCATAACTGCACTATATTATATAGAAGATAAACTTGCAAGTTTATCTTTTACTTAACGCCTTTGATCTGCTCTTAGGGACATCAAAATAGTTCCTGTGAGAATTTACAGGTTACGGCCGATATGCTTTTTCCAGCACCACTTAGGAGACGTTCGTGCGTGCTCCAAGCAGCGCAACAAGCCTAGGACAATCGGCACTTACCGACCTCGTTGATACCCGAGCATCCAAGTCGTGCCTGTCCTGTTGACCGTTGCTGTAAGTTGCTGTCCCAGCCTTTGTTCGATCACCGGCTTCCACGGCACCAGCGAGAACCTCGCGCCGTCATCAAGCATTGCGTAGCGCCCGCTGGCGAGCATGACGCTGCGTCGGTAGATGCCAGCGACGCGCTGCCCGTCGGCAACCGGCCGATGCTCCAGGCCAGTTTCGGCAGCAATGTCCTTTGTGGTCTGCGCCAGTTCTCTCCCCCGCAACGTCGCCAGCAGGTTGCGGGCGAGCACAACGCGCTGCCCGCGCTGCACGGCCAAGCCCCGTTCGACCAGGAAATCGGCTCGCTCGCGCAGCGCGTCCTTCACGTCGGCACCAAAGCCCATGTCGCCCAGACCTTTGCCGCCGCCGATCAATTGTTGGTCAAGCCAGGTGGCACCGATTACGCGGGCCTGCCTTTCGATGGGCAGGTGCGATTTCAATTCCACCGCCACGCCGCCGCCGAGCCGCTGCGCGTCGTACTGGCGGCCTCGCTCGGGCAGGTCGTCGGAGATGCGCCAGACGCCTTCGGCCTCGCGCTCTACGATGCCGGCCCGGCGCAGGGCTTCGAGCCGGCGCACATGGGCGGCTACCACTTCGCGCGGGTCGCGGTCGGGCGTGGCCTGACTTTGGACGACGGCCAGGTGATGATCGGTGCGGTACACGCCATCGACGGCCAGCGCGGCGAGGTTGCGGTCAGCAGCGCGCATGTCGGCGGCGCCTTTCACCTCCACCACGGCGCCGGTCGGGTACTGCTCCAACTCCGACCGCGGTGGCAGTGCGACGTAGTGCGCCTTGCCGTCCGTGCCATCGACGATCAGATAGCCCTTGTCGTACAGCTCGTCGGCCAGCCCCTTGCCGGTCACGCGACCGATGAGAGTGCGACCATCGCTGCCCGGCTCGAACACGGCCAGCTCGCGCTGTTGGCCGCTCATGGCGCGCTGCATGGTGCGGATGATGTCGCCGCGCGCGCCCATTGCCCGCAAGGTCGGTTCGGCGTCGGCGTGGACGGCCCACGTACCGGGCGGCTGCTCGGTCGCCAGTCCCATGCGCTGCAAGTGTTGCAGGCGACCGATCAGCACTTGCCGCTGGCGTTGCAGCCGGGGGTCGGCGAAGCGTTCGACGCGCACCAGGCCGTCGTCGCCGGCCTCGCGCTGCAAGCTGCGATCCAGCCCCGTCCACCGCTCCCGTTCCACCTCGCGCAGCATGGCGCGCTGCATCTCCAGTTCGGTGCGCGGCCCAAGCCATTCCGTCGCCAGCTCCGACGCCCGACGGCGCATCCCCTCGGCGATGTAGTCGCGGGAAATGATGAGGTCTTTGCCGGTGTCGTCCTTGCCGCGCAGGACGACGTGCGTGTGCGGGTTATCCGTATTCCAGTGATCGACAGCAACCCACTCCAGCCGCGTGCCCAGGTCGGCTTCCATGCGTGCCATCAGGTGCCGCGTGTAGGTGCGCAGGTCGTCGAGCTGTTCGGCATCCTCCGGCGAGACGATGAACCGGAACTGGTGCCGGTCGCCTTCGCCGCGCTCCTTGAACGCTTCGAGGTCGGCATCGTCGGTCGTCGGTCCGTAGGCGTGCCCTGCCCCACCCTGTCGATCGACGCCTTCGCGCTCGATGTAGCGCAGGTGCGCGGCGGTCGAACGCGGCCCGGCCTGCGTCAGATTGACCAGCCGCATCTTGATCGTGACACGCCGGGCGTTTGCACCCAGCCCGCGACCCGCGAAGCGCGCCGCAACGTGGCCGCGCCCCAACCGGGAACCGGGGCGCTGGCCGACCTTGCCGGCTGTCTTGCCGAGCTTCGCGCCGGCCTTGTTCGCCTGCCGCAGCACCTTGTTGACGTAGGCATCGCCGCGCTGTTTCGGCGCACCAGGGCGGACGCGGAAGTGGTCGTCGTCGCGCTGGCTCATGGAGCGGTTCCATCCAAGACCATCGCACTCCGGCGCGCAAAGCACGCGCTTTCGCCAATGCCGAGGCGGCGTTGTGCACCTTCGCGGCACGCTGCCGCCCCTTGGCGCGTGCCGCGCCAACCCCACGTGCAGACGAGGCTTTCAAGCGGCCATGTGCCGCGACCTTTTATCTTGCCTTCCGCCTTTGCCCTGCGCTGTCGCTCCGGGCATCGGCGGCCCGGCGGCGCTGCGCTGCATGCAGCCAGCGCGCCCGGGAACGCGGCCACGGCCCCCGGCCGGGCGCGTTCAAGACAAGATGCCTGCACGTGAGAAAGCGTCGGCGGACGTTGGGCGGCGTCCGGCGCCTGATACGCAAGATCGGCGCTCGCACGACACGAGCGACGACACGGCGACGGCCAGCAGGACGACACGCCGGATGGCACGATCGAATGCACAACGCCATGCAATGGATCGACGGGCATCATCGGCGTGTCTCCAGCCAGACCGGATGCGCAACACCGATCACGGTGGATGCAGCAATCGGCCCAAAATACCGGCTGTCGAAGGATGCCGGACTGGTCGCGCTCAACAGGAACAGCTCGCCTGATTCGAGGCGGCGGCACTGCGGCCAGGATCGCAGCGGACGCCCCATGCGGTCGGCAGGTAGCGCGGCGGCCACCGGCACGCCGTCGATATGCACACTGTGGCCGACGATACACACCCGTTGCGGTGCGACCGCGCCCACGCGCTTGAGCAGCGGAATGCCCGGCGGTAAGTAGCCGCGCCGCGCGGCCAGCGCAGCAGCGTCGGCTGGCAAATGGGTCAGGACTATGCTGCCGACCGGTAGCGAGTCAGCATGGCCATCGAACGCATCGACGCGATACCAGCCGACCGCCACGCTGTCGGACGGGTTGTAGGTCAGGCGCGGCAGCGGCGACACGAACGACGCCCAGGCCAGCGCAGCGAGGCCGCTGGCGGAGAGTGTCGCCAGCGCAAGGCGAGCGCGCAAGCGCGAACGAGGATGTGACGTGGTGCCGATGGTAGATGCAGCCGTCATGACAGAACCCTCCCGGCAAGCCAGGCCGCGTGCCGCTCGGCGGTGTACGCTGGCAGCGACAGGCGTGCGGCGAGTCGGTTGGCGAGCGTGCGCCAGTACGCGGGCGACACGGCGGCCGGTGCGATGCCTTGTGCCTCGATGGCGTCGAGTTGCGCCAGCACGGCGCGCACGGCGGGTTCGCGCTCGGCGTGCAGCAACAGTCGAGCGCCCGGCAGCACGCCGGGGATGCGCTGCGCCGCGTCCAGCGGCGTGCAAGCCTGCATCACCATGAGCTGCCAGCGCACCGTGCCGTAGTCGTTGGCGTGCCAGCGGATGCGGCAGAACATGGCGCCGGGCAGGAACACCGCGACCCGGCGCCAGCGGTCGAGCCGGATGATGCGCGCCGGCTCGCCGAAGCGCAGATACATGTCAATGCGCTGCTCGATGTAGGCGAGCGAAACGCGAGTCAGCGGTGCAATGTTGGCGTGACCGGCAGACACCGCTAGCAATGGCGGGCGTGCAGCCGTGGCCACGTTTGCGACTAACGAAACGGATGCGTTCATGGAAGATTGTCCGGGTGGTTCGCGGGAAACTCGCGTTCCAGCAGCGCGCGCAGCAGCTCGGCCACCGTCACACCTTGCGTGAAGGCCGACACCTTGATGCGCGCCCGCATGGCGGGCGTGATGTCGAGCGTCAGGCGCGCGGTGTACAGGTCGCCCTTGTTGAGCGCATCGGCGTCGCGCTGCCGAATCCACGCCTCGGCGTGCGGATTCGCAGGCGGACGTGCGCCGATGCCGATGCGTTTGCGACGCGCAGTCGTCATGTCAGCCACCGCAACAACTCGTCGGTGAGCGCGGCGATCTCGCGTGCAGCGGCGCTGTCGGGCGCCGTCTCGCATGCCAGCCGGCCAGCGGCCACGCTGTCGGCAAACACGATGCGCTGATGCACTTCCGCACGGAGCGCCGGCAGCGGCTGTTCGGCGAGCGCGCCGCGTGCTTCACGACCGATGATCGTCGTGCTGACGCGCCGGTTGATGACGAAGGCCGCGCGCAGCGCCGGCCGGAACACCTGCGCTTCGCGGATCAGCGCGACCATCTCGGCCGACGCCCACAAGTCGTAGGGGCTGGGCTGCACCGGGATCAGCACGCGCTCGGCTGCCAGCAACGCCGAGCGCGCCAGTGCGGCGATGCGCGGCGGCCCGTCGATGACGATGTGATCGGCACGGCGGGCCAGCTCCGGCGCTTCCTGGTGCAGGGTCTCGCGGGCCAGGCCCACGGCGCTGAACAGGCGCGGCAAGCCTTGTTGGGCGCGCCGCTGCGTCCAGTCCAGTGCCGAGCCCTGCGGGTCGGCATCGAGCAGGACGACATGCTGGCCGCGTAGCGCCAGCTCGCCAGCGATGTGCGTGGCGAGCGTGGTCTTGCCAACGCCGCCTTTCTGGTTGAGCAACGCGACGATCATGGCGCGGCCCTCCGTGTGGGAAAGCCAGGCTTTCGCGGTTGCATGTGGTGCCGTTTGGCGGTTGTCCACCGAAACGGCATGCTCTTACCAAAAGTTAGAGCTTTTAAGTTAGGTAAGTTAGAGAGCGCGGAAACCCGTGCCGTTATTGGCTTTCCGGCGATTTCGCACGCCTGATAGCACGATAGGGACACGCCTGATAGCACGATGCCCGGCACGCCTGATAGCACGAGGCCGTCCACACGTTTTCCCCGAGTTATCCCCGTGCCGTGAACGGCACGGGCCGGAAGGTCAGCAATTCGGTTCCGTCGTCCGGCATCTGCTCGATGCCGAGCACGTAGCCGGGCAGCGACTGCCGCGCGACCAGCGCGCGCAGATCGCAGGCGAAGTCGTAGGGCTTCGCCGTGCTGCCCGACTTGCGGTGCAGGTGTCGGAAGTCGAATTGCCAGCCATGCGGCTGTTTGCCGCCGTGCTTGCGCACCAGCCGGTACAGCCACCGCTCGATGCCGCCCGTCAGCCGGAAATACGCCGGATCGATTGTCAGCACCAACGCGGCATCGAGCACGCCTGCATAGAACCAGTCTGGCAGAATCAGCTCGATGCCCAGCGGCGTGCCGCGGGCGTCGGCCAGTTCCTTCCACTCGTTGATCCACGAGAAGCGATGCAGCCGGCGCCCGGTCGTCTCGCGGATGGACGTCGCCACGGTGGTCGATTGCAGCCGGTCGAGCGCGGCTTTCAGGCGCTGGTAGTCGCGCAGCGACACGCCGCGCCCGATGAAGCGCAGGATCTCGTAGGGTGTGGCGTGCATCAGCCGCGACGGCCGCAGGCCCGCGTCGCGCGCTTCCACGATCTGCGAGGCCGCCCAGATAAGCACGTCCGCGTCCCAGATGGTCGCTATGCCATGCTCCTGCGTGCCTTCCACGCGGATCGTGACGTTCCCGCTGCGAAAGTCGATCGGCGCGGTGCGCCGCGACTTCGCCAGCGAGAAGAACGGGTACGCCATCAAGTCCTGGGCGTCGCGCGGCACCATGTCGCCCGGCAAGGCGCGGAACAGGTCGAGCTGTTCCCGCTCCTGCGATGGGCTGGGTATGGCGATGGCCACCGGCGCGTCGCCCGTCAGCGCGCACGGCTATCAGCCGAGTGATGCTCGGCATATTCGGGATCGGACGTGGTTTCGTAGCTGCGCTGGTCAGCCCAGGCATCGAGGTCGGCCGCTGCGTACATGACGCGGCGGCCGAACTTGCGAAACTTCGGCCCGTTGCCGATCACGCGCTGTTTTTCGAGCGTGCGCGGCGACAGCCGCAGGTACTCGGCAGCTTCGTCGTTCGTCAGGTAGCGTTGGGGTTGTGCAGGCGTGGCAACGGGTGCAGCGGCAGGCTGCAAGGGAGCGGGACGCATCGGATAAACCTCCATCGGTCAGAAACGCCGGCAGCACCAGCGCAGCCGGATGGAGGCAGTCTCGAAAAAGCGATGCGTTGCGCGGAGGGTCGTTTTGCAGTGCAGGCAAAACGACCCTGTGCAGGTCAATCGAACTGTGCAAGGCGGCGGTAGCCGCCGCGCATCAACGATTGGCCGCGCCGTACCAGGCGGCGCACGCGCGAGCGCAGGCCACCGTCGGCGTACCAGCCGGCGACCACGGCCTCGGTGCCGAATAGCCCGGCTGCCGTTTCGCGCAAGGACGCGCCCGCCAGGGTCGCGTCGAGCGCCTGCAAGGTGTGAAGTTCCAGCAACGCGGCAGGCGTGGGCCGCGAGCACGCCGCTGCCGCAGGCACGGCCGCCGCGTCCACCGTCGCCAGCTTGTCCAGCTCGGTCGTGATCGCGCGATAGCTCGCGCGCGGCGCGGCGCGGGCATGGACGGCATAAAGATAGGCCATGCCATTGGCCAAGCCCGGCGCGAGTGCGAGCCGCACGCAGCAGCCAGGCCAGCGTGCGGTCAGCACCAGGCGCTTGCCGTCGTGGATCAGGTACTTGTGACCGGGGATGCACCAGAATTCGAAGGCGTGTGCCTCCGGCGGCGGGTCGGCATCTGGGTAGAGCTGTAGTCCGCCGCTGTGTTCATGAAACCAGGCTGGATGCGCGTCACGCGCATCCAATGCCGGGTCTTCCAGCAAGCGCAATCCCCAAGCATGCGCCGCTTCCAGCTTGCGACGGCACAGCCAGTCGCGCCGGTAGTCGGGATGACGGCGCAGGTACTCCCAGGCCAGCGCGGGGCCATCCAGATGCAGCACGTACAGGTATGCGGCGGTCGGATACCAAGCGTCGGAGTTTTGATCAGCCATGACGTTACCTCCTGTCGGGCAGGCACGTCGCCACGGGCGTCGAACATGGGAGCTACGGCAGCGGCAACATCAGTGCCGTCCAGTAGACAATCAACTCAAGCCGTAATAAGGACTGGTTCGCTCCGAAGCCTTGCACGGATCGTCCGAGTGCGGCGGCTACGCCGCACGGAAATGACGCGCGGCACCGGACACGCTGCCGCAAGCTGGACCGCGCATCATGTCTCTTTCAGTCAGATCGTACCCGTCTGGCGCAAGAGTACCGATCGAGACCGTATTCGTCTGATATTAGATCGAAAAAGACACAGTACACCTCGGTCAATCAGGAATAGAGCCATCGCGTTGTGCGAGCTGAGCGTACCCAGATAGCGGCCTCACCGCATGGAAATGCAGGTCGCGCAGGACGGGCCGTTGCTGTGGCCCGACAATACCGGCTAGGTCGGACAACTTGACCGTACCCAGCGCCGGCATCCCGATGCCGAGATCGATCAATCCCCAGGCGGTATCGCCATCGGTCGGGTCGAGCGCGGCCAGCAGCCAGATCGTGTGCGCGTCTGGGGTGAACAGCCGCACTACTGGCATCAGGTCGATACCGTGATCGGCGGCGCGTGCTGCGCCGTTGGCGAGCAATTGCACGCGCTCGGCAGTAGTGGTCAACGGCTGAGTCATAGTCAGGAATCCTGCAAAGCCGAGGATGCACGGGCACGCTTTTGCGTAGAAGCACCGAACCGCGAAACCGGGCTTGTGCATTCATGCGCAAGCACGAATGCACAAGCCATCGAATCCGTACATGCACGAAAACGCAGATGCAGAATTGTGCTGGTCAGGAAAGACGTGGATGTGACTCCCTAGTTCGGCTGGAATCCGCCGATGCGGATTCCACCAAAAACATGGAAGCAGATTAAATTGCCACCAATGAGTTAAAGATAACGTGGTTTTAATTGTGCCGCGATTGGACGCTTCTGTCCATGCAGAAGCGTCCCGTCCAACCCGGCCGACCGGCCGGCGCCACCACCTTCGATGCCGAACTGGCCCAAGCGTTCGGTGCGGCGGTGCGCGCGTTGCGCACGGAGCGCGGCATTGCCCAGGAATTGCTGGCGCACCAGGCCGGGATCGAGCGTTCCCATCTGGGCAAGATCGAGCGTGGCGAGCACATGCCCACGCTGGCGATCATCTTCAAGATCGCCGGCGCGTTGGAGTGCAGCACGGCGGCACTAATGACCGCGACGGAAAGCCAGCTTGCGGCGTCCGGCGCGTAGTTTTTGCCCTGCTGTCTCGGACAGCACCGCGCCCCGCCGCAAGGGGCGGGGCGCGGTGGGCGGCGGTTAATCCGCCTGCTGTGGCTTGCTGCGCGACCAGATCAGGTCGTGCGTGCCGTCTTCATTCTCGATCAGGCGGGCGTAGACCGTGGCCGGGAACGAAGGATCGTCCAGGGTCACGGACACGTAGGGCCGTTCGGCCTTGCTGACTTTCTTCCACGCCGCGCCGATGTCGTGACCTGCCGCCTGCACGCGGAAGTTGGGGGCGCTCTCGCTATCGCCCTTGTCGTTGGGAACCAGCTTGACCTTGACGTTGAGCGTCAGGGTGCGAAGCGTGCCAGTGAAGCCGTCTTTCTCTGCTGTGAAGGTGCCGATGTTAGCCATGATGTTTCTCCTTTCGGTGAACCAAGGTCGCGCAAGTGCGTCCTTGTTGTGATCCGGCCGGCGGGGGATGGGCGGGTCGCACCGCGCAGCGGTCGCAGCAACGCGGAGAACCTGGAAGCGCAAAGAATTTGTCCCGCGAGGAAGCCGCGCAGCGGCGGGGAAATTGTTTTCGCTGGAAGGTTGCGGCCATGAAGCCCGAGGCGCAGCCGCGCCCCCGCCAGGATTCACGACAAGCCAAGGACGCACAGGCCGCCTGATCCGAATGGAGACGTGACCGACTCGGCATCCCTGCATGACGGCTGCACCGGTTTGTGCCCTGAGGCGGACAAGGCCAATACTCCAACGGCAAGCGAGAACGCTCCTTGCCGCAGATTGCGGCAACGTGCTTGAGGCGTGGCGTGGAAGCTCCATAAGCGCGGCCGGGCGGCGTGTCGGTGAGCCGTCCTTCGTGACGTACCGGGGGCGAATCGCCAGCGTCGAGGACGACACGTTTTCGCACAACCTGCCGCAGCAAGCCGGGGCGTAGCCCCGCACGCCCTGGCCTTCGTGGCGGGGCGCCATCGAAACCTTGCCCGCGCCAGCGGGCACCGATTGCCGTGCCGCGCGCAAAGCCGTTGCGCGCTCGCCCCGTCGCCGCCTGGTCAAAGGTGGCGACGGGGCGGTTTTGTTGGGACGTAGAAACCGGGCGCGGCAGACCTGCCGCGCCCGGTTCAAGGAAAGCCCCGGCGCAAACCGCGCCGAGGCCATGCTGCACCGTCATGCGGCCAGCGCGTTCGCGTGCGCCTCGTCGGCCGCATCTTCCGGCGCGTCCGTATCACTGGCCGCACCCGGTACGCCCTCCGGCTCCGTGTGGTGCTCGGTCTGGAACACGGCGGGCATCCAGCCGGTGTCCTTAGCCAACCGCTCGGCTTCGCTGGCAATGTCGGCCTTCTTGAGTTTCGACAGGCGGGTGACGTGCGACGGCGCAAACTGATCCACTGCCGCCAGAATCACCGCCTTGGAAACGTGGCGGAAATAGCCCTCGGCGGTCGGCTTCCACCATGCGGCCATGTCCAGCCCCACGGCCTGCGCCAGTTCCGCGCCGGGCTGACGCTGCGAGGCGCGCGGCGTCACGACGTCCACCGTGGACGCGATGCACGCGGCCAGCAGCCGCACCAGCTCGTCTTGCGACTTCGCCAGCAACACGACGAACAGTTCGCCGCTGTCCTGCGGCAACGCTCCGCCCGCGACTTCCTGCAACGTATGCAAGGCCACGGCAGCACGCGAATCCGGCCAATCCGGGGCCATGCTTTCCAGCCGGTTTTGCACGTTCACGCGCACGCCGAGCGGCAGGCCATCGCCGTAGGCGTCGGGCTGCAAGACGGTCTGCACCATGCCATGCACCAGCGCGGCCAGCGCAACGTGCGGATGCTGCGCCACTTCGATTTGCAGCGCCGCCGTGCGGTGGGCGCTTAACCGCTGCACCAGCCGGTCGGAGACGTTCGCGGTCTTGGGCGCTTCGTCGTCGGTGTCGCCTTCGTCCTCGTTCGGGTTTCCGCCCTCCGCGAAACCCTGCCGCAGTCGGTGCAACGTGCGCAGCGCCTTGGCCTCCGCCTCGCGCAGCAGCCCACGATGGATGACGGCTTCGCCTTCGCGGTCGAGCGTGACGATGGCACCGGCCACCACGCGCACGTCGGGGGCATAGTCCTGCAAGGCGTCCTCGATGGCTTGCAGTTCCTCGGCCACCTGCTCGCGCCGTTCTTCCAGCGTGGCCACCTTATCCTCGTCCTCGGCGTCGTAGGCTTCCTCTAACGTCGCGTCGATCTTGTCGAGACGGCCTTGCAGCGAAGCGATGCGGCGGGCCTCGCGGGCGGTCGGCTCGCGCCGCTGGCGCAGTGCATTCTGGAACGTCTGCCGGTCGGCATGGCTCATGTGCGGTACGGCTTCCACCCACGCCCAACCCTCGCCGCGCACGTCCTCGGCCATCGCATCCAGCTTGCCGCGCACCAGCGTTTCCAGCAGCGCGGCATCGGTTAGATAGGTGCCGCTGTCGTCGTCCGCGAACAGGTCGCGGCGAAGGCCACCGCCCGCCTTCGTGTAGGTGCTGAGGCCAACGAAGCGCACCAGTGAATGCGTCGCATCGATTTCGCGCTCGGTCAGGCGCTCGCGCAGTGCCGATGCACCGCGCTGCCATTCCGGCGCGCTGTAGTACGCGGCTTCCTGCGCGGCGTGATCGTCGGTGATGGTGAGGGCCATCAACTGCTCCAACGTCACGGCCCCGGCGCGGTAGTCGGCCATCAGGCGCGGCGACACGTCGGCCAGTTTCAGGCGGCGTTGCACCGTCAATGGGGACACGCCGAAATCGGCGGCAATGTCCTCGATGGGTCGGCCTTCCTTGACCAGCGCGGCGAATGCCTCGAACTGGTCGGCGGGGTGCATCTGCTCGCGCAACAGGTTTTCGGCAAGGCTGACGGTACGCGCCGACGCATCGGGCACCAGCAGGCACGGCACGTCATGGTCGGCGGTGATGCGCTTTTTCTTCGCCAGCAGCTTCAAGGCGGTCAGGCGACGGTCGCCCGCCACCACTTCGTATTGCTCACCATCGGCGGCAAGAATGACGATCAGGTTTTGCAGCAGGCCGACGCGGGAAATGCTCGCAGCGAGTTCGGGGATAGACAGGCGCGGGGTCGTGCGCGCGTTGCGCTTGGAGCGGCGCGGCAGCAACTGCGAGAGCGGAACCAAAATGAGGTTCTTGGTCGGATCGGCCACTTCCAGCGCGGTGGCGGTTTCGAGGGCAATGGCTTCGGCTTGGGTGACGGCGTTCATGGTGATAACTCCTAGCGGTTGGGATGCAGCAGCGAGAGAAGCGGCAAGGGCTGCTGCCTGCCCCTGCCGCGTGGGGATTCAGGCTTTCAACTGGCGCAGGCCATCGGCCAGCAGCCACAAGGCGCGATTCAGGCGGATGCCGTTGTCGATGCCCTGCACCGGGCGCGTGGTCTGGCGGCGACCGTTCGCGGCGCGGGCGGACAGGCCGCCTTTGATGAGGTTTTCTTGCGCGCGGTTGAACACGCTCCAGAGGTCGCGACGGCTGTCGTCGTGACGGCGCGGCATCAGGATTTGCGATTCCGTGATGGGCGCGGGCTTGTCTTCGTCGTACTTCAACGCGAGCGCCGCGCGAGCAAACACTTCCGATTCCCTGGCGTCCAGCGTGATCGCCTGCATCGCATCGCGGGATTCCTGCGCCCGGTCGAAGCCGTGCAGGACTTCGTAAGCGCCTTCGATGACCTGCGCGGCCACATCGCCCTTGTGGGGTACGCGCACGTCCGCCACGGTGTCGCCGCAAACGAGGCCGTTCTGGCACACGAAGCGGAACATGCCGGCGAGCATCTGATAGCTGCTCGTACCGTCGTGCGAGTTCAGCAGGATGATTTCGTTAGCCTCGCGGCCGTTGATCTGGCTGGCGTGGCGTAGCCGGATCATGTGCTTGGTATAGTCGCGGCGGTCGTCAGCCCGCACGCGGGTCTGGCACACCATGAAAGGCTCGAAGCCTTCGCCGCGCAGTTCCTGCAGCACGGTCGCGGTCGGGATGTAGCTGTACCGTTGCGAGCGGCTTTCGTGCGGGGCGTCCGCGAAGATGGACGGGACCACGGCGCGGATTTGGTCATCCGACAAGGGATGTTCCGAACGCAATACCGGGGAGCGCGAAGCGAAACGGGAAGCGAGTTGCATGGTCTTTCTCCTGACAAGGGTTGGCTGTTGAAAACCCCACCGGATTCCTAGATTCGGAGCCCGCTTTGGACTTCCGGTGGGGTCGGCGCAGAGACCTGGGCCGGCCTCGTTGCCACCGTCTTTCCTGAGTTCATCGCCCGCGACGGTCAGGAGCGCGCAGACGGGTGCCGTCAAGGAGGAAAGCGCCGGGTGGGTGCGGCCCGCAGGCGCAGCCGAGGACACGGCCCGGCGCGCCTTGACGGCGCACGGCCGCGGGCTACAGTCGCGGACAAGGGGATGAAGTCAGGAAAGACGGCTGGACAGGCAACCGGCCGCAAGGGGCGCTGATCCCACGCAAGCGCAAGCGCGCAGGCCCGGATCGAAGAGCCGGGCCGGAGACGTCAGCGATGGAAGCCGAAGGGGCGAGACGCCATCGGCGGCTCGATGCGCAGCACAAGAGCGCGGCCGGCCTTTTGGCCGGGGACGCCATCGGTCAGTCGTGATCGAGCGGGTGGCTCAATTCTTCAGGCGCGATGAGGTGTGGCAATGCATCTGCGCTGGTTCCGGACGAAGTTACTGTCAACGTTGGCAGGCTGGGCCACGTTGTCGATTGGCGCTAGTCACCTAACTTGGGTATGCACAGGGGCCGTCAGGTAATCGCCTGGCTCGAACGCTCTCCGCATTCGCTGGGTGGCGAAATCGACAAATGCACGAAGTTTGGGCAGGGACTGACTGCGGCTTGGGTAATAAAGGGAAAAACCGGGAACCTCTTCACAATACGGTTCGAGCACGGTCTGCAGGTCACCCCTTTCAAGATGCGACATCACGACCGAACGCGGCACCTGGAAGAGTCCGGCACCTCTAAGCGCTGAGTGAATGCAAGCCTCGACGTCGTTGATCACAAGGGGCCCCGCAACGCCCACCGTCATGTGCTGACCATCGACGACAAATTGCCAATGATCGAGGGGCCGCACTGACTGACGGAGCAGGATGCAACGGAAATTCTGCAGATCATACGGAGACGCCGGACGGCCATGCGCCCGAAATAACGCCGGAGCGCCAACGACAACAAAGCGCTCGGGTGGCGTCAGCCACACCGCGACCATATCAATCTGGACAAAGTTTCCGAGACGGATTCCCGCATCGAAACCTTCCTCGACGATATCAATCGGACGATCCTCGCCCACCAGTTCGAGTTCGATGTTTGGGTGAGCGTCGAGAAAGTCGGGCAGCAAGCGATTTACCAGCAGCGGCAAGGTTGGCCTGGGCACATTGATGCGCAGTCGGCCGGTGATCTCGTCACCCAGGTCACTCGCGGCGTCCAGCCCCGCCGTGAGCATGTCGACGGCCGGCCGTGCGTGGGCCAGCAGACGTTCGCCCGCTTCAGTGAGCCTGACGCTTCGGGTCGTCCGGGAAAAGAGGGGGGCGCCAACCCTCTCCTCCAAGCTACGTATCCCCTGACTGACCGCGGACGGCGTGATGCCGAGGTGCCGTGCCGCAGCGCGGAAGCCTTGGCACTCCGCCACGGTCAGAAACATGACAAGTCCATCCAAATGAGTGCGCGCGATTGTTAAGTTCATCTATACAGCCCGTTCCGAATGTACCTAGTATTCAAATAATAGCGCGGGAACTACCATGGGCCGTCGAACTAATTAAAGGTGAACACTCATGTTTTTGGTCATGGGCATTACGGGAAAAGTAGGTGGCGCGACGGCAGCGCATTTGCTGGCACAGGGCAAAAAGGTACGCGCGCTGGTCCGAGATCGCGCAAAGGCGGCGCGTTGGGCTGACCAAGGCGTCGAACTGGTGGATGGCGACTGGAATGATGCGGCCTCCATCGGGCCGGCGCTCAAGGGCGTCGATGGCGCGTTTGTCATGTTGCCGCCGATCTGGGCTCCTTCGCCGGATTTCAGGGAAGCGAAGGGTGTCGTCGCGAACTATGTAGAGGCGTTCAACAAAGCGCCGGTGCCGCGAGTCGTCGCACTTTCGTCGATGGGCGCGAACAAAACCAGCGGAATGGGCCTGATCACGGCGCTGACGCTACTGGAACAGGGTTTTCGCGACCTGACGGTGCCGATCGCCTATGTGCGAGCCGGCGGGTTCTTCGAAAACTTCCTCTACGGCTTTCACGTCGCCCAGGGCGGCACGCTGCCCGTCTTCTACAACCCGACAAATCGAAAATCGACCATGGTCGCAACTGATGACATCGGCGCCGAGATCGCAATGCTGCTGAACGGACCGGCCTGGCGGGGGCGCCGGGTCATCGAACTCGGTTCCATGGTGAGCGCAGATGAAGTCGCGGCGCAATTGGGCGAAGTGATGAAGCTCGAGGTCAAGGCCGTTGCCGTCCCGCGAGCCGAGTGGTCGGATGCATTCGAACAGTTCGGCATCCCGAAGGGTTGGTCTGGCCCTGCCGAAATCATGTATGACGCCGTCAACGCCGGAGGGATGGACGTCGGGGTGGAGGGTACGGAGCACGTACCGGGCGCCACGTCTGCTCGCGATGTTTTTGCGGCGGCCCAGAAGGCCGCTACGGCGTAGGTCTGCGGATCAGCGGTGGGATCAGAATTTTGGAGTCTGCTCTGGAAATTCGCATCCCATCGCGGTCTTGGCAGAGTAGCCAAAGCAGCCCTTTTCCTTGTGAAGCGCGGCGGTCGTTCCAATAAAAATCGAGGTTGACAATGAAGGTTCTTGTTTTGGGTGCAACGGGTGGCACCGGGCGGCTGATCGTTCACGACGCCCTGGAGAAAGGTCATTCGGTCGTGGCACTGGTTCGCTCGAAGGCACGCGCACCCGATCTCCCGGGAGCAGACATCATCGAGGGGGACGCTCGCGATGAAGGCGCTCTCATGCGCGCCTTGGACGGCTGTGATGCGGTCATCAGCTCGCTGGGTACCGGCATTAGCCCATTCAACGAGGTCAGCCTGCTGACCGAAGCGACAAATGCGCTGCTCCTGGCGATGGCCCGCAGCGGCGTACGCCGTCTGGTCTGCATCTCGGCCTTGGGGGTGGCAGATAGCCGCGGCCACGGCGGCTTCGTGTTCGACCGACTATTTCAGCCATTGCTACTTCGCCATGCCTACAAAGACAAGGGGCGTCAGGAAGCCGCGATCCGCGCCAGCTCACTCGATTGGGTCATCGTCCGTCCCGGCAGACTCACCAACGACTCAGCTCGCGGAAGCGTCAGGGCCATCGTTGACCTCGCCGGCGTCAACGGCGGCAAGGTCGCACGCGCTGATGTAGCTCGGTTCGTGGTGGAGCAACTGGCGACCAGCACCTGGTTGAAACAGACACCCTTACTCCTGTGGTGAGGACTGGTCTCGTGGGTCACCTTATTTCTTCGGCAGAAAATTCATCATCCAAGGTTGGACCAATGTCCAAAATCTCGTGGCGCCAAGTCTTGCCCTTGGCTCTTGCCGCCTTCTTCGTCGTGGGTTCACTCAGCAACATCTTCGCCTCTGGATCTATCTACGAGGAATATCTGAAATGGGGGTACCCGCGCTGGTTCCATTTCGTGACCGGATCGTTGGAACTCACTGCTGCCATCCTGCTCATCCGGACGCGGAGTCGCCTGCTGGGCTCGGCACTCGGCTGCACCGTTATGTTTGCAGCCCTCGCGACCGTCATCATTCACGGCGAATACAGGCACGCCGTACCGCCACTCGTCGTGGCGACATGGTCACTCGTGGTCGGCTGGATAAGCTGGCGCAAGCGGAGTGCGCAGGCCCATGAGGGCTAGAGGTGTCAGGGGTCAAAACCGGATGGCCGCGACTCAGTATGAGGCGCGGGACGCAGCCCGCGAGCCCGACGGCGGCACGCCGGGACGCCGGGGCGCCGGGGCGCCCGACGAATATATGGTAAAGCCGCCGGCGGGTTCGAGCGGAAAATTCTTTCGTCTAAGCGCGATAAGTTCGGATGAGCGCGAGTGCGCCATCGAGAGCATCGCGGAGCCGTCGGGGATCGCGGTGAGCCTGGGCGAGAACGAGTCCGCCCTGAAGGCTGGCGAGGGTGGATGTAGCCAGCCATTTTGGATCGGTCTCGGCGCGGAGTTCGCCGGAAGTCACCATCGCGGTGAGACCCGACCGGATGTGAGCCTCCCATCGGTCGAAACCCTCGGCGAGGACAGCTCGGATGCCATCGTCACGCTCACCAATCTGTCCGAGGAGGTTGGCAATGGGGCAGCCTCTCGGCCCAGCCCCTTGCTCCTGGATGGTAATGATGGCGTCGGTCCACGCCACCAGGCCGCCCCAGGTATCGAGCATGGCAAAGAGGTCGGTCTGGGCGCCGAGTACGGCGTCGTTGGTCGCCTCGGCCACCGCCCGTAGTAGGTCGGTCTTGTCGGAAAAGTAGTGGTATAGCTGGCTGCGCGAAGCCGTGGCGCGCGCGCCAACGTCATCCAGACTCGCCGCCAACGCCCCTTTCTCGGCCACGACTTGAGCCGCAGCGTCCACGATGCGTTGTCGGGTTTGACGCCCCCGCTCGGTGGTTGGTTGTACTCCCATGACTTCATTATCCCTGTAACTGGACTTGACAGTCCAGTGGTTGCCTGTTTCAATCGAATGGACTAATTAGTCCACTCAATGTTCTACCCTCTCGACCAAGGAGATTCCCAGTGCCTGCCACGATCCGCGAACAATCCGACCAGTTTAAAGCTGTTGCCGCCAAGCAACTCCCGCCCGAGGTCCTTGAAGTGTTCGACCGCAGTGTCGAACACTTTCTGGCGGAGGGGGTCCCGTCCGAGGCCGTCAAGGTTGGCGACCCTCTAGCGACCTTTACTCTCGACGACGCCACGGGCAAGCCGGTCAGCCTCGACCAGCTCGTCGAGACGGGACCTGCAGTGATCGTGTTCTATCGCGGCGGATGGTGCCCTTATTGCAACCTGGCGCTGCGTGCCTACCAGCAGGAACTGCTTCCCCAGCTTGATGCCTTCGGTGCCCGCCTGGTCGCCATCAGCCCGCAGTCCCCCGATCAGTCCCTGACGACCGCAGAGAAAGCCGGCTTGGCCTTCGCCGTGCTGTCGGACCCGGGTAGTCGGGTAGCCCAACGCATCGGCATCGCCTTCCAGCAGGCCGACGACGTTCTGGCGGCGCAACGCAAACTTGGCCTTGACCTCGTCAAAGTCAACGCCGGAGGAGCTACCTATTTGCCTCGGCCCACCGTGCTGATCATTGACCGAACTCAAACCGTACGCTTCGTCGATGTCCAGCCCGACTATACCGCCCGCACCGAGGTCGCCGACATCCTTGCCGCACTCGCTCGCCTCGAAGCCGATAGCCTTTAAACGCCACGCAGCGAAATCATTAACATCGAAGGCAAACGTGGAAGCCCGAAGGGGCAAGACGCCGTAGGCGGCTCGATGCGCAGCGCGACGGCAAGGTCGTCAGGTACTCGGCAACGTGGATGCCCGACTTGTCCAATTCCAGCAGTTCGATAGAGGGTAGCCGCGTTCCCTCTCGGATACGCGGCCCCCCGAAGAACCGTACTTGCGAGTTTCCCGCATACGGATCGAGCACGGCATAAAGCATCGCACCGATGCCGGTTGTGTCTGTGCAGACTCAACCTTCGCTGACCGGCAACTTTCCAACGGAACCTTTCTAAGTCACCACATCTTCGCGCCTGCTAATCGTCCCCCTTAATGCTCGAACCGATAAGCTCCCGTAACCATTGATGCGAAAGGTCGCGATGTGACCGTTCGTGCCACAGCATTACCATTTCGTACCCAGGAACCTCGACCGGTGGCGCGATCGATCGCAATCTGGATTCGCCTTTAAGCAGTCGCGATGGGAGCATCGAAACTAAGTCCGTACACGACAACACGTCTTGTACGAAGGTGAAATGGGGCACTGAAAGTACAACTCGCCTCTTCAAACCAAGCTGTGCCAAAGTCATATCAGTGACGCCGACAAATCCCCCTCCATCCGGTGACACGATTACATGATCCAGTTTACAAAACTGCGACACGGTAATTCTCCGCTTGAGTCGCGGATGATCAGGCCGTCCGACCAAGACATACTTTTCTTGAAACAAGGTCTTTCGGCGTAACCCGTCAGGCGCTTCGTCCGCCGTATGGAATGCTAGATCAACTTCACCTATTTCGCATTGTCTGGCAATGAGACGCGGTGGGATCTGCGTAACGCTAACGCGAGAATTCGGCGCATATTCACGCAGCCTTGGAAGCGTGGGTAGCAGTACAGTCGTTTCACTGTAATCCGTCGCGGCAATCTTCCAAGTTAGCGCCGCGGTGCATGGGTCAAACGGCTGTAACGGCGACATGACTTCGTTCAGGGCAGCCAAGGCCACGGAAAGCGACTCCCGCAACGAATCGGCTCTTGCCGTTGGTCGCATACCGCGAGGCCCGGGCAAAAGCAGAGGATCTTTGAAGACTCTTCTGAGTTTGGATAAATGGACACTGACAGACGGCTGCGACAGATTGAGGCGCTCGGCCGCCCGACTCACGTTGTGCTCCTCAAGCAATACATTGAGCGTGCGCAGAAGGTTCAGGTCGAGACTACGCAAATTATCCATGGCAATACCAGGTATCTGTGAAATTCATTTCCAATATACCTGATAGCCATCTACGCTGCATGCTTCACCATCAACGAGTTGAACGGTGAAAGTCCTTAGAGCTGTCTAGCTTTGAGGAGAACGGTCGAAGGTCGCCTCTTCCCTTTATTATTCAGGATCACCCTATGAGCAACGTTCTTATCGTCCACGCCCATCCAGAGGCCCAGTCGCTGACCGGCTCTTTGAAGAACCTCGCGGTCGAAACGCTGACAGCGCAGGGCCATCAGGTTCAAGTATCTGACCTCTACGCCATGCGCTGGAAGGCCGTCGCCGATGCAGCCGACTTCCCGCAGCGCAAGAACGCCGATCGGCTACGCTATGCATCGGAATCGGGCAACGCCTTCGCCACGGGCACCCAACCCGCCGATGTCGTGGCTGAGCAGCAGAAGCTGCTGTGGGCCGACGCGGTCATCCTCACCTTCCCGTTGTGGTGGTTCAGCGCACCGGCGATTTTGAAGGGCTGGGTCGAGCGCGTCTATGCGCACGGCTTCGCTTACGGCGTCGGCCTGCAAGGTGGTGAACGCTGGGGCGATCGGTATGGCGAAGGAACGCTGGCCGGTCGCCGAGCGATGGTTGTCGTCAGCATGGGTGGGCGCGAGCCGCACTATAGCGAGCGCGGCGTAAATGGCCGCCTCGACGAGATCTTGTGGCCCATCCAGCATGGACAGCTCTTCTATCCGGGCATGGACGTTATGCCGCCCTTCCCCATCTACCAGAGCGACCGCCTGTCTGAAGAGCGCTGGGTGGAAGTCGCGGCAGCCTTCAAGGTCCGGATGGAGAATATCTTCACCGACGCGCCGATCCCGTATCGCACTCAGAATGGCGGCCACTATGACGGACAGCAGGTGCTCAAGCCTGGCCTCGGTTCCGGAGAAACGGGCCTCCGCATCCACTTGGCGCAACAGGGCGATCCTGTTGAGAATTTGGATTCAGCCGAATCACAGCCTGCGGCGCTTGCCCGCGTCTGATCAGGATAGCCCATCATGCGGTTACGACGCAAAGGCTGCGCTGGCAAACTGCCCAAGCGCTCGCTGCCGAAGCCGTACACCTCTGCGCCGGCCGCAGATATTCGGTCACGGCAACTGTCGTCGATCCTTCTGGCCACCCACAGGCGGTCGTCAAAGGCGACTCCGTACCGCTGCAGTCACTGTCAGTGTCGTATGCAAGGCGTACACCGCCTTTTCCTACGGCATGGCCTTCGACAAGGACTCCACGAGAGAGTTGATCGCCGCGAAGGTGACCAGTCCGCTCGATGACGGTTTGTTGGCGACCGTACCCGAATTCCTGTTCATTCTCGGCGCGTTACGTTGCGCAAGGCCGATCGCACCGTGATCGGAGGCATAGATGTGTCCGGTGCACCAGGCGGCGACAGGGACCAGACCTGTGCGCAAGCCGCGGTGCACAAATACAAGGGGGAATTCCATTGAAGCGCCGCAACTTCGTCGCTGCAGCGGCCAGCAGCACGCTCACGACCGCGTTGACCCGAAGAGCCTGTGCAGACACGGTGTCAGGTGATGCTACACCGGATGGTTCGTTCGAGATCGTCGCGGCGTTCGCGGGACCTGGGGCATCCGGCGTCGTCGTGACACCCGAAGGGCGCGTGTTCGTTGGCTTCCCTCGGCACGCCGACAACCATCGCAAAGCGACGCTGGCGGAATTGCGCGATGGCACGCTCGTTCCCTACCCCAACGCCGCACTCAGCATGCCCTCGGACAGGCCGCCCTCGCAACGTCTCATATCCATACACGGCATGACGACCGATAGCCGGGAACGTGTGTGGGCTATTGACGACGGCAAGCTTGCGGGGCACCCAATCGCGCCGGGCTCGGCCAAGGTGATCGGCATCGATCCCCAGTCGGACCAACTGATTGCGAGCATCGTGCTTCAACCACCGGCGATGCTTAGCAACAGCCACATGAACGACCTGCGTGTCGATCTGACCCATGGCGCCCAAGGCACTGTCTACATAGCAGACTCGTCCTTCGGGACGTCAGGCGCGCTGGTCGTGGTCGATATCGCAACCGGACGCCAGCGGCGCGCTCTCGCCGATCACCCTTCGACGCAGCCGGAAAAGGGTTTTGTCGTGGTACTTGAAGGACGGCCGATGCGTTACGCCCCCGGTCACCCGACCTTTCCTGTAGGTGGCGCGGACAGCATCACGCTCAGCGCAGACAGTTCCCGGCTCTATTACTCCCCGTTGACGAGTCGCCGGTTATACAGCATCGCCACAAATCTGCTCGCAGACTTTGATGCATCCGATGCAGTACTTGCCAGAGGCGTGGTGGATCATGGAGAAAAGGTGATGACAGACGGTCTCGCGACCGATGAGCTGGATCGCATCTATCTGACTGCTGGCGAGCACGATGCAGTCATGCGACGCTACCCCGATGGACATATGGATGTCGTTGTGCGCGACCCGCGCATCATCTGGCCCGACGCCGTCTTTGTTACGGCCACCCATGTCTATTGCACGCTGGGCCAATGGAACCGTCTGCCGGGTTTCAACGGGGGAAAGGACCTGCGCGAGCCACCATACTTTCATCGCACCTTTGCATAAAACGTGCGACTGGTTCGCCGATGTCGCCGCGGAATTGTGGAGACCCCATAGCACCGGAGGGTCGATCCCACGAAACTTGCCCACATATGGAAGCTTGCCGTCAAGTTCCGATTCGCGCATGGTCGCCAACCTGAATACTTCATTCGTGTGGCACGAGAACAGTCACTTGACACTTCTCGATATCAAGCTAAGAATTTAACCTTCGACGCGCAAAAGTCACTGCCTGGTTGGTAGTCCAGGCGACGCAGACCAAGCGTCCGTGCAAGAGCTTCCTTGTAAGTACAAGATAAGCCGCCGGTGCGTCTCTTACCATGCAAATGGAAGGGACGATCATGCCTACTACTCTCAATGTTTTGATTATTGGCGCCGGTCTCGGCGGCCTGACCTTGGCGCAGTCGCTGCGTAGCGCCGGGATCGAGTTTCAAATTCACGAACGCGATAAATCCCCGTGGGATCGCCCACAGGGTTATCGCCTTCACTTGGATGGCGACGCCATCAATTCAGCGCGCGAAGTGCTCTCACCAGAACTTCGACAAGTATTTGAAGCCACTTCACAACGCACCGCACCCTATACCACGATCCTGAAACCCGATTTGTCGGTGGTGAAGCGTCTGCTCACCAACGATGACCTAGGTAAAGATGTATGGGCCATGCACGAAGGCAAACCAGAACACTACAATGTGGATCGTGCCACGCTACGTCAGATTTTGCTGGCCGGTGTGCAAGATCGCATCCGTTTTGGCAAACGCCTGACGCACTTCCAAGAAATCCACGGTGGTGTCATCGCGCACTTTGACGACGGCTCATGTGCCGAAGGCGATGTCTTGGTAGGAGCTGATGGCATTCGGTCGGCCGTGCGTGCGCAGCGCGCACCCCATGCAGAGACCATGAATTCTGGAGCCATCGCGATATATGGCCGTCTACCAATACATGCGATTCGAGACTCCGTGCCTGAGGAAACCTTGGGCGACATTTTCACTGTCGCTATGGACGAGCGTAAAGTGTTTTTAGGAATGGGTTCGGTGCAGTTTCCTACGCCGCCCGAACAGGCCGGCCCTTCGATCGCAAACGTCACACTTCAACAACGCGATGACTATCTCGTATCCATCGTCGGAGGCCGACCTGAATTCTTTTCCAAAGATTTGCCCACGATGCGCGCAGCATCTAGCCAAGAACTTCAATCGATCGCTGCGGAGACCGTGGCAAATTGGCCCCAGGCCACCGTCGACCTATTGAAAAGTGGCCACCCTTTGTCTTTCTTCTTAGTCGAGATGTATACCAGCGTCCCGTGTGCGTTGAATGCACCTTTCCACAGCACGCTGCTGGGAGATGCGATTCACGGGATGACGCCTACGTTGGGTCGCGGTGCCAATGTGGCGATGCGCGATGGCGTCACGCTGGGTCGTGCCTTGAAAGCGGTATCAAGGGGAACGGCGACATTGAGTGAGGCATTGGCCTCCTATGAAAGTGCCATGCTGAGTTATGGCTTTGACGTCGTTCGCGAAGCCGCGCTCACGGGCCAGCAACGTATGGCGCAAAACCCGCTTCCCGAAATCGCCTGACGTATCGGTATCCGCTCGATGCGGAGTAAGTCATGGCCATTGAGGAGTAGTTCGGACAGCGCGCGCCACAACCTCACCCGGTGAATGCCGGTTGCGGTATTGGATTTGATCGACGGACAGTGCCATTGCCATGCTCGCATCTAACAAAATACCAATGGGCTAACGAAGTCTCACGCCGAATGGCGCATGCACTGATCGAAATGTCGTCAGGATGTCTCGTCTGGCTTTATCCAGTTCGGCCGCAACTCTTGGCGAGAGCATGTATGTGGGGCACTCCGGCTGGCCACATCCACAATGTCTGATCTCTCCCTCCCTAAGGCGAGTCACGAAAATGCGACGCAGCTCGTCGACCTGACGAACTACCTTTTCGAGCACTCCTCGGATGCGTTGGTCCCGGAGATGATGGATCGACGGGACACGCCTGATCTCGTCACCTTCGCGAGTGCGCCATACACCGGTATTGAGGGCGCCTATGGTGTCCTCGATCGCCTGCTGAAAAGCAGGTAGGGAGCTTTCCTGATGAAACGGCGTATAGAAGACCGGTCGATCGAACACAGCCGCCATGAGTTGCAGCGTCTCGGCATCTGAGAGATCGGGAAAATCATCTACAAACTTGCGGATCTCTATCTCGGCATCAGGAAACTCGATGCCTCGGACGAATCTGTGCAGCAGGTATTCGGCGCGAAGCCGCAGGTTTTCCTCGAACTCGACGCCAGACCATATCGTTACATGCGCAACGCCCAAGTCCGCCGAAGCTTGCTCGATCTGCGTTCGGCTGGTGTCTGAAACAGCGCCACGAGAGACAAACTTGAAGGCATCCGGCGTTCCGCTTATAGCCTTGACCGCCTTGGTCATGTCGCCCTTGGCTTTCGCCAAGGTCAGCGTGTCCCGGTTGGCGCATTGGATGACGGTCTTACGTGAAGGTCGGTCATCAAAAGGCTCGACGCCGGAGATGTCCCGTCCCTGGTCGCCTCCCGATTGGCCGTGCCAAATCAGGTCGCGCCAGCCGGCGCGCACGTGATACGCAAAGACAAGGCGCTCGAACTGAATACCACTGTAGTCCTCGAAATGAATCGGAGAAACCGTCACCGTCGCCATGCCCCTGTCCTTTTCCCGTGACTACTGTTCTTGAATACGCTCCTCTACGCTCCAGCGAGTTTCCGCGATAGCCAATGAAAGCCACCATTACTTCGTGCGGCAGCGAACCTTGCAGCGCCGAACACTCACGGAGTGCGATATGGAGAATAACCCGTCACAGCTCATCAGCCGGGACAACGGCACCAAGGAGCCTACGCGCCCCGTGTCCGTCCCGCTGCCCGGCTCGGACGCCTACGACGATCTCCCACAGTTTCCAAAGCGCAGTGTCTTACCCTTCCGACGCACCATCCGCCGCCAGGAACTGCGGCAGATCGTCCCCTTGGCGGAAACGACGATCTACGAAATGGAGCGCCGCGGCGAGTTCCCGCGCCGCTTCAATCTGACGCCGCGCTGCGTCGTGTGGGATCTGGCCGAAGTGGATGCGTGGATTGAGCAGCGCAAGCAAGCCCCTCGCGGCGGGGTCTCGAAGCCGGATGTCCGCCTACGAAAAACCCGCCCTGTTCGGGCGGGTTCGAGTGAGGAATGAGGCTGGGCAGCGAGTCGTATTCAAACAAAGCTTCCAGCTCCTTGGCCGCCGAGCACGGCAACCGCCAGCCTTCCATCGTCACGTCGACCTGCAAAGCCACTTGCGCCACGTCCAACACGTCCGCCAAGTGGCAGACCGACATGCTGCCCGCATGCGCCGGCGCAGGAATCAATTTAACCGAAGAAAACAGCCGGGCTGACCGAGAAACGCTTGCTCAATGCCGCGATATGGTCGCGGGTCAGGTTACGCCCCCGACCGTTGAGAATCTTGGACACCAGCGACTTGCTGCCGATCTCCGGCAGATCAGCCACGCCCAGCCCATGCTGCTCCATCAGCAAGCGAAGCACGTCGACGCCACCCAACTTCGCCACCCGCGCGTTGAATGCCGCAAACTCGTCGGATTCGTTTTCCCAACTCTCGATGGAACGGGCCAGAATCTCGATCAGTGGACGGTTGGCCTCGTAGTCCTCGACCAACTCGTCCATCAACGCCAGCGCCTGGGCGTAGTCGTCCTCACTGGCGATGTGGCCAATGAAACCCGCCTCGTCAAACAAGGCATGGGCTCGCTCCTTGATGGCGGCAAATCCCATCTCAGTCACTCTCCTTCCGGTAGCGTTTGCAAAGCTTGTCGTACTCGGCGTGAGTTGCAATGTGCTTGACGTACATCCGGTTGTCGCGGAATTCGATAAAGGCGATCAACCGAAGATTATTGCCGCCGATGTCCAACACCCACCACTTGTCCTTGTACTTGAAGTTGTCCAGCGACGGAATAACCTGCCGCAGTGCCTGCGGTGTATCGAAATCACCGGATCGCAGCACCCGGTAGGTGCGGTCGATCGCGTCGGCGTCATTCGGATAAGCCTTTGCTGCGTCGCTGAACGGCTTCCTGGATATGACGTGCATATCGTTCCATGCTCACATGTAAAAGGATAAGCAGAAGTTGACTTTTTGTCAACTTCCGCCATCGAGGCAAGTCAGCCTGCTCAAACCATCGCGCTCAACGCCGGCACGACCACGTTCTCCGGCAATAGCTTCGGCGCGTAGGCCTGCCCGTCGCCCCAGGCATCGACCAGGTTGGCCCACTCTTGCAGCATGTGGCGCCGTTGCTCCGCGTATTCGGCCTTGTTGTAGACCGAGCGCGAAGAGCGCCCGTCCTCGTGCGCCAGGCATTTCTCGATCCAGTCGCGGTTGAAGCCGATTTCGTTCAACAACGTCGAGCCGGTGCGGCGCAGGTCATGGACGGTGAACGGTTGTAGCGGCAGCCCTTTGGTTTTTGCAGCCTCTGCCACGAGTTGCGTGACCCGATTCAAGGTTGCATTCGACATGCAACGCTCGGCATCGTAACGAGAAGGAAAAACGAACCTTGAGCCGGCCGCGCAGGCATGCAGCGTGACGAAAATGTCGAGCGCCTGGCGCGACAGATAGACCACATGCGGATTGCGCCCCTTCATCCGCTGCTTCGGAATCGTCCAGGTCGCCCTCTCGAAATTGACCTCATCCCAAGTGGCCAGGATCAGTTCGCTCTTGCGCACCAGCGTCAGCAGAATCAGGCGCAGCGCCAGCTTGATGGTCGGATAGGTTGCCACCGATTCCATCTGTTGCACCATCAGCCGAATTTCCAGCGGCGACAACGCGCGATCCTTCGGAACGAAGGTGGCGATCGAGGCCGCTCCCACGCTGTTGGCAGGGTTATCCACCTTTTCACCGTGGGCGATGGCGTAGACATAGACCTGCTTCACGATGTCCCGAATCTGCACCGCCGTAGCGGGCGCGCCACGTTCCTTGACCTTGTTGCACAAGGCCCGCAGGTCTTCAGGCTGGATTTCGGTCAGCAGGCGATTCTGGAATACCGGCAGGATGTCCCGATCGATGATGTGCTTGCGCATGGCGCGGGTGCTGTCGGCCAACCTTGCGTTGGCCAGCCATGTCTCCATCGCGGTGCCGAAGGTCTCGATGGCGACCACCCGGCGTTTCTCGCGTTGCTTTTCGAGCGCGGGCGAGATGCCCTTGAGAACGGATTTGCGCGCCTCCAGGAGCAGTTCGCGCGCCATCGCCAGAGAAATACCGCCAGGGCCATAGCGCCCGAGGGTCAGCGTTTCCCGGCGGCCATTGAAACGGTAATCGTAGCGGAAGGTGACAGTACCGCTGGGCGATACCGTCACGTACATCCCGTCCCGGTCAGAAGCCTTATAAATCTTAGACTTAGGCTTCAGGTTGCGCAGTGCAGCGTCGGTAAGCATCGAGGTTTCCTCCGGCTTTTTGACGGCTTTACCGTCAGGTTTTACCGTCAGGGACCAGGAGACCTGTTGATGCCCGGAAAGCCGCATAAAACAAGCTTTCCCGAGAAGCCTTTTACCGTCAAAGACGGTAAAAGTCTGAATAGTGAACGGGAGGGTCTTAATTCGGCCTCGATTCTTACCGTCAGCTTTACCGTCAACCTGTTTTGCTGGCCGGCGATAGCCACCGATAGCTGCCGTGACGTATTTCTTTTCAAATCAATACGTTATGAGTGCTTTTCGATAGCTGGCGATAGTCCTCGAAGGACGCCGAATCACTCCCACTCGATCGTCGCCGGCGGCTTCCCCGACACGTCATAAACAACCCGATTGATCCCCCGCACTTCATTAATGATGCGGTTCGACACCCGCCCCAGCAACGCATAAGGCAGATGCGCCCAATGCGCCGTCATGAAGTCCGTGGTCTGCACGGCACGCAGCGCCGTCACGTAGTCATACGTCCGCCCATCGCCCATCACGCCGACCGACTTCACCGGCAAAAACACCGCAAACGCCTGGCTCGTCAGGTCGTACCACGACTTGCCGACCTGCGACGCGTCGCAAATGCCGGCGGCCGCATCCTGCTCGTTGGCGATCGTCGCACGCAGTTCCTCGATGAAGATCGCGTCGGCGCGGCGCAGCAGATCCGCGTAATCGCGCTTCACTTCGCCGAGAATCCGCACGCCGAGGCCCGGGCCCGGGAACGGATGGCGATAGACCATCTCGGGCGGCAGGCCGAGCGCTACGCCCAGCTCGCGCACTTCGTCCTTGAACAGGTCGCGCAGCGGCTCCAGCAGCTTCAGGCCGAGCGTTTCCGGCAGGCCGCCGACGTTGTGGTGGCTCTTGATCGTGGTGGCCTTCTTGGTCTTGGTGCCGCCCGATTCCACGACGTCCGGATAGATCGTGCCCTGCGCCAGCCACTTCGCGTTCGACAGCTTCTTCGCCTCGGCCTGGAACACCTCGACGAACTCGCGGCCGATGATCTTGCGCTTCGCTTCCGGGTCGGTCACACCGGTCAGGTGGCCGAGAAACTGCTCGGACGCATCCACATGCACGACCTTCGCGTGCAGGCGGCCCTGGAACATGTCGAGCACCATCTGCCCTTCGTTCAGGCGCAGCAGGCCGTGATCGACAAACACGCAGGTCAGCTGATCGCCGATCGCGCGATGGATCAGCGCGGCGGCCACGCTCGAATCCACGCCGCCGGACAGGCCGAGGATCACCTCCTCGTCGCCCACCTGCTCGCGGATCAGCTTCACGGCCTCTTCGATGTGATCGCGCATCACCCAATCGGGCTTCGCGCCGGCGATCTCGAGCACGAAGCGTTCGAGGATCTGGCGGCCCTTCACGGTGTGCGTGACTTCGGGGTGGAACTGCACGGCGTAGTAGCCGCGTTCCTCGTCGGCCATCGCCGCGATCGGGCAGCTCGGCGTCGAGGCCATCAGCTTGAAGCCGGGCGGCAGTTCGCCAACCTTGTCGCCGTGGCTCATCCACACCTTCAGCATGCCGTGGCCTTCGCCGGTCGTGAAATCCTCGATGCCGTTCAACAGGCGCGTGTGGCCATGAGCGCGCACTTCCGCGTAGCCGAACTCGCGGTGGTCGCTCCATTCCACCTTGCCGCCGAGTTGCACGGCCATCGTCTGCATGCCGTAGCAGATGCCGAGCACCGGCACGCCAAGATCCCACACGGCCTGCGGCGCGCGCAACTGGTGATCTTCGTAGGTGCTGGCATGGCTGCCGGACAGGATCACGGCCTTCGGCGCGAACGCGCGGACGAATTCGTCGGTGACGTCGTTCGGATGGATTTCGCAGTAGACGTGCGCTTCACGCACGCGCCGCGCGATCAGTTGGGTGACTTGCGAACCGAAGTCGAGAATCAGGATTTTGTCGTGCATGGCTGCGGACGCGAAGATAAACAAACGGGTAAGAAAAGCAGCGCACGCGGCGCTGCATCTGAATCGGAAACCATCCGGGCGCGAGGCCCGGCGAACGCCACGCTCGGGTGGCGCCCGGTCAACCGTGGAACGGCGGCTTCGGAGGCTCGCTGTGGGCGGCCGGCGTATCGGTCGCTCGACCGGTACCGCTCGGCTCGTACGGACGCGTGCCGGCAGCGGACCCGGCCGACGACGGCGCGGCATATGACGGCGCCGGTTCGGCGACCGATGCCGCCCGCGCGCCGCCAATGCCCGGCTCGACGCGCGTGGCGGCCGGCTGCGGCTGCGGCGGCACGACGACCGGCGCGGGCTGCTGCGCCGCGGCGTTGCGCGACGCCTTGGCCTCGACGGCCCGCACGCGCTCGCGCTTGCGCACCGTGGAGGCAAGCTGCACGCCACCGAGCCCGATCACGACCAACAGCGCCGCCGTGACGACCGACACGAGCTGACCAAACGCGGTCAACTCCGGCCGGTGCAGGCCGATCAGCCAGACCACCATCACCACGCCGATCAGCCAGTTCACATGGCCGACCGCACGGGCGACGCCGGACGTCAGATCGCCGTTGACCGACGCATGAAACGCCAGCCATGCCAGCCCGAGCAGCGCAATGCCGAATGCCTGCCCCACCATGGCTGGATCGACCTGAACCAGTTGCAACGCGTCGTACAGCCCCTTCCAGGGCGTCAGCACGAACAGCACACCACCTGCGAGCAGCAGCAGGGCATCGATGACGAGTACGACGCGCAGCAATGGCTTCATGAGCGATCAGTCCACGTGGTAGTTGGGGGCTTCCTTGGTGATTTGCACGTCGTGGACATGCGACTCGCGCATGCCGGCAGCCGTGATCTGGACGAACTCGGCCTTCTCGTGCATTTCGGTGATGGTGCGGCAACCGCAATAACCCATGCTGGCGCGCACGCCGCCGACCAGTTGGAACAGGATCGCGTTGACCGAGCCCTTGTAGGCCACCCGGCCTTCGATGCCTTCCGGCACGAGCTTGTCGATGTTCGCGGAATTGTCCTGGAAGTAGCGGTCCGCCGCGCCGTCCTTCATCGCGCCGACCGAACCCATGCCGCGATACGACTTGTACTGGCGGCCTTGATACAGGAACACGTCGCCCGGCGCTTCTTCCGTGCCGGCCAGCATGCTGCCCATCATCACCGTATTCGCGCCGGCGGCCAGTGCCTTCGACACGTCGCCCGAGAAGCGCACGCCGCCGTCGGCAATGCAGGGCACGCCGGTGCCGCGCAGCGCTTCGGACACGTTGGCGATCGCGCTGATCTGCGGCACGCCCACGCCGGCGACGATTCGCGTCGTGCAGATCGAACCGGGGCCGATACCGACCTTGACCGCGTCCGCGCCGTACTCGACCAGCGCCCTGGCCGCCGCCGCGGTGGCGATGTTGCCGCCGATCACTTCGACATGCGGGAAGTTCTGCTTGACCCAGCGCACACGCTCGAGCACGCCCTTGCTGTGGCCGTGCGCCGTATCGACCACGATCATGTCGACGCCGGCCTGCACCAGCAGTTCGACGCGCTCTTCGTTGTCCGCGCCCACGCCCACCGCCGCGCCCACGCGCAGCTTGCCGTGTTCGTCCTTGCAGGCGTCCGGGTGTTCGGTCTGCTTGGTGATGTCCTTCACCGTCATCAGGCCGCGCAGTTCGAACGCATCGTTGACGACCAGCACGCGCTCCAGGCGATGGCTGTGCATCAGCGCCTTCGCTTCGGCGAGCGGCGTGCCTTCCTTGACGGTGACGAGGCGCTCGCGCGTAGTCATGATCGACTTGACCGGCTCGTCGAGACGCGATTCGAAACGCAGGTCGCGGTTCGTCACGATGCCGACCAGTTGCGGGCCTTCGACCACCGGGAAGCCCGAAATGCCATGCTGGCGCGACAGGTCGATCACATCGCGAACCTTCATCGTCGGCGGCACCGTGATCGGGTCACGGACCACGCCGGACTCGAAACGCTTGACCTTCGCGACTTCGCGCGCCTGCTCGGCGGGCGTGAGGTTCTTGTGGACGATACCCACGCCACCCTGCTGCGCCATCGCGATGGCGAGGCGACCTTCCGTGACCGTATCCATGGCGGCGGACACGAGCGGCATGTTCAGGGCGATGTTGCGGGTGAGCTGGGTTTTGAGGCTGGTGTCGCGCGGCAGGACATCGGAGAAAGCCGGGACGAGGAGCACGTCATCGAACGTGAGTGCTTTTTGGATAAGACGCATGGCAAATCCTATGGGCGCAAAAGCAGATTATACGCGATACCGAGCGGATTTTCACCACCCGAACAACGGCTTAGCGGCCCGCCCGGCGCGGCATTCGGTTTGCACTTCGCGGCGGGTTCGTCCGGATTTCGCGCCCGCGCGGCCATGTTCGAATACGAAAATTCCTAGCTTCGGCGGCCTGCCGAGCCGCCCGGGCGGCGCGGAAAACCCCTGCGTCGAATAAGGGCATCCGAACCGCGACGCATCCGCGCGGGCGGCCAGCCACGCCCGACAATCCGTCCCCCATGCAGGATTCGACAAGACGCCCGGCCGCGCGAACCGTTACGATGCGCTCCCTCATCGTTTCAGCCAGTGCAAGGAAAATCATCATGCAGCGCGGAGTCATGTACGGGGTGTTGGCCGGCGCCCTCTGGGGCATGGTATTTCTGGTGCCCAGGCTGCTCGCCGACATCTCGCCGCTGGTGCTCAGCGCCGGCCGCTACACCATGTACGGGCTCGTGTCGGCCGCCGTGGCCCTGCCGATGGCGCGCTCGCTGCTCGCCCGCCTGACGCGCGAGGACCTGATCGCGCTGGTGCGGCTCGCGATCGTCGGCAATCTCGGCTATTACATGCTGCTGGCGAGCGCCGTGCACCTGATCGGCATCGCGCCCACCTCGCTGATCGTCGGCGTGCTGCCCGTCACGGTCACGTTCGCGGGGCTGCGCGACGCCGACGCCGTGCCGCTGCGCCGGCTCGCCCTGCCGCTCGCGCTGGTCGCGGCCGGCATCGTCTGCATCAACATCGACCTGTTCACCTCGAGCGCGGCCCAGGCCACTTCGACGCTCGACAAGCTGACCGGCATCGCCTGCGCCACCGGCGCGCTGGCCAGCTGGACCTGGTACGCCGTGGCCAACGCGCGCTACCTGCGCCGCCATCACCGCTTCGACGGCAACGAGTGGTCGGCGTTGTGGGGCATCGTCACGGGGCTGGTGGGGGCGTTGGCGTGGCTCGTGCTGGCCGTGTTGCCGTCGGGCGCGGTCGCGATGCCGGCCGCCGGCGGCTGGCCGATGTTCTGGCTGCTCAATCTCGCGCTGGCGATCGGCGCGTCGTGGCTCGGCAATGGTCTGTGGAATGCGGCGTCGAAACGCCTGCCGCTGACGCTGACCGGCCAGTTGATCGTGTTCGAGACGGTGTTCGCGATGCTGTACGGCTTCGTGTTCGAGGCCCGCATGCCGCGCGGGCTGGAGATCGCCGCGCTGGGGCTGTTGCTGGCCGGCGTCTACGGCGCGGTGCGGCGCCACGGCGATGCCGCGCCGCCCGCCGCCGGGCCGGGCAGCCCCGATCTCGAACAGTCGTCAGCGCAACGGCACCGCACGGCGCACTGACGCACGATGCCGCCCCGAAACGCGGCCAGCCGTGGCAGCACAGCCCAACGTAAGATCAGGCGGGAACCCGCCATGGAAGACCGACCGGGCAACCCCGGCCGCTGAAACTCAGCGCGAATCCTTCGGCATCCACTTGCGGCCTTCGATCGAGCCTTCGCGGCGCGTCTTGTCGACACGGCGCTGGCGCGCGGCTTTCGGATCGACGATCAGCGGGCGGTAGATTTCCACGCGGTCGCCGTCGTGCAGCGGCGCGTCGAGCGGCGCGAGCTTGCCGAACACGCCGGTCTTGGCGACATCGAGATCGATTTCGGGATGCTGCGCGACGATCCCGCTCGCCTCGATCGCATCGCGCACCGAAGCGCTGTCGGGCACCGACACGTCGATCAGCGTCTGGCAGGTCGGCAGCGCGTAACACACCTGAACGGCCAGCATGGTCAGCCCTTCCCGTACAGGTGATCGGCGCGCTTCACGAACGAATCGACAAACGTGTTGGCGATATGGCTGAACACCGGGCCGATGATCTTTTCGAGGATCACGTTGGTGAATTCGTAGTGCAGCGAGAACTCGATCTTGCAGGCATCGGCGCGCAGCGGCGTGAAGCGCCAGTAGCCCGTGAAGTTCTTGAACGGGCCGTCGGCGAATTCCATGTCGATGCGATGCGGCCGCTCCTGCGTGTTGCGGGTCGCGAAGTGCTGCCGAATTCCCTTGAAATTGATGTCGATCCGCGCCTCCATGCCGGTCTCGTCCTGGCGGCGCACTTCGACGCCGCCGCACCAGGGCAGGAAGTTCGGGTAATCGGCCACGTCGGTCACGAGGTCGAACATCTGTTCCGCCGAATGGCGGATCAATACGGTTTTGTGGACATCTGCCATAAATCTCGCGGCATCAAGAGTGGAGGCCAAGCCGGGCCAAGTGCGCCCCGCTTTGCTAAAATCGCGATTTTAAACGAGTTGGCCATTTCCTTTCATGAGCATCATAGACAACAGAAAGGCATTCTTCGACTACCACATCGAAGAGCGCTATGAAGCAGGGCTTGTGCTCGAAGGATGGGAGGTCAAGGCCTTGCGTGCCGGCCGCGGCCAGATCAAGGAAGGCTACGTGATCGTCAAGAACGACGAAATCTTCCTGATCGGCACCCATATCAGCCCGCTGCCGGAAGCGTCGACGCACATCCAGCCCGACCCGGTCCGCACGCGCAAGCTACTGCTGCATCGTGACGAGATCAAGAAACTGATCGGCAAGGTCGAGCAGCGCGGCTACACGCTGGTGCCGCTGAACTTCCACTACAAGGCCGGCCGGGTCAAATGCGAGATCGGCCTCGCCAAGGGCAAGAAGCTCCACGACAAGCGCGAAACGGAGAAGAAGCGCGACTGGGAACGCGAAAAGGCGCGAATCATGCGCGATGGCGCCCGCACCTGAAAGCGGGCGGCCCGGGCGACGGCAACCGCCACCGCCCTGCCCCATCAAGACGAATGGCCCGCCTCGAGCGGGCCATTTCATTGGGGTCGCGCAACCCTCGCGCGATGGCGAACGTCGTTCAGCCCTTGGCCGCCCCGCCCGGCGCACCCCGCTTGACGATCGTCAGCGCCGAAGCAATCGCCGTGCTCAGATCGGACATGTCCGCCGGCACGATCAGCGTGTTGCCCTGCTTGGCCAGATTGCCGAACGCGCTCACGTACTGCTCGGCCACCTTCAGGTTCACGGCGTCCATGCCGCCTTGCGCCTGAATCGCCTCGGCGATCTTGCGAATGGCCGCGGCATTGGCCTCGGCCACCGCCAGGATCGCCGACGCCTCGCCCTGCGCCTGGTTGATCGCGGCCTGCCGTTCGCCTTCCGACTTCTGGATCGCCGCCTCGCGCGCCCCCGAGGCCAGGTTGATCTGCTCCTGCCGGCGCCCCTCGGAGGCCGCCACCAGCGCGCGCTTCTCGCGCTCGGCCGTGATTTGCGCCTGCATCGAATGCAGGATTTCCTTCGGCGGCGTCAGGTCCTTGATTTCGTAGCGCAGCACCTTGACGCCCCAGTTCGACGCGGCTTGATCGAGCGACGACACGATGCTGTGGTTGATGAAATCGCGCTCCTCGAAGGTCTTGTCGAGTTCGAGCTTGCCGATCACCGAGCGCAGCGTGGTTTGCGACAGTTGCGTGATCGCCAGCACGAAGTTGCTCGATCCGTACGACGCCTTCATCGCGTCGGTGACCTGGAAGTACAGCACGCCGTCCACCTGCAGTTGCGTGTTGTCACGCGTGATGCAGACCTGGCTCGGCACGTCGAGCGGAATTTCCTTGAGCACGTGCCGATAGGCGATGCGATCGATGAACGGCAGCACGATGTTCAGCCCCGGCGACAGCGTGGCGTGATAGCGGCCGAAGCGTTCGAGCACCCAGGCGTGCTGCTGCGGCACGATCTTGACCGTCTTCGACACGATGACGAACACGATCACGAGAACCACGACCCAGAATATGAGCGCTGACATGACGGCTTACCTCCTTTGTTATATCGATTGAGCGAGGATCGGGGGCCCGGCTCTCAGTTCCGGGCCTTGGCGGCGACGATCAGGCAGTTTCCCCGTACTGCACGCACCTCGTAGAGTTGCGCATCGTCGCGCTCGCCTTCGGCGAGTTCGATGTCCCAGTCGGCGCCGCGATACGGCGCACGCGCCCGGCGATTGCGCCAGTGCGGCACCGCGATGGTGGCGCCGATGTCGAGATTCACGTCGGGATTGGCGGATGCGTCGCGCTTCTGGCGCCGCCCGATGCCGGAGCGCCGCAACACCACGAGCAGCAGCACCGATACGATCGCCGCGGCGGCAACCTGCCAGTGCAGCGGGCCGCCGGCCAGATGCACGAGCCCACCGGCAGCAAAGCCGATCGCGATCATCAGCAGATAGAACGTGCCCGTCAGCAACTCCGCAACGGCCAGCACGCCGACGCCGATCCACCAGAACCACTGCGCTGCCTGCATGTCGGTCTCCAAACGAAAACACCCCGGGATTACCGGGGTGTTTATAGCACAGACCTGAGCCTGTTCCGGCCCCTCGGCCGCGAACGGCCGGCGAGGCGGATCAGAGGCGGCTTACTTCGCCGACTTGGCGAGCGCCTGCCACGTATCGATGACCGTATCCGGGTTCAGCGAGATCGACAGGATGCCTTCTTCAGTCAGCCATTGCGCGAAATCCGGGTGATCGGACGGGCCTTGGCCGCAAATGCCGACGTATTTGTCGAGCTTGCGGCACGCGTCGATCGCGCGCTTGAGCATGAACTTGACAGCCGGATCGCGCTCGTCGAAATCCACGGCCAGCAGTTCCATGCCCGAATCGCGGTCGAGGCCCAGCGTGAGCTGCGTCAGGTCGTTCGAGCCGATCGAGAAGCCGTCGAAGTACTCGAGGAACTGCTCGGCCAGGATCGCGTTCGACGGCACTTCGCACATCATGATCAGGCGCAGGCCGTTTTCGCCGCGCTTGAGGCCGTACTTGGCCAGCAGGCCAACGACGCGCTCCGCCTGCTTCACGGTGCGCACGAACGGCACCATGATCTCGACGTTCGTCAGGCCCATCTCGTCACGCACGCGCTTGAGCGCGATGCACTCCATCTCGAACGCCTGCGCGAAATCCTCGGAGATGTAGCGCGATGCGCCGCGGAAACCCAGCATCGGGTTTTCCTCGTCCGGCTCGTAGCGCGAACCGCCGATCAGCTTCTTGTACTCGTTCGACTTGAAGTCCGACAGACGCACGATCACGGGCTTCGGATAGAACGCCGCGCCGATCGTGGCGATGCCTTCCATCAGCTTGTCGACGTAGAACGCACGCGGCGAGGCGTGGCCGCGCGCGACGCTCTCGACGGCCTTCTTCAGATCCGCATCGATGTTCGGATACTCGAGGATCGCCCGCGGGTGAACGCCGATGTTGTTGTTGATGATGAACTCGAGACGCGCAAGGCCGACACCGGCGTTCGGCAGTTGCGAGAAGTCGAACGCGAGTTGCGGGTTGCCGACGTTCATCATGATCTTGACCGGGATGGCCGGCAGTTCGCCGCGCTGCACTTCGGTCACTTCGGTTTCGAGCAGGCCGTCGTAGATCTTGCCTTCGTCGCCTTCCGAGCACGACACCGTGACCAGCGAGCCTTCCTTCAGCACGTCGGTGGCATCGCCACAACCCACCACGGCCGGCACGCCGAGCTCACGCGCGATGATCGCCGCGTGGCAGGTACGGCCGCCGCGGTTCGTGACGATCGCCGCGGCGCGCTTCATCACCGGCTCCCAGTTCGGGTCGGTCATGTCGGCCACCAGCACGTCGCCCGGCTGCACGCGTTCCATTTCCGACGGATCGTTGATCACGCGCACCGGGCCCGCGCCGATCTTCTGGCCGATCGCCCGGCCGGTCGCCAGCACTTGCGACTGGCCCTTCAGCTTGAAGCGCTGCTCGGCCTTGCCGCTGGCCTGGCTCTTGACCGTTTCCGGACGCGCCTGAAGGATGAAGATTTTGCCGTCGCGGCCGTCCTTGCCCCACTCGATGTCCATCGGACGCTCGTAGTGCTTTTCGATGATGACGGCGTACTTGGCCAGCTCGATCACGTCCTGGTCGGTGATCGAGTAGCGGTTGCGTTGCTCGCCCGGCACGTCGACCGTCTTCACGCGGCCCGGCTCGCCCGGCTGCGTGAACTCCATCTTGATCAGCTTCGAGCCGATCGAGCGGCGGATGATCGGGTACTTGTCCTGCGCGAGCGTGGTCTTGAAAACGTAGAACTCGTCCGGATTCACGGCGCCCTGCACGACGGTTTCGCCCAGGCCATAGCTCGACGTGACGAACACGGCATCCTTGAAGCCCGATTCGGTGTCGATCGTGAACATCACGCCGGCCGCGCCGACGTCCGAACGGACCATGCGCTGCACGCCGGCCGACAGCGCCACTTCGGCGTGCGTGAAGCCCTTGTGGACGCGGTACGAAATCGCGCGGTCGTTGTAGAGCGACGCGAACACGTGCTTCATGCGATCGAGCACGTCTTCGACGCCGACGACGTTCAGATAGGATTCCTGCTGACCGGCGAATGAGGCGTCCGGCAGATCTTCGGCGGTGGCCGACGAACGCACGGCGAACGACAGCTCTTCGGGCGAGCTGTTGCACAGCACGACGAACTGTTCGCGGATTTCGGCCTCGAGACGCGGTTGCAGCGGTGCGTCGACGATCCACTTGCGGATTTCGGCACCCGCGACGGCGAGCGCCTTCACGTCGTCGATATCGAGCGACTCGAGGCGTTTCGCAATGCGATCGGTGAGGTCGTTGTGAGCGAGGAAGTCGCGGAACGCGAGTGCCGTCGTCGCATAGCCCGTGGGTACGCGAACACCAGCTTGCGAAAGCTGGCTGATCATTTCGCCGAGGGAGGCATTCTTGCCCCCGACGATCTCGACATCGGTCATCCGCAACTGCTCGAACGGGATTACATACGCCTGGTCCTTTGCGACGTTTGCTGCGTTAGTCATACAAGCCCCTAAGTGTGAAAAAAATTCACGATCGGGCGATTGGGCTCGGGCGCGGCCGCCTATGAGAAGCGGGAGCGCGCATCGCACGACCTGTTGGATAAGCGGTCGCCAGAACCGGCGCAGCTTGTAAAAATCCCGGCAGAAGGACGAAATAACAGACAAATCGCCCAATTTGCCGGGAACGCAAGCCAGCCTCGGTAAAAAAGTCGCGAACATGACGGCTTTTCCACAACGGCTTATCCAACAGGTTGGCCGCTATTCTACCGTGCCCGGTGCGCGATGTGACAATCGACGCTCGGCGCGAGCCTCGAAAGCCGGGCGCGCCCACCTCCCGCAAGCCCGCCGCGCATGCCCGCGAGGCTCGAACGGTGCGCGCACGCCCTGCTAGAATGGCCGCTTCCGGCCCGCACGAGGCCGCCATCGCAGCACGTCAGCGCTCACGATTCATGCTTCCAACCGTTTTCATCGTCTCCGACGGCACGGGGATCACCGCCGAGACCTTCGCGCACTCGATCCTGTCCCAGTTCGACCAGAAATTCCGGCATGTGCGCGTGCCGTTCGTCGATTCGCACGACAAGGCGTATCTGACGGTGCAGAAGATCAACGACGCGGCGCAGCTCGACGGGCGCCGCCCGATCGTGTTCACCACGCTGGTGGACAGCGAATCGAACGAGATCGTCAAGCGCTCCAACGCGCTGGTGCTCGACATGTTCCAGCGCTTCGTGGAGCCGCTCGAACAGGAGTTGCAGCTCAAGTCGACCCATGCAATGGGCCGCGGCCACCAGAACGCCGACACCGAGGAATATAAAACCCGGATCGAGGCGATCAACTTCTCGCTCGCGCACGACGACGGCCAATCGGACCGCAACCTGGCCGAGGCCGACGTGATCCTGGTGGGCGTGTCGCGCAGCGGCAAGACGCCGACCAGCCTCTATCTGGCGATGCAGTACGGCGTGAAGGCAGCCAACTACCCGCTGATTCCCGAGGATTTCGAACGCGGCAAGCTGCCGGGGGAACTGGCGACGCATCGCGAGAAGCTGTTCGGGCTGTCGATCGATCCGCAACGGCTCTCGGAAATCCGCAACGAGCGGCGCCCCGGCAGCAAGTACGCGTCGCCCGAGAACTGCCGCTACGAGATCAACGAGGCCGAGGCGATGATGCGGCGCGAGGGGATCAGCTGGTTGTCGTCGACGCACAAGTCGATCGAGGAAATCGCCACGACGATCCTCCAGGAAATCAAGCTCGACCACCTGTCGTACTGAGCGGGCCGAGGCGGGCCGATTGCCGCGCCCGCGTCGCATGAAAAAAGCGGCGGCCCACCGAAGTGACCCGCCGCTTCCATCCCGCATGCGTTGCGTTGCCGCCGGTTCAGCGCTTGCGCTGTTGCCGGCACTGCTCGAACAGGCAGACGGCCGCCGCTGCCGCCACGTTGAGCGATTCCATGCCACCGGGCTGCGGAATCGTCACGCGCAAGCCGGCGGCCTCGCGCCAGGCGGCCGACACGCCCGCCCCTTCATTGCCGAACACCCACGCCACCGGGCCGCTCAGGTCACAGTCGTCGATCGCCTGCGCGCCGTGCGAATCGGTCAACGCGACCGGCACGCCGAGACGCGGAATCAGCGCATCGGCCTCCATGTCCTCATGAATCTGCAACAGAAAATGCGCGCCCATGCCCGAGCGCAGCACCTTCGACGACCACGCATAGGCCGTGCCGCGCACGCAGAACACCTGGCCGATGCCCGCTGCGGCGGCGCTGCGCAGGATCGAACCGACGTTGCCGGCATCCTGCACGCCGTCGAGCACGACGGCCGTTTGCGTCAGGCGTTCCGGCAGTTCGGCGGCGGGGCGTTCGACCAGCAGCAGCATGCCGACGCCGTTGACGACGCTCGACAACTGGCCGAACAGCGCATCGGGCAAGGACACCACGCGCTGCGGTTCGACGCGCGAGACGATCGCATGGGTTTCGCCGTGCACGAGCGCGCCGTCGGTCACGACGCAGAGTTCAGGCTGGCCGCATGCGTCGAGATAGGCCGACGCGAGGTGGAGCCCTTCGAGCAGCGCTTGCGCGCCGCGGCGTTGCTGCTGCGTCGAGCCCGCCAGCGCCTTCAGGCGCTTGTACAGCGGGTTGTCGCGCGAGGTAATCAGTTTCATCGGACGATATCGAGCGCCGCGCGCACCGGCGCGAACGAGCGACGATGGTGCTCGCACGGCCCGTGCTCGCGCAGCGCGGAGAGGTGTTTCGGCGTGCCGTAGCCGGAATGGACGTCGAAACCGTAGAGCGGGAAGCTCGCGTGCAGATCGACCAGCAGGCGGTCCCGCGTGACCTTCGCGATGATCGAGGCGGCCGAGATGCTCGGCACCAGCGCGTCGCCGCCGATGATCGCTTCGCTGCGGATGGTCAGCGGCGGGCAGCGGTTGCCGTCGATCTTCGCGAGCGTCGGCACCACCGACAGCCCCTCGACGGCACGCCGCATCGCCAGCATCGTGGCATGCAGGATATTGATCGTATCGATTTCCTCGACGCTGGCCGACGCCACGCACCAGGCGAGCGAGCGGGCAACGATCTCGGCGTAGAGCGCCTCGCGCTTTTTCGCGCTGAGCGCCTTCGAGTCGTCGAGGCCGACGATCGGCCGTGCAGGATCGAGGATCACGGCCGCGGCGACCACCGGGCCCGCCAGCGGGCCGCGTCCGGCTTCGTCCACGCCGCAGACGATCTCGCCCGGCGCGTCGAACGCGAACCCGGGCTGCTCGGCCACGACGATGGCCGCCGCGCCGCGCTTCTTGCGGATAACGTTCATGCGCGCGGCTTCCGGTTCGCCACCACCCGCTCGACCGCCTCGGCCGCGCGCGCGGCCGTGTTCTGGCGCAGCGAAAGATGCATCTCGGTGAAGATCTCGTGGAGCGTGCGGCGGTTGGCATCGTCGCGCAACTGCGTGAGCGTCGCATCGGCCAGCGCCTCGGGTGTCGCGAAATGCTGAAGCAGTTCGGGCACCACGAAACGGCCGGCCAGGATGTTCGGCAGCCCGACGTACGGCAGATAGCCCTGCCGGCGCATCACCTGCCCCGTCAGCCAGGGCACCTTGTACGAGATCACCATCGGCTTCTTGAGCAGCGCCGCTTCGAGCGTCACCGTGCCGCTCTTGACGAGGATCGCGTCGGCCGCCGTCATGGCGACCTGCGAGCGGCCGTCGGTCAGCGTCAGCGGCAGTTGCGGATGTGCATCGACGAGCGGCTGCAGCAGGCTGCGCAACTGCGGCGTGGCCGCCGGCATCACGAAGCGCACGCCCGGCTCGCGCTGGTGCATCAGCGCCATGGCCGCGAAGAACGTCGGCCCGATCAGGCCGATTTCGGAGCGCCGGCTGCCCGGCAGCACCGCGATCACGGGGCCGCTTTCGGGCAGGCCGAGCGCGATCCGCGCGCCGCGCGTATCGGGTTCGAGCGGGATGTCGTCGGCCAGCGGATGACCCACGTAGGTCGAGGCCACGCCGGCCTTCTCGAGCAGCGCCGTTTCGAACGGAAACAGACACAGCATGTGATCGACCGACTTGACGATCTTCTTGATCCGCCCGCCGCGCCAGGCCCAGATCGACGGGCACACGAAGTGAACGGTCGGAATGCCGGCGTCGCGCAGCGATTGCTCGACGCCGAAATTGAAGTCCGGCGCATCGATGCCGACGAACACGTCGGGCGGCTCGGCCAGCAACTGGCGCTTGAGCTCGGTGCGAATGCGCAGGATGCCGGGGATTTCCTTGAGCGCCTCGACATAGCCGCGCACCGTCAGGCGATCCATCGGCCAGTGCGAATCGAAGCCGGCCGTCATCATGCGCGGCCCGCCGATGCCGTAGTAGTGCGCGGAACCGGGCAGGCGCGCGTGCAGCCCGCCCAGCAGCGACGCGCCGAGCAGGTCGCCCGACGGCTCGCCCGCGACGAGCGCGAGACGCAGCGGAGTCGAAGTGAGCGCCATCGTCAGCGGATGATGCCGCGTTGCGAGGCGTCGATGAAGTCGACGAAGGCCGTCAGCGCTTCCACGCCCTCGCCGCCCGCGGCCACCAGCTCGCGCAGTTCGGCCTTGGCCTCGTCGAGCGTCTTGCCGCTCTTGTAGACGACCCGGTACGCGCTGCGCAGCGTGCTGATCGACTCGGCCGAGAAGCCGCGGCGGCGCAGCCCCTCGACGTTGATGCCGTGCGGCACGGCCTTGTTGCCGGCCGAGATCACGAACGGCGGCGCGTCCTGAACCAGCGCCGATGCGCCGCCCAGCATCGAATGCGCGCCGATCCGCACGAACTGGTGCACGCCGGACATGCCGCCGACGATCGCCCAGTCGCCCACCTCGACGTGCCCCGCCATCTGCGCGTTGCTCGACATGATCACGTGGTTGCCGACCCGGCAATCATGGCCGATGTGCACGTAGGCCATGATCCAGTTGTCGTCGCCGAGCGTGGTCACGCCGGTGTCCTGCACGGTGCCGGTGTGGATCGTCGTGAATTCGCGGATGGTGTTGCGATCGCCGATCACGAGCCGGGTGGGCTCGTCCTTGTACTTCATGTCCTGCGGACGCCCGCCGATCGACGCGTAATGGCCGATGCGGTTGTCTTCGCCGATCGTCGTGTGCCCTTCGATCACGCTGTGCGAGCCGATCGTGGTGCGTGCGCCGATCGTCACGTTCGCGCCGATGATCGCGTACGGGCCGATCTCGACCGTGGCGTCGAGCTGCGCGCCCGGTTCGATTATGGCCGTGGGATGAATCCTGCTCATGCGCGGTTGCCTCTCTTAGTCAGTCGTGCCTCGGTTGCGCCGCGCGTCGCTCAGGGCGCCGCGTCGGCCGGCTTCACCGTGCACATCAGTTCGGCTTCCGCCGCCACCTTGCCATCGACTTCCGCCGTGGCCGAGAACTTCCAGATGCCGCGAATATAGCGCTGGAACTTGACGTTCAGGATCAGCTGATCGCCCGGCTCCACCACGCGCTTGAAGCGCGCGCCGTCGATGCCGACGAAGTAGTACAGCGAATTGCTCGGATCGACCGTGGACGATTCCTCGCTGAACGTGAGCAGCGCCGCGGCCTGCGCCAGCGCCTCGATGATCAGCACGCCCGGCATCACCGGACGCTGCGGAAAGTGGCCCTGGAAGAACGGCTCGTTGATCGTGACGTTCTTCAGGGCTTTGATGCTTTCGTGCGGGGTGAGTTCGAGCACGCGGTCGACGAGCAGAATCGGATAACGATGCGGCAGCAGCGTGAGAATCTTGTGGATGTCGAAATTGATTTGTTCGATGCTCATGATGGTTCGTCTCACGCAATCACTGCGCGGTGATGATGCAAATGCCGAGGACCGCCCGAAGCGCGGAGCGGCCCTGTTTGATCGCGGTGGCGGCCGATCCCGGCCGAGCACCGCGCCCTGTTTCGACGTTCAGTCCTGCGCGGGTCCGTCGTTCCGCGCGGCAAGCGCGGTTTCGAGCGAGCGGATGCGGTCGCGCAGTTTGTCGAGATTGCGCACGAGCGCTGCGCTCCGGTTCCATTCGCCGTTGTCGACGGCCGGGAACGCGCTCGTGTAGATGCCTGCCTTCGGCAGGGATTTCGATACGCCCGATTGCGCCGTGACGATCACGTAATCGCCGAGCGTGACGTGGCCGGCGATGCCGACCGCGCCGCCGATCATGCAATGGCGGCCGATATGGGTGCTGCCCGCGATGCCGGCACAGCCGGCGATCACCGTATAGGCGCCGATGCGGCAGTTGTGCGCGATCTGCACGAGGTTGTCGATCTTGACGCATTCCTCGATGACCGTGTCGGCCATCGCGCCTCGGTCGATCACGGTGTTCGCGCCGATCTCGACGTCCGGGCCGATCTTCACGCCGCCGACCTGCGGGATCTTCACCCAGGTACCGGTGCGCTCTGCGCCATCGCCGACGAAATCGGGCGCGAAGCCGAACCCGTCGGAACCGATCACGGCGCCCGAATGGATGATCGCACGCACGCCGATGTCGCAGCCGTGATAGATCGCCACGTTCGGATACAGATGCGAGCCCTCTCCGATCTTGGTGCCGGCCCCGACGAACACGTTGGCGTCGAGCCGCACGTGCTCGCCGATCACCGCGCCCGCCTCGACCGTCACGTTCGGGCCGATCACGGCGCTCGCCGCCACCTGCGCGGCAGCATCGACGTTCGCGCTCGGATGCACGCCCGACGCACGCTTCGGCGCGGCCAGATCGATGAACATCTGCGCGACGCGCGCGAAATAGGCGTAGGGGTTCGGGGTGACGATGAAGTTGCGGCCTTCCGCGGCCGCGCCGAGCTTCTCGAGATCCTGCGGCTTGATCAGCACCGCGCCGGCGCGGGTGGTCTCGACCTGCGACAGATATTTCGGATTGGCGAGGAACGCGAGCTGGTTCGGGCCAGCCTGATCGAGCGGCGCCAGGCCGGCGACCTGGCAGTGCGAATCGCCGGCGATGTCCCCGCCGAAACGTTGGGCGAGTGCCTCAAGCGTCAATGCCATGCGTGCTCCGTCCTGGTCAGTTCAACGAACCGGAAGGCGACGCGAGCGCCTTCAGCACCTTGTCGGTGATATCGATGCGCGGGCTGACGTAGACAGCCTCCTGCACGATCAGATCGTAGTTCTGCTGTTCGGCGATCTGCTTGATCACCTTGTTCGCCTTCTCCAGCACGGCCGCGAGTTCCTCGTTGCGACGCTGGTTCAGGTCTTCGCGAAACTCGCGCTGCTTGCGCTGGAAATCGGTGTCGAGCTGGGCCAGATCGCGCTGCTTCTGTGCGCGATCGGCGGCCGACAGCGATTGCCCGTTCTTGTCGAGAGAATCCGACAGCGTCTTGAGGCGCGCGGCCATGTCCTGCAGGTCCTTGTCGCGCTTCGCGAACTCGGCTTCGAGCTTGGTCTGCGCCGCCTTGGCCGGCACCGACTCGCGGAGGATCCGGTCGGAATTGACCGCCGCGATCCGAGCGACGTCCTGCGCCTGCGCGGCCGTCGCGCCGAGCGCAGCAGCGAGCGCCAACGCGCACATCACTCGTTTCGAAAACTTACCGGTTAGCAAAATTACCCTCTCGATGCGTTTGATGTTGCGGTTCCGATCAGAATGCCGTACCGATCTGGAACTGGAATTTCTGGTACTGGTCGCCTTCGTGCTTCTGCAGCGGGAAGCCGAGGCTCAGCTTGAGCGGGCCGATCGGCGAGATCCACGCGAGACCCACGCCATAGCCGTAACGCAGGCCGTTGGCGCCCGTGCTGGTGCCGCCCGGTGCATTGCCCCAGACGTTACCGCCGTCGAAGAACGTGAACACGCGCAGCGTGCGGTCGTAACCGGTGCCCGGCAGCGGGAACGTCAGCTCGATGTTGCCGACGAGCATCTTCGAACCGCCGATCGGATCGTTGGTCTTGGTGTCGCGCGGGCCCAGCGAGCTCGGCTCGTAGCCACGCACCGAACCGATACCGCCCGCGTAGTAGTTCTTGAAGATCGGGTAGGCGTTGCCGATGCCGTTACCGTAGCCGCCCTGGAAGTTCAGGCCCAGGATGAAGCCGCGCGAGAACGAATAGTAGTACTGGGCCTGGATGTCGGCCTTGTAGTACTGGATCTTGTCGATCGGCGCGCCGTACTCGATATTGGCCTGCGTGAAGTAACCGCGGCTCGGGATCAGCGCGCTGTCACGCGCGTCGCGCGACCAGCCCACCGTCAGCGGCACCGAGTTCGACACGCGGCCGAACTGCTGCACGTAATCCTGGTAGCTCTGCGGCGTGTCCGCATCGACGTCCAGGCGGTTCTGCTCGAAGCCCACGCCGAAAAACACGGTATCGACTTCCGAGAACGGGATGCCGAACTTCATGTCGCCACCGGCCGTGATGATCCGGAAGCTCGAATTGGTCGAGTAGTACAACGGCTGGTACGTGCGATAGAACACATCGGTGATGCGCTTGATGCCGTCCACCGTGAAGTACGGATCGACCTGGGTCACCGTCAGCGTGCGGTAGCTGCGCGCCGTGTTGACGTTGACCGACAGGCTGGTGCCCGAACCGAACACGTTGTCCTGCGAGATACCGGCCGACAGCACGACCTTGTCGGTCGACGAGAAGCCGGCGCCCAGCGTGATCGCGCCGGTCGGCTTTTCGGTCACCTTGACGTTGACGTCGACCTGGTCGGTCGTGCCGTCCACCGGCACGGTCGAGACATCGACGTCGGTGAAGTAGCCGAGGCGGTTCACGCGATCCTTCGACAGCGCGAGGCGGCTCGAATCGAACCACGAGCTTTCGAGCTGGCGCATTTCGCGGCGCACGACTTCGTCGCGCGTGCGCGAGTTGCCGACCACGTTGATGCGGCGCACATACACGCGGCGGCTCGGATCGACCACCAGCGTCAGGCCGACCTTGTGCGTGGCCTGATCGATGGCCGGCTGGGCGTTGACGGTGGCGAATGCGTAACCGTATTCACCGAGCTTGTCGACGATCGCCTTGGTGGTGGCCTGCAGCTTTTCGGCCGAGAAGCGCTCGCCGGCCTTGATCTTGACCAGCTTCTGCAGTTCGGCCTGACGGTCGAGCAGGTTGCCCGACAGTTGTACGCTCGAGATCGTATACGGCTCGCCCTCGTGCAGCGTCAGCGTCAGGTACATGTCCTTCTTGTCCGGCGAGATGGACACCTGCGTCGACTCGATGTTGAACTCGAGATAACCGCGATTCAGGTAGTACGAACGAACGTTCTCGAGGTCGCCCGTGAGCTTTTCCTTCGAGTAGAGGTCGTTCTTCGTGTACCAGGAGAACCAGTTCGGCGTCGACAGCTGCATTTCATTGCGCAGCGTGCTCGTGCTGAAGGTTTTGTTGCCGATGAAGTTGATCTGGCGGATCTTGGCGCTCGGGCCTTCGGCCACCGAGAACAGGATCGAGACGCGGTTCGCGTCGACCGGCGTGATCGTGGTGGTGACTTCGGCGGCGTAGTAGCCGCGCGTCAGGTACTGGCGCTTCAGTTCCTGTTCGGCCTTGTCCACCAGCGACTTGTCGTAGTAGCGGCCTTGCGACAGCCCGACCGCGCGCAGCGCCTTGGTCAGGTTGTCCTTGTCGAATTCCTTGATGCCGGTGAAGTCGATCGCCGAAATCGCCGGACGCTCCTGCACCTGCACGATCACGACGCTGCCTTGCGTCGCGATCTTCACGTCATTGAAGAAGCCCGTGGCATACAGCGCGCGGATTGCTTCGGATGCCTTGTCGTCCGTGAACGTATCGCCTTGTTTGATCGGCAGGTAGGCGAACACCGAACCGGCTTCGACACGCTGCAAGCCCTCGATCTTGATATCCTGCACGACGAACGGCGATGTCGCGTGGGCTGCGAGTCCGTGCACGGCGAGTGCCGCGGCGGCTACAGTCTTGGGTACGAAGCGATGAGGTTTGAACAACGTGCATCCCCAGTATTTAAGCTTGCATCAGATCAGGCGACGGCCCTCGCAGCCCTCGCCCGACGCTTCATGAATGGATTAAACGAGACAGATCGTTGAAGAGCGCAATCGCCGACAGTGCGACGATGCAGATCAACCCCGCTCTTTGCAGAATCAGTTGCCAGCGTTCCGAAACGGCCTTCCCGGTCGCGGCTTCAACCAGATAATATAACAGATGCCCCCCGTCCAAAACCGGAATCGGCAGCAAGTTCAGCACGCCGAGACTGATGCTGACCAGCGCCAGAAACGACAGGAAGGCCGATAAACCGAGCCGCGCGCTCTTGCCCGCGTAGTCGGCGATCGTCACCGGGCCGGACAGATTCTTCAGCGAAGCCTCGCCCGTCAGCATCCGCCCGAACATCTTCAGCGAATACACCGAAATACCCCAGGTACGACGCACGCCCAGGTTGACGCTTTCGAGCACGCCGTAGCGCACGTCCACGGACGGCGCATGCAGCGCCAGCGCCGCGCCGATCCGGCCGACCTGCGCGCCGTTCGCGCCCGGCGTGGCATCGCGCTCGGCATGCGGCACGATGGTCAGCGTGCGCTCGGCGTCACCGCGCGAGATCTGCAGCGCAAGCGGACGGCCCGCGTGCGACTTGATCGCATCGATGAAACGCGCGGCACCCGATACCGGCTTGCCGTCCAGCGCCACCAGCTTGTCGCCGGGCTGCAGGCCGGCCTGCTCCGAGGCGCTGCCCGGCGTGACCGCCGAAATCGACAGCGAGCCGCCGCCCGGTTCGAAACCGAGGTGCGACAAATAATCATCGTCGGCCGTATTCGGATCGACACCGCTCAGGTCCACGCGAAAATCGTAGGTCGCGCCGCTGCCCGAACGGGCGCCGAGGATCACGTTGCGATGATCGATCGTCGCCCCGAGCAGCTTCCAGCGCAGATCCGACCACGATCGCACCGGCTCGCTCGCGCCGCCGTGCGCATCGCGGATCGACACGATGGTTTCGCCGCCGTCGAAGCCGGCCCGCGCGGCCACCGTGTCGGCGGCCGGTGCCGCCACGATCGCCGCCGGCTCGGTCACGCCCGTCGCGAACACCGACGAAAACAGCACGATCGCGAGCAGGAAATTGGCGAGCGGGCCAGCCGCGACGATCGCGATCCGCTTCCAGACCGACTGGCGATTGAACGCCTGCGGCAAATCGCCAGCGGCGATGCCGTCCGGGCCGGGATCGCGCTCGTCGAGCATCTTCACGTAGCCGCCGAGCGGCAGCGCCGAGAGTGTCCATTCGGTGCCGGTGCGGCGGCTCGTATGCCGCAGCAACACCGTGCCGAAGCCGATCGAGAAGCGCAGCACCTTCACGCCGCACAGCCGCGCGACGCTGTAATGCCCGTATTCGTGAACGACGACCAGCACACCGATCGCCACTGCAAACGCCACCAGCTCGATCAGCACATTCATGCGCCCCTCTCGGTCAGGCTGCGCGCTCCGCGCGCGGGACAGGCAGATTCGCGATCACGGCGTCGGCCGCACGGCGCGCTTCGGCATCGGCCGCCAGCACGTCGTCGAGGCCGTCGGGTTCGCGATTCGCCAGACGGTCGAGCACCGCATCCACCGTATGGGCGATGTCCATGAAGCCGATGCGGCGTGCCAGGAACGCCTCCACGGCGATCTCGTTGGCCGCGTTCAGCATGGCGCTGGCCACGCCGCCCGCGTCGAGCGACTGGATCGCCAGCGCAAGGCACGGGAAACGCGCGAAATCGGGTTTTTCGAAGTTCAGCGTGGCGATCTGCGCGAGATCGAGCTGGGCGACGCCGGCATCGACGCGATCCGGGAACGCCAGCGCATGCGCGATCGGCGTGCGCATGTCGGGGTTGCCGAGCTGCGCGAGCACCGAGCCGTCCTTGTACGACACCAGCGAATGGATCACGCTCTGCGGATGGATCAGCACGTCGATCCGCTCGCTCGGCAAGCCGAAGATCCAGTGCGCCTCGATCACTTCGAGGCCCTTGTTCATCATCGTGGCCGAATCGACCGAAATCTTGCGGCCCATCGACCAGTTCGGGTGCTTGCAGGCCTCGTCCGGCGTCACGTCGACCAGCGTGGCCGGCTCGCGCGTGCGGAACGGGCCGCCCGAGGCGGTCACGATGATCTTGGCGATACCGCCGTGCTCGGCGATGTCGCGCGGCATGCACTGGAAGATCGCATTGTGCTCGCTGTCGACCGGCAGCAGGATCGCGCCATGGTCGCGCACGGCGTCCATGAAGATCGAACCCGACATTACCAGCGATTCCTTGTTCGCGAGCAGGATGCGCTTGCCGGCGCGCGCCGCGGCCAGGCTCGACGGCAGGCCGGCCGCGCCGACGATGGCGGCCACCACGGTGTCGCACGCGTCCGACTGCGCCACCGCGACCAGCGCTTGCGGGCCGTACGTGACTTCGGTGCGGCTGCCGGCCGCGCGCAGCTTCGCTTCGACCTGAGCAGCCAGTTCGGCGCTGCCGACCACGGCCACCTCGGGCGCGAACTTCAGGCACTGCTCGACGAGCTTGTCGCCGTTGCGGTGCGCGCTCAACGCGTAGACCGAGAAGCGATCGGGGTGGCGCGCGACGACGTCGAGCGTGCTCTCGCCGATCGAGCCAGTCGAACCGAGGATAGTCAGGCGTTTTTGCATGATGACGAAGATCTAGTGTTTTTAAGCGGTCTGGCCGAGCAGCAGCACCGCCAGCGGCAGCACCGGCAGCAGCGCATCGACACGGTCGAGCACGCCGCCGTGGCCCGGCAGCAACCCGCTCGAATCCTTGACGCCGGCCTGACGCTTGAGCAGCGATTCGAACAGGTCGCCGATCACGCTGTACACGACCAACACGGTCAGTGCAGCGAAGGCGCCCGGTGCACCGAAGCGCTGCGCAAGCGATGAAAACAGGGTCGGTTCGAAAGCATGCAGGCCGATCGCGAGGCCCGCGACGATCATCACCGCCAGCCAGCCGCCCGCCGCGCCTTCCCAGGTCTTGCCCGGGCTGATCGACACGGCCAGCTTGTGCTTGCCGAACGCTTTGCCCGCGAAGTATGCGCCTATATCGGCGAGCCACACGACAAGCAGCAGCGACAGCACGAACGGGATGCCGGCCGCGCGCGCGGCAACCACGGCGTGCCAGCAGGCGGCGAACACCACCAGGCCGGCCACCAGCAGGAACGGGCGCCAGGCCCGCTCGGCCAGCACCGGCTTGCGCCAGAGCGCGAACGGCCCGGCCAGCAGCCAGAACACCGCCGCCGCTTCGATCAGGGGGCGCGACGGCCCGAAGCCGGTATCCACGCCGCCGCCAAGCTGCATGCTGGCGCCGAGCGCCACGGCCGCGACGAGCGCATAGACCACCGAACCGGCAGCACCCAACTTGAGCAGACGTGCCCATTCCCAGGCGGCGAACACGAGCACCAGCGCGATCAGCGCGCCAAATGCCGCAAGCGGCGCGAACAGCGTCACCGGCAGCAAAATGGCCAGCAACACGACCGCCGTGACAACACGGGTCTTCAGCATGAAAGGGAGTCGACGTCCTGAGACTGGGGTTCGAGCTGGGCGCTGGTTCGGCCGAACCGGCGCTCGCGATCGGTATAGGACGCAAGCGCATCGGCCAGCGCATTGGCGTCGAAATCGGGCCAGAACTTGCCCGTGAAGTAGAACTCGGTATAGGCAAGTTGCCAGAGCAGGAAATTGCTCACGCGCTGTTCGCCACCGGTACGGATGAACAGGTCGGGCTCCGGCGCATAGGCCATCGCCAGATGCTCGGCGAATGCCGTTTCGGTCACCTCGACCTCGCGGCCCTCGCTGACGGCCTGCGCGATCAGCTTCCTGGTGGCCTGCAGGATGTCCCAGCGGCCGCCGTAGTTCGCGGCGATGGTCAGCGTCAGGCGCGTGTTGCGCGCGGTCTTGGTTTCCGCGCGGCGGATCAGCTCGCGGATGCGCGGCTCGAAACGGTCGAGATCGCCGACCACGCGCAGGCGGATGCCGTTCGCGTGCAGCTTGCCGACCTCGCGCTCGAGCGCGGTAATGAACAGCCGCATCAGGAACGACACTTCGTCGTTCGGCCGCCGCCAGTTCTCTGAACTGAAGGCGAACAGCGTCAGATATTCGACGCCGGCGCGCGCGCACCCTTCCACGACCGACCGGACTGCGTCGACGCCGCGCGTATGTCCCGCCACGCGCGGCAGGCGACGCTCGGTCGCCCAACGGCCGTTGCCGTCCATGATGATCGCGATGTGACGCGGCACGATGGCCACGTCGGGTACGCGAACGGTAGAGCTGGTATAAGTCATGGCCGCAGAGACAGTAACCGAGGGAAAAAGTGCAACGCGCGCGTTGCGCGTCAGACCGTCATGATCTCGGCTTCTTTCGACACCACGAGCTTGTCGATTTCGGCGACGTGCTTGTCCGTCAGCTTCTGGACTTCGTCGCTGGCGCGGCGCTCGTCGTCTTCCGAGATTTCCTTGTCCTTGACGAGCTTCTTCAGTTGCTCGTTGGCATCGCGGCGCAGGTTGCGCACGGCGACCTTGGCCGTTTCGCCTTCGCTCTTGACGACCTTGGCCAGCTCGCGGCGGCGCTCTTCCGTCAGCGCCGGCATCGGCACGCGAATGCTGTCGCCCGAAGTGGCCGGGTTCAGGCCCAGATCCGATTCGCGGATCGCCTTTTCGACCTTGGCCACCATCGGCTTTTCCCACGGCTGCACGCCGATCGTGCGGGCGTCGACCAGCGTCAGGTTGGCCACCTGCGAGATCGGCACCATCGAGCCGTAGTAATCGACCTGAACGTGATCGAGCATGCCCGTGTGCGCACGGCCCGTACGGATCTTCGCCAGATCGTTCTTGAACGCATCGATCGAGCGCTGCATCTTCTGCTCGACGCCCTTCTTCACATCAGCGACACTCATTTCAACCTCCGAAACCTTCGAACCTTCAAAACGGCACAGGCCGGCATATCGCCAGCGGCGTCATGCCCGGCCTGAGTCGGCGTGATTTTATACGTGGACGAGCGTACCTTCGTCCTCGCCCTGCACGATACGCTTGAGCGCACCGGGCTTGTTGATCGAAAACACGCGAATCGGCAGCTTCTGGTCGCGGCACAGCGCAAAGGCGGTGGCGTCCATGACCTGCAGATTGCGGCCGATCGCTTCGTCGAAGCTGATCGTCGTGTAACGCGTGGCGGACGGATCCTTCTTGGGATCGGCCGTGTACACGCCGTCGACCTTGGTAGCCTTCAACACCACTTCCGCACCCACTTCCGAGCCGCGCAGCGCGGCGGCCGTGTCGGTCGTGAAGAACGGGTTGCCGGTGCCGGCCGCGAAGATCACCACCCGGCCTTCCTCGAGCTGGCGGATCGCGCGGGGCCGGATGTACGGCTCGACGACCTGATCCATGCGCAGCGCCGATTGCACGCGCGCCTCGATGCCGGCGTGGCGCATGGCATCCTGCAGCGCCAGCGCGTTCATCATCGTCGCGAGCATCCCCATGTAATCGGCGGTCGCGCGGTCCATGCCGGCCGCGCCGCCTGCCACACCACGGAAAATGTTGCCGCCGCCGATCACCACGGCCAGTTGCGTGCCGAGACGCACCACCTCGGCGATGTCCGCCACCATCCGCTCGATCGTCGCACGGTTGATGCCGAAGGCATCATCGCCCATCAGCGCTTCACCGGAAAGTTTGAGGAGGACGCGTTTATAGGCATTGGGCATAGGGGCTTCCAGGCGACGAGAGGATGACAAGCACGAACTGTAGGGGCGAAATACTGATTCGGGCAAGCGCTGCCAAATTGTGTACCGGAACCCAGGCACACTCCGGGCGCTACCGAACCGCGGCGGGGCGAGCGCCCGCCGCGGGTACGACATGACTGCGTGAGGCTTACTGCTGCTTGGCTGCCGCGACTTGCGCCGCCACTTCGGCGGCGAAATCGTCCTGGCGCTTTTCGATGCCTTCGCCGACCACGAACAGCGAGAACTGTTGCACCGCAGCATTGGCGGCCTTCAGCATCTGTTCGATCGTCTGCTTGTCGTTCTTCACGAACGGCTGGTTCAGCAGCGAGACTTCCTTCAGGAACTTCTGGACGCTGCCGTCGACCATCTTGGCGACGATTTCAGCCGGCTTGCCCGATTCGGCAGCCTTCTGCTCGGCAACGCGGCGTTCCTTTTCGATCAGCTCGGCCGGAACCTGTTCCGACGACAGCGAGACCGGCTTCATGGCCGCGACGTGCATCGCGACGTCCTTGCCGACCTGCTCGTCCGCACCCGTGTACTCGACGATCACGCCGATGCGTGCGCCGTGCAGGTACGTGGCGATCTGGTTGGCGGTTTCGAGGCGCACGAAGCGGCGGATCGAGATGTTTTCACCGATCTTGCCGACCAGGGCCAGACGCACTTCGTCGACCGTCTTGCCGTCGAGCGGCAGGGCTGCCAGGGCAGCGACGTCGGCCGGGTTTTGCGTGGCGACCAGTTCGGCCACCGTCTTGGCGAAGGCCAGGAAATCGTCGTTCTTCGCGACGAAATCGGTTTCGCAGTTCAGTTCGACCAGCGCGCCGGCGCCGTTGCCGACGAACGCCGTGACGATGCCTTCGGCCGTCACGCGCGATGCTGCCTTGCTCGCCTTGTTGCCGAGCTTCACGCGCAGCAGTTCTTCAGCCTTGCCCAGATCGCCGTCGGCTTCCGTCAGCGCCTTCTTGCACTCCATCATCGGTGCATCGGTCTTTGCGCGCAGTTCTGCCACCATGCTTGCGGTAATTGCCGCCATCATTCGCTCCTTGAGTCTGTATTCACAACGCCGCCCTTCGACCCGGACGGCGGGCATTCGTTTCCGACGATTTGCGCCGGCGCACGATTTTTCGCGCCCGACACGCCACGCTCCGGGGAAAAGCGGCTTAAAAAAGGGGGCCTGTTCAGAGCCCCCTTTTTGCGCCGGCTCGGAACCGGTTACGCGTTCTCTTCGACGTACTCGTCGTCGCCACGCACTGCCTGGACCACTTCGTTGACCGCATTGGCACGGCCTTCGAGGATCGCGTCGGCCACGCCTTCGGCGTACAGCGCGACAGCCTTGCTCGAGTCGTCGTTACCCGGGATCACGTAATCCACGCCTTCCGGCGAATGGTTCGTATCGACCACGGCGATGACCGGCACGCCCAGCTTGGCGGCTTCGGTGATGGCAATCTTGTGGTAGCCGACGTCGATCACGAAGATCGCATCCGGAATGCCGCCCATGTCCTTCACGCCGCCGATCGACTTTTGCAGCTTGGCGATTTCGCGTTCGAACAGCAGCGCTTCCTTCTTGCTCATCTTCTCGGTTTCACCCGATTCGACAGCCGCTTCCATGTCCTTCAGGCGCTTGATCGATACCTTCAGCGTCTTGAAGTTGGTAAGCATGCCGCCGAGCCAGCGTGCGTTCACGAACGGCATGCCCGCGCGTTGCGCTTCCTGAGCGATCGTGTCGCGCGATTGACGCTTCGTGCCGACGAACAGGATCGTGCCACGGTTTGCTGCCAGTTGACGCACGTACTTCTGTGCATCCGTGAACATCGGCAACGTCTTTTCGAGGTTGATGATGTGAATCTTGTTGCGATGACCGAAAATGAACGGGGCCATCTTCGGGTTCCAGAAGCGCGTTTGGTGACCGAAGTGGACACCGGCTTCCAGCATTTGGCGCATCGTGACTGCCATGAGAGTAATACTCCGCTAGGGTTTGGGTCTTAAGCCGGCTGCCGTATCGCGGCAAAGTTGCGCGCGACACCCAGGGGGTGCGCCGGCTTGCGATTCGGTGCTCGCGAAACCGCGCGCACCGTTCAGTTCCGAGCCATTCTTGCAGGAATTGCAAGCGGATCGAGACTTAGCCAAAGAGTATAGCACGCCGAAATGACGACTCTCAAGTCATCCGTCGCTTTGCCGATCGAGGCGCCATTCGGGCAAACCCGTTATCGATCCGTCCCTTCCATTTTGCCGACACAACGTGACGCGCCGATGTCGGCCTCGCGCGGCTGCACCACGGCGGCGCACCGCCCCGCTCCCCGCCGCCAAGCGAAACCCTCGCCGGACAACGGCTCCGACCACCCCCAGAAGGTGCGATAATCCCGTAATTACACGCATTGTTTTCAGGCACTGAATCATGGCCATCACGATCAAGAACGAACACGATATCGAGCAGATGCGCGTCGCCTGCCGGCTTGCGAGCGAAGTGCTCGACTACATCACGCCGTTCGTCGTCGCCGGCACCACGACGGGCGAGATCGACCGCCTCTGCCACGAGTACATGAGCAACGTGCAGGGCACGATCCCGGCGCCGCTGAACTACCAGCCGCCCGGCTATCCGCCGTACCCGAAGGCGATCTGCACGTCGGTCAACGACGTGATCTGCCACGGCATCCCCGGCGACAAGGTGCTCAAGAACGGCGATGCGGTAAACCTCGACATCACCGTGATCAAGAACGGCTACTTCGGCGACACGAGCCGGATGTTCCTGGTGGGCGAAGCATCGATCCTGGCCAAGCGCCTCGCGCAAACCACCTACGAATGCATGTGGCTCGGCATCGAACAGGTGCGCCCCGGCGCGCATCTGGGCGATATCGGCCACGCCATCCAGAAGCATGCGGAAAGCCGCGGCTACAGCGTCGTGCGCGAATATTGCGGGCACGGCATCGGCACGGTGTTCCACGAAGATCCGCAGGTGGTGCACTACGGCCGCCCGGGCACCGGCATCGAACTCGTCGAAGGCATGATCTTCACGATCGAGCCGATGATCAACGCCGGCAAGCGCGATATCCGCACCATGCCCGACCAGTGGACCGTCAAGACGCGCGACCGCAGCCTGTCCGCGCAGTGGGAACACACCGTGCTGGTCACGCCGACCGGCTATGACGTGCTGACGGTGTCGGCCGGCACGCCGGCGCGGCCCGAGCTCGAGGCGCTCGTCGCCTGACCTCGCGGCGCGGGCCATGCACACGGCCCGCGCCGAATCGTATCGAGCCACACCCGGTTTCATCGCGCCGATGCCTGACCGCATCGCCCCGCCGTTCCACCCGATTCGCCCGCCCCGTCACCCATGAGCGTTATCGCCATTCCCGACATCGAAGCGCCGCTGCGCAAGGCCGAGTTCCGTGCCGTCAAGGCCGAGCTGATCGCGCGCTTTCGCGCCGCGACCCATGTCGAAGCCCTGATGCGCGCGCTGTCGCGCGCCACCGACGACGCCCTGCGCCAGATCTGGACCGAATGCGGCCTGCCCGGCTCGCTGGCGCTGGTGGCGGTCGGCGGTTTCGGGCGCGGAGAACTGTCCCCGCATTCGGACGTCGATATCCTGGTGCTGTTGCCCGACACGCATGCCGGCGAGTTCGACACGCGTATCGAGCGCTTCATCGGCATGGCCTGGGATCTCGGGCTGGAAATTGGCAGCAGCGTGCGGACCGTCGGCGAATGCATCGACGAAGCGGCGCAGGACGTGACGGTGCAAACCTCCCTGCTGGAGGCGCGCCGCATCACGGGCAGCATGACGCTGTTCAAGCGCGCCGTGACGCGCTATCGCGAGGCGCTCGACCCCCTCGCGTTCTTCCAGGCCAAGGTGCTGGAGATGCGTCAACGTCACGCGAAATTCCAGGACACGCCGTACAGCCTCGAGCCGAACCTCAAGGAAAGCCCGGGCGGCCTGCGCGACCTGCAGACGATCCTCTGGATCGCGCGGGCCGCCGGCTTCGGCAATAGCTGGCGCGAACTCGACGCGCGCGGCCTGATCAGCGCGCGCGAGGCCCGCGAGCTGCGCCGCAACGAGGGTTTCCTGAAGGCGCTGCGCGCGCGGCTGCACGTGATCACGGGCCGCCGCCAGGACATCCTCGTGTTCGACCTGCAGACGCAGGCGGCCGAGAGCTTCGGCTATGTGCCGACCGCCGCCAAGCGCGCCAGCGAGCAACTGATGCGCCGCTATTACTGGGCGGCCAAGGCCGTCACGCAGTTGGCGACCATCCTGATCCAGAACATCGAGGCGCAACTGTTCCCGGCCACCAGCGGCATCACGCGCGAGTTGTCGCCGGGCCGTTTCGTCGAAAAGCAGGGCATGCTCGAAATCGTCTCCGACGACGTGTTCGAGCAGCACCCCGACGCCGTGCTCGAAGCGTTCCTGCTGTACGAAACCACGCGCGGCGTGAAGGGCCTGTCGGCGCGCACGCTGCGCGCGCTCTACAACTCGCGCGACGTGATGAACGGCGCGTGGCGGCGCGACCCGCGCAACCGCGCCACGTTCATGAAGATCCTGCAGCAGAACGAGGGCATCACGCACGCGTTCCGCCTGCTGAATCAGACCAGCGTGCTGGGCCGTTATCTGCTGAACTTCCGCCGCATCGTCGGGCAGATGCAGCACGACCTGTATCACGTCTACACGGTCGACCAGCACATCCTGATGGTGCTGCGCAACATCCGCCGCTTCGCGGTGGCCGAGCATGCGCACGAATATCCGTTCTGCAGCCAGCTGATCGCGAATTTCGAGCGGCCTTGGGTGCTGTACGTGGCGGCGTTGTTCCACGACATCGCCAAGGGCCGCGGTGGCGACCATTCGAAGCTCGGGATGGACGACGCGCGGCGCTTCTGCCGCGAACACGGCATCACCGGCGACGATGCCGCGCTGGTGGTCTGGCTCGTCGAGCAGCATCTGACGATGAGCCAGGTCGCGCAGAAGCAGGACACGAGCGACCCGGAAGTCGTCAAGCGCTTCGCCGCCGTGGTGGGCAACGAGCGCTGGCTGACGGCGCTCTACCTGCTGACGGTAGCCGACATCCGCGGCACCAGCCCGAAGGTGTGGAACACCTGGAAGGGCAAGCTGCTCGAGGATCTGTACCGGGTCACCAGCGCCGTGCTCGGCGGCGCGCGGCCCGACGCGCACTCGGAGCTGCAAACGCGCCGCGACGAGGCGCTGGCCCTGCTGCGTCTCGAAACGGTGCCGGCCGACGTGCACAAGCCGCTTTGGGATCAGCTCGACGTCGGTTATTTCCTGCGCCACGACGCGGCCGACATCGCCTGGCAAACGCGTGTGCTGTACCGGCACGTGCATGCCGAAACGGCCATCGTGCGCGCCCGGCCGTCGCCGGTCGGCGACGCACTGCAGGTGCTCGTCTACGTGAAGGACCGCTCGGACCTGTTCGCCGGGATCTGCGCCTACTTCGACCGTAACGGGCTGTCGGTGCTCGATGCCCGCATCAGCACCACCAAGCACGGCTACGCGCTCGACAATTTCATCGTCACGCAAACCGAGCACGACGTGCAGTATCGCGACATCGCGAATCTCGTCGAGCAGCAGCTCGCCGATCGCCTGTCGAGTTCGACACTGCTGCCGGAGCCGTCGAAGGGCCGCCTCTCGCGGCTCTCCCGCAGCTTCCCGATCACGCCCCGCGTCGACCTGCGCGCGGACGAGCGTGGTCAGTACTACATCCTGTCCGTGTCGGCCAACGACCGGCCGGGCCTTCTCTATTCGATCGCGCGCGTGCTGGCCGAGCATCGGGTCGGCGTCCATGCGGCGCGGATCAATACGCTCGGCGAGCGCGTCGAGGACGTGTTCCTGCTCGACGGCGCCGGCCTGTCCGACAACCGCCTGCAGATCCAGGTCGAAACCGAATTGCTGCGCGCGATCGCAGCCTGACTGAATACCAGCGTTTATGCGCACCAAACTGACCATCAAGAATCCCCGTCCGGCATCGCCGTCCCGCGCCCCGGTCCGCTCAGGCAGCCTCGTCGGCCGCAAGGCCACGCGTCCCGCGCCCGATCCGGCCGGCGCGAAACCCAAATCGGCCGGCAAGGCCGGCCCGCGCCCGGCAGGCGGCAAACCGGCCGGCCCACGCGGTCCGCGGCCGGAAGGCCGGCCGGCGCGTGACGGCGAGCGCCCGCGTTTCGGGGATCGGCCGCCGCGTGAAGGCGGAGCGCGATTCTCGCGTGATGGGGATCGTCCGCAACGCAGCAGCGAAGGCCGCCCGGCGCGCGATGGCGAACGCCGGAGTTTTGGCGACCGTCCGCCGCGTGAAGGTGGCGCTCGTTTCTCGCGAGATGGCGATCGCCCGCAACGCAGCGGCGAAGGCCGCCCGGCACGTGATGGTGAACGCCCGAGTTTTGGCAATCGTCCGCCGCGCGAAGGCGGTGCTCGTTTCTCCCGTGATGGTGACCGTCCGCAACGCAGCAGCGAAGGCCGCCCGGCACGTGATGGTGAACGCCCGAGTTTTGGCAATCGTCCCCCGCGCGAAGGCGGCGCGCGTTTCTCTCGCGATGGTGATCGCCCGCAACGCAGCGGCGAAGGCCGCCCGGCGCGTGATGGTGAACGCCCGAGTTTTGGCAATCGTCCCCCGCGTGAAGACGGCGCTCGTTTCTCCCGCGATGGTGATCGCCCGCAACGCAGCGGCGAAGGCCGTCCGGCGCGTGATGGTGAACGCCCCCCGCGTGAAGGCGGCGCTCGTTTCTCCCGCGACGACGACCGTCCGCAACGCAGCGGCGAAGGCCGTCCCGCTCGCGATGGCGAACGCCCGCGTTTCGGCGATCGTCCCCCGCGTGAAGGCGGTGCTCGCTTCTCTCGCGACGGCGATCGCCCGCAACGCAGCAGCGAAGGCCGTCCGGCGCGTGACGGTGAACGCCCGAGTTTTGGCGATCGCCCCCCGCGTGAAGGCGGCGCTCGTTTCTCCCGCGACGGCGACCGTCCGCAACGCAGTAACGAAAACCGCCCGGCTCGCGACGGCGAACGCCCGCGCTTCGGCGACCGTCCCCCGCGTGAAGGCGGTGCTCGCTTCTCCCGCGACGGCGATCGTCCGCAACGCAGCAACGAAAGCCGCCCCGCCCGCGATGGCGATAGCCCTGCACGCTTCGGCGACCGCCCCCCGCGTGAAGGCGGTGCTCGCTTCTCCCGCGACGGCGACCGCCCGCAACGCAGCAGCGAAAGCCGCCCCGCCCGCGATGTCGAACGCCCTGCACGCTTCGGCGACCGTCCCCAACGCGAAGGCGCCCCCCGCTTCTCGCGCGACGGCGACCGCCCGCAACGCAGCAGCGAAAACCGCCCCGCCCGCGACAGCGCCGAACGCGCCGCCCCCTCGCGCCTCAAGACCGCGCAACCCGTCAAGGCACGCGCCGAATCATTCGAGTCGGAAGACGAAACGGGCATGATGCGTCTCTCGAAGCGCATGTCGGAGCTCGGCCTTTGCTCGCGCCGCGAAGCGGATGAATGGATCGAAAAGGGCTGGGTGCTCGTCGACGGCGAACGCATCGACACGCTCGGCACCAAGGTCCGCCCGGACCAGAAGATCGAAATCGACGATCGCGCGCAAGCCGCGCAAGCCGCGCAGGTCACGATCCTGCTGCACAAGCCGGTCGGCTATGTGTCGGGCCAGGCCGAGGACGGCTACGAGCCGGCCGTCACGCTGATCACGCGCGAAAACCACTGGAGCGGCGACCGCTCGCCGCTGCGCTTCTCGCCGATGCAACTGCGCGCGCTCGCGCCGGCGGGCCGTCTCGACATCGATTCGACCGGCATGCTGGTGCTCACGCAAAACGGCGTGGTCGCCAAGCAACTGATCGGCGAGAATTCGGACGTCGACAAGGAATATCTGGTGCGCGTGCGCTTCGGCGAGCAACTGATCGATATCGATCAGCACTTCCCGGCCGAATTGCTGGCGCAACTGCGTCACGGCCTCGAACTCGACGGCGTTGCGCTGAAGCCCGCGATGGTGAGCTGGCAGAACGGCGAGCAGTTGCGTTTCGTGTTGCGCGAAGGCAAGAAGCGCCAGATTCGCCGCATGTGCGAGCTGGTGGGGCTGGAGGTGATCGGCCTGAAGCGCGTGCGGATGGGCCGCGTGATGCTGGGCGCGCTGCCGCAAGGCGAGTGGCGCTACCTGTCACCCGACGAGACGTTCTGACGATGCGTTGACATCGCGATATCGCGCGATGCGAAACGCAAACGGCGCCGGCGAACCCCAAGGTTCCCGGCGCCGTTTTTTCATTCGGGCGCGGCTCGCACGCTCGACGCTCAATCGTCGGCGTTCGGGTCCAGGCCCGGAAACAGCACTTCGGTGAAGCCGAACTTCGAGAAATCGGTGATCCGCATCGGATAGAGCTTGCCGATCAGGTGATCGTATTCATGCTGCACGACGCGCGCATGAAAACCCTCGGCCACGCGATCGATGCGCTTGCCGTACTGGTCGAAGCCGCCGTAACGCACCTTCGCGTAGCGGCTCACCACGCCGCGCATGCCCGGCACCGACAGGCAACCTTCCCAGCCCTCCTCCATGTCCGGCGGCAAATACTCGACGCTCGGATTGATCAGCACCGTCTCCGGCACCGGCGGCGCGTCGGGATAGCGCGCGTTGTTGCCGAAGCCGAAGATGATCACCTGCAGATCGACGCCGATCTGCGGCGCGGCGAGCCCCGCGCCGTTGGCGTGATGCATGGTCTCGAACATGTCGGCGACGAGTTCGTGCAGCGCCGGCGTGTCGAACGCATCGACCGGCTTCGCGACTTCGAGCAGGCGCGGATCGCCCATCTTCAGGATTGCGCGAATCATGATGGTGTCTCCCCCTTGAGCAGTTGATGCATCCCGTCCTCGTCGAGCACGGGGATGCCGAGTTCCTCGGCCTTGGCGAGCTTGCTGCCCGCTTCGGCGCCAGCAACGACGTAATCGGTTTTCTTCGACACCGAGCCGGTCACCTTCGCGCCGGCCGCTTCGAGCATGGCCTTCGCGTCGTCGCGCGCGAGCGTGGGCAGCGTGCCGGTCAGCACGACCGTCTTGCCGGCCAGCACGCCTTGCGGCTCGCGGGGCGCGGGCGGCCCCTCCGGCCATTCGACCTTCTCGCGCAACTGCGCGATCACCGTGAGGTTGTGTTCCTCGGCGAAGAACTGGTGCAGCGATTCGGCCACCACTGGCCCGACGTCGTTGACTTCGAGCAGTTGCTCGGGCGTGGCGTCGATGATCGGCTGCAGCGAACCGAAATGCTTGGCCAGATCCTTGGCGGTGGATTCGCCGACATGGCGAATGCCGAGCGCGTAGATGAAGCGGCCGAGCGTGGTGTGGCGCGCCTTTTCGAGCGACTCGAGCAGGTTCTGCGCCGACTTGTCGGCAAAGCGGTCGAGCGCGGCCAGCGTCCCGAAGCCGAGATGGAACAGGTCGGCCGGCGTGCGCACCAGGTTCTGCTCGACGAGCTGATCGATGATCTTTTCGCCGAGGCCGTCGATATCGAGCGCGCGGCGCTGCGCGAAGTGCCACAGCGCCTGCTTGCGCTGGGCCGGGCAGAACAGGCCGCCCGTGCAGCGGGCGATCGCCTCGTCGGGCAGGCGCTCGATCTTCGAGCCGCACACCGGGCATTCGGTCGGCATCACGAATTCGGCCGCGTCGGCCGGGCGGCGATCCATCAGCGCCGACACCACTTCCGGGATCACGTCGCCGGCGCGCCGCACGATCACGGTATCGCCGATGCGGATGTCCTTGCGGCGGACTTCGTCCTCGTTGTGCAGCGTCGCGTTGGTCACGGTCGCGCCGCCGACGAACACCGGTTCGAGCCGTGCAACCGGCGTGATGGCGCCGGTGCGGCCGACCTGCACGTCGATCGCGACCAGCCTGGTCAGCGCTTCCTGGGCCGGGAACTTGTGCGCCAGCGCGAAGCGCGGCGCGCGCGACACGAAACCGAGCCGCTCCTGCTCGTCGCGCCGGTTGACCTTGTAGACCACCCCGTCGATGTCGTACGGCAATGATTCGCGCCGCTCGCCGACCTTGCGGAAGAAATCGAGCAGGCCGTCGGCGCCCTGCACCACGGCGCGCTCGCGATTGACCGGCAGTCCGAACGATTCGTACCAGTCGAGCAGGCCGCTGTGCGTGTCGGGCATCGGCGCGCCGTCGAGCACGCCGATGCCGTAGGCGAAGAACGACAACGGCCGCTGCGCCGTGATCTTCGAATCGAGCTGGCGCAGGCTGCCGGCCGCCGCGTTGCGCGGGTTCGCGAACTCGCGCTGCTCGGCCTCGCGCTGCCGTTCGTTCAGGCGTGCGAAATCGCGCTTGTACATCAGCACTTCGCCGCGTACGTCGAGCACGGCGGGCGGGTTGGCCCCCTTCAGCGTGATCGGAATCGATTTGATGGTGCGGACGTTTTCGGTCACGTCCTCGCCCGTCGCGCCGTCGCCGCGCGTGGCGGCCTGAACGAACTTGCCGTGCTCGTAGCGCAACGAGATCGCCAGCCCGTCGAACTTCAGTTCGCAGGCGTATTCGACGGGGTCGGTGGCGGTGCCGGCCAGATCGGCCGGGGCCTTGTCGAGCATGTCGGACACGCGCTTGTCGAACGCGGCGATGTCCTCGTCGGCGAAACCGTTGTTCAGCGACAGCATCGGCACGTCGTGCACGACCGGCGTGAAGCCCGTGGACGCCTCGCCGCCGACGCGCTGCGTGGGCGAATCGGGCGTGATCAGGTCGGGTTGGTCGGCCTCGATCTGCTGCAGCTCGCGAAACAGCCGATCGTATTCGGCGTCGGGCAGATCGGGCTGGTCGAGCACGTAATACGCGTGATTCGCGCGCTCGAGTTCGTTGCGCAACCAGGCCGCCCGATCGGACGGCTGGCTGGCTGGCGGTTCTACTGGGGATCGGGCCATGCTGGCGGCACTTGCTCTCGTGACAATCGAGTCAGGATTATCTCAGGCGGCGTGCGCTTGCGCACCGTCTGTCTCGCACCTGCCGGCCCTGCCCCGATTACTGGCTGAACAGGCGCCGCGTGACGGGCGAACCGGCCGGAATGCCGGCCTGCTCCAGCCGCCCGTACAGCTTCATCAGTTGCTGCTCGATCGCCACCAGCGTGGCCTCGGGCAACGGCCGGCGCGAATCGTCGACCACCCGCGCACCGATCCGGTCCGACAGCGATTTGGCGTAATCGCACATCAGCTTGAACGGCAGGATGTCCTCGTCGGCCACCGGCACGTCGAGCACCAGCGTGATCATGTTGCTGCCCTTGTAGGTCAGGTCGTCGCGCAGGAAGTTGGTGTCGCCGAACTGCAGCATGAACACCGGGTTCTGCCGGGCATCGAGCTTGACGAAGCGCGTGCCGTCGCGCGACAGCAGCAGGCCGTCCTGCGAGGCCACGGCCTGCACGTAGTTGGCCGACCACGGCGCGCCGTCCGACATCACGTTGATCGACAGTTGCGCGTCGCACTGCGCGGCGAAGCCGTCCAGCTCGCGCGCCATCTGCACGGTTTCGAGCATGTCGGGGAATTCGGCGCCGCCGTCGATCGCATCGGCGAACTGGCCGACGCCCGACACGAACTCGGAGAACTCGAGCTCGTTGAGCGGGCCATTGCGGTTCGCAAGCTGAACCGCCGCACGCAACTCCTCGTAGCGCACGCCGCCTTGCAACAATTCCCAATGATCGGTGCCCTCGGGCTTGCCTTCGATGTGGACCGGCTTGCTGCCCGCGCGCCGCAAGCGTTGCGCGGCCGGCATCAGGCGCTCGCCCGGCATCGGCCCGGCCAGCCGGATCGGCACGATGCAATCGATGCGCCGATCGACGATGGCCGGCGGCGCGGAGGAAATCGTGGTGGCGGCGGGCAACACCGGCTCGTCATCGGCGTCGAAAACCGGCTCGACGGGGGCATCGGCCGTGCCCGCTTCGCCCGAATGCGGCGCGTGCGTATCGCCGGCATGAGGTTCGGCCGGCGTGCTGTCCGTGCCACCGGCCGCGGCCGTCAGCGTCTCGTCGGCCTGCAGATCCGCCGGCACGTCGGCCGGCAATGATGCGTCGGGCGCGCTGCCGAACGTGGGTTCGACGCGCGCGGCGCGATCGACGGCCGGGGCCGGAGCCGACGCCGCGGCTGGCGCCGCAGAAGCGGGTGCGGCGGGTGCGGCCGGGGCAGCCGCATCGCGGCGCGCCGACGGCTGGCGAACCGGTTCGATGAACGGCGCGTCGTCGTCGCGCTCCTGGCGCGCCAGCGTATCGGCCGTCTCGGACGGCATCGGCCGCGGCATCTTGCGGCGCACCTTCGCGCCCTGCAAGGCGTTATAGATCGCCACGCCGCCGACCACCACCACGCCTGCGCCTACCAACCCGAGTGTCAACTCGTCCATGCATGCTCCATCAGGAATTCTTTTTCCGGCGCGCCACAGCGAGGCGGCGCGCGCGATCAGCCAATATTCTGGGCAAAACCGGTCGCGGTTTCCATGTCGACCGCCACGATCCGCGACACGCCCTGCTCCTGCATCGTCACGCCGATCAACTGCTGCGCCATTTCCATCGCGATCTTGTTGTGCGAGATGAACAGGAACTGCGTCTTGTCGGACATTGCGCGCACCAGGTTCGCGAAACGCTCGGTATTCGCGTCGTCGAGCGGTGCATCGACTTCGTCGAGCAGACAGAACGGCGCCGGATTGAGCTGGAACATCGCGAACACGAGCGCCGTGGCCGTGAGCGCCTTTTCGCCGCCCGACAGCAGGTGAATCGTCGCGTTCTTCTTGCCCGGCGGCTGCGCCATCACCTGCACGCCGGCATCGAGGATTTCGTCGCCGGTCATGGTCAGCTTCGCCTGGCCGCCGCCGAACAGCTTCGGGAACAGGTCGCTGAAGTGGTGATTGACCTCGTCGAACGTGCCTTGCAGCAAGGTGCGCGTTTCCTGGTCGATCTTGTGGATCGCGTCCTCGAGCGTGGTGATCGCCAGCAGCAGGTCGGCCGATTGCGCGTCGAGGAACACCTTGCGCTCGCTCGCGGCCGCCAGCTCCTCGAGCGCCGCCATGTTGACCGGGCCGAGCGCCGTGATCGCGTTGTTGATGCGCGTAACCTCGCCCTGCAGGTAGGACGGCTTCAGGTCGGGCGTCAGCTTCGGCAGCAGCGCGGCTTCGTCCACGCCGGCTTCGGCCAGTTGCTCGTCGAACTGCTCGGACGACAGGCGCGCGGCCTGTTCCTTCAGTTGCAGCTCGGTGATGCGGTCGCGCAGCGGTTGCAGCGAGCGCTCGGCGGCCAGGCGCTGCTCGTCGGAGGCGCGCAGCTTGGCGGTCAGGTCGTCGAGCTCGATGCGTGCGGCCGACAGCGTCTGCTCCCTGGCCGAACGGATTTCGAGCGCATCCTGCAGGCCCGTGTGGGCGGTCTGCTCGTTGATGGTTTCGAGTTCGGCGCGGGCGTCTTCCAGCGAGCCGGCCACGCGTTCGATCTGGTCGTGCGCGACCTGAATCGTGCGCTTCAGTTCGTCGATGCGGTTCGCCGAGTTGCGCGCGGCGAAGCGCGCATCGTTGGCCGCGCGTTCGAGATCGCGCGCGCGCTGGCGGGCGTCGGACAGCGACGCGTCGAGCGCCTCGAACGCGAGCTGGTTGTCCTCGAACTTCGCCTGCAATTCGGCCAGTTCGCCGTCGTAGCGCTCGAAGTTCGCCTCGGATTCGGCACGCAGCGCGCGTTGTTCCTCGATCTGCGCGCCGATTTCCTCGAGTTCCTCGCGGATCTGCGTGCTGCGCTGCATGTAGCGCTCGTGCGCCTGGGCCAGCTTCAGCACGTCCATCTGCAACGCATGAACGCGCTGGGTCGCGCGTTCGGCCTGCCCGCGCACGTCGCCGAGCGCCTGCGCGGCCTGCGTATGCGCCGCATCGGCGCGCACTGCGGCCGTCTTCGCCTCGTCGGCGAGCAGCGCCTGCGCGCGCACCTGGCGGCCGAGATTCTCGATTTCCTGCTGGCGCGCCAGCATCCCGGCCTGCTCGGAATCGGCGGCGTAAAGCTGCACGCCGGCACGCGTCACGATATGGCCGGCCTTGACCACGTACGCACCGCCCGCCGGCAACTGGGCACGGGTGGCGAGCGCCTGGGCGATATCGTCGGCGACATACACCGAACCGAGCCAGTCGTTGAGCACGGCACGCAGGCCCGCATCGTCGATGCGCAGCAGCGACAGCACCGGACGCATGCCGGCCGGCGCCGCGAGCGGCTCGCCGGCGGCGGGCGGCGAAAAGAACGCGAGCTTGGCCGGCGGCGCGTCGGTCGCGAACGCCTTGACCCAGTCGAGATTCGAGATTTCGAGCGCGGCGAGACGCTCGCGCAGCACCGCTTCGAGCGCGGTTTCCCAGCCCGCTTCGACGTGCAGCTTTTTCCAGAGACGCGGCAGCGTGCCAAGCTCGTGCTTGTCGAGCCACGGCTGGATCTTGCCTTCGGTCTGGACATTTTCCTGAAGCTGCTTGAGTGCGGCCAGGCGCGCTTCGAGCTGGTGGATCTGCGCGCTTTCGGCCTGCACGCGCTCCTGCGCGGCACGGCGCTCGGCATCGAGACGCGGCAGTGTTTCCTGCGCGTCGCTCAGGCGCGCCTGCGCCTCGTGCAGCACTTCCTCCTGCTCGGCGAGCTGCATGCGCGACTCTTCGAGCTGCGCCTCGTCGGGCGCGTCGAGGCCGCCCGCTTCGGATTTCAGGCGCTCGTGGCGCTGCTGCAACTGCATCAACTGCTGATCGGCGTTGCGCTGGTGCGCGGCCTCCAGCTTGAGCGCCTGCTCGGTTTGCGAGATGCGGCCGCGCTCGTCGTTGAGCTGCGCCTGCGCATCGCGCCAGCGCGCTTCGAGCGCGGGCAGCGCGTCGTGCTTGGCGGCCGCGTCGTCCTCGGCCATCGCGGCCTTCTCGTCGGCGATCGCGCGCGCTTCCTCGGCTTCCTCCAGGTCGTCCTGGGCCTTCTGCGTCTGCGCCTGCCATTGCTCGCGCTGCGCCGTCAGCGCGGCGATCTGCGCCTGCACGCGGTTGCGCGATTCGACGATGAACTTGATCTCGGCTTCGAGCCGGCTGACTTCGGCGTTGGCTTCGTAGAGCGCGCCCTGCGCGCCCTGCATCGCGTCGCTGGCCGAATAGTTGGCGACGCGCAGCGTTTCGAGCTGCGCCTCGACTTCGCGCAGCTTGGCCGTTTGCGCTTCGAGGTCGATCTGCGCCTGTTCGATCGCACGCTGCTGCTTCTGCTGCTCGCCCTGAGCCTCGCTCTTGCGCAGCAGCCACAGCAAACGCTGCTTTTCCTCGCCGTCGGCCAGCAAATCCTTGTAGCGCGTGGCGACCACGGCCTGCGCCTTGAGCTTTTCGAGGTTCGCGCCGAGTTCGCGGACGATGTCCTCGACGCGCGTCAGGTTCTCGCGCGTGTCGTGCAGGCGGTTCTCGGTTTCGCGGCGGCGTTCCTTGTACTTCGACACGCCGGCGGCTTCTTCCAGGAACACGCGCAGCTCTTCGGGCTTGGCCTCGATGATCCGCGCGATCATGCCCTGCCCGATGATCGCGTAGGCGCGAGGCCCGAGGCCGGTGCCGAGGAAGATGTCCTGGATGTCGCGGCGGCGCGCCGGCAGGTTGTTGATGTAGTAGCTGGAGGTGCCGTCGCGTGTCAGCACGCGCTTGACGGCGATCTCGCCGTACTGGCCCCACTGGCCGGCCGCGCGGCCGTCGGAGTTATCGAAGATCAGCTCGACGCTGGCCCGGCTGCCGGGCTTGCGCGTGGTGGAGCCGTTGAAGATCACGTCCTGCATCGATTCGCCGCGCAGCTCGGAGGCGCGCGATTCGCCGAGCACCCAGCGCACGGCGTCGATGATGTTGGATTTGCCGCAACCGTTCGGGCCGACCACGCCGACGAGCTGGCCCGGAACCTGGAAATGCGTGGGATCGACGAAGGATTTGAAGCCTGCGAGTTTGATCGAGCTCAGTCGCACGTCGGTATCGGTATGGAATAGGGATTGAAACGGACGGCAACCGGCGGCGCACTGCGGGCGCCGCCCGTCCCGAAATTCGGACAACGGGGGCGAACCGTCGTGCGGCCGCCCCCGTGAAGCGGAACAATCATACCATCGCGCGCGCGTCGTCCCGGGGATCGGCGTCCGGGGCCGAGGCCTTGTGGACACGGCTCGACAGCAGCGAGGCGACGATGATGCAGGCGCCGCCCGCCCACTCGCGCGCGCCCGGCAATTCGCCGGCGAACACCCAGGCCGACAGCGCGGTCACGACGATTTCGAACAGCATGATGACCGAGGCGCGGTTGGCCGGCACGCGTGACAGCCCGTATTGCACCAGCAGGTTGTTGAGCGCCATCGTCACGCCGATCGCGGCCGCGATCAGCAGCGCGAGCCCGAGCGCGTGCGGCGCGGGCACCACCGGCACGCCCTCGACGAAGCTGGCCGCGATGCCGAACGCCGCGCCGCCCGCGAACAGCGTGGCGGTACGCATTTCGGGCTTGAGACCGGGCAAATCGCGCGAGAGCCGCACCACCAGCACGTTGCTCATCGCGAACGCGAGGCCGGCGGCCAGCCCGGCCCATTCGGCCGGCGTCGACGGCAACGGCAAGCCCAGGCGCGGCGACCACAGCATCAGCATCGCGCCGGCGATCGACAGCGCCGCCACGCCGGCGCCGGCCCAACCGAGCCGGTCGCGCAGCAGGAAATGGGCGTAGATCGCGGTCCAGGCCGGGGTCAGATAGAACAGCAGCATCACGCGCAGCACTTCGCCGTGAATCGTGCCCCACACAAACCCGAGATTGGTCACGCCAGCCGCCACGCCGAGCGCCGGCAGCGCCCAATGCCAGCGCAGCGTGCGCAACGAACGGCGGCGCCAGATCACCACGAAACCGCACGCGCACAGGCTCGTCAGGGCGCTGGCCGCGGTGCCGGTCAGGCCGAGCCCGGCGACGATCCGCAGCGGATACCAGATCAGCCCCCAGACCGAAGCCCCCACCAGAATCGCCAGCGTCGGCAGCGCCGTACGTTGATTGCCCATCATGTCCGCATTCTCGATAGTTCCTGTCGATGGATGACGGCCTGCATGCCGTTCATGCCCTGTTTTTGTCTGGTTCCGGAACCGTACGCGCCGCCGGTCGCCCGGCAAGCCTCGCTCCCGCCCTGGGCGGGCGGCACGCTATAATCGGCGGCTCGCGGCGCGCACCGGGTGCGCACCTGCGGCGCCTCTGGCCGCCGCGCCGCAGCAGCCCGCTCCGGTCCCGCCCGACGGACCCAACCGCTCCCGACGCTCCAAGCCCGTGAATCCACGACTCGATACGCTCCAGCCCTACCCGTTCGAAAAGCTCCGCGCGCTGTTCAAGGACGTGACGCCGTCCGCCACGCTCGCCCCGATCAGCTTCGGCATCGGCGAGCCGAAACATCCGACCCCGGCGCTGATCCGCGAAGCGGTGGCCAACTCGCTCGACGGGCTGGCCTCGTATCCGGCGACGGCTGGCTCGGACGCGCTGCGCACCGCGATCGCACGCTGGGTCGAGCAGCGCTACGGCCTGGCGGCGATCGACGCGGCCACCGAGGTGCTGCCGGTGTCCGGCTCGCGCGAGGCGCTGTTCTCGCTGGCGCAGGCCGTGATCGACGCCACGCCGCGCGCCGACGGCAGGAATGCGATCGTACTCTGTCCGAATCCTTTCTATCAAATCTACGAAGGCGCGGCGTTGCTGGCCGGCGCCGAGCCCTATTTCGTCAACAGCGACCCGGCCCGCAACTTCGCGCCCGACTATGCGCAGGTGCCCGAGGACGTCTGGGCGCGCACCCAGTTGCTGTTCGTCTGCTCGCCGGGCAACCCGACCGGCGCCGTGCTGACGCTCGACGACTGGCGCGAGCTGTTCGCGCTGTCGGACCGCCACGGCTTCGTGATCGCCTCCGACGAGTGCTATTCGGAAATCTACTTCGACGAGGCGAACCCGCCGCTCGGCGGCCTCGATGCGGCGCGCCGGCTCGGCCGCGGTTTCGAGCGGCTCGTGATGCTGTCGAGCCTGTCCAAGCGCTCGAACGTGCCGGGCATGCGCTCGGGCTTCGTGGCCGGCGACGCGGCGATCCTCAAGCGCTTCCTGCTGTACCGCACCTATCACGGCGCGGCGCTCTCGCCGGTCTGGCAAAGCGCCAGCATCGTGGCCTGGGGCGACGAGGCCCACGTGCGCGAAAACCGCGCGCTCTACGCGCAAAAGTTCAACACCGTCACGCCGATGCTGGCCGAGGTGCTCGACGTCGCGCTGCCCGACGCCGCGTTCTACTTGTGGGCCAACGTGGCGCGCACCGGCCTGTCCGACACCGAGTTCGCCCGCCGCCTGTACGCCGACTATAATGTGACGGTTCTGCCCGGCTCGTACCTCGCGCGCGACGCGCACGGCACCAATCCGGGCCGCGATTTCGTGCGGATCGCGCTCGTGGCCGGCGTCGCCGAATGCGTCGAGGGCGCGCGGCGCATCGTCAGTTTCTGCCGCGGCCTCGCCGCCTGAGCCCGCCGGGCCAGCTGCCGTTTTCATCCTTCTTCCCACTTCCAGCGAAGCAATCAACATGTCGCAACAACTTCAGCAAATCATCGATACCGCGTGGGAAAACCGCGCCGAACTGTCGCCGAAGGCCGCCCCCGCCGAAGTGCGCGAAGCCGTCGCGCACGCGATCGAGCAGCTCGACAAGGGCGCCCTGCGCGTCGCCGAAAAGCAGAACGGCGACTGGATCGTCCATCAATGGCTGAAGAAGGCCGTGCTGCTGTCGTTCCGCCTGGAAGACAACACGCCGATGCCGGCCGGCGGCTTCTCGCAGTTCTACGACAAGGTGCCGTCGAAGTTCGCGAACTACACGGCCGAAGATTTCGCCGCCGGCGGCTTCCGCGTCGTGCCGCCGGCCGTCGCGCGCCGCGGCTCGTTCATCGCGAAGAACGTCGTGCTGATGCCGTCGTACACCAACATCGGCGCCTACGTCGACGAAGGCACGATGGTCGACACCTGGGCGACGGTCGGTTCGTGCGCGCAGATCGGCAAGAACGTCCACCTGTCGGGCGGCGTGGGCATCGGCGGCGTGCTGGAGCCGCTGCAGGCCAACCCGGTCATCATCGAAGACAACTGCTTCATCGGCGCGCGCTCGGAAGTGGTCGAAGGCGTGATCGTCGAGGAAAACTCGGTGATCTCGATGGGCGTGTACCTGGGCCAGAGCACCAAGATCTACGATCGCGAAACCGGCGAAATCAGCTACGGCCGCATCCCGGCCGGCTCGGTGGTGGTGGCCGGCAACCTGCCGTCGATGGATGGCTCGCACAGCCTGTACTGCGCCGTGATCGTCAAGAAAGTCGACGCCAAGACGCGCGCCAAGGTCGGCCTGAACGAACTGCTGCGAGGCGACTGATGCCCACCGTCGTCTACGGCATCCCGAACTGCGACACGGTGAAGAAGGCCCGCGTGTGGCTCGACGAGCACGGTGTGGCGTTCGACTTCCACGATTTCAAGAAGGCCGGCCTCACCGCCGCCATCGTGAAGGGCTGGTTGAAGGACGTGCCGCTGGATATCCTCGTCAACCGCCGCGGCACCACCTGGCGCGGGCTGCCCGACGACGTCAAGGCCTCGGCCGACAGCGAAGCCGGCGCGATCGCGCTGATGCTGGAAAAACCCTCCGTCATCAAGCGCCCGGTGCTGGTCGTCGACGGCCGCGTCAAATCGGTCGGCTTCGTGTCCGACCAGTACGCGGCGCTGTTCGCGGCCTGAACCCGCGCGCGAGCCGCTTCGCGCGAACGGCGCGCCGCCCGGGTTTGCTCCGAGCAAGCGTGCCACCCCGACCTGCCGGCCGTCGCGCCGGCATTTTTCATCGAAAGTGGTCCGAACCATGTCCGCCACCCTTGCCCTTACCGAACAACTGATCGCACGCCCGTCCGTGACGCCCGACGATCAGCACTGCCAGCAGATCATGATCGAGCGCCTCTCGGCGATCGGCTTCGCGTGCGAAACGATCGCCTCGAACGGCGTGACGAACCTGTGGGCCGTCAAGCGCGGCGCCGACGGCCGCGACGGCAAGCTGCTCGCGTTCGCGGGCCACACCGACGTGGTGCCCACCGGCCCGCTCGAACAGTGGACCTCGCCGCCGTTCGTCCCGGCCCACCGCGACGGCAAGCTGTACGGCCGCGGCGCGGCCGACATGAAAACCTCGCTGGCCGGCTTCGTGGTGGCGAGCGAGGAATTCGTGGCCGCCCACCCGGGCCATCGCGGCTCGATCGCGATGCTGATCACGAGCGACGAGGAAGGCCCGGCCACCGACGGCACCGTCAAGGTGTGCGAGGCGCTGAACGCGCGCGGCGAGCGGCTCGACTACTGCATCGTCGGCGAACCGACCTCCTCCGCCACGCTCGGCGACGTGGTCAAGAACGGCCGGCGCGGCTCGATGTCGGGCGAACTCGTGGTCAAGGGCGTGCAAGGCCATATCGCCTACCCGCACCTCGCCAAGAACCCGATCCACCTGCTTGCGCCCGCACTCGCGGAACTGGCCGCCGAGCGCTGGGACGACGGCAACGAATACTTCCCGCCCACCACCTGGCAGGTGTCGAACCTGCACGGCGGCACCGGCGCGACCAACGTGATCCCGGGCCACGTCACGCTGCTGTTCAACTTCCGCTTCTCGACGGCCAGCACGGTCGAAGGCCTGCAGTCTCGCGTGCATGCGATGCTCGACAAGCACGGCTTCGACTACGAACTGAAGTGGTCGATCAGCGGCCACCCGTTCCTGACGCCGCGCGGCGAGCTGTCGACGGCGCTCGAGAACGCCATTCGCGACGAAACCGGCCTCACCACCGAACTGTCGACCACCGGGGGCACCTCGGACGGCCGCTTCATCGCGCGCATCTGCCCGCAGGTCATCGAATTCGGCCCCCCCAACGGTTCGATCCACAAGATCGACGAGCATATCGAGCTGCGCTTCATCGACCCGCTGAAGAACGTTTACCGCCGTGTGCTCGAACAACTGATCGCCTGACGCAACGGAACCCGCCATGACATCTTCTGCCACGCCCGCCACCACCTTCACGACGATCCGCGATGTGGTGCGCTATGCGGTGACGCGCTTCTCGGCCGAACAGCTGTCGTTCGGCCATGGCTCGGACAATGCCTACGACGAGGCCGTCTACCTGGTGCTGCACGCGCTGCACCTGCCGCTCGACACGCTCGAACCGTTCCTCGACGCGCGCCTGCTGCCCGACGAGCTCGATGCGGTGCTGCAACGCGTCGAGCGCCGCGCCACCGAACGGCTGCCGGCCGCCTACCTGACCAACGAAGCGTGGATGCACGGCCACCGCTTCTATGTCGACGAACGCGTGATCGTGCCGCGCTCGTTCATCGGCGAGCTGCTCGACGACGGCCTGCAACCGTACGTGGCCGACCCGGAACAGGTGGGCGCGGTGCTCGAACTGTGCACCGGCTCGGGTTGCCTCGCGATCCTGGCCGCCGAAGCGTTTCCGAACGCCGACATCGATGCGGTGGACCTGTCCGAGGAGGCGCTGGAAGTGGCCGAGATCAACGTGACCGAATACGGCCTCGACCATCGCATCGCGCTGCATCACGGCGACCTTTACGCGCCGCTGCCGACCGAACGGCTCGACAACCCGGACCTGCGCTACGACGTGATCCTCAGCAATCCGCCGTACGTGAACGCCGAATCGATGGCCGCGCTGCCCGAGGAATACCGCCACGAGCCCGAAATGGCGCTGGCCGGCGGCGAGGACGGCATGGACATCGTGCGCCGCCTGCTGCGCGAGGCGAAGAAATGGCTCAAGGACGACGGCGTGCTCGTCGTCGAAATCGGCAACGAGCGGCACAACGTCGAAGCCGCGTTCGGCGGGCTCGACCTGATCTGGCTGCCGACCAGCGCCGGTGACGACAGCGTGTTCCTGATCCACGCCGCCGATCTGCCCTATTCGGCCTGAGCGTGCGCCGAATCGGCCGCGTATCTGCAGAAAATCCGCCGTGAATTCGCTGTGAACCCGGCCAAATCCGCCACCACACGGGCGGATCCGGCCGCCGGTTCTGCATCGGGCCGCCCGGTTCGCTAAGATGCCGCAGGCGGGCGGCACGGCGCGCTTCGCCGCCGGGGCCGCCCGCCGCCCGACACCGCAACCGTCACGAACCGCTCGGAACTCACGCAACGATGCATCTCGACTGGCTCCATCTCGGCACTCTCGTCGCACTCGCCCATTTCCTCGGGCTGATCGCCGCCTGCCACGCGATCCTCAATACCCGCACCTCGCAGGGCGCGATCGCCTGGGCGGTGTCGCTGACCGCGATGCCCTACCTCACGCTGATCCCCTACCTGTTTCTCGGCCGCAGCAAGTTCTCCGGCTACGTGGACGCGCGCCGCACCGAAACGGCCGCGCTGCGCACGCACTCGCGCCCGGCCGGTTGGGACACGCACGGCAGCTCGCTCGGCGTGCCCAGCGACATGCTCGGCGCCTCGCCCGTGCGTGCGCTGACGCAACTCGGCGGGATGCCGTTCGTGGGCGGCAATGCCGTCCGGCTGCTGGTCAACGGCGAGGCCACTTTTGCGGCGATCCTGTCGGCGATCGAGGGCGCCCGCCACTACGTGATCGTGCAGTTCTTCATCGTGCGCGACGATGCGCTCGGCGCGATGCTGCGCGATGCGCTGCTGGCCTGCGCCGCGCGCGGCGTGCGCTGCTACCTGCTGTACGACAGCATCGGCAGCTTCGACCTGCCGCACCGTTACGTGAACGCCTTGCGCGCGGGCGGCGTGGAAGTCCACACGTTCGCCACCAACAAGCGTTTCGTGAATCGCTTCCAGCTCAACTTCCGCAACCACCGCAAGATCGTGGTGGTGGACGGCGAACGCGCATTCGTGGGCGGCCACAACGTGGGCGTGGAATACCTCGGCGGCAACGTGAAGCTTTCGCCGTGGCGCGACACACACATCGAGCTGCGCGGACCGGTGGTGGCGAACGTGCAGTACGTGTTCGCCGAGGACTGGCACTGGGCCACGCAGTCGCTGCCGGTTGGCGCTCCCGCGCAACCGCCCGTGGGCGACGAGGACATGCATTGCCTGGTCGTGCCGATGGGGCCGGCCGACAAGCAGGAAACCGGTTCGCTGTTCTTCGTCGAGGCGATCCACGCGGCGCACGAGCGCGTGTGGATCACCACGCCCTACCTGGTGCCCGACGAGGCCGTGATCTCCGCCCTGAAGCTGGCCGTGATGCGCGGCGTGGACGTGCGGATTTTGATTCCGAGCCGGCGCGACCACTACGTGGTGTTCGAGGCCTCGAAACTGTATGCGCGCGATCTGGTGGATGCCGGTGTGCGGATCTTCCGCTACCGGCCCGGCTTCCTGCACCAGAAGGTGGTGCTGATCGACGACGCGGCCGCCGCGATCGGCAGCGCGAATCTCGACAACCGCTCGTTCCGGCTGAACTTCGAAATCATGGTGCTGACGGTGGACGCCGGCTTTGCGGCCGACGTGGACGCCATGCTCGAACAGGATTTCGCACTGGCCGACGAAGTCGACCTCGGCGAACTCGATCGCACCGGCGCCTGGCGGCGCGTGGTGATGCACGTCGCCCGGCTGTTCGCGCCCATCCTCTGAACGTCGACGCCGCCGTTCGGCGGCGATGCGCCGCGCGGTGGCTCAGAGCAGCGCCTCGATGTCGGCCGCCACATCCGCCGGCTTGGTGGTGGGTGCATAGCGCTTGATCACCTTGCCGTCGCGACCGATCAGGAATTTCGTGAAATTCCACTTGATCGCCTTCAGGCCCAGCACGCCCGGTGCCTCCTCGGTCAGCCAGCGAAACAGCGGATGTGCCTGGTCGCCCTTGACATCGATCTTCTCGAACAGCGGAAAGCTCACGCCGAAACGCTGCTCGCAGAACGCGCCGATCTGCGCGGCGTCGCCCGGCTCCTGCTTGCCGAACTGGTTGCACGGAAAACCGAGCACGGCCAGGCCGCGGCTGCCGTAACGCGTATACAGCTCCTGCAAACCGGCGTACTGCGGCGTGAATCCGCATTCGCTCGCGGTATTGACGATCAGCAACACCTTGTCGCGGTAATCGCCGAGCGACACGTCGCGGCCGTCGAGCGCCTTCGCGGTAAATGAATAAACGGTATCGGTCGGCATCGGATTCTCCGGGGCACAGGTTCGGTGGGTGGGTTCTGGCGTGCTGCAAGCCACCGCGGCAGTCTATGCGAAACCGCCGCAGCGCGTGAGTCGTCCGAACGGACAGTGCCCCGCGCCGGGCTGCCGGTCTAGAATAGCGGTTTTCCCTTGCCCTTCCCGTCGTGATTCGTTTCAACCAGTTCAGTCTTGCGCGCGGCACCAAGCCGCTGTTCGAGGGCACCACCTTCGCGCTCAACCCCGGCGAAAAGGCCGGCCTCGTCGGTGCGAACGGCGCGGGCAAATCCACGCTGTTTTCGGTGCTGCGCGGCGAATTGCACGCCGACGGGGGCGATTTCTCGATGCCGCCGTCTTGGCAGATCGCGCATGTGTCGCAAGAAACGCCGGCCGTCGATCGCACCGCACTCGATTACACGCTCGACGGCGACGCCATGCTGCGCCGCATCGAGGCCCGTATCGCGGCGGCCGCCGCCGCGCACGACGGCTCGGCCGAAGCCGAGGCGCACGTGGCGTTCGCCGATGCGGACGGCTACACCGCGCCGGCGCGCGCCGAGGCGTTGCTGCTCGGGCTCGGTTTCACGCTCGCGCAAACGCGTGAAAGCGTGGCGAACTTCTCGGGCGGCTGGCGCATGCGCCTGAATCTCGCGCAGGCGCTGATGTGCCGCTCCGACCTGCTGCTGCTCGACGAACCGACCAACCACCTGGATCTCGACGCGATCGTCTGGCTGGAAGATTGGCTGCACCGCTACGCGGGCACGCTCGTCGTGATCTCCCACGATCGCGAATTCCTCGATGCGATCTGCAACGTCACGCTGCATCTCGAAGCGCGCCAGGTGAAGCGCTACGGCGGCAACTACTCGCAGTTCGAAGTGCTGCGCGCGCAGCACATGGCGCTGCAACAGAGCGCCTACGACAAGCAGCAGAAAACCATCGAGCACCTGCAAAGCTTCATCGATCGCTTCAAGGCCAAGGCCTCGAAGGCCAAACAGGCGCAAAGCCGCGTCAAGGCGCTGGAGAAGATGGAGCGGCTCGCGCCCACCCAGGCCGGGTCGGCGTTCAGCTTCGAATTCCGCACGCCCGATTCCGCACCGAACCCGATGCTGATCATGGAAGACGTGGTGTGCGGCTATCACGGCAACGACGGCACGGCGCTGCCGATCGTCGAGCGCGTCGCACTGTCGATCCAGAACGGCCAGCGCATCGGCCTGCTCGGCGCCAACGGCCAGGGCAAATCCACGCTGATCAAGACCCTGGCCGGCACGCTCGAACCGCTCGCCGGCGACGTGCGCGGCGGCAAGGGCCTGACGATCGGTTATTTCGCCCAGCATCAGCTCGAAACGCTGCGTCCCGACGATTCGCCGCTCGCGCATCTGGCGCGCATCGCGCCGGACACCCGCGAGCAGGAGCTGCGCGATTTCCTCGGCGGCTTCAATTTCTCGGGCGACATGGCGTCGTCGCCCATCGCGCCGTTCTCGGGCGGCGAGAAGGCCCGGCTCGCGCTGGCGCTGATCATCTGGCGCAAGCCGAATCTGCTGCTGCTCGACGAACCCACCAACCACCTCGATCTCGAAACGCGCGACGCACTCACGCTGGCGCTCGCCCAGTTCGACGGCACGCTGATCCTCGTCTCGCACGATCGTCACTTGCTGCGTGCCACCACCGACCAGTTCATGCTGGTTGCCAAGCACCGTATCCAGCCGTTCGACGGCGATCTCGACGACTACCGCGACTGGCTGCTGCAACACGCGGCCGACCAGCGCGCGGCGGCGCGCGGCGATGCCGCCGCGGCGGCCGACAGCGGCGCCGGTGCGGCGAACCGCAAGGATCAGAAACGTCAGGAAGCGGAAGCGCGGCAACGCCTGTCGCAGGTCAAGAAACCGCTGCAGACGAAGGTCGCGAAAATCGAGAAGGAGATGGAAAAGCTCAATGCCGACAAGGCGCAGCTCGATGCCTTCGTGGCCGATGCGGGCAGCTATGCCGCCGAGAAGAAGGCCGAGCTGACCGAAACGATCCGCAAGCTCGGCGATGTCAACGCCAAGCTCGAAGCGCTGGAAATCGACTGGCTCGATCTGCAGGAGCAGCTCGAACAGATCGGCTGACGCACCAAGGCCAGGCGCGTCAGCCGCGGCAGGCCGGCGGTATCGGCCCGCGCGCCGTTCAACGGCGCGGCAAGGTCTCGCGCGGCATCTGCTCGTCGTCGTGCATCAGGTAGCGGCGCCCGTCGAGCGGGCGGCGGATGGTCTCCACCACTTCGGCTTCGGTCACATGCTCGGCCACCACGCGCCGCGCGATCCGCCCCTCGTCATCGACCCACTCGATGATCCGGCAGCCACCGCCGAACGGCGGCCGGATTGGCTCCGAAACACGGCAGCCACGCAGATTGTAGAGGCGCTGATCGATGATTTGCTGGAGCTGTTTCAAGGCGGGATCTTCCATTCACACCTGCGGGACGCATTGCGGCCAAGCATAGGGGAAAACCACCGCGAGACGAGTTACAGCCCGGCCCGGAAACGTTACATGGAGTTACGCGTGCAGCAGGGCTGCGATGGCCCTCATTCGAGGCCGCGCACGCGATCGATGGCCTGCTCGATGCGCTCGACCGCAATCACGGTGAGCCCCTCGATCGGCTGCTTGGGCGCATTGGCCTTGGGAATCAGGGCGGTGGTGAAGCCCAGCTTGGCGGCCTCGCGCAGCCGGTCCTGACCCCGCGGCGACGGCCGGATCTCGCCGGCCAGGCCCACTTCCCCGAACACGACCAGCCCCTTCGGCAACGCTTTGTTACGCATCGACGAGTGGATCGCCAGCAGCACCGCGAGGTCGGCCGCCGGCTCGGTAATCTTGACGCCCCCAACAGCGTTCAGGAACACGTCCTGATCGAAGCAGGCGATGCCCGCATGACGGTGCAGCACGGCGAGCAGCATGGCGAGCCGGTTCTGTTCGAGGCCGACCGCGAGCCGGCGCGGGTTCGGCACGTTGGCCGTGTCGACCAGCGCCTGCACCTCGACCAGCAGCGGCCTCGAACCTTCCTGCGTCACCATCACGCAGGAGCCGGGCACCACCTCTTCATGCTGCGACAGGAACAGCGCCGACGGATTCGACACGCCGCGCAGGCCGCGCTCGGTCATCGCGAACACGCCCAGTTCGTTGACCGCGCCGAAGCGATTCTTGATCGCGCGCACCAGCCGGTAGGACGAATGGGTGTCGCCCTCGAAATACAGCACGGTGTCGACGATGTGTTCGAGCACGCGCGGCCCGGCCAGCGCCCCTTCCTTCGTGACGTGGCCGACCATGATGATCGCGGTGCCCGATTGCTTGGCGATGCGCGTGAGCTGCGCCGCGCATTCGCGCACCTGCGCGACCGAGCCGGGCGCGGAGGTCAGCGCTTCCGAATAGACGGTCTGGATCGAATCGATCACGGCCACGTCGGGCCGCTCGGCGGCGATCGTCGCCTGGATCTTTTCGAGCTGGATTTCGGCAAGCAGCTTGAGGTCGGCCGCATCGCCGCCGTGATCGAGCAGCGCCAGGCGCTGCGCGCGCAGCGCGATCTGGGCCGCCGATTCCTCGCCGCTGATATAGAGCGCGCGGCGTTGGCTGGCCAATTGCGCCAGAGATTGCAGCAGCAGCGTGGATTTGCCGATGCCCGGGTCGCCGCCGATCAGCACCACGCCGCCGGCCACGAGGCCGCCGCCCAGCACGCGATCGAATTCGCCGATGCCGGTCGAGAAGCGCGGCACGTCGGCTGCGTCGATGTCGGCCAGCCGCTGCACCGGCGCGCTCTTGGCGAGCGCCTGAAAACGGTGCGTGGAAGGCGCCTCGGACGCCGATTCGACCAGCGTGTTCCAGGCATGGCAGGACGGGCACTGGCCGGCCCACTTCGGCGACTGTCCGCCGCATTCGGTGCAGGTATAGACGGTTTTCTGTTTCGCCACGGATGCGCCCTTATTCCGCACGCACGGGCACGCGCGGTGCGACGGCGCACATCAGCTCGTAGCCGACCGTGGAACAGTGCGCGGCGACGTCGTCGATCGGCAGCGCCTCGCCCCACAGCTCGACGCGCGCACCGATGCCGGCGCCGGGCACCGGTGTCAGATCGACCGTGATCATGTCCATCGAGACGCGGCCGACGATCCGGGTGCGCACGCCGTCCACCACGATCGGCGTGCCTTCGGGCGCGATGCGCGGATAGCCGTCCGCATAGCCGCAAGCCACCACGCCGATCCGCATCGGCGCGGGCGCGACGAACGCGCCGCCGTAGCCCACCGCCTGCCCCTTCGCGATGTTCTGCACCGCGATCAGTTGCGAGGTGAGCGTCATGGCCGGCTGCAGACCCGCGCCGGCGATATCGGCCGCGCGGCCCGACGGCGAGGCGCCATAGAGCAGGATGCCGGGCCGGACCCAGTCGAAATGCGTGTCGGGATGCCACATCACGGCGGCCGAATTGGCCAGGCTGCGTGCGCCGGCGATGCCTTCCGCGCCGCGCGAGAAGGCGGCCATCTGGTCGGCCACGCCGCGCTCGCCGTCGGCGTCCGCGAAATGGGTCATCAGGGTGATCTGGCCGATGCCGGGGCAGGTGCGCGCCCGCTCCCAGGCGGCACGGTATTTCTCCGCGCCGTAGCCGAGCCGGTTCATGCCGCTGTTCATCTTCAACTGGATATTGACGGGCTTGGACAGCCGCGCCGTTTCGAGCATCCGCAGTTGATCGTCGTTATGGACCGTGGTGGTCAGGCTGTAACGGTCGATCACGTCCACGTCGGTGGAGCGGAAGAAGCCCTCGAGCAGCAGGACCGGCCCCGCCCAGCCCAGTTCGCGCAGCCGCACCGCCTCTTCGAGGTCGAGCAGGCCGAACCCGTCGGTGCCGCGCAGGCCCGGGAACGCTCGCGCGAGGCCATGCCCGTAGGCATTGGCCTTGACGACGGCCCACACCTTGGAACGAGGGGCGAAGCGGCGAGCTGCCGCGAGATTGTTAACGAGTGCAGCAGTGTGAATCGTGGCGGAAATCGGGCGCGGCATAGGGAAATTTCATAAACACGCAGGCGAATCAGCAGCTTACCGCACCTTGTGGGTGCCGTGCCGTGACGAACCCGGAGCGATCGGGGATTCTTGCTAGTCGGATTTGACGTATTTTCGTGATATAAAGCCGTGCGCACAACCTATTTTGCACGGGATAGTCCGAATGCACGGCCCCTGCGGCCGAGCCGCAGCGAGGAAAGCATCGCTTCAGATGAAAAAAGGTTTTTACTCCATCATGGCCGCGCAGTTTTTCTCGTCGCTGGCCGACAGTGCGCTTCTCATCGCCGCCATCGCCCTGCTGAAAGATCTGCATGCGCCGAACTGGATGATTCCGCTGCTCAAGCTGTTTTTCGTCCTGTCGTACGTGGTTCTGGCCGCCTTCGTCGGCGCGTTCGCCGACTCACGGCCGAAGGGCCGCGTGATGTTCATCACGAATTCGATCAAGGTGGTCGGTTGCCTGATCATGCTGGTCGGCGCACATCCGTTGATCGCCTATGGCATCGTCGGCTTCGGCGCGGCCGCCTATTCGCCCGCCAAATACGGCATCCTGACCGAACTGCTGCCGCCTGACCGGCTGGTTGCGGCCAATGGCTGGATCGAGGGCACCACGGTCGGTTCGATCATTCTCGGCACGGTGCTCGGCGGCGCGCTGATCAACCCGCATATCGCCGCGCACGTGATCGCCTACACGCCGGCCGCGGTCAATACGCCGGCCGAAGCCGCGATGCTCGTGATCATGGCGATCTACGTGGTGGCCGCGCTGTTCAATCTGCGCATTCCCGATACCGGCGCGCGCTACCCGAAGCAGCAGCAAAGCGTGATCCGCCTGGTGACCGATTTCGCCGAATGCTTCAACGTGCTCTGGCACGACAAGCTCGGCCAGATCTCGCTGGCCGTCACCACCCTGTTCTGGGGCGCCGGCGCCACGCTGCAATTCATCGTGCTGAAGTGGGCCGAGGTGTCGCTCGGCATGTCGCTGTCCGAAGGCGCGATCCTGCAGGCGGTGGTGGCGCTCGGCGTGGCCGGCGGCGCCATGGCCGCTGCCAGCAAGATCCCGCTCAAGAAATCGCTGAAGGTGCTGCCGGTCGGCATCGTGATGGGCCTGGCCGTCATGATGATGGCGTTCTACACGCGCGATCTGCTGCCGCATCACTGGGTGCTGCATTTCGGCAGCATCCGGATTCCCGGCTATCTGATGATCGCCTACCTGTTCCTGATGATAGTGGGCGCGCTGTCCGGCTTCTTCGTGGTGCCGATGAACGCGCTGCTGCAGCATCGCGGCCACGTGTTGCTGTCGGCCGGCCATTCGATCGCGGTGCAGAACTTCAACGAGAACCTGTCGGTGCTCGTGATGCTGTGCCTCTACGCGATGCTGGTCTGGCTCGATGTGCCGGTCGGCGTCGTGATCGTGCTGTTCGGCACCTTCGTGTGCCTGACCATGTGGCTCGTGATGCGTCGCCATATCGCCAATCAGCGGCAGTTCGATTCGGTCGCGCTGATCGGCGAACCACGCCACTGAGCCACCGCTGTTCACCCGGCGCGGCGCCGCTCGCCGCGCCGTCCGATCCTGCTTCCTGCAGCCGGCCTGCCCGGCCGGCACCCCAGCGATGACCCGCTCGCCCATCCCGAACGCCCTGACCATCGCCGGCTCCGATTCCGGCGGCGGGGCAGGCATCCAGGCCGATCTCAAGGCCTTTTCCGCACTCGGCGCCTACGGCGCGAGCGTCATCACCGCGCTGACCGCGCAGAACACGCGCGGCGTTACCGCCGTGCATGCGCCCGACGCCGGTTTCGTGACGGCCCAGCTCGACGCCGTGTTCGACGACATCCGCATCGACACCGTCAAGATCGGCATGCTGGCCAATGCCGATATCGTCCGCGCGGTGGCCCAGGCGTTGCAACGCCATGCGCCGCCGTTCGTCGTGCTCGACACCGTGATGATCTCGAAAAGCCGCCATGCGCTGCTCGCGCCCGAAGCCGTGGCCGCGCTGCGCGATACGCTGCTGCCGCTCGCCGACCTGGCCACGCCGAACCTGCCCGAAGCCGCCGCGCTGCTCGGCTGCGCAGAAGCCACCGACGAAGCGCAGATGATCGAGCAAGGCCGCGCGCTCGTCGCCCGCGGCGCGACGGCCGTGCTGATGAAGGGCGGCCACCTGCCCGACGCGGCCCGCAGCCCCGACTGGCTGATTCGCGCCGGCGACGAGCAACGCATCGACGGCGCGCGGATTCCGGTCGCGCATACGCACGGCACCGGCTGCACGCTGTCGGCCGCGATCGCGGCGCTGCGCCCGCAACGCGACGATCTGACCGGCGCGGTGGTCGACGCCAAGCACTATCTGGCCGGCGCGATCGCCGCGAGCACGCAACTGAGCGTGGGCCACGGCGTCGGGCCGGTTCATCATTTCCATCGTTGGTGGTAAGCGGGCAAGCCGGTAAGCGAGCGGGCGCCCGGCCGGAACCTCAGCGCGCGACCTGCGCGAATGCGCCGGCGCGTTGCGGCCAGTCGTCGTCGACGATGAAGCCGCGACGCGTCTCGTGCCAGACACCATGTTCGCCCGGCACCAGCGCCGCAACGAGCGACGGCGCGGCGCGCGCCGCCACGGCGTCGAACAGCGCGGACGCCTCGACCGGCGCCAACGGATCACCGGCTTCGAGGCGCCGTGGCGCGAGCCACGCGAGACGCGGCAACACCACCCAGCGCGTCGCCACCGGTTCGCGCGCCGCCAGCGCCGGCCAATCGCCGCGCGTGGCCCAGAAGCCGCGCGGGTGCGCCGCGTCGAGTTCGGCCGGCGACGCCGGTGCGCTGCCGTCGAGCGCGACGCCGTCATCGCGATAAAACAGCCAGCCCTTGACGAACATGCGCGCCGCCCACGGCCCGGGCTGCCCCGCGAACGCGAACTCCTCGCGCGCGCTGAGCGGCAATTGATGCTCGACGAGACGCCGGAACTTGAGATCGAAACGGTCCGCCAGATTCGGGCCGACATAGTCGCGCAACGCGGCCTCGCCCACCGTGGCGGCACACAGATAGCACTTCACCGCCAGCTCCCAATGCAGCCGTTCGCCGTCGGGCGCGACCAGCAGGAAATCGCATTCGCCGAGCGTGCGGCCGCTGACGCGCACCGGCAGGTTCGCGGCCACCAGCGTCCAGGCGGGGCCATGCGCGGCAAAGAACGCCAGCAGCGTTTCGGCGTAACGGCCGAGGCGGGTCGGCTGCGCGGCTTCGACGGCCTGCCGCAGCGGCGCCGGCTCGGCATCGAGGGCGGCAAGCCACGCCAGCACGCGCGCGGCCTCGGCATCGCCCTGCCACGGCCGGGCCAGCGGCGCGGCGGCCGAGTCCGTCAGCAGGTCGGCACTGGCCAGCAGCCACGCGAGATCGCGCACCGCCACATCGCGCAGCCCCACCCACGGTGCGGACCGCGCGGCCTCCGTCATGCGTCGCCCGGGTGGCCGTCTTGCGCGGCGCTGCCGGCCTGGCCCGCGTCGCGATAGGTATCGCGCGCGAGGCACAAGTCGGCCCAGGATTTGGCCTTGTCCGGCAGGCTGCGCAGCAGGTAGGCCGGATGGTAGGACACGATCACCGGCACGCCTTCGTACCGATGCACGCGCCCGCGCATCGAGGCGATGCTGGCGTCGGATTTCAACAGGGTTTGCGCGGCGAAGCGGCCCAGCGCGACGATCAGCTTCGGCTTGACCAGCGCCACCTGCCGTTGCAGATACGGCTCGCAGCGCGCCACTTCGTCCGGCTCGGGATTGCGGTTGCCGGGCGGCCGGCACTTGATCACGTTGGCGATATAGACGTTCTCGCCACGCTTGAGCGACACCGCGTGCAGCATGCTGTCGAGCAGCTTGCCGGCCTGGCCGACGAACGGCTCGCCCTGCTTGTCCTCGTTCTCGCCGGGCGCTTCGCCGATCAGCATCCAGTCGGCCTCGCGATCGCCCACGCCGAACACCGTCTGCGTGCGCTTCTCGCAGAGACGGCAGCTCTCGCAGGCCGATACGCGCGATTCGAGTTCGTCCCAGCCGAGATCGGCGACCGATGCACGCGCGGCGGACGGACGGACTGGCTCGGCCGGTTCGAAGCCATGCGGCGGCAGATCGGTAGCGGGGGCGAGATCGAACCAGGCGGAATCGTCGGGTGCGGGCTCGGCCCCTGCTTCGGGCATGGCAGGCTGGGCGCGGCGTGGTTCCGGTTCGGCCTGGCGCGGTGCAGGTTCGGCATCGCGGCGCGACGTGGCGGGCATCGGTGCGCGATCCTGCGGCGCTTGCGCCCTGTCGCCCTGCGGGACATCGCCATCGCGCGCGGCCGGCAGCGGCTCCCGGCGTGGCGTGGCTTCGCGCGAGGCCGGCTGCACTGCGGCGACGCGCGCGTCGGCAACCACCGCCGCATCCGCGGCAACCGCCGTGTCGCCGCCGTTTTCCGCCCCGTCCACGCGACGCACCCAGCGCGGCCCGAGGCCCATTTCGTCGAGCGCCGAATCAAGCCAGGTCATGCGCGCCTCCTTGCGAGCCAAATGACAGCCGCATCACGATCGCATCCTCGCGCGTGCGGTGCCGGGCCGGGTAATAGTTCTTGCGGCGGCCGATCGTCTCGAAGCCGAAGCGTTCGTAGAGCCGGATCGCTCGCGGGTTGCTGGGTCGCACTTCGAGCAACACGCTGTCGAGCCGCTCGGCGCGCGCGATCCGCACCGCGTCGCGCAGCAGCGCCAGCCCGCAGCCGCCATGTTGCGCGGCGGGCGCCACGCACAGATTGAGCAGATGCATCTCGTCGACCACCGGCATCAACACGCAATAGCCGATCAGCGTGCCGGTCACGTGCCGCATGCAGACGCCGAAATAGCCGTTGCGCAGCGAATCCTCGAAATTGCCGCGCGACCACGGGAATTCGTAGGCCGCCTGCTCGATCACGACCACTTCGTCGAGATCGGCATCGGTCATCGGCGCGAGATAACGATCGGTCATCAGCACGCCGCTCATCGCTTCGCCTCCTGCGCCGCGCGCGCGGCGAGCCGTTCGGCCGTGGTTTGGGCGACCTTGTTGCGCACGTATTCGGGCGCGGCCTGATCGGCCGGCACCGCGCGGCCGGCGCGGAACGCGCGCAGCGCGACCTGCGCGACCGGCACCGCGTGCGGCAACGCCGCGCCATCCACCCGCGCCGCGCGCGTGGCGGCCGACAGCCGCTCGCCGAACGCCGCGGCGGCGTTGCCGGCCAGCGTGAACGGCGCGTCGGGCATGACGAGCGCATCGGGCGCGTCGAGCGAGGCCGGCTGCAGCGTGCGCCAGTCGCCGGCGGCGGCATCCCAGGCGTAATCAGCCCAGTAGGCTTCGTCCATGCGCGCGTCGAGCGCGGCCAGCACGCGCACGGGGGGCGCTTGGCCGGCGGCAAGCGCGTTGAGCCGCGCGTGTTCGGCGCAGGCCAGCAGCGTGCCGACCGGCACCACCGGCAGATCGCGGCCGAACGCGAGCCCCTGCGCCACGCCGGTGGCGGTGCGCAGGCCCGTGAACGAACCCGGCCCGGCGCCGAACGCGATCGCGGCGCAATCGGCCAGCGTGAAGCCGGCCTCGTCGAGCAATTCGCGCACGGCCGGCAGCACGCGCGTGCTGGAGACGGCGCCCGTTTCGTCGTGACGGAACCAGATGCGGGGGGCGGAAGAAGCGCTCGCGTCGGCGGGCGCGGCGATCAGGGCGACCGAGCAGAATTCGGTCGAGGTATCGATGGCGAGGAGCACTGTTTGCGTCATGGCCGACATTGTAATGCGGCGCCCCGCCGGTTCGGGCGTTTCCGGACAGCCGGCCGCACACGCGCCTCGCACCGGTTTGGAAGGAACGCTCGACCCGCCGCGCGGCGCCGCTTGCTACCATCTGCCGACCTGAAAACCCACGGAGACACCGCATGAGCGACATCACCGCCCAGTTCAAGCAAGCCCAGGACGACGTCCAGCAACTGACCGAGCGCCCCGGCAACATGACGCTGCTGCGCCTCTACGCGCTCTACAAGCAAGGCAGCGAAGGCGACGTGCACGGCGACAAGCCGGGCTTCACCGATATCGTCGGCAAATACAAGTACGACGCCTGGGCCGCGCTCAAGGGCACCGCGCAGGAACAGGCCCAGCAGCAGTACGTCCAGCTCGTCGAAGACCTGAAGAACGGCACCGCCTCGTAAGCCGCCGCGGTACGACGCCGCTGATGTGCGACATAAGTGGCGTCAAACGTAAGCAAACGTGTCGAACCGGCGCGCAACGCGCCGGCATTTCACAAAAACGCCATCCAGCAGTGGCGCGCCGCAGCAAATCCCGCTATACTCGCCTCCGCATCACGCACTGGCCGGCCATGTGCTCCCACCGCCTGATGCCTCGTACGTTTCGCTCCAATCCAGTTTAGAACCTGTCCCCTCCTGCCTCTCTGGGCCCCTGCGGCCATCAAAGTATCAGGCTGGCGGCGTGTTCGGCGATGTCCGGTTTCCGGGCTCCGCCGTGTGCCGCACCCGAAACAGCTTCTTGACGCCCCCGTGAGTGAGTCTGCGTTCTCCGAACGCGGACGTCCGTCACGTTCCCGATTTGCTCGATGCACTTGTCGACTTGGGCATGCACGATTGGCGCCGACGTTTAACCTACCGTGTTTCAAGGATTGATATGACTTCGAGCCAACCCCAAAGCCCCCTCACCGCGATTGCAGACGAAGCACTCGGCGTGACGACCCCCGACGCGCCGGCGCCCGTCGAGGCAGCCGCGCAACCGGTGATCGACGGCCCGACCTTCGAATCGCTCGGGCTGTCGCCGGAGATCGTTTCCGCACTGCAGGCCGCCGGCTATGTGAAGCCGACGCCCGTTCAGGAGCGTGCGATCCCCGCCGGCATCGCTGGCCGCGACTTGCTGGTGTCCAGCCCGACCGGTTCGGGCAAGACCGCCGCGTTCATGCTGCCCGCCATCGAGCGCTTCGCCCAAGTGCAGAAGACGCAGGCGCAACAGCCGCGTGAGCCGCAATCGGCCGACCGCCGCCAGCGTCGCCCGCAGCCGGTCGCAAAGCCGCAACTGCTGGTCCTCACGCCCACCCGTGAACTCGCGATGCAGGTCACCACGGCCGCCGCGAACTACGGCAAGCACCTGCGCCGCCTGCGCACCGTCAGCATTCTCGGCGGCGTGGCCTACGGCCAGCAGCTGATGCTGCTCGCCAAGAACCCGGAAATCCTCGTCGCGACGCCGGGCCGTCTGCTCGACCACCTCGAGCGCGGCCGTATCGATCTGTCGGATCTGAAGATCCTGGTGCTCGACGAAGCCGACCGCATGCTCGACATGGGCTTCATCGACGACATCGAAACGATCGTCGCGGCCACGCCGGCTTCGCGTCAGACGATGCTGTTCTCGGCCACGCTCGACGGCAAGATCGGTTCGCTGACGGGCCGCCTGCTGAAGGATCCGGAACGCATCGAAATCGTCCAGAAGCTCGAAGCGCGCACCAACATCGCCCAGACCGTCCACTACGTCGACGACCGCGATCACAAGGATCGTCTGCTCGATCACCTGCTGCGCCACGAGTCGCTCGACCAGGCGATCATCTTCACGGCCACCAAGATCGACGCCGACAACCTGGCCGGCCGTCTGGCCGACGCCGGTTTCGAATCGGCCGCCCTGCACGGCGACCTGCCGCAAGGCGCACGCAACCGCACGATCCGCGCCCTGCGCGAGCGCCGTGTGCGCGTGCTGGTCGCCACCGACGTGGCCGCGCGCGGGATCGACATCCCGGGCATCACGCACGTGTTCAACTACGACCTGCCGAAGTTCGCCGAAGACTACGTTCACCGTATCGGTCGTACCGGCCGTGCCGGCCGCACCGGCACCGCGGTGAGCCTGGTGCACCACGCCGAGCAAGGCGCGCTCAAGCGCATCGAGCGCTTCGTGCGTTCGCCGCTGCCGGTCAACGTCGTCGAAGGCTTCGAGCCGCGCAAGGCGCCCCCGCGCAATGGCGCGCCGAGCGGCGGCCGTGGCCGTCCGGGCAACGGCAATGGTGGCCGCCGCTTCGGCAGCGGCGCCGGCAAGCCGGCCGGCAGCCGTGAAGGCGGCTACGCTGGCGGCAACCGCGAAGGCGGTCGCAGCTATGGCAGCGGCAACGGTGGCGGCAATGGCGGCGGCTGGAGCGGCAAGTCGGCCGGCGGCAACCGTGAAGGCGGCTTCGGCGGCGGCAATCGCGAAGGCGGTTACGGTGGCGGCAACCGTCGCAGCGACGGCCCGCGCGGCCCGCGTCGCGGCACGGCCTGAGCGAATGCACGGGTGAACGAGCGGCCCTGAACGGCCCTCGCCTCGCCCGTCTCGCGGCTCGCGAATGAACAACCGGTGCTTCGGCACCGGTTTTTTTTCGCCCGCGCTCGAAATTTCACGATGCGGAAAATTTTTTTGCCTCGTAAAAAATCATGTTGCGTGGCACAAGGACGCGATTGCGAGATGGGAAAAGGCATTCCTCATTGCGAAACGAATCACACAAGCAATTGATTCATAACGATTAAATAATTTAGAGAGACGCATCCAAGCCGCTATCACCGCGCCCGCCGCTTCCCTAGACTCTTCTACAAGAGTTCACGAAACGCGGCGCCCGGTTCTCCACCCCGCCCGCCGACGTGACCCCGGATTCGATACTCATCCCGATTCACCCTCATTCAAGGAGTCGATCATGTCGCGTCAACAACAGGCGAAGGAACTGCAACAGAAGTGGGAAACCGATCCGCGCTGGAAGGGCATCAAGCGCGCCTATACGGCTGAAGACGTGATCCGCCTGCGCGGTTCGATCGAAGTCGAGCACACGCTGGCCAAGCGCGGCGCCGAAAAGCTCTGGAGCCTCGTCAACGACGAGCCGTTCGTCAACGCGCTCGGCGCGCTGACCGGCAACCAGGCCATGCAGCAGGTGAAGGCCGGCCTCAAGGCGATCTATCTGTCGGGCTGGCAAGTGGCGGGCGACGCGAACGTGGCCGGCGAGATGTACCCGGATCAGTCGCTGTACCCGGCCAACTCGGTGCCGCTGGTCGTCAAGCGCATCAACAACACGCTGACACGCGCCGACCAGATCCAGTGGTCGGAAGGCAAGAACCCGGGCGACGAAGGCTATGTCGACTACTTCGCGCCGATCGTGGCCGATGCCGAAGCCGGTTTCGGCGGCGTGCTCAACGCGTTCGAGCTGATGAAGGCGATGATCGAATCGGGCGCCTCGGGCGTGCACTTCGAGGATCAACTGGCCTCGGTCAAGAAGTGCGGCCACATGGGCGGCAAGGTGCTGGTGCCGACCCGCGAGAACGTCGCGAAGCTGACCGCCGCGCGCCTGGCCGCCGACGTGATGGGCACGCCGACCGTGCTGATCGCCCGCACCGACGCCGAAGCGGCCGACCTGATCACCTCCGACGTCGACGACAACGACAAGCCGTTCCTGACCGGCGAGCGCACCGTGGAAGGCTTCTACCGCACCAAGCCGGGCATCGAGCAGGCCATCTCGCGCGGCCTCGCCTATGCGCCGTACGCCGACCTGGTGTGGTGTGAAACCGGCAAGCCGGATCTCGAGTACGCGAAGAAGTTCGCCGAGGCGATCCACAAGCAGTTCCCGGGCAAGATGCTGTCGTACAACTGCTCGCCGTCGTTCAACTGGAAGAAGAACCTCGACGACGCGACGATCGCGAAGTTCCAGAAGGAACTCGGCGCGATGGGCTACAAGTTCCAGTTCATCACGCTGGCCGGCTTCCACTCGCTGAACTATTCGATGTTCAACCTCGCGCACGGCTACGCCCGTTCGCAGATGAGCGCGTTCGTCGAGTTGCAGCAGGCCGAGTTCGCTGCCGCCGACAAGGGCTTCACGGCGGTCAAGCATCAACGCGAAGTGGGCACCGGCTACTTCGACGCGGTCACGCAGACGGTCGAGCGCGACGCTTCGACCACGGCGCTGCATGGCTCGACCGAGGACGAACAGTTCTTCGACAGCAAGAAGGTCGCCTGAACGGCTGACCGGCAAGGAACCCGCTGGCACGGGTCAGGCGCATCCCCGATGCGCCGTTTCAGGGAGCGACAACAACAAGCCAGGACAAGCCGGGCGCGCGATGCACGCGTCCGGCAACGGAGACGCCCGACACGGGCCAATCCAGTTTCAAGATCGTTACGACCCGCGCGCCGGCTTCGGCGCGCGGTTTTTCCGTTTACGCCGCCGCAGCCATGCGACCGCGCCTGCCGACCCTCGCCGTCAGCCCCAGTATCCGGGCCGTTCGTAGGTGTGCTTGAGGAAATCGAGAAACAGGCGCACGCGCAGCGGCAGATGGCGGCGCTGCGGAAACACCGCGTGGATGCCGATCGGCGGCGCGGCGAACGCGTCGAGCACGCTGACCAGCCGGCCCGCCGCGATATCCGCGCCGACCTCCCACCACGAGCGCCACGCCAGCCCCTGCCCGGCCAGACACCATTCGTGCAGCACCGCGCCGTCCGAGCATTCCATCGTGCCATTCACGCGAATCGACACGGTCCGCTCGTCCTGTTGGAACACCCAGCCGCGCTGCTGGTTGGCGTTGGCGGCCAGCGCCAGACAGTGATGGCGCGCCAGATCGTCGAGCGTGGCCGGCGTGCCGGCCCGCGCCAGGTAGCCGGGCGAGGCCACGCACACGCGCCGGTTCTCGCCGAGCTTCAGCGACACCAGCGACGAATCGGGCAGCTCGCCGAGCCGCACCGCGCAATCGAAGCCCTCGTTGACGAGATCGACCACCCGATCCGACAGATCGAGCGTGATCGTCACGTCGGGGTGCGCGCCCGTGAACGCCGGGATCAGCGGCGCGACGTGCCGGCGCCCGAAGCCGGCCGGCCCCGACACGCGCAGATGGCCGCTCGCCTTCACGCCGCCGGCCGACACGCTGGCCTCCGCGTTCTGCATGTCGTGCACGATGCGCTGGCAATCCTCGAGGAAGGCCGAGCCCTCGAACGTCAGCGTGAGCTTGCGCGTCGTGCGCACCAGCAGCTTGACGCCCAGCCGCTCCTCCAGCGCATCGAGCCGGCGGCCGATGATGGCCGGCGCAACCCCCTCGGCGTTGGCGGCGGCCGACAGGCTGCCCTTCGCGGCAACGGAGATGAAAGTCTCGATCTGCTTGAAACGGTCCATGAGGAAAAACGGAAGCGGAAAGGAAGCGCGGAACGTCGCGCCCGCGATGACCGCCAGACTAGGTTGGTAAAAGTAAAAGATCAAGTGATCGTTAGCCGCCTTTTGAGCCGCTCGCATCACGAATAGAATCGGCTTCCGACCTCTCACCGGAGCGCATGGCCATGTCGCCCATCGCGGCCCCCTTCCCCAAAGCCATCCTGTTCGACGCCTACGGCACGCTGTTCGACGTGCACGCCGTGGTGGCCGCAGCCGAGCAATTGTTCCCGGGGCGCGGCGAGGCGCTCTCGCAGCTCTGGCGGCGCAAGCAGATCGAGTACACGCAGTTGCGCACGCTGTCGGCGCCGGACGGCGCGCGCTACCGCCCGTTCTGGGACATCACACTCGATGCGCTGCGCCATGCCGCGCGCTCGCTGGGCCTCGCGCTCGGCGCATCGGCCGAGAAGCGCCTGATGGACGAATACGCCTGCCTGTCCACCTATCCCGACACGGTGCCCGTGCTGCGCCGCCTGCGCGCACTGCCCGGCGCGCCGCGGCTGGCGATCCTGTCGAACGGCGACACGCGCATGCTCGACATCGCCGTGAAAAGCGCCGGCATGGCGGGCCTGTTCGATCGCGTGCTGTCGGTGGAAGCCGTACGCGCCTACAAGCCGGCCGCGGCCGCCTACCGGCTCGGCACCCGCGCATTCGACGCCGAGCCGCATGAAATCGCGTTCGTCTCGTCGAACGGCTGGGATGCCGCCGGTGCGGGCTGGTTCGGCTACACCACGTTCTGGCTCAATCGCAGCGGCGCGCCGGGCGAGGAACTCGGCATCGCGCCGGCCGCCACCGGCGCCGGCATGGACGACCTGCTCGCCTTCGTGACCGGCCTCGCCGCCTGAAGGCCACGCGCATCGCGCGGCAGCGCTCTTACAATGGCGGTCCGCCTTCGTTGCCCGACCGCATTCGATGAACCCGTCCGACGCCTCGATCACGATCGACATCCCGCCCGAATTCGCGCCCACGCCCGAGCACCCGTTGCGCGTGCGGCCCCGGCCGATGCCGGCCGCCACGCGCATCCCGCAGCACACGCACGCCTGGGCGCAGCTCGCCTACGCACCGCGCGGCGTGCTGCGCGTGACGACGGCCGGCACCACCTGGATGGTCCCGCCGTCGCGCGCAATCTGGACGCCGCCGCACGTCGCGCACGAGATCGTGGTGGTCGAGGACGCGTTCCTGCGCACGCTCTATATCGACGAATCCGCGATTCCCGACGGCCTCGCCGATTGCCGCGTGGTGGAAGTGTCGGGGCTGCTGCGCGAGTTGATCGTCGCGCTCGATGCGCGCGACCTGCCGCAGGCGCGTGAACGGATGCTGACCGCGCTGATCCTCGACGAACTGACACGCAGCGAGCCGTTGCCGCTTGCCGTGCCGATGCCGACCGAAAAACGGCTGCGCGCGCTATGCGAGGCCGTGCTCGCGCATCCGGCGCAGGCCGAATCGCTCGACTACTGGGCCGCCCACGTGGGCGCGAGCACGCGCACCATCGCGCGGCTGTTCCGTCAGGAGTTGGGGGTAAGTTTCACGCAATGGCAGCAGCAGGCGCTGCTCGCACGGGCGATCCCGCTGCTGAACCAGGGGCGGCCGATGTCGCACGTCGCGCAGGAGCTGGGCTATCAAAGCCAGAGCGCGTTCTCGGCGATGTTCCGGCGCGCGTTCGGAAAAAGCCCGCGCGCCTTCATGCTCGGCGACGCGGGCGCGCCGCCGCCCGATCCTGAAGATCCCGCCGCACAGGCCGAACTGGCCGCGCGCGACGATACGGACTGAGCACGCTCACGACGGCATCGGGATTGTCCTCGCCGCGCGTTCAGTTCACGCGCCGCACCATGTGACGAATCGAACCGAGTTGCGCGAGCCGTGGCCCCGCGAGCCGATAGCCCATGCGCAGATAGAGTTTGGCGGCCGGGTTGTCCACGAACACGCGCAATTGCGTTTCGCGCAGCCCGCGCGCCTGCGCCCAGCGATGCGCCGTGTCGAGCAGATAGCTGCCCGCGCCGAAGCCGCGATGCCCTGCGCTGATCTGCACGTCGCGGATATGCAGCGAATCGCCCTCCTCGGTCAGCCGCATCATGCCGACGCGTGCGCCGTCGCGCTCCAGAATGAAGTTCTCCGATTCGCACCAGCTCAGATAGAACAGATCGGCGCGCCACTGCAAACCGTGGCGGCGGTAGTAATCGCCCATGTTGGCGTGCGTGAGCATTTCGGCGAATTCGAAATCCGCCGGCTCGGCCGGGCGAAGCTGAAACAGCAGTCTGACGTCGATGGGATCGAACATGGCATCGTGAAATATCCCGGATCCCCGCCACGATAACCTAGCGCGCCGCCGATGCAATGCCGGATTGCCCCGATTTGCAGCGGCGCGCGAAATTCGGCGACAGAGCCGGCTTGCCCGAACGGCGTACCAAAGCAAAAAGCCCGTTCAGGACATCCTGAACGGGCTTTGCATTCTGGCGGAGCGGACGGGACTCGAACCCGCGACCCCCGGCGTGACAGGCCGGTATTCTAACCAACTGAACTACCGCTCCAGCTTTTCACTACCACCAGCAGGCGTTGGTCGCTCCTGCCGGCACATCGATCGAATCAATCTCGAACGACGCCTGTGTTTGGCGTCCCCTAGGGGATTCGAACCCCTGTACTCACCGTGAAAGGGTGATGTCCTAGGCCTCTAGACGAAGGGGACTGCGTACTGCTTCTATTGCCGCGTTGTTGGTGGAGGTAAGCGGGATCGAACCGCTGACCTCTTGCATGCCATGCAAGCGCTCTCCCAGCTGAGCTATACCCCCATGCACCGCGACAGCACTACTACCTGCTCATTTACAACAAAGCCCGTTCAACGAACAGCCGAACGGGCTTGACGTATCTGGCGGAGCGGACGGGACTCGAACCCGCGACCCCCGGCGTGACAGGCCGGTATTCTAACCAACTGAACTACCGCTCCAGCTTTTCACTACCACCAGCAGGCGTTGGTCGCTCCTGCCGCCACATCGATCGAATCAATCTCGAACGACGCCTGTGTTTGGCGTCCCCTAGGGGATTCGAACCCCTGTACTCACCGTGAAAGGGTGATGTCCTAGGCCTCTAGACGAAGGGGACTGCGTACTGCTTCGACTGCTTGCACCTTTAACGATAAAGCCCGTTCATCGAAACAGCCGAACGGGCTTTGCGTGTTGGTGGCGGAGCGGACGGGACTCGAACCCGCGACCCCCGGCGTGACAGGCCGGTATTCTAACCAACTGAACTACCGCTCCACACTATGCTTCCCGACTGACCGGCGCATTCTGCTGCCGGCCCATCAACATCGCGCCAACCGGGCACGACGCTTTAACTGGCGTCCCCTAGGGGATTCGAACCCCTGTACTCACCGTGAAAGGGTGATGTCCTAGGCCTCTAGACGAAGGGGACAAAATCTTTGCAGATTTGTCTTGCTGCTGGTTTTTGCTGTTTTGCGCATTCAGCAAAGACCGAGATTCTTACTGATTTTCAGCGTTTTGTGAAGGATTTTTTTCAACCCGTTCACGACAAGCGCTTTAACCAAGATACTGCATAAAACACTGTTCTGTTGGTGGAGGTAAGCGGGATCGAACCGCTGACCTCTTGCATGCCATGCAAGCGCTCTCCCAGCTGAGCTATACCCCCTTGCAGAACAGAAACGAGATTATAGAGAGCGACTTGGGGTTTGTAAATACCCTTTTTATCGGGATCACAAAATTTCCACCCCGCGTTCAGCCCGGAAACCGCCCGCCTCAAGCGCAGGCGACGGCCTCCGAAACCGCCCTCACCTCACGCCGCGAGACGCGACACGACGGCATCGCGATCGAGCAGCGCCAGCACCGCATCGATCGACGGCGTGTGCGTGGTGCCGACCACCAGCAAGCGCACCGGCATCGCGAGTTGCGGCATCTTCAGGCCGTGCGCGGCCAGCGCGCCTTTCAGCGCCGCGGCGATGCCTTCCTTGGTCCACTCGGCCGTTTTCAGCGCGGTGGCGAGATCGGCCAGCGCGGGCTTCACGGCGTCGGTCACGCGCTGCGCGAGCTCTTCCGCATCGGGCGCCGGCACGCGGTAGAACATCGCGGCGCCCTCGACGATTTCCTTGATGGTCGAGGCGCGATCCTTCATCAGGCCGATCACGGCCGGCAACGCCGCGCCGTTCTCGAGCGTGGCCTCGTCGATGCCGAGCGCCGCGAAGAACGGCTTGGCCAGCTCGGCCAGGCGCGCGTTGTCCGCTTCCTTGATGTAGTGGTTGTTGAGCCAGTCGAGCTTGGCCTGGTCGTACTGCGCCGGCGACTTGCCGAGGTGCGCGAGGTCGAACCACGACACGAACTGTTCGCGCGAGAAGATTTCCGCGTCGCCGTGCGACCAGCCGAGGCGCGCCAGGTAGTTGAGCACCGCTTCCGGCAGATAGCCTGCGTCGCGGTAGCCCATCACGCTCATCGCGCCGTGCCGCTTGCTCATCTTTTCGCCCTGCTCGTTCAGCACGGTGGGCAAGTGGGCGTAGACCGGCTCCTGGCCGCCGAGTGCGCGCAGGATATTGATCTGGCGCGGGGTGTTGTTGACGTGATCGTCACCGCGAATCACGTGCGTGATCTGCATGTCGAGATCGTCGACGACAACACAGAAGTTGTAGGTCGGCGTGCCGTCGGGGCGCGCGATCACGAGGTCGTCGAGTTCCTCGTTCGAGATTTCGATCGTACCCTTCACCGCGTCGTCCCACACCACCGAGCCGGTCAGCGGGTTGCGGAAACGCAGCACCGGCTGCACGCCGGCCGGCGGCTCGGGCAGCACCTTGCCCGGCTCCGGGCGCCAGGTGCCGTCGTAGCGCGGCTTTTCGCCGGCCTCGCGCTGGCGTTCGCGCAGCGCGTCCAGTTCCTCGCTCGACATGTAGCACGGATAGACGAGCCCCTTTTCGACCATCTGCGCGAGCACCTCGCGGTAACGATCCATGCGCTGCATCTGGTAGAACGGGCCTTCGTCGAAATCGAGGTCGAGCCACTTCATGCCTTCGAGGATCGCGTCCACCGAGGCTTCCGACGAACGCTCGACATCGGTGTCCTCGACGCGCAGCACGAACACGCCCTGCGTGCTGCGGGCGAATGCCCACGGATAGAGCGCGGAGCGGATGTTGCCGAGGTGGATGAAGCCGGTCGGGCTGGGCGCGAAACGGGTACGGACAGGACGGGTCATGGGCGGAAACTCGATGGCCGCTTGCGCGGCTCGGATGACAAGGCTCGGATGACAAACGACGCGGCCACGGCGCACGGTGCGCGCCATGCGCGCGGGCGCAGCCGGAGCCGGAACGAAATAAAAACGATCCGGAATTATACCCGCCGCGCGCCGGCTTCGAAGGGCTGGCGGACTGGGCCGAACGGCCAGGCCGAACCGGCGCGCGCAGCCGCCCTCGCCCTTCGCCGGTTCCCGCCCGCGCCCTGCCGCTTGATTTATGATGTGCGCGCCGCGGCGGGTCCGCCGCGCGCGAGGTCCGCCCGGGCGCCGTCAAGGCGCAGCCGCCTCGCCGTGTGTCCGCCTGCCCGCGCCTTGCCTGCGCCACCGTTCTAGCCGGAGAATCCGCCGATGTCGTCGTCCCCTCGCCTGTCCCGCCGCCAGTTCTCGCTGGCCGCGATGTCCGCCTCGCTGACCGCCTGCACCTCGTTCGGCGGCAAGTCCGACAACGGCAACACCCCGCCGCCGGCCGCCGCGACGCAGCGCCGCCCGCTCAAGGTGGCCGTCGCGCTCGGCGGCGGCGCGGCGCGCGGCTTCGCGCACATCGGCGTGCTCAAGGGCCTGGAAGCGCACAGCATTCCGATCGACATGGTGGCCGGCACCAGCGCCGGCTCGGTGGTGGGCGCGCTCTATGCGTCGGGCATGAACGCCTTCGACATCAACAAGCTGGCGCTGACGATGGACGAAGCCTCGATCAGCGACTGGGCGCTGCCGTGGCGCTCGCGCGGCCTGCTGATGGGCGTGGCGCTGCAAAACTACATCAACAAAACGCTGAACAACCGGCCGATCGAGAAGATGGCCAAGCCGCTCGGCATCGTCGCGACCGACCTGCAAAGCGGCCAGCCGATCCTGTTCCAGCGCGGCAATGCCGGCCTGGCGGTGCGCGCCTCGAGCAGCGTGCCTTCAGTGTTCGAGCCGGTGAAGATCGGCTCGCGCGAATACGTGGACGGCGGCCTCGTCAGCCCGGTGCCGGCCTCGTTCGCGCACAAGATGGGCGCCGATTTCGTGATCGCGGTCGACATCTCGGCCCGCCCCGAAGGCGCGGCCACCAACAACCCGATCGAGTTGCTGCTGCAGACCTTCACGATCATGGGCCAGACCATCAAGGCCTACGAACTCGACAAATACGCCGACATGGTGATCCGCCCGAACCTGGCCGCGATGAGCGCCAGCGATTTCACGCAGCGCAACGCCGCGATCCTGGCCGGCGAGGAAGCGGCCGCGAAGATCATGCCCGAGTTGAAGAGCAAGCTGGCCGCCGCTCAAGCGCGCGCGACGGCTTGAGCACGCCAAAGCACAAAACCCCGGGCTCCTTGCGGAGGCCGGGGGTGATTCGGAACCGATCCTGAACTCGGAACGACTGGCCGGGACGATCGGGAGGTCGACTGAAAACCTCCCGCGCGACCCTGCGCCTTATTGGTTGCCCGTGTTGAAATCCGAGCCGCTGACGCCGAGCGTCGCGCTCACGCGCTGACGCAGGTCGTCGGGCTTGCCGTCGAATTGCGATTCGATCCGGCGCGCGCCGTCGAAACGCTTCACCCAGTAGCTGTTTTCCATGTCGTCGACACGGATCGTGCTGCCGGTGGACGGCGAATGCACGAACTTGTTGTCGCCGATATAGATGCCGACGTGCGAGGCCGCACGGCGCATCGTGTTGAAGAACACGAGATCGCCCGGCTTCAGTTCGCTGACGCGAACCTTTTCGCCGACGCGGCTCATTTCCTCGGCGCGGCGCGGCAGCGACATGCCGAGCGTGTCCTGGAACACGTAACGCACGAAGCCGCTGCAATCGAGGCCCGAATCCGGCGAATTGCCGCCCCAGCGGTAACGCACGCCGATCATGTTCAGCGCGCCGACCACCACGTCGCCGGCCTTGCCGGCCATGCCGGACAGGAACGACTTCGCGCTGCTCGTGCTCGACGAGGCGGCAGCTTGCGTGGCGGGGGTATTTTGGGAGGCGGAAGACGAACCCGACGGGTTCGTGAGCGTGACATCCTGGCTTAAACGGACAGTATCGTCGGCGAACGCGCCGGAAGATGCCGAAACCAGAACGCCGACGACTAGCCCAGCGACGGCGCGCTTGCAGGCTTGAGTAAGAGATCGATGCTGCATCAGTCGGTAATTTTGTGCTTAAAAATCAGCTGATTGGCGGAAATTTCGGTCGATACTAGCTAGACGGTATTTGTTTGTCAAAACGAATTGAAAAAATCAATCACAATCTGCACATCATTGGGGCAACCCAGTCAAATCAACGGCTTCCAACAGCTTTCGCGTATAAGCATGTGACGGTTTCGTGAAGATTTTTCCGACTTCGCCGGTTTCGACGATCACGCCGTCCTGCATCACCGCCACGCGGTGCGCCATCGCCCCGATCACCTCGAGGTCGTGGCTGATGAAAACGTAGCCGAGGTTGTATTTCTGCTGGAGGCCGGCCAGCAGCTTCAGCACCTGCTGCTGGATCGACACGTCGAGCGCGCTGGTGGGCTCGTCGAGCACCAGCACGCGCGGCTCCAGCACCAGCGCGCGGGCGATCGCGATGCGCTGGCGCTGGCCCCCCGAGAATTCGTGCGGATAGCGGTGCAGCAGCGTGCGGTCGAGGCCCACCTCGCGCAGCACGGCCACCACGCGGTCGCGCCGCGCCGCCTCGGACAGCTCGGGGCGATGCAGCGCCAGGCCCTCGCCGACGATGCGCTCGATCGTGTGACGCGGCGACAGCGAGCCGAACGGGTCCTGAAATACCACCTGCATGCGCGCGCGCAACCGGCGGGCGTCGGTGCCGCGCCAATCGGCCAGCGGCCGGCCGTCGAACTCGATCGCGCCGCCCGCGATCGGCTGCAGGCCGAGCAGCGCCATCGCCAGCGTCGATTTGCCGGAACCCGACTCGCCGACCACCCCGAGCGTCTCGCCCTGCCGCACCGACACGCTCACGCCGTCGACCGCCGTGAAGCTGCCGCTGCGAAACCAGCCGCCGATGCCGGGCAGCTTCTGCCGGTAGCGCACCGTCACGGCCTGCGCGTCGAGCACCACCGGCGCGATCGGCAGCACCGGCGCCACCGTGCGCCGCGGCCGGCTGTTCAGCAGCTTGCGCGTGTACGGATGCTCCGGGTCGGCGAAAATCCGCTCGACCTCGCCCTGCTCGACCAGCCTGCCCTTTTCCATCACCGCCACGCGCTGCGCGAAGCGCCGCACCAGGTTCAGGTCGTGCGTGATCAGCAGGATCGCCATGCCGCGCGTCAGTTCGGCGTCGCGTTGCAGGTCGAGCAGCAGCTCGACGATCTGCGCGCGGATCGTCACGTCGAGCGCGGTGGTGGGCTCGTCGGCCAGCAGCAGGCGCGGCCGGCAGGCCAGCGCCATCGCGATCATCGCGCGCTGGCGCTGGCCGCCCGACAACTGATGCGGATAGCTGTCGACGCGGCGTTCCGGCTCGGCGATGCCGGTGCGCCCGAGCAGCGCGATCGCGCGGGCGCGCGCCTCGCGCTTCGACACGCCGTCGTGCAGCACGATGGTTTCCATGATCTGGTCGCCCACCGTGTAGAGCGGATTGAGCGCCGTCATCGGCTCCTGGAAGATCATCGCGATCTCCGAGCCGCGCAGGCCGCGCATCGCGCGTTCGCCGGCCGTGGCCAGATCGCGCCCGTCGAAACGGATGCGGCCCGTCACCTCGGCGTCGCGCAGCAGCCGCAGGATCGCCAGCGCCGTCACGCTCTTGCCCGAACCCGATTCGCCGACCAGCGCGACGCGCTCGCCGCGGCCGATCGCGAGCGACACGCCATCGACGGCGGCCGTCTCGCCGAAGCTCACGCGCAGGTCGTCGATCGACAGCAGCGGCTCGGCGGCGGGCGCTTGAACCTGCCCCTGCATGGGCGCCGGCGTCATCGCGCACCTCCCGCCGCACGCGAGGTGTCGGCGATCCGCGAATCAAGCGCATTGCGCAGCGCATCGCCCATGAAGGTCAGCAGCAGCAGCGTCAGCACCAGCACCACGAACGTGGCGAGCGAGATCCACCAGGCATCGAGGTTGGCCTTGCCCTGCGCCAGCAGCTCGCCGAGGCTCGGGGTGGGCGGCGGCACGCCGAGGCCGAGAAAGTCGAGGCTGGTCAGCGCGATGATCGAGCCGCTCATGCGGAACGGCAGGAACGTGATGACCGGCGTGAGGCTGTTCGGCAGCACGTGCCGCCAGACGATCTGCCAGTTCGACAGGCCCATCGCGCGCGCCGCGCGCACGTAATCCTGGGTGCGGTTGCGCAGGAATTCGGCACGCACGTAGTCGGACAGCCCGATCCAGCCGAACACCGACGCCAGCACGATCAGCAGCAGGAAGCTCGGCTCGAAGATCGACGCGAAGATGAACAGCAGGTACAGCTCGGGCATGGCCCCCCAGATCTCGATCAGGCGCTGGCCGACGATGTCGATGCGCCCGCCGTAGAAGCCCTGCACCGCGCCGGCCGCGATGCCGAGCAAGGTGCCGATCAGCGTGACCACCAGCCCGAATTCGACCGACACGCGAAACCCGTACACCAGCCGCGCGAGCAGGTCGCGGCCCTGCGCATCGGTGCCGAGCCAGTTGTCGCGCGACGGCGGCGCCGGGTTCGGCAGCGCCGAGAAGTAGTTCAGCGTGGTGTACGAATAGCGGTTCGGCGGATAGATCACGAAGTTGCCGGGCGCGTCGAGCTTGCGGCTCACGTACGGATCGAGATAATCGGCCGGCGTCGGGAAATCGCCGCCGAAGGTGGTTTCGGCGTAATCCTTGACGATCGGGAAGTAGTAATGCCCGTCGTAGCGCACCACCAGCGGCCGGTCGTTCGACCAAAGCGGCGCGGCGAGGCTGGCGGCGAACGCCACCACGAAGATCACGAGGCTCCAGTAGCCGAGGCGCTGGCTGCGGAAACGCCGCCAGACACGGCGGGCGGGCGACGGCGAGACGCGCGCGCGCGCCGCGTCGATCCGGGGGGAGACGGCGGCTCGGCTCACGTCATGACTCCAGTCGGTCGAATTGGATGCGCGGGTCGACCCACACATAGCAGAGGTCGGAAATCAGCTTGGTCACGAGGCCGATCAGCGTGAACACGTACAGCGTGCCGAGCACCACCGGGTAATCGCGGCGGATCATCGATTCGTAGGACAGCAGGCCGAGCCCGTCGAGCGAGAACAGCGTCTCGATCAGCAGGCTGCCCGAGAAGAACGCGCCGACGAACGCCGCCGGAAAGCCCACGATCAGCGGCACCAGCGCGTTGCGGAACACGTGCTTCCACAGCACGCGCCGCTCGCCGAGGCCCTTGGCGCGCGCGGTCAGCACGTACTGCTTGCGGATCTCGTCGAGGAACGCGTTCTTGGTCAGCATCGTGATGGTGGCGAAGCTGCCCACCACCGAGGCCGCGATCGGCAGCACCAAGTGCCAGAGGTAATCGAGGATCTTGCCGCCCACGCTCAGTTGCGCGAAGTTGTCCGAGGTCAGGCCGCGCAGCGGGAACCACTGCCAGAACGAGCCGCCCGCGAACAGCACCAGCAGCAGCACGCCGAGCACGAAACCCGGAATCGCGAAGCCGGTCAGCACCACGAGGCTCGACGCCACGTCGAACGGCGTGCCGTTGCGCACGGCCTTGGCGATGCCGAGCGGCACCGAGATCAGGTAACTGAGCAGAAACGTCCACAGGCCGATGCTGATCGACACCGGCAGCTTCGACACCACCAGCGACGCCACGCTCTGATGGTGGAAATAGCTCTGGCCGAGATCGAAATGCGCGAAGCGTTCGAGCATCAGGCCGTAGCGTTCGAGCGGCGGCTTGTCGAAGCCGTACAGCACCTTCAGTTGCGCGAGCTGCTGCGGATCGACGCCCGAGTAGCCGCGCAGGCCGAACGGCGCATGGCCCTGCTCCGCGCCCTTGCGCAGCTCCTGCGCCGCCTGTTCGACCGGGCCGCCCGGCACGAACTGGATCACCGCGAACGTGATGGTCAGCACGCCGAGCAAGGTCGGAATCATCAGCAGCAGGCGTTTGAGGATGTAGCTCCACATAGGCGAGATCGGGCGCGGTTGACTCAGGGTTGGCGGGACGACGGCCACGCGGGCCGCCCAGGGAACGAGACAACGACGGGGCAAGGCAAAGCGGTCGCGGCCATCGCTCAGTCGCCGGACGGCTGGCCGTGGGCGGGCGTGGCCCACCACATCGACGCGATCCAGTCTTCGGCGGAATAGTACAGCGGCAAGCTCGCCGGATAGGCCAGCGTGCGCTTGTAGGCAATCCGATGCACGGTGCTGTACCACTGCGGGATCGCGTAATAGCCGTGCATCAGCACGCGGTCGAGCGCGTGGGTGGCGTCGAGCAGTTGCGGGCGTGTCTGCGCCTGCACGAGCGAGCCGAGGATCGCGTCGACGCCCGGCGATTTCAACCCGATCATGTTGTCCGAGCCGGGCTGATCGGCATAGCGGCTCGCGAAGCGCGCGACCTGCTCGCTGCCCGGCACCTGCACGCCGGGGTAGCGCACGGTGGTCATGTCGTAGTCGAACGCGTCGAGCCGTTTTTGCAGCAGCGCGAAATCGGCCGCGCGGAAGCTCGCCTCGATGCCGAGCTTGGCGAGATTGCGCTGATAGGCGGTGACCACCGGCGCCATCGCACTGCCCGAATCGTCGAGGATCTCGAAGCGGAACGGCTCGCCCTTCGCGTTGCGCAGCGCGCCGTCGCGGTAGGTCCAGCCGGCGTCGGCCAGCAGCGCGCGGGCCTTCAGCAGATTGGCGCGCAGCGAGCCGGGCGCAGCGGTGGACGGCTGCTCGGGCATCGGCCCGAACACGGCCGGATCGAGCTGCTTGCGCAGCGGTTCGAGAATCGCCAGTTCGCCCTCGCCCGGCGTGCCGGTGGCCTGCAGTTCGGTATCGGCGAAATAGCTGTTCAGGCGCGTGTAGCCGCCGAAGAACAGTTGCCGGTTCAGCCATTCGAAATCGAACGCGAGGTCGAGCGCCTCGCGCACGCGCACGTCCTGGAACAGCGGCCGGCGCAGGTTCATGAAGAAGCCCTGCATGCCCGCGCCGTTATGCTGGCGGAATTCGCGCTTGACCAGCTCGCCGCTGTCGAAGCGCTTGCCGATGTCGCGCCGCACCCAGTTGCGCGCGATGTATTCCACCATCGCGTCGTATTCGCCGGCCTTGAACGCTTCGAGGCGCGCGACGCCGTCGCCGTACAGCTTGTAGACGATGTGCGCGAAGTTGTTGGTGCCCACCCGCACCGGCAGGCCGGCGCCCCAGTAGTTCGGATCGCGCCGGTAGTCGATGGTGCGGCCGCTGTCGTAGTGGTCGATCAGATAGGGGCCGCTGCCGATCGGCGTCTCGAACGCGAGCTGGTCGAACGCCACCTGCGAGCCATCCGGCTTGCTCCCCCACTTGCGAGAGAACACCGGAATCGCGCCGGCGATCAGCGGCAACTCGCGGTTCGCGCGCTTGAACTCGAAGCGGACCGTGGCCGCGTCCACCGCCACCGCCTGCGAAATATCGGAGAAATAGGCCGCGTATTGCGGGGCGGCCTTCGGGCTTTTCAGCGTGTCGAACGAATACTTCACGTCGGCGGCCGTGACCCGATCGCCGTTCGAGAAGCGCGCGCGCGGGTTGATGTGGAACGTCACCGACATCCGGTCCGGCGCGATCGCGATGTCGTCGGCCAGCAGGCCGTAGGCGCTGGCCGGTTCGTCGGCGCTGCCGGTAGTCAGGCTCTCGAACAGCATGCCGATGCCCGGCGCCGGGTTGCCGCGCAGCGTGAACGGGTTGAACTTGTCGAAGGTCGTGAGCCGGCTCGGATTCGCGAGCACCAGCGTGCCGCCTTTCGGCGCATCGGGGTTCACGTAGTCGAAGTGCTTGAAGCCGGCCGGATATTTCGGCTCGCCGTATTGCGCGATCGCGTAGACGGCATACGCGGGCTGCGCGGCGCAGGCGGCCAGCGCGAGCAGCCAGGCCGCACGGCGCGGGGCAACACGGCGGGCAGCCTGGCCCGTCACGGCATCGGCATCGGCCCCGGCCGACCGGGCCATCGCGGCGCGGGCTTTGGCGACATCGAACAGCGTGGCAAGCGCCACGGCGGCAGGTGCGACACGGCGGGACGCGGCGGTCCGGAACGACGAAATCGGCATGAGGCGGAATCGCTCGTGGATCGGTGGCTGTGTCGCGCATTCTACCGAGTCCGTTCCGGCGAGGGGGCGCATTCGCGCGCGCAGCGCGGCCGCCCGGCGCGCGCCCAAAGAAAAACCGCCCGGCATGCGGGCGGTTGCGGGCGGTTTTTTGATCAGGCGCGGCGGATCGTGCAACCCGCCTTCAGGCCTGACGGGTGAGGCAACCCACCCTGCCGGGCTTAACGGCGCCAGCCGTCGTGGCCGCCGCCGTGCCAGCCGCCACCACCGCCATGCCAGCCGGGGCCGCCGCCATGCCAGCCGCCGTGATGACGGTTCCATTCCTGACGGCCCCAGTAGCGGCGGCCATCCCAATAACGATCGCCATGCCAGCCGATGATGATGGCCGGCGGCGGCGCATAGACCGGCGCCGGTTGATAGTACGCGGGCGGCGGCGGTGCATAAACGGGTGCGGGCGCATACATCGGCGCGCCGAGGTTGATACCGACACTGACGCCAGCCATTGCGGCGCCCGATACGCACAGTGCGGCCAGACCGGTCACGAGCGAAGCAACACGCAAGCTTTTCATGGAGTCCCCTTCCGGTGGTTTCATTGAGTGGTTTGACTATAACGACTCAGCCCGCGTCCGCATATTTCCACTTTGTAAGAACTGATGCGCGGAATCGCATGATCGGTGCATCGCTAACGTCTTGTTACATTTGACGGCGCAATGGCAACGACGATGCGGGGACGGCGGGGCATGGGCCGAACGCGGCGCGCGTATTGTAGCGGCGCTTCGTGAAACCGCGTCGGGAAGCCGCCTTGCGATACGGCCCGGCGGCGCGTGAATGCGGCGCAGCGGCACCGAATCGGGACGCACGGCGCGGGTAGTGATACCGCGCGATATGGCGCGACGACGCGGCATGGCGCCGCTGCGCGATCGGGCGACGACCGCGCCCGTCTCTCGTTGCGCGTTGCGCTCAGGTGTTGCGCGCGTTCACCAGCGCATCGATCTCGGCGGCAAGCGGCGCCGTGGCCGGCCCGAAGCGCGTGACGGCCAGCGCGGCGGCGGCGTTCGCGCGACGTGCCGCGGCGAGTGGTGCATGGCCCTGCGCGAGCGACGCCAGCAGCACGCCGGTATGCGCATCGCCGGCGCCGTTGCTGTCCACCGCCTCCACCTCGAACGCCGCCACGCGCGTCACCGCGCCGCCCGATGCGACGAGGCAGCCGTGCCCGGCATCGCGCACCAGCGTCAGCCCATCGTCGCGCAGCTGCGCGGCGATCGCGGCCAGCGCCGCCTCGGCCGTCGCGCAGCCGGTGTGGCGCAGCGCCTCCTCGCGGTTGCCGGTCCAGATCCGCGTGCGCCGCATCACGCGCGCGAGCAGCGCGGCGTCGATCGTATCGACCAGCGGCCCCGGATCGAACGCGACCGGCACCGCGTCGTCGAGCGATTCGAGCCAGCCCGCCAGCACCTCGCCCTTGTCGGGCAGGCACAGCGCGTAGCCCGACACGTACACCACGTCGTGCGGCGTGACCGCCAGCGCATCGAGCACCGCGCGTTCGAGCACGGCCTCCGCGCCGAGATGCGTGACGAACGTGCGCTCGGCGGTGGCGTCGACGATCGCGACGCATACGCCCGTATCGCGATCCGCCACACGCGGCGCGGCCAGCTCGACGCCCTCGGCGGCCAGCGCCTGTCGCGCCAGCTCGCCGAAGCGCCCGGTGCCGTGGCCGCCCGCATAGACGCAGGCCATGCCGCTGCGCCGCGCGGCGGCCAGCACGTTGAAGCCGCCGCCCACCTCGAAGCGCGCCTCGGAGGCCAGCACGTCGCCGCCCGGCGCCGGCAAGGCGCCCACGCGCATGATCAGGTCGACCAGCACCTGTCCGGTATGAATCAAGCGGGGAACCGCCGCCGTCATGTCGTGCGCTCCTGCAGGCTGCGCGTGCGACGCGCGCCGCCGAGCAGCGCGTACAGGCCGCCGCCCACCACGAACGTGACGACCCAGCCGAGCCCGTTGCGGCCGAGCCAACTGCCGGCGAACGGCCCGTGGAACCCATGCTCGCCGATCGACAGGAAGCAGGCCCCGAGCACGATCGCGATCGCCCACGCACCGAACGCGCGCCATTCGATGCCGCCGCGATACCAGTAGGCGCTGGCCGGGCTGACGTCGAGCAGCGCGTCGGCCCGGTAGCCGTCACGGCTGGCCAGATCGACGATGAAGATCCCCACCCACGCCGTGATCGGCACCGCGAGCAGCGAGATGAAACCGATGAACGGGCCGTAGAAGCTGCCCTCGATCAGCATGAAGTAGACCGAGCCGGTCGAGATCACCACGATGTCCACCACCACCGCCTGCACGCGCTTGACCTTGAGACCGAGCGTCAGCGTGGTCAGGCCGGCCGAATACACCGACAGATAGTTCGACAGCAGCAGCCCGCCGAACGCGGCGATCAGATACGGAATCGCCATCCAGTGCGGCAGCAGATCGCGGATCGCCGCGATCGGATCGGTGGCCGAGGCCAGCGTGTCGTTGCCGACCGACAGCAGCGCGCCGAGCGTGACCAGCAGCACCAGCGGAATGCCCGCGCCGAACGCGGCCGACGCCACCAGCGCGCCGCCCTTCACGTCGCGCGCCTGGTAGCGCGACATGTCGGCGCCCGCGTTGGCCCAGCCGATCCCGGTGCCGGCCGCGATCGTGCCGATGCCGATGATCACCGCGCTGGCCGGCGCCGGCGCGGCCGCGAACACGGCGTGCCAGTCGATCGACTGCGCGAGGAAGCCGGCCACGATCAAATTCAGCGCGCCGAACACCCATGTCGACCACTTCTGGATCACCAGCAAGGTGGCATGGCCGAGGCCCGACACCACCAGCGTGGCGGCCACGAAGATCGCGATGAACACCAGCGTCAGCACCGGCTCGGCTTTGGCGTCGGCCGACGAGCCGAACAGGATCGAGCACAGCGACAGCAGCACGTAGGCGCCGGTGGTGGTGTTGACGGTTTCCCAGCCGAGCCGCGACAGCAGCGAGACGATGGTCGGCCCGATGTTGCCGCGCACGCCGAACACCGCGCGCGACAACGTCAGGCTCGGCGCATGGCCGCGCCGGCCGGCGATCGAGATCACCCCGACCAGCGCGAACGAGCCCGCCGCGCCGATCACCGCCACCAGGATCGCCTGCCAGATCGCGAGATGCTGGAACGCCACCAGCGTCGCGCCGAGCGGCAGCCCGAGGATGCTGATGTTGGCGGCGAACCAGACCCAGAACAATTGCAGCGGATGGCCGCGACATTCCTCGTCGGGCACGGGTTCGATGCCGCGCGCTTCGATCTTGCCGGCGGACGCGGGTTTGCGGGACGAAGCCATCTGTCGATCTCCTGGGTCGGGTCATGAGGTGCGCCGCGGCCGGGCAAGGCAGGCGCGGCCGCGTGAATCAGCCGTATCAGCCGCGCGTGGCGCGCAGCGTCAGCAATTGCAGGCACAGGGCATCGAGATCGAGCGCGCTCACGCGCCGCATCGTCGCCACCGCCTCGGCCGGCAGCGCGTCGTAGCCGGCGCAGGCGCCGAGCATCGCGCCGAGCATCGCGGCGATCGTGTCGGTGTCGCCGCCGAGGCTGGCCGCCGTGGCGAGCGCCGCCTCGATGCCGGTGCCGTGGCGCGCGGCGTCGTGCGCGAGCGCGAACGCCGCGACCACCGATTCCTGCGAGGCCACCGAGGTGCCGACCACCTCGTAGAGCCAGTCCGCCAGCGGCGCGCCGGTCAGCGTCGCGCCGGCCTCGGCCACCCAGCGAAGGCGGGCGCCGATGCGCGCGCCGGCCACCCAGTAGCCGCGCGTCTCGCCCAGCTCGGCGAAGCGCGCGCCGGCCTCCAGCGCCTCGGCCAGCGTCGCGCCGGCGATGCCGGCCGACACGGCCGCCGCCACCGCCGCCGCGCTCGCCACGCCGAGCGTGGTGTGATGCGTGACGAGGCACGACGCGAGCACCGCGTCGACGAACGCCTGCGGGTCGTCGAGCGGCGTGGCGATGCCGACCGGCGTGACCCGCATCGCGGCGCCGTTGGTGGTGCCGAAGCGGCCCGCGAGCGCCACGTCCTCGCCGTCGACGATCGCCTGCGTGGCGCGCCGCGTCGACGGCCCGAGCAGGTCGAGCGAGCCGCGCGCCTTCATGTCGGCTTCCCAGGCGATCAGCCGCCGCGCGAATTCGAGCGGTGCGATCGCGCCCTGCCCGTCCACCAGCAACTGCGCGACCAGCACGGCCTGTTCGGTATCGTCGGTGATCGCGCCGGCCGGCATGTTCGGCGCGATCGGCTGATCGGGGCCGGCCTCCGTCAACTGCGTGATGCGGCCGAAGCGCGCGCGGATCGTCTCGCGGCTCAGCGCCTGGGTCGGCATCCCGAACGCATCGCCGAGCGCAAGGCCGTAGAACGCGCCGCGCGCGCGGTCGAGCCGGGCCGCATGGTTCGAATCGGCGGGTGCGGCAGCGGGTGCGGCGGGAGCAGCATCGGTACGGGAGATCGACATCAGAATTCCAGGTGAAGTGCAAAGTGGGCCGGGTCGAGCAGGCTGACGACGTACTCGATGATCCGGTCGTCGCGATCGCGCGTGAGCCGCCGCGAGCGCAGGAACGGCGTGCCGGCGCGGCGCTTGAGCAGCTTCGCGTCGTCCGCCGCCAGGCCGACCACCTCGGCCCATTGCTCGCCGTGATCGGCCACCATGCCGTGCTCGGCCAGCGTGCGGTTCAGCGAGCCGCCCACCAGCCCTTCGAGCGGCAGCGCGGCGAGATCGTCGGAGAACGGCAGGCGGCTGCGCTCCAGCGAAATATGCGTGGCCGCCTCGCCGGTCACGCGCATCCGGTCGATCGCCACGAAGCGCGGCTGCGCGAGCCCGAGTTCGGCGGCCAGCGCCTCGTCCTCGATGATCGCGATCTGCAGCAGCCGGGTTTGCGCGCTGCCGCCGGCCTGCTCCAGCGCCGTGGTCCAGCCGAGCGAGCCGTCGATGGTCTGCCCGTGGAACGTCACGAACGAGCCGATGCCGCCGCGCCGCGTGATCAGCCCGCTGGTGGTCAGCAGGTCGAGGCCCTTGCGCACGGTGTTGCGGCTCACCGCGAAACGCTCGACCAGTTCGCTCTCGCTTTCGAGCTGCTGGCCGTACGGCAGCCGCCCGCTCAGAATGTCGCGTTCGAGCGCCGCCGCGACCTTGTGTGCCTTGGAACGCCCGACGTCGGACGCCTTGGCCGAGTTACGCACCATCTTCAGTCTCCTGTCAGCACGCGCCGCGCCCGCGCACCGGCTCGTACCCGGCGGCGCGGATCGCGTCGCAAAAGGTACAAGTATGCACAGGTTTGATCGCGGACGGCGGCGCGAGGCGGATCGGCGGGCGGACATGGCGATGGGGGGCAGGGGCGGCGCGTTCAGAAACGGTGGACGATGCCGAGCTGCACGCCGCGCGCATCGGCGCCGGGATAGGCCAGCGGCAAGCCCGCGTTGGCCGATCCGGCCAGCCGGTACGACGCGTTGCCGCGGTTCTGCAGGAACGACAGCGTGCCGTACAGCGTGGTGCGCTTGGACATCGTGTAGGTGTAGAGCGCGGCGATCTGCCTGGCGTTCGCGCCCTGGCCCGTTTCGTCGTGCAGGTAGGTGCCGCCGAGCGAGACGGCTTGCGCGCCCGTCACCTGGTACAGCGCCGACACGCCGTAGATGTTCGCGTCGAGGCCGATGTCGGCCCACTTCGCGCCGGCCCAGCCCACGTACACGGTGGTCTTGCCGAGCTGATACGACGCGCCGGCTTCGGCCGTGCGGTCGAGCGTGCCGTTGTCGGCGCTGCGCACGGCCTGCGCCGCCGCGATCGCGGCAAACGCGCCGTGCGTGTAGGTCACGTCGGCCTGATAGCTGGCGCCGCCCGAGCGCAGGCCGCCCGCGTCGCCGAAGCCCACATACACGCTGAATTGCAGGCCCGACAGCAGCGGCGACGTATAGGACACCGTATTGCTGGTGCGCACCGCGTAGGTTTCCATGTTGCTGAAACCGGAGGCCTGGGTGGCCGCGCCGAACGCGTCGAGGCCGCCCTGATCGTTGAACAGCGGCGAATTCTGGCGGCCGACGCGCAGTTCGCCCCAGTCGCCGCCGAGGCCCACCCAGGCCTGCCGGTTGAACATCGAGCCGGCCGACGCGAAGCTGCCGTCGTTCGGGTTGAAGCCGTTCTGCAGATCGAAGCCGACGTAGTTGCCGCCACCGAGATCCTCATGGCCGCGCAGGCCGATCCGGCTCGCCCACTGCCCGGACGAGCCGATCGCGGCCGTATAGCCGCTACCCGTGTTCACGTACTGGAAGAACTCGTCGACGATGCCGTACAGCGTGACGCTGCTCGAATCGGCATGGGCGACGAGCGGCAGCACGCCGAGGGCGAGCGCGAACGCGAGGCGCGACAGACGGAAGGACATCGTGGAATCCCGGTCGGTTGAAAGCGGTCGCCGAAACGACTGGCCTGTTCCCATAAAAAGAACATGTAGGAACAGGCGCAAAATTAAGGTTCCAATTTGAACAAGTCAAGCGCGAATCGATAGGGGAAAACCTGTGGTGCGCGAGGCGCAGAGACGATGGCGGGAGATCGGAACGTGGTACGCAGTCATCTGCCCCGGCGGCAACCGGTATCTCGATCTTTCATACCCGACGGCCTGATAAGATGCATATCATTTACCTGTTATTGCCGATATCGCCTTCCCCAACCCATTCAGAGGACTCGCCATGCCACGTTCGCTTTCCACTGCCCTGACCCGCCAGCTCGGCATCGCGCTGCCGATCGTGCAAGGCCCGATGAACGGCGGTTCGCCGCCGGGCATGGTGGTGGCCGTGTCCAACGCGGGCGGCCTGGGCTCGATCGGCGCGGCCGGGTTCTCGCCCGAAGCGCTGCGCCAGCAGGTCGCGACGATCCGCGCCGGCACCGCGAAGCCGTTCGCGGTCAACCTGTTCGTGCTCGATACGCCCGCGCCCACCGAAGCCGCCGTGCAGCGCGCGCTCGCGCAACTGCAGCCGTTTCGCGACGAGCTCGGCCTCGCGCCGATGCAGCCGCCGGCCCGCTACAGCGAGGATTTTCGTGAGCAATTGGAAGCGCTGATCGACTTGAAGGTGCCGGTGGCCAGCTTCACGTTCGGCCTGCTCGACGCGGCCTCGGTCGAGCGGCTGCACGCGGCGGGCAGCTTCGTGATCGGCACGGCCACCAATGTGGCCGAGGCGCGCGCCTGGGAAGCCAACGGCGCCGATGCGATCTGCGCGCAGGGCGCCGAGGCCGGCGGCCATCGCGGCACCTTCCTCGGCCATCCCGACGCCAGCATGATCGGCACGCTCGCGCTGGTGCCGCAAATCGCCGACGCGGTGCGGCTGCCCGTGATCGCGGCGGGCGGCATCATGGACGGCCGGGGCGTCGCCGCCGCGCTGGTGCTCGGCGCGCAGGCCGCCCAGCTCGGCACCGCGTTCCTGACCAGCGCCGAATCGCCGATCCATGCCGGCTGGCGCGAGCGGATCCGCGAATCGACCGACACGTCCACTCGCACCACGCGCACCTTCTCGGGCCGACCGGCGCGCGGCATCGTCAACGAATTCATGCTGCGCATGGCCGAATACGAAGTGGAAGTGCCGGCATACCCGGTGCAGAACGCGCTGACGACCGAGATCCGCAAGGCGGCCGGCGCGGCCGATCGGCCTGAGTTCCTGTCGCTGTGGGCCGGTCAGGCGGCCGGCCTGAGCCGGCGGCGCGAGGCCGGCATTCCGGCCGCTGCGCTCGTGCAGGCGCTGGCCGAGGAAACGGCGGCGGCGTTCGGCTGAAGCCGGCGCGGGGGCCGGTGTTGCGGCTGCCACGCTCGTGCGTGCGCTGGCCGAGGAAACCACCGTGGCACCCGGCCAGTTCACGACGCGGCGCGCACGAGGCCGGCTCAGCGGCCTCTCCCCGCTAGCCTCTCCCATCCCCTTTCCCCTCCCGCCCCTCCCCCGCGCACCAGCGCCGCTCCCGCTGCCCGCCACGAACCGCAAGCGCGGCAGCGAGGGTTACCGCTTATGCAACTTTACGTATTGTTGTTGACACGTCTGACCATTAGTCTTGTGCGCGCCCGTGTACCCCGGCTCCAGGCGCCTGCCTGAGGCCGCGCGCCCGACTACGCATCCCGTCCAGAACAAACCGCCATCACGGAGGAGACCCCGGTGATCTCTCGCATTTCCCGTTTTTTCACGCAAATCGTCCATCGGGTCCTGCCCGACCCGCTGATCTTCGCGATCTTCCTGACCGTCGTCACGTTCGTGCTGGCGTTCTCGCTGACGCCCAAGCCGCCCGCCGAGCTCGTGCTGCTGTGGGGCAGCGGCTTCTGGAACCTGCTGGCCTTCACCATGCAGATGGCGCTGATCCTCGTGACCGGCCACGCGCTGGCCAGCTCCGGGCCGGTCAAGCGCCTGCTGGTGGCGCTCGCCAGCGCCCCGAAAACCCCGGCCGGCGGCGTGATGCTGGTGGCCTTCGTGGCGTCGGTGGCCTGCGCGATCAACTGGGGCTTCGGCCTGGTGCTCGGCGCGATGCTGGCGCGCGAGGTCGCGCGGCGCGTGCGCGGCTCCGACTACCGGCTGCTGGTCGCCTCGGCCTACATGGGCTTCCTGACCTGGCACGGCGGCCTGTCCGGCTCGGTGCCGCTGGTGGCGGCCACCAAGGGCAATCCGATGGAGAAGGTGATCGGCCTGATCCCCGTCTCGCAGACCATCTTCACCGGCTACAACGCGTTCATCACGATCGGCCTGATCGTGCTGCTGCCGTTCCTGGCGCGGATGATGATGCCGAAGCCGCATGAGGTGGTGTCGATCGATCCGAAACTGCTCGAGGAAGAGCCGAGCTTCGAGCGCAAGCTCGGACCGGGCGCGAGCTGGGCCGAGCGGATGGAGGAAAGCCGCCTGCTGTCGCTGCTGGTGGCGGTTCTGTGCGTGGTGTTCCTGGTGATCCGCACCCGCGCCAAGGGCTTCATGCTCGACATCGACACCGTCAACCTGGTGTTCCTGGCCGCGGGCCTCGTGCTGCACAAGACGCCGATGGCCTATGCCCGCGCGATCGGCGCAGCCGCGCGCGGCGCCGGTGCGATCATGATCCAGTTCCCGTTCTACGCCGGCATCCAGGCGCTGATGGATCATTCGGGGCTTGCCGGCGTGATCACCAAGTGGTTCGTCGACATCGCCAACGTCCACACCTTCCCGCTGCTGGCGTTCCTGAGCTCGGCCGTGATCAATTTCGCGGTGCCGTCGGGCGGCGGCCACTGGGTCGTGCAGGGGCCGTTCGTGATGCCGGCCGCGCAGGCGCTCGGCGCCGATCTCGGCAAGTCGGCGATGGCGATCGCCTACGGCGAGGCCTGGACCAACATGGCGCAGCCGTTCTGGGCGCTGCCCGCGCTCGCGATCGCCGGGCTCGGCGTGCGCGACATCATGGGCTATTGCGTGACGGCGCTGCTGTTTTCGGGCGCGGTGTTCATTGCGGGGATCTATCTGTTCTGAGTGGCCCCCGGGCCGGGTGATGTCCTGCGCGACAGAGGCGATCGCCTCGCCCGGCCCGATGAATTGATCCGAACCGACCGGCGGGCTCGCCGGTCGGGCAGGCGCCGAGGCCTCGCGACGGCAACGCCCCCCGGCTTCCAGTTGCTTTGGCGCTTGTCGGCTGCTTTCCGGCTGCCCGTCCGGTGCTTGCCAGTGCTTGCCAGTGCTTTCGGCAGCTTGCTGCCGGCTCTTGTCGGTGCTCGTGGGCAACTTGCCGCCGGCATCCTGCGCCCCGGCCCCTTTCTCCCCCTCCTGCCCCTTCCCGCCCCATTTCCCCCCGCCACATCCGGCCCGGTCGCCCGCCGCCTCGCCATCAAACAAATTGACGGCGCTTTTGCCGTCATCTCGCGGCTTGGCCGCGAGCCGGCGCCCACGATAATTTGACAATCGATAACTATGTGCCGCCACCATGCCCAGCACGCTTGACTCCCTCGCGCGCGCGGTCGAGAAGCTCTCGTCCGACAGGTTCGACCCCGCCGTATTCGCGGAAACCGGCGTGTTCGTGATGCGCAATGCGATCCCGGCCGACGTGATGCGCGGCTGGCAGGCCGCCTGGCGCGAGTTCTACGACGCCCGGCTGCGCGAAAGGCGCGATGTGAGCCGCCGCAACCCCGTGTCGCTGACCGAGGACTTGCCCGACGCACTCGCCCACATGTACCGCGAGCCGGTGTTCGCCGACACGGTCAAGCAGATCTTCGGGCCGCACGTGGCGCTCTACAACCATCGCTTCGTGATCAAGGATCAGTTCAGCCCGGCCAGCGTGTTCCTGCACCAGGACAGCTGCTACCACCTCGGCAACCTGAACAAGTGCAGCCTGTTCGTGGCACTGAGCGAGGTCAACGAGGCCAACGGTGCGATGAGCTTCTACCCCGGCTCGCACCGGCTCGGCGTGCTCGGCGACGCCGGCGAGATCGACCCCGACGCGTTCGACATCCAATGGCCGAAAATCACGCCCGAACTGGCGCCCGGCGATTTCGTCGTGATGAACAGCTCGGTGTGGCACGAGTCCAGCCCGAACACCTCGGGCGTCGACCGGATCCTCGCCGACACGATCGTGCAACCGGCCGACGATCCGACCGGCATCGACCTGCTGTGCGGCGAATGGCAGACCGACATCTTCTATTCGCACCAGAACCATATCCGGTACTTCAAGAATTCACGTATCCACAAGCTGATCAAGTACGAGAAAGAACGCAACGCGGGCTGAGCGCACGTCGGGCCCTCCCTTACACGACAACGATCTGAGAGACCTCATGGCTCCCCAATCCAATACCACGCAGTCACGCCCTTCGGGAATGAGCCATATCCGTCCGACGCAATTGTTGTCGATTCCCGACGACCATCCGGAGGAGATCCGCTTCTTCATGCCGCCCGCGCAAGGCGCCGGCTCGCTGACGTCGCTCGAATCGATCGTGCTGCTCAAGCTGATGCGCGTGGTCGAACCGGCCCGGCTGTTCGAATTCGGCACCTACAAGGGCTACACCACCCGGCTGCTGGCCGAGAACCTGACGCCGCACGACGCCCAGGGTGAACGCATCTACACGCTCGACCTGCCCGATCTCGACGACGTGGCGTTCCAGGGCGACGATCGCCATCTCGCCAACGAAGCGCTCGGCTTCGAGCGCAAGTATCTGAAATCGTCGAACCGTCATCTCGTCAAGCAGGTATTCCAGGATTCGATGAAGCTCGACCCGGCGCCGTACGCGGAACAGTTCCAGTACGTCTTCATCGACGCCAATCACGAAGTCAACTACGTCCGCAAGGACACCGAGAACGCCCTGGTGATGCTGGCCCCGGAAGGCCGCGCCTGCATCGCCTGGCACGACTACGGCAATCGTCAGTTCCCCGAACTGACGCAATACCTCGACGACCTCGCTCACGACATGCCGCTGTATCACGTCGAGAACACCATGATCGTGTTCCATCTTCGCGATGTCGCCGTGCCGGAACGCAAGACCCCACCCAACCCAGCCTCGTGACGCACAGGCAAGCAGCCCGCAACGACAGGTAACCCCATGGCCATTCCTTCGCAATTCGACAACGACACCTTCTCGCTGGCGCGCGACCACCTCGCCGCCTTCGTGCGGCGCACCGCGCAGAAGCTCGCCGGCGAGCCCGGCCGCCTGCTGGAAGTCGGCCCGCAGGATCGCACCTTCGTGCGCGAGTGCTTCGGCAACTTCGCGGTCGACACGTTCGACGTGGTGGATACCTACGCGCCCGACATCGTCGGCGACATCACCCGCCCGAACGTGCAGATCGCCGACAGCACCTACGACTGCGTGGTCTGCATGGAAGTGATCGAGCACACGCTCAATCCGTTCGAGGCAGTCAAGGAAATCCGGCGCGTGCTGCGCCACGAAGGCTGGCTGCTGATTTCCGCGCCGCTGAACTGGCGCATTCACGGGCCGACGCCCGATTGCTGGCGCATCACCGAGCACGGCTGGAACGCGCTGCTGCGCGACTTCGATATCGTCGAGATCGACATCCTCGAATCGCCGGGCCGCGAGTTGTTCCCGATCCGCTACAACGTGCTGGCGAAGTGCAACAAGTTCAAGCAGAGCAAGGACAGCGACCTGACGTTCCGCTGGATCTGAACGGGGGAACGGGACGGGCGACGCCTGGCGCAACCCTTCGCGACACGTCACAATACCGGCGACGTCACGCAAGCGAAGGAGAACGCCTCTTGGATGCCCTCACCCCCACCCTCCCGCCGCTGGGCCAGCAGTTCGCCTTTCTCGCCGAGCTGGACAAGCTCAAATCCGTGCTGCGGCAATCGCCGCTCGTCAATCGCACCCGCAAGGAAAATTCGGCCGAGCACTCGTGGCATCTGGCGATGTTCGCGATGACGCTCGCGCCGCAGTACGCCGATGGCGCCGACGTCATGCACGTGGTGAAGCTGCTGCTGGTGCACGACATCGTCGAGATCGACGCGGGCGATCACCCGTTCCATGCGCCCGGCGCGGGCGCGAACGACATCGAGGCGCAGGAGCACGAAGCAGCCGCGCGCATCTTCGGGCTGCTGCCCGAGGCGCAGGGCGCGGCGCTGCGCGCGCTATGGGAAGAATTCGAGGCGGCGCGAACGCCCGAGGCAATCTTCGCCAAGGCGCTCGACCGCCTGCAACCGCTGCTGATCAACACGCTGACCGACGGCGGCACCTGGCGCGAAAACGGCATCACCGAGCAGCAGGTGATCGAGCGCTACGGCCCGGTCATCGCGCGCGGCTCGCCGGCGCTGTGGGACGCGGCCCGCGAGCGCGTGCGCGCGCATTTCGCCACCCGCTGAACGCGCCCACGTCGGCCATCGCGCATTAGCCCTTCGGCCTGGCGCGATACAGCCCGATCACCGACGAGAAATCCAGCCCCCCGCTGCCCCCGGCGCTGTGCGCCTGGTACAACTGCTGCGCGAGCGCACCCAGATACGCCGGCTGCCGCACCGATTTCGCGGCGTCGGTGGCCAGGCCCAGATCCTTCAGCATCAGGTCCGTGCCGAAACCGCCGCTGTAGCCGCGCGAAGCCGGCGCCGTCTCCACCACGCCCGGGAACGGGTTGTAGGTGTCCGAGCTCCAGCAGCGCCCGGTGGAGCTGTCGACGATGCCGGCCAGCACCTTCGGATCGATGCCGAGCGCCTCGCCGAGCGCCATCGCTTCCGACACGCCGGCCATCGTGATGCCGAGGATCAGGTTGTTGCAGATCTTCGCCACCTGCCCCATCGACACGCCGCCGCACGGCACGATATTGCGTCCCATCGCGGCCAGCAACGGCTTGAGCGCATCGAATTGCGCGCCCGCCGCGCCGACCATGAACGTCAGGGTGCCGGCCGTCGCGCCGCCGGTGCCGCCCGACACGGGCGCATCGACGAAGCCGTTGCCGCGCGCGGCGGCGGCCTGCGCCATCGCCTTGACGGTGGCCGGATCGATCGTGCTGCAATCGACGATCGTCACGCCCGGCGCGATCCCCGCCAGCACGCCGTCCTCGGCGCCGATCACGTGACGCACGTGCGCGGCCGCCGGCAGCATCGTGATCACGCATTCGACATCGCTCGCGGCATCCTTCGGCGATGCCGCCGCGCGCGCGCCGGCACCGGCCAGCGCCTGCACCGCCGCCGCGTCGAGGTCGAACACGCGCAGCGCGTGCCCGGCCTTCAGCAGATTGCGCGCCATCGGCGCACCCATGTTGCCCAGCCCGATGAATCCGATCTTCATGATGTGCGGTCCTCGTGCGGGTTCAGCGCAGGCTGATGGTGGTGTTCACGCCGTCGTTGACGGTGGCGTCGTCGAACCAGCGCGCGGTGACGGTCTTGGTCTGCGTGTAGAACTGCACGACCTGCTTGCCGTACGGGCCGAGGTCGCCGAGCTTCGAGCCGCGCGAGCCGGTGAAGCTGAAGAACGGCACCGGCACCGGAATCGGGATGTTGATGCCCACCTGGCCGACGTCGATCTCGTTCTGGAACTTGCGCGCCGCCGCGCCGCTCTGCGTGAACAGGCCCACGCCGTTGCCGAACGGATTGGCATTGACCAGCGCGATCGCCTCGTCGAGCGTGTCGGCGGTCAGCACCACCAGCACCGGCCCGAAGATTTCCTGCGTGTAGATGCGCATGTCGGTCTTCACGTCGGTGAAGATCGTCGGGCCGACGAAGTTGCCGTCGGCGTAACCGGGCACCTTCACGTCGCGGCCATCGAGCAGCAGCGTCGCGCCTTCCTGCACGCCCGATTCGATCAGCTCCAGGATGCGCGCCCGGGCCGCCTTCGACACCACCGGCCCGACGTCGGTGCCGGCCTCGTGGCCGGCGTTGACCTTCAGCGTGCGCGCCTTGGCCGCGAGGTCATGCACCCAGTCGCGCGCGGCGCCCACCAGCACCACCACCGAGGTGGCCATGCAGCGCTGGCCGGCCGCGCCGAAGCCCGCGCCGGCCAGCGCGTTGAGGGTTTGCTCGCGGTTCGCGTCGGGCAGCACCACGGCGTGATTCTTCGCGCCCATCATCGATTGCGCGCGCTTGCCGTGCTCGCTGGCGAGCCGGTACACGTGCGTGCCGACCGCCGTCGAACCGACGAACGACACGGCCTGCACATGCCGGTGCGTGCACAGCGCATCCACCGCCTGCTTGCCGCCATGCACCACGTTCAGCACGCCCTTCGGCACGCCGGCCTCGATCGCGAGCTTGACCAGCTCCATGGTGGACAGCGGGTCCTGCTCCGACGGCTTCAGCACGAACGTGTTGCCGCACACGATCGCCATCGGGAACATCCACAACGGGATCATCGCCGGGAAGTTGAACGGGGTGATGCCGGCGCACACGCCGATCGGCTGGCGCAGCGTGTAGGTATCCACGCTGCCAGCCACGTTCTCGGCGAATTCGCCCAGTTGCAACGTGCCGATCGAGCACGCGTGCTCGACCACTTCGAGGCCGCGGAAGATGTCGCCTTCGGCATCGGGCAGCGTCTTGCCCTGCTCGGCCGTCAGCACCGCCGCGATACGCGACATGTGCTCGCGCACCAGCGCCTGGAAGCGCAGCATCACGCGCAGCCGCGTGCCGAGCGGCGTGTGCCGCCAGGTGGCGAACGCGGCGTGTGCGGCCTCGATGGCCGCGTCGATCTCGCCGGCCGTGGCGAACGGCACGCGCGCCAGCACCTGCTGGGTGGCCGGGTTGACGATGTCGCGCCACTCGGTGCTGGTCGATTCGACGAATTCGCCGTTGATCAACAGCGGCACGTTCGGCACGCCTGCTACGTTATCCTGAATGACTGCATTCATGTTCGACTCTCTGCGGTTGCCGATGCGAGCGCCTCGACGGGTCGGGCGCTGCGCACCGGGTAAATGGATGGGGTTATTCCTTGCCGTCGCGCAGGCATAGCGCGCAGGCAATCGCGATCGCGCCGAGCACGACCATGTAGGCCACCACGTAGCGCGGGTTGCCGCCGCCCGCGGCGAGCAGCGCGGTGGCGATCATCGGCGCGATGCCGCCGCCCAGCACGCCGGCCGCCTGCACCGACACCGAAATGCCGCTGTAGCGCACCTGCGCCGGGAACTGCGCGGCGAAGAACTGCGATTCGGGCGCGTAGAGGATCGGGAACACCACGCCCACGCCGAGCACCATCGCCCACCACACGGCCAGGGCGTGGCGCGTTTCGAGCATCAGGAAGAACGGCGCGGCGAACAGGCACATCACCACCAGCCCGATCACGAACAGGCGCTTCTGCCCGATCACGTCGCTCAGGTAACCCGACAGCGGCATCGTGACGATCGACAACGCCGCGCCGGCGGTGATCGCGTGAAGGATCTGCGCTTTCGGAATCGACAATTGATTGGCCGCATAGGACAGCGCGAACGCCACCACCAGATAGAACCAGGTGTTCTCGGCGGTGCGCGCGCCGATGATGGCGAGCAGCGCACGCGGGTGACGCACGATCACCTCGGCCACCGGCGATTTCACGCGCGCGCCTTCCTGCTTGAGCTTTTCGAAATCGGGCGACTCGGGCACGCGGGTGCGGATATACCAGCCCACGATCAGCAGCACCACGCTGGCCAGGAACGGCACGCGCCAGCCCCACGACAGCAGCGCCGGCTCGGGCAGCGCCGCGACGATCGCCATCGCGCTCGACGACAGAATCAGCCCGAAGCCCACGCCTGTTTGCGGCAGGCTGCCGAACAGCCCCTTCTTGCCCGGCGGCGCATGTTCGACCGCCATCAGCGCCGCGCCACCCCACTCGCCGCCCACCGCCATGCCCTGAATGAAACGCATCGTCACCAGCAGCCCGGCGGCCCAGTAACCGATGCTCTGAAACGACGGGATCAGGCCGATCGCGATGCTCGGAATGCCCATCATCAGCAGCGTGGCCATCAGCATCGACTTGCGGCCGATCTTGTCGCCGAAGTGGCCGAACACGATGCCGCCCATCGGCCGGCCGATGAAGCCCACGCCGTAGGTGGCGAATGCGGCCAGCGTGCCGAGCACCGGGTCGAGCGTGGGGAAGAAAACCTTGTTGAAGACAAGCGCGGCGGCGGTGCCGTAGAGAAAGAAGTCGTACCACTCGATGGTGGTGCCCGCCATGCTGGCCCAGCCAGCCACGACGTAATCCTTCGCGGACCGGCGCGTGGCCGGTGGCGCCGCGGCGGCGGTCGAATGCAGTTCCATGTTGTCTCCGGTGTTCTTGTCCAATGAGGGGAATCCCTATTGCGCGTCGCACTTTGCGGCGACGTCCCGGCGAGTATAGTTCTTTGATTTTCCACACGAAATACCGCTAATAACCCATCCGTTATGCAAAAATCCACAAGCGAAATGCGTCGGATCAACTGGGACGATCTGCGTTATTTCCTGGCCGTCGCCCGGCTGCAAACGGCCAGCGCGGCGGCGCGCCGGCTCGGCGTCGACCACACCACGGTGGCGCGGCGCGTGCGCGAGCTGGAGGCCTCGCTGGAGGCGGTGCTGTTCGAGAAATCGCGGGCGGGGGGCTTCGTGCTGACCTCGGAAGGCCAGCGGCTGCTGACCTATGCCGACGAGATCGAAAGCGCCGTGCAGTTGGCGGGGGAGCAATTCAAGGGCGGGGCGAACCTGCTGTCGGGGCACGTGCGGATCGGCTCGACCGAGGGCTTCGGCTCGTTCTTTCTCGCGCCGCAACTGGCGCATTTCGCGCGGGCGCATCCGGAGATCTCGATCGACCTGCTGCCGGTGCCGCACTTCGTCAGCCTGTCGAAGCGCGAGGCCGACCTGGCGATCGTGCTGGAGCGCCCCGAGCGCGGCCAGTACGTGCACACCAAGCTGTGCGATTACCGGTTGCAGTTGTACGGCACGCAGGCCTATTTGCAGCATCACCCGGTGTCGCCCCGGCTGGCCGACCTGCGCGAGCACGCATTCCTGAACTACGTGACCGACCTGGTGTTCAGCCCCGAGCTGCTGTACCTGGAGCGCACGGTGCCGGGCGCGGGCGCCAACCTGTCGACCACCAGCATCGTCGCGCAATACCACGCGGCGCTGCAGGGCACCGCGCTTGCGATCCTGCCCTGCTTCATGGCCGAACCCGATCCGCGCCTGATCCCGGTGTTCCCGGGCGAAGTCTCGATCACGCGGCACTTCTGGCTGTGCTGCCGCGAGGACATCCGCAACCTGCGGCGGATCTCGGCGCTGTGGGATTTCCTGCGCGATTCGGCCGTGCTCAATCGCACGTTCCTGCTCGGCCAGACGCCGGAGATGAAGTTCGCGGCGCTCTGAAGACGGGCCATGCGGACCTTGCCTGCCGCGCTCACGCTTGCCACGCGCCGAAAGATGTTGTATGTAATCCAAACGATCCAGACAGCCGCATCGCGCTCATGAGAAAGTCCAGACAGGAAACCGCCGAAACCCGCCAGCGCATCGTCGAAGCCGCCTCGCGCAAGTTCCGCGAGAACGGCATCGAGAGCACCGCGCTCAGTGACGTGATGGCCGAGGCCGGCCTCACGCACGGCGGCTTCTACAAGCACTTCGCCTCGAAAGACCAGATGGTGGTGGAATCGCTCAAGCTCGCCACGCAGAACGCGCGCGAGCACATGGCGGTCACGCTCGACGGCGCGCCGGGCAAACGCGGCCTCGACGCCACCATCGACCGCTACCTGTCCGCGCTGCACCTGGGCGGCAGTTGCAGCGAATGCGCGCTGGTCTCGCTGGCGAGCGAACTGGTGCGCGCCAGCGACGACGTGCGCAACGCCGCCGCCGACAGCACGATCGCGCTGATCGACCTGTTCGCGAGCCACCTGACCGACCTGAGCCCGGCCGCGGCGCGCAAGAAGGCCACGGTGATCGTCTCGACGATGATCGGCGCGCTGACGGTCGCGCGCCTCGTCAACGACGAGGCGCTTGCGGCCTCGGTGCTGCGCGAGGCGCGCAAGGCGCTTCAGCAGCCCTGAGGCAATCGACCGGCCTAGGCCGGGTCTCGGTCCGTCAACCGGCGGCCGACGCCGCCGGCTTCGGCAAGCCGCCCGATGACGACGCCGGCGCCGCCGCGTCCGCCGTCTGCCCGGTCGCCCATCCCCCACCCAAGGCCCGGAACACCGACACGGCCGCCCGCGCCGAATCGGCACGCGTCGCATCGAGATCGTCGCGCGCACTCAGCAGTTGCCGGTCGGCGTCGAGCACGTCGGTCAGCGTGATCGCGCCGGCCTTGTACGCCTTCTCCGAAAGATCGCGCGCGCGCGTGAGCGACACCACCTCGGCATCGAGTTCGCCCTGCCGCAGTTGCGTCTGCGTCAGCGTCACGAACGCGTTCTCGACATCCTCGGCCGCCTTCAGCACGGTCTGCCGATAAACAGCGAGCGCCTCCGCGTTCGCGCCGCGCGCCGACGCGACCTCGGCGTCCACCTTGCCGAAATCGAACAGCCGCCAGCGCAGCCCGGCCGTCACGGCCGGCTGGAACGCGCGCGCCGTGAACAACTGCCCGGCGTTGATGCTGTCGAAGCCGAGCAGGCCCGAGATCGACAGCTTCGGGTAGTAGTCCGACAGCGCCGCGCCGATCCGCTCGTTCGAGGCGGCCAGCCGGCGCTCGGCCGCGATCACGTCGGGCCGGCGGCGCAGCACGTCGGTGGGCGTCGCGCTCGCATCGACCGACGGAATACCCGGGATCTCGCCCGCCACCGCGAGCTGGCTCGCGTAGGTGCCGGGTTGCGCGCCCATCAGGATGTCGAGCCGGTTCAGTTGCGCGACGAGATTGGTCTGCAGCGTCGGGATCAGCGCGCGCGCCTGCCGCAGCAACGCGTCGGCCTGCGCGATCTCGCGCTCGTCGGCCGCGCCCGCACGGCGGCGCGCCTTCACGAGATCGAGCAGATGCGTATCGGTCTGCACCTGATCGTTGGCCACCGCGAGCCGCGCCTGGTAGCCGCGCACCTGGAGGTACGCATCGGCCGCATCGGCGGCCACCGTGACGCGCGTGCCGAGCCGGTCCGCCTCGGCCGCCTGCGCCTCGTTCGCCGCTGCCGACGCGTTGCGGCGCAGGCCGCCCGCCAGATCGATTTCCCAGCTCGCCGCCGCGCCGAGCGTGTATTCGCGCTGGCTGCGGCTGTAGCCGGGGAACGCCTTCGCGAGCGAGCCGGTGGGGCTCAGTTCGCTCTGGTGCTGGTCGCTCGCCGAGCCGTCGAGATCGACGGTCGGCAGCAGCGCGGCGCCCGCCGCGGAGGCCGCGGCGCGCGCCTGCCGCACCCGCGCGAACGCGGCGGCCAGGTCCAGGTTCTGCGCCAGCGCGCGATCGACGATCGACACCAGCACCGGATCGTGGAAGCCGGTCCACCAGCTGTCGAGCGCGGCGCTCGATGCGGGCGATGCGCCGGATTCCGCCTGCTTCGGCGCATGCTCGAACGGCACCAGCGTGTCGACCGGCGCGTGGTAATCGGGGCCGACCGCGCAGCCGGCCAGCGCGAACAGCAACGCCCCGGCGGCGGCAATCGCCGGCACGCGCGACGGGCGCGCCGCGCGCCAGGGTTTGGACGGCGACATCATGCTTCCTCCTTGCGACCGAACCAGGCTTCTTTCTTCTTCTGGCCGAAGCGGCGAATGAATACGTAGAACGCCGGCGTGAACAGCAGGCCGAAGCCCGTCACGCCGAGCATCCCGAACAGCACCGCGGTGCCGAGCGATTGCCGCATCTCCGCGCCCGCGCCGGTGGCCACGGCCAGCGGTGCGACGCCGAGAATGAACGCGAACGAGGTCATCAGGATCGGACGCAGGCGGGTACGCGCCGCATGCACGGCCGCCTCCGCCGCGTCCACCCCTTCGTCCTCCTTCTGTCTGGCGAACTCGACGATCAGGATCGCGTTCTTGGCCGCCAGCCCCACCAGCACCACGAAGCCGATCTGCGCCAGGATGTCGATCGGCATGCCGCGAATCGACAGCCCCGTGACCGACGCCAGAATGCACATCGGCACGATCAGCACGATCGCCAGCGGCAGCTTCCAGCTTTCGTACTGCGCCACCAGCACCAGGAACACGAACAGCGCGGCCGCGCCGAACACCACCAGCGTCGGCGTGCCCTTTTGCTGCTGCTGATAGGCCAGATCGGTCCATTCGAACGAGATGCCCTGCGGCAGCACGTCGTGCGCCAGTTCCTCCATGCGATGCAGCGCCGTGCCGGTGGCCACGCCCGGTGCGGCCGCGCCCTGCACTTCGGCGGCCGGATACAGGTTGAAGCGCGGCACGCGGTACGGCACGGTGCGATCCTCGAACGTCGCGACCGAGCCGATCGGCACCATCTCGCCGGCCTGGTTGCGGGTCTTGAGCCGCCCGATGTCCTCGCCGCTGTGGCGGAAGCTGCCGTCGGCCTGCACGATCACTTCGTAGGTCCGCCCGAGGTAGTTGAAGTCGTTCACGTACTGCGAACCCAGATAGACCTGCAGCGTCGAGAACACGTCGGTGGGCGTGATGCCGAGCTTCTGCGCCTTGACGCGATCGATATCCGCGAACACCGACGGCGAACCTGCGTTGTACAGCGTGAACACGCCGGCGAAATGCGGATCCTTGTTGGCCGCCGCCACCAGCGATTTGGCCGCCTTCACGAGCGCGTCCGGCCCGAGGCCCGCGCGATCCTCCAGCATCATCTTGAAGCCGCCCGCGCTGCCGAGGCCCTGCACCGGCGGCGGCGGGATCGTCAATACGTAGGCATCCTTGATGACCGACAGCCGGCGGCGCAGGTCGGCCAGCACGGTGCCGGCGGTGACGCCCGGCAGCGAGTGGTTGTAGAGCGACGGCAGGCCCGTAAACACCGTGCCCGAGTTCGAGGCGACCGTCAGCGTGGTCGCGTCCAGCCCGACGAACGGCGCCGCGTGCTCGATGCCCTTGGTGGACAGCGCGATGTCCGTCACCTGCCGCACCACCTTCTCGGTGCGTTCGAGCGAGGCGCCCGGCGGCAACTGGACGATGGTGATCAGGTAGCCCTGGTCCTGCTCGGGAATGAAGCCGGTGGGCGTGCGCGAGAACTCGACGCCGGCCACCGCGATCAGCGCGACATAGATCGCCAGCATCACCGTCAGACCGCGCACCAGCCGCCGCGTGAGGTTGCCGTAGCCGAACGAAATCCGGTCGAAGCCGCGGTTGAAGCTGGCGAAACCCGACTCCAGCATCCGCGAGACACGGCCCTTCGGCGCCGCTTCATGGCCCCCTTCATGGCCGGCCTGATGCGACTTGAACAGCACCGCGCACAGCGCCGGGCTCAACGTCAGCGACACGAAGCACGAGATCACCGTGGACGCCGCGATGGTCACCGCGAACTGCCGGAAGAACAGCCCCGAGATGCCCGAGATGAACGCCGACGGCACGAACACCGCGCACAGCGTGAGCGCGATCGACAGCAGCGCGCCGCCGACCTCGTCCATGGTGCGGTGCGCGGCCTCCACGGCCGACATGCCGGCGCGCATGTTGCGCTCGACGTTCTCGACCACCACGATCGCATCGTCCACCACGATCCCCACCGCCAGCACCAGCCCGAACAGCGAGAGGTTGTTCAGCGAGATGCCGAACGTCGCGAGCACGATGAACGAGCCGAGCAGCGACACCGGAATCGCCACCACCGGAATGATGGTCGCGCGCCAGTTCTGCAGGAACACGAACACCACGCCCACCACCAGCAGGATCGCGACGAAAATCGTCGTGATCACCTCGTCGACCGACTTGCCGATGAAGATCGTCGGGTCGTAGATGATCTGGTAATCGACGCCGGCCGGGAATTCCTTCTTGAGCCCTTCCATCGCGCCGAGCACCTCGTGCTCGACGGCCAGCGAGTTCGCGCCCGGTTCGGCGTAGATCAGCATCGCGGTGGCGTCGTCGCGATCCTTGAACGAGGTCGCGCCGTAATCGGCCGCGCCCACCTCGACGCGCCCGACGTCGCGCAGGTGCGTGACGCGCCCCTGCGGATCGGATTTCAGCACGATGTCGCCGAACTGCTCCGGCGTGGACAGCCGGCCCAGCGCCTCGACGTTGATCTGATAGGCCGAGCCGGTCGCCACCGGCGGCTGGTTCAGGATACCGGCCGACACCTGCACGTTCTGCGCGCGCAGCGCGGCCAGCACCTCGCTCGCGGTCAGGTCGTGCGCGGCCGCGCGATCGGGATCGATCCAGATCCGCATCGCGTATTCGCGCGCGCCCTGGATCTGCACGTCGCCCACGCCCTGCAGCCGCGCGAGCGTGTCCTTCACGTGCAGCGTCGCGTAGTTCGACAGGTAGAGCGTGTCGTGCGAGTGGTTCGGCGAGTACAGGTGCACCGCCAGCAGGATGCTCGGCGTGGACTTGCGCACCTGCACGCCGAGCCGCTGCACGTCTTCCGGCAAGCGCGGCAGCGCGTCCTGCACGCGGTTCTGCGTCAGCATCTGCGCGACGTTCAGGTCGGTGCCGATGCGGAACGTGACCGTCACCGTGAGCTGGCCGTTGCCGGTGGACTGGCTGCTCATGTAGAGCATGTTCTCGACGCCGTTGATCTGCTGCTCGAGCGGCGTCGCCACGGTGCGCGCGATCGTGTCGGCCGAGGCGCCGGGGTACGAGGTGGTGACCTGCACCGTGGGCGGCACGATCTCCGGATACTGCGCGACCGGCAGCACGAACATCGCGCCGAGCCCGATCAGCGTCAGGAACGCGCTGACCACCGTCGCGAAGCGCGGGCGGTCGATGAAGAAATGGGCGATTCTCATGACGTCGCCCCCTTATTGCGGCTGGGCCGCGTAGCTGATGGTGCCGTCGTGCGGCTTCACCTTCGAGCCGGGCGCCGCGAACGGCAGGCCGTCGATGATCACGCGATCGCTGTCGGTCAGGCCCGAGCGGATCACGCGCAGGCCGCCGCGCACCTCGCCCGGCTCGACCTGCTTGGGCACCACCGTGCCGTCCGCCGCCACCGTCAGCACGATGTGCTCGGACTGGTTCGGCAGCACCGACGCGTCGGGCACCAGCAGCGTGGGCGCCGGATGCGTGACGGCCACCCGCACGCGCGAGAACTCGCCGGGCGTGAAGCGGCCGTCGGCGTTCGGCACCGTGGCGCGTGCGTGGAGCGTGCCGCTGGAGCGGTCGAGCACGTTGTCGACGAAATCGAGCGTGCCCTGGCGGTCGTAGTTCGTCGAGCCGCCCGAGGCCAGCTCCACGCGGTCGGCCGGCAGGCCGGCGACGTTGCCGCGATAGCGCTGGAACGCTTCGTAGTCCGACTCGCTCATGTCGAAATCGAGGTAGATCGGATCGAGCGAGACGATCGTGGTGAGCAGCGTGGTCGGGCTGGCCGCATAGCGGCTGCCGGCGATCAGGTTGCCGACCGACACCTGGTGCCGGCCGATGCGGCCGGTAAACGGCGCGACGATGCGGCAGTGGTCGAGGTCGAAGCGCGCGTCGCGCACCTGCGCGTCGGCGTCGTCGAGCGTGGCCTGCGCGGCGTGCAGCTCGGAAGTGCGCTGCTCGGTGTTCTGCTGGGTGCCGGCTTCGGCGCTCTGCAATTGCTGCGCGCGCGCCAGTTCCTGCTTGGCCAGCACCAGCCGCGCGGCCGCCGTCTGCTGCTGCGCCTTGGCCTGCGTGTAGCGGATTTCGTAGGGAACCGAATCGATCGTAAACAGCAGGTCGCCCTTGTGGACCACCGCGCCGTCGCGGAAGTGGATGCCCGTCAGCGTGCCGCCCACCTGCGCGCGCAGCTCCACCTGATCGACCGCCGAGAATTGGCCGAGGAAACCGAGCCGCGTATCGAGATCGCGCACCAGCGGCCGGCTGACCGTCACGTCGTGCGGCCCCATCGGCGCGGCGGCGGCCGTACCCGCGCCGCCCTGCTGCGCATGATGGAACCACAACCCGCCGCCGATCACCACGATCGCGACCGCGATCGCCACGGCCCGCGCGCGCCGCTTCGGCCCGCCATTGCGGCCGCCGTCCACGTGCGCGCCGTCTTCGTCCAGTCTTGTCTTCGTATCCACTGCTTCACCCTGGAAAGCGTTGCGCCCGGCATCGTGCGCATGCGAACGAACCGGGCGATGTCGGCGCCGCGTAACCCCACCCGGCGGCCGGCCTCATTTTGGATGTCTATCGACATCCAAGTTGCGTTAGATTACCCATAACATCCAAATGATCAAGCACGACGAAATGACGAGGCACGGCGCTGCCTCGCGCGAATGGGCGCAAACGCATGCTGGATGGGGATCTGCGGGATTGTTCTAGGCTGTCGGCTACTGAATTCAGGCGCGACGCACAGCGGGTTTCACGAGAAAAGGCAGGAATACGAAAGGAAAATGGAAGCTTTGCCAGGTAAAGACGGGCGAAACATCTTAGGAAATTAATTTTCGTCGCGTACAGTGATGGCCCGGCTTACCCGTGCCGCCGCTCCACTCCACGCCGATCACCGATGTCCCGTCTTCCGCCTCATATCGCTTCGCTTCGACTCGTCATCATCTGCGGAATCCTGACGATCTTCCCCGCTCTGTCGATCGACCTCGGCCTGCCCGGCTTCGCCAGCATCGCAACCATGTTCTCGATGCCGATCGAGCGCGTGTCGCAAACCCTGAGCTTCTTCTTTTTCAGCTTCTCGGTGTCGCCGCTGATCTACGGGCCGCTGTCCGACCGGATGGGGCGCCGCCCGGTGCTGCTGTTCGCCTGCGTGGTGTACACGTTCGCGAGCGTGCTGGCCACGCTGTCGACCTCGTTCGACATGCTGCTGGTGTGCCGGCTGTTGCAGGGCACCGGCGCCGGCGCGGCCTCGGTGCTGGCGATCACGGTGATCCGCGATCAGCGCAGCGGCGACGAAGCGCGCCAGTTGCTGTCCTACGCCGCCGTGGTGCGGATCATCGGGCCGACCACCGCACCCACGCTCGGCAACCTGCTGCTGATGTTCGGCAACTGGCGGTGGATCTACGGCTTCATGGCGCTCGGCGGCTTCCTGATGCTGCTGATCGTGGCGCGCGAGCTGCCGGAATCGTCGCATGCGAAGCTCGCGCGCGCCGACGGCCACAGCGCGAAGCTCGGCGGCCTGCACGGCCTGACGCCGTCCGACGCCGCGCCCGCGCGCCGCTCGGTGCTGGCCGACTACCGGCAGTTCCTGACCGACAAGACCAGCCTGTCATACGCGCTGATCATCGCGCTGACGTTCTCCAGCCACTTCTCGTACATCACCGGCTCGCTGTACGTGTTCATCGACGTGCTGCATGTGTCGACCACGCTGTATGGCCTGCTGTTCGCCGTGATGGCGCTGTGCCTGATGCTCGGCTCGTTCATCAGCGCGCGGCTCGGCAAGCACGGCGTGCCCGGCGAGTGGGTGCTGGCCGCCACGCTGGCGGTATCGGTGGCATCGCCGCTGACGATGCTGTCGCTGTCCGCCGGCCATCGGCTCGACGTGACCGTGCTGACGCTGCTGCTGTCGCTGAACACCACCTGCCTCGGCATCCTCACGCCGATCGCGCAGCAAGGCGCGATGGAACGTGCCGCGCAGTTCGCCGGCACGGCTTCCGCGCTGATGAACGCCTTGATGACGGGGATGGGTGCCTGCGCCAGCTATATCGAGGGCGTGCTGCTGACGCGTTTTCCCGAATCGCCCGCGCTTGTCATGAGCACGCAGATGGCGCTGTGCTGCATCGGCGGCGCGGCGATTTTCCTGCTGGGAATCCTGCCGGCGGCGCAGCGGCGGCGCACCGCCTGAGCGCGCCCGGCGCGGGCCACGCGCTCAGGCCGGCCCGCGCGCGGGGCCGGCGGTACCTCAGCGGTACTTCGCGCCGCCGTCGGCGTCGATCACCACGCCGCTCAGGTAGGACGCACGATCCGACGCGAGGAAGCTGACCAGATCGGCCATCTCCTCGGGCTCCGACGGCCGGCCGAACGGCAGCCCGTCGAGCAGCTCGCGCCAGCGCGAGGCGTCGCCGAGCTGCGTTTCGGCGCGGCTGCGATAGAGCTTTTCGAGCCGCTGCGTCGCGCACGGCCCCGGGTTGATGCCGACCATGCGCACGCCGCGCCGCGTCGCATGCGCGCCCACCGCTTGCGTAAACGCCACCAGCGCGGCGTTTGCCGTCGAGCCGAGAATGTAGTCGTAGCGCGGCGTCACGCCGGCCGCGCCGATCACGTTGACGATCACGCCGCTGCCGCGCTCCATCATCGCCGGCAGCACCAGCCGTGCGAAATCCATATAGCCGAACAGCTTCAGCTCCCAACTGGCCCGCCACGCGGCTTCGTCGATCGCCTCCAGCCCGCCGCCCGGAATCGCGCCGGCGTTGTTGACCAGGATGTCGATCGTGCCCGCGTCCGCCAGCAGCTCGCGACGCGCAACCGGGTCGGACAGATCGACCGCGCTCGCGCGCACCGTCACTTCGCCGGCCGCCTCGACTTCGCGCCGGGCCGGTTCGAGCACCTCGGGGTTCGACGACACCAGATGCACCGCACACCCTTCCCGGGCGAGCGCGATCGCGCTGGCCAGGCCGATGCCTTTCGATGCGCCGGTGATCAGCGCGGTGCGTCCTTTGATACCGAGATCCATGGGGATGTCTCCAATGTGTGCCGTCGGGATGGGGGAGAAGCGAGGGCCGACCGGGGCGCCGGGCGCCTCGTGTGCCGTCTCGACGGGGATCGTAGCAGGGGGCCGGGAAGTCGGTCGGCGGCGCAACAATGGCCGCGATTCGAGCAGGGGTATCAGGTGGCGATGCGCCGCTACGTTGCGCGCGCTCAGGTCAGCAACGGCGTCAGGTCCGGATCGCCCTTTTCCATCGCCCGACGATAAGCGGGCCGCGCGCCGATACGTTGGAGGTAAGCCAGTATCCCGGGGTACGGCGCGAGATCGACCGGATGAAACAGGCGCATCGTCGTCAGCGAAAACACGTTCATGATGTCCGCCGCCGTGAACGTGTCGCCGGCGAGATAGGCGCTGTGCGCCAACCGGTCGTCGATCAGGCGCAGCACCTTGTCGAGCCGCCCCCGGGTCGACGTCAACACCGGATGATCGGCCGGCAATCCGCAGCGCTCCACGGTCATCGATCGAAGCATGACCGGCTGCAGGTTGCCGTTGGCAAAATGAAACCAGTAGAGATAGGACGCGAACGCCGGATGGGACGAATCGAACTGCAGCCGCCCATGCCTGTATCGCGCGAGGATGAAATCGACGATCGCGGCCGATTCGGCCAGCCACGCGCCGTCGACCTCGACCAGCGGCGCGGCGCCGAGAGGATGCAGCGCCTTCAATTCAGGTGGCGACAGGCGTGTGACGGCGTCCCGTTGATACTTTTCGAGTTCGAAGGGAAGGTCCAGCTCTTCGCAGAGCCAGATGATCCGTTCGGATTGCGAATGACCCAGATGATGAATTTTCAGCATGGCATGTGTTCCTCGGTATGAAATGTAGCGAGCGAGACGGCGACGAGCGATGCGGTGGCTAGACGCCGTCCGGCGCGCCGAGATGGCGGCCGAACGACGCCGAGCGCCCACGGCGTTGTCCGCGAACGTCGGTGGGCAGATAGCCGAACCGCTCACGGAAGCGGGCGGAGAAGCGCGATGCGGAGGCATAACCGGTGGCCAGGGCGATCTCGAGCACAGGCACATCGGTGTTCTGAAGCAACGCCAGCGCATGCGACATGCGGACATCCTGCTGAAGCTGGCGAAACGATGTGTCTTCCGCCGCCAGCTTTCTTCGCAGTGTCGGCACGCTGGTTGCGATTTCGTCGGCGACGCGTTCCATCGACCACGCCATCGACAGATCCGCGGCAAGCAGCGTGCGAACCTGCTCGCCGAACGACGCCGACGCCGACGCCAGGGACGAAAAATGAAAACCGCGTTCGGCAAGCCACAGCAGCACTTCCCGCAAACGGCTCGCCGCGATCGCCGGCGGCAGGCCTTCGGCCGGTTGCAAGCCATTGAAGGCGCGATAGAACGATGCGCGAAACGCGTCGCCCAAGCCCGCATGCACGGCCACGCGCGGGCTCGGCCGGCGCCTGACCGGCTCGGGCATCGCGAGCAGCGCCGCACTCCAGCTGATCCAGAGCGCACGGTAGAGGCCGCTTCGGCCGGGCGTGTTGGAGATGTCGACGCGTTCACCGGCCTGCAGCGTGAACGCCGCTCCGGGGTTCGCGACGCACTCGCCGCCGCGCCAGCGAATCCGCTTGGTGCCTTCCTCGACGAGAATCAGCGTTGCCTGACCGACCACGATCCGACGCGAGGTCAGATCGGAGCGTTGCACGATATGCCCTGCCGCGCCCACCTCGGGCCTGGACAGTACGCTGCGTGAACCCGCTCCGAACCGGATTGCCTCGGCGAGGCGGTCGGCTGCCTCGCTCTCTGCCGACAGGTCGGCATTCATGGGACATCCGACAGCGAGCGCGTCGGCCACGGCATGGGCGATTCGAGCGTGGCAACGATCGGCTGCGGGCAGCGTGATGCGCGAGCGCAACGCAGCGCGGTGTCGAACGGTGAAGCGATCATGGCGGGTATCGTCGATGTCCAGGGAACGTGAGCCATTCTGTCATCAAATATCGGCATGATCGCCACGGTTTCGCTCAATCTCTGTGCGAATTCGCTCATCTCGTCGCGGCGAGGTTCGGACCGCATCCGGGCAGTCGGTCAATGCCGCGAATTCAACCCTCGCCGATCACCGACGTCACGGCCTCCGCCGTTGCCGCCGACAAGGTCCAGCCGAGATGCCCATGTCCGGTGTTGTAGAAGACGCCCGGGCGCTTGCCACGCCCCACTCGCGGCAGCATGCTCGGCAACATCGGCCGCAAGCCCGCCCACGGCACCACGCGAGACGTCGAGACGGCGGGAAAGTAGCGGCGCACCCAATCGACCAAAGGCTCGATCCGATCCGCGCGAATGTCCCGGTTCGCGCCATTGAATTCCGCCGTGCCGGCAACCCGGAAACGATCCGCGCCCAGACGGCTGGTCACGATCTTCGCGCGATCGTCGAGCAGGCTGACCCAGGGCGCGCCGTCGCGGCTCGGTGCATCGTCCAGTTGCACGGTGATCGAATACCCTTTGACCGGATAGACGTTCACGTGGTCGCCCACCATCGCGGCGAACTGCTTACTGCCGACCCCGGCGCAGATGACGACACGATCGAAAACCTCCTGTTGCTGTCCGGAGGCGATCGAGATCCGGCCGCCCGCGATCGACTCGATGCCGCCGACCGCCGTGTCGTAATGAAATTGCACGCCGCGACGCTCGCAGGCCGACGACAGCCCCCGGGTAAATTTGTGAATGTCGCCGGTTGAATCGGACTCCGTAAAGAATCCGCCGTGGAAACTGCCCTGAAGCGCCGGCTCGATCGCGCGCATTTCCTCCGGCGTCACCGCTCGTCGGTCCAGCCCGCCTGCACGCAGCAAGGTGTTCACGCGCGTGGCCGCGTCGTGCTCCTTGCGCGTTGCATAGAAGTGCAAAATACCGCGCCGCTCGTGATCGAACTCGATGCCCTCGCGCTCCGCAATCTCGAACAGATGGGCACGGGCGGCGATCGCCAGCCGCACGGTCTCGATCGTGTTCGCTTCGTAGCGCGGGATCTTCCCGAGGAATTCGGCAATCCAGCCGTACTTGTGCGCACTCGGGCGCGGGTTCAGGAGCAGCGGCGCGTCGCGCGTGAACATCCAGCGCAACCCCTTCAGTACCGTGGCGCGGCTGTTCCAGACTTCCGCATTGCTGGCCGAGAGCTGGCCGCCGTTGGCGAAGGAGGTTTCCATTGCGGCATAGCGGTGCCGTTCGAAGACGGTGACGCTGTGGCCGCGTTGCGAAAGCGCATAGGCGGTCGTGACGCCGGTAATGCCGGCGCCAATGATGGCGATTCGTGACATGTGATGGTCCAGACAGTGTTGAGCAATGCCGGCAACCCGTGCCGCCGGCGCGATTGCCCCATCTGTCCGTTTACCTGAGAGTTTCGCCACCTCCCGCATGACATCGCGGCGCGGCTCCCCTTCGGTGGGCGCGCAAGGCGCCGCTCTCCAGAGTGTTCCCGCATCACGGTCCTTTTGCCTGAGAGTTTCCGGGGCGGTTGCTCCGTCGGCGCCGCTTGAGCAAGCGGTCTCTCCCGTGATGCACGTGTAGAACGACCGCAAACTTACCATACGCAATGCGGAACGGCCAACGAAAACGCGATATCCCTTGCCGCGCGCTTGTCCTCGATACCGACATACCGATACATGGCGTCGAAGCCTCCACAGCGGCCCCGCGACGCGTGCCCCGGTATGGATTTTCGCGCCCCGGCAAGTGCATCGACCACCTCTTTCGCCCGCCATTCAACCGGTACGGGATTGACTCGACCACCGGTGTCCGCATCGCCGTCGCGCCGGCGTTTTCCGGTTTTAGTACTCGTCCTATGCGGTTCGAAACCGGTCAGATATCGCCGATGGTCAGCACTTTGTAAAGTGAACTCATCGGTTAAAACCTACTGGAGCGAACCATGAAAACCTCACTGATCCAACGCGCAGTCACCACCACCTTCCTCGTCGGCGCCATGTTTGGCGGCGTGAACGCAGCCCATGCCGCTTCGACCAGCGACTACTTCGTGGCGAAGGGCTCGGCCACCGTCGACGATTCCGCCACGGCCAAGGGCGCGAACGCGGTGGCAGCCGGCGCGTCGGCCGCCGCGAATGGCGCCGACTCGACCGCCCTCGGCCACGGCGCCATCGCCGCATCGGCAGGCGCCAGCGCGATCGGCGCGGGTGCCAGCGCCTCGGGTGCCGGGGCTGTCGCACTGGGCAACAACGCGGTGGCGGCATCGGGCAGCGCGGGCAACATCGCCATCGGCCAGGGCTCGCTGTCGAACGGTGGCGGCGGAGCGATCGCGCTGGGCCTCAATGCCAACAGCGGCAGCTACGATTCGGTGGCGGTCGGCACCAATGCGAAGACGCTCGGACATAGCTCGGTATCGATTGGGGAAGACGCCGTGAGCGCCTCGTCCGATTCGGTGACGCTCGGTCACGCGGCCAGCACAGCCAGCAGCGGCTCGGTCGCAATCGGCGTCAAGGCATCGACCGCACACTCCGATTCAGTGGCAATCGGCAATAGCGCGCTGGCAGGCAGCACCGGCTCCGTATCGCTCGGTGTGAACGCGGTCACCAGTAATTACGATTCGGTCGCGATGGGCAACAGCGCCCAGACCAACGGCTCCAGCTCGATCGCCATCGGCGTCAAGTCGGCCGCCAACAGCTACAACGCGATCGCCATCGGCGCGGGCGCAACGACCAATTCGTCCCTGACCACCGCCATCGGCAACGGCGCATCGGCCAACGGGCAGTCCGCGATTGCGATGGGATACAAAGCGGCTGCCAACTGGACGGGCGACACGGCGCTCGGCTCGCAATCGACGGCCACCTCGAGTACCCCCACGAGACCGGCGACCGCGGTCGGCTTCCAGGCGCAAGCAGGCGAATCGGGATCGGCGCTGGGAGCCGGTTCCCACGCGCTGATGCTTCAATCCACGGCTATCGGCAGCAACAGCTCGGTATCGGAACTCAACGGCACCGCCGTCGGCTTCCGCGCGCAAGTGCAAGCCGGCGCCACGAACGCCGTCGCACTCGGCCAGGGCAGCGTCGCCAATCGCGCCAACACCGTCTCGGTGGGCGCGGCGGGCGCCGAACGCCAGATCACCAACGTCGCGGCCGGCACCGCCGACACCGACGCGGTGAACGTCGCGCAACTGAAGCAGGCCGGCCTGGTGGACGGCAACGGCTCGACGCTCGACGCACTCGTGTACGACGCCGGCTCGAACCGCGGCATGGTCACGCTCGGCGGGATCGGCGCGGCCCAGACGGTGGCGCTCACGAACGTCGCGGCAGGCCGTATCGCCGCGAACAGCACCGACGCCGTGAACGGCGGCCAACTGTTCGAGCTGACCTCGCGGGTCGATGCGCTTGCGAGCACGGGCTATTCGGGCAATACCGGCCGGGATGCGGGTAACGGCGGCCCCGTCGACGGTGCGGGCCAGCGCATCACCAACGTCGCGGCCGGTGTGGCGGACACGGACGCGGCGAACGTCGGCCAGTTGAACTCGGCTGTCGACAACGGCGTGCAGCGCGCCAACGCCTACACGAACCAGCAGGTCGGCCAGCTGCGTTCGGACGTGGACGGCTACCGCAAGGACGCGGCCGCCGGCTCCGCCTCGGCGATGGCGATGGCGATGGCGAATTTGCCGCAGGCGGTGCTGCCGGGCGAACGCGTGGTGTCGATCGCGGGCGGCACGTACGGCGGCCAGTCGGCGATGGCGCTCGGCCTGTCGACCGCCACGCAAAAGTGGATGGTCAAGGGTTCGCTGACCACCAACACGCGTGGCTCGGTGGGCGCGGGCGCCGGTGTGGGCTACCGCTGGTAAGGCTTCCTGACCTGTTCTGACGACAACAACGACGAACAGAGAGAGCAGGACCGACCCCGTGGTTCGTTCCGGAAGTTGTAGCGGGGTCGTTTGGCCGGGCTGAATGCCCGGCTTTTTTTCGTCCCTGTCCCATAGCCTGGCGAGCCACCGACCGCCAGACTGCTGTTTTGCGGTCCGGCAGCAGCGCAGCCGGGCACATCTTGCCGGGAGAGGAATTGCGATGACATTCAGCAAGAACGAGCAGAAGCAACTGATCGCCGCATCAAATGCGGGCCGGGCGCGGATCGACGACACCGTCAAGCAGTTGCGTCTCGATCATCCCGACCACTTCCACACCGAAGCGTCGTTGCCACTGCGACGCTTCTTCGACCAGCCGCTGCGCGGCGAGCCGTGTCAATCATTCGTGCAGCGGGTCGGCGCCCGCGACAGCGATCGCAACCCGGCCGCCTGATCCCGGCCGCCTGATCCCGGCGGCCCGATCGCCCCGCTCGCCACCCGACGCCACGTCGAATTCACCCGGCGAATTCGCTTATGATTGGCGATCTCGATTCACCCCGCAGGGGCGGTTCATGGCAATGCAAGACCATGAAGGCAGGCATCGCCGACTCACGGACGCCCTGTCCGCCGCCGAGGCGTCGGCCGGCAAGCCGGGCGTGCTGAATCGCTATCAGCGCGTGCTGCTGTACGGTGGCGGCGTGATCGTTTCGCTGGTGCTGGCGGCGATCGCGGCGGCCGTGATGACGGCGCTCGTGAAAGGCTACATCGCCGATCGCTACGCCGATTTCGTGATACGGCAGACGAGCCTGCAACTCAAGGTCAACGAAACGAACACGGCGTTTCGAGCCGGAATCCAGCACGAGGAAGCGGTCTGGCTCGACCGTCAGGCGCCGCCCGCCTCGCTGGTCGCCAGCTTCGCGGCCCAGGGCGGCCGCGCGACGGTGCGCGGCAATCCGCATTTCCCGCCGATGCTGCTGCTCGGCGATATCGCTTCGCCGCAACCGGCCGCTTCGTTTTCCCCCTACCTCGCGATGGCGCAGGAATTCAGCTACCGGCTCGGCGCCTACGCGCAGGAGCGTGGCTACGCGCGGATCGGCTATTTCTACTGCTACAGCCCGGACCGCAGCTTCATGGCAATCCTGCCCGCACCACCCGGCGGCGATCCGGTCGCCGCCAGCGGCGCGGGCAGCGTGCACGCCCTGCTGGCGCGCCTTGCGCCCGATCTCGGCGATCTGGCCAGCGCCACCGTGCGCGATGCGCTCGGCGGCCCCGCCGCGCCGGTGTGGCTCCCGCCCACGCCAGGCCCGTTCATCGGCGAGCCGGTGATCCGCATCGCGAAGCCCGCCTATGTCGACGGCAAGCCGGTGATCGTGTTCGCGAGCAATCTGCCCGTGCGCGTGCTGCAATCGATCCTGCCGACCGATCGCCACGATGCGAACTCGCTCGTGCTGGATGCGCGGGGCACGGTGTTCGCCGCCTCGGGCAAGGCTGCCGACCACGAGGCGCAACGCCTGGCGCTGATGCGTCGGCTCGCGGCCGGCTCGCATGCCGAGGCCCCGATCGCCACGCACTTCCGGGACGGCCTGTTCGTGATCCGCGCCGGCGTGCAGCCGCTGGGCTGGACGTTCATCTACGCGTTTTCGTGGCGCACCGTGCTGGCGGAGCTGTGGCCGAAGCTGGCCGGCTGCCTCGCCGCCCTGCTGCTGACGATCGGCCTGGTGTGGACGGTGCTGCTGCTGCTCGACCGGCGGATCTTCAGGCCGGGCCACCTGAGCGCGCAACGCATCTTCGAAAGCGAGCAGCTCAATCGCACCATCATTTCCACCACGCCGTTCGGTCTCGCCCTGCTGTCGATGGACAACGGCGCGGTGCTGCTGGAAAACGCGGTGATGCGCGACTACGCGGCGCGCACGGCGGCGGGAGAAGCGCCGCTGCGCGAACAGTTGTACGACCGTTTTCACGCGGCGGGGGCCGAGCCGGCAGCGCACATGGGGCTTGAACTGCCGTTGCGGCTCGCCGACGACAGCGTCCGCCAGCTGGAAGTGGGCCTCGTCGCCACCAAGTACCGGGGCGCCGACGCCCTGCTCTGCAACTTCTCCGACATCACCGCCCACAAGTCGCTCGAACACACGCTCGAAGCGGCACGGCGCGCGGCCGACGCGGCGAACCAGGCCAAGTCGTCGTTCCTGTCGATGATGAGCCACGAGATCCGCACCCCGCTCCACGCGATCCTCGGCAACCTGGAGCTGATGGGCCGCTCGACGATGACGGCCGCGCAGAGCGGGCAGTTGCACGCGGTGGTGTCCTCGTCGCGCACGCTGCTCGATATCATCAACGACTTGCTCGACTTCTCGAAGATCGAATCGGGGCAACTGGGCATCGAGGCGATCCGCTTCGATCCGGCCGATGTCGTCCGGCAAAGTGCCGCCATCTTCTCGGCGGTCGCGCGGCAAAAAGGGCTGCAATTCGAATGCGTGATCGAGCCGGATCTGCCGCGCCATTACCTCGGCGACCCCACGCGATTGCGCCAGATCGTCTCCAACCTGCTCAGCAATGCGATCAAGTTCACCGATGCCGGCGACGTCATGATCGAACTATTCAGGGAGGACGATACGCGCGTCGATTCGCCGATCGTCGTCAGCGTGACCGATTCGGGCATCGGCATGACGCCGGAACAACAGGCGGCGCTGTTCCGGCCGTTTACGCAGGCCGATGCGAGCATCGCGCGCCGCTACGGCGGCACCGGGCTCGGCCTCGCGCTGTGCAAGCGGCTGACGGAGATGATGGGCGGCACGATCGAGGTGCGCAGCCGGCCGGACGATGGCAGCACGTTCGCGGTGAGCTTGCCGTTGGCGCCCGATCAAGCGGGAGATCGGGCTGAAGCGGCAGCGGCCGGCGCGAATCCCGCTCCACACGCAGCGGTGCCGGACACGGCCACCGCCGCCCGCATCCTGGTGGTGGAGGACACCCCCGCCAATCAGTTGCTGTTCGAGGCGCAGCTCGCCACGCTCGGCCATCGCTGCGAGCTGGCCGGCAACGGCAGCGCGGCGCTGGCGCGCTTCCTCGCCAAGCCGCGCGATTTCGACCTGATCATGACCGACCTGAACATGCCGGGCATGGACGGCTACACGCTCGCGCAGGCGTTGCGCCAGTGCGGCGCGACCGTGCCGATCGTCGCCATCACGGCGCATGCAGGGGACGCGGAGCATCGGCGCTGCCGGGCGGCCGGCATCGATGCGATCCTGGTCAAGCCCGCGCTGCTCGACGAGATTGGCGGCACGATTCGCCGGCTGCTCGGCCGCGAGCCCTTGGCGGCCACGCACGCCCCCGAAGACGACATCGCGCAGGGGCCGCTACGCGGTGCACAAGACGCTGACGCGCTCGCTCGACAGCGGCCTGCAGGCGTTGCACACCGCCGCGGCCGACGGCGACCACCCCGCGCTGCTCGCGCATCTGCACGCGCTGCGCGGCGCGTTCGCGATGATTCACGAAGCCGAGCCGGCCGGGCTGTGTGCGGACATGGAAGATGCCGTGCGCGCCGTGGCGGGGAGCCCCGTCGACATCCTGGCCCGGATCAGGCGCTTCGAGTCGGCCGCGCGCACCGTGCTGGCGCGGCGCGGCCCGGCTCAACGCGCGCTGCCGTCCGGCTCTTGAGGGGTCGTGTCGGCCGGCGTGTCGGCCGCAGAATCGGCCGGCCTGGCGGCCAGCGCCGCGCCGATCGAATATTTGATCAAGTCGGTATCGGTTTCCACGCCGAGCTTGCGCATCGCGCTATTTTTCTGCGCGCTGATGGTTTGCTTGCTGCGCTTGAGTTGCGCGGCGATCTGGTTGACCGTCATGCCCGACACGAACAGCCGGATCACGTCGGACTCACGCGTGGTGAGCGCGCGGTCGCTGTGGCCGTGCGAATCCGCCTCGAGTTGCCAGACCACCTTGGCGATGGTCGGCGAAAAATATCGGCCATCCGCATACGCCCCGTGAATGGCGGCCAGCAGGTGATCCGTGGTGTCGGATTTGCTCAGGATGCAGTTGATGCCGAGCTTGAGCAGCGACCGGATCACGCCCGGGTTGTCGATCATGGTCAGCACCACGATGCGCGTGGCCGGATAGCGCCGCTTCAGGAACGAGAACAACGTGATGCCGTCGCTGTAATCGCTGCCGGGCATCGCGTAATCGGACACCAGCACGTCGCACGGCTGCTTGCCCAGCGCATCGATCAGTTCGGTGGAATTGCCAGCGGTGGCGACGACGTCGATGGTGCGATGCTTCTTCAGCGTGTGAAGCAAGCCGACGATGATCGGGGGATGATCGTCGGCGAGCACGACCCGGATGGCGAAATCGTCCATGTGAAAGCGTCCTGTGCGGTGGGCAACCGATGCATGGCGGCACTGGGTGCCCGCCGGGAATACGCAGGGAACCCCTGCACGTTCCACTGTAAGGCCGCCACCGGTACCGACCCATAGTACTTGGGTGAATTCGGGCCGGTGAATCTCGGACTCGGCCTAAATAGTAGCAGGACGAATCCTAAATGCACACGGCTCGGCCTGCCCCTCCCAGCGGCGATCGAGGCCTGCCTCGCCGTCGGCAGAATTTCGTACGGGTCCCATGCCATCTCGTACCCGGTCAGATTTCGCCGCGTCGCATCCCATCCCACAATGATGCTCAGGGTGCCGACACTGCTTCACCGGGCACCGCAATCTGACCGCATTCGCGCGACGCCATGCCGGGTCTCGCCGCAAGCCACGCGCCGGAACTTCATCGATGAACAAACCCGCGACGACCCCTGCCCTCAGCGTGCTGCTCGCCTACGCGGCGCTGAACGAGAGCGATCAGACGTTTTTCCACTGCAAGCTCAACGAGTTCGTGTTCGCTTCGCCCTCAAGCAGGCGGGAACTGATCTGCCGCTGGCAACACCTGCTGGCCGGCCAGGCCCCGGAAGCGAGCCCGGACGACTGACCCACGGCGCGCCATCCGGTTTTCGGCCACGCGCCATGCGCGCGGTTTGCATGACGCAAACGGCCGAGGACGATCCACATGGCATATCCACACGGGCGGCCGAACGCGCCCACCACGCGTTCGGACCCGCCGGCTCCGGACCTCCTGCTGCTCAAGCGCTACCAGCGCGTGATGCTGTATGGCGGCGGCATCGTGCTGTCGATGCTGATGGTTGCCGCCTACGCGCTCGGTATCGAGGCCAGCGTGCACGACTATCTCGCGGGCCAACACAACGCGTTCCTGGTCAACCGCTCGCTGCTTCGCATGGAAATGGAAACCGAGCAGGCGCTGTTTTCGCGCACCGTGGCGGCCGCCGAGCTGCTTTGGAGCGAGCATCGCCGTGCCGGCAAACATGAGCTTGCCGAGTTCGCCCAGTCGAAAGGCCGCCGGGTCGTGCAAAAGCATCGCGACGCCACCGCGCAACTCGCGCTCGCCCAGCTCGACAGGCGCGACCCAGCGCCCGATCAGGATTCCTATGCTTACTATCTGGGCCTGACCGCCGAGATGGGCAACGTATTCGGCGCGGCCGAGCGGCAGGTGGGGCGGCCCGGAATCGGCATCTTCTACAACCCCGACCGCACCTTCGTGTCGATGGCGCCCGCGCGGCTCTCCGATGACGTGCTCGGTGAGCCCGGCCAGCACAGCGTGGCCGACGTGATCGAGCGCCTGGTGCCGCGCGCATCGACCTTCGAAGCGAACTCGATCGACGATGCCGTGTCCGGCGTACTGCCCACTTATTGGTCCTCGCCGCTGCCGAACCCGTTCGGCGCAGGCCATGTGCTCCATCTGAGCCAGCCCGCGCACTACGAGGGCGAGGTGTTCGCGATCTTCGTTCGCCAGGTGTCGATCGAGCGCCTTCGCGCGATGCTGCGCCAGTCGCCCGCACCGGGCGAATTCCTGGTGCTCGACCGACAGGGCGATGTCGTGTTGCATTCCGAGGGCGATCCGTCGCGCGCCGACACCGCGCTTGCCATCCGGGCGCTGAAGGTGGGCGCTGCGCGACCGCGCAAGCGCAATCGTGTCGCCGACGCTTATCGCAGTGGCGTGTTCTCGATCAGCGATCGAATCCCCGGCACGGACTGGACGCTCAATTACATCTGGTCGTGGCGCACCATGGCCGCGGCGCTCGCGCCCAAGCTCGTCGTCTGGACAGGCGGCGTCGCGAGCCTGCTGGCGCTGCTGTGGACCCTGCTGCTGGTGTTCAACCACAAGGTGTTCCGCCCCGTGTACCGCCGCTCGCAGCGCGTGTACGAAAGCGAGCACCTGAACCGGTCGATCCTCTCCACGGCGCCGGTCGGGATCGGCCTGATCTCGATCGCGCGCCGCGAGGTGATCTTCGAGAACGAGCCGATGCATGCGTACCGCCACGCCGCCCACGGCGGCGGCCGGCGCATCACGCAGCCCTTGCTCGATGCCTATCGCACGCATTGCGCCACCTTCGGCAGCGACAAAATCGTCGTGCCGCTGAATCTCGACCTCAACGTGGTGACCGAGAACGGCACGACCCGCAACCTGCTCGCCAGCATCGTGACCGCGCGCGTGCACGGCGAAGATGCGATTCTCTGCATCCTGTCCGACATCACGGTGCGCAAGCTCGCTGAGTACGCCGCCACCGAAGCACGGCGGCTGGCCGAGGAAGCGAACACCGCCAAGACCATGTTCGTGGCCGCCGTGAGCCACGAGTTGCGCACGCCGCTCAATGCGATGCTCGGGCATCTCGAACTGCTGCGCCGCCATTGGCCATCGCTCGACGACGCCGGGCGCCTCGCCGTGGTGGAAACCTCTGCCCAGCATCTGCTCGACGTCGTCAGCGACATTCTCGACGTCTCGAAGATCGAATCGGGCCGGATGCAGCTCGAATCGATTGCGTTCAGCCCGGCGCGCCTGGTCCATCAGGTATCCCGACTGTTTGCGCCGCTCGCGGCGAGCAAGGGTATCGCGCTCGAGGTCGAGATCGGCGCCGCCGTCGATTCGGCATGCATGGGCGATGCCCTGAGGGTAAGGCAGATTCTCGTGAATCTCGTATCGAACGCGATCAAGTTCACCGAGCGCGGCCATGTGCGAATTCGCGTGGACATGTCACACGGTGTGTCCGACGCCGGCACCGTCCATATCGTCGTGGAGGACACCGGTATCGGCATGACGCCGGAGCAGCAGGCCCGCATCTTCGATTCGTTCGCCCAGGCCGACGAGTCCATCTCGCGGCGGTTTGGCGGCACGGGGCTCGGCCTCACGCTGTGTCGCAAGCTGGCGGAGTTGATGGACGGCACGATCGATGTGTCGAGCCAGCCCTCGGTGGGAAGCCGCTTCATCGTGCAGTTGCCGCTTCCGGCCACGCTCGCCGCGCCGGTTGTCGACATCTGCGCCGGCCCGCCGGACATACCGTTCGACGCGCACCAGCGACAAGTCGAGATCCGCGTGCTCGCGGTCGATGATCAGGAACTGAACCGCGCGCTCATCGCCGACCAGCTCGCCGAACTGGGATACGACGCGGACGTGGTCAGCAATGCGCGCGACGCGATACGCGCATTCATCGAACACGATTACGACGTGGTGCTGACCGATCTGAGCATGGCCGGCATGGACGGCTTCGCGCTGGCGCAGTGCCTCACCGACATCGATCCCGGGGTGCCGGTGATCGCCTATACCGCGAACACGTCGGATACCGATGCACATAACTGCCGCGAATGCGGGATGTCGGACGTGCTGCACAAGCCCGCGACGCTGGCCATGATCGACGCGGCGGTGCGACGCAACCTGCGTCTTCCGCGGACGGTGCATGAAATGCCAGCCTTGAGCGACGGGGCACTCGGCGAATACCATTTCGAAGTGCTTTGGCGAACGACCCTCGATAATTTCGATGACGCGCGTCGTGCGATCACCGCCGGCAACCCGGCACGGCTGCTCGACATCCTGCACGCCCTGCGAGGCGCCTGGGCGATGGCACGCGAGCCGGCCATCGCCGATGCGTGCGGCGACATGGAAATGCAGTGCCGGCAGCACGGGGTGGAGGGTGCCTTGGCGGCGCTCGACACACTGTGGTCGAGCATTGACGCAGCCATCAGGTGCAGAGAAAGCGCGATGGCGCAACCTGTGCCAATCGCGGTCGATTCAAACTGACGGTAAAGCGGACTGTCGGCATTTCCGCGTTCGCGGCGGCTTGGGTATCACGCGGATGGACGGACCTTTCCGCAAGTGACCGCGCGAAGATCGGTGGCCGCGCCCTGCACGGCCGCCACGGTGCCGGTGGTGCGCGTGTAACGCACCGCCAGCGGGATCGCATACGCGCCGCCGCTGGTCGGCTGCGGCGCGATCCACAGCGGCCGAAAAAAAATTGGCGCGGCTGCCGCACGAAACGTGCCTATACTCAACAACGACGATTCCAGACGCGACCACGTCGCCGCACCGTTTCGATCGCAAGCGCCTTGCGATGCATCCACGGCGCACTTTATGAATGTTTTACGGAAGGAGGCAGTAATGAGCAAAGCCCAAGACGCCCGAAAATCGGAAAAGAAAGTCGCAGTCAAGACACCGAAGGAAAAGAAGGATGCGAAGAAGCTGAAGAAGGAGGCCGCGAAGCGTCAGTGATATCGCAATCGCGAAGGCGCCGCCCGATCGAAGTCCCGGTCGAGCGGCGCTGTTTCAACGTCAGGCATGACAACGCGAGGCTTCGATATCGCCATGAATCGTTATTTCAGAAAGCCGACCACGGTGCTTCAATTCCCCAATCCGAGCCGCAGCTACGATGCCTCCCGGCATTGCGTGTGTTTCTGGGGCTACGACAATTCGCGTGAAATCAGCTTCATGGTGGACGACGCCGTACTCAGAAGCCTGCAACCCGATATGGGCTCCGACGAGCACGCGATGCTGGTTGCGTTCGACGCGTTTCGCGATACGGTGCTCGAGATCGCACAGCGGCAATATGTCGGCGGTCCGCAGAATCGATATTTGATTTCATGAGCGGCAAGCCCGCTCCGGATCGGCCAACGCACGAGCGCCGGCCGCACATCTCCCCGACATAAAAACGAACGGCGCCCGGTTTCCGGGCCACGCAACCGCGCAAATCAGGTCGGTCCGATCGGAACGGCCGTGATCTTGCCGTCGACGATGTCCTTGCCGAACTGGATTGCGCCGTCGAGCGCCAGCGCCTCGGTAGGCGGCTCACCGTTCGCGAAGATCGTCCTGTACCGCATGGCCGGTGCCGACGTGGACGGAATCGTATCGATCCGCACGACCGAACCGAATCGCCTGGCCCCGGGCAAATACGGGTCGCCCAGCGGCGGAAACAGGGATTGGGCATAGGCGCGAAGCTCGTGGCCTCGGTAATCGATGGTGGGAATCGTCATGATCCGCTCCTGATTGAGCAACGATTTGCGCGAATGGATTCGGGCGGCGCGGGCCCCTGATACGTCGAACAGACCGGGCCAGCCTGCGCGCTTCGCCACCGATAAGCAAGAACAAAACCGGATCGCTCAGCCAAGTCGATTCAAGGCCTCGATCCGCCCATCGAACCGTGCTGCGCATCGATGGCGGTATCGACGTTCGCACGATGCACATGCGGCATGATTCGGCATGTTTCGGTATGACAGCGTACGGATTTTCCGTGCCATCGGAAGCAGAATTCGAACGAGTGCCGCGGTTCGCCGCGGCACTCAGGACCTCTGCGAAACGATCTGCACCATCGTGCCCGGCAATCGCAGCCGTTACCGGAATGGAGGGTGATCGTGAGTCCCGTCAGATTGGTTCTTGCATTCCTGCCCCTCCTCGCCGCGCTGCTCGCCGGCATGCTGGGCGCCATCGCGCTCGGCATCGGGCTGTTGGTCGTCGCGACCCTCGTGATGGCATCGGTGCGAGTGGCCAATACCTGGGAAAAATTCGTCATCCTGCGCCTCGGCAAGCTGCAAGGCGTCAAGGGCGCCGGCTTCTTCATGATCGTGCCGATCCTCGACACCGTGGTCGCCGTCATCGACGAGCGGATCCAGACCACCGCGTTCAACGCCGAGCAGGCCCTGACCCGCGACACCGTGCCGGTCAATGTCGACGCGATCATCTTCTGGCATGTTCACGACGCGCAAAAGGCCGCGCTCGCGATCACCGACTACCGGCAGGCCATCGATCGCGTCGCGCAAACCTCGTTGCGGGAGATGATCGGCTCGTCGATGCTGGCGACCCTGCTGTCGGATCGCAAGACCGCCGACGCGCATCTGTGCCAGGAAATCGGCCGCAAGACGGCCGATTGGGGCGTCACCGTGCGTTCGGTCGAGACGCGTGACGTGGCGATTCCCGTTGCCCTCCAGGATTCGATGTCGCGCCAGGCGCAGGCGGAGCGCGAAAAACAGGCGCGGGTCATTCTCGGCTCGGCGGAGGCGGAAATCGCCGGCAAGTTCGTCGAGGCGGCGCAGGTGTACGCAGACCATCCGGGTGCGTTGCAGTTGCGGGCGATGAACATCATCTACGAGACCACCAAGGAACGCGGCGCCACGATCCTGATTCCCAGCTCGATGATCGACGCCCTGAATCCCGTCGCGCAACTCGCGCAGGCGAACCGTTCGCACCCGAGCACCGACGGCGCACCCTCGCTCAAGACCGCGGCATGAGCGTGTGACGGCATACGCGCGACGTCGCACGTCGTGCATGGCCGTGCCGACGCACCCACGGGCGGATCGCGCGGCCCTGAAAGCGCTTCCATCAACCCGCCGAATTCGTACGATGCCGTACCGATTCGACGATCGGGCGCGCGCACAGTCGTACCGAGCCTGCATGCGACTCACCCGTCGAAACAGCCAACGTGCCGGCAGGCCACGCCGCCCCGAGCCCACGCCGGCGTGTCCCTGACCCGTCCCCTCGTCAGTTCGCGCTGCGCCCGTCATGCGGCCCGCATGACTACCGAAATGCCGTCCGGAAAATCGTTTCGGCATCCTTTTCAATAAATTCAGGAGAGCATCATGACGACCATCGATCCGAACCGGCCCGCATCGGCCACACCGGACGGCGCCGGCATCGTCGGCCGTGGTGAAGGCGACGGGCCGGGCCCCGACATCATGGCGGCCGACACGCTGCGCGGCGACAAGGTGATCTCGTCCGACAACGAGGAGGTCGGCAAGATCGCCGAAATCATGCTGGACGTGCGCAGTGGGCGCGTTGCCTACGCGGTGCTGTCCAGCGGGGGCTTTCTCGGTATCGGCGACAGCCTTCGCGCGATTCCGTGGAGTGCGCTCACGCTCGATACCGATGACGCATGCTTCCGGCTCGGCGTCACGGCCGACAGCGTGAAGGACGCACCCGTATTCGAAAAATCCGCTTGGCCGTCGATGACCGATCTGGAATGGGGCCTGAAAATTCATGCGCATTACCACCGTCGCCCGTATTGGACGGCAACCGAGCAGGCGATATCGAACGATCCGCCCGGCCTGCTGCTGTAACGGGCACCGAAGTCGAGGCCGCGAGATCAACGCGGCGATCGACCGTTTCACGCGAAGGCGTCCGGCCCCATCCGGCCGGCCCGCACCGCGTTTCGTCCACCGATCCAACCTGCACTGGAGCATCACCATGGTCAAGGTACACACCACCGATCACAACGAGAGCAAGAAGAGCAAATCGAAGGACGCGCACCACGACGACGCCGCGCCCGCGAAGCAAGGCACCGAGGACGCGAAGGACGCCGTCCGCCAACCGCAAAAGACGCACGATACGCACAAGGACGCGCCGAAACACGCGCGTTGAACCTCACCGACGGCATGAATCGAATGATGCAGAAAGACGTCAAATTTATTTGACACATCGTCTCGATTCATGAAGCTTCAGGGCGGTTCCTCACGGGAACCGCCTGCATGGATCATCCCTGCCCCCTGTTGCCGACGCCCCTGTCGCAACCGGTGCCTGCCGATCGCACGCACCGCCCCGTCATCCCATCCCGGTTCATCCGCGGCAATCGCCATTGCCGCTTACGCTGAGTCGCTTGCCGGCATCCGACCGAACGTGACGAGCACATCGTGTCGCCGCCCGTCGTCGGCCAGGCGCAGCGTCGTTTGCCCGGCCGGCAACGGCTCGCCGTCGACGACGATCCCGCAGCCCTCCACCGCTTCGTCCTCCGCTCGCTTGACGGCGATCTCGTACCACGCCGTGCCATGGCGCAGCGTCAGGTCGAAACCCGGCCAGGCGCGGGGCAGGCACGGCCGAATCGACAGCACGCTGCCTTGCCGGCGCACCCCGAGCAAGCCCTCGATACCCGCGCGATAGAGCCACCCCGCCGATCCGGTGTACCAGCTCCACCCGCCGCGCCCCACGTGCGGCGCGACGGAATAGACATCCGCCGCCACCACATACGGTTCGAGCCGATAACGGTTCGCACCGCTGCGCGTGTGGCTGCGGCTGACCGGATTGAGCATCGCGAACAGCTGCGCCGCGCGCTCGCCGTCACCCAGCTTCGCATACGCGAGCACCGACCATGCCGCTGCGTGCGTGTACTGGCCGCCGTTCTCGCGAATGCCGGGCGGATAGCCGTCGATATAGCCGGGATCGGTGCCCGCCGCCCGTCCGCTCGCCGGTCGGTCGAACGGCGGCGCGAACAGCAAGGCGAGGCCCTCGTCGCGTCGGGTCAGGCGGGCGTCGAGCGATGCCATCGCGGTGCGCGCGCGCTCGGGGGCCGCGCCGTCCGACAGCACGCTCCACGACTGCGCAATCGCGTCGATCTCGCATTCGGCGCGGCCGCTCGAACCGAGCGGCGTGCCGTCGTCGAAGTATCCGCGGCGATACCAGGCGCCGTCCCAACCGGCCTGGTCGAGCGCCTCGCGCAACGCCGCGGCGCGCGTGCGCCAGCGCTCGGCCCGCGCGGTGTCGCCCCGCGCCCGAGCGAGCGGCGCGTACGCGATCAGGGTTGCGTACAGGAACCAGCCGAGCCAGACACTCTCGCCCCGCCCCGCTTCTCCCACCCGGTTCATGCCGTCGTTCCAGTCGCCGGTGCCGATCAGCGGCAGCCCGTGCGCGCCGAACTGTTCGAGCCCCTGCTCCAGCGCCCGCGCTCCGTGCTCGAACAGCGGCGCGCCGGTGTCGGACACGCCCGGCACGAAGAACGCGTCCGCCTCGTCCGGCGCGAGCGGCCGGCCGTCGAGGAACGGCACCGGCACATCGAGCACGGCGCACTCGCCGCTGACCTCCACGTAATGCGCGATGGCGCTGGCGAGCCACACGCGATCGTCGCTGATCCGCGTGCGCACGCCGCTGCCGGTTTCGCGCAGCCACCAATGCTGCACATCGCCCTCCGGAAACTGCCGCGCCGCGGCCCGCAACAGGTGCTCGCGCGTGAGCGTCGGCCGCGCGAGCACCAGCGCCATGCCGTCCTGCAACTGATCGCGAAAGCCGTATGCGCCGCTCGCCTGATAGAAACCCGCGCGCGCCCAGATGCGGCTCGACAGCGTCTGATACAGCAGCCAGCGATTCAGCATCAGATCCATCGCGCGGTCGGGCGTGCGCACCTGGAGCGCGCCGAGCGTCTCGTCCCAGGATGCCGTGACGGCGGCGAACACGGCATCGAGATCCGCGCACCGGTACTGCATGACCGATTGCCGTGCCGCCTCCCGGTCGGCGCCTTCGCCGAGCAGCCAGACGACTTCCGCGACGCCTCCCGGCGCCAGTTCGATATGCGTCTGCAACGCCGCGCATGGATCGAGGCCGGCGCCCACGCGCCCCGACAGCAGCGGCGCGTCGATCTCGCCGGGAAAGCCGGCCGGGTCCGCCGGCGTGCCGTTGCGGCCGATGAACTCGCGCCGGTCGCCCGTCCACGAGGTCTGCAACCCGCACAGATCGGAGAACGCCACCCGGCCGGGATACGCGTGCTGCCAATCGTTGCGCGCGAACAGCGCGCCGGTGACGGCATCGATCTCGGTCACGGTATGCGGCGCCGCGACGCCGCGCGACGGCCCCAAGGCCCACTCGGCGCAGGTCGCGACCGACAGCCGGCGCGCTCGCCCCGAGAGGTTGCGCAACGTAAGCCGGGAAATCTTCACCGGATCGGCGAGCGGCACGAACTGCAGCAGGTCGGCGGCGATGCCGGCCTCGGTATGCGCAAACCGGCTGTAGCCCTGCCCGTGACGCGCGACGTAGCGATCGGCGCCGGCCGCCACGCTGCGCATCGGGTTCGCCTGCGGCCCCCAGCGCGCGCCCGTCTCGTCGTCGCGCAGGTAGAACGCCTCGCCCGACGGATCGGCGACGGGATCGTTCGACCACGGCGTCAACGGATGCTCGCGGCTGTTGGTCACCCAGGTATGGCTGCCGCCTTCGGCCGAACTGATGAACCCGCACACCGGGTTCGCGATCACGTTGACCCACGGCATCGGCGTGCAGAGGCCGCCCTGCAGGATCACCACGTATTCGCGTCCGTCGCGCGCGAAGCCGCCGATGCCGTTGAAGTATTCGAGATCGGCGGTGGATACCGGCGCGTCGTCGGGCTTCGGCATCGCGCGCGGCAGCCACGAGAGGCGCGGCGGGTCCGGCGGCGGCACGGCCGGCGCGCTCGCGAGACGCCGCAACTGGTCGACCAGCCGGCCGTTGCGCGCGGCGAGCACCACGCGCGCCACCGCCGGAAAGCGCGCGCGCGCCGCATCGGTCATCCGGTCGGCACGCAGCACGAACACGCCGCCGCGCCCGGCCGCGTCGCCCGACGGACGCACCCGCACGAAGCCTTCGAGCGCGGCCTGCAGATCCTGCACGTAGGACGCGGCGCGCTCGTTGAGGATCACCAGATCGACGGCGAGCCGCTTCGCCTGCCAGTACTCGTGCGCGCGAATCAGTTGGCGCACCACCGCGAGATGCTCGAGGTCGTCGATCCGCACCAGCAGGATCGGCAGATCGCCCGACACGCCGTGCGCCCACAGCGGCGAGGCGCCCACCGCGCCCGCCGCCGACGCGATGAGCGCATGGCGCAGCAGCACGGCGGAGTTCGGCCGCATCGACGGATCGCTGTACACCAGCGCGCCGGCCAGTTGCTGGAACAACGCCGCCTCGTCGAGGCTCACGCCGCTATGGCGCAATTGCACCTGCGCCTGCGTCCACGCCAGCATCGCCGCGCGCGCGAACGCGTCGCCGTCGCGGTGCTTGTCGACCAGATCGAGCACCTGTTCGCGCGAATCCGCGACGATCGTCCAGTACGCGATGCTCGCCTTCGCGCCGGGTGGAATGCGCAGCCGCCGACGCAGCGTGAAGACCGCGTCCAGCACCGCCCCTTGCGAGCCGGCAAGCTCGCGCGACTCGGCGAGGGCAAGCGGCAGACGCACGCCGCGGCCGCGGCCGATCACGCGCATGCGGTCGGTGTCGAACTCCTGCGCGCCCACCGTCTCGCCCGTCGCCACCGCGAGATGGGCCGCCCAGACCTGGCTGTCGGTCGGCGCCCGCCGCCGACGCGTCGCGAGAATCGCACCGGACACCGGCACGTACTCGGTCTCGACGAACAGCTTCGAGAACGCCGGATGCGCCTGATCGGCGGCGGCGGGCGCGAGCACCACTTCCGCATACGACGTGAATTCGATCACGCGGGCGCGCGCACCGTGGTTGACGACCGACACGCGGCGCACCTCCGCGTCGTCCTCGGCGGATACCAGCACCTCGACCGTGGTGGTCAGCGTGCCGTCGCGGCGCACATATTCCGCCCGATCCTCGGTGAAGGTCGCCTCGTACGTGTCCGGCGCCACGCCGCTCGGCTGCCAGGTGGCCGACCACACCGCGCCGCTGTCGGCATCGCGCAGATACAGGTAGCTGCCCCAGTGATCGCGTGTCGCGTCCTCGTGCCAGCGCGTGACGGCCAGATCGTCGCGACGGCTGTAGCCGGACCCGGCGGCCGTCAGCATCACCGTATAGCGGCCGTTGGACAGCAAATGGGTCACGGGCGACGGTTCCTCCACCAGCACCCCGCGCCGCGCAAACGACGATTCGCTGCCGCGCATCTTGCCGGCCGGGGCGGTGTCGATCCGCGGCCGCCCCGCCGCGACCCGGCTCGGCACCCGTTCCTGCAGCAGCAGCTCGGTCGCGCGGACCGCCGGCTCCATGTGAAAGAACGCGCGAATCCGGCCGCCGAGCAGCGCATTGGCGATCGCGACGATCGACATGCCTTGGTGGTGCGCCATGAACGCCCGCACCAGCGCCACCGGCATGCCTTCCGGCATCCGCGCCGGCGTGTAGTCGAGCGCCTCGTAAAAGCCGAAGCGCCCGCCCGCGCCGGCCGCGCGCAGCCGCTCGAAATTGCGCGCGGCGGCGGCCGGCGCGATCATCGCGCCGAGCGCGGTCGCATACGGCGCGATCACGCGGTGCTGATCGAGATCGCGCTTCAGGCCGAGCGCCGGCACGCCGAAACTCGAATACTGGTAGGTCAGCTCGATATCGCGCGCGTTGTAGGCCGATTCGGACATCCCCCACGGCAGCCCGAGTTCCACGCCGTAGCGGATCTGGCGCCCCACCACGCGCTGGTTGGTGCGCGCGAGCAGGCTGTCGGCCGGCGCGCGCATCACCAGCGACGGCATCAGGTATTCGAACATCGAGCCGGACCACGACACCAACGCCGCGCCCTGGCCGATCGGCGTCGCGAGCCGGCCGAGCCGGAACCAGTGCGCGAGCGGCAGATCGCCCTTCGCGATGGCCACGAAGCTCGCCAGCCGCGCCTCGGAGGCGAGCAGATCGTAGTTGCCCGGATCGACGCGGCCGTCGGCCACCGCATAGCCGATCGACAGCAGATTGCGCACCGGGTCGAGGAGAAAGCCGAACGCCATCGCGTTGGCGGTGGCGAGCGCCGTGTCGGCCAGCCCATGCAGGCGCGCGTTCAGCGCGTCGGCGGCCTGCGGCGTGATGCGAAGATCGTCGAGCTGGGCTTGCGCGACACGCTCCAGCGCGCCGGCCCAGAACCGTACGTCCGCGCCGTCGCGGCCGCCCACCCGCACCCCGTCGTCCACCAGCGCGCGGGCCAGATCGGCCAACGTCGCGGCCAGCGTCGCAGCGAGCGCCGGCCACGCGTCGGCGGCGAGCGCCGGGTCCGACGCGGTGGGAGCGAGATCGGCAGCATCCTCGCCCTGCGCCTCGTCGAGCACGGCGGCCAACCGGATCGCGGCCCGCTCGAATTCGTCGTGCAGAGGCGTGCGCTCGCCACCGTCGATCCGCACCGCATCGCGCAGCAGCGCGAGCGTGTCGCCGATACCGCGGGCCGCCGCCGCCCGGCCCACCCCACCCGGCCGGGCGGCCCACGCGCGGCAGGCATTGCCGAGCGCGATCAGGTGGCCGGCCAGGTTGCCGCTGTCGACCGTCGACACGTATTTCGGCTCGAGCGGCGCCAGGCTGCGCGTGTCGTACCAGTTGTAGAAATGGCCGCGATGGCGCGCGAGCCGCGCCATCGACGCGAACGTCGCCTCCAGCCGCGCCACCGCGTCGAACGTGCCCAGCCAGCCGAACTCGCGCGCGCTCGCGATCGACAACAGGTACAGGCCGAGATTGGTGGGCGAGGTGCGATGCGCGACGACCGGCTTCGGATCTTCCTGGAAATTGTCGGGCGGCAACATCTGCTCGTCGGCGGTCACGAACGTCTCGAAATAGCGCCAGGTACGGCGAGCGTCGTGCCGCAACGCACGCGCATCGGCCGGCGCGACCGCGAGGTCGGCGGCCGCGCGCGGCGCGCGACTGAGCCAATACGTGATCGCCGGCGCGGCAAGCCACACCAGCACCAGCGGCACCGCCGCCCAGGCCGTCCGGGCATCGGCGCGCGGGGCCTGGGCGGCGGCGGCCGCATCGAGCAGCGTGAGCGCGAGCCCGCCACGCATCTGCGCGAAGGTACCGGCGAGCGTGTGCCGGCCATGCGCGCCGGACGCGGCGGCGGTGGTCCATTCCAGCAGATGCAGCCGGCTGAACCCGAGCCGGAACAGGGTCCGCCCGATCGCGTCGCCCATCGACCACACCTGCTCCGGCAACAGCGCGACCGTCAGGCCGAAGCGGACCAGCGCGAAGCGCAGTTCGGCGGCCCATGCGTGCAGGACGCTGCGCGTGGTCAGCTTCATGTGCGTGCGGCGCCAGCGCGGCACGAGGCTGCTCAGTACCGGCAGCAGCAACGGCAGCGCGATCGTCGCGAGGATGAATGCGCTCCAGGCGAGCGCGACCGGCAGCGGCGCCGTCCACCCGACCAGCAGCGCGACGAACACGGCCGGCGCGGTCAGCGTGCGGCGCAGGTTGTCGAGCATCTTCCAGCGGCCGATCGCGGGCAGCGGCCCGCGGCCGAACGCGAGCCACGGCAGCAGTTGCCAGTCGCCGCGCGCCCAGCGGTGCTGGCGCGCGGCCGCGACGTCGTAGCGCGACGGCGACGCCTCCACCACCTCGATATCCGACGCCAGCCCGGCCCGCGCGAACACGCCTTCGAACAGATCGTGGCTCAACATCGTGTTGTCGGGCACGCGCTCGCCGAGCACCGCCTCGAACGCGTCGATGTCGTAGATGCCCTTGCCCGCGTACGAGCCTTCGTCGAACAGGTCCTGGTAGACATCCGACACCGCCGACACGTAGGGATCGATGCCATGCGCGCTCGACGAGATGCGCTGGAACAGCGAGCCCTCGTCGCCGCTTGCGAGCGAAGAGCTCACGCGGGGTTGCAGAATGCCGTGGCCTTCCACGATGCGCCGGCTCGCCGGGTCGAATACCGGCCGGTTCAGCGGATGCGCCATCTTGCCGATCAGGCGGCGCACGGTATCGCGCAGCAGGCGCGTGTCGGCGTCCAGCGTGATGACGTAGCGCACCTGGGCGGGCACCGGCGGCGGCGTGTCGGTGTCGGCACTCGTCTCCATCTCGGCGGACGATGCGCGCGAGGCGCCTGCCGGCAGGCCGACAAACGAGGTATCCGTCGCGCCGCGCAGCAGCCGGTTCAGCTCGTGCAGCTTGCCGCGCTTGCGCTCCCAGCCCATCCAGCACCGCTCGCCGTCGCTCCACACGCGCCGCCGATGCAGCAGCAGGAACCGCGCGCAATCGCCCGATGTCGCCGGGTAGCGCAGGTTCAGCCGCTCGATGCCGGCGCGCGCGCTCGCGAGCAGCGCGTCGTCCGCTGCCACGCGCGCCGTCGGCGCGTCGGTCCAGTCGGACAGCAGCGCGAAATGCAGCGCGCCGCCCGGGCTGGCGAGATGGTGGATCTCCAGTTGTTCGATCTGCTCGATCAGCGCGGCCTCGGTGGTCAGCAGCACCGGCACCGCGACGACCGTGCGCAGATCGGCCGGAATCCCGTCCGCCAGCGCCAGCCCCGGCAGGATGCTCGCGCCGATGTCGCGCATCACGCCGCGATTGACCAGCGCCACCGCAACATCGAGCACCGGCAGCAAGCCGGCCGCGGCCAACACGATCAGGCTGTCCGCCCGCAACGCAAAGCGGGTGAGCCATGCCAGCATCACGCCGAGCAGCAGCGCGGCGAACCCCGCGATGCGGGCCAGGTAGCCGCCGAGGCCGGCCCGCCGGATCGTGCGCCGCAACCACAACGCCACGGGCGGCCGGTAGCCGATCGCCGCTTCGAGCCCGCTGCGCCCGCCCGCCAGCAGGAAGTACCCCGGGTCGGTATCGCGCCGCAGCGCGGTCGGCATCACCGCCGCGGGGTCGGCGTCCGGCGCCGCGTCGGCGGCCACGCGCCGGGCAATCTCGATCTCGCTGACGGGGGCGCCGCGCGCGAGCGCCTCGATCGCATCGCGATACCGGTTGCGGGTCGCGAAATCCATCTGCACGAAGCCCGGATACCGCCCGAGCACCTGATCGACCAGGCTGACGCGCTCGAACAGATCCGCCCAGTCCACCTCCGAGATCAGCCGCATGCTGGTGATCACGTTGCGCACGGTCAGGCTCGCGGCGCCCTGCTGCTGGTTGACGGAGGCGACGATCTGATCCGGTGTGGTGCCACGCTCGGCCAGATGCTGGTAGAGCCAGGCTTGCACAGGCGCGGCGCCGGGGTCGGGATCGTGGAGCCGCTGGATCAGTTGGACCGCGAAGGCGTCATGCAGCGGCGCGCGCCCGTGGCGGGCAATCAACAGCGCCGGCGCCGTGCGCGGCGCGCCGCCCTCGCCGAGCAGCCGATCGGCGAACGCATCGGCATCCCTGCGGGCGCGCCGGTCGTCGATGATCTGATCGGCGAGGCGCCGCAGGTTTTCGATCAGCACGATCCGCAACGTGATCGCGACGGCCCACAGCTCGCCGATCGTCAGCGGCGCGACCGCCTGATAGGCGTTCAGGAAACGGCAGAGATTGTCGACATCGAAGCGGCTGTCGGTGTGCGCGACGAACGCCCAGCCGATCCCGAATACGCGCGGATAGCCGGCGAACGGGCCGCCGCTCAATTTGGGCAGCTGCCGGTAATAGCGAGGGGAAAGATCGTCGCGGACCTGCCGGACCTGTTCCGCCACCAGGTAGTAGTTGTCGAGCAACCACTCCGCCGCGGGCGTGAGCGCCTCGTCGCGCGTGTCGGCGGCCATCGTGTTGCGGTAGGCGTGGAGAAGATGCGCCGCGTTGTCCTTGAGCCGCCGCCCGAGCGAGGGGCCGGACCGCGGGCCGGGCAGCACGTGTTGCTCGCTCGCGAGCCTGGCCGCATGGTGCGCCAGCCGCTCCTCGCCGAAAAATTCCTCCCGCACCGGGCGGGTATGACGCCATGGCGGCGCGCGATGCGACGCGACGAATCGTGCCGGCCACGCCAAATAGTCTTTCACCCTGCGGTCTCCCGGAACTTCGCGACCGATGGCGCAACCGCGGCATCGCCCCGTGGTTCGCCGCGCGTCGGAAAGCGGCCGGGAAAGGACATGTGCGCTCGGGCGCACGCCCGAGACTACTGCGTCATCGATTCGGCGCCGTCGGACACGACGAGACGCACGGATTGGGTGGTCACATGCAGGCACGCCGACGCCACGATCTCGTCGCGGCTCACGTGCAGGGCACGGGCGGCGCGATCGATGTCCTGCACGACGCGCTCGGGCAGACACACGCCGATATGCACGGAACTCGACAGAATGCGCCCGGGCTCGATCTCGACGAAACGCCAGATGCCGTCGCCGGTATCGAGCGGCGACGCCTGGAGGACGGCCATGTCGGTGGTCGGCGGGGGAACGAGGCGCGGCCCCCGGTGATACAGGGCGATCGCGCGCAGCACGACCTGAGCCGGTAAAGCAGCGTAGGCGTCGCCCTCGGCAACCGCCTCGGGGAAATCCGCCAACGTGCCGCGATAACGAAGCGGGCCGCACCGCGTGATGTAGATCGGATAGTCCATGTCACCGCTCCTCGCCTCGCGAACCTGCGTGGCACGTGTCATGGTGCCGCATCGGGCGCACGCAATCGGTACGCTGCATGACGCTTTCGAGGCAAACCCGTATCGCCGGCGGCGCAGCAAACACCGTCTCGTGGCGAACCGACACGCGCCGCGTTCAGAGGCAGAATAATCAGACCACACGGGCAATCCGCGCTTCGATGCGCGCGATTCGGGCAGTGGCCATGTCTTTATCACCAACGAGGTAGCAAGATGACAACGGCAATGTGGGGCATCGTGGTCGGAATGGCGTTGATGTTCGGATTTTCGTTACGCATCGTTCGATTCAATGCTCAGGAACGTGCAGTCGCGAACGGGCCGGTCAAGGCGCCGCCGCGCCGATAAAAATCAAAAGCCGGCGCTTCGCCGGCTTCGACATCCGCCTTGCTGGGGCGGCTCCGCGCGCTGTTTGAGCGCGAAGAGGTTGGACAGTGGCGCGAACGGTACGCGGTATCGCGTGGGCAACCCAGGCCGCACCTGGATATCGGTTCATCGTCGTCATGCCTTCGCGAGCCCGCGTCGGCGATATGTCAGGTTGCGCGGGCGCGTGCCGAAAGTCGGTACGCTATCCGACGGTAACGCTCGCCGTGCTGCCCCGATCGACCGTCCCCGGAGGGGTCGCACGACATGCATCGCATGTGCGCACCGAACTACGTGCCGCTCGCCGCGCGGGAAACGCGTCGTTGGCTCGGCGCAATCGGAGGCGTCGGGCCGACCTGACCGGCGAACGCCGAGCGTCACGCCGGGCTCAATTCGGCGGGTTTCACCACATCGAGCCGATATCCGACGGTGTACACCGATGTCAGACGCAAGCCATTTTCCGGGCACAGCTTCAGTTTCTGGCGAATCCGATAGATATGCGTATCGAGCGAGCGCGACTCGCGACCCAGCGCACGCCCCCATGCCGTGGTGGCCAGCAGATCGCGCGGCATGATCGTGCCGATGTTGTCGAACAGCGTTTCCACCAGCTTCAATTCCGTCATGGTCAGTTCGATCGCTTCACCGTTCAGCGCGATCGTGCGCTCCTGCGGGTCGAGCACATATTTTCCGGCCCGGACCAGGCCGTCGAGCGCGGGAAACCGCTTGACTCGCCGCAGCAGGGCATTCACCCGCGCGGCCAGCTCGTCGGCACGGAACGGCTTGACGAGGTAGTCGTCGGCGCCCGCCTCGAGCGCGCGCACGATATCGACCTCATGGATACGGCTCGTCAGAAACAGCACGCCATACTTCGCGCCGATTCGATCGCGAATCCAGTTGAGCACCTCGATGCCGCTCATTCTGGGCAGGTGCCAATCCAGGACGACGGCGTCGACCGGCTCGGAGCGCAGCATGCGCACCGCCTTCTCGCCGTTCTCGACGATGCTCACGGCGTGACGATGACGGGACAACACGTTGGACACCGCCTCCGCCTGCACGGGATCGTCCTCGACAACCAATATCCGCATCCTTTCCCCCGTCGGCAGCAGAAATTTCCAAGGTCCGGCTCCGGATCGTGCCCGCCTCGATCTCGATCGCCGAAACAGCGTCACCTATCCGTCTGAGGAAATATCCTATCCGTCCGGACGGCCCGCTTTGTGAACAATTGTCACGGCCACTGCATCGGCCCCCCATCGGGCCGCGGCAATGGTTCGGACACACGGCCCCGGCCTCACGGCGAGTCGGCCGTGGGCGTGAGCGCGTAGGCCGAGCGCGGCAAACGCATCGTGAACGTGGTGCCTTTTCCCGGCGAGGATCGCACGAACAAACGGCCGCCCAGCGAATCGACCACCGATTTCACGAACGCCAGCCCGAGGCCATGCCCGGTGGCGGACAGATGCGCATCGAACTGGTTGAATTCCTGGAACAGGTTTTTCCGGCTGCTGGCGGACATGCCGATGCCGCCATCGACGAACGAGATATTCACATGCGTCGATTTGGCCGCAAGCCGAATTTTCACCAGCGCACAATGCGGGCTGAACTTGATGGCGTTGCCGATCAGGTTGCCGAAGGCGCGCCGCAACAACTGGACGTCGGCCATCGTCGTGACGCCGGGCTCGGCGAGCAGATCCACCGTGGTGGATTTGGCGCTGGCCTGCGGCCACAGGTCGTCCACGGCATCGCCCAGCACGAGCGCCGGATCGACATGAACCAGCTTGGGCGGCACGCTTTCGGCACGCGCGAGAAACAGGAAATCGTCCGCCAGATTCAAGGCCGAGTTGGCATACTGGGCGACCAGATCGGTAAACCGTTGCGTGGTATAGCGCGGCGGATCTTCCCGCATCTGCGCCACGAGCGTGAGAATCGCGGCCTGCGGCGCCCGCATGTCGTGGGACAGGAAGCGCAGCACCGTGTCGCGCTGCCGCTCGGCAATCCGAATCGACGACACATCGGCAACATGGAAGATCAGCGAACCTGCCTGCCCGGGACGCGGCCAGATGACAGCACATTTGATCAGCAAGGAACGGCCGCCGCGCGCGTTGATGACCTCGATGCCCTGGGACAGCGCAGCCCGTGCGCTCGACATGTGCGCCGCCTCCAACGGCGCGGTGAGCGCGAGCGCCTTGGCCGCGAACTCGATCGCGCGATGCGAGGCGGTGATTTCGAACAACACGTCGGTGATCTTCCGCCCTACCGGCGAGCGGCGGCCTTTGGGCCCCACCTCCGAATGCGCCGAGAACACGAACACCTGTTCGTTGGCGAGCAGGATGGTGCCGTCGTCCGCCGCCACGAGCGTCGCCTCGGGCAGGCAGTCGATCCATTTCGCAACGAGCCCGGCATCGTAATGGGCCTGCCCCGGCAAAGGCGTCGCGCGTCTGCTCGTGGAGCGCCACGCCCGGAGCAGCTCGACCAGGACCCCGGCGAGCAGCGCCGCCGAAATCGGCCCGATCGACGCTCGCGCATCGATCGGGATCGGATCGAGCAAGCCCATGACGGCCACCAGCGCCCCCCACCTGCATACCGGATGCGGGCGGCGGATCTCGGGAACGATGGCTGCAGGCGGCCCGGGAACGCGCCGCCTCGACGGAAGGAATGTGCCTTTCATGTGTGGGTTCTGAATACCGATCGTGTTGGGGCCGGGCAAGCCGACCGCCGTGGCTGGAACGGCGCGCCCGACGTCGCGGGTCCCCGTTGACGCAGGGCAATGAATGCGCGATGAACTGCATCGATACTGTGATCGCAACCCGTCGGCCGCTCGGGTCCGTCCATCGCCACCGGATGCACTTTCATCTCGCACCGGCCAGCGAGTCTGCATCAAAAAAACATTTCGGAAATTTCTTTCAAAAATGATCAATTCACGACATCAATTCTTTACCAAAAAATGCGAAATCTCACAACTGTCAATAACCACTGTATTTCGCATAAATTCAGCCATTAAAGATGATCGACCCACGCATCGATAAAATCATGAACGACTATAAAAAACCCAAAATCACCGGATAAAAAATAATGCCGCCGCCGAATTTCCCGTGCCGCTCTTCAAAACCCCAGCGACTCCGGCGCCAATTCGCAGCGCTTTATATTCGAATGACATGCGAATTTTCATCGAATTATCACCATGCTATGATTCAAACCCATAATCGTCATTCGACATCCAAAAATAGCAATTTCAATAAAATATTATCGCTCCCGCGGTCGCCATGCCGGGCGGCAACCTCATTGAGCGAAAGCCATCGCTTTGGCAATACATCCATTGCTCGTCATTTCGTGGAACTTAAATGAATTCTTCGCCAACCGATCGATTGGAAGACATCGTCAGCGACGCCGAACGAGGCCTCGATCAGGACGAGTTTTTCTTCAAATTGCAGCCGAAAATCCGCTTGTCGGAGAATCGGCTGTCCGGTTTCGAGTATCTGATTCGATGGCGACACCCCAACGGCGATGTGCTGCTGCCGGCCTACTTCATCAGCGTGGTCGAAGAGTCATCGCTGGCCGATCAGTTCACGAATCGGCTGCTCGAGCGGGCCGCGCAGCGCCTCGCGCACTGGCAGGCCGCCGGCCATGGCGATCTGTCGGTCGCCATCAACCTCTCCGCCGAGCAGCTCGGCAGCCGCGACCTGCCCGCTCGCCTCGCGGCCCTGTGCGATGCCTACGGCATTGCGCCGCGCCGGCTAGAAATCGAATTGACGTGCTTCGTTCAACTGGATCGGCTCGACTGGCTGGTCGACGCGATTCAGGCGGTTCAGGCGCTGGGCGTGGGCGTGGCGCTCGACGATCTGGGTGCAGGATTCAATTCACTGACGTTCCTGCAGCAGTTGCCCGCCGAAATCGTGAAATTCGATCGATCGCTGCTGGCCCACGTTCCGGCCAACGAGGAAGCGACGGCCATGTTTCGGAAGCTGATGGGGATCGCGAGGGAGAACGGCAAGCGGATCGTGATCGCCGGCATCGAGACGCGTGAGCAGCACGCGTGGGCCAGCACCTTGATCGACGTCGAGGGACAGGGGTACTTCATTGGCGAGCCCTGCGAGGAATCGCAGGTTCACGAGGTGATCGGCCGCTTCAAGCCGGCCGATTGCCGCTAGCAGGCGGCGCGAAGCCGACAAGGCCGACAAGGCAGCCGACGCAGCCGCTCCGGCTGCGTCGGCTGCATCGGTGCTATGCGGCCGAGTAGCCGCCGTCCACCGCCATCGTCGCCGCGGTCATGAAGCTCGCGGCGTCCGACGCCAGGAACAACACCGCCTCGGCAATCTCGTCGACCGACGCGAAGCGGCCCACGGGATGCAGCGCCTTGAGCCGCTCGCCCACGTCGGTGTCCGTCATCCAGCGCTCGGCCATTTCGGTCAGGACCAGGCCCGGGCACAGCGCGTTGATGCGGATATTGCGCTGGGCATATTCGAGCGCCGCGGCCTTGCTGAGCCCGATCAGGCCATGTTTCGACGCGTGATAGGGCGCGCAATCGAATGCCGACCCGACCAACCCGAACACCGACGCGACGTTGACGATCGCACCGCCGCCATTCTTGAGCAGTTCGGGTATCTCGTACTTCATCGACAGGAACACGCCCTTCAGATTCACGTCGAGCACCGCATCCCATTCCTGCTCGGGCACCTCGGCCAGCGACTTTCCGTAAGCGGCCATGCCGGCGTTGTTGATGGCGATATCGAGCTTGCCGTAGGCCTCGATGGTCGCGCCGACCGCCCTCGCGCAATCTTCGGCGCGGGTGATGTCGGTTTGCGTGAAGATCGCGTCGCCGCCTTCGGCGCGGATCAGCTCGACCACCTGGCGCCCTTCTTCCTCGCGCCGTGCCGCGATGCCGACCTTGGCGCCCTCGCGGGCGAACAGCCGCGCCACGCCCTTGCCGATTCCCGAGCTGCCCCCGGTCACGAGTACGACCTTTCCTTTCATGCGCATGGTGATGCCCTTGTTTCCTTGAAGAGAATGATGAGATTGCTGGTCCGGCGCCCGGCGTTCAGTCCGCGAGCTGCATCGCCCGCTCCGGCAATCCGGCGCCGCCCGGCCGCTTCGATGTCGCCTTGACGACCGCTTCCCCGTCGACCACCACCTTCCCGTTCACTTCGCATCTTGTCGACAGCAGCACGCGCTGCCTGGCCAGGTCGAGTTCGCGAATCTCCACGATGGCGCGAACCGTTTCCCCGAGCATGACGGGCCGCCGGAACTGGAGGTGCTGCGACAGGTACAGGGTTCCGGGGCCGGGAAGACGCGCGGCCAGTGCGGCCGAGATCACCGAGGCCGACAGCATGCCGTGCGCGATGCGGCCGCCGAAGCGCGTGCCGCGCGCGTAGGCCTCGTCCAGATGCAGGGGGTTGTGATCCCCCGTGGCGTTGGCGAACATGACGATATCCGGCTCGTCCAGGGTCTTGACGAAGCTGTCGCTCATGCCGACCCGCAGGTCTTCCAGATCGTATCCACCGAGTTCGTTCATCCTGATGCTCCGAAACAAAGGGTTGGGCCACGGCGGCTCACGGCAGGCGCCGTGAAGCCTCAGACGCCGGCCACGGTTTCGCGGCTGTCGACATGGGCCTGGTCGAGGAACGCCGCGACGCGTTGCGCGGCGAGCGCGCCCACGATCGAATCGTGGTCGTCGTCGAAGATGCCGAGCCCCACCGTGCCGCGCGTCAGCGCATGCAGATGGGGAATCGGGTCCGCCTGCTCGTGCCGATTCGCGCCCCTGAGCGCCAGCGCATACGCGATCGGCGCATCGACGAGCGCGGGCACGTGCCTGCCGAGCGCCAGCGCGTTCGATGCCACCACGCCGCGCAAGCGCGCGAACGCATCGGCGGCCATTCTCGGACGCAGCGCCGCGAGCCCCAGGTCCTGGTCGAGCAGCGCGATGAAGCGGGCCGTCTCCAGCAGCGATGCGGGCGTCGGGTCGCCGGCATGCGCCTGCGCCTCGGCCAGGATCGACTTGAGCCGCGCGACGAAACTGCCCCCCGGAAACGGGCTGTCGACGATCAGCAGCGGCGGCGCGTCCCGCCCCTCGCGCTCCCACTGCGCCGCCATCTCGTGCGCCACCAGGCCGCCGAACGACCAGCCGCCGAGCCGGTCCGGCACACGTCCGAGCGCGCTTTCGAGCGCCTCCCGGTAGGCATGCGCGAGGCCCGCCACGCTGCGCCCGGCGAGCGGCGTAGAGGTATCGAGATCGGGATGCCGCACGCCGACGATCCTCGGATTGCCGGGCCACGACGCCGCGAGCGCCTGGTAGCAGAGCACGTCGCCGCCCACCGGATGGATCAGTGCGATCGTGGCGCCCTCGCCTTCGCGCAGCGTCTCCACGAGCTGCGCGGTGGCCGGGTTCGATGCCGGCCCCGATGCGATCGAAGGCGTCTCGGGCGCGCCCGGGCGCGGGTTGCCGTGAAACCACGCGGCCAGCGACGCGATCGTCGCGCCGCGCACCAGCAGCGAAACCGGCAGCGATTGGCCGAAGCGCTGCTGCAGGCGATGGCGCAACTCCGTCAAGGACAACGAATCGAATCCGCATCGCGTCAAGGCGGTGTGCTCGTCGATCGCGCCCGGCAGCGTCTGCACCGAGCTCACGATCTCGCGGATCAGGTCGCGAGTGTTCGAAACGGAAGAAGCGGAAGAAACGGAAGAAGCGGAGGAACCGAACGAAGCGGACAACGCCGGCTGCACCGTATCGGCGCCCGCAACCGCCTGCTGCCGGACCGCGTCGGGCACCGCCGGCACCGCGCGACCTTCCGCCCCTCGCCCGGGCATCGCCGGCACGGGCAGTTCCAGGTGAATCCGCTCGAACGGATAGGTCGGCAGATCGGCCGGCTGCGGCGGCTGCCGATACAGCGCGGCCCAGTTATCCAGAAAGCCGGCGCAATAGAGCCGCGCGCACGCGTGCCCGAAACCGGCCGGCTCGGGGTGCTCGTCGCCGTTCGGGCCGTCCGCCAGCGAGGAGATCGCGAGGTCCCAGCGCTGGGTGGCCGCGCGCGCCAGGTTGGACAGCGCGCTGCCCGGCCCGACCTCGAGATAGGTGCAATCCTCGTCGGCCAGCTCGCCGAGCGCCTCGGCGAAGCGCACCGGCTGTTCCACCAGGTCGAGCCAATGCTCGATGCCCGCGATGTCGGCGCCGGCCGTGCGCCCCGTCAAGGTCGAAATCAGGCGGATGCGCGGCGGCGCGAAACCCAGCGGCGCCAGCGCCGCCGCAAAGCTGTCGCGCATCGTCGCGAGCAGGGGCGAATGCCCGGGCGTGTCGTAGGTCTTGAGCAGCGACACGCGGCGCCCCTTGCCGAGCACCACCGCCTGGGCCGCCGCCACCGCCTCGGCCGTGCCGCTCAACACCGTCTGCCCGGGGCCGTTGATGCCGGCGATAAAGAGCGAGGCGCCAAGCTCGAACCACGTTTGCAACTCGTCGATGTCGGCCGCGACCGCGAGCATCGCGCCGCGCGGGGTCTGCGTATCGAACAGGCGGCCGCGCGCCTCCACGGCCCGCAGGCCATCCCCGAGCGACATCACGCCGGCGATCACCGCGGCCACATGCTCGCCCAGCGAATGCCCGATCACCACGTCGGGCTCGCGGCCCAGCTCGATCCAGACGCTCGCCAGCGCGTGGTGGAACACGAAATGCGCGAGCTGCCCGACCCGATGCCGGACGGCCTCGGGCTGCTCGCCGCGCAATGCGCCCAGCACCTCGGCGGCGAGCCTCGCCTCCAGCCGCTTCAGGCAACGATCGACGTTGCGATGAAACAGCGGATTGTCGCGATAGAGCGCCGCGCCGATGCCGGGCTTCCAGGCGCCTTGCCCCGGGATCAGGAAGACCAGCTTGCGGCCCGGTTCGGCATCGGCGCGATGCCAGCGCCCGCTCGGTTCGTCAGCCAGGAAATCGTCGAGCGCCTGCACGAAATCGCGGCGCGTCGTGCCGACCAGCGCGACCCGCACGGGCCAGTGCTCGCGCCGGATGCTGGCGGTACAGCAGAGGTCTCGCAGCGCCACGCCGTCGTTCAAGAGATGCAGGCGAAACTCGGCGGCCAGGCGCCGGCAACCGGCCAGCGATTGCGCCGACAAGGGCAGGACCCGGTCCCGCGCCGGCAACGCGGCGGCCTCGGGCGCGGGGGCGCGCGCCAGGATCAGATGAACATTGGTGCCGCTGATGCCGAAGCTGCTGACGCCGACATGGGCATCGGCATCGAGCGCGGCCGCCTCGCGCGGCACCTGGAGCCCGCTGCCTTCCCAGCGAAAGCGCGGATTCGGTTCCGCGAAGTTCGCCTGGGCCGGAATCCGGCCGTGGCGCAGCACCAGCATCGCCTTGATCAGCCCCGCGACGCCGGCCGCGGATTCCAGATGGCCGAGCTGGGCCTTCACGGAGCCCACCATCAACGGCCGAACCCGGTCGCCGCCCGGGTTGTACGCATTGCGCAGCGCGCCGAGTTCGATCGGATCGCCCAGCGGCGTGCCGGTGCCGTGCGCCTCGACATAGGCGACGGCCTCGGCGCCGATCCCGGCGCGCGCCAGCGCGCGACGGATCACGCGTTCCTGCGCCGCCCCGTTCGGCGCGGTCAGGCCGTTGCTCGCGCCGTCGCTGTTGATCGCGGAGCCGGCCAGCACGGCGTCGATCCGGTCGCCGGCTTCTCGTGCGTCGGCCAGGCGCTTCAGGACCACCACGCCGCCGCCCTCGCCGCGCATGTAGCCGTCGGCTTGCGCATCGAATGGCCGGCAGGTCTCCGAGCGCGACATCGCCTGCAGACGCGCCATCGCGATGGTTTCCTCGGGGCCGAGGATCAGGTTGATGCCGCCGGCGATCGCGATGTCGCAATCCCCGGCGAGCAGGCTCTGCGCGGCGAGGTGCACGGCCGCCAGCGACGAGGAGCACGCCGTGTCGACGAACACCGCCGGCCCGTGCACGCCGAGGCTGTAGGCGACGCGCCCGGCCAGCACGGCCTTGTGGGTGCCGAGCCGCGCGTAGCTCGTGATCCGTTGCGGATCGCCCGACCAGATGCTGCGCCGGCCGTAATCGACCTCGCCGCTGCCGACGAACACGCCCGCGTCCTGCCCGCGCAACCGCGACGGCACGATGCCGGCGCTCTCCAGCGCGGCCCAGCACAGCTCCAGCATCCAGCGCTGCTGCGGGTCCATCGCCAGCGCCTCGGCACGGGAAATGCGGAAGAACGCCGGATCGAATTCGAACACGCCGTCGACGTAACCGGCGCGGCGTGCGTAGGTGGTGCCGGGCGTGTCGGGGTCGGCGTCGAAGCAGGCCTCGATATCGAAGCGCTCCGCCGGCGTGTCGCGCAGCGCCGAGCGCCCCGATTGCAGCAACGACCAGTAGGACGACGGCGAGCGAACCTCGCCGGGGAAGCGATAGGCCGAACCGATGATCGCGATGTGCGAGTCAGGCTGCGTCTGCATGAGTTCCTCGAATCGACAGTTGAACCAGGGCCGGGCGCGCCGTCCGGCCGCCGCGTGCCTTGCGTAATTCGCAGGCCTCGTCAGCGCGCGAGCGGCGCCGGGATCTGCCGGCCGTCGTCGTGATGCCGGGCATTGACGAGCACGGCCATGTTGCCGGGCGCGTGCTCGTTGCGACGCATCTTCTGGTGCGCCTCGGCAAGCTGGTCCCAACCGAAGACTTCCGAGAGGCACGGGTCGATCCTGCCGGCGATCACCAGGCGGTTCGCCTCCGCGGCCTGCTTCAGGTTCGCGAAATGGCTGCCCTGGATCCGCTTCTGCCGCATCCAGACATAGCGCGCGTCGCAGGTGAGCTCGTAGCCGGTGGTGGCCGCGCAGAACACCACCATCCCGCCGCGCTTGACCACGAAACACGACACCGGAAACGTGTTGCGGCCGGGGTGCTCGAACACCATGTCCACGTCCCGCTTCTCGCCCGCGGCCTGCCAGATCGCCTTGCCGAAGGCCCGCACGCTGTCCATGTAGGCGCCGTATTCGGGGGCCGTCATCGCGGGCGGCACGCCCCAGCAATCGAAGTTCGCGCGATTGATCACGCCGGCCGCGCCCAGGCGCTTCACGAACGGCGCCTTCGCCTCGTCGGAGACCACCGCGATTGGCTTCGCACCCGCCAGCGCCGCGAGCTGGATCGCCATCGTCCCCAGTCCGCCCGCCGCCCCCCAGATCAGCACCGACTGGCCCGGCCCGAGCGCGTGAGGACGGTGACCGAACAACATCCGGTAGGCGGTGGCGAGCGTGAGCGTGTAGCTGGCGCTCGCGGCCCAGCTCAGATGCCGCGGGCGCGGCAGCAGTTGCGTGGCCTGCACGCGCGAGAACTGCGCGAACGAGCCGTACGAGGTTTCGTAGCCCCAGATGCGCTGGCTGGGCGACAGCATCGGATCGCCGCCGTTGCATTCCTCGTCGTCGCCGTCCACCTGCGAGCAATGCGCGATCACCTCGTCGCCCACCTTCCAGCGCCGGACGTTGCGACCGACCTTCCAGACCACGCCGGCCGCGTCGGAACCGGCGATGTGATACGGCGCGTCATGCAGGTCCAGCACCGAGAACGGCTGGCCCATCGCGGCCCACACGCCGTTGTAGTTGACGCCGGCGGCCATCACCAGCATCAGCACGTCGTCGTCGCCGATCTCGGGCACCGGCACCACCTCCTGCGTGAAGGCCTCGGCGGGTTCGCCGTGCCGCTCGCGGCGGATGGTCCAGGCGTGCATCTTCTTCGGCACCACGCCGAACGGAATCGTTGCGCCGACATCGAAAACTTCCGGCACCTCGACGGGAATGTCGACGGGAATCTCCACCACCTCGTCCATCACCTGATCAGTCATGTCCTCTCCATTTCGGCGCGATGTGAAGGCCGCCGCTTGGTCGGCGGCCCGGGGCGATATGCGATGCGAATGGCGGCCAGAATAAGCGCTGGGAACGCGGAGAAAGTGAACATTTGTCACGCTTCGCAGCGGCCGCGCACGGTTCAGAAAAGTTCAGATTCCCGCGTTGGCAGCGTGCCAACATGGCGACCATCGAACCGGCCGGAACGGCAGCGCATGTCGCCCGACGGCCCGGCTCCGGACCCCTCGATGCGCGATGCCGCATCGAACCGAAGCAGGTTTCACCGTGCCTCGCGAACGCGCCCATCGACTCGATTCGCCTCGATTCGCCGGCTCGCAACGGGCCGCGGCCAGCCGCCCACGCCATCCGATAACTGGAGAGTTTCCGTGTCGATCGATCCCCTGCACGACCAAGACCGCAGCTTTTTCGACGTCCTCGAACAACGGGCCGCGCTGCATCCGGAGCGCATCGCCTATATCGCGGTGGGCGCCGACGGCATCGAAACCGCGCGGCTCGCCTACGGCGAACTGCATCGACGCGTGGAGGCCTATGCCGACGCGCTCGACGCGCACGGTGTAAGCGGCTCGCGCGCGCTGATGCTGTTCGAACCCGGCCTCGCCTTCGTCGTGACCTTCCTGGGCTGCCTGCGCGCGGGCGTGATCGCGATTCCGGCCAATATCGCCAAGCCGGGCCGCACGAGCTGGGACCGGCTAGTGGCGATCGTGCGCGATTCGGGCGCCACCTGCCTGCTCACCGAACAGGCCTCGACCACCAAGCTGTCCGGCTGGCTCGCCACCAATCCGGAGTTGTCGGCGCTCGACATCCTGTGCCTCGAAAACGCAGCGGGCGGCGCGGCGCCGGCGCGCGTGCGTCCTCGCGACGACACGCCCGCCTTCCTCCAATACACGTCGGGCTCCACCGGCAATCCGAAGGGCACGGTGATCACGTTCGGCAATCTGGCCGCGAACGCGCGCATCACCGGCCCCGCCACCGGAATCGACCATCAGGCGCGCGTGGTGACGTGGTTGCCGCCGTATCACGATCTCGGCCTGATCGGCAACCTCCTGCAGACGCTGTGGGCCGGCGCCGAGTGCGTGCTGATGCCGTCGGTATCGTTCGTGCAGAACCCCGCGCGCTGGCTGGAAACCATCGACCGCTATCGCGCCACCGTCAGCATGGCGCCCAACTTCGCCTACGAGCTGTGCGTGCGCCGCATTCCCGAGGCGCGCCGCGCCGATCTCGACCTGTCGAGCTGGAAGGTGGCGTTCAACGCCGCCGAGCCGATCCGGGCCGCCGCCGTTCACCGCTTCCGCGACGCGTTTCGCGACAGCGGCTTTCGCGCCGCCAGCATGCAGACCGCCTACGGGCTGGCCGAGGCGACGCTGGTGGTGTCGGCCGCCGATCCGGACGCCGAGCCCGTCATGCTGTCGGTCGATTCGCGCGCGCTGGATCAGGGCCGCATCGAGATGGCCGACGACCCGCAAGCCCGGCGTGAAATCGTCGGCTCGGGGCGGGTTCGGGCGCCGCAGCGCGTTCGCATCGTCGATCCCGAAACGGCCGCGCCCTGCGCGGCCGACGAGATCGGCGAGATCTGGGTGGGCGGGCCGTGCGTCGCCCATGGCTACTGGGGCCGGCAGGAAGAAACCCGGCGCACGTTCCAGGCACGCACCACCGACGGCGACGGCCCGTTCCTCAGAACCGGCGATCTCGGCATCGTTCTGGACGGCGAGCTTTATGTCACGGGGCGCATCAAGGAAGTGATCATCGTGCGCGGACGCAAGATCTATCCGCAGGACATCGAGGCGACGGTGCAGCGTGCCCACGACGCGCTGCGTCCCGCCGGAGGCGCCGCGTTCGCGGTCGAGACGGGCGACGGCGAAGCGCTGGTGGTGGTGCAGGAAGTCGAGCGCTCGATGCTCACGACGATCGACCGGCAGGCGCTCGTGTCGCTGATCTCGCAGGCCGTGCTGCGCGAGCACGATCTCGCCATCGCCGAGGTCGTGCTGGTCAAGCCCGAGGTGGTGCCGAAAACGTCGAGCGGCAAGATCCAGCGCGTGCTGTGCCGCGACCTGCATGCCCGTGGCGAACTGGACCGAATCGTGCAGGGGCGCTCTCCCCGCTCGGCCTCATTGTCATTGGGTGCCGATGCCGGCGACCCGCGCATCGTCGGCATCGTCGTCGAGCCGGACATGGCCGCCGAGGCGGCCACGCATGCCGCGGCCGACGCCATCACGTTGGCCGCCATGCAAGCCACGCCGCCCGCGCGGATCGATGCCGCCGCCATCGTCGCGCTGATCACGGCCTGGCTGGCCGACAACGGACTGAAGACGCCCACCGATCCCCGGCAAACCTTCGCGGAGCTCGGTTGCGATTCCATGCACGCCGTCGGCCTCGCGTTGCACCTGGAGGCCCGGCTCGGCACCGCGATCGATTCCACCACTGTGTACGACCATTCGACGGTCGCGACGCTCGCCGCCGCGCTGCATCGGCGCGTCGATGCCGGCGACGCGGCCCACCTGGCCGCCGAACGCGTGACCCTCGACGACGACGTCGAGATTCCCGGCTGGTGAGCGCCCGTCACGCTCGCCCGGCACCCGCGCCCCTCCTCAACGCACTCAAGGATTCAACATGCTACGCAAGCTGATTCATGGCCCCGGCAAGGGCGTCCACGTCGAACTGACCGCGCTGCTGAATCAGCCGGCGTTCCAGCCTCGATTCGACGCGCCGGATCGGATCGACCAGCATCGCCGCACCTATGCGCAACTGAAGGCCATCAACGATTGGGCCGGATCGGGCTCGGCCCTGCTGGCCGACCGCGAACGCTTCTTCGGCATGCTGTCGTTCGTGGCAACCGTCAATCCGGCGCTGTTCAGCGCGGCGCAATCGCACTACGGCGTAAGCCTCAGTTCGGTCAGGATGCTGGGGCGGCCGTCCGCCGCGCTCGACACGGTGATCGCCGAACTCGACCGGCTCGATTCCGTGGCCACCATCCTGATCACCGAGATCGGCGTGGCCTGCAGCCACATGAGCGTCGAGACGCGCGCCGACTACGATCCGCACGGCGATGAGTTCGTGCTCACGACGCCGCATGCCGGGGCCTGCAAGTTCATGGGGAACATCGCCCTCGACGGGGTGGCCAAGACGGCGATCGTGTACGCCCAACTGTGGAGCGGCGGCCAGCCATGCGGGCTGTTCCCCTTCGTCGTGCCGATTCGCGATCGCGAGCGCGTGTTCGACGGCATCCACATCAGGACCTTGCCCGGCCCGACGCCGCTCGATCTCGACTACAGCGTGATGTCGCTGGACGGGGTTCGCGTGCCGCGCACGCACTGGCTGCAGGACAGCGCCGATCTCGACCGCAGCGGCCGCTTCGAGGATCCGCTGAAGGGCACGGACCAGCGCCTGGTGCGTTCGCTGGCGATCAGCACCAACGCGTCGACCGCCACCTCCGTCGCGGCCGCCGCCGCCGCGAGAGCCTGCGTATGGACCGCGCTGCGCTACGCCTCGCGCCGCAAGACCCACGCACGCCTGGGCACCGATCGCCGGCTGCTGGAATTCCGCAATCAGCAAGGCCTGCTGTTGAGCGCCCTGGCCGAGGCGTATGTCGTCAGCGGCTTCGCACGCAGGCTGGTCGAGCAGCATGGCGTGCAGGGCAGCACGGACAAGATCGCCACCGTGCCGTGGGCGGCCGTGAATCGGCTGGCGGCCTTCACCAAGGCCATCTCGGTGGCCGGCGCGAGCGAGGTGGTTCGCCGCTGCCGCCATGCCGGCGGCAGCCACGGCTGCCTCGGCGTGAACCGTTACGGCAGCTACCAGGATCTCGCCGACGCCTATACCTGGGCCGGCGGCGACAATCAGCTCATCCTGATCGAGATCGGGCGCCAACTGGCTTCGGCCCCCGCGGCCTCGCCCGACGACCTGAACCCGCCGGACACGCTCGATGGCGCCGATGCCATCCGGCGCCTCGCCACCTTCGAGGAGCGCCGCCAGTACGAACGCGTCACCGCCGGGCTCACGCCGGCCAAGCTCGGGGATGCCGATTTTTCCGCGACCTGGGAGCCGCGCCTGCCCGGCTTGCTCGATCTGGCGAGAACGCATGGCGCGCGTCAGGCGATCGAGGCGTTCCTGGCGTACCCGGTCGAGGGCGCCGACACGCAAGCCGTGCTCGCGCTCGCCAGCCTCTATGCGGTCGATCATTTCGGCGCGGCCCTCTCCTATGCCGCGCGCGATCGCATCGTTTTCGGCGCCTGCGACGTGGTGATGGCGCATCTCGACCGGTTGCTCGACGCGTTCGAACTGAACGACGAGATGGTGCCGGCGCCGATGGCGCGGGACGATTATGTCGGCGCGTATGTGGGCGATCTTCCGATCGGCGGTGCACGAACGGCGGTTTGAACGCCGAAGCGAGGGTGGAGGCGGAGGCGGTTTGCGCCGCCTTGCACCACGCCGAGCGCACCAATTTCGCATCGCTGCACCAGGATCATTCGCGCCAGGCGCCGAATTCGTGCAAGGCGGAGCGCGGCCATGCTTCCCCGCCTGGCGCAAACGCCTGATTGATCGAACTTTCTTCGAGCACGCCCCGATCTGGCACGACTCTCGCTTCTCTCCCTCCAAACTTGTACACAAGAGGGAATACGAGATGATCGGCTGGACGATTGCGGACTGGATTGCCAACTATCAGGCAGGCGCCACCCCGGAGCAGCGCATCGGCGAGCTGCTTGGCTCGCTCGATACGCACGACAGTGCCTGGATCTCGGTCGCAACGGCCGAGGCGCTGCGCGCGCGCTTCGCGGCACTGGCGGCGCGTCTGGCCGACGCCGACGGCGACATCGCCGCGTTCCCGCTGTACGGCGTACCGTTCGCGGCCAAGGACAATATCGATGTCGCAGGCTTCGACACCACCGCCGGCTGCCCGCCCTTCGCCTACCGCCCCGTCGAAGACGCTTCGCTGATCGCACGCCTGGTGGCGGCCGGCGCCATCCCGATCGGCAAGACCAATCTCGATCAATTCGCCACCGGCCTGGTGGGCGTGCGCACGCCATACGGCATCCCGGCCAATGCCTTCGATCCCGACTACATCTGCGGCGGCTCCAGCTCGGGATCGGCCAGCGTCGTGGCACGCGGCATCGTGCCGTTCTCGCTCGGCACCGATACGGCCGGCTCGGGCCGCATCCCGGCCGGATTGAACAATATCGTCGGGCTGAAGCCGACACGAGGCGCATTCAGCAACACCGGCGTGGTGCCGGCGTGCCGAACGCTCGACTGCGTATCCGTGTTCGCCACGACCACCGAAGACGCAACCCGGGTGTACGACGTCGCCGCCGCGCTCGACGCGAAGGACGGCCTGTCGCGCGCCCAACCTGCCGGTTCGGCGGCATGGCGCGTGGCCGACGCACCGCGTTTCGGCATCCCCGCGGCGCCCGAGTTCTTCGGCGACGCATTGTCCGAGCGTGCGTTCCACGCGGCCGTCGCTCACCTGGAGGCGCGCGGTGCGACCTGCGTACCCGTCGATTTCTCGGTATTCGACCGCGTGACGGCGCTGCTGTATCACGGCCCCTGGGTTGCCGAGCGCTATGCCGCGATCCGCGAATTCGCCTCGGCGCACGAGACGGACATCCATCCCGTGGTGCGCGACGTGATCTTCAAGGCGCGTGAATTTTCGGCGGCCGACACGTTCGACGGCATTTACCGCCTGGCCGACCTCAAGCGCGAGGCCGATGCACTGCTTGCCCGGTTCGACGCACTGATCGTGCCGACGGCTCCCACCCACTACCGGATCGCCGAACTGCTGGCCGACCCGATCCGGCTGAACAGCAATCTCGGCAAGTACACGAACTTCGTGAACCTGCTCGATTGGAGCGCTGTGGCGGTGCCCGCCAACTTGCGCGAGGACGGCCTGCCGTTCGGCATTACCCTGATCGGCGAAGCATGGCGCGAACGCGCGCTGGCCGAATTCGCGGGCGACTGGCATCGCGCCACCGGCCTCACACGCGGCGCCACCGGAGCGCCGCTCTCGAGCGACAGGCCCGCCGCCGCCAGCGTGGGGCCGGCAGCCGGCATGATCCGCGTGGCCGTGGTCGGCGCGCACCTGCGCGGCATGCCGCTGAATCACGAACTGAGCTCGCGGCACGCGCGTTTCGTGGAAGCCACCACCACCGCCTCCGACTATCGCCTGTACGCGCTGGCCAACACCACGCCGCCGAAGCCCGGCCTCGCGCGTTCGGCCACCGGCGCGCCGATCAAGGTGGAGCTGTGGGACATCGCGGCCACCGAGTTCGGCTCGTTCGTGGCGGGAATTCCCTCGCCGCTCGGCATCGGCACGCTGACGCTCGCCGACGGCCGGCAGGTCAAGGGCTTCATCTGCGAGCCCTATGCGCTGCCCGACGCGCTCGACATCACCGAATTCGGCGGCTGGGCCAGCTATCTCGCGAGTCGCCAGGCCGCAGCCGTGGCAACCCGCGCCTGAGGGGGCCGCCATGTTCGATACCGTCCTGATCGCCAATCGCGGTGAAATCGCTTGCCGCATCGCCCGCACGCTCAAGCGCATGGGTATCCGTTCCGTGGCCATTTACTCCGATGCCGATCGCAACAGCCTGCACGTGAGCGCAGCCGACGAAGCGATTGCGCTCGGCGGCCATAGCGCCGCCGAGAGCTATCTGCGCACCGATCTGATCATCGAGGCGGCCAAGCGTACCGGTGCGCAGGCCATCATCCCCGGCTACGGTTTCCTGTCCGAGAATTCGGCGTTCGCGGCACGCTGCGAAGCCGAAGGCATCGCCTTCGTCGGCCCGACACCGCATCAAATGGAGCAGTTCGGTCTCAAGCACGCCGCGCGCGCGCTCGCCGAGCAGGCCGGCGTGCCGCTCACGCCCGGCTCCGGCCTGCTGGCCGATGTGCGGGCCGCCCGCGAGGCCGCCGCCGCGATCGGCTATCCGGTGATGCTGAAGAGCACCGCCGGCGGCGGCGGCATCGGCCTCACTCGCTGCAACGACGAAGCCGAACTCGTGACCGCCTTCGAATCCGTGCAGCGGCTCGGGCAATCGTTCTTCGCCAACGCCGGCGTGTTCGTCGAACGCTTCGTCGATCGCGCGCGTCATGTGGAAGTGCAAATTTTCGGCGACGGCCTGGGCAACGTGCTGGCCCTCGGCGAGCGCGACTGTTCGCTGCAGCGCCGCAACCAGAAGGTGGTCGAGGAAACGCCCGCGCCGAACCTGCCCGAGCGCGTGCGCCGCGACCTGCTGGCCTCGGCGGCCAGCCTCGCGCGCTCGGTGTCATATCGCTCGGCCGGCACGGTCGAATTCATCTACGACGCCGCACAGGAATCGTTCTATTTTCTGGAGGTCAACACGCGCCTTCAGGTCGAGCATGCGATCACCGAGAGCGTGACCGGCATCGACCTGGTGGAGTGGATGATCGCGACCGCCGCCGGCGAGCCGCCCGCGCTCGATCGCGAGATCGAGCCGAGCGGCGCGTCGATCGAGGTGCGCATCTATGCCGAGAACCCGTTGCGCAACTTCGCGCCGAGCCCGGGCACGCTGACCGAAGTCGCGTTCCCGGCCGACGTGCGTGTCGACGGCTGGGTCGAAACGGGCACCGAGGTGTCCGCGCATTACGACCCGATGATCGCCAAGCTGATCGTGCACGGCGAGGACCGCCCGGCCGCCATGGCCGCGATGCGCCGGGCGCTCGATGCGACGCGACTGTCCGGCATCGCCACCAATCTCGACTATCTGCGCAAGGTCGTGGCCAGCGACGGCTTCGGCAGCGGCCGCGTCTCGACGCGCTATCTGGACGGCTTCGCGTACCGCCCCGCCGCGGTCGAGGTGATCGAGGCCGGCACCTACACCACCGTGCAGGACTATCCCGGCCGTGTCGGGTATTGGGACATCGGCGTGCCGCCGTCCGGCCCGATGGACGACTGGGCGTTTCGCATCGCCAACCGCATCGTCGGCAACGTCGAGGCAGCGGCCGGCATCGAGACCACCGTGCTCGGGCCCACCCTTCGCTTCCACGCGGATACGCTCATCGCGCTGACCGGCGCCCCGACCGATGCGACACTCGACGCCGAGCCGGTTCCGTTCTGGGCCCCCGTCACGGTGTCGGCCGGCCAGACCCTGCGGATCGGCAAGGCGCAAAGCGGCTGCCGCACCTATCTGGCCGTGCGCAACGGCCTGGATATGCCGCGCTATCTCGGCAGCCGCTCGACCTTCGCGCTCGGCCAGTTCGGCGGCCATGCCGGCCGCACGCTGCGCGCGGCCGACGTGCTGCCGATCGCCGATCCGGCGCTGCCCGCCACCGCCGCGCTCTCCCCGGCCTTCGCGCCCGAGGCGTTGCCGGCCTCGCTCGTGCCGACCTACGGCAACACCTGGGAAATCGGGGTGCTGTATGGTCCGCACGGCGCCCCGGACTTCTTCAGGCCGGAATCGATCGAGGCGTTCTTTTCGAGCGAGTGGGAAGTGCACTACAACTCGAACCGTCTCGGCATTCGCCTGAACGGCCCGAAGCCTCGATGGGCCCGTTCCGATGGCGGTGAAGCCGGCCTGCACCCGTCCAACATCCACGATTGCGAATATGCGATCGGCAGCATCAACTTCACGGGCGACATGCCCGTGATCCTGACGCGCGATGGCCCGAGCCTCGGCGGCTTCGTGTGCCCGGTCACGATCGCCAAGGCCGAGCTCTGGAAGGTCGGCCAGGTCAAACCGGGCGATCGCATCCGCTTCCGCGAGATGGGCTTCGACGATGCACTGGCGCTCGAGCGCAGGCAGGACGCGACGATGATCGATTTCCGCGCCGGTGTCGCGGGCAACGCGCCCGCGCTCGCGAGCCGCCGCGGTTCGCCGATCCTGTTCGAGGCGGCGGCTGACGGCGATCGCCCGAAGACGGTGTTCCGCCAGGCCGGCGACAAGTACATCCTCGTCGAATACGGCGAAAACGTGCTCGACCTGAACCTGCGCTTTCGCATTCATGCGCTGATGGAAGCACTCGAGCAGGCCGATCATGCCGGCATCCTGGAGCTGTCGCCGGGCGTGCGCTCGCTGCAGGTGCGCTACGACAGCCGCGTGCTGCCGCAACGCTCGCTGGTGCGCGCGCTGGCCGCGGCCGACGACATGCTAGGCGACATCGCCACCATGAAGGTGCCGAGCCGAGTGGTGTACCTGCCGATGGCGTTCGAGGATTCGGCCACGCTCGACGCGGTCGCCCGCTACCGACGATCGGTACGCGACACGGCGCCGTGGCTGCCGAGCAATACGGAATTCATGCGGCGCATCAACGGGCTCGCCTCGGTGGACGCGGTGCGCGATGTCTTGTATCGCGCGCGCTACATGGTTCTGGGCCTGGGCGATGTGTATCTCGGCGCGCCCTGCGCGGTGCCGGTCGATCCGCGCGACCGCCTGTTGACCTCGAAATACAACCCTGCCCGCACCTACACGGCGGAAGGCACGGTGGGCATCGGCGGCGTGTACATGTGCATCTACGGCATGGATTCGCCGGGCGGCTATCAGCTCGTCGGCCGCACCCTGCCGATCTGGAACAAGTTCCTGAAAAACCGCCTGTTCGTGGAGGGCAAGCCTTGGTTGCTGCGCTTCTTCGACCAGGTGTGCTTCTACCCCGTCAACGAAGCGGAACTCGATGCGCTGCGTGCCGATTTCCGCGAAGGCCGCGAGACGGTGCGCATCGAAGAGGAAGTCTTCGACCTCGGCGCCTACAACGCGTTTCTCGCCGGCATCGAACCCGAACTGCGCGACTTCAGGCAAACCCAGCGGGCGGCGTTCGACGCCGAAGTCGCACACTGGGCGACGAGCGGCGCATCCGACGCGGAAACCCCACTTCACGACGATCGCCGGTCGGCCGGCGGCGATGCCGAGGTCGACGCCGAGGTCGACGCGATTCGTGCCGACATCAGCGCCAACGTCTGGAAGCTGACCGCGGCGCCCGGCGACGCGGTCAGCGCGGGCGACACGCTGATGATCCTGGAGGCCATGAAAATGGAGTTTCCGGTGGTCGCCACACGCAACGGGACGATTAAGGACTTCCATTGTCGAGCGGGTATGATGGTCCAGGCAGGCGATCCGCTGGTTTCCCTCACATGACGCCCCCGCTTCAGTCAACCGCTTCCGGAATTTCTCATGGTGGATAATCGCGCGCCGGACGGCCCGTCCAGGCAATCCAGCAATCTCGCTGCGCAGATCTACGCGCAACTGAAGGCCGACATCTTCGATTTTCGGCTGTTGCCTGGCGACAAATTCAGTGAGGGCGACATTGCCACGCGCATGCAGGTCAGTCGCACTCCGGTGCGGCAGGCGCTGTTCTGGCTGCAGCGCGAAGGCTACGTCGACGTGCACTTCAAGAGCGGCTGGCAGGTACGGGCGTTCGATTTCAAGTATTTCGAGGATCTGTACGAGATCCGCGTGATGATGGAAACCAATGCCATCGCGCGTATCGTCGCCGAAGATCTGCAACCGGCACTCGCGACCTTGCGCGGCATCTGGTGCGTCCCGCCCCGCAAGCGCGAGCAGGATGGCGTCAAGGTGGCCGCGCTGGACGAGGCGTTCCATGCGGGCCTGGTTGCCGCGGTCGGCAATCTGGAAATGGCACGCATGCACGCCGACGTGACCGAGCGCATCCGCATCATCCGCCGCCTCGATTTCACGAAAGCGCCACGCATCACGGCGACCTACCAGGAGCACGCCGCCATTCTCGATGCGATCGCGGCCGGCGACGACGCACCGGCCCAGGCGATGATCCGCGAGCACATCGCGGAAAGTCAGGCCGAGGTGAAACGCATCACGCTGTACATGATGCAAACCGCGCGCGAACGATACAGCAGCCGCGAAGACGCCTGATTCATGCACGCCTGACTGATGCATCGCCCCCGCGCTGCGCACCAGATTGACGCTGCCGCGCACCGAAATCGGTTCTCGACGGGTCCAAATTGGGCCCGTTTTTCTTGATCCCTCCTCGCAAACCTTGAATGACCGTGCTGGCACGAAAGCTGCTCTTTTGAATATCGTCTTGTATCCAAGACCAGATACAACATTCAACCACTTGGGACGATCCATGAAAAAGCGCGAGTTCTTGAAGGTCGCATCGGCAGTCGGGGTAGCGGGTCTGGCAGCAAAGGTGCCGTCGGCACTGGCACAAAGCACGGACAAAGGTCCGATCAAGGTCGGCATCCTGCATTCGCTGTCGGGCACGATGGCGATCTCCGAGACCTCGTTGAAGGACACCGCGCTGATGACCATCGCGGAAATCAACAAGTCGGGCGGCGTGATGGGCCGCCAGTTGCAGCCGGTGGTGGTCGATCCGGCCTCGAACTGGCCGCTGTTCGCCGAGAAGGCGCGCGGGCTGCTCACGCAGGACAAGGTCGCCGTCACGTTCGGCTGCTGGACCTCGGTGTCGCGCAAATCGGTGCTGCCGGTGTTCGAGGAACTGAACGGCCTGCTGTTCTACCCGGTGCAGTACGAAGGCGAGGAAATGTCGCGCAACGTGTTCTACACGGGCGCCGCGCCGAACCAGCAGGCGATCCCCGCCACCGAATACCTGATGAGCGCCGAAGGCGGCGCCGCCAAGCGCTTCTTCCTGCTCGGCACCGACTACGTGTACCCGCGCACGACCAACAAGATCCTGCGCGCGTTCCTGAAATCGAAGGGCGTTCAGGACGCCGATATTCAGGAGGTCTACACGCCGTTCGGTCATAGCGACTACCAGACCATCGTCTCGAACATCCGCACCTTCTCGCAAGGCGGCAAGACCTGCGTGATCTCCACCATCAACGGCGATTCGAACGTGCCGTTCTACAAGGAACTCGGCAACCAGGGCCTCAAGGCCACCGACGTGCCGGTGGTGGCGTTCTCGGTGGGCGAGGAAGAACTGCGCGGCATCGACACCAAGCCGCTGGTCGGCAACCTGGCCGCCTGGAACTACTTCATGTCGCTGCGCAATCCCGAGAACGCGAAGTTCAAGGCGATGTTCGCGGACTGGGTCAAGAAGAACAACCTGCCGGGCGGCGCCAAGCGCGTGACGAACGATCCGATGGAAGCGACCTTCGTCGGCATCCACATGTGGAAGCAGGCGGTCGAGAAGGCCAAGAGCACGGACGTCGACAAGGTGCGCGTGGCGATGATCGGCCAGAAGTTCAACGCGCCGTCGGGCTTCGTGCTGGAGATGGACGGCAATCACCACCTGCACAAGCCGGTGATGATCGGCGAGATCCGCGCCGACGGCCAGTTCAACGTGGTGTGGCGCACCAAGACGACGGTGCGCGCGCAACCGTGGAGCCCGTATATCCCGGGCAACGCGGGCAAGCCCGACGTGGTCAGCTCGATCGGCGACTTCCTGCGCCGCCGCCGCGCCGCGCTCGCCTGAACGGGCGGCCGCCCGCGAGGCGGCCTCCGCGCACCGCGCCGTGCGCGGCCGCTTCTCCCCGCGCGGCCGGCCGGTCGCGCGGTTGTTCACCCTGCGGTTCAACCGACAGCCAGGATTTTCCGATGCTCACGTTCCCACGCCGCGCCCGACACGGCCTTGCCGCGCTCGCTGCTTTCGCCGCGCTCGCGTGCGTCGCGCCCAGCCCGGCGTTCGCGCTCGATGCCGCCGATACGGCCGCGCTGGCCGGCGACGATTTCGATGCGAAGCTCGCCGCGATCGACCATCTCTCGGCGGCAGGCGATGCCGCATCGGTCGCGTTGCTGCACGCGCTGGCCGACGGCGGCGTGCTCGCCACCGACGACGGCAAGCTGCTGGTGCAGGCCGACGACGGCAGCACCAAGGACGCCCTGAGCGGCGCCACCGTGCAGCCCGGCGACGCGCAAGCCATCACGCTCAACAACCTGCTGCGCAGCAAGGTGGCCAACGCGCTGTCGGCGCTCGACCTCGCCTCGCCCGATCTCGCCACGCGCACCGCCGCGGTCGATGCCCTGCTCAAGAATCCCGATTCGTCGATCAAGCCGCTGATCGAAAAAGCGCGCGCGAAGGAAACCGATGCCACGCTCAAGCGCCGCCTCGACGCGCTGTGGGCGATCACCGCGCTGCACGACAAGGACGCCGCCAAGCGGCTCGAAGCCGTGAAGGTGGTGGCCGCGCGCCACGATCTCGACATGATCGAGCAGTTGCGCCCGCTCGTCGCGAAGAACCCCGACGGCAGCTTCGCCGAACCCGATGCGCAAGTGCGCGCGGCGGCGCAGGAAGGCCTCGACGCACTGCATTCGCTGCAGGAACGCGGCGAGATCGCCAGCACGCTGTTCGCCGGCCTCTCGCTCGGCAGCGTGCTGCTGCTCGCCGCGCTCGGCCTGGCGATCACCTACGGCCTGATCGGCGTGATCAACATGGCGCACGGTGAATTCCTGATGATCGGCGCCTACGCCACCTATGTGGTGCAGACGCTGTTCCAGCGCTACGCGCCGGGCGCGTTCGACTGGTATCCGCTGCTGGCCGTGCCGGCCTCGTTCGTGGCCGCCGCCGTGGTGGGCGTGGTGCTGGAGCGCACCGTGCTCAAGCATCTGTACGGCCGCCCGCTCGAAACGCTGCTGGCCACCTTCGGCGTGAGCCTGATCCTGATCCAGGCCACCCGCATGATCTTCGGCGCGCAGAACGTGCAGGTCTCGAACCCGTCGTGGATGAGCGGCGGCGTAAGCGTCATGCAGAACCTGATCCTGCCGTACAACCGCATCGCGATCCTGGCGTTCTCGCTGATCGTGGTCGGCATCGCCTGGGCCGTGCTGACCCAGACTCGCCTCGGCCTGTTCGTGCGCGCCGTCACGCAGAACCGCCGGATGGCGGCCTGCGTCGGCGTGAAGACGGCTCGTGTGGATTCCTATGCATTCGCGTTCGGCGCGGGCATCGCCGGGCTCGGCGGCTGCGCGCTCTCGCAGATCGGCAACGTCGGCCCCGACCTCGGCCAGAACTACATCATCGATTCGTTCATGGCGGTGGTGCTCGGCGGCGTGGGCCAGATCGCCGGCACGGTGGTGGGCGGCTTCGGCCTCGGCCTCGTCAGCAAGGCGATCGAGCCGTTCTGGGGCGCCGTGCTCGCCAAGATCGTGGTGCTCGTCATGATCGTGCTGTTCATTCAGAAACGCCCGCAGGGCATGTTCGCCCTGAAGGGCCGTAGCGCGGAGGCCTGAAACATGACTTCGACCTCGTCCCTCGCCGCCGCGCCGGTCACGCCGGCCACGCTGCCCACCCCGGGCGCGGGCGGCACATCCGGCTTCGCGCTCGGCCTGCCGCCGCGCGCCGCGCTGCTGTCGCGCCGCGCTTGGCTCGCGCTGGTCGCGCTGTGCATCGTGATCGGCATCGGCGTGCCGATCGCGGCGCTCGTCACGCCCGAGTCGAGCACGTTTCATTTGTCGTCCTATGCGATGACGATCGCCGGCAAGTTCATGTGCTACGCGATCGGTGCGCTCGCGCTCGACCTCGTGTGGGGCTACTGCGGCATCCTGAGCCTCGGCCACGGCCTGTTCTTCGCGATCGGCGGCTATGCGATCGGCATGTACCTGATGCGCGAGATCGGCCACGACGGCGTGTACGGCAGCAACCTGCCCGACTTCATGGTGTTCCTGAACTGGAAATCGCTGCCGTGGTACTGGAACGGCTCCGATCACCTGATCGTCGCGCTGGCGCTGGTGGTGCTGGCCCCGGCCGTGATCGCCTGGGTGTTCGGCTTCTTCACGTTCCGCTCGCGCGTGAAGGGCGTGTACCTGTCGATCATCACGCAGGCCATGACGTTCGCCGCGATGCTGCTGTTCTATCGCAACGAAACCGGCTTCGGCGGCAACAACGGCTTCACCGATTTCAAGCGCCTGGCCGGCTACACCATCACCTCGCCCGGCATGCGCACGGTGTTGCTGCTACTGACGTTCGCCACGCTGGTGCTCGCGTTCATCGCCGCGCGCGCGATCGTCACCTCGAAGCTCGGGCGGGTGGTCACCGCCGTGCGCGACGGCGAAACGCGGCTGATGTTCCTCGGCTACAGCCCGCTCGCCTACAAGCTGTTCGTGTGGACCGTGTCGGCCGTGCTGTGCGGCATCGCCGGCGCGCTCTATGTGCCGCAGGTCGGCATCATCAACCCGAGCGAGATGTCTCCGGGCAACTCGATCGAGATGGCGATCTGGGTGGCGGTGGGCGGGCGCGGCACGCTGATCGGCCCGATCATCGGCGCGTTCGCGGTGAACGGCGCGAAGAGCTTCTTTACGGCCTACTTCGCCGAATACTGGCTGTTCTTCCTCGGCCTGATCTTCGTGCTGGTGCCGCTCCTGATGCCGCGCGGCATCGTGGGCGTGATCGAATCCGTCATGAAACGTGGAGGCCGAAAGTGAGCGGACACGAAGTTACCGACCGTAGCGACGAACTGACCGTCAGCGGCGTTGCGTCGATGGGGCGCGTTGTCACCCCAGGCGAGATCGATACCTCGCACGGCACGATCCTCTATCTTGAGGATATCGAAGTAAGTTTCGACGGCTTTCGCGCGCTCAAGAAGCTCTCGCTGTCGATCGACGCAGGCGAACTGCGCTGCATCATCGGCCCGAACGGCGCGGGCAAGACCACCATGATGGACGTGATCACCGGCAAGACGAAGGCCGATTCGGGCAAGGTGTTCCTCGGCCAGACCATCGACCTGTCGCGCATGAACGAGCCCGAGATCGCGCGCACCGGCATCGGCCGCAAGTTCCAAAAGCCGACCGTGTTCGAGGCGCATCCCGTCTGGGAAAACCTCGAACTGGCGATGAAAGCGGATAAAGGCTGGTTCGCATCGCTGCGCTCGCGTCTGGATCGCCACGCCCAGCAACGCATCGAGGAAACCCTCGAACTGATCAAGCTCGAAGACAGCGCCTATCGGCTGGCCGGCGAGCTGTCGCACGGCCAGAAGCAGCGGCTCGAAATCGGCATGCTGCTGATGCAGCAGCCAGCGCTGCTGCTGCTCGACGAACCGGCCGCCGGCATGACCGACCACGAAACCATGGAACTCGCGCAGCTCTTGAACACGCTGCGCGGCACCTGCTCGATGATGGTGGTCGAACACGACATGGAGTTCGTCGCAGCGCTCGCGGGCGACACCGGCCGCGTGACCGTGATGGCCGAAGGCGCGGTGCTCGCGCAGGGCACGCTCGACACGGTCAAGCGCGACGAAGCCGTGATCGAGTCCTACCTCGGTCGATAAGGAATCCCCAGCATGTTGAAGATCGAATCGCTGAATCAGTTCTATGGCGGCAGCCACATCCTGCGCAACGTCAATCTCACGGCCGAGGACGGCAAGCTGACCGTGCTGCTCGGGCGCAACGGCGTGGGCAAGACCACGCTGCTGCGCTGCCTGATGGGCGTGGTGGCCGCGAAGAACGGCAGCGTGGCGTGGCGCGGCAAGCCGCTCGACGCACTGGCCCCGCATGCGCGGGTGGCGGCCGGGCTGGCCTACGTGCCGCAGGGCCGCGACATCTTTCCGCGCCTGACGGTGGAGGAAAACCTGCTGGTGGGCGCGGCGAGCCGCAAGGCGCCGTCGAAGGTGCCGGACCGCATCTACGAATTGTTTCCGGTGCTGAAGGACATGCGCGCGCGGCGTGGCGGCGACCTGTCGGGCGGGCAGCAACAGCAGCTTGCGATCGGCCGTGCGTTGATGAGCGAGCCGCAATTGCTGATCCTCGACGAGCCGACCGAAGGCATCCAGCCGTCGATCATCCAGGACATCGGCCGCACGCTGCGCCAGCTCGTCGACGAAACCAACATGACGGTGCTGCTGGTCGAGCAGTATTACGATTTCGCGCGCTCGATCGCCGACCAGTATTGGGTGATGAGCCGCGGCGAGATCGTCACGGGCGGCGCCGGCAGCGAGATGGAAGCGAACGGGGTTAGAGAACTGATCGCCGTGTGAGCGTAGGCAAGCTCATGCCGCGTATCGTCGGCCTGCTGCCCAGGCGAAAAGCGCCTGGGCAGCAGGCCGCTCAATGCCCTTGAACGGTCCCGAACAGATTCACGATCGTGATCCCCACGATGATCATGAAGATCCCGCCGATCGACGCCGCATTCGGCGCCTGTTGATACCGAAATGCAGCCACGATCGTCACCAGCGTGATGCCGAGGCCGGCCCAGGCCGACGATATCAGCGACATCGGCAAGCCCTTTTGCGCATTGGCCAGGCAGGCGATCGCCACACCGTAACCGAGCACCACCAGCACGAGCGGCAGGGGTTTGCCGAAACCATCGCTTTTCGTGGGTGACGACCTGGCCACCGACATGGCCGGCGCGCGCGCCATTGGCGCTCACGCGCTACATGTCCGTACCGGCAAACACCGCCCGGAATGGATCGAGCAGCATCGCGACGCGTTCGACACCGTGCTCGACAGCATCGCCGATCTTCCGCTCTGGCTCGAACGCATCGGTGCGCGTGCAGCCTGATTTCGCATCCCGTCCCACACGGAATCCGTCATGACGATCATTGCGCAACGCTCCGATTTGCATATTCGCCCCGCGGGCGTGCTGTATCAGGATGTGGTCGATTCGAACGCCATGCTGGCGCACGCCATCGCAACACTGAATGCGCTCGTGCCGAAGCCCGACTTCGTTCTGATCACCGGCGACCTGACCGATGAGGGCGCGCCGGAAGAATACGCCGAACCCAGGCGCTTGCTGGCGCCGTTGACGATCCCGTTCGCCGTGATGCCGGGCAATCACGACCGGCGCGAAAACCTGCGACGCGCCTTTCCCGAACACGACTACCTGCCGGAACGAGGCCCGCTGCATTTCGCGTTCGATGTCGACGACGTGCGGATTGTCGCGCTGGACACGTCGGTGCCAGACCTGCACCACGGCGAACTCGATCGCGACGCGCTGGCCTGGCTCGATGCGCAATTGCGATCGGGCCACGATCGGCCGACCATCGTGGCCATGCATCACCCGCCGGCCTCGATAATTTGATGCCCCCCTATGCCGGTGGCCCTCCGTAGTGGATGATCTGCCTGGGTTCGGCGCGCGCTCGTGTGCCGCCTGCCATCGCCACCAGGAGACCTTATCGATGCCCCTCATTCAGATTCCCGTGTTGACTGCCGACCAGTATCCGACGGCCGCCCTCAACCCCGCCCAAGTCGTGACGATCTCTCGCTCCACCACCGCGCCGGGCGGCACCACGATCGGGCTGAATGCGCGCGACCCCCAAGCCGTCACGCATACGCCCCCCGTCCGGGCCCGCACGCTCACCTCGCCCACGCCGCTGGTCGACGTCCTGGCGGCCCTGACCGCCGCCGGCGTGCCGCTCGTGCCGGTCGAACTGAAGTCGGCCACCCCGCTCGATTACCACGTGAATCCGAATGCGATCGTCGCCGTACAACCGATGAAGACGGGCAATGGCCATGTGTGGCTGAGCAACGGCGAGATACTGTTCGTGACGCCTGACGCGCTACAGGCGCTCTCGGCACTGCTGGTCGCCCCGCCGGCTGCCGTCGCCGCCGGCCGGATCTGACGAGGCCGCCCCGGCCCAGGCGAAAAACCCGGCCGAAGCCGGGTCGATCGAGACTTCGCGAGCCTTGGCAAGGCATGGCGCGCCCGATTCGATCGAGCAAGCGCCCGCGTGCCGCCCTGGCTTCTCAAGGTCGGCGGGAATCAGTCCACCCGATCGATGAACTTCGCGCAGAGTTCGATGAAACGGACTGTCCACGGTGCGTTGCCTTCGGCCCGGAACGCGACGGCCATGTCCGACATGAGTTCGCAGTCGTCCAGCGCTTCATACACGACGCCCGGCAAGGCGAGCTTGGCCACGGACTCGGGCACGAGCGCCACGCCGCGTCCTGCGGCGACCAGCCCGACGATCGTCGAGAACTGATGTGAGCGACTGACGATGCGTGGCTCGAAGCCGGCCGCGCGGCAAACGCGCAGTGCCGTGTCGTAAAAGCCATGCCCTTCTCGCAGGTGAGTGGCGAGAAACGGTTCGTCCCGCAAGTCGGCGACGTGGACAGGCTTGCCGGCGAGTCGATGGTCTTCTCGCAGGCAGGCCATGACGCCCTCCCTGCGTACCACGACGGTTTGCAACATCGCCGGCAACGCGCCGGCCGGCAATCGCAAGACCGCGACATCCGCGCGTCCCTCCTCGAGAAACGTGATTTTTAACAGCCAGGGCCTGGTGATCGTTCGCGTGCGCGACGCCGACGGCGCGGTGGGCAAAGGCGACCTGCGCAAAGACGTGGAACGTGCCTACGCAATCAAGCACGCGCTTGGCGACCGAGCGCGAGTGCATGTGGACGCGAATCAGTGCTGGGACGAATCCGCTGCGACGTGGGGAATCGAACGCCTGGAAGATGCCGGCATCGCGGTCGTCGAGCAATCTCTCGCCCGGTTCAATGTCGACGGCATGCGCCGGTTGTGCGAGCGCTTCACGATACCGATCATGGCGGCCGTTACAAACGCGCAACTTAAATGGGAGAAGACCATGCCGTACGTGATTGAAACCTGGGACCGCCCCAATAGCTTCCCGCTGCGACTGGAGGCACGACCCGAACACCTCGACTATCTGGCGAAACATGCATCCTTCCTTCTCGCCTGTGGCGCGAAGCTGAACGACGACGGCAAAGACCTCGGCGGCGGCATGAAGACAATCGGGCAGCCGCCGAATCTGAGGGATAAGCCGAACGTGCAATGAAATCTCCGGCTCAGGTCGGGGATTTCTTACGGTCGGGCCGGACAGCCCGTCCCGCGAGGTTCGCGTCCCCCAGCTCATGTTCCGTCTCGCCGTTTTGGCTTTTGCAGGCGTGAGCCGGCTCGACGACGGCGAACTGGCTGCGATCCTTTCCCCGGATCCAGAGCGGAACGTTGCCGCGCCCACACCACTCCCTCCCGCTCGCCGGATCGCGATACCGCACCGGCAGCGCTTTCACGACGTACGGGCCGCGCCCGCCATTTCTGCCGATCAGGTCGCGATGCTTGATCGCATAGGTTTCCATCAGCGTATGAACCGCCTCGATCGCATCGGTACGCTCGCGGGCCCGCGTGCGCTCGATTTGCTCGTCCAGCGCGGCCAGCTCCGCGACGAGCTGCGGATATGTCTTTCGGGCCTTTCGGGTTCTTCCTGCATTCATCTTCCGCTTTCCTGCTTCACGCTCTCATGAGAACCGCAAAAACGATTCGCATGACTAATCGATTGCCTGAAACGAGCCGGTGCGTTCGGCCGGCTTCGCCGGGATGTCCCGAGCCGAGCCGGGCCGACACGACCCGCCACGGAGGCGAACTCGCTTCACATCCTTTCGCATATCAAGTGATATTTGAAAGGAAAACGCAATGATAGCCAGTTGAATTTTAAATATCAACTGATATCCTTCGTGCCATGAATACGGCGCCCCAACCCCCACGACTGAGCCGCGAAGCAAGCCGATTGCAGACTCGTGCGCATTTGCTTGCCGCGGGGAAACGGCTGTTTGTCGAGCGGGGGTTCGGCGCCACGTCGCTCAGGGATATCGCGGCCGAAGCCGGTTATACGCAGGGTGCGTTCTATTCGAACTTCGCCAGCAAGGACGCGCTGTTTCTGGCGCTGATGCAGGAGCGCTCGACGTCGCAAGTGGCCGATATCGCCGCCGCACTGAGGGACCCGGCGGCCTCCGCGGACGATATCCTGAATGCGCTGGAATCCTGGGCGCGAACGCTCGATGCCGAGCCGGAGTGGTCGGTGCTGGGCGTCGAATTCAAGCTTCACGGCGGGCGCAACAGCGATTTTGCAGCGACCTCGCAGGCCTTGCTCGATGCGCATCGCGACGGTCTCGCCTATTGCATTGCGCAGATTTTCGCCAGATTGGGGAAGGTGCCGCCGGAGCCGCCGATCGTGCTGGCCATCTCGTTCATGGGGCTTTCGCAGGGCCTGGCGTTGCAGCGTTCGATGCTGTCCGAGGCGCCGATCGGACACATGATCATGGTGTTCCTGCGCAGCTTGCTGGCGGCGGCGCCGTCGGTGCGTTGATCGGCGAGGCGGCCGCCAACGATAGCGCGAGCCGGTGCGTTCCGGAACGCATCAAACGCCGGGTTCGGCTCCGATGAAGCGGCACGGCAAGCTTGACTAGCGATTCTTCCTCGCCATTTGGCCAGGCTCGAAAAACCGGATGTCACGCTCCAGTGCCGCTGGCGTTTCGGCTTTCAACAGTTCGAGCCATGCACGCGTTTTCGCGTCGATGAAGCGCCTCGACGGAATCAGCGCGAAGACCCCGATTTCAGGCGATCGCCAGCGCGGCAACACCTGCACCAGCGAGCCTTTGCGCAACGCGTCGACCACCGTGTAGCACGGCAGCATCGCGATGCCCAGGGCGCTCAAGACGCCATGCACCACCACTTCCGGGTTGTTGCCGACAACCGGGCCACTCGGGTCCAGCGCGTGGACATGCTTGCCGTCGGTCAGCTCCCAATGCGGCGTGATCGACGGATTGACGAGGCGCAGGCACGCGTGATTGACCAATTCGCGTGGATGCTTGGGCGTGCCACACCGCGCGAGGTAGTCGGGCGCGGCGCACAACACCGCGAAGGTCGAGCCGAGCCGGTGCGCCACCAGGCCGGAATCGCGCAATTGCTGGGCAAGGTACACGCTGACGTCGGTGCCTTCTGCGAGCAGATCCGGCACATATTGCGACGTGCTGTATTCCACCTGGACCTGCGGATATCGCGCGCAATATTGCGAGACGAGAGGGACGACGTAACGGCTCCCGAAACTTGCCATGCACATCACGCGCAACCGGCCCGAGAGCTGCACGGCGGCGCCCGCGGCATTGCTTTCCGCTTCCGCGACGAGCTCGAGAATGCTCCTGCATTCGTTTGCGTAGCGCTCCCCCACGCCGGTCAGCGCGAGACGCCGGGTCGTGCGCTGCAGCAGTTGCGTCTGCAAGCGGTTCTCCAGATCCGAGACGAGCCGCGATACCTGGGCGGTGGTCAGCGCCATCTGCAATGCCGCCGCCGTAAAGCTCCCCGCATCGACGACGCGTATGAACGCCGTCATCGCATGGAGCAAACCGTAGTCGAGATTCTTGCGCATCATGTAACAAAGATTCTATTTGCACATCATTTTTGCATCTTACCGCGGTGGATACGATCCGGCATGCGCTGTCACTCAAGCCCTTGGCGGGGCCAAGCGGATGGCAGCCCGAGATGGATAACTCACCTGAGGTCATGGTCGTGAATGGTGCGGAAAGTTTGTTGCGTTCGTTGATTGCGAACGATGTGAATGTTTGCTTTGCCAATCCCGGTACGTCGGAAATGCACTTCGTGGCGGCGCTGGACAACGTGGAGGGCATGCGGCCCGTTCTGGGGCTGTATGAAGGGGTGGTCACCGGCGCGGCCGATGGCTATGGCCGCATGATGGGCAGGCCGGCCTGCACGTTGCTGCATCTCGGCCCGGGGTTGGCGAACGGTCTGGCGAACTTGCATAACGCGCGCAAGGCCGATTCCCCCATCGTCAACATCGTGGGAGAGCATGCAGCCTCACACATGCGTTACGACGCTCCCTTGTCATCGGATCTGGTGGGATTCGCGCGCCCTGTGTCGGCCTGGATACACACGTCGACCAGCGCGCGCACCGTGGGAGCGGATGCCGCACGTGCGGTACAGGCGTCGCTCGAAGGGCCCGGCCGCATCGCCACGCTCGTCTTGCCCGCCGATACCGCTTGGGAGGAAGCGGATCTTGCTGCCCCGGCCGTGGTAAAACCGACGCGCGCACACGTATCGCAAGACAGTATCGATCACGTGGCGCAGCGCATCCGGAGCAGCCAGCGCGCAGCCATTCTGATTCGCGGCGAGGCGTTGCAGGAGCGCGGGCTGCGCGCTGCGGGCAAGCTCGCTGCGCAGACGGGGGCGCGACTGTTATGCGACACCTTCTTTCCGAGGATGCAACGGGGCATCGGCCGCGTTCAGGTCGAGCGTTTGCCGTATTTTGCCGAGCAGGTCGCCGACTTTCTCGCCGGCACCGAGTTGTTGGTGCTGGTGGGCGCCCAGCCTCCCGTCAGCTTTTTCGCCTATCCGGACAAGCCGAGCTGGTTGACACCGAAGGATTGTCGTCTGGCGGTGTTATCCCATCCCCATGAGAATGGCGTGGTCGCGCTGGAATCGCTGGTAGACGCGTTGGGCGCGGGAAATGCGAGGGAGCAACGGGTTGCAGCCAGGCATATCGAAGTGGACACGCATGGGCCGTTCGATGCACGGCCGATCATGCAGGTAATAGCGAAGCATTTGCCGGAACAGGCGATTGTCAGCGATGAGTCGATCTCATGCGGCTTTGCGCACTTTGGCTTGACGGCGCACGCGGCGCCGCACGATTTTCTCAATCTCACCGGCGGGGCCATCGGGAGCATGATGGCTGGTGTCGACAGGCGCCGGCATTGCCTGCCCGGACCGAAAGGTGGTCACCCTGCAAGGCGATGGCAGCGCGATGTATATCCTGCAATCTCTGTGGACACAAGCGCGCGAAAACGTCGATGTCACTACAGTGATCTACGCGAATCGCGGCTACAAGATTCTCAGCAACGAGTTGAAGCGAGTCGGCGCGTCGAGTGACGGCGCGCTGGCCGCGTCGATGTTCGATCTCGAGAATCCAACGTTGAACTGGGTCGCGCTTGCGAACGGCATGGGTGTTCACGCGGTGAGCGTCGATACGCCATCCGAGTTCGAGGATGCGTTCTCCAATGCGATGAAGCAACGTGGCCCGCGATTGATCGAGTGCGTCATTTGAATTCGTGCGGTTGCGATCTCGTAGGCGCGATTGCCGGCTGGTGCGAGGAACCGGTACATTCAATGCTGCCCTGCGTTGCATCAGCAGGCCATGGCATCACGCGGTAAATGCGCTTGACGTTCAGCGATGACTGTCCCGCTGGGATACGCTTGCGGTGCAACGCCCCATACGCGTCGATATCCGTAGCTGGGCAAGTCACTGATAACCCGCTGAATGGCCTCGACGATCGATGCATCGTGGGTTGGTCTGGACCGCCGTGCGTCGCGCCAAGTCGCCTCACGTGACTTGCGTGTCGATACGTTCAGGCGCGTCAATCCAAGGACTTTGCAGACCAGTTTCACTGGCCATCCTCCCGCATTGCACTTCGTCGTCTTTGTCTCGTTGATGCTCACTCGCGCTGTCCAGTATTTTTAAAAGTAAAAAACACACTCTAAGCGTTATTGGATATCCGGTCATGCGGGGGCAAGTCTAGCTATCACGTTAACTGCCGCAGTTGCCACTCGAGTTGCCGCCTCGCCGTACTAATCACATCAAGAAAACTTGCAGCGCGAACATCAGGCTCGAGATTGGTGGTGGGATAATCCGCAGACCGATCCCCTCCAACAATCAAGACTCTGATAGGCTTGTTCATGTGCTTCGCCAAATCATGACGATAGTCAGTCGCCTGTGTGTAGTCGTCTCTGTTCAATGAGTGCGAAGGCCTCTTGAACTCCAGCAGGAGACATTCACCGTTCAAATTTTCATTGAGCAAGAGGTCGGGGCGTTTGTTCGCCCTTGCACCACTGAACTTCTTTCCGAGAAAATCTTCGACCTGTCGTTGAAGCGTCTTGTTCGAACTGAAGGCTGAGAACTCGGGTCCAAAAACCCAGAGATTCCGTTCGATTGACCTGTGCATCTGCGCTTCGAGCGTCTTACTATCCCTAGACAGCGCCTCGAGATTATCGAGATACTCTTGCCGCGCCTTCGCTTGTTCGACCAAATGTGCCATATCGGCCAAACCAAATTCGTCCAACGCATCAGCAAGCGCAGCGATATCCTTCTGGCGAGCTTGCGCGAGGTGCCGAACAACTGCCCCGTAATCTGACCGCTCAATCGCCTCAAGGAGCACGTATACGAACGGCTCTACTTTTTCCGCAGGCTCTCGATAAAACCTTTCAAGTGTCTTTTTTATTGCGCTTTCCGCGTATTCTCTTCGATGCTCGGGCAGAGCGGCGAGTCTTTCCTTGATATCACGCCGCAGACGTGCATGCGCAAGCTGGATCTCTCTGCCGTGTGTTTCCTTGAATGCACTAAAAATAAGAGGTGCGACCAACTCTGTTACACGCGCCAATAGTTCACTGTTTTCAACAAGGCTATCCCAACCGGCAGTTACATGGTTTCGAAGACCATCGGCGTCGATTTCTCCATACAAGCGCTTTAGCAATTTCGGTGGGAAGTCGTCTCGTCCGTCCAAGCCGAAAAATGAAGGCTTACCTACAACCTTGCCGTCCACGCGAATGACAATGCCGGGTTGACGCGACACCGATTTTTTCTCTGCGATCGCGAACTTTAATCTTACGTCGCCCACACCAGGAACAGTTAGCGTGCTGTCCTTAAGCGTTCCCACAACGTCGTCGACGCCAAGCGATTTGCCGTCAACAATAATTACGAGGTCTGTTTCCCTACCATATTCCTGCAACAATATTTGACGTAACCTTTGAGGATCAGGAAACGCCAGTTGTTGATCAAGCTCGGTCAAGGTTATCGTGGTTCCATGCGCCGAAGCATCGCATGGATTAACGATCAAATCGATAGGTAGACGCTCAATGTCGTCTACCTTCAGAAGATCATGCAATCGCAAGGTAAAGCTTGTACGAATTCCCCGTGCGCAAGTCTCGAGCGTCATTACTGACGCCGCCATTAAACCGGCGAATTTTCCGATGCCCTTTCTGCCTTTTACGAGTCGTTGCTTTCTTGCAGTACGCTCGCCACTCCTCTCTCGTCGATCAGAGGCAATCGAAAGATAGTGATTCCGCAACTCGTCGGAAGTCATGCCAGTCCCGTCATCGAATATAACTATCGGCGAGTCACTCATCGGCACAGGTAACGATATCGATATATTGTCGGCGTCAGCATCCCAAGCGTTGTCAATGAGTTCCTTAAGAGCCTTCTCACTAGACGAATACTCCTGGCTGAGGATACGAGCTAGTCGTGAATTTACCTGAAACCGGGCCTTGCTCTTCTTCATGTCTGTAACCCTGTCTTGTCAACCCGTCGCATCTGCATTGTGAAGAACTTTAAACCGGTCGCTCATATTCCCAAACTGAAGGTTGCATCCTGTATGCTCCACGTTGATCTGGAGCAAATACCTCGGGCATCGCCTGCCCCTCCTCAACTCGCACGCCAGGAACGCGATGGCCGACTGGCCTCCAAATGCCACTCTGCGGACATCGCTGACCGGTACGAATCTTCAGCACCCCGTCATCAACAGGTGCTGGCATCGCCGTTGATGTGTAGCTGCGAGCGAAGTCAACGAGATCCTTTGGATAGAGAAGATGATCGCGAAAGCTCGAATCATCGAGTTCAAGCAAAAAGGCCGCGGCAGCTGCCTCAACAGCCCAGTAGCCAACGTACGCGCCCCCTTCCGTCTGGTTCGCCGTCAGATGGCTGTCATGCCACGATGCAGCCCGCATCGCGGGATACCAAGCGTCAAGATAGGATGCAATATCAGCGGTACTCTCTTCCTCAGAATCTCTGTACAAACTGTTGATGAGCAACCGATATGGTTTTTCATGAAACCACTTATCGACGTCGTATCGATCGTCCATGCTATATGCCAGCAGATCTTCATACAGCGTGTCCTGTGCCCGATAGAAAGGATCGAGCATTCCGGAAATTTGAGGTAGCAGGTCAGTCCGATGCAACAAATGGCAGAGACCTATGAGTTGAACGGCCCACTCGTAGTCGCCGATCTCCCCAAACATCAGCGGCGGCATACCGCTATCTTGCTTGGCTTGCCGGTGAAGTGCTGTGTAATGCACCAACGTGTCGATCAGCGAGGGAAGCATCTCTCGTAGCTCACCGACACTCCTTCCAGCCGTGTATTCGAGTAAAAAGCGATTGTAGGTCCCCGTCGCCCCGAGCATCGCCGCCAGGGCCTTACGCTCGGACTCCGTCGATCCATTCGGCGAGTCATTGTTCTTCCAGTACTCGATGTCATCCGTCAGTTGCGGCAGTAACCAATCGTAGTACTGCTCGCTCAAGAAACGTTGACGTCTGCGTGTTTCAAAGTTGTCCATGGCTAAAATCTCTCAACCTTCTGGGCGCCGGAAATTCTGCGCTCCTTGTAAGCGACAGCCGTCGCCACTTCCGCATCGCGATAGTGATGTGTCGGCGGAAGAACATGGTCTGTGTGATTGTGCTCGTCACCACTCAACAACGCCGCTTCGTGCGCAACACTGGTCGGCAAATAAAACGGGACGTAAAGGATGTGCCGCGAGTACCCTTTCCGTTCGATGTCTGATCGAACTGGAAGCAACGGCACTGCCGCCGGAAGATTTCGCAAAATCCATTCGTTGCTCATCTGCACCATTTTTCCTGCGGTCTGCGTCGGGTCCGAGCGCCCTGCGGAGTTCTCGCTAGGAGGAGCCTGCTTTCTCGGACGATTTCGACCTCCGCTGGGCTTGCCACCGCTCGCCGTTCCTGCCACGTTCGGCTCCGCTTGATCGGTCAAGGGCGGTTCGATCAATTCATCGGCGGAAGGACGAATGGTGTCCTTGATGCGATTTGCCAATCCGAGCTTCCGCCCCATGTTGCGCTTTGCGGTCGGGTCCGACATGGGTTTGTCGACTTTCGACGACTTCGCCTCCACGATCGCGTAAAGCTTGCCCTCGTTCGATGCCGGATCTGCACGCCAGACGGCATCAATGCCGTGGCCACGCGGCGTTGGGTCGAAGAGCTTGTTGAGCTTGCCACCATCATTAAGCTTGCCAAGTACTTGCGTGCCAGGACGCGAAGACCACTCCCCCATCACGCCTTGATCATGCCTGGTCCAGCCCGATCCCCAACGAAGCGTTTCGTAGCAATGGTAGTCCGCGATATGCTCGCCCAGAATACCCGCGACAGCCGATGTGATGTCCGCCACCGCCAGTTTCGCGTTCACGACACCCGTCGATGGAGTTGGCTTCGGCCGCCCGCTCCCTTCCTTCGCCTCCACGTCTTTCGCACCGGGCTTCTCGGTGGTGCGACGCTCCTCCAGCGTGCTCGCTGCCGACGAATTTGGCTGCTTTTTCTTCCAGTGCAACAACTTTCGCTCGAGGAACTGCGTCAACCAGTAGGGCAGATTCACCTCGACCCACGAAAGCGCCTGATTGAAGGTCATCTGAACCGATGTGGGCATTTCCCGATATAGCCAGGATTGCTGAATATGCTCACGCGACTCTGACAACAATTTCTTCAGGCCAGCGGCGTCAAACAGCTTGTCGACCAATTCCTCGGGGCTTGTATGAACGCCAGCTTTCTGAAGCACAAGGCGCAAGATGTCGAACAGCAATGGCCCATAGATATCCGACTTGTGGTTCACCAGCCGAAACGTGCGCTTGACCCCTGCACCAATGACGGGAACCCAGCCCACCACCGCAAACACCAGATCGATGCCGGTTTCGATTTTCGTCAGTTCGTCCGTGCTGTCTCGACTGTTCCAGACATTCCACACGCTCTCGGACGTGTCATACACGTTCTGCGCCACGTAAAACAGCGGAAACATGTTGGATGCCATCGACAGACCAATCTGCTCGACCGCATCCTGTATGGCTTGTTGATCGTCGTCGTTCATTGCACGTCCGGGCGGCCCGAGAAGAGATTGAACAGGCTCGCAAGATTCTCGTGGTTGATATCCGTCTGCCCTCCTGCGTGCAATTCCTTCAGCACATCGGCCGGATCGATTGCCTTCGCCGCGGGGACAGGAGCCGGCACAAACGGTCGCGCATCCTCTCCGAAAAACACCTTGGCAGAACCGGTCGGCACGTCCCTCAGCATCGCGTAGCCGTTCCCATCAAGCGAGCCGGATTTCGTCGTTCCATCATCAAACAGCACCTTGTACGGTGCGTTCGGCACGGCCTTCAGATTGTCGTCGGTGAGATTCAGCTCAAGTTTGTTGTGCAAGTCTCCCTTCGGCAGCGCCGGCAGGTCATACGGCGCGCTCGTCGGTCCGGCGAAGCTATGCTGCGCGCCCTTCACATCGATCTTGCCGGGGGCATGAATCTCGATGTTTCCGTCCTTCAAACGGATATAGGCACCACCTGAGGTCAACAATATTTCCTTGGCGCCAGCGACATTGATCTGCTCCGTAGCAGAGAGGATCTTGACGCTCTTCTGGGCCGTCAACTCGATGTTGTCGTCATGCGCCTGGATTTCCACCTTGCCTTTGGCAGCGAACAGCTTTGCGCCCGAGTTCTGTACGAACAAACTGATCTTTTCAGCGACGCTCGCGATGAGTGATTTGCCCGAAGCCACGTGAACGCTCTGCCCGCTCAGCAGATTGATGTGCTGGTCCGCGTTCAGATGAACTGATTGCTGCGTCGATAATCCGATGCCGGTCGGGCTACCGAACAACATGATCGGCTGCTTGAATGCATTCGCCGAGCCTGTGCCACCGCCCGCGGTATTTCCTCCCGATGCCGTGCCGGCCACACCATGCTGAGTCGCGTCGGTGAGAGCCCGTAGCGCGTCGCGACCGGGTTCAAGCGACTCAGCCTGATGCTGGACACTGGCATCGGACAGTGCCTCGATCACGCTCTCCGCATTGACGAGCTGCTGTTGCGTCTCCTTGACGTCGAGCGGTTGGCTGCTCGATGTCTTCGAATGCGTCGTGACATAAAGACCTCGGCTCGCACGTACCGCGCCGTAATCGTCGGTACGAAGATCGAAGCCGCTCCCAAGGTAAGCGCCTCGCGAGTTGCCGCTATGGTCGATCAAATAGCCAAGATGCAGCAGGCTGCTTGCGCTGCTGCTCATCAGTTGGACGCGATTCTGGCCCGTGGCGTCGTCCATCACCATCTGGTTATAGCCACTACCCGCGTACTCCTTCGAGCGATAGCCCGACAAGGTCCCGTTGCTATGCCATTGCGGCTTTGCCGCGCCGTTGTAGACGCGCGCCACGGCGAGAGGCCGGTCGCAATCGCCGCCGATGTGATCGATCAGCACCTCTTCACCGATGCGCGGCAAATGAACTCCGCCATAGCCACCGCCGGTATCGGACTGAACGACACGCACCCACGTGGAAGCACCTTGATCGCCAGGATTCACGCGGTCCCACACGAATTTCACACGGATTCGGTTCAGCTCGTCGGTATAGATCTCCTCACCGTCTGGCCCGACAACGATCGCTGTCTCCAGATGCATCTCGGGCTTGCGATGTTCGAGCGGGCTGCGATATGGCACGTTGGTGCGCTGCGCTTCGACCTCGACACGATAGAAACCGACGGAACCATCGGCGTAAGTGATGCCGACTGACTTACCGTCATCAGCGCCACGTGCCTGGGCGAGTTCTTGTTCGAGACTGTGCGGAAAGTGCGGTGCGTGGGTCACGGGAAGATTGTTCTCGATCCACCACGCGACCTCGATCGCAGCAAACTCTCGTTGCGCAGCGGGATCGCTGTCATGCACCGGATGGTCAGCAAGCATGAAGCGACGGCCAACATCAAGAGTTCGCACACCACCCGCGCCATGGAAACGCTTCGCCCGCGACTCCCATTCTTCCATACGAATCTGCGAAAGCTGATCACCCTGTGGCTGCTTACCGAATGTGTATCCGCCCGTATATTCGTAGACCTCAAGCTGCGGGGGAAGTTGGCCTTGATTGCCGATTGTCGGCGTCTGCGTGCTTTTGGGATTCGCGGATACGGAGGGGTTCTTGTAATCGAACGTCCGCGTGGTCAGTGCGACGCTCTGCAAAGTGCGCGTAGCCGCCCATTGCGTCAGTGCGTCGGACTCAGCGCCTGTCGTACTACGCGCAAAATTGATGGTCTTCGGCGCCAGTTCCGGCAATGAGGTGATGGTATCTGTGATGACCAGCGTATGGGACTTGCCGTCTGCGCCTTGTTCCCAATACCCGAACAGGCCTTCGCCCTCGAGCAGCCGATGCACAAAGTTCCAGTCGGTGTCGCTCTGTCGCGTGTAGGAACGATTTGCAAGCGGTCGCGACAGAGCAAAGCGAAAATGCCCTTGAGCTTCAGGATGCGCGTTGAAGACATCGGTAACGATCGCATCGACGGTCTTGTCGATCCAGACTTTCTGGTCGCGACGAAACTTCAAGACATGCATCCACGCTTGCAGCGTGATCTGATAAGCCGTCAAACCGCCATCTGCGCCCAGCCGGCGCGCGGTATAAATAAATCCGTGGATCGGTCGATAGCTACCGCTCCCCTCCTGAATCCATAGGGTAGCTGGCTGAGCGATGAGTTTCTTCAACTCGATCGCGTCGTTCTGCGACACCACATCGAGCCTGAACATGTAGTCTCGGCCGATCGTGGAACAGCCTACGGCCCGCTGCACCACCAGTGCGTCTTGCCCTAACGGCGTATCAAGCTTCAATAGCCGATCTTGCTGAATCAAACCACCGCGCAACGCGGCAGCGAGGTTCTGCGCGTCCATTCTTAGCCTTTCTTATTTATTACAGCGCTCTCGGATAGCGTCTGGTCAATGCTTGCGGGATTTTACCCTAGCTGAAATATCAACACATGACGGTCTCTGGTCGATAGCTTTAGATGAACAATCGGTTAATACCGACAAGCGATCTCGGGAAGCGTGGACCGGCCAGACCTTCACAGACACTCACGAGCCGTTTAGCCGCGATGCAGTACCGTCTACTGCTTCATCGCGGCCGACCGGAGCGTCTCCAAGCCGTTCAAACTCGGAATGTTTTCCTTGCACAAGGGCGAATCAGGCCGCGCATCTTCTGGTTTGATCTTGTGGCGTGCCGCCGGGGTCGCCGCCACCACCTGAGCATTGACTTGCGGCGCGAAGGTGGTCGAGGTCCGCCACACGATCCAGGCTTTCGACTGTGCGACGAATGCATCGTATTTTCCCGGTATGCATACTCTCATCAGCTCCCGCATGTCCGCTTCGCTCTTGGTATCGGAGTCGGCCCAGTAGTCGCTCAACTTGTCCGCGTATGCGAGCGAAGTCGTCAGGCCAAGCACCGCACCGACGAGCGCGCAGCCGATAATCCATTTCGTTTTCATCTGTGTTCTCTCATTAATTTATGGTTATTAGACAAGCCGATGAGCTTGACGCAGGTATGTCGCACGGATTTCCCTCACGCGACAGCCTGCATGGTATCGAGCAATAACGACGGGACGGAATCCGCGCGATTTCGATGGGGGGAATATAGCCTGCCATGTGACCACGAACAGATTGCAGAAAGCGCCCCGCAATCCTCAATAACTTAGGCGTTGACCATCATTTCCGGCATCCCACATTGGGTATCTGCGGAGTTGCCGGCCGCACGCGCGTCACCACATCGCATTCGGCGATCACCCGTGTCAGCTCGTCGACAATCCGTTCGATCAAGGCATCTGTCAGCGCGGATGCCTTGCTGCCCTTCTGTCGATAGATGCTGTATTGAATCGACAGCGCCGGCTCGAACTTCCTGATGACCACGCCATGCGTCGCGTTTGCGCTGGCCGACAGGTAATCGACAACCGTCACGCCCGCGCCGGCCTGACAAAACGCAATGGCCGTGGCGGCCAGATTGGTTTCGATCGAAACGGGAATGCGCAGATTGGCGAGCGCGGCGTGACGCTCGATTTGCGCCACCAGCGGATCGGATGCAAGCAGCGAAATCAGCGGCACGTTTTCAAGATGCTGAAGCGTGACCACCTCCACCTTCGCCAACGCGTGCCCTTCGGGCACCACGCACACCACCGGCACCGCTGGAAGCGTTCGTCGGACGACCGCGGGATGATCGATGCTGGTGGTCACGCCGATCGCCAGATCAAGCTGATTTCGCCCGGCCCATTCCACGAGGGTTTGCGTGGAGCGGATGTTGACCGTCAACTTGACACCGGGATGAGCTGCCTGGAAGCGCTGGATGATGGCCGGCATCACGCCGCTTCCCAACGCGGGAAGAATGCCGACTTTCAAACGACCCGCCCGCAGATCACCGAGATCCCGCGCAAGCCGCATGATTTCCCTGGCCGAAATAAAGGAGCGCTCCACTTCGGCGTACAACGAAATCGCCTCGGCGGTAGGAACCAGGCGTTGACGCTGCCGGTTGAACAGGCTGTAGCCCACCTTGGCTTCGAGACGTGCGAGCAGTTTGCTCACACCGGGCTGGGCGATATCGAGAAAATCGGCCGCCCGGGTCACGGTGCCATGCTGCATGACTGCGGCAAACACCTCAAGCTCGCGCAATGAAAAATCGCTCACCCCACCCTCCCCGATATCGCTGGCGTCCCTTCCTTCAGTCACCAGCCCATACGGCCGGATCGGCTAGATCATAACCTTTGGCAATCAAGCAGAGAAGCCGCCCCCCTTCCGGCTCGGTCGAAACGCGACGACCCGGCCCCGACTCCCGTCAGATGCTCGACGAGCGCTCATACCTTTTTGGAATGAACGACCATTTTTGCGGCAATTGAGGCCGCCGGGCGTCGATCCCAAAATGAGTCAACGCTGAACGCCCCGTTACCTCGCTTCAGCCGTCAACCCAGGACGAGACCCCACGGAACCGGACATCATGAAGAACAAGACACTGAAACGCGCGGCGTGTTTGATCGGCAGCCTCTGCGCAATCGTCGCAGCACTTCCGGCGCAAGCGAAAGACGTCGTGATAGCGTTCGAGGGCAGCTACACGCCGTGGAATCTCTCGAATCCCGACGGCACGCTCGGCGGCTTCGAGCCGGCATTGGCCAAGGTGCTGTGCGAGCGTGCCCACCTGAGCTGCAAACAGATTGCCGCCGACTGGGACAGCATGATCCCCGCGCTGAATACGGGAAAATTCGACGTGATCATGGACGGCATGGCCATCACGAACGCGCGCCGCCAAGCGATCGATTTCAGCATTCCGTACGCCACGGTCACGTCGAGCTTCGTCACCGCGAAGGGCCGCGCCGGCGCCTTCGGGAAACTCGACACCGGCCTCGTGACCATCGATTCCGAAGCCGACGCCAAGGCCGCGCTCGCGGCGATGCGCTCCGCGCTCAAGGGCAAGGTGATCGGTGTCCAGACCGCGACGACCTATGTGCCCTTCGTTCGATCGAACTTCTCCGACATCGCGGAAATCCGCGAATACCGCAATTCCAAGGATCGCGATCTCGACCTGAAGAACGGCCGAATCGATGCATCGGTCGAGAACACCGTCTACTTGCTCAACAACGCGGGCAACGATCTGTCGCTGATCGGGCCTGTCATCGGCGGAAAAATCTGGGGCGAAGGCGTGGGCATGGGATTGCGCAAGTCCGACACGGCATTGCGCGATGCATTCGACAAGGCCATCGCCTTGGTCAAGGCCGACGGCACGCTGTCGCGGCTTTCCCTGCAATACATGAAAACCGATCTGACGCCGCGGTGAGCATTGCCTGCGGAATGGCTCGATCAAGGAAAGCCCCGAATGAAAAACACGTTTGATTTCGCCGTGGTCGGCGGCGGTCTGGTCGGCATGGCGATCGCCTATGGCCTTGCCAAGCGCGGCCAGCGCGTCGTCGTGCTGGACGGTGAAGATTCAAGCTTGCGCGCCGCGCGCGGCAATTTCGGCCTGATCTGGGTATCCGGCAAAGGCCGCAAGCAGCCCGACTACGGGCGCTGGTCGCTGGAATCGTCCCGGCTCTGGCCCGCCTTCGCGAGGGAGCTGGAACACCTATCCGGCTTGAGTCTCGGGTATTCGCGGCCAGGCGGATTGAACATCGCGCTGACCGAGGACTCGCTTTCGGCAAGCATCGAGAACGTCGACCATCTGTTTCGCCAGGATGCACGACTCACTTACGACGTGCTCGATCATCGGCGCCTGAAGGCCATGGTGCCCGACATCGCCGACGACGTCGTCGGGGCGGTGTATGCCGAGAACGATGGCCACGTCAGCCCGCTCTACACGTTGCGAGCCTTGTTTTCCGCCTTCGAAAAGGCGGGTGGCGCCTATGTGCCGAACGCCACGGTCACGATGATCGAGCGCACTCGCGACGGCTTTCGTCTCGATACGGAATCCGGATCGTTCGGCAGTGCGAAGCTCGTGCTGTGCGCGGGCCTCGGCAATCGGGAGCTCGCACCGATGGTCGGCCTGCATGCTCCCGTGGTGCCGCTGCGCGGCCAGATTCTGGTCACCGAGCGCGTCCGGCCGTTCCTCCACTTTCCCACCTTGTCGGTGAGACAGACCGCGGAAGGCTCGGTGTTGCTCGGGGAATCCGCCGAGGACGTGGGGATGGATGCCGGCGTGTCGGCGGATATCGTCGCGCACATCGCTCGGAAGGCGATCAGGCCGTTTCCGCTGCTGCAGGACGTGAATGTGGTGAGGGCATGGGGCGCGCTACGGGTGATGACACCGGACAGCATGCCGATCTACGACGCATCGATCGATTGCCCCGGCGCTTTCCTGACCACCTGCCACAGCGGCGTAACGCTCGCTGCCGCTCACTGCGAGCTGCTCGTGCCGTGGATGCTGGGCGGCCAGCGACCGGCCATTCTCGACTATTTCCAAGCAAGGCGATTCCATGTTCAGCCCCATTGAAGGAAGCCCACCGAAGCTGATTCGCATCGAGATCGACGGCCGGCTTGTCGACGTGCCGGAATCGGTGACGGTTGCCGCCGCGCTGCTCCATGCGGGGGTCCGGACCTTCCGGCGAACTCCGGTCGGCGACGCGCCGCGCGGGCCATTCTGCATGATGGGCGTGTGCTTCGACTGTCTCGTCGAGATCGACGGACAGCCCAATCGGCAGTCCTGCATGGTCGAGGTGAAGGACGGCATGCGCGTGAACTTCATGAACGGCGCAAGGAGCCTTCAATGACGATCGAATCGTTCGACCTCGTCGTGATCGGTGCCGGGCCCGCGGGCATGGCATGCGCATTGCGCGCCGACCTGCTCGGCCTGAAGGTGCTGGTCATGGATGAAAATTCGCAGCCCGGCGGACAGATCTATCGCAACGTCGGACGCTCCCCCCTGCCCGACCCGGCACGACTCGGCTCGGACTACACGGACGGCGCCGACCTGGTGAAGCAGTTCGGTGCGTCGTCCGTATCGTACTGGCCGAACACGCTCGCCTGGCAAGTGAGCCCGGCGCTCGAGATCGGCTTCACACGTCGCAGCGGCGCCGCCGCAAGCGGCCGGATACGGTGTCGAGCGCTCGTCATCGCGAATGGCGCGTACGAGCGCCCGTTTCCGGTTCCGGGGTGGACGCTGCCCGGCGTGATGGGTGTCGGCGCGGCTCAAACGCTCGTCAAATCGGCCGGACTCCTGCCCGACGTGCCGACCGTGCTGTGCGGCAGCGGCCCGCTTCTCTACCTGTTCGCCTGGCAATTGATTCGGGCAGGCAGGCCGCCGGCCGCAATCCTGGAAACGACGCCCGCCGCCAACTTCCGTCAAGCGCTGAAGCATCTCGCGCCGGCGCTGCGCAGTCCGAACTACCTGCTGAAAGGCATGAAACTGCTGCGCGCCATCAAGAAGGCCGGGATCGCCCACATTCGCGAGGTGGACGCGTTCTCGATCGAAGGTGCCGGGCACGCCGAGCGCATCACGTATCGCTCGGGAAACCGATCCGCCACGATCGCGGCGGACCTCGTCCTGCTGCATCAAGGCGTGGTGCCGAACGTGCAATTGACGCGTTCCATGGGCTGCGTCCATGACTGGAACGAAGTTCAGCTCTGCTGGCGCCCGCGTACGGACGGTTGGGGCGAGACCTCGGTCCCGAACGTGTTCACGGCGGGAGATGGTGCCGGTATCGGCGGCGCGATCGCGGCACGAATCGACGGCGAGCGCGCCGCACTCGCCGTCGCCCATCGCCTTGGCGCGTTGAGCGCGGCGTCGTTGAGCAAGCAGGCCGCGCCGCTGAATCGCCAACGCGAACGCCATGCCCGTGTCCGTCCGTTCCTCGACGCGCTGTATCGCCCGGGCGAGCCGTTCCGCCGTCCGGCGAACGAAACCGTCGTGTGCCGCTGCGAAGAGGTGACGGCCGGACAGATCCGCGACATGGCCCGCCTCGGCTGCGTCGGCCCCAACCAGACCAAATCGTTTTCCCGATGCGGCATGGGGCCGTGCCAGGGTCGGCTGTGCGGCCTGACCGTGTCCGAACTGCTTGCCGAACAGAACGGGCAACGCATGGACGAAACGGGTTACTACACCGTGCGCCCACCGATCAAACCGGTGAGCCTCGCCGATCTGGCGGCCTCCTTCATCCCCGACGAAAACGCGGCAAAACCAACCGAATGGATCCCGAAATGAATGATGCGCTCATCCTCAGAACGCCCGGCAATGCGCGCATGAGCAAGCGGGTGCGCTTTGGGAATCTGCTGTTCCTGGCGGGACAGACGTCGTCCGGAGAACCGGGCGCTCGCTCGATCGAAGCACAGTGCCGGGAAGCGTTCAGGCGGATCGACGCGCTGCTGGCCGACGCCGGCAGCGACAAGCGCCAACTGCTGTCGGTCACCATTTACCTGAAGGACATGGGCGATTTCGATCGCATGAACGCCGCTTGGCAACAGTGGGTCGATCCCGATCACCTTCCGGCGCGTTGCACCGTGCAGGCCACCCTCGGCTTGCCGGAACTGCTTGTCGAATTCAGCGTCACTGCCGCCGTGTCGAATTGAATGTCTTCAGGCTGCGCGCGGGGCGGAAGCATTGCATCGCACTGCCCCCTGGATTTCGATTCCGAGCCGGCCCGAGCATCGAAACTCCGATCGGGCCGATTGCAAGCACGCTACACTTCCACGGCTCCCCCCACTGCCCCTTTCCGCCAGACGACGCCATGAACCGATTCGACGTACTCCAGCAACTCGCGAACGATTTCCAGTTTCCCTTGACCGAGGAGATCAAGGTCGGCGGGAATTATCGGCCTGTCGTGGTGGACGAGAATCTCGCCTACGTGTCCGGGCAGATTCCGCGTGTCGGCGACGTGGTGCGTTTCACCGGCGTGGCGGGCGACGACATCTCGCTCGACGACGCCCGCCGCGCGGCGGCCATTTCCGCGCTGCGCGCCTTGACGCTGATACGGAATCACTGCGGATCGCTCGACAGAATCGCGGCGGTGCCGCGCATCACGGTTTTCGTGCGCAGCGCGCCCGATTTTTCGAAGCAAAGTGAAGTCGCCGACGGCGCGTCCGACGTGCTTTACGCCGTGCTCGGCGACGTCGGCGTGCATACGCGAACCTCGGTCGGCGTGGCGCAATTGCCCAAAGGCGCGTCGGTCGAAATCGACTTCCTGTTCCGGTTGAAACCCGATCCTTGCTGAATCCGCACCCGGCAAACGCACTCGGTCGTGCTCAAGGCGAACGTGGCCTCGCGGCGATCATCCGAGCGATCGCACGATGCCGCCATCGACGCGCAGCGCAGCGCCGGTCGTCGCCGAGGCTTGCACCGAACAGACATACACCACCATGTTCGCCACTTCCTCCGTGGTCGCGAAGCGGCCGATCAGCGAGCTGGGGCGCATGGTGTCGATGAAGTCCTTCTGCACCTGCTCCAGCGTCTTGCCTTGCTCGCGAGCCACCGGCTCCAGCCAGTTCGCGAAAATCTCGGAGCGGGTGGGCCCAGGCAACACCGAATTGACCGTCACACCGGAGCCGGCGACCGATTCGGCCAGGCCACGCGCGATCGCAAGCTGCGCCGTCTTCGTCATGCCGTAGTCGATCATGTCCTTCGGGATGTGCAGGCCCGACTCGCTGCTGATGAACACCACCCGGCCCCAGCCCCGATCCACCATGCCCGGCAGGTATCGGCGGGTCAGGCGCACGCCGCTCATGACGTTGAAATTGAAGAGACTCAGCCAGTCGTCGTCGGTGAGTTCGCCGAACGGCTTGGGGACAGCGGTGCCGAGGTTGTTGACGAGGATGTCGGCGTCCGCCACGCGTTCGGCGAGCACCCCGGCGCCCGCTGCCGTGGCGAGATCCGCGGCCACGCCATCGAGCGCTGCCCCGGGCACGGTCGAACGAATGTCGTCGATGGCATGTCGGACGCGCGCTTCGGTCCGCCCGGTGACAATGACACGCGCACCGACGGCCGCGAGGCCGCGCGCGATCGCGAGGCCGATGCCGGCCGTCGATCCGCTCACGATGGCGCGTTTGCCGCTGAGGTCGATTTTCATGGCGTTTTCCTTGGTTGGAAGATGAGAGGGTGTTTGGCCGGAAAGCGCTGTCCGGCCATGGCGCATACGGTCAATGCGGTGAGAGTCAGGCGCCTGATGGCTGCCAGCGGGCGCCGGTGATGGCGGCCGTGCGGATGGCCTCCATCGTCTCGCGGCGCGCGAGCGCCTCGGCGAAGGATGCCGATAGCCGCGATCCCGTCCGGATGTCGCTGGCGAAGGCCTCGTAGGCCGCGGCGACGAAGCGTGCCGGGCTGTCCGATGCGAGCAGGCCGCCGCCGGCTTCGACAGGATCGGGCGGCGCGATCGTTTCCCATCGTTTTTCGCGGGCGTCCCGGAGTTCCAGCCTCAGCGGCCGCCACATCAGCTGTCCCTTCGACGTCACGCGCAGCACGGCATCCTCGCCCTGGATCTCCCAGGCAAACGACGGGTCGCCGCTGCCGGCACGCATGTGGAAGCTGAACGCGGCGCCGTTCAGTTGTCCGCACATCGCGATCTGGTCGGGCGACGACGACATGAGGGCCTCGCCCGTCTGCCGGACCACGACCCGAGGCCGACTGATCGCGGTCGTGACCGAGACGCTGTCCAACTCGCCGAGCACGAAACACAGCGAATCGATGTAGTGGCCGCAGTGGATGGTCAGCGGATTCGCTCCGTTCGCGGCGTCGAGCAGATACGCGTTGCCTTGGTCGATCGAACCCGTCGACAGTTCGTCCCAGGCGAGCAGCGACGTGGAAAGGATTCGTCCGAGCCGGCCGGTCGCGACGATCTCGCGCACCTGCCGCAGCCACGGCGAGAAGCGGCCCTGCAGCCCCACCGCCGTCGGAACGCCACGGTCGCGGGCCAGTTGCGCCAGTTCTCGCGCCTCCTCGAGCGAGCGCCCGAACGGCCATTCGCAGAAAACGGGCTTGCCTGCAAGCAACGCCTGCCGAACCAGCAGGGCGTGGTCCGGCGCTTTCACCGCGACCACGACCGCATCGACCTCCGCGTGCGCGATCATCTCGTGGGCATCGTCGAACCAGAGCGGCGCGCCGAAAGCGGCGGCGGCAAGACGGGCCGATCGTTCGTGCCGGGTGGCCACGGCCTGAAGCGTCATCGAGGGCACCGTGCGAAGCGCCGGAATGTGCGCCATGGCAGCCCAGCCGCGTTCCGGCGAGGCGCCGACGATGCCGATGCGGATGTTGGCGACGGGATGCTGCCGGATCATTGAAGCGTCTCGGGACATGTCAGAACTCCCTCGATGGCGCGCCCCGGCCGGCCGCGGGCGCTTCGGTACGTCCCAGGCCCATCGACGCGAGCCAGGCGGCCGCCAGCAAACCCAGCACGGCCCACGGCAGTGCCGCAGCGCCGAACGACGGGAGGAGCGCGGCGCCAAGCAGTCCGCCGCCCGCCATGCCCGCGTTCCAGACCGTGACGAGCATCGACTGCGCCAGGTCGGCCGCGTCGCCGGCGGCCCGCGACGAGGCGGTCTGGAACAGCGTCGCCGTTCCGCCGAAGGCAAGGCCCCAGAGCGCGATGCACGCCAGGAGCACGAGCGCCGAATGCCCGAATTGGCTGGCCACCAGGGCCGAAGCGGCGAACGCGACGATGCTCGCGCGGATGAGCGGCGCCAACCACCGGTCGACCAGCATCCCGGTCAGCCAGATGCCGCCCAGCGCCGCCAGGCCGAACACGAGCAGCGCTACGTCGACGCGAACGCCCGACTGCAGGAACGTCAGCCACGGCGCGATGTACGTGTAGAGCATGTTGTGCGCGAGCACGTACAGCACGGTAAGCGCCAGCACGGGGCGCAATCCCGGCAGAACCAGCACGGGGCCGACGCGGTGCGCGGCGTCGCCCGTCCTGCCCGGGAAGTCCGGCACACCCAGCCTCACCCAGGCCCACAAACCTGCAGCCAGTAGCGACATCACCCCGAAGGACCAGCGCCAGCCGACCAGGCCACCGAGCAGTGTTCCGGCCGGAATGCCGATCGACAGCGCCAAGGGCGTGCCCACCATCGCGACCGCGATGGCCCGCCCCTGCCATGCAGGCGCCACCATGCGGATCGCATGTCCCGCCAGGAGCGCCCAAAGCAGCCCCGAGAACACGCCCGCGCCGAACCGCGCGACGAGCGTCAGCGCGAATGAGGTAGACAGGGCGGTCACCACGTTGACCAGGCAGAAGCCGCCGATGGCCGTCAACAGCAGTGGCCGGCGACGCCAGGCCTGCGTGGCCTTGACCAGCGGAATCACGGCGACCACCGAGCCCAGGGCATACAGCGTCACCAGCTGCCCGGCCGCACCGACGGAAACGCCGAGATCGGTGGCGATGGCGGGCAACAGGCCGGCCGGCAACGCCTCGCTCAGGATGGCCACGAACCCTGCCGCGGCCAGGGCGAGCAGGCCGGCCCAGGGGAAGCGGTTCGCCTCATGCATGATCGCGCCCCTGGATGGGCCGGCGGCGGGCGACGGGATCGCGGTACCGAAATTTGCAGGATGTGACTTGCATCGCATTGCCTTCGAGAAGAGAAGGCCTTCACGATAGGGAAGACATCATTCCGGATAAAGGTGGGTACACTTCCCATCTCTCATGACTGGAATGTCCGGAGTGAAGCCCATGATGCTCGACAGCCTCGACGATTTCGCCGTGTTCGTGCAGGTCGCGGAGACGCGCAGCTTCGCCGAGACCGCCCGATCCACCGGCGTCTCGGCCTCGGCCGTGGCCAAGCGGATGGCCCGTCTGGAGGAGCGCCTGAAGGTACGGCTCCTGCACCGCAGCACGCGAAGCGTCACCCTGACGGCCGAGGGCGCGATGTTCCTCGCTCGTTGCCGGCGCGTCCTGGACGAGGTTCAGGGCGCCGAACACGAGCTGTCACGCGCCGCCGGGGCGCCGCAGGGCCGCCTCAAGGTGAGTCTGCCGATGGTCGGTACGCTGTTCCTGCCGTTGCTGGCCGAGTTCATGCGCGCGCATCCCGCCATAGCGCTTCACCTCGATCTCAGCAACCGGATGGTTGACGTCGTCGAGGAGGGATTCGACGCGGTCATCCGCACCGGAGAGCCTGAAAGCTCCGCGCTGAATGCCCGCGCCCTTGGAAGCTGGCGCATGCTGCTGGTCGCGTCGCCGGCTTACCTGGCGCTCAGAGGCCGGCCCGAGCGGCCGGCGGATCTGGCCGGGCACGATTGCCTGCACCACTGCTTCGACGGCACCGGCAAGCTCGAACGCTGGCCGCTGGCCTGGGGTGACGAGGGCGAGATCCCGCTGCCGGTGTCGATGGTCGCGAACCATCTGGAGGGGCGGTTGTGTTTTGCGGAAAACGGGCTGGGGATTGCCTGCCTGCCCGAGTTCACGGTGCGCGAGGCGCTGGCGGCAGGACGGCTCGAGGTCGTCCTTCAGGATTTCACCGAGTTGCACCGAGTCACGTTCCGCATGTTCTGGCCATCCTCCCGCCACCCTTCGCCGAAGGTGCGGGCGCTGGTCGACTTTCTCGTCGAGAAGATGGCCGCCGAACAGCCCTAGCATTGCGACGCACTCGGTATTTGTCTGATCGCTGCCGCCCGCGCTTTCTTCGTCCTGCCGTGCCGCAGACGATACGACGCCCGCAGCATCATGCGCAGGCTCGGGTGAGCCGCGCCAAGTCGGCGGGACACCCTGGTCAGGTCCGCGAGCTGCGCTCCATCTCGGCAAACTCCGAAACACGCGGTTCAGGTTGCCAACCGTCATTCGTCAGGTCGCCCGCTACCCGAGCCTGGCATATCGGTGACAGCAACGCCCGCGCCCTCAGGTATTCCCAAAGCCGCTCGGCCTCCGTGGCCAACGGGGCTGGCTTACGCGTCAAGACAAGCCGCAGAGGGACATCAAACGTTCCATCACCCGCCCGCACCAGACGCTTCGCCGCGAGATCAGCCTGCACCAATGTCAAGGGCAGCCACGCCACGCCCAGCTTCGAGAGCGCCATGAAGCGAAGGCCGTCCGTCAAACTCGCCTCATGATCCTGCCGTAACCCGACAAGACCGAGCTCTTCCAACTTCGGCGCCAGAGACCAACCAAGGTGGCACTCCTCCGCATAGCCCAGGAAGGACACCGGCTCCTGGTTGCTGCCGGACAGATTGAACAGCGGCCGGCCAGCCGCATCGGGCGCGCTTACCGGAATCAACCGGTCCCGTCCCAACTCCAGGTTCATGTAGTCGGCAAGGGCATTGCCGACTCGGTCGGCGACCACGTCTGCCGCGTCGAAGAATGCCACGACATAGTCCGACGACCCATCGTTAAGCATTGCGAAGCATTCCTGCAGTGAATCGGACTGCACGCTGAACTTGGCCATCTTGAAGTCCCCATGCAATCGCGGAATCCAGTCGCTGAAGAACACCGCCGACATGACGTGCGGCGCAGCAAACCGAATTCTCGATTGTTTGTCCTTGCCATTCTCCTTGACCGATTTCCGCAAGCCATCGAGCGCGTAGACGACCTCCGAGGCGACGGCTTGCAACTGACATCCCACGCTCGTCAATTCCAAGGCCCCCTTGCATCGCAAGAATACCGGGGCGCCAATCCACAGTTCGAGGTTTTGGATACGTCGACTCAGCCCGGACACCGACACATGACGTTGCTCGGCAGCGCGACTGAAGCTTTTCAGGTGGCAAAGGACGAGAAAATCCTTCAAGGAGACCAGGTCGATCATCATTCGCACGCCTCATGATTTCATTGCTGCCTAGGCTACGCCGAACGTACCAAAAAGCCAGACGTATCGCCGGTCGTCTTTTGCAAAATTCGCAACCGTTGGCGCTGAATCAGCAACCGCCTTCCCATGCAGCGCGGTGAGAATGCAGACATTCTGAACCAAGCGAGTTGCAAACAATGCAAACCACTTCCGGACGTCTCAAAGGTGTTCTGGCACCCGTGCTCACGCCGTTTGACGCACACAAAACCCCCGACCCCGTCAGATTTGTGAGGCTGTCCAAGTGGCTGGTCGGTCAGGGTTGCGGCTTGGCGATGTTCGGCACCAATTCAGAGGGCAATTCACTTTCGACTGAAGAAAAGATCGATCTGCTTCAGCATGTGGTCGATGCGGGTATTCCCCCCGCCTCGATGCTGCCCGGCACCGGCAGCTGCTCGTTGACGGACGCCGTGAAGTTGACGCAAAAGGCGCTCGAGTTCAACTGTGCCGGCGTGCTCGCACTGCCCCCGTTTTACTACAAGGCGGTCACTGACGATGGCCTGTTTGCGTTCTATAGCGAACTCATCGAACGCGTCGGCGACGACCGTCTTCGCATTTATCTCTATCACATCCCGCCGGTCGCTCAGGTCGGATTTTCACACGCCTTAGTGGAGCGTTTGCTGAAACGCTATCCGGTGGTGATCGCCGGCATGAAGGATACCGGTGGCGATTGGGCATACACCAGCAAGACCATCGAGCTTTTTTCAAACGATGGATTCGATGTTTTCGCGGGATCGGAATCCATCCTGTTAAAGACAATGCGCGCGGGTGGCGCAGGATGCATCTCCGCCCTGGCCAACGTCAATCCGGCGCAAATTGTTCAGTTATTCAATGGATGGGAAGAGGCGCAAGCCGAATCTCAACAAAAACACTTGAACCTGATTCGCGAGAAATTTTCGAGTTATCCGCTGATTGCCGCCATGAAATCTGCGATCGCGCAGGCAACCGACGACCCGCAGTGGGCACAGCTTCGACCGCCCCTGCTTCCGCTCGACTTGTCACAGCAAAAAACACTGCACGAAAGCCTGAATTCGATTTCGTTTGAGATTCGGAATTTGAATTCTTGAAAACCAGATCCGATGGATAATCGATTCACCAGCAATTGTCGTATGTTTTTGGTAAAAAATAGAATGGAGACAGCATGATGGATTCGAATATTGGGTACTTGCAGGCCAAAAACGATGGCATGTCGTTATACAGGAAAATCACTTGGCGCATCGTGCCGCTGCTGACACTTTGCTACATGGTTTCCTATCTGGATCGTGTCAATATCGCCTTTGCAAAGCTCGAAATGCTCAGTGACTTGCGATTTAGCGAAACGGTGTACGGCGTGGGCGCGGGTATTTTTTTCGTATTCTATGCTTTCTTCGAGATCCCCAGCAGCATCCTGGGCGCAAAGATCGGCCCTCGGAAATGGCTGGTACGAATCATGATCGTGTGGGGGCTCATCTCGGCCTCATCCATGTTCGTGCATACACCGACTCAATTCTATCTATCCAGATGCCTGCTCGGGATCGCGGAAGCGAGCTTTGTTCCTACCGCAATCCTCTATCTTACGCATTGGTTTCCAACGGAACGGAGGTCGAAAATTATCGCGATATTTTTTATTGCGCTGCCGCTTTCAGGAATTATCGGCGGACCGATATCGGGATGGATTCTTGAAAACCTCAAAAACGTGAACGGGCTCGCGGGATGGCGCTGGCTGTTTTTCATCGAGGCCATGCCGGCCGTGCTATTGGGTTTCATCGTCTGGATTTTTTTGGATGATGACATCAGGAGTGCAAAGTGGCTCAGCCATGCAGAGAAAGACGCGCTTGAGCATGAGATCAAAAGCGGGGAAAAGACAAAAGTCAGCCATGCATCCCTGGCGCAGACCCTTTCGGATGGCAAGGTCTGGTTGATGGGTTCGATCTACTTTTGCATCGTGGTCGCCCAATACGGCGTGACGCTTTGGTTGCCGACTTTGATCAAGGCGGCTGGCATCGCAGGAAATTTCCACATAGGCCTGGTCGCCGCCGTTCCATATATAGCGGCAGCCACGGCGATGGTCTGTTTCGGCTCCCTGAGCGATCGAACCAAGCTGCGCAAGCGATGCCTGATGTTGCCCATGCTGCTCGGCGCCATCGGTTTCGCCGGCGCGGCAATTTTCGAGGCGAATACGTTCCTCGCCATCGGTTCCCTGAGCCTGGCTGCAATAGGCGCCATCTCCGCCACCCCTCTTTTTTGGCCATTGCCTACCGGATTTCTGGGGAACGCATCGGCCGCAGCGGGAATTGCATTGATTACCGCGATGGGCAACCTGGCGGGCTTTCTCTCGCCATCCATGGTCGGTTGGCTCCGGGATACGACGCACGGCGGCCGCGCGGGCATGTATGTACTGGTAGCGTTCCTGTTGCTCGGAATTGCCATCGTGTCGCGCATCCCCTCGAAGCTCGTCGACAAGTGAAAGCACGAACCTTCGGCCAGGCGTCAGTAAAAACGATCAATTTCATCGACCAAGCAAAATGAAAATCATCAATATTCGTGAGAAAACCATTCCGATTGGCTCGCCCCTGAGAAATTCCCGGATCGATTTCAGCCAGATGACCGTGACGGTCGTGGCTGTTGTGACGGACCAGATCCGTGATGGGAAACCTGTCGTCGGCTATGCCTTCAATTCGTTTGGTCGTTACGCTTGTGGAGGCCCGATGCGGGAGCGAATCATTCCGCGACTCCTGGCTGCATCCCCCGAACAACTGAACGATAAGGAAAGCGGACTGATCGATCCGCAGCGTGCGCTCGACGTGATGATGCGAGGCGAGAAGCTCGGTGCGCACGCAGAGAGGTCGATGGCGATCGGCACGCTGGAAATGGCGCTCTGGGACATCGTCGGAAAAATGCAGGGGTTGCCGCTGTACAAGGTCATTGCCAACCGTTTTTCGGTGGAAACGGCTGCGAGCAAAAACAGTATCCCCTGCTATGTCGGAGGAGGCTTCTATCACGCCACCGACGATCTGGCGCAGCTCGGTGACGAAGTGCGAGCTTATCTCGATAGCGGCTACACCGAGGTAAAAATAAAGGCGGGCGGGGTTCCCTTCAACCAGGATGCGCGGCGTATCGAGTGCGTCCTGGCGCTGGTAGGAAACGGTAGCCGGCTGGCGCTCGACGCCGGTTGTGCCTTCGATCGAGATCAGGCACTGGCGTTTGCTCGCGAGATAGAACCGTATCAACTGAGATGGCTGGAAGAGCCCTGTGATCCTGCCGACTTCGAGACATACCGGGCCGTCAGTCTCAATTATTCCGGCACCCTCGCTGGCGGCGAAAATTTGTTCTCGGATACGGAAACGGACAACTTTTTGCGCTACGGGCAATTCAACGGGCGTCTCGTGCTTCAACCCGACCCCCCGTTGGCTTATGGCATTGGCGAATTTCAACGCATCGTCGAGACTGCACTGAAACATGGCGTCGTTCGCGAAAATATCATGCCTCATGGTGGAAACATGATGTCGCTCCACGTTGCGGCAGGCTTGGACCTGGGAAGCGCCGAGTCGTACCCGGGACTGTTTGGCGCCTTTGGCGGCTTCAGCCGCGAAGTCGAAATCAGGGGCGGCCAGGCTACGTTACCAACGATGCCCGGAATCGGATTCGAGGACCAGCCAGCCCTTTACGAAATTTTCGCGCAACTCACCTGACAGGTGGCGTGGCTGCAAAATTCAGGCGCAGGTCAGAAACGCCGCCGCTCGAGGAGCATCCGATGCGAGCGCGGTATGAACTCGATCGCGCCGTTTGAAGAAAGCTCGAAACCGAGCGCCAGCCTCGCCGACACCAGGCCAGATTCCTGTTTGCCCTCCGGAAACTGGCTCAGGGCAGGAGGATCATCGATATCGCCCTGGATTGCGGCTACAGCAGCCCCAGCGCGTTTGCCGCGATGTTCCGGCGATACTTTTGCGTCCCGCATCGCCGCCCGCCCGATTTGCGGCCCGGCCCGCCCTTCGATTCCGCCCCAAAAGCGATTTCATATTCCGCTTGCGCTCAACGCCCACCGACGTAAAATACTGTATGCATATACAGTATTGGTGATGATGTGGAACTGCAGAAGAAGCTCGAGGTGTTGGCCGACGCGGCAAAGTACGACGCTTCCTGCGCCAGCAGCGGCGCACCCAAGCGCGGTTCGCGCGGTGTTGCCGGGCTCGGCGCCAGCACCGGCGCAGGCATCTGTCACAGCTTTACGCCGGACGGGCGCTGTGTGTCGCTCCTCAAGATCCTGCTCACCAACTTTTGCCTGTACGACTGCCAGTACTGCGTGAACCGCCGCTCCAGCAATGTGCCGCGCGCACGATTCACGCCCGAGGAAGTCGTCGATCTCACGCTCGATTTTTACCGGCGCAACTATATCGACGGCCTGTTCCTGAGTTCGGGCATCATCCGGTCGTCCAACTACACGATGGAACAATTGGTGCGCGTGGCACAGTCGCTGCGGGAGGACCACCAGTTCCGCGGTTATCTGCATCTCAAGACCATTCCGGACGCGGACCCCGAACTCATCGCGAAAGCCGGTCGCTATGCGGATCGTCTGAGCGTGAACATCGAATTGCCGACGGATGGCAGCCTTGCGCGCCTCGCGCCGGAAAAGAACCTGCGAACCATCAAGCTGGCGATGGGATCGATCCGGCTTGCCCAGGAAGAGGCGCAGACCGAGACGAAGGCTCCACCGTTCACACCGGCGGGGCAAAGCACGCAAATGATCGTCGGGGCCGACCAGACAAACGATCGCACCATCCTGCAGACGGCCGAATCGCTCTACGGCTCGTTCAAGCTCAAGCGCGTTTACTACTCGGCCTTCAGTCCGATCCCAGACAGCCCGTCCTCCTTGCCCGCGCAGGCGCCCCCTCTGCTGCGCGAACATCGGCTTTATCAAGCCGACTTTCTGCTGCGCGGATACGGCTTCCGTGCAGACGAACTGTTCGAGCAAAGCGCAGATCTGACGCTGGATATCGATCCGAAGCTCGCGTGGGCGCTCGCTCATCGCGAGCATTTTCCTGTCGACCTCAACCGCGCGCCGCTTCGCATGATCGCGCGCGTGCCCGGCATCGGCATGCGCAACGCAAAACGCATCGTCGAATTGCGGTGCACGCGTCGCGTCCGTTACGAGGATCTGGCGCGTCTGCGCTGTCCGATGGAGAAAATCCGGCCGTTCGTGGTGACGCAGGATTATCGCGCCGCCCTGCATGATGCGTCGTCGGAGACACTGCGCCGCGTACTCGTGCCACCGCCGGTGCAACTCGCGCTGCTGTAAGGACGGCCGATGCGTACCATCGTGATCGAAGATCGCTTTGCCGCGTGGCGCGCGGCCTCGCTTGCGGCCCTCGCCGAAGACCTTCCGCCGGCGTCGATCCACTGGCATCTCGCGGAGGCGATCGAGATGCCGCAGCAGCAAGCCTTGATCGACTACGCGCCGGAATCGCCAGGCACGCCCGCGGCTTCACCCCGCCGTGCCGAAGTTCAGGTGTCGAAGGCGTTCGCGGCGCTGCTGAAAGACGCCGCATCGTTTCGCGATCCTCAGCGCTGGGCGTTTTTATACAAGGTGCTGTGGCGCTGGCATCACGGCGACCGCTCGGCGGCATCGCCCGCCGATAGCGACGGCTCACGCCTTTACCGCATGGCCAAGAGCGTGCGCCGCGCCCAGCACGACATGATTGCCTATGTGCGATTTCGCAAGCGGCCGAACGGCAAGGCCGCTCCCGAATACCTTGCCTGGTACGAGCCCGACCACGACGTGCTCGAGTGGGCCGCGGAACATTTTGCGCAGCGCATGGGCCGATCCTCATGGCTCATCACCACCCCTCGCGGCGCCGCCTTCTGGGACGGCAGCCAGTTGCATCTGGACACGCATTGCGCGTTGCCGGGTGGTCATCGTCACGACACCGAGGATGAGGCCGAGGCATTGTGGCTCGCGTATTACCGGAGCACGTTCAACCCGGCACGATTGAACGAAAACGCGCTGGAGCAGCATATGCCGGTGCGTTTCTGGAAGGGCTTGCCCGAGGCACGTTTGATTCCCGGCATGATCAGCGAAGCCAGGAGCGGCGCGCGGCGGCTCGCTCAAGCCAGCGGTGTCGGCACGCTGGCCGGCAAGGCGATTGCTGTCGAAGCCGACGCGGCGCAACCGGCTCGAGAGCAAGCCTCTTCGCTGGATGCTTGCCGACGTTGCGACTTGTGGCGGAGCGCTACGCAGGCGGTGGGCAGCGCGGGACCGAGCAGCGCTCGAATCATGTTGATCGGCGAGCAACCGGGCGATCAGGAAGACCTGAGCGGACAACCGTTCGTCGGGCCGGCGGGACAACTGCTCGACGTTGCCATCGAGCGCGCGGGCTTGTTGCGCGATCAGGTCTATCTGACCAATGCAGTGAAGCATTTCAAATGGGAGCCGCGCGGCAAACGCCGTTTGCACAAAACGCCCGTGCAACGTGAAATCGAAGCCTGCCGTTACTGGCTCGAGCGTGAACTGGACACGGTGCGACCTGCCGTGATCGTGGCGCTCGGCGCCACTGCGCTCACCACGCTGCTGCGCAGGAAAGCCAGCCTTGGAGATTACCTGAATGCACCTTTCGAGATCGATGGTGGATGGGCCATCGCCACCTATCACCCGTCGTTCGCATTGCGCCAGCAGGATGGAAACTCGCGCGACCCAGTGCTCGACGACATTACCAGGGCGCTCGTCCTTGCGCGTGAAATGGCGGATGCCTGGCGCTGATCAGTGCTGCGCCGGGGCATCCGAAGGATGACCTGTGCATCCTTCGGATCATTTTTTTCCCAGGAGGTGAACATTGCTTCGCGATGCCCACGGCCGCTGGGCAGGTTGCCGGCAACCCTCAGTTGCAAGGATCAAGCAAACGCCAGTTGATGGGCTGGATAGGCTGGATAGGCTGGAAAAGAAAAAGCCCCGCAAGTCCGAGAACTTGCGGGGCTTTGTCACCGCCTAATGGCGGAGACGGAGACCGCCAAATCAGCTTCCAACCCGATCCAAAGCCATCCAAATATCTCTTTTCTTATCAACCACTTGCATCATCCAAGCGTCCAAATTAAGCTGATGACTTTCAAGCCCATCCAACGCTTCGTGATGGGCTGGATGATGGGCTGTGATGGGCTGAAAATTGATGCTGACCGACAAACAAGCAAAAGCACTAAAGCCGGGTGACAAGCCCGTGTTCGACGGAAAGGTGACCGGCCTTTTTCTCTCTCCGGCCAAATGGGGCTGCAAATGGACGCTGCGCTTCGTCAGTCCTGTAACAGGAAAACGGCGAGATGCCGGGTTAGGGAGCTACCCGGAAATTTCGATCGGTGAAGCTCGCGAGCGAGCCCAGCAGATGCGCAAGCTGATCGACGCGGGCGAAGACCCCATTGAACAGCGCAATCGCGAGCGCGATGAGATAGCCATTGCAGCCGCCGACCTAACTTTCGAGTCGGCCGCACGGAAGGTTCACGAAGAACTCAAGCCTGGCTGGAAAAACGCAAAGCATGCTGCGCAGTGGATCAGCACGCTTGAAACCTATGCGTTCCCCAAACTGGGCACCCGGAAACTTGACGCCGTCACCCCTGGAGATTGCGCTGACGTTCTTCGTCCGATCTGGCTGACGAAGGCGGAGACGGCGAGCCGCACTCGCCAGCGAATGCATGCTGTCATGCAATGGGCGTGGGCTCATGGGCATATCACCGCCAACCCGCTCGCCGTCGTTGACCACCTCCTGCCCAAGCAGTCGACTAAGGCCGAGCATCAACCAGCGATGCCATGGCGACAGGTTCCAGTGTTTGTCGAAAAACATCTTGGCAATTCGAAGGCAACCGACGGCACTCGTGCAGCACTGCTCTTTTTGATCTTGACCGCAGCCAGAAGTGGCGAAGTGCGTGGCGCAACGTGGGAGGAGATTGACCTGCAGGGGGCGATCTGGAATATCCCGGCGATACGCATGAAAGCAAGGGAAGCACATCGTGTTCCCTTGTCAGTACATGCTCTTGTACTTCTTAAAGCGATCAAGGCAAGCGGACTGCATAACGTGCTCGTATTTCCCTCACCCCAACAGAAAACTTTGAGCGATATGTCGTTGACGGCGCTATTACGCCGTGTCAAAGCAGAGAGCGATACCCCTGGACGCTGCGCAACGGCTCACGGCTTTCGATCCAGCTTTCGGGATTGGGCTAGCGAACAGGGCTACGCGCGTGATCTTGCCGAGCGAGCGCTTGCGCACACCGTTGCCAACAAGGTTGAGGCGGCCTACCATCGGACCGACCTGCTCGATCAGCGGCGACCGTTGATGGATGCATGGGCGAAACACGTCTATCAATCAGCTCTTTGATGGCACCCACGCTATTCTTGCTCTCCACCTCGGTGATCCGCGTCAATAGACTCGATGGTTGAGGTCAAGCTTGTGAGTAGATCTCTATGATGTTGATTGAGGTACCGCTCAATGCTTTCGTTTCTAAGGAGGCGAGCCATGAAGCTTTTTGCCACGACTAGCGACAGCATGGTCTCGCCCATTTCTTCCTCGACGCCCTGGCAATCTTGCCGTAGACGATCCATCTCATTCTCCATTTTTGCGAGATCCTCCGGTGAAATTTCGTCCTTCTTCTTGGGCTTAGCTCCCTCAGCAAGTGCATCCGGTCGAGTCGCTATCAAGATCATTTCCGCGTAAGTCGCGGTAAACTTGTTCGCGGCCACCATCATCTCAGCTGCCTCGATCTGCCGATATGGCTTCATCTTTTTCAACACTTGAAAAACCTTGGGAGCAGCATGGCGGTTTTTCAAAATAGAAGCTGCCTCTGGGGCGACTCCATCCAGCAACTTGGCTCTCTCGCGAATACTGCGTATATCCATCTTCAGGACTTCCGCAATACGCTTTTCAGATGCACCCTTCAAAAGGGCGGCACGAATCATTTTGTGCTCTTGAACGGCAGAGAGCCTAGTTATATGCCGATTGAAAGTATAAGCCTCGTCGTCTGTCGATATCATGCAAGGAGCTGTCGTCTTTCCCAGTTGTTTTAATGCAGCCAAACGTAGCCTACCGTCGAGTAACTCGTAGTCGCCCAGATTACGCCGAGAGCGAAACACTGCGAGAGGTTCAATCATCCCGAGCTCAGAAATGGAACCGACAATCGTATTAAATTTCTTTGTAGAATAGGCGCTACGCACCAGATCAGACTCCACCAAAATTCGATCAACGGGAATTTCGATAACTTGCTTTTCGAATGCATGCTTAACGTTACTCATGGCATCAGCTCCGATGGAATTCGGCGTGCGACGGCCTCAGGAATATCCCTAATTCCCTCGGCCCTCAGCAGAGTCTTGAAATGATCATCTGAAAGAAAATGGCGAATTGCGGAGGTAATCAACAGCAACCTCTGCTCTTGAATTCGAGCGTTCTGCACCATCAATTTCTGACGCCGCACTTCGGTCTTGTAAATTTTGAGTAGGCGCTGCGGACTGGGTTTTTCGCGAGGCAACGATCGTGCGTTCAACATTTTTCCTGATGCCTCGCGTCTGCTCAAAACTCGGCGAACTCGTAGCAGTTGTTCTCCAGTCAAAGTCTTTGATTCGTAAGCGGCGACCATGGCTTGCTGCACCTCGTCACCCGTTGCGCGTGCCACCTCGACAGCAAGCCAGAGAGGCATAATCCGTCGCTCTACTGCCTGAATGAGCCGCTGCTCACCGTTGTCGAGAAGGTGTAAGATACTAGTGACATACGAATCATCGAAATCAGTCTTTTTTGCGATCTCAACAGTAGAGTATCCTTTGATCTCAAAACCTGCAGCGCACTCAGAAGCTCTGTCGTGGAGTGACGGCGGCGGGCTATGTTCTCGGTCAACGTGATCAGATATCGGTCCACCTCGCTCGCTTCAACCACACTGCACGGAATCATGGTCTCTCCAAGCGCTTTCAACGCTTCGAGGCGTCCCTGCCCACAAAGGACCTCATGCCATTGGCCATCACCATCAATCCCACCTCGAGCAACAGTGATCGGTCGTTTCAGACCGACGGACGCGATATTTTCAACGAGTTGAGAAAAGAAATATTGATTGCGAGTTCGAGGATTAAGAACTCGCAGCCGATCAATTGAGATAAGCATTATTTTATCGCTTCGCTCGAGATGGGAAAAAATAGCATCCATATGCTCAGACATTACGAACACCCTCATTTATTAATTTACATATCACACACAACAATACCCACCAAAGCAAACCAACATAATCCACAAAAAATCAACAATTAAATTGAATTTTTAAAAATCACAAAATCATTCATCTTAAAATTTTTGATAACCCCCGTAACATCCCAGCCGCCACGCAATTTAAAACACTACCGCCATCCTTATTCGCATCACCCTCGCTTTATAGGCGTACGACGCGATATAAAACGAAGCATCTCCAGGTCATCATAACGGTAAGCCTCAAAACCAAAATCGTTATAATCCCCTAAGCGAACAGAATCACCAGCCAACATCAATCGAAGGCAAGATAAAATAATCCCGAATCGACTGTGCATCGCTTTCCATCCGAACAGCGATAGTGATGTCTGGCCGGCGCGCGGCGTCGAAACGAACAATCCATCGGTTACCACCCGAAGTAGTGGGACGACAACGAGAGAGGATCATTGATATATTAAATTCTTCGTTTACTCGCAACATACCGCTGCTTGAAATTCGCTCTATTTTAGCGCCAGACTCTCTCATCGCGCTCTCTGCTTGGTCAATGATATTCGGATGTAACTCGCGGAGTCGCCGGTTGATTTCAAGGTATCGATAATCTCGGTTCGGCTTGTATCCAATTAGATCATACGTCCGCAACAGACTCCCGAATCTAGTGGCGTAGGCACTACTCGACGGGCAGCCGGGCGCTTCGTCAATGACGATCCCGGACAAATGACCATTGCGTAGGAGCAATTGTCGCAATGCATCCAACATATCAACATCTGACAGTCGATAAGACCTCGCGAGGATTATTTGCCGAGCCGCCTCGAAGAAAATTCTATCCACGATGGGCTCGAATGCATTTTCCGTTCTGATCCATAAAGCGGGAGGATTACGAACCCGTTCTTCTTTTAACTTGAAAGAAGTCCGGTTCCAAACGTTATCTCCTATGTATTTTTCGTTGATCAATATCTGATGGATGGTGCCCCTAGTCCACGGTGTGCCGCGATCAGTGAGCGTGCCAGCTTGGTTAAGTGCCAATGCGATTTCAGATTCGGATCGCCCCTCCTCGACGAACCAACGATAAATTCGCCTAACGTTCTCCTGCTCATCATTCGGTCCTGGCACGAGTATCACACGGTCAGTTTGAATAGCCTTGTGCTCACCGCGCTGAAGTTCGCCTTTAACTGCACCAAACTGGTCGATGCGAACTCGCCGTAAACCATAGCCTGCGGTCCCACCTTGACGAAATCCGTTTCGGATCTGCCTGCACTGGCCCGCATGTACTTTCACACTGAGCTCACGGCTGTATTCCCCCGCCATGGTCCTCTTCACACTCTTAATAATGCTGGAAACGGGGCTGCCGTCGTTCTCGAACTGCTCCGCACAGTAGTGGATCTTGACTCCAGCTTGCTTGCACCGAATTTCGTAGCTGGCACTTTCGTCTGGGTCTTGAAATCGGCCCCAGCGGCTCACGTCGTAGACAAGAATTGTTGAGTAATCAGCAGTGCCCGACTCGACATCTCTCAGAAGAGCTTGGAGTGAGTTACGGCCGTCGAGACGAAGACCGCTTTTCCCCTCGTCGGCATAAACCCTTACCACTTCTAAATTTCTATTTTTTGCGAATTCGAGAATGACTTCTTTTTGATTTTCTGTCGAGTATTGTTGGTGCTCTGTCGACATCCGTACGTAGGCCGCTGCTCGGCCGCGACCGATTGCATCCAGCAAAGATGCCCTCCTGCGCGACATTCGTTCCACCATTCCTCCCAGGCCGCAGAAATTGACGCTGTTTGTCATGACGACCGCTCCCGACGAGGATCGCAATCGGCATCTTTTTACCGCATCCGGTGAATATATTTTTTAAAAGGAGAAAAGTGTTGCCGAAAACACGCAAAAAATTGCGCGAGAGAAATAGTGACAATGGTGCTGAGTATTCGTTAGCAATTGCCTTCGCTCTCAAACAAGAATTTGGTGACTCACGCCATGCAGTCAAAAAGTTGGTGCGCTGGACTGGCGCTAGTGAGCGGACAGTGCAGAATTGGCTCGGAGGCGTGCGTGGGCCGAGCGGCCATCACTTAATGTCGTTGGCAAAGCATTCTCTTGCCGTACATGGTGCGTATTTATCAATGACTGGACGAGATATTGCCCCACCAACAGAAGTTGAAGCATGCCTTGTCCTTTTGAAGAAGGCTGTTGAGTTGCTGTCTTCTGGTTAAACGACTCAGGCATGTAAGGAACACCGTCGACTTCGACGCCCAGATAGCTGTGCGGCCACATTCTTATCGGGAAACACTTTGTCGAGGATAGGCGTGTCGATGGGACCAGGGCGCACCGTTGGCCATGACATCCCCCGTCAGCGCGCTCATCGAGGCGGCGGACCCGCCTCGCGGCACAACCCGACGCGGTGGCCGCGCTGCGCGAATGGCTGATGCTGTTCGTCGATTTTCTCGATGCGAAGCACGGCATGGCGGAAGCCATGGACACGCTCATGGGCGGGCTGGAGGATCTGTACAGCAAGACACCCGACCGGCTGGCCTCGCCGATCACGACGCTGGTGAACCGCTCGATCGAAACCGGCCAGTGCCATCGCGATATCGAACCGCTCGATTTGCTTCGCGCGCTATCCGGCGTGGCAACAATCAGAGTGCGCGAGAACTGGAAATCTTCGGCGGTCCGAATAGTTGAACTGCTGCTCGCCGGCATGGTTGCCGGAACGTAATTTCGTGCACGGACGCGACGTGTCCGCAACGGACACCCGCCTGTCCGATTCCGACCTCGCGCCGCGCGCGCACGCTCGCTACTATCGAACCCGGCAAACCGGAGATCGCGGCTCGCCTCGCTCATGAAGGCGAGCCCGATCCATTTGCATCGCACTGCTGATTGATGATTGCCGGTGCGCCATCCACGTTCCCGGCACCGCATCGTCCGCACGGGGGCATTAAAACCATCATCACGGAGACATCATGACTGGTCGCCACCTTCATGGTTCGATCGGCGCGCGCGCCGCCGCCATCCTGATCACATCCCTCGTTTCGACCTGCGGCATCGGCGCAACCCTGCCCGCCATCAATGCAGCCGACGCCGCCTGCGAACGCCTGCAAGGCTTCATCGTTCCACCGTCGGAGATCGGCCTGCCCACGTCCGGCGCGCGCGTCGTGGCCGTGAAGCCAATCGCGGCCAGCGGCAGCCGCAGCGGCGCGAGCGCGCTGCCCGCCTATTGCGAAGTCACCGGCGCGATTGCACCCGTGGACCGGTCCGCGCCCGACATTCAGTTCAAGGTGGCGCTTCCCTCAGCATGGAACGACAAGGTGGTGATGTTCGGCGGCGGCGGGTTCGACGGCACCATCCCCGACGTCGCCGGCAATGTGCCGAACGGCCCGGTCGACCGGCTCGTGCCGCTCGGCCGCGGTTACGCCACGTTCGCCAGCGACTCCGGCCATCAGGCGAACGCGCTCGGCTCGCAGGACGGCCGCTTCGGCCTGAGCGACGAAGCCGTGCGCAATTTCGGCGGCGATGCGTTGAAGAAGACCCACGATGCCGCGCTCGCGATCATCGCGGCGCGCTATGCGCATCCGCCGCGCGACGCCTATTTCGCGGGCGGCTCGACCGGCGGGCGCGAAGCGGTGACGGCGATCCAGCGCTGGCCGTCGGACTGGAACGGCGCGATCGCCTGGTATCCCGCCTGGAACGACGCCGCAGCGCTGCTCGGCGGCCATCGCATGAGCCGCGCGCTGGCGCAGCCCGGCGCGTATCTCTCGCCCGGCAAACGCGAAGCCGTGTACGAGGCCGCGATGCAGGCCTGCGATGCGCTGGACGGCGTCGTCGATGGCCTGATCAGCGATCAGCAACGCTGCAACGCGCGCTTCGATCCGTCGACCGCCACCGTGAACGGCGCACCGCTGCGCTGCCCCAAGGGTGCGGACACCGGCGGCACCTGCGTGTCCGACGCGCAGATCACCGCGTTGAAGGCCATCGATACGCCCACCGTGTTGCGCTTCCGCCTAGCCGACGGCGAACGAGAATATCCGGGCTACAACGTGTGGGGCGCCGACCTCGGCATCACCAGTCGGACTTCTGCCGTCGAGCCGGTGGTCACCTACCTCGCGTTCGGCACCGCCCAGCCCGCGAACCCGATGCCCGCGACGGCGCCGTACATCAGCGTGCTGACCGACCAGTGGATCAAGTACGCCGTCACGCGCAACCCCAACTTCGATTCGCTGGCGCTCGATCCCGAGCAGCCTGGGGTGTGGGCCAACCGCATCAACGCGCTCAGCGAACAGCTCGAGGCAAGCACCGACATTGCCGCGTTCAAGGCACACGGCGGCAAGCTGCTGCTGGTTCACGGCCTGGCCGACGTACTCGTCAGTACCCGCGCGACGGAACACTACTATCACCGCCTGCAGGCGCGGTTCGGCGCGCGACAGGTCGATGCCTTCGTGCGCTTCTACGAAATCCCCGGCATGGGCCACGCGGCGAGCACCACGTTCAACGCAACCTGGGATTCGCTGTGGGCGCTTGAGCAGTGGGTCGAGCGAGGCCAGAGCCCGGCCGGGCAAGTGACCACCGATACGGTGGGCGTGCCCGGCCGCACGCGCCCGCTCTGCGATTTCCCGCAGTGGCCGCGCTACCAAGGCGGCGACGTCAATGCGGCGGCGTCGTTCCGGTGCGTGGACTAGCCGCCCGGTGGTAGCGTCGCATCCACGGCATCGCGGAACGCCTCAAGTGTCGGTGGAATCGGACCACCTGCGGCAACTAAGCCCGCTCCCTGCTCAACACCGCTGTCGGCCACCCCCGGCAGGCTGCTCGGCTTCAGACGCAGCAGGTGAGAGACGTCCGTGTCGCGCGCGCGGCGCGATCGTCAACGTGTCCCGCAGCGTGCGGATCAAGCGCCGTGTGACGCGCACGTCCGTGCCGCCCGTACCGTACGTGGCGTGCAGCACCGGATCAGCCAAGCCTTCGAGATAGGCGCGGTAGAGCGCGAAGTGGCTGGGCGTAGCTGCCAGAGGTAATGAGTGCGCAGGCCAGAGACAGCAGACAAACCATGCGGAATGTGATCCCGTTCGGCGCCTGCCCCTGCACAGCGAAGGCGTCAGACTTCATCACGGATCAGTTCCCTCAGCACAATCTTCAACGTGACTCGGCCGATACGGGTCTCCGTGCGCCGCCCCTGAAACGTCAGCCATCCTTCGTTTAACCCGTCGAGCATCTGAACGCGTGGAAGTGGATTGTTCATTCCCTGCGCCCTGAACAACGACTCCCAGGTTTCACGAGGGACCGCTCGCGCACGTACGTCGCGCCCGATTAACCTTGAAAATGTGGCCGCGATGTCGTTCGGGCTGATGCGATCACGCCCCGCGAGCTCGATGATTCGTGTCCCCATCCACTCCTCTTCAAGCGTCTCGGCCACTACCTGCCCAACGTCCGTCGTCGAAACCATCGGTAGCGCGCGCTCAACTGGCTGCAGGAAAGACGGAATTTCGCCTGTCTCTCGTGCGCCCCCGATGTCCCACGCCGCGTTTTCCATGAACCACGCGGCCCGCACGAACGCAACCGGCGCATCGACTTCGCCCATCACCCGCTCGAACTCGTTAAGCTGGCTAAGCAAGCTCGGACGGTCCTGGTGCGCGCCAATCGATGACAGGCCCACGACCTTCGATGGCCGCGTGACATTGATCGCTTCGCGGATGGCCAGAATGATCTGGCGCGCATCCTCAAAGCCGGGCAACGGATCGAAGTTCGGCGGCAGCATCACGAATACACCCTCGGCACCCTCAAACGCATGCACCAGCGCAGACGGGCTCCGAAGATCGGCGATCGCAACTGCGCATCCCTGCTGGCTCCATGCCGCTGCCCTCGCTGGATCGCGGATGACCGCCCGCACATCGTGCCCCCGGGCTAGCAATCGCCGCGCAGTAACCCCACCGACTCGACCCGAGACGCACGTGACTGCAAACATTCTCACCTCCCGATGAATTGCCGACATAGAACGGCGATGAGGCATTGTGCGCGGGATCCAAACGGCTATGGAGCACCATGGAGTCATTGCTTCAATGACTCCATTGCATGTCTGTGTCTGGATTCTTTCCGCTAACATGCGCTCACAAGCCACGCTGGAGCCCATGGATGGCCTTTGACGAACGAACGCTGAACGGCATGAGCGTGCTAGCCGCAGTTGCCAGTTGCGGCAGCTTTGCCGCTGCCGCTGAGGCACTCAACATGTCACAACCCGGCGTAAGCCGGGCAATCGCTCGGCTGGAGGCGCGCCTCGATGTCCGGCTCTTCGACCGTCACCCACGCTCTGTGACGTTGACGGACGAGGGGCGCCGCCTGTACGAACAGGTTGTGCCTTTACTGTCCGCGCTAGAGGACGCGGCTGAATCGGCGGTCGGCCATAAATTGGTTGTAAGGGGCCGCCTGCGGGTGAACGTCCACCCTTTCTTTTCCAGCCTGATCCTTGGACCACGCCTTGGCGAATTTCTGAAAGCGCACCCCGGCCTCAAGCTCGATCTCGTGACACGAGATGAACTCGGCGACATGGTGGCAGACAGCTTCGATCTCGCAATCCGCTTCGGCGAACCAAGATCGTCGTCCATGATCGCGCGCAAGCTACTCGACACATGCGTGCTCACTGTGGCCGCTCCTTCGTATCTGAAGCGCTATGGGCACCCCACCGATCCGCAAGCGTTAAAAGACTCCAACCACGTCCGGATCGACTTCCGGAACCCCGAAACGGGACGGCCTTTCCAGTGGGAGTTTCACCGTGGCGAGGAGCGATTCCTGCTGTATTCCGAAGGCCAGCTCATGACCAACGATGTCGGCACAATGCACTCCGTGTGTCTGGCTGGTTACGGCATCGCTCAGGTGATGGAACTTGGCACCGAGCATCTGCTCGCCAGCGGACGCCTGGTGAACCTCTTTCCCGAGTGGATTGAAGAACGGTTTCCACTTTACGTGCTCTATCCCTCGCGTAACCACATGCCGGCCAAGATCAATGCGTTCCTCGACTTCGTGTCGTCCATCGTGGGGAACCCTCGATGAGGCAGGGATCGTTGCAGCACCCTGCCTCGCAATACCAACGACACGAACAACAGGCTACCAGGGGAGCGTCTCGTCGAACCGGTCGATAAAACGTAGTCCGGCCTTCCCCTGGTTCCGGATGACCGTATCGACGACAAGCGGAATACTCTCTTCGATAGAAAAAGTCGCTTCCGATCCGCCCATCTCGGTACGCACCCAGCCAGGAGCAATCAGCAAAAGCGAGCGCCCGTTATCCGGCTGGTGACCGAGATAGCACTTCATGAGCATGTTGAGTGCAGCCTTGCTGGAACTGTAGAGATCCCAGAAGCCATTATTATTTTCGATGCTCCCGAGCTCCGACGACATTACCGCAATCGTGCCTTCGGTCGAGACGAGATCCTCCAGCGCCTCAATCAGCCGCACCGGACTGAACGCGTTCACGAGCATCATGTCGAGGAAATCCTGCTCCGGCGCGCTGGACGGTGTCAGCTCGATAGACCGGGCTATACCGGCATTGACGAACAGCACGTCAAAAGTGCGGCCGTTGAGCCGTTCCCGCAAATCCTTCACACTCGCCGCGTCAGATATTTCGATTCCGGTTTCGATTTCGAGGTTAGTCGGATAATGGGCCTTCAGTTCATCCAGATTTGCGGACGGACCGCGCACGGTTGCGATCACACTCCAGTCGCGACGCGCATACTCCTCCGCGAGCGCCAATCCCAAGCCGCGTGACGCACCGATCACCAGAACAGTATGTTTTTGTGCCATGTCAAACTCCAAGTTTCAAGGGCCAGCCGGCCAACTTGACGGGGCCAGATAACCGTGGAAGAAGGCCGCCTGGATCCGCCTTTATCGTGATCCCCGCTACCGGTTGCCACTATTGTGGAGCGACCACACATCACAAACCAACCATCTGGCGTCATTACTGACATGCCGAACTGGCATTCGGCGATACGCATACGCGTGCGGACGCATGACTGACCATCTTAGGGTCCGCCTGCTCCGCGTCCCAGCCGCAGCCGAGCGCGCCGTACAGGTTCACTGGTGTTCGACGTCTGCGCAAGTTTCAAACGTATCAACGGCTGCCGGGAGTCAAAAAGCAAACGCCGGCTGCCCAGAAGGTCAACGTATGCGCCCGCCCCGCGCTCATAGCGCTCAGATGACAGGCGAACCGCGACTTCGTCCGCGGCAACCTGCCGGCGTTGGGCCTCAATCTGGCCCTGGAACGTCGCCTAACCATTGCGGATTCAACTCCTCAATTCAACATCCTTCGCCACACATCTCGTAATCGACGTGCACTTGATACGCCTTGCTCAGCCGTGCGATCGACGGAAATCGTCGATGCCAATCCGCAGGAAATCGGCCTGGGGACAGAAAATCCAGCATATTTTCTGGAGCGCGCTCGGTCGGCGACCAGGCGCGCTCCAGAATGCGAGGCCCCTTCAACTGGCTTGCGTCGCCCTGTTTGAAGTTGCGCATTCGGCATCAAATGAATCCACCGAGACGGAATCCTGGAAACCCAGTACTCGTTGAATCGAGCTCGACCGGATGACCGGCCCGATGACTGCTTCTGCCCGAACGGCGCCATACGATGTCGTCGCGCCTCTCGGGTGGGTCGGCGGCGTCCGAGCGGCGCATCTCGACCCCAAGCAGCCTTCCATCAGCCCAGCGTACGTGACCGTTTATTGCGGCAAAGCCGACGTTCGTGTCGGCCTTTGCTCAGGCGTATTGCAAGTTTGATCAGCCTTAGAGTCGATATATCCGCTCCGCATTGTCATGGAATAGCGCGCGCCGTTCCTGCGGCGAGAAGTCTTTCGTGATGGCCTTGAATGCGTTGAACACGTCGTCATAGCTGCTGAAAAGCTTGTCGACGGGAAAGTTGCTCGCGAACATGCAGCGCTCCACACCGAACGCGTCGATTGCGGCCAGTACGAACGGGCGGATACTGTCGACGGTCCATTTCCAGTCGCCCATGCCTAACCCCGAAATCTTGCATGACACGTTTGGCGCCGACGCCAACAGTTTCATGGCTTTCTTCCACGCTTCGATTTCCTCCGGGGTACGGTCGACGGGCATGCCCGTGTGGTTCAGCACGACAGGCGTATCCGGGAAGTCCCGCGCAAGAGCAACGGCCTCCTCCATCTGCGTGTAATAAAGCTGAAGATCGAACGACAGGTTATAGCGCTTGAGCAGCGCATATCCGCTGCGCCACTGGCCGTCGCTCATTAGATGCGGACTGTCGATAAACGTCTTCACTGGATCGCGATGGAAATTTAGGCATTGCCGGATACCACGTACATTCGGGAATTCGCAATGCGCTTCGATCACGGCCTGCACATCGGGAGAGTACAGATCCGCAAATCCAACAATGCCATGTGGGTACCCGCGCTTGTCAGCCACGCCCTGCAGCCATCGCGTTTCGGCGACGGGATCGTTGTGGTCGTACTCGACCTGGAGATGCACGGTCTTCACCACGTTCTGGTTTTTGATGTCCGCCAGAAAATCGTCGATCAGATAGTCCTTGCGGATCGCCGAATAGTCGCCGAATACCCGCTCGAGCATCGGGCCCTGCAACCACGGATAGTTCCCGGTCTTGAGGTCGTAAAGGTGATGATGCGGGTCGATGATGGGAAAGTTGTCCACAGTGTCTCCGAATCTCGTTGATGTATTCAAAGCGGAAAGTCGTCCACATAAAAGTGGACGGCTCCCAGATCAATCCGATACTCAATAGGTGCCAGCCGAAGGCGGATAGACGCGCTTCACGGTGGCCTGTGCATCAGGCTGGTCGATCGTCTCTTTCGTGACAAGCGGTTCCTTCAGGGCCAGTTCCTGGGTGGTCGGCTTGTGGTTCAGCGCATTGAACACCTGGCTTGTCGCATCGATGCCCTGTCCGACCGCTTCCTGCAGGAAGATGCCTTGAATCGCGCCGTCGCGCAGCAGGCGGATCGTCGTCGGGCTGCCGTCGGCCGTCACAACAGCGACTTTCCCCGTGAGGCCGCGCGTTTGCAGCGCTTTCGCCGCGCCCGTGGCGGCTTCGTCGTACATGCCGTAGATCGCTTTCACATCGGGATGCGCGGTGAGAATGTCGTTGGCCTGCGAGACGGCCTCGTTGACAGTCAGGCCGTGCGTTTCCAGCACCTGCACGAGATCACAGCCATCGGCCTTGAACGACTCCTGCGCGCCCTTCATGTACTTCTGCGCGTTCTCGCGGTCCTGCGGAAGCGACAGCATTGCGATCTTGTTGCCGCCACGCTCTTTCGCCAGCTTGCACGCGTAGGCCCCCTGCGCCTTACCCGTTTCATAGTTATTAGCAGTGACCGCGGACGTGTAGTCGGTCTGTCCAGACTGCGGGCCGATCCCCGCAAACGCGATCGGCACGGACTTTTCCTTCAGCAGGCGCAGGACAGGAGGCGTGCTGGTCGAACTGACGGGTCCCATCACGATTGCGCTGACGCCGCGCGTCAATGCCGTACGGACGTTGTCCATCTGCTTCGCCGGCGAATTCTCCGAAGTGAACTCGACATAGTTCATGCCGAGCTCTTTGGCCCGCTGCTTGACGCCATAGGCAACCCATTGCCAGTATGAAATGTCGAGCGATGGTGCAATATAGGCAATCGTCTGCTTCGCTTGCGCGAACGACGTTTGCGATGTCATGGCGGCCGCGATCAGTACGGCAGCTGCGACCAACCGGCCGTACGGCTTACGCATGGCGCCATGCTTGTGCGTTGCGATCTTGATCATGTCTGTCTCCTTGAACCTTGTTCAATGCGGCTTAGCGCCGTGCCTTGGTGATGCGGTCGACGAGCACCGCGATAAGAATGACGATCCCCGTGACGGTGCCTTGCCAGAAGCTGTTCACACCGATCAGATTTGCGCCGTTCTGAATAATCGTGATCATCAGCGCGCCGAGCAGCGCGCCGATTGCAGATCCCGTGCCGCCGAAGAGGCTCGCGCCACCGATCACGACGGCCGCGATGGCCTGTAACATGAGGCTTGAACCCGCCGTTGCCTCTGCATTGCTGATGTACGAGATGCTAACGATCCCCGCGAACGAAGCCAGCAGCCCTGACAGCAGATACGCGGACAACCGCACGCGATTGACGGGGATGCCGATCACACGCGCCGACGAGCTGCTGCTGCCGACGGCATACAGCCAGCGTCCTGCGACCACCTTGCGCAGACAAAACTCGATCGTGACAAGCAGCAACACGCACCACAGCGCATAGTTCGGCACACCCGGAATGAGCGAGCCGGAGTTGAGGAGGTAGTAGTTGGGATCGGAGATCGGCAGCGAGTGGCCGTCCGTGACGATGAACGAAAGACTCCCCGCGATCGCATATGTGCTCAGTGTGACGACGAATGGCGCGAGTCCAACGAAGGTAACGAGCGCACCATTGATCAGGCCAATGACAAGACCCACAGAAAGCCCCGCAAGACTGCTGACGATCGCGCCGAACCCGTGCGTCATTGCGAGCCCCGTGACCATGCCCGTCAGGGAAAACACCGAACCGACAGAAAGATCGATGCCACCCGTGATGATCACGAGCAGGACGCCGAACGCCATGAGCACGAGCGGCGCCGCTGCCTGCGAAACGTTCGCAATGTTGCCGCCCGAGAGCGCGGCGGGCACGACCATGCCGACGCCCAGCTCGATAACAATGATCGCGATGGCGATCGCAATCTCGGTACGATAAGTCGACAGCAGGCGTCGCACGGTTCTACCGGACTGACGGCTCTCGCTTGTGATCGGGTGAGTGACTGTCTTCATGGTTGTCTCCAGATTGGAATGTGTGTCGAAGCCTGGCGCGAACGGCGCACTCAGGCAGCCATGCCCGTCGCGTTGGCCAGATTGGTTTCATTGACATCAGCGTGACGCAGCACGCCCGTCGGGCGTCCGTCCAGATCAAAGGCGAGCACCGTGTCGCACAGTTCGACGAGTTCGACATACTCCGTCGACCACCAGACCACGGCCGTGCCTTGTGCGGCCATCCTGCGGATCAGCGCGTAGATCTCGCGCTTGGTGCGAATATCGACGCCGCGCGTCGGCTCTTCCAGCACCAGCAGCTTCGGCTTGAGCGTGAGCCACCGTGCGACAAGCAGCTTCTGCTGCGTGCCGCCGCTTAGGGTAGAAGGCAGGTCCCATAGCGAACCTGCGCGAATGTTCAACGCTTCGAGCAGCCGCTTGCCCTGTTGCACTTCTGTCTTGCGCGCTACGCTGCGCCGCTCGACGATGCGCTGCGCCGCGACGAGGTTGTCAACGATGGGCAGCGTTTCGAGAATGCCCTTGTTCGCCCGGTCACCCGAGATGAAGCCGACGCCGTCGCGCGCCGCTGCCGACGGACTCGTGTAGGCCACCGTCGCGCCATTGCGCTTGACCTCCCAGGCGTGTTCGGCGGCAAGCCCAGTCAATGCTGTGATCAGCGAGGACGGTCCCGTGGGGGCGCCCGCCAGGCCAACGATCGAACCCGGACGAATCTCTACAGCTATGCCTTCGTGTTCGATCGTGATCGTGTCGCCTTCGCAGACGCTGAGGGACGCCTGGGTATCATGTTCATCATGCGTCTGCGCTACGCTATCCGCGTTGGCACCCGATTGCCCGTCGGGTTCGACACTCTGTCCCATGCATTCGACAATTTCCCGGTCGGTGATCGCGTCGAGCGCAACGCGGTCGACGGCCGTCTTGCCGTCACGAATGATCGTGCACACGTCGGCAATCTGACGGATCTCCCGCATCCGATGCGAGACGAACAGCACCGCAAGTCCAGTGTCGGTGATCAGCCTGCGGATAACGGCAAAGAGACGTGCGGTTTCAGCCGCCGTGAGATTCGCCGTGGGTTCGTCGAGCAGCAACAGTTTCGCGCCCGAACCAAGCGAGCGCGCGATCTCGACGAGTTGCCGCTCGTGCAGCGTTAAGTCACCCACCAGACGTTCGACGGATTCACGCGCAAAATGCGTGTCGATAAGTGACAGCGCTTCAATCGCGATGGCTTTCGCGGAGCGCTCGCTGTACTTCTGCGTCGCGCGCCGCATGCGCGGCATCGCGATGTTTTCAGCGACGGACAGATGCGGCAACAGCGCGAGTTCCTGATTCACCACGGCGATTGCGCCCGCTTCGACATGCGCTGCGGCGGAAGTGCCGATCTCGTTGCCGTCGAATTCGAGCGTGCCGCCGTCGCGTTCGTGCTGGCCGGAAATGATCTTGATGAGCGTTGACTTGCCCGCGCCATTCCCACCGAGGAACGCATGCACCTCGCCGGGTGCGATCGACAGATCAAATCCTCTTAACACGCTCGTCGGGCCGAAGCTCTTGACGATCGAGCGTGCCGACAACACATACGGCTGTTGAGCCATGTCGAATCTCCAGTCGCGATACGCAGTTGACGCACGGCAGCAATCCCGTGAGACCGATGCAACGTGCTCGCCGGGTGGACCGATGTTCGTCCACCGCAGGCTCAGTGAATGAGGGAGTCTGAGACCGTGACTTGCTCGTCAGGTGACGAAAAGCGATCGCACGTCAAGAGGGAAAGCCGGATAATGCATGTCTGTCTCCTGCGCAGTTGTGCACTGCGCCAATTTGGTATGTGGTTGGAAGCTGAGACTCTCAACCTGCCGCTTCGCGGTTGCCGTCGTATCGGCGATATGCACGCTGTGCGGGTTGTCGACAGAATGGCAGTGCAGATGTCGTGCAAACAAGCCGGTTTCATTCAACCGCAACTGAAAAAAATTTCACGATGCGTATTCCTCCGCTCAAGTCCATCATCGCGTTCGAGAGTGTCGCCAGAACCAAAAGCGTGAATCGCGCAGCGGAAGAACTGGGTCTGACGGCGTCGGCCGTGAGCCATCAGCTCAGCAATCTCGAGTCGATCGTCGGGCAGCCGTTGTTTCAGCGGTCCGGGCGTGGTCTCGTGTTGACGCCCACCGGCGAGCGCTACCTTTCCGACGTGACCGGGTCACTTGCGGATCTGAGCCGCGCGACCGAGCGCGCGTCGAGCCGCACCGAGGTTGACATCCTGCGGGTGCATTCGAGTCCGAGCTTTGGACTCATGTGGCTACTTCCTCGGTTGTCGTCATTTCAGGAAGCGAATGGCGATATTCAGCTCAATCTGGCCTGCTCATACGAGAACGTCTCTTTTTCGAACGGCTACTACGACATCGACATCCGGCACGGCTACGGCAACTGGGACAATCTGGAAGTGAAAACGGTGCGTGGAGAGTTCATTGCGCCGCTTGCTTCGCCTGCCTATCTCGACCGTCATCCCGTCGAAACCCCTGAAGACCTGCTGGCGCATCGTCTGATCTATTCAGAGACACCGCTCGTCCAATGGAAGCAATGGTTCGGCAGAACAGGCGTATCCGCGAAGCAAAAGACGTTCGATTTTTCGTTCGACCGCTCCTACATGTCGATCGAAACGTCGGCGCTCGGCCTCGGCATCGCACTCGAGAGCCTTACGCTCGCATCGGTGAAAATCAGGGACGGACTGCTGGTGCCTGTTTTCGACGAGACGTATTCCGTTGAAGTTGGCGCACATCATCTGGTTTACCCGCTGCAAAACGCCGAATTGCCGCGCGTCGAGCGCTTTCTCGCATGGATCGAGAGCGAGGCGGCGTCCATCTGAATTTTTCTCAGCCATTGTTGAACGTTTCTGCGTTGATGCCGTTGCCCTGTCCGTCGACACTACAGGCACCAATCAACACTCAGGAGACAAGCAATGCTGCTCGAGAACAAGGTTATCGTGGTGACGGGCGCGGCATCGCCCCGTGGTATCGGCAAGGCGACCGCAAAAGTGCTGGCCACACAGGGCGCGCGTGTCGTGATCCTCGACCTGCGCACGGAAGACGCGCAAGCTGCCGCAGCCGATCTCGGCCCTCAACATCTCGGCCTCGCCTGCGATGTCACCGACAAGGACGCTTGTGTAGCCGCTGCGCGTGCGACGCTTGAGCGGTACGGCCGCATCGACGGACTCGTCAACAATGCGGGCATCACTCAGCCGGTCCGCACGCTCGAAATCGGCGGCAAGGATTTTGACGCGATCGTCGACGTCAATCTGCGCGGCACCCTCTATATGTCGCAGGCGGTGATTCCCGCGATGAAGGACCAAAACGGCGGCAGCATCGTTTGCATGTCGTCCGTTTCCGCGCAACGCGGCGGCGGCATCTTCGGCGGACCGCACTACAGCGCCGCCAAAGCGGGTGTGCTCGGGCTCGCCAAAGCGATGGCGCGTGAGTTTGGCGCGGATCACATCCGTGTCAATTCCATCACGCCAGGTCTCATCCAGACGGACATCACGGGCGACAAACTGACGCCCGACATGCGCGCCGATATCATCAAGGGCATCCCCCTCGGACGGCTCGGCGATGCAGCTGATGTCGCGAACGCCTGCCTCTTTCTGGTCAGTGATCTCTCGACCTACCTGACGGGTATCACACTCGACGTGAACGGCGGAATGCTGATTCACTGACGACGGCGCCGCGCGTGCGCGGCATCTCGAAGCACCTGGGACCAACCGGGGCCATGGCAGGAGACAACACATGAAATCCAGATACACAGCACCGCCCGTTGCGGGCGATGCGATCCCACGCGGCGACTCGCCGACATTCGAGGCAAAGACCTACGCGAAGGTCAGCCGCCGCTTGATTCCCTTTCTGATGCTGTGCTACCTGGGCGCGTATCTTGATCGCGTCAACGTGGGCTTTGCGAAACTGCAGATGCTGAGCGATCTGCGCTTCAGCGAGACCGTATACGGCGTAGGCGCGGGCATCTTCTTTCTCGGCTACTTTCTTTTCGAAGTGCCAAGCAATCTCATTCTTCACAGGGTCGGTGCTCGCAAGTGGCTTGCGCGGATCATGCTCACATGGGCGGTTATCTCCGCGAGCTTCGTGTTCGTCAAATCACCAACCGCCTTCTACGTGCTGCGTTTTTTGCTCGGCGTGGCCGAAGCGGGATTTGCGCCGGGCGTGATCCTGTACCTGACCTACTGGTTTCCCTCCGCGCGCCGCGCGAAAGCGTTGTCGCTGTTCTTTATGGCGATTCCGCTGGCAGGCATCATCGGCGGCCCTCTGTCGGGTGCGATCATGCATTCGCTCCACGGCGCAATGTCGATGGCGGGATGGAAGTGGCTGTTCATGCTCGAAGCCGTGCCATCGCTGGTGCTTGGCATCGCGATCCTGCTGTACCTCGATGACAGCATCGCCAAGGCAAAGTGGCTCACCGACTCCGAAAAGGCACTCCTCGCCCGCAATGTCGCTGGAGACAATGCGCACAAGACGGCTCACCTCTCGATCAGGGCGTTCATCGGCGACCGCCGCCTGTGGCTGATGGCCGCGATCTACTTCTGCGTCGTGCTTGGCCAGTACGGTCTGACTTTCTGGCTGCCCACCATCGTGCGCAAAGCGGGTGTGTCGGACCCGCTGTGGGTCGGCATTTTCACCGCGGTTCCCTACCTGTGCGCCATCATCGCGCTGCCGCTGATCGGCATGAGCGCAGACCGCCGACGCGAACGCCGCTTCCACCTCGCGATTCCGATGCTCATTGCAGCAGCAGGTTTTGCAGCCTTGCCTGCGCTGGGCAGCGTCGCGGCATCGATTGTCTGCCTCAGTGTTGCTGCCGCCGGCATCCTCGCATCGTCTTCGCAGTTCTGGGCGCTGCCGACCGCACTGCTTGGCGGGGTGTCCGCCGCTGCGGGCATCGCCGCTGTGAACTGTTTCGCCAATCTGGCGGGATTCTTCTCACCCGCCATCGTCGGCTGGCTCAATGATCTGACCGGCAAATCAACCGCGGGTCTCATCTTTATCTCCGTGGCGGTGACGCTGGGTGCCGCGCTCGTGTTCCTCGTCCCGGCCAGGTCCGTCAACCGCTGACGGTTTCAGGATTCTCTCGATATCAAAGGAGCAGTACATGGACACCGAAATCATTACCGAGGGCGTCTCGCTCGCTGAGCGCGCGTACCGGATCAGGAGAAACGCGCTGCTGATGGGCGAAGTACAGGGCCAGGGATATATCGGCCAGGCGCTCGACATCGCGGACGTACTTGCCGTGGCGTACTTCGGCGCAATGCGTTACCGCCCGCAGGATCCCGAATGGGAAGATCGCGACCGCTTCCTGTTGTCCAATGGTCACTACGCGATTGCGCTATACGCAGCTCTCTTCGAAGCCGGCATCCTGCCCGCAGAAGAACTCGAAACCTATGGCAGCGATGACAGCCGTTTGCCCATGTCTGGCATGGCGAGCTATACGCCGGGGATGGAAATGTCGGGTGGCTCGCTCGGCCACGGCCTGACGATTGCCGTAGGCCGCTGCCTTGGGCTCAAGCGCAAAGGATCGAACGCGTTCGTCTACACCCTTTTCTCCGATGGCGAACTCGACGAAGGCGCGATCTGGGAAGGCCTGATGTCCGCCGCGCACTGGAAGCTCGACAACCTGATCGCGATGGTCGATGTAAACAACCAGCAGGCCGACGGCCCGTCGACGCAAATCATGGCGTTCGAGCCGCTCGTCGAGAAACTCGAGGCATTCGGTTGGTACACGCAGCGCGTGAACGGCAACGACATCGAAGCCGTGAAGCTGGCTTTCGATAACGCGCGCAATCACGACAAACCGCAACCGCGCATCATCGTGTGCGATACGAAGATGGGCTGCGGCGTGCCGTTCCTCGAACAACGCGAAAAGAACCACTTTATCCGCGTCGACGCGCACGAGTGGCAACTCGCGCTCGAAGCACTCGAAGCAGGGAGAAAAGCATGAGCACCGTTGAGAAAAAGCCGCGCCTGAAAACATCGGCGATGATCGCGTCGATCGCGGGAGAAGGCCAGATTACGCGTTCCGCGCCGTTCGGCCATGCTCTTGCCGAACTCGCACGCACGAAGACCGACGTGATCGGTATGACAGCGGACCTCGGCAAATACACCGACCTGCACATCTTCGCGAAGGCATTCCCTCAGCGTTATTACCAGATGGGGATGGCCGAACAGCTGCTGATGGGTGCCGCGGCAGGCTTCGCGCATGAAGGCGCGCAGCCGTTCGTGACAACTTATGCGGTGTTCGCCACGCGCCGCGCCTACGACTTTATCCATCAGGCAATCGCTGAGGACAACCTCGACGTGAAGATTGTGGCAGCACTGCCGGGTCTCACGACAGGCTATGGCCCGAGTCATCAGGCAGCCGAAGATCTCGCTCTGATGCGCGCGATGCCGAACATGACAGTGATCGATCCGTGCGACGCGCTCGATATCGAGCAGATGGTGCCGGCCATCGCCGCACACAAAGGCCCCGTCTACGCGCGCCTGCTGCGCGGCAACGTGCCTGCCGTCCTCGACGAATACGACTACAAGTTCGAACTCGGCAAGGCGAAGCTGCTGCGCGACGGCAACGACGTGCTGCTGATCTCATCCGGGATTATGACGATGCGCTCCCTGGAAGTCGCGAAAGCGCTGGAGGCGGACAACATCGGCGTCGGCGTGCTGCACGTGCCGACCATCAAGCCACTCGATACGGCAACCATTCTGCGCGAAGCGAAGCGCACGGGCCGCATGCTGATCGTGGCGGAAAACCATACGATTATCGGTGGACTGGGCGAAGCCGTGGCTCGCACACTGCTCGGCGCCGGCGTGACGCCGCCGTTCCGGCAGATCGCACTGCCTGACGAGTTTCTCGACGCGGGCGCCTTGCCAACGCTGCACGACCGCTACGGGATTTCGACGGGGACGATGGCCGCGTCTATCAAAACATGGCTCGTATGACCCCGATCAAATGACGGGCTAAATCCTAACGATTTACCTAAGGTGACAGTTGCTGCCAAGAACGGCCGCATCCCGACGGGAAGCGGCCGTTCGCTTCGGATGATCCAATGGCGGCTCTTGGCCGGAAGCCGCCCGATGCGACCAGCCGTAACCGACCCTTAGCCGCCGCTCGCACTTGTCCGACTGCAACGGCCGTTTCTGGAGTGCTGCCGCCGCATCCGCACCTCGCCGAGCACTTACTTCCACCGTGCGCTCGAAGACCACGCTCTGACCAAGCGTGTGGCGGCCATCGGTTTCGACAGCGAATTCACCGACGCTTAACCGATGGTCGGCGGCGCTTGACGCAAAGGCCGGTATTCGTGGTTGGGCGAGGCGTAGTCGATGTACTGATCAGCCGCGTTGGTCATCCGTAGCAGTAGGCGCTGGAACAGCCCCCTCAGCAGCTTCATGTCCCGGATCGCAGCCACCTCCTGACCCTGCGGGATCGGCGCGCCATGGGCGGCTTTGTTACGTCGGCGCCACGCGGCGTCCTCGTCATCGCTCAGCTCAAGGTTCAAGGCGGCCATCACGTCCTTCAGCCCCTGACGCTGGTCGATGCCATTGAAGGTAGGCAGCTTATTCTTCAAGGCCATCTTCGCCTCAAGGGAGATGTTGCCGCCGTCGATGACGTCGCTGAGTGCAGTCTTGAGGATCTTCCATTCGTCTCGGGTTGCCCAGCCCTCTTGCACCTTTCCGGGGTTGGCTTTGGTGTAGGCACTCTGCAAGCCCTCGATCGCCGCGCCGAAGTGAGCGGGCGCGATGTGCGGAGTGGCGGCGCAGGCATGCCAGAAGGCCCAGTGCAGGTTCGCAAGATCTAGGGAATCGAACGCCGTCACAAATGCCTGAATCGCCTTTGTCAGTTGTGGGGCGCCAAGCTCATTCAGGAAGCGGTTGCCGAGCGGCGCGAGCTGGAGAGTTTCGATGTCGAAGGCATGGCAGCGCAGGCTGTAGGCGCTCCGTGCGAGCGTGGACACGACGTTCCATTCGGCATCGTAGTGGGTTGTGCCGAGATCTACCAAGTACACGCCCATCGCGAAAGAAAGGCCTGTGCGGATCTTCTTTCGAAACTCATCGTCTGGGGCGCCATCGTAGACGATGCACCCCGGCTTGATGGCGCCGGGGCGGTCTTCTCTGTCGAGCGCGCAAACGTAGAAGGTCGCGCCATCCACCGTCACCTTGGCGGAGTTCCACGAGGTGCTGGAACGGTCGGTATCGCTCGCGATAGTGATGCCGTCGTTCAGGGAAATTCTTCGAGTGGTGATGGTTCTGGTAACCACGTCGGAAGCCGCTGGCCAAACGTATGGGCTCGTGGGCAGGTTTTCGAGCCAGTCGATGACATATGCCGCGGGCGCCCCGGACGGGTTGCTTGTCTTGGCGACATGGACCTGAGCCAGCTCCTTGAGGGGCTGCTCGGTTACACCGAGGGTCTGGCGATTCTGACTATAGGGCATCAGCCCAAAGAATTCCCCTTCCAGACCACCCACGCTCCGGAGGAGCGCCCGCTCGTTCGTCAAACGAACCGTGCCTGGCGGCAGATCGATCGCCGCCGACGTCGCATTGGGGGCGGCCTCAGTCTCCAAGATAAGGTTCAGCTTTTTGTCCCGGCGGATCGAAAAGCTACGAATTGGCTGATGGAGTGGGCCGGGATCGGTGATCTCGAATAAGCCCTTGTTCAGGATTCGAAGGCATTCCTCGGTCAGGTCGCGCATCACCATAAGAGCCGCCGGATGTCAGTTATTGGCCGAATGTGGAAATTTCTCGTTGGAGCGAGTGCAGCAAAATACCTCGAACGAACACCAGTCGGGCACAAACCCTTCAAAAATAAAAAAATCATCGACGTATGCGAGACCGCGGCTTTCCAGTGACTTCATGCACTCGTCGGCTGCATCGCTTCCAAAAAATGGCCCGAGCGATATCAGGCTATCGGATTCGTCAAAGTACGTCTGCAAATTGAATTCGGCCATGACCATTGCCAGGTCGACAAGCTTGGCCGCAAGCGCCGCCCGTCGAACAACGATGCCGAAATCCCTAGATACTTTCATCGATATGCGCCTAGAGCGAGTGAGTGGCTCCGATTGTCAACGATCTCTGCACCGAGGTCGAGTGTCCCGTCCTGGCCGCACGCTGACTCTCGCGAACGTGCGGCATGTCTTCAGTCTCTTCCCTATCACCTGAGATGGGAAAAGCCGATCCATTCTTCTCAACGACTGCTTCGACTTGGCAACGTCGTCTGGCATGATGGTCGCTCAATAAAACAAGGTGGTGAGGATATAAAGGTGGAAGAGCACTACGAGGTCGTGACAGATGTCGCCGAAATCGCGCGATTGAACAAACAACTTGCGAAGCACTTGCGCGCGGCTCTCCCCTACAAGGAGAGCCGTGAGATAACCTACCCATCCGGCCACCAAACCGGCATGGTGTACTTCGAGGCGCAGACTGGCACTGGTCTTCGTGCTTGGTCAGCGGGCTCCGATTCCGACAAGCTCATGAACTTATTGCTTTCCGCCGATCCGGGCAGCCCAAAGTGGATCGAGATAGCAGTGCAGTTGAATTTTCCGGCGGGTACCTATAACCGGCGCATGGCCGGCGCTTTTATCAGGGATGCCGACGGCGAGATTTTCGTGGCGCACCGGGGCAAGCTGACAAAAGGTCGGGCGGGACTTCCGAAGGACAAAGTGTTCCGCGAGTTTGCGGCCACGACCGTCGAAGCGGCTGATCATCGCAAGAAGACCTCGAGGGTCATCTTGATCGCCGGGCTAAACCACCCTGAACTGGTCGACCGGTTATGGGAATTCGCTGAGGAAGCCCGAGAAGTCGCGACCCGCCTAGGAGAAGAGTTGCATGGAGATGAGGAAAACGAGTCTGTCAGCACTGCACCTCGTGACCCCAACGGTCCTAACAGGTCAAACGGGGGAAAAGCGAGCGACCCAGCACCCACTTCTCCCGCCGAGCGCCTTCTGAAACTGCGGGCCTATTTCGACGAGTATTCCGGCGAGGTGAGCACCAAGGGACATGGCGGCGACAAACGCACCGTCGAGCACGGCGCGATTGTCCGAGCCCTGGAAGCACGACTGAGAGGCGGGGGGGATAGCCAGAAAGCACAAGCCATTGATCTGGCTATCGTCGCGACATCTAGTGTCGATCTATTCGAGGTCAAGACTTCGGCTCGGACGACGGATGTGTGCACGGGTGTAGGGCAGTTGTTGATCCACGGCGAGTGCATTATGGACGAGCTCGGGATCGCAGTGAACCGCTACCTAGTCCTCCCGGAGAAGCCGAAGGCCAGTCATAGCAAAGTGATTTCAGGCAAGCCAGGTATCAAGGTCGTCACTTACCAGAAGGCCGGTTCAACGTACGAATTCAACGGTTTGAGCTGACCTCGTCGCAGTCGCGTCGTAGGCGGAAATCTTTCCACCAACTTTCGCGAGTATGTGATGCAGCGAGTTCGGCCGCCGCCCCGTCCGGGAAAGCGCGTATCAGTAACGACTACATGAAAGGCCGCTCTTCGGCGCAACTGCCGTTCGAACGGCCATGTGCTCACCGTTGCGAACGTCCCATAGTGGCCGGAAGCGGCCCGGTGCGGTCGGCCGTAGCCGACCCGCTCCCGCCATTCGAGGCTTCACGACGGCAACGTCCGGTATCGAATCTTCATCGACTATTCCTTCAAGCTGGGACGCCTCCCGTTTGCCGGCCTGAGTAGAAGAATTCGATCGTGACCTCTGACCTCCCCTCAAGCACGCAGAACGGTTCCACAGAGCGACTCGACACTGAACCGTGCCGGCGGCCGAGAAGCGAGCCTCCCCCCACACGCACGCGGATGCCTGACCGAGACCGTAAAAGAAGAGATGCACGCCGGGTGTCGGCAGTGCCGTATCGGCAGGCGATCTGTCGATGCCGCGATAGATGCCGCAATACACGCGAAGATTGCAACGGCGAAGCGAGAACAGCCCTCAAGACATCTGACATCGCATATCAAAAACACGATACTGATCCCGATTCGTAATCTGTCGCCGTGCAATTAAACCTTGTCGGTGTTCAAAAAGTCTGAATAAAACGCTTAAATACAGGATTTATCAAACATTACAAACCGTTTTTCATAGGTAGATACGAACCTTGCTTTATTTTCCAATCGTCATATTATCGTGTCATCGTATGACATTAGATATCATTTCGTTATTGCCTTCCATCGACGAGATCACCCCCTATGCCGGAAACAGCCGTGAGCACCCACGACTTCGAAGCGCCTTCCGGCAAATCGGATCCGCTCAAGATATTCAGGATCACGAAGCGAAAGTTCATTGGCCATGACAGGGCTCCGATGGGCAGCGCGCCACTCGGCGCCGGTGGAGGCGAAGGCACCGATACGCCGGGGCCGCTGGCGCCTCCGCCACTTCCCTCAAGCGCGTCACGACGACAGCAGGTTCGATCTGGATACACGCCGGCCTGCGCTGATCCGCACAAGCCGGTCTCACCGGGCAGTACCCAGGGTTCGAAGAGGATCCTGGCAGAGGTTCGACCCACCGTTGGCAGAGATTCATTGGCCGCCTGCTTCCGCGTGCGTGTCGAGCTTGATTTCCTCCTCCATTCAAAGACAAGGAAAAACGATGAAAAGGAATATCAGCATGCGCGCGGCACTGGCGCTGTCTACCTTCGCCGCGCTCACCGTGCAGGCATCGGCCAAGGCCGAGACCTGCACGCCTCAGTGGAGCAGTTCGGCGAGCAGCAATACCACCAACCTTCAGAATGCAATCAAGCAGTGCGCTGCCAGCGGTACTAGCAGCAGCCCGGGCTTGGTCGACCTGACCAGCAACAACGGCATCTCGACAGCAGTCATCACCAGCGTGAACCTGGCCAGCAACATCGTGTTGAAGTTGGAGAAGGGCTTCACGTTGAAAGGCTCGCCCTCGCAGCCCGCCAGCGGCGCGATGCTTACCGGAAGCAATCTGAGCAATTTGACCATTACCGGCACCGGCGCGATCGATGGCGATGGCCAGGACTACTGGCCAGCGGCGGTCGGCCAAAACAACACGGCCCGACCGAAGCTGATCGCGATCACCGGCTCGACCCTGCAAATCGGCTCGAACTTCACCGATACCGGAAAATCGCAATCGATCGTCGCTTTTCCGAGTTCGTCCAATGCCACCGACAATGCGCTGATCATTCGCAATTCGCCGAAGGAACAGTTGGTGATCGAGTCCGGTTCCAAAAACGTCACGATCGACGGCGTGTGGATCTACGCAAACCCGAATCGCAATGCCAGCGGCAACGATCTCGCGCCGAATACCGATGCGGTCGACATCATCGGCACCCAGACGGCAGCTGTCCGCAACTGCGTGCTGGACACCGGCGATGACGACATCGCGATCAAGTCCAACGCGGGCGGTGCGGCCACCTCCAACGTCACCATCGACCATTGCGTGGTCGGCGGCGGTCATGGCATCTCGATCGGCGGCCAGGAAGCGGCCGGCAGCACGCTGGCTAACCCTGGCGTCTCGCAGGTGACGATCGACACGGTGCAGTTCAGCGGTACCGACTTCGGCTACCGGATCAAGACCGACCAGACTGCCAAGGACAGCGGCGCAACCACCGGCATCACCTATCGGAACACCTGCATGCGCAACGTCCAGCAGCCGTTCCTGTTCACCTACGCCTACGCATCGGGCACCGGCGGCAACCTGCCAATTATCGCCAACGTCAATATCGACAACGTGATCGCCACCGCCACCAAGCAGCAAGGCGCCATCGTCGGGCTCTCGAACAGCCGGATGGGCCAACCGGCAACGGGCGACACGGGAATCCGCATCACCAATAGCCAGATCAGCGGCGGCAGCGCCTTCTCGGTGACAAACGGCGAATTGCAACTGGGCAGCAAAAGCAGCCTGACCACCTCGATCGGCTCGAACGGTCAGGTGGTGTCTATCACCGACAGCGGCCCGACCCTGTCCTGTCCGAGCAGCATCACGATCCCGGCGCAACTCTAAACCGGATCGTTAAGGCGCAGCCGGTGGCGTTCGACTCGAACATATCGAACAGTGAACGCTTCTTGCGACAGGCCTTCCAATGCCGGCGCGATGACCATCGCGCCGGCACGCTGACCCGCGCCGACTCATCCGGCCAAACGGCAAGCGGGACATCACGGAGCAGACGTTACATCGCCGACGAAACGAATTCGGCGGCATGGGCATGCCCGCAGCCCGTCGACTCGAAGCGCTCGAATCCGAAAACGATCGCCTCACGCGACCGATCGCCTAGCAAGCGACCTGCGGCGATTCAAGTCGATCTCAAGATCTTGTTTTTCAAAAGCGTAAATATTCAATAAATCGAGGATTTTATTTTTATTACCATTGCGAACGACGATAAAAATCATAATTGACCGATCGCATCGCACCCACATGCGCGAACCTCCGGCAATCCCGAATCCGGCAATCTGCTTCCCATATCTGAAGATCCGATCATGTCATCCTTCATTTCATTTCCTCTCACGAATCTCGGCGAGCCGCACCGCACCTACGCTCCGTTGCCCGAGCGGCAATTGGAAGGCGTGCAAACCTGTCATAACTGGAACGTCGACAAGACAGCCGACGAAACCGTCGCCACCGGTGTCTGGGAAGTCACGCCCGGCGCCTACCGCTCGATGAAGGAAGGCGCATGGGAACTGTGCGTGATCCTGTCGGGCGTGGCGGAGATTACCGAGGACGGCGGCGAAACCGTGACCGTGCGGGCCGGCGACGCCTTCGTCCTGAAGCCCGACTTCGTGGGCACCTGGAAGGTACTGGAGACCACCCGAAAGATCTGGGTGCTGAAAAACAAGTAACGCCCGACGCCGTGCCCGAACCGCGAGTCAATAGGGTCATCAAAAGCGCGGCGCGCAATCGACGGCCGCCCTCGCCTTCAATCCGCCCGGTAGTTTCCGCATCCCCACCAGGAAAAGTGCGCGCTTTGCGTGATTCTCCACGGCGTGTCGGAAATCACCGGGGACGGCGGCGATGCCCCGTTCATCGTGCCCGCTGGCGACAAATTCGTGCTGAAGGTCAAGCCGTGGTGAAGTCGGAAGAAACAGGCATGGCCGCGCAACGACGACAGGGAGCGCGGCTCGCGCCGTGCCCCCTGCTCGCGTACTCGGAAACGATCAGGTCTGGAAATAACGCTTGGCCAGTTCGACCCAGTAGCGCACGCCGACCGGAAGAATGTCGTCGTTGAAATCGTAGGTGGGATGATGCAGCGCGGCCGGCGCGCGATCGGCACTGGCGTTGCCGATCAGCACATACGCGCCGGGGCGCGCCTCAAGCATGAAGCCGAAATCTTCCGACGTCATGTTGGGCGGCACGTTGGCGTGGACACGCGCATCACCAAAGGTGTCGCGTATGACGGCCTCGCACATCGCGGTTTCGGCCGGCGTGTTGACGGTGGCCGGGTAGTACTGGAAATACTCCACGTCGACGCGCGCGCCGTAAGCGGCCGCGAGCCCTTCACACATGGTCCGGATATCGGCCTGCAGGCGCTGCTGCAACGTGGATGACAGGGTACGGATCGTGCCGCGCAGTTCGGCCGTTTCGGGAATCACGTTGTCGGTGTCGCCCGCGTGCACCATGCAGACCGAGATGACGCCCGGATCGACAGGATCCTTGTGACGTGCCGCGATCGTCTGGCATTGCAGCACCATCGAGCAGGCCAGCGGAATCGGATCGAGGCCGAGCTGAGGCTGCGCCGCATGGGCGCCCTTGCCCCGCACCGTGATGCGGAAGCGCGAGCCGGCGGCCATGATCGGCCCAGTACGCAAGCCGAACTCGCCGGCAGGCAACCCCGGCCAGTTGTGCATGCCGAACACCGCCTCGGTCGGGAAGCGCTCGAACAAGCCCTCCTCGATCATCTGACGTGCGCCGGCGCCGCCCTCCTCTCCCGGCTGGAACACGAAATGCACCGAGCCCGGCAATTGCGGCATCGATTTCAGCACGCGTGCCGCGCCGAGCAGCATGACGGTGTGCCCGTCGTGGCCGCAGGCGTGCATCACGCCGGGGTTGCACGAGGCATGCGCGAACGTGTTGGCCTCGCCGACCGGCAAGGCATCGAGATCCGCGCGCAGCACGATGCCGCGCGCGGGATCCGCGCCGAGCAGGCTCGCGACGACGCCCGTCCTGGCCAGCCCGCGCACGGTCGTATAGCCGAGCGATTCGAGCTCGCGGGCAACCAGGTCGGCCGTTCGCGTTTCCTCGAAGCGCAGCTCGGGATGCGCGTGCAGATCGCGCCGCAAGTGCGACCAGTGCCCCAGATGTGCGCGATAAAAAGGCAAGGAGGCATCCGGGTCGATGGCGGTTGGCATGGGCGTTCAGTCGTCCTGTCGAAATGGGCGCCGCGCGAGCGGCTGGAAATACGATGCCTAAGCGTAATAACCGAGCATCGCCTTGGTCTCGAGATACTCCTCCATCCCCTCGACGCCGTACTCGCGTCCGTTGCCCGACTGCTTGTAACCGCCGAACGGCGCCTGCGGATCCCAGGCCGGGTAGTTCAGGTGCACCTGGCCGGAGCGGATGCGCGCGGCGACCGCGCGGGCCGTATCGAGGTCGGTGCTCTGCACGTGGGCGCCCAGGCCATACACGGTATCGTTGGCGATCGCCACGCCCTCGTCGACGCTGTCGTACGCGAGAATCGCCAGCACCGGGCCGAAAATTTCCTCGCGCGCAATCGCCATGTCGGATCGCACCTCGGAGAAGATCGTCGGCCGGGCGAACCAGCCCCGCGCCTGGCCGGCCGGCCGCCCCGCGCCGCCGGCAAGCAGCTTGGCATGCTCATCGATGCCGGCGGCGATCATGGTCTGCACGCGATCGAACTGGGCGCGGTTGGCCAGCGGGCCATGCGTCGTGCGCTCGTCGAACGGGTCGCCGACCACCATCTCGGCCAGCGCCGCGCTCGCAAGCCGTTCGACCTGCGGCAGCAGCGCGCGAGGCACGATCATCCGGGTCGGTGCGCTGCACGACTGGCCCATGTTGCGGAACGCGGCGGCCACGCCGAGCGACACGGCGCGCGGCAGGTCCGCATCGGGCAGCACGAGGTTCGGCGACTTGCCGCCCAGTTCCTGCGCGACGCGCTTGACCGTCGGCGCGGCGGCCTGGGCCACCAGCACGCCGGCACGTGTCGAACCCGTGATCGATACCATGTCCACCTGCGGATGCGACGCCATCCGCTCGCCGACCTCCGGGCCGGTCCCGCTGACGAGGTTGAACACCCCGGCCGGCAATCCCGCCGCTTCGACCACTTCGGCGAACAGCAGCGCGCTGAGCGGCGACAGCTCGCTCGGCTTAAGCACCACGGTGCAGCCGGCGGCCAGCGCCGGCCCGACCTTCGCCGTGATCTGATAGATCGGCCAGTTCCAGGGGGTAATCAGCGCACACACGCCGATCGCCTCCCTGAGCACGGCCGTCGAGCCGCGCTGCACTCGAAACGGATAGCCGGCAAGGTTGTCGCGCGCGACACGCAGATGTTCGGCCGCGAGCGGAACATGCGCGTTGCGCGCATAGGTGATGGGCGCGCCCATCTCGGTCGTCAGCGCCTGCGCGAACCATTCCGCGCGCTCGAGCATCAGCGCATGAAGCCGGTCCAGAAAGGCGGCACGCTCGCCCGGCGTCGTGGCGGACCAGCGCGCAAAGGCGCGGCGCGCGGCCTGCACCGCGCGTTCCACGTCGTACGCGTCGCCGAGCGGCAGTTCGGCCAGTGTCTCGCCGGTTGCCGGGCTGACCAGCGGCGCGCGCGCCGTGCCCCCCGGCGCTGTCCATTCACCGTCGATGAAGATCTGCGAGAGATGGCCCGAACCCGCCAGGTGGTCGAGTGGAGAAGTCATTGCGTTGCGTCCTTGTACCGGTACCATGCGCCGACGATCGGCAGGAACCACGGTTTGCCGAAGTGGCCGGGAATCGCCGGCCACGAGAAATCCTTCCAGGGGTTCAGGTCGGGCCGGCCATCCATGATGTCAGCCATGCGCGCGCCCATCAGCGTCGACATCTGCGTGCCATGCCCGCTATACCCCATCGAATAATAAATGCCGTCGCGCTGGCCGGCGCGCGGCAGGCGGTTCTTCGTCATGTCGACCATGCCGCCCCAGCAGTAGTCGATCCGCGTGTCGGCCAGTTCGGGAAACACACTGGCCAATTGCTGGCGCAGGATCCTCCCGCTTTGTTCATCGGCGCGCGGGTTCGACACGGCGAACTGGGCACGGCCGCCGAACAGCAGGCGATTGTCGGGCGTGGTGCGGAAGAAGTTGACGAAATTCTTCGTATCGGTGGCCATGCGCCGGCGCGGCAGCAGGCGATCGAGCAGTTCGACGGGCAGCGGCTCGGTGACGATCAGGAATGCCCCCACCGGCACGATGCGGCGCCGGATCCAACCGAACGGACCGACCTGCGAAATGCCGCTCGCGAGCAGCACCTGCTTCGCGCGAATCTCGCCGCGCGGCGTGCCGATCCGGTAGCTGCCGCCGGCGTCGCGCCGCAGCGCCAGCACCGGATTGTGTTCGAGGATGTGAGCACCGCGCGCCTCGGCCGAGCGTGCGAGGCCGCGCACATAGCGGCCCACATGCATGCCCGCGCTCTTGCCGAAAATGAGACCGCCGAAATACCGGTCCGAACCGATCTCGTCGCGCAGTTCGGCGCGCGTCACGAGCCGCGTGTCCGGGTCGGCATTGGCAGCCAGCAGGGCCTGACTGCGGGCGAGCTTGTCATAGTGCGTGGGCTTGGCCGCGAGCTTGAGCTTGCCGCTGCGCACGAAATCGCAGTCGATCGACTCTTCCTTGACGAGCCGTTCGACCGTATCGACACCGGCGTCGAACGCGCGATAGATCTCGTTGGCCCGTTCTACGCCGATCAGTTGCGACATCGTTCCGTAGTCCTGCGCGAAACCGTTGTTGCACATGCCGCCATTGCGCCCCGATGCGGCCTGGCCTACCGTGCCCGCCTCGCAGACAACCACGCTGGCGCCCTTCTTCGCCAGCGCCAGCGCGGCGGTGGTGCCGGTAATCCCGCCACCGACCACCACCACGTCGCAGGCCTCGACCGGCAGCCCGGCCGGACCGGCGAACGGCTCGGAGGTATCGAGCCAGTAAGAAGTGAATTGCATCTGAGCTCCCTTGCTCCCGATCGAACCCTGCCGGCGCGGCTCGGCAGCCCGCGCGTTACAGGCCGACGACGCCGGCCAGGCCGGAAATGTCGCGAATCTCGGTGTTTTCGTAAAACGGATTGGCCGGCTCGTGGCCGCGATTGACGAAGACCTTGTGCTTCACGCCCATGTCGTGCGCGGACATCAGGTCGTAGCGGAACGAGGACGACACGTGCAGGATGTCTTCCGGGCCGCAGCCGAGCGTATCGAACAGGTATTCGAATGCGCGCAGGCGCGGCTTGTAGGCCCCCGCCTGCTGCGCGGTCAGCACGGCATGGAACGGCGCGCCGAGCTTGGCCACGTTGTGCTGGATCTGCGCATCCATCGAATTGGTCAGGATCACGAGCGGAATTTCCTTCGCGACCTTGGCCAGGCCGGCCGGCACGTCGGCGTGCGGCCCCCAGGTCGGGATGCTCTCGTAAATCTTCAACGCGTCCTCGGCCTTGAACGGCATCGAGAATGCCTTGGCCGTGCGCTCGAGCGCGTTGTGGACGATCTGCTCATACGGTTTCCAGTCGCCCATCGCTTCGTCGAGACGATAAGCCGAAAACACCTTGCAGAAATGCGTCATCTGCTCGGGCTTCAGTTGCGCGCCATAAAGCGCGCGCGCCGCTTCGTTCATCTCGAAGTGGATCAGTGTGCCGTGACAGTCGAAGGTGATGTATTTCGGGCGAAACAAGTTCATGGAAGCAATCCTCGGCGTAATGTCGGCGTTGGGGGCGGAGGCATCCAATGCCGGGTGTTCAATTCAGAAAGAGGCGAAAGCCGGAACGCAGGCGCATCAGAAATCCGCGACCTTGCCCCAGACCGACTGCTCGAAACGTTGGTGACGGTATGGCGCGGGGTCGACGATCGGTGTCTCGCCGCTCGCCAGATCGGCGGTCAGGTGGCCGACGCCCGGCCCGATGCCGAAACCGTGGCCGCTGAGGCCCGCCGCCAAGATAAAGCCGGGAATTTGCGCCGACTCGCCGATTACGGGCACCCCGTCGGGCGTCATGTCGATATAGCCCGCCCAGGATCCCGCCGCCTGCGCCTGGGCGATCGCCGGGACCAGCGCCGCCGCGCGACGGCGGATTTCGGCGATCGTCGGTTCGTGCGGCGTGGGATCGAGTATGCGCATGCGCTCCATCGGCGTCGGCCGGTCGAGGGCCCAGCGCGCCGCGCTTTCGTGCCCCGAGCGCACGCCCTCGAGCGTGCCCATGCTCAGACTGCGCCAGCGGCTCGAGAACATCGGCAGGAAGTCGCGCGCATAGCGCGCCTTCTGCCAGGTCGGATCGAAGCGCGCGACGCCGCTGATCGCGAGCGTGAACAGGTTGTCACCGCGCCGCGTGATCGTGAGGTCCTTCGTGTGCAGCGCATCGGGCAGCGTGCCGCTCGGCAGCGATACCGCCGCCACGGAGGCCCGGATCGTCGCCTGCGGGAAACGGATGCCGAGCTGCCGGCAGAACGTCGACGCCCAGGCACCGCCCGACAGCACGGCGACCGGCGTGCGTATCGTCCCGTGTTCGGTCACGACGCCCGAGACGCGCCCACCCGATGTTTCGATGCCGCGCGCGGCGCAATGCTGATGGACCGTGCCGCCGAGCTTGCGAACGGCCCGCGCCACGGCCGGCGCCGCGCGGCCGGGGTCGGCCGTGCCGTCGGTGGGCGCGAAGACGCCCCCTTTCCACTCGCGCCCCGTTACGCGATCGCGCTTAGCGGCCTCGCCGCCGCCGAATACCTCGGTCCTGACACCGGCCGTCCGCGCGAAATCGCACCAGCGTGCCCAACGCGCGAGTTCAGCCTCGTCGTGCGTGAAATAAAGCAGACCGCCTCGGCGAAACCCGGTGGTTTCTCCCGACTCCGCCTCGAACTGCTCCCACAAGCGCAGGCTCTCGGTCGCGATCGGTAGCTCGCGCGCATCGCGATTCTGCTGTCGTACCCATCCCCAGTTCCGGCTCGATTGTTCGCAACCGACCAGCCCCTTTTCGACGAGCGCGACCTTCATGCCGCGCTTCGCGAGAAACCAGGCCGTAAACGCGCCGACAATGCCGGCGCCGATCACCACGACGTCGGCGTGGGTCGGCAACGGATCGGTGGTTTCAATGCGGGTCAACGGTACGCGCATGGATGGATTACTCCTCTTGGAATCGAATGTGATCAATCTCGTTGAACAAATTATCGAACAGGCACTGCGGGTGTTGTTGAATGGTCAATAAACGCCGCATTAAGACGCGTTTAATGCTGCGGGCAGATGGCGGCGGACTCAAACGCCCATGCATTCGCAAGCAGGTCTCAAGCAAAAACGGCCCGCGCGAGCGAGCCATCAGGACAACGCAACATCGCCGGATCGCCAGGCGCTCAGGCGCTTCCGGGCGCCGCGACGTCAAACGCCGCGGCCGCCTGGAGATGCGCGAGCTCGGCTTCCGTTCTGTGGCACAGCACCTGCGCACCGTTCGCGAAGGTGCGCAAGGAAGGCGCCGTGCGATTGCACATGCCGTCCACCCGCGCCGAGCAGCGCGCGAGGAAGGTGCACAAGTCCGGGTCGCCGGACGTCTCGCCGATCGGAGAGAGCGCTCGATGGCATCGCTCGTTGGCCTCGTCGAGCCATCCCTCGCGCGGCTCCGGCGCGGACGATACGAGCAGGTGCGAATACGGATGGAGCGGCGGCGCCGACAACGCATGGCGGTCGCCCGATTCGACGCGGTGCCCCGCGTACAGCACCACGATCTCGTCGCTGATCGCCCGCACCTTGGCAATGTCGTGGGTAATGAACAGGTAGGACACGCCGAGCTGCTGCTGCAGATCGCGCAACAACTCGAGGATCGCCGCGCCCACGACGGTATCGAGCGCGGACGTTACCTCGTCGCAAAGAATCAGGTCGGGCTCGGCGGCCAGCGCCCGCGCGAGATTCACGCGCTGCTTTTGCCCGCCCGACAGTTCGGTCGTACGGCGCTGCGCGACCGAGGCCGGCAGCTTCACCAGTTCCAGCAGCTCGGCCACGCGACGCCGCGCCGCCGCGCCCTTCAGGCCGTGATAGAACACGAGCGGGCGCGCCAGGGTCCGTTCCACCGTATGAACCGGGTTAAGCGCGGTATCGGCATTCTGGAACACGATCTGGATACGCCGGAATTGATCGCGCGTACGGCCGTTCAGCTCGCGCGGTAGCGGCTCGCCGTTCAGCAGGACGCTGCCGCTGCACGACGGCACGAGCCCGGCGATCACCTTCGCGAGCGTCGACTTACCCGAGCCGGACTCGCCGATCACGCCGACCGTCTGGCCAGGGCGAATCGACAGATCGATGTCGTTCAGTATCATCTTCTCCGGCCAGCCCTTCGCATTGCGCTTGCCGTAGCCGGCGAACACTCGTCGGATCTCCAGTAGCGGCTTGTCGACGGCGGACTCGGCCGGCGCCGCAGCCTCGGGCCTGGCCGCGGGCGTGACCGCCGCGACCAGGCTCTGCGTGTAGGGATGCGACGGCGCCTGCAGGATCTGCGCGGTCTCGCCGATTTCGCGCACCACTCCGTCGCTGAGGACTGCGATGCGGTCCGCCATCTGCCCCACCACGGCGAGATCGTGCGACACGTAGACGGCCGTCATGCCGCGCTCGCGGATGACCGAGCGGAATGCGCGCAGCACGTCCACTTGCGTGGTGACGTCGAGCGCCGTGGTCGGTTCGTCGAGGATCACGAGCTCGGGATCCGTCATCAGGGCCATCGCGGCCATCAGACGCTGCAACTGCCCGCCCGACACCTGATGCGGATAGCGCCGGCCGATCGATTCGGGCTGCGGCAAGGCCAGCGCCCGGAACAGTTCGATCGCCTTGGCACGCGCCGCCTGGCGGCTCATCGTCCGATGAATCAGCGCACTCTCGATCACCTGATCGAGAATCACGCGTGATGGATTGAACGCGGCGGCGGCGCTCTGCGCGATATACGCGACCCGCCGGCCACGGAACGACGCGAGTGCGTTCGGGCGCAGCGAGAGCACGTCGGTTCCGCCGACGCGAATCGTGCCGCCGGCGATCCGGCAGCCGCCGCGCGCATGACCCATCAAGGACAATGCGATGGTGGTCTTGCCGGACCCCGATTCTCCGATCAGCGCGAGCACTTCGCCCTGCATGATGTCGAGATCGATGCCGTGCACGATCGTGGTGTCCGGCTCGCCGGGACGGCTGCCGACCACGCGCAGGTCGCGCACCTGCACATGGGTAACAGTTGAGTGCGACGTCGTGTTCAAGCTCGGCCTCCCGATTTCTTCGACATACGCGAGCCGAGTCGCGGCAAACCATCCACTAGCAGGTTGACGCCGATCGTCAGCATCGCGATCGCCAGCGCCGGAAACACCACGACCGGCGTGCCCTCGCCGAGCCCGGTCATGTTTTCCCGCACGAGCGAGCCGAGATCTGCATAAGGCGGCTGCACTCCGAGCCCGAGAAAGCTCAGACTGCTCAGCAACAGCACGATGAAGGTGAAGCGCAGGCCGGTATCGGTCAGCATCGGATGCAGCATGTTCGGCAGCATTTCCGTCCAGGCGATGTACCACACGCCTTCGCCACGCGCCCGCGCTACCTGCACGTATTCCGAGGTGCCGATGTTGACCGCCAGCGAGCGGGCAATGCGGTACGAGCCCGGCATGTAGCTGACCGCGGCGGTCAGGATCAACAGCGTCAGCGACGATCCGAGCGCCGCCACGAACATCAGCGCGAACAGCTTGGACGGGATCGACGTGAAGGCGTCCAGAAAGCGGCTCAACGGCTCGTCCACGGCTCGCCCGGACACTGCGGCAAGCAGGCCGAGCAGGGTTCCCGTGACGGCGGACAGCAACGCGGAAGCCAGCGCGAGCAGGACCGTGAGTCGTGTGCCGTCGATGATGCGGCTCAACATGTCCCGGCCCAGATAATCGGTGCCGAGCGGCGTCGTCCAAGTCATCGGGCCGTAGAGATCGGGCGACACGATGGTGCCGACCGCGTGCGGCGCGACCCAGGGCGCGAAGGCCGCCAAGAACAGCGCGATCACCACCATCGCGGCGCCGATCCAACCGCCTGTCGACAGACGGAAGGCCGCCAGCTTGCGCGCCGTCCCGGGCGCCGTGTTCGGAACCGGGGCGTCCGCCCGGTCGGAACGCAGGGGAGATGACTTCATGTTCGCAGCCTCGGGTTGGAAAGGATGGCGCACAGGTCCGCGAGCAGGACCAGCAGCAGGTAGCCTGAACAGAACATCAGCGTGCAGGCCTGGACCAGCGCGAGGTCTCGGTTGCCGACCGCATCCACCATCAGGCTCGCGAGCCCCGGATAATTGAAGATGGTCTCCACCACGATCACCCCGCCAAGCAGGTAGGACAGGCTCAGCGCGACGGCATTCGCGATCGGCCCGATCGCATTGGGCAGCGCGTGCAGCAGGATGACGCGCGCCGGACGGGCACCTTTCAGCACCGCCATCTCGACGTAGGACGCGCTCAACTGCTCGAGCACGGCGGCCCGTGTCATGCGTGCCATCTGGGCAATGACCACCGCGCACAGCGTCGCCACCGGCATCGCGTAGGCGCGCAGCAGGTCGTGAAAACTGTCGATCTCGCCGCCGTACGATAGTGCGGACAACCAATGAAGCTTGACCGCCAGCACCAGCACCGCCACCGTGGCGATCAGGAATTCCGGCGTGGCGATCAGGCTCAACGTGCCGAGGCTGATCAGGCGGTCGATCCAGGTCTCGCGATTGACGGCCGCCACAATGCCGGCGGTCACGGCGATCGGCACCGACACGACGGCGGTGATCCACGTCAAGGTCCACGATTTGGGCAGACGCGTTGCGATCATCTCCGAGACAGGCAGGCTGCTCGACGAGGACATGCCGAAGTCTCCGTGCGCGATGGCCGTCAGCCAGTGCGCATAGCGCATCCAGGCGGGCTGATCGAGCCCGAGCTGATGGCGCAGGGCGGCCACCGTTTCCGGCGTCGCCGCCTGCCCGAGTGCCGCCTGTGCGGCGTCACCGGGCAACAGATTCGTGATCACGAAGATGATCGCCGACACCAGCAGCAAGGTGAGGAACGCCGCCCCCACCCGATGCACTATCAACACCAGCATGCCGCGATTCATTCGCCGGCCCTCCCTGTTCCCGGCATGCCGCGATGGCATGGCCACCGCGGCTTCCGCATCCACAAGCTCGCCCGCGCGGCGCTCAGGCATTCCACCAAACATATTCGGCGAACGCGCCGCCCATCATCGCGCCGGTGGGAATCGAGCCCAGCCCCTGCAGCCTCGCATCATGCGCATCGAGGAAGCTCAGGAACGCCGGAATACCGACCCCGCCTTCCTGCGAGACGATGACCTGCATGTCGCCGTACATCTGCTTGCGCTTTGCCTCGTTGGTTTCCGAGCGGGCCGCGAGCAGCAGTTGATCGAACTTCGGATTGTTCCAGCCGCTCTCGTTCCAGGGCGCATTCGACTTGAAGAACTGGCTGAACAGCACGTCGGCGCTCGAGCGCGGATTGATGTTGCCGAAGCCGAGCGGGTGCTTCATCCAGTGATTCGACCAATAGCCATCCGACGGCACGCGCGCGACGCTCAGGTTCACGCCGATCTTCGTGCCGGCCTGCTGCAACAACTCGGCCATCTCGATCGATCCGTTCGCATCGGTAGTGGCGTACATCGGCGGCAGCGCGACGCCGATCGCACCGGCCTTCTGAAAGTGGAACTTCGCCTTGTCGAGATCGAACGGCCGCTGCGGCAGCGACGCGTTGAAATAGCGGTGCCCCGGCTGAATCGGCTGATCGTTGGCCACCACGGCATAGCCCTGGAACACCGTGCCACGCAATTGCTCCCGGTCGAACAGGTATTTCATGCCCTGCACGAAATCGGGATTGCCGGTCAGCGAGTTGTCGCGACGCATGATCAGGTCGGTGTACAGGCCCGATTTGGTTTCCCTCATCGCGTAACCGGGTGTCGACGTGATACGGCGCGTCTGGCGCGGGTTGACGGAATTGATCAGGTGCACGTCGCCGGAGAGCAGCGCATTGACGCGTGCGGCGTCGTCGCTGATGCCGATCAACTCGATCTGGTCCAGATAGGGGCCGGCGCCCGCCTTCCAGTAGTTGTCGTTGCGAACGCCGATCGTCGACACGCCCGGCTTGAACGACTTCACGCGATAGGGGCCGGTGCCGACCGCCGTGGCGAAATTAGTCGTACCTGCCTTCACGATCACCAGTTGCGGCGTCGCGAGAATCACGGGGAGATCCGCGTTGGCCGAGTCGAGCGTCAGGGTCACTTCGTCCGGGCCGGTCTGCTTCGCCTCGGCGAACTGCTCGGCGAGCACCTTCACCTTCGACGCGGTATTCGCGTCCTTGTGGCGCATCAGCGAATACACCACGTCGGCCGGCGCCAGCGGCTTGCCGTCATGGAACGTCACGCCCGGGCGCAGCTTGAGAATCCAGACCCGCCCGTCTCGCGTTTCGACGCTGCGCGCGAGATTCATCTGCGGCGTCAGCGAAGCGTCGAGATGGGTCAGGCTGCTGTAGAACATGAAGCAGCGAATGTAGTCGGACCCGCTCGATGCCTTCGCAGGATCGAGCGTATCGGCCGTCGACGACGTGTCGTAGGCGACGCGGATCGATCCGCCCTTCTTCGGCACGGGGGCCGCAAATGCACGCGACGCGGTGCCGATCCAGCCGCCGCCGGCCATGGCCGCGCCGCCGGCTGTCAACAGTCGCAGCATGTCCCGGCGGTTGACTCCGGCGCTATCTTTTTCATGTTCGCTCATGGGATGGACTCCTCATTGATTGCAGTGGGGCCGGAATCGCACATGACAGCGGACTGCGTGCGACCCCGGTCGGCGCGCCGCTCGCAAGCGGAACGGCGCACCACATCGATCAGAACATCGCCTGGCTGAGCAGGCCGTACCAGCGCAATTCGGGATCGGGCGAACCGCTGTGCGCCTCGGGGGGGCGTTGCGCACCATCTTCACGACCGAATCCACGCAGGGCAGCCCCTGCGCCACGAGCCAGGCGTCCACGGTCGAACCGGCCGGCACGTCGACGCGGATATATTCATTTTCGCGGCCGGTCAGCCAGCTTCCAATCAGGGCCTTGGCATGGATATCGTCGACCGATTCAGCCGCCACGACCGGCCCGATGACATAGCCACGCCCAAAGCGGCGGAACACCGAGAAGCCGATCATCGCGCCGTCGCGCTCGAGCACCAGCCCCGTGCCGACCTGGAACAGCGCGGCGAGCATCGCATCGCGCTCCAGGCCCGTCGCGCGCGTCGCCAGCGCATTCAAAGCTGCGAGATCGCCTGGTTGCGCATCTCGCAGCTCCACGCCTTCCGGCAACGTCACGGCTAGCGTCTCCGTCACGCGCCCCTGGTACTGGTTCAACATGCCGCAAACCTGGAAGCCGAGCTTCTCGTAAAGCGGCTGGCCGGCGGGCGTCGCGTGGAGGAAGGTCACGCGCGTGCCGACTTCATCGAGCATCATCTGCATCAGCGTGCGACCGATGCCGCGCCCCTGGTAGGCATCGGACACGATCACCAGCCCGAGCGACGCGCGTGCCGGGCCATGTTTCCAGCAGATCGCCGTGCCGATTACCGCGCCGTCGAGCTCGGCCACGAAGCCGGTGCCGGTGTCGAGTGCGAATTGCCAGTCGTCGGGCCGGTGCGGCCACGACACCGCGAGCGACATCTTGTGTGCCGTGGCAATGTCCTCAGATTTCATCTGACGATAGGTCGGAGGTGCCATCGAGGTGGCCGGATTCGATACTGCATTCGTGTTCATAATCTTACGTATACCTTAATGATTGACTGCGCGGCACCAGCCGGCTTTCTGCAAGGGCGACAAGCCATCACGCTTCGTTTTGATCGATTATCTTCGATCAAAATAACTTTCAATTAACAATAAACTAACCCATCATTAAACAAAATTTAACGATGTCACCCTGTCGTTTGGCGTGATCATTGCCTGTCCGTCAACCCAGTCGGTCACGACCGGCAACATGCCTTGATGGCGGACCGCGGACACGGGATTCCGCACCGGAAGACACATTAAGCGCCCGGAATTTTGGCGTGTTTAATATCAGTTCAACTTACGATTAAAGGCACGTTAATGATTGAGCTCGACGATATGCGGCTGTTCCGCGCGCTTGGCGGTTCGCGTTCGCTCGCCGCCGCGGCGCGTCTGCTCAACCTGACGCCGCCCGCCGTCTCGGTGCGCCTTCAGCGGCTGGAAGAACGGTTGGGGCTGCAGCTCGCCGTTCGCGAAGCGCGCGGCGTGACGCTGACCGACGAAGGCATGAACCTGCTGGAAGAGTCGATCGAGTTGCTTGAACGGATCGAATCCATCGCGACGCGCGTCGCGGAGCAGTCGGGAAGCGTCAGTGGCCATCTGCGGATCGTGGCCCCGTTCGGGTTCGGCCGTGCACATGTTGCGCCGCTGGTTCGCGACCTGCACCTCGCGCATCCGAGCCTCGGCATCTCGCTGATTCTTGCGGAGAGCCCGCTGTCGGCCGCCTCGGGCGCCGACGTCGTGATTTCGATCGGCACGGCCAAATCGTCGTCCTGGGTCGGGCACTTTCTCGCGCCTAATGAGCGGTTTCTATGCATGAGCCCGAAGTTCGCCAAACGTATCGACCAACTCGACCATCCCACCGACCTGCATCGTTTCGAATGCCTCGCCCTGCGGGAAAACGACGAGGACGTGACGCGACTTCGGTTCATGCCGGACGGCGATACCCACAAGCCGGGCGCGAAAGGCATCACCGTCCGGTTTACCGGCAAGCTGTCGTCGAACGACGGCACCATCATCAGCGACTGGGCCGCGGCTGGCCTGGGCATCATCGAGCGCTCGGAATGGAGCGCCGCAGGGCTGATTGCCTCTGGCACGCTGGTTCGCGTGCTTCCCGCCTGGCGGCTCGAGCCCGCACCGATCATGGCCTTGTTGCCATCGCGGCACGCGGTCACGAACCGGCAGAAGATTTTTCTGGAAGCGGCGAAGCGTGCGTTCGATCCGGCACCATGGCGGCGCACCGAAAGGTTTAGAAGCTGTTGCGAAATTAGTTATCCAGAGATTTGAGACGTGTCCAGCAAATCAAGGCACAAGCCAAAGACATAAAGGCCTCGTGTACATGAGCGTAGCGTTCATAACGAATTTTGAGCCGTCGAAACGAGTGCAACCAGGCAATCGAACGCTCCACTGGCCAACGTGTTTTTCCCAGTCCACTGCCATGTGGCGCGCCGATTTTTGCGAGCATCGGCGTGATGCCGCGCTCACGCAAGCGCTGCCGATGGGGCTCAGAACTGTAGCCCCGGTCGCCTTGTATGATTTGCGGCTTGCGCAGCGGACGTCCCCGCTTGCCCCTGATGTGTGGAATGGCATCGACCAGCGCATCAAGCTGGGTAATGTCGTGACGGTTTGCTGCACTCAGGATGACCGCGAGCGGGATGCCTTGCGCGTCGACGATGAGGTGGTGTTTGCTGCCGAGCTTGCGCCGGTCCGTGGGATTCGGGCCGGTTTTTTTCCCGCCAGTACGGCGCGGATCGATGAGCTATCGACGAGCGCACGCGAGAGGTCGATTTCGCCACGGCGACGCAACTCGGCCAGCAACGTTTCGTGGATGCGTTGCCAGACGCCGGCCTGTTGCCACGCCACGAGCCGTCGCCAGCAAGCCGTGCCTGAACCACATCCCATTTCTTGCGGGAGTAGATTCCACGCAATGCCCGAGCGCAACACGAACACAATGCCTGCCAGCACCGCGCGGTCGGGTGTCGGTTTGCGGCCTGCATACTGGCGATTGCGTGGTGCTCGCACCGGCAGCAGCGGTTCGATGAGTGACCACAATTCGTCGTCTATCAGTTCTTTAGGCATCGCTTCCTGTTGGGCAAAACAAGACAGAAAGTTAACACCAAGTCGGAAAAGTTAACAGACCCAAAACTTAATTCCGCAACAGCTTCTTAATCCCGTTTAACTATCGATTTATCTTCAGTTAAACACAAGCCGTAACCGCGCTCCTATAGTGGAGACTCCCTACGAGCCGGAGATCCCTGACAGACAAGGATCTCCCGCGGAATTTAGCAAGGAGTTCCGATTTTGAACCTGCAGTCGCTGAATACACCGGCCGCCCTGATCGACGTCGCACGCATGAATCGCAACATCGCGCGCATGCAGGAGCGCCTCAACGAATTGGGCGTCGCGTTCCGGCCGCACGTGAAGACCACCAAATGCGAGCCGGTCGTGCAGGCGCAGATCGCTGCGGGCGCACGTGGCATCACGGTCTCCACCCTTAAGGAAGCCGAACAGTTCTTCGCCGCCGGCGTGAGCGATATCGTGTACGCGGTCAGCATCGCACCGGCCAAGCTCGCGCAGGCGCTCGCCCTGCGGCGCGCGGGCTGCAACCTGAAGCTCGTCGCCGACAGCCTGCGCGGCGTCGAGCAGATCATCGCGTTCGGACGCGAGCACGGCGAAGCGTTCGAGGTTTGGATCGAGATCGACGTCGACGGCCACCGCTCCGGTATTCCGCCCGAAGACGCAGCGCTACTCCCCGTGGCACGCACGCTGGTGGACGGCGGCATGCGACTTGGCGGCGTCATCGCACACGCTGGTTCGAGCTACGAATACGACACCCATGAAGCGCTGGTGCGCATCGCAGAACAGGAGCGAGCCGGCACCGTGCGCGCTGCCGTACGTCTGCGCGAGGCCGGCCTGCCCTGCGACGTGGTGAGCATCGGCTCCACGCCGACCGCGCTGGCGGCCGAAAACCTGGACGGCGTGACCGAAGTCCGCGCGGGCGTCTACATCTTCTTCGATCTGGTGATGCACAACGTCGGCGTGAACGACACGTCGGAAATCGCGTTGAGCGTGCTCACGACCGTGATCGGACATCAGCCGGAAAAAGGCTGGGCGATCGTCGACGCCGGCTGGATGGCCATGAGCCGCGACCGGGGCACGCAGAGCCAGAAGCAGGACTTCGGGTACGGGCTCGTGTGCGGTGAAAATGGCGAGGTGCTGGGTGACTACATCATGACCGGCGCGAACCAGGAGCACGGCATCATCGGTCACCGCGATACGACAGATTCCGATGTCGAAGCGCGTTTCCCGATCGGATCGCGGCTTCGTATTCTGCCGAATCACGCCTGCGCGACCGGTGCTCAGTACCCCGAATATGTTGCCCTGAACCCGGACGGCGAGCTCGCCACCTGGCCGCGCTTCGCCGGCTGGTGAGCCTCGTCTTGGACCGATCGGCTCCGCCCCCTCCCCGGACGACGCGGCGACCTCGTAGCGCCACCGCGTCGCGTCGCCCTTGCGGTCCCCCCCACGCGAGCAAGCCATGAGAGCCTTTATTCAATTCTCGCTGAGCGCCCTCGGCGAGCAGCACCATACCTATGCCAGGTTGCCAGACAAGCAGCTCGAGGGGCAGCAGACCCGCAAGAACTGGAACATCGACAAGACCGATGACGGCAAGGTGGCGATGGGCGTCTGAGAAGTCACGCGAGCGCCGATCGCTCGATTCGCGGCGATTCCTGGGAGCTCTACATCATTCTTGCAGGGGGGGCGGAGATCATGGAAGACGGCGGTGAACCCGTCACGGTGCGTGCCGGCGATTCATTCATATTCAAGCCTGGCTTCGTTGGAACCTGGCGCGCGATCAAAACGATGCGCCAGATCTGGGTCACCAAGGACTAAGAACCGCTAACACAAGTCATCCACGAATCTCGAGCAGATGACGGCGGCAGCCAGGACAAGCAGAGCGGCATGAATATCGAGGCGCCGTTCGAAGCGAATTCGAAGCTTGCCGAATCCGGCGAACCAGGCATGCGTACGCTCTACGACCCAACGATGCTTCCCCAGCCGTTCGCTGCTTTCGATACCGCGGCGGGCGATAGGGGCCTTGATGCCGCGCTGTCTCAGATAACGTCGGCAACGCGCGAAGTCATACCCTTTGTCAGCGTGCAGTTTGCTCGGGCGCTTGCGCGGCTGACCGTTCAGGCCCGGTACCGCAGGAATGGCATCAAGCGTGGACTCGAATGCCATCGAATCGTGTCGGTTGGCTCCCGTGATCGTGACAGCCAGCGGGATGCCACGTGCATCTACGACGATGTGTCGTTTCGATCCGAGCTTGCCGTGGTCCGTCGGGTTGGGGCCGGTTTCCTGGCCCCCCGGGGGCTGGAGACGCTTGCTCCATCGAGGCTCGCGCGCTCCCAATCGATCTGGTCGTGTTCACGCAACCGACGCAGCATCGCCAGATGCAGTCGATGCCATATGCCGGCAGCTTGCCAATCTCGCAGACGTCGCCAGCACGTCATGCCACTGCCGAAGCCCAGCTCTTGCGGCAGCTCTTCCCACGGAATACCCGTCTGCAGGACATACAGAATGCCGTTCAGTGCTGCTCGATCGTCGACCGTGCGCCGCCGTCCCCCCTTGGGCGATGGCGTGAACTCCGGAATCAGCGGTTCCAGCGCCACCCACAATTCGTTGCTGATTTTGCATCTTGCCATGCCGCAGACGATACGACGTTCGCAGCGTCACGTCTAGGTTGTGTTATCGGCTCTAAGGAGTCGCACATGCCCAATCGCATCGAAACCACCGGCAACCTCGGTGGCGCCCCCACTTCCCGACACGTCGATACGGCGAACGGCCGTCGACAGGTGACGCAGTTCTCCGTCTTTTGTGACGACTTTCGCCGCCTTCCCAACGGCGAACTTGAACAGGTCGGCGGGTTCTGGGCCCGTCTCAGCGTCTGGGAACCCCAGGCCGAGCGTGTGGCTCGATTGCTCTCGAAAGGGGCGCGGGTTCACGTCGTCGGCACGTTGCGACTGAACGTGTGGGAAGACGATCACAACGAGAAGCAGACCGGCCTCGACATTACCGCTGATAGCGTGTTTCTGCATCTCGGCCGCGTCGATTCTGTCACCTATCGCCGCCGCGAAGAAGACGCCGGTACCGGGGCGCCACCGGCCACGCACGCACCCGCTCATTTCGAGCCACAAACCGACGATCTGTAGAAATGGACCGGCATTGCCCATTTCTCGCCGTGTCGCCGAAGCAGATCGCAGCGTACGTCAGCTCGCTGGGCTGGTTCATCACGGCCCAGATCCGGCTATCCCGCGCCGATCCCACCGAGGCCGACCAGCTGCAGCACGATCTGCGCGCAGTCGCGCTCCGCGTCCAGATCACAGTTGACGACCCGTCAACGATCGAGCATCTGGTCACTGCGATGCACCAGCGTGTCGAGCCATGGCTGATCTATGAAAGCTGGGCTGCCGATGTGTTGTGCCTAGCGCGCTGCACCGCACGCGCGATGAATTCTATCTGCCGCGAAGCGCTCATGACCGGGATAGACGCCAAGGAGTTAGAGCGCGCAGCCGCCAACGAAGCGACGGTGATCGCCGCGGCCAGCGGAAACCCTCTACGACTTCGAGCACAACCCCAGTGCGCTTAGCTACGTAAGCCTTCGAGATTCGACCCGCGAAGCCGTCGGCAATGGAGATTCGAATTGAAGACTCTCATCCTCGCCGAGAAACAAATGGGCGAGCACTCCGCCTTTCTCGCCCTGGCGTCCGACGCGATCGCACACTACGTGCGCTCGCTCGGACGCTTCACGCTCGCTCGAATTCTCGCCGATCGAGCCTCCCCCGGCTCGGACGACGCCATCGCCCGTCATCGCGCCTTATTCGAGGCCGCGCAACGCGTTCAGCTCGAGGTTGATGATCCGCGAACCATCGCGGACCTCGTCAGCGACATTAGCCGGCGCACGCGGAAATCGCAGATCTATGAGCAATGGGGGGCCGATCTGCTCAATGCGGCCTCACCCGTGGCCAAGACGCTACCCCCGCTCTCGCTAGACGCCTTCATGGTGGCAATCGGCGCCGCCGAATTGCGCCGTGCAGCGGCAGACGCTGGTCACGCAGTGGCCGAAGCACGGGCCGCACTCTACGGCGACGATGACGATGATGACTTCTACTACGGCGCCGTCGACGACGACGGCGATGACGACGCCGTTGACGACGGAGATACGGATTGAAGACCCTCATTCTTGCCGAGAAGCCTTCCGTGGCTTCCGACATCGCAAAGGCGCTCGGTGGATTCCAACGCTCGGCCACCGGCGACTGGGAACGTGCCGATACCATCGTGTCCAACGCGATTGGCCATCTGGCCGAAATCGCCGCGCCCGAAGCGATCGCACGACAGACGCCCGTCATCCCCGAGGCCTTCGAGGTCGTCGCGCTCACGAAGACCGAGACGCACCTCAAGCACGTCGTCAAGCTGATCCACCGTGCCGACGTCGACCTGTTGATCAACGCCTGCGACGCAGGCCGCGAGGGCGAGCTCATCTTTCGCCTGATCGTCGATTACGCCCGGTCGAACAAGCCTATCAAGCGCATGTGGCTTCAATCCATGACACCCAATGCCATCCGCGACGCGCATCGGTCCCCGCGCACCGATCGCGAGATGGTGCCGCTGGCCGCCGCGGCTCGCGCGCGTGCCGAGGCGGATTGGCTGGTTGGCATCAACGGCTCGCGTCTTTGCCGACGCGTCACAGGCCAGACCACGCCCGTCGGTAGGGTACAGACGCCCACCCTGATGATCGTCGTCGAACGCGAGGAAGCCATCCGGTCGTTCGTCGAACGCGTCTACCATGAGGTCCACCTGCAGGTCGGCATCGCCGCCGGCGAGTTCAAGGCAGTATGGCAGGCCCCCGAGCGAGCGTCGGCATTGGATGGCACACCGCGCGAGCGTCTTTGGAATCGGCCCTCAGCCGATGCGATCGCCCGGCGCTGTGAGGGTCGGCCCATGCGCGCGCTGAGCGAGGAAACGTCGCCGAGTCGCAAGGCGCCGCCCCCGCTCTTCGATCTCACCACGCTGCAACGCGAGGCAAACCGCCTATTCGGCTTCTCGGCTAAGAAGACGCTCGATCTGGCCCAGGTCCTGTATGAGCGCCACAAGGTGCTGACCTATCCCCGGACCGACGCGAAGGCGCTGCCGGAGGACTACGTGCCGACCGTCACACGGACTGTCGAATCGCTTCGCGATCACGGCTACGCGCAGCAGGCCACGCCGGTCCTCACTCAAGGCTGGATCCGCCCTATCAAGCGAGTCTTCGACAACAGCAAGATCAGCGATCACTTCGCGATCGTGCCGACCGGCAAGCCCGCCGAAGGCCTATCGCAAGACGAATCCCGCATCTACGACTTGGTCGCCCGCCGGCTGCTCGCGGCGTTCTATCCCGACGCCGAATTTTCCTCGACTGTCCGCACCGCGCTGATCGGCGAGGATATCTTCATCGCCCGCGGACGCGTCTTGACCACGCACGGTTGGCTGAGCGTCTATCAGGACAGTCAAGGGGACGCCAAGGACGCACCGACCGCACTCCCGCCGCTGCGCGCCGGCGAGCCCGCGAAAAATCTCGGCGTGCGCGTGGTCAACGGCAAGACGCGAGCGCCCGACAGGTTCACCGAGGCGACGTTGCTGTCCGCTATGGAACATGCTGGCCGCCAGGTCGAAGAGGAGGCGTGGCGCGACGCGACGCCAGCCGCAGCTTCTTGGTCGTGCTCATCGTGAAGTCCCCCGGTTGAAGAACAGCGGCTGGTACGGCCGCAGTACCAAGTCGCGGTTGACGATGATGCGCACCGGCAGGCCCGGCCGCTCGGTCAGCGTCGGCTGGATGTTGAGGTTGCGCCTGGTTATCTCCTGCCCGGCCTGGTTCACGCTGTCCTGCAAGCTGTCGCGTCCGGCGATGATGACGCGATCACCGTTGCGGTTCTCCGGCGCGGCCAGCTCGGCGCCGACGCCTAAGCATCCAGGTGTAGAGAACGAAAGCGACGCCGTGAACCGGTCCCATGAGCCGGGTTGCGGGCGGAAACGCGGCCAGATGCTTGAGAGGAACAGCCACGCAGACAAGCAGAAGGAGCGTTGCCCCTTCTACTAAAGACACAAAACGCATCTTCCGGAGCTGCGACAAGTCCTCGATTTGTTCGGCTGATGAGATCACTTAACCTCCTTGGGAACCTTCCAGAGCGGTTACGAATGTGCGGCTTCGCTCCGCTTTGCGCATATCGCACCTGGGCGGCCGTAAATGAGATTGCGCCATGCGCGCGCATCAGCGGGTAGTTATTCGTCGAAAACGCCGCGGTAATCTCTTACGAACTGCGCCAGCGAGCCCGGCTTCCGCTGCAAGATCCGCTCGACGGTGGCGCTCGACTGATCGCCCGGGACCTCAGCATCGGCCGCGGCGACACCGAAAGCCTCGACCAGCCAGTCCGGTAGCCCAAACTTCTTCAGGTTCTCAATGAAGTCCGCCGCCGACACGTCGAGGTATTTGATCGGCCGGCCAAGGACGTCGGAAAAAACCGCTGCCTGAGCGTGGCCGTCCAGCAGCTCCGGGCCATTGAGGTCATAGGTCTGGCCACCATGTCCCGGCTCGGTGAGAGCTGCGACGGCGACGGCAGCGATGTCACGGGTGTCTAGCAAGGCGATTTTCTTGGCGGCCGGCCCCATCGTGAAGGCGCCCTGCTTGATCTGGCCGGCGCTGCCGAAGAGGTTCTGCATGAAGAAGTTTCCGCGCAGAATGGTGTAGGGAATGCCGCTGTCCTTGATCTGGCGCTCGGCTTCCGTGTTCCACACGCCGAAGCCGACCGTGTGGTGCTCGGCGATTTTGCCGGACAACTTTACGAGGCGGTTGACGCCGACCTTTCTGGCCTCGGCAAGAAGCCGTTCTTCCTGATCCGCCGCGAAGGGCGAGCCCGGCGTCACGAGGAACAGCGTGTCGATGCCCTTGAAGGCGGCGGCAATTGTCTCGGGATTCTCGAAGTCGAGCACCACGCCTTCGATGCCGGGTTGTTGTGGTGCGGCGGCCTTGTCCTGGCTGTGGAACCCAGCGCGCGCCGCGACGCCTTTGTCCGAGAGCTGTTTGGCAACATGCTGGCCGACTTTGCCGCCTGCGGCCGTAATCAAGATTTTGGGAGTTTCGTTCGTCATGATTGTGTCCTTTGGGGATCGTTGGAAAATTGCTGTGTTGGGTGGCGGCGCTATTCGCCGGCGGCCGGCACCGACTTGCGGAGCACGTAGGGCACCGAGTTCGAGCTGCCCGCGACCTTCACGGTCTCGGCCATGAGCGCTTTGACCTTGGGGTTTTCGCGCGCGGCCATGACCGCTTCGCGGCTTTCCCACTGGCCGTAGTTGACGATCTGCGTGCGATCGAGGCTCAGGTGAAAGCTAAAGGACAGGAAGCCCGGCACAAAGCGAACGGTCTCCTCTGCGGAATGCACGAGATACGACAGCACCTCCTCGGCGCGCTCGGGTGTGACTGTGTAGGTGTTGATCGTCGTGACGTGACCGGCGTTTGGGTCGAGGATCGTGAGGCCCTTTTTAGGGGCTGTGGTGCTGCTGGTGTCGATTTCCATGTGGTACCTCCTAGTTTATTTAACTATACGTTCCGTAAATACAAAAATCAAGACTTTCCTTTACGTGCCGTTCTGATAAAATAGGGGGATGAAGACAAACCCGCCTGCGCGGACCCGGACGGGTCGGCCGCCCGGCGCCGCGGCGGAATCACATGCGGCGATCATGGACGCCGTTTTTGCACTGCTACAGGAGGGTCCGGCCAAGGACCTGACGATGGAAGCGGTGGCTAAGAGGGCCGGCGTGGGCAAGCCCACGCTCTATAAGTGGTGGCCCTCAAAGGCCGCGCTCATCATGGCCATGTTCCATGAGCGGATTGCCGTCGCGGTGAAGGCTCCCGCGTCCGCCGCGACGGCGGAAGAGGCACTTCGGACCACGATGCGTCGCTTGATAACGGGGCTCAACGGCCTCTTCGGGAAGGTTCTAGCCGATCTGATCGCGGAGGGCCAGGGCGATCCGGCCCTTCTGCGGGACCTGTTTGACGATCACATCAAGGCTCGACAGGTGGCCGATATCGCCGAGATCGAGCGCGCACAGGCGACGGGTGAATTTACGGCCGCGGTCGATCCGGCGCAGCTGATCGACATGCTTTTCGGCTCGCTGATTTACAGGCGTCTACTGGGTTTGCCTTTGACTGAACAATACGGGGACGCGCTGATCGACGTGGCCCTGCGGGGCGCTTGGCCTCGTAGTTGAGCGGGTCGTCGAGGAAATCGGACGGGAGGCGACCGAGCTCGAAACATCGACTTCGGCTGATTCGGCAATGTCGAGACCCAAAAGCTCGCCTGGATTCGTTGCGATCCCGTGTCGATGGTGCCGACCGCGCCGCCTTTGCAGGGGCGGCCATAGCTCTCTCAATCCTTCGCCCCGATTACTCGCACCCCGGAAAGGAAAACCGTCATGGTTCAACGTCAAATGAAGCGGATCGACATTCTTGGCTCGAAGATGGCTTATGTCGAACATGGGGACGGTCCGGTCGTCGTCTTTCAGGCGTGGAGGATCAGGCTCGCTATTTCGAAGCCTTTGTCGAGGCACTCGGTGTGAAGGACCTAGTCTTGGTCCTGCATGATTGGGGCTCGGCAATCGGTCTGGATTGGGCCCGCCGTCACCAGGACCGCGTCCGGGGCCTTGCCCTGATGGAGTTCATCACGCCGATCCCAACCTGGCTCGACATCGACTCCCCCGCCCGAGAAGCCTTCCGCGCCTTCCGGTCAGATCAAGGTCGAAAGCGTCTGATCGACGAAAACCGGTTCATCGAACAGGTGCTGCCGGGCGGGGTTGTCCGCAAGCTGACCGAGGAGGAGATGGAGGCCTACCGCCAACCATTCCTGGACCCCGCGTCGCGTGAGCCTGTCTATCGCTTCCCCAATGAGCTCCCGATCGCTGGCGCTCCAGTCGATGTTTGGGCCATGGTCCACGCCTACATCGCATGGCTCCACGAGACCGACATCCCCAAACTGCTCTTCTTTGCTGACCCCGGCGCGTTCATATCCCCCACCCGCGCCGCCAAACTCCAAGCTGAGCTGAGGAACTGCACATCGATCCCGCTTGGGGCCGGCCGTCACTTCGTGCAGGAAGACCACGGAGAACTGATCGGCCGAGAGATCGCCAAGTGGCTGCCCACGCTTAAACCCTAAGGTGCCGGCGTTTAACGCCGTCCGCCGACAGACCAGACGCGGAGCTGAACATGTCGGCGTCAGCCACATGAGCGACAAGGGCCGCTGATCCCTCGGGCGTCGCGAGGTCGGCGGCAATGCCCGTAAATTCGGCGTCGGGCACGGCCGCACGCAGCTCCTTCACCGCTGCGACGACCCGCTGTTCCCCACGTCCGTTGACGACCACCGATGCACCCGCACGCGCGAGCCCTTCAGCGATTGCCAGGCCGATACCTGCGGTCGATCCCGTGACGATTGCCTTGCGGCCTTTGAGTTCGATCTTCATGTCTTTCTCCAGTAGAGAGTGAGAAGTCAGTTCGGGGCCAAGGCGGCGCGCTCTGACGAATGACAGGCCGAGCGCCACCAGCACGGTCGAGCACTGCAGAATGGAGTCCACGCCCACGTCGCGATACAGCGCCCAGCCGGTGGACTGTTTACTTCGCCGCTTCCGCTGCGCGGGCGAGCCTTTCGACCCAATCCTGGTGATAGCGGTACAGACCACCGGGATGCTGGCGGCCGAGCAACTCGACGAAGAACTCACCCTGCTGCGTCTCCTCCGTCAGCACGTGACAGCCCTCTGGGGTTGGGCTGATGACCCAGCCGTGGTATGCGCTGGACTTGGTCTCGTCGCCGTCAACCGTCGTCGCCCACGCGAGCCTCCGGTTGGGCACACACTCCGTGACTGTGAGGCTCATCGGATAGCCAACCGTCACCCGGTGGTACCGGGTTCCGAGCTTCAGTTCCTTCTCGCTGGACAGGATCTCGACCTGATCCTCGGGCGGAAAGTAGCTGGACCAGTTCACTGCGTCGACAAGCAGCTTCCACACCACTTCGGGAGGTGCCTTCACGTCGATGTCGTTGAGCGCGTAGATGGCTGATTTCTTCGGGTCATACCGTTCGGGCCAAATCACATGGTCGTACATGGGTCAGCCCACCTTTTTAAACAGGTCTTGAAAAATCAGCTGCGTCCAGTTCCTTCCCCGGGCCTGCACCAACTGACCGCCTTCCGCGAGCTTGCCGAGACTGATCGGTGCGTAGCCGAGTTGCTGGACCAGGGCGGCGACCGTCGCCGTCGCGCCTTCGTCGTCGCTCGACAGAAAGATCACCCGACGGCCGCCGGCAGTAGCAGGCTCCTGCGCGAGCACGCTTGCCGGCAGATGGTTGAACGCTTTCACGAGGTGCGCGCCAGGCATCGCCTTCGCCACGATCGCCGACGAAGGCAGGTTGTCGAGGTCGGACAGCGGTACGCCATAGGCATTGGTGACGTCGATGACGACCTTGCCCTTCCATGTCGGGGCGGCCTTGGCGACGTCGCGGTGCGCCCAGAAAGGGACTGCCAAGAGAATCACGTCGGCCTTGAGCGCTTCCTCCAGCGTCAATGGCACGACATTGCTACCAAGCTCTTTGGCCAGCGCCGCGATGGAGTCCGAACCGCGGGAATTCGCGATACCGATCGTGATGCCGTTGCGGGCGAATTGACGGGCGAGGGCTGCGCCGACGGCGCCGCTGCCGATGATCGAATAAGTCATTGAAGACTCCAGGGTTGAGCGTTCTCAATCTGCAACCTGCCGCATGAAGTAGTGCTCTTCGTGGGCAGCCTTGCTGCGTAGGTCACTACTATGGGGACAAGCGACGCATCTTAGAAGACGGTATATTGAGATACATACCATCTGTTTATGAGATGAAGGAAACACCAATGCTCGATGGCATCTCTCTGGATCAGCTCAGAACCTTCATTGCTGCCGTGGATGAAGGCAGTTTCTCGGCCGCAGCTCGCAAGCTCAACCGGGTTCAGTCAGCGGTGAGCGGCTGGGTCGGTGGACTGGAAGACCAAATAGGGGTCGTGCTCTTTGACCGCTCGGGCCGGTTCCCGAAGCTCACGCCAGAGGGTGCGCTGTTGCTCGCAGACGCCCGCAACATCGTCTCCGGCGTGGACACGCTGAAGGCTCGTGCCAAGCTGATGACTTCAGGCGTCGAGCCTGAACTCGCGGTAGTGGTTGACGTGTTCTTTCCGACCGCCGTGGTCAGCGCCGCCGCGAAAGCATTCGCGCATCGGTTTCCATTGACGCCGCTGCGCCTCTTCGTCGAGGGTTTGGGAGCGGCCTATCAACCCGTTCTGGATGGTCGATGCAGTCTTGGCATCCTGCCGCCGTTGCCGCAGGCATTTCCGTCGTTGGTTAGCGAGCGACTAGGCGAATTGTCATTGGTCGCGGTCGCCGCACCAGATCATCCGCTCGCGAAAGTGGAGCATCGGATACCACCGCGCGTGCTCGCGAAACACATCCAACTCGTTATTACCGACAGGTCCGACCTTACGGCCGGTCGAGACTTCGGCGTCGCTTCACCATCGACTTGGCGTTTGGCGGACCTGTCAACGAAATATGCGTTCCTCAAGGACGGCGTGGGATGGGGAGGGATGCCCTTGCACATGATCGAGAAAGACATCGCTGCAGGCACGTTAGTCGTTCTGGATGTGGACGAAATGCCAAGCGCCACAGGTTGGGTGTTGACGATGTCCGCTTTCTACCAACCTTCGCAACCACCTGGGCCCGCAGGGAGATGGTTTATCGATCACTTGAAGACCTTGTGGCATCAACCCGATCAGACGCCTTTGGTAAGTGGCGTCGTCACGCGTAAGGCCGGTAGAGAAAGGAAATAGCTACCGCCTTCGGTTTGCACGCCGCATAGCGGTAGATTGGCCCGTATGGACGATTGCTCCCGAATCCCGGACAGAGCTGCGTGTCGTCCAATTCCTGGCATACGTTGTCGCCCAATCTCCCAAGACACACCACCGCCGCGCACCGTCGCGGCGAGTTGCTGTCCCGACCGCGGTTCAATTACCGGTTTCCAAGGCACCAAGCTGAACCCCATGCCATCGTCGAGCATGGCGTAGCGCCCGCTGGCAAGCATGACGCTGCGCCGGTAGATGCCGGCCACGCGCTGCCCGTCGGCCACCGGACGGTGCTCGAGGCCGGTTTCTGCGGCTATGCCCTGCGCGGCCTTCGCCAGTTCGCGCCCGCGCAACGTCGCCAGCAGATTGCGAGCCAAAATCACACGCTGCCCGCGATGCTCGGCCAGTCCCTGTTCGGCCAGGAAGTCGGCGCGCTGCCGTAGCGCATCCTTGACCTCGGCCCCAAAGCCCAAGTCGCCAAACCCTTTGCCGCCGCCGATCAACTGCTGGTCGAGCCAGGTGGCACCGATCACGCGGGTTTGCCGCTCGACGGGCAGGTGCGATTTCATCTCCACCGCCATCCCGCCGCTGCGGCGTTGCGTATCGTACTGGCGACCACGCTCGGCCAGGTCGTTGGGGATGCGCCAGACGCCTTCGGCTTCGCGCTCCACCACGCCGGCGCGGCGCAGGGCTTCGAGCCGGCGCACGTGCGCGGCCAAGCCTGCATCACCATGAGTTGCCAGCGCACGGTGCCGTACTCGTTGGCGTGCCAGCGGATGCGGCAGAACATCGCGCCAGGCAGGAACACCGCGACGCGACGCCAGCGGTCGAGCCGGACGATACGCGCTGGCTCGCCGAAGCGCAGATAGAGGTCGATGCGTTGCTCAACGTAGGCGAGCGATACGCGGGTTACCTATGCTTCCGCGTCTATCGAAGGGCAACATCGAACGGCGCGTGCACCGAGCGAAATGTGGTGAGGATGCGGTCGCGGGCCGCATCCAGTTCATTGGCAACACGAGCGCTGAGCATGTACGTGGGGCAGTCCTTATTGCCGCAACTACAGTGACGAATCTCGCCTTCCCGAAGGCGCGAGACGAAGATGCGGCGCAGTTCATCGACCTGGCGCACGACCTGCGCCAGCACCGTGCGAACGCGCTGGTCCCGAATGTGATGGATCGAGGGGATGCGCCTGATTTCCGCACCTTCGCGGGTTCGCCACACACCGGTATTGAGGGCACCGATGGTGTCCTCGACGGCTTGCTGGAACGCCGGCAGCGAACTCTCCTGCTGGAACGGCGTGCGAAATGCTGGCCGGTCGAACACCGCGGCCATCAGGCCCAGCGCATCAGCGTCGGACAGGTCTGGGAAGTCGTCAACGAACTTGCGGATCTCCGCTCCGGCTTCGGGGAACTCGACACCCCGAACGAAGCGATGCAAGAGATATTCGCCGCGCAGGCGCAGGTTCTCCTCGAACTCGACGCTCGACCAGATCGTCACATGCTCGACGCCGAGTGCATCAGCGGCGTCGGCGATCCGTGTTCTGCTGGCGTCGGAGACAGAGCCGCGGCAGACGAACTTGAAGACATCAGGTCTGCCTCCGACAACCTCGACGGCCTTCTCCATATCGGCGCGGGCCTTCGTCAGCGTCAGCGAGTCGCGGTTCGCGCACTGGATAATCGTCTTGCGCGAAGGACGATCATCGAACTCCTCGATTCCGAAGATGTCTCGCCCCTGGTCGCCGCCCGATTGACCATGCCAGATCAGGTCACGCCAGCCGGCACGAACGTGGTAGGCAAAGACAAGGCGTTCAAATTGAACGCCGCTATAGTCTTCAAAGTGGATCGGATGAACGGTGCTCGCCATAGGCAACGGGCCTCATGCCGCATGGACAGAGGGCGACGATGGCGGCGGCTGCACGGCCAGCCGCAGTCCCATTGCCTTGAGGATGGCCGGCACGCCGCCGAACGCCTGCGCTATGTGGCGCAGCACGGTCAGCAGTTCGGCCTGGTTGCCGTCTTCCAGAATGCCGTTGATGACTTCGAGCGCGAACGCCGGATCGCTGCGGTACAGCTCGGCCACCGCCTCGTCATGGGGTCTGCTTCTCATCGTCACCTCGAAGTCACCACGCACGCATTTTGAAGAGTCGCCCTTGTTCACTCTCGTCGTGCAGAGTCACGACAATCTCGTCGGCACTAAATACAGCTTCGTCATCGCCAGGCCGCAAAGGCAGGTCTGAGTCAATCAGTGTGATGATGGGTTGAAGCCCCAAGTCGGCATACCGGCGAATGACCGCCAGCAGATTCTCTTTCTTGCGATCATCCAGGGACTCGAACACGCCGTCGTGGTAAACGAAGCGCGGGAACTTGTCGTCCAGGTGGGCTCGCAAGATGGCCAAGTCAAAAGCGATGCACAGCAATTTCCTGTACGTATGTCCAAGGTCGGCACTGGTTGCATTACCTGACTCGTCAAGAATTTCCGCCCTGAACTCCAAATGCCCCACCTGGTTCGGCGATACGCTCAGCAGCGCCTTGCGGTCGATTACCTCTTCGACAATCTCGCTGAAGAACACGCGGATCGCCGAGAACAAGCTGTTCTGATCAGAGTTTTGCTTCTCGACATCCGCCTCGATCTGGGTCTGTAGATGCCCACGCTCTTCGGTCAACGCCCTGATCTCGGTTCGCAGCTCCTGCAGACGATGCAGGAAGCCGCGTTGACGCTCCAGGGAAGTGATGTCAGCGCGCAGCGTCACCATCTCGTCCGAGACCTGCTTGTACTTGCCAAAGATGTCGGTTCCACTCAGGAATGAAAGCATCTCCGAGCGTTTTTTGCCCAAGGTATTCAGTTCTGCATTGATGCGCTTAAGCTCAGCTTCGACCTCTGCGCGTTCTTCCTGCAGATAGCCGCGGCGCTCATCGGTAATTGCCCGATTGAAGGCAATCAACTGCTGGAAGTCCTTCTTGATCTGCCCCTTGAACAGGACGCCGGCTTCCTCGAACAGGCGCTGCGCTTCGTCAGGGTTGAAGAGGATCTGATCCTCTTCCAGCGAGGTGATGATCTTCTTCTTGTTCTGGTTAAGCGAGTAGCGTTCGGCATTAAGCGACGCGATGCGCTCGTCGATGTCATCGACCAACTGCTTGGTGCTGTCTTTGTCCTGAGCACGAAAGTCGAAGGCGTCGAGCAGTTTCTGCTTCTTCTCAGCCTCTTTCTGCTTGAGCAGCAGGATGCCCTCGATTTTGCTGATGTCCTCAATGGACCCGCCCAGCTCGTTCTTGATGGTCTGCGCGGTGGACTGCTTCTCCGCGAGCTGCTCTTCCTTCTCGTAGTGCTGCGCCACTAGTTGAGCGTCAAAGCCAAGAACGTGAGCCAGAAAAGGCTTCCAATCCGAATGCGCAGCCGCGAACTTGCGCAGATGAAACACGTCGCGGAAATCGTCCTGGGAGCGCAGCAGGTAGCCCAAGCCTTTGCGAAAAGCCCAAGGCTTGAGTGCACGCCAATCAAGCAGTCCATCCAACAGGTCACGCGCTCGCTCGAAGGGCATGTCCTGGTGGTCCCACTCCGCTAGCGGTAATCCTGACAAGTCCTGGTGCCCGGCCTCGTGGCGCTTGAAACTAATCTTGGTGGCTTCTTCCACGCCACGCCGGATCGTCACGAACGATGCGTCTTCCAGCTCGATCTCCAGAAAGAAGATGAAGTCCTGGAACAATTCGGCGTGCTTGAAAAGAAAGAACTTGGGGTCGCGTTTGGCAAGGAAGCCGAAGTCGAGCAACCGCCCAAGCGTGGTCTTACCGAGGTTGTGAGTGTCCTTGTTTCGGTTCTCCGGCAGGCGAATTTCAGCCATGACGACATTCAAGCCCTGGACGAACTCCACGGGCTCGAACAAGTCAGGCTTGCTGGAATAAAGTCTAGACAGCTTCATTTGGCCCCATGTACTCCACGGCGTCGGTCTTGGGGCGATATTCGATCAGGCCCATGAGATACAGAAAATTCAATGCCGGCAAGAACAACACGTCCCCGCCGACGACACTTTTTTTCGCAAACTTGCGCAGCACGTCGTACTCGTCCACGCGCCGCGCCTTCAGGCGAGCCAACAGCAGCAACGAGACGTTGATGACCGTGCGATCAGGGTGAGAGTGCTTGGTCGGCCGCAGCATCGCCCACCTCCCCGATATCGCAGTTCCAGTACATGTAGAACAGCACGGCGCGCGTCAAGCGCTTGTGGGCGTGCTGTCGCAAGACAGGATCGCGGCTGAACAACAGGTCCACCAGATACTCCATAACCTCGTCGAAGGTTTGGTAGTCCTTGCGCTTGGCGATGATCTTGAGTTGGAACTCATCGACCACCGACTCGTACATGCGCAGCAAGTCGAGGTTTTCCGGTGCTGCCAGGAAAGCCCGAATTTGAGCGGTCTCCTTCAGGTACCTCCGCCGCTGCGCCTTGGCGTAATCGGCACTCATGTTGTTGAGTGCGTTCTTCTGCTCGTAGGTCACGCGCGCAGTCGGTGGATCGTCAAGCAGTGCGACCACACCATCTTTCTGTCGGGCCAGCGCTTGCACTACTTCGGCTAGGTCATCGGGGCTGACGATCAACGGCGAATCGACCGGATCGAGGTCTGCTTCTCTCGCGACTTCGGGGAAACGTTTCAGCCAAATCTCCAGTTGCTCCAATCCGCAGAGGTAGATCGACGGGGCGGCAATTCCACATTGAGACGCGATGTAATCGCGTATCTCCGTTTCGGCATTGCCCGCCAGACGACGGTTAGCGAACAGCATGTAGTGATCGAGCTGCTTGGCCTCGCGCAGTTTCTTGACGCGGGGAATTTCTTTGCCCAGAACGGTGTTCGCGGCCGTCGTGCTGAAGAAGTCGGATTCGGAGAAATTACGGTTGTAGCCGTTGGTGTGCTTGGCCTGGACGATGGTTGTACCGACCCACGGCGCTGTTTTGCTTGGATGCAGTTCCGCCGTTCCCATGAACTTGGCATCGCGTCCGCCATCGGGCCCTTTTGCAAAGCCCTGTACGGAAGCCCCAAGCAGCCGCTGGCACAGGAGAACGATCAGCGTCTCGAACTGACCATCACTCAGGTCTTCGTATGCGAATTTCATTGCGGTTCTGGCTCGCTCGGCTCGTTAAGCTGCAACCGTGATGCCGGCAGCATGGGCACGTCGCGCCGGCCTAACGACGATTTCGACATGCTGGTCTAGGGAGACCAGCGCCTGCATTAGGCGTTCAAGCGATATGTTCTGCAGCTTGTAGCGTCGCACCTGAGACACCTTGGGCTGTGTCATGCCGGTGATGTGAGCCGCCTCAATCTGGCTAAGGCTGCGCTTATCGATCAGCTCGTTCAGCTTGACCGCTAGGACGGCCTTCGCTGACAGCTCTTCCGCGTCAGCGAAGCCGAGGTCAGCCAGCACGTTGTCGGTACCTTGAGGATGGTCTTTGCGCGTCATCACGATCTCCCGCTCGCACCATATCGGGCGAGCACTGCCTTCAACCGCTTCTCGATCAACCCCACGTCCGGCTGAGGTGTGGCAATGCCGGACTTGGATTTCTTCTGAAACGCATGCAACACATGCACGGCGTCGCCTACGCGCACGGTGTAGACCGCGCGGAACGTATCGCCCCGGTGATCTTCCACCAGTTCATACACTCCGGAGCCGAGCCCTTTCCAGGGCTTGGCTGAACCGGGAGTGCTGCCCAACTGGACAACGAAAAGCGCGACCCCCATGTCTTTCTGTACCGGGATGGGGAACTCCTTGAAGTCCTTCTTCGAGGAGCCTTCCCAGTAAAGGAGCTTGCGTTTCTCAGACATGGAGTATACCCGTTCGGATATAGAATGCAACCACTACCGCACCCATGCGACAACGGCCTCCGTCCGTTCGCTCTCGTACAGCTTGCATGGGTGAGGAAGAATGCGCGGCCTCAAGCAGCGCGCAGGTCTCACCGAGCGCCGCTGGCGCGGCATGCCAAGGCGCATGAAGCCGCTGAGCTGGTTCACACCGTGGACTCCTCGGCGCGTCGTGCGCCGATGATCGTCTTGCGCCGGCTTGCTACCAACTCAGCCGCTTCTCGCACCGGCTTGTCCTCGGTATGGACGTAGCGCATGAACATCACCACGGTCTTGTGCGCCGTCAGCGCCATGCCGACCTTGACCGGGATACCCGAGTTGGCAATGTCGGTGGCCGAGCGATGGCGGATGCCATGCGTTCCCACATGCGTCGCACCAGCCGCCTTGAGCGCGCGGCTCCAGCCGCCGTAATACTCGCCCGTGGTCAGGTGTTGCCCCGGATGGCGCGGCGACGGCAGCACATAGGGGTTGTCCTTCTGCCGTGGAGCGGTCGAAAGCAGCCGGTAGGCTTCCTCGCTCATGGGCTTGGACATGCCTCCGGTCTTGCTGTCGGGCCAGACGACGCGCCGATTCTCCAGATCAACCCATGCCCATTCGAGCGAGACGATTTCGCCACGGCGGCCGGCAAACTCGAATTGCAGGCGGATCGCCAACGGGATGACGTAGTTCTCCAGTCCCTCGGCCTCGATCTTGTCAAGCTGCCGGAACAGCTTGCCCATGTCCTCGTCGCTGATGAGGTGGGTGGACTTGCCCGCAGGAAACAACTGAATATGCCGGCAGGGGTTGCTGCCGTCAGGCCGAGCGCGTCGATCCGGTAGGCGCTGATCAGCCACGCGACGCCGCCGGCGCCGTCGGCCAGCGAGGCCAGTCCCGCGCGCGTCGCGCCACAGGCGAGCTCATAGTCGAATAGCCAGGGCCCGGCGTCGGCCAAGGACGCGTCCGGCGTCTGGTCGAAGAGCGCTACCGATGCCTGCGAGCGCTGCGGCACGCCGGCCTGGTCGGCATAGAGCAGGCCGTCGACCAGGGCATAGAGCCGCACGGCGGTCGAGAGCTGCTGTTGCCGGGTGTCAAAGAACGCCCGGATCGCGGTGGAATCCATGCCGTCACCCGCGCGCGACCATCGTCGCGGCATTGGCGGCCGCTGCCTTCAGGCACTCCAGGCAAAGTGTCGGCGAGGGGGCGAGCGCCAGAGCAACTGACGCAGCGATCGCCGCGCCGGTCGACGCCACGCCGGCGCCGATGTCGTCGAGCGACATGGCATGTTGGGACGCGATCAACGTCGCGGCGCAGGCGGTCTTCATGCCGGCGACCGCCGTGTCGCGCCCGTTAATCTGGTGCGGGATCACCCGCCCGGCATCCGGCAGAATCGGGAACACGCCCTTACACTGCGGGCACATGACCTTGTGCCCTACCCCGGCAATGGGCTTGCCTTCGATGGTCGCGGACGCATCCCCTTCGAGCACGCGGCCGCCGTGCGTCGTCGTGTCGCCGACGCAGATCATGGCTCGTTGTGACATCGGCCCTCTCTCATTTCGTTTGATTTTCCGAGAATCTACCATGCCAGCGGCACCGGCACGACGCCCTCCGGCCGCCAAGGCGTCACCTCGCGGTTTTCTGACCAGGCTTTGCAGTTTTCGTCAATTTGATGCGGTATGCTTCGACGGCTCTCGTGGAGACCAGACGACAGATGCTGATTCGGGAACAAGGAAGGCTCATCAAGGTGATGCGGGCAGAACAAGACATGCGGTCGCAGCCGCGTAGGCGGACGCGCCACGTGGTCCTTGGCGTCTTTCATGCCGACGGCGAGGTGCCCGCTTCGTTGGCTGCCGCGCTGGCGCCCGAGGAACGCCAAATCCTGTCTCGGTGGCTAGACGCGTACCGGCGCAGTCGGCCGGCCACTTCGATGCCGCCGGCTGCCGGGGGCAACCAGCAAGATCTCGAAGCGCTCGTTACGCGGGTCGCCGCAGTCGCCGATTCGGTCCGCCCGGCCGAAGCCGAGGCGCTGCGATCCCGGCTGCAGCGCGTCAAGCGCACCCTGACCCGGTCCGCCCACGATGTGAGTCGTCGAAACGGGCCACAGCAATCATCGCCAGGCGCGCACGTCGACCTGGTAGACGCCGCCTCATCGGTCGGCACCCAAGGCGCCACGGCATCCTCGTAGGGCGCTGGTACTCGTCGGAAACGGTCCATGGCACGACAACACCGCACCCCGCAGCGACGCTCGCAGCCATCGGCGAGCGCCCGGCTACAGCGCACGCTGTTACTGCCGCTGCCCCAGCGACACGCTGAAGAGTTATCACTGCAATATCACACGGCTTTCCAGGCCTTGCGTATGCGACAGGGATGCGCGCATGGACTAGCCATCCTGTTGCAGCTGGTGGTCTTGGCGGGGTTTATCGACGAAGCCCGGCGACATGAGATCCGGGCCGAGGTCCTGGTCGCCGCGGAACGCGGCATCAACGTCGCGCTCGAGCACGGCAAGGCCAGTGGAAAGTGGATGCTCGACGCCCAGACCGACGAGCTCATGGCCTCGCTGATTGCCTGGCAAGACGGTCAGCTTCGCACCATGCCGCTGTCGGTGATGCGGCAGGCGCTCGATCGGCTTGAGCGCCTGCGCGACGGAAAGTCATTCAACCAGCTGCCGACGCGGCGGTAGCTGCCTGGCAGCATCGTGTAGCGTTAGATTTCGAATGCGCTGCGGTCCTTGCCAGCGATCCACGCGGGCGCCTTCACACCACCGAGTCGCACGAAATCACTCGTCGGCACCACACGCCCGCAGACGCGACAACGTGGCTTTGGCTTGATCACTTCGGGATTCCAGTTGCCCCCTGCCATCGCGTCTTTTCCACGGTGCCGGCCAGGCCGGCGTTGTTCAGCGCGTCGCGGAGAACGCAGAACGCGGCCGGTATCGCAAGTACCTCCGCTGGTTAGCCTTCGCGGACTTCGAGAGTCGAGACCATGCGGATCGCCTTCGAGAAATTCGCGAGGTTGACCGAAGTTTTCGTCACGACCCGGTGCAACTCCTCGACACGCTCGCGCGAAGCGTCCGTGTGCAGGCGAACGACATAGCTCACTTCGTCGTATCCCGGGTTCACGCTCTCGTCGAGCCCGAGGAAACCACGCAAGTCCAGCTCACCATCGGTCTCGATTTCCAGACTGTGTACAGTGATGCCCATCGCGGCGGCGTTAACCACGTATCCGACCGTCAAACAAGCGTTGAGTGCGGCCATGAGCAACTCTTGCGGATTAGGCGCGCTATTCGTGCCCAAGAGCTGGGTGGGTTCGTCCGCTGCGATTTCGAAATGCCGCTGGTGAGTCACCCCGCCCAGCTCATAGTGGCTGACAGTCGCAACGGAACGCGTCTGGTGTTCCCAGTTCGTCTTGACGTTGAAGCGCGCGTTTCGCTTCGTGTGGTCCGTGGCGACTTCTTGCGCGAATTGCTGCAAAGCTGGCACATCGATTCCGTTCGGGTGGGTAGTCATCTGCTGGTCCTCCTAGGTGCGCTCTCGCGCATGGAAAAGTTCAAACATGCGGAAAACTACCATCTAGTTGGTAGTTTTACAAGAGCATTTCTCGCCCTTGTTGTCGTGACGCTCCTTCGAGATTGATAGAGGAATTCACCGCGCTGCCCGCTCAAAGAAAAAAACGCACGAGGTCGGTGAGTGCAATTGGGGACACGTTCCTCTGCCATCTGCTTGCGGGGCGTCTCTGCAAAGTTGGCCCGCTGCGAAGACGAGATACGCCGTCATGCTTGACAAGAAACCAACTAGTAGGTAGAATGCGTTTGCAGTGATTCGTTCGGTCCGTTCAATTGAAGATGGCAGTGTGCCGGAGGATACATGGCGGCAGGTACGCGCGACGCGTTGGTTCAAGCTGCGGAAGGCCTGATGCGCTCGAGGGGTTATGCCGCCTTCAGTTATGCCGATCTGGTCGAAACCGTTGGCATCCGGAAGGCAAGCATTCACCATCACTTCCCGACAAAGGAAGATCTGGGCGTTGCGATTGTGGAAGCCTATGTTGCGAGAGTGGTGGAAGCGTTCGAGCGAATCGACCGCGAGAATGAGGACTTCTGGGACCGCTTGAACGGATTTTTTGATACCTTTCGCGCCAGCAGTGATGGAAGCCTGCTCCCGCTCTGCGGTGCGCTTGCCGCCGAGATGGCCGCTTTGCCGCCCGAACTGCAGAAGCTCACTCAACGGTTTTTCGAGCTGCAACTGCGCTGGCTAACCAGGGTCATCGACAAAGGCATCAGCGACGGCGAGATCCCCGCCGGTGTGGGGAGTTGCCAGAAGGCGTATCAGGTATTGAGCGTTCTAGAGGGAGCCAGCTTTGTCGAGTGGGTCATGAAGAACGGCGAAACGCTCGACCACGGCATCATTCGACTCATTGTCTCCGCAGCATAAAAAGGCGATCGCTTCCCCAAACGATTCATCGTTGCACCCAGCGCCAGAGCCGTTTTCCGTGTGAAATGGCTCTTTTATTTGAGCGTTTATTCTACCAACTAGTTGGTTGTTTTTTTGGAGAAAACCATGGAAAACTGGGCTGAAACAATCGGCGCCGTCACCCGTCGCGTGCATGAACTCGCACGGTACACCCCGGACACGCTCAAAGGTGTTGGTTTGCTCGGTGCCGCCGGCACCAAGACAAATCATCTCGATGCAAAGACGCGAGAACTGATTGCGTTGGCAGTCGCTGTCACAACACGCTGCGACGGCTGCCTCGCTTTTCACGCGGCAGAAGCCAACAAGCTCGGTGTGACGAAGGAAGAAGTTGCAGAAGCACTTGGTGTCGCCATCAATCTCAACGCCGGCGCCGCTGTGGTCTATAGCACTCATGTGCTCGACGCGCTGGACCATCTCGGTCGCGAGTAAATGCCCTACCCGGCGCAACCGCTGCGAGCGGAGCGCCACGAGGCAGCAATTTCTTGGTGAGGATGAAACATGAAGCGGGTCAATGTAGAAGTGTGGTCGGACTTTGTCTGCCCCTGGTGCTGGATCGCAAAACGACGCCTGGAAAAAGCGATAGAAGGCGTGACGCAGCACGTCGACGTGGTCGTGACACACAAGTCCTACCGTCTTGCGCGAGGCATGGTTCCGACCGGCTTTACAGACGCGCTTTATGCCAAGTTTGGAAACCCGACAGCAGCGCAAAGAATGATGGATGCGGTGTGCTCGGCCGGAGCCCAGGAAGGTCTGAACTACCGATTCGAGACCATGCGCTTTGGCGACACGAGCGACGCGCATCTACTCGTTAAAAGTGTCCAAACGCCCGAAGACAAACAACGGATGATCGAAGCGATCTACAGGGCCGCGACGACCGACGGGATTGACATCTTTGATAGAGCCGCGCTCATCGACCTTGCGAAGAGCATCGGCATTTCTGCTGCGTCGCTCTCCTTCGACGATCGCGAGTTGGTGTCCGAAATCGCGCGAGATGAAGCAGAGGCAAATCGAATCGCAAATGGCGTTCCGCTGTTTGTCTTCAACAACCGAACGTACCTCTCGGGCGCACGTGAAGTCGCCGTGTTCGAAAAAGCGTTGTTCGACTCCGCCGAGAACGTACCGGACGAAAGCGAAGACACCGGAGGCATGAGCTGCAGCATCGACGGGTGCGCTCACTAGGCAGGCAGCCCCCCCATTCACAAGGTATCGATTTTTTCCGGACTGACCGAAATGCGCGTGAAGCAGATTCCCGGCTGTTAGATAGCCATCCGTTTCATTTCGCATTTAACCCGACACTCGCCAGCGCCCTGGCGCACCTACATTTTGAGCAAAATGATGAGTAAATTGTTTACAACCTACGATCTCTCCGGGACACAGCTCGCCAACCGCGTCGTCATGGCACCGATGACGCGCACGCGTACGCCCGATAACATTCCCAACGATCTCACCGCGCTCTACTACGCGCAGCGTGCTTCCGCCGGCTTGATCATCACCGAAGGTCTTCCGGTGTCCGAAGAGGGCCGCGGCTATCTGTATACGCCGGGTCTGTACACCGACGAGCAGACGGAAGGATGGCGGAAGGTCACCGACGCCGTGCACAAAAAGGGCGGCAAAATCTTTGCCCAGCTCTGGCACGTTGGTCGGCTGTCCCACGTTTCCATCCAGCCTGGCAATGCGGCTCCGGTTTCGTCGGGCGAAGTGCCGGCGACCACGACCATGGTCTACGCGTGGGTAGAACCCGGCAAGGAGGGCCCGGTCCTCCCGAGTGTGCCGCGTGCGCTGACCACGGACGAAGTGCAACGTATCACTCAGGACTTCGTTGCATCCGCGCGTCGGGCGATGGACGCAGGCTTCGACGGCGTGGAAGTGATGGCGGCCAATGCCTTCCTGTTCGACCAGTTCCTGAGCAGCGCGCTGAACACCCGCACCGACCAATATGGCGGTTCCATCGCTAATCGTCAGCGCTTTTTGCTGGAGACGATCGACGCCCTGGCAGACGCCATTGGCGGTGAAAAGGTGGGCCTGCGGGTCTCGCCGTTCGGGCGCATCTACGATATGGAGGCCTTCGAAGGGGAAGCGGATGCGTGGGCGAGCATGGCCTCGGCCTTGAACGAACGGAAGCTGGCGTTCGTGCACCTGAACTATCAGACGACCATTTCGGCAGCAGGTACTCCGGATGGCTTTGGTGCGGCCTTTCGCAAAGCCTACCAAGGCACGCTGATCGGCGCCGGCGGCTTCACGCAGGAGCTCGCCGAAGCCGAACTGGCGAAGGGAGAACTTGACCTGATCGCGTTCGGCACGGCCTTCATTTCCAATCCCGATTTGGTGGAGCGGATGAAGAACGGTTGGCCGCTCACGGAGCCCGATCGGTCGACCTTCTATGGCGTCATTGGTGCCAAGGGCTACACCGATTATCCGATTTTCGAGCAGGAAACCGCGTAATCGGACTGAAATGCCGACGCATCATTCCGGTCCCCGACATGAACGCGAGATGAGGTACGGCGGGCTCGGGCTGCTTGCATGGGAAGTCTCCGAATCAACTTTTTCAAGTCGTTCGAAGTGCTTCCCATCGGCATTTAATAGCATCAGAAGATCTGGCGAAACTTGGCCGGCCGACCACGATCCGGACCGACCGACGCGTCGCCTCAGGTTGCGTGCCACATTCAGACTCCCCATCGACGTCAATGCAGGCCTTCGAAGCTGTTGCGCGTCATGGGACCGAAAGGTCAAGCGGATATGCCGTCGTCCGTCGGTGCGATAGACCAACAGCTGCATCGCGCGAGGCTCGTTGAATGCTTGATCTCGTACATGGAGAATCCAGTATGGGCTATAACTTTGATCGCTCGATCTCCCGCCGCAACACAAATGCAATGGCGGAGGAAGGTTTCGCGAATTATCTGTTCGGAGCGGATGCACCTGCACTTGCACTCGAGATGCCGAGAGAAGAGCTGATATCGATGTGGGTCGCTGACATGCAATTCGCCGCCCCCGATGCCGCCATACATGCCATTACCGACCGCCTCAAACATCCCATCTTCGGCTACACGGCAGACCTGGACGAGCAGCTCTATCAGGCTTTCCACTCCTGGTGTGCGCAACGATACAGCTGGCATTTCGCTCGCGAGGAAATGCAGGTCTCACTCGGCGTCATACCTGCCCTCTTCGCGCTCGTAGAATATGTGTGCCGCCCCGGCGACAAAGTGCTTAGTCTGACGCCGGCCTATGGATACTTCAAACACTCGGCGCTTCAGCGCGATCGCGAATTCGTGACGTCGCGCATGCTCGCATCCGACGACGGCAAGTACTCGATCGACTTTGAGGACTTCGAAGCGAAAGTTAGCGATCCTGCGGTGAAGCTCTTTTTCCTCTGCCACCCTCACAATCCGACCGGCCGGATCTGGACAAGCGACGAGCTGCGCCAAATGGGTGAACTCTGCATCGCAAACGGTGTGAAGATTGTTTCTGACGAGATCCATTGCGACTTGCTAAGAACCGGCAATGCACACACGCCGTTGGCGAAGTTGTTCCCGAGTAGCCCGGACATCATCACGTGCATGGCCGTTAGCAAGACGTTCAATCTGGCAGGAATGATGATCGCGACCGTTATCATCCCGGATCCGGAATTGCGCTCGGAATGGAAACGGCGCCACTACCCGTTCGTGAACCCGCTCAGTCTCGCCGCCGCCATCGGTGCGTACCGCGATGGCGCTCCGTGGTTGGATGCGCTGCGGCTGTATCTGGACGAGAACTTCGCCCTGACTCAACGCTTTCTGAGCGATCACTTGCCAAAAGCAAAATTTCGCGTTCCGGAAGCGACCTATCTGGCGTGGATCGACCTGCGGACCTATTTCGACGATTCAGTCAACCTCACGCGTTTCTTTCTTGAAAAATCAGGCGTCGTTCTCGAAGGTGGAGAGATGTTCGTCGAGAACGGCGACCGTAGAGTGCGACTCAATCTTGCGTGTCCTCGGGCGCAGCTTCGGCTGTCCCTCGAACGAATCCGAGATGCAATCGTGAATCAATACCATTGAATCAAGCAGACGCAAGGCAAGACAGCAGCATCAACTCAAACGAACCCAAGGAACACTTATGCCGCTCATTAATGTAAAAGTCATCGAAGGCGTTTTCTCCGCAGCCGACAAGGAAAAGATCATTTCTACCCTCACCGACGCCATGGTGTCGATCGAGGGCGAAAATATGCGGCCCGTTACCTGGGTCATCGTTGAAGAGGTAAAGAGCGGTGACTGGGGCATTGCCGGCAACGCACTAACAACCGAGAGGGTTAAGGAACTGGCCGCAGGTCAGTAACTGGCTGGCTCTGAACGGGTTCCAGCGGCAGTGAAGTGATCATCGCTTATGCCTTTGGAGCCCTTTTTCATTGCTTCCACGGCATGCTACCTATAACGCGCAGCCAGCAAGATTGATCGAGTGTGCCAGGTCACCGTTCCGAATTTCAACAGCCGCGCTGTTCCAAAGTGAGCACGGCGACAAGAGGCGCGGGAGGTCACAATAGCCAATCCGCCGATCTTTGCGGCGGCTTCGGTACCGATCCAAATACAGCCGCGCAATCGTCGCGATCGGCACGCGTCTGACGCGCGCAGCGCCGCGAATTAGTCGCGGCTATAGGTGCGCAGTTGCAGTTGTTCCGAATGGGGGCCGTTGGCCATTGTGCTCAATAGTCCGCTGGATCGGGGTAACGCGGGAGCCGAGCTGCGCGCGCAGCCAGCCATCATCGGCCAGGGCGTCGATCACGGCCGGCGGGACGCGTTGCCACCACAGTTCCTGGTCCGCGCGTGCAGGCAATCCAACGCAGCTACGCAACCGGTCTAACCAGCTGCGCGGCGCGGGAACCCTAGGCCATCGGTACGGCGCTGTCACGTTGACGGGTGTGGTCGCGTAAGATGCCGCGCTGAAACCAAAAGCGCTCTACCACGGCCATCGATTCCCCGAAGCAATCATCAGCCAGGCGGTCCGTTGGTATTTCCGCTTCCCGCTGAGCCTACGCGACATTGAGGAACTGCTATTCGAGCGTGGCGTGATCGCCAGCTACGAGATGATCCGCCGATGGTGCGACAAATTAGGTGCAGCCTTCGCCCAGCGGGTCAAGGCTGCGCGACGAAAGCCGGACCGCACCTGACATCTGGACGAGATGTTCGTGAATCTGCGTGGCGAGCTTTGGCTGCTGTGGCTGGCGGTCGACGAACACGGTGCCGAGCCGGATATTCTGCTGCAGAAGCAGCGCGACAAGTCCGCAGCGAAGCGCTTTTTCCAGCGTGTGCTGCATTCCTTTCCTGCGCCGCGCAAGATCGTCGCCGACCAGTTACGCAGCTACCCGGCTGCCAAGGCCGGCATCCCGGAGCTCGCCAACGTCAAGCACGTGTTCGTGAAGGCCGCTGCCCGCGTGAACAACCGCGCCGAGAGCAGCCGTCAGCCGACCCGCGAACGCGAGCGACGCATGCGGGGATTTCGCGTCCCGAAGCGCACTCAGGCTTTCCCCGAAAGCTTCGGGCCGATCCGTCAGCACTTCGCCCTGAAGCTGAATCTGCTGCGCGCTTCGCTTTTTCGCAAACACCTCGCCGTACGCTTCTCGGCGTGGCGTGAATTGACCGGGGTCACCCCGAATCCGTCCGCTGCATGAAACATGCAGGTCGCGCTCGCGCCCCTTGCGAACATACTCTGCTAACGTGACAGCGCCGGTCGGCGAAGCTCACATCGGCCGGGGTAACCGGATTGGCAGCCTCGACATCGTGATCGACCGTAGCGACGATCGTCTCGGCATACCAGGGCGGCCGCAGAGCCCGTGTACCTCGGTGCGAGCCGCTCGGCGGTCCATATGAAGATCCTATTGAAGAGCGTGGCGAACGTGTCCAGAGACGGCGCGGCGCCAGTGTCCAGGCACGTGACGAGCGACGTTCCGGTCGCCGCCTCCTCGGGCGAACAGCTCGGTGCGAGGCGGCACCAACCAGAATCAGCCTGTCAACTCCGCGGGCCTGACCTGCCTGATTTCCCCAGACCGTTTCAATCCCGAAGAAAGGCAGTGGCCGGTAGGCGGCCGACATTCCATTCGATCTTTATGAGCGCGTTGCGTATCCTCGTCACGCTTGCTCAGGAATCGCTGATCGCCCACCCGCGAGAGTTGCTTCGCGCGCTCCTGCGCCTCCAGGTATCGATGGCTCGGAACACCGAGCAGTTGCTGGTCGTGCATGGCCAGGGGTATTGTCAGGTTGTTGCGCGAAGGCTTGTATAGTAGGGCATGAAGAAATCGACCGATGCCGTCCACTGCATGAAACATGCAGGCTCGCTGCGGTTCGCCTCGGGCCGTCCCCCGGGGCCGAGATGCTCGTCGCGATGGTTTCTAGGCCGCCGTCACGCGGAAGAACGAAATCGCCTCCGCCAGTTGACGCCCCTGGCCTTCCAGCGATGCCGACGCGGCCGCCGCTTCCTCCACGAGCGCGGCGTTCTGCTGGGTCACCTCGTCCATCTGCACGATGGCCCGGTTCACTTCCTCGATGCCGCCGCTCTGTTCGCCCGAGGCCGTCGCAATTTCTCCCATGATGCCGGTCACGCGCGCCACCGCCCGCGTGACCTCGGAGATGGTGGTACCCGCCTCGACGCGCGAAATCTCGGCCGCCAGGCTGCGGCCTTAATCGGTCACGTCGCTTGCGCCGGCCACCATCGCACTGAACCGCTCGAGATTGGCTTCTACGCGCCGCTCGGCGTCCTCCACGGCGGCTTTCTCGATCGCGACGTCTGCGGGGGTGGTGACCAGCACCAGATTGCGCACCGCCATGGCACGATCGTCGACGGCGGCACGGATCGCCTACGCCAGCTGCGCGCGAGCGGCCACGCCGGCGACGAAGCCTGAGAAGCGCTCGTCGGCCTGGTTCAGGGCGTGCAGCGCAAAGGCGGATACGACCAGCACCTGCCCGGCGAGCAGGCCGAAAGTGCCAAGCAGCTTCGACCGTATGGTCAGATGTTCGAAATTCATGCCCTTCCCCGTCTATGGATGGCGATCTGGCGCTGCGTGCATGTATCACGCGCCGACTGCCCATCCGTTGTCATGCGGCCGTTCCCGACCGTTCGCTTCGATGCATCCATTCCAATGGATAACTAAATAATTCATACGAAACTGATGTCGTGCCGGCCTGTTTATCTCGCCACATCGGCAATCAGCTCGTTGGCCACCGCGTAGCGCGTGAGATCTGCGTTGGATTTGAAATCGAGCTTTTCCAGCAATCTCGCGCGGTAGCTGCTGACCGTTTTCACGGACAGACACAGCTCGCTGGCGATGTCCTTCACCCTTTGTCCGTCGGCAAGACGAACCAGCATCTGCAATTCACGATTCGACAGGTCTTCGTGCCTCTGACGCCGCCCCAACAGCAGACGATCCGACAGGCCTGCCGCCACGTCCGCGCCGAGGAACCGTTGCCCGCGACAGGTCGCATCGATCGCGGCCAGCATGTCGGCAATATTGGCCGAGAGCCGGACATAGCTAGTAGCGCCGGCCCGCAGCACCCGAATAGCGTTGTCGTCGTCGGCACCCGACGCGAGTACGAGCAGCGGCACGTCCGGCGCATGGCACTTGATTTCCCTCACGCGCCCCGGTGCGCATTGGAGCCGCCCGCTGACGACCAGCACGACGAGCCGAGCTGCGCCGACATTCCGGATACCTTCGCCCGGCTCGATCTCCCCGGTTCTCGCTCCGTTCTTGCTTCGCGCCAGCAACGCGCAGACACCGATCCGAAGAATTGGATCGCCGTCGACGACGATAAAATCGTATGAATTCACGGGTATCCGTCCATAAACCGCGAGGTCCGCGCCCGGACGTCGGGCGCCCTCACGCGTTGCGCGCATGATGCAGCTGGCCGCCGTCCGAACAGGTCCGGCGTGCCGAAGTGATGGCGTCCCGCCGTTGGAGGAAGACTACGGCATCGGCATTCCGGCAAGTATCAAATTTTGCAATTTTTTTGATAAACACCCTTTTAGTAGGGGAAAACACTGAGTATTTCATGGAAAATATGCGAAAAAATACCAATTAAGTATCAATTTAATCTTTTCCTGATATTCTTTGATCGACCTTTTCGTACGACCCGGGCTGGTCGCCCGGCGCGAGGCCGGGCTTTCCGGCCTTGCCATCGAGACAGGCGGTGTTGGCTCGCGGGTGGCGTCCGCAAATCGTGACCGGACGGGAAACGTTGTCGCCGCACGATGGTGATGCGCAGGCCCGCCCGCCTCGCAAGGCTTACGTTGGGGTAGCACGATGACGCAGATGCAAAGCAGCGATACCTCTCATGGCGATGGTCTAGCCATCTTCGCCAAGCAGTCGATCATCCACCGTGACGGGAAACTGTACGGGCACGAGCTGCTATTCCGTGATCAGACGGGAGTCGTGACCGCCATCACTGACGACGTGAGAGCGACCACATGCGTGCTTGAAGCGGCGGTCGGCCATGTCGGCCTCGATCAAGTATCGCCGGTCGGCGTGTTTTTCCTGAATTGCTCCGACGCTTTCCTGATGTCGCCGACGATCCATGTGTTGCCGGCACATCGCTTCGTGCTGGAGGTACTCGAAACTAGCACGGTGGACCTACGGCTGCTGCGACGTTGCGAGCAGTTGAAGGCCATGGGTTTTCGCATCGCGCTTGACGATGTCCGCGTGGTTTCGCCGAAGATAATGGACGCGTTGCCGCTGATAGACATCGTGAAGGTGGACTGGCCGTTCATTGAAGAGCGCGAGCGCGATCTGCTGGTCGATATCCTGGTGAGTGCCGGCAAGATCGCGCTCGCCGAGAAAATCGAAACCGATGCCGATCGTGACCGCGCGCTGCAGGCCGGCTGCGATTTGATGCAGGGGTTCTTTTTCAGCAAGCCTCGCATCGTCGCGAGCAAGAAGCTACCGCCCGATTTCAAGGTCATCGCGCACGTGTTGCAGGCAATCCTCGACGAGGAAAACCTCGCGGACCTGTCGATCAAGATCGAGCGGTGTCCGAAGCTTTGCATTCAGCTGCTTCATCTTGCGAACAACTGCGCCGCGACAAAGCAATCTCGGGCGAGGATATCCTCGATCTCGCAGGCTGCTTCGCTGGCCGGCACTAACATGCTCTTGACCTGGTGCGCACTGCAGCTCTACCAAGGCGGAGCGGATGTGCTGACCGATCCGCTCGCGGATCTTGCACGGCTACGCGCCAAGCAGATGAGCGACATGCAAACGGCCGGGGGAGGCACGGCATGCGCAGTCACCAAGGCTCGCCTGGTCGGGCTGCTGTCCCTGCTGCATATCAGCCAGGGCGTTTCGGCTCTGGAGCTTTGGCGGCCGATCGCGCTCGACGCGGAGATCAAGCGTGCGCTGATCCTGCAGGAAGGGCCGCTCGGCGCCGCACTGGCTAAGGTAATCGAGCTTGAACGCGCTTTTTAGAAGCGACGATCCCAGGGCCATGCGAGGGAGACGTTTTATGACGGGTTGCAAAAAAAACATATTGCAAGGATTCGATACGTCTGGATAGTATCCCAGCCCCATATCCCATTGCTGAGACTGAGCTCATGAGCATTTCCGAGGAGGATCGTGTACTGACATCGCGGGACGTTGCCCATCGGCTCGGCGTGTCTATCAAGACAGCGCAAGGCTGGATTGAAACCAACGTGCCGCAGTCCTGGAAAACTCCCGGGGGGCATCGCCGTGCCCATGAGCGTGACGTGCTTGCCGCGCAGATGCGCATGGCCTCGTCGCAGGACTACGACCTCGCTCCGGTGCCCGTTGCCTTCCTGACCAGCGAGCCGATCTGGTGTCGCTTTCGCGAACGCCTGGCCGACGTGGATGCCAGGTTTGAGCACGTTGCCGACGCCCTGACGGCCTTGTCCACCTTCGGCCGGGTCCAGCCCGCCGTGGTGGTGGTTGATATCTCGGCGACCGACTGGGACCGGGGCCTCGTGGTTAATCACCTTCTGTCCGACTCGCACCTCGCCCACGTGGTCGTGATTGCGCTGTGCGACGAGCGCGGCCGCGCGCATCTTGCGGCGGTCGCCTCGGCGCGTCTCATCGTGCTTGCCCGCGACGCCGAGGCGGCTGCCGTCGAGGCCGTCCGCGCCGCGCTGGCGCCTTTCCTTGACGGTGCGTCCGGCGATGCGGAAGCAGCCCAGGCCTTACCCTATCCCGTCGCACGCAATGAGGCCAAACGCTTGCTTGCCTTGCAGCGCTCCGGCTTGGTGGATAGCCCCTATGAAGACATCTTCGACGATACGGCCAGATTGGCGGCCCGCATGTTTTCGGCGCCGATTGCGCTGATCAGCCTCGTGACCGCCGACCGGCAGTGGTTCAAAGCCCACCATGGGCTGGCTGCGAGGGAGACGCCGCGGATCTGGGCGTTCTGCAATTACACCATCTTGGGCGATCCGTTCGTGGTGGAAGATGCCTTGCAGGATTCACGCTTCAAAGACAATGTCCTGGTCACCCGCGCACCGCAGATACGGTTTTATGCGGGCGCGCCCTTGCGCGATAGCAACGGCTATGCGCTCGGATCGCTCTGCGTCATCGATCAGGTTTCTCGTAAGGCAAGTAAAACAGAGATGGATGAGCTCCGGCTGCTGGCGGATCTGATCTCGTCTCGTATCTGCCTGGCACAGAAACTCCGGGAACAACAACAGCGCCATACTTCCGCGTAGGGCGGATTCGGCGGCAAGCACAACGGCACCGGCGGTGCGGACCACACTGCGTCACCGGCAGGCACTTCGCCCTGAAGCGGCATCTGCTGCGTGCTTCGCTTTATCGCAAACACCTCGCCATACGCTTCTCGACGTGGCGTGAATTGATCGAGGTCGTCCAGCATCCGCCTGCGGCATGGAACAGGCAGGTCGCGCTTTCGCCCATCGTGAAAATACTCCGCTAGCGTGATAGAGCCATTTAGCACTACAGCCGTAGATATAACGAAGAAGGAGGTGCGCAACCGCGGCGCCGGTAATGGCATTGCCTGGCGCGATAATGGTGTCTTCGACGCCATGTGGACCAAGCCAGCACGTACTCGACTGAGTATGTGCCTCGCCATAGCAGCCGGCACAGCAGCCTACGGTATTGTCAGGTTGTTGCGCGAAGGCTTGTATAGTAGGGCATGAGAAATCGACCGATGCCGTCCAGCCGTGCGTTGATTCGCCGATCTCGTTCAAAGGCTACCGCTTCCCACCTGACGTGATCAGCTACACGGTGTGGCTGTACTACCGATTTCCGCTGAGCCTGCGCATGGTCGAGGAAATGCTGGCGGCACGAGGCATCGAGCTGACCTATGAGACGGTGCGATGCTGGGCCACGAAGTTTGGTCTGGCGATCGCCCGGCGCATCCGTTCCACGGCCTCGAGCCGCAGCGACAAATGGCACCTCGACGAGGTCGCGGTGACCATTCGCGGCGTGAAGCATTGGCTCTGGCGAGCCGTAGATCAATACGGCGCCGTGCTAGATGTCCTGATTCAGCGCCAGCGCGACACCGCGGCGGCCAAGCGACTGATGCGCAAGCTGCTCAAGCGCCACGGCCGCCCGCGCGTCATCGTGACGGACAAATTGCGCAGCTACGCGGCGGCCAACACCGCACTCGGCCTGTGTGTCGAGCACCGGCAGCACAAGGGGCTGAATAACCGCGCCGAAAATTCGCACCAACCGACTCGCGTGCGCGAGAAGGTGATGCGCCGTTTCAAATCGGCGTGTCAACTGCAGCGATTCGCGTCCGTGCACGGCCAAGTTTCCAATCTGTTCGTGGGCTGCCGCTATCATCGGGATGCGAAACGCAAGCGCGTAGCCCGAGCCCAGGCGAAGGCGGCCTGGGAACGGGCGTCGCGCGCCCGCTTGGCCACGTAAGCGAATCGCTGGCGGGCTCACCTTGCCCTTCCTCGTACGGCTACCGAACAACCTGATAGTACCGTTTCATGAAGTCGAGGAGCGATGTCGGCCGCACTGTCGGATATTGGTCATTTGCGATGCCGCACAAAGCCCCTTCGCCCGACATCATCGGTAGCAGATACTGGAGCGGCAGCATTGCCATTGGATGAGCACCGGCTTTCGCCATTCGGCGTAGTTCGGCATATCCGTCCGCGATCGACCCTCTGCGCACCTGATGAAGCTCCTTGCCCGTTGCTGCCGCATAGTCAGCTGCAATCTGGGCAATGGTGCGACGGTCGCCCGCTACGGAAACCACGCTATTGACCGTCGTAGGATCGTCAATGGCAGCGACTGTCCATGCTGCAACATCGTTCAAGGAGGTGAAGTCGAGGGGCACTTCGTCGTCGCCCCAGTAAGTGATCGTGCCTGCCTCGGCGTCGATCAGGCCGGGGTTGGAGAACACAGCCTCCATGAACCCACCGTTCAGGATGTGGGTATAGCCGATGCCGCTCGGGCTTACCTTGCGATCAAAGGTCCGCCGCATGTCGAGATAAGGGTTAATGCCCTCAGGGATTGAGAATAGGTCCTCAGAGAAGTCCGACGGAACAAATCGTCCGACGCCCGCCGCGAGCGCTGCCTCAAGCAACCGGGACTGGCCATCAATGATGGTGTCAGGTCCACCCTGAACTGCTGAAATAACAGTACCGACGCCTGCACAGGCGTGCTTGAGGCTGAGCGGGTCGTCCAGGTCCATATTGACGACGGTTACGCCGTTCGCTATCCACCCTCTTGCACGATTGCCGTGTTTGCCTGCCGAACCGCCGCGAACACCCGCACGGATCTCCTTGGCGGGCCGTGTGCGAAGTAACGCATCGATGATTCGGTGCCCCAGATCGCCGGCGGCGCCGGCGATCAAATAGCTCGTGTGTGTGTTCTCCATATCTCCCTCCGATAGTCGTGACGCGCGGTGTACGTCGTCGGGGAGAAGTCTAGGGCGTTCCGATTTTGAATATAAGATAGCTAAAGCGCGACTCGCTGTTCCGGAAAACGACACGAAATGGACCAAGCCGACCTCGTCATATTTCTTCGATTAGCTGATAGTGGAAGCCTTTCGGGCACGGCACGGACGCTGAAGTCTCCAAAATCGACCGTAAGCCGGGCGCTCTTACGATTGGAGATGGAGATTGGATCAGCGCTCTTCGACCGGTCCACACGACACTTCAGGCTAACTGACACGGGAAAACTGCTACTGCCCTACGCGTCGCGGGCAGTCCACGACTTGCAGGAAGCGCAGGCGATCATTGATGGCTACGCGGGGGAACCACGCGGGCTTCTACGTATCAACACGACGCAATCGTTCGCACAGGGAATCATTGCACCCATGCTGCCTGACTTTCTCGACCGCTATCCGGAACTGACCGTCGAGCTGACCACGGACTCAAATTACGTCGACATCGCGCGCGAAGGTATCGACGTAGCGGTGCGCGTCGGTACACTTCCTGACTCGTCGCTCATCGCTCGCAGACTGCCACCGGTCGAATTGTGGCTATGCGCAAGTCCATCTTACCTATCGCGGTCGGGCGTTCCGAGGCAGGCAGCTGAACTTCACGGACATAGGCTCGTCGTTCGCGAGGCACCCACGAGCTGGGTCTTTCAGGATGGCCAAACGGAATTGACCGTACAGCCACGCGGTTCGGCAATCATCCCGGACGCGGCTGCGCAGAAGATCGTTCTCGAAGGCGGCGGCGGGATTGGTTTTCTTCCAAGCTACCTCGCAGCTCCCGCCTTGACGGCCGGCACCCTAGTGCGGGTACTTCCGTCATTGAGACGGGAACCCATTGAGCTTCACGCGCTGTATCCGACTCACCGCAGCATGTCAGCAAAGGTCCGCGCCTTCATTGATGCCCTGATCGTTCACCTTGATACAGTCAAGCCATCGTCCTCGCGCGACTAGCAGCTGTTGTCCGCCAAACGAGCGCCCAGGCATCGATACCGGCAATTGACCCGACGAACAAGATCATGGTCTGAACGTCGCTTAGCTGCGTGTAGCGGACCTTCGAATGTCCGACTCTTTCGTTGGTCGGCGGACCGAAACTGGCCGCTCCCAGACAGTCGAGCTGCGCTAGATTTTAGGGAGCGATCTATCGTCCCTGCCCCTTTCGCTCACCAAAACCGCTTGCTAAATCGCGGCGTTCATATATGTACACATCGGCAATCCCTCCCTCGGCATTTCCTCATCTTACGCGTCGATCGCCAGACACTCGCTTTTTGAGATGAGTGCGCTACAATGCCCGAAGGCTGTATATCCATACAGTATTGGCGACCGACCACCATGCACCCTGCTCTCGCGCATCCGGAACTGATTCACCGCGACTTGTGGCGGGCCAGCCAGCTGGCCCACGGCGGCGTTCGCGGTATCGAAACAGGGCATGCGGCGCTGTCGGCCGAGCTGCCTGGCGGCGGCTGGCCACCAGGGTGCCTGGTCGAGCTGCTCACCCAGCAACCTGGCATTGGCGAGCTGCGGCTGCTCGCACCTGTCCTGGCTCGCTTGCAGTCGAAGCCGATCGTGATCGTGCAAGCGCCGCACACCCTGCAACCGGCCGCACTCGCATACTGGGGCGTAGATCCTGCTGGGTTCGTGAGCCTGCGTGCGCCGCGTACCGCTGACGGCCTATGGGCTGCTGAACAAGCGCTGCGCGCGGGCACATGCGGTGCGGTGCTGCTCTGGCAGCATGCCGTGCGGTCGGACGCACTCCGACGCTTGAATCTGGCTGCGCAGGCCGGCTCCGCGTTGTTTTTCATGTTCCGGCCGCTGGGCACCACTCGCGATGCATCACCGGCGCCTTACCGCGCTATGGTTTGCTTGGGGATGTTCCGACTGGAGCAACGTCATTTTGTCGTGCTCCCGTCACGGTTCCGCCATGAACATCCCGGAGATGCCGCCTGTTATACCAGGCTCGGTTGAATCACAAAATCTGCACGATCCTTGCCGACAATCCACGACGGCTCTCGTCCGCGGCCGCTCCACGTAACGCCACTTATCGGATCTCGATACTTGGCCACCGAGGTGCGATGCTTTTTGCGCGCTCGCCTCGCGGTCAGTTCGTCGGCCGAAATCCCGAACTCGGCCATCAAAGTCTTGATCTGCTCGATCGCAGCGCTGCGCTCGGCTGTCTGCGCGGCGGCGATCTCAGCATTGATTCTATCGAGATCCGCGATCAGTTCCGGATAGCTTTTGTGCGTCGTCATCTCAACCCTCGCTTACTGCTTGATCAAGAAGCGATCGCGATTCTTCGCGTCGCGGATCCACAGCGGAGCGCGACCGCGGCCGGACCACGTCTCGCCGGTCTTCGGGTTCTGATACTTCGCCTCAATGACCGCCGGCTCTTTCGCTACCTTCGGTCCACGCTTACGGCCGAAAATTTGTTCCGACGTGATGCCGTATTCAGCGACCAACTCCCGCACCTGCGTAATCACCCGTTCGAGCTCGGCGACGCGAGCGGCTTCCGCCCGCTCTTGCAGCGAGTCGAGTTGAGCCTTGAGTGCCTTGTAATTCTCTGCCATCAGTTAATTCCTTCCAGTGAGTCGATGGTTTTATTGTCTGCCTTGCTTAGAAAATCCTGACCGCGAATTTCTTCGAATCAGCGGCACTACATCACAGGTCCGCGTATCCCGGCAAGAGATCTTGGTCGACCAGCCGAATCTCGATGCGATTGGCAACATCGACGTGTTCGGAGTCGTCCGCGGAAAACACTTCATCTGGAACACTCACGACAATCGTGCCCCGTTGCTTGCGACTGTCATCGGGAACTGGAATCAGTGCACGCGCCTCCGGGATTTGCTGCTCGGTGAGCACCTTGGGGAGATAAAGCATCCAACCAACACCCGGCTTGTCATCGAACACCTGGCGGGGAAAATAATCCCGCGAAGAGACCGACACATACAGCGGATCATAGACAGCCACTATCGCAGACACGATCTCCGCTACGCCACGGGAGCTCTGCACGTCTGTCGACGCCGCACTCTTTGCCGGCAGGCCGATCTCCACCTCGCTGGGCAGGCTCCTTGTATCGATGCCAAGCTTCAACGTCGCGCTATCTGCTTCGGACATTCGACCGTTCCAAAAGCCGAAAACTTTGGGTCGGTCCATTTTCTTCTCGTACCGCTGGGCTAAGACTGCCAAAACAGCGGTCGACGGAACACCAGGCGATTCATACATCGGGTACAGACGCGCTTCTTCTTCAGTATCCGCTTTCAACCACCACTGGCCCAAGCGCTCATCCAGTTGCGACATGGCTTCGACTACTGGCCATAGACGCACGAGATGAGCCGAGAAATCGCCGACATCGGCGAAATCGGGAGCGCTACGGAATTGCGTGACGATTTCCATGTTTCTCAGGGTACCCATTCAGACTGGACACGGAGACGGGCGAGCGTGGTGCGCATGTAAGTCCAACTGCGTTCCGTCTGGAAATACCATTTCAGTTTCGCTGGAGGATTGTCATTTACCACCTCGGACTGGCCTTGGGCCTGCTCCTCCATGTCATCAAATGCCTTCGTGTAAGGCTCGTTGTTCTTGTCCAAGAACTGGTCGTACTTCCCCTTGGCTTCTATCAAAGTACAACTATCGGCGCGAAAGCCATCGAAGTCACGCATCCAGACCCACTCCATGCTCCAGCCCTCTCCGACGTTATACGGGAAGCCCGTCATGCGGCCTTGATACTCGCGAGAATTGGCGCTCATGCTCCAGTTACGTCTCTGCATGCTGCCCGCCTCCGGCGGACATTTCTTGCAGCTCTCTCCCGTGCGTGGAATCGATCTGGCGATGGGTGCGGCCTTGCTATCCTTCTCGGGGGGGGTCGCCCGACAGGCTAGCTGTCCCCGCCGCTGCGGCTCCGCCCAATAATGCGGTTCCAGCGCGAGCCAAAGCTGGTCCGAGTTCCGCTACTGCCGCTTCGATCGCCGGCACTGCCAATCCCGACATTCCCAGTCCCTCCCTCGGTTTCCTGATGTTCGATGCGCCATTTCATGACGCTACTCTTACTGTGTCAGTAAATTCATGCCACTATAGAAGCTCCTTCATCTACGGCGTGGGGAATGATGGACTGGGAGACGTCATTCGAGTTGTATCTGGGACATTTGTGCGAAGCGCTTGAGCATAACGATCGGGAAGCAGGATTGAGGGGCTATTGCCAAGGGCTGATGCTGCCAATTCGACGCAAGAGCGTCGAGCCGCTGGCGGCACATCTGGAACCGGAGCATGTGAGCGCGCGACACCAGTCGCTGCATCATTTCGTGGCGAAGTCGGGATGGTCCGATACGGCGCTGCTTGAGCAAGTGCGGCGTTGGGTGCTGCCGCACATGGACCCGACTGATGGGTTGTACTGGATCATTGACGACACGGGATTTCCCAAGAAGGGCAAGCATTCGGTCGGCGTGGCGCGGCAATACTGCGGCCAGTTGGGCAAGCAGGACAACTGCCAGGTTGCGGTGAGTCTGTCGGTGGCGACGGAAGACGCAAGCCTACCAGTGTCGTATCGACTGTATCTGCCGCGTGAATGGAGCGACGATCCCGCGCGACGACAGAAAGCAGGCGTACCCGATGAAATTGAGTTTGCAACCAAACCGGAGATTGCGACTGAGCAGTTGCGCGAAGCACGGCAAAGCGGCGCGCCCGACGGTATCGTGTTGGCCGATGCCGGCTATGGAGACGACACCTCGTTTCGCGAAGCCGTTAGCGAGTTCGGGCTGCAGTATGCGGTGGGAATTCGCTCGAACACGCGTGTATGGGCGCCGGGCACCGCTCCTCTACCGCCCGAGCCCTCCACGGGGAAATCGGGCCGGCCGCGTAGCTTGTTAAGGCGCGCGCCCGGACATGAGCCGATCGGAGTCAAGGATCTGGCCTCGACGCTCGATGCCTCGCGCTATCGCAACGTGATATGGCGCGAAGGCACGTGCGCCGCGCTCAGTTCGCGCTTTGCCGCCGTGCGAGTGCGTGCCTCACACCGCGATTATTGGCGGTCCACACTGCGCGATGAGGAATGGCTGCTAATCGAATGGCCTGAAGGTGATGCGGAGCCACTCAAGTATTGGCTTTCGACTATGCCCCCGGACACGACGCTCGAACGCATGGTTCATGTCGCCAAGATGCGCTGGCGTATCGAGCGGGACTATCAGGATCTCAAGCAGGAATTCGGCCTGGGACACTTCGAAGGGCGCGGTTGGCGTGGATTCCATCACCATGCATCGTTGTGTGTCGCCGCCTACGGGTTTCTTGTTGCTCAACGCCTCATTCAAGGCGACAGTAAAAAAAACTCCGCGATCCGCGACCCATTTGCCTTACCCTCGGATTACGTGCCACGCGGGTCCCCAGCGCGCGCAGCGCCACGTAGCTGATTCCATCACCACGCTGCGCTGGCGTATCGCCGCGTACATCGCGCGTCGGCTCCTGCGATGTCCGTTTTGTTCAGCGTTTAAGATTAATTTTTTGACACAGTAAGATTAGGTTGCTGAATCCGTCGAGCGTCGAAACTCGCACTGCGAGCAGTACTTCGACGCGCTATGAGGGTGCTTTTCGTTATGGTGCATCAAATGCGATGGCCTGATTCCTTGCTGCGGTCGCTTGTCCGGCTTCCGCACGATTGCGACATAATCTTGCTAATGGTCTTCACGAAGCTTTACGCCATGCCGCGGGCTGTGCCGTATGGAGGCAACGGCTTCAGACCGAGCACTGTTTCAAATTAGCACGTCTCGTCCACCGTATAGCCCGAGCCGTTGCCGCTCAATCACTCGATTTCGAACTCGGTATGCAGCACATTCCCGAACTGATTGTCCACGGAAGCCTGACCTCCGCCCTCAGAAAGATGGGCTTTTACAGTGCAGTCCAGTTTAGCTTGCACGCGCTGGGGACGCCTTCGATGTCGTCAATGTTGCAATCTCGGACTATGAAGATGGCCGCCAAATCCGACACTGCGTTTGCGGTAAGGCGTCGTGGGGCCGAGAAGGTGGTGCCGACGCTCTGCAGTAGTACCCGGTCTTCGCCAAGCGGCCCAAGGACTATTGCTTTCATGCGTAACAGCCGCTCGCCGAGCGCGCCTGAGACATTCTCGAGCCAGTCTAATACATCGTCCCATTCGGCAACGCCATCAAACTTTGCGCGAAGGACTCGCACTCGCGGATGCAGCAATGCTCGCTTGACACGAGGTATTTCGGCTTCGATTGGAAGCGATAGCTGAACCCCGCTGCCGACATCCTTAAACGTAACGCGAGCGCGGATGATTGGTGACTGCTCGCTCACGATAGTAGCGAGCGGGTTGATTGCCTTCGCCTCGCGCTCCGCCTGCTGCCTGACATCCAGGCCGACCTGGTCAATCTTCGTCAGCACGATGGTTTGAGCGGCAGCCAACTGCGCGCTCACCGTTTCGAAGTCTTCACCGGCCAGCGGGGGAATAGCGCAATCGAACGTGGTTATGACTCGAACCCGCAATCCGAGCTTCGAGAGCGGGGACAACGAACCAATCACCTGACCGGGCAACGAGAGGCCGCTGCACTCAAGGACGATTCGTTCGAATGGAGGCAAACCGCTGTTCGACCGATCCGTGACCAGTTCTTCGACCGTGATGACCAGGTCATCAGTCAGCGAACAACAGACGCATCCGTTACTCAGCTTGGCCAGCGGAACGCCGCGGGCGGATTCTGTAAGAACTGCTCCGTCAATGTCGATGGCGCTGGCCTCGTTCACAATCACGGCCGTGGCGTTACCAACATTGCCGCTCAACAAGAGCGCTTCGATTAGCGATGTTTTGCCGCTTCCCAGTTTGCCCGCAACAATGATGAATTCGGTTGACTTAGCCATGTTGCCATCACCCCTGGCTGCCGCTTCGGAACGGCGACTCGTCCGCGCCCCAGGTGCCGCGCACCATTTCTCGCACGTCGTAGAGCAACTCGTCAATGTCGAACGTGACGCCGCCTTTAATCGTCGTCTTGAGCGAGCGTTTCTGTTCCAGTTGCCGGACGTCATCGTTCAAACGCAACGCGCCAGTGCCGTAAAGCAACTTGAAATCGGACAATGGATTTTGTGAGTGCACGAGCATATCGGCGCGCTTGCCGACTTCGAGGATACCCGTTTCGTGCTCAATGCCAAGAAGCTCTGCGCCGTGCAGTGTCGCAGCACGGAGAACCTCCATCGGGAGGAAGCCTGCCTCCTGCAGCAACTCGAGCTCACGCACATAGCCAAAGCCGTAGATTTGAAACATAAAGCCAGAATCGCTACCAGGACAAACGCGACCGCCAAGATTCTTGTAGTCGTTCAGGAATTGCATCCAGATACGGAAGCTCTCTCTCCATTCGATTTCGTTCTTCACCGACCAGCGATAGAAGTAAGCACCATGGCCACCGCGCTGAGGCTGAAAGTATTTCCACGTCGTGCTGTCGGTGTAACTCTCATGCCACTCGGCACGACGCGCGCGCATCAGATCGCGGTTGCTGTCGTACACGTTCATGGTCGGAACGAAAGTGTGGCCAGCTTCTAGGAACGCATGCAGAACCTCGTTCCATTTGTCCGACCCCGGCTTTGCCGCCTGAAGGAAGGTTTGCCCAGCGGTCGAGAAGCGCAGGTACTCGTCGTTGTAGTTGTAGTCGTCGCCGATGCTCTGAAGGGTTCGACCGTCGAAGAGCGCCTCCGGCAAGCCATAGGAGTGCTCGGTACTTACGAGTCCCCAACGGGCAGTCTTCAGGGCGTTCATGCGTCCCACCGAGAGCTGGGCATGATGACAGCATGTGCGCAGGCCAATCTTTTTGCACTCGTCGAGAGCGGCTTCCATGATTGCCGGCGGCGCGCCGAAGAACTTCACGCCTTCCGCACCTTTATCCCGTACCTTTCGCAGCCATTCACGGCCCTCCTCTGGGCTGTATATGGTCTTTAGGTAATCGTTGACGGCGGGAAAATATACGTAGGGGTACAGGTGGGGTGCAGCTATCCGGTTCTCGCGTGCGGCCTGCTTCTGTTCGATGGTCCAGGCGAGGCCGTTCATGCAGCCAGCTTCACGAACCGAAGTCACGCCATGCGCCAGCCAAAGCTTATAAGCGTAGTCGGCCGGCAGCATCTCACCATTTTCGGCATGGAACGGAGTGCCGATATGTGCATGGCTGTCGACGAAGCCTGGAGTGACGAACTTGCCGGCACAGTCGATTTCATGGTCCCCGGCGGCTGGGCGGCGCGCGCTATTGATGGGCAGCCCAGGAACGCCAACTGCAGCAATTTCGACAATCCGGTCTCCTTCGACAACGATGTCGGCTGGTCCCCATGGCGGAGCGCCCGTGCCGTCGATGACAGTTGCACCGCGAAGGACGAGCCGACGGAACGGGCCCGCGCCACGGTTTCTCGAGGTGGCCGGACGCACCTGTCCGAGCCCCTTCTTCGCGAAGCCCGCAACCATTTCTTCGCCAATCTCAATCGATGAATTCTGCTGTTCCGCCATATTTCCTCCAGATGCCGCCTGTGGGGTCACGCGGTAACGATGCCGCGCTCTGCTCCTACGCGCCTCAAAATACCTTCGTTCCAGGAGGAACGAACCGCTCCGGCTTCAGATACACGACTGCACCATTGTCCTGCGGGACACCGAGCATCAGCACTTCGGACTTGAATCCGGCGATGCGCCTCGCACCCAGGTTCACCGCGCAGACGACAGATTGCCCCACCAAATCGTCCGGCTGATAAAGAGCGGTGTACTGAGCACTCGTTCCCAGTACACCGAGTGGACCAAAATCAATCCAGATTTTGTACGCAGGCTTCTTCGCTTCGGCATTTACTTCGATACGCTCCACGCGCCCGACGCGCATATCGACGATATTGAACGCCTCGTATGGGGAAGTCTCGCTCATTTCAAAATCCAGGTTGTTCGTTTGACCGGGTGGTCGGATAGGAACGATGTACTGCTCGCAGATAAGGAGAGTGCCGCATCACGTGCGGCCCCGGGACCCTCGCGTCCATCGAAAGCAAGGAATGCTCACAAGAGACGGCTCCTGACTCGTTAATCAGCACATGAGAAAATCCCAATTCATCGGCATAAGCCATTGCATGGCCAACATCGGCGCACCATATCCACGCCACTCTGCCCCGCGTACCTCTCGAAATGGCTGCGGCAACCTGTTCAGCACTGTAGAAGCGAAACACTGACGCGAGCGGCCCGGGTGGTGCCTCTAAGGTCGAGTCCATCACGATGCTTGTAAAGTCTAGGATAGTTGGTGCAACACGAAGACCGCCGCTTGGACGCCCACCGGTTACGACGCGCGCTCCAGCATCGACGGCATCGTCGATATGCTCGAGCAGCATCGTAAGTGCCGTCCCATCAATGAGCGGGCCGACCTGAGTATCAAGCTGCCGCGGGTCGCCTACAGTCAATGCCGAGACTCGAGCACGGAGCATTCCAATTAAGCGCTCGGCCACGGATTCATGAACATAGAGCCGGTTTGCGCTAGTACAGTCCTGTCCCGCATTCCGCAGGAATATGCACTCGACGATTGCGTCGGCGGCTTTTTTGAGGTCCGCATCAGGGAACACAATCATCGGGCTAAGGCCGCCCATCTCAGTGACCGTGGACTTATGCGCTTCAGCACATCGGGCCGAAAGATACCGCCCGACATCCAAGCTGCCTGTGAAGCAAACCAGGTCAACATTCGATGACTGCAGACACGCTGCAAGTGTTCCGACAGGGTCATCCGTCGTGAGGACCTGCACGGTACCCATCGGTCCGCCGGCTTCCGCCCACAAATCGGCCAGCATCAGAGCTGTGAGCGGCGCGCGCGACGAGGGTTTGATGATGATCTGACAACCTGACGCCAGCGCGAGCGCCGCGCGTCGAGCAACGGTAAAAGTAGGCTGGCACCAGTTAGTGATGGCGAAGACGGTCCCTACGCCTCGAACGGTGCTAACCAGTTGACGCCCGTCGTTCTGCTCTGAGTAGAATGATTTCTCAGCGACCCTGGCAAACTCCGCGCAGCGTTCGATAAACGAGGTGGCTTCGGCGACCTCAGCGCGCGATTCCGCTACAGGTTTCCCCGTCTCGAGCGTTATTGAAGTGGAGATTCGGCCGCTGTGCTGAGCAATGAGTGTGGCCCAGCGGCGCAACAGCATCGCGCGATACTCGGGCATGGCGCATCGCCAAACAGAGGCAGCCAAGGCGGCACCCTCGGCTGCGAGGAGCATCGCTTCGCGACCGCAGAACGCCACCATTGCGACTGGCTGCCCAGTGACAGGACTGGGTACTGGAAAGTATCGTTTCTCCAAATGCATTGCGCCAGCGACTCGAGCTTGCCAGCGATTGATGCTTCCGTTCCCCAGGTCTGCAACTTCCATAGCGACTTAGTTCACCTGCTTTGCAACAGCCACAGCGCGACCAAACATCGTCAGCGCATCGGAAACGTCTTGGTCCGAAGCCGTAAGCGGTGCGAGGAATCGAACGACATTGCGCTCGACTCCACACTTGATGACCAGCAGACCTTCGGCACGAGCCGTATCGAGCACGCGCTGGACCAGCGCGGCTGCCGGCGCCTTCGTCGCACGGTCGGTTACAAACTCGACGGCAACCATCGCGCCCGTCTGGCGAACTTCGCCCATTTCTTTGTGCGTCTCGCGCAAATTTTCGAGGCCGTCACGCAGTTGCTCACCAATCTTGCGGCTACGCGCGAGGAGGTTCTCCTGCTCGAAGATGTCGAGCACGGCGTTCGCTGCCGCGCATGCCAGCGGATTGCCGCCATACGTGCCACCGAGGCCGCCTGGAAGCGGCGCATCGATGATTTCGCCTCGGCCCACGACACCGGACACGGGGAGACCGCCGGCAAGGCTCTTCGCCACGGTGATGAGGTCAGGCTGGATGCCCGAGTGCTGGAAGCCGAACATCTCGCCCGTGCGGCCGAATCCCGTCTGGATTTCGTCCACAATCAGGACGATGCCGAGCTTGGTCGTCAGTTCGCGGAGCGCCTTCATGAACTCAGGCGGCGCGGCAAGGAAGCCACCGTCGCCCTGAACCGGTTCGAGGATGATTGCAGCCACACGGTCTGCTGCAATCTGGGTAGCGAAAATCTGCTGGATGGCAGCCAGCGCGTCGTCCGACGAGATGCCGTGGTATGCGTTCGGATAAGGCGCGTGATACACGTCCGGCGCGAACGGACCGAAGTTCTGCTTGTACGGCGCGCTCATGCCAGTGAGCGACATGCCCATCAGCGTGCGGCCATGGAACCCCCCGCGGAACGCGATGACGCCCGGGCGGTTAGTGTGGCCGCGGGCAATCTTGACGGCGTTCTCGACGGCTTCTGCGCCGGTGGTGAAGAACACCGACTTGTAGCCGGCGTCCGGCGCAACCAGTTCTGCCAGACGCGCAGCGAGACGAATGTAAGGCTCATAGCCTACAACCTGGAAGCACACGTGGGAAAACGACTCGAGTTGCTGCTGTACCGCCGCGACAACGGCCGGGTGGTTGTGGCCGACGTTCAGCACGCCGATACCGCCGACGAAGTCGAGGAACTTGCGACCTTCCGTATCCCAGAGGTACGCGCCGGCGGCGCGGCCGGCAATAATCGGATGCGCCGTCGCGACGCCGCGCGGCACGTAAGTGTCTCGGAGAGCGGCGAGTTCGCGGCTCAGTTGTTGATCGTTGCTCATTGGCCTTCCTCCATTGGGTCGGCCAATAGTAGGAATCCAGAAAATCACACGATACCTACTATAGGTATGATTAACGCCCGCCTTTTTCCTTCTTTTTATCGAATGTGCTACGTTAAGTAGTAACGGTACCCTTCGTTTATCTACTTATCGTGCGTAGTTATGCGATTTCTGGCTGATTCCAATTGTCTGCGAGGCGCAGTGAAAGCGCTGACGCCCCCGGATAACGGGGCGCCATCAATAGCAGGCATTGGGAGTGGAGATGAACACAGTCAACTACACGGGAAGCTTCGCGGCAGAGCGCAGCGCTCGCCGCAGGGCAATCGTCGCAACCATACTCGGGAACGGGTTCGAATGGTTCGATTTCATGGTCTACGGGTTCTTCGCCATCATCATCGGGAAGCTGTTCTTCCCGACCGGGAACGAACTGTCCTCTCTGATGCTTTCGGTCGCCACGTTCGGTGTCGGTTTTCTCGTTCGACCGTTCGGCGGCATCCTGATTGGCATCTATGCCGACCGGGCCGGCCGAAAAGCTGCGCTGTCGCTGACGATTCTCCTGATGTGCGTAGGTACGGCCATCATCGGGCTGGCTCCGACGTATTCGCAAATCGGCATCGCAGCACCCTGCCTGATTGTGTTGGCGCGGCTGCTGCAGGGCTTCTCCGCCGGCGGCGAGATGGGCACGGCAACCGCGTTCCTGACCGAGCACGCCCCCCCGGGCAAGAAGGCTTACTACTCGAGTTGGATTCAGACGAGCATTGGCTTCGCCGTGCTGCTCGGCGCGTGCTTTGGCACGGGTATCACGCTCGGGCTGTCCACTCAGGACGTCGAAAGCTGGGGCTGGCGCATTCCGTTCCTCTCCGGCCTGCTGATTGGCCCGATTGGCTTCTTCATTCGACGCAACCTGGAAGAGACACCGGTCTTCCTCGAGACGACCGACAAATCCAAGACGCCGCTCATGGATGTCTTGCGCGATTACCCGTGGCAGGCGTTCGCCAGCTTCGCGATGGTCGTGCTTTGGACGGTGTGTATCTACGTCATTCTGTTCTACATGCCGACGTTTTCAGTGAAGGTGCTGAAGCTACAGCCGTCGGCATCGTTCATCGCAGCCATGGTCGGCGGTGGCGTCATCACGGTTTGCTCGCCCATCACCGGCTGGTTCTCGGACAAAATCGGCCGCAAGGTGCTGCTGGCGTCCTCGTCCTGCGCGATGCTGCTGCTGGCATGGCCGATGTTCGCAATGATTGTGAACTCGCCGTCGCTCGGCACGCTCTGCATCTTCCAGGCAGTGTTCGGCATTCTCATCGCCATCTACACGGGCCCCATCCTCGCGGCATTGTCCGAGACCTTCCCGACGAAGGTACTGTCGACCGGCCTGTCCGTGGCCTACAACCTCGCCGTCATGACATTCGGCGGCTTTGCCTCACTGATTCTCACATGGCTGATTGCAAAGACCGGCACCGCAATGGCGCCGGCGTTCTACGTGATGTTTGCAGCAGCGTTCAGCTTGCTCGGGGTCATATTCGGGTATCGGCAGCCTGTCACACCGAAGAGTTGAATCTCTCGGCGGCATGGTCGCGCTCGCTTGTGGTCGGGGGGGCGGTATGAAGCTCCAGACCGCAATCCGGGAGACCGTGCTGCGAGAGGCAACAGTGGTGGCCGGCGCGAACAATCTTGAGCGGGATATTACCTGGGTTCACATGGTGGACCATCCCGACATCACAGACTGGGTCAGAGCCGGCGAACTGCTCCTCACGACCGGTTATAACTGGCCTCAGGATGCTGCCGCGTCCCGCGCGCTCGTCCGTGGGCTCGCCGAGCTTAAACTCACGGGCTTAGTGCTTGCTGTACCGCACTTCCGAGACCATTTCCCGCCGGAAGCGATTGCCGAGGCCGACGCTGTTGGCCTCCCGCTCCTCGAACTGCCCTGGGACGTGCAGTTCAGCCAGGTGACGCACGAGATTCTCGCGAAAATCATCAATTTCCAGAGCGAAATCATCGAGCGGTCGGAACAGATTCACCGCGCTCTGACCAACGCCGCCATCTCGGCGACGAACCTCACGGACATCGCGAACGCTCTGAGCGACCTGCTCGGCCAGACAGTCACTTTCTCTGACCCCTCAGGATACGTTCTGGCAAGCTCGAAGAAGACGGGCGAGACCGCGGTTGTTGAGGAGCAACTCGTTACCACGGTCCGCGACGATACGACCCGTCTGGCCGAGGCTGAGCGCCCATCTTTGGTGGCGTTCAAGACCGAAGAGGGTGTCACCCATCGACTTTGCCAGCCGGTACAACTGCAGGGCACTCTGGGCGCGCTGCTCTGGCTCGATGTGGACGTAGAGGCAAACCACGAGCTCGACGCGCGAGCCATCGAACATGCAAGCGTCGTGGCGGCCTTGCATTTGATTCACCAGCGGCAGCTTGCCCAGCAGGAAGACCGTCTCGGGTATGCACTGGTTGCCGGTCTGCTCGATGGAGAGTTCAACCCGACCGCGAGCGCACTGGAAAGAGCACGTGTTTGCGGCTGGAGCGATTCGCGTCAGTATCGCGTTTGCCTCGTGCTGCTCGATGAACCTATCCCGCTGACCACAGAAGGACTGTCGCGCCGCGAACGTTGGACCGAATCGCTGAAGCGCCAGCTCCGCGCTCGCGGCATGCCCGAGCTGCTGGCTATTTGGCTCAACCAAATCAAGTTCATCGTGCCGGCCGACGCCTCGCTCGACGCGCTCTGGGAGTCGATTTCTGACCGGCATGCGGCGATGGCCATCAGTCGCATACATGTTGGGGTCAAGGGTATGGCCACCGCAGCGAAAGACGTTGACGCGCTCGTCTCGTCATTGCGCCCAGGCCGCGTCCATCATTTCGACGAAATCCTGTTTCCTCGTGCCCTCATGGGTGACCCGGACGCGCGCGAGATGCTGCTTCAAAGGCTCATCAGGCCACTGACGGAAAAACGCAAAAGTGACTCGCTGCTCGAAACCTTGGCGAGCCTTACGGACGAAGGCTTCCAGCTTGCGAACACCGCCAAGGCGCTGGGTATCCACATCAGCACATTGCGCTATCGGCTTGAACGAATCGAGGACGTGCTAAGCGTAAAACTGGAGGAGCCGCGCGTGCGATTCCAGCTTCAGGTCGCCATGGCACTCCATCGACTCAGCGAAGAATAGGCCAATTTTTCCTATTTTTCCTACGGAGACGGGGACGTGATTCGCCGCTTTAATAGGAAGCATCAGCACGTGCGCTTGCACGTCGCATCGAATACCTAGCAAAGCGTCCTCGACGTCTCATTGAAATGACTGAAGCAACATCCGCGCGTCGTCACGACCTGAATGTACTTCTCGCTTTGCAGCGCGAGATTCAGAACACAACCAGCGCCGAAGTTCGCTTCGACGCTGGCACCCGCGCGGCCTACGCGTCGGAAGCATCGAACTATCGGCAGGTCCCGATTGGCATTGTGGTTCCGCGTACGATCGAAGATGTGGTCAAGACGATGGCGGCCTGTCACAACGCCAAGCTTCCGGTCCTCACCCGCGGTGCCGGCACATCGATGTGCGGCCAGTCAGTCAACGCGGCCGTCATCATCGACACATCGAAGCACCTGACCGACATCGAGGAAATCCACGTCGCGAGGCGGTACGCCACCGTGCTGCCTGGTGTCATCTGCGACCAACTCAAGGACGCGGCCGCGCTGAAGGGCCTGACGTTCGGACCGGACCCCGCCACGCACAGCCGATGCACGATCGGCGGTATGGTCGGCAACAACTCGTGCGGCGCCCACTCGGTGATGGCTGGCAAGACAGCCGAGAACATCGAAGCACTCGAGGTTCTGACCTACGATGGCGCGCGCTTCTGGGTGGGCCCTACAGACGAGCGGGCGTTCGACGAGCACGTGGCTGCTGGTGGCCGTCGTGCCGAAATTGTCCTGCGCCTGCGCGAGTTCGTCGGCAAGTATGAAGACGTGATTCGCGAAGGCTTCCCCAAGCTCAAGCGGCGCGTGTCGGGCTACAGCCTGGACCAGTTGCTGCCAGAGAACGGCTTCAATATCGCACGAGCATTGGTCGGATCCGAGGGGACTTGCGTGTCCGTGCTGCGCGCGAAGACGACGCTGGTCACCAACCCGACGCATCGTGTTTTGGTGGTGTTCGGCTTCCCGACGATTTACGACGCTGCCGATTGCGTGCCCCAGTTGCTTCCGCTCAACCCCATTGCGATGGAAGGCCTGGACACCGGCATCGTCGGCGGGCTCAAGGAACGTGGCCTGGCGCTCGCGGATATCGCCGAGCTTCCGCCGGGCGAAGCGTGGCTGATGGTGGAGTTCGGCACAACCGACGCGGCAAGTTCCGCCGCATTGGCGAACCGTGCGGCGGAACTTGCTCCCTCTTTGCCGGGCAAGCCGGCTGCAAAAGTTGTCTTCGAAGCATCGCTGATGAAGCGGCTGTGGTCTGTCCGTGAGACGGGCGCTTCGGCCACGTCCATCGGTGACGATCCATCGAAGCCGGACCCGGTCGTTGGATGGGAGGACGCCGCAGTCGAGCCGCGGCATCTGGGCGCTTATCTGCGTGAATTCTCGGCGCTGGTCGCGAAGTATGGCTACAAGACGAACATGTACGGCCACTTCGGCGATGGCTGCATCCACTCGCGCATCACCTTCGACCTTCGCGATCCGCAGGGTGTGCATACATGGCGCGAATTCCTGGTCGAGGCCGCCAACCTGGTCGTGAAGTACGAAGGTTCGCTCTCCGGCGAGCACGGTGATGGTCAAGCCAAGGGCGAACTGCTCTCGTTGATGTACTCGCCCGGCCTGATGCAGGCGTTCCGTGAGTTCAAGGCCATCTGGGACCCCACGGGCCGCATGAATCCCGGCAAGCTGATTGATGCAATGCCCGTCGACGAGAACCTGCGGCTCGGCCCGACCTATCGCCGCGTGGACGTCACCAGCCCGTTCTCATTTGGCTCCTCGGTTAAACCGGAAACCTTTGCACGTGCTACTGAGCGCTGCATTGGAATGGGCAAGTGCCGTTCCCTCAATGGCGGCACGATGTGCCCGAGCTATCGCGCGACGCGAGAAGAAAAATACTCGACGCGCGGCCGTGCCCGTCTGTTGTTCGAACTGCTCAAGGGAGAAGTCATCAAGGACGGTTGGCAGAACGAGGATGTCAAAGAGTCGCTCGACCATTGCCTGGCGTGCAAGGGATGCCGCAGCGACTGTCCAACACACGTGGACATCGCGAAGTACAAGAGCCACTTCCTGTACGAGTATTTCAAGAACAAGCGTCGCCCTGTCATGGACGCGATGATTGCGCGCATCGGTGCCTGGTTGCCCGTCGCGACGCACCTCAGCGGCATCACGAACATGCTGATGCGCAACCCGGCATTCCGCCGGATTGGAGCGCAATTCGGGCTGGCCGCCGATGTTCGTTTTCCGGCCATCGCTGGCGTGAGCTTCCGGAACAGCAGCAGCGCCAAGCGCCTGATGTCGACTCAGGCTACTCCTGCGCAGGTACGAGGCACGGTGCTGCTCTGGACAGACACATTCAACAACGGCTTCTCGCCCGACGTGATGGAAGCCGCAGTGCGAGTGCTGGAGCGCAACGGCTTTCACGTCCAGCTTCTGAACAAGCACGTTTGTTGCGGCCGACCGATGTATGACGCAGGGATGCTCGACCAGGCGCGCGCGAATCTGCGCACCATCATGACGGAGATGGAAGACGTCATCGCGATGAAGACGCCGATTGTCGTGCTGGAGCCCAGCTGTCTCTCAGTGTTCCGCGATGAACTCGGCGCGCTGTTCCCGAACGACGGCCGCGCGAAAGCCCTCGCTACCTCTGTCAAAACGCTGGCTGAATTGTTCCGTCAGCACGACATTCCGCTTCCGAAATCAGATGCCGAAGTGCACATCCACGGGCACTGCCACCAAAAATCGTGCGGCGGCATGGGCGCCGAGACCCAGTTGCTGAAGCAAGCCGCCCGCGATGGCAGCGTACTGTCGACTGGATGCTGCGGAATGGCTGGCGCATTCGGCTATCACGCGAAGACGGCCGACATTGCGAAGCGGGTTGCAACTAGCGAACTGGTTCCGGCAATCAATCGCCTGAATGGCGACGCGGTGGTGGTTAGCGATGGCTTCAGCTGCCGTTCGCAGATTCGAAACACCACGGGCCGAACTGCAATCCATCTCGCGCAATGGCTCGACTCGGCTGTGACGCTTCCGTCACAGTCGACGTCGGCGCAGGCCCAAGAAGAGGCGTCGTAACGACCCACAAAGGCGAGCAGGCAAGGCCGCGTACCGTTGGCAGCAAGTGACTGCGCGCCGGCTTCGAGTTGCTCAATTTATCGAAAGAATCTGCTGCTGATGGTCTGTACTTCGTTACTCCATGCTTGAGTACAGACCTACCATCACTGGTATCAAACCAACTTTTTGAGAACCGTCATGTCCACCAGTAACCTCATCGAATCAGACCGAAAGCATCTCATTCATCCCGTGGTGAACTACCGTGCCCATGAAGCGCGGGGCGCAACTATCCTCGAGTCCGGCCACGGTTCGTGGTTGCGTGATGCCGACGGCAATGAAGTTCTGGATGCGTTCGCAGGACTCTGGTGCGTGAACACGGGTTATGGCCAGGAAAGCATCGTGCGCGCTGCGACCGAGCAGATGACTCGCCTGCCTTACGCGACTGGCTACTTCCACTTCTCGTCCGAGCCTGCCATCCAGCTCGCGGAGCGCCTTGTTGAACTGGCGCCGGCGGCACTGCAGCACGTCTACTTCTCGCTGGGTGGCTCGGATGCGGTCGACTCTGCGGTCCGCTTCATCACGCACTACTTCAACGCGATTGGCCGCGCGACGAAGAAGCACATCATCGCGCTCGAGCGTGGCTATCATGGCTCGTCATCGACCGGAGCGGGCCTGACGGCGATTGCGAGCTTCCATCGCAACTTCGACTTGCCCCTGCGCAGTCAGCATCACATCCCGTCGCCGTATCCTTATCGCAGCGCAACCCCGAACGATGACGCTGCAATCATCGCTGCATCGGTCGCCGCGCTCGAGGCAAAGGTCGCGGAAGTCGGCGCGGAGAACGTCGCGGCGTTCTTCTGCGAGCCCATCCAGGGTTCGGGCGGCGTGATTGTTCCGCCCAAAGGCTGGCTCAAGGCAATGCGCGAAGCTTGTCGGCGTCTGGACATCCTGTTCGTCGCTGACGAAGTCATCACGGCGTTCGGCCGCACGGGCCCGATGTTCGCCTGCGAGGCTGAACAGGTCGAGCCGGACCTCATGACGGTGGCAAAAGGCTTGACGGCCGGCTACGCCCCGATGGGCGCTGTGCTGATGTCCGACCAGATTTATCAAGGCCTGGCCGACAGCGGCTCGCGCGGTGACCCGATTGGGCACGGCCAGACCTACTCGGCACACCCGGTCAGCGCAGCCATCGGCCTCGAAGTGCTGCGCCTCTACACGGAAGGTGGTCTGCTCGAGAACGGCGTCAAGCAAGGCGTTCACTTCGCAAATGGTCTCGACAGCCTCCTGGACCACCCCCTCGTTGGCAATTCGCGCCATCGTGGCCTGCTAGGCGCCGTCGAGCTGGTGGCTGACAAGCAAAACCGCACTCGTTTCGACCCGGCGCTCAACCTGTCGAGCCGCATCGCGGAAGCCGCGTACAAGAACAAAATCATCTTCCGCGCGTTCGGCGACAACATCCTCGGCTTCGCACCGGCCCTCTGCTTCACCGAGGAGGAAATCGGGCTGCTCGTCCAGCGCGTGCGCAAAACGCTTGACGACGTACTGGCCGACGCCGATGTGCGTGCAGCCCTGCGCCAGCCGGCGACCGTTTAAGTAGCGGAATCAAAACGACCCCGCCGGAAAACACGATGTTGCCGGCGGCAAGTGAAATCACGGAGGAAACAATGTCACTGAATCTCAAGCGCCCGGAACTGCTGCGCACCAAAAACCTGATTGGCGGAAAATGGGTCGACTCGAATGTCGAAGCACGCTACCCGGTTGTCAATCCCGCGACTGGCGAAACCATCGCGTCGGTCGTCAACAGCAACGCCGACGATGCGCGACGCGCGACCGATGCTGCTGCGGCGGCGCTCCCGGCATGGCGCAATACGCTGCCCCGCGAGCGGGCGGAAATCCTCCGCCGCTGGTACACACTCATCGTTGAGAATACCGAAGACCTCGCGACGCTCATGTCGACGGAACAAGGCAAGCCGATGGTGGAAAGCCGTGGCGAAGTGGCGTACGGCGCCTCGTACGTTGCGTGGTTCGCTGACGAGGCAACCAGGATTTACGGCGACATCATCCCGCAGCAGCAACGCGGCAAGCGCATGAGCGTGGTAAAGGAGCCCATCGGTGTGGTGGCTGCCATCACGCCGTGGAACTTTCCGCTGGCGATGATTGCTCGCAAAATCGCACCAGCGCTCGCAGCTGGCTGCACGGTCATCGGCAAGCCCGCCGAAGATACGCCGCTGACCGCGCTCGCGCTCGCTTCGCTGGCACAGGAAGCTGGTGTGCCGGATGGCGTCCTCAACATGATTAGCGCAGACCGCAACGAAGGCATCCAGGCGGTTGCCGACTGGCTCGCCGACGACCGCGTCCGGAAAATCACGTTCACCGGCTCGACCGCGGTGGGTAAGCATCTCGCCCGGGAATCCGCAGGCACGCTCAAGAAACTCTCGCTCGAACTCGGCGGAAACGCTCCCTTCATCGTGTTCGACGATGCGGACCTCAACGCTGCCGTCACCGGCGTCATGGCTGCCAAGTTTCGGAACGGTGGCCAAACTTGCGTGTGTCCGAACCGCATTTACGTTCAGGCGGGTGTCTACGACCAGTTCGCTGAACTGCTGGCGCAGCGTGTGGGCGCTCTGAAGGTTGCACCGGCATCTGATCGGGCCGCCCAAATTGGACCGATGATTAATCAGAAGGCCATCGACAAGATTGCGCGTCACGTCGACGACGCGGTCTCGCACGGCGCGACGGTGAAAGTCGGCGGCAAACGCCTCGAAGAGCTCGGCCCGAACTACTACGCTCCGACGGTCATCACGAACGCGAACGACCAGATGCTGGTTTGCCGTGAAGAGACGTTTGGGCCGGTTGCGCCCCTCTTCAAGTTCGAAACGGAAGAAGAAGCAGTACGGCTCTCGAACGACACGCCGTTCGGCCTAGCTGCCTACTTCTACACCACGGATATTCGTCGAATCGACCGCGTCGCGCGCCAGCTTGAAGCTGGGGTCATCGGTATCAACGAAGGCGCGGTTGCTAGCGAAGCCGCGCCGTTCGGTGGTGTGAAGGAGTCGGGCTATGGTCGGGAGGGCTCCAAGTACGGTCTCGATGATTTCCTCTCGGTCAAGTACATGTGCCAAGGTGGTTTGGACTGATAGTCCAGTTGTATCGTCTCTCCCGCCTCCCGGTGGGGGGGCACCGGCTGAATCAGCCCGGGCCTCAGGCCCGCAGTCGCCGGCCTGAACCAGGTGTATCTACCCTCTGCCGCGCCAACCGAGCGCGACAAGCGACGCGACAGCTGTCTGTCGCAAGGTAAGCATCTGATCTGTACCGTTCCCCGACTTGCGTAGAAGATGCAATCATCGGCTGCGACGGACATGAGTGACCGACTCTGTCCACAAATAGCGAGAATGGACACAGTGACTCAGACAGTCGAGTTACCCGCAAGGCGCCAGAACCGACGGCATCCGTTGGAATGGAAGCGATTAGTCGTCGAGCAGACATTTGAACCCGGTGCTTCTGTCGCCCGGGTCGCCCGCGACAACCATGTCAACGCCAATCAGGTGTGGGCCTGGCGCAAACTGTACACTCAAGGTCTGTTGAAGATGTGCAGACGCAGACCATGTTGCCTGTCGTTGTAGATGGTCAGTCCGATCGATCCGCGATCCATGCGCTGGCGGCGACGGAAGCGCCGACACCTCCGGTGACGACAACCGGCAGCATTCAGCTTCAGCGTGGCGACACTTCGGTCCGGATAGAAGGTGCGCCCGATGCGACGATATTGCGGCTGGTCCTTGAGCGGATTCTCCGATGATCGGTATGCCTGCCAACACGCGGATCTGGATCGCTGCCGGCGTCACCGACATGCGCTCCGGCTTCAATTCGCTCGCAGCAAAGGTACAGACGGTGCTTGAGAAGGATCCGTTCGGAGGCCATGTTTTTATCTTCAGGGGCCGCCGTGGTGATCTGCTGAAGGCGCTGTACTGGAGCGATGGCGGCCTATGTTTATTTGCGAAGCGTCTTGAGAAAGGACGTTTTGCATGGCCCCGAGCCGACGCCGGCGTCGTGGCGTTGACCACAGCTCAACTCTCGCTCCTGCTCGAAGGGTTTGACTGGCGACAACCAGTCGAAGCGGCACGCCCGCACAGTGCTTTGTAAACGTCTGTTACCGCGTGCCTTTGCGTGCGCCAGATAGTCGTAAACTATCGCGATGGATCTGACCGATTCTGGCCTGCCCGACGACATTGATGCGCTCAAGGCGCTGGTGCGCGCGCATGCGGCATCAGCTCATGCAAACGCGCAGCGGGTCGTCGAGTTGGAGGACCAACTCAGCTCCCGCATAATCGAGATCGAACATCTGAAGCTGACGATTGCGAAGCTGCGCCGCATGCAGTTCGGTCGCAAGTCTGAGAAGGTGGAGCGTCAGATAGAGCAGCTCGAACTGCGGCTTGAGGACCTGCAGGCCGACGAAGGTGCGACTGCACAGGCTGACTCAAAGAAGGCGCAACAACGCCGCGAGAGCGCCTGTCGCAAACCGCTGCCCGATCACCTCGAACGCGAAGAGCGTGTGCATCGACCCATTGAGGAAGACTGCCCGGAATGCGGTGGCGCGCTCAAACCGCTGGGCGAAGACGTTTCCGAACAGCTTGAATACGTGCGCGCGCACTTCCACGTCATACGTCATCGCCGTCCCAAATTCGCCTGTTCGTGCTGCGACTGTATCGTGCAGGCCGCAGCGCCGAGTCGGCCGATCGATCGTGGCCTGCCGGGTCCGGCTTTGCTCGCCCACATCACGACATCGAAGTTCGCGTACCACATCCCGTTCTATCGCCAGTCCGTCATGTACGCGCGCGACGGCGTTGAGATCGACGCGGGCACCATGGGCCACTGGCTGGGCAGTCTGACATGGCTACTCAGCCCTCTGGTCGACGCGGTGCGCCGCCACGCGCTTGGTGGCAGCAAGGTTCACGCCGACGACACCCCGCTGCCGGTGCTCGCGCCAGGCAATGGCAGGACGAAGACCGGTCGGCTCTGGGTGTATGTGCGCGATGACCGGCCCAGTGGTTCGGACGAAGCGCCGGCCGTCTGGTTTGCCTATACACCGGATCGTCGCGGCGAACATCCACAGCGTCACCTTGCCAACTTCACGGGCGTACTGCAGGCAGACGCCTTCGCCGGTTATGCGGATCTGTATCTGGGCGGTCAAATTCACGAAGCAGCGTGCATGGCGCATGCACGTCGAAAGCTACATGATCTACACGCTGTTCGGGCATCGCCGATCACCAGCGAGGCACTCGAGCGCATCGGCGCCCTCTATCGCATCGAAGAGCACATTCGTGGCAAGCCGCCTGAAGAACGACGGCGCGTTCGCCAGGAGAAGGCTGTGCCGCTGCTTGATGACATGAAGCGGTGGTTCGAGGCGACACTTCTCACTCTCTCCGCGAAATCAGACACCACCAAAGCGATCCAGTATTCGTTGAATCGCTGGCCTGCGCTGGTCTATTACTGCAGTGATGGTCAGGCCGAGATTGACAATCTGATTGCCGAGCGCGCATTGCGCGGCGTGGCAATCGGAAGACGGAATTTTTTATTTGCCGGTGCGGATTCAGGCGGAGAACGTGCAGCCGCGATGTACAGCCTGATCGGATCTGCCCGCATGAACGGCGTTGATCCCGAAGCCTACCTGCATTACGTCATCGAACGCATCGCCGACCACCCAGTGAATCGCATCGATGAACTATTACCCTGGAACGTTGCTCCGTTAATGTCCGATACGGCACGCATCATGCCGATCAGTTAACGGAAGGTCCCTGTCACCGTTGCACGCCGACTGCAACTCGTCTCGCGTGATAGCGTAACGCCTGCACGGCACGCCGTTGTGCACGCCATCTCCACGATGCGTCATGCCCAACTTCGATGCCACACGTATCGATGCGCTGTTCTCCGGATGAATGTCGGCCACGATCTCCCGCAGCCCAAGCGTGCGAAGGGCGTAGATTGCCACTGGACGTGCCGCCTCCGTCGCATAACCGTGCCCCCACGCTTCCCTGTTCAAACGCCAGCCGACTTCTATCTCGGGTCCGACGGCATCGTAGGGTATGAGCAGCACCCAGCCGAAAAAGCGCTCAGGAATCTGCTTTGAGAAAATAGACCAGTAACCCAACCCCTCGCCGAAGCTCGCTTCAATGCGACTCTTAAGAAAGCGTTGGTGTTCCAGAAGATCGTCCCAGGGCCCAGCGACAAACTGAACCACCTCAGGATCCCGATCCATAGCAAGACAGGCATCAAAATCCCGTATCGTTCGGGGCCGAAGTTCCAGACGGTCGGTATGAAATGTCGGAAGCGGCATGGCTCGCATCAGCAATCGGCAACAGGGAGAACAAGCTTAACATTCTCGGCGCAGCGCATGATTCCGGCGGCGCCAGTCCGTCAAGACGGCGTTCCCTGAATGCTTACGTCGCAAGCGAGCCACCAGATTCCTGAAAGTCGAGACGAGCGTCTCATCGTGATGCCCTGCCGCGCTGTCGGCGCGCTGCATGGTCTCGGCGTTGGAGCGCCAGAAGGGCCATTCGGGCGGGGGCATGTCGAACTCCTCGTTGTGGTGACAGCCCGAGTGTCGCCATCCAAATTTCGCCGGCCTACCTACGAGATGTAGGAATGTCTCTGCTTCGTTCCAAACGCTGGGTGGAAGTCGTGGCCTTCAAGATTCCTGCTTCGAGGCCTGAGTGAGCTGGCGCCCGGCGCACCATTCGCGAAACGCGGTCGCGCAACAGAAGTTGAGGTGGTATCCGAGGGCAGTAACGGCACGGTGACCGAGCAGGAGGCCATTGGCCCCTGCTGTCCTGAGGTCGAATTTGTCATCGATTTCACCGAGCGCTTTCAGACGACGCAGTGTGCTGGTCAGCTGCTGCTGAGATGCTCCAAACAAATGCGCGACTTGCTGTTGTCGGACCCAAACAGCTTTTCCATCAAGGTGCGCCAATATGCTCCGACCACTTCTGCCGCATGTGTATTGGACGCAATCGTGGTGGTTCATTTTGCATCTCTCTATTCGTCGTCCGTCAGGAGCTTGTCCAACGGCAACACATGCTTCACGAGGGGAGACCGAATGACGATGTAGCTGAAGTATTTCTCGATGCCGATATTCCGGTCGACAAGATTCTCGATGACTTCCTGGTAATGACCAATGTTCTTCACCAGGAATTTCAGGAGGTAGTCGTATCCACCGCTGACGAGGTGGCACTCCATGAGCTCATCGCATTCCCGGAGATTGCCTTCGAATCGCACGAAGTCGTCCCTGCGGTGGTCGTTCAGCAGTATCTCGGTGAACACGGTAACGGAACTGGTGAGCTTTGCCAGACCGATGTGAGCGCCATATCCCGATATGACACCCGAGGCTTCCAGTCGCTTGACTCTCTGCAGGCAGGGGCTTGCTGAAAGGCCCACCGCGCTCGCGAGACTGGCGTTCGTCATGTTCCCGTTCCTCTGCAGCTCGCAGAGGATTTTGAGGTCAATTCGGTCGAGTTTCGATGAGTTGCGCATATCGTGCCGGTCTTCTGCCCTGAATCGCGCCTACGGGTTTTCGCCTAATTTCGTGCGAGCTCTTCGTGGTGAGCCTTAACCAACTGCGCCATGCTAGTGAAACGATAGTCGACCACGGGCTCAATCGAACTACGCATTGTTGCACCGAAACCCCGCTGCTCAAAGCGGCGGTGAATCCAGCATGACGGGATGCCAAGTTCGCCGGCCGGCGCCAGGTCGTGGAAGATGCTGTCCGCGACGTGCAAGCTCTCGCCCTTCTGAATGCCCATCGAGGACAGCGCATCGAACATGCACTCGAAGTTGCGCGCCGACGGCTTGTACGAGCCCACATCCTCTGCAGTCACGACTGCGTCGAATTCAACAGCGAGCTTCGCCTTGCTTGCTCGAAAGCTCTCGTTATCGACGTTCGAGACGATGACCAGTTTGAAATACTTCGCGAGGTACTGAAGAGTGCTTGCGGAATCGGGGAACGCCGGCCAGTTTTTCACCGACTCGCCGTATGCCTGTGCATCGTCCAATTCGTAGGGCGAGGACCACTCTTCTGCCAGTCGCTTGTAGACGATGGCGAGCAGCTGGTTATACGGCAGCTTAGGCGTCAACTGCTGCTGGTCTGACTCGTGACGAGCGTGTGCCTCGAGCACCTGGTCTCGCGAGAGCTGGTGACTCGCCTTCGATGCCAGCCTTGACAGCCCATCGGCAATCCCCGATTCCCAATCAATCAGCGTGCCGTAGCAGTCGAACGTCAGTGCCTTGAAATCAGTCAACCGCACATTGCTCTCCTCGTTTCAGATGCATTAGCTTGGAGTGTACCGATTCCGTGTTGGCGGTCGGTCGCCTGATGGGTTACATCGAGGCCGGCCACCAACACGTGTGGAATCGAGATTACTTCTGCGCCAGCGCTTCCTGGTGTGCCTTCGCGAACTCGCCCATGTTGTTGAAGCGGAAGTTGATGTTCGGTTGCATGCCAGGGTTCATCGTCGCGCCGAAGCCTTCCTGAGCGTGGCGGCGGTAAATCCAGTTCGATGCCAGGCCGAATTCGTTGGCGGGCTTGTGGTCGTGGAACAGGCTTTCTGCCGTGTGCAGAATCTTGTCCTTGCTGATGCCACGCTCGCCCAGCTTATCGAGCATGTAGTCGAAATTGCGCGGCGACGGCTTGTACGAACCGACGTCTTCGGCTGTGAAGATGGCGTCGAATTCTACCTTCAGGCGCGCATTGCTGTACGTGAAGGTTTCGTTGTCGACGTTCGACAGGATGACAAGCTTGTAGTGCTTCTTCAAGTATTGCAGCGCCTCGACGGTGTCGGGGAACGCAGGCCAGTCACGGACCGATTGACCGTACGCCACACACTCTTCGTGCGTGAACGGGACGCCCCATTCTTCGGCCAGGCGCTTGTAGACGATGGGCAGCAGGTCTTGGTAGCGCTTGCTCGGGGTGTACTTCTGTTGCGACGACTCGTGGCGAGCATGCGCTTCGAGCACCTGGTCGCGCGTCAGCGCCGGTTTGACTCGCTCAATCAGCGTCTTCAGGCCGGTGAAGATTCCGGATTCCCAGTCGATAAGCGTACCGTAGCAGTCGAACGTCAGCGTGTTGAAGTCAGTCAGTTTCATGGGTGTCACTCCTGTCTCGTTGTTTGAAGATGGAGATGACAGTGTAGGGACGGGCTGCGGTAGCCGTAACCGATGTTGCTAAACCAAACAGCAACTTCTATGGTGTTCTGCGAGGGGCGCAGCAGAATCTGCTGAGGTTGACCTCTCCCGACTAGGGCGCGTTCACACTACCCTGATTTAGAACCGCTAACACAAGCCATCCACGAATCTCGAGCAGATGATGGCGGCAGCCAGGACGAGCAAGGCGGCATGAATATTGAGGCGCCGCTCGAAGCGAATCCGGAGCTTGCCGAATCCGGAGAACCGGGCATGCGTGCGCTCGACCACCCAATGATGCCGCCCGAGCCGCTCACTGCTTTCGACGCCGCGACGGGCGATACGGGCCTTGATGCCATGTTGTCTCAGATAGCGCCGGCAACGAGCGAAGTCGTACCATTTGTCCGCGTGCAGTTTGGTGGGCCGCTTGCGCGGCTGACCATTCAGGCACGGCAGGAATGGCATCGAGCGTGGACTCGAACGGCATCGAATCACGGCGGTTGGCTCACGTGATCGTGACGGCCAGCGGGATGCCGCGTGCATCTACGACGATGTGTCGTTTCGATCCGAGCTTGCCTCGGTCGGTCGGGTTGGGGCCGGTTTCCTGGCCCTCCGGGGGCTGGAGGCGCTGGCTCCATCAAGACTGGCGCGCTCCCAATCGATCTGGTCGTGCTCACGCAACCGACGCAGCATCGCCCGATGCAGCCGATGCCATACGCCTTGCGCCTGCCAGTCTTGCAGACGTCGCCAGCACGTCATGCCACTGCCAAAACCTAGCTCTTGCGGGAGGTCTTCCCAAGGGATGCCAGTTTGCAACACATACAGGACACCGTTGAGCGCTGCGCGATCATTGACCGTGCGCCGTCGCCCGCCTTTGGGCGAGGGTGTGAATTCCGGAATCGGAGGTTCCAGTGCTACCCACAACTCGTTGCTGATTTTGCGTCTTGCCATACCGCAGACGATATGATGTTCGCAGCTTCATGTCCAGGTTGTGTTAGCGGCTCGTATTCAGACGTCGACCGCTGGTCGGCAATCAAGCGGCGACGAGGCCCTATTTGAAGTAGGAAATGCTCGAGCTTCGGTTCATATGGCTTGACCGATGACAGCGCTGTGCAAAGGAGCGACAGTCCGAGCTATTTGCGAACCACGACGGTATGGCTCTTTTTGGCGTTCTCATCACGATACTGATGTGGAGCACGCTCGCGGCGAGCGTAGATTCCCTACACAACTTCCCGACACTGATGCTGAACGGCATAGCATTGACGATAGGCGGCCTTATTGGCTTGCCCTGGGTGCGCCATTGGCGGATGCCCGCCGGCTTGGCCGTGTTGGGCTCGACCTCCATGTTGGCGTATCACGTGGTGTATTTCTATGCGTTGCAGGTCGGTGAGCCCGTAGGAGTGAGCCTGCTTCACTATCTTTGGCCGCTGCTCATAGTGGTTATGACGCCTGCATCGTGGAGTCGCGATGCTTCGGTAGTCCGGCAGTTTCTGGGAGTGGTGCTCGGCTTCACCGGTGCGATCTTCGCCTGCATTGCGAGCGTCGAGAGCGCACAGCCAGATGTCGCCACACTGACGCTTGGAATGCGCATCTTCTCGTACGGCCTAGGTCTGGTATCTGCATTTGCGTGGGCCGGGTACTCCCTGCTGGGCCGGCGCTTCGGTTCGGTTTCAAGCCATTCAGTCGGACTATTCTGTCTCATCGCAGGCATTGGCTGCCTGGTACTGAGCATCTGCGCGAGAGAAGTTCCCCACTTTACTGGCCGGGACAGCATCACACTCGCGTATCTGGGCCTCGGGCCGATGGGGGCGGCGTTTTACATGTGGGACTATGGAATGAAGCGATGCGACCCGAGGAAGGTAGCAATCCTGAGCTACGCGACCCCGGTACTGTCGACGATAGCTTTGTGCATTCACCTCAATCGCCCCATATCGCTGATGACATGGATAGGAACGGTACTTGTAGCCATCGCTATTGCCATCGCTCCGAAAGCGAAATCACGCTCGAGTTCTTCCGGCATGTCGATGGCATCTGAGAGCTAAAGTCAAAATTGGTGTGTGAACCGCCCCGGCTTTCGAGGAGGCCGGTTGGTTTAGGTTAACGCAGGCGCTTCAATAGTATTTCTGAGTTGCCTATAGTAGTTTGTCTCAGCCTCGACTGGCGGGATATAGCCCAGAGGTTCCATCAGCCGATGGTGGTTGTACCAGGCGACCCATTCCAGCGTTGCAAGCTCGACGGATTCCCTTGTTTTCCAAGGCGCTCGTCGGTGAATCAGTTCCGTTTTGTACAAACCGTTGATTGTTTCCGCCAGGGCGTTGTCGTAGCTGTCGCCGCGACTGCCGACCGATGGCTCTATGCCCGCTTCGGCAAGCCGCTCGGTGTACCGAATGGAAACGTATTGCGATCCCCTGTCGGAATGATAAATCAGCGTCCCGTCGTCGCCCGGTTGGCGAGCGTACAGCGCTTGTTCAAGCGCATCGAGTACGAAGTCGGTGCGCATGGCACGACTCACCCGCCAGCCAACGACGCGCCTAGCAAACACGTCGATGACGAACGCCACATACAGCCAGCCCTGCCACGTCGAAACGTAGGTGAAATCGGAAAACCAGAGTTGATTCGGCCGGTCGGCCTTGAATTGGCGATTGACTCGATCCAGAGGACGAGGTGCCGAGACATCGGGAATCGTCGTGCGAACCCGTTTGCCGCGAACCGCGCCTTGTAATCCCAATCGCTGCATCAATCTCTCGACCGTGCAACGGGCCACCCGGATTTGCTCCCGGTTCATCTGTTTCCAGATCTTATCCGCGCCGTAGACCCGCATGTTGGCGTGCCAAACACGCTGGATTTCCGGGCATAGCACGTCATCACACTTCGCGCGGGCGCAGCGCTTCGACGGATCACGAAGCTGGGCGGCATGGCGCCAGTAGGCCGACGGGGCGATCCGCAAAACCTTGCAGATCGACTCGAACCCGAAGGTGTCGCGATATTGATCGATGAAGGCTTTCAGGACTTGATACGGCGGTCGAGTTCCGCCTGGGCGAAAAACGCGCTGGCCAGCTTGAGAAGCTCGTTGGTCTTGCGCAATTCCTTGTTCTCGCGCTCCAGCGCCTTCAGGCGCTCACGCTCGTTTGTGGTCAGGCCATCGCGTTCGCCGTTATCGATCTCGTCGCGCTTGACCCAATCGTTCAGCGTTTGCGGCGTGCAGCCTATCATCGGCGCAATCGACTCGACCGCCGCCCACAGCGACGGATGCTCGCTACGCTGCTCGCGCACCAGGCGCACTGCGCGCTCCCGGACTTCCGGGGAAAATTTGCTCGATTTCTTGTTCATGGCTCCATTTTCTCAAGAGTTGGAGCCTCCTCAAAATCCGGGGCGATTCATACCTTCCAGCAAGTCGGCCATTTCGGTTTCCTCCGGCGGGTGGTGAACGGACAATCCCAAGGATGCCTGTTACCCCTGATGGCTGACATTCTGCATGTACTACGGCAGCGAGTTCATCTCGCATGCATTGGATCACTGGGCGTATGAAAACGGTGTGACCTTGAACTTCTCACGCCCTGGCAAACCCACGGATAATGCGTTCATCGAGTCGTTCAACGGCAGCTTGCGAGACGAATGTTTGAACGTGCATGGGTTCTTGTCACTGGACGATGCGCGGGAAAAGATCGAGCACTGGCGGCAGGATTACAACGAATTCAGACCGCACAGTTCGCTGGGCGATCTGACGCCGTGCGAGTTCCGGCTCGCACACCTTGAAGCCGGAAACCTCCAAGTCCAAGCGCTCGGCTAGTCGGGAGGAGGTCATATTTCGAATGGCTCGAATCGCTGTTCGACGAGAAGCTCGAAACGCGCGACGGCCGCATGATCCTACCGGCACGGCCGGGGCCGTACGCGCGACGAGCGTGTGCGGGGTCGACAGCGCAGGGCGACCAGGCCGCCGCATCCCTCGCGGCGGTCTGCCAACTCATGCTCACCTAGCTCATGCTGCTGCCGCCTCGACGTGCTCCGCAGCGCCGACGCCCGACGCCGCGGCGCCGGCATGCCCCCCTGCCGGTGGCACGAGCTCGCCCAGTGCGCTTGCCACCAGCCGCCGCTGCTCGGCCTGATGTGCACGCACCGACGAATGAGCGCCCGAGGCCGTCGCCGCCCGACACACCGCCGTCAGCCGGCAGCCGCTGGGCAGCACCGCTTCCAGTTCGTCACGCACGAACCGCCACGCCCCCTGGTTCATGTCCTCCTCCTGCGCCCAGACGACTTCCTCGAGATTGCCGAACGTCCCGAGCGCGCATGCCAGTTCCAGTCCCGGAAACGGATACAATTGCTCGACGCGCACCAGCGCGATGCTCGTGTCGCCGGCGGTGTCGCGGGCGTCGCGCAGCGCGTAATGGAACTTGCCGCTTGACAGCACCACCTTCCTCACACGCACCGCATCGGCTACCGAGTCGTCCTGGATCACGGTGGCGAACGCGCCTTCCAGTAGCGCCGTCGTGGCCGAATGCGAGCGCGCGTCGCCGTACAGCTGTGATTTTGGAGACATGACGATGAGCGGCTTCGGCTGGTGCGTAGCGGCCTGCCCTCGCAGCAGGTGAAACCACTGCGCCGACGTGGATGGGCACACCACGCGCATGTTCTCGTCCGCGCACAGCTGCAGGAAGCGCCCAAGGTAGCCGTTCGAGTGCTCCGGCCCCACGCCCTCGTGCCCGTGCGGCAGCAGCACGGTCAGTCGCGATCGACAGCCCCACTTGTGCTCGCCAGCCGCGATGTACTGGTCGACGAACACCTGCGCGCCGTTCACGAAATCGCCGAATTGCGCCTCCCATATCGTGAGCACCGCGTGTGCCGACAGGCTATAGCCATACTCGAAGCCGAGCACCGCCTCCTCGGTCAACGGCGAATTCACGATGTCGAAGCGACCCTGGCCGGAAGATAGCGCACCGAGTGGCACGTGCACCTCGCCAACGCGAGCGCCGCCGTCCTGGAAGTGCCACACGGCCTGCCGGTGCATGAAGGTGCCGCGCCCGACGTCCATGCCGGAGAGCCGCACACCGAACCCGTCGTCAAGCAAGGACGCATAGGCAAGGCTCTCGGCGAAGCTCCACTCCACGCGACCGGCATCGTCGGTGACCGTGTCGCGCCAGCGGGCTGCCATCCTTGCAATGAGCTCGTGGATCCGCACGCCCGGCGGCACGCGCGTGAGCGCGTCGGTCAACGTGCGCAGCCGCTCGAGCGACAGTCCGGCGAGCGGTGTCGCCGTGGCGTCGGCCTCCTTCGCGCGCTCCGCCGAATCCGGCGCGCCAGCACGTCCACGCAGCAACGCCTGCAAGGCCGCCTGCCGCAACCCGTCTAGCGGAGTCGCGCCGTCGAGCGACGCGTGATACAGGTCGACCACGCCCGGGTGCGTACCTATCATCGCCTGGAGCGCCGGTTGCGTAAGCGTCGGCGTGTCGTGCTCCGAATGACCGAGGCGCCGGTAGCCGATCAAGTCGATCAGGATGTCGGCCCGGAAGGTCATCCGATAGTCCAGCGCGATCGCCACGGCGCGCAGCACTTCGTCCGGCCGATCGGCGTTCACTCGCACGACGGGCGCATCCACGCCGCGCGCCACGTCGGTGCAGTAAACATGCGACGCGGTATCCATGCGGTTCGGCGTGGTGAACCCGATCTGGTTGTTGATGATCACGTGAATGGTGCCGGATGGCGAATAACCGGCATGACGCGCGAGGTTGAGCGTCTCGGTCACAACGCCCTGCCCGGCGAACGCGGCGTCGCCGTGCACCACCACGGGCAGGCAACACGCCTCGCCATGCGCGTCCTGCCAGGCGCGCGCCATGCCGACCACCACCGGATAGACGCTTTGCAGATGGGAGGGGTTGTGAGCCAGCTGCACGGTGACCTCGCCGTGCGGAGTGCGCCTGTGTGTGGTTTCACCCAGGTGATACGGCAGGTCGGTTTGCGTGGAGGCGACGTCCGAATCGGGATCGAGCCGGGCGAGGACGTCCGCCGCGCCCGCGTCCATCACGTTCACGAGCGCGTTGAGCCTGCCGCGATGCGGCAGGCCGAGGAACAGCCGGACGATGCCGTGGCGGCCCGCGTTGTCGATCACCGCGGTCAACAGCGGGATCAGGCTTTCGCATCCTTCGAGCGAAAAGCGCTTGGCGTCGCCGAACCGTTCAGCCACGAGGCGCTCCCACATTTCGGCCGCCAGCAGTTGGCCCAGAACGGCGTGCCGCTGCCCTGCCGCCGGCACCGGATTCGACGCGAGGGATTCCATCTTTCCGAACAGCCAGCGTCGTCGCATCTCGTCGCGCACGCCGCTGCAGTCGAGCGCGAGGGCGCCGCAGTAGATCTGCTTGAGGCGCTGCGCCAATTCGCCGACAGTGCGCGCCGTCCCAAAGCCAACGAGCTGCGTGTCGAGCGGTTCATCGGGCGCGAGCCCATGGAAGCTCGGGTCAAGTTCGGGCGCATCGGGGCACACAGCGAGCCGCAGCGGATCGATGTCGGCCACGCGGAAGCCAGCGTGGCGGTGCGCGTCAATGAAGCGGCCGATCAACAAAGGCTTGGCGCCCTGGGAGGCGTCCTGCACCTCGGTGCTGGCGAAGCCGGTGGTGGTAGCGTATTCGGGATATCGACTAAACATGGACGAGTGCCTGTATGGACAAAATCGGTTAATCGAATCTCGCCATCCGGACTCCGATACGCGCGCTCCCCGCTCGTTCATGGACCAATCCCACGGGGATGAACATACCAACGGATCGCGATCCGGCGCGAAGCGCCTGTGTGCGTTGCATAGGCGCTCCGTCATGCGTCATCGATCCGTACGCGTACGGCTCGTGTCTCCGTCCTTGATGTCTGTCGCCTCTGATTCGCGTGCCGCTCAGGTGGCGGAGAGCAGTGGCATGCGGGATGGGTGTTTGATGGCGCGAGGCGCCCCGCCCTCGGTGTGGTGCGCATCGGTGTCGAGCCGGAACGCGGCAACGGTGCCGGCCAACGCATCGGCCTGGTTGCGCAGCGCTTGGGCGGCCGCTGCGCTTTCCTCGACGAGCGCGGCGTTTTCCTGCGTGACCTGATCCATTTGCGTGATAGCGTGGTTGATCTGCTCGATACCATCGCTCTGCTCCAGGCTCGACGCGCTCATCTCGTTGACGATCGACGACACGGCCGTGATGCTCTTAACGACCTGCCGGATCGTATCGCCCGCCTGCTCGACGACGCCGGTGCCCACGTCCACTTGGCTTACCGATTCGTCGATCAGCGCCTTGATCTCCTTGGCAGCCACCGCACTGCGTTGCGCGAGGCTACGCACCTCGCCGGCTACCACTGCGAAGCCACGGCCGTTCTCGCCGGCGCGCGCGGCCTCCACGGCCGCGTTCAGCGCAAGGATATTGGTCTGGAAGGCGATGCCTTCGATCACGCTGATGATCTCCACCACCTTGCGCGAGGACGCGTTGATCGTGTTCATGGAGTCCACCACGCGGTCGACCTCCCCGCCGCCCCGCACCGCTACCGCCGACGCGTCGCCAGCGATCTGGTTGGCCTGCTGCGCGTTGCTCGCGTTCTGCTTGACCGCCGAGGTGAGCTGCTCCATCGCAGCGGCAGTCTGCTCAAGGGCGCTCGCCTGCCGCTCGGTGCGAGTGGACAGATCCATGTTGCCGCTCGCAACCTCCTGCGAGGCAAGCGTGATAGCGTGAGTGCCGGTACGCACGCTCCCCACGATGATGTTGAGGCTGTCGGTCATCTTGCGGAGAGCCATGAGCAAACGCGAAACCTCGTCCTTGCCGGTGGTGTCCAGGCGGTGCGTGAGGTCGCCGCTGGCCACGGCCTCGGCGAGCGCGACCGCTCTGTTGATCGGGCGGGTGATGCTGCGCGTAATGAACCATGCCGTGAACACGGAGATCAGCAGTGCGCAGAGCGCGATGACACCCATCTGCAATTTGGCCCAACGGCCCTCGGCGGTCGCCTTGGCAACATCGTCGTTCATCTCGCCGGCCTGGAAGTCCACCATCTTGTCGACCAGCGTGTAGTAATCGTCCTGCAAGCGCGCCATCTCGCCCTGGTAGACGTCGCGAGCGGCTTCCTGGTTGCTGGCGGCGATCAGGCCGAAAAATTTCTTGACGCTCTGGCCATAGTCACTGCGTGCCTGGAATTGGCTCGTGAACAGCGCCTTGCTTTGCTCGTCAGTCAGTTGCTTTTCGAATTTCGCGTAAGTGTCGGCGTTCAATTTACGGATGACGGCATAATCGTCCATATACTTTTTCGCCTGATCCGCATTAGTCGCCAACAGCAGGTTGCTGAGGATGCCGTTGGCTTTGTAGCCGTTGTTCTTGATCTGGGTGCTCGATGCGATCAGCGAATAACGCTGACTGACAATCCCGTTCATTCGGGCCACACTCGATTCGATATTGCGGACACCCAACAGTGTGGTGCCGATCAGCAGCGCAACCACGATGCCGAATGCCGTGCTCAAACGAACGCCGATTTTCAGGTCGGAAATCTTCACGATACGTTTCCTTGCAAAAGGACGCTATTTTCAATAGTGCGTTTCTTTTCCCCAGAAACCGAACCCACGATGCCGACCGAAGAGTCGTTACCAGTCGCCGATGGAGAATTCGGTGCGTCGCGCGATCACTGGTGCCATGGCACGGACACGAGGATCAGGCGGCAGAAGAAATTGGAGGCCCCGAGCACTATCTCTCCAGCGTGTTTACGGCATGCAACCAGAATCTTTAAATTTCTTTTTCTATGAGAACAATCAGCTGGCCTCGCCGATTTGCCATGCACCCGGTGCAACGCCGGGAGCGGCCTTCGCTGACGTGGGTTCGGCATCCGGTTCGCCCCTCTTCGAAGCAGGTATTCGATCGCAACGTCGTCCATCCACGAATGCGGAAAGTGCAATTTTATGTCTGCCGAAAAAAGTCGCCTTGTGGAAAAGAATTAATGCGGCAGCGCCACGCGATATGGCCATCGTCAAGCTCCATGACCTGTCAAAACCAGCAGGGACGATTGGGAAAGATTTTCGACAGCGTCCGTCAGAATGCTGCGGACGGCTCATCGGCGAGCGCCGCGAATGAATGAGCGCTGATCAGCCAAGAGACGCCACCGCGCCCGGCCGCCAACATCTCAAGGCGCGCACGAGTAGCTTGGCCTGCCAGATCGTAGTCGATCAGCCGTGGCCCGGCATCGGAGAGAGACGCGGCCGCGGTCTGATCAAAGAGCGCAACGGTAAATGGTGAGCACGCGGGTGCGCTCGCCTAGTCTCCGTACGACAGGCCGTCGACCAATGCGAACAGTCGCACTGCGGGGGAGAGCGCCTGCCGCCGTCAGTCGAAAAATGCGTGGATATCCGGAGAGGTCATGCTATCACCCGCGAGCGACCAAGGTCGCAGCGTTGGCGGCGGCCGCCTTCAAGCACTCCAGACACAGCGCTGGAGAGGGTGCGAGCGCGCTGGAAGTCTCTTCGACCACCGCAGAGGCTGACGAAGCAGCACCGGATCCGACTTGGTCGAGCGACATTGCATTTTGGGATGCGATCAGCGTGGCACCGCAGGCGGTCTTCATGCCAGCTACGGCCGTCTCTCGCCCGTTTATCTGGTGCGGGATCGACCGCCCGGAATCCGCAAGAATCGGGAATTCGCTTCGCTTCGTTGTTCATGATCAGCGTGTTTTCTTCGGTGCCAGCGGTGCCGGCATTTCCGAGGAGGATCGTGTACTGACATCACGGGACGTGGCCCATCGGCTCGGGGTGTCCATCAAGACCGCGCAGGCCTGGATTGAAACCCACGTGCCGCAGTCCTGGAAAACGCCCGTGGGACATCGCCGTGCCCACGAGCGTGACGTGCTTGCCGCGCAGATGCGCATGATCAACGCACGCGTCAGTCCTATGATCGAGGTCGATACCCTCATCAAGCTGGATAAGGAACCACCGATCGCCCACCCGTCGCGGATTGATTCGCGCGCTCCTGAACCTTCAGGCATCGATGGCTCGGACTGAGCCGCTGCTGATCATGCGTGGCCAGCCTGGATCTGTCGACGGTGAGCCAAGCACGAGCCGTGCTGGCACGGCTCATCACGACCAAATGTGACTCAGTATCAGGCTCAGGGAGACTAGGGGATAAAGTTCGAATCGAGCGGCTACATCGAGTGTCACCTATCGACGCGTCTTCCAACAAACTGGGCGCCTACGCCTTGATCAAGAAGTCCTCTCGGTTTTTGGCGTCCTTGATCCAATCTGGCGGCCGGCCCCGGCCAGACCATGTCGCGCCGGTCTTCGGATCGCGATACTTGGGGCGAGCCGGATTTTTTGCTGAACCTTTACGCCGCCGGCCAAAGACGTCCCTTTCGGTAAACCCATATTCGGCCACTTTCATACGCACGTCATCGAGCGCCGCCTGAAATCCCTCAAGGCGCGCCGCTTCTGCTTGTTCAGCAAGGGCTTCGGCTTGTGCCTTCAACTCTTGGTATGTAGCCATCCTTTCCTCTCCTGGTTGTCTGACCTAATGGCCCCTTTCTTCTCCCAATCGGTCGCGTTGCCGTTAGATCCTTTATAGCCATAAAGTAATCGGATGCTCTCGATTATTTCAAGTTTCGTGCACTGAGGCGAGCATGATACTTCGCGCTCTCCTGGCGCATGCGCTGCTGCTCGGCGTTGACGTAGATGGTGGTGGTCTGCAGCGAGCCATGAGCGCCTGCACCAGCACCTCATGAAACGGTGTCAACCGCGTCGGCTGCGCGCGCCGCTGATACTTCGGCTCTTCCTGAACATCCATGTTCAGGTATTTGCTAATCGTGTTGCGCGACAGGCTTGTGAGATGCGCTATCTCGCGTACCGACTTGTTCTGGCGGTGGAACATCCGCCGCACCTTGCCAATCATGGTCATCGGGATCATCCCCAAACACCCTGCCCGAAAAACTAGCAGGATAGGTTGATTGCCCGGCTCAGTTTTCAGTCGGCGCGATCCGTACAAGTGGCTCAATTTCCGGTCGGCGTAAACAATCAAGGAGCCTCTGTGAAGTCGACAGGCGTCGAGTCCGGTGTTCGTAACGTCCCAGTCACATTGACACTCATACAGTGGGTGACCTGCCTGATTTCTTCGGACCGATTCAATCTTGGGGAACGGCCTCGATTGCTTCAGTTGAACAGTATCGCTGCTTAAACTCGTTGGGCGTCAGATAGGCCAGACTCGAATGCGGCCGAATGCCATTGTAGTGACGCCGCCATTGCTCAATGAAGACCTTGGCTTCGCCCGTGCCCGAAACCACTCCAGGCACACGCACGCCGCGAATCGGCGGGATCGCGGTGACGAGCGGCAGCAATTGCGTGACGTCGTGAGCATTCGCGCCTGTCAGGATCGCGCTGACCGGCGCGCCGCTGGCATCTACGAGGATGTGGTGCTTCGAACCAAGGCGCGTACGATCCGTACGTTCGGACCAGTTTTTCGCCCGCCCCAACGGCTCGTACCGATGAAGAATCGACGGCAGCATACGAAAAGTCGAGCTGGCCTGCGCCTGCCTCGCGTAGTTTCGCCAACAGGCGTTCGTGCAGCCGGTCCCATACGCCGGCTGCCTGCCCGTCGTGGAGTCGCCGCCAACAATTTGCTCCAGAGCCGAACCCCAATGGTGTCGGCAAGTGGTTCCAACGTAATCCTGTCTTCATTACGAACAGGATGCCGTTGAACGCCGCACGATCCGACACGCGCGGGCGACCGGGATCGCTCTTCCCCTGAAGTTTCGGTGGCGGCAGTAATGGTTCGATCAGCGTCCACAAGTCGTCTTCAATGACCGGCGCTTCCATCCTTGGGCTTCCGTTGTTCAGGTGCCGAAGGTTAACCGCTTGCCGGGAAAGTTATCATCTCCCTTCAAGGTTTTTTTTAAACTGCGCTCTTAGGGAAGCGGCTGGAGACCACACCAGCGATATCGGTGTGCTGCCGGTCAATTAGCGACGACTGCCCATGCCCGCGGCCATTTCCTCAAGCAGGCTGGCTTGTCCCTCGGTGCGTTGGATAGATCCAGATTGCCTTGGGCGATTCCTCCTGCCGACGAGTTCGGCGCTTCACGGATAATTGGACGCCAGCGGCGATGCGCTCGTACGAGCGCTTGCGTGAAGCATTCATCGCTTCGGCGGCAAGCTGACCAAGTACCGTTCAATCAAGCCAAAACGGCCGTGGTCGAAAGCGATGCTTTGGTGAAGACCAACATGCCTGGAACGATCTGTTGCTCGCCCTGGCCGACCCATGCGACCTGCGCTCCGACCCAACCCGCGGTTGGCTGCGGATTTCTTTCGGGCGATACGATCCGATCGCCCACGGCCACGCGTATTGCCCGTGGACGAGGAAGCGCCGCTGTCGGCTCAGGCTGAACTGCCGCCATTCGTGTCAGAACGTTGCCCATTCGTCGCTTCCCGCCCTGGCCGCAGCCATTTGCGTCTGCGCCGGCTCGGGACGACGCTTAGGCTGCTTCGGCGCAACGCGCGTCCTGGCGGGCGCAGGCGCGGGCTCCGTCTGCGCCCTTGCGTCGACCTGGAAGATCGACACCGCGGCCCGCAGGCTTTCCGCCTGATCCGCCATCGACTGCGCCGCAGCCGTGGCCTGCTCGACCAGCGCCGCGTTCTGCTGGGTGACCTCATCCATCTGCGCCACGGCCACGTTGACCTGCTCGATCCCCGTGCTTTGCTCCGCAGACGCCGACGCGATCTCACCCATGATGTCGCTGACCCGCTGCACCGAACGGACGATCTCGTCCATGGTCGCCCCAGCGCCGGCAACCAGTTGCGAGCCAGCAGTCACATGCGCCTCCGACGTCTCGATCAGCTCCTTGATTTCCTTGGCTGCCACCGCGCTGCGCTGCGCCAGGGTCCGCACCTCACCGGCGACGACGGCAAAGCCGCGCCCCTGCTCCCCTGCGCGCGCCGCTTCCACTGCCGCGTTGAGCGCCAGAATATTTGTCTGGAACGCGATGCCCTCGATCACGGTGATGATCTCGGAAACCTTGCGAGAACTCGACGTGATGTCCTCCATGGTGCCCACTACCTGACGGACCACGTCACCGCCAGACGAAGCGGTCTGCGACGCCGTGACCGCGAGAGTGCTGCCTTGCCGGGCGTTGTCGGTATTGTGCTTCACCGTCGACGTCAGCTCCTCCATGCTGGCCGCCGTCTCTTCGAGCGATGCCGCCTGTTCTTCGGTGCGCTGGGAGAGATCGACATTGCCCTGGGCGACCTCGTTGGCGGCAACCGAGATGGATTCGGCCGAGGTCTTGATGCCCTGAACGATAGACGTGAGCCTGACGCGCATCGATTCCAGTGACGCCATGAGGCTGGTCGAATCGCTAGGCTTCACGTGCAGATCCACCATCAGGTTGCCATTAGCGATCTCCGCCGCCACTGACTGCGCGAGGCCCGGTTCACCGCCAAGCTGGCGCAGGATGCTGCGCGTAATGAGGATCGCGGTCGCGGCTGCCAGAAGTAGCGAGACGACGACGATGGCGGCGATTAGTGCGCGAACGCTCGAGTACGTGCTCGCGGCTTCCCGTTGCGCCTGGTCGTTAAGCTGGTCTTCGAAATCAGCCAGCTCGATCGCACGGGCCAGCCAGATCCGCTGCGGCGGTCGAGCATTCTGCATCAGCTCCCGGGTAGCGCCAGCCATATCATTCGAAAGACCCAGTTGGACGGCCTTGCGCAGTGGCGGCAGCGCCGCCGCCTCGTCCTGCTTGAGCTCAGCGAGGAGCGTCTTCTCCCGCTCCGTGGTGCCTGGCTCGTCCGCAAACATCTGCGACAGCTTCTGGTACGCATCGGCATAGATTTGATCCTGTTTGCCGATACGCTCGGCCTCCTTCGCCATGTCCTGCGCGTCGGTAAGCAACGCCAGGTTCCGCATGGCGATCGCTCGATCCTGTATCGAGGAGCGTAGCTGATTAGCCAGCTTCGTCTCCGTATTGTTCACTCGAGCGATATCGTCCAGCGTCCCATTCAACTGCGACAAGCCATAAAAGCCGATCGCCGCGACTGCCAGCAACAGTGCGGTCAACAATCCGAACCCGGTCATTAAGCGGGCGGATACTGTCATGTTTTTCATTGCGGCTCCCGATCCGTATCAGAACATTACATCGTGTTTACGGCCACTCTACAAATGACTGAAGGGACGGGAAGACCCTGTGATTGCCTCCTCGCTGAGTTTCAGCGCGACGACTGCCTGATTTCCGAGGATCGCTTCAATCTTGGAGAACGGCCGCAGCAGGCAAACATCCAACGCACCTATCTGCCCCCGATTAGCGAGTTCTGTAGCCTCGTTACGCTTGATCAGGAATCGCTGATCGTCCAACCTCTCCAACTTGGCGTCTCTTGCTCATCGTCTTCCTCAATGCCGGCCGCCAGCGTTTTTCATGGTCCTCAGACGCGCGGGTAGACCAATTATGTCCGCTCGGCGCGAGTGAAACCACAACATATTGAGTCGAGGCAGCTGATGTAGGACAAGATCTTGTTGTTCCCGCCTGGCCGGTTGACCGACTGCTCGGCACCGCGTGCGCCGGGGGAGCCGCGATCGACTGGGTGGCCCCACTGAACCCGAACTACCAGCGCCAAGTCTCGCCCGAGACCTCTGCCACGGCTTCGCTCGTCGAGACGCACTTGTGCTGCTCGGCGGCCAGTTCAATCGCCACCATTTCGTCGTCCACCTCACGGTCGAACGCCTCGTCGGACTCGTAGTGGATCTGCAGCGTGACGCGACCGTCCCGAATTACGAACGCGGATACCGCGACAGCACCTCGCGCTCGATGCGATCCAGCACGCGCACCCGCCCTCGGCCGCCTGCTGCTTTCGGCTTGATGCGCAGGGTGATGTGGACTGGCACCATCTGCGGTTCGCGCGCGGTGGATGTGTGGCTCTCGTCCGCGCTCGAGCAGACCGCAGCCTCAGTCTGCATGCCGGCCCCATCGAGCGCAGAGTTGAACATTGCGTCGACGGTCCGATACTGCCGTGCGGTGTCGGCTTTGGTGTATTGGGTGGTGGTCGCGAGGCTGGCATGCCCCAGGATCGTCTGCATGTCGCGGATGTCCGCGCCGGCGTCGAGCCCGTGATTCGCGAACGTGTGACGCAGCCAGTGTGTGCTCGCGCGCGCGAGGTCGGCGGCCGCGCCGGGATACGCGCGCAAGCTGCTCTGCCGCTCGCGTGAAGATCCGTTTGAACAGCCGGCCGATGACGTCGGGATGGAGCGCCGCGCCGGTGACCAGGTGAGCGACGAGCAGCGTGCCCGCCGGTGCACTCTCCAGCGTGCTCGGCACCGGGCGAGCGCGCAGCTGCTCCACGAGGCGCGCGGGCATCGGTACGCTGCGCAGGCGCCGCCCCTTCCCGTCGCCGCGCAGCATGTACGCGTCATCGAGCACCTTTCGTGAGAGATCGCCAACTGTGGCGGCGGCGATTTCAGCGCGGCGCAGTCCGGTCGCATAGGCCAACAGCAACAGCTGCATGTCGCGGTGTGCGCCGGCGGCGTCGCTGGCCGCTGCCTGACCGATAACAGGATCGGCCTGCAGAACCGACTGCAGGACGAATTGCCACTGCGCTTCAGCGTGCGCCCCGCCGTGTCGATCGGCACCGGAGCACCAGCCGCGAGGCCATCGAACGAGTTGACGCGCAGATATTGCTGGCGAACCAGCCACGCGCCCATGCTCATCAGGATTTGGTGCGCGGTTTCGCGGCTGCGGGCCGAGAGCGGCCCCACGAACGGCAGCCAGTCGGGATCGAAGCGCTCGACCTTGCCGAGCCCGATCCAGCGCTCGGCCGGCTGCGGATCGCGAAGGAACTCCTCGAGGTATTCGGCCGCGTCGAGTGTGTTCGACGACGACAGCGGCTTGTGCTTCAGGCCTGCCGAGCCGTCAAGCGCTCCCGGCACGCGCAGGGCCTCCATCGGCACGACGTCGGCGCCGGCGCGCGCCAGTGGCTGCAGCGCGGCATGGCCGGCGGGTACTCGGCGACGTGGCGTGACAGCAGGCGTGGATAGGCTCCCGAGCGAGCCGACGTGCGTATCGATGAAGGCGGCGATGCGCTGCGCGCCGGTCGCGCCGAGCCGAGGTCCGGCCGTATACCAACGCTGTCGGCGACGGCGTATCAGCACGAGAAGAGCCGCAAAGGTGACAATGCCGACGGCGGCCAGCCGCGTGGCCACGGCCGGCTCGAGCCACCCATCGAGCGTGTGGTCGGGACGCAGTGCCTCAACGAGGGTGGCTTCCATGCGTGCGAGCGCGGCATCCTCGCGTGCCCGCAGGCGCCGATTGCGCGCGACCCGGCGATCGATCGCTGGTGTCGTGGCGGCCGGCGGATACGCTTCGACATCGCGAGCGATCAGCTCCTGCTCGTTGTACACGTCATCGGGATCGACGGCCTCGCGGAACGCCTCGAGGGTTGGAGGCACTGCCGCGTTTGAGGCTTCGTCCGAGTAAGCGCCAGCTGGAAGGCTACCGGGTTTCAAACGCAACAGGTGGACCGCATCGATATCGCGCGCGCGGCGCGCCGCGATCATCAGGGTGTCGCGCAGGGTGGTGAGCGTGCGGCGCGTGACGCGCACGTCGGTGCCGATGACGCCGTAGGTGGCGTGCAGCACGGGCTCGTCGAGCCCTTCCAGATAGGCGCGATAGAGTGCGAAATGACCGGTGGTCAGCCGCAGCAGCGCCGGAGATGACGGATTGCGCATCTCAGCTGCCAGCCGAGGTGAGCAGCACGTCGGACTCCAAAACCACGCTCGGGCATTCGCGCCGAAACCGCGCCTTCAGGTCGAGAATCAGTTCGACGCGACCGCGCGCGCGCACGTACTCGTCGCGACGCCGGTCGAGCTCACGCTGCAAGCGTTGGCAGCAGTCGGTGGATAGAGCCGATGCCGGCACCTCGATCGCGGAGCGGATCTGGATCGCCAGGTCGCAAGCACTGAATCCGTAGAGAATCGCGCGCTGGCTGTCTAGGCGATGCGCATCGACGGTATCCAGCCATTCGTCCTCGATGCCTGCACGGATCCATGCGTCGCTCGCGGCGAGCGCCAGCGGCAGCTCCTGGCAGTCCGAGTGAAGCCGAATCGGCACCTCCGTCCAGTCCTCGACCATTGCCATGTCGATTTTCAACGGAGTCCACTCCGGCAACGCTTCCGGAGCATCGCCTTCCTGCTCCGCGTACCAATTCATGATCCGTGCTTCGCAACCATCGACATAGCCGGCCGCCTGTTTCGCGAAGGCCTCGAGCATCAGCGCGACTTTCAGCTGCGCCGGCGCACGCTGCTCCGCGAGCTTCGCCCGCTCGTCGCGACGCGCGGTGTAGTCGCCCCATAACTTGAAGGCGCCGTTCACGAGCGCGCTGATCACCGCGCTCGAGCCACCGACTACCCACCAATTCACGCTCTGCGCGACCTGCACATCAGGCATGGGCCACCTTCCTGGGCGTGGCGCGACCAGGCACTGACAACCGCACGTTGGAGCACGCTTCGAAGTCGGCGGCCACTGCGGCCGCCTGCTCGAACGAGCCGATCGAAGCGATGCCGGCGGTGAGCACCACGGCGCTCGCACGCGTGCCGCACGGAAAGCGTACAACCTGGTAGGTGGAGCGCCCATCGCGCTCGAGGAAACGCTCAATAACGAAGCGGTCGTCGCCGATTTGGGCGTACCAGTTGGCGTCACTGTTCGCGTCCGCGACCCAGGTCACGCCCGCGTGCTCGCGCAGCAGGAACCGCTCGCCCTGGATCCACGAGAGGGCCGCCTCGAGCGTCGGCATGCCGGCATGGCTCACCAGCAGGCGCGGCGTGGCGAGTCGCTCGAGGCTCACGGTGTAGGTCATCGTGCCGTCGGCGGGATCGCGCACTTCCTCGATCGTGGCGTCGCCAGTCGGCCAATCAGGCGGCGACAGCCAGGCCCGCGCGCCGGCGGCGTCACGCTCCACGCGCCAGCGCTGCGCGCGGAGCCGCGCCTCGAGCGGGTGGAAATCAGCTACGGGTGATATGCGCACGTCGTTCATGAGTCGGATCCATTCAGTTAGCGGTGCCGGGTCACGGCGCGCGTGGCGCCCACACCGGTGCCGCCAAGATGGGGGCTGCGCAGGCCGTGGCGACGACCGCGCAGCGCGCGCCGAGCTCGCCGACGGAGTCGCAACGGCCGTGATCGCCGCCGCGCACCCGCGCCGTGGCGCCGCTATGCCACGTCAGCGCGAGCCCACCCTTGAGCGCGTCGCGGCTGGGTGGCCGGCGTGGTGTTCGATACGGAAAGCGTCGCGAACCACACGTCGTGCCGCATCGATGGCTCGAGGCCCGGTTCCGCGCCGAACGGGTCGATCGGCCGCCCTGCCCCGCCGGGCGGGGCTTCGGAGGAAGTGTCGCCGAAAATCCCAAATCTGAAAAGGAAAAGTTGCACATCTGATAATGATAGTTAGCAGTCCGACAATTAAAATTTCACAACTATAAAAACCTGTTTATCACGCAGTACTTCACGCAATTCGATTGAAGATTTTTTTAACCACATATGACTCCACTGAGCAAGGCAGGCGACTGCCGCTCCGCCAGCACAATGGTGCGCTGGCGCCATCAACGGAGTCTGATGGTGTTTCCGATCTCTCCCCTCGAATACCTCACCGCCTTCGCTATCGCGTTCGCTGCAGGCGCGTTACTGACGATCTGTGCAGGCATTGCCAAAGCGCGAATGAGGGCCGCTGCCCATGCATGACCCTCGTCTATTCGAACCGTTTGACGATGAGGAGGAGCCGCCTTTACCCCAAAGCAAACCTGCGACATCTGAGTTCTCGCACTCAAGCGCTCGATTCACGGGTACAGCACATTCGTGTCCGCATTGCCAATCTGATCGAACTGAGCCGCGTCACTTTGCGCGTCGGATTGGTGGCGTCATCGGCACAGCAGCCGGCATAGCCAGCGCGCTCTCTGTATTGCTGTCAGGTGCCGAAGCTGGCGCAGTCGTCGGCCTGATGGGCGGCCCTGTCGGCTCGGCGTGCGGGGCTGTGGCCGGAGCGGTCCTCGCCGGACTTGTTGCCGGTGCTGCCGGATGTGCAACGGGCGCAGCTTGCGGCCAGGCCATCGACCAAGCAGTTCTCGACAATTGGCGCTGTCTCAGCTGCGGGCGAACCTTCAGCGTCTAGCCGGTCTCCCCTTTCATTTTCTCTACGACTTAGCCCGGCCTCGTGCCGGGCTCTATGCACTCGTCTTTTCGAAGGAGTTTCCATGCATCTCGTCCAGTCGATGGCCTATGTAGGCCAAGAGCCGTGGCACGGCCTCGGTAACAAGCTCTTCCCGAAGCAACCGCTCGAAGTCTGGGCCAAGGCAGCCGGTATGGATTGGCGCATCGAAGAGTCCGAGGTTCGCTACGTCGCTACCGGCAACAGCAATCTCGGCTCGATCCATGCGTTTCCGGAGCAGAAGGTGCTCTACCGCTCCGACACGCAAGCCGCCCTCTCGGTAGTCAGCGCGCGATATCAGGTTGTCCAGCCGTCCGAGATCCTGGAGTTCTATCGTGATCTTACGGAGGTCAGCGGATTCGAGCTGGAAACGGCTGGCGTCCTCAAGGAGGGCCGCAAGCTCTGGGCACTTGCGCGCACCGGACAAAGCTCAATTCTCAAGGGCAATGACCAGATCAACGGCTATCTACTGCTAGCCACCGCGTGCGATGGTACGTTGGCGACCACCGCACAGTTCACCTCGGTCCGAGTCGTCTGTAACAACACGCTGCAAATCGCCCTCGGTCATGACGGCGTCGGGGCGGTCAAGGTGTCGCATCGAACCCAATTCGATGCCCAAGCGGTCAAGCGTCAGCTCGGCATCGCCGTGTCGTCATGGGACGCCTTCATGGCACGCACCAAAGCCCTCGCCGACCGAAAGGTCAATGCAACGACTGCGGAGACCTATCTGCGACGTGTGCTCACCTATCCCACGACCAACGTGGTGGATCGCGACGCACTTGCCGTGAACGAACGGGCGATCAAGGCCGTCGCTCAGCTGTATACCGGCCGCGGCAAGGGCTCCGATCTCGCATCGGCATCCAACACCGCCTGGGGTTTGGTCAATGCGGTAACGGAGTATGTCGATCATCACCGGCGCGCACGCAGCAATGACCATCGTCGCGACGCGGCTTGGTTCGGCGCCGGTTCGCTGCTGAAACAGCGCGCGTGGGACGAAGCCCTGAAGCTTGTCGTGTAAATGCTCCCGTATCCCCTCACCGTTGGCCCGGCCAGGTTCGCCTGCCGGGCCTTTCTGTTTTTGGAGACTTCATGAGTGCGACGCCATCCAATCATGGCCGATCGCGGCGCGGTGCACTGCGCCTGGTCAAGACTGACAATCTGTCTCGCGAGGAATGGCTCGAAGTCCGATGCACCGGGATCGGCGGATCGGACGCAGCGGCAGCCGTTGGCCTCAATCCCTACATGAGCCCCCTCGAACTGTGGCTCGACAAAACCGGACGGGCAGACGGCCTGCCCCGGCCCGACCCTGCCGACACGACCGCACCGACGTATTGGGGTCAGCTTCTTGAGCCGATCGTCGCCGCTGTCTATACGCAGCAGACCGGCAACAAGGTTCGCAAGGTCAACGCAGTGCTCAGGCACTCCACGATCCCCTGGATGCTCGCCAACATTGACCGCGAGGTCGTGGGCGCACCCGATGTGCAGATTCTGGAGTGCAAGACCGCGGGCGAATTCGGCGCCCGCCTCTGGCGCGACGGCGTCCCGGAGTACGTGCAGGTCCAAGTTCAGCACCAGCTCGCTGTAACCGGCAAGGCGGCCGCCCATGTTGCAGTGCTGTTGTGTGGCCAAGCCCTTGAAGTCCATCGCATCGAACGCGACGACACACTGATCGCCCGGTTGATCGAACTCGAAGCGCGGTTCTGGAGGTTCGTGGAATCCGACACGCCACCACCTGCGGACGGATCGGAGTCGGCCGATCGCGCGCTCCGCCATCTGTACCCGGGCAATGGCGAAGCGATCGACTTCAGCGGTGATCGCGGTCTGTCGTCGGTGTTTGCCGATCTGGTGGCAGTGCGCGCTGACATTGAAACGCGGCAGCAGCTCGAAGCGCAGCTCAAGCAAACCCTTCAGCAAGCCATGGGCGATGCCACGCGTGCGGTGTTCGAGACCGGCTCGGTGTCCTTCAAGCGTAGCCGGGATTCTTCGTCGATCGACCTCGATAGGCTTCTCACCGATCACCCATCTCTGCGCGAGCAGTACGCCATCTCGAAGCCCGGCTCCCGGCGCTTTCTCGTCTCACCTTGAGGATCACCATGACCAATCTCGAATGCCTGGACGACATCATGACCTTCTCGCGCTACGGCGCACTTGCGCAGGCCTTCGTCATGGATGCCCTCAGCAAGCACGCGCTACGTGTCGCATCCCTTCCGCTCGACACGCTCAAGGAAAAGATCGGCGCACATCCGCTGATCAATGCCGAATCCTGGCAAGGCGTGGCGCGAGAGATCCACGAGAAGCTCGAAGCGCATTTTTCGCAATAGTGCCGGCCGGCCCCTTTGCTTCCCTCCTTCCGACTATAGGCTAATCATGATCAAAGGTCTGGCGGTGACCCCGCCTGTCATTGGACGTATCTCCATCGGACGCATCGTTGAAAAGAACGGTAAGCGCCTGCCCGAGAAGGACGACCAGTTCACCCTCACGACGCAAATCCAGCAGCGTGGCGAGTGGATGCTGCATCCGCTCAACGAAAGCTTGCGCAAAGCAACACAAGGCAAGCTCCGCGCCATACCGGTTCGGATGCTGTTCAACGATCCGGACTTGAACCTGCGCGCCGACTATTCGTTGTTCGATCGCGATACCGGCCGACCGGTGTGCGTCGGCAACGGCGAGACGTGTCGGCGTGCAACAGATGCAGGGATTGAATCCTTGCCCTGCCCGTCACCGGATGGTTGCATTTTTGGGCGCCAGGCGGGATGCAAACCCTACGCTCGATTGAACGTGCTCATCGGCGACGACGACGAAATAGGCTCGTTCATCCTGCGCACCACGTCGTACAACAGCATTCGGACGCTGGCGGCACGTTTGCACTACTTCCGCGCTGTCTCCGGTGACCTGTTGGCCTGCCTGCCACTGGAACTGAAGCTGCGCGGCAAGTCGACCACGCAAAGCTACCGGTCCGCGATCTACTACGTCGACCTCGGAATTCGACCAGGGAGCACGTTGGAAGGTGCACTCGTACAGGCGAGAGAAGTCGATACACGGCGGCGCGCCGCCGGGTTCGACCAAGCGGCGCTCGATGCGGCGGCGAGACTCGGGTTCGCCAATGGTGCGTTCGAAGACAGCCCGGACGAACGCGCCGCCGTCGCGGAAGAGTTTTTCCCCGGCAACTCGGCTGGCGTAGAGATCGAAGGGCGCACGCCGGACGAGACGCCCAGTACATTGCGCGGCAAGCTTGAGCGCAAAGCGGCGTTGTTGACCGGGAAAGCCGCATGAACGTTCAGCGCTGGTCGCTCAGGCTGGCGATCCTGGCCACGTCCACTGCGCTCAGCCTGTCGATTTTGGCCGGCTGGCAGCGAGGCGGAACAGTGCCCGAGCGGCTCGTCTGGGTGGCGATCGGCCTGGTGCTCGTCATCAGCGCGCACCTGCTGCCGGCGTTGATCCAAAACGCTTCGATCTCGACACGTTTGATGGGCGGGTTGCTATGGGCGGCGTGTTTGGCGGCAGCGTGTTATGGGCACGCGGAGTTCTTCGTCTTCGCCCAGATACACGCCGGCGAGCAACGCGTGTCGTTGGTACCCGTAGCCCCCGTCGCGGCTAGTACACGCAGCCTCACGGTGGTCATGCAGGAGCGCGCCGCCGTGACCGCTCAGCTTGCTTCGGTAGACGCGCGTTACTGCGCCGGTAACTGCGCCATCCAGGCCGGTCGTCACGCGACGCTTACGGCCAAGATCGCTGCCCTGGATGCCGAAGCAGACGACATCCATCGGCGGCAGGTCGTGACTGATCAGGCAGTCGCGCACCACGACGCACTACTGGTCGATCCAGTCACGTCGCGACTCTCAGCGCTACTCGGCACGACCAATGCTCGCGTGGATCTACTGACGAGCCTTGCGTTCGCTGCTGTGCTCGAAGGCGTGGCCTGCGTGTTGTGGACTGTTGCACTACGACCGTCCGCACCGGCCACTCCAACTGGCAAGCCGGAAACTGAGGATTCAGTCGTCGTGGCGACCATTGCGACTCCGGCTGACGTCTCCAGCGATGCGGAGGCGCATGCGGGCAAGACCGTTAGTAGCAACATTTTGCCTCCCGATCCCGTGCAGCCCGATGCACCGAATCCTCCGATACCGCCTGTTGATCCCCTCAGCGTCACCGTGGATCAGCTACGCCGAGATGTGGCGGCTGGCCTGCTGCGCCCCACCGTAGCCGACATCCGTATCCATCTCGCCTGTTCGCAGGCTCGCGCTCTGGCCTTGCGCCGGGAACTCTCAAAACACGACTCGACGGCATAGAAGCCGGGCCTCGCGCCCGGCTTTTTCTTGCTCGTCTCCTCTATTCATTGCCATGACCTATGGACTCAACCGACCTCGTCAAAAGCATCAGCATCGCCAACCTCGCCAATCAACGCGTCGCCGTCGTCGAGCGCGTGCGCGCCGCCCTCGACCTGCTGGACGAAGCCCAGGAGCTTGCCAAATCGGCGAACCTTGGATTTCCGCGGCTCGTCCTTGATGAAAGCTACGGCTGCCGCGGGCGCCCCACCATCACCGGGGAATACGCAAAGCGTCACGAGGCGGAAGCGGCCGTGGTACGCATCATCGACATTCGTGGCTGGGATTATCTGCTGAAGGAATCGGGGCTCCGAACGTTCATGGACGCCCAGGCCCGCGATCAATGGAGTCGACAGATTGCTGAAGGCGAAGTGCCCGAACTGACGGCAGCCAATATCGAAGCCACCTTCACGCAGCTCTATGGCGCGCGAGGTGACATGTTCGAGCGCGGGGTGCTCCAGTGCTTCCGACGACTATCTTGGGACTACAAGACCAACCAGCCCTTCAAGTTCGGCAAACGCATCGTCGTGAAGTATCTACTGCTGCAAGGCAGCATCAATCACCGCGTGACCGACGAACTGGACGACCTGATCCGTGTGTTCAGCGTGCTGGATACCAAACCCGAACCGGATCACCGGCACGGCGCCTATCCGCTCATCTCTGACGCGCAGCGAGCTCGACAGGTGGAAACTGAGAACGACTACTTCCACCTACGCTGGTTCAAGAACGGGAACGGGCATCTGACCTTCAAGCGCCCTGACCTCGTCAACAAGATGAACCAGATACTTGCGAAGCATCATCCGAACGCCCTCGCCTCAGCAGCACGGTAGCACCGAGCCTCGCCCTATCCCGCTCCTTTACCTATCAATGCAACCGGCTTCCGGGTAGCCGGAGGACCGTGTTCGCCTATCACCTGGAGTACTTCGTGAATCAACTATTAGCGAAGCCATCCGGCCCACGCTTCAAGCTCGGCCGGATCTTTGCCACACCTGCAGCGCTGCACGCGTGCGAAAACTCGAACGTAGCGATATTTGACTTACTGCTGCGCCACTTGCGAGGCGATTGGGGCGATCTGCCCGAGTCGGACCGCCAACAAAATGAGCGCTCCCTTGAGGTAGGGCTGTCGCTCCTATCCAGCTACAAGCTTCCGGATGGGCAAGTCGTCTGGGTCATCACTGAATGGGATCGCTCGATCACGACGTTACTGCTGCCAAGCGACTATTAGTGTACTTGTCCACCAGTGACTTCCTCGCGCCGCTAGGCAAATTGGGCGATGTACTCAAGGACAGACTGCTGCTGTCCAGCAGTCAAGCCGTGAAATTTAACGAGTAACTCGGCCTCGATGTCGTTAGCGGCATAGAAAAACGCTGCTGGCACCCGAAGCACACCTGCTAAGCGCTCAACCAATTCCATGTCAGGCACACGCTTGCCTAGCTCGTAACGATTCATTCGTGTGCTTGCAGACATTGGATCCAACCCGGCCTCGATTCCGAGCCTCTCCTGGGAAATTCCCACGCGCTGGCGAGCTTCTTTCAGCCGTCTGGCAAGTACTGACATTTTTACCTTCAAGCCATAGAAAGTAAAAATCGTCCTAGTTTCGTTCACGCTCAATACTACCGATTTGGTAGTATTGAGCGTCGTCGTTGATCGACGAGACAAATGCAGCACACGTCGCGTCACGCAACGACGATTTACCCCGACCGGCGCTTTCGACGACCGTTCGAATCGCCTGCGGGAGAACCCGCCGATCGATCAATCGAGCTTCTAAATTCCGGTAATTTATACCGAAAATAACGGTGACAAAAATGGCCTTTAGTACATATCCGGGGTATGCCAGGCATATCATTGGCGTAGCAGTTACAGCCGTCTTGGCAGCATGCGGCGGTGGTGGTGACTCCGCCCCTTCTTCGCCAGCTACCGGCTCCAGCGGTACGCCCAACAATCAACAAGCTGCCACGATTACGGGCAAGGCGGTCGACGGCTACTTAGTCGGCGCCGTGGCTTGCCTAGACCTGAATAACAACGGCGTCTGCGACTCGGGCGAGCCCAGCGCGACTACCGACGCGACCGGGCAGTTCTCGATTCCCTACAGCGGCGACCCGACAGGTAAAGCGCTACTGGTGCAAGTCACTACGGCAACGAAAGATCTCTCGCGTCCGACTGGCTTCCAGTTCCCGGCTTCGTTCACACTGAGCCAGGTCGTGCAATCGGCCGGCGCTCAGGTCGTGAGCCCACTGACTACGCTGGTCGCGACTCAAATGCAGACCGGGCTGAGTCGCGCTCAGGCCGTAGCCGTCGTGCAAGGTTTGATCGGCAGTCAGATCGACCCGAACGCCGACTACGTCGCGAATCACGACGCTACGACCCTCGCACTCGCCCAACAAATCGTTGATAAGGTCGGTAGCTTTTCCACAAACGGCACAATCGACGGCACGACGCAGCGTAACGTCCTGAATGCCATCGTGGCCAAAGGCAGCGTGACGTCAGTCACGTCGCAAGACGTGGCTGCGCAAGCCGGCAAGCCGGTTTATCAGATTGCGGATGCCTCGCAGATCTTGGCCCAGCCGACCTATAGCTTTGTCGACTACTTGATCTCGTTCTTCGGCGGCTTCAATCAAACACCCGGCTCAACGAACCAAGCATTGGTTCGCGATGTCCGACAGATCGTTAATGGCGCGCTGCAAACACAAGAACAAGAGAACCTGCCGGTCGGCGGTTCGGTTTGGTCGAATGTTGCATTGGGTGCATACAACGGTGGGAAATATGACGGTCTCAGCGGTGAATACGTTCTGAAAGCCGACGGCACATGGTCGAATTTTGTGACGGAAACGCAGCGACTTGCAGCGCTCCCGCTCTCCCTTACTGGCACCACGCTGTCTGGAACCGATCCGATTTCCAGTATTGCGTTCAGCTACACCCTACGTTCCGTTGATCTGTCGGGCCAACCGCTATCTGTCGCTGCACCAGCCGTACGTGGATTCTACGATTTCGCACACGCTAGTCAGTTGACCAGTGCGACATTTCCGACCGGCACGACAGGTTATCTCGGCATTCAAAGCTCCGCGGCCGATCGTATCGTTTTGCCGATTTCGGTTCCCATGTGCGATAACGCGTCGATTCAGAACGGCTTGGTTTGCAACAGCACGCCGGCCTATTCGGACGGCAACGCAATTGTCATGACGTCAGGATCGGCCAATACGACGTATACGTCTGTTCAGCAAGCAATCGGCATTAATCTGCAAGGACAGAATATCGGCGTCGACACGCTCAAGCTCGCCGCCGATCACACGGCGGTCGTCAACAACGTTACCGCAACGTGGTCGGCATACGCGGCGAATGCCAATGTTCTGATTATCGATATCGCGTCGAGCGATGGCACGGGATTGGCTGCAACCAGTGGACGCCTGAGTCCACTCGTGCTCGGTGCGAAATTGGTCATCGCACTTCGTCAAGGTCATCTCCAAATCGGCTGGCTGTATCCAACGACTTACGCGGATAAATCAATCCAGTTCGTTAACAACCTGCCGAGCACGCTGACGAGTGCTCTGAATTCGGTTATCGCTACGTTGCCGTAATACACAGAAACCTGTTTAGTCGCCGCAGGATGATGTAATTCGCATCTTCGCATGAACACTCCGGCCGAATCCGTTTGGTCGGAGTTTCTAAGAGTTCCGCGACAAACATCACCTCACAACACGACTCAATCATGACTCGTCTTCGCACCTACGTCATCGCCTCAGTGATATTCGTCGTCGTAGCCATTTCAACTCCGTCAGCATTCGCAGTTTCCACTTGCGACACCATGCCAAACAAAGCGCAAAGCAAAAATTGCTGGATGGAAATGATCGGCAATGCGACTGAGATTGCCGACGACTACAACGCCGCTACGTTGGCATCGCGCAATGTGCCTGACAAGGTTAAGCAAGAAGTCCACACGGAATTTCTCTCAATCGAAGGAAACATTCACCTGCAATGCAAAAACACTGACTACACGTGCACCATTTCGATCTACGAACACTTCTATGGCTTCGCCTATCACGAGACTACCAAGTATGGCGTGCCGGATAAACGACTCAACTGACACATCTGACTAAATCAAAAGGAAACACAAAATGCGAAAGATCATTTTTACACTCGTGCTTGCCACCGCAGCGGCACACGCCAACGCATTCTTCGATGCTTGTTCGATGAAGCGCTCGCAGGCAGAAGCCACCCAATTCTACCAATATAGCGTCAGCGGCGGCATGCTTCGTATGAGAGAGAACTTCAAGCGCATTGGCAACTCGGATCGCGTATCGAACAGCGAGAAGCAAAGCTTGCAAGATAATCAGGCAAAGTGGGAGAAGGCAGTCAAAAGCAAGTGCGACGATGACGCCTGCTACTATCAAGCGATCGGCACACGCAACGATGAGATTGAGAAATTCATGAGGGATCGCAATCTCCAGCCGATGTAATCGACCTCGTCAAAAGATAGAGGGGAACAGGCCACTGGCCGTTCCCCTCTTATTTTTTTGTATCCTCATTCTCGATTAGCCTACATAGGTTCGATCGAATTACAGATATCGATTTCTCCGCAATCCCTTTAGCAACCCCGACTCCCTCGAACCAGCCACGAGACGATGCTGAACGTCTCGCACCTCTACGAATTCGCTGGCTCCTACGACCTCCAGACGACGTACGCACCGCGCTCAACCACCGTGTGGCCCGGCGCGTACGCTTGCTACCAAATGCCTGTTTACAAAGGCAGTCTAGAATTTCGGATATCCATTCTCAACGCTCGGCTCGCTGGTTTGCCGCCCCTTGGCCCGCGCGCATCGAGCGTGGGCGTCCGCCTGCCGGCCGCTTTCGACGGATAGGACCACTACAGCCAAACAGACGGCATTTCGGATACGGGACGACCTGAACAAGCTGATTCGTTTTACAGAAATAGCTCATCGCCTTGCGCAGCTTCTCGCGCTTCTGCGTATCCGAGTGGTCAACCTGGCCGAGCGCCCAATCGCCGCCATAAGCTGACCTCTTCCGATTGCAGTTCTCGAAGTAGCCTCGACCATTGGTAATGACGTCTCGCCAGTAGCACCCAATTTGATCTGCGATGTACTCATGCTTCTCAACCTCCGAACCATTGAAGAAAAGCATGACATGCAGGTGATACCCAGCCTCCCGCCCATACTCGATACACCACGCATATCCAACCAGATGCTCGAAGAGCGATGGCTTGCCCTTCCTATTGGCAAAGAAATGTTCCCTATCCTTCTGCACTTCCTCGAGCGCAATACGCCCTTCTACCGCTTTCGGCATAGAGATATCACCGTTATCAAAGTATCGACTCAGATCGCGTTCGTTACGGACCTGGGCGTCAGCAAACGCCCTTTCTACGTCCTCTCTGGTAAAGCGAGCCTTGTGATAATTGAAATCGAGCCGAACCACCATTAAACGAGAATATCTTTCAAATAGCGCTTGCTCCACACGTTCAAGTCGATGGAGATTCTTCTTTGATTTACCATCCCAGTCAGACATCTTCTTTTTGAGATTCACGTCAATTGCCCGTCGTCGCATCCTAGCGACGAACTGATTGAAATACAAAGACGTTAATCCATCAACGTCTGCCTTATCAAGAAATCTCGCATGCTTGAAGATAGGATCATGACGATACTCCTCAAAGAAGAAGGCAAGCAGTGGCGAGAAGGTGTACTCGCTCGAATAGATCAAGCTATAGCTATGCAGCAGCCCAACGTGACTCCCCAGAGAGGAAACAACACGACCCTCAACACCATCCCTCCTCACATACAAGGCATGGAACCATTTCTCACCATAGATCACCTCCTCCATAAATTTAACCAAGCCGATAATTCCATCCATGAACTGCGGCATGATATAGCTGACTCCATCAACACCTTTCAGTACCGGCCAGACACCTACTGAATTCATCCAAGCACCCTATTCAAGCGCTGTCATCTCGATGACAGCGCATCATCGAGATGAAGCCATTATTCTTTAACATTAGGATAGGATAGTTAATCGATGCAACCTCGTCGATACTGCAAGCCCATAGATACGACAAGCTCATCAGAGATACCCTCCTTCTATACTACGAGCTCATCGAAACACTATCTCACTAATAACCAGAACTTCGAGAGAGGCCAAACACGAATCAAACGCGACAATTCCCGATCCAAATCCCCAATGGATCACAAGCAGATTCATATTTGGAAAATATCCTTAGTTATTCCGATAAATTCATTAACGCACAAGCGTCCCAGGGCACGTCTGATGCCCCAGGACGTATGGATCATCAATACGACGGCAAGCTCGGCACAACGAGCTCAACCCAAGAGTCGTTAGCAAACCTCACCACTTGCGTTCGACCTTCCGCACACAAAACCGCTAACGCCCGGTCGAAGCGGCCCGAGGTGAGTCCCAAGTTGATAGCATCGTGTCGCATCTTGGGACGAGGATATTGTCGAATACCCAGCGAGCAGTAGTATTGAACAAGCGCATCGTAAAGCTTACCGGCATCCAGCTCGCTCTGAGTGTGCTTGGGGGGCTCGTTAAATGCTCGAGCGAACGATTCGATATACCAATTCCCCAGCTGCTCGGCTCGCATGAGCGTATCAAGTGAAATTTCACCGTCGACGCCATATTCAAAGATATGAAATACACCAGCCAGTCGGAGCACACGCTCGGCGTGTCGAGCAACGTATTCCGACACCGGAAACCACGGCGATCCTGGAACACATTGATCTTTCGCGTTATCCATAATCTCGGCGAATATGGGTTTCGCTTCGTCACTCAGTCCGATCGCTCGCCGCGCCAGATGGTTTCCTTTGACGTTCTCAACAAGCGCATCAAGGAGAACGCAGACACGCTGCCCATATGCTTCTGCGACATCATCCGACAGACAAACGTGCTGCGACGAATTGATTGAGCGATGCTCTTTCAGGAGCGCGACAAAAAATCGGTTGATCAAACCCACTCCGCCTTTGCGCCCCCCCAAAAGCCGTTTTGTCTCCTCGAATACCTCGGGCTGCTCCAACAGGAGCATAGAAACGCGCTGCCCGACCAAGGCAAGCCGTCCAGTGGAAACACGTGCGCCACGGAAAGGGGCGCCGTCCAGCAACTTCACCAACGTCGCCGAGTCTTTCAGCAGCCGTTTGAGCATCCCTGCTTCATCCGTGAAGAGCCCAGCAACAGGCCAATCACGGAGACTCTGTAGAATTGCCTCGCGCGTCACGTCCTCGAGAAAGAGGTCGCAATGCTTCCCTACGCTCTCTACAGGAAACACTGCAAGGTACCGCTCGATCGCATGCGAAAGAATTTTGTAAACAAGTGATTTGCCGCTTCCTGACGGGGCTGCCACAAGCGCATTGGCTCCCACTGCCAACGGCAACCCGTTTGGCCAAACCAAGTCCGCTACCCCCTGAGTGAGGAGCGACGAAAATCCGATTAGTTCGGTCCCGATGATCTCAGTGGCAATGCTCCCGCCTGCGCTAAGATCGCGCGCCATCTTGCCCAGAAGACCTGAAAAGGCTCCGATTGGGTACGATGAGTGTCCCGCCAACGATCGGCGGCACATCGACCTATATTGAACTGGCTGATTCATCTTCCCCCTCCAATGATCAGACTTGAATAGTGCATGATTTTTCCTTATTCACAATTGGCTCGCTCGCGCATTCGCAGAGCAATCCATTTATCTATTTCCGCTTCGCTCCAGCCCACTGCTCCTGCACTGAGACGAATCGGCTTAGGAAATTCCTCATCGTAATATTTACTTCGATGATTGATTTTGTTGTAAATACTGCTACCGGAAATTCCAGTCTTTTCTTTCACTCGCTTGAGGCGCAATATTCTTTGCAATGGCACTGAATTTTCGTTCATCGAATATCTCCTTGGATTGGGTTGAGTTCGATGAATGAAGGTTAGATACCCAGTGGCGTACCGGCTAGACCTTTAACCAGCAAACAGGGGATGTTTGCCAGCTAAAGGGGTATGTTTGCTGGCAAAATGGAGGGCAAATTTTCCAAGCGCTATCAAAATTCGCCACCAGGCAGGTATCTAAGGATGTGCGGCGTAAGGGTCGGCGGTGTCTAGTGTGCTCTATGGGCAGTCCACCGCTCTTGGCCGGAAGCAGCCCGATGCGACAGGCTGTAACCGACCCGGAGCGGTCCTTCGGTTCAAGGAGGGGCGAGCGACCGATTTGCGAAACCAAACGGCCGCCCGCATTGCTGCTCCTGGTGAATCGAGTTTAGAGCGTGGCATCCGCGTACGGCTGCAGGCTACCCCATGGTTCAATTTTCAGAACTTAACGCCTTCAGCAACGATCGTCCCCTGTCAGTCAGCTGCGGGTTGCGATGGCCTTCTGCAGAATGCTCAAGCATGACGAGCTGTCGTTCGAGCAATGCATCAAGCTCTGCACGGTTCATGTCGATTTGGTCCGGTGCATGCCGAACCAGCATCAAGGCCGCAAATTCGTGTGGACTTAGCATCGTCTTATCCCAGTAACAAAATAAACCGTAACCAGGGGCTCGGTGCAAAAACAGCGTGTGGCTCGAGGCCACGTGTCTAGGCGAATAATGACCTGAAGCGAGTCAGGCGGCGAGGCGCGATCCGCAAGTCGCCGCCCAGCCCCATCAACACCTATATCACTCAGCTTGCGGTAATCTCGATCCGCCGGGGCTTTGCTTCGTCGCGACGCGGAATCGTCAACTTCAGTACGCCGTCACGCAGTTGAGCATCGATATGCGACACATCGAAGTCCGGGCTCAACGTGAAGGAGCGCGCGAATTGCGGGTTGCGGATTTCCCCATGGTGGAGTCGCAGACTCGATGGCGCCGGCACGACCGCCTCCGCCTCGATACTTAGATTTCCATCCTGCACCCGCACGTCCAGCTTCTCGCGCGGCACGCCCGGCAGGTCCGCATACAGCGTGATGCCGCGGCTGTCCTCGAAGATGTCGACCGCGGGCGCGAGACGGGTGCGCGATTCACTCGCCTGTCCGTTGTCTCGGTTGGTGGTGGCTTTACCGGCTTCCTTCGTCGGTACGCTCAGCTCAGTGTTGTTGCTCATGATGTCCTCCATTATTCATTGGGCGGGCGTCATGCCCGTTATGCTGGCGACTTGCGCCCCGCTCACTGCACGGCAATCGCACGCGGCTTCGACGCCTCCGAACGCCCGATGCTGATCGTTAGGCATCCGTTGACATAGCGGGCCTTCACGTTGTCGGGATCCGCATGCGCCGGCAGTTCGATCGCCCGACGGAACGCCCCCGTGAAGCGCTCCTGCGCATAAACCTTCCGGTCGTCGGACGCCTCGCGCTCCGGCGCCTTGCGTTCACCGCTGATCGTGAGCAGCCCCTTGTCGATCGACACGTCGATCTGCGCAGGATCGAGGCCCGGCGCAAACGCGACGATCTCGATCGAGTCGTCGGTGCTGCCAATGTTGACAGGCGGAAACTGGCTGGTGCGCGTGGCTCGCAGGCTGGCCGGAAAGCCCGTGAAAAGGCTGGCCATCTGCCGTTGCAGGCGGTCGAATTCGCCCTGCGGATCGGTACTGAAGATGAAATCACTCATGGCTGGCTCCTGGAAGGGGGCCTGCACGGAGGTCGAACTGGACTACGCGTTCCCGTTCACCCGTCCGCGACAGACCCACAGACTGACAAATCGAAACACGCAGCGCGCTGGCGAGATAACTCGCGCGACTGCTTGAGCGGAATCTAAAATAGTGCAGCGTCTGCAAATTTCAAGAGGTCGAGACACACACTGTTGAAAGAAGGCTTCATGGATCTTTTCGATACCCTGCGCGAGCAGATGGATGCAGTGAACCTGCCGCTCTATGCAGTCACCGTCACCGCCGTGGCGCGGGTCAATACGCCGCTCGTCGCCATCCTGCACTGGCACGGCTTCCGGAGAGCCACCCCGCTCGTGCTGCCCGGCGTCGCCATCCAGCCCCGATCCGTGCCGGGCTCCGCGGTCCAGCTCGGCAAGCCGTGGCACTGCTTCGAGACAGTCGAGGCCGCCCTGCTCGATGCAGCTTGGCAGCTCGGTGCGTGGGACGTCGAGCGTATCGAGCGACGCGCCTGCAAGGTGATCGGCGCATCCGACGCCGAAGCGCTCGCCTGCCGCCAGGCGTTCGGCAGCTATGACGACGGCGAACCCATGGACCGACATCTTCTCGACGGCGCACCAGACCGGGAAGCACTCATGCAGCTCGCGGCGCACAGGGGCTATCTGCGCTGGCTGTTCCGCCCGGTCAAGGGCGGACTCTGGCAGGCACTCGACGAACCCGACGACACGCTCGATGCCGACGGCGGCCGTCCGTTACCGTGCCCGGTGCCGCCCCGTCCGCGGCGGCCCGGCATATCGAGCCGCACTGTCTATCGGCTGGGCTCCGTCCGGCGCATCCTGCCCCTATGAAATATTTTGTTACATATTTGTCGTTTCGAGTGGTCTTGAAGCACGCATAAAGCACCGCTATTTCGCTTTCCGCCAGACATTGGCACGGCCCGCGCGCCACGGCAACGCCCTGTTGCCGCTCCGGCGCGAGACCGGGTTCCCTTTTGGTGATCTATCGTTTAGGAGATGGAAATGCAGATTCGTCCCCTCTATGACCGGGTTATCGTCAAGCGAATCGAACAGCAGCGCACGACGGCATCCGGTATCGTTATCCCCGACTCTGCCGCGGAAAAGCCCGAACAGGGCGAAGTCATCGCGGTCAGCAACGGCCGGTTGCTGCAGGACGGCACGCAGCGCGCGCTCCAGCTGAAAGTCGGTGACCAGGTGATCTTCGGCAAATACTCCGGCCAGACCGTTAAGGTCGACGGCGAGGAACTGCTCGTCATGCGTGAGGAAGACGTGATGGGCGTGCTCGAAGCCGGTCAGGCCACCGCCCGCAAGGCCGCCTGATACCCGAACCGGTCGCGGACATCCGTTCTCTCCCATTTCGACTGGCTGTTCGCGACGCGTTGAGTCAACGACTTTTCCCGGAGCTAGAACATGAGTGCAAAAGACGTCAAATTCCATGACAGCGCCCGCGCCCGCATCGTTAAGGGCGTCAATGTGCTGGCCGATGCCGTCAAGGTGACGCTCGGCCCGAAGGGCCGCAACGTGCTGATCGAGCGCAGCTTCGGCGCGCCGACCATCACGAAGGACGGCGTGTCCGTCGCGAAGGAAATCGAACTGAAGGACCGTTTCGAGAATATGGGGGCGCAGGTGGTCAAGCAGGTCGCGTCGAAAACCGCCGACGTGGCGGGCGACGGCACCACCACTGCCACCGTGCTCGCCCAGGCGATCGTGCAGGAAGGCATGAAGTACGTCGCAGCCGGCATGAACCCGATGGACCTGAAGCGCGGCATCGACAAGGCCGTGACCGCCGTGCTCGACGAGCTGCGCAAGCTGTCGAAGCCGATCTCGACCAACAGGGAGATCGCTCAGGTCGGTTCGATCTCGGCGAATTCGGACGAGTTCATCGGCAAGATCATTGCCGATGCGATGGAAAAGGTCGGCAAGGAAGGCGTGATCACTGTCGAGGACGGCAAGTCGCTCGACAACGAACTCGACGTCGTCGAAGGCATGCAATTCGATCGCGGCTATCTGAGCCCCTACTTCGTCAACGACCCGGAAAAGCAGGCCGCTTACCTCGACGATGCGCTGATCCTGCTGCACGACAAGAAGATCTCGGCGATCCGCGATCTGCTGCCGATCCTCGAAGCGGCCGCGAAGGCGGGCAAGCCGCTACTGATCGTTGCCGAGGACATCGAGGGCGAAGCGCTCGCCACGCTCGTGGTCAACGCGATGCGCGGCATCCTGAAGGTCGTCGCGGTCAAGGCACCGGGCTTCGGCGATCGCCGCAAGGCGATGCTGGAAGATATCGCGATCCTCACCGGTGCGACCGTGATCTCGGAGGAAACCGGCAAGCAGCTCGACAAGGCGACACTTGACGACCTCGGCAGCGCAAAGCGCGTCGAAGTGCGCAAGGAAGACACCATCATCATCGACGGGGCGGGCGACGCGAATCGCATCGAGGCGCGCGTCAAACAGATCCGCGTTCAGATCGACGAGGCGACGTCCGACTACGACCGCGAGAAGCTGCAGGAGCGTGTCGCCAAACTCGCGGGCGGCGTTGCGGTCATAAAGGTCGGCGCGGCCACCGAAGTCGAAATGAAGGAGAAGAAGGACCGCGTCGACGATGCGTTGCACGCGACGCGCGCGGCCGTCGAGGAAGGGATCGTGCCGGGCGGCGGCGTCGCACTGCTGCGTGCCCGCGCCGGCGTGACGAACCTGAAAGGCCTCAACGCCGACCAGGACGCAGGCATCCAGATCGTGCTGCGCGCACTGGAAGCACCGCTGCGCGTGATCGCGTCGAATGCTGGCGACGAGCCATCGGTCGTGATCGCGAAGGTGCGCGACGGCAAGGGCAACTTCGGCTACAACGCGGCCACCGGCGAATACGGCGATTTGGTCGAAACCGGCGTCGTCGATCCGACCAAGGTCACGCGCACGGCACTGCAGAACGCCGCGTCCATCGCCGGGCTGATCCTCACGACGGACGCGACCGTTGCTGAAGCACCGAAGGACGACAAGCCCGCACCGACCCCCGCACCGGAACTCGATTATTGAGCAGTAGCTGGGCTGTCATCCTCAGGCGGACCTGGTCCGGCCGGACAGCCCCAGTTTCGCGCTACACCCCTCACCGGCGTGTAGCGCCTTTTTGCTCCGGAGCCCGTCATGCACCTGAAGCTCATTATCGACTCGAAACCGCTCGACATCGAAGTTGACGATGTCATCGCGGGACTGCTTGCGACCCGCCTGAATCTTCCCGCGGACATCGACCATCAGGAGGCCCTCGTCCGGTATCTGGGTGAGAAGGGCGAGCCATGGTTGCTCGACGAGGAACATATGCGAAAACGTATTTTCCGCCGTCTCATACTCGACGTCGCCGACCCGGCGCTCGTCATCCGCTATCTCATGGCCGACCGATAAGTCCACCGGCTGATGAGCAAGCAGAAACCGACGCTCGAATGTCCAACAACGCGTGAGTATGACGGTCTCCTCCTGGCCGATAGCCGCCTTAGAGTAGCAAAAAAGCGATATGAGCCCAGTTAACTAGATCAAAAGCAAAAACAGTCCCAGCCGCATTTTCACGAACATTCGACTAGTAAGTTGCGGCACCGGCACCACCGCCATGCAATGTTGGTAACACATGAGGCAGATTTTGCGCCGTAGCAATACTGCCGCAAAGCTACGACGCCCCACTTAATTTAGCACCCTGATTTAGTCAATTCTCTTTTTTCGATTTATATTAAAAATATTTTCATAATCAGGAATTTTCGAAAACCAATTGTCCAACAAATTGGCAACATTCTTGTCCGCGAGCCGTCGACCATTTTTATTCGAAAAATCTAGAACTTCTTTTTTAAGTTTGTCCACAGCTACTGCACGAGACGCCCAACCGGTCTCTGGTTTTTTACTTCGAACAAGCTCGTATGCGAATTGCCGGATAGGCTCATATGCTTGATCGCGAGCCTTCCCTCCCGCACGTGCTTTATTAACCAGAACTTCTTTAGACGTTTCCGAAATCGTTTGCTTCCTTGCTTCCTCTATACCTTTAGATGCCACCGCAACCCCGCACCAATATCTTGCCTGCGCCATGTGGGCCCACGCGAGATTTACATCTTCAGCATCAAAAATTTTAATCGCTCGCATGCAATATACGCATGATAAAATATGCGGGAGACTTCCGGAATTTGAAATCCAATCCAATCCTTTTCCCGCATCAGAGTCGGGAAAACATTGCACGACGAACGCCACCACGTCATCAACAGCGAGATCGTCGCGCGCTCTAATAACGTTTATAACTTCTAATACGAAGTCTGCCGGCTTCCTTCCCGCCTTGAGAGCCGCATAGCTGACCGCAAGGTTGCCAAGCGTTAAGTTTGCCAAATTTACGATGTTCGTTTCGTGTCGCGCTAAGCAGTCAGAGACGGTCATGATCTGAAAATGTTGTCGAGTTCAGGGGCGCTTAGCTTAGCGTCAGTTGCCGTCGCCAGCACACGCGCCATCGATCAACTTACCGTCTGTAATTTTTGTGAGACAAATCTGCGCTCCGAAGCCACCGACCATACGTTACTGCCACACTCGATGTACCGGGGTCGCCTTAGCTCCATGTCTCTCACCGATAGCAGCAAACCTCGTTCAAAGAAACCCTGTACCTGCCTCGATACACGACAACATCCCAACGCCTGCACGATTAGATCGCGCACCCGCGCGTGTCAAGAGAGTACCTAGTTGAGAATTGGACGCGCGAATCTGAATGCCCCGCCACCAGATGGTATCAGCGGCCTACTAGCATCGGCACGACAAGGTGATAGCCGCCCACAGGCCGATACTCAATGATGGGCTGTGTGATGGGCTGAAAAAGGAAAAGCCCCGTAAGTCCTTGAACTTACGGGGCTTTTGTCCCGCTTTTGGCGGAGACGGAGGGATTCGAACCCTCGATCCAGGTTTTGGCCCAGATGCTCCCTTAGCAGGGGAGTGCCTTCGACCTCTCGGCCACGTCTCCCAAACTGTCGATCGCGCCAGGGAGGCAGCGCGACGAGAACGAAATTCTATCTGGACACGACACTCAGGTCAAATGTTTCGGCACGTTTTTTAGCGGAAACAGACAACCTGCTGCGCACCCATGCCGACCTTGCGGACGACACGGCTTAGTCATCGAGCGCGAGCCCCGAAGAACCCGCGTCGACACCAGGCCGAATTCAGGCCTGGTCGAGTTCGAACGCCTTGTGCAGCGCGCGCACGGCCAGTTCCATGTACTTCTCGTCGATCAGCACCGAGATCTTGATTTCGGAGGTCGAGATCATCTGGATGTTGATGCCCTCTTCCGACAGCGTGCGGAACGCCGTGCTGGCCACGCCCACGTGCGAGCGCATGCCGACGCCGACCACCGACACCTTCGACACCTTCGGGTCGCCGAGCACCTGCTCCGCGTTCACATGGCCCTTGACCTGATTGGTCAGGATATCCATGGCGCGCTGGTAATCGCCGCGGCCGACCGTGAACGTGAAGTCGGTCTTGCCCGCCACGCTCTGGTTCTGGATGATCATGTCGACGTCGATGTTGGCGTCGGCGACCGGGCCGAGGATCTGGTAGGCGATACCCGGCTTGTCGGGCACGCCCATCACCACGATGCGGGCTTCGTCGCGTTGAAATGCGATGCCGGAAATGACTGCCTTTTCCATGGTCTCGTCTTCTTCAAAAGTAATCAGGGTGCCCGACTTCATTTCCTGGTCGAGCGCAATCAGGGGATCGGTCAGGCTCGACAGCACGCGCGTCTTGACGCGGTACTTGCCGGCGAATTCGACCGAGCGGATCTGGAGCACCTTCGAGCCGAGGCTGGCCATTTCCAGCATCTCCTCGAACGTGACGCGATCGAGGCGGCGCGCGTCGTCCACCACGCGCGGATCGGTCGTGTACACGCCGTCGACGTCCGTGTAGATCAGGCATTCCTCGGCACCGAGCGCGGCCGCAACCGCCACCGCCGAGGTGTCCGAGCCGCCGCGGCCCAGCGTGGTGATGTTGCCTTCCGGGTCGACGCCCTGGAAGCCCGTGATCATCACGACCTTGCCGGCCGCGAGGTCCTGCTTCACGCGCACGTCGTCGATCGACTGGATGCGGGCCTTGGTATAGGCGTTGTCCGTCTTGATCGGCACTTGCCAACCCGCGTAGCTGACAGCGGGCACGCCGATGTCCTGCAGCGCGATCGCCAACAGACCGACGCTGACCTGCTCGCCCGTCGACGCGATCATGTCGAGTTCGCGCGGGCTGGGCTGGCTCGAAATTTCCTTCGCGAGACCGAGCAGGCGGTTCGTTTCGCCGGACATCGCCGACGGCACGACCACCAGCTGGTGACCGGCCTGATGCCATTTCGCGACGCGTTTCGCGACGTTCTTGATGCGCTCGACCGAGCCCATCGAGGTGCCGCCGTATTTGTGTACGATGAGTGCCATTGTCGTTCAGTACTGGAGATTGACCGCGCGGGCGCGCTGCGCTGAACGCCGCGCTGCCGTTCGGTCACGCGGCTTTTGGCAGTGGACGACGACGAGGAAGACGGCGGGAAGCAACACGCTGGCGTGGCGGATTTGCCCGGAAGGCGGATCAGGCCGCGCAGACCGGGTACGTCACGCGGGAAACCTGCACAAAATGCTCGAAATATCGAGCCGAGCAAACGCCTGAGCGTACTCTATCGAGGTCTGCTTGACAAGTTTGCCGATTTGATCTGGCACCACATAAGAAAATGCCCCAATTTGGAGCGATATTTCGGGGCCCGATCAGCCGATCAGCAGGTCCGGCCGCCATTCGATGCGGCGGCGCGCGTGGCCGGCGCGGCCGTTCCCGCTCCCCTCACCGCCCGCTTCGGGCGCGCGATTCACGCCGATACGCGGCACGAACAACAGCACCTCGCCCACATGCAGCAGCGGCACGTCGCGTTGCCAGGCCGGCACGCCACGCTCCTGGAACAGATTCTTCAAAGTGCGCGACGGGCCGGCGGCCGATGTGCGCAGCCGTTCGCCACCGCTGCGCGCGAGCACGACGAGCGGCGCGGCGGCGAGTTGCGCTTCGGTCACGGTGCATTCGTCGAGCGCCTCGTCTTCCGCGATCGGCCGGAACACGAAGCTGCCGCGCCAGGCCGGCAGGTGCCAGACCTCTTGCCCATGCCAGGCGAGCCGGGCAGCGGGCCGCGCGGGTGCGGTGCCGTCGTCGGCCGGATCGGCGCTGTCGCCGGCTTCCCAGTACACGTCGCCGCGATACAGGCGCAGGCACTGCCCCGCGTGATCGATGCGCAGCGCATGCGACACCTGCGTGGCGCGCAGTTGCTTGATCATCTCGGCCAATCGAGCGGCCGAAGCGCCGGGCAGGCCCAGCGTGCGCATCCAGTGCCGCAGCAGGTTCGCGCCGCGTTCGTCGTCGAGCGCCAGCAAGCGCTCGCGCGATAACAGGCGGCGGCCCTCGTCGTCCTCGTGCCCCACGTTGTCCAGATCGCCGGCCGCGAGCACGTCGAGCAGCCGTTGTGCGGCGGCGGCATGCTGCGCGGTGCGCGACAGCGCATCGCGAAACCCGGGGAAATGGACCGACAGCGCGGGCAACACCTCCAGGCGCAGCGCATTGCGTGCATAGCGCGTGTCGGCGTTCGACTCGTCGTCGATCCAGCGCAGGGCACGCGCTTCGGCATAGCGTTCGAGTTGCGCGCGCAACAGATGCAGCAGCGGCCGCACCCGCACGATGCGCGCATCGGCCGGCAGATAGCTCGGCGCCATCGCCGCCATGCCGGCCAGCCCGGCGCCGCGCAGCAACTGCAGCAGCACGGTTTCGGCCTGATCGTCGGCATGCTGGGCGAGCCACAGCGCCTGCGCGTCGTGATGTTCGCCGAGCGCGTCGAGCGCGCGATAGCGCACCTCGCGCGCGCTGGCCTCGACCCCCAACCCGGTCTCGCGCGGCACCGCGACACGCTCGGCCGCGAAGCGCACGCCGAGCGCCGCGGCGGTGGCCTCGGCATGCGCCAGCCACGCATCGGCATTGCCGCTGAGGCCGTGATGCACATGGAACGCGAAGCAGCGCGCGGCGCCGGCCACGCGCACCGCGGCATCGAGCAGCACGGTGGAATCGAGGCCGCCGCTGTAGGCGATGCCGATCGTCGCGTCGTCGGGCAGGCGGCCCAAAGCAACGCGGACCGCGTCGAGCACGACGCGGTCCGCGGAGAGATCTTTCGGTGGAATCATCGGTAACACGCGCGCGTCACGAAGCGGGCGGCGCGATATGCCAGGCTCACAGGCCCGGCGTGGTTTCCTTGAACTTGCCGTAGCCGAGCAGGCGCTCCATGCGGCGCTCGCGCAACGCATCGATGCCCATGCCCTGGAACTGGCGCAGCGTGTCGGCGAGCGCACGGCGCAGCAGCGCGGCCATGCCCTTCGGATCGCGATGCGCGCCGCCGAGCGGCTCGTTGACGATCTTGTCGATCAGGCCGAGCGCCTTCAGGCGATGCGCGGTCAGGCCCAGCGCTTCCGCCGCTTCCGGCGCCTTCGCCGCGCTCTTCCAGAGAATCGACGCGCAACCTTCCGGCGAGATCACCGAATAGGTGGAGAACTGCAGCATCAGCACGGTGTCGGCCACGGCGATCGCGAGCGCGCCGCCCGAGCCGCCTTCGCCGATGATGGTGGTGATGATCGGCGTCTTCAGCTCGGCCATCACGTAGAGATTGCGGCCGATCGCTTCCGACTGGCTGCGCTCCTCGGCGCCGATGCCCGGATACGCGCCCGGGGTATCGACGAACGTAAACAGCGGCAGGCTGAACTTCTCGGCCAGGCGCATCAGGCGCTCGGCCTTGCGATAGCCTTCCGGTCGGGGCATGCCGAAGTTGCGCGCCGCGCGCTCCTTGGTGTCGCGCCCCTTCTGATGGCCGATCACCATGCACGGGGTGCCGCCGAAACGCGCCAGACCGCCGATGATCGACTGGTCGTCGGCAAAGGCGCGGTCACCGTGCAGTTCATGGAAATCGGTGAACAGCTCGTTCACGTAATCGAGCGTGTACGGGCGCTGCGGATGACGCGCGATCTGCGAAACCTGCCAGGGCGACAGGTTCGCGTAGAGATCCTTGGTCAACTGCTGGCTCTTCTTCGACAGACGCTCGATCTCTTCCGAAATGTCGACAGCCGAATCGTCCTGCACAAAACGCAGTTCTTCGATCTTGCCTTCAAGTTCGGCGATCGGCTGTTCGAAATCCAGAAACGTGGTCTTCATGTATGAGAATCCTTGGGTCATGCGGCAGCGCGTATTCTAACCGCGCTCGCCCGCATCAAAATCGGGTCGAAACTATCGACCCAACCTAAGCAATAGTCAATTCGGGTCAAGCGTCGCCGGTTTCCGTGTCCAGACTGCGCCACATGTACCAGGTTGCGACAGTACGCCACGGCTCCCAGTTGGCGGCCACTTCGCGCGCCTCGCTGCGCGTGACCGGCTCGCCGCTGAAATAGTTGACGCTGATCGCGCGGATCAGGCCGGGGTCGTCGAGCGGCAGCACGTCGGGCCGCGACAGGTTGAAGATCAGGAACATCTCGGCCGTCCAGCGGCCGATGCCGCGGATCTGCGTGAGCTCGGCGATCACGGCCTCGTCTTCCATCGAGGTCCACTTGTCGACGTGCAGCGCGCCGGACACGAAGTGCTGGGCCAGATCGATGATGTATTCGGACTTGCGCTTGGACAGGCCGCAGGCGCCGAGCTTGTCGAGGCCGAGCCGGATCACCTGCTGCGGCGAGAGCTTCGGGCAGGCCGCTTCGATCGCGGCCCACACGGCCTGCGCCGAGGCGACCGAGATCTGCTGGCCGACCACCGAGCGCGCGAGCGTGACGAACGGGTCGCCGCGCTTGACCAGATGGGCCGGGCCGAACTTCGGGATCAGCTTTTTGAGGATGCGGTCGCGCTTGACGAGATCGGCGCAGGCCTTGTCCCAATAGGGCGGGCGCACCACCACCTCGAGCACGGCGTCGGCATGCGCCGGCGCCTCCGTTTCGGCCGGCGGCTCGCGGCGCTCGGCGGGCGCGGCCTTCGCCACGGCGCGCGCGAGCGGCGCATGCGCGGCGCCGTTAATGGCGTCCACGCGCTTGGCGGCGACCTTCCCGGCCGGCGCACGCTTCGCGGCCACCGGCGACGCGTTCGCCGTGCGTGCCGCGCCTTTCGCCGGCACTTTCCTGCCCGTTGCCATCTTGCCTCCTGCCTGGCGGGTCAGCGGAACGGACGACGCGCGATCAAACGCGACGCCATTCGGTCAACCCGCCCGGTTTGTCTTCAAGCGCGACGCCAGCTTCGAGCAATTGCGCCCGGAGCCGGTCCGCTTCGGCATAGTTCTTCGCCAGCTTCGCCGCGGTGCGCGCGGCGATCTGCGCCTCGACCGCTGCGGCGTCGAGCGCATTGTCGGCCGCGCCGGCAGCCTGCTGCAAATAGGCGCGCGGCTCGCGGCCAAGCAGGCCCAGCAGCGCACCGAGATGCTTGAGCTGACGCGCCAGCGACGGCGAGCCCGTGCGATTGACTTCGCCGGCCAGTTCGAACAGCACCGACACGGCCAGCGCCGTGTTGAAGTCGTCGTTCATCGCGGCCGCGAAACGCTGCGCATGCGGCTCGTCGCGATCGAGCGGCGCCGCATCGGGCGTCACATCTTTCAGCGCGGTATACAGGCGCGTGAGAGCGGCGCGCGCATCGTCGAGCGACACATCGCTGTAATTGAGCGGCGAGCGGTAATGGGTGCGCACGATGAAGAAACGCATCACCTCGGCGTCGTACTTCGCGAGCACTTCGCGGATCGTGAAGAAGTTGCCGAGCGATTTCGACATCTTCTCGCTGTCGACCTGCACGAAGCCGTTGTGCATCCAGTAGTTGACGAAGGGGGTGCCGGTGGCGCCTTCGCTCTGGGCGATCTCGTTCTCGTGGTGCGGGAACTGCAGATCCTGGCCGCCGCCGTGGATGTCGAAGTGATCGCCGAGCAGCGTGCAGCCCATCGCCGAACATTCGATATGCCAGCCCGGCCGGCCGCGTCCGTACTTCGAATCCCAGCTCGTATCGGCCGGCTCGTCGGGCTTGGCGCTCTTCCACAGCACGAAATCGAGCGGGTCCTGCTTGGCGTCGTTCGCGGCGACGCGCTCGCCGGCGCGCAGATCGTCGAGCGACTTGCCCGACAGGCGGCCGTAGTTGGCGAACTTGCGCACCGCGTAATTGACGTCGCCGTCCGTCGCCTGATAGGCGTAGCCGTTGGCTTCGAGCTTCTCGATCATGCCGAGCATCTGCGGGATGAACTGCGTCGCGCGCGGCTCGTGCTCGGGCCGCTCGACGCCGAGCGCATCCAGGTCTTCATGCATCGCGGCGATGAAGCGGGACGTGAGCGAGGCGATCGTCTCGCGGTTCTCGACCGCGCGGCGGATGATCTTGTCGTCGATGTCGGTAATATTGCGCACGTACGTCACGCGATAGCCGAGATCGCGCAGCCAGCGCTGCACGATGTCGAACACGACCATCATGCGCGCGTGCCCGACGTGACAGTAGTCGTATACGGTGATGCCGCAAACGTACATCCGTACTTCGCCAGGATGCCTTGGCGCGAAGACTTGCTTGTCACGCGCGAGCGTGTTGTAGATGCGCAGAGATTCCATAGAGATGAAACGAGAGCCGATGGGTGCCGCCCTGGCGACGGGCGCTTGCAAGAGATTCCGCTCGGAGCGCCTGCCGCGGGCCGACTCGACTCGCCGCGCAACGGCGGCGCCGAACGGACGGCGGGCGAAGCGTCAACGGCCGCAAGAAACGGCTGCGAGAGGCAAAAGACAGTCCGCGGCTCGCCGGAACGCGCGGACGATTTGCTAGAATGGGTCGGAGTATAACATTGCGATTTAAGCCCATGAAATCTTCCCGCGGCCGCGCGCCGAGCGCTGCGACCCTCGTTGCAACCGCCGTACTCGGTGCAGCGCTGGCCTTCCCGGTCTTTGCCCAGAAGGCTCCCGCCACCGCCGACGGCACGCCGGAAATCGACACGTCGATCACCGGCCGCAACTGGTCGGCGGCACTGTCGCAGCTCGACGCGCGTATCGCGTCGAACCCGCGCGACGTGCAGGCGCAGTTCAAGCGAGGCACCGTGCTCGCGCGGCTGAATCGCGACGACGACGCGATCCGGCAATTCACCGCGATCACCCAGGCCTACCCCGAACTCCCCGAGCCGTACAACAATCTCGCCGCGCTGTATGCCAAGCATGGCCGCTATGAAGAAGCGCGCGCCGCGCTCGTCACCGCGATCCAGGCCAACCCCGACTACACCGTGGCCTACGAGAACCTCGGCGATCTGTACCTGCGGCTCGCGGCCGAATCGTACAAGCGCGCGCAGAAGCTCGGCCACACCAGCGGCCCGACCGCGCAGCGGCTGGCCGATATCGACCGGATCGTCTCGCCGTCGCCGGCCTCCGCCGCCGCGCCTGCCGCCGCGAGCCGCACGAGCGCGTTGTCGAACGCCGCGGCGGCGAACGTCTCCACCACCACGCTGCCGCTGTCGCCGAGCTTCCAGTTCGGCGTGAGCGGCACGTCGCTGACGACGCCGCCCTACCTCGCGCCGTCGAACTGACGCCGCATCGCCACGCGCCTTTTACCCATCATCCAGAGGATCGTCATGAAACGTCTGTTGTTGGCGCTCGGCAGCGCCGCCCTCGTTGCGACCGCACCGGCATACGCGCAAACGGCCGCCACGCACCCCGTCGTGCAACTGAAGACCTCGCAGGGCGAGATTCGCGTCGAGCTGTATCCGGAGAAGGCCCCCAAGACCGTGGCCAACTTCCTCGACTACGTGAAATCCGGCCAGTACAACGGCACGATCTTCCACCGCGTGATCCCGGGCTTCATGATCCAGGGCGGCGGCTACAAGGCCAACTTCGACGAAAAGCCGACCCGCGCGGCGATCCCGCTCGAAAGCCGCAACGGCCTGAAGAACGTGACCGGCACGATCGCGATGGCCCGCACCAGCGATCCGAATTCGGCCACGGCGCAGTTCTTCATCAATACCGTCGACAACGCCAACCTCGACTACCCGAACCCGGACGGCAACGGCTATGCCGTGTTCGGCAAGGTCGTGTCGGGCATGGATGTCGTCAAGAAGATCGAGGCGACGCCCACCACCTCGCGCGGCGGCATGCGCGACGTGCCGGAAAAGCCGATCACGATCGATTCGGCGAGCGTCGTCGGCAAGTAAGCCGATCAACCGGCGCGCAGGTACGCGCCCCCTACGCGGCCGCGTCGTTTCGACCGGCCGCTTGCCATTTTCACCACCCTCAACGAAGGAACCATCATGGTTGAACTGCATACGAACCACGGCGTGATCAAGCTCGAACTCGACGCCGAAAAAGCACCGAAGTCGGTGGAAAACTTCCTCAACTACGTGAAGGCCGGCCACTACGACAACACGGTGTTCCACCGCGTCATCAACAACTTCATGATCCAGGGCGGCGGTTTCGAGCCGGGCATGAAGCAGAAGCCGACCGAAGCGCCGATCGACAACGAAGCGAACAACGGCCTGAAGAACGCGAACTACACGGTCGCGATGGCCCGCACCAACGATCCGCACTCGGCCACGGCCCAGTTCTTCATCAACGTCAACGACAACGACTTCCTGAACCACTCGTCGCCGACGCCGCAAGGCTGGGGCTACGCCGTGTTCGGCAAGGTGGTCGAAGGCCAGGACGTGGTCGACAAGATCAAGGCCGTCAAGACGGGCAGCAAGGGCTTCCATCAGGACGTGCCGGCCGACGACGTCGTGATCGAAAAGGCCGTGGTGGTCTGACGCGGCGAGGAGGCACTTCGATGCTGCAGGAAACACCGCCGCGAAGCGTCTCCGGGGGCGTGCCGGGCGAGCAGAGTCTCGCTCACGCGGCACGCCCGTTTTTGTTCATCTCCGATCTGCACCTGAGCGACGCGATTCCGCGCACCGTCGCCGCGTTCGAGCACTTCGTGCACGTCACGGCCGCGAGCGCCGATTCGGTGTTCATCCTCGGCGATCTGTTCGAATACTGGGTCGGCGACGACATCCTCGACGACGACCCGTTCGCCCGGCACATCGCCGCGCTGCTGCACACGTTCCCGGAGCGCGGCATCGCGCTCTACGTGATGCACGGCAACCGCGACTTCCTGCTCGGCAAGCGTTTCATGAAGCAGGCCGGCGCGATGCTGGTGCCCGATCCATCCGTGGTGCTCGCGTTCGGCAAGCGCATCGTGCTCGCGCATGGCGACGCGCAATGCACGGCCGATCGCGGCTATCAATGGTTCCGAAGGTTCGCGCGCAACCGGCTCGCGCAGTGGCTGTTCCTCGCGCGCTCGCTGGTATGGCGGCGTGGGCTCGCGCAACGCATGCGCGCCAAGAGCGAATCGGGCCGCGAGCGGCCGGTGTCGCCGCGCTACGACGTCACACGCCACGGCATCGCGCAATTGTTCCGGCGCAGCGGCGCCGACCTGATGATCCACGGCCACACGCACCGCCCGGCCCGGCATGCGGAGCCGGAAGGCACGCGCTGGGTGCTGCCCGATTGGGATCTGGACCACGGCGCGGCGCGCGGCGGTTATTTGCGGCTCGACGCCGAAGGCGTGCGCGCGCTGCCGCTCGAATCCTGAACGGCGGGCGGCATGCGCCGCCCTGGGCCGATCGGCTCGCTACCTCAGCCCTTCACCCGGTATGTTCGATCGCGTGGCCGCCGAGCGCGGCCGACAACCTGCGCAGATCGAGCCGCCCGTCGGCCTGCAGCGCCTCGAAGCGCTCGCCGAGCCGCTCCAGCGCCGCCACCACCTCGTCGACGCGCTGCGCTTCCTTCGCCGCATGATCGACCAGGCCGTGAATCGCGAGCGACATCGGATCGTCGGCGTTCGGCGTGATGCCGTAGGCGCTGAACGCGGCGCGCTCGGGCGTGCCGCGTTTCGCTTCGGCCGGCGCCTGCGCCGGCATGACCACCCGCGCCGGATTGCCGACCGCGGTGCCGCCCGCCGGCACCGGCTTGACGACCACCGCGTTGGAGCCGATCTTCGCGCCCTCGCCGATCGTGAACCCGCCCAGCACCTTCGCCCCCGCCCCGACGATCACGCCGCGCTCCAGCGTGGGGTGCCGTTTCGCGCCGCGCGTGAGCGACGTGCCGCCGAGCGTCACGCCCTGATAGATCGTGCAGTCGTCGCCGACGATCGCCGTCTCGCCGATCACCACGCCCATGCCGTGATCGATGAACACGCGCCGCCCGAGCGTGGCGCCCGGGTGGATCTCGATGCCGGTCATGAAACGCGCCACCTGCGACACGAAGCGGCCGAGCCAGCGCCGGCCGCGCCGCCAGCAGGCGTGCGCGATGCGATGGAAGATCAGTGCGTGGATGCCGGGGTAACAGGTCAGCACCTCCCAGGCGCTGCGAGCGGCGGGATCGCGCTCGCGGATCGTCGCGATGTCTTCTCGGAGTCTCGTGAACATGGTGTGGGGCTGATGTCGACCGGGATGGGGATGCGCCGCGCGCTCTGCGTCGCACGGCCCTTATGCGTCAACGGCATTTGCTTATGACGCGCCGACCGATTGTAGGGCGACTCGCGCGCGGCCGCTGACGGTGCGCGCTTGCCCCCATCGACGCCGGGGGTATTGGCTGCGAACGCCCGGCACCCCGCCGCTTCAGCACTCTTCGCGCCCCGATTTGATCAGGATGTGCTTGGCGATGCCGCGCAGGATATTGACCTCCTCGCGCTCCAGCCCGGCGCGCGAGAACAGCCGCCGCAGCCGCGACATCAGTTTTTTCGGGTTGTGCGGATCGAGAAAATCGAGCGCGACCAGCGCCGTTTCGAGATGCGAGAACATCCGCTCGATCTCCTCGGCCTGCGCGAGCGTGCCGACCACACCGACCGCGCCGACCGGACCGTCGTGCGGCTGCGGCGCCTGCGCCGCGACCTCGAGCAGCGCCACGCGCAGCTCGTACGCGAGCACCTGGATCGCCTGCGACAAATTCAGCGAGCTGTAATCGGGATTGGCCGGGATATGCGCGATGGCGCTGCAGCGCTCGACATGCTCGTTCGACAGCCCGACGCGCTCGTTGCCGAACACGAACGCAATTTCGCCGCTGGCGAGCTGGCGCTGCGCCTCGCCGGCGGCCGCGCGCGGCGCGAGACGCGGCGGGCCGTATTCGCGGCTGCGTGCGCTGAGGGCCACCGACCACTGCACGCCGGCCAGCGCCTCGTCGAGCGTGGCCACGATGCGCGTGGCGGCCAGCACGTCGTCGGCGCCGCTCGCCATGGCGATGGCGTCCGGATCGGCCAGCACGTCGGCCACGCGCGGCGCGACCAGCACCAGCCGCGAGAAACCCATGGTCTTGAGCGCGCGGGCCGCCGCGCCGACATTGCCAGGGTGGCTCGGCTCGACCAGCACGAAGCGTGCAGCGGCGAAGGCGGAGCCGGAATCAGAACCGGACAGCGTGGCCGGGGTGGAATGCGAGGTTGCCAACGTGTGGATCCGTCCAGAGAACATGAGAGTCGGGCGTCATGGTAGCGCCAACGCCACACTAATCCCACCCGGCCGAACGGTCCAGGCCACGTGACGGTCGGAAAAACGCCCCGACTCGGGTAAAATGCCGGTTTCGCGCTTGCCCGTCGCCTGTCATGGCAGTGGGCAACGGCACAGCGCCAGCGCCCCGTTCTTTGTCAATTCGCGTCTTCCGTCGACGAAACGTCCGCCCAGCCTTGCCGGGCGGCGCTTCGCCGGTTCAGTTCACCTTCGTGGCGGCCCCTTGCCGCCGGCTACAGGATCAGGCTCATGCATCCCATGCTCAATATTGCTGTCAAGGCTGCGCGTCGCGCCGGGCAGATCATCAACCGCGCCTCGCTCGATCTCGATCTGGTCGAGGTCCGCAAGAAGCAGCACAACGATTTCGTCACGGAAGTCGACAAAGCCGCGGAAGACGCGATCATCGACACGCTCAAGACAGCCTACCCCGATCACGCGATCCTGGCCGAGGAATCGGGCAAGTCGGACAACGAATCCGAATACGTCTGGATCATCGATCCGCTCGACGGCACCACCAACTTCATCCATGGCTTCCCGTACTACTGCGTCTCGATCGCGCTCGCGCATCGCGGCGTGGTGCAGCAGGCTGTTGTCTACGATCCGAACAAGAACGACCTGTTCACGGCCACTCGCGGCCGCGGCGCGTTCCTGAACGACCGCCGCATCCGCGTCGGCCGCCGCGACCGCCTGGCGGACGCGCTGGTCGGCACCGGCTTCCCGTTCCGCGAAAAAGATGGCCTCGAGGAATACACGCGCCTGTTCATGGAAATGACGCAAGCCTGCTCGGGCCTGCGCCGCCCGGGCGCGGCCGCGCTCGATCTGGCGAACGTCGCGGCGGGCCGCCTCGACGCGTTCTTCGAGCAAGGCATCCACGCCTGGGACATCGCCGCGGGCAGCCTGCTGATCACCGAGGCCGGCGGCCTGGTGGGCAACTATCACGGCGAATCGGATTTCCTCGACCGCAACGAGATCGTCGCGGCGAACCCGAAGGTCTACGCACAGATGATCCCGATCCTGAACCGCTACTCGCGCATCGGCCTCGACAAGCCGGCCCAGCAGTCCTGAGCCCGCGCCGGGCGCCGCGTGCGCCCGGCTCGCGACGCGCCATGAAAAAGGCCCGCATCGAAACGATGCGGGCCTTTTTTCGTCGGCGGCCGGCGGCTTGCGGGCTACCCAACCTCAGCCGTCGATCGCCCCCATCGGCCCGTGGCCGCGAATCCACGACCAATCGGCGCGCTCGGCCATCTCCTTGTCGCCGCGGCTGTCGCCATAGGCGAACAGCTTCACCGGCGGCTGCGCCCCCCACCACGCGGCGAGGCGCACCACCTTCTGCGGCCCCCAGCAATTCTCGCCATCGAAGCGGCCCGTGAAGCGGCCGCCCTCGAACGCCAGGCGCGTGGCGAGCACGGTGTCGATGCCGGCCGTCGCGGCCCATTTCTCCAGGTACAGCGACGGCGACGCGCTGACCAGCACCACCGTATGACCGCGCGCCTGATGCTCGCGCACGCGTTCGAGCATCTCGGGCCGCACCAGGCGCGGCAACTCGGTGGCGACGAAGCGCGCGGCGCGCGCATCGAGCTCGACCTGCGCGATCGGCCCGAACGCGAACCACGCGAAGCGCGCCTTGGCCGCGCCGCGCGAGATCCAGCCGGCCTTCATCGCGACGATCCACGGCAGCGCGCGCAGGCCGGCCCAGGCAAAACGGATCGGGCCGACGGCCTGCTGCACGAAGTGCCGGAAGCTGTCGGAAGTGGTGATGGTGCCGTCGAAATCGAAGGCGGCAACGATGCGGTCGGTCATGGCAAGGGCGTGTAGCGCAACGAACAAGCCCGGACGATAGCAAATTTGCGCGGCCTGGGGCGCGCATCGACGACAACGCCGGAGCCAACCACGCTCCGGCGCTCGATTCCACGACCGGCGCACCGCCATCAGGCGGCACGCCGGCGCGCGATCGGATCAGATATGGCCCTGCTGATGCGCGGACACGCCGACCTGCTGCAGCCCGGCGTCGCCCGCCGCCTCGCCGGCTTCCACCGGCTTCGCGAAGCGCCGCGCCCAGATCGCCGTGACGATCGGCACCAGGATCGCCGTGATCAGGCAGGCCGTGGCCACCGTGGCCGTGGCGGCCGGCACCAGCGGCTTCAGGCGCGGCACCATCTCGCCGATGATCGCCGGGTTGGCGACCGCCGCACCCGCCGTGGACGAGGCCGCGATGCCCGCCGTGCCGTTGCCGCCGCCGATGAAGCGATCCGCCAGGATCAGCGGAATGCCCGTGACGAGGATCACGGCCACGCCGAGGAAGATGCCCGGAATGCCGCTGGTCGCGATCACGTGCAGATCGATGCCGTTGCCGAGCGCGAAACCGAAGAACGGAATCAGCGGATGCACGCAGCGGCCGAACAGGTCGCGCAGGTCGCGGTCGAGGTTGCCGAGCGCGAAGCCGATCAGGAACGGCAGCACCGCGCCCACGAACAGCCGCGGCTCGAACACCGCCACCCCGGTCGCGCCGAGGATCGTCATGCTGACGAGCGGCCCCGATTCGAGCGACATCAGCACGAACGCCCCGGCCTCCTCTCGTGTGCCGTACTGCTGCATGACGGCGGCGTAGAGGCCGCCGTTGGTCATGTCCATCGAGGCCACGATCGCCAGCAGCGACAGCCCGGCGAACACCCCGCTCTGAATGCCGTCACCCGGAATGAAGCGCGCGCAGATCAGCGTGACGAGCCACGCCACCAGCGTCTTGGTCAGCACCAGCGTGCCCGACTTGCGCAGCACCACGCCGGTGGCGCGCAGGTCGATGGTCGCCCCCATGCAGAAGAACCACACCGCCAGAATCGGCACCGTGCCCGAAATCAGCCCGTTGGTAAACGAGCCGAAATACTTCCCCGAATCGGGCGCGAAGGTGTGCACGCAGGCGCCGAGCACCATCGGCACCAGCATCAGCCCACCCGGCACGCGGTCGATGAATTTCTTGATTTTCACTGGGTTCTCCATCCCTGGACGCAGGCGTCCGTTATCGAATCCGTCGTCTCCTGACGTGATTTCGGAACGTTATTCCATTCTCTGATCGCCTCCCATGGCGGTTAACCCTGCACCAAGACAAGGCCCCCGCATCGAGACGCAGCGGATTTTCCGGCGACCCAGAAAAATAGTTGGAACGATGTTCCGATTATTTTCCGGTTGTGCTCTAATGCCGGAACACCAGCGGGCGCCGAGCGCGGCAGCCCGCGCATCGATCCCCCACGGAGACAGCACATGGAAGTCAGGCAGGCGATTCACAGCGAGCACGCGAAAACCCTCGATACGGCCGGGCTGCGCCGGCATTTCCTGGTCGAGAAGGTGTTCGAGCCGGATGCGCTGCAACTGACCTACAGCCATATCGACCGCATCATCGTGGGCGGCGCGTTCCCCGCCACGCGCGCAGTGGAAGTGCCGGCCTCGCTCGGCAAGTCGATCGGCGTCGATCACCTGCTGCAGCGGCGCGAGCTGGGCGCGATCAATATCGGCGGCGACGGCTGGGTGGACGTGGACGGCACGCGTCACGCGGTGCGCTTCGAGGAAGCGATCTATATCGGCCAGGGCGCGCAATCGGTGGCGTTCGGCAGCGACGACGCCAGCCGCCCGGCCAAGTTCTACCTGAACTGCGCGCCGGCCCACACCGCCTACCCCACGCGCGTCATCACGCTGGCGCAGGCCTCGCCCGAAACGCTCGGCGATCCGTCCACCAGCAACCGCCGCACCATCTACAAGTTCATCGTTCCGGAAGTCGTGCAGACCTGCCAGCTGTCGATGGGCATGACCAAGCTCGAACCGGGCAACCTGTGGAACACCATGCCGTGCCATACGCACGAGCGGCGCATGGAGGTGTATTTCTATTTCGGCATGCAGGACGACGCGGCGGTGTTCCACATGTGCGGCGAGCCGACCGAGACGCGCCATCTGCTGGTGCACAACGAGCAGGCCGTGATCTCGCCGAGCTGGTCGATCCACTCGGGCGTCGGCACGCGCGCCTATACGTTCATCTGGGGCATGGTCGGCGAGAACCAGGTGTTCAAGGACATGGACCACGTCGCGATTTCCGCGCTGCGCTAAGCCTCATGAGCCTCGAGAACCGAACCGTGACCCCGGCCTCCCCCTTCGACCTGAGCGGCAAGGTCGCGCTCGTGACCGGCTGCAATACCGGCCTGGGCGCCGGCATGGCCATCGCGCTGGCGCAGGCCGGCTGCGACATCGTGGGCGTCAACCGCGGCGCGCCGGCCGACACGCTCGCGCGCGTCGAGGCGCTCGGCCGCCGCTTCCTGGACCTGCGCGCCGACCTGTCGAGCATCGCGCCGATCGACGACTTGATCGCCGCCAGCGTCGAGGCGTTCGGCCGCATCGACATCCTCGTCAACAACGCCGGCATCATCCGCCGCAACGACGCGCTCGCCTTCACCGAGGACGACTGGGACGCCGTGATCGACACCAACCTGAAGACGGTGTTCTTCCTCGCGCAGGCCGTGGCGAAGCAGTTCGTGCGGCAGGACGGCCCCGGCAAGATCATCAACGTCGCGTCGATGCTGTCGTTCCAGGGCGGCGTGCGGGTGCCGTCGTACACCGCGTCGAAGAGCGGCGTGCTGGGGCTCACGCGCCTGCTCGCCAACGAATGGGCCGCGCGCGGCATCAACGTCAACGCGATCGCGCCAGGCTACATGGCCACCAACAACACCACGCAACTGCGCGAGGATGCGCAGCGCAACGAGGAAATCCTCGGCCGGATTCCGGCCGGGCGCTGGGGCACGCCCGAGGATCTGGCCGGGCCGGTGCTGTTCCTCGCCTCGTCGGCCTCCGATTACGTGCACGGCCACACGCTGGCCGTCGACGGCGGCTGGCTGGCCCGCTGATGCAAGGCCGCGCCCGGACACGCTATGCTCACGCCTGATTCATATTCGACGGATGGTCTGCACATGGAAGCGATGCTCACGCGCCGCAAGGACGAGGCCGCGTCCCGGGCGCGAAACGACGACGGCGACAAGGCCGAATCGGCCTCGGCCGCCGGCAAGGTGTTCGCCGTGCTGGAAGCGCTCGGCGCGCACGGCCCGATCGGCATCAGCGAGCTGTCGCAGCGGCTCGGCATGTCCAAGACCACCGTGCACCGCTTCCTGCAGACGCTGAAGACGCTCGGCTTCGTCGCGCAGGAAGACGAAACCGAGCGCTACCGGCTGACGATCCGCCTGTTCGAACTCGGCGCGCAGGCGCTCGACAGCGTCGACCTGGTGCGCGAGGCCGACATCGAGATGCGCCGCATCGGCCGGCTCACGCGCGAGGCGCTGCACCTCGGCGCGTTCGACGAGGATCACATCATCTACATCCACAAGATCGACGCCGATTACGGGCTGCGCATGCATTCGCGGATCGGCCGCACCAACCCGCTCCACAGCACCGCGATCGGCAAGGTGCTGCTGGCCTGGATGGCGCCCGACGAGGCGCGCGAGGCGCTCGCGCGCGTGGTGTTCCGCAAGTCCACGCCGAAGACGCTGGCCTCGGCCGAAGCCGTCTGGAGCATTCTTCCGCACGTGCGCGAGCAGGGTTACGGCGAGGACAACGAGGAACAGGAAGACGGGCTGGTGTGCCTGGCGGTGCCGGTGTTCGACCGCTTCGGCCGCGCGATCGCGGGGCTGTCGATCTCGTTTCCGACCATGCGCTGCGGCGCCGACACCAAGCCGCATTACGTGGCGCTGCTCAAGCAGGCCGGGCAGGCGATTTCGGAGAAGCTCGGGTATCGCGGCGGCAGCGAGAACGAAGGCGAGGCTTCGGCCGTCTGAATCGCCGGGCGGCGCGCCGCCCGACTCGTATCCACGCCTCAATGCATCGGCAAACTCAAGACGCCCCATCCGCCGTGTGCGGAATCCCCTCCACCGGGCACTCGGGCGTGCCCGGCATCGGCCGCGTGATCGCCTCCACGGCCGCGCGCGCCTTCTGCGGATCGGCGATCCAGTCGCGATAGAACGCAAACGGGCAATCGGCCACGCCGTGCACGCTGTCGCCCGAATGGATCGTGCCGGTATAGCCGCGATGCAGCAGCTTGTAGAGATGGTTCTGCGACTGCAGGTTGCGGCGCGCGTCGCGGATCAGCGAGACCGAAAGCTCCGCGTACTGCACGCCCATCTCCTCCTCGCCGCATTCGCCGAGCGTGCGCCCGTCGAAACCGACGATGGCCGAATGCCCGAAATACGAATACACGCCGTCGAAGCCGGCCGCGTTGGCCACCGCCACGTAGGTGTTGTTCATCCAGGCCATCGCCTTCGACACCATCACCTGCTGCTCCTTGGCCGGGTACATGTAGCCCTGGCAGCGCACGATCAGCTCCGCGCCGCGCATCGCGCAGTCGCGCCAGATCTCCGGATAGTTGCCGTCGTCGCAGATGATCAGGCTGATCTTCAGGCCCTTCGGGCCGTCGCTCACGTAGGTGCGGTCGCCCGGATACCAGCCCTCGATCGGCGTCCACGGCATGATCTTGCGGTACTTCTGCACGATCTCGCCGTGGTTGTCGATCAGGATCAGCGTGTTGTACGGCGCCTTGTTGGGGTGTTCCTCGTGGCGCTCGCCGGTGATCGAGAACACGCCCCACACGTTGGCCTGGCGGCAGGCGGCCGAGAAGATCTCGGTTTCCGCGCCGGGGATGGTGGAGGCCGTTTCATACATTTCGGCCTCGTCGTACATGATGCCGTGCGTCGAATACTCGGGGAAGATCACCAGGTCCATGCCCGGCAGCCCGCGCTTCATGCCGATCAGCATCTCGCCGATCTTGCGCGCGTTCTCCAGCACCTCGGCGCGCGTATGCAGGCGCGGCATCCGGTAGTTGACCACCGCCACGCCGACACTGTCGCGGCTGCTCGAAATATCGCCATGTCGCATCGTCTTGCTCCGTTCGGTGCGCGGGGCGCGCAGGCATGCGGCCCCGCGCCAGGGTTCAGTGACTGATCATCCAGGGCCGGCCGGCGGGCTGCTTGAGCGCCGCCGCCGGGTTGGCCTGCGCCGGCTTGCCGATCGCCCCGCCGCCGCTCGCGCCGGCCAGCGTCGCGCGCCCGCCCGAACAGCAGCCGCAGCCGGGCCGGTGACGGCCCCCACCGCCGCCGCCACCCTCGCCCGATTGACGCGGCGCATGGGCGGCGCGCTCGTTGGTGGCGTGCGCGGTGCGCCGGTCGCCCGCCATCAGCGCCAGCGCGGGCGCGGTCAGCCGCCGCGCGCCGATCGTGCCGCACGCGGGGCATGGCGCGGGCCGGTCGCGCTCGGCGATCGCGCGCATCGCGACGAACGGCCCGCAGGCCTCGCAGTGAAAGTCGTAGATCGGCATCTCGGGCGCTCCGTGCTCAGGCGTGAGTCAGGTCGTACGAGATCGGCAGGTCCACCTCGCCCGTCACGTGCCGCACCGGCCCCTGCGCGTTCGGCCGGATGTCGAAATCGAAGATCTGGGTCGGCAGCCACAGCGTCGCGCAGGCGTTCGGAATGTCCACCACGCCGCTGATATGCCCCTGCACCGGCGCGCAGCCGAGCAGCGAATAGGCCTGCGCGCCCGAGTAGCCGAACTTCTTCAGGTATTCGATGGCGTTCAGGCAGGCCTGGCGATAGGCGACGGTCACGTCGAGGTAATGCTGGCCGCCCGACTCGTCGACGGAAATGCCCTCGAAGATCAGGTAGTCGTTGTAGTTCGGCGTGATCGGGCTCGGCTGGAACACCGGGTTGCGGATGCCGTACTTGGCCATGCCGCCCTTGATCAGGTTCACGCGCATGTGCACCCAGCCGGCCATCTCGATCGCGCCGCAGAACGTGATCTCGCCGTCGCCCTGGCTGAAGTGCAGGTCGCCGACCGACAGCCCCGCGCCATCCACGTACACCGGGAAGAACACCTTCGAGCCGCGCGACAGATCCTTGATGTCGCAATTGCCGCCGTGTTCGCGCGGCGGCACGGTGCGCGCGCCTTCGGCGGCTGCCTTGGCCTTCGCGTCGCCGGCCAGGCTGCCCATGTGCGCGGTGGCCGCGAACGGCGGGTTGGCCAGCGGCGGCACGCGTTCCGGGTCGGTCGCGATCAGGGCCGTCTCGCGCGTGTTCCAGGTTTCGAGCAGCTTCGGATCGGGTAGGCAGCCGATCAGGCCCGGGTGGATCAGGCCCGCGAAGTTCACGCCGGGAATATGGCGCGAGCTGGTGTACAGGCCGTGGAAATCCCAGATCGACTTCTGCGCCGACGGGAAATGGTCGGTCAGGAAGCCGCCGCCGTTGGTCTTCGAGAAGAAGCCGTTGAAGCCCCATTGGCTGTCGGACTTCGCGCCGATGTCGAGCAGGTCGACCACCAGCAGGTCGCCCGGCTCGGCGCCCTTCACGCCGACCGGGCCGGACAGGAAGTGGACGATCGACAGGTCGATGTCGCGCACGTCGTCGGCGCTGTCGTCGTTCTTGATGAAGCCGCCGGTCCAGTCGTAGGTTTCGAGCACGAAGTCGTCGCCGGGCTTGACCCAGCACGCCATCGGGATGTCGGGGTGCCAGCGGTTGTGGACTTGTTCGTTTTCGTAGGCGGACTGGTTCAGGTCGACCTTGATCAGGGTTTCGGGCATTTCGCACGCTCCTCGGTGCTGCGTTGGACGATGACGGCGCGCACGCCGTCAGACGGACAGGTATTCGCGAATGCGGTCGGCGTCGCCGGCCTCGCGGGTACTCTGGTGAACGAAACGGCCGCCCTCGATCACGAACAGCCGGTCGGCCACCTCGAGCGCGAAGCTCAGCACCTGCTCGGACACCACGATCGCGATGTCGCGCGAGGCGCGGATCTGGTTCAGCGCCTTGGCGATGTCCTTGATCACGGACGGCTGAATGCCTTCGGTCGGCTCGTCGAGCAGCAGCACCTTCGGATCGGTGGCCAGCGCCCGCGCGATCGCCAGTTGCTGCTGCTGGCCGCCCGACAGGTTGCCGCCCTTGCGGCGGCGCATGTCCCACAGCACCGGGAACAGCGCGTACAGCTCCTCGGGCACGGTTTGCGTGGGCGCGTTCTCCAGGCCGGTGCGGATGTTCTCCTCCACCGTCAGCGACGCGAAGATCTGCCGGCCCTGCGGCACGTAGCCGATGCCCTTGGCCACGCGCCGGAAGCTCTCGTCCTTCGAGACATCGGCGCCGCCCACCTTCACGGTGCCGCGGCTGGCCGGCAGCATGCCGATCAGCGACTTGAACAGCGTGGTCTTGCCCATGCCGTTGCGGCCCATCACCGCGACGCTTTCGCGGTTGCCGACCGAAAAGCCGATGCCGTGCAGCACCTCGCTCTGGCCGTAACTGACGACGAGATCGTCGACTTCGAGCATGTCGGGTTCCTCCTTTTCAGTGGCCCAGATAAACGTCGATCACGCGCGGGTCCGCCTGCACCGTGGCCATCGGCCCTTCGGCCAGGATCTTTCCCTGATGCATCACGGTGACCTTGTGCGCGATCCGCTCGACGAACGCCATGTCGTGCTCGATGACGATCATCGAGCGCTGCTGGCAGATCCGGCCCAGCAGCTCGGCCGTGATCTCGCGCTCCTTCACGCTCATGCCGGCGATCGGCTCGTCGAGCATCAACAGTTCGGGGTCCTGCATGAGCAGCATGCCGATCTCCAGCCACTGCTTCTGGCCGTGCGACAGCAGCCCGGCCTCCATGTCGAGCACCGCGGCCAGACCGATTTCCTCGGCCACCGCCAGCACCTGGTCGGTCACCGCGCTGTCGCGCCGGAACGCCAGCGCGCCGAACACGCCGCGCCCGCGCGGATACGACACCTCCAGGTTCTGCGACACCGACAGGTTTTCGTAGATCGACGGCGTCTGGAACTTGCGGCCGATGCCCTTGCGCACGCGCCGGAATTCGGCCAGCCGCGTGATTTCCTCGTTGCGGAACTTGATGCTGCCGGCCGTCTCGCGGGTCTTGCCGCAGATCAGGTCGAGCAGCGTGGTCTTGCCGGCGCCGTTCGGGCCGATCACCACGCGCAGCTCGCCGCGTTCGAGATAGAGGTTCAGCGAATCGATCGCCTTGAAGCCGTCGAACGACACGGTCAGGTCCTCGACCGCGAGCAGGAAGTCGGTATTGCTCATCGTCAGGCCTCCTGGTTGGCCGGCTCGCCGAGCCAGCGCCGCAGCCGCGGCCGTGCATGCGCCTCGTACAGCCCCGCGATGCCGTTCGGGAACGCCATCACCACGCCGATGAACATCGCCGCCATCAGGAACAGCCACAGGTTCGGGAAGCTCTCCGAGAACCAGGTCTTGCCGAGATTGACGAGGATCGTGCCGAGCACCGCGCCCGCCACCGACATGCGCCCGCCCACCGCCGCGTAGATCACCATCTCGATCGACGGCACGATGCCGACGAACGACGGCGACATGAAGCCCACCTGCAGCGTGAACATCGCGCCGCCGACCGCCGCGAGCAGCGCCGCCACGCAGAACGCGAACACCTTGAACATCGCCACGTCGTAGCCGGAAAAACGCACCCGGTCCTCCTTGTCGCGCATCGCCAGCAGCAGCGTGCCGAGCTTGCCGCGCTGCACCCAGCGGCAGGCCAGCATGGCCACGATCAGCAGCGCCGCGTTGACGAAATACAGCACGTATTTCGACGCGTTCGACTGGATGCTCCAGCCCAGCAGCGTGCGCAGATCGGTGATGCCGTTCACGCCGCCCGTATAGCCCTGCTGGCCGATGATCAGCACCGACAGGATCAGCGCCACGGCCTGCGTGATGATCGCGAAATACACGCCGCCCACGCGCCGCTTGAACATCGCGAAGCCCACCACGAAGGCCAGCAGCGTGGGCACCACCAGCACCGCGAGGATCGCGAACGGCAGCGAGTGGAACGGCTGCCACCAGCCCGGCAGCGCGGTGAGCTGGTTCCAGTCCATGAAATCGGGAATGCCGGGCGTGGTCTGGGTCTTGGTCGAGACGGGATCGGACGCCTCCAGCTTCAGGAACATCGCCATCGCGTAGCCGCCCAGGCCGAAGAACACGCCCTGCCCCAGACTCAGCACGCCGCCGTAGCCCCAGGCGATCACCAGGCCCACCGCGACGAACGCGTAGGTCAGGTACTTGCCCATCAGGTTCAGGCGGAACGCGTCGAGCGCGAGCGGAAACACCACGACGATCAGGATCGCCAGCAGCACGATGCCGGCATAGCCGGAGGCGTCGGCGCGGCGCGCCAGCGCGCGCCAGCCGCCCGGCTTGGCCGGGCCGGCGGGCGAGACGAGCTTGCCCGCGACGGATTGGATGGGTTCCATGATTGCTCTCCGGTCAGGAGGTCAGAATTCGGTTGAACTGAACGGTCGATGCGGGCAACCGCACGGGTCTACGCCGGTCAGGCGCGCCGCACCTTCGAGGCGAACAGGCCTTGCGGGCGCAGCATCAGGATGATCACGACGGTCAGCAGCGTCAGCACGCGCGCCGTCGAGCCGGACAGGAAGAACTCGCTGATCGACTGCATCTGCGCGATGCCGAACGCCGAGGCCACCGTGCCGAGCAGGCTCGCCGCGCCGCCGAACGTCACCACCAGGAACGAATCGACGATGTAGAGCGAACCGCTGGTCGGCCCGGTCGAGCCGATCGCCGTGAACGCCGCGCCGGCCACGCCGGCCACCCCGCAGCCGATCGCGAACGTCATCCGGTCGGTGAGCCGCGTGTTGATACCGGCGGCGTTCGCCATCGGCCGGTTGGCCACCGTGGCGCGCACCCGCAGGCCCCAGCGCGAGCGGTACAGCGCGAGCAGCAGGCCGCCCGTCATGACCAGCGCCAGCCCCATCACGAACATGCCGCTCACGGGAATGTCGAGGCCCTGCGACGGCTCCCACGAGCCCATCAGCCAGTCGGGCAGTTGCGGGCTGACTTCCTTCGGGCCGAACGTCGAGCGGAACACCTGCTGCATGCCGAGGCTCAGGCCCCAGGTGGCGAGCAGCGTGTCGAGCGGGCGGCGGTACAGGTGGCGAATCAGCGCCCATTCGGCCAGCCAGCCGGCCGCGAACGCGATGAAGAACGCGGCCACGATCGCGATGAAGAAATACACCGGCGTGATCGCGTGCCAGACGTTCTGCGCGAACCACGAGAACAGATAGACGGTGTACGCGCCGATCGTCATGAATTCGCCGTGGGCCATGTTGATCACGCCCATCTGGCCGAAGATCACGGCGAGGCCGAGGCCCATCAGCAGCAGGACGCTGAACAGGCTCAGGCCGGCGAAGCCCTGCATCAGCGTGATATTGAAAATGTCGGTAGCGGACATCGAAAACCTCCTCGCGCGGCGGCCGGGCGGCCGCCGCCATGCGCGTGATACAGCGTGCGGAGCCTCGCGGCCCCGCGCCGGCTTACATGTAGCCCTTCGGGAACGGGTTCGGCTGGATCGGCGCGTCCGATGCCGCCACCACCTTGAACTGGCCGTCCGCCTGGCCTTCGCCGATCAGCGAGCGGCTCCACAGGTGATGGTTCGGATCGACCTTCGCGTAGCCCTGCGGCGCGTTCTTCAGCTCGATGCCGGCCGAGGCGGCCACCACCTTGTCCACGTCGAAGCTGCCGGCGCGCTCGCAGGCCGCCTTCCAGATCCACGGCCCGAGGTAGGCCGCCTGCGTGACGTCGCCGATCACCGATTTCTGGCCGTAGCGCGCCTTGAACGCCTGCACGAATTTCTTGTTGTTGTCGTTGTCGAGCGATTCGAAATACTTCATCGACGAGAAGAAGCCCGCGAAGTTTTCGCCGCCGATGCCGAGCACCTCGTCCTCGGTCACCGACAGCGTCAGCAGGAACTGCTTCTGCGGCGTGATGCCGGCCGCCTTGAGCTGCTTGTAGAACGCCACGTTCGAGCCGCCCACCACGGTCGCGAAGATGCAATCCGGGCGCGCCAGCTTGATCTTGTTCATCAGCGAGTAGAAATCGGTGGTGCCGAGCGGGTAGTACTCCTCGCCCACCACCTTCGCGTGCAGGTGCTGCTCGATATGGCGGCGCGCGATCTTGTTCGAGGTGCGCGGCCAGATGTAGTCCGAACCGATCAGGAAGAAGCTCTTGGCCTTCTTGGTGTTCGAGGCCCAGTCGAGCGCCCAGACGATCTGCTGGGTCGCTTCCTGGCCCGTGTAGAACACGTTCTTCGACTGCTCCAGGCCTTCGTAGAAGGTCGGGTAGTACAGCAGGCCGTTGTCCTTCTCGAACACCGGCAGCACCGCCTTGCGCGAGGCCGAGGTCCAGCAGCCGAACACCGCCGCCACGTGGTCGTTTTCCAGCAGCTTCTTCGATTTCTCGGCGAACGTCGGCCAGTCGGACGCGCCGTCTTCCTGAATGATCTGGATCTTGCGGCCGAGCACGCCGCCCATCGCGTTGATCTGTTCGATCGCGAGCCGCTCCGCCTGGATCGAGCCCGTCTCGGAGATCGCCATCGTGCCGGTGGCCGAGTGCAGCTGGCCGACCGTCACCGTGGTGTCCGTGACGGCCAGCTTGGTCGTGTTGACCTTGGCGGTCGGCGGGGTCTGCGCATAACCGGCGCGCGGCAGGCCGAGCGCCATCAGCGGCGCGGCGGCGAGGCCGCCGATCAGGCGCCGGCGCAGCGGCGACGGGGCTTCGTCATCGAATCGATCGTCTACGGACATCACATTCTCCTTGTCGGGTCGCACCGCCGGCGAATCGTGGCCGGCGTGTGAGGCGAAATGTAGGAAGCCAAATAAACGATCGAAATACGTCGATTGACGTATATCCGGGCCCGCGCCTGGAATGTAACTTGCGTGACGCATGCCTCCCGCCACGGACGCACCAACCTGGATCACCCGAGATGGCATCCATGCACCCGAGCGCCGCACCCGCCCCCGAGCACGCGGCGCGACCCAGCACGCAGCGCATCGTCAAGGTGCGGCGCGACTACAACGCCTGGGTCGGCGACGAAACCCTCGAGGATTACGCGCTGCGCTACACCCCGAGTTCGTTCCGGCGCTGGTCGGAATTCCGGGTCGCGAACACCGCGATCGGCGCGGTGTCGTTCCTGGTGCTGGAGGCGATCGGCGGCAGCCTGGTAGTGGATTACGGCTTCACCAACGCGGTGTGCGCGATCGCCGCCGTGTCGGTGCTGATCTGGCTGACCAGCCTGCCGATCAGCTATTACGCGGCGCGCCACGGCGTGGACATGGACCTGCTCACGCGCGGCGCCGGCTTCGGCTATATCGGCTCGACCGTCACCTCGCTGCTGTACGCGAGCTTCACGTTCATCTTCTTCGCGCTGGAGGCGGCGATCATGTCGCTCGCGCTCCAGATGATGTTTCCGATCTCGATCGGCCTCGCCTATGTGATCAGTTCGCTGGTGGTGATTCCGATCGTGATGTTCGGCATCACGCTGATCAACCGCCTGCAAAGCTGGACCCAGCCGCTGTGGCTGGTGCTGTTCGTGCTGCCGTACGCGGGGGTGCTGTGGCACCACCCGGAGCTGCTGCGCGAATGGTCCACGTTCGCCGGCTTCGCGCACGAGGGACGCGCGTTCAGCACGATCGCGTTCGGGCAGGCGGCCACCGTGGTGTTCGCGCTGATCGTGCAGGTCGGCGAGCAGGTGGATTACCTGCGCTTCCTGCCGCCGCTCACGCGCAAGAACCGCCGGCGCTGGTGGATCGCGCTGCTGTCGGCCGGCCCCGGCTGGATCGTGCCGGGCGCGCTGAAGATGCTCGGCGGCGCGTTCCTCGCGTTCATCGCGATCCAGCACGAGATCGACGTGGCGCACGCGGTGCAGCCCACCCAGATGTACCTGGTCGCCTATCACCTGCTGCTCGACCCGCTCGGGCTGGCCGCTTGGGCGGTGCCGGCCGCGGTGCTGTTCGTGATCGTCTCGCAGTTGAAGATCAACGTGACCAACGCCTACGCCGGCTCGCTCGCGTGGTCGAACTTCTTCGCGCGGCTCACGCACAGCCACCCGGGGCGCGTGGTGTGGCTGGTGTTCAACGTGCTGATCGCGCTGCTGCTGGTGGAGCTGGGCGTATTCGACGCGATCGGCAAGGTGCTGTCGATGTACGCGAACGTGGCGATCGCGTGGGTGGGCGCGCTGTTCGCCGACCTGGTGGTCAACAAGCCGCTCGGCTACAGCCCGCGCGACATCGAGTTCAAGCGCGCGCACCTGTACGACATCAACCCGGTGGGCGTGGGCGCGATGGCGATCGCCGCCGTCACGGCGATGCTGGCGCACGGCGGCGCGTTCGGCGAGCTGGCGCAGGCGATGTCGCCGTTCATCGCGCTCGGCGTGGCGTTCGTCTGCGCGCCGGCCATCGCGATCCTCACGCGCGGGCGCTACTACCTCGCGCGCCAGGCCGAACCTGGGCCGCCTGGGCCACCCGGGTCACCTGCAGCGCTGCGGCGCTGCGCGATCTGCGAAAACGAATTCGAGCACGAGGACACCGCGTACTGCCCGGCCTACGGCGGCACCATCTGCTCGCTGTGCTGCTCGCTCGATTCGCGCTGCAACGACCGCTGCAAGCCGCATGCACGGATCGCCTCGCAACTCGACCGCGCGCTGCACCGGCTGTTCCCGAACGCGCGGCTCGGCGTGGCCGGGGTGCGGCTCGCGCATTACCTCGGCCTGGTGCTGGCGATGCTGATGCTGCTCGCCACCGTGCTCTACCTGATCTGGTCGCAGAGCGCCGACACGCTCGCGGTGCCCGGCTCGCCGGCCTGGCGCGAAGTGGCCGGCAGCTACGTGAAGGTGTTCGTGGCGCTGTCGCTGATCGGCTGCATCGCCGCGTGGTGGCTGGTGCTGGAACGCGAGAGCCGGCGCGTCACGCAGGAGGAATCGCAGCGCCAGACCGAGCTGCTGATGCACGAGATCGACGCGCACCAGAAAACCGACGCCGCGCTCAAGCGCGCCCGCGCCGCCGCCGAATCGGCCAACAGCGCGAAAAGCCGCTACGTGACGGGCTTGAGCCACGAGCTGCGCACGCCGCTGAACAGCATCCTCGGCTATGCGCAACTGCTGCTGCAGGGGCGCGACGACATTCCGCCCGCGCGGCTCAACGCGATCCGCACCATCCACCGCAGCGGCGAGCACCTGCTGGCGCTGGTCGACGGCCTGCTCGACGTGGCGCGCATCGAGGCCGGCAAGCTGCAACTGAATGTCACGCCGATCGCGCTGCCCGAATTCCTCGCGCAGATGACGGCGATGCTGCGCCCGCAAGCGGTGGAGAAGGCGATCGATTTCGCGGTGCAGCCGGCCGGCCGGCTGCCGGCCACCGTCAAGTCGGACCAGAAGTGCCTGAGCCAGATTTTGACGAACCTGATCGGCAACGCGATCCGCTTCACGCAGGCGGGCGGCGTGACGCTGCGCGTCGGCCACGCGCTCGACACGCTGACGTTCGAGGTGATCGACACCGGCCCCGGCATTCCGGCCGACGAGATGGAGCGGCTGTTCCTGCCGTTCGAGCGCGGCGAGGCGGCCAGCGCGCACGATCACGGCGCCGGGCTCGGGCTGACCATCTGCAAGCTGCTCACGCACGCGCTGGGCGGCAGCCTGGAGGTCGACAGCGAGGTCGGGCGCGGCACCCGCTTCGTCGTCAAGGTGTACGCGCCCACCGTGCGCACCGCCGTGCCGGCGCGCATCGAGCTGGCCGACATTCGCGGCTATCGCGGCACGCGGCGTGCGCTGCTGATCGTCGATGACCTGCCCGACCAGCGCGCGATCGTCGTGCAGATGCTCGCGCCGCTCGGCTTCGAGATCGTCGAGGCGGGCAGCGGCATCGACGCGCTGCGCTGGCTCGGCACCAACGCGGCCGACGCGATCCTGATGGATATCTCGATGCCCGACATGGACGGCTACGAGACCAGCCGGTTGATCCGCGAGCGGCGGATTTCCTCGGCGCCGATCATGCTGCTGTCGGCCAATGCGTTCGCCGACGACCGCGAGCGCGCGATCGCGATCGGCTGCGACGACTATCTGGTCAAGCCGGTGCAGGTGCCGGTGCTGCTCGACAAGCTCGCGGCGCTGCTGCGGATTGAATGGGAGCGTGCCGACGCTGCTGCGGCATCCTCCGAAGCGAGCCGCGAGGCCTCGCCCGTTTCGATGGCTGCCGCGATGGGTGTCGCGGCGACCGCCGACGGTGCGTCACCGTCGCCCCCGTCGTCGACACCGGTCGCGTCCGCCGCGCCGACCGAACCACCCCGCCTGCCGCGTTCGATGCACGCGCAACTCCGCGCGCTGCTCGACGTCGGCTACGTCGAAGGCCTGATCGAAGCGCTCGACGCCGCCGTGGCCCGCCGCCCGGCGCTGGCCGCCCCGCTCGCCGCGCTGCGCGCGCGGGCCGAACTGTTCCAACTGAAGGAGTTCGAGCATGAGCTTGACCGCCTGCCGCTCGGCGCCGATGACTGACGCCGCGTGCCCGCTGCCCGACGCCGCCCTGCCCGGCGTGCTCGGCAATCGCCCCGTGGTGCTGATCGTCGACGACACGCCCGACAACCTCGCGCTGCTGTCCGACACGCTGCGCGCCGACGGCTACGCGGTGCTGGTCGCCCTGAGCGGCGACGACGCGCTGAAGTGCCTGGCGCGCGTCACGCCCGACGTGGTGCTGCTCGACGCGATGATGCCGGGGCTCGACGGCTTCGAAACCTGCCGGCGCCTCAAGCTCGACGCGCGTCACGCGCATCTGCCGGTGATCTTCATGACCGCGCTGGCCGAAAGCGAGCACGTGGTGCAGGGCTTTCGGGTGGGCGGCATCGATTACGTGACCAAGCCGGTGCGGCCCGAGGAGGTGTGCGCGCGGATCGCCGCGCATGTGCAGCGCTCGCGCGCGCAGCGCTACGCCGACACGGTGCTCGAACTCGATGCGCGCGCGGCCGTGATCGTCGATGGCGGCGGCGCGATCCGCTGGCAGTCGGCGCAGGCGGCTGCGCGGCTGGATGGGTATCGCGAGCTTGGTGGCGACGGCAGTAGCGGCAGAAATGGCGGCGGTAGCGGTAACGGCGGCAGCACTAGCGGCGACCACAACGATCGCGACAGTGCGATCGCACACGGCACGACGACCGGCAGGCGCGCCCTGCCTCCCGAGCTGCATCGCTGGTTCGCCGAATGGCTCGAACAGGGCTGCCCCGACGAGGCCGCGCACGAGACGGCCGACGGCGCGGTACGTCGTTCGGCGCGCGTGACCGGCACGCCGGCACAGGGCGAATGGGTGATCGTGCTGGAGGCGTCCGACGACGGCGCGCAGGTCGCCGCGCTGATCGAGCGCTTCGGCCTGACCGTGCGCGAGGCCGAGGTGCTGCTGTGGGTGTCGCGCGGGAAGACCAACCGCGACATCGGCGACATCCTCGACATGGCCGCGCGCACCGTCAACAAGCACCTGGAGCACCTGTTCCGCAAGCTCCACGTCGAAACGCGCTCGGCCGCCGCCGCGCTGGCCGTCAAAGCCGCCGGGCGTGGTTAGCGCCTGGGCACTCAGCCGAGCGCCCCCGTGCAACTCGCCGCCGTCGCGTCGCCGGCCGGCGCGGCGTAAATGCGCACAGCCTTCACCGCCAGCACCGACGGGTTCGGCGTGCCCTTGATCGGAAAGCCCGAACCGAGCGCCAGATCGACCAACGGAAACAGCGGCAGCCGGTGCTCGGGCGGCGTGGACTGCCGCCACATGGGCCGACGGTCCAGATAGAACGTGATGTCCTCGGGCGTGACGCGCACGCCGTAATCGTGGAAGCCCGCCTCCAGCGCGCCGGGCGGCACCGGAATCGACCGCGAGCGGTGGCGCGATTTCGCCTTGTCCGCGCCGTCGTACCAGACATGCACGGCCGACTGATACGCGGTGTCGGCGTGGCCGTAGTATTCGACCGCGTCGATCTCGATGCCCGGCGAGCGGTCGCCGGCCGCCTTCAGCGTACTGAGCCAGAACGCGGGCCAAGTGCCCGGCCCGGTCGGCATTCGCAGGCTCGCCTCGAAATAGCCGTAGCGCACGCCGCTGCCCTTGCCGCCGGCGTCGGCCGCCGCGATCAGGCCCGACGTCCACTTGCCGTCGGCCGCGCGGCGCGCCGTGATCGCCAATCCATTGCCCGATACCGAGAACGGGCCGTTCGGGCCGGGGTCGGCGAACGCCGCGTCGCCGAAATCGCCGTTCCACGGCGTATGCGCGGTCCAGCGCGCGTCGCCGAGCGTGCGCGAGGCGATGCGGAAATCGGCGAACGTCTCGTCGAACACCAGGTTGTAGCCGCACAGATCGAGCCGGTCGGCGTCGAGCGGCGTTCTGGCGTTCACATGCGAGGTTGCCAGCGCGAGGCACAGCGCCAGCCCGGCCGCGCGCCTCATGCGCCGCGCCCCAGCAACTGCTCGCTGAGCCGCACATGCGCACGCACGTAATGCTGCGCGCCGAGGTCGCCCTGCTCGCCCATGCGCCGCTGCGCGCGCGCGGCGCGAGCGATCGACGCGGCAGGAGCGCGCGCCACCTCGACGATCGCCGCGCGCAGCGCCGGTGCGTCGCCGCCCGGCACGTAGCGCACCTCGTCACGCGTGAAATACGCCGACAACCCGCCCACGTCGCTCGCGATCACCGGCAGTCCCGACAGTACGGCCTCCTGAACGACCGTGATGCCGCTCGCGTGCAGGTTCGGCCGCAGCGGCACGCACACCAGCGTCGCGTCGGCGAACGCGGCCTCCAGCTCCGCGTTGCTGCGCGCGAGCCGGATCTCGACGTTGGCCGCGCCGCGCGCGAGCCCGGCCGGCACGCTGCCCGACAGGATCGTCAGCGCGATGCCCTCGACGTTGCGCACCGCCTCGATCAGCGTGGCCCAGTCGCGATGCCGGTCGTTGCCGAGCGCCAGCACGCGGATCGTGTCGCGCGACGCGCAACGCGGCGCCTGCCGCCGCTCGGACGGAATGCCGAAGCGCACCAGCTCCGTGCGCGCGGCCGGAAACAGCCGCCGCGCGATCGCGAGGTTGTCGGGCGAATGGAACGTCAGCACGTCGACGCGCCCGATCAAGCGCCGGAACAGCAGCTTGTGCGGCCACCACAGAGCGCGCCAGCGGTCGATCAGCCAGACCGACTGGCCGATCACCCGCACCCGCTTGCCGATCAGCAGGCCCACCGCCGCCACCGCCAGATACTGCGATTCGGTGTGGGTCCAGACCACGTCGGCCACGCGGATCGCATCGCGATTGCGCCAGGCGTGAACCAGGTCGAAACCGGTCGCGGCGCGCACGGCCAGCCGCAGCCACTTCGCCACGGCCGGCTCGGGCGCCGAGCGCGAGAACGCCACGCGGCACTGCATCGCGTCGGCGCGGCCATAGCCGTACGGCGTGGCGTCGTTCAGACCCACCAGCCGGCCGGCCTCGCGGCTGCGGCGCCATTGTTCGGCATCCTTGTCGATCGCCAGATGTGCGAACACCTGCAACGGGCGCGGGCGTCCGGTGTGGGCAGCATCGGCCGACGCCGCGTGCGCCGGCATGAGCGCCGCATCATCGAACGTGTCGAGTGCATCGAGATCGATCGGTTCACGGTAAGTGGACATGGCATGCGGCTCCGAAAAAAGATGAGGCGAATGCGACGCTCACTTCGCGCCGATATGCAGCACGCGCAGCGGATGGATCTTGCCGCGCACCACGTCCCAGAAGCCGATCACATTGCCGTGCAGGCGCCCCGGATAGTCGATGAACGGAAAGCGCAGCAGGCTCTTGACCACGTTCGCGCTGACGTTGCGCACGATGAAGCGCATCGCCACGCGGCGGCTCATGGTGCCCTTGTGATAGAGGTACAGCGGGTTGGCGATCTGCGAGTAGCCCATCCGCACGCCCGAGGTGCGGCCGCGCTTGCTGCCCAGGTGCACGCCCACGCAGCGCGGGTCGTACACCACCTTGCCGAGATGGCGGATCAAGCCGGTGAAATCGCGGTCCTCCTGCCACGCGTAGAGCGGCAGGTTTTCGTCGAAGCGAAACGAGCGCTGCGCCCGGCCGGTGATCGCCATGTTGCAGCCGTACACCGATTGCATCTCGCGCTGCGCATCGCCCGACGCCCAGTGCGCTTGCGGCGGCAGCGCGCCGCTCAGGTGCGCGAGCGCCTGCTGCTCGCTCAGGCCCGCGCCCATGATGCCGTCGGCCAGCACGCGGCCGGTCAGCGCGACGATCGCGCGATCTTCCTCGAACACCTGCTCGCAGCGCACCGCCCAATCGGCGGCCGGGCGGTAATCGTCGTCGAAGAACACCACGAACCAGTCGTTGTCGCCGGGCGTGGCGGTGTCGATCTCGCCCAGCAGGCGCGCGACGCCGTGGTTGCGCTGGCGCGTCAGGCCGGCGGTGGGCGCCAGGTCGATCACGAGCCGCGTGCGGGCGGCCAGCGCGTGGGCCTGCAGGCCCGCCACGTCCGACGGCTCCGCGCCCACCACGTACACCGCGTCGAGCGGCACCGTCTGCGCATCGAGCAGCGTCAGCAACGTGCGGCATTCGTCGGCCCGCCCCTTGGTCGCCACGATCACGTATTTCTTCATGTTTGCTCCCCCCTCGAATCGTTCGTATCCATCCGCCTGATTTTTTGCCTGCTCGTCCGCATGCCGCCTCACGCCGCCGGCCCGCCGCCCGCCTGGAACCGCCCCCGCAGCAACGGATTCGCGATGAAGCGCAGCATGTGATCGGACAGCCGCCGCCCCGGCATGAAGCAGCACAGGCTGATCGCGACCAGCGCCGCCTTCTTGCGCCAGTTCCAGTACGGGTTGGTCACGATCGAGCGGAAATAGCGCGGCGAGCCGAGCGCGAGCCAGCGCATGCGCGACGCGAACGGCCGCCCGTACAGCTCGGCGACGAACACCGATTTGGTGTACGAAAAATCCATCAGGTCGGCCGGCAGCGCCACGCCGAGCCGGTTCGCGGCCAGCGTCGACAGCAGCCGCCAGCGCTCGCGAAACTCTTGCGGCGTGTCCTTCCACTTCGCGGCGTTGGCGAACGAGATGTCGCGCGACTTGTCGGCGCGCAGGTTCGGCGCATGCGCGCGATAGCCGCCCAGCGCGTGATCGATCGCGCCCACCTGGCCCGTCAGCGCGATGCCGTAGATCGCGTAGAAATCCGCGCCGTACTTGCTGTCCATCGGCTCGCGGATCGGATAGATGCGCTTCAGGTTCGCGACGCGATAGGCATTGCCCGAGGCGGGCGGCGACGGATACAGCCAGCCCTTGCGCAGCGACGGCCCGCAATCGCGCGGCGGCCGCGAATTCGGGATCTGGCTGCCGGTCGCCACGCCGCCGCTCGAAAAGATGTCGAGCCGGTATTGCACCTTCGCCACGCGCGGGTCGGCAAAGCCGGCCGCCACTTCGGCCACGGCTTCGGGGTACAGAAAATCGTCGGCGTCGAGAAAGATCACGATCTCGGTGTCGAGCAGCTCGACCGCCGCGTTGTAGGCCGATACCTGCCCGCCGTTCTCCTTCAGGCGCAGGTCCACGGCCGCGCCGTAGGCGCGCAGGATCGCCACCGAATCGTCGGTCGAGCCGTCGTCGATCACCAGCACGCGCGCGGGCGGCACGCTTTGCGCGAGCGCCGAATCGACGGCTTGCCCGATGAACCGGCCATAGTTGTAGTTGCAGATCACCACCGTTACCGAAGGCAGGCTCACCGGTTTCTCCCAAGTTGCGATCAACGTTGCATCAAAGTTGCGATGCCGATCGGATGCGGCATGGCGCGCCTCACAGGCCGGCCGGCGAGCCGGCGCAGCGCCGCGCGCCGACGATTTCCGCCACCAGCCCGGCGCGCCACACGCCCACCAGCAGCACGCCGAGCATGGTCAGTTCGCCGAGCAGCCGCGCCACGCCCATGCCCATCGCGCCCCAGTGCGTGGCGAGCGGCACCGCGCAGGCCAGGTTGACGATCGCGCTGATCACGCCGCTGCGCGCGAGCAGGCCTTCGCGCTTGCGTGGAATCAGGAAGTACATGCCGAGCACCTGGGTGCAGACGCTCACCGGCAGCACGAACGCCAGCAGTTGCAGCACCGGCACCGCGTGCGCGAAGCCCGCGCCGAAGATGAACGGCACGACCCAGCCGGCCGCGAACACCGTCACGAACGTGGCCAGCGTCGCGCCGCCGAAGAAGAACGCGAAGATGCGCCGCGCCAACAGGTTGGCGCGCTGCGCGTCGCGGCCCACCAGGAACGTGACCTTCGGCACCAGGATCTGCGCGGCCGGCCCCATCAGGCTCAGGCCCGCGCCGATCAGCCGCTCGGCCACGCCGAACGCGCCCACCTCGGCGGCCGGCGCGAGCAGCGACAGCACGTAGGTCGAGGCGCCGATCAGCAGCACCGAGGTGCCGCCGTAAATGAAGATCACGGTGGATTGGCGAATCAGGCCGAGCGCATCACGCGGGCTCGACAGCAGCCCCGAGAATTCGCGGCGCACGGACCAGTACGCCAGCCCCAGTTGCACGACGCTCGACACGAGCAGCAGCGGGAACACGAACTTCAGATCGCCGGGCCGGTGGATGAAGCAGAAGATCATCGACAGCGACAGCACGAAGCCCACCACCTCGATCGCCACGCTCTTCTTGGCGCGCCCGGTGCTGGCGAAATACCAGCCGAGGTTGAACGCCGCGACCAGCCCCATCGCCACCACCGGCACGCCGATGCCCGGCACGCGCGCGAAGATCGCCGATTGGGTGGCCGCGATCGCGCCGACGATCGCGCCGGGCACGCACAGCACCAGCCGCGCGCTGAACTGGCGGCGCAGGATCGCCGCGCGTTCGGCGTCGGTCTGGGTATGCACGGTGTCGCGCGCGCCGACCGTCGAGAAGCCGTAGTTGACGAACAGCCAGATCGAGTTCGACAGCGACATGCCGGCCAGGATCACCGCGTAGCCGCCCGCGCCGAGCGTGCGCCCGTAGTACGGCAGCAGGAACAGCGGATACAGGTAGCGCGAGACGTACGACAGATAGACCGCGAACAGTTCGAAGCTCGACAGCGTCGGCTTGATGCGATTCATGGGCGGCCTCCGGTGCGTGAAGCGGCGTGGCGCATCGCGCCCGGGCGCGGCGCCTTTCGCCACGCCGCGCGCCAGCCCGCCGGCCCTGCTGCGCGCCGCCGTTCGCGCGCGCCGGCCGGCGCACGGCGGTTGACGGCCGCGAACGCCACCGCCGCGAACAGGTAGAAGCACGGGCCGAGATCGAACACGGCGGCCGAGATCGTCGCGCCGATCAGGTTCGCGAACATCGCCTGGCGCGCCGCGAAGCTGACGGCGGCGTCGCCGCGCGTGGTCGGCGCGCTGGGCGTGCGCGTCAGCGTGCGCAGCATGAACACGCCGTAAATCAGGAATCCGAACGCCCCGAGATTGCCGAGCAGCACCAGCGGAAAGCTCGACGCACGCGCGCTGCCGAGGCCCACACCGAGGCCGTGGGTATCGATCAGGTTGACCAGCGACTGCATGTTCCAGGCGCTGCGCTCGACGCCCGAATCGGTGTTCATCTTGTCGAACAGCGCGCCCGACAGCAGGTCGGACACGGTCTGGATCAGCGGCGAATCGATCGCGGCCAGCACGCCGCCGAGCAGCACCAGGCCGGCTGCGGCCAACACGATCAAGAGGCGCTTGCGGCCCCGGCTCGCCGGGTCGATCGTGTGCCACCGGCTCGCGACGAACACGATCAGGTAGCCGGCCAGGCCCGCGTAGGCCGTCGTCGAGGTCGACAGCATCAGCAGCACGAGCGTCGCGAACGCGAGCGCGCCACTCAGCACGCGCCGATAGCCGAACAGCCAGAGGCTCGATGAAAACGCGAACAGCGGCAGCGAGAACGCCGAGAACGCCGAGGTTTCGGTGAACGTGCCGCTGATGCGGCGCAGGCCTTCGACCTCGGCGCCGTCGAGGATCGCGTACTGCGCCGTCTTGATTTCGGACAGCACGTCGAGGCCGAGCAAGCCCGAGGCCAGATCGATCAGCGCAGCCATCACGTTCAACGCGGTCAACGCGAGGATCGCATCGGCGAACACGCGGCTCGCGTCGCGCCGGCGCAGATACACCGACGCCGCCACGTACAGCACGAACTCGCCGATCAGATAGACCGATTGCGACAGGTTGCCCGACACGGGCACGAGCGGCGTCAGCGCGAGCCGGCCGCCCGATGCATCGGCGCGGTCGATCGCGAACACGAAACTGTCGCCCTGCAGCACGCGCGGCAACAGCACGGCGCTCGCGCAGCCGAACACGGTCAGCACGCCGAGCCAGAACGCCGGCGACGCGGGCGTCAGTTCGCGCAGGAAGGCCGGTACGTCCTCGCGCAGCAGCGCGCGGCCCGCGAAGAACAGCAGGAACAGGTTGGCCGGCAGGATGCCGGTGCCGCCGATCGACAGCGCCTCGGTCGCGCCGAACAGCGTGCAGCAGGCCATCAAGGCCACGCCCCAGCGGAACGGCAGCGCGAAGCTCGCCACGCCCAGCACCGCGACGATCAGGCCGAATACGCTGATCTCCATGGCTAGGCCGCCGTATGCGCGAGAATGCGCCGCGCTACGTTCAAGCCATGCATGGCCGGATCTCCGCGAGCAGTTGCACGGCGCTCGCGCGCCAGGTCAGTTCGGCCGCGCGCGCCAGGCCGCGTGCGCGCATCGCGTCGCGTTCGGCCGGGTCGCCCGACACGCGCAGCAGGGCCGCCGCCAGCGCGGCCGGATCGTCGGGCGACACGTAGATCGCAGCGTCGCCGCACGCCTCGCGCACGGCCGGCAGGTCGGCCACCACGATCGGGCAGCCGAGCGTCATCGCCTCGACGGGCGGCAGGCCGAAGCCTTCGTAGCGGGACGGATGGACGAAGCACAGCGCGTGACGAAACAGCGTCTTCAGCTCGGCGTCGGACACGAAGCCCACATGCTTGACGTAATCGGGCAACGGCTGCGCACCGCTGCCGTAGACCGCCGGATCGGTGCCGCCCGCCACCACCACGTCGAAGCGGGCCTCGCCGATGTGGCGCAGCGCGTCGATCACGAGCCGGAAATTCTTGTGGCGGTTCAGGCTGCTGACCGCCAGCACGAACGGCCGCGCGCCGATGCCGTGGCGCGACAGGATCGTTTCGTCCTCCTCATGACGCAGCATGTGCTCGCCGCTCTCGGAGATCACGCCGATCTTGCCGCCCGGGATGCGATACGCGTCGATCAGCTCGCCGCGCGAGAAGCGCGACACCGTCACGATGCGCCGCGCCGCGCGCCCCACGCACGGCGCCATCACGCGATACCACGAGCGGAACGCGCGGCTGTAGCTGTCGGGCACGCGCACCGGCGCGGCATCGTGGATCACGGTGATCTGGTTGCGCATGAACAGCGGCGCGGAGTTGCACAGGTTCAGCAGCAGGCTGCCGCGCGCGGCGCCGGGCAACGCCCATTGCTCCCACGCCTGGCCGCGCCGGCCCTGCACCGTGCGCATCGGAATCCGCCCGAACGGATTGGCGATCGCGTAGGGGCCGTCGGGCACCAGCAGCTCGAGATCGAGCCCGGCCACCGACGGATCGCGCTCGGCGATCAGCGTGTCGATGCTGCGCATGATCTCGAACGCGAAGCGATCGACACCCGTGGCGGGACGGAACAGGAATCGCCCGTTCACCGCAATCTTTCGCACCCCGTTGGATGGTCGCATCGTGTTGGTCTGGTCCGTTCTTGATGTTCTGATTGTTCCGATCAGGCGGCGCGGCTGGCGCATGCCACGTGCCGCATGCCGCACGCCGTCGGCTGCTTCGATTCACGGATGGCGTCAGCCGTCACGAGCCGGGCCGTTCGGCGCCGGCTCCGCGATCGACACCGCTGCGCGGGCATTCCCCGACCCGCCGACACGGCCTGCCTATACAGCAGGTATCGTGCCAATCGCATCGCACGGCGTCGCGTGTGTTGCGACGCGCCAAAAGCGCCTGATTTCAAGGGGTTTCGCGCGTGGAACCGCGTGCGCGGTGCGCCTCGTCGGCCGATCTCGCGCCGATGTTCCCGATCGTTACGTAACCGTTGTCGGCTCGCGTTACGTAACGATCGGCAGCGGGATGCGTGCATCCGCCCGGCACCGCGCCGCGCGTCAAACGATTGCGCTTATTGCGCCGCAATAGCCGTGGCCGACCGCCGGTGCGCTCGGTCGCGCCATCGTTCGATCGATTTCGCTCGATACGAGTGAACGGCACGCATGTTGCTTGGATTCACGACATCACGACCTGCCGCCCACGATGCCGAACCCCGCCGCCCCGCTGTTATCCCGCCTCAAGCGCCACGCCGCCACCGGGCTCGCGACGATGCAGGCGGCGCTGCTGCGCGCGCGCCGCCGCCGTGCCGCCGCGCATCCGGCCGGCACCATCAAGATCGTGGCGCAGTTCGGGCTGACCAACGGCATCGTCAACGGCGCGCGCTATCAGGCGCAGACGCTGCGCCGGCTCGGCTACGCGGTCGAACTGGTGGACGTGACGGCGGCCGTCAAGCGGCCGTGGCGCAAGCTCGCCGCCACGCCGGGCGGCCTGTTCATCGTGCATTGCGGCGGCCCCGAGCTGCCGCTGCTCGCGTGGCCGCTGCGCGACGTGCTGGCGAGCGGCCGCACGATCGGCTATTTCGCGTGGGAATCGGCGCTGCCGCCGCAAGGCTGGCAGCGCGCCGCGCCACTTGTAGACGAGGTCTGGACGCCCAGCCCGTTCGCCGCCGAGGCGCTGGCGCCGGTGTTCGCGGTGCCGGTGGTGGTCGCGCCGCATGTGGTGGACCCGCGCGGCACGCCGCGCCGCTGGCGGCGCAACGAAGGCCCGCTCACGTTCCTGACGATGGCCGACGCGCGATCGAGCCTCGCGCGCAAGAATCCGCTCGGCGCGATCGCCGCGTTTCGCGCAGCGTTTCCGCACGAGCGCGACGTGCGGCTGATCGTCAAGCTCAAGCTGCACGGCGCGCCCGGCGAACTCGAACGGCTGCGCAAGGCCGTCGGCGGCGACCCGCGCATCGAACTGCTGACCGGCGTGCTGTCGCGCGAGGATGTGGAGGCGCTGTTCCGCGCGGCGCACGTGTTCGTCTCGCTGCATCGCGCGGAAGGCTTCGGCCTGCCGCTGCTGGAGGCGATGGGCCTGGGGCTGGCCGCCGTCGCGACCGGCTGGTCCGGCAACCTGGTGTTCATGAACGCGGGCAACAGCCTGCTGGTCGAGCACACGGTGCGCGTCGGGCAGGACGAAGGCGGCGTATACGGCACGGTGGCCTGGGCCGATCCCGATCTCGCGCACGCCGCCGCGCAGTTGCACAGGCTCCACGACGATCCCGATTTCCTGCATTGCCTGATCGAAACCGGCTGGCGCGATTGCCGCACCGACGCGCAATTGCAGCGCTTTCGCGCGGGCGTCGCCGCGAGCCGGCTGCTGCCGGTTTGCGTGGTGCGCGAGGCTGGAGGAGGCGCGGCGGCAGCGGCGTAACGTTCGCGTCGAGGCACCTTCAAAGCGCCCTCGCCACATCAAGCCATCTGCTTCGCGCGCACACCAGCCGTCTGCGCCACCACTTCCGCGAACTCGCGCCGGAACCGCTCGGCCCCGAAGCGCTGCGCATTCGCGCGGCACGCCACCGGATCGAACGGCCCCATCGTCTCGAAGCGCTCCACGGCCGCCACGATGGCATCGACGCTCTGCTCGCGGAAGAACACGCCGGTGCGCCGCAGCGGATCGTCGGACTCGACCACCGTTTCGAGCGCGCCGCCCCGCCCGTAGGCGATCACCGGCGTGCCGCAGGCCTGCGCCTCGACCGGCGCGATGCCGAAATCCTCCTCCGCCGCGAACACGAACGCGCGGGCGCGCTGCATGTAGCTGACCAGCACGTCGTTGGGCTGATAGCCGAGCAGCGTCACGTTCGGCGCGTCGATCGCCTGCACCTTGGCAAGATCGGGGCCGTCGCCGATCACCACCAGCCGCCGGCCCGGCATCTTCGCGAACGCCTCGACGATCAGCGGCAGGCGCTTGTACGGCACCATTCGCGAGGCCGTGAAGTAGAACGATTCCTTGTCGGTGCGCAGGCTGAAGCGGTCGATGTCGACCGGCGGATACACCACCCTGGCCGCGTAGCCGTAGGCCTTGCGGATGCGCCGCGCGATGAAGCCCGAGTTCGCGACGAACGCATCCACGCCGTGCGCCGTGCGCTGATCCCAGATCCGCATGTAGTGCAGCAGCGCACGCGCGAGCCAGCTCTTCGGGCCGGACGTCAGGCCCGATTCGGCCAGATAGCGATGCTGCAGATCCCATGCATAGCGGATCGGCGAATGCACGTAGCTGACATGCAGTTGATCCGGCCCGGTCAGGATGCCCTTGGCGACGGCGTGGCTCGACGAGATCACCAGGTCGTAGCCCGACACGTCGAGCTGCTCGATCGCGAGCGGCATCAGCGGCAGGTACGCGCGATAGCGCTTGCGCGCCCACGGCAGGCGCTGGATGAACGAGGTGCGCGCGCGCTTGCCGTGCAGCGTGCGGCGATCCTCGTCGGACAGGAAATCGACCACCGCGAACAGGTCGGCGTCGGGCCAGATCGACAGGATCTGCTCCAGCACCTTCTCGGAACCGGCGTAGGTGGTCAGCCATTCGTGCACCACGGCCACCCGGCCGAAGCTCGGCGGCGGCAGCGGCGCCGCCGCCGGTTCGGGCGGCAACAGCGCGTCGTTCGGGATCGTCCAGTTCATCGCATCAGGCCTTGTCGTCGTAGGCGTAATTGGCGCGGGCGTAGCGGTACTGCCCGTATCCGTAGGCATAGTTGCCGGGGCGCGGCCGCAGGCCGTTGAAGATCAGCCCGCGCGGCGCGATGCCGACCTGCCGCAGGCGGCGCAGCGATTCCTGGATCTCGCCGCGCTTGGTCACGCCCTGGCGCACCACCATGAACGTCACGCCGGCATGGCCGGCCAGTTGCACGGCGTCGGGCACCGGCAGGATCGGGGCGCCGTCGCAGATCACGATGTCGTAGGCCGCGCTCATCGCCGCGAAGATCGCGCGCAGGTCGGCGTCGAACAGCTCGTCGCTGGCGTTCTCCGAATGGCTGCCCGGCGAGATGTAGTCCACGCCCTTGAGCGTCTCGCGGCGAATCACCGCGTCGAGGCCGTGCGTGCCGCGCAGCAGTTCGACGAAGCCCGCGCCGCGCTCGGCCTGAATGATGCGGTTCATGCCGCTGCGGCGCAGGTCGGTATCGACCAGCAGCACGCGCTTGCCCGCGCCGCCGAGCACCGCCGCCAGGTTCAGCGCGATGAACGACTTGCCGATGCCGGGCGTCGGCCCGGTGATGAACACCACCCGGTTGCGCAGGTCGGTCATCGCGAAATCGAGCGCGGTGCGGAAGCTGCGCAGGCTTTCGAGCGCCGGGTCGAGCGCCGCGCGGTTGGCCAGGATCAGGTCGCGCGACGGCTGGTCGGCGGCGCGGCGCAGGCGCGTCAGCGACACCTCCTCGCGGCTGTGCGGGATCGTCGCGTACACTGGCATCGCGGCGAAGCGCTCGACCTCGCCCGGGTCCTCGATCGAATCGAACAGGCGGCGCCGCGCGAACGCGATGCCCATGCCGATCATCAGGCCGAGCACCAGCGCGCCGCCGATCACCAGCGCGCGCTTCGGGCGCACCGGCAGCTCGGGCACCGCGGCGGTATCGACCATCCGCACGTTGCCGACCTTGCCGGCCTTCACCAGCCGCAACTGCTCCTGCGTGTTGAGCAGGTTGGTGTACAGCTCGGTGCCCACCTGCACGTCGCGTTGCAGGCGCAGCACTTCCTGCTCGATCGGCGGCAGCGCGCGCGTCTTGCTGTCGATGCCGCCCAGCTCCGCCTGCGCGGTGGCGATCTGCGCATCGACCGCCTTGACGGCCGGGTGATCGGGCATGAAGCGCGCGAGCAGTTCGTCGCGCTTTTGCTGCAGGCCCGTCATGCGCGTCTGCGCATCCACCGAGCGTTGCAGCAGCGCGGTGGATTCCTCGTCGAGATTGAGCGTGCCCTGCTTCGCGCGGTAATCGTTGAAGCGGCTCTCGGCGTATTCGAGCTGGGTCTTCAGTTCCGGCAACTGCGCGCTGAGGAACTGGATCGAGCGCTCCGCCTCCTCCGACTTGCGCTGCACGTTCTGGCGCACGTATTCGGTGCCGATCGCGTTGAGGACGGCCGAGGTGCGGACCGGATCGGGGCCGTCGAGCGTCACGCCGATCACATCGGACTGCTTGCCTTTTTCGGCGATCTTCAGCGCGTCGCGCAGCCGCTCGGTGGTGGCCAGTTGCGAATGGCAGCGCAGCACGAATTGCGCGCCGGGCGCGCCGTCGATCGAGGCGACCGTCAGCGTGACCGGGCCTTGCCGCGTGGCCAGCGTGAGCGGCGCGCCGATCTCGCCTTCGGCCGAGGCGTCGCCGAGCGCGAGCCGGTAGCGCTCGCCGGCCAGCCGGGTCAGCGTGAACGCCTTGCCGTGCAGCGCGTCGGGCACCGCGAACGCCGCCACCGAGATCTGCTCGGCGCCGGTCACATAGCCGAGCGGCAGCGGCCGCGACACGCCGTCGGCGTGCTCGCCGAGCCAGCGGCCGATCACCGGCAGGTAGCGCGGCTCGGCGTCGATATACAGGTGGAGCTTGTCGACCACGCGGCCCGACACGAGCCGCGAGCGCAGCACCTCGATCTCCGAGGAGGCCTGGGTCTTCACGTCGAACATCGACGAGATGTCGCCGAGCATGCTCTTGGTCGAGTTGGTGTTCTCCTCGACCTGGATCAGGATGTCGGAGCGGTACACCGGCTCGGCCAGCAACGCGTAGGCGGTGCCGATCGCGAGCATCCCGGCCGTGATCGCGACGATCAGGCGGCGGTTGTCGTACAGCGCGTCAAGGTAGCTGCCGAAGCTGGACGGCGGCGCGGCGTCGTCGGGCTCCCGGTACGGGAGCGGCGCGTCAAAGTGGTTCATGCAAGGCTCCCTGCGAAACGAACGCGGCGAACGGAGAAGACGCGGCCGAGGCGGTGGATGTGGCCGGCGCGACCTTGGTTGTCGAAACGGGCGGCGCAGACGCAGCCGGCGAAACGGAGGCAGCGCAAGCAACAGCGACGGCGGACGCCGCCCCCGACGGCTGCACCCGCGTCATCCGCCGCGACCAGCGCTCGACGCCGTCCTGCAGTCGCTCCAGCGCCGCCAGATACGCGGCCGGCCCGCGCCGGTACGGATCGGCCACGTCCTCGTCGAGCAGGCGATACACGCGCCCGGTCGCCGTGGGGTAGCGCTGCACGATCGCGCGCCGTTGCCGCTCGCTCATCGTCAGCACCAGCGAGGCGGCTTCGAGCATCCATTGCGCGAGCGACTGCGAACGGTGCTCGCCGATTTCCAGGCCGAGCGCACGCAGACAATCCACGGCCAGCGGATCGGGCGGCAGGCCCGGCATCGCCTCGACGCCGGCCGACCACACCCGCACGCCGGGCAGCGCGCGCGCGAACAGCGCGGCGGCCATCGGGCTGCGGCAGACATTGGCGGTGCACATCACGAGCAAGGTATCCATCAGTACGCGATGCTCCGTCCGGTGGCGAGGGTCTGCGCGCTCGGCAGGAACATGCCGACCACGCGGCTCCAGCGCACCAGCGACGACGCATCGACGAACACCACGTCGTCGGGCCGCAGCGGAAACTCGTTGGCGAGCGCCATCGACACCGGCGAGGTCGCATCGAGATGGAAGATGGTCGGGCTCGTGCCGGTGCGGCTGCGGATCACGTACACCTGGCTCGCGTCGGCCGAATACTGGCTCACGCCGCCCGCGTAGCCGAGCGCCTCGCCGAGCGAGAGCCGCCCGTTGTTGAAGTTCAGCGTGGTGGTGTGGCCCACCTCGCCGAGCACGAACACCTTGGTGTCGCTGAGCGGATACACGCGCACCAGGTCGCCGTCGCGCAGCAGGATGCGATCGGGGTTGATGCCCTGCGCGACCAGCTTCGGCAGGCTCACGATGGCGGTGGCGTCGCCGCGCGTGATCGAGATGCGCGCGCGATCGCCCGCCGCCGTCAGGCCGCCCCCGCGGTTGATCGCCTCGGGCAGCGTCATCGGCAGGTCGTTCATGACCTGCAGGCCCGGCAGGCGCACTTCGCCGTCGAGATAGATGCGCCGGCTCCGGTACGCCTGAATCCGCAGCGTGACCTGCGGATCGCGGATGAACTTGCCGAGCCGCGCGCTGACGCGCTCGCGCGCCTCCAGCTCGGTCAGCCCGCCCACCTCCACCGGCCCGATGTAGGCGAACTGCACGCGGCCCGTCGCGTCCACCGTGTAGCCCGACACGATCGCGTTCGAGCCGGTGTTGTCGACGCCGGTGCTCGGGCCTTGCGAGAGCGGCATGTTCAGTTCGGGGTGATCCCACACGACGATCGCGAGCACGTCGCCGGGGCCGAGCGTGTAGGGCGTCGGCTTGGCGAACAACGCGCTGACGTCGGCCGGGATCGACGGATCGACGCTCGCCTGCACCGTGGCGATCAGGTTGCCGTCGATTTCGACCAGCGAGCCCGAAGGCGGCGCGTCGGTGCTCTTGCTGGCGTTAGTTGCATCGAGCGTGCCGCCGTTGGCAGGCGCCGCCGCTGCCAGCGCGCGATGGCACGAGGCCGGTTGCGCGCCGCCGTTGCCGGCCGGCCCGCAGCCGCCGCGAAACGTCATGCCCGGCGCGAACGCGCAGCCGGTGATCAGCGCGCTCGCCGCGCCGAGCGCGACCCACGCCGCCGCGCGACGCGCACCCTGCCGCGCGATGCGCTTCGTGATGCGCATCGTGGTGAATCGGGACTCGCGCCGAAGCGCTTTCTCCATTCGTGACAGCAGTGCTATCGTTCGCTTTCCCGTTGCCGTGTCTAACATGGTGTCTGGCCTGGTTGTCGGCGCGCTCGGGCCGATCGCCCGATCGTCCGGTTGCACCGTTTGTTCATCGTCGAACCGGCCCGCTGCGATGGCGTACCGGCGTCCCCGCGAAACCTCTACCCTCGTTGCTGCCCACCGAATGAAGCCAAGCCTCCTGGCCGTGCCGGCCGCCGCCCTCGTGTTCGCCGCCGCCGGCTTGCCGGCGAGCTTCGCCGCTCACGCGCAAACCGCAGGCGGCGCGTTGCAATCGCAGTCGCAGCCGCCGCGTTACCTGCCGCCGAACCAGACCGGCGCGATGCTGCCGAAGCCGGCCGCCACGCGCGCTGCCTCGGGCGCCGCCGCGCCGCTCGGCGCCTCGCTGCCGCGCGCCTATCGCGCGCCCGGCCGGGCCGGTCTCGCGCCAGGCGCGGCCGACACGCGCGGCAGCCGCGCCAAGCTCGCGCGCTATCGCGCCAAGCCCGCTGCCGCCGCCAGCGACGACGCCGCCAACCCGTATCGCTACGACGGCTGGAGCGCGTCGTCCGCTTACGGCGGCAGCGCGCCCGCGCGCTGATCCCTTACCTACCGCTTGCCTAGATGCGCGGCCGCCCGGCGGGCGCCGCGCAATATCGGCTCGATATGCGGCTCATACGTGGTTCGATACGTGGCTCAGTACGTGGCCCAACAAGCGGCTCAATACCGGCTCGATAACGACTCGACACGCCGCGCCGATACGCCGCTCAACACGCCGCGTGACAAGCCGCCCGATACGTTCAGTTCAATACGCCCCTTCGCGCCGCATCACTACGCCGACCGTGCGCAGCAGGATTCCGCAGTCGAGCATCGGCGACCACTGCTTCACGTACGACACGTCGAGCGACACGCGCTTCGCGTAATCCACGTCGCTGCGCCCGCTGACCTGCCACAGGCCCGTGATGCCGGGCTTGGCCATCAGGTAGTAGCGAACCTCGTGGCCATAGCGCTCCAGTTCCTTCTCGACCACCGGGCGCGGGCCGACCAGGCTCATCTCGCCGCGCAGCACGTTCCACAACTGCGGCAACTCGTCGAGGCTGGTGCGGCGCAGGAACTGCCCGACCCGCGTGATCCGCACGTCGTTCTTGAGCTTGAAATCGCGGTCCCATTCGGCGCGCGCCGCCGGATCGCGCGCGAGCAGTTCGCGCAGCACGGCGTCGCTGTCGGTCACCATCGTGCGAAATTTCAGGCAATGGAAACGGCGGCCATCGCGTCCCACGCGCAGGTGGCCATAGAACGCCGGGCCGCCGTCGCGACGCACCAGCAGCACGAGGATCAAAAACACGGGCGCCAGCGCCACCAGCATCGGGATCACCAGCGCCGTATCGAAGCCGCGCTTGAACGTGCGGCGCGCGAGATGCGTGGCGAGCCGCGAATCGGCCTGCGCGGCCAGCTCGTGCGCGCGGCCGACGAAACGCCACAGCGTGCGCAGCACGGTCAGCGCGAAGGTGCGCGCGATCAGCATCCCGAGGCCGCTCGTGATGGTCCAGTAGAGGAACCACAGGCGCGAGACCAGATGCAGGCGATGCAGCACGAACAGCAGCAGGAAGCCGCAGGCCTGCACGAACAGCCAGGCGATGACGGTACGGCTGATCAGGTTGAGCACCGAGCGCACGCTCGTCAGGCTGTCGGTGTCGCACGCCGGGAACACCGACAGGGCAAGCGCGACGGCGAACGCCACCAGCAGGCCGTCGAAACCGGAGCTGGCCGCCGCCGACGGCGGCATCAGCTCGAAATGCAGTGCGCATAGCGCGCCCACGATGATCAACGTGCCGTCGACCAGGCGCCAGATCAGGCCTCTCATCACTCACCCCGTTCAAAAAATGATTCGTTTTCGGTTGTTCAGGATTTCTTGTCTTTTCGGCATTTCGCGTGGCCGACGGCGCTGTCTCGCGCGCCGTCGGCCACGCCGCGGCCGCGCTTGACGGTCCGCAACAATCTTTCGCAGTCCTGCTTGATTGGCCTGCTGGATCGGTCTGCCCGCGTGGTCTCGCCGCCAAACCTTGCATGCGACGACCATGTTGCGATGCAGCGATTGGCTGGCGGTGTATCAAGCATGAAACATGCCATTGGAAAGAATTTTGCCGATGCACGTCACCGGAATCGCCAAACCTTTTCTGATCAATACCTTAACGAGTTGAGATGGGAACTTGGATGAAGCCGGCTGGGCGTTTCGAATCTGAAACGTGTCGTAACGTTACGAATGCGCCGCGAATCGTTACGTAACGATTGAAGTGATATGAAGAAAGATCGGCGCAACATAAAAGACATTGTCGAAAAACTCGCAAACGATTGCGCAAAATGACAACTTGAAGCGGCCAGCGCCGCCCGGGCGCTGGCCGCGATCCATCGCGGCCGTCAGCCGAGCCAGCGGTTCAGGGCGTACCGCTGGTGCTGCCGCCCGTGCCGCCGGTCGGGCGGTTGGCCGCCGTGCCGGCCGCGGCCACCGCCGCCAGCAGCGCCGCCGACGGCGTGCCGGCGCTGGTGAACGCGCCGGCCGCCTGCAACGCATCGAGATCGGCGTCGGCGCCCGGCTGGCCCGGCGTAAACGCCGTCGTCAGGAACGCCGAGGTCGACAGCGTGATGTTGAACATCGACTTCAGCACCGTCGCCACGCCGCCCTGCGCGGCGCTCAGGTTGCCGCTGTTGACCACCGCGCTCTGATAGGCCGTGTTCGACGCGAGGCCGCCGAGCAGGCCGTTCAGATCGGTGCCCAGTTCGGCCGCCAGGTAGACGAGCATCAGTTCGGTCAGCGGCGTCACGTTGAACGTGCCGCTGCCGTTCGCGAGCGAGTGCAGCGTGGCCGTGCCCGTGCTGCCCGTGATCGAGCACGGCCCGGAGAACGCGAAGCTCACCGTGAACGCGCCGGCGGACGTGGCCGTGCTCGCACCGGTGCCCTGCACGCAGGCCACCGTGATCGATGCGTTCGCCATCGCCGCGCCCACCGCCGCGGTGCCGCTGATCTTGCCCGAGGCCGTGGTGGAGGTCGTGACCGGCCCGCCTCCACCGCTATCCCCGCCGCCGCCGCAAGCGGTCATCAAGGCCATCGCAACGACGCCCGGCCCCATCCACTGCGCGGCGCGCAGTTTCGTAACGCGTGTCTTCATCGTGGTTCTCCGTGTTCTCGTGAATCGTCGTGCCGACCACGGGCGGGCGAAACGTCGGGATGACGGTTCGCGCCGCACGCGGCTCGTGTGGTTTCAGGGTTGCGGCGCGGCGGCGGGGGTCGTCGTCGTTGCGCTTGCGGCGTTGATGGCGTGGGTTGCGTTCGCGACGGCGACGAGGGCCAGCAGCGGGTCCTGCGCGGGTGTCGTCTGCGTCTGCGTCTGCGTCTGCGTCTGCGTCTGCGGTGCGGCGACCGGCGTCTTGCGCGTGGCCGCCGCATCGGGCGCGGCGTAGCGTTCGTAGGCATCGCGCATGCGGTAGAGCTGCGTCGAGAAATAGCCCGCGCTGAAGCGGCCCTGATTGAGCAGCAACTGTTGCGTGTCGTAGCCGAAATCGAGGCTCTGCGTGCCGTCGGCCGCCAGGTAGTTGGTCGAGCCCACGCGCGTACGGAAATTCAGATCGAACTGCGAGGTGCCGGCCACCTCGACGAGGCCCGGCTTCATGCCCTGGCGCGGCGTGAGCGGCAGGCTGACCGACGCCCCGATGAACGAGCCGTGGCCGCTGTGCTGCGCCTGGAAGCTGAACGCGACGTCGTCGAACCAGCGCGTCGCCACCACCAGCGGCCCCTTGTCGCCGCCCACGTAGCGCGCCACGCCCGCCTCGATCCACAGCTTCCAGGCCGGCTGCACCCAGCGATAGGTCAGCGAGGCGTTCCTGACGTCCGGCAGCGCGTCCTTGCCCGGCTCGCGACGCAGGTAGGCCAGCTTCAGGCGCACCACGTCGGGCCGGCCCGGCACGAACGCCGTCGTCTCGTTCTCGACGCCGAGGTATTGCAGATCGAACTTGCCCGCCGACGTGACGTTCAGCACGCGCGGCGCGATCCAGAAGCTCTGCGCGAGCGCGGCGTCGGCGATGCCGCCGCGCAGGCGGTAGGCGCTGTAGAAGCGGCCGTTGTCCATGTTGCGGCTGTTGGCGAGCGGCGCGATCGCGCTCGCGTAGAACTCCGCGCCGCGCCAGAGCGGCACGAACGCGCGCAGTTGCGCGCCGACCGAGTAATCGAAGTTGCCGTAATCGGTGCCGTACAGGTAGTTCGTGACCGGCGCGATCTCGAAGCGCACGTAGCTGTGGCGGCCCGTCTTGCCCGACCAGTCGACGCTGGCCGAATCGTAGGTCGGACGCATGCGCATCGCGAGCGACGCGCTCGCCGTGGTCGGCGCGCCGCCCGCGAGGAACGCCGCGTACGCGCCGCGATCCACGCTCACCTCGGCCATCGCCGCGCCCGCCTTGCGGATCACCACGCGGATCGTGTCGATCTCGCCGCCCGCGTGGCGCGCCGCGATGCCGAGCGCGATGCCGAGCGCGTCGGCTTCGTTCTGGTTGTAGCGGTGGTTTTCGTATTCGACCACCAGATCGTGGCCGACGATGCCCGCGCGGCCGCGTTCGAGCCCGGCCTCGGACAGCGCATCGACGATCGCGTCGAGCGAAGTCGGCCCGCTCGCCACCGGCACGATCGCGCCGACCCGCTGCATCGTTGCGCGCGCATCCATCTCGCCCGTCGGCGCGGGGTGCAGCGCAGACCATGCGATGGCCGGCAGCAGGAGTGGCGTGGCGGTGTTTGCCGAGGCCGGGCGGGCGTCCAGGCCCGAGGTTGCGCCCGCTGCGGCACGCGGTTCGGTGTCCATCGTCGCGGTGTCCGTCATCGCGGCGTTCGCGGCGGCGTTCGTGGCCGCGGCCTGCTGCGCATCGCACAACGCGCTCGCGCAATGGACAGCGTCGAAGCGCTTGCCGAGCGGAATCTGGATGCCGACCGAGAACGCCGTGCGTTCGGCCACGCCGCGGGTCTGCTTCAGCGAGCGCATCAGCGTGGCGACCACGCTCGCGTCGGCCATCCAGCGGATGGCCGGCGAGTGATAGCGGATGCCCGCATAGGGGGTCTGCGAATCGTGTTCGACCAGCAGCGACAGGCCCGTGTGGAACACGCTCAGCTCCGCGCCGCCGAACGCGCCGTCGAGCCGGTCGCCGCTGCCGTAGCCCACCGTGAACGTCGCCGGGCCGAGCGCCTGCGAGATCACGCCGTATTTCGCGCGAAAGAAATGCGTCTGGCCGCCGATGTCGTTGATGCCGAACGCGATGTCCGGCTGATAGCGGAAGAACTTCGGCACCGCCACCTTGAGGTTCGCCATCAGGTGGCGTACCACGATCGACTCGGCACCCGGGAACACCGGCCGCACGTTGCCGGTGTAGTTCACCAGGCCGCCCGTCACCTCGACGTACGGCAGGATGCCGATGCCCGCCCACGCGACGTCCGACTTCGTGGCCGTGCGGCCGAAACGCGGGTCGATGTAATCGTTGTATTGCCCTTCGAACATGCCTTGCGGCAGCGTGAAGCCGTACGGGATCACCAGCCCGCCGCTCGGCCCCAGCGCCGACAACGCCGGCTCCGCCGCCGTCGCGGCGCTCGCCGCGAACGCCTGGATCGCACCCAGCGCGAATACCCCAAGGCCGCTGCCGGCCCGCTTCTTTCGATTTTTGTAGGTCATTGTTGTCGCTATCGTTGACGTGTGATCGCCGCTTCGCCGCCCCCCGCTCTCCGCCATCGAGCCCCCCCCCGGCGCGGCGGCAAATCGCACGCGTCCGCCCTGCATCCGATGGACGGCTGCAAGGGAATCTGGCTCGATACCCGGTGAACCACGCCCGGCACCCGGACGTGGACGACATTCGCGCTGCACCGCACCGGCCGTACCGCGCCTGGCGTCGCCGCAGTCCTGCTGTCAGACCGTCGCTGCGGCGTCCATCCCCCAGCCACACACGCGACGCTGCAACGCAGCAAGAAGCGTTCCAAAATCGGAAGATTGCTTACAAATCGTCAATGCTGAAATTATTCGTTTCCGAAAGAGGGTCGGACGGCGAGGGATTGCGAAAACGGGGACAAGCGCGAAGGTGCGCGGCGGGCGGGGATGTTCCGGTTACGTGACGTTCGGCGCGGGCGTTACGGGTGGGCGGGTGACATCGTGCGCGAGCGGCCGGTTGGCGCGCCGGAGCGGCGATGGGCGTGCGGCATAATGCTTGCCCACTTATCAGACGGAAGGCCGGGCCATGTCGACGCAAGCGATGCTGTATACGGAAATCGAAGGCAGCATCCGCGACAGCGGGAAGGTGGGCTTCGAGATCGGCGGCATCCCGATCACGTTCGATCTGGCGAACCGGCACGAGCGCTACTACGCCGCGTCGTTGCTGTTGAAGATTCGCTACCCGCAGGGCGACGTCGATCGCGCACTGTTCCAGCGCTTCGTGCAGGCCGGCGACCAGGTGCTCGACGCCGGCGCGAACATCGGCGTGACCGCGCTCGAACTGCTCGACACCGGCGCGCGCCGCGTGATCGCCGCCGAGCCAATCCCCGAGTTGTTTACCCGGCTCGCCACCCTGCCGGCCGATCGCGTGGTGGCCGTGCCGCAGGCCGTGTCGTCGGCGCCCGGTTCGGCCACCATGACCGTGTCGCTCGCGCACAACCAGGGCTCGAGCCTGAAGGACGAAGTGCTGGCGCTGTTCCCGTACATCTTCGGCGACACCCATCGCAAGATCGACGTGCCGACCACCACCATCGACGCGCTGCGCGCCGAACACGGCGCCTTCGACATCTGGAAGCTCGACATCGAGGGGGCGGAGGTCGATGCGCTGACCGGCGCGGCCGACACGCTTGCGCAGTGTCCGCCGCGGGTCGTCATCGCCGAGTTGTATGGTGAGTTGCGGCACGAATTCGCGGAGCGGTTGAAGGCGACGCATCCGTATGGATATCGGGCGTATCTGCGCAAGTCGGACTACGGGCTGGAACTCGTGGATGTGAGCGTGGAGCCGGGGGAGGATCACCATCACACCAGCCCGATGTTTGCGTTTTGCCGGGACGCGGCGGGTTGAGCCGCAGGGTTGGCGGGCGGCGTGTGAAGCGTGGTGCCGGCGCGCTTCGCCGGCCAGGATCGACGCCGGTTACTGATATGCCGCAAGCCCCGCCGCCCGGGCCGCGCCCGGTGGCCGTTTTACCCTCTGCCAAACGGCCTGCCCCGCGAACCGTCACCGCCCCCTGCTGGTAAACTCCACGACCAAAGCCACTTCAGCCTGTCAAATGAGCACGCAACCCACCGACGTAACCGCGAACCATACGCCCATGATGCAGCAGTATCTTCGGGCGACTTTCTGAGCCATGCTGGGCAATGGGAAAAGCGTCGCGGCCGCGCCACAGTCCCCCTCTTGTCCCCCTTGGATGTGAGCTAGCTGCGCCGAACGAGAAACCGCGCCAGATGTCGAACGAGCACCTGCCCCTTTTGAAGAGCCTACTCGATGGCGTCAAGTACACGTCTTTGCTCGCACCGCAATGCGTTGAGACGAATCGAGTCGCATGGCGAGCGCTATTCCGACACCTGGCAGAGAGCGCCCCGGAAAGCAAAGAAATGGCGACGCAATTCCACACCCAATGGCACACCTCGCACCACTATATTCGAGAGCTTCTCGCGGATGACGACTTGATTGCCGACGTTCTCTGGACCTGGCTGCCACGCTACAACGGTCCACCAAAAACGCTCTATCGCGGAGAGAATCTGAATCGATTCGAAAGCGGGAATATCGGCACCGCATGGACCGATGCTTATGCAACGGCCAAAATGTTTGCGAGCGGACTAAACAACGTGGGACATGGCGGCGTGGTTTTAAAAATCGAAGCGCCAGTCGACGCAATAATTTCCGGGCCGTCCAAGCACAGCATTTGGTTGGGCGAGCGGGAATTTTCGATCGACCGACGAAAGCTGGACAAAACCATCATTGTTCAAGTGGAGCGGTTCTCCCCCTCTTGACCTCAGATTGCAACGCAAGCGCTGGTCAGCGTTGATCATGTGGCTCAGCCGACAATTCAGCGCGGGCGCTGATCCATGACCGCGATCAAATCGCTGGATCTCCCGGACGACAATTCGTAAAAAAGCCACCCGAAGGTGGCTGTGAGCGGACGGGAAACGCATGATCCGCATTCTGATCACCCATTTGGTCACTTCTTCTTGGGGTCGTGAATCGGCAGCGTGGGATGTTTCGGCTTGGTCGGAGGATTCACGTGGTGTCTCCGGTCGTCTTTGCCATCCTCTCGTTTGGGCTTCGGGCCAGGATTGATAGTCGTCATGTTTCATTTTCCTTTCGATTGGCGTGCGATTTCAGATCAGTGAGCCGCCATGCAAATCGTGGCGGCCGGTCGATCTAAATTGATGCAGCGCGTCGGCGGTATTGCCGAGTTGCCGAGATTAGTTTGCATCAGATTCGGCGAGAGAGAAATAGCAGATTCATTGACATTCGGCTGTGCTACCTCGCGCTTCCGCCGTAGCTCGACAACGGTACGTACCCCACTGCCGGCCAAACGTCTCTGACGCGCAAACGTCGCGGCTTTCCATCCACTGCGCCTATTCAGCAGACTCATCCATCTAAACCCAAGCGCGATCTCAACCTATAACAAAATCAAACCCTCTCCACGGCCCATTTCTAATCATACAAATGCGTTAGCATGACGGTTTTCTAATTCGAAAAGCCCGATGAGCGCGTTCATTCGAGAAGGCGACACAACCGACCACGGCGGCAAAGTGCTCAGTTGCTCGTCAGACCATCAAATTGACGGCAAGAACATCGCTCGGCTTGGCGACATGGTTGACCTGCCTGATTTCTTCGGACCGATTCAATCTTGGGGAGCGGCCTCGATTGCTTCAGTTGAACAGTATCGCTGCTTAAACTCGTTGGGCGTCAGATAGGCCAGACTCGAATGCGGCCGAATGCCATTGTAGTGACGCCGCCATTGCTCAATGACGACCTTGGCCTCGAGCCGTGTCCGAAACCGCTCCAGGCTCAGACATTCGTCTCTGAACTTGCCGTTGAAGCTTTCATCCGTACCGTTTTGCCATGGCTTGCCGGGATCGCTCAACGCCATCTCCATGCCGTTCCGGGCAGCCCATTTCAGAATGGCGCGTGACACGAACTCCGGGCCATTGTCCGAACGCAGGTAACGTGGCGCACCGTGCAAGCTGACCAGCCGTGACAACACTTCGATCACCCGCCCCGAGCGAATCGACCCTGCCACATCGATGGCCAGGCATTCGCGCGTGTATTCGTCGATCAAGGTCAGACACTTCAACTGCTGGCCGTTGGCGCAGGCATCGAACACAAAGTCATAGGCCCAGACGTGCCGGGCCGTCGTGGCAGGCTGAGGCCGCGGGCGATGCACTGATACTCGCCGGCGTGGGCGTCTGCGAGGCACTTGCAAGCCCGCGAGCCGCCACAGTCGCCAAGCCCGGTCGGCGCTCATCGGATGGCCTTGCCGATCCAGAAAAATCTGGATGCGGCGGTAACCGTAGCGCGGATATTGTGCCGATAAAACACACATCGCCGCCAGCACCGGCGCATCACGCCCAGCCAGCCTCGATTCGTAATTCAGGGTCGACCTCCCGACCGACATCAGCGCGCACGCTCGCCGCTCCGACAGACCACGCGCTTTCGCGTAGGCAACCTGCTGACGGCGAGCGGGCGCGCTCACCATTTTTTTGCGTTGATCTCCTTCATCACATCAAGTTCGAGATCGCGCTCGGCCAGCATCTTCTTCAGTCGCGCGTTTTCCTGCTCGAGCTGCTTCAGGCGCTTCACATCAGCGGCGTCCATCCCGCCGAAATGCTGACGCCAGTTATAGATCGTCTGCTCGCTGATCCCGTGCTTCTTCGACACCTCGGCGACCGGCGCCTTGTCTGCCTCGCGCAGGATCGTGACCATTTGCTCTTCGGTGAACCGGCTCTTCTTCATGACTTCCTTTCTCCGTTGGAAGCCATTCTCTCAAGTTTCAACTGGTCCGAAAATCACCGGGCAGGTCAACAAGCTGCACGCGCTCGTCTCGTCGCTCCCGGCCAACGCTGGCCCGATCGACGCGCTCGACCGAGCGCTCGAACTGGCGACGACATCACTGTTCGTGCTCGCGAGCGAGATCGACGCGGCGCGGGCGACTCGTGAGACTGCGGCGGAGATGCTTGCCGCAATTGATCGTTTGGAGCGCCGCCTGCTTGCCGCCCTGACCGTGTCGGCCGAAGGCGCGGAGCAAAACGCCACGCAAATCCAAGCCGAACTCGCTCGCGTTTCCAGCCTGGCCGCCTCCATGCACTCAATGATGGCCGCCGCGGCCGCAGATGATTTCGACGACCTGCCGAACGATCCGGAGCGCGAGGCCTCCCCCATTCCCCTCCTCGATTGGCTGCGCGCCGTGGCGAAAGCGCCGGGAGGGCTCCTTCGTAAATCGCTGGTGGCACGCGCTGAGTGGCAGTCAAAGAGCCGCGCATCAGCGTCGTTTGTCTCGATGGCTTTTCGCTGCCAGCTCGTCGCGGCTGACGGAGCGCGAGCGCAGAACGCGCCGCCGCCGGCCCTCGTTCGCGTTGATCTTGTCGACGCGAGCGGGCCGCTCGCACGGCTCGATTCGTTCAACGCCGTTTGCTTTTTGTGCAGCCTTTCGCCGAACGGATCGTGGCAAATCGCGGCGCATCCGCTCGGCGAGCGGGGCAAGCCCGGAGCAATTGTCGGCTCGTTCGTCGCATGAGGCGAGCGCGCTTGCTCCACTGTTTTTCGGGCGCTTGCGCCCGATGGTTTTTCACCTGGCAAAGGTGCGTCAGGTGTATAACAAACAAAAGACATCGAAAACGAGATTGAGTCAAACAATCCACGGCACAGCCTCGACGCCCCACGCCCCTTTCGAAACCGTTGGGAGCGGGCGACATATACTGCACTCGGCGCGACGAAAAGTTTTTCGTCGTGCTCATGCAAGGCGAAAGCCGCCCGCTAATTTCGCGTTATCCATCCAAGTCTTTGTCTCGACATGATCGCACCATACATCACAGCCCTCGCTGCCCTCCTTGGATCAATCCCAGCGCTTCTCGGCGTCTTGATCACCGCTCGCACTCAAACTGCAAATCAGAAGCTCAACAATCAGACCCAAGCCAAACTTGCGCAAGACAAAGCAAGGAACGACGCACTAACAGCCCAGCGAGAGGCAACATTAAGCAATCTGGCCGTTGCGCACAAGATCCTCAGCCAAATCGCCAGAGAGTTTTCGGTGACGGGGCTTAATATCATGTGGACGGCATCGATGCCCGTCGACGAGTTCAACAAAAAATATCTTTTGCTTTGCGAAAAAACCGACGAGCTGTTGATGATTGTCGACTTTCACGCTCCGGCCGCATCAGAAGCTGCCCACGAGCTCTACGGCCAGATGAACATGTTTTGGGGCAATTTCAAAAACCTTCTTTACCAAACGGAAAAAGGGAAAACTCCAAGCGAGCTTCAGCATGTGCTAGACCAAACGCACGAAGCCGCCAGGCAAATTGGTGATAGGGCGCGCTTCGCAAAATATCGATTGAGCGAAGTTTTCAAAAGCCAGATTCCTGAATGAGGGCGCATGCAAAGCTGTAGGCTTGTGTTGCCAATACCTAAATGGAGGTAAATCCAGATGCAGCCAAATCGCTTCTCGCTATGTTTCTTCGACGTCCTCGGATTCGAATCCCGCTTTTCGACTCTTGGCCTGGACGGCATGCTCGAAAAATATTGCGAGCTGACTAAGATCGTGGACGACAGAAACGAGCGCGTGCATCAAGTTTTCGGCAAGATGGGATTTTCTGAGAGCGCCTACTGGACCGCCGATCGAGACGCCTTCGTTTTTTTCCGCCTCCACGGGGCTTACGCCAGCGACTCGCTGCTCGTCTGGACTCACACGGACTTCCCTGAAGCACGGCTCCCATTCGCGGCAAACTTGACGCCGGCCGAGCGAGAAAAACGAGCATCTGGGCCAAGCGACGGATGGAAATATCACCCGATGCCATGCGACGGACTGCTCGACGCCTGCAACGAGCTGATGTGCCGAAGCCTGGAAATCGGGCTCCCGCTGCGGGGCGCGCTTGCGCTGGGCGACGCCGTTCTGGATCAGGAGCGAGGAATCTATCTAGGCCAGCCTCTAATCGACGCAGCTCGCATGGAACATTCTCAACGGCTCATCGGGGTCTCGTTCACTCGGTCGTTCATGAGCCAGGTTGTTCCGCCGCGCTATCTCGTGCCGTTCGACATTCACCTGAAGGACGCCAATAGCCCATTGTTCCAAGGCAACGTTCTTGACTGGCCACGGCACTGGCGAGCAACCCGGAAAACCGACGCGCGCGAAATCGTCAACGAGCTGAACTCGGCCCCCTCAGCGGCAATCTACTACGACAACACCCTCCGGTTGATTGACGCGTCCGACGATCGAGCTGGGAAGTTCGAAAGCGCCGAGGAAATACGTGTCTGCGACACCTACCCTCAGTTTTCTCAGCCAGAACTTGCCCTTCGGGCCAGAGCCGTGAGGCGAGTGCAGACCGTCGGCGATCAACGAGAATAGCGGTCAATCGCCGCCCGCCCATTTCAAAATGACTCTGCCGCGCATCCCGCAAACAATTTTCCACCGCGCTCCCTCGGACGTGCGGCGCAACTTTCGGCGATTATCTTCCCGGGCGAATAAAGCGCTCTTATACTATGGTCAAAATGCGTTTTGGCCTGGATAAATCGGGGAGATTAGATTTGGACGAGTTCGAACAACAACCGTTTGTTGACGCGGAATTGCTGGAAAATCCTGAGCCTCGTTGTCCCTGCGTGCTCCTGCTGGACACCTCGGCGTCAATGCGCGGCGCGCCGATCCAGCAACTGAACGACGCATTGATCCAGTTCAAAGACGAGCTGTACGCGGATTCGATGGCCGCCAAGCGCGTCGAGGTGGCGATTGTGACGTTCGGCCCCGTCGCAGTTCGCCATGATTTCGCCACCATGGACGGCTTCTTCCCGGAAGCCTACGAGGCCAACGGATCGACCCCGATGGGCGAAGCCATTGTCCAAGCCCTTCAGCTGCTGCGGGAGCGCAAAGACCGCTATCGGGCCAATGGGGTGAAATACTACCGCCCGTGGGTCTTTCTTTTCACCGACGGCGCGCCAACGGATCGCTGGGAAGAGGCCGCGCAGCTTGTCCACAAGGGCGAAGAGAACAAGGAGTTCATGTTCTACGCTGTGGGCGTGGAGCAAGCGGACATGTCGCTGCTCGGCCAAATCGCGGTGCGGCAGCCCTTGAAGCTTAAGGGGCTGGCGTTCCCCGAGTTCTTCTCCTGGCTCTCGGCGTCCCTCGGCTCCGTTTCCCGCTCGAGCCCCGGCGACGTGGTGCCGCTGGCCAACCCGACCGCGCCGGACGGGTGGGCAGTTGCGGGCTGACGGGCAATGGCGATGGGCCTCGGCTTCGCGAATCGGCACATCCCACCTGCGGCAGGGGACGCGCAAACAAGACGCGCTTAGCGTCGCGCAGATCGCCGAGCAGTCTCTTTGCGCGGTGGTTTCCGATGGAGCCGGCAGCGCCAGCCATGGCGGGCAAGGCGCGTCGCTCGTTTGCCGAGGCATGGTCAAACGGTTCCGGGCCTGGCTGGCAAGCCGATCCGACTTGCCCGATGAAAATCAGGCGATGGCTTGGCTCGACGAGCTGCGCGACCAGCTCGGCCGGGCGTCTTCCGGGCGAGGCATCGAGCGTCGGCAGTTCGCCGCCACCCTCGTCCTTCTTGCCGTTCATCGAAGCCGCGCGCTCGTGCTCCATATTGGAGACGGCGCCGTTGTCGCCCGGCGCGACGGCCAGTGGGAAACGCTGTCAGGCCCGGAAAACGGCGAGTTCGCCTCGACCACCTATTTCGTGACGGACGATCCCGTGGTCCGACTCCGAGCGCTCAAAATCGACTCTGCGCACGACGCTTTCGCGCTGTTTTCTGATGGCATCGAGTCGTTGGCTCTCGACCAGGCGACGAACTCGCCCTCCCCTCGCTTTTTTGAGCCGATGCTCCGCCCGATCGACCAAGCGAAGGAGCCTGGCCGCTTGGCTTCGCTGTCCGCGGCGCTGGCAAAATATTTGGACGGCGAGCGGATCTGCGAACGCACCGACGACGACAAATCCCTCATTCTCCTTTCTCGCCGATGACTTCGCCGGTTGTTCTGATTTCGGGCCAAAAGACCCGCCTGGGAAAACTGTTGGGGCGCGGGGGCGAGGGAGACGTTTATTTCGTCGACGGACGTCCCGGCGACGCGGTAAAGCTCTACAAGCCCGACCTGCGCGGACCTCGGGAAGCGAAGGTGCTTGCCATGGTCGGGGGCGGCCTGCACAAGCGCACCGGCCTCGTGGCGTTTCCTCTCGAAGTCGCCACGGACGAGTCTGGTAGGTTTGCTGGGTTCGTCATGCGGCTGGTCTCCAAATGCAAGCCGATACATGAGCTGTACGGGCCGAAGTCCAGAAAGATCCAGTTTCCCAACGTCGATTACCGCTTTTTGGTCCGCGCCGCCGGGAACGTGGCTCGCGCGGTGGCGGCGGTTCACGAAATGGACTGCGTCATCGGGGACTTCAACCACTCCGGCGTCTTGGTCAGCGGCACCGCGACCGTCGCGCTGATCGACGCGGACAGCTTCCAGTTTCGATCCCAAGGCCGCCTTCACCGGTGCATTGTCGGCACTGAGGATTTCACCCCTCCTGAGCTGCACGGCGTTCGCCTCAGCGAGGTCGAGCGAACCAAGGCCCATGACCATTTCGGATTGGCCGTCGCCATCTTCCAATTGCTTGCGATGGGGCGGCATCCATATGCCGGACGATGCTCCGACGGGGATTTCAGCTTGGGCGAGTCGATCGCGCAAAACCGTTTCGCATTTTCCGTCGCTCGCAAGGCGGCGACGCGCACGGTCCCGCCGCCCGGCTCGATTCGCCTCCAAGACTTCCCTCCGTCTATCGGAGCAGCTTTCGAGGCGGCATTTGGGACCGATCCCGCAAAACGGCCGACGGCAGCTCAATGGGTCAGCCTGCTGACCGGGCTTGAAGCTGACATTCGGCAATGCTCGACCGTCCCTGCCCATTACTTTCCTCGATCTGCCGGCGATTGCCCTTGGTGCCGACTGCTCGCTCAATCGGGCATCGACATGTTCCCGGCAGCGGCGCATCCGGCGTCGGCCCAGCCCGCAGCCGACAATTTCGACATTGACGCGATATGGGCGGAAATCAGCGCGATTATTTTGCTGAGCCCGAACGACCTGATCCCCTCCTCGCTCGGTTCGGCCAGCTCGGCCAATTCGTCGGGCACGACCAGGGCAGCGGGTGGCCCTAGCGCCGGGGCCAGTGGCGGTGCGGGCGCGGGTGTGGGTGCGACGTCGAGCTCAAACGCAACTTCAACGCCGAACTCGACTTCATCATCGACGCAGTCGAGCCAATCGGGGCGCTCCGGATCTCCGACGAGCAAATCCTTGGAGGCGACCGCGAAGTTGCGCAAGCAGCGGATGATGCGCGCGATGTGGGCCATCCCTGTCGTTTTGGGTCTGCTTGCGTTCCCCAAGCTCTTTTTGTTCTGGCTGGGCTTAGGTGCAATGGTCTGGTTCTACGCCAAAGGCGTGGAAATCGACCAAGAGCCCCTGAAACAGGCATTTCGGGCCGCTGACGCCCACGTCGGCGAAGCCGCGCAAGAGTATTTGAAGCGGATCGGGTACGTCGACGCGTTGAACCTTCGCGCCGACCTGGAAATGTGGGTCGACCAGCACAAAGCGCTGGATCGCGAGTTGCCGCGAGCGCTTGCGGAGATGGCCAACTCTCGAGAAGCTCGCCAAAAGGCTGCGTACTTGGATGGATTCTTGATCCGTCGCGCCAAGATACCCGGCATAGGCCCCGCGAAAACCGCGACTTTGGCCTCTTTCAACATCGAAACCGCGAATGACATCACGCGCCGCGCAGTCATGGCGGTGCCCGGTTTCGGAGAGGCCTACACGGCCAAACTTCTTGCGTGGCGCCAAGGGCACGAAGCAAAGTTCCGGTACAACGCGCAACGAGACGCCTCCGACGCCCAAGCTGAGAGCGCGACCAGGGCAACGTGGGCAACGCAACGCGTTTCGCTTCAAAACAAGCTGCGCGCGGGGTTGGCCAATCTCAAACTGGCTCACTCCAAGCTCAAGACGTCCAATCCACTGTCATTCCCTCCGCTTCGGGAGGCTATCGAAGCGCGCGAAGCGGCAAAGCGTGATTGCCAAGAGTTGGGCATCTCTGTGCCGTCGCCGGCACCGGTGGAAGTCTCCATTCCGAAGCGGCCGGCGGCACAGTCGAATCCGTTCATCCAGATCGCTAACCCAAGGGGCGGCCCGGCAACTACATCAACGCAGCGGAGCCCGTCGTCTCCGCTCTGTCCGCTTTGCCATGCGTCGATGGTGGTGAAGCCAGCTCGGAGAGGGCGCAACGCAGGGAAAAACTTTTGGAGCTGCCGTCGTTTTCCAGACTGCTATGGGAGTCGAGATTTGTAATGGCGTCAACTACCACCCAGCCGCCCCGTGCAAAAATCCAGAACTCCGCGAAGCTGGATCTTCGGCTCGGCGTTACGGATGACGCGCATGACAAGACGAAACGCTCGACAGCATCGCCCCACTGCTCGACACGACTGTCGCCACGGAGACCTGGCTCAAGCGGTTTGACCTTCCAGAAGGGTCGGCGTCAGGGGCCAACGGGTTTGGATAAGATGCCGCCCCGCGCAACTGATCTACCGTTGAAAAACTTTTTCGCGATGATATTTCAAATAACCCGCGAGCCCTTCAGGCATAAAGCGAAGTGGCGACGGCACGTCCAGCATTGCTCTATGGCTCGCACCAAGACGCGGCGAAAGCTGCATCTTCCCATTGTCGTCAAAGGTGATCAGCCCCTTGTCAAACAATGCGTCGAGATTTGCTGAAAGCAAAAGGCCATTCCGACTATCCAAACGCTGCTTGTCCGTCGAAACCGCCCAGGGCTTCACATGAGAGGCTCGGAGCACTTCGCGGCACCCGATCCCCGAGACGGCGCAAGCCTCCCCCCAAATGCGCATGAGGCTCTCGCGAAATCGCCCCTGCCCACGACGGGCATTGATTTTTGCGATGGCGGAAGTAACCGACTCAGCTCCGTCGACCATTTCGGACACAGCCAGCGACTCGTCCGGGGCGGACATCATGGCGTCTGCCAATAGAGTCCATTTTTCATGCCGCTGCGCTTTGGGCACTGCGTCCAAAAGTCGGCCAACGACGGGCAAATCTAGGTTGGTGTAGCTGCCAAACATGCCCAGAAATTTTCCATTTCCAGTAATTGCGCGTGCGTCGAGTGTCACGGGTTTTTCAAGCCACCAAAAAAACTCGTCGGGACATACCCAATTGGGAATCCAATGAACGTCGCTTTCCCACCCTTCCAAGAAGGATTTTTTATCGCCATCAAACTGCTTTCGAACATTCGGGACAGCCCATGCGTCCTTCCAAAGATCATGCAAACGCAGCTTTTCGGCAAGTCGCTCGCGCTGCGCCCTATACTTGTCGTCGCTAAGCCCGATAGCGTTGCCAGCGATGCCAACGAGTTGTTGGATGCCGTCATGCGACACAGTCATAAAGACAAATGTTTGACCCGCATTTTCATCTAGCGGTGCGGCACCTAATCCCTCAGTGTGGAACACGCGATAGCGATCCTTGCCCTCCGTGAGCAGCATCCGAGGGGAATTATTCCACTCTTCGTGGCCGTACCCCATCTCCTTTGGGTAGCCGCTGGTTGCGTGAGCCCCGGATGGCACAACGTAGTTTTGCGTATTCCAAAATATTGGTTTCTGAATAAATAGCGCCATCGTTTTCCCTAAATCACGTCACTTGTCGCACCACACAAAAACCAGATCTCCAATTTCTTTTTCCAGAGACCAACGCGAGCCCCGAACAGCGTGTCTTGCCCAATATTTTGAAAGTGCATAACAGGCTCTAATCTGGGCGCGCGAAGGTCCAGACGAAAGCGAAAAGCATCGCCTACTTTGGCCTCACACTTTAGATGACTAATTTACCAGTTGACGAATTAAAATAATTACCTATTTTCTCAGGGAAGGCACAAAGAAAATACAAATAAGATATTTTCTTCTCGATTATTTTGCAATTTTCTATGTGCCTCAAAAAATCCTTCTCGGTATATTTTAGGTATTCGGAATCTTCTCCATTTTTGCTAGTCTTTAACTTCCTACTGAAAACATAGGCAGGCCGAGAGCGCCAATTTTCATCATCGATAGGGGTAGTCCATTTTCCGTGAATCAGGCTATTTCTTATCTTTGTGAGATCTTCAAAGCCGCGGAAGGTGACATGCAAGACCTGGTCGTACCCCTTGTCTCTGAGGTGTTCAGTAAGCAATGCGCGAAGCATTCGCTGCAACGGGTCAGCCGTAAGGTTTGAAAGAACTATTTTTCCAAACTTATCATTGGCCAAACCGTTAATCTTTAGAATGTGTGCGGCACACTCTTCCATTTCGTAACAAATTTGTTCAAAATGAACGCAGAACATTCCAATCAATTGAAAGAATCGTTCCGACCTGAATAAGGCGTTCTTTTTATTTGATTCCTCAAAATCACTCATATAATTTTAATTAAAACTGCGATCAACCGAAAGAGGGCCGCCACCCTTAATTCAGAGGTGGCGGTCGCGCGCTTATATTTGCGGGGGGAGTGCTATGCCGCTCCCCTTTCGGAGGTAATCAAATGCTTTGTCCATATCTACGAATGTTGCCGCAGTCCGCATATCCTGGGCAGCGTTCCCCCAAAACCAGACTTCCACGTTCCATCCACGCTTTCGCGCTCTCTCGACTAGCCCCTTAAAATCGGCATCACCAGCAACAATTACAAGAGTTTCAGGTGGAGCAACCTCGTAAAGCCGCTCCATGACGTCCATCCCCATTTCCATGTCCACGCCTTTTTCTTTATCGCGGATATTGCGGTCAAACAACCTGACATCGAAACCTTCTTGGCGAATTGCTTCCCAGACACTGTCGTCTGGCGGTGGTCGCGAGCCATACAGTGTCGGCATCTTTGCAAGATGTCGATTCCCGCGACTTTTCACGAGATTTATGAATTTTCCCCAGTCGACTTCATAGCCACCATCAACTTGAACACTTCGCTCCCCGTTATTGAATCGTTTGGCGTGTGACAAACGACCGCCTTCGATTTTAACGTTGGAATTGTCGACAAATAGGTGAATCCTTGGTGAGGTCATCACATCCCCGGTGTCATGTCAGTTCGCTCCAAATTGAGCTCAGCTATTTTTCCACAAAAATGAGGCAAAGTGTATCGCGCGAAGGCTTTGTACTTTTGCCGTGACGCTGGATCGCCGAACGCAGCTTCGGCTGGCTCAATCGCTTTCGCAGGCTGGCGCGTGATTACGAGCGTCTGCCTGAAACACTGGCTGGCCTGCACTTCGTCGTCTTCGTCTCGTTGATGCTTGCTCGTGCCGTTCAGTATTTCTGAAAGTGCATAACATGCTCTAAGAACAACCGCTCGACGAAGTGGGTGCGCCGACGGGCATCCAAATCATGAATGTCCACAAGGCCAAGCGGAAGTGGCTTGATAGAGTGATTGTCATTCGCGAAAATCGCCGAGGCCAAAACGGCCTCGAATTATCATTTATTGGCGAGACGACACTGCGCCATACGCAAAGAGCCGGTGCATCGTCCGTGTCGCGATCACAAGAGTGCGGCACCACGCCCTGCCCCTTGATACCCAGCGGCCTCACCGTCTAGTTATCGGGGATCACCGCCTTTGGGGCTTGTAGGTGCACGATTTAATTACGATAAGGAACGGAAACACTCCACGCCAGCTTTCAAAGCATCAATTTGGAATGAGGATCAAAATCGCTCTTTGTGCAACTTGACTCGAATCCGATTTTTGGTATGCTCCACTCGCCACGTTGCACGCTCCACTCCCCAAGACTTATCCCACAACCCAAACGAGATAGCCAATTAAATGAAAAAACAAACAAACTACAAACTCACCGTCATCGACAAAATAGGGCTAATTTTGGCTTTCAGCCTCTTTATTACGACGCAATTCATATTGATCAATGTACTCCACGACGCCTACGAGATCAAACACCCGCAAATCACAACACCAACAAAACAATCAAAGAAAAATTAAATACTCAACTCCAAAAAAAGTATCCCCAAAAAAATCGCAACAATTGAAATCATAAAAAATATCATTGCAGATATAGAAGAGTCCCTTCTATCAATCGCATTATTCCTTGCGATACCAACCAAATCCCTCACGGCCTCAAAATATTTCGGAGCATAGTTATCAAGGCGCTTCAATTCATCAAGCAATTCGGCAAGTCTTGCCGCCTCGTCCGCACTACCTTTAATGACTGGATTTAGCATTAAGCCAGTAGCGACGGCCCCCATGAATATCATTATGGCAGACAATATTGCAAGCCATCCAGGGAAGTTTTTTTACTAACATCATGAAATCTGTGCATCAAGTAAAGAGCCGATACAACCATAAGTAAATTAATAAAAATAGCCCACCAATTCTTTGCTAACGCCGACCTCAGGCGACCTCCCAAAATCTTCAACTTCCCAGGCATCACTCCCCCTTTCTTTTAAAAATTGCCGCCTTTTATACCACGACGCGCCCTACTAAGGACGTTCAAAAACTTCCGCACCGCCCTCCAATGCCTCCCCAACTCATTGCAAAGGCAAGCATCTTACAATCCACGCATGATTATTTACGGCCAACAAGCGCGGCTCCGATGTTGCTCGCATCTACGGCCACTGTTATGCGCTGACTCGCGATGGCCAGAGCGCTCTGAACTTGTAGTGCAAAATCTTGATGGACTGCTGGATCAGACCACTCGCGGCTTGCCGCGTCGACAACTGGCAACCAAATCAGGGGCCACTCCCCCGCACCGAATCGACCGATAACCACGTCGAGCCTGGTGTCCTCGGCTGCACCGACGATTGCCCCATCAGATCTCAGATAAAAGGGCGCTTCTATAACAAGGTCAAAAATCGTTCTGAACGCTTGGCCTCTTCTGACCGCCGCCTCCATCGCATAGGAGACTTGATTGGCGCGCTGCCATTGCAACAGCGCGGACTTAAGATAAAGACACTTCTGGTTTGCGCCCCTAGCTCCTTTGGCACCAGCCTGGACGTATGCTGGCCCGCTCCCGTCCAACCTCATGCGCTCCATCGTCTTTGGCGACAGCCGCAAGAAAAGCGCGGCCTCTGCCGTCGTCAACGCAGCTTGGTCTGGCAGCGCATGGAGCGCGGCCAGCACTTCATACGTTTTCAATGCCGCATCAAGAGATGCCATTCGTGCCCCTCTTTTTTGCTCGTGCCGGCGCCTAGACCTCGATTTTGACCGGCGTTCCCGCGGAGCTGGCGTCATGCTTTTCGTCAGAAGCGCCACCGCTCTTGCTCGATTTCGACGGGCGCCCCGAGCGCGGTTTTGGCGGCGCGCAAACGTGCGGTGTAGGCGCGGCCAGCGGCGGCCAATCGACTGGCTTCAGGGCATTGTAGACGTTCGGAGCGCGGCTTAGAATCGACTGCTCGATTCGCTCCATCCACTCCTTCAAAAGAGCCCACTCGGGCCGTGTGTATGTGTCTGTCACGCTAGCGTCGGCGTGGTTCAGAAAACGCTTTTTCACTGATTCCGGCACGTCGAGCGCGGTCATGACCGCCCCGAACGAGCGGCGAAAATCGTGTGGGGCGAGCCTTGCGATTCCGGTCTCCTCGCGCAGCGAGGCAAGCAACGCGGTCGCGTCAGAATAGTGCCCGCTTTTTGAAAACTTGCTCCGCGCAGGGAAAACGAACGCGCGGGACTTTGCTCCGAAGCCACGTCGCATCGTTTCCTCCGCTGCTGCCTCCTGACGGCGGCGAAGCAACTCCGTCGCCATGCGCCCCAATGGAAGCCGGTGGTTGCGTCCGTTTTTCGTCTGGTGGAGAAAGATGTGCGGTCCATACTCGCCACCATCATCGAGCCAAACATGGCTCATCGCTCTCCGCTCAGCAATGGGCAACAGTTCTCCCCACTGGCACTTCGAGTGTTCCGACTTCCGACAGCCGAGCAAGAGCATGGTTATGAGGAAGTCGACGCCAGTGCGGTTGTCGTTCTCCAAGCGCTTGCTCCATGCGGCTTCGAGAAATGGCCCGAGCGTTTCGCTGGGCGACAGGGGGTTGCGCGCGCCACGCTCTTCGCGTTCGCGCGCGACTTGTGCCCTCGAACGGTACAGGCCATTCAGCGTCAGGATCGTGAATGGGTTGACCATAAAGGACGGAGTGCGCCCTTCGTGCGCCGCATTGAGCATCTCTTGGCCAATGGCCCACTTTGTTGCCGTCGAGGCCAGGCGAAATGTTTGCTCGGTCGCCGTCGGCGTTTTGGAGCCTAGATGAAACCGGTCGACGATCTCGTCAGTCCGAAGCTCTTTGAGCTTTCGGGCTTCCCATTTCCAGTCCTTGAACTTGTTCGCTGCGCGGTCGACAGCGCGCAGCGTCTCGGCAGTGGCGCGGCGCTTAACGCGGGTCGCGAGATGGTTGCGATAGGCAGCGACGATGTCGCCAAGAGTTGGCTCCAACGAGCCTGCCTCCCGCCTCACCCGATTCGGATTCTTGCCTGTGTCGATCATCGACCTGGCAAGCTCTGCCGCTTTCTTGCGCGCGGGCCCGAGATCCAGAAAATCGGCGACGTTGCCGACCGTCGGCATGATCGACACGCCACCGACCTTGCGCCGAATGATGTACGTTTTCTTGCCCGCGACTCGAACGCCGAAACCCGGCGGCGCGTCTCTGTTCGAATCCCATAGAATGTACGCCTTGCCATCAGGATTCGTCTCGAAGACCATCGCGCCCTTCGCGTCGAGCCCCACCGGTTTCTCCGCGAGTTTCAGACGCTTGATCAGCGCCAAATTAAGGTCCGCTTTCACTAAGTTTACCCGCTTTCGTGCTTAACGTGCCCCGACAAAGGGGACTGCGGAATCCCCGCCAAATCCTTTCTGGAAGAGGCTCTGGCCGTTTGGCCGATGCCCGGGGGACTGTGAGCGAAGTATAGTGGACCACCGGACGCTGCAGGTCCCCAAGAAGTCCCCCTTGACGTCGGGACACTTGGACAAAAACGGCGGCGAATGTCCGCAAATGTCCGAACACGATTTTTCGCAAGTAATTGAATGAGCAAAGAATTGCAGCCTAACGCACCAGCCGAAGCGACCTTCGCGGGCCATACTCCAATGATGCAACAGTATCTCCGCATCAAAAGCGAACACCCGGATACGCTCGTCTTCTACCGGATGGGCGATTTCTACGAGCTGTTCTACGACGACGCCGAGAAAGCCGCGCGCCTGCTCGACCTGACGCTGACGCAACGCGGCGCGTCGGCCGGCACGCCGATCCGGATGGCCGGCGTGCCGCATCACGCGCTCGAACAATATCTCGCGAAGCTGGTGAAATTCGGCGAATCGGTGGCGATCTGCGAACAGATCGGCGACCCGGCCACGTCGAAGGGGCCGGTCGAGCGCAAGGTGGTGCGCGTGGTCACGCCCGGCACGCTGACCGACGCGGCACTGCTGTCCGACAAGGCCGACGTGTTCCTGCTCGCGCTGAGCCTCGGCCACAACAAGCGCGGCGTGGTCACCAACGTCGGCCTCGCGTGGCTCAACCTGGCCAGCGGCGCGCTGCGCCTCGCGGAAATCGCGCCCGACGAACTCGGCACCGCGCTCGAACGCATCCGTCCGGCCGAAATTCTCGCCGCCGATGCCGCCATGGAAGCCGTGCCGCCCGGCGCCGGCGCGGTCACGCGCGTGCCGGCCTGGCACTTCGACATCGCCTCGGGCACGCAGCGCCTGTGCAGCCAGCTCGACGTGGCGAGCCTCGAAGGCTTCGGCGCGCATTCGATGACGAGCGCCTGCGGCTCGGCCGGCGCGCTGCTGCTCTACGCGGCGTCCACGCAGGGCCAGCAATTGCGCCACGTGCGCAGCCTCAAGGTCGAGACGGAATCCGAATACATCGGGCTCGACCCGGCCACGCGCCGCAATCTCGAACTGACCGAAACGCTGCGCGGCACCGAATCGCCCACGCTCTACTCGCTGCTCGACACCTGCTGCACGACGATGGGCAGCCGCCTGCTGCGCCACTGGCTGCATCACCCGCCGCGCGCCTCGGTGGCGGCGCAGGGCCGCCAGCAGGCGATCGGCGTGCTGCTCGAAGCCGTGGGCGACGCGAACCTCGAAACGCTGCGCGGCGCGCTGCGCCGGATCGCCGACGTCGAGCGCATCACCGGCCGCCTCGCGCTGCTGTCGGCGCGCCCGCGCGATCTGTCGAGCCTGCGCGACACGTTCGCCTCGCTGCCCGAGCTGCGCGCGCGCCTCACGCCGATCGCGCAACAGGCGGAGGCGCTGGCGCGCCTCGAAGCCGCGCTCGAACCGCCGGCCGGCTGCGCCGACCTGCTGACGCGCGCGATCGCGCCGGAGCCATCGGCGATGGTGCGCGACGGCGGCGTGATCGCGCGCGGCTACGACGCCGATCTCGACGAGCTGCGCGACATCTCCGAAAACTGCGGCCAGTTCCTGATCGATCTCGAAGCGCGCGAGCGCACCCGCACCGGCATCGCGAACCTGCGCGTCGAGTTCAACAAGGTGCACGGCTTCTATATCGAAGTCACGCGCGGCCAGACCGACAAGGTGCCCGACGACTACCGCCGCCGCCAGACACTGAAGAATGCCGAGCGCTACATCACGCCGGAACTGAAAACCTTCGAAGACAAGGCGCTGTCGGCGCAGGAACGCGCGCTGGCTCGCGAGCGCTCCCTCTACGACGCGCTGCTGCAGGCGCTGCTGCCGCATATCGAGGCGTGCCAGCGGGTGGCCGCCGCGCTCGCCGAGCTGGATCTGCTCGGCGCCTTCGCCGAACGCGCCCGCGCGCTCGACTGGGTCGCGCCGCGCTTTTCCGATGAAATCGGCATCGATATCGAACAGGGCCGCCACCCGGTGGTGGAAGCGCAGGTCGAGCAGTTCATCGCGAACGACTGCCGGCTCGCCAACGAGCGCAAGCTGCTGCTGATCACCGGCCCGAACATGGGCGGTAAATCGACCTTCATGCGTCAGACCGCGCTGATCGCGCTGATGGCCTATGTCGGCAGCTACGTGCCGGCGAAGTCGGCCTGCTTCGGCCCGATCGACCGGATCTTCACGCGCATCGGCGCGGCCGACGATCTGGCCGGCGGCCGCTCGACGTTCATGGTCGAGATGACCGAAGCGGCGGCGATCCTCAACGACGCCACGCCGCAAAGCCTGGTGCTGATGGACGAGATCGGCCGCGGCACCTCGACGTTCGACGGCCTCGCACTGGCCTGGGCGATCGCGCGCCACCTGCTCTCGCACAACGGCTGCTACACGCTGTTCGCCACCCACTACTTCGAGCTGACGCAACTGCCGGCCGAATTCCCGCATGCGGCGAACGTCCACCTGTCGGCCGTCGAGCACGGCCACGGCATCGTGTTCCTGCATGCGGTCAACGAAGGCCCGGCGAACCAGAGCTACGGCCTGCAGGTCGCGCAACTGGCCGGCGTGCCGCCCGCCGTGATCCGCGCCGCGCGCAAGCACCTCGCGCACCTCGAACAGCAGTCGGCCGGCCGGCCCACGCCGCAACTCGACCTGTTCGCCGCACCGGCACCGCTGTACGACGACGAGTCCGATTACGACACGCCCGCCGTGCACGAAGTGCCGCCGGCTGCGCCGCATCCGGCGCTCACGCGCCTGCGCGAGATCGAACCGGACAACCTCAAGCCGCGCGAGGCGCTCGATCTGCTCTACGAACTGCAAACCCTCGCCGCCCGGCAAGCGGACGATGACCTCGCGCACTGAAGCCCGGCCTGCTCACGGCCCTCGCCGCGCCCCTTGCCGGCACACGGCGGCGTGGCTGCTGCTGGCCGCCGCCGCGGCGTTCGCCAACCCGGTTGATGCCGCGACCGCGGCCGGCGCCGCGCATGTTGCCGAGCGCGGCTTCGCGTTCGCGGTGCTGTCCGGCATGATCAACAGCCCGGCCGACGACCCCGGCATGGCGCGCATGTTCGACGCGATTTCGCGCGATCGCGCGGTGGCGTTCGCGATCTACGACGGCAACCTCAAGGGTGCGCGCGAAGCGTGCCGCGACGGCGTGTACGACAACCGCTTCGCCATCCTCAAGGCCTCGCGCGTGCCGGTGTTCTACGTGCCGGGGCAATTCGACTGGGCGGTGTGCGCGCAAAAGGACAACGGCGGCTACGACGCAGTCGAACGGCTCGACTATCTGCGCCAGACCTTCCTGTCGGATTCCGAATCGCTTGGCGCGACGCCGCAGCCCGTCACGCGCGAGAGCGAAGTCGCGCGCTTCCGCCCGTTCCGCGAGAACATCCGCTGGACCCAGGGCGATGCCGTCTTCGTCGCGCTGAACGCGCCGTCGCCGAACAACCGCTATCTGACAGCCGGCGGGCGCAACGGCGAGTTCGAAGATCGCGCCATCGCCAACGCATTCTGGATCGACCATGCGGCCGAATTCGCGAAGCGGCGCAATGCCCGCGCGCTGGTGATCGTGATCGAAGGCGATCCGCAGTTCGAGCGCTACGAACACGAGCGCTTTGCCTGGCTGCAACTGAGGACGCGCGCGCGCGACGGCTTTCTGGAATTCAAGCGCTCGCTCGTGAAGGCGGCCGCCACGTTTCGCGGCACGATCCTCGTGATCCATGCAGGCAGCGAGGCGCTGCGCGGCGGCTTCCGGATCGATCAGCCGTTGCACGACGAGAAAGGCGAGCGCATGGAGAACCTGACGCGCATCGCGATCGCGCCGCGCGAACGGCTCGTGCAATGGATCAAGATCACGATGAATCCGGTCGGGCGGCCGATGTTCGGGGTGAGCCTGCAGGAAGTGCCGGCCAACCTGCCGGTGCCGCCCGCGCTGCCTGCCACGCCGCACGAGGACATCCCGTTGCCCGACATGCCGGAAATCCCGGCGCTGCCGGAATTGCCCGATCCGGCCTCCACCGTGGGCGGCGTACCGCCGCAACCGGCTTCGATCGGCGCGTCGCCCGGCACCGCGGCGAGCGGCGCGGGTCAGGCCATGCCGCCGCTCTACCCATCGGCGCCACCAGCCAACGTGCCGGCATCGGCGCCGGGCAGCTACCGCTGAACGCGGCCCGGGAAGCCTGAGCCACGATGCCCCGAAGGCCGGGGCCAAGCGGATGCAAAAACGCGGGCCTCGGCCCGCGTTCGATCAGTGCAGCGTGTGGCCTTTCGGCGCCTCGCCTTCTTCGTCGTCATCGTCCTCGTCGACGATTTCCAGCCCTTCCGCGCCATGCGCGTGTTCGTGCTCGATTTCGTCTTCGGTGGCCGCACGCACATCCTTCACGCTCAGCGAAAAACGCAGCGCCATGCCGGCGAGCGGGTGATTGCCGTCGAGCACCACCTTGTCTTCGGCGACATCGGTGACGGTGTAGATCAGCGAATCGACTTCCTCGTCGCCATCTTCCGGCGTGCCTTCGAATTGCATGCCGACTTCGAGCGGCTCGGGGAAGCGGTCGCGCGCCTCGATCTTCACGAGCTCGGGATCGTATTCGCCGAACGCGTCTTGCGGTTCGAGCTGGACCTCCGCCTCGTAGCCGGCTTCCTGACCGTCGAGCTGTTCCTCGATCTTGGGGAACGTGCCATCATAGCCGCCGTGCAGATAGACCATCGGCTCGTCGCTTTCTTCAATCAGGTTGTCTTGCGCATCCGACAGCTTGTAAGCGACCGATACGACGGTGTTTTTTGCGATTTTCATCCAGATCTCCCAATTTCAAGCCGCATTATACCGATGTCTCAACGGTCCGAAACCGAAGCGCACAGCCCGTCCGATGCCCCCCGCCCCGACCAGCCGACGCCGCTGCTCGGCAACCTGACACCGTCGCAATTCATGCGCCGCTACTGGCAGAAAAAGCCGTTGCTGATCCGCCAGGCGATACCCGGCATCGTGCCGCCGATCACGCGCGACGCGCTGTTCGAGCTGGCCGCCGACATGGATATCGAATCGCGGCTCATCACCCATTTTCGTAACAGATGGCAACTGGATCACGGCCCGTTCGAGGCACGTGCGCTGCCCTCGGTGAACAAGCGCGAATGGACCCTGCTGCTGCAAGGCGCGGACCTGCACGACGATGCCGCGCGCGCCCTGCTCGAACGTTTCCGTTTCGTGCCCGATGCGCGCCTCGACGACCTGATGATTTCGTATGCGACGGACGGCGGCGGCGTCGGTCCGCACTTCGATTCCTACGACGTGTTTTTGCTGCAGGTGCATGGCAAGCGACGCTGGCGCATTGGCGCGCAAACCGACCTGAGCCTGCGCGAGGATCTGCCGCTCAAAGTGCTCGAGCATTTCGAGCCGACCGAGGAGTGGGTGCTGGAGCCGGGCGACATGCTTTACCTGCCGCCGCATATTGCCCACGACGGCGTCGCCGAGGGCGAGTGCATGACCTGCTCGATCGGCTTCCGCGCCCCGTCCGCCGGGGAATTGACGAGCCAGTTCCTGTATTACCTCGCCGAGCGCGGCGCGCTGCGTCAAGGCGCGCGCGCCGCCGCGCTGTATCGCGATCCGCGGCAACCGGCCGTCGATCGTCCGGCGCAATTGCCGGCCACGATGGTGGAGAAAGTGGAAGCGGTGCTGAACGGCATTCGCTGGACACCACGCGAGATCGAATCGTTTCTCGGCAGCTACCTCAGCGAACCCAAATCGAACGTGGTGTTCGACGCCCCGGATGACCCGCTCGACGAGGACGATTTCTCGACTGAAGCAGGCCACCGGGGTATTCGCCTCGACAGAAAGGCGGCGTTGATGTATAACGCGCGCTCGTACTTCATTAATGGCGAAGAAAATCCGCTCGCCGGCACTGCAAAATGGCTGCCGGAATTGGCCGATCGACGCTGTTTGGGGGCGAAACGCTTTGTAACACACTCCCGCCACCCGCTCATGACAGCGTTGCTCCACGAGTGGTATTGTGCGGGCTGGATCAAACTGGGATAAGTGCTGTACGCTTGCCCCGGCATGACATCCCATATTGGATGAAACCTGTATGGGAAAGACAACGTATTGACCCCGCATTTGTCGACGGTCGATAGGAAAGTGCATATAATTTCCGCCCAAGCCGTAGGGAAGATTCACGCTCTGGCAGTGCGTCCAGCGCGTCTCCACCAGCGGCCCGAGTCGGTGTTGGAGCACATTACCGGTATTGTTTCGCGCTGTTGCTTACCTTTAACCATAAAAGGACGTGATCATGAAGAAATCCCTCCTCGTAGCTTCCCTGTTGGCCGCTGTTGCTCTTGCTGCTTGCAACAAGAGCTCGGACCAAGCTGCTTCGTCGGCTGCTAGCGACGCATCGGCAGCAGCTTCGGCTGCTTCGTCGGCTGCTGTTGCTGCTTCGGACGCAGCTTCGAGCACGGCTGCTGCTGCGAGCGACGCTGCATCGGCTGCTGCTGCTCCGGCTTCGGACGCAGGCGCATCGGCTGCTGCTCCGGCTTCGGGCGCAAGCAACTAAGCAAGACTCAGCTCACGCTGATACGAAAAACCGGCCCTGGTGGCCGGTTTTTTTATACCCGCTCGCGATTCCATCGCGGCAAGCGGGCCCTCCCCTGCGGCACATGTGTGCCCGCTCCCCTACCCCACGTCCAGCCAGCCGAAACCGTCGTCCTGCGACGCGACCGTCACGTCATCCCGCGCGCAATCGAGCACGGCCGAAAATGCGGCCTGCGCCAGCTCGGGAAGGTTGTTCTGCTGGCTCAGGTGCGCAGCCACCAGATGCCGCAAGCGCGAGCGATCCAGCGAGGCCAGGATCTCGGCCGCCGCGGCGTTGCTGAGGTGCCCGTGCGGGCCGCTGATGCGCGCCTTCAGCGAGGCCGGATAGCGGCCCTTGGCCAGCATCTCGACGTCGTGGTTGGCTTCGAGCACGAGCGCGTCGCAGCCGTTCAGGGCACTGCAGAGATGCGGCGTGGACATGCCCGCATCGGTCAGCACGCCGAGCCGTGCACTGCCGTTGGAAAACACGAACTGAAGCGGCTCACGCGCGTCGTGCGGAACCGTATAGGGATGGATTTCGAGATCGCCGATGGCGGCTGTGTCGTCGCCCCACATCACGTGCAGATCGACGTCGGCGCTATCGGCGCCGACCGCGCGTGCGGTGCCCCAGCTCATGTACAGCGGGATGCCGAAACGCCGCGCCATGGTCAGCGCGCCGCCGATGTGATCGCTGTGCTCGTGCGTGATCAGGATCGCGTCGAGCTCCCCCGAGGCGAGCCCGACCCGCACCAGGCGGCGATCGATTTCTTTCGCTGAAAAACCGCAGTCGAGCAGGACGCGTGTGGTGGTGGTGCCCGACGATGCCTCGACAACGAGCGCATTACCCTCGCTGCCGCTGCCGAGGCTCGTGACTCTCACGCGCTCAGTTCAGTTGCGTGTGGAGCAGCGTGATGATGCGCTGCGCGTCGGTCGAGTTGTCGGCCTGGCCGTTTGCATCGACGACGGCCACTTGCGTCTTCGCGTCGCCGGTGGCACGCACGCTGACGAAGTATTCCTTGCCCTGCTTGGCGGCCTTCGCGTGGCCGTAGAACAGCTTGCCGAGCAGGCCGTCGCCCTTCAGCTCGTCGGCCGAATTCGCGTAGCGGACCATGTACACGCCCTTGGCGCGATCGCGGTTGTCGACGGCGAAGTTGGTGCGATCGAGCGCGAGGCCCACGCGCAGCCAGGCACGATCGACGGATTCGGCGAGGTCGAGCGTGGCCGCACCGGAACTGGTGTCGACCACGGTGGCCGGCGCCGTGGCGGAGCGCGCGTCGGTCAGCAGTTGCTTGGCCTGGGCATCGGTCAAGCCGAACTTCTCCATCAGCTTGGCCAGGAACACCGCTTCGAGCACCGGGTTGCGCGGACGCTCGACCCAGCGCGACGAATCGCCGCCCTGCGGCCCCGTCAGCACTTCTTCCATCGCGCTGTGCGTGATCGAGATGTCGGTCGTGCCGTTGCCGCCACGCGTGACGAGCGTGCGGAAGCTGTCTCGCGTGCCCGACGAATAGGCGAAGTCGATCACGCGGCCGATGCTGCGGCGGAACCAGTCGTCCGGAATGTTGGCGCGATTCTCGGCCCAATCGGTACTGAGGATGCCGGTTTGCGGCGCGTCGGTTTTCAGGGCGAAGCCATTGTCGGCCCAGAATTCCTTCAGTTGCGGCCACAGCTGTTCCGGCGTGCGGCCATCGACCACGAGCCAGCGGCGATCGCCATCGCGCTCGATGTGCATGCCGTACGGGTCCTGCGCGCTCGGCTGCCCTTCCGTGGAATTGCCTGCGGCCGTCACAGCGCGCTGCGGCAGCGAACCGAGGCCCGCATTGGTCGGCGGCGCGACGTAGGACGGGCTGACCGGCACGGCCGTCAGATCCTTCGGCACGGCCAGCGGCGGCGCCGAGCCAGTCGACTTGTAGTTGACACGGTCGGGCGCGAAATAATCGTTCAGCGTGTCGCAACCGGCCAGCGCGCCAAGCGCAAGCGCCACCACGGACGCCTGGACGGCGCGAGAGGAAAAGGCGAAATGTTTCATGAAATCCTTCGTCTTGCTAAACGCGTGACACGCGCAATGCCGGCGGGCCGGGGTGAAATCGGGTGGGTCGGGAAGCACGGACGGCCGCGGGCGCGGCCATCCGGATCGGTCAAACGATGCCGGCTTCGCGCAGCGCGCCGCGCACGACATCGTGGAAGCGCTCGTCGAGCGGCGTCAGCGGCAGGCGGATGCCACCGCGAATCTTGCCCATTTCCTGCAGCGCCCATTTCGCGGGAATCGGGTTCGCCTCGGCAAACAGGTGCTTGTGCAGCGACAGCAGCTTCATATGGATTTCACGCGCGGTTTTCGCGTCGCCGGCGATCGCGGCGCGACACAGCTCGCTCATCGCGCGCGGCGCGACGTTGGCCGTGACCGAGATGTTGCCGTGGCCGCCGAGCAGCATCAGCGCGATCGCGGTGGGATCGTCGCCGCTGTAGATGCCGAAGCCCTGCGGCGCGGCCTTGATCAGGTGCGCGGCGCGCTCGAGGTTGCCGGTGGCATCCTTCACGCCGACGATGCCCGGCACCTCGGCGCAACGCAGGATGGTGTCGTTGGCCATGTCGGCCACCGTGCGGCCCGGCACGTTGTACAGGATCACCGGCAGGTCGACCGCCTCGGCGATCGCACGGAAATGGCGATAGATGCCTTCCTGCGTCGGCTTGTTGTAGTACGGCACCACCTGCAGCGTGGCGTCGGCGCCGACCGACTTGGCCTGGCGCGACAGCTCGATCGCCTCGGCCGTGGAATTGCCGCCCGCGCCCGCGATGATCGGGATGCGCTTGGCGGCGTGCTCCACCGCCGTCTTGACCGTCTGGATGTGCTCGTCGACCGACAGCGTGGCCGATTCGCCGCTCGTGCCGACCACCACCAGTGCATCGGTGCCTTCTTCGATATGCCAGTCGACCAGCTTGCGGAAGGCCGGCAGATCGAGGCTGCCGTCTTCGAGCATCGGGGTCACGATCGCGGGCATGCTGCCGCGGAATTGAATGCCGTCTTGGGTGCCGTTAGCCATGAAACGCAATGAAAGTAAACTCAATAAACGTCGATTGTAGCGGATTACCCGAGCAGTCCGTAACGCGGGAATCCCTCCCCTTGATCGCGCACCGCGCAGATCCGCTGGACGAAGGCAGGCCGCCCCTGGTCCGTGAAGCCGTCCTCGAAACCGATCACGCGCAACTCGCCGCGTACCGCGTCGAGCAATTCACCTGGCGTGAGCAGGAATGCGGGATTGGACGGCTTTCCGAGCGTTTCGTTGCCGCGCGCGAAAGTTTCGTAGAGCAGGATGCCGCCCGGTGCCACCGACGCCACCAGGCGCGGCAGCAGCGGGCGATGCAGGTAGTTCGTGACGACCACCGCGGCGAAGCGCGCATCGCCGGCCAGCGGCCACGGCGCACCTTCGAGATCGGCCGCGCGCGCCTCGACGCCGCCGATGCCGGCCAGCGCATCGAGCGCCACCGGATCGCGGTCGAGCGCGAGCACCGGATGGCCGCGCCCGGCGAACCAGCGCGCATGCCGGCCCTGCCCGGCCGCCACGTCGAGCACCGCGCCGCCGGGCGGCACCAGGTGCGACCAGGCGGCGACCCAGCGCGACGGCGCGCCGGCCGCGTGCGGCTCGGCGGCGCCTGCGTGGGCAGCCGGCGGGATCGGCGTGGTGGTGGTCATGCGGCGGCTCAGTTGTAGGACAGGCCCATTGCGTCGCGCACGTCGCGCATCGTCTCGACCGCGTGCTTGCGCGCCTTGTCGCAACCGTCCGCGACGATCGCGCGCAGCAGCGACGGATCGTCCATGTATTTCTGCGCACGCTCCAGCATCGGCTGCTGTTCGCGCAGGATGCCGTCGACCACCGGCTGCTTGCAGTCGAGACAGCCGATGCCGGCCGTCTTGCAGCCCTGCTTCACCCATTCGCGCGTCGAATCGTCCGAATAGACGAGATGGAATTGCCAGACCGGGCACTTGTCCGGATCGCCCGGATCGGTGCGGCGCACGCGCGCCGGATCGGTCGGCATGGTGCGGACCTTCTTCGTGATGGTTTCGGCATCCTCGCGCAGGCCGATCGTGTTGCCGTAGGACTTCGACATCTTGCCGCCATCGAGGCCCGGCATGCGCGAGGCCTCGGTCAGCAGCGCCTGCGGCTCGACCAGGATGATCTTGCGCGAGCCTTCGAGATAGCCGAACAGGCGTTCGCGGTCGCTCATCGACAGGCTTTGCGATTCCTGCAGCATCGCGCGCGCTTGTTCGAGCGCCTCGTCGTCGCCTTCCTGCTGGTAGGCGTTGCGCAGCTCGCGATACAGCTTGGCACGCTTGCCGCCGAGCTTCTTGGCGGCTTCCAGCGCCTTTTCCTCGAAATCCGCCTCGCGGCCGTACAGGTAGTTGAAGCGGCGTGCGATTTCGCGCGTCATCTCGACGTGCGGCACCTGGTCCTCGCCCACCGGCACCAGCGAACCGCGATACAGCAGGATGTCGGCCGCCATCAGCACCGGGTAACCGAGGAAGCCGTAGGTGGAAAGATCCTTGTCCTTGAGCTTCTCGATCTGTTCCTTGTAGGTCGGCACGCGTTCGAGCCAGCCGAGCGGCGTGCTCATGCCGAGCAGCAGCGCCAGCTCCGCGTGCTCGGGCACCTTGCTCTGGATGAACAGCGTCGCCTGGGTCGGATCGATGCCGGACGCGATCCAGTCGATCAGCACTTCCCAGACGTTCTTTTCGATGACCTCGGGCGTTTCGTAGTGCGTGGTCAGCGCGTGCCAGTCCACCACGCAGAAGAAGCACGGATACTCGGACTGCAGCTTCACCCAGTTCTTCAGCACGCCATGGTAATGGCCGAGGTGAAGCGACCCGGTGGGACGCATGCCGGAAAAGATACGATCGGGGAACATGTTTGTGTTTTAGAAAAGCGATGCAATGGGAGACAGGATGGCCCGCACGATGCTGTAGCCGATGCCGACACCGGGCTGCAGCCAGTACTTCGACAGCACGCCGGTCATGAGCAGCAGCAGCACGATGATGAAGCCGTAAGGCTCGACCCTCGAAAGCGCGATCGATTGCCTGGGCGGCAGCAGCGCCGACAACACGCGCCCGCCGTCGAGCGGCGGCAGCGGAAACAGGTTCAGCACGCACAGCACGAGGTTCACGCCCACGCCGGCGCCGGCCATGCGCGTGAAGAACGCCTCGTCGACGTCGCCGGCGGCCAGGCCGACCGCCACCAGGCCCCAGATCAGCGCCTGCACGAAATTGCAGGCCGGGCCGGCGGCCGACACCCACAGGCTGCCCCAGCGCGGGTTGCGCAGGTTGCGGAACGCGACCGGCACCGGCTTGGCATAGCCGAACAGGAAGGCCCCGCTCGTCAGGAAATACAGCGCGATCGGCATCACGATGGTGCCGATCGGATCGATGTGGCGCGCGGGATTGAACGAAACGCGGCCGAGCGCGTAGGCGGTGTTGTCGCCGAGCAGGCGGGCGGCGTAGCCGTGTGCGGCCTCGTGCAGCGTGATCGCGAAGATCACGGGCAAGGCGTAGACGACGATCGTCTGAATCAGGTTGTCCATAGCGCGATATTGTAACAAGCGGAAAATGACGGACGCGGAAAACCGGCGGCGCGCCGCTGCGTTCGGGTCGGAGTCAGGCGTTGGCGCTCAGGCCGAACGGTTCGAGCGCGCCGCGGCCGGCTCGCACCAGCACCGGCTCGTCGCCGCTCAGGTCGATCACCGTGGACGGCTCGCGCGGGCATGCGCCCCCGTCGATCACCAGATCGACCTGCTTCTCCAGGCGTTCGCGAATTTCCTCGGGATCGTTGAGCGGCTCGTCGTCGGACGGCAGGATCAGCGTGGTGCCGAGCAGCGGCTGACCGAGCGCCTCCAACAGCGCCAGGGTGATCGCGTGATCGGGCACGCGCAGGCCGATGGTCTTGCGCGACGGATGCGACAGCCGGCGCGGCACTTCCTTGGTGGCCTGCAGCACGAACACGTACGGGCCGGGCGTGACCGACTTGATCAGCCGGTACTGGTGGTTGTCGACCATCGCGAAATTGGCCAGCTCCGACAGGTCGCGCACCAGCAGCGACAGCAGTTGCTTGTCGTCGAGGCCGCGGATGCGGCGCACCCGCTCCACGGCGGTCTTGTCGTCGAGATGGCAGGCCAGCGCGTAGCTCGAATCGGTCGGCATCGCGATCACGCCGCCCTGCCTGACGATCTCGGCCGCCTGGCGTACCAGCCGCGGCTGCGGGTTTTCCGGGTGAATCCTGAAGAACTGGGACATGGACTGTGTGGGGAGTGGATCGTCGGCCCGCGCGTGCGTTGCGCGTTGGGGGCCAGGCCGCGCCGGGATGCGCGCGGCAGCGGGGGTCAAAGCCAGCGTTCCCAGACCGGTTTCAGGTCCGGCGGCAGTGGCGGCAGGCTGCCAAGCTCGATCACGCTCTCGCCCGGCGCATGGAAATCGGAACCGCGCGACGCCTCGAAGCCGTAGCGGCGCGCCACGTCGGCATATTCGCGATATTGGTCGGGCGTGTGGCTGCCCGTGACGACCTCGATCGCCCGGCCGCCCAGGTCGATGAATTCGCCGAACAGCGCGCCGAATTCCACCGGCGTGAAAGCATAGCGGCCCGGGTGAGCGATCACGGCCTCGCCACCCGCCTGCTGGATCCAGCCGACCGCGTCCGACAACTTGGCCCAGCGGTGCGGCACGCAGCCAGGCTTGCCGTCGCCGAGATAGCGTGCGAATACGTCTGACGTGGACACGGCATAGCCGGCCTCGACCAGATAACGCGCGAAGTGGGTGCGGGAAATCAGTTCGGGATTCGACACGAAGCGCAGCGCACCTTCGTAGGCACCCGGAATGCCGATCTCGGCGAGCCGCTCGCTCATTTCCTGCGCGCGCGCCGCACGGCCGTTGCGGGTGCGATACAGCCCGTCGACGAGCGCCGGATGGGCCGGATCGATATTGAGCCCGACGATATGCACCGTGCGTGACGCCCACGTGACCGAAATCTCCACGCCGCACAGGTAGCGCATGCCGAGCGCCTGCGCCGCCTCGCGCGCCGCCGCCTGGCCGCCGATCTCGTCGTGATCGGTTAGCGCCCACAGCGTCACGCCCGCCGCGTGCGCGCGCTGCGCGACCTCGGCAGGCGTCAACTGGCCGTCGGAGACGTTGGAATGGCAGTGCAGATCGGCGTTCATCGTCGGAATCGGGTACATGCAGGCATTCTACTGCAACGCCGCAATCCGGCGGTCGCGCCGATCCCCGATAGAGCCGCCATGCCCGGGCGAAACCGGGGCCGCATGCGGCCCCGGTTTCAGGCCGAAATCAGGCGCAGAACGCCTCGATCAGCGCGGCGACCTGCTCGGGCTGGTCGTGATGGACCATGTGGCCCGCGTCCTCGATGGTCTTCTCGCGCCAGTCGGGAAAGGCGGCGAAACGCGCCTTGAATTCGTCGAGCGGGATCTTGCCGGCCAGGAAGCGCAGCGTCGGCGAATCGACCGCCTCGATGTGCAGCACCTTGGCGCGCACCTTCGACCACACCGCCATCACCTCCTCGAGCCGGTACAGCAGCGGGCCGGCCTGCTTGTGGGCGGGATCGGCGAGCAGGTGAAAGCGACCGTCGGGATCGCGGCGCGACCAGTAGCCGGCCAGGAACGCCGCACGCGAGGGCGCGAGGCGCGGGTTGGTCTTGATCAGGCGCGCGGCGACCTCGTCGAGCGAAGCGTAGCTGGCCAGGTGCGGCGGCTCGCGCAGCTCGTCGAGCCAGCCGGCCAAGCGCAGCGGCGCCTGCGACGGCGGCGGCGGCGCGAGGCCGAAGCCTTCGAGATCGACCACGCGGCGCACCCGCTGCGGCCTCACGCCCGCGTACAGGCACACCACGTTCGCGCCCATGCTGTGACCGACCAGGTTGACTTCGCCGTCCGGCGTGTAGTGATCGATCAGCGCTTCCAGATCGGCGAGATAGTCCATGAACCAATACTGGCCGCCGCCCTGCGCCGCCACCGGATAGTCGGACAGTCCGAAACCACGCGCGTCCGGCGCGATCACCTGCCAATCGCCCGCCAGCGCGTCGACCACGAACTGGAACGATGCGGCGACGTCCATCCAGCCGTGCAGCATGTAGAGCGTCGGCGCGCCGGGCCGGCCCCAGCGGCGTACGTGCAGGCGCGTGCCGCGCACGGTCACGAATTCGGAGAGGGAATCGGTGCTGATCTGGGTCATTGCGGCCACCAAAAAAGAATGATCGTTCGATTATATCGATGCCGATGGCAGCCGGTGCTGCGCAACGTCGCGCCGCGGACGCGTGTCGAGCCACCTCTCTAGGTCAAGCCGATGGTCAGGCCCCGGCCACGGGCGGCGGATCGCGATCCTGCGCGACCAGCGCGTCGAGTTCGGTCTCGTCGAAACCGGCGTCGCGACGCGCCTCGAAATTGAACGGCCCGCGCAAGCGCGGCGCATGATACTGCGCGGCCAGTTGCAGGTAGGCCGGATGCGGTTCGCGCCCCATTTGTGCACACAGATGACGAAACCACCGGTTGCCGATCAATACGTGGCCGATCTCGTCGCGCAGGATCACGTCGAGGATCGCCGCCGACGCCGCGTCCCCCGACTGCGCGAGCCGCGCGCGGATCGGCGGCGAGGCATCGAGGCCGCGCGCCTCCAGCGTGCGCGGCACCAGCGCCATGCGCGCCAGCACGTCGCCGGCCGTGCGCTCGCACATTTCCCACAGCCCGTCGTGCGCGGGGAAATCGCCGTAGACATGGCCGAACTCGCCCAGCCGCTGCGCCAGCAGCGAATAGTGATACGCCTCCTCGGCGGCCACCTTGAGCCAGTCGGCGTAGAACGCTTCGGGCATGCCGGGAAAACGCCACACCGCGTCGAGCGCGAGATTGATCGCGTTGAATTCGATATGGGCCAGCGCGTGCAGCAGCGTGGCGCGCCCTTCGGGCGAGCGCATCGAACGGCGCTTCAGCAGGCGCGGCTCGACCAGTTCGGGGCGCTCGGGCCGGCCGGGCAAGGCTGGCGGCACCTCGAAGCGGCGCGCCGGATCGATCCGTGCGCGGCCCGCCAGGCCATCGGCGTGCAGCGCGCGCACCTGTGCGGCCTTCGCGACGGGATCGGTTTCGAGCAGCGCGGCGAGTGCGGCGGTGCGCAGACAGGGCAAGGTTTCGGACGGGAAATTCGGGTCGGACATGAATACGACGCTGGCGACAGCGAAGCAGTGTGCGCGATCAATTCACGCAAGCATTTACAATAGCGGATTACGGTGCGTTCGGCCGCTGCCCGCTTCGCGCGCGGCGGCCACGGCAACCCGGCCCGCACGGCCGCGCACATTGTACCGGCGCCACACGGCGCCCCACCCTGCAGGTGCCCCCCAGGAGACAACGTGACCATCTACAAGCTCGGCGAAGACGCCCCGACCATTCATGAAAGCGTGTTCGTCGCGGATAGCGCGGCGATCATCGGCAAAGTGGTGCTCGAGGAGAACGCCAGTGTCTGGTTTGGCGCGACGATCCGCGGCGACAACGAGCCGATCGTGGTCGGCGCCGGCAGCAACGTACAGGAAAGCGCGGTGCTGCACACCGATCCGGGCTGCCCGCTGACGATCGCCCCGAATGTGACGATCGGTCACCAGGCGATGCTGCATGGCTGCACGATCGGCGAGGGTTCGCTGATCGGGATTCAGGCGGTGGTCTTGAATCGTGCGGTCATCGGCCGCAACTGTCTGGTCGGCGCCGGCGCGGTGGTCACGGAAGGCAAGACCTTCCCCGACAACTCGCTGATCCTGGGCGCGCCGGCAAAGGTCGTGCGCACGCTGTCCGACGAGGACATCGCGGGCATGCACGCGAACACGCAAAACTACGCGCAGCGACGCGCGTATTTCAAGGAGCAGCTCGTGCGGATCGGCTAAAGCCGTCCGCCGCACTCCGCCAATCGAGGAACCGAAGTGAGCGACCAGCTACAGAAATTCATGTTCAACACGGCGCCGGTGCGCGGCGAGATCGTCTCGCTCGGCAGCACCTGGCGCGAAGTCCTGACGCGTCGCAGCTATCCGGCGCCCGTGCGCCACATTCTCGGCGAGATGATGGCCGCCTGCGCGCTGCTGTCCGCGAACCTGAAGTTCAACGGCACGCTCGTCATGCAGATCTACGGCGACGGGCCGGTCAAGATGCTGGTGGTGCAGTGCAGCTCGGATCTGTCGATGCGCGCCACCGCCAAGCTGGCCGATTCGACGGCGGCCACGCTCGGCGACGACATGTCGTTCGTCGAGTTGCTCAACGTCAGCGGCCATGGCCGCTGCGTGATCACGCTCGACCCGTCCGACAAGCAGCCGGGCCAGCAGCCGTACCAGGGCATCGTGCCGCTCAACGATCACGACGGCCCGCTGCAATCGGTTGCGCAGGCGCTGGAACACTACATGCATCACTCGGAGCAGCTCGACACGCGGCTCTGGCTCGCGGCCGACAGCGACCGTGCGGTCGGCATGCTGCTGCAGAAGCTGCCCGGCGACGGCGGCATCGTGCCGGCCGCCGACGAGCAGGACGCCGACACCTGGGAGCGCGTCTGCACGCTCGGCAGCACGCTGACGTCGAAGGAATTGCTCGAAACGGAACCCGAGACGGTGTTTCGGCGTCTGTTCTGGCAGGAGAACGTCCGTCACTTCGAACCGGCCGGCACGCGCTTCCAGTGCACCTGCTCGCGCGAGAAGGTGGGCGGGATGCTGCGCATGCTGGGCCGCGAGGAAATCGACGGCGTGATCGAGGAGCGCGGCCACGTCGAGATTCATTGCGAGTTCTGCAACCAGCGCTATGAATTCGATCCGGTCGATGTCGAACAACTGTTCGCGACGCCCGCGTTGGGTGCCGGCGTCACGCCGGCAGGCGATCAGCGTCACTGAGCAGCACGCGGCGGCACCGCCCGCCCGCGCCGAGGGAGAAGCATCATGAGCATCCGATCCATTCGCCAACTGCCGCTGCCGGCCTCGGCCGCCCTGGCCACCGTATTGGCGGCCACGCTCCTCGCGGGCTGTGCGGTCGCGCCGCCGTCCACGGTGTTGAGCCGGCTGCCCGATGGCCAGCCCGGTGCCGCCGCGGCCCAGGCTAGGCCGCTTACGCCCGCGGAAAAACAGCGCTACGACGCCATCGACAAGCAAGTGCTGCGCGAGCAGGACGAGGTGATGTCGGCCGAAGCCGCCGCGCGGGCCGCTTATTACGCACCGGCACCGGTCACCGTCTATGGCGGCTACTACGGCGGCTGGAACAACGGCTGGGGTTACGGATACGGCTATCCGGGCTGGGGATGGGGCTGGTAAGGCTCATCCGCCCGTGGGTTCTCGCCTTCCGCTCATGGGCGCTTGCCGAATAAAAAACGCGACCTATTGGTCGCGTTTTTCTTGGGTGCCGCCGTTCACGCCTCACTCACGATGCGCCGCGCGGCCGTGATGACGTTCGGGCTTGGCGCGCGACACCGGGTTCGGCACGACGCTGACCGGTGCACCGGTAGTCACGCCGTGATTGGTCAACGACGCCGTGGAATTCTGGTTCGGCACCATCGGCGCAGGCGAATTCGGCGAAACGAACTGCACGAACACTTCGCCGTCCTTGATCATGCCCATCTCGTAGCGCGCGCGCTCCTCGACGGCGGCCGTGCCGCTTTGCAGATCCTGCACTTCGCCGGCAATGCGTTCGTTGCGCAGCTTTTCGTCCGCGTTCTTCTGCATCTGGTCGACCAGCTCCTGACGCAATTCGTGCACGCGCAGCCAGCCGCCATGTCCCCACCAGAGTGGGTACTGAATCAACACCAGCAAGGCGATCAGAACGACAGTGACAAGCCGCATGTACGAGCCGCAGATATAAGAAGCGCCGCTTCACGAGGGTCGCGAAGCGGCGTCACGGAGGACAAGTCCGGATAGTAGCGCGTTATCAGCGCAGGTTGTAGAACGCCGACTTGCCCGGGTAGCTGGCGATATCACCGAGATCTTCCTCGATGCGCAGCAACTGGTTGTACTTCGAGATGCGGTCGCTGCGCGACAGCGAGCCCGTCTTGATCTGGCCGGCGTTCAGGCCCACGGCGATATCGGCGATCGTCGAATCTTCCGTTTCGCCCGAGCGGTGCGAGATCACGGCCGTGTAGCCGGCGCGCTTGGCCATTTCGATGGCGGCGAACGTTTCGGTCAACGTACCGATCTGGTTGATCTTGATGAGGATCGAGTTGCCGATGCCCTTCTCGATGCCTTCCTTCAGGATGCGCGTGTTGGTGACGAACAGGTCGTCGCCGACCAGTTGCACCGTCTTGCCCAGACGATCGGTCAGCAGCTTCCAGCCGTCCCAGTCGCTTTCGTGCATGCCGTCCTCGATCGAGACGATCGGGAACTTGTCGGCGAGCGTGGCCAGGTAGTCGGTGAATTCGGCCGACGACAGTTGCAGGCCTTCGCCGGCCAGTTGGTACTTGCCGTCGTGGTAGAACTCCGAGGCCGCGCAGTCGAGCGCCAGCAGGACGTCTTCACCGGCGCGGTAGCCGGCCTTCTCGATCGCCTGGATGATGGTCGACAGGCATTCGTCGTTGCTGCCGAAGTTCGGTGCGAAGCCGCCTTCGTCGCCGACGGCCGTGCTCATGCCGCGATCCGACAGGATCTTCTTCAGCGCGTGGAACACTTCGGCGCCGCAGCGCAGCGCTTCACGGAAGGTCGGCTGGCTGACCGGAACGATCATGAACTCCTGGATGTCCAGGCTGTTGTTGGCGTGCGCGCCGCCGTTCACGATGTTCATCATCGGCACCGGCAGTTGCATCGCGCCCGAGCCGCCGAAATAGCGGTACAGCGGCAGGCCGGCTTCTTCGGCGGCAGCCTTCGCGACGGCCATCGACACGGCCAGCATCGCGTTCGCGCCGAGGCGCGACTTGTTGTCGGTGCCGTCCAGCTCGAGCAGCGTCTTGTCCAGGAACGCCTGCTCCGACGCGTCGAGACCCATGATCGCTTCGGAGATTTCCGTATTGATATGCTCGACCGCCTTCAGCACGCCCTTGCCGAGATAACGGCCGGCTTCGCCGTCGCGCAGCTCGATCGCTTCGCGCGAGCCCGTCGACGCACCCGACGGCACCGCGGCGCGGCCCATCGTGCCCGATTCGAGCAGCACGTCGCACTCGACGGTAGGATTACCGCGCGAATCCAGAATCTCGCGGCCGATGATATCTACGATTGCACTCATGATTTCCTCTGAGGATGACGATGGATTCCGTCGTGATGGCTGTGACGGCGGAGCAGACCTTGCTACAGACGCCTGCCACCGCCGCCAAGTTCATGCATTAGTTGAAATCGTTTTCCAGGAACGGCGTGCGCTTGACCGCCGTGTCGAGCGTGACGAGCGTCTCGAGCAGCGCGGCCATGCGATGCAGCGGCACGGCGTTCGGGCCGTCGGACTTCGCCTCGGCCGGGTTCGGGTGCGTCTCCATGAACAGCCCGGCCACGCCGGTGGCCACGGCCGCGCGTGCGAGGACCGGCACGAACTCGCGCTGGCCGCCCGAGCTGGTGCCCTGCCCGCCCGGCAACTGCACCGAGTGGGTGGCGTCGAACACGACCGGCGCGCCCGTTTCGCGCATGATCGCGAGCGAACGCATATCGGACACGAGATTGTTGTAGCCGAACGAAACGCCGCGCTCGCAGGCGAAGAAGCGATCTTCGGACAGGCCGGCTTCGCGGGCCGCGGCGCGCGCCTTGTCGATCACGTTCTTCATGTCGTGCGGCGCGAGGAACTGACCCTTCTTGATATTGACGGGCTTGCCCGAGCGCGCGCAGGCGTGGATGAAATCGGTTTGCCGGCACAGGAAGGCCGGCGTTTGCAGCACGTCGACCACCGACGCCACCGGCTCGATTTCCTCGATGCCGTGCACGTCGGTCAGCACCGGCAGGCCGAGCTGGCGCTTGACTTCGGACAGGATGCGCAGGCCTTCGTCCATGCCCGGGCCGCGGAACGACGTGCCCGAACTGCGGTTGGCCTTGTCGAACGACGACTTGTAGATGAACGGGATGTTCAGCTTCGCGCAGATTTCCTTGAGCCGGCCCGCGGTGTCGATCGTCATCTGCTCCGATTCGACGACGCAAGTGCCGGCGATCAGGAAGAACGGCCGATCGAGGCCGACTTCGAAATCGCCCAGTTTCATGCTTTCACTCCGGCACGCGCCTGCTGATTGGCCAGCGCGGCTTCGACGAACGACTTGAACAGGGGGTGACCGTCACGCGGCGTGGACGTGAATTCCGGGTGGAACTGGACACCGACGAACCACGGGTGCATCGAGCGCGGCAGCTCCATCATTTCCGGCAGATCCTCGCTCGGCGTGCGGGCGCTGATCACGAGGCCGCCGGCTTCGAGCTGGGGCACGAAACCGTTGTTGACCTCGTAACGATGGCGGTGACGTTCGTTGACGTCGGCGCCATAGATTTCCTCGGCCAGCGTGCCGGCCTTGATCGGGCAGCGCTGCGAGCCCAGGCGCATCGTACCGCCCAGATCCGATCCTTCCGTGCGCTTTTCCACTTTGCCTTCGCGATCGTGCCACTCGGTGATGAGGGCGACCACGCGGCTCGGCGTTTCCGGATCGAATTCGGTGCTGTTGGCGCCCTTCAGGCCGACCACGTCGCGTGCGAATTCGATGACCGCGAGCTGCATGCCGAGACAGATACCGAGATACGGCACGTTCGCTTCGCGCGCATAGCGGATCGCCGCGATCTTGCCTTCGGTGCCGCGACGGCCGAAACCGCCCGGCACCAGCACGGCGTCGAGGTGCTTGAGGCTGTCGACGCCGTTGGTTTCGATTTCCTCGGAGTCGAGGTATTCGATGTTGACCTTGGTCGACGTGTGGATCGACGCGTGACGCAGCGCCTCGATCAGCGACTTGTACGATTCCGTCAGCTCGACATACTTGCCGACCATGCCGATCGTGACTTCGTGCTTCGGGTGCTGCAGGCGATCGACCAGCGAGGCCCACATCGAGAGGTCGGCATCGTTCGGCGAGAGCTTGAGCTCTTCGCAGATGATCTTGTCGAGGCCCTGATCGTGCAGCATCTGCGGGATCTTGTAGATGCTGTCGACGTCCCACACGGAAATGACCGCGTCTTCCGGCACGTTCGAGAACAGCGAGATCTTCTGGCACTCGTCGTCGGGGATGCGGCGATCGGCACGGCACAGCAGCACGTGCGGCAGAATGCCGATTTCGCGCAGCTTCTGCACGCTGTGCTGGGTCGGCTTGGTCTTCAGCTCGCCGGCCGTCGCGATGAACGGCACCAGCGTCAGGTGCACGAAGCACGCGCTGTTGCGGCCCATGCGCAGGCTCATCTGACGTGCGGCTTCGAGGAACGGCAGCGATTCGATGTCGCCCACCGTGCCGCCGATTTCGACGATCGCCACGTCCGGCTCGCCGCAGGTGGCCGACGCCGCGCCGCGCTCGACGAACGCCTGGATTTCATTGGTGATGTGCGGAATGACCTGGACCGTCTTGCCCAGGTAATCGCCACGGCGTTCCTTGCGGATCACCGACTCGTAGATCTGACCGGTCGTGAAGTTGTTGGCCTTGCGCATCTTCGTGCTGATGAAGCGCTCGTAGTGGCCGAGGTCGAGATCGGTTTCCGCGCCGTCTTCCGTCACGAACACTTCGCCGTGCTGGAACGGGCTCATCGTGCCGGGGTCGACGTTGATGTACGGATCGAGCTTGAGGAGGGTGACTTTTAGACCGCGCGACTCGAGGATCGCGGCGAGAGAAGCGGCAGCAATTCCCTTGCCGAGGGAAGAAACTACGCCGCCGGTGACGAATACATATTTGGTCATCGCTGAATGCTCGCGGGAAAAACGGATTATACCGTAAAGACCGTGCATCTCTGAGCAATTGTGGACCGATCGCGCCCTATCCTTGCCCTGTGCGGCGAGGCGGCCGATGGCCCGTTTCGGCACCTGCGCGGCGGCTGTCCCGACGCCGCGCGAGCGGCCGGGAAGGCGTGCTGCGGCAGGCTGTCCCGCGCCTTTGCACGCCGCATCGCGCCACGCCGGCTGCTATGCGGCGGCGCCGGCCGAACGCAAGGTATTCAGCATGCGCTGCAAGGCGCGTGCGGTTTCCAGCGGGTGCTCCATCGGGAACAGATGCGAGCCTTCGAGCCACTCGATCCGGCCGTGCGCGATACGCCGCGTGGCGTCGAGCCCGACCTGCCGAACCTCGCGCGAACGCGTGCCGGCCAGGAAGCCCACCGGCACCGGCGCGCCGTGCGCAAGCCGCGGCCCGAGCGTGTGCGGCAACGTCCGATAAATCATGTACTCGATCTCGCGGTCGAACGCGAGCCGCCGCTCGCCGGACGAATCCGTCTGCGGAATGCCGTGATCGACGTAGTCGGCCAGCATCCGCTCGTCCCAGCGCGCGAACGCCGGCTTCTCGCGGAAATGCCGCCAGACCTCGTCGCGGCTGGCCCAGCGCGTGCGCCGCTTGCGGGTGGCCGCAGCCGGCGAGAGCCGCTCGTCGAGGCCGGTCCACTGGCTCACGCGCAGCGCGCTGCTGCGCCAGCCCGCGATCACCGGCGAATCGAGCATGACGACGCCGCGCACCCATTGCGGCTTCTTGAGCGCCGCCATCAGCGACAGATACCCGCCGAGCGAATGGCCGACCAGCCAGACCGGCCGCTCGTAGCGCTGGCCGATCGTCTCGACCAGCTCGTCGACGAGATGCGGCCAGTCGCGCGTGACGGGATAGCGCCGGTCGTGACCGATCCGCTCCAGCGTGCGGATCTCGTACTCGTCGGCCAGCTCGGCGAACAACGTCCGGTAGGTCGAGGCGGGAAAGCCGTTCGCATGCGAGAAATGGAGGATGTCCTTCAAGTGTGCGGTGTCTCCTGTTTTCGGTTCGGGGCGCGGCAGACAAGGCTGCACGACGATGCCGGACGAGCATAGCGCGTCCGTGCGGCCATATCGCACAATGCGCCGGGGCGCACCGGGCCGCGTGCCGGGTCATTTTCGAAATGAGGCGATAAGCATTTGATTTTTATCGAATCCTTTCGATCGACCGCGCTTCGATGGTTCCCTCTACTCGCCCCCTCATCGATCCATCCAGTAGCGCCGGTGCCGGTCGCGGTAGCGCAGGATCGGCAATGCGTCGGGAGCATCGGGATCGTTCAGCATGACATCCACCTGACCGTCGCGATCGCTGCGCGCCAGCGGAATGCCGCGTTCGGCAAAACGCGCCCAGACAGTCGGATGCGGATGCCGGAAACGGTTCGCATAACCGAGCGGAAACCACGCGGTGCGCGGCCCGACCGCATCGACGAACGGTTCCGACGACGACGTGCGGCTGCCATGATGCGGCACCACCAGCACATCGGCCGCCAGCGCCGCGCGGTCGCCGGCCAGCAGCACGCGTTCGACGCGCGTGTCGATGTCGCCCGTCAGCAAGACCGCGTGGCGGCCCGCCGAAACGTGCAGCACGCAAGATTGCGCATTCGCGCTGCCGGCCCGCACCCCGCCCTGCGGCCACAGCACGGCAAAACGCACGCCATCCCACTGCCAGTGCTGCCCGGCCGCGCAAACGAGCCGGTCGGCCACGCCGGCATCCTTCGCCTGACGCCACAGCCGGTTGCCGGGCGGCAAGCCGCCCGCGAGCTGCGCGACCGGCAACGCGGCGAGTACGGCCGGCGCGCCGCCCGCGTGATCGGCATCGGCATGGCTGATCATCAGCACGTCGAGCTTGTCGATACCGCGCGCACGCAGGAACGGCACCACCACGCGCTCGCCCGCACGCGTGGACTCCTCACCCGGCCCGGCATCGAACAGCAGCCGGTGACGCGCGGTTTCGACGAGCACCGACGTGCCCTGCCCGACATCGAGCATCGTCAGCCTAGCCGCGCCCGCTGGCGGCCCCTGCGGCGCGGGCAGCGCGAACGGCAGCCACGCGAGCGGGGCCGCGAAACGCAACGGCCAGCCGCGCGGCATCAGCATCCATCCGCCGCCGATCAGCGCGGCGGCCAGTGCGAAGCCCGACGGCGGCGCCATCGTCAACACCGAGCGCTCGGCCGGCCCGAGCGCGTCGAACACGCCGAACAACGCCGCGAGCATCGCGTGCGCCGCATGAAACGCCGGCGCGCCGAGCGGCGCCGGCAGTACCACGCCCGCCAGCACGACCGGCGTGACGAGTGAGCCGACCCACGGAATCGCCAGCGCATTGGCCGCCATGCTGCCCAGCGGAATCTGCCCGAACCAGACGACGCCGAGCGGCACCATCCAGAGCGTCACCGCGTATTGCACGCGAGCGCCGCTGGCGATCCCGTGAGCGAGGCGCGCAACCCAACGCCGCGAATCGATGGCGCGACGCGGCTGCGCAACCCCCATATCGGCATCGGCGGCCAGCGGTTCGCCATCCCGCCGATGCCGCCGCCGATTCGTGCGCCCCGACACCGCGAACAGGATCACCGCAACCGCGCCGAACGACAGCCAGAACCCCGGCAGCAGCACCGCCCACGGATCGGCGATCAGCACGCAGGCAAGCGCCATCGCCAGCGTGGCCGAGGGCGGCACCGCACGCCCGGCCAGATAGGCGAGGCAGGCCGTGCTCAACATCCACCAGGCGCGCTGCGCCGGCACGTTGAAACCGGCCAGCGCGGCATAGCAACCGGCCCCGGCGATCGCCGCGCACGCGCCGGCGTACTGGGCCGGCACGATCAGCGGCAGCGGCATGCCGCGTACCGCCGCGCGCCGCCACCACGCGGCCACACCCCAACCGGCCAACGCCCCGACCATGCCGATATGCAGCCCCGAAATCGCCACCAGATGGCTCGTACCGGTGGCGCGCAGCGAGCGGCGGTCGGCTTCGGCGATGTCGTCCTGCGCACCGATCGCCAACGCGATCACGATGCCCGCATGCGGCGCCCCGGCCAGCACCGCGCGGATCCGCTCGCGCAGCGCGAACCGCAGCCGGTCGACGGCGTCGCGCGACGTGCGAGGCCCCGCATCGAGCCGTATCGCGTCGCGCGGCGCGGATACGTAGCCGAGCGCGCGCACGCCTTGCGCCAGCCACCCGGCCTCGGCGTCGCGCACGCCCTCGTTGGCCGCGCCGTGAGGTCGCTTCAGGCGCACGCGCAGCCGCCAGCGCTCGCCAGGGCGCATCGGCGGCGGTGGCGCGATGTCCTCGCCACGCACGATCCACGACAAGCGCAAGCGCGCCGGAAAGCGCGCGAGGCCCGTGTCGTGACCGTCGACGTCGAACACGAAACGCACGCCGTCGGCGTCGCGCGTGGGCAGCCCGCGCACCGTGCCCGTCACGATCGCGTCGCGCCGCATCCATTCGGCCGGCAAGGTATCGGCGAGCCGCCAATGCGCGCGCACGGCAGCGTAGGAAAAGCCGGCGAGCAAGGCCAACGCAAGCGCCGCAGGCACACACGCCCGCCCCGCCCAACGGGTAGGCCTGACAAACAGCACGAGCACGAGCGCAATCAGCAGCCCCACCGCCAGCCCCAAGGCCGCCAGCAAGCGCCATCCCGGCAAGCTCGCCTGCCGCTGCAACAGCACGACGCCGAGCGCAAACGCGATCCAGATTTCCCGCATCGCCACCTCGTGATGACGCGCCGCGAACACGACGCCAAGCACGGACGATTATGGGGAAGAAAGGCAGCCGCGAACCGTCGAAACGATCACGCTGGCCGAAGGGAATAGAGCGATGGGAAAAAACCGAAACGCGTGCAACCGAGCAGGCAACTCAGGCGCCATCAAGCCAGCGCGGCGCGCAAACGCGGCATCGCCGCATGGGCATTCTCGGTGGTCGCGCGCGCCATGCCGGCAACGTCGCTGCCGCGCAGGGCAGCGATGATCTCGCCGATACGCGGCACCTGATCGGGCGTGTTGCGCTGCTTGTAGCGCCATTCGGGGGCGATGTCGGGCGCATCGGTTTCGACCACCAGCGCCTCCAGCGGCAGTTGCTCGGCGAGCCGCCGGATCTGCCGCGCCCGCTCGAACGTCACGTTGCCGCCGAAGCCCAGATGCAGGCCCTGCGTCACGAACGCCTCGGCCTGCTGGAAGCTGCCGTTGAACGCATGCGCGATGCCGCGCCGCACGCCGAAGCGCCGCAGCCCCGCCAGCACACGATCCTGCGACTTGCGCACATGGCACAGCACCGGCAGATCGAATTCGCGCGCCAGCTTCAGTTGCTCGGCGTAGAAGTGTTCCTGGCGCGGGTTGTCGAGCCCGTCGACGAAGTAATCGAGGCCGATCTCGCCGATCGCGACGAAGCGCGGATCGTCGAGGCTGGCCTCGATCTCCATGCGCAGGCGGTCGAGGTCGTCGTCGCCCGCGGCCGGCGTGAACAGCGGATGGATGCCGAGCGCGTAACTGCCGCCGGCGGTGCGATGCGCCAGCTCGCGCACCGTATCGAAATTGCCCGCGCCGACGCTTGGAATCACGATGCCCGACACGCCCGCCTCGGCCGCCGCCAACGCCACCGCAGCACGGTCCGCGTCGAATTCGCCGGCGTCGAGATGGCAGTGCGTGTCGATCCACATCGCGTCAGGCCGGCACCGCCGGCTCCTCGTGCAGCACGCCGTCGCGCAGCCGCAGGATGCGGTCGCAGCGGCCGGCCAGTTCCAGATCGTGCGTGACGATCACGAAGCTGGTGTCGAGCGTTTGCGACAATTCGAGCATCAGGTTGAACACGTTGTCGGCGGTCGAGCCGTCGAGGTTGCCGGTCGGCTCGTCGGCCAGCACGCAGGCCGGCTTGGTGACGAGCGCGCGCGCCACCGCCACGCGCTGGCGCTCGCCGCCCGACAGCTCGCCCGGACGGTGCTTCGCGCGATGGCCGAGGCCGACGCGTTCGAGCATCTCGCGCGCCGCGTGATGCGCTTCGGCGGCCGCCAGCCGGCGGATTCGCAGCGGCATCGCCACGTTGTCGAGCGCCGAGAATTCCGGCAGCAGATGGTGGAACTGATAAATGAAGCCCAGCGCGCGATTGCGCAGGTCGTTGCGTTCACGCTCGGCGAGCCGCGTGAACGGCTTGCCGAGCAGCGACACCTCGCCCGTGCCCGGCTCGTCGAGCCCGCCCAGCACGTGCAGCAGCGTGCTCTTGCCCGAGCCCGACGCGCCGACGATCGCGAGCTTCTCGCCGCGATGCACGGCGACGGACGCCTCGGCCAGCACGCGCACGTCGAGCCCGCCCTGCTGGAACGATTTGGTGATGCCGCTCGCTTCGAGCACGGTTTCGCGCATGCGCGGGTTTCCTTGATGGTTCGAGTTCATGGCCTGTTGCGCGCCCCGCTCATTCGTAGCGCAGCGCTTCGGCCGGGCGGACCTTGGCCGCGCGCCAGCTCGGATACAGCGTCGCCACCGACGACAGCACGAATGCGATCAGGCCGATCTTGATCACGTCGCCGGCCACCAGCTCCGACGGCAGTTCGCTGATGAAATACACCGACGGCGGCAGGAACTGCACGCCGAACAGATGCTCGATCATCGGGATCAGCCACGGAATGCTCCAGGCGATCAGGCTGCCGAGGCCGACGCCCGCGAGCGTGCCGACGAAGCCCACCGTCACGCCCTGCACCACGAAGATCTTCATGATCGAGCCGGGCTGCGCGCCGAGCGTGCGCAGGATCGCGATATCGGCCTGCTTGTTGGTCACCGTCATCACGAGCGACGACACCAGATTGAACGCTGCGACCGCGATGATCAGCGTCAGGATGATGAACATCATGCGCTTCTCGATCTTGACGGCCGAGAACCACGTCTTGTTCTGCTGCGTCCAATCGCGGATATACAGATCGCCCGACAGCGAATGCGACAACTGCACGGCCACCTCGGGCGCACGCTGCATGTCCTTGAGCCGCAGCCGCACGCCGGTGGGCGCGGGCAGGCGGAACAGCGTTTGCGCGTCGCCGATGTCGATCATCGCGAGCGTGCTGTCGTATTCGTAGTGTCCCGATTCGAACACGCCGACTACCGTGAACTGCTTCAGGCGCGGCAGCATGCCGGCCGGCGTGATGGTGCCTTCCGGCGCGACCAGCGTGACTTTATCGCCCACGCCCACGCCGAGATTGCTGGCCAGCGCAGTGCCGAGCACGATGCCGAACTGGCCTTGCTGCAGGGCCGCGAGCGAGCCGGCCTTCATGTCCTTGCTCACGTCTGACACCTGCGGCTCCCGCACCGGATCGACACCGCGCAGCAATACGCCGCTCACCGCATCCTGGCGGGTCAGCAAGGCCTGCGCCTCGACGTAGGGCGCCGAGCCGATCACTTCGGGATTGCGGCGCGCTTCGTCGGAGGTCAGTTGCCAGTTCGGCATCGAGCCGGTGGGCGAGAAGATCTCGACGTGCGCGAGCACCGACAGCATGCGGTCGCGCACCTGCGTCTGGAAGCCGTTCATCACCGACAGCACCACGATCAGGGCAGCCACGCCGAGCGCGATGCCGAGCATCGAGACGGCGGCGATGAAGGAGATGAAACCGTTGCCGGTCGTGCGTTTGCCGGCGCGCGTGTAGCGCCAGCCGATCTGCCATTCGTACGGGAGTTTCAAGCGGGTCCTTTTTACGTGTTGCGGCGGGCGTCGCCGGCCGGGTGAGGCATCCGGGCCGGCAGCCCGGAAGGCGGCGCACCAGGCCGGGCGCCGCCGATCACGCGCGAAGTTTGCCACACATTACTTAACCGGCTCTGAAAACGAGACAGGACGAGGCGGGCCGCAGCGGGCCTGTGCAAAAGCCGCCGATGCCCCGCCGGGCGGTCTTCCCGGCACGGCCGTCCGCCGTCGTCGGCACGGCCCCGGATACGGCCGCGCGTGCTGCCACCGCCACTCGCCCGGCCGCTGCCGCGCTCGCGCGGCCCGGGTCACCCCGGGCCACAAACCGCGCCGCCGGCCCAGGCCGTTTGGCCTACAATGCGCACCATCATGCGCGACCACCCTGCCCCCCGCCGCCTCCATTTCCTGCTGCCGTTCGCGCTCCCGTCCGCCGCCGATGCCGCCTTGTCACTGCGCGATCTCGCCAGCCCGGCACTGAGCGCGCTGCTGGCCCGCGCGCGTCTGGTCGAACGCGTTGCCGGCGAAGATTTCCAGCGCACGCTGCCGCACGAACGCTGGCTGGCCCAGCGCTTCGGCGCGATCGACGGCCAGACCGACGACGCCCCGCTCGCCCCCTACATGCTGCTCGCCGACGGCGGCACGCCCGGCGACGCGCCGTGGGCCTGCATCGAGCCGGTGCACGTGCAGATCGCGACCGACCACCTGGTGCTGATCGATCCGTCCTCGCTCGAACTGGCCGACGCCGAAGCCGCCGCGCTGCTCGACGTGGCGCGCCCGCTGATCGAGGAGCTGGGCGTGCGCATGCAGGCGCCCCATCCGAAACGCTGGTATGTCTCCAGCGCCTCGCTGGCCGAACTGGCCGGCGCCGCACCGCTGCGCGCCAGCGGCCGCAACATCGAGATCTGGCTGCCGCACGAGGCCCGCACGGGCGAACGCTCGCGCCTCTGGATGAAGCTGCAGAACGAAGTGCAGATGGCCTGGTTCGGCCACGCGGTGAACGACGCGCGCGAGGCGCGCCGCCAGTTCAGCGCGAATTCGATCTGGTTTCACGGCCAGGGCACGCTGCGGCCGGTGCGCAGCCCGTTCGCGCGCGTGCTGTCCACGGCCTGCGCCACGCGCGGGCTGGCGCTCGCCGCGCAAGCGCCCGCCGACGCCCCGCCGGCCACGTTCGATGCCCTGGCCGCCAACCATGCCGATCACGACGACGCACGCGCCACGCTGATCGAGCTGGACACGCTGACCGTCCCGTTCATCCAGCAGGACTGGTACCGCTGGCGCGACGCGCTCGACGCGCTCGAACGCGACTGGTTCGCCCCGGCGCTCGACGCGTTGCGCGCGGGCCGGGTGCGCGAACTGAGCTTCACGCTGTGCGGCGACACCAGCGCCACCACGCTCGCCGCCACGCGCGGCGATCTCCGCAAATTCTGGCGACGCCGCACGCTCGCCTCCCTGTTCGAAAACGCAAGCGCATGACCCGACTCGTCACCCGCTCGGCCTCGCCCGCCGACACCGAAGCCCTGGCCCGCCACGGCCTGCATCCCGTTCTCGCGCGCCTGTACGCGGCGCGCGGCGTCACCTGCCCCGAGGACATCGAAACGGCGCTGGCCCGCCTCGTGCCGCCCGCCAGCCTGAAGGGCTGCGAGGAGGCCGCCGTGCTGCTGGCCGACGCGCTCGACGCGCGCAAGCGGATGCTGGTGGTGGCCGACTACGACTGCGACGGCGCCACCGCCTGCGCGGTGGCCGTGCGCGGCTTGCGCATGCTCGGCGCGAGCATCGATTACCTGGTGCCGAACCGTTTCGAATACGGCTACGGCCTGACGCCCGAAATCGTCAAGCTCGCCGCCGCGCGCAAGCCGGACCTGCTGATCACGGTGGACAACGGCATCGCCAGCGTCGACGGCGTGGCCGCCGCCAACGCGCTCGGCATCGACGTGCTGGTGACCGATCATCACCTGCCCGGCGCGACGCTGCCGGATGCGCGCGCCATCGTCAATCCGAACCAGCCGGGCTGCACGTTCCCGAGCAAGCACATTGCCGGCGTGGGCGTGATGTTCTACGTGCTGCTCGCGCTGCGCGCCGAACTGCGCCGCCGCGGCGCGTTCACCGAGGCGCGCCCGGAGCCGCGCCTCGACGGCCTGCTCGACCTGGTCGCGCTCGGCACCGTGGCCGACGTGGTGCGCCTCGACGGCAACAACCGCGTGCTGGTCGCGCAGGGCCTGCAGCGAATCCGCAACGGCCGCATGCAGCCCGGCATCGCCGCGCTGTTTCGCGCCGCCGCGCGCGAGGCGCGCAGCGCCTCGGGCTTCGACCTGGGCTTCGGCCTCGGGCCGCGCCTGAACGCGGCCGGCCGCCTGTCGGACATGTCGCTCGGCATCGAATGCCTGACCACCGACGACGTCGGCCGCGCCTGGGACCTGGCGCAGCAGCTCGACACCATGAACCGCGAGCGCCGCGAGATCGAGGCCGGCATGCAGCAGCAGGCGCTGGCCGACCTGGCGAGCGTCGATCCGGCCGAGGCGGCCACCATCGTGCTGTTCAATCCCGAGTGGCACCAGGGCGTGATCGGCATCGTCGCCGGCCGGCTCAAGGAGAAGTTCCACCGCCCGTCGTTCACGTTCGCGCATGCCGACGAGAGCGGCGCGCGCGTCAAGGGCTCCGGCCGCTCGATCCCGGGCTTCCATCTGCGCGACGCGCTCGATCTGGTCTCGAAGCGCGAGCCGGATCTGCTCGTCACGTTCGGCGGCCACGCGATGGCGGCCGGCGTCACGCTCGAAACCGACAAGGTGCCGCGCTTCGCCGCCGCGTTCGAGGCGGTGGCGCGCGAATGGCTGTCGGCCGACACGCTCGCGCGCGTGATCGAAACCGACGGCGACCTGGAGGATGCGTACTTCACGCCGCAGTTCGTCGAGCTGATCGATGCGGCCGTCTGGGGCCAGGGCTTTCCGGCCCCGCTGTTCTCGGGCGAATTCGAGGTGGCCTCGCAGGCGCTGGTCAAGGACAAGCACCTGAAGCTGCAACTGCTGCGCGGCCGCCAGCGCTTCGGCGCGATCTGGTTCAACCACACCGAGCCGCTGCCGGCGCGCGCGACCGTCGCCTACCGGCTGGCGAGCGATACCTGGAACGGCGTCACGCGCGTGCAATTGATCGTCGAGCACGCCGCCTGAAGCGGGCGCGGCGGGCCGTCCTGCCCGCCGCGGCGCCCGCCGGCCGCCGGCTCGCTACCGATCCGTCACTCATTCCAGCACCGCCCGCACCCTGCCTGCCATGCCGCCGCCGATCGGGCAACCCCGCCCGGCCAACCGGAGGGGCCGCCCGATCGGCTATAATTTCGCCTTTTCACGAAGCCGAAAAAGCGATCATCACATGGAAGCGGAACGCCTCAACGCGATCGAAAGCTCTCTAGCAGACCTGCGCCGGCGCGCAGGCGAGCTACGGGGGTATCTTTGACTACGACGTCAAGTCTGCACGTCTAGCCGAAGTCAACAAGGAACTCGAAGATCCGAACGTCTGGAACGATTCGAAGAACGCCCAGGCACTCGGCCGCGAGAAGAAATCGCTGGAAGGCGTCGTGATGACGCTGACCGCGCTCGATAACGATCTCGGCGACGCCAGCGATCTATTCGATCTCGCCCGCGAGGAAGACGACGAAGATACCCTCGTCGGCAGCGAAAGCGACGCCGCCGCACTCGAGAAGCGCGTCTCGGAAATCGAATTCCGCCGGATGTTCTCGAACCCGGCCGATCCGAACAACTGCTTCATCGACATCCAGGCCGGCGCCGGCGGTACCGAGGCTTGCGACTGGGCGTCGATGCTGTTGCGCCAGTACCTGCGCTACTGCGAGCGCAAGGGCTTCAAGACCGAAGTGCTGGAAGAATCCGACGGCGACGTGGCCGGCATCAAGAACGCCACGATCAAGGTCACGGGCGACTACGCCTACGGCTTCCTGCGCACCGAAACGGGCATTCACCGCCTCGTGCGCAAGTCGCCGTTCGATTCGTCGGGCGGCCGCCACACGTCGTTCTCGTCGGTGTTCGTCTATCCGGAAATCGACGATTCGGTCGAGATCGACGTGAACCCGGCCGATCTCCGCATCGACACCTATCGCGCGTCGGGCGCGGGCGGTCAGCACATCAACAAGACCGATTCCGCGGTACGTATCACGCACATGCCGTCCGGCATCGTGGTGCAGTGCCAGAACGACCGCTCGCAGCACCGCAACCGCGCCGAAGCGATGGCGATGCTGAAGTCGCGCCTGTACGAAGCCGAAATGCGCAAGCGCCAGGCCGAGCAGGACAAGCTCGAATCGAGCAAGACGGACGTGGGCTGGGGCCACCAGATCCGCTCCTACGTGCTCGACCAGAGCCGCGTGAAGGATCTGCGCACCAACGTCGAAATGAGCAACACCCGCGCCGTGCTCGACGGCGATCTCGACGATTTCATCGGCGCCAGCCTGAAACAGGGCGTCTGATCGTCAGGGCGGCCTCGCGCCGCCCGCCCCACGCGGCGACACCGCGCCTCGCGCGATCGCCGCGGCCCCCGCGCCCGGCCAGCCGGACGCACCCGCAGCACCGGCCCGACCGAGTTGCCGCACTCGCCGCACCTGTCACGCGCCGCACCCGTGTTACCCACCGAATTCCGACCATCATGACCGAACCGACCCAACCGCAGCAGGCCGCGCCCGCGACCGACGAAAACCAGATCATGGCCGAGCGCCGCGAGAAGCTGCGCGCGCTGCGCGAGCAGGGCGTCGCCTATCCGAACGATTTCCAGCCGACGCACCACGCCGCCGATCTGCAATCGGGCTACGCGGGCGACGACAAGGAGGCACTCGAGGCCAAGGCGCTCGAAGTCAAGCTGGCCGGCCGGATGATGCTCAAGCGCGTGATGGGCAAGGCCGCGTTCGCCACCGTGCAGGACGGCTCGGGCCAGATCCAGTTCTTCGTCACGCCGGCCGACGTCGGCGCCGAAACCTACGACGCGTTCAAGAAGTGGGACCTCGGCGACATCGTGGCCGCGCGCGGCGTGCTGTTCCGCACCAACAAGGGCGAGCTGTCGGTCAAGTGCGTGGAGCTGCGCCTGCTGTCGAAGGCGCTGCGCCCGCTGCCCGACAAGTTCCACGGCCTGGCCGATCAGGAAACGCGCTACCGCCAGCGCTATGTCGACCTGATCGTGTCGCCCGAAACACGCAACACGTTCCGTGCGCGCACCAAGGCGATCGCGTCGATCCGCAAGTTCATGGCCGATGCCGACTTCATGGAAGTCGAAACGCCGATGCTGCACCCGATCCCGGGCGGCGCGACGGCCAAGCCGTTCGTCACGCACCACAACGCGCTCGACATGCAGATGTTCCTGCGGATCGCGCCGGAGCTTTACCTGAAGCGGCTGGTCGTGGGCGGCTTCGAGCGCGTGTTCGAGATCAATCGGAATTTCCGCAATGAAGGCGTGTCGCCGCGCCACAATCCGGAATTCACGATGATGGAGTTCTACGCGGCCTACACCGACTACCGCTGGCTGATGGATTTCACCGAGCAGGTGATCCGCCAGGCCGCGATCGACTCGCTCGGCACCGCCACCATCCAGTACCAGGGCCGCGAGCTCGACCTCGCCAAGCCGTTCCATCGCCTGACCATCACGCAGGCGATCCAGAAGTACGCGCCCGACTACACCGATGCCCAACTGGCCGACGTGGCGTTCCTGCGCACCGAGCTGAAGCGCTTCGGCGTGGATGTCGGCCAGCCGGCCTTCCTGAACGCCGGCATCGGCTCGCTGCATCTGGCGCTGTTCGAGGAAACCGCCGAATCGCAATTGTGGGAACCGACCTACATCATCGACTACCCGGTCGAGGTGTCGCCGCTCGCACGCGAATCGGACACGGTGCCGGGCATCACCGAGCGCTTCGAGCTGTTCATGACAGGCCGCGAAATCGCCAACGGCTTCTCGGAGCTGAACGATCCGGAAGATCAGGCCGCGCGCTTCAAGAAGCAGGTCGACCAGAAGGATGCGGGCGACGAGGAAGCGATGTACTTCGACGCCGACTACATCCGCGCGCTCGAATACGGCATGCCCCCGACGGGCGGCTGCGGCATCGGCATCGACCGCCTCGTGATGCTGCTGACCGACAGCCCGACGATCCGCGACGTGCTGCTGTTCCCGCACCTGCGCCGCGAAGACTGAGCGAGCTGACGATGCCGGCCGGTGGGTGCGCCCACGGCCGGCATGTACCGTACATTCCGCCTTGCCTCGGGCCGCGCGTTCGCCGTGGCCCTCCCCCGCCTCCCCGCCGTCTCGTTTCGTCCTCCTTGCGATCGACAGTTTTGTAACGGCACGTAAAATTTCCCCGCTGCCGTGCCCGCACCTCGCCGCGGAACGACGACCGATCCGCCTCGCCGTCGCGCCCACACGAGCCGGCCAGCGGTAATCGTTACATCTTGATACGCCGGCACCGGTCGGAATGATCGACACTCATCGACAGAAAATAACGCACACGAAGTGCGCTGGAGAGTCGACATGGACAACCTCAACCCGAACCGCACACCCGCTACCGAACCACCACGCAAGCGCCTGCATCCGCTCGTCGCCACGGCCGCCGGTGCAGTGATCGTCGCCAGCCTGGCCGCCACCGCCGCCATTACCGGCGTACTGCCGAAAGCGGGCGGCTCGCCATCGGCATCCACGCCGCCGGCAGCAGTCGACACGGCCGCGCCCGCCAGCGGTGCAGCCAACAGTACGGCAAACGGCCCCGCCACGCTGCAGGCGCAGCAAGCCGGCCAGCCTACGCAAGCGGTGGCGCCCGTCGCGACAGCCCGCGCGCCCGCGCAAGCCGAACCGTCGGTCGCGCCGCAGCCGCCGCAATACGCGCAACAGCCCGCCCAACCGCAAGCCGCGATCTGCCACACGTGCGGCACCGTGGTCGCGATCACCGAAACGCGAACGGAAGGACACGGCACCGGGCTCGGTGCGGTGGGCGGCGCCGCCGCGGGCGGCCTGCTCGGCAACCAGTTCGGCAGCGGAGGCGGCCGCACCGCGATGACCATCGTCGGTGCGCTCGGCGGCGGCCTGGCCGGCAACTCGGTCGAAAAGCACCTGCGCAGCGAAACCGCGTACCACGTCCGCGTGCGCATGCAGAGCGGCGCGGAACGCACCTTCACGTACCGCAATCCGCCGCCGTTCGGCCAGGGCGAGCGCGTCCATATCGAACGGGGCACGCTGGCGGCCGGCTGAGCTCGCAGGCGCCACCTTCCACGGCGCCACGACGCCCGAATGCAAAAACGGCCGGTTGACGTCATGTCAACCGGCCGTTTTTCTATCACTCGCTGCGCCGCCTATGCGGCTCGCGCTCACGCGTCGTCGAAATCCGACTCGTCGATCCACAGCAACTGGATCGCTTCGAGGATCTTCTCGCCCGAGCGATCGGGCGCATCGTCGAAACCGTCGAGATCGAGCACCCACTGGTGCAGATCGGTGAAGCGGATCGTCTTCGGATCCACATCGGGAAACTTGTCGGCCAGCGCGATGGCAATCGCGCGCGAATCGGTCCATTTCATCGTCGCACCTCCTGATTCCGTAACGGGTCAGTGATTTTCTTTGGCGTGATTGATCGTGTACTTCGGAATCTCGACGACGAGATCAGAATTCTCCTCGACGATCGCCTGGCACGACAGGCGCGACTGCGGCTCCAGGCCCCAGGCGCGGTCGAGCAGGTCGTCCTCGTCCTCTTCGGACGGCGTCAGATCGTTGAAGCCTTCGCGCACGATCACGTGGCAGGTCGTGCAGGCGCACGATTTCTCGCAGGCGTGCTCGATCTCGATGCCGTTATCGAGCAGGTTGTCGCAGATGCTCTTGCCGGGCGTCGCATCGATCACCGCGCCATCCGGGCACAGTTCGACGTGGGGCAAAACTACGAGTTGGGGCATGTTGGTTCCGTGATTCATCAATGGCGCGCGGGGCGCGCCGTCACGCATCGCGCCCGGGGGGCACGATGCCGTTCGTTCTCAGATCTCGTCGAGCTTGCGGCCCTTGAGCGCGCGGCGGATGTTCTTGTCCATGCGCCGTGCCGCGAATTCGTCGGTGCCCTCGGCCAGCGCCTTGGTCGCCGCGTCGATCGCGTCGGTGTCGTCGCCGCCCGTGAGCGCGCGCAGCGCGGCGATCAGCGTATCGATCGCGGCGCGCTCGTCGTCGTCCAGCAGGTCGGGATCAACCACCAGCGCCGCCTCGGTCGCCTCGACCACGCGTTGCGCTTCGACCTGCGCTTCGCGCAGCGCGCGGGCGCGCATGTCGATGTCGGCCGTCTTGAAGCTGTCTTCGAGCATCTTGGCGACGTCGTCGTCGGCCAGGCCGTAAGACGGCTTGACCACCACCGACGCCTCGACGCCCGAATGCTGCTCGCGGGCGAACACCGACAGCAGCCCGTCCGCATCGACCTGATAGGTCACGCGAATCCGCGCCGCGCCGGCCGTCATCGGCGGAATGCCGCGCAGCTCGAAACGCGCGAGCGAGCGGCAATCGGCCACCAGTTCGCGTTCACCCTGCACGACGTGGATCGCCATTGCAGTCTGGCCGTCCTTGAAGGTCGTGAATTCCTGCGCGCGTGCGACGGGAATGGTCGAATTGCGTGGGATGATCTTCTCGACCAAGCCGCCCATCGTTTCGACGCCGAGCGACAGCGGGATCACGTCGAGCAGCAGCCAGTCGTCGCCGTTCGCGCGATTGCCGGCCAACAAATCGGCCTGCACGGCCGCGCCGAGCGCGACCACCTGGTCGGGATCGAGATTGACGAGCGGCGGCTGGCCGAAGAAGCGTTCGACCGCCGCTCGGATCACCGGCATGCGCGTCGCGCCGCCCACCAGCACCACACCCTTGATGTCGGCCGGCGTGACCTGCGCATCGCGCAGCGCCTTGCGCGTGGGCGACAGCGTGCGCGCGACGAGCGGTTCGACCAGCGCGGCGAACGTATCGGCCGTGATGGTTTGCGCGATCACGGCGCCGGTCGACAGCGTCAGTTCGAACGCGGCCTGCGGCGCATCGGTCAGCGCTTCCTTGACGACACGCGAGCGGTCGAGCAGCGCACGCACGTCTTCGGCCGACAGGGCCGCGCGCTCGATGCCGGCGTTCGCCAGCACGTGCGCGAACAGCGCGTGGTCGAAATCGTCGCCGCCGAGCGCCGAATCGCCACCGGCCGCCAGCACCTCGAACACGCCCTTGGTCAGCTTCAGGATCGACAGGTCGAACGTGCCGCCGCCCAGGTCGTAGACGGCAAACAGGCCTTCCGAGCCGTTGTCGAGCCCGTAGGCGATCGCGGCCGCGGTCGGTTCGTTCAGCAGGCGCAGCACGTTCAGGCCGGCCAGACGCGCGGCGTCCTTGGTGGCTTGGCGCTGCGCGTCGTCGAAGTAGGCGGGCACCGTGATGACCGCGCCGACCAGGTCGTCGCCGAGCGTATCTTCGGCGCGTTGGCGCAGCGTCGCGAGAATCTCGGCCGATACCTCGACCGGGCTCTTGACGCCATCGATCGTGCGGATCTGCACCATGCCCGGCGCATCGACGAAATCGTACGGTGCGTTGGCCGCGTGCTCGACCTCGGCCTTGCCACGGCCCATGAAGCGCTTGACCGACACGATCGTGTTGCGCGGATCGCTGGCCGCCGCGTCCTTCGCGGCGTAGCCGATGCGGCGGCCGCCCTTCTCGAGATAGCGGACCACGGACGGCAACAGCATGCGACCTTCGTCGTCGGGCAGCACTTCGGGCACGCTGTTGCGCACCGAGGCAACCAGCGAATTGGTCGTGCCGAGATCGATGCCGACTGCGAGGCGCCGCTGATGCGGCGCGGGCGCCATGCCGGGTTCGGAGATTTGCAGTAAAGCCATCGGTTTTATCGGTGAGGGGCGCATCGCCCCGCTTGCAACGCGCGCACCGCGACGGATCGCGGCGCGTGCGCGGTTAGTCTTCGAGACGCTCGATCTGCGTGGCCACTTCGGCGGCGACACGCTCGATGAACATCAGTTGCCGCACGGCCTCGGCCGCGCCCTGGTTCGAACCGCTGTCGAGCAGCGCCGCGAGCTTGTCGAGCCGCGCGCGCTTTTCGTCGCGCAACTCGCCGAGCAGCGCGTCGAGCGCATCGACGTTCTTCGCGCCGGCCGCATCCTCGATCGCCTCGCGCCATTCCATCTGCTGCATCAGGAACGCCGGCTCCATCGCCGTGTTGTTCTCCGCGCCGACATCGACATCGCGCAGCGACAACAGGTAGATCGCACGCTTCAACGGGTCGCGCAGCGTTTGATAGGCCTCGTTCGCGCGCGTGGCCCATTGCATCGCGATGCGCTTTTGCGCGTCGCCGGCCGCGGCGAAGCGATCCGGGTGCACCTGCGACTGCACGGTGCGATAGGCGGTATCGAGCGCGTCGGCGTCGAGCGCGAACTGCGTCGGCAGATGAAAGAGTTCGAAGAAGCTGTCTTTCAGCGAAATCATCGCGGTGCGTTCCAACCTGATCGTGAGAGCGGCGCGAGCCGCACAAGAAAAAGGCGGCCAGTGCCGCCTGTCGCCCGCATCGAGCGGAACCGGGTCAGATGCGGAACGACTCGCCGCAGCCGCACTCGTCCTTCACGTTCGGGTTGTTGAACTTGAAGCCTTCGTTCAAGCCCTCGCGCGCGAAATCGAGCTCGGTGCCGTCGATGTAGGCGAGGCTCTTCGGATCGACCACGACCTTCACGCCGTGGCTCTCGAACACCTGATCTTCACCCGCCACGTCGTCGACGTATTCGAGCTTGTACGCGAGGCCCGAGCAGCCGGTCGTGCGCACGCCGAGCCGCAGGCCCAGCCCCTTGCCGCGTCGCGTCAGGTACTTCTGAACGTGTTGCGCTGCTTTTTCGGTCAGTGTGATTGCCATGATGTTCCTGGTCGCCCGCGCCACGCGCAGGCGTCTTCCTCGATGAACCCCGCCGCCGCGCCCGGGGCGCGGGCGGCGTACCGCGTGTCGTAAGCCTGAAGCGTGGGTACGCTCAGGCAGCAGCCTGGCCGTCTTCGGCCGTGGCGTCGTGACGCTTGCGATAGTCGGCCACGGCCGCCTTGATCGCGTCTTCGGCGAGGATCGAGCAGTGGATCTTCACCGGCGGCAGCGCCAGCTCTTCGGCGATCTGCGTGTTCTTGATGGCCAGCGCCTGGTCGAGCGTCTTGCCCTTGACCCATTCCGTCACGAGCGAGCTCGAGGCGATGGCCGAACCGCAGCCGTAGGTCTTGAACTTGGCATCTTCGATCAGGCCATCGGCGCCGACGCGAATCTGCAGCTTCATCACGTCGCCGCAAGCCGGCGCGCCGACCATGCCGGTGCCGACCGCATCGTCGTCCTTCTCGAACGAGCCGACGTTACGCGGGTTTTCGTAGTGATCCAGAACCTTGGTGCTGTAAGACATGACGACTCCTTGATACGTTGCGTGTGCGCGGCACCGGCCGCGCGACCTTCGTTCAGTGTGCGGCCCACTCGATCGTCGACAGATCGACGCCGTCCTTGTGCATTTCCCAGAGCGGCGACAGATCGCGCAGCTTGGCGATCTTCCCCTGCAGCAGGTTGATCACGTAATCGACGTCCTGCTCGGTCGTGAAACGGCCGACCGTGAAGCGGATCGAGCTGTGCGCCAGTTCATCATTGCGGCCCAGCGCGCGCAGCACGTAGGACGGTTCCAGCGAGGCCGACGTGCAGGCCGAGCCCGACGACACGGCCACGTCCTTGATCGCCATGATCAGCGATTCGCCTTCGACGAAGTTGAAGCTGATGTTCAGGTTGTGCGGGACGCGCTGCTCCATGTCGCCGTTCACATAGGTTTCCTCGATCTGCGAAAGGCCGCGCAGCAGCTTGTCGCGCAGCGCACGCACGCGCTCGTTCTCGACCGCCATTTCCTCGCGTGCGATGCGGAACGCCTCGCCCATGCCGGCGATCTGGTGCGTCGCCAACGTGCCCGAGCGCATGCCGCGCTCGTGACCGCCGCCGTGCATCTGCGCTTCGATGCGCACGCGCGGCTTGCGGCGCACGTACAGCGCGCCGATGCCCTTCGGACCGTACGTCTTGTGCGCCGAGAACGACATCAGATCGACCTTCAGCGTGGCCAGGTCGATCGCGACCTTGCCGGTGGATTGGGCCGCATCCACGTGGAACACGATGCCCTTTTCACGGCAGATTTCGCCGATCGTCGCGATGTCCTGCACCACGCCGATTTCGTTGTTCACGTGCATGACCGACACCAGGATCGTGTCGGCGCGCAGCGCGGCCTTGAACACGTCCAGATCGATCAGGCCGTCGGCCTTGACGTCGAGATACGTGACCTCGAAGCCTTCGCGTTCGAGTTCGCGGCAGGTATCGAGCACGGCCTTGTGCTCGGTCTTCACCGTGATGATGTGCTTGCCCTTGCCCTGGTAGAAGTGCGCCGCACCCTTGATCGCCAGGTTGTCCGACTCGGTCGCGCCCGACGTCCAGATGATTTCGCGCGGGTCCGCGTTGACCAGCGCCGCCACCTGCTCGCGCGCTTCTTCGACTGCGCGCTCCGCATCCCAGCCGTAAGCATGGCTGCGCGATGCGGGGTTGCCGAACTGCTCACGCAGATACGGCACCATCTTGTCGACCACGCGCGGATCGACCGGGGTCGTCGCGCTGTAGTCCATGTAGATGGGCAGGTGAGGAGTAGGGTTGTTCATCTGTCGCTCCGGGTATTCGTTCAATGCAGGGACATTCTTTTTAAATGCTGGATCTGGCGCCACGGCTTGCGGGCGTCAGGAACTCGCGATGTTGAACACCGAGTTCGGCCCGAGCGGCATCGCGCGCACGGGCTCGACGGGTGCAGCCGGTTCCGGCGCGCGGCGATCGCGCAGCACGGCGGGCGCACCCTCGCGAGCGCGCTGCTGATCGACGAGATCCTGCAGCGACACCGAATCGAGGTATTCGACCATTTTCTGGTTGAGCGTCGACCACAGCTCGTGCGTCATGCAATGGCCGTCGGGCTGCTTGGTGCCTTCGCACGTGCCCTTGCCGCCGCATTGCGTCGCGTCGAGCGGTTCGTCGACCGCGATGATGATGTCGGCCACCGTGACATCCGCCGCGCGGCGCGCAAGATTGTAGCCGCCGCCCGGCCCGCGGACCGATTCGACGATCTCGTGCCGACGCAGCTTGCCGAACAGTTGCTCCAGGTACGAGAGCGAGATTCGCTGGCGCTGGCTGATACCTGCAAGCGTCACCGGCCCCTGCTCCTGACGCAGTGCCAAATCGATCATCGCCGTGACGGCGAAACGGCCTTTCGTAGTGAGTCTCATAGTCGTAGGGGACAGCAATCTTGACGATTTTGGTCAAGTATAAATATCTGACGTTTTTAGTCAAGTATCCCTGTCCGGGGAAGGGGATTCAGTGAACGCTTCAGAAACATGGCAACCGCCGGATCAAGCGCTCGTGCGGCCGCGCAGATCGGCGAGCAGCCCCGCGCAAGCGCGCTCGCACTGGTCGAGCACGCGCTCGAACCCGGCTGCGCCGCCAAAATAAGGGTCGGCCACTTCACGCTCACTCGCGTCGCCTGCGAACGCCATCAGCAGGCGGACCTTGTGTCGATGCTCGGCCGGGCTGCGGCGCTGCAATTCGGCAAGATTCGCCTCGTCCATCGCGAGCAGCAGATCGAAACGCGCAAAATCGGCTGCGCTCACCTGCCGCGCGCGCAGCGCCGACAGGTCGTAACCGCGCTGCTGCGCAGCCTGGCGCGCCCGCGCATCGGGCGCTTCGCCGACATGCCAATCGCCGGTGCCGGCCGAATCGATCTCGATCACGTGAGCGAGGCCCGCCGCGTTGACCTGCTGGCGCATCACGCCTTCCGCGGTGGGCGAACGACAGATGTTGCCAAGGCAGACAAAGCAGATCGAGGCGGGTTTCATCGTGCGGCCGGAAGGCGGCAAATGGCCGCGAAAACAGAAAGCGCGCCATTATACAGGCGCGCTTCGAGTCCCGTGGCAGCCAGGCTCGGCATGGCTTACAGCGACTTTACCGCTGCGATCGGCGCACCCGACGCGGCGTCGGGCACATCGCCCACCAGCCCGAACGACACCGTGCGGGCCAGCTCCGCCGACACCTGCGCGATCGGTTGTGTTTCGCTGGGGCGCGCGGCGTTCGACGCGTACAGATAGGCGGCGGCGGCAAGCGGGACGATGATCGCGAGCGGCCAGTAGATCGATATTGTCTTTCTCATGATGCGACCTCCGGTTCAAGCCTGTCGAATCCAATGTTCGACATTGACAGAACTCATTCTATAGATCGCACCTATTGAGATAAACCATCAAATAGCGAACGCAGTGTTGTCGTGCGGCGAACAGTCACTCGCTATCCGCAATGCCCACCGCGTTCCATCAACGCGCCCCGCCCCGCTGTGGATTAGCCGATGTGCGTCTTCGACGCGGCGTACAGCTCGCGGAACGTGCGGCCGGTGGGGGTCGGCAGGTCGCGCGTGTCGGTCCAGCCGGCCGCGAACGGCAGCTTCGCGATGCCGCGGCCCGAGGCCTTGTCGCCACCGACGCGTTCGAGAATCCGCACCGCGAGCTTGGTCGCGAGGCCGTACAGCAGCGGCCGGCGCACCGTGAAGCCCCACACGGCGAGCGCCGCGCGCTCGCGCCAGGGCCGCAGCCCGCGCTCCACCTGCTTTTCGCGCAGCGTGCGCAGCAGGCCCGACAGCGGAATGCCGACCGGGCAAACACTGTCGCATTCGCCGCACAGCGTGGCCGCCTGCGGCAGGTCGAGCGCGCGGTCGAGCCCGACGTAGCTCGGCGTCAGCACCGAACCCATCGGCCCCGGATAGACCCACCCATAGGCGTGACCACCGACCTTCTGATACACCGGGCAATGGTTCATGCAAGCGCCGCAGCGGATGCAGCGCAGCATCTCCTGGAATTCGCCGCCCAGCAGGCCGGTGCGCCCGCCGTCGACCAGCACCACGTAGTTGTGTTCGGGGCCGTCCTCGTCCTGCGGGCCGCGCGGGCCGGTCAGCAGCGAGAAATAGTTGGAGGTTTTCTGGCCGGTGGCCGAGCGCGGCAGCAGGCGCATCGCCGTGGCGAGATCCTCCAGCGTCGGCAGCACCTTCTCGATGCCGGTCACGGCCACGTGCACACGCGGCATGACCGTGCACATGCCTTCGTTGCCCTCGTTCGTCACGAGCGCCACCGAGCCGGTTTCGGCCACCACGAAATTGCCGCCGGTCAGCCCCATGTCGGCGCCCAGGAAATGCGGACGCAGCACCTCGCGTGCTTCGCGCGTCATGGCCGGGATCTCGGTCAAGCGCGGCCGGTCGTGGGTGCGCGCGAACAGGTCGGCGATCTCGTCGCGATCCTTGTGCACCACCGGCGCGATGATGTGGCTCGGCGCCTCGTTGTCGTTGATCTGCAGGATGTATTCGCCCAGATCGGTCTCGACCGACTGCACCCCCATCTCGGCCAGCACCGCGTTGATGCGCATCTCCTCGGACACCATCGACTTGGTCTTGATGACCTTCTTTACGTCGTGGCGCCGGGCGATATCGGCCACCAGCTTCGCCGCGTCGGCCATCGATTCGGCGAACAGCACCGTGGTGCCGCGCCGCGTGGCCTCGCGCTCGAACGCTTCGAGCCAGACGTCGAGATGCTCGAGCGCGCGGTTGCGGCGCGCCTTCAGCGCGGCCCGCGTGGCCGGAAAATCGATTTGCTCAAGCGATTCGGCGCGTGCCGACACGAACTTGGTCGACAGTTTCTTGAGGTTCTGCTGGAGGCGCTGATCGGCGAGCTTCTGGCCCGCGCGCGCCTTGAACTGCATCGATTGGACTTGCATGGCTGGCTGGTTCGGCTGGCGGAGGTGGTGACGAGGAACGAAATACGGCGCTTACAGATCGCCGGCGAGCACCTGTGCGACGTGCAACACGCGCGTGTCGCGGTCGCCGGTGCGGCGCAGTCGCCCTTCGATATTGAGAATGCAGCCGAGATCGCCGAGCACCACGGTGCGCGCGCCGCTGGCCTGCACGTTGGCGCATTTTTCGTCGACGATCGCGGTGGAAATATCGCCGTACTTGACGGCAAACGTGCCGCCGAAGCCGCAGCAGTGCTCGCAATCCTTCATCTCGACGATGCCCACGCCGCGTTGCGCAAGCAGCGCGCGCGGCTGCGCCTTGACGCCGAGCTCACGCAAGCCCGAGCAGGCATCGTGATACGTGACGGGGCCGGTGAATTCGCCGGGCGGCAGCGCCACCTTGGCCACGTTGAGCAGGAAATCGGTCAATTCGTAGGTTCGCTCGCGCAGCCGGCCAAAGCGCGTCATCAGGTCGGGATCGTCGCGGAACAGGTCGCCATAATGCGCGCGGATCATGCCGCCGCACGAACCGGACGGCACCACCACGTAATCGAACGGCTCGAATTCGCGCAGCGTCTTTTCGGCCAGATCGCGCGCGAGGGCGCGCTCGCCCGAGTTGTAGGCGGGCTGGCCGCAGCAGGTTTGCGCAGGTGGCACGTCCACCTCGAAGCCGGCTTCGCGGATCAATTTCAGCGCGGAAAACCCGATTTCGGGCCGCATCAGGTCGATAAGACAGGTAACGAACAATCCGACTCGCATGGCGGCTCCTTCCAGAAAACGTCGCTCATTATCCGTGGTTCGGCGCGCCAGACCAACGCCGGCCGCCCCGAATCGGTGAAAACACGACCCGCGTCCCGTTCCGAGCCTCTCCTCGAACGGCGTTCGCTTTTTTCACCATACGAGATACAATCGGCTCCTCACCGCTTGACAGGTCAACTGATTTTTCACGATGAGCACTCCGACTCCGGACCCGAAGACGTCGATCCAGGTGATCGAACGCATGATGCGGCTGCTCGACGCCCTCGCCGACCACAGCGACCCGGTCAGTTTGAAGGAGCTAGCCCTGCGCACGGAGCTGCATCCGTCCACGGCGCACCGCATCCTCAACGACATGGTGACCTGCCGCCTCGTCGACCGCTCCGACCCCGGCACCTATCGGCTCGGCATGCGCCTGCTCGAACTCGGCAATCTCGTGAAGGCCCGCCTGTCGGTGCGTGACGCGGCGCTGATGCCGATGCGCGAACTGCATCGCACGACCGGGCAGACCGTCAATCTGTCGGTGCGTCAGGGTGACGAGATCGTGTATATCGAGCGCGCCTATTCCGAGCGCTCGGGCATGCAGGTGGTGCGGGCGATCGGCGGCCGCGCGCCGCTGCACCTGACCTCGGTCGGCAAGCTGTTCCTGGCGGCCGACGAAACCACCCGCGTGCGCGCCTACGCCACGCGCACCGGCCTGTCCGGCCATACGCAGAACAGCATCACCGATCTGGGCAAGCTCGAACGCGAGCTGTCGATCGTGCGCCAGCAATCGTGCGCGCGCGACAACGAAGAGCTCGAGCTGGGCGTGCGCTGCATCGCCGCCGGCATCTACGACGATTCGGGCAAGCTGGTGGCCGGGCTGTCGCTGTCGGCACCGGCCGACCGCCTTCAGGACGCGTGGCTCGGCCAGATCAGCCATACCGCGCTGACGATTTCCGAAGCGCTCGGCTATCGGCCGCCGAAGGAACCGGAAAGCCCGGCATTCGCGAAATCGGTCTGAAGGCGGCACGCCTTCCAAAGCAAAAGCCCCGCAACTGCGGGGCTTTTTCATGGCGAAGCAAATGAGCGATCAGGTGCCGCCGGTAGCCGTGTTGGCGGCCGTCAGGCGCTCGCCGCCACCGGCGTCGAGCCAGTTGCGCACGCGCACCGCATCGGCCGTACGCGAGTATTTGCCGAACGAATCGAGCAGCACCATCACGATCGGGCGGCCATGCACGGTGGTCTGCATCACGAGGCATTCGCCGGCTTCGTTGATGAAGCCCGTCTTCTGCACGCCGATATCCCACGACGGATTGCGCACCAGCGCATTCGTGCTGTTGTAGACCAGGGAACGCTTGCCGGTGAACACCGTATAGGTGTGATCGGTCGAGAAACGACGGATCAGCGGATATTGGTAAGCCGCATCGATCATCTTCACGAGGTCACGCGCACTCGATACATTCAGAACCGTCAGACCCGTCGAGTTCTCGAAATGCGTATCGACCATGCCGAGCGCCTTCGCCTTGGCATTCATCGCCGCGATGAATGCCGGACGACCGCCCGGGTAGTAGCGCGACAGCGCCGCCGCGGCGCGGTTTTCCGACGCCATCAGCGCGATGTGCAGCATGTCTTCGCGCGACAGGACCGACCCCACGGACAGTCGCGAACCGGTGCCCTTCTCGTAATCGCGGTCTTCATCGGTGACCTCGATCTGCTCGGTGAGCGGCGCCTTCGAATCGAGCACGACCATCGCGGTCATCAGCTTCGAAATGGAAGCGATCGGCACCACCGAGTGCGAATTCTTGTCGAACAGCGGCTCCGAGGTGCCCTGATCGACCACGTAGGCCACGCTCGAACGCAACGCGAGCGCATCGGGCGCCTCGTGCAGGCCGAACGCCTGAGTCTGGCGCGGCTCGAACGCCACGCGGCGCACCGCGCCGTGATGGCGGCCCGGCACGGCGGCCAGCGTCACGCGCTTGCGGCCCTTGTGCGGCTCGGCGGCGGCGACGCGCGCGGTTTTCTTCTGCGCGGCGACGGTGCGCTTCTTGCCCTTCGCGGTAACGACAGGCTTGGCGGCTTTCGAGGATTGATGGGTTTTGGCGGTCGCGGCCACCGCGTCGACAGGCGCGACGGCGGCCGAAGCGACGAGCATCGAGACGGCCACGGACACCGCGGTGCCGAGGGCCGCGCCGTGCATCATCTTCAGCGGCGAGAACAGTGAGACTTTCATTGGGGTCTGAGCAGAGCGGCGGGAGGTTTCCGCAAGTGTAGTAAAACCAGAAAAAATAAGCAATTTTAGGCACTTACCGGCTTTCGTTAAACCGGATTGTAAGAGTCGATTGCGTTGGGACAATCACCCTCCCATTTCCATCGACAAAACCAATGGCGGCGACACCCTGCCTGCAACGGGGCATCGGCCGAATATCCGGTATAACGGCACCGCGGCAACGCATTGCAGCGGGAAAAACGAGAAAGAGCTTGTAGCACGAACCGGAACCGCCTGCTCGGAGCAGGTCGGCCACCAGCCCGACAGCGGCAACCTGGATCACGCACATGAATGGCGTGTTTCGACCGGGATGCATAGCAAACGTTCCATCTGCCGTTTCGGTTTACCTGAGTTGAACGAGGTAAACCCCAAAACCCCCGCCCCCGGCGCAATCTGAGCCGACCTCGGATGGTGCAGATGCACACGCGACATGTGATCACGGCGTGACAGTTCGTGCGCCGAAACCGATTCCATATGAAACGATCCAAGCCTTTGTTTTTCCGTAAGAATTGCAATTTTGTGCAGCGCACAAATAGCGCTTGACAAGCGCTGTGGACGCCCTAAAATGGGAACCGTTGTTGCGATGCACCAACGCATTGCGCCAGACATCGCATACCGTTCGTGCCTTCTAAGTTGAGCCATTCACTCACGCGATCGCCACCTAGCCGCGATCCAATCAGGAGCCTGACATGTCCGTGCTGACCCCGGAACAAATCGCCGCCGCCCAGAAAGCCAACCTCGAAAGCCTGTTCGGCTTGACGACCAAGGCCTTCGAAAGCGTCGAAAAGCTGATCGAATTGAACGTGCAAGTCGTGAAGTCGACGCTCGCGGAAAGCCAGGAAAACGTGCAGCGCGCGCTGTCGATCAAGGACGCGCAAGAACTGGTCGCACTGCAAGCCAGCCTGGCCCAGCCGGCCGCCGAAAAGGCCCTGGCCTACGGTCGTCACCTGTATGACATCGCCACGTCGGCTCAAGCCGAGTTCGCGAAGGTTGCCGAAGCGCAGTACGAAGATCACAACCGCAAGGTTCAGGCACTCGTCGACAACGTCGCGAAGAACGCCCCGGCCGGTTCGGAAACGGCTGTCGCCGCGCTGAAGTCGGCGATCAACGCCGTCAACACGTCGTACGAAACGGTGCACAAGGCCACGAAGCAAGCGGTTGAAATCGCCGAATCGAACTTCAACGCCGCTGCCGCCGTCGCTACGAAGGCCGCCACGGCCGCCGCCGCACGCCGACCGGCTGCGAAGGCCTGAGTTTCAAAGCCACACCGTCGAGCGGCCCCGAACCTCGGGCCGCAACGAAAAAACCGCGCAGCCGCGCGGTTTTTTTTCGCCTGTCGCCCATGTCCGGCTGACGCGCGCCCCAACGAAAACGGCCCCGCCCGGACGAACCGGAACGGGGCCGTACTGCCCGCAACGCGCCCGGCCCGCAGGCCGGAGCACGCACGCGGCGCTTACTTCTTCTTGCGCACCGGCGGCAGGTCGGTACACACGCCTTCGTACAACTCGGCGGCCATCCCGACCGATTCGCCCAGCGTCGGGTGCGGATGGATCGTCTTGCCGATGTCCTCGGCGTCCGCGCCCATCTCCACCGCGAGGCAGACTTCGCTGATCAGGTCGCCCGCGTTCAGGCCAACGATACCGCCGCCGATCACGCGATGCGTTTCCTCGTCGAACAGCAGCTTCGTGAAACCTTCATCACGGCCATTCGCGATCGCGCGGCCCGATGCGGCCCACGGGAACACTGCCTTGCCGTACTTGATGCCTTCGGCCTTGCACTGGTCTTCGGTCTTGCCGGCCCACGCCACTTCCGGATCGGTGTAGGCCACCGACGGAATCTGCAGCGCGTCGAAATACGACTTCTCGCCATGCGCCGCTTCGGCTGCCACGTGGCCTTCATGCACGGCCTTGTGCGCCAGCATCGGCTGGCCGACGATGTCGCCGATCGCGAAGATGTGCGGCACGTTGGTGCGCAACTGCTTGTCGACTTCGATGAAGCCGCGATCCGTCACCGTCACGCCCGCCTTGTCGGCACCGATCTTCTTGCCGTTCGGGCTGCGGCCCACGGCGACCAGCACCAGGTCGTAGCGCTGCGCTTCGGCCGGCGCCTTCTCGCCTTCGAACTTGACGTAGATGCCGTCTTCCTTCGCTTCGGCGCCCACCGTCTTCGTCTTCAGCATGACGTTGCCGAAACGCTTCGCGTTGTACTTCTCCCAGACCTTCACGAGATCGCGGTCCGCGCCCATCATCAGGCCGTCCATCATTTCGACCACGTCGATCTCGGCGCCGAGCGTCGAGTAAACGGTGGCCATTTCGAGGCCGATGATGCCGCCGCCGATCACGAGCATGCGCTTGGGCAACTGGCGCAGTTCGAGCGCGCCGGTCGAATCGACCACGCGCGGATCTTCCGGCATGAACGGCAGCTTCACCGGCTGCGAACCGGCCGCGATGATCGCCTGCTTGAACTTGACGACCTTCTTGCCGTTCTCGCCCTGCACTTCCATGTGGTACGGATCGACGAACGTGCCGAGGCCCGTCACGACTTCGACCTTGCGGGCCTTCGCCATGCCGGCCAGGCCGCCGGTCAGCTTGCCGACCACGCCCGACTTGAAGTCGCGCAGCTTGTCGAGATCGACTTCGGGCTTGCCGAACGAGATGCCGTGATCGGCCAGCGCCGCCGCTTCCTCGACCACCAGCGCCGTGTGCAACAGCGCCTTCGACGGGATGCAACCGACGTTCAGGCACACGCCGCCGAGCGTCGCATAACGCTCGACCAGCACCGTCTTCATGCCGAGGTCGGCCGCGCGGAACGCTGCCGAATAGCCGCCGGGGCCGGCGCCGAGCACGAGCATGTCGCATTCGATGTCGGCGCTGCCCGAGTAGCTGCCCGCCTGCGGCGCTGCCGCCGGAGCGGCCTTCTCGGCAGGCTTGTCGGCCGGCTTCTCGGCCGGTTTTTCGGCTGCCTTGGCCGGTGCCACGGCCGCTGCTGCGCCTTCGAGCACCACGATCAGCGTGCCTTCCGACACGTTGTCGCCGACCTTGACCTTCACTTCCTTGACGACGCCGGCCTCCGAGCTCGGCACATCCATCGTCGCCTTGTCCGATTCGAGCGTGACGAGCGATTGCTCCTTCTCGACCGTGTCGCCCGCCTTCACCAGCACTTCGATGACGGGAATTTCCTTGAAATCGCCGATGTCCGGCACTTTCACTTCGATGAGACTCATGAACTGTCCCCTGATTGTATGGGCTACCGCCGACCGCACGAGGCGCCCGGCCGGCCGCGCGGCGCTTCGAAAGCGCACCGCATGCCGGCCAGGCGACCGTCGGGGATCAGAGAATCACGCGGCGGAAATCGCCGAGGATCGTCGCGAGGTATGCGTTGAAACGCGCCGCCGCCGCGCCGTCGATCACGCGGTGATCGTAGGACAGCGACATCGGCAAGGTCAGACGCGGCACGAACTGCTTGCCGTCCCACACCGGCTTCATCGCGCCGCGCGACAGGCCGAGGATCGCGACTTCCGGCGCGTTGACGATCGGCGTGAAGTGCGTGCCGCCGATGCCGCCCAGCGACGAGATCGAGAAGCAGCCGCCTTGCATCTGGTCCGGCTTCAGCTTGCCGTCGCGGGCCGCCTTCGACAGATCCGCCATTTCCTTGGCGATGTCGGCGAGGCCCTTCTTGTCCGCGTCGCGAATCACCGGCACGACCAGGCCGTTCGGCGTATCGGCCGCGAAACCGATGTGGAAGTACTGCTTGAGGATCAGGTTGTCGCCATCGAGGCTCGCGTTGAAGTTCGGGAACTTCTTCAGCGCCGCGACCACGGCCTTGATCACGAACGCCAGCATCGTGAACTTCACGCCGGACTTTTCGTTTTCCTTGTTCAGCTGTACGCGCAGCGCTTCGAGATCGGTGATGTCCGCTTCGTCGTTGTTCGTGACGTGCGGGATCATGACCCAGTTGCGATGCAGGTTCGCGCCCGAGATTTTCTTGATGCGCGAGAGCGGCTGCGCTTCGACCGGACCGAACTTCGTGAAGTCGATCTTCGGCCACGGCAGCAGGTTCAGCTCGCCACCGCCCGCCGGCGCCGCAGCGGCGGCTGCCGGTGCGCGCTGGCCCGTCATCACGCCCTTCACGAACGACGTGATGTCTTCCTTCGTGATGCGGCCCTTCGGACCGGTGCCGCCCACGCTGCCGACATCCACGCCCAGTTCGCGCGCGAACTTGCGCACCGACGGCGAAGCATGGCTGGCCTTGCCGCTCGAAGCGGGGGCCGGCGCCGGCGCGGACGCCTGCGCGGCGGCGGCCGGCTTCGATTCGGCTTGCGCCGGTGCGGCCTTCGGCGCTTCCGCCTTCGGGGCCTCGGCCTTCGGCGCGGCAGCAGCCGGTGCGCCTTCGCCGCCTTCGAGCACGACGATCAGCGTGCCTTCCGACACGTTGTCACCGAGCTTGACCAAGATTTCCTTGACGACGCCGGCGGCCGGGCTCGGCACGTCCATGGTCGCCTTGTCGGATTCGAGCGTGACGAGCGATTGCTCCTTCTCGACCTTGTCGCCGACCTTCACGCCGATCTCGATGACCGGAATGCCCTTGAAGTCGCCGATATCCGGCACCTTGACTTCGATCGTGCCGCCGCCGGCGGCCGGCGCGGCTTGCGCGGCTGCCTGCTTCGGCGCTTCGGCCGGCGCGGCTTCCTGCTTCGGCTCCTGCTTCGGCGCTTCGGCCTTCGCTTCGCCCGCATCGCCTTCGAGGATCACGATCAGCGTGCCTTCCGACACGTTGTCGCCGACCTTGACCTTCACTTCCTTGACCGTGCCCGCTTCCGAGCTGGGCACGTCCATGGTCGCCTTGTCCGACTCGAGCGTGACGAGCGATTGCTCCTTCTCGACCTTGTCGCCAACCTTGACCAGCACCTCGATGACGGGAATTTCGTTGAAATCGCCGATATCCGGCACCTTGACTTCGATCGCTTGACTCATCTGTAAGTGTCTCCTGGGCCGCGCGCACCCTGGCGGGCTTGCGCGGCGTCACATGGCACGATTGCGTTAAACCGTCATCGGGTTGGGCTTGGACGGGTCGAGGTCGTACTTCTTGATCGCCTCGGCCACGACTTTGCGATCGATCGTGCCTTCGTCGGCCAGCGCGTTCAGCGCGGCGACGGTCACCCAGTAGCGATCCACTTCGAAGAAGTGGCGCAGCGCAGCGCGGGTGTCCGAACGGCCGTAGCCGTCGGTACCGAGCACGACGAAGCGGCGTTCGACCTGACCGCGGATCTGATCGACCAGGGCGCGCACGTAGTCGGTCGAGGCGATCACCGGGCCTTGCGTGTCCTTCAGCAGCTTCTGGACATGCGACTGGCGACGCTCTTCGGTCGGGTTCAGCAGGTTCCAGCGCTCGACTTCGTGGCCTTCGCGGGCCAGTTCGGTGAAGCTCGGCACGCTCCAGAGGTCGGCGGCGACGCCCCAGTCGTTCTTGAGCAGGGCGGCGGCGGCGATCACTTCATTGAAGATCGTGCCCGCGCCGAGCAGTTGCACGCGCGGCGCCTTCGCATCGGCGTCGGCCTTCTTGAACGAATACATGCCCTTGATGATGTCGGCAGCCACGTGCTCGCCCTGCGGAATCGCCGGGTGCTCGTAGTTCTCGTTCATCACCGTGATGTAGTAGTACACATCTTCCTGATCCGCGACCATGCGTTGCAGACCGTTCTGGATGATCACGGCCAGTTCATAGCCGAACGTCGGGTCATAGCTGACGCAGTTCGGCACCGAAGCCGCCCACAGCAGCGAGTGGCCGTCTTCGTGCTGCAGGCCTTCGCCGTTCAGCGTGGTTCGGCCGGCGGTGCCGCCGAGCAGGAAGCCGCGCGAACGCATGTCGCCCGCGGCCCAGGCCAGATCGCCGATCCGCTGGAAGCCGAACATCGAATAGAAGATGTAGAACGGCACCATGATCTCGTTGTGCGTGGAATACGACGTTGCCGCCGCGATCCAGTCGCACATGCCGCCTGCTTCGTTGATGCCTTCCTGCAGGATCTGGCCGGTTTCCGATTCCTTGTAGAACATCAGCTGATCGGAATCTTCCGGCACGTACTTCTGGCCTTGCTGATTCCAGATGCCGATCTGGCGGAACAGGCCTTCCATGCCGAACGTGCGCGATTCGTCCGGGACGATCGGCACCACGCGCTTGCCCAGCGCCTTGTCCTTCAGCAGGATGTTCAGGATCCGCACGAACGACATCGTGGTGGAGATCTCGCGGCCTTCGCCGGTGCCCTTGAGCAGCGGTTCGAACGCCTCGAGCATCGGCACCGGCAGCGATTCCGCCTTCTGGCGGCGCTGCGGCAGGTAGCCGCCGAGCGCCTGGCGGTGCGCGCGCATGTATTCGAGTTCCTTCGAGCCTTCCTCGAACTTCAGGTAAGGCACGTCGGCGATCACGTCGTCGGCGATCGGCAGGCGGAACTGGTCGCGGAAGCGCTTCAGTTGCTCGACCGGCAGCTTCTTCTGCTGGTGGGTGATGTTCATGGCCTGACCGGCCTCGCCCATCCCGTAGCCCTTGATGGTCTTCGCCAGGATGACAGTCGGCTGGCCCTTCGAATTGCTGGCCTCGTGGAACGCCGCGTAGATCTTGTGCGGATCGTGACCGCCGCGGTTCAGGTTCCAGATGTCGTCGTCGGACCAGTCGGCGACCAGCGCCTTCAGTTCCGGCGAGTTGAAGAAGTGTTCACGGACATACGCGCCCGATTCCGACTTGTACGTCTGATACTCGCCGTCGACCACCTCCATCATGCGGCGCATCAACGCGCCCGTCTTGTCGCGCGCGAGCAGCGAATCCCAGCGGCTGCCCCAGACGATCTTGATGACGTTCCAGCCGGCGCCGCGGAATTCCGATTCCAGTTCCTGGATGATCTTGCCGTTGCCGCGCACCGGGCCGTCCAGGCGCTGCAGGTTGCAGTTGATCACGAACACCAGGTTGTCGAGGCGTTCGCGGCTGGCCATGCCGATCGCGCCGAGCGATTCCGGCTCGTCGGTCTCGCCGTCGCCGAGGAAGGCCCAGACCTTGCGGCCTTGCGTCTTGGCGATGCCGCGCGCTTCCATGTACTTCATGAAGCGGGCCTGATAGATCGCCATGATCGGGCCGAGGCCCATCGAGACGGTCGGGAACTGCCAGAAATCGGGCATCAGCCACGGGTGCGGATACGACGAGATGCCGTTGCCGCCCACTTCCTGACGGAAGTTGTCGAGCTGGTTTTCCGACAGGCGGCCGAGCAGGAACGCGCGCGAGTAGACGCCCGGCGACGAGTGGCCCTGCACGAAGATCAGATCGCCGCCGTGTTCGGCCGACGGGGCGTGCCAGAAGTGGTTGTAGCCGACGTCATAGAGCGTCGCGGCCGAGGCGAACGAGGCGATGTGACCGCCCACGTTGGTGTCCTTGCCGGCGCGCAGCACCATCGCCAGCGCGTTCCAGCGCGTGTACGAACGGATGCGGTGCTCGAGATCCTGGTCGCCCGGGTTCTTGGCCTGCTGGCCGACGGGGATCGTGTTGATGTACGGGGTGTTCGCGGAGAACGGCAGATGCTCGCCGTTCATGCGGGCAAATTCGATTTGCTTCTCGATGAGGTAGTGCGCGCGGCCAGGACCGACGGACGAAATCACGCCGTCCAGCGCTTCGAGCCATTCGACGGTTTCCTGAGCGTCTTCGTCGTGCTCGGCGGCAACATACTTCATCACTTCATTGGGTACGGCGGACATGCTCGTCTCCTGAGTCCTGAGTGTGAGGATTGCGCTGCGTGCAGACGACGCGATTCGACCGGCTGCGGCAAGCTCCCGGCGGATTGTACGGAGGCTGCACGGGCCGATGCAACAAAATTTTCGGTTGGTGAGATTGTTTCTCATAATGCGAAATAATGCTGCGCCGCACCTATGAAGAATGACGCAGGCGCGACAAATTTCGCTTTCAGTTCAACAATGCGGCACACCGTTTTGTCGGCATGGCGCTGCGCTACAATGCGTGCCATGTTGACCGATCGGCTCTTTACTCGCTCGGCGCGAGCGTCCGGTGCCCCGGCCGATTCGCAGCCGTCCCGCTGGCACCACGGACCGTGGTGGTCCAACTCCTATCTATTGACGCCACTGCTGTCGATCCTGGTGTTTCTGGTGGTGATGAGCCTGATCCTCTGGAGCCTCAACCGCCGCGAGCAGCAGCAGCAGGAAGACACCCTCTATCGCAACGTCGCCTGGGCGCAGCAGCAGATCCGCCTGTCGATGACGAGCGCCCAGGAACAACTGCAGGCGTTCTCGCGCGACCTGGCGCTCGGCCGCATCAATGTCAGCGGCTTCCAGGCCGCAGCCGGCGACGTGATGCAGGCACACCCCGAAATCCTCTACGTCAACTGGTACATGCCGGCCGGCACGCCGCGCTGGCCCGACATGCAGTTGCCCGCGCTCGGCCAGCGGCTGTCGCGCCCGAACGACGCGCAACTGGCCGAGATCGTGCGCGGCGGCTATGCCGAAGCGCGCGAAACGCGCCGCCAGGCCTACTCGGCGATCGCCTACGACGATTTCGGCAACGGCTTCGTGACGCTGCAAACCCCGGTCACGCGCGACCGCGAATACCTCGGCTCGATCGCCGCCGTGTTCTCGGTCGAGGGCATTCTCAAGCACGACATCCCGCCCGAGCTGTCGGCCAAGTACAAGATCTCGATCACCGACGTCAACAACCGCGAGCTGGCCTCCACCTCCTCGCGCCCGCGCCTGCCGCGCGACGCCCATTACGATCTGCCGCTCGATCCGCCGGGCCAGGGCCTGACGGTACGCGTCTATTCGTACCCGCAGATGACGAACCTGACGAACAACACGCTCGTCTGGCTCGTGGCCGGCCTGTCGTGTTTCGTGTTGTGGAGCCTGTGGAGCCTCTGGAAGCACACACGGCAGCGTTTCGAGGCGCAGCAGGCGCTGTACGCCGAGGCGTTCTTCCGCCGCGCGATGGAAAATTCGGTGCTGATCGGCATGCGCGTGCTCGACATGCACGGCCGCATCACCCACGTGAACCCGGCGTTCTGCCGCATGACCGGCTGGGACGAGGCCGATCTGGTCGGCAAGGTCCCGCCGTTCCCGTACTGGCCGCGCGATGCCTACCCGGAAATGCAACGCCAGGTGGACATGACGCTGCGTGGCAAGGCGCCCTCCTCGGGTTTCGAGCTGCGCGTGCGCCGCAAGGACGGCTCGATGTTCCACGCGCGGCTGTACGTGTCGCCGCTGATCGACAGCTCGGGCCGCCAGACCGGCTGGATGTCGTCGATGACCGACATCACCGAGCCCAAGCGCGCCCGCGAGGAGCTGGCCGCCGCGCACGAACGCTTCACGACGGTGCTCGAAAGCCTTGACGCGGCCGTCTCGGTGCTGGCCGCCGACGAGGCCGAGCTGCTGTTCGCGAACCGCTATTACCGCCACCTGTTCGGCATCCGCCCCGACGGCCACCTCGAACTGTCGGGCGGCGGCTTCGACAGCACCCAGGCGTCCTCCGATTCGATCGACCTGGTTGACGCCTTCGCCGGCCTGCCCGCCACCGCGCTCACCGAAAGCACGGCCGACGCGCAGGAGGTGTACGTCGAAAGCATCCAGAAATGGTTCGAGGTGCGGCGCCAGTACATCCAGTGGGTGGACGGCCACCTCGCGCAGATGCAGATCGCGACCGACATCACCACCCGCAAGAAGGCGCAGGAACTGGCGCACCAGCAGGAAGAAAAGCTGCAGTTCACCAGCCGGCTGATGACGATGGGCGAAATGGCCTCGTCGATCGCCCACGAACTGAACCAGCCGCTCGCCGCGATCAACAATTACTGCTCCGGCACGGTGGCGCTGGTCAAGAGCGGGCGCGGCACCGCAGAAACCCTGCTGCCGGCACTCGAAAAAACCGCCCAGCAAGCGCTGCGTGCAGGCATGATCGTCAAACGCATCCGCGAGTTCGTCAAACGCAGCGAGCCGAAGCGCGAAGCCGCCCGCGTGGCCGATATCGTGGCCGACGCGGTCGGGCTCGCCGAAATCGAGGCACGCAAGCGCCGGATCCGGATCGTCACCGAAATCCGCGCCAGAATGCCTATCATCTATGTCGACCCCGTGCTGATCGAGCAGGTGTTGATGAACCTGATGAAGAACGCGGCCGAGGCGATGGGCGAGGTCAAGGATCCGAACACCGACGGCGTGATTCGCGTGGTCGCCGACATCGAGGCCGGTTTCGTCGACATCCGCGTGATCGACCAGGGCACCGGCGTCGACGAAGCCAGCGCCGAGCGGCTGTTCGAACCGTTCTACAGCACCAAGTCCGACGGCATGGGCATGGGGCTGAACATCTGTCGCTCGATCATCGAGTCGCACCGCGGACGGCTCTGGGTCGTGAACAATATCGAGGCGGACGGCCGCGTTTCCGGCGCGACGTTCCATTGCAGTCTGCCCATCGGGGCACCCGAGGACCACGGCCGTGGCGGCCTGGCATCACATACTGTTACGGGAGAGATATGAATAGCCCAGTCACCACCCCTCAGGAAACCGTCTTTGTGGTCGACGACGACGAAGCCGTGCGCGATTCGCTGCGCTGGCTGCTGGAGGCAAACGGCTATCGCGTGCAATGCTTCTCGAGCGCCGAGCAGTTTCTCGACGGCTACCAGCCCGCGTTGCAGGCCGGGCAGATCGCCTGCCTGATCCTCGACGTGCGCATGTCCGGCATGAGCGGCCTGGAGTTGCAGGAGCGCCTGATCGCCGACAACGCGGCGCTGCCGATCATCTTCGTGACGGGCCACGGCGACGTGCCGATGGCGGTCTCGACGATGAAAAAGGGCGCGATGGATTTCATCGAGAAGCCGTTCGACGAAGCCGAGCTGCGCAAGCTCGTCGAGCGCATGCTCGACAAGGCCCGCAACGAAAGCAAGAGCGTCCTGGAGCAGCGCGCCGCGACCGAACGCCTGTCGAAGCTGACCGCGCGCGAGCAGCAGGTGCTCGAACGGATCATCGCCGGCCGCCTGAACAAGCAGATCGCCGACGATCTCGGCATCAGCATCAAGACGGTCGAGGCGCACCGCGCCAACATCATGGAAAAGCTCAACGTCAACACGGTCGCCGATCTGTTGCGTCTCGCGCTGTCCAAGAAGCAGGCGTAAGCCTGCGGGGCGGCCCGCGCGGCCGCCCCGCCCTGCCTGCAGCTCGATCAAGCCGCGGCCCCCGCCTGGAGGCCGCGGCTTTGCATTGGGCAGCCGCCTCGTCATGGCGCGCCAGCGCTGCCCGATGTCGGGTCCCGACAGGCGATGGGTATAATTCCGTGCCTTGCAGCGGCTGAACCGCGTTCGCCGCGCCCCCGCTTTCCCAATCCAGACCGAATTTCACCATGACAGCCACCCTGATCGACGGCAACGCCCTTTCCAAGACCCTGCGCGCGCAAGCGGGCGAACGCGCCGCGGCCCTGACCGCGCGCGGCCACCGCCCCGGCCTGGCGGTCGTCCTGGTCGGCGACAACCCGGCGAGCGAGGTCTACGTCCGCAACAAGATCAAGGCCTGCCAGGACAACGGCTTCTACTCGAAGAAGGACCTGTTCCCGGCCACGCTGTCCGAAGGCGAACTGCTCGCGCACATCGACGCGCTGAACCGCGACCCGCTGATCCACGGCATCCTCGTGCAACTGCCGCTGCCGGCCCATATCGACAGCCACAAGGTGATCGAGGCGATCGCGCCCGAGAAGGACGTGGACGGCTTCCACGTCGCCAACGCCGGCGCGCTGATGACCGGCAAGCCGCTGTTCCGCCCGTGCACGCCGTACGGCGTCATGAAGATGTTCGAGGCGCACGGCATCGATCTGAGCGGCGCCAACGCGGTGGTGATCGGCCGCTCGAACATCGTCGGCAAGCCGATGTCGATGCTGCTGCTCGAAGCCGGCGCGACCGTCACGATCTGCCACAGCAAGACCCGCGACCTCGCCGCCCACACGCGCCAGGCCGACGTGGTGGTGGCCGCGGTCGGCAAGCGCAACGTGCTGACGGCCGACATGATCAAGCCGGGCGCCGTGGTGATCGACGTCGGCATGAATCGCAACGACGAAGGCAAGCTGTGCGGCGACGTCGATTTCGACGGCCTGCGCGAAGTGGCCGGCTTCATTACGCCGGTGCCGGGCGGCGTCGGCCCGATGACGATCACGATGCTGCTGATCAACACGCTCGAAGCCGCCGAACGCGCGGCCGACGCGGCGGCCTGAACGCCGCGCGCTGCAGGTAGGCGTTCTCGTACCCGCTTCACGCTTCACCGCCCTTGCGGCCGCGCGCGGATCTTTCCCGCGCGCGGCCCGTCAAAACGCAGCATGCCGGCCGCTTCGGCGGCACGCTGCCTGCCGTTTCCAATCGCCGCGTTAGAAACTTCCGATTGGAAACCGGCAACACCGCCCCAATAATGTCGACATGCCGCGGCCACGCAGCCGCGCCGTTCATTCGCCATCCGACCCCGCAGGGAGCCCCATGTCCGTCAGCGCCAACGCCAATCCGCTTCTCGATTTCTCCGGCCTGCCCCGCTTCGGCGAGATTCGTCCCGACCATGTCACGCCCGCCCTCGACGCGCTGCTCGAGCAGGCCGAGCGCACCGTCGAACACGCGGCCGATCCGGCCACGCCGGCCACCTGGGCCGACGTGGTCGAAGCCGTCGAGCGCGTGACCGAACCTCTCGGCCGCGCCTGGGGCATCGTCGGCCATCTGAACGCCGTCGCGGACACCCCGGAATTGCGCGCCACCTACGGCGAAAACCTGCCGCGCGTGACCGAGTTCTGGTCGAGCGTCGGCCAGAACCTCGCGCTCTACGAGAAGTACAAGGCAATCGCGGCCGGCGCCGAATACGCCACGCTGTCGGCCGAGCGCCGCAAGATCCTCGACAACTCGCTGCGCGATTTCCGTCTGTCCGGCGCGGAACTGCCCGAAGCTCGCAAGCCGCGCTTCGCCGAGTTGCAGGAGCAGCAGGCCGCGCTGTCGAAGGCGTTCTCCGACCACGTGCTCGACGCAACCAACGGCTATGCGTACTACGCGCAATCCGAGGCCGAACTGGCCGGCCTGCCCGGCGACGCGATCGAAGCCGCCCGCGAAGCCGCGCAGCGCGAAAGCAAGGACGGCTGGAAATTCACGCTGCACTTCCCGTCGTATTTCCCGGTGCTGCAATACTCGGAAAACCGCGCAATGCGCGAGACCCTGTACCGCGCCTACGTGACGCGCGCCTCGGAACTCGGCCCGCAATACGGCGACGGCAAGACCGAATGGGACAACACCAGGATCGTCGCGGAAACACTCGCGTTGCGCCGCGAGGAAGCGCAGATGCTCGGCTACGCGAACTTCGCGGAAGTCTCGCTCGCGCCGAAGATGGCCGAATCGCCGGCCCAGGTCACCGCGTTCCTCGAAGACCTGGCCGTGCGCGCGCGTCCGCACGCGGAGCGCGATTGGGAAGAACTGCGCGCGTTCGCCTCGGGCACGCTCGGCATGAGCGAACTGGCGCCGTGGGATATCGCGTTCGCGGCCGAGAAGCTGCGCGAGCAGCGCTACGCGTTCTCGGAAAACGAGGTCAAGCAGTACTTCCCGGAACCGGCCGTGCTTCAAGGCTTGTTCACCGTCACCGAAACGCTGTTCGGCGTGAAGATCCGCCGCGACGACGCGCCGGTCTGGCATTCGGACGTGCGCTTCTTCCGCGTCGAGAACCCGGACGGCACGCTGGTCGCCCAGTTCTACCTCGACCTGTACGCACGCGAAGGCAAGCGCGGCGGCGCCTGGATGGACGACGCGCGCACCCGTGCCAAACGCGCCACGGGCGTGCAGACGCCGGTGGCCTACCTGACCTGCAACTTCTCGGCGCCGGTCGGCGGCAAGCCCGCCTGCTTCACGCACGATGAAGTGATCACGCTGTTCCACGAGTTCGGCCACGGCCTGCATCACATGCTGACGCGCGTCGAGGAACTCGGCGTGTCGGGCATCAACGGCGTGGAATGGGATGCGGTGGAACTGCCGTCGCAGTTCATGGAGAACTTCTGCTGGGAATGGGACGTGCTGACCTCGATGTCCTCGCACGTCGAATCGGGCGCGTCGCTGCCGCGCGAGCTGTTCGACAAGATGCTGGCGGCGAAGAACTTCCAGAGCGGCCTCGGCACGCTGCGCCAGATCGTGTTCTCGATGTACGACATGCTGCTGCACATCGATTTCGATCCGGCCGGCACGGTGGGCGCGGTGGAATTCGCGCGCGACATCAACGAGCGCTTCCACGTGATCCCGCAATCGCCGTTCTCGCGCTGGCCGAACACGTTCAGCCATATCTTCGCGGGCGGTTACGCGGCCGGCTACTACAGCTACAAGTGGGCCGAGGTGCTGTCGGCCGATGCGTACGCGGCGTTCGAGGAAGCGGCGAAGGCCGGCGGCACCGTGCTCGACGCGGCCACCGGCACGCGCTACCGCCGCGAGATCCTCGAAGTGGGCGGCAGCCGCCCGGCGATGGAATCGTTCAAGGCGTTCCGCGGCCGCGAGCCGGAAATCGACGCGCTGCTGCGTCACAACGGCATGACGGCGACGGCGCACTGAGGCCGGCACGGCTCAGGCCCGGCGGCGCACGACCGACGCGCTGCCGGCGCACGACGGCGCTCACCTCGCGGTGAGCGCCGTTTTTCATTGGCCGCAGCCGGGCGCTCGGCTCAAGGCGCGACGATGCCCTCGCCCGGTTCGGCCAGGCCGTCGTCGTCCTCGCCGCCACGTTCCTCATCGTCATCGCCGAACAGCGCGATCTGGCCGTGCCGCTCGGCCGTATCCTCATCGACACGCACGCCCACGCCGAGCAGACGCACCGCCTGCTGCCGCCGCACCAGCCCTTTTTCGAGCAGCGCCACGGCAGTATCGGCGTCGGTCGCCTCGGCCACGCACTCGACCGTGGTGCGCTGGAAATCGGCGAAACGAATCTTCACGAACAGCTTGCGGATGGTGCGCAGCGAATTGGTGCGCGCAATCCGCGCGTCGAGCTGGACCACCAGCTTGCGCAACTCCTCGGCGCATTGCGCGGGCGTGGTCAGATCGTTCACGTAGGTGTTTTCGACGCTGACCGACTTGCGCTCGCGATCGGCATGCACGCGCCGCTCGTCGATGCCGCGCGACAGCTCGAACAGCCGCCGGCCGAACGAGCCGAATTCGCGATGCAGGTCGATCTGCGACCAGCCGCGCAACTGCGCGCAGGTCTCGATGCCGAGCCGCTCGAGCTTCGCGGCGGTCACGCGGCCCACGCCGAACAGCTTGCGCACCGGCAGCGCGGCCACGAACGCGTCGATCTGCGGCGGGCGCACCACGAACAGGCCGTCGGGCTTGTTCCAGTCGGAGGCGATCTTGGCGATGAACTTGTTCGGCGCGACGCCGGCCGAGACGGTCACCCCCACCGTGTCGCGCACGCGCTCGCGAATCTCGCGCGCGATCAGCGTGGCGCTGCCCTGGCAGCGCTCGGCGCGGCTCACGTCGAGGTAGGCCTCGTCGAGCGACAGCGGCTCGACCTCGGGCGTGTAGTCGCGGTAGATATCCATGATGGCGCGCGACGCGATGCGGTATTTCTCCATCGACGGCGGGATGATCAGCAAGCCCGGGCACTTGCGCATGGCCAGCGCCGACGACATCGCCGAATGCACGCCGAAGCGCCGCGCCTCGTAGTTGCAGGTGGCGATCACGCCGCGCCGGTCGGGCCGGCCGCCGACCGCGAGCGGCCGGCCGCGCAGCGAGGGATCGTCGCGCATCTCGACCGACGCATAGAAGCAGTCGCAATCGAGATGGATGATCTTGCGCGCGAACGCCGCCGCGCCGCCCGGCGAGGCGGACGGCGCGGCGGAATCAGCGGGATCGAGGGGCGTGGCGGGCGTATCCAAGGTAGCGATACTGTACAAAAAAACAGTGGCGCCGTGTTGTCGCGTTGCGATTTTGCCTGCTCGGGGGAAACCGGCCGGCGGGGCCGGATCAGCGGTTTATCCGTGCCGAAACGCGGCCAGTTTGGCGGCCAGCCCGAGGAAGAACGCACCGAGCGCCCGGTCGAGCCACGCCGACACGCGGCGGTTGGCGCGCAGGCCTTGCGAGAGCCTGGCGCCGAGCATGATCAGCGGCGGCTCGATCAGCGCCGCCACGGCGATGATCAACGCGCCGTGCACGCCGAGCTGAAGCGGTACCGGGCCGGCGCCCGCCACCACGAACTGCGGCAGCAGCGCGAGAAAGAAAATCGCCACTTTCGGATTGAGGATGTCGATCAGCACGCCCTGCCGGTAGACCTGCGCGACGGTGCGCGGCGCCGGCGCCGGGATCTCGAGCGCGCCGCCCTTCGAGCGCAGCGACTGGATGCCGAGCCAGGCCAGATAGCCCACGCCGATCCACTTGACGGCCAGAAACAGGCTGGCCGACGCATACAGGATCGCCGACAGCCCGACGGCCGCGCACACCACATGGAACAGCGCCCCGCTCCATACGCCGAGCATCGCCGCGAAACCGTGCCGGCGGCCATTGCGAACGGTGTGTCCGAGGATGAACGCGATGTCCGGCCCCGGCGCGATATTGAGCAGCACGGCCATGCCGAAAAACGCCATCCAGTGAGCCGGTTCGTAGTGCAGCATGGGAGCCGTCCTTGCGCATGCAAGCGCCGCAGAGTGGTCAGGCCACGAGCATACGGCAGCCGCGCTCGCCCGATCAACCTTCGCCGTCATGGCCCGATCGCTCGATCCGTACCGGCCGTTCCCGCCCCGAACCGTACCGCCACCGCGTCGGCCCGCGACCTATACTCGGCAGCACCTCACGACCCACACGCACGGAGTACCCATGAAAACGATCGGACTGATCGGCGGCATGAGCTGGGAATCGTCGGCGGAGTATTACCGGCTGATCAATCGCGAATCGAAGGCGCGGCACGGCGGGCATCACAACGCGAAAAGCGTGCTGGTGACGGTCGATTTCGCCGAGATCGAGGCCTTGCAGCGCGCCCAGGACTGGCACGCGCTCGGCGAACGGATGGCCGGCGCGGCGCGCCAGCTTCAGGCGGCCGGCGCGGACCTCATCGTGCTGACCACCAACACCATGCACCGCGTGGCCGAGGCGATCGAGGCGGCCGTCACGCTGCCGTTCCTGCATATCGCCGACCCGACCGGCGCGGCGCTGCAGGCGGACGGCGTGCGCCGCGTCGCCCTGCTCGGCACGCGCTACACGATGGAGCTGCCGTTCTACGCGCAGCGGCTCGCCGAACGCTTCGGCATCGAGGCGCTGACGCCCGATGCCGACGATCGCGAGACGGTGCACCGCGTGATCTACGACGAGCTGTGTCACGGCCGGATCGAGGCCGCCTCGCGCGCCGCCTACGCGGCCATCATCGGCCGGCTGGCCGAGCGCGGCGCGCAGGCCGTGATTCTCGGCTGCACCGAGATCACGCTGCTGATCGGCGAACAGGATTCGCCGCTGCCCGTCTACGACACGACGGCGCTGCATGCGCACGCCGCCGTGGCGTTCGCGGCGGATTGAACACCACGCGGCCCGTGGTTCGACTCGGGCCGCGTCGCGCCACGGATGGCCACCGATAGCCGCTCGAGGCCCGCCCGCGTCAGATCCCCGTCATGCCCTGCAGGCTGATCTTCGACTGGGTGTTGGCCGGCTGCTCGCCGAGCTTGGTCAGCGCGCCGTTCGCGCCGATCGCATACGCGACGATCTTGTCGTCGCCGGCGTAGTCCTGGTAGAGGAACTTGCCGTCCGGGCTGACCCACGAATCGTTCGCGAACGCCGACGTTTGCCCCGCGACCGGCGTTTCGGTGGCGATCGACGCGTTCACCAGCGCCATCTTGCCGGTGCTGTCGATCGAGAACAGCGAGATCGCGCCGCTGCCGTTGCCGATGTAGGCGAAGCGGTTGTCCGGCGTCACGGTGATCCAGCACGGCGCGGCCTGGCCGGTCACGGTGATCGGCGAACCGGTCGAGGCGAACGCGCCCGTCGACGACGAGAAGCCGAACGATTCGACCGTGCCGCCCGCCGCGTCGGTCACGAAATAGCTCGACGCCAGCGCACCCGAGCCGAAGCGCGCGCCGAACGGGCCGACGCCGATCGAGCTGCTGTCGACCGGCGTGCCGAGCGTGCCGTCGGCCTGCACCGGGAAGGCCAGCAGCATGTTCAGCGGCGCGGTCGGCGTGACGGTGCGCAGGAAGCCGTTGACGATCACGTACTTGCCGTCGGGGCTGACCGACACTTCCGTCGGCAGCGCATCCTGCACCACCACCGCGTACTGGCCGATCGAGGTGAGCTTGCCGTCCGTGCCAAGGCGGTAGGCGCCCAGCTCCTGCGCGCCCTGCTGATGCGTGACGTAGAGCACGCCGTTCGCGAACGCGAGCGAGGTCGGCCGCACGCCGCCCGTGGGCGACACCGCCAGCAGGCTCAGATCGCTGCCCGAAATCGCGAACACGCTGACGGTGTTGTCGCCCGCATTGGCGACGAACAGGCGCGTGCCGTCCGGCGACACCAGGACGCTGTTGTTGCTGGTCAGCGCGTCGGGCGCGACGATGTTGCCCATAAAGTAGTTCACGCCGTTGGTGCCCTTGCCGCCGGTCGCCAGCACGGGCTTGGCGCTCAACGTGCCGTCGGCGTTGCGCACGAAATGCAGCACCGCGTTCTGCGTGTCGTTGGTTTGCGCGAACAGTTGCGCGGTCTTCTGCGGCGCGGGCGCCGGCGTGGACGCGGGAGCCGGCGCGGAGGCCGCGGCCGGCGGCGTGGGGGTGTCGTCGCTGCCGCCGCACGCTGCAAGAATGGCCGTCGTGGTCAGGGCCGTGATCAATTTGAGCTTCATCCGTTTCACCTTGGTCGTCAGTAGTCGGGTTAGCGATCGTTGCTTGCTGGTTTCTCTCGATCGCGCGCCCATCAATTCGGGTAACTGAAGGTTGCGGTTACAACGGATTAAAAAATTTCTGCATGATTTCCCGCTTGCAGGCAGGCATAAACGACGATGCCCGCGGGCCTGGCGGCACCGCGGGCATCGTCGTGCCGTGCGACGGCTTACTTCGACATGGCGTCCTTGCCCATCGAATCCTTGCTCATCGAATCCTTGCTCATGCCGTCCTTGCCCATCGCGTCATGCTTCATCGCGCCCTTGCCCATCGCATCGTGCTTCATCGCACCCTTGCCCATCGCGTCGTGCTTCATCGCGCCGTTGCCCATTGCGTCGTGCGACATCGCATCGTTCGACATTGCGCCGCTTGCCTGCGCGAATGCTGCCGTTGCACCGATGCTCAGCGTTGCCGCCACGATTGCCATTGCCAGTTTCTTCATGATTTGCTCCTTGCCGGGTGAAAAAAATTCGGTCCTTTCGATGCGGACCTGTTGATGAATCGTTCGCGCGCGGCCCGTCAGGACCCGCCGAACCAGTTGTAGCCCTGATCGACCCAATAGCCGCCCGGGTACACATTGGTGACGAAGATCTCGACGATATGCTTCGGGTTCTTGTAGCCCAATTTCGTCGGCATCCTCAGTTTCATCGGATAGCCGTATTTCGCCGGCAACCGTTGACCGTCGTAATCGAAGGCGAGCAGCGTCTGCGGATGCAGCGCGGTGGCCATGTCGATGCTTTCGTAGTAATCGTCCGCGCAGCGAAAGCCCACGTACTTCGCGCTGGTATCGGCGCCGATGCGGCGCAGGAATTCGGAGAACGGCGTGCCGCCCCAGCGGCCGATCGCGCTCCAGCCTTCCACGCAGATATGCCGCGTGATCTGCTCGGCATGCGGCAACGCATACAGCTCGGGCAGCGTCCAGGCGCGCTGGCCCGTCACGAGGCCGCTCACCTTCAGGCGGAAATCGCTGCCGTCCACCTCGGGCACGTCATCGATGCCGTAGAACGCGTTGAACGGAAACGGCCGCGTGATTTGCGCTTCGGTATAGGTGGGCGCCAGCGCGCGCGGGTCGAACAACGCGGCCTGCACGCGATCGTTGAGCCGCGACACGGCGGACAGGAAACCGTCCACCGAGGCGTCGTCGCTCAGCGTGCAGCCGGTCAGCATCGACAGGCCGCCCAGCGTCAGCATCCGTTTGCCGAACAGGCGCCGCGACGGCATCGCGAGTTCGCGCTGCGCATCGGCGAGCACGATCTCGCGGTCGATGCCAAGTTGGGCGGGAAGGTCGTTCCGTTTCATTTCGAAGTCCTGATATTGCTTGGGGCGCGCCGGCTCAACGGCCGCGCAACATGGTCAGCAGCGAGCGCGGCACCAGCGCCACCATCGCCACGTGAACGATCACGAACGCGGCCATCACCGCCATCGCGCAGAAGTGCACCACGCGCGCCGTGTCGTAGCCGCCGAACAGCTCGCGCAGCAGCGGGAATTGCACCGATTTCCAGATCGCCAGCCCCGACAGCACCAGCACGATCAGGTCGACGATCACCCCCACGTAGGCCAGCTTCTGCACCGCGTTGTAGTGAGACGGATCGTCGTGCTGAAGCTTGCCGCGCAGCGCCGCGGCCAGGTCACGCAGCACCGCGCGCGGCGACAGCGGCAGGAAGCGCGCCGCGAAACGGCCGGTCGCCACGCTCATCGTCAGGTACGTCAGCCCGTTGAACACCAGCAGCCACATCGCCGCGAAATGCCATTGCAGCGCGCCGCCGAGCCAACCGCCGATGGTCCACGACGACGGAAACACGATCGACGGGAACACCGGCGAGGCGTTGTAGATGCGCCAGCCCGACAGCATCATCAGCAACGCGGCCAGCGCGTTGAGCCAATGCGTGACGCGCAGCCAGACCGGGTGCGCCGGCCGGGCACGCGGCGCGCCGGCGGGGGCAGCACGGCCGGATCGGGCCGGAGGGGCGGAGCGGGTCGAAAGCAGGGTCATGTCGGGCTCGCACGGCATCGTTCGATGCGCCAGGTTTCATCGTGGGTCGCCTGCTCGTCGAGCAATGCCACCCGTTACGACAAGCAATTCGGCGGCGCGGGCGTGCCGGTTACAGCGCCCTGAAAATATTTTTTGCGGAAGGGGAAATCGGCCCGGACGGACGGGCGAGGCCGGCAGGCCGCCCAAAAAGGGAGCAAACGAGAAAAGTCGCGCCAGACAAGACGCGAAGCGCGCAACGGCGGGGCGATGCGGCCAGGCCCGGTGCTTGCAGGGGCCACACCGTTCGGCTATTCTAAAACACTTGCTCTAGAATCCTAGCCGTCGCACCCAGGCGCGCGATCCGCGCCGCCCAAGGTCGATGCCAGTCCGGCGATGCGCCCCGCCCGCGTCAGCCGCCCCGTCATCACAGGACCACCCTTGTACGCAGCGGAAGACCGCCTGAAAGCGCTGTTCGTCAGCGGCCTCGACGGCAACGCCCAAGACTATCGCGGCTTTCTGCAGGAATTGACGCGTCACCTGCGCGGCTACCTGCGCAAGCGCATTCCGCAGATGCACGACGACGTCGAGGATCTGGTCCAGGAAATCCTGCTCGCCGTGCATCATGCGCGCCACACCTATCGCAGCGACGAACCGCTGACCGCCTGGGTCCACGCGATCGCCCGCTACAAGCTGATGGATTTCTTCCGTTCGCGGTTTCGCCGCGAATCGCTCAACGTGCCGTTCGACGACGATCACGAAGCGATGTTCACCGCGCCCGACGACGAGCCGGCGCAGGCGCGCCACGACCTCGGCAAATTGCTCGAACATCTGCCCGACAAGCAGCGGCTGCCGATCCTGCACGTGAAGCTGCAAGGGCTGTCGGTCACCGAAACGGCGGCGATCACCGGGCTGTCGGAATCGGCCGTGAAAGTGGGCGTGCATCGCGGGCTGAAGGCGCTGGCCGCCAGAATCCGGGGCGAGCGATGATCGATACCGACGACCTGATCGAACTGCTCGCGGCAGGCCTCGTACCCGGCCGCCGCGATCCGATCCCGCGTCACTTCGGCGTCACGCTGCCGCTCGGTTTCGCCGGTTCGTTGCTGCTGACCTGGTTCGTGTTCGGCTGGCGGCACGACCTGGCGCTCGCCACGCATGCCGCGCTGTTCTGGGTCAAGCTGGCGTTTCCGCTCGCGATCGCCGTGATGGCGTTCCTGCTCGTGCAGCGTCTCGGCAGGCCGGGGCTGCGCGGCGGCTACCGCTGGTGGCTGCTCGCCGTGCCGTTCCTGGCCGTGTGGATCGGCGGGGCCGCGCTGTTGATCGCCGCCGCGCCCGACGCGCGGCTGCCGATGCTGCTGGGCCACTCGTGGCGCAGTTGCCCGTTCAATATCCTGCTGCTGTCGGTGCCGAGCTTCGCGGCCGTGTTCTGGGCCATGCGCGGCCTTGCCGCCACCCAGCCGCGGCGCGCCGGCGCCGTATCGGGGCTGCTGGCCAGCGCGATCGCGACCGTCGCCTACTGCCTGCATTGCCCGGAGATGAGCCCGGCGTTCTGGGGGGTGTGGTACGTGGCGGGATTGTTGTTGCCGGCGGCAATCGGCGCCTTGGCCGGGCCGCGCCTGCTGCGCTGGTAGGCGCGAAGCGACGACGCCGCGAAGCGCGTGGTCGTTCTTGTCGTGTCCGTGGTTCGCTCAGGCCGCGCGGCGCGCGTCCGGCGCGGCCAGCGATGCGCCGATCATGGCCAGCATCGGCCGCACCGCATCTTCCAGCAGGTCGCGCTGCGGCCGCACGCGCGCCAGCACGCGCAGCCCCATCAGCATCGTGAACAGCATCCGCGACACGTCGCGCGCGGCCAGCGTGGCCGGAATCGAGCCGGCGGCCTGCCCCGCCTCGACGCAGCGCAGGAAAAACGCCTCGACGTCCTTCAGGATCGATTCGAGCACGGGCTGGAGATCGGCGTCGTGCGGCGCCAGTTCCACGGCGGCGTTGACGATCAGGCAGCCCTTGCGCTGCGCATCGTTGGCGGTCAGGCGGATGATCTCGTCGAAGAACGCGACGATCGCGTCGCGCGGCGGCAGGCGATGCTCGAAGCGGCGCACGCGGTCGCGGAAGCCGCCTTCGACGTAGCGCTCGAACGCCCGCATGTAGAGCGCGCGCTTGTCGCCGAACGCGTTGTAGACGCTTGCGCCCGTCATGCCCATCGTGGCGGCCAGGTCACGCACCGAGGTGGACGTATAACCGTACGCCCAGAACTGCGCGATCGCGGCATCCAGTGCGGCGTCTTCGTCGAATTCGCGTGGGCGAGCCATCGCTGCTTGCTTCTCCGTGTCGTGATGCGGCCGCCGTTGCGGGCCGCGCCCGACATTTTAGATCAATCGTTCTGGAACGTGCCGAGCCGCGCTCAGTCCAGCGTCGCGATCACCGGCGTATGGTCGGACGGCTGCTCCCACTTGCGCGGCTCGCGGTCGACTTCACAGGCCGTCAGCGTGGTGGCCAGCGCCGGCGACAGCAGGATGTGATCGATGCGCAGGCCGGCGTTGCGGCGGAAGCCCATCATCCGGTAATCCCACCAGGTGAAGGTTTTTTCGGGCTGCTCGAAGCGGCGGAACGCATCGACGAAGCCCATCTCCAGCAGCGCCGCGAAATGCGCGCGCTCCTGCGGCGACACCAGGTTCTGCCCTTCCCACTTGGCGGGATCGTGCACGTCGCGATCCTCGGGGGCGATGTTGTAGTCGCCGAGCAGCGCGAGCTTCGGATAGCGCGCCATTTCGCTCTTGAGCCAGGCTTGCAGCGCATCGAGCCATTGCAGCTTGTACGTGAACTTCTCCGAGTCGGGCGCCTGGCCGTTCGGGAAATAGGCCGAGACGATCCGCACGCCATTCACGGTGACCGCGATCACGCGCTGCTGCGCGTCCTCGAAGCCGGGGATGTTCTTGACGACATCGGTTTCGTCGACGCTCAGGCTGTCGCGCACGAGAATCGCGACGCCGTTATAGGTCTTCTGGCCGGTAAACCAGCTGCGATAGCCGGCCGCCTCGAGATCGGCCTTCGGGAATTTCTCGTCGGGGAGCTTCAGTTCCTGCAGGCAGAGCACGTCGGTGTGGCTCGACGCGAGCCAGTCGAGCACATGCTGCTTGCGCACGTTCAGGGAATTGACGTTCCAGGTGGCGATCTTCATCGATGCGGAGTTCCGTGGTGAATCAGGGGCGGCGCGCGCGTATCGCGCTTGCGCGGCGAGGCGGTTCGAAGGGGGTGCAAACACGCCGGATATCGCGCGGGCGGCCTGCGCCTCGCGGTCAGACCGGCTCGACGGGAGTGTACCAGCGGAGAGGATTTGTTCCGTTCGCACGGGCGCCGTGAAATTTTTTTCGCGCTAGCGTTTGACACAAGTACATAATACCCCTATACTCGATTTTCTCAGACGCGGGGTGGAGCAGTCTGGCAGCTCGTCGGGCTCATAACCCGAAGGTCACAGGTTCAAATCCTGTCCCCGCAACCAGATATTCAAAGGGTTACAGCTATCGGCTGTAACCCTTTGTGCTTTCTGCGCCGTGTTTCGACGTGCGCCGCCCAACCGGCATCACGCTCGGGTTACGCCCCTCTCCATCGATCGTCGTCGCAAGACGGCAGCACCACGTCGACGTTCAACCATGGCAACCGGATGACCGATCGCTAACGCGACGAATCAGCGGCTCCCCCACGGACCAACACAATCTGATCGACCAATTCGAGCTTCAGCGGCTTGTCCGCATCGAGCTTGTTTTTCTCGATCACGAATTTCCATCCATCACCGCTACCGGGGTGACGATAGAACGCCACAACGGCAATAAATTTCGTGTCGGCCCGCATCGGCTGCGAAAGACTCGCGGCCCCGCCCGGGTTCAGCACCGTCGCGAGACTCGCCTGCAGATCCTGCGCCAGCACGACTCGGTCGTTTTTCAGCAGATCCTCATAGGACGCACCGTCGAACATCTTGCGATCCTTCAACTGATACACGCGCACGGCAACCGACGTCGCACGCCCCGCCTCGTCGGGATTCAACGCTTCGCGAGCGGACAGATCGACGTCGAGCACCTTGACCTGCTTGAAGAACGTTGCGCGGTACGCACTCGACGACGCGTCGGAAACGGCCTGCCAGGCGCCGCATCCCGACAAAAGCGTGGCAAACGCCACGGTGAGCAAAATGAAACGAGTCAGCATCGGCCATCTCCGATCAGGCAGGTTGAAGCAAATAGGGATTCGGCTCGGGTGCGGGAACAGCGAGGTAGCGACCGAGCGCAATGTTGATCAGGCGTTCGCCCTCGGCGGGCAGCACCGTAGTCCATCCCAATCGCGGCGCGGGATCGAGGTGCCCTCGGCCGATCGCCGGGCGCGGTACGAACCGTGACGACATCTCCATGCGCAGGTGGACATCGGCCTTGACGCCCACATACAACTGCACGAATGCCATCAGATCGCGGTGCAGCGCCCCACCGGGCAACAGGCCATTCGCCTGCCGCTCGTCGGCGGGTCGCAACGTCACACGCACAGCCCGGCCGCGGTAGGTCATTCGCTTGCCCAGGACATAGCCGCTACCCAGGCCGCCGCGCCGGCCGTTTTCCGGTTCGGCGCCGGCGCGCGCCGACGTCAGCGGACAGGGCCGGCCGGTCGATGTCATGACAGGCCAAAACTCGTCGACCCGCACGCTCACGCCCGGAATCGCCAACGCCACCACGCCCGCCAATCCTTCCGGCGTACGCGTGCGCTGAATCAGCAGCCCCAACAGCGCCAGCATCCTCGAATCGGGCAAGCCGGCGCGCTTCGGCTTGTCGCCCCAGCCGAACCCGGCCAGGCAAAGCAGGTTGCGCGAATGGACGTCCACGCCGCCAGGCCGGAAATGTTCGGGGTAACGGTACTTGCGCCACGCGCGATACAGCAACGTGACGTACCGGTGATTGAACTGATCGAGAAACGCCTCGACCGCCTCGTGCCCTTCCTCGCGCAACGCGATCTCGTCGATCATGTGCGACGGCATCGCCGCGTCGACACCATACAAGCCCATGAACGTCGTGCGCACGACCGGCGGCGCATCCGGCCACGCGTCGTCGAACTCGACCGACGCCACTTCGCCGGTCGGAAAACCCAGACGCGGCCTCGGCCGGAAACGCACCGGCTCGTGGTCGAGCGCATCGCGCGTACCGAAGCCGGGGCGATCGGGCGCGCGCAACTCGAGCAGCCGGCAAAGCTGCATGAAGTTCATGCGCGGTGCGCGCGCCAGCAGCGACGCGACGAGCGGATCGAAATTCGGAAGCCCGCTGTGTGTCATAGCGCGGCTCGCTGCGCCTTGCTGCGCGGCCATTCGATCCGCTCCTGCGAGGGCAGGCTGGTGATTGCGAGCTTCGTGAACAGGTTGAGGTCGGCATAGAGCGCGAAGAACCGGTGCAGCAGTTCGCCGAACAACATCAAATCGCCCTCCCCGACGAATGCGTGACTGTCGAGCGTGACCTCGATCGCGACGCCCCGCTCGACCGAGCCGCCCGATACCTCCTCGATCAGCGCCTGCGATACCCACAAGATGCCCGCGAGCCGACGACGGTTCAATTCGTCGTCGGTCCAGTCGTAGAGCGCGAGCGCGCCGCGCAATACTTCCGCGTTCATCATCGACAGGAAGTTCGGCGCCAGATGCGACAGCACACGCCATTGGAACCGGTCGTCGGTCGGCGGATACAGCGGCAACGTCGGCGAAACGAGATTGCGCACCCCGGCGACGTTCTGCGTGCTGCCCGCAAGCTGGTCGAGGCTGGCTTCACGCAGGCCCTTGCGCGGCAGCATCCCGTTCGTGCCCGTTACGCGCAGCGACAGGCTTTCCTCGGGAAGCGCCTGCCTGGCATCCCACGCGTGACCGCCGAGGATCACCCAGGTCTCGTGCAAGCCCGACATACCGGGCCGCACCCGCGAATGGAAATAGCGCTCCGGCGCCTCGTGGCGCAGCATGCCGCCGCGGTGCCGGAACGTCGCGAACGGCACGTAGGCATATCGCTCGGCCGTTTCGTGATCGAACGCCTCGATCGCATCGACGCAATACGTTTCGACATGCTCGCGCTGATGGCCGGCCGGCACCACGCGATACTCGGTTTCGTGATGGTCGATCTCGATCGGCTCGGCATCGAGTTCGAACAGGTTGATGACCGGTGAACAGAACAGCCGGACGTTTTCCGCGCCGAAGCGCCGGTCGGTCGGGTAGGCCTGCGTCAGCACGATCTCCAGCTCGAAGCGGGTCGCGCCTTCGGGCAACGCTGCAACGTCCAGCCCGCAAAGATCGACAAACAGGAATTTGTCGCGGAACGTGAAATATTCGAGCAGCAGTTGATACCCCGAGAACCCCGCGTCGGCATTCGGCCACAACCGCTCCTCGGTCGAGAACCCGGCCGGCTCGATCGTGACGCCAGCGAGCGGCACGGCGTCTGCGTCGCGGACTTCCGGTATGCGCCAGACGATCGTGTCGATCCGACGCGTCAGCGCGAGGTGCATCGCGAACGCCGTCGGCAGGTCCGCGCTCAGATGCAGACGCAACCGTGACAGGTCGGTCTCCTTGCGAAGCGCCGAGCCGTCGAGTGCGAAGCCGAGCCGAATCACCGAACGGCCATCCTGGCGCAGAGCCGGGCCGGCATGCGTGATCGCGATCGGCTGCAACGCGACGGGCTGGGTGGTGCGATACAGGCACTGGACCGTCGTCGGTGCCGTGCCCTCCGCGCCGGCGGCCGGCGGCACCGGGATCGGCGCGGAGCGCACCGGCACGCCGGCCGGCACGATTTCGGTCTTCTGCAACTTGCCCGCGAGCGGCGCCAGCTCCACGATCGACAACGACGGAATCATCCGCAGATAGTGCGGCCACAACAGGCTGACCAGCCCTTCGGTCAACTCGGGCAGTTCGTCGTCGAGCTTTTGCCGAAGCCGGCCGGTCAGGAATGCGAAACCTTCGAACAGCCGCTCGACATAGGGGTCGCGATCGCCGACGCGATCGAGGTTGAGCAGGCGAGCGCGATCGGGATGCGCCTTCGCGAATTCCTTGCCGGATTCACGCAGGTAACGCATTTCCGCTTCGTAATAGCGCAGGATCGGATCGTTGTTTTCCATGGACTTCCGTTACGAATGAGTCAGCGCGCGCGCCGGGTCGAGCACGGTCAGCTCCGCGTGCAGGTCGGCGATGCGGCGCGCCAGCGCCGGCTTGTCGGCATCCTTGCGGTGGCTCGTCGCCGTCAAGGTGCGCACGAGTTGCTGCTTGACCTCGAATGCCAGCGACGGCTCCCAGCGAATCAGCGGGAGCGATCCGGCCAGCGCGTCGAGTTCGGCCAGCAGGGCGAGCGCCGCATCGGGCCTCCCGGCATGGTCGGCCAGACGCGCCATCACGAGCCGTTGGAGATAGCGGTGCCGCGCGGTCTTCATGCCGGGCAGCGCATCGAGCCACGCGAACGCGGCCTCCACGCCATCGCGGCCAGCGAGATCCCGCGCTTGCGCTTCGATTTCCGGCCAGTCGCCGGCCTCGCCTTCGCCATTCGCCGATACCGGCAGCGGCGCCACCGCCTCGCCCGCCTCCAGGTCGCGCACCACTGCGTGGCGCGCGATCCATTCGAGCGTCGTGTCGTCCGCGAACGGTGTGCCGTCGTCGAATGTAAGTCGTTCGATGCCGGGCAGCCGCGCCAGAAACAACGCGAAATCCGCGCGCAGCAATTCGCTCCATGCTCGGTAGGGCGCACCGACGTGATCGAGCGCGACGTGCTGGAAATATTGCAGATCGAACCAGAGGTGATTCACGCCCTCCATGAACGCCCCCTCCACGCGTTCGAGCACGGTGTGCCATTGCTTCTGCAGCACGAGGCGCTTCATCTGCTGGCGCAACTCGGAACGCGGCGGGACGAGACGCGTATGCAACGCCGCATCCGATGGCGGCACGTCGTGCAAGGTGTCCCATCGGACGCTGCGCACAACGCGCGCCGCCGGCAGGTAGCCATTTTCCTGATCGCGCAGCCACGCCGACATCGCGCGGGCCTGCTCGAGCAGATCGCGCGCCGACGCGATCGATCCGCCCGCCGCGCTCGGCGAGACCACCATGGACGGGATTGCCGCGTCCGCACCGACGCTGCGAACCGGCTCGTCCTGGCCGTGGAAGCGGGCAACGAGCGGCTGCAGATTCGGACGCGCGGCTTCGGGCCACGCGCTGGTTCGAGCGACGATCCTGTCGAGCGCCGCCATCACACGCTCGGCATCGGCGGGCGTGAACGCGCCGCGGCTATCCAGCGTTTCGATCATTCGGGCCGTCGCGAACATGTCCAGCGCGGCTCGCTTCGCTTCGGCGCGCGCCGGCGACATGGCTTCGCCGAACCGGTCGACCAGCCACGCAGCCAGTTCGATCGCATCGGCAAACCCGGCCGGACCATCCATGCGAAGCCGCGCGAACGCGTAGTAGCCGGCCAGACGCAGATCCTTGCCGGTCTCCTTGAGCAACTGCTCGCAGAGACGAGCAATCAATCCGTCGTCGATGCCCGACAGCTTGTTCGCCTCGTCCTTCAGTTCGAAGAACGCGTCTTCATAACCGGGGTCGCGACCGCATGCGTGCTCGCCCGCGATCGGGGCAAGCCACGCCGCCCAGGGTTCCTCATGCGAATCGAGCGGCGAATCGAGCTGCGAATCGCTGCGCGGGCCGCCGACGAGTGTCTTTACGAGATGGGCAAGCGTCATTGAATGTCTTCGAGCGCCAATGCGTCGCCCAACAAGCGGAGGGCGTATCCGAACGGGCGAGACGCGGCATCGGACGATGACGCCATCGTCACCGGCGGCAACATCGCCGCGTGAGGATCGGTTGATGGAACACGGCCGCCGGACGTGACCCGCGGCGCCATCGTTTCAGGCGATTTCGTCGCGGTGAGTTGGCGGTCTGCCGTGTGCGGATTCGCAGACATGGCGTCATCCGGCAATGGCACGCGGCATGACGGGCGGCCGCGATCACCTCGGCCGGAAGCGGTGGTGGATCGGCGGCCGACGGGCTCGTTGCGACGTTCACGGCACCCGTCACGAAAACCGGTGCCGACAGCGTGAAGCGGCGCCACCTCGGGAAACGACGCATCGTTATCGAAATTGACGAACGGATAGCGGCCCGCGAACGTCCTGCTCCGGTCGGCGACGATCGCACTGCGCCACATCTCGTCCAGACTCAAGGTCGCCGACTATGCGACGGCTCGTCATGTCTGAGCGAACGGCCCGCGAAGCAGATCGCCGAGACGCGCCCCCTGCTCACCCAGGCCCGCGTAATCAGCGACGGCCGGCAACCCAGATTCGGATCCACCGGCGCAACGGTGAATTTGGCGGGGCGCCCGACGACCTGGCTCATCGGAATGCCGGCCATCGGGCTCGTGAACTCGATGTCGTAGCAGTACAGCTCGCTCACCGCATCGCGCCCCGCGAAACGGAGTACGGAAGCTGGCGCCGGGTGCGGCGCCAGCTTCAATTCATATGCCTGCGACGGCAGTACCATCGACATTTTTTTCTCTCAGGTTCGCCCGCACGGCACCGACACCGGAGCAACGTCAGGCGCTCCGGTACGTCATGAGACGGGAAACATCGATCAGCTCTTGGCCTTCGGCATCTGCGACACCAGCGACAGCCCGATATCCATGCCCTCCACCTGGAAATGCGGGACGATGAACAGCTTGATGCGGAAGAAGCCGGGGTTGTCGTCGATGTCCTCGACGCTCACCTTCGCATCGCGCAGCGGATGCGATGCCTGAAGCTCGTCGCCCGGGTCCTTCATCTCGGTCACCAGCCCCTTGATCCAGCTGTTCAACTCGAGCTCGAGCAGACGCCGATCCTTGGTGGTGCCGATGTTCTCGCGCTGAATCAGCTTCAGGTAGTGCGCGATGCGCGAGAGCAGGAAGATGTACGGCAAGCGCGCATTGATCCGGCTGTTGGCCGTGGCTTCCTTGGTCTCGTACAACGCCGGCTTTTGCGTCGAACTGGCCGAGAAGAAGCAGGCGAAATCGTGGTTCTTGTAGAACGACAGCGGAATGAAACCGAGATTCGCAAATTCGAACTCGCGCGTTTCCGGGATCAGCACTTCGGTCGGGATCTTCGGCTGCACGCCCGTGCCGAGGTCGTACAGGTGCACCGGCAGATCCTCGACCTTCCCGCCCGCCTGCGGGCCGCGAATCTGCACGCACCAGCCGTTGTTGACGAAGCTGCGCACCATGTTGGCGGCGAACGCGAACGACGCGTTGACCCACAGATATTTATCGTGATCGGGGCCTTTGACCGCCTCGTCGTAGTTGAACGCGCGCACCGGCGTGGTGTCCTTGCCGTACGGCAACCGACCCAGCACACGCGGTATGGTCAGGCCGACGTAGCGTGCATCGTCGGTGTCGCGGAAGCTCTTCCACTTGATGTATTCGGCGCGATCGAAGTAGTTGCCGATGTCCTGAATCGCCGCCACGTCCTCCATCGACTGCTTGCCGAAGAACGCCGCGCCCACCGAGCCGATGAACGGCATGTGCGCTGCCGCCGCCACTTTCGAGATGTTGCGCAACAGCGCGATATCCACCGGGGAATTCGCGAACTCGAAATCGCTGATCATCGCGCTGATCGGCTGGCCGCCGGGCGTGTCGTATTCCTCGATGTAGGTGAGCCGATACAGGCCGCTCTGGATCAGCTCCGGCGTGTCTTCGAAGTCGCGCTGCAGCGCGTCCTTCGAGACGTCCAGCACTTCGATTCGGGCGTTCTTGCGGAAATCGGTGCGTGAAACCAGCATCTTGAGGCCGCGCCAACGGCCTTCGAGCGCCTGGAATTCCGGCGTATGCATGACCGCATCGAGCTGGCGGCTGATCTGCCGGTCAAGCTGGCCGATATGGAAATCGAGCAGCGACTTGTCCAGGCGATCGACCGGCCGGCTTTCCTTCGCGATCAGGTTGAGCAGCGCATCCATGCCGCGCGCGACACGCTCGTCGGCCGATGCCTCGGACAACGCATCGTTGTCGCGAAACGCCTCGATCGGCCGCGCTTCGGCCACCGGTTTCAGGTTGATCTTGTTGCACAACGCGGCGTACACGCTGTCGTGGTCCAGCACGAGCGTTTCCGTGATGCCCTGCTGCGATTCGTTCTGATGCATGGTTCTGTCGGCCTCGTTTCGAATGGATGAATGATTGCGGGAAGCGGTCACGGCCGTCTTCGGCCGGCCGCGATCACGCATGGCCTTCCTGTTGCAAGGTGGCCGTGGCGATCTGCCCGAGCTCGCCACGCAACTTGTCGGACAGGCGCCGATCCTTCAAAACCTTCTCGAGCTCGCGACGGAACGTGCTGTTATCGAGCAGGTTCGACTTGAGGTCACGCAATAGATTGCGCATGGCCAGCATGGCTTGCAGCTCCGGAATCTGGCGGGCAACCTGCTCCGGCTCGAAATCCTTCATCGAGCGAAACGAGAGATTCACCGGCAGTTCCGAGCCGTCGCCGGCCAGGGTATTGGCCGCCGCCATCTTGAGATCGGGTGCGTAGTCGGCCAGAACGGCATCGAAATTGTTCTTGTCGACGTTGACCTTGTTCCGCTCGGCCAGCGGCGCCTGCTCACGACCCGCGCTGAAATCGCCGGCAACCAGCAGCTTCAGCGGAAGCTCGACCTTCTTCCGGGCCCCGCCCGTATGCAGATCCAGGGTGATCGAGACGCGGCTCTTCGGAATTTCTCGCTGAAAGCTATCCATAGGATTCCTTATCTATCTCTCAGGTTCATGACGCCCTCGGAGCGCCTTTTATGTGATGGCTGCCATTCGTATCACTTCGATTCGAATCGGAATTAAACATGTTTATCTCTTCATCGTCAAAGAATTTTAATTCTCCGGAAAATAATTTAAGTTACCATTCAATCTTCACCAAATTTCATCAATCCACCAATTGCCAATTCCCATTCACATGGTGTAAGCATAATCAACGACGGGAATAGAAAACAAGAAATCTGACGAGAATCAAATTCAATCACATCAGCAACTATTCATCCTCAAAAATATCTTAAAAAATCAACCACCTTAATATTCAAATAAAACTCAAGATCAGACAAAAAATATACCAACAAAGATAAAAACAATGACTTCATAACAGCGCACGACAAACCGAAGACCACACCTATGCGGATCCACAAACCGCTCTGGCATGAGGGCTTGATCCTCACGCAACAACACTTCCAGCAACAGGAACGATGGGCCGGGTTCGCGATGCAGCAGATCGCGTCGGCGGCACTCGCCGAGCCATGGGGCACCCTCGCCGTCGAAATCGACGAAGAGGCGCTGGTCACGGCGCGCCTCAAGCTCACGCGGCTGATACTGCGCTTGCCCGACGGCACGCCGATCGACACGACCCTCGCCGATGCGCTGCCTGCCGCTCGCGACCTGAAGCAGGGCGTGCCCGCCAATCTGCAAAGCGTCGTCGTGCTCGCGGCGCTGGCCTTACCGGATGCGAACGGCAGCAATTGCCGCTTCGACGAAACCACGCTGGCGCGGCCCCGGCGCGCATATCGAGAGTTCGCCAAGGTCGCCGATCTGAACGGAACCGACGTGGCCGAAATCGCGGCCGAACGTCATGCGGTGCGGCTGCTGTTCGACTTCGAGTCGCACGCCGACGACACGGTCTGCGCGATCGCGCGACTCACCCGTGGTTCCAGCGGCCAGTTTCAGGTCGATCGTCGGTTCGTGCCGCCATGCCTGACGCTCGCCAGCCATCCGATACACCTCGAACGAGTCCATCGCCTGGCCGATATCCTGCACGCCAGGAGCCTGGCGCTCGGCAGCCGCCGCAGCGAACGCATCGAGCAGGTGGCGGAATATGGCGTGGCCGACGTGCAGTTGTTCTGGCTGCTTCATTGCATCCACGCCGCATGGCCGCAGCTCAGGCTGTTCGCCACGCACCCGGGCCGGCCACCCGAGCAGTTGTATTCGACGCTCGCCCAGCTGGCGAGCGCGCTCATGACGTTCTCCACCAACGCCCGGCTCACCGACATTCCGGCGTACGACCATGCCTGCGCCGACGAAGTGTTCGCCACGCTCGAATCGATGATTCGCACGCTGCTCGACGCCATCATTCCGTCTCGGGTGGTGTCGATCGACCTCATCCGCAAAGGACCGACCACCTGGTCCGGCCAGTTCCTCGACGAACGCATCGTGGCGGACGCGGCGGACTGGTATCTGTCGATCCACGCGCCGCTGCCCGCGTTCGAGCTGGTCGAACAATTCCCGCGGCTTTGCAAGATAGGCGCGCCCGACGATGTCGAACACATCGTCAATTCGGCACTGCTCGGCATTCCGCTGAAGGCCGTGCAACGCGTGCCGGGCGCGATTCCCGTGCGCCTGGACAACCACTACTTCGCGCTGGACGCATCGAGCACGGTGCACGCGAAGATGCTTGCCGCGCGTGCCTGCCAGATCTATCTGCCCGCATCGATCCCGGATGCGTCGCTCGAACTCTACGCGGTGCTGCGTTCATGATCACTTCGCGTCCCGATCCCCAAGCGATGTCCCCGACGCCGAGCGCCTTGACCAGCAATCCGCCCGGCGAAGGGATTCGCGATTTGCTGCGCGACACCGCGCTGCTGGTGACCACCCTGGCCTCGGGCGGACACACGCAGGACGCGCAAGCGTTGCGCGAGCGCTGCAAGCAATTGGTCGAACAGTTCGCGAACGATCTGGCACGACGCGGCTTTCCGGACGACGTGCGCAACGAGGCGCGGATCGCACAATGCGGCTTGCTCGACGAAGCCGCGCTGCGGTATTTGCCGAGCGAATTTCGATCCGGATGGGAACACACACCGCTGCAAGTGGAGCAGTTCCATCTACATGACGCCGGCGAGCGCGTATTCGAGCGGCTCGATGCACGCCTGCTCGAAGCGTCGCCGCCCATCGCGCTGCTCGAGTGCTATGCGGCGATCCTCGGCATGGGCTTCGCCGGCCGATATGCCCGCTCCCGCGCGGCTGAACGAATCGTCTTGATCGAAGCGCTGAACGCCCGGCTCGAATCGCTGCAGGCCTCCCCGGATCGTCCGCTCATGACGCATCGCGGCGGCCGACGCGCGGCGGACTGGCTTCACCGGCTGTCGCCCTGGGCGATCGCTGGCATCGCCTGCGTTGTCGCGGCCATCACGTGGGGTGCGTGGTCCAGCGCACTCGATGCGCAGCTTGCGCATCTCGTTTCGGCCAAGGCCGCGCGCCCGTGAAATCCGGCCTCTCTGCTCTCGCCGAGGCGTCGACGCGCCGATCCGGCCGACCCGATCGCGGCCACGAAGGGCTCGGGTATCCGGCCCGCCTCGTGATCGCGTTCGCGGCGGCACTGGCGCTCGTCGTGATCTGGCGCGTGCTTCGGCTCGACGCCGGCACCGCCTGGGCGCTGTCGGCGATCGTCGGGCTCGCCATGTTCGCGCTGATCGGATGGCACACGCACCGGATAGCCGGCGCGCGCCGCCAAAGCGCGCACGTGCTTTCCACCCTGGGCGCCGCGACGGCGGACGTGCCGATCAGGCTGCGCACCCGCATGCCGCTCGTGCTCGTAACCGGCGACGGGCTGCCCGAGTTGTTCGACCGAGCGGGCGAAATTCGGCATGTGCTGATTGGCGATGGCGCCATCTGGCTGCGCGTGGATCAACCGCAAGACCTGCCGCAGCTTGCCGTTGCGGTCAGGCAATGGCGCGACGGACGCGCCCCCGACGGCGTCGTGCTGTCGGTCGCACCGGCCTTGCATGCGGAAGCCGACGTGGTGACGCAGACGTTGCGCGCGGTTCGGCAAGCCACCGGCGACGCGGCCCGAATGCTGGGCACGCGACTGCCGGGCTATGTCGCCGTGTATCAACGGCTCGCGCCCGGCCCCTTCGGTATGGCGCCACCACGGTGGTACGGCATGTCCTCGGCTGCGCCTCTGGCGGGCAACGCATGCTTCGAGCCGGCGATACGGGCGGCGGAACGCGAAGTCCTGCACGCGAAAGGCGATCACGGCGCCGCGACCCGCGCCGCCGCGCTGGCGTCGCTCATCGCATGGACACGGCGCGCCGTATTCGACGCATTGACCGATCGGCAACAGCCAGCGCCGCCGTGGTTGCTGTGCGGAGCCGGCTGGATCGATTGCGGCCCCGCGAGCCAACCGGGCAATCCGTGGACGCGCGATGTCGAGATGCGGACCCGGATAGCACGCGCGGCCTCCTCGGCCTCGCCAACGCCGTGGCCCCTGCCGCAGCCGCTGATCGAAGCAATGCCGCCGCGACACTGGAGATCGCCGCGCCTGGCCGCCGCAGGCCACGCGCTCGCCCTGCTGGCCTGTGCGGCGACCGTCGCGACTTGGGGCGCGGCGAACAACAACGAAAGCCTGATGAAGCGCATCGACACCGATCTCGGCCGCTACTCGGCGATCCCGGCCGACCACGATGCGGCAAGACGCGATGCGCGGCGGGTGCTGGTCGCGCACCGGGACCAGCTCGACCGCTATGCGCGTGCCGGTACACCGCTGTACCTGTCATTCGGCATGTATCGCGGCGCGGCGCTGTTGCCGCCCTTGAACGACGCGATCGCCTCGTACATGCCACCGCCGCCACCACCCACGCCGCCCGCCGTCGTCACGCTCGACAGCATGTCGCTGTTCGACAGCGGCCGCGCGCGCCTGAAGCCCGGCTCGAACCGCGCAATGATCGGCGCGCTCGACATGATCAAGGCGCATCCCCACAAGCGGATTCTCGTCGCCGGCTACACCGACGACGTCGGCAGCCCCGGCAGCAACGAAGCGCTTTCGACGGCACGCGCGCAGGCCGTGCGCGACTGGCTGGTCGACGCATCGGGCATCCCGGCCACGCGCTTTGCCATCCAGGGCTACGGCATGACGCGGCCGATCGCGAGCAACGCAACGCCCGACGGACGCGCCCGGAACCGCCGCGTGGAAATCACCCTGGTTCCGGATGCAAGGCAGTCAACAACGGATTAGGCCCCCGACGCGTTCCGATCGAGGGTTTGGGAAGCCCGGAGGCTGGCTCCGGGCAAGATAAGTAGTGCGAACAGGGAGTAAGAAGATGGCAATTCCGGCCTACATGTGGCTCAAGGACGATGGCGGCGCCGATATCAAGGGTTCGGTGACGGTGCAGGATCGCGAAGGCAGCGTCGAGCTGGTCGCGTTCGACCACGGCGTGCATATCCCGACCGACGGCAATACCGGCAAGCTGACCGGCACGCGGGTCCACAAGCCGATTACGTTGACGAAGGAAACCGATGCGTCGACGCCGTATCTGTACAAGGCCGTGACGAGCGGCCAGACGCTCAAGTCGGTCGAGATCAAGTGGTACAGGATCGACGACGCCGGCAAGGAGAAGGAGTACTTCAACACGCAGCTCGACAACGTGAAGGTCGTCGCCGTGAATCCGGTCATGCACGACATCAAGAACCCGGCCTACGAGAAGCACAACCACCTCGAAAAAATCGAGTTGCGCTACGAAACGATCACCTGGTCGTACAAGGACGGCAACATCATTCACAAGGACAGCTGGAACGAGCGCTCCTGAGCGCGTTACCTCGCAATCGAACCGCCGCCCCCCTGGCGGTTCCCTGGCCGGCCTGACGCGTTCAGGTTGGCTTTTTTACCAAGGCACGCCCGGCCCTCTACACCGACATGACCTCCCGAGACACGACTCACCTGCTTCGCCGGCTCAACCCGCACTGTGCCCAGGCGCTCGAAGCCGCCGTCAGCCTGTGCCAGACGCGTCTCGCGGACGAAATCACGGTCGAGCATTGGCTGCTGAAGCTGATCGAAGCACGCGACGGCGACATCCCGGCCATTCTCCGGCACTACGACGTCGATCTCGATAGCGTCTGGGATTCCCTGCTCGCCTCGATCGCGCATCTGCCCCGCAACCTGCGCGGCAAGCCCGCCCTCTCGCCGCAACTGGCGACCGTGCTTCAGGACGCATGGCAGCACGCCGCGTCTGACGCCGATGAAGCGCCGATCCGGTCCGGCAATCTGCTGCAGGCGATCGTCGATACGCCGCATGTGCTGCGTACGCACCATGCCTGGCCGCTGCTGTCCATCGGCAGCGCGCAGATCCGCCGCCTTCTGCCGCGCCTGGCACATCGGTCCTGCGAGAGCGCACGACCGGACGACATCGAGGCCGCCGCTGACGATCAAGCCATGGCGCAATCGGACAGCCCCACCCCGGAAACGTCCACGCACGCGGCCGCCGCTACGCCGAGCCCCCATCGCACCACGGACGGCGACGCCCTCACACGCTTCGCGACCGACCTGACCGCCATGGCGCGCGCCGGCACCATCGACCCGGTGCTCGGCCGCGATCGCGAAATCCAGCAGATGGTCGACGTGCTCGCACGGCGGCGCAAGAACAACCCGATCCTCGTCGGCGAGCCCGGCGTCGGCAAGACGGCGCTGGTCGAAGGCCTGGCGCTGCGTGTCGCCGAAGGGAGCGTGCCGAACGTGATTCGCGACGTGCGCATCCTGACGCTCGACCTGGGCCTGCTGCAGGCCGGCGCCGGCGTGAAGGGGGAGTTCGAGCAGCGCCTGAAGAACGTCATCGACGAGGTTCGGGCCTCGCCGGTGCCGGTCCTGCTCTTCATCGACGAGGCGCACACCCTGATCGGCGCGGGCAACGCGCCCGGCGGCGCCGACGCCGCGAACCTGCTCAAGCCCGCGCTCGCACGCGGCGAACTGCACACGATCGCCGCCACCACCTGGTCGGAATACAAGGCATTCTTCGAGCGCGACGCCGCGCTCGAACGCCGCTTCCAGCGCATCAAGGTGGACGAGCCCGACGACGATGCCGCCTGCCTGATGTTGCGCGGCCTGAAGCCGCGCTACGCGCAATACCACGACGTGCATATTCGCGACGATGCGCTGGTCGCGGCCGTGAAGCTGTCGCGTCGCTATCTCCCCGCCCGGCAACTGCCGGACAAGGCGGTGGACCTGATCGACACGGCCGCCGCACGCGTGCGGATCGGACTCGAATCGCCGCCTGCGCAATTGCAACGGGCGGCAGCCACGATCCGCGCACTCGAACTGGAGCAGGCGACGCTCGATGCCGATGCACAGGCAGGCCTCGGCGATATCGCGATGCGGCGCACGAAGCTCGCGAGCGCGTTGACCGACGCACGCCAGGCCCTCGCGAGCGCACAAGCCCGCCATGCCGACGAACTCGCTCGGGTCCGCCTGATCCACCAGCATCGCGCCGAGCACCGTGAAAACGGCACGCCGCCCGATACCGCTGCGCTCGACGAGGCAACACGCCAGTTGGCCGACCTTCAGGGCCAGACGCCGCTGGTCTCGGTCGATGTCGACGCGGCGGCCGTGGCGCGCATCGTCGCGGAATGGACGGGCGTGCCGGTCGGCAACCTGATGGAGGACGAACTGCTGCGCCTGCTGAACCTCGAACGGCAGCTGAGCGCGCGCGTGGTGGCGCAGGACGATGCGCTGGCGGCGCTCGCGGAAAGCCTGCGCACGGCGAAAGCCGGCCTCAAGAGCGAACACGCGCCGCTGGGCGTGTTTCTGCTGGTCGGGCCGTCGGGCGTCGGCAAGACCGAAACGGCGCTGGCGCTGGCCGATCTGATGTTCGGCGGCGAAGCCGCGCTCACCACCCTCAACATGTCGGAATACCAGGAAGCGCATTCGGTGTCGCAATTGAAGGGAGCGCCGCCGGGTTATGTCGGCTACGGCCGCGGCGGCATCCTGACCGAAGCCGTGCGGCAACGTCCCTACGGCGTCGTGCTGCTCGACGAAGTCGAGAAGGCTCACCGCGACGTGCTCGACATGTTCTACCAGGTGTTCGATCGCGGCACGATGCGCGACGGCGAGGGGCGCGAGATCGACTTCCGCCACTGCGTGATCCTGATGACCTCGAACCTCGGCAGCGCCCGGATCGACGCGCTCACTGCCGATGAACCCGGCATCGCCCAGCCGGCGTTGCTCGACGCCATTCACCCGCAGTTGGTGGCGCACTTCCAGCCCGCGTTGCTCGCGCGCTTCCAGTCGCTCGTCTACCGCCCGCTCGATGCCGATGCCCTGGCCTCGATCGTGCGGCTCAAGCTCGCGAAGATCGCCGAGCGCCTGCGCCGGCAGCACGACGTCGAACTGAGCTGCGACGAAGCGCTGATCGGCGCGCTGGCCGAGCGTTGCCTCGCACGCGAATCCGGCGCCCGCAACGTCGATGCGTTTCTCAATCAGCGGGTCCTGCCGGCCGTATCGCGTGAATTGCTGGCGCGCATGGCCAGCGGCACCGCGCCCTCGGCCATCCTGCTGTCGAGCTCGGACACCGGCGACCTGACGATCGACTTCGTCGACCGACAGGCTGCCACGTGTGTCACCGCATAGCGAGAGGCCACACCATGCAGGCAGGCCCCTCGCTCTACGACATGTTGCTCGGCCAGATCGGCGGCGAGCCGCTCGACGCCTACGACGACCAGACGCTCGAATGCATGAGCGTGCAGCACAACGTGCAACGGATTCTGAACACGCGTGCGGGGGCGCTCAAGCATCTGCCGGACTACGGGTTACCCGATCTGACCAACATCTACAAGGCGCTACCGGCCTCGGCCCATCTGCTCCGGCAGCAGATGGAAACGACGCTCCTGAAATACGAGCCGCGCATCCGCTCGATCGACGTCGATCTGCTCGACAACGACGATCCGGGCGTGCTGGTCAACTTCGAGATGACATGCCATCTGAAGAAGGCCGGGCTGGTGCGGTTCGGTACGTACTTCGAGCCGCCGGGCCGCATGCGAGTGAAACGCCGGGTGACGGAGCGCGGCTAGCCGCACCGCCTGTCTCACGCCCGCTCCGGCGCCGGCCCCAAATGCGCCCACAAAAACCCGAAATCGGCCGCATCGGATTGCGCGCGTTCGAGATCGTCGGCGCTGCCGTGGCCCCCATCGGTATTTTCCCAATACCACACCTGCTCGTGACCGAGCGACTGCATCAGCGCGGCCATCTTGCGCGCATGCGCCGGATGCACGCGATCATCACGCGTCGAGGTCGCCAGCAGTAACGGCGGATACATCACATCGCCACGCACGCGGTGGTACGGCGAATACGCGGCAAGCGCCGCGCCTTGTTGCGCATCGTCGGGGTCGCCGTACTCGTCGAGCCAGGCCGCGCCCGCATGCAGCTTCGGATAACGCCGCATGTCGAGCAGCGGCACCTGGCACAGCACCGCGCCGAACAGCTCGGGGCGCTGCACCATGCAGGCCGCGACCAGCAGGCCGCCGTTGCTGCCGCCTTCGATGCCGAGTTGCGCGGCCGTGGTCACGCCGCTCGCGGCCAGATGCTCGGCCACCGCGATGAAATCGTCGAACGAGCGCTGACGGTGCTCGCGTTGTGCATCGGTATGCCAGCGCGAGCCGAACTCGCCGCCGCCGCGAATATGCGCGAACGCCGCCACGCCGCCGCGTTCGAGCCAGGCGATGCCGAGCGCGTCGCTGTAGGCCGGCAGGTTCGGAATCGCGAAGCCGCCATAGCCCGACAGCAAGCAAGGCCGCGCCGTGCGCCGCACCTGCCCGGCCGCGTCGGTCACGCCGTCGAGCGCATCGCGCGGGCCGATCAGCGTATAGGGCACCTCGGTGCCGTCACGCGAGCGCGTCATCGCGCGGCGCACCACGAGTTCGCTCGCCTCGAATTGCACGGGCGGCCGATCGAGCAGCACGCGGCGCGACGCGGCATCGTCGGCGCGGTCGGCCAGATCGGCGAGCCAGCATTCGGGCGGATCGAGGAAGGTATCGACATCGACGAAGATCTCGTCGTTCAGCGTCGATTCGATCGGCTCGATGTCGATCTCGGCCTCCTTCGGCCAGGCGAACGCGCGCGAGGTCCACTGCCACTCGCCGGCCGCATCCTGCACGGGCTGCCAGAGCAGCGTGCGGTTGCGCACGTCGTCGAGCCAACTGGCGATCAGCGTGGTGTGCGTGTGCGTCCAGGTGCAGGCGGAGGTGGACGGCCCCGGCGCGAACAGCGTCGTGAACGTGCGCGAGCCGGCCAGGAACGCGTCCTCGCGAATCGCCAGCAGCGATCCGCCGGTATGCAGCACGCCCTCGCACGCCCAGTCGAGGCGCGGCTCCAGCACCAGCCAGCCATGCCAGAAGCCCACCCCCACCTGCGCGGGCACGTCGTAGCGCAGCCATTCGCCACCCGCGCCGAGCCGGTAGGTGTGCACGTCGAAGAAATCGACGCTGCGCCAGGCCGTATGGCGCCCCTCCACCGGATCGAAGCCGGCGCCGGCGCTGATGTCGTCGCGCTCGCCGCGAAACACCACCGGGGCGGCGTCGAGCGGCGTGCCGCGCGTCCAGCGCCGCGCCTCGTACGGGTAGCCGGCGTCGGTGACGGCATCCTCGTCGCGTTCCCAGCTCACGTAGACGGTGTCCCGGTCGATCCAGTCGACGGTGTGATTGCCGGGCTCGTCGATGCGGAAACCGTCCTCGACGAAGCAGCGCCGTTCGAGGTCGAACTCGCGGATCACGACTGCATCGGCGCCCCCCGGCGACAACGACAGCAGCGCGCGATCCCCATCGGGATAGAGGATCGCATCCTGCTCGAACACCCACGATTCATGCTCCTGCGCGCCGAGCGCATCGACGTCGAGCAGCACCTGCCAGTCCGGCCGGCCGGCGCGCCAGTCGTCCCAGCGCGCGCGGCGCCAGAGGCCCTTCGGATGCAGGTCGTCCTGCCAGAGGTCGTAGGCCCAGTCGCGCCAGCGCGCCGGAATCACGGGCCGCTCGCGCGGCAGATAGGCCTTGGCGAGCCGCGCCGACAGCGCGGTGAACGCCGCATCGTTGCGCAGCGCGGCATGGGTGCGCGCGTTCTGCTCGTCGACCCAGGTGCGGGCACGGCGGCTGTCGAGCGATTCGAGGAATTTGAACGGATCCGGCCCGTCGGGCCAGTGGGACGTATCGGACATCGAGAGGTTCGGACTGAAAGCAAACCCCGATTATGTCCGATCGCGATGCGGGCAGCGGAAAACCGCCCTGGAGATGAAGACCCCGCGCGAACGCAAGCAAGCGGCGGCCGGCACGCGGCAGCCGATGGCCGCCGCGCACCGCGCCCGCCGCATCACGGCTCCAGATGCAGTTCCTGGATCTTGCGCGTGATGGTGTTGCGGCCGATACCGAGCCGCTCGGCGGCTTCGACCTTGCGGCCTCGCGTGAAGTCGAGCGCCTCGCGGATCACGGCGGCCTCGAAACGGCGCGCCAGCTCGTCCATCACATCGGCCGAGTTCTCGCGCAGCAAGCGTGCGACTTCGCTGCGCAAGCCTTGCTCCCATACCGGGTTGCTCGACGCGGGCGCGGCCACCGCGCCGCTTGCGACCGGTGCGCCGGGCAGCGTGGCGGCGGCCATGCCGTTCGGCAACGCGTCGGTGCTGACCGCAATCGTCGCCGGTGTCAGGCCTTCGCCGTGCGCGGCCTGCGCCGGGCCGAGATCGGGCGGCAGATCCTTGATCTCGACCGTCTGCGCCGGCGCCATCACGGTCAGCCAGTTCGCGAGATTCTCGAGCTGGCGCACGTTGCCCGGGAACGGCAGCGAGGTCAGATAGGCCAGCGCCTCGTCCGCCACGCGCTTGGGCTCGACGCCCAGATCGCGCGCGCTCTTCTGCAGGAAGTGGCGCGTGAGCAGCGCGATGTCCTCGCTGCGCTCGCGCAGCGCCGGCAGGCGCAGCCGGATCACGTTGAGACGGTGATACAAGTCCTCGCGGAACAGGCCCTGACGCACGCGCGATTCGAGGTTCTGGTGCGTGGCCGCGATCACCCGCACGTTCGCGCGCTGCGGGTTGTGGCCGCCGACGCGATAGAACTGGCCGTCCGACAGCACGCGCAACAGGCGCGTCTGCAGGTCGAACGGCATGTCGCCGATTTCGTCGAGAAACAGCGTGCCGTTCTCGGCCTGCTCGAAGCGGCCCTGGCGGGTGGTCTGCGCGCCCGTGAACGCGCCGCGCTCATGGCCGAACAGTTCGGATTCGAGCAGATCCTTCGGGATCGCCGCGGTGTTCAGCGCGATGAACGGGCCGTTGGCGCGCGGGCTGTGCCGGTGCAGCGCACGGGCCACCAGCTCCTTGCCGGTGCCCGATTCGCCGGTGATCAGCACCGTGGCGGCCGAGTGCGACAGGCGGCCGATCGCGCGGAACATGTCCTGCATGGCCGGCGCCTGGCCGAGCATCTCGGGCGCGTCGGCGAGCTTGTCGTCCTCGGGCACGCCGCCGCGCAGGCTTTCCTCGACGGCGCGCCGGATCAGCTCGACCGCCTTGTCGACGTCGAACGGCTTGGCGAGATATTCGAACGCGCCGCCCTGGAAGGCGGCCACCGCGCTGTCGAGGTCCGAGAACGCGGTCATGATGATGACGGGCAGCCCGGGCAGCCGCTCGTGCATCGCCTGCAGCAGTTCGAGCCCGGAACCGCCCGGCATCCGGATGTCGGATACCAGCACTTGCGGGGTTTCGTGGTCGAGCGCGGCCAGCGCATCACGCACATTCGAGAAGCTTCGGGTTGCGAAGCTGTCGCGCGCGAGTGCCTTTTCGAGCACCCAGCGGATCGATTGGTCGTCGTCTACTATCCAGATCGGCTTCATAGGTCGGTCAGATGTATCGGTGAGTCGCTGCAAGGCCGCTCAATGATCGAGCGGCAACAAAATCTGAAATTCGGTTCGGCCCGGCCGGCTTTCCACCTCGATCGTGCCTTCGTGCTGCTGCACGAAGGTTTGCGCGAGCGTGAGGCCGAGGCCGCTGCCGTCTTCACGGCCCGAAACCAGCGGGTAGAAAATCCGGTCGCGAATCTCCTCGGGAATGCCGGGACCGTTGTCGATGACGTGGAGATCCAGCGCCAGCTTGAACAGCTTCTTGCCGATCGTGATCTTGCGCGCGATGCGGGTGCGCAACTCGATGCGCGCGTCGCCCTGCGCGATGCGCTCGCGCAGCGCCTGCGCGGCATTGCGCACGATGTTCAGCAGCGCCTGGATCAATTGCTCCTTGTCGCCGCGCAGGTCGGGCACGCTGACGTCGTAGTCGCGCTCGATCGTCAGGCCGCGCGGAAACTCGGCCAGCATCACGGCGCGCACCCGCTCGCACACTTCGTGCACGTTGACGTCGCCGACGATGTGCGGATGCCGGTGCGGTTCGAGCAGCCGGTCGACCAGCGTCTGCAGCCGGTCGGATTCCTTGATGATGACCTGCGTGTACTCGCGCAGCTCGCCGCGCTCGCGCTCGCTCAATTCGAATTCGAGCAGTTGCGCCGCGCCGCGAATGCCGCCGAGCGGATTCTTGATCTCGTGCGCGAGATTGCGGATCAGGTGCTTGTTGACGGCCGTGAGGTCGTGAATGCGCTCCTCGCGGTCGGTGCGCGATTGCCGTTCGTTCTCGAACAGTTCGACCAGCACGTAATCGGGCGCGCCCTCGAGGAAACCGACGATCGCATGCACATGCAACGCCTCGCGGCCTGGCCGTTCGAGCACCGTGTCGAGATGGGTGGCGTGAAAACGCCCTTCGCCGATCGCGGTGATGGTGGTGGCGAGTTCCATCGAATTCGGGAACAGGTCGCTCCACGGCATCTGCGCGAGCTGGCGGCGCGAAATGTCGAGCATCGATTCGGCGGACGGGTTCGCGAACGCAATCTGCAGCGTGCGGCGATCGATCACCAGCACGACCGTCGGCAACGCCTCGAGACCGGTCAGCAGCCCCGAGCGCAGCAGCCGCTCGTCTTCCGACAGCCGCTCCGGCTGTCCTGCCCTGGCCTTGATCAGATTCTTCAGAACCATCTTGCGTGGATGCTCGCGTTTGTCTTGAGAAACCGTGCAATGAAAAAGGGACGGCCGGGAGCCGTCCCTTTCGTGTAGCCGCGGCCGCCGGGCGTGTTTCGCTCCCGGCAAGCCGACGACAGGACGGCGCTTCGTTCGATGACGTGACGAAGCGCCATCGTCACGCTTACAGCGAGTAGTACATCTCGAACTCGATCGGGTGCGTCGTCATGCGGAACTTCGCGAGTTCCTGTTCCTTCAGGCCCAGGTACGCGTCGATCATCGCATCCGTGAACACGCCACCGCGCGTCAGGAATTCGCGATCCTTGTCGAGTGCCTCGAGTGCCTGGTCCAGGCCCGCGCAGACGGTCGGGATCTTTGCATCCTCTTCCGGCGGCAGGTCGTACAGGTTCTTGTCGGCAGCTTCGCCCGGATGGATCTTGTTCTGGATGCCGTCCAGACCTGCCATCAGCAGCGCCGAGAAGCACAGGTACGGGTTGGCCATCGGGTCCGGGAAACGCGTTTCGATACGGCGGCCCTTCGGGTTCGACACGTGCGGAATGCGGATCGAGGCCGAGCGGTTGCGTGCCGAGTAGGCCAGCTTGACCGGTGCTTCGTAGTGCGGGACCAGACGCTTGTACGAGTTCGTCGTCGGGTTCGTGATCGCGTTCAGGGCACGGGCGTGCTTGATGATGCCGCCGATGTAGAACAGCGCCGTTTCCGACAGGCCGGCGTAGCCGTTGCCCGCGAACAGGTTCTGACCGTCCTTCCAGATCGACTGGTGAACGTGCATGCCCGAACCGTTGTCGCCCACCACCGGCTTCGGCATGAACGTGGCCGTCTTGCCGTACGAGTGCGCAACGTTGTGCACGATGTACTTCAGCCATTGCGTCCAGTCGGCGCGCTCGACCAGCGTCGAGAACTTCGTGCCGATTTCGTTCTGGCCCTGGCCCGCCACTTCGTGGTGGTGCACTTCGACCGGGATACCGATCTGTTCGAGCAGCAGGCACATTTCCGAACGGATGTCCTGGAACGTGTCGACCGGCGCGACCGGGAAGTAGCCGCCCTTGGTGCCCGGACGGTGGCCCGTGTTGCCGCCTTCGAAATCCTTGCCCGACGACCACGGGGCTTCTTCGGAATTGATCTTCACGAAGGTGCCCGACATGTCCGTGCTCCACTGGACCGAGTCGAAAATGAAGAATTCCGGTTCCGGACCGAAGTAGGCCGTGTCGCCGATGCCCGTGCTCTTCAGGTAGGCTTCCGCGCGCTTGGCGAGCGAACGCGGGTCGCGCTCGTAGCCCTTGCCGTCGGCCGGCTCGACCACGTCGCAGGTCAGAACCAGGGTCGACTCTTCATAGAACGGGTCGACGAATGCGGCGCTCGGGTCCGGCATCAGCAGCATGTCCGACGCTTCGATCCCCTTCCAGCCCGCGATCGACGAACCGTCGAATGCGTGGCCGCTTTCGAACTTGTCTTCGTCGAACGCCGACACCGGCACCGACACGTGCTGCTCCTTGCCGCGCGTATCCGTGAAGCGGAAATCGACAAACTTGACGTCCTCGTCCTTCACGAGCTGCATGACGTCGGCGACGGTTTTACTCATAACCTCTTCTCCTGATTTGAACAATTCCGGCGGACTGGGACCGCCTCCGTTAAGCGGATGAGGCCGGCTTCCGTACTTGAGCGCTGCGACGGGCCGACTTGACCGATGCTTATAAAGCAGCTTCCATGCCACCCATGCGCCAGTTCGGCGCGAAGGGCCACAACCCGCGCCGGGACAGGGCCGTCCCGCGCGCTTTCGGGGCTTTGCCTGCCCGGCGCGGCGCATGACACGCACCAAATATAGGCAAAAATCCCAAAATTGCACTAACTCGATGCAAATTTATTTCGACAGGAAAAATCGGCACCAACTCGGTGCCGATACGCGCTGCCGTCAAGCATGCCGTCGGCGCCTCGGCGGCCCGCACGTGCGCGGTGCCCGGCGCGCTAGAATGGCTATTTGATCCGGAGGAGACCTCCCTGCCATGACCACGCTCGACCAGCTCTACGCGCAAGCCGACGCGCGCCGCACCGAAGGCAAGCTTCAGTACGCCGGGGCATTGTCGCCGGCCGAAAGCTTCGAACTGCTGCAGCTCGATCCGGCCGCGCGGCTCGTCGACGTGCGCACGCGCGCCGAGCTCGACTGGATCGGCCGCCCGCTCGTCGGCGACGGCCAGTACGTGCATATCGAATGGACGCGCTACCCGGGCGGCGTGCCGAACCCCGATTTCATCGCGCAACTGAAGGACGTGGCCGACGTCGGCACGCCGGTGCTGCTGCTGTGCCGCAGCGCGGCGCGCTCGAAGCTGGCGGCGGTCGCCGCCACGCAGGCGGGCCTGACCCGCGCGTTCGACATTCTGGAAGGCTTCGAGGGGGCGAAGGACGGGCAGGGGCATCGGAAGACGGTCGAAGGCTGGTGCTATCGCAAGCTGCCCTGGATCGGCGCTTGAGCGTCGCTGTCTATCGTCCTGCCGGGCGATGACACCGGGATGACGGGCCGCGCGATGCGGCCCGTTTCGTTTTGCGTGTGCAAGTTCGAAACGCAACGACGATGCGGCCCCGGCCGGGGCCGCTGGCGCGTCAGTGCGCCGCGTCGGGCTCGACGATGTCGCCGCCGAGATGATGAACGCCCTCGCGCAGCTTGACGAACGCGGCGGCCACCGCCTCCGGCTCGCCCTTCACGCCCAGATCGATATGGCGGCGCGCATACACGCCGCCGCGCTCGGCATCGCCCACGCTCGGCAGGCTGAACACGCGCACGCCCGGGAAATCGCGCTCGATCTGCTCCATCAGCGGCGTCAGCGTGGATTCCGGCAATTCGAACACCAGCACCGAACGCTCGGCGAACGGCGTCGCGTGGTGCAGGTGCGCGTACTTCGTATCGAGCACCCATTCCATCATCGGCCAGGCCATGACCGGGAAACCGGGCACGAAGTGCACGTCGCCGTACGAAAAACCCGGAATCTTGTTGTAGCCGTTCGGGATGATGCTGGCGCCGCGCGGGAACGTGCCCATCTCGAAGCGATGGCGGTTCTCGGGCGAATCGAGATCGACCGGCTTGGCGGTATCGGTGTGCGTATCGCGAATCCGCTCCGAGATCAGCACTTTCGCCTCGGGATGCAGCTCGAGCGGCACGCCGAGCGCGGCGGCCGCGCACTGGCGGGTGTGGTCGTCCGGCGTCGCGCCGATGCCGCCCGTCGAGAACACGATGTCGCCGGCCGCGAACGCGCGCGCGAGCGTGGCCGTGATCCGCTCGCGCGAATCGCCGACGTATTCGGCCCAGTCGAGCGCGAGCCCGCGCGCGCCGAGCAGTTCGATCAGCTTCGAGAGATGTTTGTCCTGGCGGCGGCCGGAGAGGATTTCGTCGCCGATGATGATGATGCCGATGCTCATGCTTGCCTCGTCAGTGCGTGTGACTGCGCGGCGGCGGCCGCGCGCTGATCCTGCAGCGCGTGCAGGCAATAGAAACCGAACCACAGGGCCGAGAAGACGAGGATGAACGCGTAGACCCAGATCATCGCCGCCGCGATGAACGGGAACAGCACCATCGTCCAGATCGACGATACCCAAACGAAGGTCGGCACCGTGCCGAGCAGGCCGCTCGCGATGCCGATGCCGAGCAGCGGCCAGCGATGCCGGCGCATCAGCGCGCGCCGCTCGTCCGCGCCCGCGTGCAGCGCGAGCGCGTCGTAGCTCATGACGCGATAGGTCAGCCAGCCCCAGATCAGCGGCGGCAGCAGCGCGAAGAACGGCGGGATCAGCCAGAGCGGCAGCGTCACGACCAGCACCACGATGCTGACCAGCGCCGTCCAGACGGCATTGACCGCGCTGCCGTACCAGGTGCCGCCGCGCTTCTGTTCGAGCTGGGCGAACCGGCGCCGCGACAGGTGGCCGATCACCACCGGCATCGAGATGCCGGCGATCAGCAGCAGCACCGTCAGCACGATCAGCGGAATCGCGGCCGACACCACCACGAACGGCGCCACCACCGCATGCAGTTGCGGCACGCCGATCGACGAGAAGAAGCGGTAGAGCCAGGAGGTCAGCATGAAGCCGTCGAGCGCGACGCGCGCGAGACCCACCAGCGGCTGCCAGGCGAACCAAAGCACGAGGCCCCAGCCGAGCGCGGCGACGATGAATGGCAGGAACGTGAGCCAGAGCATCCGCGGGTGCAGCGCGCTTGCGAATGCCCGGCCGAAGGAGCGCAGCAGATCGGTCATGCGGGCGGGTACGTGGAGAAATGGGGTAAGGCGGCCCCAAGCATAAACCACTGCGCGCCTCGGCGCCAAAACCGCATGCGCGCGGCGATCGCCCGCCGGCTATCCGCCGCCCACGCTGGCCGGCGGGCGGGGGCAGCGCTGTCAGGCCGTTTCGGCCGACGACACCCGCGGCTTGCGCTGCACGACGCGTTTCACGATTCGCACCATCGCGAGCCAGTGTTGCGACCAGAAGCCTTCGCCGTACGACACGCCCTGGTACTGCTCGCGGATGCCGGTCGGCTCGGGCGTCTTGTTCCAGGAGGCGGTGCGGAACAGCATGTCCCACCACGGGAACAGCACGCCGAAATTGCAGCCGTAGGCCGTGCCCTCATGGCCGTAACCGACCGCATGATGGCGGCGATGGAACGTCGGGCTGACGAGCAGGCGCTCGCCGAGCCAGCCGAACGGCAGGCGCGCGTTCGTATGCTGAACGCTCTGGATGAAATTCGACAGGGCCGTCAGCACCACGAACTGCGACGGCGGCACGCCGATCACGAGCGCGATCGCGGCGAAGAAGCAGCCCTGGATCAGATCGTCGAGCAGGTGATTGCGGTCGTCGGTCCACAGCGACATCTGGCGCTGGCTGTGATGCACGGCGTGCAGTTCCCACCAGACGCCGAACCGGTGCTGCCAGCGGTGATACCAGTAGCCGGCGAAATCGATCACGACCAGGTAGATCACGAACGCGACCAGCGGCTGCGACGTCACGCCCGGCCACAGCGCGTCGAGGTTGTAGTTCGCGACGCCCTTCATGCGCAGCCACGACTGGAACTGGTCGAAGAACGGCTGCATCACGAAGAAGAAGAACAGCGTGAAGATGCCGAGCTTGGCGATCAGCGTGTAGAGCACGTCGACGCGCGTCTCGCGGCGGTGCTGCCACGATTCGGCGGGACGCAGCGCCTCCAGCGGGCGCAGCAGCACGAACATCACCACGACCTGCAGCGCGCCGATGATGACCCAGTACAGCGCGTCGTAGGTGTCCTCGTCGTAATCCATCAGGTCGAACTTGAACAGCGTCGGCTGCACGATATCGACGTACAGCCAGGTCTGCAGGTTCGACACGAACGTGTCGAGCATCGTGGCGATCGCGTGATACATCTGCGCTCCCGCGCCGTCAGGCGCCGTTCGGCGCCGTCACCGGCGCACGGTCGAAGAAATAGATGCCGTGCGGCGAGCGGCCGACCGGAATCGTCTGGATCAGGCGGCGGCTCGCCAGGTCGATCACGCCGACCTTCTTGGCGAAGCGGAACGTGACCCACAGGGTCTTGCGGTCGGCCGACAGTTCCATGTCGTCCGGCCCGGGCAGCAGGCCCGAGATTTCGCCGACGTTGGTCAGCGTGTTCTCGTCGATGATGCTGATGGTGTTCGCGACCCGATTCGTGACGGCCACGTGGGTGCCGTCGTCAAGCGAGCGGAAGTTGTGCGCGCCCTTGCCGGTGGGGATGGTCTTGACGACCTTCTGGTTGCGCCAGTCGACCACCGCCACGTAATCGGCGCCGGTCATGCCGATCAGCACGTACTTGTTGCCGGGCGTCATCCACAGGCCGGCCGGCACCTTGCCGACCTTCATCTTCCATTTGACGGTTTGCGTCGGCAGGTCGATGGCCGCCAGTTCGCCCGACACCTGCAGCGACACCAGCACGGTGCGGGCGTCCGGGAACGCCAGGTGGCTCGGCATCACCTGCAGCGGCACGCGCTTGGCGAGGTGCACGTCATGGCCGTCGTAGCTGTAGATATCGACGCGATCGAGCCGCAGCCCGGCCGCCACGAACCATTTGCGGTCGGGCGAGAAGCCGAGCTGGTAGGGATCGTCGATGCCTTCGACCGTGCGTTGCAGCGCACCGGTGCGCGGGTCGAGGAACATCAGGCTGTTCGAGACCGAATTGGCGACGATCAGCGACGAATTGTCGGGCGTCGCCATCAAGTGATGCGGCTCCTTGCCGGTCGGCATCGTGCCGACCACCTGGTGCGTGTTCTGATCGATCAGCGACAGCGTTGCCTCGGCCGAATTCAGCACGATGACGTTATTGGCGAACGCGGCGGGCGCCGCGGCGACAGTCAGTGCGCCGAACATCAGGGCGGCCCGACCGAGGGACAGGAAATTGCGCATGGAGACTCACGTCGAGAAACAACCGTCATTGTAGAACGTTCGAACGGGCCGCCGGTTGACCGGAAGCCCGTTCGTTTTTCCGCGCCCCTCGCCGGCTTCGTCAGCGTTGCAGCGATTCCCAGACCTTGTGCAGGCGCTTCACCGAGACCGGCATCGGCGTGCGGAGTTCCTGCGCGAACAGCGAAATGCGCAGTTCCTCGAGCAGCCAGCGGAACTCGATCAGCCGCGCATCGGCCGCGCCGCCGCGCTGCGACAGCGCCCGCTGATGGTGCTGCGAAAGCGGCGCGAACTCCGCCAGTTGGCGCGCATCGCGTGTCGCGTCGGCCTTCAGCTTGTCGATGCGCAGCGCGATGCCCTTCAGGTAGCGCGGAAAATGCGCGAGCTGCGGATACGGCGTGTCGATCACGAAGCGCTTGCCGACCAGCGCGCCGAGCTGCGACACCATATCGGCGTGGGCAGCCGCGAACGGCTTGGCCTGCGCGAGCTTCTTGCCGAGCGAGGCGTACTCGGCCAGGATTCCGCCCACCAGCCGCGCGATCTCCTGCGCGAGCAGGTTCAGGCGGCTGCGCCCCTCGTCGCGGCGCGCATGGAAGCTGGCGTCGTCGTCGGGCAGCGGGTCCTGCAGGCAGGCGCGGTCGAGCGCGGTGTCGATCAACTGGTCGCGCAGTTCGTCCTGGGTGCCGAGCGTCATGTATTGCATCGCCATCTCGCGCAGCCCCGGCAGGTTCTTCTCCAGGAAGCGGATCGGCTCCTTCAGTTGCAGCGCGAACAGGCGGCGCAGCCCGGCGCGGTGGATGCGCGCCGCTTCCTCGGGCGAATCGAACACCTCGACGTCGCAATGCGCACCGCGGTCGACCAGCGCCGGGTAGCCATACAGCGTCTGGCCGCGCCGGCGGATTTCGAGCAATTCGGGCAGCTTGCCGAAATTCCAGGTGGTCAGGTTTTCGTACAGCGCGGTGGCAGTGCCGCCCTCGCCCGCCGCCGGCGCTCCGCCTGCCGCCGTGCGCGGCGGCGCGGTCCGGCCGGCCGCATTCGTCGCGCCGCCGCCCGGTGCCGCGCCGCGCGGGACGCCCGGCTGCTGCACCGGTTCGTCCTCGCCGGCGGCCGTCAGCGTGGCCGCCGCCGCGATCTTCTGGAAATGCTGTTGCGCCTGCATGCCCAGTTCGCCGCGCAACTGCGCGAGATTGCGGCCCATGCCGAGCTGGCGGCCGTGCTCGTCGATCACCTTGAAATTCATGAACAGGTGCGCCGGCAACGTTTCGAGCTTGAAATCCGAGGATTTCATGGCGATCTGCGTCTGGTGGCGGATGTCGGCGATCAATAGCTCGACCAGCGCGCCCGCGCCGAAGCGCTCGGCGCCCGAACGCTCGACGAAGCCGGCCGCGAACTCGGGCAGCGGCACGCAATGGCGGCGCAGCTTCTGCGGCAGCGACTTCAGCAGCAGTTGCACCTTCTCCTTCAGCATGCCCGGCACCAGCCATTCGGCGCGGCGCGCGTCGACCTGGTTCAACGCGTAGAGCGGCACCTGCAAGGTCACGCCGTCGCGCGGCGAGCCCGGCTCGAAGTGGTAGGACAGCCCCATCTCCACGCCGGCCATGGTCAGGCGCTTCGGGAACAGCTCGGTCGTGACGCCGGCCGCCTCGTGGCGCATCAGGTCGTCGCGCGACAGATACAACAGGCGCAGCTTGTCTTCGGGCTGGCCGCTTTTCTTCAGTTCGTCGCGATACCAGCGCTCGAACGACGCGCCGGTGTGAATGCCTTCCGGCACGGCCTGATCGTAGAAGCCGAAGATCAGCTCGTCGTCCACCAGCACGTCCTGCCGGCGCGACTTGTGTTCGAGCTGCTCGATATCGGCCAGCAGCTTGCGGTTGTGCGCGAAGAACGCGAGCCGCGTATCGAATTCGCCCTCCACCAGCGCGCCGCGGATGAACAGCTCGCGCGCACGCTTCGGGTCCTGCTTGCCGAATGCCACGCGGCGCCGGTTGTAAATCGTCAGGCCGTACAGCACGCCGCGCTCGAACGCCGACACCTGGGCAGGCTTCTTCTCCCAGTGCGGTTCGGACAGCGAGGTTTTCAGCAAGTGCGAGCCGACTTTCTCGACCCACTCGGGTTCGATCTTCGCCAGCCCGCGCGCATAGAGCCGGCTCGTTTCCACCAGTTCGGCGGCCATCACCCAGCGCCCGGCCTTCTTGACCAGCGCCGAGCCGGGCCACAGATGGAACTTGATGCCGCGCGCGCCGAGGTAATGCGGCTCGTCGTCGGCCTTCATGCCGATATTGCCGAGCAGGCCCGTCAGCAGCGACAAATGCACCTGCTCGAAGGTCGCCTCGGTTTCGTTGAGGCGCCAGCCGAGCTCGCGCACCACCGTCAGCAGTTGCGAATGAACGTCGCGCCATTCGCGCAGCCGCAGGTGCGACAGGAAATTGGCGCGGCAGGCGTCCACCAGTTGACGGTTCGACTTCTTGTGCGCCACCGCCTCCTCGAACCAGGCCCAGATGCGCGGCCACTGGAGGAATTCGGAGCGTTCGTCGGCGAACTTGCGGTGCGCCTGGTCGGCCTGCTCCTGCGCCTCGATCGGCCGGTCGCGCGGGTCCTGCACCGACAACGCGCTGGCGATGATCAGCACCTCGCGCAGCGCCTGCTGGTCGCGCGCGGCCAGGATCATGCGGCCCACGCGCGGGTCGAGCGGCAGGCGCGCCAGCTCGCGGCCGAGCGGCGTCAGCGCGTTGTCGTCGTCCACCGCGCCCAGTTCGTTGAGCAACTGATAGCCGTCGGCGATCGCGCGGCCCGGCGGCGGTTCGATGAACGGAAACGATTCGATCGAGCTGAGGTGCAGCGACTTCATCCGCAAGATCACGGCGGCCAGCGACGAGCGCAGGATTTCCGGATCGGTGAAGCGCGCGCGGCCCGTGTAGTCGCTTTCCTCGTAGAGGCGGATGCAGACGCCGTCGGCCACCCGGCCGCAACGGCCGGCGCGCTGGTTGGCGGCGGCCTGCGAGATCGATTCCACCTGCAACTGCTCGACCTTGTTGCGATACGAATAGCGCTTGACGCGCGCCAGCCCCGTATCGACCACGTAGCGAATGCCCGGCACCGTCAGCGAGGTTTCGGCCACGTTGGTGGCCAGCACGATGCGGCGCGCGTTCGAACCCTTGAACACGCGCTCCTGGTCGGCCGCCGACAGCCGCGCGAACAGCGGCAGGATTTCCGTATGCGGCGGATGGTGCTTGCGCAGCGCCTCGGCCGCGTCGCGAATCTCGCGCTCGCCGGGAAGGAACACCAGCACGTCGCCGGGGCCTTCGCGGCACAGCTCGTCCACCGCATCGACGATGCCGTCCATCAGGTCGCGCTCGGCCTCGCGCGCGGTTTTCTGGCGCTCGCGCCCGCTCGACGCGCCTTCGGCGTTGCGCACGGCCGCCGAGCGATCGTCGGCGATCGGGCGGTAACGCATTTCGACCGGGTACAGCCGGCCGCTGACCTCGATCACCGGCGCCGGCTTCGTCTCGCTGCCGAAGTGGCGCGCGAAACGATCGGCGTCGATGGTGGCCGACGTCACGATCAGCTTCAGGTCGGGGCGCTTCGGCAGCACCTGCCGCAAGTAGCCGAGCAGGAAATCGATGTTGAGGCTGCGTTCGTGCGCCTCGTCGATGATCAGCGTGTCGTAGGCGCGCAGCAGCGGATCGGTCTGGGTTTCGGCCAGCAGGATGCCGTCCGTCATCAGCTTGACCGAGGCCCCGGGTGCCAGGTTGTCGGTAAAACGTACCTTGTAGCCGACCACCTCGCCGAACGGCGTGCCCAGTTCCTCGGCAATCCGGCGGCCGGTGGACGACGCGGCCAGCCGGCGCGGCTGGGTATGGCCGATCAGCCCCTTGCCACCCGCGCCCAGGCCGCGGCCCAGTTCCAGGCAAATCTTCGGCAACTGGGTGGTCTTGCCCGAGCCGGTTTCGCCGCAGACGATCACCACCTGGTTCTCGGCAATCGCGCGCGCGATCTCCTCGCGCTTGCCCGAGACGGGCAGGCTTTCGGGGAACGTGATCGGCGGGACCGGATTCGGCGTCACGGGCGGCCGAGGAGCGCGGGGCTCGCGGGGCGGGCGTGATTGCGGACGTGCTTCGACACGGGAATCGGGACGCGACTCGGCTCGGGCATCGGCGCGCGATTCGCCGGCCTGACGCGGCTGACCGGCCTCGCGCGGCGGCCGTGGCGGCTTGCCCTCGCGGCTTTCGCGGCCCTCGCGGCCATTGCCGGATTCCCGGCGCGGGTTGCCCTCGCGGCGCTCGCCGCCTTCGCGGGGCGGCCGCTCGGCGCGCGGGCTGTGGGCTGGTTGCGACACCTGGCCGGACGGGGAAGAAACGGAGGACGGCGCGGCTTGCGGGCGCCGCTCCGGGCGCGATGCCTGCGGCGCGTCGCCGGCCGGCGCATCGGTACGATTCGGTGCGGAGCTTTTGGGTACATTCGACATGGGGGCGCATTATAATCCCGCCCATGAATTCCCAAACCGACCTCCCCGCCGCCTCGGCGCCGTCGTCCGTCGACGCGACCGCGATCAGCCACGCCCAGTTCGTCGACTGGATGCGCTCCGTCGCTCCCTATATTCACAAGTTCCGCAACAGCACCTTCGTCATCGGTTTCGGCGGCGAAGTGGTGCAGCAAGGCTTGCTGAACGCGCTGGTTGCCGACATCGCGCTGCTGCAGGCGATGGGCATCCAGATCGTGCTGGTGCACGGCTCGCGGCCCCAGCTCGAGGAGCAGTTGAGCCTGCACGGCGTCGAATCCGAGTTTTCGCACGGCCTGCGCATCACCGATGCGCGCGCGCTCGAATCCTCGAAGGAAGCAGCCGGCGAAGTCCGTCTCGACATCGAGGCTGCGGTCAGCCAGGGCTTGCCGAACTCGCCGATGGCGCACGCGCACATCAGCGTCGTGTCGGGCAACTTCGTCACGGCGCGGCCGGTCGGGGTCGTCGACGGCGTTGACTTCCAGCACACGGGCGTGGTCCGCAAGATCGACGCCGAGTCGATCCGCCACTCGCTGGCAAGCCGCAAGCTGGTGCTGCTCTCGCCCCTCGGCTTCTCGCCCACCGGCGAAGCGTTCAACCTGTCGATGGAAGACGTCGCCTCGGCCGCCGCGATCGCGCTGCGCGCCGACAAGCTGATCTTCCTGACCGAGGAACTCGGCGTGATGGACGCCGAGAACGAGCTGATCCGCGAAATGTCGCTCGACGCGGCTGCGGACCTGCTCGATTCGGGCAACGTGCAGGGCGACGAGGCGTTCTACCTGAAACACGCAATCCGTGGCTGCCGGGGCGGCGTGGCGCGGGCCCACCTGCTGCCGTATTCGCTCGACGGCAGCGTGCTGCTCGAACTGTTCCTGCACGACGGCGTGGGCACCATGATCTCGTACGAGAACCTGGAAAGCCTGCGCGAAGCCACGCCGGACGATGTCGGCGGCATCCTGACGCTGATCGAGCCGCTCGAAAGCGACGGCACGCTGGTGCGCCGCGGCCGCCACCAGATCGAGCGCGACATCGATCACTTCTCGGTGATCGAGCACGATGGCGTGCTGTTCGGCTGCGCCGCGCTTTATCCGTATACCCAGGAGAAGATCGGCGAAATGGCCTGCCTGACCGTCGCGCCCGAAGCGCAAGGCTCGGGCGACGGCGAGCGCCTGCTCAAGCGCGTCGAGCAACGCGCACGCGCACGCGGCCTGACGCGGATCTTCGTGCTGACCACGCGCACCGAACACTGGTTTCTGAAGCGCGGCTTCGTCAAGGTCAGCGTGGAAGACCTGCCCGAAGACCGCCGCAAACTTTATAACTGGCAGCGCAAGTCGCTCGTGCTGATGAAGCAGCTCTGAGCGGCGCAACGCGCGCCACCTCCCCGTCGATCACAGGAGAAGTCAACGATGACCCGTATGGTTCAATGCGCCAAACTCGGCACGGAAGCCGAAGGCCTCGATTTTCCGCCGCTGCCGGGCGAACTCGGCAAGCGCATCTATGAAAGCATCTCGAAGGAAGCCTGGCAGGGCTGGCTCAAGCAGCAGACGATGCTGATCAACGAGAACCGCCTGAACATGGCCGACCCGCGTGCGCGCCAGTATCTGATCAAGCAGACCGAAAAGTATTTCTTCGGCGAAGGCGCCGATCAGGCAACCGGTTTCGTGCCGCCGACGCAGGGCTGACGGCGTTTTCCGGCGTCGGTTCGCGTCCCCTCGCAGCCGCTGCGACAAGGATGTGAAATAACGCTGGAAAAAAGTGAACGATCCCGTTAGAATCACGCCTCGATTCGCGCTACGGCACGGATCGCATCCCGCCGGATGGAATGAGACGAAAAAAGGCTTGACGAAGTAACCGAGCCCCGTCATAATTCAAGGCTCTTTGGGCGGTTAGCTCAGCGGTAGAGCACTGCCTTCACACGGCAGGGGTCACTGGTTCGATCCCAGTACCGCCCACCAAAGAATTCAGGCGGCAACGCCTAGGAAAAAACGGCTTGAATCTCGCGATTCAGGCCGTTTTTATTTGCACGTCCGGTTTGCCACGCAGTTCGCGTAATACGCGCGCCCTCGCCTATTGCGCCTTGCCGCCCGCACCGGGCCGATTCCCCACGTAGTGCAGCATGGTCAACGCCTCGCGCGCCCTGGCCGGCTCGCGTTCGAGCGACGGCGTCAGCGGCCCCGCGATCAGCGCGAACGGCACCTGCAAGCGCACGTACCGGGTGTCGCCCTGCGGGAGATCGACCGTCAACGGTTTGTCAGGTGCGCTCGACGTGGTGATCACGTACTGGCCGGCCGGTGCATCGAGGTAAAAGAAGCCGCCGTTCGGCACCTCGCCCACCAGTTGATCGTTGATCCGCACCTTGTCGCCGCTCACGCCGCCGAGCCGCGCCTCGGGACGGAAGAACACGATGCGCCCCTGCCCGGCTGCGGCCGCCGGCACCGACGCCCACATGTCGCGATACACCGGCTTCTGCGGCCCCGACGACGCACATCCCGTCATCGCCAGCGTTGCCGCCAGCACCGCCGCTACCGTCACCGCACAGCTCGTCCGCCCGTTCCACTTCATCGCAACGCCTCCGATCGTGTCCGCTGTCCGCGGCCTGTTCTCCACCGTGCTTCGATGCGGCGAGGCCGGCACTTGCGCCGGCCTCGTTCAAGCAGCATAGACGATCCGTCTCGGCCTTGCGACAGCCGTCGCCGCGATGCGACGCATCCTTGACAATACGAAACAATCACACGGTGTCCTGTCACGATCGTGCGACGTTTCGGCAACGAGCGGCGGGCAGCGGCGACGCTCGATCACGGTCACGCCATGCCGATCTGCTTCGCGGTAGAGGCGATCGCCTGCGCGGCCTTGTCGACGATCTCGTCGACATCCTGCCGGCTCACCACCAGCGGCGGCGACAGCAGCATGCGGTCGCCGGTCGCGCGCATGATCAGGTTGCCGTTGAAGCAATAGTCCCGGCAGATCGTGCCGACCTCACCACCGTTGGCGAAGCGCCGGCGTGCGGTGCGATCCTGCGCAAGCTGGATGCCGGCCACCAGCCCCGCACCGGCGATCTCCCCGACGATCGGGCTGCCCGCCAGCGCGTCGCGCAGGCGCTGCTGGAAATACGGCCCGATCTCGCGCTTGACGCGCTCGACCACGCCGCCGTCGCGCAGCACCTTGAGGTTCGCCACGGCCACCGCCGCCGCAACCGGGTGCCCCGAGTAGGTCATGCCGTGGTTGAACTCGCCGTGCGCGATCAGCGCATCGGCGATCCGGTCCGACAGCGCCACCGCGCCCATCGGCACATAGCCGCTCGTCAGTCCCTTGGCCAGCGTCATCAGGTCCGGCTCGAAGCCGAAATGCTGATGCGCGAACCACTCGCCGGTGCGGCCGAAGCCGCCGATCACCTCGTCGGCCACCAGCAGCACGTCGTATTTGCGGCAGATCCGCTCGATCTCGGGCCAGTAGGTCGAGGCCGGGAAGATCACCCCGCCCGCCCCCTGGAACGGCTCGCCGATGAACGCGGCCACGTTGTCGGCACCGAGTTCGAGGATCTTCGCTTCGAGCTGGCGCGCGCGCTCCAGCGCGAACGCCTCGGGCGTCTGCCCGTCGGCCGCCTCGCCGAAGAAATACGGCTGATCGATATGGACGATGTGCTCGACCTTCGACGGCATCTGCTCGTGCATGTAATCCATGCCGCCGAGCGTGCCGCCCGCGATCGTCGAGCCGTGATAACCGTTGCGCCGCGAGATCACGTATTTCTTGCCGGGCTGGCGCTGCGTGAGCCAGTACTGATGCACGATGCGCAACACCGTGTCGTTGCCCTCCGAACCGCTGTTGCAATAGAAGAAACGATTGAACGCGGGCGGCGCAATATCGGCCAGCAGCGCCGACAGCTCGATCACGGGCGGATGGGTGGTCTTGAAGAACGTGTTGTAGAACGGCAATTCGCGCAACTGGCGCGCGCCGGCCTCGATGAGTTCCTCGCGGCCGTAGCCCACGTTCACGCACCACAGGCCGGCCATGCCGTCGACGATGCGGTTTCCGTCGGAATCCTGAAGATGCACGCCGTGCGCGCCGACGATCACGCGGCTGCCGGCGGCGTTCAGCGCCCCCATGTCGGAAAACGGATGCAGATGGTGAGCCGCGTCGAGCGCGCGGTATTCGGCGGTGGAGCGCGCGGCGGCCTTGGCCGGGGCCGAGGCTTGCACGGTCTGGACATAGGCGGATTCGCCGATGCGTTGGGTCATGATGGGTCCTCCGTGTGGCGGCGCCGCAGCGCCGCGATGGCGTTAGACATGCAACAGCAGATGGCGGCGTTCCCACGAACTGATCACGCGGAAATACGCCTCGTATTCGGTTTCCTTCAGCGCCAGATAGGCCTTCACGAACTTCTCGCCGAGGATGTCGGCCAGCGGCGTGGACGCGGCCATCAGCGTGAGTCCTTCCTCCAGGTTGCGCGGCAACTGATACGGCAGGTTGTAGCCGTCGGCCGCGAGCGGCGCGGTGGGGTTCAACTGTTGCGTCATGCCGAGATAGCCGGCCGCGAGCGTGCCGGCCAGCGCGAGATACGGGTTGCAGTCCACGCCCGGAATCCGGTTCTCGATGCGGCGCGCGGCCGGCCCCGCGTGCGGAATGCGAAAACCCACGGTGCGGTTGTCGTAGCCCCACTGCACGTTGATCGGCGCGGCCATGAACCGCGACAGCCGGCGGTACGAATTGATGTACGGCGCAAAGATCGGCATCAGCGCCGGCGTGTACTTCTGCAGCCCGGCCAGGTAGTGGCGAAACAGGTCGGTCGATTCGCCCTGCGCGTCGACGAACAGGTTGCGCCCGCTGTCGACGTCGACCAGGCTCTGGTGAATATGCATCGCCGAGCCCGGCTCGTTCTCCATCGGCTTGGCCATGAACGTCGCGTACATGTTGTGGCGCAGCGCCGCCTCGCGCACGGTGCGCTTGAACAGGAACACCTGATCGGCCAGCGACAGCGCGTCACCGTGCTGGAAGTTGATCTCCATCTGCGCCGCGCCCACTTCGTGGATCAGCGTGTCGATGTCCAGGCCCTGCAGGTCGCAGTATTCGTAGATGTCCTCGAACAGCGGATCGAACTCGTTGACGGCCTCGATCGAATACGACTGGCGGCCCGTTTCGGCACGCCCGGTGCGGCCGATCGGCGGGCGCAGCGGCAGGTCCGGGTCCTTGTTCATCTCGACCAGATAGAACTCCAGCTCGGGCGCCACCACCGGCCGCCAGCCCTTGGCGCGATAGAGATCGAGCACGCGGCGCAGCACGTAGCGCGGCGAGATCGCCACCGGCGTGCCGTCGAAGTGGACGCAATCGTGAATCACCTGCGCGGTCGGATCCGACGCCCACGGAATCAGGCAAATCGTGGAGGCGTCGGGCACGCACACCATGTCGGGGTCGGTCACGCCGGTCAGCGAGCCGTCGTCGGGATAGTCGCCGGTGACCGTCTGCACCATCACGGCCTGCGGCAGCCGCATCGATTCGCCGGTTTCGAACTTGTTGCGCGGAATGATCTTGCCGCGCGCGATGCCGGCCATATCGGGAATGATCGCCTCGACTTCGGTGATCCGGTGCTGCTTCATGAAATCATCAAGGTCTTGCATGGGAGCCTCGTTGAATGGGCATCGGCGCACTCAGGTGCGCACCGATGCCCGGGCGGCCTGAGCGGCCGCGGTGCGCCTTCGGGCGCGACATGCCTCGCCGAAGGCTGCAAAAATCGCCTGCGAAAGCGGATGCTTCGCGTACTGCCATTCCGGGTGCCACTGCACGCCGAGCACGAAGCCGGGCGCGTCGCGCACGCCGATCGCCTCGATCAGCCCGTCGGGCGCCACCGCTTCGATCACCAGGCCGTCGCCCAGCCGGTCGATGCCTTGCGCATGCAAGGAATTGACCTGCGCCTCGGTCGCGCCGCCAGCGATACGTGCCAGCAGGCCGCCCGGCACGATGTGGATCGCATGGGCGGGGCCGTATTGCGCATCGAGCGGCGCGGCCTTGTCCTCGCGGTGATCGAAGCGGCCCGGCACCTCATGCACGCGCGCGTGCAGCGTGCCGCCGAACGCCACGTTCAGCTCCTGCAGGCCGCGGCAGAGCGCGAGCACCGGCACGCCGGCCTCGATCGCCGCGCGGATCAGCGGCAAGGTGGTGGCGTCGCGCGCGGCGTCGTGCAGCGTGCCGGGCGTGCTGGCGGGGCCGGCGTAGCGCTGCGGTTCGACGTTCGAATAGCTGCCGGTCAGCAGCAGGCCGTCGATCGTGTCGAGCAGATCGTCGATTGATTGACGGGCGCCGAGCGCGGGCAATACCAGCGCAAGCGCGCCCGCGCCATCGACGACCGCATCGATATATTTCTCGCCGACCGAATGCGACGGATGCGGGCCGGCCATCACGCGATCGGCACTGACGGCCACCAGCGGCTTGCCGGGTCGGGATGGAATCATGGGGCCTCCGGTTCGGGGGCAGGAACGAGCGCGAGCGGGCGCAACGCCGCACCGGCCTCACGTGAGTCGCGCTTCGCTGCTTGGGGTACGAACGCCGTACGCGCAGTCCGCAACGCTCGGCGGCAACGCGTGGCCGCACAGGGCGATGCGACGGCTGGCGCAGGCACTGCGCACGCCCGCCTCGCCATGCCACAGCACGGCCACGCGGAAGCCGCAACGCCGCCGCGGCTCGCGACGGTCGGCACCCACCCCGGCGCAAGCGGATCGCCGCAGCAAGACGGCAAGGAACACAGCGGAAAGAAACCGGGCGCGAAGGCGCTAGGGCAACAAGGAAGCGACGTGATACGGCCGCAGCGCGCTATGCGCACGAACCGCGCCGACATTGAAGCGGCGCACGCAGCGTCGCGACAGGACGCCGAAGCTAGGCAGGTTTGGGCTGACGCGGTACTCGCCGTAGCCCGGCTCGGGTGACGACGCCGCATGCGGCGAGGCCGCAACGCAACATCGATCCCGTCTGACCAGGGGGCCAAGGACTCTCACGATCACACTCGACTGACTGTTGGACGGAATGAACGCGCCGAGCCCCACGGGAGATGAATTCGCACGAGCGCTCGACACGCCGGCTGGCCGTCGGCGACGATCGTGACACTGCGCGCGCATCGGCAACCTCGCGCAGGCCGGCCAACGGGCGAAACCCGGGCCGGTACGATCGACATGACGGCTTGCTGTCGATCAGCTTAACGGATTCCGGCAAGCCGTCAATCCAGGTTTCAAAAATCGCCAGCGCGCGAACGGCGCTTGAAACCCGCGCACCCGATCTGCTACAAATCATCACCCGCCCCTGTACTTGCGCAACCCGGGCGCCGGCCAAAACGCCGATCCGCGCCCGCTCATGCACGAGGATATGCCGATGAACACGACGCTCGCCGACTGGCAGAAGCTTGCCGCCTCGCTGTCGATCGAAGGCCGCGCCTTCATCGACGGCGCCTATCGCACCACCGCCCACCGCCATTTCGACTGCGTGAGCCCGATCGACGGCCGCGTGCTGGCCACCGTCACCGAGAGCGGCCCCGAGGAAGTCGACGCCGCCGTTGCGGCGGCGCGTCGCGCGTTCGACGGCGGCGGCTGGGCCACGCTCGCGCCGCGCGAGCGGCGCGCGATCCTGCTGCGTTTCGCGGCGGCGCTGCGCGCGCACCAGGACGAACTGGCCGTGCTCGAAACGCTCGACGCCGGCAAGCCGATCGCCGACACCACCTCGGTCGACATCCCCGGCGCGGCCTATTGCGTCGAATGGTTCGCCGAGGCGATCGACAAGATCGGCGGCGAGGTGGCGCCCGTCGACCCGAAGCTGGTCGGCCTCGTCACGCGCGAACCGGTGGGCGTGGTGGCAGCAGTCGTGCCGTGGAATTTCCCGCTGCTGATGGCGGCCTGGAAGTTCGCGCCGGCGCTCGCGGCCGGCAACAGCGTGGTGCTCAAACCTTCGGAAAAATCGCCGCTGACGGCGATCCGCGTCGCCCAGCTCGCGTTCGAGGCCGGCATTCCGGCTGGCGTGTTCAACGTACTGCCGGGCGGCGGCGAAGCCGGCAAGCTGCTGGCGCTGCACGGCGGCGTGGATTGCGTGACGTTCACCGGCTCGACCGCGGTCGGCAAGCAGATCATGCAATACGCGGGGCAATCGAACCTGAAACGGGTCTGGCTCGAACTGGGTGGCAAGTCGCCGAACATCGTGCTGCCCGATTGCCCCGATCTCGATCGCGCGGCGGCCGCTGCGGCCGGCGCGATCTTCTACAACATGGGCGAGATGTGCAGTGCCGGCTCGCGCCTGCTCGTGCATCGCGACATACGCGAGCGCTTCGTCGAAAAACTGCTCGATGCCGCCAAGGCTTATCGCCCCGGCAATCCGCTCGATCCGGCCACCTCGATGGGCGCGATCATCGATGCCGTCCAGCTCGAACGCGTGCTCGGCTATATCGAAACCGGTCGCGCGGAAGCCACGCTGCTGGCGGGCGGAACGCGCGTGAACGACGCGTCGGGCGGCCTCTACGTCGAGCCGACCGTGTTCGAAACCGATGCCGCCACGCGCATCGCGCGCGAGGAAATCTTCGGGCCGGTGCTTTCGGTGATCGTGTTCGACACGATCGACGAAGCGGTGCGCATCGCCAACGACAGCGACTACGGGCTGGCAGCCGCCGTGTGGACCAGCGATCTGGCCACCGCGCACGAGGTATCGCGCCGCCTGCGCGCGGGCACCGTGTGGGTCAACTGCTACGAGGAAGGCGGCGACATGAACTTTCCGTTCGGTGGCTACCGGCAATCGGGCAACGGCCGCGACAAGTCGCTGCACGCGCTCGAGAAGTACACCGAACTGAAATCGACGCTGATCCGCCTGCGATGAAAAACGGGCGGCATCGCGCCGCCCGTTGTCGTCCATCCTCTCCCGCGCCCGGCGTTCACCGATACGCGAGCGCCGTCTTCACGAGCGTTTCGAGCAACGGCGCGACGACCTCGGCCTTGCGCTCGTCGTAGGCATACGGGCGGGCCTCGTCCATGTAGGTGATCTGCGACAGTTCGAGCTGCACGGCATCGATATTCGCCTCGGGCGCGCCGTACTGACGCGTGATGTAACCGCCCTTGAAACGCCCGTTCGCCACCGCCGTAAACGCACCCTGCCGCGTGACGACCTCGGCCAGCGCTTCGCCGAGGCCCGGCGCGGCGCTCGCGCCGTTGGCCGTGCCGAAGTTGAAATCGGGCAACCGGCCGTCGAAGAAGCGCGGCACATGCGAGCGGATCGAATGCGCTTCCCACAACAGCGCGCGGCCATGCACGGCCACCAGCCGCGCCAGTTCGTCCTTCAGCGCCGCGTGATACGGCAGCCAGTAACGATCGCGACGCCGCAGGATCTCGGCCTCGTCGGGCTGGCCGCCGTCCGGATACAGCGCTTCCTTGTCGAAGGTATCGACCGGCACGAGGCCCGTGGTGTCCTGCCCCGGATACAGGTTCGCGTTGTCGGGCGGCCGGTTCAGGTCGACCACGTAGCGCGCATGCGACGGCGCCAGCACCGAGCCGCCGAGCGCGCGCGCGAAGCCGTACAGCCGTTCGAGATGCCAGTCGCAATCGTCGACGTGCCGCGCGACCGGCATCATGGTGCGCACGATGTCGTCGGGCAGATAGGTGCCCGCATGCGGAATCGAGACGAGCAGCGGCAGGCTGCCCGGATGCAGCGTGAAAACGGCGGGGGGGGTCACGGCGTTCATCGGTTGGGAATCCTTGTCGAAGGGGGCGACGGGTTTCAGCGCAGCAGTTCGGCGAGTGCGCGGCGGTAGCCGGCATAGGCCTGCGCCTCGTCGCGATGGCGGCGCGCCTCGACCACCCGCTCGCCGCCGGTGTAGACATCGAGCACCGGCGTGTCGCCATGCTCGGCAAACACCGCGCCGGACAGCCAGCTTTCGCTGCCGCGCTCCATCAGCGACGGGTGATCGGGGTCGAGCACGATCCAGTCGGCGCGCTTGCCGACGGCCAGCGCGCCGATCGCGCGGCCGGCCGCCTGCGCGCCGCCGTCGAGCGTGGCCGCGAACAGGCGGTCGGCCACTTGCGGCTGCGCGGCGCTGGCCAGCACGTTGCGCTCGCGGCGCACGAGCCGCTGGCCGTATTCGAGCAGACGCAACTCGGCGCGCCAGTCCACGCTCGCGTGGCTGTCCGAGCCGATGCCGATCACACCGCCCTGCGCCAGATAATCGACGGCCGGGAACACGCCGTCGCCGAGATTCGCCTCGGTGGTCAGGCACAGGCCCGCCACCGCGCCGCTCGCCGCGAGCGCGGCCGTCTCGGCCTCGTCGACATGCGTCGCATGCACGAGGCACCAGCGACGATCCACCGCGAAACGATCGAGCAGCCATTGCACCGGGCGCATGCCGGTGGTGCGCACGCAGTCGTCCACCTCGGCGGTTTGCTCGGCGATATGGATATGCACCGGCGCATCGGCCGGCAGCCCCGCCAGCAGCGCGCGCAGGCCGTCTTCCGACACGGCGCGCAACGAATGCGGCGCAATGCCGTAGCGCAGGCCGCCATGTTCGGGCACGCCCGCGCGCAACGCATCGAGCAGGCCGAGCAATTGATCGGTGCTGTTGATGAAGCGGCGCTGGTCGTCGCGCGGCGGCTTCTCGCCGAAGCCGCTGTAGCGGTAGGCGACCGGCAGCATCGTGATGCCGATGCCGGCCTCGCGCGCCGCGTCCACCACGCGCCGCGCCAGTTCCTCCTGACGCGGATAGCGCGCGCCATCCGGCATGTGGTGGACGTAGTGGAATTCGCAGACCGACGTGTAACCGCACTTCAGCATCTCGACATAGAGCCAGCGCGCGATCGCGCCGAGCGCATCGGGCGTGAGCTTCAGCGCGAAGCGGTACATCAGGTCGCGCCAGCTCCAGAAGCTGTCGGACGGATTGGCGCGGTATTCGGTCAGGCCCGCCATCGCGCGCTGAAACGCATGCGAATGCAGGTTCGGCATGCCGGGCGCGAGCGGCCCGCGTGCGCGTGCGACCCCGCGCGGGCATTCGGCGCCCACCTGCACCTCGGTCAGCGTGCCGTGCTCGTCCCAGCTCAGCAGCACGTCGCGCTGCCAGCCATCGGGCAGGAACGCATGCTCGGCAAACAGCATCGCCTGATTCATCGTGTCGGATTCCCTTCGTTGATGGCGAGCGCCTGCGGCGCGCGCCGGAACACGGTGGCGCCGCGCTTGACCACGCGCTCGCACAGCGGACGGCCGAACCAGTAGGCCAGTTCGGCCAGCGTCGTCACCGGCCAGACCGCGAAATCGGCCGCGCGGCCCGCCGCGAGCAGGCCGTGCCGGCCGCTTTGGCCGAGCGCCGCCGCCGCATGGCGCGTCACGCCGAGCAGCACCTCGGGCACCGTCATGCGGAACAGCGTGCAACCCATGTTCATGGTCAGCAGCAGGGAGGTCAGCGGCGAGGTGCCGGGGTTGTGATCGGTGGCGATCGCGATCGGCACGCCATGCCGGCGCAACAGGTCGAGCGGCGGCAGCTGCGTTTCGCGGATGAAGTAGTACGCACCGGGCAGCAGCACGGCCACGGTGCCTGCCGTCTTCATCGCCTCGATGCCGGCCTCGTCGAGATATTCGAGGTGATCGGCCGACAGCGCGCGGTAACGCGCGGCCAGCGCCGTGCCACCCGCATTCGACAACTGCTCGGCGTGGATCTTCACCGGCAGCCCATGCCGCATCGCGGCCTCGAACACGCGCTCGCTTTGCGCCAGCGAAAACCCGATCCGCTCGCAGAACACGTCGACCGCATCGACCAGCCCCTCGCCCGCCAGCGCAGGCAGCATGGTGTTGCAGACGAGATCGATGTAGTCGTCGGCGCGGCCCGCGTATTCGGGCGGCAGCGCGTGCGCGCCGAGAAACGTGGTGTAGACGTCCACCGGAAACCGTTCGCCGAGCCGACGCGCGACGCGCAGCATCTTGCGCTCGCTGTCGAGGTCAAGGCCGTAGCCCGACTTGATCTCGATCGCGGTGACGCCTTCGGCCAGCAACGGTGCGAGGCGCGCGGCGGCCTGCGAGAACAGCGTGGCCTCGTCGGCCTCGCGCGTCGCGCGCACGGTCGAAACGATGCCGCCACCGCGCCGCGCCACTTCCTCGTAGCTCGCGCCGGCCAGCCGCAGCGCGAATTCGTCGGCACGCTGGCCGCCGTAGACGAGATGCGTATGGCAATCGACGAGGCCCGGCGTCACCCACGCGCCGCCGAGGCTTTCGCGCGGCCAGCCGGCATGGGCGGCAGGCAGGTCGGCGCGCGGGCCAAGCCAGGCGATCGTGCCGTCGTGATCAACGGCGATCGCCGCATCGAGGGTCGCGTCTTCGGGGTCGCCCGACGCGCAGAGATTGAGGTCAAGCCAGACAGTCGCGGTCATGGTGTCATGCAGCCAAGTCGGCCGCCTTCGGGAACAGTTCGATACAAAGCAGCGCGCCGTCGCCGCGCATCGTGCAGCGCACGGATGCGCTCGCGGCAATGGCATCGGCCTGGAGGTCGCAATCGATACGCACGGTGTCGAGCGCGCCCAGCCGGTGCTCGGCACCGCCGTCGATCGCAACGGCCGGCGTGCCATGCGCGCAGAACAGCAGCACGCACGGTGCGCGCGATTCGAGCGACGCGCCGTCGGTCATCACCGACACGCGGCCCGTCACGGCGCTGCGGCGCGTCATCAGGTTGAAATCGCGCGTGGGGCCGTCGGTCAGCTCGGCCGACAGCGCCAGTTCGCCATCGAACGCGTAACGATCGAGCGGCTCGGCCAGCAGCGTGCGCGGGCCACCCTCGGCGGCCAGCGTCATGCCCGCGCCCGACAGCAGCACCAACGTGCGATCGATGCCGGGAAAGCGCGAAAACGGGCCGGGCTGCGCGACGTCGGCGACGCTGACGCGCCACGCGAACGCATCGAGCGATGCGCCCGGCGGCTCGGCCGCGATCTCGCGCGTCACGCCGCCGCCGTTCTTCCACGGCGACGCAACGAGCGCGTCGGCCCGGATCAGCGCAACACGGGGCTCGGTTCGCATCGCGGCCTCGCTCACCGGCCCAGCATCGGCAGCTTCAACCCGGCCTCGCGCGCCGTGTCACGCGCGAGTTCGTAGCCGGCGTCGGCATGCCGCATCACGCCCGTGGCCGGATCGTTGAAGAGCACGCGGCCGAGGCGCTCGTGCGCGGCATCGGTGCCGTCGGCCACGATCACCACGCCCGAGTGCTGCGAGAAGCCCATGCCCACGCCGCCGCCGTGATGCAGCGACACCCACGATGCGCCGCCCGCCGTGTTGAGCAGCGCGTTCAGCAGCGGCCAATCGCTGACCGCATCCGAGCCGTCCTTCATCGCTTCGGTTTCGCGGTTCGGGCTGGCCACCGAACCGGTATCGAGATGGTCGCGGCCGATCACGATCGGCGCCTTCAGCTCGCCGTTCTTCACCATCTCGTTGAACGCCTGGCCGAGACGGTAACGATCCTTCACACCCACCCAGCAGATCCGCGCCGGCAGGCCCTGGAACGCGATGCGCTCACGCGCCATGTCGAGCCAGTTGTGCAGATGCGGATCGTCGGGGATCAGTTCCTTGACCTTCGCGTCCGTCTTGTAGATGTCCTCGGGATCGCCCGACAGCGCGACCCAGCGGAACGGCCCCTTGCCTTCGCAGAACAGCGGGCGGATATAGGCCGGCACGAAGCCCGGGAAGTCGAATGCGTTCTTCACGCCCATGTCGAGCGCCATCTGGCGGATGTTGTTGCCGTAATCGAGCGTGGCCGCGCCGCGCGCCTGCAACGTGAGCATCGCCTGCACCTGCTTGGCCATCGATTGCTTGGCCGGCAGCACGATGCTTTGCGGATCGACCTTCTGCGCCTCGCGCCATTGTTCGACGCCCCAGCCTTGCGGCAGGTAGCCGTTGATCGGATCGTGCGCGCTGGTTTGGTCCGTCACGCAATCGGGCACGATGCCGCGTTCGACCACTTCGGCAAACACGTCGGCCGCGTTGCCGAGCAGGCCGATCGACACCGGCTTGCCGGCGCGCTTGGCCTCATCGAGCATGGCCAGCGCTTCGTCGAGCGTGCTGGCCTTCTTGTCGACGTAGCGCGTCTTCAGGCGGAAATCGATGCGCGACTCGTCGCATTCCACGGCCAGCATCGAGAAGCCGGCCATGGTGGCCGCCAGCGGCTGCGCGCCGCCCATGCCGCCGAGGCCGCCCGTCAGAATCCAGCGGCCCGACGGATCGCCGTTGAAATGCTGGTTCGCCACCGAGAAGAAGGTTTCGTAGGTGCCCTGAACGATGCCCTGGCTGCCGATGTAGATCCAGCTGCCGGCCGTCATCTGGCCGTACATCATCAGGCCCTTGCGATCGAGTTCGTTGAAGTGATCCCAGGTGGCCCAGTGCGGCACGAGGTTCGAGTTGGCGAGCAGCACGCGCGGCGCGTCGGCGTGGGTGCGGAACACGCCCACCGGCTTGCCCGATTGGATCAGCAGCGTTTCGTTGGCCTCCAGATCCTTGAGCGAGGCCAGGATCTGGTCGAAGCAATCCCAGTTGCGCGCGGCGCGGCCGATGCCGCCATACACCACCAGCGCATGCGGATGCTCGGCCACTTCGGGATCGAGATTGTTCTGCAACATGCGATAGGCCGCCTCGGCCAGCCAGGTCTTGCAAGTCTTCTCGCTGCCGCGCGGCGCGCGGATCACGCGGGTCGGATCGAGACGCGGATCGATATGCTTCGGATGGTTCATGACGGCTGCTCCCAACGAAAGTGAATGGTGCGAAATAGTGCCAAATAGTGCGGTCAGGCTGGCAAGGCGCGGCCCGCACGCGGCGGCCGGCCCGGTTCGATTCAGGTGTTCAGAAATGCCCCGTGAAGCGGTAGCGGCTGCCCGGGTGCCACAAGTTCGCGATGGAGGCGACGACGCCCTGCGACCAGGTCCGCCGATGCAGCACGAGGCACGGCTCGGCCTCGCCCATCGCCAGTTGCTCGCGCAGCGCCGCCTCGGGCGCGGCCGCCTCGATCCGGTATTCGACACGCTGCAACGGCGCGACGCGCATCAGGTACTGGTTCGGCGTGACGCGCGTGAAATCCTGCTGCGCGTACTCGCCGGCCACGGCCGGATTGACCCAGCGCTGTTCGAACTGCACCGGCTCGTCGTTCTCGGCATGCAGCACGGCCGAGCGGAACAGGCACGCGCCCGGCGCCACCTGCATCTCGCCGGCCAGCGCCGCATCGGCCTCGATCGTCACCAGTTCGAGCACGCGCGCCTGATAGCGATGGCCGCGCGCGGCGATCTCGTCGGAAATGCTGCGGATCGCCACCAGCGTCGATTCGTATTTCGGCCGCGCCACGAACGTGCCGGCGCCTTGCACGCGCGTGAGCACCTGCTCGGCCGTCAACTCGCGCAGCGCGCGGTTCACGGTCATGCGCGCCACCTTGAAGTCGCGCGCCAGTTCGTTCTCCGACGGCACCAGGTCGCCCTCGCCCCACTGGCCCGCGTGAATCCGGGCGAGGATGAAGTCCTTGATTTCCTGGTAGGCCGGCGTGCTCATCGACTTATTGCTCGGACGCGAACGACAGCGGGCTCAACTTGGCGAACGCGCCGCCGCGCACGAGCTGCGTGATCGAGGCGATGTCGGGCGCGAAGTAGCGGTCGAGGTCGTAATGCGGAACCTGCTCGCGGATCGTGCGCATCGCACCCTGCAGCGCCGGGCTGGTGGCGTACGGCTCGCGCAGGTCCACGCCCTGCGCGGCGGCCAGCAGCTCGATGGCGAGGATCGCGGCGACGTTCTCGGCGATGTCGCCGAGCTTGCGCGCGGCGAACGTGGCCATCGACACGTGATCTTCCTGGTTGGCCGAGGTCGGCAGCGAATCGACCGACGCGGGGTGCGCCAGCGTCTTGTTTTCCGATGCGAGCGCGGCCGCCGTGACGTGGGCGATCATGAAGCCCGAATTCACGCCGCCATCCTTGACGAGGAACGGCGGCAGGCCCGACAGCGTCGCGTCGATCAAGAGCGCGATGCGGCGCTCGGCCAGCGCGCCGATTTCGGCGGCGGCCAGCGCGAGGTTGTCGGCCGCGAACGCCACCGGCTCGGCGTGGAAATTGCCGCCCGACAGCACTTCGCCGGTATCCGGAAAGATCAGCGGGTTGTCCGACACGGCGTTGGCTTCGATCAGCAACACGTCGGCGGCGTGACGCATCTGGTCGAGACAGGCGCCCATCACCTGCGGCTGGCAGCGCAGGCTGTACGGGTCCTGCACCTTGTCGCAATCCTGGTGCGAGACGTTGATCTTCGAGCCGTCGAGCAGCGCGCGATAGGCGGCGGCCGCCTCGATCTGGCCGCGATGGCCGCGCAGCTCGTGGATGCGCGCGTCGAACGGCTTGACCGAGCCGGCCGCCGCGTCCACCGACAACGCCCCCGACACCAGCGCGCTGCGGTACAGATCCTCGATCGCGAACAGGTTGTCGAGCGCAAGCGCGGTGGACGCCTGCGTGCCGTTCAGCAGCGCGAGGCCTTCCTTCGCCTGCAGCGTGAGCGGCGCGAGCCCGACCGAGCGCAGGCCGTCGGCCGCGCTGGCGCGCTCGCCGCGCACGAACACCTCGCCGATGCCGAGCAGCGTGGCCGACATGTGCGCGAGCGGCGCCAGATCGCCCGAGGCGCCGACCGAGCCCTTGACCGGGATCAGCGGCAGCACGTCGGCGTTGAACAGCGTGACGAGCGCGTTCATCACTTCGCGGCGGATGCCCGAATGGCCGCGACCGAGGCTCGACAGCTTCAGCGCGATCAGCAGCCGCACCACGGCCGGCTTCATCGGCTCGCCAACGCCCACGGCATGCGACAGCACGAGGTTGCGCTGCAGCAGTTCGAGCTGGTCGTGCGGGATATGGGTGCTGGCCAGGCGGCCGAAGCCGGTGTTGATGCCATAGGCCGGCTCGCCCTTCGCCGCGATGTCGGCCACCGCCTGCGCGCCCCGGTCGATCGCCGCGAAGCTGGCGGGATCGAGTTCGATCCGGACCGGCTCGCGGGCGATGCGGCGGAGTTGGGCAAGCGTCAGATGGCCGGGGGTCAACGTGATCATGAGAGCGTCCTGTCTATACAAGTAAGGTGCCGAGAAGTGTAGACGCGCACACTTGTATAGACAACTCGTTTTCAAAATTCGGCGCTCAGGGATTTCCCTAGCGATTGGGGCGGGTTTGGGCGGGGTCGGATGGATCGGAAAACGGGCTGGCGGGGGCCTGTCCGAATGACCGGCAGGCTTGCCGGACAATGGCCGAGGCAGGATCGGGATGACCGCTGGAAACCGCACGCGCCGGGCAGGAAACGACGCGCGCGATCGGGCCGCCGTGGCAAAAAATCACGGCGTGAGAACGACGAAGCGGAGGCAATGCGGAAGGTTGCGGCTACGCGCCCGGCGAGCCGCGTTGCGGACGAAAAGGCCGAAGCGCCGGCTCTACCCCGCCACCGGCCGCCACGCAAGACAGGCCGGATGCCCCGGCGCGGCATCGATCCACGCGGCGGTAAAGGCGGCCACGCCGCTGGCCGGCGCGGCCGGATCGACCACACGCGGCGCAAGCATGCCGGGCGCGGCCGGATCGAGCACCGAGAACGCGCTCAGGCCGCCCGCGATGCCCACGCCGAGCGCCTTGAGCAGCGCTTCCTTGGCGGTCCACACGCGGAAGAACGCGTCGCGTCGCGCGTCGGGCGGCAGGCTGTGGACGGCGGCGTCATCGTCGGGCGCGAACACCATGCGGCCCAGTGCGGCCCATTCGACGCGCGCCTGCGGCGCTTCGATATCGACGCCGACCCGCGTCGATGTGCTCCACGCGATCAGCGCATGCGCGCCCGAATGCGAGACGTTGAAATCGAGCTGTGCGGAATCGGCCACCCCGTCGGCCCCCGCCTCGACCGCGCCCGCGAGCGCGGGCCGCCCCGCCTCGTCGGCCACGAAACGCAGCGACGCGGCCGGCACGCCGAGCGTCACGCCGAGCACGGCGCGCAAGGCGGCACGCGTGGCCGCGCTGCGCGTGGCGTCGTCGGCACGCAGGAAACGCGCGGCGCGCGCGCGTTCGGCTGCGTCGAGCGCGGCATGGGCCGGCGCGTCGAGCGGCGTGCCGAACGCGAAATCGACGCGCAGCAGCCCCACCCCGGCCCGCGCGGCGGCGGGTGGCACCGCGAGCGGCACGAGCCGGTGCGGCGCGATCGCGTCCGCGGCGGGCGCGGGCAGCGCCGGCAAGCCGGAGGACGCAGACGAAGCGGAAACGGATGAGAAAGCCATGACGCGAAACGGGGCAGCGAACAGGAGCCGCCGATCTTACCGGATCGCACCGGGCGGCAGCGCTGCCTCGGGCATCGGCGCGGGCTGGCGCAGCACCTCGCCCGGCGCGTCGGCCGGCAACGCCGCGTGACGCAGCCAGTGCAACGCGACGGGCCACAGGCTCGCTTCGAACCGGCTGTGGAAAAACGCGAAATGACCGATTTCATCCACGCCGATCCGGCTCGGCGCGATGCGCAGATGCGTCACCGGGCTGTTGACGTAGTAGCCGAGCAGGCGCTCGGTCGCGGCGACGGTGCCGAACGGATCGTCGGTCACGCTGATCGCCAGCAGCGGCGCACGCAAGCGCGTGAAGCGCTCGACCATCGCGTCGCGCTCCTGCGGCGTCTCGACGATCGGCGCACGCACGTAGGTGTCCTCGAAGCGCGGCCGGCTGCGGCTCCACGACAGCGCGACGCCCTTGGGCACGTCCTCCATCCAGCCGAGCCGGCGCGCCGGCAGATAGCCGCACAGGTGGGCCAGCAACGGCATCGCCACGTGCCATTTGAGCGTCATGCGCAGCCGCATGCCGGTCGCGTAATCGCGCCAGTGGGCCGTTTGCGAGCCGACCGTCACCGCGCGCCGCACCCGGCCGTTGGAGGCGGCCAGCCCGAACGCGAAGCCGCCCACGCTGTGCGCCACGATGTCGATCGGCTGCCCCGGAAACTGCCGCATGACGTATTGCAGCACCGCCTCGCTGTCGAGCCGGCCCCAGTCGAGCCAGTTGGCGCGCAGCGCCCGCAGCGACGCCGGGCGCGATTCGCCGATGCCGCGATAGTCGTAGACGAGCGCGTCGCAGCCCTGTGCGAACAGCCAGGCGGCGAAGCGGAAGTAATAGCGGCAGCGAACGGCGGTCGCGCACTGCACGATCACCACGGGGCGCTCGGCGTCGGGCGCGCGATGCCGCCAGGCAAAGCCCTTCAATGGGAAGCCGTCGGCGGCCTGCACGGTGAACGGCTCGGGCGGCAGGCTCGGCGGAACGTCGGACATCGCGGTCTCCTCGGCAAACAGGTCGGGGCACTGTGCCACAGGCGTTCCGCCCGGGGGGCGCGGCGCGTGTACTGTCCGGTTCAACCCGGACACGGCCGCGCAAGCCCCGCCGGCGCGTCAGCCCTTGGTCGCCTCCAGCGCGTCGAGCGCACGCTTGCGCGCCATGTCGTGATCGACGATCGGCTCCGGATAGGTGTCGCCGAGCCGCACGCCGGCGGCAGCCAGCACCATCGGCTTGGCCCGCCACGGCTCGTGAATCGCATCGGCCGGCAGGCCCGCCAGCTCGGGCACCCAGCGGCGCACGTAAGCGCCTTCCGGATCGAATTTCTTGCCCTGCGTGACGGGATTGAAGATGCGGAAATACGGCGCGGCATCGGCCCCGCAACCGGCCACCCACTGCCAGTTCGCGGAGTTGTTGGCGATGTCGGCATCGACCAGCGTGTCCCAGAACCAGCGCTCGCCGGCGCGCCAGTCGATCAGCAGATGCTTGATCAGGAACGAGGCCGTGACCATCCGCACGCGGTTGTGCATGAAGCCGGTGGCCCACAGCTCGCGCATGCCGGCGTCCACCAGCGGATAGCCGGTGCGGCCGCGGCACCAGGCCTCGAAGCCGGCGTCGTCGGTGCGCCACGGCATCGCGTCGAAGCGGTCGCGGTAGTTGCGGGTCGGCAGTTCGGGGAAGTGGAACAGCAGGCTGGTGTTGAATTCGCGCCAGCCCAGCTCGCTGACGAATTTCTCGATATCGGCGCCCACCGCCGCGCCGCCCTCGCGCGACGCCGTCATCGCCGCATGCCAGACCTGCCGCGCCGACAACTGGCCGAAGCGCAGGTACGGCGCGAGCCGGCTCGTGGCCGGCAGGTCGGGGCGGTCGCGCTGGTCGCCGTAGCCGCGAATCCGCTTGTCGAGGAAACGTTCGAGCAGTTCGAACGCGGCCTCCTCGGAAGGCGTCCACGCCTCGCGCAGGCCGCCGGCCCAATCGGGCCGGGTCGGCAGCAGGCCGAGCGCGTCGATGCGCGTGGCGCGGCGTGCGACGGCCGCCGGCAGCGCATGGAACGTCCAGTCGGCCGGCTCCGGCAGCGGCGCGCGCACATCGCCGCTGCGCAACGCCGCACGCCAGTACGCCGTGAACACCTGGAACGCGCTGCCGCTGCCGGTCTGCAATTCCCACGGCTCGCGCAGCAGCGCGCCGTTGAAGCTCTCGACCTCGACGCCGGCTTCCTTCAGGTCGTGCTTGAGCGCGGCGTCGGTTTCGCGCGCCAGGCCGTCGTAGCGGCGGTTCCAGTAGATCGCACCGGCATCGAGCGCGCTCACCAGTTCGGCGATCGTCTCGCGCTCGTTGCCTTCGAGCACCAGCAGGCTGCCGCCGTGCGCGGCCAGCGAAGCGTCGAGCGCGCGCAGCGCGCCGTCGAGCCACCAGAGCGCCGCGCCGCCGAGCGGACGGGTGCCGTCGCGCTCGAACACGTAGACGCAGACGAACGGCCGGCCCGATTCCGCCGCCCGCGCGAGCGCCGGGTTGTCGGTGATGCGCAGGTCGTCGCGAAACCAGACGATCGCGGGTTGAACGGGGGATTCGGCAGACACGGGCAAGCTCCGGGCATGAAAAGGATGAGCGGGGATCGCGGCGGCCGGTGGGGATTACCGCCTGGCGCGCGAACGGATCGGCGCCATTAAACCACGCAGGGGCCGGCGCAAGCGGGCATCGATGAACTGCCCCTGCACGCGGCGACGCATCGTTGCGTGCGCAGCAATTTTCGGACCGCACGCGGCGTCCTTACACGGGCTGCGCATCTTCTGCCTGAGCCAGGCACCGCATCGTCGCAGGCATAAAAAAACGCGCCCCGCAGGGCGCGTTGTCGGTGCAGCGTGTCAAGCCCGCATTCAGGCCGCCGTGACCTGCACCGCCTTCGTCGCGAGGTACGGCTCGAGCGCTTCCGGGCCGCCTTCCGAGCCGTAGCCCGAATCCTTGACGCCGCCGAACGGCATTTCCGGCCAAGGCGTGGCCGGCTGGTTGATCCAGAGCATGCCGACTTCGAGACGCTGCGTCAGCAGATGCACGTTCTTGAACGCGCTCGTGAACGCGTAACCGGCCAGGCCGTACGGCAGGCGGTTCGCTTCGGTGATCGCTTCGTCGAGCGAATCGAAACCCCGAATCGCCGCGATCGGGCCGAACGGTTCGTTGTTGAACACGTCCGATTCGAGCGGCACGTCGGTCAGCACGGTCGGCGCGAAGAAGTTGCCTTCGCTGCCGATGCGCTCGCCGCCCGTGGCGATCTTCGCGCCCGTCTTGCGCGCGTCGTCCACCACCTTCGCCATCGCCGTCAGACGGCGCGAGTTGGCGAGCGGCCCGAGTTGCGTGCCGGCGGCCAGGCCGTCGCCGACCTTCAGGCCTTCGGCGTGCTTGACCAGCGCCTGTGCAAACGCGTCGCGCAGGCTGTTGTGGACCAGGAAACGCGTCGGCGAGATGCAGACCTGGCCGGCGTTGCGGAACTTCGCGCCGCCCGCGGCCCGGACCGCGAGTTCGACATCGGCGTCTTCCGCGACGATCACCGGTGCGTGGCCGCCCAGCTCCATCGTGGCGCGCTTCATGTGCAGACCGGCCAGCGAGGCCAGTTGCTTGCCGACCGGCGTCGAGCCCGTGAACGTGACCTTGCGGATCACCGGATGCGGGATCAGGTAGTTCGAGATCTCAGCCGGATCGCCATAAACGAGGCCGACCACCCCGGCCGGCACGCCCGCATCGACGAACGCGCGCAGCAGTTGCGCGGGCGAGGCCGGGGTTTCTTCCGGCGCCTTGACGAGGAACGAGCAACCCGTGGCCAGCGCCGCGCTCAGCTTGCGCACCACCTGGTTGACCGGGAAGTTCCACGGCGTGAACGCGGCGACCGGGCCGATCGGCTCCTTGACCACCGTCTGCTGAACCGACAGGTTGCGCGGCGGCACGATGCGGCCGTACACGCGGCGGCCTTCGTCGGCGAACCATTCGATGATGTCGGCGGCCGACATCACTTCGATCTTCGCTTCGGCGAGCGGCTTGCCCTGCTCCTGCGTCATCAGTTGCGCGATCGCGTCGGCGCGTTCGCGCACCAGCGCGGCAGCCTTGCGCATCACGCCGGCGCGTTCGTGCGCCGGCACCTTGCGCCATGCCTCGAAGCCGCGTTGGGCCGCGTCGAGCGCGCGATCGAGATCGGCGATGCCGGCGTGGGCCACCTTGCCGATCACCTTGCCCGTCGCCGGGTTGACCACGTCGATGGTCTTGCCGCTCACGGCGTCGCACCACTCGCCGTTGATGAGAAGTTGGGTGTCCGAGTAATTCGTAGTCGTCATCTGGGTATCCACCTGATCGAGAAAAGGAGCGGCCAATTCGTCATGCGTGCGCCGGCGCGTCGGCCGGCGCGACGTGCGCCCGTTGCGGCTTGCCAACCGGAGCGCACTGTGACGGCATGACGGGCCGGACCTGTGTCATGCCGTTGCGGGATGAAGCGGCGGGATATCGATGTCGTCGATATATCGATGCGTGACCGGGCGGCTTGCACCGGCACAGTGCAGCGCCAATCCGCGCGAAGCCGTAAGCGTACAACGTTCGGAGAAAGTCTGCGTGACATGGGACCGCACGTATCGCGACGATTTCCTGCACAGGAACGCGCGACGACGAGACGTTCGGGCATGTCGGCGAGACGAACGGCGCTGGGCGCGGCGGCCGTTTGCGCGCAAGCTCGCGGAAAACCGCAGCACCAATCGGGAGATGCGCATGGATTCGCTGGATCGACTGAATGAATCACGCCGCGACGCGGTGACGACCTGGCCGAGCGGCGTCGGCTTCGACGCCACGCTCGCGCGCCTGCGCGACGCGCTGGCCGAACGCGGGCTGCGGATCTTCGCCGAGATCGATCAGGCGGCCGCCGCCGCGGATGCCGGCATGACGATGCCGCCCACCGTGCTGATCCTGTTCGGCAATCCGAAGGCCGGCACGCCGGTCATGCTGCGGGAGCCGCGCGCAGCCGTCGAATTGCCGTTGAAGCTGGTGGTGCGGCAGACGCTGGACGGGCGCATCGAGGTCGATTATCTCGATGCCGCGCGCGTGCTCGAACACGGCTACGGCATCGACGACACGGCCTTGCTCGCGCCGCTCGCGCGCGTGCCGGCGCTGCTGCGGGCGGCGATTATGGCTTGATGTGATCGGCGGCCGGCGCCGTGCCGTGTGCCGTGTGCCGTGTGCCGTAACGGACGGCGGCCGGCCAGCCGGCCGCGAACTCACCGCGAATCAAACCACCTCGCCTTCCGGCTGTGCGCCGCGCTCGCGCTCGCGTTCGCGGCTTTGCGTACGCCATTGCGCCGGGGTCAGCCCGGTTTGCCGCTTGAAGACGCGCTGGAACGCCGCGTCCGACTGATAACCGACGCGCTCGCCGATCTCCGCCACAGCCATGCCGCCCTCGGCCAGCAGGCGTCCCGCCATCGTCATGCGGATCTCGGTCAGCAGGTCGCTGGCCGAACGGCCGATCGCCTCGTCGAAATGACGCGCGAAGGTGGCACGCGACATATGGCAGAGCGCCGCCAGCTCCGGCAGCGACCACGGATGCTCGGGCGCGTCGAACATCGCCGACAGCGCCGGCTGCAGGCGCGGGCGCGCGGCCAGCGCCAGCAACCCGCGCGGCGGCTCGCCCGATTCGCTTGCAAAACGCATCGCCAGCGCGAACAGCGCGCCCGACAGGTGATTGACGAGCGCCATGCTGCCCGGGCCGAGTTCGTTCGCCTCCTCGCGCATCAGCTCGACGAGCCGCGTCAGCCGGTTGCCCGCCGGCGCGTCGCCCGCCTCGTTCGACCCGTTCGCCGTGCGGATCAGCAAGCGGCCCGGCAGATGATCGCGGATCAACTGGCGCGGCATGGCGGGCAGCAGGAAGCGGCCGCAAAGCACGTCGGCCGGCGCGCCGCCGCCCTGGTTCGACACCAGCTCGAAACCGGCGACGAACTGTTTCGTCGATGGGATCGACCGCGCGCCGCTGCCGTCGTGCAGCACGTGCTCCGCCCCCGACGGCAGCATCAGGATATCGCCGGGCCGCATCGTCAGCGGCGGGCCGGCGCCATCCTCGAACAGCGCCTCGCCGCTCAACAGCACGTGATAGTGGATTTCGCGCGCGGTGCCCTGCGCGCCTTCGATGCGCCACGGCGCACCGAGATGACAGCGCGCGTCGAGTTGCCCGCTGACGGGCATCAGGTCCAGCAGGCGACTCAGCAGATCCATCGGGGAGGTCCGGTCAAGGTGGATAAGGTTGCCTTTTTCGCCGCATCGAATGAGACGAATAGGCATATATTATCGAAACAATATCACCAAATACCTCATTTTTGTGCGAGATGCCGGTTACGTTGACCAGAAAATCGGCCGTCCCAATGACAACACCCGCGCGGCCGCTCAAAGCGAACGCGCGGGTGACGGGGTGCAACGCGTCGAGGCGGATCAGGCCGTGGCGAGGCCCGATTGCTGGGCGGCCTGCATGACCTTCTGCACGTAGGTCGGGTCGCCGGTGCCGGCCGGCGTCGAATTGAGGTTGGCGAGATCGACCCCGTTCGGGCCGGAGTTGTAGGCGCGCAGGGCCGCGCCCATGTTGCCGCCGAACTGCGTCGAGAGATCCTTCATGTAGGCGGCGCCGGCGCGGATATTGTCGGCCGGGTTCGAGATGTCGCCGCCGCCGTACTTCTGGAATTCGTTCGGGCCGAGCTGCATCAGGCCGCCACCCGGCGTGTTGGCGATGCCCTTCGACTCCTGCCAGATCTGGCCGGCGATGATGCCGGGCGGCACGCCCGTCGCCTGCGAGGCCGAGGCGATCTCGTTCTTGTACTGGCTCGCGACCTGCTGCGGCGTCATATCGCCGCCCGATGCTGCGGGCGTCGATTGCACGGCGGTGCTGGCGGCCGGGTTGGTCGAGGCAGCCGGGGGCGCCGACGTTGCCGCGGCGCTCGGCGTGGACGGGGCAGCCGTGGCGCTGCCGTCGCCGGTGCCTGCGGCGGGTGAGCCTGAGCCTGCACCGGGCGTAGCCGCCAGCGACTGCGGCGCGGCGCTACCGCTGCCCGGGAACGACGGCATGCCGCCTGTCCCGCCGCCGCCACCGCCGCCGCCTGCCGATGGCGAATTGTTGTCCCCGAGCTTCGAGAACATCTGCAAGGCGGCGATCAGCCCCTGGATGATTTGCTCGATCTTGGCCAAGGCCTGAAGCGCCTGCGGGTTTCCGGCGCCGGAACCCTGCAGCGAATCGAGACTGTTCGACCCGACGGAATCGACGGACAACGACATGGACATCCTCCTTGATGGATGGCGCTGCAATGAAGTGTGCGATGCCGTCACTGTAGGGGCCGAGCCGACGTGGCAACCGCTCGGTGCGAAGCGTTCGCCGGGAATGCGAAACGTGTCGGGATGCGGGATGGGGCGAGACGAAGCGGTATCGGATCGTGTGGGCGAACGCCGCGAGGGAGTGGCAAGACGCTTGAGGAGTCTGCTATACTCTCGCTCTTGTTGGAGAGATGGATGAGCGGTTTAAGTCGCACGCCTGGAAAGCGTGTATAGGTTAATACCTATCCGGGGTTCGAATCCCCGTCTCTCCGCCAGAATTTGTTGATATAAAAACCCCGCAAAATCGATGATTTGCGGGGTTTTTTATTTTATCGATCGCCGATCGGCTATCGCCAGATAGTCGGATATTCGAGTGCACCAATCCAGCGAATGGATCGCCACGTCGAATATCTCGCGGTATCTCACAGCACGTGACGAGACGCCGGCCGTCCCCCCGATACCCACCCCCGTCCTCGTGTATCGTCGTAGCTCGTCAACCGATTCGGCACCGACGATGCCCCTCACGAGCCCCGCCGCCCGATCATGCCCCGTCGTCGATCCGCCAGCACCTGGCTCAAGCTGCTCAGTGCGTTCTCCACGCTGGCGACGCACAAGCCGAAGCGCCGCGCCGCCGCCAAGCCGTCGAAATCGGCGGCGAAGCGCGCACCCGCGCCGCTCAAGCGAGCAGCCAGCACGCCGAACGCGAAACCGGCCGCGCCGAAATCCGCCAAGCCGGCGGGCACGCAACGTGCCGCACGCGCCCACCCGACGCTGTCGGCGCGCGGCGTCTGGACCCGCTCGTTCCACTCGGCCCGGCCCGCGCCCGGCCAACTCGTCAACCACCTGACCTACCTGCTCTACCAGCCACCCGGCGCGGCGCACGACGGACCGCTCGTGGTGATGCTGCACGGCTGCAAGCAGACCGCCGAAGCGTTTGCGCTCGGCACCCGGATCGACCGCCTCGCCGACCGGCACGGCTTCTCCGTCCTGCTGCCGGAACAGTCCACCGGGCGGCATGCGCATCGCTGCTGGAACTGGTTCGATCCGCCCGTGCCGGCGGCCGGCTCGGACGCGGATGCGGTCGGCTCCCTCGTGCGCGCGACGATCGAACGGCACGGCTTCGATCCGGCGCGTATCTATCTGGCCGGCATGTCGGCCGGCGCGGGGCTGGCCGCGCAACTCGCGCTGCACGAGCCGTCGCTGTTCGCCGCGCTCGGCCTGCATTCCGGCGCGGTGGCCGGGGCCGCGCATTCGACGATCAACGCGCTGCACGTCATGCAACGCGGCAGCCGCGACGATCCGGTCGCGCTGATCGACGCCATGGTGGCGGTCGAGCGTCATCCGGGCATGCCGGTGCTGATCGTGCACGGCGAACTCGATGGGGTAGTCGCGAAGGTCAACGCCGATCAGGCGGCACGTCAGTGGTTGCGGGTCAACGGGATGCTCGACGCGAACGGCGACGAAACGAACGGCACGCGCGTGCTGGCCGAGCACGGCGACCGGCTGGTGGTGGATTACCGCCGCAGCCGCCGCACCATCGTGCGGGTATGCATGGTGCGCGGCCTCGGCCACGCCTGGAGCGGCGGCGACGAGCGCTTGCCGTTCAACTCCGCGCGCGGGCCGGATGCGAGTGCCTTGATGTGGTCGTTCTTCCGGACACGCCGACGCGAGCGCTGACCCCGAGCGAGCGAATCGTCGTCGATATCGAATGGCGCTGCCGCGATGCCCGCACTCGGCGGCATGCGAGAAGTGGAAAGCCAGCGCGCCACGTACGACCCCAGCGGCGGCGCAATACGTGGCTGGCCTGTCGTTCGATCCGACAGGCCAGCCGAACGAATCCTAAGCGTTGCCGAACGTCGTCAGCGTCGACTGCAGCGTGGCGCCGCAGCTCGTCTTGTGTCCGTCGAACGCCACCGCGCGGCCGCCGACCGTGAAATTCTCGTTGCCCTCGACGATCACGCAGCCCTGATGGCCGGCGATCGGGCAAATGCATACGTCGCCCACCCGCGCGACCGGTTTGCCTTCGACCAAAAGGCTCGAATCGCCGGTTTCGACCACGCCGCCGTGGCTCGTCGGATCGCCGACGCGAATCACGTTTTTCACGCGTTTTCTCCCATGATTTTCAGTTTCCACCGCACGCCGGCCGCTCTCTCGGCCAACGCGGGCGCTCACACGTCACGCGGAATCGATGACGACATCCGGCGGCCGGCCACAATACCACGCTGGCCGCAGCGCATGAATCGTGGGGGCATCACGGCATGATCGGCAACGACGGCGCATCGAATACGCGCTCCCCCATGTCAACGCGTGCGGCTGCTCGCTCAAGCGCAGCAATGACGGAAAGACATAACGCGCACGACGCCATCAACGGAATGGCCCCTCACGCGTCGAGATCGGCTTGCGTCATCCATGCCGGCTCGCCGCGTTTCAGGCGGCCGAGCGAAATCCGCACCACTTGCCCGCCTTCAGCGCAGCCGCGCACCGCCTCAAGGATGCCGAATGTAATCCACCAACGCCTCGGTATAAGCATCCGGCCGTTTGTCCAGCAAGCTCACGCCAATCGCGGCGGCAAACCCGGCCGGCACGCCGAACACACCGGAACTGATCGGTTCGATGCCGAACCAGGTCGGCCCAGCAAACCCGGTCAATTGCGTGAAGAACGGATAGGTCGACAGGATGTACCAGATGCATACGCCCAATCCGGTCACCATGCCGGCTACCGCGCCGCGCGTGGTGGTGCGTTTCCAGAACACGGCAAGCACCAGGACCGGAAAGAAACTCGACGCGGCCAGCGAAAACGCGGCGCCCACCAGAAACAGGATCTTGCCGGTATTGAGCGAAGCCACGTAGGACGCGAACAACGCAACGCCGAGCAGCAGCACCTTGGAAATCGTCACGCGCCGCTGCGCCGACGCGTCGGGCATGACCATGTGGTAGTAGACGTCGTGCGACAGCGTGTTGGCGATCGTCAGCAGCAGGCCGTCGGCGGTCGACAGCGCCGCGGCCAGCGCGCCCGCGGCCATCAGCCCCGACATCACGTAAGGCAAGCCCGAAATCTCGGGCGCGGCCAGCACCACGATGTCGGGCTGCATCTGAATGTCGGACCAGTGCACGATGCCATCGCGGATCACGTCCACCACGCCGATCAGGTCCGGCTCGAAATGCTGCCATTGCGTGACCCAGGACGGCATCTCGGCGAACGGCTGCCCGACCAGGTGCGCGAGGATCTCGAACTTGATCAGCACCGCGAGCACCGGCACGGTCAAGTAGAACAGCGCGATGAAGAACAGCGTCCAGCCGACCGAGCGCCGCGCCGAGGCCACCGAGGTGGTGGTGTTGTAGCGCGTCAGGATGTGCGGCAGGCTCGCCGTGCCGAGCGACAGGCACAGCAGCAGCGCGAGGAAGTTGCGCTTGCGCGGGCGCTGCTCGTCGTCGGTGGCCGACGGGAACGGCACGTGCATCGGCAGCGGCACGGCCGCGCGCGCCAGCAGCTCGTCGCGGGCCTGCTCCCACACCACGCGCGCCGCGGCCGGATCGCGCGGGAATTCGGCCAGCTCGCGCTCGCGCTGGTTGATCTCCCTGAGCGGCCCGTTGCGCCGGCGCAGCGCCGCCAGTTCGTCGACCAACTGCGTACGCGCCTCGCCGTACGAGGCCGGCAGCCGGTCGAGCCGGCCCTGCAAAACGGCCGCGCGCTGACGGAACGCCTCGCGCACGGCACGCTCGTCGGCCGAATCGCGCACCTCGGCCTCCAGCGCCTCCACCTTCGTCATGAGCTTGCCGTAGTTCGCCTGCGGCAACGGCCCGAGGCCGTTTTTCATCGCGATCAGCGACACCGGAATCAGAAACGCGGCGATCAGGATCACGTACTGCGCCACCTGGGTCCAGGTCACGGCGCGCATGCCGCCCAGAAACGAGCAGACCAGAATGCCGGCCAGCCCGCAGAAGATCCCGATCGCGAAATCGACGCCGATGAAACGCGTGGCGATCAGCCCGATCCCCTGGATCTGCGCGACCAGATAGACGAACGAGCAGAGGATCGCCGCGCCGGCCGCCAGCGCACGCACCAGCGTGCTCGAATAGCGGGTGCCGAGGAAATCGGGGATGGTGTAGCGCGCCAGCTTGCGCACGTAAGGCGCGAGCAGGAACGCCACCAGGCAGAAGCCGCCGGTCCAGCCCATCAGGTAGGCGAGCGCATCGTAGCCGGTGGCGTAGAGCGAGCCGGCCAGCCCGATGAACGACGCGGCGGACAACCAGTCGGCCGCGGTCGCCATGCCGTTGAACGCCGATGGCACGCGCCGCCCGGCCACGTAGTACTCGACCAGATCCGAGGTGCGCGAGAGCAGGCCGATCACGGCATACACGGCGATCGGCACGAACAGGAACACGTAGCCGATCCAGACGCCCGGCCCGGTCGAGCGCTCGATGCGCCAGAGCAGCAGCACGAACGCGAGAAAGCCGACGGTATAGAGCGCGTAGGCGCGGATCAGGCGGTGGGTCAGCATGAGCGGCCCGTCGTGTCGATGTGCTTGTCGTGCATGCGGCGTGTGACGCCCGGCTCCGCCGATTCGGGCTCGCCACCCTGCCCGGCGTCGAACGCCGCGTAGTCGCGCCGCAGCGTGCGGTCGGCGCGCTGCATCAGCAGCACGTAGACGGCGATCAGCAGCAGATAGATCAGGATCGCGCCCTGCGCGCCGAGATAGAACGGCAGGCTGAAGCCCGCGAAGCGCAGCCCGGCCAGCGCCGGCGCGAAAAACGGCACGACAAACGACACGCCGAAGCCGATCGTCATCAGCACCGCGATCAGGATCAGATTGAAGCGCCAGTAGCGCGCATGGGCGCGCGCGAGCCCCGCCGGCACCGGTGGCGGCTCGATGCGATGCGGGAACGCAGACGAAGGCGTCGAGGGCGAGGGTGGCGTGGGGGCCACGGGCGGGCGCGAGGAAGCGGACATCCGCTTATCTAACAAAAAAGCCCCGGTGCGGGCAATCGGGATTGAATCGGGATTGCCGCGCCGGGGCGCATGCCGGGTGGAACCCGGCGGTACAAATGGCCGACCGCATGATGGCCGACCGAATGAACGGTCGGCCGGCCGTTCAGCGCACCTCGCCCAGTTGGTCCAGGATCGAGGGATTTTCGAGCGTCGAGGTGTCCTGCGTGATCGGCTCGCCCTTCGCGAGCGAACGCAGCAGGCGGCGCATGATCTTGCCCGAACGGGTTTTCGGCAGGTTGTCGCCGAAGCGGATGTCCTTCGGCTTGGCAATCGGGCCGATTTCCTTGCCGACCCAGTCGCGCAGCGCCTTGGCGATCTGCTGCGCTTCCTCGCCTTCCGGACGCGAGCGCTTGAGCACCACGAACGCGACCACGGCCTCGCCGGTCGTGTCGTCCGGGCGGCCCACCACGGCCGCCTCGGCCACCAGTTCGTGCGACACCAGCGCCGATTCGATCTCCATCGTGCCGAGCCGGTGGCCCGACACGTTCAGCACGTCGTCGATGCGGCCCATGATCGTGAAATAGGCGCTGTCCTTGTCGCGCACCGTGCCGTCGCCGGCCAGGTACAGCGTGCCGCCCAGTTCATCGGGGAAGTAGCTCTTCTTGAAACGCTCCGGATCGCCCCAGATGGTGCGCGCCATCGCAGGCCACGGCCGCTTGACGACCAGGATGCCGCCCTGCCCGTTCGGCACGTCCTGGCCGGTTTCGTCGACCACCGCCGCGGCGATGCCCGGCAGCGGCAGCGTGCACGAACCCGGCACGGTGGGCGTGGCGCCCGGCAGCGGCGTGATCATGTGGCCGCCCGTTTCGGTCTGCCACCAGGTGTCGACGATCGGGCAGCGTTCGCCGCCGACGTTCTTGTGATACCAGATCCACGCTTCCGGGTTGATCGGCTCGCCCACCGTGCCGATGATGCGCAGGCTCGACAGGTCGTAAGCCTTCGGATGCACGGCCTCGTCGGCCTCGGCCGCCTTGATCAGCGAGCGGATGGCGGTGGGGGCCGTGTAGAAGATCGTGACCTTGTGGTCGGCGATCATCTTCCAGAAACGGCCCGCGTTCGGGTAGGTCGGCACGCCCTCGAACACCACCTGGGTCGCGCCGGTCGCCAGCGGCCCGTACGTGATGTAGGTGTGGCCGGTGATCCAGCCGATGTCGGCCGTGCACCAGAACACGTCGTCGGGCTTCCAGTCGAACGTCCACTTCATGGTTTGCGCAGCCCACAGCAGGTAGCCGCCCGTGCTGTGCTGCACGCCCTTCGGCTTGCCGGTGGAACCCGACGTATACAGGATGAACAGCGGATGCTCGGCGCTGACCCATTCGGGTTCGCACACGTCCGACTGGTTCGCGACCAGCTCGTGCATCCACAGGTCGCGGCTGTCGTCCCAGGCGACCTTGCCGCCCGTGCGGCGATAGACGATCACGCTCTTGACGGCCTCGCAGCCGCCCATCGCGAGCGCTTCGTCGGCGATGCTCTTGAGCGGCAGCGTCTTGCCGCCGCGCAGCTGTTCGTCGGCCGTGATCAGCGCGCTGGCGCCCACGTCGACCAGGCGCTCGTTCAGCGATTTCGACGAGAAGCCGCCGAACACCACCGAGTGCGTCGCGCCGATCCGCGCGCAGGCCTGCATCGCGACGATGCCTTCGATCGACATCGGGATATAGATGACGACGCGGTCTCCCTTGCCGATGCCGCGCTGCCTGAGCGCGTTGGCGAAGCGCGAGACGCGGCCGAGCAGGTCGGCGTAGGTGACGCGCGTGACGGTGCCGTCGTCGGCCTCGAACACGATCGCGACGCGCTCGCCGAGGCCGGCCGCGACGTGGCGGTCCAGGCAGTTGTAGGACGCGTTCAGTTCGCCGTCCTCGAACCACTTGTAGAACGGCGCGTTCGATTCGTCGAGCACGGTCGCGAACGGCTTGTGCCAGTCGAGCGTCTCGCGGGCGAGACGCGCCCAGAAGCCTTCGTAATCGCGACCGGCTTCGTCGACCAGGGCCTGATATGCGGCCATGCCGGAAATGGTGGCCGCCTGTTCGACAGCGGCGGGTGGAGCAAACTGACGGCGTTCGTGCAGAACCGATTCAATCGCAGACATCGACAACCCCTTGATGAAGGTGAAACTCACTGCATGACGGCGCGTGTGGATGCGCCGCTTCCACGGCGCGCGGGGCGCCGTGCCTCCTGAACTGCAGGCGCCGCCGGTCGGGGCCGGGCGGCGCACGGTACTGCTGGTGTCTGATTGGTGCTTGTTGGTGCTTGTGTTTCCGGCTACGCGCGCCCGGCGGGATGTTGCAGCGCCGCATCGCGCGACGCCGCCGCGCTCGAGCGTGCGTTTCGACACGATAAGCTCTCGAACTTACCTGTCTCTTACGCCCGCCGGCCTGAGCGACCCGCGCGGGCCGCTACAATCCTAACTGAACTCAACGCCCGGACTCCAGTTTGAATCGCTACGCCTTCATCCTCATCCTGTCGATGCTGCTGGTCGGCAGCAATGTCGGCATCGGCAAGACCATCGTGGTCGCCGTGCCCGTCGTGATCCTCGCCACGCTGCGCTTCGTGATCGCCAACGCGGTGCTCTGGCCGCTGTGGAAGCCGTCGAAGATGCGCGCCGTGCGCCGCGACGAATGGCTGAACCTGTTCCTGCAGGCGTTCTTCGGCACCTTCATGTTCACGCTGCTGATGCTGATGGGCGTGCAGCGCACCAGCGCCGTGGCGGCCGGCGTGATCACCAGCACGATCCCCGCCGTGGTAGCGCTGTTCGCGTGGCTGTTCCTGCACGAGCGGCCGAACCGTCGCGCGCTGCTGTCGATCGCGCTGGCGATCGTCGGCGTGGTGGCGATCAACCTCGCCCAGGGCGGCCACGCCGCGGCCAGCGCACCGGGTCACGAAAGCTCGCTCGTCGGCAACCTGCTGATCCTCGGCGCCGTCTGCTGCGAATCGTTCTACGTGATCCTGTCGCGCCGCCTGACCGAGACGCTGCGCCCGCTCGACATCTGCGCCTACACGCACCTGCTCGGCATGCTGATGATGCTGCCGCTCGGCCTGGCCGCGCTGCCGCATTTCGATTACGCGGCCGTGACGCCCGGCACCTGGGCGCTGATCACCTGGTATGCGCTGTCGGCCAGCATCTTCTCGTTCTGCCTGTGGATGATCGGCATCCGCCACGTGCCGGGCAGCCTGGCCGGGGTGTTCAGCGCTGTGCTGCCGATCTCGGCCGCCATCTACGGCATCGCGTTCCTCGGCGAGCGCCCGACGCTCGCGCACGGCTTCGCGCTGGCCTGCGTCGTCACCGGCATCCTGCTGGCGAGCATGAAGCCGCGCGGTACGCCGAACGCGGCGTCGTAAGCGGCGAGCGAGGCGGCCCGCGCGCCTCACGCTTGCCGCACGCCTCGCTCACCCCCTTCGGCGCCGCCGCGTCCCGAGCCGGCCGCTCCGCTTGCGGCTCGACGCCGCCCCGCGACGTGCGCGTTACAATAGCGCGCCGTTTTTCAGAATCCACCCGCGATACCCGCGACTCCAGGCCGCCAGACCATGTCCGCACGCCAGCCCGATCCGCACGCCCGACGCCGCATGAAGCCGCTCCCGGCCCTCATTTTCATGAGCCGCTGGCTGCAGGTGCCGCTCTATCTGGGCCTGATCGTCGCGCAAGGCATCTACGTCTACCTGTTCCTCAAGGAAGTCTGGCACCTGCTCTCGCACGCCGCCTCGCTCGACGAAACCAACGTGATGCTGGCCGTGCTCGGCCTGATCGACGTGGTCATGATCTCGAACCTGCTGATCATGGTGATCGTCGGCGGCTACGAAACCTTCGTCTCGAAGCTCGGCGTGGAAGGCCACCCGGACGAGCCCGAATGGCTCGACCACGTCAACGCGGGCGTGCTGAAGGTCAAGCTGTCGATGGCGCTGATCAGCATCTCCTCGATTCATCTGCTGAAAACCTTCATCGATCCGGACACCCACTCCGAGCGCGCCGTGATGTGGCAGGTGCTGATCCACCTGTCGTTCCTCGTGTCGGCGCTCGTGATGGCCTGGATCGACCGACTGACCACGCAAACGCATCCCAAGCATTTCGACGAGGCGCCGCACGCGCCTCGCGAGCCGGCGTAACAGCCGGCCGTGAGCCGGCATCAGACCGGCCGCACCCGTTTCATTCCAATAGTCCCCACTGAGTCACAGCCATGACCGTCATCAAGCAGGAAGATCTGATCCAGAGCGTCGCGGATTCGCTCCAATACATCAGCTACTACCATCCGCTCGACTACATCGAGGCCCTCGGCCGCGCCTACGAGGCCGAGCAAAGCCCCGCCGCCAAGGACGCGATCGCGCAGATCCTCACCAACAGCCGCATGTGCGCCGAAGGCCGCCGTCCGATCTGCCAGGACACCGGCATCGTGACGATCTTCGTCAAGGTCGGCATGGACGTGCGCTGGGAAGGCGCCACCATGGGCGTCACCGACATGATCAACGAAGGCGTGCGCCGCGGTTACACGCACCCCGACAACGTGCTGCGCGCGTCGATCGTCAGCCCGCCGGAAGGCGCCCGCAAGAACACCAAGGACAACACGCCGGCCGTGATCCACTACGAGATCGTGCCGGGCGACAAGGTGGACGTGCAGGTCGCGGCCAAGGGCGGCGGCTCGGAAAACAAGTCGAAATTCGTGATGCTGAACCCGTCCGATTCGATCGTCGACTGGGTGCTCAAGACCGTGCCGACAATGGGCGCCGGCTGGTGCCCGCCGGGCATGCTCGGGATCGGCATCGGCGGCACCGCCGAGAAGGCGATGCTGATGGCCAAGGAATCGCTGATGGAGTCGATCGACATCCACGACCTGATCAAGCGCGGCCCGAAGGATTGGGCGGAAGAACTGCGCGTCGAGCTGTACGAGAAGGTCAATGCGCTCGGCATCGGCGCGCAGGGCCTGGGCGGTCTGGCCACCGTGCTCGACGTCAAGATCCTGTCGGCGCCCACCCACGCGGCCTCGAAGCCGGTCGCGATGATCCCGAACTGCGCGGCCACCCGCCACGCGCACTTCACGCTCGACGGCTCGGGCGTCGCCCGCCTCGATCCGCCGTCGCTCGACGCCTGGCCGAAGGTCAACTGGGAACCGAACACGGAAACCAGCCAGCGCGTCGACCTGAACACGCTGACGCCGGAACAAGTGGCCGGCTGGACGCCGGGCCAGACGCTGCTGCTGTCGGGCAAGATGCTGACGGGCCGCGACGCGGCGCACAAGCGCATCGCCGACATGATCGCCAAGGGCGAGCCGCTGCCGGTCGATTTCACGAACCGCGTGATCTATTACGTCGGCCCGGTCGATCCGGTGCGCGACGAGGCGGTCGGCCCGGCCGGCCCGACCACGGCCACCCGCATGGACAAATTCACCGAGATGATGCTCGCGCAAACCGGCCTGATCTCGATGGTCGGCAAGGCCGAGCGCGGCCCGGTGGCGATCGAGGCGATCAAGAAGCACAAGGCCGCCTACCTGATGGCCGTCGGCGGCGCCGCCTACCTGGTGTCGAAGGCGATCCGCCACGCCGAGGTGGTCGCGTTCGAGGACCTCGGCATGGAAGCGATCTACGAGTTCGACGTGGTCGACATGCCGGTGACGGTGGCGGTCGATTCGAGCGGCACGTCGGTGCACCAGACCGGCCCGAAGGAATGGCAGGCAAAGATCGGAAAAATCCCGGTCGCGACGGCATAACGCATCGCTGATTGAGAATGATTTTCAGGCCGGGTTTCAACCCGGCCTTTTTGATTCTTAATCATTCTCATTAAGCAGAAATATTCGAATTTTCAGTGCTTTAGCCCTTGGCAAGCGTAGTTCGAACGTTTATCTTTCGTGTCCGGAACCCACGTTACAGGAAGGAATAGCCATGCAAGGCGATAAGAAAGTTATCGAATTTCTCAACGCACAGTTGAAGAATGAATTGACCGCGATTAACCAGTATTTCCTGCATGCGCGGATGTATCGTCACTGGGGTCTCGAAAAGCTCGGCAAGCACGAATACGATGAATCGATCGGCGAAATGAAGCACGCCGACTGGCTGATCGAACGCATTTTCATGCTCGATGGTCTGCCGAACCTGCAAGACCTGCACAAGCTGCTGATCGGCGAGGAAACGGAAGAGATCCTCAAGTGCGACCTGAAGCTCGAGTACATCTCGCAAGGCACCTGCAAGGATGCGATCGCCTACTGCGAATCGGTGCGTGACTATGTCTCGCGCGAGCTGTTCCAGAAGATCCTCGACGACACCGAAGAGCACATCGACTGGCTGGAAACGCAGATCGACCTGGTGGGCAAGGTCGGCATCCAGAACTATCAGCAAACCATGATGGGCTCGCCGACGTAAGCACGTCGTCGTAATATGGCGGATCGCCATCCGCCGCTTCACCCTGCCATGCCCAGCCCCGACTTCGCGTCAGCATCTTCCACCGCCGCTCCGGTCGGCGTGTTCGATTCCGGGCTGGGCGGTCTCTCGGTACTGCGCGCCGTGCGCGCGCTGCTGCCGGACGAATCGTTCATCTATGTCGCCGATTCACGCCACGCACCTTATGGCGAGCGCGACGACGCCTTCATCATCGAACGCACGCTCGCCATCGGCGAGTGGCTGGCCGCGCGCGGCACCAAGGCGCTGGTGGTGGCCTGCAACACCGCCACGGCGCAATCGATCGCGGTGGTGCGCGAAAAACTGTCGATTCCGCTGGTGGGCGTCGAGCCGGGCATCAAGCCGGCCACGCTGGCCTCGGCCAGCCGCGTCGCCGGCGTGCTCGCCACGGCAGCCACGCTGCGCAGCGCCCGCTTCGAATCGCTGATCGAGCGCTACGCCGCCGATTGCCGCTTTCTGCGCCAGCCGGGCCATGGGCTCGTCGAGGCGATCGAGCGCGGCGACACCGGCTCGCCCGAGCTGCGCGCGCGGCTCGCCGGCTATCTCGAACCGATGCTGGCCGCCGGAGCCGATACGCTGGTGCTCGGCTGCACCCACTACCCGTTTCTGGACAAGACGATCCGCGAACTGACGCAGGATCGTCTGACCCTCATCGACACGAGCGCGGCCATCGCCCGCCAGCTCGCACGCATCCTCGACGAGCGCGGCCTGCGCGCGCCGGCCGGCACCGTGGCTCAGGCGCCACGCCTGTATTCCACCGACGACGGCCACCGCCTGCAGGCGCTCGCCGCCGCCCTGCTCGACCTCGACGCGGCCGCGGAAACGGTCGTGATCCCGTCGCCGCGCTGCGCCGACCTCGCCGATCCGGCCCTCTCGGCCTGAGTCGATCGCGCGCCGACGGCAGGCGCACCCCACCGGCCCGGCGGGCGGTCATTTTTTCCCATATCCCTGCTAAGCATATGGATTAGTTACAAAAAAGCCCGAGCCGGGCTTGCCAATGCGGTCAAATATAATGATAATAATTCGCATTAACGTTAGCTACCGCGTTCATCATGATCGTCTGCGTGTGCAAGTCCGTGTCCGACCGAAAGATCCGTGCCTCCCTCGCGGAAGGTGTCGATTCGTTCGATGAGTTGCAGTTCGAGCTCGGTGTCGCCTCCTGCTGCGGCAAATGCGAGGAGTCGGTGCGCGAACTGATGGCCGAACACGGCATCTGCGAAAGCCACTGCGGCGTCACCGCGCACGCGCAACCGGCGCCCATCACGTTCTACGAACGCAAGGCAGCCTGAGCGGCGGGCAACGTTATCTCGCGCGGCTCACGGCCGCGCTTTCGTTTGATCATCCGTCAGCGAGCCTGGAAATCGCTAGCCAGCGGCCATTCGCCAAGGAGCTGTGATGGAATTGCTGATCGGATTCGTAACCACCCTGTGCATTTCGTTGCTGATCTTCCGCAAGTGATGCGTTACTCCGCGGCAGGCGCCCAGCGCGTCGCCGCCTAGACTGGCAGACATGCAGGCCTCGACTTCCATCCCGACCGGCGCCGTTTCGGTCGCGCCTCGTTTCAATCGCCGTATCGTCAGCGCGGCTGTCATCGTGGTGCTCGCGCATGCGGCGCTGATCGCCGGCGCGCTGTTGATGCCCGACCAGGATCTGCCCAAGCCCAAGATCGAATCCGCCATGACGGTGCAACTGATTTCGGAGCCCGCTCCGAAGCCCGTCGCGGTCGAATCCAAGCTTACGCCGACACCGCCGAAACCCGTACCGAAGCCCACGCCGAAGCCACGCCCGGTCGTCAAACCCACACCGCTGCCCATTGCGCAGGCACCGTCCACGCACGCCATCGAAGCGCCTGCGCCGACACCCGCGCCGCCGGCGCCGGTCGCCGCACCTACGCCGCCGGCTCCGCCCGCGCCGCGCCCGACGCTCGAAATCGCGGCGCCGAAGGGCGGCGCCTCGGTGTCGTGCCAGATCGTCAAGCCCGATTACCCGACGCTGTCGAAGCGACGCGGCGAAACCGGCACGGCGATGGTCCGCTTCGTGACCGACATCGGCGGCCAGATCGGCGGCGTGTCGCTCGCCAAGAGCAGCGGCTTCCAGCGCCTCGACGACGCCGCGCTCGACGCCGCCCGCACCTCGACCTGCAAGCCGTACAAGCAGGATGGCCAGGCGATGCGGGCCAGCTATACGGTCCCGTTCAATTTCACGCTCGACGATTGATCGATCGTTCGATCGACACCCGATTCAGTTACACCGGATTCAAACAAAGGAAAGGAAATGCAAAGCTACGGTATCGCGCACGTCTGGGCGCAAGGTGATTTCGTGACACGCGCCATCGCGATCACGCTGCTGGTCATGTCGGTGCTCTCCTGGCTCGTGATCATCGTCAAGGGCTGGAACGTGATGCGGCTCGGCCGCCTGACCAAGAATGCCGAGCAATCGTTCTGGCACTCGGACGAATTCGACAAGGGCGTGCAGAAGCTGCGCGACGCATCGGGCTCCGCGCAGGACAACCCGTTCCTCGCGCTGGCGCTCGCCGGCAAGGAAGCGGCCGAGCACCATCAGCAAACGCAGCCGCACCTGCACGACCGCATGGACGTGTCGGAGTGGGTCACGCGCTGCCTGAAGGACACCATGGACGACGGCGTCGCGCGCCTGCAAAGCGGCCTCGCGATCCTCGCCTCGATCGGCAGCACGGCGCCGTTCGTCGGCCTGTTCGGCACGGTGTGGGGCATCTATCACGCGCTGCTCGTGATCGGCGCCACCGGCCAGACCTCGATCGATCAGGTGGCCGGCCCCGTCGGCGAATCGCTGATCATGACGGCATTCGGCCTGTTCGTCGCGATTCCGGCCGTGCTCGGCTACAACGCGCTGACGCGTGCGAACAAGGGCGTGGTCACCAAGCTGCGCCGCTTCGCGCACGGCCTGCACGCCTACTTCGTGACGGGTTCGAGCCTCGCCTCGGCCAAGAAGCGCGACGCAATCCGCCTCGCCACCACCCGCGCGAACTGAGCGGAGGCCCACCATGGCAATGAATACCTCGTTCGGCGACGATGACGACGACGGCCTGATGAACGAGATCAACATGACGCCCCTCGTCGACGTCATGCTCGTGCTGCTGATCATCTTCCTCGTCACGCTTCCGGCGATCCATCACGCGGTCAAGATCGACCTGCCGCATGCGAGCAGCCAGAAGATCGAAGAAAAGCCGAAGACCATCGATCTCGCGATCCAGGCCGACGGCACGGTCACGTGGAACGACGAGCCGGTCAGCACCACCGAACTCGACGCGAAGATCGCCGAGGCCGCGAAGGTCGATCCGCAGCCGGAACTGCATATCCGCGCCGATCACAAGATCGCCTACGAGAACGTGGCGCAGGTGATGTCGGCGGCGCAGGCCGGCGGCCTGACCAAGCTCGGCTTCGTGACCGAAGCGAAGAAATAAACGCGCGGCGGCCCGCTCGCCCATCGCAAGCAGTCCGAAACGATTTCGTTTCGGCGGCACCAATGGAAAAGGCCTTCATCGAACGATGAAGGCCTTTTTTAATGCGCACGCGGGCGCCTTCGGGCGGCGGGCTCTTCGGCGGCGTCAGGCGCCTGGAGCAACGCAATGCGACACGCCGTGGTCTGCACGGACTTGCGCGTTCTGCCCTATCTGGCTGGCAATATATGCAGCCACCGGATTCGCTCGGAACATCCCTTCGCGAAGTGGAATTCCAATATAGGCGGCGCTGTCGGGGCATTCAAGCGAGCCCCGATTGAATCTCGCGATGACAGGCGGCGCTTCAATGACAAAACCGATCCACGCTCACACGGCTGCCGCCACGGCAGCCTGCTCCGCCTGCCGCTTCTTTTCACGCTCGGGGCACTGCGGCTCGCGGTAATCGTTGTCGAGTTTCTCGACGAGGAAATCGACGAACGAGCGCACCGCCGGCGGCATCCCTTGCCGCGACACGAACACCGCATAGAGCCGCGGCACCGGCAAGGTCCAGCCCGGCATGACCGGCGACAGTTGCCCGGCGCGCAACGCATTGCCGTACATCATCTCCGGCAGCGCCGCGATCCCGACCCCATCGAGCACGGCCTCGCGGATCGTCATCAGGTCGGCCGTGACGAGGCGCGGTTCGTGCTCGTGCACATGGCGCGCGCCGTCCGGCGCGATCAAATTGAACACGTGTCGGCCATCGCCCGAGGGCGTGTCGAGCGTCTCAAAGCGCGACAGATCACCCGGCTCCAGCGGCGGCGCATTCTGGCCCAGCAGGCTCGGCGAGCCGACCAGCATCTGCTCGGTGCGCCACAGCGGCCGAACGACGATATTGGCGTTCTCCGGCGGCTCGGAACGCACACGCAACGCGATGTCGATCGAATCCTCGAACAGGTCGATCACCTGATTGGTCACGCGCACCTGCACGCGCACCTCCGGGTAGCGGTGCAGGAATTCGGGCAGCAACCGCGACATCATCGTCTGCGACAGCGTCACGGGCACGCTGACGCGCACCGTGCCGCGCGGCGAGGCTCGCAACTGCTGCACCGCGTTCATCGCCGCCTGCGCCTCGGCCAGCATCGCCTGGCAGTGCTGGTAGAACAGTTGCCCGGCCTCGGTCAGCGCCAGCTTGCGCGTCGAGCGTTGCAGCAGACGCACGCCGAGCGTCGCCTCCAGCTCCGTGAGCCGGCGCGACAGACGCGACTTCGAAATCCCCAGGACGCGTTCGGCAGCCGAAAACCCACCGTGCTCGACGATCTGCGAGAAATACATCAGGTCGTTCAGATTGTGTGCATCGATATTCATTTCATCGTTCCAATGGCAGAACGATCCATTGCGGATCGCGCGGAATTCAACCGCAGGCCGATCCATATAATAGCCTTTGACTTCGCTCAAACGCTCGTAAGGAAAATATCCGATGCCCGTATCGCGCTCCATCCTGCGCGTCTATCCGTCGTTACGGGCGACGGAAGGCGCCGGCTTCCAGGTTCATCGCCCGTTCCCCACCCGTCTGCTCGCCGATTTCGACCCGTTCCTGCTGTTCGACGAGCTCGGCCCGATCGACTATGCACCGGGCACGGCCAAAGGCGCGCCCGATCATCCGCACCGCGGCTTCGAAACCGTCACCTACGTGCTCGACGGCCATTTCCGCCATCGCGATTCGGCCGGCCATACCGGCGAATTGCGTGCGGGCGACGTGCAATGGATGACGGCCGGCTCGGGGCTGATTCACAGCGAAATGCCCGACCCGGAATTCGCCGCGGCGGGCGGCCGCGTGCACGGCATCCAGCTTTGGGTGAACCTGCGGCGCGACGACAAGCGCGCCCGGCCGCGCTATCAGGACATCGCGTCGTCGTCGCTGCCCAGCGTGACGTCCGAGGACGGCCGCACCCGCATCAAGGTGATCGCGGGCGAGGCGTTCGGCGTGCAGGCCGCCGTCGACACGCATACGCCGCTGCTCTACCTGCACCTGACGCTGCAACCCGGCGCGCAGGTCAGCGTACCGGTGCCGTGCGATTTCCGGGCGTTCGCCTATCCGCTCTGCGGCGCGGGCCGCTACGGCGCGAGCGGGCAGATCAGCGGCCCGCAGCAGATGATCGTGTTCGACGACGACGGCGATACGGTCGAGATCAGCGCCGGCGACACGCCGCTCGATGTACTACTGGTGGGCGGCCGGCCGATCAACGAGCCGATCGTGCGCTACGGCCCGTTCGTCATGAATACCGAGCAGGAAATTCGCGACGCCGTGGCCGATTACCAGGCCGGCCGGATGGGGTCGATCGCGCCTTGAACCCGTGATCACGCGCCGATCCGGCCCCGGACGGCGCTTCCAAATTCCGTCACAATAGTTCCCTTTTGCGGCTCACCGCCGCGCCGACCGAAGGAAGCTCTCGCCTTGAATTTTGAACACCTGATCCAGATCAACGCGATGGACAACCCGATGTTGCCGACGCTGACGCGCGACCAACTCTGGGAAGGCCTCGTCCTGCGCGCCGAACAGCCGCAACTGTTCGTGATCGGCCTCGACGATTGCAAGATCAGTGATCGCACCGACACCACGCTCGAGCGCGAGCTGCATTTCGGCCAGGCGACGATCCGCGATCGCGTCACGTTCACGCCGAATCATCAGGTCCGCTACGACATCCACGCCGCCAACGGCGAGATCGGCGGCTCGTTGACCATGACGATCGAGGAGCACGACGACCAGGCGCTGTTCCTGCGCTTCACCTACGCCACCACGTTGCCGGACACGGCCGACACCGAGGATGCCCGACAGACCCAGGGCATCGTCAAGGAGGCATACCGCACCTCCGATATCGACACGGTCCGCCTGATCCGCGAATACGCGCAGGGCCGCCGCGATCCCGATCCGCTGCACTGAACGCTTCACCGGCGGCCCGCACGCGCGCCGCCGGTCGTGCTTCGCCGCACGCTTTCCCGCCCCGCTTCGCCCCCGTAGTTCGCGTTCTTTTCGCGCTCGATCCGCCGCTCATCAAAAACTATCGACCAAGGCAAATCGATTAAAAAACATCGTTAGTAAATGGGAATAATTATCATTTAGAATTCATTCCATCGACACACCACTGATTGAACGGCCCGAATGACCGAACTTATGCGAACTTCCACACTCAGCCTGCGCCGCACCAGCAGCGCGGCGCCCGGTGGCCGGACGAAAGTTGCGGCTGTCACGAAGTCGGATGGCACCGACAACCCGGAGCCGAATCAGCGCGTCGTGTCCAGCGATACCCTGTTGCAAGGCCGCAAGCTCGTCTCGATCATGCATAACGGCGAGACTTATCAGCTTCGTGCCACGCGTCTGGGCAAGCTGATCCTGACGAAGTAAGTACCGAGTATTGTGGGGACCACCTCCCTGAGAGGTGTTGGGCAGTAGCCAGCCGTAACGGCTTGCACGCGAGATCTAGACCCCTTCGTGCAACCCAACTCAAGCAGTCGTTACAGCAAGCCAAGCCATTTTTTTGGTTCTCATACTGAAGCAGCGAAAGCGACGTGCCTGACGGGCACGTCGCTTTTTTCATGGGCGGGAGAACAACGAAAAGCCATCGATGCGGTATGGATGGCGCAGGACGATACGGCCGATCAGCCGTGTCAGAACACCCAGAACATCAGCCACCAGGCACTGTCGACGATCGCCAGCGCCAAACCGAAGCCCGCCATCGCGGCGAACCGGCGCGGCCATGCCGCATAACGCCCCGTCACGCGCCAGGCCAGCCACGCGCTCCAGAGGTTCGAGCCGACCAGGATCGCGATTCGCACCGGCGAGGCCCAGTCGAGCGGCAGATGCTCAGCGCGCAGCAACGACAGCGTGGTGGCCGACAGGCCGAGGAACACGCCCGCGCCGGCCAGCGGAATCAGTGCCTGCGTCAAGTGATGCAGGCGCACGCGATCGAAGCGGCCCAGCAGCGCCGACGCGCCGGCCAGCACGATCAGCAGCGCCGTGCCGTAGATCAGCCCCGTGCCGACGATATACGACACCACCAGGCCGCCATCGAGCCAGGAGAACACGTCGTTCTGATCGGGGTAATGCGTGAGCAGGAACCACGGAGCATTGGTTTCGAGCGGCCAGGTGATGTCGCGGTCGATCAGCCAGCCGGCGAGCCATTGCTTGATCGTCACGAACCAGGGGCTGGCCGACCAATGGAACGCACCGATCGCGATGCCCAGCAGGCCGTAGAGGATCAACGCGGTGTCCCAGGGGTTCGCCTGCGCATCACCGAGCTCGACGACTTCCTCGGACGGCGAACGCACCGTCAGCGCGATCGCATCGCGATGGCCGCTGCAACGGCCGCACATATGGCACTCCGCCGCGCCCTTCATGTTGCGCAGCGGCACCAGCGGCGCGCAGTTGATCGGAATCACGCGATGGCCGTGCTCGCCTTCCGTATAGGAGCGGCGCCACGCAGCCTCGTCGACCTTGAAGCGCACCGGCGCCAGCCGCGCGAGCAACGCGAACACGCCGTTGACGGGGCACAGATACTTGCACCAGACGCGCTTCTCGCGGCCGTACAGCAGGCCGATCACCATCGCCGCGAACGTCGAGCCGCCGAGCACCAGCAGCACGGCGCGCGGGTATTGATAGACGCTGACCATCTGGCCGTAGATGGTGGTGATGCCGAACGCGACGAACGGCCAGCCGCCCCAGCGCATCCAGCGCGGAATCGCGCGGCCGCGGCCGAACTTGCTGGCGAATTCGGCAAGCGCCCCCTCGGGGCACAGCACACCGCACCACACCCGGCCCAACATCACCATCGACAGCAATACGAACGGCCACCAGATGCCCCAGAACACGAACTGCGCCGCGAGCGTCAGGTTGTTCCACAGGTGCGCCGTGTCGTCGGGCAGCGGCGTGAACGCCGGCACGAGAATCAGGAACGCATAGACCAGCACCACCACCCACTGGATGCCGCGAATCCACGCGCCGTGGCGCTGCATCCAGTGACCGGCTTCGGTCAACCGGCTCCAGCGCAGGCCGCTCGCCGGCGTGCTCATGCGGCGCGCCCTGCCGCGGCGGCCGGACGGCGCGTCGCGATCTTCAGCAGCCCGTACACCACGACCCAATACAGCACGTAGGCCACCAGGTTGGTCAGCGCCGGATGCGCGCGATAGCCGGTCAGTGTGGCGACCAGCGAGCCGAACGTGCTCGAATCGTCGAGGATCGCCGAGCTGTCCCACAGCTGCGAAATGCCGAGCGGCAGGATTTCCTTGTCGATCAGCTTGTCGACGCCCGCCTCGAACAGGCCCGCGCCGAGGAACAGCAGCATGATTTCGGTGACGCGGAAAAACAGGCGCCACGAGAAGATCTTGCCGCCCAGTTGCAACAGATAGAAGGTGAACAACGCGAGCGCGAGGCCGATCACGACCGCCAGCACCTGAGCACCGCCCACATGGCCGCTCTGGCCGAAGCCGAGGCCGTACAGGAAGATCACCGTCTCGCTGCCCTCGCGCGCGATGGCCAGCGCCACCAGCACCGCCACGCCCCACCAGTTGGCGGTTTTGGTGGTTTCCTGCAGCGATTGCTCCATGTCGCGCTTGAGCGTGCGCCCGTGTTTCTTCATCCAGAACACCATCTGCACGATCAGCACGCAGGCGACCAGCACCATCGCGGTCTGGAAGTAATCCTGCGCGTCGCCCGACAGCACTTCGGTGAACCCGACCAGCGCGGCGCCCAGGCCCAGCGCCATCAACAGGCCCGCGCCCACGCCGACCCACAGGTACGGCAAGCCGCGGCGCGTTTCGGCGTCGCCGTTACGCAGCCACGCATAGAGAATGCCGACGACCAATAGCGCCTCGACGCTTTCGCGCCAGACGATGAAGATGATTTGACCCATTGATAACCTCCGTGTCCCGGCCACGGCGGGACGTCCGCGGCCGCACGATAAATCGGAACTACTTCGCGACGATGACGCCTTGCGCTTGCTGATGAAAATCGTCGAAGAATTTGTATTCGCCCGGCGACAGCGGCGCGATCACGACGAACGATTCGGCGCCCGGCGCGAGGACCTTCTCCTTGCGCAGCTGGACGCTCTCGAATTCGACTGCGCCCTTGCCGGTATTGCGGACTTCGATCTTGATGCGCTGGCCGGCCGGCACTTCGATGCGGGCCGGGTTGAGCTTGCCGTCGGCCATCTCGAGCTTGAAGGTCGGCAGATCGGCGGCTTGAGCCGCGGTTGCAACCGCCAGGCCGGCGAGCACGGCGGCGAAAATCTTGGGGAATGTCATTGTGCTTCTCGTAGAAGGCGGCATCGAGACGATGCCGCCCGGCCGTGGAACCCGATCAGTAACCGCCCTTCTTGCCGATGCCGGCGAACGGGAAATCGTATTCGAGCGTGAACGGCTTGAACCACGGGCCCACGCCCGTTTCCTTGTCGACGTGGCGGCCGAACGCCATATGGCCCATCTGCATCGGCGGCTTGACCGTCAGCGCCAGGTGGTACTTGCCAGGGCCGGCCAGCTTGACGTTGTCGCCGTAGTGCGGGCCGTCGTTCGCGACCATGCCCATCAGCACGCCCTGCGACTTCCACTTCGCGTCGCCCTGCTTGGTCAGCGTGTATTCCACCTGCAGGTACGGCATCCAGTCGCCTTCGGCGAAGCCGGTCGGGTTGTTCTTCACCGCGTGGATGTCGGTCTCCAGGTGGATGTCCGAATCCGATGCCTTGCGCATCATGCCTTCCGGTTCCATCGTGATCGGTTGCAGGTAGACCGTGCCCACCTCCATGCCACCCTGGATTTGCTGCTTGCCGATCGGATACTCGGCGGCCGATGCCGACATCGCGAAAAGTGCCGCCGCGACTGCGACCCCACAACGGGTGATGGACGAACCGAACATTGAGACTCCTGATTATTATCGTCAGATGAAAAAATGCCGCCCGGCTCCTACCGCGCGACATGAGTAAGCAAGAACGTTAATGCGAACCATTCTCAATAATTGGCGAGTTTAGCATTGAATCGCACGCGAAACAAAGGGGGAATAATTTCAAGCCTTTGACGCAGAAAGGATTTCGGAAGATTTTCGAAGACGGTCGGAAAGCAGCGTTCGATGCCGGCGTGGATCGCGGAAATGCACCGATCTGGCCACTTTCGTGGCCGGATCGGTGTGGGGACAGAATCAGTTCGCGCCTTCGAGGCGGTCGCCCACGTTGGCTCCGAACACACGCTCGCGCAACAGCGAGAGCTGATCGCGCGTCTGCGCGGCCTTCTCGAACTCGAGGTTCTTCGCGTAGTCGGTCATCTGCTTTTCGAGACGCTTGATTTCCTTGGCAAGCTGCTTCTCGGACATGTCCTCGAATTTCGCGCGCTGCTGCGCTTCCTTCAGCTCGGCACGTGCATCGTCGGCGTTGTAGACGCCATCGATGATGTCCTTGATACGCTTCACCACGCCGCGCGGCGTGATGCCGAGCGCCTCGTTGTGGGCGATCTGCTTGACCCGGCGGCGTTCGGTTTCGTCGATCGCGCGGCGCATCGAATCGGTGATCTTGTCGCCATACAGAATCGCCTTGCCGTTCACGTTACGCGCCGCACGGCCGATCGTCTGGATCAGCGAGCGCTCGGCGCGCAGGAAGCCTTCCTTGTCGGCGTCGAGAATCGCCACCAGCGACACCTCGGGAATGTCGAGGCCCTCGCGCAGCAGGTTGATGCCCACCAGCACGTCGAACGTGCCGAGCCGCAGGTCGCGGATGATTTCGACGCGCTCGACCGTGTCGATGTCGCTGTGCAGATAGCGCACCTTGACGCCGTGGTCGGACAGGAACTCGGTCAGTTGCTCGGACATGCGCTTGGTCAACGTGGTGATCAGCACGCGCTCGCCGGCCTTCACGCGCTCGTTGATCTCGGCCAGCACGTCGTCCACCTGGGTGGTCGCCGGCCGCACCTCGATCTCGGGGTCGACCAGGCCGGTCGGCCGCACCACCTGCTCGGCCGTCTGCCCCGACACGCGCTGCTCGTAATCGGCCGGCGTGGCCGATACGAACACGACCTGGCGCATCTTGCGCTCGAACTCGGGGAATTTCAGCGGCCGGTTGTCGAGCGCCGACGGCAAACGGAAGCCGTAATTGACGAGGTTTTCCTTGCGTGCGCGGTCGCCGTTGTACATCCCGTTCAACTGACCGATCAGCACGTGCGATTCGTCGAGCAGCATCAGCGCGTCGGACGGCAGGTAATCGACCAGCGTCGGCGGCGGCTCGCCGGCGGCAGCGCCCGAGAAATGCCGCGAGTAGTTCTCGATGCCCTTGCAGAAGCCCAGTTCCTGCAGCATTTCGAGATCGAAGCGGGTACGCTGCTCGAGCCGCTGCGCCTCGACCAGACGATTGTCGGAATGGAAGAATTCGAGACGTTCGCGCAGTTCGTCCTTGATAGTCTCGATCGCGCGCATCACCGTGTCGCGCGGCGTGACGTAGTGCGACGACGGATAAACGGTGAAGCGCGGGATCTTCTGGCGCACCCGGCCCGTCAGCGGATCGAACAGTTGCAGCGTCTCGACCTCGTCGTCGAACAACTCGACGCGCACCGCCATCTCGGCGTGCTCGGCCGGGAAGATGTCGATCGTGTCGCCTCGCACGCGGAACGTGCCGCGCTGGAAATCCTGCTCGTTGCGCGTGTACTGCATCGCGATCAGCCGCGCGATCACGTCGCGCTGGCCGAGCCGGTCGCCGGCGCGCAGCGTCAGGATCATCTGGTGATATTCGGACGGGTTGCCGATACCGTAGATCGCCGACACGGTGGCCACGATCACCACGTCGCGCCGCTCCATCAGGCTCTTGGTGGCCGACAGCCGCATCTGCTCGATGTGCTCGTTGATCGACGAGTCCTTTTCGATGAACAGGTCGCGCTGCGGCACATAGGCTTCCGGCTGGTAATAGTCGTAGTACGAAACGAAATACTCGACCGCATTGCGCGGAAAGAACTCGCGGAACTCCGCATAGAGCTGTGCGGCGAGCGTTTTGTTCGGCGCGAACACGATGGCAGGGCGGCCGAGCTGCGCGATCGTGTTCGCCATCGTGAAGGTCTTGCCGGACCCCGTCACGCCGAGCAGCGTCTGGAACGACAGGCCGTCCTCCACGCCCTCGACGAGCGTGGCGATTGCCGTGGGCTGATCACCGGCAGGCGGATACGGCTGATAAAGCTGGAATGGCGAACCGTCGAACGTCGCGAATTTCGATTCGTCGAGTTCGGCGGACACATCGGGGGAATGTTCGGACATGGAGCGAGGGCCTGGCCGCGTGCAAAAGAGCATTTTAGCGCTTCGCCCACCGCCGGGCTGACCGTTAGGCGCAGCGGCGGTCCGGACAGACGGGCTCGGACTCGATGCCGCCACCAGGATGGCACGTCGCGGCCAACGCCTGCGGTTGCGTCCGGTTTTCGCCTTGCCATACCTGCATCACCCGCCCGGCTTTGGCCGAAATCGCGGCGCAATTCGCTACAATGGCGGGATTCGCTCCGGAAGCTGCGGCCCTCGGCATGCACCCGCGCCACGCGGGAACCGGACCCCGATTTCATTCCACTACTATTGCTGCGAAATCATCATGTCGCTCTTTTCCGCTGTCGAACTCGCCCCCCGCGACCCGATCCTGGGCCTCAATGAAGCCTTCAACGCCGATACGCGCCCGACCAAGGTGAACCTCGGCGTTGGCGTGTACACCAACGAGGAAGGCAAGATACCGTTGCTGCGCGCCGTGCGTGACGCGGAAAAGGCGCGCGTCGAAGCCGGCCTGCCGCGCGGCTACCTGCCGATCGACGGCATCGCCGCCTACGACGCCGCCGTGCAGAAGCTGCTGCTCGGCAACGATTCGCCGCTGATCGCAGCCGGCCGCGTCGTGACGGCGCAAGCCATCGGCGGCACGGGCGCGCTGAAGATCGGCGCGGATTTCCTGCGCACGCTGAACCCGAACGCCAAGGTCGCGATCAGCGATCCGAGCTGGGAAAACCACCGCGCGCTGTTCGAGACGGCCGGCTTCAAGGTCGATGCCTACCCGTACTACGACGCCGCCACCCACGGCGTGAACTTCGACGCCATGCTCGGCGCGCTGAACAGCTACGCTGCCGGCACGATCGTCGTGCTGCACGCGTGCTGCCACAACCCGACCGGCGTCGACCTGACCGAAGCGCAATGGGCGCAGGTCGTCGAAACGGTCAAGGCGCGCCAGCTCGTGCCGTTCCTCGACATCGCCTATCAAGGCTTCGGCGAAGACCTCGAAGCCGATTCGGCAGCCGTGCGCCTGTTTGCTGCGGCCGACCTGAACGTGTTCGTGTCGTCGTCGTTCTCGAAGTCGTTCTCGCTCTATGGCGAGCGTATCGGCGCGCTGTCGATCATCACCGCGAGCAAGGACGAAGCCACGCGCGTGCTGTCGCAACTGAAGCGCGTGATCCGCACGAACTACTCCAACCCGCCGACCCACGGCGGCGCACTGGTTGCGGCCGTGCTGAGCTCGCCGGACCTGTACGCTTCGTGGGTGCAGGAACTCGGCGAAATGCGCGACCGTATCCGCGCAATGCGCAATGGCCTGGTCGACCGCCTGAAGGCGAGCGGCGTGAACCGCGACTTCAGCTTTATCAATGCCCAGCGCGGCATGTTCTCTTACTCGGGCCTGACGTCGGCGCAAGTCGACCGTCTGCGTGAAGAGTTCGGCATCTACGCGGTGGGCACCGGCCGGATCTGCGTGGCTGCGCTCAACACGCGCAACATCGATGCCGTCGCCAACGCGATTGCAGCGGTGCTGAAGTAAGTCAGGCGACTGGCGCGAACGATTCGCGCCATATCGCTCTGCCGGAAACGCGCTCCACGGAGCGCGTTTTTTATTGGCGACGGAAAACGGTGGCAATAGCGCCGCGCAGCCTGTGAACACCACGGCAACGTTGCCGCACAGTTTCGAAGCCATGCCGACGTCTCATCAATCCAGTAGGTTCCAATGAAATCATGGTCGGGCATGGCAAAACAAGCTGGCCATTCGGATAGTTGTCGGCGCGCGTCCGGCGCCGCTATCGTGCACGAAGCGTCCTGCATGCCGTCCGCAAACGGGCTAAGCTAGCCGCTGTTCCGAACAGGAGGAAAGCCATGATGAATTACCGACGCCTGGGCCGATCCGGGCTGCAAGTCAGCGAATTGTCGATCGGTTCGTGGGTCACGTACGGCAATCAAGTCGATCAACGTGCCGCGCGCGAATCGCTGGCCGCGGCGCGCGATGCCGGCATCAATTTCTTCGACAACGCCGAGGTGTACGCGCGCGGGCAATCCGAGGAAATCATGGGCGAAGCGTTGAAGTCGCTCGGCTGGTCGCGCATCAGCTATGTGGTGTCGACGAAGTTTTTCTGGGGCCTGGCCGAAGCACCGAATCAATACCACACGCTGAACCGCAAGTATCTGATGGACGCGATCGACGGCTCCTTGCGCCGGCTGAAGCTCGACTACGTCGACCTCGTGTTCTGTCACCGCCCCGATCCGAATACGCCGATCGAGGAGACGGTCTGGGCGATGAGCGACATGATCGCGCGCGGCAAGGCGCTTTACTGGGGCACGTCGGAGTGGAGTGCGGATGAAATTCGCGCCGCTTACGACATCGCCGAGCGCCATCACCTGCACAAGCCGGTCATGGAACAGCCGCAGTACAACCTGCTGCACCGCCGCCGCGTCGAGCAGGAATACCATCGGCTCTACGAAGACATCGGCCTGGGCCTCACTACATGGAGCCCGCTCGCATCGGGCCTGCTGACCGGCAAGTATCGCGATGGGGTACCGGCCGACAGCCGAGCCGCCATTCAGGGCTACGACTGGCTGCGCGAACAATTGACGGATCCGGCGAAGAATCAGGCAGTCTCGAAGCTGGCCGGCGTCGCCGACGAGCTCGGCTGCACGCTGGCGCAGTTGGCCATCGCGTGGATTCTGAAGAACCCGAACGTCAGCACGGTCATCACCGGGGCCTCGCGCGTCGAACAGATCGGCGAAAACATGAAGGCGATCGAGGTGGCGGCCCGCTTGACGCCGGAGTTGAAGCAGCATATCGAGGAGATCGTCGGCGATCAGGCGCAGTAAGCGCTCTCGCGTACAATAGTCGGCCGCGCGAATTGCGAATGCAGGTGCCTGAGTGGCGCCTGCAAAGCGTTCGAGCGGCCGTTTTTGACTCTACTCGCCTCATCCCCGCCATGTTCAGTTACCGCCACGCGTTCCATGCCGGCAACCACGCCGATGTGCTCAAGCACGCCGTCGTCGTCCAGTTGCTTCACTACCTGAACAAGAAAGACAAATCGTATTGGTATATCGACACGCACGCGGGGGCGGGCGTGTATGCGCTGGACGAAGGCTTCGCGGCGAAGACGGCCGAATACGAAACCGGCATTGCCAAGCTGTGGAATGCCGACGACCTGCCCGCGGCACTCTCGGACTACGTCGACGAAATCCGCTCCTGCAACGAGTCTGCCGATCTACGCTACTACCCGGGCTCGCCATACCTCGCGTGGCGCATGCTGCGTGAGCAGGACCGCATCCGGCTGTTCGAGATGCACAGCACCGAAATCGATATCCTGCGTCACAACTTCCGCGACGCAGGCCGGCGCGCGATGATTTACGCAACAGATGGTTTCGAAGGGCTCAAGGCCCTGCTGCCGCCACCTCCGCGTCGCGCCCTGGTACTCATTGATCCTTCGTATGAAGACAAGCGCGATTACGCGCGCACGCTGGCTTGTGTCGAGGAAGGGTTGAAGCGCTTCGCGACCGGTTGCTATGCCGTGTGGTATCCGCAGGTCAAGCGCCCTGAATCGGAGCGCTTCCCCGACCAACTGAAGCGGCTGCAGACGACGAACTGGCTGCATCTCACGCTGACGGTCAGTCATGCTCCGGCAGATGGATTCGGGCTTTACGGGAGCGGCATGTTCATTCTGAACCCGCCCTATACGCTGGCTGAATCGATGCGGGAAGCCCTGCCCTATCTCGTAGAAACACTCGGCCAGGATGGCGGCGCCAAGTTCGGCCTCGAACTGCGCAGCGCCTGAGCAAGCAGCCGAGGCAGTTCGCTATTGCCGATAGCCCGGCGTAGCAGGCACGCGGATATACGGTGCGACGACAACAGGCACCTGGTTGCTTTGCTGCAATTCAGCGGGCTGCCGGATCTGCGCAGGCTCGACAATCGGCGCCGGATTCAACGGTGCAGTTTGCAGCACCGTACCGGAGCGCCCATCGTGGATACCGGTTTGCGTTTCGAGCACTACCGGCGGCCGCTCTTCTTGTCTGGCGGGCTGCTTTGCGTTCGCATTCGAGCCCCAACTGGCGATTGCTATCAGCAGCACCGCCCACCATTGACGCTTGCCCGAATCACGGTACATCGAAGACATCTTGTTCATCCCGCCCGTCCGTTGGATTGATCCCGTTTTCAAGACGATACCGCTGGATGCCTACCTCGTGCGACATTGATCGGATCAAAAAAGCAAAAGCCCCGACAAGTTCGGGGCTTTTTACATTTTTGCATGCAAACCGCATGCAGCCGAAACGGGTTCAGCTTACAGCGAGTAGCCGTTCGTTTCGAGCGAGCGAATGCGGTGCTCGAGTTGAACGATGTCGCTCGACGATGCCAGATAGGCTTCGCGACGCTCACGTTCAGCAGATTCAAACCAGTAGCTCAACTTTTCAACGATGTACGCAACCATGATGCTCTCCAAGGAAGTTTGAGATCCCCCGGCTGACACTGAATCAGGGATATCCCGTATAGGGTTGACCCGAATTATAGCGAGAACGCACCATCTTGCTAATGAAATGCACGAATAGTTTGCATTCCAAAACAGAATGCATCTCAGAAAATACACTCAACCCATTGATTTACTTAGGAATCATGTGCAAATGGAGAATTTTTCGAAGAATTTATATGCACAATATTAGTGCATTTCGGTATCGGCGAGTTGTTCAAGGATCGGGCAGTCCGGGCGATCGTCGCCATGGCAGTGTGCCGCGAGCTTGGCCAAGGTATTTCGCATGTCCGTGAGCTCGGCAATTCTCTGGTCGAGTTCGGATACATGTTCGAGGGCAATCGCCTTGACCTCCGCGCTGGCACGGAAGCGGTCTTGCCAAAGCGCCAGCAGCTTTCGGACATCGTCGACGAGAAAACCCAGCCTGCGCGCTTGCCGGATGAACTTCAGCAGATGAACTTCGCTATCACCGTACGTGCGGTAGCCGGCATCGGTTCGCTGCGCTGGCTCGATCAGGCCGACGCTTTCGTAGTAGCGAATCATTTTCGCGCTGACGCCCGAGGCGCGTGCGGCTTCACCGATATTCACGTGATTCCTCCGTCGATAACGGCCGATCGTAGCGCGATATTGAAAATGGTGCTGACTATGTACCCGTTGCGAGGGCGTCCCGTTGCGAAGGAATGTTTTCCTCAGCTCCAAAGACAAAACCCCCACTGCATACGCAGCGGGGGTTCTGAAGAGGGAAGCCTGACGATTACCTACTTTCACACGGGCAATCCGCACTATCATCGGCGTAGAGTCGTTTCACGGTCCTGTTCGGGATGGGAAGGGGTGGTACCGACTCGCTATGGTCATCAGGCTAAAGGGGTTGATGCGTCGCTGTTGAGCGCCACATCCAATCTGGAAGAAGTAGTAATGAGTTGTGTGTATCGGCACACGAGGACTCAATTCTGTATAACTTATCGCGCTGTTTAAGATCCTGAACCTGTGGTTCAGGACGGGATATCTGTAAGTGCTGAAGCACTCACAGCTATCGACGCAGACTTGTTATAGGATCAAGCCTTACGGGCAATTAGTATCAGTTAGCTGAACGCATTACTGCGCTTACACACCTGACCTATCAACGTCCTGGTCTCGAACGACCCTTCAAGGAGGTCAAGCCTCCAGGGATATCTCATCTTAAGGCGAGTTTCCCGCTTAGATGCTTTCAGCGGTTATCTCTTCCGAACATAGCTACCCGGCGATGCCACTGGCGTGACAACCGGTACACCAGAGGTTCGTCCACTCCGGTCCTCTCGTACTAGGAGCAGCCCCCTTCAAATATCCAACGCCCACGGCAGATAGGGACCAAACTGTCTCACGACGTTTTAAACCCAGCTCACGTACCTCTTTAAATGGCGAACAGCCATACCCTTGGGACCGGCTACAGCCCCAGGATGAGATGAGCCGACATCGAGGTGCCAAACACCGCCGTCGATATGAACTCTTGGGCGGTATCAGCCTGTTATCCCCAGAGTACCTTTTATCCGTTGAGCGATGGCCCTTCCATACAGAACCACCGGATCACTATGACCTGCTTTCGCACCTGCTCGACTTGTCGGTCTCGCAGTTAAGCACGCTTATGCCATTGCACTATCAGCACGATTTCCGACCGTACCTAGCGTACCTTCGTACTCCTCCGTTACACTTTGGGAGGAGACCGCCCCAGTCAAACTGCCTACCATGCACTGTCCCCGACCCGGATCACGGGCCAAGGTTAGAACCTCAAACAAACCAGGGTGGTATTTCAAGGACGGCTCCACCGAAACTAGCGTTCCGGTTTCATAGCCTCCCACCTATCCTACACAGATCGGTTCAAAGTCCAATGCAAAGCTACAGTAAAGGTTCATGGGGTCTTTCCGTCTAGCCGCGGGGAGATTGCATCATCACAAACACTTCAACTTCGCTGAGTCTCGGGAGGAGACAGTGTGGCCATCGTTACGCCATTCGTGCAGGTCGGAACTTACCCGACAAGGAATTTCGCTACCTTAGGACCGTTATAGTTACGGCCGCCGTTTACCGGGACTTCAATCAAGAGCTTGCACCCCATCATTTAATCTTCCGGCACCGGGCAGGCGTCACACCCTATACGTCCACTTTCGTGTTTGCAGAGTGCTGTGTTTTTATTAAACAGTCGCAGCCACCAGTTTATTGCAACCCTTTCACCCTTCTGGCGCAGGCCAGTCAAGCTACAAGGGCGTACCTTATCCCGAAGTTACGGTACCAATTTGCCGAGTTCCTTCTCCCGAGTTCTCTCAAGCGCCTTAGAATACTCATCTCGCCCACCTGTGTCGGTTTGCGGTACGGTCACTGTTAAACTGAAGCTTAGAGGCTTTTCTTGGAACCACTTCCAATTGCTTCGCTTCCTAAGAAGCTCGCGCCACACCCTTGAATTCTGTGCCCGGATTTGCCTAAGCACCTTCTCCAATGCAGCGACCGGGACTTCCAACACCCGGACAACCTTCCGCGATCCGTCCCCCCATCGCATTTAACAATGGTGCAGGAATATTGACCTGCTTCCCATCAGCTACGCATTTCTGCCTCGCCTTAGGGGCCGACTCACCCTACGCCGATGAACGTTGCGTAGGAAACCTTGGGCTTACGGCGAGGGGGCCTTTCACCCCCTTTATCGCTACTCATGTCAGCATTCGCACTTCCGATACCTCCAGCACACTTTACAGTGCACCTTCGCAGGCTTACGGAACGCTCTCCTACCATGCACATAAATGTGCATCCGCAGCTTCGGTATATAGCTTAGCCCCGTTACATCTTCCGCGCAGGACGACTCGATCAGTGAGCTATTACGCTTTCTTTAAAGGATGGCTGCTTCTAAGCCAACCTCCTGACTGTTTTAGCCTTCCCACTTCGTTTCCCACTTAGCTATATTTGGGGACCTTAGCTGGCGGTCTGGGTTGTTTCCCTCTTGACACCGGACGTTAGCACCCGATGTCTGTCTCCCGCGATTGCACTCTTCGGTATTCGGAGTTTGCTATGGCGAGGTAATCCGCAATGGACCCCTCAACCATGACAGTGCTCTACCCCCGAAGGTGAGACGCGAGGCACTACCTAAATAGTTTTCGGAGAGAACCAGCTATTTCCAAGTTTGTTTAGCCTTTCACCCCTATCCACAGCTCATCCCCTAACTTTTCAACGTTAGTGGGTTCGGACCTCCAGTACGTGTTACCGCACCTTCATCCTGGCCATGGATAGATCACTTGGTTTCGGGTCTACGCCCAGCAACTGAACGCCCTATTCGGACTCGCTTTCGCTACGCCTGCCCTATTCGGTTAAGCTTGCTACTGAACGTAAGTCGCTGACCCATTATACAAAAGGTACGCCGTCACCCCTTACGAGGCTCCGACTGTTTGTATGCATGCGGTTTCAGGATCTATTTCACTCCCCTCCCGGGGTTCTTTTCGCCTTTCCCTCACGGTACTGGTTCACTATCGGTCGATCACGAGTATTTAGCCTTGGAGGATGGTCCCCCCATCTTCAGACAGGATTTCACGTGTCCCGCCCTACTTGTCGTACACCTAGTTCTTTCATACTGTTTTCGTCTACAGGGCTATCACCTGCTATGGCCGCACTTTCCAGAGCGTTCGACTAACAATACAAATAAAGAGTACAGGCTCTTCCCATTTCGCTCGCCACTACTTTGGGAATCTCGGTTGATTTCTTTTCCTGCGGTTACTTAGATGTTTCAGTTCACCGCGTTCGCTTCACATAGCCTATGTATTCAGCTATGGATACTCCAAAAGGAGTGGGTTTCCCCATTCGGACATCTACGGATCAAAGCTTGTTTGCCAGCTCCCCGTAGCTTTTCGCAGGCTACCGCGTCCTTCATCGCCTGTGATCGCCAAGGCATCCACCACATGCACTTGTTCGCTTGACCCTATAACGAGTCTGTCTCGCTTGCGCTGGACAGTCGCTACAGGTTGAGTTCTCGCATTTGTGCCGTATTCCAATTTGAGCCGAACAATTAAGTTCGAATCTTCTTGAGATACATCGATACAATCACAACCCGAATAACTTTCACGCCCATCTCAAATAGACGTTTCCGTTATTCAAATTACTACTTCTTCTAGATTGTTAAAGAACGACAGCCGATAAGTACACATGGTGTACAGATCGCTCTGACTGGCTCAATCGCCAATGACAAATCCTCAGGTCACACTGACCTGAACGCTTGTCATTGAAGATTGGTGGAGGCAGACGGGATCGAACCGACGACCCCCTGCTTGCAAAGCAGGTGCTCTCCCAGCTGAGCTATGCCCCCATACAGAGACTTCTCAAGGATACTGTCCAGACTAAGTGGTGGGTCTGGTTGGATTCGAACCAACGACCCCCGCCTTATCAAGACGGTGCTCTAACCAACTGAGCTACAGACCCCTGAGTCTGTCTTGATTTACAGCCGATAAGCGTGAACGCTCAACTTTCGCGGTATTAGCTCGAGAAAGGAGGTGATCCAGCCGCACCTTCCGATACGGCTACCTTGTTACGACTTCACCCCAGTCATGAATCCTACCGTGGTGACCGTCCTCCTTGCGGTTAGACTAGCCACTTCTGGTAAAACCCACTCCCATGGTGTGACGGGCGGTGTGTACAAGACCCGGGAACGTATTCACCGCGGCATGCTGATCCGCGATTACTAGCGATTCCAGCTTCACGCACTCGAGTTGCAGAGTGCGATCCGGACTACGATCGGTTTTCTGGGATTAGCTCCCCCTCGCGGGTTGGCGACCCTCTGTTCCGACCATTGTATGACGTGTGAAGCCCTACCCATAAGGGCCATGAGGACTTGACGTCATCCCCACCTTCCTCCGGTTTGTCACCGGCAGTCTCCTTAGAGTGCTCTTGCGTAGCAACTAAGGACAAGGGTTGCGCTCGTTGCGGGACTTAACCCAACATCTCACGACACGAGCTGACGACAGCCATGCAGCACCTGTGTATCGGTTCTCTTTCGAGCACTCCCGGATCTCTCCAGGATTCCGACCATGTCAAGGGTAGGTAAGGTTTTTCGCGTTGCATCGAATTAATCCACATCATCCACCGCTTGTGCGGGTCCCCGTCAATTCCTTTGAGTTTTAATCTTGCGACCGTACTCCCCAGGCGGTCAACTTCACGCGTTAGCTTCGTTACTAAGGAAATGAATCCCCAACAACTAGTTGACATCGTTTAGGGCGTGGACTACCAGGGTATCTAATCCTGTTTGCTCCCCACGCTTTCGTGCATGAGCGTCAGTATTGGCCCAGGGGGCTGCCTTCGCCATCGGTATTCCTCCACATCTCTACGCATTTCACTGCTACACGTGGAATTCTACCCCCCTCTGCCATACTCTAGCTTGCCAGTCACCAATGCAGTTCCCAGGTTGAGCCCGGGGATTTCACATCGGTCTTAACAAACCGCCTGCGCACGCTTTACGCCCAGTAATTCCGATTAACGCTTGCACCCTACGTATTACCGCGGCTGCTGGCACGTAGTTAGCCGGTGCTTATTCTTCCGGTACCGTCATCCCTCGGCTTTATTAGAGTCAAGGATTTCTTTCCGGACAAAAGTGCTTTACAACCCGAAGGCCTTCTTCACACACGCGGCATTGCTGGATCAGGCTTTCGCCCATTGTCCAAAATTCCCCACTGCTGCCTCCCGTAGGAGTCTGGGCCGTGTCTCAGTCCCAGTGTGGCTGGTCGTCCTCTCAGACCAGCTACTGATCGTCGCCTTGGTGGGCCTTTACCCCACCAACTAGCTAATCAGCCATCGGCCAACCCTATAGCGCGAGGCCCGAAGGTCCCCCGCTTTCATCCGTAGATCGTATGCGGTATTAATCCGGCTTTCGCCGGGCTATCCCCCACTACAGGACATGTTCCGATGTATTACTCACCCGTTCGCCACTCGCCACCAGACCGAAGTCCGTGCTGCCGTTCGACTTGCATGTGTAAGGCATGCCGCCAGCGTTCAATCTGAGCCAGGATCAAACTCTTCAGTTCAATACCTGTTACTGTTTTTCGGTTCTTTCGAACCGGTCGCTCACTCAAAGCTGACAGGATTACGAATTACTTCATAAACCTGACTTACTTTTGTGTGAGACTCTTGATACTTTTGCTGACCTGATCCTAAGATCAGGACCGCTTCCATCAAGCGTCCACACTTATCGGCTGTAGATTGTTAAAGAGCGTTTCCGAGAGAAGCTTGGCTTCGTTTCGGCGCTGCGTTTTCAGCAGCAGAGAAGCGAGATTATGAAGAACATTTTGAAGCGCGTCAACTAATTTTTTCAGCGCTTCGATCAACAAACCGCATCGATCGAGTTCCTCACCAGTTCAAAGAAGCGGCCCAAATTCCGGCGCTCTCCTTGTCCTGCCTGGCTCCTCCTCTCGTTCTGCGTTTCCGTCATCGCGAGAGAGGCCGAATTCTAAGCAAGCTTTCCCGATCGTGCAAGAGGGTTCGAGCATTTTTTTTCGCATACCGCCACCCTCCAGTCGCCGAGATCGATCTCGCTTGCGCCAGGACGCGCGCTCGTTGGTGTGAACCGCAGCATCCGCCAGGAACGGACTAAAATGGCAGGTTCATCGCACCCACTCTAATATTGATCGAGATCTATGCGCCAGCGAACCGCCAAACGCCTTCCCCCCGATGCCGACAAACTAGTCGGCTTGTCGCTCGCGCTGTTCGCGTCCGGCAGTCGCGTCGAAGATCGGTTCTGGGAAGCGAAGCTCGACGCGCTGCTCACGAAGGTGATCCGCAACGGCAATCAGACGACCCTCGACGCCGCGCTCGACCATCTGCAACAGAATCATGCAGACGCCTACGGCGCCCTCGCCGACATGGCCGAGACGCATAGCGAATCGCTGCTGCTCGAGCACGAAGGACAAACGCACGAAGCCCTGCTCGTCGCGATACCGATTCTCGCCTGGACGCGCTACATGATTCCGTCCGGCCCGCTCAAGACGGAAATCGCCGATGTGCTGCACACGCATCTGCAAGCACATGTACTGGCCGAACAGACGCACGTGGCGCTCGCGCCGTTCCTCTACAGCATCGACCAGTTGCCGCGCCATCACGTCGAGGCCTACCGCCTCACGCAGCAGCTGGCGCAAGCCGCATTGGGCGGCCAAACGCCGCGCATCAACTTTGGCGACCTGCCCGAGACATCCCCGATCCTCGCCGATCCGCGCTTCCTGCTCGCCGTCGTGGCCGCGCCGGCCGGTTCGGCCATGTTCCGCTGGCAGGAAGAAGATCAGGGCGCGCGTATCGAGCGCGGCCAGTGTCTCGAACAATGGACGGGCCAGGGCGGCGCCAATCTGTCCGTCGCGCTGCCGGGCTGCGAATTCGAGTGCCTGCTGCCGGATGCCTATTACTCGGCCTGCCGCGACGCCGACGAACGCGTTCGACCACACACCATGCGCACGGCGACCCGCTATCTGTTCGATACGATCGGTGCGGCACCGCAAGAGCTGCGCGCAGTGGTTGCAGGGTTCGGCGAGCGACGCATTGACGAATATCGAATCGGCTTCACCCGCCGCGGCAGCAACGACGTGATCTACGGCGTCGTGTGGCCGCTCTACGGACGCGAGAACGGTGATGTCGCGGCCGAAGACACGATGATCGACGCGGACACGCCAATCGACGGCCCGCTCGAGGAAATCGTCTCGCTGCTCAAGGAAACGGGCGTGACCGACATCCGCCGCCATGCCGGCCGCTTCGAACCGGAATACTGCGACGACTGCGGCGTTCCGCTCTATGCCGACCCGCTTGGCGAAATTGTCCACGCAGAAATGCCGGAAGATGCGTCGCCGGCACAGCCGCACTTCCACTGAGCCGACAACCCTCGGCCGTACTTCGCCGTGACAAAGAGCCGCCAACTAGGCGGCTCTTTTTTTCACATACTTGCGATTCTTCCTATGACTTTCAGCTAGGCCGACACGACCCAGGCGTTTTGTCATCATGGCCGGGACGCTACATCGTCATCCATCAATAACGCGAACAAGGAGGCAAAGATGAGATTCATGGTGTTGAGTCCGGATGCGGAACGCCGCGATGGCTTGAAGGCATTGTTACGTCAGATCGATCGGCGCAGCGGTTACAGTGATGCAAGGGATTGGCGGCAAGCGATGCGCCTAGCCAAGCAGGGCAGCTTCGACCTGATCGTCGTGGATGCGCCGAAGGGCCTGCGACTCGACGATCTTCGCGCGCTCTGCGACGCCTGCGCACCCACACCGGTGGCCGTACTGATCGATGCCACCTCGCGCGAAGAAGCGCGGCAGCAATTCGCCACGGGCGCACAAGGCATCGTGCCGCGCAACATGGGTTCGCATCTCGTGATACGTGCGTTTGAAATGGTGCTGCTCGGCGGTTACTACGTCCCGCCCGGCGCGCTTGATCTGATCGAAACGCAGGTCGACGGCGCCCGCACCGCACACATCGTCAACCGCATCCCGCTACGTCGCAGGCCAACGGTCGGCACGCTGTCTCCGCGACAAGCGCAGATCATGCGCTTCGTCCATATGGGCAATACCAACAAAATGATTGCACGCACGCTCGGCATCAGCGAAGGCACGGTCAAGATTCACCTGGCCAGTATTTTCCAACAGCTCGGTGCGGCGAACCGCGCCGCTGCCGTCGCCATCTACAATGGCTGGCTACCACCCCATCTCGAAGTGCTGACCACCCAGCCACAAGGCTTTCCGCGGCCGGTGCTCGGCGCACCAGGGGTCATTCCGTTGCGTGGCAAAAAGTATCCGATGAGCGCCTGCGACGGCCCGCATGCACCGATGCCAATGGCGGCCGAATCCGCACCGACGACGCTGAAACGCAACACCTGACGGCCTGACGGACGTCGAATCGGTTCCCATTTTTTAGCTTCCACGAGTAATATTAAAACCATGGGTTTCCTGTACACGCCGCTTCCGCTCTGGGTCGCTGCCGGTGGCTGGATCGCTGCCGGGGTGCTGCTCGCGCTCGCGTTGTGGAAACGTCCGTTCCATCGGCTTAAGGATCCAACGCTGCAACACGTCTGGTGCGCCTTGATCGCCACCATTACCGTGTTGTGGGCATCAAATGCATGGCTCGACGACGGTCTGGTCATGCATCTGCTTGGCGCGACGTTGATCGCCACGCTGTTTGACTGGACACTCGCGCTGGTCGCCATGAGCGCGGTCACCGGCATCGCCGCCGTCGTCTTCGATGCAACCTGGCAAGGCATCGGCCTCACTTACCTGGTCTATGGCGCACTTCCGGTTGCCGTGTCCACGCTGATGCAGCGTGCAACGACGGCCTGGTTGCCGCACAACCTGCTCACCTTCATCGTCGGGCAGGGCTTCGTCGCACCGGCCGTGACGATCATTGCCGTGGCGGCAACCGCAGCCGGTGTGCAGATCGGGATGGCTGATGGATCGACACTCGTGATGCCGGCAGGCTATGGCCTGAACACCGTGCTGCTTGCACTCGGCGAAGCCTGGTTCACCGGCATGGCGACTGCCCTGATCGCGATCTACAAGCCCGAATGGGTCACCACGTTCGATGTGCGCCGTTACCGGCTCGGCGGCCCGCGAGCCTGACGTCTGCCCACCGCATCGCCACATTTCCGCTTCATGACATTTCGCCTTCACCCTCGAATGGATCGCGGCATGTCAAAAAAATTGCGCTAAGATTGAACTCTTGTTCTTCGCCGGGCATCTTACGTGCCCGGTGTCTTCACTCCGCACTCTCAAATTCCTGATGGACAGCTTCCCCGCCCAGCGTCTTTTTGGCGTGTTCGGCAAGCTGGCAGCCTGTGTCGCAGGCCTGTCGCTTGCGCTTTCCGCCCCCGCCTTTGCCGATCTGCTCGATCAGCGCACCGAACTGATCAACAAGTACATCACCGAGATGCACGCCGATCCGCTCGTCGCCGATTGCGCCGCGCACGGCAACTTCATCGCCAGCACCTCGTCGGCATTCGACCACGTCGAATTTCCGCCCAGCGCCTTCGACAGCAACAACGCTACCGTTACGCCGTGGAACGATTCGTTCGACGAAGGCAAGCAACGTGTGAAGGTCGACAATATCGTGACCATCGAAGGGCTCGGCATTCCGCAGAACGGCGGCGATCCCTCCACGCTGAAGTTCCGCTGCGGCTATGTGGGCAGCCAGATGCTTGCATTCGGCTGGAACGATCCGGTTCCGCCCGCCAGGCCGCGCGTCGAGCGCACGAGTTCGTCGAAGCGCGTCGTCCACGGCCGGCACGTCAAGTCGAAGACGAAAGCCAAGGCCGGCAGCAAATCCACGCACAAGGGCGGCACGGTCAAGAAGTCGACAAGCTCGAAGAAGGTCGTGAAGAAGAAGCCCGCGTCGAAAAAGTAAGCCGGTGCGCGCCGCAGCGGCGCAGGCCCCGTTCAGCAAACGAAAAGGCCGGAATGTTTTGACATTCCGGCCTTTTGCTTTCAACTCGCCCGATCGATCAAGCGAAACGCTGCACGTGATTGAGAATCGGCAGCAGCATGGCGGCACCCAGCGAGGCACTTCGTTCACCATTCCAACCCACGCGCTCGTCGGGCAGATTGGCGTTGTCCTTGAACGGCATTTCGAGCGTCAGTGACAGGCAGCCGAATGCGTGGCCGATATACTTCGACGCCAGCTTCAACGCATCCTCGCGATACTTGCCGGCCGGATAGCCATATTCATCTTGAAAATCCGGGCTCGCCTGCTTGAATGCGGCGATGAACGCGTCCTGCTCCTCGCGCTGGCGATCGGTGAAGCCCGGCAGCATCTCCGAACCGGCCACGAACACGTAGGGCAGATCCTCGTCGCCGTGGATATCGAAGAACATGTCGCAGCCGATCGCGTGGATCGCATCGCGCACCACCAGCACCTCGGGGCTGCGCGCCGCATCGGGCTCCATCCACTCGCGATTCAGGTTGGCGCCAACGGCATTGGTGCGCAGGTTGCCATGCACGCTGCCGTCCGGGTTCATGTTCGAGACGATGTAGAACGTCGCGTGATCGTAGAGCTTGCGCGCCACCGCGTCGCCGGCCCAGTCGCCCCAGCCGGCCAGGCGCTTGACGAGCCCCTCGACGAACCACTCGGCCATCGATTCGCCCGGATGCTGGCGCGCGATGATCCAGACTTTTTTCTTGGCGCCCGTTTCGTCGGGCGTGCCCAGCACCAGCAGCGACATCGGCCGGCCTTCCACGGTGCGACCGAGATCGACAACGTTGGCCTGCGGCATCTGCTGCACCGCGCCGAGGAACTCGGCATGGCGCTCCTCGCCGTAAGGCTCGAAGTACGCGTAGTAGATGCTGTCGAAATCGGGGGTGTGATCGATCGTCATCACGGTGCCGTCGAACTCGGTCGGCACACGGAACCAGTTCACGCGGTCATAGCTCGCGACCGCGCGATAGCCGCGCCAGCCGGCCGGGTAGGCGCTCTCGTGGGCGTTCTCGAAACGCATCACGCAACGCTCGCCGCGCGCGCCCGACAGGCGGAAGTAGAACCATTGCGCGAACGTCGACTGATTGTCGCTGCGAATGCGCAGGCGGATTGCGTCGGGGCTGTCGCACGACACGACATCGATCGCGCCGGCGTCGAACTGGGTGGAAATCGAGAGCGTCATCTTGTCTCCTGGAAGCGGCGCCCTCGTGAGGCCCCGTGAAAATTCAATCCGCGACGGCCGCCGCGTGGATCACGCGTCGAGCCGGCGACGGAACACATAAGTGGAATCGTTCGACGCGGACGCTTCGAACGCATAGCCTTCCTCTGCGAAATCGCGCAGCCGCTCGGCCGAGGCGATCCGGTTCGTGACCGCGTAACGCGCCATCAGGCCGCGCGCCCGCTTGGCATGGAAGCTGATGATCTTGTACCGGCCACCCTTCCAATCTTCGAACACGGGCGTGATGATCGGCGCATCGAGCAGCTTCGGCTTGACCGACTTGAAGTACTCGGTCGAGGCGCAGTTCACGAGCACGCGCGAATCGGCGGTGCGCGTGGCGAGCTGGGTGTTCAGCGCGCGCGTGATGCGCTCGCCCCAGAACGCGTAGAGATCCTTGCCGTGCGGGTTCTCGAAACGCGTGCCCATTTCGAGCCGGTACGGCTGCAGCAGATCGAGCGGACGCAGCAGGCCGTACAGCCCGGACAGCACGCGCACGTGCTGCTGCGCGTAATCCAGATCGGCGGCCGACAGCGAGCGCGCGTTGAACCCCTCGTACACGTCGCCGTTGAACGCGAGCACCGCCTGCTTGGCGTTGTCGGTCGTGAACTGGCGAGACCAATCGGCGTAACGCTGGAAATTGAGGTGAGCGAGCGGGTCCGAAATGTCCATCAGCGAGGCAATCTGCTGAGGCGACAATTTTCGCAATCCATCGATCAACTGGGCCGCCTCGTCGACGAAATCGGGCAGCGTATGCGTCGGGATATGGGGCGGGGTCTCGTAATCGAGCGATTTCGCGGGGGAGAGAACGATTATCATGGAGGCTCGCCGGCACGCGCTAAGGTGCCGTCAGACAAAAATCACCGATTGTAACGAATGCCCAGCCCCAACGCTCCGCGAGACGGGCGCCGCGTCGTGCTCGACTCGAATGTCTGGATCGATATCCTCGTGTTCGACGACCCGGCCACGCGCCCTATCCGCACTGCCCTCGAAAACGGCACGCTGGTCGCGCTGATCGATGCGCGCTGCCTGAGGGAACTCGAACGCGTGCTCGATTATCCACAGTTCGCGCCACGCCAGATCGACAAGCCCGTCGCCCTGGCCGCCGTCGTGCGGCTCACGCAGCAGGTCGACACCTCGGCGCCCCTGCCCGACGACGCGTTGCCGTTGCCGAAATGCCGCGATCGCGACGATCAGAAATTTCTCGATCTCGCGCGCGCCGTCGAAGCCGACTGGCTCGTCTCCAAGGATCGCGACTTGCTGAAGCTGTCGCGCCGCACCGAACGCGATTTCGGGTTCCGGATTCTGCAGCCGGCACCGTTCGTCGTCGCGTGCGGGCTGACGCCAACCGAACCGGCGCCCGCCTGACGGCGCGCCGCCGCCCCGGAGCACGAGCCGCCGCCCTTTCAACGAATCGAACCGAACGCCCGACACACGATGAACGCACCGTCCGCCACGCCCGTCACGCCTGCCGTCGTTTCCCGCCTGCCGCAGGTCGGCACCACGATCTTCACCGTCATGAGTGCGCTTGCCACGGAAAAAGGCGCGGTGAATCTCGGCCAGGGCTTTCCCGATTTCGACTGCGACCCGAAAATCGTCGACGCGGTGGCCAATGCCATGCGCGACGGCCACAACCAATACCCGCCGATGACGGGCGTGGCCCCGCTGCGCGAAGCGATCGCCGACAAGATCGAGCAGATCTACGGCCGGCGCTACGACCCGGCCACCGAAATCACCGTGACGGCCGGCGCGACCCAGGCGCTGCTCACCGCGATCGTCTGCGCCGTGCACCCGGGCGACGAGGTGATCGTGGTCGAGCCGACCTACGACAGCTACCTGCCTTCGATCGAGCTGGCGGGCGGCAAGCCGGTGTTCGTCACGCTCGACGCGCCCGACTACGCGATCCCGTTCGACAAGCTGGCCGCGGCCGTCACGCCGAAAACGCGCCTGATCCTGATCAACACGCCGCACAACCCGACCGGCACGGTCTGGCGCGAATCGGACATGCGCCAGCTCGAAGCCATCGTGCGCGGCACCGAGGTGCTGATCGTGTCCGACGAGGTGTACGAGCACATGGTGTACGACGGCGCGCGGCACGAAAGCGTTGCGCGCTATCCGGAGCTGGCCGCGCGCAGCTTCATCGTGTCGAGCTTCGGCAAGACCTATCACGTCACGGGCTGGAAAGTCGGCTACGTGGCCGCGCCGGCGCCGCTGATGGCCGAATTCCGCAAGGTCCATCAGTTCAACGTGTTCACGGTCAATACGCCGATGCAGGTCGGCCTGGCGGCCTATTTGCGCGACCCGACGCCGTACCTCACGTTGCCGGCGTTCTACCAGAAGAAGCGCGACCTGTTCCGCGCCGGGCTGGCATCGACGCGCTTCAAGCTGCTGCCGTGCACGGGCACCTACTTCCAGTGCGTCGACTACTCGGCGATCAGCGATCTGCCCGAAGCCGAATTCGCCCAATGGCTGACGACGGAGATCGGCGTCGCGGCGATCCCCGTGTCGGCGTTCTATCACGAGCCGCACGAATCGGGCGTGGTGCGCTTCTGCTTCGCCAAGCGCGAAGACACGCTCGCCACCGCACTCGAGCGCCTGTCCAGGCTCTGATCCCGAACCTCAACGCTTGACGGCCGCCGCCTCCAGGTAGGCCTTGCGGTCCGCGCTCACGCGCCGGGCCGCGGGCCGCTCGCCAATCAGCTTCGTGTACGCCTTCCAGTCGATGCCCGCCTCGACGACGAAATCGCGCCCGTACACGGCCTTGGTCGCCAGCCCGACCAGCGGCAGGTGAATATAGGCGGCCACGTCGGCCATCCCGTACGTTTCGCCGAACACGTAGGGCGCGAACTGCGTCATCTGCCGCAGCACCGCCAGCGCGCGACTCAGGCGCGCCTCGGCCTGATGAAGGAGGTCGTCGTTGACGACACGGCCGTAGAACGCCTGCGGATACAGATCGCGCACCACCCATTCGAGATACAGCTCGATGAAGATCGTCAGCTCGCGTACCTTCGCAGCCTCGAACGGATCGGCCGGGTAAAGTCCTTTGTCGGGAAAGCGCGCCGCCAGATAATCGACGATCGCCTGCGATTCCGACAACGCGCCCTGCTCGGTGCGCAGAAACGGCACCTTGCCGAACGGCGACGCGGCCAGTGCATCGGCATCGCGCAGCGGCAAGGAAAAAAGCTGCTCGTCGAACGGGATCTCGTGATCGAGCATCACGAGCTTCACCTTGTTGTAGTAATTCGATACCGGCAAACCACACAACTGCAGCATCGTCGTTCTCCTGTCCTGGCTGGGTCGAAACGCGGGCCGGCTCGCGATGCCGGGAGCCCGTCATGCCGTGCCGAATAGCACGTGCGTGCTAGTCTAAAGCACTTCGCAGAACCCACGACCGGGCGCACGACGCCGATCCGCCGCCGCGCCGGCCACGAGACAGCCTTCCAGGAGACACCCCGCATGAGCGCCGAACTGCTCGCATCCCGCCCCGTCGAAAGCGAATCGACACTCGTCCTCACGCTCTCCAACCCCGGTGCGCGCAACGCCCTGCATCCCGACATGTACGCGGCCGGCCTCGAAGCGATGAATACCGCCGAGCGCGATCCGTCGATCCGCGCCGTTGTGCTGACCGGCGCGGACCACTTCTTCTGTGCGGGCGGCAACCTGAATCGATTGCTCGAAAACCGCGCGAAGGACCCGGCCGTACAAGCCGACAGCATCGATCTGCTCGGCGAATGGATCACCGCGATCCAGACGGCAACCAAGCCCGTCATCGCGGCCGTGGAAGGCGCAGCGGCCGGCGCCGGTTTTTCGTTGACGCTGGCCTGCGACCTGATCGTGGCCGCCGACGACGCGAAGTTCGTCATGTCGTACGCCCGCGTGGGCCTGACGCCGGACGGCGGCGGCTCGTGGTTCCTGGCGCGCGCCTTGCCGCGCCCGCTGGCCACGGAAATCCTGATCGAGGGCAAGCCCGTCGCAGCGAAACGACTGCATGATCTCGGCGTCGTCAACCGCATCGCGCGCGCCGGTTCGGCGCTCGGCGACGCCATCGCCTGGGCCGACGAACTCGGCCGCGTTTCGCCGAACGCCGTGACACGCGTCAAGGCGCTGCTGGCCGATGCGCCCGAGCACACGCTGGCCGCGCATCTGGTGGCCGAGCGTGATCAGTTCGTCGCGTCGCTGCGCCACGCGGATGCGCTTGAAGGCATCACGGCCTTTCTCGAGAAACGGCCGCCCGTCTATCACCGCTGATTCCACCATGACCCAATACATCCTGCCGAAACGCCGCCGTATCTATCTGATGCGTCATGGCGACGTGACCTATTTCGATAGCACGCAACAACCGATCGATCCCGATACCGTCCCGCTCAACGACCACGGCCGCACGCAGGCGCGCGCGGCGGGGCGGGCGTTCGCCGCACAATCGATCCGCTTCGATCGCGTCATCACGAGCGGCCTGAAGCGCACTGTCGAAACGGCATCGCGGGTGCTGGAAGAAACGGGGCAAGCCATCGAGATCGAGATCCAACCGGCCTGGCGCGAGATTCGCGGCGGCCATCTGGCCGACGTGCCCGCCGAACAGGTGCAAGCCGCCTTCATCGACGCGCTCGACGGCGTCGTGCCCGAGCACATCGCGTTTCTCGGCGGCGAAACGATCGGGGAATTGCTCGACCGCGTGTTGCCGGCGCTGGCCGCGCTGCGCGCCGACCCGGGCTGGGACACGGCCTTGCTGGTGCTGCATGGCGGTGTCAATTGCGCCCTGCTCTCGCATGCGATGCTGCCCGAGCAGCGGCTCTTCATCGGCCGCTTCGCGCAGTCCACCGCCTGCATCAACGTGCTCGACGTCGGCGAGCACGCGCACGACTGGGTGATCCGCCAGATCAACTACACGCCGCCCGACGCCCTGCATCGCGACGCCCGCAATACCACGATGGAAGTGCTATACCACCAGTTCACCCTGGCGAACGCGGCCCACTGAGCCCGCCCGCGCCCCGGAGGAAAGGATGACGCAAGCGCAGCAACCGGAAGCGAATCCGGACCCGAACGACTATTCCGCCTTCGAGGGCACGATGCCCGTCGGCGCGGCGCATCGCATCGATCTCGCCACGCTCGACGCCTGGCTCGCCGGCCATCTCGACGGCTACGCCGGCCCGCTGACGATCGAGCAGTTCCGCGGCGGCCAGTCGAACCCCACGTATCGGATCGTGACGCCGGCACGGCGCTACGTGTTGCGCGCGAAACCGGCGCCGGCCGCCAGGCTGCTGCCGTCCGCACATGCGATCGACCGCGAATACCGCGTGATGGCGGCCCTCGCCAATACCGACGTGCCGGTGCCGCAGATGCTCGCACTCTGCGAGGACGAATCGGTCATCGGCCGTGCGTTCTACGTGATGAGTTGCGTCGAAGGCCGCGTGCTGTGGAATCCGTCGCTGCCCGGCATGACGCAGGCCGACCGCGCGGCCCACTACGACGAGATGAACCGGGTGATCGCCACGCTGCACGCGCTCGATCCGCAAGCGCTCGGCCTCGGCGATTACGGCAAGCCCGGCAACTATTTCGCACGGCAGATTGCGCGCTGGAGCAAGCAGTACGCCGCCACCGAGACCGAGCCGATCGAGGCGATGCATCGCCTGATCGACTGGCTGCCGCAACATATCCCGGCCACCGATGCCGGGCAGGAGCGCAGCGCGATCGTCCACGGCGATTTCCGGCTCGACAACCTGATCTTCGCGCCCGACGCGCCGCGCGTGCTCGCCGTGCTCGATTGGGAACTGTCGACGCTCGGCAATCCGCTTGCCGATTTCGCCTATCACTGCATGACGTGGCACAACGAGCCGGGCCGCTTCCGCGGAATCGCCGGGCTCGACTGGGCGGCGCTCGGCATTCCCGACGAACGGCACACGATCGCACGCTACGTCGAACGCACCGGCTTCGCGATCGATGGCGACTGGCACTTCTACCTGGCCTACAACATGTTCCGGATCGCCGCGATCCTGCAGGGGATCATGAAGCGCATAGCCGACGGCACCGCGTCGAGCGCACGCGCCCTCGATGCCGGCCGGCAGGCCCGGCCGATGGCAGAACTGGCCTGGCGCTACGCGCAGCGTGTGCACTGAGCCGTGCTCTCTCCTGACGCATCACCCCGTTTCGCCCGTTGCCGATTGCCCGCTCCGATGCAGATGAACGTCCCACTCCAGCGAGGTTGCGATGGATTTCGATGACTCCCCGACGGTCGACGTACTGCGCGAGCGGTTGCTCGCCTTCTTCGATAGCCATATCTACCCGAACGAACGCGCCTTCCAGGACGAGATCGCGCAAAACCGACGCGACGGCAATGCCTGGCGGCCGGTCGGCCTGCTCGACACGCTGAAGGACGAAGCGCGAGCGGCCGGCCTCTGGAACCTGTTCCTGTCGGCCTCCGACCGCGGCGCGGGCCTGTCGAATCTCGACTACGCGCCGCTGTGCGAAATCATGGGCCGCGTGCCATGGTCGCCCGAGGTGTTCAACTGCAACGCGCCCGACACCGGCAACATGGAAACCCTCGAGCGCTACGCCACCGACGAGCAGAAACGGATGTGGCTGGACCCGCTGCTCGACGGCACGATCCGTTCGGCGTTCCTGATGACCGAGCCGGAAGTGGCGTCGTCGGACGCGACCAATATCCGCACGCGTATCGAACGCGACGGCGACGCGTACATCATCAACGGCCACAAATGGTGGTCGTCGGGCGCGGGCGATCCGCGCTGCAAGCTCTACATCGTGATGGGCAAGACCGATCCCGATGCGCCTCGCCATGCGCAGCAGTCAATGATCCTCGTGCCGTCGGACGCGCCCGGCGTGACCGTGCATCGGCCGCTGACCGTGTTCGGCTACGACGACGCACCGCACGGCCATATGGAAATCACGCTCGACAACGTGCGCGTACCGGCCGCCAACCTGCTGCTCGGCGAGGGCCGCGGCTTCGAGATCGCGCAGGGCCGCCTCGGGCCGGGCCGAATCCACCATTGCATGCGCCTGATCGGCCTGGCCGAACGCGCGCTCGAACTGATGTGCCGGCGCGTGCTGGCGCGCGTGGCGTTCGGCAAGCCGGTCGCCGAGCAGACGGTCACGCAGGAGCGCATTGCCGAGGCGCGCTGCCTGATCGATCAGGCGCGGCTGCTGACCTTGAATGCCGCCTGGAAGATGGACCGCGCCGGCAACAAGGCCGCGCGCCGCGAGATCGCGATGATCAAGGTGGTAGCGCCGAACATGGCGTGTCAGGTCATCGACTGGGCGATTCAAGCCCATGGCGGCGGCGGCGTCAGCGACGATTTTCCGCTCGCCTATGCCTATGCGTCGGCACGCACGCTGCGCTTCGCCGACGGCCCGGACGAAGTGCATCGCAACGCCATCGCGAAGCTCGAACTGGCGCGCTACACAACGGCGTAGGCAGGAAAGTCGACATCTCACGAACGCGCGCCGGCCCAGCGCGCGTTGCCATTCATTCCGCCATCAGAACAGATGCAGGGTGATGAATTCGGCCGCGCAGGCCAGCGCCGGCTCGCCGGTCGAATCCACCTGCACCGCCACCGACCACGCGCATTGCAGGCCGCCCTGCTTGCTGTCGGTTGCCGTCTTGACCGAAAACAAGCCGCGCACTTTCGCGCCCACCGGCACCGGCCGCAGGAAACGCACGCGGTTCAGCCCGTAGTTCACGCCCATGCGCTGCTCGAATTCGATTGCGTCGGTCATCAGCGACGGAATCAACGACAGCGTCAGGAAGCCATGCGCGATCGGCGCACCGAACGGCGATTCGCGCGAGGCCCGCTCGGGGTCGACGTGGATCCATTGATGATCGTCGGTCGCGTCGGCGAAACGGTTCACGCGCTCCTGATCAACGGTGATCCAGCGGCTCGCGAAGCCATCCGCGCCGACCAGTGCGCGCAGCGCCTCGATCGACGCAATGCGCGGCCGCTCGGGATTCAATTCGGGCTTCGCTTCGGGCTTTATTTCGGGCGCGCCGCTCATACCGCCGCCTGCGGGTTGCGCAGCCCGAAAATGATCTTCGAGCGCACCGTGATCACGGTTTCGCCTTGCTCATCGGTACCGATCCATTCGGTCGTCGCGATGCCGCGATCCGGACGGCTCGCCGACAGCCGCTTGTCGAGAACGCGCTGCTGCATCGTGATCGTCGCACCGGCCCGCACCGGCTTGATCCAGCGAATCTCCTCGATGCCGGGCGATCCCATGCTGGTCGAATCATGCAGCACGTTGCGCACCAGCATGCCCATGAACACCGAGCAGGTGTGCCAACCACTCGCCACCAAACCGCCGAACGGCGAGGCCTTGCCTGCCGCCTCATCGAGATGGAACGGCTGCGGATCGAAACGCTGCGCGAAATCGATGATTTCTTCCGGTGTGAACGTGTGTTTGCCTATCTCGGTCAACGTGCCGACTTCCAGGTCTTCATAACCGAACGTCATGCTGATATCTCCTGTCGGGTTGCGCGGCTTCGGGCCGCATCGTCGTATCGAATTCCAAGCCGTGCGGCAACGCCGTGCATCGTCGGCTCGGGTCGTGAAAGTGCGGAGGGAAAGCGCGTGAGGCGACGCGCTCGGCCGATGGGCCTCACGCTGCATTGCGGCGGCAACGCAGGACGTGCCGCCGACAGAACATCATCCGGATCCATATCGTGTCTCCTGGCCGCTGGCCTTGGGCTGGGCCCGAAAGGCACGTGCTGATCAGGATCGGATCATTGCAATGGCTCTTTCAGGGCGGCCGGCACCGGCAGCGACATCACCTCGATGCCTTCTTCGACGAGTGCGCGGGCATCCTCGGGCGAGGTCACACCGCGGATGTTGCGCGCGGGGGCTTCGTTGTAATGGATGCGCCGCGCTTCCTCGGCGAAGCGCTCGCCCACGTTCTCGGTCTTCTCCAGCACCTCGCGCAGCGTGCGCATCAACTGCGCCTGCATCTGCTGCGGATCGGCCGCCTGCGATTTGCCTTGCGTCGCGCCGGACAAATTCAAACGCGGCGCCGACGGCATCCGGTTGATCTCGGTCGCCCCACACACCGGGCATTCGACCAGCTTGCGGGACAGTTGAGATTCGAAATCGTCGGCGGACGCAAACCAGCCTTCGAAACGATGGCCGTGCGTGCACTGTAAATCGAGGACCTTCATGCTGAATCGGGGCGTTTCGCGAGTGTACGCGCAATCTGGAAGGAAAGAACGATCGTGCTAAATCACGGTCGGGGCTACCGGGGAAGATCCGGCGTGGCTGGATTGTAGCCCGCGACGAAATTCGCCGCCGAGGCCGGCGCGAAAAATGGCGAGACAGGGATGGAGGCCGCGGCGGCCTATCGATGCATTTGCCGCCGGGCAAGCTGGCACGGCCATCTTCCTTGTCGCTCGGGCTCGGAAGACGGCGCGAACAGCGTGGGTCAGCCCTGCTCGGGCGTGCCGAGCGGCCAGGCGCCGGACAGCGCCTTTTCGAGCCACATCGTGCCGATGATCGTCTTCACGTCACTGATCTTGCCCGTGCGGATCCACTCGAGCAGTTCAGGCACCGTGGCCGTGAAGGTTTCGAGAAATTCGCCTTCGTCGAGCTGGCGCTCGCCGGCCGTCAGGCCCTTGGCGAGGTAGATGTCGATGAACTCGGTGGAATAGGAAATGATCGGGTGAATACGTGTCAGATAAACGTATTCGCGCGCGGAATAGCCGGTTTCCTCACGCAGCTCGCGGATCGCGCAAGCCAATGGCCCTTCTTGCGGATCGAGCTTGCCGGCAGGAAATTCGGCCATGACCTTGCCGATCGGATAGCGGAACTGGCTTTCCATCAACACGCGGCCGTCGTCGAACAGCGGGATCACCATCACCGCGCCCGGATGGCGGATGTACTCGCGCACCGCGTGCTTGCCGTCAGGCAGCCGCACGGTATCGCGTTTCACCTTCAGGAAATGGCCGTCGAGAATGGATTCACTGTCGATGCAAACTTCGATCAGTTTGTCATCGTGATTCGGTAATTCGGCCATCGTCGGCTCCAGGGTTGGACGCAACGGCCGCAACCGTCAGCGTCGTTTGACGAGATATTGGAACGTGAAGCCGGGGAACGCGAACACCACGAACAGGCTGAACGTGATGGCGTAGAACTGCCAGCCCTGTTCGAAGCGGTTGCCGGCTCGCGATTCAAGCCAGAAACCGAGCAGGCCGACCGCGAAATACAGCACGATCAACTCGGCGATTCGCAGCCAACCGTTTTTGCGCGGCGCACCGCCGGCCGGAATGAACGCGAACACCCGTTGATTCACGAACGGCAGGTTGGCGCCCGCGAGCGCCAACAGTACGATGAACCAGCCTGCTGCCGACATTTACAGGGGCAGCGTATGGCTGATGGCTTGCAGGCAGACTTCCATCAGCCGGCCCGGCACAAGACCGAGCACGACCACGGCAACGCCATTGAACAGCAGCACGGCGCGATTCGTCGCATCGCTCATGATCGGGTTCGTGTCCTGCGGCGCATCGAAGTACATCAGCTTCACGATACGCAGATAGTAGAACGCGCCGAACAACGAACTGATGACACCGAGGATCGCAAGCCAGGTCAGGCCGGCATTGATCGTCGCTTCGAGCACGGCCAGCTTGGCGTAGAAGCCCACCGTCGGCGGAATGCCGGCCAGCGAGAACATCATGACCATCATCACGAACGCGAACACCGGGCTGCGCTTGTTCAAGCCCTTGAAATCGTCAAGCGTTTCGGCCTCGAAATCGCGGCGGGCCAGCAGCATGACGATACCGAACGCGCCGAGCGTCGTGATCAGATACACGATCGAGTAGAACATCGCCGAGCTGTAGGCCGTGGCCGTGAAGGCAGGGCTGCCCTTCACGACGCCCGAGAGCAGGCCGAGCAGCACGAAGCCCATGTTCGAGATCGCCGAATACGCCAGCATGCGCTTGACGTTGCGCTGAACGATACCCGTGATGTTGCCGACGATCAGCGACAGCGCGGCAAGAATCACCAGCATCTGCTGCCAATCGGCGGCCAGCGGCAGCAGGCCCATCACGAGCAGGCGCAGGCCCCAGGCGAACGCCGCCACCTTCGGGCCGCCGCCGGTCAGCAGCGACATGGCCGTCGGCGCACCGTGGTACACGTCGGGCACCCACATATGGAACGGCACCGCGCCCAGCTTGAACGCCACGCCGGCCACGATGAAGACCACACCGAACAGCAACACGATGTCGTTGATGCGGCCCGACGCCACGGCGTTCAGCACGTCATGCAACTCGAGCGAGCCGGTCGCGCCGTACACCATCGAGATGCCGTACAGCACGAAACCCGAGGCCAGCGCGCCGAGCACGTAGTACTTCATGGCAGCTTCGCTCGACTGCTCGCCATCGCGGCGCAGCGCGATCATCGCGTAGAGCGAGAGCGACATCAGTTCCAGGCCGAGATACAGCGTGAGGAAGTTGTTGCCCGAGATCATCACGAGCTGGCCGAGCAGCGAGAACATGCCCAGCAGGAACACGTCGCCGCGGAACAGGTCGCGATCGGCCAGATAGCGGCGCGAGTAGATCATCGAGGCAGCGTAGCCGAACGACACGGCCGACTTCATCACGCTGGCGAACGAATCCACCACGATCATTCGGGAGAAAAAGTAGTACTGGTGCGGATCGAGGGCCTGGACAGCAAACCACACACCGGCGACAACGGACGAGACGACCGCGATCAGATACGTGAGACGGCGGCCGGGCTCGCCGGAGATGGTGTCGTTCAGCCACGCCACGATGATGGCGAACATCACGAGCGCGTCGGGCAACAGGACATTCATAGGTGCGTTTTGCATGGTCTTGGGTTCCTCCGCCCACACTTACTGCTGGGCCAGCGGCAGCTTGGATTGCGCAACGTGAGAGAGGAGATTTTCTACGGAAACGTGCATCACGTCGGTGAAGGGCTTCGGATACAGACCCATCAACAGCGTGAACGCGGCCAGCACGGCGAGCATCGAGAATTCACGCGCGCCGATATCCTTCAGCGTCGTTACCTTCTCGTTGACCACCTTGCCGAAATAGACGCGTTTATACATCCACAGCGTGTAGCCCGCGCCGAGAATCAGCGTGAAGCCCGCGCCGAACGCGATCCAGAAATTGAACTTCACCGAAGCGAGTATCACCATGAACTCGCCGACGAAGCCCGAGGTACCCGGCAGCCCGCAATTCGCCATGGCGAACAGCAGCGCGAAGGTCGCGAACTTGGGCATGACGTTCACGACACCGCCGTAATCCGCGATATTGCGCGTATGCAGGCGATCGTACAACACGCCGATGCAAAGGAACATCGCGCCGGACACGAAACCGTGCGAGATCATCTGCACGATCGCGCCCTCGATGCCGAGCTGGCTGAAGATGAAGAAACCGAGCGTGACGAAGCCCATGTGCGCAATCGACGAATACGCGACGAGCTTCTTCATGTCGGTCTGCACCATCGCGACCAGCCCGATATAGATCACCGCGACGAGCGACAGCGCGATCACGACCGGAGCCAGATAGTGCGCCGCGTCGGGCGTGACCGGCAACGAAAAACGCAGGAAGCCGTAGGCGCCGAGCTTCAGCATGATCGCCGCCAGCACCACCGAACCGCCCGTGGGCGCCTCGACGTGCGCATCGGGCAGCCAGGTGTGAACGGGCCACATCGGCACCTTCACGGCGAACGCCAGGAAGAACGCGGCGAACAATAACAACTGCGGCGTCATCGCAAGCTTCGCGCTTTGCCAGGCCGCGAGATCGAAGGTATGCGTCTCGCGGTACAGGTAGATCAGCGCAACCAGCATCAGCAGAGAACCGGCCAGCGTATACAGGAAGAACTTGAAGGCCGCATAGACGCGGTTCGGGCCGCCCCAGACGCCGATGATGATGTACATCGGAATCAGCGTGGCCTCGAAGAACACGTAGAACAGCAGGCCGTCAGCCGCCGTGAACACGCCGATCATGATGCCGGACAGCATCAGGAACGAGGCGAGATACTGCGAGACGTTCTCGGTGATGACTTCCCAACCGGCGACGACGACGATGACGGTAATCAGCGCCGTCAGTACGACGAACCACATCGAAATGCCGTCGACGCCGAGGTGATAAGAAACATTGAAACGTTCTATCCAGACCGCGTTCTCCTCGAACTGGAGTGCAGCGGTACTGGGATCGAAACCGGTGACGAGCGGAATCGTGACAGCAAACCCGAGCAGCGAACCGATCAGCGCGACCCAACGGGCCACGCCAGGCTTCCGGTCCGTGCCCACGGCCAGAATAAGCAGGCCAAACACGATCGGAAGCCAAATGGCGGTACTGAGAATCGGAAATGCGGGCATGAGTGGGTTCCTCTCCTTTTCTTATTTGCCGCCGAGCGTAACAAACAGGGTAAGGAGACCCAACATGCCGATGATCATCGCAAACGCGTAGTGATAGATGTAGCCGGACTGCAGGAAGCGAATGACGCCCGCGAACCAATTCACGAAGCGCGCGCTCCCGTTGACGACTCCATCGATCACAACGACATCGCCCTCTTTCCACAAGCCCCGACCAACCGCGACCGAGCCCCGGGCGAACACGATCTCGTTGATCTTGTCCATGTAGTATTTGTTATCAAGCAGCGTATAGATCGGACCGGCCGCACGGCGGATCGCCGCAGAAAGGTCCGGGCGCTTCACATACAGGAACCAGGCAACGACGACGCCGGCCAGTGCGAGCCAAACCGGCAGGCCCGACACCGAATGCAGGCTCATTGCGGCCCAGCCCTGGAATTCACCGGCCATCTCGGCAAGCGCCGGGTGGTTTTGACCGATGTAAATCACCTTGTCATACGCAACGCCGTGCTGGAAGAAATCGCCGAACAGCATCGGGCCGACAGCGAATGCACCGATCACGACCGACGGAATGGCGAGCAGCACCAGCGGCACCCAAACGACCCACGAGCTTTCGCGCGGTTCGTGCGCATGATCGTCGTGACCGTGCGCGTCATGCCCATGCGCGGCGGCCTGGCCCATTGGCGAATCGGGATGCTTCGGCTTGCGGAAGCGCTCTTCGCCGTGGAACACGAGGAAATACATGCGGAACGAATACAGCGCGGTCACGAACACGCTGGCGATCACGGCGAAGTAGGCAAAGCCCGAACCCGGCAGGTTGGAGAGCTTCACCGCGTCGATGATCGAATCCTTCGAATAGAAACCCGAGAAGAACGGCGTGCCGATCAGCGCGAGCGAACCCACCAGCGAAGTGATCCAGGTGATCGGCATGTACTTGCGCAGGCCGCCCATGTTGCGGATGTCCTGATCGTGATGCATGCCGAGGATGACCGAGCCGGCTGCAAGGAACAGCAGCGCCTTGAAGAACGCGTGCGTCATCAGGTGGAACACTGCGACCGGATAGGCCGACACGCCGAGCGCGACGGTCATGTAGCCGAGCTGCGAGAGCGTCGAATAGGCCACGACACGCTTGATGTCGTTCTGGATCACGCCGAGGAAACCCATGAACAGCGCAGTGATCGCGCCGATCACCGTGATGAACGACAGCGCCGCATCGGACAGTTCGAACAGCGGCGACATGCGCGTGACCATGAACACGCCGGCCGTCACCATGGTGGCCGCGTGGATCAGCGCGGAGATCGGCGTCGGACCTTCCATCGAATCCGGCAGCCAGACGTGCAGCGGGAACTGCGCCGACTTGCCCATCGCGCCGATGAACAGGCAGATACAGGCCACCGTCAGCAAGCCCCAATCGGTGCCCGGGAAATGCATCGCCGCGAGCGCGTTGCTCTTCGCGAACACTTCGCCGTAGTTCATCGAACCGCCATACGCGAGCAGCAGGCCGATGCCGAGCAGGAACCCGAAGTCGCCCACGCGATTGACGATGAACGCCTTCATGTTGGCGTAGATCGCGCTTTCACGCGTGAAGTAGAACCCGATCAGCAGGTAGGACACGAGGCCGACCGCTTCCCAGCCGAAGAACAGCTGCAGGAAGTTGTTGCTCATCACGAGCATCAGCATCGAGAACGTGAATAACGAGATATACGAGAAGAAGCGCTGGTAGCCGTCTTCTTCCTGCATGTAGCCAATCGTGTAGATGTGCACCATCAGCGACACGAAGGTCACGACGATCATCATCATCGCGGTCAGCGAATCGACGAGGAAGCCGACTTCGAGCTTGAGCGGGCCGACCCGCATCCATTCGTAGACGGTGGAGTTGAAGCTCGCACCGCCGAGCACCTGCTGGAACACCAGGGCCGAGAGGATGAACGAGATCAGGACGCCGAGGATCGCCACGCGATGCGCGCCCTTGCGTCCGACGATATTGCCGAACAGGCCGGCGATGATCGAGCCGGCAAGCGGCGCCAGCGGAATCGCCAGCAGCGTGGTTTCATTGAGTGTGGTCGACATAGCAGACTCGCCTGGAATTAGCCCTTGAGCTGGTCGAGATCCTCGACATTGATGGTGTCGAGTTTGCGGAACAGCGTCACTAGAATCGCGAGGCCGATTGCCGCTTCCGCTGCTGCAACCGTAAGCACGAAGAACACGAAGATCTGTCCGTGCACGTCACCCAGATAATGCGAGAACGCGACGAAGTTCGTATTGACGGCGAGCAGCATCAGTTCGATCGCCATCAGGATCACGATGATGTTGCGGCGATTCAGGAAGATGCCGACGATGCTCATCGCGAACAGGATCGCGCCGAGCACCAGGTAATGGGCAAGAGTCAGGTTCAACATGATTCGGTTCTCCTCCGCTCAGCTCTTGGGCGCCGCGGCGGAATCGGCGTCGGCGGTTGCCGGTTCCGGCGGCGGCGGCGGAACTTCGGCCGCCATCTTCACGATGCGCACGCGATCCTCGCGGCGCACGCGCACTTGATCGGACACGCGCTGGCGCTTGCGTTCCTTGCCGCGGCTGGCCGTCAGCGACACCGCGGCGATGATCGCCACCAGCAGCACGAGGCCGGCGATTTCGAACGCGAAGATGTAATCGGTGTAGATCACCTTGCCGATCAGGCGCGTGTTCGACATGTTGGCGAGCGCACCCGAGGCGACGTCGCGCACCGGCTGCGACGTCGCGCCGTAACCGCGCCAGAGAATCAGCGCCGTCTCGACGACGATGATCGCCCCCACCACCGAAGCCATCGGCACGAAGCGGCGGAAGTCGCGGCGCAGCACGTCGGTGTTGATGTCGAGCATCATCACCACGAACAGGAACAGCACCATCACCGCGCCGACATAGACGAGCACCAGCAGGATCGCGAGGAATTCGGCCTCGAGCAACATCCAGATCGCTGCCGCGTTGAAGAACGCGAGAACGAGGAAGAGCGCGGAAGCCACCGGATTGCGCGCAGTGATCACCTTCAGCCCCGAGATCACCAGCAGCAGCGAGAAGATGTAGAAAAGTACGGTCGTGAAGTCCATGGTTACCGGTTCATCGTTTAGGCCTTGGTCAGGCACGGTTCTCGGGCACAGCGACGTGCCGCGCACCGTTGCCGCGGCGCTCGGGCCGGCCCACACGGGCCGGCCATCCTTCATCATCGATACGGCGCGTCGGCGGCCTTCGCGGCCGCGATGTCCTTTTCGTAGCGATCGCCGACCGCGAGCAGCATTTCTTTCGTGAAATACAGGTCGCCGCGCTTCTCGCCGTGATATTCGAGGATCTGCGTTTCGACGATCGAATCGACCGGGCAGCTTTCCTCGCAAAAACCGCAGAAAATGCACTTGGTCAGGTCGATGTCGTAGCGCGTGGTACGGCGCGTGTTGTCGGCGCGCACCTGCGACTCGATCGTGATCGCCATTGCCGGGCACACCGCCTCGCACAGCTTGCAGGCGATGCAGCGCTCTTCGCCGTTTTCATAACGGCGCAGCGCATGCAGCCCGCGAAAACGCGGCGAGATCGGGGTTTTTTCTTCCGGGAACTGCACCGTTATCTTGCGCTTGAAGGTGTAGCGGCCCGTCATCGCGAGCCCTTTCAGCAACTCGGTCAGGAAGAAGGTTTTAAAAAAATGTTGGATTGCCGTCATGATGGGATCCGCCCTCTCAATTCCAGATATTCAGCGGCGACATCATCCAGAAGCCGACCACGATCACCCAGATCACGCAGATCGGCAGGAAGATCTTCCAGCCCAGGCGCATGATCTGGTCGTAACGGAAACGCGGGAACGTCGCGCGAACCCAGATGAAGACCGACAGCAGCATGAAGATCTTCAGCACGAGCCACACCACGCCCGGGATGAAGTGCAGGAAGCTGAACGGTGCGTCCCAGCCACCAAGGAACAGCGTGGCAGCAAGCGCCGAGATCACGATCATGTTGATGTACTCGGCGAGGAAGAACAGCGCGAAGCCCATCCCCGAGTAGTCCACCATGTGACCCGCCACGATTTCCGATTCGCCTTCCACCACGTCGAACGGATGGCGGTTCGTTTCCGCGATGCCCGAGATGAAGTAGATGACGAACACCGGCAGCAGCGGCAGCCAGTTCCAGGACATGAAATTGATGCCGTGGTGCGCGAAATAGCCTTGCTGTTGCGAAATCACGATATCCGAGAAATTCAGGCTGCCGGCCGTCATCAGCACCAGCACGAGCGCGAAGCCCATCGAGATTTCATAGGACACCATCTGCGCTGCCGCGCGCATCGCACCGAGGAACGCATACTTCGAGTTCGACGCCCAACCAGCCAGAATCACCGCGTAGACACCAACCGACGAGATTGCCATCGCATACAGCAGCCCGGCGTTGATGTTGGCCAGCACGGCGCCAGCCTGGAACGGAATCACCGCCCACACCGCGAACGCCGGCACCACCGTCATGATCGGCGCGATCACGTAGAGCCAACGGCTGGCCGCCGACGGCTGAATCACTTCCTTGAGCAGCAGCTTCAGCACGTCGGCGATCGGCTGCAACAGCCCGCCCGGGCCGACACGGTTCGGGCCGAGACGCACGTGCATCCAGCCGATCAGCTTGCGCTCCCAGAGAATCAGGTACGCGACGCTCAGCAGGATCACCACACAGACGACGAGGATCCGCACGAGCGCCCATACGGTCGGCCATGCCGCGCCGAGCAGCTCGGTACCGCCCGAATTGATCGTATCGAACAAGCTCATTACGCCTTCTCCACCACGAGTTCACCGGACTGGCCGCCGAGCACTGCACCGGCGGAGGTGGCCGCCGACACGCGCACCACCGTTGCGGCCAGGTTCGCGTCGAGCACGGCAGGAAGTTCGACCGAGCGGCCTCCCTGGCTGATGCGCACCGCGTCACCGTTCTGAAGGCCGAGGCGCTCGAACAGCGCGGCCGGCAACCCGGCCGAATGCGCGGCTTTCGCCGCGACCGTCAGATGCAGCGCGCCGGCACGGCGCGTCAGCGGATCGGCGTGATAGATCGGCACGTCGGCCAGGCGTTCGAGCGCACCGCTTGCCGCTTGCGCGGCCGCGCGGGCCGGTGCCACGCCGGTGGCGTTCGACAGACGCGACGACAGATCGCCTTCGCCGAGCGCGGCGAGCCGCACTTCGTCGGACGTCTCGTATTCGAAGTTCGGCAGGCCGAGCAGGCTGCCGAGCACGCGCAGCACCTTCCAGCCCGGGCGCGTGTCGCCCAGCGGACGCACCACACCGTTGAACGACTGCGCGCGACCTTCGGCATTGACGAAGGTGCCCGCCGTTTCGGTGAACGGCGCGATCGGCAGCAGCACGTCGGCGTAATCGGCGCCGAACTTGAACGGCGACATCACGACGACCATTTCCGCCTGGTCGAGCGCCGCACGCGCGGCAACCGGATCGGCCGTATCGAATTCAGGCTCGACGTTGAGCAGCACGTAGCCCTTGCGCGGCTGGGCGAACACCTCGCGCGCATTCAAGCCGCCCTCGCCCGGCAGCACGCCGACGAGGTGGGCGCCCACCGTGTTGGCCGCTTCGGTCAGGAAACCGAGCGTGGCGCCGCTGTGTTCGGCAATCCACTGCGCAACCGCATGGATCTGGGCGAATTGCGGATGACGCACCACGGCGTTGCCGAGCAGCACGATGCGGCGTTCGCCGAATGCGAGCGACTTGGCAACCGCCTGCGCTTCGGCCGAGGCTTCGACGCCGGCCAGCGATTCGGGCAGTGCCGCGCCGCTTGCCTGCGCGACGGCGGCGGCGATGCCGGCCAGCGTATCGAGCCATGCCGACGGCGCGGCGACGATGCGCTTCGACGTCGGAATCAGCGCGTCATCACTGGTGGCGTGCAACATGTGAACCTGCGTGCCGGTTTTCGCGGCCTGACGCAGACGCGCGGCGAACAGCGGGTGATCGCGGCGCAGCGTCGAACCGACCACGAACGCCGAATCGATATTCGACAGATCGGCGATCGGCATGCCGAGCCATGGCGTACCCGAAACCGGCGCCGAGAAATCGGTCTGACGCAGACGAAAATCGACGTTCGGCACCTTGAGCTCGCGAGCAAGCTGCGCGACGAGGAACAGTTCCTCGACCGTGCTGTGCGGGCTGGCGAGCGCGGCCAACGCATTCGCGCCGTGATCGGCGGCGATGCCCTTCAAGCCCTTCGCGACATATTCGAGCGCGGTCTGCCAGTCGGTTTCGACCCATTGACCGCCCTGCTTCAGCATCGGCTTGGTCAGGCGCTCTTCGCTGTTGAGGCCTTCGTACGAGAAGCGATCCTTGTCCGAGATCCAGCACTCGTTGACGGCTTCGTTCTCGAGCGGCAGCACGCGCATCACGCGGTTGTTCTTGACCTGCACGACCAGGTTCGCGCCGACGGAATCGTGCGGGCTCACCGACTTGCGGCGCGACAATTCCCAGGTACGGGCGCTGAAACGGAACGGCTTGCTCGTCAGTGCGCCGACCGGGCACAGATCGATCATATTGCCGGACAGTTCGGAATCGACGGTCTTGCCGACGAACGTCGTGATTTCCGAGTGCTCGCCGCGGCCGAGCATGCCGAACTCCATCACACCGGCGACTTCCTCGCCGAAACGCACGCAACGCGTGCAGTGGATGCAGCGCGACATCTCTTCCATCGAGATCAGCGGGCCGACGTTCTTGTGGAACACGACGCGCTTTTCCTCACGGTAGCGCGACGCCGACTTGCCGTAGCCGACCGCCAGATCCTGCAACTGACATTCGCCGCCCTGATCGCAGATCGGGCAATCGAGCGGATGGTTGATCAGCAGGAATTCCATCACGGCCTGCTGCGCCTTGACGGCCTTGTCCGAGTGCGTGCGCACGATCATCCCGGCCGATACCGGGGTGGCGCAGGCCGGCACGGCCTTCGGCATCTTCTCGACATCCACGAGACACATGCGGCAGTTGGCCGCAACAGACAGCTTTTTGTGGTAGCAGAAGTGAGGAATATACTTATCGGCCTTATGCGCAGCCTGGATCACCATGCTGCCTTCGGGCACCTCGACCTTCTTCCCGTCTATCTCAAGTTCAACCATGATGATGTATGGTCCTTAACCTTTAGCGCTCGGTCGCGCTCTCGCCCATCGGGGCGCTGATGTTTCGCAATCGGGTTTCGCTTCAGGCCGCCACGGCGGACGGCGCATGCGAATGACTGCCGACCATGCAATGCTTGTGCTCGACGTGATACGCGAATTCGTCCCAGTAGTGCTTCAGCATGCCGCGCACCGGCATGGCCGCAGCGTCGCCCAGCGCACAGATGGTCCGGCCCATGATGTTTTCGGCCACCGAGTTCAGCAGTTCGAGATCTTCCTTGCGGCCTTCGCCGTTCTCGATCCGCTTCACGACCCGATACAACCAGCCGGTGCCTTCACGGCACGGCGTGCACTGGCCACATGATTCTTCATGGTAGAAATACGACAGACGCAACAGCGCGCGCACCATGCAGCGGGTTTCGTCCATCACGATCACCGCGCCGGAGCCGAGCATCGAGCCGGCCTTCGCGATCGAGTCGTAATCCATGTCCGTTTGCATCATCTGCTCGCCCGGAATGACCGGCGCCGACGAACCGCCCGGAATCACGGCCTTCAGCTTGCGGCCACCGCGCATCCCGCCGGCCAGTTCGAGCAACGCCGAGAACGGCGTGCCGAGCGGCACCTCGTAGTTGCCCGGACGCTCGACGTCGCCCGACACCGAGAAGATCTTGGTGCCGCCGTTGTTCGGCTTGCCGATCTCGAGGTAGGTCTGCGGGCCGACCGTCAGCAGGAACGGCACGGCCGCGAAGGTTTCCGCGTTGTTGATGGTGGTGGGTTTGCCATACACGCCGAAGCTCGCCGGGAACGGCGGCTTGAAGCGCGGCTGGCCTTTCTTGCCTTCGAGCGATTCGAGCAGCGCCGTTTCCTCGCCGCAAACATACGCGCCATAGCCATGGTGTGCGTGCAGCTGGAACGAGAAATTCGAACCGAGAATGTTGTCGCCAAGCAGGCCGGCGGCACGCGCTTCTTCGAGCGCTGCCTCGAAACGGCGGTAGACCTCGAAGATCTCGCCGTGAATATAGTTGTAGCCGACCGTAATGCCCATCGCGTAGGCGCCGATGGCCATGCCCTCGATCACCGAGTGCGGATTCCAGCGCAGGATGTCGCGATCCTTGAACGTGCCCGGCTCGCCTTCGTCCGAGTTGCAGACGAGGTACTTCTGGCCCGGGAACTGACGCGGCATGAAGCTCCACTTCAGGCCGGTTGGGAAACCCGCGCCGCCGCGGCCACGCAGGCCCGACGCCTTGACGTCGGCAATCACCTGCTCGGGCGGAATTTTTTCTTCGACGATGCGGCGCAGCTGGGCATAGCCGCCGCGCGCGACGTAATCTTCGAGACCCCAGTTCTCGCCGTTCAGGTTGGCGAGGATCAGCGGTTTGATGTGACGATCGTGGAGAGACGTCATTTCGAGAGCTCCTCAAGCAGCTGGTCGATCTTGTCGCGGCTCATGAAGCTGCACATCTTGTGATTATTGAGCAGCAGGACGGGCGCATCGCCGCACGCGCCGAAACATTCGCCTTCCTTCAATGAAAACTTGCCGTCGGGCGTGGTTTCACCGAACTCGATACCGAGCTTCTGCTTCAAATATTCGGCCGTGGCCTCGGCGCCGCCATGCGGACCGAGCTGACACGGGAGATTCGTACAGAGCGTGAGCTTGTGCTTCCCAACCGGCTTGAGCTCGTACATCGTGTAGAACGTCGCGACCTCCTGCACGGCGACGGCCGGCATGCCGAGATAGTCCGCGACGAACTGCATCAGTTCGGGCGCGAGCCAGCCATGCTCTTCCTGAGCAACGGCCAGCGCCGACATTACGGCGGACTGTTTCTGATCGGCGGGATACTTCGCGATCACGCGATCGATTTCTTTCAGGCCTTCAGCTGAGATCATTTTCAGACACGACTCTTTCAATTCCTACCGAACGAACAACCTGCCGCGGGAACGAGACGGCAGACCTGGCGCTCACTGTTGACTGCCTGCGAACGCGCACCGGGACGGAGCGCACGTTGCAAGGCCTTGCTGCTTGCCACCCACGCAACGCGGGCGGCATGACGATCAACGGTCGATTTCGCCGAACACGATGTCCTGCGTACCGATGATCGTGACCGCATCGGCAATCATGTGGCCGCGCGCCATTTCGTTGAGCGCGGAGAGATGAGCGTAACCGGGGGCGCGAATCTTCAGCCGGTACGGCTTGTTCGCGCCGTCGGACACGAGATAGATACCGAACTCACCCTTCGGATGTTCGACCGCTGCGTAGGCTTCGCCTTCCGGCACGTGGAAGCCCTCGGTGAACAGCTTGAAGTGGTGAATCAGGTCTTCCATGTTCGACTTCATGTCGACACGTTTGGGCGGCGTAACCTTGTGATTGTCGGTCATCACCGGCCCCGGATTCTTCCGCAGCCACTCAATACACTGTTTCGCGATGCGGCAAGACTGGCGCATTTCTTCGACACGCACAAGATAGCGGTCGTAGCAGTCGCCGTTCACGCCCACCGGGATATCGAAATCGAGCTTGTCGTACACCTCGTACGGCTGCTTCTTGCGCAGATCCCACTCGATGCCCGAACCGCGCAGCATCGCACCCGTCAGGCCGAGCTGCAGTGCGCGCTCCGGGCTGACGACGCCGATCCCGACCAGACGCTGTTTCCAGATCCGGTTGTCGGTCAGCAGCGTTTCGTACTCGTCGATGCACTTCGGGAAACGCGTGAAGAAATCGTCGATGAAGTCGAGCACCGAGCCCTGGCGCGCTTCGTTCATCTTCGACAACGCTTTCTCGTTGCGGATTTTCGATGCCTTGTATTGCGGCATTGCGTCCGGCAGATCCCGATAGACGCCGCCCGGCCGATAGTAGGCAGCGTGCATGCGCGCGCCCGACACGGCTTCGTAGACGTCCATCAGATCCTCGCGCTCGCGGAACGCGTAGAGGAACACCGCCATCGCGCCGACGTCGAGCCCGTGCGAGCCGATCCACATCAGGTGGTTCAGCACGCGCGTGATTTCGTCGAACAGCACGCGGATATACTGCGCGCGCTCGGGCACATCGATGCCGAGCAGCTTTTCGATCGCCAGCACGTAACCGTGCTCGTTGACCATCATCGACACGTAATCGAGACGATCCATGTACGGCACGGACTGGATGAAGGTCTTGTTTTCGGCGAGCTTTTCAGTGCCGCGATGGAGCAGGCCGATGTGCGGATCGGCGCGCTGGATCACTTCGCCGTCGAGTTCGAGCACGAGGCGCAGCACACCGTGCGCTGCCGGGTGCTGCGGACCGAAGTTGAGCGTGTAGTTCTTGATGTCAGCCATACCGCCCTCTTAATGTTTCAGGCCGCCGTAGCGATCTTCGCGGATCACACGCGGCGTGATTTCCCGCGGCTCGATCGTCACCGGCTGGTAGACGACACGCTTCTCTTCCGGGTCGTAACGCATTTCGACGTAGCCCGACAGCGGGAAGTCCTTGCGGAACGGATGGCCGATGAAGCCGTAGTCGGTCAGGATGCGGCGCAGGTCGGGGTGGCCTTCGAAGACGATACCGAACAGATCGAACGCTTCGCGCTCGTACCAGTTCGCCGAATTCCAGATGTCGACCACCGACGGCACGATCGGCAGATCGTCGTCGGGCGCGAACACGCGCAAGCGCAGGCGCCAGTTGTTCGTGATGGAGAGCAGTTGCAGGACCGCGGCGAAACGCGGGCCGTCGTAGGCACCGTCGCCGTAGGTTTGATAGTCGATACCGCAGAGGTCGACCAGTTGCTCGAAGCCGAGCTTCCGGTCGTCGCGCAGCAGCGTAGCGACTTCGAGATAGTCGCGCGCACGCACGACCAGCGTCAGTTCACCAATGGCCTCGGTCAGGCTGACCACGCGCTCACCGAGCGCGGTCTCGAGGTTGGCTTTGAGGATCTCGATTTTGCTTGCCATATTGTGGGTGCTCGGGGCTTTATTGACGGGCGATGGTGCTGGTCCGGCGGATCTTGGCTTGTAGCTGGATCACGCCATAGACGAGCGCCTCGGCTGTCGGCGGACACCCTGGCACGTAGACGTCGACGGGCACGATACGATCGCAACCACGCACGACGGAATAGGAATAGTGATAGTAGCCGCCGCCGTTGGCGCACGACCCCATCGAAATCACCCAACGCGGCTCGGCCATCTGATCGTAGACGCGACGCAGCGCCGGCGCCATTTTGTTGCACAGCGTGCCGGCGACGATCATCACGTCGGACTGGCGCGGGCTCGGGCGAAACACGACGCCGAAACGATCGAGATCGTAGCGGGCCGCGCCCGCATGCATCATCTCGACCGCGCAGCACGCCAGACCGAACGTCATTGGCCACAGGGACCCAGTGCGCGTCCAGTTGATCAGTTTGTCGGCCGTGGTGGTGACAAACCCTTCCTTCAAGACCCCTTCGATACTCATTGCTTTCCACTCCTGACAGGCGGCGGAGAGTGGCCGCCTCACGCAAACCGGTGATTGACCCGCCCTTTATTCCCAGTCGAGGCCGCCCTTTCTCCAGATGTAGGCGAAACCCAGCAGGAACTCGAGCAGGAAGATCATCATGGCCATGAAACCGGGCCAGCCGATGTCGCGAAGGGCGACACCCCAAGGAAACAGGAAAGCGGTTTCGAGATCGAAAATGATGAACAGGATAGCGACGAGGTAATAGCGCACGTCGAACTTCATGCGCGCATCCTCGAATGCCTCGAAACCGCACTCGTACGGTGAGTTCTTTTCGCTGTTGGGCTTGTTGGGACCGAGGACCTTGCCGATGCCAATCAGTGCCACGCCCAACCCAAGGCCTACGAGAAGGAACAGCAAGACGGGGTAATAGGCAGCGAGGTTCAAGGCCATCCTCTATCGGTTAGTTCTGATCGGAGCGAAGCATATCACCTTCCGAGCAAAGGGTCATTTCGGACCGCACGCTATTGCGAGGCAACGCAAAATGGGATCCTGAAATGAAAAATGCCAGCCGCTGAAGCAGGCTGGCATTACAAAACTTTGGTGCCGACGGCGAGACTCGAACTCGCACAGCTTTCGCCACTACCCCCTCAAGATAGCGTGTCTACCAATTTCACCACGTCGGCACTGCGGCGATTGCCTGGGAAATTCGCTTCCAGTCAATCGCGACAAGAATTAAATTATAGCCCGACTTTTTTGGGCCGATCAACCACTATTTTCTCTTTTTCGGCCTTTTTTACTTCGGAACGTCCTGGCTGGACGTGGATGCAGCAGCCGGTGCCGATGCGCCGGACGTAGCGGCCGGAATCGATGCGCCGGAGGCCGTTGCGGGCTGGGAAGCCGCGGCCACCGAGGGCGCAGCCTGCCCGCCGAGCAGACCGATCGACGGCGACGACTTGTACGAGCCGAGATAAGTCAGCGCGAGCGTCGAAATGAAAAACACAGTTGCCAGGATTGCCGTAGTGCGCGACAAGAAATTCGCCGAACCGGTCGCGCCGAACAAGCTGCCCGACGCACCGCTGCCGAATGCGGCACCCATATCGGCACCCTTGCCATGCTGAAGCAGTACCAGACCAATCACGCCAAGCGCGGACAGGACCTGCACCACGATAATCAAGACTTTCAGAAAAGACATCTCATTCACCCGAATTGTGGGATTGCTGCGCACACTCCGTACGCGACCCCGGATTCACAAACATTGGGCGGTTTGCCGCGTCGCTTATTGCGCCGCGCGGCAAATCGCCAGGAAATCATTGCTTTTCAGCGACGCGCCGCCGATCAGGCCACCGTCGATATCCGGCTGGCCGAACAGCTCGGCCGCATTCTCCGGCTTCACGCTGCCACCGTAAAGCACCGACACGTGACCCACGCCCTTCGCCACCAGCCGCGAGCGCAGGAACGCGTGTACCTGCTGCGCCTGATCCGACGTGGCGCTCTTGCCCGTGCCGATCGCCCAGACGGGCTCGTAGGCCACCACGATGCGCGCGGCTTCGTCGGCCGACAGCAACGCCAGCACCGCGTCGAGCTGCGCGCCGACCACTTGCTCGGTCGCTTCCGATTCGCGCTCGGCCAGCGTTTCGCCGACGCAGACGATCGGCGTCAGGCCGGCCGTCAGCGCACGCTGCGCCTTCACGGCAACCAGATCGCTCGATTCGCCGTGGTACGTCCGGCGCTCCGAATGCCCGACCAGCGCGTACTTCGCACCGAATTCGGCGATCATGGCTGCCGCCACTTCGCCCGTGTAGGCACCCTGCTCATGCGCCGACACGTCCTGCGAGCCCACGGCTACGCGGCCGCCCGCCAGCAATTCGCCTGCCTGCGCCAGATACGGAAACGGCACGCAAACACCGATCTCGACGCCGGCCGGCACATCCTTGGCACCCGCGAGCACGTCGTTCAGCAGCGCGCGATTGCCATCGAGACGGCCGTGCATTTTCCAGTTACCGACTACCCGCTTCACTCGTTCTGTGGACATCGTTTCTCGTATCTCGAACTGAATCTTCGTCGTAACGCCCGCCGATCCGGCGAGCTCGCAAAAATGGCGCAACCGGTCGGACGAAGCAAACCGGCGATTTTACTTCGACGAGCAAGAACCGGTCAAACCGGAAATGTCAAGCGCTGGCACCCCAATCGAGCACGATCTTGCCGATGTGCTCGCTGCTTTCCATCAACGCATGCGCCTGCGCGGCCTCCACGGCCGGCAGCACGCGATAGACCACGGGCTTCACCGTGCCGCTTTCGATCAGCGGCCACACGGTTTCCTTCAACTGCGCCGCAATCTTCGCCTTGAACTCGACGGCGCGCGGGCGCAGCGTCGAGCCGGTGATCGTCAGGCGTCGGCGCAGGACCTCGCCCAGGCTGACTTCGGCCTTCGCGCCGCCAAGCAGCGCGATCACCACCAGCCGACCACCGTCGGCCAGCGCGCTCAGCTCACGTGGCACGTAAGACCCCGCCACCATGTCGAGGATCACGTCCGCGCCACGGTCGTTGGTCAGCGATTTGACGACGTCGACGAAATCTTCCGTCTTGTAGTTGATGGCGCGTTCGGCGCCGAGCGCCTCGCAAGCCTGGCACTTCTCGTCGGTGCCGGCCGTCGCGAATACCCGATAGCCGAGCGCATGCGCAATCTGGATCGCCGTCACGCCAATCCCGCTCGAGCCGCCCTGCACCAGCAGGGTTTCCTGCTCACCACCCTCGCCGCGGCCGAGCAGCCCGCGATCGAACACGTTGCTCCAGACCGTGAAGAAGGTTTCGGGCAAGGACGCGGCTTCGATGTCGGTCAGACCGGCCGGCACGGGCAAGCACTGCGCCAGCGGCGCCGCGACGTACTCGGCATAACCGCCGCCCGCCAGCAACGCGCAAACGCGATCGCCGAGCTTGAGCCCGAACGGGTTCGCCGCGCCCTCGCCGAACTCCCCACCGACGATCTCGCCCGCCACCTCCAGGCCCGGCAGATCGGACGCACCGGGCGGCGGCGCATAGGCGCCCTTGCGCTGCAGGACATCCGGCCGGTTGATGCCGGATGCCGCCACCTTGATCAGCACCTCGCCGCGTTTCGGGTCGGGCCGGGGCCGCTCGACGAGCTTGAGCACGTCGGGCGCGCCGAATTCGGTGATTTCGATCGCCTTCATTTGGGTCGCTCCAAGATAGGGACGGGCCTGCGCCGATTCACGACGCAGGCCCGTCCATCCTGCAGGAAAAACGGCCGGCCCGCTGATGCGGGCGGCCGCTTTCGTTACGCTTACTGCTGCGGTGCGTCGCCCGGTTGCCCTGCTTCGTTCAGCAGTGCCTTGGCCGACAGGCGCACACGGCCCTTCTCGTCCACCTGGATGACCTTGACCTTCACGACCTGGCCTTCCTTCAGGTAGTCGTTGATGTCCTTCACACGCTCGTTGACGATTTCCGAGATGTGCAGCAGGCCATCCTTGCCCGGCAGCAGGTTCACGATCGCGCCGAAATCGAGGAGCTTGAGCACCGCGCCTTCGTAGACCTGACCGATTTCGATTTCAGCCGTGATCTGCTCGATGCGCTTCTTCGCCTCGGCCATGCCTTCGCTGCTCGTGCTCGCGATGGTCACGACACCGTCGTCGGAGATGTCGATCGTCGTGCCCGTTTCTTCGGTCAGCGCGCGGATCACCGAACCGCCCTTGCCGATCACGTCGCGGATCTTTTCCGGGTTGATCTTGACGGTGATCATGCGCGGTGCGAACTCGGACAGCTGCGTGTTCACGCCCGACACGGCTTCCTTCATCTTGCCGAGGATGTGCAGACGGCCTTCCTTGGCCTGGGCCAGTGCGACCTGCATGATTTCCTTCGTGATGCCCTGGATCTTGATGTCCATCTGCAGGGCCGTCACGCCAGCTTCCGTGCCCGCCACCTTGAAGTCCATGTCGCCGAGGTGATCTTCATCGCCGAGGATGTCGGTCAGCACCGCGAACTTGTTGTCTTCGAGGATCAGGCCCATGGCGATGCCGGCGACGTGCGCCTTCATCGGCACGCCGGCGTCCATCAGCGCCAGGCAGCCGCCGCAGACCGAAGCCATCGACGACGAGCCGTTCGATTCGGTGATTTCCGACACGACGCGGATCGAGTAGCCGAATTCCTCGGCGCTCGGCAGGCAGGCGACCAGCGCGCGCTTCGCGAGGCGGCCGTGGCCGATTTCACGACGCTTCGGCGAGCCGACGCGGCCCGTTTCGCCGGTGGCGAACGGGGGCATGTTGTAGTGAAGCATGAAGCGCTCGCGGTATTCGCCTTCGAGCGCGTCGATGATCTGCTCGTCGCCCTTGGTGCCGAGCGTGGCCACCACCAGCGCCTGCGTTTCGCCGCGCGTGAACAGCGCCGAACCGTGGGTGCGCGGCAGCACGCCGCTGCGGATTTCGATCGGACGGACCGTGCGCGTGTCGCGGCCGTCGATACGCGGCTCGCCGTTCAGGATCTGCGAACGGACGATCTTCGCTTCGATGTCGAACAGCACGTTGCCGACCGTGGCCTTGTCGGCCGCCGTCGTGCCGGCTGCGGCCGCTTCGGCTTCGAGCTTGGCCGAGGTGGCGGCGTAGACTTCCTTCAGCTTGGCCGAACGGGCCTGCTTGTCGCGGATCTGGTAGGCGGCCAGCAGGTCGCCTTGTGCCGCTGCCGTGACGGAGGCGATCAGTGCCTCGTCCTTCGGCGCCGGCTGCCAGTTCCACTCGGGCTTGCCGCCTTCGCGCACCAGTTCGTGGATCGCATCGATCGCCGTTTGCATCTGTTCGTGACCGAACACCACGGCGCCGAGCATCACGTCTTCCGGCAGTTGATCGGCTTCCGATTCGACCATCAGCACGGCACGTTCCGTACCGGCGACGACCAGATCCAGGTTCGACGCCTTCAGTTGCTCGCGCGTCGGGTTCAGGACGTACTGCTCATTGATGTAGGCCACGCGCGCGGCGCCGACCGGGCCATTGAACGGCAGGCCCGACACGGCCAGCGCAGCCGACGCGCCGATCAGCGCGGGGATGTCGGCCGGCACTTCCGGGTTGATCGACAGAACGTGGATCACGACCTGGACTTCGTTGTAGAAGCCTTCCGGGAACAGCGGGCGCAGCGGGCGGTCGATCAGGCGCGAGGTCAGCGTCTCGTGCTCCGACGGACGGCCTTCACGGCGGAAGAAGCCGCCCGGGATCTTGCCGGCGGAATAGGTTTTTTCGAGGTAGTCGACGGTCAGCGGGAAGAAATCCTGGCCCGGCTTGGCCGACTTGGCGCCCACGACGGTCGCCAGCACCACAGTGTCTTCGACGTCGACGATCACGGCGCCGCTCGCCTGACGGGCGACTTCGCCCGTTTCAAGACGAACCTTGTGCTGGCCCCACTGGAATTCCTTCACGACTTTGTTGAACAGAGACATGGTCGATCCTTGATTTGTTCATTGATGGCATGCGCCGCGCGAGATTGCGAACCGCGTGCGCGGCGGCGGTGCGGCCCGGCATGACGGGACGGAGGTGTGTTTTTTATGCCATTCCAGTGCGCGACTGGCGCGTGACGGCAACCGCCGCACTGGAATGACACAAAGCTCCACCCGGCGACCAGGCCGGCGGGCGGCGCGTCCGGATTCCGGACGGGCGCCCTCGGTACAGACAACGGCGAATCGTGACGTACCGCTGAAAAACAAAATGCCTGTATCAGCGGACTGACACAGGCATTTGCGAGAGGCGAACGTCGCCCCGCTTACTTACGCAGACCCAGCTTCTCGATCAGCGCGCGATAGCGGTCGGCATCCTTGCCCTTCAGGTAGTCGAGCAGCTTGCGGCGGCGGCTCACCATGCGCAGCAGGCCGCGGCGGCTGTGGTGATCCTTGGCGTGCGACTTGAAGTGACCCGTCAGCTCGATGATGCGCGCGGTCAGCAGCGCAACCTGAACTTCGGGCGAACCCGTGTCGTTGGCGCCACGCGCGAAATTAGCAACAACTTCCGACTTCTTGATATCTGCAACCGACATGTGATTTCCTTTCTAGCGAACAGGCGGACACGGAAGAATGGCCGTGCCGTGACGGCTGTCATAATTGACAACCGGCGGGCATTGTAGCACAAGTCATTTGCCCGCCTAAGCTGCCTGCCAGAAGGCGCCGTTCGGCATGCCGCCGAGGCAGTTCGATGAGCGTCACCGGCAGCGCCAGCACGGGTCGGAACCAGGGCCGGCATGGTCGAAGCGCATGATCGCGGTGCCCGGCATCGCCAACGGGCCGAACCTGCGCTCGATCAATCAGCGCGATGCGCACCGGCTCGGCAACACGATCCTGCCCGCCCAGGGTGGCCGGCATGAACGCCATGCAGGCGGCAGCGAGGCGTTTCCAGCGGAACCGGCATGGCGTTCCTTACAGGCAGAATTCAGAACCCGAATCATACCGGAGCCGCACGCCAGGCTCCCGCGCGCGACGCGTGACTTGATACCCGAGCGGTGATACAACAGCGCATCGCATCCGACGGAGATCCGCATGTTTCGACGACTTCCCGTAGTGCTTGCCGTGGCGGCCACCCTGCTGGCTGGCTGCGCGCAACCGTGGCAGCGCTATCAGGCGGGAGAAGATCAGTCGGCGCTGATCGCCCGGCTCGGTCCGCCGGGCGAGATCTACGACCTGCCCGACGGCGGCAAGCGCCTGATGTGGCCGACCCAGCCGATGGGCGAGACCACCACCGCCGCCGACGTCGACGCGGCCGGCAAGGTGCGCAGCATGCGCCAGGTGCTGCAACCGAACGAGTTCTATCGCGCCGAGATCGGCAAGTGGAAGAAGGCCGACGTGCTGGTCAATTTCGGCCGCCCCGAGGAAACCGCGTACTTCCCGCTGATGAAGCGCGAAGTGTGGACGTACCGCTATCTCGAGGACAACGTCTGGTACATGTTGTACAGCTTCTATTTCGACGACCAGGGCATCCTGCGCCTCACGCAGAAGACGCCCGACCCGCTGCACGATCCCGATCGTCGCGTGGCGTTCTGAGCGGCACCCGAAAACTTTCAAAATACTGTCATTGTCGACAGGATCGATTCAGGCCATTTCAGCCAACCGGCGAAATGGCCTTTTTTATTGATTCCTTCATATCGCAATGAAATCGGAAAAATAATCTTTAAGTTATCAAACCAATTCGTAGCTTTTTCCGCTCATATCCCTTGATGGGCGGCACTTTCATCGATATGCCCTGCACCATCCATCAGCCATTTCTTTTCCAAAATGGTGCAAAGCGTATTCTCATTTCCGTAATTTGAAACAGAATGTTTCAGCCCCGCCTCGCATCCAGATAAACCCCTAATATTCCTTCCAACTAGCTTTCAATCCGGAAAGCGCGGCCGAACGTGTTGCCTCCCGCACCGTTCATATCTTGCCTATTTGAATAGGATTCCTGATGAATCACGCCAAAAGCCTGCTCGCCGCCAACGTCGCCTGGGCGCGGGAAACCGCCGAGCGCGTACCCGGCTTCTTCGATGCGTTGTCGCAGGGACAAAACCCCCGCGTGCTGTGGCTCGGCTGCTCCGACAGCCGCGTGCCCGCCGAATCGATCACGCACAGTGCGCCGGGCGAGTTGTTCGTCCACCGCAACATCGCCAACCTGTTCCACCCCGACGACGACAACAGCGTCAGCGTGCTCGAATACGCGGTGCGCGTGCTGAAGGTGGATCACGTGATCGTTTGCGGCCACTACGGCTGCGGCGGTGTGCGCGCCTCGCTGCTGCCGCCGCCGGCCGATCTGCCGCACGTCGCGCGCCGCATCGCGCCGCTCTGCGCGTTGGCGGCACGGCACCGCAGTTCGCTCGATGCGCTGCCGGCCGATACGGCCGCGAACCGGCTCGCCGAACTGAACGTGCTGGAGCAGGTGCAACGCCTGCGCGAACACCCGATCGTGCGCGACAGCACGTCCGCACCGCTCGTGCACGGCTGGATCTTCTCGTTGTCGGACGGCCTGCTGAACGTGTTGTCGTCGGGCTACGAGCCGTCGGACACCACGTCGGCCCAAGCAATCGAACCCACCGAATTCGCCAATCCCGGCTCGCTGAAGGCCGCCTGAATCCGGCGCGGGCCGGGTTCTCGCCCCGGCCCGCGCGCCCGCCCTCTCGCTCTCCCATCCGATCCCCATCATGAATCTACGCAACGTCTTCTCCACGTTCCCGCGCGACTTCGTCGCCGGCACCGTCGTGTTTCTCGTCGCGTTGCCGCTGTGTCTCGGCATTGCCAACGCGTCGGGCGTCGAACCGTTCGCGGGCCTGATTTCGGGCATCGTCGGCGGCCTGGTGGTCGCGTTCCTGAGCGGCTCGCCGCTGTCCGTCAGCGGGCCGGCAGCCGGCCTGGTGGTGATCGTCATCGACGGCATCGCCCAGCTCGGCAGCTTTCCGGCCTTCCTGCTCGCCGTGGTGCTGTCGGGCCTGTTGCAGCTCGGCCTCGGCATGCTGCGCGCGGGCCAGTTGGCGGCCTACGTGCCCTCGCCCGTCATCAAGGGCATGCTGGCCGCGATCGGCCTGCTGCTGATCGTCAAGCAGGTGCCGTTCGCGCTCGGCCTGCGCGGCGGTACGGCCGCGTTCAGCGCCCATGCGATCGGCGCGGCCGTCATCGCGGTCGCCTCGCTGGCACTGCTGATCGCCTGGGATCTGCCCGCACTGCGCCGCTTCGCGCTGGTGCGCAACGTGCCGGCGCCGCTCGTGGTGGTGGCGATCGGCATCGCCGCGACGCTCGCGCTCAATACGCTGCTGCCCGGTTTCGCGCCGCCTGCCGAGCACCGCGTCGCCCTGCCCGCGCTCGATTCGCTGGCCTCGCTCGGGGGCGCCCTGCAGGCCGCGGAATTCGGCCCGCACTTCGCGCAGCTGTGGAACCCGGACGTCTGGCGCGTGGCGATCACGCTCGCGATCGTCGCCAGCCTCGAAACGCTGCTGTCGCTCGAAGCGGTCGAACAGATCGATCCGAAACGCCGCCCGCCGCTGCCGAATCGCGAGCTGAAGGCGCAGGGCGTGGGCAACCTGGTGGCCGGCGCGTTCGGCGGCCTGCCGATCACCTCGGTGATCGTGCGCAGCTCGGTGAACGTGCATGCGGGCGCACAAAGCCGGATCTCGGCCGTGGTGCATGGCGTGCTGCTGCTCGTCAGCGTGTTCCTGCTGACCGAGCTGATCAACCTGATCCCGCTGGCCACGCTCGCCGCGATCCTGATCCACACCGGCTTCAAGCTCGCCAAGCCGAAGCTGTTCCAGGCCGTCGCGAAGCAGGGGCCGGCCGCCTTCATTCCGTTCGTCGCGACGATCGCCGGCGTGCTCGCGGTGGACCTGCTGTTCGGCATCGCGCTCGGCATCGTGATCAGCGTGCTGGCGGTGGCGCTGGCGAACCTGCGCAGCCCGGCCACGCTTGCGCAGCACGACGATCACTACCTGCTGACGTTCCGCAAGGACGTGTCGTTTCTCGGCAAGGTGCAGGTCAAGCATTACCTGCGTCAGATTCCGGACCGCGCCATCGTGATCATCGACGCCACGCGCGCCGACACGATCGACCATGACGTACGCGACCTGATCGATGCATTCATCGCCGATGCGCCAGCGCGCGAGATCCTGGTCGACTACCGGCAGCCGATGCGCGCCAACGCCAACCGTTGGTCGTTCTCGACGCTGCGCAATCCGGGCAGCATGTAATCGATCGCAGCCCCGGCGCAATCGGCCGTCGCAATGAAAAACGCCCCGCGAGCCATCAGGCCTCGCGGGGCGTTTTTCATGCATAGTCCAGGCTTGCGCCAGCCTCGCGGGCCGGCCCCGGGATCACGAACGTTGCGGATTGAGCTTGTCGACGTCCGAATACAGCTTGTTCAGCGCCGACAGATAGGCCTTGGCCGAGGCCGCGACGATATCGGGATCGGTGCCGACGCCGTTGACGATCCGGCCGCTCTTCGACAGCCGCACCGTGACTTCGCCCTGCGCCTGCGTGCCGGTGGTGATCGCGTTGACCGAGTACAGCAGCAGCTCGGAGCCGCTGCCGACTTCGGTTTCGATGGCGTTGAGCACCGCGTCCACCGGCCCGTTGCCATGCGCCTCGCCCGTCACTTCGCCGCCGGCCACCGAGAACACGACCTTCGCGTGCGGCTGCTCGCCCGTTTCCGAGCGCTGCGACAGCGACACGAACTTGTAGTGCTCGCGCTCGACCACGGCGGCTTCTTCCGAGACGATCGCGATGATGTCCTCGTCGAAAATCTCCGCCTTGCGGTCGGCCAGATCCTTGAAGCGCGTGAACGCGGCGTTCAGTTCGGTTTCGCTGTCGAGCGCGACGCCCAGCTCCTGCAGGCGCTGCTTGAAGGCGTTGCGGCCCGAGAGCTTGCCGAGCACGATCTTGTTCGCGCTCCAGCCCACGTCTTCCGCGCGCATGATTTCATAGGTGTCGCGCGCCTTCAGCACGCCGTCCTGGTGAATGCCCGAGGCGTGCGCAAACGCGTTGGCGCCGACCACGGCCTTGTTCGGCTGCACCACGAACCCGGTGATCTGCGAGACGAGCTTCGACGCCGGCACGATCTGCGTGGTGTCGAGGCCGACGTCGAGGCCGAAGTAATCCTTGCGCGTCTTCAGGGCCATGACGATTTCCTCGAGCGAGGTATTGCCCGCCCGCTCGCCGAGACCATTGATCGTGCACTCGACCTGGCGCGCGCCGCCGATCTGCACGCCGGCCAGCGAGTTCGCCACGGCCATGCCCAGATCGTTGTGGCAATGGACCGAGAACACCGCCTTGTCCGAATTCGGGATGCGCTCGCGCAACGTCTTGACCAGGTTGCCGTACAGCTCCGGCACGCCGTAGCCGACCGTGTCGGCGATGTTGATGGTGGTCGCGCCTTCGGCGATCACGGCTTCCAGCACGCGGCACAGGAAATCCATGTCCGAGCGGCTGCCGTCTTCGGGCGAGAACTCGACGTTGTCGGTGAACTTGCGCGCGAAACGCACGGCCAGGCGCGCCTGCTCGAACACCTGATCCGGCGTCATCCGGAGCTTCTTCTCCATGTGCAGCGGCGAGGTGGCGATGAAGGTGTGGATCCGGAAGCTGTTGGCCGGCTTCAGTGCATCGGCGGCACGCTGGATGTCCTTGTCGTTGGCACGCGCCAGCGAGCAGATCGTGCTGTCCTTCACGAGCCCCGCGATCGTGTGGATCGCATCGAAATCGCCGTTCGAGCTGGCCGCGAAGCCGGCTTCGATCACGTCGACCTTCATCCGTTCGAGTTGCTTGGCGATACGGATTTTTTCTTCCTTCGTCATCGACGCACCGGGCGATTGTTCGCCGTCACGCAAGGTCGTGTCGAAAATGATCAGCTTGTCTGTCATGGGGAGGCTCCAGGGGAATTTTGTAGGTGAACCAGAAAACGATGGAGTTCGCGCCACCGCTGGCGACGCTCTACAACAGACGAGGCTTGACGGAGGGCGAAACCGATCAGCGCGGCAGGCGCGCTAGCGCTAGTGCGCGTAGGGGCGCACCGGCTTGAAGGCGGGAGAGGCGGGAAAATGCGGTCATGGCGGTGAATATAGCGGCATTCGGGCAGGCGTGCAATCGGGCCGCGCACCGGGCCGGCCGGGCCATAAAAAACGGCGACCGATGAAGGTCGCCGTTTTTGCGGTGCGTGGCTACGAGTACAAAGCCGAGAAATCGGCCTCAGTGCTCGCGCTGCGACGATCTGGCCGGATTGGCCCGGCCGCGGATCGCCATATAGCCCCAGAACACATAACCGGACAGCCCGTAGAGCACGAACAGCCCGAACAGCATCAGCGGTGGATCGGACGACACCAGCACGAAGGCCACCACCACCAGCAGGATCGCCGCGAACGGCACGCGGTGCCGCACGTCGAGCGCCTTGCCGCTGTAGAACGGCGCGTTCGACACCATCGTCACGCCCGCGTAGATCGTCAGCACGAACGCCACCCACGGCAGCCAGCCGAGCTTGAGCGGCACGCGGTTGTCGGTCGCCAGCCAGACGAAGCCGGCGATCAGCGCCGCGGCAGCCGGGCTCGGCAGCCCCTGGAAGAAGCGCTTGTCGACCGAACCGATGTTGGTGTTGAAGCGCGCGAGCCGCAGCGCCGCGCCCGAACAGTAGACGAACGCGGCGAGCCAGCCCCAACGGCCGAGATCCTTGAGCACCCACTCGTACATCACGAGCGCCGGCGCGACGCCGAACGAAACCATGTCGGACAGGCTGTCGAACTGCTCGCCGAACGCGCTTTGGGTATGCGTCATGCGGGCGACGCGGCCGTCCATGCCGTCGAGCACCATCGCCACGAAGATCGCGATCGCGGCGATCTCGAAGCGCACGTTCATCGCCTGCACGACAGCGAAGAAACCGCAGAACAGCGCGGCCGTGGTGAACGCGTTCGGCAGCAGGTAGATGCCGCGCGTGCGCAGGAACTGCTGACGCGCGGCGCGACGCGGTTCGGCGCCGGCATCGGTGCCGATCACCTTGTTGTGCCGGAACGAGCGCGGCAGGGATTTGCCGTTGCGCGGCCGGCGGGGTTTGAATGCTGCCATCGAGCCTCCTGCCGCTTACTGCGGCAATTCAGCAAGAATCGTCGACGATGCGGAGACCTTTTCACCGATCGTCACGCGCGCGCGGCTGCCGACCGGCAGATACACGTCCACACGCGAACCGAAGCGGATGAAGCCGTAGCGCTGGCCGCGCGTGAGCGGCTCGCCGCTGCGCACGTAGCAAAGAATGCGCCGCGCCACGAGGCCGGCGATCTGCACCGAGGTGACGATATGGTTGCTGCCGGTATGGATCACGACCGCATTGCGCTCGTTCTCGGTGGACGCCTTGTCGATCGCCGCGTTCAGAAACGCGCCGGGGAAATACTCGACCTTGGTGATCGCGCCATCCACGGGCGAGCGCTGCGAGTGCACGTTGAACACGTTCATGAACACGCTGATCTTCAGCGCTTCGCGGTTCGCGTACGGGTCGTGCGCGGTTTCCACCGCAACGATGCGACCGTCGGCGGGGCACAGCACGGCGTTGGCCTGGGTGGGAATGGGGCGCGCCGGGTCGCGGAAGAACTGCACCACGAAGGCGAGCAGCAGCCAGAACGGCCAGGCAAGGCCAAACCCGGCGACTGCATGGATCAGCAGCGCGACGACGGCAGCGATTGCGATGAACGGCCAGCCTTCGCGCGCAATGATCGGATGAGGGTAGTTCATGGTGACGTTCGGTGAATAGCAAAGCCCGTAGCATAACAAAAGCCGCCCTCGGCACTGCGGCCTTCGGGCGGCTTTTCGGAGCGGACCCCGAAAACCGGGGCCGTCATTCGGCGAACGCTTAGTTCTTCGACTGGTCGACCAGCTTGTTCTTCGCGATCCACGGCATCATCGCGCGCAGCTTCGAGCCGACTTGCTCGATCTGGTGCTCGGCCGTCAGGCGGCGGCGCGATTGCAGCGTCGGTGCGCCTGCCTTGTTTTCGAGGATGAAGCTCTTGGCGTACTCGCCCGTCTGGATGTCCGTCAGGACAGCCTTCATCGCCTTCTTGGTTTCTTCCGTGACGATGCGCGGGCCCGTCACGTATTCACCGTACTCGGCGTTGTTCGAGATCGAGTAGTTCATGTTCGCGATGCCGCCTTCGTAGATCAGGTCGACGATCAGCTTCAGTTCGTGCAGGCACTCGAAGTAGGCCATTTCCGGCGCGTAACCGGCTTCGACCAGCGTTTCGAAACCGGCCTTGATCAGGTCGACCGTACCGCCGCACAGCACGGCTTGTTCGCCGAACAGATCGGTTTCGGTTTCTTCGCGGAAGTTCGTTTCGATGATGCCGGCACGGCCGCCGCCGTTCGCTGCCGCGTACGACAGCGCGACGTCGCGCGCTGCGCCCGACTTGTCCTGGTGAACGGCGATCAGGTGCGGCACGCCGCCACCTTGCGAGTACGTGCCGCGAACCGTGTGGCCCGGTGCCTTCGGCGCGATCATGATCACGTCGAGGTCGGCGCGCGGGATCACCTGGCCGTAGTGGACGTTGAAGCCGTGTGCGAAGGCCAGTGCGGCGCCTTGCTTGGCGTTGGCGTGCACTTCGTTCGCGTACACCTCGGCGATCTGCTCGTCCGGCAGCAGCATCATGACGACGTCGGCGCCCTTCACCGCTTCGGCGACTTCCTTGACCGTCAGGCCGGCGTTCTCGGCCTTGCTCCACGACGCGCCATTCTTGCGCAGGCCGACCGTCACGTTCACGCCGCTTTCCTTCAGGTTCAGCGCGTGAGCATGGCCTTGCGAGCCATAACCGATGATCGTGACTTGCTTGCCCTTGATGAGGGAGAGGTCAGCGTCCTTGTCGTAGAAAACTTTCATGATCATTCCTTCGCAAATTCAGTGAGTTCGTTCAATGGGTACTGCTACCGGGGCATGACGGCGCACCCGGCTCCGTTCGATACGGCGGCGTCAAACCTTCAGGATGCGCTCGCCGCGACCGATGCCCGAGCTGCCGGTCCGCACGGTTTCGAGAATCGCGCCGGCGTCCAGCCCCTGGATGAATGCGTCGAGCTTGTCGCTCGCGCCCGTCAATTCAATGGTGTAGGTCTTTTCGGTCACGTCAATGATGCGACCGCGGAAAATATCCGCCATCCGCTTCATTTCTTCGCGTTCCTTGCCTACTGCCCGCACCTTGATCAGCATCAACTCGCGCTCGATATGCGCGCCGTCGGTCAGGTCCACGACCTTCACCACCTCGATCAGGCGGTTCAGATGCTTCGTGATCTGTTCGATCACGTCGTCGGAGCCGATGGATACGATGGTCAGACGCGACAGCGAATTGTCTTCGGTCGGCGCCACCGTCAAGGTTTCAATGTTGTAGCCACGTGCCGAGAACAGGCCGACCACGCGCGAAAGCGCGCCCGGTTCGTTTTCCAGCAGCACGGAAATGATGTGTCGCATGTTCGCTTCTTCCCGATGAGATCTCGACTAATCCAGTTCGAATGCACGTTGTGCGCCGCCCGGCGCCGCCCGCTCTTCATGGAAGCGGGGGCACGGGGCGCGACGCACCAACGCGCCGTTACAGATCTTCCGATCCGAGCAGCATCTCGGTGATGCCCTTGCCGGCCTGAACCATCGGCCAGACGTTCTCGGTCGGATCGGTCTGGAAGTCGAGAAACACGGTGCGATCCTTCAGACGCAGCGCTTCCTTCAGCGCCGGCTCCACATCGGACGATTTTTCGATCCGCATCCCGACGTGGCCGAACGCTTCGGCGAGCTTCACGAAATCGGGCAGCGCATCCATATAGGAATGGGAATAGCGCTTGCTGTATTCGATCTGCTGCCACTGGCGAACCATGCCGAGGTAGCGGTTGTTGAGCGAGATGATCTTGACGGGCGTGTCGTACTGCTTGCAGGTCGACAGCTCCTGGATGCACATCTGGATCGATCCTTCGCCCGTGATGCACACCACGTCGTCGTCGGGGTGGGCCATCTTGACGCCCATCGCGGCCGGCAGGCCGAAGCCCATCGTGCCGAGACCGCCCGAGTTGATCCAGCGACGCGGCTTGTCGAAGCGGTAGAACTGCGCGGCCCACATCTGATGCTGGCCGACGTCCGAGCACACGAACGCTTCGCCCTTGGTCAGCTTCCACAGCGTCTCGACCACATGCTGCGGCTTGATGATTTCGCTTTCACGGTCGAACTTCAGGCAATCCTTCGAGCGCCAGCCCTCGATGTCCTTCCACCATTGCGCGAGCGCTTCGGTGTCCGGGCCATGCTCGGCCGTCTGCAATTGCTCGATCAGTTCCTTCAGCACTTCCTTGACGTCGCCGACGATCGGGATGTCGACCTTGACGCGCTTGCTGATCGACGACGGATCGATGTCGATGTGGACGATCTTGCGCGGGCGCGACGCGAAGTGCGCCGGATCGCCGATCACGCGGTCGTCGAAACGCGCGCCGATCGCGATCAGCACGTCGCAGTGCTGCATCGCCATGTTCGCTTCGTAGGTGCCGTGCATGCCGAGCATGCCGAGGAACTTCGAATCGGAGGCGCGATAACCGCCCAGGCCCATCAGCGTATTCGTGACCGGGTAGCCGAGCAGGTCGGCGAACTGGTTCAGCTCGCGCGCCGCATCGGCCAGGATGATGCCGCCGCCCGTATAGATATACGGACGCTTGGCCGACAGCAGCAGCGAGACGGCCTTGCGGATCTGGCCCGAATGGCCCTTGGTGACCGGGTTGTACGAGCGCAGCGACACGCTCTTGACCGGCACGTACTCGCACGGCGTTTTCGACACGTCCTTCGGAATGTCGATCAACACCGGGCCGGGCCGGCCGGTACGTGCGATGAAGAACGCCTTCTTGACCGTTTCGGCCAGGTCGCGCACGTCCTTCACGAGGAAATTGTGTTTGACGCAGGGGCGCGTGATACCGACCGTGTCGCATTCCTGGAACGCGTCCAGGCCGATTGCGCCGGTGGGCACCTGCCCGCTGATCACCACGAGCGGGATCGAATCCATGTAGGCGGTGGCGATGCCGGTGACGGCATTCGTGACGCCCGGGCCGGACGTGACGAGACACACGCCGACGTTGCCCGTCGAACGCGCATACGCATCCGCCGCGTGCACTGCCGCCTGTTCGTGGCGCACGAGCACGTGCTGGATCGTTTCCTGCTTGTAGAGTTCGTCGTAGATGTAGAGAACCGAGCCGCCGGGGTAGCCCCAGATGAATTCGACGTTCTCGTCGGCCAGTGCCTGCATGAGCACGGTGGCGCCGATCGAGTCGCTCGACGGGGCTGGAATGGGTTCCGACGTGGAGAATTCCGCGCTGGGCATGTTCATATCGACCTTTCGAATTTTCGGAAAAAAATTGATCGGGTGCTCTCTGCCGAACTTGTGATCCGGGTTCAAGCGGCGCGTCCAGTTGACAAGCTGGCTTCTTGGGCCAACTTCAATTGAGACCATCACTTATATTGCGAACCAGCGACGATATAGTGTCGGCGTCAAGCGGTCAAGAAAAAAATCCCCGGTGTGGCGAGCGGCCCGGCGAGCACCGCCGTGCAGGCACCCTCGCCTGCTGCTGCGACGCCACGCGAGGTGCCGGCCGGCACGAAAATTTGTTAGCATCCGCCCCGTTTACGAAATTTTTCGTCCTACCGCCCCTTCGAGCGCAGACCTTTTCCCGGAATGGCATCAGACAAGGAACTCGCCGATTTTCTGACGAGCGTCGAACGGCGCGCGTTCAAGCAGGCCGCCTACGCCGTGCGCGACGACGACGCATCGCTCGACATCGTGCAGGATGCGATGATCCGGCTTGCGGAGAAGTACGGCGACCGGCCCCCGGCCGAACTGCCCCTGCTGTTTCAGCGGATCCTGCAGAACGCGATCCACGATTACTTCCGCCGCCAAAAGGTCCGCAACACCTGGGTCAGCCTCTTCTCGTCGCTCGGCAGCGGCGACGACGAGGATTTCGACCCGCTCGAAACGCTCGACACGGCCGACAATGGCAACGGTATCGAAAGCAGCGAAACCCGCCTCGAACGGGAGCAGGTGCTCACGCTGATCGACGCCGAAATCCGCAAGCTTCCGGCACGTCAACGGGAAGCCTTCCTGATGCGTTATTGGGAGGATATGGATGTCGCCGAAACAGCCGCCGCCATGGGTTGTTCCGAAGGCAGCGTCAAGACGCACTGCTCACGGGCCACGCACGCATTGGCACAAGCGCTCAAGGCCAAAGGAATCACGCTATGAGCTTCGCTCCCGAACAGAAAGAATTCGAATTTGCCCTGAAGATCCGCCGCGCACTGGACGAGCGCGCAGCGGATCTGCCCCCGTCCGCCACCGACCGCCTGGCCGTGGCGCGGCGAGCCGCGCTCGCGCGCAAGAAACCCGACCCCGGCCTCGTGCTGGTGCCGGCGCTCGCGGGCAACATGGCAGGCGGCGTCGGCCTGCTGCCCGGCCCGGCCGCCCGGCCGCCGGCCTCGCTCGCACGGCGGCTGGTGCGCGCCGTGCCGCTGCTGGTGCTGCTGGCCGGCATCGTCGGCATCGCGTACTGGGAAAATCTGGAGCATACGGCGGAGCTGGCCGACATCGACGCGGCCATGCTGAACGATGACCTGCCGCTCAATGCGTACCTCGACCACGGGTTCAACGCCTATTTGTCGCACACGCGCTGAGCGCAACCAGATACAGAAGGACGCACGGGGTGATTCACAAACGCGGACTGGCGATATTTTTCGGGAGCGCGATCGCGCTCGTGGTTGCTTACGCGGCCACCTACACGCGTTTCGATGATCAACCGGCCGCAGCCGCCGGCCCCACGGCCGCCGCGGCCGCAACCGCCACCAGTGCTCCGGCGGCGACCCAGCCGGTCGTCAGCCTGTCGCTGCCGAATGCTTTCCCCACGCTGGCCCCCGCCGCGAATCCGCTGTCGTGGGCGCGGCTGTCGCCGCAGCAGCATGAGGCGCTGGCTCCGGTCGGTCGCCTGTGGGACAGCTTCAGCGACGCACGCAAGCGCCGTTGGCTCAAAATCGCCGCGCGTTACCCGAAAATGTCGGCCGAAGAGCAAAAACGCCTGCATGAACGGATGGCCCAATGGGCCAACCTCACGCAGGAAGAGCGGCGCGTCGCGCGGGAAAACTATCAGGTGTCGAAGGATCTCTCCGCGCAAGCGCGCGAGCGCGCCTGGAGGGATTACCAGAAGCTGACGCCCGAGCAGAAGGCCCGGCTGGCCGCGGCGGAGCGCCATCGCCGCACCGTGGTCAGCGCACCGCCGTCGGGCAAGAGCGACCGCGACATCAACCGCCTCGTCAACGCACACGATCATCCGGCCAACGCGCCGCTGACGCCGATCGCTCCGGCCGCCGAGCCGGGTGCGACGGCCAGCGCCGCCATGCCGACCGCAGCCGCCTCGGGCACCCAGCAGCCGCCCGCGCCGCTGCCCGTCTCGCCGGCCGACGCGCCGTCGATCTTCAAGGGATCGTGAGCGCCGCGCCGGCCGCACCCGCCATGGATGCAGCCGGCGCCCGTCCGAGCGTGGGCCGCCGTCTCGCCGCGCTCGTCTACGAAGGCGTGCTGCTGTTCGGCATCGTGTTTTTCGCCGCGCTCGCCTTCGCGCTCGTGCTCCAGCAGCGCAACGGCCTCGTCCATCACCAACTGCTCGCCATGTGGATCGCCGTCGTGGTCGGCGCGTATTTCGTCTGGTTCTGGACTCACGGCGGCCAGACCTTGCCGATGAAGACCTGGCGGCTGCGTCTGGTCACCGCGCACGGCACGCCGCTGACGGTGCCGCGCGCCGTGTTCCGCTACCTGCTCGGCTGGCTCTGGTTCCTGCCGCCGCTCGCGCTCCATCCGCTGGCGGGCTTCGCCGTGCCCGTCACGCTGGCCATCACGGCCGCCTGGATCGTGCTGTGGGCGCTTACCGCGCGCCTCGATCCGGCGCGGCAGTTCCCGCACGACCGGCTGGCGGGCACCCGCATCGTGTTCGTGCCGCGCTGATTCCGGCGCCGACTTCGCGCATCGCCCACCTCCCCGCCGCTCCCAACCCTTACCGGCTTCAATCGTCCGATCAATCGGCCTTGGCGCGCACGACTGTCGCAAAGATGCATCACGCACCCGACGGCCTTTTTCGCCGGCCGCCCGCCTCGCGGCCACGCTCGCCCCACGCGCCGCGCGGGCCGCGCCGAGGCGAGGTTTGCACCGCCGACCGACCGTAATAAGAACATCCCGTGACTGTCACGGCGAAGTCATCGACGCATGGCGCAATGCCGGTTATCCAACACGGCGCGAGTCATGCATGGGCCTCAAAACGTCCGCGACTACCTTCTTCCAAGATCCGGCCGGCGCACGCGCGACGGCCGCGGCCTTCCTCTCCGGCGCGGCCGACGACGACACCCCGGTCGAATCGCCGCCATGGTCGGCCGCCTCCGGCCACCAAGAAGACGCCGATGGCCCGGCGAACCGCTACCGCACGATCTGGATCTCGGACATCCACCTGGGCACGAGCGGCTGCCAGGCGAACTACCTGCTCGATTTCCTGCGGCACAACGATTCCGAATACCTGTACCTGGTCGGCGACATCATCGACGGCTGGCAACTGAAGAAGGGCTGGTACTGGCCGCAGGCGCACAACGACGTGGTGCAGAAGATCATGCGCAAGGCGCGCAAGGGCACCCAGGTCGTGTATATCCCCGGCAATCACGACGAAGCGGCGCGCCAGTTCTGCGACCTCGCGTTCGGCGAGATCCAGGTGCGCGGCGAGGCGTTCCACACCACGCTGGCCGGCAAGCGCCTGTGGATCGTCCACGGCGACCTGTTCGACGGCGTGATCCAGCACGCCAAATGGCTCGCCTATCTCGGCGACAGCGCCTACACGCTGATCCTGCTGCTGAACCGCTGGTTCAACCGCGTGCGCAGCCGGCTCGGCTTCCAGTACTGGTCGCTGTCGCAATACCTGAAGCACCAGGTCAAGAACGCCGTGAACTTCATCTCGTCGTTCGAGAACGCGATGACCGACGAAGCGCGCCGCCGCGGCTGCGACGGCGTGGTCTGCGGGCACATCCACAAGGCCGAGATCCGCGACATCGACGGCGTGCTGTATTGCAACGACGGCGACTGGGTCGAAAGCCTGTCCGCGCTCGTCGAAACGATGGAAGGCGAGTTGAAGATCGTCTACTGGACGGTGATGCAATCGCCGCCCGTCACCACCTCGCGCAAGGCCAAGGCCACCGCGTGAGCCCCCTGCCTCGCCGCATCCCGCACCCTACAGGACTGCCAGCATGAAGATCATGATCGTCACCGATGCATGGGAACCGCAAGTCAACGGCGTCGTGCGCACCTTGAAGAGCACCTCGCGCGAACTGACGGCGCTCGGCCACCAGGTCGCATTGCTGACGCCGCTCGAGTTCCGCACCATCCCGTGTCCGACGTATCCCGAGATCCGCCTGTCGCTGTTCCCGTACGGCAAGCTGCGCGCGCGCGTCGACGCGTTCGCCCCGGACGCGCTGCACATCGCCACCGAAGGCCCGCTCGGCATGGCCGCGCGCCGCTATGCGCGCGCCCACAAGCTGCCGTTCACGACCGCCTATCACACGCGCTTTCCGGAATACGTGCAGGCGCGCTTCGGCTTTCCGCTGTCGGCCACCTACCGCTTCCTGCGCTGGTTCCACGGCGCGTCGCTCGCCGTGATGGCGCCGACGCCGGTGGTCAAGCAGGATCTCGAAGCGTTCGGCTTTACCAACGTGGTGCTGTGGACGCGCGGCGTCGATCTCGACATCTTCGAGCCGAAGGAATCGAAGGTGCTGAACACGGCGCGCCCGATCTTCCTGTACGTGGGGCGCGTGGCGATCGAGAAGAACGTCGAGGCGTTCCTGAAGCTCGACCTGCCCGGCTCGAAATGGGTGGCGGGCGAAGGCCCCGCGCTTGCCGAACTGAAATCACGCTATCCTGAGGCGAATTATCTTGGCGTGCTGTCGCAGGCGGAGCTCGCCAAGGTTTATGCGGCGGCCGATGTGTTCGTGTTCCCGAGCAAGACCGATACGTTCGGGCTGGTGCTGCTCGAAGCGCTGGCCTGCGGCACGCCGGTGGCCGCGTATCCGGTCACGGGCCCGGTCGACGTGCTCGGCGGCGGCGCTGCCGGTGCGATGAACGAGGATCTGCGCGAGGCCTGCCTCGATGCGCTGAAGATCGATCGCGAAACCGCGCGCGCCTGGGCCGAGCGCTTCTCGTGGCGCGCCGCGTCCGAACAGTTCGCCTCGCACCTGAAGCCGCTGCAAAAACCCGCCAGCCCCCAACCTGAAGGCGCCGCCGTTTGAAACCTGCCATGCGCGCGAAAGCGCCCGCTCCGTCACCGTCGCCACTGCGGCGGCCCGCGTTGAACGCGGCCGCCGCGGCACGCGATCCGCATGCCGATAACGATTCCCACGATGCGCATGACGGCCGCGACGCGCACGAGCCGCTCGGCACCGACGACCCGCTCGCGCCGCTGCCGCCGAACCCGTACAAGGGCAATCGCGGGCTGACGCGCGCCTGGTACGCGCTCAAGCATTCGGTCAACGGCTTCCAGGTGGCGATCCGCGAGGAGAGCGCGTTTCGTCAGGAATTGACGCTCGCGGCGATCCTCGTGCCGCTCGGCCTGTTCATGCCGGTGGATGCGGTATCGCACGCGCTGCTGATCGGTTCGGTGCTGCTGGTGCTGATCGTCGAACTGCTGAACTCCAGCGTGGAAGCGGCGATCGACCGGATTTCGCTGGAGCGCCACGAGCTGTCGAAGCGCGCCAAGGATCTCGGCAGCGCGGCCGTGACGGTCGCGCTGGTGGCCTGCCTCGCGACCTGGGGCTTCATCCTTTGGCCGCTCATGAAGCGCTGGACCGGCCACTGATACCGGCGTTCGCGCCCTGCCAACCGCGCCGATCGACCAACGATCGGCGCGGAAATTTGCCATTGTTCCAGCGTTGCGACGAAATGCGCCGGAAAAGCGAACGACCGTTTATAATCGTCCGATAGTCTCGAAAGACAAGCTAACCCGAGCCGGACGAAGCCGCCGCATCCTCATGCCGCGCCCGCTCGTCCGGCACATTCAGGGCCGGACGACACATGGAAGCGAAACCTCCCCGCCGCACGCGTGAACGGATCCTCGAGCTGTCGTTGAAGCTGTTCAACGAAATCGGCGAACCGAACGTCACCACCACCACGATCGCCGAGGAAATGGAAATCAGTCCAGGCAACCTGTACTACCATTTCCGCAACAAGGACGACATCATCAACAGCATCTTCGCCCAGTTCGAGCAGCAGATCGAACGGCGACTGCGCTTTCCCGAAGATCACCGTCCGACCATCGACGAAACCTGGTCGTATCTGCAATACATGGCCGATTTCATGTGGACCTACCGGTTCCTGTATCGCGACCTGAACGACCTGCTCGCCCGCAACCGCACGCTCGAAACCCACTTCAAGCAGATCATCAGCCACAAGGTGCGCTTCGCGCACGACATGTGCGATCTGCTGGTGTCCGACGACGAACTGGTGGCCACGCCGGCCGAGATCGACGTGATCGCTACCAACATGGGCGTGATCTCCACCTACTGGCTCTCGTACCAGTACGTCATGCATCCGCGCAAATACAACGACCAGGATGCGATCCGCGACGAACTCCATCAGGTCAGCATGCACGTGATCTCGGTGATGGCGCCGTATCTGCGCGGCCGCTCACGGCAGATCTTCGATGATCTGGTGTCGGGCAAGCTGCCCAAGCGCGAATTCCACGATTTCCTGCCGCCGCGCGGCGCACCGAAGGAAGTGAAATCATGAAATCGGTGTGCGTGTATTGCGGTTCGTCGCCGGGCGTGCGCCCGGTATATGCCGAGGCGGCGCGCGGGTTCGGCCGTGCGCTGGCCGACGCCGATCTGACGCTCGTGTACGGCGGCGGCCGGGTCGGCCTGATGGGGATCGTCGCCGATGCGGTGCTGGCCGCCGGCGGCCGTGCGGTCGGCGTGATCCCGAAGCTGCTGCTCGACAAGGAAGTCGGCCACGTCGGCCTGACCGAATTGCACGTGGTGCCCGACATGCATCATCGCAAGAAGATGATGGCCGACCTCAGCGATGCGTTCGTCGCGATGCCGGGCGGCGCGGGCACGCTCGAGGAATTCTTCGAGGTCTATACCTGGGCGCAGCTCGGCTATCACCGCAAGCCGGTGGCGCTGCTGAACGTCGAGGGCTTCTACGATCCGCTGGTCGCGATGCTGCGCCATACGGTGGACGAGGGTTTCATGGCCAATACCTACGTCGAATCGCTGTGCGTCGACGCCACGGCCGACGGCATGCTCGATCAGTTGCGCCGCTACGTGCCGCCGCTGCGCGACAAGTGGACGCCGGTGGCCGACGCGCCCTGAGCCGGCTTCGATCCGATCCCGCGAGGCCGGCGCCGCACCGCGCCGGCCTCGTTCGCTTTATCCTCCTGCTTTCCTGTCGCCCCCCCTGCGGTTCGCCGCCGTGACGTCGCGCGCCGATCCGCCCATCACGGAGCCGCCTGTCATGTCCGATTCGAAACATCCTGTCGTCCTCATCACCGGCGCGAGCCGCGGCATCGGCGCGGCCACGGCGCGGCTCGCCGCCGCACGCGGCTGGGCCGTCGGCATCAATTACGCACGCGATGCGGCGGCGGCCGACGCGCTCGCGGGCGAGATCCGCGGCCAAGGCGGCCACGCCGTGACGATACAAGGCGACGTGGCCGCCGAAGCGGACGTGATCGCGATGTTCGACACCGTCGAGCGCGAGCTCGGCCCGCTCGACGCGCTCGTCAACAACGCCGGCATCGTCGCGCCGCCGCTGCCGCTGGCCGACATGGACCTGGCGCGGCTCACCCGCCTGTTCGACGTCAACGTGCTGGGCGCCTACCTGTGCGCGCGGGAAGCGGCGCGGCGCCTGCCGACCAACCGGGGCGGGCGCGGCGGCGCGATCGTCAACGTGTCGTCGCTGGCGGCGCGGCTCGGCTCGCCGAACGAATACGTCGATTACGCCGGCTCGAAGGGCGCGATCGACACGCTCACGCTCGGCCTGGCGAAGGAACTGGCGCCGCACGGGGTGCGCGTCAACGCGGTGCGGCCCGGCCTGATCGATACCGAGATCCATGCCAGCGGCGGACAACCCGATCGCGCCGAGCGGCTCGGCGCGCAGACGCCGATCGGCCGCCCGGGGCGCGCCGACGAGGTGGCCGAAGCCATCGTCTGGCTGCTCGGCAGCGCCGCCTCTTATGTGACCGGCACGCTGGTCGACGTCGGCGGCGGACGCTAACCCACATACCGGGCCGGCGCCCGCCGAAAGCGGGTTCCGCAGCCCAATCATCAGACCTCGCCCGCTCCCCGCCCTTCCGGGCCGGCGTTTTTTGCCACGCTTGTGTCGCAAAAGCTACACCCGCAAACGTACAAATCACAAAACGACACACACGCCAAAAAAACTCACAGAACGGCCATAGTTTTCGTAACAGGCCGTAATAAAAACGTGCTTAACTAGCGTCCATCGCGGTCCTTCACTGCGGCAATCGCCCCCCCACGGCAGCGTTAATCATCCGGCCGAAGCAGCCGGCCGACCCACCGACTTTTGAGACGTTTTTCGATGCAGGGACCTACTGCTCCCGGCGGCCCGCGCTCGTCCGCACGTGCCCCGATCCGTCATGTCGCGCTCCATCAGGGGGCGTCGCAAGCCGCCAATGCCGCCGCGCTGGGCGGCAGCCTGCCGTTGCCGGGCGACGCCGCGCATGCCGGCGCCTGGCCGAGCGGGTTCGCGCGCGCGAACTGGCGCGTCTGGCTGCTGGTGATCGCGATCGCCTGTGCCTATCTGCTGCCGGGCGTGGTCGGTCACGACCCGTGGAAGCAGGACGAAACCTATACGTTCGGCATCATCCAGCACATGCTGGACACCGGCGACCTGGTGGTGCCCACCAATGCCGGCCAGCCGTTCCTCGAAAAACCGCCAATCTACGACTGGACGGCCGCCGCCTTCGCCTGGCTGTTCGGCCGCTACCTTCCGCTGCATGATGCGGCGCGTCTCGCGAGCGCCCTGTTCGCCGCGCTCGCGTTCGGCTTCACCGCGCGCGCCGCCCGCATCGCCACGCGCGCGCCGCGCTGGCTCGACCTGCGCGTGATCGGCCCGGTCGCGTTGTGCGCGGGCACGCTGGTGGTGGTCAAGCATGTCCACGACATGATGACCGACGTGGCGCTGATGGCCGGCGCGGCGATCGCCTTCTCGTCGCTGCTCGAACTCGTGACCGAGCGCGTCGCGGGCCGGCCCGCCAGCCGCTTCGCCGCGCCGGGCTTCGGCGCGGGCGTGGGCATCGCGCTGCTGGCCAAGGGGTTGTTCGTGCCGCTCGTGTTCGGCGCGACGCTCACGCTCGTGCTCGCGCTGTATCCGGCCTGCCGCAGCCGCGCGTTCTTCCGCTCGCTCGGCGTGGCCGCGCTGGTGCTGGCGCCGTTCGCGCTGATCTGGCCGACCGCGCTGTTCCTGCGCTCCGAAACGCTGTTCATGACCTGGTTCTGGGACAACAACGTCGGCCGCTTCTTCGGCTTTTCGGTGCCCAACCTCGGCGCCGAAAACGACAAGCCGCTGTTCATCTGGCGAGCGCTGCTGACGGTCGGCTTCCCGGTCGGCCCGCTGGCCGCCTATGCGCTGCTCGCGGGCCGCTGGCGCGCGTGGCGCGACCCGGCGGTGACGCTGCCCGCGCTGTTCGGCGGCATCGGCATGATGGTGTTGCAGATGTCGGCCACCTCGCGCGAGCTGTACATCCTGCCGTTCATCGCCCCGCTGGCCCTGCTCGCGGCCGCCGCGCCCGAGCGCATGCCGCTGCGCGCCGCGATGCTGTGGGATTACGCGAGCCGGCTGCTGTTCGGCTGTGTCGGCATCTATGCCTGGTATGTCTGGTCGATCATGACGTCGGCGCATGCCTCGCGCGCGTCGATCCACTGGCTCGGCCGCTGGTTGCCGCTCGACTGGACCGCGCCGCTGGACCTCGGGTTCGCCGCGGCCGGGCTGGTGCTGACGATCGGCTGGCTGTGGGTGCTGCCGTGGCTGCGCACCACCGGCAGGTGGCGCGGCGCGCTGTCGTGGGCGGCCGGCGTGGTGCTGGTCTGGGGGCTGATCTTCACGCTGCTGCTGCCGTGGCTCGACGTGGCCAAGAGTTACCGCTCGGTGTTTCTCGATCTCGACGCGCATCTGGCCGAGCAATGGAACGAAGGCGACTGCATGGCCAGCCTCGGGCTCGGCGAATCGGAAGCGCCGATGCTGCAATACTTCACCGGCATCGAACATCGCCCGACCGCCAATCCGGCCAGCACGAAGTGCACGTGGATGATCGTGCAGGGCCTGCGCGCCGTGACGCCGAAGATCGACGACGAGTGGGACCTGTACTGGACAGGCGCTCGGCCCGGCGACAACGAAGAACTGCTGCGCGTATACGTTCGCACGCCGGACGACAACTGACACCAGGTTCGCGCAAGCGAGAAAAAGGGCGCCGGGCTGCTTGCCTGGCGCCCTTTTTCGTTGAGCGATGCCGTGCCTTCGGTATCAACCGGGCCGGTTGCGCATCCAGTCGGCCGTATCGTAGAACGACACCATGAGCCGCTCGCGCAGCGCCGCGTCGAGGCCGATGTCCTCCATCGCCCAGGCCATGCAGCGCAGCCATTGATCGCGCTCCGGGCTGCCGATCGGGAACGGCAGGTGCCGCGCGCGCAGCCGCGGATGCCCGAAGCGGCTCACGTAGTGATCGGGGCCGCCGAGCCAGCCGCACAGGAACCAGAAGGTCTTGTCGCGCGAGCCGTCGAGCGAATCGGGGTGCAGCGCGCGAATGCCCGCGAACTCCGGTTCGAGATCCATCAGGTCGTAGAAGCGGTCGATCAGCTCGCGCACGCGCGCCTCGCCGCCCACCAGCTCGAATGCGCTCGGCTTGGCCTGCGCGCCGTCATCGGTTACATCGTCGGTCATACGGAAATCCGGCAAAAAGCGCAACGATACCGCAGCCGCGCGCTCAGGCGTCGCGCAAGGTATGCAGCGCCGGGCGCGACAGCACGTTGCGCAGGCTCCACCAACCGGCCGCCGCCGCGCAGACGACGCCCGCCACGATGCCGGCCGGCACCACCCACGGGTTGATCGCCATCTCGAACGAAAACACCTGGGTGGCCAGCACCCAGCCGATCGCCAGCGACCCCACCGCGGCGCAAGCGCCCGCGATCGTACCGACGATCACGAACTCCGCGCGCTGCACCGCGCCCACCTGCCTGCGCGACGCGCCGAGCGCGCGCAGCAGCGCCGCCTCGCGCATCCGCTCGTCGCGGCTGCCGGCCAGCGCCGTGTACAGCACCAGGATGCCGGCCGCCAGCGTGAAGCCGAACAGCATCTGCACCGCCCCCACCACCTGCAGCAGCACGCGCTGCAATTGCGCGAGGATCGGTGCCACGTCGATCGCGGTGATGCCCGGCTGCTGCGCGATCAGCCCGTCGATCACGCCCGAACGGCCGGGCGGCAGATGGAAGCTCGTGATGTACATCGCCGGAAAATCGCTCAGCGCGGCCGGCGGCATCAGCACGAAGAAGTTGACGCGGAACGTGCCCCAGTCGAGCTTGCGGATGCTGGTGACGGGCGCCTCGATGGTCAGCCCGGTCACGTCGAAGCGCAGCGTGTCGCCGAGCTTCACCTTCAAGGTCTTGGCGAGCCCGGCCTCGATCGAGATCTGCGGCTTCGGCGCGGCGCCGAACCAATGGCCCTCGACCACGCGGTTGTCATCGGGCAGTTGCGTGGTGTACGACAGGTTGAACTCGCGATCGACCAGCCGGCGGGCGTTCGCGTCGGGGAAGCTGTCCGGGTTGACGGTCTTGCCGTCGATCGCGATCAACCGGCCGCGCACCATCGGTTCGAGCGGTGCATCGTCGATGCCGTGCGAGGCCAGGTAGCGAACCACGCCGGGCCGCTGATCGGGCTGGATATCGATCAGGAACTGATTCGGCGCGTCGGGCGGCGTGGATTTGCGCCAGCCGGCCACCAGGTCGTCACGTGTGATCGAGATCAGCAGCAGGCACATGAGGCCCAGCGCCAGCGCCGTGATCTGCAGCGCGCTGGCGGTGCCGCGCCGGTGCAGCGAGGCGATCGCGTAACGCCAGCCGAGCCCCGCGCCGACGCGCGCGTCGCGCACCGCGCGGGCTGCCACGAACAGCGTCGCGCGCGCCACCGCCGCGAACAGCACCAGCCCGCCCGCGAAACCGCCCGCCACGATCAAGCCGAGCCGCAGGTTGCCGGCCGCGACGATCAGCAGCGCCGCGAACAGCACCACGCCGAGGCCGTAGCCGAGCCACGCGGTACGCCCCGCCTCGCCCCATTCACGGCGCAGCACGCGCACCGGCGGCACACGCGTCAGCGGCCACAGCGGCGGCAACGCAAAGCCGAGCAGCAGCACCAGCCCCGCGCCGACACCGACCAGCGCCGGTGCGATGCCCGGCTGCGGCAGCACCACGTCGATCAGGTTGCCGAGCGCGGACAACAGCGCCAGGTGGCCGAGATAGCCGAGCGCCGCGCCGAGCACGCCCGACACGATGCCGATCGCGACGAATTCCAGCGTAAACAGCCCGGCCAGCGTGCGCTGGCTGGTGCCAAGGCAACGCATCGCCGCGCAGCCGTCGAGATGCCGGCGCATGTAGCGCTGCGCGGCCATCGCGATGGCGACGGCCGACAGCAGCGCCGTCAGCAGCGACACGAGCGTCAGGAAATGGCGCGCACGGTCGAGCGTCTCGCGCACCTGCGGCTGCCCTTCCTGCAGCGATTCGAGCGCGACGCCGCGCAGCTTGCCGCCGTCCACGCGCTGGTGCGCGAGCGCCGCGAAGCGCGCGACGGCCGGATCGGGGCCGGCCACCAGCAGGCGATAGGTGACGCGGCTGCCGTAACCGATCAGCCCCGTCGACGCCAGTTCGTCCTGACGCAGCATCAGGCGCGGCGAAAAACTGACGAACGAGAAACCGCGGTCGAGTTCACGGGTGATCGCCGCCGACACGCGGAAGTCGCGCAGGCCGACACGCACCACATCGCCAATCTTCAGGTGCAGCGCGTCGAGCAGGGCCGGATCGGCCCACACCGTGCCGGGCGCCGGAATCGTGGCGGTGGCGCGGCCCGGCGCGTTCGGCGCGGCCGCGATCTCGACCCGGCCACGCAATGGATAACCGTCCGACACGGCCTTGACGGCTGCCAGCCGCGACGGCGCATTCGCGCCGGTGCCGCCCACCATGCTCGGGAAAATCGCCGTGGAAGCGGTGGAAAGGCCGTCCGCGCGCGCGGCAGCCGCGAAGGCCGGATCGACCGGATGATCGGCGCGCACCACGAAATCGGCGCCGAGCATCTGGCGCGCGTCGCGTTCCAGGCCGTGACGCAGCCGGTCGGACAGGAAACCCACGCTGGTCAGCGCCGCGACGGCCAGCACCAGCGCCAGCACCAGCAGCGTCAGCTCGCCCGAGCGCCAGTCGCGCATCGTCATCCGGATCGATTGCCGTACCAGCTCGCCCGGCGTCAGACGTGCGCCGCGCGCGGCGCGCCCTGCTTCATGCTGCGTGGTCAATCCTGCTTGCCTCCGAGTGAATTGAAGCGCGACACCATGTGATGCGCCATGCCGCGAAACCCGCCCGACACGCCGCGCCAGAGCCTCGGCAGCAGCCAGGCCATGAACGCCACGAAGCCGATCATCAGCAGCAGGAACAGCACCGGCACGAAGAAGGCCAGCGCCAGGCCGGCGAACACCATGCCGTCCTCGGTCGCCGAGGCGATCCAGTTCGACACCGGCTCCGGCGACAGGTTGATCAGCGCGCGCGTGCCGGCCTTGGCCACGTGGGCCGAGCCGGCCAGCGTGCCGCCCGCAAGCCCCGCAACGGCCAGCACCGTGGGATCGGCATGGCCGAGCGCGCCGGCCGCGAGCACCGCGCCGGCCGGAATCCGGATGAACGTGTGGATCGCGTCCCAGAGCGAATCGAACGCGGGAATCTTGTCGGCGAGGAATTCGGCGACAGCCAGCACGGCGGCCGCGCCGATCACCCACGGCGAGGTCAGCGCGGCCAGCGTGTCGGGAAGATGCACGAGGCCGGTGCGCGCCAGCACGCCGGCGATCAGAACCGTCAGATAGAGGCGCAGCCCGCTAGCCCACGCGAGCCCCGCGCCGAGCGAAATGGCCTCGACCATGTGTGGTCTCCTTGCGCGTCGAACGCGCACGCCGGCCGGGCGGCCGGCATAACGGAACCGCCGCCGATGCCCGGGCGGGCAACCGGCGGCGTAATTCCGAGACAATGATTTTGCATTATAGACGCGCCGCAACATGGGCTGCAGGGGATTGCCCCGCAGGCGGGGGCGAGCGTGCCCAATCTGCAACGCCAGAGGGAGGTTGCGGTTGCCGCGCGGGGCGTCGGAGCGGCTTCACCGCGACCTCGGCCGAGTGTCGGAGCGGCGTCGGGCGGACTTCGGGCCGGTTTTGGATCGGCTTTGGACCGGTTTCAAGCCGGTTTCATTCAAGCCCGCTTCAGGCCGGCTTCAAACCGGCTTCAAACCGGCGACGACAGCTTCAACCCGATCAACCCCAGCACGATCAGCGCCGCGCTCGCCACGCGGGCGACGGTCACGGCCTCACCCATCAACACGATGCCGAAGATGAATGCGCCAACCGCGCCGATGCCGGTCCAGACCGCATACGCGGTGCCGAGCGGCAACTGGCGCATCGCCATCGCGAGCAGCACGAAGCTGCCGAGCGCGGTCACGACCGTAAACACCGACGGCCAGAGCCGCGTAAAACCTTCGGACGACTTGAGACCCGCCGCCCAGGCCACTTCGAGCAGGCCGGCGATGAAAAGCAGGATCCAGGACATGAGACGACTCCACCGGGAAGGACGGGGCCGTCCCCGCGGATTGATTGACGCGCCGGGGTCGTCCCCGAGCAGGGGGCGAGTATAACAAAGCGCTTACAAACCGGCAGGGCGTGCGGGATCGACCCCATGCGCATCAGGGCAATGCGCGGCTTCGGTATCGTCGGTGCGCCCTTCGCCACGGCGCATCGCGTCGGCAAGCCTGCCAACAGGCCGGCGACCCGCGCGGCTCATCCCCTCAAGCCGCGCCCACCAGCCGATACCCCACCCCCGTCTCCGTCACGATGTGCTCCGGCTGCGCCGGATCGGCCTCGAGCTTTTGCCGCAGATGCGCCATGTAGATGCGCAGGTAATGATGGCTCTCCACGTGCGACGGCCCCCACACGTCGCGCAGCAGTTGCCGGTGCGTCAGCACGCGGCCCGCATGGCGCACCAGCGTCGCGAGCAGCCGGTATTCGAGCGGCGTCAGGTGCACCGGCGCGCCGCCGCGCGTCACCACGCGCAACGCCAGATCCACCGTGACCTCGCCGAACCGGACGCTCGGCGTATCGTTCGCGCCGCCCAGATTGCGCCGGCGCAGGTGCGCGCGGATGCGCGCGAGCAGCTCGGACACGCCGAACGGCTTGGTCAGGTAATCGTCCGCGCCGGCGTCGAGCGCGGCCACCTTCTCGTCCTCGCGCGTGCGCGCCGACAGCACGATCACCGGCAGCTCGGACCAGCCGCGCAGCTCGCGGATCACGTCGAGCCCGTCGGTATCGGGCAGGCCCAGATCGACGATCACCAGGTCGGGCTTGCGCGTGGCCGTCTCGATCAGCCCCTGCTTGCCGGTCTCCGCATCGAACACGGCGATGCCCTCCGCCTCCAGCGCGGTGCGCACGAAGCGGCGGATCTGTTTTTCGTCTTCGATCAGGACAACGGTCAGCGTCGGTTCACTCATGGTCGGGCGGCAAGGAAGAAGACAAGGGCGGCGCGGCAGCGGGCGGCACGACCCGCGCGTCGAGTGCGTCGAGTGCATCGAGTGCATCGAGGGCATCGAGTTCGGCCAGATCGGCCGCTGCGTCGTCGAGCACGGGCGGCGGGGCATCCACCGGCAGCGTGAACCAGAAGCTGGCGCCGGCAATCGAGCCGTCCGGCGCGAGCCGGTTCCGGGCGCCGATCTTACCGCCGTGCGCATCGACGATCGCGCGGCAGATCGCCAGCCCCAGCCCGATCCCGGGCGTGGCCGATTCCTTCTCGCCGCGCGTGAACTTGTCGAAGATGCGCGCCTCCATGCCGGCGCGCAGGCCCGGGCCGTGATCGTCGACACTCACGCGCACGAACGGCTGGCCGCCCTCCTCGATGCGTTGCGCGCCGATCGTCAGCGCGCTGCCGGCCGGCGTGTACTTGGCCGCGTTCTCGAACAGGTTCGCGAACAGGCGCTCCATCAGCACGGCGTCGGTCTGCAGCAGCGGCAAATCGGCCGGCAGCCGCACCTGCACCGGGTGCCGCGCCAACACGCGCTTGCAGGCGGCCAGCGCCGCGCCGACGGTTTCCTCCAGCAACGACCACTGCCGCTTCAGTTGCAGGCTGCCGGCCTGCAGCCGCGCCATGTCGAGCAGATTGGTGACGATGCCGGTCATGCGCAGCGCCTCGTCGTGGATCGCCTCGACCAGCGCGTGCTGCCGGCTTGCCATCTCGGGCAACGCGGGCAGGCCGGGCGATGCCTCCGGCGCCTGATCCGGCTTGGCGCCCTGCATCCCCGCCAGCATCGACGAGAACCCGACGATGGTCGTCAACGGCGTACGCAGATCGTGCGAAATCGCCGACAGCAGCGAATTGCGCAAGCGCTCGGACTCCATGCTGACCAGCGCATCGCGCGCGATCTCGACGTAATGCACGCGCTCCAGCGCCAGCGCGATCTGCGCGGCGAACGTGTCGAGCATGCGCTGCTGCTCGGGCGCATCGAGCTCGCGCGGGTCCTGCGCGAGCACCGCCAGCACGCCGCGCGTGCGCATCGGCGCCTTCAGCGGCAGGTACAGCGCTCGCGCCGCGGGCAGCGTATCGGTGCCGTGCCCGGCCGGCTTCTGCTGGTCGTACACCCACTGGCCGACATCGGTATCGAGCGCGGCGCCCGTCAGCGTGACAGCCTCGTCGGGGTTCTCGATCTGCTGGCGAACCTGCTCGGCGCCATCGGCGTTGTCGGGCAGCAGCATCGCCACGCGCGCGCGGAACACCTCGGCCACGTGCCGGCTGCCGATCTCGACGATCTGCTCGGCCGTCAGCGCGGCGGCCAGTTCGCGCGCCATCGCGTACATCGCGCCGGTGCGCCGCTCGCGCCGCTCGGCCAAGCCGGCCGACCGGCTCAGGCTCGATGTCAGATGGCTGATCACCAGCGAGGTCAGCAGCATGCCGAAGAAGGTCAGCAGATATTGCGTGTCGGTGACCGACAGCGACATGCGCGGCGGCACGAAGAAGAAATCGAACGCGGCCACCGACAGGAACGACTGCATGACGCCCGGCCCGCGCCCGAGCCGGACCGCGCTGAACACCACGCCGAGCAGGTAGAGCATGACCAGGTTGGTCAGGTCGAGGCGCGCCTGCGCGAGCGCGGCCACGCCAGTGAGCGCCGCGCAGATCAGCGCGGCCGCCACGTAATGGCGCGGCGGCGAGCGCTCGCCGGCCAACTGCACGAACGCATCGCGCCAGGCGCGCGCGCCGGCGTCGGCGGCGCCACGGCGCGGGTCGTCCTGCGCCGAGGTGCGCAGCAGCATCAGATCGAGATCGCCGGCGCGCTCGGCCAGCCGCTCGCCGAACGGCCGCGCGAGCCGCCGCCACAGGCCGGCGCGCGGCGAACCGCCGGCCACCAGCTTCGACACGTTACGCACCTGCGCATAGCCGATCAGCGCGGCCACCGGGTCGCCGCCCGCCAGCGTGACGGTTTCGGCGCCCAATTCGGCAGCCAGCTTCAGCGCGTCGAGCGGCGGCCGCCGCCGCGCGTCGTCGAGCCGCTGCGATTTCGGCGTTTCGACATAAACGGCGATCCAGTCGGCCTTGAGCCCGGCCGCCAGACGCGCGGCGGCACGCACCAGCGTGGGCGCCTCCGGCCCCGGCCCGACGCACACCAGCAGCCGCTCGCGCGCCTGCCAGATGCGCGCGATCGAGCGATCGGCGCGGTACTCGCGCATCTGCGCGTCGACGCGGTCGGCGGTGCGCCGCAGCGCCAGCTCGCGCAGCGCGATCAGGTTGCCCTTGCGGAAGAAGTTGCGCACCGCGCGCTCGGCCTGCTGCGGCAGATACACCTTGCCGTCGCGCATCCGTTCGAGCAGCTCGTCGGCGGGCAGGTCGACCAGCGTGACCTCGTCGGCCGCATCGAACACGTGGTCGGGCACCGTTTCCCAGACACGGATGCCGGTGATCGCGCCCACCACGTCGTTGAGGCTGTCGAGATGCTGGACGTTGACGGTGGTGTAGACGTCGATGCCCGCGTCGAGCAGCTCGTGCACGTCCTGCCAGCGCTTCAGGTGGCGCGCGCCGGTCACGTTCGAATGGGCCAGTTCGTCGACCAGCACGAGTTGCGGCCGGCGCGCGAGCGCGGCGTCGAGATCGAATTCGGCCAGCTGCCGGCCGCGATGCTCGAGCGCGAGCGGCGGCAGCAAGTCGAGCCCGTCGAGCAGCGCGGCCGTCTCACGGCGGCCGTGGGTTTCGACGATGCCGACCAGCACGTCCACGCCCTCGTCGGCGCGCACGCGCGCGGCCTGCAACATCGCGTAGGTCTTGCCGACGCCGGCCGACGCGCCGAAGAAGATCTTCAGCCGGCCGCGCTGCTGCTTCTCTTCCTCGCGCTGAAGCTTGTCGAGAAGCTGGTCGGGATCGGGGCGATTCATGCGGAGGGCGGTGCGCCGGCGGCGCGAGTCACGGTCGTGGCAAGCATTGTGGTGCCAAATCCCGAAAAAAGAAAAGGCGGCGCGGCCCAGGCCGCGCCGCAAAAGAAGTCCGCTGCCGATCAGTGCGCGGACTTGGCCGAGTCGAGCGCCAGGTTCAGCGCCAGCACGTTCACGCGCTGCTCGCCGAACAGGCCGAACTGGCGGCCCTGGGTGTGGGCGTCCACCAGTTGCCGCACGGCGTCGGCCGACATGCCGCGCGCGTGGGCGACGCGCGCCACCTGATACAGCGCGGCAGCCGGGCTGATTTCCGGATCGAGGCCGCTGCCCGAGGCGGTGACCAGGTCCACCGGCACCGGCTGGCTCAGGTCGGTGCCCGCCGCCTTCAGCGCGTCGAGGCGGCCCTTGACCTGATCGGTCAGCGCCGGGTTGGTCGGGCCGAGGTTCGAGGCGCTCGAACCCTGCGCGTTGTACGGCATCGGCGAGGTGGCCGACAGCCGGCCCCAGAAGTATTGCGGCGCGTCGAACGGCTGGCCGATCAGCGTGGAGCCGACCACCTTGCCGTTCAGCTCGATCAGGCTGCCGGACGATTGCGACGGGAACACCGCCGCGCCGAAGGCCGTCATCACGGCCGGATACGCGAGGCCCGTCACGGCGGTCAGCACCGCGAACAGGACGACGAGCGGACGAATCATGGTTTTCATGGCGTAACTTCCTTATACCCAGCCGAGCGTGGCGAGCACGATGTCGATCAGCTTGATGCCGACGAACGGCACCAGGATCCCGCCGAGTCCGTAGATCAGCAGGTTGCGGCGCAGCAGCGTGGCGGCGCCGAGCGCGCGATAGCGCACGCCCTTCAACGCCAGCGGAATCAGCAGCACGATGATCAGCGCATTGAAGATCACCGCGGACATGATGGCCGAGGCCGGCGTGGCCAGATGCATCACGTTCAGCGCGTTCAGTTGCGGATAGGTGGTGGCGAACGCGGCCGGGATGATCGCGAAATACTTGGCGATGTCGTTGGCGATCGAGAAGGTCGTCAGCGAGCCGCGCGTCATCAGCATCTGCTTGCCGATCTCGACGATCTCGATCAGCTTGGTCGGGTTCGAATCGAGGTCGACCATGTTGCCGGCCTCTTTCGCGGCCTGCGTGCCGGTGTTCATTGCCACCGCGACGTCGGCCTGGGCGAGCGCCGGCGCGTCGTTGGTGCCGTCGCCCGTCATCGCCACGAGGCGTCCGGCCGACTGATGCTCGCGGATCGTCGCGAGCTTGGTTTCGGGCGTGGCTTCGGCGAGGAAATCGTCCACCCCGGCCTCGGCCGCGATGGCCGCGGCGGTCAGGCGGTTGTCGCCCGTCACCATGATGGTCTTGATGCCCATCTTGCGCAGTTCGGCGAAACGCTCCTTGATGCCGCCCTTGACGATGTCCTTCAGCTCGATCACGCCGAGCACGCGCGCACCCTGCTCGCCCAGGCGTTCGGCCACTACCAGCGGCGTGCTGCCCTTGCGCGCGACGTCGTCCACCGCGCGGCGCACGTCCTCCGGAAAGCGTCCGCCATGTGCTTCGACATACTGACGAATCGCATCGGCCGCGCCCTTGCGGATCTCGCGCTCGGGCAGATCCACGCCGCTCATGCGGGTGGTGGCCGAGAAGCCGATGAAGGTGGCCTGCAACGCCGCCATGTCGCGCTGGCGCAGGTTGAAGCGGGTCTTGGCCAGCACCACGATGCTGCGACCTTCCGGCGTTTCGTCGGCCAGCGACGACAGTTGCGCCGCATCGGCCAGCGCTTCCTCGGGCACGCCCGCGGCCGGCACGAATTCGGATGCCTGACGATTGCCGAGCGTGATGGTGCCGGTCTTGTCGAGCAGCAGCACGTCCACGTCGCCGGCGGCCTCGACCGCGCGGCCCGAGGTGGCGATCACGTTGGCCTGCATCATGCGGCTCATGCCGGCCACGCCGATCGACGACAGCAGCCCGCCGATGGTGGTCGGGATCAGGCACACCAGCAGCGCCACCAGCGCGGTGATCGTCACCACGTGGCCGGCGTTCATCGCCTGCACCGAGAAGATCGAGAACGGCAGCAGCGTGGCGGTGGCCAGCAGCATGACGATCGTCAGCGCAACCAGCAGGATGGTCAGCGCGATCTCGTTCGGGGTCTTCTTGCGCTTGGCGCCTTCGACCATCGCGATCATGCGGTCGAGGAACGCCTCGCCCGGGTTCGCCGTGACCTTCACGACGATCCAGTCCGACAGCACGCGCGTGCCGCCCGTCACCGACGAAAAATCGCCGCCCGACTCGCGGATCACCGGCGCCGATTCGCCCGTGATGGCCGATTCGTCGACCGAGGCCACGCCGTCGATCACCTCGCCGTCGGCGGGGATCACGTCGCCGGTTTCGACCAGCACCACGTCGCCTCGGCGCAGGTCGCTGGCGGTCGTGATGCGCACCGGCGATTTCGGATGCGGCTCGTTGAGCTTCTTGGCCATCACGTCTTTCTTGGCGCTGCGCAGCGACGCGGCCTGCGCCTTCGAGCGGCCCTCGGCCAGCGCCTCGGCGAAGTTCGCGAACAGCACCGTGAACCAGAGCCACAGCGTGACGGCCAGGATGAAGCCGGCCGGTGCCTCGGCCTGGCCGGCAAGCGCCGCGATCCAGAGGATGGTGGTCAGCACGCTGCCGACGTAGACGCAGAACATCACCGGATTGCGGAACTGCGTGCGCGGCGTGAGTTTCTTGAACGAATCGACGATCGCCGGGCGCAGCAGCGCCGGGTCGAACATCGATCGTGTAGCGGAATGTTGATTCATTGTGATCCTCGATGGCATCGCGAACGATGCGCGGATTCCGACTTCCCGTTTCCTGTTGGCGGGCGGCGGGCCGGCGGCGCTTGCCGCGCGGCCCGTCCTGCCCGATGCACGCTCAGCGCGTGCTCAATGCGAGTTGACGAACAGCATCAGGTGCTCGACACCCGGGCCGAGCGCGAGCGCCGGCACATAGGTCAGCGCGCCCACCAGCAGCACCGAACCGAGCAGCAGCACCACGAACAGCGGGCCGTGCGTCGGCAGCGTGCCGCTGGTCGCGGCGATGCGCTTCTTGGCCGCCAGCGAGCCGGCGATCGCCAGCACCGGCACGATCGTGCCGAAGCGCCCGAACCACATCGCGATCGCCGTCAGCCAGTTGTAGAACGGCGTGCTGACCGTCAGGCCCGCGAACGCGCTGCCGTTGTTGTTGGCGGCCGAGCTGAACGCGTAGAGGATCTCCGAGAAGCCGTGCGGCCCCGGATTGGCGATCCCCGCGCGGCCGGCCTCGGACAGCACCGCGAGCGACGTGCCCACCAGCACCAGCAGCGGCGTGAGCAGCACCACGATCGACACCATCTTCATCTCGAACGATTCGATCTTCTTGCCGACGTATTCGGGCGTGCGGCCGATCATCAGGCCCGCCACGAACACCGCCAGCAGCGCGAACACGAGCATCCCGTAGAGGCCGGAGCCCACCCCGCCGAAGATCACCTCGCCGAGCTGAATCAGCAGCATCGGCACCAGCCCGCCGACCGGCGTCAGCGAATCGTGCGCGCCGTCCACCGCGCCGCACGAGGCGGCCGTGGTGGTCACCACGAAGATGCTGGTCTGGGCGATGCCGAAGCGGGTTTCCTTGCCTTCCATGTTGCCGCCCGCCTGCAGGCCGCTCGCGCCCTGGTCGACGTGCAGCGCCGTGAACTGCGGGTTGCCGCGCTGCTCGGAGGCCGCCTCGACACCCACCGCCGCCGCGAACGCCACCGTCATCGCCGCGAGTACCGCGACGCCCTGCCGGCGGTCGCCGATCATGCGGCCGAACACCAGACACAGCGCGGCCGGCAGGATCAGGATCGACAGCATCTCGATCATGTTCGAGACCGGCGTGGGGTTTTCGTACGGATGCGCCGAGTTGCCGTTGAAGAAGCCGCCGCCGTTGGTGCCGAGCATCTTGATGGCTTCCTGCGTGGCCACCGGGCCCAAGGCCAGCGTCTGCGTCTTGAGCGGCGTGGCGACCGTCACCGGGTTGCCCTTGTCGTCCTTGACCGGGTTGCCCTGCGCGTCGAGCTTCGGCGCCTGGTACGTGCTGGCCTGCAGCGTCGGCACGTCGGTGTAGGCGCGGAAGTTCTGGATCACGCCCTGGCTCATCAGCAGCGCCGCGACCACCGCCGACATCGGCACCAGCACGTACAGCGTCACGCGCGTCAGGTCGACCCAGAAGTTGCCGATGGTCTTCGCGGTATGACGCGCGAAGCCGCGGATCAGCGCGATCACCACCACGATGCCGGTGGCCGCCGACAGGAAGTTCTGCACCGTCAGGCCGAGCATCTGCGTGAGGTAGCTGACCGTCTGCTCGGGCGAATAGTCCTGCCAGTTGGTGTTGGTGACGAAGCTGACGGCCGTGTTGAACGCGCCGTCCACCGTCATCGGCGGAAACTGCTGCGGGTTGCCGGGCAGCCATTGCTGGAGACGCAGCAGCGCGTAGAGCAAGAACATGCCGAGCACGTTGAACGCGATCGTCGCGAACGCGTACTGCTTCCACGACATCTCCGCGCCCGGATCGACGCCCGCGATGCGGTACAGCACGCGTTCGAGCGGCCCGAACACGCGCACGATGCGCGACGAGCCGTCCATCACGCGGGTCAGATAGCCGGCGACGGGCACCGCCAGCGCCAGCAGCACGACGAGGAAGATCCCCGCCTGCATCAGATCGTTCGCGCTCATTCGATGTCCTCCGCGCGCAGCAGCGCGTAGATCAGATAGGCGAACAACAGCGCGGTCGACAGCCCCGCGAGCCATAGCATCCAGTTCATTGACGCCCCCCGCGACCATATTGCGAGAGCTTGTCGCACCCCGCGACGAGCGCAGCGATCAGCACTGAAAACAGTGCGAGACCACCGATATACAGCGCATCCATTGTTGTGTTCTCCGTGTTCCTGTTCGAACGGATGCAACGTTATGGGAATGCGCGTAAAGGGCAGGTCAAAGGTGGGCGGGCGGGTGTAAAAAACGCGTAAACGCGGCAGGCGCCGGGGGACGGCCGGAAAAGCGCGCGGCCGCCCTGGAGGCGGCCGCGGCGTGAAGCGGGGGAATGAAGCGGAGCGGTTACGGCAGCAGGATCGTCGAGCCGGTGGTGCGGCGCGCTTCGAGATCGCGATGGGCCTCGGCCACGTTCGCCAGCTGATAGCGCTGGCGCACGTTGGTCTTGACCTTGCCCGAGATCACCACGTCGAACAGCTCGGCCGCGCCGCGTTCGAGATCGGCGCGCTTGGCGATGTAGGTAAACAGCGACGGGCGCGTGAAGAACAGCGAGCCGCGCGAGGCGAACTCCTTCGAGTCGATCGCGGGCAGCGGGCCGGACGCGTTGCCGAAGCTGACGAACAGGCCGAGCGGCGCGAGGCTGTCGAGCGACGAAACGTAGGTGTCCTTGCCGATCGAGTCGTACACCACGGGCACGCCCGCGCCGTTCGTGATCTCCTTCACGCGCTTGGCGAACTCGGGCTCGCGCGTGTAGACGATCGCGTGGTCGCAGCCGTGCGCCTTGGCCAGATCGGCCTTTTCGTCGGAACCGACCGTGCCGATCACCGTCGCGCCGAGCGCCTTGGCCCACTGGCAGACGATCAGCCCGACGCCGCCGGCCGCCGCGTGAATCAGAATCGTGTCGCCCGCCTTGACCGGATAGGTGCGGCGCAGCAGGTATTGCGCGGTCAGGCCTTGCAGCATCAGCGAGGCGGCGTCCTCGTAGCCGATCGCATCGGGCAGCTTGACGAGCTTCTCGGCCGGCAGCACGCGCTCCTCGGCATACGAGCCGGGCGGCACGCCGGTGTAGGCGACGCGGTCGCCCACCTTAAGCGCGCCGACACCCTCGCCCACCGCCACCACCTCGCCCGCGCCTTCCTGGCCGAGCCCGCCCGGCAGCGGTTGCGGATAAAGGCCGGTGCGGAAATAGACGTCGATGTAGTTGAGGCCCACCGCGTGGTGCTTCACGCGCACCTCGCCGGCCTTCGGTTCGCCGACCTCGACGTCGACCCACTTCATCACTTCCGGGCCGCCCGGTTGGTCGTAACGGATTGCTTTCGGCATGCGTCGTGCTCCTGAGTTGGATGTTCGGGGGATTCGGCCGTCTCGCGACGGGATGAGGGATTTTCGCGCGGCGGGGGAAATCGTGCTGGCAGCCGCTACGCCGGGAAGCGGCACCGGGAAGCCGCGTCATGTAAAGAAATGAATTCTTCAGACAAAACCATCAAGGCCTGCCTGCTCATGCCGTTAAGCACGGGTCGGCGCGCTCGTGCCGACGCGATGTGCAAACGTGCAGTCCACATAACTTGAAGAAAGGATCCGAGTCATGCGCATTTCCGTTGTCGCAACCCTTCTGCTCGCGCTGGCATCCACCGCACAAGCCGCGACTTCCATCACGGTCGACGGGCGGCAGAACTGCATCCAGAGCGCGCTCTCGCCAGGCGCCGCGCCCTATGGCACCGCTGCGACGTTCCAACTCTCGCCGGGCCGGTACGTGATGTCGCTGTCGGCGAACACCATGTCCTGCTCGTCCGGCGACTGCCCGATCAACACCGTGATCGTGCAGGGCGGCGTCCTCAATGCGAAATGGGGCGTGCCGGTGACCACCCAGCCGATCGTCGTGGATGTGGGCGGCAACGGCGCATCGACCCTGTACGGCTACACCTCCGACGATGTCTGCTCGGACAACACCGGCCAGGCCACGCTGCTGATCCAGCAGGCCTACTGACCGGCATCGGCATGCGCCGGGCTCGATGCCCGGCGCGTCACCTCACCCCAGCCGCCGCACCAGATCATCCAGCAGCACCCGCGCCGTCGCCACGTTGGTGGCCACCGGCACGTTGTGCACGTCGCACACGCGCACCAGCGCGTTGATGTCGGGATCGTGCGGCTGCGCGGTCATCGGGTCGCGCAGGAACACCACCATCTGCACGAGGCCCGAGGCCAGTTCCGCGCCGATCTGCTGATCGCCGCCGAGCGGGCCGGACAGCTTGCGCTCGACCTCCAGCCCATGCGCGCTCGCGATCCGGCCGCCGGTCGTGCCGGTGGCCAGCAGCGTGCAGCGCGCCAGCGTGTCGCGATAGGCGCCCGTGAGCGCGACGATCTCGTCCTTCTTGGCGTCGTGCGCGATCAGCGCAATGCGGGGTGCATCCATGCGGGTCAATCCTCGTGGGTCGAAAGGGGGCAACGGGCGGGCGCGGCGCGCTCAGAACGTGCCGGGATAGGCGCCGCCGTCCAGCAGCCAGTTCTGGCCGGTGATGTAGCCGGCATGCGCGCTGCACAGGAACGCGCAGGCCGCGCCGAACTCGTCGGGCTGCCCGAGCCGGCGCGCCGGGATCTCCTGGGTGCGGCGCGCGCGCATCTCGTCGACGCTCTTGCCGGCCGCCTGCGCCGACGCCGTCAGCGTGGTCTTGATGCGGTCGGTGTCGAACAGGCCCGGCAGCAGGTTGTTGATCGTCACGTTGTGCTCGGCCACCTTGCGCGACAGCCCCGCCACGAAGCCCGTCAACCCCGAGCGCGCGCCGTTGGACAGCGCCAGCACATCGATCGGCGCCTTCACCGCCGAGCTGGTGACATTGACGATGCGCCCGAAACGGCGCGCGATCATGCCGTCGACGGTGGCGCGGATCAGTTCGATCGGCGTCAGCATGTTGGCGTCGACGGCGCGGATCCAGTCGTCGCGCGAGAAATCGCGAAAATCGCCCGGCGGCGGTCCGCCCGCGTTGGTCACGAGAATGTCGGGCTGCGGGCAGGCCGCCAGCGCCAGCTCGCGGCCTTGCGGCGTGGTGATGTCGCAGGCGACGGCCGTGACGTCCGCGCCGGTGGTACGGCGGATGTGTTCGGCGGTCGCGTCGAGCGTTTCCTGGGTGCGCGCCACGATCACGAGCTTCACGCCTTCGGCGGCCAGCGCCTGCGCGCAGCCGCGTCCGAGCCCCTTGCTGGCCGCGCATACGAGCGCGGTGCGTCCTGCGATTCCGAGATCCATTCGAGCCGGTTCCTTGCTGTCAGTGAGCGGCGTGAGCCGCACCGATGCGGCGGCCCGGCCGGCGCGGGCGGCCACCGCCGGCGAAACCGCGCCGCAGCCGCCCCGCGCCGCCGGCCGGGCCGCCGCGCGAGAGAGGTCGATAATATCCGGATCGCGCCGGCCATCTTCGGTAAACTTGCGTCACCGCGCCGCGCGACACGCGCCGCTTCCCGATCTCCACGCACCGTTTTCCGCCGCCCGTCATGACCCAGGACAGCCGCTTTCCGAACCTCTTCATCCTCGATCACCCGCTGATCCAGCACAAACTCACCCACATGCGCGACAAGGACACGTCCACGCGCACGTTCCGCGAGTTGCTGCGCGAGATCACGATGCTGATGGGCTATGAAATCACCCGCAACCTGCCGATCACCACGAAACGGGTCGAAACCCCGCTGGTCGAGATCGACGCGCCCGTGATCGCCGGCAAGAAGCTGGCCATCGTGCCGGTGCTGCGCGCCGGCATCGGCATGTCGGACGGCCTGCTCGACCTGGTGCCGTCGGCACGTGTCGGCCACATCGGCGTATTCCGCGCCGACGACCACCGCCCGGTCGAATACCTGGTGCGGCTGCCCGACCTGGAAGACCGCAACTTCATTTTGTGCGACCCGATGATCGCCACCGGCTACTCGGCCGTGCACGCCGTCGACGTGCTCAAGCGCCGCAACGTGCCCGGCGAGCGGATCGCGTTCCTCGCGCTGGTCGCCGCGCCCGAGGGCATCCAGGTGTTCCAGGACGCGCATCCGGACGTCAAGGTCTATGTGGCCTCGCTCGATTCGCACCTGAACGAACACGCCTACATCATCCCGGGCCTCGGCGACGCCGGCGACCGCCTGTTCGGCACCAAGAACTGAGCCGCCGACGGCGGGCACGCGCGCGGGCAAGGTGCGCAGGCGAAGCTGCGCCGCCGACCGCTCGCGCCCCGCGCGACATCCCGGCCGGGCCGCCGCACGCCCTTCGTTTCGATCCTGCCCCGATTCCCCGCGCTCCGACACCCCGCCCTTTGCACGCAGACGCACCGGTACGGGTTGCGTCGCATGGTAAAATCGCGTGCTTCGCGTCCGGAGCCCGTCACGGGCGGCCCGGGCCTGCCGCCGGCATCGCGCGCGCAGGCGCAATCGCGAACCTACGACATCTCGCGGCTTCGCCACACGGCGCACCGCAACACATCGCTTAAGACACGCCCGCCGGATCGCGCGGGCGACGGAGAACGGGTATGGCTGGTCATTCCAAATGGGCCAACATCAAGCATAAGAAGGCAGCGGCCGACGCCAAGCGTGGCAAGGTCTGGACGCGCCTGATCAAGGAAATCCAGGTGGCGGCGCGCCTGGGCGGCGGCGACGCGGCCTCGAACCCGCGCCTGCGTCTGGCGGTCGACAAGGCAGCCGACGCGAACATGCCGAAGGACAACGTCAAGCGCGCGATCGATCGCGGCATGGGCGGCGCGGACGGCGCGAACTACGAGGAAATCCGCTACGAAGGCTACGGCATCGGCGGCGCGGCGATCATCGTCGACACCATGACCGACAACCGCGTGCGCACCGTCGCGGAAGTCCGTCACGCGTTCTCGAAGTACGGCGGCAACATGGGCACCGACGGTTCGGTCGCGTTCATGTTCGATCACGTCGGCCAGTTCCTGTTCGCCCCCGGCACCTCCGAAGACGCGCTGATGGAAGCCGCGCTCGAGGCCGGCGCGGAAGACGTCAACACCAACGAAGACGGCAGCATCGAAGTGCTGTGCGACTGGCAGGCGTTCTCCACGGTGAAGGACGCGCTGGAAGCGGCCGGCTTCAAGGCCGAGCTGGCCGAAGTCACGATGAAGCCGCAGAACGAAGTCGAATTCAGCGGTGACGACGCCGTCAAGATGCAGAAGCTGCTCGACGTGCTGGAAGATCTCGACGACGTGCAAGAGGTCTACACGAACGCGGTCATCGGCGACGAATGAACGCGAACCGGCCCGTCTTTCGGGTGAAAGGCGGCCACCGCCCGGTACCGCGGCCGGCCCGCTCGATGCGCGCCGGCCGCCCCATTTTCTAGTCTGCGGGGATTCCCATGAAATTACTCGTCGTCGGTTCCGGCGGCCGCGAACATGCGCTCGCCTGGAAACTCGCCCAGTCGCCGCGCGTTCAGACCGTCTACGTCGCGCCCGGCAACGGCGGCACCGCGCAGGACGCGCGCCTGAAGAACATCGATCTGACCTCGCTCGACGATCTGGCCGACTTCGCCGAAGCCGAGCAGGTCGCGTTCACGCTGGTCGGCCCGGAAGCGCCGCTCGCGGCCGGCATCGTCAACCACTTCCGTCAGCGCGGCCTCAAGGTGTTCGGCCCGACCCGCGAAGCTGCCCAGCTCGAAAGCTCGAAGGATTTCGCCAAGGCGTTCATGAAGCGCCACGGCATCCCCACGGCCGAGTACGAAACCTTCACCGAAGCGGCTCCCGCGCACGCCTATATCGACGCCAAGGGCGCGCCGATCGTCATCAAGGCCGACGGCCTGGCCGCCGGCAAGGGCGTGGTGGTGGCGATGTCGCTGGAAGAAGCGCATGAAGCCGTCGACATGATGCTGTCGGGCAACAAGCTCGGCGACGCCGGCGCGCGCGTGGTGATCGAGGAATTCCTCGACGGCGAGGAAGCCAGCTTCATCGTCATGGTGGACGGCAAGCATGCGCTGGCGCTGGCTTCGAGCCAAGACCACAAGCGCCTGCTCGACGGCGACCGCGGCCCCAATACGGGCGGCATGGGCGCCTATTCGCCCGCGCCGATCGTCACGCCGCAGATGCACGCCCGCGTGATGCGCGAAATCATCATGCCGACGGTGCGCGGCATGGAAAACGACGGCATCCGCTTCACGGGCTTCCTGTATGCGGGCCTGATGATCGACAAGGACGGCAATCCGCGCACGCTCGAATTCAACTGCCGCATGGGCGACCCCGAAACCCAGCCGATCATGGCGCGCCTGAAGAGCGATTTCTCGAAGGTCGTCGAACAGGCGATCGCGGGCACGCTCGACACGGTCGAGCTCGAATGGGACCGTCGCACCGCGCTCGGCGTGGTGCTGGCTGCCCACGGCTACCCGGATTCGCCGCGCAAGGGCGATCGCATCAACGGCATCCCCGATGAAAACGGCCATGCGGTCACGTTCCACGCCGGCACGACCTACGATGGCGACAAGCTCGTCACGTCGGGCGGCCGCGTGCTGTGCGTGGTCGGGTTGTCGGATTCGGTGCGCGGCGCGCAGCAGGCCGCCTACGACGCGATCAACCAGATCAACTTCGAAGGCATGCAATACCGCCGCGACATCGGCCATCGCGCGCTGAACCGCAAGCAGGGCTGAACCCGCTTGGCCGCCGCCCGGTGCGCATGCGCCGGGCGGCGTTTTTCATGGTGCGCCGCCCGGCGCCGGGGCACCGAGGCCGGAAGGTCTACAATCCCGGCAATCGGCGCCCGAGCGAAATGCGCGAGCCGCGCCCTCTTTCCCGAGTCATGACCACCGAATCGAATTTCGACGCGAACCGCGTACGTGCCTATCTCGAAGGCCTGCAAGCCCGCATCGCCGACGCGCTCGGCGCGTTCGACGGCGCCCCGCTCGCGACGCACACGTGGCGGCGCGGCCCGGAAGAGCGCCTGCGCGGCGGCGGCTGCACGCGCATTCTCGAAGGCGGCCGGTTCTTCGAGCGCGCCGGCATCGGCTTCTCGGATGTTTCCGGCGACGCGTTGCCGCCGTCGGCCAGCGCGGCGCGCCCGCAACTGGCCGGGCGCGGCTTCGAAGCGCTCGGCGTGTCGCTCGTGCTGCATCCGCGCAACCCGCATTGCCCGACCGTGCACCTGAACGTGCGCATGTTCGTGGCGACCAAGGCCGGCGAGGCGCCGATCTTCTGGTTCGGCGGCGGCATGGACCTGACGCCCGTGTACGGCTATGAGGATGACGCGCGCCATTTCCACGCGGCCTGCCGCGATGCGCTGGCGCCGTTCGGCGATACGTATTACCCGAGCTTCAAGCGCTGGTGCGACGAGTATTTCTTCCTCAAGCACCGCAACGAAACGCGCGGCATCGGCGGGATCTTCTTCGACGATCTCGCGGAGCCGGGCTTCGAGCAGTCGTTCGAGATCATGCAGGCGGTGGGCGATGCGTTCCTCGGCGCCTACCTGCCGATCTGCGAGCGCCGCCGCGACACGCCTTACGGCGAGCACGAGCGCGAGTTTCAGGCTTACCGGCGCGGTCGCTACGTCGAGTTCAACCTGGTGTTCGACCGCGGCACGCTGTTCGGCCTGCAAAGCGGCGGCCGCACCGAGTCGATCCTGATGTCGATGCCGCCCGCCGCCCATTGGCGCTACGACTGGCAGCCCGAACCGGGCACGCCGGAAGCACGTCTTTACAGCGATTTCCTGGTGCCGCGCGACTGGCTGTAAGCCGCGCGCCCATCACGAACCCGAAGCCCTGACCGCAAGCAAAGGACGCGTCCTGGACACTCAAGCCCGACCGAACCCGCTGCCGCACCGGGTCGCCATCCTCGGCGGCACGTTCGACCCGATCCACGACGGCCACCTCGCGCTGGCGCGGCGGTTCGCCGACGTGCTGGCGCTGACCGAACTGGTGCTGATGCCGGCCGGCCAGCCTTACCAGAAGCGCGACGTGTCGGCGGCCGAGCACCGGCTCGCCATGACGCGCGCCGCCGCGCCGTCGCTGGCGCGTCCCGGCGTGACCATCACCGTCGCGCCGGACGAGATCGAGCACACCGGCGCGACCTACACGGCGGAAACGCTGGCGCGCTGGCGCGAGCGCGTCGGTCCGCACGCCTCGCTGTCGTTCGTGATCGGCGCCGATCAACTGGTGCGGCTCGACACCTGGCGCGACTGGAAATTGCTGTTCGAACTGGCGCACGTGTGCGTCGCCACGCGCCCGGGCTTCGACCTGAGCGCCGCGCCGCCCGTGGTGGCCACCCAGATCGCGTCACGCCGCGCCGACGCGGCGGCATTGCAGTCCAGCCCGGCCGGCCGCGTGCTGGTCGATACCACGCTCGCATTCGATATCGCCGCCACCGATATCCGTACTCACCTGCGCGAGTGCATCGCGCGCCGCGCGCAAGTCCCCGACGCGGAGGCCGAGCACGTCCCGGCCGCCGTCTGGGCCTATATTCTTCAACATCGTCTCTACCATTCCTGACATGGATATTCGCAAACTGCAGCGCGTGATCGTCGACGCCCTCGAAGACGTCAAAGCGCAAGACATCAAGGTGTTCAACACCAGCCACCTCACCGATCTGTTCGACCGCGTGATCATCGCGAGCGGCACCTCGAACCGCCAGACCAAGGCGCTCGCCAACAGCGTGCGCGAATCGGTCAAGGAAGCCGGCGGCGAGATCATCAGCTCGGAAGGCGAGGACACCGGCGAATGGGTGCTGGTCGACTGCGGCGACGCCGTGGTCCACGTCCTCCAGCCGGCACTGCGCCAGTACTACCGCCTCGAGGAAATCTGGGGCGAGAAGCCGGTGCGCATGAAGCTTGCCGACAGCGGCCCGGCGGGCGCGTCGGTCTCCGTCGATGAAGACGAGGACGGCGAGGACGATCCGACCGCCAAGCCGGCTCGCAAGGGCGGCCACCTGCGCCGCAGCTGAGGCGTGGGCGTACGTGAAGCGTTGGAAGTGAGTTCGCACCCATGAAGCTGCATATCGTCGCCGTCGGCCACAAGATGCCCGGCTGGGTGTCGGACGGGTTCGACGAATACGCGAAGCGCATGCCGCCCGAGTTGCGTATCGAGCTGCGCGAGATCAAGCCCGAGTTGCGTTCAGGCGGCCGCAGCGCCGAAAGCGTGATGGCTGCCGAGAAGACCCGGATCGAAGCGGCGCTGCCGAAGAGCGCGCGCATCGTCGCGCTCGACGAGCGCGGCCGCGACTGGACCTCGATGCAGCTTGCGCAGGCGCTGCCGGGCTGGCAGCAGGACGGGCGCGACGTCGCGTTCGTGATCGGCGGCGCGGACGGGCTCGACCCCGAGTTCAAGGCGCGCGCCGACATGCTGCTGCGGATCTCCAGCCTCACGCTGCCGCACGGCATGGTGCGCGTGTTGCTCGCCGAGCAGCTTTACCGAGCGTGGAGCATCACGCAGAATCACCCCTACCACCGCGCATGACGCGCCGCGTTCGCGCGCCGTCATGTGCCCACCACGAGAACCATGACGATGTCCGATCGCCGCCTCCTGCCCGACACGACCTACCCGTTCGTCTATCTCGCCTCGCAAAGCCCGCGCCGGCAGGAATTGCTGAGCCAGCTCGGCATCCGCTTCGAATTGCTGCTGCCGCGTCCCGACGAGGATGCCGAGTCGCTCGAGGCCGAGCTGCCCGGCGAATCGGCGGCCGACTACGTGGTGCGCGTATGCGCCGCGAAGGCCGATGCGGCGCGCGCCCGGCTCGTCACCAGCGCCCTGCCCGCCGCGCCCGTGCTGGTGGCGGACACCACCGTGACGATCGACGGCAGCATCCTCGGCAAGCCCGCCAGCGCCGACGATGCACTGTCGATGCTCGCGCGCCTGGCCGGCCGCACCCACGAAGTGCTGACCGCGCTGGCCGTGGTCGACGCCGACGGCACCCCGCTGATGCCGGCGCTGTCGCGCTCGACCGTGCAGTTCGGGCCGGTCGGCGCCGAGGCGCTGGCGCGCTACGTGGCCAGCGGCGAGCCGTTCGGCAAGGCCGGCGCGTATGCGATCCAGGGCCGCGCGGCGGAGTTTGTCGAGCGAATCGACGGATCGCATTCCGGTATCATGGGTCTGCCCCTATTTGAAACCGCCGCGCTGCTGCGCGCGGCGCGTGTCGTTTTCTGAGCCCGCCATGAACGAAGAAATCCTGATCAATCTCACCCCGCAGGAAACGCGGGTCGCGCTCGTGCAGCAAGGCGCGGTGCAGGAGCTTCATGTGGAGCGCACGCTGTCGCGCGGCCGCGTCGGGAACATCTATCTCGGCAAGGTCGTGCGGGTGCTGCCCGGCATGCAATCGGCATTCATCGACATCGGCCTGGAGCGCGCCGCGTTCCTGCACGTGGCCGACATCTGGCAACCGCGCCCGCCCGGCGATCCGCACGGCAGCGTGCCGCATCCGCCGATCGAGAAGATCGTGTTCGAAGGCCAGACGCTGATGGTGCAGGTGATCAAGGATCCGATCGGCACCAAGGGCGCGCGGCTATCCACCCAGGTCAGCATCGCCGGGCGCACGCTGGTCTACCTGCCGCAGGAGCCGCATATCGGCATCTCGCAGAAGATCGAGAGCGAGGCCGAGCGCGAGGCCGTGCGGGCGCGGCTGACCGCCGTGATCCCGCCCGAGGAGAAAGGCGGCTACATCGTGCGGACCATCGCCGAGGATGCCAGCGGCGAGGAGCTGGGCGCCGACGTGACCTACCTGCGCAAGACCTGGGCGACCATCGTCGCGCAGGCGCAGCGGCTGCCGGCCACCAGCCTGCTTTACCAGGATCTCGACCTCGCGCAGCGCGTGCTGCGCGATTTCGCGAACGACGACACCTCGAAAATCCAGATCGATTCGCGCGAAACCTTCGCGCGGCTGTCGACGTTCGCGGGCGAATTCACGCCGGCCGTCAGTGCGCGCCTGCATCACTACACCGGCGAGCGGCCGCTGTTCGATCTCTACAACATCGAGACCGAGATTCAGCGGGCGCTGTCGCGGCGTGTCGATCTGAAGTCGGGCGGCTACCTGATGATCGACCAGACCGAGGCGATGACGACGATCGACGTCAACACCGGCGGCTACGTCGGCGCGCGCAACTTCGACGACACTATCTTCAAGACCAATCTCGAAGCCGCGCATACGATCGCGCGGCAATTGCGGCTGCGCAATCTGGGCGGGATCATCATCATCGACTTCATCGACATGGAGAACGCCGAGCATCGCGACGCCGTGCTCGGCGAGTTGAAGAAGGCGCTGTCGCGCGACCGCACGCGCGTGACGGTGAACGGCTTCTCGCAGCTGGGGCTGGTGGAGATGACGCGCAAGCGCACCCGCGAATCGCTGGCGCACGTGCTGTGCGAACCCTGCCCGACCTGCCAGGGCAAGGGGCAGGTGAAGACGCCGCGCACGGTGTGCTACGACGTGCTGCGCGAGATCCTGCGCGAATCGCGGCAGTTCAACCCGCGCGAGTTCCGCGTGATCGGGTCGCAGCAGGTGATCGACCTGTTCCTCGACGAGGAATCGCAGCATCTGGCGATGCTGATCGATTTCATCGGCAAGCCGGTGTCGCTGCAGGTGGAGTCGAATTTGAGCCAGGAGCAGTACGACATCGTGCTGATGTGATGAAGACGCTCCGCGGCGTCTTCAATCGACGGACGCCGTCACCGTGATTTCGAACAGTAGGTGGGGCGACGCCAGGCTCGCCTGCACCGTGGTACGTGCCGGCGCGGCGCAAGGCGGCAGCCAGGATTCCCAGACTGCGTTCATCGCGGCGAAGTCCGCCATGTCCTTCAGGTGGATCAGGGCGGACAGGATTCGCGCACGGCCGCTCCCGGCCTCGGCGAGCAAGGCATCGACACGCGACAGCGCTTCCCGGGTCTGGGACGCGATGTCCGGCGCGTCGACGCCGGACGCGGTTTGCCCGCACAGATAGGCCACCCCGGCATGCTTCACGAGCTTGCTCATGCGTGCCGTGGTCCCGAATCGCTCGATCGTCGGATTCATTCTGAAAACTCCCCATGGTTGGACATCTTTCGTGATTCGCGATCCATTCCGGCGAGGGAATGCAGCGGAATCGGCTTGATCGGCGCTCTCACTCGATACGCGCCGACCCCATCCGGGCTCGTCCCGTGCGCTTCCGCCAGGATTTGCGTCACCGTGAGCCCGCATAGCCGCCCCTGACAAGGCCCCATGCCGCAACGGCTGAAAAACTTCGTCTGATTGGGCCCGACGCAGCCCAGGCGCGCCATCTCGCGAATCCGGCCCGCGCTCACCTCTTCGCAGCGGCATGCGAGCACCGCGTCCGGGGGCGAGCCGATCCAGCGAGGCGGCCGGTAGAGCGCATCGAGAAACGGCCGTACTGCCCGTTCGCGCTCGAGTTGCCGCTGCCACCGTCGCGCCAGCCGATCCCGCTCGTCGGCGCCGATCCGGCCAAGGGCACCGGCGACGCCCAGCGCGGCAAGCGCTCCGCTCGCCTCGGCGGCGCGTGCACCGTCGATACCGGCGCCGTCTCCTGCGATCCAGATCCCGTCGAGCGAGGTCGCCCCCCATCCATCGCGGATCGGATGCCACGCCAGTTGCGCGTCGCTCCAGGTGTGCTCCAGCCTCAGCAATCGGGTCAGTTGCGTGTTCGGCACCACTCCGTGATGGAGCAGCACCATGTCGGCGGGCAATGCGTGCCGCTCGCCGCGATGCGAGAACGTCACCCCGCGCACGCCCGCGTCACCCTCGATGGCGAGCGCCGAAGCGTGCCGGTACCACGCAACGCCCGAGGCTCGCAGCCTGGCGAGCAGGCGCAGGCCTTTCCAGAGCGGCGCGGGAGCCCGCAGCGCACCCGGCAGCCGGCGCAGCGCCAGCATCAGGTTGTCGTGCGGCCCGGTTTCGATCAATGCCGTCACCCGCGTGCCCGCCGCCAGCAGTTGACAGGCGACCAGCAACAGAAGCGGCCCGGTGCCGGCCAGCACGACGCGCCCGGCCGGCACCGAGGGGCCCGATTTCAGCGCGATCTGCGCCGCACCGGCGTTCATCACCCCCGGCAGGGTCCACCCCGGCACCGGCGACGGCCGCTCCATCGCGCCCGTTGCAACCAGCACGTGACGTGCGCGCACCTGCTCCGAACGCCCCGCCGACAGCAGGCTCACCGTGCGGTCGGTCGCGACGTCCCAGACCAGGGCGCCGCTGCGCAGTTCGACGCCCGTCTGCCGCAGACGGTGCACGAGCCCGCGCCCGGCGGCGTAATCCGGCCCGAGCAGGGCCTTGACCGCTTCCGAGGCGACATCGACGTTGCGATAGATCTGACCGCCCTCGCGAGCCTGCTCGTCCAGTACGACCACCTCGAGGCCGAGCGCGCCAGCGACGGACGCCGCCGACATGCCGGCCGGTCCCGCGCCGATTACCGCGAGGTCATATGACATCGATCTCTCCCGCAATGCGCGCGCCGTGCTGCCGGCGCACGCGCATGCCGTCGCGAACCTCGAGCATGCAGGCTTGTACATTGGGCTGCCCGTCGACGTTCACCAGGCATTCGAAGCAGACCCCCATCAGACACAAGGGCGCGCGCGGCGCGCCTGAAACCGGGGTGGTGCGGGTATGGTCCAGGCCGGCCGCGAGCAGTGCCAGGGCGACGCTCTCGCCCTCGCGGGCCTGGATGACGCGGCCTTCCACCGTCAGGTTGACGATGCGGCGCGACGCCTCAGCGTGAAGCGGTTTGAACATGGAATCGGTCTGCCTTGAAAGTCAGGATGGCGGGCGGCGTGTCGGCACCGCGGATCCAGTCCGCGATGACGCCGGCGTGATTCGCGGCGAGCGTGATGCCGCTGTGGCACGTCACCAGGAACGCCCCGGGGCACGCCTGCGAGGCCTGATAGATCGGGTAGCCGTCGGGCGTCATGACCCGCAGCGCGCCCCACGCGCGCATCACATTGACGCCGTCGAGCAGCGGAAACTGGCGCGCCGCGTTTCGCGCGATGCGGCCGAGCTCGCTCGTCGTGGTGCCGTCGTCGTAGCCGGTCGCCTCCTTCGAATCGCCGAGTTGAACCACGCCCTCGCCGGTTTGCCGGACATGGCTCGTCGGATAGCGAAGAAACGGCGTCACACGCTCGGTCACGATGATCTGTCCGCGCTCGGGATGAACCGGCGCGGCCAGGCCGACATGCGGGGCCAACGCCTTGTTGCCGAGTCCGGCCGCCAGCACGATTCGCCCGGCCACATGGCAGCCCGTGCGCGTGCGCACCTGGAACTCGCCGCCTCGATGCTCGATGGCCTCGGCGCCCTCTCCGGTCCTGACGACGCCCGCCAGGGCCTTGAAGGCCACCAAGAGCGAGCGCAGCAACCGCAGCGGGCTGACGTGGCCGTCCATCGACGAATACAGCGCCCCCACCACGTCGGGACCGACGTGCGGCAGCCGTTCCCGCAGCGCAGCGCGGTCGAGCCGCTCGAACGGATAAGGCATGCCGATCGTGTCGCGAATGCGTCCCATGTCGTCGACGCTGCGCGCCAGCGCTTCCTCCGTCAGCGCCAGCCGCAAGCCGCCGATCTGCGACAGCTCGAGGTCGATCCCGGTCCGCTCGACGAGCTCCGTGGCAAAGGCGGCCCAGCGCTGCGCCGAGGCGAGGCTCCAGCGGGCGTATTCGAGGTGGTTCAGCCCCTTGCCCTGAACCCAAACCAGTCCGAAATTGCCGCGCGCGGCGCGAAACACGTCATCGCCCTGATCCAGCACCGTCACGCGCTGCCCCGCGCGGGCCAGACCGTAGGCGACCGACATGCCGATGATCCCGCCACCCACGACGATCGTGTCGATTGATGTTGTCTGTTTCATGCTTTTCCGGAAAGAACGCGGTCGAGACCGAACATCCGGTCCAGCAACACCATCAGCAGCAACGTGATCAGGATCAGCACGCTCGACACGGAAGCGAGCAGCGGGTCGATGGTATTGGCGATGTAGTTGTACATCCGCACGGGCAGCGTCTCGGTGGCCGCGGAGGAGACGAAGATCGACATGGTCAGCTCGTCGAAGCTGCTGATGAACGCGATCAACCAGCCGCCGGCCACACCCGAGGCCACGAGCGGCAGCTCGACGCGCCGAAAAGTCGTCCAGCCGGAGGCGCCGAGCGTGTGCGCGGCATGGCTCACCGAACGATCGAACCCCGCGGCCGACGCAACGACAAGCCGCAGCGCATACGGCAGCACGACCAGGGTGTGCGCGAGCACGAGCGTCCACATCGAGCCCGACACGTTCGCCTGCGTGAAGAACCGCAGCAAGGCGATGCCCAGCACGACGTTGGGAATCATCAGCGGCGACAGCAGCAGGCTCATCAGGGCCTCTCGACCGCGAAACCGGAACCATGCGATGGCCAGGCCGGCGGGCACCGCCAGCATCGTCGCGAAGCTCGCCGCACTCGTCGCGAGGCCGACGCTTCGCCAGAAGGCGTCGATGAAGTCGGGCGCGTCGAGGATCGCCCGATACCAGCGCAGCGACGCCCCGTGGAACGGCATCGCCACGTAGCCCTTGTCGGTGAACGATACGAGCACGACGGCCACGAGCGGCGCCAGCATGAAGGCGGCGAACACGAGGTGGAAAATCAGGAGGAGCGGAGGAGTGCGTTTCATCAGAATACCTGTCTGTAGCGTCGCTCGACGTAGCGGCCGACGACGATCGAGATGAACAGGACGGCCACCATCAGCACCGCCGCCAGCGCGGTGCCGAGCGGCCAGTTCAGATTGCCGAGGATTTCGTCATACACCGTGGTGGGCACGACCTTGAGGCGACGCCCGCCGATGATCGCCGGCGTGGCAAACGCGCTGGCCGTCAGTGCGAACACGATCAGGCCACCCGACAGCACCCCGGGAATCACCTGCGGAAACACGATGCGCCACAGGATGGTGGTGGCCGACGCGCCGAGCGTCTCGGCGGCCTGTTCGGTGGACGCGTCGATTTTCTGCAGCGAGGTCCACACGGCGAGCACCATGAACGGCACCTGTACGTGGACGAGGGCGATGACGATGCCCGTGAACGTGAACATCAGCCGCACCGGCTCGTCGACGATGCCAAGCCCCACCAGCAGCGAATTGACGATTCCATCCCGGTCGAACAACACCGCCCATCCCAGCGTGCGGACCACCACGGACATCAGCAGTGGCCCCAGCACCACGAACATGGACACCGCACGCCATCGCGACGAGAGCCGGTTGAGCAGGTACGCCTCCGGCACACCGATCACGACGCAGATGAATGTGACCGTGACCGACAGCGCGAAGGTTCGGCAATAGATGCCCCGATAGTAGGCGTCGCCGAAAATTTCGCGATACTGAGCCAGGGAGAGGGAAAGGCCGCGCGCGCCCTCGGCGTCCGGCGCATGAAAGCTCTGCGACAGCGTGAGCAGCAGCGGTATCGCGACGAAGGCCAGCATGACGATGGCCGCCGGAGCGGACAGGCCATACGGCAACGGAATCCGCGTCGATGGCTTCATCGCGCACCTCCGGGCACCACCACCGCATGTTCGCCGTGCCATGCGAGCCCCACCTCGTCGCGCTCGGCCGCGGGCAGCGAGCCGCCGTTGAGCTGCGCGTAGTGCACGATGCCAAGCGGCGTCTCGACCGCGATCAGCCAGTGATTGCCGAGGAAGACGCGGCTGCCTACCCGCCCCCTGACCAATGCGTCCGAGCCCGCCTCTCGAATCTTCTCCGGCCGGATGATGTATTCCACCTCCCCGTCCGGCACCGCGCCGGCGCAAGGCAGCAGGTGGCCGTCGACCTGCACCGTGCCCCCGCGATGGATGCCGTTGAATACGTTTGCCCGGCCGAGAAACGTCGAAACGAAGCGATCGCTCGGCGTCTCGTACATGTCGAACGGGCTCGCGACCTGCTGCACCGCCCCCTGCTTCATGAGCACGACGCGGTCCGCCAGCGTCATCGCCTCGGCCTGATCGTGCGTCACCATCAGCGTGGTGATGCCGAGCCGCTGCTGGAGCGCGCGCAGTTCGATCTGCATGTCCTCGCGCAGCTTCGCGTCGAGCGCGCCCATCGGCTCGTCGAGCAGCAGCACCCTGGGCTCGATCACGAGCGCGCGCGCCATCGCGACGCGCTGGCGCTGGCCGCCGGACAGCGCCTTCGGATAGCGATCGCCGAGGCCCGTCAGATGAACCAGTTCCAGGGTCTCGGCCACGCGACGCCTGCGCTCCGCCGACGAGACACGTCGCATCTCGAGCCCGAAGCTCACGTTCTGATGCACGGTCATGTGCGGAAACAGTGCGTAGCTTTGGAATACGATGCCGAGACCGCGCGCGCTCGGCTTCAGGCGCGTGATGTCCTCGCCGTCCAGCACGATGCTCCCGGACGTCGGCTCCACGAGGCCGGCAAGCATTTGCAGGGTCGTGGTCTTGCCGCAGCCGGACGGGCCGAGCAGGCAAACGAATTCGCCACGTTCGATCGACAGCGTGCAGTCCTTGACCGCCGTGAAGGTATCGTATTGCTTCACGAGTCCGTTCAGTTTCAGATAGCTCATTGCGGACTCGGCGTTCAACGGATCGAGTCCACCGCGGCGCCCGATCGCAGCACCCGGCATCGATGACCGGATGATGCGCCCCCATCGGCGGCCGCTCGGTCTTTTTTCTGCATGTTCATGGCTTCGTCTCTCTCCTGCGTCCTTGTGCCTGCATCGGCAAAAACACCCCGACTTCGAGTGCGAAAAAAATCCCGAGACATCGAAATTTCACTGCATGCGTCCTGATGGACGCATCGACCCGCGCATGATGATCAGGACACCACACGATCCGCCCCGGAGGGACGCGTTCCCGACCCGATCGCCCTATCGATCACGTTCGCCACCCGCAGCAACAGCGCCTCGTTGAACGGCTTCGCGGCGATCTGAACGGCGACGGGCAGGCCATCGGTCCCGTCGCCGGAGCGCACGCACATGGCGGGCCAGCCCGTCACGTTGAACGGCGCGTTGAATCCCGGCGCCCGCAGATCGCCCCACTCCGGCACCTGATCGATGCGCGGCGCCTCGCCCGGCGCGCCCGCCGTGACCAGCACGTCGACGTGCTGCGCGGCATGCGCCGTCCGCGCGCAAAGCTGCGCGCGCAGACGCACCGCGGCAAGGTAGTCGGAAGCCGACATCAGCGCGCCGAGCGCCAGCCGATTGCGCAGCCGCTCGCCGAATTCGTCGAAGCGCTCACGCAACCAGGGCTCGTGCACGGCGGCCGCTTCGCTGACCATGATGACGAAGTTCGCCGCGTGGTATTCGAACAATGACGGCATGTCGAGCGCCACGATCTCCGCGCCCTCGTGCCGCCAGATCGCCAGCGCATCGGCGAGGCCGCGTTGCGTCGCGTTGCTCGCGCACTGGTCTTGCTCGTGCCAGCGCGACACCACACCGATGCGCACGCCCGCGATGCCGCGGCGCAGGCCCGACACGAAATCGGGCACCGCCAGCTCGACCGAGGCCGGATCGCGCGGATCGTGGCTGGCCATCGTCTGCAGCAGAATCGCGCAATCCTCCACGGTTGCCGCCATCGGGCCGATGCTGTCGAGCGAATAAGCCAACGGCAAGACGCCGTGGCGGCTGCATCGTCCATAGGTCGGCTTGATCCCGACGATGCCGCACATGGCGGCAGGGCTGCGAATCGAGCCCGCGGTGTCAGTCCCGGTGCCGCCGAGCATCAAGCCTCCCGCGATGGCCGCCGCCGTTCCGCTCGACGAACCGGACGTGAAGTAATCCGTGTTTCGGGGATTGCGCGCGGGTGGCCACGGCAGATCGAACGCCGGTCCGCCGAGCGCGAACTCGTGGGTGGTCAGCTTGCCGAGCAGAGCGGTGCCGGCTTGCGCGAGACGCGCCACGACGAAGGCGTCCTCGTCGGGAACCCAATCGTGCAGCAGTCGCGACTGCGCCATGGTGGCGATGCCGCGAGTGGCGAACACGTCCTTGTGAGCGATCGGAATGCCGTCGAGTCTGCCGCGCAAGGCACCGGTCATCATCCGTTGCTCGGCGGCCCGCGCATCGGCCCGGGCTCGCTCGGGCGTCACCGTCACGAAGCTGTGGAGTTCGCCGTCGAGCGTCGCGATGCGCGCAAGGCAATGATCGACCAGTTCCACCGGCGACAGTTGCCGTGCAGCAATGAGCGTCGCGGCTTGCGCGATCGTGGAGGGGTAGCTCATGGCGCAATCGTCTCGCTCGGCGAGTCGGCCGGGTCGTGCACCCGGGCGTCAGCGCGGAAGAGATGGGCAGGCTCGGCCGCGCGATCGCGAGCCGGCTGGCGCACCCGTTCCAGCAAGGGCTGGACAAGCGCCCAGCCGCGCTCGATCGGCAGAGCCTGTTCACGACGCAGCCCCAGCCCCGCCAGGCGCAGTCGTTCGCTGAAATCGTCGCTCATGATCGCCGGTCCACCAGGTCGAGATGCGTCAAACTGCAGTCCAGCGCCGTGAAATCGCCGCCCCGCGCGTCGCGCAATGCGCCCAGCATCTGCTCGCGCTGGGCCTCGCTCGCGACTTCGCGTGTCGCATCGGCGAACTTCGCCTCAAGTTCCCGATCGGTCAACGGCATGTCGGCCTCGCCGCGCGGTGCGGTCACGTCCGACTCGTATCGCACGCCATGGCTGGTCACGGCCACGCGGGCCAGCGTCTGCGCGGGAAATCGCGCATCGAGCGACGGATCGAGTCGAACATGAACCCGCATGGCGAGCGCGGTCGCTGCGTCGTCGCCCAGCGCGCGCGCCGTCAGCGGCAACAACGCCCGTTCCCCGCGCAAGGCGACCAGCGCAAGGCAGTACGGGATGCTGTACTGCACGTCGGCGAGGTGTTCGGGTCGCACCTTGTTGGTGATGCGCAGCGCGCCGCCGTACGTCCACACCTCGATCGACTCGATGCTGGCGGGATCGATGCGATGACGCGTCATCAGCGCGATCAGTGCGTCCAGCGGTGCATGCACATGACGGCAACAGGCGTGGAGCTTGAAATACACGTGGTGGACGTGGCCTGCCGCGCCCGCGACGAAATCGTCCGGGAAGCCGTAATGGAGCGGGCTGTCGAGCCGGTTGCGCGGGCCTGTATACCCGGCCTCGGCAAGATCGAGCGCCGTCATGCCGGTCACGACCGACCACGCGATGCCCTCCTTGACGTCGCTGCCTTCCGGACGCACTGCCTGCGCCGGCGCACTCAGGAACAACTGGTTGGGTGCGCTTTCCTCCGCGATCGCAAGCGCGTGTGCAATCCGGTCGGCGGCGACCTCGCGCAACGCGGCGGCGGTGGCGACGACCGCGCACGCCGACCACGTACCGGTATTCCCGTAGCTCGTTCGCGCCGCCGCGATCGACACCCCCACCTCGTAGCCGATCGCGATCGCATTGACGAGTCGATCCGGTGACGCGCCCGTTGTCCGGGCGACGGCCAGCGCCACGGGAATCACGGCCGCGCCCGGATGGCCGCGCGCGATCCGGTGACCATCGTCGAGATCGAGGGCCGCCGCCGCTGCGCTGTTGGCCCAGGCCGCGCCGAGTGCGGACGACCGCTGGCCGGAAAACCAGATCGGCACGTCACCGTCGCGCATCGTATCCCGCGCTACCCGGCGAACGGCACGCACACCCGGTTCGCGGCAACCCGCCGCGGCCGCGGCAAGCAGATCGGTCAGGCACCGCAGCACGGCGTCCCGGGTCGAAGGATGGGGGCGCTGCGCCCGTGCGGTCTCGATGTAGGTGGCAAACGAGTGAATCACGCCGCGCGCACCTCGGTGCGGCACCCTTTCCGCCCCCCCTTCGGCCCCCTCGGCGCTACCGATCGTGACGGTGCTCATCGCTCGACCTCCCGGTTCCAGCGCGATGTCCACGTGCTGCGGTTGACGTTGATCGCGTCGATGTCCGCCTTGATCAGCTTCTGAACGCTTTCCGGCCCGTAGACGACCCCGGCAGCCACCGACGGCGACAGTTTCGTGTCCGGGTTGACCGGCCCGAGACCGGTCGCATCCGTGAACATCGCCTGAACTTCCGGACTCAGCAGGTACTGGATGAAGGCCTGCGCCTGGCGCGGCAACGGCGCGTCCTTGACGGGACACACCTCGCTGAGAATCATCGCCGCGCCTTCCTTCGGATAGACGAACTTGACCGGCGCGCCCTGCTGCACCATGGCCCGTACCCGGCCAGTGCCCCACACGCCGAGCGACGCCTCGCCGGTTTGCAGCAATTCGGCCATCTTGCCCGGCGACGCCTCCCAGTCGAGCACGCCCGGCGCGATCCGCTTCATCGCCACAAAACCCGGATCGATGTTCTTTTCACCGCCGCCGTTCAGCCGCGCCTGCATCACCAGCGCAAGCAGGCCGAAGCCGTTCGTGATCGGTGGAATCACGATGCGGCCCGCGTAACGCGGGTCACGCAGGTCGTTCCAGGAGGTAGGCGCCGGCCAGCCGTGCCTGGCGAAGACCTCCGTGTTGTAGACAAGCCCCGTCGCGCCGTAACCCAGGCCGATCGCCTCGCCATTCGCACGCCTGGCACTCGGATAGACGTTCCTCGAATTGGGGCCGTCCTCGATCTTTCCACACAGGCCGGCATTGATCGCCAGGCTCATCGGCGCGTCGTCGATGATCGCCACGGAGATTTCCTGGCGGCCCTTCTGCGCCTCGAGTTTGGCCAGCGTATCGGTGGAATTTCCGGCGACGTACACCACCTTGATGCCGCTCTTCGCCTCGAAGGGCGGAACGATCTTTTGTCGGAACGCCTTCTCGACGTCGCCGCCGAAGCCCGCAACATACATCGTGTCGGCGGCGCAGGCGCTGGTCGATACGATCGTCGAAAGGAGTGCGAGACAGCTGATATATGTTCGCATTGGCAGATCCCGTTTGGTCGGGTTGCTTGCCTCGCAACCCTCGAATTATCTGGCTAAAACACCAGAATTGACCAAATTGTAGGGACGCCAATTAGCGCGAGAAAGACTGATTTCGAAGGCTGTATATGCCTGAATCTTATATATGGACCAGTCGTCGCCGGCGCGACGACATTACCCCGACACTGCGGCTTGGACCTCGTTCGCGAATGCCCGGGCCAGCGGCGAAGTGGTGGTCGAATCGGGGAAAATCACCGCGTAGCGCGACATCGGGCAGCCTTCGAGCGGCCTGGCAACGACCTTGCTGGCGTCGAACGAGTCGAGGGTCACCGCTGAAAAAATGGAAATGCCGACACCAGCGGCCACCAGCCCCGCCGCGACGAGGGAGCTATGGGTTTCGACGACCACGTTCACCGATGCATTGGCTTGCGAGAACGCATCGTCGATCTGATACCGCACGTAGCTGTGCTGGGACAGCATCACCATGCGCTCTCCGTCGAGATCCGCGATTCGGAGATGCTCGACCGACGCCAGCCGATGGTCGGGCGGCATGATCACGGCCGAAGGCACGGGCGGCAGCGGCTCGATCGAGATCGCGGCACGCGAGATCGGCAGTTCGACCAGGCCCACGTCGAACTGCCCGGTCGACACGAGTTCGGCGATCTGACGGGACGGCAGGCTCTGAACCGTGGCCGTGATCGACGGCCGCGATGCCAGCAGCGCCTGTAGCGCGCGCGGCACGACCGACAGCGCAAATGCGGGCAGCGTGGCGATCCGGACGGCGCCGGCACGCTGGAACCGAATGTCCTGCGCCACCTGCCCGATCCGCTCGGCGCCGATATAGACCTTCTCGACCTCGCGATACAGGGTTTGCGCCTCGACCGTCGGCAACAGCCGCCGGCCGCGCCGCTCGAAAAGCTGGAAGCCGAGCTGCAGTTCGAGTAGGGCGATGGTGCGGCTCACCGCGGGCTGCGTCACGCTCATCAGGCTCGCGGCGCCGACCACGGTGCCGGTCAACATCACGGCGCGAAACGCCTCGATGTGTTTGAAACTCGGTGTATTCCTCATGGATCGACCCAACGCATATGCAAGGTTCTATCGTGCGATTCGATGCACGCGGGACCGGCCGGCATGCCTCGAATTTCCCGCGCAAACGGCACGAAAAATGCACATGCCCGCCGCGCTTTTGCACGAAAGCATAAGCGTGATTGATTTGACGAAGGAGATTTTCGCCGGACGGCGCCGGCCGCGGCGCCGCGGCCTTCGGCTGCCGGTGTTCGCGGATCGGCCAGGCCAGCGCCCCTTGTCGGGAATGCCGCAGCACGCCGCGACTTTCCTCACCTAGAATGAAAACCTGACGTCCACGACCGCGGACCCGGTGCCCGACACCCGTGCATCGTCCACGGCGACACGGAGGCCATCATGGCGGCAACTCCCGAGCGCGAGGCACGGATCGATCCGATCCCCTACGAAGGCTACGAAATCCACGTCACGGTGCACCCCGCCACGGCGGTCGCGAACCGTCACACCTACATCGGCTACGTCTGCCACCCCGGCGCGAATCCCGCGCTGCCCGGCCACACGGTGCCGTTCCATCCCAACGGCGAGGAAAGCTTCGCCAGCGTCGACGAGGCCGTGCGCGACGCCACGCGCGTCGGCCAGCTGATCGTCGACGGCTCGCATCCCGATCTCTCGGTGCTTTCGCTCGTCACGCACGGCTACTGAGCCTTCGGCATCCCCGCACGAAGCGGCGCGGCCGGCGTTCCTCATCGAACGCCGGCCGCGCCGCATTCTGTCCAGGCCCGTTCAGCACACCTCGCCACCACCCGCGCGCCATGCCTTTGCGCGCGCCGCATCGCGCGCCAGACACCGCTCCGACGCCAGCAACGCCCAGAACGCCGCCAGCGTCAACGCGGCCGACACGACCGCCAGCGCGCCCAGCCCGATGTGATCGGCCACCCGCCCGCCGATCCCCGCGCCCAGCGAAATGCCGAGAAAGATCCCCGACGAATTGAGCGCGATCACCATCCCCCGATAGTCCGGTTCCAGCGACACCACGCGGCGCAATTGCGACGGATAGAACAGATCCTGCATCAGCGCCCACACCACGAGCAGCGCCAGCAACACGGCCTGTCGCAAGCCGTCGGCCCAGGCCGCCGCGCCGAGCAGCGCGATCGCGGCGAACACGGGCGCCATCGTGCGCATCACGACCGTCAGCAGCCGTTCCGCCGAATGCCGCAGCGACAGGCGCTGCGCGACGAGATTGCCGACGATTCCCGTCACGCCGAACACCAGCAGCGCCACGCCGCCCTGCGCCGCGCTCGCGCCGAAACGCCCGGCCGCGAGCGGCAGGATCAGCGTGTAGGTGGCGAAGAACGCCGCCGTCTGCAGCACGATCACGGCCAGCCCGGCGGCGGTGGCCGGGCGCGCCAGCAGCCGCGCGAGCCCGGCCGGGCGCATCCGCTCGCCGTGCGAGGCGTCGCGCACGGTCGCGGCGATCCAGCCGGCGCTGGCCGCCCCGATCGCGGCCAGCGCGACGAACACGCCGCGCCAGCCGAACGCCTGCGAGATGGCTGCGGCCAGCGGTGCGGCAATCACGCTCGACAGCGTGACGCCGACGAACACCACGGCCAGCGCCTTGCCACGCCGCGCCACGGGCGTGATTTCGGCGCCGATCGCATTGGCCAGCGGGCTGACCGCCGCCGCCCCCAGCCCCGCCACGATCCGCGCCGCCAGCAGGCTGCCGAAACTGTTCGCGAACGCGCCAGCCAGCGTGGCCAGGATCAACACCGACAACCCGCCCAGCAGCAGGCTGCGCCGCCGCGCGTGCCCGGCCACGATCTGGATCAGCGGCGCACCCAGCGCGAACGCGATCGAAAACGCGCTCATCAGCAGTGCCGCGCGCCCCGGCGAGATCCGCCACGCACCGGCCAGCGCCGGCAGCGCGCCGACCACCCCGTACGACATCGCCCCCACGGCGAAATTGGCGCTCGCCAGCGCGCGCAGCGCATGGCGCTCCGGTTCTCCTGAAGTCATGGCCTGTCCACTCCCTTGTTCGACGAAACGATCACGGCGACAGCATGCGGGGGTGCTTGGTATATTTGAAATCGATTATTGATATGGGAGCCATCGACATGACGGATAGCCTTCCCGCGCTGCGCGGCGCGGATCTGGCCTTGCTCGGCTCGCTCGACATCCTGCTCGACGAGGCCAACGTGACGCGCGCGGCGGCGCGCCTGCATCTGAGCCAGCCGGCGTTGTCGGCGCAACTGGCGCGGCTGCGCGAGCTGACCGGCGATCCGCTGCTGGTGCCGGCCCGGCACGGCCGCGGCATGACGCCGACGGCGCGGGCCATGGCGATTCGCGAGCCGCTGCGCGCGGCCCTGCAAGGCCTGCAGGCGGCGCTCGCGCATGGCGTCGGATTCGATCCCGAGCACGACGCGCGAACGTTCCACGTGATCGCCAGCGACAACGGCTTCGTGATGGCCGGCGTCGATCTGGTCAAGCGGGTGTCGCAGCGCGCCCCGAACGTGCGGCTGGCATTCCGCTCGGTGCCGACCGATCAGGCCGGCGCGTGGCTCGAGAACGGCTCGGCGGACCTGCTGATCGCCGCCGATTTCGCGATTCCCGCCGGCATGACGACCCATGCGCTGCTGCGCGAGCGCTACGTGATGGCGCAACGCAAGGGTCATCCGCGCGGCCTAGCACCGCTCGACCTCGACGCCTACTGCGCCCTCGACCATGTGATCGTGTCGAGCGACGGCGGCGGCTTCCACGGCTTCATGGACGACGCGCTCGCGCGCCGTGGCCGCACGCGCCGCGTGACGATCTCGGTGCAGCAATACCATCTCGCACCGCTGGTGCTCGAGGCCACCGATTGCGTCTGCGCGCTGCCCGAGCGCTTCCTGCAACGCTTCGACGACCGGCTCGACCTGCTGCCGTTGCCGGTCGAGGTCGGCAGTTTCGGCCTGAACGCGGCTTGGCACCCACGCGACGAGGCGAACGCCGCGCATCGCTGGCTGCGCGAGCAACTGTTCTCCGCGCTGGCCACGGCCGACGGGCACGTCGATACGCAGCCGGACGCGGCTTCGTCTACCATCGTCGGCACGCCCGCCCCGCCCCCGCCAAGGAAGCCCGCATGACCCGCGATCTCGGTCTCGAAGAAGTCCTCAACGACGAACTGCGCGACGAAGCCTGGATCACGGGCCGCGCGATGTTCGGCGGCTGGGCCTGGATGGCCGACGGCAACCTGCTGTGCGCCGCGCGCCACGACGGCATGCTGGTGCGGCTCGGCAAGGGCAAGGAGGGCTGGGCGGTGGCGATGCAGGGCATCGAGCCGATGCGCAACGGCGACCGGCCAATGGCGGGCTGGGTGTGGGTTTCGCCCGAGCGCTGCGCGCAGGACGCGGTGCGGCGGCGCCTGCTCGACGCGGCGCTGGCGTTCGTCCGGACGCTGCCGCCGAAGTGAACGCGCACGGCGGGCCGTCGGCCCGAACCGTGCTCGGCCAGGCCGGCGCGCCCCCGACCGGCGTGGTGACCGGCCCGGAAGCGACCTCGTCGACAGGCTCGGAAGCACACGCCGCAGCCGGTGCCGAAGCGGGCTTCAAAGCGGGCTTCAAAACCGGCCGCCAGACCGCCCGCCACGCCCCGGCGCGACCCCGTTTTCGACGGCAGGCCGCGCGCACAGGTTAAACTCACGCCCTGCGCGGTGCCGCCACGGCATCGACCCTCAATCGCCGCAGCGCCGCCCATGCGGCCTGCCCCGGCCCTTGGAGTTCCCGTAGATGAGCGGCGGCCTTCCGCGTCTCGCAATCCGTTTTCCGAAATTCGCCGTGTCGCGCGCGCCCGTCGCCGCCGCGTTCGTCGCGATGCTGATGCTGTCCGGCTGCAGCCTGCTGCGCCCGCCGCAAGCGCCGGCGCCGATCGTCGACGCGGCGGTCGAAACGCTCGACGAGCAGGGCCTGCCGATCGCCACGCCCGAGCCGGCCTCCGAGGTCGAGCCGCCCGAAGACACCGACACGCAGAAGAAGCCGCACCGCGAGCCGCCGCGCCCGCGCGTCGTCAAGCGCCCGACGCCGCCGCAACCGGCGCCGCCGCCTCCGCCGCCCCCGCCGCCGCTGATCCAGACCCGCACCATCGAGCGCAACCAGCTCCATTCGCTGCTCGACAGCGAAGTGCGCCGCCGCGACGGCAAGGTGATCGGCCGCGCGGTGGACATGATCGCCGACGCCGCCGGCAAACCGAACCGCATGATCGTCAACCTGCAGGGCTTCATGGGCATCGGCGACCGCAAGGTCAGCTTCCCGTGGCGCCTGTTCCGCTTCACGCCGGGCGGCCGCAATCAGCCGATCCTGCTCGACGTGCCCGCAGGCGAGCTGCCGCCGGCCGACCGGCCCAAGGGCATCTCGCTGAGCGGCTCGTCGCACGGCGATGCCACGCCGAACACGCTGCCGGTGGTCGATGCCGACGTCGCGCGCTCGAACGGCGCGGAAATCGGCCGGATCGTCGACGTGCTGATCGACCGCGACGCCCAACCGCAGGCCATCGTGCTGGACCTCGGCGGCCTCGTGAATCCCGACCGGCGCACCATCGCCGCGAGTTGGTCGGCGCTGCATTTCGCCACCAAGGACAAGGCGCTGCGCGCGCTGCTCGACCTGTCCGACGCTCAGTTGAAGGCGTCGCCGCCCTACCAGGCCGACAAGCCGGTGATCGCCGTTTCACCGCCCGCCGAAGCACCGGCGGCCAGCACCACGGGTGCCAATCGATGACCGGCGGCAACGCGGTCACCCCGCGCAGCCTGCGCGCCCTCGATTGGGTCAACTTCTTCGTCGCGAACGTGCAGACGGGCTTCGGCCCGTTCATCGCGTCCTATCTCGCCTCCCACAAATGGACCCAGGGCGAGATCGGCCTGGTGCTGTCGATCGGCACGATCAGCGCGATGGTCAGCCAGGTGCCGGGCGGCGCGGCCGTCGATGCGCTGAAGAACAAGAAGGGCGCGGCGGCCTGGGCGATCGCGGCGATCATCCTGTCGGCGCTGCTGCTGGCCGTCAGCCCGACCATCGTGCCGGTGATCGCGGCCGAGGTGTTCCACGGCTTCGCGAGCTGCATGCTGACGCCGGCCATGGCGGCCATTTCGTTCGCGCTGGTGGGTCGCGCCAACCTCGGCAACCGGCTCGGCCGCAACGCGCGCTGGGCCTCGATCGGCAGCGCGGTGGCGGCGGGCCTGATGGGATTGACCGGCGAGTACATCTCGGCGCGCGCCGTGTTCTGGCTGACGGCCGGGCTGGCCATGCCGGCGCTGATCGCGCTGTCGATGATCCAGCCGACCAACACGGTCGCGCCGCCTCCGGCGCCGGGTCGCGGCAGCAACACGATGGCCGACGGGCCGCGCGAGACGATCTTCCATCTGCTGCGCGATCGCCGCATGCTGATCTTCGCGGCCTGCGTGGTGCTGTTCCACCTGTCGAACGCGGCGATGCTGAACCTCGCGGCCGGTGAAGTGACGGCCGGCATGGGCGACAACGTCCAGCTCGTGATCGCGGCGTGCATCATCGTGCCGCAAGCGATCGTCGCAATGCTGTCGCCGTGGGTGGGCCGTTCCGCGCAGCGCTGGGGCCGCCGGCCGATCCTGCTGCTCGGCTTCTCGGCGCTGCCGATACGCGCGCTGCTGTTCGCGGGCGTCAGCAGCCCGTACCTGCTGGTGCCGGTGCAGATGCTCGACGGTATCAGCGCGGCCGTGTTCGGCGTGATGCTGCCGCTGATCGCGGCCGACGTGGCCGGCGACAAGGGCCGCTACAACCTCTGCATCGGGCTGTTCGGGCTCGCGGCCGGGATTGGCGCGACGTTGAGCACGACGCTGGCCGGCTTCGCCGCCGACCACTTCGGCAACACCATGAGCTTCTTCGGGCTGGCCGCGGCCGGCGCGATCGCCGTGGCGCTGGTGGCCGCGGCCATGCCGGAGACGCGCGATGCCGGCATCGGCGACGACAAGCCGGACGAATCTGACAAATCGGACGGCTCGTCCGGTTCGTCGGGCACGCCGGCGGCAACCGCCTGACCCTCCAGCCCGCACCGGATTCATGGATACGATTCGCACGCTGCACGACACGCGCCGCCAGATCCAGCAGTCGATCGCCGCGCTGTTCAAGGGGATGTCGCTGCGCGAGCGCGCCAGACAAGGCACGGCGATGGCGCTGCAAGCGGTGTTCGGCGCCTGTCTCGCCTACGGCATCGGCCGCCTGCTGCACTCCGAGCAGGCCGTGTGGGCCGCCGTGACGGCCATCTCCGTCACCCAGCACCAGTATTCCGACACGATGAACCTGTCGCGCGACCAGTTCGTCGGCGCGATGGCGGGTGGCGTGCTCGGGTTCGCCGGCGCCGCGCTCGGCAGCGCGAACACCACCACGCATCTGCTCGCCTATGCGGTGGCGATCGCCGCGACCATCGTGATCTGCTGGTGTCTGAACGTCGGCAGCGCGGCGCGGCTGGGCGGCGTGACCGCCACCATCGTGCTGCTGTTTCCCGGCAACGGCCCGCTGTGGGACATCCCGCTGATCCGGCTCGGCATGGTGACGCTCGGCACCGTGTGTGCGCTGCTGGTGTGCCTCTTGCAGGCGCGAATCGAGCGCTGGTGGTGGCCGGCGCTCACGCCCTCCGCCGAATCGAACCCCGCCAACGCGCCGCCCGGCACGCCCGGCGAGCCCCCCTCGCCGCACTGATCTCCACCATGAAAAATGCCCGCAGACACCAGCGGGCATTTTTCATGAGCAAGCCGGATTCCCGGCTCGCGGCGTTCGAGCACGCCCGGCTTACTGGCCGATACGCAGCACGATGCCGTTGCTGATCTGCACGAGCAGGTAGTCGCCGCCGATGCCGACCCACTGATAGCCGCGTGGCGGCGGGGCCAGGTTGTACGAGCGCCAATCGTCCACCACGTACTGGCGGTCGCGATATTCCTGCGGCAGGCGATCGCCACGATGCCAGTCGCGATGGCCTTCGATGAAACCGCCCGGCTCGCCACCGCGCGGCGGCGGCGGATGACCACCGGGGCCGCCAGGGCCACCGTGGCCGGGATGGGGTTGCGGATGCGGCGCCGGACCACCATGGCCGCCGGGGCCGCCGGGACCACCGTGATGATCGCCCTGCGCGCCGGGGCCGCCCGGGCCGGGGCCGTGATCGCCGCCGTGCGGGGGTTGCTGCGCGTACGCGAGCGACGATCCGAGCGAACCGGCAAGCCACAGTGCAAGCAGCCAACGTGACGTCTTCATGTCGTTTCTCCCAGGTTGGCCGGCCGAATGGCCGGCCGGCGCGGCAAGCCTAACATGGGGACGGATGCGCGACATGACAGCGCGTTACACGCTCAGGCGGCCTGCTGCTGGAACTGGATTCGATGCAGGTGCGCGTAGAGGCCGTCGCGCTTGAGCAATTCGTCGTGGCTGCCCTGCTCGGCGATACGGCCGCCTTCGAGCACCAGAATGCGGTCGGCGCGCTCGATGGTCGACAGCCGGTGCGCGATCACCAGCGTGGTGCGGCCTTCCATCAGCCGTTCGAGCGCGGCCTGCACATGGCGCTCGGATTCGGAGTCGAGCGCCGAGGTGGCTTCGTCGAGGATCAGGATCGGCGCGTTCTTGTAGATCGCGCGCGCGATCGCGAGCCGCTGGCGCTGCCCGCCCGACAGACGCATGCCGTTGCCGCCGACCAGCGTGTCGAGCCCGTTCGGCATCGCGGCCACCATGTCGGCCAGGTTCGCGGCTTCCAGCGCCGCCTGCACGCGTTCGCGGTCGGGCGTCTCGCCGTAGGCGACGTTGGCGGCCACCGTGTCGTTGAACAGCACCACGTCCTGGCTCACCATCGCGATCTGGCTGCGCAGCGCATGGATGTCGTAGTCGGCCACCGGCACGCCGTCCACCAGGATCGCCCCGCCGGTCGGATCGAAGAAGCGCGGCAACAGGTTCACGAGCGTGGATTTGCCGCCGCCCGACGGGCCGGCCAGCGCCACCATCTCGCCCGGCGCCACCGTGAACGCGATGCGGTCGAGCGTGGGCCGCTCGCTCGCGCCGTAGTCGAACGACACGTCGCGGTATTCGATCTCGCCGCGCCCCTGCGTGAGCGGCAGGCCACCACCCTTCGGCTCGGCCGGTTCGTCGATCAGGCCGAAGATCAGCTCGGCCGCGGTCATGCCGCGCTGCAGCGGCTGATTCACGTCGATCAGATGCTTGAGCGGCGAGATCACCAGCAGCATCGACGTGACGAACGCCACGAAGCCGCCCACCGTGGTCTGGTCGTTGGCCGACTGCACCACCGCGATCGTGATCACCACGGCCAGCGCGATCGACGACAGGAACTGCGTGATCGGCTGCGCGAGGCCGCCCGAGACCGTCATGCGCATCGCGTAGCCGCGCAGGCGCTTGCTCATCTCGGTGAAGCGGTTGATTTCGTACTGCTCGCCGTTGTGGATCTTGACGACCTTGTAGCCGGCCACCGTCTCCTCGACGATGTACGACAGCTCGTTGGTCAGCGACTGATGCTCGCGGTTCAGGCGGCGCAGGCGGCGATTGATCTTGCTGACCAGCCAGCCGATGCCGGGCAGGATCACCGCGACGATCAGCGTGAGCCGCCAGTTCAGATAGAACAGGTAGCCGAGCAGGAAGAACACCGTCAGCGAGTCGCGCACCAGCGTGATCATCACGCCGGTCAGCACGCTGAGGATCTGGTTGACCTCGAACACCACGGCGTTGATGACCGTGCTGGCCGTCTCGCGCTGGAAGAACGAGGCGCCGGTGTGAATCATCCGCTCGAACATCTGGAGCCGCAGTTGCAGCAGGATCCGGTTCGAGACGTAGTTGAGCAGGTAGTTCGACGCGTACTGGGCCACCCCGCGCACCAGCGCCAGCCCGATGATCGCGGCCGGCACGAACCACTTGGCGCGCTCGCTGCTGTGCGCGCCGAAGCCGTGGTCGAGCAACGGCTTGAGCATCGCCGGGATGCCCGCCTCGCTGGCCGCCACCACGCCCATCGCCAGGATCGCCAGCACCAGCGTCAGCAGCACCGGCCGGATATACGGCCACAGGCGGCGCAACACCGCCCGCGGCGATGTGTGGGCGCCTGTTCCGATCGACTTGCGCAATGTGTTCTGGTTTTCCAAGGACTGTCCTTCGACAAAGCCGCGCGGTGCGCGGCGCGATGCCCGGCGGCCATACGCCGTACATCATAAAAATGGCGGCCATTATAGCCTTCCCGCCCGCCGCGAACCGGTGCCCCGGCCGCACGGCCAGGGCCGACAGGTATACTCGCGCACACCCGCTTCTCCCTTCCGATTGACGACCGACCGCATGGCCGAACCCACTCTCGGCGTCGCGCTGATCGCGCTGAACGCCGCCGCCCGCCTCCCCGACTGTCTCGCCGCGCTCGGCTTCGCCGACGAGGTCGTACTGATCGATGGCGGCAGCACCGACGCTACCGTCGAGATCGCCCGCGCCCACGGCGCGCGCGTGGTGGTCGAACGCGAATGGCCCGGCTTCGGCCCGCAGAAGAACCGCGCGCTGGCGCAACTGTCGACCGACTGGATCCTCTCGCTCGACACCGACGAGGTCGTCACGCCCGAGCTGGCCGTCGCGATTCGCGCGGCGATCCGCGCGCCCGGTGCCGAGATGTATGCCGTCGATCGTCTGTCGAGCTTCTGCGGCAGCTGGATTCATCACAGCGGCTGGTATCCGGACTGGATTCCGCGCCTGTTCCGGCGCGGCACCGCGCGCTTCTCCGACGATCTGGTGCACGAACGGCTGATTCACGACGGCCCGACCGCTCGCCTCGCGGGCAAGCTGCTGCACTACTCCTACGAGGATTTCGAATCGGTGCTCCGCAAGCTCGATGCCTATTCGAGCGCCGGCGCCAAACAGCGCCGCGCGGCGGGCCAGCAGGGAGGCTTCGGCAAGGCGCTGGGCCGCGGCCTGTGGGCCTTCGTGCGGACCTACGTGCTGCGGCGCGGCTTTCTCGACGGCCGCGCCGGCTTCATGATCGCGGTGTTCAATGCCGAAACCGTCTATTACCGGTTCCTGAAGCTCGGCGCGCCGCCACGCGCGGGCAAACCGGGCGGCCGAGCCGCGCCGTAGCGAGCGTCCCGGCCTGCACCGCCGGTTCGATCACGCGCGGCCGGCCGAGTACAATGCGGGCCACCGCCGCGCGCCGCATGCCACGCCATGCCACGCGCGTTCGTCCGTGCCACCGCGCGCCCCCCGTTTCCGAAGCCGACCGCCATGTTCTCCATCATCATCCCGACCTGGAACAACCTGCCGTACCTGCAATGCGTGGTGGCCAGCCTGCGCCGCCATTCCGCGCACGCGCACCAGATCATCGTGCACGTCAACGACGGCTCGGACGGCACGCTCGACTGGGTTCGCCGGGAAGGCATCGAGCACACGGCGTCGCCCGCCAACATCGGCATCTGCCATGCGGTGAATCTCGCCGCCGCGCGCGCGACGCGCGACTACATCGTCTACATGAACGACGACATGGCCGTCTGCCCCGGCTGGGACAGCGCGTTGCTGGCGCGCGCGCAGGCGATGCCGTCGACGCTGTTCATGCTGTCAGGCACGATGGTCGAACCGCGCGACACCGGCAACCCGTGCGTGGTGGTGCGCGATCTCGGCCGCGACGCCGAGGCGCTCGACCTCGACGCGCTCGCCGCCGCCACCCCGAGCCTCAAGCGTGCCGACTGGCTCGGCGCGACCTGGCCGCCGACGCTCGTGCATCGCGACTGGTGGCACCGGGTGGGCGGCTACAGCAGCGAACTGAGCCCAGGCATGAGCAGCGATAACGACCTGTCGATGAAGATGTGGGACGCGGGCTGCCGGATCTTCATCGGCGTCGGCGACAGCCTCGTTTACCACTTCCAGCAGAAGAGCACGGGCAAGGTCGTCAAGAACGACGGTCGCCGCCAGTTCCTCAACAAGTGGGGCATGACGCAGGCGACGTTCGACCGCTTCTACCTGCGCCGCGGTCAGCCGCTCGGCCAGACACTGGCGCTGGGCGAACCGCCCGTCGAGGGCGGCCTGAAGCGCGCGCTGCTGCGCTCGCGGCTGAAGCGGGCGTTTTCCTGAACGCTCGATTGGCCACTTGAGCGGCGGCCCGGTTCCGCCCGGCCCCCTTGCATTCGCCTGACGCAGCCCGGCAGCAACAACCGGGCCTCGGATTTGCCGGGCGGCAACGGCGCTCGCGTATACTCCGCACTTCGTCGCAAGGGCACCCGACCCGACGCCGTAGCGTGTCGCTGCCCCGGCTGCCTGCCAACCCCTGCTGATTCCGCTGCCGATGTCCTCGTTTGCCTCTGTCGCACCCGCTGCCACCCGGCGCCTGACGGCCGCCCGCATCCTCGCCGTCATCGCGCTGTGCATGGTGCCGGTCTCCACCGCCCTGACCAACGTGTTCTGCGCGCTGTTCGCCGTCGCGCTGTTGAGTGCACCCGAATTCTGGCGTGGCCTGCCCGCGCTGTGGCGTCAACCGGCGGCGCTGGCCGGGGTGCTGATGCTGGCCGCGCTGGCGCTGAGCGTCGCGTGGTCGGTCGCGCCGGCGCACGACGCATGGCAATGGGTCGGCAAGTACGACAAGATCCTCGCCCTGCCATTCGCCGTGCTCGCGTTCCGCAATGCCACGCCGAACTGGCCCACGATCGTGCGCTGGAGCCTGTTTTCAACGCTGGTGGCGATCCTCGTGCTGTCCACCACGAACTGGCTCGGCCTGACCGCGATCGGCCCGGCGCACAAGATCGAGTTGCCGCTGTCGCGCGCCTGGGTGTTCAAGAATCACATCGCCGCCGGCATGTTCGGCGCGCTGCTGTTCTACGTGGCGGCCGACATGATGCTGGCTGCCCGCACCGCGCGCGCACGCTGGCTGTTCGGCGCGATCGCGGCGCTCTCGCTCGTCAACGTGTTCGTGATGCTGCAAGGCCGTACCGGCCAGGTCATCGCGCTGCTGCTGATCGCCGTGATCGCGTTGCGCACGCTGAACGTGTTGCGCCATCGCTCGCCTCGCCTCGCGGCGCTGACGGCAGCACTGATCGTCATCGTGGCCGCCGCGCTGGTCGGCGTGGCCTGCACGATGCACGGCGGCCGCCTGATGAAGGTCGTGACCGAGGTGCAAGCCTACCGGCAAACCGACGCGATCACCTCCACCGGCCTGCGTCTGGCCTGGTACAAGCGAGCGATCGGGCTGTATGAGGAACGGCCGCTGGTGGGCTACGGCGCGGGCGGCCTCGGTTTCGAATTCGCGAAGCTGTCGGCCGGCAAGACGCTGGCCGATGGCCAGTTGACCGAAAATCCGCACAACGAATATCTGCTGATGGCCGTGCAGCTCGGCACGCTCGGCGTGGCGCTGTTCATCAATCTGCTGGTGCAGGTCTGGCGCGGCAGCCGCGCGCTCGATGCGCGCTCGCGCCATCTGTTGCTGGCCTGGCTGACGATCTTCGCGATCGGCAGCGCGGCGAATTCGCTGCTGCTCGATTTCGCCGAAGGCCACATGTTCGTGCTGCTGGCGGGGATTCTGATCGGCTGCGGCTACCGGCCCGGCGCCAGCGGCACGGCCGCGCGCGGTTGAGTGCTGGAATGGGCGGCGCGGCGGCGTATTGCCGCCGACACGCGCCATCGGCCAGGCCGCCTTACGCGGCCGGCCGCACCAGTTTGATCGGATTGACGATCTCCGACGGCGCCGTGCGCGCCGCCTCGGCCGGCAGGCCCAGCATCTGCGCCGCCGCCTGCGCGACACGCGCCGTCGACATCTGCATCAGGCAATCGCTGTAGCTCGCGACGTTGCGTTCGCAACCTTCCTGCCGGCACGGCACGCAAGCCCCCTCACCTTGCAGCAACAGCACGTTCTCGTGCCGCCCCGAGCCGACCAGCGGCCACGGATTGCCCGCGCCGCGCCAGCCTTGTGGCCAGGGCCCCCAGCGCACCGGATCGGACGGCCCGAACAACGCCACCACGGGCGTGCCGGTGGCTGCCGCCACGTGCGTCGCACCCGTATCGGGGCCGACGAACAGCTTGGCGCGCCGCACCAGCTCGGCGCTCTCGCCGAACGACAAACGCCCGACCAGATTCAACACGTCACCGCCCGCCGCGCGCGCCACCTGCTCGGCGTAATCGCGCTCGTTCTGCGCCGGCCCGCCACTCAACGCGACCGCATAGCCCAGGCCGCGCAGCCAGTCGATCAGCTCGACCCAGCCGTCGCGCCGCCATTGCTTGTAAGCGAACATCGGAAACGGATGCAGCACGACGAGCGGCTGCCCGGCCGCCACGGCCGGCGAGCTGGCCAGCAGCGCTTCGAACTTCGCACGCTGCGCCGGATCGCCGCCAAGGCCCGGCGCGACCACGTCCGGCACCGGCGCGACGCCGATCTGCGGCGCCAGCGCCAGCGTGCTGACAACGGTGTGTTCATGCTGGTGATCGTTGATCGCGATCCGGTTCAGCAGGAAACGCGTCCAGAGATTGACGCGATTCGGATCGACGAGCCCGACGCGGCGGCGGCCGGCGAACCACGTGTAGTAACGCGGTCGATCCGAGCTGAGCGCGGCGACGGCGAGATCGTAGCGACGCCAGAGCCGCGACGCATCGCGCAGCCGCTCGCCAAGCTTCGCGCGCTGGGCGACGACGATCACGTCACGGATATCGGGATTGCCTTCGAGCACGCCCTCGGTGCCGCGAAACACCAGCATGTCGATGGGCGTATCGGGCCAGCGCGCCTTCAACGAGCGCACGATCGGCGTGGTCAGCAGCACATCGCCGATCCGGCGCGTGGCGACGACGAGGACGCTGCGGGGCGGGCGATCGGGGGAAACAGGTCGGCCACGGCTTCGATGATTGGAGTGGGGAAGGATCGCGGCTTGCACGCCACTCGATCCGGTAACGCCGCGCGCGAGGCGCGGCGGACGTGAAACGAATCGGCCAGACAGCGAATGCCGCCGCGCGATGCACGCCGGCACCCGCCGCAACCGCGCGGCACGGCGCCGGGCCGGCCAGCCTCAATAGGCGATTTCGACGGCGCCTTCGCCGAACGTCGCGCGCAGTTCGGCCAGCAGCGTATCGCTGGGCTTCACACGCCACGCTTCGCCGAGACGCATCTCGCCTTGCGAACGCGCGTTGTTGTAGACGATCTGCACGGCCAGCCCGTTCGGGATGGGCGGCGCGGCACGGCGCCCGCCATCGCGGCCATCGCGCCCGCCTCGCCCGGACGGTGCCGGCGTCGGCGCCACCGGCGCAGCTTCGGCCTTGGCGACATGCGGTTCGAGCACACGGCGCAGCGCGCCGGCATCGGCATTGCCGTTCATGGTCATGCGAACCGCCTGCGCATAACGGCTGCGCGCACGTTCGAGATCCATCACCGCTTCGGCCGTGAAGCGCAGGCCGCCCGTGAAGGCGTCGTTACGCGCCTGCCCCTGCACGATCAGCAGTTCGTCTTCCTTGAACAAACCGCGATTCGCATCGAATTGCTCGTTGAACACGGTGATTTCGCATTGTCCCGAGCCGTCGTCGAGCAGCGCGATGATCATCTTGCCGCGCTGCGTCATCTGGGTGCGCAGCGAAGCGATGACGCCGGCCACGAGCTTGTCGCGCCCTTCCTTCAGTTCACCGAGCTTCATGCGCGCGAAGCGGCGCACTTCGTCGCGGTAGGCATCGAACAGATGCCCCGACAGATAGAAGCCGAGCGCGCCCTTCTCTTCCTGCAGGCGACGCTTGTCGTCCCAGGCCGGCTCGTCGACGAGCGCATGCGCATGCGGCGATTCCGCGCCCATGTCGAACAGCCCCGCCTGCATCGCGTTCGCTTCGGCCTGATCGGCCGCTTCCATCGCGAGCGGCACCGAGGCGATCAGTTGCGCGCGATTGATCGTCAGCGAATCGAACGCACCGGCGCGAATCAGCGCCTCGACGGTGCGGCGATTGACGAGACGGCGGTCGATCCGTTCGCAGAAGTCGAACAGATCCTTGAACGGGCCCTCTTCCTTGCGCGCGCGGAGGATATCTTCGATCGCGTTCTGGCCGCTGCCCTTGACGGCCCCCAGGCCGTAGCGGATCGTTTTGGAGCGCTTGCCGTCGGCTTCGGCCACCGGCTCGAAACGGTATTCGGACTGGTTGATGTCGGGCGGCAGCACCGTCAGGCCATTCACGAGACAGTCGTCGAACAGGATCTTCACCTTGTCGGTGTCGTCCATCGCGAGCGTCAAGTTGGCGGCCATGAATTCGGCCGGATGATGCGCCTTCAGCCAGGCCGTGTAGTAGGCGAGCAGCGCATAGGCGGCCGCGTGCGACTTGTTGAAGCCGTAGCCCGCGAACTTCTCCATCAAGTCGAAAATTTCGTCCGACTTCGTGCGCGCTAGGCCGTTCTTGGCCGCGCCCTCGGCGAAGATCTCGCGATGCGTCGCCATCTCCTCGGCTTTCTTCTTGCCCATCGCGCGACGCAGCAAATCGGCGCCGCCGAGCGAGTAGCCGCCGATGATCTGCGCCATCTGCATCACCTGCTCCTGATAGACCATGATGCCGTAGGTCTCTTTCAGGACGGGTTCGACGCGCGGATCCGGGTACTCCACCTTCTCGCGGCCGTGCTTGCGCGCGCAGAAGCTCGGGATCAGGTCCATCGGGCCCGGACGGTACAGCGACACGAGCGCGATGATGTCCTCGAAGCGGTCGGGCTGGGCATCCTTCAGCATGCCCTGCATGCCGCGGCTTTCCAGCTGGAACACGGCGACCGTATTCGCTTTCTTGAGGATCTGGAACGAGGCCGGATCGTCGAGCGGCACCTGTGCCAGCGACCAATCGGCCTTCGACGGATCGAGACGGCGGATGAAGCGCTCGGCCCAATCGAGGATGGTCAGCGTGGTCAGGCCCAAGAAGTCGAACTTGACGAGGCCCACGGCCTCCACGTCGTCCTTGTCGTACTGGCTGACGACGCCACCGTCCTCGCCCTGCACATAGAGCGGGCAGAAATCGGTCAGCTTGCCGGGCGCGATCAGCACGCCGCCGGCGTGCATGCCGACGTTACGCGTGAGCCCCTCGACGCGCTGCGCGAGATCGAGCAACTGATGGACTTCGTCCTCGTTGTCGTAGCGCTCCTGCAGTTGCGGCTCTTCCTTCATCGCGTCGGCGATGGTGACGTGCTTGCCCGGCTTGAACGGGATCAGCTTCGCGATGCCGTCGGTGAACATGTAGCCGAGGTCGAGCACGCGGCCGACGTCGCGCACGGCCGCTTTCGCCGCCATCGTGCCGAAGGTGGCGATCTGCGAGACCGCATCCGCACCGTATTTTTCCTTCACGTACTGGATCACGCGATCGCGGCCGTGCTGGCAAAAATCGATATCGAAGTCGGGCATCGACACCCGCTCCGGATTCAGGAAACGCTCGAACAGCAGGTTGTAGCGCAGCGGATCGAGATCGGTAATGCCGAGCGAATAGGCCACCAGCGAACCGGCGCCCGAGCCTCGGCCCGGGCCGACCGGCACGCCGTTGTTCTTGGCCCAGTTGATGAAGTCCGCCACGATCAGGAAGTAGCCGGGGAAGCCCATCTTCTTGATCGTGTTGCATTCGAATTCGAGGCGCTGGTAATACGTGGCGCGCTGCGCATCGCGCTCGGCGGTGTCCGGATAGAGCTGCTCCAGCCGCTTTTCGAGCCCTTCCTGCGAAAGCTGGACGAGGTAATCGTCGAGCGACATGCCGTCCGGCGTCGGGAACAGCGGCAGCTTCGGCTTGCCCAGTTCGAGCTTGAGGTTGCAGCGCTTGGCGATCTCGACCGTGTTCTGCACGGCCGACGGAATATCAGCGAACAGCGCGGCCATCTCGGCCTGGGTGCGGAAGCATTGATCGGTGGTGAAGCGCTTCTGGCGACGCGGATTGGCGAGGATGTCGCCTTCCGAGATACACACTCGCGCCTCGTGCGCCGTGAAATCGTCGTCGCCCATGAACTGCAGCGGGTGCGTGGCCACCACCGGCAGCTTCAGCTCGGCCGCGAGCTTGGCGGCTTCCTGCACGTAGGCTTCGGCGCCCGGCTGGCCGTAGCGCTGCAACTCGATATAGAAGCCACCCGGGAACACGCGCGACCAGCGCTGCGCATGGCGGCGCGCCGCGTCGAGGTTGCCGGCCGCCAGCGCGAGGCCGATGTCGCCTTGCTGCGCGCCCGACAGCGCGAGCAAGCCCTGGCCGAGTTCGGATTCGAGCCATTGGGCATCGACTTCCGCACGGCCGCGGTATTGATTGGTGAGCCAGGCCTTGGACAGCAGCTCGCAGAGATTCAGGTAGCCGGCCTTGTCGCGCACCAGCAGCAACAGGCGTGAGGGCTTGTCGCGATCGTCGTGGTTGGTGATCCAGACGTCGCAGCCGGCGATCGGCTTGACGCCCTTGCCACGGGCTTCCTGGTAGAACCGGACGAGGCCGAACGCGTTGCCGAGATCGGTCAGGGCGAGCGCGCCCTGACCGTCGGCGGCCGCGGCCTTGACGAGGTCGTCGAGGCGCACGATGCCGTCGGCAATCGAGAATTCGGAGTGAACGCGAAGATGGACGAAGCGGGGATCTGACATGGGCGTTATTGTAGCCGCGTCGTGGCGAAGGCAACGTCCGACGGCCGCAAAAAACGCCGCGCTGGCCATCCGGCCAGGTCTGGCGGGAGTCGCGCATCGGGCCACGTCGGTGCGACACGTTGCCTGCCCCGTTCGGCCGACTGGTCCGCCGCCCCGTTTGCGGGATAATACGGGTTTCGCTCATTCACGCGGCGGCCCGCCGCGCGGCATCGCACCCTCATTTGCGCCCTTTCCGGCGCAGCCGTGCGCCGCGCCCGCCCCGCTTCATCACCGGTTCATCATGTCCATCGTCAACCTCGCCGCCTACCGCTTCGTCACGATCGAGTCGCCCGAAGCCTGGCGGCCGCTCGTCACCGAGCGCTGCCAGTCGCTCGGGCTGCGCGGCACGATCCTGCTGTCGCCCGAAGGCATCAACCTGTTCATCGCCGGCACGCGCGAGGCCGCCGGTTCGTTCATCGCCTATCTGCGCGAAGATCCGCTGTTCGAGGGCAAGTTCGCCGACCTGCAGTTCAAGGAAAGCCTGTCCGATTCGCAGCCGTTTCGCCGCATGCTGGTGCGCCTGAAGCGCGAAATCATCACGATGAAGAAGCCGGCCATCAAGCCGGAGCTTGGCCGCGCGCCGTCGGTCGATGCGCAAACGCTGAAAACCTGGCTCGACCGCGGCCAGGACGACGCAGGCCGCCCGGTCGTGATGCTCGACACGCGCAATGCGTTCGAGGTCGATGTCGGCACGTTCGACCACGCGCTCGATTACCGCATCGACAAATTCAGCGAATTCCCGGCCGTGATCGATGCGAACCGCGCCGATCTCGAAGGCAAGACGGTCGTCTCGTTCTGTACCGGCGGCATCCGCTGCGAGAAGGCCGCGATCCACATGAAGGAAATCGGCATCGATCACGTCTACCAGCTCGAAGGCGGCATCCTCAAGTATTTCGAGGAAGTCGGCGGCGCCCACTATCACGGCGACTGCTTCGTGTTCGACCACCGCACCGCGCTGAATCCGCAACTGGCGCCAACCGGCAACGTCACCTGCTTCGCGTGCCGCGCCGTGGTCACGGCGGAGCAACAGCAATCGCCGCTGTACGTCGTGGGCCAGTCCTGCCCGGCCTGCCATCCGGCCGGTGGCAACGCCCTCGCCGGCGCGGCCTCCCGGCCGAACGCAGCCTGACGGCTGCCGGCTTTCGCGCACCGGGCCGGCCTTGAACTCGCGCTATTGCGGCCGCTTCGCGCCGTCGCCCACCGGCCCGCTGCATTTCGGCTCGCTGGTCGGTGCGCTGGCAAGCTGGCTCGATGCCCGTGCTCATCACGGCACCTGGCTGGTGCGAATCGAGGATGTCGACGGCCCGCGCACGGTGTCCGGCGCGGCCGATGCGATCCTCGACACGCTGGCCGCGTTCGGGCTCGCGGCCGATGCGCCGCCCGTCTGGCAGAGCCGGCGCGACACCGCCTACACCCAGGCGCTCGACGCGCTCACGCAAACCGGCCATGTCTATCCGTGCGGCTGCACACGCAAAGAAATCGCCGATTCGTTGCGCGCCGCCCACGAACGCCATACCACGCTCGCCTACCCGGGCACCTGTCGCGACGGCCTGCACGGCAAGCCCGCGCGTGCCTGGCGGCTGCGCGTGCCCGACGGCGCGGCGGCCGCGATCCGTTTCGACGATCGCTGGCAGGGCGCGCAAACACAGAACCTCGCCACCGAAGTCGGCGATTTCGTGCTGAAACGCGCCGATGGGCAATGGGCCTACCAACTCGCCGTGGTGGTGGACGACCGCGATGCCGGGGTCACGCATGTCGTGCGCGGCGCGGATCTGCTGGATTCCACCGCGCGGCAAATCCACCTTCAGCAATGTCTTGGCGTGGCAACGCCCACGTACCTGCACGTACCGGTGGTGGTCGACACCAACGGCGAGAAACTCAGCAAGCAGACCGGCGCGACCGCGCTCGATGCGACCAGGCCGTTGACCGCACTGGTCGCGGCGGCCACCCACCTGGGCCTGACGCTGCCGCCCTCGGCGCAAGCGTCTCTCGATACATTCTTCCCGGCGGCAACGGCAGCCTGGGCCGCGCGCTTCGGGCCGAACGCCCGCTGACCCGGCCGCACCAGGCACGACGCCCTTTCGTTGCAGCGCCACCCAAACAAAACGGGCGGACGCTTTCGCATCCGCCCGCTGTCAGGCCAAGGCCCGCCGCCGCTTACGACGACGAACGGCGCGGCATGCCGAAGCCGCCCAGCAGCGCGGCCAGCGGCTGCTTCGACTTCTTCTCCGGCTGGGCCGGCTGCTTGATCGCTTCTTCCTGCTCGCGCGCGCTCGACGACGGCACGTAAGGCTTCAGGAAAAACTCGTCGACCGGCGCCTCGCGACGCGAATGATGCGTGCGTTCGCCGCCGTGCGCAGGCGAGCGGCGCGGGCCGCGCGCTTCGCTGCGATCGCGTTCGCCACGCTCCCCACGTTCGCTGCGCTCGGCGTGTTCGCGGCGCGGACGCGCCGGCGCGTCGATGGCCAGCGGCTGCAACGGCAGGTCGCGCTTGATCAGCTTTTCGATGTCGGCCAGTTGCTTGCGCTCGTTCGGGCTGCACAGCGACAGCGCGTCGCCCGAGGCGCCCGCGCGGCCGGTCCGGCCGATCCGGTGCACATAATCTTCCGCGCTGAACGGCAGGTCGAAGTTGATCACGGCCGGCAGCTCGGCGATATCGAGACCACGCGCGGCCACGTCGGTCGCCACCAGCGCCTCGACTTCACCGCGCTTGAAGGCGTCGAGCGCCTGCATCCGTTCGTTTTGCGAGCGGTCGCCGTGAATCGCCGTGGCAATCACGCCGTCGCGTTCGAGCTGACGCGCCAGTCGGCTCGCGCCGAGCTTGCTGTTGCAGAACACGATCACCTGCTTGAGCGCGCGATCGCGGATCAGCTTGACGACGGCCGCCTGTTTGTCACCCTCGGGGATGTCGTAGACGATCTGCGTCACGTTGGTCGCGGTGGCATTGCTGCGCGCGACTTCGATGGTCAGCGGATTGGTCAGGTAGGTCGCGGCGAGCTTCTTGATTTCGGGCGAGAACGTGGCCGAGAACAGCAGCGTCTGGCGCACCTTCGGCAGCAGGTTCAGGATGCGCTGCAGGTCGGGCAGGAAGCCCATGTCGAGCATCCGGTCGGCCTCGTCGAGCACCAGCATCTGCACCTGGCCCAGGTTCGCCGTTTTTTGCTGAACGTGGTCGAGCAGGCGGCCCGGCGTCGCGATCAGGATTTCGACGCCGCGGCGCAGCTCGGCCATTTGCGGGTTCATGTCGACGCCGCCGAACACCACGGCGCTGCGCAGCGCCGTGTGCTTCGCGTACGAATGCACGTTGGCGGCCACCTGGTCGGCCAGTTCGCGGGTCGGCGTGAGGATCAGCGCGCGCACCGCGTGGCGCGCCGGCGAGGCGCTCGTGTTGGCTTGCGGCAGCAGGCGCTGGATGATCGGCAGCGAGAAGCTGGCCGTCTTGCCGGTGCCGGTTTGCGCGGCGCCCATCACGTCGCGCCCCGACAGCACGACCGGAATCGCCTGCGCCTGGATCGGCGTCGGCTTCGTATAGCCCTGCTCCGCAATGGCCTTCAGAATGTCGGGCGCGAGGCCGAACTGATCGAAAGTTGCGTCGACGGACGTGGCTGCTGAATCGGACATGGTTGGCGTTTCGCTCAAATGGCGCGGCGGGGAATCTGGCGCGGCAGCGCCGGTGACGGGCTGCCGCGCGAACGACATATGGAATGAATGACGGAACTACTGCGGCGCGCCGCGCGACGCCGCCGCGACGCCGGAAACGATCCCGGCGCGCCGCCCCGTGCGGCCGAACGCCGACGGAAAGGCCCGCATTGTAGCACTGGCCTGCGACGAAGCCGCGGCACGCCTCACGGACGCTTGCCGCGCGGGGCAATCTCCGTGCAATCGGCGAGCAGCGGCGGCGCATCCTGGCCGCCGATTTGATCGCGCAGGTTGCCGGTGCGGCCCTTGGTCCACCAGACATAGCGGCCCGCCTGATAACGGACACCCGAGGCGGACAGGGTATCGACGAACAGCATCGGCTTGCCGTCGACCGGCACCAGCGCGAAGCTCTGGCCGTTGCGGGCCAGCCAGTAGGCCACCCGCACCGGCTTCGGCCGATCCGCGCATTGGTAGGTCGACACGGTGCGCGCGTCGGCGTCGATTTCCTCGACGGTCAGTTGCGCGGCATGCGCAACCGAAGCCAGGCCGATGCCGGCCAGCAGGCCGGCGGCGAACGTGATGCGGATCATGCGGGCTCCAAGCGGGAGCCGCTTCCGACCACGAATCGGCCCCAATAACAAGAATCGATCAAGGATCGATGACGGCCGCGCAACCATCGGTTGGCGCGGCGGCCACGTGACCGACCAACGGCACCATCTTCAACCCGGCCGACGCGACGCGGCACGGCGCGGCGGCCACGCCGCAACCCGATACCGCCGCGCACAGCACGGCAATCAATGCCCATTTCATAGTGACACTCCCTGACCGGGCAGCAAATGCCGCCACGGCCTTCGATACGGTTGCGGCGCCTGGCCCGCCTCAGCGAGCCGACACCGGGCGAACTGCTGCTGCGGCCCGCCGTGCGCGCTCGCGCGCCTCGTCGACATCGGCGCCGGTCGCCACCGCCACGCCCATGCGGCGCTTGACGAAGCTCTCCGGCTTGCCGAACAGGCGCAGATCCACTCCCGGCACGGCCAACGCCTCGGCCACGCCTTCGAACGCGATGCCGGCCTCGTCGATACCGCCATAGATGACCGCCGAAGCGGCCGGCGACGACAGGGTCGGATCGACCGGCAGGCCGAGAATCGCGCGCGCGTGCAGTTCGAACTCCGACTGGCGCTGCGAGGCCAGCGTGACGAGCCCCGTGTCATGCGGACGCGGGCTGACTTCGGAGAACCAGACCTCGTCGCCACGCACGAACAGTTCCACGCCGAACAGGCCGCGGCCGCCCAGCGCCGTTGTCACTTGGTGTGCGATTTCGCGCGAACGTTCCAGGGCCAGTGCGCTCATCGGCTGCGGCTGCCAGGATTCGACGTAGTCGCCCGCCACCTGGACGTGGCCGACCGGGTCGCAGAAATAGGTCCGGGTCTCGCCGCTGGCCGGGTCGATCGCGCGCACCGTCAACTGGGTGATTTCGTATTCGAAATCGACGAAGCCCTCGACGATCACGCGGCCGTGGTTCACGCGGCCGCCAGCCATCGCGTATTGCCAGGCCGGCTCGATGTCGGCGTCCTGCTTGACGACCGACTGGCCCTTGCCCGACGACGACATCACCGGCTTCACCACACACGGGAAGCCGATCGATGCGACCGCCGCGCGGAATTCCTCGAACGACTGCGCGAACGCATAACGCGAGGTCGGCAGGCCGAGCTCCTCGGCAGCGAGACGGCGAATGCCCTCGCGGTTCATCGTCAGTTGGGTGGCACGCGCGGTGGGGATCACCTCGGCCACGCCGGCCGCCTCGATGGCCGCCAGCGCATCCGTGGCGATCGCCTCGATCTCGGGGACGATCAGGTGCGGCCGTTCGGATTCGACCAGCGCGCGCAGCGACGCCGCGTCGGTCATGTCGATCACGTGCGCGCGATGGGCGACCTGGTGCCCGGGCGCGTTCGCGTAGCGATCGACGGCGATGACTTCGACCCCGAGGCGCTGCAACGCGATGATGACTTCCTTGCCGAGTTCGCCGGCGCCCAGCAGCATGACGCGCGTGGCGGAAGGCGAAAGCGGCGTACCGAGCCGCTGACCGATCTGCATGAGATTTCCCGCTGAAATGATTGGGGTGAACGTGTGAGGAACAACCGAGCCGCGATGTTAACACGCGAGCCCGCAGCAACCTGACGCAGAACGTTTGCCGCCGCGGATGGTCTGCTCGCCTGCCGCGTGCCGACTGCGTTACTCTTACGCCTTTGCCAGCACCGCCATCAATACGAGGATCGAGGCCATGCATAACCCCTCCACGGCCTGCCGCACGCCCCACCGCTTCATGAAGCCGCTGCGCGCGCCGCTCGCCGCGGTGGCGCTTGCCGCACTGGCCGCCTGCGCGATGCCGACCCACCCCGATGCCGGCGCCCCCGCGTCCGATCCGTTCAATCCGGCCGCCATCCAGCTGGTCGACGACACGAGCTGGCAGCTCGCGAGCTGGCGCAATGCCGACGGCTCGCAGCGCGACGTGCCGCAAGGCGACGCCGGCGGCCAGCCGATCCAGCTGACGCTGTCGACCACCGACGGCGTGCGCCGCGCGTCGGGCTTCTCGGGCTGCAACCGCTATTCCGGCACCTATACCGTGAAGAACGGGCTGCTCGGTTTCGGGCCGCTGGCCGGCACGCGGATGGCCTGCCCGGCCTCGGCCGGCGGCAAGCTCGAACGCCCGTATCTCGATGCGCTCGCGCATATTTCCAAGGCCGGCCTGCAGATGCAGGCGCCGCAACAGCTATACCTGGTGACCGACGACGGCGCGACGCTGACATTCGCGCGTCGCGACCCCCAGTAATCCTTTCGATGCGCGCGGCCATCGGTCGATGCGCCGCGCGACAGCATCGTGCATCCGGCCCGCGCGCGGGGATCGGATGCCTCCCCCGGCTTAACCCGACGGGCCGCGCGCGGCGCCCGTCCTCGCGATTCCACGTTTCCTGGTATGCATAGCGTAGTTTTCGGCTGGTTCGGCGTCTCGGCCATCTGGTTCGTCCCCCTGGTCTGGCGGCTCGTCAAGTCGATGCTGCCGGGCGGCGCCGGCACGGCCGGGCGCGGCTTGATCCGCCTCTGGCTCGGCTTCGCGAGCGTGTTCGTCGCCAGTTGCACGCTCGCCACGGCGCTGCCGGGCGGCGACACCGGCGACGCATTCGGCCATGCGCTCGCGGCCGGCTTCGACCGCGTGTTCGGCCATATCGGCACGCCGCTGGTGATGGTCGCGCTGTTCGTCGGCGGCCTGCCCTGGCTGCTCGGCGCCGACTGGCGCACCACCAACGACTGGCTCGACCGCTCGTTCGGCTTCCGGCTCGGCCGTGGCGGACGGCGCGACGAGGACGAAGCACGCTCCGTCGCCGACCTGCCGCGCAGCGCGCTGCATCGCGACGAAGATCGCCGCGTGCGGCGCGCGGGCGATGTGCAGCCGTCGGCGGCGAACACCGTCAACTCGATGGCGCCCAAGCGCAACGGGCGTTTCGCGCGGCCCACGCTGTGGAAGCCCGACGCGAAGCGCGACATGCGCGGCGAGGCGCGGCGCGAAACGCGCCAGGAGCCGCGCGGCTGGACACCGCCGCCGATCACGCGGGTGCAGCCGGTCGAGCCGTCGGCGCCGCAGGGATGGTTGAATCCGAATTCGGGTAGCCGGCCGGTGTCAGGCAACAGCGGCATGGCCGCGGGGGCGATCGGCATGACCGCGGCTGCCGCGGCGGCCACCACCGCATCCGCGAAAGCCGCCACGGCGGCGGGCGCCGCAGCGATGGCCGCGCCGCCGGTGCCGCCGCCCTTCGTGCCGTCGTCGGTATCGATGCCGCCGGCTTCGCCGACCATCGCCTCGTCGGCCGTGCACGCCGCGCAGGCGGTCAAGGTGCTGCAGGAGCGCTATCCGTCCACGCGGCGCGCGGCCCCGGCCGCCACACCGATCCGCCCGGTCGTGCCGCCGATCACGCCACCGGCCCGGCCACCCGCGCCGCAACCTGCCCCCGCCCGGCCGTTGCCGCGCGCGGCCGCACCGGCGCAGAACGCGAACGTCACGCCGCGCCGTCCCACGCCACCGGCGCGTGCCCCGCTCTATGCCTGGAACGAGAAGCCGGCGCAGCCTGTGGAGCCTGCACCGAGCCTGCAGGACGCGCTGCGCTCGATCGATGCCAGCACGGCGCAATGGGCCGCGCTGGCCGGCGCGACGGTGACGCCGTCGGGCACCGGCGACCTCGCAAGCGCGGCCGCGGCAGGCAGCGCGCAAGCCGCGGGAATGTTCACGACGCGCGAGACCTTGCCGGACACGCTTGCGGCCAGCGCATCGGACGACACGGTGCTGCCGAGCACGCCGCCCGCCTTCGAGATGACGGCCGACCCGAGCGACGTGCCGCCCAGCCCGGATGCCGACGAAGAAGGCTCGGACACGTCGTCCGATGCCGTCATCGACATGAGCGCCTTCCTGCCGCCAGCGAATGACGGCGCGGGATTCGCGCATGACGCCGATGCCTTCGTCGGCCTTGCGCCGCAAATACCACCCGTTGATACGCAACCGCCCGCGCATCTCAAGAACAGCATCTCGACAACACGCGCCGCACCCGTCGCATTCGGCCCGGCTACGGAGCAGCGCGACGACGCCAACGTTTTCGCGCCAGCCGCACCACCGAGCCTGCCGGTCGAAGCCGTTGCGGCAACGCCCGACAGGTCAACGACACCCAATGCCGATGAACCGGGCATCACGCCGCTGCGCTCGTCGTTCGTCGCCAGCGGCGATGCCGTCAGTACGTCAGCATCGGCAACGGTCGGCGCAAGCAGCGCCATGCCTGCGGACGCCCATGCCGCGCCGCTGGGCAGCGTCGATACGAACGACGCCGCCCGGACGTCCGCCGGAACACCCCCGTTCGCATCTGCGCCGCCGCAAACGGTCGCCAGCAGCAGCCACCTCGCGCCGACACCGGCCCCCGTCACGGAAGCGCCGCCCGCAACCCACGCCGTCCCGCCTTGGGAAGCTCTGCCGAGCGCGCCGACCGATGCATTCGCGCCCGCCGTCTCGACATCCGCCTTCGCCGAGACATTGAGCGCACCGCTGACGGCCATGACACCCTCGACGCCGTCGGCCTTCACGTTCTCGTCGGCCAGCGACACCGACTACGCCGCGCCGCAGCCCTCGGTGCTGTCGACCGACGCATCGTTCACGCTGTCCACGCCGGGCGAGACGCTCGCTTCCGGCCTGGCCGCCTCGGAACCCGCAACGGCATCGGCCGACATCGCCCCGGCGTTCCTGCCGGGCGCATTCGCCCGGGCCACCGCGCAGCCTGCCGCGCCAACACCCACCTCGGCCGCTCAGGCCACCCCGCCCGCCGCCAGCGAACCGCCGGCCCGCCAGGCCCCGCCGAACGCCTTCGAATTCCGTGCCCCGGCCGCTTCGAACGTCGAACTGCCCGGCCTCGACCTGCTCGAACCGCCCGCCGACGACATGCCGCCGATCTCCGAGGCCGATCTGGCCCAGACCGGCCAGGTCATCGAGCAGCGCCTGCAGGAGTTCAAGGTGCCGGTCACGGTGGTCGGCGCATCGGCCGGCCCGGTCATCACGCGCTTCGAGATCGAACCGGCGCTCGGCGTGCGCGGCAGCCAGATCGTCGGCCTGATGAAGGACCTGTCGCGCGGCCTCGGCCTCACGTCGGTTCGCGTGGTCGAGACGATTCCCGGCAAGACCTGCATGGGCCTCGAACTGCCGAACGCGAAGCGCCAGATGATCCGCCTGTCGGAAATCCTCGCCTCGCGCCAATACCAGCATTCGGCCTCGCAATTGACGATCGCGATGGGCAAGGACATCACCGGCAACCCGGTCGTCACCGATCTGGCCAAGGCGCCGCACATGCTGGTGGCCGGCACCACCGGCTCGGGCAAGTCGGTCGCGATCAACGCGATGATCGCCTCGCTGCTCTACAAGGCCACGCCCGAGGAAGTGCGGCTGATCATGATCGACCCGAAGATGCTGGAGCTGTCCGTCTACGAAGGCATTCCGCACCTGCTCGCGCCGGTCGTCACCGACATGAAGCTGGCCGCGAACGCGCTGAACTGGTGCGTCGGCGAAATGGAAAAGCGCTACCGGCTGATGTCGGCCGTGGGCGTGCGCAATCTCGCGAGCTTCAACCAGAAGCTGCGCGATGCGGCCGCCCGCGACAAGAAGATCGGCAACCCGTTCTCGCTGACGCCCGAGGCGCCCGAGCCGCTCTCGCCGCTGCCGCTGATCGTGGTGGTGATCGACGAGCTGGCCGACCTGATGATGGTGGCCGGCAAGAAGATCGAGGAACTGATCGCGCGGCTCGCGCAGAAGGCGCGTGCGGCCGGCATCCACCTGATCCTCGCCACCCAGCGCCCGTCGGTCGACGTGATCACCGGCCTGATCAAGGCGAACATCCCCACACGCGTGGCGTTCCAGGTGTCGTCGAAGATCGATTCGCGCACGATTCTCGACCAGATGGGCGCCGAATCGCTGCTGGGCCAGGGCGACATGCTGTTCCTGCCGCCCGGCACCGGCTACCCGCAGCGCATCCACGGCGCGTTCGTGGCCGACGAGGAAGTGCACCGCCTCGTCGAATACCTGAAGCAATTCGGCGAGCCGCAATACGAGGAAGGCATCCTCGACGGCCCGACCGGCGAAGGCGGGTCGACGCAGGACCTGTTCGGCGAAGCGCCCGACGCCGAAGCCGATCCGCTCTACGACGAAGCGGTGGCGTTCGTGGTGCGCACGCGGCGCGCGTCGATCTCGTCGGTGCAGCGGCAATTGCGCATCGGCTACAACCGCGCGGCGCGTCTGGTCGAGCAGATGGAAACGGCGGGCCTGGTGTCGGCGATGGGCATCAACGGCAGCCGCGAAGTGCTCGCGCCGCCGCTGGCCGAGTAGGAAAACACGCGAAAAAATACGCGGCGCGCGGCACCGAAATTGCTCCGCTGCGCGCCAGGTGCGTCGAAAAACGTTGCATGAGCAAGCGGTCGGTTGCCCATGCAACGGTCGGCGCCATCGCCGGGCCGGCAGCCGAACCCGGCCTCATGAAAAACGGGCGGGGCGTGAAGCGACCCCCACGCGTCCCGCCCGTTTTTCATTCGTCGCCCGGCTTACGGCTGCACCGGCACCAGCTTGAAATCGACCGGCTTGCTCAGTGCGATCTTGCGCGCGTCGGGATCGAGCCGGCCCGTCGCCACGTCGCGGCGGAACACGTAGAACGCGCCGCTTTCCTGGTTGCCGACGATCAGCCACTTGCCGGTCGGATCGATCAGGAATTCACGCGGCGTCTTGCCGAACGTCGACTGACGGCTCACGAACGCGAGCTTGCCGCTCGCGGCGTCGATCTTGTAGGCCACCAGCTCGTTGGCATCGCCGCGGTTCGTCACGTAGAGGAAGCGGCCGTCCGGCGAGGCGTGGATCGCGCCGCCGCCTTCCTGGCCGTGGAAGCCGGGCGCCGACATCTTCACGCTCTGCAGATGGGTCAGCTTGCCGTCCTGGTAGCCATACACCTCGACGGTGCCCTTCAGTTCGGTCGTCAGATAGGCGAAGCGGCCGTTCTGCGAGAACACCAGGTGGCGCGGGCCGGTGCCCGGCGGCAGCGGCGTGTAGCGCGCATCGGTCGGGCCGAACAGGCCGCGCGAGCCATCGGGCGTGTAGCGATATTCGAACAGCTTGTCCACGCCGAGATCCTGCACGAACAGGTAGTTGCCATCGGGCGAGAACACCGTCGAATGGACGTGCGCGCCGTCCTGGCGCCCCTTCACCGGGCCGCCGCCCTCGTGATGCACGTTCAGCACCGAGGCGCCCACCTTGCCGTCCGCCTCGACCGGGAACACCGTGAAGCTGCCGCCCGGGTCCGCCGCCACCGAATAATTGGCCGTGACGAGGTACTTGCCGTCCGGCGACAGGCTCAGATAGCACGGATCGTTCCCTTCCGACGACACCCGATCGAGGAAATTCAGCGTGCCGGTTTTCGCATCGAACGCGAACGCGCTGACGCCGCCGCGCTGGCTGGCCGGGCCGTCGTCGCCGGGCAGCTCGTTGACGGCGTAGACGAAACGCCCGTCGCGGCTCGGCAGCAGATAGGACGGGTTGACGGTTTTTGCGGTCGAGACGACGGGCGACACGTCGCCGGTACGCGTATCGAACCGGTACACGTAGATGCCCTCGCTGCCCGCACCGGTGTAGGTACCGACCAGCAGGTTATAGACGGCATCGGTCGGCGCATTGGCGGTATCCTGCGCAAACGCGTGCGCGGCGGACAGCGACAGCACCACGGCGATACCCTTGATCCAGTGACCCAGTCTGAGCGGTGTCATACGCGTAATCCTCTCGAAATGGAGGGGCCGCGGTGCGGGAATATCAAGGCCGTTGGAACTTCCCTGCACCGAAACGCCTCAGTTGTTGTGATTGTTCAACGATTCGGGCGGCCCTGCCCGTTTCGTTCGAACGAAGTATACGGGGCCGTGCGCGCCAGCGTCGTTTCGCGGCGCGCACGGCTCGGAAAGCCAATCGTCAGCATCACGGAGAACTGCATACATGCCAGCCCTCATCGAAGACTACGCGCTCGTCGGCGACGGCCATACCGCGGCCCTGATCTCGCGCGACGGCTCGGTCGACTGGCTCTGCTGGCCCCGCTTCGACTCGGGCGCCTGCTTCGCCGCGCTGGTCGGCACGCCCGACCACGGCCGCTGGCTGATCCGCCCGTCCGCCGACGCCAAGATCCTGTCGAGCACGCGCCGTTATCGCGGCGAAACCCTGATCCTCGAAACCGATTACGAATGCGAGACGGGCTCCGTCACCGTGGTGGATTTCATGCCGCCCGGCAACGGCTGGTCCGAACTCGTGCGCATCGTGATCGGCAAGCGCGGCCACGTGCCGATGCAGATGGAACTGGTGCTGCGCTTCGATTACGGTTTCTCGATCCCGTGGGTCACGCGGCTGTCGCGCGAAGCCGGCATGAAGGCGATCGCCGGCCCCGACACGGTGGCGCTGCGCACCCCGGTGCCGCTGTCGGGCGAAAACCTGCGCACCGTCGCCGAATTCACCGTGCATGCCGAGGAGCGCGTGCCGTTCTCGCTGGCCTATGCACCGTCGCATCTGCGCCTGCCGCCGGCGCGCGAACCGCTGTCGATGCTCGCGCGCACCGAGAATCACTGGCTCGAATGGTCGTCGCGCTGCCAGATCCAGGGCCGCTACGCCGGCGCCGTGCGCCGCTCGCTGATCACGCTGAAGGCGCTGGCCTACGAGCCGACCGGCGGCATCGTGGCCGCGCCCACCACCTCGCTGCCCGAGCACATCGGCGGCACGCGCAACTGGGATTACCGCTTCTGCTGGCTGCGCGACGCCACCATCACGCTGCTCGCGCTGATGCGCGCCGGCTACTACGACGAAGCACGCGCCTGGCGCGCCTGGCTCGGCCGCGTGATGGCCGGCTCGCCCGAGCAGATCCAGATCATGTACGGCATCGCCGGCGAACGCCGCCTGCCCGAAATGGAGCTCGACTGGCTGCCCGGCTATCAGGATTCCAAACCGGTGCGAATCGGCAACAACGCGGCCAACCAGCTTCAGCTCGACGTGTTCGGCGAGGTGATGGCCGCGCTGCACCTGGCGCGCGTCGGCGGCTTGCAGGCCGACGATACCGTCTGGTCCGTCCAGTGCGCGCTGCTCACCCATCTCGAGAAAATCTGGCGCGAGCCCGACGAAGGCATTTGGGAAACGCGCGGCGGCCGCAAGCACTTCACGTTCTCGAAGATCATGGCGTGGGTGGCGTTCGATCGCGCGATCAAGTCGGCCGAGCAGTTTCGCCTGCCGGCGCCGCTCGACCACTGGCGCGCGCTGCGCGACGCGATCCACGAGGACGTGTGCCAGAACGCCTGGAACGAGAGCAAGCAGGCGTTCTCGCAGAGCTATGGCAGCGACGAGCTCGACGCGAGCGTGCTGATGCTGCCGTTGGTCGGCTTCCTGCCTCCGTCGGACCCGCGCGTGGTCGGCACGGTCGAGGCGATCGAGCGCGAGCTGCTGCACGGCGGCCTGGTGATGCGTTACCGCACTACCGATTTCGACGACGGCCTGCCGCCCGGCGAAGGCACCTTCCTCGCCTGCAGCTTCTGGCTGGTCGACAACTACGCGCTGCTCGGCCGGATCGACGACGCCCACCGGCTGTTCCGCCGGCTGCTGTCGCTGGCCAACGATCTGGGCCTGCTGGCCGAGGAATACGATCCGATCGAGGGGCGCCTGGTCGGCAATTTCCCGCAGGCGTTCTCGCACGTCGCGCTGGTGCATACGGCCATGAACCTGATGCACCACGAGGAAGAGATGGCGCAGGCGGCGGGCCAGCCGATGGCGGTGGAAACCGACGGCCGCTGAGGTCGTCGAGCCGTTCGGCAGCACGATTTTGCGACAGGGGCGAGTCAGTTTGCGGATTCGTAAAACATCGCAAAATCAACCCCGCATGGGGAAAATGCTGCGTTGCGGCATGAGGCGGAACCCGCTATGATCGTCGCGACTGGCCGGCCACCGAATACCGTGGTCCGGCCCCGGACTTGACTGCGCGCCGCGGCGAAGAGCGCTCCCGCGACGCTCTCCCCTCGGGAGCCCTCATGCTTTACCAAATGCACGAATTCCAGCGGGCGTTGTTGAGTCCGCTGACCGCCTGGGCACAGGCCGCGTCGAAATCCTTCGCCAATCCGTCCAGCCCGCTGTCGCTGATGCCCGGCGCCACGCGCTGGTCCGCGGCCTACGAGCTGATGTACCGGCTCGGCAAGGACTACGAAAAACCCGAATTCAACCTGCACCAGATCGAGAAGGACGGCCATCACATTCCGATCGTCGAGCAGACGGTCATCGAAAAGCCGTTCTGCCGGCTGCGCCGCTTCAAGCGCTTCGCCGACGATTCGGTGGCGGTCGGCCAGTTGAAGGAAGAGCCGGTGGTGCTGGTGTGTGCGCCGCTGTCGGGCCACCACGCCACGCTGCTGCGCGACACCGTGCGCACGCTGCTGCAGGATCACAAGGTCTACATCACCGACTGGATCGACGCGCGCATGGTGCCGGTGGAAACCGGCCCGTTCCATCTGGACGACTACGTCGATTACATCCAGGATTTCATCCGCCATATCGGCGCGCGCAACCTGCACGTGATCTCGGTGTGCCAGCCCACCGTGCCGGTGCTCGCGGCGATCTCGCTGATGGCGAGCCGCGGCGAGGACACCCCGCTGACCATGACCATGATGGGCGGCCCGATCGACGCGCGAAAGAGCCCCACCTCGGTCAACTCGCTGGCCACCAACCATTCGCTCGCGTGGTTCGAGAACAACGTGATCCACACGGTGCCGGCGAACTATCCGGGCGAAGGCCGCCAGGTCTATCCGGGCTTCCTGCAGCACACCGGCTTCGTCGCGATGAACCCCGAGCGTCATGCGCAATCGCACTGGGATTTCTACCAGAGCCTGATGCGCGGCGACGAGGAAGACGCGGAAGCCCATCGCCGCTTCTATGACGAGTACAACGCGGTGCTCGACATGGCCGCCGAGTATTACCTCGACACGATCCGCCTGGTGTTCCAGGAATTCGGCCTGGCCGAAGGCACCTGGGACGTGCGCGGCGAGCGCGTCAAGCCGGCCGACATCAGCCAGACGGCGCTGATGACGATCGAAGGCGAGCTCGACGATATTTCCGGCAGCGGCCAGACGCACGTCGCGCAGGAGCTGTGCACCGGCATTCCCGACGAACACCGCCGCAGCCTGACCGCCGAGAAGTGTGGCCACTACGGGATCTTCTCGGGCCGCCGCTGGCGCACCATCATCTACCCGCAACTGCGCGAGTTCATCCGTGAGCACCAGCCGGCCTCGAAAACGCCGGCCGGCGCGGCGCCGGTCGCACCGGGCAACGATGATGCGATCAGCGTGACGGCGTCGCAGGCCGCCGCCAGCCCGGCAATCAGTGCCGCCGCTCAGAATGCCGCAGCCGGCACCGCGCACGCCGCGCCGGCCAAGGCCGCGCAACGCACCACGCCCAAGCGCAGCGCCGCCGGCTCGCGCCGTTCGCCGGCCCAACCGGCCACGTCGACCAAGCCTGCCGCCAAGAAGGCCGTCGCACCGAAGGCTTCGCCGGCCCGCTCGCCGCGCGCCCGCAAAACGGTCTGAGCCTCGCGGGCGCGCAGCACGCGCCCGCTTCCACGACGCACGACAACGCCCCGCCCGGCGAGACACAGCCGGGCGGGGCGTTGCGCATTCGGAAGAGGAAAAGGCGCGCGCTCAGCGACGCAACAGATAGGACAGCAGAATATCGGTGTTCATGCGCACCATTTCGGCGCGTTCCTCAGGTGTGCTGAAGTCTCGGCCGAGCATGGCCGCCAGCGTGTAGCGGTTCGACACGATGTAATAGCCGAGCCCCGACAGCGTCACGTAGAAGCGCAGCGGATCGACGTCCGAACGGAACAGCCCGGCCGCCTGGCCGCGCGCGAGCACGCTGCCGAGCGTCTGCACCAGCGGAGAGATCATCGCGCGCAGGCTGTCCGCCTTCATCATGTAGCGCGCTTCGTGCAAGTTTTCGTTGTTGACGAGGCGCAGCAGCTCCGGATGATCCCGGTAGTAATCCCAAATGAAATGCGCAAGCCGAGTGACGGCCTCGACGGGCGGCACGCCGTCGAATTCGAGCACGCGCTCGGCTTCGTTCAGGGCGGAAAACGAATGTTCGAGGACGGCCGTGAACAACTGCTCCTTGCTGCCGAAGTAGTAGTACAGCATCCGTTCGTTGGTTTCGGCACGGCGGGCGATCTGGTCGACGCGCGCACCGGACAGGCCACCACTGGCGAATTCTTCTGCGGCGGCCAGCAGGATGCGGCGCCGGGTTCCTTCCGGGTCTCTTTTGATTTTCGGCTGAGTCATGTGTTTTGGCCCGCGTGATTCGCGTGATTCAGTCGGCATCGCCGGGGCGTCCGATCCGCATCCGGCACCGGGGGCCGACCCGGCCGGATAGGCGGTCGCGCCCTGCAGCGGTCGAGCAAAAAATGCGCCTTGATTATGCGCATAGGCGCAGCCGAGCGCAAGGCGGGAAATCGGCGATAATTGCGCTTTGCCGAACCCTGCAGGCCGCGCTGAAACGCCCTTCCCCCGGCGCGCGCCGCCTCTGCCGTCACCGTGACCGACATCCAGAAACTCGCGGATCGCATCGAAGATCTGCTTCCCCAGACGCAATGCACGAAGTGCGGCTACGAAGGCTGCCGACCCTACGCCGAGGCGATCGCCAACGGCACGGCCGGCTACAACCAGTGCCCGCCCGGCGGCCATGAAGGCATCGAGCGGCTTGCCGCGTTGCTCGGCAAGCCCGTGATTGCGCTCGCCGTCGAGCATGGCGAGGAGCGCCCGCGGCCGCTCGCCGTGATCGACGAACAGCTCTGCATCGGCTGCACGCTGTGCATGCAGGCCTGCCCGGTCGATGCGATCGTCGGAGCGCCCAAGCAGATGCATACCGTGATCGCCGAGCTGTGCACCGGCTGCGACCTGTGCGTGCCGCCCTGCCCGGTCGACTGCATCGACATGATTCCGGTCACCGGCGCGCGCACCGGCTGGGATGCCTGGACCCAGCAACAGGCCGACGGCGCACGCGCGCGCCACGACCAGCGCCTGGCCCGCCAGCAGCGGGCGCGCGAAGCCGCCGAGGCCCGCGCGGCGGCACGCCGAGCGGCCAGCGCCGCGAGCGCCGCCGAGGCCGCCCCTGCCGTCGAGGCCAGCGCCGCCATGCCGCAGGCCGCCGACGATCCGGAAGCGAAGAAGCGTGCGATCATCGCCGCCGCGCTGGAACGCGCACGCAAGAAGAAGGAAGAACTGGCCGCGAGCGGCAGCGCGCCGAAAAACACCGACAACGTCAGCCCGGCCGTGCAGGCACAGATCGACGCCGCCGAGGCGCGCCGCAAGCGCATCGAGGCCGAACGCCAGGCAGCCGATGCCGCCACCTCCAACGGCGAACCGCCGGCCACGCCGCCCCGCACCGAATGAACGCCAACAAACGACGCGCGATCTACGAAACGCTGCAAAGCCTGAACCCGCATCCGACCACCGAGCTCGAATACACCACACCGTTCGAACTCCTGATCGCCGTGCTGCTGTCGGCGCAGGCCACCGACGTTTCGGTCAACAAGGCGATGCGCAAGATGTTCCCGGTGGCGAACACGCCGGCGCAAATCCTCGCACTCGGCGAGGCCGGTGTGACCGACTACATCAAGACGATCGGGCTGTACAAGACCAAGGCGAAGAACGTCGTGGCGACCTGCCGGATCCTGCTCGATCAATACGGCGGCGAGGTGCCGGCCGATCGCGAAGCGCTCGAAGGCCTGCCCGGCGTGGGCCGCAAGACGGCCAACGTGGTGCTGAACACCGCGTTCGGGCAGCCGACCATCGCCGTCGATACGCATATCTTCCGCGTCGCCAACCGCACCGGCCTCGCGCCCGGCAAGGATGTGCGCGCCGTCGAGGCTGGGCTGGAGAAGTTCACGCCGGCCGAATTCCTGCAGGATGCACACCACTGGCTGATCCTGCACGGCCGCTACGTGTGCAAGGCGCGCCGGCCCGAATGCTGGCATTGCGCGATCGAGCCGCTCTGCGAATTCCGGCCCAAGACGCCGGCGCCGATCGAGTAAATCGTTCGTCATGCGAAGCGATACGCAAGTACGCGGCGGCTTCGGCTGCCGTTTTTTCATCGGCATCCGGTAGCGTTCAGTATCCGGTCGATTGTTTCGCAGTCCGATCCGTCATGCGTTGGCGGTCGCCGTGGCGGCATCGTCGGCCTTGCCGCCTGCCTTGACAAGCCACAGCACGGCCGTCAGCACCGCCACGCCGCCCGCCCACTGCAGCGGCGAAAGCGCTTCGCCGAACAGCAGCGCCGCGAGCGCGACCGTTACCACCGGCTCCAGCGTCGACAGCATCGAGGTGCGCGCCGCGCCGAGCAACGCGAGCCCGGCGAAGAACGCCAGCATCGCGCCGACCGTCGAGACCAGCGCGATACCGAGCAGTGCGAACCAGCTCGTCGTGGTGTGCGGCCAGTGCGGCGCGACACCGAACGCGGCCAGCCGCACCAGCGCGATCAGCACGAACATCGCGGTGGCGGCCAGGCAGATGATGGCCGTGGTGGCGAGCGGATCGACGCCGCGCGTGGCGCGCGCGCCGGCCACGATATAGAGCGAATAGATCACGGCGGCGGCCAGCGACAACGCGATGCCGAGCGGCTCGCCATGCCCGCCGCCGACCATCAGCGCCGAACCGGCCACGCACAGCACCAGCGCCATCGCCTTCCTGCGCGTGAGCCGCTCGCCGAGCCACCACGCCGCCAGCAGCGTGACGAACGCCGGATACAGGTACAGCAGCAGCGCGACCAGGCTGGCCTGCGCATGCTGCAATGCAGTGAAATAGCAGAACGACTGGCCAACGTAGCCGATCGCGCCCATCGCCGCGATCCGCGCGCAGGCGCGCCCGCCAGGCCATGCCACGCCGCGACGCCAGGCGATCAGGGCCAGCAGCGCGCCGCCGACGCCGAAGCGGAAGATCAGCAGGCCCAGCACGTCGACGCCGCCCGCATACGCGTAGCGGCCGAAGATCGCCATCGCGCCGAACGCGGCGGCCGACAGCGCGACGATCAGGGCGCCGCGAACGGCGGTGGACGGCGAAGCCTGCGCGGCGACGATGCTCATGAGCGAACCTGCTGGGGCGAACCCGCGGTGGAAGGATGAAAGGGCTGAACGGCCAACCGGCGATTCTAGCGAGCGCCGCGCCCGCCCGGTACTCAGGAAAGCGCGCAGCCCGGCCCGGCAGCGCGCGCGGCGGCGGCGTAGAATGGCCGCTTTCGCGGCACCTCGACCGCCTGCCAGAGCCCCCGAATCATGTTCAATCCGAGCCGCGACGAAGTGCGTCGCTTCTTCATCGACGCCCGCCGCAAACAGCGCCAGGGCGAAATCCTCACGCCGCTTGAAGCGATCGCCGCCGACTGGATCGTCGAGCATCCCGAATACCACGCGGAGCTCGACGACGACACCGAAGCGGGCGTCCGCGAATATCCGCCCGAGGCCGGCCGCACCAATCCGTTCCTGCATCTGTCGATGCATCTGGCGATCAGCGAACAGTTGTCGATCGACCAGCCGCCCGGCATCCGCGCCGCGCACGAGAAGCTGGCCGGGCGCCTGCCGTCGGCGCACGACGCGCAGCACGCGATCATGGAATGCCTCGGCGAGACGATCTGGGAAGCGCAGCGCACCGGTACGCCGCCCGATACCGATGCCTACCTGCAGCGCATCCTGCGCCGCGCCTCGCGCGACTGAGCACGCGCGGCGGGCCCCTCGCCAACCTGCGTCGCCAACGTCTCGCGCCCCAAAAAAAATGCCCCGCTTCAGCGGGGCATTTCATACCGGCCTCAGCCTAGGCGGCCGCTCACTTCTTGAACACCAGGCTGCCCGGCAGCGATTCCAGATAGGCCGCGATGTCGTTCATGTCGCCCACCGACAGGCTCTGCACCTGCGCCTGCATGATCGCGTTGTTGCGGCCGAGCAGCGGGTTGGTCAGGCCCATCTGGTACTGGCGCATCGCCCAGACGAGGTAGTCGGCGCGCTGCCCCGCGATGCGCGGATATTCGGCGTTGATCGGATTGTCGAGCTTGGTGCCGTGGCAGGCGGCGCAGTTGTGCGACTCGACGAGCTGCTTGCCCTTGGCCGCATCGGCCGCGTGCGCGACGCCCGTCGCGAGGCAGGCGGCCAGCGCAAGCGCCGCCGCGATGCGGAATGCCGGTTGAGGCTTGGTCATGGAGGCTCCTGTGCGGCTGAGCGAACGCCAGCGCGGGCTTATTTGTAGGGATTGATCTTCGAATCGGGCTTCTGGGCAGCGTAGTACGCGGCGAGATCCGCGATGTCCTGGTCGGTCAGCGACGCGGCAACCGCGTTCATCGACCCGAAATGGCGGTCCTTCTTCCGGTACGCCTTCAGCGCGTTTTCCAGGTATTGCTGATTCTGCCCGCCCAGCAGCGGCACCCGGTACACCTCCGGATACGCAGCGCGGTAATCTTCGATGCCATGACAGCCGATGCACGTCGCAGCCTTGGCGGCCCCGTCTTTCGGGTTGCCTGCCGCACGGGCCGCCGGAGCGGCGGACACCGCGAGCGCTACGATTACCGCGGCCACGACCTGTTTGCCGACGAAATTGTTCATAGCTTGTACCTAGCTTGAGGGGAAAACCTGTCGCCCGGTAAGGCAACGGACTGCGTCATTTTGCTTATAGATGAGACACGCAGGCCGAAAAGCGGGCCGATTGTACCGCGCTGCCGACGACGCAGTCCATCCGCGCCAGCCCTGCCCCGCACCCACCCGCTCCGGCCCGCAAACCCCCACCGGACAACGCCCGCCACGATACCAAGGGCCGCCCCGACGCAACAGCGCCTTTGACTTATACTGGGATTTTTCGCAGGAAACAGGCCGCCATGCGCTTCGAAGGTTCCTCGCAATATGTCGCCACCGACGACCTCAAGCTCGCCGTCAACGCGGCGCTGACGCTGCAACGCCCGCTGCTCGTCAAGGGCGAGCCCGGCACCGGCAAGACCATGCTGGCCGAGGAAGTGGCCGCCGCGCTCGGCATGCCGTTGCTGCAGTGGCACGTCAAGTCCACCACCAAGGCGCAGCAGGGCCTGTACGAATACGACGCCGTCTCGCGGCTGCGCGATTCGCAGCTCGGCGACGAGCGCGTCAAGGACATCGCCAACTACATCGTGCGCGGCGTGCTCTGGCAGGCCTTCGACGCCGACGAACCCTGCGTGCTGCTGATCGACGAGGTCGACAAGGCCGACATCGAATTCCCGAACGACCTGCTGCGCGAGCTCGACCGCATGGAATTCCATGTGTACGAAACGCGCCAGATGGTGCGCGCCCGGCACCGGCCGCTCGTCATCATCACGTCGAACAACGAGAAGGAGCTGCCCGACGCGTTCCTGCGCCGCTGCTTCTTCCATTACATCCAGTTCCCCGATCCGGTGACGATGCAGCGCATCATCGAGGTCCACTACCCCGGCATCAAGCAGGCGCTGGTGCGCACCGCGCTCGAGAGTTTCTTCGAATTGCGCGGCGTCGCCGGGCTCAAGAAAAAACCTTCGACGTCCGAACTGCTCGACTGGCTCAAGCTGCTGCTGGCCGAGGATATTCCCCCCGAAGCGCTGCGCTCCACCGACCACAAGCTGGTGGTGCCGCCGCTGGCCGGCGCGCTGCTCAAGAACGAGCAGGACATGAGCCTGTTCGAGCGGCTGGTGCAGATGAACCGCCACAACCGCTGAACGCCACGCCGCCGCCGAGGAACCCGATCGTGCCCTGCCCCGCCTTCGCCCCCGTGACCTGCGCTCGCCGCGCAGGGGTTTCGCGATGCTGATCGATTTCTTCTATTCGCTGCGCGCGGCCAAGCTGCCTGTTTCCGTCAAGGAATACCTGATGCTGCTCGATGCGCTGCGTCAGGACGTCATCCCGCCGTCGATCGATGCGTTCTACTACCTGTCGCGCATGACGCTGGTGAAGGACGAGCAATATTTCGACCGCTTCGATCAGGCGTTCGGCGCGTATTTCCACGGCGTGGCCACGCTGCCCGCCGACGCATTCGAGATCCCGCCCGACTGGCTCGAAAAGAAGCTGCAACGCGAGCTGACGCCCGAGGAACGCGCGCAGATCGAGGCGCTCGGCGGCCTCGACAAGCTGATGGAGCGCCTGCGCGAGCTGTTCGACGAGCAGAAGGAGCGCCACGAAGGCGGCAACAAATGGATCGGCACGGGCGGCACCTCGCCGTTCGGGCATGGCGGCTATAACCCGGAAGGCGTACGCATCGGCGGCCCGTCGAACGGCAACCGCACCGCGCTGAAGGTGTGGGAAGCGCGCGGCTACCGCGATTACGACGATTCGGTCGAACTCGGCACGCGCAACATCAAGGTGGCGCTGCGCCGGTTGCGGCGCTTCGCGCGCGAGGGCGCGGCCGACCAGCTCGATCTGCCCGGCACGATCCGCAGCACGGCCGCCAACGCCGGCTGGCTCGACCTGCGCATGGTGCCCGAGCGGCACAACAACGTGAAGGTGCTGATGCTGCTCGACGTGGGCGGCTCGATGGACGACCACATCCAGCGCACCGAGGAGCTGTTCTCGGCAGCCAAGGCCGAGTTCAAGCACCTGGAGTTCTACTACTTCCACAACTGCGTCTACGACTACCTGTGGAAGCACAACCGCCGCCGCCACGCCGAGCGCACGCCCACCTGGGACCTGCTCCACAAGTTCACGCCCGACTACAAGCTGATCTTCGTCGGCGACGCCACCATGAGCCCCTACGAGGTGGTGCAGCCGGGCGGTTCGGTCGAATACAACAACCCGGAGGCCGGCAGCGTCTGGCTGCGCCGGCTGGCCGACCAGTTCCCGCATCACGCCTGGCTCAACCCCGAGCCCGAGCGGCTATGGGAGTACCGGCAATCGGTGTCGATCATCCGCGACCTGCTCGGCGCGCGCATGTATCCGCTGACGCTGGCCGGGCTCGAATCGGCGATGCGGCAGTTGAGCAAGTAAGCGCGCCGCCCGCCGTCGTGCGGGCCGCCGGTGCATCTCGTCACCACAGGCGCCACGGGTTTCCGTAATATCCCGGCTTCACCGGTTTTGCACGCCGCCGCCGATCCGTCCGGATCGCCGCGCGGCGCCCGGTTCGCCGCCCCTCCCCGCTTCGGAGTGCTTGACACATGAACCCGTCCCACGCGCCCGGCACGCCGCCGGCCGCTCCCGCCCCGCGCTTCTTCGCGGATACCTCGCTGTCGGCGCTGGTCGCCGGTTTCGTCGCGATGATGACGGGCTACACCAGCTCGCTGGTGCTGATGTTCCAGGCCGGGCGCGCCGCCCACCTGAGCGACGCGCAGATTTCCTCGTGGATCTGGGCGCTGTCGATCGGCATGGGCGTGACCACCGTCGGCCTGTCGCTGCGCTATCGCGCGCCCGTGGTGGTGGCATGGTCCACGCCCGGCGCGGCGCTGCTGGTGGCCTCGCTGCCCGGCGTGCCGTACCCGTACGCGATCGGCGCGTTCGTGGTGTGCGCGCTGCTGCTGACGGCGATCGGCGTGAGCGGCGTGTTCGATTCGCTGATGCGGCGCATCCCGTCGGGCATCGCCGCTGCGCTGCTGGCCGGCATCCTGTTCGAGATCGGCATCGAGATCTTCCGCGCGGCGCAATTCCAGGCCGGCCTCGTGATCGCGATGTTCCTGACCTATCTGGTCGTCAAGCGGCTCGCGCCGCGCTACGCGATCGTCGCCACGCTGGTGGCCGGCACCGCGGTGGCCGGCGCGCTCGGCCTGCTCGACTTCAGCCGGTTCCGGATCGCGTTCGCGCACCCGGTGCTGACCGTGCCGGCGTTCTCGGTGTCGGCGATCGTCAGCATCGGCATTCCGCTGTTCGTGGTGGCGATGGCCTCGCAGAACGTGCCGGGCATCGCCGTGCTGCGCGCCGACGGCTACACCACGCCGTCCTCGCCGTTGATCGCAACCACCGGCCTCGCCTCGCTGGCGCTTGCGCCATTCGGCTCGCACGGCGTCAACCTGGCCGCCATCACCGCCGCGATCTGCACCGGCCCCGAGGCTCACGAGAACCGCGCGCGGCGCTATCCGGCGGCCGTCTGGTGCGGCGTGTTCTATTTGGTGGCGGGCGTGTTCGGCGCGACCATCGCCGCGCTGTTCGACGCGCTGCCGAAGGCGCTGGTGGTGTCGGTGGCCGCGCTGGCGCTGTTCGGCTCGATCATGAGCGGGCTGTCCAACGCGATGCAGGACGTCCGGCAGCGCGAGGCGGCGCTCGTCACGTTCATGACGACGGCGTCGGGCCTGACGCTGCTGTCGATCGGCCCGGCGTTCTGGGGGCTGGTGGCCGGCGTGATCACGCAGGTGATTCTCAACGCGCGGCGGGGGTGAGGGCGCGGGTCGGCAATCATTCCTGCGCCGCCCGCCTCCCCCCGCCTGCGCCGACACTCGGCCGCCATCGCGCACCGGCGCGGCAACGGCCAGCCCCCGGGCACGCCCGATGCTCCCTCGCTTGCGTTCGGCTCGACACGGACGCCGCCCCGAATCGGGCCTAGAATAGAGCACTTCGGTCGCCGGCCCGCCCTCCGTTCCAGGGGCGAGCCGCCGGCCCGCTTCGCCGCCGCGCGTTCGCCGCGCGGCCCTCCGTCGAACCCGGCGCGCTGCGCCTCTTCAACGATTCGCCATGACTACCGCACTCGACCAGCTGAAGCAATACACGACCGTTGTCGCCGATACCGGCGATTTCCAGCAGCTCGCGCAGTATCAGCCGCAGGACGCGACCACCAACCCCTCGCTGATCCTGAAGGCGGTCCAGAAGGACGCCTACAAGCCCCTGCTCGAAAAAACCGTGCGCGACCACGCGGGCGAATCGACCGACGTCATCATCGACCGCCTGCTGATCGCATTCGGCACCGAAATCCTCAAGATCATCCCGGGCCGCGTCTCGACCGAAGTCGACGCGCGCCTGTCGTTCGACACGCAACGCTCGATCGACAAGGGCCGCGAACTGATCCGCCTCTACGAAGCCGCCGGCATCGGCCGCGAACGCGTGCTGATCAAGCTCGCCTCGACCTGGGAAGGCATCCGCGCCGCCGAGGTGCTGCAGAAGGAAGGCATCAAATGCAACATGACGCTGCTGTTCTCGCTGGCCCAGGCCGCCGCCTGCGCCGAAGCGGGCGCGCAACTGATCTCGCCGTTCGTCGGCCGGATCTACGACTGGTACAAGAAGCAGGCCGGCGCCGATTGGAGTGAAGAGAAGAACGGCGGCGCGAACGATCCGGGCGTGCAGTCGGTGCGCCGCATCTACGCGTATTACAAGAAGTTCGGCTACAAGACCGAAGTGATGGGCGCGAGCTTCCGCACCACCAGCCAGATCACCGAACTGGCCGGCTGCGACCTGCTGACGATCAGCCCGGATCTGCTGCAGAAGCTGCACGAGAGCAACGACAAGGTCGAGCGCAAGCTGTCCGGCGACAGCGGCCAGGACGCCCCGGCCGAACGCGTGGCGATCGACGAGGCGTCGTTCCGCTTCCAGCTGAACGACGACGCGATGGCCACCGAAAAGCTCGCCGAAGGCATCCGCGCGTTCTCGGCCGACGCGGTCAAGCTCGACGGCCTGATCGAAGCGCTGCGCTGATCGATGGGCGGCATCGCCCGCCAGCCCACGCAACGGCCGCCTCGCGCGGCCGTTGTCGTTTCCGCCGTTTCGTCAACGGCCGCGTGCAAGCACTACAATTCCCGTCACGGAGCGCGCTCGCCGTTGCCGGCGGCGCCGTTCCCCACCCGTTTGTTCAGCAGGACGAACGAAGCTGCCAAGGAGACGACGATGCAAGTGCAACCGTACCTGTTCTTCGGAGGCCGCTGCGACGAGGCGATTGCCTTCTACCGCAGCGCCATCGGCGCGGAAGTCCAGATGTTGATGCGCTTCAGGGATGCGCCGCCGAACCCCGGCCAGCCGATCGATCCGGCCTCGGCCGACAAGGTCATGCACGCGAACCTGCGCATCGGCGAATCGCAACTGATGTGCTCGGACGGCGACGTGCGGCCCGGCGCGCCGCAGCAGGTGCACGACGGCTATTCGCTGTCGCTGAACCCGCCCGGCGTGGACGAGGGAAAGCGGATCTTCGCGGCGCTGGCCGAGGGCGGCACGATCGTGATGCCGTTCGGGCCGACGTTCTGGGCGCTCGGCTTCGGCATGCTGCGCGACCGCTTCGGCGTGCACTGGATGGTCAACGTCGAGGACCCGGCCGCGCGGCCCTGAACCCGCCCCACGCAAACCATCGAATAGCAAGGCCGGCCCCGACGCATGCAGCGGGGCCGGCCTCGCTCGTCAATCCATTCGTCATCCGAACAAAACCCCGACGCCCGCGCGTTCACCCCTCCGCCACGTCGAGATAATCCTCGGGCCGCGTGCGATCCTCGGCGCGCGCCATGCCGCTCGCGCGCACCGCCAGGCTGACCACCACCGACACCACCAGGTTGACCACCAGCGACCACACTGCCGCATAACCGGGAATCGCCAGGCCGAACAGGTGGATCGTGAAGATCGAGCCGGCCAGCTTCAGCGAGATCGCCATCCAGGTGCCGCACACGATGCCGGCGGCCCAGCCGGCCAGCAGGCCGCGATGGTCGAGCACGCGCGTGTAGAGGCCCAGCACGATCGCCGGCAGCGTCTGGATGATCCAGATGCCGCCGAGCAGTTGCAGTTGAATCGCGTAGGTCAGCGGCAGGCCGAGGATGAAGGCCACCGCGCCCACCTTGACGATCAGCGACACCAGCTTCGCGACGTTGGTCTCCTGATGCGGCGTCATGTTGCGGTTGAAGAACTCGCGGTGGATGTTGCGCGTGTAGAGATTGGCCGCCGCGATCGACATGATCGCGGCCGGCACCAGCGCGCCGATCCCGATCGCAGCGAACGCCACGCCGACGAACCACGACGGGAAGAAGTGCAGGAACAGCGCCGGCACCGCGAAGTTCGCGCCGTAGGCCTTGAAGTACGGCGCGAACTCGGGCATGTCCTTCACGCCCGAGGCCAGCGCCATGTAGCCGAGAAGCGCCAGCAACCCGAGCACGAACGAGTAGGCCGGCAGCATCGCCATGTTGCGGCGGATCGTGTTGCCCGAGGCCGACGACAGGATCGCCGTGACCGAGTGCGGATAGAGGAACAGCGCGAGCGCCGAGCCCACCGCGAGCGTCGCATAGGCGCTGTAGCCGTTCAGGCTCGATACGTCCGGCGCCTTCAGCATCAGCTTGGCCGGCGGCACCGAGCCGAAGATATGGCCGAAGCCGCCCAGTTGCGACGGGATCACGATGATGGCGGCGGCGATCGTCACGTAGATCAGGATGTCCTTGACGATCGCGATCATGGCCGGCGCGCGCAGCCCCGAGGTGTACGTATAGGCCGCCAGGATCGCGAACGCGATGATCAGCGGCAGGTCGCCGAGCAGGCCATGCGTGTCGATGCCGAGCCCGCCGATCACCACCTCGATGCCCACCAGTTGCAGCGCGATGTACGGCATGGTGGCGACGATGCCCGTCACCGCCACGGCCAGCGCCAGCATCCGGCTGCCGTAGCGCGCGCCGACGAAATCGGCCGCGGTCACGTAGCCCTGGCGCTTGGCGATGCTCCACAGCTTCGGGAACACCACGAACGCGAATGGGTAGATCAGGATCGTGTACGGCAGCGCGAAGAAGCCCATCGCGCCGGCGCCGAACACCAGCGCGGGCACCGCCACGAACGTGTAGGCGGTATAGAGATCGCCGCCGAGCAGGAACCACGTGACGATCGTGCCGAAGCGCCGCCCGCCGAGGCCCCACTCGTCGAGCTGGGCCAGATCGCCGCGCCGCCAGTGCGCGGCCACGAAGCCGAGGATCGTCACGCCGACGAAGAACAGCACGAAGACAATAGTTGCGGTCACGTTCATGGCCCGCCCTCCTTCGTGCCGCTCGCGCGCCAGCAGTGCTTGGTCTTGCCGTAGACGAACGCGGTGATCGCCGCGCTGGCCAGCACCCAGGCGAGCTGATACCAATAAAAGAATGGGAATCCGAACCATTGCGGTTCGACCTTGGCGTACGACGGCACCCAGACCATCGCCACCACCGGCAACACCAGCAACCAGAGCCAGCGCTTGGCGGCCTGGTTGGCCTTGGCTTCGTGAGCCATGACGTCTCCTCTCATGCTCGATTGTTTGGAGTCTTGAACGAGTTGGGCGGCACGGGCGCACGCAGGCCGATCGGCGGCGGTTCCCGGCTCGCAGAGTATAAGAGCCGGGAAAACCGGCAGATACGCGGGCGAACCCGGAGCAGGAGGCCGTCCGGCAACGGCGAGGGAAACAGCGGGGCGGAGGGTTGCGGCGGGAGAAACGAAACGGCCCGCGCCGGCCGGAAAAACCGGTGGCGCGGGCCTGAGCGCAAAGTGCGGAGAGCGCGGCGCGGGCCGCGCGCCGGCTGTCAGATCGTGAACGTGGCCGCGTCGCCGCCGGCCGATTCCTGAAACCCCTGGACCCACTTGCGGGCCGGCAGCTTCAGCGTGTCCTCGATCAGCGCCGCGCGTTCGTTCAGTTGTGCGTACGTTACCGCGAGCGCCGGGCCAGAAAACGCGAACGCGATCCGGTTGCCGTCGTGCACTTCCGGCAGCGCGATCACGCGCTGCTCGAACGCCGCGTTCAGGTGCTTCATGTTGCGCACGAAGCTCGGATGATCGCCGAACAGGTTGATGACGGCGACGCCGGCCTCGTCGAGGCAAGCACGCGCGGCGCGATAGAACGCCACGCTGTCGAGCACGGGGCCGCGCGCGGTGGCGTCGTACAGGTCGATCTGCAGCGCGCCGACGGTGCCGCGATTGGCCGGATCATTGACGAAATCCCAGGCGTCCGCTTCATGCACGGTCAGGCGCTCGTCGTCGTGCGGCATCGCGAACATCGTATGCGCGGCCACGATCACGGCCGGGTTCAGCTCGACCGCCTCGATGCGTGCGCGCGGCAGGTAGGCATGCGCGAACTTGGTCAACGCGCCGGTGCCGAGGCCCAGTTGGACGATGCGCTCGGGCGTGTCGAGGAACAGCAGCCAGGCCATCATCTGCTGCGCGTATTCGAGTTCGAGCGCGAGCGGCTTGCTCAGGCGCATCGCGCCCTGCACCCACTCGGTGCCGAAATGCAGATACCGCACGCCGCGCTCCTCGGAGAACGTCACGGGCGCGAAACGCGGCTTGCGCGGCGCCTCGATCACGGGTGCGTCGCTGAGATCGTCGTGGTTGGCGCGCGATTTGGAACGCACGCCGGCATGCTTGGCAACGGCTTCGTCGGCTCGCGAATTGTCGCGGCGAAACGCGCGCGCCTCGGCGGACGCGCGCTTGATCAGTCGGGTCATCTGGATGGCTCGCGCAGGCTGCGCGACTCGGTAGGAACGGGAGGACGAGAGGATAGCATCGGCGCGAGGCGGCTGGCCGTTTCATGGCGGGCTTCACGGCTGATTTCGCGGCCGCCGTGGCGCTCCCGCCGTGGCGCTCGTTTGCGCGGCTTCAGCCGGTCAGCCCGCGCCACATCGCGAGCTTCTGCGCAAACGACATCGACGCATGCGCCGGGCTGCTCGACGGCAGCCGCACGATCCGGTAGCGCGAGGCCAGTTCACCGAGCGTCTTTTCGCCGAGCGTCGCGGCCTTGCCGCCGTTGAAGCCGATCGTCTCGAGCGCGGGCAGGCTGGCCACCAGCCGTTGCAGATCGTTGCCGAGGTGATTGCGGATCGCGCTGTCGAGGCTGCCGTCGCGTTGCGCTTCGGCGATCACGTCCCAGAGGCCGAAGCCGTGCTGCAACAGCGTGTGCAGGCGCGCCTCGTAGGCCAGCGGCCGCAACGGCACGCCGAGCACCTCGCCGAGCAGATCCCAGAATTTGTTTTGCGGATGCGCGTAATACTGGCCGTGCGCCAGCGAGGCCGCGCCCGGCAGGCTGCCGAGCAGCAGCACGCGCGTCCCGCCGTCGACCACCGGCGGGAAGCAGCGCTTGAAGGCGGAATCGATGGCGCCGGCCGGATCCATGTGCGGAATCAGAAAACGCCGGCAAGCGCGGCCGGCGCGCCGATCACGCGCCGCCAGAGGCCCGGCAGCATGCATTCGGTCACCATCAGCGGCGCACGATGCCGCTCGAACACCGAGCGGCGCGCGACGAACGCATGCACCGGCGGCTCGCCGGCCGGCAGCGCCCGCTCGGCCAGCGCATGCACCGGATGCCCGGCAATCACGCGCCGGCTGACCAGCGCCGAGCGCCCGACCTGCGGATCGCTGTAGAGCAGTTCCGCGAGCGGCCGCGTGCGCAGCCGGCGGATCGCCTGCCACACGCCGCGGCTCGCGCCAAGCGGCGTCAGGCTGTGCGCGGCCACGCACGGCTCGCCGTCCACACTCAGCACCACCTCGCGCACCCAGCAGGCGCTGCGCGAGCTCAGGCCGAGCGCGGCCGGCTCGTCCGCCCAGGGCGCGGCCACCACTTCGCGCGTCACGCGCACGGTGACCTTGCCGAGCTTGGCCAGATGCGCGGTCAGCGAGCCGCCGCGCGTGAGCCAGTCCTTCTGCGCCGCGTGCAGGCCGGGGCGCGGTGGCGCGCTCCAGCCCGCGCCCGCCGCGTCGAATAGCACGCGCGGGCCGTGCATCACGCGCCGCGCGACAGCAGCAGGGCGTTGGTGCGCTTGACGAAGGCCGCCGGATCTTCCAGCGAGCCGCCTTCGGCCAGCATCGCCTGATCGAACAGCAGGTGGCACCAGTCGGCGAAATCGGCGCCGTCGGCGTTCAACTGCTTGATCAGCGGATGCTCGGGGTTCACTTCGAGGATCGGCTGCATCGACGGCGCCTGCTGGCCCGCCGCCTTCAACATGCGCTGCAGGTAGCCGCTCATGTCGTGATCGTCGGCCACCAGGCACGACGGCGAATCGGTCAGGCGGAACGTCACGCGCACCTCCTTGACCTTCTCGCCGAGCGTGGCCTGGATCTTCTCGACGATCGGCTTCATCGCCTCGCCGGTTTCTTCCTGGGCCTTCTTCTCGGCGTCGTCGATCGAACCGAGATCGAGGTCGCCACGCGCCACGCTGGCGAGCGGCTTGCCGTCGAATTCGTTCAGGTACGACAGCATCCACTCGTCGACGCGGTCCGTCAGCAGCAGCACCTCGACGTCCTTCTTGCGGAACACTTCCAGATGCGGGCTGTGCTTCGCGGCTTGCCAGGCGTCGGCCGTGACGTAGTAGATCTTGCTTTGCTCGGGCTTCATGCGCGACACGTAGTCGGCCAGCGACACCGTCTGCTCGGCCGTATCGCCGTGCGTCGAGGCGAAGCGCAGCAGCTTGGCGATACGCTCGCGGTTCGCGTTGTCCTCGCCCACGCCTTCCTTGAACACCTGGCCGAACTCGTTCCAGAACGTCTTGAACTTATCCTTGCCTGCGTCGTCCTCGGCGTTCGCGAGCTCTTCGAGCATCGACAGCACGCGCTTGGTCACGCCGTCGCGAATGGTGCGCACGTCGCGGCTTTCCTGCAGGATTTCACGCGACACGTTCAGCGGCAGATCGGCCGAATCGACGATGCCCTTCACGAAGCGCAGGTATTGCGGCAGCAGTTGTTCGGCGTCGTCCATGATGAACACGCGCTTCACGTACAGCTTCAGGCCGCCGCGGTAATCGCGGTTCCACATGTCGAACGGCGCGTGCGCCGGCACGTACAGCAGCTGCGTGTATTCGCTGCGGCCTTCGACGCGGTTGTGCGTCCAGGCGAGCGGGTCCTGGTGATCGTGCGCGACGTGCTGGTAGAACTGCGTGTACTGCTCGTCGGTGATCTCGGATTTCGAACGCGTCCACAGCGCGCTCGCCTGGTTGATGGTTTCGTCTTCGTCCTTCGCGACCATCTCGCCCTTTTCCTGATCCCATTCTTCCTTCTGCATCAGGATCGGCAGGCCGACGTGGTCGGAGTATTTCTGGATGATCGACTTCAGCTTGTGCGACGACAGCAGGTCGTCCTCGCCCTCGCGCAGATGCAGCGTGATGGTGGTGCCGCGCTGCGTGCGCTCGATCGCGTCGACCGTGAAATCGCCCTCGCCCGCGCTTTCCCAGCGCACGCCTTCCGAGGCCGGCGCGCCGGCGCGGCGCGTTTCGACCGTGATGCGGTCGGCGACGATAAAGCCCGAATAGAAGCCCACGCCGAACTGGCCGATCAGCGCGGCGTCGCGCTGCTGGTCGCCCGACAGCTTCGAGAAGAATTCCTTGGTGCCCGAGCGGGCGATCGTGCCGAGGTTGGCGATCGCCTCGTCGCGGCTCATGCCGATACCGTTGTCGTCGATCGTCAGCGTGCGCGCGGCGCGGTCGTAGCCGATGCGGATACGCAGGTTCGGATCGTTTTCGTACAAGGCGCCATTTTCGAGCGCCTCGAAACGGAGCTTGTCGGACGCGTCGGACGCGTTCGACACCAGTTCGCGCAGGAAGATTTCCTTGTTGCTGTACAGCGAATGGATCATCAGATGGAGGAGCTGCTTGACCTCCGCCTGGAAGCTCATCGTTTCATGTGCCATGGCGATTTTCCTGTGACTGATCGGTTGAATGGGTGCGGATCCGCATGCGGATCGTCTTCGGGCACCGAAATGGGGTCGGCCGGGGGGCTTTTCAAGACCCCACGGCCGGAGATGTTATCGACCTGGCCCCATCAGAACCGGCGGGGGCCGGGACGATACGCGGTTCAGGCCGCGTCCAGCTCGCCGCGTTCGGCCTCGGCCGTGCGGCGCGGCACCGAATCAAGGTAGCGCGCGAGGAATCCGGCCAGCGCCGGATCGCCGCAGTTCGCGACGTTGAAGCGCGTCCAGGTGGACGGCGACTGCTGCGGCGAGAACAGCCCGCCCGGCGTCAGCAGGAAACCCTCCTCGTGCGCCGCGGCGGCCAGCGCGCTGGCGTCGGCGCCGGTGTCGGCCCACAGGAACATGCCGGCCGCCGGCATCGTGAACAGGCGCATGCCGACCCGCTCCAGCATCCGCGCGGTCTTGTCGCGCACGCCGTCGAGCCGCCCGCGCAGCCGCTCCACGTGGCGCCGGTAATGCCCCTCGGTCAGCACCTTGTAGAGCACCCGCTCGTTGAGTTCCGGCGTGGCCATGCCGGCCAGCATCTTCTGGTCGGTCAGCGCATTGGCGATCTCGGGCGCGCAGGCCACGTAGCCCACGCGCAGGTTCGCCGCCAGCGTTTTGGAGAAGCTGCCGAGGTAGATCACGCGCTTCAGTTGATCGAGGCTCGCGAGCCGCGTGGCCGGGTAGCGCGCCGGGCACAGGTCGCCGTAGATGTCGTCCTCGACCACCAGGAAATCGTAGGCCTCGGCAAGCCGCAGGATGCGAAACGCCTGCGCGGCCGACAGCGAGGTGCCGGTGGGGTTCTGCAGCACCGAATTGATCACGAGCATCTTCGGCCGCCATTGCTGCACGAGCGTTTCGAGCGCGTCGAGATCGGGACCGTCGGGCGTGTAGGGCATGCCCACCAGCCGCGCGCCCTGCGAGGCGAAGCGGCCGAACATCTGGAACCAGGCCGGATCGCCGACGATCACGGCATCGCCCGGGCGCACGTAGAGCCGCGCGATCAGGTCGATGGCTTGCGTGACGCCGGACACCAGCACGATCTGCTCGGGCGACGCGCCGATCTCGGCCTCGGCCAGCCGCGTCTGCAACTGCTGGCGCAGCGGCAGGAAGCCCTGCGCGCTGCCCAGGCCGAGCATCTGCGCGCCGCTCTGGCGGCCCAGCGCGCGCAGCGCGCCGGTGATCAGTTCGCCGTCGAGCCAGCGCGCCGGCAGATAGCCGAGCCCCGGCCCCTTTTCCGGGCTGACCGTATGCAGCATGTTGCGCAGCAGCCAGACCACGTCGAGCGTGTTGTCGACCGGCGCGGGCGGCGTGTCCTTGCCGGGCCGGCCCGATTCGCCGGGCAGCGCGGCCGGCGTGCGCTCGCGCACGTAGAAGCCCGAGCCGCGCCGCGAATCGAGGTAACCCTGCGCGACCAGCCGCTCGTAGGCCTCCACCACGGTGAAGCGCGACACGTTCTTGTCGATGGCGAGCTTGCGGATCGACGGCATCCGCATGCCGGGGCGGAACACCCGCTCGTCGATGCGGCGGCGCGCCCACTGCACGAGCTGATCGACCAGCGTGAGCGTGGCGGTATCGTGCGGCGCGGGAATCTGGTCGAGCGGAACGGTGGACATCGCGATCCCTTGGAACTGTACAGAAAAGTATCGCGCCGATTGTACCGTTACTGTTCCGGTCCGTGCGATTACAGTTTTCAGGTCGCCATCAGGCGGGCATCCGCTTTCATCGCGCGGCCTGCCCACCTGGCGCAAGGCATCCGCCGGAGCCATCCGCTCCGCGCCGCCACCACGGCTTGCGTTGCACCTGCCCGGCCATCCGGCCATCAGCCAATACGGCAGGCCACCGCCCTTCCCGCCGGACGCCATCCGTCCGTACCGCACCTCGCCGCACCAGCGTATCGGGCCGGTTGCATGGGCCGGTTGCATGGGGCCGGCAGCCTGACGCAGCCCGTATGCCTGCGCCTCACCCGTTTTTGCCGAACCGAATACCGACATGACCGCACGACCGCTGAAACTCGACCACCTTGTGATTGCCGCGCGCACGCTCGACGAAGGCACGGCCTACGTCGCCGACACGCTCGGCACGGAGCCGGCCGGCGGCGGCGCGCATCCGCTGATGCGCACCCACAACCGCCTGTTCGGGCTGTGGGGCGGCGCCTATCTCGAAGTCATCGCGATCGATCCCGATGCGCCGCAACCTGCGGGCGTGCCGCGCCCTCGCCTGTTCGCGCTCGACGAACCCGCCATGCACAAGCGCATCGCCAAGGCGCCGGCGCTGGTGCACTGGGTGGCCCGTGTCGAGCCGCCGCGCCATCTCGACGTCTGGCGCCGCCAGTATCCCGAGCGGATTCCGCCCGTCGTGCGGATGCGCCGTGGCGACTGGTCGTGGAGCCTGACCGTGCCGGACGACGGCGCATTCCCGCAGGCGCCCGATCAACCGGCCCACGGCCTCGCGCCGTCGCTGATCCAGTGGGATACGCCGCGCCATCCGTCCGATGCCCTGCCGCACCACGACATCGCACTGACCGCACTGGCCGCCACGCATCCGGCCTCCGACGCGATCACCACGCACCTCGACTGGCTCGGCGCGGGCAAGCTGCTGGCCGTCTCGGCCGGCCAGTCGGCCGAGCTGATCGCGAGCTTCGACACGCCGAAAGGCGCGCGCACGCTGCGCTGACGCGCGGCCGTGCCGTTCCCCTCAACCCGACCGGAACCTCAAGACCCCAATGTCCGATTCCCGCGAAACCCGCGGCATGCTGCTCGGCCTGCTCGGCGTGATGATCTTCAGCCTGACGCTGCCGATGACGCGTGTCGTCGTCACCGAATTCCACCCGCTGCTCAACGGCCTGGGCCGCGCGCTGGCCGCCGCCGTGCCGGCCGGGCTGCTGCTCTGGTGGCGCCGCGAGGCGCTGCCCACGCGCGCGCAACTGAAAAGCCTGGCGGTGGTGTCGGCCGGCGTGATCATCGCCTATCCGGTGTTCTCGGCCTGGTCGATGAAGACGGTGCCGGCCTCGCACGGCGCGGTGGTCAACGGCCTGCAGCCGCTGCTGGTGGCGATCTACGCGGCGTGGCTGTCGCGCGAACGGCCGTCGCGCGGCTTCTGGCTGGCCGCGCTGGCCGGCAGCGCGCTGGTGATCGCCTATGCGCTGCGCGACGGCGGCGGCACGCCGCAAGTGGGCGACCTGCTGATGCTGGTCGCGGTCGGCATCGGTGCGCTCGGCTATGCCGAAGGCGCGCGGCTCGCCCGGCAGATCGGCGGCTGGCAGGTGATCTGCTGGGCGCTGGTGGTGTCCGCGCCGTTCCTCGTGCTGCCGGTGGGCTGGCTCGCCTGGGAGCACCATCTGACGCACCCCCAGCCGGCCCGGCTGACCACCTGGCTCGCGTTCGGCTACGTGACCGTGTTCTCGCAATTCCTCGGCTTCTTCGCCTGGTACGCGGGCCTCGCGATGGGCGGCATCGCGCGCGTCGGCCAGGTGCAATTGCTGCAGATTTTCTTCACGATCGCGTTCTCCGCACTGCTGTTCGGCGAATCCGTCGCGCCGTCCACCTGGCTGTTCGCGGCGGCCGTGATCGCCACCGTGGTGCTCGGCCGCCGTTCGGCCGTGCGCACCCTGCCCCAACCCGCCCGCGCGAACTGATCCGCGAGCGATACTCTCTCCTTTGCCCCGCACCATCGAGGACACCATGAACCCGAGCGACCTGCCCCAACCGAACTGGCCCCTCTCCCAACGCGCCCGCAAGCTGACCAGCTCCGCCATTCGCGAGATCCTGAAAGTCACGGAGCGTCCCGAGGTCATTTCGTTCGCGGGCGGGCTGCCGTCGCCGGCCACGTTCCCGGTCGAGCGCGTACGCGAGGCCGCCGACCGCGTGCTGCGCGACGCGCCGGCCGCGGCGCTCCAGTACAGCGCCACCGAAGGCTTCCTGCCGCTGCGCGAGTGGGTGGCCGAGCGCTACCGCGTGCGCACCACCCAGGTGCTGATCACCACCGGCTCGCAGCAGGCGCTCGACCTGCTCGGCAAGACGCTGATCGATCCGGGCAGCCGGGTGCTGGTGGAAACGCCCACCTATCTGGGCGCGCTGCAATCGTTCTCGATGTACGAGCCGAACTACGTGCAGGTGGAGAGCGACGATTTCGGCCTGGTGCCCGAGGCGCTCACGCCCGAGGTCACACGCGACGCACGCGCGCTCTACGCGCAGCCGAACTTCCAGAACCCGACCGGCCGCCGCATGCCGCTCGAACGCCGCCAGGCGCTCGCCAGGTTCGCGCAAACCAGCCCGTTCCCGGTGCTGGAGGACGACCCGTACGGCGCGCTGAACTACCAGGGCGAGCCGTTGCCGACCCTGCTGTCGATGGCGCCCGACCAAATCGTGCATATGGGCAGCTTCTCGAAGGTGCTGTCGCCCGGCGTGCGGATCGGCTACGTGATCGCCCCCGAGGCGCTGCACTTCAAGCTCGTGCAGGCCAAGCAGGCCACCGACCTGCACACGCCGTCGCTGACCCAGCGCATCGCCTACGAGGTGATCCGCGACGGCTTTCTCGACACGCATATTCCGAGCATCCGCGCGCTGTATGCCGCACAATGCGACGCGATGCTCGGCTCGCTCGCGCGCCACATGCCGGCAGGCGTGACCTGGAACCGCCCGGAAGGCGGGATGTTCATCTGGGTGCAACTGCCGGCGGGTATCGACAGCATGGCCCTGCTCGACGCCGCGATCGCGCAGCACGTCGCGTTCGTGCCGGGCGCGCCGTTCTTCGCCGACGACGCGCAGTCGAACACGCTGCGCCTGTCGTTCGTGACGGTGCCCCCCGAGCAGATCGAGGAAGGCGTGGCGCGGCTCGGCAAGCTGCTGCGCGAGCGCATCGCATCCTGAACCGCCTGACATCCATTCACACGAGGACATACAACAGATGGCAAACGTCTACGACAAACTGAAGGCTCTCGGCATCGAACTCCCGAACGCGGGCGCACCGGCCGCCGCTTACGTGATGAGCGCGCAAAGCGGCAACACCGTCTACCTGTCGGGCCACATTGCCAAGAAGGACGGCAAGGTGTGGGTCGGCAAGCTCGGCGCCGATCTGTCGACCGACGACGGCAAGCTGGCCGCGCGCAACGTGGCGATCGACCTGCTGGCCACGCTGCACGCGCACACCGGCGACCTCAACAAGGTCAAGCGCATCGTCAAGCTGATGAGCCTCGTCAACTCGACGCTCGAATTCACCGAGCAGCACCTGGTGACGAACGGCGCGTCGGAACTGATCGCCGACCTGTTCGGCGACGCCGGCAAGCACGCGCGCTCGGCATTCGGCGTGGCGCAGATCCCGCTCGGCGCCTGCGTCGAGATCGAACTGATCGCCGAAGTCGAATGACGGCCCGGCGCGTTCGCTTCAAGCAGGTCGACGTCTTCACGGCCACCCCGTTTCGCGGCAATCCGCTGGCGGTGATCTTCGACGCCGATGGGTTGTCCGACGCCGACATGCGGGCGATCGCGCACTGGACCAACCTGTCGGAAACCACCTTCGTCTGCACGCCGACCGATCCGGCCGCCGATTACCGGGTGCGCATCTTCACGACGGGCGGCGAGCTGCCGTTCGCCGGCCATCCGACGCTCGGCACGGCGCATGCGGTGCGCGAGGCAGGGCTGGTGCCGCGCACGCCGGGGCGGCTCGTCCAGCAATGCGGCGCCGGGCTGGTCGTGCTGCGCGAGCAGGCCGACGGCCGCCGCGCGTTCGCCGCGCCGCCGGCACGCGTGACGCCGCTGCCCGCCTCGGCCTATCCGGCGCTGGCGGCGGCGCTGCGCAGCGAGGCCATCGTGTTCGACGCGGCCCCGTGCGGCGTCGACAACGGCGCGCCGTGGCTGGTGGTGCGGCTCGCCTCGGCGGCCGACTGCCTGGCGCTCGCGCCCGATGCCCAGGCGCTCGCCGGCATCGTGGCCTCGGTCGGCACGCACGGCGTGGCGGCCTACGCGCCGCACCCGGCCGGCGGGCCGGCCACCTTCGAAGTGCGCTGCCTGATGACGGGCGAGCAATTCGGCGTGGGCGAGGACCCGGTCACCGGCAGCGCCAACGCGGCGATCGCCGGCCTGCTCGACAGCCAGGGCCTGCGCCCCGGCAATGCCTACACGGTGCGCCAGGGCACCGCGATCGGCCGCGACGGCCGCGTGTCGGTCGATTATGAAGACGGCAGCATCTGGATCGGCGGCGACACCGTCACCATCGTCGACGGCAGCTTCCTGCTGCCCTGAAATCCGCCGGCCGTGCGTCGCACGGCCGCGCTCGCATGAACTCGAAACGATCCTCAATTTTGTTTCAGATCATGCTTTCTTCAATAGCCCCCTATCCGCCCCGCCTCGGTTTTTGCCCTCGCTATCTAATTCGCTGACCAACCAGTAATATCGGGACCAATCGAACCCGAGCGGTCGCCACATGGGCCGGCACCCCATACGTGCCGGCGGCATGCCGTCCAAGGAGTCGGATAAAACACATGGCGCCACCCGCCCGACGCGGGGGCGACACCATCGCGCGATGCCGGGCAAGCGGCATGCGCTACCGGGCCACACGCCGACACGCCTGCGCCTCGCGCGCGGGCGCCTCCGTCGCGCGTGACCCAGCCGTCATGACCGAACCCGCTGTTCCATGCCGATCGACCGTTAGTCATCCGATGAATTCGTTTCGTCAACTCGCCGAGCTTGCGCGCCAGCCGCGCCCGCGCCGCACTCGCCGCCGCACGCTGTTCGCGATCCCCCTGCTCGGGATGATCGCGATCGCGCTGCTGTGGACGGCGATCGTCATGCGGCTGTCGATCGAGAAGGACAGCGCCTACCGCGAGGCCGCCGCCTCCGCCGCGATCCTCTCCACGGCGCTCGAGCAGCACACCATCAAGTCGATCCATCAGGTCGACCAGATCACCCGCTTCGTCAAGTTCGAGTTCGAGAAATCGCCGGAGCGCTTCAACCTGGCGAGCACCGTCGAGAAAGGCGTGGTGCCGAGCGATACGTTGATCCAGGTTTCGCTGCTCGACGCCAACGGGCACCTGTTCGCCAACACGGCCGATCCGCATCCGAAGCCCGTGGACCTGTCCGATCGCGAGCATTTCCAGGTGCATGCCACCCACAACGACGACGAGATGTACATCAGCCGGCCGGTGCTCGGCCGCCTGTCGGGCCAGTGGACGCTGCAGATGACGCGCCGCCTGAACGCCCCCGACGGCTCGTTCGCGGGCGTGGTGGTGGTGTCCGAGGACCCGAGCTATTTCACGAGCGATTTCTACAACAACGCGGCGGTCGGCAAGGACGGCGTGATCGCCGTGGTGTCCGATACCGGCGCGGTGCTGGCCCGCCGCACCGGCGCGCCGGGCACCGGCCGCGCCGCGGGCAGCTTCTCGGCCTCCGGCGTGTATCCGATCGCCGAGCGCGTGTCGGGCACCTATGCCGATCCGATCGACGGCACCATGCGGATCGTGTCGTACCGCCATCTCGACGGCTACCCGCTCGGCGTGCTGGTCGGGCTGTCGCAGGGCGAGGAGCTGTCCGACTACAACCACACGCGCAACGTCTATCTGCTGATGACGAGCTTCGTCACGCTGGCGATGCTGGCGTTCTTCGGCGTGGCGACCGGCCTGATCGGCAAGCTGCTCGGGCGCGAGCGCGAAATGACCCAGCTTGCCGAGTACGACCTGCTGACCGGCCTGGCGAACCGCTACACGACGCTGCGCGAGCTGCGCAACGACGTGGCCGAGCCGGCCAACCTGCGGCATCTGGCGATCCTGTTCATCGATCTCGACAACTTCAAGACCGTCAACGACACGCTCGGCCACAACGCCGGCGACATCGTGCTGCAGATGACGGCCGCGCGGCTGTCCGACGCGGTGGGTCACGACGGTTCGCTGTCGCGGATCGGCGGCGACGAGTTCGTGGTGGTGGTGAAGGGCGACGACGTCGAGCGCCGCGCCGTGCAGCTCGCCGAATCGATCATCGGCATGTTCGCCGACGCGTTCGAGGTGCGCGGCAGCACCTTCGTGCTGCATGCGAGCATCGGCATCGTGCTGCACGCCGTGCCCAACGAGAGCGAGATCGACCTGCTGAAAAAGGCCGACCTCGCGATGTACAGCGCCAAGGATGCCGGCAAGAACTGCTATCAGTTCTACGCCCCGCACCTGTCGCACCGTGCCGATCACCTGATGCGCTGGGAGCAGCAGTTGCGCGTGGCGCTCGCGGAGGAACAACTGTTCCTCGCGTTCCAGCCGAAGATCGACCTGACGCGGCGCTGCATCGCCGGCTTCGAGGCGCTGGTGCGCTGGAACCACCCTACCCACGGGCTGATCGCCGCCACCGAATTCATCGCGGTGGCCGAATCGACCGGCCTGATCGTGCCGATCGGCGATTTCGTGGTGCGCACCGCGTGCCGTCAACTGGCGCGCTGGCGCGACGAAGGCCACGACACGCTGACGCTGGCCGTCAACGTGTCGCCCGTGCAGTTCTGGCGCGGCGACCTGATCGACACCATCTCCAGCGCGCTGGCCGAAACCGGCATCGCGGCGGACCGGCTCGAGATCGAAATCACCGAGACGGCGATGATGGAGTTTCCGGAGCTGGTGTCCGACAAGATCATGGCGCTCAAGAAGCTCGGCATTCGCGTGGCGCTCGACGATTTCGGCACCGGCTATTCGTCGCTGTCGTATCTGCACCGCTTCGCGGTGGACACGCTGAAGGTGGATCGCTCGTTCGTGCAGGCGATTCCGGCCGACCGCAGCGTGTGCGTGATGGTGTCGTCGATCGTGCATCTGGCGCGCGCGCTCGGGCTGACCGTGGTGGTCGAGGGCACCGAAACCGAGGAGCAGGTCGCGTGGCTGTCGGCGCTCGGGCCGATCCAGGCGCAGGGCTTCCTGTTCTCGCGGGCGGTGCCGGCCGAGGGAATCGAGGCGCTGCTGGCGCGCTTCGGCGTGTGCGAAACATTGGAAGCCCGGCCGCGCGTGACGTCGAGCGCGGCGCATCTGGCCCGGATCGCGAACGTCTCGCACGAGCCGGGCGGCGGTCACGGCAACTGAGCGTTGCCGGGCGCGAGAAGGTGACGTGAGGTGAGGCGCGTGTCGCGCGCCGCCTCGGGCGGCTTCGGGCCGCCTCCGGCCGTGCTCAAACCGGCCGAACGCGCCCCCGCGAGTTCAAAAACCGCGCGACAGTACGGCCGTGGCGATCGTCACGACGCCGAGCACCAGGTTGACCACCACCAGCATGCGCATCGCGCCCACGGCGCGTGCGCCATCCGGCCAGTTCTGCGCCTGCACGGCGCGGCGAATGCGCGGGAAGATCGCGAAGCGGATATGGCCGAAGATCAGCATCATCAGCACGCCGAGGCCGGCCATCGCGTGCAGCGGCCAGGTGGCGTGCGCGCCGCCGTACGCGGTCAGCAGGAAGCCGCCGGTCAGCAGCGTGACCAGCACCGCGCCCGCCACCCAGTTGAAGAAGCGCCCGAACACGGCCTCGATCAGCGGCAGCCGCAGTTGCGGCGAGAGATCCGACAGCGCGGGGCGCAGGCAGAAATGCGCGAACACCATCCCGCCCACCCACACCGCGACGGCAAGAAGATGAAGGAACAGTGCGACGGGAATGGCGTGGGACATGGGGCAATCCTGAGGGTGTTGTTATCGGGCGAATCGAACCGGCAACCGAAACACGACAACCGGCAAACGGAAACCGGCTTGCGAGGGCGGCCTGAACCGGTTCGACCGGCCTGCGGCGCACCGGTTCGGTACGCGGGCGACATTTGACACGAAATCCCGCCGAATGTCGCGGCCCGCATTCGACGCCACGCTCGATCCGCCCATGAAAAAGCCCCGGCGCGCGGGGCAGCGCGGCCGGGGCCCGAGTCGGACGGAAGCCGATACGGGGCGCGCAGGCCGCGCGCCGCCGCGTGCGCTGCGTGCGGTACGTCAGCCGAAGATCGGCAGCAGGCCGGACAGCTTCAGCTTGAGCTCCGGCGCACGGCCCTTGCGGGCACGCTTGCCGACCAGCGGCGCAAGCGCCGCGCCCGCCAGCACCGCATCCTGCGCCTTGCCGCCGCGACCGGTGCCTTGCAGCAGCACGCCGCGACCGTCGATCGCCAGCGCCTGCACCAGCGTTTCCTTGTCTTCCAACGCCATCAGGATCACGCCGCGGCCGCCGGCCGACAGCGTCTTCATCTCGTCGATCCCGAACACCAGCAGGCGCCCCTGCCCCGACAGGCAGGCCACCTGCGTGGCGAGCGGCATGACCGGCATCGGCGCGAGCGGCACCGCGCCCTCGTCGATCGTCATGAAGGCCTTGCCGGCCTTCTGACGGCTGATCATGTCACCCACCTTGGCGATGAAGCCGAAGCCGTTGCTCGACGCGAGCAGCAGCGGCTGCTCCGCGCCGGCCGCGAAGTAATGCATCAGGTGCGTGCCCGATTCGAGTTCGATCAGCGAGGTGACCGGCACGCCGTCGCCGCGCCCGCCCGGCAGCACCTGCACCGGCACCGAATGCACGCGGCCCTTGCTGCCCCAGGCGATCAGCGTATCGGGCGTGCGGCACTGGAACGCCGCGTAGAGGCCGTCGCCGGCCTTGAACGTGAAGCTCGCCGGGTCGAGCCCGTGGCCCTTCAGCGCACGCACCCAGCCCTTTTGCGACACCACCACCGTCACCGGCTCGTCGATCACCTTGGCCTCGAAGATCGCGCGCTTTTCCTGCTGGATCAGCGTGCGGCGGTCGTCGCCGAACTGCTTGGCGTCGCCCTCGATCTCCTTGATCATGAGCCGCTTCATCGCGCTGTCGTTGCCCAGCAGCTCTTCCAGCTTGGCCTTCTCGGCGCGCAACTCGTCGAGCTCCTTCTCGATCTTGATCTTCTCGAGCCGCGCGAGCTGACGCAGGCGGATTTCGAGAATGTCTTCGGCCTGACGCTCGGTCAGCCCGAACGCCGACATCAGCGCGGCCTTCGGTTCGTCCGACTCGCGGATGATCCGGATCACCTCGTCGATGTTCAGGAAGACGATCATCCGCCCTTCGAGGATGTGGATGCGGTCGTCGACCTTGCCCAGACGATGGCGGCAACGCCGCGTCAGCGTCTGCTGGCGGAACCCCACCCACTCGCCGAGGATCGTGCCGAGCCCCTTCTGCGCGGGCCGGCCGTCGGGGCCGATCATCACGAGGTTCAGCGGCGCGTTCGATTCGAGGCTGGTGTGCGCGAGCAGCGACTGCACGAACTCGGTCTGATCGAGGGTGCGCGACTTCGGCTCGAACACGAGCCGCACCGGCGCATCCTTGCCCGACTCGTCGCGTACGGCGTCGAGCAGGTCGAGCAGGGTCTTCTTGGTATTGGCCTGCTCCTGCGTGAGCGTCTTCTTGCCGGCCTTGATCTTCGGGTTGGTCAGCTCCTCGATTTCCTCGAGCACCTTCTGGCCCGAGGTGTTCGGCGGCAATTCGTTGACCACCAGTTGCCACTGGCCGCGCGCGAGCTCCTCGATCTTCCAGCGCGCGCGCACCTTGAGGCTGCCGCGCCCGACTTCGTAGGCAGCGGAGATTTCCGCGTCGCTCGAGATGATCTGGCCGCCGCCCGGGAAATCCGGGCCGGGCACCAGTTGCATCAGCTCGGCGTGCGAGAGCTTCGGGTTGCGGATCAGCGCCACAGCCGCGGCCGCCACTTCGCGCAGGTTGTGCGACGGGATTTCCGTCGCGAGGCCGACCGCGATGCCCGACGCGCCGTTCAGCAGCGCGAACGGCAGCCGCGCCGGCAGCAGTTGCGGCTCCTGGAACGAACCGTCGTAGTTCGGCATGAAACCGACCGTGCCCTGGTCGATCTCGTCGAGCAGCAACTGGGCGATCGGCGTGAGCCGTGCTTCCGTGTATCGCATCGCGGCCGCGCCGTCGCCGTCGCGCGAGCCGAAGTTGCCCTGGCCGTCGATCAGCGGGTAGCGCATCGAGAAATCCTGCGCGAGACGCACGAGCGCGTCGTAGGCGGATTGATCGCCGTGCGGGTGGTACTTGCCGAGCACGTCGCCCACCACGCGCGCCGACTTCACGGGCTTGGCGTTGTTGCCGAGGCCCATCTCGTTCATCGCGAACAGAATGCGGCGCTGGACCGGCTTCTGGCCATCGCAGACATCCGGCAGCGCGCGGCCCTTGACGACGCTGACCGCGTAGCTGAGGTAGGCGCTCTCGGCATAATCGCCGAGCGTCAGGACATCGCCGCCTTCGGGCGGCTTGGGCGGCTCATCGAAAAAATCGGGGGTGTTGTCGTCCATCTGGTATCGCTTCCGTATCGGTTCAGGGGCGGCTCGGCCGGCGTGCCGCGCGGCGCATCGGGTGCGCGGCGCGGATCACGCCGTTCAGATATCCACCTCGACCTCGTTGCCCTTTTCCTCGAGCCAGCCGCGACGTGCGGACGCCTCGCCCTTGCCCATCAGCATCGTCATGCGCGATACCGTGGCGTCGTAATCGAGCCCGCCGAGCGCGACCGGCGTGAGGCGGCGCGTATCGGGATTCATGGTGGTGTCCCACAGCTGCTCGGCGCTCATTTCGCCGAGGCCCTTGAAGCGGCTGATCGACCATTGCGTGTCGCGCACGCCGTCCTTGCGCAGCTTGTCGAGGATCGCCTCGAGTTCGCCGTCGTCGAGCGCGTAGAGCTTCTGCGCGGGCTTCTTGCCGCGCGCCGGCGCATCGACGCGGAACAGCGGCGGCCGCGCCACGCACACGTGGCCGCGCTCGATCAGTTGCGGGAAATGCTTGAAGAACAGCGTGAGCAGCAGCACCTGGATGTGCGCGCCGTCGACATCCGCGTCCGACAGGATGCAGATCTTGCCGTAGCGCAGGTTCGACAGGTCGACGTTGTCGTCGGGGCTGTGCGGATCGACGCCGATCGCCACCGAGATGTCGTGCACCTCGTTGTTCGCGAACAGGCGGTCGCGCTCGGTTTCCCAGGTGTTCAGCACCTTGCCGCGCAGCGGCAGGATCGCCTGATATTCCTTGTCGCGGCCCATCTTGGCCGAGCCGCCGGCGGAATCGCCCTCGACCAGGAACAGTTCGTTGCGCGTGATGTCCTGCGTTTCGCAGTCGGTCAGCTTGCCGGGCAGCACCGCCACGCCCGAGCTCTTGCGCTTCTCGACCTTCTGGCCGGCGCGCGTGCGCGCCTGCGCCTGCTTGATGACCAGATCCGCCAGCTTCTTGCCGTGCTCGACGTGCTGGTTCAGCCACAGTTCGAGCGCCGGGCGCGAGAACGACGACACCAGCTTGACGGCGTCGCGGCTGTTCAGGCGCTCCTTGATCTGGCCTTGGAACTGCGGATCGAGCACCTTTGCCGACAGCACGAACGACACGCGCGCGAACACGTCCTCGGCCAGCAGCTTGACGCCCTTCGGCTGCAGGTTGTGCAGCTCGACGAAGCTTTTGACCGCCTGATAGAGGCCGTCGCGCAGCCCCGATTCATGCGTGCCGCCCGCCGGTGTCGGAATCAGGTTCACGTAGGATTCGCGCGTGAGCGAGCCTTCCTCGCTCCAGGCCACCACCCACGATGCGCCTTCGCCGTCGGCGAAGGTATCGTCGCCCGAGCTTTTCGAATCGGCGAAGCGTTCGCCCTCGAACAGAGGAATCAGCAGCTCGCTGCCGTTCATTTCGTCGAGCAGATAGCCGCGCAGGCCGTCCTGGTACTTCCAGACCTGACGCTCGCCGGTTTTCTCGGTGATCAGCACCACTTCGACGCCCGGCAGCAGCACCGCCTTCGAGCGCAGCAGGCGCTGCAGTTCGCCGGCCGGCAGGTTCGGCGAATCGAAATACTTGCCGTCCGGCCAGACGCGCACGCGCGTGCCCGACTTCTTCTCGCCGCGGCCGGCCGCCTGCGTGACGAGCGGCTTGACCACGTCGCCGTGCGCGAAACCGAGTTCGGCGATCTTGCCGTCGCGCCAGACCGTGACGTCGAGGCGCGTGGCCAGCGCGTTGGTGACCGACACGCCCACGCCGTGCAGGCCGCCGGAGAACGTGTAGGCGCCGCCGGCCGCCTTGTCGAACTTGCCGCCGGCGTGCAGGCGCGTGAAAACGATTTCGACCACCGGCACGCCTTCGTCCGGGTGCATGCCGTACGGAATGCCGCGACCGTCGTCCTCGACCGAGACCGACTGATCCGCATGCAGCGTGACCGTGATCTGCTTGCCGTGGCCGCCGAGCGCCTCGTCGGAGGCGTTGTCGATGACTTCCTGGATAATGTGCAGCGGGTTTTCGGTACGCGTGTACATACCGGGCCGCTGCTTGACGGGTTCGAGACCCTTCAGCACCTTGATCGATGCTTCGCTATAGGCCGCTGCGGGCTTTTTCGTGGACATAGGCGCTAGTTCATCCATCGTCCGCGATGCTTATCCCCAGATCATGTGGACAACATCGTGGACAAAACGTTGAATTCGATAAAAAAGCCAATCGAAACAATGCGCTGACGCGACTGCTCCGAAATCGGGCGGCGCCGCATGCGACGCCGGGGCCGAAACGCGGCGTATTTTACTGGTTCCTTGCGCGCGCGATCATGACGGCTTGCGCTTGGCCTCGAGTTCTTCCCAGCGTTCGAGCGCGACGAGCAGTTCGTTGTCGAGCGTGGCGAAGCGTTCGGTCAGGCGCGTGCCTTCCTTCGCGTCGCGCGCGAAGATCGTGCCGTCTTCGAGTTGCGCGTTGATCGCGGCCTGCTCGGCTTCGATCGCCGCGATCTTCTGGGGCAGATTGTCGAGTTCGCGTTGGTCGTTGAACGACAGCTTGACCGGGCGCTGGGTGTTGCGGCTCGCCGCGTTCTTGCCGGCGTCGTCCTTCGGCACGGCAGCCGGCGCGGGCGCGGCGGCTTCCTGCTGCCGGGCCAGATCCTTCGAGCGCGCTTGCTGGGTTTGCCAGTCGGTGAAGCCGCCGACGTATTCGCGCCAGGCGCCGTTGCCTTCCGACGCGATCACCGAGGTGACCACGTTGTCGAGGAAGGCGCGATCGTGGCTGACCAGCAGCACCGTGCCGTCGTAGTCGGCCAGCAGCTCTTCGAGCAGTTCGAGCGTGGGGATGTCGAGGTCGTTGGTCGGTTCGTCGAGCACCAGCACGTTGGCCGGCCGTGCGAACAGGCGCGCCAGCAGCAGGCGGTTGCGTTCACCGCCCGACAGCGAGCGCACCGGCGAGCGCGCGCGCTCCGGCGCGAACAGGAAATCGCCGAGATAGCTCATCACATGCTTCTTGGTGCCCGCCACTTCCACCCATTCGCTGCCGGGGCTGATGGTATCGGCGAGGCTCTTGTCGAGATCGAGCTGCGCGCGCATCTGGTCGAAGTACGCCACCTGCAGGTTGGTGCCGGTGCGGACCTTGCCTTCGTCCGGCGTGAGTTCGCCGAGGATCAGCTTCAGCATGGTGGTCTTGCCGACGCCGTTCGGGCCGATCAGGCCGATCTTGTCGCCGCGCATCACAGTGCTGGAGAAGGTATCGATGAAGGTGCGGCCGTCGTAGCGAATCGTGACGTCGGTCAGCTCCGCGACGATCTTGCCCGACTTCTCGCCCTGCGCCACGTCGAGGCGCACGTTGCCCTGCGAATTGCGGCGTTCGGCGCGCTCGTTGCGCATGTCCACGAGCCGCGCGATGCGGCCCACGCTGCGCGTGCGGCGCGCTTCCACGCCCTTGCGGATCCAGACTTCTTCCTGTGCCAGCAGCTTGTCGAACTTCGCATTCTCGACGCGCTCGACTTCCAGCTGCTGCTCCTTGCGCGTTTGATATTGCGAGAAGTTGCCGGGATAGGACAGCAGCCGGCCGCGATCGAGCTCGACGATGCGGGTGGCGACGCGATCGAGGAACGCGCGATCGTGAGTGATGAACAGCACGCTCGAGCGCTGCGAGATCAGCAGTTCTTCCAGCCAGCGGATGCCTTCGAAATCGAGGTGGTTGGTGGGTTCGTCGAGCAGCAGCACGTCGGGCTGCAGCACCAGCGCGCGGGCCAGCGCCACGCGCTTCTTCATGCCGCCCGACAGCGCTTCCACCAGCAGTTCGCCGTCGAGGCCGATCTGCGCCAGCGTGGTGGCCACGCGGGTGCGCCAGTTCCAGCCATCGGCCATGTCGAGCGACGCCTGCAGCGTGTTCATGCGCGCCATCAGCGCGTCGTGCCCGGCGCCTTCCGGTTCGTCAGCGAGCCCGTGCGCGACCGTGTCGAACTCGTCGAGCAGCGCCTGGATATGCGTGAGACCGCCCGCCACCGCGTCGAACACCGACAGCCCCGGCTCGAATTCGGGCTCCTGCGACACGTAGACCGTCACCAGATCCTGCTGGCGGGTGATCAGACCGTCGTCGGGACGCGCGAGCTCCGCGACGATCTTCAGCAGCGAGGACTTGCCCGCGCCGTTGCGGCCGATGAGGCCGACGCGTTCGCCGGCTTCGAGCGAAAAATCCGCGTGATCGAGCAACGCGACGTGACCGAACGCAAGCTGCGCGCCGGTAATGGAATAGAGCGACATGGGGGGAGCGGCGATGAGAGGGATTCGGAAGCGCCCATTGTAACGGGCATCGGGAGTGGTTCTAAGTTGGCCGGATGGCGAGCCGCGCGCAACGGTGCGGCGAACGTTGATCGGGCGCAGGCTGGGCGGCCGGGCGTTTCGGGTATATTGCGCGGTCTGCCGGCCAGCTGCTGCACAATTTTCACTGTTTCCGCACTATTTTCCGATCGTCATCATGAGCGAAGTCGTCGAATACCAAAGCTGGGTCTGCCTGATCTGCGGCTGGATCTACAACGAACAGGAAGGCCTGCCCGACGAAGGCATCCCGGCCGGCACACGCTTCGCCGACATCCCGGCGGATTGGCGCTGCCCGCTGTGCGATGTGGGCAAGGAGGATTTCGTGGTGGTGGATTTTTGATTTTGCGGTGAGGTTGCGGGCGGACGCGCTTGACAGCCGTTTTAGGGGCGGGAAGCTTTGCTATACTCTGCCCCGCTGAATCGCGGCGCCGTCACCGGCGCCCTATCCGCTCCCCGTAGTTCAATGGATAGAACAAGCGCCTCCTAAGCGCTAGATACAGGTTCGATCCCTGTCGGGGGGACCAGTCAAGCCCCAAACCTTCCCCAAGTTTCACCTCCCACCCCCCTCTCAAGCCCGCCCAGTAAGGCTTTTAGCCCCCAGCGTTATCAGACTTTGCTCAAAGACAGCGAGCACCTTTGTTGGTATTTTTTGTTGGTACCTGCCGATACCAACAACCGAACCGGTTCTCGGTGCGATAAGCCTTACCAGCAAGCGAAGGGAGAACTCCCATACCGCCTCATCGATGTCCGCTTCGATTTGTGTTTTAAGGAGAGGCGTGTGGCCTTGGGCTGGCCACGCCAGACACACAACCTCACATCATGCCGTGTGATGTCGCGTAGTCCCTGAGCGCATCGTTCATGCGTGTTTGCCATCCGTCGCCCTGGGCCTTGCAGGCATCCACGATGTCAGGATCGATCCGCAGTTTGAGCGGCATCTTGGGATTGACCGACTTCGGCCTGCCACGCGGCTTCGTCAACTTGGCCGCAACCTCCTCGCCTAACAACTCGGACAACACGTCTTCCGCCGGTCGCGCGCGCGAAATCGGCATCCGTCCACGCCGGATTGTCGTCAGTCGGATTGCTGGTTTTTTGCTTGCTCATATCTCTTCACCTCACGGGAGTTGGCTTTTCGAAGGCTGATAACGTGAACCATGCCGCCGCGCGGCGTGAACACCAGCATATGAAGGCGATCGTCTAAATAACCGAGCGCCTGGAAGCGGCGCTCCGGATACGCCATCCGGACATCTTCCACGATCAACGCACCTGCCATCTCGAAGTCATGAGCCAGCTCGAAGGAGAGGCCGCGCTCGGCGATGTTCTTCTCGCTTTTGTTCGCATCATAGTGACCTGCGGAGGAATTTTGTAGCCGCTCAAGCTGCTTGCGTATGAGGGCAATGACTCGTTCGACGAATGCGAAGGCCTTGTTCATAGGCCTCGCGTATCACCGAGGGGCACGAGACCAACCGCCCCGCTGGCGGTATCGAACTGCGTCGACACTGATGACCGGGTGCTACGCCCAGTCCATCGGCTGGTGTGCATCCGGTGATGCCAGGACGGATGTGTGACAACGAGGTGTGCTCGAATCGCACACGCGTTGGCATGCTTAAAACCGGCACGATCTAGCGCTACGCTTGCCCGTCGCCAGACACCGCTTGCTGACGAAGTTCGTCGCGCAACTCCTTCAGCACCTGGATCGCGCCGGCGATACGCAACAGGGTTTGCTGCAATTCGCGTTGCCTGTTCTCAAGCGCGCGAAGTTGCTCTTCGCCGGCCCGGTGGTTGTCCTCCAGCTCCTGGAGGCGAGCGGAAATGGTGGCTTCGTTCATGGTCTGGCCTGTTTGTTATGGATGACCGGTGATCCTGGCACGAAAGCGGACGCGTCACAAATGAAAAGCCGCGCTTGGGGCAAAGCTGTCGGAATCGCCTCAAATTATGGAAAACCTCCGCAGCGCCTTAACGTGCAGGAATTTGTCGACGCCAGCCCCACCTGCCGACACTACTCCGGCCCTTCCCCCGAAGCCCCGTGCCGCCGCACATCGTCAAGCAACTCGGTCAGCACCTGAAGCGCGCCGTCGATACGCAGCAACGTCTGTTGCAGTTCGCGCTGCTGCGTATCGAGTCGACGAAGCTGCTCTTCGCCTGCGCGCCGATTTTCCTGAAGCGACTGAATACGCGCTGTGATTGCTGCTTCGTCCATGATTTCGGTGGAATCCCATCAAGATAAAAAGTGGAAGCACAAAAGTCCGGCGTCTCACCGTCGCGACCGAGCGACTCGCCAGCCCAACCACGAACCTACGTTCGAGACAGCGTCTGATAATTGATCGCGATGATCTGCGCGACGGTCGCCACGGTTTGACTGTCGTGCGTCAACAGCACCTTGTCGGAGAGTTGCTTCGCCAGCACAAGTTGCTGAAGCGCCAACGACGCTGCTTTTTCGATCGAGAATTCGGCTGCATCAGCCGGCAGAGTATCGAAATACGACATCGGAAGCTCCTTCAAGGGTGATGATGCGAACATAGCATCGGCCCTTTTTGGGAAGCGCAAACAACTGCAAAACCTGTCCGGTCAATTGCAACACGGTTCAACGCATGCATCCACTGGGCACCGTCGCTCGCAGCGCGCGGGAATGCATACCCAGCCCGCTACCCATACCCGCCCGATCCATTTGACTTCCCCCCTCGCCCCGAGTACACTACGCGTCGCGGGGTGGAGCAGTCTGGCAGCTCGTCGGGCTCATAACCCGAAGGTCATAGGTTCAAATCCTATCCCCGCAACCAAATATCAAAAGCCCGCTCTGCGAAAGCAAGCGGGCTTTTTGCTGTGCCGCTCCCGAACATCGAGGCGGCACGTCCTACCTCACGCCTCCGGCCGCCTCGCATAAGCCTCGTCGAACAACCTCTCCAGCGTCGGATGCACGCCGCGCACCTGGTCGGCCACCTCCTTCGCCCAATCGAAATACTCGCGCTTGCGTTGCTCGGGCCAGTCGGCCGGCGGGTTCTCGGCGATGTCGCGCAGGTTGCAGATCTTGTCGGCGAGCTTGACGAGCTTCGCGCGCCGGCTGATGTGCGCGGCATGCTCGACCTGAAGGCGCTTGCGCTCTTCTTTCGGCAGCGATTTGTCGTCGGTCACGTCGCGCACGATATCGGCCACGATCTGGCCGAACAACTGCACCAGCTCCTGCTCCGTGGTAGCGGTGTCCTCAATCACGTCGTGCAGGATCGCGGCGGTCAGCACCGGCTCGTCGTCGATGCCGGCCTCGTTGGCCAGCACGTTGGCCAACGCGATCGGATGATTGATGTAGGGCGAGGCATCGACGTCCTTGCGACGCTGGTGTCGGTGTCTCTCGGCGGCGAACGCCAGTGCGGCAATGAACTTGCTCATCGGTAACCACCCCTGCGCTCTCACGCGTGATTTTGCGAAAGTGTAAGGGATAGCCGACCCCCACACGTTCGATTCCATTCTCGAAAACGACAACATGCATTCCGGATGCGCCCGCCATCGCGATCGGGCCGGCAATCATCGCCCGATCGAGACGGTTCGTCGCAACGCGCAACATCAGCGCCGCAACACCTCGACCCGGCAGAACTGATACGGATCCTTCCCCGCCCCGATCCCCGCCGAATACGCCGCGCAACTGCCCGGCACGATCGCGAACCCGCGGGCGTGCAGCACGGCATCCATTCGCGTGACGATCGCGCGATTCTCGGCGTCGATATCCCTCACATCGTCGGCGCGCAAGCCGATCGTGCAACGCGCCGGGCCGTCCGTCCCGGCAACCGGCAGCACCGCCGCATGCAGGCGCACGCGCCTGACCAGCGACGTCAGCATCGCGCAGCCGCGCTCGCCATGCGTCAGGCCGAGCTTGCCGAGCGTGGCATCGAGTTGCGCGACGGTATCGGCCCGCCCGTTGTAGGCCCCCCCGAGCAGCGCGTACACCGGCCCCTTGCGGCTGTCGGCGATCTCGTGCACGCGCGGCATGTAGCCCGCGCCCTCGGGGAATCCGACATCCACGCCGACAAACGCCACCGCCGGCGGAAACAAGGTGGAGAGCCAGGCACGCGGCTGCTCCGCGTTCACGAGCAGCACGGTGGTACGCGCCGGCTGGTCGAGCGGCGGCACCTCGGCGTGATAGAGCGGATCGGCCCAGCCGTTGTGCCCCCAGGTCGGCGCGCCGCCGGCCACCACGATCGCCGTGGCGATCCCGAGCAGCCACTTCGCCCAGCGCCGGGCGCGGGCATGGGTCGTCAGTTGCGTGAGCACGAGGAACGCGACGAGCGGCGCGAGCACCTCGATCGGCACGATATAGCGATAGATGCCGAACAGCTTCATCCACAGCACGAAGCCGAACGCGAGATACGCGATCACGAACGCCGCGCGCGGGTCCATGCGTTCGCCGCCGCGCGCCGCCAGCCTCGCGGACACGGCACGCGCCGCCCAGATCAGCCCGAGCACATAGACGATCGCCCAGATGATCTGCCGCAACCCGGCCTCGCCGCCGCGATGCGCATCGAGCGAAATGACGAAAGGCCACAGCACCGTCTCCACGATGCCGTGCGGCATCCAGCGCGTATCGCTGATCGACAGCGGCTTGACCAGCGGATTCGGAAACACGGCGCTGAACTGCGGAAACAAAGGATTCCCGAACGTGTGCCACATCCGCAGCATCCAGTAGCCGCCGGTCGCGGCAAATCCCGCCAGCACGCCGATGCCGAACACGAAGCCCACGCGCAGGCGCACCAGCAGGTTGCCCGGCATCGCCGCGAGCAGCGCGCCGCAACCGGCCACGGCGAACACCGCGTTGGTCAGCTTGAGCCCCGCCGCCAGCCCGATCAGCAGGCCGCCGGCCAGCAACACGGCGAAGCCCCGCACGCTGAAGCGCCCGAGTGCATCCCAATGCGCCACCAGCAGCGCGACGCCGGCCAGGCAGACGACGGCGGTAGTGCTGTCGCCCATCGTATTGCCGAGCACGGACAGGAAATTCGCGGTCAGGCAGCCGGCCAGCGCCAGCCAGAACGGCACGCGCTGACGATCGGCGCCGGGCAGCCCGGCCAGCAGGCGGCGCGCGATGTCGAGCAGCAGCACGAACATCAGCCCGTGAAACGCGCCGATCAGGAAACCCACCAGACGCGGCGGCCAATGCGTGTTCAGCCAGTAGAACAGCACGTCCAGCAAGGGATTGAAATAGCCCTGAAAACTCGCGGCGCCGAGGTCGGTGGTCAGCTTGCCGTGCAGGAAGGCGAACGCGGCGTACAGGTGATAGTTGTGCAGATCCCAGTTCGAATCGGCGCCGAGCCACAGCGAATAGCAGCCGAACAGCAGCGGCACCAGCACGATCGCGATACGCGAGGCGAGCGGCAGGCTCGGCGGATGAGAACGGGACGAGAAGGATCGGGAGACGGACATCGAGGAATCCGGAATTTACGGCCGCGCCGAACGCCGGAACACCCACCACTTGGCGCTGGCGAAGTTCACGGCCATCCCGGCGATCGAGCCGACCGCGACGCCGGCGAACGGCAGCCAGCGCGTGGCCGGGAAGTTCAGCACGACGGCGCTGTAGGCGGCGTAGTTCACCGCGCCGCCGAGCGACATGGCCAACAGGTATTGCCACCATTCGCGCCAGGCCGAGCCGCGTGGCGCGTCGGATTGGCGGAACGTGTAGCGGCGGTTGATCTGCCAGGTGGTCCAGACCGCCGCGAGGAACGACAGCGCGCGCCCGACGAAATAGCCCTGCCCGGCGGCGAGTGCGAGCCAGAGCACCGACGCGTCGACGGCAAAGCCGAGCGCGCCCGCGATCAGGAAGCGGAACAGCTGACGGCGCATCTCAGCGGCGCGAGCGCAGATGCAGCGGCCCGGGCTCGGCCAGGTAGGCGAAGCGCTTGGTCTCGCTGCGGCCGCGCGTGACGGTGTCGAGCACGATGCCGCAGGTCAGGAACATCGCCCCGGCCAGCATGATCGCCACCGACAGCACGGCGGTGGGCAGGCGCGGCACGAGCCCCGTCTTCAAATACGTATCGAGCAGCGGCAGCGCCAGCCCGACGGACAGCAACCCGCACAGCAGCGCGCCCACGGAGAAGAACGCCAGCGGCTTCTCGGCCTTGAGCAGACGCAGGATCGTCAGCAGAATCCGGAAGCCGTCGCGATAGGTGTTGAGCTTGCTCTCCGAGCCTTCCGGCCGCGAGCGATAGACGGTATCGATCTCGGCCACCGGCATGCGCAACTCGAGCGTATGCACGGTCAGTTCGGTCTCGATCTCGAAACCGCTGGCGTGCGCCGGGAACGATTTGACGAAGCGGCGCGAGAACGCGCGATAGCCGGACAGCATGTCGGTGAAGGTCCGCCCGAACAGCCAGGCCGCGCACGAGGTCAGCATCCAGTTGCCGAAGCGATGGCCGGCGCGGTAGGCCGCCTGCTCGTCGGTGCGGCGCGTGCCGACCACCATGTCGCGCCCGTCGATCAGCACGCCGTCGATCAGCGCCTGGGCGGCGGTGGCGTCGTAGGTGTCGTCGCCGTCGACGAGCACGTACACGTCGGCCTCGATATCGGCGAACATGCGGCGGATCACGCTGCCCTTGCCCTGATCGCGCACGCCGCTCACCACGGCGCCGGCACCGCGGGCCACCCCGGCGGTGCCGTCGGTCGAGTTGTTGTCGAACACGTAGACGGTCGCGCCCGGCACGGTGCGCTGGAAATCGGCCACCACGGCCGCGATCGTCACGGCTTCGTTGTAGCAGGGCACGAGGATGGCAACCGTTGGTGCGGCGGCCCCGGCGTTCGTCGGGGCGGATCGTGCATCGGCTTGCGGTTCGCCCGCCGCCCGGCCCGCGGGCAACTGCCCCTCGGCCCGGCCGTCCAGCATGGTTGTCGTGGTCATCATTCTTTCCGCAAGGCCGGTCGGCGCCGGCCTTGTCATTCAGGGCATCGTGCCCCCGTTGGGGCGACGGCGGCCCGGCATCGCCGCCGCATCGAATCCGTGCCCGGCTGCCCGATTCCGCCGGGTCGAAAAACAGCGTGCGATTCTACCTTACGCGGCATGACGCGCCGGAGCCGGCCGCCGCGCGCGGCAACCGCCCCGGCACGATGCGGGCGTGCGCAGGATGACGGGATCGAAGGAAAAACACGGGCCGCCACGCAGCAAATCGCTGCGCAGGCTTGGGCCGACTCGGGGCCGCCAGCCGCCGAAACATCCGGCAGAGCGCCGGAAAGGAAGGAAGAAGCCACACCTCGACGCGTCACGCGATAGGCGACGCGCCTCCCCATGACCACGCGGGCCGCCGGGGGAAGCGGCCCGCTTCGTCATCGGCCGGCACGCGCAGGGGAGTCGCGAGCCGGCCCGGGCGGCGCGCAGCGCGCCGCTTTCAGGTGCGGCGCGTCGCCAGTTCGGCGCCCTGGCGCAGCGCTTCGAGCATGCTGCCTTCGTCGGCGATGCCCTTGCCGGCGATGTCGAACGCGGTGCCGTGGTCCACCGAGGTGCGCACCACGTCCAGCCCGACCGTCACGTTGACGCCGGCTTCGAGGCCGAGCACCTTGACCGGGCCGTGACCCTGATCGTGATACATCGCCACCACCAGGTCGAAATCGCCACGGCCGGCGCGGTAGAACAGCGTGTCGGCGGGCAGCGGGCCGGTCACGTCGAGGCCGCGTTCCTGCAGTAGCGTCACGGCCGGGATGATCTTCTCCTCTTCTTCGCCATAGCCGAACAGGCCGTTCTCGCCCGCATGCGGATTGATGCCGCACACGCCGATGCGCGGCTTTGCAATGCCGGCCTTGATCAGCGTGGCGTTGCCGCGCTCGATCGTGCGTTGCACGAGGCCCGGCTCGATCTTGCGGATCGCGTCGATGATGCCGATGTGGGTCGTGACGTGGATCACGCGCAGTTGCGGCGCGACCAGCATCATCGACACTTCCTCGACGCCCGTCAGGTGCGCCAGCATTTCGGTGTGGCCCGGGAACTTGTGGCCGCCGGCATGCAGCGCTTCCTTGTTCAGCGGCGCGGTGCAGATCGCGTCGATCTGGTTGGCCTGCGCCAGCTCGACGGCGCGCGCGATGTAGCGATAGGCCGCATCGCCCGCCACCGGCGAGAGCTGGCCGAACGGCAGGTCGGCGGGAATCAGTTCGAGGTCGATGCAGTCGATCGTGCCGCGCTCGTAGCGCGCCTGCGCGGCGCCCTCGATGCGACGCACGGTGGCCTGCACCCCGGTGATCTCGATCGCGCGCTCCAGCCGGCGCGCATCGCCGATCACGAGCGGGCGGCATTGCTGGTAGACGGTGTCGTGCACGAGGCTCTTGACGACGACCTCGGGGCCCACGCCGCTCGCGTCGCCCATCGTGATGCCAATTACAGGAAGATAGTTGCTCATGATGTGTTTCGTTCAGGGTGGATTCGTGGGGTTCAGGCGCTGCGGCGCGCCGTGGGCATCTGCTCGCCGCGCAGGTGCCGCCAGGCGCCGAGCAGCGCGTGTTCGGTGCCGAACGCGCCGGCCTTGGTGACGACGCGCGGGCCGAGGCCGTCGGCCGGGCGGCCGAGCGCAACACCCGCCTCGATCTCGCAGGCCAGTTCGAGGCCGCCGATTCGCGCGGCGGCCAGCATCGCGCGGGCGGTCTCGCCGCCGGTCACGATCAGGCCGCCGAGGCCGTCGACATACGGCGCGACGAGCGCGGCGAGCGCGTTCGACAGGTGCGAGCCTTCGGCCGGGTCGAACGCATCGTCGCGGCCGATGCGCACGATGGCGTCCTGCTGGCCGCGCAGGCACGCGCCGATGCGGTCGTGCCACGCGCGCCATTGCGCGTGGCCGCTGCCCTCGCGCAACACGGCCGGCGGCACGATGAATTCGGCGATGCCGGCCTCGGTGCGCAGCAGCACGCACTGACGCTCGGAGATCGCCGACAGGCTGCCGACCAGCGCCAGCAGCGGGCCGGCCACGGCGGCATCGGCCGGCGTTTGCGCCACCGGTTCGGCTGCGGATTCCCGTTGCGCCGCGAACAGGTCGGGCAGATCGGCGAGCTCGCGCGACAAGCCGCCCGAGCCGACCCAGAAGAACGGCGCGTCGATCGCGGCCGTGACGCGCGCGATCGCGGCCAGGTCCTCGCCGGTTTCGGCATCGACGACGATCGCGCTCGCGCCGCCCTGCGCCATTTCAGCGAGCAGTTCGGCGATCCGTTGCGGCGCGGCGCGCAGCGTTTCGAGCGCGACATGCTCGACGCGCAGGCCGGCCGATTCCAGCATCGCGCGCAGCGCGGCGTCCTGGCCGGCGTTGTCCAGTTGCCAGGTTTCGGTTTCCTCGAGCGGCACGCCGCGCACCATCACGCGGCCGTCGCGCACGGTGCGGCCGGTGGCCGGAAACGCGGGCGCGACGATGGCCGGGCCGGCCAGCGCAGCGAGCGCCGCCACTTCGGCCGCCCAGTTGCCGCGCAAGGTCGAATCGATTTTCTTGTAGAGCCGACGGCCCGGCGCCTGCAACGCCTGCCAGGCATCCGCCGCGCGCTGCGCCGCTTCGGCGGGCGTCAGGCGGCGCGTGTCGGTATCGACCGCCACCACCGCCGCCGGCCGCACCGGCACGCTCGCGTCGAGCGACACCACGGTGCGCCGCCCGGCCGCCGCGAACGCGATCGCGCAATCGGCGGCGCCCGACAGGTCGTCGGCAACAATCAGCAGACCGGACGTGCTCATCACGCGCCCTCTCGCACCGGGTTGCCGGCTCGCGCGCCGCCCTTGGCGTTGACGCGCTTGGCCACCGCGGCGGTGAGGATCGGCGAGGCGATCGCGGTCACCACCACGCAGGCCGCCACCAGCAGCGTGGCCGACTTGGCCGCTTCGGTGTACACGGGGTTGGCCGCCGCGATCAGCGCCGGCACCGCCGCCGCATTGCCCGCGGTATTGGCCGCCGCCACGCCGGCCACGCCGGTGCCGCCCGTCAGGCGATCGGCGATGTAGAGCGGCACGCCCGTCACGATCACCACCGCGACGCCGAGCAGGATGCCGAGCAGGCCGGCCTGCCAGACCTTGTGCAGATCGAGGCCGGCGCCGAGCGCCAGCGCGAAGAACGGGATCATGACCGGCACCGCGCGGCTCAGGAACGCGCGCATTTCGCGGTCGAGATTGCCAAGCAGCATGCCGAGCGCGAGCGGCAGGATGCTGCCGACCAGCGTGGGCCACGGGAACGCCGACAAACCGGCCACGCCGAGCGTGACCATGGTCAGGAACGGGCCGGATTCGAGCGACATGATGGTGTACGCGCCGACATCCTCCGAGCGGCCGTACTGGCCCATCAGCGCCATGTAGAGGCCGCCGTTGGTGTCGTTCATCGCGGCCACCACGGCCAGCGTCGAGATGCCCGCGAACAGGCCCGACGACACCGGCTGCTCGCCGAGGAAATGGCCCAGCACGATGCCCGTCACGATCGCCGCGCCGACCTTGGTCACGAACAGCGCCCCGCCCTTCTTCAGCAGGTAGGGCGTGGCCTTCACGTCGATGCTCGCGCCCATGCATACGTAGAACACGGCGAGGATCGGCAGCGAGCCGGTGAACAGCGCGTTGGTGAACGAGCCGAAGAATTTCGGCATGGTCGGCAGGAACGTCGCGATCAACGAGCCGATCAGCAGCGGGACGATCATCATCCCGCCCGGTACGCGCTCGATGGCGCGCTTGATGTGAATCTGAGCCATCCGTGTCTCCCCAGGCAGTTTCTGTTTGAATCGGTCACACTTTGACCGATTCGATCAAAACGGAGTGTAGCGACAACGTCGGGTTTGGGCAATTGCTCGTTCCCACGGGATTACCCTGATCGATTGGTGCAAAAAGTCGCTCCATATTGAGCGAATCGATCAAAATATCGGTCATTCGATCGGAGCGCGCCGGGCAGCCGCCGGGCGCGGGGCGTCCGCTACACTGGCGAGCCTCGTCTCCAGCAACCATCGAAACACTGCACAGGAACTTCATGAAAGTCGAGAAACGCCGCGAGGCGATGCTCAAGGCCGTGCTGTCCGGCATGAACGACGTCGCCGCGCTCTGCGAGCATTTCGGCATGTCCGAGGCGACCGTGCGGCGCGACCTGCGCGCGCTCGCCGACGAGCGGCGCATCGTGCGGACCTACGGCGGCGCGGCGTCGGTCGGCATGCACGAGCCGGAGGAATCGCTCGACACCCGGCGCGCGAGCTTTCGCGAACAGAAGGAAGCGATCGCGCGCGCGGCCGCGCGGCACGTGCAGGACGGCGACACGATCTTTCTCGATGGCGGCACCACCACCGCCGCGCTCGCGCGCTGGCTGTCGGGGCGGCGCGACATCCACGTGGTCACCAACAACCTGCTGGCCGTCACGACGCTGGCGATGGCCGAGGTGCGCGTGACGCTGCTCGGCGGCGACGTGCGTCCGTCCAGCATGAGCACGCTCGGGCCGATCGCGCAGTTGGCGCTGTCGCGCATCAGTTTCGACAAGGCGTTCCTGGGCGCGGATGGCGTGGTGGCCGGGCGCGGCCTGTGCGAGGCGTCGGCCGAGCAGGCCTATCTGAAGGAATGCATCGCCGCGCAGGCCGCGCAGGTGCTGGTGCTGGTCACGTCGAACAAGCTCGAACGCGCAAGCCAGCAGCACTGGACGCCGCTCGATCGCAACTGGACGCTCGTCACCGACGCGCAGGCCGAGGCCGCGCTGCTCGCGCGCTTCGAGCAGCGCGGCGAAGTGACGGTGGAGTGCGCAGTACAGGACGACTGAGGCAGGCGGGGGCGGCCGTGAAGCAGGCCGTGAAGCAGGCCGCGAAGCAGGCCGCGAAGCAGGCCGCGAAGCAGGCCGTGATAGCAGGCCGTGATAGCAGGCCTTAAAACAGCCCGCGCTTCAACAGCCCGCGCACAAACGCGCAAAACGCCCGAGCAGGCCGAACGCGACCGGCGTGGTCCGCACGCTCACGTTCGGCGGCACCGCGTCCGCGCCATGCTCGCCCGGCTGCGCGCGCAGGATCGCGAGATACGCCTCGATCGCCGCCTGCGGAAACTCCGGATGAAACTGCACGCCCCAGGTGCGCGCGCCGTAGCGAAACGCCTGGCACGGATCGGCCTCGCTCGCGGCCAGCAAGCGCGCGCCCGCAGGCAGACGATGAACGGACTGGTAATGCACGACCTGCGCGTCGAAACGGGCGGGCAGCGCGCCGAACAGCGGGTCCGCCGCCGCGTCGGCCGTCTTCGAGATCGACACCGTGCCGATCTCGAACCGCCCGTCGCGGCGGTCGCCCACCTCGCCGCCGAGCGCCTGCCCGAGCAATTGATGGCCGTAGCAGATGCCGAGCATCGCCGGGCCGTCGGCGGATTCGGCGGATTCGGCCAGCCAGCGCCCGAGCCGCTCGCTCCAGGCCTCGCGCGCCGTCACCATCGCATGCGAACCGGTCACGACGATCCCGGCGAAACCGCGCGGGTCGGGTAAGGCCTCGGCGCTGCGCGCGTCGAACCGCTCGACCGGCAGGCCCGCGTCCGGGTCGGACACGAGGCCGGCCTCGATCCAGTCGGCGAAATCATCGTGGGCGGCACGGATCGAGGCGAAGGTTTCGCCGGCGATCACGATCAGAAGCGGTTTTTTCATCGAACGGGCAACGATTGGCGGGACGGTGCGCCGATTGTACGCAGCCCCCCGGCGGCCGATAATACGCGCGACCGAGCAAGGACCTGTTCCCCGTGAGCACAAATCAGATTCCGCCGTTGATGGTCGAGATGGCGACCCTCGTCAAGGTCGCGGAGGCCGGCAGCTTCTCCGAGGCCGCGCGCCGGCTCGGCTCGACGCCGTCGGCGGTCAGCCGTTCGATCGCCCGGCTGGAGCGCGCGCTCGGCACGCGGCTGATCGTGCGCACCACGCGCCGGCTGCGCCTCAGCGACGAAGGCATGGAAGCGCTGCGCCATGCCACCGAGCTGGTGGCGGCCGCCAAATCGGTGATGTCGCTGGCCGAACGGCGCTCGGCCGAACCGGCCGGCACGCTGCGCATCAGTGCCCCGCGCGCGCTCGGACGCTTCCTGATCCATCCCAACATCCCCGATTTCCTCGCCGCGCACCCCTCGGTGGACGTGGTGCTGAAGCTCGACGACGGCCCGCTCGACCCCGCCGCCGATCAGGTCGACATCGTGTTCCGGATCACCGACGATCCGCCGCCCGGCCTGGTCGGCCGCAAGCTGCTGCGCATCGAGCATGTGGTGTGCGCGACGCCGGCCTATCTGGCGCGGCACGGCGCGCCCGCGCATCCGCGCGAGCTGGCCGCGCACAGTTGCGTGACGCTCAGCGAGGATCCGGTCGACACGCGCTGGCGCTTCGAGAAACAGGGAACGACGGTGGCTATCGACGTGCGCGGCCGCTACGTCGCCAATCATTCGGGCGTGCGGCTGGAGGCGGTGCTGGCCGATATCGGCATCGGCGGGGTGCCGCATTTCGTGGCGGCGGCGGCGCTGCAGGACGGCCGCGTCGCGCGCGTGCTGCCCGACTGGGTGTTCAAGACGAACTATTACGGCGACGCCTGGGCGTTCTGCTCGCCGAGCCGCCACACCGTGCCGAAGATCCGCAGCTTCCTGGCGTTCATCGCGCAGCGGATCGGGGCATCGGGCTGAGTGCGCCGTGACGTGGCGCGCCCGGCGTCAGTCGTCTTCGTCGTCGTCCTTGACCTTCGCCTTTTCCAGGTTCTTGACCATCTCGTCCTGAACCTGGCCGATCTTGCGCGTCATGTGCTGGACCATCTCCTGCTGCACGCGATGCACGTCCGGATCGACGCCGGGCGGCGCCGCGGCATGCAGCGCCGCATGCCCCGTCATGCCGATCATTTCGGTATCGGTCATCGGCCCGAGCGCGGAGATGTCGTACTGCTCCGCCAGCTCGGCCGAACCGGGCAGCGATGGTGCGTGCTGCGCGATGAATTGCATCGCGTGATGCTGCGGCGCGAGCGGGTGATGGGCGGCGACATGAGCCGAGTGCGGCGAGGCATCGGCCCCCGACGCCGTGCGGTTGCGCGGGCGCCCGCCCGCCGCGCGCTGCTGGGCCGCGAAGCTGGGCGGCATGTTCGACAGGTGGCCCATCGAGACGCGGCGCGTGTTGTCGCCGTGGTCCTGCCGCTGCCCGGGCGCGGGCTGCCGCGGGTCGGTGCGCGCGGTATCGACCGGCGCGTTCGTCAGGTTGCGAAGGTTTGTCGTCACCATGATGGCGGCCTGTGTCGGAAGGAAGCCGCTCATTTACACCCGAACGGCCGCGCTGCGCGCGCGACTTGGCGAAGCCGGCGACCGATATGCGAAACGGGCCGCCCGACGGCGCTTATGCACAGGCATCCGGCGTGCCGCGCCTGTGCATGAACCTCGCTTGCCGAGGTTTTTCAGCCGTAACGCCCGCGCGTGGGTGCGCCCCGAATGCCGCTCCACAGAAACGCCGCCGCCAGCACGCACAGGAACACCGACACACACCAGATATCCACCTCGTCATCGATCGATGCGCTCGCCTCGGGCGTCGCGGCACGCAGCCGAACCGGCACGCGCTGGCCGGGCTCCAGCGAGCGCCAGGTGCCGATCGGGTGCGTGTGATGCGTGCCGTCGGGCGCGTCGAAAGCCACCTCGGGATGATGGCCGCCGGCCAGCAGCCGCACCACCGTGCCGGTCACGACGGTGGACGACAGCCGGTAATCGACCGTGCGCCAGGTAAAGCCGGCGGCCACGATCGCCAGCACGGCCCCGACGACGAGAAACAGATGGTTCGAACGTCTCACTGCGATTGGCTCCCTCGAAACACAATGGTTGATATGACTTCCCTGCGATGACTTCCCCGCGATGGCTTCCCTGCCATGCGTTTCCTGCGGCGGCCGGCATCCCCGCCCATCTCCGCGCCGCGCTCGTGCGAAAATCCCGCCTTTGCCGCGCCCGGCGCGGCCCACGTCACACGAAAGGCGCCTTCATGAACATCAACGAACAAATCTCCGCGCTGACCGCCGCCGAACTGCAAACGGCCGGCGCCAGCCAGGCCACCGCGATCGCGCTGTCGGTGCTGCTGCGCCACCTGCGCTCGCCGCAGCTCGCGCAACTGCTGTCGTCGGCCTTCGAGAATCACGAGGCCGTGATGCTGCAATCGCCGTGGCCCGACCAGATGCTGCATTCCTACAAAGCCACCCGCCGCCTGCTCGAAGGCGCGGCCGGCGTCGAATCGCCCGACATCGCCAACGACTGATCGCGCCCCCGCGCGCCCAGCCCGCGTCTTGCATGGCGCGCCGCTTTGCTGCGATCATGGCGCCGTCGCGCCTCGCGCGGCCGGCGCTCACCACGTGCGTGCCGCCCTTGTTTCCGCTGCCGACGATGCCCACCGATTCCGACCAACCCAAGCGCCGCCCGTCCATCCGGACGCAGAACATCATCGCCGTGATTGCCGGCCTGATCACGTTCGCGGCCGGCGCGGGCTGGGTGATCTACAGCTATGTGGTCGATCGCGAAGCGCCCTATTTCGCGATCCCGCTGGTGTTCTCGGTGCCGGTGATCGTCGCGGTCGCGATCCGCAGTTTCTGGGACTGACACCCGTTGACGCCGCGCCGCATTCGACGCGGCGCGCGAATCTTTCCGTCATGCGCCTGTCCTATGCGCGACGCCGGCCAGCCCGGGCCGCGTCCGTCCAATTGCCGTCATCCGCATGATCTGCCAACTGCTTGCTTCCCTGCTGCGTCGCCCGCCTTCCGCGCGACGCCTTCTCGCCCTGGTCCTGATGACGTTCGCCACGGCGCTGCTGTCCGCGGTGTCCGGCCCGGCTTCGGCCACCACCGCACGCCACTGCGCCGCCCATCACGTCGCGCACGGCACACGCTGCGTCGCGCGGCCCGTCAGGCACGGCCATCATGCGACGGCGCTCAAGTCGCGCCGTCATCCCGTCGTGCACCGCAAACCGCGCCGCCGTGCGGTGCCCAAGCACGGCGTGGCATCGCACGAGCGCGTGCATCGCAAGCGCGCCGCGCGAGGCACGCACGCGAAGCGCAAGCCCCGGCATCCGCTGCATCCTCCGGTGCGCCATGCGGCGCGCGCCGGCGCGGCCGGTATCGAGCGCGGCGAGGCACCCGTCGCCGAGCAAAGCGCCGATCCGATCGGCCACTTCGCGAAGCCGCAACTGCTGGCTGGCTGCGGCTACTCGCCGGCCACCCGGCGCCTGCTGCGCTCGCGCTCGATCTACGTGGTGGACGAACGCACCGGCACCGTGCTGCTGGAGCGCAACGCCCAGCAGATCCGGCCGATTGCCTCGGTATCCAAACTGATGACGGCCGTGGTCTGGCTCGACCATCAGGCGCCGCTGGCGAAGAAAATCCGCGTCACCGCGGCGGACCGCGACACGATCAAATTCACCGGCTCGCGGCTGAAGGTCGGCTCGGTGCTGTCGCGCCGCGACATGCTGCATATCGCGCTGATGTCGTCGGAGAACCGCGCCGCCGCGGCGCTCTCGCGCGACTATCCGGGCGGCCGCCCGGCGTTCCTCACCGCGATGAACCGCAAGGCGCGCGCGCTCGGCATGAGCCATTCGCATTTCGTGAGCCCGACCGGGCTGTCGCCGCACAACGTCTCGACTGCCAGCGATCTCGCGAAATTGGTGGCGGCCGCCGACCACTACACGCCGATCCGCACGTTCTCGACCGATCGCGGCCAGATCGTGCGGCCGGGCCACGGCCAGTTGCGCTATGTGAATTCGAACGCGCTGGTGCGCGGCGGCGACCGCCGCATCACGCTGCAGAAAACCGGCTTCATCAACGAAGCCGGGCATTGCGTGGTGATGCGCTATCGGATCAACGGCCGGCCGGTGGACATGGTGCTGCTCGACGCCCCCGGCCCGCGTGATCATCTCGCCGACGCGATCCGCATCCGCGATTGGCTGGCCTGCTCGCTGCATTGAGCAGGCCGGGCCGCGTTCAGCGCACCGCCGCGCGGCCCACTTCGTTCGAGCCTTGCCAGAGCCGGTAGCGAACCTCGTAGCCCACCGGCGCATACACCACCACCGGCAAACGGCTGTCGTAGCGCAACAGGAAGCCGTCGCCGCGGCCGATCACGAACGCCGTTTGCGGCGCGGCCGACGGCGGACACGCCATCATGGTCGACACCACCGGCCCGACATCGGTCACGCGATACAGCGGATAGCCGGTGCCGGGCACCGTGTCGTGCTGCAGCCGCGCCGAAAAGCTGCGGACGTTGCAATCGGCCGGCAGCGTCTTGCCGACGATCACTTGCACACGCACGTCCTCTTCGAGCGGCAACGCCGGCAGCACGATCACCGAGCGCTGGAGGCCCGGTTGCGGGGCCGGAAACGACGTCAGCTCGACGTTGGCGGCCGTCGGCGGCACCGCTGCGACGGGGTTGGCGGGAACCGTGACGGGCGCCGGCGCGGGCGTGCCGGTTTGGGCGATGGCGGCGCTGGACGCGCACAGGGAAACGGCGAAAGCGGCGGCTGCGAACAGCCGGTTCGGACGATGCATGAGGATCTCCTGATCGAGCGGCGGGTGCCGAAAGGATTCACGCCGGCACGCCACGCCGTGGCGGCGCGCGCGGCGAGAGTCAAGCGATTGTAATCTCCTGACACAATTCGCCGCGAACCATGCACGCCCTGCCCTTTCTTACAGTCAGCACCTTTGGAGAACCCCATCATGCTGAGACTGCTCGGAACGCTCGGGATCGCAGCCGCCCTGGCAGGCTGCGTCGCCGCGCCTGGCGGCTATTACGACGGCTACGCCGATCCCTATTATTCGAACGGCTATGCCTACGGCCAACCGGCCTACGCGCCCGTCTACGGCACGGTGAACGTATGGGGCGGGGGCGGCGGGGGCTGGGATCGCGGCGGCTGGGGCCACGGTTGGCGTGATCGTGGCGGCTGGCACGGCGGTGGTGGCGGCTGGCATGGCGGCCGGGGCGGTGGTGGCGGCCACTGGCAAGGTGGCGGCGGCGGTGGCCGAGGAGGTGGCGGTCACGGCGGCGGCGGTGGCGGGCACGGCCGCTGATCGCGCTTCGGGGCGTCATTCACGCCCCGGATTGCAACCAGTTGTATCCGCGAACACCATCGTCACGCCATCGCATCAAACGACAACGCCCGCCCGGATCTCCCGGGCGGGCGTTGTCGATTCCGGACGCCTGCCGGCGTCCTGCCGCGCTTACCAGCCCGGCTGCTGATAGTAGCCCGGCGCCGGCTGCGGACCGCAAGGCACGTAGGCGTTGCGATAGCGGTCGAAGCAGGCGCCCGGGGGCGGGCCGGCATAAACCGGCTGGTACTGCGCCGGCTGATAAGCCGGTTGGGCATAAACCGGTTGCGCATAAGCCGGGGCTGCGTACACCGGTGCCGGCGCCACGGCCGACGACACGATCGCACCCAGCACGGCCCCGCCGATCAGCGCGCCGATCACGGCACCACCGCCCCCGCCGCCGTGCCAGCGTCCATGAGCCGAAGCCGGCCCTGCCACCGCAAGCGCACCGGCCGTTACCAGCACCGCGACAATTTTCTTGTTGATCATGTTGCTCTCCACTCAAGGTGGTACGTGATGAAACCCATTGTGGGACGAGTCCTCCGTAACAGGTGCAGCAAGTGGTAACGCCCGATTACGGCTGTAAAGCGTCACGAAAACAACCGTAAGCCGCCCCACAAACCGCATGCTAGGATTTTCGAGACACCAGAACGACTCTGCGGAGACGCCGCCATGGACCTCGATATCGCGCACCGGTTCGACGCCGAGTTCGCCCCCCGCATCGCCGAGCGCATTACCGCGCTGCTCGGCCCGCATATCCGCGCCGACGTGCGCCCCTACGGCGGCCACGGCCATCCCACCCATATCGACGTCACCAGCACCACGCCCGAACACGTGCGCGGCTATCCGCACGCGCTGCATCTGACGCTGACCTGGGATTCCGAGGAAATCGACCGGCTCGTCATCGACGATCACGACGGCACGCGCTTTGCGCGCTACCTCGACGCGCTCGCGAAGAAGCTGCCGGGATGGCAAAGCGCACGCGGTCTCGACTTCGGATCGCGTACCCAGACCGAACCCGCCGTGCTGCTCGGCGGCCTCGATTTCGAGGCCTGAACGGCGCGCGCGGCACGGCCCCCGCCTGGCGTCGCGCCCCGGAAGCCGGTGATACACTCGCCCGGTTCGCGTCGGCGCCACGGTGCCAGCCACGGCCGTTTCGGCGACGCGCCCGTTTCGTCGAACCCACGAATCCTGGAGGCTTCAATGGCTGAATTCCGGCTGCGGACCCACGCATTTCCCGAAGGCGGCTTGATGCCGAAAGCGCAGGAGTACAACCACGCCGGCTTCGGCGTCGACGGCGGCAATACGTCGCCCGCGCTGACCTGGGAAGGCGTGCCGGCCGAGGCGAAAAGCCTCGCGATCACCGTCTACGATCCCGATGCGCCCACCGGCAGCGGCTTCTGGCACTGGGTGGCCGTCAACCTTCCGGTCGGCACCACGGCGCTGCCGGAAAACGCGGGCGCGGCGGGCAGCACCACGCTGCCGGCCGGCACGGTGCAGGTGCGCAACGACTACGGCGACGAAGGCTTCGGCGGCGCCGCGCCGCCGCGTGGCGACGCCGCGCATCGCTACATCTTCACCGTGCACGCGCTGAAGGTCGACAGCCTGCCGATCACGCCGGACACCACCAACGCCGTGGCGCGCTTCATGATCCATCTGAACCAGGTCGCGTCGGCCAGCTACACGGGCCTGTACGCCCTGAAGTAAGCGCAGCGCCTCGGCGGTGGCGCCCGGCGCGCCGCCGCGTTCCCAACCGGTTGCGTCCGCAACCCGATCGAGCGGCGCCACGCCTCACGGCAACGCCGCCCGCACCCTCGCCCGCCCATGAACGCCGACGATAACGGCCTCCCCCTTCCGCAGCGCTACTGGGCAATCGCCTGCATCGCGCTCGGCATCACGCTGGCCGTGCTCGACGGCGCGATCGCCAATGTCGCGTTACCCACCATCGCCCACGACCTGCGCGCCTCCGACGCCGCCTCGATCTGGATCGTCAACGCCTACCAGCTCGCGGTCACCATCTCGCTGCTGCCGCTGGCCGCGCTCGGCGACCGGATCGGCTACCGGCGCGTCTATCTGGGCGGCCTGGCGTTGTTTACCGTGTCGTCGCTCGGCTGCGCGCTGTCCGATTCGCTCACCTCGCTCGCGGCGATGCGCGTGATCCAGGGCTTCGGCGCGGCCGGCATCATGAGCGTCAACACCGCGCTGGTGCGCATGACCTACCCGTCCCGGCTGCTCGGCCGCGGCATCGCGCTCAACGCGATGGTGGTGGCGCTGTCCTCGGCGGTCGGGCCGACAGTCGCCTCCGCCGTGCTGGCGGTGGCCGCGTGGCCCTGGCTGTTCGCGATCAACGTGCCGATCGGCATCGCGGCCGTCGCGGTCGGCCTGCGCGCGCTGCCGCCCGATCGCGGCCACGACGCGCCCTACGACTACCTCAGCGCACTGCTCAACGCGTGCGTGTTCGGCCTCGTGATCATGACCGTCGACGGGCTCGGCCACAGCCAGAATCACGCGATGGTGATCGCGAGCGGCATCGGCGCGGTGGTGCTGGGCTACGTGTTCGTGCGGCGGCAGTTGAACCAGCCCGCGCCGCTGCTGCCGGTCGACCTGCTGCGCATTCCGATCTTCGCGCTGTCGATCAGCACCTCGGTGGCGTCGTTCACCTCGCAGATGCTGGCGTTCGTCGCGCTGCCGTTCTGGCTGCAGCACACGCTCGGGCTGTCGCAGGTGGAAACCGGCCTCTACATGACGCCGTGGCCGCTCGTGATCATGGTGGTCGCGCCGCTGGCGGGCGTGCTGTCCGACCGCTATTCGGCCGGCATGCTCGGCGGCATCGGGCTCGGGCTGTTCGCGGCCGGGCTGCTCGCGCTCGCCATGCTCGGCGCGCATCCGGCGCCGTTCGACATCGTCTGGCGGATGGCGCTGTGCGGCGCGGGCTTCGGGCTGTTCCAGGCGCCGAACAACCGCACCATCCTGTCGTCCGCGCCGCGCCATCGCAGCGGCGGCGCGAGCGGCATGCTCGGCACCGCGCGGCTCACCGGGCAGACGCTCGGCGCGGCGATCGTCGCGCTGATCTTCGACATCGTGCCGGCGCGCGGCCCGACCCTCGCGCTATATGCGGCCGCCGCGTTCGCGGCCGTGGCGGCCTGCGTGAGCCTGCTGCGGCTCGGCGCCAAACCGCCCGCGCACGCGGGCTGAACGGCGGCCACTCGTCACTTCAACGAAAAACGGCGGCGCCGAAGCGCCGCCGTGGAAGGGATGCATGCCGGAGCGCACCGGCTTGCTGCCGGCCCGCGCCTCAGGCGTCCACGCGCCGGCCGACGCGGCGCGTGACCGAAGCGGCCGTGGCGACGCTGCGCAGGTCGGTCAGGAACGAATCGCGCCACACGCCGAGATCGTTGCGCTTGAGCGCGGCGAAGTTGCTGCCGTGACGCTCGCGGCGCTCGCCGAGCGGCATCGACAGTGCACGCTCCAGCGCATCCGACATCTGCGACAGATCCGACGGATTGACGATCAACGCGGCCGGCAGTTCGGCCGCCGCGCCGGCGAATTCCGACAGCACCAGCACGCCCGGATCGTCGGGATTCTGCGAGGCCACGTATTCCTTGGCGACCAGGTTCATGCCGTCGCGCAACGGCGTGACGTAGCCGACGTGCGCGTGGCGGAACAGCGCCATCAGCAGATTGCGTTCGTACTTGCGGTTCAGATACTGGATCGGCGTCCAGTCGAGCTGCGCGAAGCGGCCGTTGATGCGGCCGGCCTCGCGTTCGAGCGCCTGCCGGATCCGCTGGTAGGTCTGCACGTCCGAGCGCGTGGGCGGCGCAACCTGCACGAACGACACGCGGCCCTGCCAGCCCGACGCGTTGGTCAGCATCCGCTCGAACGCCTGGAAGCGCTCCACCAGCCCCTTCGAATAATCGAGCCGATCCACGCTCATCACCAGCTTGCGGTCGCGGATCGCATCGCGCAGCGCGGCCACCGGCTTGCGCTGCGCATGCTGCACGGCCGCCTCGGCGATCGCATCCGGATACACGCCGATCGGATAGGCGCCCACCTTCACCACACGGTTGTGCACGTGGAGCATGCCGTCGTCGGCCGCCGTGCCGATGCCGCGCCGCTCCAGGTAATCGACGAACGACTGCTTGTCCGATTCGGTCTGGAAACCCACCACGTCGTAGGCGCTCATGAAGCGCACCAGCTCGTCGTGCGGCGGCACCGTGCGCAGCACCTCGGGGGCGGGGAACGGGATGTGGAGGAAGAAGCCGATCGGGTTCTTCACGCCGAGCGCGCGCAGCGCATGCGCGAACGGCAGCAGGTGGTAGTCGTGCACCCAGATGATGTCGTCCGGCTCGATCAGCGCGACGAGCTGCTTGGCGAGCGTCTGATTCACGCGCAGATAACCTTCGTACTCCTGCCGATCGAAGCGCGCGAGATCCATCCGGTAATGGAACACCGGCCACAGCGTGGCGTTCGAGAAACCGCGGTAGTACTGGTCGTAGTCGCGCCGCGACAGGCCCACCGTCGCATAGGTCACGTTGCCTTCGCGCTCGATCACCGGCTCGCCGGCCTCGCCCACGATCTCGCCGTTCCAGCCGAACCAGATGCCGCCCGACTGCCGGAGCGCGTCGAGCACGCCCACGGCGAGACCACCCGCCGACGGACGTGCATCCTGACCTGCCGCCACGCGATTCGAAACCACGATCAATCTGCTCATATGGCCTGCCCCCTGTACTTGAATGAAGCGGTGCACGGACGCACCGATTCCTTCCGTCGCAGCACGCGGCATGCCTGGCGCGACGGGATGGAGATTCGAATGGACGAAATGCCGGGCGCGACGCGCGTCGATCGTTCAGGCGTCCTGTTCGGAGCCGAGATCGCGCTGATAGTCGAGCCCTTCGGGACGCGCCCCACCTTGGTTGTGTTCGCCGTCCGCCGGGCCGCCGGAGGCTTCGGGCGTCGTGTCCGACGACGCCGGAGCGGGCTGGCTGGCCGGAACCTCGGCGCGGCGCAAGCCGTCGTCGTGATCGGGGCGGGAAAGGCGCCGGGTTCGGCGCATGGCAGGGTGTCTCATCGAGCTGTAGGGCGTGTCGCCGTTGAACAGTCAGTGAAAACCCAGTGTAGGCTGGCCCGATCCATGCGGAGGTAACAATTACCTTCAATTTGTAACGACTCGACCCTCACCGCGCGATTTGTAAGACACTATGCGCCGACCGGCGCCGCGATCGGTTTTGCCCGCTTTTGCCGAATCGCAAACGTTTGTCCATCTTTTGCAATCCGGGTCGGATACTTGCAAGACAATGGCGGCCGGTGCCGCGCCACCTGCGGGCGCGGCGCATTCCAGACAGGACCGCATCCAGCATGAATTCACGCATCGCCATGCCCGGGCAGCCGGCCCGTCGCGCCGCGCGCCTCTCGCTTGTCGCACTCGTAGGCGCCGCGCTGGCCTCCACGCTGCTTTCCGGCTGCAGCTCCCTATATAGCGAAGGCGCCACCACCGGCGCCGGTATCGCCGGCGCCGCCATCGCCAGCAAGGTCACCAACAACGCCGCCGTCGCCTCCGGCATCGGCCTCGGCGCGGTGGCCGCCGCGCGCGCCGGCGTGCAGTACACCCAGCGCGTGGCCCACGCCTATTCGCAAGACCAGATCGCCAACGCAGCCGGCCCGATCGACGTGGGCGGCGTGGCACGCTGGTCCACCAACCACTCGGTGCCGATCGAGGAAGACGAACACGGCCGCGTGACCGTCAGCCGCCTGATCAGCGTCGGCCCGCTCGACTGCAAGGAAATCGTGTTCTCGGTGGACACCGATCCCCCGCGCGAGCCGAAAACGGCGCAAGCGGGCGCCGCCGCATCGGGCGCCGCCGTGCCGGCCGCCGCCCCCGCGCCGGAGCCGAGCAGCGCGTTCTACGTCGCGACGATCTGCCGTGACGGTCCGAAATGGAAATGGGCTTCGGCCGAACCGGCCACCGGGCGCTGGGGAGCGCTGCAATGATCCCGCTGCGCACCGCGGCGGTGGCTTGCGCGCTGGCGGCAGCCATCGCCACGCTGCCCGGCTGCGGCTCGGCCGGCGCGGCCAGCGGCGCGCTGGCCGGGGCGGCCACCGGGCTGGTCACGGCCAACCCGGCAATCGGGATCGGCGTCGGCATCGCCGTGCAGGCCGCCACCGACGAAGCCGTGAACCGCACCATGAAGCGTTTCCACGCCAACCAGCAAGCCGTGATCGCCACCACCGCGGGCGGCCTCGCGGTCGGTCAGGTCGCGCCGTGGAAGGTCAAGAACCGCCTGCCGATCGACAACGGCGAGGGCGAAGTGCGCGTGACGCGTGCGTTCTCCACGTCGCTCGCGCTCTGCAAGGAATTCGCGTTCTCGGTGAAGGACGGCGAGCACGCCGACTGGTATCTCGCCAGCGCCTGCGAAACGCCGCAAGGCGGCACCTGGGCCTGGGCCTCGGCCGAGCCGGCCGTCACGCGCTGGGGCGCGTTGCAGTAAGTGGCCGCTCAACGGCTGCAATCAGCGATCGTGGAAAAGCAAATGCGCGCGGGTCGCAAGACCTCGCGCGCATCGCGCACCACTCACCATCCGGCAACCACGCCGATCAGGACTCCACGTCCTCGAGGCTGAAGATCTCGGTCTGGTCGTTGTACGAGAAGATCTCGCCGTAACGGCCCCAGTCGATCACCGCATCGAGCGTCTCCTCGGCCGCGCTGTCGGACAGGAAATCCTCCAGCTCCTGCTCGAAGCGCACGCGCGGCGCGCGATGGCCCGGACGCTCGTTGAGCACCTTCTTGATCCGCGCCGCGAGCGGCACGTGGCGCAGCAGGTGATCGGCGAACATCATCTTGCGCTCCTGCGTGCCGAACTCGGCGAACACGCGCGCCGGCGGCGTCAGGAACACGTCGCCCTCGCGCACGTCGGCGAAGCCGAGGTGCTGCAGCACTTCGGCGATCGGGAACAGGTCGTCCACCTCCAGATGCAGCGAGCGCGCGATTTCGGGCATGTCGGCACGGCCGTGGTACGGCGCGGCGGCCAGCGTCTCGATCAGGCCGGCCATCAGGTTGGTCGACACGCGCGGCAGCCAGCTGTTGGCCTCCAGTCCCTTCTTGGTGGCCTCGCCGGTCTGGCGCGCCGTCATCTTCGCGTAGATGTCGTCCACCAGCTTGCGGAACGCCGGGTCCAGGCGGTTGCGCGGGTGCTTGAACGGCACCTTGATCTCGGCGATCACGCGGCCCGGGTTCGACGACAGCACCAGGATGCGGTCGCACATGAACACCGCTTCCTCGATGTTGTGCGTGACGATCAGCACCGACTTGATCGGCATGCGTCCCTGGGTCCACAGATCGAGCAGGTCGGTGCGCAGCGTTTCGGCCGTCAGCACGTCGAGCGCCGAGAACGGCTCGTCCATCAGCAGGATGGTCGGATCGACCACCAGCGCGCGCGCAAAGCCCACGCGCTGACGCATCCCGCCCGACAGCTCGCGCGGGTAGGCGTTCTCGAAGCCGTCCAGACCGATCAGATCGATCGCCGCCAGCGCGCGCTCGCGGCGATCGCGCGCGCCCACGCCGAGCGCTTCGAGGCCCGCTTCCACGTTTTGCAGCACGGTGAGCCACGGAAACAGCGCGAAGGTCTGGAACACCATCGCCACGCCCTCGGCCGGGCCGTCCAGCGGCTTGCCGAGATAGGTGACCTCACCGCCGGTCGGCTCGATCAGGCCGGCGATGATGCGCAACAAAGTGGATTTGCCCGAGCCCGAACGGCCCAGCAGGCCGACGATCTCGCCTTCGCGCAGCGACAGGTTCGCGCCGTCGAGCACCAGCAGCTCGCCCTGGCTCTTGTTGAAGCCCCGGCTGACGTCCTTGACGTTCAGGATCTCGTCGCCGAGGCGCGGCGGCACGGGCGGCGTCGGGGCAGCATTCGGATTTTGCATCGCGTTTCGCTCTCAATGAGTCTCAGTCGAGCCGCAGCTTGGCTTCGGCATAGGCGTACAGCGGACGCCACAACAGGCGGTTAAACAGGGTCACGAACAGGGACATGACCGTGATGCCCATGATGATCTTCGGGTAGTCGCCCGCGGCGGTCATTTGCGAGATGTACGCGCCCAGCCCGTGCGCCTGGATCTTCGTGTCGCCCCACTGCACCAGCTCGGAGACGATGCTCGCGTTCCACGCGCCGCCCGAGGCGGTGATCGCGCCGGTCACGTAATACGGGAAGATGCCGGGCAGGATCGCCTGGCGCCACCATTGCCAGCCGCGAATGCGGAAATTGGCGGCGGCCTCGCGATAGTCGTTCGGGTAGGACATCGCCCCGGCAATCACGTTGAAAAGGATATACCACTGGGTGCCGAGCACGATCAGCGGCGACAGCCAGATGTCCGGGTTCAGGTGGAAGCGCGCGATGACGATCACGAACACCGGGAACAGCAGGTTGGCCGGGAACGCGGCGAGGAATTGCGCGATCGGCTGGACCTTCTCGGCCAGCGCCGGGCGCAGGCCGATCCAGACGCCGATCGGCACCCAGATCACCGAGGCCACCGCGATCAGCAGCACCACGCGCAGCAGCGTGGCGAGGCCGAGCAGGAACACGTGGCCGACTTCGCCCCAGGTCACGCCGGTCGCCACGAACGACACCACGCGCCAGATCACGTAGGCGGTGCCGATCAGCACCAGGATCGACCAGCCGATGTCGGCCGCGCGCGAAGCGCGGCGCTCGACGCGCGGCAGCGCGAAACGCGAGGCGTCGAACGACGGCAGCCGGAACGGAATGCGCGCCGTGCGGGCCAGCAGCCAGCCGGCCGGCACCAGCAACTGGTGAATCAGGCGGGTGCGGCGCACCAGGTCGAGCAGCCAGGATTCGGGCGCGTCGCCCGAGCTGGTGTTCTCCATGCGGAACTTGTCGGCCCAGGCCACCAGCGGGCGGAACAGGAATTGATCGTAGGCGAGGATCACCACCGTCATCGACAGGATCACCCAGCCGATCGCGGCCATGTTCTTCTCGGTGATCGCCTGCGCCAGGTACGAGCCGACGCCCGGCAGCGTGATGGTGTGGTTGCCGACCGTGATCGCCTCGGAGGCCACCACGAAGAACCAGCCGCCCGACATCGACATCATCATGTTCCAGACCAGGCCCGGCATCGAGAACGGCACCTCGAGCTTCCAGAAGCGCTGCCAGGTGGTCAGGTGAAAGCTGCGCGAGACTTCGTCCAGGTCGCGCGGCACCGTGCGCAACGACTGGTAGAAGCTGAACGTCATGTTCCAGGCCTGGCTCGTGAAGATCGCGAAGATCGCGGCCAGCTCGGCGCCGGCCACGCGGCTCGGCACCAGCGCCAGGAAGAACGTGACCGTAAACGAGATATAGCCGAGCACCGGCACCGATTGCAGGATGTCGAGGATCGGCACCAGCACCATGCCGGCACGGCGGCTCTTGGCCGCCAGCGTGCCGTAGACAAGCGTGAAGACCAGCGAGGCGACCATCGCCGCCAGCATGCGCAGCGTGGTGCGCAACGCGTATTCGGGCAGGTTCGCCGGGTCGAGCGAGATTTTCTGGGTGGTCAGCGTGCCGATCGGCGCCATCGTTTCATGGAACCCGACGGCCGCCATCGCAATGACGCAGAGGATCAGCGGGAACGCGATGAAATCCCAGCGATTCGGCAGCACGCGCCACGCCGAGGCATTCGCGTTCGCGATCCGGTTCGGATTGAAACCAAAATCCATCAGGCACCCTCCCCGGCATGGCCGTGCTGAGCGAAATATGAGGCCATCATGCGTGCCCGGCCGGGCCGGCGCGCAAGTGCGGCGATTCTTTATGACCGACAAGCCGGGCGTGGGCTACCGCTGCCCCGCCCGCACACCACCTCGTGCCGGCGCCGTGCGGCACTCCCCACGGGCCGGACGCAACGACGGCAGACACTACACCACACCGAATGACAGGCACAAGCACGTGGCACGCAATGTGCGCACATCGCCCGGCAACGGCGGGCGAACCTCATGCAAATCGGCTGGAATGCGAGCTGACTGAAAGAAGCTGCAAGCGGGTTGCAACGTGTCGGGTGCGATGCAGGCCGAATTATGCCGTGATACGGGACGCGGGGAAACCCGCTCGGGCAAGGAAGCAACAGGCTTCACGCCGGCGGTTCGGCGCACCGCTTCCGAGCGCGCGCGGCGAAGCAGGTATGATCGGGTTTGCTTCGCAAGATCGAACGTCACAAGCAGGAGGGCTGAATGGCAGGAAATCTGGTTATCGTATGCCGCGATCAGGACGCCGATGCGTTCTATACGCTGATGCAGGAATACGGCGCGTTCCAGGCGCGGCTGTCGTCCACCGCGTGGTATCTGAACATGAACATCGTGCCGGAATCGTTGCAGGACGAGATCCTGGAACGGCTCGGCAAGTACACCACGCTGTATATCTTCGAGGCGACCACCGTCACCTACAACACCATCGACAGCCACGCCGCCGAAACGCTCGGCACGCTGTTCGGCGAGTAGGCGCACGCGTGCGGCATCGGGGAGGCGGCCAGGCCGCTTGCCCGGCGCCGTGCCTCCGCGCTCCGCTTTCCATTCCCGTTTGATCGATCCTGCCGCGTTGCGCGCCGCTCCTCGCGGCATTGCCGCCTGATTCGGCCGTACGCCCGCTTCCCGTCACGCCAAGTCAGGCGTCCGCCGGCTCCCGCTCCGGTTTCGGCATTGCGCCGAACGGAAACTCCATCGCCACCCGCAAGCCGCCCTGCTCCTGATTGCCGATCCGGCACTGGCCGCCCACGCGCTGCACGAGCCGCTCGACGATCGCGAGGCCGAGCCCGCTGTGGCCGTTGCCGCCGCGCGCCGGATCGAGCCGCACGAACGGCCGCGTGGCGTCGGCGAGATCGCGCGGCGCGATGCCCTTGCCGTGATCGCTGACGGTCAGCAGGTAGCCTTCCGCGGTGCGCTCGGTGGCGATCCGCACGGGCGGCGCGCCGTAGGCGTGCGCGTTGTCGAGCAGATTCGAGAGGATCCGGTCGAGCGTGGCGGTGGGCAGCCGGAAGCCCGGCCCGGCCGCCACCGCGATTTCCACCGGCGCCGCGTTGGGCGCGACCGCGCGATAGGTGCGCGCCATCCGCTCGCAGGCCTGATCGACCGCCACCACCTCGCTGCGATCGGCGCCGCCGTGCGCGAACACCAGGAACTGATCGACGATGTGCGACATGGAATCCACGTCGCGCACCACGCCGTCGCGCAGGCGCGCGTCGTCCATCATCTCGGCACGCAGGCGCATGCGCGCGAGCGGCGTGCGCAGATCGTGCGCCACGCCGGCCAGCATCACGGCCCGGTCGTTCTCGGCCCGCGACACCTGCTCCACCATGTGATTGAAGCCGCGCGTGAGCTGGCGCAGCTCGCGCGGCCCCTTCTCGCGCACCGGCGGCACCGGCATGCCGCGGCCGAAACGGCCGACCGCGCGCGCCAGCGAACGCAGCGGCTGCTGAAGCTGCCAGGCCGCGAACAGCGCGGCCATCACGGCCGCCGCGAAGATCATGCCGAGCCACAGCAGCATGCGGTCGCGCGAACGGCGCGGGTGCAGCGGCTGCGCCGGCACCACGATCCAGTTCTTGTCGGTCGGCTCCTTGACCCACAGCATCGGCGGCTTGCCGGGCGGCCCGATGCGCACCATGGTGCCCGGCGTCATGTGTTCGCGCAGATCCTCGATGAAGCGCCGCAGCGGCGGCGGCTTGTTCGGATCGTCCGGCGGCACGTCGGCGCTGTCGGACGGCACCAGGCGCACCCGCGACGGCAGCGGCAGATCGGGCGTGCGCTCGACGTGCTGGCGCACGGCATCGACGAGGAACGCCGCTTCCTCCACGGCGTAACGCGTTTGGGTTTCGCTGCGGTCGAGCCGGATCGCCAGGTACCAGGCGAAATGCGACAGCAGCAGGACGCCGACCACCAGCAGCGCGAGCCGCCCGAACAGCGAATCAATGGGTCTGCGCATGGGCCTCGCCGTTGGGCACGAACACGTAGCCGCGTCCGCGCACCGTCTGGATGAAGCGCGGCGTGGACGGATCGCTTTCGAGGATCCGCCGCAAACGCCAGACCTGCACGTCGATACCGCGATCGGTGCCGTCGTATTCCGGGCCGTGCAGCAGTTCGAGCAGGCGCTCGCGCGTGAGCGTGCGCAGCGCGTTGTTGACGAAAATCTTCAGCAGCGCGAATTCGCTGCTCGACAGCGTGGCCGGCTTGCCGTCCACCGACAGCGTGCGCGCCTGGAAATCGAGCACGAAGCGGCCGAACGCATAAGGCTCGCGCTGTTCGGGGGCCGCCGCCGAAGGCGTGGCGCGCCGCCGGCGCAGCACCGCCTGGGCGCGGGCCAGCAACTCGCGCGGGTTGAACGGCTTGCCGAGGTAATCGTCGGCGCCGAGTTCGAGGCCGACGATGCGGTCCACGTCGTCGGCACGCGCCGTCAGCATGATCACGGGGATGTCGTCGCCGGCCGCGCGCAGTTGACGCAGCGCGGTCAGGCCGTCGACGCCGGGCATCATCAGGTCCAGCACGATCAGGTCGGGGCGTTCGCGCTCGAGGCGCTTTTCGAGCGAGGCGGCGTCGTGCAGCACCGACACCTCCATGCCCTGACGCACGAGGTAGTCGCGCAGCAGGTCGCGCAGTTCTTGGTCGTCGTCGACGATGAGGATCTGGGTAGTCATGGCGTGAAGTTTACCGTGCGGGTTGGGGAAGGCGGCTGAAACATCTTCGCGAATGGGTTACTGCGAATTACCGCGCAAGGCAGATGTAATGCCCGGTAAACGCGGGCAGGCCCGACGTAACACGGTGTCCGAGGCGCTTGGCTACGCTGCGTCTTACCCGATGCGGAAACAGGCGGCGCCAGCCGGCCCGCCCCGCCGTGTCGACGATCCCATTCGACCAGGAGTCATCGCAATGTATAAGAAGACGTCCCGCGTGGCTATCGCAGCCGCCTCCGTTCTGGCCCTCGCCTTCGGCGCCGCCGCGCATGCGGCCGACTCGGCCCCGCCGCCCGACGCGCCGCACGGCGGCCCGGGCATGCATCACCACGGCCACCACGGCGGCCCGCTGGAAGTGTTCAAGCGTCTGCATGCGCAACTGAAGCTGACGCCGGCGCAGGAACAGCAATACCAGGCGGCCGAGGCCACCACCCGGCAGAACCGCGACGCGATGCGCAAGAACTTCGAGCAGTCGCGCGCGCAGTTCGACGCCGCGCAAAGCCAGCCGATCCTCGATCTCGACGCGATGCAGGCCGCGCGCGAGCAGGTGTTCCAGCAGAACGCCCAACTGCACCAGCAGACCGAAAAAGCCTGGCTGGCCTTCTACGACGGCCTGACCGACCCGCAGAAGACGCAGGTCAGCACGGCGCTGAAGGCCGATTTCGCCAAGATGAAGGCGCGCCACGAGAAGATGAAGGCGCACTGGGCGAATCGCCACGCGGCGAAGGCCGCCGCCGCTTCGGCACCGGCGCAGTAAGACGATGGCATCCGGCCGGGGTCGAAGCGGCCCCGGTCGAACCCGAAAACGGGGCGGTCCGCTTGCGCGGCCGCCCCGTTTCGTTGTTTTTGCGCGTCCCAAGCATGCGTCGGCCGGTCAACGGCCATGTCCGCGCATTGCCCGGCCTACGCGCGGCATCGTCCGCCATTGCGGCCGATTCGCGCCGCCACCCGCTCCGCCGCACCGGCCCCTGCGCCGCCTTCCGGCACCCCGGCAAACTCCCGAGCACCGATTCGACCTTGCTCGCCGCCGGCTCGGGTAAAATACCGCGCTTTTGGCCGGCCGGGCCTTGCCCGACCGCGCGCCGAAGCCGCCGTGACCGAATTTTGGCTGTCTAGAATACGGCCGGCGCGCGACCGGCAGCAGCCGGCCTGTCAGCGTCGCAAGAGGAAACAGATGAACAAGCTCGCCCTGTGCGCAGCGCTCGCCCTGATGGCGGGCAGCGCCTTCGCGAAGGAATGGAAGACGGTCCGCATCGGCGTCGACGCCAGCTACCCGCCGTTCGAATCGGTCGCGCAGAACGGCGACATCGTCGGCTTCGACGTGGACCTGACCAGGGAAATCTGCACGCGCATCGCGGTGCGCTGCAAGTGGGTTGCGCAGGATCTCGACGGCATCATCCCGGCCTTGAAGGCACGCAAGTTCGACATCATCGTGTCGTCGCTGACCGTGACCGACAAGCGCCGCGAGCAGATCGATTTCTCCGACAAGCTGTACGACGCGCCCGCGCGGATGATCGCCAAGGCCGGTTCGCCGCTGCGGCCGAGCGTGGCGTCGCTGAAGGGCAAGCGGGTCGGCGTCGAGCAGGGGTCCACGCAGGAAACCTACGCGAAGACCTATTGGGAAACGCAAGGCGTGACGATCGTGCCGTACCAGAACCAGGATCAGGTCTACACCGATCTCGGGACGGGCCGGCTCGACGCCGCGCTGCAGGACGAATTGCAGGCCGACTACGGCTTTCTGCGCACGGCGCGCGGCAAGGGCTTTGCGTGGGCCGGCCCCGAAGTGAAGGATCCGAAGACGATCGGTGACGGCACCGCGATCGGCCTGCGCAAGGAGGACACGGATCTGAAGGCGAAGATCAACGCCGCCCTCGCCGCGATGCACCAGGACGGGACGTACGACAGGCTGTCGCACCAGTACTTCTCGTTCAGCGTGTATTCGGCGAAGTAACCACGTTTCGGCCGGAGCGGCCGCCGCGCTACCCAGCGCGGCCCGCCCGGCACGAGGAAGTCGAAAGCCGCCCGGCGGAATCACCGGGCGGCCCGACACACAAGCACGGGGCGCGCCGCCAACCTGCGGCACGCGTCTTTCGCGGCGCACACGATGCGCCGTCAAGGACCTCATATGTTTCTTTCCGGCTACGGCCCGCTGATACTCTCGGGCACCTGGCAGACCGTCAAGCTGGCGGTGCTGTCGCTGGCGCTGTCGTTCGTGCTCGGGCTGCTCGGCGCGGGCGCCAAGCTCTCGCGCAACCGCATCTCGCACGGCATCGGCACGCTCTACACCACGCTGATCCGCGGCGTGCCCGACCTGGTGCTGATGCTGCTGCTGTTCTACAGCATCCAGATCTGGCTGAACCAGTTCACCGACCTGATGAACTGGGATCAGATCGACATCGACCCGTTCGCGGCCGGCGTCCTGGTGCTCGGCTTCATCTACGGCGCCTACTTCACCGAAACCTTCCGCGGCGCGTTCCTCTCGGTGCCGCGCGGCCAGCTCGAAGCGGGCGCGGCCTACGGCATGTCGAGCTGGCAGGTGTTCACGCGGGTGATGTTCCCGCAGATGATGCGCTTCGCGCTGCCCGGCATCGGCAACAACTGGCAGGTGCTCGTCAAATCCACCGCGCTGGTCTCGATCATCGGCCTGGCCGACGTCGTCAAGGCGTCGCAGGACGCGGGCAAGGGCACGCTGCGTTTCTTCTTCTTCACGCTGCTCGCGGGGGCGATCTACCTCGCGATCACGACGATCTCGAACTTCGTGCTGATGTGGCTGGAAAAACGCTACTCCGCCGGCGTCCGCAAGGCTGACCTATGATCGAACTGATTCAGGAATACTGGCGCAACTACCTGTATACCGACGGGTATCGCTTCACCGGCGTGACCATCACGCTGTGGCTGCTGGTGGTATCGATCGCGCTCGGCTTCTGCCTGTCGGTGCCGCTCGCCTGCGCGCGCGTGTCGAAGCGCAAGTGGCTGTCCGGCTCGGTGTGGCTCTATACGTACATCTTCCGCGGCACGCCGCTCTACGTGCAGTTGCTGCTCTGCTACACGGGCCTCTACAGCCTGCACGTGGTACGCGACACGGCCATGCTCAACGCGTTCTTCCGCGACGGCATGCACTGCACGCTGCTCGCGTTCACGCTGAACACCTGCGCGTACACCACCGAGATCTTCGCCGGTGCGATCAAGGCGACCAACTACGGCGAGATCGAGGCCGCGCGTGCTTACGGCATGTCGACCTTCACGCTGTACCGCCGCGTGATCCTGCCATCGGCGCTGCGCCGCGCGCTGCCGCTGTACAGCAACGAAGTGATCCTGATGCTGCACGCGACCACCGTGGCCTTCACCGCCACCGTGCCCGACATCCTCAAGATCGCGCGCGACGTCAATTCGGCCACCTACATGTCCTTCCACGCGTTCGGCATCGCCGCGCTCCTCTATCTCGCGATCTCGTTCACGCTGGTGTGGCTGTTCCGCTGCGCCGAGCGACGCTGGCTCGCCTACCTGCGCCCGCAAGGCAAATAAAGGCGCGAGGACTCCTGATGAATTCCACGATGCACAAGCTTTTCGTCGACGATCTCCACAAGCAGTACGGCAGCAACGAAGTCCTGAAGGGCGTGTCGCTGAAGGCGCACGCCGGCGACGTGATCAGCGTGATCGGCTCGTCCGGCTCGGGCAAGAGCACGATGCTGCGCTGTATCAATTTCCTCGAACAGCCGAACGCCGGCCGCATCTTCGTCGACGGCGAAGAGGTACGCACCGCGAAAGACAAGGGCGGCGCGCTGAAGGCCGCCGACACCAAGCAGTTGCAGCGCGTGCGCACCAAGCTCGCGATGGTGTTCCAGCACTTCAACCTGTGGTCGCACATGAACGTGCTGGAAAACGTCATGGAAGCGCCGGTCAACGTGCTCGGGCTGTCGAAGCGCGAGGCCGAGCAGCGCGCCCGCGAATATCTCGAGAAGGTGGGCCTGCAGCCGCGCGTCGAGAAGCAATACCCGTCACACCTGTCGGGCGGCCAGCAGCAGCGCGTGGCGATCGCCCGCGCGCTGGCGATGCATCCCGACGTCATGCTGTTCGACGAGCCGACCTCGGCGCTCGACCCGGAACTCGTGGGCGAAGTGCTGAAGGTCATGCAGAAGCTGGCCGAGGAAGGCCGCACGATGATCGTGGTCACGCACGAAATGGGCTTCGCACGCAACGTGTCGAACCACGTGATGTTCCTGCACCAGGGCCGCGTGGAAGAAGAAGGCGCACCGGCCGAGGTATTCGGCAATACCCGCAGCGAACGTCTCAAGCAGTTCCTGTCCGGCAGCCTCAAGTAAGTTCTTTCCCCGAGCACCCGCTCACGCCGGCATCGCGCGCGACACGCTTCGCGCCGCGCTGCCGGCGCTCCCCGCCTCACTCGCCTCCCCTGCGCCTCGTTCGCTTCACGTTGCCCGCGCACGTTCGCTTGCCGCCAACGTGAATTCGCGCACTCGTTTATTAAAAACAACTAAACACTTTCGTACCGCGCATGAAATCGTCGTCATTTCTTTACGGATAGCTAACGATTTCCAGTCCTGATCGAATTACGCCCGCCGTATTCGGGCGTCAATAGTGGCAATCCTTGACCCCCCTCCCGGAAATCCATGAGCGCCTTATCCGGCAAGGACTTGTCTTATTTTTCGGCACCGTTTAGGCGGTGTCCCGGGCAGCGTTTATTGCAATTTGGCGACATCAGCTAGTCAAACAACGATTTTCGTCGCCACCAAAGTGTATTTTTGCTAAATTAGTAACCAAAGTAGCAAAACGAAAGTCATGAAATGTAGTTTAGCTTCATGACAACAGGAGACCCCGGCTTTGCCCAACCGGCAAAACGGCCTGCAAAGAGCTTAGTCCGCACGCCAGGCAGTGCCTATCCGGCATCGCACGCGGTCTCTCTGGTTATCCCATGTTGACCGGATGCATCCCAAACATCCGGCATGTGCGCAGTTGGTGGGTTGACTTTTTGACAGGGTATGGAGGAGATGATGAAGAAAGCATTGCTCGCGGCAGCACTGATGACTGCCGGAGTGGCGGCGCATGCGCAAAGCAGCGTGACGCTGTACGGTCGTCTGGATGCAGGGCTCGAATACCTGAACGGCGGCCAAGCCGGTCACACGGTCCGCGCGGAAAGCGGCGACTGGGGCACCAGCCTCTGGGGTATCAAGGGCACCGAAGATATCGGCGGCGGCAACAAGGTGGTGTTCCACCTCGAAGGCGCATTCAACACCATGAACGGCAACATGGGCACCAGCGGCACGATCTGGGATCGTTTTGCGACGGTCGGGATCTCGAACGACGCATACGGTACGCTGCTGTTGGGTCGCGAACTCGCGATCGCCAACGGCGTGTGGGATTTCGACCCGTTCGGCCAGTCGAACTGGTCGACGGCATCGCTGGTGCGCGGTCGTAACTGGAACAAGACCAGCAACAACATTTCGTACCAATCGCCGAACATCTACGGCTTCGACGCTTACGGCGTGTACTCGCTGTCGAACCAATCGACCTTCAACGGCGGCTCCGGCGCACCCGGCAGCCAAGGCCGCAGCGATGGCCTGCAGGTGACCTACACGAACTCGCTGTTCCAGATTCGTGGCCTGTTCGACGAAACGCGCGATGGCGTGAACGGCAAGTTCGACGACGTGTTCAACAACTCGCGTGAATACTTCATCGGCGCGAACGTGTTCCTCGGCGCCTTCAAGCTGCAAGCGGCCTATCAGACGTCGCATGCGGACAGCGCCGGCCCGGCAGGCAACGCCGGCATCACGTCGACGCAACAGGCTTGGGGCGGTGTGACGTGGCAAGCGACGCCGGCAGCGGCGATCATCGCGGCGGTGTACCACGTGAACGCGAACAACGGCGGCGGCAACGCGACGATCTACACGATCGGCGGCTCGTACAACCTGTCGAAGCGCACCTTGCTCGACATCCAGGCTGCCACGCTGCGCAACAGCAAGACGGCCAACTTCGGCCTGAACGCGAACCCGTCGGGCACGGCAGTGGCAACCGGCAACCCGCATCCGGGCGGCTCGCAAACGGGTGTCTACGCCGGCATTCAGCACCTGTTCTGATCGCCGGCGCCTGACGGCGACCCGCGACATACCAAGATTCTCAGTTTCACGCTGCTGCGAGAGGCGCGTATCGGTGCGGTACCCCAACGGGTATCGCACCGTTTTTTATTGGCGCGCCGGGCTTCGCTTCGCGCATGCCGCCGAGACGGACACAAAAACGCCAACGGCCCGGATCACCGGGCCGTTGGCGTTTGTGCATAACGACAGCGCAGGCGGCGCTCAGACCGCCGCTTCGTTTTCCTCGCCGGTGCGGATGCGGATCACGCGCTCCACGTCGGACACGAAGATCTTGCCGTCGCCGATCTTGCCGGTGCGCGCGGCGCCGATCACGGCGTCGATCACCTGGTCGACCTGATCGGCCGCGACCACCACTTCGATCTTCATCTTCGGCAGGAAATCGACCACGTACTCGGCGCCGCGATACAGCTCGGTATGGCCTTTCTGGCGGCCGAAGCCCTTCACTTCCGTCACGGTGAGGCCGGTCAGGCCGACTTCGGCCAGCGCCTCGCGCACTTCGTCGAGCTTGAACGGTTTGATGATGGCGGTAATGCGTTTCATGATGATGCTCCGGATAAGGGGACGACTGAGACGGATTCTACGCGCGGCGCCCCGTCAGTCGATACGCTCGTTGAAGCGCGACGTGATCGGATAGCGCCAGTCGCGGCCGAAAGCCCGGTGCGTGACGCGAATGCCGATCGGCGCCTGGCGCCGCTTGTACTCGTTGATCTTGATGAGGCGCGTGACGCGCAGCACGTCCGCCTCGTCGTAGCCGGCCGCGACGATCTGGGCGAGCGGCCGGTCTTCCTCCATGTACATGCGCATGATCGCATCGAGCGCGTCGTACGGCGGCAGGCTGTCCTGGTCGGTCTGGTTCTCGCGCAGTTCCGCCGACGGCGCGCGCGTGAGAATCCGCTCCGGGATCACGTCGGTCTTGCCGAACTCGGCCGCGCCGTTGCGGTAATGACAGAGACGATAAACGAGTGTCTTGGCGATGTCCTTGATCACGGCGAAACCGCCGGCCATGTCGCCGTACAACGTGCAGTAGCCGACCGCCATCTCGCTCTTGTTGCCGGTGGTCAGCACGATCGAGCCGAACTTGTTCGACAGCGCCATCAGCAGCGTGCCGCGGATGCGCGCCTGGATGTTCTCCTCGGTGGCGTCCTCGTCGCGGCCGGCGAAATCGGCGGCCAGCGCGCCGCGGAACGCGTCGAACATCGGCGCGATGGCGATCTCGTCGTAGCGCACGCCCACCCGGCGCGCCATCTCGGCCGCATCCGTGGTGGAGATGTCGGCCGTGTAGCGCGACGGCATCATCACGGCGCGCACGCGCTGCGCGCCGAGCGCGTCGCAGGCCACCGCCAGCACCAGCGCCGAATCGACGCCGCCCGACAGGCCGATCAGCACGCCCGGAAAGCCGTTCTTGCCGATGTAGTCGCGCACGCCGAGCACCAGTGCGCGATAGACCTGCGCCTCGGCGGACAGCCCCGGCGCGATCTCGGCCGTGGCGGCCACGGGCCGCGCGCCGTCGAATTCGACGATCGCGTGCCCTTCCTCGAACTGCGCCATGCGCGCGACCAGTTGGCCCGCGCCGTCGAGCACGAACGAGCCGCCATCGAACACGAGCTCGTCCTGCCCACCGACCAGGTTCACATAGACCATCGGCAGGCCCGTCTCGCGAATCCGCGCGCGCAGGATGTCGACGCGCACCGCGTCCTTGTTCATGTGATACGGCGAGCCGTTCGGCACCAGCAGCACCTCGGCGCCGGCCGCCTTGGCCAGTTGCGAGGCCGCCGCGTGCCAGGCGTCCTCGCAGATCACCACGCCGAACTTCGTGCCGTTCAACTCGAACACGCACGGTTGCGGATCGCTCGCGAAGTAACGCTTCTCGTCGAACACCTCGGTGTTCGGCAGTTCGTGCTTGCGGTAGGTGGCGCGGATTTCGCCGCCTGCGATGAGCGACGCGGCGTTCCAGGTATCGACCGGATTGACGCCGCGCTCGATCGGACGGTTTGCATTACCATCGGCGCTGGCGGTGCGCAGCGGATGGCCGACCAGCACGGCCAGGCCGTCGAGCGGCGCGAGGCGCGCGGCCAGTTCCGCCAGCGCCTCGGCGGCCGCCACGTAGAACGCGGGCCGCAGCAGCAGGTCTTCCGGGGGATAGCCCGACAGCGCCAGCTCCGGCGCGACCAGCAAATGCGCACCATCCTTGTGCGCGGCGCGGGCGGCTTCGACGATCCGGGCGACGTTACCGGCGAAATCGCCGACGGTGACGTTGAGTTGGGCGAGAGCGATACGGGTTTTCATGACGGGAACTGCGCGGCCTCACGGGCCGCGTGACAGGCGCCTTGCCGGCGCATCACCGGCGCACCGCGCGCAAACGCGCGCACGCCGAACGAAACGGATGTCAGACGGTTGAAACACGAACGCAACGATTATCGCATGGGGCTCCTGCGCTCTCCGCTCGAAACGGACGCGGCCGAATGGAACGCCCTGCTCGAGCGACAGGCGCACCCGACGCCGTTCCTGCGCCATGAATTCCTGGCCGCGCTCCATGCCACCGGCTGCGCCGTCGACGAATCGGGCTGGGCGCCGAACTTCCTGACCCTGACCGACGAGGCGAGCGGCGCGCTGGTGGCGGCGGCGCCCGTCTACGCCAAGCACCATTCGTATGGCGAGTATGTATTCGACTGGGCCTGGGCCGACGCCTACCAGCGCAACAACGTGCCGTACTACCCGAAGCTGCTGTGCGCCGTGCCGTTCACGCCGGTGCAGGGCACGCGCCTGATCGCCGCCAATGACGCCGCGCGCCGCCAGCTCGCCGCCACGCTGGTGGCGCTGGCCGAGCAGAGCGAGGTGTCGTCGCTGCACGTGCTGTTTCCCACCGCCAGCGAAGCCGAGTTGCTGGCCGAGATGGGCATGATGCTGCGCGAGGGCGTGCAGTTCCACTGGCTCAATCAGGGCTATCGCCACTTCGACGATTTCCTCGCCACGCTCGAACAGAAAAAGCGCAAGAACATCCGCGCCGAGCGGCGCAAGGTGGCCGAAGCCGGCGTCACGTTCCGGCGCGTGCGCGGCGAGGACGCCACCGACGACGACTGGCGCTTCTTCTCGCGCTGCTACCGGCAAACCTACCGCGAGCATCATTCGAGCCCGTACCTGAATCTCGATTTCTTCCGGCGCATCGGCGAGACGATGCCCGAGAACCTGCTGCTCGTGATCGCCGAGGCCGACGGCCGGCCGATCGCCAGTTCGCTGGCCGTGTACCGGCGCGATCCGGCCGGCGGCGGCACGCTGTACGGCCGCTACTGGGGCGCGCTCGAACACGTGCCGTGCCTGCACTTCGAAACCGCCTACTACCAGTTGCTGGAGTTTTGCATCGAGGAGAAGTTGAGTGCCTTCGAGGGCGGCGCGCAGGGCGAGCACAAGCTCGCACGCGGTTTCATGCCCACGGTCACGCATTCGGCGCACTGGCTCGCGCATCCGGCCTTCGCCGATGCGGTGGGCGAATTTCTCAAGCGCGAGACGGGTCAGATCCACGCGTATGTCGACGAACTGCGCGAGCACAACCCGTTCAAGGCCTGATCGCGTGTCGGCGCCGCGCGAACGCAACGCAAGCAGCATGGCCGCGACGAGCAACCTGGCCCCATCGCCCGAACGCAGCCGTTGCGTGGCAACGCGGCCGCTCGCCAGCCGGGCATGTTGCACGATTCGTCTGCAACTCGGCGATCGATCGCATACGAAACCTTTTTAAACAGTGTCTCGATCGTCAAGGTGAGGCGATTTTCAACAGCCTGTCGGCGCCTGGACGAGCGTTTTGCGGCCCTTGTCGCTGGCAAATTCCAGGCTATTGCGAATCAGGTGCACGATGAGGTCTGCACGGTGGCGCGGGGGTAGACCGCGGCGATCGCCTCGGGCAAGCCCTTCAGGCCGTCCGCCACGGCGATCAGGATGTCCTGGCATCCGCGCGCCCTGAGTTGGCCGAACACCTCGAGCCAGAATTCCTCACCTTCGGTCTGCTCGATCCAGAGGCCCAGCACGTCGCGCTGGCCGTCGGCCTGGACGCCCAACGCCAGATAGACGGCCTTGTTGACGACCATGCCGTCATCGCGAATCTCGACCCGCAGCGCGTCGAAGAACACCAACGGATACATCGTCTCCAGCGGACGGCCCTGCCAGGCGAAGGCTTCGGCCATGACCTCGTCGGTGACCGAACTGATGAAATCGGGAGACGCCTCGGCTCCATAGCTCTCGGCCAGAAATGCGCGGATCTCGCGCACGCTCATGCCACGCGCGTACATCGCGATGATGCGTTCGTCGAAGCCCGCAAACCGGCGCTTGTGCTTGGGGATGAGGATCGGCTCGAAGCTGCCGTCCCGGTCGCGAGGGATTTCGACACGAACCGGGCCGCGATCGGTGATGACGGTCTTGCCACTGGCGCCGTTGCGTTCGTTGGCCTGACCGTGCGGCTTGACCTGGCCGGACGCGTAACCCAGATGCAGATTCATCTCGGCACCCATCGCCCGTTCGATGACGGCCTTGTTGAACGCCAGCATCAGGTCCTGAACTTCGCCGAGCGACATGGACCCTTCGGCCAGCGGGTCCACCAGTTCGTTGGGCGTGCGTTTCTTTTTCATCGGCATATCCATGCAATCAACGCCTCACGATATGCCCCGCCCACGAAATGGCGGATAGGTCCAGCGGGGGAAGAACTTCCGTGTTGCTTGCTTTTTCGCCAACACCCTGATTTTCACCGAATCCAATGTATGCAACACCGGGCTTTTCACCAGCGTCGTCACCAAAGGCCGTATTTTCAGCCCCAATGGCAATGGCCGGCCCATCCGAAAAACTATGATTTCCCATTGTCATCCCACAATACGTAAAAAAATTCAGCATTCAATCCAAACCCAGCAGTCTCTGATTTGTTGCAATAGATCGCACACACCCGAGCAGAATAAATATTCACACATATTTCCCCATCACCATTCAGGCAAATGGCACGAGCAAGCTTCTCGCCCTGCCTCAAAACTCCGCATTTGCAGTCGATATCAACCGCAATCGTGCCAACTCCATTTCCACGATCAAACCAACCACCTCCACTACAACCCGATGACACCCCCATCAATTACAAATTTTTCAAGGCGCACGCCTTCTCGCCATCTGGCATCGGCAATACAAGGATCGCAACTCCGGTCAACATCCAGAACTTTCTTTAAACATGTTTAGCATCCCTAATTTCTATAAACCACCGATGCCTTCAACCTGCAACGAGTTGTCGCGCATCAGGCATTCATCGATGCAATGGGCGAATATCTCGAGCGAGCGACGGATCGGATTCAGATCCACGCTTACGTCGATTCACTACGCAAGCACAAGCCGTTCAACACCTGATCGCGCATCCATTTCGCGAACTCGCCGCTACCGGTCGCGCGTCGCCCCACGACAGGCCGGATGGCCCGGCACCATCACGGTCGCTCCCGCCAGCACGCGCGGCACATCCGGGTAGACATTGAACTCGTCGAGCCGCCGGCCGTCCACCTCGGCGCCTTCCACGCGATAGTGGACGTTGCCGGTTGCGTTCAGCCGCGCGCCGGACGCCTCGCACGTCACGGCGAGCCCCTCGCGGGCCGTCGGCGGCAATTGACGGACGATGTTGCTGAACGCGAGATTGGCGACAACCGCCGCGGATGAATGCCCGCGATCGCTGCCGAGCAGCTTGACGACCGGCCGGACCTCCAGCCGATAGACCGTTTCCTTCGCGACGGGACGCATCACCTTGAGCTTGATGGTCTTCCCCTGCCCCGGCGCGAGGCTCATCTGAAACGGATAGGCATACAGCGCCGGCCGCGCCGCGTCGCCGACCGGCTCGAGGTGTTCGTCCTCGAGCGGTACGCCGGGATTGAGCAGGCGTGACAGCGTCACGCTGACGTATTCGGTGCGATTGCCGTTGTTGACGACCTTGATCGACGTCACCTCGGCGCCGACCTTCGCGTCCTTCGGGCTGACGTCGATCGTCGCGGCCGCCGACATCGGCGCGGCCATCGCCGCCAGGGCCGCGGCGCACAGCCATCCGTTCGAAACTCGCTTCATGCTGAACCTCTCCTGCTTGCTGGGGCCGTCAAGGCTCGGTAATCACCGGCTCGAAGGTCATCGACAACACGCCGCTGTAGGTGCCCGCGGTGCTCTTGAAATCCCCGGCGGGCGGTAGCGCCGCCACATCGAGGACGTAGTAGCCCACCGAATCCTCACCCTCTTGCGGGGGAGCCGGATTGCGGAACTCCGCGCTTCGATCGAGCGTCAGCGGCTTCGGCGCGCCGCCTTCGATGCCGAGCGTGACCGTTGGGGCTCGGAAAACCAGCGCGGAATTCGATTGATGCGTGATGCTCAGCGGCGCATCGAGACGGACCTGAAACGTGCCGCTGCTCGATACGACCTTCAACCGGGCCTGCGCCTCGAACGCCGTGTCCCAACCGCCGAGCTGCTGCATCTCGAGCCCTTGATCGAACCAGCCGCCCGTGTCGTTCGTCACGAACAGGTTGTTCGGCCGCGTGACATGCGCGGTCACCTTGCTGCTGGTTTTTCCGCTCAGGACGACCTTCTGCGCGGACGCAACGGCGGGCAGCATGGCCGCGGCGAGCACGACGGCCCACCAGATGGGGGTTTTCATGAACGTTCTCAGGGTTGAGTGACGACCGTGAAGGTCAGCACATCGCTGTAGTCGCCTTCCTTCACCTTGCTATCGACCGTTGTCTTGAACGTCGGCACGAAGCAGGTCTTTCCGGAATCGCTCATCGTCAGCGCGACGTTCGTCGCGTTCGGCAAGGAGAAAGCGCTGCTGCCTAATAAGGCGACGTCGTACGGAATGAACTGCGACGCATCGCTCATGTTCTTGAGCCGGTATCGATTGCCGACGACGCCATTGGCATTGCTCGCGTCGATGATGAAGCGCTTGCCCTTGACCGACGGGCCGGAATACGTGAAGCAAAGCTGGTTGGCCACTTCAGGAAAGGTTTTTTCCGAATCGCCGCGCGGCAATTCGCCGAGGCTCCAATCCGGCGCCGTCATGTTGATCTTGATGTCCAGCGGGAGAGCAACGTCCGGGTTGGTTACTTTTTCGCAAACACCGTTACTCTCACCGTATCTGATGTAGACAGCACCGGATTTTGCACCAAAATCGCCGCCATATAACTCGCGATTCGCTGCCAGAAGCGTGACAGCCGGCCAATCCGAAAGATAGGAATTCTTCACCACCAGTCTGTAATTCGCAACGTAGCTTTCATGGATCCGCCAATCTGTCTTTTCAAGATAATAACTACCATTATAACTTGTATATTTTCCTGAATACGAATTCAAATAACCGTAATTACGCTCACCATTCAAGTAAACGGTTTGATCAAAAGCAGTCGGCAGCTTCACACGTCCGGATTTATCATATATATACATTACAATAGATCGCGAATAAAGAAGTTTTCCGGCAGGAAATCCTGACGATACGTCCTTGTAGCTGACATCAACGCTAATCGTGCTAGTTCCATTTCCGTTATCAATCCAACCGCATCCGCCATAACCACTTGCAACATCAAGAAGATACGGTGGTAAACCAGCGCACACCTTCCCACCACTCAACATAATCGACACAAGAATTGCCGATCCGGCCAACCCTCTGCGCCAAGCTCTTTTTTTAAACATATCAAGCGCCTTGAAATTTCAGAAAAACCGACCGCCTTTGAATATAAAAAACATCATCATCGGCAGCCAGCAAGACACGAAACGGGTTTCACCCCACCGGCTTATCGTTCTTCGCCACGCAATTGATAAATCACCACGCCATACCCGACACTGACGAACAGCGGCGCGGCCGTACCTCCCGCCCCGCCCCCATCGACCACGATGCGCTCGCGAGGCCGGAACGTGACGCGCCACACTTGCGTGCGCTGCGGCACGGCGAGCGCTTTCAGTGCGATTGGGTATCGCTGCCCAGGCGACAGCGCCAACCGCCTCGGCAGCACCAGCAAGGTGGGCCGCGGCACCTCCTCCACCGGCTCGAGCCGCTCGGGAACCTGCCCCGGGTTGGCGACCCGTTGCTGCGTCACATCGAGATACAGCGGCGAATCGCCGATGTTTTCAACCCATAACTGGCTGGCCGCGCCGTCCGGCTTCAGCCTGAGTTCGGTGCGGGACAACTTCAGCACGCCCGCCGCGGAACACGCAAAGCACCACGACACTGCCAGCGTGCCCACCAGCCAGTGCGCCGCGCCCTTCGTCACGGACATGTCAGCGTGACCGGCTCGTCGTCGTCCTTCAACGTCATCCGGTGCGTGGCGAAGTGCTGCGGCGTGCCCGGAAACACGGCGAGGGTTTGCGAGGGTTTCGTTGCATCCTCAACCACATCGGTCAGGATTTTCCGGATGTTTCCCGTGTTCTCCAGCGTGATCCCGCCATCCTCGCAGCGATGTGTCCAGCCGGAACGCTGCTTGCCCGGCGCCGGCATGTGCCGCACCAGCACGCCGTACCCGATCGCGACCGACATCGGCGCGGTGATCGTGTCCTGCGGCGCGCTCTCGACCCGCAATGCCCTGACGGGCACGATGTAGAGCCGGTAGAGTTCCTCCTGCGCCGGCTCCGCCAGGGACTTCAGCACCACCGAGCGCGTCTGGTTCGGCCCGAGCGTCAGCTTGTCCGGGCTGGCGAGCATCCCGGGGTGATCGACGTCGCCAAGCGCAACCCGCGTTTCCGGCGTGACGCCGGGGTTGGTGACTTTCTGCACCGAGATATTGAGGTACAGCGGCGAATCGCCGACGTTCTTGACGGTCACATGCCGTTCGTGGGCATTGAATACCTTCGTGGTGGCAGGCATCACCATCAGTTCGCCCTCCGCGCGAGCACCCTGGCTCATGCACAGTGACAGCGCCGCGCAGCATGCCGCGGATGCGATTCGTCGGATTGTTTTCATCGACTTGCCTTTCAAAATTGGGACGCGTCATTCGCAGCGGTAATAGCTGCCTTGCGCGCCGTTCAGGTTGCAGTGGTAGCGCTTCCCGTCGCGATTGACCGTGAGCCGCGACATCAGCTTCTTGCTGACGAGCGAGAACAGGCCGTTCTTATGGACGGTGTCGCCGCTTTCCTCGATCGTTCCACTCAGCGGCTTGCCTTCGGCATCGGTCAGGAAACCGCTGTAGATCATGCTGATATCGACACGCGCCGATGCCGAATAGAGCTGCCCGGGATGCGCGCGCACCACGTTCGCAGGCACCTCGATATTCATGTCGAGATCCTGGCTGTTGCTGAACACCCGCGCGAACGGGACGTCCTGGTAAGCGGGCAGCGGCACCGCGTAGGTACCGTTGCCGGCCACCGGGTTGCCTTCGACATTGAAGCCGTATTTCGTGCCTTCGATATCGGGTGTTTTCAGCAACATCGCGCTGCCGCTGCCGCTGTACCGGCCGAGTGCAGCGCCATGCCGGTTCGCGGCCGCCATGCCCCGGTAATTGAAATCGACATTGGTAATGCCCGCCGCGTGGCCGATGTTCAGCGACGCGTCGCCCCGCGTGCCCGACCGGCTGCCATAGACGTTGGCGCCGAAATCGTTGCCCACGCGATTGGCGTTCATCCCGATCGTGGACGTGCCGAACCCGTCCTGGAAATCCTTGCGTACGTCGGCGTTCAACTGGGTCTGCCCGCCGGAATGCGCGGCCCCGAAGCTCGCCTGCACCTTTTCCAGCGTCATCGTCATGTTCAGATAAACACCGTAGCCTTTTCGATCACGCTGGAAGCCACCCTTCTGCACGCCCAGCGCAAAGGTGGCCCACAGGCCGTTCGGGCGATAGTTCCAGCGCACCTCGGCCTGGTGAGAACGGCCGAAGTTCGATTGCTGATAGGTGTAGCCGAAGCTCTGCGACGGCAAACCCACCCAGGTATTGCCGTTGATGTTCGCCGCGCGATAACCATCGGAGGCCGCGCGCAAATCCACCGCATGGTTGTTGACGATGCCGAGGTGCGTGGGCGGGGCGATGTAATCGTTGCGTGAATCGCGGATGACGATCGACCGCCTGAGCTTGTCGACGCTCACGAAATAACCGTCGACCTGCGTGTCGCAGCCGTCGCGGCAACGCTTGTAATCCAGTTGCGAAACGATCCGTTTCAGCGTCTCCACGTCATTCGCCGAAATCCCGTTTGCCCGATATTTTTCTTCGTCGAATTCAAGCGCGTTCGTCACGGACGAATAGGAGACGAAACCCGGCAGGGTGCGACCGTTGAATGTCGCCACATAATGCGCGCGGTCATCCAGCTCGGCCTCGCCGAATCCTTCCGGAACGCCATAGGAAACCTTCAGGTTCCCGAATGCGCTCGACGAAATGAAAATGAAGGCCCCGACCCAAATCGTATTGAGTCGAAACGGAATTGAATCGGGAGTCACGTGGGTTTATTCGGAGATCGCAGAAGCAAGAATTCGCTTCGATTCACGGCAGATGACGGGAACCTCGAGCGAGCGAAATTCCCGTGCAATGGGAGATTTACTCGGACGGTGAAGCGGCCGCGACCGGCTCGAACACCATCACGAGATCGCCGCTATAGCTGCCGTTCGTGCTCGCTTCGCCGATTTTCGCCGGCGCGTTGACGTCGATCGTCAGGCCGTGAACTTCGTCGAAACCGCCATTGCCCACCGTCGTCTGGGTGATTGTCTGCGGGGTACCGAACTTGACTTCGGTGTCGCCGCCATTGCTCGACAGCGTGACCAAGGCATTCGCCATTTCATAAGCACCGCTCGCCAGCTTCAGCGGCTGGGCGAGCGAGATATTGAAATCCTTGTTCTTCGACCAGACGCGCACGGGCAGCGTCTTGGTGAACTTGGCCTGCGTGTAGTCGGTCGCCTCCAGCTCTTCGGTGCCGTACCACGTCGAACCATCCGGCTTCGAAACGAAAATGCCGTCGTTGATCTGCGCCGTCAGCGTGATCTTTTTCTGGACCGTATCGGCCTGCGCCACGTTCGCCGCACCAAGCAACACCAGTGCCGCGCCAACCGCCACACCCATCTTTTCAAACTTCATGACCAACCCCTTAAAAAATTAAGTACTACAAATTGCGTGAAAATTTGCAATATCGCGAACAACATTCGATCTATCGCAAACTTACAGCAGACGCCATGATCGTCCAGACGAAGTGTTGATATCAATCAGATAAATCTGATTATTTAAAATTTATCAAAAAATATACGTTACAAAATATTTAATCCATCTCAACAAAGTGCGACATCAAGGGCCACATAAACCCCCAAATAATATTGTGGGCGTGCTAGATCACCTTGCCTGGCGCGGGATTCGCCCGGCAAACCATCTAGCGTGGTCGAGCGATTTTTTGTCCGAATTGCCGGGCCAGACTCACTTCCTGCCAGGAATGAGCGGCAAGGTTTTCGAGCCCGGTGGGAGAGGCGTCACGCTTTTTCTGAGAAACTGGCGGCCTTGCCTCATCCGATTGGCCTACCCCGCCATGTCCTGGTTTCTCTATCTGATCGAATGCGAGGACGGCAGCGTCTACACCGGCATCACCACCGATGTGGACGCCCGCTTCGCGCAGCACGCGAGCGGCAAAGGCGCGCGCTACACGCGGGCGCGCAAGCCGCGCACCGTGCTGGCGTGGTTTCCGTTGGCCGACCGCTCCAGCGCCTCGCGCGCCGAGTACTGGGTCAAGCGGCTCACGCCGGTGCAAAAGCGCGCGCTGGCAAGCGGTCGGCGCACGCTGGAATCGGTGTTGCCGGCGGCGGCGGTCGAAGTCGAAGCCGGCGATGAGGCAGCCGGTATGGTGACGGCGGCGGAAAGCGTCGTCGCGGCAGCCGAACCGGCTACGTCCACCGTTGCCGATGCCGCCGTGTTCGTCGCGCTGGCCGACGCCTGCGCTGCCACCCTCGCCGACTCGCCGCCCGGCATCGGCTCGAAACGCCGCGCGGCCCGCCGCCCGCGCGCGCGTCGCCCGTCATCCTGACGCCCCCCGCCTCGCTCCCCGCGCGCCCATGAAAAAACCGCGCGGCCCCGAAACGGAGCACGCGCGGTTTCGCACGGCAGGCCGGCACGCTCGCGCGCGCCGGCGGGACAGGCTTACTTGGCCGCGTTCGCGACGCCTTCCGTGATTTCCTTGTGGGCGGCGTCGATGTCGGCCCAGCCCTCGACCTCGACCTCGACCCACTTGCCCTTTTCGAGCGCCTTGTATCGCTCGAAGAAGTGCTTGATCTGATCATTCAGGTAAGCCGGCACGTCGTCGAGCGACTTGAGGTTGGCCGTCATCGGGCAGACCTGCGGCACGGCGATCGGCTTCGCGCCCACGCCGACTCGTCGGTTATCTGCTGCATGGCGGAGACGCACGCAACCGGCCCCCTCACATCGGGCTTTCTCAGGGTTGAACGATGACCGTGAAGGTCATCACGTCGCTGTAGTCACCTTCCGCCACGTTATCGACCGTTGTCTTGAACGCCGGCACAAAACAGGTCTTTCCGGAATCGCCCATCGTCAGTGCGACATTTTTCACGTTTGGCAGGGAGAAAACGCTGTTGCCTGAAAAGCTGACGTCATAAGGAATGAACTGCGAAGCGTCGTTCGTGTTCTTGAGGCGGTATCGATTGCCGACGGTGCCGTTGGCATCGCTCGCATTGATGAGGAAGCGCTTGCCCTTGACATCTGGAGCGGAATACGTGAAGCAAAGCTGGTTGGCCACTTCCGGGAAGGTTTTTTCCGAATCGCCGAGCGGCAATTCGCCGAGATTCCAATCCGGAGCCGTCATGCCGATTTCGATGTCGAGTGGAGGAGGCACTTCCGGGTTAGTTATTTTTTCGCAAACACCATCATTCTCACCAAACCTGAGGTAGGCTGCACCGTTCTTATCACCGACATCGTCACCGTTCGTATAATTCCCAGCCCTAACTGAAATAGCCGGCCACTCCGACACTATGGAATTATTTATCCGCAACACATAATGCGCAACAAAACTAGCGGTATTCCGCCAATTCCCAAGCCTCCCGCTATACATTACATACCCCTGGCCCGAGTACACCTTCGAAGATGCTGTCCCATCCAAGGTAATAGATGAAGCTAAATTTGCACTCGGATTCAAAGATCCGTCTTTACTATAATTATAAATTAAAATACCTCGACCAAAAAGCGACAACCCCGGAGGAAGAGCGCCGGCCACTGGCTTGTAGTTGATATCGACGCTAAGCGTGCTGGTTCCATCTCCATTATCAATCCAACCACATCCGCTATAACCCGATGCCACATCGAGCAATACCAATTTATAAGCGGCGCATGCCCTCTCACTACCCGATATCAGCAATGCGAGAATTACAACTCCGCACAATTTTCCGCACCAACCTATTTTTTAAACATGTTGAACACCTTGAATTTTCAGACAAATCCACCACTCGCCGCTACGGCTTGTGCTTCGCCACCCGGCAGGCCGGATGGCCGGGCACCGTTACAACCGCTCCCGCCAGCAAGCGCGGCACATCCGGATAGACGTTGAACGCCTCGAGGCGCTGGCCATCCACCTCGGCCCCTTCCACGCGGGCATGAACGTTGCCGGTGGCGCTCAGCCGCGCGCCCGACGCCTCGCACGTCACGTCGAGTCCCTCGCGGGCCGCCGACGGCAGTTGGCGAACAATGCTGCTGAACGCGAGATTGGCGACCACCGCGGCGGATGAGGTACCGCGATCGCTGCCGAGCAGCTTGACGACCGGCCTGGTCTCCAGCCGGTAGACCGTTTCCTTCTCGACGGGACGCATGACCTTGAGCCTGATGGTTTTCGTCTGCCCCGGCGCGAGGCTCATCTGAAACGGATACGCATACAGCGCGGGCCGTGCCGCATCGCCCACCGGTTCGAGGTGTTCGTTCTCGATCGGCACGCCGGGATCGAGCAGGCGCGACAGCGTCACGCTGACGTATTCGGCGCGACTGCCGTTGTTGACGACCCGGATCGATGTCACGTCGTCGCTGATCTTCGCGTCCTTCGGGCTGACGTCGATCGTCGCCGCCGCCGGTATCGGCGCGGCCATCGCCGCGAGGGCCGCTACATATAGCCATCCGGCCGAAACTCGCTTCATGCTGACCGCCTCCTGCTTGCTTGTGCCGCCGGACACAGGCCCGGCGTCGTGCCGTCAAGGCTCGGTGATGACTGGCTCGAAAGTCATCGACAACACACCGCTGTAGGTGCCCGAGGTGCTCTTGAAATCCCCGGCGGGCGGTAGCGCCGCCACATCGAGCACGTAGTAGCCGACTGAATCCTCACCCTCTTGCGGGGGAGCCGGATTGCGGAATTCAGCGCTTCGATCGAGCGTCAGCGGCTTCGGTGCCCCGCCTTCGATGCCGAGCGTGACCCTCGGGGTTCGGAACACCAGCTCGGGATTCGATTGATGCGTAATGCTCAGGGGCGCATCGAGGCGAACCTGGAACGTGCCGCTGCTCGATACGATCTTCAACCGGGCCTGCGCCTCGAACGCCGTGTCCCAGCCGCCGAGCTGCTGCATCTCGAGCCCTTGATCGAACCAGCCGCCCGTGTCGTTCGTCACGAACAGGTTGTTCGGCCGCGTGACATGCGCGGTCACCTTGCTGCTGGTCTTTCCGCTGAGGACGACCTTCTGTGCGGACGCAACGGCGGGCAGCATGGCCGCGGCGAGCAAGACGGCGTACCAGATGGGCTTGTTCATGGGCTTGTTCATGGATGTTCCTAGGGCTGGGTGATGACCGTGAAGGTCAGCACGTCGCTGTAGTCGCCCTCCTTCACCGTGTTATCGACCGTTGTCTTGAACGTCGGTACGAAGCAGGTCTTTCCGGAATCGCTCATCGTCAGCGCGACGTTTTTCTCATTCGGCAAGGCGAAGGCACTGCTACCCGACAAAGCGACGTCGTAAGGAATGGTCTGCGACGTGTCGTTCATGTTCTTGAGCCGGTATCGATTGCCGACGACCCCATTGGCATTGCTCGCATTGATGATGAAGCACTTGCCCTTGACCGACGGGCCGGAATACGTGAAGCAAAGCTGGTTGGCCACTTCAGGAAAGGTTTTTTCCGAATCGCCGCGCGGCAATTCGCCGAGGTTCCAATCCGGCGCCGTCATGTCGATCTTGATGTCCAGCGGGGGAGGAACTTCCGGGTTGGTTACCAATTCGCAAACACCGTTACTCTCGCCGTATCTGATGTAGGCAACACCGGACTTTTCACCAGCGTCGTTACCATTCGTAAAGTTCCCGGCCCTGAGGGCCATAGCCGGCCAATCCGAAAAAGTGGAATTTTTCACTAGCACCCTGTAATGCGCAACAAAACTTGCCATATTGGTCCAAGTAGCACTGGGCTTTGAAAGATACATTACATACCCTTCTCCGTAATATCTCTCAGTGGTGGACACCCCATTCATGGAGACGGATTGAGCGAGATCGGAGCTCGGCTTCAAAGAACCACTTTTGTCGTACGCATACACCAAAATACCTCGCGACAAAAATCTCGTGCCGACAGGTTTTGTTGCGGCAGTTACTTGCTTGTAGCTGACATCAACGGCAATCGTGCTAGTTCCGTTACCATTATCGACCCAACCGCACCCACTATAACCATATGCCAGATCGAACAACTCCAGTTTGAGAGCGCAAGCCTTCCCACTACCCGACAAAATCAATACGAGGATTACATATCTGATCAGCCGCCCATGCCATCCTCTTTTATTAAGCAAACAAATCATCGTGAAACTCCAGACGAAATTACTGCCACTAATTATAAAAATCATGGGCGCAGATCATCGGCATTCATCTGGGCATGAAACTAACTTCGCCCCACCGGCTTATCGTTCTTCGCCACGCAATTGATAAATCACCACGCCATACCCGGCACTGACGAACAGCGGCGCGGCCGTACCTCCCGCCCCGCCCCCATCGACCACGATGCGCTCGAGCGTCAGCGGCTTCGGTGCCCCGCCTTCGATGCCGAGCGTGACCCTCGGGGTTCGGAACACCAGCTCGGGATTCGATTGATGCGTAATGCTCAGGGGCGCATCGAGGCGAACCTGGAACGTGCCGCTACTCGATACGATCTTCAACCGGGCCTGCGCCTCGAACGCCGTGTCCCAGCCGCCGAGCTGCTGCATCTCGAGCCCTTGATCGAACCAGCCGCCCGTATCGTTCGTCACGAACAGGTTGTTCGGCCGCGTGACATGCGCGGTCACCTTGCTGCTGGTTTTTCCGCTCAGGACGACCTTCTGTGCGGACGCAACGGCGGGCAGCATGGCCGCGGCGAGCAAGACGGCGTACCAGATGGGCTTGTTCATGGATGTTCCTAGGGCTGGGTGATGACCGTGAAGGTCAGCACGTCGCTGTAGTCGCCCTCCTTCACCGTGTTATCGACCGTTGTCCTGAACGTCGGCACGAAGCAGGTCTTGCCGGAATCGCTCATCGTCAGCGCGACGTTTTTCTCATTCGGCAAGGCGAAGGCACTGCTACCCGACAAAGCGACGTCGTAAGGAATGGTCTGCGACGTGTCGTTCATGTTCTTGAGCCGGTATCGATTGCCGACGACCCCATTGGCATTGCTCGCATTGATGATGAAGCGCTTGCCCTTGACCGACGGGCCGGAATACGTGAAGCAAAGCTGGTTGGCCACTTCAGGAAAGATTTTTTCCGAATCGCCGCGCGGCAATTCGCCGAGGTTCCAATCCGGCGCCGTCATGTCGATCTTGATGTCCAGCGGGGGAGGAACTTCCGGGTTGGTTACCAATTCGCAAACACCGTTACTCTCGCCGTATTTGATGTAGGCAACACCGGACTTTTCACCAGCGTCGTCACCATTCGTATAGTTCCCGGCCCTGAGGGCGATAGCCGGCCAATCCGAAAAATCGGAATTTTTCACTAGCACCCTGTAATGCGCAACAAAACTTGCCGCATTGGTCCAAGTAGCACTGGTCTTTGAAAGATACATTACATATCCTTCTCCGTAATAGCTCTGACTGGTGGACACCCCATTCAGGGAGAGGGCTTGAGCGAGAGCACCGGGGCTCGGTATCAAAGAACCACTTTTGTCGTACGCATACACCAAAATACCTCGCGACCGAAATCCCGTGCCGACAGGTATTGTTGCGGCAGTTACTTGCTTGTAGCTGATATCAACGACAATCGTGCTAGTTCCGTTACCATTATCGACCCAACCGCACCCACTATAACCATATGCCAGATCGAACAACCCCAGTGTGAAAGCGCAAGCCTTCCCACCACCCGACAAAATCAATACGAGTATTACATATCTGATCAGCCGCCCATGCCATCCTCTTTTATTAAGCAAACAAATCATCATGAAATTCCAGACGAAATTACTGCCACTAATTATAAAAATCATGGCCGCAGATCATCGGCATTCATCTGGGCATGAAACTAACTTCACCCCACCGGCTTATCGTTCTTCGCCACGCAATTGATAAATCACCACGCCATACCCGACACTGACGAACAGCGGCGCGGCCGTATCACCATTCCGGCCCCCATCGACCACGATGCGCTCGCGAGGCCGGAACGTGACACGCCACACTTGCGTGCGCTGCGGCACGGCGAGCGCTTTCAGTGCGATTGGGTATCGCTGCCCAGGCGACAGCGCCAGCCGCCTCGGCAGCACCAGCAAGGTGGGCCGCGGCACCTCCTCCACCGGCTCGAGCCGCTCGGGAACCTGCCCCGGGTTGGCGACCCGTTGCTGCGTCACATCGAGATACAGCGGCGAATCGCCGATGTTTTCAACCCATAACTGGCTGGCCGCGCCGTCCGGCTTCAGCCTGAGTTCGGTGCGGGACAACTTCAGCACGCCCGCCGCGGAACACGCAAAGCACCACGACACCGCCAGCGTGCCCACCAGCCAGTGCGCCGTGCCCTTCGTCACGGACATGTCAGCGTGACCGGCTCGTCGTCGTCCTTCAACGTCATCCGGTGCGTGGCGAAGTGCTGCGGCGTGCCCGGAAACACGGCGAGGGTTTGCGAGGGTTTCGTTGCATCCTCAACCACGTCGGTCAGGATTTTCCGGATGTTTCCCGTGTTCTCCAGCGTCAGCCCGCCGTCCTCGCAGCGATGTGTCCAGCCGGAACGCTGCTTGCCCGGCGCCGGCATGTGCCGCACCAGCACGCCGTACCCGATCGCGACCGACATCGGCGCGGTGATCGTGTCCTGCGGCGCGCTCTCGACCCGCAATGCCCTGACGGGCACGATGTAGAGCCGGTAGAGTTCCTCCTGCGCCGGCTCCGCCAGGGACTTCAGCACCACCGAGCGCGTCTGGTTCGGCCCGAGCGTCAGCTTGTCCGGGCTGGCGAGCATCCCGGGGTGATCGACGTCGCCAAGCGCAACCCGCGTTTCCGGCGTGACGCCGGGGTTGGTGACTTTCTGCACCGAGATATTGAGGTACAGCGGCGAATCGCCGACGTTCTTGACGGTCACATGCCGTTCGTGGGCATTGAATACCTTCGTGGTGGCAGGCATCACCATCAGTTCGCCCTCCGCGCGAGCACCCTGGCTCATGCACAGTGACAGCGCCGCGCAGCATGCCGCGGATGCGATTCGTCGGATTGTTTTCATCGACTTGCCTTTCAAAATTGGGACGCGTCATTCGCAGCGGTAATAGCTGCCTTGCGCGCCGTTCAGGTTGCAGTGGTAGCGCTTCCCGTCGCGATTGACCGTGAGCCGCGACATCAGCTTCTTGCTGACGAGCGAGAACAGGCCGTTCTTATGGACGGTGTCGCCGCTTTCCTCGATCGTTCCACTCAGCGGCTTGCCTTCGGCATCGGTCAGGAAGCCGCTGTAGATCATGCTGATATCGACACGCGCCGATGCCGAATAGAGCTGCCCGGGATGCGCGCGCACCACGTTCGCAGGCACCTCGATATTCATGTCGAGATCCTGGCTGTTGCTGAACACCCGCGCGAACGGGACGTCCTGGTAAGCGGGCAGCGGCACCGCGTAGGTACCGTTGCCGGCCACCGGGTTGCCTTCGACATTGAAGCCGTATTTCGTGCCTTCGATATCGGGTGTTTTCAGCAACATCGCGCTGCCGCTGCCGCTGTACCGGCCGAGTGCAGCGCCATGCCGGTTCGCGGCCGACATGCCCCGGTAATTGAAATCGACATTGGTGGTGCCCGCCGCGTGGCCGATGTTCAGCGACGCGTCGCCCCGCGTGCCCGACCGGCTGCCATAGACGTTGGCGCCGAAATCGTTGCCCACGCGATTGGCGTTCATCCCGATCGTGGAGGTGCCGAACCCGTCCTGGAAATCCTTGCGTACGTCGGCGTTCAACTGGGTCTGCCCGCCGGAATGCGCGGCCCCGAAGCTCGCCTGCACCTTTTCCAGCGTCATCGTCATGTTCAGATAAACACCGTAGCCTTTTCGATCACGCTGGAAGCCGCCCTTCTGCACGCCCAGCGCAAAGGTGGCCCACAGGCCGTTCGGGCGATAGTTCCAGCGCACCTCGGCCTGGTGAGAACGGCCGAAGTTCGATTGCTGATAGGTGTAGCCGAAGCTGGCCTTGCGGAGGTTCCGGCTGTACGAGGCCGCCATGCTCGGTTGCCCGCGATAGAAACGCGAGACATCGGTGTTCTGATAGCGGCTGAACGACAGCGTGCCGAGCGTTTCGTGCGACACGCCGATATTCGCGTAGGCGCCCGCGCCGCGTTCGCCGGCCAGGATGCCCAACGTGGGCGTCACCTCGGCACCGGCAATTTGCGTCGGACGCGTCACGTTCACTTCGGCGGCCCACTTGCCGCCCTGTCCGCCCAATACGGTCGTGTTCAGATAGAACTGCTTAAGGTTGCGGCTCATCGCCGCCTCGAGCAGATATCCTCCGAATTGCTGCTCCTTGCCGGCCGTCACGTGCCAGGCATTGCCGCCCGACTGGCCGAAGCTCAGATTGTTGATCTCGCGCGTCTCGCGGCTCACGATGTTGCCGTTGCGGTCGACCAGCCGCACTTCCATCGTGTAATAGCCGCCCGGGAGATCGGCGAAACTGATTTCGTTGCGTCCGATCACGGCCGGCCGCTTGGTCAGGAGACGGCCGCCCCGATAGAACTCGTAATTGCCGTCCGCCGTGGCGTAGAGGATCATCGATCCCGTATTGCTGCTGACTTTCAGATGCGACTGGCTTCCCACCGTCACGAACTGGTCGAAACTCGGCGACAGCAGCGTGCCCACCGATCCCGACGCGTAATCGATGCTGTTCTGCCGGCCCGCCCGGACATAGGTGTTCGCGAAGTTTTTCTGCAAGTAGTACGACGACACGCCGCGCGTGCCGCCGCGATAATCGCGAGACCACGTATTGTTCACATACCAGCTCGCATAGCCGAAGCTCTGCGACGGCAAACCCACCCAGGTATTGCCGTTGATGTTCGCCGCGCGATAACCGTCGGAGGCCGCGCGCAAATCCACCGCATGGTTGTTGACGATGCCGAGGTGCGTGGGCGGGGCGATGTAATCGTTGCGTGAATCGCGGATGACGATCGACCGCCTGAGCTTGTCGACGCTCACGAAATAACCGTCGACCTGCGTGTCGCAGCCGTCGCGGCAACGCTTGTAATCCAGTTGCGAAACGATCCGTTTCAGCGTCTCCACGTCATTCGCCGAAATCCCGTTTGCCCGATATTTTTCTTCGTCGAATTCAAGCGCGTTCGTCACGGACGAATAGGAGACGAAACCCGGCAGGGTGCGACCATCGAATGTCGCCACATAATGCGCGCGATCGTCGAGTTCGGCCTCGCTAAATCCTTCCGGAACGCCATAGGAAACCTTCAGGTTCCCGAATGCGCTCGACGAAATGAAAATGAAGGCCCCGACCCAAATCGTATTGAGCCGAAACGGAACGGAATTGGAAAGCACTTGGATTTATCGGACGGTCACGGTCTGGAGAATGACGGGAACCTCGCGAGCGCGAGATTCCCGTGCTAATGGACGATTTACTCGGACGGCGAAGCCGCTGCCACCGGCTCGAACACCATCACGAGATCGCCGCTGTAACTGCCGTTCGTGCTCGTGTTGCCAATTTGCGTCGGTGCGTCGACGTTGATCGCCAGGTTGTGGATTTCGTCGAAACCGCCATTGCCCGCCGTCGTCTGCGTGATTTTCTGCTGTGCACCGAACTTCACTTCGCTGTCACCGGCATTGCTCGACAGCATGACCGAGGGATTCGCCATTTCATAGCGCCCGCTCGCCAGCTTCAGCGGTTGCGCGAGCGAGATGTTGAAATCCTTGTTCTTCGACCAAACGCGCACGGGCAGCGTCTTGGTGAACTTGGCCTGCGTGTAGTCGGTCGCCTCCAGCTCTTCGGTGCTGTACCACGTCGAACCATCCGGCTTCGAAACGAAAATGCCATCGTTGATCTGTGCAGTCAGCGTGATTTTTTTCTGGATCGTATCGGCCTGAGCCACATTTACCGCGCCCAAAAACAACATTGCCACACCAACCGCCACGCCCATCTTTTCAATCTTCATGATTCATCCCTTAGATAATTAAATTACTGCAAATAAAATATTTTGCACAACACCGCATATCGAATTGATGTTTTGCAAATTTGCAGCAGACCGAATCATCGATGAAACAGGGTAGTTACATCAATCAGATAATTCTGATTATTTAAAAAATATCCCTTATTAACAACATAAGGGATAAATATCTCAATTACAACTCGGCGCGGTCGAATGCGGTCTGATATTCGACCCAGCCGCCGGATGGCATCGATCGTCTGCGCTGATTCGCTTGGCCCAAGCATCGAGCGTGAACGAGCCGTTTAGGAAAGCGTCGCGCTTTTTCTGGGAACCGGCTCGAAACGCCGCGCCGCCCGCGCGCCCATGAAAAAACCGCGCGGCCCCGATACGAGGCACGCGCGGTTTCGCACGGCAGGCCGGCACGCTCGCGCGCGCCGGCGGGACAGGCTTACTTGGCCGCGTTCGCGACGCCTTCCGTGATTTCCTTGTGGGCGGCGTCGATGTCGGCCCAGCCTTCGACCTTGACCCACTTGCCCTTTTCGAGCGCCTTGTATTGCTCGAAGAAGTGCTTGATCTGGTCCTTCAGGTAGGCCGGCACGTCGTCGAGCGACTTGAGGCTGGCCGTCATCGGGCAGACCTTGTCGTGCGGCACGGCGATCAGCTTCGCGTCGACGCCCGATTCGTCGGTCATCTGCAACATGCCCAGCGCGCGCGAACGCACCACCGAGCCGGCCAGCAGCGGGAACGGCGTGATCACCAGCACGTCGACCGGGTCGCCATCGCCCGACAGCGTCTGCGGAATGAAGCCGTAGTTGACCGGGTAGCGCATGCCGGTGCCGACGAAACGGTCGACCACGAGCAGGCCGAGATCCTTGTCGGCTTCGTACTTGACCGGATCGCTTTGCGCCGGGATTTCGATGATCACGTTGAAGTCGTGCGGCAGATCCTTGCCGGCGGGAACATTGCTGAAGCTCATGAGCGCTCTCTGCTTGACGATGGGAAATCGGGACGGGGCGCGGCAACCGACCGGGCGGGCGCGCCTTCGCGAGGAGCCGCCATTATAGCCAATCACCCGATGGCGCTCCGGTGAAGTTCGGCGCACACTTGCCCGTCGCGCGATCCAATCGGCGCGCGCCGCCATCGCCGTGGGCAGCATCCGCAACACCTGAATCACGCATCGATACCAACGAGCCGGGAGCAGGCATGGAAGAGGCAAGGCACTTCATCGCGGGCGAATGGGTCGCGCCCGCGAACGGCGAGACGCTCGCCGTCATCGATCCGTCCGACGGCGCGCCGTTCGCGCGCCTGGCACGCGGCACCGCTGCCGACATCGACGCCGCGGTGCAGGCCGCCCGCGCCGCCTGCGAAGGCGCCTGGGGCGCCACCAGCGCAGCCGAACGCGGCCGGCTGCTGTACCGGCTCTCGCAACGCGTGGCCGACCACCAGGAAGCGCTCGCGCAGCTCGAATGCCGCGATACCGGCAAGCCGCTCAAGCAGGCCCGCGCCGACGCCGCCGCGCTCGCGCGCTATTTCGAGTTCTATGCCGGCGCGGCCGACAAGCTCCACGGCGAAACGCTGCCCTATCAGGCCGGCTACACCGTGCTGACCGTGCGCGAGCCGCACGGCGTGACCGGCCACATCGTGCCGTGGAACTACCCGATGCAGATCTTCGGCCGCAGCGTGGGCGCGGCGCTCGCCACCGGCAACGCCTGCGTCGTCAAGCCGGCCGAGGATGCCTGCCTGTCGCTGCTCTACGTGGCGCGGCTGGCGGCGGAGGCCGGGCTGCCGGCCGGCGCGCTGAACATCGTCACCGGCTACGGCCACGAGGCCGGCGCCGCGCTGTCGGCCCATCCGGGCATCGATCACATCTCGTTTACCGGCTCGCCCGACACCGGCCGGCTCGTCGCGCTGGCCGCCGCCGAGCGGCATGTGCCGGTCACGCTCGAACTGGGCGGCAAGTCGCCGCAAATCGTGTTCGCGGATGCCGATCTCGACGCTGCGCTGCCGGTGCTGGTGTCCGCGATCATCCAGAATGGCGGGCAGACGTGCTCGGCCGGCAGCCGCGTGCTGATCGAGCGCGGCATCTACGAGCCGCTGCTCGACCGGCTCGCCGGCGCGTTCGCCGCGCTGCGCGTCGGCCCCGGCCGCGCCGATCTCGATTGCGGGCCGCTGATCAACGCCAAGCAGCAGCAGCGCGTCTGGGATTTCCTGTCCGACGCGCAGCACGACGGCATCGCGATGGCCGCGCAGGGCGAGGTGGTGCCGGACGCGCCCGAAAGCGGCTTCTATCAGGCGCCCACGCTGCTGCGCGACGTCCCGCCCGACCACCGCCTCGCGCAGGAAGAAGTGTTCGGCCCGGTGCTGGCCGCGATGCGCTTCCACGACGAGGACGAGGCGCTCGCGCTCGCCAACGGCACCGCCTACGGGCTGGTGGCGGGCGTCTGGACTCGCGACGGCGCGCGCCAGATGCGGCTCGCGCGGCGCGTGCGGGCCGGCCAGGTGTTCGTCAACAACTACGGCGCGGGCGGCGGTGTCGAACTGCCGTTCGGCGGCAGCGGCCGCTCGGGGCATGGCCGCGAGAAGGGCTTCGAGGCGCTGTACGGCTTCACGGTGCTCAAGACCATCGCATTCAGGCACGGCTAGCCAAGCCGGCGCCTACCACGCAAAAAGCACGCAGCAACACGCAGCAACCACGCGACGCGCGGGCCGGATTCGCGCGCCAGGCGCAGGATCATCCATCATCGGAGACACTTCATGCGGCTTGCAGGCAAGACAGCCATCGTCACGGGCGGCGGCTCGGGGTTCGGCGAAGGCATTGCGAAAACCTACGCGCGCGAGGGCGCGAACGTGGTCGTCAACGATCTGAACGGCGCGGCCGCCGAGCGCGTGGCCAGCGAGATCGCGGTGGCCGGCGGCAAGGCGATCGCGATCGCCGGCGACGTGTCGAAGGGCGAGGACTGGCAGGCGCTGCTGGCCGCCGCGCTGGCGGATTTCCAGCGCGTCCACGTGATCGTCAACAACGCCGGCACCACTCACCGCAACAAGCCGGTGCTGGAAGTGACCGAAGCCGAGTACGACCGCGTCTACGCCGTCAACATGAAAAGCCTGTTCTGGAGCGTGCAAACACTGGTGCCGTATTTCCGCCAGGCCGGCGGCGGCGTGTTCGTCAACATCGCCTCGACGGCCGGCATCCGGCCGCGCCCCGGGCTCGTCTGGTACAACAGCACGAAGGGCGCGATGATCACCGCCAGCAAGACGCTGGCCGCCGAACTCGGCGCCGACCGCATCCGCGTGAACTGCATCAATCCGGTGCTCGGCGAAACCGGGCTGATGACCGAATTCATGGGCGTGGCCGATACCCCCGAGAACCGCCAGCGCTTTCTCGCGACGATCCCGCTCGGCCGGCTCTCGACGCCGCAGGACATCGCCAATGCGGCGCTCTACCTGGCCTCGGACGAGGCGGAATTCATCACCGGCGTGTGCCTGGAGGTGGACGGCGGCCGCTGCATCTGAAGCGTCGCAAAACTACACAAACAGACAGACAGTCATCTGGCAGGATGCGAGCCGCCGTCCGATACATGATCGGCAGCGGCTCAGAGACACAGCGCGCGACAGCGTGCACAATAAAAAGGAGAACGAAGCAAATGACCATTGCCGCACGCACTGCCTCCGGCCAGCCGTCCGCTTTCGAGGCGGCCACCTATCGCAAGGTCACCCTGCGGCTCGCGCCGCTGTTGATGCTCTGCTACGTGGTCGCCTATCTCGACCGCGTCAACGTCGGCTTCGCCAAGCTGCAGATGGCGACCGCACTGAACCTCTCGGACACCGTCTACGGCCTCGGCGCCGGGATCTTCTTCTTCGGCTATTTCCTGTTCGAGGTGCCGAGCAACATCATCCTGCACCGCCTCGGCGCGCGGGTCTGGATCGCGCGGATCATGATCACCTGGGGCGTGATTTCCGCGGCGATGATGTTCGTCACCACGCCCGCCATGTTCTACGTGATGCGCTTTTTGCTCGGCATTGCCGAAGCGGGCTTCTTCCCCGGCGTGATCCTCTACCTGACGTATTGGTATCCGGCCAACCGGCGCGGGCGCATGACCACCTTCTTCATGACGGCGATCGCGCTGTCGGGCGTGATCGGCGGCCCGGTGTCGGGCTACATCCTGAAGAGCTTCCACGGCCTGAACGGCTGGGCCGGCTGGCAGTGGCTGTTCCTGATCGAAGGCATTCCGTCGATCATCGTCGGCGTGCTGGTGCTGATCTGGCTGGAAGACCGGATCGCCGGCGCGCGCTGGCTGACCGACGAGGAGAAGGCGCTGCTGTCGCGCAACGTGCAGGCCGAGGAGGCGCTCAAGGACGACGCCCCGATCGGCCGCGTGCTGGCCAGCCCGCGCGTCTGGCTGATGGCGCTGATCTACTTCTCGTTCGTGATGGGGCTGTACGGCGTGGGCTTCTGGCTGCCGACCATCATCAAGTCCACCGGCGTGACCGATTCGTTCACGATCGGGCTGCTGTCGTCGATCCCGTACGCGGCGGCCGTGGTCGGCATGATCCTGATCTCGCGCAGCGCCGATCGCCGCCGCGAGCGCCGCTGGCACGTGGCGATTCCGGCCGCGCTCGGAGCGATCGGGCTGCTGCTGTCGGTAGCCTGGGCCGACCAGACGGCGCTCGCGATGGTGGGCCTGACGCTCGCGACGATCGGCATCCTGACCACGCTGCCGCTGTTCTGGAGCCTGCCGACCGCCTTCCTCGGCGGCACCGCGGCCGCGGCCGGCATCGCGCTGGTCAATTCGATCGGCAACCTGGCCGGCTTCCTGAGCCCGTACATGATCGGCTGGCTCAAACAGGCCACGGGCAGCAACAACGCGGGGATGTTCATGCTGGCGGGGTTCTGCGTGCTCGGCGGCCTGCTGGCGCTGTCGGTGCCGAAGGCGCTGGTCAATCGCTGAACTGAACTGAACGCGCGAGGGCACGGCCGCCTTTCGGGTCGCCCCTCCATGCGAAACGGCAGCCCGAGGGCTGCCGTTTCGCATGGATGCCGCGCTTAACGTAGCGCGGTGTGTCAACCGACCTGCATCGCCAGCGCGCTTTCGCGATAGTGGCGCGCGGCTTTTTCCTGGTCGCCGAGATTCTCGAACAGGCGCGCCAGCGCACGGTGCGCACGCACCTTCAGCGCGTCGTTGTCGGACAGCTTGAGCGCCGCTTCGAGGAACGACTGCGACTTGCCCCACAGCTGTTGCTTCTCGCAGAGCCGGCCCAATGCGACCAGCAGGTCGGCGTCGTCGGGGTGATCGCGCTTCCAGCCCTCGGCCTTCTGGATCAGCGGCAGCGCATCGACGCCAGCCGTATCGGGATAGCGGCGCAGCAGGCGCGCATCCCAGTGATGGGCCAGCGCATCCTCGACGATGCGGCGCGCTTCGGGCAGGCGCTCCAGCGCCACCAGCAGCTCGGCGGCCAGATCGGCCAGGCGCGGCGACTGCCGCTCCACGGCCGACAGCGATTGCCAGACTTCGAGCAGCGCGTCGGCATCGTGGCGACGGTCGCGCAGCAGATGCTCGGCGGCCTGCTGGCGCATCCGCACCGCGGCGGCCGGGTGCAGCGCATCGCGCTTTTCGAGCACCTTGGCGAGCTTCAGCACCTCGGCCCAGTTCTTCAGTTGCTGTTGGGCGCGCAGCGCGACCTGCTGCGCATGAATGCGCTTGCCGCCCGAGGCCTGCATTTCGGCCAGCGCGGCCAGCGCGCCCTCGGCATCGCGCGCTTCGGCGCGCATGTCGGCAGTGGCCAGCAGCCGCGCCTCCTGCCATTCGTTCGCATCGACCTTCGCGAGCCATTCGTCGCGGCGCGCGTATTCGTGCATCCGGTGCGCGGCCACCGCGCCCACCAGGCCGGCGGCGCTCTGGTTGGCATCGACGGCCAGCGCGTCGCGCGCGGCCTTCTCGGCGCGCGAGAAGCGGCCGGCATACAGGTTGGAGATCGCGTCGCGCAGCGAGCCCTGCGCCTTCTCGTTGCGCATGCGTGCACGGTAGGCCGCCACGCGATGCGGCATGCGCCAGATGTTGCGCACGATGCGCAGCACGGCGTAGATCACGATGAACAGCACGACGATCGCGACGATGAACAGGTTCAGCGATACGTCCACGCGATACGGCGGATAGACGATCAGCACCTGCCCGCCGTCGAAGCGGCCGACCGTGGCCAGCGCCACGGCGATCGCGAACAGCACGGCCAACCAGAGGATTCCTCGCAACGTCATGTCACCCCCGGCTCTTGAACTGTTGGATCGCGGACAGGCTGGTGTTCAGGTTCGGCACCGCCACCGCCAGCGACGCGCCATCGACCTGCTTGAGCAGATCCTCGACCGTGTGCGTGTCCTTCGACGACGCATCGAAGTAGCGCGCGAGCGCCGCTTGCGCCGCGTGCAGATCCGACTTCATGGCCGGCTCGTTGCGCGCGAGCAGCGACAGGCGCGCGGTCAGCAGGCGCAGCTTGATGTTCTCGCGCAGGAAATAGCCCTGCTGGGGCGAATTGAGCATCGCGTCGGCGTTGTCGATGCGGCGCACCTGCACGAGGCTGGTGAGTTGCGCGCCGATGCCGGCCGTGATGTCGTGCCACCAGATCTTCCAGCTCGGCTGGCCGGTGGCGGCGGCTTCGCTCGCCACGTCGCCAGGATGCGCGGTGCGCGGCTGCGCGCGCGCGATCGGCGCTTCGCCCGACAGCGGCAGCGCGTCGATGCGGCCGATTGCGTCGTCGAGCTTGATCGCCATGCCGGTGAGATCGACCGACGGCGCGGCCTTGAGCTTGTCGATGTCTTGTGCGATGGCCTTGCGCACGGCGATCGCCTGCGCACCCTGCGACGTCGCCAGTTGCGAATCGGCGTTTTGCAGCGCCACCAGCGCGAGTTGGGTGTCGCCGGTCAGTTGCAGTTGCTGGCTCGCGCCCTGCAGGGTTTGCTCGACCTGATCGAGCAGCCAGGCGTCGCGGTTGCGCGACAGGTCCTGATATTGCTGTTGCAGCGCGTCCTGGTGCGCCTGCGCGTCGGCGAGCTTGCCCGCGAACTGCGCGACCTGCTCGTCAACCTGATGCGCCTGCGCCAGCGCCTGGGCCGACTGCGTGCGCACATCGGCGGTGGCGGCGTCGGCGGCCTTCTGACGAGCCAGCGTGGCCTGATCGAGCTTCTCGATCTTGCGGTTCAGCACGAAGCCGCCCGCGCCGGCGCCGCAGGCGAGCACCACCACGAGGCACCACAGCAGCACGCCGGCAGCGCCACCGCCGGAACGTCGCGCGGATTTCGCCTCGAACGGCGTGAACGGTTGATTGGGGGGCGTGACCGGTGCGGCAGGACGCGCGGCGGCGCTGCCGGTACCCGGCGAGGAAGCCTTGCTGGAATCGTTGGTATCTGTCATGCGGGAGGGCACCGATGCGGCTTGCGCCGCGTGAGCGGCCGAGTCGGCCAACGTTCGGAATGCGCGGACGATGCGTTCGTCGCCCGCGCCGGACAGCGTAATCGTATCAAAACCGAGTGCCCGAGCCGTGTCCGCGATCCGCGGGTGCGGCGTTACGACCGGGGCATGCTTGAGCGCTTCGGTTTCGGTGGAAGTGAGGTGATCGACGGCCAGTTCGTGCAGGTTGCGCACGCCTTCCGAGCTGGTGACGAGCCACGCGTGCGGCGCACCGGCCAGCAGCGTATGCACGCGCTCCCAGGCGCCGATCGACGGCTCCGGCGCGATGCGGCGGTAGGCAGCCACCCGGTCGACTTCGGCGCCGGCGTCGCGCAGCGCCGTCGACAGCCATTCGCGGCCGCCGTCGCCGCGCACGATCAGCACACGCTTGCCGGCCAGCGGGCCGGAGGCGGGCGTGGAAGCGGCCGGGGCCGGCGTTTCGTCGGATGATTGATGCGGCGATTCTTGATCCGGCGATTCGAGGGAATCCGAAGCAATCGCGGCGGCAGCCGAAGCGCCCGGTGCGCGGCCGCTCGCGGCGAACGCGCGCTCGATCTGCGCGAACAGGCTTTCGGAGTCGTAGCGCGGGGCATCGTCGGTGCCGCTCTCGTCGTCCGGCCCGGCAACGGGTGCGATCACGCGATGCGCGGGCGCCGCGATGCCGTGCCGCGCCAGCGCGGCCACGCTGCCCGGCCCGACCACGCCGATCGGCAGCGAATGCGGCCAGATCGCGTTGTAGCGGGCGAGCGCGCGATCGATCGCGTTCGGCGAGACGAACACCACCAGCGCATACGCATCGAGCCGCGCGAACGCCGCGTCGAGCGGCGCCGGATCGGCCACGGGGGCGATGTCGATCAGCGGGAAATCGAAGGCTTCGATGCCGGCGGCCGCGAGTTGCGCGGCGAGCGCCGCCGATTGCCCTTCGGGCTTCGTCAGCACCGCCGTGAACGCGCGGGCGGCCATCAGGTTTGCGCTCCGGTCAGCGCTTCGATGATTTCGAAGGCGCCTTGCTGCACGAGGTCGTCGGACACCTCGCGGCCAAGCGCGAGCGCCTGCTCCGGCGTGCCGATCGCCGCACGGCGGCGGGCGTTCAACACGCGTGCGCCGTTGACCGACGACACCCGGCCGGTCAGTTCGAGCTGATCGCCGTGCCAGACGGCGTGCGCCGCGAGCGGCACCGAGCAACTGCCGCCCAGCGCGCGCGACACCATCCGTTCGGCTTCGGCGGCCAGCGCCGTGGGCGTGTCGTGCAGCGGCGCGAGCCAGCGCGCGACATCGGCGCGGTTCGCGGCGGTCTCGATGCCGAGCGCGCCCTGGCCGGCGGCGGGCGGGCTGGTCTCCACGTCGATCAGCGAGCGGATCCGGTCGCCGAGGCCGAGCCGCTTGAGGCCGGCGGCGGCCAGGATGATCCCCGCGTATTCGCCGCGATCGAGCTTGGCGAGCCGCGTGTCGAGATTGCCGCGCAGCGCACGCACGTCGAAATCGAGGTAGCGGGCGCGCAGCATCGCCTCGCGGCGCAGGCTGGAGGTGCCGACGATTGCGCCCGTGGGCAGCTCGTCGAGCGAGGCGTAGTGATTGGAGACGAAGGCGTCGCGCGGATCTTCGCGGCTCATCACGGCTGTCAGCGCGAAGCCCTCGGGCAGCGACATCGGCACGTCCTTCAGCGAATGCACGGCCAGATCGGCGCGGCCGTCGGCCAGCGCATTCTCCAGCTCTTTGACGAACAGGCCCTTGCCGCCGACCTTCGACAAGGTGCGATCGAGAATCTGATCGCCTCGTGTCGTCATGCCGAGGATTTTCACGTCGCAAGCTGGATATAATTTGCGCAGCGCATCACGCACATGTTCAGCCTGCCACATCGCCAGGCGGCTCTCCCGCGAAGCGATCGTGAGGGTCGCCGGCGCGTCGGCCGTAAGAGTCTCGGAATTCATTGCAGCGGCATCGAAGGACGGGAACCAGGATCGGACAATGGTAGCACGCACGCCCGTCCCCCTTTTACGGGCGGCGCGGCGCGCGAGCACGGCCGCCCGCCGGCGGCCGACGTGATGCGCGGCGGTCCGCCGCCCGCAATCGTCAGTACCGCAGTCAGTGCCCGAAATCCCTGCTCACTCGTGCTTTCCCAAGGAAACCCATCGTGAAGTCCTCCGGATCGGCGCGCACCGCGCGCCGCAATACTGCCTCGTCCACCGCCGACACCGAAACTGCCGCCCCCGCCCGCGGCGCATCGGCCACCCAGAAAGCCACGAAGACGGTCGCCACGAAAGCCGCCAAGACCACGGCCACGACCGCCGCGACGAAGCCGGCCGCCACGAAGCCCCGGACCGCCCGCACCGCAGTCAAGCCGGATGCGAAGGCCGCCGACGCCGCCGTGAAACCGGCCGCCGCACAGCGCGCCACCGCCAAGACCGCAGCCCGGGCCGCCGTCGAAAAGGCGGCAGCAGCGCCGGCTCGCGCCGCAGGCAAGACCAAGGCCGCGCCGAAAACGAACGGCCGTACGCGCGACGACAAGGATCAGCCGCTGTTCGAGGACATCCGCTATCTGGGACGCCTGCTGGGCGACGTGGTGCGCGAGCAGGAAGGCGACGCCGTGTTCGACGTGGTCGAGACGATCCGCCAGCACGCCGTGAAATTCCGCCGCGAGGACGACCGCGAGGCCGCCACCACGCTCGACCGCATGCTGCGCAAGCTCACGCCCGAGCAAACGGTCAGCGTGGTGCGCGCGTTCAGCTACTTCTCGCACCTGGCCAATATCGCCGAGGATCGCCATCACAACCGCCGCCGCCGCATCCACGCGCTGGCCGGCTCGGCGCCGCAGGCCGGCACGGTGGCGTTCGCGCTGCAATCGCTGAAGGCGGCGGGCGACGCGTCCGCCGAGGTGGTCCGCCGCTTCTTCGACGAGGCGCTGATCGTGCCGGTGCTGACCGCGCACCCGACCGAAGTGCAGCGCAAGAGCATTCTCGATGCGCAGCACGACATCGCGCGCCTGCTGGCCCAGCGCGATCAGGAACTGACCGCCCGCGAGCGTTCGCACAACGAAGCGCTGCTGCGCGCCCGCGTCACGACGCTGTGGCAAACCCGCATGCTGCGCGACGCGCGCCTGACGGTCGGCGACGAAATCGACAACGCCCTCTCCTATTACCGCGCGACCTTCCTCGACGAGCTGCCGGCGCTCTACGCCGACATCGAGGAAGCGCTGGCCGAGCACGGCCTCGACGCGCGCGTGCCGGCGTTCTTCCAGATGGGCAGCTGGATCGGCGGCGACCGCGACGGCAATCCGAACGTGACGGCCGCCACGCTCGAAGAGGCGATCCATCGCCAGGGCACGGTGATCCTCGAGCACTACCTGGAACAGGTGCACAAGCTCGGCGCCGAGCTGTCGGTCTCGCATCTGCTGGTGGGCGCGAGCGACGACGTCAAGGCGCTGGCCGCCGCCTCGCCCGACCAGTCGCCGCACCGCGTCGACGAGCCGTACCGCCGCGCGCTGATCGGCATCTACACGCGCGTCGCCGCGAGCGCGCGCGTGCGCCTCGGCGAAGGCGCGGTGGCCGTGCGCAGCGCGGGCCGCGGCGCGCCGCCCGTGCGGGCCACGCCGTACCCCGATTCGGAAGCGTTCGCGCGCGACCTGCGCGTGCTGCACGAATCGCTGATCGCCCACCACGGCGCCTCGCTCGCCACGCCGCGCCTCGCGCCGCTGGTGCGGGCCGCCGAGGTGTTCGGCTTCCATCTCGCCAGCATCGACCTGCGCCAGAGCTCGGACATCCACGAAGCGGTGATCGCCGAACTGTTCGCGCGCGCCGGCGTGGAGGCCGATTACGCCGCGCTGGCCGAAGCCGACAAGCTGCGCGTGCTGCTGGCGGCCCTGGCCGACCCGCGCCCGTTGCGCATTCCTTATCTCGATTACTCGGCACTGGCGACCAGCGAACTCGGCGTGCTGGAGAAGGCGCGCGAGGTGCGCGCGATGTTCGGCGCGCGCGCCGTGCGCAACTACATCATCTCGCACACCGAAACGGTGTCGGATCTGGTCGAGGTGCTGCTGCTGCAGAAGGAAACCGGCCTGCTCGACGGCACCTTCGGCGCGAACGGCAACGCGAAGCACGGCCTGATGGTGATTCCGCTGTTCGAAACCATTGCCGACCTGCGCAACGCCGCGGACATCATGCGCGACTACTTCGCGCTGCCGGGCGCCGGGGCGATGGTGGCCCACCAGGGCGGCGAGCAGGAAGTCATGCTCGGCTACTCGGACAGCAACAAGGACGGCGGCTTCCTGACCTCGAACTGGGAGCTGTACCACGCCGAACTCGCGCTGGTCGAACTGTTCAGCGGGCACGACATCAAGCTGCGCCTGTTCCACGGCCGGGGCGGCACGGTCGGCCGCGGCGGCGGCCCGACCTATCAGGCGATCCTGTCGCAGCCGCCGGGCACGGTGAACGGCCAGATCCGCCTGACCGAGCAGGGCGAGGTGATCGCCAGCAAGTTCGCGAACCCGGAAATCGGCCGCCGCAACCTCGAAACGGTGGTGGCCGCCACGCTGGAGGCCTCGCTGCTGCCGCGCAACAACGCCCCGGCGCAGTTGCCGGCGTTCGAGGCGGCGATGCAGACGCTGTCGGACGCGGCGATGGCCGCGTATCGCGCGCTCGTCTACGAAACCCCGGGCTTCAAGGATTACTTCTTCGCCTCCACGCCAATCAGCGAAATCGCCGAGCTGAACATCGGCAGCCGCCCGGCCTCGCGCAAGCTGCAGGACCCGAAGAACCGCAAGATCGAGGACCTGCGCGCGATTCCGTGGGGCTTCTCGTGGGGCCAGTGCCGCCTGCTGCTGACGGGCTGGTACGGCTTCGGCAGCGCGTTCGCCGCCTATCTGGACGGCGCCGCGAACGAGGCCGAGCGCGCCAAGCGCCTCGCGCTGCTGCAGAAGATGAACAAGACCTGGCCGTTCTTCTCGCACCTGCTGTCGAACATGGACATGGTGCTGGCCAAGACCGACCTGGCCGTGGCCTCGCGCTACGCCGAGCTGGTGGCGGACCGCAAGCTGCGCAAGCAGGTGTTCGGGCGGATCGTGGCCGAATGGGAACGCACGGCGGCGGCGCTGGCCCAGATCACCGGGCACGAGGTGCGGCTCGCGGCCAACCCGCTGCTGGCGCGCTCGATCCAGAACCGCTTCCCGTACCTCGACCCGCTCAACCACTTGCAGGTCGAACTGCTCAAGCGCCACCGCGCCGGCGACACCAACGCGCGCGTGCGCCGCGGGATTCACCTGAGCATCAACGGGATCGCGGCCGGCCTGCGCAACACCGGCTAAGCCGATCCGGGCGTGCAGTGGTTCGCACGCCCCGGTTTCGGCCCCGGCCCGCCACGGCGCGGACATCGGCAACGGTGTCCGCGCCGTGTTCTTTTGCCGCGCCGGTTGCCGCGCCGGTTGCCGCGCCGGTTGCAGGCCCGCTTGCAGCCCCGGTTGCAGCCCGTTCGCTGCCCCGGTTCGCGGCATCGCACCCGGCGATCCGCTACAATCGCGCTCGCACGGGTACCAGTACCAGGGCCGGCACTATCCCGGTATCGACAGCACCCGTTTCCGTCGCTTTCCAAGTTTTCGAGTTTCCGATCCCCCGCCGCATCGCGATCCGATGAGCCCGTCCCGTTCCGCCCCGCCCCCGCTCGACGCCACGCCCGCCCGCGCGCTCGGCGATTTCATCCGCGCCCACCGCGAGCGCCTCACGCCCGAAGCCGTCGGCCTGCCGCCCGGCCCGCGCCGCCGCACGCCGGGCCTGCGCCGCGAGGAAGTCGCGCAACTCTGCGGCGTCAGCCCGACCTGGTACACCTGGATCGAGCAAGGCCGGCAGGTCTCGGCCTCCGCCGACGCGCTGGCGCGCATCGCCGTGGCGCTGCGCCTGTCGCGCGCCGAACGCGCCTACCTGTTCGAACTGGCCGCCCAGCGCGATCCGGCCGAGCCGGAGCTGGCCACCGCCGACGTGCCCGACACGCTGGTGGCGGCTGTCCGGCTGGTCGCCGCACCGGCCTACGTGCTCGATCGCCAATGGAACGCACTGGCCTGGAACGAGCCGGCCGCCGCGCTGTTTACGGGCTGGCTCGACCAGCCGGGCGACCTTGGCAACGGCGGAGGACCGGATCGCAACCTGCTGCGCTTCACGTTCATGTCGCCGGCCGCACGTACGCTGATCGTCGATTGGAATACGCGCGCGCGCCGGCTGGTGGCCGAATTCCGCGCCGATTCGATCCGCCACCTGAACGACGCGCCCACCCGCACGCTGATCGATTCGCTGGTGGCCGGCAGCGAAGCGTTCGCGCACTACTGGGCTTCGCAGGACGTGGTCGAGCGCGAGGGCGGCGAGCGGGCATTCGACCATCCGCGCGACGGCCGCGTCGTCTATCAGCAGACCACGCTGAAGCCCGCCCATCGTGAAGATCTGAAATTCGTCATGCTGATTCCCGGCACGCCGCAGGCCACCGTAAAACCGCCCACACCGTAGGCAACCGCACGCGCCAACCGCCCGCTGCGGGCCGGCCCGCGCACCGCCGAATGCTAGAATCCGCATCTGCTCTGCGGCTCGCGCCGCTCCACTCTCCTTACGAATCGCCATGACGTCCCAATTGCACAAAAAGGGCGAGGCCTGGTCGGCCCGCTTCTCGGAACCGATGTCGGAGCTGGTCAAGCGCTACACGTCGTCGGTGTTCTTCGACAAGCGCCTGGCCCTCGTCGACATCGCCGGCTCGCTCGCGCACGCGAAGATGCTCGCCGCGCAGAAGATCATCCACGCCGACGACTTCGCCGCGATCGAGCGCGGCATGACGCAGATCCAGGGCGAAATCGAGCGTGGCGAATTCGAATGGCAGCTCGACCTCGAAGACGTCCACCTCAACATCGAAGCGCGCCTGACCGCGCTGATCGGCGACGCCGGCAAGCGCCTGCACACGGGCCGTTCGCGCAACGACCAGGTGGCCACCGACATCCGCCTGTGGCTGCGCGGCGAAATCGACCGCATCGGCGGCCTGCTGAGCGACCTGCGCGGCGCCCTGCTCGACCTCGCCGAGCAACACGCCGCCACGATCATGCCGGGCTTCACGCACCTGCAGGTCGCGCAGCCGGTCACGTTCGGCCATCACCTGCTCGCCTACGTGGAAATGTTCACGCGCGACGCCGGCCGCATGCGCGACTGCCGCGCCCGCGTGAACCGCCTGCCGCTGGGCGCCGCCGCGCTGGCCGGCACCAGCTACCCGATCGATCGTCACGCCGTGGCCGCCACGCTCGGCTTCGACGGCATCTGCACGAACTCGCTCGACGCCGTGTCGGATCGCGATTTCGCGATCGAATTCACGGCCGCGGCCGCACTCGTCATGACGCACGTCTCGCGCTTCTCGGAAGAACTCGTGCTGTGGATGAGCCCGCGCGTCGGCTTCATCGACATCGCCGACCGCTTCTGCACCGGCTCGTCGATCATGCCGCAGAAGAAGAACCCGGACGTGCCCGAACTCGCGCGCGGCAAGACCGGCCGCGTGAACGGCCACCTGATGGCGCTGCTGACGCTGATGAAGGGCCAGCCGCTCGCGTACAACAAGGACAACCAGGAAGACAAGGAACCGCTGTTCGACACGGTCGATACCGTTGCCGACACGCTGCGGATCTTCGCCGAAATGGTGGCCGGCATCACGGTCAAGGCCGAGGCGATGCGCGCCGCCGCGCTGCAGGGCTTCTCGACCGCCACCGATCTCGCCGACTACCTCGTCAAGCGCGGCCTGCCGTTCCGCGATGCGCACGAAGCCGTCGCGCACGCCGTGAAGATCTGCGACGACCGCGGCATCGACCTGGCCGACCTGACGCTCGAACAGATGAAGCAGGATCTGCCGAACGTCGCGCCTCTGCTCGGCGACGACGTGTTTGGCTACCTGACCCTCGAAGGCTCGGTGGCAAGCCGCAATCATCCGGGGGGCACCGCGCCCGACCAGGTGCGCGCGGCCATCGCCGCGGCGCGCGCTGCGCTCGCCTGAACCGGCAGCCACGCGCACCGGTTTCGACCCCACGTTCTGCGGAACGTGGGGTTTTGTTTTTTGCGCCGGCGTTTTGCACGAGGCATAACGGCAACGCCCTCATCAATTGCGAACGCAATTGATTACGCAAAAACCCTCTCCTGCCAGAACTGACAGTTATTGCCCGCGCGCCGATGTGTTTACATGGTCGCGAATTTAGTTGGCAATCCAAATCATCCTTATCGGAAAATCGACGAACCTTATATCGAATATGCACGTCATCTCGCAGAACCGCATGCCGAACGACGGCTATGTCCGGCTTCCCCGGCATCAATTGCGGGTGCTCAGCTTCGCGCACCGCGCGACCGAACTCGACCGCAGCCTGCTCGACGAACTGAACGTCGGCAACATCATGGCGCGCTGCGCCGGCATCACGGAATGGGAATGCCGCAGCGACACCTGCCGCTACATCACGGTGGGCTGGGACTGGTTCGTCGACGAATGCGGGCGCACCGCGCTGGCCGACGACGACGTGCGCAGCAACGTGATGCTGCTCGATGAAACGGGTCGCGATCTCGGCATGCGTCAGACGGCCAACGCGTTCCGCGACGTGATCGAGCGGCTCGACTGGCAACGCGTGGTGGGGGAATTCGCCGCCGACAGCGCGGTGGGGCGCCCGGGCTGAAGCGAAAGCAGGCGCATGACGCGCCCGCCGTCACTTGTTGTTGACCGTCTCGGACAGACGCTTGAGCGTGGCCACGCGCGCGCCGATCAGATCGACGCGCTGCTGCTCGCTGATCATCGGCGTGGTGCCGTCACGGAAGCTGACCCAGGCGCGCTGCGCCCGCACCAGCACCGGCCGGCCGCGCGCCGGCATGCGCTTTTGCAGCTTCACGTAATAGCGGTTCAGGTCGAACAGCGCGTGCTCGCAAGCGGCATCGTCCGAACAGGCGCGCACGCGATGCACGGCGTCGGCGCCGCCGTTCGGCTTGCTGTAGCGATCGGCCGCGTCGCGCAGCGACAGCGCGCGATCGCGCACCGGCTGGATGCGCATGTCGGCGCTGGCCAGCGCATACATCGTGCCGGAGGTGGTGGCATACACCGCCTGCGTCAGCAGCGTCTCGTCATTGCGCCACAGCAGCCAGCGCCGCTGGCTTTCCTGCCAGCCCCGCCTGGCGCTGGCCGGCTCCACCGTGCCCAATTGCTTGAACGCGTCGTCCACGGCACTCAGCCACTGCGCGCGGGCCTCGTCCATGCACTGGATCTGGCCGACCGTCGAGGAACGGTCGCGCCGTGCCAGACACTGGCGCATCGCGACATCGATCGGATCGGCGGCCGCCACCTCGGCATGCGCCGGCACCGGCGCCGCCGCGCCGAGCCAGCCGGCCAGGGCCAGCGCCGCCGCGGCCACCGCCCGCGCACGCAGCGCGCGGCGGCCCGGACTGAAGATCGCGAAGCCGCTCATCGTCAGTCGCGCACGCAATCGACGTAGTACTCGACGCGCCCGTTCACTTCCTCGGCCACCAGCCCGTGCACATCGGTATGGAAGCCCGGGAAGCGCTCGTTGAAGTCGCGCGCGAACCGCAGGTAGCTGACGATGGTCGCGTTGAAGCGCTCGCCCGGGATCAGCAGCGGAATGCCCGGCGGGTACGGCGTCAGCAGGATGCTGGTGACGCGGCCTTCGAGTTCGTCGAGCGGCACGCGGTCGATCTCGCGGTGCGCGAGCTTGGCGAACGCGTCGGACGCCTTCATCGCCGGCTCCATGTCCGACAGGTACATCTCGGTCGTCAGGCGGGCGATGTCGTTGGCGCGGTACACGTCGTGGATCTGCGCGCACAGGTCGCGCAGGCCCACGCGCTCGTAGATCGGATACTGCGCGACGAATTCCGGCAGCACGCGCCACAGCGGCTGGTTGTTGTCGTAATCGTCCTTGAACTGCTGCAGCTCGGTCACCATCGAGTTCCAGCGGCCCTTCGTGATGCCGATCGTGAACATGATGAAGAACGAGTACAGGCCGGTTTTCTCGACGATGATGCCGTGCTCGGCCAGATACTTCGTGACGATCGCGGCCGGGATGCCCGTTTCGCCGAATTCGCCATCCACGTCGAGCCCCGGCGTGATGATCGTCGCCTTGATCGGGTCGAGCATGTTGAAGCCTTCGGCCAGATTGCCGAAGCCGTGCCAGCGGTCGTTCGGGCGCAGGATCCAGTCCTCGCGCGAGCCGATGCCTTCGTCCGGCAGCGTGTCCGGGCCCCACACCGAGAAGAACCAGTCGTCGCCGTATTCGGCATCGACCTTGCGCATCGCACGGCGGAAATCGATCGCCTCGGCGATCGACTCCTCCACCAGCGCCGGGCCGCCGGGCGCCTCCATCATCGCGGCCGCGACGTCGCACGAGGCGATGATCGCGTACTGCGGGCTGGTGGAGGTGTGCATCAGGTAAGCCTCGTTGAAGCGATGCTTGTCGAACGTGCGGTTTTCCGAATCCTGCACGACGATCTGCGAGGCCTGCGAGATGCCGGCCAGCAGCTTGTGCGTGGAGTGCGTCGCGAACACCAGCGAACCGGTGCGCGGGCGGCCCGCGCCGATCGCGTGCATGTCCTGGTAGAACTCGTGGAATTCGGCGTGCGGCAGCCACGCTTCGTCGAAGTGCAGCGTGTCGAGCAGATCGCCGAGCAGATCCTTGATCTGTTCGACGTTGTAGATCACGCCGTCGTACGTGCTCTGCGTGATCGTCAGGATGCGCGGCTTCGCGTTCGGGTTCTTCTTCAGCGCCTCGCGCGCGAACGGGTTCGCCTCGATCTTCTTGCGGATGTTTTCCGGCTTGAATTCGTCGCGCGGAATCGGGCCGATGATGCCGAAGTGATTGCGCGTGGGCGTCAGGAACACGGGAATCGCGTGCGTCATGGTGATCGCATGCAGGATCGACTTGTGACAGTTGCGGTCGACCAGCACGATGTCGCCCGGCGCCACGGTGGCGTGCCAGACGATCTTGTTCGAGGTGGACGTGCCGTTGGTCACGAAGAACAGGTGATCGGCGCTGAAGATGCGCGCGGCGTTGCGCTCGGACGCAGCCACCGGCCCGGTGTGGTCGAGCAGCTGGCCGAGTTCGTCCACGGCGTTGCACACGTCGGCGCGCAGCATGTTCTCGCCGAAGAACTGGTGGAACATCTGGCCGAGCGGGTTCTTCAGGAACGCCACGCCGCCCGAGTGCCCCGGGCAGTGCCACGAGTACGAACCTTCGTCGGCGTACTTGACCAGTTCCTTGAAGAACGGCGGCGCCAGCGAATCGAGGTACACCTTGGTTTCGCGGATGATGTGGCGCGCGACGAACTCGGGCGTGTCCTCGAACATGTGGATGAAGCCGTGCAGCTCGCGCAGCACGTCGTTCGGGATATGGCGCGAGGTGCGCGTCTCGCCGTACAGGAAAATCGGAATGTCGGCATTGCGGCGGCGCACTTCGGTCACGAACGCGCGCAGCTCGATGATCGCCGTGGCCAGTTCGGGCAGCTCGCCGTCCGGGCCGGTTTCGCCGAGCATCAGCTCGTCGTCGTCGATCGACAGGATGAAGCACGACGCCCGGCTCGACTGTTGCGCGAACGACGTCAGATCGCCATAGCTCGTCAGACCGTTGACCTCGACGCCCTCTTTTTCGAGCGCTTCGGCCAATGCGCGAATGCCGGAGCCCGAAATGTTCTCGGAGCGGAAGTCTTCATCGATGATGACGACGGGGAAGCGAAACTTCATGGGCGAATCTCCAAAAAGAACGACCGCGGCGCGTCAAGCGCAGCGGTCACCCGGTAACCGGTTGGCAAAACGTGTATCCAACCAGATCAGGTTTTCGGCAGCGTGACACCACGCTGGCCCTGGTATTTGCCGCCGCGATCGGCGTAGGACACTTCGCACACTTCGTCGCTCTCGAAGAACAGCACCTGCGCGACGCCTTCGTTCGCGTAGATCTTCGCCGGCAGCGGCGTGGTGTTCGAGAATTCGAGCGTCACGTAGCCTTCCCATTCGGGCTCGAACGGCGTGACGTTGACGATGATGCCGCAACGCGCGTAGGTCGACTTGCCGAGGCAGACGGTCAGCACCGTGCGCGGAATGCGGAAATATTCGACGGTGCGGGCCAGCGCGAACGAATTCGGCGGGATGATGCACACATCGCCCTTGAAGTCGACGAACGAGCCTTCGTCGAAGTTCTTCGGGTCGACGATGGTCGAATTGATGTTGGTGAAGATCTTGAATTCGTCCGCGCAGCGGATGTCGTAGCCGTAGCTCGAGGTGCCGTAGCTGACGATCCTGCGGCCGTCCTCGGACTCGCGCACCTGACCGGGCACGAACGGCTCGATCATCTTGTGTTGTTCGGCCATGCGCCGAATCCACTTGTCGGACTTGATGCTCATAAGAAGGCGCCAGATAAGGCTACAGATCGGGGTCGCGCCACCGGGCATGCCCGGTGGCAAGGAAAGGCGCACATTTTACGCGATCACGGCCGGCGCGCGAGCTTGCGTCACGGCCTGACGACGCCACACGCCAGGCCGGGGCCGGGGCCGTGCTGCGGGAAGGCGGGGTCGCCCGCGTCGCGGTGGATCAGCACCGAGCGGCCGAACACCGAGCGCACGCCGTCGAGCGCCACGTCGGGCGCGACGATGAAGCCGGCGGCGACGCCGTTGGAATCCGCGTGGATATTGCCGAGATCGCCCGCCACCCGCGCGCCGGCGCGCAGCCGGTCGGCCGAGGGCGCGAACACCGGGCCGGCGCTGGCGCCGTCCACGGCGTTGCAGTCGCCGCGGTCGTGCACCTGCAGCGCGTGATCGGTATCGGGCGGCAAGCCGACGAAGTTGTAGGACACCTGCACGCCGTCGGGGCGCTCGACGAAGGTCAGCGCGCCGCGCGTCTGGCTGCCGAACGTGGGTTGCAGCAGCGCGGTGGCGCGCTTTTCGTGGGTCGACGCGAAGGACGTGCAGCCGTTCAGCACGACCATCGCGGCCAGGACGGCGAGCGCGGTAGCGCAGGCCGTCCCGTCGAATCGTTGTTTCATGCGATCCTCACGCCGGCGCACGCGCCGGATAAGCGCGCCCGCAGGCCTGAAAAAAGGGGGACCAGGGGAAAGTCGCCATCATACCCCGGGTTCCGGCGCGCGAAACAGCGTGGCGGCCCGGGTTTTACGTATTCTGAACCACGATCGACGGAAATTTCGACGTCATGTCCTTCGAACGCTCCGCGATCGCGATCGCCACCTTGCGCGCGATCTCGCGATAACGCGCCGCCACGGCCGAATCGGGCGCGGCCACCACGGTGGGCGTGCCGCTGTCGGCCTGCTGGCGGATCGCGATGTCGAGCGGCAGGCTGCCGAGCACCGGCGCGCCGTATTCGGTCGCCATCTGTGCCGCGCCGCCCGAGCCGAAGATGTGCTCTTCGTGCCCGCAGTTCGAGCACACGTGAATGCTCATGTTCTCGACCAGCCCGAGGATCGGGATGCCGACCTTCTCGAACATCTTCAAGCCCTTCTTGGCGTCGAGCAACGCGATGTCCTGCGGCGTGGTGACGATCACCGCGCCCGTCACCGGCACGCGCTGGGCCAGCGTCAACTGGATGTCGCCGGTGCCCGGCGGCATGTCGACGATCAGGTAATCGAGGTCGCGCCAGTTGGTCTGTCGCAGCAATTGTTCCAGCGCCGAGGTGGCCATCGGGCCGCGCCAGACCATCGGGTTGTCCTCGTCGATCAGGAAGCCGATCGAGTTGGCCTGCAGGCCGTGGCCCATCATCGGGTTCATCGACTGGTTGTCGGGCGACTCGGGGCGGCCCTGCACGCCGAGCATGGTCGGCAGCGACGGGCCGTAGATGTCCGCATCGAGGATGCCGACCGTGGCGCCTTCCTGGGCCAGCGCGAGCGCCAGGTTGACGGCGGTGGTGCTCTTGCCCACGCCGCCCTTGCCCGAGGCCACCGCGACGATGTTCTTGACGTTCGGCAGCAACTTCACGCCGCGCTGCACGGTGTGCGTCACGATGTCCTGCTCGACCGCCACGCGCGCCGCGCGCACGCCCGGCACCCGAGCCAGCGCCTCGGCCATGCACTGGCGCACCGCCTCGTGCTGGCTGCGCGCCGGATAGCCGAGCACCACCGTCAGCGTGACGGTGTCGCCATCGATCGCGACGTCGCGAATACCCTTGCCCGCCGCGTAGGGGCGGTTCGTGTTGGGATCGACGAGCGCCGCGAGCGCGGCGTCGACAGTGGCCCGTTCAATACTCATCGAAACTCCGTGGAATCGTGGTTCACCATGCCGCGCGAGGCGTGCCGCGCAGCCGGCGATGCTGCCGTCGCCACGCCGTCAATCCTCTGACGAGAGCGCGGCAGGCAAGAAAAGTGAAAGAATTTATTGCACGTCATTGCGCGAAAACGGCCGGGGCGCAATGATCGCCAGCGGTGCACCTCGGGGCCACATCGGCCCCGCAACGCCTATATTGTAGAGGCTGGACGCTGCTTCGTCCGAACAGCCTTGGTCTCGAACGGGGCATGCAGCCTGCCGGCGGCGTCTCGTTGCCGAGGCGTCGCACCGCGTAGTGACCGACTCGTTCAATTCAGAGAGGAACTCGACATGAATACCAAAATCGCGACGCGCTTGTCCGTCTTCGCTATTGCCGGCGCGCTGCTCGCCGGTTGCGCCTCCCCGCAGGGCAACAACACCGCGGTCGGCACCGGTGCCGGCGCCGCGCTCGGCGCCGGCATCGGCGCGCTGGCGGGCGGCGGCAAGGGCGCGGCGATCGGCGCCGGCATCGGCGCGCTGGCAGGCGGCGTGACCGGCTACAACTGGCAGGCGATCAAGAACCGCATCGCCCCGTCGGCGCAACGCACCGGCACGCAAGTGACGGAACAGCCGGACGGCTCGCTGAAGCTGAACGTGCCGAGCTCGGTGACGTTCGCAACCGATCAATACGCGATCACGCCGGCCTTCGCGCCGCTGCTCAACGATCTGTCTTCCTCGCTGAACCAGAACCCGCAGATCACCGCGGCGGTGGTGGGCTACACCGACAGCACCGGCTCGGCCGCGCATAACCAGACGCTGTCGCAGAACCGCGCGCAAAGCGTCGTGACGGCGATGGTGCAGCGCGGCGTTAACGGTGGCCGCCTGTCGGCCCAGGGCATGGGTGCCTCGAACCCGGTGGCCGACAACGCCACCGAAGCCGGCCGCGCCCAGAACCGCCGCGTCGAAATCTACCTGCGCGCGCCGCAGCAACCGCAACAGTAACGACACGCGAGGCACACCGGGCAAGGACTTTGGGCTAATCGGCGCCGATTCGAAGAAATTTCGAACTTATTGATTTTGCCTTGGTCTTTCCTTACGGTACGCGTCTGTTGCATTGCAGATGCGTCACCATTCTCCTCTTGTCGTTGTTGCTCCGGGGCACCAGTCGCCCCGGTTTTTTTTGCCTGAAATTCGGCTGCTGCCCTGCAACAATTTCCGCGTCGCGCGCATACGGAAAGCCATTCGAAAGACTGTTGCGGCGATGTCCGCGCGATGCACGAATTCAACCGATTTCGGTTTGAATCGCACCGAATCCAGCGAAAAATCCACGACACGATGGCGGCGGCACCGTTCGGGCCACCCGCGCCACGATCGATTGTGTCGTGCCTGCTAGAATCGCAGGTTCCAACGCGTTTCCCCCCGTACCATGCCGCGCCCGCCGCGGCTTTCCTGACGACCCTATGTCCGCATCCGATCTCAATACCGTGCCGGCCGGCGCTCCCGCGAGCCGCCGCCAGATCCTCGTCACGTCCGCCCTGCCCTACGCCAACGGGCAAATCCACATCGGCCATCTGGTCGAGTACATCCAGACGGACATCTGGGTGCGGACGATGCGAATGCACGGTCACGAGATCTATTACATCGGCGCCGACGACACGCACGGCACGCCGATCATGCTGCGCGCCGAACAGGAAGGCCTGACGCCGCGGCAGCTGATCGAGCGCGTCTGGGGCGAGCACAAGCGCGATTTCGACAGCTTCGGCGTGTCGTTCGACAATTTCTATTCGACCGATTCCGAGGAAAACCGCGTCCTCAGCGAGAACATCTACCTGGCGCTGAAGCAGGCCGGGCTGATCGCCGAGCGCGACATCGAGCAGGCCTACGATCCGGTCAAGGAAATGTTCCTGCCGGACCGCTTCATCAAGGGCGAGTGCCCGAAGTGCCACGCCAAGGATCAATACGGCGACAACTGCGAAGTGTGCGGCTCGACCTACCTGCCGACCGATCTGCTGAATCCGTACTCGGTGGTGTCGGGCGCCAAGCCGATCCGCAAGACTTCCACGCACCACTTCTTCAAGCTGTCCGATCCGCGCTGCGAATCGTTCCTGCGCGGCTGGGTGGGCGGCCTCGCCCAGCCCGAAGCCACCAACAAGATGCGCGAATGGCTCGGCGACGACGGCGAAGCCAAGCTCGCCGACTGGGACATCTCGCGCGACGCGCCCTACTTCGGCTTCGAGATCCCCGGCGCGCCGGGCAAGTATTTCTACGTCTGGCTCGATGCGCCGGTGGGCTACTACGCGAGCTTCAAGAACCTGGCCGACAGGCTCGGCCTCGATTTCGACGCGTGGACGCGCCCCGGTTCGAACGCCGAGCAGTATCACTTCATCGGCAAGGACATCCTCTACTTCCACACGCTGTTCTGGCCGGCGATGCTCGAATTCTCGGGCCATCGCACGCCGACCAACGTGTTCGCGCACGGTTTCCTGACCGTCGACGGCGCGAAGATGTCGAAGTCGCGCGGCACCTTCATCACGGCCAAGAGCGTGATCGACACCGGCCTGAACCCGGAATGGCTGCGCTACTACTTCGCCGCGAAGCTGAACGCGACGATGGAAGACATCGATCTGAACCTCGACGATTTCCAGGCGCGCGTGAACAGCGACCTGGTCGGCAAGTACGTGAACATCGCGAGCCGGGCGGCGAACTTCCTGTTCAAGCGCTTCGGCGGCCGCGTGCAGGACAGCGCGATGAACCACCCGCTGATCGCCTCGCTGCGCGACGCGATCCCGCAGATCGCCGCGCACTACGAAGCGCGCGAATACGGCCGCGCGCTGCGCCAGACGATGGAGCTGGCCGACGCGGTGAACGTCTACGTGGATACCGCCAAGCCGTGGGAGCAGGCCAAGGATCCGGCCAACGCCGTGGCGCTGCATGAAACCTGCAGCGTGAGCCTCGAATCGTTCCGCCTGCTGTCGCTCGCGCTGAAGCCGGTGCTGCCGAAGCTGGTGGAATCGGTCGAACGCTTCCTCGGCATCGCGCCGCTGACCTGGGCCGATGCGGCCACGCCGCTGTCGTCCACGCAACCGGTCAATGCGTATCAGCACCTGACCACCCGCGTCGATCCGAAGCAGATCGAGGCGCTGCTGGCCGCCAACCGCAGCTCGCTCGCCCCGGCGGCCGAAGCCGGCGCGGCCGCCACGGCTACCGCCAAGGACGGCAAGGACGCGAAGAAGAAGCCCGCCAAGGAAGCCGCCGCGCCGGCCGGCGACGGCATCATCTCGATCGACGATTTCACGAAGATCGACCTGCGCATCGCGAAGATCGTCGCGTGTCAGGCCGTGGAAGGTTCGGACAAGCTGCTGCAGCTCACGCTCGACGTCGGCGAGGAACAAACCCGCAACGTGTTCTCGGGCATCAAGTCCGCCTACAAGCCGGAGGATCTGGTCGGCAAGCTGACGGTGATGGTCGCGAACCTCGCGCCGCGCAAGATGAAGTTCGGCATGTCGGAAGGGATGGTGCTGGCGGCTTCGTCGAAGGACGAGAACGCCGAACCGGGCCTGTATATTCTCGAGCCGCACAGCGGCGCGAAGCCGGGCATGCGCGTGAGCTGACGCCCGGCGCCGGCCCTGCAAAAAACCCGCTCGTTGCCGAGCGGGTTTTTTATTGCCTGCGCCCCCGCGCCCACCACCACTTGTCGAAGCGCCGCGTGTAGTTCAGATCCACGCCCTGGAACGTCCCGCCGTACGCCGACACGGCCCAGAACCGCGACAGGTTCAGCGTCGCCTTGAACGCGTTGCTGGCCGACTGCAGCCCCTGCTCGTAGCCGAGCACGAAGCGCTCGTTGATCGCCTTCGAGATCTGCACCACCTGCGGATCGGTCAGGCCCACGTCGCTGCGGCCCACCGTGAACTCGTCGAGCCCCACCGTCTGCGCGATGCGCTTGCCGCTCGCGCTGCCCAACAGCGCGAGCGCGGTGGTCATGGTGTTCTGCTGGCCGAGGTTGTTGCCGGTGTCGGTGCCATGGCCGAACAGCAGCCACGACAGCTTCTCGTTGTCGGTCACGTTCGGCTCGGATACCAGCTTCGCGGTGGGTGCCTGCACGGTGCCGGTCACCTGCACGCCGGCTTCCACCTCCTGGTTGCGGCGCATCGCGAGGATGTTGATGCCGGGGTTCGAGATCGGCCCGTTGAACGTGAAGAAACCGTTTTCGATCGACAGCTTGCGGCCGAACGTCGAGTAGGTCGAGCCTTCGGTCACGCGCACGTTGCCGACCGCGCGCAGCGGATTGCCCGGCGCGCTCATCACGGTGATGGTGCCGCGCAGGCCGAGATCGGCGCCATGCCCCTTGAACCGGAAGCGGTCGCCGAGGTCGATGTCGATGTTGGCGCGCGGGCCGAGCGCGGGTGCGGGCTTGTCGGCAACCGACTTCGGCAGGCCGGCCGCGTTCTTCGATTCGCCCGGCACTGTGCCGTCGGGCCGCACGATCACGACGTCGTCGGACAGCGACGGCGCCGACGATTCTGGCAGGTCGAACAGCGCCTGGTCGACGGCGAACTTGCCGTCGATCGCGAGCTGGCCGCGCGGGCCGTCGTTCTTGATGCTGGCGCTGCCCGACAGCGACAGCTTGCGGTCGGGCGAGGCGAACAGTTCGAGCTTGTCGGCCACGATGCTGGCCTTCAGGTCGGGCGCGTTGCCGTCGAGCCGCACCTGGCCGAGCGCGCGCAGCGTGCCGTCGGCGCCGTGGAACTCCACCTGCTGGAACTCGACGAGATTGTCGGTCAGCTTGACGCGGATGATGCCGTCCTTCAACTGCACGCCCTGATCGACCACCGTGACCGACAGCTTGTCGCCGGTCAGGTCGCCCGACAGATCGGGCTTGGCCGGCGTGCCGGCCACCGTCAGCTTCAGCGCGGCACGGCCATCGAACAGGTAGCTCGGCCCGAGCAGGCCGCCGGTGGTGCGCAGCGCGGGCACGTCGACGGCGATGTTGCCCGACAGCGGCCCGTTCTCGGCCACGCCGATGGTGCCGTCGTTCATCGCGAACGGGATGCCGAGCGTGGCGTCGGCGGTGCCGATCCGGCTTGCCTTCGCGTGCAGCGTGGCGTTCAGGCGGTTGCCCGCGCCGAATTCGGCGCGCGCGTTCAGGTCGGTGATGCCGAGCGAGGCGATGCCGCGCCCGGCCTCGATCGTCACGTCGCCCGAGCGGCGGCGAATCTGCACATGCCCGCTGGCCGTATTGGCGAGCGACAGGTCCCAGTCGCCGTCGAGCACGAGATCGGTGCGCACCGGCGCGCGCTCGCCGGTCAGGAATTCGCGCACCTGCAACGCGCGCGCGATCGACAGGTTGGTCAGCGTGCCGGCCGTGCGCAGCGCGCCGTGATCCAGCACGAAGCTGCGCAGGTCGAGCACCGCGCCCTCGATCGTCAGCTTGCTGGCGCCGAGCACCACGCGGCCCGCGCCGGCCGACACGGTGAGCGGCGCGTCGAGCGATACCGCCGGCGTGCCGCGGTTGACGAGCTGCGAGACGGTGCCGTCCCAGCGGCTCGCGCCGCCCGCTTCGATCAGGCCGCCGGCCGCCGCCACGTGCAGGTTGATGACGCGGCCGTCGGCGCTGCCGAGCGCGGTGGCGTCAAGCGTGTGTTTCGCGCGCGTGCCGTCGAGCTTGGCCTTGACCGATTTCAGGTCGAGCGAGCCGAGCGCCAGGTCGTTCGCATCGACGCTGAACGCCAGCGCGCCGTTCGCGCCGTCGCGAATCTCGGCACTGCCCTGCGCCGAGCCGATCCGGTTGCTGCCGATCACCACGCCGGTGGCGCGGTAGTCGGCGGCAAGGTTCGGATGCGCGATGCTGCCGGTCAGCTCGCCGTGCGCCGACACCAGCCCTTGCAGGCCGAAGCCGAGACGCTCGAGTTGCGGCGCGTCGATCGCGAAGCGCAGCCGGTCGCCGGGTGCGCCGAAGCTGCCGTTCAGCGAGACGCGATTGCCGGCCACCGACAGGTCGGCCGTGCTCGGCAGCAGGCGCATGCCGGCCACCTGCAAGGTGCCCTGCCCGGTCATCGGCACGCCGTCGTAGACGCTCTCGCCGAGCTTGAACTGAAGCTTGCTCGACAGCGCCGGCGCGAGCGCACCGGTGGCGGTCAACGTGCCGTTCACGCGCGCATCGACCGGGCGGCCGGCGGGCTTTGCCGCGGCCTTCACCGCCGGCTTGCCGCCCTTGGCGACCGGGGCGCTTTTGGCGGCCGGCGTCAGCGTCGAGAACGCCAGCGGGTTGAAATCGACGAGCGCGGCCTTGAGGTCGTAGCTCGACGTCTTGTCGTGCTTGAGCACGCCGCTCAGATCGACACGGCCCTTGCCGGCCGACACGCGCGCGCGCTTGATCGTGGTGGCGTTGGCGTCGGTCGTGACGTCGGCGCTCAGGCCGAGCGCGAGCTTCGGGTCCTTGAGATCGACGGTGGCGCGCTGCGAGCCGTTGTCGAGCGTCACGGCGACCGGGCCGCCGAGCCGCATCGGCCGCACCGCGCTGGAGAACAGCGTCGGATCGAGGTCGGCGACGTTCAGGTCGAAGCGGCCGCGCGGCGAAGCCAGCGCGCCGCCGCCCGTCACGCTGCCGTTGCGCAGCAGGCGCAGCGCGAAATCGTCGATGCGTTGGGCGTGGGCGTCGAGGTGGAGGTTCGCGTGGATGTCGACCAGCGGCAGCTTGCCTTCGGCCAGCGTGCCCGGCTTCGCGTTGACGATGGCGAGCTTGCCGACCACGACGAGCGCGCGCGAGTTCGCGGTGGACACGGCTTGAGGCCCGCTGGCGCTGGAAGCGAGGCTGGCCGCTGCTTGCGATTGGACTTGCGCATGTGCAGCCGACGCAGCGGATGCCCCGGCCGACGCAGCCGACGCAGCCGACGCGGCCGACGCAGCCGAAGCTCCGGAAGCTCCGGAAGCGCCAGAAGCCCCGGAGGCCTCCGAAGCCATGATCGCCGCCAGCGCCTTCGCCGACACGCTGTCGTTCGCGTCGACCGCCGCCTCGCCCGCCGGGGCGAGATCGGCACGAATGCTCAGGTCGGCCTCGGGCGCGCTCGGCACCAGCACGCGCGGGTTCACGTGATCGAACGCCAGCGTGGCGCGCGTGAGCGGCACCGCGCCGAACGGCGCGGCCTCGATATGCGCGCGCCCGGCCAGCTTCATCCCCGATGCGTCGAGATCGACGCCGAGCGCCTCCAGCGAGCCGGACAGCGTGGCATGCGCATCGACCTGCTCCTTCGACACCTTGCCCGAGTAGGTAGCCTCACCTTCGATCGCGAACGGCCGCTGGCCGTCGAGCCGCGCGTTCGCGCTCACCGCGCCGAACGGCGTGTCGAGCCGCTCGACCGCCAGCGTATGGTGACGGCCGTCGCTGTCGCCGTGCAGCAGGAAATGCGACAGCTCGGTCGTGGAACCGGCCTGGTGGATGCGCAGCGTATCGAAACGCACCTCGCGCAGCACCAGTTGCAGCGGCAGGTTCAGGTTCTGCGGCAGCACGGTCGGCGTGGTGCTCGGCGGCGACGGCACGACGCTCACGTCGATCGTGCCGGCCCGCAGGTAATCGAGCGTGAAGCGCAGCGGCGCGCGCGTCAGCGCCCAGCGCGCCTCCACCCGGTCGATCCGCACGTCGGTGCCGGTGCCGCCCGGCGACAGCCAGGCCAGCCTGTCGATCCGCACGCCGTGCGCGAGCGAGCCGCCTTCGAGCGTGCCGGCCAGCCGGCCGCCCAGCACCGAGACCGCCGTGTTCCAGGCCAGCCGCGTGCCGCGCTCGGTCAGCACGGCGGCGGCCAGCGCTCCCACCAGCAACACCACGAGCAGCACCAGCACGCCGGCCGTCCAGGCCAGCGCGCGGCCGGGCCGGCCCCGGCGCCGGTTCGATGCGGGCGGCTCGGTCGACGGCGGCTGCGGCGGCTCGCCCGGTGGCGGGCCGCCCGGCGTGGCGCCGGCCGGCGGTACGGTGGAATCGTCCTTCGTCATGCTGGAATCCGGAAAACCCTGGTCAGAATGCAATGCCGAGCGTCAGGTACGGACGCACGCTGCGGTTGCGGATGCCGTAGGCCAGGTCGACATTGACCGGCCCCACCGGGCTGCGCCAGCGCGCGCCGACGCCCACGCCCTGATAGAACACCTTCTCGCCCCAATCGTCGGTCGCGGTGCCGAGATCGTAGAAGGTGGCCATGCCCCAATCGTGGTTGAACCAGTGCTGGTATTCGGCGGTGGCGGTCATCAGGTATTTGGTCGGCAGCACCGAGCCGTCGACGTTGTTGCCGATGCTCTGATAGCCGTAGCCGCGCACCGAGTTCGAGCCGCCCGCGCGGAACAGCAGCGAGGCCGGCACGCCGGCCGACCCGCCGCTCGTGAACACGCCGCCCAGCTCCGCGCGGAACAGCACCAGATCGCGCTTGCCGACCGGCAGGTATTGCTGGCCGCGTGCATAGCCGCGGATGAAGGTCTGGTCGGTCGCCACGCCCTTGATCGCGAAGCCGGCCTCGGCGTGGATCAGGTTGCCCGAGCGCGGGAACAGCGGATCGTCGACGTTGCGGCGCGTCCACGACCATTGCGGCACCAGCGCGCGGCTGGTGGTCGGGCCGGCGGCGTTCTGGTCGAGCCGGTCCTGGTAATACATGATCGAGTACGTGTAATCGATGTTCTGGCTGGTCTTGGTGCGCTGCACGCCGAGCCGCGCACTGTAGATCCGCACATCCGACACGTTGGTGTTGGTGTACGACGCCAGCACGCTGTTGGTCCACGCGTGCGGGCTCGGCGGCATCGACAGCTGCACCTGCCCATATTGCTGGATCTGGTCGATGCGCCCCGAGATCTGCAGCGGCCAGGCGCGGCCGAACGTGTCGAGATAGGTGTACGAACCCTGCACGTGCGGCCCGGTGTCGGTGGCATAACCGACCCCGCCGCGCACGCTGTTGTACGGATACTCGCTGACCTTCACGTGCACCGGCGTCTGGTCAGGCTTCGACGTGTCGTCGCCGACATCGATCGCCACGCTCGCGTAATACGGCGTGTTCTGCAATTGCCGCTGCAGTTCGTTGATGCGCTGCACGTCGTAGATCTCGCCCACTCCGAGCGGATCGACGTTGTCGATGATCTGCCCCGGGTAGCGGCGCACGCCCGACACGTCGAGCTTGCCGATCGTGAAGGTCGGGCCGCTGTCGTATGTGACCGACAGCTTCGCCGTGCGCGTGCGCGGATCGATGCGCGCCTGCGAGGCGAGGATCTTCGCGCCGAGATAGCGGCGCGATTGCAGTTGCCGCAGCGCCGCGTTCTTCGCGTCGTCCCAGCCCGATTGCGTGAACGGTTCGCCCTCGTGCAGCGAGAACGCCAGCCGCGCGGCCGTCTCCTGTTTCGGATCTTCGGTGCCCACCGGGCCGTGGAATTGCAGATCGACGCCCGACACGTCGGTTTGCGGCCCCGGATCGACCTTGATCGTTACCGAGCGCTTGCCGTCGCGCGTGCGCACGTCGGTCGACACCACCGGCGAGAAATAGCCGGCCGTGGCCGTCAGGTCGCGCACCTGTTGCGGCGTGGCGGTAATCAGGAACTCGAACTGGTCGTCGGAGATATCGTCGCGCTTGGCGAAGCGCGACAGGTCGAGATGCTGCTTGAGCAGGCTGCGCACCGAGCGCGGCGCGTCGATGTTCACCTCGAACTTGGCCCAGGCCGGCATCGCGAACGCGGCGGCCAGGCAGCCGCCGAGCGTGAGCCTGGCCAGGCGCGGCAGCGACAGCAACGAAGGGGACGGCCGCAAGGCCGTGCGAGCGCATGCGGCCGCGCACCCGGCGCGACGCTCGTCTGGTGGAATGGCCAGCCCTGTCAAATACCGCCCCCTCGAGGATAGATCGGATAAAAGCCCACATTTGACCACAGCGCCATCGCGCTTCCGTGGGCAAAGCTTGAAAGATGTTCAAAAGTCCTGACGTTCGGGCAAGCTGCGCATTCGACGCGGATTGGCGCCGGCTGTTCCCGCGATGCGGTAAAATCCCGCCATCCCCACCTCGGGCGGCCCGCGAACGCGCGGCTGGCCTGTCCAGAACGGAATCCACCATGTCGTATCAGTCCGACGTCACGCAATTTCTGAACCAGCTCAAGCAACAGAAGCCGGCGCTCGAAGACGAACAGCGCAAGGGCCGCGCGCTGCTGTGGGACAAGCAGCCGATCGACCTCGACGAACGTTCGGCCCAGCAAACCTCGCGCGTCAAGCAAACGTCCTACGTCTACTACCAGAACTTCTGATCCCGTGAGCGCCGCCGACGAGGCCGCCCGGCCGGAAGACGCACTCGCCGCGCGCGCCGGCGTCGATACGACGCCCGACACGGTCGACGGCATCGCGGCCTTCGCACGCCTGTACGGCGAGCCGCTCTTCAAGCTGCCGCAGGATCTCTACATCCCGCCCGATGCGCTCGAGGTGTTCCTCGAAACCTTCGAAGGCCCGCTCGACCTGCTGCTGTACCTGATCCGCAAGCAGAACTTCAACGTCCTCGACATTCCGATGGCCGAGGTCACCGCGCAGTATCTGGGCTACGTGGATCAAATCCGCGAGTCGAATCTCGAACTGGCGGCCGAATACCTGCTGATGGCCGCGATGCTCATCGAGATCAAGTCGCGCATGCTGCTGCCGGTCAAGAAGGCCGACACCGGCGACGAAGCCGAGGATCCACGGGCCGAGCTGGTGCGCCGCCTGCTCGAATACGAGCAGATGAAGCTGGCCTCGCAGCGGCTCGACCAATTGCCGCAGCTCGGCCGCGATTTCCTGCGCGCCGATGTCTATATCGAGCAGAGCATCACGCCGCGCTTCCCCGACGTCGATTCGGACGACCTGCGCGCCGCCTGGGCCGACGTGCTCAAGCGCGCCAAGCTGGTTCAGCATCACAAGATCTCGCGCGAGGAACTGTCGGTGCGCGAGCACATGAGCCTGATCCTGCGCCAGTTGCAGAACGTGCGCTTCATGGAGTTCGCCGAATTGTTCGACACCTCGCGCGGCGTGCGCGTGGTGGTGGTCAACTTCATCGCCATGCTCGAACTCGCGCGCGAATCGCTCATCGAGATCACCCAGCCCGAACCGTTCGCGCCGATCTACGTGCGGCTCGCGTACCTGCCCGCCTGAACCCCGCCGTCCCGCGCGGCGCGGCCAGCCCGGTTTTGCGGGGCGGCCGACGTGCCCGGCGGCCTCGCCCCTGCCTCGTTCGATCCCGCGCCAGCCTCCGTTGCCCGGCCGCGAAACGCCGCGCCGATCGGCCCATCTCCCGGCCAATAACAGAATAAAAAGCGAACGATCGTGCGTTTATCGATGCGTCGCAACGGCAAATCCTCTACAATCGCCGACGCTCGCCACCCCGCCCGGTCGCGGGCGAACCGTTCGATCACGACGCCGCGCCCCCGCGCGGCGGCAACGCGCCACTCGCGCGAGGAACCGCCTTACCGATCATGAAAGTCATCAGCACGATCCAGGAGTTGCGCGACCAGTTGCGCGGCCAGAACCGGACGGCCTTCGTGCCGACCATGGGCAACCTGCACGAAGGCCACCTGTCGCTGATGCGGCTCGCGCGCCAGCACGGCGACCCGGTGGTCGCGAGCATCTTCGTGAACCGGCTGCAATTCGGCCCGAACGAGGATTTCGACAAATACCCGCGCACGCTCCAGGACGATATCGACAAGCTGCAGAACGAAGGCGTCTACGTGGTGTTCGCGCCGACCGAGCGCGATCTGTATCCGGAACCGCAGGAATACCGCGTGCAGCCGCCCGACGACCTCGGCGGCATTCTGGAGGGCGAGTTCCGCCCCGGCTTCTTCACCGGCGTGTGCACCGTCGTCACCAAGCTGATGGCCTGCGTGCAGCCGAAGGTAGCCGTGTTCGGCAAGAAGGATTACCAGCAACTGATGATCGTGCGCCGCATGTGTCATCAGCTGGCGCTGCCGGTGGACATCGTGGCCGCCGAAACGGTGCGCGACGAGGACGGCCTCGCGATGTCCTCGCGCAACCGCTTCCTGTCGGCCGCCGAGCGCGCCGAGGCGCCCGAGCTGGCGCGGGCGCTGCACCAGGTGCGCGACGCGATGCTGGGCGGCGCGCGCGATATCGCCCGGGTCGAGACGGCCGCCCGCGAGGCGCTGGCCGCACGCGGCTGGCAGCCCGACTACATCTCGGTGCGCCGCCGCGCCAACCTGGTCGCGCCGAGCGCCGAGCAGCTCGAAGCCGGCGAACCGCTGGTGGTGCTGGCCGCCGCCAAGCTGGGCGCCACGCGCCTCATCGACAACCTCGAAATCTGACGGCCGACGGCCGCCGTTTCTGCCCAACCCGCATCAGGACACGCCATGCAGCGTCACATGCTGAAATCGAAGATCCACCGCGCCACGGTCACGCACTGCGAGCTGCACTACGAAGGCTCGTGCGCGATCGACGAAGATTTGCTCGAAGCGTCGAACATCGTCGAAAACGAACGGATCGACATCTGGAACATCAACAACGGCGAGCGCTTCTCGACCTACGCGATCAAGGGCGAGCGCGGCAGCGGCATGATCTCGCTGAACGGCTCGGCCGCGCGGCGCGCGCAGCTCGGCGACCTGGTGATCATCGCCGCGTTCGCGGTGGTGGACGAGGCCGACCTGAAGGCCGGCTGGAAGCCGGACCTGGTGTTCGTCGACGAGGCCAACAAGATCAAGGGCAGCCGCGATCACGTCCCGACCCAGACCTGGACCTGAACCGGCGCGGTATTCGGCCGGCCGCCCCCCAAGAAAAAACCCGTCGTCCTCGCGGACGGCGGGTTTTTTTTGCTTTGTGAAGCGGAACACGCGGCGGCCGGCAAACCGGCCCGGCTCAGTCGCCCTTGGCCGGTTTCGCCTGCGCCCATTCGACGATCGGCTGCCACTGTTCGAGATCCTTTTCGACGCGGCTCCTGGCGACATCCCACAGCGTCAGGCCATGCGCGGCGAGCTGGACGTAGTTCTGCGTGTCGCGCACGTAGCCGAGCACCGGCAGCTTCAGGCCCTCGACAAAGCGCTGGAGCTGTTCGGCCGAGCGCGTGCGCGCATCGACGCGCATGCCGACGATGCCGACCTGCACATGCCCCTTGCGCACGGCCTTTTCGGTGGCCAGGCGTTCGAGAAATTGCTGGGTCGCGAGAATATCGAACATCGACGGCTGGAGCGGCACGATCACCTTGTCGGCCAGATCGAGCGCGACGTCGAGCCGGTTGCCGTGCAGGCCGGCCGGCGTGTCGATCACGGCGTATTCGAGGCCGCGCGGCGGCTTGGCCGGCGAGGAGGGATCGAGCGCCCAGGCCTCGATCGCCGGCAGCGTGGCCGGCCGCAGGCCGAGCCAGCCGTGCGAGGATTGCTGGCGATCGAGATCGGCCAGCGCCACCCAGGCGCCCTGGGCCGCGAAAAAGCCCGCCAGATTGGTGGACAGCGTGCTCTTGCCGACGCCGCCCTTCGGATTTGCCACCACGATCACCGTCATGTACACCCCCGGAATGCCACGCGGCGCCGGTGGGGGCGCCGCGAAAAGTTGCGGATACAGGGAGCGATGATATCGGCAAAACGCCCTGCACCGTGATGGCGCGAGGCGTTTTGCCGATCGGACGAGGCGCGGGCCGGCGAAGCCGGTGCCGACGCTTGAGCTTCACGGGCCGGCCAGCGAAGCGGGTGAGGACGCGTGAGCTTCACGGCCCGGCCGGCGAAGCGGGCGCCGACGCCTGAGCCTCACGGCCCGGCCAGCAAAACGGGTGCCGACGCGTGAGCCTCAGGCCCGCCGCGCCGGCCCCGCCCGCTCAGGCCGCGTGCCGCGCCGCGGCCGGGTTCGCCCCGGCCCGCTTGCCGCCGAGCGCATAGGCGCCCGCGCCGAGCAGCGCCTGCACCGCCAGCGCGGCCGCCCAGAACGCCGGGTATTCCCAGCCGCCGTTCGGCGACGCGAAGCCGAAGCCGTTCGGGAAATGCGCGTGCGCGGCGCCGAGCATGAACGGCAGCAGCACGATCGCCGCGATCCGAACCTGAATACCGGTCAGCAGCGCGAGCCCGCCGAGCAATTCGACGGCCGTCGTCAGGTACGCCAGCCAGCCCGGCAGGCCGAGCGAGACGAAGAACTGCGCGGTGCCCGGCAGCGTGAACACGAACACCTTCTGGGCGACGTGGGCGAGATACCAGATGCCGAGCACCACGCGCAGCAGCGTGGCGCCCAGGTCGGCGGATCGGTTGGGATTCATGGCGAACTCCTGTTTCGGATGGGATGGAGCGAACTGTATTCGAACCATGACAACCGAAAAATCGCCAACCAGACTTAAATTACTTCCCAACAGGAATCAATCGAGCCGCCGCGCCAGCCTCACGCAAATGCGCCGAACACGCGGTCGAGGTCGAGATGCGCGCCGAGCGTATCGGCCAGCCGCTCGATCGACGCCTCGCGCAGCGCGGCCCAGTCCACCGCTTCGGCGCCATCGAGCCCGGCCCAGTCGAGCAGCGCGGCGCAGGCGGCCGGCGCATCGAACAGGCCGTGCACGTAGGTGGCGAGGATCTGGCCATCGGCCGAGCGCGCACCGTCGCCACGCACGCCGTGCTCGCCGTGAGGTGGGTCCAGCAGCAGCGCCGGCGCATCGAGCGCCGGACCGCGCGTCTCGCCCATGTGGATCTCGTAGCCGGCCACGTTCGCGCCGCCGTCGGCCAGGTGGCCGGTGACGTTCACGAGCGTCTTGCGCGCCAGCAATTCGGTCTCGAAATCGAGCAGCCCGAGCCCGTCGACACGGCCCGGCTCGCCCTCGACGCCGTGCGGATCGTCGATGCCGCGCCCGAGCATCTGCATCCCGCCGCAAATGCCGATCACCTTGCCGCCGTAGCGCAGGTGCCGCTTCAGCGCGGTATCCCAGCCGTTCGCGCGCAGCCATGCCAGATCGCGCTGCACGCTCTTGGAGCCGGGCAGGATCACCAGATCGGCGGCCGGAATCGGGCCGCTCTTCCAGTAGCTGAAATCGACGCGCGGATGGGCGCGCAACGCGTCGTAATCGGTGTGGTTGCTGATGCGCGGCACGGCCGGCACCACCACCCGCAGCACCCCGGCCGCGCGGTCGGAGGCCTCGGTGCGCGCGAGGCTCGGCAGCATGTCCTCGGCGTCGAGCGCGAGCCCGTGCAGATACGGCACCACGCCGAGCACCGGCTTGCCGGTTTGCGCCTCCAGCCAGTCGAGGCCGGGCTTCAGCAAGGCCGGATCGCCGCGAAAGCGGTTGATGACGAAGCCGCGCACGCGCGCGCACTCGCTGTCGGACAGGCACGCGAGCGTGCCGAGCAGATGCGCGAACACGCCGCCGCGATCGATGTCGGCCACCAGCACCACCGGGCAATCGACGCGCTCGGCGAACCCCATGTTGGCGATGTCGCCCTCGCGCAGGTTGATCTCGGCCGGGCTGCCCGCGCCTTCGACGATCACCGCGTCGTAGCCGCCGCGCAGGCGCCCGAACGATTCGAGCACCGCCTGGAAGGCCACCGGCTTGTAGGCGTGATAGGCCCGCGCGTCGAGATTGGCGCGCGCATGGCCGTGGATGATGACCTGCGAGCCGCGATCGCTGGTGGGCTTGAGCAGCACCGGGTTCAGGTCGGTATGCGCGGCAATGCCGGCGGCCAGCGCCTGCAGCGCCTGCGCGCGGCCGATCTCGCCGCCGTCGATCGTCACCGCGCTGTTGAGCGCCATGTTCTGCGGCTTGAACGGCGCGACGCGCCCTCCCGCACGCCGCACCAGCCGGCACAGCCCGGCCACCAGCGTGCTCTTGCCGGCATCGGAGGTGGTGCCCTGGATCATCAGCGCGCCGCGCGGAAACGGGGGAAGCGGGCGATCGGGAGCGGTCATGGTGCGGGGCGGCCAGGCGGAAAGCGAAGGCCGCATTATCGCCCGCGCCGTTACAATCACGCGATGACTTCGCATGACCTCACCTTCGTCCTCGGCGGCGCGCGCTCCGGCAAGAGCGCGCACGCCGAACGGCTCGCCGCCGACAGCGGCCGAGCCGTCACCTATGTCGCGACCGCGCGCACGGTCGGCGACGCCGAATTCGACACCCGCATCGCCCATCATCGCGCACGCCGGCCCGCAGCCTGGGCGCTGGTCGAGGCGCCCGACACGCTGGCCGAGGCGGTCGCCGCGCTCGACGATCCGCACGGCTGCGTGCTGATCGACTGCCTGACGCTGTGGCTCGCCAACCTGCTCTGCCCGGCCGACGGCGTGGGCGTGGACGACGCCACGCTGCAGGCCCGCATCGGCGCGCTCGAAGCCGCGCTGCTCGCCTCGCGCGCACGCGTGATCGTGGTCGGCAACGAGATCGGGCTCGGCGTGGTGCCGCTCGGCGCCGAAACGCGCCGCTACGTCGATGAACTGGGCCGCCTGAACCAGCGCATCGCCGCGCTCGCCACGCGCGTGACGCTGGTGGTGGCGGGCCTGCCGATGGCCGTCAAGGGTGCGGAGCCGCGATGCTGATGCTCTCGTTGCCGGCCGTCGCGATCCTCGCCGTCGCCGCGTTTCTGGTGGACTGGCGGTTCGGCGAGCCGCGCCGCGCGCATCCGCTCGTCGCGTTCGGAAAGCTGGCGCAGGCGATCGAGGCGCGGCTCAATCAAGGCCGGCTCGGCCGCCCGTTCGGCGTCGCGGCCTGGTGTCTCGCCGTGCTGCCGCCGGTGCTGGCCTCGCTGCTGCTGATCGCCCTGCTGCCCTGGCCGTTCGCGGCGGCCGTGCACGTCGCGCTGCTGTGGTTCGCGCTCGGCGCGCGCAGCCTGACCGAACACATCGCGCCGATCGGCCTGGCGCTCGCGCGCGGCGATCTCGACGCGGCGCGCACACTGACCGGCCGCATCGTCTCGCGCGACACGCGCGACGCCGACGCCTCGGCGCTGTCGCGCGCGGCCGTCGAGTCGGCGCTGGAAAACGGCAACGACGCGATCTTCGGCGCGCTGTTCTGGTTCGCGGTGGCCGGCGGCCCGGGTGCGCTGATGTTCCGGCTCGCCAACACGCTCGATGCGATGTGGGGCTATCGCACGCCGCGCCTGCTGCGCTTCGGCTGGGCCGCCGCGCGCATCGACGACGCCCTGAACTGGGTGCCGGCCCGGCTGACGGCCGCGAGCTACGCGCTGCTCGGCGACACCGTCAACGCATGGCGCTGCTGGCGCACCCAGGCGCGCCACTGGGACAGCCCGAACGCCGGCCCGGTGATGGCCGCGGGCGCGGGCAGCCTCAACGTGCTGCTCGGCGGCCCGGCCGTCTATCACGGCGAACTCGAATCGCGCCCGACGCTCGGCTCGGGCGAACCGGCCGCGCCGGGCCACGTGCGCGCGGCGTTATCGCTGGTGATGCGCACCGTCGTCCTCTGGCTCGCGCTGCTGCTCGCCTGCGCGGCGATCGCGGTCGCCACCCATCATGGCTGAGGCCCGAGCCGCCACGCGCGGCCTCGCTCCTCGCCGCCTGCGTCGCGTCCTTCCTCGCGCCTTTGCTCGCGCCTTTCCTCGCTGCCTCCCGCGTCGCCCTCTTCGTCCCGCGTCATGAACGATTCCCCGCCGATCCCGCCCGCCATCACGCATGGCGGCAACCCGCACGACGCCGCGCGCCGCTACGGCATCGCGCTCGAGCACTGGCTCGACCTGTCGACCGGCATCAATCCGATCGGCTATCCGGTGCCGCCGGTGCCGGCCGCCGCGTGGCGGCAACTGCCGGGCGACGATGCACCACTCGCCGCGCTGGCCGCCCGCCATTACGGCGCGCCCGACGCGGCGCACGTGCTGCCGGTGGCCGGCAGCCAGGCCGCGATCCGCGCGCTGCCCGCGCTGTTCGAGCCGGGCACGGCCGGCGTCGCGGCGCTGGCCTACAGCGAATACGCGCCGGCCTTCATGCGGCACGGCCACGCCGTCGAGCGCTTCTCGATCGGCGCCGCGCGCCTGCCCGATGCGCTGCGCTACGTGATCGTCGGCAATCCGAACAACCCGACGGCCGAACGCATCGAGCGCGCGCAGTTGCTCGACTGGCACGCGCAACTGGCCGCGCGTGACGGCGCCTTGATCGTCGACGAAGCGTTCGCCGATACGGCCGGCGCGCACGAACCGGCCACGCTCGCCGCCGACACGCACCTGGCGGGGCTGTTCGTGCTGCGCTCGATCGGCAAGTTCTTCGGGCTGGCCGGCGTACGCGTCGGCTTCGTGCTGGCCGAGCCGGCGCGGCTCGCGCAATTGCGCGGCGCGCTGGGCGCGTGGACCGTCAGCGGCCCGGCCCAGCATGCGGCCACGGCCGCGCTGGCCGACACCGCATGGCAAGAGGCGGCACGCACCCGCCTGGCGGCCGACGGCGCGCGGCTTGCCGCGCTGCTGGCCGCGCACGGCTTCGCGGTACAGGCCACGCCGCTGTTCTGCTGGACCGACGACGCGCGTGCGCTCGCGCTGCACGAGGCGCTGGCCGCGCAAGGCATCTGGACGCGCTTCTTCGCGCACGCGCCGAGCATCCGGATCGGCCTGCCCGGCACGCCGGACCAATGGCAACGGCTCGAAGCCGCGCTCGCCGGCTATTCGGCGCAAGCCGCTGCATCGGAATCCTGAACGATGGCGCGCATTCACGTTGCCGCACTCGCCGTCGCGCTGTGGGCGGCGTCCGCTTCCGCATCGGCTTGCGCATCGACTTCGGCCGGCATCGCCGTGACCGACGACGCCGGCCGTACCGTCACGCTCGCCGCGCCGGCGCAGCGCGTGATCAGCGTCGCGCCGCACGCCACCGAGCTGCTCTACGCGGCCGGCGGCGGCCCGGCGATGGTCGGCGCGGTGTCGTACAGCGACTATCCCGAGGCGGCCCGCGCGCTGCCGCGCGTCGGCGACAACCGCTCGCTCGATCTCGAACGGATCGTCGCGCTGAAGCCCGACCTGATCGTGGTCTGGCGCCACGGCAACGCCGACCGGCAAACGGCGCAGCTCGAAGCGCTCGGCATCCCCGTCTACGTCAGCGAACCGAAGCGGCTCGACGACGTGGCCGTCTCGCTCGACAAGCTTGGCCGCCTGCTCGGCACGCGCGACACGGCGGACGCGGCCGCCGCCACGTATCGGCAGCGGATCGCCGCGCTGCGTGAGCGTTACGCGTCGAAACCACCCGTCGACGTGTTCCTGCAGATCTGGGATCGCCCGCTGACCACGCTGAACGGCTCGCAGATCGTCAGCGATGTCTTGAATCTGTGCGGCGGCCGCAACGTGTTCGCGGCGCTGAAGCCGGTCGCGCCGACCGTCGACGACGAAGCCGTGCTGGCCGCCAACCCCGAAGCGATCGTGGCGACGGCGCAAGGCGCGACCGTCGGCGACGCCGCGCTGCCGAGCCTCGATCGCTGGCGGCGCTGGCCGCAACTGACGGCGGTCGCGCGCGGCAACCTGTTCGCGATCGATGGAGATTGGTTGACGCGGCCGACACCACGGCTCGCGCTCGGTGCGGAGCAGGTGTGCCGCGATCTGGATGTGGCGCGCTCGCGCCGGCGTTGACGTCGAACACCGACGCCATCGTTACGCGATGGTGTCGTCCCACCAGCGCAGTTGCCAGCCTTGCGCGGCGTCGTGCGTGAACCACAGACATCCGCCATGGGCGATGCGGCGCGCGAGCAAACTCGCGAGCGGCACGCCGAGCCATTGCGCGGCCAGCGCACGCATCACGCCCGCATGCGTGACGCACACGGCGCTGCCCTGCGCCGCGCCTTCGAGCCACTCGGCGCCGAGCGGCGCCACCCGCGCCATCAACTGCGTCGCGCTTTCGCCGCCATGTTCGCGTGCGCCCATCAAATCGGACTGCCAACGATCGAGCGCGTCGCCGCCGATCGCGTCCCAACTGCGCATTTCCCACGCACCGAAATCGATCTCGCGCAGGCGCGCATCGACGCGCACCTCGCATTGCAACGCCTCGCCCATCGCCCGCGCCACCGATGCGCAACGCACGAGCGGGCTGCTGCCGATCACGCCGGGCCACGCCAACCCGCGCGCATCGAGCCGCGCGACGATCGCGCGCGCCTCGCTTGCGGCATCGCCGGCCAGCGGCACGTCCGACGCGCCATAGCAGAGGCCCGCCTCGACGGCCGGCGCCGGATGGCGGATCAGGACGACATCCATCCGAGCACCGTCAGGATGATCGCGAGTTCGGCCAGTTGCTGCGCGAAGCCGAGGCAATCGCCGGTATAGCCGCCGAGCCGCCGCAGCAGGTAACGGGCGACGGCCGCGCGCAGCAACACCAGCACGCCGAGCGTCAGCAGCCCGAGCCGCCAGTCCGGCCAGAACAGCCAGGGCAGCCCGCACGCCGCAGCGAACGCGAACGCGCGCACCGACATGCGCTGCGCGACCGGCTTGGCCTTGCCCTCGCTGCGCACGTAATCGAGCGACACCAGCAGGCTGACCGCGGCGACGCGGCTCGCCGCGTGCGCGGCCAGCAAGACCCAGGCCGCCCGCCACGGCGGCAGCGCCGCGAGCGCCTGCCATTTCAGCGCGAGCGACACCACCAGCGCCACCGCGCCGAACGTGCCGATCCGCGAATCGTGCATGATCCGCAGCACGTCCTCGCGCGTGTAGCCGCCGCCGAAGCCGTCGCAACTGTCGGCCAGGCCATCCTCGTGAAACGCGCCGGTCGCGATCAGCGTGGCCGCCATCGACAGCAGCACCGCCACGCCCGGCGGCCAGACCCGCACCGCCAGCCCGTAGACGAGCGCGGCCAGCGCACCGATGCACACGCCGATCAACGGGAAATAGCGCGCCGCATGATCGAGGTCGCCGGATGCATAACCGATCCGCTTCGGGACCGGCACGCGCGTGAAATAGCCGAGCGCAACGAAGAAATAGCGAAGTTCGGCGGATGCGCGCATCGTGTGTCTCGCCTCAGGCGTCGTCGCGATTGTCGACGCCGGCCGCGTCGAAGCTCGCCATCTCGTTGACGAACGCGGTGGCCGCACGCAACAGCGGCAAGGCCAGCGCCGCGCCGGTGCCCTCGCCGAGCCGCAGGTCGAGCGCGAGCAGCGGCTCGGCGCCGAAATGCGCCAGCATGCGGCGATGGCCGTTCTCGTCCGACACATGCGAGAACACGCAGTAGTCGCGCACGGCCGGTTCGAGCGCCACCGCCACCAGCAGCGCCGAGCTGGCGATGAAGCCGTCCACCACGATCGTCATGCGCGCCTGCGCGGCGGCCAGGAACGCGCCCGTCATCATCGCGATCTCGAAGCCGCCGAACGCGGCCAGCACGTCGAGCGGCGCGACCGCCCCGGCGTCGCGCGCGAGCGCCTTTTCGAGCACCGCGCGCTTGTGGGCCAGCCCGCGATCGTCGAGGCCGGTGCCGCGACCCACGCAGTCGGCCAGCGGCACGCCGACCAGGCGGCTCATCAGGCAGGCGGCCGCCGAAGTATTGGCGATGCCCATCTCGCCGAACGCGATCACGTTGGTGCCGAGCGCCGCGTGGTACGCGACGCGCGCCGCGCCCGCCGCCAGCGCGGCATGCAGTTGCGCCGTGCTCATCGCCGGCTCCCGCGCGAAGTTGCGCGTACCCGGCGCGACCGGCACCGACACCAGCGCCGGCGAAGCCGGCAGCGGCGTGGCCACGCCCGCGTCGACGATCTCCAGCTCGCAGCCGCCGACCTTCGAGAACGCGTTGATCGCCGCGCCGCCGGCCAGGAAGTTCGCCACCATCTGCGCGGTCACGGCCTGCGGATACGGGCTCACGCCCTCGGCCGCGATGCCGTGATCGGCCGCGAACACGATCACCACCGGGCGCTCGATGCGCGGCGTCGTGCTCTGCTGGATCAGGCCCAGTTGCAGCGCCAGCGCTTCGAGCTTGCCGAGGCTGCCGGGCGGCTTGGTCTTGGTGTCGATCAGATGCTGGAGCGTCGCGCGCAGCGCCGGGTCCGGCACGGCGATCGGGGGAACGGCGTAGGAAATCGATTGAGGGTTCATGCGGACATCGTCGGTTCGGTTGGCATGCGGCGCGCGGGGCGCGCCGGGCTGAGTCGGAAATCGGGCAAGCGTGGGTCGTGACGGTTCATCGTGCGTGCTCGGCCGGCCACGCCGGCACCAGCGCTTCATGGCCGTCGCGCTCGATCAGCACGAGCGGATAGCCGAACGCGGCGCTGGCCGCCTCGGCCGACAGCACCGTGCGCGCGGGGCCGGCCTGCGCGCCGCCGCGGCCATCGAGCAGCAGCGCGTGGGTGGCGAAGCGGCGCGCCAGATTCAGATCGTGGCACGACACGATCGCCGTGCGCGGCGCGGCGTGCAGCCAGCGCACGAGCGCGGCGAAACAGTCGGCCTGATGATGCAGGTCGAGGTGCGCGAACGGCTCGTCGAGCAGCAGCAGCGGCGCATCCTGGCACAGCGCGCCGGCCAGCGCGACACGTTGCCGTTCGCCGCCCGACAGCGTCAGCACGTCGCGCGCGGCCAGGGCGTCGAGGCCGAGCGATGCCAGCGCGTCGTGGGCGGCGGCCAGATCGGCGTCGCGCTCCCAGCCCCAGCCGGCCAGATGGGGGAAGCGATGGGCGAGCACGGTGTCGAACACGCTGGCCGAGAACGCGTCGTGCTGGGCCTGCGCCATCACCGCGCGGCGACGCGCCAGCGCGTCGGGCCGCCATGCGTGCAACGGTTGCCCGTCGCCTTCGACATGGCCGGCAGCCGGTGCGCGCAAGCCCGCGAGCGCGGCCAGCAAGGTGGTCTTGCCCGCGCCGTTCGGCCCGGCGATGCACCACAGCTCGCCCGGCGCGAAGCGCAGCGACAAGCCTTCGACGAGACGGCGCTCGCCCGCGGTCAGCGTCAAATCGCGGGCGCGCCATTCGTGTGGGGCAAAGGACGCTGGCGTGTTCATCGGCTCGGCCTGCGCAACAGCATCCATAGAAACGCCGGCACGCCGATCAGCGCGGTCATCGCGCCCACCGGCAGTTGCGCGGGTGCGATCGCCGTGCGCGCGACGAGGTCGGCCGCCATCACGCCCGCGCCGCCCGCCAGCATCGACGCCGGCAACAGCATGCGCTGGTCGTTGCCGAACGCGAGCCGCAGCGCATGCGGCGCGACCAGCCCGACGAAGCCGATGGTGCCCGCCGTGGTCACCGCCGCGGCGGCGGCGAGCGAGGCGATCAGGTAGATGCGCAAGCGCAGCCGCGCCACCGGCACACCGAGCGAGGCGGCCGCCACGTCACCGCGCAGCAGCGCGTTCAGTTGCGGCGCGACCGGCAGCGCTGCCGCGGCAACGCACGCCAGCGCGCCGAGCGCGACCCACGGCGGCGCGGCGCTCGACAAATCGCCCGCCAGCCAGAACACGATGCCGCGCAGCCGGTTGTCGGGCGCGATCGACAGCATCAGCGTGACGAGCGCGCCCCAGCCGGACGCGATCACCACGCCCGTCAGCAGCAAGCGGGGCGAGGCGTCGCGCGCGCCATCGTGCAGGCCACCGGCCAGCACCAGCGAGCGGCGCGCCAGGCCGAGCACGAGCGCGATCGACAGCAACGCGCCGGCAAACGACGCGGCATCGACGAACCACCACGCGCCGCCCGCGATCATCGCCGCGAGCGCGAAACCGGCCGCGCCGCCCGACACGCCGAGCACGTACGGCTCGGCCAGCGGATTGCGCAGCAGCACCTGCAACAACGCGCCGGCCAGCGCCAGCAGCGCGCCGCAACCGAAGCCGGCCAACGCACGCGGCAGCCGCAGGCTGCGCACGATTTCGCCCGTCAGCGGGTCGCCGCCGGCCGGCGCGACCAACGCACCGAGCGCGCGCCACGGCGACACCGGCACGCTGCCGAGCGCAAGCGACGCCACGAACACGAGCGCCGCCGCCACGGCGAGCCCGGCCCAGATCGTCATGGCACGGGCGCGCGTCATGGTCGCCGCGCGCGGCATCGGGGCGTTCATCGGGCGCTCCGGGCTTGGCTCAGGACGCGTTGCATGCCGTCATCCCTGTCACGCTCCATGACGCGCCGCCGTCACGGCTGCCGCCAGCCGATCGTGACGTAGGCGCCGCGCCGCGGCGTGTTGTACGCATAGGCAAGCTGATAATCCTTGTCGAACAGGTTGTCGAGATGCGCGCTGACGTACCACGCCTTCGTGATGTCGTAGCGCGCCGTCAGGTTCACCACGCCGTAGCCGCCGAGCCGCTCGCCGAAATCGTCGCGCGCGCCGCTGACGAGCCATTCGCCGCCGACGCGCCAGCCGCCGAACGGATGGCTCGCCGAGAACGCCGCGAACCGCCGCGCGCGCCGCACGAGATCCTGATCCGCGCTCTGGTCGACCGGGTTTTGCAGCGTGGCCGACACGCGCAAATCAGTGCGCCCGAGCTGCCCCTGCCACGATGCCTCCAGCCCCTGCACCTTGGCGCGACCCGCGTTCTCGGCCGTGTAGATGAAGCCGCCCGGGCCCGGCACGTATTGAATCAGATTCGCGTAGCGCGTCTGGAACAGGTTCAGGCGCAGCAAGCCGAGCGCATCGGACGCGTATTGCAGGCCCGCCTCCACCGAATGACTGCGCTCGGGCAGGATCGCCGGATTGCCCGACAGCGGATAGTACAGATCGTTGAAGGTCGGCGCGCGAAACGCATCCGAGTAGCTGGCCGTGACCTTCCAGTGCTCGCCCAGATCGAGCCCGTAGCCGAGATAGTAGCTGTTGGCGCCGCCGAAATCGGAGTACTGATCGCGCCGCACGTTGGCCTGGAACTGGCTGTTGCCGACACGGCCCGTATAGCCGAGCCAGCCCGAATTCACATGCCGCTGCGGCGCCGAATAGAGATCCGAATCGAACGACTGATCGAGCCGCTCGTAGCCGGCCTGGATCGTCTGGCCGTGCGCGATCGTGAAATCGTTCTGCCAGGTGTATTGGCGATTGTCGGTGTTGAAGCGGTCGGTGTAGGCGCCGTTCAGCCAGTTCTGGCTGCGATCGTTGCCGGTCGACACGCGCAGGCGGGTGGTCCACCAGTCGGCCAGTTTGCCGTCGGCGAAGGCCGAGATCTGCTGCACGCAGCTGTAGAGCGTGTTGAGATCGGTGGGCGCGCCGTAGGCGTTGTCGAAGCTGTTGGTGTCGTTCGCCTGGAACCAGCTCACGCCGGCTGTCCAGCCGTTCGTGAAGCGATGCCGCAGCGTGGCCGACACGCTTTCGTTCAGGTTGCCGTTCGCGTTCGGGTTCGCGCCGGGTTGCAGCGCCGGATCGATCGCCGAGAAGCCGTCGGTCTTCTCGCGCGACAGCGACAGCGAGAACGTGGTGCGCCCGTCGGCGTCGAGCCGGCCCGACACGCCGGCCTGCTGCGTTTGCGTGTGATAGCTGCCGTAGCCCACCGAGAAATCGAAGCGCGGCGGATGATTGCCGCCATCCTTGGTGAACACCTGCACCACGCCGCCGATCGCGCCCGAGCCGTACAGCGACGACACGTTGCCGTTGACGATCTCGACATGGTCGATCTGGTCGAGCGGCAGGTCGGCGATCTGCGCCGCGCCGAGGCTGCCCGAATCCACCCGCACGCCGTCGACCAGCACCAGCGACTGAGTCGATTGCGCGCCGCGCAGGAACAGCGAGGCCGTCGAGCCGGGGCCGCCGTTGCGCACGATCTGCGCGCCCGGTGCCAGCGCGAGCAGGCCCGGCAGATCGGTGGCGCTGCTGCGGGCGATGTCGTCGCGCGAGAACAGCGTGGTTTGCGGCAAGGCGTCGGCGAGCTTTTGCGGGCCGCGGCTCGCGGTCACGACCACCGGGTCGAGTGCGGTGGCGGCGGGATTCGCGGCAGGGGTAACGGCGGCGGTTGCCTGGGCCGTTGCATTCGGCACGGCGGCAGACACCGCCTGCGGCGCATCGACCTGCGCGCTCGCAAGACAGGGGAGCCCGCACGTCGCGGCAAGCGCGGCGCGGACAATCGGGGTACGCATCGAGAACATCCTGTGGGCCAGCGCGGCGCCTGCCTCCCCGCAGGTCCCGCCTCCGGAAGCCGCGCGCGGCGCGCTTCCCCGCTTCGGCCGGTATCCGGGCTGGCGACCGGCACGCCCCGCCTTCCCGCGCGACAGGCAGCGCAGTGGCCACGGCCGCCAGGCGGCCGATCGAGGGACGGCTTGCGTCGGCGTTCATGCTGAAAACGTCGACGCGGTCGCTTACCGTTGCGGGGGCAGCGCAGGTTGACGCGCCGTTGCCGGCATCGCACCCTGCTTCCCGTTTAACCGCGCGCCACGCCGAGGCATGACGCGCGAGCACCGAAGCGGCGCCAGTGTAGGAGCGGCAAAACCGCGCGTCAAGAAAGCCGCCCGGCCCCGCCATCGTGTCGTGCAACGAATCAAATGCCGTGCTTTGCAGCGCATTTCACGTCAGGAAGGGGGGTGTTACGTCTGGATACGTTACAAATGTCGGTACGGCGGGCTTTCCGCGCTAAAATGCCGGGTCTTTAGAGGACGCAGCACATGCTTAACGAACTCGAAACCCTATCTCAGAATATCGGCCGCCTGATCGCGCTGAATCAACGCCATCACACCGAGCGGCTCGCGCTCGAGGAACAGGTCGCGCAATTGCGCGCCGATTCCGAAGCGGTGCGCGTCGAGCTCGAACAATTGCGCGATGAACGCAATGGTCTCGTCTCCGAGCGCGACACGCTCTCCGCGAAGATCGACGATGCGCAGATCAAGCTCAACGCGATCCTCGAGAAACTGCCGCGCTCGAAGCAGGCCGCCGACGGCGACAGCCAGCTCGATCTGCTCGGCGCCGCGGAACCGGCCGGTGGCAAGGATAACGACGCGGCCAGCCACGGAGAACATGCATGACCACGAAGCAGATCGAAGTATCGATTCTCGGCCAGTCGTACCGCCTCGCCTGCTCGCCCGAAACGGAAGCGGCGCTGCTCGAAGCGGTGGCGCGCGTCGATGCCGAGATGTCGAAGATCCGCACCAACAGCTCCGTGCGCGGCACCGATCGCATCGCGGTCATGGCTGCGCTGTCGCTGGCTTCGGAGTTGCTCCGGCTGCAACAAAGCGTTCGTCACGGCGAAGCATTTCCCGCGGAAGAAATCCGGCGTACAATGCACCACATGAATGAGCAGCTCGGTGCGGTGCTGGCCCAGCAAGAGGCGCGATAAGCGGCTCGTCGGAACGGCCTCAGGGCTGCTCCGAATCAAGCGGTTCATACGGGTCCGGTCCACAAGATCGAATCCACAAGGTTCTCTCAGCTTCCCTGCCTGGTTCGCCAAGGTCATATATTCCTTGAACCAATAGCCTTCGTGCACGGTTGCGGAAATTTGTAGCACGGGCGAGCGCGTCACTCTGTCTGATGTACCCGAAGTGCTGCTAACTGCGACCAATTCTGAACCCCTGGTTCAGGATGCCGGCCTAGCGGCCAAGGCGGGGACCTATTCAACGGCATCGGGCCACGCCCGGTGCCGTTTTTCATTGGCGGCCGCGTTTTCTCGCGCGTCATGCCGCTCTCTCGCCTCTTCAGCCCCCTCTTTCAGCGAGCGCATCCATGCAATTCTGGCTGATGAAATCCGAACCGGACGAAGCGAGCATCGACGATCTCGCCAAGGCGCCGCAGCACACGCTGCCGTGGACCGGCGTGCGCAACTATCAGGCACGCAACTTCATGCGCGACACGATGCGGATCGGCGACGGCGTGCTGTTCTATCACTCGAGCTGCCCCGAACCGGGCATCGCGGGGCTGGCCGAAGTGTCGTCCACCCCCTACCCCGATCCCACCCAGTTCGATGCGGCCAGCCCGTATCACGATCCGAAGTCGACGCACGAGAACCCGCGCTGGACGCTCGTCGACGTGCGCTTCGTGAAGAAGAGCCCACTGATCGCACTGGCCGCGCTGCGCGAGCACGATGCGCTGGCCGAGATGCGCGTGCTCGCTAAAGGCAACCGCCTGTCGATCACGCCGGTCACGCGCGCGGAATGGCGCTTCATCACCGAGAAGCTGATGAAGTGACGCACCGATGCTGCGCTCGGTCAGACATCGTCAAATCGCCCGCACAGCGCCGGAACTCGATGCGTCTTTCATCTGCCTAACGCTCGCGCAATCGCGGGCCACGGCTGCCCGCGGCTGCCTCGACAAGACGCGCGGCCCCGGCGAACCTGCCTCGCGCCGCGCACCAACAGGAGCTCATACGATGAAAAAATCCGCTGCCGCACTGGCACTCGCGCTGTCCGCCATGATCCCCGCCGTCCACGCCCAGGTCGCGCCGCAGCCGGCCGGCGTGCTGTCGCTGTCGGCACAAGCCAGCATCGACGTGCCGCAGGACGTGGTCGACATCACGCTGTTCTACGAACAGGAAGCGAAGGATCCGGGCAGCCTGACCGCCGAGTTGAACCGCCGCGCCGATGCGGCGCTGTCGCGTGCGCGCGGCGTGTCGGGCGTCACCGCGCGCACCGGCGGCTTCTCGGTCTATCCGAGCACCGATCGCGACGGCAAGATTTCCGCCTGGCGCGGCCGCACCGAGGTCGTGCTGGAGTCGCGCGATTTCACGGCCGCCTCGAAGCTCGCGGGCGACCTGTCGAGCTCGCTGCAGGTCGGCAACGTCGCGTTCTCGCTGTCGCCGGAAGCGCAGCGCACGGCCGAGCAGAAGCTGACGACGCAGGCGATCCAGTCGTTCCGCGACCGTGCCGCCGAAGCGGCCAAGGCGTTCGGCTACGGCGGCTTCGCGATTCGTGAAGTCAGCGTGGGCGGCGGGCGCAGCGTGCAGCCGTACCCGCGCATGATGGCGATGGATTCGGCGCCGATGATGTCGGCCAAGGCCGCCGCGCCGATCGCCGTGGAAGGCGGCAAGGCCACCGTCACCGTCAACGTGAACGGCTCGGTGCAGATGAAGTAACGCATGGCGTCGAGCGGGTGGCGCGCATCGGCGCGGCCCGCAAGACAAACGGCCCGACCGGCGCAAGCCGGTCGGGCCGTTTTCGTATCGGGCGTCGAATCCGGCGCCGCGCTCAGGCCGCCGCGGTGCGACGCGCCTTGCGATAAGACCACACGAGCAGCAGCACGCCGGCCACCACCATCGGCAGCGACAGCCATTGCCCCATCGATAGCCCCAGCGCCAGCAGGCCCAGGAAGTCGTCCGGCTCGCGCGCGAACTCCACCGTGAAGCGCGCGAGGCCATAACCGATCAGGAACAGCGCCGACACCGCGCCCACCGGCCGCGGCTTGCGCGCGAAGAAGAACAGCACGAGGAACAGCGCGATGCCTTCCAGCGCGATCTCGTACAGTTGCGACGGATGGCGCGGCAGCATCTGGTATTGCAGGAACACGTCGTTCAGATGCCACTTGGCGGCCAGCGCCGGATGCTGCGACAGCCAGATCGCGTCGTCGCGCGAGGCGCCCGGGAACAGCATCGCCCACGGCGAATCGGGGCTCGTCACGCGGCCCCACAGCTCGCCGTTGATGAAGTTGCCGAAGCGGCCGGCGGCAAGGCCCGTCGGCACCATCGGCGCAACGAAATCGGTGACCTGCAGCCAGGTGCGCTTGCGCTGCCACGCGAACAGCACCATCGCGAACAGCACGCCGAGGAAACCGCCGTGGAACGACATCCCGCCTTCCCACACGCGGAAGATGTCGAGCGGATGCGCGAAGTAGTAATCGGCCTTGTAGAACAGCACGTAGCCGAGACGCCCGCCGAGCACGACGCCGAGCACGCCGTAGAACATCATGTCGTCGATGTCCTTGGCGGTCCAGCCTTGCGCGGCGACATACGGCAGCTTCAGCCGCACGCGGCCGACGACGATCGCCGCGATGAAGCCCAGCAGATACATGAGCCCGTACCAGCGCACGGCCAGCGGTCCGAGATGGATCGCGACGGGGTCGAAATTGGGGTGAATGATCATGAGTCGGTGTGGAGAGTTGCTGAATCGGCGCGGCCTACGTGAGCCGCGCCTGCCATTTGACGTTCGTATCCCGCGCGCGTTCACCGCGCATCTTAATCAGTAGCCGCCAGGCGCCGCACGATGTCGACGAAGCCCGCGAGCACCGGACCGACTTCCTGCGTGCGCCAGACCAGGCCGGTTTCGACGACCGGCGCGCCGCCCGCGAGCGGACGGTAGGCAACGCCCGTGCGGCGCAGGTTACGCAGCGATTGCGGCACCAGTGCGACGCCCATGCCGGCCGACACCAGGCTGACGATGGTCTGCATCTGGATCGCCTCCTGCCCGATGCGCGGCGTGAGGCCGAGCGCGCCGTAGCAGCCCGTAATGATGTCATAAAAGCCGGGCGCCAAACGACGCGGGAAGATCACGAGCGGCAGATCGGCCAGCGCGTCGAGCCGGACCGGCTCCGCCTCGGCGCCGGGCGCGGCCTGCTCGGGCATCGCCAGCACCAGCGGCTCGCGCGCCACCGTCAGGTACGACAGCCCGGCCGCGTGGCGCGGCGGCAGCGGCGCGATCACGAGGCCGGCGTCGATCGCGCCGGCCGCCAGCATCTCCAGTTGCACGTCGCTGGTGGCCTCGGTCAGCTTGAGCCGCACGCGCGGGTAGCGCGCGCCGAACTCGCGCAGCAGCGCCGGCAGCAGGCCGTAATCGGCCGTCGACACGAACGCCAGCGCCAGCGTGCCGGCCTCGCCGCGCGCCAGGCTGGTGGCCAGCGGCGGCAGGGCGTCGGCCGCCGCCAGCAGCCGGCGCACGTCGGGCAGCAGCGCCGCGCCCACCGCCGACAGCGCCACCGAGCGACGCGTGCGCACGAACAGTTCGACGCCCAGCGCCGCCTCCAGCGCGCGAATCGCCTGCGACAGCGGCGGCTGCGTCATGGACAGCCGCGTGGCCGCGCGGCCGAAGTGGCGCTCGTCGGCCACTGCGACGAAATAGCGCCACTGCCGTAAATCGGGGGTCGGTTCAGCCATGATCGATATGTTCTGCGACTCAATAAGCGATGAATAATATATTGGACACGCACTTCCGGAGCCACCATCCTTGCCGGATCCCCGGCCGTGCCTCGCGACCGGTCACGAGAATCCCGAGATGGAGCCCCTCATGTCCCACAACCGTCGCTCGAAAAACATCACGCAAGGCGTCGCCCGCTCCCCGAATCGTTCGATGTACTACGCGCTCGGCTACGAGAAGGCGGATTTCGACAAGCCGATGATCGGCATCGCCAACGGCCACTCCACCATCACGCCGTGCAACGCGGGCCTGCAGCGGCTGTCCGATGCGGCCGTCGAGGCCGTCAGGGCGGCCGGCGCGAATCCGCAGATCTTCGGCACGCCCACCATTTCCGACGGCATGTCGATGGGCACCGAGGGCATGAAGTATTCGCTCGTGTCGCGCGAGGTGATCGCCGATTGCATCGAGACCTGCGTGCAGGGGCAGTGGATGGACGGCGTGGTGGTGGTCGGCGGCTGCGACAAGAACATGCCCGGCGGCATGATCGCGCTGGCGCGCCTGAACGTGCCGGGCATCTACGTGTACGGCGGCACGATCCGCCCCGGCAACTGGAAGGGGCACGATCTGACGATCGTGTCGGCGTTCGAGGCAGTGGGCGAGTTCACGGCCGGGCGCATGTCGCAGGAGGATTTCGACGGCATCGAGCGCAATGCCTGCCCGTCCACCGGCTCGTGCGGCGGCATGTACACGGCCAACACGATGAGCTCGTCGTTCGAGGCGCTCGGCATGGCGCTGCCCTATTCGTCGACGATGGCCAACCCCGACCAGGAAACCGTCGATTCGGCCGCCGAATCGGCGCGCGTGCTGGTGGAAGCCGTCAAGCGCGACCTGAAGCCGCGCGACATCATCACCCGGCGCTCGATCGAGAACGCGGTGTCGGTGCTGATGGCCACCGGCGGCTCGACCAATGCCGTGCTGCACTACCTGGCGATCGCGCACGCCGCCGAGATTGACTGGACCATCGACGATTTCGAACGAATCCGCCAGCGCGTGCCGGTGATCTGCGACCTGAAGCCGTCGGGGCGCTTCGTCGCGACCGACCTGCACAAGGCCGGCGGCATCCCGCAGGTGATGCGGCTCCTGCTCGACGCGGGGCTGCTGCACGGCGATTGCCTGACCATCACCGGCAAGACCATCGAGGAGACGCTGCGCGACGTGCCGCCCGTGCCGCGCGCCGACCAGCAGGTGATCTTCCCGATCGACCGGGCGCTCTATGCGCAGGGCCATCTGGCGATCCTCAAGGGCAACCTGGCCGAGGACGGCGCGGTCGCCAAGATCACCGGCCTCAAGAACCCGGTGATCACCGGCCCGGCGCGCGTGTTCGACGACGAGCAAAGCGCGATGCAGGCGATCCTCGACGACCGGATCCGCGCCGGCGACGTGGTGGTGCTGCGCTATCTCGGCCCGCAAGGCGGCCCCGGCATGCCGGAGATGCTCGCGCCGACCTCCGCCATCATCGGCAAGGGGCTCGGCGAATCGGTCGGGCTGATCACCGACGGGCGCTTCTCGGGCGGCACCTGGGGCATGGTGGTGGGGCACGTCGCACCCGAGGCGTTCGCCGGCGGCACGATCGCGCTGGTGCAGGAAGGCGATTCGATCACGATCGACGCGCACCGGCTGCTGCTGCAATTGAACGTGGAGGAGGCCGAAATCGCGCGCCGCCGCGCCGCCTGGCAACGCCCCGCGCCGCGTTATACGCGCGGCGTGCTGGCAAAATTCGCGGCGCTGGCGCTGCCGGCCAATCGGGGGGCCGTGACGGGGTAAGCCTGCGGCAGGCGCGCGTTTGCGGGACGATGCGCGGCGAGAAGCAAGGTGCGGAGAAGCCATGCACCTTTGCTTCTATAATGCGCGGACAGCCAGGCCGGCCCACGAGCCGGCGGAGACCCCTATGAGAACCCTGTTTCCGGGTGCCACGCTCGTTGCGCTGCTGGCATCGAGCGCCCCCGCCATCGCGCAGCAATCGGCCAGCGGCCCGGTGCTCGCGCAACGCAAGAATTGCATGGCATGCCATGCCATCGCCAATCCGCTGATGGGACCGTCGTTCCACGCCATTGCCGACCGCTATCTGCCGCGCCCCGACGCCGTCGACTATCTCGCGCAAACCATCGTGCGCGGCAGCGTGGGCGTATGGAGCTCGGTGCCGATGCCCGCCAATACGCAGGTGACGGGCGACGAGGCTCGCGCGTTGGCGCAGTGGATCCTGACGTTGAAGTGAGGCGACGGCAAAAACGAACGCCGCGCGGCCGGTCAGGCATCGCGCGGCGTTGATTCTGCGTTTTCCTTTTGCTCTGCCGTGGCGTCGCGTCAGTGTTCCGACGTGGGCGCATTGCGATGCGCGATCGCCTCTTCCACGGCCTCGCTCACCCAGCGTTCGATCTCGGGCGCAAGCGCCGACACCACCTGTTGCGACACCTCGCCCACCAGCCAGGCCGCGTGCTGCTGCACGACTTCGCGGCTGCGCGCGTCGATCAATTCACGCCCCTCGCCCGACAGATAGGCGCTCACGCGCCCTTGCAGACGCTCGGCAATGCGGCGCGAATCGATCTTGACCGGCGGAGGCTGCGGCACCACCACCGATTCGCTGTGGCGCAACTCGGCCGGCAACGGCGTTTCGACGTCGGTGAAGCGCGACGGCACCGGCGTGGCGGCATCGAACGGCGTCAGTTGCGCGAAGGCAGGCGGCGGCAGCGCATCGGCGCGCTGCCGGGCCGATTCGGTGCGGTTGGCGAGATCGCTGGCCGCAGCTTCGGTTTGCGCCGCAGGTGCCGAGGTCGCTCGGTCGTCCTCGAGATTGAGCGCGTAGGCCAGCGGGCCGCCATCCGGGATGTCGTGTTCGTCGTCGTGAATGACGGACGGGAGCGTGGCCTGCGCGGCGGACGGCTCGGGTTCGTGGACAGGCAACGGTTCGGGTGTGGCGGCCAACTCTTGCGGCACGGCCGGCTCGGTCGCGACGAACCGTGCTTCCGCCGGCGTCGGCTCGGACACGTCGGTGGGTTCATGCAACGCGAGCGGCTCGGGTATCGCTGCGAATTCCGCCGGCACGGCGGGTTCGGGCGAGGCGAAGGCGGCTTCGGGTTGCGTCAGGGCTGCGGGTTCGGACGGCTGCGATTCGGCTTGAGCGCCGGACGCTGGCGGAATCGGTGGTTGCGGCTCGGTTGCCGGTTCGTGCGATGCCGGTTCGGATTCAGGTGCGGCGAATGGCGCTTCGGCCTGCGTCGGCTCGACCGACTCAGTTGCCTGATGCGGTTCGAGCGGTTGCGGCTCCGCCGCCAGTTCCTGCGGCACCGACTCAGGTTCGTGAGCCGCAAACGGCGCTTCGGCCTGTGTCGGTTCGACCGGGTCAGTCGCGCGATGCGGTTCAAGCGGTTGCGGCTCCGCGGCCAGTTCCTGCGGCACCGACTCAGGTTCGTGAGCCGCAAACGGCGCTTCGGCCTGTGTCGGTTCGACCGGGTCAGTCGCGCGATGCGATTCGAGCGGCTGCGGCTCCGCGGCCAGTTCCTGCGGCACCGACTCAGGTTCGTGAGCCACAAACGGCGCTTCGGCCTGCGTCGGTTCAACCGGGTCAGTCGCGCGATGCGATTCAAGCGGCTGCGGCTCCGCGGCCAGTTCCTGCGGCACCGATTCAGGCTCGGTCGCCATGAACGCCGCCGCCGAAGCATCCAGCCCCCCCACCGCCAACGGCGCTGCCTCTTCGCCCCGCTCGCCGTCAGCCGGCGCAAGCCGCGAAGCCGGCAACGCATCGGCGCCTGCCGCATCGGCCGGTGCATCGTAAGCCGTGGCAAGCGGCCGGCCTGCATCGACCGCCGGCAAACCCGACGCCGCGACACCCGGCGCCACGTCGGGCGGATGGTCCGGCAGATCGGTGGCGTGCGGCGGTACGTCGGGCCGCGGCGTCGCGCGCGCCAGTGCCGCCTTGCCGGGCACCAGCACGTCGGTCAGAACGGGAATGTCGAACGCGTTGTGGGCGTCGGGCATGTTGGCTCCAGGCGCGACTAGCCGCCTTGCTTGTAATTGTTCAGCGCGTAGCCGCGGTCGCGATAGAACCGGTAACGGTCGCGGCCGGCGGCCAGCTCGTCGGGCGTGTTGCCGACCACCTCCAGCAACCGGGTGAACCGCGCGAACTGCGCGGGCACCTCGGCACCGAGGTTCAGCACCACGCCGTCGTGCGGCGCATGGGACAGATCGGCGGTCAGCACGATCGGCGTCTGCGACGCCTGCGGGCTGTCGACCGAGCAGTGCGGGATGAACTCGAGCGGCGCAAAGGTCCAGAGCCGCTCGTCGAGCGCGCGCAGGCGCGCCGGATCTGCACAGACGACCACGGGTTGCCCCGCCAGATACGCCTTGCGCAGCAATCGGCACGCATACGCGAGCGAATCGCCGACGTTCGAATGGAAGTCGATTCGCGTCATCGCGCGCTCCACCCGGCCAGTGCCGGGCTGCTCGTCACGGCTTCGCTCACGCGCCGGCGCGGTCGATCAGGAACTGCGACAGCAACGGCACCGGACGGCCCGTGGCGCCCTTCGCCGCGCCGCTCTTCCAGGCGGTGCCGGCGATGTCGAGGTGCGCCCACGGGTAGCTTTCGGTGAAGCGCGACAGGAAGCAGGCCGCCGTCACGCTGCCGCCCGGACGTCCGCCAATGTTGGCGAGGTCGGCGAAGTTCGACTTCAGTTGCTCCTGATATTCGTCTTCGATCGGCAGGCGCCAGGCCGCATCGCCCGCTTCGCGCGAGGCGTCGAGCAGCTCGCCCGCGAGCGCGTCGTCAGTCGAGAACAGGCCGCTGTTGTGATGGCCCAAGGCGATGACGCAGGCACCCGTCAGCGTTGCGACGTCGATCACGGCGGCCGGCTTGAAACGCTCGGCGTAGGTCAGCGCATCGCACAGGATCAGGCGGCCTTCGGCGTCGGTGTTGAGCACCTCGATCGTCAAGCCCTTCATGCTCGTGACGATGTCGCCCGGCTTGGTGGCCAGGCCCGACGGCATGTTCTCGCAGGTCGGCACGATCGCGACGACGTTGAGCTTCAGCCCCATTTCGGCCACGGCGCGCATCGTGCCGAGCACCGAACCGGCGCCGCACATGTCGTACTTCATCTCGTCCATGCCCTCGCCCGGCTTCAGCGAGATGCCGCCCGTGTCGAACGTGATGCCCTTGCCGACCAGCACCACCGGCGCGGCCTTGGCGCCGGCGCCCTGGTAATGCAGCACGATGAACTGCGGCGGCTCGACCGAGCCGCGCGTGACCGACAGGAACGAGCCCATCTTCAGCGCCTGGATCTGCTTGAGGCCCAGCACCTCGGCCTTCAGGCCGAAATCCTTGGCCAGTTGCTTCGCGGTGTTCGCCAGATAGGTGGGCGTGCAGACATTGCCGGGCAGATTGCCGAGGTCGCGCGTCAGATCCATGCCGTTGGCGATCGCCACGGCCTGCTTCAGCGCGGTCTTGGCGGCCTTCTCTTCGGTGGTGTCGACGCTGAACACGATGCGCTTGAGCGTGGCCGGCGCCGGCTCCGCCTTGCTCTTCATCTGCGTGAAACGGTAGGTTTCGTTGCGCAGCGCGAGGATCGCGGCGCGCACGCCCCAGTCGGCGCCGCGGTCGGTCACCGGCAGCTGCGCGAGCGTAAACGTGACCTGCGCGATGCGGGTGGCCAGCAGCGCGCGCCAGGCGGCGCGAGTGGCATCCTGGTAGGCCTTCTGGCCGAACGCATCCTGCTTGCCGAGGCCGACCAGCAGCACGCGCGACGCGCCGATTCCCTGGACTTCGTGCAGGAACAGCGTCTTGCCGGATTTGCCATCCATGTCGCCGGCCTTGACGATGCGCGACAGCAGGCCCTTGGTGGCCTCGTCGATATCGAGCGCGGCACCGGACAACGTCTGCGATTCGAACACACCGATCACGACGCAGTCGGACTTGCCGGTCAGGAACCCCTTGGAGGCACCTTTGCTCCAATCAAAGCCTTTTATGCTAAAGTCCATCGCGCTTGTCCTCGGATAAAATCTGGGCTATGTGGGTGAAAGCCGCAATTATCCGCTATTTTTCCCGTGGCGGCGCGCGCTCCCGCCCCTCCCCGCCCTCTTCGCATCAAACATGATCTTCGAACGCTCCCTCCGGCGTGAGCTGGCGTATACGGCCGGCGCTGTATTCATGGTGCTGCTCACGATCATGCTGACGTCGATGATGATCCGCATCGTCGGCTACGCAGCGTCCGGTCAGGTCAGCCCCAAGGACGTGCTCGTGCTGATCGGGCTCACCGTGATCGGCTACCTCGCGATGATCCTCGTCGGCACCCTGTTCGTGTCGATCCTGATCGTGCTCACGCGCTGGTACAAGGACTCCGAAATGGTGGTCTGGCTCGCCTCCGGCGTGAGCCTGACGCGCCTCATCAAGCCGATCGGCGTGTTCGCCACGCCGCTCGTGCTGCTGATCGCCTTCTTCGCGTTCGTCGGCTGGCCCTGGTCGAACCAGCAGAGCAAGCTGATCAAGGCGCGCTTTCAGCAGCGCGACGAAGTTTCGCTGCTCGCGCCCGGCCAGTTCCGCGAATCGCCCTCGACCAACCGCGTGTTCTTCATCGAGAAGATGACGCCCGATCAGGCCAAGGTGCAGAACGTGTTCGTCACGACCACCGAAGCCGACAAGGTCAACGTGGTGGTGTCGCAAACAGGCCGCACCGAAACCGCAGCCAACGGCGATCGCTTCATCGTGCTGGAGAACGGCCGGCGCTACGACGGCGTGCCCGGCCAGCCGAACTTCAAGATCATGCAGTTCGAACGCTACGGCCTGAAGATCCAGAGCAAGGCGGTGGTCACCCAGCCCACCACCACCAGCACGCCCACGCTCGACCTGTTGCGCAATCCGACCAACGAGAACCTGGCCGAATTCGCCTGGCGCGCCGGCCTGCCGCTGATCGCGATCAACCTGATGATCCTGGCGATTCCGCTCGCCTACCAGAACCCGCGGCGCGGCCGCACCGTGAATCTCGTGATGGCCGTGCTGATCTATCTGACGTATTCGAACCTGCTCAACGTGGTGCAATCGCAGATCGAGCGCGGCAAGCTGCCGTTCGCCGTCGGTCTGGTCGTGCTGCACCTGGCGGTGGGCGGCGTGGTGGCGTTCCTGTTCTGGATGCGCGTGCGCAACCGGCCGCTGATCTCGCGCGCCACGTTCCGCCGGGGGAGCTGACCGATGCGGCTCTACGAAAAGTACTTCGCGCGGCAGATCTACCTGACCTTCATCTTCGTGCTGTTCGCGTTCTCGGGCCTGTTCTTCTTCTTCGACCTGATCAGCGAACTGAACTCGGTCGGGCACGGCACCTACAACTTCGGCTACGCGGTGTTGCGCGTGGCGCTTCAAACGCCGTCGCGCTTCTACGAAATCATCCCGGTGGCGGCGCTGATCAGCTCGATCTACGTGTTCGCGCAGATGGCCGCGAACTCCGAATTCACGATCTTCCGCGTGTCGGGCCTCGCGACCAACCAGGCGCTGCGCTCGCTGCTGAAGATCGGCGTGCCGCTCGTGATCGCCACCTACCTGATCGGCGAATTCGTCGGCCCGTACACGGATCAACTGTCCGAGCGCGTCCGGCTCGAAGCGCTCGGGTCGTCGGTGTCGTCCGATTTCGCCTCGGGCGTATGGGTCAAGGACACGCTCACCGCGCGCGACAACGGCGAGCCGGTCACGCGTTTCGTCAACGTCGGCACGCTGTCGCCCGACTCCACCGTGCGCAACGTGCGGATCTACGAATTCGATTCGAAGTTCCAGCTCCAGAACGTGCGGATCGCCAAGGCGGGCCGCTACGCGCCGCCGGGCCACTGGCTGCTGACCGACGTGACCGACACCCAGCTCACGCCGATCGTGCCGGCCGCCAACGGCCCGCAGGACGCGCTGAACCCGGTCTACCGCTCGGAACAGGTGTCGATGCCGCAGTATTCGCTGCGCTCGGACCTCACGCCGCAGATCCTCTCGGTGCTGCTGGTGTCGCCGGAACGGATGTCGATCTTCAATTTGTTCCGCTACATCCAGCATCTGCGCGAGAACCAGCAGGACACGCAGCGCTACGACATCGCGCTGTGGCGCAAGCTGCTCTACCCGTTCGCGGTGTTCGTGATGCTGGTGCTGTCGCTGCCGTTCGCCTACCTGCACACGCGTGCGGGCGTGGTCGGCGTGAAGGTGTTCGGCGGCATCATGCTCGGCATGAGCTTCCAGCTCTTCAACACGCTGTTCTCGCATATCGGCACGCTGAATACCTGGCCCGCGCCGCTCACGGCGGCGCTTCCTGGTCTGATCTACCTCGCGCTCGGGCTGTTCGCGCTGAAGTGGGTCGACCGCCACTGATCGACAAGGAGCGAAGATGAGCAAACACGGGATCATCCTGTTCGGACATGGTTCGCGCGACCCGCGCTGGATGGAGCCGTTCGAGCGGCTCGCCGAGCGCGTACGCGCCACGCACACGAGCGGTCCCGTCGCGCTCGCCTTCCTGGAGCTGATGCCGCCCGAACTCGAAGAGGCGATCGCCGCCCACGTCACGGCCGGCTGCGCGAAGATCACCGTGGTGCCGGTGTTCGTCGGTCAGGGCGGCCACGTGCGCCGCGACCTGCCCGAGATCATCGAGGTCTGCCGCGCCGCGCATCCGAATGTCGAAATCCGCAGCGCGTCAGCGATCGGCGAAGACGACTCGGTACTCGACGCCATCGCGCGCTACTGCGTGCAACAGGCGCACGCCTGAGCCTAAGAAGCTGTTGCGGAATTAAGTTTTGGGTCTGTTTAACTTTTCCGACTTGGTGTTAACTTTCTGTCTTGTTTTGCCCAACAGGAAGCGATGCCTAAAGAACTGATAGACGACGAATTGTGGTCACTCATCGAACCGCTGCTGCCGGTGCGAGCACCACGCAATCGCCAGTATGCAGGCCGCAAACCGACACCCGACCGCGCGGTGCTGGCAGGCATTGTGTTCGTGTTGCGCTCGGGCATTGCGTGGAATCTACTCCCGCAAGAAATGGGATGTGGTTCAGGCACGGCTTGCTGGCGACGGCTCGTGGCGTGGCAACAGGCCGGCGTCTGGCAACGCATCCACGAAACGTTGCTGGCCGAGTTGCGTCGCCGTGGCGAAATCGACCTCTCGCGTGCGCTCGTCGATAGCTCATCGATCCGCGCCGTACTGGCGGGAAAAAAACCGGCCCGAATCCCACGGACCGGCGCAAGCTCGGCAGCAAACACCACCTCATCGTCGACGCGCAAGGCATCCCGCTCGCGGTCATCCTGAGTGCAGCAAACCGTCACGACATTACCCAGCTTGATGCGCTGGTCGATGCCATTCCACACATCAGGGGCAAGCGGGGACGTCCGCTGCGCAAGCCGCAAATCATACAAGGCGACCGGGGCTACAGTTCTGAGCCCCATCGGCAGCGCTTGCGTGAGCGCGGCATCACGCCGATGCTCGCAAAAATCGGCGCGCCACATGGCAGTGGACTGGGAAAAACACGTTGGCCAGTGGAGCGTTCGATTGCCTGGTTGCACTCGTTTCGACGGCTCAAAATTCGTTATGAACGCTACGCTCATGTACACGAGGCCTTTATGTCTTTGGCTTGTGCCTTGATTTGCTGGACACGTCTCAAATCTCTGGATAACTAATTTCGCAACAGCTTCTAAGCCTGATAAGCACGCTTCACGCATCATGAAAAAACGCCGGCTCGAAAGCCGGCGTTTTTGCTGGAATGCCTGAGCGGCAACGCGCGACGCTCAGGCCGCGTTGCGAATCTCGCCGCCTTCACCCTCGGCATCGCCCTCACCCGCCTCGCGCCCGCGCTCGGCGAACGCATTGCCGATCATCAGCAGGCTCGGCTGCGAGGCATCGAGCCAGGCCTGCGCCTCGCCTGCCGCCATGCGCGCCAGCGTCAACGCGAAGCTGCGCTCGCGCGGCGTGCTGCAAGCCTCGACGATCGCCACCGGGGTGTCGCCCGGGCGGCCCGCATCGATCAGTTGCTGCGCGATGCCGGGCGCGCTGTCGCGGCCCATGTAGAACACCAGCGAATCGGCGTTGACCTGCTCGCGGATCTCGTCGCTGCCGGGCGCGCGGCTCTGGGTGGCGAACGCCACGCTGCGCGACACGCCGCGCAGCGTCAGCGAGCGCTTGAGCGTCGCCGCGCTGGCCAACGCGGCCGTGATGCCCGGCACCACGTCGTAGTCGATGCCGGCCGCTTCCAGCGCGCGCATTTCCTCGTCGGCACGGCCGAACAGCATCGGGTCGCCGCCCTTCAGGCGCACCACCACGGCGTGCTCGCGCGCGGCGTCCACGATCTGCTTGTTGATGAACTGCTGCGCCGACGAGCGCTGCCCGCAGCGCTTGCCGACCGCGATGCGGCGTGCGTTCGGCGCGTAGTCGAGCATCTCCGGCTCGACCAGCGCGTCGTGCAGCACCACGTCGGCCTGCGCGAGCAGCCGCGCGCCGCGAACCGTGATGAGGTCCGCCGCACCCGGCCCCGCGCCAATCAGATACACCTTGCCCATATGTTCTTCGTCGGTTGTTCGCCGCCGGCGGCGGGCAGCGAAAAGCGCCCCGGCCGGCGGTACGGACCTCAGGCGGAGTACGCGCGGATCATGCCGGCGGCGACCGTGTGGTGCGTCGCCTCGTCGATCAGCACGAACGCGCCCGTGGCCGGATGCGCATCGTAGGTGTCGCAGACGATCGGCTTTTGCAGCGTCAGCGCCACGCGGCCGATGTCGTTCATCTTCAGATCCTGGCGGTCGATGGCCTGCGACAGCGTATGCACGTCGAGCACCTGCCTGACCGCGCCGATCTTCGTGAACACCGTGTTGGTGGTCTGCTTCAGCAGATACTTGCGTTGCGGCGACAGCGGCGTTTCGTCGAACCAGCACAGGTCGGCCTCGAGCTTCTTGGCCGGCTCGATGCGCTGCGCGTTCGGCACAAACACGTCGCCGCGCGACACGTCGACATCCTCGGCCAGGCGGATCGTGACGGTCTGCCCGGCGAACGCGGATTCTACCGCAGCCGTGCCGCCCGGCACCGGCGCGACAATCTCCGCCACCGTGGCCGTGCGGCCCGACGGCAGCACCGCGATCTCGTCGCCCACCTTCACTTCGCCCGCTTCGACACGGCCCATGTAGCCGCGGAAATCGTCGGCCGAATTGCCGTCCTGGCGCGCCACCCACTGCACCGGGAAGCGCAGCGCGTCGCCGCCGTCGATCGCCACCGGCAGCGATTCGAGCAGGTCGAGCAGCGGTTCGCCCGCGTACCACGGCATGCTGTCCGACAGCGTGACGATGTTGTCGCCCTTGAGCGCCGACACCGGCACGAAGCTCACGTCCTTCAGGCCCAGTTGCTGCGCGAGCCCCACGTAGGCGTCGCGAATCACGTTATAGGTGGATTCCGAATACTCGACCAGATCCATCTTGTTGATTGCGACGATCACGTGCTGCAGGCCGAGCAGCTTGACGATCGCGCTATGGCGCTTGGTCTGCGGCAGCAGTTGCGTGACGCCGTTCTCGACCGTCACGCGGGTGGCGTCGACCAGGATGATCGCCGCATGCGCCGTGGACGCGCCGGTCACCATGTTGCGCGTGTACTGTTCGTGGCCCGGCGTGTCGGCGATGATGAACTTGCGCTTGGCGGTCGCGAAATAACGGTACGCGACGTCGATCGTGATGCCCTGCTCGCGCTCGGCTTCGAGGCCGTCGGTCAGCAGCGCGAGGTCGAGCTCGTCGCCGACCGTGCGCTTGTTCTTCGCGCGCGACAGCGCCGAAAGCTGGTCCGACAGCACGGCCTTGCTGTCGTACAGCAGGCGGCCGATCAGCGTGCTCTTGCCGTCGTCGACGCTGCCTGCCGTGATGAATCGCAACACGCCGAGGTCTTCGTGGTTCTCGATGATGCTCATGATGTTCTCTGTCCTCGCGTGCTTCAGAAATAACCTTGCTTCTTGCGCTGTTCCATCGCGGCTTCCGATGCCTGATCGTCCATGCGCGTCGCGCCGCGCTCGGTGATCTCGGTCACGGCGGTCTCGGCGATGATCTTCTCGACGTCGTCGGCATCGCTGTCCACCGGGCAGGTGCAGCTGATGTCGCCGACCGTGCGGAAGCGCACCAGCGCCTGCTCGCTCGTTTCGCCCTCGCGCATCGGCGTGAGCGGCGTGACCGGCACCAGCAGGCCGTTGCGGCGCACGATCTCGCGGTGGTGCGCGTAATAGATCGACGGCAGTTCGAGATTCTCGCGGGCGATGTATTGCCACACGTCGAGTTCGGTCCAGTTCGAGATCGGGAACACGCGCAGGTGCTCGCCGTTGTGCAGTCGCGCGTTGTACAGGCTCCAGAGTTCCGGGCGCTGCGCCTTCGGGTCCCATTGGCCGAATTCGTCGCGGAACGAGAAGATCCGTTCCTTCGCCCGCGCCTTTTCCTCGTCGCGGCGCGCGCCGCCGATCAGCGCCGTGTAGCCGTATTGCTCGATCGTTTCGAGCAGCGTGACGGCTTGCGCGGCGTTGCGCGAATCGGTTTCGCGGCGCAGCACCACGGTGCCGCGCTGGATCGAATCCTCGACATGGCCCACCACCAGCTCGGCGCCGATTTCCTTGGCGCGGCGATCGCGGAAGTCGATCACTTCCTCGTAGTTGTGGCCGGTATCGATGTGCACCAGCGGGAACGGCAGCGAGGTCTTGCGGCCCGCGCCCAGCCCGAACGCCTTCAGCGCCAGATGCAGCACGACGACCGAATCCTTGCCGCCCGAAAACAGCAGGGCCGGCTTGCTGCACTCGGCCACGAGCTCGCGCAGGATATGGATCGATTCGGCCTCGAGCCAGTCGAGGTGACCCATCCGGCTGGCAGTGCCGGCGGGCGGTGCGGATTGTTCGAGCGTCGTGCTCATGATGTCAGTCCTTACTGGGTTGCTGGCCGTCCGTCATGGCGGACGACGCCGTTCTATAGGGTTCGTGCTGCCTGGCCGATTGGGTCGACCGGCTCAGGCGTTGGCGCCGCGGTTCGGCAATTCGGATACCGGGGCGGCCGTGATGTGCAGGCCGCATTCCTTGCTGTCGCGCGATTCCCACCACCAGCGGCCCGCGCGGCTGTCCTCGCCGGGGCGGATCGCCCGCGTGCACGGTTCGCAGCCGATGCTCGGGTAGCCGCGCGCATGCAGCGGATTGACCGGCACGTCGAAGGCCTTCAGGTACGCCCACACATCGGCTTCGGTCCAGTCGGCGAGCGGGTTGTACTTCGCGATGCCGCGCGCGTCGTCGTGTTCTTCCTCGTGCAGCTCCGCACGCGTGACCGACTGCTCGCGGCGCTGGCCCGTGACCCACGCATCGACGCCGGAGAGCGCGCGGTTCAGCGGCTCCACCTTGCGGATGTGGCAGCACGACTTGCGCAGCTCGACGCTTTCGTAGAACGCGTTCAGGCCGTGCTCGGCCACATACTGGTCGATCGCATCCTGCTGCGGATGGAACTGCTCGATCTCGTAGCCGTAGCGTTCGCGCACGCGGTCGATCATGCCGAGCGTTTCCGCGTGCAGCCGGCCGGTGTTCAGCGAGAAGATGCCGATCGCAACGCCCTTGGACAGCACGGCGTGCGTCACCAGCATGTCCTCGGCCGCCAGGCTGCTCGCGAACTTCACGCGCGGGTGGCGCTCGGCGATCGACGCGAGCAACGCGTCGAGCCGGGCCACCTTCGCGCTCAGTTCGGGCGTGAGGGCGTCGCTCATGCGTTCACCTGTCCGGCAGCGGCGCGGCGGCGGAACAGCGGCACGGCCTCGTCCACCGCGCCCTGATAGCGCTCGGAGAATTCCGTGAACGCGGCCAGCGCATCGTGCGGATCGCGGTCGGCACGCACCGCGAACGCGTCGAAACCGCAACGCGACAGGTACAGCAACTGGTCGCGCAGCACGTCGCCGATCGCGCGCAGCTCGCCGGTCCAGCCGTAGCGATTGCGCAGCAAATGCGCCGTGCTGTAGCCGCGGCCGTCGCCGAAGCGCGGGAAATCGACGGCGATCACCGTCAGCTTGTCGAAGTCGGCCAACACGTCGGCCGGTTCGCTGTCCGGCGCGAGCCACACGCCGAGTTGATCCTTGCCGCGTGCGGCCAGCAGCGCGTCGCGCCCGGCCTGCCAGTAGGCCAGCGGCACCAGCAGCTTGCCGGCCGGCAGCGCGTCCACGTCGGGCAGCACGCCGTCTTCGCCGGCCCGCACGACCTGCCATGCGTCGTCGATCACGGCGCGGTTCTTGATAATCGAAGCCATCTGCTAATTCCTCGTTGCTTACGCGTGGGCCGGCTGGCGAGCTGCGTACACGCGTTCCTTGAACGGCGCGAGACCGATGCGCTGGTACGTGTCGATGAAGCGTTCGCCGTCGATGCGCGATTCGACGAACGTATCCACCAGCTTGGTGATCACGTCCGGCACTTCATGCGCCGAGAACGACGGGCCGATCACGCGGCCCAGCTTCAGGCCGTCCGCGCCGGTGCCCTGTTCGCCGCCGAGCGAGATCTGGTACCACTCGGAACCGTCCTTGTCGACGCCGAGGATGCCGATGTTGCCGACGTGGTGGTGACCGCACGAGTTCATGCAGCCCGAGATGTTCAGCGACATCTCGCCGAGGTCGTACACATAATCGAGATCGTCGAAGCGGTCCTGGATCGCCTGCGCGATCGGCAGCGACTTCGCGTTCGCCAGCGAGCAGAAATCGCCGCCCGGGCACGCGATGATGTCGGTCAGCAGGCCGATGTTCGGCGTGGCGAAGCCGGTCGCCTTGGCCTTTTCCCACAGCGCGAACAGGTCGTGCTTCTTGACGTTCGCGAGGATCAGGTTCTGCTCGTGCGACACGCGCAGCTCGCCGAACGAATACTGGTCGGCCCAATCGGCCACCTGGTCCATCTGCGCGTCGGTCGCATCGCCCGGCGCGACGTTGTTCGGCTTCAGCGACAGCGTGACGGCCGCGTAGCCCGACACCTTGTGCGGCGCGACGTTGCGCTCGACCCAGCGCGCGAACGCCTTGTTCTCGAGCAGGTGCTGCTCGTAGGACGTATCGGTGTCCGCGAGCTTTTCGTAGGCCGGCGGCGCGAAGAATTGCGAGACGCGATCCAGTTCGGCCTGCGTCAGCGTCGACGGGCCGTCCTTCAGGTGTTGCCACTCTTCCTCGACCTGCTGCGAGAACTTCTCCGGTGACAGCGCCTTGACGAGAATCTTGATCCGCGCCTTGTAGAGGTTGTCGCGGCGGCCGAAGCGGTTGTATACGCGCAGCACGGCTTCGCAATAGGTCAGCAGGTGCTGCCACGGCAGGTTTTCGCGGATGATCGCGCCGACGATCGGCGTACGGCCCAGGCCGCCGCCCGCGAGGATACTCGCGACCACCTGGCCGTTCGCGTCGTGCGACAGGTACACGCCGAGGTCGTGCATCTGCACGGCCGCGCGGTCCACCTTCGAGCCGGACACGGCGATCTTGAACTTGCGCGGCAGCCAGGCGAATTCCGGATGGAACGTCGACCACTGGCGCAGGATTTCCGACCACGGACGCGGATCGATCACTTCGTCCTGCGCGACGCCGGCGAACTGGTCGGCCGTGATGTTGCGGATGCAGTTGCCCGAGGTCTGGATGCCGTGCATCTGAACCGAGGCGAGCTTGGCGAGAATGTCGGGCGTTTCCTCGAGCTTGATCCAGTTGAACTGGATGTTCGAGCGCGTGGAGAAATGGCCGTAGCCGCGGTCGTTCTCGCGGGCGATGCGGGCCAGCATCCGGAGCTGATCGCTGCGCAGGTTGCCGTACGGCACCGCGATCCGGTGCATGTAGGCGTGACGCTGCATGTACAGGCCGTTCTGCAGGCGCAGCGGCTTGAATTCGTCTTCGCTCAATTCGCCCGACAGCCGGCGGCGCACTTGATCGCGGAACTGCGCGACGCGTTCGTCGACGATCGTCTGGTCGTACTGGTCGTACTGATACATTCGGGGACCCCAGGGTTTCGTGTTGACTGCTCGGCGTCCTAGCCACGCCGTGCCCGACCTCCGTTTTCGTCTGCGCCTGACCCATCGAGCCGTCTAGCCCGCGGCCGTGTCATTTGCTAATGACGAAAACAGATATCCATATTTGAAAAACCAAGGTGAATCGTAATAAACTCGCCTTATATTTCAAACGACTAAAAAATTCTGTCCATATGCGGAAGGGTTATATATGAACCTGCACCAATTTCGTTTCGTGCGCGAGGCCGTCCGCCAGAATTACAACCTCACCGAGGCGGCGAAGGCCCTGTTTACGTCGCAGCCGGGCGTCTCGAAAGCCATCATCGAGCTCGAGGACGAGCTGGGCGTGGAGATCTTCACGCGGCACGGCAAGCGCGTGCGCTCGTTGACCGAACCCGGACGCATCATTCTCGCCTCGGTCGAACGGATTCTGCAGGAAGTCGAAAGCCTGAAAAGGGTCGGAAAGGATTATGCGGCGCAGGATCAGGGCAACCTGACCATCGCCGCCACCCATACCCAGGCGCGCTATTCGCTGCCGGGCGCGATCGCCGAATTCAAGAAGCGCTTCCCGAAGGTGCATCTTTCGATCCTGCAGGGCAGCCCCACGCAGGTGGCCGAAATGGTGATCCACGACCAGGCCGATCTCGCGATCGCGACCGAGGCGATCGCCGACTACAAGGAGTTGGTGTCGCTGCCGTGCTTCCAGTGGCACCACGCGGCCGTGGTGCCGGCCGACCATCCGCTGCTGGAGCGCCGGCCGCCCTCGCTCGACGATCTCGCGCAATACCCGCTGATCACCTACGACGACGCGTTCGCCGGCCGCAAGAAAATCAACCACGCGTTCGCGCTGCGCGGCTTGTCGCCCGACATCGTGCTCGAGGCGATCGACGCGGACGTGATCAAGACCTACGTGGAACTGGGGCTGGGCGTCGGCATCCTGGCCGACATCGCGTTCAATCCCGAGCGCGACCGCAACCTGCGCGCGATTCCGGTCGGGCATCTGTTCGGCAGCAACGTCACGCGGGTCGCGCTCAAGCAGGGCGCGTATCTGCGCGGCTATGTGTATACGCTGGTCGAACTGCTCTCGCCGACGCTGAATCGCAAGCTGATCGAGCAAGCGCTCAAGGGCGAGGCGGAATCGTACGAGCTGTGAGGTACGGGGCGGCGCTGACGGCCTGTTGATCTCGCGCAGACTATATAGCAGGGATTGCCACCCGATCGCGGCGCGCTGCTTGCCCGTCGCAACGATTTCCGCCATAATCGCTGTTTAGCCTGCGCGCAATCGCAATCGCACGCGCAAGGCCTGAATTCTCTGCCCAGGTGGTGAAACTGGTAGACGCAGGGGACTCAAAATCCCCCGCCGCAAGGCGTGCCGGTTCGATTCCGGCCCTGGGCACCAGATATTCGCTTCGGATACCTTTCCGGAGCCTCTCGAAACCCGTGTCGATCCGCTGATCGCCACGGGTTTTTCATTGGTAGCCGCGAAGTTTGTGTTTCGGGTTTCGCGCCCCCCCGATGCACCGACTGGCCCTCATAGCTAGCCCATCTCGCTCGCCAGCACCATCGGAAAAATTCCGAAAACAGCCCATCCGATTTCCCCATTCCTCCTAGGGAAAAACCAGATTTTCCCGAGTAGCGCCCTCGCGCGCGCCATCGAACTTTACACTTTGCCTACTCGGTCAATTTTGTTGCGCGCCGAACGACTGGCCCACGCGCCGCCCCTCCCACGCCCCTCCTACCCTTCCCGATCATGGTCATGAAACTCATTCCCATCGCGGGCGATCTCGCCCTTCCCGGTTGGCACGCGTTGCGTACGGTATCGTTCGGTGAATCATGGGCGCTTGCTGGTCATGCCGCCGATCGTCATCCGTCGTTCGTACGCGCGACCTGTCGTGCTGCGTTCGCATCGTTTTTCGGCACCGCCAACCGGCCGCAATCCGCTCCTGCCATGGCGCACGTCGCATCCAATCGCGCAGCCAGCGGCATCTCGCCGCGCGAAATACGCCTCGCGGCCTACTGGACGATCGGTGCACTCGGCGTACTGGGCAGCCTCGTATTCGGCACCTCACGCAGCAACGAAAAACCGCTTGAAAACACCGTGCCGATGCAGCCCGCCGCAAGCAGCGCGAAGCCGCTTGCAGCGCTTGCCTCCGTCACAACGCCCGGAGCGGGCCTCACGACGCCCGAAGAGAGCAGCAAGGCCTCGCCCGCCGCATCGGTTCAGCCCGAAACGCCATCGCCCGCTGCTCCGGTGAACAAAGCACCGGCCCGTCCCCCGTCGCACGCCATGCCGCGCCACACCACACAGCGACATGCGGCCGCCGTCAAGCACAAGCAGAGTTATGAGATCCCGCTTGCGAGCAAGGCGCTGGCGACCAAGCAAGCGCGCAAACCCACGGATGCGCCTCGCGCTGCGGCCCCTAAAGTCGATGCGCGTGTGGCCCATGATCGGGACGCATTGCGTGCGCAACGCTGGCGCGAGATCGGCGCGATGCAACGGTTTGCGCCCCACCGCGCCGCCGCGCTACCCACGCCGGCGCCGGTCAACGCCGTAAGCGATGGCAAGCTGGGCCCGCCCAACCTTGATCCGGCCGCAACGCTTGCCTATGCGCATCCGGTATCGCACGCCCACATCGCCCAAACGTCTCATGCCCGGGGGCCGCTGGCGCCACTCCGCAGCGAAACCCCGGCAATTCTCGTAGCAACACCCGGTACAAGCGCGCCCGTTGTCATGCCGCCCGCTGCGAAAACGGCCCCTGGGCATATCGAAATCGTGATCGGCAAGGCAACCATTCGCATCGAAGGCGATGTCGACCCAGCCGTTCTGCGGCACGTATTGGCGGCCCTGCCCGCCTGAATATTCCGGGCTATCGCAACCAGCCATCCGAGCGACCTCGACAGGCGTCGCTCGCGCGATGACCTATCGGTCGCCGAACCGACGTCCGGGTCACACCGAAAACGATTCGCACTTCTCTCTCAACCGCCAGATCCGATCGCCATTCGTCACAGGCGGGCGTGACTTCTGACCACTCGGCCACAGATCGACGGAACGTCACGGATAACGCAGCAGCGTCATCATTGATCGCAAGCCTGCCGTGAGTAGGGAGAGCCAAACAACGCGCACCCCGAACCGAATATTGGATGTCGGGGCGGCAATAAGAAATACAGAGGAGGGGGACAGGCTCAGACAGGCTTATCAGCGGGCAACGGGGTGCCCTTCGCATTCGGATCCTTCAACGGGTCGAAGGGCCGAAAAGCCTCCTGCTCGATACGTTGCGCGGCCTCGATTTCGTCTCGCAAAAAATCGAGCCACGTGCGGATCTTGGCATCGATATAGTGCCGCGACGAATACAGCGCGGAAATGGTGCGCTTGGACGAACGATACTCAGGCATCACACGCACGATGTCGCCAGCACGCATCGCATCAATGACGGAATAGACGGGCAGGATACCAATGCCCATTCCCTCGCGAATCGCAACCGCCATCGCTTCATAGGTATTCACTCGAAACGGCGCGGCTGTTACCGATACATTGGCTTTGCCCTCGGGTCCGACCAATTCCCATTCGCCCGAGCCCGCCGATGCTGCATCGGACGTGACATAGCTGTGCGTAACGAGATCGGCCAGACGACGCGGCGTGCCGTGCTTCGCAAGGTACGCCGGCGATGCGCACAACACACCGAAGGTTTCACCAAGCCGGACGCCAACGAGGCTTGAATTCGGCAAATCACCGCCCATCAACACCGACACATCAAGACCCTCGTCGATCAACCCGGGGGTACGTTGCGACAGGGTCAGTTCGATCTGGACTTCCGGATAGCGCTGCCGGTATTTCGCGACGGCAGGCACGAGATAATGTTGCCCGAGGCTGACCGTACAGTGCACGCGCAACCAGCCGCTCGGATTGACGCTGGCTTTGCGCGCCTCGGCTTCGGCTTCGTCGATAAGCACGAGGATCTCCTGGCAACGCTGCAAATAACGCTCGCCGGCTTCGGTCGAAACAATGCGGCGCGTGGTGCGATTGAGCAGCCTGGTTTGCAGATAGGCCTCGAGTGCCGCCACGGCACGCGACACCTGAGGAATCGTCGTGTTCAACCGATGAGCTGCGGCGGTAAAACTCTTTGCATTCGCGACACAGGCGAAAATACGCATGTTTTGTAGCTTGTTTTGCATGTTCCACTTCCGATACCGAATGACGCTCATCGACGGCGTATCTGACGTTCGATTTTTTCAGGTGATACCCATGCAGGCAACCGGCACCCAAATACGAACCATCTCGCGACCAGTATATAAACAACAGGACAACTTATTAATATCAGGCAAGGCAATAGCCAGGGGCACCACGAAGAAACCGCTGAATGAGGCTGTTTGCCGTGTAGGAACGCTCAGGAGAACAAACGCTTTGCGGCAGTCAGCAGCTCGACCGAATTACGCGCGCCGAGCTTTTTCATGGCCGCTTTCTTCTGCGCGCTGATGGTTTTACAACTGCGCCTACGCACCGCTGCGATTTCCGTGACGGTCATGCCACTCGACCACATGCGCATGACTTCGAGCTCGCGCAAGGACAAATCGACCAGGCTGCCGTTACCATAACCGGTGCCGCCCGAACCGAAGCGTTGAAGCACGATCGACGAGGTTTCCGAATCGAAATATTTGCTGCCGCCGAATACCTTCCGGATGATTTTGGCCAGCTCGATCAAATCCTCGCTGCCCTTTCGGATGAAACCATCGGCGCCCAGTTCGACAACGCGTGCCACCATCGCGAATTGATCGAGCGTCGACGTGAAAATAGTACGAATCTCAGGATAGGTACGCAGAATACGCTCAACCATTTGCAAGCCATCGGGTTGAGAATCGTTCGAGAAGTTGTAGTCGCACACGAGCAGATCGCACGACGTGCGATTCAGTTGCGCATACAGTTCGTCGACCGAACTGGCGGTGGCCACGATGTCGATATCGTTCTCGTCTTCGAGCAAACGGGAAAGACCGTAACGCAGCACCGGTTGGCGATCGGCAATGATCACACGGATGGGCACCGTGCAGACGCGGCCTGGTTCGGTCACGCCCTTGATGAAGGATTGCATTTGCATTTCGTTACCCTTTAATGTGCGGCAAGCATGCTAGGTCTCGAATCGATCGATCTTCTTGCGATCGCACGCCGAAGCCGATCCGTCATGCCGCGTTGTTGTCCAACATATTGCCTAGGACATATCCTAGCTTTTGCTCGATTGATTCTTAGGACAGCTTCCCCACAAAATCTGCCATACTGGCCCGCAGAAATAGATCGGAAATCAGACTGCATGCCATTGAATAAAACCCTCGATCAGAAGCGCCGAATTGGGTTCGTGGTATTCGATGGCGAGCTATTCATGGACGTGATCGGGCCGCTCGAGGTCTTTACCGTCGCCACCGCGTGCCTCGCCGGCCAGGGCCGCGCCGATGCCGGCTACGAAGTCGAATTGATCGCACCGAAAGCGGGGCCGGTCACGAGTTCGTCGGGCCTCAAGCTCTATGCGGAACGCGGTTTTTCAGACACGGATCTGGCGCGCTACGACACGTTGATCGTCGGTGGGTCGGGCAACATGTCGATCATCGAAGACACCGCACGGGCGCTGCGTCACTGGTTCACCGATGCGGACGGCAAAGTCCGGCGCATCGTCTCGACCTGCACCGGCACCTTCTTTCTCGCCGAAGCGGGCCTGTTGAACGGCCGCCGCGCCGTCACGCACTGGCGCGAATGCGACAGGCTCGCGGCGCTCTATCCGCAGGTGCAGGTGGATCGCGATCCGGTCTTCATCAAGGACGGCCCGGTCTATACCTCGGCCGGCGTGACGGCCGGGCTGGATCTCGCGCTCGCGCTCGTCGAGGAAGACTTTGGCCGCAAGATTTCGCTGGCGGTGGCGCGCCTGTTCGTGATGTTCCTGAAGCGCCCCGGCGGGCAGTCGCAGTTCAGCGCGTTGCTCAATGCGCAAATGGTGGAAACCGATCCGATCAGCCAGGTGCAACAGTGGCTTCTGGCGAATCTCGATCAGAACCTGACCATCGAAACCCTGGCCGAACGCGCAGCGATGAGCCCTCGCAACTTTGCCCGCGTGTTCACGCGCGCGACCGGTTCGACACCCGCCGAATTCGTGATTCGCGCGCGCGTCGAAGCGGTCAAGCGTTGCCTGGAAGATTCGAACGATTCGCTGCTGCTGATTTCCGAGCGCTGCGGCTTCGGCAGCACCGAAACCTTGCGGCGCAATTTCCAGCGCTACGTGGGCGTCAGCCCGCTCGATTACCGGGCGCGCTTTCGTTGAAGCGAATCGGCGCGCCGCTCACGACAGCAGCTTGCACGCCACGGCCAGCAGCTCCACGGCGTTGCGCACGCCGAGTTTCCTCATCACATTGGCCTTCTGCGCACTGATCGTGTTCTTGCTGCGCTTGCGCAGCACCGCGATTTCCGTGACGGTCAGCCCCTTCGCCCACATCCGCATCACTTCGATTTCGTGTACCGACAAATCCGCCACGCCATCGCACGCCGTGCTCGCACCGAGCCGCCCGCTCGGCAACGACACGCTGGTTGCGTCGAACTCGAAATGGCGCGCGCCATCCTGCACCTTGTGGATCAACGCAGCGACATCGATCAGATCCTCGCCGCATTTGCGCACGAACGCATGCGCACCGAGTTTGAAGATGCGGCTGACGATCGGCATCTGAGCGTGCGTCGACATGAAGATGGCCCTGACCTCAAGATACGAGCGCACGATGCGCTCGACGAGTTGCAGGCCATCCGGTTGCGCATCGTCACCGAAGTTGTAGTCGCAGATCAGCGTGCAACGAGGGTAGCGTTCAATAGCGGCGTAGATATCTCGCACCGCCCCGACGGATGCGACCACGGCGATGCCGGGCTCGCTCTCGAGCAATCGCATCAGGCTGTATCGCATGATGGGAAAGCGATCGGCGATGACAACCTCGATGAACCTTCCCGCCCTGACGACCGGCTCGCACCGGTCGCGCTGCTCCATTCCCGATCCATTGTGTTTTTCGTATATCGATCGTGCGTGCATGATTATTGTCGGCTTTGCGCCTTGCCGTGATGACCGCCCCGAAGCGGCAAGGCTGCACACGCCCAGAAAATTAATAGTTGAATCATAGGCAGGCGGCGTGAAATATTCGGACAAGCTTCACACGAAAACTGCCAGTGCCGCGCAGTGGGCCGATGTGCCGCTTGTTACAATGCGCGCGCCATGAAACTCGAAACCATCCTCTTTTCCCAGGGCTTCGGCTCGCGCCGCCAGTGCCGCGCACTCGTGGACACAGGCCGCGTATCGATCGGCGGTGCCGCATGCGACGACGCCGATGCGGCGTTCGATACCGCAGGCCTCGCCTTCGAGGTGGACGGCACGCGCTGGCCCTATCGCGAGCGCGCCTATCTCGCGCTGAACAAACCGGCCGGCTACGAGTGCTCGCACGATCCGCAGCATCACCTGAGCGTCTTCTCGCTGTTGCCGCCGCCATTCGCGGCGCGCGGCGTGCAATGCGTCGGCCGGCTCGATCAGGACACCACCGGCCTGCTGCTGCTGTCCGACGACGGCCAGTTCGTCCACGCCTACACGTCGCCCAAGCGCAAGGTGCCGAAAACCTACGTGGCCGAAGTCAGGCACGCGCTCGACGACACGCAACTCGCGGCGCTGCGCGGCGGCGTGCTGCTGCATGGCGAACCGAAGCCGATCGCGGCGGTCGCGGCGAATGCGCGCGGCGAGCGCACGCTCGAACTGACCGTGCTGGAAGGCAAGTATCACCAGGTCAAGCGCATGGTGGCAGCCTCGGGCAATCGCGTCGAGGCGCTGCATCGGGAACGGATCGGCGGCTACGGGTTGCCGGCCGACCTCGCGCCGGGCGCATGGCGCTGGCTCGACAGCACCGATCTGGACTCGCTGCGCGCGGTGCCCTCCGCCGGCTGAAACCGGCTGCCCACCTCGCGGGGCCATGACGTTGCGCGCATCAGACGGTGTCGCCGCATTGCAGCATGGATGTCCGCCATTGCCTCGCTATACTCGAATCACAACGATAAAAAACGAGCAAACCGCGAGGCTCTGGGGAAGATCATGAACGTCAATAATCCGATCGAACTGTCATCCATGGTGCTGATATTCGCCGTGATGGGCGTTGTCGCCATCGGCGCGTTGCTGGTCATCATGCGACTGCGACATCGCTACGATCCGAACTTGATTGGCGCCTTGATCGGCGCCCTGCTCTGTTTCATGTTGATCGAGGCGCTGCCCGCGATCATCTGAGCGAGCCGAGTTCGCTGTCCGGTGAAATCGTGCGCAGGAAATCGTCCACCGTGGGGTAACGCAGCGCCACGCGCAGTTCGCGCTTGAGCCGCCGGTTGACCAGCCGCCGCGATTCCCGCATGAATGACAACTGCACGGGTTCGAGCCTCGCCTCGGCTTCGGCGCGCGTGATGCGCGGCGGGCTGGCGCGACCGCTCGCCCGCGCGACGCGCTCGAAATACTCCCCCATCTTCATCTCGGTGTCGTCCGACGCGAGCACCACGCGCGACGGCAGGCCGCGCACGGCAGCGGCCAACAGGATGCGGGCCAGATCGTCGGCGTGAATGTGGTTGGTATACACGTCGTCGGCATCGACCAGCGCCGGCGTGCGGCGCTCCAGCCGCGCGATCGGCAGGCGGTTGGCCGCGTAGATGCCCGGAATTCGCACGATCCGGGCAGCGAGCGCACCGCGTGCGGTCGCCCGCCGCAGTTGCCGTTCGGCCGACACGCGCCGCACGGCACGCGCGTTGGCCGGGCGCACCGGGCGCGTTTCGTCCACCCGCGCGCCGCCGCAATCGCCGTACACGCCGCTCGTGCTGGCATAGACAAGCGCGGGAGCCGGCCGAATCCCCTCGGGTACAATACGCGCTGCCTGAAACGGCGCGCCGCCCGCTCGCAAGCGGCCCACGGCCGCGGCGCCAGCCGGCCTGGCCGGCCCGCGCCGCGCACCGTGCCGGGCGCCGAGCGCCGCGATCAAGGCGCGCGTGCGCCGATCGTCGTTGCCCGACGCTTGCGGCGGCGCCAGGTGCAGCACCCGATGCGCGATGCCGCCGAGCCGCGCGAGCGTGGCCCGGCGGTCCAGATCGCCGATCATCGGCACCGCGCCGGCTGCCGCCAGCTCCGCCCGGCGGGCCGGCTGGCTCGTCAGCGCGATGATTCGCGGCGGGCGAGCCCGCGCGCGCAACTGTTCGACGCAGCGCATGCCGACATCGCCGCAGCCGACGATCAGTACGCGCGAGCGGCGCAGGATTCGTGTCGCAATCATGGTGTTACCGGAATTCGTAGCGCAATCATTGTAGCCGCCGTGCCCGATTCGCACGGTCCCCACTTTTGGTTCATGGACTTATGGCATTCAACGTAACCCTCAAGCAAAGCGGCCGGCAATTCCAGGTCGAGGCCGAAGAAACCGTGCTGGCGGCCGCCCTGCGGCAGAACGTGCATCTCCCGTATGGCTGCAAGAACGGTGCGTGCGGCTCCTGCAAGGGGCAGATCGTGCAGGGGCAGGTCGAGCAACGCCCGCATGCGGCGTCGGCGCTGTCGAACGACGAGCGCACGCGCGGGCTGGCCCTGCTCTGCTGCGCGAGCGCGCAAAGCGATCTCGAAATCGACGTGCGTGAAATCGCCGGCGTGGACGGCGTGCAGGTCAAGAAGCTGCCGTGCCGCGTCAACGCGATCGAGCGCAAGGCCGACGACGTCGCCGTGCTGAAGCTGCAACTGCCGGCCAACGAACGCTTGCAGTATCTGGCCGGCCAGTACCTCGAATTCATCCTGAAGGACGGCTCGCGCCGCAGCTACTCGATGGCCAGCGCGCCGCACGAGGAAGGCCCGGTCGAGCTGCATATCCGCCACATGCCCGGCGGCAAGTTCACCGATCACGTGTTCAACACCATGAAGGAGCGCGAAATCCTGCGCTTCGAAGGCCCGCTCGGCACGTTCTTCCTGCGCGAGGATTCCGAGAAGCCGATCGTGCTGCTGGCCTCCGGCACCGGTTTCGCGCCGATCAAGGCAATCATCGAGCATGCGCGGCACAGCAATTTCACGCGCCCGATGCGCCTGTACTGGGGCGCACGCCGCAAGAAGGACATCTACCTGTTCGAGCTGGCCGAGCAATGGGCGCGCGAGATCCCGAATTTCCGCTTCGTGCCGGTGCTGTCCGAGCCCGACGCCGGCGACGCCTGGACAGGCCGCACCGGCTTCGTCCACCGCGCCGTGGTCGAGGATCTGCCCGATCTGTCCGGTCATCAGGTCTACGCCTGCGGCGCGCCGGTGATGGTGGAATCGGCCCAACGCGATTTCACGGCCCATCACGGGCTGCCGGCCGACGAGTTCTACGCCGATTCGTTCACGAGCGCGGCCGACCTCGCGAACGCCGTCTGAGCGGCGCGGCCGGCGTCTCGCCCACGCGACGCGCCGGCCGAAAATCCCTGCTCGACATGCGTTTGTCGCAACCGGGCGGTTTACTTATCGCCACGTCATGCCTTATGCTTGCGCCATGAACCGCTTCCTGTCCGCCCTCCGACGTCGCCGCTCGCCGCATCGCACGAATGCCGCCGGCTCGTCACGGACGCACGCGTAACCAGTACCCGTTACGCCCAAGCTGTTCGAACTACCAAGCCACGGCATTCCGTGGCTTTTTTATTGCCCTTTTTTCCCCTGTCGCTACCCGCTGGAGCCCGCAGCCATGCCCTTGAACGATTATCCGATCGACTCGCTGATGTACATCACGACCCGCCCCGACCTCGTGTTCACGCACGGCAAAGGCTCGTGGCTCTACGATCACAACGGCAAGCGCTATCTGGATTTCATCCAGGGCTGGGCGGTCAACAGCCTGGGCCACTGCAACGAGGGCGTCGTCGAGGCGCTGAAAAGCCAGGCCGAACGCCTGCTGAACCCGTCGCCGGCCTACTACAACGAGCCGATGGCCAAGCTGGCCGGCCTGCTCACGCAGCACAGCGTGTTCGACAAGGTGTTCTTCACCAACAGCGGCGCGGAAGCCAACGAAGGCGCGATCAAGCTCGCGCGCAAGTGGGGCCGCAAATTCAAGAACGGCGCGTTCGAGATCATCACGTTCAACCACAGCTTCCACGGCCGCACCATCGCGACCATGTCGGCCAGCGGCAAGCCGGGCTGGGACACGATCTACGCGCCGCAGGTGCCGGGCTTCCCGAAGGCCGAACTGAACGACATCGCCTCGGTCGAGCAACTGATCACCGACAAAACCGTCGCCGTGATGCTCGAACCGATCCAGGGCGAAGGCGGCGTGATCCCGGCCACCCCGGAATTCATGCAGCAACTGCGCGCACTGACCCGACAGCACAACCTGCTGCTGATCGTCGATGAAGTGCAAAGCGGCTGCGGCCGTGCCGGCACGCTGTTCGCCTACGAACTGTCGGGCATCGCGCCGGACATCATGACGCTCGGCAAGGGCATCGGCAGCGGCGTGCCGCTGGCCGCGCTGCTGTCGACGGCCGAGGTGGCGGTGTTCGAGGCCGGCGACCAGGGCGGCACCTACAACGGCAACCCGCTGATGACGGCGGTCGGCTACTCGGTGATCTCGCAACTGGTGGCGCCGGGCTTCCTCGAAAGCGTGCGCGAACGCTCGGAATACCTGAAGCAGAGCCTGCTGGCGCTGTCGGCGGAGCGCGGCTTCCAGGGCGAGCGCGGCGAAGGGTTGCTGCGCGCGCTGCTGCTCGGCAAGGATATCGGCCCGCAGATCGTCGAGAAGGCGCGCGACATGGGCCCGGACGGCCTGCTGCTGAACGCGGCCCGCCCGAACCTGCTGCGCTTCATGCCGGCGCTGAACGTGACGAACGCGGAAATCGACCAGATGATGGCAATGCTGCGCTCGATCCTCGACACGCTCTGATCGAAGCATGACGAGGCTCGCGATGCATGCCGACGACGACGTGACGATCCGGATCTTCGACCGTGCGGACACCGAAGCGGTGACTGCGCTGTGGTGCGAAGCGTTTCCGAGCTACACCGATACGAGCGCGCCGCATCGCGACCCGCGACGATCGATCGACATGAAGCTGGCGGCGCAGCCCGAGCTGTTCTTCGTGGCATTTCGCGACGCGCAATTGGTCGGCACCGTGATGGCCGGCTACGACGGCCACCGCGGCTGGCTCTACTCGTTCGCGGTGGCGGGCGCGGCGCGCCGGCTCGGCATCGGCCGCGTGCTGATGGCGCACGCCGAAGCCGCGCTCGCGGCACGCGGCTGCACCAAGATCAACCTGCAGGTGCTGCCCGAGAACGACGAGGCCTGCCGCTTCTACGAAGCGCTCGGCTATCGTGTCGAGCCGCTCGTGTCGTTCGGCAAGCGGCTTCCGCTGCCGGCCTGACGGGCCGCCGCTCGCCTGCCCGGGCGAGCGGCAAAAACAAAAGGCCGCCGCGGTTTCCCGTGGCGGCCTTTTTCATGCAGGAAAGGTCTGCCCGCTTACTCGCCCAGATACGCTGCGCGCACCTTTGGATCGTCGAGCATGTCCTTCGCGTTGCCTTCCATCGTCACCAGCCCCGAATCCATCACGTAGCCGCGGTCGGCCGCCTGCAGCGCCAGGCGTGCGTTCTGTTCGACCAGCAGCACCGTCAGGCCTTCCTTCGAGATCTCGCGCACCACCTCGAAGATCTTCTCGACCATGATCGGCGACAGGCCCATCGACGGCTCGTCCAGCAGCAACAGCTTGGGCTTGCTGATGATCGCGCGCGCCATCGCCAGCATCTGCTGTTCGCCGCCCGACAACGTGCCCGCGAACTGCGTCGCCCGCTCGCGCAGGCGCGGGAAGAAGCCGAACATGCGCTCGATGTCCGACTTGATGCCTTCCTTGTCCTTGCGCAGGTATGCGCCCATCTGCATGTTTTCGAGGATCGACATGCGCGCGAAGATGCCCCGGCCTTCCGGCACCATCGCCAGGCCGCGCTTGAGCAGCTCGTGCGCCGGCACGCCCTTGATCGAGGCGCCTTCGTACGTGATGTCGCCGCCCGAGAACGGCTTCAGGCCCGTGATCGCCTTCATCGTGGTGGTCTTGCCCGCGCCGTTCGCGCCGATCAGCGTGACCAGCTCGCCCTGGCGAACTTCCATGTCGACACCCTTCACCGCCTGGATGCCGCCGTAGTTCACCTGCAAGCCCGAAATCTTCAACATTGCCGCTGCCATCAGTGCACCCCTGCGCCGAGATATGCCTCAATCACCTTCGGATCCTTCTGCACGTCCTGCGGCAGACCCTCGGCGATCACCTTGCCGTAATCGAGCACCGTCATCCGGTTGCACAATCCCATCACCAGCTTCACGTCGTGTTCGATCAGCAGGATCGTCTTGCCATCCGAACGGATCTTGTCGAGCAGGCTCGTGAGCTCGACCTTCTCGGTCGCGTTCATGCCGGCCGCCGGCTCGTCGAGCGCGAGCAGCTTCGGATCGGTCGCCAGCGCGCGGGCGATCTCGAGACGGCGCTGGTGGCCGTACGAGAGGTTGCGCGAGGTGTAGTCGGCATACTTCAGCACGCCCACGTAATCGAGCAGCTCGATCGCGCGTTCCTTGATCTCGCGCTCTTCGCGGCGCTCCGACGGCGTCTGGAACACCGCGCCGATCAGGCCGTGACGGGTGCGCACGTGGCGCCCCACCATTACGTTTTCCAGCGCGGTCATGCCGCCGAACAGGCGGATGTTCTGGAACGTGCGCGCAATGCCGGCCTTCGCCACTTCGTGCACCGCGGTCGGCGTGTAGTTCGTGCCGTCCAGCTTGAAGTCGCCCGAATCCGGCGTGTACAGGCCCGTGATCACGTTGAAGAAGGTGGTCTTGCCGGCACCGTTGGGGCCGATCAGGCCGTAGATCTCGCCCTGGCGGATCTGCAGGCCGACGTCGGACAGCGCCTGCAGGCCGCCGAAGCGCTTGTTGACGCCCTGCACGGACAGTCGAATGTTGTCGCTCATTGCTTGGTTCTCCGTATCCGTGCGTTACGCGCGCACTGCCGTCTTCTTGCCGCCGCGCTTGGTCAGCTTCGCGATCCTGTCCTCGTGCTTCGGCGCGGGCCACAGGCCTTCCGAGCGGTACAGCATGATCAGCACCATCGCGAGGCCGTACAGCGCCTGACGGATCACTTCGGTATCGACGATTTCATGACCGAACAGCGCGTGCTGCAGCGGGCCCATGGTCGAGCGCAGCACTTCCGGGAACACGGCCAGCAGCACCGCGCCGAGGATCACGCCAGGGATGTGGCCCATGCCGCCCAGCACCACGCAGGCCAGCACCACGATCGATTCCCAGAACGTGAACGATTCCGGCGACACGAAGCCCTGGAACGCGCCGAACATCGAGCCCGACAGGCCGCCGAACGAGGCGCCCATCGCGAACGCCAGCAGCTTCACGTTACGGGTGTTGATGCCCATCGCCTTGGCGGCGATTTCGTCTTCGCGAATCGCGGCCCAGGCACGGCCGATGCGCGAGTGTTGCAGGCGCGTACAGATCCAGATCACCAGCAGCGAGCAGATCACGAACACGTAGTAGTACAGATAGACCGACGTGATCGTGAGGCCGAACAGCGAGTGCGATTGCGACAGGTTGAAGCCGCCGAAGTGCAGCGGCGCCACGCCCGTGATCCCCTGCGGCCCGTTCGTGATGTTGACCGGGCGGTCCAGGTTGTTCATGAAGATCCGGACGATTTCCCCGAAGCCCAGCGTCACGATCGCGAGGTAGTCGCCGCGCAGGCGCAGCGTCGGCGCGCCGAGCAGCACGCCCGCGAGCGCGGCCACCGCCATCGCCACCGGCACCACTACCCAGTACGGCGTATGCAGGCCGTTCGGGAACATCGCCGCGATCCATGCGAACTGCGTGGTCAGGTGCGGCGAGGTCAGCAGCGCGGCGACATAGGCGCCCACCGCGTAGAACGCGATGTAGCCGAGGTCCAGCAGGCCGGCGAAGCCGACCACCACGTTCAGGCCCAGCGCGAGCATCACGTAGAGCATCGCGAAGTCGAGCACGCGCACCCAGTAATTGCCGCCGGCGGCGCCGATCACGAACGGCGCGGCGGCAACGAGAATCGCCACCACGATGCCGACCGTGAGGGTCTTGGCCAGGTTGCGCTCCTCGACCAGCGTGGTCGAGGTTTCGATCGGTTGAATGGAAGTCATGGAGGGTCTCCTTATGCGCGGTCGGCCACGCGTTCGCCCAGCAGGCCGGACGGACGGAACACGAGCACGATGATCAGCACCACGAACGCGAACACGTCCTGGTAATTCGAGCCGAACACACCGCCCGTCAGGTTGCCGATGTAGCCGGCGCCGAGCTGTTCGATGAGGCCGAGCAGCACGCCGCCCACCATCGCACCGCCGAGGTTGCCGATCCCGCCCAGCACGGCGGCGGTGAACGCCTTCATGCCGGGGATGAAGCCCATGTAGAAGTGCACGTTGCCGTATTCGGACGCGATCATCACACCGGCCAGCGCCGCGAGCGCGGAGCCGATCATGAAGGTGGCCGAGATCACGAAGTTCGGGTTCACGCCCATCAGGCTGGCGTTGTTCGGGTTTTCCGAGATCGCGCGCATCGCACGGCCCAGCTTGGTCTTGTGCACCAGCAGCAGCAGGCCCGCCATCACGAGGAACGCCACCGCGATGATCACGATTTCGGTCGGCGAAATCACGGCGCCCGGCGTCGCGTCGGTGGCCTGGATCACGTTCAGCGGGTTGGTCGACAGCAGCTGCGGGAACGGCAGCGGGTTACGCGACCAGATCATCATGCCTGCCGTCTGCAACAGGATCGACACGCCGATCGCGGTGATCAGCGGAGCCAGACGCGGCGCGCGGCGCAGCGGCCGGTAGGCGATGCGTTCGATCGCGAAACCCACGATCGAGCACACGGCCGCGGCAATCACCAGCGCGATGGTCAGCGTGGCGACGTTGCCGAGGCCCGGAAAGTGGTTCTGCAGCACGGTGATCGCGGACAACGCCACCATCGCGCCGATCATCAGCACGTCGCCGTGCGCGAAGTTGATGATGCCGAGAATGCCGTACACCATCGTGTAGCCCAACGCGATGATGGCGTAGACACTGCCGAGCACCAGTCCGTTGATGACCTGCTGGACAAAAATATCCATTTAAAGCTCCTTGGTCCGTGCGATCGGGGAGACGCTGCTCGACGCGGGTAGGCGGCGGATAGGCGCTCTCGACAGCACTGCGGGTACGAATAAATACCGGTAAGGGTGATGACATCCCGGCGCGCGGTACGTGGCCTGTACAACCTTGTCCGCCACCGGGATGGGTACAAAACGGCGTCGCACGGGTTCGGCGCCGTCACGAGTCCCGTCGCTACATCTCCACGACATCGAGGACGGTAATCCTGGCCTCCCTGAAGTCGTTAGGCATCCTTGCACCCAAGGCCGCCGCATTCCGCATGTCCGCGCCGAGGTGCGCGTGCGCCGCCGGACGGCGTGCGAACGGGCGACGTGGAACGGACATGAGGTAAGTGGCGCGCGCTTCGATGCGCTCGTCCTGCCGGCTCGCGGCCCGGCACGACCGTGCGGTTTGCCGCGTCGGCCTGAGCTCGGCGGTGCCGGCGTGATGCCCGGCGGCCGATCCACCGTTCGACGATGCGAGCGCATCGCCGAGATGGCGAGGTTGCCGCGTCGCGCGGTACGCGATCGCGGCCGGCACGGCGACGTGCTGCGCTACGCCGTGCCCTGCTGCCCCGATATCGGGCATGCCGACGCACACTCCCGGTGCAATCGAATCGGCATCCCGTTCTCCCGATGGTGCAACCACGGTCGCAACCGCCGGGCGATTCAAGAAAAACGTATTTCGCACAATACCCAAACCATCCAAAAAGCCGAGACGATGGGCCGGGACACGCCGTACCGTCGCGTGTGTCGCGCCAGCCGCCCCAAGCCTTTCCATCCATTGAGCAATTTGCATGCCAATTTGATGGATGACCGCTTCCGCCTGCCACGCCGGAACCGCAGAGCGATCCCGCGCGGCGCACCGGTCACGCGAATGCATTGCTTCGATCGTCAAACAGACCTCGTTATCGTTCTGCTTCCCGTTTGCCGCGCCCCGTCGAACCGGCCGAACCGAATCGGTCCGGCACGCGTTTTCTGCGTCGGTGCGCACTGCCGCATCCCGCTCAACCGCTGCGCGACGCATTGCAACCCCGCATGCCACGAACAGGGCGACGGCCAACTTGTGCTGCATTAAATCGGTCTCCTGCGCATCGCAAAATCCTTGTCTGCAATGCATTTCGGCCTGAAAACGCGCGCATTGTAACTCCAATTTATAGATAACCAATATTCCTGATTCGACAGGGTTTTCCTGCATTGCAACCGTTTTTTTGCGAAGCGTCCGCAAAAATATCGCAACCTGGTTGCACTACATGCGAAGCAAACGGTTGCAAAACGAAATATCGGCACGGAAAAACAAAAAGCGCGCCGGAGGGCGCGCTTTTAGCGGGGGCCGCGCCGGAAAATATCCGGCCGGCCGAGAGGCGGGAACGGGCCGCTTACGCGGCGGGCGGCAGATTGAGGCCGCGCGGCAGCGGGAACGAGACGTTCTCCTCGATGCCTTCGAGCGCGCGCACGTTGCGCACACCCAGTTCGCGCAGGCGCGCGATCACGGCCTGGGCCAGCACCTCGGGCGCCGACGCGCCGGCCGTCACGCCGATGCGGCGCTTGCCGGCCACCCACGCCGGGTCGATCTGATCCGGCGAATCCACCATATAGGCGTCCACACCGCGTTTTTCCGCGACTTCACGCAGTCGGCTCGAATTCGAGCTGTTCGGGCTGCCGACCACGATCACCACGTCGCATTGCGGCACCATGAATTTCACGGCGTCCTGACGATTTTGGGTCGCGTAGCAAATGTCCTGCTTCTTCGGCTCACGGATCGCCGGGAACTTGTTTTTCAGCGCGGCGATGATTTCGGCGGCGTCGTCGACCGACAGGGTGGTTTGCGTGACGAGCGCGACGCGCTCCGGATCGGGCAGCTCCAGTGCGAGCACATCCTCGACGCTCTCGACGAGATGCATGCCGCGTTCGACCTGCCCCATCGTGCCTTCGACTTCCGGATGGCCCTTGTGGCCGATCATGACGATGTCGACGCCGTCCTGGCGCATCTTCGCGACTTCGACGTGCACCTTGGTGACGAGCGGGCAGGTGGCGTCGTAAATGCGCAGGCCGCGCACGTCGGCCTCGTCGCGCACGGCCTTCGACACGCCATGCGCGCTGAAGATCACCGTGTTGCCCGACGGCACTTCCTCGAGCTCTTCGACGAAGATCGCGCCCTTCTTCTTCAGATCCTCGACCACATATTTGTTGTGGACGATTTCGTGGCGCACATAGATTGGCGAGCCATGCATCGCGATGGCGCGCTCGACGATCTCGATCGCGCGATCGACGCCGGCGCAGAAGCCGCGCGGCTGAGCGAGCAGGATTTCGGCGTCGGCGGCAACGGTCTGGCCGGACAGCGTATCGGTTGTGCTCATGGTTACAGAATCCCGATGATTTTCACTTCGAACGTAATGGCCTGGCCCGCGAGCGGGTGGTTGAAGTCGAACAGCGCCGAGGTTTCGCCCACTTCCTTCAACACGCCGGCATAGCGGCCGCCGTCGGGCGCGTTGAACTCGATCAGGTCGCCGGGCGTGAAATCGTCGCCCACCATGCCGTTATCGCGCAGGGTTTTCATCGACACGCGCTGGATCATGTCCGGGTTGCGGGGGCCGAACGCCTCGCCAGCCGCTAGCTGGAAGGTCGAATGGTGCCCCGACTTCAGGCCGAGCAAAATGCTTTCGAGCGCCGGGGCCAGTTGGCCGGCACCCATCAGCAACGTAGCCGGCTTGTCGGCGAAGGTGTTGACGATGTCGGCACCATCGCCGAGCGCAAGCCGGTAGTGAAGCGTGACGTGGGAACCGGGCTTCACTTCTGAGATATCGATGAGGCTCATGTGTACTCGTTCAATCCGCCGCCGGGCGGCATAACGCAAAACATCCATTGTAAGTCACCTGAGCGCTTGGAGCGGAATGTCGGCTCACACCGCTCCCCGCGCGTCAAACGGAGAAATCCCATGCCGTCAGCCCCGCAACGCGTCACGATGCTCGCCTGCGTCACCGGTCCGGCGCCCGCCTCGCCGGCCTGCGTCGCCCTGCCCGCCGCGGCGGTGGCCGCTTCCCCGACAACGCACCCGGCGCCGGCCGCGGCGGGCAGGGGCGTTGCCGGAAAAGCCTCGCGAGGCCATCCCCGCCGCGACGACAGGCCACGAGAACGCCTGCTCGAGCGCGGGCCGGCCGCGCTGACCGACAGCGAACTGCTCGCGTTGCTGATCGGCAACGGCATTGCCGGCAAGCGCACCGCCATCACGGCGCAGGCGCTGCTCGAGCATTTCCGCTCGCTGCGCGCCCTGCTCGACGCATCGCCCGCGGCGGTTCTCGCTCGGCCCGGCATCGGCGCGGCGCGCGCCGCCGTGTTGATCGCCACCTCCGAGCTGGTGCGCCGTGCGCTGATCGAACGCAGCAAGGAACGCACGTTGATCGATTCGCCGGAGGCGGTGCACGATTATCTGCGGCTCACGATCGGCACCCGTACCCGCGAAGCGTTCCTCTGCCTCTATCTCGATGCGCAGCACCGGCTGATCGATTGCGAGGAAAGCACCGTCGGCACGCTGACGCGGATGGCCGTCTACCCGCGCGAAATCGTGCGCCGCGCGCTCGAACTGAGTGCGGCGGCGCTGATCGTGGCGCATAATCACCCGTCCGGCGCGGTAAGGCCGAGCGCCGAGGATCGCCGCCTCACCCGGCTGCTGCGCGAGGCGCTCGCGCTGGTGGACGTGCGGTTGATCGATCACATCGTGGTCGGCGCCAGCGACACCTTGTCGTTTTCGCACGCCGGGCTGCTCTGAGCCCCGCCACGGGCCGTCATTCGATATGACCCTGCACGTCCGGCGCGGGACATCGCCGCGCCCCGAGATCGGCACCTGAAATAGGGTTGATTTTCCAGAATTTTTTCTGTTAGAATCGCCGTCTGACTTTTTTCCAACCAGTTCTGAAGCCAAAGAAGGGACGAGGGGTCTAGCCATTCAGGATGGCCGGGTCTTTCCGAGACGGCAGCGAGTTCGCAGTCGTTGTGCAAAGAAACTTCATCGGCAATCGAACCCGAATTCAGCGTATTAGGAGTGCTCTCATGGCACGCGTATGCCAAGTAACTGGGAAAGCGCCGATGAGCGGCAACAACGTTTCCCACGCCAACAACAAGACGAAGCGTCGCTTCCTGCCGAACCTGCAAAACCGCCGGTTCTGGGTGGAGAGCGAAAACCGCTGGGTGCGTCTGCGCGTTTCGAACGCCGGCCTGCGCCTGATCGACAAGAACGGTATCGACACCGTGCTCGCTGACCTGCGCGCACGCGGCGAAGCCTAAGGAGCACGAGCATGGCAAAGGGCGCACGCGACAAGATCAAGCTGGAATCGACCGCAGGCACGGGTCACTTCTACACGACCACGAAGAACAAACGCAACATGCCGGAAAAGATGGCGATCAAGAAATTTGATCCCGTCGTCCGCAAGCACGTCGAATACAAGGAAACGAAGATCAAGTAATCTTCGATCCCTGTTTAGCGACACAAAAAACCCCGCAATCGCGGGGTTTTTTATTTGGCGCGCCGCTTTTCCTCGCGACGATCGTCTTTTTGCCTTGGCCGTGACACATTGCCACAGCGTTCGCGGTATGCTCTGCCCTTCCCGCCGGCCATGCCGGCACGGGAACACCGGATGAAGGCGCAGAAACGGAGAAGCAAGATGAATTTCGATGTGGCGATCGTCGGCAGCGGTCTTGCCGGTTTGTCGGTCGCGCTGAACCTCGCGCAAACACGCAAGGTCGCGCTGATCGCGAAGCGATCGATGATGGAGGGCGCGAGCGACTACGCGCAGGGCGGCATCGCGGCGGTGCTCGATTCAGCCGACAGCGTCGAAAACCACGTCAGCGACACGCTCGTCGCCGGTGGCGGCTTGTGCGACGAAACCACCACGCGCTTCATCGTCGAACACGGCCGCGAGGCGATCGAGTGGCTGATCTCGCAAGGCGTGCCGTTCACGCGTGACGCCGCCGCCGAACTCGGCTTCCACCTGACGCGCGAAGGCGGCCACAGCCATCGCCGCATCATTCATGCCGCCGACGCCACCGGCCACGCCGTGCTGGCCACGCTGAGCGCGCGGGCGCGCCAGCATCCGAACATCACGTTTTTCGAGAACCACCACGCGGTCGACCTGATCACGTCGGAGCGCATCGGCCTGCCCGGCGGGCGCTGCGTCGGCCTCTATGCGCTCGACGTGCGCACCGGGCTGACCGTCACGATCGAGGCGCCGCACACGGTGCTCGCCACCGGCGGCGCGGGCAAGGTCTACCTGTATACGACCAACCCCGACACGGCGACCGGCGACGGCATCGCGATGGCCTCGCGCGCGGGCTGCCGCGTCGCGAACATGGAATTCATCCAGTTCCATCCGACCTGCCTCTACCACCCGTACGCAAAGTCGTTCCTGATCTCGGAAGCGGTACGCGGCGAAGGCGGCCTGCTTAAGCTGCCCGACGGCACGCGCTTCATGCCGGCGCACGATGCGCGCGCCGAACTGGCGCCGCGCGACATCGTCGCGCGCGCGATCGATTTCGAGATCAAGAAGCGCGGCATCGATTGCGTCTATCTCGACATCAGCCACCAGCCCGAAGCGTTCCTGCGCGAGCACTTTCCGACCATCCACGCGCGCTGCCTCGAATTCGGCATCGACATCGCCAAGCAGCCGATTCCGGTGGTGCCGGCCGCACACTACACGTGCGGCGGCGTGGTCACCGACTTGGCCGGACGCACCGACGTGGCCGGCCTCTACGCGGTGGGCGAGACCTCGTACACGGGCCTGCACGGCGCGAACCGGCTGGCCAGCAACTCGCTGCTCGAATGCCTGGTGATCGGCCGTGCCACCGCCGAAGCGATCGAAACGGCCGGCTACGCGCGCCTGCCGCACGGTGCGCTGCCCGCCTGGGACGAAAGCCGCGTGTCCGATCCCGACGAAGAAGTGGTAGTCGCCCATAACTGGGACGAGCTGCGTCGCCTGATGTGGAATTACGTGGGCATCGTCCGCACCGACAAGCGGCTCGCCCGCGCGATGCACCGCATCGAACTGCTGCGCGACGAAATCCAGGAGTACTACGCGAATTTCCGCGTCAGCCCCGACCTGCTCGAACTGCGCAATCTGGTGGATGTCGCATCGCTGATCGTGGAAAGCGCGCGCTCGCGGCGCGAAAGCCGCGGCCTGCATTTCAGCCGCGACTGGCCCGATACGCTGCCGAAGGCATTGCCGTCGGTGCTGCTGCCGCGCCGCTGAACGCACGGCCGCTGACGATTTTCGGCAGCCCGAAACGACAAAGCCGCTCGCGGATGGCCTCCGCGAGCGGCTTCGTTTTTGGCTTAGGCAGCCAGCCGTTTGTCAGTCGACGATCCGCATCGAATAATCGGTCGCGCGCACATCCTTGGTCAGCGCGCCGATCGAGATGCGATCCACGCCCGTTGCGGCGATGTCGCAGACGGTGTCCGCATTGACCCCGCCCGACACCTCGAGCACGGCACGGCCACCGGCCACGCGCACCGCGTCGCGCATCATGTCGAACGTGAAGTTGTCGAGCAGCACCGATTTCGCGCCATGCGCGAGCGCCGTATCGAGCTGCGCCAGCGTCTCGACCTCGACCTGCACCGGCACGCCGGCATCCAGGGCGAACGCGGCATCGAGCGCCGCACCCACGCCGCCGGCCGCCGCGATGTGGTTTTCCTTGATCAGGATGCCGTCGTAAAGCGCAAGCCGCTGATTGGCGCCGCCGCCCACGCGCACCGCGTACTTCTGCGCGAGCCGCAGCCCCGGCAGCGTCTTGCGCGTATCGAGGATGCGTGCGCGCTGCCCCTCGATCAGGTCGACGTAGCGCCGCGTCGCGCTGGCCACGCCCGACAGCAATTGCAGGAAATTCAGGCCATTGCGCTCGGCCGTCAGCAGCGAACGCGCGGGGCCGCGCAGCTCGCAGACGGTCGAATCGGCCGTCATCAGCTCGCCTTCGCGATAGCGCCAATCCACCTCGATGGCCGGATCGATCGCGCGCATCACGGCCTGAAACCAGGGCACGCCGCACAGCACCGCGTTCTCGCGAACGATGATCCGCGCGAGCCGCGCAGGGCCGTCGGGCACCAGGCGGCCCGTCTGGTCGCCACTGCCGACATCCTCGGCAATCGCATCGGCGACATTGCGCGCGATCGCGGCCTCGAAGGCCGCGCCGTATTGGCGGACGATTTCGTCGTAGATCGGGGACACCGCTGCCGTCATGCCGCCCCCACGTTCGAGAACAGTTGCGCATCGCGCTGCAGATCACCGCTCGCCTGCACGCGCCGCTTGTGCTGCGCGGCGAAGTCGAGCATGCGATCGATCGGCAGGCGGGCTCGCTCGCCGAGCGTCGCATCCACAAAGATTTCGTTGTGACCGCGCTCCAGCACGTCGGCCAGATTCGCGAGGCCGTTCATCGCCATCCACGGGCAGTGCGCACAGCTCTTGCAGGTGGCGCTGTTGCCGGCCGTGGGGGCGGCGATCAGCGTCTTGCCCGGCGCGGCAAGCTGCATCTTGTGCAGGATGCCGAGGTCGGTGGCGACGATGAAGGTTTGCGCGTCGAGCTTCACGGCCGCGTCGATCAACTGCGTGGTCGAGCCCACCACGTCGGCCAGCGCCACTACGTTCTCGGGCGACTCCGGGTGCACGAGCACCTTCGCGCCGGGGTGTTCGGCGCGCAGCAGGTCGAGTTCGATGCCCTTGAATTCGTCGTGCACCAGGCAGGAGCCTTGCCACATCAGCATGTCGGCGCCGGTTTTCTTCTGAATATAGCTGCCGAGGTGCCGGTCCGGCGCCCAGATCAGCTTTTCGCCGCGCGCGTGCAGATCGGCGACGATCTCCAGGCCGATCGACGAGGTGACCATCCAGTCGGCGCGTGCCTTCACGGCCGCGCTGGTGTTGGCGTACACCACCACCGTGCGATCCGGATGCGCGTCGCAAAACGCCGAGAATTCGTCGACCGGGCAGCCGAGGTCGAGCGAGCAGGTGGCGTCGAGATCGGGCATCAGAATCCGCTTGCCGGGGCTCAGGATCTTCGCCGTTTCGCCCATGAAGCGCACGCCGGCGACGATCAAGGTTTGCGCTTCGTGATCGCGCCCGAAACGCGCCATCTCCAGCGAATCGGCTACGCATCCGCCGGTTTCGTCGGCCAGCTCCTGCAACTCGGCGTCCACGTAATAGTGGGCGACGAGCACGGCCTTTTCGCGCTTGAGCAGCGCCTTGATCCGCGCCTTCAGCGCATCGCGCTCCGCCGCGGACGGGCTGTCGGGCACCTTCGCCCAGGCTTGCCCGATTCCACACACGGCGCCGGGCCGGTCGTACTCGACGGGTTTGATCGCGGCTTGCATCTCGTATCTCCTCTACTTCCTCTGCACGGCAGAATCGCTGTCGATTGGCCACCGCCAAATCGGCGGCACAAAAGAAAAAACCCCGCCAACGCGGGGTTTGTGACGTTCCGAAATTCTAATCGATTTCAGATCATGCGTAGCGGCGCAGACGCGTCGCGAATTCCTGCAGCGCCTTGATGCCGCTTTGTTCGGCACGATGGCACCAGTCCTGCAATTGGGCCAGCAGCTGTTCGCGCGAGGCATTCGAACGATCCCACATCGAGGCCAGATCCTGACGCAGCTGGAAGTAGGTTTCCATCTTCTTGCTGTTCGCGAAGATTTCCGGCAGTTGGCGCTTCTGCGGTTCGTTCAGGCCGTCTTCGCCCTTGTGGAACCAGTTGCGCGCGCCGCGCAGCGACTGATACTTCTCGCTCGAACCGAGGCCCTTCAGATGCGCCAGTTCCTGGCGGTAGGCGCGCTTGAATGCCTTGCCGTAACGCGCCATCACTTCATAGCGGTTCGACAGCACGGCCTGCAGCGTTTCCTGGTCGAGCACGGCCTTGCGTGCCACGAGGCGCGGCGTGGGCGCGACCTTCTTGACCTTCGCGAGCTTGAATGCCGACAGGATACGGATGTACATCCAGCCGATGTCGAACTCGTACCACTTGTTCGAGAACTTCGCCGAAGTGGCGAACGTGTGGTGGTTGTTGTGCATTTCCTCGCCGCCGATCACGATGCCCCAGGGAATCAGGTTCGTGCTGGCATCGGCCGAGTTGAAATTGCGGTAGCCCCAGAAGTGCGCGAGACCATTGACGACGCCGGCGGCCCAGAACGGGATCCAGATCATCTGCACGGCCCACACCGACAGGCCGACGATGCCGAACAGCGCCACGTCGATCACCATCATCAGGCTCACGCCGAGGATCGTGTACTTCGAGTAGATGTTGCGTTCGATCCAGTCGTTCGGCGTGCCGTGGCTGAACTTGCGCAGCGTTTCTTCGTTCTTCGCTTCGGCGCGATACAGCTCCGCGCCTTCGAGCAGCACCTTCCAGATGCCGCGCGTTTGCGGGCTGTGCGGATCCTCTTCGGTTTCGCACTTGGCGTGGTGCTTGCGGTGGATCGCCGCCCATTGGCCCGTCAGCATGCCCGTGGACATCCACAGCCACAGACGGAAGAAGTGGCTGACGATCGGGTGCAGATCGAGCGCGCGGTGCGCCTGACAGCGATGCAGATAGATGGTCACGGCCACGATCGTGACGTGCGTGGCAACGAGCGTGAACAGAATGATCTGCCACCAGGAGAGGTGCAGCAGCCCGTGGGCCAGGAAGTCGAGCACGGAATTCAACAAGGCATTTACCTGTAATTCGGAGATGGCGCCGGTATGCGCGCGCCAACGTCATAAAAATGAAAGCATACCGGGTATGGACGAAATTTTACTGTATCCGTTCCCGGCAACTGTCAAAAATGAATGATTGTTGCTACGGCGCAAGGGGATTGCAGTCCACCTGTGGACCATCAATCCAAAATGGTCCAATAGCACGCCCGAAAACCTTGAAAAGGGTCGAATTCATTCTTCGACGTGCAACGAACGCCCGTCGATCACCCGCACTTCGCGCTGCGGCAACGGCACGGCAACCCCATGCTCCGCGAACAACCGCCACAGCCTGCGATTGACGGCCGAGCGCACCCCCGACGTGCCGCGCGCGGCATCGGCAATCCAGAAGCCCAGTTCGAGTTCGATGCCGTCCACGCCGAAGCCCACCAGATAAGGTGCCGGCGCCGGCTCGTCGAGCACGCGCTCGACGCCGTTCGCGGCCTCGGCCAGCAAGGCCAGCGCCGCTTCGACGTCGCTCGTGTAGGCGATGCGGATCGCCACCTTGGCATAGCCGCGGGTCTGGAACGACGACTGGTTCTGCACCACGTCGGTAATCAGCTTCTCGTTCGGAATCAGCTTTTCGTAGCCGTCGAGGCCGCGCACCACCGTGTATCGGGTGCGGATCTGCGTGACGATGCCCTGCAGGCCGCCCACGTCGATCGCGTCGCCCAGCCGCAGCGAGCGGTCGAGCAGGATGATGAAGCCCGACACGTAGTTGCTGGCGATCTTCTGCAGGCCGAAGCCGAGCCCCACGCCGAGCGCGCCGCCGAACACGCCGAGCACGGTCACGTCGATGCCGACCAGCGACAGGCCGATCAGCACGGCCGCCACCACCAGCAGCGCGCGGCCGACCCGCGACAGCACCACCTTGAGGTTCGCATCGAGCGTGACGGCCCGCGCCAGGCGGTCCTCCAGCAGCGAACCGAGCCACATCGCCACCACCAGCGTCACGCAGATCCACAGGCAACCGGACAACAGCGAGAGCAGGCTCAGGTGCGCACTGCCGACATGGAAGGTCAGGCTGTCGAGCCAGTCGACCACGTCGCGCTGGATGCCGAGCACGGTCAGCCCCATCGCGACCCAGACCACCGCCGACACCAGCTTCTCGACGATCGACAGCCATGCGTGGGTATCGCCGTCGCGCGCAAACGCGCGGCGCGCGATCGAGAACAGCAGATAGAGCAGCGCGATGCCGAACAACGGCACCAGCGCGAGTTGCAGAATGGGCGTGGCGAAGAAGCGGTCGCCAACCGCCTGCGCCACCGTCAGCAGCGTGCCGCCGGCGAGCGGGAACAGCGCGCGGTTCAGGCTTTCCGAACCGGTGCCTGGCGCGCGGCCGGCGGCGCGCCGCCGTGCGTCGATCCGCGCGCGCAGCCAGCGCGCGACGAACCAGGCCAGCGCCAGCGTGCCGGCCAGCACCGCGAGCTGCCAGATCATGACCGGCTGCCCGAAATCGCGGATCACGCTGGCCAGCCGCTTCGACAGCAACGGGTCCTGCACGGCCTGCCCCGCGGTCAGTCCTGACCGGCGGCCGGCTCGGCAGCCGGTGCAGCCGGATCAGCCGACACAGCGGCTTCTGCCGCGTTGGCAACTTCGATCGACCCGGTTGTCGATTCAGCCACCGGTTCAGCCGCCGGTTCGTCCGCCTTCGCTTCGGCTTGCTTGTCGGCCTTCTTCACGGCCGGCTTCGCACGGCGCTCCATCACGGCGGCGAAGAAGCCGTCGGTGGCATGACGATGCGGCCACAACGACAGGTAATCGCCGGTATCGAGCTCGATGCGCTGCTCGGCCAGCACCTTGTTGGCGGGCACCAGCACGAAATCGGGGTGTGCGGCCAGGAACTGCTCGACGATCGCTTCGTTTTCGGCTTCCAGCACGCTGCAGGTCGCGTAGACGAGCCGGCCGCCCGGCTTCACGAGCCGCGCGGCGCTGGCCAGAATCGAGCCCTGCTTGGGCGTCAGTTCGGCGATCGAGTCGCGCGTCTGGCGCCACTTCAGGTCCGGATTGCGGCGCAGCGTGCCGAGCCCGCTGCACGGCGCATCGACCAGCACGCGGTCGATCTTGCCCGCCAGACGCTTGATCTTCGCGTCGTGCTCGCTGTCGATCAGCACCGGGTTCACGTTCGACAGCCCGCTGCGCGCGAGGCGCGGCTTGAGCTTGGCCAGACGCTTTTCGGAGACATCGAACGCATACAGGCGGCCGGTCGAACGCATGGCCGCACCGATCGCCAGCGTCTTGCCGCCCGCGCCCGCGCAGAAGTCGACGATCATCTCGCCACGGCGCGGCGCCATCAGCGAACACAGCAACTGGCTGCCCTCGTCCTGCACCTCGATCATGCCTTCCTGGAACAGCGCGAGCTTGGTCAGCGCCGGCTTGCCGTTCACGCGCACGCCGTACGGGGCGAACGGCGTCTCGCCGGCCTCGATGCCGTTGGCCTTGAGCGCGGCCACCACCTGCTCGCGCGTGGCCTTCTGCGCGTTGGCGCGCAGGTCGAGCGGGGCCGGATAGTTCACGGCGGCGGCGAACTTCGCCAGCGTGTCGGCATCGAAACGCTGCGCGAGAGCCTGGTAGATCCAGTCGGGCAGGTTGGTGCGCACGCGCAGCGGCAGGCTGGCCGGATCGATCTTCGCGACGTGATCGAGCCACGCCCATTCGGATTCCGAGACGTGCGCGCGCAGCGCCGAGCGGCCCGCCGTCTGCATCAGGCCGAGCAGCGTCAGGCGCCGCGTCGGGTTGCCCGTGCCGCTTTCGGCCAGATGCGAATATTCCATCTTCCGGCGCAGCACCGCGAACACCGCTTCGGCGATCACCCCGCGCTCGGCGTGGCCGAGCTTCGGATGCGCGCGGAAAAAGCGGCTCGTGGCGGCATCGGCCGGGCCGGTGAACTTCAGTACGTCGCCGAGCAGCAGCTCGGTCTGGCCAATCAGGAATCCATGCAGCTTCATACACCCTCACCCAAATCGTTGTAGTCGTTGACGTCGCCGTCGGCCAGCAGCCAGCGGCAAGCGCCCGGCGCCAGCACCGCGCGGCCCGCTTCGAGCCGCAGCCGGCCCTCGACGAACCAGCGCACGGCGCGCGGATAAAGCTGGTGCTCGGCGGCCAGCACGCGCTGCGCCAGCGCGTCGGGCGTATCGCCGTCGCGCACCGGCACCGCCGCCTGCGCGACGATCGCGCCGCTGTCCAGCTCGGGAATCACGAAATGCACCGTCGCGCCATGCAGGGCCACGCCGGCGGCCAGAGCGGCCTCATGTGTGCGGATGCCCTTGAAGCTGGGCAACAGCGACGGATGAACGTTCAGCATCCGGCCCTCGAAACGGGCGACGAAGGCCGGCGTCAGGATCCGCATGAACCCGGCCAGCACCACGAGATCGGGCGCGAAACGGTCGATCTCGGCCGCCAACGCGGCGTCGAAGGCCTCGCGGCCGTCGTGGCCGCGATGATCGACCACCGCGGTCGGGACCCCGCGCGCAGCCGCAAATGACAAACCGGCCGCATCGGGCCGGTTTGCGATCACGGCGGCAATCTGGGCCGGCCAGCCGTCGCGCCTGCACGCTTCGACGATGGCCTCCATGTTGCTGCCGCGACCTGAAATCAGGATGACTATTTTCTTCATGCGCGGATTTTACCATTCGGGATCGCCGTTTCCGGCCCGACGGGCCGCCCATTGCCGCGAAGCGTTTATAATCTTGTGCTTTGCGGCATCCGCCCGCCCATTTCGTCCGCTGCCAACCCGCTATCGTGAAAGTGTTTCGCGGCCTGCCCAACGCCGAAAGTCGCGCCCCGTGCGCGCTGACGATCGGCAATTTCGACGGTGTCCATCGCGGCCATCAGGCCTTGCTCGCGCGCGTGCGCGCGGCGGCGGACGCACGCGGGCTGCCCGTGTGCGTGATGACGTTCGAACCGCACCCCCGCGAATTCTTCAACCCGGCCGGCGCGCCGCCGCGCATCGCGATGCTGCGCGACAAGCTCGAGGCGCTGCGCGAGAACGGCGTCGATCGCGTGGTGGTCGAGCACTTCAACCAGACGTTCGCGAACCAGTCGCCCGAGGCGTTCGTCGAGGACACCCTGGTGGGCGGCCTGCACACGCGCTGGATGATCGTCGGCGACGATTTCCGCTACGGCGCCAAGCGCGCCGGCAATTTCGCCTCGCTGAAGGAAGCCGGCACGCGCTACGGGTTCGACGTCGAGCAGATGGCCACGCTGGCCGCGCCGAACGGCGCGCGCATTTCCAGCTCGGGCGTGCGCGCCTCGCTGGCGGCCGGCGATCTCGATGCGGCCAAGAACGCGCTCGGCCACGGCTACGCGATCAGCGGCCATGTCACGCACGGCCTGAAGCTCGGCCGCGATCTCGGCTTCCCGACCCTGAACCTGTCCATCGCGCACAAGCGCCCGGCGCTGTCGGGCATCTTCGTGGTGACGGTGCACGGCCTCGCCGATCACCCGCTGCCCGCCGTGGCCAGCCTCGGCGTGCGCCCCACGGTGGTCGATGCGGGCCGCGTGCTGCTCGAAGTCCATATTCTCGACTGGCACGGCGACGCCTACGGCAAGCTCGTGCGCGTCGAATTCCTGAAGAAGCTGCGTGACGAGGCGAAATTCATCGACCTGGAAACGCTGACCCGCGCGATCGCGCAGGACGTCGTCGACACGCGCGCCTACTTCGCCGCGCATGGCGTCCCGCCCGGCGGCCGCGCAACCGGCTTCGCGATTTCGGCCACCGACCGAATTAGCTGATCCGGTTCGGGCGCCACCCGCGCCCGCCCCGCCGCCCCCGGTGCCCGTCCCCCGATTCACGACGCGCGAGCGTCCCCGAATAGAGATAGCGATTCCCGACATGAGCAACAAGAAAGCCGATTCGAAACCGCAGGCCAAATATCCGGTCAACCTGCTAGACACGCCGTTCCCGATGCGCGGCGACCTGCCCAAGCGCGAACCCCAATGGGTTCAGGACTGGGAAGACCGCAATGTCTACGAAACGATCCGCGCCGCCAGCGCCGGCCGGCCGAAGTTCATCATGCACGACGGCCCGCCCTATGCGAACGGCGACATCCACCTCGGCCACGCCGTCAACAAGATCCTGAAGGACATCGTCGTCAAGTCGCGCAACATGGCCGGCTTCGACGCGCCCTACGTGCCGGGCTGGGATTGCCACGGCATGCCGATCGAAATCCAGATCGAAAAGCAGTTCGGCAAATCGCTGCCGGCCGCCGAGGTGCAGAAGAAGGCGCGCGCCTACGCCACCGAGCAGATCGAGAAGCAGAAGCCCGGCTTCAAGCGGCTCGGCGTGCTCGGCGACTGGAAGAACCCGTACAAGACGATGAACTTCGCCAACGAAGCGGGCGAACTGCGCGCGCTCGGCAAGATCATGGAGAAGGGCTTCGTGTATCGCGGCCTGAAGCCGGTCAACTGGTGCTTCGATTGCGGCTCGGCGCTGGCCGAGGCGGAAGTCGAATACAAGGACCGCACCGATCCGACCATCGACGTGCTGTTCCCGTTCGCGGAGCCCGAGCTGACCGCGCAGGCGTTCGGCCTGGCCGCGCTGCCGCGCGCCGAAGGCGGCATCGTGATCTGGACCACCACGCCGTGGACCATGCCGGCCAACCAGGCGCTCAACGCGCACCCGGAAATCGTCTACGCGCTGGTCGACACGCCGCGCGGCCTGCTGATCCTGGCCGAAGAGCGCGTCGCGGCCTGCCTCGAAGCGTTCAAGCTGAGCGGCACGACGATCGCCACCGCGCCGGGCGCCAAGCTCGCCGGCCTGCGCTTCCATCACCCGCTGGCCGGCGCGCATCCGGGCTATCAGCGCACGGCGCCGATCTACCTCGGCGACTACGTCACGACCGACACCGGCACCGGCATCGTCCATTCGTCGCCCGCCTACGGCGTGGAAGATTTCATCTCGTGCAAGGCCCACGGCCTGACCGACGCCGACATCATCAACCCGGTGATGGGCGACGGCCGCTATATCGAATCGCTGCCGCTGTTCGGCGGCCTGGCGATCTGGGACGCGAACCCGAAGGTGGTCGAGGCGCTCGAGGCCGCGGGCACGCTGCTGCGCATCGAGAAGTACACGCACAGCTACATGCACTGCTGGCGCCACAAGACGCCGATCATCTACCGCGCCACCTCGCAATGGTTCGCCGGCATGGATACGCCCCCGAACGACGGCGGCCGCACGCTGCGCGAAGTCGCGCTGCAAGGCGTGGAAGACACCGCGTTCTACCCGTCGTGGGGCAAGCAGCGCCTCTACAGCATGATCGCGAACCGCCCGGACTGGACGCTGTCGCGTCAGCGCCAGTGGGGCGTGCCGATGGCGTTCTTCGTCCACAAGGAAACCGGCGACCTGCATCCGCGCACGCTGGAGCTGCTGGAAGAAGTGGCCAAGCGCGTGGAAGTGGGCGGCATCGAGGCCTGGCAGGCGCTCGACGCACGCGAACTGATCGGCGACGAAGCCAACCTCTATGAAAAGAACCGCGACACGCTCGACGTCTGGTTCGATTCGGGCACGACGCACTGGCACGTGCTGCGCGGCTCGCACAAGGATTCGCTGCAATTCCCGGCCGACCTCTACCTCGAAGGCTCGGATCAGCACCGCGGCTGGTTCCATTCGTCGCTGCTGACGGCCTCGATGATCGACGGCCGCGCGCCGTACAAGGGCCTGCTCACGCACGGCTTCACGGTCGACGGCGAAGGCCGCAAGATGAGCAAGTCGCTCGGCAACGGCATCGATCCGCATGAAGTGTCGAACCGCCTCGGCGCGGAAATCGTGCGCCTGTGGATCGCCTCGACCGATTACTCGGGCGAACTGGCGATCTCGGAAGAAATCCTCAAGCGCGTGACGGAAGGCTATCGCCGCATCCGCAACACGCTGCGCTTCCTGCTCGCGAACCTGTCCGATTTCGACTACGCGAAGGATGCGGTGCCGGCCGCCGAGTGGCTCGAAATCGACCGCTACGCGATCGCCTTCTCGGCGCAGTTGCAAACCGAACTGCTCGGCTACTACGAGAGGTACGAGTTCCACCCGATCGTCGCCAAGCTGCAAACCTACTGCTCGGAAGACCTCGGCGGCTTCTACCTCGACGTGCTGAAGGACCGCCTCTACACCAGCGCGCCGGCGTCGCACGCCCGCCGCTCGGCGCAAACGGCGCTGTACCACATCACGCAGGGCCTGCTGCGCGTGCTCGCGCCGTTCCTCTCGTTCACGGCCGAGGAAGCCTGGAAGGTGTTCCAGCCGGCCAGCCAGACGATTTTCACGGAAACCTACTACGCTTACCCGGACATCGACGGCGCGGCGGCGCTGGTCGACAAGTGGACGCTGCTGCGCGCGGTGCGCGCGGACGTGACGAAGGCGCTCGAAGAAGCCCGCACGGCGAACCGGATCGGCTCGTCGCTGCAGGCCGAGGTGGAAATCCGCGCGAGCGGCGCACGTTACGACGCGCTCGCGAGCCTCGGCGACGACCTGAAGTTCGTGCTGATCACGTCGGCGGCCACGGTCGCGAAGGTCGAGGCGGAAGGCGACGAAGCCGTGAACGTGTCGGCCTCGTCGTACCAGAAGTGCGAGCGCTGCTGGCACTACCGCGAGGATGTCGGCGCGCATGCCGAGCACCCGACGCTGTGCGGCCGCTGCTTCTCCAACCTCTTTGAAAACGGCGAAACCCGGAGCGCTGCGTAATCATGGCAACGAAATCCTTGTCGAAATCCACCGGCGGCGCGCTCGCGCCCTGGCTCGGCATTTCGCTGATCGTCATCCTGTTCGATCAGCTCAGCAAGATCGCGGTGCTGAAGACCTTCAGCTATGGCTCGTTCCATACGCTGACGAGCTTCTTCGACCTGACGCTGATCTACAACCGCGGCGCCGCGTTCGGCTTCCTGTCGGCCGCGAGCGGCTGGCAGCGCTGGGCCTTCACGGCGCTCGGCATCGCCGCCACGCTGGTGATCTGCTACCTGCTGAAGCGCCATGGCCACCAGCGCCTGTTCAGCCTGTCGCTGGCGCTGATCCTCGGCGGCGCGCTCGGCAACGTGATCGACCGCCTGATGTACGGCCATGTGATCGACTTCCTCGATTTCCACGTCGGCCGCTGGCACTTTCCGGCGTTCAACCTGGCCGATTCGGCCATCACGATCGGCGCGATCCTGCTGATCTACGACGAACTGCGCCGTGTGCGCGGCACGCGTTGAGCGCCTGACGCAATGGCCGCGACAACGCGGTAAATTACGGGGCCGGGCCTTCGGGCGCCGGCCCGTTTCATTAGCGGAGGTCCCGTTGGAACATCAGGAACTCGCAGGAAAACATCTCGTTCTCGGCCTGACGGGCGGCATCGCCTGCTACAAGATCGCCGAGCTCACGCGCCTGCTGACCAAGGCCGGCGCGACCGTGCAGGTGGTAATGACCGAGGCCGCCGCCCAGTTCATCACGCCCGTCACGATGCAGGCGCTGTCGGGGCGGCCCGTCTACACGAGCCAGTGGGACGCGCGCGTCGACAACAACATGGCGCACATCGATCTGTCGCGCGAAGCCGACGCCATCGTGATCGCGCCCGCGTCCACCGATTTCCTCGCCAAGCTCGCGCACGGCTTCGCCGACGATCTGCTGTCGACGCTCTGCGTCGCGCGCGATTGCCCGCTGCTGGTGGTGCCGGCCATGAACCGCCAGATGTGGCAGAACCCGGCCACCCAGCGCAACGCGGCGCAACTGCGCGCCGACGGCGTATCGGTGCTCGGCCCCGATTCGGGCGCGCAGGCCTGCGGCGAAATCGGCGACGGCCGCATGCTCGAGCCGGAAGCGATCTACGAGGCGATCGTGTCGCACTTCCGGCCCAAGAAGCTCGCGCACAAGCGCGTGCTGATCACGGCCGGCCCGACGTTCGAGCCGCTCGATCCGGTGCGCGGGCTGACCAACCTGTCGAGCGGCAAGATGGGCTTCGCGCTCGCCCGCGCGGCCCAGCAGGCCGGCGCCGACGTGCACCTGATCGCCGGCCCCGTTCATCTGGCGACGCCGTGGGGTGTCTATCGCGAGGATGTGCAAACCGCGCAGCAGATGCACGATGCGGTCATGCATGCCGCCGCCGACGCCGACCTGTTCATCGCGGTGGCCGCCGTGGCCGACTGGCGCGTGGCGCAACCGGCCGAGCACAAGATCAAGAAGACCGCCGATCGCAAGATGCCGGTGCTCGAATTCGTCGAGAACCCCGATATCCTCGCCACCGTGGCGGCCCGGCCCGATGCGCCGTTCTGCGTCGGCTTCGCGGCCGAGAGCGGCGACCTCAACGTGCACGGCGAGGAAAAGCGCCGCCGCAAGCAGGTGCCGCTCCTGATCGGCAATCTCGGCCCGCTGACGTTCGGCCGCGACGACAACGAAGTGGTGCTGTTCGAAGCGAGCGGCGCCACGCCTTTGCCGCGCGAGGCGAAAGCCACGCTGGCGCATACGCTGATCGACGAAATTGCCAGGCGCCTGCCCGATACCCGTCTGATTTGACGCTTCAGCGCCGGGCCGCCGCGCTTGCCGTGGCGGGCCGGCATTTCCTTTCTCGACTCCTGCCTGCCATTCGCCGCATGAATCTCGACCTCAAAATCCTCGACGCGCGCATGCGCGAATATCTGCCGAACTACGCCACGCCGGGCAGCGCGGGCCTCGACCTGCGCGCCTGCCTCGATGCGCCCGTCGTGCTGAAGCCGGGCGACACCGTTCTGGTGCCTACCGGTCTCGCGATCCACGTGGCGGACCCGGGCTACGCGGCGCTGATCCTGCCGCGCTCGGGCCTCGGCCACAAGCACGGCATCGTGCTCGGCAACCTGGTTGGCCTGATCGATTCGGATTACCAGGGGCAGTTGATGGTGTCGACCTGGAACCGCGGTCAGACCGAATTCACACTGAACCCGTTCGAGCGTCTTGCGCAGCTCGTGATCGTGCCGGTGGTGCAGGCTCGCTTCAACATCGTCGATGATTTCGCGCAGAGCGAGCGCGGCGAAGGCGGCTTCGGCAGCACCGGCCGGCAATAAGGCCGGCCAACCCGGTCAGCGCACCCGGCGCAGCACGGCGTCCGGGTTCGCGTCGGCGACCTGACAGCCGCTGCGCGCCGCGATCACGAGGTATTGGCCAAGTTGACGCGCATCGAGCTCACACGGGCTGCCGGACCGATCGGCGCGCGAAAGCCGAGCCAGGTTCGGCTCGACTTCCTTGAGCCGCAGCAGCAAGCCGGCACGCCCACTTGGCGCGCGTGCGCTGTGATACGAATAGCTGACGCTGCCTTGCGAGATCGTCAGATCGCGCCCGCCGGCGCTGCTGCGCCAGTGGCCATCCCAAGCGTGAGCGCCATGGCGTATCGGCGCACCGGCATGCGCCACGCTCCAGGCCGGGCAGGCCAACAGCAACACGCCGAATGCAGCCGCCTCGAGGCGCCGCCACGCGGCACGGCGTACTGCGGATTGCGCCGCCCCGGTTTGATTGGTCATTGCGTGCGGACGGAATCCGCGCCCCATTTCTCTCGACTGCCGCGCCTCGCCGTCAGCGAGCACGATCTGTTGTTGTGTGTGCGCCAAAACTGCCAGCCTCCCCTGCCATCATCCGCACGCACGCACCGGCGCCGGACAAAATAAAACGGCGCGGGAAACTCCCGCGCCGTTTGCTTCACGCGTTGCCGCGTGTCATTCCACTTCGACCGTTTCCTCGCTCGGCTTCGGCGGCTCCGCCGAATTGTCGAACGACAGTTGCACGACTTCCTTCTCGTCGACGTCGACCGTCACTCGGCCGCCGCTCACGAGCTTGCCGAACAGCAGTTCGTCGGCCAGCGCACGACGGATCGTGTCCTGGATCAGACGCTGCATCGGCCGCGCACCCATCAGCGGATCGAAACCGTTCTTCGCGAGATACTTGCGAAGCGCGTCGGTGAACAACGCATCGACCTTCTTCTCGTGCAGTTGATCTTCCAACTGGATCAGGAACTTGTCGACCACGCGCATGATGATTTCCTCATCGAGCGAGCGGAAGCTGATCGTCGAGTCGAGACGGTTGCGGAATTCCGGCGTGAACAGACGCTTGATCTCGCCCATTTCGTCGCCGACTTCGCGCCGCGTCGTGAAGCCGATCGTGCCCTTCTGCATCGACTCGGCGCCCGCGTTGGTCGTCATGATGATGATGACATTGCGGAAATCCGCCTTGCGACCGTTGTTGTCGGTCAGCGTGCCGTGGTCCATCACCTGCAGCAGCACGTTGAAGATGTCCGGATGCGCCTTCTCGATTTCGTCGAGCAGCAGCACGCAATGCGGCTTCTTCGTGACGGCTTCGGTCAGCAAACCACCCTGGTCGAACCCGACATAGCCCGGCGGCGCGCCGATCAGCCGGCTGACCGCATGGCGCTCCATGTATTCCGACATGTCGAAACGGATCAGCTCGATGCCGAGCGTGAACGCGAGCTGCCGCGCCACTTCGGTCTTGCCGACGCCGGTCGGGCCGGAGAACAGGAACGAGCCGATCGGCTTGTCGAGCTTGCCGAGGCCGGCCCGTGCCATCTTGATCGCGGCGGCGAGCGCGTCGATCGCCGGATCCTGGCCGAACACGACGCTCTTCAGGTCACGATCGAGCGTTTGCAGCTTGCTGCGATCGTCCTGCGACACGCTTTGCGGCGGAACGCGGGCGATCTTCGAGATGATTTCCTCGATTTCCGACTTGCCGATCGTCTTCTTCTGCTTCGACTTCGGCAAGATGCGCTGCGCTGCGCCGGCTTCGTCGATCACGTCGATCGCCTTGTCGGGCAGATGGCGATCGGTAATGAAGCGTGCCGACAGTTCAGCAGCGGCCGACAGCGCGCTCGACGAATACTTGACGCCGTGGTGCTCCTCGAAGCGCGACTTGAGCCCGCGAAGGATCGCGACGGTCTGCTCGACCGACGGCTCGTTGACGTCGACTTTCTGGAAGCGCCGCGACAGCGCCGCATCCTTTTCGAAGATGCCGCGGTATTCCGTGAAGGTGGTCGCGCCCATGCACTTCAGGTTGCCCGACGACAACGCCGGCTTCAGCAGATTCGACGCATCGAGCGTGCCGCCCGACGCGGCGCCCGCGCCGATCAGCGTGTGGATCTCGTCGATGAACAGGATCGCGTGCGGACGCTCCTTGAGCTCCTTGAGCACCGTCTTCAGACGCTGCTCGAAGTCGCCACGATATTTCGTGCCTGCCAGCAACGCGCCCATGTCGAGCGAGAACACCTGCGCGTTCGCGAGGATGTCCGGTACTTCGCCTCGCGTGATGCGCCAGGCCAGGCCCTCGGCGATCGCGGTCTTGCCGACGCCGGCCTCGCCGACCAGCAGCGGGTTGTTCTTGCGGCGACGGCACAGCACTTGCACCACGCGCTCGACCTCGGTCTCGCGACCGATGAGCGGATCGATGCGGCCGTCCTTCGCCAATTGGTTGAGGTTCTGCGTGAACTGCGCGAGCGGGGTTTCCTTCTGCGCGTTCGGATCTTCCGACTCGGGCGTGCCTTCGCCGGCCTTCGCCGCATCGCCGGCGTTGCCGGTTTTCGCGATACCGTGCGAAATGAAATTCACGACGTCGAGTCGCGTCACGCCCTGCTGTTGCAGGTAGTAGACCGCGTGCGAATCCTTCTCGCCGAAGATCGCCACCAGCACGTTCGCGCCGGTCACTTCCTTCTTGCCGTTCGAGGTGGATTGCACATGCATGATCGCGCGCTGGATCACGCGCTGGAAACCGAGCGTCGGCTGGGTGTCGACGTCTTCGGTGCCCGGCACGGTAGGCGTGTTGTCATGGATGAAGTTGCGCAGGTTCTGGCGCAGGTCTTCGATGTTCGCCGCGCACGCTCGCAACACCTCGGCTGCGGTCGGGTTGTCGAGCAACGCGAGCAACAGGTGTTCGACCGTAATGAATTCATGCCGCGCCTGACGCGCTTCCATGAACGCCATGTGCAGGCTGACTTCCAATTCCTGGGCAATCATGCTTCCTCCATCACGCACTGCAGCGGATGCCCTGCCTGCCGCGCATGGGTAACGACTTGCTCAACTTTGGTCGACGCGATATCTCGCGTATAGACCCCACATACCCCCCGCCCCTCGCGATGAACCTTGAGCATGATCTGCATCGCGGTCTCGCGATCCCTCTTGAAGTACTCCTGAACCACCATCACGACGAATTCCATCGGGGTGAAATCGTCGTTCAGCAGCACCACCTTGTACATCGAAGGCGGCTTCAGTTTCTGCTCATTGCGTTCCAGGACGGTGTTGTCCTGCTTGTCCGGGATAATCGCCATACACCCATTCTAAACAACTCGGACAGGCCCGCAATCCTGTCATAAACCAGCCTTGCGGCCGGCGCCGTTCTGCATGCATGCTCATCAGCTCGAACGCTGCGCACGCTACGAAAACCGGCTCGCGGCGCCGGCCTCCGATCGTGGCCGCGACACCGGAAATGCTCCGTGCCGCAACGCGTGGATCGAGTATCCCATATTCCCGGAAAGCTCGACGGGCTGTCGTCCGGTTCTGGTATATGGGCCGATTATGGGGCTTTTCAAGCACCTTCGCTTGGCACCCGTATGACACTGCAAAGCGGGATAAACCCTGAAGATGGGTTCTTTACAACGACCCCCAAACCGCCGACAAATTCCCCTTGACACTCAAATAAAGAGCGCCAACAATCAAGCTGGCACTTTTTTCAATCCGTCTTATTCGACGATAAAAAAGGCCGAGGTGAGCTTGTGAGGGGGGAACGGCTGTATTTTCCGGTCGTTTAGCTTTTCGAGCGTGCTCGTGGTAACGACTGAGTGACAGGGGAAGTAGGCATGGCAACTGGTATCGTCAAATGGTTCAACGACGCGAAAGGCTTCGGTTTCATTACGCCCGATGAAGGCGGCGAAGATCTGTTTGCACATTTCTCGGCTATCACCATGGCGGGTTTCAAGACCCTCAAGGAAGGCCAGAAAGTGAGCTTTGATGTGGTTCAAGGCCCGAAGGGCAAGCAAGCTTCGAATATTCAGGCAGCCTGAGCGCGGTACTGAATTCGACAAAAACCCGGCTCCAAGCCGGGTTTTTTTTGTTCTGCCGTTCCCGCACCTGCGCTCACACCACGCGCAGCGTGCCCATCATGCCGAGATCCTCGTGCTCGAGGATATGGCAATGGAACATGCGATCACCGGCCTCGTGCTGGACGGTCGCGATGCGCACCGTCTCGCCCTTGCGCACGTTGACCGTGTCGCGCCAGGCCCGGTACGGCTCCGCCATGCGGCGGCCGCGATAATCGCGCTCCAGCACCTGGAACTGCGTGCCGTGCAGATGAAACGGGTGATCCATGTCGGTGGTGTTCGCGATCGACCACAGTTCGACGTCGCCGCGGCGGCTCGTCAGCGTGGCGCGATGCGGCGCGAATACCTGGCCGTTCACCATGAAGCGCATCCCGGCCGGCCGCTGCCCCGGCGCCGAACCCATCATCGCGTCCATGTCCATCGCCTCGCCGAACGTGACCGTCTTGCGCGCCACCGGCCGGCCGAGCGGCGGCACCGCACGCAGCATGCCCGGCACGGCGCGCGCGGCGGCCGCCACGAAGCTCACGTCGGCCAGCGGCAGCGGCGGATCGGCCGGAAGGGACGCATCGTCGTCGTCCGACATGGCCATTGCCATCTTGCTGCGGTCATAGCTGTCGGCGCGCAGCACGGCCTGCCCGGCGTGATCGCCGGCGCGCACCAGCAGCTCGGCGCGCTCGCCCGGCGCCAGCACCAGCGATGTCATGCGATGCGGCTGCTCGAACAGGCCGCCATCGGTGCCGACCTGCTCGAAGCTGCGGCCGTCGTCGAACGCGAGGTTCAGGTAGCGCGCGCTGCAGGCGTTCCACACGCGCCAGCGCTCGTCCTGCGCGACCTCGATGCGCGGCCGGCGTGCGCCGTTCAGCAACGCGAACTGGCCTTCGCGGCCGTTCATCCAGTCCATCATGTCGTCGGGCACGATCGTGCCGTCGCGCGCCAGCTTCAGATCGGAAACAAATAGATGCCGTTCCGGCCAGCCGGCCAGCGGATCGTCGGCCGCGCGCACCACGATGGGGCCGGCGAGGCCGCGAAACACCTGCTCGGCCGTGAAATTGTGCGGATGCGGGTGATACCAGTAGGTGCCCGCGCTGCCTTTCGGCAACGTGAACCGATAGGTGCGAGAGGCACCCGGCTCGATCAGTGCAAGCGGGTTGCCGTCCTGATCGGGCGGCACCGGCAGGCCGTGCCAATGCATCGTGGTCGGCTGCGGCAAGCGGTTGATCACGCGGATCTCCACCGCATCGCCTTCCTGCAGCGCGATCAGCGGGCCGGCGACGGCGCCTTCGGCGGCATCGCCGTAGAGCCACATCGGCGTGGGCTGCGCGCCGGGCAGCAGCTGGCGCGCGACCGGCTGCGCCACCAGCGTGGCCTGGAACCGGCCCGGCGTGCTGCTTTCGTTCGCGAGCACGCGCAGCGGCGCGAGCGGCGCGCCGGCCGGCAGCGCATCGGCGGCGGCCAGCGTCATGTCGGGCATCGGCGCGGCCGGCGCGGAAGCCGCCGAGTCATGCATGCCGGCCATGCCGGACATATCGTCCTGCATGCCCTTCATCCCCGGCATGCCGTGCATGGCATGCGACTGCGCGAACGCCGCGCGCGCGAAGGCCAGCGTGGCCGCGGCCCCGAACGCGTGACGAAGAAATTGCCTGCGTAGCATCGATCGAATCCCGAATCAGCGAAGCGATGACGATACACCAGCGGCGCACCGTGCGAGCGGCACGGCGCGCATTCCGCACTCAGCTCGCGAGCTTGCGGAACGTGTCGAGCACGGCCTCGCCGCGAAACGGCTTGACGATCCAGCCGCGCACGCCGGCGGCCTTGCCGCGTTCCTTCATCGCCGGGCTGCTTTCGGTCGTCAGCATCACGACGTTGACGGCCGCGTTGCCCAGCTCGCTGCGGATCTTCTCGACCATCGTCAGGCCGTCCATGTTCGGCATGTTCACGTCGCTGACCACGAGCTTGATTCCCGGGCTCGTCTTCAGCTTCGCGAGGCCGTCCTTGCCGTCGACCGCCGTATCCACTTCCAGCCCGTTCTTGCGCAGGAAGCCCGCGACTTCGTCGCGCACCGTGCTCGAATCATCCACCACCAGAATCTTTGCCATGTCTGTTATCCGTTTGTCACTTAAAACCAGTCGAGTTCACCCGCTTCAACCATTTCGCCCACCGCCTGCGCATGGTCGTCGAACGATTCCGGCGACCATTGCAGGCTGAACACGAAACGCTGATGGATCGTTACGGTGCGGCCCGACGCTTCGTCCGTCACCTGATACTGGAAGCACAACTGCGGGTTTTCGGACCCGAACGAGATGTACTTCTGCTTGTGGTTGATCAGCAGCGGCACCTGCACGTTGCTGGCCGAGGGCACCGCCGCGCTACCGAGGAAGCGATCCTTGAACGCGCCCCACACGAGGTTCGTCAGCTCGCCGAGCACGCCGTTCAGGTCGCGGAAATCGGGCTCGCGCTCTCCCGGGTTCATCGCGGCGACGAAGTCGAGCATCGGCTGCTCGTCGGCCTGCATCATCATGTAGCCGCGGCACCACGCGCTCTCCAGCGGGATCAGGCTGAACACCTCGCCGTAGATGATGTTGTCGCGCACGATGCACGGCGTTTCGCATTCGATCGTCATGCCGCGGAAGATCGTGCCGAGGCGCGATTCCGTGATCTCCTCGATGCCGCGCACCAGCGCGTTCGGGTAGGCCAGGCTGAACAGGTATTCGTCGATGGCGCGGCGCAGCGGTTCGAGATCGGGCAACGCGAAGCTCGCGCAGGCCACCCGCTTGAATGCTTCGGGCAACGAATCTTCGCTGCTGCCGTCGGCGCGACGCACGATGATCGGCAGCTCCGGGCGCAGCGCGTCGATCTGCGCGGCCACGGCGGCGGCTTCCTCGTTCGAGCCGCCGTAGTCGGCGGCCAGCAGCACCGCGCCGAGGTCGATGTTCGAGCGCAGCACCTTCAGCAGGCGGTTGCGGCGCGCCTTCAGCCCGACGAGATGATGCTCGTCGCAGAACTGCCGGATCGCGTCCATGTGAACGTCGCTATCGTCGAGCACCAGCACCTTGCTGACGGGCGTATCGTGGGTCGTCATCACTTCTCCTGCCGGTTATCCGTTCATCAAAACATTTCGAGTTCGCCCACGCCCTCGTCGACATCGCGCACGTCGGCGACGAAATCGACCGGCGCGTTCGCACACACGCACAGCGTGGCGGAAAGCCACACGCTGCCGCCGACCGTCAGGTCGTAGGCAGCCAGGTAGTCCGGCTTCAGTTCGGCGAGATGCCCGGCGCTCGCACCGTTCAGGCGGTATGGCGTCGACATCCCGAGGTCGGGAAAATGCTCGACGAGCGCCTGGTTGACGGCCCCGCAACACAGGTTCGCCACCTCCAGGAACGCCTCGCGCAGCGAACGCTGCGGCGTCGACCCGGTGTAGAACGCGCGCGTCGCGTCGTCGTCGCGGTAATGCAGCAACAGCAGCAGGCGGAACTTCACCGACGAAATCGTCAGCACCACGGCCTCGACGCCACGCGACGTATCGGGCTTCTCGCGCGTGCTTATTTCGCAGGACGAACCATTGGTGAGACGCCCGCGCGCCGCGCTGAAGAAGATGCGCTCGAAGCTCTCGATCGCGCCGGCACCGATCACGCCGCACTCCGTTCGAGTTGGCCGCGCAATTGCGTCGCCAGCGCATCGACGTTGCCGAGCGAGGCGGTGATCATCTTGCCGCCGGCCTGGATGTCCTGGAACGTCGCGGTGGTCACGAGGTCGTTGCGGTTCAGGCTGTCCTGGTAGCTCTTGGACAGCTCCTGAGAGCGCGAGGCCAGCGATCGCACCTCGCTCGCCACGATCGAGAAGCCACGCCCGGCCGTGCCGGCGCGCGCCGCCTCGATCGACGCATTCAGCGACACGATCAACACGTGCGCGACGATCGACGACAGCTCGTGATTCTTCGCGTGCATGTCCTGGTTCTGCGTCATCAACGAGGCCATCTGCTCATGCCAGCGCTCGAACGTGCCGGTCAGGCCGCGCAGCCGCGCCGCCTCGCCGGCGATCCGCTCGGCCAGCGCCGCGCTCGCGTCGCGCTCGCCCACGGCGGCGGCCAGCGCGGTGCGCACCTCGGCGATCTGCGACGACGCCTCTTCCAGCGATTCGGCCAGCGACTGCTCGCGCGCGGCCGCGCCGTCCTCGGCCTCGGCGCTGCGGCGCGTCCAGTCGGCGTCGAGCGCGTCGGCGCGCGCGAGCGCCGCGTCACGCTCGGCGGCGAAGCCTTGCGCCGCCGAGCGCGCCTGCACGAGGCGGCCACGCAGCACCACCGCCGCCACGCTCGCCGCCACGGCGACGAGCGCACACACGGCCACCAGAATTCCTGCTTGCATCATCGACATCCCGTCATGCCCGGTCGATCGCCGGATCCTCGTCACGTTGCGATGCAGCGTCGCTCGCCGCGTCGTCGCCCATGCTGTCCACCGCGAAGCGGTCCGGCAGGCTGACGATGGTCTGGAAGCGGCGGAACGCGGCGCCGTGGTGATCGTCCGTGAAGCGCAACGCGATGCTGCCGCCGGCGCGCATGATGAAGCTGCGCACCGCGTCCATGCCCACCCCGCGGCCCGACACGTCGGTCACGGCGCTGGCGGTCGAGAAGCCCGGGCGGAAGATCAGCGCGGCCACCGCCTCGTCGTCCTTCGCCAGGTTCGCGTCGTCGAGCCAGCCGCGCTCGACGGCGATCGCACGAATCCGCTCCAGCGCGAGGCCGCGGCCATCGTCGCTGACGGTGATCTGCAGTTGGTCCGCATCGACGCCCATCTCGATGTCGATGGTGCCCGCATCCGGCTTGCCGGCCGCGCGGCGCGCGTCGACCGATTCGATGCCGTGGTCGAGCGCGTTGCGCAGCAGGTGCATGAAGGTGTCCTTGACGATGCTGGACGCTTCGCTGCGCAGGCGGTAGCCGTTGTCGTCGATGCGCACGACCGGTTCGGCCTTGCCGAGATCCTGAGCCAGCGCCGGCAGCGAACCGGTCACGCCCGCGATCATCTCGTCGAGCGTTTCAGTGCCGAGCAGGCGCAGCGTGCCGGCCACGGAATCGCGCAGCCTCGGCCAGCTGTGCGGCTCGGCGGATTCGAGCAGGCGCAGGCTTTCGTCGATGCGCTCGCGCTCCACCACCAGGTAGCGCTCCGATTCCACCGGCGCGCCCGGGCCGCGACGGCCGAGGCTGACGGTGTTGATCGTGGCGTAGTTGTCGAGCGCCTCGCGCACGCGCGCCAGGTCGGTCATCAGCTCGTGCTGGTCCCACGCGCGTTCGGCCTCGGCGCTGCGCAGCTCGTCATACACCTGCTCGGCCTCGTGAACGATGTCGGTCAGATGCTGCAGGCTGTACGTGCGCGCATTGCCCTTGATGGTGTGCATGTTGCGGAACAGTTCGGCCAGCGCGGAGCTGTCGGCATGTTCGTGCTGACGGATGATGCGTTCGTTCTCGTGCAGGAAGCCCGTGGCGCTCTCGACGAAATCGTGGAACTTGTCCTGGCTGACCGACAGGATCTCGCCGATCATTTCGAGGCGGCGGCTCTGCTCGTTGGCCTGCGCCGACAGCGCGCGCAGTTCGGTCACGTCGCGCACGCACAGCATCAGGCGCACGATGGTGCCGGTTTCGTCGGTGATCGCCGACCACGACAGGTCGAGATACTTGTCGGCGCCGTTCGGCATGCGCTTGGCGATATCGGTCACCAGCAGATGCTGGTTGAACTCGAAGTTCATGTCGTCTTCGCCGAGGCACGCGTCGATCGCGGCTTCGATCTGCGACAGGCCGTCCGAGCCCACGTTCGACTCGCCGAACACCAGTTCCATCGCCGAGCGGCCCGCGATGTCGTTGGTCTCGAAGATCCGTTCGAGGAACGCCGAGTATTCGCGATGCACGGTGCCGCCCGGCACGATCGTCAGGATCCCCTGCTGCATGTTCTGCAGCATTGCCTGGATGTCGGCGGTGCGCTGCTTGAGCGCGGCGGCGTTGCGCTGGATCGTCTCGATCATGCCGTTGAACGCCTCGATCGAGCGGCCGATTTCGTCCTTGCGGCCCACCGGCACGCGGCGCGTGAAATCCTGGCTGGTGGCGATCTCGCTCATCATCGCCTGCATGCGGCCGAGCGGCTGCACGATCTGGCGATACAGCATCAGGCCCACGCCGATCAGCACCACGATCACCACGCCCGCGACGATCCCGATCGTCAGCGTGGTGGTGGCCAGCATGCCGTTCAGCGTCGAGATCGCGTCGTCCTTCTGGCGGTTCTTCTCGATGCGCAGGGTCTTGATGATGCCGTCGAGTTCGTCGCGGTATTGGGCGACGTTCGCGAACAGATTGGCCTGCGCGAGTTCGTTCTTGCCGTCCGCCTTCATCTTGGCGGTGTCGTGGATCGCGTCGAAGTAGTTCTTCAGGCTTTCGCGCGCCTGGTCGACCAGGCCCGACTGGGCGTGGCTGGCGGCCGAGCGGCCTTGCGCGTCGAGTTCGGCGCGCAGTTGGGTTTCTTTCGTGTTCAGGTCGGCGGTGGCCTGGGCGGCCATGGTCGCGTCGGGCGCGTAGACGAGTGTCATGGTCGCGATCTGCACGTCCTTCACGTCGGACACGAGATCGGACGAGGCAAGCGCGCTGGGCACCACGCCCTGCGTCACCTGACGAACGCTCGCGGCGCTGCGTTGCGCCTGGAAGACGGCATAGCCGCCGATCGCCGCGAGCGCGACGAACATCAGCGCGACAAGCAACGTAATGCGATGTCGGATGGTCATGTGAATCCCCGTAGCAGCAATATGTTTTTAGCCCGGCGGTCTGGCGGTCCGGCGCGTGGCAATCGCGACGGTCAGACGAATCTGCAGGCGGGCGAATTATGGCGACCGGGATATGACCGAACGATGACCTACGGGAAAACGCTTGCGCAAACGATTATTGCCACGAAATAGCCGGCGCGAAGCCTAAAGTTCTCGAATTCGGCGCCGTTAATAGGCCCCGATCTTGTTTCGCGACGGACTTCGGCGCCCGCGTCCGGGCCGCCGTTTCACGCCGCTGCACCCCCGTCTCCACATCGTTTTTCCCTTCCTCCACGCGCACCGATCTCGCGGCGCTCGCTTGCTCACCTCGAAAACCCCGAAAATTTCACGATGCGGAACGTTGCCGTGTCTCGTGAAAAATCGTGGTGCGGGGCACCAATTCGCGGTTTCACGATGCCGCAGAACGTTCCACATCTCGAAATTAGAATTTCAAGTTATTGTTTTTATTGAATTATTTTTGTTTCGAACAGGCGCTCTACGCACTCGATCCGGTATCGAAGCACACGTAGACTGGTTTCCATGGATCGACGCAACGGGAGCCGCACCGCGAGACGGTCAGCCTCCCCCGCCAGCCGGCGCGGACGTCGACGAGCCGGCCCCGCCCTCTCGGGCGGACCAGCACCCGATTATTTTTCGACTAGGAAGCGGAGGTGTGACATGAAGGGTTTTCGTTACGGATCGGACCAGGGGTCGTTCTACATCCTGCCGGGCAACGACGGCTGGGAAGCGACGTTCGGCAATGACTCGCTCGGCGAATTCCAGAGCCCCGAGCATGCGGTGGATTACCTGGCGCGCGGCGTGAACTGCCCGGCGCTCGACGAGGTGGATACCTCGACGCTCGAGATCCCCGAGCAGATCGACGATTGGGAGATCGTCCATGTGTAAACGGCAACGGGAGGCGCGCGCATCGCTGCGCGGCCTCCCGCCTGGCCTGCCGATCCCATGCTGCGATCGGCCCGACCTGCGGCGCGTGCGGTGAAGCCCACCCACGCGCCGTGTTTCATGCGGCCCTCGCTCGCACGCTCGAGGCGCACGTCGCGGCTGCCGCGGTTACTGCGTCATGCCCGCACTCAGGCGATCGCGTCGATCACGCCGTTCAGCGTGGCGCTCGGGCGCATTGCCTTGCTGGTCAGTTCGACGTCCGGACGGTAGTAGCCGGCGATATCGACCGGCTTGCCCTGCGCCGCACCCAGTTCCTCGACGATCTTGGCTTCGTTTTCCGTCAGCGTCTTGGCGACGCCGGCGAATTGCGCGGCCAGTTCCGCATCTTCCGTTTGCGCCGCCAGCGCCTGCGCCCAGAACAGGCTCAGGTAGAAGTGGCTGCCGCGATTGTCGATGCCGCCGACCTTGCGCGACGGCGAGCGGTTCTCGTCCAGGAACTTGCCGGTTGCCTGATCGAGCGTCTTCGCGAGCACCAGCGCCTTCGGGTTGTGGTACTGGTTGCCCAGGTGTTCGAGCGAGGCGGCCAGCGCGAGGAATTCGCCGAGCGAATCCCAACGCAGGAAGCCTTCCTCGTTGAACTGCTGAACGTGCTTCGGTGCCGAGCCGCCCGCGCCCGTTTCGAACATGCCGCCACCGGCCATCAGCGGGACGATCGACAGCATCTTCGCGCTGGTGCCCAGTTCCATGATCGGGAACAGGTCGGTCAGGTAGTCGCGCAGCACGTTGCCGGTGACCGAGATCGTGTCCTTGCCGGCGCGGATGCGATCGATCGAGAACTGCGTGGCTTCGACCGGCGGCAGGATGCGGATGTCGAGACCGTTGGTGTCGTGATCCTTCAGGTACTGCTCGACTTTCTTGATGATCTGCGCGTCGTGGGCGCGGTTCGCGTCGAGCCAGAACACGGCCGGCGTGTTCGAGGCGCGGGCGCGGTTCACGGCCAGCTTGACCCAATCCTGCACCGGGGCATCCTTGGTCTGGCACAGGCGCCAGATGTCGCCCGTCTTGACCGCGTGCTCGAGCAGCACGTTGCCGGCTTCGTCGGTCACGCGCACGGTGCCGTCGGCCGGGATCTGGAACGTCTTGTCGTGTGAACCGTATTCTTCGGCCGCCTGCGCCATCAGGCCGACGTTCGGCACGCTGCCCATCGTGACCGGGTCGAACGCGCCGTGCTTCTTGCAATCTTCGATTACGGTCTGGTACACGCCGGCGTAGCAGCGGTCCGGAATCACGGCCTTGGCGTCGTGCAGCTTGCCGTCGGCGCCCCACATGCCGCCCGAATCGCGGATCATCGCCGGCATCGAGGCGTCGACGATCACGTCGCTCGGCACGTGCAGGTTCGTGATGCCCTTGTCCGAGTTGACCATCGCCAGGTGCGGGCGCTTTTCGTACTGGGCCTTGATGTCGGCTTCGATCGCTTCGCGCGTTTCGGCCGGCAGGTCCTTCAGGCGGGCGTACAGATCGCCGATGCCGTTGTTCGGGTTGAAGCCGATCTTGGCCAGCGCGTCGGCGTGCTTGGTCAGCACGTCTTCGTAGAACACCGAAACGACCTGACCGAACAGGATCGGATCGGACACCTTCATCATGGTGGCCTTCAGGTGGACCGAGAACAGCACGTCCTGGGCCTTCGCGTCGGCGACCTGCGCTTCGAGGAAGCTGCGCAGCGCGGCGCGGCTCATCAGCGATGCGTCGATGATTTCACCGACCTTCACGGCCGTCTTTTCCTTGAGCACCTTCTTCGTGCCGTCGGCGGTCGTCAGTTCGATCTTGACGTTGCCGGCCGTGCCGATCAGCGCCGATTTCTCGCTGCCGTAGAAATCGCCTTCGCTCATCGAGGCGACGTGCGACTTCGAGCTCGACGCCCAGGCGCCCATCTTGTGCGGGTGCTTGCGGGCATAGCTCTTGACCGACAGCGGCGCGCGGCGATCCGAGTTGCCTTCGCGCAGCACCGGGTTCACGGCGCTGCCCTTGATCTTGTCGTAACGGGCCTTGACGTCCTTTTCGGCGTCGGTGGTGGCTTCGTCGGGATAGCTCGGCACCTTGTAGCCTTGCTTCTGCAATTCGGCGATCGCGGCCTTGAGCTGCGGCACCGATGCGCTGATGTTCGGCAGCTTGATGATGTTCGCTTCCGGCTTCAGCGTGAGCTGGCCGAGTTCGGCCAGGTCGTCGCTGATCTTCTGCTCGGGCGTCAGCGCCTCGGGGAAGACGGCGATGATGCGGCCGGCGAGCGAGATGTCGCGGGTTTCGACGGCGACGCCCGACGAGCGGGTAAAAGCCTTGACGATCGGCAGCAGCGAATAGGTCGCGAGCGCCGGGGCTTCGTCGGTGAGGGTATAGATGATCTTGGACGAGGTGGACATGTTTGGTTTGATGCGTTGCTACGTGAAAATTGACAGGAGATCGCTGACAGCGAACCAACCAGGGCCGCCTTCGCACCGACCGCGCAACAGAGCCGACAACCTCTTTTGCACCCCGGCGAGATCGGCCTCGCGCCGGGGCGGCCGGATCGCTCCGGCAATACCGCGTTGGGTTACATGTTTTCGATCATCACGCCGCCGAAGCCCGAGCACGACACCTGCGTCGCACCTTCCATCAGCCGCGCGAAATCGTACGTGACGCGCTTCTGCTGGATGGACTTCTCCATCGACGCGATGATCAGATCCGCCGCCTCGGTCCAGCCGAGGTGGCGCAGCATCATCTCTGCAGACAGGATGACCGAGCCGGGGTTCACATAATCCTTGCCGGCGTACTTCGGCGCGGTGCCGTGGGTCGCCTCGAAGATCGCGATCGAATCCGACAGATTCGCGCCCGGCGCGATGCCGATGCCGCCGACCTGCGCGGCCAGTGCATCGGAAATATAGTCGCCATTCAGATTCAGCGTGGCGATCACGTCGTATTCGACCGGGCGCAGCAGGATCTGCTGCAGGAACGCATCGGCGATCGAATCCTTGATGACGATCTCGGCGCCCGTTTTCGGGCTCTTCAGGCGCATCCACGGGCCGCCGTCGATCAGTTCGGCGCCGAATTCCTTGTTGGCCAACGCGTACCCGTAGTCGCGGAACGCGCCTTCGGTGTACTTCATGATGTTGCCCTTGTGCACCAGCGTGACCGACTTGCGCTCATGGTCGATCGCATACTGGATCGCCTGGCGCACCAGCCGCTCGGTGCCTTCGCGCGACACCGGCTTGACGCCGAGCCCAGAGCTTTCCGGAAAGCGGATCTTGGCGCCCATTTCCTCGCGCAGGAAGCGGATCACCTTCTTGGCCTGCTCCGACTCGGCCGGCCACTCGATGCCGGCGTAGATGTCTTCCGAATTCTCGCGGAAGATCACCATGTCGGTTTTCTCCGGCGCGCGCACCGGCGAGGGCACGCCCTTGAAGTAGCGCACCGGGCGCAGGCACACGTAGAGATCGAGCTCCTGGCGCAGCGTGACGTTCAGCGAGCGGATCCCGCCGCCGACCGGCGTGGTGAGCGGGCCCTTGATCGAAACCACGTAATCGCGCACCACCTGCACCGTTTCGTCCGGCAGCCAGACATCCGGGCCGTACACGCGCGTGGCCTTCTCGCCCGCGAAAATTTCCATCCAGTGAATCTTGCGCTGGCCGCCGTAGGCCTTTTCCACGGCGGCATCCACCACCTTCAGCATCACCGGGGTGACGTCGACGCCGACGCCGTCGCCCTCGATGTAAGGGATGATCGGCTGATCGGATACGTTGAGCGTCAAGTCCGGGTTGACGGTGATCTTGTCACCGCCCGCCGGGACCACGATGTGCTGATACGGCATGGTCGACTCCAGTGAATGGCTGGGCTGATTGAAAAAGCGTGTGGTTGCCTGGCTGATGCACAGAAAACGTTGCCGCTATTCTAGCGCCCGGACCGCATGCAACGGCACGAGACGCCCTCGCCACACCGTCGACCATCAAGTCTTATATAAGACAAAAGACTTGGCGTTCCGTATTATGCATTAAGATTCCGCCATTTGCCATACGACGCGGCGAGCCCCGCCCAGCTTCCCTCATGCCCCTGATCGCCCTCAACAAACCGTTCGGCACGATCTGCCAGTTTTCGGCGCACGAAACCCGGCCGTCGCTCGGCGACTGGGTCCACACGCCCGGCGTGTACCCGGCCGGCCGGCTCGACGCCGACAGCGAGGGCCTGCTGCTGCTGACCGACGACGGCGCGCTCCAGGCGCGCATCGCCGAACCTCGCCACAAGCTCGTCAAGCGCTACTGGGCGCAGCTCGACGGCGCGCCCGACGCGGCCGCGCTGAAGGCGCTCGCGCGCGGCGTCGACCTGGGCGACTATGTAACGAAGCCGTGTCGCGCCGATTACGTCGAACCGCCCGAATCGCTGTGGCCGCGCAATCCGCCGGTGCGCTACCGCGCCGCGATCCCGACCACCTGGATCGAGCTGTCGATCACCGAAGGCAAGAACCGACAGGTGCGCCGCATGACCGCGGCGGTCGGCTTCCCGACCTTGCGCCTGGTGCGCGTCGGCATCGGCGCGCTCGACCTGTTCGCGCTCGGCCTCGCGCCCGGCGAGACCGCCGCGCTGCCGCCGCGCGCCCCCTGGGACGGTTTTGCCTCCGACGCATGAAAGTTTCGTGAACGCGTCAACCGATCGTTCCGAGCAGCCGTTAAGACAAGCAGATGCCGACCGAGCTATCCGGCATTGGCGCCAAGCCGCGGTAACACCGTCGTTCGCGACGCCGCCCGCAGCCGTGTCCGCAGCGCCAGGAAAAATTTCCTGTCGCGTCTGTCAACCGAAAGGTGGATGGCCTCGTTAGACGAATTGACTCCTATGCCGGGTCATTGGTTAATTAACTAAAGCTGAGGAAACAAAAAATGAACAAACTGATCGCCGCTCTGGTCGCTGGCCTGTTCGCAACGGCTGCATTCGCACAAGCTTCGGCACCGGAAGCTGCTGCTCCGGCAGCCGCTTCGGCTCCGGCGAAGAAGGCTACGCACAAGAAGCACCACGCTGCCAAGAAGCACGCAAAGAAGAAGGCAGCTGCAAGCGACGCAGCAGCACCGGCAGCTGCTTCGAACTAAGTAAGCAGGCTGTAAGCAACGTCGGGGGCCTGTAGTTCGGCTTCCACGCTGTTGAAAGGCAGATCCCCGCAAGGCGATCTGCCTTTTTCTTTATGGGCCCGTCAACGAGCCCGCGCATGCTGCACCGGGCCGCGCGCATCGCGTACCATGCAGCCCTCGATTACCCGTTCAGGAGTTTCGTCGTGCGATTTTCCCCGCGCTCTTCGCTCGCCCGCCTGGCGCGAGCCGCCGTGTTCCCCGTCGCGCTCGCGCTGGCCGCCGGCGGCATCGCGCCCGCCTTCGCCCAGTCGAACGGCATCCCGCCGGGCGCGAAGCAGCCGAACGAATTCCCGCGCGCGAAGCTGCGGGTCGGCATGTTCGTGATCGACGCCGGCGTCGCCGCGAACGAGGCCGACCGTGAGCAGGGGCTGATGTACCGCAGCCAGCTCGCGCCGAACGAAGGGATGGTGTTCGTCTTCAACGAGAATGCGGTCCATTGTTTCTGGATGAAGAACACGCTGATCCCGCTGTCGATCGCGTTCATCCGCGCCGACGGCACGATCACCGACATCGACGAGATGCGCGCCGAAACCACCGACAACCATTGCCCGCGCAACAACGGCGTCTATGCGCTCGAAATGCCGAAGGGCTGGTTCACCGCCAAGGGCATCAAGCCCGGCATGAAGATCGACGGGCTGCCGGCGGCGCAATAAGCCCGCCCGGTTTTCCGCCACGCACGCGCGTTCGCACGACGGCGGCACGCACCGGTTCCGGCCGGGCGTGCCGCCGTTTTCACGTCGGCGGCCGGCCCGCGATCGCAGTTCCCCCCTCGCGCTTGCCCCTGCCGGCGTGCCGGTTTCTCGCCGGCCAGCGCGACGCCCTCCCTGATCGCGCTTAGCCGAATCCCCCGTCAGGCCCGCCCCGCACGGCTCGCCGGCCATTCGCCCGGCCCCCGCACCCGCCGCGCGCCACCGCTTGAATCGCCCGCCCACGCCCTCATCTGCAAAAGCCACCAGCACAAGCTATGCTTGAAGGCTTGCAAGTTGTCGCCGACCCGGCCATCTCGGCCGGCTCCGACTCATCCAGGAACCATCAGGAGGTTCACGTGCCCCGCAAAACCCCCATCGAGCGCTATAGAAATATCGGGATCAGCGCTCACATCGACGCCGGCAAGACCACGACGACCGAGCGCATCCTGTTCTACACCGGCGTGAGCCACAAGATCGGCGAAGTGCATGACGGTGCGGCCACGATGGACTGGATGGAGCAGGAGCAGGAACGCGGCATCACGATCACGTCGGCCGCGACCACCGCGTTCTGGAAAGGCATGGCCGGCAACTATCCCGAACACCGGATCAACATCATCGACACCCCCGGGCACGTCGACTTCACGATCGAGGTCGAGCGCTCGATGCGCGTGCTCGACGGCGCGTGCATGGTCTACGACTCGGTGGGCGGCGTGCAGCCGCAATCGGAAACCGTCTGGCGCCAGGCCAACAAGTACAAGGTGCCGCGCATCGCGTTCGTCAACAAGATGGACCGCATCGGCGCGGATTTCCTGCGCGTGCAGAAGCAGATCGGCGACCGCCTGAAGGGCGTGGCCGTGCCGATCCAGCTTCCGATCGGCGCCGAGGATCACTTCCAGGGCGTGGTCGATCTCGTCAAGATGAAGGCGATCCTGTGGGACGACGAGAGCCAGGGCGTGAAGTTCACCTACGAGGAGATCCCGGAGAACCTCGTCGAGCTGTCGCGGGAGTGGCGCGAGAAGATGGTCGAGGCCGCCGCCGAGGCGAGCGAGGAACTGCTGGAGAAATACCTGGCGGACCCGGAATCGCTGACCGAGGACGAAATCAAGGCCGCGCTGCGCAAGCGCACGGTCGCCAATGAAATCGTGCCGATGCTGTGCGGCAGCGCGTTCAAGAACAAGGGCGTGCAGGCCATGCTCGACGCCGTGATCGACTATCTGCCGTCGCCGGTGGACGTGCCCGCGATTCTCGGCCACGACTACGCCGACCCGGAAAAGCCGGCGGAACGTCACCCGAGCGACGACGAGCCGTTCTCGGCGCTCGCGTTCAAGATCATGACCGACCCGTTCGTCGGCCAGTTGATCTTCTTCCGCGTCTATTCGGGCGTGGTGGAATCGGGCGACACGCTGCTCAATGCGACCAAGGACAAGAAGGAACGCCTGGGCCGGATCCTGCAGATGCACGCCAACGAGCGCAAGGAGCTCAAGGAAGTGCGCGCCGGCGACATCGCCGCGGCGGTCGGCCTGAAGGACGCGACGACCGGCGACACGCTGTGCGCCGTCAACGCGCCGATCATCCTGGAACGCATGGAATTCCCCGAGCCGGTGATTTCACAGGCGGTCGAGCCGAAGACCAAGGTCGACCAGGAAAAGATGGGCCTGGCGCTGAACCGTCTCGCGCAGGAAGATCCGTCGTTCCGCGTGCAGACCGACGAGGAATCGGGCCAGACGATCATCTCCGGGATGGGCGAGCTGCACCTCGAAATCCTGGTCGACCGGATGAAGCGCGAGTTCGGCGTGGAGGCCACGGTCGGCAAGCCGCAGGTGGCGTATCGCGAAACCATCCGCACCACCGCGAAGGATGTCGAGGGCAAGTTCGTCAAGCAGTCGGGCGGGCGCGGCCAGTACGGCCATGCGGTGGTGACGCTGGAGCCGAATCCGGGCAAGGGCTACGAGTTCCTCGACGAGATCAAGGGCGGCGTGATTCCGCGCGAGTACATCCCGGCTGTCGACAAGGGCATCCAGGACACGCTGAAGAGCGGCGTGCTGGCCGGCTACCCGATCGTCGACGTCAAGGTGCACCTGACGTTCGGCTCGTACCACGACGTGGACTCGAACGAAAACGCGTTCCGGATGGCCGGCTCGATGGCGTTCAAGGAAGCGATGCGGCGCGCCAAGCCGGTGCTGCTCGAACCGATGATGGCCGTGGAGGTGGAAACGCCCGAGGATTTCATGGGCAACGTGATGGGCGATTTGTCGAGCCGTCGCGGCATCGTGCAGGGCATGGACGACATCGCGGGCGGCGGCGGCAAGGTCGTGCGCGCCGAGGTGCCGCTGTCGGAGATGTTCGGCTACTCCACCTCGCTGCGCTCGGCCACGCAAGGCCGCGCGACCTACACGATGGAGTTCAAGCACTACGCCGAAACGCCGGCCAACGTGTCGGAAGCGGTGATCAGCGCCAAGGGCCGTTAAGCCCCGCGCGCATCGCCTGGCCCGGGCCGGTGCAGCCGCGCGAGCGGCTGCCGGCCCATCGGCAGGATCGAGCCCGTCCCGTGTGGACGGGCTTTTTTTCGTCGATACGTTGGCGGTTCGGCGGCGATATCAGCGCCGGCGAGACGCGGGCGGTTCATCGGCGGCCTCGGCCTCGACGACATCGATGATGCGATGACCGGCCGCCACGGCCGCCGCCTCATCCGCCTCATCCGCCTCATCCTGCTCCCGCGCCTGCCGCTGCATCGCGCGCCACGCCACCCAGGCAGCCACCACCCCGGCTGCCGCCCCCACGCCCAAGGCCCAGCGCGGCCCGCAGCGGTCGGCGATCCAGCCGACGATGGGCGCGCCGATCGGCGTGCCGCCCATCACGACCGCGACACGCAGCGCCGTCACGCGCCCGCGCATGCCCGGCTCGGTCGACAACTGCATCAGGCTGTTCGAGGAATTGGTGATGGTCAGCGAAGCGATGCCCGTCAGCACCAGCATCGCGCCGAAGATCCAGAAGCCCGGCGCGAGCGCCGCGCACGCGCAGCCGAGCGCGAACAGCAGGCAGCCCGACAACAGCGTGCGCAGGCTCGGCCGGTCGCGGCCGGCGGCCACCAGCGCGCCGGCGATGGTGCCGATCGCCATGATCGACGACAGCAGCCCGAACCCGCTCGCGCCGGTATGGAACACGTCGACGGCCATCGTCGAAATGAAGATCTGGAAGTTGAGCCCGAACGTGCCGATCAGGAACAGCATGACGAGGATCGCGACCAGATCAGGCCGGCCGCGCACGTAATGGAGGCCCGCGGCCAGCCCGCCCTGCGCGCGCCGCGGCCGCGCCCCCGCAGGCGGCGCCGATACCTTCAGCCGCGACAGCGACAGCAGCACCGCGCCGAACGACAGGCCGTTCAGCACGAACGCCCAGCCGGTGCCGACCGTGGCGATCACGGCGCCGGCCACGCCCGGCCCGATCATGCGCGCGGCGTTGAACACGGTGGAATTGAGCGCAACGGCATTGGCCAGATCGGCGTCGCCGACCAGCGAGGTGACGAAGGTCTGCCGCACCGGCGCATCGAACGCGGCCACGCTGCCGAACAGCAGCGCGAACAGATACACATGCCAGAGCCGCACCACGCCGGCCACCACGCTCATGCCGAGCGCCAGCGCGATCAGGCCCATCAGCGCCTGCGTCACGCGCAGCAGCTTGCGCTGGTCGAAGTGATCGGCGGCGTAGCCTGTCCACGGCAGCAGCAGCATCTGCGGCGCGTATTGCAGCGCCATCACGATGCCGACCGCCGACGCATCGTGATGTGTGAGCTGGGTCAGCACGAGCCAGCTTTGCGCGGTGCGCTGCATCCAGGTGCCGACGTTCGACACCAGCGCGCCGCCCGCCCACAACCGGTAGTTCGGATTGCGCAGCGAACGGAACGAGCGGGCCAGGTTCATCGCCATCGCGCTAGTCCTCGGCGAGCCGCTGCAGCAGCGCCACGGCCGCCGCCAGCTCGCGCCGCTCGGCGGCCGACAGGCGCGCGTCGAGCGCGCGGCCCAGCCAATCCTCGCGCGCGGCGCGGCTCGCCTGCAAGCGCGCGCGGAACGTATCGGTCAGTTGCATCAGCGTCTGGCGGCCGTCGGCCGGGTCGGGCGAGCCGCTCACCGCGCCGGCCGCTTCGAGCGCGGCCACCGTGGCGCGCATCGACTGCGGCCGTACGCTCTCCGCGCGCGCCAGCGCCGACACGGTGGACGGGCCATCGCGCTCCAGACGCAGCAGCACCGAGCGCTGCGACGACGTGAAATCGCCAGCGCGGCCCTGCTCGCGCAATCGCCGCATCAGCCGGGCGAGCGCGATGCGCAGGTCGCCGGCCAGATGGGCGGGCTCGGGGGCGATGGGAGATTCGGAGGATCGGGACATCGGCGCACGATAGCACTTCTACAGGAAAACTGCACAGCTAAACTGCATATCCTGCTTCAACCCCGCCGAGCCGCGCGCAGCGGCTCGTCCGGTCATACCACCGGATTTTTGCTCGTGTCAGAATGCCCGCATCCCAGCCGCCCACCCTGCTCCGTCCGATCATGCCGACCTCGCCCCGCCGCCAGTTGTTCACGCTCTATGCCGCGCTGCTGGGCGCGAATCTCGCCGCCTGGATCTGGGCGCTGGTGGCGCTGCACGACCATCCGCTGCTGCTCGGCACCGCGGCGCTCGCCTACGGCTTCGGGCTGCGCCACGCGGTCGACGCCGACCACATCGCCGCGATCGACACCGTCACGCGCAAGCTGATGCAGGACGGCAAGCGGCCGTTCTCGGTGGGCCTGTTCTTCTCGCTCGGCCATTCGACCATCGTGATCGTCGCGACGCTCGGCATCGCCATCACGGCGCTCGCGCTGCGCACCCAGTTCGACACCTTCAAGGCGGTCGGCGGCACGATCGGCACGGCCGTCTCGGCGAGCTTCCTGCTGGTGCTGGCGATCATCAACCTCGTGATCCTGCGCGACATCTGGCGCCGCTACCGCCGCGCGCGTGCCGGCACCGGTCACGACGCACACGACGCTCACCCGGGCGACGCCCATCACCACCCGGCCGGCGGCCTGCTGACGCGTCTGCTGCGCCCGCTGTTCCGGCTCGTCACGAAGAGCGCGCACATGTATCCGGTCGGCTTGCTGTTCGGCCTGGGCTTCGACACCGCCACCGAAATCGGCCTGCTCGCGATCGCCGCCGCGCAGGCCAACCAGGGGCTGCCGCTGCACGCGGTACTGGTGTTCCCGGCGCTGTTTACGGCCGGCATGACGCTGATCGATTCGACCGACAACGTGCTGATGGTGCACGCCTACGGCTGGGCGATGGACGACCCGAAGCGCAAGCTCGCCTACAACCTCAGCATCACGTTCGTGTCGGCGGCGGTGGCGCTGGTGATCGGCGGCGTCGAGGCGCTCGGCCTGGTGGCCGACAAGCTCGGGCTGGCAGGCGGCGTGTGGGACCTGGTCGGTGCCATCAACGACCGCTTCGGCGCGATCGGCTACGGCATCGTCGGCCTGTTTCTGGTGTGCTGGGTCGGCTCGATCCTGTTCCACCGCTGGCGCCGCGCCAGCTCGCAACTGGCCTGAACGAGCGCGGGCGCGCGGCTGCGTCTACAGCATTTCCAGCGGCTGCTTGCGGCGCGGCGGCCTGAACACCACGTCGAGCCGCGCGAGCGCCGCGTCGTCGAGCACCAAATCGAGCGCGGCGCGGTTCGCGCGCACATGCTCGACGGTGCCCGCCTTCGGAATCGCCAGCACTTCCTCACGCCGCAACACCCAGGCCAGCGCCACCTGCTCGGGCGAGGCGCCGCGCTCGGCCGCGATCTCGTCGAGCACGGTGCCGCGCGGCAAGCGCTGGTGATCGATCGGGCTGTAGGCCATGGCCGGCATGTGGCGTGTCGCGAGCCACGGCAGCAGCTCGAACTCCGGCCCGCGCCGCGCCAGGTTGTAGAGGATCTGGTTGGTCGCGCAGCCCGCGCCGTTGGCGGCCACCAGTTCTTCCATGTCGCGGGTGTCGAAGTTGCTGACGCCCCAATGGCGAATCTTGCCGGCCGTGCGCAGCGCGTCGAACGCTTCGAGCGTTTCGTCGAGCGGCACGCCGCCGCGCCAATGCAGCAGATACAGATCGAGGCGATCGGTGCCGAGGCGCTTCAGGCTGGCCTCGCACGACGCGATCATGCGGCGGCGGTCGGCATTATGCGGATAGACCTTGCTGACCAGGAACACCGAATCGCGCAGGCCGCCGATCGCCTCGCCCACCAGCTCCTCGGTCGCGCCGTCGCCGTACATCTCGGCCGTATCGATCAGCGTCATGCCCAGCTCGATGCCGGCGCGCAGCGCGGCGATCTCGGCGGCGCGGCGCGCGGGCCGCTCGCCCATTTCCCAGGTGCCCTGCCCGAGCTTCGCGACGCGCTCGCCGTCGGGCAGCGCGATCGTATCGGTGGTGTTCGCCATCTCGTCCTCGCGGGTGATCCGGCAACAGGCCGGGCTCGCCAGTGTAGCGATTCATGGCAGGGATCGCCGGGCTATAACGGCGGCCCGCGATGACATAAAATGGCCCCCACCCTGTTTCACGCCGCCCTCATGAAGCCATCGACGGAAGACCGTTGGCACGATCTGCGCCCGGACCCGGACAACGATACGCCGCTCTATCTGCAACTCGCGCGCAAGCTCGGCGAGGCGATCCACGACAACCGCTGGGCGGCCGGCGAAGCGCTGCCATCCGAGCGCGTGCTGTCGGAGGCGCTCGGCGTGTCGCGCATCACGGCCCGCAAGGCGATCGCGCTGCTCGTCGAGCAAGGCCTGATCCGCCGCACGCACGGCGCCGGCAACTTCATCCAGCCGCGTTATGAAGATCCGCTCTCGCGGCTGTCGAGTTTCAGCGAGATGCTGCGCCGGCGCGGCTTCACGCCGAGCTCGCGCTGGATCGCGGGCAGCGTGCAGCCGGCCAATCGCGACGAGGTGATCCAGCTCGGGCTGTCGCCGGCCGCCTCGGTCACGCGGCTCAAGCGCTTGCGACTCGCCGACGGCATCGTGATGGCGGTCGAGAACTCCACGTTCCCGGCCACGCTGATTCCCGATCCCGCCGTGATCGGCGATTCGCTCTATTCCTACCTCGAACAGCGCGGCACACCGATCGTGCGGGCGCTGCAGCATTTCCGCGCCGTCAACGCCAGCGAAGAGATCGCCGCGCAGATGGGCATCGCACCGCACGACGCGCTGCTGCTGATCACGCGCATCGGCTACACCCACGACCAGCGCGCGATCGAACTGACCGACACGTACTGCCGCAACGATTACTACGATTTCGTCGTGGAATTGCGGAAGTAAGCCCCCCGCTGGTACCCAGCGCATCGCCCTCGCAGCGCGCAATTTCCGTGCGTGCCGCACCGCCCTTTTCATCGATTCACGCCGATCAATCGAGCCATGCCGGCGCATCGGTGCCGGGCGGCACCGGCGGCCGCGCGAAATGCGCGGGCGTGGCGTCGAGCCGCTCGGCCGGCCGCACGCCCTGCACCGCGCCGAACGGCGAAGCGAGCGGCGTATCGAGGTGATCGCGCACGTCGTCGAGCGAACGATCGGGCACCGCGCGCCCGCCTTCCACCAGGCCGAACGATTGCAGCCAGCGGCCCGTCTGCGCCAGCGACACGCGCACGCGCCAACTGCCGCCCTCGCTCGCGCGCCGCGCCAGCGCGATCATCGCGCCGAACGCGGCGAGGTAGCCCGTCGCATGATCGAGCGCCTGACACGGCAAATGCACGGGGCCCTCGGCGCCGGCCGCGCGCTGCTCGTGCCAGGCGATGCCGCTGGCCGACTGCACGAGGCTGTCGAAGCCGCGCCGCGTCGCCCACGGGCCGTCATAGCCGTAAGCGCATACCGACACGCTCACGATGCCCGAATGCCGATGCGCCAGCGCGTCGTCGCCGAACCCGCGCGCGGCCAGCGCGCCGGGCCGATACGACTGCAGGAACACGTCCGCGCCGCCGGCCAGCGCGTCGAGCGTGGCCTGGCCTTCGTTGCTGCGCAGATCGACGTGCGCCGAGCGCTTGCCGCGGCCGTTGTCGATCACGAGCGCCGGGATGTTCGGCAGATGCGGGCCGTTCACCAGCAGCACGTCGGCGCCATGCTGGGCGAGCGTGCGCCCGGCCACCGGCCCGGCGATGATGCGCGTCAGATCGAGCACGCGGGTGCCGGCCAGCGGCCGCGCCGGCGGGGCGCCATCGCGCGGGGCGCGGCCGATCGGGCGCGGCGGCGCGTCACCGATCCGCTCGATCTCGAACAGCGGCCCGCGTGCGAGCGCGCGTGCCGCGTCGAGCGCGGCCCATTCGTCCGGGGTGCGAATCAATGCCGCGCACAGGCCCGCGTCGGCCAGCGTGGCGTCGAGTTCGGCGCCATCGCGGCCGAGGATGGCCGTGGCGATCGCTTCGGGCGTATCGGCGCAGCCGAGCACGGCGACGATGCCCTGCCGGTGATGCGCAAAGTTCGCGTGCAACTGGATCCAACGGCCGTCGCGGGTCGGGTAGAAGCCGGTGGCCGGATCGCGCGGGTCGGGCGCGGGCTCGCCATCGACGCGCAGGTAACGCTCGCTGCGAAACGCGGCCAGCGCCGCCTCCTGCGAAAGCGCCACGCGCTGCACGCGGCCGGTGCGCAGGCGATCGCACTCGGCGGCGGCCAGGCCGGCCGCCGCGACGGTGGCCAGCGCCAGCGTGCCGACGCGATGCACCGACGGCAGTCCCGGGTCTGTCGCGCCGGCGTCGAAATCGACGCGCGCCAGCCCGGCCGGATCGCCGTCCGCCAGTTGCCAGAGGGTCTGCAAGGCTTGTCGTGGCTCCATCGTCTGCTCCGTTCATAAGGGGTGCGACGAGTCTAGAATCGCGCTACCGGGGCGATCAATCTTGATGGCCCGAATCAATACATACAGATTTGTTCGGTTATGCGCGCGCGACTGCGCGCCGGAGCCTGCCGATGCCCAGAATCAGCGCCGCCGACGCCGCCCGCCAGCTCGGCGTGAGCCTGCCCACGCTCTACGCCTATGTCAGCCGCGGGCTGCTCGCGTCCTATCCCGACGGCCGCTCGAAGCGCCGCCACTACGATGCCGACGAGGTCACGCTGCTGGCGCGCCGCCGCGCCGACGCAAAACGCGCGGGCGGCGTGGCCGAGCGCTCGCTCGATTTCGGCGTGCCGGTGCTCGAATCGCGCATCACGCGAATCGCCGACGGCCGCCCGCGCTATCGCGGCCACGATGCCGTCGAGCTGGCCGGGCGCGCCTCGCTGGAGGAGACCGCCGCGCTGCTGTGGGAATGCGAGCCGGCGCGCCTCGCCGCCGAGCCCGCGCTCGACGGCATCGACGCCGCGCAATGGCAGCGCTGGCTGCACGACTGGGCCGATTGCCCGCCGCTCGACCGCGCGCTGGTCATGCTGCCGGCCGCCGCCGCGCGCCTGCCGCGCGTCTGGGCGAGCGGGCCGCACGCGCAGATCGAGGTGGCCGTCGCGCTGCTGCGCGCCACGCTCGCCGCGCTGGCGGGCACGACGCCTTCCGCGCAGCCGGCGCACCGCCAACTGGCCGCCGCCTGGGGCCTGCGCGGCGGCAAGGCGGCCGGCCTGCTGCGCGCCGCGATGGTGCTGTGCGCCGATCACGAGTTGAACCCTTCGACCTTCGCGGTGCGCTGCATCGCCTCCACCGGCACGCATCTGTTCGGCGCGATCGCGGGCGGCCTGGCCGCGCTGTCGGGGCCGCGTCACGGAGGCGAGACGGTACGCGTGCGTGCGCTGTTCGAGGAAGCCGCGCGCGCGGCGGACCTCGACCGCTACCTCGCGATCCGGCTCGCCCACGACGAGCGCGACGACGGCGGCCGCACCCGGCTCGCCGGCTTCGGCCATCCGCTCTACCCGGACGGCGATCCGCGCTGCATCGCGCTGATCGAGATGCTGCGCGAGCACGCCGGCACGCAAGCGGCGCTGCGCCAGGGGCTGGCCGTGGCCGCGCGCGTGGAGGCGGCCACCGGCGAACGGCCGACCGTCGATTTCGCGCTCGCGCTGATCGAACGCGTGCTGGCGCTGCCCGAGGGCGCGGGTTTCGTGCTGTTCGCGGCCGGGCGCACCGCGGGCTGGATCGCGCACGCGCTGGAGCAGCAGCGCGACGGCAAGCTGATCCGCCCGCGCGCCCGCTATGTGGGCAGCGACGCGCCGGGCGGGTGAGCGGGTGGCAGGCAGGCGCTTTGGTCGCTTTGGCACATCCGGTTGCAACCGTTGCGTCGGTCGTGTTGACCACATCGGTCGCGTCCATCACTTCATCACTTCATCACTTCGGTACTTCAGTCGCGCAGGCACCTCCGCCCGCCACGATCTTCCTGCGCGACCACTGCGCTTTTTCCTACAATGGCGGCTGTCCGCGACTCCGAACCCCACCCATGTCCCGTCCCCCCGCCGCTCCGAGCGAATCGTCCCTGACCGTGATGCTGTGGGTAGTCGCCACCGGCTTCTTCATGCAGACGCTCGACTCCACCATCGTCAACACGGCGCTGCCGTCGATGGCCGCGAGCCTCGGCGAATCGCCGCTGCGCATGCAATCGGTGGTGATCGCCTATTCGCTGACGATGGCGGTGATGATCCCCGTCTCGGGCTGGCTGGCCGACACATTCGGCACGCGCCGGGTGTTCTTCAGCGCGATCCTGATCTTCTCGGCCAGCTCGCTGCTGTGCGCCAACGCGCACACGCTGCCGCAACTGGTGGGGTTCCGCGTCGCGCAGGGGGTGGGCGGCGCGATGCTGCTGCCGGTGGGGCGGCTCGCCGTGCTGCGCACGTTCCCGGCCGAGCGCTACCTGCCGGCGCTGTCGTTCGTCGCGATCCCGGGCCTGATCGGCCCGCTGATCGGCCCGACGCTCGGCGGCTGGCTCGTCAAGATCGCTTCATGGCACTGGATCTTCCTGATCAACGTGCCGGTGGGCGTGGCCGGTTGCCTGGCCACCTATTTCTCGATGCCCGATTCGCGCAATCCGGCGGTGGGCCGCTTCGACCTGCGCGGCTACCTGCTGCTGACGATCGGCATGATCGCGGTATCGCTGTCGCTCGACGGGCTGGCCGATCTCGGCATGGACCACGGCGCGGTGCTGGTGCTGATGATCCTCGGCCTCGCCGCGTTCGTCGCCTACGGGCTGTACGCGGTGCGCGCGCCGCACCCGCTGTTTCCGCTCGACCTGTTCAAGATCCACACGTTCAGCGTGGGCCTGCTCGGCAACCTGTTCGCGCGGATCGGCAGCGGCGCGATGCCGTACCTGATTCCGCTGCTGCTGCAGGTGAGCCTCGGCTACTCGGCGTTCGAGGCCGGCCTGATGATGCTGCCGGTGGCGGCAGCCGGAATGTTCTCGAAGCGCCTGATCACCCAGCTCATCACGCGCCACGGCTACCGCAAGGTGCTGCTGCTGAACACCATCATGGTCGGGCTGATGATGGCCAGCATGGCGCTGATCAGCGACCGCCTGCCGTTGTGGCTGCAGGTGCTGCAACTGGCCGTGTTCGGCGGCTTCAACTCGATGCAGTTCACGGCGATGAACACGCTGACGCTCAAGGATCTCGGCACCGGCGGCGCGAGCAGCGGCAACAGCCTGTTCTCGCTCGTGCAGATGCTGGCGATGAGCCTCGGCGTGACGGTGGCCGGCGCGCTGCTCGCCACGTTCACGGGCGTGATGCACAGCGTGACGCCCACCCACACGCTGCCGGCCTTCCACGCCACGTTCGTGTGCGTGGGCATCATCACCGCGTGCTCGGCGTGGATCTTCGCGCAGCTCTCGCCGGACGTGCGCGGCAGCACGGCGAAGAAGACCGATCCGTCGGAACGCGCATAAATCGGGACAAGCGGCGGGGATTCGGCAGGAACTCGGCCGGGAACTCGACCGCTAACCCGACACGCCAGCGCAGCCGAAAAAGCCTCGCCCGGCGCGACATCCGGCTCGACATCGCAGCCGACCGGCAGCGCCGCGCCATGCACGACCGCGCCCGCATCGCAGCACCAACTCGGTGCAACCGCACCATGCACGCCGTCGGCACCCGCCCGCGCGAGCGTTGCACAACGGCTGCATGCGGCGCGGTCGCCGCGCATGTTTCTTGCTCGTTCACCGGTGCTAGGTAAACTGTCACCCTCTTCCCCGCCGCACCATGACGACCATGATCGATATCGATCCTCCCGGCTTCCAGCCGCCGCGCCCCGTCGCGGGCGACGACGGCAACCGGCGCACCGTGCTGTACGGCGACTACACCGTGTTCAGCGTGTTCCAGCCGGTGTTCTCGGTCTCGCACCGCCGCGCGATCGGCTATCACGCCTCGCTGCGCGCGCATGGCGCCGACGGCGCGCAGGTGCCGTCGCACGAAGTGTTCACGCAGGCGGCGCGGCGCGGTGACCTGCTCGAACTGGGCCGGCTCGCGGAATCGCTGCATCTGGGCAACTTCCACGCGTTCGACAGCCACGAGGAATGGCTCTTCCTGAGCCTGCACCCGGCCGCGCTGATGGACACCATCTACGGCGACGCGCTGCTCGCGAACCTGAAAACCCTGGGCCTGCCGCCGCAGCGCGTGGTGCTCGAAGTGCCCGAGCAGGCCGGCGGCGACACGCCGCGCTTCGGCGCGATCGTCGACGGCCTGCGCAAGGCCGGCTTCCTGATCGCGCTGGGCGGCTTCGGCGCGAAGCATTCGAACATCGATCGCGTCTGGCATCTGCATCCCGATATCGTCGCGCTCGACCGCGGCATTCTCGCCCAGGCGAGCGAGCACTCGCACCTCGAACGCGTGCTGCCGGGGCTGGTCTCGCTGCTGCACGAATCGGGGCAACTGGTGCTGATGGGTGGGCTGTCGACCGAGCGCGAGGCGTTGATCGCGCTCGAATGCAACGTCGATTTCGTACAAGGCACGTATTTTTCGGGGCCGAGCGTCGAGCCGGTGCAGCCGCAGGCGGCGGCCGGCTCGATGGACACGCTGTCGGCCGCGCTGCGGCTGCGCGTGGCCGAGCGCGAGCGTACCCAGCATGCGCGGCTCGCGCCGTACGTGGCTGCGCTCGAACAGGCCAGCACGCGCATCGCGGCCGGGCAGGATATCGGCACGGCCGCCGCCGACCTGCTCGCCCTGCCCGACGCGGCGCGCTGCTTCCTGCTCGACGCCTCGGGCCGCCAGATCGGCGACAACGTGCTGCCGCGCACCCGCGCCTCGCAGCGCGCCAAGCGCTTCCGGCCGCTGCTGCATTCGGAGGGCGCGAGCTGGGAACGCCGGCCGTACTTCATCGAGGCGATGCGCGCGCCGGGCAGCGTGCGCGTCACGCCGCCCTATCTGTCGATCAACGAGGCGCACCTGTGCGTGACCGCCTCCATCGCCGCCGTGCGCACGAGCGGCATGCAGGTGCTCTGCGTCGACATCAACTGGTAACGCGCCGCGCCCGCTCAGGCCCGTTCAAGCCTGGTCGGCAGGCAGCGGCGGCGGTTCATCCGCCGCGTCGCGCAACGTATGCAGCAGGGCATCGGCGCGCCAGCGCGTGTGCGAACGATCGCTGCTCGCCAGCCGCACCAGCTCGCGCAGCCGTTCATTAACCGGCGCGCGCATCCCCGATTCCGCCGCCAGCCGCACGATCTCGCCGTTGAGCCAGTCGATCTCGGTCTGGCGGCCCGCGGCGAGATCGTCGGCCATCGACGAGCGCGCATGCGGATCGATCGACAGCATCGGCCCCGCGAATCGCGCGAACAGCGCATCGGGCAACCCCAGCACCGCCGGCAGCCAGCCGGGCGGCAACGGCGTGAGCCACGCCGGCCGAATCCCCGAACGATGCAGGATGCGCAGCGCCTCGGTTTGCGCCAGCGCGAGGCAGCGCCGGTAATCGCGCTGGCCCAGTTGCTCGCGCAACGGCAGCCACGACAGCGCGTTGATCGCGTTGTTGAGGTTGAACAGCAGCTTGGCCCATTGCACCGGCAGGATGTTCTCGCAATGCCGCAGCGGCAGCACCGCGCGGTCGAACACGTCGTTGATGGCGTCGAGCCGCGGCGACGCCTCCACCACGAGCTGGCCGCCCGAGCCCTGATGGAACACGCCGTTGCCGCGCGCCACCACGTTGAACGGCACCATCGCCGCGAGCACCGTGCGCGCCGGCAGCGCGATGCGCAACGCATCGGCCTGGCGCACACCGTTCTGGAAGCTGATCACGAGCGTGCCGGGGCGCAGCACCGGATCGAGCGCGGCGGCCGCGGCCGGCGTCGCCGTGCATTTCACCGTCACGAACACCACGTCGGCATCGGCCAGCGCACGCGCGTCGGTGTGGAAATCGATCCGCTCGGGCGCGACCTGCGCCTCGCGGCCGAAGTAATCGTCGAGCGTGAGCCCGTGGGTGCGCAGCATGTCCCCGGTGTCGGCGCGGCCGACGAAGCGCACATTGCCGCCCGCGACCGCAAGCCGGCCGCCGATATAGCAGCCGACGGTGCCCGCGCCGAACACCGCGAGCCGGGTCATGGTCGGGTCAGACGCGTGCGCCGTGCGGCCCGTGACGCTGCGGGCCGACACGCCGCTCGATCGCGTCACGCACCTCGCGGCGCAGGCCCGCATAGAACGCGAGCTCCGCCACCACGAACAGCGGCCCGATCGCCAGGCCGATCACGTCGTCGACGAAGGCCGGCTTGCGCCCTTCGAACGCATGACCGACGAACTGGATCACCCACCCCGCCACGAACAACCCAATGCCCGCCGCGAGCCACACGCCGGTGCGCTCGGCGGCCAGCGCCTGGCCGAGCCAGAGCGTCAGCGCGAGCAGCACGCTCATGGCCGTGCCGAAACGCAGGTCGAGCCGCAGGTAGTAAAGCGCGGCGGCCACCGCCACCACGAGCGCCGGGCTCAACGCGACGCCGGCCAGCGCGCCGGCCGCCGGCCGCGACAGCAGCACGGCCACCGCGGCGACGATCATCGGGATGCCGAACAAGTGGGTGACGATATTGCGCGTATCGCGGTGATACGCGGCGTAGTTTGCGAGTTGATCGATCAGTGTCTTCATCGTGTCTGCCTCCTTGACGAGCGCTATGATGCGGATTGCCCCGCGCCTTCGCTGTCAGCTACCCGACATCCCCCATGCTCGCGCCGCCCGATCCGCTGCTTTCCCTGCTCGACGCGAACCCCTGGTTCCGCGCCCTGCCCGACGCCTTGCGCGTCAGGCTGCGCGCCACCGCCACCGTGCGCGAACTCGCCGCCGGCGAGACGCTGTTCCGGCGCGGCGATCCGCCGTGCGGGCTGTACGCGGTACTGGCCGGCGCACTCAGCATCGGCGCCGTCGATCCCGATGGCCGCGAATCTCTGCTGACCGTGCTCGAACCCACCACCTGGTTCGGCGAGATCTCCCTGTTCGACGGCCAGCCCTGCACACACGATGCGATTGCCGTGGAGAACACACGACTTTTGCATCTCGCGCAAGCTGCGCTGCAACAACTGCTCGCCGAGTCGCCGCATTACTGGCGACACTTCGGGCTCCTGATGGCCCAGAAGCTGCGGCTGTCGTTCCTGACCGTGGAGGCGATCAGCGTGATGCCGGCCGCCCAGCGCCTGGCCGCGCGGCTGCTGATGATCGCCGAGGGCTACGGCGGGATCAGCACCGGCCACACGCGCATCCGGCTCTCGCAGGAGCGGCTCGCGTCGCTGGCTTCGCTCACGCGCCAGACCACCAACCAGTTGCTGCGCGAGATGGCCGCGCGCGGCGTGGTGCGCCTGCAGGTGGGCGAGATCGAGATCCTCGATCTCGCCGCATTGCGGGCCGCGAGCGGCGAGATCGGGCGGGCGCTGTGAGCCCTGCGCGCATCGTGGGCTGCCGCGCCGCCGGATCTTGATAGCATGAGCGTCCCGGCGCGGGCGGCCGGTGGTCTGCGCCGCCCTCGCCCGTCTCCCCATCCCGCTTCACGTCACTTCACTCCACGAGGACCCACCCGATGTCGTCAGCCCCGCCGCTCTTCAACCGCATCCTGCTCACCAACGACGACGGTATCGACGCGCCCGGCCTCGCCGTGCTCGAACGGGTCGCCCGGACGCTGGCGCGCGAAGTCTGGACCGTCGCGCCGGTCTCGGACCAGAGCGGCACCTCGCATTCCTTGAGCCTGCACGAGCCGCTGCGTGTGGTTGCCGCCGGCGAACGGCGCTTCGCCGTGCGCGGCACGCCGGGCGACAGCGTGGCCGTGGCGCTCGGCAGCCTGATGCAGGAGGCGCGGCCCGAACTCGTGCTGTCCGGCATCAATCGCGGCGCGAACCTCGGCACCGAGACGGTGTTCTCGGGCACCGTCGGCGCGGCCATGACGAGCATGCTGATCGGCGTGCCGGCCATCGCATTGAGCCAGGCGTTCGCGAACCGCAACGCGGTGCCGTGGGACACGGCCGGCGAGCATGCGGCCGGCGTGATCCGCCAGTTGGTGGCGGCCGGCTGGGATGCCGACGCGTGCCTGAACGTGAACTTCCCGCCGGTGGCGGCCAGCGAAGTGGGCACCCTGAAGGTAACCACGCAGGGCCGGGGCCTGCTCGGCGGCGTGGAGATCGTCTCGCGCACCGATCCGCGAGAACACGGCTATCACTGGCTCAAGCTCGCGCGCGGCCCCCGCGACGACGCGCCCGATTCCGAAACGCTGTCGCTGCGCGCCGGCCACATCACCGTCACGCCGCTGAAGTTCGAGCGCACCCACGACGCGGCACGCGAGCGGCTCGCGGCGAAACTGAAACTGGCGGGCTGAACCGCCAACGGGCGGGCGGCACGCGCCGTTTCGCCGGGACGAAAAAAAGCCCTCGCATGCGAGGGCTTTTTTCATCGACGGCAGCCCGGAAGCTGCTTGCCGATCAGAACCGAAACCGTGACTTACGCGAAGTTCTTGGCTGCGAAGTCCCAGTTCACGATATTCCAGAACGCTTCGACGAACTTCGGACGGGCGTTGCGGTAGTCAATGTAGTAGGCGTGTTCCCAGACGTCGATCGTCAGCAGGGCCTTGGCATCGGTCGTCAGCGGCGTGGCGGCGTTGCTGGTCGAGACCAGGTCGAGCGAGCCGTCGGCCTTCTTCACCAGCCATGCCCAGCCCGAGCCGAACGTGCCGATTGCCGTCTTGGTGAACGCTTCCTTGAATGCGTCGAACGAACCCCACTTGGCGTTGATCGCGTCGGCCAGGGCGCCCGTCGGTGCACCGCCACCCTTCGGCGACAGGCTGTTCCAGAAGAACGTGTGATTCCAGATTTGCGCGGCGTTGTTGAAAATACCGCCCGACGACTTCTTCACGATCTCTTCGAGCGAGAGGTTTTCGAACTCGGTGCCCGGGATCAGGTTGTTCAGGTTCGTCACATAGGTCTGATGGTGCTTGCCGTAGTGGAACTGGATCGTCTCGACCGAGATGTGCGGAGCGAGCGCGTCTTCAGCGTACGGCAGCGGCGGGAGCGTATGAGCCATGGCGATTCCTTTGAAGTATGTGTGGGGGGACAGGGTCCTGCGAGCGTCCGATTGTAGGCGAGACCGAATAACCCCGCAAACTCGCGGGTATTCGGGCGCGCCGCCATCCGTCCGGCTGTCGGAGCCGCTGTCATAGCGGCCTGCCGACACGCGTGCGACATATTTCCGGCATCGGGAACCGCCGGGAAACGCGCACGCGTCGATGGAAATGCAGCACGATTCGATCCCGTTGCGCGGCGCGGCGAACCGCGCCGGCCGCGCGGGGTTCAGAACGATTCGTCGAGGCGCGGCTGGACGTCGGCCAACGTCACGTCGACAGTGCCCTCGGCCAGATGCACGGCCAGCCGGCGCTGCGGCTTCAGCGTGCCCGGCGAGCGCACCGCCCGGCCGGTTTGCGTGTCGATCAGCGCCGCGTAGCCGCGCTCCAGCGTACGCTGCGGGCTCAGCACCTCGAGCCGCGCCGCCAGGCCGGCCACGCGCGACGCCTCGCGCTCGTGACGGTAACGCAGCGCCGTGCCGAGCCGCTGCGCGTGCCCGGCCAACAGTTGCCGGGCCGCCGCCGGATCGGGCCGGGTGCGCTGCCAGCGCAGCATGACCAGCGCGAAGCGGCCGCGTGCGTCGCGCACCGGCCGCGCGCCGGCCGAGGCGAGCCGCACCGACAGTTGCTGCAAGTGGGTGCGCTGACGCGCCAGCCGCTCGGCCGGGCTGACCAGCCGGCGCGCGAGCCAGTCCAACTGCTGGCCGCGCGCGTCGAGCCCGCGCCGCAGGCCGCGCGCAAGCGCCGCGTGGCGCTCGGCCAGCTCGCGCAGCAGCAGCGCGCGCTGCGGGCTGACGAGTTCGGCCGCGCCGGTGGGCGTGGGCGCGCGCACGTCGGCTGCGAAATCGGCGATCGTGAAGTCGGTTTCGTGGCCCACGCCGCTGATCACCGGCAACGCGCTGGCGGCAATCGCACGCGCCAGCGCTTCGTCGTTGAACGACCAGAGATCCTCGATCGAGCCGCCGCCGCGGCAAACGATCAGCACGTCGGTGCGATCCTCCTCGCGGCGCGCGTTGGCCGCCTCGACCATCGCCGTGAGCCGCTCGGCGGCGCCCGCGCCCTGCACCGGCGCCGGGTAGACGATCACCGGCACGTGCGGCGCGCGGCGCGCCAGCGTGCTCAGCACGTCGCGCAACGCCGCGGCCTGCAGCGACGTGACGATGCCGATCGCGCGCGGGTGCGCGGGCAGCGGCCGCTTGCGCTCGGGCGCGAACAGCCCTTCGCTTTCGAGCTGCGCCTTGAGCTTCAGGAACGCCTCGAACAGCCGCCCCTGGCCGGTGCGCCGCACCGCCTCGACGCTCAGTTGCACCTCGCCGCGCGGCTCGTACATCGTGACCAGCGCGCGCACCTCGATGCGATCGCCCTCGCGCGGCGTGAACGGCGCGTGCTGGGCGCGGCCGCGGAACATCACGCAGCGCATCTGCGCGTCCTTGTCCTTGATCGAGAAATACCAGTGGCCGCTGGCCGCGCGCGTGAAATTCGACACCTCGCCCGACACCCAACTGAGCGGGAACGCGCGCTCGAGCATCGAGCCGATCGCGCGATTGAGTGCGGAAACGGGGATCACGCCATCGCCGGATGAGGCGCCGCCGGGGCCGGACAGGAAGGAATCGGAAGGCATCGCGTCGGAAGAAATGAGAGCGGGCACACGATAGCCCCGCCGCGCCGCGCCGGCAAGCGCCACCGGCAGCCGGCGGCGGGCCGGCAAGAAGTGTCCACACCCGCGCGACGGCATTCACCGAGCCGTCATACACCCCTTAAAAACAGCACCAAAAACACCCAAGCCATTGATTTAAAACAATTAATGTGTGACATATTGTGACTTGCCACCGACCAGAGGGCCGTCATACGGGCGTTTGCGAAGATCGTCGGGGCAGTTCTTCACAGAGTTATCCACAGGCTGCGCGGGCAAGCGCCCGGTGTGTGCGACTTGCCGCACGCGCCGCCGCCGCGCTAGAGTGCCGCCTTTCGAGAGGTCATTGCCGAGGCCGGCCGAGCAGCCGTCAGCGCCTCGCCCCGTCCCGACAATTCCGCCGCCGCTTCCGGAGATTTGCCCTTGACCGATCCGTTCGCCCTCCGTCCGATCCGGCCCGCCGCCGGCGCCCTTCGATGAGCCGCCCCGCTGGCTGGGTGGCGCGCATCGAGGCGACGCTCACGCGCGAATGGCAGCGGCGCGGGCCGCTCGCATGGGCGCTGACGCCGTTCGCCGCCGTGTTCGGCGCGATCGCCGCCGGCCGCCGCGCGGCGTTCGCAGCCGGCTGGAAAGCGCGTGTCGATCCGGGCGTGCCGGTGGTGGTGGTCGGCAACGTCACGGTGGGCGGCACCGGCAAGACGCCGACCGTGATCGCACTGGTCGACGCGTTGCGCGCCAACGGCTTCCATCCCGGCGTGGTGTCGCGCGGCTACGGCGCCGAAATCCGCGAGCCGACCGAGGTCACGCCCGATTCGCCTGCCTCGCGCGCCGGCGACGAACCGCTCCTGATCGCACGCCGCACCCAGGCGCCGGTGTGCGTGTGTCCCGACCGCATTGCCGCGATCCGCGCGCTGCGCGCCGCGCATCCCGAAGTGGACGTGGTGATCAGCGACGACGGCCTCCAGCATTACCGGATGGCGCGCACCGTCGAACTCGTGGTGTTCGACCACCGGCTCGGCGGCAACGGCTTCCTGTTGCCGGCCGGCCCGCTGCGCGAGCCGCTGTCGCGCCATCGCGACGCCACGCTCGTCAACGATCCGTACAGCCGGGCACTTCCGCCCTGGCCGAACACGTTCGCGCTGCAACTCGCGCCGGGCGACGCCTGGCATCTCGACGCGCCATCGCGGCGGCGCCCGCTCGCGCAATTCGCGGGCGAGCGCGTGCTGGCCGCGGCCGGGATCGGCGCGCCCGAGCGCTTCTTCGCGACGCTGCGCGCGGCCGGCCTCGCGCCCGCCACGCGTGCGCTGCCGGACCATTACGCCTTCGCCGAGAACCCGTTCGCGCACGACGATGCCGATGTGATCCTGATCACCGAGAAGGATGCAGTAAAATTGGGCGCTTCCTGGCGCGATGCCCGACTGTGGGTTGTCCCTGTCGAAGCCGCGCTCGACCCCCGCCTTATCGCTCTCGTTGTGGAGAAACTCCGTGGACGCTCGCCTGCTTGAAATCATCGTGTGCCCTATCTGCAAAGGCCCACTCCAGCATGACCGCGCCGCGCAGGAACTGATCTGTCACGCCGACAAGCTCGCGTATCCGATTCGCGACGGCATCCCCGTGATGCTGGTCGACGAAGCGCGACAGACCGTCGAAGGCACGCCCGTCGACCCTGCCGGCCCCGCGAACTGACGCGCGGGCGGGCAGCCTTGGCGCCCGCCGCGCCGCTCGCGCCCGCCCTCGTGGCGGGCGCGCCGTTTCAGCCGCCCGAATGCCGTTGCCGTGCGCGCCGCGAAGCGCGCCGGTAGTTCCGCCTCCTGGTTCCGTCTCCTGCTCACCGCCCGAACTCCGATGACCAACCCGCCGCCCTTCATCGCCGTCGTCCCGGCCCGCCTGGCCTCGACGCGCCTGCCGAACAAGCCGCTCGCCGACCTCGGCGGCAAGCCGATGGTGGTGCGCGTCGCCGAACGCGCGCGCGAAGCGGGCGCGGCCCGCGTGCTGGTGGCCTCCGACGCGCAAAGCGTGCTCGACGCCGCCCAGGCCGAAGGCTTCGAGGCGTTGATGACGCGCGCCGACCATCCGTCGGGCACCGATCGGCTCGCCGAAGTCGCCACGCTGCTCGCCCTGCCGGACGACACGATCGTCGTGAACGTGCAGGGCGACGAGCCGCTGATCGACCCGGCGCTAATCCGCGACGTAGCGTCGCACCTTTCATCGCACCCCGATTGCGCGATCGCAACCGCCGCCCATCCGATTCACGATCCGGCCGAAGTGTTCAACCCGAACGTGGTGAAAGTGGCGCTCGACGCGAAAAGCGTGGCACTGTATTTCTCGCGCGCGCCGATTCCGTGGTCGCGCGACGCCTACCAGCCGCACTGGCCGGCCGTCGAAACCATGCCGGAGCCGGCCTTTCCGGTGTATCGGCACATCGGGCTGTATGCCTACCGCGCGCGTTTCCTGCGCACCTATCCGTCGCTCGCGCAGGCGCCGATCGAGCAGGCCGAGCAGCTCGAACAGCTGCGCGCGATGTGGCACGGCGAGCGCATCGCGGTGCGCGTGACGGCCTCGGCGCCCGCGCCGGGCGTCGATACGCCGGCCGACCTGGCCCGCGTGCAGGCCCTTTTTCGGTCGACGGCAAAATAAGCCGTGGCATAATCGGACGACTGTGCGAGCCGTCAGGCGCCGCCCACGATGAGTCGCGCTCGCCAGCTCTCCCGCCGGCAGCCGCGCCGGCCCCGCTGCCGGCGCCGCCGTCAGTCCGGCCGGAGCCTGTCTGTTGCAGCCGACCTCCGGGCCGCGCGCCGATGCCATTCCCCTCGCGCCACATATTCACGAAACCTGGAGATATCACCATGCGTTTGATCCTGTTGGGCGCGCCCGGCGCCGGCAAGGGCACTCAGGCTACCTTCATCAAGGAAAAGTTCGGCATCCCGCAAATCTCGACGGGCGACATGCTGCGCGCCGCCGTCAAGGCCGGCACGCCGCTCGGCGTCGAGGCCAAGGGCTACATGGACGAAGGCAAGCTGGTGCCGGATTCGCTGATCATCGGCCTCGTCAAGGAACGCCTGAAGGAAGCGGATTGCGCGAACGGTTACCTGTTCGACGGCTTCCCGCGCACGCTGGCGCAAGCCGACGCCATGAAGGACGCCGGCGTCGCGATCGACTACGTGCTCGAAATCGACGTGCCGTTCTCGGAAATCATCGAGCGCATCAGCGGCCGCCGCACGCACCCGGCATCGGGCCGCATCTATCACGTCACGTTCAACCCGCCGAAGGAAGAGGGCAAGGACGACGCCACCGGCGAAGCGCTGATCCAGCGCGACGACGACAAGGAAGACGTCGTCAAGAAGCGCCTCGACGTGTACGAATCGCAAACCAAGCCGCTGATCAGCTACTACGGCGACTGGGCGCAACGCGGCGAGGAAAACGGCCTGAAGGCGCCGGCCTACCGCAAGATCTCGGGCCTCGGCAGCGTCGACGAAATCCGTCAGCGCGCGTTCGACGCCTTGAAGTAAGCGCCTGGCGCGCCACGCGAAACCGCCCCGCCCGGGCGGTTTTTTCGCCTGCGCGCATGAAAGCGCACGGGCGTTCGCTTCACGCCACCGTCAGGCCCGCTTCCGTACAATCGGTCGGCATCCACACGACCCACGCAACAGGAGCAACGATGGAACTACGCGACAACGTCTTTCTGATCACCGGCGGCGCCTCGGGCCTTGGCGCCGGCACCGCGCGCATGCTGGCCGCCGCGGGCGGCAAGCCCGTGCTCGCCGACCTGAACCGCGAGGCGGGCGAGGCGCTCGCGCGCGAGCTGGGCGGCGTGTTCGTCGCCTGCGACGTCACGCGCGAGGATCACGCGCAGGCCGCCGTCGAGGCCGCCACGCAACTGGGCACGCTGCGCGGGCTGGTGAACTGCGCCGGCATCGCGCCGGCCGCGAAGACGGTCGGCAAGGACGGCCCGCACGCGCTCGACCTGTTTGCGAAAGTGGTGTCGATCAACCTGATCGGCACCTTCAACATGGTGCGCCTGGCCGCGGCCGCGATGGCCGCCAATGCGCCGAACGGCTATGGCGAGCGCGGCGTGATCGTCAATACCGCCTCGGTGGCCGCGTTCGACGGCCAGATCGGCCAGGCCGCCTATGCCGCCTCGAAGGCCGGCGTGGCCGGCATGACGCTGCCGCTCGCGCGCGACCTGTCGCGCAATGCGATCCGCGTGATGACGATCGCGCCCGGCATCTTCGAGACGCCGATGCTGCTCGGCATGCCGCAGGAGGTGCAGGATGCGCTCGGCGCGATGGTGCCGTTCCCGCCGCGCCTCGGCAAAGCAGACGAATACGCGATGCTGGTGCGCCAGATCTTCGAGAACCCGATGCTCAACGGCGAGGTGATCCGCCTCGACGGCGCGATCCGCATGCAGCCGAAGTAAGCGACGGAAAAGCGAACCAACCGGCTTGTCGAGCAAACGACGAGCCCGCCACACCCATCGCAAAACAACGAGGCCCGCACGCGCCGGTAACGGCAGGTGCGGGCCTCGTTCGTTCACCGGAGCAGGCCGAAAGCGCGCGATTTCGCGCGTCAGTCCTCGTCGCCGCGCCGCATGCGCTGCCGCAGCTCGGTCAACTGCGCCTCGACCACGGTCGCATCGACCGCTTCCGGGCGTTCGTCGAGATACGCTTCGAGATCCTCAAGCGCCGGGCGCAGGTAATCGAGCCGGGCATAGGCGAAGCCGCGGTCGCGCAGCTCGTCGGGCTGCCCCGGCAGCAGCACCACGAGCCGCTGCTGCACCGCCAGCAGCCGTTGCCAGCGCTCGGTCTGCAGATAGATCGCCTTCAGGTTGTTGAGCATGCGCGCCAGCACTTCGCGGCTCGTGGCCGGCTGCAGCAGCGCGCGCAGCGTGCTCGCCATGGTGGCCTCGGGATGCGCGACATAGGGTTCGAGCATCTCGATCAGATCGGTTTCGGACAACGAGCGCCCGGTGGTCGGGTCGATCATCGCGTCGCCGTCGGCCAGCGTCGCGCGCAACAGGAAATGCCCCGGGAACGACACGCCACGCACCGCCAGCCCGAGCTGCCCGGCCAGTTCCAGATACAGCACCGCCAGCGAGATCGGAATGCCGCGCCGGCGCTTGAGCACCATGTTCAGGTAACTATTGTCGGGATCGTAGTAATCGTTGTGATTGCAGGCGAAACCCAGCTCGCGGAAAAAGAAATCGTTCAGCGCGTCGACCTTGCCGCGCTCGCCGAGATCGGCGCGCACGCGGCGGCGAAAGCGCACGGCCAGCATGTCGAGCTCGGCCTGCACCGCCTGCATGTCGAGGTCGGGGTAGGCGTCCTGCGCAAGCGACAGCGCCGCCTCGGTGAGCGGCAGGCTGTCGTCTTCGGCAACGAGGGTGCTGAAAAAATCGAGGACGCGGGTCATGGCTTTCGTCATTTGGCTCGGCGGCGGAAATACGCGTATTTGAAGCCCATCAACCACAACATACCGAAATATAGAGCGGCGAACAGAACCAGGCACGCGGCCGTCAGCGCGACGCGCGCGAGCGGTTCGGCGCGCAGGCCGGTCCAGTCGAAGCTGATCGAGAACCAATGCATGACGCCGGCCAGCACCAGCGAGGCGCCCAGCAACTGCAGGAAGAAACGCGGCCAGCCCGGCGACGGCGTGTAGATGCCGCGCCGACGCAGGCCCAGGAACAGCAGCAGGGAATTGAGCGTGGCGCCCACCCCGATGCTCAGCGTCAGACCCGCATGGCCGAGGATCGGCACGAACACATAGTTCGACAACTGCGTGACGATCAGCACGCCGATCGCGATCTTGACCGGCGTCTTGATGTCCTGCTTCGCGTAGAAGCCCGGCGCCAGGATCTTGATCAGGATGATGCCGACCAGGCCGATGCCGTAGGCGGCCAGCGCGCGCGACACCATCTCCACCGTGTGCGCGTCGAACTTGCCGTAGTTGAACAGCGTGGCCGTGAGCGGCTCGGCGAACACCAGCAGGCCGAGCGCGCTCGGCGCGGCGAGCAGGAACGTCACGCGCAGGCCCCAGTCGAGCAGCGCCGAATATTCGGTGGCGTCGGCGTCGATATGCGCCTTCGACAGGCTCGGCAGCAGGATCGTGCCGAGCGCCACGCCGAGCAGCGCGGTGGGAAATTCCATCAGCCGGTCGGCATAGTTGATCCACGACACGGCGCCCTGCCCGAGCCGCGACGCGATATTGGTATTGATGATCAGCGAAAGCTGCGCGACCGACACGGCGAAGGTGGCCGGCACCATTTTCACCAGCACGCGCTTGACGCCCGGGTGAGCCAGCGCGCGCATCGGGTTCAGGCCGATGCGCGGCATCATGTCGATGCGCTTGAGGCCGGGCCACTGCACGATGAACTGCAGCACGCCGCCGACGATCACCGCCCACGCCAGCGCATACACCGGCATCTTCATATAGGGCGCGACGAACGCGGCCGCGCCGATGAACGACACGTTCAGCAGCACCGGCGCGAACGCCGGCAGCGAGAAGTTCTTGTAGGTGTTGAGCACGCCCGAGGCGAGCGTCGTCAGCGAGATGAAGATGATGTACGGAAACATGATCCGCGTCATCGCGACGGCGAGCGGAAAGGCCTGACCGTCGGTGCGCAGGCCGGACGCCACCGCGTACACCACCCACGACGCGCCCGCCACGCCCACCACCGACAGCGCCGCCAGCGCCCAGGCCAGCACCGTCGACATCGCATCGACCAGCGCCTTGGTGGCGTCGTGCCCCTGCTGGTTCTTGAATTCGGCGAGGATCGGCACGAACGCCTGCGAGAAGGCCCCCTCGGCCGACAGCCGGCGCAGCAGGTTCGGAATGCGGAACGCGACGTAGAATGCGTCGGTATATTGACTGGCGCCGAACGCTCTCGCGATCAGCGTCTCACGGGCCAGACCGGTCACGCGCGACAACAACGTGAAGCCGCTGACCGTCAGCAGGGCGCGGAATAGATTCATGGGGCACCGATTATACGGAACGCCCGCGGCGAACCGCCGATCGCCGCCGAAAAACGCGCCACGGGGCCGCCGCAGCGCAGATGCGCGTCGAGCTTGTCATTGCCTTGATTTTGTTGCTATAATCCGCCGTTTCTGAGTCTGCATTCGCGCTGCGTAATCATCGAGCACGTTGCCGGCCTCGGTGAAACCTACGTTTTTTGGGCCCCGGGCAATCGCTCTCGAGGGTCGGATCGAAAAGCAGCGCTTGGCCGTCAGGCTCCAAGCTCTGGGAACAGGACAGGATAAGGAACCGTCAATGGCTAACTCCGCACAAGCACGCAAGCGCGCCCGTCAGGCAGCGAAGGCAAACTCGCACAACTCGGCACTGCGCTCGAAATTCCGCACCGCCATCAAGGCCGTTCGCAAGGCGATCGACGCCGGCGATCAAGCCAAGGCTGCCGATCTGTACAAGGCCGCCACCAAGACGATCGACACGATCGCCGACAAGAAGATCGTTCACAAGAACAAGGCTGCTCGCCATAAGAGCCGCCTGTCGGCAGCGGTCAAGGGCCTGCAGGCCGCCGCGCAGTAACTCCGGCACGCCCGCCTCGCGCGGGCGGCCCTGTTTCCTGCCGATCACGAAAAGCCCGCCTTGGCGGGCTTTTCGTCGTTCCTTCGGCGGTGCTTTTTCGATTGCGACGAACACGCGCCGGCCGCGGCGCATCGCGATGCGTCCAGCGGGCTATCTCGATAGGGAAACCGGAATCTCGATGCGAAGCCGGGGCGGGAATGCCCGGCACATCGATTGAACGGCAGGCAGCCTGGTGATCAGGCCTTGTCGTGCTTGTGGAGTGTCAGCTCGCAGGCCTCGGTCACGACCAGATCGTTGTCGCGCGCGAAATTCATGACGAAATCGAAGGCCATCGGCTCGAGCTCGCGCAAGCGCGAATCGATGATCACGCACTTGACGTTGCCGACGATGGTGGGACGCACATACAGCGAATACTTCATGTAGGCATTGCGCCCGCTCGCGCCCGGTCCGAATTGGGCCATCACGCCGGCCAGCCGCTCCGACCAATCGCTCGGACGAAACGTCTTCCCTTCTGTCGTGATGCCTTGAATGAAAAATTCGATCGGGGGAGTTTCTGCCATGAAGGGTCCCAGATGAGGGGCCGACGGCACGATGCTGCCGCGGCGGAAGCAGGGCCTGGCTTCGCTTGCCGGCTGCGCGATGCGATGTTGCCGGCGCTGCCCGACGACCATCGCGAGCATGCCGGGACACGCATCCGCACGCTTGCGCACGGGTGCCGCCCTCACCCGGCAACGAGAGCCGCCGGGCTTCGGAAAACCGCGAAATTATACCGCACCGCCGCATGCTGCGGCGCCACAAAGCCCCCTGCGCGCGCCTCGGCCGCAACCCGACGGCCCGCAGCGACGGCCGGCAGCGGCCTCCGGCGCAACTCGTCAAAGCCCGGAAAATCCTTTATGCTCGATCGGGTTATCACCTCCGACGGCGGGCGCCGTACGGCGCGCCGCGCCGGCTGCCTCCCGCCGCGTTTCGTTTCATGACCGCCAAAACCATTCGTCACTACCTGCAGTTCAAGGATTTCTCGCTGGAAGACTACGAGTACGTGCTCGAACGCACGGGTATCCTGAAGCGCAAATTCAAGAACTACGAAACCTACCACCCGCTGCACGACCGCACGCTGGCGATGATCTTCGAGAAGAACTCGACGCGCACGCGCCTGTCGTTCGAAGCCGGCATCTTCCAGCTCGGCGGTCACGCGGTGTTCATGAGCACGCGCGACACCCAGCTCGGCCGCGGCGAACCGGTGGAGGATTCGGCGCAGGTGATCTCGCGCATGGTCGACATCATCATGATCCGCACATTCGAGCAGGAGATCATCCAGCGCTTCGCCGCGAATTCGCGCGTGCCGGTGATCAACGGTCTGACCAACGATTTCCACCCGTGCCAAGTGCTCGCCGACATCTTCACGTACGTCGAGCAGCGCGGCCCGATCCGCGGCAAGACGGTCGCCTGGGTCGGCGACGCGAACAACATGCTGTACACCTGGATCCAGGCCGCGCAAATCCTCGGCTTCAAGCTGCGCCTGTCCACGCCGCCGGGCTACGCGCTCGACATGAAGCTCGTCGATGCCGAAAGCGCGTCGGCCTACGAGGTGTACGAGGATCCGAACGAAGCCTGCCGAGGCGCCGACCTGGTCACCACCGACGTGTGGACCAGCATGGGCTTCGAAGCCGAGAACGAAGTGCGCAAGCAGGCATTCGCCGACTGGTGCGTCGACGAGGAGATGATGGCGTTCGCCAACCCCGACGCGCTGTTCATGCACTGCCTGCCCGCGCACCGCGGCGAGGAAGTAACGGCCGGCGTGATCGACGGCCCGCAGAGCGTGGTCTGGGATGAAGCCGAAAACCGTCTGCACGTGCAGAAGGCGCTGATGGAATTCCTGCTGCTCGGCAAGCTCAATCACTGAGCCGGCGGCATCAGTACCCCGCTGGCTTGATATGAAAAACCCCGCTTCGGCGGGGTTTTTTCATGGTTGCGCGGCGACATCAGCCGAGCGGCGCTCAGATCGCAACCGGCTCGGCTTCGAGTTCGACGCCGAAGCGCGCGCGCACGTCGGCCTGGATCGCCCGCGCCAGCGCCAGCACGTCGGCACCCGACGCGCCACCGCGATTGACCAGCACCAGCGCCTGACGGTCGTGCACGGCCGCCGCGCCCAGCGCGCGCCCCTTCCAGCCGCAGCGGTCGATCAGCCAGCCGGCCGCGAGCTTCACGCGCCCGTCGGGCTGCGCATAGGCCACCAGCTCCGGCTCGCGTTCGCGCAACGCTGCGCACTGCGCCGCGTCGATCACGGGGTTCTTGAAAAAGCTGCCGGCATTGCCGAGCACGGCCGGATCGGGCAGCTTGGCGCGCCGGATCGCCGCCACCGCCTCGAACACGTCGCGCGGCGTGGCGGCCGCGGCCTCGATGCCCCGCGCGGCGAACTCGCGCTCGACGTCGGCATAGTTCATGCGCGGCTGCCATTGCTTCGGCAGGCGGAAGCACACCGACACGATCGCGAAACGCTCGCGCGCCGCCTGCTTGAACACGCTGTCGCGATAGCCGAACGCACAGGCCGCCGCGTCGAATTCGACGATCTCGCCCGTGGCCAGCTCCACCGCCTTCAGCGACGCGAATCGCTCGCGCATCTCGATGCCGTAGGCGCCGATGTTCTGGATCGGCGCCGCGCCGACCGTGCCCGGAATCAGCGCCAGGTTCTCGAGCCCCGGCATGCCGGCGTCGAGCGTCCAGGCCACGAATTCGTGCCAGTTCTCGCCGCCACCCGCCTCGACGTACCAGGCCTCGTCGTCCTCGCGCACCCGCGCGCGGCCACGCACGCGGTTGATCAGCACCAACGCCTCGACATCGCCGGTGAACACCACGTTACTGCCGCCGCCCAGCACCAGCACGGGCAGCCCCGCCGCACGCGGGTCGCGTAGGGCGGCGGCGAAACCGGCCGGCGTGTCGATCGTCGCCGCGAGACGGGCGCGCACGTCGAAGCCGAAGCTGTTGTGTGCGCGCAGCGAATAGTCGGGCGTCAACTCGGGCGCGGGTGGGGAGGAAATCGGGAGGGCGGAATCGGACATCGGCTGAGAATGGGCGGTACGGGTGCGGCACGAGCGCGGTGCAGGCGGGTTGGCGGGCGCGGCCGGCCTGAAAGAAGGCGGCGTGCGGCCTTGGGCAAAACGCGGGGGCATCGGTAAAATGGCAGCCGGTCTGCAATTATAGCGAGTGGCCGCGCACCCATCGCGCGGCCCGGATGTTTTACAGGGAGAACAGCATGCCATCGTTCGACGTCGTTTCCGAAGCGAACATGATCGAAGTGAAGAATGCAGTCGAGCAGTCGAACAAGGAAATTTCGACGCGCTTCGACTTCAAAGGGTCCGACGCGCGCGTCGACCACAAGGAAAACGAACTGACGCTGTTTGCCGACGACGATTTCAAGCTCGGCCAGGTCAAGGACGTGCTGATCAACAAGATGGCCAAGCGCAACGTGGACGTGCGCTTCCTCGATTACGGCAAGGTCGAGAAGATCGGCGGCGACAAGCTCAAGCAGGTGGTCACGATCAAGAAGGGCGTGTCGGGCGACCTGGCCAAGCGCGTGGTGCGCACCGTGAAGGACAGCAAGATCAAGGTGCAGGCCAGCATCCAGGGCGATTCGGTGCGCGTGACGGGCACCAAGCGCGACGATCTGCAAAGCGTGATCGCGCTGCTGCGCAAGGAAATTGCCGACACGCCGCTCGATTTCAACAACTTCCGCGACTGATCGCAGCGCTGCCCCGGCAGCACATGGCGGCGCGCGGCACGGGTCAACCCCGTCGCCGCGCGCCGTTTTTCATTCGGCTGCCGGCTTCTTCTTGGCGCCGATCCGGCTTTCCTGCCCGTTCAGCAGCTTCGAGATATTGGCGCGATGCCGCCAGATCAGCAGCACGCTCATCGCCAGCACCGCCCAGGCCACCGGGTTGCCTTGCGTGCCGAACAGGTAGACGTCGAAGATCGGCGCGAACACGGCCGCCACCAGCGCGGCGAGCGACGAATAGCGAAAGCAGAACGCGATCACGAGCCAGCTCAGCAATGTGGCGATGCCGAGCGCGGGCGAGATGGCCAGCAGCACGCCGGCCGCCGTGGCCACGCCCTTGCCGCCCTGGAAGCGGAAGAAGATCGGGTACAGGTGGCCGAGGAACACGGCGATCGCGGCCAGCGCCACGCCGATCTCGCCGCCGATGCCGAAATGACGCACCAGCCACACCGCGAGCCAGCCCTTGAAGGCGTCGCCGAGCAGCGTGAGGACCGCGGCCTTGCGGTTGCCGCTGCGCAGCACGTTGGTCGCGCCGGGGTTCTTCGAGCCGTAGGAGCGCGGATCGGCGAGGCCCATCAATGCGCTGACGACGACGGCGAACGACACCGAGCCGATCAGGTAGGCAGCGACGGTAGCGATCAGAATCTGCATGACGATGGTGTGTTTCCACGAATGATGAAAGGACGGCGCGGCGCGCCTCGATGTTGCGCCGCGGCCATGCCGCGCACCGGTTGCGGCTGCGCGGCGGCGCTCATTCTACCGAAGCGCGCCGGCCGGCGTTCCCGGTGAAACCCTCAATCGACGCTCGCACATTGCACCGGCTTGGCCCCGAGTACCTCGACCAGCACCGCCGGCGCGAGGCTGACGAGGTAGCCGCGCTTGCCGCCATTGACGAGGATCAACGGCAAGTCGAGCACCGACGCCTCGACATACACGGGCATCGCCTTCTTGGTGCCGAATGGCGAGGTGCCGCCGACCAGATAGCCGGAATGGCGGTTCGCCACCTCGGGCTTGCACGGCTCGACGCGCTTCGCGCCGATCTGCCGCGCGAGGTTCTTGGTGGAGACGGTGCGGTCGCCGTGCATCAGGATCACGAGCGGCTTGGCGTGCTCGTCTTCCATCACCAGCGTCTTCACCACCTGGTGCTCGTCCACGCCGAGCTGGCGCGCCGATTCGCCGGTGCCGCCGTGCTCGACATAGTCGTAGGTGTGCTCGCCGAAGGCGACGCCATGACGGCGCAGCCACTGCGTGGCCGGCGTTTCGGATACGTGTCGGGATTTGCTCATGGGCGCATTTTAATTGCGGCCGCGTTGAAGCACTATTGCCGTTCGGCCGATTGCCCCAGGGCGGTGCACATGGCACGATCGGAGCCTTCTCGATGTAAGGCCATGCCGCCCGGCCTGTTTCCGGAGCCACGATGCCAACCTCGCCCGCCTCGCCTGCCACCTCCCGCCTCGATGTCGATGCCCTGCTTGCCGCGCTGCCCGCGCGCATCGATCACGTGCCGCGCCGCATTGCCGCCCGCACGCCCGATCACCCGGCGCTGATCGAGGACGCGCGCCGGTTCACCTATGCGCAACTGGTCGCGGCGATCGATGCGGCCGCCGCGCAATTGCGCGCGCTCGGCGTGAGCGGCGGCGATCGCGTCATGATCGTGGCCGAGAACAGCATCGCGCAGATCGTCCTGCTGTTCGCCACGGCCGCGCTCGATGCCTGGGCGCTGCTCGTCAACGCCCGCCTGTCGGATGCCGAGCTCGACGCGATCGCGGCCCACGCCCGCCCGCGCGCGCTGGCCTTCGTCACCGCTACCTCGCCCGACGCCGTCGCGCACGCCGCCCGCCATCACGCCGAGCCAGCCGCCGCCATCGCGCCCGACATCGGCGGCTGGGCCATCGCGCTCGATCCCACCGTCAATACCGAAGCGGTCGAGGCCGACGGCGCGCGCCAATGCGCGGCGCTGATCTATACCACCGGCACGACCGGCATACCGAAGGGCGTGATGCTGTCGCACCGCAACCTGCTGTTCGTGGCAGCCGTGTCGAGCACGCTGCGGCGCGTCGGCCCGCAGGATGTCGTCTACACGGTACTGCCGGTCTCGCATGTCTACGGGCTGGCCTCGGTGTGCCTCGGCAGCCTGTACGCCGGCGCGACGCTGCGCCTCGTGCCGCGCTTCGTGCCCGAAGCCGTGCGCCGCGCGCTGGCCGACGAGCACGTCACGATCTTTCAGGGCGTGCCCGTCATGCACGCCAAGCTGCTCGAGCATCTGCACACGCACGGCCATCCGTGGCACGCGCCGCACCTGCGCTTCGTCTACTCGGGCGGCTCGCCGCTCGACGCCGATCTCAAGGCGCGCGTCGAACGCATCTATGGGCTGCCGCTGCATAACGGCTACGGCATGACCGAGAGCAGCCCCACCGTCGCGCAAACGCCACTCGATGCACCGCGCAGCGATTGCTCGGTCGGCACGCCGATTCCCGGCATCGAGGTGCGTCTCGTCGATCTCGCCGGGCAGGACGTGCCGGCCGGCGAGGTCGGCGAGATGATCGTGCGCGGCCCGAACGTGATGCTCGGGTATTACCGCAATCCCGGGGCCACGCGCGCGGCCGTGTCGGCCGACGGCTGGCTGCAGACCGGCGACCTCGCGCGCGCGGCGCCCGACGGCTCGCTGACCATTGCCGGGCGCAGCAAGGAATTGATCATCCGCTCAGGCTTCAATGTCTACCCGGCCGAAGTCGAGCACGTGCTGAACGCGCATCCGGCCGTCGTGCAGTCGGCCGTGATCGGGCGGCCCGTGCAGGGCAACGAGGAAGTGATCGCGTTCGTCGAATTGATGCCGGGCACGGCGCTGGCCGATGACGAACTCGACGCCTGGTGCGCGGCTCGGCTCGCGCCTTACAAGCGGCCCGCGCGGATCGTGCCGGTCGATGCGTTGCCGGCCGCCTCCACCGGCAAGGTGCTCAAGCACCGGCTGCGCGACCATCGCGGCTATCAGGGCGGCTGAACCGGAGCCGCCGCGTGCTCACCCGCGCGGGTGATGCTCGGCGTGCAGCGTGCGCAGGCGCTCGCGCGCGACATGGGTGTAGATCTGCGTGGTCGAAATATCGCTATGCCCGAGCAGCAGTTGCACCACGCGCAGGTCGGCGCCGTGATTGAGCAGATGCGTCGCGAATGCGTGGCGCAGCGTGTGCGGTGAAAGGTGCGCACGCACGTCGGCGCTGGCCGCGTGGCGCTTGATGATGTTCCAGAATTGCTGGCGCGTCATGCCGTCGCCCCGCGCGGTCACGAACAGCGCATCGGCCACTCGCGCGCCGAGCAGCGCCGGCCGCGATTCGCGCAGGTAGCGCTCGATCCAGCCGTGCGCCACCTCGCCGAACGGCACGAGCCGCTCCTTCGCGCCCTTGCCCATCACGCGCACCACGCCTTCGTTGAGGCCCACCTCGACCGTCTTCAGCGTGACGAGCTCGCTGACGCGCAGCCCGCTCGCATACATCAGTTCGAGCATCGTGCGGTCGCGCAGCCCGAGCGGCGTCGCCACGTCGGGCGCGCCGAGCAGCGCCTCGACCTGCGCCTCGGACAGCGTCGACGGGAACCGCGCCGGCTGCTTGGCCGACAATATCCGCAGCGTTGGATCGGCGCTCGCGCGGTGCTCGCGCAAGGCCCAGCCGTAGTAGCGCCGGAATACCGACAGCCGCCGGTTCGACGAGGCCGCCTTGCCGTCGCTGCGCGCGGCGATATAGCCGGTCAGCATTGCCTCGTTGACCGCATCGACGCTCGCGCCATGCGTGGCCGACAACCATTGCGCGAACAGGCTCAGGTCGCGTCGATAGGCGTCGAGCGTGTTTTGCGACAGGCCGTGTTCGAGCCAGAGCGCATCGCAGAACAGGTCGATCGAGGTACGGCTCGCCTCGCGTTCGGGCGAGCCGCCGAGCGCCTGCGCGCCACCGTCGGCCTCGCCGTCTGCATCGGCACCGGCGCCACGCCGGGCGCGCGCAACGCGAGACGCCGAGCCTGCACGCGGCTTGCGGCTTGAACCCGTCACTTTGGCTGCTTCGGCCCTGCGCTTCGCGCGCGGCTTTTTCGCGCCGGCGGCCTCCGCCGCGCCACCTTCGTCCGCCACGGCTTCGCCCACGCCCGCTTCCGTCTTCCCCGCCATCGATGCCATCAGTATTGAATCCCTTCGTGCGCGAGCAGCCAGCGCTTGACCGTCAGGTAGTAGCCGTCGCCGGCGTGATTGGAGAACCCGCCGATACCGCCGGCCGCGACAACGCGATGGCATGGAATCACGAGCGGGAACCAGTTCGCGCCGCACGCCTGGCCGACCGCGCGCGGCGCGCTGCCGATGCGCCGCGCGATCTGTCCGTAGGTGGCGACGGTGCCGGGCGGCAGCTCGCCGATCGCCTGCCAGACGCGCCGCTGGAACGCCGAGCCGACCTCGGCCAGCGGCAGGTCGAAACGCGCCGACGCGCGCGCGAAATAACGTTCCATCTGCTTGGCGGCGCGCCGTGCAAGCGCATTGTCGGGATCGACGCTGCGCACCGATTCGGGCAGATAGACGATCTCGCGCACGCACGCGCCCTCGGTGCGAATCCCGACCTTGCCGAACGGCGCGTCGATCACTGCATTGAACATGGCCCGCTCCTGGATGCCGCCTGCGCCGAAACCGTCACTGTACGCTGCCTAGGCAGCCCGCAGCGCCCATTCGACATGCTCGCGAACCAGCGCCGAGGCATCGTCGGCACGCGCGGCCAGCGCCGCGACGATCGCCGCGCGCGCTTCGCCGGCCAACTGCCCGGCCAACTGCCCGGCCGGCGCGCGCAGCGCATTGCCCAGCCCAACCGCGAGATTGCGCAGCCAGCGCTCGTAACCGATGCGCCGGATCGCGCTGCCCTGCATGCGCTCGTCGAATTCGGCGGCGCTCCACGCGAACAGTTCGGTCAGCGAGGCGCGATCGAGCCCGTGCCGCACATCGAAATCGGCGACCGGCGCGGCCTGCGCGAACTTGTTCCACGGGCACACGAGCTGGCAGTCGTCGCAGCCATACACGCGATTGCCGATCAGCGGCCGCAGCGGCTCGGGGATGCTGCCTTTCAATTCGATGGTCAGATACGAAATGCACAGCCGCGCATCGACGCGATACGGCTCGGTGATCGCGCCGGTCGGGCAGGCGTCGAGGCAGCGCGTGCAGCTTCCGCAATGCGCGCCCGGCGTTTCGGGCGCGGCGTCGGGGCGGGTTTGCGCGTCGGTGGGCAGCGGCACGTCCACGAAGATTTCACCGAGAAAGAACAGCGAGCCGGCGTCGCGCTGCAACAGCAGCGTGTGCTTGCCGCGCCAGCCGGTGCCGGCCTTCTGCGCGAGTTCGACTTCGAGCACCGGCGCCGAATCGGTGAACACGCGATAGCCGAACGGGCCGATCTCGGCCTCGATGCGATCGGCCAGCGTCTGCAAGCGGTTGCGCAGCACCTTGTGATAATCGCGGCCGCGCGCATAGATCGACACCACGGCGGCGGCCGGATCGTCGAGCCGCGCATGCTCGTGCGCCCGCCAGCCGCCCGCGTCGGAGGCCGCGCCGGCGGCCACCGTGTCGGCCGGCAGATAGGCGAGACGGGCCGAAATCACACGTCGTGTACCGGCCACAAGTTCGGCCGGTCGCGCGCGTTTCATGCCGTGTTTCGCCATATAATCCATTTCGCCGTGGCAACCGGCTTCCAGCCAGGCGGCAAGCCCCGCCTCGGCATCCGAGAGGTCGATATCGCTGATACCGATCGCCCCGAAACCCAGTTCGCGCCCCCAGTCCTTGATGCGCGATGCGAGCGCATCCAGCGCGGCATCGTCGAGGCGGCGCGACGCAGCGCCCTCGCGTTGCGTCGAGGGCGCGTCCATCACGTCGAGTTCCGGTTTACGGTTCATCGCGCTATTTTACGAGAATGCCCGCGCAGCCCAGCCATCCGATCGCCGCGATCGTCGCGTCCGCCCCGCTCGCCGAGCGCGTCTTCGCGCTGCCCGACGAGGCCGCGACCGCCGCGTTCGGCACGCGTTTCGCGCACGCGGTCGACGCGGTTCGCGCGCAACAGCTCGCGCAACAAGGCTTCTCCGGCCTGCAAATCCAGCTCGTCGGCGATCTCGGCGCGGGCAAGACCACCCTGGTGCGCGCCGTGCTGCGCGGCCTCGGCCACGCCGGCCGCGTGAAGAGCCCGACCTACACGCTCGTCGAACCGTATGCCCTGCCGCGCGAAGATGGGGAACTCGCGGTGCATCACTTCGATCTCTATCGATTCAGTGATCCGGCCGAATGGGCGGACGCAGGCTTTCGCGAATATTTCAACGCCGGTGCGATTTGCCTGGTCGAATGGCCGCAGCAGGCGGGTACGCTGCTCGGCGTGCCGGATCTCGTGTTCGCGCTCGATGTCGACGGCGAAGGCCGCCGTCTCGTGGCGCGGGCCTACAGTGTTTCAGGAAACGCATGTCTCGAAAGATGTTGATCAAACCGTTCCGCTCGATCGAGTCGGCCGCCACCACCACCCACAACTGGCGCCGCCGCAAGGTGCTGGTTGCCGGCGCGTCCACGCTGGTGCTCGGGCTGGTCGCGCCGCGCATGGCGCTCGCCTCGTCGGTGCTCGGCGTGCGGGTCTGGCCCGCGCGCGATTACACGCGCGTGACGATCGAATCCGATCAGCCGCTGCAGGCGGCGCAGCAACTGCTGCAAGGCCCGGATCGGCTGGTCGTCGATCTCGACGGCCTCGATCTCGACCAGGCGCTGCGCGACCTGGTGTCGAAGATCGCGCCGAACGATCCGCAGATCCAATCCGTGCGCGTCGGCCAGTACCAGCCGCATGTGGTCCGCATGGTGTTCGATCTGAAAGGTTCGGTGAAGCCGCAGATGTTCACGCTGCCGCCGGTCGGCACCTACCGCTACCGGCTGGTGTTCGACCTGTACCCGGCAGTCGCGCCCGATCTGCTGTCGGACCTGATCACGCAGACCGAGCACAAGGAACGCCAACTCAACGACGACGTGCGCACCCAGCAGGCCCAGCAGGCGCAACCGCCGCAGGCCGCGCTGAACGGCCCCGGCACGCCGCCGCCCGGCGCGCACGACAACAGCGACGCGTTCTTCCAGCAGTTCGCGCAGAACACGCCGCAGGCCGCGTCACCGGCCACCCCCACCTCGCCCGCCAGGCCCGCGATCAAGCCGCCGCCGGTGGTCGCGAAGAAGGACGATGACGACGACGGCATCCCCGACACCTACGCGTTCACCGCGCCGAAAAGCGGCAAGAACGGCACGGTGCGCCTGCTGACGGTGGCGATCGATCCGGGCCACGGCGGCGAGGATCCGGGCGCGATCGGCGGCGGCGGCACCTACGAGAAGCACGTCGCGCTCGACATCGCCAAGAAGCTGCGCGCGAAGATCGACGGCGCGCCGAACATGCGCGCGATGATGACGCGCGACAACGATTTCTTCGTCCCGCTGAACGTGCGCGTGCAGAAAGCGCGGCGCGTGGGCGCGGATCTGTTCGTGTCGATCCACGCCGACGCGTTCACCACGCCGGAGGCGCACGGCTCGTCGGTGTTCGCGCTGTCCGATCACGGCGCGACGAGCGCGGCCGCGCGCTGGATGGCGAACAAGGAAAACTCGTCGGACAACATCGGCGGGATCAACGTGAAGACGCAGGACGTGTCGGTCAACCGCGCGCTGTTCGACATGTCGACCACGGCGCAGATCCGCGATTCGCTGCGTTACGGCAACTTCGTGCTGCGCGAGGTAGGCGGCATCAACAAGCTGCACAAGGGCTCGGTCGAACAGGCCGGCTTCGCCGTGCTGAAGGCGCCCGACATTCCGTCGATCCTGGTGGAAACGGCGTTCATCAGTAATCCCGACGAAGAGCGCCGCCTGAACGACGACGCCTATCGCGAACAGATGGCCGACGCGATCTTCCGCGGCATCAAGCGTTATTTCGCGGCCAACCCGCCGCTGGCCAAGAACCGGATGGCCTGAGTTTCGGCCATCGGCGGCCATCGATCGAGCCGCAGCCCCCACAAAACGCCTCGCCTTCGCGCGAGGCGTTGTTCATTGGCGCACCGTGCACCTCACGCCACGCGCCGCATCCAGCGCCCGCCGAACACGTTGATCACGAGCCCGGCCATCACCAGCGCCGCGCCGGCGAATTCGGCCACGCTCATCTGCTCGCCGAGGAAGAACGCCGACGACGCGATGCCGATCACCGGCACCAGCAGCGAGAACGGCGCGACCTGCCCGGCCGGATAACGCCCGAGCAGCCGGCCCCAGATGCCATAGCCGAGCAGCGTGGCGACGAAGGCCAGATAGACGATCGCGAAGATCGACGCGCCCGAGATCGAGGCCAGCGCCGTCTCGATGCGCGCCGGCCCCTCGAAGGCCAGCGACGCCGCGAAGAACGGAATCGGCGGCACCAGGCTGCCCCACACCACCAGCGGCACCAGTTCGACCGGCCCGATCTTCTTGGTGACGACGTTGCCGAGCGCCCAGCACACGCCGGCGCAGATGGTCAGCGCGAAGCCGGCCAGCGTCATCGCGCCGCCGCTTTGCGCCGCGATCGCGGCCAGGCCGGCCGCCGCGATCACGAGGCCGATCAGGTTCCAGGCGCGCACGCGCTCGCCGAGGAACACGCGCGCAAAGCCGAGCGTGAAGAACGCCTGCGACTGCAGCACGAGCGAGGCCACCCCGGCCGGCATGCCGACATACATCGCGGTAAACAGGAAGACGAACTGTCCGAGCAGGATCGTGCCGCCGTACAGCAGCAGCATGCGCCAGGCGATGCGCGGACGCGGCACGAACAACACCGCCGGCACCGCCGCCAGCGTGAAGCGCAGCGCGCCGAGCAGCATCGGCGGCACGCCGTGCAGCCCCATCTTGATCACGACGAAGTTGACGCCCCAGGCGACGATCACCACCAGCGCCAGCAACAGATCCTTCATGGCCATCATCGCGACGTTTCCTCCGTGATTGCATGCGCAAAGGCAGCAGTCTACCGGCCGCCGCCGCAACGCGCGAACGTCGCCGAGGCCCGATACAATGGGCAGCCTCCCCACCCCGCGTCCCATTCCGACCATGAGCGAATCGATCAAAGCGGTCCTGAAGCCGCACGTGCGCGACATCGGCAACCTGCAGGTGCGCCGCACGCTGCCCGCGATGGCCGCACGCCTCGTCGGCCCGTTCATCTTCTTCGACCACATGGGCCCGGCCGAGCTGCCGCCCGGCAGCGGCCTCGACGTGCGCCCGCATCCGCATATCGGCCTGGCCACCGTCACCTACCTGTTCGACGGCGCGATCCTGCATCGCGACAGCCTCGGCTCGCTGCAGACCATCGTGCCCGGCGACGTCAACTGGATGACGGCCGGGCGCGGCATCGTGCACTCGGAACGCACGCCCGAGGACGTCCGCCAGCGCGGCCAGACGATCCACGGCATCCAGACCTGGGTGGCGCTGCCCGTCGAGCACGAAACCACCGAGCCCTCGTTCGAGCATCATCCGGCCGCCTCGCTGCCGAAGCTGACGCGCGATGGCGTGGCGCTGACGGTGATCGTCGGCGACGCGTTCGGCCTGCGCTCGCCGGCCACCACGTTCTCGCGCACGCTGTACGTGGCCGCCGAATTCGCGGCCGGCGCCACGCTCACGCTCGACGCCGATCACGAGGAACGCGGCGTCTACCTGGTCGACGGCGACCTGACGATCGACGGCACGCCGCTCGACGCCGCCACCATGGCGGTGCTGACGCCGGGTGCAACGGTCGCGCTGGCGAGCCGGGGCGGCGCACGCGTAATGCTGCTCGGCGGCGCGAAGCTGGCCGGCGAACGCTTCATCGAATGGAATTTCGTGGCCAGCACGCGCGAGGCGATCGAGCAGGCCAAGCGCGACTGGACCGCCCAGAAGATGGGCACGGTGCCCGGCGAGACGGACTGGATCCCGCTGCCCGAACGCAAGCCGCAACATTGAAACGCGGGGTTTCGGCCCCAACTACACGATCTTTCCGACTCACGAGGACCTCATGGACACCACGCTCGCCACCTTCGAACGCGACGTCATCGAAGCATCGCTCGACGCACCGGTACTCGTCGATTTCTGGGCGCCCTGGTGCGGTCCGTGCAAGACGCTCGGCCCGATGCTCGAACGACTCGAAGCCGATTACGCCGGGCGCTGGAAGCTCGTCAAGGTCAACGTCGACGAGAACCCGGAACTGGCCGCGCACTTCCAGACGCGCAGCATCCCGCACGTGATCGCGTTCGCCGAAGGCCGCGCCGTCGATCAATTCGTGGGCGTGCTGCCGGAAGGCCAGTTGCGCGAATTCATCGACCGGCTGCTGCCGTCGGCCGAGGAAGCCGAACGCCACGCCGCGCAGGTCGCCATCGCCGAGGAACGCTATGAAGATGCCGCCCGGCATCTGCAGGCGGCCCTCGCGCTGAACCCGGGCGACGACGACATCCGCCTCGACCTGATCGAACTGCTGCTGGCCGTGAACCGCGTCGAAGCCGCGCGCGACGAGGCCACCCGGCTCTCGCCGCAAACCGTGAACGGCGTCGATCCGCGCTACCAGGCGATCATGACGCGCTTCGAGGCGATCGACGCGGCGGTCGAGCTGCCGCCCACCGACGCGCTCGAAGCGCGCATCGCCGCCGATGCGGGCGACCTGGAAGCGCGCTTCGACCTGGCGCAGATGCTGATCGCGCACCGCCTGTACGAAGGCGCGCTCGAACAACTGCTCGAAATCGTCCAGCGCGACCGCGCGTTCAAGGACGACGTGGGCCGCAAGACGATGGTGTCGGTGTTCGAACTCGCGTCCGACCAGCCAAACCTGATCGCGGCATGGCGCCGCAAGCTCAGCGCCGCGCTGTATTGATCGCGGCACGCATCGCCGCCATCCGGCGATGAAAAAACGGGCGCGGGCCGCAAGGGCTCGCGCCCGTTTCGTTTTGGGCTGCAAAAAAAATTGAAAAATCGGCCGAAAACAGCCTCGAAAACACGAAATAGTCAGATCTGGGCAGCAAATTCCCTGGTTTCGCGCGAAGCCGTTGACATGCTTTCAAATTGCCTTCGAAGTCGCCTCGCAGCCAGGCCGCATCACGTCATGCGTCACGCGCGCGCAGCGATCGCCCGCAACACATGCGCGGCGGCCGCGAACCCGAAGGGGGCCGTCACGCACACGCTCGAACCGAAGCCCGCGCAGTTCAGCCCGGCCGGGCCGGCCTGCGCCACGTCCGCCGCGCCGTCCTCGTCGATCTCTCCGACGGCGGCCTCGGGGTAGATCAGCGGCTCGTCCGAATACACGGCGCTGACCTTGAACTTCGCCTTCGGCCCGCGCGGAAAGCCGTGCTGCTTGCGTAGTTGCGCGCGCACCTTCGACAGCAGGGGGTCCTGAATGGTCAGCGCCAGGTCGTCGATGCGAATGCGCGTCGGGTCCAACTGGCCGCCCGCGCCCCCTACCGTCACGAGCGGCTGGCCGCGCGCGACGCACCACGCGATCAGCGCGACCTTGGTGCGCACGCTGTCGATCGCGTCGATCACGAAATCGAAGCCGCCGCCGAGCAGCGCCTCGAAGTTGTCGGGCTCGGCGAAATCCTCGATGCGATCGACCCGGCAGGCCGGATCGATCAGCGCGATGCGCTCGGCCATCGCGTCGACCTTGGCCTTGCCATAGTTGCCGTCGAGCGCGTGGATCTGGCGGTTGGTGTTGCTTTCGGCGATGTTGTCGAGATCGATCAGCGTGAGCCGCCCGATCGCGCTGCGCGCCAGCGCCTCGGCTGCCCACGAGCCCACCCCGCCGATGCCGATCACGGCCACCTGCGCGTGCTCGAAGGCCGCCAGCGCGGCCGGGCCGTAAAGCCGGCCGACGCCGCCGAAGCGCCGCGCGCGGTCGGCGTCGCCAAGCTGATTCGGCGGGCTCGGAGTAAGATCGTTCTGCGTGGTGACGGCGTCGATACGAGACATACGTTAGGTAAGCGAAATGAAAGCGAAATAGCCGCGAAAGCGCTTATTTTGCCTGATCGACGCCATGCCGACCGGGCGCGGCACGCCAACGCAGGAATTTGTTTCCTTGGCTATACTCGCCTCAGATTGAAGCGTTCGCAGAAAAAAATGTCCACTCTTGCCGACCTCCGCATCAACTATTCGCGCGCCTCGCTCGACGAAGCCGACGTCGCGCCCGATCCCGTCCGGCAATTCGAGAAGTGGTTCAACGAAGCGCTCGACGCGCAACTGCCCGAACCGAACACCATGACGCTCGCCACCGTGAACGCCGAAGGCCGGCCGTCCGCGCGCATCGTGTTGATCAAGGGCGTGGACGAACACGGCTTCGTGTTCTTCACCAACTATGAAAGCCGCAAGGGCCGCGAGCTCGCGCACAACCCGAACGCCGCACTGCTGTTCTACTGGATCGAGCTCGAGCGCCAGGTGCGCATCGAAGGCCGCATCGAAAAAACCAGCGCGGCACAGAGCGACGCCTATTTCGCGTCGCGTCCGGCCGGCTCGCGCATCGGCGCCTGGGCCTCGGAACAAAGCGCGGTCATCGCGAACCGCGGCGTGCTCGAAGCGCGCGAACGCGAATTCAGCGAACGCTATGGCGAGCATCCGCCGCGTCCGCCGCACTGGGGCGGTTACCGGCTCGTGCCGGACGCCATCGAATTCTGGCAGGGCCGGCCCTCACGGCTGCACGATCGGCTGCGCTATACGCGCGACGCGGCGTCCCATACGCCGTGGACGATCGAGCGCCTCTCGCCGTAACGCCACGCGCGCCGCGAGTCACCCCCGCAGCGCCCTCTCGTATCTCGGATTTGCATGACGGTCCGCCGCCTCGACGCGGCGGACCGAAAAGATGGCTTGGCTGTATTCGTTTCAACAGACAACGGAGAATTCTTATGTTCTGGGAAAAGAAGCTGGCACAGTGGGCAGACGAAGTACGAGAAAAAGCCAATATTCCGGCGCGGCTGGTGCTCTGGAATGGCGATCAACACGATTTCGGCAGCTTCAGCGCGCCGGCCGTGACGCTGAAGGTCAATCACGCATCGGCGCTGCCGCTGCTGCTCGACCCGAGCCTCGACAATCTCGGCGAGGCGTACGTCAAGGGCAAGATCGACATCGAGGGCCGCCTGCCCGACGTCATCGACATCGGCTACTCGCTCGCGCGCAGCACCGTCACCAATGCAAGCAAGCTGGCACGCGTCACGCGTTACTTCACGCACACGAAGAACTCGGACAAGAAGGCGATCCAGTATCACTACGACGTCTCGAACGATTTCTACAAGCTCTGGCTCGACGAGAACATGCTGTATTCGTGCGCCTACTTCGAGAACGGCGACGAGGATCTGGCCACCGCGCAGCTCAAGAAGATCGATCACATCCTGACCAAGATCCAGCTCCAGCCGGGCCAGCGCCTGCTCGACATCGGCTGCGGCTGGGGCGCGCTGGTGCTGCGCGCGGCGCAGAAGTTCGGCGCGCACTGCGTGGGCGTGACGCTCTCGCAGAACCAGTTCGACCTGGCCACCGAACGCGTGCGCCAGGCCGGCCTCGAGAACCAGATCGAGATCCGCCTGCAGGATTACCGCGACGTCGAAGGCCAGTTCGACCGGATCACGAGCGTCGGCATGTTCGAGCACGTCGGCCGCAAGAACCTGCCGGGCTACTTCACCAAGGTGCGCGAGCTGCTGGCCGACGACGGCGTGGCGATGAACCACGGCATCACCTCGTCGGACGCCGACAGCGGCGAAACCTCGCTCGGCGGCGGCGAATTCATCGATCGCTACGTGTTCCCGGACGGCGAGCTGCCGCACGTGAGCCTCGCGCTCGAAGCGGCGCAGCGCGGCGGCCTCGAAGTGGTTGACGTCGAAAGCCTGCGTCGGCACTATGCGCGCACGCTCGACATCTGGACCGAGAACTTCGAGGCGCACGCCGAACAGGCCCGCCAGCTCGTCGACGACGAGAAGTTCCGGATCTGGCGCGTGTATCTCGCCGGCTGCGCGTATGCCTTCGAGAACGACGACGTGTCGATCTATCAGCTCGTCTGCCGCAAGGCCGGCCGCAGCGCGAAAACGCTGCCGTGGTCGCGGCGCTACATGTACGAGAACCCGCTGCCGCGCTGAGGCAGCCTGACGCAAACGACCACGATGCATGGGTGACGGCAGCACGCGGCGCGATACCGCGCGAACCACGAAGCAGGACGATTCGCCGGACGACGCCGCGCAGTTCGATCTGTTCGGCGAGCCGCTGCCTGCCGCACCCGCCGGTCAATCCGACGCCGGCGCATCCGCTCGCGCGCGGCGCTTGGTCGTTGCGTCGCCCCCCGCCTTGTCTGAAGAACCCGCTGCCGCACCGCTTCGCGACGGCGTCGCGCCGTCCCGCGAGAGCGAATCGGAACCCGCGCCATCCGACGCCACGGCCTCCCTGTTCGGCGACGATGAGCTGCCCGCCGAAACCCACGCACCCGCCACCGACGCCAAGCCCGCGCGCACCCGCCGTTCGGGCAAGCGCGGCGTGACGCCGGCCCCGATCAGCGACGCGGTGGCCGCCACGGCGGCTGCGCTGCCGCCCAACGTGCGGCTCGGCACCTCGACCTGGTCGTTCCCGGGCTGGAACGGCATCGTCTACGGCGACGACTACTCGCCGCAAAAACTCTCGCGCGACGGCCTCGACGCCTATGGCGCGCATCCGCTGCTCAAGAGCGTCAGCATCGACCGTTCGTTCTACGCGCCGCTGTCGATCGCCGACTACCTGCGCTACGCACAGCAGGTGCCCGACGATTTCCGCTTCGTCGTGAAGGCGCCCGCCTCGGTGACCGACGCCGTGGTGCGCGGCTCGCGCGGCGAGCCCGCCGGCCCGAACCCGGCGTTCCTCGACACGCGCATCGCCATCGACGAATTCGTGCGGCCGTGCCTCGACGGCCTCGGCCGCAAGGCCGGCGCGCTGGTGTTCCAGTTCTCGCCGCTGCCCGACGCGCTGCTGGCCGATCCGGCCGGCCTGATCGAGCGGCTGGCCGCGTTCTTCGCGGCGCTGCCGCCGTTGCCGGCCGAGCCGGACAGCCCGCGCTACGCGATCGAGATCCGCGATTCGATCCTGCTCACGCCGCGCTTCATCCGCGCGCTGGCCGCCTCGGGCGTGCGCTATTGCGTCGGCCTCCATGCGCGGATGCCCGACCCGCTGCGGCAGGCCGCGGCGCTGGCGCTGCTCGACGGCGACACGCCCGGGCCGCTGGTGGTGCGCTGGAGCCTGCACGGCGGCTTCAAATACGAGCAGGCCAAGGCCAAGTACGACCCGTTCGACCGGCTCGTCGACGAGGACCCGCACACGCGCGAGGCGCTCGCCGAGCTGGCCGCGCGCTACGTGCTGGCCGGCCAGCCGGTGCTGATCACCATCAACAACAAGGCCGAAGGCTCCGCGCCGCTGTCGTGCATCGAGCTGGCGAAGGCGATCGCCGAATCGATCGAACGGCACCGCGCCGAGCCGGGCTGACCGGCAGCGACAACCACGACGGCAACCGCACAAAAAAACGGCGGCGTCGCGATCGACCCCGCCGTTTCGGCCCATCCGCCCGCCCGAGCCCGGGCGAACACACTCACACGCCGCGCGATTTGAGCCGGTGCGCGAACTTCTGGCGGAATTTCGCGATCTTCGGGCCGATCACGGCCGCGCAGTAGCCCTGCTGCGGATTGCGCGCGAAATAATCCTGGTGATATTCCTCGGCCGGCCAGTAATTGCCGTCGAGCGGCTCGACCACCGTGACGATCGGCGCGCCGAAGATCTGCTCGCGGCCCAGCGTGGCGATCACGTCGAGCGCGGCCTCGCGCTGCGCGTCCGAATCGGCGAACACGATCGAACGATATTGCGTGCCGACGTCGGCGCCCTGCCGATTCAACTGCGTCGGATCGTGCGTGGCGAAGAAGATTTCAAGGACTTCGCGATAGCTGATGCGCGCCGGATCGAACGTCACCTTGACGACCTCGGCGTGGCCCGTATCGCCCTCGCACACGGCCCGGTATGTCGGGTTGCGCGTCTGGCCGCCCGCGTAGCCCGATTCCACCGCGAGCACGCCTTCCACATCGAGGAACACCGCCTCGGTGCACCAGAAACACCCGCCGCCAACGATGGCGACGTCCTGCACTGCCTGATTCATGTTCGCTCCTGACAGAAGATCCGGCCGCCGTTCGACCGGACCGTTGCGGGCCGCCGGGTCGGGCGGCCACCGATTCCGCTAAAATCGGGACAATTTCCCGGATTTCCAGATGACGTTACTTTTCGTGTTTTCCAGCTACCCGAAGGCGGTCTCGCGATGACACTGCGCGCCACGCCGCCCGATTTCGACGTCGCCGCGTTCCGCCAGGCGCTCGGCCAGTTCGCCACCGGCGTGACGGTCATCACCACGCGCGCGCCGTCCGGCCAGTTGATCGGCATGACCGCCAGTTCGTTCAATTCGGTATCGCTCGATCCGCCCCTCGTGCTGTGGAGCCTGGCCACGCGCTCGGCGTCGCTGCCGGTGTTTCGCGGCAACAGCCATTATGTGATCAATGTGCTGGCGGCGTCGCAGCTCGACTTGTGCAAGCGCTTCGCGACCGCCAAGGGCGACCGCTTCGAAGGGGTGTCGCACGAGGCCGGCCAGTCGGGCATGCCGGTGCTCGACGGCGCGCTGGCCTGGTTCGAATGCCATAACCGCAGCCGCTACGACGAAGGCGACCACGTGATCTTCGTGGGCGAGGTCGAACGCTGCGGCCTGCATCCCGATGCCGGCTCGCTCGCGCCGCTGGTGTTCCACGGCGGCGCGTTCCACGACCTCACTCGGCTTTGAGCGCGCCCGTGCGCGCCAGCGAGACGGGCGGCCCCGCCTCGTCCTTGAGCGTCTGCAGGACGATGTTCGAGCGGATGTCCATCACGCCCGGCGCCTTGTAGAGCTGGTTCAGCACGAAATCGGAGTAGTGCTTCAGGTTGTGGGCCAGCACGCGCAGCAGATAATGCGTCTCGCCCGTCACCACGAACGCCGACGCCACCTCCGGCCAGGCCTTGATCGCCTCGGCGAAGCGCTCGTGCCATTGCTCCTGGTCGTTGCGCATCGACACCTGCACGAACGCTTCCAGTTCAAACCCCAATTTTTCACGGCTCAGGCAGGCGCGATAGCATTCGATCACGCCCTGCTCCTCGAGCAGCCGCATTCGCCTCAGGCAGGCGGATGGCGACAGCGAGATGCGCTCGGCCAGATCGAGGTTGCTGATCCGGCCCTCCTGCTGCAATACGGCGAGAATACGGCAATCGGTAGCGTCGAGCGAGATTGCATGCATTTCTGGTCCCCGTTTTGGCTATCGTTCAAATTATCTGCGATATTTGCGGAATGTCCATGTTTATTTCGCAAGCACCTTTCAATGTCGTTTGCTTATCATTCGACGGATCGGAACTTGCTCAACGACGATGGACACGCTCTGGGACATTTCCCCCTCCCTTTCTCCCGCCACGCCTGTCTGGCCGGGCGACACGCCGGTGTCGGTCGAGCGCGTCTGGCGCATCGAGGCCGGCTCGCCGGTCAATGTCGCGCGGCTGACGCTGTCGCCGCACACCGGCGCCCACGCCGATGGGCCCCTACATTACGACGCCGATGGCGCGCCGATCGGTGCGGTATCGCTCGACGCCTATCTCGGCCCGTGCCGCGTGATCGACTGCCGCGGCACGAAGCCGCTCGTCACGCCTGAACAGATCAGCGGTGCACTGGCCGGCGCGCCGCCGCGCGTGCTGCTGCGCACCTACGCCGTCGCGCCGCAAGACGCCTGGGACAGCGCGTTCTGCGCCGTCGCCCCGGCCGCGATCGACCTGCTGGCCGCGCACGGCGTGCGGCTGGTCGGCATCGATACGCCCTCGCTCGATCCGCAGGAATCGAAAACGATGACCTCGCACGGACGCATCCGCGCGCACGGCATGGCGATCCTCGAAGGGCTGGTGCTCGACGCGGTGCCGGCCGGCGATTACGAATTGATCGCGCTGCCGCTGAAATTCGCCACGCTCGACGCCAGCCCGGTGCGCGCCGTATTGCGCGCGCTGCCCGGCACGGCCTGAGCGCGCCAACCGATCCGGCGCCCCGCGCCGCCGCCCTTAATTCCATGAGATTCGACGCCATGACTACCCGCGAAGACGCGCTCGCCCTCGACCGCGACGATCCGCTCGCCCCGCTGCGCGAGCGCTTTGCCCTGCCCGACGACACCATCTACCTCGATGGCAATTCGCTCGGCGCGCGCCCGAAGGCCTCGGCCGAACGCGCCCGTGCGGTGATCGAGGCCGAATGGGGCCACGACCTGATCCGCAGCTGGAACACGGCGGGCTGGTTCGCGCTGCCGCGCCGCCTGGGCGATCGCCTCGCGCCGCTGATCGGCGCGGCCGACGCCGAAGTGGCGATCACCGACACCATCTCCGTCAACCTGTTCAAGCTGCTGGCCGCGATGCTGCGCGAGCAGGCGAAGCGCGCGCCGGCGCGCCGCGTGATCGTTTCGGAGCGCTCGAATTTCCCGTCGGATCTGTATATCGCGCAGGGCCTGATCGCCCAGCTCGATCGCGGCTACGAGCTGCGTCTGGTGGACGACGCGTCCGAGCTCGAAGCAGCCATCGACGAACACTGCGCGGTGGCGATGATCACGCATGTGAACTACCGCAGCGGCGCCATGCACGACATGGCGGCGCTGACGCGCCACGCGCAGCAGGCCGGCGCGCTGATGCTGTGGGATCTCGCGCATTCGGCCGGCGCGGTGCCGGTGGACCTGAACGGCGCGGGCGCGGACGGCGCGGTGGGCTGCACCTACAAATACCTGAACGGCGGCCCCGGCTCGCCGGCCTTCGTGTGGGTGCCGAAGCGCCATCAGGCCAGCTTCGAGCAGCCGCTGTCGGGCTGGTGGAGCCACCGCGCGCCGTTCGCGATGGAGCCGGGCTTCCAGCCCGATGCGAGCATCTCGCGCTTCTTGTGCGGCACGCAGCCGATCGTGTCGATGTCGATGATCGAATGCGGCCTCGACATCTTCCACGAAACGAACATGGCCGCGATCCGCCGCAAATCGCTGGCGCTGGCCGACATGTTCATCGCGCTGGTGGAGACGCGCTGCGCCGGCCTCGACCTGACGCTCGTCACGCCGCGCGAGGCGGCCCGGCGAGGCTCGCAGGCCAGCTTCGAGCATCCGCACGGCTATGAGGTGATGCGCGCGCTGATCGCGCGCGGCGTGATCGGCGACTACCGCGAGCCGCGCATCCTGCGCTTCGGTTTCACGCCGCTCTACACGCGCTTCGTCGACGTGTGGGATGCCGTGGAGACGCTGCGCGAGGTGCTCGTCACGCGCGCCTGGCAGGCGCCCGAATTCGCGGCGCGCACCGACGTGACCTGAGCCGGTGAGCCGCACCGAATCGAACCCTATCGCCCTCTGGAGCATTTCATCGTGAATCCTGATCAATCGGCCCCGAACGGAGCCGGGGCCGGCGCCCCGCCGCGCTGCCCGTTCTCGGGCGCGCCGGCCGAGCCCGCCGCCCACGGCGAAGGCTGGCACGAGGCCCAGCTCGACTTCTCGAAGTCCATGAGCTACGGCGATTACCTGTCGCTGACGCCGATCCTCAACGCGCAGCACCCGCTCTCGCCCGACCACAACGAGATGCTGTTCATCATCCAGCATCAGACCAGCGAGCTGTGGATGAAGCTCGCGCTGTACGAATTGCGCGGCGCGCTCGATTCGATTCGCGGCGACGCGCTGCCGCCGGCTTTCAAGATGCTGGCGCGCGTCTCGCGAATCCTCGAACAATTGGTGCAAGCCTGGAACGTGCTGGCCACCATGACGCCATCGGAGTATTCGGCGATGCGGCCGTATCTGGGGGCGTCGTCGGGCTTCCAGTCGTATCAGTATCGCCAGCTCGAATTCCTGCTCGGCAACAAGAACGCGCAGATGCTCAAGCCGCACGCGCACCGCCCCGACATCCTCGCGCAAGTCGAGGCCACGCTCGACGCGCCGTCGCTGTACGACGAGGTGGTGCGCCTGCTCGCGCGGCGCGGCTTCGCGATCGCGCCCGAGCGGCTCGATCGCGACTGGCGCGGGCCGACCGAGCACGACGCGTCGGTCGAGGCGGCCTGGCTGGCGGTCTATCGCGATCCGTCGGCGCACTGGCAGTTGTACGAAATGGCCGAGGAACTGGTCGACCTGGAAGACGCGTTCCGCCAATGGCGCTTCCGTCACGTCACCACGGTCGAGCGCATCATCGGCTTCAAGCAGGGCACCGGCGGCACCAACGGCGCGCCGTATCTGCGCAAGATGCTCGACGTGGTCCTGTTCCCCGAGCTGTGGCACGTGCGCACCACGCTGTAACGCTCCACCAGCGTGCCCGCGCGGCACGCATCGCAAGCCGATCGCGCGGGCGCCCTGCCCGCGCCGCCCGCCGCTTCTTCCGTCCCGCCGCTTCCGCCCCGCTTCCCGTCCCGCGTCACATCTCGCCTCACGCCGCAGCGCAGCATCGAAATCCGCGCGTTCCGCCTTGACTTTCGCAGGCCCGAACATGATCATTCGTTCACAAAGCGAGCAAATGATCTTAACAAGGCCGTGACCGGCCACAAGGAGACAACGGATGAATCCTTCGCCGACCGCCGCGCCTGTGATCCTCCACATCGGCGCCGGGTCCTTTCACCGCGCCCATCAGGCCTGGTATCTGCACCGCGTCAACGAAGCCGCCGCACCGCACGAGCGCTGGTCGCTCGCGGTCGCCAACATCCGCGACGACATGCAGGCGACGATGGACGCGCTGGCCGCGCAGCAGGGCGTCTACACGCTCGAAACCGTGACGCCGGCCGGCGAGCGCACCTACGAGGCGATCCGCTCGATCTCGCGCGTGCTGCCCTGGTCGATCGACCTGCGCGCGCTGATCGAGGCCGGCGCGGACCCGTCCTGCCGGATCGTCTCGTTCACGGTGACCGAAGGCGGCTATTACCTCGACGAACACAACCGGCTCGACGCCGGCAACCCCGACCTGGCCGCCGACCTGCAAGGCGCGCGCACCACCATCTACGGTGCGCTGGCCGCGCTGCTGGCCGAACGGCAGGCGCGCGCGGGCGGCCCGGTCACGCTGCAAAGCTGCGACAACCTGCGCAGCAACGGCGCGCGCTTCGAGGCCGGCATGCGCGAATTCCTCGAACGGCGCGGCCTGACCGACCTGCTGGCCTGGTTCGACGCGAACGTGTCGTGCCCGAGCGCGATGGTCGATCGCATCACGCCGCGCCCCACGCCCGACGTGGCCGAGCGCGTGAAGGCCGCCACCGGCATGGACGACGCCTGCCCGGTGATGGGCGAATCGTTCATCCAGTGGGTGATCGAGGATCGCTTCGTGGCCGGCCGCCCGGCCTGGGAAAAGGCCGGCGCGGAAATGGTGGACGACGTGCATCCGTACGAGGAAGCGAAGATCCGCATCCTCAACGCCACCCACAGCTGCATCGCCTGGGCCGGCACGCTGGCGGGACTGTCGTATATCCACGAAGGCACCCACGACCCGGCGATCCGCGCGCTCGCGCACGCCTACGTGAGCGACGACGTGATCCCGTCGCTCACGCCGAGCCCGCTCGATCTGGCGCGCTACCGCGACGTGGTGCTGGAGCGCTTCGGCAATCCGTACATCCTCGACACCAACCAGCGCGTGGCCGCCGACGGCTTCTCGAAGATCCCCGGCTTCATCGCGCCGACCTTCGCCGACTGCTTCGCACGCGGCGCCGACCCGGTGTCGACCGCCGTGCTGCCGACGCTGTTCCTGCGCTTCCTCGAACGCTGGGCACAGGGCCTGCTGCCGTACGCATACCAGGATGGCGTGATGGACCCGGGCGTGGCGCGCGCGATCGTCGCGGCCGACGATCCGGTGGCCACGCTGGCCGCCGATCGCGGGCTGTGGGGTTCGCTGGCGGGCGACGCGCGCCTGCTGCACGCGCTGCGCGCCGGGCTGGCGCGCGTCGACGCGTGGCGCGCCGCATCCTGATCCTGCATTGACCCCGCATTACCCCACGCCCCGTCGCCGTTGCCCGCGTGCCGAACCGGCGCGGACAGCCCCGGCGGCCGGCGCCGTGTCCGGGTCATCCGGCATTGGCACCGGCCACGGCGCGCGGCTACAGTAGCGACTCTCTGACGACGGACTGTTTCCGCCCATCATGTATCTCGGCATCGATCTCGGCACCTCGGAAGTCAAGGTGCTGCTGCTTTCCCCCGACGGCACCGTCGTCGGCACGGCGGGTACGCCGTTTACCGTCACGCGCGCGCATCCGCGCTGGGCCGAGCAACAGCCCGAGGATTGGTGGGCCGGCACCTGCGCGGCGCTGGCCGCGCTGCGCGAGCGTCACCCATCCGAATATGCGCAGGTGCGCGGCATCGGCCTGTCGGGCCAGATGCACGGCGCGGTGCTGCTCGATCGCGAGGATCGCGTGCTGCGGCCCGCGATCCTGTGGAACGACATGCGCAGCGACGAGGAATGCACCGCGCTGACCGAACGCGCGCCCGACCTGCACCGGCTCGCCGGCAACCTCGCGATGCCCGGTTTCACGGCGCCGAAGCTGATGTGGGTGGCCCGTCACGAACCGGACGTGTTCCGCCGCATCGCCTGCGTGCTGCTGCCGAAGGATTACCTGCGGCTGCGGCTGACCGGCAACCGCGTGTCCGACCCGTCGGACGCGGCCGGCACGCTGTGGCTCGACGTGGCGCGCCGCGACTGGTCCGACACACTGCTGGAGGCCGGCGGCATGACGCGCGATCAGATGCCGCGCGTGATCGAGGGCAACGCGCCGTCGGGCACGCTGCGCGGCGACGTAGCGCGCGAACTGGGTTTGAAGGACGGCATCGTGGTGGCAGGCGGCGGCGGCGACAACGCCACCAGCGCGCTCGGCATCGGCGCGACCCAGCCCGGCGACGGCTTCGTCTCGCTCGGCACCTCGGGCGTGCTCAGCATCGTCGGCGACCGCTTCATGCCCTATCCCGAACGGGCCGTGCACGCGTTCTGCCACGCGATCCCGAACCGCTGGCAACAGATGAGCGTGGTGCTGTCGGCCGCCAGTTGCCTGCGCTGGGTCTGCAAGCTGACCTCGACCGACGAGCCCACGCTGATCGCCGAGGTGGCCGCGCTCGATCCGGCCGAACTGGCCGACGCGCCGATCTTCCTGCCCTACCTGTCGGGCGAGCGCACGCCGCACAACGATCCGTACGCGCAGGGCGTGTTCTACGGCATGACGCACGGCACCGACCGCGCGCGGCTCGGCTACGCGGTGCTCGAAGGCGTGACGCTGGCGATCGCCGACGGCCACGACGCGCTGGTGGCGGCCGGCTCAGAAACCGGCTCGCTGGCGCTGATCGGCGGCGGCGCGCGCAGCGCGTATTGGGCGCAACTGGTGGCCGACGCGCTCGACGTGCGCACCCACCAGCTCGGCGGCGGCGCGACCGGCGCGGCGCTCGGCGCGGCACGGCTCGGCTGGCTGGCGGACGGCGGCGATCCGTCGCAAGTGCTGACCAAGCCGCCGCTGTCGGCCGAGTACGCCCCCGATGCGGCCCGCCACGCGCGGCTGCGCGAGCGGCTCGAGACCTACCGCGCGCTGTACCGCCACGTCCGGCCGCTGTTCGAACCGTCGCGCCCGCGTCTCGCCTGACGCCGATTGCGATAGGATCGCTACCTTTTCCGCCCGCCCCCGTTCCGAGCGACCTCGCACCGTGTCCAAGTCATCCGAAAAACTCGATCTCGCCACGCGCGCCGCCTGGCTCTATTACGTGGCCGGCGACACGCAGAACGAGATCGCCGAGAAGTTGCAGGTGTCGCGGCCGGTCGCGCAGCGGCTGGTTGCGTTCGCGGTCGAGAAGAACCTGATCCGCGTGCGCGTCGATCACCGCGTGGCCGATTGCCTCGACCTGGCCGCGCAACTGTCTAAGCGCTACGGCCTGTCGCTCTGCGAGGTGGTGCCGATCGACGCCGACACGCCCGATTCGATCGACCGCAAGCTGGCCGTGGCCGGCGCGCAGGTCATGGAGCGCTACATCAACGAGGAACGGCCGATGGTGATCGCGGTCAGCAGCGGCCGCACGCTGAAGGCGGCCGTGGCGCAGATCGCGCAGATCGAGCGGCCGCAGCACCGGCTCGTGTCGATGGTCGGCGCGATCGCGCAGGACGGCTCGTCGAACCCGTACGACGTCGCGCAGCACATCTCCGAGAAAACCGGCGGCAAGCACTTCCTGCTGCCCGCGCCGCTGATCGCCGACAACGAGGCCGAGCGCGCGCAGTGGTGCAATCACCGGCTGTACCGGATCGTCGAGCAACTGACGGCCGACGCCGACGTGGCCTTCGTCGGGATCGGCAACGTGGGCATCGATTGTCCGCTGCACGTCGACGGCTTCATCACGGCCGACGAGCTGAACGAGATGATGGAATACGGCTCGGTGGCCGAGATGGTCGGGCTGCCGATGGACGCGCGCGGCGCGCGCGTCATCACGCCGTCCACCGCGCGCGTGACGAGCGTGCCGCTCGACGCGCCGCCGCGCCGGCCGACCATCGGTTTCGCGGGCGGCCCGCGCAAGCAGGCGGCCGTGCTGGCCGCGCTGCGCGGCGGCTGGCTGTCGGGCATCGTGACCGACGAGAGCTGCGCGCGGGCGGCGCTGGCGGACTGAATCGGGCCGATGGCGGCCGCGGCCGGATCGAAGCACCGGCAACGACGAGAACGGCGGCACACGTCATCGACGTGGCCGCCGTTTTTCATGTGCGCTCGCTCATGCCCACGCCCACGCCCGACAGGCCGCACCAATGACAAGGCCGCGCAACCCTCGCGCGGCCCTGTCGTTGGCATGACGCAGTCGGAACCCCGGCCCCGCCACTCACCGAATATTACGCCGCCTTCGCGTGCGGCGAACAGCGCTCGAACGCCAGCCCTTGCGCGTCGAACAGATGGCAATGCTCGGGCGCGGTCTGCACGCGCAGGATCGTGCCCGGGCGATGCGTTTCGAGCGGCGGAATGCGCGCGATCATGCCGTCCGGCGCGACCGCCGATTCGGCATACAGGTAGGCCGAATCGCCGAGCGACTCCACGGCCATGGTCTTGACCGCCACGCCCTCGCCCTCGGCCACGCCGACCTGCAGATGCTCGGGGCGAATGCCGACCGTGACCTTGTCGCCCGTCTTCAGCGTGCCGGTGCGCACCGCCGCGCGCTGCGTCTCGCCCGATTCGAAGCGCACCGTCACTTCGTCGGCCGACACGGCCTGCGCCACGCCTTCGAGGAAGTTCATCTTCGGCGAGCCGATGAAACCCGCCACGAAGCGGTTGGCCGGCGCGTGATACAGCGTGTTCGGGCTGCCGACCTGCTGCACGTTGCCGCCCGACAGCACCACGATCTTGTCGGCCAGCGTCATCGCCTCGACCTGATCGTGAGTCACGTAGATCATCGTGGTCTTCAGCTCGTCGTGCAGGCGCGCGAATTCGAGGCGCATCTTCACGCGCAGCGCGGCGTCGAGGTTCGACAGCGGTTCGTCGAACAGAAACACCTTCGGCTTGCGCGTGATCGCGCGGCCGATCGCCACGCGCTGGCGCTGGCCGCCCGACAACTGCTTGGGCTTGCGCTCCAGCAGGTGATCGATGTGCAGGATCTTCGCCGCATTGCGCACGGCCGCATCGATCTCGGGCTTCTTCGCGCCGGCCAGCTTCAGGCCGAACGCCATGTTGTCGTACAGCGTCATGTGCGGATAGAGCGCATAGGACTGGAACACCATCGCGATGCCGCGCTTGGCGCTGGGCATCTCGTTCACGCGCACGCCGTCGATCATCAGGTCGCCGCCGGAAATGTCCTCCAGCCCCGCGATCATCCGCATCAGCGTGGATTTGCCGCAGCCGCTCGGGCCGACGAACACCACGAACTCGCCATCGGCGATGTCGAGGTTCACATTGCTCAGCACTTCGTTGTCGTCGTAGCGCTTGCCGATATTGCGCAGAAGCACGCTTGCCATGATTTGTCTCCGCTCCATTGACGGCCGCCCGTGAGCGGTGCGGCCGGTTCGACGTGCGCGGCGGTGTTGCCCGCGCCCGTCCCTGCATTCATTGCGCCGGCACGGTGCCCGTCGCGATCCATTGCGCGACCAGCTCCGGCAGCGCATCCATGCGGTCGAACACGTGGCGCGCGCCGATCGCGCGCAACGCATCGACCTGCGACGACGAGGCGTGCCCGCCGCCGATGAAGCCGATCACCGTCATGCCGGCCGCGGCCGCGGCCGTGATGCCGGTGGCGCTGTCCTCCACCACCAGGCAGTGCGCCGGCGCGAAGCCGAGCGTGTGCGCGGCGGCCAGATAGACGTCCGGCGCGGGCTTCGGCCGCTCGACGCTGTCGGCGCAGAACAGCCGCTCGCCGAAGTGCCGCTTCAGGCCGGTGCGCGTGAGCGCCGCTTCCACGTAGGCGCGATTGCTGTTGCTCGCGCAGGCGATCGGCAGCGCGATGGCGTCGAGCGCGGCGTCGATGCCGTCCACCGCCGGCGCCAGCACCGCGGCGCGCTCGACCGCCGTGCGGATCGCCGCCACCTCGTTCGCGTCGAGCGTGCGCCCGGCCTGCGCGGCCGCGCTTTCGAGCACGCGCTCGGTGCGCAGGCCGAGCAGCGGCATCACGATCGGCCGCACCTCGACGCCGGGCCAGCGCGCTTCCAGCTCGCGCACCAGCACGCCGGCCGCCACCGCTTCGCTGTCGATCAGGACACCGTCGCAATCGCAGATCAGCAGGCGGTCGCGGCCGCCCGTTCCGTTCGCGTTGGGCAGGCTCATTTGACCGCCCCGAACGTGAGGCCACGCACCAGTTGCTTCTGCGACAGCCAGCCGACGATCAGGATCGGCGCGACCGCCAGCAACGAGGCCGCCGACAGCTTGGCCCAGAACAGGCCTTCGGGGCTGGAGTACGACGCGATGAACACGGTCAGCGGCGCGGCGTTGGAGCTGGTCAGGTTGATGCTCCAGAACGCCTCGTTCCACGACAGGATCACCAGCAGCAGCGAGGTGGACGCCAGGCCCGGCAGCGACATCGGCATCAGCAGGTAGACGATCTCCTGCCAGGTGGTGGCGCCGTCGATACGGCCCGCTTCGAGGATGTCGCGCGGAATCTCGGCGAAATACGTGAACGTCATCCACACCGCGATCGGCAGATTGATCAGCGTGTAGACGATCACCAGGCCGCTGACGGTATCGAGGAGTCCCGAGTTTTTCCAGAGCAGGTAGATCGGCACCAGCACGCCCACCGACGGCATCATCTTGGTCGACAGCATCCACAGCAGGACCTTCTGCGTGCGCTTGGTCGGGAAGAACGCCATCGCATAGGCGGCCGGCACCGCCAGCAGCAGGCACAACACGGTCACGCCCACCGACACCAGGATCGAGTTCCAGGCGAAGCCGAAGTAGTTGCTGCGCGCGAACACCTCGCGGAAGCTGTCGAGCGTCGGCGTGAAGATCAGCGACATCGAATACGCCTGCTGCTCGGTCTTGAACGCGGTGATCGCCATCCAGAAGATCGGGAAGAACAGCAGCAGCGCGATCAGCCAGGCCAGCACGCCGGGAATCGCGCGGCCGAGCTTGTCGAGGCCGCCGCCGGTCTTGCGCGGCGCGGCGGCCGCGGCTTGGGTTACGCTCAGGTCGCTCATGCTTCGTACTCCCCTTTGAGGTTCTTGGCGAGCATCCGCACCAGGAAGAACGACACCACGTTCGCCAGCACCACGGCCAGGATGCCGCCGGCGGAAGCGAGACCGACGTCGAACTGCTGCAGGCCCAGCGCATAGATCAGGTAGGACAGGTTGGTGGTGGCGTTGCCCGGGCCACCGCCCGTCGTCGTGTAGATTTCGGCGAAGATCGACAGCAGGAAGATGGTTTCCATCATCACCACCACGGCGATCGCGCGCTTCAGGTGCGGCAGCGTGATGTAGAAGAACATCGCGATCGGGCCGGCGCCGTCGATGCGCGCGGCTTCCTTCTGTTCCTGGTCGAGCGACTGAATCGCCGTGAACAGGATCAGGAATGCGAACGGCAGCCATTGCCACGCGACGATCATCACCACGGCGGCCAGCGGGTAATCGGCGAACCAGTCGATCGGCGCCATGCCGAACGCGCGCATCACGTGCGCGATCAGCCCGTACACCGGGTTCAGGATCATGTTCTTCCAGATCAGGGCCGAGACGGTCGGCATCACGAAGAACGGCGCGATGGCGAGCAGGCGCGCGATGCCCTGCCCGTAGAACTTGCGGTCGAACAGCACGGCCATCAGCACGCCGCCGATCACCGTGATCGCCAGCACCGCCACGATCAGCACCAGCGTGTGCCAGATCGCCGGCAGGAACGACGGATCGGTGGCGAGGTAATGGTAGTTGTCGAGGCCGGCGAAACCCTTTTCATCGGGGTTCAGCAGGTTGTAGCGCGTGAACGAATACCAGATCGTCATCGCCAGCGGAATCGACATCCACAGCAGCAGCACCGCCACCGACGGCGTGACGAGCCAGCGGGCGGGCTTGCCGCGCGCGGACTCGGAGGAAGCGGGAGACGTATCGGTCATGGGCGCCGTGGAATGAAAGGGAAGACGTAGGTGTCGCATGCTCGGACCTCTCGAATCTCGTGCGGGCGGCCGGGCGAGGCCCGGCGCGCGCCGCAGCGTTGCGATCCGGCCGCGGCCGGATCGCGCATGACGGCAGCGAGGCGGCCTTACTTCTTGAGGCCGGCCTGGCGCACCGCGCGGTCGGCGGCGGCCTGGCCGGCAGCCAGCGCCTGATCGACCGTCATCTGGCCCGCCACCGCACCCGCGATCGACTGGCCCACCACCGTGCCGAACGACTGGAATTCAGGAATCCCGACGTACTGCACGCCCGTGTACGGCACCTTCTTCAGCGACGGATCGTTGACATCGGCCGTCTCGATCGCCTTCAGCACGAAATCCGAGAACGGCGCGGCGGCCTTGTACTCGGGGCGTGCGTAGGTCGACTGACGCGTGCCCGGAGGCACCGAGGCCCAGCCTTCGTCCTTGCCCACCGCTTCCACGTACTGCTTCGAGGTCGCCCAGGTGATGAACTTCTTGGCGGCGTCCTGCTGCTTCGACGTCTTCGGGATCGCCAGCGCCCAGGCCCACAGCCAGTGCGAACCCTTCGGCGTGACGGCCACCGGCGCGGCCGCGAAGCCGATCTTGTCGGCCACCTGCGACTGCTGCTTGTTGTAGAGCATGCCGGCCGCGACCGTCGCGTCGATCCACATCGCGCACTTGCCCGAGGCGGTCAGCGTCAGGTTTTCGTTGAAGCCGTTCGAGCTGGCGCCCGGAGGGCCGTCCTTCTTCAGCAGGTTCACGTAGAACGTGATCGCCTTCTTCCATTCCGGCGAGGTGATCTGCGCGTTCCAGTTCTCGTCGAACCAGCGGCCGCCGTAGGTGTTCACGAGCGTCGACACGTAGGCCATGTTCTCGCCCCAGCCGGCCTTGCCGCGCAGGCAGATGCCGTAGGTGCCGTTGGCCTTGTCGGTCAGCTTGTCGGCGAACTGCTCGATCTGGTCGTAGGTCGGCTGATCGGGCATCTTGAGGCCCTTGGCCGCGAACAGATCCTTGCGGTAGTAGGTCATCGAGCTTTCGACGTAGAACGGCAGCGCGTAGAGCTGGCCGTTGTACGACAGCGAATCGCGCGCCGTCTTCACCACGTCGTTCAGATCGTAGTCGGCGGCCAGGCCCGTCATCGGCGAGAGCCAGCCGCGCTTGCCCCATTGCGGCGCCTCGTAGGTGCCGATCGCCATCACGTCGAACTGGCCGCTGCCGGTGGTGATGTCGGTGGTCGCGCGCTGACGCAGCACGTTCTCCTCGAGGATTACCCAGTTGAGCTTGATGTCGGGGTTCGCTTTCTCGAACGCCGGCGACAGCTTCTTCAACTCGATCATGTCGGGGTTGTTCAGCGTCGCGATGGTCAGCGTCGCCGCCTGCGCGGCGAGCGCCGACGAGGCGAGCGCGGCGCCGGCGAGAAGTCGCACGGCGGCGGCGATGAGCGTCTGTCCTTGCATGGCATGTCTCCTGTGTCTGTGTTATCGATTGTCGTCTACGGTCTGTCGTCGATCGAGCAGGCGCGTGGCCTCACCCGTCTTGCTGCATCCCGCACGCGCGAGCGTAGCGGGCAATCGTCTGGCGGATCCGGAACCGGACCCAGGCGGCGGCGTCGTCGCCGAGCGCGTGCGAACGGCGCGCCTCGTAGACATCCGGCAGCCATTGCGCCACCAGCGTCTCGGGCGGCGCGTGCCGCGCGAGGTTCGCGAACAGGCGCTCCACCGCGGCGGCCACGGCGGGCTGCAGCCAGTAATAGCGGATCCGGTCGCTATAGCTGAACTGGCGCGCGAGGCGCTGCGCGGCTTCGTCGCCACGGTAGTACGGCGCCCAGTGTTCGGGGCGCGCGCGCATCGCGTCGTCCACCACGTCGCGCAACCGCGAGCGGGCAGTATCGTCCACCAGCGCGTCCTCGATGTACGACAACGCGAACAGCGCCTCGCGCAATGCGAACGTGAGGCCCGGGCCGACCTTCAGGATCGCGAAGTGATCGCGCACCAGCGCCGCGAGCGCGGCCTCGGTCTGGTAATCGGTGGAATGCGCCTCGAACACGAAGCGCGGCGTATCGAGAATGCTGGCGGCCAGCGCGGCCGCTTTCGTCGGCGCGTAGTCGAGCACCTGGCGATCGTCGAAATCCACACCCGGCTGCGCGACCACCGCCACCGTGCGCGACCACGCGGCGTCGAGCCCGTAGCGCGCGAACGCGTCGCGATGGGCGTCGAGCGTCACGCGCACGGCGTCCGCACGCGTCACCTTGATGTGCGACATCGGGCCGGCGGCGGCATCGCCCTCGCCGGCAGTCTCGCCGCCCGGCACCGGCACTTCGGTGCCCACCACGTACACCGGCGCGGTGCCGGCCGCTTCGGCCGCGGCCTCGGCGGCGGCGCACAGGCGCGCGGCGCGCTCGGCCACCACGGTGTCGGACAGCGGCGCGACGTCGTCGGCGCAGGCCATGCTGGCGTCGAGATGGATCTTCGTGAAACCGGCGGCCACGTAGCCGGCCACCATCGTCGCGGCTTCCTGCATCGCGTCTTTGGCGGGCAGGTGCCGCCACGGGTTCGGGCCGAGGTGATCGCCGCCGAGCACGAGCCGCTCGACGGGGAAGCCGGTGCGCCGCGCCAGCGCCTCGACCTCGCGGCGGAAATCGGCCGGCGTGAGGCCGGTGTAGCCGCCGTGATGATTGACCTGGTTGCAGGTGGCCTCGATCAGCAACGGCGAGCCGTCGTCGCGCGCGGCCTCGAACGCTGCCTCGAGCACCAGCGTATGGGCGCTGCAAACCGAATAGATGCCGCGCACCGCGCCCGCGCGGTTCGCGTCGAAGATCGCGCCGAGCGTGCGGCCCGCATCGGCGGTCACGCGCGGTGCCGCCACGGAACTCAGGCCGGACATGCGACACCTCGCTGGGTCAGGAACGCGACGATGTCGGCGGGCGAGCTGTTGCCCTCCATCGGGCCGACCTTGGCCACCGCCAGCGCACCGGCCGCGTTGGCGCGCGACAGCGCCGCGTCGATCGGCCAGCCCTGGATCAGGCTCGCCACCAGCGTGCCGCCGAAACAATCGCCGGCGCCGGTCGGATCGACCTCGGTGGTGTCGTAGCCGCCCACTTCGGTCTGCCCCTGGCGGTCATACGAGGTGCTGCCGGCCGCGCCACGCTTGAGCACCACGCGCTCCAGTAGCGGCCGCGTGGCGAGCAGCCCGGCGATCGCGCGCTCGGGCGCCTGCGGGCCGCAGAAGAACGGCAGGTCGGCTTCGCTCGGCAGGAACAGGTGGCAGGCATCGAGCAAGGCTTCGAGCGCGGCGCGCATCGGCTTGAACGACAGCATCTCGGGGCGCACGTTCGGATCGAACGAGATCTTCGCGCCCACCCGCGCCGCCTCGATCACGCCGTGCTTGATCGCGGCGATCGCGTTCTCGCTGGTCAGCGACGAGCCCATCACGTGGTAATAGCGGCAGCCCTCGAACATCCCGGCCGTCACGTCGGCGGCCTCCAGCATGGCCGAGGCGCTGCCGTCGATGCTGTAGACGAACTGGCGGCTGCCGTCGTCGCGATAGGCGACGAACGCCAGGCCGGTGGGCCGCGCCACGCGCCGGATCGCGCGCGATTCGACGCCGTGCGATTCGAGCCGCGCGACGATCGCATCGCCGAACGCGTCGCGCCCCACACAGCCCGCGTAGGCCACCGAGGCGCCGAGCCGGGCCGCCTGATCGGCGAAGATGGCCGGCGCGCCGCTCGGGAACGGGCCGACGAACTCACCGGGCTCCGCAAAACCCTGGCCGCGCTTCAGGGCCACGAATTCGGCGAGCAGCTCGCCGGCGACGACGATCTCGGCCATGGCGTCAGCTCATCCAGTTGCCGCCGTCGACATTGAGCGTCTGGGCGGTGATGTAATCGGCATCGGCCGACGCGAGGAACAGCGCCGCGCCGGTCAGGTCGGCGGGCAGGCCCATGCGGCCGAGCGGCACCGCCTCGCCCACCAGGCGCTTCTTCTCGCCGAGCGGACGGTTTTCGTAGCGCGCGAACAGCGCATCGACCTGCTCCCACATCGGGGTGTCCACCACGCCCGGCGCGATGCCGTTGACGTTGATCCGGTGCGGCGCGAGCGCCAGCGCGGCCGATTGCGTGTAACTGAGCACGGCGGCCTTGCTTGCGCAGTAGTGCGAAACGAGTGCCTCGCCGCGGCGGCCCGCCTGCGACGACATGTTGACGATCTTGCCGCCGCGGCCCTGCTCCACCATCCGCTGCGCCACGGCCTGCATCAGGAAGAACAGGCCCTTCACGTTGACCGCGAACAGGCGGTCGTACACGTCCCAGGATTCGTCGAGCAGCGGGCGCATGTCGAACAGCGCCGCGTTGTTGAACAGGATGTCGACGCCGCCGAAGCGCTCCACGGCGCTGGCGACGATCCGCGCGATGTCCTCGCGCTGCGTCACGTCGGCCGTGATGGCGACGGCGCGCTCGGGATGCGCCTCGATCAACGCCGCGAGCGAACCGCTCGCCGGCTTCAGGTCGACGAGCAGGCAGCGTGCGCCCTCGTCCAGATAGCGCTGGGCGACTGCCTCGCCGATGCCGCTCGCGGCGCCCGTCAAAATCGCGACCTTGTCCTGCAATCTCACGAGTGTCTCCGATATCGTTATTCGTCGTTTCATTTGGCATTCAGCGAGCTAACGCTCAGTGAATGATCATTTGCTCAGATTGCGATCGAATAATCGGATACCGGGCCGGTGCTGTCAAGGCGAAAACGCCGCTTTCGATGATGCGCTGCCGCATCGCGCGCAGCCGCTTGTTGCCGCACTTCATGCAGATTCGCGAGATACGTTATATCATTCACTTTTCATCGTCCCGACTGGTGCCCTGCCATGGCCTCGACCTCACCCCTGCAAGCCCGCCTCGCCCGCGCCGATGCGTTTGCCGCCGAACACGGGCTGACGTGGACCCCGTTGCGCCGCCAGGTGTATGAAAAGGTGCTGGCCGCCCAGCGGCCGATCGGCGCCTACGACCTGATCGGCGAACTGGCGCCCGAGCGCGGCCGGATGCCGCCCACCACCGTCTATCGCGCGCTCGACTTTCTCGTCGAGCACGGTTTCATCCATCGCATCGAATCGAAGAATGCCTTCCTCGCCTGCTGCGAGATCGGACCGCCCCATCAAGGCCAGTTCCTGATCTGCGACTCGTGCGGCGACACGGTCGAGATTCCGGGCGCCGACCTGGCGCACCAGCTCTCGTCCTGCGAATCGGCTCACGGCTTCGAGATGCATCGCCAGGTGGTCGAGCTGACCGGCCTGTGCGGCGAATGCAAGACCCATCCGAAGGGCACGCCCCACGCGTGACCCGCCCCGCCGCGCGCCCGTCCGGGCGTGCGGTTTGCCCATCCCGTCAAGGACCAAGCATGACCTTCGCCGCCTCGTCGCGCGCGCCGCTGCGCGCCCGTTTCCGTCTGACCCGCTGGCTTGCCGCCGGCTGCGCCGCGCTCTCGCTCGCCGCACCGGCCGCGCCGGCCCTCGCCCAGACCGCCAAGGTGCAGGTGGTGGCCGCCGAGAATTTCTACGGCGATGTGGTCAAGCAGATCGGCGGGGCGAACGTCGCCGTGTCCAGCATCCTCAGCAATCCCGATCAGGATCCGCACCTGTTCGAAGCCAGCCCGAAAACCGCGCGCGCGCTCCAGCACGCGAACCTGGTGGTCTACAACGGCGCCGATTACGACCCGTGGATGGGCAAGCTGCTGTCCGCCTCGAAGAACGCCACGCGCAAGGCCATCGTGGTGGCCGATCTGGTCGGCAAGAAGCCCGGCGACAACCCGCATCTCTGGTACGATCCCGCCACCATGCCGGCTGCCGCGAAGGCGATCGGCGCGGCGCTGTCCGAAGCCGATCCGGCCCACAAGGCCCAGTACGACGCGAACCTCGCCGGCTTCCTCGCCTCGCTCAAGCCGATCGACGCGAAGGTCGCCGCGCTGCGCGCGCAGTACAAGGGCGTGCCGGTCACGGCCACCGAGCCGGTGTTCGGCTACATGTCGGACGCGATCGGCCTCGAGATGCGCAACCTGAGCTTCCAGCTCGCCACCATGAACGACACGGAAGCCAGCGCGTCGGACATCGCCGCGTTCGAGAGCGACCTGCGCAACCGCAAGGTGAAGGCGCTCATCTACAACAGCCAGGCCGAGGAGCCGATGACGAAGCGGATGCTGAAGATCGCGAAGGACGCCTCGGTGCCCACCTTCAGCGTCACCGAGACGGAACCGGCCGGCAAGAACTTCCAGCAGTGGATGCTCACGCAGCTCGATGCGCTGAGCGCCGCGCTGGCCAAACATTGATTCCATGACCGCATCCCAACCCGCGCTCGCACTCGATCGCGTCACGCTCGAACTGGGCGGACGCACGATCCTGCGCGACGTGAGCCTGACCCTGGACGCCGGCGAATTCGTCGGCGTGCTCGGTCCGAACGGCGCCGGCAAGACCACCCTGATGCGCGCCGTGCTCGGCCTCGTGCCGGCCGCGCAGGGCGCCATCTCGGTGGCCGGCGCGCCGGTGGCGCGCGGCAATCCCGCCATCGGCTACATGCCGCAGATCCGCAGCGCGCTGGCCGGGCGCCGCGTGCGCGGCTACGATTTCGTCGCGATGGCGGCCGACGGCCATCGCTGGGGCCTGCCGAGCGTCAACCGCGAAACCCGCGCCGATGTCGCGCGCGTGCTCGAACTGGTGGGCGCCACGGCGCTGGCCCGGCGCCCGCTGTTCGAGCTGTCGGGCGGCGAGCGCCAACGCCTGCTGCTCGCGCAATGCCTGCTCGGCACACCGAAGCTGCTGCTGCTCGACGAGCCGCTGATCAGCCTCGATCCGCACCATCAGCGCGGCGTGGTCGAGCTGGTGCGGCGCGTGCAGCAGGAGCTCGGCATCACCGTGCTGTTCTCCGCGCACGAACTGAATCCGCTGCTCAACGCGCTCGACCGCGTGCTCTATCTCGGCAACGGCACGGCCGCGCTCGGCACGGTCGATGAAGTGATCACCAAGCCGGTGCTGTCGCGCCTGTACGGCTCGCCGATCGACGTGATGCGCGTGAACGGCCGCATCTTCGTGATGTCGGGCGACGTCGAAGTGGAAAAACACGATCACGAACACGAGGACGACGGCGGGCACGGCCACGCGCACGGTCATTCGCACTCGCATGGCGGCCACGGCCACTCCAGCCACTCCGGTCACTCGCACGGCGGACACCAGCACGATGTTTGAATACGAATTCATGGTCAACGCGTTCATCGCGTCGGGCATCGTCGCGGTGCTGGCCGGCGTGGTGGGCTATTTCCTCGTGATGCGCGGGCAGACCTTCGCCGGCCATGCGCTGTCGCACGTCGGCTTCACCGGTGCGACCGGCGCGGTGCTGCTCGGCGTGTCGCCGATCTGGGGCATGGTGGGCTTCACGCTCGCGGCCGGCATCGCGATGGGCGCGCTCGGCGAGCGGCTCGCGGGCCGCGACGTGGCGATCGGCGTGACGCTGTCGCTCGCGCTCGGCGCGGGGCTGCTGTTCCTGCATTTCTATACGAGCTACGCCACCCAGGTCACGGCACTGCTGTTCGGCAACGTGCTCGGCGTGAGCCACGGCACGCTGATGGTGCTGGCCGGCATCGGCGCGGTCAGCCTGATCGCGCTGGCCGCGATCCTGCGCCCGCTGGTGTTCGCCTCGCTGCAACCCGAGCTGGCCGAAGCCAAGGGCGTGTCGCTGCGGCTCGTGTCGGTGCTGTTCCTGGCGATCTGCGCGCTGGCCGTCGCGGCCTGCACGCAGATCGTCGGCGTGCTGCTGGTGTTCACGCTGCTGGTCGGCCCGGCCGCCGCTGCGCAGAACCTCAGCACGCGGCTGTCCACCGGCGTCGCGCTCGCGGCGCTGTTCGCGCTCGGCGAAGCGTGGTTCGGCGTGACGCTGGCCTATTACACCGACTGGCCGACCAGCTTCTGGATCACGGCGCTGTCGGCGCTGGCCTATGCGGCGAGCCTGGCCGGACGGCATCGCGCCGTCGCGTGAAGCAGCCGGACGATAGCCGGCAGCCGCACCGAGCCGAACGCCCGAAGCCCGCGCCGCCATCGCCTCGCGGGGCATGAAAAAGCCCGCGGCACGATCGCTCGTGCCGCGGGCTTTGTCCTTTCTGCCTACCGGCTGATTCCGCTTATTCGGCCAGCAGCGTCTTCGCGTGATGCGCGATGTGATCGGCGATGAACGTCGAGATGAAGTAGTAGCCGTGATCGTAGCCTTCGTGGCTGCGCAGCGTGAGCGGCTGCCCGGCCTCGCGGCAGGCCGCCTCGAACAGATCCGGATTGAGCTGCTTGGCGAGGAACTGATCGGCCAGGCCCTGATCGATCAGGATGCCGTCGGCGTAGCGCGGCGCATCGCGGCGCGCGACCAGCTCGGTGGCGTCATGCTCCTTCCACGCCTCGCGATCGTCGCCGAGATAACCGGCGAACGCCTTCTCGCCCCACGGGCAGCGCGTCGGCGCGACGATCGGCGCGAACGCCGACACCGAACGCCACACGCCCGGATGGCGCAGCGCCAGCGTCAGCGCGCCGTGGCCGCCCATCGAATGGCCGAAGATGCCGAGCCGCGTGCCGTCGATCGGCAGCGCACCGAGCACCAGCGCGCGCAACTCGTCGACGATGTAGCTCTCCATCCGGTAATGCCTGGCCCACGGCTCGGCGGTGGCGTCGAGATAGAAGCTCGCGCCCACGCCGAAATCCCACGCATCGGCCTCGCCCGGCACGCCCGCGCCGCGCGGGCTGGTATCGGGCGTGATCAGCGCGATGCCGTGCTCGGCGGCGAAGCGCTGCGCGCCGGCCTTGATCATGAAGGTTTCCTCGGTGCAGGTCAGGCCCGCGAGGAAGAACAGCGCCGGCACGCGCGTCTCGTCGTGCACCGCCGACGGCGGCAGGTACACCGAGAACTTCATCGGCAGGCCGATGGTGGAGGAATCGTGGCGATAGAAGCGCTGCTCGCCGCCGAAGGCGGCATGCGACGAAACGAGTTCGAACATGGTCGCGGCCTCGCGGGTCAGTACAGCACGACGGAGCGGATCGACTCGCCCTTCTTCATCAGGTCGAAGCCCTCGTTGATCTTCTCGAGCGGCATCGTGTGGGTGATCAGGTCGTCGATATTGAGCTTGCCTTCCATGTACCAGTCGACGATCTTCGGCACGTCGGTGCGGCCGCGCGCGCCGCCGAACGCCGAGCCCTTCCATTCGCGGCCCGTGACGAGCTGGAACGGACGCGTGCTGATTTCCTGGCCGGCCGCCGCCACGCCGATGATGAACGACTGGCCCCAGCCCTTGTGCGTGCACTCGAGCGCCTGGCGCATGGTCGTGACGTTGCCGATGCACTCGAACGAGTAATCCGCGCCGCCGTCGGTCAACTGGACGATGTGATCGACCACGTTCTCCACGTCCTTCGGGTTGATGAAGTGCGTCATGCCGAACTTCTTCGCCAGCTCGACGCGCGCCGGGTTGATGTCCACGCCGATGATCTTGTCGGCGCCCACCATCTTCGCGCCCTGGATCACGTTCAGGCCGATGCCGCCCAGGCCGAACACCACCACGTTGGCGCCCGCTTCCACCTTGGCCGAGTAGACCACCGCGCCCACCCCGGTGGTCACGCCGCAGCCGATGTAGCAGACCTTGTCGAACGGGGCGTCCTCGCGGATCTTCGCCACGGCGATTTCCGGCACGACGATGTAGTTCGAGAACGTGGAGGTGCCCATGTAGTGGAAGATCGGCTTGCCGTCGATCGAGAAGCGCGACGTGGCGTCGGGCATCAGGCCCTTGCCCTGGGTGGCGCGGATCTTCTGGCACAGGTTGGTCTTGCGCGACAGGCAGAACTTGCACTCGCGGCACTCCGGCGTGTAGAGCGGGATCACGTGATCGCCCTTGCGCACCGTGCCCACGCCGGGGCCGACATCCACCACCACGCCCGCGCCCTCATGGCCGAGGATCGCCGGGAAGATGCCTTCCGGATCGGCGCCCGACATCGTGTAGTAATCGGTGTGGCAGATCCCCGTCGCCTTCACCTCGATCAGCACCTCGCCGGCACGCGGGCCGGCCAGATCCACTTCCTCGATCGTCAGCGGCGCACCGGCCTTCCATGCAATCGCGGCTTTCGTCTTCATCGTTGCTGCTCCTTGTCGGTGATGTTGCCCGCCGCGCGCGATGCGCCCCGGGCGGCAACTGGGGATTTCCTGTCCGGACGCGGCACGCATGCACCCCTCGGCACGGCCGGAACCAGCCGGAAGTGTAAACGCCCATTGCCAAAACCGGCATGGCGCCACGCGACGAATCGATGTCGCGCCGCGTCGCATGCCGGCATCGAAAACGATGAGGAAAAAGCGCGCCGGCAAGCCATGCCTCAAAACGATCCGGCCCCATGAAAATCCGCGCCGGCTGGGGTTTACCCATCCAGCCATTGCGACGGTGCAAAAAGCCTCTATTCGCCAAGAGCGATACAGACCATAACCGTGTCGATATTTGGCGACAGCGTCGCGCGGTTTTTGACTGGATATAAATTCCGTGAATCCCACTCCTGCCGCCCGCCCACCATGATTTCCCCGCATCCGCTCGCGAAAATCGCATATCCCGCCTGCAAATCGCGGAATAGCGCCCAGTGCTCTTGTTGGCGTGCAGCGATCCGCATAACGTCACACCACACCGATTACACGATCATGGAGTGAGACAGATGCAATCCAACACGGTCCATCCGTGCGACGAAATCCTGCCCGCCGGCAAGCTCGTCACGCTGGGTCTGCAACACGTTCTGGTGATGTATGCCGGCGCCGTCGCCGTGCCGCTCATCATCGGCAGCGCCCTGAAGCTGCCGAAGGATCAGGTGGCGTTCCTGATCAGCGCCGATCTGTTCGCATGCGGCATCGCGACGCTGATTCAAACGCTCGGCGTGTGGATCTTCGGCATCCGCCTGCCCGTCATCATGGGCTGCACGTTCGCCTCGGTCGGCCCGCTGGTGGCGATCGGCACCAATCCTAGCCTCGGCATTCTCGACGTGTTCGGCTCGACCATCGCGGCCGGGGTGATCGGCATCGTGATCGCGCCGGTGATCGGCAAGCTGCTGCGGTTCTTCCCGCCGGTGGTGGTCGGCACGGTGATCGCCGTGATCGGGCTGTCGCTGATGGGCGTCGGCATCAACTGGGCGGCCGGCGGCGTGGGCAACCCCGAATACGGCAACCCGCTGTTCCTCGGCCTGTCGCTGCTGGTGCTCGTGCTGATCCTGCTGATCAACAAGTTCGGCCGCGGCTTCGTCTCGAACATCGCGGTGCTGCTCGGCATCGTGGCCGGCTTCGGGATCGCGCTGGCGCTCGGCCGGGTGGATCTCGACGGCGTGACGGCCGCGCCGTGGGTCGGCTTCGTGATGCCGTTCCATTTCGGCATGCCGCACTTCGACACGCTCTCGATCGCGACCATGGTGATCGTGATGTTCGTCACGTTCATCGAATCGACCGGCATGTTCCTCGCGGTCGGCGACATGGTCGACCGGCCGGTCGATCAGCAGGCGCTGGTGCGCGGCCTGCGCGTGGACGGCCTCGGCACGCTGATCGGCGGCATCTTCAACTCGTTCCCGCACACCTCGTTCTCGCAGAATGTCGGGCTGGTCGGCGTGACGGGCGTGAAGAGCCGCTTCGTGTGCGTGACGGGCGGCGTGATCCTGGTGCTGCTCGGGCTGTTCCCGAAGATGGCGCAGATCGTCGCCTCGGTGCCGGCCTTCGTGCTCGGCGGCGCCGGCATCGTGATGTTCGGGATGGTGGCCGCCAACGGCGTGAAGACGCTGTCGCGCGTCGACTTCGTCGCCAACCACAACAACCTGTTCATCGTCGCCGTCAGCATCGGGCTGGGGCTCGTGCCGGTGGTGTCGCCGCACTTCTTCGCGAAGCTGCCGAGCGCGCTCGCGCCGATCCTGCACAGCGGCATCCTGCTTGCGTCGGTGTCGGCCGTGATTCTCAATGTGATGTTCAACGGCGTGCGCAGCGAGAAGCAGGCCGAATGCGAAATTCGCCGTGCCGGCAAGGATCTCGAACGGCGCACGGCCGACCTGCACTGATCGCACCGAGTGTTGGCGGCTCGAACGAAAACGCCCGGTTTTACCGGGCGTTTTTCATAGGTGGGACTCGGCGCGGCACCGCCATGAAAAACGCCCCGGAGGCCGTGAGGCTTCCGGGGCGTTTTCGCGTTGCAAGCGAGTTGCGAGCGGATCGCGGCGCCAGGCGCCGCGTTCAGCCTGCCGTGGCTTGCGAGGCCGGTGCGGCGGGCGCGGCCTGCTTGCTGTAATCCACCGGCGCATCGGCTTCGCGCGGCTGATCGCCGGTCTGCTCGATCCAGCCACCGCCCAGTGCACGGTACAGGTCCACCAGGTTGGTCCAGCGCGCGAGGCGTGCCGAGATCAGTGTGGTTTGCGCCGTGTACAGGTCGGTTTGCGCCGTCAGCACCGTCAGATAGCTGTCCACACCGTTGCGGTAGCGCAGGTCCGACAGATCGTAACGGCGCTGCTGCGCCTCCTCGTTGCGTGCCAGCGCCGCGATCTGCTGATCGTAGGTGCCGCGCGCCGCCAGGCCGTTCGACACTTCGCTGAACGCCGACTGGATCGCCTTCTCGTAGTTCGCGATCTCGATGCGCTTTTGCACATGCGCCAAATCGAGGTTCGCGATGTTCGAGCCGCCCTCGAAGATCGGCAGCGCGATGTTCGGCGCGAACGACCACGCCGCCGTGCCGGCCTTGAACAGGCCGCCCAGCGTCGGGCTCGCCGTGCCGAACGCGGCCGTCAGCGAGATCTTCGGGAAGAACGCCGCACGGGCCGCGCCGATGTTCGCGTTGGCCGCGCGCAATGTTTGCTCGGCCTCCATGATGTCGGGGCGGCGCGTCAGCAGATCCGACGGCAAGCCGGCCGGAATATCCGTCAGCAGGTTCTGGTTGTTCAGCGGCAGGCCGGCCGGCAGATCGTCGGGCAGCGGCTCGCCGACCAGCAGCACCAGCGCGTTCACGGCTTGCGCGCGTGCCCGGGCTTGCGCCTGCTGGTTCGCCAGCGCCTGTTCGACCACCGTCTGCGCCTGGCGCAGGTCCAGCTCCGAACCGGTGCCGTTGTCGAACTGCAGCTTCGTCAGGTTGTAGGACGATTGCGCATTCTTCAGCGTGTCTTCCGTGACCTTCAGCAGGTCGTCGGTCGATTGCAGCGTCAGATACTGATCCGCCACCTGCGAGACGAGCGAGATTTCCTGCGCCTTGCGGGCCTGTGCCGTCGACAGATATTGCGCCAGCGCCTGATCCTTCAGGCTCTGGATTCGGCCGAACAGGTCCAGCTCCCACGACGCCGAAAGCCCGACGTTATAGGTGCGCGTAATCAGCGGAGCGCCCGTGGTCGACACACCGGCCGGCAGCCGCTGGATCGAGCCGGTGCCGGTGCCGCCGAGCGTCGGCAGCAGTTCGGCGCGCGTGATCTGATACTGCGCGCGCGCCGCCTCGATATTGAGCACCGACACACGCAGGTCGCGGTTGTTCTTCAGCGCCAATTCGATCAGTTGCTGCAAGCGCGGATCGGCGAAGAAGTTGCGCCAGCCGATATCCGGCGCCGCCTGGTCTTGGGCGCTGCGTGCGTCGCTCGCACCCGGTTGCGTCGCGTAGACGCCGTCGGACGGGAACGAGCTCGACACGGGCGCATCGGGCCGCTTGTAATGCGGCGCCATCGTGCAGCCCGAAGCGACGAGCGCAAACGCCATAGCCGTCAAAACGATTTTTCGCATGGTCATCAATGTTCCTGGTTGCCGCCTTCTTGCGTGCGATGCGCGTGCTCCTGCGCGAGACGCAGTGCCTCGTCCGGATCTTCCTTTTCACCACCGAAGATCGAACGCACCTTCACGAAGAACATCGGGATCATGAAGATCGCGAGGAAGGTCGCGGTCACCATCCCGCCGATCACGCCCGTACCGATCGCGTGCTGGCTGGCCGAACCCGCGCCGTTGCTGATCGCGAGCGGCAGCACGCCGAGAATGAACGCCAGCGACGTCATCAGAATCGGACGCAGCCGCAGCCGCGCCGCTTCCAGCGCCGCCTCGACCGGCCCCATCTTCTCGCTGAGCTGCAATTCACGCGCGAACTCCACGATCAGAATCGCGTTCTTCGCCGACAGCCCCACCGTGGTCAACAAGCCGACCTGGAAGAACACGTCGTTCTCGAGGCCGCGCAGCGTGGCCGCCAGCAGTGCGCCGATCACGCCGAGCGGCACCACCATGATCACCGAGAACGGGATCGACCAGCTTTCGTACAGCGCCGCCAGACACAGGAACACCACCAGGATCGAGATCGCGTAAAGGATCGGCGCCTGCGAACCCGATTGCAGTTCCTGGAACGACAGCCCCGTCCACGAGTAGCCGATACCGTTCGGCAGCTTGGTCGCGAGGTTCGACATCGCCGTCATTGCCTGGCCGGTACTCTTGCCCGCCGACGCCTGGCCCTGGATTTCCATCGACGAAATCCCGTTGTAGCGCTCGAGCTTCGGCGAACCGTAGGTCCAGTGACCGGAGGCGAACGCACCGAACGGCACCATCCCGCCCGAGCCGTTACGCACGTACCAGATGTTCAGATCTTCCGGCGTGGCGCGGAACGGCGCATCGGCCATCACGTACACCTTCTTGATACGACCATCCGTATCGAGGAAGTTGTTGACGTATTGCGACGCCCACGCGATCGAGAAGGTCTGGTCGATCGAAGCCGCCGTCACGCCGAGCGCGTTGGCTTTCTCGCGATCGATATCGATCTTGTACTGCGGCGTGTCGTTCAGGCCGTTCGGGCGCACGCCTTGCAGCGTCGGGTCCTTGGCGGCCATGCCGAGCAACTGGTTGCGTGCCGCCATCAACGCATCGTGGCCGAGGCCTGCGTTGTCGGTCAGCTCGAAGTCGAAGCCGGCTGCCGTGCCCAGTTCGGGAATCGACGGCGGGTTGAACGGAATGACGATCGCGTCCTTGTAGCCGCTGTAGCGCGCGAACATCCGCCCGATCAGCGCCTGCACCTTCTGGTTCGAGCTCTGACGCGCCGAATAATCCTTCAGCTTGACGAACACGAGGCCGGAGTTCTGGCCGCGGCCGGCGAAGCTGAAGCCGTTCACGGTGAACGCCGATTCGACGATGTCCTTCTCGTCGTTGAGCACGTAATCGGAAATGTTCTTCAGCGTGCGCGCGGTGGTTTCCTGGGTGGAACCCGACGGCGTTTGCACGATCACGAACATCAGGCCCTGATCTTCATCGGGCAGGAACGACTTCGGCAGGCGCACGAACAGGAAGCCCACACCGATGATCACCGCCAGATAGATGATCAGCCAGCGGCCCGAGCGCTTGATCACGTGGTGCACGCCCTTGTGATACTTGTCGCGGCTGTTGTTGAAGTTGCGGTTGAACCAGCCGAAGAAGCCCTTCTTCTCTTCGTGATGGCCCTTCTCGATCGGCTTGAGCAGCGTCGCGCACAAGGCCGGCGTCAGGATCAACGCCACCAGCACCGACAGCACCATCGCCGACACGATCGTCAGCGAGAACTGACGATAGATCGCGCCCACCGAGCCGCCCGAGAACGCCACCGGCACGAACACCGCCGACAGCACCAGCGCCACGCCCACCAGCGCGCCGGTGATCTGGCCCATCGCCTTCTTGGTGGCCTCCTTCGGCGAGAGCCCCTCCTCCGACATCACACGCTCGACGTTCTCCACCACCACGATCGCATCGTCCACCAGCAGGCCGATCGCGAGCACGAGGCCGAACATCGACAGCGTGTTGATCGAGAAGCCCACCGCCGACATGATCGCGAACGTGCCGAGCAGCACCACCGGCACGGCGATGGTCGGGATGATCGTGGCCCGCAGGTTCTGCAGGAACAGATACATCACGAGGAACACCAGCACGATGCCTTCCAGCAGCGTCTTGACCACTTCCTCGATCGACAGGCGCACGAACGGCGTCGTGTCGTACGGGTACTTGACGGTCAGGCCGTGCGGGAAGTATTTCGACAGTTCGTCGATCTTCGCGCGCACCGCGTTGGCCGTTTGCAGCGCGTTGGCGTTGGTCGCGAGCTGGATGCCGAGACCGGCCGTCGGCTGGCCGTTGTACTTCGTGTCGAAGTTGTAGTTCTCACCGCCGAGGCTCAGCTTCGCGACGTCCTTCAGCCGAACCTGCGAACCATCCTGATTGACCTTCAGCAGGATGTTGCCGAACTGCTCCGGCGTCTGCAGCAAGGTTTGCTCGGTGATGGTGGCCTGCATCACCGTGCCCGGCACCGCCGGCGTGCCGCCGATCTGGCCGCCCGCGATCTGCACGTTCTGCGCGGTGATCGCGCTGGTCACATCGACCGGCGTGAGGCTGTAGTTGGTGAGCTTGGTCGGATCGAGCCAGATCCGCATCGCGTACTGCGAGCCGAACAGCGTGACGGTACCGACGCCGTTCAGACGGCTGACCGGATCCTCCACGTGCGAAGCCACGTAGTTGGCGAGGTCGTACTTGTTCATGCTGCCGTCTTCGGACGTGAAGGCGAGCACCAGCAAGAAGCTGCTGCTCGACTTCGTGACCTTCAGACCGAGCTGCTGCACGACCTGCGGCAGAATCGGCGTCGCGAGCGACAGCTTGTTCTGCACCTGCACCTGCGCGATATCCGGATTGGTACCGGCCGCGAACGTCAGCGTGATGGTCGACGTACCCGAATCGTCACTCGTGGAGGACATGTACAGGAAGTTGTCGAGACCGCTCATCTGCTGCTCGATCACCTGCGTGACCGTGTCCTCGACCGTCTTCGCCGAAGCGCCCGGGTAGGTTGCGGAGATCTGGATGGACGGCGGCGCGATCGTCGGATACTGCGCGATCGGCAACGTGAAGATCGACGCGATACCCGCGAGCATCAGGATGATGGCGATCACCCACGCGAAGATCGGGCGATCGATAAAAAACTTTGCCATGAAACAGGCTCCCTGTGGTTACGCGCCCGAAGCCGCGGTCGCACTCGCTGCCGAACCTGCCGCCGCGCTGGCCGGCTTGGCGGCCGAGGCACCCGACGCACCCGATGCCGCGGCACCCTGGTCGGATGCCGAGCTCGGCTGGCTGCTCGGATCGGTACCGGCGTTCTGGTTCGGCGGCAGTTGCGCCGCGACCGGCTTGACCGTCATGCCCGGCTGGACCTTGCCCACGCCCTGCACGATCACGCGGTCGCCCGTTTGCAGGCCACCCTCGACCACCCAATCCTGACCGTAGGTGCCCGAGGTCGTCAGCACGCGCGAGACGATCTTGTTGTCCGCGCCGACCACCAATGCCGTCGGCTGGCCCTTCGGATCGTGCTGGACGCCGATCTGCGGCACCAGGTACGCGTTGTCGTTGGTGCCTTCCTCGATGCGCGCGCGCACGAACATGCCCGGCAGCAGCACGCGGTTCGGGTTCGGGAAGATCGCGCGGATCGTGACCGAGCCGGTGGTCTGATCGACCGTGACATCGGTGAATTGCAGCTTGCCTTCGAGCGGGTAGGTCTTGCCGTCTTCCAGCACCAGCTTGACCTTGGCCGCGTTCGGGCCGGCCGTCTTGATCCGGCCGCTCTGGATGTCCTGGCGCAGCTTCAGGCCGTCGAGGCTCGATTGCGTCAGGTCCACATACATCGGATCGATCTGCTGGATGGTCGACAGCAGCGTGGCCGCGCTGGCCTGCACGTAGGCGCCCGGCGTGACCTGCGAGATGCCGATGCGGCCGGTGATCGGCGAGAGCACATCGGTATAGCCGAGGTTGATCTGCGCGGTATCCACGGCAGCCTTGCCCGACGCGACGTCGGCGGCGGCCTGGCCGGCCGAGGCCACGGCGTTGTCGTAATCCTGCTTGCTGACCGCGTTCGCGGCCACCAGCACCTTGAAGCGCGCGGCCTGCGCGTTGGTCGAGGCGAGGTTCGCCTGGGCCTTGGCGAGCGTGGCCTTGGCGCTGTTCAACGTGGCGATGTACGGGGCGGGATCGATCTTGTAAAGACGCTGACCGGCCTTCACATCACCCCCTTCGGTGAACTCGCGGCGCAGCACGATGCCATCGACCCGCGCCCGCACTTGGGCGACCAGGAAGGCATTGGTGCGGCCCGGCAGTTCGGAGACGACCGGCACGGATTGCGGCTGGACCGTCACGACGCCGACTTCCGGTGTCTGCTGAGGCGGGGCCGATTGTTTTTGTCCGCAGGCGGCAAGGAAGACTGCTGCCGCAGCGACACTGATTAAGCGGTATGGAACCCGTTCGACGCGCATGGAACGACCTCATTTGTAACAAAAGAAGTAAGTGCTTGGCCTGGGGCCGCGACACGAATGCGCCGTGAGGCGCCGATCGAACACACCAGAAATGCAGGACTACGAATACAACAACGACGACAACGGCACGCAAGCCGCCGTGCCGGGAGACGCCGCAGCGAACGCGGCGCGATACGGAAGGGAAATCAGCAGAAAGGGATATTAACTGATTGCCACGAGGGTATTCGATCTACTGCTTGGGTCCTTCGATCGTGGGTGGTATTGTATATACGTTCGTGTATGTATGTAAAAGACGTTCATGAACAATACAAATTCTTACAAATTACCGACGATTACGGACGTAAGTTCCCACCCGACTCCTCTCGCCGGGTGAGGTCGTCAGCGCCGACATCCCATACAGGCACCCGCCATGGTCAGACGTACCAAAGAGGACGCGCTTGCGACCCGCAACGGCATCCTCGACGCCGCCGAACAGGTTTTTTTCGAAAAAGGCGTCTCGCACACGACGCTGGCCGATATCGCCCAGCATGCGGGCGTGACGCGCGGCGCGATCTACTGGCACTTCGCCAACAAGAGCGAGTTGTTCGATGCGATGTTCGACCGTGTGTTCCTGCCGATCGACGAGTTGAAGGCGACCTCCGACAAGCCGCGCGCCGATCCGCTCGGGCGCATCCGCAAAATCCTGGTGTGGTGTCTGCTCGGCGTGGCGCGCGATTCGCAACTGCGGCGCGTGTTCAGCATCCTGTTCATGAAATGCGAGTACGTGGCCGATCTCGAGCCGCTGCTGCAGCGCAATCGCGCCGGCATGTCGGAGGCCCTGCACAACATCGAGGGTGACCTGAAGCAGGCCGTCGCCAACGGCGAATTGCCGGCCGATCTCGACACCTGGCGCGCGACGCTGATGCTGCACACGCTGGTCAGCGGCTTCGTGCGCGACATGCTGATGTTGCCCGACGAAATCGATGCCGAGCAGCACGCCGAGCCGCTGGTCGACGGCGTGTTCGACATGCTTCGACTCAGCCCCTCGCTGCGGCGCCCGCCGTCCGCCTGACATCCGCCGAAACCGGCGGCGCAGCCCTGCCGTTCCCGCCTCGATGAAAACGCCGCATCGCGATGCGGCCGCCTGCCCGGTGCGCTAGTCCAACCAGTGCGCCAACGCGAGCGCCACGATCACCACCGCGACCACCGCGAGCCATACCCACGGCGGCACGATCACGCCGAGACCGGAGCCGGGCTCGGGCGACAACGTCCCGCGCCCGGATAGCGCGCCGCCGAATCCCGATTGCGCCCGTGCGCGCCGCAACGCGGCCGACAGCCCGTCGGGCCGCCGGAACACATGCCGGCGGCGCAGCCCGGCCGTGGCGAGGTTCGGCGCGAGACCGTGCCGGGCCAGCAGGGTGGCGCTGAATTCGTTGAAGAAATCGTCGGCGAAGCGCAGCAGGCCCTCTTCGATCTGCCGGTAGCGCAGTTCGGCCAGCGGGCCGGCCGCGGTCGCGCGGATGGCGTAATGGATGCGGGTGGAGACGGCCTCGCCGTTTCGATGGGTGCCGAGGCGCACCTCGAGCTGGCCGCGCAACACGCCGCCGCCGTCGGTGCGGGCAATGAACAGCAGCGTGCGGCGTGGCCGGTGGCCGGCCGCCGGAGGCTGAAGATGCACGCGCACCGTGTAGCGCGCGCGCAGTGGACCGAACGGCACGGTCAGCTTGAGCGAGTAGTCGTCGGCGGAGAGCCGGGTCAACGCGTCGCAATGCTCGGCGCTCGCCCGCAGCAGCGCGAGATCCTGCAACGCCGCCCAAACGTCCGACGGCGCAAGCGGAATGCGCAGCGCGTCGTTCAGCTCCATGCCTCTCCCCGATTTCGCGGTCGCGCCGCGCCACCCTGCGATGCCGTCGTGCCGGCGACGGTCGAAAAAAAACCACGGCCCGAGCCGTGGTTTTCATTATCTAGTATCTGCGGCAATTGTGCGCAGGCCGCCGCCGCTATGCGCGCGACGCGCTTACTGCGCGGCCCAGGTAAAGGCCGTCTTGGCGCCGCCCTTGGCCGGCACGGTGACGCTGTGAGTCTGCACCTTGCCGTTGTAATCGGCCGTCACCTTGTACGCGCCCGGCTTCAGGCGAACCAGCATGTACGGGCCGCGCGTGTCGGCCTTCAGGGCCTCGCCGCCATGGCCCGAAATCGAGACGTGCACACCCGACAGGAATTCGCCGCCCGCGCCCGTGAAGCGCATCGACAGCGGCCATTGGTGCTCGGCCTGCTGGAACGCATGGGATTCGTCGAGGCCGACGCCGCCCGACACGTAGCTGACATCGCCCTGCTGCTGCGCGTCAGGCAGCGCAGACTGCGCATAAGCGCCGCCGACGAGGCCGAAGGACAGTGCGGCGACGAGCAGGAACTTCGAAATGTGTTGTTGTTGCATGGTTAGTCTCCTTCCTTGCAAAAAAGGAATGGTGGCGCCCCGGGCACCACCGTGAATCCGGGCCTTTTACCCGATCGGGCGCTATACCAGCAAAAATCGCGCCAGATGCTTGTCTCGCCCGGTCAGCTCAGATCGACCGGCACGAAAATCTGCGCGTTGTCGCGCTGGATCAACAGCGCCAGGCTGTTGCCCGCGCTCTTGACCGCATCGCGCAACTGCTCGGGGCTCGTGACCGGCCGGCCGTTGACCGCGAGGATCACGTCGCCCGGCTGCACGCCGGCGTTGGCGGCCGGCCCGCTGGCCTGCTGCACCATCAGGCCGTGCGTGAGCGAGGTGCCGGCGCGCTCCTGCGGGCTCAACTGCCGCACCGCGACACCGAGGCGGCCCTGTTCGGCCGGTTCGTCGTTGCTGGCGGTTTGCTGGCTATCGGTCAGCGAGGCGAGCGTGACCGTGACATCCTTGCGCGACTTGTCGCGCCAGATCTGCAGATCGGCCTTGGTGCCCGGCTTCAGGCTCGCGATCTGACCGGGCAGCATCGTCGAATCCTGCACCGGCGTGCCATTTACCGACAGGATCACGTCGCCCGGCTGCAGGCCCGCCTTGGCGGCCGGCCCCTTCGGATCGACCGAGCTGACCAGCGCGCCATCCGGCTTCTGCAACCCGAACGAGCTGGCGAGCGTCTGGTCGAGGCCCTGCACGGCCACGCCGAGACGGCCGCGGCTCACGTGGCCGGTCTGCACCAGTTCGTCCTTGACCTTGATCGCCTCGTTGATCGGAATCGCGAACGACAGGCCCTGGAAGCCGCCCGTCTGCGAATAGATCATCGAGTTGATGCCGATTACCTCGCCTTGCAGATTGAACAGCGGGCCGCCCGAGTTGCCGGGGTTGACCGGCACGTCGGTCTGGATGAACGGCGTGTAGTTTTCGTCCGGCAGCGCGCGCGACTTGGCGCTGATGATGCCCGACGTCACGGTGTTGTCGAAGCCGTACGGCGAGCCGATCGCCACCACCCACTGGCCGACCTTGCTCTGCTGCGGATCGCCGATCTTGACCACCGGCAGGTTCGACGCGTCGATCTTCAGTACCGCGACGTCGGATTGCTTGTCGGCACCGATCACCTTGGCGCGGTATTCGCGCTTGTCGGTCAGCTTGACGGTGACGACGTTGGCGCCGTCGATCACGTGCGCGTTGGTCAGGATGTAGCCGTCGGGGCTGACGATGAAGCCCGAACCGAGGCTCGTGCTCGGCTGGTCCTGATCCTGGCCGCCACCGCCGCCGCCCATGCCCGGCACCTGGCCGTAGAAATGCTTGAAGAACTGGTAGAACGGATCGCTCGGGTCGATCGGCAACTGCTGCGCGCCGCCGCCACCGCCGCGCCGCGCCGAGGTCTTCACCACGTGCTTGGCACTGATGTTCACGACGGCCGGGCCGTAGGTTTCGACCAGGCCCGAGAAATCGGGAATGCCCGTCTTCGCGGCCGCCTCGGCCGGCATCAGCGCGGCGGCCTGCGCCGGCGAGATGATCTGGGGCGGCGCGGCGTGACGCGTGCCGGCGACGTACGTTGCGGACAATGCAGCCGCTACGGCCACGACAATGGCGCTGCGCGCCAGGAAACGGGTGTTCATCGTGCTACCTCCTCGTTGATGGTTCGCAGCGTAAAGGGACTGTCTTAAAGGAGGCTTAACCGAAGCGGGGACAGACCGGAGAGCCGCGCCAACCGGCCTTCAAATGGCTTTCATGCCGGGCGCGCGGCGGCAAACGCGATCTCGACGAGCAGGCCGCCCGCCGCCGATTCGCCAAGCAGGACGGTGGCGTTCTGCTGCGCGGCGACGCGCTTGACGATCGCCAGGCCCAGCCCGCTGCCCGATACGTCGGTGCGTGCACGTGCCGACGTGTCGCGGTAGAAGCGATCGAACACGCGCTCGCGCTCGCCGGGCGGAATGCCGGGGCCGCTGTCGGCCACCCGCACCACCGCGCGGCCGGCTGCGTCGAGGCTCAGCGTGACATCCACGCGGCCACCTTCGGGCGTGTACTTGACGGCGTTGTCGAGCACGTTGCTGAACAGCACGCGCAGCGCGCCGATATCGGCGTCGACGGTGGCCCGTTGCGCCTCCTCGATGCCCAGGTCGATGTTGCGCCGTTGCGCGACCACCGCATGCGCGCTGACGCAATGCGCGAGCACCTCGGTCAGCGAGACCGGCTCGCGCACGGTCGCGCCGTCGGGTTCGGAGCGCGCCAGCGCGAGCAGTTGCTCCGCCAGCCGGGTGGCGCGCGTGACACCGCTCTGCAGGTCGGCGAGCGCCTCGCGGCGGGTTTCGTCGTCCTGCGCGCGCGCCACCAGTTGCGTCTGGATCTGCACGGCCGCGAGCGGCGTGCGCAGCTCGTGGGCCGCATCGGCCACGAACGCCTTCTGCGTGTCGAGCGCGGCGGCCAGCCGCGCAAGCAGCCCGTTCAGCGCATGCACGAGCGGCTGCACTTCCTGCGGCAACCGCGTGTCGGGCAGCGGGTCGAGCGCCTCGGGCCGGCGCGATTCGACCGCGCGCGTGACCCGCCGCAACGGCCGCATGCCGCGCCCGACGATCATCCAGACGGCCGCGCCGAGAAACGGCAGCAGCAGGATCATCGGCCACACGGTGCGCAGCGCGACGCTGGCCGCGAGCCGGTTGCGCACCGACACCGGCTGCGCGAGCTGCACCACGTTATCGCCGACGATCGCGCCGTACACGCGCCATTCGCCGCGATCGGTGTGTTCGGTGGAGAAGCCGAGCTCGGCGCGCGGCGCGATCGGCGCACGCGGATGCGAGAAATACATCAGGCCGCCGTTGCGGTTCCAGATCTGGATCACGATGCCTTCGTCGCCGACGTTGGTGCGCGAACCGAACACCTGCGAGAACGGCTCCGACGGCAGCGCGGCCGCGATTTCCTGAAGCTGGTAGTCGAACAGTTCGTTCGCTTCCGCGAGCGCCTGGCGGTAGATCAGCCAGCCCGCGGCGCCCACGCCCGCGACCAGGATCGCGAGCAGCCAGATCAGCAATTGATGGCGAATCGACCTCACGCGTTACGATTCCTTGACAACCATGTAGCCGAGCCCGCGCACGTTGCGGATCAGGTCCGAGCCGAGCTTCTTGCGCAGCGCGTGAATGTAGACCTCGACGGTATTGCTGCCGATCTCCTCGCCCCAGCCGTACATCTTTTCTTCCAGCTGGCTCTTGGACAGCACCGCGCCGGGCCGCGCCAACAGCGCTTCCAGCAGTGCGAACTCGCGCGCCGACAACGCCACCGGCGAGCCGTCGAGCGTGACCTGGTGAGAGGCGGGATCGAGCGTGAGCGCACCGTGGCGGATCAGCGATTCGCTGCGGCCCGACTGGCGACGGATCAGCGCGCGCATGCGGGCGCCGAGTTCGTCGAGATCGAACGGCTTGACGAGGTAATCGTCGGCGCCGGCGTCGAGGCCCTTGACGCGATCGGAGATCGCATCGCGCGCGGTGATGATCAGCACCGGCAGCGCATGGCCGCGCGAGCGCAACGTGCGCAGCACGTCCACGCCGTCGCGCTTGGGCAAGCCGAGATCGAGCAGCATCAGGTCGTAGGTTTCGCCGCCGATCGCGGTGAGGGCGGCCTCGCCGTCCTCGACCCAATCCACCGCGAAGCCGTCGGACTTCAGCGCCTTGCGCACGCCCTCGGCAATCATCGTGTCGTCTTCGACCAGCAGTATTCGCATGCGGCCAACCTTGTATGCGGGAATTCGATGCCGGCCATTGTAGCGCCCCGCGTCGTGCAATTCGCGAAGCGATTCGAGATGTAATTCGTCATCCCGGCGGCAGGGCTTGTCTCTACAATGTGCGCTTCCGCGCCGTCCGCCGGCCCGCACTTCTTGCCTGTCGATGACCCACACGCCCGCCCCGACCCAATCTTTCAGCCGTTCCCGGCGCCTGCGCCGCGCCGCTTTCGTCCTGGCCGCCTGCGCCGCGCTGGCCGCCGCCGCCCCCGCCGACGCACGCAAGAAACCGCGCGCGGGCCGTCATGCCGCCACGGTATCCGCCGCGCCCGCCGCCAGCGTGGCCGCCGCGCGCGGCATCCTGCCGCCGTCGGTGCTGGCCGGCCTGCAACGCGCGCATGTGCCCGCGTCCAGCATCAGCGTGGTGATCGAGAAGATCGGCGCGCGCGCGCCGACCGTCGACTGGAACGGCCAGCGGCCGATGCTGCCGGCCTCCACCATGAAGCTCGTCACGACCTGGTCGGGCCTCGCGATGCTCGGCGCCGACTACCGCTTCCGCACCAGCGCCTACGCGGACGGCACGGTCGACCCCGCCGGCACGCTGCACGGCAACCTGTACATCAAGGGCACCGGCGATCCGAAGCTGGTGCCCGAGGAACTGATCGACCTGGTCGACAAGATCCGCCGCGCCGGCATCGTCAACGTCGACGGCGCACTGGTGCTCGACAAGACCTTCTTCGCACCGTCCACGCGCGACCTGCCGGCCTTCGACGACGACGTGCTCGCGCCGTACAACGTCGGCCCCGACCCGCTGCTGTACGCGTTCAAGTCGCTGTCGTTTACGGTCACGCCGACCGACGGCGGCAGCGTCGCGATCGACGTGCTGCCGCCGCTCGCGAACCTGACGATCGATAACGAAATCAGCGAGAGCGGCACCTCGTGCGCATCGGCCGCCGCCGCCGCGCGCCCACAACTGGCGACCGGCCCGAACGGCGCGCTGACGGCCACCTTCGCGGGCCGCTTCCCGCTCAACTGCGGGCCGATCACGAGCAACGTGGCGGTGCTCGATCACTCGCAGTTCTTCTCGCAGGGCTTCCTCGCGCTGTGGCGCTCGACGGGCGGCACGTTCAACGGCCAGATCCTCGAAGGCAAGGTGCCGACCACGGCGCGCCCGGTGGCCGTGCATCGCGGGCCGGTGCTGTCGAGCGTCGTGTACGACATCAACAAGAACAGCAACAACACGATGGCGCGTAACCTGTTCCTGGCGATCGGCGCGATCCAGGGCAAGCCGCCGGCCACGCCCGAACAATCGTCGAGCGTGATCCATGCGTTCCTGCAGCGCAGCGGCATCGCGATGCCGGAACTCGCGCTCGACAACGGCTCGGGCCTGTCGCGCGACGAGCACGTCAGCGCGCGTTCGCTCGCCGCGCTGCTGCAAGCGGCCAACGCCAGCCCGGTCGCGCAGCCGTTCGTCGAATCGCTGCCGGTGGTGGGCGTGGACGGCACCATGGCGCGCCGCCTGACCAACCAGCCGGTGCTCGGCAACGCGCACATCAAGACGGGCACGCTGCGCGACGTGCGCGCGATCGCCGGCTACGTGGCCTCGGCCGACGGCAACAGCTACGTGGTGGTCAGCTTCATCAACGACCCGCGCGCCAGCGCCGCGCGCGCCGCGCACGACGCGCTGCTCGAATGGGTCTACGACGGCCCGCACTGAGCCGCCGCGGCGTTTGAAACGGGCGGCGCGGCGCCGTCGCCCGCCCCGCCTTGCGGGCAAACCCTCCCCCGAACACTCCCTCTACGGAACTTGTCGCGCCACCCGCGGCGATTGCGTACGCTTTGGCTTCGCATCCCACCCGGCCTGACCAGGACGCCGGGGCGATGGCTGGCCAGATTCGAAAAAAGGGGGAGACGCCCATGCAATTCAATGTCGAATTGCTGTTGCTCGCGCTGGCGCCCGTGTTCCTGCTCTGCATCGGCTGGGAAGCGTGGCACCTCGCCCGCACACGCCCGCAGGATCATCTCTATGCCTGGCGCGACACGCTCTGCAACGCCGCGCTCGCGCTGATGCACCAGGGCGCCGACAAGCTCGCGTGGCTGGTAGTGATTCCGCTCTACGCATACTGCTACGACCACTACCGGCTGTTCACCTGGCCGTCGAGCTGGGTCGCGTTCTTCGTGCTGTTCGTCGCGCAGGATCTGCTCTATTACGGGTTTCATCGCGCGAGCCATCGCGTGCGCTGGCTGTGGGCCGCGCATGTGGTGCATCACTCGTCCGAACGGCTCAATTTCTCGACCGCGTTCCGCCAGAGCCTGATGTACCCGATCGCCGGCATGTGGGCGTTCTGGCTGCCGCTGGCGTTTCTCGGATTCCCGCCGCAGCAGATCGTCGGCATCGTGCTGATCAACCTGGCGTTCCAGTTCTTCGTGCATACCCAGGCGATCCCGAAGCTCGGCTGGCTCGAACACGTGCTCAACACGCCGTCGATCCACCGCGCGCATCACGCACGCAACCCGCGCTACATCGACCGCAATTACGCGGGCGTGCTGGTGATCTGGGATCGGCTGTTCGGCAGCTTCGTGGAGGAGGATCCGCGCGATCCGCCCGTCTACGGCATCGTCGAGCCGCTCGGCTCGAACAACCCCCTGATCGCGACCTTTCACGAGTGGCGCTCGATGGCCGCCGACGCGTTTCGCGTCGACGGCGCGCGCAACAAGTGGCGCGCGATTTTCGGGCCGCCCGAGTGGGCGAGCGCTTATCATTTGCAAGTTACCGGCACGTTGCGACCCGCAACGGCCGCGTCCCGAGGGGAAACCGACGACACGCGGCGACCCGCCGTCGTGCCGCCGGACATCGGGCAACACGCGTCGGACGACGCATAAACAATCTGGCCATATCAACGAGGAGATACTGCATGAAGCCGAACACCACCGCGACGCGCCGTCCACCCAGCCGTCTGAAGCGCACCGCCCAGCTCGCCATCGCGAGCGCGGCGCTGGCGCTGCTCGCCGCCTGCGGCGGCGGTGACGACAACAGCCCCGCGCCCAACGCTTCGGCGAGCGTGAAGATGCAGGTGGTGTCGTTCGGCGACAGCCTGTCCGACGTCGGCACCTATTCGCCGCAGATCCTGCTCGGCTTCGGCGGCGGCCGCTTCACGACCAACCCCGGCGAAGTGTGGACGCAGAAGGTCGCCGAGTTCTACGGCGATACGCTGAAGCCCGCGTACGAAGGCGGGTTCGGCGTGCCGTTGCAGGCCACCGGCGGCCTCGGCTACGCGCAGGGCGGCTCGCGCGTGACGCTGCAGCCGGGCATCGGCCACGCCGACGCGTCGGTCGCCAACGCCGACTACGCGCAGGCCACCACCACGCCGATCGCCACCCAGCTCCAGCAATACCTGCAGGCGCACGGCAGCTTCAACGCGAACCAGATCGTGCTGATCAACGGCGGCGCCAACGACATCCTGTTCCAGGCGCAAGTCGCGCAGGCCGCCGGCAACACGCCGGCCGCGCAGCTCGCCGCCGCGCAGGCGGTGGGCCTCGCCGCGCAGCAACTGGGCGCGGCGATCGCGCAGATCCCGGCCAACGGCGCGACCCACGTGTTCGTCTCGAACATGCCCGACATCGGCACCACGCCGCTCGCGCTGGCCGGCGGCGCCGCCACGCAAGCCGCGCTGACGCAGCTCTCGGCGCTGTTCAACCAGACGCTGACGGCCACGCTCACGGCGCTCCAGGTCGACACCACCAAGGTCAAGGTGATGGACGCGTTCACCTGGCAGGACGGCATCGGCGCGAACTTCCAGGCCAACGGCTTCACGGTCGGCAACACCGGCACGGCCTGCAACCTGACCGCGATGGCCACCGCCGCCGCCAAGGCCGGCGTGGCCAACCCGAGCGGGTTCGCCTCGTCGCTGTTCTGCTCGCCGCAAACCTACACGGTGGCGAACGCCGACCAGACCTACATGTTCGCGGATACGGTCCACCCGACCACCCACCTGCACGCGCTGTTCGCGCAGTTCGTCGAGCAGCAGATCGCGGCGGCCGGCGTCGGCAAGTAAGCCGGCGGGCCCCGCCCGAACGCGGAAGCGGAAATGACAACGCCCGGCAAATGCCGGGCGTTTTTCATTCGGGTGCGCAAGGAACCGGCGGCGCGTTGCACATCAGTGCGCGCTGCCGGCACCCTGCTCGAACGCCGCCGCGGCCCGGCCAAGCCGGTCGTTGACGGCCACCCAGTCGGGCGTGTCGGGCAATTGCTCGACGAGAATGCGCGCCACGTCGGCGCGATCGAGCGCGCGCAGCAGGCTATATAGCTCGCGCGCATAGGCCTGGGGATCCTCGGGCGCGGCCACGAAATGCACGCCGGGCGCGGTGGCCCAATCGCGCGCGCTGGAAGCGCGTGCCACCAGCGCCACCGGCTCGCCGGCCTCGGCGGCCGCGTCGAGCAGCAATTCGAGCCGGTCGAACGGCAGCAGCGCGAGCGGCGTGCGCGGCGCGTAATGCGCCTTCAGCGTGCCGGAGGCGCGCGGCGCACTGGCGTCGCTGCCGTCGGGCAGGCGCACCACCGTGCCGAGCACGTCCGCGATCTGCTGCGGCGTGACGTGGCCCGGACGCAGCAGCGCCGGAAAACCGCGCGACAGGTCGAGAATCGTCGATTCGATGCCGACTTCGGCCGCCCCGCCATCGAGCACATGCACGCTCGTGCCGAACTCGTCGCGCACGTGCTGCGCGGTGGTCGGACTGACGTGGCCGAAGCGGTTCGCGGACGGCCCGGCCACCCCGCCATGCCCGCCGCGCAGCGCGCTGAACGTGGCCAGCAGGGCCTGCGCGACCGGATGCGACGGGCAGCGCAGCGCCACCGAATCCTGGCCGCCGCTGACCGCATCGGGAATGTGCGCGGCGCGCTTGAGGATCAGCGTGAGCGGGCCGGGCCAGAACGCCTCGATCAACTTGCGTGCGTCGCCGGGCAGCGTCTGCACCCAATAAGCCGGGTCGCCGCCGGGCGGCAGATGGACGATCACAGGGTGATTCGACGGCCGGCCCTTCGCCGCGTAGATCCGCGCCACCGCCTCGGGGCTGGCCGCATCGGCGCCCAGCCCGTAGACGGTTTCGGTCGGGAACGCGACGAGTTCGCCCGCCGCGAGCTTCGCGGCGGCCTCGTCGATCCCCGCCTGCGGCACGTGCGGCAGCAAAGGCAACGCGGAAGTCGGACGGGCGTCGGAACGCATGGTGGCGCGCCCCTTACGCGAGCGGAATGCGCAACAGACGCGCGCACGCCTCGGCGGCCGCGACCGCTTCGCCGAGCGTTTCCGCCGTGAAGTTCACGTGGCCCATCTTGCGGCCGACGCGCGCGTCTTCCTTGCCGTACAGATGCAGATGCGCCGACGCCATCGCGGCAACCTGATCCCACGGCGGCGTAACCGCGTCAGCCTCAGCCCCGGCGCCATCGGCGAACCACACGTCGCCGAGCACGTTGACCATGGTGGCCGGCGAATGCTGGCGCGGGTTGCCGAGCGGCAGCCGCGCCATCGCGCGCACCTGCTGCTCGAACTGGCTCGCCGCGCAGGCATCCACCGTGTAATGGCCGGAATTGTGCGGACGCGGCGCCATTTCGTTGGCCACCAGCGAGCCGTCTTCCAGCACGAAGAATTCGACGCACAGCACGCCGACGTAATCGAGCGAATCGGCGATGCGCACCGCCGCCTGCTGCGCGGTGGCCGCGAGCGCGGCGTCGGCGGCCGGCGCGGGCACCACGGTCAGCGCGAGGATGCCATCCACATGGGTGTTCTGCGCGAGCGGGAACACGGCGGACCGGCCATCCGCGCCGCGCGCGATCAGCGCCGACACTTCGTATTTGAGCGGCAGGCGCTTTTCCAGCACGCAGGGCACGCCGCGCAGCGCGCCGAACGCGGCGCGCGCCTCGACGGCATTCGCCACGCGCACCTGGCCCTTGCCGTCGTAGCCCATGCGGGCCGTCTTGAGGATGCCGGGCAGCACGGCGTCGAGCTCGGCGTCGCCGAGCGCGGCCAGCGCCTCGGCCGATTCGATCACGACATGCGGCGCGACCGGCACGCCCGAGGCGGCGATGAAGCGCTTCTCCGCGATCCGGTCCTGCGCGATCGCCACGCAGCGCCCGGCGGGCGCGACGAAGGTGGTTTGCGCGAGGAAATCGAGGCTCGCGGCCGGCACGTTCTCGAACTCGGTCGAGACGGCTTCGCACAGCGCCGCGAGTTCGGCCAGCGCGGCCTGGTCGTCGTAGGCGGCACGCAGGTGGCGATCGGCCACGGCGCCGGCGGGGCTCGCCGCGTCGGGGTCGAGCACGGCGACGCGATAGCCCATCGATTGGGCCGCGAAGCAGAACATGCGGCCGAGCTGGCCGCCGCCGACCATGCCGAGCCAGGCGCCGGGCAGGATCGATGAAACCGGAGTGGAGTGTGCAGTCATGTCAGTGATCGGTCGCGGCGGCCATCTTGAAGGCATGGCGCGCCGCCGGGGGGGACGTCGTTCGGAGCCGCGCCGCTTACAGCGGCGGCAGCACCATCGCGTGCGCGGCTTCGTTCTGGCGCACGCGGAATGCGGCGAGCCGGTTCGCGTACTCGACCGAGGTGCCGGCCAGCAGCGACACGGCGAACAGCGCCGCGTTGGCCGCGCCGGCCTCGCCGATCGCGAAGGTCGCGACCGGCACGCCCTTGGGCATCTGCACGATCGAGTGCAGCGAATCCACGCCCTTCAGGTACTTGCTCGCGACCGGCACGCCGAGCACCGGCACGGTGGTCTTGGCGGCCAGCATGCCGGGCAGGTGCGCCGCGCCGCCGGCGCCGGCGATGATCGCCCGCAGCCCGCGCTCGCGCGCCTTCTCGGCGTAGTCGAACATCTCGTCGGGCATCCGGTGCGCGGAGACGACCTTGGCCTCGTAAGGCACGTCGAACTCCTGCAGGATCGCGACGGCCTGCTTCATCACGTCCCAATCGGAACTGGAACCCATCAGCACGCCGATCAGCGGCGCGCTGTGCGTGTGGGCGGTCTGGACTTCACTCATCGTGCGACGTTTCCTTCGTTATCCGCTGCGGGGCGCCGCTTACGCGAGCGTCTGGCCGGTGATGCGCTCGAGCGCTTCCTGGTACTTGGCGCTGGTGCGGGCGACCACGTCGTCCGGCAGCTTCGGCGCCGGCGCAGTCTTGCCCCAATCCTGGGTTTCGAGCCAGTCGCGCACGAACTGCTTGTCGAACGACGGCGGGTTGGTGCCCACTTCGTACTGGTCGGCCGGCCAGAAGCGCGACGAATCGGCCGTCAGCGCCTCGTCCATCAGGAACAGCTTGCCGTGCTGGTCGAGGCCGAATTCGAACTTGGTGTCGGCGATGATGATGCCGCGCGTGGCCGCGTAATCGGCCGCTTCCTTGTACAGGCGGATCGAGATGTCGCGGATCGTGGCGCTCAGTTCGGTGCCGATGCGGCGCTCGCATTCGTCGTACGAGATGTTCTCGTCGTGGTGACCCATTTCGGCCTTGGCGGCCGGCGTGAAGATCGGCTCCGGCAGCTTCTGCGCATTTTGCAGGCCCGCCGGCAGTTCCACGCCGCACACCGCGCCGGTCGCCTGGTAGTCCTTCCAGCCGCTGCCGGCCAGATAGCCGCGCACCACGGCCTCGATCATGATCGGCTCGAGACGCTTGACCACCACGCCGCGGCCCTCGACCTGCGCCACTTCGTCGGCGGCCACCACCGATTCCGGGGTGTCGCCCGTCAGGTGGTTCGGGACGATGCCCGCGAGCTTGTCGAACCAGAAATTCGCCATCTGGTTCAGCACGCGCCCCTTGTTCGGAATCGGCTCGCCCATCACCACGTCGAACGCCGAGAGGCGATCGGTCGTGACGATCAGGAGCTTGTCGGTGCCGACCGCGTAGTTGTCGCGGACCTTGCCGCGACCGAGAAGCGGCAGCGAACGGAGCGTGGATTCGTAAAGGGTAGACATCGTCGTCTTCGCAGAAAATGGGGCCAAACAAAAAGGGAAACGCCGTTCCCCGCGGACAGGCGGGAACGGCGGCTGAATTTCCGGCCGGCGCCGCCCGGATCGACCAGGCGGCAAAACCGATATGTTAGCGCACGAGCTGGGCGAGCTCGCCAGCCTTGTATCGCTCGGCGATCTTGTCGAGCGACACCGGCTTGATCTTGCCGGCCTGACCTTCGCAGCCAAAAGCGAGATAACGCGCCACGCAAACCTTCTTCGCGGCTTCGCGCGCCGGCTTCAGGTAGTCGCGCGGATCGAACTTGCCCGGGTTCTCGACGAAGTAGCGGCGGATCGCGCCGGTGATCGCCAGACGCAGGTCGGTGTCGATGTTGATCTTGCGCACGCCGTGCTTGATGCCTTCCTGGATTTCCTCGACCGGCACGCCGTAGGTTTCCTTCATGTCGCCGCCGAATTCGCGGATTTCCGCGAGCAGCTCCTGCGGCACCGACGACGAGCCGTGCATCACCAGATGGGTGTTCGGGATGCGCGCGTGGATTTCCTTGATGCGCTGGATCGACAGGATATCGCCCGTCGGCTTCTTCGAGAACTTGTAGGCGCCGTGCGAGGTACCGATCGCGATGGCGAGCGCGTCGCACTGGGTTTGCTTGACGAAGTCGGCGGCTTGCTCCGGATCGGTCAGCAATTGCTCGCGCGTCATCGTGCCGTCGGCGCCGTGGCCGTCTTCCTTGTCGCCCTTCATGGTCTCGAGCGAGCCGAGCACGCCGAGTTCGGCCTCCACCGTCACGCCGATCGAGTGGGCCATTTCCACCACGCGACGCGACACGTCGACGTTGTATTCGTACGACGCCACCGACTTGCCGTCGGCTTCCAGCGAGCCGTCCATCATGACGCTGGTGAAGCCGCTGCGGATCGCCGCGAGGCAGACCGCCGGCGACTGGCCGTGATCCTGGTGCATCACGACCGGAATGTGCGGATACGATTCGACCGCCGATTCGATCAGATGGCGCAGGAACGCTTCGCCCGCGTACTTCCGGGCGCCGGCCGAGGCCTGCATGATCACGGGCGCGCCGACTTCGTCGGCCGCCGCCATGATCGCCTGCACCTGCTCCAGGTTGTTCACGTTGAATGCCGGCAGGCCGTAGCCGTGTTCCGCTGCGTGGTCCAGCAGTTGACGCATTGATACGAGAGGCATTGTGGTACTCCATGGAATGAAAACCGGCGCGCCCTGGTTGGCGGCGCGCTGCCTGCCCCGGTGAAAACCTGGGGGCGGCGCGCGCGGCCGAGCGTCGAATGGGCGCCATTTTATCGCGAAGCGTCCCGCGTTTAGTCCGGATTACGGGCGGATTCCGCAATTTGTTACGACTTCCGTCTCGTGTATCACGGAAATCGCAACCGCTTTCGTTCGGTGTACCACGAAAAAAAACGAAAAAAAGCCGCGCGGGGTGATCCGACCCCCACGCGGCTTTTTCATGACCCGGCGAACCGGGCCGAGCCGGTTCAGAATGCGTCGCCGACCCGCACGATCTTCAGCGTATTGGTGCCGCCCGCCTGCCCCATCGGCTCGCCGACGGTGAGCACCACCATGTCGCCGCGCACCACGTAACCCTGGCGGATCACGATCTCGAGCGCTGCCTGGAGCGCCGCATCGCGGTCGCTGTTGAAGTCGACATGCAGCGGCACGACGTTGCGGAACAGCGCCATCGCGCGCTCGCTGCCCACGCGCGGCGTCAGCGCGAAGATCGGCACGTGGGTGATGTGACGCGACATCCACAGCGCCGTCGAGCCCGATTCGGTCAGTGCGATGATGGCCTTCGCGCCGAGATGGTGGGCCGTAAACAGCGCGCCCATCGCGATCGACTGGTCGATCCGCGTGAACGTGCGATCGAGGAAATCCTTGTCGAGCTCGACGGCCTCCGATTTCTCGGCCTCGACGCAGATCGTCGCCATCGTCTCGATCGTGACCACCGGGTACTTGCCCGCGGCCGATTCGGCCGACAGCATCACCGCGTCGGTGCCGTCGAGCACGGCGTTGGCGACGTCCGACACTTCGGCGCGGGTGGGCACCGGGGCGTGGATCATCGATTCCATCATCTGGGTGGCGGTGATGACGAGCTTGTTCGACTCGCGCGCCATGCGGATCATGCGCTTTTGCAGCGCCGGCACCGCCGCGTTGCCCACTTCGACGGCCAAGTCGCCGCGCGCGACCATGATGCCGTCCGAGGCGTCGAGGATGTCCTGCAGCGCGGGAATCGCTTCCGCGCGCTCGATCTTGGCGATCATCTTCGGCTTGATGCCGTAAGGCGCGCCCGCGATGTTCGCGAGTTGCCGCGCCATTTCCATGTCGGTGGCGTTCTTCGGGAACGACACCGCCACCATGTCCGCGCCGAGCGACATCGCCGTGCGGATGTCTTCCATGTCCTTGGCGGTCAAGGCCGGTGCCGACAGGCCGCCGCCCTGGCGATTGATGCCCTTGTTGTTCGACAGCTCGCCGCCCACCTTGACCGTCGTGTGGATCTCCTCGCCGAGCACGCGCTCGACGGTCAGCACAATCAGGCCGTCGTTGAGCAGCAGCAGGTCGCCGGCTTTCAGGTCGCGCGGCAGATCCTTGTAGTCGAGGCCCACGCGCTCGTCGTTGCCGAGCTCGCAGCCAGCGTCGAGGATGAACGGCTGGCCCGGTTCGAGCTGGATCTTGCCGTTCTCGAACTTGCCGACGCGGATCTTCGGACCCTGCAGGTCGGCCATGATCGCGATTTCCCGGCCGACCTTGCGAGCGGCCTCGCGAACCATCTCGGCGCGCTGGCGGTGATCGTCAGCCGTGCCGTGCGAAAAATTGAGTCGTACGACGTCGAGCCCCGCCTGAATCATCTGCAGCAAAATCTCGGGCGAGCTGGAGGCAGGGCCGATCGTGGCGACTATCTTGGTGGCGCGAAACATGAAACTCCTCTTGAGGGTCGGGTTGGATGCGCTGGAGAGACTGCTACGAGAGCCGGAACCCGCCGGCCCAGCGGCCGGTGCTCCGGTGTGCGCGCGGGCATCGTCGGCCTGCGTCGCTTTGTTCTGTCTGTAATCCGTGTGCATCGCGGCCGGGCGGCCGGCCTTTCGGCCTTGCCGCCCGCCGGTGCGCGAACCGGGGCGTGCCCGCGCCGCCCCGTCGCCTTCCGGCGCGCTCCACGCGCGACCGCGCGTCATCCTCAGGCCGCGCCGCGCGTCTCGAGCACTTCCACGGCCGGCAGCGTCTTGCCTTCCAGGAATTCGAGGAAGGCGCCGCCGCCCGTCGAGATGTAGCTGATCTTGTCGTGAATGCCGTACTTGGCGATGGCCGCGAGCGTGTCGCCGCCACCGGCGATCGAGAACGCCGGCGAATTGGCGATCGCCTCGGCGAGCGTCTTGGTGCCGTTGCCGAACTGGTCGAACTCGAACACGCCCACCGGGCCGTTCCAGACGATCGTGCCGGCCTTTTCGAGCTGGCCGGCCAGCGCGCGGGCGGTGTCCGGGCCGATGTCGAGGATCAGGTCGTCGGCTTCGATCTCGCTGACCTTCTTGACCGTCGCCACGGCGGTGGGCGCGAATTCCTTGGCCGTCACCACGTCCGACGGGATCGGCACCGAGGCGCCGCGCTCGCGGGCCGCGTCGATGATGACCTTGGCTTCGGCCACCAGGTCCGGCTCGGCCAGCGACTTGCCGATCGACAGGCCGGCAGCCAGCATGAACGTGTTGGCGATGCCGCCGCCGACGATCAGTTGATCGACCTTCTCGGCCAGCGACTTCAGAATGGTCAGCTTGGTCGAGACCTTCGAGCCGGCCACGATCGCCACCAGCGGGCGCTTCGGATTGCCGAGCGCCTTGCCGAGCGCGTCGAGTTCCGCAGCAAGCAGCGGGCCTGCGCAGGCGATGCCGGCATGCTTGGCGATGCCGTGGGTGGTGGCTTCGGCGCGGTGGGAAGTGCCGAACGCGTCGTTGACGTAGATGTCGCACAGGGCGGCCATCTTCTGCGCCAGCGCGTCGTCGTTCTTCTTCTCGCCCTTGTTGACGCGGCAATTTTCGAGCAGCACGACGTCGCCCGGCGCGACCTTCACGCCGTTCTCGACCCAGTTCGCGACCAGCGGCACCTCACGGCCCAGCAGCTCGGCCAGGCGCGCGGCGACGGGAGCGAGCGAATCCTCGGGCTTGAATTCGCCTTCCGTCGGACGGCCCAGGTGCGAGGTGACCATCACGGCGGCGCCGGCGTCGAGCGCCGCGCGGATCGCCGGGACCGACGCACGCACGCGGGTGTCTTCGGTGATGTTGCCGTGATCGTCCTGCGGCACGTTCAGGTCGGCGCGGATAAAGACACGTTTGCCGGAGACTTTCCCCTCGGCGATCAGGTCGGTAAGACGCTTAACTTGGCTCATGGGACAGATTGAAGGTTGATGAAGGAAGGCGTTGCGGAAAGATCGCGCGCGGGCTGCCGACGACGGCGCCGGACGGCCGGGCTGGGCCGTGCGACGCGCACGAAATTTCGGGAAAAACTCATTCTAGCCGATCGGCCCCGCGGCCTGCCCCGCCGCGCGGCGAATTCCCTTTATTTGGCGCGAGGCTTTCGATGCTGCAACGCAGCATGACAAACCCGCACCGTGCGGGGCGGCGAACTCTCAGGTGATCAGGCGCAGCAGCGTGAAAACCACCATCCCGATCAGGATCGTGCCGATCATGCTGCGTCGCCATAAAAACCAGCCGAGGCCGGCCGCGGCGGCGTAGAAATCGTGATTGGAGAGGGCGAACGAGAGGCCGGCGGGGGTATCGAGCACGTCGGGCAGCACCACCGCGACCAGCGCCGCGGCCGGCGCGTAACGCAGCGCGCGCTGGGCGCGCTCGGGCAGGATGGTGCGCTCGCCGCCGATCAGGAACAGCGCGCGCGTGACCGCCGTGACCACCGTCATGCAGGCGATCGTCCACCAGATCGTCGCGTTCTCGCTCATCGCGCGCCGCCTTCGCCATCGCGCCCGACGTCGGCCGGATCGATCGCATCGCGCGGCCGGACCTCGGCGCGCAGGCGACGCCAGTCGGCCCGCTCGATCACCAGGTCGGCCAGCGTGCCGGCCGCGAGCGCCGCGAACACGGCGATCGGCAGCCCGAGCCGGTACGGCAGATCCACGGCCAGCAGCGCCGCGATGCCGGCCACCGCGACGGCGGCCAGCGTCGAGCGATTCGCCACCGCCGACACCATGATCGGAATCAGCGCCAGCGTGCCGGCCAGCCCGAGGCCCCATTGGTCGGGCACCACGCTGGCCAACGCGATGCCGGCCAGCGACGACACCTGCCACGACAGCCAGCTCGCCAGCGCCATCCCCCAGAAATAGGCTTCCTTGCCCGGTACGTAGCCGTTCGCGAAGCCCTGCTTGATGAACAGCAGGTAGATCACGTCGCCGTTGAAATAGCCGATCGCGATGCGCCGCCACGGTGACAGATAGGAGAAATGGGGAGCCAGCCCCGCGCTGAAGATCACGAAGCGCAGGTTGACCATCGCGGCCGTCAGCAGGATGGTCCAGATCGGCAGCTTGGCCGCCAGCAGCGGCAGCACGGCAAGCTGGGAAGAACCGGCGTAGACGAGGAGCGTCATCCAGACCGCCTGATCGGTGGTCATCACCGATTTGCTCATCGCAATGCCGGTGACGAGGCCCCAGGACAGGATGGCGGTGAGCGTCGGCGCGTAATCGCGCGCCCCTTGAATCAAGGCGAAGCGATCGGTGGCGGACAGACGAGCGAGCATGGGAGGGGGCCGCGCGGCACGGAAAACCGGGCGGACGCGCCTCGCGCAGTGCCTCCCGTCGTGTTTTCGTTGAAATGGTGGCGCGATTATAGCGCCGGACCCCGCTGGACAGGTCGTCGCACCGGGAAAAGACGCTAAAATGCACGACCGGCGCGGCCTGTGCAGCGCGCCAGCGCGCCGCCCGGCGGGCCTCGATGCCGCCTCGGCCTGCTGCTGCGCACTGGCGTGCACGGCCGCGAGCGTGCCGCGAACGAGGTTTTTCGTTATCGTGTCGGGCAACGGCGGCACACAGCGCCGCCGTCCCCCTATTGCAACAAGAGACCGCCCCATGAGTGAAATCAAGGAACGACCGCTCGTCGAACTGTCGGCCAAGGATCTGCCGGCCTACTGCCCGAACCCGGCGATGACGCGCTGGAGCGCGCATCCGCGCGTGTTCATCGACGTCACCCACGGCGAGGCGCGCTGCCCCTACTGCGGCACGCGTTACACGCTGCGCGCGGGCGAAGTCGTCCACGGCCACTGAGCGCGCATCGGGCGGCCTGCCGCCCGGCAACGGTCGAGCCGGCATCGCCCATGGCGATCGGCAAACAGGCCGGCGAACCGCCCCTTATTCCCCGCAACCCGAGCGCGGCGCCCTGGCGCCGCGTTTCATTACGACACCGGACTCCACCTGATGCGTCGCGCGTTGGTAATCGCACCGAACTGGATCGGTGACGCATTGATGGCGCAGCCGCTTTTCGCGCTGCTGAAGAAACTGCATCCGCGCATCGTGATCGACGCGGTCGCGCCCACCTGGGTCGCGCCGGTGCTCGAACGGATGCCGGAAATCCACGACGTGCACGCGACCGACCTCGCGCACGGCAAGCTGCAGATGGTGCGCCGCTGGCAACTGGCGAGCGACCTGCGCGATGTCGGCTACGACGCGGCCTACGTGCTGCCGAATTCGTTCAAGTCGGCGCTGATCCCCTGGCTGGCCGGCATTCCGCTGCGCATCGGCTACACCGGCGAGTCGCGCTACGGGCTGCTGAACGTGCGCCACGCGAACCCGCCGAAGGCGCGCGATGCGCGCCCGCCGATGGTGCCGTTCTACGCGTCGCTGGCCTATACGCCCGGCGCGAAGCTCGACGAGCAGCTCAAGGCGCTGCCGATGCCGCGCCTCGACGCCGACCTCAACGAAACGGCGCGCGTGTCCACGCGCTTCCATCTCGACACCCGCAAGCCGCTGATCGTGTTCTGCCCCGGCGCCGAATACGGCCCGGCCAAGCGCTGGCCGCCCGAGCATTTCGCGGCGCTCGCACGCATCGTCAACCAGTCGTTCCCGTATACGCAGATCATCGCGCTCGGTTCGCCGAAGGATGCGCCGGTCGCGCAAGCGATCGCCGACGCGGCGCCCGGCGTGCGCAACCTCTGCGGCCAGACTTCGTTGTCCGAAGCGTGCGCGCTGATCGCGCGCGCCAACGCGGTGGTCACCAACGATTCCGGCCTGATGCACGTGGCGGCCGCGTTGCGCCGCCCGCTGGTGGCGCTCTACGGTTCGACCGACCCGCGCCATACCCCCCCGCTGTCGGAGCAGGCAAAGGTACAATGGCTCCACCTCGAATGCAGCCCCTGCTTTGAGCGCGAATGCCCGCTCGGCCATCTGAACTGCCTGCGCGAGCTCGGCCCGGAACAGGTATTCGGCGACTTGCGCGGGATGCTGGTCGGACAGCGCTGAAGCGCGGCGGGCCCGGCCCGGTGTGCGATCGAGTGCGACATTGCGGTACTTGCGAAGGCGGCCTCGCGGCCGCTGCCTTGTAACAGCGCGTTTGCGCGCGAGAGATAATCCCGATGCCACGTTTTGCCCGCCTCTTCGAAGCCGCCGCCGACACGCTGAACGCCTATTACCAGTCGATCGCCGACGCCAACCTCGACGCCCTGATGGTCTTGTGGATCGACGAGGATTTCGCGAGCTGCATCTGGTCCGACGGCTCGCACCTGCACGGGCTGGAGCAGATCCGCAGCGGCTTCGCGCAACGGATGACCGCACGCCCCGTCACTATCGAGCCGCTCGATATCCGCGTGTACGACAGCCTCGGCACGGTCGTCTACACGGTGGCGGAAGCCCATCAGTACGCCGATGCCGGCACCGAGCCGGACATGGTGTTCACCACCTACGTGATGATCCACGAGCGCGGCGAATGGCGGGTCGCACACATCCACGCCAGCCCGATTCCCGATCAGGCGGCCAGCCAGTTCGCCGCCAAGATCCGCCACGGCCAGGGGCCGCTGCACTGACACACGGCCTCGCGCCTTCGGCACCTCGCCTCGGATACGCGCCATGAGTTCCGCCTGCCCCTCCCCGCCGCAATCGCCTTCGCCGTCCGTGGTGCCGGCCACGCCGGCCGAGCTGCTGCGTTACGTGGCGCCGCGCTGGCTGCCGACCAATCACGCGCAGACGATCTTCCCCGCGCTGTTCGGCCGCCGGCCCGAAGTACGCTACCGGCGCGAGCGCTGGGACACGCCCGACGCCGATTTCATCGATCTCGACTGGATCGCGCCGCCGCCCGGCCTGGCGCCAGCGCCCGACGCGCCGCTGATGGTGGTGTTCCACGGCCTCGAAGGCAGCTCCGATTCGCGCTACGCGCGCCTGCTGATGGCTGCAGCCCAGGCACAGGGCTGGCACGGCGTGGTGCCCCATTTCCGCAGTTGCAGCGGCGAGATGAACCGCCAGCCGCGCTTCTACCACCTGGCCGACGCCGACGAACTCGACTGGATCCTGCACCGCCTCGCGGCCGGCCATCGCGGGCCGGTGTTCGCGATCGGCGTGTCGCTCGGCGGCAACGTGCTGCTGCACTGGCTCGGCCAGCAGCGCGGCGGGCGCGACATCGTCGCGGCCGCGGCGGCCGTGTCCACCCCGCTCGACGTGCATGCGGGCGGCCGCGCGATCTCGACCGGCTTTTCGATGGTCTACACGCGCGCGTTCCTCAAGACGTTGAAGGTCAAGGCGCTGGCCAAGCTCGAACAGCACCCGGGCCTGTTCGACAAACGCGCGGCGCTGGCCGCGCGCAACATGCATGAATACGACGACGTGGTGACCGCGCCGCTGCACGGCTTCAGCAGCGCCGACGACTACTGGACCCGTGCGACCGTGCGCCCGCTGCTGCGCGCCATCGACACCCCCACCCTGATCCTCAACGCGCGCAACGACCCGTTCCTGCCGGCCACCGCCCTGCCGGGGCCGGGCGACGTGTCGGCCGCCGTCGAGCTCGATCAACCCGAACACGGCGGGCACGTCGGCTTCATGTCCGGCCGCTTCCCGGGCCAGGACGACTGGCTGCCGCAGCGCGTGTTCGGCTTCGTTTCCCGGTTTCTCGACCATGGATGAGATCGTCCGCCAGGCCATCGCGAAGTGGCCCAACGTCCCGCACTGCACCGGCTGGCTGCTGCTCGACCGCCGCGGCGACTGGCGCATGCGCGACGAGGCCGCGCAGGCCGCCCATGAACCGGGCACGCCGATCCGCCACACGGCGCTGATCGCGTTCATCTCGCGCAACTACGAGCGCGACGCACAAGGCCAGTGGTATTTCCAGAACGGCCCGCAACGCGTGTACGTGGAGCTGGCCTATACGCCGTGGATCGTGCGGCTCGCGGCCGTGGACGGCGCGCTGACGCTCACCGATCAGGCCGGCCAGCCGTTCGAGCCGGCCCGCGCGTGGCTCGACGACGCGGGCAGCGTGCTGTTCTCCGATTCGGACGAGCCGCCGCGCGTGGCCGCGCTGCACGATCACGATCTCGACCTGTTCGCCGATCACGCCACGCTCGACGACGGCGGCACCGGCGGCTGCTTCCACTGGCGGCCCGGCGTCGATCTCGCGCTCGCCGAAATTCGCCGCGACGCGGTGCCGGCGCACTTCGCGTTCGTCGCCAGCCCGGCCGAAAAGGCACAGGCCGAGGCCGCCCCGCCCGCGCGCTGATCTCGTACCCGGCCGATCGCCTCGGCCTCGACCTCGGCCTCAGCCGCGATCGTCGTCCTTGTCGTCCTGCTCTTCCTTGTAGCGCCGCTCGAAATCGTGCAGCCGCGCCGTGATGATCGATTGCTCGTAGAAACTGACCGCCTTGTCGTCGCGCGCCTCGCGCAGTTGGCGGATCGCCGACGGCCAGGCGCCGTCCAGCGCGAGCTTTTCGGCCTGCGCGCGCCGCCGCAGGATCGCATCGCCGCTGCCCTGCGCCGCCTGCGCGAGCCAGGCCCACCAGTCGGGCTGACGCGGATCGGCATCGGCCTGCCGCTGCGCGAGCGCCTGCGCCTCGCCAAACCGCTTCGCCGCCACCAGTGCCTGCAGATGCACGACGATCGCCGCGTGCGAGCCCGGCCAGCGCTGCTGCGCGCGTTGCGCGAGACGCACCGCGTCGGCGGCGCGGCCCGCGCGGCGCGCGATCTCGGCGGCCAGCACGTCGAGGCTCGGGGTGCTCGGGGCGCCTGACGCATTCGATACATTCGACGCGCCGGCCGCCACCGCGCCCTCGTCGCGCTGCACGGTCTCGAAGCGCTCGCGCGCGGCCGCCAGCGCCCGGTCGGCGTCGTCGAGATTGCCGAGCAGCATCTGGCCCAGCGCGATGCCGTACCAGTTCGCGGCCACGTTCGGCGCGACGCGGTCGTCGAGCTCGCCGCGCATGCGGCGTACCTCGGCTGCGATATCGGACGGCGTATGCGGCTGCAAAATCCGCAGCCGCGCGCGCACCAACGCGTATTCGGCCGACTGGCGCGGCTGCCGGTATGGCGCGCGGCGCGCGCGGTCGTCCATGTCGGCGATGCGATCGGTGGTCAGCGGGTGCGTGCGCACGTATTCGGGTACACCGGCGTCGCCCATCGTCGAGCGGTCGAGCCGCTCGAAGAAACCGGGCATGCCGTACGGGTCGTAGCCCGCGCCGGCCAGCAACTGGAAGCCGACGCGATCGGCCTCGCGCTCCGCGCCGCGCGAGAAGCGCAGTTGGTTGTCGACCAGGTAGGCCTGGCCGCCGAGCGCGATCGCGCTGCCGAGATCGCCGCTGCGCGCGAGCACGCCGGCCAGCACCCCCACCAGCATCGAGGCCAGCGCCGCGTAGCCGGATTTCTCGTTCGCGCCGATCATCCGCGCGATATGCCGCTGCAACACGTGGCCCATCTCGTGGCCGAGCACCGAGGCCAGCTCGGATTCGGTGCGCGTCATGATCACCAGGCCGCTGTTCACGCCGATGAAACCGCCGGGCAGCGAGAACGCGTTGATCTGCGGATCGCGCATCGGGAACAGGTCGAAATCGGGCCGCTCGCCGCCGATGAACTGCGCGGCCGCGGCGGCCGACAGCTTCGCCGCGACCGCGTCGAGATAGTCGCGCACGAGCCAGTCGTCGAGATAGTCGGGATCGCGCCGCACCTCGCGCATCACGCGCTCGCCGAGCCGGCGCTCGGCCTGCGGCGTCAGCGCGCCGCCGGAGCCATCGCCGAGGTCGGGCAACTGCTGCGTCTGCAACGGGCGGCGCAGGCTCGGCGTCGAGGCCGGCGTGCCCGACAGCCGCGCGCGCTCGCCGCCATAGGTGCCGAACACGCCGGGGGCGATCGCGTCGGGAATCTCGGGCGCACTGGAGAGGCCGTCGAGCAGGCGCGGCAGCGGCGCGCCGGGCGTGGATGGCGTGCGCGGGTCGGACGTGGCCGCATGCGCCGGGCTGCCGGGCGGCACGGCCAGCGCGATCGACAGCGAGACGGCGAGCAGCGACGACGGGATACGGGACGAGATACGGAACGAGATACGCATGAGCGGCATCGGACGCGGAAGCGGATCGGAAGCGATCGGCAACGATCGGGACGCCGGCCGAGCTCGTGCAGAGCACGCCGAGGCCCGGCTGGCGGCAACGGCTGCCATTGTAATGGCGGGGCGCTGCTATGATGAGCGCCCATCTCAGGAGCGAATCATGTCAGGACTTACTCACTTCGATGCGGCCGGCCACGCGCACATGGTGGACGTCGGCGACAAGCAGGAGACGCGGCGCATCGCCGTGGCGCGCGGCGCGATCCGCATGCTGCCCGACACGCTCGCGCTGATCCGCGACGGCCGTGCGAAGAAAGGCGACGTGATCGGCATCGCGCGCATCGCGGCGATCCAGGGCGCGAAGCGCACCGCCGACCTGATCCCGCTTTGCCACCCGCTCGCCCTGACGCGCGTCGCCGTGGATTTCGAGTTCGACGACGCGCTGCCCGGCGTGCGCTGCACGGCACAGGTCGAGACGTTCGGCCGCACCGGCGTGGAGATGGAAGCGCTGACCGCCGTGCAGGTCGGGCTGCTGACCGTGTACGACATGTGCAAGGCGGTGGATCGCGGGATGATCATCACCGACGTGGGCGTGGCCGAGAAGCGCGGTGGAAAATCGGGCGACTGGAAAGCCGAGGCGTGAAGCAACGCCACCTCGCCTGACAAAAAACCAAGGCCGCTTCGTCGCTACCGAAGCGGCCTGGTTATTTGATGCGGCTCGTTACCCGTATCGCGCGACTCAGGCGATTTGCGCCGACGAGAGCTTGGTTTCCAGTTGCGACTGCAGTTGATCGATAGTAAACGACGATTCGATGCGCTCCACTTCAAAACCCTTCGCCACCAGATCGCGGATATACATCTTGTTGTAAATCACCGCGAAAACGATGCCGGGGACGATCGCGCCGATCCCCATCGTGACCAGCGAAATGGCGCAGGTCGCGCCGAAGATGATGGCGGCCCACTTGAAATCGCCGCGAAACAGCGCCGGGAAAAAGCCGAAAAACAAGGTCGTCCAGGAAAAGCCGACCGGGGCTTTCTTGATCGAGCCGAACGTCGGATGCTTGAATACGATTGCGGAATGCGCCATTAATCCCCCGTAGTGCCGTTGTAAATACGTGTTCGCGGATTTTACACAGACAGGAATGAAAGGCAAGGCACTGAAAACGTATTCAGCGCGAATATTCGTGCGGCGATAGCGCATTCGCTACATCAGGCCTATTCAATTCATTTTAAAATCGCCATCGTGCAACACCGAATTTTCATATCAAAATAAAACCGGGCGGCATGTGCGATACATGCCGCCCGGTTCTTCAAACACTCGCTGCGCCAATCAGAACGCCGTGCGAATCCCGACGCGCGTCACCGTCTGATTATGCGAGGACGACTCGCCCAGGCTGCCGATCGAGGCAAACTGATTCCCCGACGTATGCTGATACAGCGCCTGCGCATACACCTCGGTGCGGCGCGACAGGTGATAACCGGCCGTCGCGCCGATCTCGTTGTAATGCGGATCGTTGCTGCGCCCCGCGATCTTCACCGACGAGTTCGTATAGAGATACATCGCGCCAACATAGAACGCCGACGTGAAGTCGTACTTCGCGTTGACTTCGACGTTGTCGAACTTCACGTTGCGCAGGACGCCGGCCAGCGGCGCCGCATCGAGGATCGTGTGCGTGTAGACCAGGCCGAGGGTGGCCGAGCCGAGCACGTAGCTCACGCCGGCCGCCGCCACGCGCTGCGTGCCCGCGTGATACGGCGAGCCGACCACCGCGCCCGAGGTGTTCTGATCCTCGCCGCCCGCGTTCATGTACGCCGCGGCGGCCGTCAGCGGGCCGCCGTCGTAGCGCGCACCGACGCTCCAGGCGCGGTTGGTCGCGAACTGGCCGGCCTGATTGCTGAAGCCGTACAGGCCGCCGAACTGCACGCCCGAGATTTCCGCGCTCGTGTATTTCACCGCGTTGTTGATGCGGAACGATTCGTCGAGGTTGTCGGCGTCGAACGGATGGCCGAACAGACCGCCGCCCCAACTGCCGGCCGCGCTCAGGGGCGCGACGTAGTCGACCACCGAGTCGTACTGGCGGCCGAGCGTCACCGTGCCGAAGCGGTCCGACGACAGCCCGACGTAGGCTTGGCGGCCGAACATCTCGCCGCTATCCGCCAATTGGCCGGTGCTGACACTGAAGTTGTTTTCGAGCCGGAAAATCGCGTGCAGGCCGCTGCCGAGATCCTCGCTGCCTTTTATGCCCCAGCGGTCGCCGAGTTGCCGGAGATTGCTGGCGAGCACGTAATTCGAATGCCCTGCCTGATTACTGATGTAATCGAAACCTTCATCGATCGTGCCATACAACGTGACGCTGCTCTGTGCATACGCCGTGCCGGCGGAAACGGCCAGTAACGCCGGGATCAGCGATTTTGCGATTCTCATGATTTCCCCAGGGAGTGAAGCGCGCATGGTTAATGGTTTGGTGGCGCGCTTCATGAATATGGCGAACGGGATTCTAGAGAAGCGAGCTTTCGGCACGATTACCGGTGTCGCCGTTGCGCAACAGCTTGCCAATCACGCGATTCAGGGCGCGGCTTGCCGCGCCCGAGCGCTTAAGGCGCGGGGGCTTTTCAATGCAAAACCCGACAATGAAAATTGACTACGCTTATCGAGTGACGCAGCGAATATCGGCGTATCTGTTTTTCAATTTACTTTCCGATTTCTGACGATTATCGATAACTACGCGGCAATATCGAACGGCAACGCGCCGGGCACACACCCGGCGCGCCGCGTCATTTCTGCGTCGCGCCTTTCGGCTCGAACACGAACGGCTGCGTCAGCGTAAACGGCGAGGGCATGGCCCCGTAGGCGCCCTGCTGCGTGCAATGGGCATGCGACATCGCCGCCACGGCCGCGCGATCGGCCGCGGGATTGCGGCTGCCGGTCGTGATCGTCACGTTTTCGGGTTCGCCCGCCGCGGTGATCAGCGCGCGCACCAGCACCGTGACCTGACGGTCCAGCGGACGTGCATCGTCGGGATAGATGGCCACGGGAATCTTGCAGGACAAGGTATTTTCGTGCGGCAGGAACATGGCGCAGCCGGCCAGTTGCGCGGCAACGAGCGGCAAGGCGAAATACTTCGCGTGGCGAATCATGACGAGGCTTCCCCAGGGTATGAACGTCGCGTTGGTCAGGCGCGATGGCCAAGCGGCGCCGGGGAGCGCGACGACGCCCGGCTGGGCGGAGCATCGCGCGCCTCGGCGCCGCTTGGCGGGTAATGAGCGTTTTTTCGTGTGCTGCCGAGTGCGCAGCTTACAGCAGCGACTTCGCCTGCGTCAGCACCTTGTCGCACACCTGCTTGGTCAGTTGTTGCTTGACGCCCGCACCGCTCAGGTCGAGCGTCTTGCCGTTGCCGGCGTCGAGGATGCCGCTGCTGCCGCTCGTGAACCCGCTGTCCGACTGCGGGTTGCCGCCGAGCTTGCCCAACAGTTGATCCTTGACCGAGCCGGCGCTGCCGCCGCCCAGGTATTGGTTCTGGATGCAGAACTGCAGCACGCCCGCGACATTGCCGAGGCTCGACGGCATCAACGACGAACCGCCTCCGCCCAGTGCGCCGCCCAGGCCACTCAAGCCGCCGAGGTTGCCGGCAAGGCCGCCGGAATTCTGCGTGGCGCCGCTGCCGGCTTGTTTCAGCATGTCGCCGAGTTGGGCGTAGGCACCGGTCGCCGTTAGCGACAGGCCGATCAGGGCGCCGGCTGCAATCGCCCGGCCAGTACGAAGCTTCATCATGATCCTCCCAGGTTACGAGATGACGGCGGCACTCACGATGTGCCGGAATGCCGGCAGCCAGCATAACCGAAGCGCCGGGGCGAACCGCGTCGCGAGTCGCGGATCGGGGCCGGGATTGACGATGTTTGACGGAATGGGCGTTGGCGGTGGGCGGTGGGCGGTGGGCGGTGGGCGACCGGATGGTGGCATCGCGCCGGCGTGGTGCGCGTGGGTGCGGGTGACTGCGTCAGCCATCGACGCGCCGCGGCGAAACTGCCGCGGCACCATGACAAGACTGCGAGCCGATCAGTCGTCGGAATCGTCACTGTCGTCGTCTTCGTCGCTGCTTGCCGCGCCGGCCGGTTTGCCGTAGCGCATCACCAGCGATTGACGGAAACCGGCCAGCGACGGTTGCGCATCCAGGAGCTTGTAGAGCGCGGCAAGTTGCACGGGCCAGTCGTGCAGTTCCTGCGCGAAGATCTTCAGGCGCGCGACCGTATCGAGCGCATCGCCCTCGCGGCCATCGAGCGCCTCGAGCACGGCATAGCGACGCAGCACGGTTTCGCCGGGCAGCAACGCAATGGCATGCTGATGTGCGGCGAGCTTGGCCGGCAGGTCGTCGCGCGAGATCGGCATCAGCGTGGCCGCCCCGTATTCGCCCCACGAGCCGAACAGAAACGACGGCGATTCGCGATACTGCTCGGCCGGATTCGAACCGTAATACAGCACCTCGGCGCGCTGGTAATCGCGCAGGATCGGATACAGCGCAAGCAGCGCCGCGACCGACACGACCGCGAACACGCCATAGGCCACGCGCCCCGGCAGCACGCGCATCGGCCGCGTTTCGAGCAGCCCGATCACGAACATCGCCGGCAGCGTGAAGAACGTGTACTGCTGCGGATACTCGACGAGCGCGTGCATCAGCAACACGCCGAGCAGCGCCAGGCCGAACAGGCGCTCGCCCGTGTGCGGCACCCGCAACACGCGCACGAACCAGAACGCCAGCGTGACCAGCAGTGCGCCCAGGCCCAGCACGCCCGACTTGGCAAGCAGGTCGATGAAGATGTCGTGCGAGTTGTTGGCGATTTCCACGCCCCCCAGCGCGCGCACCAGTTCGAACTGATGCAGCGGGAATTCGCCCCAGCCCACGCCGAGCCACGGATGCTCGCGGAACATCGTCAGCCCGTATTTCCACAACGCGAGGCGCGGCGCGATCTGCCCGGCGTCGCGCATGCGCTCGGCAGCCGATTCGGCCAGCCCGAGGTGGTAGCGCAGGTTGGCCCAGCGCACCGCGATATTGACCACGACGAACACCACCGCCAGCGCCAGCGGATACAACCATGCCGCACGATGGCTGCGCCCGCGCCGCGCCGCGGCCAGCGCCGTCCAGAGCCCGGCGACGACCATCACCGCCACCTGCAGCCACGGGCCGCGCGACACGGTGAAGGCCAGCCCCGCCGACAACACGATCGACAGCGGCAGCCAGCCCCACACCGGCAGCCGGCGCGCCTGCGCCAGATACAGCGTGCTGGCAAGCGCGAACGCGATGTAGGTGGCAAGGTGATTCGCCTGCGCCATGTTCCCGTACGGGCGGCGCTCGACCGTCACGCCGTAGTTCACGACGAACGGCGAGAACGTGTGCTCGAGATGCAGCAGCTGCACGACCTGGCAAGCCACCGCGAACACGCCGCCGACGACCATCGCGCCCGCCATCATCCGCGTGACGGTTTCGACCGAATGCACGCGGCCGAGCATATAGCCCGACTGCATCGCGATCAGCGCCGCCAGCAGGTAGCCGATGGCCAGCCAGTTCATCGCGGGCTGCGCGAGCGGCAGCACCAGCGTCTGCACGATCAGCACCGCGCCGAACGCGAGCGGGGTGGCCCAGCCGAGCGGCGCGGCGAACGGCTGCGCCGCTCGCTCGCCGCGCACGAGCAGCACCACCAGCCCGCCGAGCAGCGCATACAGGCCGAATGCCGTGAATTCGGAATAGAACGTCGGGATCGGATAGGTGTGATTGGTGACCGCGTAAGGCAGGATCAGGGCAACAGCAAGCGCAATCAGCGATAACGAACGCAGAACGGAAGAAGGCATGAGCGAACCGGATGTCAGCAACCGGCGCACTATACAAAAAATTTCCGGTGCTGAGTCGCTCGTGTGCCGTTCTGTCGGCTCATCGACAGTAAATCGCCGGTTACGCCACGGTCTGCCCCCGATTCATGCGCTCGCGGCCGCCACGCCAGGCTAGGTGCGGCACTCGGGCGGCGACAGCTTGCCGGCCAGCGTCGGCGCTTCGGACGGCACCGGCCCGGAGCCGGGCGGCGGCAGCGACGAGGCCGTCTTGCCGGCCGCGAAACATTCCCAGGTGATCGAGCCGGCCTGCAGTTGGCCCTGCTGGAGCGCCACGCGCGCGGTGGGTGCTTCGGCGTTGTCGGGCGCCGACGGCATCAGCACCAGCGTGTTGGCGCCGCTCGGCGCGACCCGCGTGGTGTAGGCGATGCGGATCTGGCCGGTATCGTTGCTCACCGTGATCGATTCGACGTTGCGCGTGGCCGGCGGCGACACATAGCCGCCCGACATGGCCGTGCCGCTTGCGGCGTTCTCGGCCACCGCAAGCCGCGCCGACGCGGCCAGCGCCATGCCCTCGCCCACCCGGCTGCGCGCGAGGTAATCCTGATAGGCCGGAATCGCATAGGCCGCCACCACGCCGACAATCGCCAGCACGATCATCAGTTCGATCAACGTGAAGCCGCACGGCTCGCGCGGCCGCAGGCGAGGCAGGCGCGGCACGAAACGCACGCGGCACGAGCGGCACATGCCGGCCGGCGCATGACGCAGGCGCCTTGAGAATTGATGGAACAGGGTGACGGACAACGCTTCGAACATGACGGGCTCCGGAAACGAAACAGGCCTGCCGACAGGGCAGACAGATCGATCGTAGCCAGCAGGCCTCGCGCCGGACAGTCGGCCGGATGGCCTAGGCGCGGTGCGTAGCGGCCCGTCGCATCGTCACGTTCGCATTGCGCGCGCGCATAAAAAACGCCGGCACGAGGCCGGCGTTCTGGCGAAGCGCGCAATGCCGCGGGACGAGCCCGCGAGCGCGCTTAGATCGCTGCCTTGAGCAGGCGACCCATTTCCGACGGATTGCGCGTGACCTTGATGCCGCACGCATCCATGATTTCCAGCTTGGCTTCGGCCGTATCGGCACCGCCCGAGATCAGCGCGCCGGCGTGGCCCATGCGCTTGCCCGGGGGCGCCGTGACGCCCGCGATGAAGCCGACGACCGGCTTCTTCATGTTCGACTTGATCCACTCGGCTGCCGTCGCTTCGTCCGGGCCGCCGATTTCGCCGATCATGACGACCGCATCCGTATCCGGATCGTCGTTGAACATCTGCATGACGTCGATGTGCTTCAGGCCGTTGATCGGATCGCCGCCGATGCCGACTGCCGACGATTGGCCGAGACCCAGCGCCGTCAGCTGTGCAACGGCTTCATACGTCAGCGTGCCCGAACGCGACACGACGCCGATGCGGCCCTTGCGGTGGATGTGGCCCGGCATGATGCCGATCTTCAGTTCGTCCGGCGTGATCGTGCCCGGGCAGTTCGGCCCGAGCAGCAGCGTCTTGCGGCCTTCGCGACGCATGCGGTCCTTCACTTCGATCATGTCGCGAACCGGAATGCCTTCCGTGATGCAGATCGCGAGATCGAGGTCGGCCTCGACGGCTTCCCAGATCGCGGCCGCCGCGCCTGCCGGCGGCACGTAGATGACCGACACGGTTGCGCCCGTTTCGGCCTTTGCTTCCTTGACGCTGGCGTAGATCGGAATGCCTTCGAAATCTTCGCCGGCCTTCTTCGGGTTCACGCCCGCGACGTAGGCTTCGCGGCCGTTCGCGTACTCGCGGCAAGCGCGCGTGTGAAACTGGCCAGTCTTGCCGGTGATGCCCTGCGTGATGACCTTCGTATCTTTGTTGATCAGAATCGACATGTATTGACCTCTGTTCGATCGGCGTCGCGTCTGCGCGCCGCCATGCGTGTTCAATGCAACGATGCTTACTTGCCGGCGGCCGCTGCAACAACCTTCTGCGCAGCTTCTTCCATGCTGTCAGCCGAGATGATCGGCAGGCCGGATTCGGCGAGCATCTTCTTGCCCAGGTCTTCGTTCGTGCCCTTCATGCGCACCACCAGCGGCACGCCGAGGTTCACGGCCTTCGAGCCTGCGATCACGCCTTCCGCGATCACGTCGCAACGCATGATGCCGCCGAAGATGTTGACGAGGATCGCCTTCAGGTCCGGGTTCTTCAGCATCAGCTTGAACGCTTCCGTGACCTTCTCGGTCGTCGCGCCACCGCCGACGTCCAGGAAGTTCGCCGGTTCGCCGCCGAACAGCTTGATGGTGTCCATCGTGGCCATCGCCAGGCCGGCGCCGTTCACGAGACAGCCGATGTCGCCGTCGAGCGAGATGTAGGCCAGATCGAACTTCGACGCTTCGATTTCAGCCGGATCTTCTTCGGCCAGGTCACGATACGCGACGATTTCCGGATGGCGGAACAGCGCGTTCGAATCGAAGTTGAACTTGGCGTCGAGCGCGATCACCTTGCCGTCGCCGGACACGTTCAGCGGGTTGATTTCGGCCAGCGATGCGTCGGTTTCCCAGAATGCCTTGTACAGGCCTTGCAGGATCGCGCGTGCTTGCGGAATCGAAGCAGCCGGCACGCCGATCTTCGCGGCGAGGTCGTCGGCCTGTTCGTCGAGCAGGCCCGTCGACGGCTCGACGATGACATGGTGGATCAGTTCCGGATGCGTTTCGGCAACTTCCTCGATGTCCATGCCGCCTTCGCTCGAACCCATCAGAACGATCTTTTGCGACACGCGATCGACGACGAGGCTGACATACAGTTCCTGCTTGATGTCCGCGCCTTCTTCGATCATCAGACGGTTGACCTTCTGGCCTTCCGGACCGGTCTGGTGCGTGACGAGCTGCATGCCGAGGATCTGTTCGGCGTATTCACGAACCTGCTCGAGCGACTTGGCGACCTTCACGCCGCCGCCCTTGCCACGGCCGCCTGCGTGAATCTGCGCCTTGACGACCCATACCGGGCCGCCCAGCTCTTCCGCCACCTTCAGCGCCTCGTCCACCGAGAACGCCGGCTTGCCGCGCGGGACCGCGACACCGAATTTCCGCAGGATTTCCTTACCCTGGTACTCGTGAATCTTCATGCGTGATTCCTTCAGTCTGGAGAGTTGGATTAAAAGTCGATTGACCGTCGCTTCTTTCTACTAATAGTTTCCGATTATTCGTGCGAGCCGCCCGCACCACCCGGTGCAAGGCGGCCCACGCCGGGCCATGTCGGAGTGAGCACCCGGTCGGCCGGGCATCGCACCGCGCGCCCTGCCGCACCGCGCCGTCGCGCAGCGGCGCCCGACTCCACCGCACGACGCCCAGCCGGTTGCGCAAGGCACGAACCGGTAACGGCGAATCGAACGGTGGAACGAAGCGGGAAGCGGCGGGAGAAAACGGGGCGGGGAACAGCGGAAAAAGCGGAGAGGCGGTGAGCGATGCGTGCTCGGCAGGCGGGGACGACGGCTTGGCTGCTGCGATCGGAACGGCAATTCCGGCCGGACGACGCGGCGGCGCCGGCGACACGGGGTTCGCGATCGGAGCGCATGTTGGGCCTGGGTTCATGGATCGGCTGTCCACTCGGCTGCATCACCTTGATCGCCGCCGCGCAATGCGACAGGACCGATGGATCGACGACGCTGCCCCACACGCCACCCCGTCGGTCGGTGAACGCCGGAGCGGCGCGCCAGAAGCGCGACGGGCGTGACACGGGCTTGGATGACGGCATGCGCAAGGTTGAAGCCGATAAGGAAAACCGCACGATCTTAGCATTATCGAGGGTTTGCCGCATCGCCACGAATATCCGGTTAGACCCTTATTGGCAACAGGATGCAGTGCAGCATCGAGGGCCGGACCCGGCTAAAAAGACAGCACGAAACAAGGGCTTAGGCGCCCTCGAACTCGTCCTCGCCGCCCTTCAGGATCTTGACGATCGTGCTGCTGGAAAAGCCGCGCGACGCCAGGAAGCGCGCCTGCTTGGCTCGCTCGGCCGGCGAGCCGGGCAGGCTGCCGAACTTCTTGCGCCAGACGGCCTGCGCACGGCTGAACTCGGTTTCGCGAAGCTGCTCGGTCACCGATTCCACCAGTTCGCCGTCTACCGAATGACGCTTCAGTTCGCCCAGGATGCGGGCCGTACCGAGGCGCGACGCGCGCCGATGCACGAGGCTTTCGGTAAACCGGGCGTCGGACAGCCAGTTCTCGCGCTCGAGCGCATCGAGCAAGGCCTCGGGATCCTCGCCCTCTTCCACGTACGGCGCGAGCTTGCGCGCCAGTTCGCTGCGGCTGTATTCACGGCGCGAAAGATAGCCGAGCGCCCGGCCCTTCAGCGAGCGCGCCGGGCGCGCGGGCGCGGCGCGGCGCGTGCCGCTCTCGGGCACGGATGCTTCGCGAGCGGAGGAAGAAGCGGCGGATGACGTGGCTTCGCCGCGTTCGCCGCGGCCGCTTCGCGCGTCGAACGGGCTGCTGGTGCGCCGCCGCGAGCGGCGCGTGGCCTGCTCGCTGGTGCGCGAATATTGATCGCCGCCGGTATTTTCGAAGTGACCCTGCCGGGCTGGAGCGCGGGTAGCTGACTCGAACGGTTCGGACGCCGGCGCTTCGCGACGTGACGCCAGCGGTTGTGATACCCCGGTTGCCGGGGTGGACGAGCCGCCCGCCCGCGACAGGCCGGTGGAGGCTGCCCGGCTTGCACCGTTGCGCACGGTACGGCTGCGGATGCCGCGCGCCGTATCGTGTGCGTCGAACGATTCGTCGGGATCGAACAGGTCGGCGGGATCACCGGGCGCGCCGACCCCACGCTGAAACGCAACGAGGGCATCGTCGGATGCCCTCGTTGCGGAGCGGCCATCCGGCCGCCCCTCCTGCGATTGCGCAGCACCGGAGCGCACTGGTCGGCTCGTTTGCCGTTCATCGGCCGCGCGATCCTCGCGCGACGACGTGGCCGACGAATCGTCCGGGCGCTCCCGGCCGCGACGCATCACTCTTCTTCGTCGAGGATCTCGTCCTCGGCAGCGCCGGCGCCAGCAACCACGCCGCCTTGCGGCATGGCCACCACACCAAGCGATTCGCGGATGCGATTCTCGATCTCGCGAGCGACATCGCTGTTCTCGCGCAGGAATTCACGCGCGTTGTCCTTGCCCTGGCCGATCTTCTCGCCGTTGTAGCTGTACCAGGCGCCGGCCTTGTCGACGATCTTCGCCTGCACGCCGAGATCGATGATTTCGCCCTGACGCGAAATGCCTTCGCCATACAAGATATCGAAGATCGCCTCGCGGAACGGCGGCGCGACCTTGTTCTTGACGACCTTGACGCGCGTTTCGTTGCCGATCACCTCGTCGTTCTTCTTGATCGAGCCGATCCGGCGGATGTCGAGACGCACCGACGCGTAGAACTTCAGCGCATTGCCGCCCGTGGTGGTTTCCGGGTTGCCGAACATCACGCCGATCTTCATGCGGATCTGGTTGATGAAGATCACCAGGCAGTTCGTGCGCTTGATCGTGCCCGTGAGCTTGCGCAACGCCTGCGACATCAGGCGAGCCTGAAGGCCCGGCAGCGAATCGCCCATTTCGCCTTCGATTTCGGCCTTCGGCACCAGCGCCGCGACCGAGTCGATCACGATCATGTCGATCGAGCCCGAACGCACCAGCGCATCGGTGATTTCCAGTGCCTGCTCGCCCGTGTCCGGCTGCGAGATCAGCAGCTCCGGCACGTTGACGCCGAGCTTCGAGGCGTACTGGACGTCGAGCGCGTGTTCCGCGTCGATGAACGCCGCCGTGCCGCCGAGCTTTTGCAGTTCGGCAATCACTTGCAGCGTGAGGGTGGTTTTACCCGACGATTCCGGGCCGTAGATTTCGACGACGCGGCCGCGCGGCAAGCCACCGACGCCGAGCGCGATATCGAGACCGAGCGAACCGGTGGAGACGACCTGGATGTCTTCCATGGCCTCGGCATCGCCGAGCTTCATGATCGAGCCCTTGCCGAACTGCTTCTCGATCTGGGCCAGCGCTGCCGCCAGCGCCTTGCTCTTTTCCGCGGTCAGCCCGGCGCCTTTCTTACTATCTTCCATGAATCGTCCTTTGCTATGATGAGCAGCGTCTGATTGGGGCGCACCGGGCGACAAGCCGTTAGGTGCACGAATGCAGACACTGTATAAAAAAACAGTAGTTTGTGCAAGCTCGAATTGCGGGTTCCGCACGACTCATCCCGACCCTCCGGAGACACCCGCGCAGGCGCCCGCACGCCGCCTCGCCCGCCGCGGCCACGCACCATGCGAATCCTGATTGCCGAAGACGACAGCATACTCGCGGACGGTTTGACTCGATCACTCCGCCAATCGGGCTATGCCGTCGATCACGTCGCGAACGGCGTCGAGGCCGATACCGCGCTGTCGATGCAGACGTTCGACCTCCTGATTCTCGATCTCGGCCTGCCGAAAATGCCCGGCCTCGACGTGCTGCGGCGCCTGCGCGCACGCAACTCGGTCTTGCCGGTGCTGATACTGACCGCCGCGGACAGCGTCGACGAACGCGTCAAGGGCCTCGACCTCGGCGCCGACGACTACATGGCCAAGCCCTTCGCGCTGAACGAACTCGAAGCGCGCGTGCGCGCCCTCACGCGGCGCGGCGCGGGCGGTGGCCCGACGGTGATCCGCCACGGCTCGCTGAGCTTCGACCAGGTAGGCCGGCTCGCTTACGCCAATGAACGCGTGCTCGATTTGTCGGCGCGCGAGCTCGGCCTGCTCGAAGTGCTGCTGCAACGGATCGGCCGGCTCGTCTCGAAGGAGCAGCTCGTCGATCACCTGTGCGAATGGGGCGAGGAAGTCAGCAACAACGCGATCGAGGTCTACGTGCACCGGCTGCGCAAGAAGATCGAGCCGAGCGGCGTGCGCATCCTGACCGTACGCGGGCTCGGCTATTGCATGGAGAAAACGTCAGCCGAACCGGCCGCGAGCGCCGCCACGGGCCCCGCGGCCACGTCGGAAGCACCGGCGGCGCTCCCGCCGCTGCGCTGACGGGCCGCCGCGCCCCGCGATGGCCACGCCGTTCCGCCCGCCGCGCGCCCGGCCCAGGCCTCGGCCGCAAGATCCGCACGACGCCGAACGCGACGCGCGCTACGAGAACCCGTTCGCGCCGCCCGACGAGGGCGAATCCACCGATACCGGCCGCCCGCGCTCGCTGTTCGGCGAAATCCTCGACTGGATGCTGGCGCCGCTCTTGCTGCTCTGGCCGATGAGCATCGCCGTTACCTATCTGGTGGCGAAAACCATCGCCGACGGCCCGTTCGACCGTGCGCTCGAAACCGACGCCTACGTGCTCGCGCGACAGATCACGCCCGTCAACGGCGTGGCCGAGCTGGTGCTGCCCAAGGCCACGCTCGACCTGCTGCGCACCGACAACGTCGACAGCGTCTACTTCCAGGTGCTCGGCACGCGCGGCGAACTGGTGGCCGGCGAAGCCGACCTGCCGCTGCCGCGCGACGACGACCGCCCGCCGCCCGGCCTCGTGCTGTTCCGCAACGACCTGCTGCGCGGCAACGACGTCCGCGTCGCCTACACCACCGTCGCGCTGCCCGGCGCGAGCGGCGCGCAACCGGTGCTGGTGCAGGTGAGCGAGACGCTCGACAAGCGCAACGCGCTCGCCAACGACATCATCAAGGGCGTGATCCTGCCGCAGTTCGTGATCCTGCCGCTGGCAATCGTGCTGGTGTGGTTCGGGCTGTCGCGCGGCCTCGCGCCGCTGACGGCGCTGCAGGCGCACATCCGCAACCGCCGCCCCGACGATCTCTCGCCCGTCGATGCGCAACGCGCGCCGCCCGAAATCGAGCCGCTCGTCACCTCGTTCAACGATCTGCTCGCCCGACTCGAACAGAGCATCGCGCTGCAAAAGCGCTTCATCGCCGACGCCGCCCATCAGATGAAGACGCCGCTGGCCGGGCTGCGCACCCAGGCCGAATTCGCGCTGCGTCACGAGGTTTCGGCCGAGGTCGGGCACTCGCTCGAACAGATCGCGGCCAGCTCCGAGCAGGCCGCGCGGCTCGTCACGCAATTGCTGGCGCTGGCGCGCGCCGAGAATCGCGCGAGCGGGCTGACGTTCGAGCCGGTCGATCCGCTGGCGCTGGCCCGCGTGACCGTGCGCGACTGGGTACAGGCTGCGTTCGCGAAACGCATGGATCTCGGCTACGAAGGGCCGGACGACATGCCGGACGCCGAAAACAGCGAGCCGCCCGACGAACCACCGGCCGGCAACGCACCGCCTTCGCCGCCTGCGCTCATCGACGGCAACCCCGTGATGCTGCGCGAGATGCTCGGCAACCTGATCGACAACGCGATCCGCTACACGCCGGAAGGCGGGCGGATCACGGTGCGCGTGGCCATCGACCCCGCCGCGACGCTGACCGCCGACGACGCCCATCACGTCCACCGCCCCGCCCCCGGCGTGGTGCACATCGATGTGGAAGACACCGGCCCCGGCATTCCCGCGCACGAACGCGGCCGTGTGCTCGAACGCTTCTATCGCATCCTCGGCCGCGACGGCGAGGGCAGCGGGCTGGGCCTGGCGATCGTGCGCGAGATCGTCACGCAGCACGGCGGCGAGATCGCGATCGACGACCACGTCTATCAGGCCTCCCCACGCCTGGCCGGCACGCTGGTGCGCGTCAGCTTCGCGCTGCGCCAGGCCGCCCCGGAATAACCCTGAGCCGCACGGCGGCGCTGCGAACCATACGCATAAATACGCGAACATAGAGCATCGATGGGCGACATTGACGAAATTTCACCACATTCTCGCCCGACGCTCCCAACAAACCCTGATCGGCTTTCCAGTCAGAACACCGTAAGTTTGCCCGCCAATAATCGTCGCAAGTTCGTCAGGATGGCGAACTGATACCGATATCAAGAACTGGAGACGACTCATGGCGACAGTAGGCGGGCACATCGCGCATTCGCCGATGACGAGCGACGAGAAACGCGTGATCTTCGCGTCCTCGCTCGGCACCGTGTTCGAGTGGTACGACTTTTATCTGGCCGGCTCGCTCGCGGCCTACATCAGCAAGAGCTTCTTCTCGGGCGTCAATCCCACCGCAGCGTTCATCTTCACGCTGCTCGGCTTCGCCGCCGGCTTCGCGGTGCGCCCGTTCGGCGCGATCGTGTTCGGGCGGCTCGGCGACATGGTCGGCCGCAAGTACACGTTCCTCGTCACGATCGTGATCATGGGCGTATCGACGTTCGTGGTGGGCTTCCTGCCCGGCTACGCCACGATCGGCATCGCGGCACCCGTGATCTTCATCGCGATGCGGCTGCTGCAGGGCCTCGCGCTCGGCGGCGAATACGGCGGCGCGGCCACCTACGTGGCCGAACATGCCCCCGCCAACCGGCGCGGTTTCTACACCGCCTGGATCCAGACCACCGCCACGCTCGGCCTGTTCCTGTCGCTGCTCGTGATCGTCGGCGTGCGCGCCGCGGTGGGCGAGGAAACGTTCGGCGCCTGGGGCTGGCGCGTGCCGTTCGTCGCGTCGATCCTGTTGCTGGCCGTGTCGGTATGGATCCGCATGCAGTTGAACGAATCGCCGGTGTTCCTGCGCATCAAGGCCGAGGGCAAGACCTCGAAGGCGCCGCTCACGGAAGCGTTCGGCCAGTGGAAGAACCTGAAGATCGTGATCCTCGCGCTGGTCGGGCTGACCGCCGGCCAGGCCGTGGTCTGGTACACGGGGCAGTTCTACGCGCTGTTCTTCCTGACGCAGACGCTGAAGGTCGACGGCACCACCGCCAACATCCTGATCGCCGCGGCGCTGCTGATCGGCACGCCGTTCTTCCTGTTCTTCGGCTCGCTGTCGGACCGGATCGGCCGCAAGCCGATCATCCTGGCCGGCTGCCTGATCGCGGCGCTGACCTACTTCCCGCTGTTCAAGGCGCTGACGCACTACGCCAACCCGGCGATGGAAGCCGCCACGCAGAAGGCGCCGATCACGGTGATCGCGAACCCCGACGAGTGCTCGTTCCAGTTCAACCCGGTCGGCACGGCGAAGTTCACCTCCTCGTGCGACATCGCCAAGGCGGCGCTCTCCAAGGCCGGCCTGAACTACGAGAACGTGGCGGCACCGGCCGGCACGCTCGCGCAGATCAAGGTGGGCGACACGGCGGTGGACACCTACGACGGCAAGTCCGGCGATGCCAAGGCCAAGGGCAGCGCGTTCGACAAGACGCTGGCGGCCACGCTGAAAGGCGCGGGCTACCCGGCCAAGGCCGATCCGTCGCAGATCAACTGGCCGATGACGATCGTGGTGCTGACGATCCTGGTGATCTTCGTGACCATGGTGTACGGGCCGATCGCCGCGATGCTGGTGGAGATGTTCCCGACGCGGATCCGCTACACGTCGATGTCGCTGCCGTATCACATCGGCAACGGCTGGTTCGGCGGCTTCCTGCCGGCCACTGCGTTCGCGATCGTGGCGGCGAAGGGCAACATCTATTCGGGGCTCTGGTATCCGATCGTGATCGCGCTGGCGACGTTCGTGATCGGGCTGCTGTTCGTCAAGGAGACGAAGGGGACGAATATCTACGCGCAGGATTGAGAGACGTGGTTCGGGGCCGGATGAAGATATTTCGAGAAAGGTATTGACAGACCTCGGCCCCTTCTTCATAATCGATTTTCTGTTGGCGAATTAGCTCAGTCGGTTAGAGCGACGGAATCATAATCCGCAGGTCCGGGGTTCGAATCCCTGATTCGCCACCATCTTCAAAAAGCCCAGCATAATCAATAGGTTATGTTGGGCTTTTCTCATTCGGTGGGTCACTTGGTGTGTCACTTCACATGCACAAGTTGCCCCGTCTGTACCTGTCACGTCATGGCGTGTACTACTTAAGAATCATTCGCAATAAACAAAAGTACCGCTGGTCCCTTGGAACCAAGGACTTCAAGCAGGCTAGAATTCATGCACTAGACCTGAACATGAAACTGGCGATGAATGACTTCGACCTGAGCAAAATTAAAAAACTAGACGTTGAGGTAGCACCAAACGGTGCAGTCAGTTTCAGGGACGTGAAGCCCGCTGACGTGGATATTGTGTCCCTAATTATTGAGAAACTGGGACTGACACCCACCCAGTTTAGCCAACTCAGCACCGCTGAATTGGCGTCAAAGTTAGCTGGCAACCCCCATCCCCCAAGCTTGGGGGCTTCCATTGGGAATGTGCCTAACGGCTCTGTCCAAGGACGACGTGCTACGCAAAAAAGTCAGTTGTTTAGTGAGGTTGTAGTTTTATATCTCACTGAAAAGAAAATTGACAACGTGGCAAAAACGCTCTACGACAAAGAACGCACTTACGATGAGTTTAAATCGTTCTTTGGTGATTTAGACATTAATCATTATGCCCCAGAGCAAGCGGTCGCCTACAAGAACCGACTTTTGGCTTTGGGCGGCTCTGCCAGCCAGATTAACGCGAAGACATCATTTCTGCGTTCGTTGTTTGAATACGCCATCAACAATAATCTGTTTTTTGTTGGCAATCCGTTTGAGCGGGTCAAAATCTCAAACAAAGCCAAACTAAAAAAACAAGTTCGGTCTTACAAGCCATTCGAAGATGAGGACCTCAAACTTATTTTTGAGGAACTGAAGTATAGGGCTTTTTTTAAAAAACCAGACTATCATTGGTTGCCATTTTTGAGCTTGTACACCGGTGCTCGCGTTGAAGAACTGGCAAGTTTGAGGCTTGAACAGATTACAAAAATTGACGGCGTTCTTGTGTTTGATATCCAGCATGACGCTGCTAAAAATTCGAATTCTGTTCGAAAAATTCCACTACCCAATATTATCTTGAAATCAACGTTTCTAGAATACGTTGAAAAAGTTAAGGCAACAAAAGCAACGCATCTTTTTCAACACTTGAAAGATGGGAAGAACGGATTTTCTAAAAATATGTCCAGACGTTTTGGCGAATACTTGGACAAACTTGAAATCAAAGACGACAGAAAAGTATTCCATTCTTTCCGAACTACGTTCATCAATTCGATGACCAATCTGAACACACACCCAGCTATTTTGATGGCAATTGTTGGGCATTATGAACAAGGGAAAGTCGACTTTTCATCACCCCACTTCACAAACTACCAGCAGGACAAACCGATGAAGATTCTCAAGGAAGCAATGGATAAATTGACCTTCCCCCTTAAATTGTTTCATTAATTACCCTAAGGGCGCGTGTGCGTGGACGTGCGCGCCCTTGGGGCAAGGAGCACCGGAAACTTGACTTATTGCCTGAATTTCATACCTTGAACCAAAACAGGAGATAGGTATGAAATGGCTTCTCGAATTTTTCGGAAAAATCAAAATTTTGGCTATGAAAATTCATATCACCTCCAAGCTGAGAGGCTTGAGTCCCGATGAGAATGCTTTTGTTGACATGCTTATTTCACTAGAACAAAACGAGGACATAATAGTCGCCCAAGTCAAGGCACTTAGGCTTGGAAAGCAAATTGAGAACCTCAAATACCTTCTAAAAGAGGCTGGGTACGGCGATGGCCAAATAAACGACTTGATTAAACAATACATGCCTGACCTCGCATCGAAAAAGAAGATAGGCGATTTATTGAAATTTATCAAATTGTCTCACCCACCCTCGTAACAATGCACATGAACGACAACCGAATGTCAAAAATTAATCCTGCCAACGAGCAGGATTTTTTTGGCATTCGGAATTGGGGAAAGGGACCAGTCCCATAGGTTTGAATTTGATTTTAGCCTCGCAGAGTCCCCAGACAGGGCCGCGCTTATGGAAACTCGAAGAGTTGGAATAAGCATAGTCGGTCGCTATGCTTGTTGACCATATCCAATAAACCCCTACAATATAAAAGCGGAGATCGTTTTTTAGAGCGCAGCGAAGATAGATTTTCGCCTCACGACACCACACAAAAATAACAACAAGGAGTCAAGAATGGGCTACCAATTCTACCACATTGAAGGCTATGCACGCGAGACTTCAAAGCAGAAGAAAAAAGGCAATTGGAATGCACGCGATATTATTAACGAGGTAAAGCGTAGCCCAGGTGCTTGCGATCACGTTGACAGCCCTGAACCTCCGACATTGCTTTATGGTGTCGCCCCTGAATTTGCGCTGCAAGAGGCAGAAAAATGGGCCGAGCAGGCGACCGATCTTAAAGGTCGAAAATTGCGAAAAGATGCCTCCTGCCTCATGGCTGGTGTCATTAGCCTGCCTCGTGCCGAAGAGCACAAATGGGAAAAATTCAAGCAGTCGTCAATTAAATGGCTTCAACACAAATATGGGGATAGATTGAGGTCTGTCGTTGAACATACCGACGAACCTCACCCCCATATTCATTTCTATGTCGTCCCTCGTATCGGTGAGCGTTTCGAGGTCGTGCATGATGGCATTAGAGCGCGTGAAGAGGCCAAAGCCAACAACGTGGTCAAAGGCAAACAAAATATGGCGTACATAAAGGCAATGCGTGCCCTTCAAAACCAATTTGGCCTTGACGTGGCGTCAAGGTATGGGTTGACTCGTTTGGGACCTAAGCGTCGTCGTTTGACCCGAAAAGAATGGAAAATTGAACAGCAGAATGCTGAGTACAATGGCTTGGTTAATACCCGCCGCATTGAAGCCGAAGCTAAGGGTTATAAGAATGGCGAAAAGAGGGGTTTTAACGATGGTTATAGTAGTGGGGTAGCCAAAGCCTCCAAAACTGGTAAAAAAGCGGGTAATTTTCTTACAGGCATGATGGCTGCCTTGCACCAGCCTACCCAGAAAGCAAAAGAACAAGCTGAAAATTCGGATCAGAAAGCCAAGGAAGAAAAGAAAAGACGACTTGAGGCTGAGGATAAGGCGAAACATGCCAAGAAATTAGCTCAAAGTGAATTTGAAAAACAATATGAGAACGAGTTAGATATGCTTCGCTCCGAAATCCAGAAAAAAGATAGGATTATTGAAAGTCAAGACAAAGACATCGAACGCATAAATAAGGAACTTGCTTCCTATGGCGCAATTTACAGGGCAAACCCTGAAAAACATCGAAAAAATGCAGTTTAAGCATCGCCGTCCTTTTTGCATTCACTACCGTGAATACTTTACCCTACGGGTAAATGTGCTTCGCTAGATCTCCAGTACACCCTTTGTACTAAACTTGTACTTCTAGCTTTGCCCCTATGTAGTAGGTCTTCGCTTCTCTCAGACTACTAATATCGGCAAAGCCTCACCCTACCCGCTGAAAAGCAGGTGGATGGCTTGCCGATATTAGTAGCGACTACACAACCGGACGGAATTAGTTAAGTATTCCTGTTTTGCGGATTCGGTGTCTTAACACACCTTTGAGCCAGGTTCCGCAATCACGCCTCCTGTGTGGCTTTGCTCAAATTCCCATTTTAACCACTTTCACCATAGCAATGGTGTCGCTATCGCCCTTTCCAGTTATCAATGAATTATTCAGTCTTTTCAGTCACTCACCGACTATTTTTACCTGTGCGAGTTTGCGTTAGCAACTTTCCAAATCGTGAGAATTAACTGACGCATAAAAAATTGCTCTGCCTTATCCCCAGCAGAGCAATTTAAATCGAATTCACATTGACAAATTTATCAAAATGATTATTATTAATTTGCTCACGTCGGGGGACGAGACACTTTACCTTAATAAAATTTACGTTTTTGTCAAGGTGATTTAATAAAAAAGCCACCATAGATATGGTGGCTTTTTTATTAGACTACTAACCCAAACGTTCAACTCGCACACCTCCTCGAAAGTTCGCTTTATCCGGATAAGCTATCCATACTGGTATTTTTTTACCAGAAAGCATCGCTAAATATTTTTCTTTCTGTGTAGCAGCCATAGCATGCCCAAGGTATACGCCAGATACTAACGAGGCAGGTATATGGTACTGCTGGGATTCCTTAAAAAACAAACGAAACTCTTTTTCATAAGACCAAGCGACGTTTTTCTGACTAAATAGTTTTCTAATGAGATTGAATAAGTTCTCTTTTTTAAAATCTTCAATGTCCGCATATAACGGAAAATCCGCATATCTCATTGATAATCCACTAATGAGAACCATTGAATTATGAATTTCCCTCAGCTCATAAAAAAATTTACCCGGATCAGGCGCGTTATACTCTATGCACAAACCTTTCCAATTATTCGCATAATGAGCCCACATCAATTGCGATGAATTTTCAGTGCTCAAACAATAAATTCCGAAATTATTGATGTTATGAAAAAAGTCATCGGCCAATTTCTTGGCAGGTGAATTACTCAACTTCTCAATCACCGAGGGATCAAGAAAGTTATTCGGTGCATCCCACGGATCATTCAAACTTGAAAAATTTGATGCGTGTATTTTTTCTTGTTCTAATGTTTTGAAATCTCGATCATTGTGAGCTACATCACCAAGAAATTTGTATAGCACTGTTCCCCCGATAATCAATATCGATATTTATAAAAATTCTCTTAATCTGCTAAATTTTTTTGATAACAATTGAAGCGTCAGCGCCACATGCTTCAAGCCATTCCAGCAACTCAATCACGTCTACGTACTGCTCTCCACGTTCCATCTTTGAGACGTAGCTCTGCCCCTTGCCGAGCCGCTCAGCAAGCTGTAGCTGTGTGAGACCGGCGTCTTTGCGCACTTGCTTCAACGCTCTGCGGACGGACTCGTACCGTTGACCATAGATCATCAGACGATGCTATAGTCTCGTTCAGAATAGTCGATTTGAGACTATTTTTCACCCTATGGGAGAGGACATGAAGGTCTACGAAGGTGAACTTTTGGAAGGTGGCGTGAGTGATACCGATGGGCGCTGGAAGAAATACACCTACTTGAAAATCGGAAGCCAGCAGATTAATAATATCCGAATTGATCCGAAATTTGACCGCATTCTGCATAACCAGATTAATCGTGGCGCAGTGAAGTTGTGGGTGGATCGTTGGTTTTCGAAAGATATTATTATCGGAATTACACAAGCCGATGGACAAACATTCCGCCAAGGAGTTGGTCAGTTTTATTTTCAATTAACTATCCCAGCCGTGATTGGCGTGGTTTGTCTGCTCGTAGGGCTTGCCAGTGGTAGCATTTTGGCAATCCTTCCAGCACTGCTCATGTTGGGTGTCTGCACGGTGCCCCTGAGCTTTATCAACAAAGTTAAAGCGGTGAAGGCTGACCACGTTTATTAGTAAGGGCTTCCATTTCACGAGAAAAAGCACCCTATGGGGTGCTTTTTTATCTGTAAAAATTAACAGGTCGTTGTTCATTGGTGGCGAACGTGAGACACTACGTGTGTCCGTTTTTTTCTTAAACAGACCCGCTTTTTGAGGTAAGGTGTTGATAGAAAAGGGAGTTTTTCAATATTGAAAAAAGCTCCCTGATTCGCCACCAAATTCAAAAGCCCGCAACGCGAAAGTGTTGCGGGCTTTTCCTTTTGCGCGAGCCCGCCACGACGGCGGGCTTCACCGCGCTAGTGCGTCGACCCGCCATTCCCCGCCGGCTTCTGACAAATCACCCCATACCACCCCAACCCCTTATAAGTCTCATACCCCGGCGTGGCCGCGAACGACACCGTGGTGCGGTCGCTGTCCTGGTAGAACCCCACCGCCGCGCCGTTGGTGCGCAACCGGAACGTCTCCTGCAGCACGCCCTGCCCGTCCGAACTGGCGATCACCCGAAACGACGCGTCCACGATCATGCAGCGCGTGCGCGACCACTCCTCGTCGCTGAACCGCACGCCCTTCACCACCGCCAGCGCCTGCGGCGCCCAGTCGAAGAAGATCACCAGCGCACCGAGCACGCGCCCGTCGGCCTGCCCGCCCTCGCGGATCGCGGTGGCGTACGACGCGACCTGCGCGTTCTGCAATTGCGGCATCGTCTCGACGTCGAACGCCACGTAATCGGCGCCGCTCGCGGTGCCCATCGCGGCCTGGAACCAGCGCGCGCCGTTCACCTTCTGCCCGGCCACCGGGTAGGTCGAGGCACGGCCGTTGGCCACCACGGTGCCGTCGGCGTCCACCACCCACAAATCCTTGTAGACGGTGTAGCTGTCGAGAATCACCGACAGCCGCTCGCTCGCATGCCGGCTCAACTCGTCGCTGTCGTAGGTCACGCAATCGACCAGCGCCGAATCGGTGGCCCACCAGCGCACGTCGCAGGATCGCTCGTAGAGGTTGCGGTCGACGATGTCGATCATGTTCAGCGCGAGATCGGCGCAACGCTGGCCGTCGTGCGCGTGCATGCGGTCGATCATGGTGTCGCCGAGCTCGGTCAGGCGCGTCAGCGAGCCGGCCAGCTCCTTGTTGAGAATGTCGGTGATCTCGCCGATGCGCTTGGACACATGCTTGACCTGATTGGCCACGACGGCGAAGCCCTTGCCCGCCTCGCCGGCGCGCGCGGCCTCGATCAGCGCGTTGAGGGCGAGAAAGGTGGTCTCGCGGTTGATGTCGTTGATGTCCCCGATCTTGCCGGTGGCAAGCCTGCGGACTTCATGCGTCAGGTCGACGATTGCGCGTGGATTGGCCATGTGTGTCACCCGTATGTTTTGTGTTGCCTTGCGTGTGCTGCTGTCGGTTTTAAGCAAACAACAGACCAATTTGCACAATTCGATCTCGCATGACCACGGGTGAAACGCGCGCGGCGTCGCTACAGGATTGTATTTACATAGGAAATGTTGGAATCGGCGGCGCGCCGAAAGCACAGCGGGGCCACCGCCGCATCGCGCCAGGCGCGTTGCGCGCCTCAGGCCGGCGGCTCGCAGGCCCGCGAATGGTGCGCACGGCGCACCACGCAAGTGCCGCCACGCCGCTTCCGGCACGACCGGCACGACCGGCACACCGTGCCATCGCCCGCGCCTACACCCGCGCCAACCGCCGCCCGCCTTCGCGCAGCGTCGCGTCATCCTTGCAGAATGCAAGCCGGACGATGCCGGTATTGCGGCGGTCCTGGTAGAAGCTCGCCAGCGGAATTGCGCCGACGCCATGCGTTTTCAGCAGGTCGAACACGAACGCGTTGTCGTCGAGCGTAGACACGCCGTCGAAGCGCGCGAGCATGAAGAAGCTGCCGCCGCACGGCAGCAGCGACAGCCGCGTGCCGGCCATCGATTCGATCAGCAGGTCGCGCTTGGCCTGATAGAACGCGGCCAGGTCGAGATAGCTGCGCGGCGCGGCGAGCATCTGCGCGAGCGCGGCCTGCAGCGGCGCCGGCGCGGAGAACACCACGTACTGATGCACCTTGCGGATCTCGGTGCTCAGTTCGGCCGGCGCGAGGCAATAGCCGACGCGCCAGCCGGTGGCGTGATACGTCTTGCCGAGCGACAGCGCGATCACGCTGCGCTCGGCCAGCTCGGGGTAGCGCGCGAGGCTCAGGTGCTCGCGCCCGTCGTACACCATGTGCTCGTACACCTCGTCCGACAGGATCACGATGTCGGTGCCGCGCGTGATGGCGGCCAGGCGCGCGATGTCGTCGGCGTCGAACGACATGCCGGTGGGGTTGTGCGGCGTGTTGACGATGATCATCCGGGTGCGCGGCGTGACGGCGGCGGCGACTTCGTCCCAGTCGATCCGCAACGTGTCGAGCCGGATGCCGATCGCCACGGGCGTGGCGCCCTGCAGGCGGATCGACGGCTCGTACACCTCGAACGCGGGCTCGAAGAAGATCACCTCGTCGCCGGCATGCACGAGCGCGGCGATGGCCGAATAGATCGCCTCGCTCGCCCCGGCGGTCACGGTGATCTCGCTGTCGGGGTGGTAGCGTGCGCCGTGCAGCCGCTCGGTTTTCTCGGCGATCGCGGCCTTCAGCGGCCCGTAGCCGGCCATCGGTGCGTACTGGTTGAGACCGGCCTGCATGGCCTGCCCGGCGTGAGCGATCAACGCCGGATCGGTCGGAAACGACGGCGCGCCCTGCCAGAGATTCACGGCCTCGTGCCGGGCAGCCAGCTCGGCGATGCTCGAAAACACGGAAATGCCGCTTTGCGGCAGCTTGGTCGCGATTCGGCATGAATGGCGCATTCGGTGAACTCCTGGCTCGATGACGGCGCGCGCGAAGCCGCCGCGCCCGGGGCGCCAAGCTTCGCACAAGGGCCGGCGGCAGGCAACGAAGCGGCCGCGCCCGATGTCCCAGCCGATTGACGATAATTTGGCTCTATCGCACGGGACATCGACACCGCTACGCTGGCGTCATCCCTGTGCCGTGGCGCACCGCCACGGCCTCAACGAACGCCATCGGGAGTGTTTCTCATGAGTCAGACCGTATTCGTGGCCGGCGCGAGCGGCGTGATCGGCCGCGTGCTGGTGCCGTTGCTGGTGGAGGCCGGCTACGCCGTGCATGGCGCGACGCGCCGGGCCGAGCGAGTCGGGCAGATCGCGCAACTCGGCGCGCAGCCGGTGATTGTCGACGTGTTCGATCAGACCGCGTTGACGCGCGAGCTGGAACGCATCGCGCCCGACGCCGTGATCCATCAATTGACCGACCTGCCCGCGGGCCTCGATCCGGCGCAGATGGCGCAGGCGATCGCCAATAACGCCCGCTTGCGCAGCGAAGGCACGCTGAGCCTGGTGCAGGCCGCGCTGGCGGCGGGCTGCCGGCGCATGGTCGCGCAGAGCATCGCCTGGGCCTATGCGCCCGGCGCGCAACCATATGACGAGGATCATCCGCTCGATCTGAATGCCGAGGGCGGCCGGCGCATTTCGGTGGGCGGCGTGGCCGCGCTCGAACAGGCGGTGCTGAACACGCCGCCGCTGCGCGGCGCGGTGCTGCGCTACGGCCGGCTGTACGGCCCCGGCACCGGCGCCGACACGCCGCCGGCCGCGCCGGCAGTGCATGTCGACGATGCGGCGCGCGCCGCCCTGCTCGCGCTGCGCACCGAGGCAGCGGGCGCGTTCAACATCGTCGACGACAACGGCGAGGTGACCAACCGGAAAGCACGGCAGGTGCTGGACTGGACGCCCGGCGCGCACGGCTGAAAGCCAGGGGGAACGGCGGAGGTCGATACGCGGCGGGAAAACCGCGACGAAAAACAAGGCAATAACACGCGGAGAAAAATCACCCCGATCTCAAGCGCGCGGAAACTCCGCGGTCACCGTCAAGCCGCGCCCGTTCGCCCCGTCGTCGAGCCGCAGCGTGGCGCGATGCGCCCGCGCGATCTCGCGCACGATCGCCAGCCCGAGCCCGCTGCCCGGCTGCGGCGAGGCGCGGAAGAACGGCTCGAACACCTTCTCGCGCAGCGCGGCCTCGATGCCCTCGCCCTCGTCGCTGACGCGCAGCCGAATCGTCTCGCCGGCCTCGATCGCGACGGTCACGGTGCCGCCTTCGGGCGAATAGCGGATCGCGTTGTCGACCAGATTGAACACCAGCACCGACAGCAACTGCTCGTTGCCCGACACGGACACCGCGTCGGCATCGGCCAGCGTCGCGACCAGCTCGACGCGGCGGCGCTGCGCGAGCAAGGCCAGTTGCTCGATGGTGCCGGTGGCGATTTCCCGCAGGTCCACGCGCACGCCCGCGTACTGCGCGTAGTCGGCCGCCTCGGCCTGCGCGAGCGTCAGCAACTGGTTGGTCAGCGCGACCAGCAAACGGTTGCTGCGGTCCATCGCCTTGAGCGTGTCGTGCACCTGCTCGGGATCATTCTGCCGGCGTGCGTACTGCAACTGCGTGCCGAGCAGGGTGAGCGGCGTGCGCAACTGGTGCGCGGCGTCGGCGATGAAGCGCCGCTGCATCGCCGTCTGCTTCTCGATGATTTCGAGGCATTGGTTGAACGCGCGCACGATCGGGCGCAGCTCGCTGCGCAGCGGCTCGACGCTCAGGCGTACCGACGAGGTCTGCACGCGCTCGGGCATGCGCCGCGCGAGCCGTGCCAGCGGCCGCAGTTCGAGCGTCAGCCCGAGGCAGACCAGCACCACGGCGATCGTCAGGATGGCGGAGAAATAGAACATCTGCGGGCGCCACAGCGCGAGCACCAGCGCGTCGCGCTGCCGGAGCGTGCGCCCGACCGAGATCACCACGCGGCGCGTCACGCCCGCGTCGTACATCGGCCGGATCACCGACACGGCGCGCACCGGCTCGCCGTTGACCACCGCGTCGTACCAGGTCGGCGACACCTTGGGCACGCTCTGCGGAAAATCGGAGGTGCCGGCGATCATCGGGCCGTCGATCTCCTGCACGCGAAAGAACACCTGATCGGCGCGCGGCGTGCCGAGAATCTCGATCGCGCTCGGCGAAATCGACGCGCTCAGGTCCTTGCCGTCCCAGCCCACGTTGCCGGCCATCACGCGCGCGGCCGACAGCAACACTTCGTCCTGCAGAAGATTCGCGGTATGCCACGCGTTGCTGCGCGTGATCAGCCCGGCCGCGACGATGAACACCGTCATCGGCAACGCGAGCCACAGCAGCAGCCTGACGCGCAGGCTATTCATCGGACGCGCCGTCCTCGAGCAGATAGCCGAGGCCGCGCAGCGTGATGATGGTGGCGGTGCTGCCTTCGAGCTTCTTGCGCAAGCGCGACACGTAGATCTCGATCGCGTCCTCGCTGGTGGGCGCGTCGGCGGCGCTGACCGATTCGGCCAGGGTGGTCTTGGAGACGGTTTTCTTGGCACGCAGGATCAGCGCTTCGAGCACCGCGTGTTCGCGCGGCGTGAGCACCAGCGGCAGGTCGTCGATCGCGAACTGCAGGCGATCCATGTCGTAGACGAGGTTGCCGCAGCGCAGCCGGTTCGAGCGCGACGGCGCCTGCCGCCGCGCCAGCACCTTGATGCGCGCCACCAGCTCGCGCGCATCGAACGGCTTGACGATGTAGTCGTCGGCGCCGGCGCCCAGGCAGATCACCTTCTCGTCGACCGCGCCGGTGGCCGTGAGGATCAGCACCGGGGTGGCGTCGCCGCGCTCGCGCATGCGGCGCAGCACGGTCTTGCCGGAGATGCCGGGCAGGTTCAGGTCGAGCAGCACCACGTCGTAGGTCGACGCGCGCAGCGCATCCTCGGCCGTTTCGCCGCCGCCGACGCGATCGAGCGCGAAGCCGTCGTCCGTCAGCGTCTTCGCCAGCCAGTGCGCCAGCTCCTCATTGTCCTCGACGAGCAACAGCCTCACGCATCCCTCCGAACTTGCCACTACGCGAGCTTGTACTGTTCCCGTGCGGTCTTCGTCCGGTACAGCAGCAGCGTCGCAATCAGGCCGCACACGGCGGCGACACCCATCCACGCACCCGGCGCGGCCTTGTCGCCCGTCGCGTGGATCAGCCAGGTCGAGATCGCCGGCGTGAAGCCGCCGACCATCGTGGCGAGACTATAGGCCATCGAGAAGCCGGTGGTGCGAACGTTCACCGGCATCAGTTCCGTCAGCGCGACGACCATCGCGCCGTTGTACCACGCGTAGAGCAGCGAGAGCCACAGCTCGACGGCCAGCAGCTTGCCGAACGACGGCGAGCCGACCAGCCACTGCATCGCGGGATACGCGGTGAACACGGTCAGCAGCGTGAACGCGAGCATCACCGGGCGGCGGCCGAAGCGGTCCGACACGGCGCCCGAGATCGGCAGCCAGATGAAGTTCGAGATGCCGACGCAGGCCGTCACCAGCAGCGCGTCGAACGACGACATCTTCAGCACGACCTTGCCGAAGGTGGGCGTGTACGCGGTGATCAGGTAGAACGAGGTGGTGGTCATGATCACCAGGCCCATGCCGGCCACGATCAGGCCGAAGTTGGCCAGGATCGCGCGCGTGATCTCGCCGATGCTCGGGTGATGCTTGCGGGCGACGAATTCATCGGACTCCTGCAGGGTGCGGCGGATGTAGAACAGGAACGGCACGATCAGGCAGCCGATCACGAACGGCACGCGCCAGCCCCAACTGGTCATCTCCTGCGCGGGCACGAACGCGTTGAGCAGCACGCCGAGCGAGGCGGCGAACACCACCGCCACCTGCTGGCTGGCCGATTGCCACGAGCAGAAGAAGCCGCGATTGCCCTTGGTGGCGATTTCGGCCAGATAGACCGACACGCCGCCCAGTTCCGCGCCGGCCGAGAAGCCCTGCAGCAGCCGCCCGAACAGCACGATGGCCGGCGCGATCAGGCCGATCGCGTGATAGCTCGGCACGAAGGCCACGCACATGGTGCCGACCGCCATCAACGACAGCGACAGGATCAGGCCCTTGCGGCGGCCGTGACGATCCATGTAGGCGCCAAGCACGATCGCGCCGATCGGACGCATCAGGAAGCCCGCGCCGAACACCGAAAACGCCAGCATCAGCGAGACAAACTCGTTGCCGGCCGGAAAGAACGTCGCCCCGATCGCGGCGGCGTAATAGCCGTACACGGTGAAGTCGTACATTTCCAGGAAGTTGCCGCTGACGGCGCGAAACACCGAACGCGCCCGCGAATCGCGGCGTTCGACGACAGGAGTGGCTGACATGGTGGGAACATCCTCGCGACTGCGTCGCATCGTGCCGCGGCGGCCCGGCGGGCCACCATTGCGGCGTGGTATCTATCTGAACTCGGACGGGCCGCGCACGGCCCGTCTTCAATGAATCCGCATCACCGATTTGCCGAGCTGGCGGCGCTCCTCGAGCGAGGCATGCGCCAGTTCGACGTCGTCGAGCGTGTAGCGCCCGTTGATCTCGATGGTCAGCGCACCTTCGGCCAGCGCCGCGAAGATCTCGTCGGCGCGGCGCTGCACGGTGTCGCCGTCGGCCAGGTGATCGGCCAGGCGCGGGCGCGTCAGGAACAACGAACCGGCCTCGCCCAACTCGTACGGATCGAGATCGTTCAGCGAGCCGGCCACCGCGCCGTAATTCACCACCAGCCCGCGCACGCGGGTGGCGCGGAAGCTGTCGCGCAGCGTCGGGCGGCCCACGGCGTCGAACACCACGTCCACGCCGCGCCCATTGGTCAGCTCGCGCACCCGGTCGGCGAAGCGGCCGTCTTCGTAGAGCATCACGTGATCGGCGCCGTGCGCGCGGGCCACGGCGGCTTTCTCGTCGGTGCTGGTGGTGGCGAACACCGTCGCGCCGCGCCGTTTGGCGAGCTGCACCAGCAACTGGCCGATGCCGCCCGAGGCCGCGTGGACGAGGCAGGTGCTGCCCGCGCCGATATCGGCCACGTCGTCGAGCAGGTAATGCGCGGTCGAGCCCTGGAAGATCGCGGCGGCGGCCACGTCGAGTGCGATCGCATCGGGCAGCCTCGCAAGCCGCGCGGCCGGCACCACCGCGTATTCGGCGTAAGCGCCCCAGGCGATGCACCAGGCCACGCGCTGGCCCGGCGCGAAGCCGGTCACGCCCGCGCCGGCCTTCACGACCTCGCCCGAGCCTTCCATGCCGAGCGTGCACGGAATCCGCACCGGGTACGTGCGCGAATCGCGATACTTGCCCTGGCGCGTGTGGACGTCCATGAAGTTGATGCCCGCATAGGCGACCTTCACCAGCACCTCGCCGGCGCCCGGTTCCGGCACAGCCAGCTCCACGCGCTGCAGCACTTCCGGTCCGCCGTGTCGTTCGATTCGAATCGCTCTCATGCCCGCCTTCACTCCTCAATCATCCGCGCCGCGCCGGCTGCCGCTGGTTTGTGCGGTCAGTGGAACGTGTCGCGCTGCGTGCCGTCGACGAACGCATTCGTGTAGGTACGCGACAAGTCGACGTGCCGGGCCATCAGCCCGCTCCCGTTCGACACCAGAACCTTGAGCACCGTCGCCGGCGCGTCGTCGGGCATGCGCCCGTCCGGAGAAAACGACGGCTTCGCCAGCGCCAGCGCCTTCACGTAGGCCGCGCGATCGGCGCCCACCGCGCTGTCGGGCAACGCATCGGCGATCTGCTGCGCGTCGTGGCCGGCGATGAAACGCAGCGTGCGCGCGAGCGCCCGCACCATCCGCTCGGTTTCGTCGCGATGCGCCAGCACCCAACTGCGCCGCATGTACAGACACGCGCCGACGTAGGTGCCGCCCAGTTGCGCGCGCGTGCCTTCCACGCTGCGCAGATCGACCAGCACGCGCGCCGCGCCGCTCGACAGCAGGCGCGTGGCGGTCGGCTCCTCGACCATGCCGGCGTCGATCGTGCCGTGCGTGATCTCGTCGACGAAACGCGTATCGGCGGCCAGCGGCACCACGGTGTAGTCGCCCGGCGCGATGCCGGCGCGCGTCGTGAGGTAGCGCGTCAGCGCCCAGGTCGACGCGCCGAAGCCGGTCACGCCGAAGCGGCGGCCACGCGCGTCGTCGATCGAGCGCATCGGCTCGCCCGTTTTGGGGCGTGTGGTGGCCAGCTCGGCCAGGCCGGCGGCGCGCACGAACGTGATCACCGACAGCACGTCCTGCCCGCGGCTCTGCAGATCGATCGTGTGATCGTAGAAACCCACTGCGCCCTGCACCGCGCCGGCGATCAGTTCGGTCGAGGTATCGATGCCGGCCGGCACCGACAGCACGCGTACGTCGAGCCCCTCGTCGTGGAAATAGCCGAGCTGCGAGGCAAGCATGGCGGGCATGTAGACGATCTTGGACATCCCGCCGACCATCAATTCGATCGGCTCGGCGCTGGCGGGCGCGGCCACGCCGGCGAGCGCGGCGAGCAGCAGCAGGCGTCCAAGCGGACGACTGAGCGGGCGGACCAGGGAATGCATCGGGATCTGTCTCCTTCTCGCGGCATCCTTGCCGGACGGCTGGCAGTGTCGTGCCGGGCCGTGGCGGGCAGGTGCCGCGTCAACGTTGCCAAGTATAGAAATCCGACGCCTTCTGATTCCCTTCTGCGATTCCGGAGTTTTCTCGGTATTTACCCTCGGCGCGGGGCGGGATCGGGCGGCGGTGCGGGTGGATGGCGAGATTGTGACGTAGGTGGGGGTGGTGCGGATGCGGACGCGGCTGGTGGGCGGTGGAGGGAGGGATGGCGCGCGGCGGAGCACAGGGCGCGAGCGACCAACGGCTGTGGACAAGCCGCGATGGATCGCGCACCAGCCGGGGCGAAATCGAATCGGCAAGCCGAGCCTGTGTGGATAACCGCCGTGCCGGAGGGGCGACGCGGCCGGTTTCCCTTTTAGCGCGCCTCAGGCCAGTTTTGGATATCCAAGCGCCACAGCCTCGTCGGCAAACCGCGCGATCGCGTCGTAAGCACCGACCGGCAGCGTTTCGAAGCGCCGCAGCCGCAACGCCTGCGCCCGCGCCGAGTCAGCCGCCAGCGCCCAATCGAGCGCATCGCGCAGCCACCCGGCCTGGCGCGCGTCGAGCGCATTCGACGCGATCAGCGGCAAGCCCGGCGCACTGGCCGTCGCGCCGATCACGTGCACGGCCGCAATCTGCTCGGGCTGCGCGTCGCGCAGATACGAAAACGTCACGCAATCGATCGCCGCGCAATCGGCGCGCCCGTCGGCCACGGCGGCCAGCGCGAGGCGGTGCGCGCCGAACGGCGTGGCCGACGCGAAGAAGCGGCCGTCGCGCGCGAACGGCGCCACGGCGTGCCGCAGCGCGTTCATGCCGCTGTGCGAATCGTCGCCGTTGTAGGCCGCGCGCAGGCCACGGCAGTCCGCCAGCGTCGTCGCGCCGGCCGCATGCGCGGCGGCCGACACGATCAGCACGCTCGAATACTGCACGCCGCTGCAGCCATCGACATCGAACACCGGCGTGGCGATCGCCTGCGTCACGGCGTTCAGCCCGAGCATGCGGAACGGATAGCCGCAGGTTTGCGACAGCAGCAGATCAGCGCGCCGCCACAGCGGCATCAACTCGCCGAACGGTTCGTCGAGCAGCGTCACCTCGCGCGTGCCGCCCGCGCGCGCGAACGCGTCGAGCGCATCGGCCAGCAACCCGCGCCAGAGCGCGCCGAGGCGCGGCGTGACGTTGTACATCGGCAATCCGGCGACGCGACGGTCCATGCGATGCGGCTCCTCAGAGTGGAAAAAGATGACGACAACGCGGGCCGAGAATGCCCGCCGCACCGACTATAAGGAGGCCTGATCAGCGAAGCAAGCCACCCACCGCCTGATAAGCAAATGCGAATCCATTGATTGGCGCGCGGCCTCTGCTTCGTTAGAGTTTTTGCTTGAACAGGCATCGCCGCCCCCGCACCATGGCCGAATATTTCGACGTAGACCACGCCAACGCGATCCGCGCGCTCGGAACGCGCCTGACCGCGCGCACCGAGTGGCCGACCTGGCTGCTGATCGCGACGATCTACGGCGGCTGGCTCGCGGTGCTGTGGGGCGTGCGCATCGGCACGCTGTCGTTCGCGGCGGCCGTGCCGCTGCTGGTGCCGATCGCCACCTGGCAGATGTCGCTGCAACATGAACTGATGCACGGCCACCCCACCCGCATCGACTGGCTGAACCGGCTGCTCGCCAGCCCGCCGCTGGCGATCTGGTATCCGTATCCGCTCTATCGCGACACGCATCTGGCCCATCACCGCGACGAGGATCTGACCGTGCCCGGCGTGGACCCGGAAGGCAACTACATCCCGCGCGGCCAGTGGGCGGCGCTGCCGCGCTGGCTCAAGGCGCTGTGGGTGCTGCGCAAGACGTTCCTCGGCCGGCTCGTGATCGGGCCGCCGATGAGCGTGGCGGCGATGGCGCTCGACGCGTTCCGCAAGATCCGCCGCGGCGACCGCGCCACGCTGCGCATGTGGCTCGCGCACGGCGTGGCGGTGGCGGCGCTGCTGGCCGCCGTGCAGTGGGCCACCGGCATCGCGTGGTGGGCGTATCTGCTGGCCGTGAGCTGGCCGGCGCTGTCGCTGGCGATGGTGCGCTCGCTGTACGAGCACCGCGCCGCCGTGCATCCGAAGGCACGCATCGTGATCAACGAGGCCGGCTTCGCGATGCGCCTGCTGTTCCTCAACAACAACTACCACCTCGTCCATCACGACCTGCCGGGCCTGCCGTGGTTCGACCTGCCGCGCGCCTACCGGATGCGCCAGGCGGCCTACGCCGAGAAGTGCGGCGGCTTCGTGATTCGCGGCGGTTACCTCGAACTGCTGCGCCGCTACGCCTGGCGGCCGACCGACGCGCCCGAGCATCCATTCCGGCATGCGAGCGCCGCGCTGTCGAACAGCGGCGCGCGCATCGCCGTGATCGACGGCTGCCTGCAGGTCAGCAGCTAGGCTAGACGCGCTCGCGCTGCCCGGAAGCCGAGGCCGAAACAGCCAGCCCCGCCTCGGCCGCATGAGCCGGGGCACGCGCACCCAGCCACCCCACCGCCGCCGCCACCGCGATCGCCAGCCCCCCCGCCACGGCCAGCGCCGCCGCGAACCCGCTCGCGAAACCGCCCGGCGCGGCGGCCGCCACCGCATCGCGCAACCCAGCCGGCAAACCGGCGATCGCATGGGCCGGATCGCCGGCCAGCAGGTCGGACATGAAACCCGCGTCGAGATGCGGCAGCGCAGCCGGATACGCGGCGAGCGCGCCGGCCAGCGCCGTATGGGTGCGCGCGGCCAGCACCGCGCCGAGCACGCCGATCGACGTGACGATCGCCGCGAAGCGCGTGGTGGTGCTGATGCCCGACGCCATGCCGGTCCGTTCGGCCGGCACGCAGGCCATGATCGCCTTCTGCGTGTCGCCGTTCAGCACGCCCGCGCCGAGGCCGGTGACGATCATGCCGAGCGCCACCCAGCCATAGCCGGCCGCCGAGGCCACCGCCGCCGTCAGCAGATTGCCCGCGCCGACCAGCACCAGCCCCGCCACCAGCATCGGCGAGCCGGCGCGACGCCGCGCGAGCCACGCGCCGAGGTACGGCCCGGCCACCATCGCCACCGCGAACGGCAGCATGCCGACACCGGCCCGCACCGCCGGCCAGCCGAACGCGTTTTGCAGATAGAGCGGCAGGAACGTCATCATCACCTGCGCGCAGGCCGCATAGCCGGCCATGCCGAGCACGGCGGCCACGAAGCGCGGCTGCGCGAACAGCGCGAGATCGATCATCGCGTGATCGCGGCGGCGCTCGACCTGCACGAACACCAGCAGCAGCAGCACGCAGATCGCGGCGCGCAGCAGCGTGGCCGTGCCGGCCCAGCCGTCGTCCTGGGTGCCGATCAGCGCCCAGATCCCGCTCGCCAGGCCGCCGCCGAACAGCGCGCTGCCGAGCGCGTCCACGCGCTTGGCCTGCGCATGGCGCGATTCGCCCACCGCGCGCCACGCGCACATCAACAGCACCGCGCACACCGGCAGGTTCAGCAGGAAGATCCAGCGCCAGCCGATCCACTGCGAGATCACGCCGCCCACCAGGGGCGCGACGGTGGCCGCGATGCCCATCGTCATGCCCCAGATCGCCCAGGCCCGCGCGCGTTCCCTCGGCTGCGGGAACGCGTTGGCGATCACGGCCAGCGCCGACGTGAGCAGCATCGCCGCGCCGACGCCCTTGGCAGCCCGCGCCAGATTCAGGAACAGCACGGTGGGCGCCAGCCCGCACGCCAGCGAAGCCGCCGCGAACGCCAGCAGGCCGAGCAGCATCATGCGCTTGCGGCCGTAGCGGTCGGCCAGCGCGCCCATCGGCAACAGGCACGACGCGAACGACACCATGTAGGCGCTGACCACCCATTCGGCGTCGGCGAAGCCGGCATGGAACGCGCGCGCGATCGACGGCAGCGACACGGCGACGATATTGGTGTCGAGCGTGATCAGCGCGCAGGTGGCCGACGCAGTGGCCAGCAGAAAGCCGGGCGACGCGCGACGCGGCGGCGGCTCCGATACACGAGCGCCGGCCGCCGCCGCGCCTCCGGGCTGAGTCGAACTGTCCGCTGCCTGCTGCCTGCCCATCGCATCGCTCCTTGATTCGGGTTACCGACGGTCGAAATGCTAGCGACGCCCGTATTTCCAGTCGATGCCATAAAATCGCAACTTCATTCACGAATTTGTTAACAGCCGCCGTGAAGCTCGAACTCCGTCATATCCGCAGCGTGCTGGCCGTCGCCGAGCATCTGCACTTCGCGCGCGCAGCCGATTCGCTCGGCATCGCGCCGCCCTCGCTGACCAAGCTGGTTCAGGAAGCCGAAAGCATGTTGCAGTTCCGGCTGTTCCACCGCACGCGCCGCTCGGTGGCGCTGACGGCGGCCGGCAGCGCCTATCTGCCCGAAGCGGCTCGTGCGCTGGCCGCGCTGGCGCGCGCCCACGAGCTGGGCCAGCGCGCCGAGCGCGGCGAAATCGGCCGGATCCGGATCGGCTACGTCGGCTCGGCCGCGTTCACGGGCGTCATGCAACAGGCCGTGATCGGCTTTCGCGCGCTGCATCCGCTGCTCGACGTTCAGGTGACCGAACAGCCGCTCGACACGATCCCCGCCATGCTCGACGACGGCCGGCTCGACCTCGCCTACGTGCGCCCGCCGGTGGCCTGCCCGGACGGCCTGCAGGCGGTGCGCGTGCACGCCGACGAGTTCGTGGTGGCGCTGCCCGAGCATTCGCCGCTGACCGCGTTCGAGCGGATCGCGCCGCGCCAGTTGCGCGACGCGCGCTTCACCGTGCCCGAGCAGGAAGGCGGCACGCTGGAAGTCGCACGGCGCGGGCGCTTCGCGCCGCAGATCGAATCGCGGCCGGGGCGGCTGGTGGAGGTGATCGCGCGCGTCTCGCTCGGCGACACGGTCGGCATCGTGCCGCGCGCCGTGTTCGACTGCGTGCGCCTGCCGGGCGTGGTCTGCCGCCCGCTGGCCGGCAAGCCGGTAGCCTCCGAGATCGCGCTGCTGTTCCGCCGCCACGAGCGCTCGCAGGCGGTGCGCGCGTTCCTGCGCCACGCGCGCGGCGAGGCCTGAGCGCGCCGCGTCGGACGCACGCCACGCCTGCGTACTCCACTTGTTCGGCGGGCCGCCGCGCGCTTATCATCGTGCGAAACCCGCCGCGCCGCCGAGGCGCGCCGCCACACCTATATTCGACCATCGATGCTCGCGCTCCTGTTGCTGATACCGCTCCTTGCCGGCCTGATTGCCGGCGCCCGGGACGGCGTGTTGTCGGGTCTGGCCGCCGGGGCGGCCGCAACCGTCCTCGAATTGCTGCTGCTGTTCATCGCCGGCGTGGTCGCGAAACGGCGCGAGACGAAACGGCAGGCTGCCGCCGCGCTGCGCGAGGCCGAAAACGGCCCGTTGCCGGAGGCCTCGGCGGCGTCCGCCGACAACGCGACCAACCCCGCCCCGCACGCCCACGCAGCCGAAGCGAACGCCGCCTACCCGACCGACGCCCCGCCACCCAACCAGCTCACCGCGTTCCGCGCACGCCGCTTCGGCGATCGCACCCGCCCGATCGACCTGCTGCCCGCCCCGCTCGGCGCCCGCTCGGCCTGGCCGCAGCTCGACGACGGCCAATGGCTGCCCGGCTATCTCGGCGCCTACGCCTGCTATCAGCGCATCTTCATCGACACCGACGCGCGCGCCACTTCGGCAGCCGTCGTGTTCCGCCAGTTGTACGACGGCCTGCGCGGCGTGTGCGAGCAGCACATCGAGGTCGAATCGAACGTCGCCGAAGCCTTGCCCGAGATCGCGCCGCTCGACGACCTGCCCGAACACTTCAACGCGCGGCATCGCGCCGACGACACGCTGTTCGTCGCGTTTCGCAGCCGCGACGCCGAATGGGCCGGCTTCCGGCTCGGCCGCGACAGCTTCCGCTTTCCGCTCGACCGGCTGGCCGGCTTCTCGCTGAACGTCGGCATCCCGGCGCGCGGGCCGGGCGGCTACGAAATCGAGGCGATCTTCGACCGCCCGCATCGCGACACCGAGGCCGATTCGGAATGGCAGCGCCACGGCAGCGCGTTCCAGCCGTCGCTGCCCTACGCGGATCGCCATTCGTTCGCACTGCTTCAGGCGCTGACCCACATCGCGCAATTGTTCGACGTGCGGATCGTCTGCTCGACCTTCTCGGACTGCTGACGATCGGCGGGCGCGGGCACGGCGTGTTTGCCGATCGGCACGCCGCCACCGAAGCGCCGCACTGATCCGACGAAACGCCTCGCGGCACGCTAAATCCGCCCCCAATTGCCCGCTCGGGCTACCCGCCAGACGCGTATTCGCACGTCAAGTTCTCCGTAACGATCGGCCGGTTGCATCGGCGTCACAGTCGCCGATTTTCTGTGCCACGACGCGCATCATTCAGGACTACACTGCATCCAGTGCGGCGCTCGGGGGTCGGACGATTTGCGCCGCGGGGAGATGCCATGAATCGGCCCGTGATCCGGATCTCGCTGCGCGACTCCGCACCCGTACCGGTGTGGAAACGCGTCAAATGGTTGCTCATCGCGGCCGTGCTGATCGCACTGGTCGTGGTGGTACGGCTTTTCCAGATCGAATTCGCGACCTCGCGCTGGCAGGCCCGCTACCTTTCCTCGGTGGCGAGCGACGTCGGCTACACGGTCGGCGACGGCCCGAGCGACAGCATCCGCTATCCGCTGAACGGCCCCTACGACACCCGCCTCGGCTATGCGCTGCTGCCGTCCATCGAGCAACGGCTCGCGGCGCGCGGCTACGCCATCGAGGCCCAGGCGCGCGGCTCCGAGCGCCTGCTCGCGCTGGCCGACCAGGGCCTGTTCCCGCCGTACGACGAAAAAGACCAGGCCGGCCTCACGCTGCGCGACGCGACCGGCGCGCCGATCTTCGACGCCACCTTCCCACACCGCGTCTACCTCGATTTCGATGCGATCCCGCCGCTGATCGTGCGCTCGCTGCTGTTCATCGAGGATCGCTACCTGCTCGACCCCGACGCACCGAACCGCAACCCCGCGATCGACTGGCGGCGCTTCGGCCGCGCGCTGTCCGATCAGGCGCTGCGCTTCGTCAATCCGCATCAGGCCGCGCCGGGCGGCAGCACGCTCGCCACGCAGATCGAAAAGTTCCGCCACTCGCCCGACGGCCGCACCGCCAAGCCCGCCGAGAAGCTCCGGCAGATCGCCTCGGCCTCGGTGCGCGCCTATCTCGACGGCCCGCAAACCTTGCCCGCGCGCCGCCAGATCGTGGTGCGCTATTTGAATTCCGTACCGCTCGCGGCGCGCGCCCACATGGGCGAGGTAACCGGCATCGGCGACGGCCTCGCCGCCTGGTACGGCCGCGATTTCACCGACGTGAACCGGATCCTCTCCGCGCCGAGCACGGCCGCGAACCTGCCCGAGCAGGCCGAAGCCTATCGCGAGGTGCTGTCGCTGCTGATCGCGCAGCGCGCGCCGTCGTTCTTCCTGAACCGCGGCTACGCCGACCTGCAAAAACTGACCGACAGCTACCTGCGCCTGCTCGCCACCGAGGGCGCGATCACACCGGCGCTGCGCGACGCCGCGCTGGCCGCGCAGATCGACAAGCATCCGCCGCCCGCGCTGCCGGCCGAAACGTCCTACGTCGCGCGCAAAGCGATCACCTCCACGCGCTCGCGGCTGATCGGCGCGCTCGGGCTGTCGAGCGTCTACCAGCTCGACCGGCTCGACCTCGACGCCACCGTCACGCTCGACAACGCGGTGCAGCAGGCGGTGGCCGACAAGCTCGCCGCCATCACCACCCGCGACGGCGCGCGCGAGGCCGGCCTGATCGGCTTCCAGATGCTGCGGCCCGGCGACGATCCGTCGAAGATCGCCTACAGCTTCACGCTCTACGAACGCCAGGGCGGCGCGAACCTGCTGCGCGTGCAGACCGACAGCGTCGATCAGCCGTTCGACGTCAATCGCGGCGCGCGCCTGAACCTCGGCTCCACGGCCAAGCTGCGCACGGTGGTGACCTACCTGCAGATCGTGTCGCAGTTGCACCGCGATTACGCCGACCAGCCCACCGAGGCGCTCAAGCGCGTGCAGCCCGACCCGCAGGACGCGCTGTCGCGCTGGGCGCTCGACTATCTGATCGCCGCGCGCGACCGCTCGCTGCCGGCCATGCTCGACGCCGCGCTGGAGCGCAAGTATTCGGCCTCGGCCGGCGAGACGTTCTACACCGGCGGCGGCGCGCAAACCTTCACCAATTTCGACAAGAGCGAAAACGGCCAGATCCTGACGCTGCGCCTCGCGTTCCGCAACTCGGTGAACCTGGTGTTCGTGCGCCTGATGCGCGACATCGTCCGCTACGAAATGGTCAGGACGACTGGCGTGTCGGCGCAATGGCTCAACGATCCCGAACTGCGCGCGCACTACCTCGGGCAATTCGTCGACCAGGAAAGCCGCGTGTACGTGAAGCGCTTCTATACGAAATACGCGGGCAAGCCGCCCGACGACGCGCTCGCGCTGATGCTGAAGACGGTGCGCAAGTCGCCGCCGAAGGTGGCCACCGTGCTGCGCAGCGTGGCGCCCGACGCGCCGCGCCCGTGGTTCGACGCCACCATGCGCACGACGCTGAAGGGCACGCCGGCCGCCGGGCTGTCCGACGACGACCTGGCCACGCTCTACGCGAAATACGGCGCCGACCGCTTCAGCCTCAACGATCGCGGCTATATCGCGAGCGTGCATCCGCTGGCGCTCTGGACGCTGGCCTACCTGCGCGCGCATCCCGATGCGCCGCTCGACACGGTGCAGACGGCCAGCCACGACGTGCGCATCGCGTCCTACGCCTGGCTCTACAAGACGAAATACCACGCCACCCAGGATCGCCGGATTCGCCGCATGGTCGAGCTGCGCGCCTACGATGCGATCGGCAAGTCGTGGCAGGCGCTCGGCTATCCGTTCGCCGCGCTCACACCGTCGTACGCGGCGGCGATCGGCGCGTCGGGCGACCAACCCGATTCGTTGGCACGCCTGATCGGCCTGATCGGCAACCACGGCGCGCAGATGCCGACCGAGAGCATCGTGCGGCTCGACTTCGCCAAGGACACGCCGTACGAAACGCGCTTCGTGCACACGGGCACGCCGCCGCATCAACTGGTGTCGCCCGAGATCGCCGCCGCCGTGCAGCCGATGCTGCGCGACGTGGTGGCGAACGGCACGGCCAAGCGGCTCGCGCAGGGCCTGAGCTTCCCCGACGGCAAGACGCTCGACGTCTACGGCAAGACCGGCACCGGCGACCAGCGCTTCAACGTGTACGCACCCGGTGCGCGGCTGATCGAATCGCGCAAGGTGAACCGCAGCGCGACGTTCGTGTTCGGCATCGGCGACCGGTTCTTCGGGGTCCTGACGGCCAACGCGCACGAGCCGTATGCGGCTCGCTACGAATACACCAGCGCGCTGGCGGTGCAGTTGCTGAAATCGCTGGCGCCGGCGCTGCAACCGCTGGTCGATACGCCGGCCGGAACGCGCGAGGCGGGAGCGAAGCCGGCGCAGGCCGGCAAGCCGCAGGCTTCGCCGGCCGCGGCGGCCGAAACCGCCACGGTGGCCACGGCGAAGCACGGCTGAATCGAACGAATCCGGAACCCGAAACGCACGCGGGGCGGCGGCCCGTCAAGGACCACCGCCCCGCGCTGTGCTTCGGCTTGCCGGATCAGCCGCGATGCGGCTTGCTCAGCACGATCGTCTCGAACAGCACGTACTCGCTGCTCGGCGTATCGCCGCCGGTGGCGTGGTAGTAGTTGACGGTGATCGACGTGTGCTTGCCCGCCTCGCCCGGGTCGTAGTCGAACACCGCGATCCCGTAGGCATTGCCGGCATCGCGCCGCGCCGACCAGATCGCATCCTCGCGCGCATCGGGGCCAGGCCGCGCGAACACGCCGGTCGTCGTGCCCGGCACCGGGCGGTTGGGCTTGGTGAACACCATCGCCTGCGGCAAGCCGGTGGCCGTGTCGTCGCCGTAGGTATCGGTGGGCGCGCTGGTGCCCCCGCCGCCGAGGATCAGGTGGATCGTGCCGTGGCGCGTGTCGAACGTGCGGTCTTCCGGGTCGGACGTCACCACCGGTTGCGGCTGCAACGTATCGACCACCGAGCCGGTGGACGCATCCACGCCCGCATGATGGCGGCAGCCGCGCACCGGGAAGCTGCGCTCGTAATCGTGATCGTGGCCGCACAGCACCAGATCCACGCCGTAGCGGTCGAACAGCGGCAGCCACGCCTCGCGAATGCCCTTGTCCGAGCCGTTGCCCGACTTCGACGAACTGAGCGCGTCCTGGTGCATCTGCACCACGATCCAGTCCACGGCTTCGTCATGCGAAGCATGGCGCAGCACCGCTTCGAGCCAGCGCGTCTGCTCGCCACGGCTGTAGCCGCGCACGTAGAACGAGGTGCCCGGCTGGATCGGCTGGTTGCCGGTGCTCGGCGCCGGCACCAGCGGCGCGGGGCCGGCCACGAACGCGGCGGCGTCCTGGTACACCACGTCGTCGGCGTCGAGCGAGACGAACAGCACCGCCCCCACCCGGAAGCTGTACCAGCGGCCCGGAAAGCGCGTGCCGTTCTCGGGCAGCACGTAGCGCGCGAGATACGAATCGTAGCCCTGCGGGCCGTTGTTGAACTCGATCTCGTGATTGCCGGGGCATGGCATCCACGGGCGGTTCGCGGCCGAGGTCTGGTTGTTGTTGCCGAAGTCGCGCCACACGTCCGGCTGATGCGCCGGGTTCAGGTTCGCGTAGCAGAGATCGCCGTTGAGCAGGTGGAACAGCGGCTGGAAGCGCTCCACCGCCTGCACCGCGAAGCGGCTTTGCGGCGACGACAGCACCCAGCCCGTGTTCGGCGTGGCGAGATCGCCGTAGCTGGTCCAGCGAAACGGCGTGCGGCCGCGCGGCGCGGTCTGGAAGCTGGCCGAGAACGGGTGGGCGGCGTTCGCGTCGTTGTCGGCCGTCACCTCGTAGCGGAACGTCGCGCCGGGGCGCAGCCCGTGCAGGCGCGCGTGATAGGTGAACACCACGGCGCCGTTCAGGCCGTCGGTGTAGGTGCGCTGCACCGCGTGCACGGAGAACGGCCGGCCGTAGTCGCTCGACACGCGCACGCGCGGGTTCGCGGCCGGCGCAAGCGACGCCCACGACACGGTCACTTCGGACGACGGATCGTCGCCCCAGGTCAGGTGGATCTGTTCGGGCGTGCCGTCCGGCGTGGACGCCGCCGACGCGCGCGTGGCGGCCAGGCCGCTCGCGGTCGCCAGGCCGGACACGCCGGCCAGCTTCAGGAAGCCGCGGCGCGAGACCGGCGCATGCTGGCCGGCCTCGGGCGTTTCGGGATGATTCGGTTTCGACATCGGTTCGCTCCGATCTTATGGTTCGCGACTGGGGGCACGCGGCGACGCGCGCAACGCGCAATCACCGTCTCGGATCGCGACGATAGACCGGCAATCGTGACACCCGCATGTCATCGGCCGCGAGCGCAACCTTTCCGAAAGACGGCACGGTAAGGGGCCGGCGATGATCAGGATTACCAAGGATTTCACCGGTAATTCCGGCGTGCTTCGGTGGGGAAGCGGACAGACGCGCCGGCGGGAGCCGGCGCGGGGTGGAACGTACTCGCCGCTCAGTGCGAGGAGGCTTTGCCGGCGGCGGCGCGACTGCGCTTCGCTGCAACGGGGCGAGCGGCAGCGGGTTGGGCCGCTTGCGTGGACGGCGCGACGGGCTTCGCCACCCGCTTCGACGCGGGCTTGGAGGCCGGTTTGGAGGTCGGCCTCGCCGTGAGCTTCGAGCCCGGCTTCGCGGCGGACTTCACAGCCGGCTTGGCCGCCGGCGTGCGCTCCGCATGCCACATCTGCAACAGTTGCCGCGTCTGCGAATAGACGGTCGATTTCAGCAGCTCGCCGTTCTCGCCGGTAAACGCGTCCCAGCCCAGCAACGCCAGCGCCGAGCGCGGCGCCATATGGAACACGGTCAGTTGCCCGAGCAGGCTGAACGCGCGCAGTTGCGTGAGCGGCTGCTTCGGATCGGTGCCCGAGATGCGCCCGACCAGCTCCGCGCAGATCGCATTCACTGGCCGGCGCACGCGCTCCATCAGCATCTCGCTGGCGAAGGCCGGCTCCAGGCCGGCCTGCTCGCGCGCGAAGAACATGCGCTGGTGCACGGTTTTCGGCGTGTCGAACATCTTCGACGCGATCACCTGCATGACGCCCACGAACGCGTCGATCAGCGTGTCGAGGTCGGCATCCTGGGCGAGCATCGCGCGCGCGTGCTCGACGGCCGGGCCGAACGATTCGCTGGCGTGATCGCCGATCGCCTCGACGCAGGCGCGCAGCACGCCTTCCTTGTTCTCGAAGTAGTACTGCAAAGCAGGCGCATTCACGCCCGCGCGCGCGGCGATGTCCCGCGTCGATGCGCCGGCGAAGCCGCGCTCGCCGAACAATTCGATGGCGGCTTCGATGATCCGCCCGCGTGTTTCGTCGCCCCGCGCATAACCACATGCCGACGTGCGACGCAGTTTCTTCGCGTCCGTCATAGACCCCTCACATTCGTACTTGCGACATTCTACTTGACACAATTTTTCCAAGTGGAATAATTCTTCCGCTCGGAATAATTTGGATACCCGAATGTCGTCGACCCTTCAAGAACCGCCGAAAGGCAATCGTCAGGAACCCTTGGAACCCGCCGCGAAGCGCCCATCGCGTCGGATCGTCCTGATCGCAATCGCCGTGGTCGCGCTGATCGGCGGGGCTATCTGGCTCGTCCATTGGTGGACCGTCGGCCGCTTCATCGAATACACCAACGACGCCTATCTGCAGGCAGACAGCATGACCGCCGCGCCGAAGGTGTCCGGCTACATCACCGATGTTTACGTTCGCGACAACCAGACGGTCAAGGCCGGCGATCCGCTCGTGAAGCTCGACACGCGCCAGTACCAGGTGTCGCTGCAGAACTCGCAGGCCACCGTCGATTCGCGTCGCGCCGACATTGCTCGCGCCCAGGCCGACATCGGCCAGCAGCGCGCCAACCTCGAACAGGCGCAAGCCCAGGCCCAGGTATCGAGCATCAACCTGCGCCACGCGAGCGAGGAATACACGCGCTACGCGCCGCTGGCGGCCACCGGTGCGGAAACGCACGAACGCATCGCCGACCTGAAGAACACCCGCGATCAGGCGCAGGCCACGCTCGCGGCGAACAACGCATCGATCGCGGCGGCCCGCACGCAAATCGCCTCGAGCACGGCGCAGTTGCAGCAGGCGCAGGCCCAGCTCGAAGCCGCGCAGGCCAGCGCCGCGCAGTCGCAGCTCGATCTCGACAACACCGTGGTGCGCAGCACGCTCGACGGCCGCGTCGGCGATCGCACGGTGCGTGTCGGCCAGTACGTGCAGCCCGGCACGCGCCTCCTGACGGTGGTGCCGGTGCAGGACATCTACCTGGTCGCGAACTTCAAGGAAACCCAGGTCGGCCGCATGCGCGTGGGCCAGCCGGTCACGCTCAGCGTCGACGCACTGTCGGGCCAGGAGTTGCACGGCACGGTGGAAAGCTTCTCGCCGGGCACCGGCTCGCAGTTCGCGCTGCTGCCGGCCGACAACGCCACCGGCAACTTCACGAAGATCGTGCAACGCGTGCCGGTGCGCATCCACGTGGAGGCCAACGACGAAACGCGCCGCGTGCTGCTGCCGGGGCTGTCGGTGGACGTGAACGTCGATACCCGCGACGACGGGCAGCATCATGGCTGAAGCCGTCACGCCGCCCGCCGGCGCGCCGGCGCCAGCGCCACACGCCGAGGAACGCGCCAGCGCCACCGACTGGATCGCGGTTGCGGCCGGCTCGCTCGGCGCGCTGATGGCCACGCTCGACATCTCGATCACCAACTCGGCGCTGCCGCAAATCCAGGGTGAAATCGGCGCAACCGGCACCGAAGGCACCTGGATCTCCACCGGCTACCTGATGTCGGAAATCGTCATGATTCCGCTCGCCGCGTGGCTCACGCGCGTGTTCGGACTGCGAAATTTCCTGCTGGTGTCGGCGGTGCTGTTCATCGCGTTCTCGATGATGTGCGGCTGGTCGAACACGCTCGCGCTGATGATCGTCGGCCGGATCGGCCAGGGCTTCACCGGCGGCGCGATGATCCCCACCGCGCAGACCATCATCCGCACCCGGCTGCCCACCTCGCAGTTGCCGGTCGGCATGACGCTGTTCGGCCTGATCGTGCTGCTCGGGCCGCTGTTCGGGCCGGTGCTCGGCGGCTGGCTGGCCGAGAACGTCAGCTGGAGCTGGTGCTTCTTCATCAACCTGCCCGTCTGCCTGATCCTGATCGCGCTGCTGGTGCTGGGCCTGCCGTCCGACAAGCCGCAGTGGCCGCAGTTCTTCAGCGCCGACTGGGTGGGCATCGCCGGGCTGTCGGTCGGCCTGTCGTCGCTGACGGTGGTGCTGGAAGAAGGCCAGCGCGAGCGCTGGTTCGAATCGAGCATGATCGTCGCGCTCAGTTGGGTGACGTTCGCGGGCTTCGTGCTGATCGCGATCTCGCAGTTCACGGCAAAGCGGCCGATGCTGCGGCTCTCGCTGATGCGCAACCCGCGCTATGCCAGCGTGATCGTGATCGTGGCCGCCGTGGGTGCGGGGCTGTACGGCATTTCGTACCTGCTGCCGCAGTTCCTCGCGATCGTCTCGGGCTACAACGCCGAGCAGGCCGGCGAGATCATGCTGCTGTCGGGCCTGCCCGCGTTCCTGATGATGCCGATCCTGCCCAGGCTGCTCGGCAAGGTGGATTTCCGCATCCTCGTGATCACCGGGCTGCTGCTGTTCTTCCTCAGTTGCATGCTCGACATCTCGCTGACGGCGCAAAGCGTCGGCCACGATTTCGTGTGGTCGCAACTGATTCGCGGCGTCGCGCAAATGTTGGCGATGATGCCGCTGAACCAGGCCTCGATGGCCGCCGTCTCGCGCGAGGAATCGGGCGATGCGGCCGGGCTCTACAACATGGCCCGCAACCTCGGCGGCTCGATCGGCCTGGCGATCATCGGCACCATCATCGACCGCCGCACCACCTATCACACGGCCGTGATCCGCGAATCGGTCAGCAACAACTCGCTGATCGGCCAGGATCGCATTTCGCAATACGCGTCGAACTGGTTCTCGTACACGGGCGACATGGCCTACGCGAAGATGCGCGCGCTCGGGCAACTGGCGCAGCAGATCAACGTGCAGGCCACCGTGATGACCTATTCGGAAACCTTCTACCTGCTCGGACTGGCGCTGATCGCCTGCGTGCCGCTCGCGCTGCTGTTGCGCACGCCGCCGCGCCGAGGCGCTCCGCCGCCCAACTCGTCCGGCCACTGAACCGATTGATTCGATGACGTCCTTCTCCTTGCCCCGCCGCCCTGCCCTGACGCTGATCGCCGCCGCGAGCCTGCTCGCCGGCTGCACGGTCGGCCCGAACTACCACGGCGCGCCGGCCGCGCCGAGCGCCGCCAGCTTCGTGCGTGCACCGCAAGCCGGTGTGGCCGCCAACGCGCCCACCCCGAGCGCCTGGTGGGAAGCGCTCGGCGATCCTCAGCTCAACGAACTGATCGCCGCCGCGCTGGCCCACAATCCCGATCTGCACGCGGCGCAGGCGCGCCTGCGCGAAGCCCGCGCCCAGTTGAGCCAGCAGCGCGCCAACGCGCTGCCGAAAACCACCGCCGACCTGGCCGCGATCCGCACCCGCTCCCCCGACATGAACGCGCTGTCGGCGCTGACCGGCTCGAACAATTCGAGCAACGGCTCAGGCAGTTCCGGCAGCTCGACGGCCGGCAGCGGGCCGATCCAGCTCTATTCGGCCAGCTTCGACGCGACCTGGGAAATCGACCTGTTCGGCGGCACGCGGCGCGCGATCGAAGCCGCCTCGGCGCAGGCCGAAGCGGTCACGGCCGACCTGGCCGACACGCAGGTGTCGATCGCGGCCGAAGTCGCCAATGCCTACATCGACCTGCGCGACCAGCAGCAGCGCCTCGCGCTGTCGCACCGCACGGCCGATCTGCAACAGAACCAGCTCGATCTGACGCTGCAACGCCGCGCGCGCGGCGTGGCGGCCGATGCCGATGTGGAACGCCTGACCACCCAAGTGGAAAACACCCGCGCCACGCTGATCCCGCTCGATGCTCAGGTGACCGAATCGCTCGACCGGCTCGCGACCCTGACCGGCCGCGCGCCGGGCGCGCTCGACGCGCAACTGGCCAGCGAGACGGCCGCGCTGCCGACGTTGCCCGCCTCGGTGCCGATCGGCGATCCGGCCGCCCTGCTCAAGCAGCGGCCCGACGTGCGCGCCGCCGAGCGCCGGCTCGCGTCGAGCAACGCGCAGATCGGCGAGCACATCGCCGATTACTTCCCGAAGGTCACGCTGCTCGGCGACATCGGTTTCAGCGCAGGCGACCCGGGCCACCTGTTCCGCAAGCAGAACTACTCGTGGGTCGGCGCGCCTTACCTGCAATGGAACATCTTCGATTTCGGCCGCACGCGCGGCGCGGTGCGGGCCGCCGAGGCCTCGCGCGACGAAGCCGAGGCGAACTACACGAAATCCGTGCTCGGCGCGTTGCAGGATGCGAACACGGCGCTGTCGCGCTACGGGCACCAGCGCGATCACGTCGTCACGCTGGCCAAGGTGGAAACCTCGGCCACGCATTCGGCCACGCTGATGGATCAGCGCTACCGCGCCGGGGTTTCGTCGATGATCGATCTGCTCGACACGCAGCGCGAATCGCTGTCGGCGCAGCAGAACGTGATCGCCGGGCAAGCCGAGCTGATCAAGGATTACGTGTCGCTGCAGAAGAGCCTGGGACTGGGCTGGCAGACCGAGGCGGCGGCCGACGCCGGCACGCGGCCGGCCGGCGCGACGAACGCGACGAGCGCAACCGGCACGGCCAAGCCCGCCGACGCGAAACCGGCAAGCTGATCCGGGCCGCAGCGCTCAGTCAGCGCCCAGTCAGCGCTCGATCCGCTCGCGCGTGGTGCCGAGCAGCGCGGCCATCGCGTCGCGTGCGGCCCGCGCATCGCGCGCGCGGATCGCCTCCACCACGCGCGTATGTTCGGCCAGCGAAGCGTTGTACACGTCCGCGCGCTTCGCGTTCAAATGCAGCTGCGCCTCGAGCGTGCGTGCGATCAACGCGCCGAGCGGCATCAGCAATTCGTTGCCGCCCGCTGCCAGCACGCCCAGGTGAAAGCGCAGATCGGCGCGCACCCATTCGTCCACATGCCGCGCCGCGCACATCGCCGCGTGCGCGTGCTCGATCGCCGCGAACGTGGCCGGCGTCTGCGCGTGCGCGGCCAGCCCCGCCGCATACGGCTCCACCATCTCGCGCATTTCCTGCAGCTTCATCGCGAACGCCAGCGGCGGCGCGACCTGCGAATACCAGTCGAGCAATTCCGCGTCGAGCAGGTTCCACGCCTCGCGCGGCCGCACGCGCGTGCCGACCTTCGGCCGCGATTCGATCAGGCCCTTCGAGGTCAGCGTACGCAACGCCTCGCGCAGCACCGTGCGACTCACACCGAACGCCAGCATCAGCTCCGCCTCGCGCGGCAGGATCGAATCCGGCGCGTAGTCGCCGCGCAGGATCGCCGTGGCCAGCGTGAAGGCGGTTTTTCCATGCAGATCGCGTTGAATCACGTTTCTCCCGGTCGGCACGGCTCCGAATAGCGGGGCCGCATCACTATGTGCGCAATAGTGCTATTAATACTACTTTTTAGCGGCATCGTGTAGGATCGTCGCCATCGACGCTGCCCTGACGCGTCCATCTCACGGAGACACCCATGAAGATCACCCGCCTCGAAACGTTCGTCGTCCCGCCGCGCTGGCTGTTCCTGAAGATCGAGACCGACGAGGGCATCGTCGGCTGGGGCGAGCCGATCGTCGAGGGGCGCGCGCACACGGTCGAGGCGGCGGTGCAGGAGCTGTCCGATTACCTGGTCGGCCGCGATCCGCTGCTGATCGAGGATCACTGGCAGGTCATGTATCGTGCCGGATTCTATCGCGGCGGTCCGGTCACGATGAGCGCGATCGCGGGCGTCGACCAGGCGCTCTGGGACATCAAGGGCAAGTACCACAACGCCCCCGTGCACGCGCTGCTCGGCGGCCAGGTGCGCGACCGCATCAAGGTCTATTCGTGGATCGGCGGCGACCGCCCGAGCGACGTGGCCAGCAACGCAAAGGCGGTGGTCGATCGCGGCTTCAAGGCCGTCAAGATGAACGGCTCGGAAGAGCTGCAGATCGTCGACACCTACGACAAGGTCGAGAAGGTGATCGCCAACGTGGCGGCCGTGCGCGAGGCGGTGGGGCCGCACGTGGGGATCGGCGTGGATTTCCATGGCCGCGTGCACAAGCCGATGGCCAAGGTGCTTGCCAAGGAACTCGATCCGTACCGCCTGATGTTCATCGAGGAGCCGGTGCTGTCGGAGAACGCCGAGGCGCTGCGCGACATCGTCAACCAGACGGACACGCCGATCGCGCTCGGCGAACGGCTCTATTCGCGCTGGGATTTCAAGCATGTGATCGCGGGCGGCTACGTGGACATCATCCAGCCCGATGCGTCGCACGCGGGCGGCATCACCGAATGCCGCAAGATCGCGTCGCTGGCCGAGGCCTACGACGTGGCGCTGGCGCTGCATTGCCCGCTCGGCCCGATCGCGCTGGCCGCCTGCCTGCAGATCGACGCGGTCAGCTACAACGCGTTCATCCAGGAACAGAGCCTCGGCATTCACTACAACCAGGGCAACGACCTGCTCGATTACATTCGCAATCCTGAAGTGTTTCGCTACGAAGATGGCTTCGTGTCGATCCCGCAAGGGCCGGGCCTGGGCATCGAAGTCAACGAGGAGAAGGTGCGCGAGATGGCGAAGGTCGGCCACCGCTGGCGCAATCCGGTGTGGCGTCACGCGGACGGCAGCGTGGCGGAGTGGTGATCGGCTGAATTCCCGGGGTTGTCTACGCTCCCACGGATCGGCGCCGGTTCGCGCCGCCGATCCGGTACCGATGCGCCGCCGCAAACCGGCGCGCATCGGCCCGCTGAAACCGGCGCGCGCCTGCGCCGGTTTTGCAGTCCTTACTGAATGATCGCCGCCGCGCCGGGCACGCTGAATGCGAGCACGGCCGCCGCCACGAACACCCCGATCATCGCGATCGACTCCAGATTCAGCACGTTGGCGAACGTGCGCGCGTCCTCGGTGGCCGCCGTGCGGCGCAGGCGCGGCAGCGCCGAGAAGCGGTTCAGGCCGCCCAGCACCAGCGCGAGCGCCACCAGCGCCAGCTTCAGCAGCAGCACGTGGCCCCAGGTGCTCGCGTCCAGCACCGCCAGATCACCGCCCGTGCCGCGATAGCCGTTGAACGCGCCGGTCGCCAGCACCAGCACCACCGACACCATCGACAGCCGCGACACGCGCTGCGCCACGCGAATCAGCACGCCGCGCGCGATCGACGCGCCGAGCGCCGGCACCACCACCAGGCCGCCCGCCAGCACGATGCCGCCCCACACCGCCGTGGCAAGCAGATGCAGCATCTGCACGCCGACCGCCGGCGAGAACGCGCCCGCGTCGGCCGCATGGCCGATCGAGGCATTGCCGGCCTCCACCACCAGTATCGCGAGCCACAGCAGCGCATCGCCCGCCGCGCCGGCGGGCCGCAGCAAGGCCAGCACCAGCAGCGCCAGCGCGCCGCCGAACAGCAGGCCCCAGGCGTGGCCGACGTGCGTCATCTGCAACACCGTGCCGAGCGCACCGAACGCGCCGCCCAGCCCCGCGCCGCTCATCGACGCCGCCTCGTAGACGATCCAGCCCGCCTCCGCCAGCACGAACACCAGCGCGGCGGCCGTCAACGAACCGCGCGCGCGCCGCCAGGCCAGATGCGCGGGCGACAGCTTGACGCTCGCGCCTTCCGCGGCGAGCCATGCGCCGAACAGCAGCGAGCCGACCGCCACCGCGAACGCGATCTGCGCGAGCGAGGCCATCGCGACCTGGCCGAGCCAGAGGCTGTCGATTTTCGGCATCATCGCGCGCCGCCTCGCGCCGTCATGGCGCGCTGCGGCAACGGGCCGGCTGCGAGGGAAAACACCGACGCCGAGAGACGGCAATCGTCTGACGCAAAACGCAACGGAGGCAACGGGAGCAGCGGGGAGATCGAGGACATCGGCAAGTGAGGTGGGGGTTTCGTCGGTATTTCGGAGTGGAAACGATCTTGCAGTACGGCTCAAAACGACATAAAACGCCGATAGGGCGCCTCGGCCATGCGCGAGCAGCGAGTGTACGGCCTTCGACGCAATAGAGGCACGCGGGTTCATCAAAAAGCGTAGGATTCCCGCATGGGTCGCCGTGGTTTCGCGGCGGCCGATGCGCATTGAATGCGCGGTATCGAGGCCTGTCTCGCGGTGCATGGCGGCCAGGCGCCGATGCCAAACTTCGCAGCGCAGCCGCCAGGAGACAACCAGGGCTGCCGAAACACGTGTAGTCAAAGCCCGAGCCGACATGAGCCGGCCAGGTCCCCGACGAATAAAAAATTGGAGCCTCGCGTGTCTTCAATACGTGTATTCCGCCCCCTGCTCGCCGCGCTGGCGATCGGCGCCGCATGCTTGCCGGTGGCCTCGCAGGCCCAGGCTCCCGCAACGCCCGCCCCCGCCTCCGGGGCCGCATCGAACGCCTCGCCCGCGCCGCTCAAGGCGCCCGACACGATGGCCGAACGCGTGCGCGGCTGCACCGCCTGCCACGGCGTGCACGGCCAGGGCACCGCCAACGACTACTTCCCGCGCCTGGCCGGCAAGCCCGCCGAGTATCTGTACAACCAGTTGATGAATTTCCGTGACGGGCGGCGCAAGTATCCGCCGATGAATTACCTGCTCACGTATCTCGGCGACGACTATCTGCACGAGATCGCCGTCCACTTCTCGAACGAGCATCCACCTTACCCGCCGCCCACGCAGCCGAACGTGTCCGCCGATGTCGTCGCACGCGGGCAGGCGCTCGCCACGCGCGGCGATCCGGCCCGCAAGATCCCGGCCTGCATCGCCTGCCACGGCGCGCAACTGACCGGCATGCAGCCGGCCATTCCGGGCCTGGTCGGCCTGCACAGCGATTACCTGAGCGCGCAGATCGGCGCGTGGCGCTCCGGCAACCGGCGCGCCAAGGCGCCCGACTGCATGCGCGAGATCGCCGCGCACCTGACCGACGAGGACGTGACCGCCGTGACCGCCTGGCTCGCCGCGCAACCGGCGCCGGCCAACCCGGTGCCCGCGCCGGCCGGATCGTCGAAGCTGCCGCTCGCCTGCGGCAGCGAACCGCAATAAGAACCAGGAGACAGACGCCATGAAACGCCAGTCCCTGTATGCCTGCTCCGCCCTCCTGCTGGTCGCGGCCGCGACGCTCGGCACCGCCCTCTGGCCCGGCGTCGCGCGCTGGTCCAGCGAACTCGCCCACGCCGCGCCGCCGGCCGCCACCGCCGGCAACGCGGCGCTCGTGAAGAAGGGCGAATATCTTTCCCGGATCGGCGACTGCGTGGCCTGCCACACGGTGCGCGGCGGCCAGCCGTTCGGCGGCGGCCTGCCGATGCCGACCCCGTTCGGCACGCTCTACACGCCGAACATCACGCCCGACAACCAATACGGCATCGGCACATGGAGCGCCGACGATTTCTATCGGGCGATGCACGCCGGCCGCTCGAAGGACGGCAGCCTGCTCTACCCCGGCTTCCCGTTCACGAGCTACACCAAGGTGACACGCGCCGATTCGGACGCGATCTACGCCTACCTGCGCTCGGTCCCACCGATCCACGCGGCAAGCCGCGCGCACGAGCTGAAATTTCCGTTCAACAACCGCAACCTGCTGATCGGCTGGCGCACGCTGTTCTTCAAGGAAGGCGATTTCAAGCCCGATCCGGCCAAGTCGGTCGAATGGAACCGCGGCGCCTACCTGGTGGAAGGGCTCGGGCATTGCAGCATGTGCCACACCTCGATCAACCTGATGGGCGCGCCGCGCAGCTCGTCGGCGTTCGCCGGCGGCCTGATCCCGATGCAGAACTGGTACGCGCCGTCGCTGACCAACGACACCGAGTTCGGCCTGGGCGACTGGCACGTGCAGGAGCTGACCGATCTGCTGCAGGCCGGCGTATCGAATCGCGGCGCGGTGTTCGGGCCGATGGCGGACGTGGTGCACAACAGCCTGCAATACCTGAGCGACGACGATGCGCGTGCGATGTCGGTGTATCTGAAGTCGATTCCGCAGAAGGGCGACGCGCCGACCAACCTGCAATACGAACCCTCGCAGCAGTTCGGCAATCAGCTGCTCGAACAGGGCCGAAAGATCTACGCGGACAACTGCGCGACGTGCCACGGACCGGTCGGACAGGGCAAGCCGCCGGCCTATCCGCCGCTCGCGCAGAACCATTCGATTATGATGGAGTCTGCAGTGAACCCGATCCGGATGGTGCTGAACGGCGGATACCCGCCCAGCACGTTCCGGAATCCGCGTCCTTACGGGATGCCTCCGTTCGCACAAGCCCTTTCGAATCAAGAGGTTGCCGCCGTCGTGTCGTATATCCGATCGGCCTGGGGCAACAAAGGTTCGCCGATTTCGCCGCAACAAGTGAGCGATTTGCGTTCGGCGCCGCTCGACTGACGGACGGTTCATGAACACGGGGGCGTGGCCGCGCGACACCGCGGCCACGCCCTTTTTGCTTTTTTTGTATGACGATGCCTCGCGGTGCCCACCGGCGCCGCGGCGGTGTCTTTCCGAACCCCAAGAGAGTTTATGTCTTTTGCTTCCCTCGGCCTCGCCGAACCCCTCGTGCGAGCCGTCAATGAACTCGGCTACAGCGAACCCACTCCGATTCAATCCCAGGCGATTCCCGCCGTGCTCGGCGGCGGCGACCTGCTCGCCGGCGCGCAAACCGGCACCGGCAAGACGGCCGGCTTCACGCTGCCGATCCTGCAGCGCCTGAACGACATGCCGGCCCCGCAGGCGGGCGCAAAGCGCCCGGTGCGCGCGCTGATCCTCACGCCCACGCGCGAGCTGGCCGCGCAGGTCGAGGAAAGCGTGCGCGCCTACGGCAAGTACCTGAAGCTGCGCTCCACCGTGATGTTCGGCGGCGTCAGCATCAATCCGCAGATCGATGCGCTCAAGCGCGGCGTCGATATCGTGGTGGCCACGCCGGGCCGCCTGCTCGACCACATGCAGCAGAAGACGATCGACGTGTCGCAGCTCGACATCCTCGTGCTCGACGAAGCCGACCGCATGCTCGACATGGGCTTCATCCACGACATCAAGCGCGTGCTGGCCAAGCTGCCGGCCAAGCGCCAGAACCTGCTGTTCTCGGCCACCTTCTCCGACGAGATCAAGACGCTCGCCGACAACCTGCTCGATTCGCCGGCGCTGATCGAAGTGGCGCGCCGCAACACCACGGCCGAATCGATCGCGCAGAAGATCTACCCGGTGGACCGCGACCGCAAGCGCGAGCTGCTCACGCACCTGATCCGCGAACACAACTGGTTCCAGGTGCTGGTGTTTACGCGCACCAAGCACGGCGCGAACCGCCTGGCCGAGCAACTGGCGAAGGACGACATCAGCGCGCTGGCGATCCACGGCAACAAGAGCCAGTCGGCCCGCACGCGCGCGCTCACGGAATTCAAGGCGAATACGCTGCAGGTGCTGGTCGCCACCGACATCGCCGCGCGCGGCATCGACATCGACCAACTGCCGCACGTCGTCAACTACGAGCTGCCGAACGTGCCGGAAGATTACGTGCACCGCATCGGCCGCACCGGCCGCGCGGGCGCGACGGGCGAAGCCGTGTCGCTGGTGTGCGTCGACGAAAAGCAATTGCTGCGCGACATCGAACGCCTGATCAAGCGCGAAATTCCGCAGGAAGTGATCGCCGGCTTCGAACCCGATCCGAACGCCAAGCCGGAGCCGATCCAGCGCCGCAGCGGGCAGCAACCGCAACGTGGCGGCGGCGGTGGCGGTGGTGGCAATCGCCAGCCGCAGGGCGGCGGCCAGGGCCGCGCGCAGACGGCACGGGGCGGCCAGCCCTCGGCAAAGCCGGCGGGCAGCAAGCCGGCAGCCAAGCCCGCCGCCAAGCCGGTCAAGGCCGCGCAAGGTGCGGGCAATGCCGGCGGCAACAAGCCGGCAGCCAAGCCGCGTGCGGCACAACCGGGCAGCGCACGTCCGGCCGGCAGCGGCAACGGCAACGCCGGGCACGCCAACCGCAGCCGCACCTCGCGCAGCGGTTCGCGCGGCAACTGATCGGCGCCAAGCCGCGTCACGCGGCAGTGCACGGCGGCGCTACGCAAGCCGCGCCGCCGTGTGCCGTCAGGCTGTTTCTGTTTCGATAGCAGGAAGTGACGGGCGGGAAGCCGAACGGCACGAGCGCCAGGCTCGTGCCGCTTCCCGTCCACTAGGCCGTTAGCCGAGCGTCAACGCGGCGCGGCGGCCGCAATCAGCCGGATCTGCTCGATCTGGCGCGCCCAGCGCGCGACCACGGCGTCGCGCTTTTCATCGAGTTCGAACGTAATGCCCGAAGTCAGCCGCGCATAGCCGACGCGCTGCGCGTCGCCGCTGGCGAGCGTCGCGCGGAAGCAGGCCAGGCCCGCCACGCCGGTGCCGTCGTCGGCCGGGCGCTCGCCCGTCGCGCCGGCCGGTTCGACGCGCAGCCGTGCCTGGTAAAACGCGCCGTCGGCCACGAAACTCAGCACCGCAGCGCGCTCGCGCACCAGCAATTGCGCACCGCGCGAACTCGGCCACAGTGCGAGATACAGCGAACCGGCATCGGGCGCGTACAGCTCGCCGACGCTCAACAACGTGGTGCGTGCATCGGGCGGCTCGACCTCCCGATCGACGATCACCAGCGAGGCCGTGAACGGCAGCTTGCCGTCGAGCGCCGTGCCGTCGAACAGCGCGAGGCAGGCGGGCGGCCAGGCGTCGAACGTCCAGCGATCGAGCGCGGCGCGATCGGCCGCGCTCATGGCGGGCTCCGAAGGAAGGGCGCGAGCGCGCCCGGGACCAGGGCGGGGATCAACGGAAGAACACGTGCTGGGTCAGCTTGGTCAGCGGATATTGCAAGCCGGGCTGAATGCGCGACGGCAGATCGAGCGGCTTGAGCAGCATCTTCACGCACATGTCGGCCGACAGATGGCGGCGCACCAGCCGGTTGACGCGCACCACGCGCTCGCGGTTGTAGGCCGTATCGCGCACCTTCTCGGGATAGCGGATCGCGAACACGTGGCGCAGCGCGATCTCGGAATCCTCGTTGCGAATTTCGAGCAGGCGGCGCAGCAGCGCGCCGAGCACGGCCATCCGGCCATTGCCCTCGACCGCGTTGTACTTCTTGAAATACTTGAGGAAGTGCTTGTAGTGGCGAACTTCGTCCGAACGGATGTTGTTGGTGATTTCCTTCAGCACCGGCTCGTCCGAGCATTCGTTGATCGCGCGGTAGAGCGTGGCGGTGCCGGTTTCGACCACGCAGCGCGCCACCATCTCCAGCGCGCGCGTTTTCTCGAACGCTTCGAGCGAGCAGGTTTTCGAGTATTCGTCGAAGAAATTGTGGAACGCGAGATCCCAGTCGAACTCGGGCCACACGTAGCCTATATAGGCCTTCAACGCGCGGCCGTGCTGCAGCTCCTCGTGTTCCCACTGCTCGTTGAGCCAGTCGGCTACTTCGGGGTCCTCACCGAAAAATTGGCTCAAATTGCTCGTGTAGAGATCGGAGCCGCTCTCGATGAACGACGCCGCGCACAGCAGCAGCAGCAAGTCTTCATTGGCGGCGGCCTTCGTGCGGTCGATCCGCGTGAGGTCGATGTCTTCGATGCGCCAGGGCATCACATGCTTCGTTTCGGCCAGCATCGTAGCGCTCCCAAGCACTTTGCCCGATGGCGCGGCCGGCTGCGGCACGGCGGCGAAGCCGGCCCAGTGGCCGCACGGCCTATCGGACAAAGCGGATATGAATGAATTATTTCGATCTGGATCCGCTTATCTTAGCCGGAACTTCTCGAATGTGCCTTCAGTCACAGACCTCTCCCGCGACACGCAGTTCCGCGCTGCCTATTGCGCCGCATCAGGCAATTAATTCGAAAGTCGCTTGCAATTCAATTCGAATCTGCGAAAGCGCGTGATGGCGCGGTATTTTGGCGTCCTCTCCATGTTGGCGGGCACCTGCGACGCGCATCGCCGGTGCCCGCGCCGACCGTCAGAACCCGGCAGCCAGGCCGTCGCGGCGGCTGTCGCTGGCGGCCACGTAGCCGCGCTCGGGATCGTCGGCGTCGAGACGCCAGATGAACTGGCCCGAGCCGAAATCCATATACGGATCGTCGATCGACTGCATGCGGTGACCGCGCGCCTGAAGCCCGGCCGCCACCTCGCGGTCGAGCGTGGCCTCCAGGTCGAGCGTGAAAGCGCGGTTGACCTTCCAGCGCGGCGCGCAACAGGCGGCCTGCGGCTGCTGGCCGTAGGCGAGCATCCGCACGATGGTCTGCAAGTGCCCTTGCGGCTGCATGTCGCCGCCCATCACGCCGAAGCTCATGACGGCTTCCTGGCGGCCATCGCGCTCGCGCGTGAGGAACGCCGGAATGATCGTATGAAACGGCCGCTTGCCGCCCGCCACCACGTTCGGCGAGGCCGGGTCCATCGAGAAGCCGCAGCCGCGGTTCTGCAACGCGATGCCGTGGCCCGGCACCACCAGCCCCGAGCCGAAGCCCATGTAGTTCGACTGGATGAAGCTGATCATCATGCCGCGCTCGTCGGCCGCCGACAGGTAGATCGTGCCGCCCGAGCGCGGCATGCCCGGCGCGAAGTGCGTGGCGCGGGCCGGATCGATCAGCTTGGCGCGCTCGGCCAGGTAGGCGTCGTCGAGCATCTGCTCGGGCGTCACGTCCATCGAGCGCGGATCGGCCACGTAGCGGTAGACGTCGGCGAAGGCCAGCTTCATCGCCTCGATCTGCAGATGCTGCGATTCGACCGAATCCACCGGCATCGATTCGATATCGAAGCGCTCGACGATCCCCAGCGCGATCAGCGCCGCGATGCCCTGCCCGTTCGGCGGGATTTCATGAACCGTGTGGCCGCGAAACGACTTGCCGATCGGCTCGACCCATTCGGGGCGGTAGGCGCGCAGATCCTCGGCCGTCATCGCGCCGCCGGTGTCGCGCGCGAACGCGGCCAGCGCCTCGCCCGGCGCGCCCTCGTAGAACGCGCGCGCGCCTTCGCGGGCCAGCGTCCTCAGCGTGTGCGCGTGGCCGGCCAGCACCACGCGCTCGCCCACCTCGGGTGCCCGGCCGTGCGGCAGGAAGGTGTCGGCGAAGCCCGGCTGGTCGCGCAGCGCGGGCACCGCGGCGGCCCACTTGGCGGCGACGATCGAGGCCACCGAATGGCCGCGTTCGGCCAGCTCGATGGCCGGCTCCAGCAGGTCGGCGAACGGCAGCGAGCCGAAGCGAGCGTGCAGCGCCTCCCAGCCGGCGATCACGCCCGGCACCGTGACGGTGTCCCAGCCGCGCTGCGGCTGGCGCGCCAGGCCGTTGGCGTCCTCGCCATGGCGGCGGCGGAAATAGTCGGGGTTCCACGCGGCCGGCGCCACGCCCGAGGCGTTCAGGCCGTGCAGCTTCGCGCCGTCCCAGACCAGCGCGAACGCATCGCCGCCGAGCCCGCACGACACCGGCTCGACCACCGTGATCGCGGCGGCGGCGGCGATCGCCGCATCGACGGCGTTGCCGCCCTTCCAGAGCATCCGCAGCCCGGCCTGGGCGGCCAGCGGGTGCGAGGTCGAGACGACATTGCGCGCGAACACGGGCTGTCGGACGGACGGATAGGGGTTCTGCCAGTTGAAGCGGGTCATGCAACGGCTCCTGGAGAAAAAGGGAAAAGCGGGGCTCGGCGCGCCAGTGCAACCATCGGCCGCGCGCGCAAACTGCCATTCCAACGCGAATGCGCGCGCGGGGCAAGCCGGCACGCCCGTATCGCGAAAACGAAATGTTCGTTCGCGTGCTTGCTTACAATGGACATCCGTTTCACTTGCCTTCGAACGAACCATGACGACCCGCGACCCGCGCCTTTCGCTCAATGCCCGCCAGCAGGAACTGCTCGACTGGGTGCAACGCGACGGCTTCGTGACCGTCGATGATCTGGCCAACCATTTCGACGTCACGCCGCAAACCATCCGCCGCGACGTCAACTGGCTCGCCGATCTGAACCTGCTGCGCCGCTACCACGGCGGCGCGAGCCTGCCGACCAGCTCCGAGAACGTCTCCTACAGCGCGCGGCAGCGCATGTTCCACGACGAGAAACGGCGCATCGCGGCGCTCGCGGCCTCGCATATCCCCGATCAGGCCTCGCTGTTCATCAACCTCGGCACCACCACCGAGGAAGTCGCGCGCGCGCTGAACCGCCATCGCGGCCTGCGCGTGATCACCAACAACCTGAACGTCGCGAGCATGATGAGCGGCTATCCGGAGTGCGAGGTGCTGATCACGGGCGGCATCGTGCGGCCGTGGGACAAGGGCATCGTCGGCGAGCTGGCGATCGATTTCATCCGTCAGTTCAAGGTGGACTACGCGATCATCGGCACCTCGGCGATCGAAACCGACGGCACGATGCGCGATTTCGACACGCGCGAGGTGCGCGTGGCCGAGGCGATCATCCAGCACGCGCGCACCGTGTATCTGGTGACGGATCATTCGAAGTTCGGCCGCCCGGCGCTGGTCCGGCAGGGCCATCTGTCGCAGGTGCATGCGCTGTTCACCGACAAGCCGCTGCCCGAGGACATGACCGAGACGATCGCCGCGGCCGGCACGCAGGTGTACGTGGCCGATTGAGCCGAGCCGTTGCGCCGCCCGGGGGGCGCTCGCATCGCGCGTGCCCTCACCTGGCAGGCCTCGCCGATGCGTTGCCCCACCGCCCCGAAATCCCCCGCCCTGTGCTGCATCGCAGCGCAAACTTCAAGTGAAATCAAGAAGTTGCCGCGTCGAGCCGGCCGTTGGAATTGTGACGAATTGTCAATCGAATTATTTTTGGGGCCGCATTTGGGGTTCCCGAAACCGTTGACTACACTCCCAATCCCCGGCGTTCATGCACCGCGAACGCTGTCGTGAGCATTTCCCCCCGAGCCTTCCCTGCTGGGTAACGCGCCCCGGATGCTGTCCGGCCGTGAGAAGTACGGTTTGTCTGGAGAGAACGATGCTGAGTCCGCATGAATTCGCCACCCTGTTGCTCGTCAAGGACGCGCCCGATCAGGCCGAAATGGAACGCGACGAACTGGACGCGCTGCTGGAGCAGCAACTGGTTCGGCTGGAGGCCCTCGGTTCGGGCCGCCGCTACTGCGTGACCGAGAGCGGCGACGCCGCGCTCAGGTCGATCAAGGTCCGCTATTCCTGAACGCCACACCGGTTCCGCCAACATCGCGGCCGCCGTCTCCGGACGACGGCCGTTTTCGTTGCGGCGCTCGTTTTCAGGTTCGTTTTCATTCGAGCGCAGGCGCGCCGCGTGGGCGGCCCGATGCACGCCCGCGCCCGGCCCTCAGCCGCCGCGCAGCGTCGGATCGGCCTTCGAGCGCCAGGTGACGGCCTGCGCGCGCATCGTGTTCAGATAGTCGATCCAGCCAGTGCGCGCCGCCGCGTCGGGCTGCGCGCCGAGCGCCGCGTGATGCGTGGCCAGCCCGTTCGAAAACGCGCAGAAATCCGCCTCGCTCAAGCGGCCGTGCCGCTTCGCCACCCAGGCGTCGCCCAGCGCCGAATAGACGGATGCATTATCGCGGCCGTAATCGTGCGGCTCGCCGCAGGCCCGTTGCAGCGTGTCGAAGCTCGGCTGCGCGCCCCAGCCGCCGGGCAGCAACGCCGTCGAGCAGCCCGCGAGCAGCGCCAGCGCGCCGGCCACCATGATCTGACGCATGTTTCCTCCTCGGTGAAGACAATCCCGCCAGTATCGTCCGGGATGAAGTCGCGCGCTACCGACCCTCTTAAACGAACTTTACTTTTTCGCTTTTGTTCATTAAATTTCGAATTCGAAAATATCGAGTTCGACTATGGGACAAAGGGCAGCAGTGACCGAACAGACGCACTACGACGTACTCGTGATCGGCGGCGGCATCAACGGCGCGGGCATCGCGCGCGACGCGGCCGGGCGCGGCTGGTCGGTACTTCTTTGCGAACAGGACGACCTCGCCTCGCACACGTCCTCGTCCAGCACCAAGCTGATCCACGGCGGCCTGCGCTATCTCGAATACAAGGAATTCGGGCTGGTGCGCAAGGCGCTGCAGGAGCGCGAAACGCTGCTGCGCGCCGCGCCCCACATCATGTGGCCGCTGCGCTTCGTCATGCCCCACATGCCGAACCTGCGCCCGGCCTGGCTGATCCGCGTCGGCCTGTTCCTCTACGATCACCTCGCCCGCCGCGAACTGCTGCCCGGCTCGCACGGCATCACGATGGCCCGTCACGCGGCCGGCGGCCCGCTGATCGATTCGATCAAGCGCGGCTTCGTCTATTCCGACGGCTGGGTGGACGACGCCCGCCTCGTGGTGCTCAACGCGATGGACGCACGCGAGCGCGGCGCCACCATCCTGACGCGCACCCGGCTGATCTCGGCCGAACGCGCCGACGGCGAATGGCTCGCGCGCCTGCAACGCGCCGACGGCTCGAGCTTCGAGGTGCGCGCCCGCGCGATCGCCAACGCGGCCGGCCCGTGGGTGGGCTCGGTGCTGCACGGCGCGCTCGGCCGCGACGCGCGGCACAGCGTGCGGCTCGTCAAGGGCAGCCATATCATCACCAAGCGCCTGTTCGAGCACGATCACGCCTACATCTTCCAGAACCCGGACAAGCGGATCATCTTCGCGATTCCGTACGAACACGATTTCACGCTGATCGGCACGACCGACGTGGAATACCACGACGATCCGTCGAAGGTGGCGATCGACGGCGACGAGACGCAATACCTGTGCGACTCGATCAACCGCTATTTCAAGCAGAAGATCTCGCCGGCCGACGTGCACTGGACCTACTCCGGCGTGCGCCCGCTGCTCGAGGATGAAAACGCCGACAACCCGTCGGCCGTCACGCGCGACTACCGGCTCGAGATGGACCCGGGCCGGGGCGCGCCGCTGCTGTCGGTGTTCGGCGGCAAGATCACCACCTTCCGCAAGCTGGCCGAGGATGCGGCCGGCCTGCTCGGCGAAGCGCTCGGCTCGCCCGCGCCGGCCTGGACAGCAGGCCAGCCGCTGCCGGGCGGCGACATCGCCGACGCGCGCTTCGCGCCGTTCGCCGATGCGTTCGCGCAGCGCCATGCCTGGCTGCCGGCCGCGCTCGCGCGCCGTTACGCACGCGCCTACGGCACCCGCGCCGAACGCGTGGTGGCCGGCGCCCGATCGGTCGACGGGCTGGGCGCGGCGATCGCGCCGGGCCTGTACGAAGCGGAACTGCGTTACCTGCGCGATCACGAATGGGCGACCTGCGCCGAGGACGTGCTCTGGCGCCGCTCGAAGCTGGGGCTGCATGTCGCGCCCGGCACGCTCGACGCGGTCACGGCGGCGGTGGCGGCCTGGTTCACGGCCACCCGCGCGCTGGCCGCCGAACCGGCGCAGGTCCGCCCGGTTCACTGACGCACCGGCAACACCGAAGGCAGCAACGCGCGGCGCGCCAACCAGCCGCCGCGCGGGATCGACCGCAGCACGCGCCGCGACGAGGCCGGCGCGAAACAAAATTACTGACGAATGGAGATGAGACAGATGCAGGATCAATACATCCTCGCACTCGATCAAGGCACGACCAGCTCGCGCGCGATGCTGTTCGATCGCCAGGGCAACATCAAGTCGATTGCCCAGAAGGAGTTCGAGCAAATCTATCCGCAGCCCGGCTGGGTCGAGCACGACCCGCGCGAAATCTGGTCGACGCAGGCCGGCGTGGCCGCCGAGGCCGTCACGCGCGCCGGCCTGAACGGCACGTCGATCGCCGCGATCGGCATCACCAACCAGCGCGAGACGACCATCGTCTGGGATCGCGAGACAGGCCAGCCGGTCTACAACGCGATCGTCTGGCAGGACCGCCGCACCGCCGATTTCTGCGATTCGCTGAAGAAGGACGGCCTGGAGGCGATGGTGCGCACCAAGACCGGCCTGCCGATCGATTCGTACTTCTCCGGCACCAAGATCCGCTGGATTCTCGACAACGTCGAAGGCGCGCGCGAGAAGGCGAAGCAAGGCAAGCTCGCGTTCGGCACGGTCGACAGCTGGCTGGTGTGGAACTTCACGAAGGGCGAGCTGCATGTGACCGACGTGACCAACGCGTCGCGCACCATGCTGTTCAACATCCACACGCGCGAATGGGACGACGAGCTGCTGGCCGCGCTCGACATCCCGCGCAGCATGCTGCCCGAGGTCAAGGCGTCGTCGGAAGTCTACGGTCATACCAAGACCACCGTGTTCGCCTCCAAGCTGCCGCTGGCCGGCATCGCGGGCGATCAGCACGCGGCCCTGTTCGGCCAGATGTGCACCAGCTCGGGGATGGTGAAGAACACCTACGGCACCGGCTGCTTCCTGATGATGAACACCGGCGAGAAGCCGATCGAATCGAAGAACAACCTGGTCACCACGATCGCCTGGCAGATCGGCGATCAGGTCAACTACGCGCTCGAAGGCAGCATCTTCATCGCCGGCGCGGTGGTGCAGTGGCTGCGCGACGGGCTCGGCATCATCAAGTCCGCCACCGAGATCGAAAAGCTCGCGGCCAGCGTGCCGCACACCGATGGCGTGTATCTCGTGCCGGCGTTCGCCGGCCTCGGCGCGCCGCACTGGAACGCCCGTGCGCGCGGCTCGCTGTTCGGCGTCACGCGCGGCACCACCGATGCGCATCTGGCACGCGCCGCGCTCGACGCGATCGCCTACCAGTCGCTCGACGTGCTGGCCGCCATGGAAGCCGATTCGGGCCTCAGCATCGGCGAGCTGCGCGTGGACGGCGGCGCGAGCGCCAACAACCTGCTGATGCAGTTCCAGGCCGACCTGCTCGGCGTGGACGCGGTGCGCCCGCAGATCACCGAAACCACCGCGCTCGGCGCCGCCTACCTGGCGGGCCTGGCGACCGGCTACTGGGAGAACCTCGACGCGGTGCGCAGCCAGTGGCAGCTCGACCGGCGCTTCTCGCCGTCGATGCCCGCCGATCAGGTGAGCACCGCGCTGGCCGGCTGGCAGCGTGCGGTGCGCGCCGCCAAGACCTGGGCCGACGACAGGCGGTAAACTGCGCGCCCGCCGCCGCGTGCACCCGGCCCGCGCGGCGGGCGATACAAGCAGCCACCCTTCATAACGAGCAGGCGGACCGTGCAACGCGCGAGTCCGCCGCATTGGTAGAGAGACACTCGACATGTCACCTTATATTGCGGAGTTCATCGGCACGGCGATCCTCGTGCTGCTCGGCAACGGCGCCGTTGCCAACGTGCTCCTCGCGAAGACCAAGGGCCGCGGCGCGGACCTGATCGTCATCGTGATGGGCTGGGCGATGGCGGTGTTCGTCGCCGTCTACGTCACCGCGAAGTTCAGCGGCGCGCACCTCAACCCGATCGTCACCATCAGCCTCGCGCTGGCGGGCAAGTTCGCCTGGTCGAAGGTGGCCGGCTACGTGGCCGCGCAGATGCTCGGCGGGATGGCGGGCGCGCTGCTGGTCTGGCTCGCCTATCGGCAGCACTTCGCCAAGGAGGTCGATCCCGATCTCAAGCTCGCGGTGTTCTGCACCGCGCCGGCGATCCGCAGCGTCGCGCACAACGTGCTGACCGAGGCGATCTGCACGTTCGTGCTGATTCTCGGCGTGCTGTATCTGGCCGCGCCGCAAGTGGGGCTCGGCGCGCTCGACGCGTTGCCGGTGGGCTTGCTGGTGCTCGGCATCGGCATCTCGCTGGGCGGCCCGACCGGCTATGCGATGAGCCCGGCGCGCGATCTGTCGCCGCGCATCATGCACGCGCTGCTGCCGATTCCGGGCAAGCGCGACAGCGACTGGCGCTATGCGTGGATTCCGGTGCTCGGGCCGCTGGCCGGCGGAGCGGCGGCGGCCTGGCTGTATCTGGCGCTGCATCAGACGCACTGAGCGCCCGGTTCGCGGCGCGGGCGGGGGCATCGGTCGGCCCCCGCCGCGAACCTGCCTTGTTTGGCTTTCTTCGCTTCTTCGCTTTCAGCACCCGCCTTCGGCGTTCCGCCTCGGCCGCCTGCTTCAGGCGATTTCCTCGCTTCATCTCCGCGCCCAAAAACGACAACGCCGCCGCGCCGGTTGCCCGGCTGGCGGCGGCGTGCCCCGCACGTCGAGATCGAACGGCATGCGGCCGAAGCGCGATGCGCGTCGGCCACATGCAAAAACGCGCTTACTGCGGCAGATCCCAGCGCGGCGGCGTTTCCGCGTTGATCGTCACGCGAAACGCGCGCGCTTCCGAATCGCCGGGATTGCGCAGCGTGTAGGGCTGGTCGGCGTCGAACACGATCGCGTCGCCGGTCGCCAGCAACTGGCGACGGTCGTTGACGGCCACTTCGAGCGTGCCTTCGCTCACCACCAGGTTGATCGAGGTGCCTGGCGCGCGGCGCACGCCGGTTTCGGTATGCAGCGGCGCGACGCGCAGCTCGTGGAATTCCGCCGTGGCCGGCTCGCCTTCCGGATAGAGCGCTCGCGACGAGAAACGGCCGTTCGAGCCGATCACGCGCACCGCGCGCTCGGCCGGCAGATGCTCGAAGCCGAGCACCGCGTGACGGCGCAGGAACGCGGCCACCGACACCTTCAGCGCCGCCGCCACCTTGCAGAGCACCTTGATGGACGGCACGCTGCGGGCCGATTCGATCTGCGCGAGCATCGCCCGCGACACGCCGGACAGGCGTGCCAGCGCATCCAGCGACAGTTGCCGCTCGGCACGCAGCCGGGCCAGATTGACGCCGACCTGGCGCTCCAGCGCGTCGAACGATTCCTGCGGGGCGCCAGGCGCCGGCGTGGCCGCACGATCGGCGGCTTCGCGGTCGCGCACCAGCGCGAGGGATGAATGCATGGTTAGCCTCCAGCGCGCAGGATGCGCGCAGCGAACTTGATTGGAGGCAAGACTAGCATCGGGGTTGGGGGCGGCAAACGAAGTTATCTTCACACTGTTATCAGCATCGCAGAGGAATCGTCAGTGCCGGCAAGCCGTATGCGGCCGGCTTGGCCGGCCGATCGTGCCGCCCGGGTTCCATCGTCGTAACAGGGCCGGATCGCGCTTCGCCCGCCGCCGCCAACCGCCGCCAGCCGCCGCCGGTTACCGCCAGCCGTCGCGTCGGCGCAACCGCGCCGCCGCCGCACGGCGCGCACCTGCGACGGCCCGGAATTCCAAAAGCTATAATGGAAAGCTTTCCCCGACGGTAGATCCACCGGCGCCCGAGGCGCCTGCCGCGGCCGCCCGCCGCCTCGCCCTTGCCGCCTGCCGCGCCTCACGCGCCGCCCGGGCAACAGGCGGCGGCCCGGAGCCGACCGTCCCGACTCACCCGCATTGACGCCCCCAGGTCAACCACTGCGAACGGCGAACCCCATGACGAAAAAAATCTACATCAAGACGTTCGGCTGCCAAATGAACGAGTACGACTCGGACAAGATGGCCGACGTGCTCAACGCCTCCGAAGGCCTCGTGAAAACCGACCGGCCCGAAGACGCCGACGTGATCCTGTTCAACACCTGCTCGGTGCGCGAGAAGGCGCAGGAAAAGGTGTTCTCGGATCTCGGCCGGGTGCGCGAGCTCAAGGAAGCGAACCCGAACCTGATCATCGGCGTGGGCGGCTGCGTCGCCAGCCAGGAAGGCGAGGCGATCGTGGCGCGCGCGCCGTACGTGGACGTGGTGTTCGGCCCGCAAACCCTGCACCGCCTGCCGCAGATGATCGACGCGCGCCGCGCGAGCGGCCGCTCGCAGGTCGACATCACGTTCCCCGAAATCGAGAAATTCGACCACCTGCCGCCGGCGCGCGTCGATGGCCCGAGCGCGTTCGTATCGATCATGGAAGGCTGCAGCAAGTACTGCAGCTACTGCGTGGTGCCCTACACGCGCGGCGACGAAGTCTCGCGCCCGCTCGACGACGTGCTGACCGAAATCGCCGGCCTGGCCGACCAGGGCGTGCGCGAAGTCACGCTGCTCGGCCAGAACGTCAACGCCTACCGCGGCGCGCTCACCCAGGGCTCGCTCGACATTGCCGATTTCGCCACGCTGATCGAATACGTGGCCGACCTGCCCGGCATCGAGCGAATCCGCTACACCACCTCGCATCCGAAGGAATTCACGCAGCGCCTGCTCGACGTGTACGCACGCGTGCCGAAGCTCGTCAATCACCTGCACCTGCCCGTGCAGCATGGCTCCGACCGCATCCTGATGGGGATGAAGCGCGGCTACACGGTGCTCGAATACAAATCGCTGATCCGCAAGCTGCGCGCGATCCGGCCCGATCTGTCGCTGTCGACCGACATCATCATCGGCTTCCCCGGCGAAACCGAGGACGATTTCGAGAAGACCATGCAGCTCGTGCACGACATGAGCTACGACACCAGCTTCTCGTTCATCTACAGCCCGCGCCCCGGCACGCCGGCCGCCAATCTGCACGACGACACGCCGCGCGAGGTCAAGCTCAAACGCCTGCAACATCTGCAGGCCACCATCGAGGAGAACGTCGCGCGGATCAGCGCGTCGATGGTCGGGCGGGTCGAGCGGATTCTCGTCGAAGGGCCGTCGCGCAAGGATCCGAACGAGCTGGCCGGCCGTACCGAGAACAACCGCGTGGTGAATTTCCCCGCGCCGGTCGCCTCGCATCCGCGCCTGATCGGCCAGATGATCGACGTGCGGATCAACCACGCGTACCCGCATTCGCTGCGCGGCGAGCTCGTGCTCGCCCACGACGAAGCCAGCCGCGCCACCCACTGAACCGAGCGCCCAACCGAAGGAAGCCCACGCTACCTTGAAGCCGACCCAAGCCCTGGAATTCACCGCCCCGCGCGATGACAACGCGCGCCTCGCCAACCTTTGCGGCCCGCTGGACGAAAACCTGCGCCAGATCGAGCAGGCGCTCGACGTGACGCTGCAGCGGCGCGGCCACCGGATCTCGATCCGCGGCCGCGGCGCGAAGCTCGCGCTCGCCGCGCTCGAGAACTTCTACAACCGCGCGCGCGATCCGCTGTCGCTCGACGACATCCAGCTCGCGCTGGTCGAGACGCGCCACCTCGGCAACGGCGCGGCGGACAGCGCGCCGGACGTGCGCTTTCGCGGCGATCCCGACCGTCCGTTCGACGACGCGCCCGCGCTGGCCGCCGATGCCGACGCCCCCGGCGAGGAGCCGACGCCCAAGCTCTACACGCGCCGCGCCGACCTGCGCGGCCGCACCCCGGCGCAACGCGAGTACCTGAAGCAGATCCTCGCGCACGACGTGACGTTCGGCGTCGGGCCGGCTGGCACCGGCAAGACCTACCTGGCCGTGGCCTGCGCCGTCGACGCGCTGGAGCGCGACCAGGTCAAGCGCATCGTGCTGACGCGTCCCGCCGTCGAGGCCGGCGAACGGCTGGGCTTCCTGCCCGGCGATCTGTCGCAGAAAATCGATCCGTACCTGCGCCCGCTCTACGACGCGCTCTACGATCTGCTCGGTTTCGACAAGACGGCCAAGATGTTCGAGCGCCAGATGATCGAAATCGCGCCGCTGGCCTACATGCGCGGCCGGACGCTGAACCACGCGTTCATCATCCTCGACGAGGCGCAGAACACCACGCCCGAGCAGATGAAGATGTTCCTGACGCGGATCGGCTTCGGCTCGAAGGCCGTCGTCACCGGCGACACCACCCAGATCGACCTGCCGCGCGGCCACAAGAGCGGCCTGGTCGAAGCGCAGCAGGTGCTGACGCAGGTGCGCGGGATCGCGCTCACGCGCTTCACCAGCGTCGACGTGGTGCGTCACCCGCTGGTCGCGCGAATCGTCGAGGCCTACGACGAGTTCCACGCCCAGCACAAGGACGCCTGAGCGACCTGGGCACGCCTGCCGCCGGCGCCCCGGCAGCGGGCGAGCCGCGTGATGCGCATGAGGCAGGCAGCCGCGCGTCGGTCCGCCGCGGCCCTCCCGGCGCGGCCTTGCCACCACGAGCTCGCGCGCGCCACCCAGGCCCGCGCGAGCGCTGCGAAAGCGCAAAAACGCACCCTCCGGCACGCGCCGCGCCGGCCAAAACGCCTGGCCGTTTGGTGTATCCTCGTGCGGTTGCCCTCGACGCCGTACACATGAAATCCTCTCGCAAAGCCAACCCAGCCTCCCACCCGAGCGCGCCGCGCGTATCGCTGTTCGACGAGCGCGGCAAGGTCAAGACGGTCGACGCGCAAGCCCTGCGCATCGATTTCCCCGACGGCCGTTCGCTGATGTTCGATCTGTCCGGCAGTTCCGGCGAAGCCTCGGTCGCGATCGTCGCGCAGCACGCGGACATCTCGCAGCGCGCCATCCTGACGCTGCGCCCCGAGCACTACGACAGCCTGACGCTGTCGGTCGGCGCCGAAGCCGCACCGGAAGGCGATGACGATGACGATGACGGCGATTCGGACGACGAATCCGAGCCGGCGGGCGAGCCCGAGCTGGAACTGGTGGTGCAGTACGGCGACGAAATCACGGCGCAGGTGCGCAAGACCTTGCCCAAGCGCAAGCTGATCGCCGAATGGCTCGCCACCACGCTGTCCTCGGACGCCCAGCTCACGGTGCGCTTCGTCGGTGAAAAGGAAGGCCGCGAGCTGAACGGCGGCTACCGCAAGAAGGATTACCCCACCAACGTGCTGACCTTCGCCTACGAGCAGGCGCCCGACGGCACGACCATCGGCGATCTGGTGCTGTGCTGCCCGGTGGTCGAGAAGGAAGCGGCCGAGCAGAACAAGCCGCTGCAATCGCATTACGCCCATCTGCTGGTGCACGGCGCGCTGCATGCGCAGGGCTACGATCATGAACGCAGCGAGGAAGACGCGGCCGAAATGGAAGCGCTCGAAATCGACATGCTGGCCAAGCTCGGTTTCGCGAATCCCTACGAATAAGCGCGCCACCCGTCACCTCTTTCGAATCCGGCCGTGAGCACACCGATCCCCGTTCCCTCTGCGTATCCGCCGCCGATCGGCAACGGCAGGCTGCTGACCGACGACGAGATGGCCGTTTCGCTCGACGCGTCGTTGAGCGACTGGGACCGCCGCTCCGATCTTTGGCTGTTCGGCTATGGCTCGCTGATCTGGAATCCGGGCCTGCCGGTGGCCGAGCAGTTGCACGGCCGCGTGCACGGCTACCATCGCGGGCTGTATCTGTGGTCGCGCGTCAATCGCGGCTCGGCCGAACGGCCCGGGCTCGTGCTGGCGCTCGATCGCGGCGGCTCGTGCAGCGGCGTGGCGTTCCGCATCGCCGGCCCCACCGCCATGCCGCATCTCGAAACGCTCTGGAAACGCGAAATGCCGATGGGCTCGTACCGGCCCGCCTGGCTGCCGTGCACGCTCGCCAGCGGTGAGCGCGTGCGCGCGCTGGCATTCGTGATGCGCCGCGACGCGCCCACCTACACCGGCAAGCTGACCGACGAGGTGGTGCGCGCCGTGTTCGCTTGCGCCGAAGGCCGCTACGGCACCACGCTCGATTACGTCACCCGCACCGTGGCCGCGTTGCGCGAAAGCGGCATCCCCGACCGCTCGCTCGAATCGCTGCTGGCCCGCTGCGCCTGAGCCGGGTCGCTCTTTTCACGGCATTTTTTCCCGGGATGGGCGCTGCGCCGATTCCGGGTTAGGATGGGTCCGCGCCGCCAGGCAGGCCGTCGCGTCGGCCATTTGGCCGACACGGAAGCGCCGTGGCCTTGGTGTATCCTTGCCAACTCCGTGACAACGCGCCTGCGGTCCGCCCGGGCGCACCACCATGAACGATTCGTATCCCAGTCGAAAGTCCACCGACAAACCTCCCGAAAAGCGCTCGCTGCTGGAGCGCCTGACCGATTTCATCTCGCCCGAGCCCGAATCCCGCGGCGAGCTGCTCGAAATCCTGCAGGACGCGCACGAGCGCAACCTGATCGACGCCGATTCGCTGTCGATGATCGAAGGCGTGTTCCAGGTCTCCGACCTCTGCGCGCGCGACATCATGGTGCCCCGCGCCCAGATGGACGCCCTCAACATCGCCGACAAGCCCGAGGATTTCATCCCGTTCGTGCTTGAAAAGGCCCACTCGCGCTACCCGGTCTACGAAGAAAACCGCGACAACGTGATCGGCGTGCTGCTCGCGAAAGACCTGCTGCGCTTTTACGCGGAAGACGAATTCGACGTGCGCGGCATGCTGCGCCCGGCCGTGTTCATCCCGGAATCGAAGCGTCTGAACGTGCTGCTCCACGATTTCCGCGTGAACCGCAACCACCTCGCGATCGTGGTCGACGAATACGGCGGCGTGGCCGGCCTGATCACCATCGAGGACGTGCTGGAGCAGATCGTCGGCGACATCGAGGACGAATACGACTTCGACGAGGAAGCCGGCAACATCATCTCGGCGCCCGACGGCCGCTTCCGCGTGCGCGCGCTCACCGAGATCGCCCAGTTCAACGAACACTTCGGCACCGATTTCTCCGATGAGGAAGTCGACACCATCGGCGGGCTGATCACCCATCACTTCGGCCGCGTGCCGCATCGCGGCGAAAAGCTGCGGCTCGACAAGCTGATCTTCGAGATCCAGCGCGGCGATGCGCGCCAGATCCACGTGCTGCTGGTGCGCCGCGATCCGCTCGCCGGCCGCCGCAACGAATCGGCCGACGACTGATCGTCCCGCCGCCCCGTCAACACCCCTGCTCGACCCCATGGCCGAATCGTTCACGCCCCGCGCGCCGCGCGCCGCCACCTTCGCGGCGGACCGCCGCGCGCTGCCCCGTTGGCATTTCCCGGCGGCCCTGCTGGCCGGCGCGGCCAACACGCTGAGCTTCGCGCCCACGCCGCACGGCGGCTGGCTGCAACTGCTGGTGTTCGTGTGGTTCTTTGCGCAGCTCGCGCGCACCGGCACGCGCTGGCAGGCCACGCTGACCGGCGCGGCGTTCGGCTTCGGCAACTTCCTGACCGGCATCTGGTGGCTCTATATCAGCATGCACGTGTATGGCGAGATGGCGGCCTGGATCGCGGGCGGCGCGCTCGCGCTGTTCTGCTTGTACCTGTGCGTGTATCCGGCGCTGTCCGCGCTGATCTGGGCGCTTGCCTCGGGCCGGGGCGCGGGCCGCACGTTCGCTCCGAGCTGGCACGGCGCGTTGGCGTTCGCCAGCGCCTGGGCGCTCGGCGAATGGGCGCGCGGCACCGTGTTCACCGGTTTTCCGTGGCTCGCGAGCGGCTATGCGCAGGTCGATGGCCCGTTCGCCGGCTATGCGCCGGTGGCCGGCGTGTATGGCGTGGGCTGGGTGCTCGCGCTGTTCGCGGCGCTGGTGGTCAACGTGATCGTCAGCGCGCGCCGCGGGCGCGGCACGGCCTTGAGCGGCCCGCTCGCGCCGGCCACGCTGGCCGTGGCGCTGGTCGCGATCGGCCTGCTGCTGCCGATGGTGCCGTGGACCAAGCCCGAGAATCAACCGCTGCACGTGCGTCTGCTGCAAGGCAACGTCAAGCAGGACGTCAAGTTCGAGCAGGCCGGCATCGACGCCGCCATCAAGATGTACACGAAGATGATCACCGAGCGGCCGGCCGACCTGGTGGTCACGCCCGAAACGGCGATCGCGGTGATGATCCAGGATCTGCCACTGCCGTTCGCCAAGGCGGTGCGCAGCTTCGTCGACAAGACCGGCACCTCGGTGCTGTTCGGTGCGGTGGGCGACACGATCCTGCCCGACGGCAGCGTCGTCGACTACACCAACAGCCTGTACGGCGTGACGCCCGGCTCGATGGACATCTACCACTACGACAAGCACCACCTGGTGCCGTTCGGCGAGTTCATCCCGTGGGGCTTCCACTGGTTCGTCAACCTGATGAAGATGCCGCTCGGCGATTTCGCGCGCGGCGCGCTGGTGCAGAAGCCGTTCCTGGTCCACAACCAGCCGGTGATGGCCGACATCTGCTACGAGGATCTGTTCGGCGAGGGCATTGCCGCGACCGTGCGCGAAAACGCGCCGTCGCCAGGCATCCTCGTGAACGTGACCAACCTCGCCTGGTTCGGCGACACCATCGCACTCGACCAGCATCTGCAGATCGCGCGGATGCGCTCGCTCGAAACGGGCCGGCCGATGCTGCGCGCGACCAACACCGGCATGACGGCCGCGATCGACGCGCACGGCCGCGTGCTCGACCAGCTCAAGCCGTTCACGATCGGCGCGATCGACGTCACCGTGGAAGGCACTCAGGGCATCACGCCGTTCGTCGCGAACGGCAATGCCATCGTGCTGGGCGTGGCGCTCGTGCTGCTGGTGCTCGCCTTCGCGATCGGGCCGCGCCTGCGCCGCGGCGCGCGCGGCTGAACGCACGCGTAGCCGCCGCCACCAACCCGCTCACGCGTCAGCGGCCCTCATCGGCCGCATCCGACCACGCGCTGCCGGCCCCGGCCAGCGCGCGCAGGTCCTGCGCGACCGCGTCGAGCACCGGCGCCCATTGCAGGAACGCCGGCTGGCGATACAGCGTGGCCGACGGATAGAGCGGGCTGTCGCGCCGCTCCAGTTGCCACACCCAATGCGGATTCACGTCGAGCAGCACCCAGGTCGCCTGCCCCACCGCGCCGCTCAGGTGCGCCATCGACGTGCAGCATGTGATCACCAGATCGAGCGCGCCGACGTAGGCAGCCGTGTCGTCGAAATTCCGCCATTCGGCGCTGTGATCGACGATCGGCAAACCCGCCGCACGCGCCGCCTCCACCTCCGCGCCGAGGCCCGGCTGCAGCGAATGAAACGTCACGCCCTCGACGCCCGCGAACGCGGCCGCGTAACGCTCGATGCCAACGCGCCGGAACGGATTGCGCTGATGCGACGGGCTGCCCGTCCACGCGAGGCCGACGCGCAGCCGCTCGCCGGGCGCCGCCTCGGCCTCGAAGCGGGTGCGCCATGCATCGACGGCGCCCGGGTCGGCCGTCAGATACGGCACGTTGGCGCCGGCCGCCGCGTCGGGCAGGCCGAGTTGCCAGGGCACGCTGCCGATCGGCAGCTGGTAGTCGGCGGCGGGCAGATGCTCGATCGCGCCGTCGTTGCTGTACAGCTCGACATGCTGGCCGAGGCTGCGCGAGAGCAGCGCGCCCATCTGTGCGAACGAATTCCACACCAGCCGCCCGCCCTCGCGATGCACGCGCGCGGCCAGCAGCGGAATCGTGCGCGCCAGTTGCAGCAGGTCGCCCATGCCCTGTTCGCCCCACACCAGCAAGGTCTTGCCGGCCAGCGATTCGCCATGCCAGCGCGGCGCGGCCATGGCCGGGCGCGTGCCGCGCAGCTCGCTCGAACCGTGCCAGCGCGATTCGTGGCCGAACCAGCCGTCGGCGAAATTGCCGCGCACGAGCTGGATGATGCCGAGATTGAAGCGGAAGGTTTCGTCGTCGGGCGACAGCGCCAGCGCGCGCTGCGCGCAGCGCTCGGCGTCGTCCCAGCGCTGCGCTTCCTTGTAGGCGCACGACGCGTTGTTCTGGGCCAGCGCGCTGTCCGGCGCCAGTTCGAGCGCGCGTTCGGCCGCGGCCACCGAGCGTTCGAGGTCGTAACGCGCGCGGTAGGACACCACCAGGTTGATCCAGGCCTGCTCGTCGCGCGGGTTCGCCGCGACGGCCTGCTCCAGCAAGGCCAGCTCCTCGGCCGGATCGCCGCCCGTGATGCGCACCGCGATCGCCAGGTTGTTGCGCAGCGACGGCCAGTCGGGCATCAGTTCGAGCACACGCCGGTACGGCACGATCGCCTCGGCGTGACGGCCGCCCATCTGCAGCGCATAGCCGCAATTGAACGCCAGTGCGGCCACCTCCGGCTCGATGCGCCACACGCAGGCCGCGAACTCGGCCGCATCGCCGTAGCGCTGCTGTTCGAGCAGCGTGACGGTGAGCCGCGCGAGCGATTCGTAATCGAGCGCATGCAGCCGCGAGGCCGCGTCGAGCCAGAAGGCGCGCGCCTCGGTGCGGCCGGATTCGGTCGCCGCCACGGCTTCGCGGAGGAATTCGAGCAAGGACGGATAGAGCGGGAACTGCGGATCGACGGGCGGTCTGAACATGGCGGGCATGGGGGCCGGGCATCGGCGGACAGGGCAATGGAATGCATCTTACCGCGCTGTTATGCCGCATCGACAGCGACGTGCGCGACGCCTGCCCGCTGTATCGCGCATGCGCTCGCGACACGCTCACGAGGCACGCTCGCCGCCTCGCGCGAACGCGTCGCGCATCCGTGCGGCGCACCGCCATACCCCGCAAGATTCGCGCCTCGACACGCGTGCCGGCCGTTCCGGCGTCACGGTCGCGCCGATCCGGTAAAATTACGCGTTTTACGCCCATCCAAGCCGCGCACCGGACTGGAGCGCCGGTCCGAGTCGCCTCGCGCCAGCCCCCGTCGGAACGCCCAGCGCCTACGAAGGCCCCTCATGCTCACGTTTCAACAAATCATCCTGACGCTCCAGTCCTACTGGGACAAACAGGGTTGTGCCCTGCTCCAGCCCATCGACATGGAAGTCGGCGCAGGCACCTCGCACGTTCACACGTTCCTGCGCGCGATCGGCCCCGAGCCGTGGCGCGCCGCCTACGTGCAACCGTCGCGCCGCCCGAAGGACGGCCGCTACGGCGCGAACCCGAACCGCCTGCAGCACTACTACCAGTATCAGGTGGTCATGAAGCCGGCCCCGGAGAACATCCTCGATCTCTACCTCGGCTCGCTCGAAGCGCTCGGCTTCGACCTGAAGCAGAACGACGTGCGCTTCGTCGAGGACGACTGGGAGAACCCCACGCTCGGCGCCTGGGGCCTCGGCTGGGAAGTCTGGCTGAACGGCATGGAAGTCACGCAGTTCACGTATTTCCAGCAGGCCGGCGGCCTCGATTGCAAGCCGGTGCTCGGCGAGATCACGTACGGGCTCGAACGCCTCGCGATGTATCTGCAGAAGGTGGAAAACGTCTACGACCTGATCTGGACGGAGTGGGAAGAACTCGGCCCGAACGGCCCGGAACTGCGCCGCCTGACCTACGGCGACGTGTATCACCAGAACGAAGTCGAGCAATCGACCTACAACTTCGAGCACGCCAACGTCGATCTGCTGTTCACGTTCTTCAACAGCTACGAAGCCGAAGCGAAACGGATGATCGAGGCGAAGCTCGCGCTGCCCGCCTACGAACTCGTGCTGAAGGCCGGCCACACGTTCAACCTGCTCGACGCACGCGGCGCGATCTCGGTCACCGAGCGCGCGGCCTACATCGGCCGAATTCGCGCGCTGTCCCGGCTCGTGGCGCAGTCCTACTACGAATCGCGCGAGGCGCTCGGCTTCCCGATGATCGGCAATCCGGTGCGCGGCGTGCCGGGCCTCGCCACGGCCGCCGACGCGGCCCAGCCGGGCTGGGTTCCGCCCCTGAAGGCCGAACGCAAGATCGACAAGGACTGACGAGATTCCTCCCACCATGACGCACACCCATACCGCTCCCCTCCTCGTCGAACTGCTGACCGAGGAACTGCCGCCGAAGGCGCTCGCCCGCCTCGGCGACGCCTTTGCCGAAGGCCTCGCGCAGCGCCTCGCCGCGCGCGACCTGACCGACGGCGAACCCGTGTTCGAACGCTACGCCACGCCGCGCCGCCTGGCCGTGGTGATCCGCAACGTGCGCGCCGTCGCGCCGGATCGCCAGGTTCGCGAGAAAGTGCTGCCCGTGTCGGTCGCACTCGACGCCGAAGGCAAGCCCACCCCGCCGCTCGCGAAGAAGCTCGCGGCGCTCGGCCACCCCGACCTCGCCATCGATTCGCTCGAACGCGCCCAGGACGGCAAGGCCGAAGCGTTCTTCATCAACTACTCGGCGCCCGGCGCGCAACTGGCCGACGGCCTGCAGGCCGCGCTCGACGACACGCTCGCCAAGCTGCCGATCCCGAAGGTGATGACGTATCAACGCCCGGACGGCACCGACGTGCGCTTCGTGCGCCCGGTGCTGCGCCTGACCGTGCTGCACGACACGCAGGTCGTGCCGGTCACCGCGTTCGGCATCGACGCCGGCGACACCACGCTCGGCCACCGCTTCCTGTCGACGGGCGCCGTGGCGATCCGCTCGGCCGAAACCTATGCCGATACGCTGCGCGAGAAAGGCCGCGTGATCGCGCACTTCGTCGACCGCCGCGAATCGATCCGCACGGCGCTCGCCGCCCATGCCGAAAGCGACACGGTGGTGATGCCCGAAGCGCTGCTCGACGAGGTCAACGCGCTGGTCGAATGGCCGGTGGTGTATGCCTGCAACTTCGAGGACGAATTCCTGGACGTGCCTCAGGAATGCCTGATCCTGACGATGCAGACCAACCAGAAGTATTTCGCGCTGACCGATGCCGCCGGCAAGCTGCGCTCGCGCTTCCTGATCGTCTCGAACATCGAGACGCCCACGCCGGGCGACATCGTCGAAGGCAACGAGCGCGTGGTGCGCCCGCGCCTGGCCGATGCGAAGTTCTTCTTCGAGACCGATAAAAAGACCCGCCTCGCCGATCGCGTGCCGCGCCTGGCCAACGTCGTCTATCACAACAAGCTCGGCTCGCAGCTCGCGCGCGTCGAGCGGATCGAATCGATCGCCGCGCAGATCGCGCCGGCCGTCGGCGCCGATGCCGCACTCGCGCAACGCGCCGCGCGCCTGGCCAAGGCCGACCTGCTGACCGACATGGTGGGCGAGTTCCCCGAGCTGCAAGGCACGATGGGCACCTACTACGCGCGCCACGACGGCGAGCCGGACGAAGTCGCCGTCGCCTGCACCGAGCATTACCAGCCTCGCTTCTCCGGCGACACGCTGCCGGCCGCGCCGGTCAGCACGGCGGTTGCGCTGGCCGACAAGCTCGAAACGATCGTCGGCATCTGGGGCATCGGCCTCGCGCCCACGGGCGAGAAGGACCCGTTCGCGCTGCGCCGTCACGCGCTCGGCGTGCTGCGCCTGCTGCTCGAAAAGCAGTTGCCGCTCGACCTCGTCGAACTGCTGCGCACGGCCTACGCGAGCTTCGCCGGCATCGACGGCGTGGCCGATTCGACCGCCGCGATCTACGCGTTCTTCCTCGATCGCCTGCGCGGCATCCTGCGCGAGCGCGGCTACTCGACGGGCGAGATCGAAGCCGTGCTCGGCCTCGAACCGACGCGCGTCGACGACCTGATCGCCCGCCTCGATGCGGTGCGCGAGTTCACGCGTCTAACCGAGGCGGAAGCGCTCGCCGCTGCCAACAAGCGGATCTCGAACATCCTGAAGAAGTCGGAAGGCGGCGCGCCGGGCGAAGTTCAACCGGCCCTGCTGGCCGAGCCGGCCGAACAGGCGCTCGCCGCGCAACTGGCGGAAGTCACGCCGCGCGTGCAGTCGCAACTGGCCGCGCGCGACTACACGGGCGCGCTGTCGGCGCTCGCCGCGCTGCGCGCCCCGGTCGATACCTTCTTCAACGACGTGATGGTCAACGCCGAGGATCCCGCGCTGCGCGCGAACCGCCTCGCGCTGCTGTCGGCGCTGCATCAGCAGATGAACTGCGTCGCCGACATCTCGAAGCTCGCCGCGTAAGCGGCGCGCCCCACGTCACGCGCGCCAGGAGAACGTCATGCCCCACCGCAAGCTCGTCGTCCTCGACCGGGACGGCGTCATCAACGTCGATTCGGATGCGTTCATCAAGACGCCCGACGAGTGGATCGCGCTGCCCGGCAGCCTCGAAGCGATCGCACGGCTCAACCACGCGGGCTACCGCGTGGTGGTCGCCACCAACCAGTCGGGCATCGGCCGCGGGCTGTTCGACATGGCGGCGCTCAACGCCATGCATCTGAAGATGCACAAGGCTGCCGCCACGGTCGGCGCGCGCATCGACGCGGTGTTCTACTGCCCGCACACGGCCAACGACAACTGCGATTGCCGCAAGCCGAAGCCGGGCATGATGACGATGATCTCGGAGCGCTTCGAGATCGACGCGGACGAAACGCCGATCGTCGGCGATTCGCTGCGCGACCTGCAAGCCGGCGTCGCGGTCGGCTTCCGGCCGCATCTGGTGCTCACGGGCAAGGGCCGCAAGACGCTCGCGGCCGGCAACCTCCCCGAGGGCACGCGCGTGCACGACGACCTGCGCGCGTTCGCGCTCGATTTCCTGTCACGGGAGCCGGGCTGATCTGACGGCGCGCCACCCGTTCCACCGTTTCCGTCGTTTCCGCTGTTTCGCCTACGTCCGAACCAAGCCGATGCTCATCATCCGTTCCCTGTTGCTGTTTCTCTATCTCGTGCTGTACACGGTGCCGTATGCGACCGCGTGCTTCATCGCGTTCCCGTTCCTGCGCCCCGACGCACGCTACTGGATGGCGGCCGGCTGGTGCCGTTCGACGCTCTTCGTGGTGCGCGTGCTGAACGGCATCCGCTACCGCATCGAAGGCATGGAAAACCTGCCGGACGGCCCCGCCGTGCTGCTCTCGAAGCATCAATCGGCCTGGGAAACGCTGGCCTTCCCGGCGCTGATGCCGCGCCCGCTCTGCTACGTGTTCAAGCGCGAGCTGCTCTACGTGCCGTTCTTCGGCTGGGCGCTCGGCCTGCTGCACATGGTCAACATCAACCGCAAGGAAGGCAAGTACGCTTTCGACTCGGTGATCCGCCAGGGCAAGAAGCGGCTCTCGGAAGGCGCCTGGGTGATCATGTTCCCCGAAGGCACGCGCACGCCCACCGGCCGCCAGGGCAAATACAAGACGGGCGGTGCCCGCTTCGCGGTGGGCGCAGGTGCCCCGGTCGTGCCGATCGCCCACAACGCAGGACGCGTCTGGCCACGCAATTCGTTCACCAAGTATCCGGGTATAGTCACGGTGTCGATCGGCAAGCCGATCGATTCGCGCGGCCTGAGCCCCGACGAGTTGAACACGCGCGTCGAGCAATGGATCGAAGCGGAAATGCGCCGCATCGATCCCGAAGCCTACCGCCACGAAAGCGGTGGCGCGGACGGTGGTACACCTCCGGCACACGCCGCACGATCCTGATTCAAGGTTTCATTCATATTGCGTACTGCCAAACGAATCGATCTGATGCCCAAGCGTCCCAGGCCGCGGCCCGCCGTGGTCGCACTCGATCATCACCAACTCGATCTGCCGCTGTTCGACGGCCCGCCGCCCTCGCCGTCCGCATCGCCGTCGCCGGAGCGCGACCGCTCGCTGCGCAAGCTGACGCTCGACGGGCGCGTGCTCGAATACCGGTTGCGGCGCTCCGCGCGCCGCACGATCGGCTTTGCGATCGACGGCAGCGGCCTCACCATCACGGCGCCGCGCTGGGTCACGCTGGCCGACGTCGAGGCGGCGATCGCCGAGAAGCGCCGCTGGATCTTCGCCAAGCTGGCCGAATGGCAAACCCGCATCGAGCAACGCGCGCTGCCGCAGATCGACTGGAAGGACGGCGCGCGCCTTCCGTACCTCGGCAAGCCGGTGGAAATCGCCCTGGCCTCGGCCGACGGCACGCTCACCTACCATGCCGAACGCGCGGTGCTCGCGCTGGGGCTGCCCGTGCATGCCGACGCGCAACAGATCAAGGATCGCGTGCAGGGCTGGCTGCAGGGTGAAGCGAAGCGCGTGTTCGGCGAGCGGCTCGTGGTGTACGCCGAAAAGCTCGGCGTCCGCTACAGCGCCTACGCGCTGTCGTCGGCCTCCACGCGCTGGGGCAGTTGTTCGAGCGACGGCAAGATCCGCCTGAACTGGCGGCTCGTGCACTTCCCGATCTCGATCATCGATTACGTGGTGGCGCACGAGCTTTCGCATCTGCGCGAGATGAACCACAGCCCGGCGTTCTGGCAGACGGTCGAATCGATCTTCCCGGAATTCCGCGAGGCGCGGCACACGCTCAAGAACCATCCGCCCGAGTTGCTGCCGGCGCTATAAGCACCCGCTCACGCACCCCACAACGAAAAAGCGCCCCGCGGGGCGCTTTTTTCATCGGCAACTCAACTGCCGGCCAACCGTTCAGTCGCGCGAGCCGCGCGTGCCGGCCTGGATGAACTCGATCTTGTAGCCGTCCGGATCTTCGACGAAGGCGATCACGGTCTTGCCGTGCTTCATCGGGCCGGCCTCGCGCGTGACCTTGCCGCCCTGCGCCTTGATGGCGTCGCAGGCAGCGTAGGCATCGTCGACTTCGAGGGCGATGTGGCCGTAGCCGGTGCCGAGCTCGTACGACGAGGTATCCCAGTTATGGGTCAGCTCGAGCACCGTGCCCGTGGTTTCGTCCTCGTAACCGACGAAGGCCAGCGTGAACTTGCCTTCCGGGTAGTCGTGGCGGCGCAGCAGCTTCATTCCGAGCAGTTCCGTATAGAACTTGATCGAGCGGTCGAGATCGCCGACGCGCAGCATGGTGTGCAGCATTCGCATGATGAGGGACTCCGTGGGGACTGTTTTTTGGGAACGGCCGAATTTACCAGACCCGGCCGATGTTCGCCGGGCGCGCCGCGAACACCTTATGCGCGCGCAGCCGCCACGCGTTGCGCCAGATCGACGTATTCGGCCACGCCGACATCCTCGGCGCGACGCGCCAGATCGAAACCGAGCGCATCGAAATCCACCGTGTCGCGATACCCATGCAGCGTGTTGCGCAACATCTTGCGGCGCTGCGAGAACGCGGCCGTGACCACCTCGCCGAGCACCTCGACATCGACCGGCGCGATTTCGTGCGGCGCGTACGGAATCATCCGCACGATCGCCGAATCGACCTTCGGCGGCGGCTGGAACGACTCGGGCGGCACGTCGAGCATCTTGTCCATCACGTAGCGGTATTGCAGCATCACGGACAGGCGGCTGAACGCCTTCGAGCCCGGCTCGGCCACCATCCGCTCGACCACCTCGTTCTGCAACATGAAGTGCTGATCGACGACGCGTTCGGCAAACGTCATCAGATGGAACAGCAGCGGGCTGGAGATGTTGTACGGCAGGTTGCCGATGATGCGCAGCGTGGGCTTGTCGCCGGGCAGCGCCAGCGCGCCGAAGTCGAACGCCAGCGCATCGCCGGCGTGCAGTTCGAGCAGCTCGCCGAAGCGCTGCTTGAGGCGGCCGATCAGGTCACGATCGAGTTCGACCGCATGCAGCGGCGATTCGGCGGTGGCGAGGCATTCGATCACGGGGCCGGTGAGTGCACCGAGGCCCGGCCCGATTTCGACCATGCGCTCGCCTCGCACGGGACGAATCGTCCTGACGATCGAATCGATCACGCCGTGATCGACGAGAAAGTTCTGCCCGAAGCGCTTGCGCGCGAAGTGTCCCTGGTGCTGTCTGCTGTTCGACATCGAAAACGAAAAAAACGAAAAAGGTGTGACGGCTGCTTCAGCCGGCGCGACGGTGACGTGCCATCGCCACGGCGGTATCGAGCGCGGCGATCAGGCTGCCGCAATCGGCGCGGCCGGTGCCGGCCAGGTCGAGCGCGGTGCCGTGATCGACCGAGGTCCGCACGATCGGCAGGCCGAGCGTGACGTTGATGCCTTCGCCGAACGTCGCGTACTTCAGGACCGGCAGGCCCTGGTCATGAAACATCGCGAGCACGCAATCGGCGTGTTCGAGATGGCGTGGCTGGAACAAGGTGTCGGCCGGATACGGGCCGCGCGCATCGATGCCGCGCGCCTGGGCCTGCGCGAGCGCCGGCGAGATCACGTCGATTTCCTCGCGGCCCAGATAGCCGTTCTCGCCCGCGTGCGGGTTCAGGCCGGTCACGAGGATGCGAGGCGCGGCGAGGCCGAAATGACGGCGCAGGTCGCGATCGATGATGGCCAGCGTGTCGACCAGCCCGTCGATGGTGAGCGCGGCGGATACGTCCTTGAGCGGCAGGTGTGTGGTGGCCAGCGCGACGCGCAACGGCCGTTCGCCGGTGCCCGCCAGCATCATGACGACGCGCGCGGTGCCGGTGCGTTCGGCCAGGTATTCGGTATGGCCGGTAAACGGCACGCCGGCATCGTTGATGGTGCTTTTCTGCAGCGGCGCGGTGACGATCGCGTCGTACTCGCCGGCCGTGGCGCCGTCGATCGCGGCGTCGAGCAGGCCGAGCACATACGGGCCGTTGGCCGCATCGAGCCGGCCTGCCTGCGACGGCACGGCCAGCGGCCGATGCACGATGTCGACGCCGCCGCCGAGCACCGCCGGATCGACGCCCGCGGCCTGCGCGCGCTCGGCGAACAGGGCCGCGTCGCACAACACCGCGAAACGCGCATCGGGCCAGCGAGTGGCCGCTTCCGTCAGCGCCCGCGCGCACAGCTCGGGACCGACGCCGGCCGGCTCGCCGGTGGTGATCGCGATGCGCAGCGGGGCGTCGGACATGGCGGTACGGCTCAGTTCGCCAGCGGCGCGTTCTTGATCTGCACGTAGGACGAATCGCGCAGCTCGCGCAGCCAGTCGGCATACGCCTGCTCGGCCTTGCGCTGGCCGATCGCCTGACGGGCGATGTCCATCTGCTTCTGCACCGAGCCTTCCGCGTCGCGGCGGCCCAGCACCTGGATCAAGTGGTAACCGTATTCGCTGCGCACCGGCTGGCTGACCTGGCCGTCCTGAAGCTGGTTCATGGCGCGTTCGAATTCCGGCACCGTCTCGCCCGGGCTGATCCAGCCGAGGTCGCCGCCTTGCGAGGCCGAGCCGTCTTGCGAATAGGTGCGCGCGAAGTTGGCGAAATCGCCGCCGGCCTCGACCTGGTTACGGATGTCGATCAGTTGCTGGCGCGCCTGGGCTTCGGACTTGCCGTCGCCGACGCGCAGCAGGATGTGGCGCACGTGGGTTTGCACGATCTTCGGCGACGCGCCCGCGGTGCCCGCCGCCGGGCGACGGTCGACCAGACGCACGATTTCGAAGCCGTCCGGCACGCGGATCAGGGCCGGATTGACCTGGCCGGGACGCAGTTGCGCGACGGCCTGCACGACGTCGGCCGGCAGCGCGCTTTGCGACTTGAAGCCGAGATCGCCGCCCGTCTTCGCGTCCTTCGCTTCCGAATCGCTCTTGGCGAGCTTCTCGAAGTTCGTGCCCGAGGCGAGCGCCTGCTTGAGCAGCGCGTCGGCCTTCTTCTGGGCGGTGTCGATCTGCGCTTCCGGCGCGTTCTGCGGCGCGGCGACGAAGATATGCTCGAGCCGCACGTCCTGCTGCGAACCGGCGTTCGGGCCACGCTGGCTGGCGATGTAGGCCGCCACTTCGGAATCGGTCACGGTGATCTTGCTGTCGACTTCCTTCTCGCGCAGGCGCGACAGCAGCAGTTCGTTGCGCGCATCGCCGACGAACGTGCTCCAGGGCACGCCGAGCTTCTCGAGCTGGGCCTGGTACTGGTCGAGCGTCATGTTGTTGGCCGCGGCGAGCCGTTGCAGCGTGCTTTGCACGGTCGCATCGGTCACGGTGATGCCGTCTTCCTTCGCCTTCTGCAACTGGATGCGCTCCACCACCATCTGGTTCAGCACCTGCGAGCGCAGCTCGTCCATCGGCGGCACCGGCGAGTTCTGCTGTTGCAGGCGGCGCGAAATCAGGCTGACGCGCTGATCGAGCTCGCGGCCCGTGATCACGCCGTCGTTGACGACCGCCACGACTTCGTCGGCCAGCGTCGCGCCTTTCGCGCCGAGCGCCTGCGCGGCCGCCGGGGTGACGGACAGCAGCGACATGACGGCGACCAGACCGGACACGATTGCTGCGAAGCGAAGGGATTTCTTCATTGCCACGGAAACTCCATTGAAAGCAGGCTGGGCTCGCGCCGCAGCGGATGCGGACGCTTTAGTCATAGTTGCTGAATCGGGCCAGCGGCGGCGCCTGCGGCGGCAGCGGCGTGTAGCCCGGGACGCCTTCCTTGAAGGCGGCGACGAGGCCGTTGTCGACGCTCGTGAGCCCCTTGAGCGTCAGTTGGGCCATGAAGCGCGTCGCGGAGTTCTGCTGCCCCGACGTGTTCACGCCGTTCGCGATGCGCTGGATGCCGACGCCGAGCGCCCAGCAGTCGGCATCGTACTGGAAGCCAAGTAGACCGTCGACCACGCGCTTGCTGGCCAGATCGTAGTTGAACCGGCCGACCGCGTAGAGGCGGCGCGTGAGCGGCCATTGGCCCGAGATCAGCACCTGGTTGATCGGCTCGTTGTCCAGCGTGGTGTTGGCGCGCGTGTAGCGATAGGCAACGTTGATCACGCGGCGCTCGGCCGGGCTCCAGCCGAAGCCCACGCTCGATTTCACGAGCTGGTTGTTGTCCGCGTTGTACTGGAACGCCGTTTCCGACGCGAAATTCGCGCCCAGCTTGATCGACGCGCCGACGATCAGGTCCGAATGGCGGGCCTGGGTGGCGGCCTGGGTCTGGCCGAGCGTGACGCGCTGATCGGTGAAGTAGTACTGCTGGGCGATCACGAAGCGCGCGCGCTCGTCGCCCGTGGCCGGGTTCAGGAAACGCGTGGTGATCGCGGCCGTCAGGCGGTTTTCGTCGGCGATCCGGTCGTTGCCGACGAACGTGTTCGTCGTGAAGATCTCGGCAAGCCCGAAATCCGATTCGGCCGTGTCGAACAGCGGCGCGTTGAGCTGGTTGCGGTACGGCGTGTAGACGTAGAACAGGCGCGGTTCGAGCGTCTGGATGAAGTCCTGCCCGAACAGCCGCACCGAACGGTCGAACACCAGCCCGCTGTCGAGCGAGAGCGTCGGAATCGAGTAGGTGAAGCGCTTCGGCTGGCCCGGAATGCCGCCCGTCGTGGTGGTCAGGTCGTAGGATGCGATGTGCATCTGCGCCTTCGGCACGAAGAAGTAGCCGGGGCCGTAGACGCCGTACGACACGTACGGGTTGAACATCACGCGGTCGCCTTCCGGCTGATCCGCGGTGGTGATGCGGAACCGCGAGTAATCGGCTTCCGCGCCGAAATCGAAGCCGCCGACGTCGTACTTCGTGTACTTGACGTTCAACTGCGGCTCGCGGCCGTACGGCGCGATCGACGGCGGCAGCGTCTGCCAGTGCTGATAGCGCGCCAGCACGGCCCACGGGCCGTTGTTATACGTCAGGCCCGCTTCCTGTTGATACAGGGTTTGCGTGCCGTTGGCGAACTGGTTCGTCGAACCGAGGTCTTCCGGATAGGTGCTGTCCGAGACCTTGTTGTAGTAGATGTAGCCGCCGAAACCGCCGCCGAAGTTCTGCTGGTGCTGCCAGTAGATCGCGTAGCGGTTACGGTGCGTCAGGTGGTCGTCGGGCAGGTACTCGCCCGTCAGCGAGCCGGCGTAGTTCGGCGACAGATAGCGGAACTCGGCGCGCGTGAAGAAGCCGCGCTTGGAAATGAGCTCCGGCGTCAGCGTCAGGTCGCGGTTCGGCGCGATGTTGAAGTAATACGGCGTGGCCAGCTCGAAGCCGTTGGTCGAGCTCACCGAAACCGTGGGCGGCAGGAAGCCGCTACGCCGCTCGCCCGACAGCGGGAACGTCAGCCACGGGCTGGCGAAGATCGGCACGCCCTGGAAGAACAGCACGCCGTCGCGCGCCACGCCTTCGTCGGCACCGGTGTCGAATTCGAAACGGCTGCCCTTGATGTACCAGGCCGGGTTGTCGCAGTTGCAGGCCGAATAGGTGGCGTCGGTCAGCACCGAGCGCTCGCTGTCGAGCAACTCGCCCTTGGCCGCGCTGCCCGAGCCGCCGGAGCTCGTGAAGCGGTACTTCGGCGTGCTCATGGTGCCCTGGTTCGCCTCGACCTTCAGGTGCGCTTCCGGGCCGTAGAACGTCGATCCGTTGCCCGACACCGTGACCTTGCCGTAGGCATCGGCCATGTCGGTGTCCTGATCGTAGTGCAGCGCGTCGGCCTTCACGATGGTCGTGCCGCGCCGCAGCTCGGCCGAACCCTTGGCGGCGAGATCCTGATCGGTGGTGCCGTTCGTGTGGTCGGCCAGCACGAAGCCGGCCGGCTTGCTGCCGGTGCGCAGCGGATGCTCCTCGAGCTGCGGCACGAGGCGCAAATCCCACGGCGACGCGCCGAGCGGCTGCGGCACCGCGGCCGAACCCACGAGCTGCGCCTGCGCGACCACGGGCACGAAGCCCGGTACGGCGAGCAGGGCAACCGCGAGGCGCCGTTTGCGCGTCGCGGGCTCGCTGCGGGTGACAAACGGGAAAATCGGTTTAGGCGGCATCGATATCGGGCGAGTCGGCCCCGGAGGACCCCTGCGTTCGCACGTCGAGCCCCCCGCGCAATCGAACCGTGACTGCGTCGGACGCACACGAAGGGGGCGATCGGCGGGCAGCTCGACGGGCCGCAGGCGGGCTGCGGCCCCGCAACCGGCGGGGGATTGACACGGGACGCGTCAAAAAAGTCGTGGGGTATTATATGGCAAGACGTTCCCCCCTCCCCCGAGTTTCCGTTTCGTTCGATGACGCTCCCTTCCACCGCCCCCGCCTCGCCCACTCCCGACAGCACCGACCCGCGCCGCGACCAACTGCTCGCCTGGCTGGCCGGCTTCGGCAGCCGTTACGCGCTGGATCTCGCCACGCTCGCGCCAGCCTCGGCCGATGCGAGCTTCCGGCGCTATTTCCGGCTCGCGAGCGGCACGGCGGCCGGCGGCACGGTCATCGCGGTCGACGCGCCGCCGCCCGAGAAATGCCGCGAGTTCGTGCAGATCGCCGGCCTGCTCGAGGCGGCCGGCCTGCACGCGCCCCGGGTGCTCGAACACGATTTCGAGGCGGGCTTCATGCTGGTCACCGATCTCGGCACGGCCACCTACATCGGCGCGCTCGACCCCGCCGACACCGCCGCCGCGAAGCCGCTGCTGCGCGACGCGCTCGACGCGCTGATCCGCTGGCAGCTTGCCTCGCGCGAGGGCGTGCTGCCGGCCTTCGACGAGGCGTTCCTGCGCCGCGAGATGGAACTGATGCCGGAATGGTTCGTCGGCCGCCATCTGGGCAAGACGCTCGACGAGCGCCAGCGCGGCGTGCTCGACCGCACCTTCGCGCTGCTGGTGGCGAACGGCTTGTCGCAGCCGCAAGGCTTCATGCTGCGCGACTTCATGCCGCGCAACCTGATGATCGCCGAGCCGAATCCCGGCGTGCTCGATTTCCAGGATGCCGTGTGGGGGCCGCTGTCGTACGACGTCGTCTCGCTGCTGCGCGACGCGTTCATCAGTTGGGACGAGGAATTCGAGCTCGACTGCTTCGTCTACTACTGGGAACGCGCCCGCAAGGCCGGCCTGCCGGTCGATGCCGATTTCGGCGAGTTCTACCGCCAGCTCGAATGGACGGGCCTGCAGCGCCACATCAAGGTGCTCGGGCTGTTCCCGCGCATCCACTATCGCGACGGCAAGCCGCACTACCTCGACGATCTGCCGCGCTTCCTCGGCTATGCGCGCAAGGTTGCGCAGCGCTACCGGCCGCTCGCGCCGTTCGCGAAGCTGCTCGACGAACTCGAGGGGCAGGCGTCCGTCGAAGTCGGCTATACGTTCTGACGCGCATCCCGCTTCCGCTTCCCGCTCCAGCCTTCCAGCCCTTGCCCCGATGACCGTCAAGCTCGATACCGCGATGATCTTCGCCGCCGGACGCGGCGAACGGATGCGCCCGCTCACCGACCACTGCCCGAAACCGCTGCTCGAAGCCGGCGGCAAACCGCTGATCGTCTGGCAGATCGAGCGGCTCGCCGCGGCCGGCTTCACCACCATCGTGATCAACCACGCCTGGCTCGGCGAACAGATCGAGGCCGCGCTCGGCGACGGCTCGCGCTGGGGCGTGCAACTGCGCTATTCGCCCGAAGGCGAGGCGCTGGAGACGGCCGGCGGCATCGCCCAGGCGCGGCCGCTGCTCGACGGGCCGTCGCCGATCTTCGTGGCCGTCAGCGGCGACGTGTTCTGTGAATTCGATTACGCCTCGCTGCGCGAGCGCGCCGCCGCGATGGCCGCGCTCGACGCGCCGGGCCTGCACCTGGTGATGGTGCCGAATCCGGTCTTCCATCCGCACGGCGATTTCGCGCTCGACGGCCACGGCCGGCTGTCGCTCGACGCCGCCGATGCCGCCGATACCGACGCAACGCGCTTCACGTTCGGCAATATCGGGCTCTACGACCTGCGCATGTTCGCCGACCTGCCGCCCGGTACGCGCCGCGCGCTGACGCCCTATTACCGCGACACCATCGCCGCCGGCCGCGCGACCGGCGAGCGCTACGACGGCCTGTGGGAGAACGTCGGCACGCCGGCGCAGCTCGCCGAACTCGACGCGCGGCTGCGCGGTCGCGACCACCCCACCGCCTGAGCCCTCAGGCCCCGGGCACCTCGGGCGCCACCTCGCGCTGCTGCTGTTGCAGCGCCCACATCTGCGCATAGTGGCCGCCCGCGCGCACCAGTTCGTCGTGCGTGCCGCGCTCCACGATCCGCCCGCGATCCATCACGATGATCTGTGCGGCGTGCACCACGGTCGACAGCCGGTGCGCGATCACGAGCGTCGTGCGATGCCGCGCGATCTGCTCCAGCTCCTGCTGGATCGCGCGCTCCGAGCGCGAATCGAGCGCCGAGGTGGCCTCGTCGAACACCAGCACCGGCGGGTTCTTGAGGATCGTGCGCGCGATCGCCACGCGCTGCTTCTCGCCGCCCGAGAGCTTCAGGCCGCGCTCGCCGACGGTCGTGTCATAGCCGTTCGGCAGCCCTTCCACGAACGCATGGATGTGCGCGGCGCGCGCGGCCGCGATCACCTCCTCGCGCGTCGCCTCGGGCCGGCCGTAGGCGATGTTGTAGTGGATCGTGTCGTTGAACAGCACGGTGTCCTGCGGCACGATGCCGATCGAGGCGCGCAGCGACGCCTGCGTGACATCGCGCAGGTCCTGCCCGTCGATCGTGATCGCGCCGCCGGGGCCGCGCGGCAGATCGTAGAAGCGGAACAGCAGGCGCGACAGCGTCGACTTGCCCGAGCCGCTGTGACCGACCACGGCCGTGGTCGTGCCGGCCGCGATCGTGAAGCTGACATCGTGGAGGATCTGCCGCGCCGGCTCGTACGAGAAGTTGACATGCTCGAAGCGCACCGCCGCGCCACTCACCGCCAGCGCCGGCGCATCCGGCGCATCGGCCACTTCCTGCGGCGCGGACAGCAGCCCGAACATGCGATCCATGTCGGTCAGGCTCTGCTTCAGTTCGCGATAGACAATGCCGAGGAAATTCAGCGGGATGTAGAGCTGCAGCATGAACGTGTTGATCAGCACCAGATCGCCGAGCGTCAGGTGCCCGGCCAGCACGCCCTGCGTGGCGCGCCAGAGGATCAGCACGAGGCCCACGCCGATGATCGCCTGCTGCCCGAAATTGAGCAGCGACAGCGAGCGCTGCGAACGGATCGCGGCCTGCCGATAGCGTTGCAGGTTCTCGTCGTAGCGCCGCGCTTCCCATTCCTCGTTGCTGAAGTACTTGACCGTCTCGTAGTTGATCAGCGAATCGATCGCGCGCGAACTGGCTCGCGAATCGAGCTCGTTCATGGTGCGGCGATAGTGCGTGCGCCATTCCGTGACCTTGATCGTGAACACCACGTAGCCGGCCAGCGCACCGAGCGTGATGATCGCGTACCACGCGTCGTATTTCACGACGAAGAAGCCGAGCACCAGCCCGACCTCGATCAGCGTCGGCAGGATGCTGTAGAGCGAATAGGAAATCAGTTGCTGGATGCCGCGCGTGCCGCGTTCGATGTCGCGCGACATGCCGCCCGTCTGCCGGTCGAGGTGAAAGCGCAGCGACAGCCCGTGCAGATGCCGGAACACCTGCAACGCAAGCTGGCGCACCGCGCTCTCGGTCACCTTGGCGAACAGCATCTCGCGCAGCTCGGTAAACAGCGAGGTGGACAGCCGCACCAGCGCATACGCCACCACCAGCAGGCCGATGCCGCCCGCCAGCACGATCGGCGCCGACTGTTCGGCACGGCCGAGCGCCTGCAGATGCTGGACCGGCGCGAGGCCGTCGACGATCCGCTTCATGACGATCGGCACGCCGAGGTTGGCCAGCTTCGCGCCGATCAGACAGGACAGCGCGAGCAGCACCCGCCCCTTGTAGGTGGTCAGGTAGGGCAGCAGCGAGCGGATCGTCTGCCAGTCGTTGCGCGGCCCGGTGGCGGCCGGCGCAGGTTCGGAGGAAGCGGGGAAGCGACGCATGGGGGGGACGGTGCGCATGCCGTCGGCGCAAGGCCGGACACGCGCTTTCTCGTACAATTTCGGAAGCCTGCATTGTCGCAGAAGCCGATTCGCGTCGCTGCCCTCCGGTCGCGTCGCGCCGGCCATCACCGAGTGGAACCCCCGTCATGACCGAATCGTCGCCGCAACTCCCGCAACAGCAGCCCGCGCTGCGCGTCGTCCCGCAACCGTCCGAGGCGAACGTCCACGGCGACGTGTTCGGCGGCTGGATCATGTCGCAGGTCGACATCGCCGGCTCGATCCCGGCCAGCCGCCGCGCCAACGGCCGGGTGGCGACGGTGGCGGTCAATTCCTTCGTGTTCAAGCAGCCGGTGTTCGTCGGCGATCTGGTCAGCTTCTACGCGCAGATCGTCAAGACCGGCAACACCTCGATCACGATCGGCGTGGAAGTGTATGCGCAGCGCATGGGGCTGGCCGGCGAGGTGGTAAAGGTGACCGAGGCCACGCTGACCTACGTGGCGACCGATTCGGAGCGCCGCCCGCGCGCGTTGCCGCCGGTCGCCTGAGCTGGCTGCCGATCGCCGGCTGCCGGCTCAGGCCGGCGCCAGCGCGAACTCGCGCATGGCCGGGATGAAATCGTGGTTGAGCTTCGGCTTGCGCGACAGCTTGGCCAGCACGTAGCGCTCGAAGGCCCCAAGCGCGGCCCATTGCGCCGGCGACGGCGCGGGCAGGCAGGCCAGCGCGCACTGTGCAACCAGCGCCGAAGGCACTGCCGCCCGATTCGCCCAGCCGGGCGCGGGCTCCGGCTCGAACGTTTCGGCGGCCTCGACGCCCTGCGCGTGCAACAGCCCCGCGAGTGCCTCGCCGAAGCCCATGTCGAGCTCGGACTTGAGCTCGGACTCGGGCTCGGGCTCGGGATTTTCCCTGTCGGGAGCCATGTCCGGACCGGCGCCGGCCGCCACCGGGAAACGGGCCAGCCGCTTGCGCGCGTCGAGCGGCAGCCGCTGCCACTGATCGAGCGAGATCCGCAGCCCGCAACGATCCAGGTGAAAGCGCACGATCATCGGGATGAACGTGAAATCCTCCGACGAATCGATCTCGAAGCCGAACAGCAACGGCGCGTCGCTCAGTTCCATGCGTATTCCGGTAGTGAAAGGCCGAGTGGCGGGCGACGGGATTCGCCGCGATCCGGTATTGTAGAACCCGTCCGCGCGGCCGCGCTTGCCCGTGCATGCGTCGTGCCGGCACACCATGAATCTGCAGAACCCGCTGCCCCCCGCTGGAGCCTCCGTTGAACCCATCCCTCGAATCCCTCGAACCGAACGGCGCCGTCGAAGTCGCGATCTCGCGCTACCGCGGCGGCGAGATCGCCGGCACCGCCGATCACGTCGGCCAGGAATGGCCCGTCGCGCTGGTGTACAACGGCATCTCGCACGCGGTGATGATGTGCACGCCGCGCGACCTGGAAGCGTTCGCGGTGGGCTTCTCGATCTCGGAAGGGATCGTCTCGCGCGGCGCCGACATCAAGGATATCGAAGTGACGCTGCGCACCGACGCGGCCATTCCCCACGCGGAAATCCAGCTCGACGTGATTCAGCAGGCGTTTCTCGCGCTGAAGGACCGGCGCCGGGCGCTGGCCGGGCGCACCGGTTGCGGCGTATGCGGCGTCGAGAGCATCGACCTGCTCGACCTGGCCCCCGAACGCGTGCCCGTGACCGGCTTTCTCGATCGCCTGGCGCCCGACGCGCTGGCGCAGGCGGCACGCGCGCTGCCCGAGCATCAGGCGCTGACCAAACTGACGGGTGGCCTGCACGCGGCCGCCTGGTGCGACGCCACGGGCGCGATCCGCTGCGCGTTCGAGGATGTCGGCCGCCACAACGCGCTCGACAAGCTGATCGGCCATCTGGTGCTCGCGCGCGCCGATCTGACCGACGGCTTCGTGTTCCTGTCGAGCCGCGCCAGCTACGAGCTGGTGCGCAAGGCCGCGCGCGTCGGCATTCCGCTGGTGGCGACGATTTCGGCGCCGTCGTCGCTGGCGATCGCGATCGCGCGGGAAGCGGGCCTGCGGCTCGTCAGCTTCTGCCGCGAATCGGGCTACGTGGATTACGGCACGGCCTGATGTCACGCGCGGGTACGAGCCGGCCAATCATGGCCGGGCCGTACCCGCGCCTCCAACGCCTTCAGTCGAACTGACGGAAATCGGGCTTGCGCTTCTCGAAGAACGCGCTGATCGCCTCGCGCGCTTCCGGCCCGCGCAGCATCTCGCCGAAATGGCGCGCTTCCTCGTCCATGCGCTGCGCCACCTCGATCGCGCTGCCGGTGCGCTTGATCAGCGCCTTGGTCACGCGCAACGACGAAGCCGGCAACGCCGCCAGCTTCGCAGCCTGCCGCGCCGCGAACGCGTCGAGTTCGGCGGCCGGCAGCACGCGATTGACGATGCCGATGCGGTGCGCTTCGAGCGAGTCGAACGGCTCGCCGAGCATCAGCTTCTCGGCGGCGATCTGGTGGCCCGTCAGGCGTGTCAGCAGCAGGCTCGATGCCGCTTCCGGGCACAGCCCCAACTGCGTGAACGGCAGCGACAGCTTGGCCGTATCGGCCGCGTACACCAGATCGCAATGCAGCAGCATCGTCACGCCCACGCCCACCGCGATGCCCGGCACCGCCGCGACGATCGGCTTGGCCGCCGTGCTGATCCGGTCCAGGAACTGGAACACCGGCGCGTCGGGTGTGTTCGGCGGCGACTTCATGAAATCCTCGAGGTCGTTGCCGGCGCTGAAATTGCCGTCGCTGCCACGAATCAGGATCACGCGTACCGCGCTGTCGTCCTGCGCGCCGGCCAGCGCATCGGCCATCGCCTGATACATCGCCGCCGTGATCGCGTTCTTCTTCGCGGGGCGCGCGATCGTGATCGTCAGGACGCCGTCCGCGACGTCGGTCTGGATATCCATCTCACCGTCTCCTCGTATCTCGTGCGTAAAAATCTCGTGCGTAAAAAAGCGGTGCGCGAGCGTTTGCCCGCGCACCGCCGTGATCGGCTGCGAAGCCCGCTTACAGCCGTTCGATGATGCCGGCGGCGCCCATGCCGGTGCCGACGCACATCGTGACCATCCCGTACTTCAGGTTGCGGCGGCGCAGCGCGTGCACCACGGTGGCCGCGCGGATCGCGCCGGTCGCGCCGAGCGGGTGGCCCAGTGCGATCGCGCCGCCCATCGGGTTGACCTTCGACGGATCGAGGCCCAGGTCGCGGATCACGGCCAGCGATTGCGCCGCGAACGCCTCGTTCAGTTCGATCCAGTCGAGATCGTCCTGCTTGAGGCCGGCGGCCTTCAGCGCGGCCGGAATCGCTTCCTTAGGGCCGATGCCCATGATTTCCGGCGGCACGCCGCGCACCGCGAAGCTGACGAAGCGCGCCAGCGGCGTCAGGTTGAATTCCTTGAGCACCTTCTCCGACACGACGATCAGCGCACCGGCGCCGTCCGACGTCTGCGAGCTGTTGCCGGCCGTGACCGAGCCCTTGTTGGCGAACACGGTGCGCAGCTTGGCCAGGCCCTCCGGCGAGGTGTCGGCGCGCGGGCCTTCGTCGAGCTTGAGCTCGCGCGTCAGCACGTCGATTTCACCGGTGGAGAGGTTCGGGAAACGCTCGGTGATCAGGTACGGCGCGATCTCGTCGCCGAACTCGCCGGCCTGCTGCGCGGCGAACGCCTTGCGGTGCGATTCGACCGAGAACGCGTCCTGATCCTCGCGGCTCACCTTCCACTGCTCGGCCACGCGCTCGGCCGTCAGGCCCATGCCGTAGGCGATGCCGACATCCTCATTGCGATCGAAGATGTGCGGCGACAGCGACGGCTTGTTGCCCATCATCGGCACCATGCTCATCGATTCGCAGCCGCCCGCGATCAGCGCGTCGGATTCGCCCACGCGAATCCGGTCTGCCGCCATCGCCAACGCGGTGATGCCCGATGCGCAGAAGCGGTTGACGGTCACGCCGCCGACCGTGTTCGGCAGGCCGGCCAGCAACGCGCCCATGCGCGCCACGTTCAGGCCCTGCTCGGCTTCGGGGATAGCGCAGCCGATGATGGCATCCTCGATCAGCTTGGTATCGAGGCCGGGCACCTGGGCGACGGCCGCCTTGATCGCATGCACCAGCAACTCGTCGGGGCGCGTGTTCTTGAACGCGCCGCGCGGGGCCTTGCCGATCGGCGTGCGGCTCGCGGCGACGATGTAGGCGTCTTGCAGTTGTTTGCTCATTTGAAGCTCCTTAGGTCGCTCAGTTACGCACCGGCTTGCCGGTCTGCAACATGCCCATGATCCGTTCCTGCGTCTTCTGCGTGCCGAGCAGTTCGACGAAGGCGCGGCGCTCCAGCGCGAGCAGCCACTCCTCGTCCACCGTGCTGCCGGCTTCGACGTCGCCGCCGCACACCGCTTCCGCGATGCGGCTGGCGATGCGGTAGTCGTGCTCGCTGATGAAGCGGCCGTCGCGCATGTTGACGAGCTGCGCCTTGATGGTCGAGATCGCCGAGCGGCCCGCCACCGGAATTTCACGGGCCTTCAGCGGCGCGCGGTAGCCGGCATCGGCCAGCGCGCGCGCTTCCTTGCGCGCCACGTCGAGCAGTTCGAACACGTTGAGCACGATGGTGTCCGACGGCTTCACGTAGCCCATCGCACGCGCATCGTGCGCCGAGGCCGACACCTTCGCCATCGCCGCGTTCTCGAACGACTTGGTGACGAACTTCAGGATGTCGGTGGTGGCACCGGCCGCCGTGGCGGCTTCGGCCGCGCGCAGCGCCGCTTCCTTGAGGCCGCCGCCGGCCGGCACCAGGCCCACGCCCACTTCCACCAGGCCGACGTAGCTCTCGACGTGCACCACGCGCTTGGCGCTGTGCAGCATCAGTTCGCAACCGCCGCCGAGCGCGATGCCCGACACGGCCGCCACCACCGGCACGTTCGCGTACTTCACGCGCAGCATGCCTTCCTGGAACTTCTTGACGAACGGCTCGATGCCCTTCGCGCCGCCCATCATGAACGCGGGCATCGCCTCCTCGAGATTCGCACCGGCGGAGAACGGGCCGCCCGGCGTGCCGAGCTTCAGCGAGGTCGGCTGCCAGATCACCACGGCCTTGTAGTCCTTCTCGGCCAGCTCGATCGCCTGCACCAGCCCGTCGATCACGCCCGGGCCGATGGTGTTCATCTTCGACTTGAACGAGACGATCACCACGTCGTCCTGGCCGGCGCGCTCGTCCACCCAGGCACGCACCGAATCGGTTTCGATCAGCGTCTTGCCCCACGTCTTCGGATCGCGTCCGGCCTCGCCGATCAGCGGTGCGCGGAACACCTGGCGCTCATACACGGGCAGCGTCGAGCGCGGCACGAATTTGCCGGCGGCCGGCGACCACGAGCCTTCGTCGGTATGCACGCCGCCCTTCTCGGCCACTGCGCCTTCGAGCACCCACGACGGCAGCGGCACGTTGGCGAGCGCCTTGCCGGCCGCGATGTCTTCCTGCACCCATTCGGCGATCTGCTTCCAGCCCGCCGCCTGCCAGCCTTCGAACGGGCCTTCGCTCCAGCCGAAGCCCCAGCGGATCGCGAGGTCGACGTCGCGCGCGTTGTCGGCGATCGATTCGAGGTGGTAACCGATGTAATGGAACACGTCGCGGAACACCGACCACAGGAACTGCGCCTGCGGATGCGTGGACTCGCGCAGCAGCTTCAGGCGCTCGGCCGGCGGGCGCTTGAGGATGCGGCCCACGGTTTCGTCGGCCTTTGCGCCGCCGTCCACGTAGCTGCCCGATTTCGGATCGAGCACCTTGATCGCCTTGCCTTCCTTCTTGTAGAAGCCCGCGCCCGTCTTCTGACCGAGCGCGCCCTGCTTGACCAGCTCGGCGAGCACCGGCGGGGTTTCGTACACGGGGAAGAACGGATCGTCGGCGAGGTTGTCCTGCATCGTCTTGATGACGTGCGCCATCGTGTCGAGGCCCACCACGTCGGCAGTGCGGAACGTGGCCGACTTGGCGCGGCCCAGGCGCGCGCCGGTCAGGTCGTCCACTTCGTCGAAGCGCAGGCCGAACTTGGCGGCCTCGGTGATCACCGCCAGGATCGAGAAGATGCCGACGCGGTTCGCGATGAAGTTCGGCGTGTCCTTGGCGTGCACCACGCCCTTGCCGACCACGCTGGTCAGGAAGGTTTCGAGCTGGTCGAGGATCTCGGGCCGCGTGTGGGCGGTCGGGATCAGTTCGACGAGGTGCATGTAGCGCGGCGGATTGAAGAAGTGCACGCCGCAGAAGCGGGCCTTCAACTCGTCGGCAAAACCATCCGACAGCGCCGTGATCGACAGGCCCGAGGTGTTCGACGCGAAGATCGCGTTCGGCCCGATATGCGGCGCGACCTTCTTGTAGAGGTCGTGCTTCCAGTCCATGCGCTCGGCGATGGCCTCGATCACGAGGTCGCACTCGGCGAGCTTGGCGATGTCGTCTTCGTAGTTGGCCGGTTCGAGGTATTTCGCGTCGTCCTTCACACCGAACGGCGCGGGCGACAGCTTCTTGAGATTCTCGATCGCCTTCAGCGCGATGCCGTTCTTCGGGCCTTCCTTGGCCGGCAGATCGAACAGCAGCACCGGGACGCGCGCGTTGACGAGATGCGCGGCGATCTGCGCGCCCATCACGCCGGCGCCGAGCACGGCGACCTTGCGAATGATGAAATTGCTCACGGGATTCCTCCGGATGGAAACGCGCGTCGTGCCCGGCGGGCTGGGAGTCGGACGACGCGGCGTATGAGAGTGCGAGGTGTGCCCATGGCGGCAGCGCATGACTTGCGCCGCCGCCATGGGCCGGGCATCAGAACAGCGCTTCGTCGACTTCCATCAGCGTCTTCGAGCCGGCGCGCGCGGCGCGGATCGTGGCTGCCGTTTCGGGCAACAGACGCGCGAAGTAGAAGCGCGCGGTGGCCAGCTTCGACTTGTAGAACGGATCGCCCGATGCTTCCTTGTCGAGCGCGAGACGCGCCATGCGCGCCCAGAAGTACGAGAACACCAGATGGCCGGCCGTACGCAGGTAGGGCACCGCGGCGGCGCCGACTTCGTCGGGGTTCTGCATCGCCTTCATGCCGATTTCCATGGTGAGCTTCTGCAGCTTTTCACCGATGTCGGCGAGCGGATTGACGAACTCGGCCATTTCCGGCTTGACGCCTTCGGCTTCGACGAACTCGGCGACGATCGCACCGAACTTCTTCAGCTTCGCGCCCATGTCGCCGAGCACCTTGCGGCCCAGCAAGTCGAGCGCCTGAATCGAGTTGGTGCCTTCGTAGATCATGTTGATGCGGGCGTCGCGCACGTACTGCTCCATGCCCCACTCGGCGATGAAGCCGTGGCCGCCGTAGATCTGCATGCCGTGGTTGGTGCACTCGAACGCGTTGTCGGTCAGGAACGCCTTGATGATCGGCGTGAGCAGCGCGACCAGATCGGCGGCTTCCTTGCGGGCCGCTTCGTCGCCGTGCGACAGTTCCTTGTCGATCTGCAGCGCCGACCAGTACGTGAAGGCGCGCGCGCCTTCGGCGTAGGCCTTCTGCGTGAGCAGCATGCGGCGCACGTCCGGGTGGACGATGATCGGATCGGCCGCCTTCTCGGGCGCCTTCGGGCCGGTCAGCGAACGCATCTGCAGGCGTTCCTTCGCGTAGGTCAGCGAGTTCTGATAGGCGATTTCGGTCAGGCCCAGGCCCTGCATGCCCACGCCGAGGCGCGCCGCGTTCATCATCACGAACATCGCGTTGAGGCCCTTGTTCGGCTCGCCGACGAGCCAGCCCTTCGCGTTGTCGAGGTTCATCACGCAGGTGGCGTTGCCGTGGATGCCCATCTTGTGCTCGATCGAGCCGCACTTGATGCCGTTGCGCTCGCCCGGTTCGCCCGACGCATCGGGGATGAACTTCGGCACGATGAACAACGAAATGCCCTTGGTGCCCTGCGGGGCGTCCGGCAGGCGCGCCAGCACGAGGTGGACGATGTTCTTCGACATGTCGTGCTCGCCGCTCGAAATGAAGATTTTCGTGCCGGAGATCACGTAGGCGCCGTCGCTGGTGGGTTCGGCCTTCGAGCGCAGGATGCCGAGATCGGTGCCGCAATGCGGCTCGGTCAGGCACATCGTGCCGGTCCATTCGCCCGAGACGAGTTTCGGCAGGTATTGCTGCTGGAGTTCGGGGGCGCCGTGCGCATGCAGGCATTCGTAGGCGCCGTGCGACAGGCCGGGGTACATGGTCCAGGCCTGGTTCGCGGAGTTCATCATTTCGTAGAGCGCGTTGTTCACGAACGCCGGCAGGCCCTGGCCGCCGTAGTCCGGATCGCAGCCGAGCGCGGGCCAGCCCGCCTCGATGTACTGCGCGTACGCTTCCTTGAAGCCGGTCGGCGTCTTGACCACGCCGTCGCCTTCATATTTGCAGCCTTCGCGGTCGCCCACCTGGTTGAGCGGGAACAGCACCTCGGCGCAGAACTTGCCGGCCTCTTCGAGCACCTGATTGATGGTGTCCGCGTCGAGATCCGCGTGTTTCGGCATCTGCTTCAGTTCGGCTTCGACGTTCAGCAACTCGTGCAGCACGAATTGCATGTCGCGCAGCGGGGCAACGTACTGTCCCATGACTCTCTCCAAAGATAGGGCAATGGCTCGAGCCTCGCGCGGCGTCACTGCGCCGCTACCGGCTCTCGCTCTGATACGAAACGATCGTCTTTTCCAGCGCGGCCCAGGTCAGGCGAACACCGTCCGGCAGATGCAGGAAACGGGCGTCGTGATGCAGGCCGAGCGTGAAGCTGTACAACTCGAAGAGCATCACGTCCGGATCGGTATCCGGGCGCAGATGGCCTTCGTCCTTCGCCTGCGAAATCGCGCGCAGCAGCGCCGCACGCCAGGCCGTCACGCTCGCGATCAGTTGCTCGCGCACCAGGCTGTCCGGCCGGTCGTCGTACTCCACCGCGCCGCTGATGTAGATGCATCCGGTCGTCACTTCCTGGATGCGCTTCTCGATCCAGCGGGCCAGCATCGCACGCAAACGCGGCAGGCCACGCGGCTCGCGCAGGCTCGGAAAGAACACCTCGCTCTCGAAGCGGCGGTGATACTCGCGCACGACCTCCACCTGCAGGTCCTCGCGCGATCCGAAATGCGCGAACACGCCGCTCTTGCTCATCTGCATGCGCTCGGCCAACAGGCCGATCGTCAGACCTTCCAGCCCGTCACGGCTGGCGAGGTCCAAAGCTGCTTCGAGTATCGCGGCACGCGTCTGTTCGCCTTTTCGCATAAGCTTGATGTCTAAACCGTTCACGGGTGATCCAGAAAATCGAACGGCCGTACTATTATTGAGTGCGGCCGTCGTTCAAACAAGGAATTAATTAGAAACCGGTGTCTAACCGCCCCGCTATTGTTGTCAGGTTCGGGCGGAACCGGAAGCAGGGCTTGTCCGCCCCTGCCGGAGGCTTGCCGACGCCCGCACTGTAAGCCGCCCGTCACGCAACGAACGGGCCTGGCGGCGGCGCGATGGCCGGCGGCGGCTAGTCGTAGCTGCCCACCGTCAGCAGCTTCATCGACCAGCGGTACGCGTTGTACGCCAGCCAGTTCAACATCCGCTCGCCCACCGGGCGCGCCGCAAATCGGGCCGGATCGATTTCACGACCGTCGGCAAAGGCCGCATCGATCGCCTCGCGCAGCGCGCGGATCTCGTCGTCGTGCTTCACCAGCACCACGTTCGCTTCGTTGTTGAGCATCAGGCTCAATGCATCGAGATTCGACGAACCGACCGTGGCCCAGTTGTCGTCGACCACCGCCACCTTGCCGTGCAGCATGGTCTTGTCGTACTCGGCCACTCGCACGCCGGCGCGCAACAACGCATGATAAAGGAACGGCACCGCGGTATCGAGCGCGGCAAATTCCTTGCGCCCAATCAGCACGCGCACCTCGATGCCGCGCCGCGCGGCGTTGGTCAGCGCCCGCCGCAGCTTGCGGCCGGGCATGAAATACGGGTTCGCCAGCACCACCGATTGCCGCGCACGGCCGATCGCGGCGAGGTAGGCCTTCTCGATCGCGCGCCGGTTCAGCACGTTGTCGCGCGCCACGAACGCGACGCTCGGCTCGGTGATATGGCGCAGCGCCCCCGCCTTGATCCAGCGGTGGCTGCGCATCCAGCGCCGGAAGCGGGCCGCGAACGCCTCGCTGGTCACCACCGGCGGCGCGTATTGCGCGTAGCGCTTGTGGCCCATCCGCACGCGGTACCACTGCACCTCGAACGCGGCGCGGATGTCGGCCACGGCCGGCCCGGCCAGTTCCACGGCGAAATCCCAGCGCGCGAACGGCAACGTCTCGCCGTTCTGGTCGAAGTCGTCGACGATGTTGATGCCGCCGCAGAACACGTAGGCATCGTCGACGCAGGCCAGCTTGCGGTGCGTCCGCGAGAAGCCGAAGCGGCCGAACAGGTAACGGTTGTAGATCCGGTGCTCGATGCCGGCCTCGGCCCATTGCTCGAACAGCGGCAGGCGCGCCGTGCCGATGCCGTCGGTGATCACGCGCACGTGCACGCCGCGCGCGGCGGCGCGCAGCAGCGCGTCGGACACCAGGCGACCGGCAGGATCGTCGCAAAAGATATAGGTTTCGAGCAATACCGACTGCGAGGCGGCATCGATACGGCGCACCAGCAGCGGGAAAAATTCTGCGCCGCCCGTGCAGAGCGTGACGGTGTTGCCGGACGAGAACGCGAGCCGCGACGACGAGCCGCGCTCCTGCAGGAACAGGTCCCGCAACTGGGCCAGACGCAGCCGTTGGCTGCCGCTCATGCCTCGCGCGCCGCGAGGCGCTCGGGCAACTGCAGGATCGCTTCGGCGTTGGACGGCGAGTAGCAGCGCTCGGCCGCCTCGCGATACGGCAGCCAGACGTAGTCGGTGTGCTCGCGCGGCGACAGCGTGACGGCAATCCCGGCCGGCACTTCGAGGCTGAACCAGTGCTCGGTGTTGCGCGTGACGCCCGGCGCGTAGCGGTGGAGATAGTGCGGATAGATCGCGTAGTCGATCTGGTGGCGCCAATCGTAGAGCGCCTCGGCCGGCACGGCGGCGCTGCCGACCACGATGCCCGTCTCCTCGCCTACCTCTCGCGCGGCGGTGGCGCCGAGCGGCTCGTCGAGCCAGTCTTTCGCGCCCGTCACCGACTGCCAGAAACCGGGTTGATCGGCGCGCTTGATGATCAGCACGTCGAGCGCGGCGGTGTGGATCACGACCAGAACGGATTCGGGGATTTTCGGCGGCTTCGTCATGACTTGCGGGGCTTCGGCCAACGCGCGTCGAGTACGGGCGGCGGCCAGGCGGGGCTTCGGAACCGGCAGACTGTACCGCAAAACGGTGGCCGGCGCGTGTCGAAGGCGCCCGGCGCGACGGCCAGGCGCCGTCGTATCGCACGGGCGGCGGGGCTGACCGGGAGGCATCGGCAAGCCGCCGACGTGACGCGCCGTATCCGCTTGCGTGGCCGGTCAGACGTCCGTTTCTTCGCCCGGCTGATGCATTCGCTTATGCGCTCGCTTATGCACCGGTTTATGCGCGCGGCACGACCGTCAGCAGCACCGTCAGCGTGACGATCGATGCGATCGTCGAGAACAGGATCGTGCGCGAGGTCACCTGCGGCTCGCGCCGATAAAACTCGGCCAACATGAACGGCCCGGTGCCGGTCGGCAGCGCCGCCAGCACCACCGACATCGACACCAGCACCGGCGGCAGATCGAACACGCGCGCGGCGAGCCACCAGGTCAGCGCCGGCTGCCCCACCAGCTTGATCACGGTCAGCAGCAAGGCGTCGGGCAGCACGCCGTGCGCCGGCCGCTTCTCGGCGAGGAACAGCCCGAGGCTCACCAGCGCGCACGGGCTGGCCGCGCCGCCGAGCAGCTTGAGGAACGTCTCGACGCTGGCCGGCGGCACGACATGCGCGGCCGACACGAGCGCGCCGACGATCGGCGACACGATCAGCGGGTTGCGACCGAGCGAACCGAGCACCTTCAGCGCGAGCCGGTGCGGCGCGCGCTCGCTTTGCAGGCCCACCTCGATCAGCACGATCGCGAAGCCGAACAACACGCAGGCAACGATGATCGTGGCGATCGTGGTCGGCATCAGGCTGGCCGGACCGAACACCAGCAGGCACAGAGGAAAACCGATGTAGCCGGTGTTCGGATAGGCAGCCGCGATCGCGTCGACGCTGGCGTCGGCGAGCGGCCGGCCGCGCCAGAGCCGCACCGCCAGCACCACGAGGAACAAAGCCGCGCAGGCAATCGAGAACGCGGCGATGAAGCGTGGCTGGTCGAGCTGCGCCCAGGTCGCATGCGCCATCACGTCGAACAGCAGCGCCGGCAGCGCGAGCCAGACGACGAAGCGGTTCAATTCCGACGCGGCGGTCGGGCCGAGCAGGCCACGCCGACGGCACAGGAAGCCGGCGAGAATCAACGCAAAGATGGGAAGCAGGATGGGCAGCGTGGCGAACACGGCAAGACTCGACGAGAAAAACGAAAACTGGCCGGCACACAACGCGACACGGGCACACGACGGCGCCCGGCGGGCCGGAAAGCCGCGAGGGTAACTCGCCAACTTGATACAATCCAATGCGATTTTTAGGTCGATTCCATACCTTTTTTGCATCGTGATCGATATCAAGCCGCTTCGTTACTTCGTCGTGCTCGCCGAAACCGGCCATTTCGGCCGCGCCGCGACACGGCTGAACCTGTCTCAGCCACCGCTGTCGCGCCAGATCGCGGCGCTCGAAGCCTCGCTCGGCGTCACGCTGGTCGAGCGCGGGCCGCGCGGCGTTACGCTGACGCCGGCCGGCGAGCGCTTCCGCGACGACGCGAAGGCGATCCTCGCGTCGATCGAGCGCGCCGCGCATCACGCGCGTGCCGCAGCCTCGGGCGCGGCCGGCAAGCTGACGATCGGCTTCACGATGTGCGCCGCCTACAGCGTGGTGCCGCGCTACGCGCGCGAATTCGGCGCGGCCTGGCCCGAGGTGGCGCTGCACCTGCGCGAAACCGTCTCGAACGATCTGGCCGAACAGGTGCTGAACGGTCATATCGACGCCGCCATCCTGTTCCCCGGCTCGCCGCTCGCGGGCCTCGAACGGCGCACGGTGGTGACCGAACCGCTGTGCGTCGCGCTGTCGCGCGACCATCCGCGCGCCCGGGCGCGCAAGCTGCGGATCGCCGAACTCGCCGACGAGCCGTTCGTGGCGGCCGTCGAGATCGTGTCGCCCACGCTGCGCGCGGCGATCGTCGATCACTGCCGGCAACTGGGCGGCTTCGAGCCGAACATCCGCCTCGAGGTTCAGTTGCAGCAGACCGTGCTGGGGCTGGTGGACGAAGGCGTGGGCGTGGCGCTGGTGCCTGCCTCGATGCAGCGCGCGCAATGGGCCGGCGTGGTGTTTCGCCCGCTGGTCGATGCGCCGACCATCGAGCAGGCACTGGTGTGGTCGCCGTCGAACCGCAACCCGTGTCTGGCGCGCTTTCTCGCGCTCGCCTGAGCGCCCGCGCCCGGCTCGCAGCAATCGACAAGGACAATCGGCGGCAGCAGTAAAAAACCCCTGCCGGCGTTACCACCGGCAGGGGTTTTTGTCTTGCGGCGCCGCGCTTCACGCGGCGCACGGCACTCAGGCCTTCGGCTGTTCCGGCTGGCGCAGACGGATATGCAGTTCCTTCAGTTGACGCTCGTCGACCGGGCTCGGCGCCTGCGTCAGCAGATCCTGCGCGCGCTGGGTCTTCGGGAATGCGATCACGTCACGGATCGAATCGGCGCCGGCCATCATCGTGACGATGCGGTCCAGGCCGAACGCGATACCGCCATGCGGCGGCGCGCCGTATTGCAGCGCGTCGAGCAGGAAGCCGAACTTCGCCTGCGCTTCTTCCGGGCCGATCTTCAGTGCGCGGAACACCTTGCTCTGCACCGCTTCCTGGAAGATCCGCACCGAACCGCCGCCGATTTCCCAGCCGTTCAGCACCATGTCGTAGGCCTTCGCCAGGCAGCGGCCCGGGTCGGTTTCGAGGTATTCGAGGTGCTCGTCCTTCGGGCTCGTGAACGGGTGGTGAGCGGCCACGTAGCGCGCATCGTCCTCGTCGTACTCGAACATCGGGAAATCGACCACCCACAGCGGTTTCCAGCCTGATTCGAGGAGGCCGTTGGCCTTGCCGAATTCCGAATGGCCGATCTTCAGGCGCAGCGCGCCGAGGCTGTCGTTGACGACCTTCGCGCGGTCGGCCGCAAAGAAGATGATGTCGCCGTCCTGCGCGCCGGTGCGCTCGAGGATCGCGGCGATCGAGGCGTCGTGCAGGTTCTTGACGATCGGGCTTTGCAGGCCGTCGCGGCCCTTGGCCTTTTCATTGACCTTGATCCAGGCCAGGCCCTTCGCGCCGTAGATGCGCACGAATTCGGTGTAGCCGTCGATGTCGCCGCGCGTCAGTTCGCTGCCCTTCGGCACGCGCAGCGCCGCGACGCGGCCGTCCTTCGTGTTGGCCGGTGCGCTGAACACCTTGAAGTCGACGTCCTTCATCGCGTCGGTCAGCTCGGTGAATTCGAGCTTCACGCGCAGGTCAGGCTTGTCCGAGCCGAAACGCGCCATCGCTTCCGAATACGGCATGACCGGGAACGTGGCGGCCAGTTCGGCGCCGATCGTCGTCTTGAAGACGTGACGGATCATTTCCTCGAACAGATCGCGGATTTCCTGCTCGCCGAGGAACGAGGTTTCGCAGTCGATCTGCGTGAACTCGGGCTGGCGGTCGGCACGGAGGTCTTCGTCGCGGAAGCACTTGGTGATCTGGTAGTAACGATCGAAGTTCGCAACCATCAGCAACTGCTTGAACAACTGCGGCGACTGCGGCAGCGCGAAGAACTGGCCGGCGTTGGTACGCGACGGCACCAGGTAGTCGCGCGCGCCTTCCGGCGTGCTCTTGGTCAGCATCGGCGTTTCGATGTCGATGAAGCCTTGCGCATCGAGGTACTTGCGCACTTCGATCGCCACGCGGTAGCGCAGGCGCAGGTTGTTCTGCATGTGCGGGCGGCGCAGGTCGAGCACGCGATGCGTCAGGCGCGTGGTTTCCGACAGGTTGTCGTCGTCGAGCTGGAACGGGGGCGTGATCGACGGGTTCAGCACCGTCAGTTCCTGGCACAGCACCTCGATCTTGCCGCTCTTGAGGCCGGCGTTGATCGTGCCGTCCGGACGGCCGCGCACGAGGCCCTTGATCTGAATACAGAACTCGTTGCGCACGCCTTCGGCCGCCGCGAACATCTCCGCGCGATCCGGATCGCACACCACCTGCACGAGGCCTTCGCGATCGCGCAGGTCGATGAAGATCACACCGCCGTGATCGCGGCGGCGATGCACCCAGCCGCACAGCGACACGGTTTGACCCAGCAGGTGTTCGGTCACGAGACCGCAGTATTCAGTTCGCATCGACATGATGTTTGCTTTCGTTCGGTTTGATCAACGGGGCGCAACGCGCGCCCAGGCATTACAGCGGAGGTTCGACGGGCGGACGCGCGGGTGCGGGCACGGGCACCGCCGGCGCGACGACACCCATCGAGACGATGTACTTCAGCGCGGCGTCGACCGACATGTCGAGTTCGACGACTTCGCTTTTCGGCACCATCAGGAAGAAGCCGGACGTGGGGTTCGGCGTGGTCGGCACGTAGACGCTCACGTACTCTTCCTTCAGGTGATTGACCACGTCGCCGCCCGGCGCACCGGTCAGAAACGCGATCGTGTAGGAGCCGCGCCGCGGGTACTCGATCAGCAGCGCCTTGCGGAACGCATTGCCGCTGCTCGACAGCAGCGTGTCCGACACCTGCTTGACGCTGGTGTAGATCGGCCCGACCACCGGGATGTGACGCACCACGGCGTTCCACCAGGTGACGAGCTTCTGGCCGATGAAGTTCTGCGTGGCCAGACCGACGACGAAGATGAACGCCAGCGTCAGCACCGCGCCGATGCCCGGCAGGTGGAAGCCGAGCAGACGCTCGGGTTGCCACGATTCCGGCAGCAGCAGCAGCGTCTGATCCATGATGCCGATCACCGACCCGAGCACCCACAGCGTGATCGCGAGCGGGACGAGAACCAGCAGGCCGGTCAGGAATACGGTTTTGAGGGTCGTCTTCTTCATCATCTGCCGTCAGGTAAAGCGCGCCGCTGCCGGCACGAACTGGCCGCCACCCGGGCCGGGCGGCGGATGATCAGGTGTCGCTGGAGGCAGCCGGCGCGGCGCTGGCCGGGGCCGCGCTCGCGGCCCCGGAGGGCGCTGCAGCGGCGGGCGCCGCTGCAGGAGCCGCCGCGCCGTCGGCCGGCTTGGCCGCCTCGCCGCTGCCCGACGACTCGCCGCTTGCCGCGCCGGCAGCCGGCGCGCTGGCGCCGCCCGAGCCGCCCCGGAAGTCGGTCACGTACCAGCCCGAACCCTTCAATTGGAAGCCGGCGGCCGTGACCTGCTTGCGGAAAGCATCCTTCCCGCACTCAGGGCACACGGACAACGGCGCGTCGCTCATCTTCTGGAGCACGTCCTTCGCGAAACCGCACGCATCGCAACGGTAGGCGTAAATCGGCATGATCTTTTCCCGCGGAAACTAGAAACGTCTTGCAAAACCTTGAATTATATCCGAAAGCCCGGATCGCTCCGTGGCATCGGACGCCGTGCCGGCCGCGCGTCAGGCGCCGGCCGCCAGCAGAATCAGCACGCGTGCAGCGATCGCGCCGACGCCCACTGCGATGCCGAACACGAGCAGCGCCTGCAACAGCCGGTTGGTGCGCTTCTGCTCGAGCAGGATCTGCTGCATCAGTTCGTCATTGGCCGAGCGCGGCGAATCGTGCCGCTCGGACAGCGCGTGATGGATCAGGCGCGGCAATTGCGGCAGCGTCTTGCTCCACTGCGGCGCCTCGACCTTGAAGCGCTCGTACCAGCCGCGCAGCCCGATCTGCTCGGTCATCCAGCGCTCCAGATACGGCTTCGCAGTCTTCCAGAGATCGAGTTCCGGGTCCAGCGAGCGGCCCAGGCCCTCGACGTTCAGCATGGTTTTCTGCAGCAGCACCAATTGCGGCTGGATCTCGACGTTGAAGCGGCGCGAGGTGGAGAACAGGCGCATCAGCACCTGGCCGAGCGAGATGTCCTTCAGCGCGCGATCGAAATACGGCTCGCAGACGGCGCGAATCGCGCTTTCCAGCTCCTCGACGCGCGTATTGGGCGGCACCCAGCCCGATTCGAGATGCAACGTGGCGACACGGTGATAGTCGCGCTTGAAGAACGCGAGGAAATTCTGCGCGAGATAGTTCTTGTCGAAATCGGACAGCGCGCCGACGATGCCGAAATCGAGCGCGATGTACCGGCCGAGCTGCTTCGGATCGAGGCTCACGAAGATGTTGCCCGGGTGCATGTCGGCGTGGAAAAAGCCGTCGCGGAACACCTGCGTGAAGAAGATCTCCACGCCTTCGCGCGCCAGCTTCGGAATATCGACGCCGGCCGCGCGCAGCACCTCGACCTGGCTGATCGGCACGCCGTTCATGCGCTCCATCACGAGCACCGAGTTCGAGCTGTAATCCCAGAACATCTCGGGCACCAGCAGCAGGTCGAGCCCGGCGAAATTGCGGCGCAACTGGCTGCCGTTGGCGGCCTCGCGCATCAGGTCGAGTTCGTCGTGCAAATACTTGTCGAATTCGGCCACCACCTCGCGCGGCTTGAGGCGCCGGCCATCGGGCCAGAGCCGCTCGGCCCAGATCGCGATGTCGCGCAGCAGCGCCATGTCGGAATCGATCACCGGCAGCATGTTCGGCCGCAGCACCTTGACAGCCACTTCCTTGCCGGCGTGCTCGCCTTCCTTCAGCTTGGCGAAATGGACCTGGGCGATCGACGCGCTCGCGATCGGCACCGGATCGAATTCGTCGAACACCGCGCTGATCGGCGCGCCGAGCGATTTCTCGACCAGCGACATGGCCAGCGCCGAATCGAACGGCGGCACCTGATCCTGCAGCCGCGCCAGCTCGATCGCGAAATCGGGCGGCAGCAGGTCGCGCCGCGTGGACAGCACCTGTCCGAACTTGACGAAGATCGGCCCGAGGCTTTCGAGCGCGTGTCGCAGGCGCACCGCGGGCGGGTCGGAGAAGCGGCGGCCGATGGTGGTGATGCGCAACAGCAGCTTGACGCGGCGATCGTCGATGCGCGACAGCATGACCTCGTCGAGACCGAAACGGATCAGCGTGTAGACGATTTTGATGAAACGAAAAATGCGCATGCGTGACGGTCCTTCAGTGCGCGCCGCGCGAGCTGTTGCCCGCCCGTGCGCCCAATCCTTGTTCGAGTCGTTCGACCCGCTTCTCGACACGGGCCAGCGCATCGCGGGCCCGCGCCAGTTCGGCATCGAATTCGGTCAGCGCGGCACGCCGCACGACCTGGGGATCCTCGTCGAGGAAATATTCGGTCAGCGAGCCGAGCAGATTGCGGCCGGTACGGCGGGCCTGATCGGCCGCCGAGCGCACCAGCGTGGCGATCCGGTAGGCGGCCGCGTCGCCCACCACGCGCGCGAGATCTTCTTCGGGCTCCCAACGCAGATGTTCGGCGAGCTTGGCCAGTTGCGTGGCGAATTCGGCATCGCCTTCGAGCTTGACGTGCTTCATGACGGCGGCTTGGCCGCCCTGCACGAAGGCCGTGACAGCATCGAACGGCGAGCGCTGCGCGCCACCGAGCGCGATCGAAACATCGACCTGCGGCGCCTCGTGCGCCTCGACGGCCGCGAAATACCCGTCGGGCTGCACCAGCAGCACGAGCGTGACGGGGGAAAATTCAAGTCTGGCGGTTTTCCCTGCGTAGGGAATCAGGCGATCGCGCGCCCAGGATTCGCGGGCGAGCAGATGGTTGACAGCAGCAGCGACAGACTTGGCGGCAAAGGTCATCGGACTGAGTAAAAAAACCCGCGCAGGCAGGGTGCCCACGCGGGTTTCTATTGTAACGTCGGATCGGCTCTGCCCCGCTCCAGCTTCGCGCCGGATCGAGCGAAGCCGGGAATCCGCGGCGCTCAGTGCAGGTTGATCTGCTGGATACCGGCCAACAGCCAGCCTTCGTTGCCCGATTTCGTCAGGTTCCACACTTCCTCGAACGGCTCCGGACCGGCGTTGGCCGATTCGCGAATCAGGCCGTGGAAGCGCACGCTGGCTTCGGACTGGCTGCCGTTCTGCTCGGCACTGAGCAATTCGGCATCGAGCTGCACCACATCCGTCTGGTTCTTGCCCGCACCGCGCGAGGACAGATCGACCTTCACCTCGGCGAACATTTCCGGCGTGGTGAATTCGCGGATGTCGGCCATGTTGCCTTCGTCCCAGGCCGCCTGCAGGCGAATGAAGTAGACCTTGGCATTGCGCACGAACGCTTCGGTGTCGAAACCGGCCGGCACCGACGGTGCCGCCATCGCGCCCGCTGCCGCGCCTGCCGACGCACCGCCGAACACGCCGGCCGCCTCGTTCGCATAGCTGCTCGACGAAGCCGGTTGCGGCTGTGCCGAATAGCTCGGGCTCGCTTGGCCGCCGCTCGCATTCGAGGAACCGGTGTCGTAGCCACCGCGGTTCATCGACGAACCCGCGCCCGCGTAGGCCGGTTCCGGCTTGCGGTTGCGATTCATGATCTTGCGCACGATCCAGATACCGATGAAGGCGAGCAGCGCGATGATGATCACGTTCGCCATCATGCTGGCGAACGCGCCGCCCAGGCCGAAGTGCGACAGCAGCGCCGCGATGCCGAGGCCGGCGGCCAGGCCGGCGATCGGCCCGAGCCAGCGCGAGCGGTTCGGCTGCGCGGCCGGAGCCGGCTGCGCGCCGCGCTGGGCCGGCGCGGCCTGTTGCATCGGCTGCTGCGCCGGCGGCGTGGCCTGACGTTGCTGGACCATCTGGGATTGGCGACCCATGCTGCGCCCGCCGCCCATCCGCCGGGCTTCGGCATCGAGCGACGCGAATGTGCCGGCCATCAGCAGGCCGACCATGAACAGCGTGCCGATCCGTCGTGCCCACGGCCCCGGCTGCTTGCTGCGGTTGTTGAACGAACGGGAATCAGACATCACCATCTCCAGATTGAAAGACAATTGTATGGATAGAACCCCTTAATACTTGGTTCCCAGGTGTAACGCTACCACGCCACCTGACAAATTGTAATATTTGACAGCATCGAGGCCGGCCTGTTCCATCATCGTCTTCAGGGTGTCTTGATCCGGGTGCATCCGGATAGATTCAGCAAGATACCGGTAACTTTCAGCATCTTTCGCGAACTTGTCGCCAAGCCACGGTAATACTTTGAAAGAATACACGTCATAGGCTTTTTTCAACGGCTCCCAGACTTTCGAGAATTCCAGCACCATCACGCGGCCGCCCGGCTTCGCCACACGGCGCATCTCGGCCAGCGCGGCGTCCTTGTGCGTCATGTTGCGCAACCCGAAGGCGACCGTCACCAGATCGAAGTGGTTGTCCGGAAACGGAATTTTCTCGGCGTCGCACAGCAACGACGGCGTCACCACGCCCTTGTCGAGCAGGCGGTCGCGGCCCACGCGCAGCATCGATTCGTTGATGTCGGTATGCCAGACTTCGCCGGTCGGGCCGGCCGCCTTCGCGAACGCCTTGGTCAGGTCACCCGTGCCGGCGGCGATATCGAGCACCTTGTGGCCGGGGCGCACGTTCGCCTGCGCGATCGTGAACGCCTTCCAGGCGCGGTGCATGCCGGCCGACATCAGGTCGTTCATCAGGTCGTAGTTGCTCGCGACCGAGTGGAACACCCCCGCCACCTTTTTCGCCTTGTCGCCCTCGTCGACGGTTTCGAAGCCGAAATGGGTTTTGCTCATCGCGTGAATCCTCTGGAAATGGCAAGACGGCGCCGGATGCGGCGCCGTCGGTTCAGTCGGTGATGGTCAGTGGCAGTGGCCGCGCGAGGCGCCTGCCTGCGGCATCGGGGCATCGCGTTCGACGCCCGCCGCCTGCAACTTGTCGAAATACTCGCGCCAGAGCGCGTCCTGGTGCGTGGCCAGCTCGTACAGCAGATCCCACGAATAGATGCCGGTGGAATGGCCGTCCGAGAAGGTCGGCTGCAACGCGTAGTTGCCCACGCCTTCGAGCGCCGTGATCGTCACGGTGCGCTTGCCGGTTTGCAGCGTTTCCTGGCCGGGGCCGTGCCCGCGCACTTCCGCCGACGGCGAAAACACGCGCATCAATTCGAATGGGATGCGGTAGCTGTCGCCATTCGGATACTGCAATTCGAGCACGCGCGATACCGCGTGCACGACGACGCCGGACGGTACCGGCGTGGTCGGCGTCAAGCCGCTCATGAATCCCTCGCGTTCAAAACCTGTTCGATTTCCTCGTGCACCGCATTGTGCAGCAGCGTGGCCTGCGCCGTGCGCAAGCGCAGCAGCGCGTCCGACACCGAGCGCTGGCGCGGCGCCCACACCGGCTGCGGAAAGTGCGCATCGTTCGAGAAGCGCGGAATCACGTGCCAGTGCTGGTGCGGCACCTGATTGCCGAGGCTCGCCAGATTGACCTTGGTGGGCTGCATCACACGCCGCACCGCGCGCTCGACCGCCGCAACCACGAGCATCAGGTGTGCGCGCTCGGCCGCGGTGAGATCGGAGAACTCGGCGACATGCGCGTGCCAGATCACACGGCAAAACCCGGGGTAATCGGTTTCGCCGGACGCCAGCACGACGCGCAGCGCATCGTCCTTCCACAACAGCTCGCCGCCGTCTTCCCGGCAGAATACGCAATCCATCGTCAGTTCCTTGCTGATCGGACGCCCCGACTTTACACCAGGACCCGCTCGATGCCGCCGTTGTTCGCGTGGCTCACGTAGTCGGCCATCCAGTTCTCGCCGAGCACGTTGCGGGCGATTTCGACGACGATGTAATCGGATTCGATGTTGGCGTCCTCGTTGTAGCGCGACAGGCCTTGCAGGCACGACGGGCAGCTGGTCAGGATCTTGACCTGCGTCTCGCCGGCCGGCGCAGGCGCCGCGGCAGCGGCGCTCACGTCGTCGCCCGACACCACCGGGATGTTGCGCAGGCGCGCCGCACCCTTGCGGATCTCTTCTTCCTTGCGGAAACGGATCTGCGTCGAAATGTCCGGCCGCGTCACGGCCAGCGTGCCCGATTCGCCGCAGCAGCGGTCGTTCTTGGTGATCGTGTAGCCGTCGTTCTCGGCGCCCATCAATTCGTTGACGAGCTTGACCGGGTCCATCGTCTTGATCGGCGTATGGCACGGGTCGTGATACATGTAGCGCGTGCCGGCCACGCCTTCGAGCTTCATGCCCTTTTCGAGCAGGAATTCGTGGATGTCGATGATCCGGCAGCCCGGGAAGATCTTCTCGAATTCATAGCCGGCCAACTGGTCGTAGCAGGTGCCGCACGACACCACCACCGTCTTGATGTCGAGGTAGTTCAGCGTGTTGGCCATGCGGTGGAACAGCACGCGGTTGTCGGTGACGATCTGCTCGGCCTTGTCGTACTGGCCCGAACCGCGCTGCGGATAGCCGCAGCACAGGTAGCCCGGCGGCAGCACGGTCTGCACGCCCGTTTCCCACAGCATCGCCTGCGTGGCCAGGCCAACCTGCGAGAACAGCCGCTCGGAACCGCAGCCCGGGAAGTAGAACACCGCTTCCGAATCGACCGTGGTGGTCTTGGGGTTGCGGATGATCGGCACGATCTTGTTGTCTTCGATGTCGAGCAACGCGCGCGCCGTCTTCTTCGGCAGGTTGCCCGGCATCTTCTTGTTCACGAAGTGGATCACCTGCTCCACCATCGGCGGCTTGCCGGTGGTGGCGGGCGGGCGCGCCGTCTGCTTCTTCGTGACCTTCTTGAGCACGTCGTTGGCGAAGCGCTGCGCCTTGTAGCCGACGCCCATCATCACGCCGCGCGCGGCGTTGATGGTTTGCGGATTGGTGGCGTTCAGGAAGAACATGCCGGCGGCCTGGCCCGGATTGAACTTCTTTTTGCCCATCTTGCGCAGCAGGTTGCGCATGTTCATCGTCACGTCGCCGAAGTCGATCTTGACCGGGCACGGCGTGACGCACTTGTGGCAGACCGTGCAGTGGTCGGCCACGTCGTTGAACTCGTCCCAGTGCTTGATCGACACGCCGCGGCGCGTCTGCTCCTCGTACAGGAACGCCTCGACCAGCAGCGAGGTGGCGAGGATCTTGTTGCGCGGGCTGTAGAGCAGGTTCGCGCGCGGCACGTGGGTCGCGCACACCGGCTTGCACTTGCCGCAGCGCAAGCAATCCTTGACCGATTCGGCGATCGCGCCGATGTCGGACTGCTGCATGATCAGCGATTCATAGCCCATCAGCCCGAAGCTCGGCGTGTACGCGTTGCGCAGATCCGCGCCCTGCATCAGCTTGCCCTTGTTGAAGCGGTCGTGCGGATCGACGCGCTGCTTGTAGGCGCGGAAATCCTTCAGCTCGTCGTCGGTCAGGAATTCGAGCTTGGTGATGCCGATGCCGTGCTCGCCGGAAATCACGCCGTCGAGCGAGCGCGCGATGTCCATGATGCGCGCGACCGCCGCATGGGCGTCCTGCAGCATCTCGTAATTATCCGAGTTGACCGGCAGGTTGGTGTGGACGTTGCCGTCGCCCGCGTGCATGTGCAGCGCGACGAACACGCGCCCGCGCAGCACGCGCTTGTGGATCGCCTGCGCTTCGTCGAGGATCGGCTTGAACGCGCCGCCGTTGAAGATGTTGCGCAGTTCGGCGCGCAGCTCCTGCTTCCACGACACGCGCACGGTGCGATCCTGCGTGACGTGGAACACGTTGGCGTCGGGCTGGGCGTCGGCGCGCGCGGCGAAGGTGTCGCCAAGCTTTTCATAACCCAGTTGCACGAGGTAGTGCTGGGCCTCGCGCAGCGGCATGTCGAGCCGGTCGCGCAGGAATTCCCAGCGCGAGCGCACCTGCTTGAACAGGTCGAGCGCCTGTTGCACGCGATCCTCGAGCAGTTCGGCGCTGGGGATCTCGTTGGCGTCGTCGCTCTTGCCGAGCGGCAGGTCGCCGGTACGGAAGAGCGCTTCGAGCGCATCGAGAATTTGCAGCTTGTTCTTCAGCGACAGCTCGATGTTGATGCGCTCGATCGCATCGGTGTACTCGCCCATGCGGTTGAGCGGGATCACCACGTCTTCGTTGATCTTGAACGCGTTGGTGTGCTTCGCGATCGCGGCGGTACGGCTGCGGTCGAGCCAGAAGCGCTTGCGCGCCTCGGCGCTGACGGCCACGAAGCCCTCGCCGCTCTTGCCGTTGGCCATGCGAACCACCTCCGAGGTGGCGGCCGCCACCGCGTCGGCGTCGTCGCCGACGATGTCGCCGATCAGCACCATCTTCGGGAACGCGTTGCGCTTGCTCTTGGTGGCGTAGCCGACCGCGCGCAGGTAGCGTTCGTCGAGATGCTCCAGGCCGGCCAGGATCGCGCCGCCCTGCTTCGACGTTTCGAACAGGTAATCCTTGATTTCGACGATGCTCGGAATCGCTTCGCGCGCCTGGCCGAAGAATTCGAGGCAGACCGTGCGCGTATGGGCCGGCATCTTGTGCAATATCCAGCGCGCCGACGTGATCAGGCCGTCGCAGCCTTCCTTCTGCACGCCCGGCAGGCCGGCCAGGAATTTGTCGGTGACGTCCTTGCCGAGGCCTTCCTTGCGGAAGCGCTTGCCTTCGATCTCAAGCATTTCGCTGCGCAGCAGCTTCTCGCCCGGCGCATACGCGCCGTCGAACCACTTCAGTTCGAAGCGGGCCACGGCGATGTCGTGGATCTTGCCCTGGTTGTGATCGTGGCGCGTGACTTCGAGCCAGTTGCCGTCCGGGTCGACCATCCGCCACCAGGCCAGGTTGTCGAGCGCGGTGCCCCACAGCACGGCCTTCTTGCCACCGGCGTTCATCGCGACGTTGCCGCCGACGCAGGATGCATCGAGCGAGGTCGGATCGACCGCGAACACGTAGCCGGCCGCCTCGGCTGCCTCGGTCACGCGACGCGTGACGACGCCGGCACCCGAGAAGATGGTGGCCACCTTGTGCGCGACGCCCGGCAGTTCGGTCTGCTCGACCGCACCCAGTTGTTCGAGCTTTTCGGTGTTGATCACGGCCGAGAACGGCGTGAGCGGCACGGCCCCGCCCGTGTAGCCGGTGCCGCCCCCGCGCGGGATCACGGTCAGGCCGAGTTCGAAGCAGGCCTTCACCATCCCGGCGATTTCGGCTTCGGTGTCGGGCGTGAGGATCACGAACGGATATTCGACGCGCCAATCGGTGGCGTCGGTCACGTGGGAAACGCGCGCGAGGCCGTCGAAGCGGATGTTGTCCTTCTGCGTGCAGCGGCCCAGCGCCTTGGTGGCGCGGCGGCGCAGGTCGGCCATCTGCTCGAACTCGCGCGCGAACGCGTCGACCGCGCCGCGCGCGGCGACCGTCAGCATCGCGACGCGCGAGGCACGCTCGCGGGCCGCTTCGTCGCCGTGCTCGGACAGGTCGGCCTGACGGCGCTTGTCGATCTCGGCCAGGCGGTGGCCGAGCGCGTCGATCAGCATCTGGCGGCGCTTCGGGTTGTCGAGCAGGTCGTCCTGCAGGTAAGGATTGCGGCGCACCACCCAGATGTCGCCGAGCACTTCGTACAGCATCCGCGCCGAGCGGCCGGTGCGGCGCTCGCCGCGCAGGTCGGCGAGCGCCGACCAGGCGTCCTCGCCGAGCAGGCGGATGACGATCTCACGGTCGGAGAACGACGTGTAGTTGTACGGGATTTCGCGCAGACGCGGCGTCAGGTCGGCTGCGACGGCGATTGCCGCGCCATGCGGATCGAAAACTTGTGGTGCGTTCATGTTCGGACGAGTCGGAGGGCCGGCCGTGCGGTCTGGGCACGGCTGAGGCATGCGCGTGGAGCGCGGATCTGGGGAAAATCTTCTGTTACCAGGCTAGCAACTATGCGCGGGGCCCGTGCCAAGCGTCTGTACGCTAGGCCCCGGCCGGCCGATACCTGGCGGCACTCGGAGCCATCAGCACGATCGCGCGCAGTGCGCGTGCCGAGCCGCCGAGGGACAGGCTGCCCGCGGAGACGGCTTCAAATGGGCGGTCCGATACTGCCTTTTCATCTTCCGATCCTTGATTCAAAACGGAATTCTAACCCATGATCGGCGCGAGCGTGGACGCCCGAATCGGCCGCAATTCCCGGCCCGGCGGCGCGGGCCGGGAATTGCCCACCCGTCCGGTCGGTCGTGAGGCTCACAGGCCCGCCCGAGCGGGGTTGGGGCTAAAATCCCGACTTTCCCCGCTTTTGCCGCGCCGGCCGATACCCGCGCGACCGTCATGGCTGCTCACGACTACCTGAAGAAAATCCTCACCGCCCGCGTCTACGACGTGGCGGTCGAAACCGCTCTCGAACCGGCCCGCAACCTGTCCGCCCGCGTGCACAACCGCGTATTCCTCAAGCGCGAGGACAACCAGCCGGTGTTCTCGTTCAAGCTGCGCGGCGCCTACAACCGCATGGCGCATCTGTCGACCGAAGCGCGCGAGCGCGGCGTGATCACGGCCTCGGCCGGCAATCATGCGCAGGGCGTGGCGTTTTCGGCGGCCCGGCTCGGCGTGAAGGCCGTGATCGTGGTGCCGGTCACCACCCCGCAGGTCAAGGTCGATGCGGTGCGCGCCCACGGCGGCGCGACCGTCGAGGTGATCCAGTTCGGCGAATCGTACAGCGACGCCTACGCGCACGCCGTGCAGGTGCAGAACGAACGCGGCCTGACCTTCGTGCACCCGTTCGACGATCCGTATGTGATCGCCGGCCAGGGCACGGTGGCGATGGAAGTGCTGCGCCAGCATCAGGGGCCGATCCACGCGATCTTCGTGCCGATCGGCGGCGGCGGTCTGGCGGCCGGCGTTGCCGCTTACGTGAAGGCGATCCGTCCCGAAATCCGCGTGATCGGCGTGCAGACCGACGATTCCTGCGCGATGGCGCAGTCGATCCGCGCCGGCGAGCGCGTGACGCTAGCCGAAGTCGGCCTGTTCTCGGACGGCACGGCGGTCAAGCTGGTCGGCGAGGAAACGTTCCGGCTGTGCCGCGAACTGCTAGACGACGTGATCACCGTGGATACCGACGCGCTGTGCGCCGCGATCAAGGACGTGTTCCAGGACACCCGCAGCGTGCTGGAGCCGGCCGGCGCGCTGGCCGTGGCGGGCGCCAAGCGCTATGCCGAGCAGGCCGGCATCGAAGGCGAAACGCTGGTGGCGATCACCTCGGGCGCGAACATGAACTTCGACCGCATGCGCTTCGTGGCCGAACGCGCCGAGGTGGGCGAGGCGCGCGAAGCGGTGTTCGCCGTGACGATTCCCGAAGAACGCGGCAGCTTCCGGCGCTTTTGCGAGCTGGTGGGCGAGCGCAGCGTGACCGAATTCAATTACCGGATTGCCGACGCACGCTCGGCGCACATTTTCGTGGGCGTGCAGACGCGCCGCCGCGGCGAATCGGCCGAGATCGCCGCCAACTTCGACGCGCACGGCTTCGTCACCGCCGACCTGACCGGCGACGAACTGTCGAAGGACCACATCCGCTACATGGTCGGCGGCCGTTCGCCGCTGTCGCACGACGAGCGGCTGTTCCGCTTCGAATTCCCCGAGCGGCCGGGCGCGCTGATGAAGTTCCTGTCGGCGATGGCGCCGAACTGGAACATCAGCCTGTTCCATTATCGCAACCAGGGCGCCGACACCAGCTCGATCCTGGTCGGCCTGCAGGTGCCGGCCGCCGATCACGAAGCGTTCGACCGCTTCCTGGCCACGCTCGGCTATCCCTCCCACGAAGAAACCGCGAACCCGGCCTACCGGCTGTTCCTGGCCTGACCGCCGCGAGACGATCGATGACTCCCGAACACTCCCCCCTCGGCAAGGCTTCGGCCTACACCACCGCCTACGACGCCTCGCTGCTGTTTCCGATCCCGCGTGCCGGCGCGCGCGAGCAGATCGGCATCGGCGCGGCGCTGCCGTTCTTCGGCACCGACATCTGGAACGCCTACGAACTGTCGTGGGTCAACGCGCGCGGCAAGCCGCAGATCGCCGTGGCCACGTTCTACGTGCCGGCCGAATCGCCGAACATCGTCGAATCGAAATCGTTCAAGCTCTACCTCGGCTCGTTCGCGCAAACGGCGTTCGACTCGGTCGACGCCGTGCGCGACACGCTCAAGCGCGACGTGTCGGCCGCCTGCGGCGCGACCGTGTCGGTGCAACTGGCCTCGCCGTCGGCGTTCGCCAAGCTGAAGCTCGAGGAACTCGACGGCCAGTCGCTCGACCGCCTCGATCTCGATACCGACATCTACCATCCGGACCCGTCGCTGCTGTCGGCCTCGCACGACGAATCGCCGGTGGAGGAAACGCTGGTATCGGACCTGCTCAAGTCGAACTGCCCGGTCACGGGCCAGCCCGACTGGGGCAGCGTGCAGGTGCATTACGTGGGCGCGCCGATCGATCAGGCCGGGCTGCTGCGCTACCTGATCTCGTTCCGCAATCACACCGGCTTTCACGAGCAATGCGTCGAGCGGATCTTCGTCGACATCCTGCGCGAATGCCGCCCGGTGAAGCTGGCCGTGTACGCGCGCTACACGCGCCGCGGCGGCCTCGACATCAACCCGTTCCGCACCAACTTCAACCAGCCGATGCCCGACAATGCGCGCACCGCGCGCCAGTAAGCGAGCCCCCATACAAAACGCGGCGGCGCGAGCCTTCGAGGCCCGCGCCGCCGCGTTTTCTCATGCTGCCCGGCTTACTTGAAGGGCGGCTTGTAGGCGATGCAATCCACCTCGACCTTGCAGTCGATGACCATGCTCGACTGCACGCAGGCGCGTGCCGGCGGATGCTCGCCGAAGTACGAGATGAACACCTTGTTGAACGACGCGAAATCGCGCGCGTCGTCGAGCCACACGCCGCAGCGCACGACGTGTTCGAGGCCGTAGCCCGCTTCCTTGAGGATCGCGATCACGTTCTCGATCGTCTGCTTCGACTGCGTGACGATGCCGCCTTCCACCACCTCGCCGTTGACCATCGGCGTCTGGCCCGACACGTACAGCCAGCCGTCGGCCTCCACCGCCTTCGCGAACGGCATCACCTGGCCGCCGGTTCCCTTCGCATCGCCCACACCGTAACGCTTCATCGTTTTCTCCTTCGGTTTGCTGGTTCGGGCCGCGCGTTCGCCGCGCGGCCGGTTCGCCCGGCGCACGCAACGCGCCGGCCATTTCGGTTCGGCCGGGCGCCGCCCGCTGGCAGCGGCGCGCCCGGCCGGATTCGGTGGTTCAGAACGCCGCGTCGCTGAGCGCGCGCGTGCCGCGCTTCACGAAGCGGCCGGCGCGCGCGCCGGTGGGCGCGCCATCGCGCCAGGACAGCACGCCGTTGACCCACACGGCGTCGATGCCGCGCGCCGGTTGCTGCGGCGCTTCGAACGAGGCGACGTCGATCACGGTCACCGGATCGAACAGCACCAGATCGGCGTGATAGCCGATCTGCACCTCGCCGCGCTTGTCGAGACCGAGGCGGCGCGCCGCCAGCGAGGTCATCTTGCGCACCGCTTCCTCCAGCGGCAGCAGCTTCTCGTCGCGCGCGTAATGGCCGAGCACGCGCGGGAATGCGCCCCAGAGCCGCGGATGCGGCAGCGGATCGTTGGGCAGGCCGTCGGAGCCGACCATCGTCGACGGATGCGACAGGATCCGGCGCACATCGTCCTCGGACATGTTGTGATACACCGCGCCGGCCGGCTGCAGGCGGCGCGCCGCGTCCTGCTCGGGGATGCCCCATTCGGCGGCGATCGCGGCGATCTTCTTGCCGGCCATTTCGGGATGCGGCTCGGACCAGGTGATGGTGATCTCGATGTCGCCGGTGACCTGCTTGAGGTCGAGCGTCGACGAGCTGCGGCTGTACGGATAGCAGTCGCAGCCGACCGGCTGGATGCGGCGCGCCCGGTCGAGCGAGGCCAGCACCTCGGCGCTGCGCCCCCAGTTCGACGGCCCGGCGCACTTCAGATGCGAAATCACCACCGGCACGCGCGCATGGCGGCCGACGCGATACGCCTCCTCCATCGCGTCGAGGATCGCGTCGAATTCGGTGCGCATGTGCGTGGTGTACAGCGCGCCGGCCAGCGCGAGCGGCTCGGCCAGCGCCATGACTTCCTCCACCGGCGCGGCGAACGCCGAGCCGTAAGCGAGGCCCGAACTCAGGCCGAGCGCGCCGTTCAGCAGCGCCTCCTCGAGCTGCACGCGCATCGCGGCGATTTCCTCGCCGCTGGCCGCGCGGTCGAGCCGGTCCATCTGATTGTTGCGCAGCGCCGTGTGGCCCACCAGCGCGGCCACGTTGACGGCCGGCTGCGCCTGGTCGACGGCCTCGGCATAGGCCGCGAAGGTCGGATATCGAAACGCCTCGCGATCGCCGAGCAGGTTCATCGGATCGGGCGGATCGCCGCGCAGCGCCACCGGCGACGCGCTGATCCCGCAATTGCCGACCACCACCGTCGTCACGCCCTGCGAGATCTTCGGCAGCATCTGCGGCGCGCGGATCACGTGCGTGTCGTCGTGCGTGTGGACGTCGACGAAGCCCGGCGCGAGCACGCGGCCGTTCGCTTCGATCACGTCCTCGGCCAGCCAGCTCGACAAATTGCCGATCGCCACGATGCGGCCGTCGCGGATCGCCACGTCGCGCTGCGCGGGCGGCGCGCCGGTGCCGTCGATCAGCACGGCATCGACGATCAGCGTATCCGCGAGTTCGGGATGGGAATGCATGTCAGTCTCCGAGGGGTTGTCGGTCTCCGCCGCCACGATGCACGTCGAGCGCGTGCTTCATGCGGCGCAGCGTCTCGCGGCAGCCGTCGCCGAGCCGCAGCGCGACCTCGGTGACGAGCACGTCGAGCGCCATCATCATCGCGTAACGCGAGGTGGACGGCTTGAAGATGAAATCGGTTTCGAACGCGACCACCGGGATCAGGTCGTCGGCCAGTTGCGCGAGCGGCGAGGTCAGTCTCCGAGGGGTTGTCGGTCTCCGCCGCCACGATGCACGTCGAGCGCGTGCTTCATGCGGCGCAGCGTCTCGCGGCAGCCGTCGCCGAGCCGCAGCGCGACCTCGGTGACGAGCACGTCGAGCGCCATCATCATCGCGTAACGCGAGGTGGACGGCTTGAAGATGAAATCGGTTTCGAACGCGACCACCGGGATCAGGTCGTCGGCCAGTTGCGCGAGCGGCGAGGCCGGCGCGGTCAACGCCACGATGCGCGCGCCATAGCGCTTGGCCAGCGCGCAGCTTTCGAGCAGCTCGGGCACGCGGCCGGTGACCGACAGCGCCACCACCACGCAGGCCTCGTCGACCGTGCTGGCCACCATGCGCTGCAGCAGCGCGTCCTGGTAGCTGGCGACGGGGCGGCCGAAGCGCACCAGCCGAAAGCGCAGTTCGTCGGCCAGCGCCGTGGAGCCGCCGCCCTGCCCGAACACGTAGATCATCCGTGCGCGCGCCAGCGCCTCGGACGGCGCGTCGAACGCGGTTTGCCGCAGCAGCGCGTGATGATGTTCGAGCGTCACGCGCACGTCGTCGTACACGCGCGAGACGCCCGAGGCCGGCAGGCCGTCGCGCGCGTCGGCGGCGTCGCCCTCGCCGGGAGGCGCAAGGAAACGCCGGCCCACCGCGGCAGCCTGCGCGAGCCGCAGCTTCAGTTCGCGCACGTCGCGACAGCCGACTGCCTTGGCGAACCGCGTGACGGTGGCCACGCTGACCTCGGCCTGCGCGGCGATCTCGCCGATGCTGGCATGCGCGGCGGCGGTCAGGTCGTCGAGGATGCGCGCGGCCACCTTGCGTTCGGCGTCGCGCAGCGCGGGCGCGCACTCGGCGATCCGTGCCACGATATCGAACGCGAGCTGGGCCGTGGCCGGCACGGCGGGTTCGGCCGCGAGGGGCTCGGCGGCATGGTGCGGCGCAGCGAAATCGCGGGCGTCGTGGCGCGAATCGGCATTCATCGGTTCAATGGCAGAATGGGTTCGTGTTAGTAAATAACATCACCGGGCGGATGCTACTTTCTGTACTATCCTGCCGTCAACTTCGATACAAACATGACGAGACGATGGAGCACTCGAAGATGAAAGTTACAAACTATCAGGAAGCCACGATCCAACCGACCGGTAAGGGCCTGGGCCGCGTGCCGAGCGCGAGCGTGCAGTTGTCGGACGCCGCGCGGCTCGAATGGAACCTGCTCGAGGAAGACGTCAGCCTGCCGGCGGCGGTGCTGTACGCCGATCTCGTCGAGCACAACCTGAAGTGGATGCAGGCGTTCGTGGCCGAATACGGCGTGAAGCTGGCCCCGCACGGCAAGACCACCATGGCGCCGCAACTGTTCCGCCGCCAGATCGAGACGGGCGCCTGGGGCATCACGCTGGCCACCGCGCATCAGACGCGCGCCGCGTATCACGGCGGCATCGACCGCGTGCTGATGGCCAATCAACTGGTCGGCAAGCACAACATGGCGATCATCGCCGAGCTGCTGTCGGACCCCGATTTCGAATTCTTCTGCATCGTCGATTCGGCCGAGAACGTCGAACAGTTGGGCCGCTTCTTCGCCGCCGCCAACCGGCCGCTGCAGGTGCTGCTCGAACTCGGCGTGCCGGGCGGGCGCACCGGCGTGCGCGACGCCGCGCAGCGCACGGCCGTGCTCGAGGCGATCGCGCGCCATGCCGACACCATCAAGCTGGCCGGCATCGAGGTGTACGAAGGGGTGCTCAAGGAAGAAGGCGAGGTGCGCGCGTTCCTGCAGGACGCGGTGGCGCTCGCACGCGGCTTCGCGGCGGAAGGCCGTTTCGCGCGCTCGCCGGCTGTGCTGTCGGGCGCGGGTTCGGCCTGGTACGACGTGGTGGCCGACGAATTCGCGCAGGCCCAGGCCGACGGCGTGATCGACGTGGTGCTGCGCCCGGGCTGCTACCTGACGCACGACGTCGGCATCTACCGCAAGGCGCAGAACGACATCCTCGCGCGCAACCCGGTGGCCAAGCGGATGGGCGAGGCGCTCAAGCCGGCGCTGCAACTGTGGGCCTACGTGCAGTCGATTCCCGAGCCGGATCGCGCGATCGTCGCGCTCGGCAAGCGCGACGCGGCGTTCGACGCGGGCTACCCGGAGCCGGCGCGCCACTACCGCCCCGGCACCGAGGCCGCGCCGCGCGCCGTGACGCCGGCCGACGGCTGGGAAGTGACGGGCATGATGGACCAGCACGCCTACCTGAAGATCGCGCCGGGCGCGGACGTGAAGGTGGGCGACATGATCGCGTTCGACATCTCGCATCCGTGCCTGACGTTCGACAAATGGCGGCAGATCCTGGTGGTCGACGGCGATTACCGCGTGACCGACGTGATCGAAACGTACTTCTGAGCCCCGCCCGGCTGCCCCGGCGCCCGCACTCGCATTGAGCGCGCGCCAGGGTGGCGGCCCGTCACGACGCCGCCCCGGCGCGAGGCGTACACTGCCCGCTCGTCTTCAACTCGCGGAGCAGATGATGGCAGCCAAGCAGATCCTCTTCCTCACCGGCGATTTCGCCGAAGACTACGAAACCATGGTGCCGTTCCAGGCGCTGCAGGCCGTCGGCCATACCGTGCATGCGGTGTGCCCCGGCAAGCGCGCCGGCGACAAGATCAAGACGGCGATCCACGATTTCGAGGGCGACCAGACCTACACGGAAAAGCCCGGTCACCACTTCACGCTGAACGCGAGCTTCGACGAGGTCGATGCGGCGCGCTACGACGCCATCGCGATCGCGGGCGGCCGTGCGCCCGAATATCTGCGTCTCGATCCCAAGGTGATTGCGCTGGTGCGCGCGTTCGTCGAAGCGGGCAAGCCCGTGGCGGCGATCTGCCATGCGGCGCAACTGCTGGCGGCCGCCGACGTGATCCGCGGCAAGAAGATTTCGGCCTATCCGGCCTGCGCGCCCGAAGTGCGGATGGCGGGCGGCGAATACGCCGACATTCCGGTCGATGCGGCCGTGACCGACGCGCCGTTCGTCACCGCGCCGGCCTGGCCCGCCCACCCGGCGTGGCTCGCGCAATTCCTCAAGCTGCTGGGCACGCGCATCGAGCTTTGACACGGCGGGGTGGAATGCGGCGTGCTCTGCACCGTCGCGCCTCGCACCTCGCACCTCGCCCAACTCAAGCCGCCGGATTCGCTCCGGGTGCGGCCGGCACGGTGCCGGACTCCGGCGCATCGGCCTGCCCTACCCCCGGCGCGGCGCCCACTTCCGCAATCCGCGCCTCCAGCATCGCCAGCGCGCCCGACAGCGCATTGAGCGCCTCGTCGGGCAGCGCCGACATCGTTTCGTCGAGAAACGCCACGCGGCGCGGCATGCATTCGTCGAACACGGCGCGCCCGTCCGCCGTCAACGTGACGTTGGTCACGCGGTTGTCGCGCGGGTCCGGCGCGCGCGCGATCCAGCCGAGCGCCTCCATCGATTTCAATTGACGCGTCAGCGCGCCCGGATCGGTGCGCACCAGCTCGACGAGCCGCTTCTGCGAGGCCATGCCGTTTTCGTTATGCAGCGCGATCAGAATCCGCCAGCGCGGCATCGGCTGGCCGACATGCGCCTCGAAGGCGGACAGGAACGCGCGATAGGTGCGGCCGAATTGTTGAAGAATCGCGACGCGGTCTTGAGCTTCCATGTATCGAACGACAGTAACGGTGGATTCGGTTGATTCGTCGACCCCGCCGCTCATTCGGCGACGACGGTCGGTTCGATCTTGCTGCGCAGCCGGATCGGCGGCACGCGGCAACTCTGCCAGACGGACAGCACGGCCACCACGGCGGCGACCGCGATGCCGAGATGGATGGCCCCGACCAGCGAGGTGCGCGCGGTTTCGAGCAGCAGCGGGCCAGGGTGGCCCTGCTGCACGAGTTCGGCCACCACGCGCGTTTGCGCGGCGCGATCGATCAGGATCTGCGGGTCGGACAGTTGCCCGAACCACTGCATCGCGCGATCGCTGCCGAGCGCATCGCGCACGCCGCCGGCGTACATCTGATTGACCAGCGTGCCGGTCAGCGCGGTGCCGATCATACCGCCAACCATGCGCAGCGATTGCAGCAGCGCGGTGGCGATGCCCAGATGCTCGCGCCCGGCTGTCTGCTGCGCGAACACGGTCAGGTTCGGCAGCACGAAGCCCAGGCCGATCCCGCCCGCCACCATGACCGCCAGCAGCAGCCCCTGCGGCGTGGTGTGCGACGACAGCGCCACGCCCGCACAGGCCACCGCGAGCAGAGCGAAGCCGGCCGGCAGCATCGCGTTCGGGTTCGGAATGCGCGTGACGATGCGGCCGTTGAGAATGCTGCCGATCGTGATGAACACCACCAGCGGCGTGATCACCACGCCGGCCGCCTTCGGCGACATGCCGAAGCCGCCCTGGAACAGCAGCGGCGCGAAGAACAGCAGCGAGAACATCGAGAAGCCCGCCAGGATCGCCAGCGAGAACAGCATCGCGAGCGAGCGGTTCGCGAACATGTCGAGCGGCAGCAGCGCGTGCGGGCAGCGCTTTTCCCAGCGCCACAAAGCGAAGCCACCGGCCACCGCGATCAGCAGCAGCACCGCCGGCCAGCCGAAAAAGCCGCGCTTGGGCAGCCATTCGACGAACAGTTGCAGCGAACCGAGCACCACCGCGATCAGCAGCGCGCCGGGCCAGTCGAGCCGCATCTTGCCCTCGTGCTTGGCGTGACGCAGGTGCGGCAGGTAGCGGATCACGAAATACAGCGACAGCAGCCCGAACGGCAGGTTCACGTAGAACACCGAGCGCCAGCCCCAGAACTGCGTGAGGAAGCCGCCGAGCGACGGGCCGATCGCGTTGGCGATGCCGAACGCCGTGCTCATCAGCACCTGCCAGCGCAGCCGCACCATCGAATCGGGGAACAGGTCGGGCACGCAGGCGAACGCGGTGCCCACCAGCATGCCGCCGCCGATGCCCTGCAACACGCGTGCGAACACCAGGAAGGTCATGCTGCCGGCCATCCCGCACAGCATTGAGGCCGCCGTGAACACCACGATCGAGGCGATCACGAACGGCTTGCGGCCGTAGTAATCGCCGAGCCGGCCGAAGATCGGCACGGTGATCACCGAGGTCAGCAGGTAGGAGGTGGCGACCCAGGCGTACAGATCGAAGCCGCGCAACTCGGCGACGATGGTCGGCAAGGCGGTGCCCACCACGGTCTGGTCGAAGGCGACCAGCATCGTGACGAACGACACGCCCAGCATGGCTAGCAGGGATTCGCGGAAGGGCAGGACTTGCCCGCTCGAATGGTGGGCTCGGGTATGGACGGCCATCTTTTGCTCACGCAACGTTTGATGAGTCAACAATTTCGAGATACTACCATGCATGCGGTAGGCTACGCAGACGCAGATGGCCCCGCGAACGCATCAGGCACCCCGTTGGAGGGATATGGAACCGATTTTTCACCCTGTCGATTCGACACTGTCGCCCGAGGATCTCGACACGCTGCGGCGCGCGAAACTGGCGCTCGAAAGCCCGTCGCTGACGATGAAGCTGACCAGCGTGGTGGGTGCGCCGATCGAGAAGATGATCGCGCGGCTGCCCGGCTTCGCCACCGACAAGATCAACGACGCGACCGAGCTGGCGCTGCGCAAGTGCCTGCAACTGGCGCTGCGCACGCTCGGCAGGTCGAGTGGCGTGGCAAGCATCGGGGAAACGTCCGACAAGCCCAGCAATTTCCTGCACAAGCTGGCCGTGGCCACCACCGGGGCGGCGGGCGGCGCGTTCGGGCTGTTCGCGCTGCCGGTGGAGCTGCCTGTCACCACCACGCTGATGTTCCGCTCGATCTGCGACATTGCGCGCAGCGAGGGCGAGGATCTGGCCTCGATCGACACGCAGTTGCAGTGTCTGGCCGTGCTCGGCATGGGCGGCGGCTTCGCGAACGCCGGTACGGCGGCTGGCAGGCAAGGCGGCGAGGTGGATCCGGACGCCGAGCGCGACGCCGATTTCGGCTATTTCGTGCTGCGCGGCGCGCTGGCGCAGGCGGTGTCGAAGGCGTCGTCGGAGATCGCCTCGAAGGGCTTCGCGACGCATGGCTCGGCCGCGCTGCTGCGGCTCGTGCAAGTGATCGCCTCGCGCTTCTCGGCGCAGGTCACCGAGCAGATCGCCGCCAAGTCGATCCCGGCGCTGGGCGCGGTGCTCGGCGCGACCGTCAACACGCTGTTCATGGATCACTTCCAGCAGGCGGCGCACGGCCACTTCGCGGTACGCCGGCTCGAACGCAAGTACGGACTGCCGGCGGTGGAGGCCGCCTATCAGGCGATCGCGACCTGAACCTGCTGCGGGCGGCGCGACGTCACGCGGCGCACGAACGCGGCCGCGTCGTCGAGCGCGCGGCCCGACTCGGGTACGTACGGCACGGCCATCTGCCAGACGTGCGGCATGCGCGGCCACACCTGCAGCTCGACCTCGACGCCGGCCGCCTGCGCACGCTCGGCGAAGCGGCGCGAATCGTCGAGCAGCACTTCGGTGCTGCCGGCCTGGATCAGCAGCGGCGGCAACCCGGCCGCGTCGGCGTAGAGCGGCGATACATAAGGATCGGTGGCGCTGGCGTCGCCCACATACAGGCGCGCGGCACGGCCCAGCGCGGCGCCCGCGAACATCGGATCGGCACCGTCGTTGGTCACCAGCGTCGCGCCGGTTGCCGCCAGGTCGGTCCACGGCGAGAACAGCACCGCGCCGGCCGGCAACGGCGCGCCGCGATCGCGCAACGCCACCAGCAGCGCCAGCGCGAGGCCGCCGCCGGCCGAGTCGCCGGCCACCACGATCGAGGCCGGATCGATGCCCGAGTCGAGCAGCGCCGTGTAAGCCGCCAGCGCATCGTCATGCGCGGCCGGAAACGGATGCTCGGGCGCGAGCCGGTAGTCGGACGAGAAGGTGCGCGCGTTGGCCCGCGAGGCCAGCGCGAACACGAGCGGGCGGTGCGTGGCCGGCGTGCAGAAGTAATAGCCGCCGCCGTGGAAATACAGCAGCGTCGGTGATGAAGCCGAGGCCGCCGTGCCCACCGGTTCGAGCCATTCGCCGCGCAACGGGTCGCGCGGCGCACCGCCTTGCGCATAGCATTCGCGCAGCCGCCAACCGGCCGGCACGCGCGTGGGGAACGGCCGCCGACGCTCGGCCAGATCGCGCGCATGCGCCACGTCGATCACGGGCGACAGCGTCTTCGGCCGCACCCGCCGACGCAATATCCAGCACGCCAGTTCGGACTGCCAGCTCATCGGTTCTCCTTGCTGTGTGGTGGGGGCTTGCTTGAGCAATTTCGCGTGCCGGCGTTCAGCTCGCCGGCTCGATCTGCCCGCGGATTTCGCCCGTCGGATGCGCCTGGGTGTGGATGTTGAAGTACCACTTGCCGGCCATCAGCTCGGTCACCTGGCGGTCGTCGAGCATGGCCGAGCCCTTGATCGGGCTCGCGAGCGCCTCTTTCGCGATCGGCACCTGCACGCCGGCGTTCTGGCCGACCGGCGCGGGGCCGTGGAAATGCGCGGCGGTCGCCGGGCCGCTCAGGCCGCCGTAGGTCACGGTCCAGACCAGCGTGTGGGTGCTGGTGTCGAAGCTGGCATCGAGCGTGCCCGAGCCGCGCGTGGCGGTGGGCGGCACTTCGCTCGACGGCTGCAGGTTGGCGACGAGCTTCGCCGTCTCCGCATGAGCCGCCACGCTGGCCAGCGCGCCGAGCAGCATGCCGGTCGTCAGGAAACGCAGGATTTGCATGGGATCTCCAGGTCGTGGATGTCGCGTGCCGCACCGGCCCCGCTGCTGCGATGGTAGACGATCGCCGGGCCGCGCGGCGAACGCCCGATGCGTCGCGATACCGAAGGCCGTTCGCGCATCGTACGCCACACGCCGATCGTTGCAGGCGGGATGGCCTTCGGGGCGATGTGCAGGATGCCTGACGAGATGCGACGACGGCATTAGCGCCGATACGGCGTGCGGTGAGCGCCGCTTTTACGTCTGCGCCCGGCATCCGTGCGTTCCGCCCGCGCACGTTTGAAATCCTCGCCCGGCCCGCATGCCGAGCCGCACATGGTCAGGAACCGCATCGCGACTCGCTACCGACCTGATCCAGTCCCCCACCCCGACAATCGGCCAGATTGCCGGACGCCGCGTCGCGTGAGACGATCCCCACCCATGACACCGACCTTCCTCCAGCATGCGGACACGCTCGCGCGTGATTCGTACTACGAAGCCACCGCCACCCGCCCGGCCGCCGACGATCCTGTGCTCGACAGCACGCTCGACGCCGACGTGTGCGTGATCGGCGCGGGCTTCTCGGGCCTGTCGGTCGCGCTCGATTGCCGCGCGGCGGGCCTGAGCGTCGTGGTGCTCGACGCCTACCGCCCGGGCTGGGGCGCCTCCGGCCGCAACGGCGGGCAGGTGATCGGCGGCTTCGCGAACGACCACGAAATCGTACGCCAGCTCGGCGACGACGGCGCACGCGCCGCATGGCGGCTCTCGTTCGACGGCGTCGAGTTGATCGCCGAGCGGATCGCCCGCTACGGCATCTCGTGCGACTTCACGCGCGGCTACCTGACGCTCGCCACCAAGCCGCGCCGCGTGCCCGAACTGCGCGCCTGGATGGACGCCGCGACGCAGCGCTGGGGCCACCCCGCCCTCACCTGGCTCGACACCGACGCGATCCGCGCGCGCGTCGCCTCGCGCCTCTATCTGGCCGGCGTGCACGATCCGCTGTCGGGCCACCTGCATCCGCTCAAGTACTGCCTGGGCCTCGCCGACGCGGCGCGCCGCGAGGGCGCGCAACTGTTCGCGCATTCGGCCGTCACCGGCGTCGTGCGCGGCGAACGGCCGGTGGTGCGCACCCGTTCGGGCGAGGTGCGCTGCCGCTTCGTGGTGTCATGCGTCAACGCCGGCCCCGGCGGCTTCCTGCCCGAGCCGATCGAGGCGCGCATCGGCCCGGTGCCGTCCTACCTCATCGCCACCGAGCCGCTCGGCGCGGCACGCGCCGATGCCCTGATGCCGGGCCGCGAGGCCGCCTGCGACAACAACGTGTTCCTCGACTATTACCGGCTGTCGGCCGATCACCGGATGGTGTTCGGCGGCCGCGCCACCTCGGCCGGTGCGGCGCCCGAGCAGCTCTCGGCGTCGATCCGCGCGCGCATGATCGAAGTGTTCCCGCAACTGGCCGACGCGCGCATCGATTACCGCTGGGGCGGCTTCGTCGACGTCACGCGCAACCGCGCGCCCGACATCGGCGCGCTCGATCCGAACTACTTCTATCTGCAGGGCTTCAGCGGCCACGGCGTGGCGCTGACGGGCATCGCAGGCCGCGCCGTGGCGCGCGCGATCGCCGGCGAACGCACGATGTTCGACCTGTTCGCGCGGCTGCGGCACCGGCGCTTTCCGGGCGGCCCGGCGTGGCGGCAGCCGGCGCTCGAACTTGGCATGCTCTGGCATTCGGTGCTGGAACGCTTCTGAAACGACCACGGCCCGCAGCCGAAACGCTGCGGGCCGTTTTTCATGCCGTGACGCTCAGTGCGCGCCGCCGCCATCCGCCGCCGGTGCGCCCTTGGCCTGGCGTACCGGCTTGGTGATCCAGATCAGCGGAATGATCAGGATGAAGATCACCGACGAGATGAAGAACACGTCGTTGAGCCCCATCACCAGGGCCTGCCCGTCCACCGACAGATTGAACAGCGCATGCGCCGTGTCGCTGCCCACATGCAGCGACGACTGCATCGAATCGATCGACTGGTTGTAGATCGGATTGGTCGCGTTGGCCTGCTCGGTCAGCCGCTCGTGATGCAGCACCGTGCGGTTGTTCCAGAGGTTGCCGATCAGCGAGGTGCCCACCGCGCCGCAGAACATCCGCGCGAAATTCGACAGGCCGGCCGCCGCCGGGATCTTCTCGGGCGGCAGCCCCGACAGGATGATCGACGTGAGCGGCACGAAGAACAACGCCATCGGAATGCCCTGCAGCAGCGTGGGCAGCACGAGGTCCCAATTCGACACGTCGGTGTAGAAGCGCGTGCGCATGAAGAACACGCCCGCGAACAGCACGAAGGCCATCGTCGCGATCACGCGCGCGTCGCTCTTGGGCAGGATGCGCCCGATGAACGGCGTCAGCACGATCGCGAACACGCCGAGCGGCGCGGTGGTCAGCCCCGAATCCACGGCGCGGTAGCCGAGCGATTCCTGCATCCACTGCGGCAGCACCACCAGCGTGCCGAAGAACATCGCATAGGCCACCGACAGCGCCACGGTGCCGCCCGCGAAATTGCGCTGCTTGAACAGCCGCAGATCCACCACCGGGTTCTTCGCAGTCAGCTCCCAGATCACGAAGAACGCGAAGCCGATCGCCGCGACCACCCCGAGCCCGACGATGAACGGCGAACCGAACCAGTCGAGATCCTTGCCCTTGTCGAGCATCACCTGCAGCGAGCCGACCCAGACGATCAGCGCGATCAGCCCGACCGTGTCGATCGGCAGCTTGCGCGTGACCGATTCGCGATCGCGGAAGATCGACCAGGTGACCGCCGCCGCGAAGATGCCGACCGGGATGTTGATGTAGAAGATCCACGACCAGTTGTAGTCGTAGGTGATCCAGCCGCCGAGCGACGGCCCGGCGATCGGCCCGACCAGCGTGGTCATGCCCCACAGCGCGAGCGCCGTGGACGATTTCTGCTTGGGCCACGCGCCGAGCAGCAGCGCCTGCGAGAGCGGCGCGAGCGGCCCCGCCACGGCGCCCTGCAAGATTCGCGCGCCGAGCAGGAACGGCAGGTTCGGAGCCAGCCCGCACAGCCACGAGGACAGCACGAACAACAGGATCGCGGTGACGAACAGGCGTACCTGGCCGAAGCGCTGCACGAGCCAGCCGGTCAGGGGAATCGACACGGCGTTGGCCGCCGCGAAGATCGTGATCACCCACGTGCCTTCATCGACGGACACGCCGAGGTCGCCCGAAATGGTCGGGATCGCGACGTTCGCGATCGACGAATCGAGCACGTTCATGAACATCGCGAGCGACACGGCCACGGTGCCGAGCGCGAGCTTGCCGCCTGTCAGCGGACCGGGAGAGGAAGGAGCATTCATCGAGTCGTCCGGTGGTTGCCGTCAGCCATCCCGCCTCAGGCGAGCGGCTTGCGGTGCGCCGTGGCGGCGGCCGCGGCCGGCGCAGCCGCCGGGCGGCCCGGGCCGCCGGCCGCGTTCTCCGCGATGATACGGGCGATTTCGGCATTGGCCTCGTCGCCGTACTTCGCGAACACGTCGGTCTGGTAGACGGTGTTCTGCACGCCGCCCAACTGGCCGCCGCTCTCGTCCTGGATGTTCACGTCGACCTGCATCGACAGGCCGATGCGCAGCGGATGCTGTTCGAGCTCCTTGGGATCGAGCGCGACACGCACCGGCAGGCGCTGTACCACCTTGATCCAGTTGCCCGTGGCGTTCTGCGCGGGCAGCAGCGAGAACGCCGAGCCGGTGCCGGCCGAGAAGCCCACCACCTTGCCGTGATACTTGACCGACGAGCCGTACACGTCGGCCGTCACCTCGACCGGCTGGCCGATGCGCATGTGCGTCAGTTGCACTTCCTTGAAGTTCGCGTCCACCCAGATCTGGCCGAGCGGCACCACCGACATCAGCGGCGTGCCGGGCGAGACGCGCTGGCCGACCTGCACCGAGCGCTTCGCCACGTAGCCCGTGACCGGCGCCGGCAGCGTGTTGCGCGCGTTCGCCAGATAGGCGTCGCGCACGCGCGCGGCGGCGGCCAGCACGTCCGGATGGTTGCTGACGGTGGTGTTGGCGGTCAGCGCCACGTTCGCCGCGAGCTGCTGCTTGGTGGCGTCGAGCGAAGCCTGCGCGGCTTTCACGGCGTCGCGGGCGTGCGAGATTTCTTCCTGCGAGACGGCGCCCGTCTGCGCGACCGCGACGCGGCGGCGCAGGTCGTCCTGCGCCTTCGACAGATCGGATTCGCGCTGCGTGACCTGGGCGCGGAACTGGTCGTCATCGGCGTACATGCCGCGCACGCGGCGCACCGTCTGCGCGAGGTTCGCCTCGGCCGATTGCAGCGAGATCGCCGCGTCGGCCGGATCGAGCTTGACGAGCGGCTCGCCTTGACTGATCGATTGCGTGTCGTCGGCGTTGACCGCGATCACGGTGCCGGTGACCTGCGGCGTGATCTGCACGATGTTGCCGTTCACGTAGGCGTCGTCGGTGTCTTCATGGAAGCGCGCGACCAGGAAGTAGTAAAGGCCGTAGGCGACAGCGGCGATCACGACCACGACGGCGAGCAGCGCCATCATCCGCTTGCGCTTGCCGTTCTGCGCGGCGGGCGCCGCGGCTTGTTGCTGGGGTTCGCTCATCGCGAGGTTCTCCGTCTGCGCCCGTCACGCCGCGCTGCGGCGCGACGGGCTCTGCTTGTCGATTCGAATTGGAACTGGAACTGCGGGAAACTCAGCCGGCGGCCGGGGCCGATGCTGCCGTGACGGGCGCGGCGGCGGGGGCCGGGGCCGACGCCGCATCCGGCGCGGCGAGCGGCGAACCGCTTGCGTCGAAGCCGCCGCCCAGCGCGCTGATCAGGCCGATCTGCATGTCGCGGCGGCGCATCACGAGGTTCGTGACGGTCTGCTCGGCGCTCAGGCGGTTGACGTCGGCACTGAGCACCAGCAACTGCGGCGCGAGGCCGGCCTTGTAGCGCACCACGGCGAGATCGTAGGCGCGCGCCGAGGCGTCCAGCGCGCGCTGCGCATCGCCCATCTGCCGGTCGATCGAGCGGATCGTCGCCACCTGCGTGGCCACGTCGTTGAGCGCGCCGATCAGCGTCTGGTTGTAGTTCGCGACGTTCAGATCGAAATCGGCGTAGCGCCCTTTCAACTGCGCGCGCAAGGCGCCGGCATCGAAGATCGGCAGGTGCACGGCCGGCCCGAACTGCGCCTGGCGGCTCGCGAATTTCAAGAACTGGCCCCAGCCGAACGCATCGAAACCGAAGCCCGCCGCGAGATTCACGTCGGGGAAGAATTCGGCCTTCGCCTCCTTCACGTCGTGCATCGCCGCTTCCACCTGCCAGCGCGCGGCCACCAGGTCGGGCCGGCGCGCCACCAGGTCGGCCGGAATGTTGCCGGGCAGATCGACCGCCCCGCCCGGCTTCAGCACCGGCACGGCGATCTTCAGGCCGCGGTCCGGGCCCTTGCCGAGCAGCGCCGCCAGTTGATAGCGGGTGACGGTGATCTGGCCGTCGAGATCGGACAGCGAGGATTGGCTGGTCGCCACGTTGCCGCGCGCGGTCTGCCGCTCGACGTTGGTGTCGAGGCCCGCGCCCACGCGCCCTTCGGTGATCTTGCCGACCGTCTGGCGGTTGTCGATCTCGCGCTGGGCGATGTCGCGCAGTGCATAGAGCTGCGCGAGCTGGTTGTAGCTGCGCGCGACCGACACGGCGAGCGTCACGCGCGCCTGCTGGAATTCGGCCTGCGCCGCCCGCTGCTGCGACACCGCCGAGCGCAGCCGCTGACGGTTCTTGCCCCACAGGTCAAGCTCCCACGTCGCGCTCGCCAGCACGTTGTTCTCGCTGTACCAGCTGCCGCCATAGGGCGGCGGATACAGGCCGTTGCCCGAATACAGTTCGCGCGTCCAGGAATAGCTGCCCTCGACCTTCGGCATCAGCGCCGCGCGCGACGTCTCGATATACGACGACGCCTTGGCCAGCCGCGCCTGTGCCTGCGCGATAGTCGGGTTGCCGTCGAGCGCCTCGGCGATCAGTTGCGGCAGTTGCGGATCGCCGAACTGCTGCGCCCAATCGAGCGTCGGCCATTGGCCGCCCTCGGCGGGCAGGCTCTGGGTCGCTTCGAGTTGCGAGGCCGGCTCGATCTGCTTGTCGCTGTGGATGCCGATGTAGTTGGCGCAACCGGCCAGGGCGAACGCGGCAACGGCCGACAGCGCCGCCGCGCGGATCGCGCGCAGCGGCATCGGCTTGGCCCGCGCGCTCATCGTGCGGCTCCGCGGCGCACCGTCGTGCCTGTAACGAGTTTCATAAGAACAGCTCCCCTGGATTGATGGACTAGACAACTAATAGGACGCACGACGAGGACCCAATACGCACCGCGCGCAAGCTCAAACGCCGTTTTCGAGGATGCGGTGCAGCATCCGCTTCAACGAGCCGACTTCCTCGGGCACCAGGCCCACGAGCGCTTCGTCGATCACGCCGGCATAGAGCGCCGGCATCGCCTCGGCGAGCGCGCGGCCCGTTTCGGTCGGCACCAGCCGCACGATGCGTCGATCGTCGCGATCGCGCTCCCGGGTCAGCAGCCCGCGCACTTCGACGCGGTCGAGCACGCGCGTGATCGCGCTGGCGTCCACGCAGCAGTCGCGGGCGAGATCGGCGGCCGTCTCGCAACGGCCGGCGGCCAGCAGGTACAGCATCTTGCCCTGCACGCCCGTCACGCCGAGTTCGGCCTGCGCGCGCTGGTTGATTCGCAGCGCGAGGCGCGCGTGGGTTTGCGTGAGCAGGTAGCCGAGGCTCGCGCCGAATTCGTCGGCCGGCACGGTCAGCGCCTGCGGCGGCAATTGCAACGGTTTCATGCAGGCGCTCCCCCGGGCACGCATTCGCGTGCTGCGGCAAACAGTTCGACATCGAGCGCCTGCGCGCGCCGCAAGCCGAACCGGCTCTCGAACACGGCCTGCGCGGCACGCCAATGACGCATCGCGTCGCCCAGCTTGCGCTGCCCTTCGAGCGTCAGCGCAAACCGCTGCCGACGCGCGCCCTCGCTCGGCGCCTGAACGATCAACGCCGCGCCCAGCAACGGTTTCAGCGTGCGAACCAGCGTCGTGCGGTCGGTTGCCGTGGCGCGCGCCAGCTCCGCCATCGTGGTGCTCACCGAATCGCCGAGCGAGCGGAGGATGCAGAACTGCGAAAGCGTGACGCCGGCTTGCGACAGATACAGCTCGTAAAACCGCGAGACATGTCGCGCGGCCTGACGCATCGCAAAACAATGGTCTGTTTCGGAAGATTCTCTGTGCATGCGCACAGACTAGAGATGAGGGGCCGGGTCAGCAATGCCATGGAAAGCAATCAATTATCACTGTCGCGACAAGAATCGACCCGGCAAGCATTTAATACGTTCACGACGCTCGCGGCCCCGAGGCACGCCATTTGATCCGGATGAATTTGGGCGAAACGCCCGCCTGGAAAGGCTCAGCGCGGGACGGGCGGCGACGCGGTTTCGAAGAACGCGACCGTATGCTCGATGAAGCTGCGGACTTTGGCCGGCATCAATGTACGGGAACTGTAAGCAAGCCGGATCTCTGCGCCCATGTCGACCAGCGAATAGTCCGGCAGCACCGGCACCAGCCGGCCCGCCTCGCGGTCGGCCGCCACCACCGAACTGGGCAGCATGCCGATCCCGAAACCTTGCAGCACCATGCCGAGATTGAACGGCGCGTTGTTCGATTCGATCTCATAGCGGAACGGCACCGTCAGCGTCTCGCCGTCGACGCCGAAGCGCAGCTCGGGCTTGCGTATCGAGGTGGAGAACGCCACCACCAGGTGGTCGGCGATCTGCGACGGGTGGGTGGGCGCCGAATGGCGCGCCAGGTAATCGGGCGAGGCCACCAGTTCGAACGGGATCAGCTCCATCAGGCGCGTGACGACGGTGTCCGAGGTCAGCATGAACGGCAGCAGCAGGCCGATGTCGTAGCCTTCCGCAACCAGATCGACCGGCCGTTCGGCCAGCGTCACGTCGATGTTCACCTTCGGATACTTGAGCTTGTAGCTGGCGATCAGCGGCTGCAGCCGGTGCATGGTCGCCGTTGCGTGCGAGATCACGCGCAGCACGCCGGTGGGCTCGCGTGCCTGCGTGGATGCGCCCTCTTCCAGCGCATCGAGATCGGCGATCACGCGCACGCAACCTTCGTAGAACTGCTCGGCCGCTTCGGTCAGCGAGATCTGCCGCGTGGTGCGATTGAACAGGCGAACGCCGAGCCGTTTCTCGAGCGCGGCGATCGCACGCGACACGACCGGGGTGGACAGGCCGAGCATGTCGGCGGCACGGGTAAAGCCGCGCGCCTCGACGACCGAACAGAAGATACGCAGGCTATCGATATATTCCATGACGACGTTTCCGGGTAGCGTGCGCGATTCGACACGGCTCGCGCAGGATCGCCACGCGGTAGTGTCGCTGCGTCCAGGGCGGACGGCAGAGCGGCATTTTATCGTTTCCCGACCGGAGCCGCCGGGCCTCGAATCGGGAGGGCAGCATGCCCTGCCCGTGATGACGGATCAGAGTCGAAAATATTGTGATGGAGAACGAAACAACATCGGCGTGACGCCGCACGTCCGTACGGCACCACGAGCTTGTTTCGGAGACCGATGCAATCACGCCGGTCTTCCGGCGCGCCCAAACGATGCGGCAAACCGGCCCGGCGCTCGGATGCCCATTCGGTTTGCCCTCAGGCAGCGGCCTGCCTGACACGCGTTTCCGGCATGCGCAAATAGACGATCAACGAGATCGCCGCGCAGGCCGTCACGTACCAGTAGAAGTACTGTTCGTGGCCGCTCGCCTTGAACCGCAGCGCGACGAATTCCGTGGTGCCGCCGAGGATCGCCGTGGTCAGCGCGTACGGCAGGCCCACCGCGAGCGCACGAATCCGCACCGGGAACAGCTCGGTTTTCGCCAGCATGTGCACGGACGTGAAGCCGCTCAACATCACGAGCCCCGCGAACGACAGCAGGAATGCGATCAGCGCGCTGTGCGTGTGACTCAGCGCCGTAAACAGCGGCACCGAGAACAGCGTCGTCGACAGGCCGAAGCAGATCAGCACGGCGCGCCGCCCGAACACATCGGATGCAAGCCCGAACAGCGGCTGCAACGGCATGTAGAGCAGCAGCGCGGCGGCCGACACCAGCGTGGAGGTTTCCTTCGTCAGGCCCACCGTGTTCACGAGGTATTTCTGCATGTACACGGTGAACGTGTAGAAGCCCACCGTGCCGCCGATCGTGATGCCGATCGCCAGCAGGATCTGCGGCCAATGATCGAGCAACTGCCGCGCCACCGACGGGCCGCCCTCGCGCGCGGCGCGGCGGAACGCATCCGATTCGGTCACGTTGCGGCGCATGTACAGCGCAAACAAGGCGAGCGCGCCGCCGATCAGGAACGGCACGCGCCAGCCCCAGCGTTCGATCTGCGCGCCGCTCATCAGCAGGTTCTGCATGACGAGCATCAGCGCGAGCGCCACCAGTTGCCCCGCCACCACGCTGACCTGCAGGAAGCCCAGATAGAAGCCGCGCCGGTTCGGCGGCGCGATTTCGCTGAGGTACGTGGCGCTGGTGCCGTATTCGCCGCCCATGCTGAGGCCTTGCAACAGCCGCGCCGCGATCAGCACGAGCGGCGCGAGCACGCCGATCGTCGCGTAATCGGGCGTCACGGCGATCATCAGCGAACCCACGCACATCGCCGTCACCGACCAGGTCAGCGCCTTCTTGCGCCCGTGCCGGTCGGCATACAGCCCGACCAGCCAGCTTCCCAGCGGCCGCGCCACGTAGCCCACCGCCGCGATCGCCGCGGTATTCATCAGTTGTACTGTCGGCTTGTCGCTCGGGAAGAACGCCTTCGCGAAGTAAATCGAAAAGATGCTGTACGCGAGAAAGTCGTACCACTCGATCAGGTTGCCGGCCAGGCCGCCGACGATCGAGCGGATCGTCGGGGCCGGCGCCGATGCGGCCGCTGTCGCGTGCGCCGCCGTACCGGGCGCAGCGCCGATCTCAAGATCCCGCAGGTTCGTCATGTTGTCTCCTCTTATATGTGCTCCGGATCGTCGAGTTCAGCCCTTCGGGGCGTACTCGCGATCGAGCTGGTCGTAGAACGGCTTGTTGACGAGGCGCTGGCGCTCGGCGAACGGCGCGACGATCGACGGATCCTCGTCGAGCCGGCCGTTGGCGCTCAACTGGCCGAGCGCGCGCTGCATGCCGACCAGCGCGCCTTGCAGCGCCGCGTTCGCGTACAGCACGAGCGCGTAGCCGAGGCCGGCCAGCGTGTCGCGCGACTGCACCGGCGTCTTGCCGCCGATCACGATGTTGATGAGCTGCGGAGCGTCGATCAGCTTCGGCAAGCGCTCGATGTCCTCCAGCCGCTCGGTCGCCTCGATGAACAGGATGTCCGCGCCGGCCTCGATCAGCGCGTGGCCGCGCTCGATGGCGTCCTCGATGCCGTGCACGGCCGCCGCGTCGGTGCGCGCCATGATCAGCAGGTTGGCGTCGTCGCGCGCATCCACCGCCGCGCGGATCTTGCCGACCATCTCGCTGCGGCCGATCACTTCCTTGTTGTTGAAATGGCCGCACTTCTTCGGCATCACCTGATCCTCGAACTGGATCGCGTCCGCGCCGCTGCGCTCCAGCGTGCGAACCGTGTGACGCACGTTCAGCGCGTTGCCGAAGCCCGTGTCGGCATCGACGATCAGCGGCAGGTCGACCGCATCGCGCACCCGCGCGGTGTGTTCGGCGATGTCGCTCAGGCCGATGAAGCCGAGGTCCGGCAGGCCGAACGACATGTTGGTGACGCCCGCGCCCGTCAGGTACAGCGCCTCGAAACCGGCATCCTCGATGACGCGCGCGCTCATCGCGTTGAAGGCGCCCGGCACGAGCAGGCCGCGGCGTTCGTTGACCTTGGTGCGGAACGCGGCGCGTCGCACGTTTGCGGAGGAGGACATGGCAAGTTCCTGATGATGAAGGTGGGTTGGTCCGGCCTGTGATTGCGAAAAACGTGCCAATGGCGTGTTTCGGCGTGGAGCACGGCGGGAAGCGACCTGGCGGGGCCTGACGGCAGCGAATGGCGACCGGATTTCGCTCGATGCGTTTCATGGCAAAATCCGCGAAACGTTTTCGAGCGCATCGAAACGTTTCACGAACGTTCCACCTTCATTTCGCCGTCACGCCCATGTCCTCGCCCAATTCGCCCCCGCGCCAGGGCCGACCGGCCATCGCGCTCGTCAGCATCAGCCGCCTGCAGCATCTGTTCGCGACCGTCGCGCCGCGCTACGACGATCAGGCGCGCCTGATCTATATCCGCGAGGGCTATGGCAACGCCGTCGCGGCCTTGCAGCCGGCCATCGAGGCCGGCACGGTGGATGTCGTGCTGGCCGCCGGCTCGAACGGCGCGTATCTGCGCGACAACCTGAACGTGCCGGTGGTGGTCGTGCGCGTGAACGGCTTCGACGTGCTCGCGGCCATCACGCACGCCAACGCCACCTGGCCCGGCGAAGCGATCGGGCTGGTGCTGCACGAGAGCATGTCGCACGAGTTGGCCGACCTCGGCGCGTGGCTCAAGCTGCGCCTGACGCAGCGCGCCTACCGCACCGTCGACGAGGTGCGCACCGCCGTCGAAACGCTGGCCGCGTCGGGCTGCCGCGTGATCATCGGGCCGGGCATGGCCTGCGATCTGGCGCAGGCGGCCGGCCTCGAAAGCGTGTTCCTGTACTCGCTCGGCGCGGTGGGCGAGGCGTTCGAGCGCTCGGTCGAACTGGCGCGCGTGAGCCGTCAGAAGGAATCGAAGCGGGTACGCCTGAACACCATCGTTTCGCACCTGCGCGACGGCGTGGCCGCGTTCGACGATGCCGGGCAGCTCGAAGCCGTGAACCCGGCGATGCTCCACTTGCTGAACCTCGATCGCGGCAGCGACGTGGCCGCGCAGCTCGAACGCGCGGTCGGCCCGCTGCTGCGCGAGGTGGCCAGCAGCGACGCGCCCGTCGACGAGCGGATCCAGCAGATCGGCGGACGTTCGCTGATCGTCGGCGGCGTGCCGATCGTCGAGCAGGGCGTGCGCTCGGGAACGGTCGTGACGGTGCAGGACGCGCTCGTCGCGCAGCGCATCGACCGCTCGCTGCGCACGACCCAGCGCCCGCGCCATCTGGTGGCCCGCTACGAGCTGGGCGACCTGGTGGGCGAATCGGCCGCCATGACGCGCGTGCGCCGGCTCGCGACGATCAGCGCCCGGCACGACGCCACGGTTCTGTTGACCGGGGAAAGCGGCACCGGCAAGGAGCTGGTCGCGCAGGGCATCCACAACGCAAGCTCGCGGCGCGGCAATCCGTTCGTCGCGTTCAACTGCGCCGCGCTGCCCGACGGGTTGATCGAGAGCGAGCTGTTCGGCCACGAGGAAGGCGCGTTCACCGGCGCGCGACGCGGCGGCAAGCCGGGCCTGATCGAGACGGCTCACACCGGCACGCTGTTCCTCGACGAGATCGGCGAGATGCCGGCCGCGCTGCAAAGCCGGCTGCTGCGCGTGTTGCAGGAGCGCGAAGTGATGAAGCTCGGTGCGAGCCGCGCGACGCCGGTGGATATCCGCGTGATCGCCGCGACCCACCGCGATTTGCGCGCGATGGTGGCGGAGGGGAGCTTCAGGGCCGATCTGTATTTCCGGCTCAACCTGCTGAATATCGCGCTGCCGGCGCTGCGCGAGCGGCGGGAGGATATCGCGGCGCTCGCGCGGCACCTGTTGCGGGCGACGGCCGCGCGTTACGCGTTGGCGCCGGGCTCGGTCGAGCGCGTGCTCGCGTGGTTCGCGCCGTATTTCGTGCGTTACGCGTGGCCGGGGAACGTGCGGGAGCTGGAGAACCTGCTGGCGCGGGCGGCGCTGTTTGCCGAGGGGGATGAAGGGGATGCGTCGATGTCGGCGTTGTTGGCCGAGATTTTTCCGGAGTTCGGGGCGGAGGATGGGCCGTTATCGCCGGAGCATGAAGAGGACGCGACGCGCGACGGGGTTCAGGCTCGGCCAGCGCCGGTCACGCGCGAGGACATCGAGCAGGCGCTCGCGGCGCATGGCGGCAATCGCGCCGCGGCGAGCCGGGCGCTCGGGATCGGACGCACGACGCTGTGGCGGATCTTGAAGGCACCGTCGTCGGCTTGAGGAAGGTGCAGCGACGTCACGGCAGGCAATAAAAAAAGCCTCGATGCGCAATCGAGGCCTTTCTACAACAGATGGCGAGTTGCCGATCAGAACGGGATATCGTCGTCCATCTCGTCGAAACCGCCGCCCGACGGCGGCTGGCTCTGACGGCTCGAACCACCACCGCCACCACCGCCGCTGCTGCGCGCACCGCCACCACCACCGGATGCACGGCCACCGCCACCGCCGCGCTCCATGTCGCCGCCGCGGCTGCCGCCACCACTGCCACCGCCATAACCGCCACCACCACCGCCGCCGTAGCCATCGTCACCACCACCGCCGCCACCACCCGCGCCGCCACGGCCGCCGAGCATCTGCATCTGGTCCGCGACGATTTCGGTGGAGTAGCGATCCTGGCCGTCCTGACCTTGCCACTTGCGGGTACGCAGGCGTCCTTCGATGTACACCGCCGAGCCCTTCTTCAGGTACTCGTTGACGATCTCGGCCAGACGGCCGAAGAACGCCACGCGATGCCACTCGGTCACTTCCTTGAATTCGTTGCTTGCCTTGTCCTTGTAGCGATCGGTGGTGGCAAGACGAATGTTCGCCACGGCATCGCCGCTCGGCAGGTAACGCACTTCGGGGTCGGCGCCGAGGTTGCCGACGAGAATGACCTTGTTGACGGATGCCATGTATTTCTCCAAAAGATTCGAAACCGGCCGGCGCGAAACCCACGCGGCGGCCGGCGAAACAGGCGCCGCGCGACGCCCGTCAGGCCTTGCGCGGCGGCTGTTTCATGCTGGCGGCGATTATAAGCCAGACCGCAACCAGGGCAGAGCACGTATAGAACACCTCGTTCGCCCCGCCCGTCTTCAGCAGCCAGCCGCCCACCACGCCGCCCAGCGCCAGGCCGATCGATTGCGTGGTGTTGTAGACGCCGGTGGCCGCGCCCTTGCGCGAACCCGGTGCGAGCTTGGACACGAGCGAAGGCTGCGAGGCCTCGAGAATGTTGAAGCCGAGGAAGTACACGAACAGCACCGCCGCGACGATCACTATCGTATGCGGGGTCGAGCCGAGCAACAACTGGCCGATCAGGATAGACGCGATGCCGCCGAGCAGCACCGGCTTCATCTTGCCGCGCTTCTCGGCCACGATGATGGCCGGCACCATCGCCACGAAGGCCAGCCCCATCACCGGCAGGTAAACCTGCCAGTGCGAGGCCACCGGCAGCCCGGCGTCGACCAGCAGGCGCGGCACGACGAGGAACAGCGCGGTTTGCGTGGCATGCAGCACCAGCACGCCGAAATTCAGGCGCAGCAGCTCGGTGTTGCGCAGCACCTCGGCGAACGGCGCCTTCACGTGCACCGGCGGCTGAGGCGCGTCGGGCACCACCCAGAACACCACGCCGATCGCCAGCAGCGAGAGCACGCCGACGATCGTAAACAGCCCGTTCATGCCGACCCAATGGAACACGATCGGCGCACCCACGATCGCCACCGCGAACGACACGCCGATCGAGCCGCCGACCATCGCCATCGCCTTGGTGCGGTTGCGCTCCGAGGTCAGATCGGCGATGAACGCCAGCACCGCCGACGATACCGCCCCCATTCCCTGCACGACCCGGCCGACGATGATCCACGTGATGTCGTGGGCAAACGCGGCGATGAACGCGCCGAGCGCGAATACCAGCAGGCCGAACGCGATCACCGGCTTGCGGCCGAAACGGTCGGATGCCCAGCCGTAAAGGATGTAGAACATCGATTGCGTGACGCCGTAGGCGCCGAGCGCGAGGCCGACGAGCAGCACGTTGTCGCCGCCGGGGATGGTTTTCGCGTAGACGGAAAACACCGGCATGATCATGAACAGGCCCAGCATGCGCAGCGCGAAGATCGCGGCAAGCGAGGCGGTCGCGCGCATTTCGGGCGCGCTCATGCGAGCGGAGGAAGCGGACGGATTGGACATCGGGGGAAGCGGGTCGATTTGAGCGGGCATCCGCCCGATAGGCGGGCGGCGGGGATAAGGCCGGCTCCGAGTCGCGCCGCCAGGTTGCCTCGCCTGCGCCGCAAGCTGCGCAGCGCGTGCTCCGAAACACCTGCGCGGCAGGCGAAACGAGAGCCGGGAGCCCGAAACGACGGTCTCGAAAAGCCGTTATAGTAGCAGGTTTGGTTTCCTCCTCTTTCGCCAGGTTCATGGAACAGATCCGTATCCGTGGGGCACGCACCCACAACCTGAAGAACGTCAATCTCGACCTGCCCCGCCACAAGCTGGTGGTCATCACGGGGCTGTCGGGATCGGGCAAATCGTCGTTGGCGTTCGACACCCTTTATGCGGAAGGGCAGCGGCGCTACGTCGAAAGCCTGTCCGCCTACGCGCGGCAGTTTCTTCAGTTGATGGAGAAGCCCGACGTCGACCTGATCGAGGGTTTGTCCCCGGCGATTTCGATCGAGCAGAAGGCGACGTCGCACAACCCGCGTTCGACCGTCGGCACCGTCACGGAAATCCACGACTACCTGCGACTTTTGTACGCACGCGTCGGTACGCCCTACTGCCCCGATCACGAGATCCCGTTGCAGGCGCAAAGCGTCTCGCAGATGGTCGATGCGGCGCTGGCGTTGCCGGAAGACACCAAGCTGATGATCCTCGCGCCGGTGGTCGCCAACCGCAAGGGCGAGCACGCGGAGCTGTTCGAGGAGATGCAGGCCCACGGTTTCGTGCGGTTCCGGGTGCGCTCGGGCGGCGGCACGGCCAACGAGGGCGTGGCGAAGATCTACGAGGTCGAATCGCTGCCGAAGCTCAAGAAGAACGACAAGCACACCATCGACGTGGTGGTCGACCGCCTGAAGGTGCGCCCGGACATGAAGCAGCGTCTGGCCGAATCGTTCGAAACGGCGCTGCGCCTGGCCGACGGCCGCGCGATCGCGCTCGAGATGGATACCGATCACGAACACCTGTTCAGCTCGAAGTTCGCCTGCCCGATCTGCTCGTATTCGCTGCAGGAACTCGAGCCGCGCCTGTTCTCGTTCAACAACCCGATGGGCGCCTGCCCGGAATGCGACGGCCTCGGCCAGATCACGTTCTTCGACCCGAAGCGGGTGGTGGCGCATCCGTCGCTGTCGCTGGCCGCCGGCGCGGTCAAGGGCTGGGACCGGCGCAACCAGTTCTACTTCCAGATGCTGCAAAGCCTGGCGGCGTTCTACGAGTTCGATATCGACGCTGCCTTCGAGGATCTGCCCGAAAAGGTGCGCAAGATCCTGCTGTACGGCTCGGGCAAGCAGGAAATCCCGTTCTCGTACATCAACGAGCGCGGTCGCACGACGATCCGCGAGCATGTGTTCGAGGGGATCATCCCGAACCTGGAGCGCCGCTACCGCGAGACCGATTCGGCCGCGGTGCGCGAGGAACTGGCCAAATACCAGAACAACCAGCCGTGCCCGGCCTGCGACGGCACGCGCCTGCGCCGCGAGGCACGCTTCGTGCGCATCGGCTCGGGCGAGCAGGCGCGCGGCATCTTCGAAGTGAGCGGCTGGCCGCTGCGCGACACGCTCGGCTATTTCGACGGCCTCAAGCTCGACGGTTCGAAGGCCGAGATCGCCGACAAGGTCATCAAGGAAATCGTCGCGCGGCTCACCTTCCTCAATAATGTGGGCCTCGATTACCTGTCGCTCGAACGCAGCGCCGAAACGCTGTCGGGCGGCGAGGCGCAGCGCATCCGGCTGGCCTCGCAAATCGGCTCCGGCCTCACGGGCGTCATGTACGTGCTCGACGAGCCGTCGATCGGCCTGCACCAGCGCGACAACGATCGCCTGATCGCCACGCTCAAGCACCTGCGCGATCTCGGCAACTCGGTGATCGTGGTGGAGCACGACGAGGACATGATCCGCACGGCCGATTACGTGGTCGACATGGGGCCGGGCGCCGGCGAGCACGGCGGCGTGGTGATCGCCGAAGGCACGCCGAAGCAGGTGCAGGCCAACCCGGCCTCGCTGACGGGCCAGTATCTGGCCGGCAAGAAGTTCATCGAATACTCCGACGAGCGCATGGCGCCCGACGAGGACCGCATGCTGCGGATCGGCGACGCGCACGGCAACAACCTCAAGCACGTCTCGCTCGACCTGCCGGTGGGCCTGCTGACCTGCATCACCGGCGTGTCCGGTTCGGGCAAGTCCACGCTGATCAACGACACGCTCTATCAGGCCGTCGCGCGCCACCTGTACGGCTCGTCGGCCGAGCCGGCGCCGTACGAATCGATCGAGGGCCTCGAGCATTTCGACAAGGTCATCAACGTCGATCAATCGCCGATCGGCCGCACGCCGCGCTCGAACCCGGCCACCTACACGGGCCTGTTCACGCCGATCCGCGAGCTGTTCTCGGGCGTGCCGGCCTCGAAGGAGCGCGGCTACGATCCGGGCCGCTTCTCGTTCAACGTCAAGGGCGGGCGCTGCGAGGCCTGCCAGGGCGACGGCGTGCTGAAGGTCGAGATGCACTTCCTGCCCGATGTCTACGTGCCGTGCGATGTCTGCCACGGCAAGCGCTACAACCGCGAAACGCTCGAAGTGCTGTACAAGGGCAAGAACATCAGCGAAGTGCTCGACATGACGGTCGAGCACGCCTACACGTTCTTCAACGCGGTGCCGGTGGTGGCGCGCAAGCTCAAGACCCTGCTCGACGTGGGCCTGGGCTACATCCGGCTCGGCCAATCGGCCACCACGCTGTCGGGCGGCGAGGCGCAGCGCGTCAAGCTTTCGCTGGAGCTGTCCAAGCGCGACACCGGCCGCACGCTCTACATCCTCGACGAGCCGACCACCGGCCTGCACTTCCACGACATCGCGCTGCTGCTCGAGGTGATCCACCGGCTGCGCGACCAGGGCAACACGGTCGTCATCATCGAGCACAACCTCGACGTCATCAAAACCTCCGACTGGGTCATCGACCTCGGGCCGGAGGGCGGCGCGGGCGGCGGGCAGATCATCGCCCAGGGCACGCCCGAGCAGGTCGCGAAAACCAAGGCCAGCTTCACCGGCAAATACCTCGCGCCGCTGCTCAAGCGCCCGAAGCAATAAATTCGCGGTCCCCACCGCCGCCGTGGCCTCTCCGGCCCGGCGGCACGTTCATTGCTCCCCTGTTCCCGGTATCCGCAGCGGCATTTTCCGCCGTCAATCGTTGCTATACTCGCGCGATGCGGGCGGCGTGCGTCTTGTCCACGAGCGCGCGAACCGTACCGACCGAAACAGGAACCGTCATGGAGAAGCACACCGAGTCGACGCGCGACGCCCCGTCACGCGAGCCTCATCTGCGCAGTGTCAGGCTGACGAGCGACTTCAGCCTGCCGAAGCTGTCGGCGATCGAGATCGGCAGCTACCTCCTCGCCGCACTGGGCCTGTTCCTGGTGCTCCATCTGAAGCTGCTGTCGGGCCTGCTGGCCGGGCTGCTGGTCTACCAACTCGTCCACACCATCGCACCGGCCATCGAGCGTCACATGTCGAGCGGGCGCGCGCGCTGGCTCGCCGTGGTGCTGCTGTCGGTGGTGATCGTCGGCGGGCTGGCCGGGCTCACGGCCGCGATCATCGAGCACGTCGAGCACACGGTGCCGAACCTGCAGGGCCTGATGGGCCAGATGATGCAGATGGTCGACCAGGCGCGCGGGCGCGTGCCGGGCTGGGTCGCGAACGTGCTGCCGGTGGATGCCGAGCAAATGAAGGTGAAGGCCACCGGCCTGATGTCGAAGCACATGGACCAGCTCCAGCAAGGCGGCAAGAGCGCCGCGCGGATCTTCGGCCATGTGCTGTTCGGCATGATCATCGGCGCGATGATCGCGATCGGCGTGGATCGCAACAAGGCGCGCCGCCCGCTTTCCACGGCGCTGCTGACGCGCGCCGGGCTGTTCGCCGATTCGTTCCGCCGCATCGTGTTCGCGCAAATCAAGATCTCGGCGATCAACGCCGCATTCACCGCCATTTATCTGCTGGCCGTGCTGCCAGTCGTGCACGTGAAGATGCCGCTGTCCAAAACATTGGTGCTGATCACGTTCATGGTCGGGCTGCTGCCGGTGATCGGCAACCTGATCTCGAACACGATGATCGTGGCGGTGTCGCTGTCGGTGGGCGTGGGCACGGCGATCGCGTCGCTTGCGTTCCTGATCGTGATCCACAAGCTCGAGTACTTCCTGAACGCGCGCATCATCGGCGGCCAGATCGAATCGCGCGCATGGGAATTGCTGCTGGCGATGCTCGTGATGGAAGCGGCGTTCGGCGTGCCGGGCGTGATTGCCGCGCCGATCTTCTATGCCTATATCAAGCGCGAGCTGTCGACGCTGCGCCTGATCTGACGAAGCGAGGGCGGCGCGTACCGCCCTCGCGCCCTCGTTGGTTCAACTCTCCGAATTAACGGAACACCACCGTCTTGGTGCCATTCAGCAGAATCCGGTGCTCGACGTGCCACTTCACGGCACGCGCGAGCGTCACGCATTCCACGTCGCGGCCGATCGCCGTCAGTTGCTCGGGCGTCATGCTGTGGTCCACGCGTTCGACTTCCTGCTCGATGATCGGGCCTTCGTCGAGGTCGGTGGTCACGTAGTGCGCGGTCGCGCCGATCAGCTTCACGCCGCGATCGAAGGCCTGGTAATACGGCTTCGCGCCCTTGAAGCTCGGCAGGAACGAGTGATGGATGTTGATCGCGCGGCCGGCGAGCTGCTCGCACATGTTCGGCGACAGGATCTGCATGTAGCGCGCCAGCACCACCAGGTCGGCCGAATGCTCGCCGATCACGTCCAGCACGCGCGCTTCCTGCGCGGCCTTGGCCTCGGCCGAAGCGCCGGCCATCAGCGGGAAGTGATGGAACGGCACGTCGTAGCTGGCCGCCAGTTGATAGAAATCCTTGTGATTCGACACGATCGCCACGATATCGATCGGCAACTGGCCGGTGCGATAGCGGAACAGCAGGTCGTTCAGGCAATGGCCGATCTTCGACACCAGGATCACGACGCGCGGCTTGGCCCGTGCGTCATGCATTTCCCAGCGCATCTCGAAGCGCTCGGCGAGCGGCGCGAAATCGGTGCGCAGCGTGTCGAGCGTGGCGTCGACATCGCTGCCGGTGGCCTGGTCGAAATGCACGCGCATGAAGAATTCGCTGGTGCGGCTGTCGCCGAACTGCGCGGAATCGACGATATTGGTATCGCGTTCGAACAGGAAGCCGGATACGGCGTGCACGATGCCGTGCTTGTCGGGGCACGACAGTTTCAGGATAAAGCTATGGTCGGTCGACATGACCGCACCTCCATCGTTTGAAGCGGTTGAATCCATGCAGCGCCCGCAGCAAGGTGCGGGCGCCGGTTGTTTCGGTGTGCGAGGCCTGAAGCCTGTGCTGCGCAGTGCCGCGCCGGCTTCAGGCCTCGCGCGGCGGCGCGAACAGCGCATCGATGCCGGGCACGGCATCGGCGGCCAGCGCGCGATGGCGCAGCAGGCTGTCGAGGATCGCGAGGCTCGCGTCCATCGTCGCCTCGCCGGCCGTGAGCCAGCCGATCACCTCGGCCGCATCGGCCAGCCGGTGCTCGGCCACTTCGCCGTCCTGGTTGCGCGGCACGAAATCGTGCGGCAGCGGCAGGTCGTAGACGAAGATCTGCTCGGCCTGAGTGCCCTCGGGAATCTCGCAGAGCACATGCACGGTGCGGCCCGCGATCGCGCGGGCGGCCAGCGCGGCTTCGATGCCGGCTTCTTCCCAGCACTCCTTGGCCAGCGTGTCCTCGACGCCGAGGCCCCAGCCGATGCCGCCCGCCACCACGTTGTCGAGCATGCCCGGATCGGTCGCCTTGGTGTCGCTGCGCCGCCCGATCCACATCCGCAGCGGCTGCGCGGGTGCGTATTCTACGATGCCGTTCAGGTGCACCGCGTAGGTCAGCGTGCCGAAGAAGCGCGACGCGGCGCGCTCGATATAGGCAGCCGGCGGCGCGTCGAAGTGATTGCGGATCGCGTAGATCTCGTTGCGCCAGCCGGGAATCCGACCTTCGGCAGCCAGCGCGCCGATCACGCTGGCGAGCGCCATGCTGCGCGTGTCGGGCGTATCGAGCGCGGCCGCGAGCGCGACGCGCGAAGCGTCGATCTCGAACACGTCGGGCCAGCGGCGCAGCGCGTCGAGGTCGCGGCGGCGAATCCAGCCGAAGCGTTCGCCGGCGATCACGAACGGCACATGCGCGGCTGCATCGAAGCGGCGCGCGGCGGCAATGCAGGAAAACGTCATGGCAGCGGCTCAGTCCTTGAACGCGATGCGCAGGCCGAGCCCGATGAACGTTGCGCCCGCCAGCCGGTCGAGCCAGACACCCGCACGCGGCCGGCGCTTGAGCCAGGCACCGAGCAGCCCCGCGCACAAGCCGAACACCGAGAACACCACCGCCGCCTGCGCCATGAACAGCAGGCCCAGCTCGAACATCTGCAGCGACACCGGCTGCGCGCCGCCCACATCGACGAACTGCGGCAGGAACACCACGAAGAACAGCGTCACTTTCGGGTTCAGCATGTTGCCGATCACGCTCTGCCGGAAGATCGTCAGCAGCGGCTGCGGCGCGCGCGCGTCGGCCGTGGCCAGGCCCTGGCTGCGCAGCGCCTTGATGCCGATCCAGATCAGGTAGGCCGCGCCCGCGAACTTCAGAATGTGGAAGGCCACCGGCGACGAACGCAGCAGCGCCGCCACGCCGAACGCGGCGAGCGTGGTGTGGAACATCACGCCGGCCGCAAAGCCGAGCGCCGACACGAGGCCGGCGGCGCGGCCCTGCGAGATGCCGCGCGCGAGCACCTGAAGGTTGTCGGGGCCGGGCGCGACCGTGATCGCGACCGAGGTGGCGAGGAACAGCAGGAAGTTCGGCATGACCGGGCTAGCTCGCTGGAAGATATCGGGAAAATCGGAAATCGGGGAAAGGAAACACCGTGTTACCGGCGCTCGGGTCACGTTCAGTGGCCCGGAAACTCCGTCACCGTATAGAGCGGCAGGCCGGCGCCGCGCAGCAGCGCCGAGCCGCCGAGGTCGGGCAGATCGATGATCGCCGCACCCTCCACCACCGTCGCGCCGAGCCGCTCGAGCAGCTTCTTGCCGGCCATCATGGTGCCGCCCGTCGCGATCAGGTCGTCGACGATGATCACGCGGTCGCCCGGCTGGCAGGCATCTTCGTGGATCTCGACCGTCGCGCTGCCGTATTCGAGCTCGTACGATTCGGATTGGGTCTTGTACGGCAGCTTGCCGACCTTGCGGATCGGCACGAAGCCGATGTTCAGCTCGTAGGCGACGATCGGCGCGATGATGAAACCGCGCGCGTCCAGCCCGGCCACGTAATCGAGCTTGGCGCCCACGTAGCGCTCCACCAGCAGGTCGATCAGCACGCGCAGCGCCTTCGCGCTCTGCAGGATCGGGGTGATGTCGCGAAACTGCACGCCCGGCTGCGGCCAGTCCGACACCGTGCGCACATGGCGGCGGACGAACTCGGCGGGATCGGGCGACACGCCCGACGGCTGGTGGCTCATGAACTTCTCCGAAACAACGGCGGGCGAAAGCGCGCGCCGTTCAGGCAAATTGGATTGAGTGAATCGAGGGCCGGACCGATGGAGGACAACGCACCGGCAGCGCGCCGATCCGGCAGGCTCAGGCGGCCTGACCACCCTCCCGGCGCGTGCGCGACAGCCGTTCCTCGGCCATCGACAGCGCTTCCGGCAAGCCGCGCAGCACGAGAATGTCGGCCGCGCGCAGTTTGGTGTCCGGGTCCGGCTCCACACCGCGAATGCCGTGCCGCCGGATCGCCGTTACCTCCAACCCGAGCGCATACAGCCCGATCTCCTCGAGGGAGCGGCCGACCGCATCCGAGCGCGCATCGACCGGCACCGATTGTAGCCGCACCTGCTCGTGGTCGTCGTCGTCCGCGTCGTCGGCGCCGCGGAAATAGCCGCGCAGCAGGCTGTAGCGCGCATCGCGCATTTCTTCCACCCGGCGCACCACCCGCCGCATCGGCACGCCCATCAGCACCAGCGTGTGCGACGCCAGCATCAGGCTGCCCTCGACGATCTCCGGGATCACCTCGGTCGCGCCCGAGGCGAGCAGCTTTTCAAGGTCGGCGTCGTCCACCGTGCGCACGATCGCCGGCAGCGTCGGTTCGAGTTCATGGACGTGATGCAGCACGCGCAGCGCGGACGGCGTGTTCGCATAGGTGATCGCCACCGCCGCCGCGCGGTGGATACCGGCCGCGAGCAGCGATTCGCGCCGCGCCGCGTCGCCGAACACCACCGATTCGCCGGCCGCGGCGGCGGCGGCCACGCGGTCGGGGTCCAGATCGAGCGCGACGTAGGCGAGGCCTTCCTGTTCGAGCATCCGCGCCAGGTTCTGGCCCGCCCGGCCGTAGCCGCAGATGATCACATGGCCTTGCTGCTTGAGGCTTTGCGTGGCGATGCGGGTCATTTGCAGCGATTGCTGCATCCATTCCGTCGACGACACGCGCATCACGATCCGGTCCGCGTTCTGGATCAGGAACGGCGCGGCCAGCATCGACAGCAGCATCGAGGCGAGGATCGCCTGCAGCAGCGTCGAATCGACCAGATGGCGGTCGAGGATCAGATTCAGCATCACGAAACCGAACTCGCCGGCCTGCGCGAGCCCGAGCCCGGTGCGGATCGCCACGCCCGGCGTGGCGCCGAACAGCCGCGCGAGCCCGGTGATGGTGGCCGCCTTCAGCAGCACCTGGCCGGCGAAGAACCCCAGCACCAGGAACGGATGCTCCCAGATCACGCGCGGGTCGAGCAGCATCCCGGTGGTTACGAAGAACAGGCCGAGCAGCACGTCGCGGAACGGCTTGATGTCCTCTTCCACCTGATGGCGGTACGGCGTTTCGGAAATCAGCATGCCGGCGATGAACGCGCCGAGCGCGAGCGACAGCCCGAATTTGTCCGTGATGAACGCCGCGCCGAGCGTGACGAGCAACAGGTTCAGCACGAACAGTTCCTGCGAGCGGCGTCGGGCGACCACGTTGAACCAGCGCGTCATGAATTTCTGGCCGACGAACAGCAGCAGCGTGAGCGCCACCACGATCTTGACCGCCGCCAGGCCCAGCGTGACCGCCAGATCCTTCGACGATTCGCCGCCGAACGCCGAAATCACGATCAGCAGCGGCACCACGGCCAGATCCTGGAACAGCAGCACGCCGAAGATGTTGCGGCCGTGCTCGGTCTCGATTTCGAGCCGTTCGGCCAGCATCTTCGAGACGATCGCCGTCGACGACATCGCCAGCGCGCCGCCGAGCGCGATGCTGCCCTGCCACGTGATATGAACCCAATGCTCGAACGCGAAACCGAGCAGCACCGCCACCGCGAGCGTGACCACCACCTGCGCCAGCCCCAGCCCGAACACCAGCCGCTGCATCGCGCGCAGCTTGGCCAGCGAGAATTCCAGGCCGATCGAGAACATCAGGAACACCACGCCGAATTCGGCCAGATGCTCGGCCCGCTCCAGATCGCCGGCAAAACCGAGCGCGTGCGGGCCGACAACGATGCCCACGGTCAGATAACCGAGCATCGGCGGCAGGTTCAGCGAGCGGAACACGACGACCCCCACCACTGAAGCCAGCAGCAGCAGGAGCGTCATTTCGAGCGGGGAAATCACGTGCGAAGGATCCTCGTTCGTCAGGGCGTCGCGACAGGCGAACGCGGGTGGGGCCGCCAAGGGCAGCTCGATGGGCGAGGACAGGACTCCGTCGGGAGCGCGGCTCCAGCACCCGGCGCGGCGAACAAACGCCTTTGTTATACTCCGCGCATGATAGCGAAAATCAATGATGACCGGGCGCTTGCGCTCGCCCGCGACGTGCTCGACATCGAGGCGGATGCGGTACGCGCATTGCGTGACCAGCTCGACGGAGAATTCGTCGGCGCCGTCGGCCTGCTGCTGAATTGTCGCGGCCGCGTGGTCGTGTCCGGCATCGGCAAATCCGGGCATATCGCCCGCAAGATCGCCGCCACGCTGGCCAGCACCGGCACCCCGGCGTTCTTTGTCCATCCGGCCGAAGCGAGCCATGGCGACCTCGGCATGGTAACCGCCGATGATGTCTTCATCGCGATTTCGAATTCGGGCGAATCGCAGGAGCTCGTCGCGATCCTGCCGCTGATCAAGCGGCTCGGCGCCAAGCTGATCGCCATGACGGGCCGGCCGCAATCGAGCCTCGGCCAGTTGTCGGACATCCATCTGTATGCCGGCGTCGAGAAGGAAGCGTGCTCGCTGAACCTCGCGCCCACCGCCAGCACCACCGCCGCGCTCGCACTCGGCGACGCGCTCGCCGTGGTCGTGCTCGACGCGCGCGGCTTCGGCCCCAACGATTTCGCGCGCTCGCACCCGGGCGGCTCGCTGGGCCGGCGCCTGCTGACCCACGTGCGCGACGTGATGCGTACCGGCGACGAAGTGCCGATCGTGCGGCTCGACGCGACACTGTCCGACGCGCTGTTCCAGATCACCGCCAAGCGGATGGGGATGACCGTGGTGGTCGACCAGCACGACCATGTCGCCGGCATCTTCACCGACGGCGACCTGCGCCGCGTGCTCGAACGCGACGGCGATTTCCGCCGCCTGCCGATCGGCGACGTGATGACCCGCCACCCGCGCACCATCGCCCCCGACCATCTGGCGGTCGAAGCCGTGGAACTGATGGAGCGCCACCGAATCAATCAGATGCTGGTGACCGATCCCGACGGCGTGCTGATCGGCGCGCTCAACATGCACGATTTGTTCTCCAATAAGGTGATCTGATGTCCGCTGCTTCCGCCACGGCCGCCGAACGCGCGGGCCGCGTCAAGCTGATGATTTTCGACGTCGACGGCGTGCTGACCGACGGCGGCCTGCACTTCACGGCCGCCGGCGACACCATGAAGTCGTTCAATTCTCAGGATGGCCACGGCCTGAAACTGCTGCGCGAGGCCGGCATCGACACGGCCATCATCACCGGCCGCCGTTCGGAGATCGTCGCCGTGCGCGCCAAGGAACTGCGCATCAGCCATCTGTACCAGGGCGTCGAGCACAAGCTGACGGCGTTCGCCGAGTTGCTGCAGGCCACCGGCGTTTCGTCGGACGAATGCGGTTACATGGGCGATGACTGGCCCGACCTCGGCGTGATGACGCGCTGCGGCTTCGTGGCCGCGCCGGCCAACGCGCATCCGGACGTGCTCGCGCGCGCGCACTTCGTGTCCACCACCGGCGGCGGCTATGGCGCCGCACGTGAAGTGGTCGACACCATCCTGCGCGCCCAGGGCCGCTACGACGCGCTGCTCGCCGCCGCGCTGGGAGCCTGATTCATGTCGCAGCGGCTGCACCTGAGCTCGTTCCTGCCGATCGCGGCGCTCGCCGTGCTGGCGGCCGTCACCTACTGGCTGCTGCAGGCCACGCTGCCGCCGCCAGGCGAGAGCGTCGCGCGTCCGAGAACGCACACGCCCGATTACTTCGCCGACAACTTCTCGGTCACCGAGCTCGATCAATCGGGCGCGACGCAATACCGGCTGACGGCCGTCAAGCTGGTGCACTACGAAGACGACGAGACCAGCCTGCTCACCGCGCCGGCCATGCGCGCGTTCCAGCCCGGCAAGCCGGTGGTCACGGCCACGGCGCAGCGCGGCACGGTCAACGGCGATGTCTCTGTCGTCGATCTGTACGACAACGCGAAGATCCTGCGCGCGGCCGGCGCCGGCGACCCGCCGATGGAAGCCGATTCCCAACATTTCCGGGTGCTGGTCAACGACGATGTGATCGAGACCGAAAAGCCGGTTAAACTTCAGCGCGGTTTGTCGATCGCCAACGCGACCAACGGCATGAAGTACAACAATGTCACCCGGGTCATCGACCTTTACGGCAACGTCCGCGGCACGATCGCCGCGTCCGACTCCGCCGGCGGCCATTCCGGCCAATCCAAGTAACCCAGCTTGCGTGACTGCATGAACGAATCGTTCCCTTGTTTTTCCTCCGGCAGCGCGCGCCGCGCTGTCCGCGCAGGGCTCGCCGCGGCGCTCGTCGCGCTGACGCTCCCGGGCGTCGCGCCGCTCGCGCACGCGGAAAAAGCGGACCAGAACAAACCGATCCAGGTCGAGGCCGACAACCTCACCTATGACGACCTCAAGCAGGTCACCGTCGCCACCGGCAACGTCGTGATCACCAAGGGCACGATCCTGATCAAGGGCGATCGCGTCGAGGTTCGCCAGGATCCGCAGGGCTATCAGTACGCCACGGCCACCATGGCCGCCGGCAACAAGAAGCATGCATCCTTCCGCCAGAAGCGCGAAGGCCTCGACGAGTACATCGACGGCGACGCCGAGCGCATCGATTACGACGGCAAGCAGGACCTGACCACGCTCACGCGCAATGCCACCGTGCGCCGCCTGCAAGGCCTGACCACCGTGGGCGATACGGTCCACGGCAGCGTCATCACGTATGACGGCCAGCGCGACTTCTACACCGCCAAGGGCGGCAGCGACGTCGCCGCGCCGGGCAACCCCACCGGCCGCGTGCGCGCGATGCTGTCGCCGAAGAACGGCGGCCCGGCACCGCTGAACGGCGCCAGCGCCACGCTCGTGCCGTCGAACACCATGCAGGGAGAGTCGAACCCGTGACCGCCCTGCCGAACCGCCAGCCCGCCGGCACCACGAGCTCGCTCGTGGTCCGCAACCTGAAGAAGCGCTATGGCTCGCGCACCGTCGTCAAGGATGTCTCGCTCGACGTGAAAAGCGGCGAAGTGGTCGGCCTGCTCGGCCCGAACGGCGCCGGCAAGACCACCTCGTTCTACATGATCGTCGGCCTGGTGCCGCTCGACGCCGGCGACATCTCGCTGAACGGCAGCCCGATCAGCCTGCTGCCGATCCACAAGCGCGCCTCGCTGGGCCTCTCGTACCTGCCGCAGGAAGCCTCGGTGTTCCGCAAGCTGACCGTCGAGGAGAACATCCGCGCCGTGCTCGAACTGCAGCACGGCGACAACGGCAAGCTGCTGTCGAAGGACGAGATCGCCTCGCGCACCGAAGCGCTGCTCGACGAACTGCAGATCGCCCACTTGCGCGAGAACCCGGCGCTGTCGCTGTCGGGCGGCGAGCGCCGCCGCGTGGAAATCGCCCGTGCGCTGGCCAGCAACCCGAGCTTCATCCTGCTCGACGAGCCGTTCGCCGGCGTCGACCCGATCGCGGTGCTGGAAATCCAGAAGATCGTCAAATTCCTGAAGCAGCGAAACATCGGCGTGCTGATCACCGATCACAACGTCCGCGAAACGCTCGGCATTTGCGACCACGCCTACATCATCAGCGACGGCTCCGTGCTCGCATCCGGCGCGCCGCAGGACATCATCGAGAACGAGAACGTCCGCCGCGTCTACCTCGGCGAGCATTTCCGCATGTAAGCGGGCGCCGCGGCGCCGCCCGGCGCGCGGCCACCCACCAAGCACCCCGCCGGTCCGGGCGCGGCGCGATCGGCCGCGCGTCGCGGCCATGCGCCCGCACGACGGTGCGCGGGCGCACCACTCGCGATCTTCGTGTCATCCCGCCTCCCGCAACGCGCCGCCTACGTGGCAAACTTCAGGTAACGATTCCTTTTTGCCATGAAAGCCAGCCTCCAACTTCGCCTGTCGCAGCACCTCGCGCTTACGCCCCAGCTTCAGCAGTCGATCCGGCTGCTGCAGCTGTCGACGCTCGAATTGCAGCAGGAAGTCGCGATGGCCATCGCCCAGAACCCGCTGCTCGAGAACGACGAGTGGCTCGCGAGCCCGCTGCGCGTGGGTGCCGACGGCACGCTGATCCCGCAGGCGCCGCCGTCCTCGGCACCCGAGCCGATGCACGGCAACGGCTCGTCGAGCAGCAGCAGTTCGGATTCATCGAGCGAGCGATCGGACCGCGACGAGCGTAACGGCGACGATTACGACTCCTATGGATCCGACGGCGGCGATTCGAGCCAGTGGAACCTGGAAGATTACGGCCGCTCGTCGAGCGCCTCCGATGACGACGATCTCCCGCCGCTGCAGGTGCAGGAAGCCACGACCTCGCTGCGCGAGCATCTTTCGTCGCAGTTGCGCGTCACGCAGGCCGGCCCGCGCGACCGCGCGCTGGTCATGTTCCTGATCGAATCGCTGGACGACGACGGCTATCTCGGCGCGGCGCTCGACGAGGTCATGACCGACCTGCCCGAAGAACTCGAAGTGGATGTGGACGAACTGGGCGCCGCGCTCGCACTGCTGCACAGCTTCGATCCGGCCGGCGTCGGCGCGCGCTCGGCATCCGAATGCCTGCGCCTGCAACTGCTGCGGCTCGATCCGTCCCCCACGCGCTCGCTGTCGCTCGACATCGTCTCGCAGCATCTCGAACTGCTGGCCGCGCGCGACTTCACGCGGCTGCGCAAGCACCTGAAGGCCAACGACGACGAGCTGCGCGACGCGCATGCGCTGATCCGCTCGCTCGAACCGTTCCCGGGCGCCGCCTACGGCAAGTCTGAAGCCGACTACGTGGTGCCCGACATCATGGTCCGCAAGAGCGGCCAGAACTGGATCGCGGAGCTCAATCCGGAGGTGGTGCCGAAGCTGCGCATCAATCATCTGTACGCCAACATCCTGCGCAACAGCCGAGGCGATCCGAGCACCGGATCGCTGAAGCAGCAGCTCCAGGAAGCACGCTGGCTGATCAAGAATATCCAGCAGCGTTTCGAGACGATTTTGCGTGTCGCGCAGGCCATCGTGGAGCGTCAGAAGAACTTTTTTACGCACGGCGAAATTGCCATGCGCCCCTTGGTTTTGCGGGAAATAGCTGATACGCTGGGCCTACACGAGTCGACTGTCTCCCGTGTGACAACCGGCAAATACATGCTGACCCCGTTCGGTACTCTTGAATTTAAGTACTTCTTCGGGTCGCATGTTTCGACAGACACGGGGGGCGCTGCCTCTTCCACGGCAATCCGCGCCCTCATCAAGCAACTGATAGGAGCCGAAGACCAGAAATCTCCTCTATCGGACAGCCGAATAGCCGAACTGCTGGCGGAACAAGGGTTCGTGGTAGCGCGTCGTACGGTTGCGAAATATCGCGAAGCCCTCAAGATCCCGGCAGTCAATCTGCGCAAGTCTCTGTAGCCCGCTGCTTGCGGCGGGCGTTTTCCGGCCGCCGCGCTGTCGAAGGCATAGTCCGCCCAAGGCCAGCTCCGTCATCATCCGATCCCACGGAGATCGCCCTGCCGGCAGGCATAGCCTCTACATGCACCGGGGTCATCTGCATGGAGAAACACTATGAACTTGAAGATCAGCGGACACCATCTCGACTTGACGCCTGCCATTCGCGAGTACGTAATCACCAAGCTCGACAGGGTGTTACGGCATAGCGATCAGGTGATCGATGGCACTGTGATCCTCTCGGTCGACAACCATAAGGAAAAGGACAGGCAGCAGCGCGCAGAAATCAATCTGCATCTGAAGGGCAAGGATATCTTCGTCGAAAGCGCCAACGGCAGCCTGTATGCGGCGATCGATCTGTTGATCGACAAGCTCGACCGCCAGGTGGTCAAGCACATGGAACGTCTGCAGACTCACGCACACGAACCGATCAAGCATCAGCATCAACCGGTACTCGATCAGATCGAGTTGCCGCCGCAGTAAATCCGGCGCCTCGCGCGCCAGCAAAACCGCCCGTTCCGACGGGCGGTTTTTTTGTTCCACGCCTTGTCGGTATCACGTACGAACCGGATCGATCACGCCACACCAGGCGAACGTCCGTGCTCTATAATGTTCGGGTTATTACCGGGATGTGCCGGCAACCCGCTTCCCGACAGGGAACGTTCGTTTACCGCCGCGAGGAGACCCCAGGCCACCCCCTGCCTGTCAACATGAATCGCCTAGCCAAAATCCTGCCACTGGAGAACGTCGTCATCGACCTCTCCGTCACCAGCAAGAAACGCGTGTTCGAACAAGCCGGTCTGATCTTCGAAAATCAGAACGGCATCGGCCGCAGCATCGTCACCGACAACCTGTTCGCGCGTGAGCGTCTTGGCTCGACTGGCCTCGGCGAAGGCGTCGCCATTCCACATGGCCGCATCAAGGGTCTCAAGCATCCGCTCGCCGGCTTCGTCCGGCTGGCCGAGGCGATTCCCTTCGAAGCGCCGGATGGTCAGCCCGTCTCGCTCCTGATCTTCCTGCTGGTGCCCGAACAGGCCACCCAGCAGCACCTCGAGATCCTGTCCGAAATCGCGCAACTGCTGTCCGATCGCGAGGCCCGCGAACGCCTGCACACCGAACCGGATCGTAACGAGTTGCATCGTCTCCTCACTCAATGGCAACCTTGAGCTGATTCGGGCGGAAGGCTTCCCCGCGACGGGTGGCGCGTACCGCCCGGCCCTGCCGCCCGCAGCCGGTCCGGCGCCGCAGAGCGTCCGGCTTATTGGCGCACCGGCCATTTGGAGTGACGCACGCAATGGATACGTCCAGCATCAACGCCCAGAGCATCTTCGACGACAACGCAGCCATGCTCAAACTGAGCTGGCTGACGGGGCATGAAGGCTGGGAGCGCGGGTTTTCGGCCGAGACGGTCGGCAACGCCACTTCGAGCGCCGATCTCGTCGGCCACTTGAACCTGATCCACCCGAACCGGATCCAGGTGCTCGGTGAAGCGGAAATCGAGTACTACCAACGACAAACCGACGAAGACCGCTCGCGCCACATGGCCGAGCTGATCGCGCTCGAACCGCCGTTCCTGGTGGTCGCGGGCGGTGCCGCAGCACCGCCGGAGCTGGTGCTGCGCTGCACCCGCTCGTCCACCCCGCTGTTCACCACGCCGATGTCGGCCGCCGCCGTGATCGACAGCCTGCGCCTCTACATGTCGCGCATTCTCGCGCCGCGTGCCACGCTGCACGGCGTGTTCCTCGACATCCTCGGCATGGGCGTGCTGCTGACCGGCGATTCGGGCCTCGGCAAGAGCGAACTCGGCCTCGAACTGATCAGCCGCGGCCACGGCCTGGTGGCCGACGACGCCGTCGATTTCGTGCGACTCGGCCCCGATTTCGTCGAAGGCCGCTGTCCGCCGCTGCTGCAAAACCTGCTCGAAGTGCGCGGCCTCGGCCTGCTCGACATCAAGACGATCTTCGGCGAAACCGCCGTGCGCCGGAAAATGAAGCTGAAGCTGATCGTCCAGTTGGTCCGTCGCCCCGACGGCGAATTCCAGCGCCTGCCGCTCGAAAGCCAGACCGTCGACGTGCTCGGCCTGCCGATCAGCAAGGTCACGATCCAGGTGGCGGCCGGCCGCAACCTCGCCGTGCTGGTCGAAGCCGCGGTGCGCAACACGATCCTGCAACTGCGCGGCATCGATACGCTGCGCGATTTCATGGATCGCCAGCGTCTCGCCATGCAGGATCCCGACAGCCAATTCCCCGGCAAGCTCGTCTGACCGGCGCCGGCGCCACGCCCTAACGGGCCGGCGCGCCGGTGCTATGATGCATCGTCTGGTTTTTCGCCTCCCCATGCGCATCGTCCTCATCACCGGCATTTCCGGCTCCGGCAAATCCGTCGCGCTCAATGCGCTCGAGGATTCGGGCTACTACTGCGTCGACAATCTGCCGCCGCGCGTGCTGCCCGAACTCGTGCGCCATGTCAGCGACGACGGCCAGCAGCGGCTCGCGGTCGCCATCGACGCGCGTTCGAGCGCCTCGCTCGACGACATGCCGAACCTGATCCGCGAGCTGTCGCAACACCACGACGTGCGCGTGCTGTTCCTCAACGCCAGCACCCAGGCGCTGATCCAGCGCTTCTCCGAAACGCGCCGCCGCCATCCGCTGTCCGGTTCCCCTTCGCACGACGCCGATGTCGGCGTGATGTCCTCGCTGGCCGAGGCGATCGAACGCGAGCGCGAACTGGTTTCGCCGCTGGCCGGCTTCGGTCACGAGATCGACACCAGCAACCTGCGCGCGAACGTGTTGCGCACCTGGGTCAAGCGCTTCATCGAGCAGCCCGACGGCGATCTGGTGGTGATGTTCGAATCGTTCGGCTTCAAGCGCGGCGTGCCACTCGACGGCGATTTCATGTTCGACGTGCGCGCGCTGCCGAACCCTTACTACGACCGCGAACTGCGGCCGCTGACCGGGCTCGATCAGCCGGTCATTGCGTTCCTCGATGCGCTGCCGATCGTGCACCAGATGATCGACGACATCGAAAGCTTCATCGTCAAATGGCTGCCGCACTTCCGCGACGACAACCGCAGTTATCTGACGGTCGCGATCGGTTGCACGGGTGGCCAGCATCGCTCGGTGTTCATTGCGGAGACGCTCGCCGCGCGTCTGTCGCGGCAGGCGAACGTGATAGTGCGGCATCGTGACGCACCGGTGGATGCCGAAGCGTCATCGCGGCTCGTCAAGTAGACCGTCGAGCCGCTCCTCGCCAGGGGTGCCCGCCATGTCCTCGCTTTCGACCCAACTCGTCGATTTGCCGTTGTTCCCATTGCATACCGTGCTGTTCCCGGGCGGCCTGCTGCCGCTGAAGGTGTTCGAGGCGCGCTACGTCGACATGGCGCGCGGGTGCCTGCGCGACAACGTCCCGTTCGGCGTCTGCCTGCTCAAGAGCGGCCCCGAGGTCGCACAGGACGACCAGGTGGCGGTACCCGAAGCCGTCGGCTGCATGGCCGAAATCGTCGAATGCGATACCGGCGAATTCGGCATGCTGTTTTTGCGCACCGTCGGCACGCGGCGCTTCGCGCTGCTCTCGCACCGCGTCGAATCGAACGGATTGCTGGTGGGTATCGTCGACCCGCTGCCCGAGGATCGCCCGCTCGACGGCGAACAGGCGATCGCCCAGTTCGGCGCATGCGCGGAGGTGCTCGAACGGATCATCGCGGCGCTGCGCAACGTGAAAAACGCCGCGCTGCCGTTCCTTGAGCCGTTCCATTTCGACGACCCGACCTGGGTGTCGAATCGTCTCGCCGAAGTGTTGCCGCTCGAGTTGCGGACGCGGCAGAAGCTGATGGAGCTTCCCGACGCGGCCGCGCGCATCGACGCCGTGCATCAGGTACTCAAGCGCCACGACTGGCTATAAATGCGCGGTGCAACGGCACCGCGTACCGCACGCCCCTTCTCAGATCAGCGGCCCGCTCAGGGCGTCGAGCAGCTTGCGCACGGGCGCCGGCACGCCGTAGGCATCGAGCCGCGCGAGCGGCACCCACTCGGTATCGGCCTCGGCCGCGGCGGACTGCGTGCCCACCTCGGCAATGCGCGGTTCGATCTCGAGCCGGAAATGCGTGAAGGTGTGCACGAACGGCGCCAGCGCGCTGACGGTTTCGCCGCCGAATTCACGCACGCGTTGCAGTGCCGCCGCATCGCCATCGGCTTCGGGCAGGCTCCACAAGCCGCCCCAGATGCCGCTCGGCGGGCGTCGCTCCAGCAGCACCGCATCGCCGTCGCGCAGCACCAGCATCCAGGTGCGGCGCGTGGGCACCGCCTTCTTGGGACGCGCGGCCGGCAGCTCGCGCTGGCGGCCCGTCACGTTCGCGACGCAATCGGCCGCATACGGGCAGCGTCGGCATTCGGGCTTGCCGCGCCCGCACAGCGTCGCGCCGAGATCCATCAGGCCCTGCGTGTAGGCGCTGATGCCGGCGTCATCCTCGTCGCGCGGGAACAGGCGTTCGGCCAGCCCCCACATCTCGTTCTCGATGCGCTTCTCGCCCGGAAAGCCTTCCACGCCGAACACGCGCGCGAGCACGCGCTTGACGTTGCCGTCGAGGATCGGCGCGCGCGCGCCGAACGCAAACGACGCGATCGCGGCGGCCGTCGAACGGCCGATGCCGGGCAACTCGGCGAGCGCATCCGGCGACGACGGAAACTGACCGCCATGCTGCTCGACCACCACCTGCGCGCAGCGATGCAGATTGCGCGCGCGCGTGTAGTAGCCGAGGCCGGCCCATAGCGCCATCACGTCGTCCGACGGTGCGGCCGCGAGCGCGGCGACATCCGGAAAGCGGTCGAGAAAGCGCAGGTAGTACGGGATGACGGTCGACACCTGGGTCTGCTGCAGCATGATTTCCGACAGCCAGATCCGGTACGGATCGCGCGTGTTCTGCCAGGGCAGGTCGTGGCGGCCATGGTCGCGCTGCCAGGCGATGAGGCGGCCCGCGAAGCCGGCTTCGAGCGGGGTGGCCGGCGCAATCGGCGCCGGACGGGTGCGTGGGGGTTTCAAATTCGTTTCAACGCTGACAATTCGGACAGAAGTAGGTCGACCGCTGGCCCTGCACGATCTGGCGGATCGGCGTGCCGCACACGCGGCACGGTTCACCCGCACGATCATAGACAAAGCAGTCGAGCTGGAAGTAGCCGCTTTCGCCGTTGCTGCCGACGAAATCGCGCAAGGTGCTGCCGCCGCGCTCGATCGCATCGGCGAGCGTGGTGCGCACCGCCTCGGCCAGCCGCTCGTAGCGCGGCAACGACACTTTACCGGCGGCCGTGGTCGGACGGATGCCGGCGCGAAACAGGCTCTCCGACGCATAGATGTTGCCGACCCCGACCACGATGTCGCCGGCCAGCAGCGCCTGCTTCACCGAAACGGTACGCCCGCGCGTGCGCCGGTACAGCAGCGCGGGCGTGAAGGTCGGCGAGAACGGCTCGACGCCGAGCGTCGTCAGCAGGTGATGCTCGTGGATGTCGCCCTGCTCGCGCGGGTGCCAGAGCACGGCGCCGAAGCGGCGCGGGTCGCGAAAGCGCAGCACGCATTCGTCGAAGATCCAGTCGATGTGATCGTGCTTGGCGGCGGCGGGCGGCTCCCCGCCCGGCAGCACGCGCAGCGTGCCCGTCATGCCGAGATGGACGATGAACCAGCCGGCATCCACCTCGAACAGCAGGTACTTGCCGCGCCGCTCGACGCGCAGCACTTCGCGCGATTCGAGCGCGGCGGCAAGATTTTCGGGGACGGGCCAGCGCAGCATCGCGGTGCGCACGTCGACGCGCTTGACGCGTCGACCGGCGACGAAAGGTTCGATTCCGCGACGTGTAACCTCGACTTCCGGCAACTCTGGCATGGTTTTGTGGTCTGTGTGTGGCTAATGGCGATCGTGCGCGTATTGTAGCGAGCGCGTTACAATCGTCCGAAACCTCGAACGGATTTCCATGACCTTGTCCTCGACGCTGTCTTCGAAGCGCTCCGCCGCCCGTGCGCGCCGCGCGTTCGCCTTCCCGGTCCGCCGCGCACTCGGCGCCGCGCTGCTCGCCGCATGGGCGTTCGGCGCGCTGCCTGCCCACGCACAGACGCCGGCATCGGGCGCTACCGCCGCATCGCCAGCCGCAGCAACCGATGACGATTCCGCATCGCAGAGCGCGTTCTCGCCTGGCTTCCCGGACGAAAAGAAGGATCTGCCCGGCCTCCAGCTGACGGCGCAAATCGTCTATCAGGTGCTGGCCGCCGAGGTCGCACTGCAACGCTCCCAGCCCGCTCCTGCATACCAGACCTACCTCGCGCTCTCGCGCGACACGAAGGACCCGCGCATGGCGCAGCGTGCGACGGAAATCGCGCTGGCCGCGCAAAGCCCGTCCGACGCGCTGGCCGCGGCTAATCTGTGGCGCGAGTATGCACCCGATTCGAACCGCGCGGCGCAGGTCGATGCCGCGCTGCTCGTGCTGTCCGGCAAGCCCACCGACGCCGAGCCGCTGCTCGCGCGCGAGCTGGCCCGCACCAACGGCGACAACCGCGGCGATGCGATCCTCGCGCTGCAAGCGCTGATCTCGCGCGGCCCGAACCGCACCGATGGCCTGACGGTCCTGCAGGATCTGCTCAAGAACGACCTGATCCGCCCCGAGGCCCGCCTCGCGATCGCGCGCCAGCAACTGGCGACCGACGACAAGGCCGGCGCCGTCACCTCGCTGAAGCAGGCGCTCGAACTGAAGGCCGACTACCTGCCGGCCGCGCTGATGCTCGCGCAAATGGGCCCGCAGGAGCGCGCGATCGGTGTGGCCTCGTTCGAGAAATTCGTCCAGCAGAACCCGAAGTCGCGCGAGGGCCGCCTCGCGCTGGCGCAGCTCTATCTCGCCGACAACCGCCTCGACGATGCACAAAAGCAGTTCGAGACGATGCACCGCAACGATCCGAAGGAGCCGGCGCCGCTGATGGCGCTCTCGCTGATCAAGATCCAGGAAAAGCAGTACGGCGATGCGCAGAAATACCTGAAGCAATACATCGACGTCGCGCAGAAGCGGCCCGACGCCGATGTCGGCCAGGCCTATGTTTATCTGGCGCAGTTGTCGGTCGAGCAGAACGACAACGCGCAGGCCTCGCAGTGGCTCGACAAGATCGATCCGGCCAGCCCGCACTACATCCCCGCGCAAGTCACGCGCGCGCAGATCCTCGCCAAGCAGGGCAAGGTCGACGACGCGCGCAAGGTGCTGGCGAGCCTGCAAATCAGCGATCCGCGCGATGCGGCCGTGATCGCGCGCACCGACGCCTCGCTGCTGTTCACGGCCAAGCGTTACCGCGAAGCCGCCGACCGCCTCGCGCAAGCCGTCGATGCGTTCCCGGACGATCCCGACCTGCGCTACGACTACGCCATGGCCAATGAAAAAATCGGCCAGTACACCACGATGGAACAGCAGTTGCGCCTGCTGATGCGCATGCAGCCGGACAACCCGCAGGCCTACAACGCGCTCGGCTATTCGCTGGCCGACCGCAACCAGCGCCTGCCGGAAGCGAACCAACTGGTCGAAAAGGCCGTCGCGCTGGCGCCGAAGGATGCGTTCATCATGGACAGCCTCGGCTGGGTCAAGTACCGGATGGGCGATAACGCCGCTGCCGAGAAAATCCTCACGCAGGCCTACACGCTGCAGCCGAATGCCGAAATCGGCGCCCACCTCGGTGAAGTGCTCTGGAAGAGCGGCCAGCAGGACAAGGCCCGCGACGCCTGGCGCGCCGCGCAAAAGCTCGAACCGGACAACGAGACGCTGCTCAACACGCTCAAGCGTTTCGAGGTGAACGGGCTGTGAGCGTATCGATTCGCATGAAGGCGCCGTTCGCGCCGGCTTTCCGCCATGCCGCTGCCGTGCTCGCCACGGGCGCCCTGCTCGCCGGCTGCGCGACGCAGCCGGCCGGCCCCGCGGCCACCGGCTCGACCACGTCCCCCACCGCCGACGCGATCACGACGCAGGCCGCGCACGCGTACACGGGCCGATTCGCGGTTCGCTACGACGACCGGCTCGGCAAGGAACAGAACGCCTACGGCAATTTCAACTGGCAGGAAACCGGCAACGTCATCACGCTCGAGTTGCGCAGCCCGCTGGGCCAGACGCTCGCCGTGGTGCGCTCGTCGCCGCAGCGCGCCTCGCTCGAAATGCCGGGCCGCGCGCCGCGCTTCGCGGGCGATGTCGGCCAGTTGATGCAGGACACGCTCGGCTTCGCGCTGCCGCTCGACGGCCTGCGCTACTGGATGTTGCCGCAGCCGGCGCCCGGTTCGCCGGCCGACGTCCAGCGCGAGGATGCCACCCGCCTGAAGCAGATCCGCCAGGACGGCTGGACCATCGACTATCTGGCCTATGCCGATGCGCCGGCCACCGGCGTCAAGCGGCTGAACCTGACGCGTGCGGAACCGCCGCTCGATATCAAGCTCGTGCTCGACCGCTGATTCCCGTTCTTTTGCCAAGAAGTCCCGCCAGCATGACCGATACTCCCCGCGCCCTGCGCGACTGCCTCGCCCCGGCGAAGCTGAACCTGTTCCTGCACATCACCGGCCGCCGCCCGGACGGCTATCACGCGCTGCAAACCGTGTTTCAGTTGCTCGACTGGGGCGACACGCTGCACTACACGCTGCGCGAGGATGGCGTGGTCCATCGCGTCACCGAGGTCGATGGCGTGCCCGAGGCGAACGACCTCGTGGTGCGCGCCGCGCGCCTGTTGCAAGCGCATACGGGCACGTCGCTCGGCGTCGACATCGAAATCGACAAGGTGCTGCCGATGGGCGCCGGCCTCGGCGGCGGCAGTTCGGACGCTGCTACCACGCTGCTGGCGCTGAACCGCCTCTGGCAACTCGATCTGCCGCGCGCCGAACTGCAGGCGCTGGCGGTCAAGCTCGGTGCCGACGTGCCGTTCTTCGTATTTGGGAAAAATGCGTTCGCGGAGGGTATCGGCGAGGCGCTGGAGCAGGTAGAATTGCCGCCTCGCTGGTTTCTGGTTGTGACGCCTCGCGCTCATGTACCGACCGCTGAAATATTTTCAGATGAGTCGTTGACAAGAGATTCGAAACCCATCACAATTACGGACTTTCTTGCACAGCAAACCAGCAAGGGTTGGCCAGATAGCTTCGGCCAAAACGACATGCAGGCAGTTGTGACAAAGAAGTACGCGGAAGTTGCAAAGGTAGTCAAAGCGTTGTATGATTTGACCCCTTCGCGGATGACCGGCTCTGGAGCCAGTGTCTTCGCGGCGTTCGGCAGCAAGGAGCAGGCGAAAGCAGCACAAGCCTCGCTACCCGCTGACTGGAACAGCGCAGTTACCGGAAGTTTGGGTGAACATCCACTCTTTGCTTTCGCGTCATAAGTTTTGCTGCATCGGATGTCCTACACTTCCGGTGAAGCTCATAGTTGAGTGTAGGGGAGTCGCCAAGTTGGTCAAGGCACCGGATTTTGATTCCGGCATGCGAGGGTTCGAGTCCTTCCTCCCCTGCCAAGTTTTCCTCAGTTATTCCCGCCCCCAGCCCGAAGCAGGTTCATGATGAGCAGCCATGACGGCCTGATGGTTTTCACTGGCAACGCGAACCCCGCGCTTGCGCAGAAAGTCGTCGACAAACTCGGTATCCCTCTTGGCAAGGCCATGGTCAGCCGTTTTTCCGACGGTGAAATCCAGGTCGAAATCCAGGAAAACGTGCGCGGCAAGGACATCTTCGTCCTGCAATCCACCTGCGCGCCGACGAACGATAACCTGATGGAACTGATGATCATGGTCGATGCGCTCAAGCGCGCATCCGCCGGCCGGATCACCGCTGCCATCCCCTACTTCGGTTATGCGCGTCAAGATCGCCGCCCGCGTTCGGCGCGCGTCGCGATCTCGGCGAAGATCGTCGCGAACATGCTGGAAATCGCCGGCGTCGAGCGGATCATCACGATGGATCTGCACGCCGACCAGATCCAGGGCTTCTTCGACATTCCGGTCGACAATATTTATGCCACGCCGATCCTGTTGGGCGACCTGCACAAGCAGAATCACCCGGATCTGCTGGTGGTATCGCCGGACGTCGGCGGCGTGGTCCGTGCCCGCGCACTGGCCAAGCAACTGAACTGCGATCTCGCGATCATCGACAAGCGTCGTCCGAAGGCGAACATCGCCGAAGTGATGAATATCATCGGTGAAGTCGAAGGTCGCACCTGCGTGATCATGGACGACATGGTCGATACGGCCGGCACGCTCTGCAAGGCAGCACAAGTGCTGAAGGAACGCGGCGCGAAGCGCGTGTTCGCCTACGCCACGCACCCGGTGTTGTCGGGTGGCGCGGCAGCGCGTATCGATGCGTCGGAACTCGACGAACTCGTCGTGACCGACACCATCCCGTTGAGCGCGGAATCGCTCGGCAGCAAGAAGATCCGCGCCCTGTCGAGCGCCGATCTGCTGGCCGAAACCTTCGCGCGCATCCGCCGCGGCGATTCGGTGATGTCGCTGTTCGCCGAGTCCTGATCCCGGCTCGGATCTCATCGGGCCTGCCCCGGCGGCGATCCGCACGAATTCGGTAGTTCGCGAAAAGCGAAGCGTCCGCGCTTCGCTTTTTGCACAATCGGCCCGGTAGGACGAAACCCGGGCCGCGTCTTTGGGCCGCAAGGCCTGTTCAAACTGCCTGGTCGCGGGCAGCAATGGAGAATCACATGAAAGTTGTCGCTTTCGAGCGTACTCTGCAAGGTACGGGTGCGAGCCGCCGCCTGCGTAACACCGGCAAGACCACGGGTATCGTGTACGGCGGTGAAGCAGCCCCCCAAATGATCGAACTCGATCACAACGCCCTGTGGCACGCCCTGAAGAAGGAAACGTTCCACGCTTCGATCCTCGAGCTCGAAGTGGCAGGCAAGACGGAAAGCGTCCTGCTGCGCGACGTGCAATACCACCCGTTCCGCCAGCTCGTTCTGCACGTCGATTTCCAACGCGTCGACGCAAAGAAGAAGCTGCACACGAAGGTGCCGGTCCACTTCCTGAACGCAGAAACCAGCCCGGCAGTGAAGCTGTCGAGCGCGGTCATCTCGCACGTCATCGCTGAACTGGACATCGAGTGCCTGCCGTCGGCCCTGCCGGAATTCGTCGAAGTCGATCTGTCGAAGCTGGAAGCCGGCCAATCGATCCACGCGAAGGACATCGCCCTGCCGAACGGCGTGGCGCTGGTCGCTCACCTCGACGCAGAAAACCCGGTGGTCGCAACCGCGACGATCCCGGCTGCTGTCGTGTCGGACGAAGCCGCTGCTGGCGAAGGCGAAACGCCGGCTGCCTAAGCCCGCTTTCGCACCGTTTCGTAACGGTAGAAGCAACCCGCCGCGGCCTGCCCGGCGGGTTTTTTCATTTTTGCGGCTCACACATCATGATCAAACTGATCGTCGGCCTCGGCAATCCGGGCGCCGAATACACGGCGACGCGCCACAACGCGGGCTTCTGGCTCGTCGATCAACTCGCGCGCGAAGCGGGCGCCACGCTGCGCGACGAACGGCGCTTCCACGGCCATTACGCCAAGGCCCGGCTCTACGGCGAGGAAATCCACCTGCTCGAGCCGCAGACCTACATGAACCGCTCCGGCCAGTCGGTCGTGGCGGTCGCGCAATTCTTCAAGATCCTGCCCGACGAGATCCTCGTCGCGCACGACGAACTCGATCTGCCGCCCGGTTCGGTGAAATTCAAGCTCGGCGGCGGCAGCGGCGGCCACAACGGCCTGAAGGATATTTCCGCGCACCTGTCCTCGCAGCAATACTGGCGGCTGCGGATCGGCATCGGCCATCCGCGCGACCTGATTCCCGAGGGCGCCCGTGCCGGCGCCAAGCCCGACGTGGCGAACTTCGTGCTGAAGCCGCCGCGCCGCGAGGAACAGGACGTCATCGATGCATCGATGGAGCGCGCGCTCGCCGTGATGTCGATCTTCGCCAAGGGCGAAACCGAGCGCGCCGTGATGCAGCTGCATCGCAACAGCGCCTGAACCCCCTTAGCAAGTCCGGTCACGCCGATGCGCCCGAGGCGCGCGGCGTGCGTTAAGCTGCACGTTTTCAGTCAGGAGTCCGTGGTGAGCCGTTATTGGAGCAATATCGTTCAGCAGCTCGTGCCCTACGTGCCGGGCGAACAGCCGGCGCTGGCGAACCCCGTCAAGCTGAACACCAACGAGAACCCGTATCCGCCGTCGCCGCGCGTCCTCTCCGCGATCGCGCGCGAACTGGGTGCCGACGGCGAATCGCTGCGCCGCTATCCCGATCCGCTCGCGCGCAACCTGCGCGAAACCGTCGCCGCGCATCACGGGCTGACGCCGGATCAGGTGTTCGTCGGCAACGGCTCCGACGAAGTGCTCGCGCATACGTTCCAGGCCCTGCTCCAGCACGACCGCCCGATCCGTTTCCCGGACATCACCTACAGCTTCTATCCGACCTACGCGCGCCTGTACGGCGTCGAGTACGAAGCCGTGCCGCTGGCCGACGATTTCTCGATCCGCGTCGAGGATTACCTCGGCGGCAACGGCGGCGTGCTGTTCCCGAACCCGAACGCCCCGACCGGCCGCGCGTTGCCGCTGGCCGAGGTCGAGCGGATCGTCGCGGGCAACCCCGACGCGGTGGTGGTGGTGGACGAAGCCTATGTCGATTTCGGCGCCGAATCGGCAATCTCGCTGATCGCGCGCCATCCGAACCTGCTCGTGGTGCATACGGCATCGAAGGCGCGCTCGCTCGCCGGCATGCGCGTGGGCTTCGCGTTCGGCGATGCGGCGCTGATCGAGGCGCTCAATCGCGTCAAGGACAGCTTCAATTCCTATCCGCTCGACCGGCTCGCCCAAGTGGCGGCGCAGGCGGCATACGAGGATCGCGAGTACTTCGATGCGACCTGCGCGCGCGTGATCGACAGCCGCTCGCGACTGACGGCCGCGCTGACGAGCCTCGGCTTCGAGATCGTGCCGTCGGCGGCGAACTTCGTGTTCGCGCGCCATCCGGGCCACGACGCGGGCCAGCTCGCCGCCGCGCTGAAGACGCGCGAGATCTTCGTGCGCCACTTCCGGCTGCCGCGCATCGATCAATATCTGCGCATCACGGTCGGTACCGACGCGGAATGCGAGACGCTGGTCGCCGCGTTGCGCGAACTGATCGGCTGAATACGAGGCGCAAGCGGGCACAGCGCGTTATCCACGCACAGGCACAGCGGGCGCCTGTGCGCCCGTTTTGCCGCGTTCGAATCGTCTGGAAAGTATCGAAGAAAAGCGTGAAGCCGGCATCGGCCGGCTTCACGTCAGGATGCGCCGTTCTCGCCCGTGGCGGCGGTCAGCGCATGGTATTTCACCATCAACTGATCCTGCGTTTCCGCATGCTGCGGATCGCGCGGAATGCACTCGACAGGGCAGACCTGCTGGCACTGCGGTTCGTCGAAGTGGCCGACACATTCGGTGCACTTGCCCGGATCGATCACGTAGATGTCCGGACCCATCGAAATCGCGCCGTTCGGGCACTCGGGCTCGCACACGTCGCAATTGATGCACTCGTCGGTAATCATCAAAGCCATACTGGTCTCGCTTCCGCCGGCATCGCGCCGGCACATGCTGCTGGGCCGGCAACGACGCTCTCGCGTCAGGCCGCCGGCCCCTGGCCCATCGCGGCCACTTTTTCCGTCAGCCATTTCTCGACCGACGGGAACACGAACTTGCTGACGTCGCCGCCCAGTTGCGCGATCTCGCGCACGATCGTGCCCGAGATGAACTGATACTGGTCGGACGGCGTCATGAACATGGTTTCGACATCGGGCAACAGATAGCGGTTCATGCCGGCCATCTGGAACTCGTACTCGAAATCGGACACGGCGCGCAGGCCCCTGACGATCACGCGCGCATTGTTGGTACGCACGAAATCCTTGAGCAGCCCGGTAAAGCCCATCACCTTCACGTTCGGATAATGCCCGAGCACTTCGTTCGCGATCTTCAGGCGCTCTTCGAGCGAGAAAAACGGCTTTTTCGCCCGGCTGTCGGCCACGCCGACGACCAGCGTATCAAAAATGCTCGATGCGCGCCGCACGAGATCCTCGTGCCCGCGCGTCAGCGGATCGAACGTACCCGGGTACACGGCGACTACCATGTCGCTCCTCCTGTGAACTTTCAATAGGGGCCGCAGCAATAGCGATCTCGCGCCGCCGCCATCCTGGGCACACGTCGCCGAACCCGCGCGGCGCCTCGTTTGGAACGCGCATTATTCATCATTTTCGCGTTGCAGCAAATGATAGTGGACGGCGCCGGCCTTGCCGTCGCGCTCGACCCGCCAGCCCGCCAGCGCTTCGTGCCCGGCCGGATCGAGCGGCTCGCCCGCTTCGACGTAAAGAAAACCACCGGGAGCGACGAGCTTGACGGCGAGCGCGAGCGCGCGTTCGAACAACGCGGCATCGTCGAACGGCGGATCGAGGAACACCACGTCGAACGCGCCCGGCGTGAGGCCGGCCGCGAGGCGCAGCGCATCGGCTTCGGCCACTTCCACCGTACGCGCCGCCAGCTTCTCGCGGGTCGCGCGCAGTTGCTCGGCCGCGCGCGAATTGCGCTCGACCATGACCACGCTGGCCGCGCCGCGCGAGGCGGCCTCGAAGCCGAGCGCGCCGGTGCCGGCGAACAGGTCGAGGCAGCGGCGGCCGTCCATGTCCTGGCCAAGCCAGTTGAACAGCGTTTCGCGCACGCGGTCGGGCGTCGGGCGCAGGCCGTCGAGATCGAGCACCGGCAACGGCGTGCGTTTCCACTCTCCGCCAATGATGCGGACCGCGTGCGGCTTGCCGCGATTGGCGCTGGAGGACGAGCGGGCGGAGGACGGACGGGGCATACGAAACCGGCTGAAACGGGTAATCGGGGCGGGCCGCTGGCCCGGAACAGGCGCACGTTACCACAGCCGGCCGCGCGCCTCGCCGCTGCCCGCGCGGCGCGCCTGATAAAATCACGCGTTTCGAGCCACCGGCCGAGGCCGGGCCTCCCCGCTCCCCTTTCCCCCAAGCCAGCAGACCATGTTCAGCTTCTTCAAACGATTGATCGGCTCGAAGGCCGACGACGCGTCACAAGACGCGCCGGCCGACGAGCAGACCGGCGCCGACGCCCCGGCCGTCGAGGCCGCGCCCGACGCGCCGCGGCCTGCCGAGTCGCGTGCCGACGCAACACCGGCCACGCCCGCCATGCCGGCCGCTCCGGCGCCTGTCGTGGCCCAGCCGGCCGCCCCGGTGGCTCTGGCGCCGCAAGTCGCGCCGCCCGCGGCGAGCACGCCTACGGCCCCCGCACCGCGCGCCGACAACACCGCAGTCGAAATCGTCCCGCCGCCAGCGCCCGAACCGGCCGCCAAGAAATCGTGGATCGCGCGGCTGCGCTCGGGCCTTTCCAAGACGAGCTCGAACCTGACGAACGTGTTCGTCAGCACCAAGATCGACGAAGACCTCTACGAGGAACTCGAAACCGCGCTGCTGATGTCCGACGCCGGCGTGGACGCCACCGAATACCTGCTCGGCGCGCTGCGCGAGCGCGTCAAGGCACAGCGCCTGACCGATCCGCAGCAGGTCAAGGCGGCGCTGCGCACGCTGCTCGTCGAATTGCTCCAGCCGCTCGAGAAATCCCTGATGCTCGGCCGCGCGCAACCGCTCGTGATGATGATCGCGGGCGTCAACGGCGCGGGCAAGACCACCAGCATCGGCAAGCTGGCCAAGCATCTGCAGAGCTTCGATCAATCGGTGCTGCTGGCCGCCGGCGACACGTTCCGCGCCGCCGCACGCGAGCAGCTCGCGATCTGGGGCGAGCGCAACAACGTCACGGTGGTGCAGCAGGAAAGCGGCGATCCGGCCGCGGTGATCTTCGATGCGGTGGGCGCCGCCCGCGCGCGCAAGATCGACGTGGTGATGGCCGATACGGCCGGCCGCCTGCCGACGCAGTTGCATCTGATGGAAGAACTGCGCAAGGTCAAGCGCGTGGTCGGCAAGGCGCAGGCCGACGCACCGCACGAGGTGCTGCTCGTGATCGACGCGAACACGGGCCAGAACGCGCTCGCACAGGTCAAGGCCTTCGACGACGCACTCGGCCTGACGGGCCTGATCGTCACCAAGCTCGACGGCACCGCGAAGGGCGGCATCCTGGCCGCGATCGCGCGCCAGCGGCCGGTGCCGGTGTACTTCATCGGCGTCGGCGAGAAGGTGGAGGACCTGCAACCGTTCAGCGCCGAGGAATTCGCGGACGCGCTGCTCGGCTGATTCCGCGCCGGCAGGTTGTGCCCCCACGAGGACGCCCCGACGTCCTCGTGGCCGTTTACGCGTTACTCGGCGTCCGGCTGCACGTCGGGCGCGGCCGCACGGAATGCGTCGAGCGTCATCGCGTGCGCGTGGATGCGCACGAGCGTCGGATACGGCGCCAGATCGACCTCGAAGCGCTGCGCGTTGTAGATCTGCGGGATCAGGCATAGATCGGCCAGCGTCGGCGTATCGCCATACGACAGCTTGCCGGTGCGCGGATCGCCGGCCAGCCGCGCTTCCAGCGCCGTGAAGCCCTGCTCGATCCAGTGGCGATACCACGCGTTCTTCGCGTCGTCGGGCACCCCGAGCGTCCGCTTCAGGTAGCGCAGCACGCGCAGGTTGTCGAGCGGATGGATCTCGCAGGCGATCTGCAAGGCGATCGCCCGCACATGCGCGCGGTCGGCCGGCGAGCGCGGCAGCAGCGGCGGCTCGGGCACCGTCTCGTCGAGATATTCGATGATCGCGAGCGACTGCTGCAGCGTCGTGTCGCCGTCGACCAGCGTGGGCACCAGCGCATCGGGATTGAGCGCGCGGTACGCGCCCTGCAACTGCTCGCCGCCGCCGCGCAGCATGTGCACGGGGTGATAGTCGAACGGCAGCCCCTTCAGGTGCAGCGCGATGCGCACGCGATACGACGCGGAACTGCGGAAATAGCTGTACAGCTTCATCGGTTGCTCCTCCCGGATGCGATCCGTCATTGTGCCGGCGCGGCGCCCGCCGCCGTGCAAGCCGCCGCCGCGCGTTTGCCAGAATGCCGCAAATGCGGTATTCAGTGGGCTTCCCGCCTACCCGGGCCGGCGCGCGCCAATGCCGCGACGCGCCGCCCCCAGCCGCCAAGCCTCGATGACCGACGTCCGCCCCCATTCCGCTCCGACCGAACCGTTTCCGTGCGCCCGCTTCATCAAGGAGATCGGCCGCGGCCCGCACGGCGCCCGCGCGCTGTCGACCGACGACACGTTCGCGCTCTACCAGGCGATGCTCGACGGCCGCGTGTCTGACGTCGAACTCGGCGCGGTGCTGATCGCGTATCGGCTCAAGGGCGAATCGGCCGACGAACTGGCCGCGATGCTGGCCGCCGCACATGCGTCGTTCGCGCCGCTCGCCGTGCAGTCGGGCGCCTACCGGCCGGTGTCGATTCCGAGCTACAACGGCGCGCGCAAGCAGCCGAACCTGGTGCCGCTGCTCGCGCTGCTGCTGGCGCGCGAGGGCGTGCCGGTGCTGGTGCACGGCGTGAGCGTCGATCCGGGCCGCGTGACGAGCGCCGAAATTTTCTCCGAACTGGCGATGCCGGCGGCCGCCACGCCCGCCGAGGCCGAACGCGATCTGGCCGAGCGCCGCACCGCGTTCATGCCGCTCGACGCGCTCGCGCCGAAACTCGCGCGCCTGCTCGGGCTGCGCCGCGTGCTCGGCGTGCGCAATTCCACGCATACGCTGGTCAAGCTGTTGCAACCGTTCGCGCCGCTCGGGCTGCGGCTCGTCAACTACACGCACCCGCCGTATCGCGACAGCCTCGCGCAGTTGTTCCGCGAGCACCCCGACGCGGCCGCGGGCGGCGCGCTGCTGGCGCGCGGCACCGAAGGCGAGGCGGTGGCCGATACGCGGCGCCAGGTGCAGGTCGACTGGCTGCACGACGGGGTGTGCGACACGCTGATCGAACCGGAACGCTCGTCGCCCGATGCCCCGGCCGTCGATCTGCCCGAATCGAAGGACGCGGCGACCACCGCGGCCTGGACGCGCGCCGTGCTGAACGGCGAGACTCCGGTGCCGGACGCACTCGCACGGCAAATCGACACGATCCTGCGCGTCGCTCGCATCGCCGGCTGAACGGTCGCCCGGCTGCGGCCGGTGCGCTGGCGGCCCAGCCCGCTCGGGCCCGACCGCCGCCGAGCCAAGCCGCGTCGGTCGGCCGTCTGTCCGAATCGCACGGCTATTCGACCGATTCTCGACAACCCGCCGCCACACCACCGATTGACAACGCGAAACGACTTCGAATACAGTTGCTGCCATGCGTTGCTTTCCGAACCCCCTCCGAATTACTTCCGGCCGCCTAGCGCGGTCGCTATCGCTACGACTAGCGTAAAGCTGTCGTAGCGCCGTGCATCCCGCACGGTCCCCCCTGAGCAGTTCTCGCAGCACCTTCTCGCCGTACCTAACCCTGTAGTCGTCAGCCGTCGTTCGTCCATCCGTCGAATGGCCGCGAAGATCCGCCGCACCGTCACGCGACCTCGCGTACCCGTGCGCAGGCAGCGTCACCGAATCCGTTGCCGCCCCTCTTCGCTCGCGACTGAATCGCCTTGAGGCCAAGATGAAGCGCAATCCCGCAGACAAATACCGCCCGTTCGAACCCGTCCGCCTGAACGGCCGCAAGTGGCCGAGCCGCACGATCGAACGTGCGCCGATCTGGATGAGCACCGATCTGCGCGACGGCAACCAATCGCTGATCGAGCCGATGAGCATCGAACAGAAGCTCGAATTCTTCGAGATGCTGGTGGCGATCGGGTTCAAGGAGATCGAAGTGGGGTTCCCGTCGGCCTCGCAGACGGATTACGACTTCGTGCGCAAGCTCATCGACGAGAAGCGGATTCCGGACGACGTGACGATCGAGGTGCTGGTGCAGTCTCGCGAGGATCTGATCGTTCGCACGTTCGAGGCGCTCGACGGCGTGCAGCGCGCGATCGTCCATCTCTACAACGCCACCTCCCCGTCGTTCCGCAAGATCGTGTTCGGCTTGTCGAAGGACGACGTCAAGGCGCTCGCCGTGAACGGCACGCGCATGATCAAGGAACAGGCGCAGGCCCGCCCCGGCACGCACTGGACCTACCAGTATTCCCCCGAAACCTTCAGCATGACCGAGCTGACCTTCGTGCGCGAAGTGTGCGACGCCGTCGCGCAAACCTGGCGGCCGACGCGCGATCACAAGATGATCGTGAACCTCCCGGCCACCGTCGAGGCCGCCACGCCGAACGTGTTCGCCGACCAGATCGAATGGATGGACCGCAACCTCGGCTACCGCGACAGCATCGTGTTGTCGGTGCATCCCCACAACGACCGCGGCACGGCCGTTGCCGCCGCCGAATTGGCCTTGCTGGCCGGCGCGGATCGCATCGAGGGCTGCCTGTTCGGCAACGGCGAGCGCACCGGCAATGTCGACCTCGTCACGCTCGCGCTGAACCTCTACACGCAAGGCATCGACCCGGGCCTCGACTTCTCCGATATCGACGCGGTGCGCCGCGTGGTCGAGCGCTGCAACCAGTTGCCGGTGCATCCGCGCCATCCGTATGCCGGCGACCTCGTGTTCACTGCCTTCTCGGGCTCGCACCAGGACGCGATCCGCAAGGGCTTCGCGCAGCAGCAACCCGACGCAATCTGGGAAGTGCCGTACTTGCCGATCGACCCGGCCGATCTCGGCCGCAGCTACGACGCCGTGATCCGCGTCAACAGCCAGTCCGGCAAGGGCGGCGCCACCTACCTGCTCGAACGCGGCATGGGCTTCACGCCGCCGCGCCGCGTGCAGATCGAATTCAGCCACGCCGTGCAGACGGTGGCCGACCAGTCCGGCGAGGAAGTGACCGGCGACGCGATCTGCGCGCTGTTCCATCGCGAATATTTCGAAACCACCGGGCCGGCCGCGCGCGTCGGCGGCACGATGAGCTGGGAGCGGCACGAGATTGCGGCCGGCGGCCCGATCGCGAGCGACGCGACGGCCGAAGCGGTGGTGGCCCATGCCGCGGCCGCCTTCGCCGGCGCGGCGGGCGCCGCGATCGAAGTGGCTTCGGTCGAGACGGTACGCGCTGCCGACGGGCGCACGGCCGTGTTCGTCGGCATCAGGATGGGCGATGCCGCCATGCGCTACGGCGTAGGCGCGCACGAGGAGCCGGTGGTCGCGGCGATCGACGCGGTGGCCAGCGCGATCAACCGCTCCGACTGGCACTGCTCGGATCACCGCGCCGCGGCCTGATTTCACGGGCCGACTCGCGCCCCGAATACGGCAGGCCGACCGGCCGCACACGGTCGGCACGCAATGCGCAACCGACATGCAGGCCGGGCGATCCCCGGCAGGCAGGAATGGAAAGGCGGCCCGACAGGCCGCCTCGATGAAACCGCAGGGATGCGACGAGCATCCGCGTCACCCGCGAACGGCGGGATCTAGGTTTCGGTTGCGCAGCGCGTTGCGTGCCAGGCGAGCAAGCGCCATTGGCCGCTTTCCCGGGCCTGCAGCGAGGTGTAGGCGATCGGAAACACGATCCCGCCGTTGTTCGCCTCGAGCTCCACGATCACCCGCCCGGTCACGACGAACGCGTCGCCGCCCACCGGCATCACCTCCTGCGACTGCACCTCGATCTGGCGATAGCGGCGGCGTCCGGCCAGGATCGCGTCGATGAACTGCTGTTTCGACTCGCGCTTGCCGTTGGTGTGCACGTAATAGACGTTGTCCGACAGCAGGACGTCGAGCGCCTCGCCGTCGCCGTCGACCATCGCTCGAAACCGGTCGCGCTCGAGCGTCCGGATCGCCTCCATCTGCTGCTCCACCATCGCCGCACTCCCCGGCCTCGCGCCCGTGGCGCATGCCACTCAGAAGTTGTACTGCAAGTAGATTTGGCTGAAATTTATACCAGGATTCGGTTCTTTGATACTGGCGTTTGATTCGTGCTGGAAACGGAAGCCTGCCAGGTATTGCTGACGGGAGCCGAACTGCGCACCGACGCCCACCATGTCGGCGAACTGGAACGCCGACGACATCGTGTAATCGGTGGCAATCGTCGGATGAGTCAGCAGCCGCACGCCCACACCACCCTCGATGAACGGCCGCACGTAGCCAGTGCGTTTGATGAAGCGGACCACCGGCGTGAAGCCGAATTCGCCGATGTTGCCGTGCACGGTGTGATCGCCGCCGTAATGCCAGTAGGACACATGGCCTTCGGCCACGAAGGTGAAGTGCCAATCGCCGACCTGCCACCACGACCAGCCCGGGTCCCACACCACGCCAAGATCGACCTTCTTCATGTCGTGATCGGCGATGCCGCCTCCCAGTTGGACACCCCAGCGGTCGGCCATGGCCGAGGTCGAACCACCCGCCAGTACGACTGCCAGCGCCACGCTTGGCAGCCATCGTCCCGTTCCGGGACTGTTCTTCTTGTTCTGCATTCGCCACTCCAGATTCCGGGGTTGAATGGAGCATCGGCAACGCATCACGCCGCCGACTCAAAAAACGAAGTGCATCTTAGGGTAAAGGGGATTTCTTATCGGCATCGTCCTTCGAAATAATTTTCTTCAAAAATAACAAGAATCAAAATTACATCCCAAAAGTTCCATGAATCATCGCCAATTTGAATCAGCAGCAACCCTGACAGGAACGGTGTACTATCAATATGGATTTTTTGATAGACATCCCGGAACTCGAATGGCCCTGTCGCCTCTAAGTGTTTAGCACTCACTTGGCGAGAGTGCTAAGATGAGCTTGGTGGAATCGCCTAGTAACGGGGAATGTCCCTGATTCCAAAGGAGTTTAAGTGAGCAACGCTCTGACCCTTCCGAATATTTTTGGCTCGGCGCCTGCGAAAGCCTCATCGGCAGGTTCGCTGGCGCTCGCGTCCCAATCGATGCTGCCGGGCCAACTCGGCAATATCGACGCCTATATCCAGGCGGCCAACCGGATTCCGATGCTGACGCTCGAAGAAGAGCGTCAATACGCCACGGAATTCCGTGACCAGAACAACCTCGATTCGGCTCGCCGGCTGGTGCTGTCGCACCTGCGGCTGGTCGTGTCGATCGCGCGCAACTATCTGGGCTACGGGCTGCCGCACGGCGACCTGATCCAGGAAGGCAACATCGGCCTGATGAAGGCCGTGAAGCGCTTCGATCCGACTCAGAACGTCCGCCTCGTTTCGTACGCGATCCACTGGATCAAGGCCGAGATCCACGAGTACATCCTGCGCAACTGGCGCATGGTGAAGGTCGCCACGACCAAGGCGCAACGCAAGCTGTTCTTCAACCTGCGCAGCCACAAGAAGGGCTTGCAGGCGATGACGCCCGAGGAAATCGAAGGCCTCGCGCAAGAGCTGAACGTCAAGCGCGAAGAAGTGGCCGAGATGGAAACGCGTCTGTCGGGCGGCGACATCGCGCTCGAAGGGCAGGTGGACGACGGCGAGGAATCGTTCGCCCCGATCGCCTATCTGGCCGATTCGCATAACGAACCGACGGCCGTGATCGCCGCGCGCCAGCGCGACCGTCTGCAGACGGATGGCATCTCGGAAGCGCTCGAATCGCTCGACGCGCGCAGCCGCCGCATCATCGAGGCGCGCTGGCTCCATGTTGACGACGACGGTTCGGGCGGCTCGACGCTGCACGATCTCGCCGCCGAGTTCGGCGTGTCGGCCGAACGCATCCGCCAGATCGAAGCCAGCGCAATGAAGAAAATGCGCGCCGCACTCGCCGAATACGCGTAACGCCCAAGGCACGCTGCCCGGCCTCGTTTGATCGAGCCCGCTGTCGCAAGACAGCGGGTTTTTTGTTTTGGGCTGCACGACAGCGCCGCCATCCCCGCTCCGTTTTTCCTGACGCTCGTCGGGTGCCATCCTATAACTAGAAATATTTGGCATTCCATAGGATTGTTTCGAATCAGATTCGCGATTCAGAGCAAGCCTTGCGGCACATCAAATACAAATCGCCATTTCGCGACCGTCCGCCGCAGATTAAATCGCAATTATCGCAGCGCACAATTTTAAAATTTTAATGTCCTTCCGCGTGCGCCAAACGGCGTGACGAACGATACCCAACCGGCCTATCCAGGGCGCTGCTCAACCGATCATGTCGCTGCTTCTCACTCCCAAGCCCACACCGCGCGATGCCCCGCGCACGCTGCGCACACGCCTCGTCGCCTGGGCCAAGGGGCCGACGCTCGTGCGCGACCTGTCGGCCGTGCTGGCCATCAAGCTGGTTCTTCTGATGGCGCTCAAGTACGCCTTCTTCAATCACCCGCAGGCGGATCACATGCAATTGCCGCCGGCCGTCGTCGCCGCACGCCTGCTCGGGCCAACCACCCCTGATTCCCCCAAGGGAGACCACCATGATCAGTAGCGAAGTCGTCGATCTGTCACGACTGCAGTTCGGCATCACAGCGCTCTACCATTTCCTGTTCGTTCCACTCACGCTCGGCATGTCCTGGCTGCTCGTGATCATGGAAACCGTCTACGTCATGACGGGCAAGCAGGTCTACAAGGACATGACGCAGTTCTGGGGCAAGCTGTTCGGCATCAATTTCGCGATGGGCGTGACCACCGGCATCACGCTCGAATTCCAGTTCGGCACGAACTGGTCGTACTACTCGCACTACGTCGGCGACATCTTCGGCGTGCCGCTCGCGGTCGAAGGGATGATGGCCTTCTTCCTCGAATCCACGTTCGTCGGACTGTTCTTCTTCGGCTGGAACAAGCTGTCGAAGGTCAAGCACCTGATGGTCACGTTCCTCGTGGCGGTCGGCTCGAACCTGTCGGCGCTGTGGATCCTCGTCGCGAACGGCTGGATGAACAACCCGGTCGGCGCGCAGTTCAACTACCAGACCATGCGCATGGAGCTGTCGAGCCTGGCCGACGTGCTGTTCAATCCGGTCGCGCAGGTCAAGTTCGTGCATACGGTGTCGGCCGGTTACGTCACGGCGTCGATGTTCGTGCTGGGCGTGTCCGCGTGGTATCTGCTGCGCCGCCGCGACACGGCCTTCGCGTTGCGCTCGTTCGCGGTGGCCGCCGGCTTCGGGCTGGCTTCCACGCTGTGCGTGATCGTGCTCGGCGACGAATCGGGCTATACCACCGGCGAAGTGCAGCAGGTCAAGCTGGCCGCGATCGAATCGGAATGGGAGACGACCCAGGCACCGGCCGCACTCACGTTGTTCGGGATTCCGAACCAACAGACGCAGCGCACCGATTACGCGATCCGCATTCCCTATGTGCTCGGGCTGATGGCCACCCGCTCGATCGATCAACCGGTAGTGGGCCTCAATGATCTGATCAAGCGCAGCGAGGATCACATCCGCAGCGGCATGATCGCCTACGCTGCCCTGCAGAAGCTGAAGGCCGGCGACACCAGCGAGGCCACGCGCGCCAGCTTCGACGCGCACAAAACCTACCTCGGCTACGGGCTGATGCTCAAGCAGTTCACGAGCAACGTCACAGATGCCACGCCGCAGCAGATCGCCGAGGCGGCGAAGAAAACCATCCCGCCCGTCGCGCCGGTGTTCTTCTCGTTCCGGCTGATGGTGCTGCTCGGCGTGATGATGCTCGTCACCTTCGTGCTGGCGTTCTGGTTCTGCGCGCGGCGCGAACTGCTGAAGCCGCAGCGCCGCTGGTTCCTGCGCTGGGCCGTCTGGGCGATTCCGCTGCCGTGGCTGGCCGCGGAGTTCGGCTGGGTGGTGGCCGAAGTCGGGCGCCAGCCGTGGACCATCGCCGGCATCCTGCCGACGCATCTGTCCTCATCGAGCCTGACGCCCACCGACCTCTACCTGAGCATCGCCGGTTTCGTCCTGTTCTACACGGCGTTGTTCGTGATCGAGATCACGTTGATGTTCAAGTACGCGCGCCTCGGCCCGTCGTCGCTGCACACCGGCCGTTACCACCACGAGCAACGGCACACGGCCCCGGCCGCCTGATGCGCGCCCTCTCACCGAAACCGAACAAGGAATCGTCATGGATTACGCAACCCTGAAGGTGATCTGGTGGGTGCTGATCGGCACGCTGCTGATCGGCTTCGCCCTCACCGACGGCTTCGACATGGGCGCCACCGCGTTGCTGCCGTTCCTCGGCAAGACCGACGACGAGCGCCGCATCGTCATCAACACCGTCGGCGCGACCTGGGAAGGCAATCAGACGTGGCTGATCACGGCCGGCGGTGCGATGTTCGCGGCCTGGCCGATGGTGTATGCCGCGTCGTTCTCGGGCTTCTACTTCGCGATGCTGCTGGTGCTGTTCGCGCTGTTCTTCCGGCCGGTCGGCTTCGATTACCGCAGCAAGCGCAGCGATCCGCGCTGGCGCGCGGGCTGGGACTGGGGCCTGTTCATCGGCGGCTTCGTGCCGGCGCTGGTGTTCGGCGTGGCGTTCGGCAACCTCCTGCAAGGCGTGCCGTTCTCGTTCGACAGCGACCTGCGCGTGACCTACACGGGCAGCTTCTGGGCGCTGCTGAACCCGTTCGCGCTGTTGTGCGGGCTGGTATCGCTGACGATGCTGGTCGCGCACGGCGCAGCGTTCATCCGCATGAAAACCGACGGCATCATCGCGCGCCGTGCAGCACGGGCGCTGCGCATCGCGGCCATCGTCGCGATCGTGTTGTTCGCGCTGGCCGGCGCGCTGATCTGCACGTCGATCGGCGGCTATCAGATCACACAGGCAGCGCCGTTCGATACCGTGGCCAACCCGCTGCTCAAGCAGGTCGCGGCCGGCCACGGCCTCTGGCTCACCAACTATCACACCTACCCGTGGATGACGATCGCGCCGGCCATCGCGTTCCTCGGCGGCGTGCTGGCCGCCCTGCTCGCCTGCTCGCGCTTCGAGAAAACGGCGTTCATGTCCACCAGCCTGCTGATCATCGGCGTGATCCTGACGGCCGGCTTCTCGATGTTCCCGTTCATCATGCCGTCGTCGCTCGATCCGCGCAGCAGCCTGACCGTCTGGGATTCGACCTCGAGCCACCTGACGCTCGGCGTGATGCTGGGGGCCGTGATCGTGTTCCTGCCGCTGATCCTGCTTTACACGAGCTGGGTCTATCGCGTGCTGCGCGGCAAGATCACGACGCAGGTGATCAAGGACAACAACCATTCGATGTACTGACCGAAACGCTCTCTACCGGAGATACGACATGTGGTATTTCACCTGGATCCTCGGCATCGGCGTCGCGCTGTCGTTCGGCGTGATCAATGCGATGTGGCTCGAATCGCACGAAGCCCACGAGGCGCATGAGAAGGGCGGCGATCGCTGATCGCGGTGCCTCTCACTCGCCGACCGCGCATCGCTTGAACGATGTGCGGCCGTGAAAACGCAGAAGGCGCCCGAGGGCGCCTTCTGTCATGACACGCTGCTAAAAAAGCGCTCAGGCCGGCTGTACCGCAGGGCCGCCGGTGCCTTGCGACGGCAGACGCGTCGACAGTTGCTGCGCGTAGCGCGAGGCGGCCGTACCACAGACGATGTGGAACGTATCGGTGGACACCCAGGCCACGTCGACGCTCGACAAACGTTCGCGATCGACGGCCGACGGGTCGCGCACCACCACGCGCAGCCGCGTCGCGGCCACCGTTTCGAGCGACAGCACGTTGGTCGCGCCGCCGAACACGGCCAGCCAGCGCATCGGATCGGGGTCGAGCGGGCCGGGCTCGCTGGCCGGCGCCGCTGCGGCGGGCGCCGCCACCACGGCCGGCGTCGGCGCAACGGCCGCGGCCGCGCCGCCGCCTGTTGCATTGGCGATCGCGGTGCGGATCTCGTCGGCGATCAGGTCCGCTTCCGGCCCGATGATCACCTGCACGCTGCTGCCGCCACGCTTGAGCACGCCGCGCGCGCCGATCGACTTCAGGCCGGCTTCCGACACCTGCTCGGGATCGACCACCGACAGACGCAGGCGCGTCGTGCAGGCATCGACGACCGACAAATTGGATGCCCCGCCAAGCGCCGCGATATAGCGCACCGCACGCGGCGCCGAGCTCGGCGCAAGCGCCGCGCCAGCCGGTGCGACTCCCGTTGCCCCGCCTGCCGCAGCCGGCACGCCCACCACCGGCACATCGGCCGTGGCCGGCTCGCGGCCCGGCGTCGCCATGTTGAACTTGCGGATGAAGAAGCGGAACAGCCCGTAGTACGCCACCGCATAGGCCACGCCGAGCGGAATCGCAATCCAGCCCTTCGTCGACAGCCCGTAGTTCAGCACGTAGTCGATCGCACCGGCCGAGAACGTGAAGCCGAGCTTCACGCCGAGCAACTGGCAGATCGCGAGCGACAGGCCCGTCAGCAGCGCGTGGATCACGTACAGCACCGGCGCGAGGAACATGAAGCTGAATTCGATCGGCTCGGTCACGCCCGTCAGGAACGAGGTCAGCGCCATCGAGAACAGCAGGCCACCCACCATCGCGCGACGCTCCTTCGGCGCTTCATGGAACATCGCCAGGCAGGCAGCCGGCAGGCCGAACATCATGATCGGGAAGAAGCCCGCCATGAAGCCGCCTGCGGTCGGGTCGCCGGCGAAAAAGCGGTGCAGGTCGCCCGTCACCGCCGCGCCGCCGCCCGGCGGCGTGAAGCTGCCGAACACGAACCAGGCCAGCGAGTTGATGATGTGGTGCAGGCCCGTGACCAGCAGCAGCCGGTTCAGGAAGCCGTAGACGAACGCGCCGATCGCGCCGGCCGTGGTCAGCCAGTGGCCGGCGGCGTCGATCACGTTCTGGATCGGCCCCCAGATATAGCCGAACACGATCCCGAGCACCACGCAGGCCAGCCCCGTGACAATCGGCACGAAGCGCTTGCCCCCGAAGAACGCGAGGTAATCGGGCAGCTTGATGTCCTTGTAGCGGTTGTAGAGCAGCCCCGCCACCACGCCGGCGATGATGCCCGACAGCACGCCCATGTTCAGCTTCGGGTCGATGTCCTTCATGATCGCGGTTTCGATCAGGTAACCGATCGCGCCCGCGAGCGCCGCCACGCCGTTGTTGTCCCGCGCAAAGCCCACCGCCACGCCGATCGCGAACAACAGCGGCAGGTTGTCGAACACCGTGCCGCCGGCGTCGGCGATCATCTTGATGTTGAGCACGTCCGACTGCCCGAGCCGCAGCAGGATGCCCGCTACGGGCAGCACCGCGATCGGCAGCATCAGCGCCCGGCCCAGGCTCTGTATTTTCAGAAACGGGTTCCCGTCCATTCAGACCTCCAAATCATCTCGTCTTTCGTTGTTGATGTATGTATTGCGAAGGGAACTACGGCGCGAATCGGGCTTCGGCAAGCGTCAATCCTGAGGCCAGATTTCGCGACTGGCCGCCCGCACCGCCTGCGCGGAGTTGAGCGACAACAGATCCTGGGCGCGCTGGCGGCACAGCGCGTAGTCGAGGCCGCGCACGCGCGCCTTGATGCCCGGCACCGAGACCGGATCGACCGACAGCTCGGTCACGCCGAGGCCGACGAGGATCGGCACCGCGGCCGGGTCACCGCCGAGCGCGCCGCACACGCCCACCCACTTGCCATGCTTCTCGGCACCGCGCACCGTCGCATCGACGAGCCGCAGCACGGCCGGATGCAAGCCGTCGGCGAGCGCGGCCAGATCGGCCTGGCAGCGGTCCATCGCCAGCGTGTACTGGGTCAGATCGTTGGTGCCGATCGACAGGAAATCCGCGTGCTGCGCGAGCTGGTCGGCCAGCAGCGCGGCCGACGGCACCTCGATCATCACGCCCACCTCGATCGGATCGGTGCGGCCCATGGCGCGCGCGAAGCCGTCGATACGCTCGCGAATCCGCACCAGCTCGACGGCGTCGGTCACCATCGGCAGCAGGATGCGCACCGCGCCGAGCGGCTGCACGGCAAGCAGGCCGCGCAACTGGTCGTCGAGCAGATCGGGGCGCACCTGGGCGAGCCGGATGCCGCGCAGGCCCAGCGCCGGGTTCGGCTCGGGCGGCAGCGTCAGGTAATCGACGTCCTTGTCCGCGCCGACGTCGAGCGTGCGGATGATCGCCGTGCGGCCCTGCAGCGCGTCGACGATCGACTGGTAGCTGTCGCGATGCTCGTCGGTGGTCGGAGCCGTCTGGCGGTGGATGAACATCAGCTCGGTGCGCAGCAGGCCGATCGCGTCGGCGCCGTTCTCGACGGCCGTTTTCGCGTCGTCGAGCGTGGCGATGTTGGCGGCCACCTCGATATGACGCGCATCGGTCGTGCTCGCGGCCTCGCCCGACTGGCGGCGGTTCACCTCGCGCACGCCGGCCAGGCGCTGGCGTTCGAGACGGGCGCGCTCGACGTCGAGCGCGGTGGGCGCATATTCGAGGCGGCCGGCGGTGGCGTCGACCACCACTTGGGTGCGATCGGGAATCGCGAACAGCGCATCGCCCACGGCGACCAGCGCGGGAATGCCGAGCTGGCGCGCGATGATCGCCGCGTGCGAGGTCGCGCCGCCGCGCGCCATCACGAGCGCGGTCACGCGCTGGCGATCGAGCGAGGACAGATCGGATGGCGTGAATTCCTCGGCGGCCAGCACGGCCTCGTCGGGCAATTCGCGCGCGGCGGTGCCGGCGGTCAGGCCGAGCGCGCGCAGCACGCGCTTCTCGATGTCGCGCAGGTCGGTGGCGCGTTCGGCCAGCAACGGATCGTCGAGGCCGCCGAGCACGGCGATCTGCGCACGGATCGTTTCGCGCCAGGCGAAGCCCGCGCTCTTGCCGAGGCTGATCTGGTCGCGGGCGGCGTCGATCAGCGCCGGGTCCTCCAGCAGCACGCGATGCACCGCGAAGATGCCCGCCTCGCCCACCGCGCCGCGCTGCGAGGCGCTGCGCACGGTGTGTTCGAGTTCGGCGTCGATGGCCGCGAGCGCGCTGTCGAGCAGGCGGCTTTCGGCGGCCGGCGTGCCGCTCGCCCGCTCGGGCGGCGTCAGGTCGGCTTCGTCCCAGCGCACCAGTTGGCCGACGGCGATACCGGGCCCGGCGCACACGCCGGCCAGCGTATTCGGATCGAGCGGCGTGCCGGGCGCGCGCGCGGCCATCTTCGGCGCCGGAAAGGCCTGACGCGCCGGGCGCGCCTCGACCTCGCCGTGCGCGGCGCGCAGCAGTTCCTCGGCGATCGCGTCGACAGCCTGCGCCGCCTGCGAGCCGATGCCCACCAGTTCGATCACGGCGCCCTCGCCCGCGCCGAGCGCGAGCAGGCCGACCACGCTTTCGATCGCGGCCCGGCGCTCGCCGAAATGCACATGCACGCGCGCATCGAGCCCGCGCGCCGCTTCACGCGCCCGCGCCGCCGGCCGTGCATGCAGGCCGCCCGCATGCGCGAGCGTGATCTGACGGCGTGCTTCCATCGCATCGGCCACGTCGCGCGCGGCCGCCGCCACTTCGGTCGACTTCGCGCGCAAGGTCAGCAGCGGCGTCTCGCCGGCCTTGACCACGCCGCGGCCCGCGCGCTCGACGATCTCGAACGCCTCGGCGTTCGCCACGGCGATCACCGAGACGAGGCTCGGCGCGGCCTGCGCCACGAAATCCTGATCGAACTCGACCAGCAAGTCGCCGGCCCGCACGCGCGCGCCCGCCTCGACCTTCGGCGTGAAGCCGCGCCCGCTCAGCTCGACCGTGTCGATGCCGATGTGCAGCAGCACTTCCGCGCCCTCGACGGTGGTGATGGTGACAGCGTGCCCCGTGCGCGCGAGATGCGTGACGATGCCCTCGCACGGCGCGACGAGCCGGCCGTCGAGCGGATCGATGCCGATCCCGTCGCCGAACATGCCGCCCGAGAACACCGGGTCCGGCACATCGGCAAGCGGCACGACCGGCCCGGTCAGCGGCGACAACAACACGAACTGGTCAGGGGATAGCTTTTTCAACTGGGATTCCTCGGCACGTCTCATCGTTCGTCTCGCGGTTCAATGCGTTTCGGTAACTTTGTTCAGATGGCGCGGCGCATCGGGGTCGCGCCCGCGCGCCACGGCAAGCTGCGCGGCCATCACGTAGAAGGACAGAATCGCGGCCACCGGATCGAGCGCCACGTGGGCCGCGCGTTCGAGCGGCAGCGTCGCATCGGGCGTGCCGTGCGGCGCGGCGAGCAGCACGCGGGCGCCGCGGGCGCGCATGTCGGCGGCCAGCGTCAGCAGGCCGGCCTGCTCGGGGCCGGGCGGGGCGAACACCAGCAGCGGATAGTCGCGGTCGATCAGCTCCATCGGGCCATGACGCACCTCGGCGCTCGAGAACGCCTCGGCCTGGATGCCCGAGGTTTCCTTGAGCTTGAGCGCGGCTTCCTGCGCGATCGCGAGGCCCAGGCCGCGGCCGATCACGATCATGCGTTCGGCGTCGCGCAACTCGTCCACCGCGGCGCTCCAGTCGAGCGCGCCGGCCTTGGCCAACGTGTCGGGCAACGCGCGCAGGCCCGTCATCAGCGCCGCGTCGCGCTGCCAGAGCGCGACGATCTGCGCCGACAGCGACAGCATCGCGATATAGCTCTTGGTGGCGGCCACCGACAATTCAGGGCCGGCGGCCACCGGCAGCGCGTGTTCGCACGCATCGGCCAGCGGCGACGGCAGCACGTTGACGGCGGCCACCGTGCGGGCGCCGGCGTCGCGCAGCGCGGCCATCGTATTGACGAGATCGGGGCTCTTGCCCGATTGGGAAAACGCGATCGCGAGCTGGTCGCGCACGCGCAGCGGCGCCTGCTGGAGCGTGGCCACCGACATCGGCAGCGATGCGACCGGCACGCCGAGGCGGCTCATGGTCAGGCTCGCGAAATAGCTGGCCGCGTGATCGGAGCTGCCGCGCGCGACGGTCAGCGCGACTTGCGGCGGCGTATCGAGCAGGCGCCCGACCAGCGCCTCGACGGCGGACTGGTCGGCCAGTTGGGTGGCCACCACCTCGGACGCCTGGCGCGCCTCTTCAAGCATATTCGACAATCGATTCTCCTTCGACGTAGGTTGCGCTCAGGTTCAGGTCGCGGTCGAACACCGCGACGTCGGCCCATGCACCGCGTGCGAGACGGCCGCGATCTTCGAGACCGAGGTAGTCCGCCGCGTAGCGCGACATGCGGTTCGACACGTCGGCCATCGGCAGCCCGAGCGAGACGAGATTGCGGAACGCCTGGTCCATCGTCAGCGTGCTGCCGGCCAGCGTTCCGTCGGCCAGGCGCACGCCGCCCAGGCATTTGGTGACGTGCTGGCTGCCGAGGCGGTATTCGCCGTCGGGCATGCCGGTGGCCGAGGTGCTGTCGGTGACGACGTACAGGCGCGGGATCGCGCGCAGCGCCGCGCGGATCGCGCCCGGGTGGACGTGCAGCAGGTCGGGGATGATCTCCGCGTATTCGGCATGGGCGAGCGCCGCGCCGACCAGGCCCGGGTTGCGGTGATGCAGCGGCGACATCGCGTTGAACAGGTGCGTGAAGCCGCAGGCGCCGTGCTTGAGCGCGGCCACGCCGTCCTCGTAGGTGGCGAGCGAATGGCCAAGCTGCACGCGCACGCCGCGCGCGGCCATCTCCGAGATGATCTCGATGTGGCCGGCAATTTCCGGCGCGAGCGTGACCACGCGGATCGGCGCGATCGACAGATAGCGCAGCACTTCGTCGAGCGCCGCCGAGACGGCCGCGTCGGGCTGCGCGCCGAGCTTGCCGGGGTTGATGTACGGGCCTTCGAGGTGCACGCCGAGCACGCGGGCCGCGCCCGGCGTGCGGTTGCGGGCGCGCTCGCCCAGTTGCGCGACGACGTTCATCAGTTCGTCGCGCGGGGCGGTCATGGTGGTGGCCAGCAGGCTGGTGGTGCCGAAGCGCGCGTGGGTCCGGCCGATCTTCTCGATCGCGTCGCCGCCTTCCATCACGTCGGCGCCGCCGCCGCCGTGCACGTGCAGGTCGATGAAGCCCGGCACGATATAGGGCGCATCGTTGGTGGTCGGATCGACAGGCCGGCCCGTCAGCGACGTGATCCGGCCGTTGCCGAATTCGATCGTGCCTTGGCGCCAGCCCTCGGGTGTCAGGATATTTCCGGTCAGCATCGCGTTCACTTGATTTCCGGTATGGCGGTTGCGAGAGGAAGCCGGCCGGCGGATCAGACGGACTTGGCATCTGACCTCGATCGCGGCGGCGGTGCTTGACGGGACCGTGCGGCGCGGCAGGCCGCTATCCCGTTTAAAGCGAGCCGATTATATAACCAAACTAATACCAGTCAATTTAGTGGGCTCCGCGCCCTGGATTCGCCGAAAAACCTTGCCACGAGCGTGTTTTAGTCGACTCATGGCGTTGTTTACTTAAGATTTTTTGGATCGGGATTTACCCCAATCCGTTCTCTGACGCTTTACGTACCGATTGGCAAACGAACGCCTTTCAAGGCCAACTAATACCAATATAGAACCAGTTTCCGATCTGGTATCGAACCTACGCAAGGCACACCGCATGGCCCCGGGGCGCGATCACGCATCGGGGCCGTCTTTCCACTGACCATTGCACATCCCGGGGCGTTTCGATAATCTGTTCTATCTGCTAAGTGATTGTTCTATCAGATAGAATTTCTGGAAACCCGATTATGGTCAGGGCGCGTGAAGCCACCCAATCTCCGCTCGGCGTCACGCCGAGCGGCATCGACGTGCTGGATCGCGCCGCCTCGATCCTGTTCGCGTTCCGGCGCGACGAAGCGCCCCTGACATTGACCGAGATCGCCGCCCGCACCGGGCTCTACAAGAGCACCGCGCTGCGGCTGCTCGGCGCGCTTTGCCATCACCGGCTGCTGATGCGCCTCGACGACGGGCGCTACCGGGTCGGCCCCGCCACGCTGGGCCTCGCGGCGATCTACGAATCCACGCTCGACCTGGCCGACGTGCTGATGCCGCTGATGCGGCGGCTCAACGAGGAAACCGGCGAATCGGTGTCGTTCCACGTGCGTGACGGCGAGCAGCGCGTCTGCCTGTATCGCATCAGCTCGCGGCACGTGCTGCGCGCCGAGGTCCAGCCCGGCGACATCCTGCCGCTCGAACGCGGCGCGAGCGGGCGCGTGCTGCTGGCGTTCGCGGGCGCGGCCGGCGAGCCGTACGACACGGTGCGCCAGTCCTTCCACTACAAGTCGGCCGGCGAGCGCGACCCCGAAACGGCCGGCATCTCGGTGCCGGTGTTCGGCGCGGCGCACGGCCTGACCGGCGCGCTCGGGCTGGTCGGCCCGATCAGCCGCCTGAACGACGCGGCCATGACGCGCTACCTGCCACTGCTGCTCGGCTATGCGGCGCAGGCCACGAACCGGCTCGGCGGCGACGACGGCCCATTGCTGGCCGCCGCGCAACGCCACGCCGGCACGCAGGACACCCCCGACACGCCGACCTGACGACGGCCGCCGCGCGGCCCGCAATGCCCGCCCCCATACGGATGACGAGGAAACCGACACGATGCCTTCATGGTTAAGAGAACTAAGCAAATCGGAGAAGCGCACCTTCTGGGCCTGTTTCAGCGGCTGGGGGCTCGACGCGATGGATACCCAGATGTACGCGCTGACGATCCCGACGCTGATCGCCCTATGGGGCATGACGCGCGGGCAGGCCGGCATTCTCGGCACCACGGTGCTGATCATGGCGTCGCTCGGCGGCTGGATCGCCGGCGTGCTGTCCGACCGCTACGGGCGCGTGCGCATTCTGCAGATCACCATCGCCTGGTTTTCGCTGTTCACGTTCCTGTCGGCCTTCACCGATTCGTTCTGGCAACTGCTGATCACGCGCAGCCTGCAGGGCATCGGCTTCGGCGGCGAATGGGCGGTGGGCGCGGTGCTGATCAGCGAGACGATCAACCCGAAGCTGCGCGGGCGCGTGGTCGGCGCGCTGCAGGCCGGCTGGGCGATCGGCTATGGCATCGCGGTGCTGCTGACCACGCTGCTGTTCAACACGCTGGCGCCGAACCTGGCGTGGCGCTTGCTGTTCGCGCTCGGCGTGGTGCCGGCGGTGCTGGTGCTGTGGATTCGCCGCAATATCGAGGACGCGCCGGTGTTCGTGCGCGAACAGGGCGGCGCGGCCGGCACCGCGCCGGCCGCGAAGGTCGGCATCTGGGATATCTTCCGCGGGCCGAGCCGCGCCACCACGATCAAGGCGATCCTGCTGACGTTCGGCATCTACGGCGGCAACTACGTGATGATCACCTGGCTGCCGGCCTATCTGAAGATCGTGCTGAACCTGTCGATCAACAACATCGGCGGCTATCTGGCGATCAACATCCTCGGCTCGTTCGCGGGGGCGTTCCTGAACGGCTGGATGGCCGACGCGTTCGGCCGCCGCAAGACCTTCATGATCATCGCGTGCCTGCAGGCGGTGGCGGTCGGCGTCTACACGATGGCGCCGATCAATCTCGCCGCCACGCTGGTGCTCGGCTTCGTGCTCGGCACGCTGCAATCGGGCACCGCCGCCGGCACCGGCGCGTTCCTTGCGGAGCTGTTCCCGACGCGCATTCGCGGCGCGGCGCAGGGGCTGTGCGGCAACGCCGGGCGCGCGATCGGCGCAGTGATGCCGACGCTGGTCGGCGTGGTCAGCCTGCGCACGGGGCTCGGGGCCGCGATGGGCGTGTGCGCCGGCTGCGCCTACCTGATCGTGGTGCTGGCCGCCTGGGTGCTGCCCGAGACGCGCGGGCGCGATCTGGCCACCGTCGAATGATCGGGATTGCAAACTAAAACGGCGCGGCTCAGTGGAATTCGCGGCTCGATGTCCGCAGCCCGCCGAGCAGCGGCGTCAGGTCCTCAAGATACTGGGCGATCAGGTGCCGCACCTCGTTCTCCGCTTGCCACACGCCGTACACGGCCAGCAGCTTCGCATCGAGCACCTCGCGGCGCTGCCGCTCGATCAGTTCGCGCCGCACGATCACGTTGACGCTGCCGGTTTCGTCCTCCAGCGTGACGAACAGCGTGCCCTTCGCCGTGCCCGGCATCTGCCGCGCGGTGACGATGCCGCAGGCGCGCGCGAGCCGCTTGTTGCGGTGCACGCTCAACTCTTCGGCCGACGCCAGCCGCCGCGCGCGCAATGCATCGCGCAGCAACGCCACCGGATGACGGTTCAGCGTCAGGCCGGTGGTGCGGTAGTCGGCCAGGATGTCGTCGGCTTCCGACGGCGCGCCCAGTTCGGGCCGCACCGGCTCGTCGATCGGCGCGGCCGCCAGCAGGTCGCGCGACGGCGCAGCCGCCACCGCCTGCCAGAGCGCATCGCGCCGGTTGCCGGCCAGCGTCGCGAACGCGTTCGCGGCGGCCAGCGCTTCGAGATCGCGACGCTCCATCCGCGCGCGACGCGCGAGGTCATCAACGCTGTCGAACGCTCGCACGGCACGCGCCGCCTCGATGCGTAGCGCGGCCTCCTTGCTCAAGCCCGCCACCAGCGACAAGCCGAGCCGCACCGCCGGGCGGCCCAGCGGCGGCGGCTCGCCGGGCAGGGCTTCGAGCGAGGCGTCCCGGTTGCTGGCCGTCACGTCGATGGGCCGCACCGTGACGCCGTGGCGCTTGGCGTCCTGCACCAGTTGCGCGGGCGGATAGAAGCCCATCGGCTGGCTGTTCAGCAACGCGGCCAGGAAGATCGCCGGCTCGTGGCATTTGAGCCAACTGCTCGCGTAGACGAGAATCGCGAAGCTCGCCGCGTGGCTCTCCGGGAAACCGTACTCACCGAAGCCCTTGATCTGCTCGAAGATCCGCTCGGCGAAATCGCGCGGATAGCCGCGCGCGTTCATGCCGTCCACGATGCGTGCGTAATAGTGTTCGAGCCCGCCCTTGCGCTTCCAGGCTGCCATCGCGCGCCTGAGCTGGTCGGCCTCGCCCGGCGTGAAGCCGGCCGCGATGATCGCGATCTGCATCACCTGTTCCTGGAAGATCGGCACGCCCATCGTGCGTTCCAGCGCGGGCTTCAGATCATCCTTCGGATAACTGACTTCCTCGAGGCCTTGCCGCCGCCGCAGGTAAGGGTGCACGGCCCCGCCCTGAATCGGCCCCGGCCGCACGATCGCCACCTCGATCACGAGATCGTAGTATTCCTTCGGCCGCAGCCGGGGCAGCATCGACATCTGCGCGCGCGACTCGATCTGGAACACGCCCACCGTATCGGCGTTCGAGATCATGTCGTAGGTCGGCTGGTCGGGCTCGGGAATATCGTCGATCCCGATTCGCTCGCCGCGCCACGCCTGGATGAAATCGAACGCGCGCCGCAGCGCGGTCAGCATGCCGAGCGCGAGCACGTCCACCTTCATCAGCCCGAGCGCTTCGAGATCGTCCTTGTCCCACTGGATCACGCGCCGCCCTTCCATCGCCGCGTTCTCGATCGGCACGAGCCGCGTGAGCTTGCCGCGGCTGATCACGAAGCCGCCCGAATGCTGCGACAGATGGCGCGGAAAACCGAGCAGCCGCGAGGCCAGCTCCGCCCACGCCCGGATGATCGGCACCTCGGGATCGAGCCCGACCGACGCGAAGCGCGCGAGCAGGTCGTCGCGGCCGTCGAACCAGCGGTGCTCCTTCGCCACGCGCTCGACCAGCATCGGATCGACGCCGAGCGCCTTGCCCGTTTCGCGCAGCGCGCCGCGCGGCCGGTAGGTGGAGACGGCCGCCGCCAGCGCGGCGCGATCCTCGCCGTATTTTTCGTAGATGTACTGAATGACCTCCTCGCGGCGCTCGTGCTCGAAGTCGACGTCGATATCGGGCGGCTCGTTGCGCTCGCGGCTGATGAAGCGCTCGAACAGCATGGTGCTGCGCTTGGGATCGACTTCGGTGATGCCCAGGCAATAACAGACCACCGAGTTCGCGGCCGAGCCCCGCCCTTGGCAAAGAATCTGCTGCTCACGCGCGAATTTGACGACATCGTAGACAGTCAAAAAATACGGCTCGTAGGTCTTTTCGGCAATCAGACGGAGTTCATAGCGAATGCGCTTGCGCACCACTTTCGGCACGCCGTTCGGAAAGCGCTCGACCGGATAGCGTTTATTTGCACCCCGCCACGTTTCCTGCGCCAGATACCTGGTCGGCGTCATGCCCTCCGGCACGATCTCGAGCGGATATTCGTATTTCAACTCCTTCATGTCGAAGCGGCAGGCCTCGACGATCCGGCAGGTTTCCGCCACCGCTTCGGATGGAAACAGTCGCGCGATCCGGTTGCGCGCGCGCAGGTGCTGCTCGGCATTCGATGCGAGCGCGTAGCCGCATTCGCCGACCGGCCGGCCGATGCGGATCGCCGTCATGGTGTCCTGCAGGGGCTTGCACGAACGCGCGTGCATGATCACGTCGCCGAGCGCGACGAGCGGCATCGCGCGCTGCGCGGCAGCGGCCTCGATCGTCTCGCGGTGCACGCCGTCGAGCGCGCGCCCAAGCTGCACCAGCCCGAGCCGCGCCTGCGCGCCGAACACACGCGCGCACCACGCTAGCTGCGCGTCGAGCACATCGGCGCGCACCGGATACTCGGGCACCAGGATCGCGAAGCAATCGGGCACGCCGCGCAGGTGCGCAAACGGCGGCGGCGGCGCGGCCAGCATGCGCGGCGTCAGCGTGTAGCTGCCCTTCTTCGGCGATTCCATGCGCCGCCATGAAATCAGCTCGGCCAGGTTGCCGTAGCCCTCGCGGTTGCGCGCGAGCAGCACCAGCCCGAACGCACCCGGGCCGGGGTCGCCGCCCGGCGCGACCACATCGGCCGTCACCTCGAAATACGCGCCGATCACGAGCGGCAGGCCGAGCGCCTTGGCGGCGACGTGCATGCGCGGCGCGCCGGCCAGCGAGCATTCGTCGGTGATGGCGATGCCGCGATAGCCGAGCTTCAGCGCGCGTTCGACCAGCTCGTCGGCCGACGACGCGCCGGTCAGGAACGAGAAATTCGAGCGGCAGAACAGCTCCGCGTAGTCTGGCAGGGGCAGGGGCAGCGCGGCCGAGGTCGCCATCGCGTCACCCGAACAGGCCGTGCAGGAACCAGCGCAGCTCGCCGCCCTCTTTGGCCTTGTAGATCCAGTAGCAGGCGCCGTCCGCGTCCTGCGCGACGTGATAGTCGCGCTCGACGTTGCTGCCGTCGAACCAGCCGCCCTCGATGCGCTCGTGCGTCGACATCAGGCGCAGCGGCCCGCGATAGCAGGGCCGGTTCTCGCGCATCGCCAGCGCCACCGGTTCGGCCAGCAGCCAGGCCGGGCGCGGTGCGGCGGCCGGCGCGTCGGGCATGGCGGGCGCACCGCCGCGCCTGGCCGGCATGTGCAGCGGCAGCCAGCGGTTCGCCGCTTCGGGCCGGTAATCGGCCGACGGCGCGGCGCGCAACACGTTGTCCGCGCCGAGCCGCGCGCCCAGCAGTTCGACCAGCCGCGCACGTTCCTCGTGCGTGCGGCCCGGCTCGGGAAACAGATCGACGGGCGGCGGCGCGACCGCCTCGACGCGCGTCGCCACGAGCCGCACCGCGATCACCGCGGCCGGCAGCGCGATGCGTGCCAGCCGCTCGCCGAGCACGCGCAGGCAGTGGGTTTCGTCGCGCGTCGGTTCGGCGAACGCCAGCGCGATCGCGGTGGGCGGCACGGCGGCGCGGCCGCGCTCGTGATCGAGATCGAGGCGCAGCGCCGACAGCGACAACTGCCGCGCGGACAGCCAGCCGCCGAGCTGCGCGACGAGCCGGCGCGCGACGAACAGCACCGCCTCGGCATGCTCGACGCGCTCGGGCAGTTCGAGCCGCACATCGAATTCGGGGGGAATCGGCAGCCACGCGAACGGCTCGGGCAGCTCGCCATAGGCGCGATCGAGCGCGGCCAGCAGTTCGGGGCCGCAGCGGCGTTGCAGGCCCGCGCGCGGCAACCTGCGCAGGTCGGCCAGCACCGTGCAGCCGAGCCCGTCGAACCAGCCGGCATACGGGCGCGCGGCCGGCATCAGCACGCACGGCAGCGCATCGAGCACGCGTTGCAGCGACGCATGGCGCGCCACCCGCCGGCGTGTGCCGCCGCGCCGCCAGGCACGCGCCATCAGCCATGCACCGCGGCCGGTGGGCGCGGCGCTCACACGCGCCGCATAACCGAGCGCCGCGAGCGAGGCGCGCACCTGGCGGCACAGCGACGGCAGGCCGCCGAACAGGCGCAGGCTCGGGCCGACATCGACGATCAGCGTCGCTTCCTCGTCGAGCGCGACCGACGGCGAGAAGCGCAGCAGCGCGAGCGCGACCGCGCGCAACGCGTCGGCCTCGCGGGCCGGATCGCGCTCCACCATGCGCGTGTCGGGCGCGAGCGTCAGCACGCCGCCGCGCTTCATGCCGGCACGCACGCCGCGCGCACGCGCCTTCGCATCGGCCAGCAGCACCACGCCCTGTTCGAGCACGGCGCGGCCGGCCTCATCCGCGAACGTCGGCGCGCACACGTCGAGCGACAGGCGCGGCAGATGGATGCCGAGCAAGACGCGCATAACGTCCCTCCACGATCGGCGACGGCAGCGCCAGTTCGAGCGGTGCGGCGCTGGCCGGCCCGCGGCGCTTGACGATCTCGACCGTCACGCCCGCCGGCGAAGGCTGCACCGCCAGCCGCAGCACGGCCGGCGACGGCTGCCGCGCGGCCGCGAGCGGGCGCAGCATGACGAACAGCGTGTCGCCCGCGCGCGCGGCCGCCAGATGCAGGCGGCGCAGCACGTCGGCCGGCGCGGCCTCCATCTGCCAGAACAGCAGCGCGCCACAGCATCCGGCCTTCAGCGTTTGTTCGGCTGTCCACAGGGCGTCGCGCCGATTGCCTGTGCGCAACCACAGCAGGGCATCGAGCGGCACGCCGAGCGCGGCGAGCGCCGCCGCGTGCGGCGGATGCGGCGGCGCGACCAGGGCCAGCGGCCGCCGCTCGGCCACCGTGCCGGCCAGCCCCGGCGCGAGCAGACGCATCTCGCCGCAGCCCGCATGCGGCACCAGCAGCTCGACGAGCGCGCCGACCGGCCAGCCGCCTCCCGGCAGCTCGGCCGACAGCGCCGGATAGCCGGTGCCGACCGTGCGCGCGCCGCCCCGGGCGAGCTGGGAGCCGCGCCAGAGCGAAGGATGCAGCGATTCGAGGGGAACGGAGGCGGACGACATTGGGCAGACGGGCAGGCGGTGTGAAGCCGACAATAACTGTATGTTTATACAGTATATGAGAAGCCGTCCGGCGAAGCATGATTTTCGAGAAACAATTTCAGGGGCCGGAAGCGGTATCGAAAGTGGTATCGCCAGCCGGCGCCGTAAACGACGAAAGGCCCCGAAGGGCCTCCCGGTCAAACCAGGGAAATGCGGCGGTCGCTCAGAACGACGGCACCATCGAACCCTTGAATTCCTTGAGGATATAGGCGCGCACTTCCGGCGACTGGTAAGCCGCGACGAGCTTCTTCACCCACGGCTGGTTCTTGTCCTGCGCGCGCACGGCGATCAGGTTCGCGTACGGGCTGGTCAGCGATTCGAGCGCGATCGCATCCTTGGTCGGTTGCAGGTTCGCGGCGATCGCGTAGTTCGTGTTGATCACAGCCGCATCCACATCGCCGAGCACGCGCGGCAGTTGCGCCGCGTCGAGTTCGGTCAGCTTCAGCTTCTTCGGGTTGCTCGTCACGTCGAGCACCGTCGCGTTGTTGCCGCCCGTGGCCGCACCGGCCTTCAGCTTGATCACGCCTTGCGATTGCAGCAGCAGCAGCGCGCGGTTCTCGTTCGACGGATCGTTCGGCACCGCGACCTTCGCGCCTTCCGGCAGGTCCTTCAGCGATTTGAACTTCTTCGAATAGACGCCGATCGGCGAGATGTAGGTCAGGCCCGCGCTGACGAGCTTGTAGCCGCGCTGCTTCACCTGGCTGTCGAGGTAGGGCTGGTGCTGGAAGCTGTTGGCGTCGAGATCGCCCGAATCGAGCGCCGCGTTCGGCTGCACGTAGTCGTTGAATTCGATGACCTTCACGTTCAGGCCTTGCTTCTCCTTCGCGACTTTCTGCACGACTTGCCAGACCTGCGCATCGGGGCCTGCGACCGTGCCGACCTTGATCACCTTGTCCTGCGCCTGCGCGCCGAACGACACACTCAGGGCCGCGCTGGCGGCGACGGCGGATACCACTTTCAGGAGATTGCGACGCTTCATCATTTGTTGTTCTCGCTTGCTGTATTGCTGTTGCTTTACCGGATATGAGCAGCGCGGCTCGTGGCCGCCCGCCCGTCAAGGATGCGAATGGTGTCACAGGATTCGCGCCAAGTGAAATACATCCCGCTCATATGGGTATGCCTGGCGGCGCGAATCCATGCTGCGAATCACCGCAGCAAATCGACGCGCGACGCACGAGCCGCGAAGCGGCTGTGCTACAAAGCAGATCGGCGCGGCGCACAGGCCGCCGCCCTCCCCGGACAGGACCCCGAATGTACGTCATCGATTTCCACTACACGGCCTCGCGCGATCGCATCGACGCGGCGCTCGACCGGCATCGCGCCCATCTGCAGATCCATTTCGACAGCGGCGTGTTCATCGCCTCGGGGCCGAAGGTGCCGCGCGACGGCGGCGTGATTCTCGCGGCGCGCATCGAACGCGAGCGGCTCGACGCGATCCTCGCCGAAGATCCGTTCGTACTGGAGGGGCTCGTGACCTACACCGTCACCGAATTCAAGACCACCCGCGTGGCGGCGGGGCTGAACCTGCCGGCACTGCCCTGAGCGCACGCCGGCTGCCGCCGCGTACTCAGCCGAGCAGCAGCTTCAGGTCGTGCACCCACGGCCCCGCGCCCTGCCCGTCCCGCACGAACAGGCGCAGCTTGCCGTCGGGATCGAACACGTAACTGGCCGCGGTGTGGTCCATCGTGTAGCTGCCGGGCGTCTTGCCCGGCGACTTCGCGTAATAGATGCGGAACGCCTTCGCGACCTGCTTCAGTTGCGTATCGTCGGCCGGCCGCAGCGCAACGAACGACGGGTCGAACGCGGCAACGTACTGCGCGAGCAGCGCGGCCGTATCGCGCTCCGGATCGACGCTCACGAGCAGCACCTGCACGCGTCTGGCATCGGGCCCAAGCGTCTGCATCGCCTGTGCGAGGTCGGCCATCGTGGTCGGGCAGATATCGGGGCAATGCGTGTAGCCGAACACCAGCACCACCGCGCGGCCCTTGAAATCGGCCAGCGTGCGCATCTTGCCGGCCGTATCCGGCAACGCGAAATCCTTGCCGAACTGCGTATTGCCGGTGATGTCGAGATTCTGGAAGGCGGGTTGCGGCTGGCAACCCGCGAGGCCGGCAGCCACGCCACCCGCCAGCAGGCAGGTTGCGGCGGCGGCAAGCAGGCGGCGCCGCCGCGCGAAGCGGGAAGGCGACGTCACGTGGCGCTCAGAAACCGAGAGCCGGACGCGCGTAATGGTCGATCAGCAGCGCCGCGAACAGCAGCGACAGATACACGATCGAATAGCGGAAGGCGCGGCGCGCGAGTTCGTCGGAGTAATCGACGTAGACCTTCCACGCATAGGCGAGGAACACCGCGCCGAGCACCACCGCGCTGGCCAGATAGACCACGCCGCTCATGCCCGAGATGAACGGCATCATCGTCACGACGAACAGGATCACCGTGTAAAGCAGGATATGCAGGCGCGTGAACTTCGAGCCGTGCGTGACCGGCAGCATCGGCAGGCCCGATTGTTCGTAATCCTTGACGCGATAGAGCGCGAGCACCCAGAAGTGCGGCGGCGTCCAGACGAAGATGATCAGCACGAGGATCCAAGCGTCGCCGGGGACGCTGCCCGTGACGGCGGCCCAGCCGAGCGCCGGCGGCATCGCGCCCGAGGCGCCGCCGATCACGATGTTCTGCGGCGTGGCCGGCTTGAGCAGCAGCGTGTAGATGACCGCGTAGCCGACGAACGTGGCGATCGTCAGCCACATCGTCAGTGCATTGGTGAACGTGTAGAGCGTCCAGGCACCGGCGCCGCCGAGCACGGCGGAGAACGCGAGGATCTGCGGCGAGGTGATCTCGCCGCGCGCCGACGGCCGCCAGGCGGTGCGACGCATCTTCGCGTCGATCTTCTGCTCGACGAGGCAATTGATGGCGAACGCGCCGCCGGCCAGCAGCCAGATGCCGATGGTGCCGCCGATCAGCACGCGCAACGGCACCATGCCGGGCGTGGCGAGGAACATCCCGATGACCGCGCAAAACACGGCAAGCTGGGTGACACGCGGCTTCGTCAGCGCGAAATACTGAGACAGGCGGCTGCCGGGGGACTGGGAAAGCGAGGATTCCATGGGCGCTTGGCGTCGTCAGGCGCGCGCGATGTCGCGCGTGGGGAGCGCGACGCGGCTGGAGCGACTTGAAAGGATTCGAAAGTTTAACATGATCAGCAACAGCAACAGGATCGCGGCCCCGCCGTTGTGGGCGACGGCGACGGGCAGCGGCCACTGCAGCACGATATTGGTCAGCCCCGTCACGAACTGGATCGCGACCACCAGCAGCACGCCGTCGGCGGGCCGCCGCAGCGACGCATAGCGGCGCATGCGCCACGCGAACGCCACCAGGAACGCGATCACGACGAACGCGAACGTGCGGTGGGTCCAGTGGATCGCCACCAGTGCGTCCTGCGTGATCGCCTCGCCGTTGCCGGCCATGCCGAGCGCGCGCCACAGATGGAAGCCGTGCGCGAAATCCATCGGCGGGACCCACTGGCCGTTGCAGGTCGGGAAATCGGTACAGGCGAGCACCGCGTAATTGGTGCTGACCCAGCCGCCCAGCGCGATCTGCACGACCAGCAGCAGCAGCGCCGCGAGCGCCGCGGCGCGATGGCGGCCCGCTTCCGGGTCGTACGCCGGCAGCGGCGTCATGCGCGCCGCGAGCCAGCCGAGCGAACCGAGCAGGGTCAGGCCGAGCAGCAGGTGGATCGTCACGATCACGGGTTGCAGCTTCATCGTTACCGTCCAGGCGCCGAACGCGCCCTGCACGAGGATCAGCAACAGCAGGCCGGTGGGCCACCACGGCGACACCGACAACGGCCGGCGCCGCGCGCGCGCCACCCAGGCGATCAGCACCTGGGCGATGATCAGCACGCCGATCGCCATCGCGAAATAGCGGTGAATCATCTCGATCCAGGCCTTCGACATGCTGACCGGCCCCGACGGCATCGCCAGATGCGCGGCCGAGATCGCCGCGTGCGCAATGAACGGCGACGAGGTGCCGTAGCAGCCGGGCCAGTCGGGGCAGCCGAGGCCCGAATCGGTCAGGCGCGTAAAGCCGCCGAACATCACGAGATCGAGCGTGAAGAAGGTCGTCATCCAGACGAGCTTGCGGAACTTGTCGTCGTCGGCCTTCACCCACACATAGGACAGGGGCAGAAGCGCGATCATCAGGCCGATCAGGCCGAGTTGCAGTAGGTACATCCAGAATTCTCGTTGCGCCGCGCAGCGTGGCCCGGCCTCAACCGATGCTCGACCACTTGAGCAGCTTCGTCACGTCGTTCTTGATCTTGCTGGGGTCGGGATCCTTCGGGAACCGCATCATCAGGTTGCCGCTCGGGTCGACCAGATAGATGTGATCCGTGGCGAGCGTGCCGGCATCGGCGGGCAGCCAGGCCTCGACCGCGGCGGGATCGACGACGAAGCGCCGCGTGTCCGGATAGGCCGACAGGAGCTTCGCGTCGACGGGCACGGCATCGCTGCGCAGCCAGACCGGGACGATCCGCTGCCGCTCGCCGCCTTGCGTCGCGCGCACCTGCCGCATGAAGTACAGTTTCCGGGCGCACGCATCATCGCACAAACCACCGTTTTCCATCACCAGCAGCCAGACGCCGCGCAGCGACGCGAGCGGCACCGTGCGGCCGGTTTCGTCGGTCGCCGTCAGGCCGGCCGGGATCGGCCGCTGCGGCGAGATCAGCGTGCCGTAGTTGGTGGAACCGCCACGGGGCTTGACGACGTAGTACGTGAAATAGGATGCGATGACCGGCGCGGCGCAGATCAGGAACAGCGCGAGCAGCACCCAGCGGCCGCGCCGCCACGAGCCATTCTGCGACGATGTGCCGCGCCCGGCTTGGGCCGGCGCCGGGCGGGAAGACGGGGTCGACACGGCATCGTTCTCCATACGAATCTCATTCGAAGTGCGACGCGACGCGCCGCCCGGTTCTGCTTCAGGTATCTCGAGCCACGCCCGAGGCGGTCTTGCGGGCCGCACGCCGCGCGGCATACAGGCCCGCCACGGCGGCAGCCGCCGCCATCGCCCACCACTGCACCATGTAGCCGTAGTTGCGGCCGACGTCCTGCGTCGGCTGCGGCCAGTCGCGCACCAGGCCGTCGTCGCCGTGGCTGGTCTGCTGGATCACGTAAGGCAGCAACGGCAGCCCCGTCTCGCGCGCGAACTCGGCAACGTCGAGGTTCTGCCGGATCGGCTGATGCGCGGCCGAGCCGCCGCTGCCGAGCTCGAACGCGCGCGACGCGTCGGCGCGCGCGATGCCCTCGATCGTCACCTCGCCCGGCGGTGTCGCGAACGGCGCGATCGTCGTGCGTTCGGCCAGATTGCGCGGCAACCAGCCACGGTTGACGAGCACGTAGGCGCCGTCGGCAAGCCGCATCGGCATCACCACATAGAAGCCGGGCTGATCGCGGTACGCGCGATTGTCGAGAAACACGGCGTCGGCCGCAATCAGGCGCCCGGTCGCACGCACGCGATGAAACTCCACCGCCTGCAGCGTCACCGGCGCATCGCCCGCGACGAACGGCGCCGCATGTTCATAACGCGTCACGTTCGCTTCCAGCGCTTCCTTCTGATGCGCACGATCGCGTTGCCAGAAGCCGAGCCGCACGGTCAGCGCAATCACCGCGAGAATCAGCAGCGCGGGCAGCCAATGCAGCTTCATCTTCGGACTCCAGAACATTCGCATCCGCTGGAGCGAAGTGCGATAATCGTCCGGTCGTCGACGAACCACCGGTCAACGGTAAGTGCCATGCACATCCTCGTTCCCATCGCGTTTGCGCTGATTCTCGCAAGCCTCGCGTCAGCCCTCTATTTCATGATGCACGACCGTGGCCACACCAAGCGCATGGTCTGGTCGCTTGCCACGCGCGTCGGGCTGTCGATCTCGCTGTTCCTGTTCATCCTGTTCGCGAACTGGATGGGCTGGATTCACTCGACCGGCATCCCGATGGGCCGCTGAAGCCGGCCCGCCCACGCCTCGCGCTTACGACAGCCAGTACACCACCACGTACAGGCCGAGCCACACCACGTCCACGAAGTGCCAGTACCACGCTGCGCCTTCGAACGCGAAGTGGTGATCGGCCGTGAAGTGCCCGCGCAGCATCCGCACCAGCACCACCGTCAGCATCGTGCCGCCGAGGAACACGTGGAAGCCGTGGAAGCCCGTCAGCAGGAAGAACGTCGAACCGTAAACCCCCGAGGCCAGCGTCAGATTCAGCTCGTGGTACGCATGAAAATATTCGAAGCCCTGCAGAAACAGGAACGAGACGCCGAGCACGATGGTGGCGGCCAGCCAGGCGATCGCCTTGCGGCGGTGATCCTCGCGCAGCGCGTGGTGCGACACCGTCAGCGTCGCGCCCGAGGTCAGCAGCAGCGCGGTATTGATGGTCGGCACCGGCCACGGCCCCATGGTGCGGAAGTGCCCGGCCAGCGCGGCCGGCCCCTCGTTCGGCCATACCGCACTGAAGTCCGGCCAGATCAGCCGGTAATCGAGGCTGCCGAGCTGATGCATCGCGATCTCGCGTGCATAGAACAGCGCGCCGAAGAACGCGCCGAAGAACATCACCTCGGAGAAGATGAACCAGCTCATGCTCCAGCGATACGACTTGTCGACGCGCTGGCCGTACATGCCGCCCTCCGATTCGGAGATCGCATCGCCGAACCAGTGATAGAGCACGAACAGCACCCACAGCAGGCCGAGCACCACCGTGATCGGCGCCCATCCGTGGCCGTTGATCCAGAGCGCCAGCGAACCGAGCATGACGAGCAGGCCGAGCGCCGCGCTGATCGGATATTGCGACGGATGCGGCACGAAATAGTAAGGGCTTTCGTTATGAGCGCTCATGCTTGATTCTCCACTTCAGTCCAGTTGAGTCCGGATCACCCGGACCGCCGCGCGAGCGCAACGCCTCGCACCGTTGTTCCTGCCGCTACCCCACCACCGCCCGCACGATCAGCAGCAACACGCCAATGAACAGCGCAGCCGCGACCAGTGCGACCAGCAGCACATGCAGCGGATTCAGCGATTGCGCGTCCGCCTCCAGATCGCTGCGCTTGCGCACGCCGAAGAACGACCACAACACCGCCTTGAACGTCTTGCCGATCGAGCCTTGCGTCATGACCTCTCCCGCCTGCATTGCATTCGCCGTGCAGCCCTGCCGCGTCACGCGCCCGGGCTGGCCTGCACGGCCGCCACCGGCGCCGGCTTGTTCAGTTCGAAAAACGTGTAGGACAACGTGATGGTTTTCACATCCTTCGGCAGCGCCTTGTCGATCACGAACACCACCGGCATCTTGCGCGACTCGTTGGCCTTCAGCGTCTGCTGCGTGAAGCAGAAGCACTCGATCTTCTTGAAGTACTCGGTCGCCTGCTTCGGCGCGTAGCTCGGGATCGCCTGCGCGACGACCGGCCGGTCCTGCCCGTTGGTGACTTCGTACACCACCGTCATCACCTCGCCCGGATGCACGTCGAGGCTGCGCTGCTCGGGCCGGAAGCCGAGCGGCCCGCGCGCGTTCGCATCGAGCTCGACCGACACCGTGCGACTCAGGTCGACCTGCGTGTTGCGCGCCTCGCGCGCGCTGACATCGCGCTGCACGAGATTGTTGATGCCGGTCGCCTGACAGATCGCGCGATAGATCGGCACGAGCGCAAAGCCGAAACCGAACATCAGCGCCGCCACGATCACGAGCTTGATCAGCATCGTGCGGTTGAACAGGCTGTCGGCCTCGGCGATCGATTTCGACATGGTGAGGAATCCTCTCTGTCTGGGCCGGCGTCTACATCATGAGGTCGAAGCGATCCACTGATTGGCGACGGCGGCAATGAAGAATACGGCGACCACGGCAAGCAAAATCAGGCCGAGGCGCTTGTTGCCCGCGCGGATCTGCGCGGGTGTGCGTGCTTGTGAAGAGTGGCGGGTCATCGGCTCGGGCGGGTGGTGGGCGCCGCCGCCCGGGCCGGGCGACCAGCGCATGGTGCGTCAGTCGACCGTCGGCGGGTGCTCGAAGGTATGGAACGGTGCCGGGCTCGGGACCGTCCATTCCAGGCCGGTCGCTCCATCCCACGGCTTGTCGCCGGCTCGCTCCAGTTCGCCCCCGCCGCGATAGGCGGGCAGCACCACCGCAAACAGGAAGTACACCTGAGCAAGACCGAAGCCGAACGCGCCGATCGTCGCCACCTGGTTGAAATCGGTGAACTGCGCCGGGTAATCGGCGTAGCGGCGCGGCATGCCGGCCAGGCCGACGAAGTGCATCGGGAAGAACGTGACGTTGAAGAAGATCATCGTCGCCCAGAAGTGGATCTTGCCGCGCATCTCGTTGTACATCCAGCCGGTCCATTTCGGCGACCAGTAGTACCAGCCCGAGAACAGCGCGAACAGCGAGCCGGCCACCAGCACGTAGTGGAAATGCGCCACCACGAAATAGGTGCCGTGATACTGGATGTCGAGCGGCGCCATCGCGAGCATCAGGCCCGTCAGGCCGCCGAACGTGAACACGAACAGGAAGCCGATCGAGAACAGCATGGGCGTCTCGAAGCTCAGCGAACCGCGCCACATGGTGGCGACCCAGTTGAACACCTTCACGCCGGTCGGCACTGCGATCAGCATCGTCGCGTACATGAAGAACAACTGGCCCGTGACCGGCATGCCGGTGGCGAACATGTGGTGCGCCCACACCATGAACGAGAGAATCGCGATCGAGGAGGTGGCGTACACCATCGAGCTGTAGCCGAACAGCGGCTTGCGCGAGAACGCCGGGATCACCTGCGAGACGATCCCGAACGCCGGCAGGATCATGATGTAGACCTCGGGATGCCCGAAGAACCAGAAGATGTGCTGGTACATCACCGGATCGCCGCCGCCGGCCGCGTTGAAGAACGAGGTGCCGAAGTGACGGTCGAACAGCACCATCGTGATCGCACCCGCCAGCACCGGCATCACGGCGATCAGCAGGTAGGCCGTGATCAGCCAGGTCCACGCGAACATCGGCATCTTCATCAGCGTCATGCCGGGCGCGCGCATGTTGAGGATGGTCACGACGATGTTGATGCCGCCCATGATCGACGAGGCGCCCATCAGGTGCACCGCGAAGATGGCGAAATCCATGCCCGGCCCCATCTGCGTCGACAGCGGCGCGTAGAGCGTCCAGCCGGCCGCCGTGGCACCGCCCGGCGCGAAGAACGAACCGACCAGCAGCACCGCCGCCACCGGCAGCAGCCAGAAGCTGAAGTTGTTCATGCGCGCGAAGGCCATGTCCGACGCACCGATCTGCAGCGGGATCATCCAGTTCGCGAAGCCGACGAACGCCGGCATGATCGCACCGAACACCATGATCAGGCCGTGCATGGTGGTGAGCTGGTTGAAGAATTCGGGGCGCATGATCTGCAGGCCCGGCTCGAACAGCTCGGCGCGGATGCCGAGCGCCATCACGCCGCCCGACAGGAACATCACGAACGAGAACAGCAGATACAGCGTGCCGATGTCCTTGTGATTCGTCGCGAACAGCCAGCGGCGCCAACCATGCGGCAGCGCGTGCGCATGCTCGTCGTGCGCGTGGTCTGCGGGTACGTCGTGTCCAATGCTAGACATGGATGTCTCCTAATTCGTATTCCGATGCCGTCGGTCAGGACGACGAACGGTGGCTCAGGCGGCCGGTGCGATCTGTACCCGTCGCGCTTGTCTGGCGTCGGCACCACCCGTGATCGCTTGCGGCTTTTGCAGCACGATGCGGCTCTCGGCCACGCCCGCGGCCTTGAGGGCGTCGCGCACGGCTTGCGCGCGGCGCTTGGCGAGATCGGCATTGGCAGCCGCCGACCCCGTCTTGTCCGTGTAACCCGACAACGTAAGCTTCGCATCGGCGTGCGCGCTCGCATATTGCGCCGCCGCATCGATCACGGCCTTGGCGTCGCCCGGCAGGTCGCTCTTGCCGGTGTCGAAATAGATCGCGGCGGGCAGCGCGGCGGTTTGCGCCGCATCCGCCGCACCGGCATCCGACGCGCCCGTTGCCGCCGCAGCCTGCACCGATGCTTCGGATGCCGATGCATTCGCGGCCGGCGCGTTGCCGGCGGCCGGTGCCGCGCCGCCTTCGGGCATCTTGCCGTTGCGCGCGTCGGTCACCTGCTTCGGCTGCAGCGCGTCGCCCATGTGGTTGCCCCAGGCATTGCGTTCGTAGGTGATCACCGAGGCCAGATCGACATCGGACAGCGACGCCCAGCTCGGCATCGCGCCCTTGCCGTGCAGCACGATGTCGAGGTGCCCGGCGATCGGGCCGGTGGCGATCTTGCTGCCGTCGATGGCCGGGAACGCACCGAGGCCCTTGCCGTTCGGCTGGTGGCAGGCCGCGCAATTGGCCTTGTAGACGTCCTCACCGTGCGCCATCAGCTCGGCGCTGGTCCAGACCTTGTTCGGATCGAGCGTCGCGGCAGCGGCCTTGGCCTTTTCGTCCTTGACCCATTTGTCGTAATCGTCCGCCGACACGACCTTCACGACCACCGGCATGTAGGCGTGTTCCTTGCCGCACAGCTCGGTGCAGGAGCCGCGATAGGTGCCGATCTTGTCGGCCTTGAACCAGGCGTCGCGCACGAAGCCCGGGATCGCGTCCTGCTTGACGCCGAACGCCGGCACGGACCATGAATGGACCACGTCGTTGGCCGTGGTGATGATGCGGATCTTTTTGTCGACGGGCACCACGAGCGGGTTGTCGACTTCCTGCAGGTAGGTATCGCTGATCGGCTGCTGGCCGTTCACTTCGCTGCGCGGGGTGGTCAGCGTCGACACGAAGCTGATGCCCTCGCCCGGCCCCTTCACGTAGTCGTAGCCCCACTTCCACTGATAGCCCGTGACCTTGACGGTCAGATCGGCGTTGGTGGTGTCCTTCATGGCGACCACGGCCTTGGTGGCCGGCAGCGCCATCAGCACGACGATCACGAACGGCACGATCGTCCAGATGATTTCGACGGTGGTGCTTTCGTGGAAATTCGCGGCCTTGTGGCCGCGCGATTTGCGGTGTGCGAAAACCGAATAGAACATCACGCCGAACACGCCGACGAAGATCACCGTGCAAAGAATCAGCATCATGGTGTGCAGGTCGTACAGTTCCTGCGCGATCTTCGTGACGGGGGGCTGGAGATTGATCTCGTTGACGCGCGGCCCACCGGGGCTGTCGCCGACGGCCAGGGCAGTGCCGGACGCGAGTAACCCGCCTACCGCCAGCAAACCAATGAGGGCGCGATTGATTGTTTTCATGATTTCCTTACCCAAAATTGTCATTCCTACCCTCCCCCCACCGCCCACGATGCTGGCGGCCGCCCCGATCAGCCGCATCGCCTCAACGACGCATGCAACTCACGAGCGAACTGGGCTCGCCGATATTGAGCGAGATACTGCCCGACCACGACGCTCTGCCCGCGCGACACGACCCTGACCGGATCGCGCGGCGACGCCCCCGGTTCGACCCGCACCCAGCACGGGTTGAACTCGAAGCGCGTCAGCTGCTCGGCGCTCATCCGCTCGATCAGCAGACGATGCGGAAACAACCTGATGCGTTCGTAATCGACTGCGTGACGCGCATAGATGGCGAATGCCGCGCCGACTGCCAACAACTCCGCGCCGGTGAACGGCAGCACGAGCCAGGCGCCGCGCCACCACAACAGCACGGCGATCGCGAGCGAGAACACGGCCAGCGACACGTAACACGCCACGAACTGGCGCGGCGAAACCGAACAATTGCGCTTGATGAGCCAATCCATCAAAACTGTTTCGGTGTCCGAGATACCTGTCGTTCCACTCATCGCTGCCTCTCGCGATCGGCATCGAAGCTGGCCCGAAACGGGCCTGCAGCCCTGTATTGCGGGGCGTTTACAGAATGGCAAACTGACGCATTATAGGCGTGAAAAACCGCATCTACAAGCAAGCCCCCGGCGCCGCCAAACCCATGCTGGACAAGCGTTTCAAGCATTTTAGGAGACTTTTTGGCGTCGTTTTCGAGCGCTAATTTCCGGCATAACGAAACCCCTCTTTACCGCATTAAATATTCTTGCGAGGGCCGCGTCCGATATCTTCCAGGCGCACGATTCCATGACCTTCCGCCGTCATGCGCGGCGTGGCTTTCCAGGCGTGTCCGTAGATCACTTCAAAGCTCAAGGCGATGGTGCCGTCGTCGCGCCGACGCGCTTCGAGCGCATCGACCAACGCACGATAGGCGCGTGCCGGCAGGCGTTCGCCCGCGCCGCGCGCGAACGGGTAAGCGCCCCAGCGCCGCACGTCGGCCAACAGCGAGGCGGCCGATTTGTAGGTGATCGTCAACGCTTCCTGATCCATCACGGGAATCTCGAAACCGCTTTCGACCAGCATGTCGCCGAGATCGTGCATGTCGACGAAGTCGATCACGTGTGGGCGCGGCGCGCAATCGGTAACGGCCTCAGCATCGGCATAGGCGGCACGCAATTCGCGCAGCGTATCGGGGCCGAGCGTGCTGAACATCAGCAGGCCACCCACACGCAGCACGCGTTGCCATTCGGGAAATACGAGGTCCGGGCGCGAGTGCCAGTGCAGCGCGAGATTCGACCAGACGAAATCGAACGCACTGCCCGCGAACGGCAACGCCGCGAAATCGGCTTGCGCGAGGCGCGGCCCGCGCTGGCCGAGCGCCTTCGACAGCGAGGCCGGGAGGAAACGCCGCCAGCTCGTATCGGCCGATTCCTGCGAGGCCGCACGCGCGAGCATCGCCGTGGATAGATCGACGCCATAGACAGGTGCCTCGGGAAATCGCGCGCGCAGCAGCGGCAGATCGTTGCCGACGCCGCAGCCCGCATCGAGCACGCCCGACGGATTCACCTTGATGTAGTCGAGACGTTCGCCCATGCGTTGGGCAATTTCTCGTGGCAGGAATGCAACCGCGTCGAAGGCGGCGGCACGGCGATCGAAGATCCGCTGCAGATGCCGGGGATCATTGGCCGGACGGCCGGAGGGTGCGGAAACGGAGGACATGTCGGGCAAACTGGCGAAGTGCGCGAAGTATACTCGCTCGCCTCGCGTGCTTCAGTACGAGCGGCCCGCGTGGAGAAACCCGATGAACATCACCGCCGTATTGCGCCGCAGCATGTCGGCCGGGCTCGCTGGGGCGCTGCGCATGGCTTGCCGACGCGCGATTGCCGTTGCGCTGCCGAATCTGTGTGCGTTGTGCGGCAATTCGTCACGCAACGTACTGTGCGAAGCCTGCGACGCGGCGTACTGGAACGAGTCGCGCCTGCGCTGTACCCAATGCGCGTTGCCGCTTGCTGCGCGGCAACCGCATCGGCGACGCGCGCCGGGCGGGCATCGCACCGATTACCGTTGCGACCGCTGCCGCGCCGCACCACCGCCGTTCGATACAACGCTCGCGCTGGCAGACTATCGCGCGCCGCTCGATACGCTGGTGCTCGATCTGAAGTTCCGCGCGCGGCTCGCCGTCGGTACGCTGTTCGGCGAGCGGCTCGCGTGCATGGCCGCCGATGCGCCGGCCGGCGACCCGCGGCCCGACGTGATCGTGCCCGCGCCGCTGTCGCGGCAACGGCTAGTCGAGCGCGGCTACAACCAGGCCTGGGCGATCGCACAGCCGCTCGCACGCGCTCTCGGCGTGCCGGCCGATGCACGGCTCGTGGCGCGCGCCGTGCACACCGCGCCGCAATCGCGGCTCGACGAAGCGGCGCGGCGCGCCAACGTCGCGCGTGCGTTCGTCGTTGCGGGCGAGGTGCGCGGGCTGCATGTAGGCGTCGTCGACGACGTCATGACATCGGGCGCCACGCTCGACGCGCTGGCCGCAAGGCTGAAGGCAGCGGGCGCGCGGCGCGTGACGAACTACGTCGCGCTGCGCACCGCGAAGGATTAGCGGGGCCGAAGCAGCTTGGGCAAGCGCCGGCCTCGCGCTGCAGAACCCCATCGCATCAAGCATCAACGAACTGGAAACGAACATGTTCAACGTCGTACTCGTCGAACCCGAAATCCCGCCGAACACCGGCAACGTGATCCGCCTGTGCGCGAATACCGGCGCGCGGCTGCATCTGATCGAGCCGCTCGGCTTCCCGCTCGACGACGCGAAGCTGCGTCGCGCCGGGCTCGATTATCACGAATACGCGCAGATGAACGTGCATCGCGACTGGGACGCGTTCCTCGACAAGGAAACGCCCGACCCGGCGCGCCTGTTCGCGTTCACCACGCGCGGCTCGGGCCGCTTCCACGATCACGCGTTCACGCCCGGCGACTGGTTCGTGTTCGGTGCGGAAACGCGCGGCCTCAGCGAGGCGCTGCTGGCGCGCTTTCCGAACGAGCAGCGCGTGCGTCTGCCGATGCGGCCCGGCAATCGCAGCCTCAATCTGTCGAATACGGTGGCGGTGGTGGTGTTCGAAGCGTGGCGCCAGGCCGGCTTCGAAGGCGGCGAGTAATTCGCCTGCCTCACGCGTTCACTTCACGCGCTTGCCGTCAGAGCCGCGCCAGTTCGGCGTTGTAGTGGTCGAGCATGTCGTCGCTGAAGCAGGCGAACACGATGCGCGTGAAGCCCGCCCCGGGCAGCATCGACACCACCGTGCTGACGGCGATCGCCGTGGCCACCTCGGGCGGAAACCGGTACGCGCCGCAACTGATCGCCGGGAAGGCCAGCGACGCGCAGCCGGCCGCGGCCGCCACTTCGAGCGAGCGCCGGTAGCACGCGGCAAGCTGCTCGGCCTCGCCCGACATCCCGCCGTGCCACACCGGGCCGACCGCATGAATCACATGTCGCGCCGGCAGCCGATAGCCATGCGTGAGCTTCGCGTCACCCGTCGCGCAGCCGCCCAGCGTCTGGCATTCGGCCAGCAGTTCGGGGCCGGCCGCGCGATGGATCGCGCCGTCCACGCCGCTGCCGCCGAGCAGCGATTCGTTCGCCGCGTTGACGATCGCGTCGACCGTCAGCGTGGTGATGTCGACGACACGCGCTTCGATGCGCGTCGAACCGATCGTGAGCATGCAAGCCTCCCATCGGGGGCAATCTCGATAAGGCAAGCGTAGGCGCGATGACGGCGCGACGCCAGAAACCGAACCGTTTGTTGCGCTTTACGCAGGCGGCAACATGGCAGTTCCGGTCGGAACACAGCAGCGCATTGCGCGACATTCAACGCCGATCGGCGTTCAATCAGGAAAATTGACGGAGATTCATCGGACATCTCCCATCCGATGATGGCAACCGGCCAGGCCTCGTTCAAGCCCGTTCCAGCGCACCGGGCGGCGCTTGCGGCCGCCCGAATTCATTCGGCCTTGGCGTCGCGGCGCAGCAGCCCGCTGACGGCATCGCGCGCGGCGACACCCTCGAACAGCACACTGCAGACCGCTTCGGTGATCGGCATGTCGATCGACTGCGCACGCGCCAGCGCCAGCACCGCGCGGGCGCAGCGCACGCCTTCGGCCACGTGGCCGAGCGCGGCGAGGATTTCGTCGAGCGACAAGCCGGCCGCCAGTTGCAAGCCGACCTTGCGATTGCGCGATAGATCGCCGGTGGCGGTCAGGATCAGGTCGCCCAGGCCGGTCAGGCCCGTAAACGTTTCGGCACGGCCGCCGAGCGCCACGCCGAGCCGCGACATCTCGGCCAGCCCGCGCGTGATCAGTGCGGCGCGCGCGTTCAGGCCCAGCCCGAGCCCGTCGGCGATGCCGGTGGCGATCGCCAGCACGTTCTTGACCGCGCCCCCCACTTCGACACCGACCACGTCGTCGCCGGTGTAGATGCGCATCGCGCCGTGATGGAACGCTTCGAGCGTGCGATCGCGGCACGCCGCCGAACTGCTGGCGACCGTCAACGCAACCGGCAGGCCCTGCGCCACCTCGCGCGCAAAGCTCGGCCCCGACAGCACGCCGTGGCTCGCATGCCCCGGCAGCGCTTCGGCGATCATCTGGTGCGGCATCAATTCCGTTTCGGCTTCGAAGCCCTTGCAGACCCAGATCACGTGCGCCGGCACGCGCGGCGCGGCGCGCATCGCGGCGCACAGCGCGCGCAGCCCAGCCACGGGGGCGCCGATCACGCAGAGCGCGTCGGCGGCGGCCGCATGATCGAGCGTGATCGCGAGATCGGGCTCGCAGCGCAGCGCGGCCGGCAACGGCACGCCGGGCAGGTAGCGGGAATTTTCATGATGGGCGGCCAGCCCCGAGAGGAGCGCGCGATCGCGCGCCCACAACAGCGTATCGTGCCGCGCGGCCAGATGCGCGGCAAGCGCGGTGCCCCACGCACCGGCGCCGAGAACAGCAACTTTCATAGACCCAGCACCGGTTCGTGGGAAGCGCTCAGTTCAGCGTCGCGCCGTTGGCGCCACCCTGCTGCTGGGTGATTTGCGCCAGACGTTGCTCGTAGAGCGCCTGGAAGTTGATTTCCGCGAGGTGGATCGGCGGGAAACCGGCACGCGTGATCGCGTCGGCGATGTTCGAGCGCAGGTACGGGAACAGGATCGTCGGGCAGGCGATGCCGACCAGCGGATCGAGCTGCTCTTCCGGGATGTTGCGGATGTCGAAAATACCCGCTTGCTTGGCTTCGATCAGGAACGCGACCTTGTCCTTCACCTTCGCCGTGACGGTACCCGACACGATCACTTCGTACACGCTTTCGGCCAGACGTTCGGCCTTCACGTCGACTTCCACTTCAACCGACGGCATGTCCTGCTCGAGGAAAATCGCCGGCGAATTCGGCTGCTCGAGCGACAGATCCTTCAGGTAGATACGCTGGATGTTGAAGAACGGCTGGTTTTCGACGTCGGACATGTTGGCTCCCTAAAAATGATATGACGGCGGCCGGTTTTGACCGACCACCCGATTGTCTTGACATGCCCGCACGGCACGTTGCCCCGCCCCGGCGCCCGGGAGGCGACATTCTGCCGGAATCAGGCGGCTTCCAGAAGCGGCAGCAGGCCGCCTTCGCGATCGAGTTTCGACAGGTCGTCGTAGCCGCCGACATGCGTTTCGCCGATGTAGATCTGCGGCACGGTGCGACGCCCGGTGCGCTCCATCATCTCGGCGCGGCGCGCGGGTTCCTTGTCGATCAGCACCTTCTCGATCAGCTCGACGCCGCGTTGCTTCAGCAGGCGCTCGGCCATCATGCAATACGGGCAGACCTGCGTGCTGTACATGACTACTTTGTTCACTTCGCCACTCCTTGTTTGACGACCGGCATGCCGGCCTTCTGCCACTCGGCAACGCCGCCTTGCAGTACATGGACTTCGCCGTAGCCGGCTTCGCGAGCGACCTTGGCCGCCTTGTTCGATTGCTGGCCGTTCTGGCAAACCAGCAGCAGCGGTGCGCTCTTGTTCTTGGCAACCTGGCCCAGCTTGGTCGAGAGCTCCGCGTATTCGACCGAGCGCGACGCCGGCAGGTGCCCGACCGCGTATTCGGCGGACGGCCGCAGGTCGATGACGATCGCGTTGCGGCGATTGATCAGTTGGGTCGCCTCGGCGCTCGACAGGCCGCCGCCCCCGCGACGCAGCGTCGGGAAGACCAGCAAACCACCCGAAACGAGCAGGATCGCGATGAGCGCAAGGTTGAAGTAATCGGTAAAGAACGTCACGGAGGATCCGCCGCTAAAAAGAGAAATCGAAAAGGACAATCCTGCCATTATAAAATAACCGCCACGACACGATGGCGCACCCGCAACGAACGCGCCTTCCGGCCCGCTTCCTCACTACCGACCTGCAAGCTATCGCTATGTACAAGCTCGTTCTCATCCGCCACGGCGAATCGACCTGGAACAAGGAAAACCGCTTCACCGGCTGGGTCGACGTCGACCTGACCGAGCAAGGCAACCACGAGGCGCGCCAGGCCGGCGTGCTGCTGAAGGAAGCCGGTTACGCGTTCGACATCGCCTACACGTCGGTGCTCAAGCGCGCGATCCGCACGCTGTGGCACGTGCAGGACCAGATGGACCAGATGTACCTGCCGGTGGTCCATTCGTGGCGCCTCAACGAACGCCACTATGGCGCGCTGTCGGGCTTGAACAAGGCCGAGACGGCCGCCAAGTTCGGCGACGAGCAGGTGCTCGTCTGGCGCCGCAGCTACGACACGCCGCCGCCGGCGCTGGAGTCGACCGACGAGCGCGCGCCGTTCGCCGACCCGCGCTACGCCAAGGTGCCGCGCGAGCAACTGCCGCTCACCGAATGCCTGAAGGACACCGTGGCCCGCGTGCTGCCGCTGTGGAGCGAGTCGATCGCGCCGGCGGTCAAGGCCGGCAAGCAGGTGCTGATCGCCGCGCACGGCAACTCGCTGCGCGCGCTGATCAAGTACCTCGACGGCATTTCGGATGCCGACATCGTCGGCCTGAACATCCCGAACGGCGTGCCGCTCGTCTATGAACTCGACGAGAACCTCAAGCCGATCAAGCATTACTACCTCGGCGACCAGGCCGCCATCGCGGCCGCGCAAGCCGCCGTCGCGCAACAGGGCAAATCGAAGTAAGCGCGGCGCCGGCACGACACAGTAGCGGTCGCGTCGGTCAGCCGCGTGTCAGGTTCGCGCCAGCCAGCCGCTTCACGCAGCGCGAATCGGCTCGAAACGGCGCGGCGGGGTCGTCGCAAATTCACGAGAACCCCGCCGCGCCGCCGCTGTCGAACCCGCTTCGTCATCGCTTCCGCCCGCAACGGCGAAGCATTCGAACGATCGGGGATATACTTGTCCGTCCTCACACCTTCAAGCCATAGCCACACGCGCTTTCCGACGCACACGATCCTATGCGAATGAAATTGAAGAATATCGGCCTCGTTGCCGCGGGCCTTGCCACCGGTGTTTTCGCGACGCTCCAAATTTCGGCGTCCGCCCAGCAAGCCACGATCACGACGCCGCTGCCGCTCGACCAACTGCGGCTGTTCGCCGAGGTGTTCGGCCAGATCAAGCGTGAATACGTCGAACCGGTCGACGACAAGAAGCTGCTGACCGCCGCGATCAAGGGCATGGTGTCGAGCCTCGACCCGCACTCGTCCTATCTCGACAAGACCGATTACCAGGAACTGCAGGAACAGACGAAGGGCAGCTTCGCCGGCCTGGGCATCGAGATTTCGCAGGAAGACGGCCTGATCAAGGTCATCTCGCCGATCGAGGACACCCCCGCGTTCCGCGCCGGCATCCGTCCGGGCGACCTGATCACCCGCATCAACGACAAGCCCGTACGCGGCATGACGCTCGACAAGGCCGTCAAGCAGATGCGCGGCGATCCGGGCACCAAGGTCACGCTGACCATCTTCCGCAAGACCGACGACCGCACCTTCCCGGTGTCGGTCACGCGCGCCATCATCAAGGTGCAGAGCGTGAAGATGAAGATGCTGGATCCGGGCTACGCCTATATCCGCATCACGAGCTTCCAGGAACGCACCACGCCCGATCTCGCAGCCCGCCTGCAGGACATCGCGCGTCAGCAGCCGAACCTGAAGGGCCTCGTGGTCGACCTGCGCAACAACGGCGGCGGCCTGCTGCAGAGCGCGGTCGGCGTGGCCGGCGCGTTCCTGCCGCCGAACTCGGTGGTGGTGTCGACCAACGGCCAGATCCCCGATTCGAAGCAGGTCTATCGCGACGATTACGACAACTACCGTCTGCCGACCTTCGATTCCGATCCGCTGAAGAACCTGCCGGCCGTCTTCAAGACTGTGCCGATGATCGTGCTGACCAACGCCTATTCGGCGTCGGCATCGGAAATCGTCGCCGGCGCGCTGCAGGATTCGCACCGCGCGCAGATCATGGGCAAGACCACGTTCGGCAAGGGCTCGGTGCAAACCGTGCGTCCGCTGACCGCCGACACCGGCCTGCGCCTGACCACGGCGTACTACTACACGCCGAGCGGCCGTTCGATCCAGAACAAGGGCATCGTGCCGGATATCCCGGTCGATCAGTTCGCCGACGGCGATCCGGACGACGTGCTCGTCACGCGCGAAGTGGATTACACGAACCACCTCGCGAACACCCAGGATCCGAACGAGAAGAAGGAACTCGAGGCCCGCGAACAGCGCCGTCTCGACCAGCTCCGCATTCTCGAGGAGCAGAACGACAAGAAGACACCGGAGCAGCGCGAGAAGGATCGCAACCGTAAGCCGGTGGAATTCGGCAGCGCCGACGACTTCATGCTCCAGCAAGCGCTGGCCAAGCTCGAAGGCAAGCCGGTTCAGGAATCGAAGTCGCTGCTGGCCGAAAGCACCTCGAAGCCGTTGACGGCAGCTGCAGCCGCGCCGTCGGCCTCGGCACCGAAGGTCACGACGCCGGCCAAGCCGGCGGCAGCCAAGCCGGCGTCGGCGACCAAGTAAGCCGGTCGCTGCGCCTGCAACGGGCCATCGCGGCGCTGCCGCGGTGGCCCGTTTCCTTTGGTGCGGCCGTCGGCCCGTGCCCGGCAGCCGGCAGGTGAACGCGCCTAAAATAGCGGCTGAAGCCAAAGCCAAGCACGGCGCCCAATCCGCAATCCGCCCCGCGATGAACGACGAACAACTGCTCCGCTATTCCCGCCACATCCTCGTCGACGAGATCGGCATCGAGGCGCAGCAGCGCTTTCTCGACGCGCATGCGCTCGTGATCGGCGCCGGCGGCCTCGGCTCGCCGGCCGCGATGTATCTGGCGGCGTCCGGCGTCGGCACGATCACGCTGGTGGACGCCGACACCGTCGACCTGACCAACCTGCAACGGCAGATCCTGCACGTCACCGAATCGATCGGCCAGCCCAAGGTGGCGTCGGGCCGTGAGGCGCTCGCGCGGCTCAACCCGGAGGTGACCGTGCACGCCGTAGCCGAGCGCGCCGACGCGGCCTGGCTCGATGCGACCGTGCCGCGCGCGAGCGTGGTACTCGATTGCAGCGACAACTTCGCGACGCGCCATGCGATCAACCGCGCCTGCGCGGCGCACGGCGTGCCGCTCTTATCGGGCGCGGCGCTGCGTTTCGACGGCCAGATCAGCACGTTCGATTTCCGCGATCCGGCCTCGCCCTGCTACGCCTGCGTGTTTCCCGAGGATCAGCCGTTCGAGGAAACGGCCTGCTCGACGATGGGCGTGTTCGCGCCGACCGTCGGCATCATCGGCGCGATGCAGGCGGCCGAGGCGCTGCGCGTGATCGGCGGCATCGGCGAGCCGCTCGTGGGCCGGCTGATGATGCTCGATTCGCTGCGCATGGAATGGAACACGATGCGCATCGCGCGACAGCCCGACTGCCCTGTCTGCGGCAACCGGCACTGAACGACGCGGCAAAAACGAAACGGCGGCGCATCGTTGCGATGCGCCGCCGTTCTGTTTTTGCCGCCGTGAACCGCGCTCAGGCCGCCATGTCGGCCTTCGGTTCCGCCGCCGACAACTGCTTGAGCGCAAGCTGCACGTCTTCCGGTTCGTAGGACGCCAGCACGTCGGCGGTGGGCTTCTCCAGCGCCTTCAGGTGCGCGCGCAGGATCTCCTGCTTGACCACCAGCAACTGGCTCGGATGCATCGAGAACTCGGTCAGGCCCATGCCGAGCAGCAGGCGCGTCATCGCCGGGTCGCCGGCCATTTCCCCGCACACCGACACCGGCACGCCGGCCCGCTTGGCCTCGCGCAGCGTGAAGGCGATCAGGTGCAGCACGGCCGGATGCAGCGGGTCGTACAGGTGCGCGACCTCGTTGTCGGCGCGATCGATCGCCAGCGTGTACTGGATCAGATCGTTGGTGCCGATCGACAGGAAATCGACGCGCTTGAGGAACAGCGGCACCGCGATCGCGGCGGCCGGAATCTCGATCATCGCGCCGACCTGCACGTTCGGATCGTAGGCCATGCCCGCATCGTCGAGCTGGCGCTTCGCCTCGCGGATCAGGTCGAGCGTCTGGTCGATCTCCTGCGCGTGCGCGAGCATCGGGATCAGGATCTTGACCGGCCCGGTGGCCGACGCGCGCAGGATCGCCCGCAACTGCGTGAGGAACATCTGCGGCTCGGACAGGCTCCAGCGGATCGCGCGCAGCCCGAGCGCCGGGTTCGGCGCCGTTTCGTAGCCTTCGTCGTGCGAATCGAGCGGCTTGTCGGCGCCCACGTCGATGGTGCGGATCGTCACCGGCATGCCGTTCATCAGCTCGACGGCGCGGCGGTAGGCGTGGAACTGCTCCTCCTCCTCGGCCAGCGCATGCACGTCGTTCATGAACAGGAACTCGGTGCGGAACAGGCCGACGCCCACCGCGCCCGCGTCCACGGCTGTCTTCGCGTCGTCGGGCAATTCGATATTGGCGAGCAGCTCGATCTTGGTGCCGCACAGCGTTTGCGTCGGCGAGAATTTCAGCCGCTGCAGCTTGCGCTGTTCGAGCGCCTTCTCCGATTGCCGGTACGAATATTCCTCGAGCACGATCGGCGCAGGATCGACGATCACGATGCCCTGATCGCCGTCGACGATGATCACGTCGTTCTGGCGAATCAGCGCGCTCGCGTGCTGCACGCCGACCGACGCCGGAATGCCGAGGCTGCGCGCGACGATGGCCGTGTGCGAGGTGCGCCCGCCGAGATCGGTGACGAACGCGCGGAACGCCTGGTTCTTGAACTGCATCATGTCGGCCGGCGCGATGTCGTGCGCGACCACGATCATGTCGTCCTTGCAACTGGCCGCGCCGCCCAGTGCCTGCGAGGCCGACGGCGCGCCGGCCAGCGCCTTCAGCACGCGCTCGACCACCTGCTGGATGTCGGCCTTGCGCTCGCGCAGGTACTCGTCCTCGATGTCGTCGAAATGGCCGACGATCACGTCGAGCTGCTCGGTCAGCGCCCACTCGGCGTTGTAGCGGCGGTCGCGGATCAGATCGATGGTTTCCTGCACGAGCATGGCGTCGTTGAGGATCATCGAATGGACGTCGATGAAGGCGGCCACCTCGCTCGGCGTCTCTTCGGTCAGGTCGGCGCGCAACGCGTCGAGCTCGCCGCGCACGGCCAGCAAGGCCGCGCGCAATCGGTCGACCTCGGCGTCGAGCTGCAGCGCCTCGACGAGGTAATGCGCGACGTCGAGCGCCGCCGGCGCGATCAGATACGCACGACCGATCGCGATGCCTCTCGAAACGGGAATTCCTTGCAGCGTGAACGACACGCGCACCTCCTGTGAGTCCGGTCTGCCGCGGCCCATCGCCGCGCTGCGCATATGACCCCGACTCGCGATTATAAATTCCGCACGCCCCGCGTGGCTGCATGCGCCGCACCATCCGCCAGCAATGATCTGTTGTCTGAATAAAGAGAAATGCCGCGTGAGATCACGCGGCATTCCGGATTCCGAACCAGGCCGGCAGCGAGCCGGCCTTACTGGCCTTCGCCGAACTTGTCGGCGATCAGCCCGAGCAGCGCCGTCATCGCTTCCTGCTCGTCCGGACCTTCGGTCTCGAGGGTCACCGTGCTGCCGATGCCGGCCGCCAGCATCATGACGCCCATGATGCTTTTCGCGTTGATGCGCCGGCCGTTGCGGGTCATCCAGACTTCCGACTGGAAGTTGCCGGCCAGTTGGGTCAGCTTGGCCGACGCGCGGGCATGCAGCCCCAATTTATTCACGATGGTCGTTTCTTGCTGAAGCATGGTGTTCCGTTCGGGTGGAGACAGCCGGCGCCCTCGCGCCGGCGAAGGGATGCCAAACGGCCGCGCGAGGCGGCCGTCGGCTAATGCGTTTCGGTTTGCGGCTTGGGTTCGGGCGGAATCGGAGCGCACTCGCCGCAGCCCAGGCCGGGACGCGGCGGCGGCGTGCCGGCCGCCACTTCATGAATGCCCTTGGTCGAGCCGGCCAGCGCCTTTTCGACCAGCGTGTCGATCGGCGTGGTGCGATAGCACACCGAGCGCACCAGCATCGGCAGATTGACGCCGGCGAGCACGCGCACGCCATCGAGCTTCGCGAGCTGGCCGGCGATGTTGGCCGGTGTCGCGCCATACATGTCGGTCAGCACCAGCACGCCGTTTTCCTCGCGCAGACGCGCGATTTCGGAATGAGCGTACGCCATGACTTGAGTGGGATCGCTGTCCGCCATCACATCGATGGCGCCGATGCGCGCGGGCAGCCCGCCATAGATGTGGGAAATGCACTCCCGCAATGCCGTGGCGAGCGGAGCATGAGCGATGATCAGGATGCCTGCCATGTCAACCTTGCAACAATGTCGGCCCGACCGCCGGACCTGGAACCACGAGTAGTAGTCCTACCGGGCGTGCGGGCATTGTAGCAGGCCGATTTCGGGGCCACTCCACATTGAAGTGGCCCCGCTAGATCCGGCGGCGGGGGACCTGCGCGGCCGCCGCCGGCAATACTCAGCAATCCTCAGCCGACCAGACGCTCCAGCGCGTCGACGAACATGCCGGCCACGTCGAAACCGGTCTGCTCCATGATCTCGCGGAAGCAGGTGGGGCTCGTGACGTTGACTTCGGTGAGCCAGTCTCCGATCGCATCGAGCCCGACCAGCAGCAGGCCGCGCGCAGCCAGCACCGGCCCGAGCGCGGCAGCGATCTCGCGGTCGCGCTCGGTCAGCGGCTGCGCCACGCCGATGCCGCCTGCGGCCAGGTTGCCGCGCACCTCGTTGCCCTGCGGAATGCGCGCGAGCGAAAACGGCACCGGCTCGCCGCCGATCAGCAGGATGCGCTTGTCGCCGGCCTTGATCTCGGGGATGAACTTCTGAATCATCAGCGAGCGGCGGCCGTCCTCGCCGAGCATCTCGACGATCGAGCCGAGATTCATGCCGTCGGCCTTCACGCGAAACACGCCCATCCCGCCCATCCCGTCGAGCGGCTTGACGATCACGTCGCCATGCTCGGCATGGAACGCGCGCAACCGCGCGGCGTCGCGCGTGACCAGCGTGGGCGCGACGAACTGCGGGAATTCTCCGATCGCGAGCTTTTCCGAATGATCGCGGATCGCCTGCGGGCGGTTGACGATCTTCGCGCCGGCGCGCTCGGCCACTTCGAGCAGCCAGGTCGACGTCACGTACTCCATGTCGAACGGCGGGTCCTTGCGCATCAGCACCGCGCCGAACGCGGTCAGCGCGCGCGATTCCGGTGCGGCGGCCTCGAACCAGGCATCGCGGTGCAGATCGGCCGGATCACCGACGATCGTCACGCGCCGCACGTCGGCCTCGACCGAACTGCCCGTCCAGGCCAGTTGCTGCGGCTCGCACGCGTAGATCGCGTGGCCGCGGCGCGCGGCCTCGGCCATCATCGAGTAGGTCGTGTCCTTGTAGATCTTGAAGCGATCCAGCGGGTCGGCGATAAAAAGAATGTCCATGCGAATCCTGTGATGTCGGGCGGTGGGTCGGCGGCGGCGCCTCAGACCTGAATCGCCTCGGGATCGGTCTTTTCGAGCTCGATCGACGAGGCGAGCAGGCCGAGCCGGGCCACCACGCCGTACATATAGAAGCGGTTCGGCGGTGCGGCGCCGGGCTTCGCGTGCGCGTCGGGCAGCGCGGTGTGCTCGAAACCGAGCGGCACGTAGTGCATGCCGGGCGCGTTGAGGTTCTGGTCGCGCTCGCGCGCCGAGTGGGTACGATAGAAGCCGCCCACCACGTAGCGGTCGATCATGTAGACGACCGGCTCGGCCACGTCGTCGCCGATCCGCTCGAACGTATACACGCCTTCCTGCACGATGACGTCGCTCACCGGCAGTCCGGCCTTGGTTTCGGACATCTGCGCGCGTTCGAGCTTGGTCATGCCGCCGATCTCGGAGGCATCGTGCACCGTCATCACGCCACGGCCCGCGGTGCCCGCATCGGCCTTCACGACCACGTAGGGCTTCTCGCTGATGCCGTACTCGCGATACTTGCGGGCGATCTTCTTGAGCACCGCGTCGATCGCGTCGGCCAGCGCCTCGCCGCCGTTGCCGGCCTGCCAGTCGATGTCGCCCACATGCGCGAAGTACGGATTCACCATCCACGGGTCGACGCCGACCATTTTCGCGAACTTCTTCGCGACGTCGTCGTAGCAGGCGAAGTGCGTCGACTTGCGGCGCACCGCCCAGCCCGCGTGCAGCGGCGGCAGCAGGTATTGCTCGTGCAGGTTTTCGAGCACGTCGGGAATGCCGCCCGACAGATCGTTGTTCAGCAGGATCGAGCACGGGTCGAAATTCTTCAGGCCGAGGCGGCGCTGCGAGCGTTCGAGCGGCTCCAGCACGATCTTCTGGCCGTCGGCGAGCGTGATCGGCGTGGTATCCGTCACGCTCGGGTCGAGCGAACCGAAACGCACGTTCAGGCCGGCCTGACGCATGATCGCGGCGAGCCGCGCGACGTTTTCGAGGTAGAACGCATTGCGGGTGGGCAGCTCCGGAATGACCAGCAGGCCTTTCGCATCCGGGCAAATTTTTTCAATCGCGGCCATCGCCGCTTGCACGGCGAGGGGCAGCACTTCCTGCGGCAGATTGTTGAAACTGCCGGGGAACAGATTGGCGTCGACGGGGGCGAGCTTGAAGCCGGCGTTACGCAGATCGACCGAACAGTAGAACGGCGGCGTGTGTTCCTGCCACTCGAGGCGGAACCAGCGTTCGATTGCTGGCGTCGCATCGAGGATCTTCCGCTCCAGCTCGAGCAGCGGACCGTTTAACGCCGTAACGAGATGGGGAACCATGAATCACTCGCGAACAGGAGAAAAAAGATTGTAGAGCAATTACTGCGCCCATTTGGGGATTGTTCCCGGGTTCGCAAGGTTGTCCAGTTCTTTTTCTCGCTATTGACCCGATAGGCGGAAGGGTTTTCCAGCCGGGCCGCGAGGCGCGCGAGGCGTGAGATGCTTGCGAAACCGCAGACGAAAAAAGACCCGCCGGGAAGGCGGGTCGAAGTCGCTGCGCTCATTCTGTTGGCCGGGCGGCGTTTCGCGGCGCCGCCCGGCGCATTACCGGTATGTGATGCGATGCTTACTCGACGTGTTCGCCGTGCAGAATGATGTCCAGACCTTCGCGTTCCTCTTCTTCCGTCACGCGCAGGCCCATCACCATGTCGATCACCTTCAGGATGATGAAGGTCACGATGCCGCTGTAGAGCAGCGTGATCAGCACGCCCTTGGCCTGAACCAGCAGGCTGCCGTCGAAGCCGCCGATGTCCTTGACCGCGAACACGCCCGTCAGCAGCGCGCCGAGGATACCGCCCACGCCGTGCACGCCGAACGCGTCGAGCGAGTCGTCGTAGCCCAGCTTGACCTTGAGCCACGTGGCCGACCAGAAGCAGACCACGCCCGCGGCAATACCGATCACCAGTGCACCACCCACGCCGACGAAGCCGGCTGCCGGGGTGATGGCCACCAGGCCCGCAACGGCGCCCGACACGATACCCAGCACCGAGGGCTTGCCCTTGGCGATCCACTCGGCAAACATCCAGCCCAGCGCGGCGCAAGCCGTGGCGACCTGCGTCGTCAGCATCGCGAAGCCGGCACGGCCGTCAGCCGCCACTGCCGAACCTGCGTTGAAGCCGAACCAGCCCACCCACAGCATCGAGGCGCCGATCAGCGTCAGGACCAGGTTGTGCGGCGCCATCGCTTCGCGGCCGTAGCCGACGCGCTTGCCGAGCACCAGGGCGCAGACCAGGCCCGCGATACCGGCGTTAATGTGCACCACCGTGCCGCCTGCGAAGTCGAGCACGCCGTCCGTTGCCAGCCAGCCGGTCGGTTCCCAGACCATGTGGGCGATCGGCACGTACACCACCAGCGACCAGATCGTCATGAACACCAGCATCGCCGAGAACTTCATGCGATCGGCGAACGCGCCGCAGATCAGGGCCGGCGTGATGATCGCGAACGTCATCTGGAACACGACATAGACCGATTCCGGAATCGTCGTGGCCAGGTGGCTGACGGTCAGCGTGGTCGCCGTGTCGCCCTTCACGTAGCTCATGCCCGAGAGCAGGACGCGCGAGAAGCCGCCGATGAAGCCGTTGCCCGGCGTGAACGCGAGGCTGTAGCCGATCACCGTCCAGAGCACCGTGATCAGCGCGGTGATCGCGAAGCTTTGCATGACCGTGGCGAGCACGTTCTTCTTGCGGACCATGCCGCCGTAGAACAGGGCCAGGCCCGGGATCGTCATGAACAGCACGAGTGCCACCGAGGTCAGCATCCAGGCGGTGTCGCCGGAGTTGATCTTCGAGGAATCCACCGAGACGGGCGCGGTCGGTGCGGCAGGAGCGGCCGGGGCCGAGGCAGCCGAGGCCGGTGCGGCGGCGGCCGCGCTGGCGTCGGGGGCGGCCGAAGCAGCCGGGGCCGGCGCAGGTGCGGCGCTGGCGGCAGGGGCGCTGGCGGCGGCGTCCGAAGCAACGGCAGCCGAGGCTGCGGCGGGCGCGGACGACGCATCGTCGGCCATCGCAGCACCGATGCCGGTCGCGACGAGCGATCCGGCCATCAGCAGTGACATCAAAAGTTTGCGCATCTTAGGTTTCCTCTTGTCGCTTGTCGTTCTGTTTGATTTACAGGGCGTCGGCGCCCGTCTCCCCGGTGCGAATCCGGATAACCTGTTCGATCGGCGTGACGAAAATCTTGCCGTCACCGATCTTCCCCGTGCGGGCTGCCCGCTCGATGGCCTCGACAGCCTGGTCGACGAGATCGTCGGACACCGCTGCCTCGATCTTCATCTTCGGCAGGAAGTCGACGACATATTCGGCGCCGCGATAGAGCTCGGTATGGCCCTTCTGGCGGCCAAAGCCCTTCACCTCCGTCACCGTGATGCCGGAGACGCCGAGCGCGGAGAGCGCCTCGCGCGTCTCATCGAGCTTGAACGGCTTGATGATTGCGGTAATCAGTTTCATGAAGTCCTCTCGCTTTCTGGTTGTCAGGTCGGAGGTCCGACCGAGCGCGTTCCGTAGGTAGCGGGAACACACTCAGCAACTCGCGTGCCAAGTCGCGGTCCGAATACGTTTCGGTCACCGAAAAGTCAGGCCCGGGCCGCCCGGAGCCTGCCCGAACGGCCAACATGGCGGCTCCTTGCTGGCGTGCGTAATCGAAGGTTGTTAGAGTGCACGGACGTCCGGGGCACCCGGCGCGCCGCAACGGGGCGCGCGATGCCCGGAAACGGGCTCACGGCACGCACCAAATCCGCTCATGCATGCATCGTGGGCACGAACGCAACGAAAATTGCACATTTTTTGTGCAGAGAAGGGGAATCTCATGAAGCAACCCAGCGACGTTTTCAATGATCTGCAGTCGCGCGTCAGCGATCTGCTGAAAAACTCGCCGGCCAAGGACGTCGAACGCAACGTGAAGGCCATGCTCACGCAAGGCTTCTCGAAGCTCGACCTCGTGACCCGCGAGGAATTCGACACGCAAACCCAAGTCCTGGCCCGCACCCGCGCGCGCCTCGAGGAGCTGGAGCGCCGCGTGGCCGACCTCGAACGCAAGCTCACGGAGCGCCCCTCGGGCCTCTGATCTTCCCGCCGCGGCCCACGCCGCGGCTCCCCGCTGTACCCGCCCGCGCCACGCCGGCAAGCGCGCACCTCAATGGAATCTCCCGCCGGGCGGCCCACCGCCCGCGGGCCTGCTCCTCGGAGTGCCTCATGTCGCTTGCCGTCGTGCGCTCGCGCGCGCCCGCTGCCGGCCGTGCGCCGGAAGTCACCGTCGAAGTCCATCTCGCGAACGGCCTGCCGTCGTTCTCGATCGTCGGCCTGCCCGATCTCGAAGTCCGCGAAAGCCGCGAGCGCGTGCGCGCGGCGCTGCAGAACTGCGGCTTCGATTTCCCGGTCAGGCGCATCACCGTCAACCTGGCGCCAGCCGATCTGCCCAAGGAATCGGGGCGATTCGATCTGCCGATCGCGCTCGGCATCCTCGCCGCGAACGGCGATCTGCCGCCGGCCGCGCTCGACGGGCGCGAATTCGCCGGGGAACTGTCGCTGACGGGCGCATTGCGGCCGATGCGCGGCGCGTTCGCGATGGCCTGCGGGATCGCACGCGGCGCGCTCGCGTCCGGCGGCCCGCTGCCGGCGCGCACGCCCGAGCTGTATCTGCCGCTGGCCAGCGCGGCCGAGGCGGCGCTCGCGCCAGGCGTGACCGTCTACGGCGCGGCCGATCTGCCGGCGCTCTGCGCGCATCTGAACGGCGCCGCCGACGCGCGCCTGAGCCCGATCGCCGTCTCGCCGCCCGATGCCGCACCCGACGCCACCGCGCCCGATCTGGCCGACGTGGTCGGGCAACAGGGCGCGAAACGCGCGCTCGAAATCGCGGCGGCCGGCGCGCATCACCTGCTGATGATCGGGCCGCCCGGCGCCGGCAAGTCGATGCTGGCCGCGCGCCTGCCGGGCCTGCTGCCGCCGATGACGGACGACGAAGCGCTGACCTCGGCCGCGCTGCTGTCGGCAAGCCGGCTCGGCTTCTCGCCCGCGCAGTGGCGCAGGCGGCCGTTTCGTACGCCGCATCATTCGTCGAGCGCGGCGGCGCTGGTGGGCGGCCGCAATCCGCCGCAACCCGGCGAGATCACGCTCGCGCACCACGGCGTGCTGTTTCTCGACGAACTTCCCGAATTCGATCGTCATGTGCTCGAAATGCTGCGCGAGCCGCTCGAAGCGGGCCGCATCACGATCTCGCGCGTGGCCCTGCAAGCCGATTTCCCCGCCGCCTGCCAACTGGTGGCGGCCATGAACCCGTGCCCGTGCGGCTGGCGCGGCGATCCGTCGGGCCGCTGCCGTTGCACGCCGGATGTGGCCGCGCGCTACCTGCGCAAGTTGTCCGGGCCGCTGATGGATCGCATCGATCTGCAGGTCGCACTGCCGGCGCTCTCCCCGGCCGAACTGGCCGAACGCGGCGTGACGCCGGCCGAGCCGAGCGCGGTCGTGGCGCAGCGTGTGGCCGCTGCCCGCGAGCGCCAGTTGGCTCGCCAGGGCAAGACCAACCAGATGCTCAGCGGCCGCGAAACGGACGCGTTCTGCCGCCTCGATTCCACCGGCGAACGTCTGTTACGCGAGGCGGGCGAGCGCTTCCATTGGTCCGCGCGAGCGTATTACCGGGTACTGAAAGTTGCGCGCACGATCGCCGATCTAGCCGGCAATACCGATCCGGACGCCGCCCAGATCGGCGAGGCGATCCGCTACCGGCGGGCTGTCGAGCTGGTTTGAACCGAAAAAACGGCCTGTCAAGACTTGACTTATACACATTTACCGGAATCGAACGTCGTCGCCGCCACGCATGCGGCGTGTCTGTAAGGGCCGATGCAAGGCATTGAATTGTCAATCGTTTTTTAAGAAACCAAAAACGATGAAACCCGTTTGAAAGCACCCGGCGCGGGCTGTGCCGGGGCGGGACGAGGGTTGTCAACAAAGTTATCCACACCCGCTGTGGATAGTGGAAAAGTCCAGGAAAATCCGGCGATTAGCGTGGCTTCCTGCGAGCAGACCTTCAATTCGTCAACAAATTGCGCGGTGCCGCGCATCCTTCAGTCGAGCTTGAACGAGCCGAAGAACGCGTCGAGCACGTCGGCCGGCAGCGGCGCGTCGGCGATCGCGACGGCCTGATAGACATGCGTGCCGCGCGCGACGAGCCGCGCCACCAGCGTCTTGCCGGCTGCCGCGCCCTGCGCGCCCGATGCCGCGCCGGCCGGCTTGCCGTTCACGGTCAGTTCGATGCCCGGCACCGTGCTGCCGGCCGCGAGCGGCACCGTCACCTCATGCCGGGCCGCGGGCGCATGCAGGTTGCGCGACAGCGCGGCGTACAGCACGTCGAGCGCCGCCTGCCGGGTGGCCGGGCGCGCATCGGACAGCATCACCGTGCCGACCGCGAACACCGCGCCGCTCACGTGCGCGGCCTGCATCCGCATCGTCATCGGCGCGCCACCGATGGTGATCTCGCGCGCGTCGAGCGTCGGCTTGGCCGGCAGGTCGATCGTGTAGCCGGCGTCGTTGTGAAGCGTGCGCCAGTCGAGCGCCGGGGAGCATGCGGCCACGAGCAGTGCCGCCATTGCGAGCACGGCCGAACGCCGCGCCTGGCGGCGGACCATCGTCATGCGGTGGGTGAAGAATTGGGGGGCAGACATGGATCGGCTCGACGGCCATCGGCAAGAGGAAATATCGAGCCGCCATTATCGTCGTCCGGCGCGGCCTCGTGCCCCGAAATGCCCGGCATAAGCGAACGACGCCCAAGCCGCGCCGCCGCTGCCCGGAAGCCGCGCCGGCCGTGCCATTCCGGGTATCGAGCCGAGCACCCTCCGCAACCGCTGGGGCGCCCACGCCTACCGATATCCGTCATGTTTTGAGGCTACAATGATCGCCGCCGTGCGCCTGTGCCGCGCGGCCCCGCAGTCTTCCGAGGTACCGACGATGAGCCAAGCCCCCGTTTCCCCCCGCCGCGCGAGCCCGCTGCGCCATGTCGCGATCGCGGCCGTCGCCGTGGCGATCGCCGTGGCCGGCTACTTCGCCCTGAACGGCAAGTCGAGCGTGCCGGACGCCACGTTCACGCTGCTGTCGGGCCAGAAGGTCTCCACCGGCGCGGATCTGAAGGGCAAGGTCTACCTCGTCAACTTCTGGGCGACCAGTTGCGAGACCTGCATGAAGGAAATGCCGCAGATGGTCGACACGTACAAGCGCTTCAAGGATCAGGGCCTCGAATTCGTCGCGGTGGCGATGAACTACGATTCGCCGGTGTACGTCTCGAACTACGTCAAGACGCGCCAGTTGCCGTTCAAGGTTGCGTTCGACGACGGCTCGCTCGCCAAGCAGTTCGGCAACGTCCAGCTCACGCCCACCACCTTCGTGGTCGACAAGGACGGCAAGATCCTGAAGCGCTACGTCGGCGAACCGCAATTCGCGGAACTCGACCAACTGCTGCAAAAGGCGCTCGGCAACAGCAACGCCTGAGCGAGCGTTCCACACCCGGTTCGGCAACAAGCCGGCCGCGCCTTCCTGGCGCCGCCGGCTTTTTTGTTGCCCCTGACCCCAACCCCGATCACCGAGTTCGCCCCGGTTCAGCGCTCGCTGTCGCCCTTGGTCGACAAACCGTAGCGCTTGATCTTCTCGTAGAGCGTGGCCTTGCCCAGATGCAGCCGGTCGGCCGTGGCGGCCACCGCGCCGCCTGTTTGCGTCAGCGTATCGGCGATCACGGCGCGCTCGAACTGCTCGACGCGCTCCTTCAGCGACTGCTCGCCGCCCGCCACGTCGCGCGCCTCGGCTGCGCCGCCCGCCTCCAGCACGCCCTCGGTCACGCCCAGCACGAAGCGGTCGGCCGCGTTGCGCAACTCGCGCACGTTGCCGGGCCAGTCGCGCTGCATCAGCCCTTCGCGCTGCCGATCGGTCAGGTGCGGCGCGGGCCGGCCGTAGCGCACGGCCGCATCGAGCATGAAGTGCTCGAACAGCGGCACGATGTCCTCGCGGCGCTCGCCCAGCGGCGGCAGCGCGATGGTCACCACGTTCAGGCGATACAGCAAGTCCTGCCGGAACGTGCCGGCCGCCACATGCTCGCTCATGTCGCCCTTGGCGGCGGCCACCACGCGGCAATTCACGCGAATCGGCTGGTTGGCGCCGAGCCGCTCCAGCACGCCGTCCTGCAACACGCGCAGCAGCTTGACCTGCAACGCCAGCGGCATGCTCTCGATCTCGTCGAGAAACAGCGTGCCGCCCGATGCGTATTCGAGCTTGCCGATCCGCCGCTTGGCCGCGCCCGTGAACGCACCCGGCTCGTAGCCGAACATCTCCGATTCGAACATCGGCTCGGGCAGCGCGCCGCAATTGACGGCGATGAACGGCTTGTCGCGGCGCGGCGACATCTCGTGCAGGCTGCGCGCGATCAGCTCCTTGCCGGCGCCGGTGTCGCCGTTGATCAGTACCGAGGCATCGGTGGGCGCGACGTTCGCGATCAGCCGGCGCACCTGCTCGATGGCCGGGCTGCGGCCGATGATGCGCGGCGCGACCACGCCCTGCACCGCCAGCTCGCGGCGCAGCGCCAGGTTCTCCAGCACCAGCTCGCGCCGTTCGAGGGCACGGCGCACCGTTTCGACCAGACGCTCGGCCGGAAACGGCTTCTCGATGAAATCGTAGGCGCCGTCGCGCATCGCCTGCACCGCCATGGTGATGTCGCCGTGGCCGGTAACAAGAATCACCGGCACGTCCGTCGCGCGCTCGCGGCATTGCGCGAGCAGTTCGAGGCCGCTCGCGCCGGGCAGGCGGATATCGGACACCACCACGCCCACGCGCTCGCCGAGGATCGCCTTCTCGGCCGCTTCGGCCGAGCCGAACCCGGTCACGTCGAACCCGGCCAGTTGCAGGCTCTGCACGGCCGCGCGACGCACGAGTTCGTCGTCTTCGATATAGATAACCTGGAGGCGGTTCGCCATGTGTGTCACCCGATGTGAATCGATATTGCGGACGGCGCCGCGCTAACGGCCGACGGCGAAAGCCTGCGGATGATGCGTGCGGGTGCGGCGCAGCGTCAAGACGAACACCGCGCCGCCTTCGGGCGCGTTGCGCGCGACCAGCGCGCCGCCGGCATCGCTCGCGATCGACGAGGAAATCGCCAGGCCCAGGCCCAGGCCGCGCCCCATTTCCTTGGTGGTGAAGAACGGCTCGAACAGGCGCGGCAGCAATTCGGGCGGCACGCCGGGGCCGTTGTCGGCCACCGTGATCGCGATGCTGCCCGCCGACGCCTCGATCAGCACCGCGATGCGCGGCGACGGCGCGCCGGCCACCGCGTCGAGCGCGTTGCCGAGCAGGTTGATCAGGATCTGTTCGAGGCGCAGGTCCTCGCAGATCGCGACCAGATCGGGATATTCGAGCGCGGGATCGAAGCGGCCATCCTGGCCGGGGTGCATCGCGTCGTCGATTTGCACGTCGAGCGTCACCGCCTGCAGGCGCTCGCGCAGCAGCGACGCGACGTTGCCGAGCGCCCGCGACACCAGCGCGCGTTCGTTGCGCGGCCGCGCGCGGCCGACGAACAGCTTGAGCTGATTGGTGATCTTGCCCATCCGCTCGGTCAGCGAGGCGATCGCTTCGAGGTTCTCGCGCGCCGCGCCCTGCTCGCCGCGGTCGAGCAGCACGCGCGTGTTGTCGGAGAAGCTGCGCAGCGCCGCGAGCGGCTGGTTCAGTTCGTGCGTGATGCCGGCCGCCATCTGCCCGAGCGCGGCGAGCTTGCTGGCCTGCACCAATTCGTCGTGCGCCGCGCGCAGTTCGAGCTCGGCGCGGATCCGGTCGCCCACTTCCTTCTGCAATTGCTCGTTGGCCTGCGACAGATCGACGGTGCGTTCGGCCACGCGCTGGTTCAGTTCGGCATAGGCGTTCTGCAACAGCGCGCGGCCGCGGATCATTTCGTTGACGCGCGCGCGGCGCATGCGCCAGTAGAACGCCAGCAGGCACAGCGAGATGAAGCCGAACGCCGTCACCACGGTGGCGTTGCGCGCATCGGTATCGACCGGCTCGATCGGCGCGAGCGTGACCAGTTGCCAATCGGGTTCGCCGAGCCGGCGCTGCGTGGCGAGGTAACGCGGCGCGCGCAGGCCCTTGCCGATCCGCACGATCTCCGCATCGCTGCCGAGCACCTTCTCCACGCGGATCGGCACCGGCGTGACGGGCTGCTGCGCGTACTGGCGCGTGGCGAAAATGGAATCGGCCACCGAGCCGGTCAACGGCTTGAGCGTGTGGTATTTCCAGGCCGGCACCGAGGACAGGAAGATCACGCCGTGATCGTCGGCCACCACCAGCGGCTCGGACGCATCGGCGCCCTGGAACCATTCGAGGTTGAGCTTGACGACGGCCACGCCGACGATGCGCCCGTTGCGGCGCACCGGTTGCGAGATGTAGTAGCCGGGATCGTGCGACACCGTGCCGATGCCGAAGAAGCGGCCCACGCCGCCCTTGATCGCATCGAGGAAATACGGCCGGAACCGGTATTCGGCGCCGACGAAGCTGTCCGGGTCGCGCCAGTTGCTGGCGGCCACGCAATGCCCGTCCGCACCGATGATGTAGATCGTGGTGGCGTGGGCGTGGTGATTGAGGTCGTCGAGGTAGCGGTTGGCGCGCTCGACATAGCCGGGGATGTTCGCGTTGGCCAGCACGTCCTGCACGAACGGGTGGCCGCCGAGCAGGTACGGCAGCGATTCGTAGCGGTCGAGCGTGCTCTTGAGCGCGCTCGTGGTGCGATCGACGCGCACCGCCGCGTTGCGGCGCAGGTCGTCGACGCCGCGCTGCCAGGTGATCGTCCAGGTCAGCGCGCAGGCGGCGGCCAGCAGCGCGACGAGCACGAGCAGAACGAGCAGGCGGCGCTTCACGTTCGCGATTTCCGGAAAATGGGAATCGCCTATTGTGGCATAGCCGCCCGGCCCAAATGCGGCGGGGCCGGCCCCGCCGCGCGCCGAAGCGCTACCGGAACCGGCCCCGCCGGGCAGCGGCGGCTGTTCGCGCGCCGCTGCGTCATGCTTCATCTCAAACCTTCGCGGTGGTGTCGCCGACCGACACTTCGCCGTTCAGCGCCGCACGCAGCTTGTTGCGGTCGAGTTCCTTTTCCCAGGCCGACACGACGATCGTGGCGACGCCGTTGCCGACGATGTTCGTCAGCGCGCGGCACTCGCTCATGAAGCGGTCGATACCGAGAATCAGCACCATGCCCGACAGCGGGATGGTCGGCACCACGGCCAGCGTCGCCGCCAGCGTGATGAAGCCCGCGCCCGTCACGCCGCTCGCGCCCTTCGAGGTCAGCATCGCGACCGCCAGCAGCGTGAGCTGCTGCATCCAGGTCAGTTCGATGTTGGTCGCCTGGGCGATGAACAGCACGGCCATCGTCATGTAGATGTTGGTGCCGTCGAGGTTGAACGAGTAGCCGGTCGGAACCACCAGGCCCACCACCGAACGCGAGCAGCCGGCCTTCTCGAGCTTCTCCATCAGTTGCGGCAGCGCCGCTTCCGACGAGCTCGTACCGAGCACGATCAGCATCTCTTCCTTGATGTACGCGACGAAGCGCAGCACCGAGAAGCCCGTGAAGCGGGCCACCGCGCCGAGCACCACCACCACGAACACCACGGAGGTCAGGTAGAACGTGCCGATCAGCTTGAGCAGCGGCACCAGCGAACCCACGCCGTACTTGCCGATGGTGAACGCCATCGCGCCGAACGCGCCGATCGGGGCGAGCTTGGTGACGATGTGGACGATGCCGAACAGCACGCGGCTGGTGCCTTCGATGAAGTCCGTGACCGCCTTGCCGCGTTCGCCGAGATTCGCGAGCACGCTGCCGAACAGCAGCGCGATCAGCAGGATCTGCAGGATTTCGCCCTGGCCGAACGCGTCGAACATCGTGTTCGGGATGATGTGCATCAGGAAGTCGACGGTCGACTGGCCGTGCGCCTTGGCGGCGTACGACGCCACTTCCTTGCCGTTCAGCGTGGCCGGGTCGATGTTGAAGCCCGCGCCCGGACGCAGCAGGTGCGTGGCGGCGAGGCCGAGCACGAGCGCGAACGTGGAGACGATCTCGAAGTAGAGCAGCGCCTTGCCGCCGACGCGACCGACCTTCTTCATGTCCTGCATGCCGGCGATGCCGCTCACGACGGTACAGAAGATGATCGGGCCGATGACCATCTTGATCAGCTTGATGAAGCCGTCGCCGAGCGGCTTCATGTCGATCGCGAGGGATGGGTAGTAGTGACCGAGGATCACGCCGACGACGATGGCGAAGATCACCTGCACGTAGAGCACTTTGTAGAACGGTTTCTTCTTCACGATGAGTCCAGTTTCCAGAAGGGGAAGTGAGCCTTGAGAATCGGCATCACGCGCGCGGGTGAGCGTCAGGGGAAGCCATGAGCCCGCACGGCGGCCGCGTCGCAACAAGCAACGGCCTTAGACCATCCGGGGGAAAGGAATTGGGTGGGGCACCATCGATTGTCTCCTTGCTGCTGTCGTTGTCCGGCCAAGGCTGGCCTTGTGGCAGATATACGCAAGCTCGATGCCAGGGCGCTAAACAAGATTAGGCCGTTGATTCGTTTATGTTTTTATGAATCGGCTGGCGCGCAGGAATCCGGGTTTCCGGAAATCCGGAAAGCGGGGTGTCCGGCAATCCGGACAAGTGGGGAGAATTGTGTCGGGGGGGAGCCGTGCGGCGGCTCCGGGTCAACCCGGAGGCCAGTGTTGCGGGAAGTCAAAGGACAGTTGAGCGTGGTGCCGTATCGACAGCAACAACACCTCGGAATCGATATGCACGTACAAGGCCAGATATCGCACCATCACGTATTCGCGAATCTCGACGTTTCCGATCAACGCGTTCAGCGTTCCGACAAGTTGCTCAAGACTGTTGCCGACCTCGATCGACCGAATTGGCCGATCGAGAAACACGCGCCCCATGGCGGGAAAGCGTCGCAGGTTCGGTACGACCGAATCTGTCAATTCATCGAGCAAGACATCGAACGACGCGTGCGCATCGACATCGCGCAGGAATGCTTCGATGACATCGAGATTGTCGATGAAGTGCTGGGTGAACCTGACCGAACAAGGCTGATGCATCGTGAATTCACCGATCCGCGGCCGTGCCGCCGGCGCGCCGCCGCTTCAATGCGGCCAGCGCGTCGTCTGCATCGTGAACCCTTCCTTGGACAATATCTTCGAGTCCTTTCCGGGCGTCATCGATCAGCAGGAGGTGAATGCGCTCGCGCTCAAGGTGATGGTAGTAATCGAGCCTGCGCGCATCGACAAGCGCGACATAGCTCTCGCCATTCTTGGTAATGATCTTCTCGTCGCCGCCGCGAACCTGATCCGCCAGCTCGGACAGGTTAGCCCGGGCTTGCGAGAGTGGAATGATGTCGAGTGTGGAAAAAGCCATGGCACCTCCTGAGCACCAAACTGTACAGAATTTCGTACATTTTATGCGTATTTTGGCTGCGACGTCGTGTCCTGTCTTCTGCCTTGTCGCAGCCGCACCGTCACGCCATCACTCGCCCTGCCCCGCCTCCACCCGCCTCCCCAACCCGATATACCGCGCCAGATGATGATCCTCGTCCCCCAGTTGGTGATCGATCATCACGAGCCGCTTCGCGTAATGCGCGAGCGGCAGCTCCCAGGTCATGCCGATCCCGCCGTGCAATTGGATCGCCTCCTCGGCGACGCGCGTGCCGGTGCGGCCGACCGTGAGCTTGGCGGCCGACAGCGCGCGCTCGCGCGTCACGCGCGGCGCATCGAGCGCCGCCGCCGCGTTGATCACGGCCGAGCGCGCCTGCTCGATCTCGAGCAGCAGGTCCGCCACGCGATGCTGCAACGCCTGGAAGCCGCCGATCGGCATGCCGAACTGCTGGCGCGTGCGCAGGTAATCGATGGTCTGCGCCTTGACCACGTCCATCGCGCCCACCGCCTCGGCGCCGAGCGCGAGCAGGCCGAGGCCGGTCACGTGTTCGAGCAGCGCGGCGCCGTCGCCGGACAGGCGCGCCGCGGCGTCGAGCGTGACGCCGTCGAGCCGCACCTCGGCCGCGCGGCCGCCGTCGATGCGCGCGAGGTCGCGCACGCTCACGCCGGCCGCCTCGCGCGGCACCACGAACAGCGCGAGGCCGGCCGCTTCGTCGTCGGCGCCATCGAGCCGCGCCGACACCACGAAGAACGCCGCCTGCGCGCCATGCTCGACCACCGCCTTCGCGCCGTCGAGCCGCCAGCCGTCGCCGTGCGCGGCGGCCCGCGTGCGCACGAGGTGCGGCTCGTAGTGGCCATCCGGCTCGCCGTGCGCGAACGCGGCGCTCGCGCTGCCGTCGATCAGCGCCGCGAGCCGTTCGCGCTGTGCCGCGCCGCCGCCGGCCGCGAGCGCCCGGCCGGCCATCAGCGCGCCGAGGAACGGCTCGACCACCAGCCCGCGCCCGAGGCATTCGAACACCACGGCGATGTCGAAGCCCGCACCGCCGAAGCCGCCGTCGGCCTCGGCGAACAGCGCGCCGATCACGCCGAGTTCGGCGAAGCGCCGCCACAGCTCGTCGCTGTAGCCGGCCTCGGAGCGCGCGATGCGGTCGCGCACCGGAAATGCGTATTGCTCGTCGATGAAGCGATTCAGCGAATCGGCCAGCATCCGGCGATCGTCGCTATGCGTGAAATCCATGGGGCCTCCGTGTCCGTTACAGTCCGACGATCGTCTTGGCGACGATGTTCTTCTGAATCTCGTTCGAGCCGCCGTAGATCGACAGCTTGCGGTTGTTGAAATACTGCGCGGCGGCGCTCGCCGCCTCGGGCGGACCGAGCGGTTCGACGTCGTCGGACTCGTCGGCTTCCAGCGCCGCGTCGGGGAACGGGATCGCGTACGGCCCCATCGCGCGCCGCATCAGCGACGAAATCTCCTGGCGGATCTCGGTGCCGCGAATCTTCAGCATCGAGCTTTCCGCGCCCGGCGCGCCGCCGCCCGCCACGGCCGCCAGCACGCGCAGGTTGGTGGTCTTCATGTTCTCCAGTTCGATCTCGACGCGCGCGAACCGCGCGGCGAACAGCGGATCGTCGGCGAGCGGGCGGCCGCCCTTGATGCGCGTCGCGGCCACGGCGCGCAGGCGCTCCAGCGCGGCCACCGAGAAGCCCACGCCGGCGATGTTGGTGCGCTCGTACGTGAGCAGGAATTTCGCGTAGGTCCAGCCGCGGTTTTCCTCGCCGACGAGGTTCTCGACCGGCACGCGCACATCGGTGAAGAACACCTCGTTGACCTCGTGCTCGCCGTCGAGCAGCACGATCGGCCGCACCTCCACGCCGGGCGTGTTCATGTCGATCAGCAGAAAGCTGATGCCCTCCTGCTTGCGCACGTCGGTGGCGGTGCGCACGAGGCAGAAGATCATGTTCGCGTAGTGACCGAGCGTGGTCCAGGCCTTCTGGCCGTTGACGACATAGTGATCGCCGTCGCGCACGGCGGTGGTTCGCAACGACGCCAGATCGGAGCCGGCGCCCGGCTCGGAATAGCCCTGGCACCACCAGTCGGAGCCGTCGAGAATGCGCGGCAGCCAGTGGCGCTTCTGCGCCTCGCTGCCGTACTTGATCAGCACCGGGCCGAGCATGTTGACGCCGAACGGCACGATGCGCGGCGCGCCGGCGATCGCGCATTCGTTGTCGAACAGGAACTTCTGCGCGACGCTCCAGCCGGGGCCGCCGTACTCGCGCGGCCAGTGGCTGGCCAGCCAGCCCTTTTCATGCAGGATCGCGTGCCAGCGCGCCATGTCGTCGCGCGTCAGGCGCCGCCCGCCATTGACCTTGTCCGACAGCTCGGGCGGCAGCGCGTCGGCCAGGAAGCGCCGCACCTCGGCGCGGAACGCTTCTTCTTCGGGGGAGAAATCGAGGTTCATCGGGTTGTCTCCGGTGAGGCGAAATGCGGGGGAAGGCCGGCGTTCGGCCGGCCCGGTTCAGGCTTTCGAATTCAAGCTCTCGAAGCGCGCGCCGCGTTCGGCCAGCTCGACCAGCAGCGGCGACGCCTTCCAGAACGCCGGATCTTCCTCGGCGTAGCGGCGAATGTCGGCCAGCACCGTGTCGAGGCCGAGCGTGTCGGCGTAATGGAGCGGGCCGCCGCGATGACGCGGAAAGCCGTAGCCGTGCACCAGCACCACGTCGATATCGAGCGGGCGCAACGCGATGCCCTCGTGCAGCACGTTGGCGGCCTCGTTGATCATCGCGGCCAGATAGCGGCGCACGATCTCGTCGTCGCTGAACTCACGCGGCACGATGCCCTTGGCCGCACGCGCGTCGGCCACGATCTGCTCGACCTCGGGGTCGGGCTGGCCGGTGCGCGCGCCGTCCGGGTAGCGATAGAAGCCGCGTTGCGTCTTCTGCCCGAACCAGCCGCGCTCGCACAGCCGGTCGGCGATCGCCACGTAGCGCAGCGCCGGATCGCGCGTGGCCGCGCGACGCTTGCGCGTGGCCCAGCCGATGTCGCCGCCGGCCAGATCGATGACCTGGTACGGCCCCATCGGAAAGCCGAATTCGCGGATCGCGCGGTCGATCTGGTACGGCGACGCGCCGTCTTCCATGACGAGGTCGGCCGCGCCGCGATACGCGGCCAGCAGCCGGTTGCCGATGAAGCCGTCGCACACGCCCGCGCGCACCGCCACCTTGCGCAGCCGCTTCGCGAACGCGAACGCGGTGGCCACCACGTCCGGGCGGACCTGCGCGGGCACCACGATTTCGAGCAGCTTCATGACGTTGGCCGGCGAGAAGAAATGCAGGCCGATCACGTCGCCGGCGCGCTCGCCCGCGCTGGCGGCGATCGCGTCGATGTCGAGATACGACGTGTTGGTGGCCAGCACCGCGCGCGGCTTCGTGACCTGCGCCAGTTCCTCGAACACGGCCTGCTTGACGGCCAGGTCCTCGAACACGGCCTCGATCACGAGGTCGACATCGGCCAGCGCGTCGTACACCGTGCTGCCGCTCAGGCGCGCGAGCCGTTCGTCGCGCGCGGCATCGGCGAGCCGCCCCTTCGCGACCAACGCGTCGTACACCTTCGCCACGCGCGCGCGGCCCTGCGCGAGCGCCCGTTCGTCGCGCTCGATCATGACCACGGGCAGCCCCGCGTCGAGCACGGCCACGGCGATGCCGGCACCCATCGTGCCGCCGCCGATCACGCCCGCGCGTTCGATCGGGCGCACCGCCGCGTCGCGCGCGCCCGGCACCTTGGCCACCTCGCGCTCGGCGAAGAACGCGTGGACCAGGCCCGCGCGTTGCGGGCTGTCGAGACAGGCCAGGAACAGTTGCCGCTCGCGCGCCATGCCCTCGTCGAACGGCAGCGTCAGCGCCGCTTCCACAGCCTCGACGATGCGTTGCGGTGAGAACAGCCCGTTCGCACGCTTGCCCAGCTCGGCGCGCGCCGCGTCGATCGCGGCCTGCGCGGCGGCGCGATCGGCCAGGCCGTCGGCGTCACGCGTGCGACGCACCGGCGCACGGCTCGCGAGCAGCGTCTGCGCATACGCCAGCCCTTCGGCCAGCGTGTCGTCGCTGGTCGCGAGCCGGTCGACGAGGCCCATCACGTAAGCGGCCGGCGCATCGACACGGCGCCCGCTCAACATCAAATCGAGCGCCGCCGCGGCACCGATCAGGCGCGGCGTGCGCTGCGTGCCGCCCGCGCCGGGCAACAGGCCGAGCAGCACTTCGGGCAGGCCGAGCATCGCGCCCGGCAGCGCGATCCGGTAATGCGCGGCCAGCGCCACTTCGAGCCCGCCGCCGAGCGTCGCGCCGTGCAGCGCGGCGATCACCGGCTTGGCGCTGTTCTCGATGCGGCCACACACGTCGGGCAGCGCAGGCGGCTGCGGCGGCTTGCCGAATTCGCGGATGTCCGCGCCGGCGATGAAGTTGCGGCCCGCGCCGACCAGCAGCACCGCCTCCACGGCGTCGTCGCCCGCGGCCGCCTCGATGGCGTCGAGCAGGCCGCGCCGCACTTCGGTGGACAGGGCGTTGACAGGCGGGTGATCGAGCGTGACGACGAGCACGGCGTCGCGGCGCTCGCGCGTCACGGTGCCGGTGGGGGAAGCCGAAGCGGCGGCGGAGGGATTCGAATCGGTCATCGCGTCTCCTGAGTAGTGACCTGCGGGCCGACGAGCGGCCCGACAGTCGTGTTGGGATTCTCGATTGATCGAGTCGAATTGACAATTCCCAGTTCCCTTTACAAGCTGTCAAATATCTTTTGACAATTCCCCTCACATCGGACCCCGCCATGGACATCAACGCGTTGACGCTGCTCGTCGAGATCCTCGACGCCGGCAACCTGAGCAACGCCGCGCGACGGCTCAAGATGAGCCGCGCCAACGTCAGCTACCGGCTCAACCAGCTCGAGAAATCGGTCGGCCTGCAATTGGTGCGGCGCACCACGCGGCGCATCGAGCCGACCGAAGTGGCGTTGCGGCTGGTCGAGCACGGCCGGCGCATCCAGCACGAGCTGCTGGCCGCGCAGGAAACCGTGGCCACGCTCGGGCAGGCATTGCAGGGGCGCGTGCGGCTGTCGGTGCCGAGCGGCTATGGGCAGATCGTGATGTCCGACTGGCTGATCGCGTTCAAGCGGCAATACCCGGGCATCGTGCTCGACGTGGTGTTCGAGAATCGCGTGGAGGATTTGCTGCGCGACGAGGTGGATATCGCCGTGCGCGTGATGGCCGAACCGCCGCAGAACCTCGTCGCGCGCGACATGGGCGCGGTGCGCTACGTCGCCTGCGCATCGCCCGGGTTCGCGGCCGCGCACGGCATGCCGGGCACGCTCGACGCGCTGGCCGGCGCGCCGCTGATCACCGCCACCGTGCTCGGGCGGCAGTTGCGGATCGCGGCCTACCTCGGCGCCGAGCGTCACGAGGTGCTGCTCGCGCCGACGCTGATCTCCGAGAACTTCCTGTTCCTGCGGCAAGCCGTGCTGGCCGGGCTCGGCGTGGGCATCGTGCCCGACTACGTGATCCAGGACGATCTGCGGCGCGGCGCCGTGGTGACCACGCTCGACGCGTACCGGCTCAGCATCTTCGGCACGCGCATGGCGATGCTCTACATGCCGAACCGGCACCACACGCGCGCGACCTCGACGTTCATCGATTTCATCCTCGACGCGGCGCGGCAATCGGGGCGCGCGGTGGAGTGAGGCGCGGCGGTGCGGTGGCACGGCACGATTCGAGGGATTCGACGAATGACAGGCGGGTGGGCAGGCAGCGACAATAGTCGGCCCGCGAGCGGCGCCCGATCCGCAATCGACCGGCGCGCAAGCGGGCCGCGCCGCGCGACGGCGCATCCTTCGACACCGCTGCTCTCCCCGAGGTACACGATGACCGACCGGCTTCGCCCGCGCCCGTCCCGCCTGCATCGCGCGCGCGCCGCCGCGCAACGCGCCGCCGTGCGCGTGCCGCTCGACACGTCTGCCCGGTTTGTCCTGTTTGGCCCGTGTGCCCCGCTCCACCGCCTCACCCATCGCGTTGCCCCGTTCGCCGCCGCGGCGCTGCTCGCGGCGCTTGCCGCGTGTTCGAGCACCGGTGCAGGCGGCCCGGGCGGCGCGGCGGCTTCGGCGGCTTCCGGCGCGACGTCGGCGCAGGCCGCCGGTGCGGCATCCGCGAGCACCGCCGCCGCGCCGCCGGCCTTCGGCGTGCGCACGGCCGAGGCGGCCAGCGGCTGGAACGACAAGCCGGGCTGGTCGGCGCAGCGCGAGATGATCGTCGCGGCGAACCCGTACGCGGCGCAGGCCGGCGACGAGATCCTCAAGGCCGGCGGCAGCGCCGTGGACGCCGCGATCGCCGCGGAACTGGTGCTGACGCTGGTCGAGCCGCAATCGTCGGGGATCGGCGGCGGCGCGTTCCTGCTCTATGCCGACGACAAGACCACCGACGCCTACGACGGCAGCGAAACCGCCCCCGCCGCCGCCGCCGAACACCTGTTCCTCGACCGCGACGGCAAGCTGCTGCCGCCCGCGCAGAGCGCGGCGGGCGGCCGGCCGGTGGGCGTGCCGGGCATGCTGCGGATGCTCGAACTCGCGCACCATGCGCACGGCAAGCTGCCATGGCGGCGGCTGTTCCAGCCGGCGATCCGGCTCGCCACGCAGGGCTTCTCGATCGGCCCGCGCCTGGCCGCGCAGATCGCGCGCGATCCGTGGCTGCGCAACGATCCGGCCGCGCGCGACTATTTCTACGAGAAGGACGGGCGGCCCAAGGCGGCCGGCACGCTGCTGCGCAATCCGGCGCTGGCCGCCGCGTTGCGGCAGATCGCGGCCGGCGGCGCGAACGCGTTCTACGGCGGGCCGCTCGCGCGCGACATCGCCGCAAAGGTGAGCCAGTCGGGCAACCCCGGCCTGCTGAACCCGCAGGATCTCGCGCGCTATCGCGCCGTGCCGCGCGCGCCGTTCTGCAGCGATTACCGCAAATGGACGTTGTGCGGGATGCCGCCGCCATCGTCGGGCGGCATCGCCGTTGCCCAGATGCTCGGCCTGCTCGACGGCCTGCCCGACTGGCAGCGCATCGGCGCGCAGCGGCCGGTGCCCACCGCGCTCGGCGTCGAGCCCACGCCGCAGGCCGCGCACCTGTTCAGCGAGGCCGGCCGCCTGGCCTATGCCGATCGCGCGCGCTACCTCGGCGACCCGGACCGCGTACCCGCGCCCGCCGGCGACTGGCAGCGGCTGATCGCCCCCACTTATCTGGCGCAACGCCTGCAACGGCTCGGCGACACCAGCCTCGGCCACGCCGACGCGGGCGTGCCGCCCGGCTCCTCGCTGGCCACCGCGTTCGGCGACGACGCCGACGCGCTCTCGCCGCCGCCCGCCGCGAGCGAACTGAGCGTGGTCGATCGCAACGGCGCGGTGGTGTCGATGTCGTCGAGCCTGGGCGACCCGTTCGGCGCGCGGCTGATGGTGCGCGGCTTCCTGCTCAACGACGCGCTGACGGGCTTCTCGCGACAGCCGCGCGATCACGGCCGGCCGCTCGCGAACCGCCTCGACGGCGGCAAGCGTGCGCGCGCCTCGCTCGCGCCCGAGCTGGTGTTCGAGCGCGGCACGCGCCGCGTTGCGCTGGCGCTCGGCGGCGCGGATGCGACGAGCGTCGCGAAGACGCTGATCGGCATCGGCGATTGGGGCATGACGATCCAGCAGGCCATCGCGCTGCCGAACCTCGGCTCGCGCAACGGGCCGACCGAAGTGGAAGCCGGGCGTGTGTCCGATACGCTGATCGATGGCTTGAAGCGGCGCGGCCACACGGTCGTCGCGACCGAACTGAACTCGGACCTGGCCGGTTTGCAGCGCGTGACGGTGGACGGGCAATCGCTGTGGATCGGCGGGGCCGATCCGAGACGGGAAGGCGTGGCGGCGGGGGATTGAGGGGAAACCAGGACAGGGGCGGCGGCGCAACGGCCGCCCGCCCCGTCTCCCTACCCGCGCCCCTTCCACGGCACCAGCCGCCGCTCCAGCGCGCGCATCGCGAGGTCGAACCCCCACGCGATCGCGCCGATCAGCACGATGCCCATCACCACCACGTCGGTGCGCAGGAAGCTCGACGCGTTGAGCACCATCTGCCCGAGCCCGGCCGTGGCCGCCACCATCTCGGCGGCCACCAGCGTGGTCCAGCCGAAGCCGATCGCGATCCGCAGCCCGGTCAGGATTTCCGGCAACGCGGCCGGCAACACCACGTGGCGCACCACCTGCAACGGGCTGCCGCCCAGCGAATACGCGGCGGCGATCTGCTCGTGCGTCGCACTGCGCACGCCGGCGCGCGCGGCCATCGCGATCGGCGCGAAGCAGGCCAGGAAGATCACGACGATCTTCGCGGTTTCGTCGATGCCGAACCAGATCACCACCAGCGGCAAATAGGCCAGCGGCGGCAACGGCCGATAGAACTCGAGCGGCGGATCGAGCAGGCCGCGCGCGACGCGGCTCACGCCCATCAGGATGCCGGCCGGAATGCCGAACAGCGCCGCCAGCGCGAACGCGCCGAATACCCGCAGCGCGCTCCAGCCCAGATGCTCGATCAACGGCACGCCACCCTGAAGCTGCCCGCGCCAGGCCTCGACGAACGCCTGCCAGACGGCGGCCGGCGACGGCAGGAACAGCGGCGGCACCCAGCCGAAATACGTGGCGGCCCACCAGAGCAGCGCCAGCCCGGCCACCGATGCCGCACTGAGCGCGGCCGTCGGCCCTTCGCCGGGGCGTCGTGCGCCGCGATGCGCGGTGCGGCGGCGCGGTGTCGTGGGGGCAACGCGCGGAGCCGGCCGCGTTGCCGCGTCGGCCGCACGCCCCTGCCCGGCGGCCGTGCGCGGCTGCGCCTGCCACGTCACCGTGCGCGAGCGCGTCCGATCGTCCGGATGTGGCGGCGCGCCGGCCTCCAGCGCGATGTCGTCGTGCGCGCTCATGCGGCCTCCTTCGCGCTCGTGCGCCCGTGCAGCAAACCGATCAGACGCTCGCGCCACGCGATGAAGTCGGGCGACGACTTCACGCCGCGCGCATCGCGCGTCTGCACGAAGCGCCGCGCGAACGGCAAGTCATGCGTTTCGGCGATGCGGCCCGGCCCGGGCGTCATCACCACCACGCGCGTGCCGAGAAACAGCGCCTCCTCCACGTCGTGCGTGATGAAGAACACCGTCTTGCCGGTGCGCGCCCACAGGTCGAGCACCAGCTCCTGCATCGACTCGCGCGTCATCGCGTCGAGCGCGCCCATCGGCTCGTCCATCAGCAGCACGCGCGGGTCGCCGGCCAGCGCGCGGGCGATGCCCACGCGCTGCTGCATGCCGCCCGACAGCGCGTACACGCGCGAGCGCGCATGCCGCTCCAGCCCGACCAGCGCCAGAATCTGCCGCGCGCGCGCCTCGCGTTCGGCGCGCGCCACGCCCTGAAAGCGCAGCCCGAGCGCGACGTTGCCGAGCACGTCGAGCCACGGCAGCAGCGCGTATTTCTGGAACACCACGCCGCGCTCGACGCCCGGCCCGAGCACCGGCTCGTCGTCGAGCCGCACCTCGCCGGTGGTCGGCGCAACGAAGCCCGCGATGCAGTTCAGCAACGTGGTCTTGCCGCACCCCGATGCGCCCACCGCCACCACGAACTCGCCGCTGTCGATCGACAGATCGACGTCGACCAGCGCCTGCGTGTCGCCGTGCCCGCGCTCCCCCGGATAGGCGACCGACAGCCGCCGGATATCGAGCCTGCTCATCGCGCGTTCCTCCGTAGCTCGCGCTCAGTGCGCGGCGGCCTTCACGAATTGCGGATCGACACCGACCGAGTAATCGGGCAGCACCGCCTGGATGGTCCCCTGCGACTTCAGGAACGCCGCCGTGGCCGCCAGCGATTTCGCCGCGCCCGATTGCGCGCCGCCGCCGAGCCAGGTCGTCGAGGCCTGTTCGGCCGCCGACGGGAATGCGTACAGCGCGAGGCTGGCCGGCACGTCGTCGGCATTCGCGCCCGACTCCTTCGCCACCGCGGCGGCCTGCGCCGAGCCCTTGCCCCAGGCGTTCGGATGCGCGCGGTAATCGGCGTCGGCCGCGGCCAGCACCTTCACGAAGCGCGCGACGAATTCGGGGTTGTCGTGCGCGAAGCGGCGCGTGGCGACGAAGCCGTCGAACGTCGCCTTGCCGGTGGCCTTCGCCACCTGGCCCGACGTGATCAGCACCTTGCCGTTCTGCTTCACTTTCGCCAGCACCGGATCCCAGATATAGGTCGCGTCGATGTCGCCGCGCGCCCACGCCGCCGCCACTTCGGGCGGACGCAGGTTCAGGATCTTGACCGAGTTCGGATCGACGCCGGCCTGCTGCAGCGCGACCAGCGCGTGGAAGTGGGAAGTCGAGACGAACGGCACGCCGATCTTGTGGCCCTTCAGGTCGGCCACGCTGTTGACGCCCGAGCCGTTGCGCGCGACCAGCGCTTCGGCATCGTTGATGTTGTCGAGGATCCAGAACAGCGAAAGATCCACGCCCTGCGACAAACCCGCCGCGATCGGCGCCGAGCCGGCTTCACCAAGCTGCACCGAGCCCGAGGCGAGCGCGCGGATCACGTCGGCGCCGCTGCCGAGCTTGCGGAACGTGACCTTGTAACCGGTGGCCTTCTCCACCTCGCCCGTCGCCTGCGCATAGCGCCACGGCACCACCATGTCCTGATACGCGATCACCACTTCCTTGTCGGCGGCCCGCGCCGGGGCGGCGGCGAGCGTCAGCGCGGCAACGGCGCCGGCAAGCGCGAGGGTCAGGACGGTGCGGACGGAACGGAAACGCGGCATGGCTTACCTCTCGGGTCGGATGCGGTGGTTCGAAAACGCCCGACTATAGAGACTTCATGCCCACGCGGTTCTATCGATTCCTGCGATGCAATTGACGCTGCTGACGCTATGCATTTCGCGCTGAAGCGGATGCCGCCGGCAATGACGCGACAGCCGCGCCCAAAAACGAAAAACCCGCCTCGCGGCGGGTTCTCGTCAAATCGGCCAAGCGGCGGGTGTCAGACCACGCCCGCGCCGTGCGCCTGCAGATCGGCGTGGTAGCTCGAACGCACCATCGCGCCCACCGCCGCATGCGTGAAGCCCATCTTGTAGGCCTCTTCCTCGTACATCTTGAAGACGTCCGGGTGCACGTATTCGCGCACCGGCAGGTGATGCTCCGACGGTTGCAGATACTGGCCGATCGTCAGCATGTCGACGTTGTGATCGCGCAGGTCGCGCATCACCTGCAGGATTTCCTCGGGCGTTTCGCCCAGGCCGACCATCAGGCCCGACTTGGTGGCGACGTCCGGATGCAGCGCCTTGAAATCCTTGAGCAGCTTCAGCGAATGCGCGTAGTCCGAACCGGGGCGCGCTTCCTTGTAGAGGCGCGGCACCGTTTCGAGGTTGTGGTTCATCACATCGGGCGGCGCGGCGTTCAGGATGCCGATCGCGCGGTCGAGACGGCCGCGGAAATCGGGCGTCAGGATTTCGATGCGGGTGTCCGGCGACTGCTCGCGCACCTGGCGGATGCACTCGACGAAATGGCCGGCACCGCCGTCGCGCAGATCGTCGCGATCGACGCTCGTGATCACCACGTACTTGAGCTTGAGCGCACCGATGGTGCGCGCCAGGTTGCCCGGCTCGTTCTCGTCGAGCGGATCGGGGCGGCCGTGGCCGACGTCGCAGAACGGGCAGCGGCGCGTGCACTTGTCGCCCATGATCATGAACGTCGCGGTGCCCTTGCCGAAGCATTCGCCGATGTTCGGGCAACTCGCTTCCTCGCACACCGTATGCAGGTTGTGCTCGCGCAGGATCGTCTTGATCTCGTTGAAGCGCGAACTGCCGGTGGCCGCCTTGACGCGAATCCAGTCGGGCTTCTTGAGCTTCTCGATCGGGATGATCTTGATCGGGATGCGAGCCGTTTTCGCCTGCGCCTTCTGCTTGGCGGTCGGATCGTAGGCGGCCGATTCGGCCGATGCCGGAGTTGCGATTACGTCAGTCATTCGTGTGTTCCAGTGCCTGCGGCAATACGGCGGCGGGGGCGCCGTCAAGGTTGGCGGTCAGACGGCGCACGAGGGTATCGGCCACGTTCCGCCAGTCGGCGACCACGCCGACGGCCGCCATGTCGACCGTCTCGAGTCCCGCGTAGCCGCACGGATTGATCGCGAGAAACGGAGCGAGATCCATCCGGACATTGAGACTGAGCCCGTGATAACTGCATCCGTTGCGAATTTTCAGACCGAGCGCGGCGATCTTTGCGCCCGCATGCGGCCCCGATTCCACGTAGATACCGGGCGCGCCCGCCTTGCGGACCGACGCGAGATTATACGCCGCGAGGGTCTCGATCACGGCCTGCTCGATCCGCTCGACCATCGGGCGGACCATCAGCTTGCGGCGGCGCAGGTCCACCAGCAGGTAGGCGACGATCTGGCCGGGGCCGTGATAGGTGATCTGCCCGCCGCGATCGACCTTGACCAGCGGCACGCCGCTGTCGGCCACCAGCAGGTGCGCCGGGTCGCCAGCCTGGCCGAGCGTGTAGACGGGCGGGTGTTCGACGAGCCAGATTTCGTCGGCGGTATCGGCGCCGCGCGCATCGGTGAACGCGCGCATCGCATCGAAGGTGGGCGCGTACGGCGCGCTGCCGAGCCAGCGCACCACGAGCGACGGCAGTGCCGTGCCGTTTTCGGACGGCGCGGCACTGCCGGAATCGATGGAATGGGGGGACAAGTGGGTGACCGGCGGCGCTGACATGGGCGCTGAGTTTACCGAAAACCGCCCCGCGCCGCCGGGCCTCGTACGCGGCCCGATCCGGCCCCGGTAACGCTTACACCGCGCTCACACCACGCGCCAGCCGTCGTGCAGCCGCGTCGAGACCCAGTTCGCCAGGCGCTTCAGCGCCGAGCGCGCCGCCTGGCACGGCGAGGGCACCACGCTGAACGCAACCTGCGCCGACGCCGGCCCTTCCACGCCGAGCCAGAGCCGCTCGCCGCGGCGCAGGCGCAGCGTCGCGCCGGGGGCCAGGAAGTAGTCGTCCACGTCCTCGCTGCGGGTAGCCCACACCGTGGCGCCCTGCACGGTCAGGCGCGTGCTGTGCGCCACCACCATCGGCACCGTTTCGCCAGCCTGGATCTCGAACACGACGTTTGTCGAAATTTCTCTCATGATGCGCTCCGGAAATCACATTGGAATGACTACAATCCTAGGCACATCAAGGGTTTACGCAAAACGATACGTTTTCACGTTCTTGTGAGAAAAATTAGCAAGTGGACCTACGCAAACTGCCTCCGCTCAATGCCCTGCGCGCCTTCGAGGCCGCCGCGCGCCATCAGAGCTTCTCGCGCGCGGCCGACGAGCTGTTCGTCACGCACGGCGCGATCAGCCACCAGGTGCGCTCGCTCGAGGAAGAACTCGGCGTGCCGCTGTTCACCCGCAACGGCAAGCGGCTCGCGCTGACCGACACCGGCGAGCGCTACGCGCTGCAGGTGCGTGCCGCGCTGACCATCCTGCACGACGCCACGCTCGACGTGCGCGCAACCGACCGGCGCAATCGGCTCGTGGTGTCCTCGCTGCAGTCGTTCGCCGCGCGCTGGATCACGCCGCGCATCGGCTCGTTCATCGATCGCCATCCCGATATCGATCTCGAACTGCAATCCACCAACTCGCTGACCGATTTCACGCGCGACGACGTGGACCTCGCGATCCGCTTCGGCAAAGGCATCTACCCGGGGCTGCACGTCGAGAAGCTGTTCGACGAGCTGTTCTTCCCGGCCTGCGCGCCCACGCTGAACGGCGGCGTGCTGCCGAAGGCGCCGGCCGATCTGGTGCACTACCCGCTGCTGCGCTCCGACGACGAACTCTGGCGCCCATGGTTCGACGCGGCCGGGCTCGACCGGCTGACCGAGCCGAAGCGCGGCGTGCTGTTTCACGATTCGTCGCAGCTGGTGCAGGCGGCCATCGACGGCCAGGGCATCGCGCTGGTGCGCCGCTCGATCGCCGCCAGCGAGCTGGCCGCGGGCCGCATCGTGCGGCTGTTCGACATCACCGGGCCGAGCCCGTGGCACTGCTATTTCGTGTGTCAGCCGAACCGGCTGAACCTGCCGCGCGTGCAGGCATTCCGCAACTGGATCCTCGAACATCTGGCCACGTTCGAGGCGGATTGGGCGCGCCTCGATGCGCAGCACGCGGCGCGGCACGAGCAGCACGATGGGCATGCGCAGCCGGAGGCGGTGCAGCGGGGAAAAACGGGGGAGGACGAAACGAACGATGCGGCGGGGGGAACAGCGGGGGGGTGAAACTGGCGAGCGAACCGAACCGGCGCGCGGCGCGGCGGCCGACGCCGCCACCCCGACACGCCGGAAAGCAGCGCTTAAAGCACGACCTTGACCATCGGATGGCCGGTCAGCGAGCGGTAGATGTCGTCGAGCTGCTGCTGGCTGGTGGCGCGCACGGTGATCGTCAGGCCCGTGTAGTTGCCGCCGCTCGACGAACGCTCCTCGATCTTCTCCAGATCGATTTCATTGTCGTGCACGGCCACGACCTTGAAGATCGTGTCGCGAAATTCGGGATGGGCCTTGCCCATGATCTTGATCGGGAAATCGCAGGGGAATTCCAGCAACGTGTCCTTCCTGGTATCGATCGCGCCAGTCAGTTCGACTGTCTTGGTCGGGTCGGTCGTCATAAGCTTCTCCAGAAAGAATCGATAAAAACGCGCTCAGGCGGCGGCCAGCTCGCGCGACTTGGCGCGCTGATAGGCCTCGTACAGCGCAATGTACACGGGGCCCGGGCGCCCGTCCTGCACCGGCAGATTGTCGAGCGACGTGACGGGCAGGATTTCCTTGGTGGCGGAGGTCAGCAGGATCTCGTCGGCCGCGCGCAGTTCGGCTTCGTTGATCTCGCGCGCGACGAACGGAATCCCGCATTCCTCGGCCAATTCCTCGACGAGCGCGTAGCGCACGCCCTCGAGAATCTTGTTGCTGCGCGGCGGCGCGAGCAGCTCGCCGTTCTTGACCACCCACACGTTCGACGACGACGCTTCGGTCAGGTTGCCGTCACGCAACTGGATCGTCTCGAACGCCTCGCGCTGCGCGGCATGCTGGGCCATCAGCACGCTGCCGAGCAGCGAGGTGACCTTGATGTCGGCGTGCAGCCAGCGGCGATCCTCGGCCGTCACGCAGCGCACACCGGTGGTGCGGATCTCGTTGCCGGGCAGTTCCATCGGGCTGACCATCATGAACACGGTCGGCACGATGCCGGCCGGGAACGCGTGGCCGCGCTTCGCCACGCCGCGCGTGATCTGCAGATAGACCTTCGCATGCGCATCGCCGAGGCTGTCGGCATTGGCCGCCAGCAGCTCGTCGATCAGCGCGCGCCAGCCGGCGTCGTCGCGCGGGTTCGGGATGTCGAGCTTCTTGAGGCTGCGGTCGAGCCGCGCCAGGTGCTGCGGCAGCCGAAACGGCCGGCGCGAGCCCTCGTTCAGATAGAGCGGCGCCACCTCGTACACGCCGTCGCCGAAGATGAAACCGCGATCGAGCACCGGCACGCGCGCCTCGGACAGCGCCACGCGCTGCTCCTCGGCATTGACGCTCAGATAGACGACGGGGTCGAAATCAGCTTGGCTCATGGCGATCAACGAAAGTGGATGAGGCGTTCGACACGATGGCGCGCCGCCGGGGTGCGATGTAGCGGCCAAATACAGCGGCCGAATGCAAAGGCTGGCCGCGAAACCGGAATGCAGGGCTTCGCGGCCAGCCCGAGCCGACAGCTTACCGCCGACGGCGACATGACGGCGCGGCGATGGCTCTCGGCCACCGCCGCCCCGCTCGTGCTTACTTCTTGGCGAACATCAGCAGGATCGAATCCCAGATGCGGCCGAACAGGCCCGCTTCCGGCACCGCCTGCAGCGCGACGACCGGGAACTGCGCGACCGTCTTGCCGTCGGCCACGAACTGCACCGTGCCGACCTGCTGGCCTTCGGCCAGCGGCGCGATCAGCGGCGTGTTCAGCGTGACCTGCGGCTTGATCGTGTCGCCCACGCCCTTCGGCAGCGTGACGAACTGATCCTTCTGCACGCCGACCTGCACCGCGTTGTCCTTGCCCTTGTACACGCGCGGCGTGGCCACCGCCTGGCCGCCCTTGTACAGACGCACGGCGTCGAACGCGCTGTAGCCGTAGTTCAGCATCTTCATGCTGTCGGCCACGCGGTCGCTTTCCTTGGTTTCGCCCATCATCACCGACACCAGACGGCGCGTGCCGCCATCGGCGCCCGGCAGCGCGCGCTTGGCCGAGGCGATCAGGCAGTAGCCGGCCGCTTGCGTGTGGCCCGTCTTCAGGCCGTCGACGGTCGGGTCGGTCCACAGCAGGCGGTTGCGGTTCGCCTGGGTGATGTTGTTGTAGCGGAATTCCTTGACCGAGAAGATGTTGTAGTAATCCGGGAAATCGCGGATCAGGCGCGCCGACAGCTTGGCCAGGTCGCCGGCCGTCGTGTAGTGCTGCGGATCGGGCATGCCGTTCACGTCGGCGAAGTGCGTGCCGGTCATGCCGAGCTTCTGCGCCTCGGTGTTCATCAGGTTGACGAACTGCGACTCGCTGCCGCCGACCAGCTCGGCCAGCGCGATGGCGGCGTCGTTGCCCGACTGGATGATCATGCCGTACACGAGGTCGTGCACCGACACGGGCTTCTCGGCTTCGATGAACATGCGCGATTCGTCGGTGCCGACGCGGCGCACGGCGTCGCTCGGCGTGACGATTTGCTCCATCGAGATCTTCTTGGTCGACAGCGCCTCGAACACCAGGTACGCCGTCATCAGCTTGGTCAGCGAGGCCGGCTCGACGCGTTCGTCCGCGTTGCCGGAAGCGAGCACCTGGTTGCTGCTGGCGTCGACCAGCACCCACGAGCGCGCGTTGACGCCCGGCGGGGGCACCGCGCCCGGCATGAAGGTAGCCGGCGCGCCGGTGGGCGCCGCAGCGGCGGCGGCGGCTGCCGCGGCCGCCTTCTTGGCAGGCTTGGCCTGCGCGACGGCAACCGTCGTCACGAGCGCGGCGGGCACCACGACGCCGAGCGCGATATTGCGCGCGGCAGCAGCGAAGGCGGTGGAGGAAGCGAGAGACTTGAGGCCTACGGAGGACAAACGCATGATCGATTCAGGCTGATGGCAGAAAGTGCTGCGCACGGGGCGCAAGATCGGGGAACCGGGACGGCGAGCGGTCCGGCCGGCACCTGGGCGGAGCCTGACACGGCGCGCGGAGTTGGACAGGCTGCGGCAGCGGCGGTTCGCGGCGCGTGGGTGACGCGGCGTCGCGGGACGCTGCCGCGCGCACCGCCGAGGGTGCCGCGCGACGCGGGCAAACCCGGCCATTATACGGGCGCGCGGCGGGCCGAAGCCGCCGTAAGCCGTTTCTGTCGTATGCGACAAACAGATGAAAGGCGCCGCGCCGTCGGCCCGATGCAAGCCGGCAAGCCCTCGCGCCGGGGCACGTCAACGCCAGGCGTCGACGATCACGCGCTTGAGGATATGCAGCTTGCGATGGAAGAAATGCTCGGCGCCGGGGATCACCACCACCGGCAGCTCCTGCGGCCGCGCCCAGTCGTAGACGGACGCGATCGGCACCGTGTCGTCGGTCTCGCCGTGGATCACGATGGTGTCCTCGGGCACTTCGGCCACCGCCCAGCGGCTCGCCGCCGTGCCGACGAACACCATGCGCTCGACCGCGTCGCCGCGCTCGCGCAACTGCCTGGCCACGTGCGACAGCACGAACGTGCCGAACGAGAAGCCGGCCAGCACCAGCGGCAGCGTCTCCTGCCCCGGCCGCGCGCGCATGTGGGCCAGCACCGCGAGCAGGTCGTCGGTTTCGCCCTGGCCGTTGTCGTGGGTGCCCTCGGTCTCGCCCACGCCGCGGAAGTTCGAGCGCGTGACGATGTAGCCGAGCTGCGTGAAGATGCGCGCCAGGGTTTGCGCGACCTTGTTGTCCATCGTGCCGCCGAACAGCGGATGCGGATGCGCGACCAGCGCGATGCCGCGCACGGGCACCTCGTCGGGCGGCAAATCGACGGCGATCTCGATGCGGCCCACCGGGCCGTCGATCAGGGATTTCTGCGTTTGGGCGTTCATGCGGCGTCCGGATACGGGTGAAAAGCGCGTGCGCTCAGATCTTCAGGCGGTCGACCACCTTGCCGTCGCGCAGGTGCGATTCGACGATCTCGTCGATGTCCTGCTTGTCGACGTAGGTGTACCAGGTGCCTTCGGGGTAGACCACCATCACCGGGCCTTCCTCGCAGCGGTCGAGGCAGCCGGCCTTGTTGATGCGGACCTTGCCCGCGCCGGACAGGCCCAGTTCCTTGACGCGCTTCTTCGCGTATTCCTGCATGTGCTGCGCATCGCAGTTCGCGCAGCTCGGGCGGTCCGCGCCGGGATCGCGCTGGTTCAGGCAGAAGAACACGTGATGCTGGTAGTAGCTGGCGTTCATGATGTGGGGGCCGCCCGCGTGCGTCGTGCGCCGCCGGCTGGATTGGGTAGGTGTCGGGAGGACCGATTATAGCGAGCGGTGGCCGCGCCTGCTGCCGCCACCGCCCTCACCGCGAACCACCGCCCTGCCCATCTCCACCGCCCGCGCGCCGGCGCGTGCGCCGCCCGAGCCAGCCGCGCTCGGCGTGCCACGCAAGCCACACCAGCGCCGCGTACGGCCAGCTCCACGCGAGCCAGCGCGCGATGCCGTTGAAGTGCAGATAGCGGCCCTGGCTCCAGCCCGACAGCGCGTAGTCGAAGAACGGATTCACGGGCAACAGGTTGACCAGCAGCAGCGACACGGCCAGCGCCACGGCGGCGGCCGTCGCACGCCACACCGCGCGCAGCCGCAGCGAGACGAGCGCCGCCGCCAGGCCGGCCGCAATGCCGCCGCAGGCGCCCGGCGTCGCCCAGTCGAACGACAGGCCGCTGCGCAACTGCAGGAAGGTGGCCGCCGTCTTCAGCATCAACGCCACCGCCACGAACGCCAGAGCAAGCCGCATGCGCGGCGCCTGGCGGCGCATCGTCAGCGACGCCAGCGCCAGCGCCGCATACAGGCCGAGCCCGGCCAGCACGACTTCCCAGGCGCTGTCCGACAGGCGCGCGTCGATCGCGTCGGGCCAGATGTCGAGCCGCCAGTGCGCCGGCGCCCAGGCCAGCAGCGCGTCGCGCATCGACAGGTCGGCGCGGTCCCACAGCTCGCTCGGCCAACTGCCGATGCCGAACAGGAACGGCGACGGGAACAACACCGCGAACGGCCAGAGCGCCGACAGCAACATCGGCGTGGCCGCGTCGCGCTCGAACCATGTGTCGCGCAGCCGCCGCATCACCCCGCGCTCGACCAGCGCGGGCACGACCGGCGCCGCGATGGCCGCGCCGAGCAAGGCGCCGAGCGCGTTCGCGCCGAGATCGAGATTCGACGCCACGCGCGTCGGCAGGTAGGTTTGCAGCGCTTCCATCGAACCCGACACGAGCGTGCCGAGCAGCGTCGCCAGCAGCGCGGCCGGCACGCCCTTCACGCGCGGGTACAGCGCGGCGACGGCAAGCGCACCGAGCGGCAGGTAGCCGATCACGTTGGTGATGACATCGAAACCCGTCCAGTAGCGCGGCATCGGCGCGAACAGGTAATCGAACGGGCCGACGCCAAGCGAGCGCCAGCCGAGAAACGGGTACAGCGAGGCATAGACGACCAGCGCCGCATAGGCCGCGAACAGCCGCCGCCCCAGCGACGACGGCCCGCGCGACGGCGCAGCGGCGGGCGTCATCGCGGCGGCTCCGTGCGACGGGAAGCCGGCCGCGCGCGCGTCATTGCGGCCCGCTGGCCTGCACGGCGAGCCACGCCACCAACTGCGTGACGAGATCGTTGCTGGCGGCCGCCAGCGCGCTCGCGCCGCCCGCCGCATCGGGCGAACTGGCCGGCGCGCGCGCCACGAACGTGCGCTGGCCGAGCAGCGTGCCGTCGCGCGTGAGCGTGGCGCGCACCGACACCTCGCCGTGGCTCTGCGACTGGCCGTCGAACACCTGCTCGAACGTGTTCAGCTCGACGCGCAGCACCGCCGCCCGCACCGCATCGCCGCCGTCGAGCACCGCGCCGCGCGCCGACAGCGCGGCGCGCAGGCGCTGCGTCAGCAGTTGCGCCGGCGGCGCGGTCCAGCGGCTGTCGCGATAGGTGTCGATGCGCTGCGCATCGACATAGGCCAGGCGGTAGACGAACTTGTCGGTATCGAACGCATCGGGCGCACGCACATCGAGCACCTTGATCACTGTGCCCGAGGCGGGCGAGGCGGTCAGCGTGGACGGGTCGAGCGGGCCGAGATCGTAGCGGATGTTCGACATGCGGGCGGCGTCGCTCGCGCAGCCGGCGAGCAGCGTGAACGCGAAGGCGGCGCCGAGCGCAGCGCAGCGACGGGCCAGGACGGGAGAGAAGCGTGACATCGCGGATTCCTGCATGGTCGTGATTGCCTTGACGGTGGCCGCGTCGTGACGGCCGTCGGTTGCTACGGCCCCCGCACGAGGCGGCGGCCCGGTTTCGGTGACGGATTGCGGAGCGTGGTTCGACGCCGCGCGCGGCAGCCGGTGCTCGACAGGCTACGGGCACGGCGGCACGCCGCCCGCCCCGCTCGCGCGTTCAACGGCCGGCCGGCTGCGGCCAGGTGAAGCCGGCCTCGCCCGGGCCCGGCAGGCCGGCGCTGGCGCCGAACAGCAGGCTGCGCGGGTTACGGGTGAACGCATCGGCCGCATCGCGCACCGTGCGCGAGGTATCGCCGATGTTCATGCTCAACGCATTGACGCGCGGCAGCGTCTCGTAACGCACGCTCGCATTCAGTTCGGACAGCGTCTGATTCATCGAGGTCAGCGCAGTTCCCGCCTGTTCGGCCGCCCGGCCGGCGCGGTCGAGGTTGGCGACCAGCGGGCCGCGCGGCGCGAGCAGCGCATCGGCCGACGCCAGCGCCTGATTCATGCGACGGGTGGTTTCGGGCAACTGCGCCGTGACCGGTTCGAGCGAATGCGTCAGCGTGCTGACGCCGTCGGCGGCCTGCTGCACGCTCTTGGCCGTCGATTCGAGTTGCTCGCGCATCTGCGGCGACAACATGGCGTTGACGGCCTGCGCGGCCACTTCCATCTGCTTGAGCAGCCCGTCGCCGCGCTTCTGGAGCTGGTCCAGCAGGCTCGGGTGGAGCGGGATCTGCGCGATCGCCTTGTCGGAGGTCGGCAGCGGCGCGGGATCGGTGCCGGTGTCGTCGAGCTGCACGAACGCGATGCCCGTCACGCCCTGGAAGCCGAGGCTGCCGTAGGTCGAGCGCGTGATCGGCGCGTCCTTGTCGACCAGGATGCGGATGTCGATCTCGCCCGGGTGCGTCCGGTCGAAATGAATCGACGCCACCTTGCCGACGCCCAGCCCGCGATAGCGCACGTCGGCATCGGGGAACAGGCCCGTCACGTTGGTGCGCGCGACGAGATCGTAGGGAATCCGTACCGAGCGGTCGACGTTGAACCAGAACACGGTCGCGATGATCGCGAGCAGCAGCCCCAGGGTGAACAGCCCGGCCCAGAATGCATGTGATTTGTTTTCCATTCGCGATTCCTTCCAGTTACAGCTCGACGCTGGAGAGCGCCGGCTCGAGCGCCGCCTTCGGCAGCTTGGCACGCCGCTCGGGCGGCAACGCCTGCAGCGCACGACGGCCGCGCAGTCCGAGGAAATATTCCTTGATGAACGGGTGATCGACGCTGGCCGCCTCCTCCACCGGTGCGGCCACCAGCACCTTGCGGTCGGCGATCACCGCCACCCGCGTCGACAGCGCCACCATCGTATCCAGATCGTGCGTGATCATCACGACAGTCAGGCCCAGCGTGCGGTGCAGCGTGGCGATCAGGTCGACGAATTCGTCGGAGGCGCGCGGGTCGAGCCCGGCCGTGGGCTCGTCGAGAAACAGCAGCTCCGGCTCCAGCGCGATCGCGCGCGCGATGCCGACGCGCTTGATCATCCCGCCCGACAGCGCCGACGGCATCTTCGAGGCGTGCTTGCACGGCAGGCCCACCATCTCCAGCTTCAGCATGACGATCTCGTGCAGCAGATCCTGCGGCACCCGGCCCAGCTCGCGCAGCGGCTGGGCGATGTTGTCGAACACCGTCAGCGACGAGAACAGCGCGCCTTGCTGAAACAGCATGCCCGAACGGCTGCGCATCACGCGCGCGGAATCGGTGTCGAGCGCGGCGAGGTCCTGGCCGAACACTCGCACGGTGCCCGAGGTGGGCCGCTCCAGCCCGAGGATCTGCCGCACCAGCGTGGTCTTGCCGGAGCCCGAGCCGCCGACGATCGAGACGATCTCGCCTTGCCGCACGTCGAAATCGAGATGTTCGTGGATCACGTTGCGACCGTAGCGCTTGGTCAAGTCGCGCACTTCGATCACGTAGTCGGGCGCGCCGTCGCCCTCGGTGGCCGTGCGCATCGCGGCGGCGGCGGTGCCGGCGTCGGCTGCATCGGCCTGATCGGCGGAAGTCGGCCTGTCGTTCATCATCCGAGCCCCACGTTCTGGAACAGGATCGCGAACACGGCGTCGGCGAGGATCACCACCGTGATCGAACTGACCACCGAGGTGGTGGTGCCTTGACCGAGGCTCTGCGAATTGGCCTTGATGCGGAAGCCGAAATGGCAGCCCACCAGCGCGATCAGCATGCCGAACACCACGCCCTTGCCGACCCCGATCCACAGGTTCGCGATCGGCACCACGCTCGGCAGCGAGCGCACGAAGAAATTGACGTCGATGCCGAGCACCAGCTTGGCCGCCAGCGCGCCGCCCGACAGCGCGACGATGTTGGTCCACATCACCAGCAGCGGCATCGCCACGCCAAGCGCCACCACCCGTGGCAGCACGATCCGCAGCCCGTGCGGAATGCCCATCACGCGCATCGCGTCGAGTTCCTCGGTCACCCGCATCACGCCGATCTGCGCCGTGATGGCGGAGCCGGAGCGCCCGGCCACCAGGATCGCCGACAACACCGGCCCCAGCTCGCGGATCACCGACAGCCCGAGGATGTTGACGATGTAGCGGTTCGCGCCGAACTGCTGAAGCTGTTGCGCCGACAGGTAACTGAGCACGATGCCGATCAGGAACGCGACCAGCGCGGTGATCGGCAGCGCCTTGGCCCCGGCGTTGTAGACGTTCGCCGAGATTTCCGTCCACGGCATGGTTTTGGGACGGCGCAGGATCGAGCCGAAATCGAGGATCACGCGCCCGAACATGCCGATCGCGCCATACAGATGCTCGCCGAACTGCATCAGCGACAGGCCGAAGCGCGTGATCGGATCGTGTCGCACCACCGGCTCGGGCGCCTCGCGCGCCTCGTCGAGCCGCTGGATCCGTTCGAAGATGGTGCGCTGGTTCGCGGTGAGCGCCAGGCCGGTCGGCAGCCGGTGGCCCCAGACGCGCCAGAGCGCCTGGCCGCCGACGTGGTCGAGCCGCTCGATCGCCGAGAGATCCCAGCGGCCGCCCGGCCCGTCCTGCGCACCGCCGTGCGACAGATCGTGCGCAAGCTCGCGCGCGAGCTTTTCCGCGCGCCGCACCACGGCGCCGCGGTTGCGGGCGAGGGCCAGCGCGGTCCATTGCCCGGACAGGCGCACGGTCTTGCCGCCGCCGGTATCGACCGACAAACCCGGTGGTGTCTGGAAGTCCAAGGAACGGGCGTCCCCAAAAAAAGTGACAGCGGCCATTGTATCGAACCCCATCTGCGCGCGCGCCGGAAGCTGGAGCGCAGTTGCCCGCCAGAGGAAATCCTCCCGCTTTCGATCCGCCGGATTTCATTTCGACGTCACGAATGCTTTCGATACTTGACGTCGCTTCCGGCCAACGGCATTCGCGCGCCGTTGATTCCGCCCCAAAAAAACAGACAGGACATTCCGATGCGTTTCGATTCGCCGTCCGCCGCCATGCAGGCGCTCGTCAGCCGTTTCCCGGGCGACATCGACAGGGGCACGTCGCCCGACCCGACCAACGCAATCGACCTGATGCAATGAAGACGACGATGCGCAGTTTCACCACGCTCAACGCGGGAGGCGCATCGACGGCCGTCTCCACCGCCCACGCCGCCCCGACGCACGGTTTCGCACGCGCGGCTCGCTTCACGCTGCCGACCACCGGCATGCTGCTGGTGGCCGCACTGCTGGCGGCGGGCGTGGCGGCCGCCGGCTGGGACGGCAGCGCCAGCCGCGCCGATCGCGTGCAGATCGAGGCATGGCGCGCGAGGGTGGCACAAGCGAACGAGCCACGCGCGATGCAGCAGTTGCGCGAACTGGCGCGCGACGGCCGCGGCGACGCGCAGGTCGCGCTCGGCACCGCGCTGCTTGGCTCGCACGATACGGGCCTGCGCGACGAGGGGCTCGGCTGGCTCGAAACCGCCGCCGAGGCCGATCCGGCGGCGCACGACGGGGCAACGGCCGCGACGGTGCGCGAGGCCCGCTTCGAACTCGACAAGGCGCGCGTGTTCGGCAATGGCGGCGTGACGCGCGACGAGGATGCGTATCGCGCGCCGTGGCGCGAAGCCGCGCGTGCACCGAAGCATCCGGCGAGCGCGCCTTGAGCGGCACGGAAGGCGGTGCGGCGAGCGCAGCTCGGCCTCGCCGCGTTCTAGTCTTCTGATCCAGCCCCGTCGTTTCGGCGCTCCGGATCACCCTCGGCCCGCACGCCTCGCCGCGTGCGCCAACACCCCGTCACCTGCCTGGGCCGGCGCCGTCGGCGCGACACGCGCCGGATCGATCCCGCGCGCGCCGGCTCTCGTACAATAGCCGCCATGACAGTCTCCCCGCCCCTTCCCGACGACGCGCGGATCGATCCGGCGCGTGCGCACGCGCTTCCCGCCTCGGCTCCCGAACCCTGGCCGCTCGACATCGTCGACGCCACCGGCTCGACCAACGCCGACCTCGCCGCACACCTCAAGACGCTGCCGCGCACGCGCGCCGCGCTGCCCAGGCCGATCGTGCGCGTGGCCTACGAACAGACCGCCGGCCGCGGCCGCCAGGGCCGCCCGTGGTTCGCGTTGCCCGGCAACGCGCTGTTGTGCTCGGTCGGCTGCGTGCTGCCGCGCCCGGTCGATGCGCTGGCCGGCCTGAGCCTCGCGGTGGGCGTCGCGCTCGCCGAGGGCCTCGGCACGCTGCCGCTGCGCGGCCAGCGCGTGCGCCTCAAATGGCCGAACGACCTGCTGCTGACCGACGGCGACACGCCGCTCGGCAAGCTCGGCGGGATTCTCGTCGAAACCGTCTGGAACACCGCCGACGCCACCGCCATCGTGATCGGCTTCGGCATCAACGTGCGGGGCGCCGAAGCGGTGGCCGCCGAAGTCGATGCGCTGCGTGCGCGCGACGCCACGCTGGCCGGCGCGTTGCCGCCCGCCGCGCTGTCGGCCGCCTGCCCGTCGGCGAACCTCACCGATACGCTGGCCGCCGTGCTCGACCCGCTCGCCACCGCGCTCGAACATTTCTCGGCGGCCGGCCTCGCGCCGTTCCGGCAACGCTGGGCCGCGCTGCACGCGCATGCGGGCCGCGAGGTGGTGCTGCTCGAACAGGGCCGGGAAGTGGCGCGCGGCATCGCCATCGGCATCGACGAAACCGGCCAGTTGCTGCTCGACACGCCCGACGGCGAACGCGCGATCGCGGCCGGCGACATTTCGCTGCGCGAATCGGGTGAGGTGGGTGCCGTGGGCCATGGCGGCATCGGTGGCGAGGTCGCGCCATGAGCGAACTGGCGCTGCTCGTCGACGCGGGCAACAGCCGGATCAAATGGGCGCTCGCCGACGCGGGCGGCCGGATCGTCGCGACGGCGGCGTTCGACCATGCGAGCGAAGCCGACACGACCCCGGAGGCCACGGTGGCCACGCCGGTCGATTCGGCGGCGATTCCCGCCTGGCCCGGGCATCCCGCGCCGCGCGGCGCGTGGGTCTCCAATGTGGCCGGCGCGGCGCTCGGCGCGCGCATCGACGCGCTGATCGAGGCGCGCTGGCCCGGCCTGCCGCGCACGCGGGTCGCGGCGCGCGAGGCGCAATGCGGCGTGACCAACGGCTATGCCACGCCGTCGCAACTGGGCAGCGACCGCTGGTGCGGCCTGATCGGCGCGCGCGCGGCCTATCCGGGCGAGGCGCTGCTGATCGCCACGTTCGGCACCGCCACCACGCTCGAATCGCTGAACGCCGACGGCCGCTTCACCGGCGGCCTGATCGCGCCAGGCTGGGCGCTGATGATGCGCGCGCTCGGCCAGCACACCGCGCAGTTGCCGACGCTGTCGACCGACACGGCGCAGCGCCTCGTCGGCGAACTCGGCAGTACGCCGGGCCGCCTGCCGTTCGCCGTCGACACGGCGCATTCGCTGTCGGCCGGCTGCCTGTATGCGCAAGCCGGGCTGATCGAACGCGCCTGGCGCGACCTGTCGAACGATGGCGCGCAGCCGGTGCGGCTGCTGCTGTCGGGCGGCGCGGCCGACGCCGTCGCGCAGGCGCTGACGGTGCCGCACACCCGGCACGATGCGCTGGTACTGTCGGGGCTGGCGAGAATCGCCGCGGAAGCCGGCGCCACGCCGCAAGAACGCGGCACGGCCTGACCGGGCCACCGCACGGACGCTTCACCGGGCGCGCAGGACCCAAGCAACAGCAATTAGCAGCAGACAATACCAAGCAACATCGAGCAACACGGAACCATGCGGAACATGCCGGGCGCGGGACCGGGCCGGGCACACGAACGACTGACGGTCGAAGGAGAGCTGGGGCGATGCTACGTTGGATTATCTCGATTTTGGTGGTGGCGAATCTGATCGCCCTGGCGGCGCAGCAAGGCCTGTTCGGTCCGCAACCGGCGGCCGGGCCACGCGAGCCGTCTCATCTGACGCAGCAGGTGCACCCGCAGGCGCTGCGCGTCGCCGCTACCGTGCAGGCCGCCGAAGCGCCGACCGTGGGCGGGCCGATTGCCTCGCCGTCGGTCGAATCGATGTTGCTCGGGGCATCGTCTGCAGAAGCGGCTTCCGCGACGGCGCCGGGCGCGTCAGATGCCGCATCGGCGCCCGCCGCGAGCGCCGCCGCCACGTCGGCTGCCCCAGCCACGTCCGCCCCGCCCGCCGCCTCCGCCCCTCACGCCTGACGCGCTGCGCGCGCCGGGCTCAAGCCTGGTGCGCGCGCACCTTCTTCAGCAGCGACGTGGTCGAGCGCTCGAACTCGAACGGAATCGCCAGCGCCGTGCCGCCCCAGCCGCGCACGAGCGCCGATTCCGGCAGCGCATCCATGTCGTAATCGCCGCCCTTCACGAGGATGTCGGGCCGCACCGCCGCGATCAGGCCGATCGGCGTCTTGTCCTCGAAACCCACCACCCAATCCACGCATTCGAGCGCGGCCAGCAACGCCATGCGATCTTCCTGACGGTTGATCGGGCGATCGTCGCCCTTGCCGAGCATGCGCACCGACGCATCGCTGTTCACGCCGACGATCAGGCACGCGCCGAGCGCCTTCGCATCGGCCAGATAGGTGACGTGGCCGCGGTGCAGGATGTCGAACACGCCGTTGGTGAACACGACGGGCGCGTTCAGCGTGGGGCGCAGCGCGGCAAGCGCCTCGCGGGTGATGAATTTGCGTTCGAAGGCGGCGGGCATCGGGATTTCGGCTCCGGTCAGCGGAAGAATAAAAAAAGCCCGCGCGAAATGGCGGGCTTGGCAGCCTTGGCGGGCGGCGAACGGCGCCGCGTCAGGCGGCTTGCGTCGCGCCGGCGTCGGGCGTTGGCGTTTGCAGGCGAGCCGTGACTTCCTTGCGGTAGCGGTTCAATTCCTGCGCCGTCGCGAACGTGCGCTCGAACAGGATCGACAGGTTGTGCAGGATACGGTCGACCACCTTCTTTTCCCAATCGCCGTCGAAGCGGATCTGCTCGTCAAGCCAGCGCTCGAGCCATTCCGGATCGGGCAGCCGCGACTGGATCGTGTCGCGCGGGAACAGCGCCTGATTCACGTGCAGGTTGGTCGGGTGCAGCGGCTTTTCGGTGCGACGCGCCGACGCCATCAACACGCCGATCTTCGCGAATGCCGAACGCGCGACATCGCCGCAGTTCACCATCGCCTTCTTCATGTAGCGCAGATAGGCGCCGCCATGACGCGCTTCATCGCGCGAGATCGTTTCGTAGATGTGCTTGATGACCGGCTCGGTGTGCCACTCGGCGGCACGGCGATACCAGTGATTCAGACGAATTTCGCCGCAGAAGTGCAGCATCAGCGTTTCGAGCGGCGGCGCCGGATCGAACTCGAAGCGCACCGCGTGCAGCTCGGCTTCGGTCGGCATCATTTCCGGCTTGAAGCGGCGCAGGTATTCCATCAGCACCAGCGAATGCTTCTGCTCCTCGAAAAACCAGACGCTCATGAAGGCCGAGAAATCGCTGTCGTGATGGTTGTCGCGCAGGAACATCTCCGTGGCGGGCAATGCCGACCATTCGGTGATCGCGTTCATCTTGATCGTCTTGGCCTGCTCGTCGGTCAGCAGCGACGCGTCGAACCGATCCCAAGGGATGTCCTTCTCCATGTCCCAGCGGACGGCTTCGAGCGATTTGTAGAGTTCCGGATAAAGCATGGTGTTCATGGTCCCACCCCTGTTGCGCAATGCGACTTCAAAACGTGACTGTTGGGCCGAGCGACCACAATTCGGACGCTCACCTGACGAAACGGTAATTTTACGCGCTAAACCGAGCGCCGGATGCAAGCGCATCGGCACATTTATTTGCGGCAGCGCAACCGCTTGTGGGGCGATACGTGCGACGCCCGAACCCATCGAGCTTCGCACGCACCCTGAGAGAAGGCCGGCTCAAGGCCGGCTGTCGTTGTCGGGACCGTGCGCGCAAGCGTCAGGGACGGATCGCGCCGCCAGCACCCGTCTGGATGATTTCGGCGTCGGCGATGATAGCACGCACCTGTGACGGATCCGAGACATGGGTGCGGCAAAGAGTCGCTAAAAAGACACCCCGCACACGCGGCTATCGGCCCTCGCGCCGGTCGAGATTTCGTTCGGATATCGAACCGATTGGTGTGACGAAAGGCACCCCAGCGCGGCTGCCGGCCGACCTGCCGATGCCGGGCGCCGCGCCGGCGTTCTGCGCATCGGCCGAAGCGATCCACGCGGCCAGCGTGTCGCGCTGGCGCATCGCGTCGGCGCGCCCGAGCGCGATCAGCTCGCGCGTGAATTCGGCCTCGAACAGCAGATAGCTGGCGAACGACGCGCCGGCCGGCCGATTGCCGCCGATGCCGCCGAGCAGCGCACGCACCGTGGCGGGCAGCCGCCGCACATGCTTGGCCGCAATCAGCTCGATGCGCTCGGACGGCGCGATCGCGAGCACGTCCACATGCCGCCAGCCGCTTTCGGGCTCCACCTGACGCGGCAGATGCTCGACCACGCGGTTGATGTGCTCGATCCGCTCGATGTCGGTGCCGATCGAATCGAGAAACACGCTCGCCAGCACCTGCTGGCCGATCTGGGCGAGCGACGGATAGCCGTGCGTATGCGCGATCTCGCCGTTCGCCGCCGGCACCTCGGGCCGCGCGGCCGCCGCCCCCACCACCACGATGCGGTCGGCGCCGAAATGGATCGCCGGCGACAGCGGCGCGATCTGGCGGATCGAGCCATCGCCGAAATACTCGACGCGGCCATCGATCACGAGCGGCACCGCCGGAAACACGAACGGGATCGCCGACGAAGCAAGCAGATGCGCGGCCGACAGATCGACCATCCGCGCCGTACGCTGCGCGCGCCGCCATGCATGGATCGGCTCGCTGCCCGCGTAGAACGTCAGATGCCGGCCGCTCGTATAACTGAGCGCCGTGACCGACAGCGCATGCAGCCGGCGCGTGCCGAGCATCTGGTTGATCCGGTGCACGTTCAGTTCGCGCTGCAGCAGATGCGCGAGCGGCGCGTTGTCGAGCAAGCCGCGCGGCGACTGGTGCGCGGCCCAGCCGATGCTCATCGCGGCCAGCCAGCGCGCCCCGGCGCCGGCCACGCCGAGCCAGTCGGTGCGGTAGATCATCTCGGCGCGCAGGTGCTCCCAGAACGCGAGCAGGCGGGCCGCGCCGTGCGGGAAATCGTCGGCGTGGCTGGCAACGGCGGCGGCATTGATCGCGCCGGCCGACGAGCCGCAGACGATCGAGAACGGCAAGTCGCGGCGCGCCGGTTCGGCCTCGCGCGCGATCTCGGCCAGCGCGGCGAGCACGCCGGCCTGATAAGCGGCACGCGCGCCGCCTCCCATCAGCACGAGCGCGAGCCGCATCGGCGCCTCAGTCGATCAGCGCGGAGCGCATCAGACGCTCCGTTTGCGAGCGGGTTTCGACGCGGGCGGCGGTGCATCGTCGGGGGCCGCGCTCGACGATGCGGCGGCCGCGCGCGGCTTGGCCGGCGCCGCGCGGCGCGTGACGGGCTTGCGCGCGGGCGAGGCGGGCGCCGCCTTGGCCGGCCCCGCCGCCTTGGCCGGACCGGCAGGCGCGGCGGCCTGGCCGGCGGCGGCAGTGAAAGCGGCGGGCGAGAACGGCGCCGCGGCGGCACCCGGCTGGGACGCCGCGAAACTGGCGATCTGATTGAATTGGGATTGCAGCAGGTTCCACCAGTTGGACGGATCGAAGGCCTCCGCGCCGGGCACCGCCCCCGGCGTCGCGCCTTGGGCGGGTGACTCGGCCTGAGCGGATTGAGACCCCTGAGCGGCCGGTTCGGCTTCGGCCGCCGGTTTCGGCGGCGGCGCGCCCCACGGCCGCGCGACCGGCGGCGGCTCGGGCGCATCCTTCGCGACGGCCGCCTCGGCCGCCGCCATCGATTCCTGCGCGAGCGCACCGAACGCACGCAGCGTGGCCAGCGTCGCGCGCTGCACCTCGAGCGCCTGGATCGCCGATTGCAGCATGCCGAGGTTGAGCTTCAGCCACTGTTCGACGGCGCGCAAATCGGTAATGCGCTTGTCGAGTTCCTCGACGCTCGACAGCGGCGACATCATGTCCGACATCGCCGACAGCGACGGCGGCATGCCGGGCGGCGTGGCCGCGCCGAACGGCGACATCCGCATCATGTCCCACATCCGGTCGAGCATCTCGGACGGGTTGAAACCTGCGAAACCGGAAAACGGATTGGAGCCGGGCGTATCGGTCATGCAACCATCCTTCGTGACGGGTTCGATGAAAACCAGCGGCGCACGCGCGCGCAAGTTTCGATCATAGCGCGCATGGATGAAGCGTGAGCGGCCGCGCGGGCCGGGGTTTACGCACCCGCTGGCGGGCGCGGCGGCCCTCAGGCCTGCCCATCGAGCGGCGACACGGCCTGCTCGATCGCGCCGAAGATCGACTTGCCCGCCGCGTCGAGCATCTCGATGCGCACGCGGTCGCCGTAGCGCATGAAGTCGGTTTGCGGCGCGCCGTGCTCGATGGTCTCCAGGCAACGTTTCTCGGCGATGCAGCAATAGCCGCGCTTCGCATCGCGGTTCGAGACGGTGCCCGAGCCGACGATCGCGCCCGCGCGCAGGTTGCGCGTCTTCGCCGCGTGCGCGATCAGTTGCCCAAAGTGAAACGCCATGTCCACGCCGGCCTCGGGCTGGCCGACGCGCTTGCCGTTCCAGCTCACCAGCAGCGGCCGATCGACGCGGCCTTCGCGCCAGTGCTCGCCGAGTTCGTCGGGCGTGACCGCCACCGGCGAGAACGCCGTCGACGGCTTGCTCTGGAAGAAGCCGAAGCCCTTCGAGAGCTCGGCCGGAATCAGGTTGCGCAACGAGACATCGTTGACGAGCATCACGAGCCGCACGCTCTTGAGCGCTTCGTCGGCTCGCGTGCCCATCGGCACGTCGCCCGTCACCACCGCGACCTCGGCCTCGAAATCGATGCCCCATTCCTCCGACGCGCAAACAATGTCGTCGTGCGCGCCGAGGAAATCGTCGCTGCCGCCCTGGTACATCAGCGGATCGGTGTGGAATTCGGGCGGCATCTCGGCGCCGCGCGCGCGGCGCACCAGCTCGACGTGATTGAGGTAGGCCGAGCCGTCGGCCCACTGGTAGGCGCGCGGCAGCGGCGCCATGCAGTCGGCGGGCTCGAACGCGAACGCGCGACGGGCACGGCCGTGGTTGAGCGCGTCGTACAGTTCGCGAAGCTGCGCCGCGTGGAACGCCCAGTCGTCGAGCGCGCGCTGCAGCGTCGGCACGATCGTGTCGGCAATCGCGGCCGTTTGCAGGTCGCGGGACACCACGATCAATTGGCCGTCGCGCGTGCCGTCCTTCAGCGAAGCGAGTTTCATGGTGCTGGATACCGTGTAGTGACGATGGAGGGAATCTATTTTACGATGGTGAATCTGTGCGGCGAAGCCCGCGCGGCCAGCCCGCCGGGCGCGCCGTGCCTGCCCCGCATTCTCCCCCTTCTCCCTCTTTTCGCCCTGCACGCTGCCCATGTCCGACCACGACGACCTGACCGACGACCCCGCCGAGGAAAAAGTCCGCTCCGGCATCCAGTCGATCGAGGTCGGCTTCCGGCTGCTCGACGTGCTGACGCAGGAGCCGCGCGCGATGATGCTGCGCGACCTCGCGCAGCGCGCGCAGATGAGCCCGGCCAAGGCGCATCGCTATCTGGTCAGCTTCCAGCGGCTCGGCGTGGTCGCGCAGGACCCCGTCTCGGGGCGCTACGAACTCGGCGGCTTCGCGTTGCAGTTGGGGTTGGCGCGGCTTGCGCGCGTCGACGGCGTGAAGCTCGCGCGCGTGGCGCTCGCCGCATTGCGCGACGAACGCGACCTGACGGTCGGCATCGCCGTGTGGGGCAACCAGGGGCCGACCGTGGTGCACTGGATGGAATCGAGCCACCCGGCCAAGGCGTCGCTGAAGCTCGGCGACGTCATGCCGTTGCTCGGCTCGGCCACCGGCCTGCTGTTCGCCGCCTACCTGCCGCGCGGCAAGACCGGCGCGATGATGGAGCGCGAACTGGCCGACGCGCGCCGCGCCGCGCATCGCGACGGCCCGCGCACAATGGCCGAGGTCGAGACGCTGCTGGCCGACGTGCGCACCCATCAGGCCGCGCGCGTGCAGGGCGTGCTGCTGCCCACCATCCACGCGTTCTGCATGCCGGTGTTCGATTCGCTCGGCGAGTTGTCGCTCGGCCTGATCGCGCTGGGTCACGACGGCGGATTCGATGTGGCGTGGGGCGGCGAGATCGATCTCGCGTTGCGCGAATGCGCGCAGAAGCTGTCGTACGAAATCGGTTACAGCGCGACGCCGCGCGAGGCTTGAGCCCGGCTTGCGCTGAATCGCCTGCGCGGGCGGGTTGGCGAACGATCGTCGCGATGCGCTGTCCGATCGGCTGGCACACAGGCCCGCCCGGAGCCTGCGAGGCACGCCGCTTGCTCCCGCGCTCGCTGCCGTACCGCCGTTCATCCCATTCATCCCTTCCGCAACCAACCCGTTCCCGATCGATGCCCGCTCCGTTCCCGTCCGACTCGTCACGCCCGAAGCCGCGCCACACGCTGCGCATCGTGCTGACGCTCGCGCTGGTGGTGGTGCTGCACGCGCTGGCGGGCCTGTGGTTCGCCGGCTATCGCGCGCCCGCCAACCCCGACACGCGCGACGACACGCCCGTCGAAGTCGAATTGCTGAAACCCCAGCCGATCGAGCGGGCGCCCAAGCCGGCGCCGCAACCGGCAGCCCGACCCGAGCCGGCCAAGGCGGCAAAGCCCGCACCCGCGCCGGCGCACGACGACGCGCCGGTATTGACCACCGCGCAGCCCTCGCCCATCACCACTGCGTCTGCCACGCCTGCCGCACCGGGCACCGCCGCGAGCGGCTCGGGCACCGGCGCCTCGGCCGCCAGTGCCGCCAGCGCCGCCGTAGCCGCGCCCACTGCTGCGCCGGGCGCGAAGTTCGTGCCGCCGCCATCGGGCGACCTGCGTTACGGCGCATACTTCAACGGCAACCTGAACGGCACCGCGACGATCCACTGGGTCAACGACGGCAGCCGCTACCGTCAGCGCATCGAGATCCCCGTGCCGTTCGTCGGCCCCTACGTGTACGAGAGCCTCGGCCGCTTCGACGCGTTCGGCGTCGCGCCCGACCGCTACACCGAGCAGCGCGGCCGCCGCCCGGCCGACATCGCGATCTTCAATCGTCAGACCAGGCAGATCGTGTTCACGCGCACGCCCGATTCGCTCAAGCTCGCCGACGGCACACAGGACCGCTTCAGCCTGCTGATGCAGTTGTCCGGCCTCGTGCACGGCGCGCCGGACGTCTACAAGCCGGGCGTCGCCCGCGAATTCTTCGTGATCGACAACAACAGCGGCGAAACCTGGCCCATCGTGACGATCGGCGACGAAACCATCCGCACCGCCACCACGTCGCTCGAAACGCGCCACTTCCGCCGCCTGCCGCGGCGCGCGGGCGATACGCGTCGCATCGACATCTGGCTCGCGCCGTCGCTCGACTGGCTGCCGGTGCGGCTCGTGCAGACCGAGCCGAACGGCACCGAGATCGAACTGCTGTGGCAGGGGCGCGGCGCGCCGACGATCGGGCTCGGGTATGACGAATCGGCGGCGGCGGATGCCGAGCCGGCTTCGGCCCCGGAACCGGCGTCGGCCGCATCCGACTTGCCAGTCGCCTCGACTGCGTCGCCCACGTCGGCTGCGTCGCCGGCATCGATGACCGCCGCCACCGAAGCCCCGCCCGCCCCCGCACCGGCCTCCACGCCCGCCTCGCCATCCCGGTAATTTCGACCGACTCCACAAGTTTTTTTGCTTCCCGGTAAACTTGCGACACACTGTTGACAATGTTTTGCAACGTGACTCGCAGACGAGAGGAGAATCGGAAACGTTTCATCGAAATCGGTCTCTGACCGATTGCGCCCAAAGCCACACGCGGGCGTGCAGCGCCAACCCCTTGAAACCGGCCAGGCCCGCCCCATCTTTGGAGCATTCGGCCTGAAAGCCACAGCGAAGAGGAGTGCCGCCATGCAAATGATCTACAACAGCCCCAACTACTGCGTAGTCGAATTTCCTCCGCAGCTCGGTCACCACGCCATGAATTCGGGCGGCTACGAGATTGTGGACAAGAATGCGCAGCGCGAGATCTTTATCGAAGGCGAACTGGCGGCACGTTTCCGCGACCATGTCCGGCAACTGATCGAGGACGAGCCCTCGCTCGACGAAGTCGATGAATTCCTCGGCCAGTTCGACAGCCTGATGACCCAGCCGGTGGTGCTGCACTAGCCGGTTCGCGTGCCGCCCCGGCGGCGCGCAACGGATGCCGGGCCGGGCGGCCGCACTCTCCCGCCTGCCCCGCACCTCCGCACTGCACGACCGAACCCCCGCCCGGCTTGCCGCGCGGGGGTTTTCATTGGGCGCGCAATTGTCCGCCACGCCGGGCGGCGCAGCCGCGCACCCGCTACAATGGCGGTTTTCCCTACATCGCCGCCCGCTCGCCATGCCGACCAAGCCGTCCATTCGTCTCGCCCCCGCCGCGCCCTACACGCGCGGCGCCGACCTGCCCGCGCTGCTGCAAAGCCGGATCCTGATCCTCGACGGCGCGATGGGCACGATGATCCAGCAATACAAGTACGACGAAGCCGCCTATCGCGGCCCGCGCTTCGCCGATTTCCATCGCGACATCAAGGGCAACAACGAGCTGCTGTCGCTGACGCAGCCCGACACGATCCGCGAGATCCACGATCAATACTTCGCGGCCGGCGCCGACATCGTCGAAACCAACACGTTCGGCGCCACCACCGTCGCGCAGGCCGACTACGAGATGGAGCATCTCGTCGTGGAAATGAACGTCGAATCGGCGCGTCTCGCCCGCGAGGCAGCGCTCAAGTATTCGACGCCGGACAAGCCGCGTTTCGTTGCGGGCGCCATCGGCCCGACGCCGAAAACGGCCAGCATCTCGCCCGACGTCAACGATCCGGGCGCGCGCAACGTCACCTACGACGAACTGCGCGATGCGTACTACCAGCAGGCCAAGGCGCTGCTCGACGGCGGCGTGGACCTGTTCCTGGTCGAAACGATCTTCGACACGCTGAACGCGAAGGCCGCGCTGTTCGCGCTCGACCAGTTGTTCGAGGACACCGGCGAGCTGCTGCCGATCATGATCTCGGGCACCGTCACCGACGCGTCGGGCCGCATCCTGTCGGGCCAGACCGTCGAGGCGTTCTGGAATTCGCTGCGCCACGTGCGCCCGCTCACGTTCGGCCTGAACTGCGCGCTCGGCGCGGCGCTGATGCGCCCGTACATCGCCGAGCTGGCCAAGCTCTGCGACACCTACGTGTCCTGCTACCCGAACGCGGGCCTGCCGAACCCGATGGCCGACACCGGCTTCGACGAAACGCCCGACGTCACCTCGAGCCTGCTGCGCGAGTTCGCGCAGGCCGGCCTCGTGAACCTGGCCGGCGGCTGCTGCGGCACCACGCCGGCGCACATCGCCGAAATCGCCAAGGCGCTGGCCGACGTGAAGCCGCGCCGCTGGCCGACGCATTACAGCGAAGACGAAGCCGCCTGACCGATTGCGGCCAAGGGAATCGACATGCCCACCGTTCAAACGCTCACGATCACCGGCTACAAGTCGATCCGGGAGTTGCACGACTTCGAGTTGCGCAATCTCAACGTACTGATCGGCGCGAACGGCGCGGGCAAGTCGAATTTCATCGGGTTCTTCCGGCTGCTGGCGGAAATTGCGGAGCAGCGTCTGCAGGTGTTCGTGCAGAAGCAGGGTGGGCCAGACACGCTGCTGCATTATTCGCGGCAGGTGACGGACCGGATTTACGCCGATATCCAATTTGGCGACGGGAACTACACGTTCTTTCTGATTCCCACGAACGATAATCGTCTGATATTCGAGCGAGAGTTCGCCAGCGTCACCGATGAACGCGGCAAGCCGAACTTCAGCCTCGCCTTCCTCGACGGCAACGCCGAATCTCATCTGACCGAGTCCCGGAATCAGCACACCGCCAATACCGGTGCCAGCCTGATCGCGACCATCAAAAGCTGGCGCATCTACCATTTCCAGGACACCAGCGAAACCGCGAAGGTCAAGCAGCCGCACGCCCGGAACGACACGCTGCGTTTGAAGGTGGACAGCGCGAATCTCGCCGCTTACCTGCACATGCTTCGCACGAAGCACGCGTCGCACTATCGGTTGATCGTCGAAACGATCCGCCTGATCGCGCCGTTCTTCAGCGATTTCGTACACCGCGACGACGATGCGGCCACCATCGAACTCGAATGGACCGAGCAGGGCAACCCCGACACGCCGTTCAAGGCGCACATGCTGTCGGACGGCACGCTGCGATTCATCTGCCTCGCCACCTTGCTGCTGCAACCCCACGAGCTCATGCCGTCGACGATCCTGATCGACGAACCCGAACTGGGCCTGCATCCGTACGCGATCAGCGTGCTGGCCGACATGCTGAAGCGCGCGTCGGAAAATATCCAGTTGATCGTTTCCACGCAGTCGGTCGAGTTGCTCAACTGCCTCGATCCGGAAGATGTCGTGATCGTCGATCGCAAGGACAACGCTTCGACGTTCACCCGCCTCGATGCGGACGCACTGCAAAGCTGGCTCGACGATTATTCGCTCGGCGATCTGTGGAAGCAGAACGTCCTGGGCGGGAGGCCGGCGTAATGGTCGAGTTGATCATCGTCGGCGAAAGGCCGACCGAGGAGCGCTTCGTCACCGACGTGCTCAAGGACATCCTGGCGCTCAACGGAATCTACGCGACACCCCGGCTCATCAAGACATCCCCGCAGGGCAAGGGCGGCGGCCTGAACCTCGATCGCGTGCGCCGCTTCGTCGTGCACACGTTGCGCGAGCGCACCAACACGTTCGTCACGACGCTGTTCGATCTGTACGGGCTCGACCCCTCCTTCCGCGGCGTCGAGGACACGAAAAATCGCACGCCGTCCGAGCGTGCACAGGCGATCGAGGCCGCACTGCATGCCGATATCGTCGAATCCGCCCAGTGTCGCCCCGAGCGCTTCCTGCCGCATATCCAGCCGCACGAATTCGAAGCGCTGCTGTTTTCCGACGTCCATCGGCTCTGCGAAATCGAGCCGACCTGGGCCGCCAGCGCACCGCAACTGGCGGAGATCCGAAACGCGAAGCCCGATCCGGAATGGATCAACGATTCCCGGCACACCGCACCGTCGAAGCGGCTCGAGATTCTCAACCCGAACTACCGGAAAACGATGCATGGCCCGCGCTCCGCGAAGCACATCGGCCTCGACCGCATCCGGCAGGAGTGCCCGCACTTCGGCCGATGGTTCGAGCGCCTGCTCGCGCTGAAACCGCTCTGACCACCATGCAATCCGTCTCCTCGAACGCTCACCGCATTTCACCCTACACGCCATGACCGACCACACCATGCGACTTGCCGGCCTCGAGCCGTTCAACGTCACCCAGGGCACCCTCTTCATCAACGTCGGCGAACGCACCAACGTGACCGGCTCGAAGGCGTTCGCGCGGATGATCCTGAACGGCCAGTTCGACGAGGCGCTCGCGGTCGCGCGCCAGCAGGTCGAGAACGGCGCGCAGGTGATCGACATCAACATGGACGAGGCGATGCTCGATTCGAAGGCGGCGATGGTCCGCTTCCTGAATCTGATCGCGTCCGAGCCGGACATCGCGCGCGTGCCGATCATGATCGATTCGTCGAAGTGGGACGTGATCGAGGCCGGCCTGAAGTGCGTGCAGGGCAAGGCGATCGTCAACTCGATCTCGCTGAAGGAAGGCAAGGAACCGTTCATCCACCACGCAAAACTGATCCGCCGCTACGGCGCGGCCGCCGTGGTGATGGCGTTCGACGAAACCGGCCAGGCCGATACCTACGAGCGCAAGACCGAAATCTGCACGCGCTCGTACCAGGTGCTGGTGGAGGAATGCGGCTTCCCGCCCGAAGACATCATCTTCGACCCGAACATCTTCGCGGTCGCCACGGGCATCGAGGAGCACAACAACTACGCGGTCGACTTCATCGAAGCCACCCGCTGGATCAAGCAGAACCTGCCGTACGCGAAGATCAGCGGCGGCGTATCGAACGTGTCGTTCTCATTCCGCGGCAACGACCCGGTGCGCGAGGCGATCCACACCGTGTTCCTGTATCACGCGATCCAGGCCGGCATGGACATGGGCATCGTCAACGCGGGCCAGCTCGGCGTGTACGCCGATCTCGACGCCGACCTGCGCGAGCGCGTGGAAGACGTGGTGCTGAACCGCCGCGACGACGCCACCGACCGCCTGCTCGAAGTGGCCGACAAGTTCAAGACGGGCGCCGCGAAGAAGGAAGAGAACCTCGAATGGCGCAACCAGCCGGTCGAGAAGCGGCTCGCGCATGCGCTGGTGCACGGCATCACGAACTTCATCGTCGAGGACACCGAAGAATCCCGCGCCAAGATCCACGCCGCCGGCGGCCGCCCGATCAACGTGATCGAAGGCCCGCTGATGGACGGCATGAACGTGGTGGGCGATCTGTTCGGCCAGGGCAAGATGTTCCTGCCGCAGGTCGTGAAATCGGCGCGCGTGATGAAGCAGGCCGTGGCGCACCTGATCCCGTTCATCGAGGAAGAAAAGCGCCTGCTCGCGGAAGCGGGCGGCGACGTGCGCGCGAAGGGCAAGATCGTGATCGCCACCGTCAAGGGCGACGTGCACGACATCGGCAAGAACATCGTGTCGGTGGTGCTCCAGTGCAACAACTTCGAAGTGGTGAACATGGGCGTGATGGTGCCGTGCAACGAGATCCTCGCGAAGGCGAAGGTCGAGGGCGCGGACATCATCGGCCTGTCGGGCCTGATCACGCCGAGCCTGGAGGAAATGGCCTACGTCGCATCCGAAATGCAGCGCGACGATTATTTCCGCGTGAAGAAGATCCCGCTGCTGATCGGCGGCGCGACCACCTCGCGCGTGCACACCGCCGTGAAGATCGCGCCGCATTACGAAGGCCCGGTGGTGTACGTGCCGGATGCGTCGCGCTCGGTGTCGGTGGCGTCGAGCCTGCTGTCGGACGAGGGCGCCACGCGCTACCTCGACGACCTCAAGAGCGAATACGACCGCATCCGCGACCAGCACGCGAACCGGAAGCAGACGCCGATGGTCACGCTGGCCGAGGCGCGCGCCAACAAGACCAAGGTCGACTGGTCGAGCTACACGCCGGTCAAGCCGAAGTTCATCGGCCGCCGCGTATTCAAGAACTACGACCTGGCCGAGCTGGCGAACTACATCGACTGGGGCCCGTTCTTCCAGACCTGGGACCTGGCCGGCCCGTACCCGGCGATCCTCAACGACGAGATCGTCGGCGAATCGGCGCGGCGCGTGTTCTCGGACGGCAAGTCGATGCTCTCGCGCCTGATCCAGGGCCGCTGGCTGACCGCGAACGGCGTGATCTCGCTGCTGCCGGCCAACACCGTGGGCGACGACGACATCGAGATCTACACCGACGACAGCCGCACCGAAGTCGCGATGCGCTGGAGCAACCTGCGCCAGCAGAGCGTGCGCCCGGTGGTGGACGGCGTGATGCGCCCGAACCGCTCGCTGGCCGATTTCATCGCGCCGAAGGAATCGGGCGTGGCCGACTACATCGGCCTGTTCGCCGTGACGGCCGGGCTGGGCGTCGAGGCGAAGGAAAAGCAGTTCGAGGCCGATCACGACGACTACAGCGCGATCATGCTGAAGGCGCTGGCGGACCGCTTCGCCGAAGCGTTCGCCGAGGCGATGCACACGCGCGTGCGCCGCGAGCTGTGGGGTTACGCGGCCGGCGAGACGCTCGACAACGAAGCGCTGATCGCCGAGAAATACACCGGCATCCGCCCGGCGCCGGGCTACCCGGCCTGCCCGGACCACCTCGTCAAGCAGGCGATGTTCGACGTGCTGCGCGCCGAGGAGATCGGCATGAGCGTGACCGAATCGCTGGCGATGCTGCCGGCGGCGAGCGTGTCGGGCTTCTATCTGGCACACCCCGACAGCACGTATTTCTCGGTCGGCAAGATCGGCAACGACCAGGTGGCCGATTTCGCGGCTCGGATGTCGCTGTCGGAGAAGGATGCGCGGCGGGCGCTGGCGCCGTTGCTGTAAGCGTTTTCAGCGGGACGAATCGTCAGACCAATGACGAGACGGCCCGCCGAATGCAAAAAAGCCCGCCATGAAAGCGGGCTTTTTGCCGTGCCGCCGCGGCGGCTGCGGAGCACGGGGGCTCAGAACCCCCAATGCACGTCCGCGTTCTGCGCCTTCGCCGCGCGCAGCATGCCGAGGAACGGCGCCACGCGTTGCGCGACGCTCGGCGCGACTTCGTGGTGGGAGTGGTCGGTATCTTCTTCGTGGAAATGGCCGCCGTGCTCGGCGCTGGCGCGGCGGGCCTGGTCGGTCACCGCCTCGAGCTTCGCGATCGCGCCGTCCAGCTCGTCGTGGGTGATCACACCGCGCTCGCCGAGCGGCTTGCCGACGATGCCCAGTACATACACCGCGAAGTCCTTCAGCACGTCGAGATCCTGTGCCGCCTTGCTCTTGAACGTAATCATGATCGCAATATCCTTTCAGCTTTTGTTGTGCTTGCCGGCTCGTCGGCCGGCTGGCGCGGGGGTAAATGGGTCGCGCCGACGCTTTGCGTCTGAGCGGCATATTAGCACCTGTTAAAATTCAGCGATCCCTGAAACGCGCGCCGCCGGGCGCGCCGCCGGCCGGCCTCCCGCGGCCGCCGACAACGACCACTCCCGACAGCATGCTGCCTGCCCAAAAACACATTCTCGAAACCCTGCTCGCCGATTGCGTGACGCAGGTCGTCCAGGCCCTGAAAGGCGACGCCGAAGCCGCCTTCGTCACGCCCGCGATCGCGCTGGAGCGCCCGAAGGCCGCCGCGCACGGCGACGCGGCCTGCAACGTCGCGATGCAGCTCGCCAAGCCGCTCGGCACCAATCCGCGCCAACTGGCCGAGAAGATCGTCGCCGCCATCGGCACGCATCCGGCCGCGGCCGGGCTGGTCGAGGCCGCGGAAATCGCCGGCCCCGGCTTCATCAACCTGCGCCTCTCCGCCGCCTCGAAGCAGGCCGTGATCGGCGCGGTGTTCGCCGAGCGCGAGGCCTTCGGCCGCTCGGAACACGACGCCGGCCGCCGCGTGCTGCTCGAATTCGTCTCGGCCAACCCCACCGGCCCGCTGCACGTCGGCCACGGCCGCCAGGCCGCGCTCGGCGACGTGCTGGCCAACGTGCTGGCCACCCAGGGCTACGCGGTGCACCGCGAGTTCTACTACAACGACGCCGGCGTGCAGATCGGCAACCTGGCGCTGTCCACGCAGTGCCGCGCGCGCGGCCTGAAGCCGGGCGACGCCGATTGGCCCGAAGCGGCCTACAACGGCGAATACATCGCCGACATCGCCCGCGAATACCTGGCCGGCGCCACCGTCGAGGCCAGCGACGGCGAGCCGGTCACCGGCAAGGGCGACATCGAGGATATCGAGGCGATCCGCAAGTTCGCGGTGACCTACCTGCGCCGCGAGCAGGATATCGACCTGAAGGCGTTCGGCGTGCGTTTCGATCAGTACTACCTCGAATCGTCGCTGTATCAGGAAGGCCGCGTCGAAAGCACGGTGAAGGCGCTGGTCGATGCTGGCATGACCTACGAACAGGAAGGCGCGCTGTGGCTGCGCACGACCGACGAAGGCGACGACAAGGACCGCGTGATGCGCAAGACCGACGGCACCTACACGTACTTCGTGCCGGATGTCGCCTACCACGTCGCCAAGTGGCAGCGCGGCTTCACCAAGGTCATCAACATCCAGGGCTCGGACCACCACGGCACCATCGCGCGCGTGCGCGCCGGCCTGCAGGGCCTGCACCTCGGCATCCCGAAGGGCTATCCCGACTACGTGCTGCACAAGATGGTCACGGTGATGCGCGACGGCCAGGAAGTGAAGATCTCGAAGCGGGCCGGCAGCTACGTGACGGTGCGCGACCTGATCGAATGGTCGGGCGGCGCGACGCCGGGCTCGGAAACCTCCCCCGAGCAACTCGACGAAGCCACCATCACGCGCGGCCGCGATGCCGTGCGCTTCTTCCTGATCTCTCGCAAGGCCGACACGGAATTCGTGTTCGATATCGACCTGGCGCTGAAGCAGAACGACGAGAATCCGGTGTATTACGTGCAGTACGCGCATGCGCGGATCTGCTCGGTGCTCAACGAGTGGAAATCGCGTCATGGCGCCGACGAGTCGATCCTCGGCAGCGCGAATCTTTCCCTGCTCGACAGCAAGGCCGCCATGTCGCTGCTGCAGAAGCTGGCGGAATTCCCCGACATGCTGACGCACGCGGCCGGCGAGCTGGCCCCGCACGCGGTCGCGTTCTACCTGCGCGACCTCGCGGGCGAGTTTCACTCGTTCTACAATGCGGAGCGCGTTCTGGTCGACGACGAAGCACAGCGCACCGCACGCATCGCGCTGCTGGCCGCGACGCGCCAGGTGCTGGCGAACGGCCTCGCGGTGCTCGGCGTGTCGTCGCCGAACAAGATGTAAGCACCGGGCCGGCAACGGCGGCCGTGCGCTCGCGCGGCCGCGCCACCCATCCCGTTTCACGACTTCTTTTAGCAGGTGACTCAAGCAATGGCAAAACCGCGCCGCACGTCGAAACCGTCGAAACAAGCCGGGGGAACCTTTCTTGGCATCGTGCTGGGCCTGATTGTCGGCCTCGCGATCGCCGTGGTGGTGGCGCTCTACATCACGCGCGCGCCGTCGCCGTTCGTGTCGAAGGTGGCGCCGCCCGCCGACAGCGGCGCCAGCCAGCCGCAATTCGATCCGAACCGCGCGCTGCAAGGCAAGACGCCGGGCCAGCCGGTCACGCCGCAAGCCGCCCAGCCGGCCCCGCCGAACACCGCGCCGGGCCAGGCCGCGAACCAGACCCAGCCGCCGCTGCTGCCCGAGCCGCAGATCGTCGAAGTGCCGGGCACGAACAACGGTTCGTCCTCGTCGGACAGCAACGGCGTGGCCGTCGCGCCGAAGCCGGCCGACAACAATCCGGTCACGCCGCCGCCCGCGAAGAAACCGCAAGCGCCGGCCACGGCCGCCAACCCGGGCAGCAGCACGGGCACGCAAGCGCCGAAAACCGCCCAACAGCAGCCGCCGAAGGCCAGCTCGACGCCCGCCGCCGCCAACCCGGCCGACGCCAACAGCGGCTACTTCCTGCAAGTGGGCGCCTACAAGACCGAATCCGATGCCGAGCAGCAGCGCGCGCGTCTCGGCTTCCAGGGCTTCGAGTCGAAGGTCTCCAAGCGCGATGTCAGCGGCGTCACGTACTATCGCGTGCGAGTCGGCCCGTTCAACAAGTTCGAGGAGATGAACTCCGCACGCCAGCGGCTGTCCGATGCCGGTGTCGATACCGCGGTGATCCGCTTCACGAAACAGTAAGCCAGCAAGCCGGCCGCCCGCGGCCGGCCCCACGCAACCGTTCGAAACCCCAACATGAAAAAACTGCTCAGCACGCTGTTCCTGTCCCTGAGTCTCGCGGCGGGCCTCGTCGCGCAGGCCGCGTCGGCCGCTCCGGTCGCCGGCAAGGACTACGAAATCATGAAGTCGCCGCAGCCGGTGTCGGCGCCGGCCGGCAAGGTCGAAGTGATCGAGTTCTTCTGGTATGGCTGCCCGCACTGCTACGAATTCGAGCCGACGCTCGAGGCGTGGGTCAAGAAGCAAGGCAACAACATCGTGTTCAAGCGCGTGCCGGTGGCGTTCCGCGACGATTTCCTGCCGCACACGGGGATGTACTACACGCTGAACGCGCTCGGCGTGGCCGAGAAGGTCACGCCGGCCGTGTTCAACGCCATCCACAAGGAAAAGAACTATCTGCTGACGCCGCAGGCGCAGGCCGATTTCCTGGCCACGCAAGGCATCGACAAGCAGAAGTATCTGGCCACCTACAACTCGTTCAGCGTGCAAGGCCAGGTCAAGCAGGCCGGCGAACTGGCCAAGAGCTATGCGATCGACGGCGTGCCGACGGTCGTGATCCAGGGCAAGTACAAGTCGGGGCCGTCGTACACGGGCAGCATCGACGGCACGGCGCCGGTGCTCGACTGGATCGTCCAGCAGGTCAAGGACAAGAAGCTGTAAAACCCCTCCTACCGCTCGGGACGCCGGCATGACCGCTCCACTCAAGGTCTTCATCACCGGCGCATCGAGCGGCCTCGGGCTCGCGCTCGCCGCTGCCTACGCACGGCAGGGCGCGACGCTCGGGCTGGTTGCCCGCCGCGCCGAGGCGCTCGCCGATTTCGCGCGGCAACATCCCGCCCTCCCCGTTTCGATCCATCCCGCCGACGTGCGCGACGCCGAGGCGTTGCAGCGCGCCGCCGAAGCCTTCGTGGCCGAGCACGGCTGGCCCGACGTGGTCATCGCCAACGCCGGCATCAGCAAGGGCGCAATCACCGGCGAAGGCGATCTCGCGGCGTTCCGCGAGATCATGGATATCAACTACTACGGCATGGTCGCCACCTTCGAGCCGTTCGTCGCCGAGATGAAGGCGCGGCGGCGCGGCACGCTGGTCGGCGTGGCCAGCGTGGCCGGCGTGCGCGGGCTGCCCGGCTCGGGCGCCTACAGCGCCTCCAAGTCGGCCGCGCTCAAGTACCTCGAAGCGCTGCGCGTCGAGCTGCGGCCCTCGCAGGTCGGCGTGGTGACCATCGCGCCCGGCTACATCCGCACGCCGATGACCGAGCACAACCCGTATCCGATGCCGTTCCTGATGGACGCCGACCGCTTCGCGGACCGCGCGCTGCGCGCGATCGCGGCGCAAGACGCGTTCCGCGTGATTCCGTGGCAGATGGGCGTGGTGGCGAAAATTCTGCACGTCGCGCCGCGCTGGCTCTACGACCGCGTGTTCGAGAAGGCGCCGCGCAAGCCGCGCACGCCGGGCGAATAACCGGCGCGGCCGCAGCCGCGCCACCGCCCCGCCCCCGATGCACCGGAAAACAACAGCGCGCGGCCGGCCCGGCGCCGATCCCGATGCGTCCGCAACCGTCGTCTCCGCCGCCACGGCGGCCGCGCCGCGATCGCCGCGCGCCTTCCGACACGCTTTCACACCTCGCCCGCTTTGACGGTATCCTAGTTGCCCGGCGCCCGGCCGCGAGCCGCCGCGCCAGCCGATAACAGACCAAGCCCGTGGGAGATCTCATGCGTTTCACGATGTTCGCCGCCGCCGCGCTCGTCGCCGCCGCCCCTCTCCTCGCCACCGCGAAGCCGCTCACGGTCTGCACCGAATCGAGCCCGGATGGCTTCGACGTCGTGCAGTTCAACTCGCTCGTCACCACCAACGCATCGGCCGACGTGATCTTCAACACGCTGGTGTCGTACGACGAAGCCACCAAGAAGGTCACGCCGGCACTGGCCGACAAGTGGGACGTCAGCGCCGACGGCCGCTCGATCACGTTCCATCTGCGCCCGAACGTGGCGTTCCAGACCACCGACTACTTCAAGCCCACCCGCACGCTGGACGCCGACGACGTGGTGTTCACGTTCGAGCGCATGCTCGACAACGACAACCCGTGGCACAAGGTGGCCGGCGCGAGCGGCTTCCCGCACGCGCAATCGATGGGCCTGGTGAAGCTCGTGAAAGCGGTGTCGAAGGTGGACGACCACACGGTGAAGTTCGAGCTGAACGAGCCGAACGCCACATTCGTGCCGATCCTGACGATGGGCTTCGCGTCGATCTACTCGGCCGAGTACGCCGACCAGTTGCTGAAGGCCGGCAAGCAGCAGGACCTGAACGCCAAGCCGATCGGCACCGGCCCGTTCGTGCTCAAGAGCTACACGAAAGATGCCGTGATCCGCTACGACGTCAACCCGACCTACTGGGGCGCCAAGCCGAAGGTCGACCGGCTGATCTACGCGATCACGCCCGACGCGACCGTGCGCGCGCAGAAGGTGAAGGCCGGCGAATGCCAGATCGCGCTGTCGCCGAAGCCGCAGGACGTGGCCGCCGCGAAGAGCGACAAGGCCGTCACGGTGGTCCAGACGCCCGCGTTCATGACCGCGTTCGTCGCGCTCAACACCGAGCACAAGCCGCTCGACAACCCGAAGGTGCGCGAGGCGCTGAACCTGGCGTTCGACCGCACAACCTACCTGAAGGTGGTGTTCGACAACACCGCGACGCCGGCCGTGAACCCGTATCCGCCGAACACCTGGAGCTACGCGAAGTCGATCTCGGCCTACCCGTACGATCCGGCCAAGGCCAAGCAACTGCTCGCGCAGGCCGGCTTCCCGAACGGCTTCTCGACCACCATCTGGGTGCGTCCGACGGGCAGCGTGCTGAACCCAAACCCGAAGGCCGGCGCGGAACTGCTGCAGGCCGATTTCGCGAAGATCGGCGTGAAGGCCGAGGTCAAGGTGATCGAATGGGGCGAGCTGATCAAGCAGGCCAAGCTCGGCCAGCATGACATGTTGTTCATGGGCTGGGCCGGCGACAACGGCGATCCGGACAACTATCTGTCGCCGCTGTTCAGTTGCAACGCCGTGAAGTCGGGCATCAACTTCGCGCGCTACTGCGACCCGCAGCTCGACAAGCTGATCGCCGACGGCAAGGACACCGCCGACGTGGCCAAGCGCACCAAGGCCTATGAAGCGGCGCAGAAGATCATCCACGATCAGGCCGTGTGGATTCCGCTCGGCTATCCGACCGCCTATGCCATCACGCGCCCGAACGTGAGCGGCTATCACGTCAGCCCGTTCGGCCGCCAGAACTTCGGCGACGTCTCGGTGCAGTAAGTCTCTCGGGCGGGCGGCGGATCGTGGTCCGCGGCCCGCTCGTCTGCCGTTCCTCAGCGTGGCGCGCCCGCGCTGCGGAACCGGAACACCCCATCCCCGCCCGTCTCGCGCACCAGCTCGCCGTCCAGCCAGAGCAGGTGCAAATGCGCGATCGCCTCGCCGAGCGCGAACGTGAGCTGATGCACGTCGAGCTCGCGGCGGCGGAACATGATCGGCACGATGTCGGCCGCGCTCGTCGGCTGTTCGGCGCAAGCCTGGCGCACTTCATCGAGCCGCGCCGCGTGATGCTCCCGCAACTGCTGGATGCGCGTGCGCACGCCGCGAAACGGCTTGCCGTGAGACGGCAGCGCCAGCGTGTCCTCGGCCATCGGCTCGTAGCGGGCCAGCGAATCGAGGTAGAGCCGCAGCGGATTCGCTTCGGGCTCCAGATCGAATACCGACACGTTGGTCGAGATGCGCGGCAGCACCATGTCGCCCGAGATCAGCAGCTTGTCGTCGGCGCAATGCAGCGCGCAGTGCTCGGGCGAATGGCCGAAACCGGTCACCACCTCCCAGCGGCGCGCGCCGATCGTCACCGTGTCGCCGTCGCGCAGCCGGCGGTAGCGCGACGGCACCGCGGGCACCAGGTTCGAGTAGTAGCTGTTGCGGTTGCGCAGCGTGTCGAGCTTGGCCTCGTCGGTCAGGCCGTGGCGCGCGAAGTGCTCGGCCGCCGCCGGGCCGCCCGCATTCGAGCCGTTGCCGGCCGCCATCACGTTGCCGAACAGGTATTCACCGAGCGTCATCCAGAGCCGCACCTGCCAGCGGTGGCGGTCGCCGCCCTCACACAGCCAGTTCGCCAGCCCGAGGTGATCGGGGTGGCAATGCGTGACGAGCACGCGCAGCACGGGCAGGCCATCGAGGTGGGCATCGAACACCTGCTCCCAGTGGCGGCGGATATCGTCGGACGCGATCCCGCAGTCGATCACGGTCCAGCCGGCCTGCCCGTCGATCTCGTCGCGCAGCAGCCAGAGGTTGATGTGATCGAGCGAGAACGGCAGCGGCATGCGCAGCCAGCGCACGCCCGGCGCGACTTCGAGGAAGTCGCCGGCGGGCGGCAGCGTGTCGGCGAACGGGTAGTCGAGTTGGTGTTCCAGGGCGTTCATGGCGTCTCGTCTGTGGTGTGCGGGCTTGCGCCGGAATCGGCGGCGGGGAGTGGGTCGATTCTAGCGCGGGTGGTGCGGCGCCGTTCGGGCGGCGCCTCGGCCGTCGGCAAACGCACCGGCGCGGCAAAAATATTTCCCGCCACGATCGCCCCCGAACCCGGCCGCTTGCCGGAAGATGCCGGCATCCGCCGCGAACCTCGCCGATCCGGCCCCGTACCGCCCCCGTCACGGCCGCGCGCGCCTTAGGTTTCCGCCCGGCGCGGCGGTAAAATGGCGGCTCGCCCAGCCACGAGCACGGACGGCCCATGCACCACTTTCCCAAACTGCTATCGTCGCAAATCGGTTTCGATGTCGCCCAGACGATGCTGGAAAACTTCGATCGCCATTACCGGATCTTCCGGGATGCGGCCATTGAAGCGAAAGCCCGGTTCGAGGCCGGTGACTGGCATGGCCTGCAGGCGCTGGCGCGCGAGCGCATCACGTCCTACGACGCGCGCGTGCGCGAATGCGTGATCCTGCTCGAAGACGAATACGACGCCGCAACCATCGACGACGAAGTCTGGCAGCAGATCAAGCTTCACTACATCGGCCTGCTGACCACGCACCTGCAACCCGAGTGCGCGGAAACCTTCTTCAATTCGGTGTGCTGCAAGATCCTGCACCGCTCGTATTTCCACAACGCGTTCATCTTCGTGCGCCCGGCGATCTCGACCGAGTACCTGGAGAACGCCGCGCCGGCCGCGAAGCCCACCTATCGCGCCTACTACCCGGCGCGCGACGGCCTGGCCGCCACGCTCGAACGGATCGTCACGAACTTCCAGCTCGCGCCGCCGTTCGAGGATCTGGCGCGCGACACGGCGTGCCTGATGCACGCGATCGACGACGAATTCGGCGCGTTCGACGAGGCGGCCAACTTCCAGATCCATGTGCTGTCCTCGCTGTTCTTCCGCAACAAGAGCGCGTGGATCGTCGGCCGCATCATCAACGGCGATCGCACGCTGCCGTTCGCGGTGCCGGTGCGTCATGCCGAGAGCGGCGCGCTCGCGCTCGACACGGCGCTGCTGCGCCGCGAGCAGTTGCAGGTGGTGTTCAGCTTCGCGCACTCGTATTTCCTGGTCGACATGGACATCCCGTCGGCCTACGCCGGCTTTCTCGGCACGATCATGCCGGGCAAGCCGAAAGCCGAGATCTACACCTCGCTCGGCCTGCAGAAGCAGGGCAAGAACCTGTTCTACCGCGACCTGCTGCATCACCTCTCGCATTCGAGCGACCGCTTCATCGTCGCGCCGGGCATCAAGGGGCTCGTGATGCTGGTGTTCACGCTGCCGTCGTTCCCGTACGTGTTCAAGGTGATCAAGGATCGCTTCCCGCCGCCGAAAGACACCTCGCGCGCACGCATCATGGAGAAGTACCAGCTCGTGAAGCGCCACGACCGCCTCGGGCGCATGGCCGACACGCTCGAATATTCGAGCGTCGCGCTGCCGCTCGCGCGGCTCGACGACGCGCTGCTGCGCGAGCTCGAACAGGAAGTGCCGTCGCTGCTCGAATACGAGGGCGACAGCGTCGTGATCCGGCATCTTTACATCGAGCGCCGCATGACGCCGCTGAACCTGTATCTCCAGCACGGCAGCGACGCCGAGGTCGCGCACGGCGTCAGGGAATACGGCAATGCCGTCAAGGAGCTGATTCAGGCGAACATCTTCCCCGGCGACATGCTCTACAAGAACTTCGGCGTGACGCGCCACGGCCGCGTGGTGTTCTACGACTACGACGAAATCGAATACCTGACCGATTGCGCGGTGCGCCGCGTGCCGCCGCCGCGTCACGAGGAAGACGAAATGTCGGACGAGCCGTGGTACTCGGTCGGCCCGCGCGACATCTTCCCCGAAACCTACCGGCCGTTCCTGCTCGGCGATCCGCGCGTGCGCGAGGCGTTCCTGGCCCAGCACCCCGATTTCTTCGAGACGGCGCTCTGGCAGGACAGCCAGGACCGCGTGACGCGCGGCGAACTGCCCGATTTTTTTCCTTATGACCCGTCGCTACGCTTCAGCGTGCGCTACCCGGCGCGCTTCGCGCGGCCCGACAGAGCGCCACGCGCCGCGTAAGACGACGGCCCGATATCCACTCCCCAGCACGGACCCCCGCGATGAACGCCAACACTCACCCGCTCTCCCACCTGTTCGACAACAACGAAGCCTGGGTCAAGCGCAAGCTCGCCGACGATCCGCAATTCTTCGAACGCCTGAAGGACCAGCAGGCGCCGGAATATCTCTGGATCGGCTGCTCCGATTCACGCGTGCCGGCCAACCAGATCATCGGCCTGCCGCCCGGCGAAGTGTTCGTTCACCGAAACATCGCCAACGTGGTCGTCCACACCGATCTGAACTGCCTGTCGGTGCTGCAGTTCGCGGTCGACATCCTGAAGGTCAAGCACGTCATGGTGGTGGGCCACTACGGCTGCTCGGGCGTCAACGCCGCGCTGAACAACCGCCGCGTGGGCCTCGCCGACAACTGGCTGCACCACGTGCAGGACGTGCGCGACCGCCATGCCGCGCTGCTCGACGAATGGCCGGTGGGCGAGGCGCGCTACCGCCGCCTGATCGAACTGAACGCGATCGAGCAGGTGGTCAACGTGTGCCGCACCACCATCGTCAACGACGCCTGGTCGCGCGGCCAGCCGCTGACGGTGCACGGCCTCGTGTACGGCGTGCACGACGGCCGCATGCGCAACCTCGGCATGGCCGTGTCGTCGCCCGACGAGCAGACGGGCGTCTACCAGCGCTGCATCGACGCGCTGTCGGCCGGGCGCGCGCGCGGCGAGGAGAACGACAACGACATGGTGACGGCCGACGCGGCCCAGCTCACCGATGTCGCCGAACAAGTCGCGGCTACCTTGAAGGAGACCAAGCATGACAACTGCTGATCAGGACCCCGTCGTCATCGCCGCGGCGGCCCGCACGCCGATCGCGGGCTTCCAGGGCGTGTTCGCCTCGCTCGCCGCGCCGCAGCTCGGCACCGCCGCGATCGCGGCGGCGCTCGAACGCGCGGGCGTGGCGCCCGAGCAGGTGAACGAAGTGCTGATGGGCTGCGTGCTGCCGGCCGGCCAGGGCCAGGCGCCGGCCCGGCAGGCCGCGCTCGGCGCGAAGCTGCCGCTCGGCACCGGCTGCACGACGATCAACAAGATGTGCGGCTCGGGCATGCGCGCGGCGATGTTCGCGCACGACATGCTGCTGGCCGGCTCGGCCGAGGTGGTCGTGGCGGGCGGCATGGAGAGCATGAGCAACGCGCCCTACCTGCTGCCGAAGGCGCGCGGCGGGATGCGCATGGGCCACGGCCAGGTGCTCGACCACATGTTCCTCGACGGCCTCGAAGACGCCTACGACAAGGGCCGCCTGATGGGCACCTTCGCCGACGAATGCGCGGCCGAATTCGGCTTCACGCGCGAAGCGCAGGATGTCTACGCCATCGAATCGCTGGCCCGCGCCAGGCACGCCAACGAGAGCGGCGCGTTCGGCTGGGAAATGGCGGACGTCACCGTGCCCGGCAAGAAGGGCGACACCGTGGTGTCGCGCGACGAGCAGCCGTTCACCGCAAACCCGGACAAGATCCCCACGCTGCGCCCCGCGTTCGGCCCGAACGGCACCGTGACGGCCGCCAACGCCTCGTCGATCTCCGACGGCGCGGCCGCGCTCGTCATGATGCGCGCGTCGACGGCCGAGCGGCTCGGCGCCACGCCGATCGCCCGCGTGGTCGGCCACAGCACGTTCGCGCAGGCGCCGTCACGCTTCACCACGGCCCCGGTCGGCGCGCTGCAACGGCTGTTCGAGCGCACCGGCTGGCGGGCCGCCGATATCGACCTGTTCGAGATCAACGAGGCGTTCGCCGTGGTGGCGATGGCCGCGATGCGCGAGCACGGGCTGCCGCACGAGCGCGTCAACGTCAACGGCGGCGCCTGCGCGCTCGGCCACCCGATCGGCGCCTCGGGCGCGCGCATCCTCGTCACGCTGCTCGGCGCGCTGCGCGCACGCGGCGGCAAGCGCGGCGTCGCCAGCCTCTGCATCGGCGGCGGCGAAGCCACCGCGATGGCCGTCGAACTGATCTGAACCCGATCCGATTCACCGGGCGGGGTGCGTGCCCCGCCAGCAAGGAGCTCTCCTGATGAAAACCGTCCTGATCGTCGGCGCCTCACGCGGCCTCGGCAGGGAATTCGTCCGTCAATACCGGCACGACGGCTGGAACGTGCTGGCCACGGCGCGCGACGCCGCCTCGCTCGACGCACTGCGCGCGCTCGGCGCCACGGCGCACGCGCTCGACGTGACCGACCCCGCCCAGCTCGCCGGCTTCGGCTGGAAGCTCGATGGCGAACGGCTCGACACCGCGGTGGTGGTATCGGGCGTGTACGGCCCGCGCACGCAAGGCGTGGAAACCGTCGACGCGGCCGACTTCGACGCCGTGATGCACACCAACGTGCTCGGCCCGATGCAGTTGCTGCCGATCCTGCTGCCGCTCGTGGAAGACGCGCGCGGCGTGCTCGCGTTCGTGTCGAGCCAGATGGGCAGCACCGGCGACATGCGCGGCACCACCGGCTGGCTGTATCGCGCCAGCAAGGCCGCGCTCAACAACGTGGTGCGCGCCGCCGCGCTGCAAACGCGCGAGGCGGCCTGCCTGTCGCTGCATCCGGGCTGGGTGCGCACCGACATGGGCGGCGAGGCCGCCGCGCTCGACGCCGACACCAGCGTGACCGGCATGCGCCGCGTGCTGGCCGACGCCGCCGCCGACATCGCCCGGGCCAACGGCCGCTTCTTCCAGTACGACGGCGAGGAACTCGCGTGGTAAGCCGCTCGCCCGAACGTCCGGCTGCGTGCCCGTGCGGCGGCGCGCAACCGGGCCGCAAACCCGAGCGCGCACCGCAATACGCGGCCTGTTGCGGCCCCCTGATCGACGGCGGCACGCCGGCCCCCAACGCGTGGCAACTGATGCGTTCGCGCTACACCGCCTACGTGCTCGGTGCGTCCGATTACCTGCGCGCCACGTGGGATCCGGCCACCTGCCCCGCCGATCTCGACGGCGAAAGCGGCACGCGCTGGCTCGGCCTCGACATCAAACGTCACGTCGAACAGGATGCATCCCACGCGCTCGTCGAGTTCGTGGCGCGCTTCAAGCAAGGCTCGCGCGCCCATCGCCTGCACGAAACCAGCCGCTTTTCCCGCGACGAACACGGAATCTGGCGCTATATCGACGGCGATGTAAGCGAACGCTGATTTCACGCCGCCGTCACGGAACGCAGATAAGGAAAGGGTTTTTACTGCGTTGCACAAGCTGAATTTGTCGGGCTAGGATGGATCCGGTTTCAAACGAATCGGGTCATAGGTCACGACATGGCGTGGAGCAAGGTGTTTGCAGGTTGGATGGCGGCGTGCGTGCTGTCGGCCGCCCAGGCCGGCACGCTTGCCACGCCCGAAACGTCCGTGCCGGCGGCCGGCGTTTCGTCTTCAAACGTTGCGGGCGCGCTGGCCGCTGCCGAACGTTTCGACTACAACGAACCGGGCCTGCCGCAAGTCACGGCCGACATGAACGAGCAGATCATCCGGATTCCGGCCGATCACAACGGCTCCGTGATGCTCGAAGCCACCGTCTTCAAGCCGAACGGCCCCGGCCCGTTCCCCCTCGTCGTCTTCAATCACGGCAAGAACCCCGGCGATCTGCATGATCAGCCGCGCAGCCGGCCGATCGCGTTCGCCCGCGAGTTCGTGCGTCGCGGCTATGCCGTGGTCGCGCCGAACCGCGAAGGCTTCGCGGGCTCCGGCGGCACCTACGTGCAGGAAGGCTGCGACGTCGAGCGCAACGGCATGGCGCAGGCGAGCGACGTGAGCGCCACCGTCGATTACATGGCCAAACAGTCGTACGTCGATGCGAACCGCATCGTCGTGGCCGGCACCTCGCACGGCGGGCTGGTCTCGCTGGCCTATGGCACCGTCGCCGCGAAGGGCGTGCGCGGCATCATCAATTTCTCGGGCGGCCTGCGCCAGGACCTCGGTGACGGCTGGCAGAAGAACCTGGTCGGCGCATTCGATTCGTACGGCGAGCAAACCCGCGTGCCGTCGCTGTGGATGTACGGCGACAACGATTCGGTCTGGTCGCCGGCGCTGGTCGAGAAGCTGCGCGAAGCCTACGTGTCGCACGGCGCGAGCACGCTGTTCGTCGATTACGGCGTCTACAAGGACGACGCGCACCGCCTGATCGTCGATCGCGACGGCGTGCCGGTGTGGTGGCCGTCGGTCAACGCGTTCCTGGCCGAGCTGCATATGCCCACCACGGTGCTGTACGCCGTGGCCTGCCCGCACACGCCGTCCGCCTCGGGCTACGCCTCGATCGACGCCGTGAACGCCGTGCCGTTCCTCGATGCGGCCGGCCGCGACGGCTACCGCCACTTCCTGAGCCAGCATCCGAGCCGCGCGTTCGCGGTGTCGTCGGAAGGCGCGTGGTCGTGGGCCGAAGGCGGCGACGATCCGATGGCGCTGGCGCTCGACAACTGCCGCCAGCAAGGCACCGGCCCGTGCCGCCTGTACGCGGTCGACAATTCGGTGGTCTGGCGCAGCAACGAAGCCACCGCCACGGCGCAGGCCGTCGTGCCGACCGATCCGGTCGTGGCGCGTCCGCTGGCCAGCCGCTAACGCCTGCGCTGCTTCTCGGCTCGCGTTCAGTTCCGCTTCACGCCTTCGCACCTTCGCACCGTTTCGTATCGCTTTCCTCGCGCGGCCGTTCCCGGCTGCGCCTCGTCTTGCCCCTCGATCCTTTCCCAAAGCTTTCATTGCGTACGTCACCCGCGCGGGCGACGGTCGATCCATCCCCTTTTCACCAGCGCTCCACCCTCGCCGCATCGCCCGTTTTCCGTTGATCGAATGCACGCGGATTGCCGTCGCTATCTCCGGCCTTTTCGAGACATCACACCCGAACCGTCGCCAGCGTCCCGAAACATCGCCGAAACCATGCCGGACAAGGCTTTGCCGGTTTGTAACCGATGCTGCGCCAGGCCCGGAATCGCGCTAATCTCTGGCCCGTTTTGGTTTTGCACGCAGGCGCGTGCGCGGCCGCCGTCGAAGCCCGACGCGCCCCGACCGCCATCGCCGATTCGCCCGCGCGGCAGCCTTGGGCGCCGCCCGCCCGAATCCCGCCGCGCCGCGTCCCGTTCCGGAGCCGTCTTGAGCACACACACCGATGACTGGGTTGCGCGCAGCCTGCGCGCAGTCTGGCACCCCTGTACGCAGATGAAGCACCACGAGCGCATGCCGCTCGTCCCCGTCGCACGCGGCGCCGGCCCCTGGCTGTACGACCGCGCCGGCGCACGCTACCTCGATGCCATCAGCTCGTGGTGGGTGAACCTGTTCGGCCATGCGAACCCGCGCATCAACGCCGCGCTGAAGGCGCAGCTCGACACGCTCGAACACGCGATGCTGGCCGGCTGCACGCACGAGCCGGCGATCGAGCTGGCCGAACGGCTGGCCGCGCTCACGCAGCACACGCTCGGCCACGCGTTCTTCGCCTCGGACGGCGCCTCGGCCGTCGAGATCGCGCTGAAGATGAGCTTCCACGCCTGGCGCAACGCCGGCCGCGGCGAGAAGCGCGAATTCGTGTGCGTGGCGAACGGCTATCACGGCGAGACGATCGGCGCGCTCGGCGTGACCGACGTGGCGCTGTTCAAGGATGCCTACGACCCGCTGATCCGCCACGCGCACGTGGCGGCCTCGCCCGACGCGCGCCAGGCCGCCCCCGGCGAGACCGCCGCCGACGTGGCCGCGCGCGCGCTGGCCGATGTCGAAAAGCTGTTCGCCGAACGCGCCGGCACGATCGCCGCGCTGATCGTCGAGCCGCTCGTGCAGTGCGCGGCCGGCATGGCGATGCACGATCCGTCGTACGTGCGCGGCCTGCGCGCGCTGTGCGACCGCTACGAAGTGCACCTGATCGCCGACGAGATCGCCGTGGGCTGCGGCCGCACCGGCACCTTCTTCGCCTGCGAGCAGGCCGGCGTGTGGCCCGACTTCCTGTGCCTGTCGAAGGGCATCAGCGGCGGCTACCTGCCGCTCTCGCTGGTGCTGTCGCGCGACGCGATCTACGAAGCGTTCTACGACGACGACACCGCGCGCGGCTTCCTGCACTCGCATTCGTACACCGGCAACCCGCTGGCCTGCCGCGCGGCACTCGCCACGCTCGACCTGTTCGCCAGCGACGACGTGCTGGCCGCCAACGTGCGCAAGTCCGCGCGCCTGGCCGCCGCGCTCGCGCCGCTCGGCGAGCGCGACGAGATCCGCCATCTGCGCCAGCGCGGCACGATCTTCGCGTTCGACGTGGCGCTCGACGCCGAACAGGCGCGCGGCTTCTCGCGCCGCTTCTTCGAGCAGGCGCTCAAACGCGAACTGCTGCTGCGCCCGATCGGCACCAGCGTCTATCTGATGCCGCCTTATGTGCTGGACGACGGCGAACTCGATTGGCTCGCCGCGCAAACCCAGGCGACGCTCGACGCCACGCTCGCGGAGGTGCGCGCATGAGCACGCCGAACCTGCTCGCCGCGCAAACCCCGGCGACGCGCGACGCCACGCTCACGGAGGTGCGCGCATGAGCCAACCCAACCTGCTCGCCGCGCTCGAACGCGGCCTGGCCGAGATCGACGCGCAAGGGCTGCGCCGCGTGCGCCGCATCGCCGACACGGCGTGCAGCGCGCACATGACGGTGGACGGCCGCGAGATCGTCAGCTTCGCCAGCAACGATTACCTGGGCCTGGCCGCCCATCCGGCGCTGGTCGAGGCGTTCGCCGAAGGCGCGCGCCGCTACGGCTCGGGCAGCGGCGGCTCGCACCTGCTCGGCGGCCATTCGCGCGCCCACGCACGGCTCGAGGACGAGCTGGCCGCGTTCTCCGGCGGCTTCTGCGACGCGCCGCGCGCGCTCTACTTCAGCACCGGCTACATGGCGAACCTCGCCGCGTTGACCGCACTGACGGGCCGCGGCGCGGCGATCTTCTCCGATTCGCTGAACCACGCCTCGCTGATCGACGGCACGCGGCTCTCGCGCGCCGACATCCACGTGTATCCGCACGGCGACGTGGACGCGCTGGCCGCGCTGCTCGCGGCCTCGACGGCCGACGCCAAGCTGATCGTGTCCGACACGGTGTTCAGCATGGATGGCACGATCGCCCCGCTGCCGCGCCTGATGGCGCTGGCCGAGGCGCACGGCGCATGGCTCGTGATCGACGACGCGCACGGCTTCGGCGTGCTCGGCCCGCAAGGGCGCGGCGCGCCGGCCGCGTACGCGCTGCGCTCGCCGAACCTGATCTACGTCGGCACGCTCGGCAAGGCCGCCGGCGTGGCGGGCGCGTTCGTGATCGCGCACGAAACCCTGATCGAATGGATGATCCAGCGCGCGCGCAGCTACATCTTCACGACGGCCGCGCCGCCGTCGGTCGCGCACGCCGTGTCGGCCAGCCTCGCGCTGATCGGCGGCGGCGAAGGCGAAGCGCGCCGCGCGCATCTGGCCGCGCTGATCGAGCGCACCCGCACGATCCTGCGCAACACGCGCTGGCAGCCGATCGATTCGGCCACCGCCGTGCAGCCGCTCGTGATCGGCGAGAACGACGCCACGCTGGCCGCGATGCGCGCGATGGACGCGCACGGCCTGTGGGTGCCGGCGATCCGCCCGCCCACCGTGCCGGCCGGCACGTCGCGGCTGCGGGTGTCGCTGTCGGCCGCGCATTCGTTCGAGGATCTGGCGCGGCTCGAAGCGGCGCTGGCCGAGGCCGGTGCCGACTTGGCAGAGGCGGCGGCATGAGCGCGCTCTCCTGCTTCGTCACCGGCACCGATACCGAAATCGGCAAGACCTTCGTGTCGGCCGCGCTGCTGCACGGCTTCGCGCGGCACGGCCTGCGCGCGGCGGCCATGAAGCCGATCGCGGCCGGCGCGGAGGAACGCGACGGCGTGCTGCACAACGAGGATGCCGACCAGCTCGACGCCGCCGCCAACGTGGCGCTGCCGCCCGCGATCCGCACGCCGTTCATGCTGAAGGCGCCCGCCGCGCCGCATATCGTCGCCGCGCAGGAAGGCGTGACGCTCGACATCGCGCCGATCGTCGCCGCCCATGCGCAGGCCTGCCGGCAGGCCGACATCGTGGTGGTGGAAGGCGTGGGCGGGTTCCGCGTGCCGCTCGGCCCGACCGGCGACACCGCCGATCTGGCCGTCGCGCTGCAACTGCCGGTGGTGCTGGTGGTGGGCGTGCGGCTCGGCTGCATCAACCACGCACTGCTGACCGCCGACGCGATTGCCGCGCGCGGCCTGCGCATCGCTGGCTGGGTCGCGAATCGCGTCGACCCCGCGATGCTGTACGCTGACGAGAATATCGCCACCGTCGCCCAGTGGCTCGACCGCGAACACGGCGTGCCGCTGATCGGCGAGATCGCCCATATGACGCCGCCCGCGCCCGACCAGGCCGCCGCGGCACTCGACATCGACCGGCTGCTGACGGCGCTGCGCGCCGCGCGGCCCTAACCATTCGTTCCCCGCTCTTACCGAGGACTCCCGACCATGAGCCAAGCCCACACCGTCGCCACGGACGCCGCCAAGACGCCCGACGCCGTGACCATCGCCGCGCCGACCTCGCCGCGCTGGCGCGTCGCCGACGTCGTCAAGCTCTACGAACTGCCGTTCAACGATCTGCTGTTCCGCGCGCAGCAGGTGCACCGCGAGCATTTCGACGCGAACGCGATCCAGCTCTCTACGCTGCTGTCGATCAAGACGGGCGGCTGCGAGGAAGATTGCGGCTATTGTTCGCAGTCCTCGCATCACGAAACGGAACTGAAGGCCAGCAAGCTGATGGATGTCGGCGCCGTGCTGGAGGCTGCCGCCGCCGCCAAGGCGAACGGCGCGACGCGCTTCTGCATGGGCGCCGCGTGGCGCAGCCCGAAGGAGCGCCATATCGAGCCGCTGGCCGAGATGGTGCGTGGCGTGAAGGCGATGGGCCTCGAAACCTGCATGACGCTCGGCATGCTCGACGACGGCCAGGCCGAAGCGCTGTCCGAAGCCGGCCTCGACTACTACAACCACAACCTCGACACCTCGCCCGAGTTCTACGGCCAGGTGATCTCGACGCGCACCTACCAGGACCGTCTCGACACGCTCGACCGCGTGCGCGACGCCGGCATCAACGTGTGCTGCGGCGGCATCATCGGCATGGGCGAATCGCGCCGCGAACGCGCCGGCCTGATCACGCAACTGGCGAACATGAGCCCGTACCCGGAATCGGTGCCGATCAACAACCTCGTCGCGATCCCGGGCACGCCGCTCGAAGGTACCGCGCCGCTCGATCCGCTCGAATTCGTGCGCACCATCGCGGTGGCGCGGATCACCATGCCGAAGGCGATGGTGCGTCTGTCGGCCGGCCGCGAGCAGCTCGACGATTCGATGCAGACGCTGTGCTTCATGGCCGGCGCGAACTCGATGTTCTACGGCGACCAGTTGCTGACCACCAGCAACCCGCAGGCGCAGAAGGATCGCGAGTTGCTGGCGCGGCTCGGCATGCGCGCGGAAGCGGCGCAGCAGATGCCGGTGGACACGGCGGCCGACGCGGTGAAGTGCGCGCACGCGCCGGGGCCGGTGGCGAACTGAGTTTGCTGTTTGGCTTGAATGGGATCGGCGCACAGGGGTTGGGGTGCGCCGGTTTTGTTGTGGGGGCTGAGCTGCTTATGTCTACGCAGTGCCAGTCAAAAAAAGGCTCGGTAGACAAACCACGAAAAGTAGAAGCCGAACGTCGTGAACAGCAAGCCGGCGAACACGGCTATCCATGTTACTGGCCGCCACCGCCACCCCATGCCGACAAAGGCAGCGATGGCATAAACCACGGCGGGTCCGACAATCCATGCGACATACAGGGCAGCAATCCACCAGGGTACGTCGCAGGCATCGAGTTCGTAGCAACTGTGATACGGCTTGACCGGCCAGTCGATGCTGCCGGCCCAACCGCTCATCGCCCGTGCAGCAACGAGCCCAAGCGCGGCTGCGAAGAGAGTCGCGGCTAGTCGCTTCACTTCATGCTCCAGAACAGGGTTTGCTTCGATTTTCCGAGATCGGAAAGGCCTGGGACGCCGCTGGCGGTTGTCGGTCGAATCGCCATCTTGCTGCTCGTTCTGGCTGTTATCGGCATGCGGAATTCAGGCACCCGATCATGACAGGCCAGCACCTCGACAACGTGAGTGGCCTCCAGCACAATGTCGCTCCAATCTCCCCCAGCATCCGGTGAACTTAACAAAGCGCCGTTGCTCTCAACGCGCATCAATTGATCGATATGCTTCCTTGGGAATTTCCTGACAGGCTGCTTCGCGTATCGATGCGTCGCTATTGCATAGAAGGTTAGAAAAACCTTTTCTCCTTCCTTATCAATCACAATACCCGCCAGAGAATTCTGGCCCATCAGCCTATCGATCTGCATCGATCTTCAACTCAATTTTGGTGTGCTCGGGACCAAGTAACTGCATACGCTCGGTGCGACCTTGATCGTCAGTCATCCCGATGTACTCCCGCGCGCTGGTCGTCACGCGGTAGCAAACCTTTGAAAGAGATTTTTGTTTGCCGTACCTATCGCCGCCGGTCAGGATCAACGATTTTTCCTCAGTTTGCGCGGCCCATCTCTCCGTTTCGATAATACGGACCTTCTCGGGCTCATATTTATTTCCGCAAACAAAACTGCTGCTTCCGGTTGCCGAATCCGGAGTATCGGGTGTTATCGCATGGCTGACGACACCCTGTAGATTAGGAATATTGCACAGGTTCTGGCATCCCGAAGGCGGACAATTGGGAACGAACTCGACACCGATTTGCCATTTGTCGTCTGGATCCTCCCTACCTTCGTTCAGCGCGATGACGCGTTCGCGAACGTATATTTTTTCCTTTTCCATACCCAACATCATCAAGAACGCCTTGATTTTTTTTCCTCGCAAAGCGGCCAGCTCTTCTGGATTCCGTTCGGTTTCAAAAGCCGCCGCATCCACCTCCACACTCGCTCCCTCTTTTGTCCATTCCCTTGCCGTCAGATAGTGGCGAACTATAGAAAGACGGTCATCGTTACTCACCTCTACCGCATTAGGCGGCAATTGCATGTTGTCTTGAAGAAAGACTGAACAGGCATGCGATTGCAGCGAAATTGCAACGACGACCACACCCAAAGCATAATTAATGAATTTCATGTTGATATGCTTAGTGGCGCGCCAATATGTACCACGCAATACTGTCCGCGTTGTGTATCGATCGATCCGCGTAATCGCGGGCCAACCACGTACAACTTGTGTATCCGTATCCCCCTGGAACATCCAAGGAACCAAACGTATCGGCGAAATGGGTGCATTCGTGGACTATCGTCAGTTGCATCGAAGACAATTTAGATGCAGATTTTTGAGGTAAATCACAGAAATTTCGATTGATTGCGATGGTGTGCGATGCGGTATCGGGCGCACATACATGCGCAACCTCTCCATCGAGATTTTTACTGCCAGGCACACAGCCTGTCGCTTTGTCCTGCTCGGAATCCACACGCACAAAATTTCTTGCGCCCAGCCCATTCATAACGAGGACAAGCGCCTTTAAGCCACCCACGAGCTTGGCTCGGATATCTTCGCCCGCATATCCAAACCATCGCTTCACCCTCGTTTGCGCATCGAAAGACCAGCCGGACAACTCCTGAATTCTGAGCTCAATCAGCTTGACGGCATCGTCACGCAAGGTCAGCACAATCCTTCTAAATTCCGCATCGGTCATGTTGTAGCAGATCGCCGGGCCACTTGTATCTACGGCAACCGTAACCATTGAATCCGGGTCGGCGTTCGTGACTGCCGAATCGTGAACAGTTACAAACTCATATTCCGACATGCAATAGCTCCCTGCAATTGAAAAAGCAATGTCACTTATTTTAAGCGCCATTCATTTCGATGAGCTTCTTCAAGAATTTCAGGCATCTCTATGACTAAGCAATTTGCAAAGATAGCCGCTGTGGATCGTCCGTCGATATGCGTCGCGTACATCCCCGAGAATCCGTTATCCCGCTCGCAATTACGACCGGACCGACACACACCTGATAACGCACCCCTGCTAGTTTCCGGCCCGCATTGTCCGTCAGTGTAAATTGTTCGTCATACTGTACCGGCGCGGACCGCACGACAGGTGCACTGTTTTTCATAACAGAATTCATCGTGCTGCCTTGCTCACTTGTCAGAGTCAGGAAGCACATGGCATCGCCACTCGCAATCACGCGATTCCTTCCGCACGGACATAGCACCTTGTCGCCGTGAATGACGGCGACCCGGTTGTTCTCCGATATTCCGTCACCCGTGCCGAAAACCTTGAACAGGCCTTTGCAGTTGCCGCAGGTCGCCTCGTCGCCGTGCAACGCAATATGCTTTCCGTCCTCAAACATCGTCGAGGAAAGCGCGATAACGAATCCGCCTGTCGTTGTCTGATCACCGTGCCGAACCAGGGGCGCATTCATAGTCGTTCTCGCTATTAGATTCTTTCTTAATTAATCAAAGTCTTAAAATACCAATCGCCCGAATCCGGATTATGGATCGCACCTTGGTCCATCGAATATTTTCGAAGCTCGTCGAGTCGATAAATAACCACACAAATACCTTCGAGTCAAAAAATTTAAATCGAGACAAGTTAATCGCGACAATTTTTCGCACCCATTCGGGTGGATTCAATTCATTTCCCATCAAAAATTGGTCTGCCACCAACGCTGGCCAATTCGTCGACTCTGAATAATTCGATTCTGCTCGTGCTGCAAGACGCCGAAACCGAAACGAAGCGGTTGAGTTCTCAGAAAGCGGGCATATCGACGCATCAATCCCGACAAGGTGCCGATGAATCAGAAGAAATCGGTCAGATCGCGGTAACAGGGGAGATTGCTAAGTGGACACCCGCCGCATCACCGCCCCACCCCATCCAGCGTCGCCCGCACCTTCGCCACCAACCTCGCATCCACCGGCCCCCAGGTCTCGCCGCGCTCGCGCACGCCCGAGCCAAGATGCACGGCGCGCACACCGGTAATCCGCACGAATTCGCCGATCGTCTCGACCGTCAAGCCCGCGCCCGCCAGCACTTCGCACGATTGCCCCACGGCGCGTCGCGCAAGCCGCGTGACCGCATCGCGCCCGGCCAGCACCGACGGGTGCCCGCCCGAAGTCAGCACGTTCGTGACAGCAGGCGTCTTCAACAAGATATCGAACGCGGCGTTGAGATCGCGCGACACGTCGAACGCGCGATGGAACGTGATCGGCTTGCCGCCGGCCGCCTCGACGATACGCGCCAGCGCGGCGGTGTCGATATCGCCCTGCGCGTTCAGCGCACCGAACACGATGCCCGAAGCGCCGGCCGCCACCGCGGCACGCGTGTCGCGTTCGAGGATCGCCAGTTCGTCCGGCGCATAGACGAAACCGCGCGCATGCGGGCGCACGATCACGTTGACGGGAATCGCCACGGCGGCCGTGACGGCCTCGATCAGCCCGATGCTCGGCGTCAGGCCGCCTTCGGCCAGGCCGGTGACGAGTTCGATACGATCCGCGCCCGAGCGCGCAGCGGTTTGCGCGTCGGACAGCGTGGTGGCGATGACTTCGAGGAGGATCGGCGCGGCAGGCATGGAGGCGGCTCCGGTTGGGTCGGCGGAACCGGCATCGTAACCGAGAAGCCCCCCGCACCTCGCCCCGCGCCGACCTCAGCTCAGGTGGCCCACGCCCCCTCGTGCCAATCGATATCGCCGCACAACACGCGCACCGCATCGTCCACCCGCACCGCGATCGACAGCGTCACGCACGGCAGCGCCTCGTTGATCGACAGATACGGCTTGGTCACATGCACGCGTTGCGGCTCGGCGATCGCCGCGCGGAAATACGGCCGCCGCAGCCAGTTCGCGCCCTGCGCGTCGGCGAGCGGCAGGAAGCGCGTCTCGTGCGACGCGCGGTCGGCGCGCAGCACCACGTTGCGGCCGGCCTGACGGCCATGCGCGTCGAGCAGGAAGCAGCGCGCCGCGTCGTCGAGCGCGAGGAAGTTCCAGCACACCTCGTCGAGCGATTCGCCGGCCGCGAGCCGCTCGGCCGCGCGTTCGAACGCACGCAGATACGGCGCGATGCGCTGCGCGTCGCGCCGCTCGCGCGCCTCGGTCTGCAAGCGGTAGCGCTCGGTCAGCTCGCCGATGCAGGCCGAGGCGGCAGCGCCGTCGGTCAGCCCCGCGGCCGGCCGGCCGAAGAAATAGCCCTGCACGAAATCGGCCTCGCAGGCGAGCGCGACCTGCGCGTCGTGCTCGGTTTCGATGCCCTCGATCAGCACCAGCTTGCCGGCCTCGTGCAGCAGCGTGACGAGCCCGTGCAGGATCGCGATCTGCCCGCTGCGATGCTGCGCGTGCGACAGCATGATGCGATCGAGCTTGACGATGTCCGGGTTCAGTTGCCAGATCCGTTCGATGTTCGAATGGCCGGCGCCGAAATCGTCGAGCGCGATCAGGAAGCCGTGCCCGCGAAATTCCTGCACCGCCTCGGCGAGCCGATCGAGATCGTCGGCGCGCTGCTCCAGCACTTCGAGCACCACCCGGCGCGGCGAGATGTCGAGCCGCTTCAGGTTCGCGAGCAGCGCGGCGGCCTGGAACGGATCGGTCAGCACGCCCGGGTGCACGTTCAGGAACAGCCACTCGCGCTCGGCGCCGAGCAGCGAGAAATTCTCGAGGTGCAGCGCCTGCGCGAGCCGGTCGACCTGCATCGCCTCGCCGCGCCGCGCCGCCTGCCCGAACACGTCGAGCGGCGACACCGGCCGGTCGAGCGCATCGTGCGCGCGCAGCAGCCCCTCGTAGCCCACGGCGCGCTGGTGCGACAGGCTGAAGATCGGTTGGAACATGCTCGACAGCGCCAGATCGCGGTGGCTCGACGCCGCCCGCTCGAAGCCGGACGTCACCTCGCGCTCGAACCGGTAGGGCGAACCCGACGACACCGGGGCCGTCATCGCCAGCGGCCGTTCCTGCTGCATGGTCAACATGCGACGTCCCTCCTGATGGCCGCCGCCGTTGCCGGCACGCGACCCGTTATCGATCCGCTGCTCATCATTGCACCCTCGGTCATTTCGCCGTGTTGTCGTCAGGTATAAGCAAGCTCCGTGCTCACTGGCAAAAACCGCCCAAAGCCGCGCCCGCATTGACTCGATGCACCGTGCCGTTATCTCAAAAGCACCAATTCGGTGCGCATCGGCACGACGCCGTTCATCTCCGCGCGCTACACTCGCCCGGTCCCCCGCCTTACGAGAACCCGACTTTATCGATGGAAATCGTCTTCACCGTCCTGATCCTGCTGCTCGCGGTCGCGCTGTCCGGCATCGTGATCCGCCTGCTGCCCTGGCGCCCGCCGCTGCCGCTCATGCAGATCGCCATCGGCGCGCTGCTGGCCTGGCCACGCCTGAAGCTGCATGTGAGCTTCGATCCCGAAATCTTCATGCTGCTGTTCATCCCGCCGCTGCTGTTTGCCGACGGCTGGCGGATTCCGAAACGCGAGCTGTACCTGCAACGACGCGCGATCCTGATGCTGGCGTTCGGGCTGGTGTTCATCACGGTGGTGGCGGTCGGCTATTTCGCGCACTGGCTGGTGCCGGGGCTGCCGCTGCCGGTGGCGTTCGCGCTGGCCGCCGTGCTGTCGCCCACCGACGCCGTGGCGCTGTCGGGCATCGCCGGGAAGGGCCGGATTCCGCCGCAACTGATGCACATCCTCGAAGGCGAGGCGCTGATGAACGACGCGTCGGGCCTGGTGGCGCTGAAGTTCGCGATCGCCGCCGCGCTCACCGGCGTGTTCTCGCTGCGCGAGGCATCGCTCGATTTCGTGCTGGTCGCGACCGGTGGCCTGGCGGCGGGCGCGGCGCTGGCCTGGCTGTTCAGCCTGCTGTCGACGCGCTTCCTGAACGCCGCGCAGGAAGGCGACCCGGCGCCCGGCATCGTCATGACGTTGCTGATCCCGTTCGCGTCGTACCTGATCGCCGAGCATTTCGGGCTGTCGGGCATCCTGTCGGCCGTGGCGGCCGGGATGATGATGAATTACACGAGCTTCTCGCGCAGCAGCACGGTGGCCGCGCGGGTGCGCGCCGAAAGCACCTGGTCGATGATCGAGTTCGTGTTCAACGGCATGGTGTTCATCCTGCTCGGCCTGCAGATGCCGCAGATCATCGGCCGCGCGCTGGTGTCGGCGCACCACGAGAGCGACGTGCTGGTGGCCGCGATGATCGGCTACGTGCTGGCGATGCTGGCCGCGCTGTACGCGATCCGTTTCACCTGGATCTGGCTGCTGCGCTGGATCGCCAGCCAGCGCGCCGCGCGGCGCGGCATGACCGGCGCCATGCCCGGCTTTCGCACCCTCGCGCTGATGACGGTGGGCGGCGTGCGCGGCGCGGTCACGCTGGCCGGCGTGCTGTCGCTGCCGGTGACGCTCGGCAACGGCACGCCGCTGGCCGGGCGCGACACCGCCATCTTCATCGCCTCGGGCGTGATCCTCTGCTCGCTGCTGGTGGCGGTGGCGGGCCTGCCGCTGCTGCTGCGCGGCCTGCGCTCCACCCCGAACCCGCACCTGCGCGAGGAACGCGCGGCGCGCGCGACGGCGGCTCAGGCGGCGATCCGCGCGATCGACGCCACGCACGACACGCTGATCGCCGATCTCGACGAAGCCGATGCCGCGCGCTGCACCGACATCACCGCGCGCGTCATGGATCTCTACCGCCGCCGCCTCGATAGCCTCGACGACGACGACAGCGACGACGCCGCCACGCTGCGCGCCGAAGCCAAGCAGGCCGAACGCATGGAGCTGCAGATGAAGCTCGCGGCGATCCGCGCCGAGCGCGCGGCGCTGTACCGGATCCGCACCGAGCAGAAGATCAACGACGTGACGCTCGCCAAGCTGATGCGCGAAATCGACCTGTCGGAGACGGCGCTGACGACGCGCAAGAAAGGGCTGACCTGAGCACGACGGCCGCGCGTTGCCCGCGCGGCCGTCGTTTTTTAGCCGCGCTCCTCCGGCTTACTTCGCCGCAACCACCACCGGAATCCCGCGCAACGCGCCCGCGCCCTTGATCGCGTCGATCGCTTGCGCGACCGCCGCGCTCGTCGCCGCCTCGATGCCCGCCTGCAAGGCCAGCGCCGGTTCGGCGCGCTTCATCGCGGCCACGCCCGCCAGCTTCACCGGCCCGTAGCCCCGCACCTTCGCGGGCAGCGCGGCAAGCGCCGCCACGGCCTGCGCGTTGCCGTCCTTGCCCTCTTTGCCATCTTTGCCCGCGTTCCCCGCTGCCAGCGCCGCGAACGCGCGCGTCATGGTGACGGCGTAATCGTCGGCCAGCGCGCGCTCCATGCGGCGCTCGGCGGTGCGGCCGAACGGATCGAACGGCGTGCCGCGCAGGCCGCGGCAGCGCGCCAGCACGCCGAGCACCGGCCACATCCAGCCGCCGAAACGCTGCTTTTTCGGGCGCTCGCCGTGCGCGGCCTTCGTGGTGGCGGGCGGCGCCAGATGGAAAGCGATCCGGTAATCGCGGCCGGCCACGCCGTCGAACTGCTCGCCGAGCGCGGCGCGGAAGCTGCCATCGCTGTAAAGCCGCGCCACTTCGTATTCGTCCTTCACGGCCAGCAGCCGGTAGAACGCGGTCGCCACGGCCTCGGCGACCCGTGCGTCGCCGGTGGCGCGCGCGGCGTCCACCAGCGCGCGGTAGCGCGCCACCACGCGCCGGCCGCCGTAGGCATCGAGCCGCGCCGCGCGATCCGCCACCAGCGCGTCGAGCGTGCGCGGCGCGGCGGCGGCCCGCACCGGATGACGCGCCTGCCACAACGCCTCGAGCCCGGCCGGATCGCCCGCCGCCATCCGCCCGATCGAAAACGCCAGCCGGTTCGCGGCCACCGCCACGCCGTTCAGTTCGAGCGCGCGCATCAGCGCCGCCAGCGACACCGGCACCAGCCCGTGCTGCCACGCGAAGCCGAGCATCAGGATGTTCGCGCCGATCGAATCGCCGAGGAAGCGCGAGGCCAGCGCCTGCGCATCGCATTCGGACACGCGCGCGTCGCCGGCCGCGTGATGCATCTTGTCGAGCAGCGCATCGGCGTGCAGGCTCGCGTCGGGGTCGCGCACGAACGCGGCGTTCGGGATCGGGTGCGTGTTGACAACGATGCGCGTGCGATCGTGGCGCACCGTCTGCAAGGCCTCGGCGCTCGCGCCCACCACCATGTCGCAGGCCAGCAGCAGGTCGGCCTGCTGCGTGTCGATGCGCACCTGGTTCAGCCACGCGTCGCGCGCGGCGATCCGCACGTAGGACAGCACCGCGCCGCCCTTCTGCGCGAAGCCCATGAAATCGAGCACCGACGCGCTGTTGCCCTCCAGGTGCGCGGCCATGCTGATCAGCGCGCCCACCGTCACCACGCCGGTGCCGCCCACGCCCGTCACCAGCATGTCGTAAGGCGCCGCATCCAGCCGCGCGGCGGGCGACGGCAGCGCCGCCACGCGCTCGGCCAGCGCGGCCTCGTCGAACGCGATGCCGGCCGCCTTCTTCAGCGCCGCGCCCTCGACGGTCACGAAGCTCGGGCAGAAGCCGTTCACGCACGAATAATCCTTGTTGCACGACGACTGATCGATGCGGCGCTTGCGGCCGAGCGGCGTCTCGACCGCCTCGACGGAAAGGCAATTCGACTGCACGCCGCAATCGCCACATCCTTCGCACACCTGTTCATTGATGAACGCGCGCCGGGCCGGGTCGGGATACGCGCCCTTCTTGCGGCGGCGGCGCTTCTCGGCCGCGCAGGTCTGGTCGTAGATCAGCACCGTCACGCCGTCGGTGTCGCGCAGCTCGCGCTGCACGGCGTCGAGCGCGTCGCGATGATGGAAGCTGGTGCCGCGCGGAAACGCGTCGCGCAGGCCGTCGTATTTTTGCGGCTCGTCGGACACCACCACGAAACGCGACACGCCCTCGGCCTCCACCTGCCGCGCGATCTGCGGCACCGACAGGCTGCCGTCCACCGGCTGGCCGCCGGTCATCGCCACCGCGTCGTTGTAGAGGATCTTGTAGGTGATCGTGGCGCGCGCGGCCACCGCCTGCCGGATCGCCAGGAGTCCGGAATGAAAGTAGGTGCCGTCGCCGAGGTTCTGGAACACGTGGCGGGTGCGCGTGAACATCGCGTGCGCGGCCCAGTCCACGCCCTCGCCGCCCATCTGGATCAGGCCGGTGGTGTCGCGCTCCATCCACGACGCCATGAAATGGCAGCCGATGCCGGCCTGCGCGACCGAGCCGTCCGGCACCCGCGTCGAAGTGTTGTGCGGGCAGCCCGAACAGAAATACGGCGTGCGCTTGACCGCATCGGCCGCGTTCGACAGGATGGCCGGCGCGATCAGGTCCACCACGCGCTCGCGACGGTCGAGCGCCGGGCGATGCCGCGCCAGCCAGTCGGCGAACACCGGCAGCACCCGCGACGGGCGCAGCTCGCCGAGCGCGGACAGCAGCGGCGCGCCAGCGGCATCATGCTTGCCGATCACGCGCGGCCGCGCGCCCGCGCTTCGGTTGTATAAATGATCCTTGATCTGCTGCTCGATCACCGGCCCCTTCTCCTCGATCACCAGCACCTCGTCGAGCCCCTCGACGAAGCGCTCGAGCCGCGTGGTTTCGAGCGGAAACGACAGGCCGACCTTGTAGATGCGCACGCCGGCCGCGTCGAGATCGGCGGCGCTCAGGTCGAGCCGCCGCAGCGCTTCCATCAGGTCCAGATGCGCCTTGCCGCAGGTCACGATGCCGACGCTCGCGTGCGGGCTCGGCGCGATCCAGCGATCGATGCTGTTCACGCGCGCGAAGTGGCGCACCGCGTCGAGCTTGGCCGCGAGCCGCGCCTCGATCGTCAGGCTCGGCAGGTCGGGCCAGCGGTTGTGCAGGCCACCGGCCGGCGCGTCGAACGGCGGCGGCTCGGGCCAGTGCGTGACGAGCGCGTCGAGATCGACCGTCGAGCCCGATTCGACCGTCTCCGAGATCGCCTTGAAGCCCACCCACGCCCCCGAGAAACGCGACAGCGCCCAGCCGTACAAACCGAATTCGAGCATGTCGGCGAGATTCGACGGGTTGAGCACCGGCATCTGCCAGCCCATCAGCGCGAAGTCGCTCTGGTGCGGCATCGACGACGACACGCAGCCGTGATCGTCGCCCGCCACCACCAGCACGCCGCCGTGCGGCGACGCGCCGTAGGCGTTGCCATGCTTGAGCGCGTCGCCGGCACGATCGACGCCGGGGCCCTTGCCGTACCACATCGCGAACACGCCCTCGACGGTGCGCTCGGCATCCGCCTCGACGCGCTGCGTGCCGAGCACCGCCGTGCCGCCCAGTTCCTCGTTGATGGCCGGCAGGAAGCGCACGCGGGCCGCGTCGAGCAGGGCCTGCGCCTTCCACATCTGCTGATCGACCATGCCGAGCGGCGAGCCGCGATAGCCGCTCACGAAGCCGGCCGAATCGACGCCGTGCGCCGCGTCGCGCTGGCGCTGCATCAGCAGCAGGCGCACCAGCGCCTGAGTGCCGGTCAGGAACACGCGGCCGTGGGTGGCGCTGAGGTTGTCGGTGAGCCGGTAATCGGCGAGGGCGGGCGTGCCTTCGGTGGGCAATCGGGCGGTCATGGGGCTGTCTCCGGATGTCGGCGCCGGCGCGCCGATTGGGCATGGCCGGGGCGCGGCGGTTTTTTCGCTATTTTTTGCCGGCCCGCGAGAAATGTTTTTCCTGATCCCCTGGCCGATCGGCCGATTCGAGAAAATTCACCGAGGTTTTCAATCGATATCGAGTGAAATTTCGCTCAGGCTTTGTGCATTCGGGGTTATTGCAACGCACCAATGAAAAAGGCGGAAGCGCCTGCGCGCTCCCGCCTTCTCGCCTTTTCCGCGTCCTTCTGCGTGCTGCCGTCTGCTGCGATCCGGCGCTTACTTCCGGTCGACGATGATCTGGTCGAACGTGCCGCCGTCGGCGAAGTGCGTCTTCTGCACGTTGTCCCAACTGCCGAAGATCTGCTCGACGCTGAACGTCTTGAGCGTCTTGAACTCGGCCGCGTGCTGCTTGAGCACGGCCGCGTCGCGCGGGCGCAGGTGATGTTTCGCGATGATCTCCTGCCCGGCCGGCGAGTACAGGTAATCGAGGTAGGCCTGCGCGACCTTGCGCGTGCCCTTCTTGTCGACCACCTTGTCGACGATCGCCACCGGCGGCTCGGCCAGGATGCTGGCCGACGGGTAGACGGCGTCGAACTGCTCGCCGTTCGCGCCCGCATCCATCAGCGCCACTTCGTTCTCGAACGTGACGAGCACGTCGCCGATATCGCGCTGCGTGAAGGTGGTGGTCGCGCCGCGGCCGCCCGAATCGAGCACCGGCACGTTGCGGAAGATCGCCTTCTCGAAATCGACGGCCTGCGCGTCGCTCGCGCCCTTGAGCTTCTGGTAGCCCCAGGCGGCCAGGTACGCATAGCGGCCATTGCCCGAGGTCTTCGGGTTGGCGATCACGACCTGCACGCCGGGCTTGGCCAGGTCGCTCCAGTCGTGGATCTGCTTCGGGTTGCCGTGACGCACCAGGAACACCATGGTGGTCGAATACGGCGAGCTGCTGTCGGGCAGGCGCTTGCGCCAGTCCTTCGGCAGCAACTGGCCGCGATCGGCCAGCAGGTCGATGTCGTTCGGCTGGTTCATGGTCACCACGTCGGCCTGCAGGCCTTGCAGCACCGACAGCGCCTGCGCGCTCGACGCGCCGTGCGACTGGCGGATCGAGACCGTCTCGCCGGTCTTCTGCTTCCACGCCGCGATGAAGCCCGCGTCGATGTCCTTGTACAGCTCGCGCGTCACGTCGTACGACACGTTCAGCAACGCGGTGTCCGCGTGCGCGGCCGGTGCGGCCGTGACCAGCATCGCCACCGCCCCCGCGATCAGCCAGCGGCCGATCCCTTGCGTCTGATTCATCGAGTCCTATCCCCTGTGTGGTCTGTCAGCCATTGGTAAACGGCGATTGTAGCCAGCCCGGCGCGCGCGCCCTAAGACTCCTTCGTGCTTAGGTCACAACCAAAAGTCATTTGGCGGGTTCCCGCGTGGAGGCCGAGGATGCGCGGTTCGCGCTGGTCAACGCGCGAAGGCCGATGCTAAGATTGCGGCTCGTTTCTTCACGGTTCACGTTCATGTCGTCGTTCGCGATGCCTTCGTTCCCGCGCCCTGCCACCCTCGCCCGCTCGTTCGATGCGGCCGTGGTTGCGCGCGCGGCCGTGTTGAAACTGAAAAAACGACTTCTCGACTGACGGGGAGTCGCGTCCCGTCAGGCGAAAGCCGGACGGGAACTCTCTCGGGCCTCAAGGCCCGCCTCATACCCCGGTCCGGCGCCCGCCGGCGGAACGTTTCCTTCACCACGTTCCCACCGAGGTTTGCATGTCCATCGATTTTTCCGGCATCTGGCTGCCGATCGTCACACCGTTCACGTCGCGCGAAGGCGAGGCCATCGATCACGCGTCGCTCGCGCGTCTCGCGCGGCATTACGTCGAGGCCGGCATCGCCGGCTTCGTCGCCTGCGCGACCACCGGCGAGGGTGCGCTGCTCGACGACGCCGAACAGGCCGCCGTATTCGCGACGCTGCGCGCCGCCGCGCCGGGCGTGCCGATCGTGCTCGGCCTGTCGCACAGCGCGACGCGGGGCGCCGTCGCACGCGCCCGCGAGCTGGCCGCGCTCGCGCCCGACGGCCTGCTCGTCACGCCGCCCACCTACGTGCGGCCGACGCAGGACGGCATCCGCCGTCACTTCGAGGCCGTCGTGCAGGCCGCCGATCTGCCGGTGCTCGTCTACAACATTCCGTATCGCACCGGCGTAAACATCGAACTCGACACGCTGAAGGCGCTGGCCGAGGATGCGCGCGTCGCGGGCATCAAGGAATGCGGCGGCTCGATCGACCGGATGATGCGGCTCGTTCACGAGACGCCGCTGCGCGTGTTCTCCGGCGACGACAACCAGAACTTCGCGGCGCTCTGCGTGGGCGCGCACGGAGCGATCGCGAGCGCTGCGCATCTGTTCCCCGAGTGGCACGTCCGGGCTTACCGATGCGTGCATCAGGGCGACTGGGCCGGCGCGCGGCGGATCGCGGTCGCGTTGCAGCCGCTGGTGCGGGTGCTGTTCGAGGAGCCGAACCCGGCGCCGGTGAAGGCGGCGCTGGCGGCGCAGGAGCGCTGCGCGGACGGCTTGCGCTTGCCGTTCGTGCCGGCCAGTGAAGGGCTGCGTGCGCGGATGCGGGGAGTGATCGAGGCGGTGGAGGCGGGGTTGAGGGGGATTGAGGGCGGGGTTTGATCGTTGGCGCCGAGCGCCGGCGACGTCGGCAGGCTCGGTGCGCCGATCATCCATGCACCCGCGCCCGCTCAAACCGCCAGCGAATCCTCGGCGACCTCATCCGAATCCGCCGCGCGGCTCACCGCCTGCCGGACGATCCGCATCAGTTGCTCGGCGGTCGGCGTGCGCGATTCGGCGCGCCGCAGCAGCACCAGCGGCAACGGCGGCAACTCCGGCAAGCCTTGTGCGGCGGCATCGAGCGGCCGCACCGATGCGGGCAGCCCGTAACGCGTGCGCACCGTCACGCCCAGCCCTGCCGCGGCCGCCGCCCACAAGCCGGCCAGGCTCGGGCTCGTGAAGGCGATCCGCCAGCGCAAACCGGCGCGATCGAGCGCCGCGGAGCCCGCCGCGAAGAACGCGCAGGGCCGATCGAACGCAACCAGCGGCAACGGCTCGCCGTTCTCGCGCCACGCGTCGGCGGCGGCCCGCGCGGCGGGCGAGGCCGCGCCGGCCCAGCACATCGGCGCCATCGCGATCAGCTCGGCCTCGATGCCCTCGCGCGCCGCCACCGAGGTGGCCGCGGGGTCGCCCCAGACCAGCGCGAGATCGAGCTGCCGCGCGTCGAGCCGTTCCAGCAGTTCGGTGTTGCGCGCCACGCGCGCCTCGATGCGCACCAGCGGATGCGCGCGCGCAAAACGCCCGAGCACGTCGGGCAGCAGGCTCTCGCCGAAATCCTCCTGCATGCCGATCCGCACCCAGCCGTCGAGCGTCGCGCCGCGCACCGCCGAGGCAGCCTCGTCGTTGAGCTCGATCAGCCGGCGTGCATAACGCAGCATCGCCTCGCCGGCATCGGTCAGCGCCAGCCCGCGCCCCGCCTTGCGGAACAGCGGCGCGCCGGCCTGCGCCTCGAGCTTGCGAACCTGCGCGCTGACCGCCGACGACGAACGCGCCACCTGATCGGCCGCCTTCGCGAAGCTGCCGAGATCGATGCCGGCCACCAGACTGCGCAGCGCGGCGATGTCGAAGTTCGTATGCGACATGGCAATCATCCTGATTTATCGAACGATTCAAACAAAACTTTCTGATTTTCAGCATGAATCTACGAGGCGACACTGACGGCGTCAACCACTCCCGGACCCGCACCATGCGCCTCTCTTTCTCGACGCCCGCCCGAGCCCCGCTCGCGCGGGCCGCGCACGCCGAACGCGGCGAGGCGCATCGCTGGCGCGTGCTGGCCGTCGGCGTGCTGGCGAACGTCGCGTTCTCGGCGGCGGCGGCCGGCATCCCGACTACCGCGATCTCGCTGCGCAGCGCATATCGGCTCGACAACGGCGCGCTCGGCATCGTGATCGGTGCGCTCGGGTTGGGCGTGGCGGTGTTCGAGGTGCCCTGGGGGCTGGCCGCCGACCGCTGGGGCGACCGTCGCGTGCTGCTCATCGGGTTGGCCGCGATGGCGGCCATGCTGGCGACGATGGCGGCCGGCATGGTGCCGCACGGCGGCTGGACGCCGCCGCTCGCGTGGCTGGTGGCCGCGATGGCGTTGACCGGCCTGACGGGCGGCAGCGTCAATGGCGCGAGCGGCCGGGCCGTGATGCGCTGGTTCCGCGACAACGAACGCGGCCTCGCGATGAGCATCCGGCAGACCGCCGTGCCGCTCGGCGGCGGCCTCGGCGCGGCGCTGCTGCCGCCGCTGGCCGCGCACGCGGGCTTTGCGGCCGTGTTCGGTGTGCTGGGCGGGTTCGTGGCGCTGGCGGCGCTCCTGACGTGGCGCTGGCTGCATGAGCCGCTTGGAGATGAGGCGACGCCGGTTGGTGGGACCGCTGGGGCCACCGGGGCTCGTAGCGCCGTCAATGCCGCCGGTGCCTCCGCCACTCAACCCCTGCGCGATCCGACGCTGCGGCGTCTCGTGCTCGGCATCGGGTTGCTCTGCGCGCCGCAGTTCGCCATCCTCAGCTTCGCGACGGTGTTCCTGCACGATTTCGCCGGCTTCAGCACGGCGCGCATCGGCATCGCGATGGTGACGATCCAGCTTGGCGCCATGGTGTCGCGCGTCTGGAGCGGACGCGCGACCGACCGGCGCAGCAACCGGCGCGCGTTCGTGCGCGGCACGGTCGGGCTGGCGCTCGCGCTGTTCGCGGCGCTCGTCGCGGCCACGTTCGCCGCCGGCGAAGCGCGTTCGGCGCTGACCATCGATCTCGCCGCGCTGCTGTTGGTGGCGGCCGGCATCGCGGTTTCCGCCTGGCACGGCGTGGCCTATGCCGAACTGGCGACGATGGCCGGCGCGCAGCGCGCGGGAACCGCGCTCGGCATGGCCAATACGGTCGTCTATGCCGGCTATTTCCTGACGCCGCTGGCTATCCCGGCCTTGCTGGCATGGGGCGGCTGGCAACTCGTCTGGTTGGCCGCCGCCGCGGTCGTGCTGCTCGCGCTGCCGTGTTTCCCTCGCGCGGCCGCCCGCTGAGGCGACGAGGATCGAGCGGCGGGACGCTTCATACGCGCTTCACACGCCCGTCGCACCGGCGGGCGATACTGTGCGCCCCGCCCGCGCCGCTGCCCGCGCGCCGGCGAACCCGCCAAGGAGGTAATCGATGTTCCGACCGGCTGCCGCGTCCGTCCTGTTGATCGCGCTGGGGCTTGCGGCCTGCAGCGACGATTCGCATCACGGCGCCTCGACGTCGTCCGATGCGGCGGCGAACCTGCCCGCCAGCGGTGACGGCAACGCCAGCGCGTTCAACGGTGATGCGTCGGCGGCATCGAGCGCCGCGCCCGCGCCGGCCTCGGGCCAGCCGCCGCTCGCGCCGCCGGTGGTGCATTACCCGCCGAGCGACGACGCGGCGTCGGGCGCCATGCCGCCCGCACCACCGCCGCCGGGCGGCCCGGGCGACCCCGGCACGCCGGCCCCGCCGCCGGGAAATGCACCGAGCGGGGACGGAAATGGCAACGCGAGCCCGCCGTCGAACATTGCGCCGAGCCAGTTGCCTGCGCCGAATTCGGGATCGAGGCCGTCGCGGGGGTGAGTCGGCAGATGCTGACTGAATCGGCGACGCACCGCCGGCACCGGTTCAACGCTCGGCATCCAGCGCGGCGAAATGCTCGCGCAGCAACAGTTCCTGCTGCGCAAAACCTTCCGGCTTCTTCGCTCTGAGCTTCTCGAGGTTGTGCAGCTTCCATCGAATCGCCGGCAATTCGCGCAAGTGCTCGCAGGGCATCAAGGACCAATCAGGCTCGGCTCGCGCCAACGACAGCAGGAATTCACGCTGACGCTCCGTCAGCGCAGCCGGCAATTCGCGATGCAGTCGCGCCTGCGTGGCTTCGAGCGCATCGAGGCCGACAGGTTCGACGGTCATCCCGACGAAATCGGCCTCGTAGACGCGCGCCATCGGGCGTCGGCCGGCAAACAACACTTCGTGCATGGGCCGGTTGTGCCCGGCAAGGTACGCGACGAACGCATCGACGATATCGTCACGCAAGCCGAACCCCTCGTACATCCGCATCACGTCGAACAGATCTCGCGGATGCTGGCGATCGAGCGCCGCAACGAGCTTGCTTCCGTACAGTTCGGACTCATGAAGCGTCGGCACCGTGACGCGCGTGGCAAACAAGGCTTCCGCAGCAGGCACGAGGGGCCGCATGACGGGTTCGAGCAAGGTGCCTCGAAACACGTAATTGACTTCCACCTTGACAGACACATCGCCGGAAATCACGGTGAGCTTGACGTCCTCGCCCTTGGCTTTTCCCGATGCGCTCGAGGTTCTCGTCGCATGCCCCTCGGCCTCGATCTGCGCACTCGCGCGCCCCAGCTCTTCGGCAATTGCACCGATCGCCTCCTCGCGCGACAAGCTCCGGTCGGTCACGACGACATCGATGTCGACCGACAGGCGCGGCATGTCCTGCACGAACAGATTGAGCGCCGTGCCGCCTTTCATCGCGAAACGCGGCGTATCGAAGATGATCGGCGCGATGCCGAGCATCAACCGGACCGTGCTTGCGTAGATCTCGTCCATCATGGTTTGAGTGTCAGCCGCTCCCCGTTTGGTGTTCTGTTCGACCATCGTTTGCCCGGCCCCAGACGATCGACATGTTTTTGCAAACCGTCGGCCCAGGAAAAGCCGGCTTCGAGCCCCAGATCGCGCACCAGGCGCACCACTTTCACCCGAGTGCAGTGGCTCAGGAACGCATCCAGCACATCGCGGCGGAGATTGCGCAGGCCGACCATCAGATTGCGCGCCTCCTCCAGCGACTGGCCCTTGCCGACATCGCTGGCAAGCTCCAGCACCGCGCGCTCCGGCACCGAAACCAGCACGCCCGGATCGCGGGCCGGAAGCGGCTGCAAGCCCGTCTCATAAGGTTGACGCTCGTCGAACAACGCGGTCGTCTGGTACGAATAGGGCTGATGCTCGGCCACCCAGGCGGGAAAGCGATACGGCTTCTGCCCCCACAAGACGACCGTCTCGCGAAACGCCAGGTTATGACGCACGCCTTGCCATGCAAGCGCCGTCTTGCCGCCCACATGAAGGCCCGGTATGCGCCGGCTCAAGTAAGCGATCGTGCCATCCCCTGCGGGCTTGTCGCCGGTCAGCAGGTAGGCGCCCTGCGACAGGCGCTGCAGCCAACCGGCTTTGACCATATGTGACGCCAGCGCGGCGCTGACGCCCCATGCCCGAAGCATGTCGGAATCGATCGGGAAGCCTCGCGGGCTTTCCTGCATCAGCCGTTGGACGGAATTGTTGCTCATTGAAGCGCTCGTTGCGTTATCTGATTGCAGTATATACAGCAATCATTTGATAATTTGCAATTTTTTAACGCATCGACGCAGCACCGGTTTCATTCACAGCCCGTAGGGCCGACGTTATTTTTTTGCAGAAAATGGCAGATACATTTGATTATCTGCAATCAAAAAACGCAACCCCAAAGCAAAACGGGCAGCCCGCAGGCCACCCGTCCCCAATCCAATCCCCGTCCCCCGCCTCAAACCGCAAACGCGAAATTCCGCTCCCCCGCTGCCCTGAACACATCGCTCCGCGCCTCTTCATGCGCCTCGCGAAACCGCAGCGGCGCGGCGCAATGCACGAGCGTGTCGATGAAATACTTGGCGCGCGGCCACGGCCCGAAGCCGGCCGCGGTATTGATATGCCCGGCATCGCCGAGATTGACGAACGCGCTGCCGAACTGGCGCGCCAGCTCGCGCGCGTCGCCAAGCGTCATCCATGGGTCGGTCTCGCTGCCGATCAGGATCGACGGCACCGGCAGGCGCCGTGCCTCGAACGCACCGGCAAACGCGAATTTCTGCGGGCTGGCAGGCGCGACGAACAGCACGCCGGCCACCACCGAGGGGTCGAGCGCGAGATCGCCGTGCAACAGCGCATGCGCCGTCGCGAGACAGCCGAAGCTATGAGCGGCCAGCACGACCGGGCCGCGTTCGCGCGCAAGCGTGTCGCGCACCGCGCCGGCCCAGCGCACCAGATGCGGCGCTTCCCAGTCGTCCTGCTCCACGCGCAGCGCGCGCGCGAACTGCCGTTCGAGCCAGCTTTGCCAATGCGCTCCCTCGCTGCCGTGCAGGCCGGGCACGGTCACCACACGCGGCGGCCACGTCGATTTGCTGCAGATGGACATCGCTTCCCCCTCGCTTGCGGGCGAACCCGTTTCCGATCGTTTGACGCACCGATTGTCGGCCGCGCCTCGCGGGCGGCGAACCAATTTTTCCTGCTTTGCAATTTCGACGCTGCGGCGTCGGGCCGCCCGACGCCGTAAAATGGCCGTTTCCCGCGCGACGGGGCCAGATGCCGGCTTCGCGCCCCCCTTGCGCAACCCGCCGGCACCCAAGCACTCATGCAGATCCTGTTCCACGACACCCAAGATTCGTTCGCCGACTGGCGCGCCGGCATCGAAGCCGCGCTGCCCGGCGCGACGCTGCGCGCCTGGCAACCGGGCGACGCCGCCCCGGCCGACTACGCGATGGTCTGGCGCCCGCCCGCCGAATTGCTCGCGCCGCGCGCGGGCCTGAAGGCGATCTTCAATCTCGGCGCCGGCGTGGACGCGCTGCTCGACTTCGAACGCGAACAACCGGGCACGCTGCCGGCCGGCGTGCCGCTCGTGCGGCTCGAAGATACCGGCATGGGCCAGCAGATGATCGAGTACGTCGCCTACGGCGTGCTGCGCTATCTGCGCCGATTCGACGACTACGCCGCGCTCCAGCGCGAACACCGCTGGCAGCCGCTCGATGCGCACCCGCGCGAGCAGTTCGTGGTGGGCGTGCTCGGGCTCGGCGTGCTCGGCGCGCAGGTCGCGCGCGCCCTGGCCGGGCTCGGCCTGACCGTGCGCGGCTTCAGCCGCGGCGCGAAATCGCTGGACGGCGTGACCACCTTCCACGGCAGCCCGCGCCCCGGCGACGCCGGTTTCGACGCGTTCTCGCAAGGCCTCAAGGTGCTCGTCAACCTGCTGCCGAGCACGCCCGACACGCACGGCGCGCTGCACGCCGGCGTGTTCGCGCAACTCGCGCCCGGCGCGTTCGTGATCAACGTCGCGCGCGGCGCGCATCTGGTCGAGCCGGACCTGCTCGACGCGCTCGCCTCGGGCCAGCTCGAAGGCGCGCTGCTCGACGTGCTGCACACCGAACCGCTGCCGGCCGAGCATCCGTTCTGGGCGCATCCGCGCATCACGATCACGCCGCACGTCTCGGCCGAAACCGAGCGCGACGGCGCGGTCGCGCAGATCGCCGCGAAGATCCGCGCGTTCGAGCGCGGCGACGCCGTCACCGGCATCATCGATCTCGCGCGCGGCTACTAGCCGCCGCACCCGCCGGGCCGCGCGGCGCGATCCGCCGCCGGGCCGCCAATCGCACCCGGCGCACGTACCGCGTGCGCCACCGAACGATGGAGACAAGCATGACCACCCCCACAGCCGTGAAGATCGTCGAGGTCGGGCCGCGCGACGGTCTGCAGAACGAAAAGACCTTCGTGCCCACCGACGTGAAGATCGCGCTGGTCGATCGGCTCTCGCATGCAGGCTTCCGCAACGTCGAAGCCGCGTCATTCGTGTCGCCGAAATGGGTGCCGCAGATGGCCGACGGCGCCGAGCTGATGGCCGGCATCGCGCGCCGCCCCGGCACGCTCTATTCCGCGTTGACGCCGAACCTCAAGGGCCTGGAGAACGCGCTGGCCGCGCGCGCCGACGAGGTCGTGATCTTCGGCGCGGCCAGCGAGGCGTTCTCGCAGAAGAACATCAACTGCAGCATCGCCGAGAGCATCGCGCGCTTCGAGCCGGTCGCGCTGGCCGCGAAAGAAGCCGGCGTGCGGCTGCGCGGCAGCGTGTCGTGCGCGCTCGGCTGCCCGTATCAGGGCGAGGTGCCGGTGGCCGCCGTGATCGACGTGGTCGAGCGCTTCGCCGCGCTCGGCTGCGACGAGATCGACATCGCCGACACCATCGGCGTGGGCACCGCCGCGCAGACGCGCGCGGTGCTGGCCGCGGTCGCCCGGGTGTTCCCGCGCGAGCGGCTGTCGGGCCACTTCCACGACACCTACGGGCAGGCGCTCGGCAACATCTACGCCGCGCTGCTCGAAGGCATCGAGATCTTCCACGCCTCCGTCGCCGGCCTGGGCGGCTGCCCGTATGCGAAGGGCGCCACCGGCAACGTCGCGACCGAGGACGTGCTGTACCTGATGCAGGGCCTCGGCATCGAGACCGGCATCGACCTGATGGAAGTCGTCGAGGCCGGCGACTTCATTTCGCGCGCGCTCGGCCGCGCCAACGCCTCGCGCGCCGGCCGCGCGCTGCTCGCCAAGCGCGGCGACGCGCAAGCGGCCAGCGCCTGATCGCCTCCCCGCCCTTTCACTCTTCATAGCGACCGACTCATGCCGACTCCGACCCCAGCCGACCAGCTTCCCGAATCCGCGCGCCGCGTCGCGCAACTGTTGATCGAGCGCGGCCACGCGAAGGGCGTGGTGGTGCTCGACGAAACCGGCCGCACCTCGGCCGAAGCCGCGGCCGGGCTCGGCTGCGACGTCGCGCAGATCGCCAAATCGATCCTGTTCCGGCGCAAGTCCGACGGCGCGCCGGTGCTGGTGGTGGCGAGCGGCGCGAACCGCGTGGACGAGAAGAAGGTGGCCGAGCGCGTCGGCGAGATCGGCCGCGCCGATGCGAAGTTCGTGCGCGAGAACACCGGCTATGCGATCGGCGGCGTCTGCCCGATCGGCCATCTGGTCAAGCCGGTGATGCTGATCGACGCGGATCTGTTCGCCTACGATGCGCTGTGGGCCGCGGCCGGGCATCCGCACGCGGTGTTCACGCTGTCGCCGCAGGAGCTGGCCGACCTGACCGGCGCGCCGGTGGTGGACGTGGCGCTGCGCGAGCCGGCGTGAGCCGCGCGAGCCGCGATGACGCCGAGGTGGCCGGGGTGGCGTCCCCCTGCGTGGGCGTGTGCCGGGTCGATGCGAAGGCGAACTGGTGCACCGGCTGCCGGCGCACGCTCGACGAAATCGCGGCCTGGCGGGATCTGGATGCGGACGGGAAGCGGGAGGTGTTGAGGCGGGTGGAGGGGCGGTGGTTCGATGAGCGGTGAGCAACGCGCGCCGAACAAAAAAAAGCCGTTCAACCAAGAATTGTTGAACGGCGCTCAGAGTCGAATCCCGTTGACGTGATCAACGATGAGCCCATCATACGAGCACCGATTTTGCGTCGGCATCGGGAGTTTCCCTACAGATCGAAATCCACGCGCCGCGCGGCGTTCGGATCGGTTTTTCGGTGCGAGGAAGTCACCGCGAAAGCCCTGCGACGCGTCATGAAAACGACACCATCGCTCGCCCCCGTTCACCGTCCGCATCGGCTCGATCAGCCCCCCGCCTCCCCCGCCTCGAAGAACGCCAGAATCTCCTCCAGCAACACCCCCGGCGCTTCCTCCGGAATGTAATGCCCGCATTCGAGCGCGCGTCCGCTCACGTCGCGCGCCACGGCGCGCCATTCCTCGAGCGGATCGAAGCAGCGCGCCACCGTGCCGTCGGCGCCCCACAGCACGCGCAACGGGCAGGCCACGCGCGTGCCGCGTTCGAGATCGGCGCGGTCGTGGTCGAGATCGATGGTGGCCGACGCGCGGTAGTCCTCGCACATCGCATGTACCGCGCCCGGCTGTTTCAGCGCCTGCCGGTAGGCATCGAGCGCGGCCGGCGCGAACGGCGCGAGGCCGGCCGAGCGGCTGCCCATCACGCGCTCGACGTACGCCTCGGGGTTGCCCTCGATCAGCATCTCGGGCAGCGGCGGCGGCTGAATCAGAAAGAACCAGTGGAAATAGGCGGTGGCGAACGCACGATCGGTCTTTTCGTACATCGCGAGCGTCGGCGCGATATCGAGCAGCATCGCGCGCTCGACCACTTCGGGATGATCGAGCGCCATGCGGTGCGCGACGCGCGCGCCGCGATCGTGCGCGCACACGCAGAAGCGCTCGTAGCCGAAGTGGCGCATCACGGCGATCTGGTCGGCCGCCATCGCGCGCTTCGAATACGTGAGGTGCGCGGCGTCGCCCTTCGGCTTGGACGACGCGCCGTAGCCGCGCAAATCCGTGGCGATCACGGTGAAGCGTCGCGCCAGCGCGGCCGCGACGCGATGCCAGATCATGTGGGTCTGCGGATGGCCGTGCAGCAACAACAAAGGCGGGCCGGAACCGCCCTTGACGCCGAAAATGTCGACGTCATCCACCGTCACATTGAACGATGCAAACTCGTCAAACGACATGGCGATAGTCTCACTGATCGGGTGGTGGTAGCCGCCATTGTAGGAGCCGGGTGCGGCGCGAACAGGCGCTAGCCCACGCAAACCGTAGAACCCGAACACTCATTCGATACGAACGTTCGATGCATCGCTCTACAATGGCACGACCGTTCGTATTAATATGCGACGACCGGCGCGCACGGGCGCGTGCATCGTCCTGCACACCGTGCCCGACACGCGCCGCGCCGCCTCGCTACACTCATGCAGCCGCCCGCGAAACACGCAGGCGCAAGACGATCCAGGAGACTCCCACCATGGCCCTGCCCGCCGTCCTCCAGCGCCTGTCGCTGCCCGTCATCGCCTCGCCGATGTTCATCGTCAGTTATCCCGAACTGGTGCTCGCGCAGTGCAAGGCCGGCATCGTCGGTTCGTTCCCGGCGCTCAACGCGCGCCCGGCCGAATTGCTCGACGCATGGCTCACACAAATCGAGGACGGCCTGGCCGCGCATCGCGAAGCGCATCCGGAGGCGGTGATCGGCCCGATCGCGGTCAACCAGATCGTCCATCAATCGAACGTGCGGCTCGAACACGACGTGCGCGTCTGCGTCGATCACCAGGTGCCGATCTTCATCACGAGCCTGCGCGCGCCGTCGCCCGAGATCGTGCAGGCGGTGCACAGCTACGGCGGCATCGTGCTGCACGACGTGATCAACCTGCGCCATGCCGAGAAGGCGCTCGAAGCGGGCGTGGACGGCCTGATCCTGGTGGCGGCCGGCGCGGGCGGCCATGCGGGCACCACCTCGCCGTTCGCGCTGGTGGGCGAGGTGCGCAAGCGCTTCGACGGCCCGATCGTGCTGTCGGGTTCGATCGCCAACGGCGGCGCGATCCTGGCCGCGCAGGCGATGGGCGCCGACCTCGCCTACATGGGCACGCGCTTCATCGCCACGCAGGAAGCGCACGCGGTGGAAGGCTACAAGCGCGCGATCGTCGACGCGAAATCGGCCGACATCGTCTACACCAACCTGTTCACGGGCGTGCACGGCAACTACATCCGCGAAAGCATCGTCAACGCGGGGCTGGACCCGGACGCGCTGCCCGAAGCCGACAAGTCGAAGATGAATTTCGGCAGCGACAAGGCGAAGGCCTGGAAGGACATCTGGGGCGCGGGCCAGGGCGTCGGCTTGATGGATGACGTGCCGAGCGTCGGCGACCTGGTCGCGCGGCTCGCGCGCGAATACGACGACGCGAAGGCGCGGCTCGGGATTCGCGTCTGACCCGGCGCTCGGCGCTTCGGCTCGCGCGATGCGATAAAAAAACCGGCTGCGAGGCCGGTTTTCTCATTCACGACTGCGTACGCGTACGCAACAACCGCGCGGTGTTCAGCTCACCGCGACACGCTTCAAACGCGGCGCGGCAGCTTCCGCCAGATAGGCATCGACGGTCGGGCACAGCGACTGCCCCGAGAACCGGTCGGCCAGGAAATCGACGAACGAGCGCACCTTCGCCGACACATGCCGGCGGCTCGCGTACACCGCGTAGATCGGCAGCTCGCGCGGCGGCATCACGTCGAGCAGCAGCGGCACGAGGCGGCCGGCTTCGATGTCGTCGCCGATCACCTCGGTGCCGAGCATCGCGATGCCGCTGCCGTCGAGCACCGCCACGCGCAGCGCTTCGAGGTGATTGATGATCAGGTTGCCCGACAGCGTCACGCGCGAGGCCGCGGCCGATTCGAACGCGAGCGAATCGATCGAGGTCGGGCCGCTGTCGCGGCGCAAATAATTGTGATGCTCGAGATCGGCCAGCGTGGCGGGCGTGCCGTGTTCTTCCAGATAGGCCGGCGAGGCCACCAGCAAAATGTGCGCGGTGGCGATCTGGCGCGCGACCAGCGACGACGACTTCAGGCCGAACGGCGCGGCGCGCACGGCCACGTCGTAGCCTTCGTCGATCAGTTCGACGACGCGATCCGACAGCGTGATCTCGACGGTCACGTCCGCGTAGCGCGCCGCGTACGCGGTCACGGCCTGCATCACGTGGCGCAGGCCGAACGCCGACAGCGTGGTCACGCGCAAGCGGCCCTGCGGCACGATGCTCGCCGCGCCGACCGCCTGGCCGGCCTCGTCGAGTTCGGTCAGCGCCTGCACGAGGCGCTCGTAGTATTCGCGCCCGGCTTCGGTGGGCGCGACGCGACGGGTGGTTCGATGCAGCAGCCGCGAGCCGAGCTGCTGCTCGAGATGCATCACGTGCTTGCTCGCCATCGCAGCGGACATTTGCATCCGCTCCGCCGCGCCGACGAAGCTGCCCACTTCGACGACGTAGCGAAACACATTCATGCTGACGAGGGTATCCATACCAAAGCTCGCGATCCAGTTGACTTCAATAGGCTCAATTGGAAGCGACTGTAACAAAGGCTGACGCGGCAAAAGGTCAACAAACGCAAAACGCCGCGTAATTCCCCAGTTTCGCTACAGAACTGCTCGGCAACGGCAAAAAATGCCGAACGGGTGTTGCGTGCCGTACACGCATCGGCGTTCAGAAGCGCACGCGCATGCCGCCGCCGAACGTGTAGCCGGTCGATTGATTCGACAGGTGATCGTACATGTAGGCCGCGTAGAGATCGGTGCGCTTCGAGAGCGGATAGTCGTAGCCGAGCGCCCAGGTCTGATGCGTCTGGTCGAGGCCGCCCGCGTCGCGCGAATACGCGTACGACGCCAGCGCACTGCCCGCGCCGACCGGCACCGACACACCGCCCTGCGCGGTGTTTACATGCCAGCTCCCGGTCTGCATGTCGTTCTTCGTATACATGTACTGCCCGTACAGCTTCATGAACCTGAGGTCGTAGCTGACGCCGAGCTGCGTGACGCTCTGGCTCTTCATGCCGGCCACCAGCGAGCCGAGGTCGGTCGGGCTGTTGTTGAAGTTGACGTACTGATACACGGCCGTCGCGGCGAACGCGCCGCGGTAGTACTGCATCTGGCCGCTCCATTTCTTCGCGCCGTTGCTGCCCGCCTGGTTGCCGAGCGCGTACATCGCGCTCGCGCTGAAGCCGTTGAAATCGGGCGACGTGTACGACACCGCGTTGTTCCAGCCCGAATCGCCCACCACGCCCTGATCGGTGGTGTAGGTCGGGAACGTGCCCAGGCCGAGGAACACGTGATAGACGATCGGCGAGAACTCGTACGAATCGATCAGCGGGTTGAACAGGATCGTCGAGATGAACAACTGCGTGGTCAGGCGCCCGGCGCGCACGGTGCCGTACGGCGTTTCGAGGCCGACATACGCATTGCGCCCGAAGAACGTGTCGCCGTCGAAGCGGCCGTACTTGCCGCTTTGCGGGCGGAAGAAATCCTCGAACGTGAACAGCGCCCGGTAGCCGCCGCCCAGATCCTCGGTGCCGCGCAGGCCCCAGTACGAGGTCGACATGCCGCCGCCCTGCACGCCCCATGCGCGTTCGTTACCGGGGAATTTCTGCGCGCCGACCCACGCGTCGACCTGCCCATACAGTTGCACGCTCGATTGTGCCCGAGCGGGCACGGCAACCGAAAAGCAGGCCGCAAACGCGGCGCAAGCGACAGCACCGGACGCAGTCCGGCGAGCGAAAGACTTCATGAGATCTCCGAATCAATTCGTTGGGAACCGGTGCGCGTATCGTTGTTTGGGCTGCATGCGCACGGTGAAGCACGGCCATCTTCATGGACCGATAAGCCGGTCAAAAATGGGCGGACTTATGTTCGGTATAGCGGCGTCGCGATTGCCGGTGGCGCGGGTGCGGGTGCCGGCCCGCCGACGCGGTGCGAAAGATGGCGCAAGCAGCGAAGCACCCAAAGCGCGAAGCGCCGCGAACGAAAGACGGCGCGACGGCGGCGCCTATGCGTCAGCAGGCGTGCAAAAGCCCGCCGACGGAGGCGCGATCAGGAAGGAAAGAGGAGAGAGAAACAGACAGCGCGACGCAGCCGGAGAGCCCGGCCGCCCGCATCAATTGTTGCGGTAGAACGACGAGAAGAACGTGTTGCGCGCGCCGCCGCCTTCCTGCTCGCGCGGTTGCGGTGCCGGACGGCCGCCGCGTTCCTCGTTGTAGCGCGCCACGTCGGCGCGGATCGACCCGCTGCGCATCGGCGCGTAGTTGGAACCGGGGCGCTGCATCGATTCGGCGTTGGCGCTGATCGGGCGATACGGATTGACGGGCGCATACCGCCCCTGCTGGCCCGACTCGTGGCCGTAGACGTGCGCTTGACCGTGCCCGTATTCGTGCCCGTCGCGCTGGCCGTACGACGGCGCCGTCACCGGCCGCAGCCCCCAGCGAGGCCCGCCGCTGCTCACGCCCATGCGCGGTTGCGCGTACGGCGCACCCGCCCCGCCGTGCGCGAACTCGCGATGCGCCCCGCCGCCACCGCCCGGGCCACCGTGCGGATGGGCGAACGCAAGCGAGGCGCACAGCGCTGCTGCCGCGCCCGCCATCCATCGCCCGATATTCCGTTTTGCCCGATCCACGTTCGTCATCCCTTGTGCGCTCACTAACCGCGTATTGCTGGTTCCCTATTTAGGACGTGAGCTTTCAGCAGTAATTTATGGGCATGCCGTTTTTGTGTCGAGCCGAAAAATGTTAGGCCGGCGGCACCGATGTAACACCGTGTTACCCCGGCCTTTTTTCAGATTTTTCGTAAGTTTTTCAAGGATATTCAAGGCCGCCACGATAGGGTTTTCCTGAAAGGTTTTTGCGTAAAAAATGGATGGTGCAATCCAATTTCTTATGAACGGCTTTCATCAATCGATTCTCGAAATGAATTTGCCTATTGAATAGGCAACCGGGACAATACGCGCCGGAGCGCGTCGGCCGACAGACCACGGCGGCGCGCCTCGCACCCGCTCCTCCGTTTCCGTTCTTGAGATGCCGATGGCCCGTCCCCGTTTTCTTCCCGACAATTTCACGCTGGCCCTGGTCGGCACCGTCGTCTTCGCCAGCCTGCTGCCGTGCCGCGGCCAGGTTGCGCACGCCGCCAACTGGGCGACCAACATCGCCATCGGCCTGCTGTTCTTCCTGCACGGCGCGAAGCTGTCGCGCGAGGCGATCGTGGCCGGCGCGACGCACTGGCGGCTTCATATCGTCGTGATGCTGAGTACCTTCGCGCTGTTCCCGCTGCTGGGCCTCGCGCTGCGCCCGCTGCTCTCGCCGCTCGTCACGCCGGCGCTGTACGCGGGCGTGCTGTTCCTCTGCACGCTGCCGTCCACGGTGCAGTCGTCGATCGCGTTCACCTCGATCGCCAAGGGCAACGTGTCGGCCGCCGTGTGCTCGGCGTCGGCGTCGAGCCTGCTCGGCATCTTCATCACGCCGGCGCTGGTCGGCGCGATGCTGACCACCCAGTCGGGCGCGGGCCATTCGGCCTGGAGCACGGTGGGCAGCATCGTCATGCAGTTGCTGGTGCCGTTCGTGGCGGGCCAGTTGCTGCGCCCGGTGATCGGCAACTGGATCGAGCGCAACCGCGGCGTGCTGAAGTTCGTCGATCAGGGCTCGATCCTGCTGGTGGTGTACGTGGCGTTCAGCGAGGCCGTCAACGAAGGCCTCTGGCACCAGATCCCGGCGGCGGCGCTCGGCGGCCTGCTGGTGGTGTGCGTGGCGCTGCTCGCGATCGCCCTGGGCGTCACGGCGCTGGTCAGCAAGCGGCTCGGCTTCAATCGCGCCGACTGCATCACGATCATCTTCTGCGGCTCGAAGAAGAGCCTCGCGTCGGGCATCCCGATGGCGAAGGTGATCTTCGCCGCGCATGCAGTCGGCGCGATCGTGCTGCCGCTCATGCTGTTCCACCAGATCCAGTTGATGGTGTGCGCGGCGCTCGCGCAACGCTGGGGCGCGCGCGACACCAGCCTCGACGACGCGGGCCACGCCGGCCGGCATTGATCGCACCCCAAAATTTGCTGCACGCCTTCTATTACCCATAGTCATTTAATAACTAAAAATAAAATGACTATGGGTGCATCGGGCCTTTGCGCGAGCCGGTGCGAAGGCCTGGCCTCGTACCCGACGCGAACGGGGCGGCACGCCGGAGCCGTCATAAAAAATTCACTGCTCCGGGGCCGGTGGCGATTGTTAAATTGTGTGTCTCGACGCCCGCCTGCCCTCGTCTGCCCGCCCCCCTCATGCCTCCGCCTCTGTCCGTTGTCGCCGAACCGGCGCGCGTCGCCGACCTGCTTGCCGCCGGCGCGCTGAGTGCGCAATTCCAGCCGATCGTCGCGATTTCCGGCGGCGCCATCATCGGCTACGAAGGGTTGGTGCGCGGGCCGGCCGGCTCGCCGCTCGAAATGCCGGGCGCGCTGTTCGCGCAGGCCGCGCGCGAGGGTTGCTCGCTCGAACTCGAACTGGCCGCGGCCACCGCTTGCGTGAACGGCTTCGCCGCCACCGGCCGGGACGGCCAGTTGTTCGTCAATTTCAGCGCGCATGCGATCGTGCAGCTCGCACGGCATCGCGAGCGCGTGCTGTCGGCCATGCCGGCCAACCGCATCGTCGTCGAACTGACCGAGCAGCATCCGGCCAGCGACCTGCCCGGCCTGCCGGCGGCGCTCGCCGAATTGCGCGGCTCGGGCGTGTCGTTCGCGCTGGACGATTACGGCACCGCCAACGCCAGCATGAGCGCCTGGGTGCGGCTGCGGCCCGACATCGTCAAGATCGACCGCTTCTTCATCGACGGCATCGCCAGCGACCCGCGCAAGTTCGAGGCGGTCAAGGCGATGCAGCATTTTTCGGCGGCCACCGGCGGGCTGCTGATCGCCGAAGGCATCGAATGCGCGGCGGACCTGATCGTGGTGCGCGATCTCGGCATCGATTACGGCCAGGGCTTCTTCCTCGGCCGCCCGGCGTACATACCGGCCGAACACACCGCCGAGGCCGCCCGCGACGCGCTGCGCGCCTCGCACATCGCGGTGTTTCCGGGCGTGGCGCGCACCACCGCCGGCACGCGGCCGGATGCGACCGTCACCGACAAGATGCGCGTGATCGCGCCCGCGCTGCCGAGCCACGCGACCAACAACCAGGTGCTCGAACTGTTCCAGCGCCGGCCCGACCTGCACGCGGTGGCGGTGGTCGAGAACGAGCGGCCGATCGCGCTAATCAACCGCCGCGGCTTCATGGATCGCTACGCGTTGCCGTATCACCGCGAGGTGTTCGGCAAGCGGCCGTGCCTGCAGTTGGCGAACGACACGCCGCTGATCGTCGACAACGCCACCACGGTCGAGCAACTGACGACGCTGCTGGCCAACCACGACCAGCGCTACCTGACCGAAGGCTTCATCATCACCGACCACGGCCGCTACGCCGGCCTCGGCACGGGCGAGAGCCTGGTGCGCGCGGTGACCGAAGTGCGCGTCGAGGCCGCGCGCTACGCGAACCCGCTGACGTTCCTGCCCGGCAACATCCCGATCAGCTCGCACATCGCGCGGCTGGTGGGCAAGGATGCGGCGTTCCACGCCTGCTACGTCGATCTGAACCAGTTCAAGCCGTTCAACGATCAATACGGCTACTGGCAGGGCGACGAAGTGTTGAAATTCGCGGCCGCCGTGCTGGCGGACGTGTGCGACCCAACCCGCGACTTCCTCGGCCACGTGGGCGGCGACGATTTCCTGGTGCTGTTCCAGAGCGACGACTGGCAGGCGCGCGCGCAACGCGCGATCGACCGCTTCGACGAGGGCGCGCAGCGCTTCTACGCCCATGCCGACCGGCTCGCGGGCGGCATCCACGGCGAGGACCGGCGAGGCAATCCGGCGTTCTTCGATTTCGTGACGATGGCGATCGGCTGCGTGCGCGTGCCCGGCACGCGACGCTACCGCAGCGACGAGATCGCCTCGGTGGCCGCGCTCGCCAAGCGCCGCGCCAAGCACCACCCGGGGCACCTCTACGAGATCGACGTGGACGAAGGCCGCGCCTGGCTGCGCGCGCACGGCGAACAGCCGAAGGCCGTGCCGTCCGGCCCGCCGCCAGCCGAACCGCTCGACGACTGAGCCGTATTGCCGGCCGAACTATTCGGCGCCTGAGCCGCACTGTCGGCGAACGACTCGACGCCTGCGCCGCTCCGTCGGCCGACGCGTCGCTTTCCGCTCCGCACCGCGCGGATTTCGATCGCCTTTCCGTGTTCACTTCCCCAGCACATGTTTAGCAAACGTCATAAACACGTGCGCACTGTTTATCTCCAAATAAACCCCTAATTTACGGGTATTCACCGACTTCTCTCCGGCATTCCCGAACATTTTCAGCCGAAATTTTTACTATACAATCGCTCGCACCCTAAACACTTTGGTCTGGCGAGCATGGGCACCACTATTCGCGATGTGGCTCAAGCGGCGAACGTATCGATCGGCACGGTTTCGCGCGCACTGAAAAACCAGCCCGGCCTGTCCGAGGCGACGCGCGAGCGCATCGTCGCGGTGGCCGCGCAGCTCGGCTACGATCCGGCGCAGTTGCGGCCGCGCATCCGCCGGCTCACGTTCCTGCTGCACCGCCAGCACAACAACTTCGCGGCGACGCCGTTCTTCTCGCACGTGCTGCACGGCGTCGAGGAAGCCTGCCGCGACCGCGGCATCGTGCCCGCGCTGCTGACTGTCGGCCCGACCGACGACGTGCTGCGCCAGATGCGCCCGCACGCGCCCGACGCGATCGCCGTGGCCGGCTTCATGGAACCCGAAACGATCGACGCGCTGGCCGCCACCGGCCGCCCGCTCGTGCTGATCGACATGTGGGCGCCGGGCCTGCGCTCGGTCAACATCGACAACGCCGCCGGCGCCTCGCAGGCGATGCGCCACCTGTTCGACACCGGCCGCCAGCGGATCGCGTTCATTGGCGGCTCGCTCGCGCACCACAGCATCGCGCAGCGCGCGCTCGGCTTCCGCCGCGCGTTCTTCGAGGCCGGCCTGCTGTTCGATCCCGCGCTCGAAGTCACCATCGACGCCGGGCTCGACCCCGACACCGGCGCCGCACGCGCCATGGAGCGCATCCTCGACGGCAGCGCGCCGCGCCCCGACGCCGTGTTCGCGTTCAACGACGCCGCCGCGCTGGCCGCGATGCGCGTGTGCCTCGCACGCGGGCTGCGGGTGCCCGAGGACATCGCGTTCGTCGGCTTCGACGACATCCTCGGCGCCGCCCACGCCGCGCCGCCGCTCACCACGCTGGCCGTCGACAAGGAAGCGCTGGGCCGCCGCGGCGTCGAGCTGCTGCTGGCCGACGCGCCCGAGCACACCGAAATTCGCCTGCCCGTGCGGCTGATCGAACGCGCGAGCAGTTCCGTCGCGGCGCTGACGCCGCGCCTCTTCACCACGGACACCCCCGACATTCCCGCCATCGCCTCATGACGACACCCGCCTTGCCGCTCGCGCCGGACACGCCGGCGCCGCGCGTCGCGAATTTCCGCGACGCCGGTTTCCTGCTTTCCCACGTGGAGCACACGCTGCGCTTCTACGCCCCGACCGTGTACGACGAGACGGGCGGCTTCTTCCATTTCTTCCGCGACGACGGCACGATCTACGACCGCACCACGCGCCACCTCGTCAGCAGTTGCCGCTTCGTCTTCAACTACGCGATGGCGTACCGCCAGTTCGGCGGCCGGCAACACCAGGATTACGTACGCCACGGCCTGCGCTTCCTGCGCGACGCGCATTGGGACCCGGTCAACGAAGGCTACGACTGGGAGCTGGAATGGCGCGACGGCCGCAAGGTCGCGGTGCGCGACGGCACCCGCCACTGCTACGGCCTCGCGTTCGTGCTGCTGGCCGCCGCGCATGCGGTGATGGCCGGGGTCGACGAAGGCCGCGCACTGGTCGCGCACACCTTCGATCTGATGGAAAAGCATTTCTGGGATGCGCCCGGCGGCCTCTACAAGGACGACGCCACGCCCGACTGGCAGGTGTCCGGCTATCGCGGCCAGAACGCCAACATGCACACCACCGAGGCGTTGCTGGCCGCCTACGAGGCCACCGGCGAGGTGCGCTACCTCGATCGCGCCGAACTAGTGGCGACCCACATCACGCAGCGCCAGGCGGCGCTGTCGCAAGGCCTGGTGTGGGAGCACTACCACGCCGATTGGTCGATCGACTGGGATTACAACAAGGAAGACAGCACCAACATCTTCCGGCCGTGGGGCTTCCAGCCCGGCCATCAGACCGAATGGGCCAAGCTGCTGCTGATCCTCGAACGGCACCGTCCGCTCGACTGGCTGCTGCCGCGCGCGATCGAGCTGTTCGACGCCGCGTTCGCGCACGCCTGGGACAGCGAGCACGGCGGCCTGGTGTACGGCTTCGGCCCCGACTACACGGTGTGCGATCACGACAAGTATTTCTGGGTGCAGGCCGAGACCTTCGCCGCCGCCGCGCTGCTCGGCGAGCGCACCGGCAGCGAGCGCTTCTGGGATTGCTACGACGAGATCTGGCGCTATAGCTGGCAGCATTTCGTCGATCACCGCTACGGCGCCTGGTATCGCATCCTGACCTGCGACAACCGCAAGTACAGCGACGAGAAAAGCCCGGCCGGCAAGACCGACTATCACACCATGGGCGCCTGCTACGAGGTGCTCAACGCATTGCCCGGCGCGAACGGCGCCGCCATCCCGCATCGCAAGGAGATCGCACAATGAGCGGCGCCTCGTTTCCCCATTTCGTGTCGGCCGGCGACATCCTGACCGACATGGTCCGGCACGGCGCAGCCCAATGGACCTCGGTGCCCGGCGGCGCCGGCTGGAACGTGGCGCGCGCGGTGGCGCGGCTCGGCGTGCCGAGCGCGGCGGTGGGCGCGCTCGGACGCGATTGCTTCTCCGACGTGCTGTGGCGCGAGAGCGAGGCGGCCGGCCTCGACCTGCGCTTCCTGCAGCGCGTCGAGCGCCCGCCGCTGCTGGCGATCGTTCATGAGACGCAACCGCCGTCATACTTCTTCATCGGCGAGAACAGCGCCGACCTGGCGTTCGATCCGGCCGCGCTGCCGGCCGGCTGGGAAGCGCCGCTGCAATGGGCGCACTTCGGCTGCATCAGCCTGGTGCGCGAGCCGCTCGCCGGCACGCTGATCGCGTTGGCCGCGCGCCTGCGCGAGCAGGGCGTGAAGATCAGCTTCGATCCGAACTACCGCAACCTGATGACGGCCGGCTACCGCCCGACGCTCGAGACAATGGTGAAGCTGGCCGATCTCGTGAAGGTGTCCGACGAGGATCTGCGGCACCTGTTCGACGGCGACGAGGCCGAGGCGATCGCGACGCTGCGCGCGCTGAACCCGTCCGCCACCGTGCTGGTCACGCGCGGCGCGCAAACGGCCACGCTGTACGCGGGCGAGGCGGTGTTCGAGGCGCAGCCGCCGCGCGTCGAGGTGGCCGACACGGTGGGCGCGGGCGATGCGTCGATCGGCGGCCTGATCGTCAGCCTGATGAACGCGCCGCAGCGCGGCTGGGCCGAGCACCTGGCGTTCGCGCTGGCCTCGGGCGCGGCCGCCTGCCGTCACACCGGCGCGCACGCGCCGACGCTCGACGAGGTCGTGGCGCTGCTGGCGCCCTGAGTCACCCGCGCCAGGGGCCGGAGCGTAGCGCGAGAACCGCGCGTTCCGGCCCTTCGTCAAGCCGTTCCGGCTGCCTGTCGCCATCCTCCTCGATCCGCTCGAATTGCCCGCCAGGCAAGGCATTCGGCTTGCGGCGACCGCCTCGACAACGCGCCGACATCGCCGTCTGCAACCCTGCGCGCGCGATGCTAGGATGAACGTTCCCATTCTCCGGGAGACCTTCATGAACGGCATCCGCATGACGGCCCGCGGCTATACGGCGAACGCCTATACCCGTGCGGCGGAAGGCGGCCGCTTTCGCGGCTACGTGATCCTGTCGCGCTCGGACGGCGACTTGCCCGACAACACCGAATACGAGACGGACACCGTCCGCGCGAGCGAGCGCGAGGCGCTCGACGACGCGGAGGCGCTGGTCCGGCGCATCGTCGGCGAGTTGTCGCATTGATCGAAAGGAGGTCGCGGCGCGCCCGAACGGCGCGCCGCCGCGTCACCAGAGCTTGGCGATCACCGAGAGAATCATCATCAGCACCAGCGTGGACATGAACGGGAACGGATAGCTGCGCGAGCCGAACCGCAACGTCACGTCGCCCGGCAGCTTGCCGACGCCGAGCTTCGACAGCCACGGCCAGGAGCGCGACAGCAGCATCACCGCCACGAACGACACCAGCAGCCAACGGAACATCGCGCCCCCTACAGTGCGTGCGAGCGTTCGCCGCGTGCGAACGCTTCCAGGCCGTCGATGCCGCGCCCGAACGCGATCACCTTGAACAGCTCGCCCATCTCCGATTCGGAGATCAGCTTCTGCACGGCGTTGGCGGCGGGCAGGAAGCGCGCCGCGTCGGACGGATCGAGTTCGGACAGCACATCGGTGATGCCCGCGTTGAGCAGGAACCGCCCTTGCGACGTATAGCCGAGCAATTCCGCCCCGGCCGCCACGCCGGCTTCGTGGATGCCGGAAAACTCGACGTGCGCGGTGATGTCCTGCAGGCCCGGCCAGACGAACGGATCGCCATGCGCGCGGTGGCGGTAATGGCACATCAGCGTGCCCTCGCCGCGCTGCGGGTGGTAATACTCGCGCAGCGGAAAACCGTAATCGATGAAGAACGCCGCGCCGCGCCGAAGCATGGTGCAGACGGTGCGCGTGAAGGCGCGCGCCGCCGCGTGGGTTTCGCTCAGGTAGCCGGCCGGCAGATCGAGCGGCTCGAGCAGCGCGATATCGGCCGCGTCGCGCAGCGGGCGATCCTCGAACACGAACGCGCGCTCGGCGTTCACCGCCACGCCGCGCTCCAGCCAGCCCGCCTCGCCGCTTACCACCAGCCGCACCGGCATCGCGTCGAGCACCTCGTTGCCGACCACCACGCCCTCGAACGCCTCGGGCAGCGCATCGAGCCAGACCACCCGCGCCGCCAGCGCCTCGGGCAGCAGCGCCTCGACGGTATCGCGCTGGCGCTCGCGCAGCTCGCCCGACAGATCGACGATCTCGTAGCGCTCGGGCGGCGTGCCCATTTCGTCGAGCGCGGCGATCAGCCCCGCCGCGAGCTTGCCGGTGCCGGCGCCGAACTCCATGATGCGCTGCGTGCCGCTGGCCGCCAGCGCTTCGGCAACCGGGCGCGCGAGCGTGTACGCGAACAGCGGCGAGAGTTCGGGAGCGGTCACGAAATCGCTGCCGTCGTCGCCGCGCCGGCCGAACTTGCGCGCGCCGCCGCTGTAATAGCCGAGGCCGGGCGCGTAGAGCGCGCGATCCATGAAGCGGGAAAACGGCATCCACCCGCCGATGGCCGCGATCTCCGCGCGCAACGATGCCGAGAGCGTTTCCGACTGCGCGAGCGCGTCGGGGCCGGGAACAGGTAAACTAGCGGGTTCGTGAGCTTTCGGGTTCATCCCGGCATTGTAAATGACCGATTCCGCCGCAACCTCCGCCGGCGCAGCACAATCCGCGCCCGCGGCGCGCGGCGCGCGGGTCGCGCTGATCACGGGCGCCGCCCATCCGGGCGGCCCCGGCGAGATCGGCCGCGCGCTCGCGCTGGGCTTCGCGCGCCGGGGCTGGGACGTCGCGCTGGCCGTGGAAGCCGAGGCGGCCCGCCCGGCCGCCGCGCGGCTCGCCGCCGAAGTCGAGGCGCTCGGGCGTCGCGCGGCGGTGCTGCTGGCCGATCTGTCGGACGAACGCGCCGCCGCGTCGCTCGTGCCGGCCTGCATCGATGCGCTGGGCCGGCCCGGCTGCATCGTCTGCCAGGCCACGCCCGATCCGGCGGCGGCCCCGGCGGACGACGCCGCCAGCGCCGGTTACGGCGCGCTGCTGGCCGCGTACGCGCGGCAGGTGGCGGCGCCGGTGGTGCTGGGCCGCGCGCTGGCCGAGGCAACGCCCGAGGCCGCGCGCGATGACGAAACGCTGCGTGCGGCGCTGATCCATCTGCTCGACGACGCGCTGGTTCATCCGGCGCCGCAACGGCTCTCGCATGCGCTGGCGCAGGCCGCGCTGCACCGCGCGACGGTCGCCCAGGCGCTGGCGCTGGCGCCGAAGGTGCGGGTCGCGGCGCTGGTGCGCGGGCGCGCGCCGCACGCCGACGAGCTGGCCGAGGCAGCCTGCTACCTGGCCGGCGCGGCCGGCGTGACGGGCGCCACGCTCACGGTGGACGGCGGCGAGCATCTCGCCCCGCCCGACGGCCGACAACCCTGACAGGCGCTCGCCCGGCGCCCCGATTTCGCGTGTTCGCACGCCCCTTTGACTGGAACGACCATGTTTTCCGCCCTCCTGCACCCCAGGCTCGCCGACTGCCGCAGGCTTTACCTGCGCAACCATGCGGTTTCCATGCGGATCGGTGCGTTCGAGCACGAGAAGCGCGGCGAGCAGCGCGTCGTGATCAACATCGACGTGTTCGTGCCGCTGTCGCTCACCACGCCGGTGCAGGACAAGCTGCGCGAAGTGATCGACTACGATCTGATGAAGCAGGCCGTCGCGCATTGCATCGCCGACGGCCATATCCATTTGCAGGAAACGCTGGTCGATTCGATCGCCGCCCGCCTGCTCGCGCACGATGCCGTGCGCGCGGTGCGCGTCTCCACCGAAAAACCGGACGCCTACCCCGATTGCGACGCAGTGGGCGTCGAAGTCTTCCGCATCAAGGACGAGGAGCGAGCATGAATGCGCCCCATACCCCCGAACAACACGACGCCGTCGAGGCCGCCGAAGCCGGCCGCCCCGTGCTGACCCGCCGCGAACAGAAAGCCGCCTACGAGAACAACAAGCTGCACAAGCGCATCGTGCGCCAGGTGGGGCAGGCGATCGGCGATTACAACATGATCGAGCACGGCGACAAGGTGATGGTCTGCCTGTCGGGCGGCAAGGACAGCTACGCCATGCTCGACGTGCTGATGAGCCTGCGCGAGCGCGCGCCGATCGATTTCGAGATCGTGGCCGTCAACCTCGACCAGAAGCAGCCGGGCTTCCCCGAGCACATCCTGCCCGAGTATCTGCGGCAGGTCGGCGTGCCGTTCCACATCGAGAACCAGGACACCTACAGCATCGTCAAGCGGCTGGTGCCCGAGGGCAAGACCACCTGCTCGCTGTGCTCGCGGCTGCGACGCGGCATCCTGTACCGGGTGGCGGGCGAACTGGGCGCGACCAAGATCGCGCTCGGCCATCACCGCGACGACATCGTCCAGACCTTGCTGCTGAACATGTTCTACGGCGGCAAGCTCAAGGGCATGCCGCCCAAGCTGCAATCGGACGACGGCAAGAACATCGTGATCCGTCCCCTTGCCTACGTGAAGGAAACCGATCTCGAGAAGTACGCCGAGCTGCGCGAATTCCCGATCATCCCGTGCAACCTGTGCGGCAGCCAGCCGAACCTGAAGCGCGCCGAGATGAAGGCGCTGATCCGCGACTGGGACAAGCGCTTCCCGGGCCGCGTCGAGAACATGTTCAACTCGCTCGCCAAGGTGGTGCCGTCGCACCTGATGGATACCAGCCTGTATCCGTTCGCCGGTTTGCGCGCGAGCGGCCAGGCCGACCCGGACGGCGACATCGCGTTCGACGAAGACCCGTGCGGCACCGATGCCGCCGCGCCGGCCGGCGGTGCCCAGGCGATCTCGATCGTCCAGTTCGACGATCTGTAACGATGGTTCACGATTGCCGCGAAAGGCCCGCCCGGCGGGCGTTTCGCGGCAAAATCGGGGCCCTTCGGCCGCCGTTCGCCGGCAGCCTGCATGCTAGAATTCTCAATTCTGAACACTCCACATGCGGGCGCCATGAATATCGTGATTTTGGCGGCAGGCACCGGTAAGCGGATGCGCTCGGCGCTCCCGAAGGTGCTCCATCCCCTGGCTGGCAAGCCACTCCTCTCCCACGTCATCGATACCGCCCGCACGCTCGCGCCGTCGCGCCTGGTGGTGGTGGTCGGCCATGGCGCCGACGCGGTCAAGGCCGCGGTCGACGCGCCCGACGTGCAATTCGCCCTGCAGGAACAACAGCTCGGCACCGGCCACGCGGTCCGGCAGGCGCTGCCGCTGCTCGATCCGGCCGTGCCCACGCTGGTGCTGTACGGCGACGTGCCGCTCACGCGCGCCAGCACGCTCAAGCGCCTGACCGACGCCGCCACCGACTCCCGCTACGGCATCCTGACCGTCACGCTCGACGATCCCACCGGCTATGGCCGGATCGTGCGCGACGCGTCCGGCAACGTCACGCGCATCGTCGAGCAGAAGGATGCCTCGCCCGAGCAGCTCAAGATCGCCGAAATCAACACCGGCATCATCGTCACGCCCACCGCGCAGCTCGCGATGTGGCTCGGCGCGCTCGGCAACGACAACGCGCAGGGCGAGTACTACCTGACCGACGTGGTCGAGCAGGCCATCGAGGCCGGCTTCGAGGTGATCACCACCCAGCCCGACGAGGAATGGGAAACGCTCGGCGTCAACAGCAAGGCGCAGCTCGCCGAACTCGAACGGATCCACCAACGCAATCGCGCCGAGGCCCTGCTGGTCGACGGCGTGACGCTGGCCGATCCGGCGCGCATCGATATCCGCGGCACGCTCGACTGCGGCCGCGATGTCTCGATCGACGTGAACTGCGTGTTCGAAGGCAAGGTCGTGCTGGCCGATGGCGTGTCGATCGGCGCGAACTGCGTGATCCGCAACGCCACCGTCGGCGCGGGCACCCGCATCGACGCGTTCTCCCACATCGAAGGCGCGCAGATCGGCGCGCAGGCCGTGGTCGGCCCCTACGCGCGGCTGCGGCCCGGCGCGTCGCTGGCCGACGAGTCGCACGTGGGCAACTTCGTCGAGATCAAGAACGCCGTGCTCGGCCACGGCTCGAAGGCCAACCACCTGACCTACATCGGTGATGCCGACATCGGCGCGCGCGTGAACATCGGCGCCGGCACGATCACCTGCAACTACGACGGCGCGAACAAGTTCCGCACCGTGATCGAGGACGACGTGTTCGTCGGCTCCGACACCCAGCTCGTCGCGCCGGTGCGCGTGGGCCGCGGCGTCACGATCGCGGCCGGCACCACCGTCTGGAAGGATGTCGGCGAGGGCCAGCTGGTGCTCAACGACAAGAAGCAGACGGAGAAATCCGGCTACGTGCGCCCCACCAAGAAGAAGGGCTGAGGCAGGCGCCCGCACCCTTGTTGCTTACCCGGTTTTGAACGTTTCGAAGGCGCACCTGAACTGCGCCTTCATCATTTGGAGGATCGATCGTCATGTGCGGCATTGTCGGCGCAGTTGCGCAACGTAATATCGTTCCGGTGCTGATCGAAGGTCTGCGCCGGCTGGAATACCGTGGCTACGATTCGTGTGGCGTGGCCGTGCTCGAGAACGGCGCGCCCAGGCGCGCACGCAGCACCGCGCGCGTGGCGGATCTCGACGCCCAGGTACGCGACACCGGCTTCGAAGGCTTCACCGGCATCTCGCATACGCGCTGGGCCACGCATGGCGCGCCCGTCACGCACAACGCGCACCCGATCTTCTCGTCGGATACCGTCGCCATCGTGCACAACGGCATCATCGAGAACTACGAAACGCTGCGCGAAGGGCTGCGCGCCAAGGGTTACGAGTTCGTCTCGCAAACCGACACCGAAGTCATCGCCCACCTCGTGCACAGCCTGTATCGCGGCGACCTGTTCGCCGCGGTGCGCGAGACCGTCGCGCAACTGCACGGCGCCTACGCGATCGCCGTGATCCACAAGGATCAGCCCCACACCGTGGTCGGCGCCCGCCAGGGTTCGCCGCTGGTGGTGGGCTTCGGCGACGGCGAGAACTTCCTCGCCTCCGACGCGCTCGCGCTGGCCGGCAGCACCGATCGCTACACGTTCCTGGAAGAAGGCGACGTGTGCGAACTGTCGCTCACGGGCGTGAAGATCGTCGACCGTGCCGGCGCGCGCGCCGAGCGCGAAGTGCGCGTGGTCAGCGCCTACGGCGGCGCCGTCGAGCTCGGCCCGTATCGCCACTTCATGCAGAAGGAAATCTTCGAGCAGCCGCGCGCGATCGCCGACACGATCCCGCCGATCGAAGCGTTCGACTCGTCGCTGTTCGGCGACAGCGCGGCCGCCGCCTTCGCCGAGATCGACAGCCTGCTGATCCTCGCCTGCGGCACCAGCTCCTACTCGGGCATGACCGCCAAGTACTGGCTCGAATCGATCGCGAAGATCCCCACGCAAGTCGAGATCGCCAGCGAGTACCGCTACCGCGATTCCGTGCCGAACCCGCGCCAACTGATCGTCGTGATCTCGCAATCGGGCGAGACCGCCGACACGCTGGCGGCGCTCAAGCATGCGCAATCGCTCGGCCACAAGCACACGCTGGCCGTGTGCAACGTGGCGACCAGCGCGATGGTGCGCCTGACCGAGCTGCAATTCCTGACGCGCGCCGGCACCGAAATCGGCGTGGCTTCCACCAAGGCGTTCACCACGCAACTGGTGGCGCTGTTCCTGCTGGCCGCGACGCTCGGCAAGCTGCGCGGCCATGTGGATGCGACGCGCGAAGCCGACTACATCCGCCAGTTGCGCCACCTGCCGGCCGCGCTGAACAGCGTGCTGGCGCTGGAGCCGCAAATCATTGCGTGGTCCGAAGAGTTCTCGCGCAAGGAAAACGCGCTGTTCCTCGGCCGCGGGCTGCATTACCCGATCGCGCTCGAAGGCGCGCTGAAGCTCAAGGAAATCTCGTACATCCATGCCGAGGCCTACCCGGCCGGCGAACTGAAGCACGGGCCGCTGGCGCTCGTGACCGAAGCGATGCCGGTGGTGACGGTCGCGCCGAACGACACGCTGCTGGAAAAGCTGAAGTCGAACATGCAGGAAGTACGCGCGCGCGGCGGCGAGCTGTATGTGTTCGCCGATGCCGATACGCATATCGTCAACGACGAAGGGCTGCATGTGATTCGGATGCCTGAGCATTACGGGCCGCTGTCGCCGATCCTGCACGTGGTGCCGTTGCAGTTGCTGGCATATCACACGGCCTGTGCGCGTGGGACGGATGTGGACAAGCCGCGGAATCTGGCGAAATCGGTGACGGTGGAGTAAGGCGGGGGCGGTTGGGATTTTGTTGGTTGAAAAACCGGGGCTTCGGCCCCGGTTTCATTTTCAGGCACGGCACGGCAGCAGCACGACAGCCGCCAAGCCGCACGCACCTTCACCGGAATTGCCGCATGTACGCATCCACCTTCATTTTCCGTCCCGGCCAGTACGACGAAGCATTCCATAGGCTCGACCAGCAGATTGCCGAGATCGCCCGGGGCATTCCCGGTTATCTCGGCGAGGAAGCATGGCAAAACGCCGACGGCACGCTGATTCAGAACGTCTATTACTGGAGTTCGGAAGCCGCGTTGAAGCAATTGATCAGCCATCCTGCGCACCTGGCGGCCAAACAGCAGCAAGCCCGCTGGCTGGACGGCTATCGCGTCGTCATCGCGAAGGTGCTGCATCAATATGGCGACGGGGAACTGCCGATGTTCACCGACACCTCGGCTGCGGCAGCAGCCGACTAGCGCACCGCAATCCGCCTCATGCGGGTGCCTTCAATCTGCGCCTCGCAACTTCGCCACCACCTTGATCTCCACATCGAACCCATAAAGCCAGGTCACCCCCACCGCCGTCAGCGCCGGGAACGGCGCCTCGCCCCAATACTCCGGCACCACCTCCCACACCTGCTCGAAGATCGTCTGCGGGTCCACCATGAACACGGTGACATCCTGCACATCCTCGAAGCTGCAACCGGCCGCGGCCAGCACCGCGTTGAGATTATCGAAGGCGCGCCGCACCTGGGCCTTGATTTCGGGCTCGGGCGAACCATCTTCGCGGCTGCCGACCTGGCCTGACACGAACAGCAAACCATTGGCGCGCACGGCGGCCGAATAGCGGTTTCGTTCGTAGAGGGCCTGGCGGCCGGCGGGGAATACGACATCGCGTCGGGTCATCGAAACGCTCCTGCGGTTGAGATCGGATTCGACACCTTACGGCGCTTGCCCCTCGCCGATAAACGGGCAACACTGGCCTTCACTGTTTGCACTCCCCACACAATCAGGATCCCTCATGGACAGGTTCGACGCGATGCAGGCCTTCGCACGAGTCGTGGAAACCGGCAGCTTCACGCGCGCGGCGCTCGCCTTGCACATGAGCAAGACCACGGTCAGCCAGCTCGTCCAGCAACTGGAAGCGCGCCTGCGCGTGAAGCTGCTGAACCGCACCACGCGCAAGGTGGTGGCGACGGCCGACGGCGCGGCCTACTACGAACGCGTGCAGTTCCTGCTGGCGGCGCTCGACGACGCGGACACGGCCCTCTCCCACGCCACCACCGCGCCGCGCGGCCGCCTGCGCGTCGACGTGCCGAGCCCGTTCGCGCGCCTGCTGCTGATCCCCGCGCTGCCGGCGTTCCAGGCACGCTATCCGGACCTCCAGCTCGAACTGGGCGTGAGCGACCGCCATGTCAGCCTGATCGACGAAAGCGTCGATTGCGTGATTCGCGGCGGCACGTTGCGCGACACGTCGCTGGTGGCCCGGCATATCGCCGACCTGCCGCTCGGCGCGTATGCCGCGCCCGCGTATCTGGAGCGTCACGGTGTGCCGGCCCATCCCCAAGAACTGGAGGACGGCGCGCATCGGATCATCGGCTACCGCCAGGCGCGCACCGGCAAGGCTCTCCCCTACACGATGCGGCGCACAACCGAGGAACGGGAAGTGCACGGCCGCCACGTGCTGATCGTCGACGACGGCAACGCCTACCTGGCGGCCGGCCAGGCGGGTATGGGCGTGTTGTGGCTGCCGCGTTACATGGCGTCGCAACCGGTGGCAGCCGGCGAACTGGTGCCGCTGTTCGAGGATTGGGAGATCCAGCCGATGCCGCTTCATATCGCCTACGCGCCGAACCGCCATGTCAGCCGCAAGCTGCGCGTGTTCATCGACTGGATCGTCGAACTGATGCACGTGCACGTGCCTGAGGTGACGCTGCCGCAGGCAAAAACAAAAAGCTGAACACGGCGCGCGCCATTCCCCTCACACCGCCCCCATCGTCAAAATAATCTTCCCGACGTTCTCCGACGATTCCATCCGGCGATGCGCATCGGCCGCGCGCGCCAGTTCGAACGTGCTGTCGACCACCGGCTCCAGGCTCGCGCCGCCGGCAAACCGCTCCAGCCAGTGCTCGCGAAAGCGCCGCACCATCGCGTGCTTTTCCTCTTGCGCACGCGATTTCATCACCGTGCCGATGATGCGCAGATGCCGATACAGAATCTGCTCCAGCGCCACGCTGACCTCGCCGCCGCCACCCAGAATCCCGACCTGGATCAGCCGCCCGCCATGCGCCAGCGAAGCCACGTTGCGCGAAAAGTAAGGCATCCCGACGAAATCCACCACCACATCCACGCCGCGCCCGTTGGTGCGGCTCGCCACCACCTCGGCGAAATCCTCGCTGCGGTAGTCGATCACGTGATCGGCGCCCAGTTGCAGCACGCGCTCGTGTTTCGACGCCTCGGCGGTGGCCAGCACGGTCGCGCCGGTCGCATAGGCCAGTTGCACGGCAGCCGAACCCACGCCGCCTGCCGCCGCATGAATCAGCACCGAATCGCCGCGCCGCAGGCCGCCCAAGTGCAGCAGCGCCTCGTGCGCGGTCACGAACACCTCGGGGATCGCGGCGGCGTGCACGTAGTCGAGCGCGTCGGGAATCGGCATCGCCATGCGCCAGTCGATGCGTGCAATCTCGGCATACGCACCGCCGCCCACCACGCCCATCACGCGGTCGCCGATCGCGTAGCCCTGCACCGCGCCGCCGACGCCGATCACCTCGCCGGCGATCTCCAGCCCCATGATCGTGGAGTCGCCGAAGTTCGGGCGGCCGTAGCCGCCGCGACGATGGGTCAGGTCGGCGCGATTGACGCCGGCGGCATGCACGCGCACGAGCAGGTCGTCGGGGCGGATCTCGGGCGTGGGCGCGTCGCTCAGTTGCAGGACGTCGGCCTCGCCGAACGTTTCGAATTGGATGGCTTTCATGGTGAATCTCCGTGGGTTCTGAATGGATGGGCCGCTCATTCGGCCGACCGGGGCGCGGTGCCGGACGTGCCCAGCGTGGCCTGCGCCGCAGCCGAAGCGGAGATCGCGGCCGGAAATCCGGCATAGAACGCGAGGTGCGTGATGGCCGCGCTCAACTCCGCGTACGTGAGCCCGTTGGCCACCGCGCGGCGCAAGTGCGCGGGCAGTTCGTCGGCGTGGCCGCCCGCGATCAGCGCGGCAACGGTGACGAGGCTCCGGTCGCGCGGCGACAGCGCGGCATCGCCCCAGATCTCGGGAAACAGCACCGCGTCGACGAATTCGGCGAGCTTCGGCGTAAAGGCGCGCGCGGCTTCGCGCGGGCTGGTGAAATCGGCGTTCGACATGACAGGAATCCTTATTAATATTCGAGGGAACCGGCGGCGCAAGTTACGTGCGATCAGACCTGGCTGATGAACTTGTGCGTGAGGTAATACTCGATGCCTTCGGCGCCGCCTTCCGAGCCGTGCCCGCTTTCCTTCATGCCGCCGAACGGCAACTCGGTCGAGACAATCCGGTACTGGTTGATGCCGATCATGCCGGCGTCGAGGCCGTCGGCCACGTCGATGGCGGTGCGCGCGTTGCTCGTGAACGCATAGGCGGACAAGCCGTAAGGCAGGCGATTCGCTTCGGCCAACCCGTCGGCCAGCGCATCGAAGCGCATCAGCACGGCGATCGGGCCGAACGGCTCCTCGTGCATGACGCGGGCGTCCATCGGCACGTCGGCCAGCACGGTGGGCTCAAAGAAATAACCGGGGCCGTCGATGCGCTTGCCGCCCGCGAGCACGGTCGCGCCGCGCGCCACGGCATCGGCCACGAGTTCTTCCATCTTCGCAAGCTGTCGCGGGTTCGCCAGCGGGCCGACCTGCGTGCCGGCATCGAGCCCGTTGCCGATCTTCAGCGCGTTCGCAGCCTGCACGAAGCGTTCGGCGAAACGGTCGTAGGCGTCGCGCTGGATCAGGAAGCGCGTCGACGAGATGCAGACCTGGCCGGTGCCGCGAAAGCGGTTCGCGGCGCCATCGACAGCCGCCTTCTCGATATCGCCGTCGTCGAACACCAGCACCGGCCCGTGGCCGCCGAGTTCGAGCGTGATCGGCTTGACGCCTTCGGCCGCGCGTTGCGACAGCAATCGCCCGATCGGCACCGAGCCGGTGAACGTGACCTTGCGGATGATGGGTGAGGCGATCAGGTGCTTCGACACGTCGTCGGGCACGCCGAACACCACTTGCAGCACGCCGTGCGGCAAGCCCGCATCGTCGAGCGCACGCGCCAGCGCCAGCGCCGTGGCGGGACTTTCCTCGCCCGGCTTGAGGATCACGCTGCAACCGGCCGCGAGCGCGGCCGAGAGCTTGCGCGCCGGCGTGATGGCCGGGAAGTTCCAGGGCGTGAACGCGGCCACCGGGCCGATCGCCTGCTTCTTCACGAACTGCTGCACGCCGGGGCGGTTCGACGGCACCACGCGGCCATCGATGCGGCGCGCTTCCTCCGCGAACCATTCGAAGTAATCGGCGGCGCGCAGCACCTCGTCGCGGCTTTCGTGCAGCGGCTTGCCTTCCTCGAGCGTCATCAGCGTCGCGATGCGCTCGCTGCGTTCGCGAATCAACTCGGCGGCACGCTTGAGTACCCGCGCCCGCTCGGCTGGCACGGCCCGTCGCCACGCGTCGAAGCCGCGTTGCGCAGCTTGCAGCGCACGGTCGAGATCGGCGGCGGTGGCGAGCGGCACGCGCCCGAGTTCCTGTTGCGTGGCGGGATCGATGACGGGCGCCGTGGCGCGGCCGCCTTCGTTCTCGCCGATCCAGGCACCGTCGATGAACAGGTGCAGCGGCGTGTAAGTGGCATTCATGATGGATTTCCTCGATGTGAACCTGGGCAGGATCGCTAATCAAATTCGAGCGGGGCTCGACGACGGAACCCAGTGTAGGGAGCGGGTCCGATGCGATACAGGGCATCACAATGAAATCAATCTTCGCGCTGGAGGGAAAATCGGCAGCAAGCTCGGGAAAATCGCCGGAAACCCAACAACGGCCTGGCTTTCCGGCTTGCGGCGCTGATCGACACCCGTTTTGCGCTTGCCTTACCATGCCGCATGGCGGCCCGAATCGCGCCGCATCCGTGTGGAATGCCAACCAAAAAGGAAGCCGAGGCGTGGACAAATTCTCCAACATGTCGATGTTCGTGAAGGTGGTCGAAATGGGCAGCTTCACGGCGGTCGCGAACCATCTGGACACCACCGTCGGCAACATCTCGCGCGCCGTGACAGTGCTGGAAGAAGGGCTCAACACGCGCCTGCTGCAACGCTCGACGCGTCGCCTCTCGGTGACCGACGCGGGCCGCCGCTTCTACGAGCGCAGCGTGGCGATCCTGGCGGACATCGCGCACGCCGAGGCCGAGGCGCAGGACGCGCTGACCGACCCGCGCGGCCTGCTGCGCGTGCATGCCGTGCCGGGCCTCGGGCGCGGCCTGGTCGCGCGCGCCGTGCTGGCCTATCGAGAGGCCCACCCCGAGGTGTCGGTCGACCTGTTGCTGTCGCAACGTTTTCCGAACCTGCTCGAAGAACAGCTCGACGTGGCGATCGTGATCGCGCGCACGCTGCCCGATTCGGCCTACGTCAGCCAGCGCATCGGCGCGAGCCATTGCATCCTCGCGGCGTCCCCGGCCTATCTGGCCGCGCACCCGGCGCCCGAACGGCCCGAGGATCTCGTCGATCACGCGTGCGTGCTGCTGTCGACGGTGGATTACGCGGCGGACGAGTGGCAGCTGGAAGGCCCGGATCGCCAGGCGACGTTCCGCCCGGCCGGGCCGCACTTCGGCGTCAACGACATGGACGCGATGGCCGCCGTGTTGCGCGACGGCGCGGGCATCGGCGTGATCGCGGCGTTCTCCGCCATCGAGGACCTGCGCCGCGGCACGCTGGTGCGCGTGCTGCCGGAGTACCGCACCTCACAACGCGGCGTGTTCGCGGTTTATCCGTCGCGGCAATTCGTCGATGCGAAGATCAAGCGCTTCATCGACGTGCTGAAAACGCAGGTCGGCGAGCCGCTCGACCACTACGCGCGGGAGCTGGGCATCGCGCCCGACGAGAAGGCCTGAACCCGGCGCGACCTAGCCGACGAATCGTTTCGGGCTGGCCCCGGTCAGCCGCCGGAACATCGCGATGAACGCCGACGACGACGCATATCCCAGGTCCAACGCCACCGATTCCACGCTCTGCCCCTGCCCGAGCAAGGGCAGCGCGGTCACGAGCCGCAGCCGTTGCCGCCACTCCGTCAGCGACATGCCGAGTTCGCTCTGGCAGCGGCGCATCAGCGTGCGCTCGGTCAGGTTCACGCGCGCCGCCAGTTCGGCCAGCGTGCGGTTGTCGGCCGGATCGTCGCGCAGCCAGCCGAGCACGGCGCTCAGTTCGACGTCGTCGGTGCGCGGCACGAAGCTGCCGGTGGTCCGGCACATCAGCAACTGATCGACCAGCACGCGCAACAGCCGCGCGCGGCTCGGCGAATGGCCGCCGGCGTGCGTGTCGTCGCGCAGGTGCTCCAGGATCGAACGCAGCAGCGGCGTCACCATCACGGCGCACGCGCTGTCGGGCATGCCCCGGCACAGGTCGCGGCGGATATACACCGAGCAATGCACGGCCTCGTGGTGGTTGAAACCGGTGTGCCCGGTTTCGGGCGCGATCCACAGGCCCAGATGCGGCGGCGTCAGGAAATGCTGCGCGCCGACCGTGACCTCGGCGATGCCGCTGAACGAATAGACGAATTCGCCCCACGGATGGCACAGATCCGGATACCGGCCGTGCGCGGGCATGTGCTCGGTGCGGAAGAACACCGGCACCGGCATGGTGTCGGTGAACGGCGGCACGCGCACGTGCGCGGCCGGATGCGGAATACCGCGTTTCATGCTCTGGCGTACTCGCGCGATTGAATGTCAGTTTTGCACTATATCGCACGAAACGGGTTCGCCAATACTGTCAGCCTCACACTTCGGAATCATGGCCATGAGGAAAGCGGTCGACACCCGCGCCACGCTGATGATGATCGCACTCTGCCTGATCTGGAGCTTTCAGCAGGTGGCGATCAAGCTGACGGCCGCCGATGCCGCGCCGATCCTCCAGGTCGCACTGCGCTCGGGCGCGGCGGCGGTGCTGGTATGGCTTTACGGGCACTTCGTCGCGCGCGAGCGCTGGCTGCGCGGCGGGATGCTGCCGGCCGCGCTCGCGGTCGGCGTGCTGTTCGCCGCCGAATTCCTGCTGGTGGCGCAGGGGCTCGCGCGCACCAGCGCCTCGCATGTCGTGGTGTTTCTCTACACCGCGCCGATGTTCGCCGCGCTGGGCCTGCATCTGCGGCTGCCCGACGAGCGCCTGAGCCGGCTGCAATGGAGCGGCCTGGGGCTGGCGTTTCTCGGCATCGCGCTGGCGTTCCTGGTGCCGAGCCTGTTCGACGGCGGCGTGCGGCACGGCATGACGTCGTGGATGCTCGGCGACCTGTTCGCGCTGGGCGGCGGCGTGGCGTGGGGGCTGACCACCGTGGCGGTGCGCACCAGCCGCATGAGCGAGGCGCCGGCCACGCAAACCCTGTTCTATCAGTTGTCCGGTGCATTCGTGATTCTGCTGCCGGCCGCCAGGCTGTTCGGCGAGACGCACTTCCACGGCAGCTCGGCGCTCTGGGCGAGCCTCGCGTTCCAGACGCTGTTCGTCTGCTTCGCGAGCTTCCTGATCTGGTTCGCGATGCTGCGCCGCTATCTGGCCGCGCGCCTCGGCGTGCTGTCGTTCATGACGCCGATCTTCGGCGTGGCGTGGGGCGTGCTGCTGCTCGACGAGCGCCCGAGCGCCGCGTTCATCGCCGGCGCGGTGCTGGTGATGGCCGGGCTCGTGATCGTCAACGGCGAGGCATGGATCGCACCGTGGCTCGCGCGGCTCATGCGATCCGGCGCGAACCGCTCGCGCGGCGCACGCCAATCGTGAGCGGCGCGCGCGCGACGAATCACGCGCTCGCCTTCTCCTTGGCGACCTCCACTTCGGTCGCGTTGCTGGTGTAAATGAAGTAAAGCGCGATCGCCAGGCACACCGCCGCGAGGCAGCGCGACGTGGAGAACGGGATCGCGTGGTTGCCCATCCAGCCGAAGTTGTCGATCAGGATCGACATCAGCAACTGCCCGAGAATCACCGCGACGGTCGCCACGGCCGTGCCGATGCGCCCCACCGCGAACGCCATCGTCAACACGTAGATCAAGCCGAGGAACGAGCCGAGCAATTGCCACTTGGGCACGTCGAACAGCGTCAGCGCGTGCTTCGGCTCGAACAGCACCACCAGGATCGCGCAGAACACGGTGCCGACCAGGAACGTCAGGAACGTGGTGCGGATCGCGCCCTGCTCGGCCGCCAGCCGGCCGTTGACCGCCACCTGCGCACTGAGCAGCGCGCCGCCGATCACGGCCAGCACCACCATCAGGATCACGATCATGATTGACCTCCCGCGATCAGCACCAGCGCGGCGACGACGAACAGCAGCGCGATGCACTTGCGCGCATTGACACGCCGCCGCGGCGCGCCGAGCCAGCCGTAGTGATCGATCAGCAGGCTCTTGCCGACCTGCCCGGCCAGGATGCCGGTCATGGTCATGGCGATGCCGATCACCGGCGTGACGATGGTCAGGACAACGACATAGCCCGGCCCGAGGATGCCGCCGGTCAGTTGCCAGCCCGGTGCGCGCAGGAACGGCGCCGGATTGCGCGGCCCCCAGAACAGCATCATCAGGTACATCAGCGCGGCCTCCACGCCGAACAGGCACAGGCTGGCCCAGTAATGCCCGACCTCCCGGCCGAGCGGCCCGAGCAGGGCGGCCTCCACCGAAAGGCCCATGCCGGCCACGATCACCAGCAGGATGGAAACGAGTTTCATGTGGTCACGTCGAACGTCGATCGACGCCGCACGGCCGGCCCGCGGCGCCGGATGAATGAAGGGAACCGGCCGACCTGAAGCGTAACGCCGCGCCGGCTGAAGAAAAACCGGCTAGAGTTCCGAAGATATCGGACAAACTTTCTCAAATCGGGGCGGCGCATGGATTCGCTGACGAGCATCGGCTTTTTCGTTCAGGTCGCGGACACCCGCAGCTTTTCGGAGGCGGGCCGCCTGCTCGGCGTGTCGCCGTCGGCGGTCGGCAAGAGCGTGAGCCGCCTCGAGGCGCAACTGGGCGTGCGCCTGTTCCATCGCAGCACCCGCAGCGTCACGCTGACGGCCGAAGGCGCGCTGTTCCTGGAGCGCAGCCGGCGCATTCTGTCGGAGGTGGAAGCCGCGCAACTGGAACTCTCCAAAACGCGTCGTGCGCCGCAGGGCCGGTTGCGCATCAGCGTGCCGCTGGTCAGCAGCCTCGTCATGCCGATGCTGAACCGCTTCATGAAGCGCTACCCCGAGATCGAACTCGATGTCGATTTCTCGAACCGGCTGGTCGACATCATCGACGAAGGCTTCGACGCCGTGATTCGCACCGGCGAGCCGGCCGATTCGCGTTTGATGTCCAAGCCGATCGGCGCGTTCCGGCTGCTGCTGGTGGCTGCGCCGTCCTATCTGGCGGAACGCGGCGCGCCGCGCACGCCGCGCGACCTGTTGCAGCACGCGTGCCTGCATCACCGCCTGCCGAGCACCGGGCGCCGCGAGGCCTGGCCGGTCGACTGGCAGGATGCCGACCTGGAGGCGCAGCTACCGGCGGCGATGACGTCGAACACGATCGAGCCGCTGTACGACGCCGCCCACGCCGGGCGCGGCATCGCGTGCCTGCCCGATTTCATGGTGCGCGAGGCGCTGAGGAAAAAGGCGCTGACCGCCGTGCTCGAACCGTATGTCGTGCATCACGGCACGTTCCGCGTGCTCTGGCCGTCGAGCAAGCATCTCGCGCCGAAGCTGCGCGTGTTCATCGATTTCGTCGGCAAGGATCTGTTCAAGGCGAAGGCCTGAACGCACGCTCACGCGCCAAGCAGGTTCATCGCCGTGGCCAGCACCGCCTGTTGATAGCGCTCGCGCTGCTTCGGCAACGGCGTGAAGGCGGCCAGCAAGTGCTCGTAGGACACCGTGGTGCTGATCGCGTTGACCAGCATGAAGAAGCTGAGGTCGGCGTCCGCCACCGCGATGTCGCCGGCGCGCGCGGCGTCGGCCAGCAGCGGCACCAGCGCGTCGCGGCAGGGCCGCACCAGCTTGTCGATCAGGATATCCAGACGATCGCCCTGCGCCGTGGCGGCCGTCGAGAAGAACATGCCCAGATCGGGCTCGGCGAATACCTCCCGCACCAGCAGCGCGATCGCCTGCTCCAGCCGCTGCCGCGCCGTCAGCGGCGTGCCGTCGAGCGCGCGCAGCGCCGCGACGAATGCTTCGGTGTGCTCGGCAATATGCTCGACCACCGCCAGCCACAGCGCCGCCTTCGCGCCGAAGTGATGGGCGATCAGCGCCGCATCCACACCGCATTCGCGCGAGATCTCCCGCACGCTGGTGGCGTCGAAACCGCGCCGGGCGAACGTGCCGCGCGCCGCGCGCAGGATCGCCTCGCGCCCCACCGACGCGCGCGCCACCGGCCGGCCGCGTGCGCGTTTGTTGTTTTCCGCGGCCGCTTCGTGCGCCGCGCTATCCACGTCCTTCACTGCCTTCATCCTTCGTTTGTTTCGGAATTCACAACATATTTAAGCGCCGCGAAAGTTTGACGCAGCCGATACGCATCGATAGGATTCGCATAATTCATCAACTGTTGAATTAAATCAATCCGTGAAGACATCCAAGCGCGTTGTGATTGTAGGAGGGGGGATCGCCGGCATCCTGCTGGCGACCAAGCTGGGCCAGCAGGCGCGCGGCGGCGATGCGCTCGACGTCACGCTGCTCGACAGGAGTCCGACACATATCTGGAAGCCCATGCTGCACACCATCGCGGCCGGCACGCGCGACGTGAACCAGCAGCAAGTGAGCTTCATCGCGCATGCGGCCGCGCATGGCTATACCTATCAGCCCGGTGAAATGCGCGGCCTGGATCGCGAACGCCGGTGCATCGAGGTGGCCGAGCTGCTCGGGCCGAACGGCGAATGCGTGCTGCCGGCGCGCAGTATCGGCTACGACGTGCTGGTGCTGGCCTTGGGCAGCCATGCGAACGATTTCGGCACGCCCGGCGTGGCCGAGCACGCCCACTTCATCGACAGCCAGCAGCAGGCCAGCCGCTTCAACGAGATCCTGCGCGCGCGCCTGTTCAAGAGCATCGCGCGCGACGAAGCGTTCCGCATGGCGATCGTCGGGGCCGGCGCGACCGGCGTCGAGCTGTCCGCCGAGATGAGCCGGCTGCTCGAAATCGCGTCCGGCTATGGCGATCCGACCGTGCGCGATCGGCTCGAACTCACGCTGATCGAAAGCGGGCCGCGCGTGCTGGCCGCGTTCCCGCCCGCCATCTCGGATCAAACCGAAGCCGTGCTCACGAAGATGGGCTTTCGCGTGATGACCGCCACCCGCGTCACGGGCGCGACCGAAGCGGGTTATCAGCACGGCGACGACGGCTTCGTGCCGGCCGACCTGATGGTATGGGCGGCCGGCGTCAAGGGGCCCGATTTCATGGCCGGCTTGGCGGGCCTCGACACCACCCGCTCGAACCAGGTGATCGTCGGCCCGACGCTGCAATCGCGTGTCGACGAAACCATCTTCGCGCTGGGCGATTGCGCGAGCCTGCAACTCGACGGCGAAGAACGCCCGCTGCCGCCCACCGCGCAGGTCGCCACGCAGCAGGCCGAGCACCTGGCCGCCGCGCTGCCCGGCTGGTTCGCGGGCGGCACGCTGCCGCCGTTCGCCTACCGCAACTTCGGCTCGCTGGTGTCGCTGGCCGATTACGATGCGTTCGGCACGCTCGGCCAGTTCGGCCTGTTCAAGGGCGGCAACATTCGCGGGCGCCTCGCGCAATTGAGCCACGCGATGCTGTACCGGCGTCATCAGCAGGCGCTGCACGGGTTCGGCAGGGCGTCGCTGTTGTGGGCGGCCGAGCGCATGAACGGGCTGGCGCAACCGAAGATCCGGCTCGCCTGAGCGGTGCCATTTTCCTGTTTCGTTTGAAGGTCAATTCACCCGCCGGCCCATAGCGGGGAAAACGGTCGCGCGGCAACAATCGGGATTCCCGTGCTTTGTGCTTCACTGTGCGCTTCACGCTCCCGGATGCCCCGATGACGATCCTCCCTCGCCTGCTCGCCCGCGCCGTTCGTTCACCTCGTTTCGCGCGTCGGCTGCCGCTGGCCGCGCTGCTGTTGTCGGCTGCGCCGCTGCTGTCCGTCGGCCCTGCGATGTCGGCTCAAGCCGCCGAACCGGCCAGCACTGCAGCACCTCACGCCGCCAGCGCGGCCAAGGCCGACGACGGTCCCGTCTACGGCGCGCAACTCGAAGGCTTCGATTACCCGTATCCGGTCTCGCATTTCAGGTTCCATTCGCAGCGCCAGGAATTGCAGATGGCCTACATGGACGTGCCGCCCGCCGCCGGCAAGGCCAACGGCCGCACCGCCGTGCTGCTGCACGGCAAGAACTACTGCGCGGCCACCTGGGGGCCGACCATCAAGGTACTCAGCGACGCCGGCTACCGCGTGATCGCGCCCGACCAGATCGGCTTCTGCAAATCGAGCAAGCCGGACAGCTATCAGTTCTCGTTCCAGCAACTCGCGCTGAACACCCACGCGCTGCTGCAATCGCTCGGCATCGAGCAGGCCACGGTGATCGGCCACTCGACGGGCGGCATGCTGGCGATCCGCTATGCGCTGACCTACCGCGACGCCACGCAACAGCTCGTGCTGGTCGATCCGATCGGCCTGGAAGACTGGCGTGCCAAGGGCGTGCCGCCGGTGTCGGTCGATCAGTGGTACGAACGGGAATTGCACACGAGCGCGGAGCGCATCCGCAACTACGAGCGCACCACCTATTTCGCCGGGCAATGGCGCGAGGCCTACGAGCCGTCGGTGCAGATGCTGGCCGGCATGTACCGCGGCCCCGACCGCGCGCGCGTGGCGTGGAATTCGGCGCTGCTGTACGACATGATCCTGACGCAGCCGGTGGTCTACGAACTGCCGCAACTGCAGACGCCGACACTGCTGATCGTCGGCGACAAGGACAACACGGCGATCGGCAAGGAGTACGCACCGGCCAAGCTCCGCCCGACGCTCGGCAACTATCCGGTGCTGGCCAAGCAGGCGGCCGCGGCGATCCCGCACGTGCGTCTCGTGGAATTCCCCGATGCGGGGCATGCGCCGCAGATGCAGGACCCGGCGCAGTTCCATGCGGTGCTGCTGAAGGGCTTGGCGGAGCCGGCGCAATGAGGTGTTTTGGGGCCTCTGCGCTGGCCGTGGTACTTGCGCAGCAGAACGAAGCAGTTTCGTAACGTGACCGCGCGCCCCGCCGCGACGGCCATCGCGGCGTTGGCCGGATGAGCCGCCGCGCCGCTCGCGGGCGGCGGCACATTCATCCGGAGCGGGCGGTCACATGCGAGCGCCCGTGCCTACCGGAACAACGCCGCCACCACATAGCCCGCGATACGCGGGTTCTCCTTGATCCGACGCACGCTGTAGCCGTACCAGTCGATCCCGTACGGCACATACACGCGCACCCGGAAGCCGCGCTCGCGCAGCCGGTCGCGCAACGGCTCGCACACGCCCAGCAGCATCTGGAATTCGAAGCGCGAGGCGTCGATGCGCTCGCGCTCGATCCAGGCCACCAATCGCTCGATCAGCTGCACGTCGTGCGTGGCGATGCCGACGAACGCGCCCGCCTCGATCGCCGCCACCACATGCTCGAAGAACGGCCCGTTGATCGCGCGGCGGTCGTGCGCGGCCCCTTCGACCAGGTGCGACGCCGCCTCGGCATAGATGCCCTTGCAAATCCGCATCCGGCTGCGGCGCGCGGCGAGCGCCGGCAGATCGTCATGCGTGCGCCGCAAATACGCCTGCACCGCGATGCCGACTGGATGGCCCGCCGCTTCGAGCGACGCGAACAGGTCGAGCGTGCGCTGCGTGCAGCTCACGTCCTCCATGTCGATGCAGGCTTGCAGGCCGTACCGGGCGGCCTCGTGCAGGACGCGCTCGACCCGTGCCACGCAGCCGGGCGCGTCGAGCAGCAGGCCAAGCGCGGTCAGCTTGATCGACAGTTCGGCGTGCAAACCGTCTGCGCCGAGCGCCGCGATCAGGTCGAGATAGTCGCGCGTCATCGCATCGGCCTGCGCCGCGGTGGCGGCGGTTTCGCCGAGCACGTCGATGGTGGTGTCGAAGCCGGCCGCATCGAGCGCGCGGATGCGCGGAACGGCGTCATGCAAGGTATCGCCCGCGATGTAGCGGCGGGAAATCTTGCGGATCAGCCAATGAGGAACGAACGGGATGGCGCGCGCGGCCATCGTATTGAAAATACGCATGTCTGGGTCTCGTGAAAACGCATGCGCCGGAGCCCGACCATGGAAGGTCGAACCGGGGCGCGGTCACCGGACGGTGCAATACCGTCAGGCAGGACTGCCAGGCCGATGCGGTGAAGGCATCGGCGCCGGCGTCAGTGCGTTGTCGAAGGAGGCCAGGCTGCTGCGTACATGGTGGCAGTGTTTAGCTGTGCAATATAAACGGGGTGAAGCGGCGGGCGATGCAACGCCCGCAAGCGCAGCGATCGTATCACGCGCCGCCGCAGCGTGCCGAGCGGCCCGCGCTCATTGCTCCCCGAGCCGCTCTTCCATCCCTTCGAGCGCCAGCTCGCGCTCCTTCGACAGCCCGCCCAGCGGCGGCCCGGCGAAGCTCTTGCGCACGCCGCCCAGATACCACACGCCGAGCAGCAGCACGAGCAGCGCCGCGATCACGTAGATCACCTTCTCGTTGGGCGGCTGGATGCCGACATAGGCCAGCACCAGCGCGCCGATCACGGCCGCCACGGCGAATGGTTTGGACAGCCAACCAAGCTGGAACGGCCCCTTCTGCGTCCAGGTGCGCCCTTCCGCGAAGATGCCGGCCGCGATCGGCATGGCGTACGAGATGAACAGGAACACCGCGCTGCCGGCGCTCAACACGCTGAACGCATCACCGTACAACGTGATCAGGATCGCGAGGATCGCCGAGACCCAGATCGCCGTGCCCGGCGTGCGGTGCAGCGCGTTGACGCGACGCAGCCACTTCGAGCCCGGCAGGCCGCCATCGCGGGCGAACGCGTACATCATCCGCGAGGTCGAGGTCACGGCGGCCAGCCCGCACACGTAGTTGATGAAGAACATCAGCAGCTCGATCACCAGCCGCAGCGGCGTGGGGATCGGCGCCAGGATCGCCTGGAAGAAGCCGGTGCCCTGCTTGACGGCGTCGGCCACGTTCGGCATGACCAGCACGAACGAGCACACCATCACGTAGCCGAACGTGGTCGACCAGAACACCGAGCCGATGATGCCGCGCGGCACGTTGCGCGACGCGTCGCGGGTTTCTTCCGAGGTGTGCGCCGAGGCGTCGAAACCGGTGATCGTGTAGGCGGTCAGCAGCAGGCCGGACAGGAAGGCCATCGCCATCGTCTGCTTCGGCCACATGCCGCCGTCGGTACCGGTGAAGTTGGTGAACGTGGTCAGGCGCGACAGGTCGAGCTTGACCGGCGAGTAGTAGAGCAGCGCCGCAACCAACAAAATCGTCACCACGAAGATCAGGTATCCCGACAAATCGGTGATCAGGCTCGTGAGGCGGATGCCGCGATGGTTGAGCAGCGCCTGCGAGGCCGTGATCACGGTGAGGAACAGCGTTTGCGCGCCCCAGCCGAGCGAATCGGGCGACACGCCGAACAGCGGCGCAATCAGCGTCTTGAAGAACGGATCGTAGGTGCCGTAGTTGATCGCGGCCACCACGAACACCAGGCCGAGCAGGTTCAGCCATGCGGTGAGCCAGCCCCAGGTCTTGCCGCCGAGAATCGAGCCCCAGTGATACAGGCCGCCGGCCGTCGGATACGACGAGGCGATCTGCGCCATCGCGGCCGCCACCACCATCGCGAACAGCGAGCCGAGCGGCCAGCCCAGCCCGATCGATGCGCCGCCGGCCGCCGACAGGCCCAGTTGGAACGACGTGATGCCGCCCGACAGGATGCAGATCAGCGAGAACGACACCGCGAAGTTCGAGAACGCCCCCATCCGGCGCGACAGCTCCTGCGCGTACCCCATCTGGTGCAGCAGCCTGACGTCGTCGTCAGCGGGGCCGGCCGGGGCGGCCGTGTGTTTGATGTCCATGACGAATCCTTTTCATGTACGCGAGCGGCCTTGCCGCGCGCGGGATGCCCGATAGCCGATGTCGTTGCGCTCAGGCCGCCGTGAAGCAGTTGTCCACATACAGGTGCGCGCCGTTGACGAACGACGCATCGTCGCTCGCCAGGAACAGCGCGGCCTGCGCCACTTCCTCGGGCGCGCACAGCCGCCCCTGCTGCGCCGACAGCGCCGCCTCGCTCGCGTCGAACCCGTATTGCGCCAGCGCGCTGATCTCGCGCTGCCCGTGCGGCGTGTTGATGAAGCCCGGATTCACGGCATTGCAGCGAATGCCGCGATCGCGATATTCCACGGCGATCGCCCGCGCGAACATCGCGCACGCGCCCTTGGTGGTGCAATACAGCACTTCGAGCGGCGTGGCCGCCACCGACGAGATCGACGCGGTGCACACGATCGAGCCGCGCCCCGCCTCCAGCATGTGCGGCAGCACGGCCCGCGTCATCATGAACATGCTGCGCACGTTGACGTCCATGAGCCAGTCGTAGTCCTCATCAGTCGTGTCGAGGAACGGTTTGACGACGATGCTGCCCGCGTGATTGAACAGCACGTCGATGCGCGCGAAACGCTGCACCACGCCGGCCACGGCGGCGTCCACGGCGTCGCGCCGCGACACGTCGGCCGCAAAAAATTCCGCCACCCCGCCCTCGTCGCGAATGCGCGCCACCACCGCCTCGCCGGCCTCCACGTTGCGGTCGATCACCGCCACCTGCGCGCCCTCGCGCGCGAACAGCAGCGACGCCGCGCCGCCGGCTCCGGTCGCCCCGCCCGACACGATCGCCACCTTGCCGGCCAGCCGCTCGCGCCCGGCCGGGGTGGTGCCTTGCTTGCCCATGCTCATTCGATGCCTCCCGATGTGATGATGGCAACACGGTAGGCGCACCGAAATGGCGCGACTATCCAGAATTGGCAAAATGTCGATGGCAATCCGAAATAGTCGGCCGCACGGTGCGGGCATGGCGTGTGCGGCTGCTCCGCTATTTTGGCGGGCCTACACTGGGCCTCACGGAATGCGGCCCTCACGCGACAGCCAATTCAGAAATGGGTTTCGATCTCACCACTGCCGTTGCCACCCACACCTGCCGCAGCGTCGAGGAGCAGGCGTCGCTGCTCGACGCCTGGAACCAGAGCTATTGCCAGATCTCGCGCGGCAGCTTCGACGGCTCGATCGTCTCGTTTGCCGCCGGCAGCGTGCGCATCCATGTCGAGCGCCTGAACCGCACCGTCTATCAGCGCGGCGAGGTGGCGCGCGACCGCATCGCCGTGGGCATTCCGTTCCAGCTCGAAGGGCATGCGCTGTTGTGCGGCGAGACAAGCCATCGCGACGCGCTGCATGTGTTTTCCGGCAGCAACGGTTTCGAATTTCTGTCGCCGGACCGGCACCTGGTGGTGAACCTCGAAATCACCGCCGCCGACACGCGCAGCGACAGCGTGCGCGAGCAACTGCGCGAGATCGGCGAACGGCTGGCCGGCCGCGCCGGCATCCGCAACGCCGAGCCGCTGCGGCTCGACGCATTTCGCACCACGTTGGCGCAGATGCTGTCGGCGATCCAGGACACGCCGGCGCTGCTCGACGATCCGCAGGTGGCCGCCTCGCTGGAGCGCAGCGCCGTGTTCGGGCTGGCCGACGTGCTGCCCGACCCGCTCGCACACGACGCCGCCGCGGCCACGCGCACTCACCTCACGCATCGCACCGCGCGCCACTGGCAACTGGTGCGCGCGGTGCGCGAGCTGGTGGAGGGGTCGCCCGACGGCCCGCTGACCGTGGCCGAATTGTGCGTGCGATTGCGCGCGAGCCGCCGCACGCTGCAATACGCGTTCGAGGCATCGCTCGGCGTCAATCCGTTCACGTACATGCGCGCGGTGCGGCTCGGGCATGCGCGCCGCGAATTGCAGCGCGCCGACACCGTGACCGAGGCCGCCACGCGCTGGGGCTTCTGGCATCTCGGCAACTTCTCGAACGAATACCGCGAACAGTTCGGAGAACTACCTTCCGAAACCTTGCGCCGGCATCGCGGGCACGGTTGAGGCGGTGGCCGGCGCATCGCCGACTCTCGCGTGGCTCCATGAATTCGCCACCGGCTGGTGCTCAGCAAACGCGCGACGCGCTCCTATACTGGCCTGCCATCGAATGCCGCCCAGGAGCGCTTTTTCATGAACGATTCACTCGTTGTCCGCGACGCACGCCCCACCGATTTCGCAGCGTGGCTGCCGCTCTGGGATGGCTACAACGCGTTTTATGGCCGCTCGGGCGACACCGCGCTGCCGCGCGAGATCACCGACCTGACGTGGCGGCGCTTCTTCGACGGTTACGAGCCGATGCGGGCGATGGTGGCGGAGCTGGATGGCGCGCTCGTCGGCCTCGTGCATTTTCTCTACCACCGTCACACCACACTGGCCGGGCCGATCTGTTATCTGCAGGACTTGTTCACGCTCGATGCGGCGCGCGGCAAGGGCGTCGGGCGCGCGCTGATCGAGGCCGTGTATCGCGAGGCGAGGCGCGACGGCGTCGAGCGCGTGTATTGGCAGACTCATGAAACCAATGCGACGGCGATGAAGCTGTACGACCAGGTGGCGAACAAGTCGGGATTTTTGGTTTATCGGCAGCAGATGTAGGCGGCCGGGACGCGTTGCGTTATCGGTTTTACCGTCGCTCGATCCTGAGCATGTGTTCTCGCACACCCTCGGGCCGCACGCAGCATGCATCCGACAAGCGCATGCTGGCGGGGTTGGGTCGGATTTGGGGAACGCCACGTCGCCCGCCAGGTTCAGACGAACACGCTCATATCGGTGCCGAAGCGCTCGGCCAACGCCTTCGCGACGTTTTTGCTGATCGCGCGGCGGCCCGCGAGGATGTCGCTGATCAGCGTCGGCGAGGCGATGTCGGCCAGATCCTTCTGCTTCAGGCCGTGCGCTTCCAGCAGATAGCGCAGCACCTCGCGCGGCTCGGCTTTCGGCAGCGCCACCTGACGCGACTCCCAACCCTCGATCAGATCCGTGACCAGATCGAAAAGGTCGTGCAGCGGACCTTCGTCTGCCTCGAGATGCAGATGATCGGCCAGCTCGTTGGCCAGCGCGACCATCTTGCGATGATCGCCTTCGTCGCGAATCGGCTTGAGAAAGACCTGCTCCTGCAAAGCGGACCAGGTTTTGGCAATGGCGGGAAAACCTCCCGAGAGGCGTTGAGTTTTCATTTCTTTCTATTTTTCCCTGTCCATGCGTCGTATTCCTTGTGCGTCAGAACATGGCGGATGAACAACTTTTGCCGATCGAAATGAATGGCGGCAACGACTCGACACTTGTTGCCTCCCACGTTGAAAACATAGAAGCAGGCAGGAACGTAATCAACGGTACCGAACGTCGTCTTCAGGCTGGCCAGATCGTCGGCCTTGCACTTCAGCGCCAGTGTGTACCAGATCTGAAGCGAACTTTTCGTTGCGGGGTGCTTGGCAATGAATTCATCGACTGCCGTTTTCGAAATGACACGCATGCTGGCGTTCCTTGTCAAACGTTTCGACGTCGTTTATGGCCTTCTCCGTAATAGGGGCACACCCCTGAATGACCGACCCTTGCAGACGCCGATGCTGCATACGCGGAAACGAGTGTATTCGCAAAACGTGAACTTCGCAAATTGAGAAGTTCACGAGTTCGCCAACATATCGTGTGGGGAGGCAAGCGGCGCTGATACGTATCAAACCCACTCATCGTATGCGCATCCAGATCGAGCGCCCGTGCTTTCGGCAGCGCGCCGCGATCGACAAGGCCGCTACCGCCGCAAGGCACGCGAGGGGCGGTCAGCAGGAGAGACCACGGTCAATCCATCTGCATGCCTGATCGATGCCGCCGAAGCGCACCGCATAGGCGCTGCGTGTTTCTCCCGATGTCCGCCGCGCGCCCGCCCCGATACTCTCTGGATACAGAGTTCGGCATTCGGTAGACGATTTCACCGATCCCTCAAGACCATCCACGCCGCTCTGCTCCCCCACGATTCGCCCACCCACCGCCGAGGACGCGCGATGAAGATGCCGGATTGCCTGTTTGGCCGCTCCACGAGCACCGACCTCGACGAACCGCTGCTGCTGGGAGAGACCGGCTTCTCGTTCGCCCGTACGCAACGCCCGGCCGCGCCGCTCGCGCAGTGGGCGCACGGCGGCGTGCCCGCTGCGGCGCGTGCGGCGTTGCAGGCGCAGGCCGGCTTCGCCGACCCCGAAACGCTGTCGTACGTGCCGCTGGAGCGCGATTCGCTCGGCGGCGTCGAGGCCGAATGGATTCTCGCGCGCGCCGCGGCCGGCCTGCTGTCGATCTTCGTGCGCGACGCGCGCGGCGGCGAGGCCGGCCAGTTGCTCGACGACATGCGCTTCGCAGTGGCCGAGGCGCGGCGCTTCCGCGCGGCCGCCGCGCTGGTGTTCGTGCAGCAGGCGCGCGGCGGCGACCTCGCGCGCTGCCTCGACGCGGTGCGCGCCGCGTGCCAAGCGGATGCGATCATCAAGCCGGGCCGCCTGCACGCCGCGCCGGCCGGCACGGACGACCTGCCTGCCTGGTTCTGCTGCCTTCCGGCAAACTGAGGCGGCAAGCCGCCACGCCCCGCCGAACCGCCCGCCTGCGCTTGCGCGCAACACCCCGCCGCCGCCCCTCTTCCGTGCTGGTAAGCTAACGGTATTCTGTATCCATAGATGCCGTGACCATGCCAGCGAAACTCTTGAAAATCCAGGCGCGCACCGATTACGTCGACGAGGTCTATCGCGTGCTGCGCGACGCCATCACCGAAGGCTCGATCGCGCCGGGCACCCGTATCGTCCAGGAAGAAATCGCCGAGCAGTTGTCGGTGTCGCGCTCGCCGGTGCTGCAGGCGTTCCGCCTGCTGAAGAAGGACGGCCTCGTGGAAGACGCGCCGGGGCGCGGCCTGCAGGTCGCGCCGCTCGACGCCGAACGCATCGGCCATCTCTACGAACTGCGCGGCGCGCTCGACAGCCTCGCCGCCCGGCTCGCGGCGCGCAAGCGGGTCAAGCTCGACAAGGCGCTGATCGCCACCGGCCGCAAGCTCTCGAAGGGCGACGACATCAAGGCGATGATCGAGGCCGACATGGCCTTTCACAGCGCGATCTACGCCGCCTCGGGCAACCCGCTGATCGTCGATAACGCGCAGTTGCACTGGATGCTGCTGCGCCGCGTGATGGGCGCCGTGCATCGGGTGGCCGGCCAGCGCAAGAGCGTCTGGGACGAGCACGCGGCGATCGCCGAGGCGATCGCGCAGGGCGACGAGGAACTGGCCGCGAAGCTCAGTAGTCAGCACACCGAATATGCGCGCGAGAACCTCGTGCACAACATGGCCGAAGCGGTGGCCTGAACGAACGCGCGCCGGCGGACACATAGCCCGCCGGCGCGATGACATCAGGATGCGTTGACGCCACGCATCCTTTCCCTCAAGCCCGCGTGCGACGCGAATTCACCAGCGCGGGCGGCACCAGCAGCACCAGCACCCCGCCCACCACCAGGCTCGCCGACAGCACCAGCACGCCGGCACCGGCCGATCCCGTGGCGTTCTTGATCACGCCGATCAGCGACGGGCTGACCACGCCCGAAATGCTGCCGACCGAGTTCGCCAGCGCAAGGCCTGCCGCCGCTGCCGCGCCGCCGAGAAACGCGGGCGGCAGCACCCAGAACTGCGAGATCGTCGTCATCACGCCCATCGTGCCGATGGTCAGGCCGATCATCGCCAGCGCGGTGGAATGCGCGAACGCCACGCTCAGGCCCAGCCCGAGCGCGCCCACCAGCCCCGGCACGATCAGGTGCCAGCGCCGCTCGCCGCTGCGATCCGAGCTCTGGCTGACCAGCACCATCGCGATCGCGCCGGCCGCATACGGAATCGCGGTCAGCAGCCCGACGTTGAGCGGGTTCGACACGCCGCTCGACTTGATCAGCGTCGGCAGCCAGAAGCTCACGCCGTACAGCCCCATCGTGTAGAAGAAATAGATGCCGCTGACCAGCAGGATCTTCGCGCTGAACAGCCCCTCGCGCACCGACTGCAACGCGCCCTTGGGCGCCTCCTCGCGCAGCTTGCGCTCGATCGCGGCCTTCTGGTCGGCATCGAGCCAGTTGGCGTCGGCCACCTTGTCGTCGAGGAAGAAGAACGCGATCGCGCCGAGCACGATGGTCGGCACGCCTTCCAGCAGGAACAGCCACTGCCAGCCGGCCATGCCGTGCGCGCCGCCGAGCTGCGTCATGAGCCAGCCCGACAGCGGCCCGCCAACCACGCCCGACATCGGAATGCCGGTCATGAACAGCGCCGTCACCTTCGAGCGGCGTGACGGCGGAAACCAGTACGTCAGGTACAGCACGATGGCCGGAAAGAAGCCGGCCTCGGCCACGCCGAGCAGGAAGCGCATGACGTAGAACTGCGTGGCCGTGTGCACGAACATCATGCCGGCCGACAGCAGCCCCCAGGTCACCATGATCCGCGCGATCCAGCGCCGCGGCCCCACGCGCAGCAGCATCAAGTTGCTTGGCACTTCGAACAACAAATAGCCGATGAAGAACACGCTGGCGCCGAAGCCGTAGATCGCTTCGTTGAAGCCGAGATCGGTCAGCATCTGGAGCTTCGCGAACGCGACGTTGATGCGATCCAGGTACGCGGCGAGATAGCAGAGGAACAGGAACGGCACGAGCCGGACGGTCGCTTTCGCGAACGCCGACGACTCGCCGCCTTCCATATACGCGGCAGGGCTGGGGGAACTCATGGTTGTCTCCTGAGGGGCCTGGCAAATGCCGGCCGGGCGGGCGCCATCTTGGGAGCGTCTCCGCCGGCCGGTGTGGGGGTTCAACCGGCGCGAATCAGTCGAACATGTCCGGCTGCGTCGCGACCAGGTCGTTCCAGAGCGTCTGGAAGTGGAGCCAGCCGATGTATTCGCTGCCCACGTGTTCGCGGCTGTAGCGCGCGCTTTCGGGCTTCACTTCCCTCGGCACCACGCCGGTCGCCTCGATCATCAGTTGCTGGCGGCAGCAGCGTTCGAGCGCGATGAACCAGAACGCGGCGGCATCGATGCTGTGGCGGCTCGCCGTCAGCAGGCCGTGGTTCTGGTGGATCGCGGCCTTCACGCCGGCGAACGCGTTGGCGACCTTGTTGCCGCCCTTCACTTCCACCGCCACCTTGCCCGCTTCCTCGCCGATCACGACGTGGTCTTCGAAGAACGCGGCGGCGTCCTGCGAGATCGGCGCGAGCGGCTTGCCGAGCGCGGCGAACGCAGTGCCGTACACGGTGTGCGCATGACACATCGCGACGATGTCCTGGTGCTGCTCGTGCACGGCGGCATGCAGCACGAAGCCCGCGCGGTTGATCGCGTATTCGCCTTCCACCACGCGGCCGGTGTGGTCGGCGCAGATCAGGTTCGACACCTTCACCTGCGCGAAATGCACGGCCATCGGGTTGGTCCAGTACAGGCCCGGATGTTCGGGATCCCGAATCGTCAGGTGGCCGGCGAAGCCGTAATCAAAGCCGTGCTGCGCGAACGCGCGGCAGGCGGCCACGAGCCGCTCCTTCAAGTGCTGGCGATGCGCCGCGTGCGATTCGAACGTCGGCAGTTCGGGAAAGATCAACCCTTCCTGATCGGGTTGGTAGATCGACACCTTTCCCGGCTTGACGATCGATTCGGCCGGGCGTTCGGCGACTGTGGACATGAGATTGCCTCCTTCGACATAGTGGGGTGACGAGATGCGGCGCGGCCTCCCACTTCCTGCCCTGCGCCGCCGATACCGTTGTCGTCTGTCGCGCGACTTGCGTCGACAAACGAACGCTGTTCATACAAACATGAACCACATTCATACTCAGAGATCGAGCACGAGCCGCTTGCCGGCCGGCAGCGACACGCAGGCGGTCAGGTGATCGCGGCGCTCATCCTCGTCGAGGATGGTGTCGTTGTGCTGCACCTCGCCTTCGAGGTAGCGCAGCTTGCAGGTCGCGCACAGGCCCGCGCAGCACGAGGTGGGCACCACGATGCCCACCGCGCCGAGCGCATCCACCAGGCTCTCGCCCGCCTTCAGCATCACCACCTGCCCGGTGCTCGCGATCGTCACCTCGCATTCGCCAGCCGCCGAATCGCCACCGCCCGCCTCGGCCTTCGGCCGTTCCGGTGCCTTGAAATGCTCGAAGTGCACGGTGCCGGCCGGCCAGTGCGCGGCAGCTTCGGCGCAGGCCGCCATGAAGCCGGCCGGGCCGCAGTAATACACGTGCGTGCCGGGCATGTGGCGCTTCAGCAGTTGCTTCACGTCGAAGCGCAGGTGGTCCAGCCCTTCGTCGTAGTGATCGTGCAGCTTGCCGGCGCGGCGCATCGCGTCGAGTTCGGGGCCGAATGCGGCGCCCTCGGCGTTGCGCGCGCAGTAGTGCATGTCGTACGCGATGCCGCGCGCGTCTAGCTCGTGCGCCATCGCCTTGATCGGCGTGACGCCGATGCCGCCCGCGATCAGCACGACGCGCGCGGCGTCGCGCGCCAGCGCGAAGTGATTGCGCGGCCGGCTGATCGTCACGATGTCGCCGGCGCGCAGTTGCTCGTGCACGGCGCGCGAGCCGCCACGGCCGTTCTCGTCCTTCAGCACGGCGATCACGTAGCGGTGCCGTTCGCCCGGCGCATTACTGAGCGAATACTGGCGAATCACGCCCTGCTTCAGATGGACATCGATATGCGCACCGGCCTCGAACGGCGGCAGCGGCGCAGCGCCCGGGCTGACCAGTTCGTAGGAATTGATGCCGCGCCCTTCGTAGCGCACCTGCCTGACCCTCACGTCGAGGGTGTCGGCGGCCGCGTCGCGCGCAGCCTCTGCCGCCTCCTGCGCGGGGGCCAATGCGGCTTCCAGTTCGGTTTCCATGCGGTGTTTCCTTGTGCTTGGCAGGCGGCGCGCTCGCGCGCGGCGAGCGCGCCGCCGGTAAGGCGCTGGCGTGTCAGCGCTTCAGCGATTGCTCGAGATCGTCGAAGCGGCCCCGCACGAACTCGGCGCGCTCGGCGCCCTTCATCGGTTCGCTCTGCGTCAGGATCTCGACCACCGACTTCAGCACCTTGCGCCGGCGCGCCACTTCTTCTTCGACGGTTTCGCCCTCGGCGATCTCGAACACGTTGCCCGAGCAATAGCTGTTCGGTGCGCCCGCCAGCTCGCGGAACCATTCGGTGAAGCCCTGCGCCGACGACGGCGGATTGGTGCCGCGCACCGCGTCGCGCAGCATCTTGCGGAACTGGTAGAGGCCCGCGTCGAAGCGGGTCGGATGTTCGAGCGCATGCACGGCGATCGGGCGCTGGCTGATGATCGCCTCGTAATCGCCCGGCGCGTACTGCGCCTGCTTGTAGTGCGCGCGCTCGCGGTGGTTCGGCGGGATCGGCGGCAGCTCGTCGAGCTTGTACTGGCCGAAGCGCTCGGGGCGGCGCATCGCCACCTGGCCTTCGAGGAAGTCGATCGACTCGTAGCCCACCAGCGCCTTGTTGCCCACGCCGCGCGTGTCGATGCCCGGCCCCATCACGCGCCAGCCGATCATCTTGCTGTTCTCGTCGTCCACCGGCACCGTCCAGCGAATGATGTGGAAGCGGCTGAACAGCTTCTTCTGCGAGCCGTCCTCGGACGTGTAGGCGTGCAGGCTCAGGTTCGGCAGCACCTGATGCTGCACGCGCACGAACAGGCGATCCTTGTCGACGCGGCGCGCGCCCGCGCAGGCGAGGCTTCGGCCGCCCTGCACCGGCACGAAGTTCATGTCGGGCGCCACTTCCATCGAGGCCGCGCCGACCTCGTCGAACGTGGTGCCCTGGAAGTGCCCATCCACCACGCTCTTGCCCGCGTGCAGCGCGGCCGTGTGGTAGTTGTCGGCCGCGTTGTCCTGCACCTGCAGCCAGTTGCAATGCTGGAAGTTGCTGTACGGCACCAGCTCGTCGCCGTCCATCACCGTGAAGTCGCCTTCCCATTCGGGGAACGGCGGTTCGTCCTCGGGCGGCCCCATGTAGGCGAACACCAGGCCGTTGCGCTCGACCGCCTTGTAGGCGCCCTGGCGGATCGAGCAGGCGAACTTCTCGGCCTCCTTCTCCTCCCCCTTCGGGAACGGCACGTGCAGGCAGGCGCCGTCCACGTCGAACACCATGCCGTGATAGCAGCACATGATGCCGTGCTCCTGGATCGAGCCGTATTCGAGCGATGCGCCGCGGTGCACGCAGTGCGCATGCAGCACGCCCACCGCGCCGCTCTTGTCGCGGAACGCCACCAGTTCCTCGTTGAGGATCTTCAGGAAGCGCGGCGTATCGGTCAGTTCGAGCGACATGCACACCGGGTGCCAGAAGCGCCGCATGAATTCGCCGGTCGGCGTGCCCGGCCCGGTTTCCGTCAGCTCGGGATCGTGATCGGGAATCTTGTTCGTGTAGTAGCCGCCGTAGGGAATCAGTTTCCTGGCAACCGGCGCGGCTCCGCCGGCGGTGCGCGGCTCTTCCAGTTTGTCCGATTTGACGCTCATGACTTGCTTCCTCCAGTGATTGATGGGGATCGTGCCGCTTGAATTCTTTTGAACTCTGAACTCTGTATACAGAGCGTAGTGTTCTGAATCCGGAATGTCTGTATGGGTTAACACCGAGATCGCGCTTGGCGTGCGCGCGCCGACCGTGGCGAACGGCGGCTGCTGTGCGTTGGTGCGGGCGGGTGCAAGGCGCGGCAACGCGACGGCGCTGCGGCGCGGAACAACGTGGAGGAAACGAGAGAAAGCGGGGAAGGATGAAACGACGGCGACGGCGGCTCGGGGTCGTCACGCGGGCACCGCCCGCCCCTGCCGCCGAGGGTGACGCCCGGGCGCTGGGCTGCTCGGGCCGCCGGGCTGCCGGGCTGCCGGGCTGCCGGGCTGCCGGGCTGCCGCGACGCTAACGCACCGCGTCGAGCCGGCTCAGTTCGTCTTCGGTGAACAGCCGCGAGCGCGTCAGGAAGCGCAGGCCGCTGGTGCCTTCGAGCGAGAACATGCCGCCGATGCCGGGCGTCACGTCGATGATCAGTTGCGTGTGCTGCCACGACGCGTACTGCGAGTCGCTCATGTAGAACGCCATGCCCTCGATCTCGCCGAGGCGCACATCGCCGCCGCCGACGATCAGTTCGCCTTCCTGAAGACACATCGGCGCGCTGCCGTCGCAGCAGCCGCCCGACTGGTGGAACATCAACTGGCCGTGCTTGCGGCTCAGTTCCTGGATCAACTGGCGCGCGGCGTCGGTGGCGACGACGCGCGGTGGCGAATCGGACATGGTGTCTCCTCCCGGCGCGGTGCGCCAACGGTGGCGAGCGCCGGCATGCCGGCCGCCGCCCATCCGTCCGATATTAGGCAGCGCCGCCGCGCTTCGACAGGCCGGGTTAACCCGCCGCCGGGTGGGCGTCGGCGTCGGCGTCCGGCCGAGGTTCATGGAGCGCTTCGAGCGCCAGCACGAGTTGCTTGCTGGCCGTGCCCTGCAGGTATTGCTGCACGTCGCCCTCCACACGCGCCTGCGCCGCCTGCCAGTGCGGCTCCGCGTCGCGCAGTTTGGCCGTGCCGCTTTCGCTCAGGCGCGCGACCTTGAAGCGCGCATCGCCTTCGGAAAACACGGTCACCCAGCCCGACTGGATCAGCACCTTCATGTTGCGCGAGATGGTGGTCTTGTCGAGCATCGTGATGGTGGCGATCTCGGTGAAGGTGGCGGATTCGAGCCGAGCGAGCACGCGCAGCAGCGCGAATTGCGTGGCCTTCAGGCCGGTGGGGCGCAGCACCTGATCGTAGATGCCGGTCAGCGCGTTGGCCGCGCGCCTGAACTGGATGCAGTAGCAATCGGGAAGCATGGATCGACATGTCGACGCCGCCGTGGGCGCCGTCGACGGACAAGGGTGAAGTTACGCCGACGTTACACGCGACGTCGGGCAACGTCAAAACGATTTAACATTCGGCTCGCACGCTACGCCGTGCCGCAGCGCTGCCTCGGGGCCGCATCGCGGTGTCGAAGCCGGACTCCGAACCGTTGCAGCGCCACGGGCTCGCTCCAAGGCACGGGCGGCACGCGGCGGCACGAGAAACCCGAAGCGTCCCGGCCTCTGCCCCTTACAGCATCTCCGCCAGCACCGCCGGATCGCCGGTCTGAATCCGCAGCCGCCGCGCCTGACGCGGCATCACGACATACATCGCGCCGAGTATCCCCACGCACAGCATGACGAGTTGCAGCAGCAGCATCCAGCCCGGCGAGGCCGCCACCACATGCTTGAACGGATACGCGAGCAGGTTGCCGGCGAGCGATACGACGATGGTCCAGCCCCAGGTGGTCAGCCCGAGCATCACCGCCTGCCGGAAGCTGTAGCGCTCCGGCACCGTGAGCCCATGCCTGGCGAACGCGCGGCGCGTCATGTAACCGACGATCGGCAGACTCAGCACCACGACCGCCGCCAACAGCCCGAATATCACCAGCACGGCCAGGCCGAACGCGCCGTTCTCCCCCAGCTTCGGCACCATGCCATGCCGCGCCGTCAGGTAGAACACGAACAGGAGCACGATCGCGCCGAGCCAGATCGGCAAGGTCGCGAGCGTGGCGCGCCAGAAGTACGACCACCACACGGCAAGACGCTGGAAGAAGGACAACGGAGGATGCATGGTGAACATCGCGGCCTCGATTGGATTGTGATTGGAGTCGGACAGCTTGATGCAACGCGGCGCACACCCCGTGCCGCGACCTCACGCGAACCGGCCCGGCGGCGCGTCTCTCACGCGCGCCGCCGGGCCGGGGTACTGCATGCCGCCAGCCGCGCTTACTCGCCGGCCTTCTTGTCCTGCACGTCCTGCTTGATCTGCGGCAGCGCCGACGTCTCGCCCGGCGTCAGCAGCCCGACTTGCGAATACACGCGCAGCTTGTCGCGCGTGTCGGTGATGTCGAGGTTGCGCATCGTCAGTTGGCCGATACGGTCGCGCGGCGAGAACGTCGAGGCGACCTTCTCCATCGACAGGCGCTCCGGCGCGTAGGTCAGGTTCGGCGAACGCGTGCTGAGGATCGAGTAGTCGTTGCCGCGGCGCAGTTCGATGCGCACTTCGCCCGTGATGGCGCGCGCCACCCAGCGTTGCGCCGTTTCGCGCAGCATGATGGCCTGCGGATCGAACCAGCGGCCTTGATACAGCAGGCGGCCGAGGCGGCGGCCGCTTTCGCGGTACTGCTCGATGGTGTCTTCGTTGTGGATGCCGGTGACGAGGCGCTCGTAGGCGATGTACAGCAGCGCGAGACCCGGGGCTTCGTAGATGCCGCGGCTCTTCGCCTCGATGATGCGGTTCTCGATCTGGTCGCTCATGCCGAGGCCGTGGCGGCCGCCGATGCGGTTCGCTTCGAGCAGCAGTTCGACCTGGTCGGTGAATTCCACGCCGTTCAGCGCGACCGGGCGGCCTTCCTCGAAACGCACCGTCACTTCCTCGGCGGCGATCTTCACGTCGTCGCGCCAGAACGCCACGCCCATGATCGGGTTGACGATCTTGATGCCCGAATCGAGGCTTTCGAGATCCTTCGCTTCGTGCGTTGCGCCGAGCAGGTTCGAATCGGTCGAGTAGGCCTTCTCGGCCGACATCTTGTAGCCGAAGCCGGCCTTCGTCATGAATTCCGACATTTCGGCACGGCCGCCCAGTTCGTCGATGAACTGCTGGTCGAGCCACGGCTTGTAGATCTTCAGATCGGGGTTGACGAGCAGGCCGTAGCGGTAGAACCGCTCGATGTCGTTGCCCTTGTACGTGCTGCCGTCGCCCCAGATGTTGACGCCGTCTTCCTTCATGGCGGCCACCAGCATGGTGCCGGTCACGGCGCGGCCAATCGGGGTGGTATTGAAATACGTGACGCCGGCCGTGGAGATGTGGAAGGCGCCCGATTGCAGCGCGGCGATCCCTTCGGCCACGAGTTGCGCGCGGCAATCGATCAGGCGGGCGTTTTCGGCGCCGTATTCGCGGGCACGCTGCGGAATCGAATCGTAGTCCTCTTCGTCCGGCTGGCCGAGGTTCGCGGTGTATGCGTACGGCACGGCGCCCTTGATGCGCATCCAGTGCAGCGCCGCGCTGGTGTCGAGGCCGCCGGAGAACGCAATACCGACCTTCTGGCCAGTCGGGAGATTTTCAAGAATCGTGGTCATGACGGAAAACCGTTAAATCGTGATCGAAAGGGAATGCGCGTAACCCGTAAGTATCGGCGGTGCCTGATTATGAGGCAAGTTTTGTCGCGCCCCGGGGAAACCGTTCGAAATGGGGGCAAATCGGCCAAAATCGCGCTAAATCGGCCCCGCCCGCGCATTTTTCACCGGATTTTCGCCGATTTCCGCACCGCCGGCCGCTCATGCGCCGATCGGCGCCGCGCGCCGGCCCGCCCGTTCTCCTTAAACAAAGTTTCATCCGGCGATACGGTTGTTTCAGAAATGGAGCCAGGACGCGGTCCGATAATCGCTGCATCGTGACCTGGACAGGGAGCCGGAAATGACGCGTCCGATGAGCATCGAACTGATCAACGAGTACGGCAAGAGCGCCGTGCTGGTGTCGATCGACAAAGCCTCGGTGATCCTCGATCCGGCCGACGTGGACGCCGTGATCCAGTACCTGAGCCTGCTGCGCGCCTCGATGCAGCCGCCGGTGCCGGAAGCGCCGCTGCGCTCCGAGCAGTACGTGGTCGAGATGGACCCGTGCTGGTACACCGAGCAGCACGCGCTGTACGGCGGCGCGGTGCTGTTCCTGCGCCACACGGGCCTGGGCTGGAGCGGTTTCGCGCTGCCGCCGCTGAGCCTGGAGCGCCTGCACGAATCGCTCGGCCGCCATCTGGAAGATGCGCGAGAGGCCACCAGCCTGCCCAACTGAGCCGGCCCGCGGCCCTCACCCCGCCGCGATTCTGAAAAAAGCTTCATGTTCCGGGCGCGGTGTTGTTAACGCGCCCCACCGATCATGAACGCACCGCAAATGTTGCCCGTACAACCATGAACCAGCTCCAGGCGATGCGCGTCTTTACGCGTGTAGTGGATCTCGAAAGCTTCAACCTCGCCGCGCGTCAGCTCGGCATGTCGGCCGCGGCCGTCACGCGCAGCGTCGGCATGCTGGAGGCGCACCTGAACATGCGCCTGCTGAACCGCACCACGCGCAGCCTGTCGCTGACCGAGGCCGGCCGCGAATATCTCGACGGCTGCCGCGTGATCATCGAAAAGCTCGACGAGGTCGAATCGAACCTCGTGCGCGCCACCCGCGACCCGCGCGGCACGTTGCGCGTGGCCGCGTCGATGAGCTTCGCGGCCGGCGGCCTGGGCGAGCTGCTGGCCGGCTACCGGCTGCAACACCCGCGCGTCGGCTTCGACGTGACCACCTTCGACACCCACATCGACATGGTCGAGGGCGGCTACGACGTCTGCTTCTCCGACGACCGCCGGCTGGTCAGCGCCACGCTGGTGTCGCGCTCGCTGACCACGGTGCGCGAGGTGCTGGTGGCCTCGCCCGAATACCTGGCGCGCCACGGCACGCCGGCCGACCCGGCCGCGCTGAACAACCACAGCCTGCTGACCGTGTCCGACGGCGCCGCGCGCACCTGGGAGTTCGCCGATCACGACGGCGTGTGCCGCGTCTACACCGGCCAGGCGCTGGCCTCCAGCGGCAGCGCGATGGTGCGCGTGGCGGCATTGAGCCACATGGGCATCGCGCTGCTGCCCGAGCCGCTCGTCACACCCGATATCGAACGCGGCGAGCTGGTCACGCTGCTCGACCACTACGCGGCCAACGGCGGCCCGCGCAACATCTCGATTCTTTATCCGGGCCGGAATTATCTGTCCATGAAGGTGCGCAGCTTCATCGATTTCTCGGTGGGCCGCTATCGCGGCGCGGACCGCACCGCCCCCTTGCGCGCCGTCGCCTGACTCGCATCACATGTCGAAAATCCTGACGATCGAGGACGATGTCCTGATCGCCGACAGCATCGCGCGCCAACTGAACGCGCAGGGCCATACCGTCGACGTGGCGCGCACCGGCCGCGAAGGCATCGCCAAGGTGATGGCGGGCGAGTACGACGCCGTCACGCTCGACCGCATGCTGCCCGATCTCGACGGGCTGACGATCCTCTCGACGATGCGCGGCGTGGGCCTCGACACGCCGGTGCTGGTCATGAGTGCGATGTCGGAAGTCGATCAGCGCATCGCGGGCCTGCGCGCGGGCGGCGACGACTACCTCGTCAAGCCGTTCTCGCTCGACGAGATGGTGGCGCGACTCGAAGTGCTGATGCGCCGCCGGCCGCGCAACGCACACGCCGAAACGGTGTTGCGCGCCAACGGCATCGAGCTCGACCTGGTGCGCCGCAGCGCGGCGCTCGGCGCGCACGAGCTGGACCTGCTGCCCACCGAATTCCGCGTGCTCGAATTCATGATGCGTCACGCCGGCCGCGTGCTGACGCGCACGATGATCTTCGAGGGCGTGTGGGGTTGCCGCTTCGATCCGGGCACCAACCTGATCGACGTGCACGTGGGCCGGCTGCGCCGCAAGATCAACAAGCCCGGCGAAGCGCCGCTGATCCGCACGATTCGCGGCGCGGGCTACATGCTCGGCTGATCGGCATTTTTTTTGCGCCGCTCGCACGGCATTCCGCTGTCCGGTTGCGCACACAACCATCTTGTCGAACGCCGCCACGCGACGTTATCGCAGCGTTTTTCACGCTCGATTTCATCCCCGCTTCATGTTCGCGTGCCAGCGCGCCGCCCGCTGCCGCACCCCGCGCCGCCGCCATGAAACTTCTTTCATGTTTTTAGCGACCGGCTGTTAGGGCGGCCTCCCCAGAATGCAGTCGTCGGCGCCTGTCCGTGTTTTCCCGCATGCGGCGGCGCCCGCGCCAACCCACCGAACGACGCTTTCTACGGAGCAGCATCACATGCTGAAAATCGTCCGGCTCGCCCTTGTCCGGCCCTACACGTTCATCGTGCTGGCGCTGCTGATCTTGCTGGCTGGCCCGCTTGCGGCATTACGCACGCCCACCGACATCTTCCCGGACATCCGCATTCCGGTGATCAGTGTCATCTGGAATTACTCAGGCCTGCAGCCGGACGACATGTCCGGACGGATCGTGACGTACTACGAACGAACGCTCGGCACCACCGTCAACGATGTGCAGCACATCGAATCGCAATCGTTCCGCAGCTTCGGCATCGTCAAGATCTTCTTCCAGCCGACCGTGGACATCAGCACGGCAACGGCGCAGGTCACCTCGGTGTCGCAGACGGTGCTCAAGCAGATGCCGCCCGGCATCACGCCGCCGCAGATCCTGAACTACAACGCCTCGACGGTGCCGGTGCTGCAAATCGCGCTGACCAGCAACACGCTCGACGAACAGAAGCTCGAGGATTACGCCGAGAACTTCATCCGCCCGCAGTTATTGTCCGTGCCCGGCGTGGCGATCCCGACGCCTTACGGCGGCAAGACGCGCGAGGTGCAGATCGACCTGAACCCGCAGGCGCTGCAATCGAAGGGCCTGTCGGCGCAGGACGTGGCTCACGCGCTCGCGCAGCAGAACCAGATCATTCCGGCCGGCACGGAAAAAATCGGCCGCTTCGAATACAACATCAAGCTCAACAACAGCCCGCTGGCGCTGGATGCGATCAACAACCTGCCGATCAAGTCGGTGGATGGCACGACGATCTACATCCGCGACGTGGCGCACGTGCGCGACGGCTTCCCGCCGCAGACCAACATCGTGCGCGTGGACGGCCACCGCGCGGTGCTGATGAGCATCCTGAAGAACGGCTCGGCCTCCACGCTCGACATCATCGCCGGGGTGAAATCCAAGCTGCCGCTGATCGAGCAGACTTTGCCGCCGGGCCTGAAGCTGGTCACGCTGGGCGATCAATCCACCTTCGTGAAGGGCGCCGTGAGCGGGGTGGCGCGCGAGGGCGTGATCGCCGCCGCGCTCACCTCGCTGATGATCCTGCTGTTCCTCGGCAGTTGGCGCTCGACGCTGATCATCGCGGCCTCGATCCCGCTGGCGGTGCTGTCGGCCATCGCGCTGCTGGCCGCCACCGGCGAAACGCTGAACGTGATGACGCTCGGCGGGCTCGCGCTGGCGGTGGGGATTCTGGTCGACGATGCCACGGTGACCATCGAAAACGTCAACTGGCACCTGGAGCAGGGCAAGGACACGCGCACCGCGATCATCGACGGCGCACGCCAGATCGTGATGCCGGCGCTGGTGTCGCTGATGTGCATCTGCATCGTGTTCGTGCCGATGCTGATGCTCGACGGCATCTCGCGCTTCCTGTTCGTGCCGATGGCGAAGGCGGTGATCTTCGCGATGATCTCGTCGTTCGTGCTGTCGCGCACGTTCGTGCCGATGCTCGCGCAATACCTGCTCAAGCCGCACGCATCGGGCGGCCACGCCTCGGGCGAGCTGGCCGCGATGATGGACCCGCACGGCGGCCCGCATCACGCGCCGCCGTCGCGCAACCCGCTGGTGCGCTTCCAGCGCGCGTTCGAACACCGCTTCGAGCGCATTCGCGGCAGCTACCGCGTGCTGCTCGGCCTCGCGCTCACGCGCCGCAAGCCGTTCGTGATCGGCTTCCTCGCGATCGTGGCGGTGTCGTTCCTGCTCGCGCCGTGGCTCGGCCGGAACTTCTTCCCGACCATCGATTCGGGCGAGATTTCGCTGCACGTTCGCGCGCCGGTCGGCACGCGGGTGGAGGAAACCGCCGCCGAATTCGACCGCATCGAGAACACCATCCGCGCCACGATTCCGCCGTCGCAACTGCGCGAGGTGATCGACAACATCGGCCTGCCGAAGAGCGGTATCAACCTGACCTACAACAACAGCGGCACGATCGGGCCGCAGGACGGCGACATCCTGATCTCGCTGTCGAAGGATCACGCGCCCACCGCCGACTACGTGAAGACGCTGCGCGAACGGCTGCCGCGCGACTACCCGGGCACCACGTTCTCGTTCCTGCCGGCCGACATCGTCAGCCAGATCCTGAACTTCGGCGCGCCCGCGCCGGTGGACCTGCAGGTGGCCGGCCCGAACCAGGCCGCGAACCTGAAGTACGCGCAGGAACTGTTCCGCAAGCTGCGCCTGATCCCGGGCGTCGCCGACCCGCGCATCCAGCAGGCCACCACCTATCCGCAGTTCACGCTGGCGGTGGACCGCACGCGCGCCGATCAGCTCGGCATCACCGAGCAGGACGTGACGAACTCGGTGGTGGCGTCGCTGTCGGGCACCAGCCAGGTGGACCCGACCTACTGGCTCAACCCGAAGAACGGCGTGTCCTACCCGATCGTCGCGCAAACGCCGCAGTACCGCATGACCTCGCTGTCGGCGCTGCAGAACCTGCCGGTGACGGGCGCGAGCGGCCAGTCGCAGTTGCTCGGCGGCCTCGCCACGGTCACGCGCGGGATGGGCGACGCGGTGGTGTCGCACTACAACATCGAGCCGCTGTTCGACATCTACGCGAACACCCAGGGCCGCGATCTCGGCGCGGTGGCGACCGACATCAACCAGATCATCAAGGCCACCGCGAAGGATCTGCCCAAGGGCTCGACCGTCACGCTGCGCGGCCAGGTGCAGACCATGAACGATGCGTTCGCCGGCCTGCTGCTGGGCCTGGTGGGCGCGATCGCGCTGATCTACCTGCTGATCGTCGTGAACTTCCACTCGTGGGCCGATGCGTTCGTGATCGTCTCGGCGCTGCCCGCCGCGCTGGCCGGCATCGTCTGGATGCTGTTCGTCACGCACACGCCGCTGTCGGTGCCGGCGCTGACCGGCGCGATCCTCTGCATGGGGGTGGCCACCGCCAACGCGATCCTGGTGGTCAGCTTCGCGCGCGAGCGGCTCACCGAAACCGGCAACGCGCTGGTGGCGGCGATGGAAGCCGGCTTCACGCGGTTCCGCCCGGTGCTGATGACGGCGCTGGCGATGATCATCGGCATGGCGCCGATGGCCCTCGGCCTCGGCGACGGCGGCGAGCAGAACGCCCCGCTCGGCCGCGCCGTGATCGGCGGCCTGGCCTGCGCCACGCTGGCCACGCTGTTCTTCGTTCCTGTCGTGTTCAGCCTCGTGCACCGTCGCGATGCGCTCAAGCACGACGCGTCCCGCGATTCTTCCCATTCCGCGTCCGGAGCCAAGCATGTCCACTGAGATCGATATCAAGTCGCCGAAACGGCTGCCCAACCTCAAGCTCGTCGCCGCGATCGCTGCCCTGGTCGCGATCGGCGTGGTAGCCAGCGGCATCGTCGGCCGCCTGCATGCCAAGGAACAGATGACGACCTGGTCCGCCACGCAGTCGGTGCCGACGGTGGTGGCCTACACGCCGTCCACCGGCGGCGACGGCTCGGCGCTGGTGCTGCCGGGCCATCTGTCGGCGTTCGAGAACGCGCCGATCCACGCCCAGGTGTCGGGCTATCTGCACGCCTGGTACGCCGACATCGGCGCGCATGTGAAATCCGGCCAGTTGCTCGGCCTGATCGACACGCCCGAACTCGACCAGCAGCTCCAGCAGGCGCGCGCCGATCTGCAAAGCGCGCAGGCCAACGAGAAGCTGGCCGCGTCCACCGCCGCGCGCTGGACCAAGATGCTGCAGCAGGATTCGGTGTCGCAACAGGAAACCGACGAGAAAACCAGCGACCTCGCCGCCAAGCAGGCGATCGTCGCCGCCGCGCAGGCCAACGTCGGCAGGCTTGATGCGCTCGAAGGCTTCAAGCGCATCACCGCGCCGTTCGACGGCGTGGTCACCGCGCGCAAGACCGATATCGGCCAGTTGATCTCGGCCGGCAGCGGCACCGGCCCCGAGCTGTTCGCGGTGTCCGACGTGCATCAGTTGCGCGTGTACGTGAGCGTGCCGCAGAGCGAGGCCGCCGCGATCCATGCCGGCATGCACGCCACGCTGACCGTGCCCGAGCATCCGGGCGAGACGTTCCAGGCCAAACTGGTGGACACCGACGATTCGATCGCCGATTCCACCGGCACCCTGCTCGTGCAGTTGATGGTGGACAACAGCGACGGCAAGCTGATTCCCGGCGAATACACCGAGGTGCATTTCGCCCTGCCGAAGGACGGCCACACACTGACGATTCCGGCCAGTTCGCTGATCTTCCGCCAGAACGGCCTGCAGGTCGCGGTGATCGGCAAGGACAATCACGCACTCCTGAAGAATGTGACGATCGGCACCGATCTCGGCACGCACGTGCAGATCGCCACCGGCCTCGACGCCGACGACCGCGTGATCGACAACCCGCCCGATTCGCTGTCGTCGGGCGATCCGGTGCGCCTGAGCGCGCCGGGCGGCGCTTCGACTTCGACGGAGCAGGCGCATGGTTAAACGTAGGCTTTGCGCGGTGCTGGCCGGCATCGCGTTCCTCTCCGCCTGCTCGTTCGCGCCGACCTATCACGCGCCCGCCACCGCGCTGCCGACGCAATTCAAGGAAGCGGGCGGCTGGCAGACGGCCCGGCCCGCCGACCGCATCGAACGCGACGGCTGGTGGAAGGCGTTCCGCGATCCGGTGCTCGACCGGCTCGAAGTGCAGGTGGCCGCCGCCAACCCCGACGTGGCCGCCGCGATGGCGCGTCACGACGAGGCCGGCGCGCTATTCGATCAGGCCCGCTCGGGGCTGTTCCCGACCCTCGGCCTCGGCGCGGGCATCTCCAGCAACCGCGCGTCGAACACGCGTCCGCTGCGCGGCGCGACGCAGCCCGACGTCTACGGCGACAACACGCTGGAGGCCGGCTTCGACTACGACCTCGACCTGTGGGGCAAGGTGCGCAACGAGGTGGCCGCCGGCCGCGCCACCGCGCAGGCCAGCGCCGACGATCTGGCCTCGGTGCGCCTGAGCCTGCAGGCCAGCCTCGCCAGCGCCTACTTCAGCCTGCGCGGGCTCGATCAGCAGCAGAAGCTGCTGGCCGACACCATCGACACCTACCGGCACGCGCTGAAGCTCACGATGAGCCGCCACGCGGGCGGTATCGCGTCCGACCTCGACGTGTCGCGCGCGCAGACGCAGCTCGATTCCGCGCGCGCCTCGGCAGAGGACGTGCGGGCGCGCCGCGCGCTTTACGAGCATGCGATCGCGACGCTCACCGGCGTGCCGGCCTCGACGTTCTCGCTGGCCGCCGACCTGAGCACCGCGCACCTGCCGTCGATCCCGGCCGGGCTGCCGGCCACGCTGCTGCAACGCCGGCCCGACGTGGCCGCCGCCGAGCGCCGCATGGCTGCTGCCAACGCGCAGATCGGCGTGGCGCGCGCCGCGTTCTTCCCCGACATCACGCTCGGCCTGGTGGGCGGCTATCAAAGCTCGGGGCTGGGCCACTGGCTCAGTGCGCCGAACGAGATCTGGTCGATCGGGCCGAGCCTGATGATGACGCTGTTCGACGGCGGCCGCCGCCAGGCGATCACCGATCAGGCGCATGCGAAGCTGGCCGAGAACGGCGCGAAGTATCGCGCGGTGGTGTTGCAGGCTTGTCAGCAGGTGGAGGACAACCTGGCGCTGACGCATCACCTCGGGGATGAGGCGGATCGGCAGCAGGAAGCGTTCGATGCGGCAGAGCGGACGTTGGCGCTTTCGATGTCGCGGTATCGCGATGGGGTGGTGAGCTATCTCGATGTGGTGACGGCGCAGACGACCGAGCTGAATACGAAGATCGCGATGCTTGAGCTGGATACGCGCCGGCAGTTGGCGGCGGTGGGCTTGATTGCGGCGATTGGCGGCGGGTGGTCTGGCGAAGGCGCCGACGGCTCCGCGATGGCGGATGCGCATGGCGGCGCTGCTGCCGGTGCCGCGCCTGCGGCGGCGTCGGGCGTGGCTGCGGCCGTGCCGGTGGCGGCTTCGTCCGCGGCGCTTTCCAACTCGAACTCGACCGGCGCGCGAGACGCTACACGAATCTGACTTTCCCCCTCCTGCGGCATGTGTGGTGCGTGCCGCGCTTTTGGGCGTCCGCCGGTTTCGGTGGACGCTTTTTTTGGCCCGGAACGCCATCAACACGGCGACGCGAAGCGGGGGGCGAAGCGGGGCGCGAAACGTGCAATCATGCCGGGACCGTTAATTGCACGATGTTCGCCACCGCCATCCAACAAGCGTGCCTCCGGATGCCCGACTACCGTTCCCGCAGCCCCTTGCCCCGACGTCTGGTCCTCGGATTCGTCGCGCTCTGGTTTTCGATCGGCGGCGTCTGCCACTTCATGTTTACCGACGCGTTCGCAAGCATCGTTCCCCCGTCCATACCGTCGCCGTACGCGATGGTCTACCTCAGTGGTTTCTTCGAACTGCTCGGCGTGATCGGTCTCGTCTCGCGGCTTACACGACGCTACGCCGGTTGGGGCCTTGCCCTGCTGACCGTGGCCGTGACGCCCGCCAATGTCTATATGTGGCAGCACGCGACGCTTTTTCCATCGGTTCCACCCGGTCTGCTGTTGGCGCGCCTGCCCTTCCAGGCATTGTTGATCGTGGGGATTGTCTGGGCCACGTGCGATCGTCGGCCGGGAGACCTCGCTTGAAAACGGCGCACGGATTCAAACACCTGCTTCAAACGCTGGCCTTGGCGGCATTCTTTGCCAATCGCTGCCTGGCAGCGCCTATGTCATTGGATGCCTACCTCGCGATAACGGCGCCGCCCGCCACGACCGTTTTTCACTACGGCCCCGCGCCTTCCCAGATCGTCGCCTTTTATCGCCCGCGAGGCGCAGGACCGTTTCCCGTCGCCATTCTGGTTCATGGGGGATGCTGGCAAAGCCGATACGGCGGACTGCCGCAAATGGGGGCGATCGGTGCACTCCTGGCCGAACACGGCATTGCTGCGTGGAATGTCGAATATCGCCGCGTCGACGAACCCGGCGGCGGATATCCCGGCATGTACCAGGACATGGGCGCTGCCATCGATTTATTGCGCAGCCGGGCGTCCGCCCTCGATCTCGATGCGAGCCGCGTGCTTGCCATCGGGCATTCGGCGGGCGCGCAACTCGCACTGTGGGCGGCCGCCCGCTCGCATTTGCCTCCGCACAGCAGTCTGCATGTCCCCGTCTCGCTCCCCATTCCGACCGTCATCAGCCTCGGCGGATTCGGCGATCTCGAGCGCGATGCGAATGCGATTCGCCAGGCATGCAGGGTCGATGTGGCAACGCTGACCGGCTCGCCCGACGACAGGCGAAACGATGTTTTTTCCGACACGTCTCCCGCTGCGTTGCCATCCGGCACGGCGCGTGTCATTGCCATCCATGGTGCGGACGATACGATCGCGCCGCCTGCGCTCGCGCAAGACTATGTGTCGCGTGTACGGAAGGCTCACGGCCAGGCCAGGTTGATCGTGGTGCCGGACAGTGGGCATCTGGACGAAGTGTCATTGACCTCGCCCGTGTGGCCGATATTGAAAAAGGAAATTCATGATGCCTTGCAGTTTTCTCAACCGGCGGCACGGTAATCACCTGCATCGGACAAAGCGCGATCGTGCGCCCTCGAGCTCGCCCTTGCGCGCGTTGCGTCTATTGATCGTGATGGCCTTGCTCCCGGGCTTGAACGCCTGCGTCAGCAGCTTGAATGCGCTTTCGGCAGGTCACGATCTGACGATTGCGCATGACGTCAAATACGGCAGCGATGCGCGTCAGGGCATGGATGTCTATACGCCGAGGGATGCCGAACCGCACGCCGGAAAGGGGCGGCCGGTGGTGGTGTTTCTGTATGGCGGTAGTTGGCAGGACGGCAACAAGAAAGACTATGCCTTCGTCGCGGCCGCCCTGACTCGTCACGGCTGCGTGACGTTCGTGCCGGATTACCGCGTCTACCCGCAAGCGCGCTATCCCGACTTCCTGGAAGATGCCGCCCGCGCGGTCGCCTATGCGCGCGCCCACGCGGCGCAGTATGGCGGCGATCCCTCGCGCCTGTTCCTGGTCGGGCATTCGGCCGGATCGTATAGTGTCGCCATGCTCGCGCTCGATCCACGCTGGCTGGGTGCAGTCGGACTCGACCCGGTGCGCGATATTCGCGGCGCCGTCGGGTTGGCCGGCCCGTACGATTTCCTTCCCTTGCAAGATCCGATACTGGAAAAGATCTTCGAGAATCCGGGCGGCCTTGCCGTGACGCAACCCATCAACCACGTCAGCGGAACCGCACCGCCGATGCTCTTGATCGCAGGCCGAAACGACAAAATCGTCGACCCCGGCAATACCGACCGGCTCACCGCCCGCATACGCGAGAAAGGCGGTCAGGTGGAAGAGATCATGTATGACCGAGCAGGGCATCGCATCATCATCGGCGCGTTCTCGCGTGCATTGCGCTTTCTCTCGCCCAGCTTCTCCGATACGACGCGCTTTATCGATCGGCACGACACGCCCTGAACGCAAGGAACGGGCATCGTCAGTGGATTGATGCGATCACGTTGGCCGAGGTCGCGATGCAAGCGACGACATGCAGGTCGTTGATTTCCACGCGCACCTTCGCCAATACTCGGCCGGGCATCCCCATGCCCCGCCCCGCCAAGCCTCGATAAACTACGCACCCCAACCGACGCCGCAACGAGCCCTCCATGAACCGCACCGCTACCAGCCGCAAACCCGGCGTCCCCGCATGACCCCGCCCGACAAGCAGGACCTGGAGGCCATGTCCTCGTTCCGCCACGAACTGCGCAAATTCCTGCGGGCTTCCGAGGAAATCGCCAACGCGGCCGGCATCACCACCCTGCAATACCAGTTGCTGCTGCATGTGCGCGGCTTCTCCGGCCGCACCTGGGCCAGCGTCGGCGAACTGGCCGAACGGTTGCAGGCCGCACCGAACGGCACCGCCGCACTGGTGTCGCGCTGCGAAACCGCCGGGCTGGTCGAGCGACGCGCCAGCGACGCCGACCGGCGGCTCGTGCAGGTCCACCTCACGCGCAAGGGCGAACGCTGCCTGCTCGACCTCGCCGCGCAGCACAAAGCACTCTACGGCGCATTCGGCTGGGTCTTCGCGAACCGAGGAGACTGACCCCAAGCCATACCCAGCCGGCCCGGTCAGACATTTATGTCACAATGTGCCTCTTTTCCCGGCCGGCCCCTCCCATGCGCTTACCTGCCCTTTTCGACCGCCGCACGATCGTGCGCGGACGACGCCGATGGCTGCACTTCGGCCTGTTCTGGATGGGGGCCGTGGCCACCGGGCTGGTGGCCGTGCTCTATGCGCGGCTGATCGATTTCGGCTACGACCTGTTCCAGCGCATGCACGCCGCGCACTTCTGGCTGCCGCTATTGGTCACGCCGGCCGTGTCGGCGCTCGGCGTGTGGCTGACGCGGCGCTGGTTCCCCGGCGCGGAAGGCAGCGGCATCCCGCAGGTGATCGCCAGCCTGCACGACGTGCGCGGGCTCGGCCCTCGGCTGCTGACGCTGCGAATCCTGGTCGGCAAGATCGGCATCTCGTTCCTGGCCATCCTCGGCGGCTTCACGATCGGCCGCGAGGGGCCGACGATCCATGTGGGCGCGTCGCTGATGTATTCGATGCGGCGCTTCTACCCGGCGCGGCTGCGCAGCATTTCCGGCGTGGCGATCGAGCACAAGCTCGCGCTGGCCGGCGCCGCGGCCGGCCTGTCGGCCGCGTTCAACGCGCCGCTGGCCGGCGTGGTGTTCGCCATCGAGGAGTTGTCGCGCAGCTTCGAGCAGCGCACCAGCGGCGTGCTGATCACCGCGATCATCTTCGCGGGCGTCGTCTCGCTGGCCTTGCAGGGCAATTACGTCTACTTCGGCACCATCGCCATCGACGGCCACCTGCCGAACCTGCTGGCGGTGGCGGTGGTGCTGGTCGGCGTGCTGACCGGCACGCTCGGCGGGCTGTTCTGCTGGCTGCTGCTCAACACGCCGCGCTGGATGCCGGAGCGGCTGCTCGCGCTGCGGCAGAACCGGCCCGTGCAGTTCGCTGCCGTATGCGGCCTCGTCATCGCGGTGATCGGCGTGGCCAGCAGCGGCCACACGTTCGGCAGCGGCTACGCCGAGGCGCGCGGAATGCTGGAGGGGCACGCGCAGGTGTCGGCCGTGTATCCGCTGATCAAGATGGCGTCGATGATCGGCTCCTACCTGCCGGGCACGCCGGGCGGGCTGTTCGCCCCGTCGCTGGCGATCGGCGCGGGCGTGGGCAACACGCTGCACCTCGTGTTCGGCCAGATGCAGTTGCCGATGCTGATCGCGCTCGGCATGGTGGGATATCTCGCCGCCGTCACGCAAAGCCCGATCACGGCGTTCGTGATCGTCATCGAGATGATCAACGGGCACGCGCTGGTGATTTCGTTGATGGCGACGGCGTTGATTGCGAGCCAGACGTCGAAGTTTTTTGCGCCGCCGTTGTATGAGGCGTTGGCGCAGCGGTATATGAAGCGCTGAGGGAAACGCGCCCGCTCCCATAAAAAAACCCCATGACGCAACCGCGTCACGGGGCCGAAGATCACCGCCATCCACTCGCCACACCATTACCGCCGGCAAAACAAGAGAGACGGAAACCGCACTACCGGCGCACCCGGTCGCTCGACCGGACACGCCGCCACCTAAGCGCGCGAATCGATCGATCCTCGCGCAAAGCCGGGCGGCACGCGCCGCCCGGCCTGCTTCAACCGGCGAGGACCGGTCAGAACTTGTGACGAATGCCGGCTGCCACGACAGCCTGGCGGTTGTTGCTCGACGCCGCGAAGTTGAAGATGCCGGCCTGGCCCAGCACCGACACGCCATCCACGCCGCTGACCTTGCGATACACGCCTTCGAGGTACAGGTCGGTGCGGCGCGACAGCGCGTAATCGGCCTGCAGCATGAACTGGTTCCACTTCGGCGCCAGCGTGCGGCCGGCGTTGTCGAAGCGGCCTTGCGTGTAGGTGTACGAACCACCCAGCGTCAGGGCCGGTGTCAGGAAGTAGCGCGCATTCAGTTCATAGTTGCTGAACGTGAGCAACTGGCCGTTGACGCTGCCGTACGAGCCGCCTTCCGAAATTTCGTTCGGGTTGTTCAGGATCGTGCGCGTGTAGACGAAACCGACGCTGGCCTTGTCGAACGCGTAGCGTGCGCCCGCGCCGAAGGTGCGCCAGCGGCCGCCCACCAGCATCGAATCGCCATCCGCGCTGCTCAACGCGCCGCCCGTGTTGGCCGGCGTGTTCACGCCGCCCGGGTTGTTCGATTGCAGGTAGCCCACGCCCAGGCTGACCGGGCCGTTCGCATACGCGGCGCCGACGCTGTACGCGTTGTTGTTCGACATCCCGCCGCCCATGTTGCTGAAGGCGTAGGCGCCGCCGAACGAGAATCCACTGTAGTTCGCACTCCGGAACTTGATGGAGTTGTTCATGCGCGTGTCGTTCGCGAGGTTGTCGTTGTCGAACGGGTGGTCGGCGATGTTGCCGCCGAAGCCGGAGCCGGTCGCCGACAGCGGCGCGACGTAATCCACCAGGAAGTCGTACTGACGCCCCAGCGTGACGGTGCCCCACTGGTTGCTCGACAAGCCGACGAATGCCTGACGGCCGAACTCGTCACCGCCGTTGCCGAGCTTGCCGTTGTTGACGCTGAAGCCGTTTTCGAGGGTGAACACCGCCGACAGGCCGCCGCCGAGGTCTTCGTTGCCGCGCAGGCCCCAACGCGAGGTGCTCACGTTGCCGCTCTGCACGCTGTAGGACGGGCCGCTGACGTTGCCCGATTTCTGGTTGCTGATGTAATCCAGGCCTGCATCGATCGTGCCGTAGAGAGTCACGCTGCTCTGCGCATGAGCGGCGGTCGAAAGCAGGCACGCGAGCGCCGCCGGGATTGCCAGATATTTCTTCATGATGATTTCGCTAGAGTGGGTCGGTCTTCTCGCACCGCTAGCCGCGTGTGGAATGGCCGATCCGTACGCGGTGCGATGGCGCACAATTTAGGCAGTGCGCGTGACAGGGCGGTTATGAAAATGCCCTGAAAAATGAAGCCTTTTTCATCTTCGCGATACCCGCGATTCATGTCGTTCCCGACAGCCTGGCCGCCACGCATGAATTTCTTTTCACGTTGCGTATGCCGAACCGCTATCGCCCCCCCTCTATGCTTCTTGTCAACCCGACGCGCAGCGCAAGAAAGATTGCGCCGGGGATGAACCCAGTCATCAATCATGAGGATAACGAACATGAATTCCGCGAAGATCGCCGCCGCCGCGCTGCTTGCCGCGCTTGCCATCCCCGCCTTTGCCAACACAGTGTCAGGGCAGGCCGCCACGACCACGCAGAGGGTGCCAGCCGCCAGCAAGGACGGCGTGCCGGGCGGTGCCGCAAGCACCTGGACGGCGCAGTCGGGCACCCAGACCTATGCGCAGCCGTACGGCCAGCCGACCCATGAAATGACCCGCGCCCAGGTGTATGGAGAACTGGTGCATGCCGAACAGGACGGCCAGCTCAAGTATCTGAATTCGACGCTCTATGCACACTGATGCACGCCGCTGCACGGCCGGCCTTCCGCGCGCGTTGCACCATCCCTCGCACCCGCCGGCCGGCCCGCAGGCACCGCGTTCGCATCACGCCTCCCGCTCCTCGCTGCCGTCATCGCCCCACTCGCCCAACATGAAGCTTCGTCCTCTGCTCGTTCGCACCGCCCGCCTCGCGCTCGTCGCGATGGCCGCCGGTGCCGTGCTGTCCGGCTGCGCCGCCGCACGCCCCAATGGTCCCGGCGATTGCGTCGGCCCGCCCGATTTCTGCGTGCCGTTCTTCGGCTCCTGATCATCGCGGCCCATGCAACAAGGGCGCGCTGCCGGCTGGCAGTGCGCCCTTGTCGTTGGTAACGAGGCGGTTTTCTTCGTGCGACGCGCGCGTCAGGCGTCCGGCAGCGTCACCTGATAGCCGTAGCGGCTGACGGTATCGATCTTCACGTCGGGCAGATGGCGCGCGAGCTTGCGGCGCAGGCGCGACACCACGAGGTTCACGCTCGACGGATCGACGTCCTCCTTGTCCTGCCACACGTAGCGAATCAGTTGATCGCGCGGCACCGGCGCGTTGGGGCTGCGCATCAGGCATTCGAGCAGCAGGAATTCGCGGCGCGTGACGGCCAGGCGCAGCTTGCCGTCCTTCAGTTCGCGCGACAGCGTGTCGAACGTGGAACTGGCGGCCGCGGCGGCCAGCGGGCCGTCGGCTTCGCGCGGCACGCCGAGCCGTTGCAGCGCCTGCAGGCGTTCATGCAATTCGAGGAACGAATACGGCGCGCCGAAGCACGCGTCGGCACCGGCGCGCAGCGCGCGAATCCGCTCGCTGGCCGACGCCTGGCCGAGCAGTACCACCAGCGCCGCGCCGCCGCCATCGGCAACGAAGCGTGGCAGCGCATCGATCAACGCGGCATCGCTGCCGGGTTCGAGCGCGGTCGTCACGATCGCGTCGAACGCTTCCTGCGAGGCCAGGAACAGGCCGTCGCGCAGGTCGTCGGCGCGTTGCAGGCTGTGGCCGCTTTCCTGCAGCGCCTTGTGCAGCCATGCGGCTTCCGGATGCGGCGAGGTCACGAGCAGGATGCGCACGATCAGCGGCCCCCCGCACGTGACGAGAACAGCGGCAGCGAAACTCGCGCGATGGAGAACGGCGTCATACCAACGTCCTCGGCCAGCATTCGATGGTCACGCGCGTGCCCGGATCGGCGCTGCCGATGCGCAGCGTGAAGTCGTGCACGTTGATCACCGTCGACACGATGCTCAAGCCCAGCCCGTAGCCGGCCTGATGCCCCGTGCGAGTGCTGCGGTAGCGGTGCTGGAGCACGGCCTCGCGTTCGTCGGGCGCGATGCCGGGGCCGTCGTCCCACACGTCGATCTGCGGGCCTTGCAGCCGCTGCCGCACTTCGAGCCGCACGATGCCGCCCGAGGCCGAATATTTGAGCGCGTTGTCGAGCAGGTTGGTCAGCGCCTCGAACAGCAACGCGCGATCGCCGTGCACCGGCGTCACGCGTTCGGTCAGCACTTCGAAATGAATTTCGCGGCTTTCGGCGAGCGGCTCGAACAGCTCGCCGACATCCACCACCAGCGCCTGCAGATCGACTTCACCGAAACCGCCGCGCCGTTGCAGCGAGCCGATCTCGGCGATTCGCAGCATCGCGCGAAAGCGCCCGAGCAGCGCGTCGGTTTCGTTGCGCGCGCGCGAGACGAGGCTCGCGAGCGCGGCGTCGTCGTAGGTGCCGGCGCGTTCGGCCGCATGCGCGAGCAGCGTGTGAACGTGCGCGAGCGGCGTGCGCAGGTCGTGCGCGATGCCGTCGCACACGCCCTTGACCTCGTGCATCAGGCGCTCGACCTCGGCCAGCATGTGATTGACGAGGTGCGACAGCATGTCGATTTCGTCGCGCCCGCCCACCGGCAGGCGCTGCGCGAGATCGCCGCGCGCGATGTGCTGCGTGACCTGGCGGATCGCCCGGATGCGCCGCATCTGCCGCACGCTGAGCACCAGCCCGCCGAGCAGGCCGGCACCGAAACACAGCACGCCGCCCACCACCAGCGCGTTGATGATGGCGGTGCGAATGGCGAGGATATGCGTGAGGTCGCGCGCCAGCACGAGCCGGTAGCCGTTGGGCCGCGTCTCCGCCATCGCGCGCACCACCGGCGCGACCTGGTCGCCGGCGATCTTGAGCGTGTGCGACAGCGTCTGGCCGTTGCGGTCGGCGGCCAGCTCCGCCGGGAATTCGAGCACGTCGCCGGCCACGTGCCGGCCGTCCGGCGCGAACAGCCCGTAGTAATTGGTGTGCATGCGCTCGTGTTCGAGCCGGCGATGGATCGCGCCCGGCAGATCGGCGTCGGCCATCGAATCGAAATAGATCATCTGCCAGTCGATCACGACGTCGGTTTCGCTCTTCATGTCGTGCGTGGTGCGCGAGGCGATCACGCCGAGCAGCAGCATCACCGACACCGAGAACATCACCGCATAGACGATGACCAGCCGGAACGTACTCGAATACCAGCGCAGCGCACCCGATCCGCCGGACGCGCGGCTTGCTTGTTCGCTCACGATGGATGGCTCACGACAGGATGTAACCGGCGCCGCGCACGGTCTGGATCATCGGGGCGGCGTCGGACGGATCGATCTTCTTGCGCAAGCGCCCCATGTGGACGTCGATCAGGTTGGTGCCCGGATCGAAGTGATAGCCCCACACGGCCTCGAACAGCATGGTGCGCGTGATGGTCTGGCCCGCGTTGCGCATCATGTATTCGAGCACGCGGTATTCGGTGGGCAGCAGGGCGATCTCCACGCCGTCGCGCATCGCCTTGCGGCCGATCAGGTCGAGCGTGAGCCGGCCGACCGACAGCGTGGTTTCCGATTGGGCCGGCGCGGTGCGGCTGCGGCGCAGCAGCACTTCGAGACGCGCGGCCATTTCCTCGGGATCGAACGGCTTGGTGAGGTAGTCGTCGCCGCCGGCCCGCAGGCCGCGCACGCGTTCGTCCACGTCGCCCAACGCGCTGAGCATCAGCACCGGCGTACGCACGCCGATGCTGCGCATGGTGGTGACGATGGTCAGGCCGTCGACGCCCGGCAGCATGCGGTCGAGCGTGATGACGTCGTAATCCTCGGTGAGCGCACGCGCCATGCCGTCGCGGCCATTGGCGACCCATTCCACGGCGAAGCCGCGATCTTTCAGTTCGCCGACGATTTCATTCGCAGTGATGTCATCGTCTTCGATAGTCAGGACTCGAAACATTGTCGTCCCGCCTGCCGCGAGGGAAGGCGGCACCGGCGATTCGTGATGAGAAGAGAGCGATGTTGCCATATCCGACCCGGGCGTTGAGCGGCCGTCGTGCGTCGACGGCTCTCGGCGCAGGCTACACGCGCGCGCGTGGCAAAAGGGTATCGGCTTCATTAAAGATTCTTCATGCGGCGTGCACGCGCCGCCGCCGCGCCATGGCCGGCGCGGTTCATCCGCTCTTCATCGATCGCGCGCGGCGTGTCGCGCGCGCCACATGTCGGCCCGGGGTCAGCCCGGATCGGCCGCGAGCGCGCCAGCGCCGGGCCACCCTCGTGCGACGTTGCGTCGCATATTGCCGGCCGCGCGGCGGCGCGCGTCCTCGATCGCGCGATATTGGCGCTCGACCCTCGCGTGATCGAGCACCACATCGGCCACCGGGCCGCCGCTGCCCTGCACCTTCGCGTCGGCCAGTGCGCTCACGCACAGCGCGACGGCGGCCAATCCGATTGATCCGATGGTTCGCACGTTCACGCTCGTCTCCTCGTCTGCCTGGGTTCCGGGCCGGCGATGCTTCGGGATGCTTGAGGTTTCGTCGAGCTTGCCCGTGCGCGCCGGCGGTTTCAGCCGCTGCTTCCATCACGCTCCGAACGATACGCGAGCGCACCTGAAGCAACGCTGGCAGACACGTGAAAGTTATTTCAGCGAGCGGGCGGGGGCGACGATGAAGGAAGTTTCATGTCCGCTCCACCGTTTCGACAAACGCCCTCCACTAGTCTGCATTCCGTGATCTCGGCGATGCCACGCCGGATCGGACAACCCGGCCGGCACCGATACCGCCGGCCCAACCCGGATCAAGGAGCGAACCCATGAACACGCCAATCAAGAACCTGAAACGTGCCCTGCTGTGTGCAAGCCTGATGGCCGTCGGCGTCGCCGCCCACGCCGCGCCGCTGACGACCCAGCAATGCCACGACTACCCGTTCGTGAAGACCAGCGCGCCGGTCACGCACAAGCAGATCGTCAACGAGCTGTCGGAACTCGAATCGGTCGGCTACCAGCCCTCGGCCGGCGACGACAACGACTACCCCGACGACATCGACACCGCCCAGCAAAAGCTGACGCAGAAGTACCAGCGCGACTGCGTCAAGCACACGGGCGCGGCCTCGTGAACACGGCGGCGCGCATCGCGCGAGCCGGCGCCGCGGCGGGCCTGATGGCCGCCGGCGCGGCCGCGCATGCGCTGCCCCTGACGGCCGGGCAATGCGCGAGCTACCCGTTCACCACGCCGCAGGCCATGCGCTCGCACGCGTTGACCCGCAGTGACGTGACCCGAGAACTGGCCGAATTGAAAGCGGTAGGCTTCTCGCCCACCGAGGTCAACGGCAGCGATTTCCCCGACGCCGTGCGCACCGCACGCCGCAGGCTGCTGCGCGAATACCGTCGCGACTGCGGCGGCACGCTGGCGGCGAATTCGCCCGATCCCGCGCGCTCGCGCTGAACGCCAGGGCCACCGCCCGGTTTGCCTGCCGCCCTCGATATTTCGTCATACGAAGTATTATCGACAGGCCGCGTGCCGGAACACCGGTCACGCAACACGCTCGACAACGCGGCGCGCACCACGCGCCCCGCCCTCGCTGATTACACCGTCACGCCGGATCGGGCGACTTCGTGCGCAGCGTCACGAACTCCTCGGCCGCGCTCGGATGGATGCCGATGGTCGCATCGAACTGCGCCTTGGTCGCGCCCATCCGCACCGCGATCGCGATGCCCTGGATCGTTTCGGCCGCATCCGGGCCGATCATGTGCGCGCCGAGCACGCGCTGCGAATCGCGCGCCACCACGAGCTTCATGAAGATCTTTTCATCGCGGGCCGTCAGCGTGTGCTTCAGCGCGCGGAACGAGGTCTTGTAGATGTCGACCTCGCCATGCTCGGCGCGCGCTTCGTGTTCGCTCAGGCCCACCGTCGCCAGCTCGGGATGACTGAACACCGCCGACGGAATCGCGCGATGGTCGGCCTCGACGCGCTGCGCGCCGAACAGGTTGGCGGCCAGCAGCGCGCCGTCGCGCGTGGCCACCGGCGTCAGTTGCGGGCGCGAGGTCACGTCGCCGATCGCGTGGATCGACGGCACGTTGGTGGCCGAGTAGGCATCCACATGGATCGCGCCGCTCGATTCGCAGGCTACGCCGGCCTGTTCGAGGCCCAGGCCCTGCGTATTCGGATGACGGCCGGTGGCGTACAGCACCGCGTCGTACGGGCCGTGCGGCGTGCCGCCGATGTCGAGCGTCAACGCGCCGTCAGCGCCGCGCACGATCGAATTGACCTGCGCATGGGTGTGGATCGCCACGCCGTGCTTGCTCATTTCCTCGTGCAGCACGCGGCGCAGGTCGTGATCGAAGTGGCGCAGGATTTCGTCGCCGCGATAGAACAGGTCCACCTGCGAGCCGAGGCCCTGGAAGATGCCGGCGAACTCCACCGCGATATAGCCGCCGCCCACCACCGCCACGCGCTTGGGCAGCTCGGGCAGATCGAGCGCCTCGCGCGAGGTAATCGCGTGCTCGATGCCGGGGATCTGCGGCAGCGTCGGCCACGAGCCGGTCGCCACGCCGATGTGCTTCGTCGTGATGCGCTTGCCGGCGATCTCCACCGTGTGCGGATCGACGATCGTCGCGCGGCCTTCGTGCATCGTCACGCCGGCATCGGTCAGCAGCTTCACGTAGATGCCCGACAGCCGGTTGATCTCGCGATCCTTGGCGGCGATCAGCGTGGGCCACGAGAATTCGCCGGGGCCGAAGGTCCAGCCGTAGGCCGCCGCGTCCTCGACTTCGCCGGGGAAGTGCGACGCGTACACCAGCAGCTTCTTCGGAATACAGCCGCGCAGCACGCAGGTGCCGCCGATCTGCTCCACCTCGGCGATGCCGACGCGCGCGCCGAGCGAGGCCGAGATGCGCGCGAGCCGCACGCCGCCGGAGCCGGCGCCGATCACGAACAGGTCATAGTCGTAGTCCATCGAAACGCTCCCCCATATTGTCGAGCAGGCACGATAGCAAGTTTTGGCGGCACGCGTGCGACGTGCCCGCGAGCCGGTCGGTGTCCCTACATGAGACAGACATCGACGGCGAAAGCGGACCCGAAACGGGGGCGTAAACAGAGAAACGGGGACGTAAACGACACCGCCCCGGTGCCGGCGCGACCTGCATCGCGCAAAACCGGGGCGGAGCGGCCGAAGCCGGTGCCTGAATCGAGCCGGCGCGAGGCCGGCCGGGATCAGAAGATGTTGCGCAGGCCGATCGAGATGCCGGTCTGGTTGTTGCGGCCCGGCAGTTCGACGGTTGCGGCGCCGGTGGCCTTGTTGAAGTCCACGGTGCCGTAGATTTCGGTGCGCTTGGACAGCGCGTATTCGGCCACGCCGACCACCGCGTAGCGGTTGCCGGTGCCGAGCACGCCGGTCGAGACCGTTTCGTTGCGGCCGTGGTCGTAGTAGAACGCGCCCGTCAGCGTGACGGTCGGGGTCGCTTGCCAGGCCAGGCCGGCGTAAGGGCCGTCGTCGATCCGGCCGGTACCCTTCAGCGAGGCGATGCCCGGCACCACGGCTTGCTGCGCCAGCGTCGAATCCACGAAACCGGTGTCGTCCTTCGAGCGCAGGTAGCCCGCATACAGCTTCAGCGTGCTGAACGCGTAGACCGCGCCCGCGTGGAAGATGGTCTGCTTGTGGTTCGTGTTGTCGCTGTTCTGCTGCATGTCGGCGACCAGGTTCAACGGGCCGAACGCGTAGCCGAGCGAGAAGCCGTACATGCTGCCCGCGCCGATGTGGCCCGGGATCTGACCCGAGAAGCCGTTCACGCCGGGGGTGGTGGTATCGGTGCCGAACGAATACATCGCGCCGACCGACAGGCCGCCGAACTTGCCGTTGTACTTGACCGAGTTGTCCGCATAGAGGCCCGCGCCGAGCGACACCGGCAGCCATGCGTTTTCGAAGTAGTTGCCGACCGTCAGCGGATCGAACGTATCGGCCAGCAGATCGAACAGCAGCGTCTTCTGGCGGCCGAGCGTGACGGTGCCGTACTGGCTCGACAGGCCCACGTAGGCCGCGCGGTTGAACAGGCGCGAGGAGCCGGCGCCGCTTTGCAGATCGAAACCGCTTTCAAGGTTGAAGATCGCCTTCAGGCCGCCACCGAGATCCTCGGTGCCCTTCAGCGCGAAGCGGCTGTTGGTGATCGCGCCGTTGGTCATGTAGAGACGGTTGTCGTTCTTCGCGTTCGAGTTCGTCAGGTAACGCAGGCTGACGTCGGCGACGCCCCACAGCGTGACCGAGCTCTGTGCGTGTGCTTGCGTGCCGACGAATGCCAGCATCAGGCCCCCAACCAATCCCGCGATTTTGGTCTGCTTCATGAGCGATCCTTTTCTTTATCGTTGACGGTGTATTTGTGGTCCGGCGCCGCGCTGGCGGACCGGATGCGCATCGCGCGCTTCTGACGCGGACGGCGTGGGCCGCATCATAAAGTGACGAATGTAAGGAACAAAAAAGAATTGCTCGACGGCGGGCTCGGCTGTCGCCCGCGCGCAACGATCAGGGCGCGTGCGGATTGCGACGCGCGAGGATGCGCGTCAGGCAGGCGCGGCCTGGGGTGGCTGCGGGCACGGACCGGCGCAAGCTCGGCAGCAAGCACCACCTCATCGTCGACGCGCAAGGCGTGCCGCTCGCGGTCATCCTGAGCGGCGCATGGGATTTGCGGAACGCGAGCAAGGTCACATGTCCAATGTTTCAGCGGCCCGCGATTCGATAACCACAACGAAAAATAAGAATCTTCCAATTCGCTTTTAGTTCGTTGCTGATGTTTTTGCCATTTCCAATGGGCTAGCCTCTTGCGCTGCTGCCGGTGACGCAACACGTAAGGCCTCATGTCTCTCGCGGCCCAGCGCCAATCAGATCAATCCCGTCTCAAACGTCAGCCACTGCTGTTGCAAGGGTTCGGCTGCGCCGTTCGTATCGCTTGCTTGACCCTGCCCGGAGGAGTTTCGCATGTCGTCGATCCTGCCTACCCAAGCCTATACGTTGAAGCTCGCGCCACATCCGGCGCCGTTCTCCATGGGACGGCGTGAGCGAGCTGTATCGCTACGACATCGAATTCACGAGCCTGGCTGGCGGTGTCCCGATGGATCAGGTGATCGGCCGGCCGGCGAGATTCATCATCGCTCCGGTCTATCCCGACATGGAATACCGGGGCAATCCGGGCAATGGCGAACTGGCGAATCCGGGTTTCCATCATCACAAAAACAGCACGAACGCCGGCATCACTCCTGCGGGCGACCCCGTACAGCCCATCGCGAACGATGCAACGCGCTGCTCAACCTGCGTTCAAACGCCTCTTCCGAAGACTGACCATGGCCAATCCCTCAAAAATCGTGGTGCCGATTGCACGCAACGAGACATCGTCCGCGATGCTGTGTCTGCCGTGGTTTCTCGACATGATCCCGGCGGGCCCGCGCGGAACCGGCAAGAAGTCGGGCAGCGTTGCCGAGTTTCATCCGGTACCGGCGTCCTACAAGCCGCTTGTCAACGGAGAGGAGGCATTCGGCGCGCTGTACGACGCGATTCTGGCTGCCAGGCATTCGATCGACTATATCTGCTGGGGCTTTCAGCCATCGATGTATTTCCGGCGGGGCGGTGGCGATTCGCTCTGCATTGGTGACCTGCTGATCCAGAAGGCGCGCGAAGGCGTGAAGGTCCGCATTCTGTGCTGGGCCGATACGTTTGCGGTGGCGCAGAAGCTGGAAAATCCGAACCCGGGCTATGACCTGGTGCGCAGCGCGTTCACGCAAAACGAGAACACGACCCAGCTCGAATATGACCGGCAGTGGTATTACCTGGCTCGTATCACGCCGTCGCCGGCACAACGGGAACTCTCCGAATCTTTGCGGCGTTCAACTCGACCCGATGCTCAAGGCGCGAGCGCGAGACCGTGGGAGAACATTCAGGTGGTCACGCGCGACTTTTCCCTGTTTGATCGGCTGGAAATCATGTACCGCGAGTCGAGATTCCGCTCGGATACCAACGTCGGCAAGTTGGGGGTGATTGGCGGATATGGACTCGGTCCATCGCATCACCAAAAGACGGTGCTGGTTGATTACGAAGCGCCGAGTCAGGCCGTTGGTTTTGTGATGGGGCATAACACCCTCGACGCCTATTGGGATAACGATGCGCACAGCTATGCACGCATGCACGCGCGATTTGGGCGCAATGGAGAAACGCCGCGCCAGGATATGTCCGCGCGGGTGACCGGGCCGATTCTCGAGCATCTGAACGTGAATTTCTGCCGCGCCTGGCAGCGCAATGCGCATGTCGATCTGTTGAGCAAACGCAAGGCATTGGCCGCACAGCTGAGAGTGCGGCAGGAGTTGGGCACGCCGCTCATGGCGCAGATCGTCCGGACGCAGTCGCAGGAGGGCGTGCGCAACATCGAGGCGCTCTACTTGCAGGCGGCCAATAACGCCACGCAGTTTATCTACATCGAGAACCAGTATTTCCGGTGGGAGCCGCTTGCCGCGAAGATCAAGTCGGTTGCGCAGACGCACGTATCTGCAGGGCGCGATCCTGGCAAGCATGGCCCGCTGTATCTGTTCGTGGTGACGAATTCGACCGACGACGCGGTGGGAATGGGCACGGGTACGACGTACGACATGCTCGACAGCCTCGGGCGTGCGGACACCATGCCCAACGTGGCGCGGCTGGAGCGTGGCGAGCAACTCGGGATCGATGTGCAGCGTGCCGTCAACGAGGTCGCGGTGGCGCATTACGACCATGGCGCCAGTGGTCCGGTACGGCAGGACGCCGCGAGAAAGAAACTCCAGGAAGCGAAGCAGAAGCTTCAGGACAACGCCGATGAAAAAAATCCGATTCTGCCTCAAGACATTCCGGGGTTGAAAGTTCATGTCTGCACGCTGGTGGCGCCGGATTCACCGGCCAAGCAGTGGATGCCGGTGTACGTGCACAGCAAGATCATGATCGTGGACGACGTGTTCCTCACGCATGGTTCGGCAAATGTGAATTTGCGCAGTATGGAAGTGGATAGCGAGTTGAATATCTGCCATGAGCATTCTGGTGTGACGCAGGCGTTGCGGAGGAGGTTGTGGGAGATGCATACGAATGGGATGGGGGCGCAGGATTCGCCTGCTAAAGCATTTGATGCATGGGGGAATGTCATCAAGAAGAATGCTACTAATCAAGCCAAAGGTCTGACGCCAGAATCGTCGCTAGTTGGTTTCATGAGGACGTCAACGAGCCGACTTCGAGTGGACTAATCTTACTGTGTCAGTAAATTCATGCCACTATAGAAGCTCCTTCATCTACGGCGTGGGGAATGATGGACTGGGAGACGTCATTCGAGTTGTATCTGGGACATTTGTGCGAAGCGCTTGAGCATAACGATCGGGAAGCAGGATTGAGGGGCTATTGCCAAGGGCTGATGCTGCCAATTCGACGCAAGAGCGTCGAGCCGCTGGCGGCACATCTGGAACCGGAGCATGTGAGCGCGCGACACCAGTCGCTGCATCATTTCGTGGCGAAGTCGGGATGGTCCGATACGGCGCTGCTTGAGCAAGTGCGGCGTTGGGTGCTGCCGCACATGGACCCGACTGATGGGTTGTACTGGATCATTGACGACACGGGATTTCCCAAGAAGGGCAAGCATTCGGTCGGCGTGGCGCGGCAATACTGCGGCCAGTTGGGCAAGCAGGACAACTGCCAGGTTGCGGTGAGTCTGTCGGTGGCGACGGAAGACGCAAGCCTACCAGTGTCGTATCGACTGTATCTGCCGCGTGAATGGAGCGACGATCCCGCGCGACGACAGAAAGCAGGCGTACCCGATGAAATTGAGTTTGCAACCAAACCGGAGATTGCGACTGAGCAGTTGCGCGAAGCACGGCAAAGCGGCGCGCCCGACGGTATCGTGTTGGCCGATGCCGGCTATGGAGACGACACCTCGTTTCGCGAAGCCGTTAGCGAGTTCGGGCTGCAGTATGCGGTGGGAATTCGCTCGAACACGCGTGTATGGGCGCCGGGCACCGCTCCTCTACCGCCCGAGCCCTCCACGGGGAAATCGGGCCGGCCGCGTAGCTTGTTAAGGCGCGCGCCCGGACATGAGCCGATCGGAGTCAAGGATCTGGCCTCGACGCTCGATGCCTCGCGCTATCGCAACGTGATATGGCGCGAAGGCACGTGCGCCGCGCTCAGTTCGCGCTTTGCCGCCGTGCGAGTGCGTGCCTCACACCGCGATTATTGGCGGTCCACACTGCGCGATGAGGAATGGCTGCTAATCGAATGGCCTGAAGGTGATGCGGAGCCACTCAAGTATTGGCTTTCGACTATGCCCCCGGACACGACGCTCGAACGCATGGTTCATGTCGCCAAGATGCGCTGGCGTATCGAGCGGGACTATCAGGATCTCAAGCAGGAATTCGGCCTGGGACACTTCGAAGGGCGCGGTTGGCGTGGATTCCATCACCATGCATCGTTGTGTGTCGCCGCCTACGGGTTTCTTGTTGCTCAACGCCTCATTCAAGGCGACAGTAAAAAAAACTCCGCGATCCGCGACCCATTTGCCTTACCCTCGGATTACGTGCCACGCGGGTCCCCAGCGCGCGCAGCGCCACGTAGCTGATTCCATCACCACGCTGCGCTGGCGTATCGCCGCGTACATCGCGCGTCGGCTCCTGCGATGTCCGTTTTGTTCAGCGTTTAAGATTAATTTTTTGACACAGTAAGACTAAGAAGCTGTTGCGAAATTAGTTATCCAGAGATTTGAGACGTGTCCAGCAAATCAAGGCACAAGCCAAAGACATAAAGGCCTCGTGTACATGAGCGTAGCGTTCATAACGAATTTTGAGCCGTCGAAACGAGTGCAACCAGGCAATCGAACGCTCCACTGGCCAACGTGTTTTTCCCAGTCCACTGCCATGTGGCGCGCCGATTTTTGCGAGCATCGGCGTGATGCCGCGCTCACGCAAGCGCTGCCGATGGGGCTCAGAACTGTAGCCCCGGTCGCCTTGTATGATTTGCGGCTTGCGCAGCGGACGTCCCCGCTTGCCCCTGATGTGTGGAATGGCATCGACCAGCGCATCAAGCTGGGTAATGTCGTGACGGTTTGCTGCACTCAGGATGACCGCGAGCGGGATGCCTTGCGCGTCGACGATGAGGTGGTGTTTGCTGCCGAGCTTGCGCCGGTCCGTGGGATTCGGGCCGGTTTTTTTCCCGCCAGTACGGCGCGGATCGATGAGCTATCGACGAGCGCACGCGAGAGGTCGATTTCGCCACGGCGACGCAACTCGGCCAGCAACGTTTCGTGGATGCGTTGCCAGACGCCGGCCTGTTGCCACGCCACGAGCCGTCGCCAGCAAGCCGTGCCTGAACCACATCCCATTTCTTGCGGGAGTAGATTCCACGCAATGCCCGAGCGCAACACGAACACAATGCCTGCCAGCACCGCGCGGTCGGGTGTCGGTTTGCGGCCTGCATACTGGCGATTGCGTGGTGCTCGCACCGGCAGCAGCGGTTCGATGAGTGACCACAATTCGTCGTCTATCAGTTCTTTCGGCATCGCTTCCTGTTGGGCAAAACAAGACAGAAAGTTAACACCAAGTCGGAAAAGTTTAACAGACCCAAAACCTAATTTCGCAACAGCTTCTAAGTCATGAAAATAATTTTTATCGCGTTCTCTATCGCTTCATTACTTTCTGCTTGCTCGAACAAGGATAATCAATTGCCTTCGAAATCTGATATGGATCGTGTACGTGCGAATCTCGCCTTCGTCTGTGTGCACCAAGCAGATCACCTGTTGCCGCTCGATCCTCAGGCGGACGAGTTTTTTAAATACGGTCTGTATCTTGAGAAGCAGGACGGCCCCAAAGATTTCAATAGCGCCGCACGCTATTACCGGATCGCGGCTGCCTACGGTCACTACAAAGCTAATCAAAACCTACAACGGCTGGTTTCGCAAGGCTATGCGGATTCGCCGTACCCGGATGTGGAAACGATTGATCTGGTGGATCAACTGATCAAGGCAGGCGTGCCCGGTGGGTATTACGACATGGGCCACTACCTTGAGTTGGGCTATGGCGTAAAACAGGACGCTGATGCGGCACGACGATACTTTCGCAAGGCGGCGGACATGGGTAGCCCGGAGGCGCAGGCCTACATCGGCGATCTGCTGGCTCCGATAGATAGGTCACCCGACGTTGCTCGACAGATGCGCCAATGTGCCGCCGAACAAGAGCACGCAGATGCAGCTGACACCTTGGGTATGGATCTTCAAACTGACAAGCTCTTTCCGGAGGCTGTAAAAGCTTATCAAATGGCGGTGGCAGGGGGGGATCGGCTTGCTGCCTTGACGCTTGAGGAGGGATTTGGAGCGCCTCCTGAGACAAACGGATTGTATTACCTCGCGTTACCCGATGATCCGGAGCGATCCCGTCGATACGAGTTGATCTGGAAGTTCTTCGATCGCAACGACGGTCGCAACCCCAAAGTCCCGGACATCGACAAGATCGTTCCGCTGCCGCCCGCCAAGCTTCCAGCATGGGATGGCACATTCCAGTGGCAGAAAGAGCAGGACGCTGCGGTGCCACCACCCAAGCCGTCGGAAGAACTGCTCGACCAGCTTGCAAAGACCAAGCACCTCGATCCGGCAACTGGCTTGCCGCTGTCCACTGCTGTTTCGAAGACATCGTCGGCGGATGCGCCGACAGCGACGCGCGCACGCCTGCAGATCGGAACGACAGCGAGAGCGGGGGCACGCTGCCCTGAGGGCGGCGTATGGTGTGCCCAGATTCGTCCGGGGCTTCAGGCCAATACGACGCGGAACTTCAATCGAGGCGATGTCTTTCCGTTGCTCGATATCTACGAACCTCGTCCGCTGGCGTTGCTCGACAGCGTACTGGGAAAGCGCCGCTACACGACGGACGTGATTTGGAAGCTGATTTCTCATGGAAAAGAGGCGTGATGAACCGATCCGCTTGCGTGAGCGCCTTGGGTTTTATTCGTACGTCCACCCGCTGGTCGAGGGTGGGCTGAGGCTATGAAGCTCACTGTCTTGACAATCTGTCTGACGATCCTTGTGAGTGCCTGCTCGAACAAGGATCGTCAATTGCCTTCGCAATCCGATATGAACGGCGTTCGTGCGAACCTCGCCTTCGTCTGTGTGCACCAGGCAGATCACCTGCCGCCGCTCGACGCGCAGGCGGACGAGATTTTTAAATACGGCCTGTATCTTGAGAAGCAAGATGGTCCGAAAGACTTTAATAGCGCCGCACGCTATTACCGGATCGCTGCCGCTTACGGTCACTACAAAGCGAATCAAAATCTCCAACGTCTAGTTTCGCAAGGCTATGCAGATTCGCCGTACCCGGATGTCGAAACGATTGATCTGGTGGATCATCTGATCAAGGCGAGCGTGCCGGGGGGATATTACGACATGGGCCATTACCTTGAACTCGGCTATGGCGTGAAGCAGGACGCTGACGCGGCACGACGATACTTTCGCAAGGCAGCGGACATGGGTAGCCCGGAGGCACAAGCGTACATCGGCGATCTGTTGGCACCGATAGATAGGGCACCCGACGTCGCTCGACAGATGCGCCAATGTGCCGCCGAACAAGGGCATTCAGATACTGCAGACACCTTAGGCATCGATCTAAAAAATGACAAGCTCTTCCCGGAAGCTGTAAAAGCTTTTCAAATGGGAGTGGCAGGGGGAGATACGTTGGCCGCCTTGGCTCTTCAGGAGGGATTCGGGGCACCTCCTGAGACAAACAGGCTGTATTACCTCGCTTTATCCGGTGATCCGGAGCGATCCCGCCGGTACAAATTGATCGGAAACTTCATCGATCGCAACGACGGTCGCAACCCCAAGGTCCCGGACATCGACAAGATCGTCCCATTGCCGCCGGCCAAGCTGCCGGCATGGGACGGCACGTTCCAGTGGCAGAAAGAGCAGGACGCAGCAGTGCCACCGCCCAAGCCGTCGGAAGAACTGCTCGACCAGCTTGCAAAGGCCAAGCACCTCGATCCGGCAACGGGTTTGCCGTTATCGACTGCTGATTCGAAGACATCGTCGGTGGATGCACCGACAGCGACGCGCGCACGCTTGCCGATCGGAACGACGGCGAGAGCCGGGGCACGCTGCCCGGAGGGCGGCGTGTGGTGTGCCCAGATTCGTCCGGGGCTTCAGGCCGATACGACGCGGAACTTCAATCGAGGCGATGTCTTTCCGTTGCTCGATATCTACGAACCTCGTCCGCTGGCGTTGCTCGACAGCGTATTGGGAAAGCGTCGCTATACGACGGACGTGATCTGGAAGCTGATTGCTCATGGAAAAGAGGCGTGATGAAACGATCCGCTTGCGTGAGCGCCTTGGGTTTTATGCATACGTCCACCCGCTGGTCGAGGGTGGGCTGAGGCTATGAAGCGCACCGTCCTGACAATCTGTCTGACGATCCTTGTGAGTGCCTGCTCGAACAAGGATCGTCAATTGCCCTCGCAATCCGATATGGCTGGTGTGCGAGCGAATCTCGCCTTCGTCTGTGTGCATCAGGCAGATCACCTACCGCCGCTCGACCCACAGGCGGACGTATTTTTTAAATACGGCCTGTATCTTGAGAAGCAAGATGGTCCGAAAGACTTCAATAGCGCCGCACGCTATTACCGGATCGCGTCCGCCTATGGTCACTACAAAGCCAATCAAAATCTGCAACGACTGGTTTCGCAGGGGTATGCGGATTCGCCGTACCCGGATGTCGAAACGATTGACCTGGTGGATCAACTGATCAAGGCAGGCGTGCCAGGTGGGTATTACGACATGGGTCACTACCTCGAACTGGGCTATGGCGTGAAGCAGGACGCTGATGCGGCACGACGATACTTTCGCAAGGCAGCGGACATGGGTAGCCCGGAGGCGCAGGCCTACATTGGCAATCTGCTGGCTCCGATAGATAGGGCACCCGACGTCGCTCGACAGATGCGCCAGTGTGCCGCAGAACAAGGGCATTCGGATGCAGCTAATACTTTGGGTATCGATCTTAAAATCGATAAGCATTTCCAGGAGTCTGTAAAAGCTTTTCAAATGGCGGTTGCAGGGGGAGATACGCTGGCCGCTTTGGCTCTTCAGGAGGGGTTCGGGTCACCTCCTGAGACAGACAGACTGAATTACCTCGCGTTACCTGGTGATCCGGAGCGATCCCGCCGGTACAAATTGATCGGGAACTTCATCGATCGCAACGACGGTCGCAACCCCAAGGTCCCGGACATTGACAAGATCGTTCCATTGCCGCCGGCCAAGCTTCCAGCATGGGACGGCACATTCCAGTGGCAGAAAGAGCAGGACGCAGCAGTGCCACCGCCCAAGCCGTCGGAAGAACTGCTCGACCAGCTTGCGAAGGCAAAGCACCTCGATCCGGCAACCGGCTTGCCGCTCTCGACTGCTGATTCGAAGACATCGTCGGTGGATGCACCGACAGCGACGCGCGTACGCCTACCGGTCGGAACGACGGCGAGAGCCGGCGCACGCTGCCCGGAGGGCGGCGTATGGTGTGCCCAGATTCGTCCGGGGGTTCAGGCCGATACGACGCGGGACTTCAATCGAGGCGATGTCTTTCCGTTGCTCGATATCTACGAACCTCGTCCGCTGGCGCTGCTCGACAGCGTATTGGGAAAGCGCCGCTATACGACGGACGTGATCTGGAAGCTGGTCGCTCATGGAAAGGAGGCGTGATGAAACGATCCGCTTGCGTAAGCGCCTTGGGCTTTCTGCGTACGTCCACCCGCTGGTTAAGGCATGGCTTCCTGTCCGGCCAAACAAGACAGAAAGTTAACACCGCGTCGGAAAATCAACAGGCCAAAACACTAATTTCGCAACAGCTTCTTCAATTGTGCGGATGGTCATGCGGCGCGGCTTCAGTTCAGTTCAGTTCAGTTCAGTTCAGTTCAGTTCAGTTCAGTTCAGTTCAGTTCAGTGAAGCGCAGGCGGTTGCCGAACGGGTCCGCCACCGTCAGTTCGCGCCCCCACGCCTGCGTCTCGATGCCGGGCCGCGCGAAGCCATAGCGTTTCGCGATCAGTTCGGCATGCAAAGCATCGATGCCCGCCATCGGCACGAACACCGTCGAGCCGGGCGTGGCGTCGCCGTGATGCTCGCTCACGTGCAGTTCGAGATCGCCGCGCTTAAGCGCCATGTAAAGCGGCAGGCCCGGCTCGAAGCGGTGTTCCCACAACACCGTGAAGCCGAGGAAGTCGACATAGAACTCGCGTGCCTTGGCCTCGGAGAAACTGCGCAGAACCGGAATCGCGGAATGGATCTTCATCGAGGCCTCGAACGGTAAGAGAAGAGGTGCACGGCGGTTACGCGAAACGGGGCAACGCACCGCGAAAGAGCGATAGGGCGATACGGCCAACGGTATGCGTCGGCCTGCACGCGCCGAACCGCTCACATCGTACCGCCCGCCTCGCGCCGCGCATCGCCCCCCGCGCGCCGTCACGCCGCCGTCAAAACCACGCGCTCGCCAACCCGATCAACGCGCCGCCGCCCAGCAGCCACAGCGGATGCACCCTCGTGCGCCAGGCCAGCGCCGCGCAGGCGGCCGTAATCCCCCATTGCAGCGCGGTGCCGTTCGAGGCCTGCGAGATCAGCAGCGCGCTGGCCGCCACCAGCCCGGCCGTGACGGGCATCATGCCCTGCTGCACGTAGCGCCGCCACGGCCGGTCGCGAAAGCGCTCCCAGGCGTGCAGCACCAGCATCGTCACCACCGACGACGGCCCGAACTTCGCCAGCGACGCCACCAGCAGCCCCGACCAGCCCGCCACGTGCCAGCCCACCAGCGACACGATCATCATGTTCGGCCCCGGCGCGGCCTGCGCCAGCGCGAACAGCGCCGTGAATTCGGAGGCCGGCATCCAGTGATGCACCTCCACCACCTGCCGCTGCATTTCGGGAAGAATCGTGTTGCCGCCGCCGAACGCGAGCAGCGAAAGCTGCGAGAAGATGGCGGCCAATGCGCCCAGCGTGTCGCTCATCGCGCACCTCCTTGCTTGCCGGCCCCGCCGGCCTTGACCTGCATGTGTCCGCGCGAGGCGAGCCAGATGCTGACAGGCGTCAGCACCAGCATGGTGGTCAAGAGCGGCAGCCGCACCAGCGCGATCGCCACGAACGCCAGCAGCGCCACGCCGGCCGCGGCCGGCACATGGCGCAGCGGCTTGGCGACCTTGATCGCCATCGCCACCAGCAGCCCCGCCGCCGCCGCGGCCAGGCCGCCGAACAAGTGCTGCACGCGCGGGTCGCCCTGCGTCTTCGCGTAGATCACGCCGAGCCCCACCACCACCAGCGTCGGCCCCGCGATCAACCCGAGCAGCCCGGCCAGCGCGCCCGGCACGCCGCGAAAGCGCATGCCGATCGCCACCGACATGTTGATCACGTTGCCGCCCGGCAGGAACTGGCACAGCCCGAGCAGGTCGGTGAATTCCTCGGGCGTGAGCCAGCGGCGCTCGTCCACCACGGCGCGCCGCACGAACGGCAGCGCGCCGCCGAACGACACCAGCCCGAGGCCGAGAAAACCGAAGAACAGTTCGGCGATGCCGACCGCGCGCGGCGGGGCATCGTGCGAGACGGGTGAAGACATGGGGAATCCTGAATGATGGCAATCGATGCGGCGAGATTACGCCGGTCGGCGGCCTCGGCAAAACGATTTCTCGGCCCGCGCTTTGTGATCTACACTCACAAGCATGACACGCCAACTGCCCCCGTTCCCGGCGCTTCGGGCCTTCGAAGCCGCTGCCCGCCATGAAAGCTTCAGCGCCGCCGGCGACGAACTCCATGTGACTCACGGTGCGATCAGCCGGCAGGTCGCCGCGCTCGAAACCTGGCTCGGCCGGCCGGTGTTCCACCGCCACGGCAAGCGCGTGCGCCTGACCGAGGACGGCCGCCGCTACCTGGCGTCCGTCTCCGACGCGTTCGATCGCATCGCGCTCGCCACCGAGAAGATGCGCGACACCTCGCCCGCCCACGTGCTGCGCATCAACGCGCTGCCCACGCTAGCGATGAAGTGGCTGCTGCCGCGCCTCTCGCGTTTCCAGCGCGACATGCCGAACGTGGAGCTGAAGCTGTCCACCTCGAACGCGCCGCTCGACACGCTGGAAGGCCAGTACGACGTGGCGATCCGCACCGGCCCCGGCCGCTGGCCGAACCGCGCGGTCGGGCACTTTCTCGACGAAACGCTGTTGCCGGTCTGCACGCCCGCGCTGCTCGCGCGCATGCCGATCGCCCAGCCCGACGATCTGGCGCGCCACGTGCTGCTGCATTCGGATACGCGGCCGAGCGCGTGGCGCGACTGGTTCGCCGCCGCCGACACGCCGATGCGCGGGCGCAAGAAGCAGTCGTTCGATCACTTCTACCTGGCCTTGCAGGCCGCGGTGGACGGCCTCGGCGTGGCGCTCGGCCCGCTGCCGCTGATCGACGACGAACTGGCCGGCGGCCGGCTCGTCACGCCGCTCGACGGCCCGCGCATCGCCACCCGCAGCTACTGGTGGATCGCGGCGCGCGACGCGCCGCCGGTGGTCGCGAAGTTCTGCGCGTGGCTCGACGCGCAGGCGTCACGCCATTGAGGAAACCGAAACGAAGGAGCCCTGAGCCAGCGCTCAGACCACCGGCCCCGGCTCCTTCTCGCGCCGCAGCAGCGCGTACAGGATGATCGCGCCGAACGTGGCGGTGCCGATGCCGCCGAGCGCGAAGCTGCCGAGCTTCAGCGAGAAGTCGCCCGCGCCGAGCACCAGCGTGACGGCCGCCACGATCAGGTTGCGGTTGTCGGAGAAATCCACGCGGTTCACGACCCAGATCCGCGCGCCCGTCACCGCGATCAGCCCGAACACGACGATCGACACGCCGCCCAGCACCGGCCCCGGAATCGTGCGGATCAGCGCGCCGAACTTCGGCGAGAAGCCCAGCCCGATCGCGATCAGCGCGGCCACCGCGAACACCAGCGTCGAATAGATGCGCGTGACGGCCATCACGCCGATGTTCTCGGCGTAGGTGGTCACGCCGGTGCCGCCGGCGCTGCCCGACACCACCGTGGCGAGCGCGTCGCCGAGGAAGGCGCGGCCCACGTAGCGATCGAGGTTGTGGCCCGTCATCGCGCTGACGGCCTTCAGGTGGCCGAGGTTCTCGGCCACCAAAATCACCGCCACCGGCACCAGCAGCAGCATCGCGCGCGGCTCGAACACCGGCGCGGTGAAGCTCGGGATACCGAACCAATCGGCATGCGCCACCACCGCGAAATCGATCGGCGTGCCGAGGCCCATGCCGTTGGTGACGATCGCGTAGATCACATAGGCGATCAGCAGCCCGATCAGGATCAGCAGGCGCTGCATCATGCCGCGCGCGAACACCGCCACCCCGCCCACGCACAGCACCGTGACGAGCGCCATGACGCTGTCGAACGTGCTGCCGCTCACGCCCTTCACGGCGATCGGCGCGAGGTTCAGGCCGATCACGGCGACGATCGCGCCGGTCACGACAGGCGGCATCAGCGCCTCGATCCAGCGCGTGCCGATCGCCGACACCACCAGCCCGATCACGCCGTAGGCCACCCCGCAGGCGATGATGCCGCCCAGCGCGACGGGGATGTTGGCGTTCATGCCAGTGCCGCCGTAGCCGGTCACGGCGATCACCAGGCCGATGAACGAGAAGCTCGAACCGAGGTAGCTCGGCACCCGGCCGCCCACCACCACGAAGAACAGCAGCGTGCCGATGCCCGACATGAAGATGCAGAGGTTCGGATCGAAGCCCATCAGCAGCGGCGCGAGCACGGTCGAACCGAACATCGCCACCACGTGCTGCACGCCCATCGCGACCATCTGCGGCCAGGCCAGCCGCTCGTCGGGCGCCACCACGCCATCGGCGCCGCGCGCCGCGACGCGCCAGCGCGGGAAATAGGAATCGGCCATCGGCGGCTCTCCTCTCGGTTGTCGGTTTCGTGTCGTCATCGCGACATGGGGGGCGGCGGCCAGGCACGGCGCGCCGGATGCGGATCAGGCGCGAGTGTACGAAGCGGAAACGGGCCTGACAAGCCGGGGAGACTGCGAGGGGAGGAACGGCGGGGGGATGGCGGAGGAGAAGCGGGAAACGCGGAGAAACCTGGCCGACACCGCGCGCGGCGCCGGCATCGTTGCCCGGGCCGCTCGCGTGTCGTCGATCAGTTCAGATACTGGAACAGCGAGAGGTTCGCCACCGACGAGAACGCCTTCTGCGCGGCCGTCAGCGCGTTCTGCACCTGCAGCAACTGCGAGATGGCGGTCGGCATGTCGGCTTGCGACAGGTCGGACAGCGCGTTGGTGGTGATCGTCGAGCTGTTGGCGGTGACGGTCTGCATCGCCTTCACCTCCGATTCGCGGCCACCCACCGAGGCCTGCACGGTGGTGATGTTGGTCAACGCGTTCTGGATCTTCGCCATGCCGGTGGAGATCGAGTTCTGCAGCGTGGCGTTGGCCGTGGCGTCGCTGCCGGCGGGCTGCTTGAGCGCGGCGATCACCGAATCGAGCGCGCCGAACAGGTCCGTGCCGGCCTGCGGGGCGGGCGTCAGCGAGAACGTGTCGCCAGACGCCGGCTTGCCCGAAATCACGATGCTCTGGCTGCCGACCGTGATCGCGGTGCCGGCCGTGTACGTCTGCGCCGTGCCGGTGCTCGGCGGCGTGGTGGAGTTGTCGGTCACCGTGTAGGTGGGTGCTGCCGACGTGCCGCCGAACGTGATCGTGAAGTTGTCGTTGTTGGTGGGGTCGCCCGGCTTGCCGGCCGTGACCGTGCCGACCGTGCCCGAGCCGGTGTTGCCCGCGCCGCCGGCGGGCACCGCCACGCTGCCGACCGCCTGCACCGACAGGAACACGTTCACGCCGCTGTCGCCCTGCGACACGCTCTGCGTGTCGGAGATCTGCACGTTGCGCTGGCCGGTGTCGCCCGAGAAGCTCACGCCGCCCGCCGACGAATTGGTGAACGGCTGCGCCGTGCTCTGGAAGCCCGCGAAGATGTAGTTGCCGGCGCCGTCGGTGGTGTTCGCCAGGTTCAGCAGCGTGTCGCGCTGGCCTTGCAGTTGCGCCGCGAGCGCGGCGCGGTCGCTGTCCGACAGCGTGCCGTTGATCGCGTTGCTGAGTTTCGGCACGATCGCGTTCAGCGTGCTGGTCACGCTGCTCAGCGTCGAATCTTCCAGTTGCAGCGCATTGAGCGCGGTCGACTGGTTGGTCGAGTATTGCGACAGCGTGGCCGACGAAGCCGACAACTGCACGGCCTGCGCGGCCCCCAGCGGATTGTCGGCCGCCGTCAACAGCAGGTTCCCGCTCGCCACCTGCTGATACAGGGTGGAGATCTGGGATTCCTGGTTGTTCATCAACTCGATGTTCTGCGTATAGAACTGCGAAGTCGCGATGCGCATGATGATCGATTCCGTCAGTTGAAGATGCCGAGCAGCGTGGTGAACAGGGTCTGGGCGGTCTGGATGACCTTGGCGTTGGCCTGGTACATCTGCTGGTACTGCACCAGGTTCGCCGCTTCCTCGTTCTGGTTCACGCCCGACACGGATTGCTGCTGGGTGGTGATCTGGCTGACCACGCCGGTTTGCGCGGAACTGGCCGCACTGAGCCGCGCCGCGGTGTTGCCGACGTTGTTGACGTAGCTGCTGTAGGCCGTGGTCAGCGTGGTGGTGCCGCCGTCGAAGGCCTTCGAGGTGGCCAGCGACGACAGCAACTGCGCGTTGCGGCCGTCGTTCGAGGCGCCGCCCGGGGCGATCGTGAACGTATCGCCGTTGGACGGCGTGTCCGACAGCGTGACCGACACGTTGTTCATGACGCCGGCCGGCGGCGGCTGAACCGTGCTGGTGATGGTCAGCGTCGCGCCCTGGGTCGGGTCGTACGGCACTTGCGTGGTGCCGTCGGCGATCGTCACCGTGGTGGGCGGCGTGGTGCCGATCGTCACCGTGGTGCCGGCCGGGAAGCCCGTCAGCGATTTCGACGCCGAGTTGTAGGTCAGCGTGGTGGTGGACGACGGCATCTGATAGCCCGCCGTGACCGTGCCCTGGGTGATCTTGCCGCTGCCGGTGTTGCTGGCGCTGGCGCTGGCCGTCACCGGGGCGGCGGCGGCGATCGCCGAGCCGTCGGTGGCCGCCACGGCGAAGCCGTTCAGCGCGCCGCGGGTCGGCTCGATGGTGAACGAATCGCCGGCGTTCATGGTGCCGGTGGCCGACAGCTTCAGGCCGCCGAGCGTGGCCGGCAGCGAAGTGGCCGTGCCCACCACGTCGCCCGATGTCTTGTTCTTGAGCGTGTAGGTGGTGCCGTCGTACGACAGCGTGTAATCACTGTTCGGCGGCTGCTGGGCGTTGTCGAAGCTGGCCGACAGCACGCCGGTGCCGGTGTTGTTCAGGTTCGTGATGGTGGTGGGCGCGGGCACCGTGAACAGGTTGCCGCCCGGCTTGCCGTTCGCGTCGATGCCGAGCGCGTTCTGCGCGTTGGTCTGCGCGGCGAAGCTGACGGCGATCGCGCCGAGCTGCGCTTCGGCCGGGTCGAGCGTCTGGCTGCGGAACTGTAGCGCGCCGCCGATCGAGCCGCCCGTCACCGTGCTGTCGGCCAGCACCTGCGGCGTGCCGCCGGTGGTCGTCGAACTGCTCTGCACGGCCAGCGACAGCTCGCTCGGGTCCGATGCCGACGGCACCGTGGTCATCTGGTAGCTGGTGTTGCCGAGCACCAGCGGCTGACCGTTGCCGATCGTCACCGTGTAGCTGCCGTCGCTTTGCGTGGTGACCGTTGCGCCCACCAGTTGCGACAGGCTGGCGACCGCCTGGTCGCGCGTGTCGAGCAACTGGTTCGGCGGCTGGCCCGACGAACCCGCCACCGCGATCTGCTGGTTCAGCAGGGCGATTTGCGAGGTCAGCGCGTTGACCTGGGTGGCCGAGTTCTGCAGTTGCGAGTTGACCTGGGTGCGCAGCGCGTCGAATTGCGCGCCGGCGGAGGACAACTGGGCCGCGAGCGTCTGCCCGGCGCTGAACGCGGTGGCGCGCGTCGCTGCGCTCGCCGCGCCGTTGGCGACGTTCTGCAGACCGGTGAAATAGCTGGAGATGGCCGCGCCCACGCCGCCCGTCGGGCTGCCGACGTAGTTGTTCAGCGTGGCGACCAGCGACGAATACGAACTCAGCGCGCTGCCGGTGGTGTTGGCCGCGTTCAACTGGGCCGACAGGTACTGGCTGTACTGGCGCTGCACCGTGACGGTCGACACGCCGCTCGGCAGATAGCCGCTCGACGTGTACTGGCCATCGGTTTCGGCATACACAGGGCGCTCGACCGAATAGCCGGCGGTCGCCTGGTTGCTGATGTTCTGGCCGGTGACGTTGATACCCCATTGGGCAGCGTTGAGGCCGCTGAGTCCAATGTTCAGGAGATTGTTGGACATGAATGCCGGCCGCGCACGGCCTCCGGGAAAGGGACACCCGGTATAACGGCCGCAGCCGGCGGAAATTGAGGCCGCGCGCGCGAATTTCGGCGGCGGCCCTCGGGCCGGAAAGCGGCGTGCGTCAGCCCCGGGCGAGCTGGCGGCGCTTGACTTCGAGTTGCGTGATCAGACGTTGCAGCGTGTTCTCGGCGGAGCCCGGCAGCGACGCGAAACGGAAGCCCGCCTGATAGCGGCGCACCCCGTTCGGCACGTCGATGCTGCGCATCGACACCAGTTGCAGATCGAGCGACAGCTTGCCGTGCGTGGCCAGGCTCAGTTCGACGTCCGGCAGCGTCACGCCCGGATCGAGCGCGGCCGCGCGTTCGTCGGTGGTGCGCAGGCCGATGCCGCCGAGCGAGATGTTATCGATCTCGAACGTGAACGAATCGCCGTCGGGCAGCGTGCCGCGTGCGATGTACGGATCGAGCATCGGCGCATCGACGCGGAAATACTCGCGGCGCTGCACGAAATACAGCACTTCCGGGAACGCCGCGAGAAACGCCGGGCGGCCCTCGAAATCGACCTGGGTGGGCGTGCCGATCGAGAACTCCACACGTACGCCGTCGGGCAGCGCCTCGAACGCGCCGCGCTTGGCGGCCAGCAACTGGGCGTTCTGCGCTTCGAGCGCGCCCCAGTCGAACGTGAACGCGCCGCCGCGCACATCGACGGCGAGAATGCGCGTGACGAGCTGCCCGCCCGCATAGCGGACCGTGAGGAAATCCCCGCGATTCAGGAGGTTGCGCAACTGCACGCCAATTTCGAGCGGGTTGCGACGTCCGTAATCGGGAAGGGAATCGTCGTCCTCCGACGTGGCGGTCTGTGCTTCGGTGTTCATGGTGTTGGCTTGCCGGATGTCATCTTCTGCCTGGCGCCGGCTTGCCCGGTCGCACGGAGTGCCGGCGGCGTGCACGGCCGCGGCTTGCTCGACGCGGACCTCGAACGGCCCGCAGCGTCAGCGCAGAGTGTAGATCGAAATCGTTCGTAATTCTTTGGCTAAAAGTAAATTCAACAGGAGATATACCTGAAAACGCGTAGAAAATGTTGCCGAATTATCAATAAATTAAGGGTTAACCCTCGGTCAATTGTGCGTTCACGTTGCGCTCTGCGACATAAAGCGCCAGCACGTTGCGCGCTTTACACGATTTGACGCAATATCGAGATCAGCTTTTTGGCGTAATGCGGGTCGGTCGCATAACCGGCGCGCTGCATGCCGTTCGCAAAGCCTTCCGGCGTGCTCGCCGTGTTCAATACGCCGGCGTAACGCGGGTTGCTCTTCAGCATCGTGGCGTAGTCGGTCATCGCGTGCTGGTACGAATCGTAGGCACGGAACTGCGCCACCACGCGATGCGGCTGGCCGTTCACGTATTCGGTCGTGACGGCCGACACGGTGCGCCCGGTCCAGTTCTTGGTCGCCTTGATGCCGAACACGTTGTAGCTCGACTGGCCGTCGCGGCCGCGAATCTCGCGCTTGCCCCAGCCCGATTCGAGCGCGGCCTGGCCGACGATGAAGCGCGCCGGAATGCCGGTGGCGGCGCTGGCCGCCTGCGCCGCATCGGCCACCTTGCCGACGAAATGGTCCTGATCGGGCGACGCGCCGTTGCCCTTGACGGGCGGCGTCAACGCGCTCTCGGCCGAATAGCCGTTGCCGCCGAAATGGTTGTTGGCGCGCGCGCTGGCCAGCGCCTGCGCCAGCGCATTGCTGCCCGCGAGGCCGCCCTCGTCGTCGCCCATCGCGTTCATCGCGGCGCTCATGCCGCCCGCGCCCGCCGCGCCGCCGGCCGCACCGCCCTGCGCGCCGCCGAGGTTCTCGTTGCGCATCAGTTGCTTCATCAGCGCGTCGGCCACGCCGATGCCGTGCTTGGCCATCTGCTGCGAGAGCTGCTGGTCGAGCATCGAGGTGTAGAGCTTCGAGGTGTTCGAGTCGAACACGCCGTCCTGCGGCGTGGCATCGCGCATGCTCTTGAGCATCATCTGCGCGAACATCGCGTCGAACTGGGTGGCGACCTGCTTGAGCCCGGTGCCGGGCGACGCGTTGGCCTGCTGGCGCATCGCGTCGAAGCCCTGCAGGTCGAGCGCGAAGCGCTGGGTCAGGTCGGCGGAATTGGCATTCGGAAGATTGGCCATCAGATGATCTCCAGGTCGGCCCGCAGCGAGCCGGCGGCCTTCATGGCCTGCAGGATCGACATCAGGTCGGCCGGTGTCGCGCCGAGCGAGTTCAGCGCCTTGACCACGTCGGCGAGATTCGCGCCGGCGGTCACCATGCGCAGCGCGCCGTTATCCTGCTTGAGCTGGATCTGCGACTGCTGCGCCACCACGGTTTGTCCATTCGAGAACGCGCCCGGCTGCGACACCACCGGTTGCGTGTTGACCACCACCGACAGATTGCCGTGCGCGACCGCGCAGCTTTGCAGCGTGACCATCTGGTTCATCACGATCGAGCCGGTGCGCGCGTTGAGGATGACCTTGGCAGCCGCGCGATCGGGGCTGACCTCGAGGCTCTGCAGGCGGGCCATGAACGCCACCTGCTGCGCCGGATCGGCCGGCGCGGTCAGTTGAATCGTGCGGCCGTCGAGCGCGGTGGCGATGCCGGGGCCGAAGCTCGAATTGACCGCCGTGACGATGCGCTCGGCGGTGCCGTAATCCATGTCGTTCAGTTGCAGTTGCAGCATGCCGTTCATCTGCGCCAGCGCGTTCGGCACCGAGCGCTCGACGATCGCGCCGCCGGCGATGCGGCCGGCCGCGAGCTGGTTGACCTGCACGCGGCTGCCGTTGGCGCTCGCGCCCGCGCCGCCCACCGCCATGTTGCCCTGCGCCAGCGCGTACACCTGGCCGTCCGCGCCCTTCAGCGGCGTCAGCAGCAGCGTGCCGCCGCGCAGGCTCTTGGCGTTGCCGAGCGACGAGACGGTCACGTCGATCGCCTCGCCCGGCCGCGCGAACGGCGGCAGCGTGCCGGTCACCATCACGGCCGCGACGTTCTTGAGCTGGAGGTTCGACAGCGAGGCCGCGCCGCCCGTCGAGGTGCCGTTGTTGATCGAGATGCCGAGGTTCGCGAGCATGTTCGCGAGCGTCTGCGTGGTGAACGGCGTCTGGGTGGTCTGGTCGCCCGTGCCGTCGAGGCCCACCACCAGGCCATAGCCGATCAGCGGGTTGTCGCGCACGCCCTGGATCTGCACCAGATCCTTGAGGCGTTCGGCATGCGCCGGCCGAGCCGGCAGCAGCAGCATCGCGCAGGCCAGCGCCACCAGCGCGAGCCAGGCCAGATAAGGCAGGCGCGCCAGGCGCGGGGCGCGCGGCTGGGATGAAAAACGGAGGTTGGAACGGCGGGGCATCGGGGTCACCACGGCGCGACGTTGAGGAAGAAACGCTGCAGCCAGCCCATCGTTTCGGCTTCGTTGATATAGCCCTTCGCCGAGTATTCGATGCGCGCGTCGGCCACCTGGGTCGAGAACACCGAGTTGGCACCCGAAATCGAGGTGGGATTGACCACGCCCGAGAAGCGCACGTATTCGTTGCCCTGGTTGATCAGCATCTGCTTCTCGCCGCTGACCATCAGGTTGCCGTTCGGCAGCACGTTGGTGACGGTCACGGTGATCGTGCCGCTGAACGTGTTGGCGGCGGTCGCGCCGCCCGTCGCGGTGAACTTGTTGCTGCCGGTGGCCGACAGGTTCGCCTTGTTGAACAGGCCGCCCATGAAGCCGGCGGTCGGCACGTTGAAGTCGGTGCTGCCGCCGCGGTTGGCGTTGGCGCCCGACGACTTGGTGGCGTTCACGTTCTCGGCAATCATGATGGTCAGGATGTCGCCCACGTTGCGCGGCCGCTGATCCTCGAACAGCGGCCGGCCCGCGTAACCCGGGTTGAAGATCGAGCCGGGGGCCTGCATTTGCGGCGGCACGGGCGGCACCGCCGTCATCGGCTGTTGCGTGAGCGGCGGGTGCGGAATCTGCGCACAGCCGGTACACACGGCCAGGACGGCGAGTGCGGCAAAACGGAAAGGGCGAACCTGCTTCATGACAACCTGCCGTGCTCGTTAACTCTTCATCTGCGTGACGGTCTGCAGCATCTGGTCGGACGTCGTCACGGCCTTGCTGTTGATCTCGTAGGCACGCTGGGTCTGGATCATGTTGACCAGTTCCTGCACCACGTTCACGTTCGAGGATTCCACATAGCCCTGGTTCAGCGAACCGGCGCCGTTCAGGCCCGGCGTCGTGACGTTCGGCACGCCCGACGACGAGGTTTCGGCGAACAGGTTCTGGCCGAGCGCCTGCAGGCCTTCCGGATTGATGAAGGTTGCGACCTGCATCGCGCCGATCTGCGTCGAGGTGGCGTTGCCCGGCTGCGTGACCGTGACCACGCCGTCCGAGCCGATCGTGATCGAGGTGGCCGTCTGCGGCACCGTGATGCCCGGCAGCACCTGATAGCCGCTCGACGTGACGAGCTGGCCCTGCGCGTTGGTGTGGAACGAGCCGTCACGCGTGTAGGCGTTGGTGCCGTCCGGCATCAGGACCTGGAAGAAACCCTGGCCGTTGATCGCGACGTCGCGCGAGTTGCCGGTTTGCTGCAGGTTGCCCTGCGTGTAGAGGCGCTCGGTGGCGACCTGCTGCACGCCGGTGCCGAGCTGCAGGCCCGACGGCAGTTCGGTCTGCTGGGTCGAGTTCGCACCGGGCTGACGCACGGTTTGATACAGCAGATCCTCGAACACCGCGCGCGAGCCCTTGAAGCCGTTGGTGCTCACGTTCGCGAGGTTGTTCGAGATCACGTCCATCTGCGCCTGCTGCGCATTCATGCCGGTCGCGGCGATGTAAAGAGAGCGGTTCACTGTGTTTCTCCTGGAGACGCCGGGTTCAGCTGAAAGTGAGGATCTGGTTGGCCGACTGTTCGTTCTGGTCGGCGCTCTTGATCAGGTTCGTCTGCAGCTGGAAGGCCCGCGCGTTGTCGAGCATCGACACCATCGCGCTGACCGGATTGACGTTGCTGCCTTCGAGCGATTCCGCCGCCACCTGCACGGTCGGGTCGGGATCGGCCGGATTGCCGTCGCTGGTGCGGAACAGGCCGTCGTCGCCGCGCGTCATGGTGTTCGGGTCCGGGTTGACCAGCTTGAGCTGATCGACCATCGCCACGGCCTGCGGCGGGTCGCCGGCGGCCAGCACCGACACCGTGCCGTCCACGCCGATCGTCACCTTGGCGTTCGGCGGCACGGCGATCGGGCCGCCCTGGCCGAGCACCGGCAGGTTCGAGGCGTTCACCAGCTGGCCGTTCTCGTCCACGTGCAGGTTGCCGGCGCGCGTGTAGGCCTCGCTGCCGTCCTTGGCCAGCACCGACAGCCAGCCCGGGCCTTCCACCGCCACGTCCAGCGGGTTGCCGGTACGCGTGATGGGGCCGGCCGAGTAGTCGGCGCCCGGCGTCGAGCTGAGCACGAAGGTGCGGGTGGTATCCGGGTTGCTGGCCTCGCCGAAATTCATCGGCACGGCCCGGTAGGTCGCGAGTTGCGCGCGAAAGCCCGTCGTCGACGTGTTCGCGAGGTTGTTCGCGATCGTGGACTGCTGGTCGAGGGCCTGGCCCGCGCCCGTCATCGCTGTATAAATCAGTCGGTCCATGGTCGTCCGTCAGGAAATCGCGCGCCGCGCGTTACAGGTTGATCAGCGTCTGATCGACGGTCTGCTGGGTCTTGATCGTCTGCGCGTTCGCCTGGTAATCGCGTTGCGCCGTGATCAGGTTCACCAGTTCGCCGGTCAGGTCGGTGGTCGACGCTTCCGTCGTGCCGCCCTTCAGCGCGCCGTGGTTGGTGGTGCCGGCCACGCCGATCTGCGGCACGCCCGAGGCGGTCGTCTGGATGTACTGGTTGCCGCCGACGCTGGTCAGCCCGTTCGGGTTGTTGAAGTTGACCACCACCACCTGGCCCAGCGTCATCGTCTTGCCGTTCGAGTAGATGCCGCTGACGGTGCCGTCCGTGCCGACCGAGTACGAGGTCAGCGAGCCGGTCGGGAAGCCGTCGGCCACCAGGTTCGACGAGGCGCTCTTGCTGGTCGAGAACTGCGTCGAGGTCGACAGGTCCAGCGAGATCGCCTGCGGGCTCACCGCGCCGGTGCTGTTCGGCACGCTCAGCGAGAACTTGCCGAGCGAGGTGGTGGCCGCGCCGGTGGCGGCGCTGGTCGAGCTGACCAGCTTGCCCGAGCTGTTGAACGTCATCGAACCGATGTCGGTCGGCGTGGTGTTGTCGGCGCCCGCGTACACCTCCCAGGTGCCCGTGGTGGTCGACTTCACGAAGTACAGGTTGACGTTCTGCTGGTTGCCGAGCGAATCGTACGTTTGCACCGGCTGGCGCAGCGTGTAGCTGGTCGAATCGGTGTAGTTGAACGGCGTGGTGGTTTGCGTCGTGTCGGTCTGGCTCAGGTTGAACTGGCCCGTGATCGCGGTGGACGCCTGCGGGGAAATGTTGCCCTGCGGCGCCGACAGCGGCTTCAGCGAGGCGGTGTTGATGGTGCCGTCGGCGTTCACGCCGTAGCCCATCAGGTTCGCGCCGGCCGAGTTGACGATGTTGCCGTTCGCGTCGGCGTGGAACTCGCCGTCACGCGTGTAGGTGGTGGTGCCGTTGCTGCTGACCTGGAAGAAGCCGTTGCCCGAGATCGCCATGTCGAGCGGGTTCTGCGTGCTCGTCAGCGAGCCCTGCTGGAACACCTGCGCGACGGCCGCGAGCTGCGTGCCGATACCGATGCCGTTCGCGACCGCGGTCGACACCGAGTTCGCGTACAAATCCGAGAACTGCGCCGTGGCGGCCTTGAAGCCGACCGTGTTCGCATTGGCGATGTTGTTGCCGATCACGTCGAGGTCGTTCGACGCACCTTGCAAACCGCTCAAACCCTGTTGGTAACCCATGTTGGTCTCCGTCGGCCTGTGGCCGGATCAATCGATTAGGAAGAAGCGTTCGAGTCTTTCGACGAATCCGAGCCGCTGGAGCCGGAACCCGAACCGCTCGAAGCCGAGGACGACGCCGACGGGAAGATCGCGCCGATGTCGGACAGGCCGACGGTCGAGCCGTTCGACAGCGCCAGGCCTGCCGAGCCGTCGGCCTGGCGAACCACGCCCTGCACCTGGGCCACCGTCATGGTGGTGGCGTTGGCGGTGGCGCCGGTCGAATCCGTGTACGTCGCGCTGATCGTGTAGGCGCCATCGGCCAGCGGCGCGCCGGTCGAATCGGTCGGCGTCCAGGTCAGCGGCACCGTGCCGGCCGACTGCGCGCCTTCGTTGACGGTATTGACCACCTTGCCGGTCGAATCCTTGACCGTGATGGTCAGGTTCGACGCCGCGGTCGTCAGTTGCACGCCGAACGCCGTGGTGGCGCCGCCGGACACGTTCAGCGTGCTGCCCGGGGCGAGCACGTTCGAGCCGACCAGCAGGGCGGCCTGGGTCGACTGGCCGGCCGTGATCTGCGACGACAGCGAGGTCAGCGACGAATTGAGCTGGGCGATGCCGCTCACCGTGTTGATCTGCGCGAGCTGCGAGGTCATCTGCGAGCTGTCGACCGGGCTCGTCGGGTCCTGGTTCTGCAACTGGGTGACCAGCAGCGTCAGGAACGTCTGTTGCAGATCCGCCGCCGACGTGCCCGTCGAGTTGGCGTTCATGGTGTCGGTCGGCGTGTTCGTGACGGTCGTGCCGCTGCCGCTGATGGGGGTACTCATGTCCGGGTTGCCTTTCGCGAATGCGCTCGCGGATCGCTATGTCAGTTACGGGATTACGCGGAGAGCGTCGGCCTTCAGGTGCCGATCGTTAAAGTCTTCAACATCAATTGCTTGGCGGTGTTCAGCGTCTCGACGTTGGCCTGGTACGAGCGCGAGGCCGAGATCATGTTCACCATTTCCTGTACCGGGTCGACGTTCGGCAGCGTCACGTAGCCGTTCGCGTCGGCCGTCGGGTTCGACGGGTCGTAGCTGGTCTTCATCGGCGTCGGATCGTCGATCACCTGCTTGACCTGCACGCCGCCCACGCCCTGCCCCGAGCCGGTGCGCGCGCCGCCGATCGGCTGGGTCTCGAACACCACCTGCTTGGCGCGGTACGGCTTGCCGTCCGGGCCGGTCACGCTGTCCGCGTTCGCCAGGTTCGATGCGGTCACGTTCAGGCGCTGGGATTCGGCGGACATCGCCGAACCGGCGACGTCGAAGATATTCATCAGCGAAGGCATGGGAGTTCCTCGTGTGCGGCGTGGGTGACGAGCGGCGGGCGGCGGGTTAGCTGCCCGACTGGATCGCGGCGAGCATCGCCTTGATCTGGCCGGTGACCGCCGTCATCCCGGCCTGGTAATGAATGGTGTTGTCGGCGAACTGCACGCGTTCCGCGTCGAGATCCACCGTGTTGCCGTCCAGCGACGGCTGGCGCGGGATGCGGTACGACACGCGGCCGTAGTCGTCGCTCGGGCCGCCGGTGGCGCTCAGGGTGGTCTTGCCGCTCATGTGGCCGGCCTCGGTGGACACCAGCGTCATGCCGCTCGTCACGCCGGCCGGTTGCGTCATCGGCAGCCGCGACGCGTTGTCCGCGCCGGCCTGGCCGCTCTGGTGCGACAGCGCACGGCCCAGCGCCGCGCCGAAATTGACGTCGCGGGCCTGGTAGCCCGGCGTGTCGGCATTGGCGATGTTCGACGACAGCAGTTCCTGCCGGTACGCGCGCACGTCGAGCGCCTGGCGGTTGAACGCGAATTCGGAATCGAGTTTGTCCAGCATCGGGCATTCCTCCATCGGAAGCGGGGCGGCGTCCCGTCGCCACGACGCGCAGGACGCGGCAGGCACAGAGACGCTTTTCGATGACATGCATCGTAGGCGCGAGACGCAAGCGGCAATCGGAGGAATAACCGGCAAAGCCCCCCTCTATTCATCGTTTGCCGGATGGACCGTCTCCCTAGAATGCGATCCGTACCAACGGTTTTCAGGAGGCGGCGATGGCGACAGCATCTGGCCGTGTGCGCGGATTCGGCGCACGCGCCGCACGCCGCATGGCGGCCGCGCTCGGCCTGGCCGTGTTGCTGCCGGCCGCCGCGCTGGCCCAGACGGCCGGCGGCGACGGGATGATCGTGATCCCGGGCCGCGGCGAATCGGCCGAAGCGGCGCTGTCGAACGCCACCGCGCACGGCATCGCCAACCCGGCGCCGCGCGGCCCGTCGAGCCTGAACGCCTACAGTTCGGCCGACTTGCGCAACGCTTACGGCGGCGGCAGCGCCGCCTCGGGCGGCGCGCCGTCGCACGACATCGTATTGAGCGGCGATCCGAACGCCGCGACCGGCGTGGTGACGGGCGGCAACGCCGCGATGCGTGCAGCCGCCACGGCGCCGATGGCCGAGCCGCCGTTGTATCCCGACAACCGCGCCGCCATGCCGCAGGCGAGCCCGGCCGCCGCTCAATCGGCCACTCAACCGGCCGCGCCGAACGCTCAGGCCGGTTACGCGGCCGGCTATGCCGCCGGCATCGCGGCCGCCCGTCGCGCGGCGGCAGCCTCCGCGCTGCAAACCGCCCCGGCGGCACCTACCGCACCCACGCCTGCGCCGACCTCGGTCAAATCCGGTTACCAGCCCGCCGTCTATCGCGCGCCTGCCGTGCCGGCCCCGTCGGCCGCCGCTCGCGCGCAGCAAGTCGCCCCGGTGGTCGCGCAGGACGCGCCGCCCGCCACGAACGCGATGCGCTATGCCCGGCCGGGCATCCTGCGCGTGTCGGCACACCCGTCCGCCGTGCCGATCTCACCCGCGGCACCGGCCGAAACCGGGGCCGCGCCGCAAGCCGCCGCAGCCGCAGCGCCGGTCGCCGACGGCCAGCAGGACCCGGAGGCGATCCGCCAGGCCGCACTCGCGTTTCTGCGTCAGCAGACCGCCGGCCTGCCCGGCAAGGCGACCGTGACCGTCTCGCCGGCGTTCCCGCGCGGGCTGGCGGCCTGCACGACGCTCGAACCGTTTCTGCCGCCCGGCGCGCGTCTGTGGGGCCGCACCACGGTCGGCGTGCGCTGCGCCGGTGCGAAACCGTGGACGCTGTTCCTGCAATCGAAGATCACGGTGCAGGGCACCTATTACGTGGCCGCCCGCGCGCTGTCGCCCGGCGACGTGCTGACGGCGGCCGACCTGACGCCGCGCGACGGCGACCTGACCATGCTGCCGCTGGCGATCGTCACCGATCCGTCACAGGCAGTCGGCGGCACCGCCCTGATGCGCGTGGCACTCGGGCTGCCGCTGCGCCAGGACATGCTGCGCAGCGCCTCGGCGGTCAGCATCGGCCAGACCGTGCGCGTGGTGGTGGCCGGCCATGGGTTTTCGATTTCGTCGGAAGGCAGTGTGCTGAACAATGCGGGGCCAGGTCAGCAGGTGCGGGTGCGGATGGCCGAGGGGCAGATCGTGATGGGGGTGGTGAAGGACTCGGGGACGGTCGAGATTCCTTTATGATGGCCGTTCGGCCGAGGCAGCCGGAAAGATTGCAAAGTTTTGTTTCTGAAAGCCTTTACTGAGGATCGAGCGCTAAAGTTCGGCCCTGCGATGCCGTTATCTCGCTCAAATCGTTCAGGAAAGCCCATCGTGAAAATCGATTCCTCCTCCGCCTCCAATGTCCGCCCGGCGTCCACCGACGCCGCTTCGTCGCGCACGCAGGCCAGCGCCGCCGCTCCGGCCGCGCCCGCCGCGACCGACACGGCCTCCGCCAGCAGCGACGCCAACGTGAACCTGTCGTCCCTGTCGACCAACCTGCAATCCCTCGCGGCGTCCGGCTCGTCCGACATCGACACCGCGAAAGTCCAGTCGATCCGCGACGCGATCAGCAACGGTTCGCTGTCGATCGACACCGGCAAGATCGCCGACGGCATTCTGCAGACGGCGAGCGAACTGTTGCGCACGCCGCCCCAGCTCGGCTGACCGGCCGGCGGTGGGCGACGGCAATCGGCGCGCGGATGGTCCGCACGTCGGCGTTTTGAGCGAGACGCAATGAAAGAAGCACTGTTGGCGACGATCAACGACGAACACGCGACGGTCGAGGCTTTCGCGTCGCTGCTCGCCTACGAGCAACAGGCGTTGACGGCGGCGTCGCCGGCCGAAGCGCTGCCCGGCATCATCGAGCGCAAGACCGAGCTGGTCGAACGCCTCGCCACGCTGGAAAAGCTGCGCGACACCCAGCTCGTGGCCCTCGGCTATCCGGCCGGCCGCGCCGGCATCGACGCCGCCTCGGAGCGCGACCCGAGCGTCGCGAGCCGCTGGCGCCTGCTGCGCGACGCCACCGAGCGCGTGCGTCACGCCAATCTGAACAACGGCATGCTGATCCGCATCCGCATGGACTACAACGAGCGCACCCTGCAGGTGCTGCGCGCGCAACCGCCGCGCGCGGGCCTGTACGGCCCGGACGGCCGCGTCTCGGCGCCGGTTCGCTGAATCCGATTCGCTGAAATGACCGCCGGCGCAGGCAGCCTGGGCTGCCCGCGCCGGTTTTGTTTTGGGCCGCAGGTTGGGCGACAGCCGGGCGCTGCCCGGCCTGCCCTCGGCCTCACGCCTCCTCGCCGATCGCCAGTTCCCCCGCCACCGCCGCCACCCGCGCACGGTGCACCGCGTCCTTGATCCCTTCCGGGTTGCCCTTCATGCCGGCCGCCACCTGCCCGGCGTCCACGGCCCGCGCCGCCACCAGCGCGCGCCGCAGCCGTTCGGCCTGCGGATACGGCTGCGCCTCCAGCCCGAGCCGGCCGCGCGCATCCGATTCGCAGGCCTGCAGCATCTCGGCGAAGCGCGCCGGCTTGCGCAGCGCGTCGGCGCGTTCGAGCAGGCGCACCAGCGCCGCCGCGCCCATTCCCATCACCTGATGCAGATTGCCGTGCTCGCGCGCCACCAGCAGCGCCAGGTCGCGGCACTCGTTCGGCACGCGCAGCCGGTCGCACAGCGGCTTGAGCAGATCGACGCTGCGCCCTTCGTGGCCGATATGGCGCGGCAGCACATGCTCGGGCGTGGTGGCCTTGCCGAGATCGTGCGTCAGCGCGGCGAAGCGCACCGGCAGCGAATAGCCGTGCTTGGCCGCGTAATCGACCACCATCATCACGTGCACGCCGGTATCGACCTCGGGGTGATAGTCGGCGCGCTGCGGCACGCCGAACAGCGCGGCCACCTCGGGCAGAATGCGTTCGAGCGCGCCGCATTCGCGCAGCACCGCGAACATGCGCGACGGCTTCGCCTCCATCAGCCCGCGCGCCACTTCCTGCCACACCCGCTCGGGCACCAGCGCGTCGACCTCGCCGGCCGCCACCATCGCGCGCATCAAGGCGACGGTATCGGGCGCGACGGTGAAATCGGCGAAGCGGGCCGCGAAGCGCGCGACGCGCAGGATTCGCACCGGATCCTCGACGAACGCCGGCCCGACATGGCGGAACAGCTTCGCGGCCAGATCGGCGCGGCCGTCGAAAGGATCGACGACCTCGCCGGTCAGCGTGCCGTCCGGGCTGACCTCGCGCGCCATGGCGTTGACCGTCAGGTCGCGCCGGCCGAGATCCTCCTCCAGCGTCACATCGGGCGCGAAATGGAACTGGAAGCCGTGATAGCCGGCCGCCGTCTTGCGCTCGGTGCGCGCCAGCGCGTATTCCTCGTGCGTGCGCGGGTGCAGGAACACCGGGAAATCCTTGCCGACCGGCCGGTAGCCCTGCGCCGCCAGTTGCTCGGGCGTCGCGCCCACCACCACGTAGTCGCGATCCTGCACCGGCATGCCGAGCAGTTCGTCGCGGATCGCGCCGCCCACCGCATAAATCTTCATCCTGCTCCTCCATGACGCCCGGGCAGCCGCCGACGGCCGCCGCGCGTGCGTTGCATCGTCAGTCGAACACGCGCGTCTCGCGGCGCGCATCGTCGGCCCAGGCGGCCACCGCCGGATCGGCCAGCATCCGTTCGACATAGCCGGCCGCGATTTCGGACAGCGGCGGCGCATAGGTCACGAAGCGCAGCACGACCGGCGCGTACATCGCGTCGGCAATCGTGAATGCACCGAACAGAAACGGCCCGCCCGACGCGGCCAGACAGTCGCGCCACAGCGCATCGACGCGCGCCACGTCGGCCAGCGCGGCCGGCGACAGCTTGCGGCCCGGCAGCGTGGCGCGGATGTCGAGCGGCATTTCACTGCGCATCGCCATGAAGCCCGAATGCATTTCGGCCGACACGCAGCGTGCCCGCGCGCGGGCCGCCGGATCGGCCGGCCACAGCGCCTGCTCCGGATGGCGCTCGGCGAGCGTCTCGGCGATCGCGAGCGAATCCCAGATCGCGTGGCCGGCGTCGTCGATCAGGCACGGCACCTTGCCCGACGGCGACACCGCACGGATCTGCGCATCGGTCGCGGGCGTGCGCAGTTCGATCAGCGTCTCGTCGAAGGCGATCCCGAAATGGCGCATCAGCACCCACGGCCGCATCGACCAGGACGAGTAGTTCTTGTCACCAATGATCAGTTGCATGCTTGCCTCGTGCGGTTCGTTCAGGATTCAGGGGAAGGCGCCGGGCGGTGCGGCGAACGCGCGCAGCGCACTGCCGGGCAGGCCGACGCGGTCCGGCCGGCTCGGCTCGGCTCGGCTCGGCTCGGCTCGGCTCGGCTCGGCTCGGCTCGGCTCGGCTCGGCGGCAGCCTCCACCATTAACGGCGTGAGCGCCAGGCGTCGTGCCGCGTGCCGCCGACGCCCGCGCCGAGATACCCGGGCGCGACGCCCTCGATGCTGGCCGGCCGGATGCCGAGTTCGGGCGCGAGCGGCCCGTGCATCACGTTCGGCACGCGCATCGAGGCCAGGTTGTCGCGCGTGATCAGCGGCTCGCCGGGAAGACGCTCGAACACGGCCGCCTGCACGCGCGCGAGCGCATCGGGCAGCCGCACGATCCGTGCCGCGCGCCCGGTCAGCGCGCCGCAATAGCGCACCAGTTGTTCGAGCGTGTAGACGCGCGGCCCGCCCAGTTCGTAGGTGGCGCCACGCGCCTCGCGCAGGCTGCACGCCATGCGCAGCGCCTGCGCGACGTCGCCGACGTAGATCGGCTGGAACTGCGCGTCGGGCATCGCGAGCGGCAGCACCGGCAAGAACCGCTGCAGGCGCGCGAAGGTGGTCAGGAACGCATCGCCGGGGCCGAATACGACCGACGGCCGCAGCACCGTGACCGCCAGCGCCCCGCCGGACGTGTCGGCCGCCGCATGCAGCGCGGCCTCGCCGTCGCCCTTCGAGCGCAGGTACATGCTCGGGCCGCCCGGATCGGCGCCGAGCGCGCTGACGTGCACCAGCCGCGGCACGCCCGCCTCGACACAGGCAGCGGCCAACGCAGCGGGCAGCGCGACATGCGCCGCGCGAAAACCTTCACCGTAGGGATGACCGTGGCCGCCGTGCAGCGTGCCGACCAGATTGACGGCCGCGTCCGCGCCGGCCACGAAGCGCGCGAGCGAGCCGGCGTCGAAACCGCCGACTTCGACGATCTCCACGGCCAGCATCGCGAGATGCCGTGCGTGCTCGCGGCGTCGCGCCACGATCCGCACCGTGCAGCCGTCGCGCAACAGCGCGGCGACGAGCCGCGCGCCGATGAAGCCGGTGCCGCCGACGAGCGCGACGATGGGACGATCCATGAGCGAGCCTCCGTCAGATGTCGAAAACGCGCGCCATCGAGGCCATCAAACCGTAAGCCGTGCGGCTCCGCTGGGCGAGGAGCCGCACGGCTTACCTGGCGCTCGAGCCGCCATCGAGCGCGAGGCCGCGCTCAGGGCGCGACGAAGCCGAGCCGCGCCTTCAGCGATTCGGGCTTGCCCTCGAACAGCGCTGCGTAATAGGTGGTGTTCGACAGCACGTTCTTCACGTAATCGCGCGTTTCGTTGAACGGGATGGTTTCCGCGAAGATCGCGCCCTCGACCGGCTGCGTGAGCGCCTGCCGCCATTGGCGCGGCCGGCCCGGGCCGGCGTTGTAGCCGGCCGTGGCCAGCACGGCCGAATTGTCGAACTTCTGATAGATGTCCGACAGATACCAGGTGCCGAGCTGGATGTTGGTGTCGATGTCGTGCATCTGCGTGCGCGTGATGCCGCCCATGCCGAGCTTCTTCGCCACCAGCTGCGCCGTGGCCGGCATCAACTGCATGAGGCCACCCGCGCCCACCGACGATTTCGCATTGGTGATGAAGCGCGATTCCTGGCGAATCAGCCCGTAGGCCCATTCGATGTCGAGGCCGTTGGTCTGCGCATAGCGCTCGACGATCGGCCGGTACGGCGACGGGTAGCGCAGCGTGAAATCGTGCATCGCCGTGGTGCGGTCGGCGGTGTTGACGGTGCGATCGAGCATGTCGATGCGCTTCGCATACTCGGCGGCGGCCAGCAGTTGGCGATCCGTCATGCCGCGCAGCGGCCAGTTCCATTCGCGGTTGCCTTCGAGGCGCAGGTTCAGCGCGTAGAAGCGGCGCGCCAGCCCGAAGCCGGGCACCTGGCTCATTGCATCGACCTCGGCGTCGCTCACCGTGGTGCGCGGCGGGATCACGGTCTGCTGGCCGAGTTCCTCGGCCGACAACTGGCCGTAGAAATCGAAGCGGCCCGCCACCTGATCGAAATCGCGCCTGGCGCCGGCCGCATCGCCCGCCTGCTTCAGCGCGCGGCCGTGCCAGTACAGCCACGACGGTTGCGCGCGCAGCTCGTCGGGCATCTGCTCGACCGCCCAGCGCACCATCGGCCAGTCACCGGCCAGCAGCGCGGCGCGCACGCGCCACTCGTAGCCCTGCACCGACAGCGGCGCACCGGCCGACTGCTTGTAATACTGCACCGCCATCGGCGAGCGCTTGACCGCCGCCTGCAGGCCGATCTCGCCCCAGGCGATCGCCTGCTCCGACTTCGAGAACTGGCCGAGCGTGCCCATCATGCCGGCGGCCGCGTCGGGATCGTTGCGCGCCATGCGCGTGATCGCGATCAATGCCAACTGGCGCGAGGTGGCGTCACTGCCGACGCCGCGCGCAAGGAACAGCGGCGGCGCGCTGGCGGCCTGGTCGAGAGCGGCCGGGCGCGGGCCGAGCGCGTCGGCGATCTTGCCCGCCACGTTCACGTAGTTCTGTTCGTAGGCGAGCCGCGCCTGCGCCCAGACGTCGTCCGACGAGAACTGGTGATTGAGCGCGAGCGCCGAAATTAGGTCGACGCAGGCATCGCCGTAGTACTTCGGATCGACCAGCAGGTGCCGCGCCATGTCGGCCACGTTCTCGCCGCGCGAGGCGCGCGATTCGAGCGAGTAGCACTTGACCTGGGTATCGTCGTCGAGCACGAAGCGCTTGTACTGCTCGTCGAAGTTGCGCCAATCGTGGCGCGCGCCGAGCACGAGCAGGTAATCGTTGCGCATGCGGTCGGCGATCGCCTGGCCGTCGTTGCGCTGCAGGAAGCTCAGTACCGGCGCGTCGGGCGCATCGAGACGCGCGTGGCCCGACGTGTCGAACAACTGCGGCTTGATCTGGAAATAGTCGAGATAGGTGGGCGCCGGATAATTCGGAATCATCGCGGCAAGCTGCGCGGCGCGCGTGGGATTGTTCGCACGCGCGGCTTCGCGCAACTGGATGAAGATCTGGTCGTCGTTCGACGAAACGTCGTCGACGGGCTGGGCGGCGCAAGCAGCCGCCCCTGCGGCCAACACCACCGCCGACAGCGTGATGGCGGTCGCGCGATATACTCGGACGAGGCTGATGGACATCGATTTGACTGGAGCACGAAGTGAGCGAAAGCATAGCACGCCCCCCTGTCGCAAATCGCAAGCAAACGTTGCGCGAAACGCTCTCGCCGTTGCGTCGCGAAGCGAATCTCGACAAGGCTGCGAACGACGCGCTCGCGCACCGCATCCTCGATCTGCTCGGCAAACATCCGCTGCTCACGGTGGGCTTCTACTGGCCGCTGCCGGGCGAGTTCGATGCGCGCGACGCGATCGCCGAATGGCTGTTGGACGACACGCGTCGACGTGCCGCGCTGCCGGTCATCGCGCAGCCCTACACACCGCTCTCGTTTCGCACCTGGACGCCCGACGCGCCGATGCGCACCGGCCATCACCGCATCCCCGAACCGGCCGACGGCGCGCTCGTGGTGCCCGACCTGCTGCTGATCCCGTGCGTCGGCTTCGACAAGCGGGGCTTTCGGCTCGGCTACGGCGGCGGCTATTACGATCGCACGCTGGCCGCCTGGCCGAACGACGCGTTGCCGGTCACGATCGGCGTGGCCTACGAGGTGTCGGCGCTCGACGCGCTGCCGCGCGAATCGCACGATCGCCCGCTCGACTGGATCGTCACCGAATGCTATGCGTACCGGTCGGGCTCGACCGGCTGATCCGCCGCTTTCTTCGCTGCTCTTATTAGCCGCTTCATAGCCCGCTCCATAGCCCGCCTCATAGCGACGCGGCGGCCCGCGCCGCCGTGTCGTACAGCCCCGACGCGCTGCGCAGCAACTGCGCGGCCTCGCCGATCTGGGCGTTGGTCAGGCCGCTGTCGCGCAGCGTGTCGATCAGGCAGCGCTCGCGCACCTCGCGGTAGCGCTCGCACAGTGCTCGCCCCTCGGGCGTCACCGAGAACAGCACTTCCTTGCCCGATTTCTCGCCCACCACGTAGCCGCGCGCGGCGAGCTTCTTCAGCGCGTAGGTGGCGACGTGCGTATCCTCGATATTCAGCACGAAGCAGATGTCGGCCAGCTTCTTCGCGCGGTCGCGATGGCCCACGTGGTGCAGCAGCGAGACTTCGATGGCGGTCATGTCCTTCGCGCCGGCGGCCGCCATGCAGCGCACCATCCAGCGGTTGAACGCATTGCCCGCCATGATCAGCCCGTATTCGAGCTCGGACAGCTCGACGCTTTCGTTCGAGACGAGATGCTCGGCCGAGACGATCTGGGTCGGATGGCGCTGGGTGAGGTCGGTCACGTCGGGAACCATGGAGGACGAAAAACTGCCGCAGTGTACGCCAGATCGGCGGACGGCCCGGCCACTTTGCAAAATTCTTATCGATAAATTATCGATAATTTGTCGATGATGTATCATCGCCCCGAACCGATGCCCGCGAGCCTTCCATGACCGCTCCCCGTCTCTATCCGCTTGGCGATACCGCCGTCTGCTGCGAGGCGCCGCCGCCCGCCACGCTCGACTGCCAGCGGCGCGTCTGGGCGGTGGCCGCCGCCGCGCGCGCCTGGCCGCACGTGGTCGACGTGGTGCCCGGCATGAACAACCTGACGATCGTGTTCGACCCGGTCGAAACCTCGGCCGCCGCGCTGACGCCGCACATCGACGCCGCCTGGCGCGAGGCGGACCCGGCCGCCGCGCCGGGCCGCGAGGTGGAGATTCCGGTGAGCTACGGCGGCGAGGCCGGCCCCGATCTGGCGGCGGTGGCCGCCCACACCGGCCTCGCGCCGCGCGAAGTGGCCGAGCGCCACGCTGCCGGCGACTACGTGGTGTTCTTCCTCGGCTTCCAGCCCGGCTTCGCCTACCTGGGCGGGCTGGACGCCGCGCTGCACACGCCGCGCCGCACCGTGCCGCGCATCGAGGTGCCGGCCGGCTCGGTCGGCATCGGCGGCACGCAAACCGGCATCTATCCGGCCTCGGCGCCCGGCGGCTGGCAGTTGATCGGCCGTACCGCGCTGGCGTTGTTCGATTCTTCACGCACCCCGCCCACGCTGCTGCAGCCGGGCGACCGCGTGCGGTTCCGCGTGTCGGAGGTGCACGGCGCATGACCGCTCGCTCCGCCTCCGCCGGCATCGAAGTCCTGCGCGCCGGCCCGCTCTCCACGGTGCAGGACGCCGGACGCCGCGGCTTCCGTCATCTCGGCGTCGCGCTCGGCGGCGCGCTCGACACGCTGGCGCTCGAGGTCGGCAACCGGCTGGTGGGCAACCGGCCCGACGCCGCCGCCATCGAAATCACGTTCGGCCCGGCCGCGTTCCGCTTTCCGCGCGCCACCCGGGTCGCCCTCACCGGCACCGAATTCGGCGCGACGCTCGGCGAGCGCGCCGTGCATTCGTGGTGGAGCCTGCCGGTCGCGGCCGGCGAAACGCTCACGCTGCCGGCCGCCCAGCACGGCATGCGCGGCTACCTGTGCGTGGCGGGCGGCATCGACGTGCTGCCGGTGCTCGGCTCGCGCAGCACCGATCTGGCCTCGCACTTCGGCGGCCTCGGCGGGCGGCGGCTGCGCGACGGCGATCGCCTGCCGGTCGGCCCGCTCGGCGCGAACCTGCCCGCCTGCCTGGCGGCCGAGGCCCGCGAATTCGGCGTCAAGGCGCCGGCCTGGTGCGCCTCGCTGGCGCTGCCCGCGTTCGGCGAGGCGGCGCGGCGCGCCCACCGTGCCCACCCGCATGCGCCCCGCGCGCTGCCGGTGCGCGTGCTGCCCGGCCCGCAATACGGCGATTTCGCCACCGCCGCGCAGCAGGCGTTCTGGGACGAGGAATGGCAGGTCACGGCAAACAGCAACCGGATGGGCTATCGTCTGGCCGGCGCGGCGCTCGCGCGCGAATCGCGCGAGGAGCTGCTGTCGCACGCGGTGCTGCCGGGCACGATCCAGGTGCCGCCGAACGGCCAGCCGATCGTGCTGATGCACGACGCACAAACCACCGGCGGCTATCCGCAGATCGGCACGGTGATCCGCGCCGACCTCTGGAAGCTCGCGCAGGCGCGGCTGAACCTGCCGATCCGCTTCGTGCCGGCCACCGCCGAGGCGGCCCGCGACGCGCTGGCGGCCGAGCGCGCCTATTTGCGCCAGATCGACGTGGCGATCGAACTGCGCGAGGAAGCGCACCGGCGCCAGCTTCAGGCGGCCGCGACCGTCGCCCGGGCCGACACCCGGGCCGCCTGAACCGGCCTCCCCCTTTTGACGACGAGACCATCATGCATATCGATCTGAACGCCGATCTCGGCGAGGGCTGCGGCGCCGACGAGGCGCTGCTCGATCTCGTCACCTCCGCCAACATCGCCTGCGGCTGGCACGCGGGCGGCGCCCCGGCGATGCGCGATTGCGTGCGCTGGGCCGTCGAACGCCACGTTGCGATCGGCGCGCATCCGAGCTTTCTCGACCCGGAAAACTTCGGCCGCAAGGAGATGGACCTGCCGCCGGGCGAGATCTACGCCGGCGTCCTCTATCAATTGGGCGCCCTGGCTGCGATCACACGCGCCGAAGGCGGCCGCCTCGCCCACGTGAAGCCGCACGGCGCGCTCTACAACCAGGCCGCGCGCGATCCGCAGATCGCCGAGTCGGTGGTGGCCGCGATCCACGATTTCGATCCGACGCTGGCGGTGTTCGGGCTGGCCAACAGCGGCTTCGTGGCAGCGGCCCGGCAAGCGGGGCTGACGGCGGTGGAGGAAGTGTTCGCCGATCGCGGCTATCGCGCCGATGGCTCGCTGGTGCCGCGCAGCCAGCCGGGCGCGCTGGTGCACGACGAAGCGCAGATGCTGGCGCGCACGCTGGAAATGGTGCGTGGCCGGCAGGTTCAGGCGGTAACGGGAGAATGGGTGCCGCTCAATGCGCAAACCGTCTGCCTGCACGGCGACGGCCCACATGCGCTGGCGTTCGCGCAGCGAATCCGCGCGGCGCTGGAGCAGGCCGGGGTAATGCTGACGGCGCCGGGCACGGCCCACGCCTGAACGCCGCGAGGCGCGGTCGCGGCATCGAAGCGGCGGCACCAATAAAAAAAGCGCCCCCGGGCGCTTTACTTTTTTAATTCACGTTTTAAATAAACCGTGAATCGGATCAATTGAATGACGCCATTCAAAATCGTGTCATTCAATAATGTCGGAATCAATTACCGAATCAGAATCGGGACCTAAAATACGTCCGCCGCCGCCGGTCTTGCAACCCCGGCCGGACGGCGGAACGCCCAATTCCAACCACGCTTTCGCGTGCCTCGTAGTTCTTTGTTCATTGGCCTCGCGTACTGCCGGTGGCCGTTGCCGGCACGTCAATACGTGCCGGCAATGCCATCCTCGCGCTTTTTATGGTGCTGCTACCCCGTAGTGCTTGTCTTTTCGGATTTAAATCCGGTGTGGATTGGAGAATAGTTTTGACAATGTTTCATGTCAATCTCCAAATACGAAAAATCGGTAAGACTGTGGGTTTTCCCCATCATCAGTACGCGTCGACACGAAAACCTTGCCGCTTTAACAATTCGATCACACCTTTCGGGCCGCCCAGGTGCAACGCGCCCACCGCCACGAACAGCGGGCGGTTCGGCCCGGCCAAGGCGATCGAGCGTGCGGCGAAGCGGCGGTTGCGCTCGTACAGGATCTTGCCGTCGATGGCGTCGGCCACCGGCCGCGAGCGCGCCAGCCGTTCGGTCTTGGCGCTGGCCCAGGCGGCCAGCGCGTCGGCGTCGCCAATCCGCCACAGGCGGTGCAGCGCCTTCACGTCGTCGGCGTTCTGGGCCGGCGTCTGCACGATGTCCTGCGCCAGCATTTCGCGTTGTTCGGCCAGCGTCAGCCCGGTGAACGCCCGCATCTGCTCGGCGAGCGTTTCCAACCCCACCACGCGCGCGCCCTTTTTCTTCAGGAACACGTTCTGGAGCTGCGCCTCGGTGCCGTATTCGGTCTGCAACCCGGCGGAAATGGAATCGTAAGTTTCAACCACCAGCGCGGCCAGCCACGGCCGCATCCGGCGAATGCCGTCGAGCGCGGCGGGGTTGCCGCGCAGCCGGCCCGACAGGCGCTGCCAGAGCGGCTCGGGCAGCAGCTTCGGCAGGCACGGGTAGCGGCACACGCCGAACTTCGACACGTCGTCGGCCGATTCGAGCAGGTCGTCGGGCGACAGTTCGAGCGCCAGCACCGGCGACACCGCGAGCGCGGCCAGGATCGGCTGGCGAAACGGCTGGCCGGGCGGGTAGTCGATCGGGTCGCCCACATGCAGCGTGCCGAGCAGGTAGAGGGTGGTGCGCCCGCGCGTGGCGACGTAGAACGGCATGCGCGCCGGCTGCACGCGCACCGTGCCGCTCGACACGGTGGGATTGGGCGGCGGCGAATGGAAGCCCGGCAACGACAGCGAAGGCGGCAGCCGCGCGCCGCTCAACGGCGCATGGGCGCCGACGCCCTGCGCCTGCGCGGCCTCGCCGGGCCAGGCCAGGCCGGCCAGCAGGCAGGCGCCCGCCAGCACGACGCCGGCCACCGCCCTGGCACGGCGCGGCGCGGCCCGACGCGGCCCGCGCGCGTTGCGCTGGCCGCCCGACTGCGGCCGGCGCGCGGCCGATACCGAACCGCGCTGCGCCGCCGCCCTGGCTTCAGGCATTACCGTCACCCACCTCCTCGGCGCGATGGCAGGCCACCTGCCGTCCATCGACCTCGCGCAGCGCGGGCACCTCGGCACGACAGCGCTCGACCGCATACGGGCAGCGCTGGTGAAACGCGCAGCCCGACGGCGGATTGAGCGGCGAGGGCAACTCGCCTTCCAGCTTGATCTGGATGCGCCGGTCCGACTCGAAGATGGCCGGCGTGGCCGACATCAGCGCGCGCGTGTACGGGTGACGCGGCCGCGCATAGATGCTGGCCTTGTCGCCCAGTTCGGCCACCGCGCCGAAGTACATCACCATCACGTCGTCGGCCACGTGCTCGACCACCGACAGGTTGTGCGAGATGAACACGTAGCTGGTGCCGAACTGCTGTTGCAGATCCATGAACAGGTTCAGGATCTGCGCCTGGATCGACACGTCGAGCGCCGACACCGGTTCGTCGGCCACCACGATCTGCGGTTCGAGGATCATCGCGCGCGCGATCGCCACGCGCTGGCGCTGCCCGCCCGAGAACATGTGCGGATAGCGCTTGGCGTGCTCGGGGCGCAGCCCCACCGTGCGCATGATTTCGGCGATCCGCGCCGCGCGCTCGGTCGGGCCGAGCGGCGTGTTGATCGCGAGCGGCTCGCCGAGCGTCTGCTCGACGGTCTTGCGCGGGTTCAGCGAGGCGAACGGGTTCTGGAACACCATCTGCACGCGGCGGCGCAGCGCGGCGAGCGCGTCGCGGTTCGCGCCGGCCACGTCCTTGCCGTCGATCCGCAACTGCCCGGCGGTGGGCGCCTCGATCAGCGTGAGCTGACGCGCCAGCGTGGATTTGCCGCAACCGGATTCGCCGACCACGGCCAGCGTGCGGCCGCGCGCGAGCGTGAACGACACGCCGTTGAGCGCCTTGACGGTGGCCTGGCCGAACATGCCGCGGCGCACCGCGTAATGCTTGGCCAGCCCGTCGGCGGCCAGCACCACGTCGTCGCGGTCTGCCGCGCGCGGCTGTGCGTGGACTGCGTTCATCGTGCACCTCCCGACGGTTCGAGCGCTTGAAGATTCAACGGCCTGATGCAGCGCGCGCGCATCGCGACGTCGCCGGGCGCCAGCTCCACCAGCGCCGGACGCGCCTCGTGGCACGCGCCCACCATGTATTTGCAGCGCGGCGCGAACAGGCAGCCGGTAGGCCGGTCGTCGCGCCCCGGCACCATCCCCGGCAACGCGGCCAGCCGTTCGGCGCCCACGTTGTGCTCGGGAATCGCCGCGAGCAGCGCCTCAGTATACGGGTGGTGCGGCGACGCGAAGATGTCGGGCACGCGGTTGGTTTCGATGATCTCGCCCGCGTACATCACGGCCACGCGCTGCGCGACCTCGGACACCACGGCCAGATCGTGCGAAATCAGCACCAGCGCCATGCCGCGCTCCTTCTGCAGCGTCACCAGCAGATCCATGATCTGTGCCTGGATCGTCACGTCGAGCGCGGTGGTGGGTTCGTCGGCGATCAGCAGCTTCGGGTTGCAAGCCACCGCCATCGCGATCATCACGCGCTGGTTCATGCCGCCCGACATCTGGTGCGGGAACGTATCGATGCGGTTCTTCGCGTCGGGAATGCCCACCTGGTCGAGCAATTCGAGTGCGCGCTTCTTCAGCGCGTCGCCGCGCAACCCTTCGTGCAGCTTCAGCACCTCGCGGATCTGATAGCCGACCGTGTAGCTCGGGTTCAGGCTCGACAGCGCGTCCTGGAACACCATCGCGATGTCCTTGCCGATGATGCGGCGGCGCTGGCGCGCGCTGGCCTTGAGCAGATCCACGCCGTTGAACGTGACCTGGTCGGCGCTGACGATGCCGGGGGCGTCGACCAGGCCCATCAGGGCCATCATCGTCACGCTCTTGCCCGAGCCCGATTCGCCGACCACGCCCACCACCTCGCCCGGCGCGACGCTCAGATCGATGCCGTCGACGGCGGCGAGGCCGTTGAAATTCACCGCAAGATTGCGGATGGTCAAAAGGTCGCTCATGGTCAGGCCATCCGTTTCAGTTTCGGGTCGAGCGCATCGCGCAGGCCATCGCCGAGCAGGTTGATCGCCAGCACCGAGATCAGGATCGCGAGGCCCGGCATGGTGACGATCCACCAGGCGTTGTCGATGTAGTCGCGCGCCGAGGCCAGCATCGCGCCCCACTCGGCCGCCGGCGGTTGCACGCCGAGGCCGAGGAAGCCGAGCGCGGCGGCGTCGAGGATCGCCGACGAGAAGCCCAGCGTGGCCTGCACGATCAGCGGCGCGGTGCAGTTCGGCAGCACCTGCGAGAACATCAGGCGCAGCGTGCCGGCGCCGGCCACGCGCGAGGCGGTGACGTATTCCTTCTGCAACTCGCCGAGCGCCGAGGCGCGCGTCAGCCGCACATAGCCGGGCAGCGCCACGATCGCGATCGCGAACATGGTGTTGGTCAGGCCCGGGCCGATGATCGCCACCACCGCCACCGCCAGCAGCAGCGAGGGCAGCGCCAGCAGCACGTCCATCACGCGCATCACGGGCGTGTCGGCCCAGCGCTGGAAGAACGCGGCCACCAGGCCGAGCACCACGCCGGGGATCAGCGCCAGCACCACCGACACCAGGCCGATCCAGAACGACATGCGCGCGCCGTACATCAGGCGCGAGAGGATGTCGCGGCCGGCTTCGTCGGTGCCGAGCACGAAGCGCCAGTTGCCGCCGTCGAGCCAGGCGGGCGGGATCTTGACGAAATCGCGGTATTGCTCGATCGGGCTGTGCGGCGCGACCAGCGGCGCGAAGATCGCCACCAGCACGATCAGCAGCACGATCAGGCCGGCCGCCACCGCGCCGCGATTGCGCGCGAAGTGGTGCCAGAATTCTTGCAGCGCGAGCGTGCGGCCGCCAGCGGCGACCGACGGCAGCGCGTCGGGGAGTTCGCTCATCGGATTACCTCGTATGGCGGATGCGGGGGTTGAGCACGCCGTAGAGCAGATCGACGACGAGATTGACGATGATCACGAGCGTCGCGATCAGCAGGATGCCGCCCTGCACCACCGGGTAGTCGCGGCGGCTGATCGCATCGATCAGCCACTTGCCCACGCCCGGCCACGAGAACAAGGTTTCGGTCAGCACCGCGCCGGCCAGCAGCGTGCCGACCTGCAGGCCGATCACCGTCACCACCGGGATCAGCGCGTTGCGCAGCGCGTGCACCACCACCACGCGCGCCGGCGACAAGCCCTTGGCGCGCGCGGTGCGGATGTAATCCTCGCGCAGCACTTCGAGCATCGACGAGCGCGTCATGCGCGCGATCACGGCCAGCGGAATCGTGCCGAGCACGATCGACGGCAGGATCAGGTGGCTCACCGCCGAGCGGAACGAGCCTTCGTCGGGCGCGAGCAGCGCGTCGATCAGCATGAAGCCGGTGACGTGCGGGATGTCGTATTCCACCGCGATGCGGCCCGACACCGGGGTCCAGCCGAGCGCGGACGAAAACACCATGATCAGGATCAGGCCCCACCAGAAGATCGGCATCGAATAGCCGGTCAGCGCGGTGCCCATCACGCCGTGATCGATCACCGTGCCGCGCCGCAGCGCGGCGATCACGCCGGCCGGCAGGCCGATCACGAGCGCGAACACGAGCGCGCAGATCGACAGCTCGACGGTGGCCGGGAAGCGCGCGAGGAACTCGTCCATCACGCTCGTATTGGTGATGATCGACAGGCCCAGGTCGCCGTGCAGGGCACGGCCGATGTAGTGCAGATACTGCATCGCGAGGGGCTGGTCGAGGCCGAGGCGGTGCATCGCCTCGGCATGCATCGCCGGATCGACGCCGCGCTCGCCCATCATCACTTCGATGGGATCGCCCGGTATCAGGTGGATCAGCGCGAACGCAAGGATGGTGATGCCGATGAAGGTCGGAATCACCATGCCGATGCGGCGCAACACAAATCGCAACATGGCGGGTCTCGGGTGTCTGAAATCGTGGGGATGAAATGCAACCGGCGACGAGGGGCCGAGCCCCCCGTCGCCGGATCAATTATGGTGCAGCAACGTCAACGTGGCGAACCAGCGATGCTTACTTGACGCTCACGCCGTCGAAGCGGATATAGCCGAGCGGCTCGATGCGCTGGTCGACCACGTTCTTGGTGGTCGGCTGGTAGACGGTCGAGTTGGCGATCGGCGAATACGGCACCTGCTGCGCGAAGATCTGCTGCGCCTGCATGTAGATCTTGCTGCGCGCATCCTGGCCGTTGGTCACGCGGCCCTTCTGGATCAGCGCCTCGAACGACTTGTCGCACCAGCGCGAGAAGTTGTTGCCGTTCATCGCCGTGCAGCCGAGCAGCGTGCCGAGCCAGTTGTCGGGGTCGCCGTTGTCGCCCGTCCAGCCGATCAGCATGGTGTCCTGCTCGCCCGAGTGCGCGCGCTTGATGTACTCGCCCCATTCGTACGTGACGATCTTCGCCTTGACGCCGATCTTGGCCCAGTCGGACTGGATCATCTCGGCCATCAGCTTGGCGTTCGGGTTGTACGGACGCTGCACCGGCATCGCCCACAGCGTGATCTCGAAGCCGTTCGGGAAGCCGGCCTTGGCGAGCAGCGCCTTGGCCTTCGCGGTGTCCTGCGCCGGCATCTTCAGGTTCTTGTCGAACGACCATTGGGTGGGCGGCACCGGCGCATCGGCGGCCTGGCCCGCGCCCTGGTACACCGATTCGATGATCGCCTTCTTGCTGATCGCCATGTCGAGCGCCTGACGCACGGCCAGGTTGTCGAGCGGCTTGTGCTGGACGTTATAGGCCAGGTAGCCGAGGTTGAAGCCCGGCTGCGACGGCATCGCGATATTCGAATCGGCCTTCAGCGTCTCGATGTCGGCCGGACGCGGATAGCTCATCACCTGGCACTCGTTGCGCTTGAGCTTCTGCACGCGCACGCCGGCATCGGGCGTGATCGAGAAGATCAGCTTCGAGATCTTCACGTCGCCTTTCTTCCAGTAGTCGGGGTTGCCGTCGTAGCGGATGGTGGCGTCCTTCGTGTAGCTGCGGAACACGAACGGGCCGGTGCCGATCGGCTTCTGGTTGATGTCGGGCGCCTTGCCCGCCTTGAGCAACTGGTCGGCGTATTCGCTCGACAGGATCGACGCGAACTCCATCGCCATGTTCTGGATGAACGGCGCGTTCGGCTCCGACAGCGTGAACTTGACGGTGTACGGATCGACCTTCTCGACCTTGGTGATCAGCTTGTCGAGGCCCATGTCGGTGAAGTACGGGAAGCTGACCGGGTAGGCCTTGCGGAACGGCTGGTTCGGATCGAGCATGCGCTCGAACGTGAACAGCACGTCGTCGGCGTTGAATTCGTGCGTGGGCTTGAAGTAATCGGTGGTCTGGAACTTCACGCCGTGGCGCAGGTGGAACGTGTAGGTCTTGCCGTCCGGCGAGACGTCCCACGATTCGGCCAGGCCCGGTTCGACCGTGGTGCCGCCGCGCTTGAATTCCACCAGGCGGTTGTAGATGGTGAAGGTGGCGGCCGAGAAATCGGTGCCCGTGGTGTATTGGGCCGAGTCGAAGCCGGCCGGGCTGCCTTCCGAGCAATAGACGAGCGTCTTGTTCGGGATCTGCGCATGTGCCGCGCCGGCGACGCCGAACGTTGCCGCTGCAACGGTCGCGATCGCGACGTGCAACAGACGATTGGATTTCATTGTGATATCTCCAGGTCTCGTGCTGGCTGGAGCCAGCGTGCGGCGATCTTACTTGAGCTTACGCGCCGCGAACAAGCTGGCCAAAATGCGCTGGCAAACGCTTGGCGTGTGCTTGCCCGCCGATTTCCGGTGTGCTTGCGCGCGGCGCGCCCGGCCTGCTGCGACGCGGCAGCGCAGGCCGCCGCGTTTCGTCGAATCGCTAAACAACGCGCCGCCCGCGCCGAACACTTGCCGGCACAGCGCAACATCGGCGCCGAACCGTGCAAGAAATGACAGGACGCGCCCCGCCTCAGCGCTCGCCGCCCGGCACGACACGCGGCATGCAGGCCACCGCGACCACCGACAGCGCGAGGCCAGCCATCACGTAATAGGTCGGCGCAAGCGGCGTGCCCGTCTCGCGGATCAACCAGGTGACGATGAACTGGCCGAATCCGCCGAACAGCATGACGGCGACGTTGTACGCAAGCGACAACCCCGTGGAGCGCACGTTGGCCGGGAACAGCTCGGCCAGCATCGCGCCGAACGGCCCGTAGTAACCCGACAGCGTGATCGACAGGATCGCCTGCACCAGCACCAGCCGGCCGACGCTCGGCGCGGCGTCGAGCCAGATGAACAGCGGGTAGATCAGCACCAGCGTGGCGATCAGCGATGCCAGCGACAGCGCCTTGCGCCCGATGCGGTCCGACCACGCGCCGGCCAGCGGCGTGAGCACCGTCAGCAGCAGGCCGCCGACGATCACCGCGTAGAACGATTCCGCGTACGGCAGCTTCAGTTGCTTGACGGCGAAGGTGGGCAGATAGCTGATCAGCACGTAGATCGTCACCGTCAGCGCGATCACCGAGCCGAGCCCGCACAGCACCTCGCGGCCGTGCTGCGAGAACACCTCGCCGAGCGTGGCGCGGCGCGCGCTGCCGCGCGCGGCGATGAACGCGTCCGAATCGGCCAGATGGCGGCGCAGGTAATAGCCGATCGGGCCGATCAGCAGCCCGAGCACGAACGGCACGCGCCAGCCCCAGCCGCGCAGCGCCTCGGGCGACAGCCCGTGCGTGACGAGCGTGCCGACCAGCGCGCCCGCCAGCAGCGCGGCGGCCTGGCTCGACATCTGCCAACTGCCGTAGAAGCCGCGTTGCGACGGCGGCGCCGCCTCGATCAGCATCGCCGTGGCGCTGCCGAATTCGCCGCCGGCCGAAAAGCCCTGCAACAGCCGCCCGAACACGATCAGCAACGGCGCGCCGATGCCGATCGCCGCATACGTGGGCGCGGCCGCGATCACGAAGATGCCGCCCGTCATCAGCAGGATCACGAGCGAGAGCGCGGCCTTGCGCCCGGCGCGGTCGGCGTAGAGGCCGAGCACGATGCCGCCGATCGGCCGCATGAAGAACGCCACGCCGAACGTGGCGGTGGTCAGCAGCAGCGAGCCGTATTCGCTGCTGGTCGGGAAGAACAGCTCGGCGATCACCACCACCATGAAGCTGAACACGGTGAAGTCGTACCACTCGAGCGCGTTGCCGATCACGGCGGCGATCACCGCGCGGCGGCCGGGCGAAGCGCCGCCCGGGCGAGTGGGGTGGGCCGGTTGCGTCTTGTCGGTTGCCGAGGCCATGCGTCTCCCGTTGGTCGTGGATGCCCGGCGCGCGCCGCGCATGTGCGGAGGCGGGGCCGTGGTGTCAGCGAGTGTAGGGGAGCGATGGAAGCGATTACAAGCGGCGTAAAAAAACCCGGCGGGCGGAAGCCGGCCGGGTTCGCTGCGAAGCGGCGCGCGCAGCCTGGCTCGATCGGTGGTTCAGGCCATCTTCGTGAACGCGCTGCACCAGCCTTTCGCGGCCACATCCTTGCCCGGGAACGCGATGCAGCCCGCCGACGTGCTGCCCTTCTTGCCCTGGTACATCGAGCAGGCCGCGCAATCCTGGCCGGCGGCGAATTTCGGGAACTTGGCCTTGTCGACCTTCGACGCATCGGCCTTGTAGCCGAGCGCCACGGCGGTCGGATCGGTTTCGGACAGCAGCGGCGCGGCGAAGGCTTCGCGTGACAGCGCCAGCGCGGACATCGTGCCGATGCTGGTGATCAGGAAACTGCGACGGGACGTTTTCATGGGGACGTGCTCCAGCTTCTCGGTATGGGGGATGGCCGCTCTGACGGCGGCACGGCCGAAGCATAACGTTCCCGCATGGCATTTGCGCTGCCGAATGCCGAAGATAAACCAGCGCGAAAGCCGCGCGGCTTGCAGTGCGCTTTCAACGTCATGTGCCGGCAAGCCGCGCGATCTTCATTGCGACAAACACCACGCAAACCGCACGTTCAGAAGCCGATCGGCCGCCGCTTCGTCATGCCGTCGTCGGCGCGGATATCGTCGGCGCGCACCGCATCGCGGCCGTCGAGCCGCGCCGCGCCGAAGCCGTGCAGCAGCGCGCGGCGCATGGTACGCGGCGGCACCGCGGCCAGCGCCGCGAGCGCGTCCTCGCCCAGTTGCTCGGGGAAGCGCCGGCCCCACGCGTGCGTGCCGCGAATCTCGCCGTAGATCGTCTGCGCGATGCGGCGTGCGCCGGCCTCGTCGGGCGGCGCGATCTCGTACACGTTCATGCGGTTCAGGATCGGCTCGGGAATCGACGCGGCATCGTTCGCGGTGGCGATCCAGATCACGTTGCCGGCATCGATCGGCACCTCGGCGAACTCGTCGACGAAGCTGCTCGCCGTGTCGTGTTCGAGCAAGGCATAGAGCGCGCCGAGCGGGTCGTACTGCGCGTCGTTGCCGGCCTTGTCGATTTCGTCGATCGCGATCACCGGGTTCGAATAGCTGCCGTTGACCAGCGCCTCGAACACCTTGCCCGGCTTCGCGTTCTTCCATTGCGACGACGCGCCCGACAGCACCCAACCGGCCGTCAGCGAACTCATCGGCACGTAGTGATACGCGGTGCCGAGCATCTGCGCGAGCGCCTTGGCGAAGTGGGTCTTGCCGATGCCGGGCGCACCGAGCAGCAGGATCGGCATCAGTTCGAGCCGGTCCTCGGTTTCGAGACACAGCGCGACCTGCTTGCGCACGTCGTCGAGCGGGCCGGAGAAATTCGGCAGCGCCTCGGCCAGCGCGTCGAACGCGGGCATGCGCGTGGGCTTCACGCAAAAGCGCAGGTTGCCCGTCTTCAGCATCTTTTCGTAGGTGGCGCGCAGGGCCTCGCTCGCGCCGTCGTTCAGATCGTTCAGCGCCGTCTCGATCTGTTCGAGATCGTAGACCCGGCTGAACGACGCCACCGCCAATTCCTGCTTCACCATCGCCGTCGTCATCGCATACCTCCACTCGCCACGCCCGGTTGCCCCGGGCTCGCCACCGCTGCCGCCGTTGCTGCGCGGCACGCGGCATCAGACCCCACGCAGCCAGTGTTGGGCAGACAAAAGCCCCGCGCAAGCCAGCACTCGACGGCGTCTGCTGCCAAACCGGCAGGCGCTGCACGGTGCGACGAGCGCGCGTATCATCGACGATTCACCGCGTTGCGCGCCGGCCGTCCGCCGCCGCGCCGCCGGCTTCACGAGGAATTGCCGATGACCGAGCTTTCGCTGCTGACCGCCCCCTTCGCTGGCCGCACGCGCACCGCGCGCGGCGTGAAACCGAATGCCGCGCGGCGGGTCGAAAGCGTTTCGGGTTGGCTCGTGCGTTCGATGTCCTCGTTGCCTCGCTTCTCCGTTTTCGCTTCGGTTCGCGGTGCCGCGTCGTCCGCTGCCACGGCCGCCGCCGTGGCCGGCCTGCTCGCCGCCGCGCCGCTGGCCGCGCAGGCCCAAGCCGCGCCGGGCAGCCCCGCCGCCAGCAGCGCGCCGCAATCGATCGCCTGGGAAATCCGCGTGCAGCACGACGGCCAGACGGTCGACACGTTCCAGCGCACCACCACGGTCGGCCAGTCGCGCACCGACACCCACACCTATCCCGTCACGCTGCCGGCCAACTGCACCGGCCAGGACGCGTCGATCGTCGCCAAGGTCCGGCCCGAGCGCACGCGCACCGTGACGGTCGCGCCGCTCTACGTCGACGGCGGCACCGTCACGCTGCAGCTCGACGCGCAGGAAACGCTCGACGACGGCGACGGCTGCACGCTCGCGCCGCGCCAGATCTCGGCCAATCATCCGGGCCTCGCCGTCCATGCCGACACCTGGACCGACTGGGCGCCCGCCGACAAGAACGCGCACCTGCTTTACCAGGTGCGCGCCCACGTCGTGCAACAGGACTGAGTCATGCACGCCGCTTCCCAGGCCCTGCCGTTCGCCAAACCGCAATCGGCGCCGAACGAAATCACCGCGGTCAGTTGGAACCTGCACAAGGGGCGCTCGCCGCTCGGCTTCACCGCATGGAACGCGATGCGCCGCTGGGTCGAATCGACCCACGCCGATGTCTATTTCCTGCAGGAAGCGATGGCGCGCCGCATGCCGCGCCCGGTGCTGGCCGCCGGCTTCGGCTCGCCGATGGACGATCCCGATGACGACGTCTGGCACTGCCAGGCCACTGAAATCGCTCGCGCGCTCGACTGGCAGATCGCGCTCGGCCCGAACGTGTTCAAGCCTTCATGGCGGCACGGCAACGCGATCCTCTCGCCGCACCCGCTCGACCTCGGCGGCCGCTGGGATATCTCGGCGCACCGCTTCGAACGGCGCGGCCTGCTGGTGGCGCGCGCCACGCTGGCCGGCGCGGCGCCGATCACGCTGTTGTGCGCGCACCTGGCGCTCACGCGCGCGGCGCGGCTGCGCCAGATGACCTGGATCGCCCACTGGATCGAACATCACGCGCAGGACGGCCCGCTGATGCTGGCCGGCGACTTCAACGACTGGCGCAACGATTCGGTGCCGCTGTTCGGCGAGATCGGCCTGACGGAAGTGGCCACGCTGCTCGGCGAATCCGGCCGCACGTTTCCGGCCTTCTCGCCCGCGCTGGCGCTCGACAAGATGTTCGTGCGCGGCTTCACGCCGCTCGAATGGCGCGCCCCCACCGGCGACACCGCCTGGCTGTCCGATCACCTGCCCTACGTCGCGCGCCTGCGCGTGGATTGAGCCACCGGCGCCCGCCGGTGGCCGCGGTTGCCCGCCGTTGCCCGCGGTTGCCATCTCGCCCGAATCGACAGGATCGCGAAGTTTTTCGTTGCATTTCCGCGCCGCCGCCGGGGTCAAGCGCGTTGCTCTCCCAAGCAGGGTAAAATACGGGGTTCTCCAAACGTCTATTAACGGGTAGGCCTGCGCTTTCGAGAGCGACATGCCCGCCATCGGCCGGTCTGCGGATCGGGCCGGTGCCCTCGTTTTCCGTCTCGTATCCGTATTCCATGAGCAAATTCGATACCGCTACCGTCCTGTCCGTCCACCACTGGACCGATACGCTGTTCAGCTTCACCTGCACCCGCGATCAAGCCCTGCGCTTCAATAACGGCGAATTCACGATGGTGGGCCTCGAGGTCGACGGCAAGCCGCTCGCGCGCGCCTACAGCATCGTCAGCCCGAACTATGAAGAGCACCTCGAGTTCTTCAGCATCAAGGTGCAGGACGGCCCGCTGACCTCCCGCCTGCAGCATTTGAAGGTGGGCGATCCGGTCCTGATCGGCAAGAAGCCCACCGGCACGCTGGTCGCCGACAACCTGCTGCCCGGCAAGACGCTGTGGATGCTGTCCACCGGCACGGGCCTCGCGCCGTTCATGTCGATCATCCGCGATCCGGATATCTACGAACGCTTCGACAAGATCGTCCTGACGCACACCTGCCGCCTGAAGGGCGAGCTGGCGTACATGGATTTCATCAAGCACGATCTGCCGGGCCACGAATACCTTGGCGACATCATCAAGGACAAGCTCGTCTACTACCCGACCGTCACGCGCGAAGCGTTCGACAACGAGGGCCGCATCACCGACCTGATCGCCACCGGCAAGCTGTTCAGCGATCTCGGCGTGCCGTCGTTCTCGCCCGAGCACGACCGCGTGATGCTGTGCGGCAGCACCGCGATGCTGAAGGACACCACCGAACTGCTCAAGCAGGCCGGCCTCGTCGAAGGCAAGAACAGCACGCCGGGCCACTACGTGATCGAACGCGCATTCGTGGACTGATCCGCAGCCGCGGCTGTTTGTCACATGAAAAACCGGAGCCAGGCTCCGGTTTTTTATTTTCCCGCCTTATCCTACCGTTACAGTTTCTCACCTCAACGTTAAAAAACCGTCGTATTTCTGCGTTGTCAACGCTACGAAACGTTGTTTTTTTGCTCGAAATTTCTTGTCGGATTTTTCCGACAACGACCATAAGATTTTCAGCTATTTCCGAGGTAAAACGCCCCGTCCGGCGCGCCTCCCACATTTATTCTGAGTTAATATCCGTTGCGTTTTGACCTTTCGTATCAAACTTGCGAAGGGTCAAAACATATATTACAAAATGTAAATTTTGTTACTCGTATGGCTTTCTCGGCACAGCCGGAATTTGCCACCGCTACGTACCATTGGTAGTCCGAATCAACCCTCATTTTCAGCTGCAAGGAGTCGCATGGACAGGTCGCGTGTCGCATTTTCCGCGAACGCCGTACCCGCACCGGACGGCCGTCCGGCATGCGCCTCCTTGCTTGCCGACCCGATGTCCCCTGCCGGCGATCCCTCGTCCGCCCACCGCGCGCACCTGGCCGACCTGTCGGCAGAACTCGCCGCCGCCGACGAACACGCACGCCACCACCTGGCCCGCGAGCTGCACGACGGCCTCGGCGCCGACCTGACCGGCGCGCGCTTCGCCTTGGCCAATCTCGACACCTGGTTGCCCGACGACGCCCCCGACGGCTGCCGTCAAGCGCTGGCGCTCGCGCAGCAGGCGCTCGACGCGGCCATGGAGTCGTACCGCCGCGCGCTCGACAACGCCGCGCCGCAGCTCGACGCCGGGCTGGTGAGCACGCTGTCGGGCTGGGTCGGCGCGTTCGGCGCACGCACCGGGCTGCGCACCAGCGTGGTCTGCGCAGCCGACGCCCGGCTCGCGCAACTGACCGGCGACGGCGCATTGGCCGCGCTGCGCGTCACGCAGGAAGCACTCGCCAACGTCGCCCGCCATGCGCACGCACGCTCGGCCGACGTCCGGCTCGACGCCACCGCCACCCATCTCGAACTGAGCATCGCCGACGACGGCGCGGGCTTCGGCACGCATGCATTCCGTTGCGACGCAGGGCAAGACAGCGATCGCACCGGCCGCGGCCTCCTTCACATGCAGGCACGCTGCGCGGCGTTCGACGGCGCGCTCGCGATCGAAGCGCGCCCGAACGGCGGCACGCTGCTTCGGGCGCGCTTCGCGTGGTCCGCGCTGGCCGGGCGGCCGGTGGCGGCCGCGCAGGCTTCGGCGTCCTGAGGCACGACGATGGCGCTGAACCTGCTGCTCGTCGACGACCACGCGATCGTTCGCCAAGGCATCCGGCAATTGCTGATCGACCGCCGCGTCGCGCGCGAGGTGGCCGAGGCCGAAACCGGCGCGGAGGCGCTCGCCGCCGCCGACAAGGGCAATTTCGACGTGATCCTGCTCGATATCTCGCTGTCCGACATGAACGGCATCGAGGTGCTCAAGCGCCTGAAGCTCAAGCTGCCGTCCACGCCGGTGCTGATGTTCTCGATGTACCGCGAGGATCAATACGCGGTGCGCGCGCTCAAGGCCGGCGCGGCCGGCTACCTGTCGAAGACGGTCAACGCCGCGCAGATGATCTCCGCGATCCAGCAGGTCGCGGCCGGCCGCAAGTACGTGAGCCTCGCGCTGGCCGAGGCGCTGGCCGAATATGTCTCGTTCGAGAACGAGCCGCTGCCGCACGAGAAGCTGTCCGACCGCGAATATCAGACACTCTGCATGCTCGCCTCGGGCAAGCGCCTGACCGACATCGCCGTCACGCTGTCGCTGTCGGTCAAGACGGTCAGCGTCTACCGCACGCGGCTGCTCGAAAAGATGAAGCTGTCGAACAACGCCGAACTGACGTTCTACGCGATGAGCAACCGGCTGCTCGACATGACGCCGCCCGCCCCGCCCGGCGCTTGACGCGCCCGACGCCCGCGCCCAAGCCCGCAGATCCCGACGCCCCGAAGCGCGCTCCCCGCGCGCAAGCTCCTGTTTTCATTGGACGAATAGGTGCAACCCGAATTGGGCAACCGATCGGGATCGGATAAAATGCCGGGTTCTACTCAATACAACCCTCGTTCTCGGCCGCAGTCAGCCGTGCGACTCACGTCCAACACCATCCGCATGTCACTTCTTCGCAAGAAAAACGTCGACCAGATGATCGCCGGCGCGCAACGCGCCGGGCTCAAGAAGGCGCTCGGCGCCGTCGACCTCACGTTCCTCGGCATCGGCGCCATCATCGGCACGGGGATCTTCGTGCTGACCGGCACCGGCGCCGTGCAGGCCGGCCCGGCCCTGATGGTTTCGTTCATCGTGGCGGCCATCGCCTGCGGCCTGTCCGCGCTGGCCTACGCCGAATTCGCCTCGACCATTCCGGTGGCCGGCTCGATCTACACCTATTCGTACGCCACGCTCGGCGAGCTGGTCGCCTGGATCATCGGCTGGGATCTGATGCTCGAGTACAGCCTCGCGGCCTCGGCCGTGTCGGTCGGCTGGTCGGGTTATCTGCAATCGCTGCTGAAGGGCTTCGGCGTGGTGCTGCCCACCGTGCTGACGGCCGCCCCCGGCTCGGTGCCCGGCGTGCACACGATGTTCGACCTGCCCGCGTTCGCCGTCATGATGGCGATCACGGCGCTGCTGTCGGTGGGCATTCGCGAATCGACGCGCGTGAACAACCTGATGGTGCTCATCAAGGTGGCGGTGGTGCTGCTGGTGATCGCCGTGGGCGTGTTCCACGTGACGCCGGCCAACTGGACGCCGTTCATGCCGCACGGCTGGTCGGGCGTGTTCGGCGCGGCGGCCGTGATGTTCTTCGCGTTCATCGGCTTCGACGCGGTGTCGTCGGCCGCCGAGGAGGTGAAGAACCCGAAGCGCGACCTGCCGATCGGCATCATTGCGTCGCTGGCGGTGTGCACGGTGCTGTACGTGACGGTCGCGGCGGTGGCCACCGGCATCGTGCCGTCGGCGCAATACGCCGGCATCACGCACCCGATCTCGTACGCGCTGCAAGTGGCCGGCCAGAAGTGGGTGGCGGGCTTCATCGACCTGGGCGCCGTGCTCGGCATGCTGACCGTGATTCTCGTCATGACCTACGGCCAGACCCGCATCACCTACGCGATGTCGCGCGACGGCCTGCTGCCGCCGGTGCTGTCGCGCGTGCATCCGCGCTTCCAGACGCCGTTCATCGCGACCTGGGTGATTGGCCTGTTCTGTGCGCTGATCGCCGCGCTGGTGCCGCTCAACGTGCTGGCCGAGCTGATCAACATCGGCACGCTGGCCGCGTTCGCGATGGTGTCGATCGCCGTGATCGTGCTGCGCCGCACGCGCCCGGATCTGCCGCGCGCATTCCGCTGCCCGGGCGTGCCGTTCGTGCCGATCCTGGCGGTGGCCGCCTGCCTGTTCCTGATGCTGAACCTGAGCGCGGTGACCTGGAAGGCGTTCATCGTCTGGCTGGTGATCGGGCTGGTGATCTATTTCGTGTATTCGCGGCGGAATGCGAAGATCGCGCAGGACGGTGGGGCACAGTAAGCCCGCCGCCGTGTGCAACAAAAAGGCCCGTCATCGTGAACGGGCTTTTTTTCATCCTCGCGCCTACCAACCCACCCGAACCACGCTCAATTCAACCCCGCCACCAGCGCCGCGACGATCGAACCGCCCACCAGCACCGCGCCGATCGTGCGGCGCTTGTTCAGCTCGGTCCAGAGCAGCACGCCCGTCAGCGACAGCAGCACCATCGCCCCGGCGATCGTATCGACCAGCAGCACCCAGAAGATGTTCATGCCGACGCCGCGATGCAGGTTGGTCAGCGTCGTCATCAGCGAATTGTCGCTGCGCTTGACCGACACGAAGTTGTTGCCGACCCAGTATTCGGCGGTCACGTTCGCATTCGGCTTGAACAGCGAAATCTCCCAGCGCTCGGGCTGCATCACGCTGCGATCGCCCCAACTGACAGCCTGCGCCGGCTCCTTGCGGATGCGCGAGCGGCCACCGTCGAACTTCAGTTCATCGGTCAGCCAGGCCTGAAGCTTGGCCGGCGTCTTCGGCGCGGCGGCCGGCAGCGGCAACTGCACTTCCGTCACGCTCGGCGCGCCCGGCGAGATCCGCAGCGGCGGCGCACGGTGATTCAGCACGAAGCCGGTCACGCCGAACATCAAGCCCATCACCGCGCCCCACAGCCCCACCCAGCCGTGCACCTTGCGCAGCCACTTGATGAACGTGGCGCGCCGCGAACGCTGACGCCGCGCGGCCAGATCGACGTCGGCCAGCAGCCGCGCAGGCGCGGCATACGGCGTGGTGGTAGCAACGCCCGCGGGCAACGTGGATTCGATCGATTCGGGCGCGTTCAAGCTGACTCCAATGCCAATGCAACAAGGGTGGCCCGCGATTCCAATCGCCGGCCACCCAGTTCGATTTAAATGAGAATCGCTATCATTACACAACAATGTGACAGACTCAATGCGTCACGCTGACAACGGTGTAAGGGGAGTCGCCGCAGCCGCGCGGCGCCGTTATGTCGGATACCCAAAATTTCGCATTCCGATGCATTTTCGCCACGCGCAAACGTTACGACAGCGCTAGAATCCGACTTCATCCGAACGTGCCGCGTACCCGCCGGGGAATCACCGGGGCGCGTCGCCGGCCGCCTTGCGCGGCATGGCTTTCCATGGCGTCCGGATCGAAAAAACCAACAAGATAATCGGGGCCAGCGTTTCATGAACGACATCGCATCGACGCCAGGCATGCCTCCGCATGCGCCTGCCGTCCCTCCCGCTACGCACGCCAAGGCCACGCCGGCCGACACCTGCCGAATTCGCTTTTCCGTCCAGCCGCGCCCGCACGATTCGCTGCGGCGCCCGCGTCATGAAGGCTTTCCGGGGCGCGGCACGCTGAGCTTCGAGGCGAACGGCGCCGGGCTGTCGCTCGACGGCCAATCCGGCGGGCTCTTCACTACCGCGCCGTTTCACCTCGCGATCCCGCGCGCGCAGATCTTCGATGCCAGCAGCGCCGGCAAGCGCGTGTTCTTCGATCTGCACACGCCGGACGGCGTGCTCAGCGTGGTGCTGCTGGCGGCCGACGCGGACAGCGCCGCATGGATCGCGGGCCGCCTGCCGATGCAGGTCACCTCGGCGTTCTCGACCGAGCTCGATGCCCATGCCCGCTACACCGACCGGATGCACGCGCAGCCGGTCGCCTGGGCCACGTGGGGGCTGATCGCGCTCAACCTGTTGCTGTACGCGGCGATGGTGGCGAGCGGCGTCTCGCCGCTGAAGCCCGAGGTGCCGGCGATGATCGCGTGGGGCGCGAACTACGGCCCCGACACGCTCGACGGCGACTGGTGGCGGCTCCTGACCGGCGCGTTCGAACACTTCGGCGCGGTGCATCTGGCCGTCAACATGCTGGTGCTGGCGCGTTTCGGCCCGCTCGCGGAACGGCTCTACGGCAGCCAGCGCTTCGTCGCGCTCTATCTGTTCGCCGGGGTGTTCGCGAGCATGACGAGCGTGACGTGGAACGCGATGCAGTGCTCGGCCGGCGCGTCGGGTGCGATCCTCGGCGTGTTCGGCGCGGTGCTGGCCTATCTGCTGCGCCGTCGGCGCGAGCTGCCGGCGCTGGTGCACGACCATCAACGTGCGCTCGCGCTCGGCTTCGTCGCCTACTGCCTCTACAACGGCTTCACGCATCCGACGATCGACAACGCCGCGCATCTCGGCGGCCTGGTCGCCGGCTTCGCGGTGGGCCTGGCGCTCGCGCCGCCGCTGGACACCACCACGCGCGAGGTCACGGCCGGCGCGCAGGTGAGCCTGGCGGCCGGCGTCGGCACCCTGATGGCGATCGCGCTGGCCTACCCGCTCGTGCATCCGGGCCACGAGCGCGTGCTGGAGCTGCGCTTCGCGCGCGAATACATGGCGACGACGAACGCCTCGGCCGAGATCGGCACCGCGCTGGTGGCGCTGCAGCACGAGCCGATGAGCTCCGACGCGGAGCGCCTGGCCGTGTCGAACCGCGTGATGACCGACATCGTGCCGCGCTGGAACAACCTCTACGCGGCGCTGTCGAGCGTGCCGCTGCCGGACGGCTCGCCGTACCGCGCGCTGCGCGACACGCGCCTCGGCATGCTCGACAACGCGCGCCGAATGGCCAGCACCTACGCGCTGATGCTGGTGCGTTCGCCGCTCGAGCGCGATGCGATGGTCGAGCCGTACCGCGCGCTGCTGCTCGATCAGCACGCGCGCCGCAAGGATCTGCTGACCGAGGAACTGGCGCTGCATCATCCGGGGCGCGGCGCGCAGCGGCCGGCGGCGCCGGCGTTGGGCAGCAGCGGGGCGGCGGTGCGGTCTTGAAGCGGCGAATTTGCAGCAGGAAATGTGAAGCAGCGGCTGTGAAACGAGGGGTATAAAACGAGCGATGTGACCGGGGGAGGCGTAACGGTGCGTCTGCGCGAGCCACCGCGCGGGTTGAACGGCCTTGAAGCCGCGCCATTCGCCCGGCAATCCCCGCGGTTCGGCGGTTCGGCGGTTCGGCGGTTCGGCGGTTCGGCGGTTCGGCGGTTCGGCGGTTCGGCGGTTCGGCGGTTCGGCGGTTCGGCGGTTCGGCGGTTCGGCGGTTCGGCGGTTCGGCGGTGCGGCGGTGCGGCGGTGCGGCGGTGCGGCGGTTCAGCCCCTCACCGCTTCGGCTGCGGCAGCGCCGGAAACGCGCTGCCGTCGTCGGGCTGGCCGTCCTCGCGCGGCGCGGCGCGTTCGAGCGAATAGAGCCACGCCAGCAGTTCCGCCACGGCCTGATACAGCGCGGGCGGAATCCGGTCGTCGAGATCGACCTGCATCAGCAGCGACACCATCTCGGGCGCCGTATGCACGTACAGCCCGGCCTCGCGCGCCCGCGCGACGATCATCTCCGCCACCAGCCCGTAGCCCTTGGCGACCACGCGCGGCGCGCTGTCGCCGCCGTTCGGGTCGTAGACGAGCGCGGCCGCGCCCTTGCGCCGGTCGGCGCTCACAGCCAGGCTCCGTCGTCGAGGAAGCCGAACTCGTCGATGTCGTCGAAATCGCCGAGCGGACGGGACCCCGGCGCGGGTGCCGCGGGTGCGCCACGCGCGGCGGTAGCCTGCCCGTAGGCCGCCGCCGCGGCGCGCGACGCGAAGGTATCGAACGCATCGGGCGCGCTGTCCACGGCGCGGATCGACAGGCCGCCCAGTTCCAGCCCCGAAACCAGCAGACGCTGGCGCAACTGGTCGCCGTGGGCGTTGAGCCGTGCCGCGCCCTCGTTGGAAGCGCTCAAGCGCGCGACCACCTGCGAGCCGGTCAGCACCAGTTCGGCATCCACCGCGCCGAGCGATGGCAGCGACAGCACCAGCCGCGTGCGCCAGGCAAGCTGGCCATCGTCGCCCTGTGCGCCGCCGGCGTCGGGCTCGATGCTCCAGTCGAGCCGCGCGCCGGGCCATGCCTCACCGGCCCAGCGGAACTGGTCGGTGGCCAGCAGATCGAGCTGCTGGCGCACCAGCGGCAGCGTGGCCGGGTGGACGGTGGCCATCGCCGCCGCGTTGTTGGCGTTGGTCGCGCCGGCATCGGCCGCGCCGGGCGGGTTCGAGAGCGCGTCGAGCAGGCGGTTCGTGCCGTTGTCGGCCGCCAGCGACGCGTAGGCCGACGCGCCGCTCGCACCGAACTGGCCGGCCGGCGCGCCATGCGTGCCCTGCCCGGCGGCCGTGCCACCCGCCTGAGCCGGCGCGGAAGATGCGGAGGACGAGGATGCCGAGCCAGAGGACCCTGGCGAAGCGCCGCCGCCCGGAGTCCGCGCGCCGGGATCGCGCGTCAATTGCTGCTGCGGCTCGCCGGCGAGATCGGCGACCGGGCGCTGGCCCGCCAGCCACTGGGCGAGATGGGATTCGTAGAACAGGCCGCTGTCGGACACCGCACGCGCCAACGCGGCGGCCAGCGCGGCCACGGCCGCGTTCGCCGCCGCCGAGGCGACGGGCGCGGCGTTGGCGGCACCATTTGCGCCATTTGCAGCGTTGGCGGAACCCGCAGCATTGCCCACCCCTTGCGCGCCGGCATTGCCGGCCCCCGCCATCGCGGCGCCCGATGCCGAGCCGGCGCCATTCCCCGCACCAGCCGCCCCCGCTCCAGCCTGCGCCTGCGCCGCCGCTCCGCCATCCGCCGCCGCCGGCATCAGCAGCGCCGCGATCTGCGGCCCGGTCAGCAGCGGCACGCTGCCGATCACGACCGGCGTGGCGTCGCCACCGAAACGGGAGATCGCGTCGAGCGTCAGCGCGACGTTCGACAGTGCGGTCTGGGCGGAGGGAGCGGGCGGCGTCGTGGCCGGCAACGGCAGCGGCGCGGGCGTCGGCGTGCCGGGCGCACCGGCCGGCACGCCGACCTGCGCGGCCGAAGCGGCGGGCGCGCCGGCCGACACGCCTTCGAGCAGGCTGTCGATCCGGCTGACGAGCATGGCAGCGGTAACGGCGTCGATCCCGGTCATCGTGAGCTTGCGCGCGGCGTCACGCCGGCGTCGTGAGAGTGATGGCCGCCTGTCGCGTTCAGCGACGTGCCCGGTAGATATCCTTGAGCATCCGCGTCGAGCGGCCACCGTCGAACAGCGCCGACAGCCGGGCCACTTCGGGGCTCGCCAGATCGCGAATCGCCGCGTCATCGGCCAGGATGCGGCGGATCAGCGTGTACTTGTGGCCGCGTTCGGCCTGATCGAGCAGTACCCCTTCTTCGGCGACCCGGAGGCCGTCGACGAGCACCTGATACTCGGTCTGCAGCCCGTTGACCGCCGTCCAGTCGGCATCGCGGGCGGCCGTCAGCATCTGGCCGGATACATCCGCGATAGCCTCATAGAGGGCGAGGTAGGCTGCCTTGCGATTCATCGTGCGATTTCCGGCTGGGCTTGGGATGCCATCATGCGTGCGACTTCCGGAGCGATGCCGCTCCAGGCTTCCTCCAGCGTGGCGAGCAACCCGTCGACCTCGACGAGCATCGCATCGCTGGCCTTCACGTTCGCCTCGAGCAGGCGGCGCACGATGTAGGCGTAAAGGGCGTCGAGCCGGCCGGCGATCTCGCCGCCGGCCTCGACGTTCAACGACGCCTGCAGGCCGTTCTCGACGATCCGCATGGCCTTGCCGATCGCGTCGCCGCGCGCGCCGACGTTGCCGGCGCTCAGGTGCAGGCGTGCATGGGCGATCGCCTTGCGGGCGCCCTCGTAGAGCATGGCGATCAGGCGATGCGGAGACGCGCCCATCACCCCTGTCTCGACGCCGACGCGCGCGTAGGCGTTGGCTCCAGCGTGTCCTGGGGAAAACATGACGGCCCTCCTGTTGGTGCGATCGTGACGGGTTACGCGACGCCCGTCGAAACGGCACGTGTAACGCAGAGTAATAACGGCGTTATCGGTAAGGGCGAGGAAAGCTTTAGAGCGCGGGCCGTATCGGACGCAAAAAGAGGGTCGTTCAGACCGACATCTGCATGATGTCGTTGTAGGCGCTGACCAGCTTGTTACGGACCTGAAGCCCGAACTGGAAGCCGATGTTGGCCTTTTGCGCGTCCACCACCACGTCGTTCAGCGACACGTTCGGGGCGCCGAGTTCGAACGCCTTGGCCTCGTTGGCCGAGGTGACCTGCGCGTCGCTGATCTTGTCCAGCGAGGATTTCAGCGCGCTCGCGAAGCTGCTGGCCGTGGCCGCGCCGTTGCTGGCGCCGGTGGCCGCCGCACTGGCGCTGCCGGTGGCCTGGGCGGCCATCGCCTGCATTTGTTGGAGCGCCGAAGCGATTCCGTTGACGGGCGCAGTCATGAAGTCTCCGCAGAAAGAGTCGGGGTGACGGACCGGCGCCGGACCGGCAGGCTGGCACGCCCGATCCGGCCCCGGTGGTTCGCGACGGCCGCCCCGAGGGGGCAGCAAAACGGCGCGATGCCGGATTGCGAGCAAGGATAGCAAGCGCCCCCGGCGGCAAAGCCGGTGAAGTACGGGTAAAACTCGGTTCTTTTCGGCCGATGGGGGGTGGGCGCGAGCCGGAATAATCGCATCGTGTCATTGTCCGTCCGCTCGGCCGAGCGGCAGCCGCTGTGGAGAACCCCGAAGCATGGATTCGCAGGCCAATTCGCTGATCAACCCCGACGCGCGCACCGCCGTCGCCGGCACGCCGCCCAACGCGGCGATGCCCGGTGGCGCGCTGCCGGGCGCTGGCGCAGGCGCTGCCGACTTCGGTCTGGGCGGCTTTGCCGAGCGCCTGTCCGGCTTCTCGGGCCTGTCGCGGATGCGCACCAATCCCAAGCTGCCGTTCGTGATCATCACGGCGCTCGTGATCGCCGCCATCGTTGCGCTGGTGCTGTGGAGCCGCGCCCCGGATTACAAGGTGCTGTACAGCAACCTGTCCGACCGCGACGGCGGCGCCATCATTACTGCATTGCAGCAATCCAATACCCCGTATCAATTCACCGACGGCGGCGGCGCGATCCTGGTGCCGTCCAATCTGGTGCATGAAACGCGCCTGAAGCTGGCCGCGATGGGCCTGCCCAAGGGCGGCTCGGTCGGTTTCGAGCTGATGGACAACCAGAAGTTCGGCATCAGCCAGTTCGCCGAGCAGGTCAATTACCAGCGCGCGCTCGAAGGCGAGCTCGAACGCACCATCGCATCGATCAACGCCGTGCGCGGCGCGCGCGTGCATCTGGCGATCCCGAAGCCGTCGGTATTCGTGCGCGACCGCGAGGCGCCGAGCGCCTCGGTGTTCGTCGATCTGTACCCGGGCCGCGTGCTCGACGACGGCCAGGTGCTCGCGATCACGCGCATGGTGGCCTCGGGCGTGCCCGACATGCCGGCCAAGAACGTCACGATCGTCGACCAGGACGGCAACCTGCTGACCCAGCAGTCGTCGGCCTCGGGCCTCGACGCCAACCAGCTCAAGTACGTGCAGCAGGTCGAGCGCAACACCGAGAAACGCATCGACACGATCCTCGCGCCGATGTTCGGCGCCGGCAACACGCGCGCCCAGGTCAGCGCCGACATCGATTTCTCGCACGCCGAGCAGACCTCGGAGAGCTACAGCCCGAACGGCGCGCAGCAGCAGGCCGCGATCCGCAGCCAGCAGACCTCCAGCTCGACCGAGATGTCGCAAAGCGGCGCGGGCGGCGTGCCGGGCGCGCTGTCGAACACGCCGCCGCAGCCGGCCTCGGCCCCGATCACGGGCGCCAGCGGCGCGGCCGGCACGCCGCCGACCCCGGTCAGCGACCACAAGGATTCGACCACCAACTACGAACTCGACAAGACGGTGCGTCACGTCGAACAGGCCACGGGCGGCGTCAAGCGCCTGTCGGTGGCGGTAGTGGTCAACAACCTGCCGGTGGCCGACGCCAAGGGCCACGTCACCATGCAGCCGCTGACGGCCGACAAGCTCGCGCAGGTCCAGCAGCTCGTGAAGGACGCGATGGGCTTCGACGCCAAGCGCGGCGACTCGGTCAACGTGGTCAACAGCCAGTTCACCGAAATCGCCGATCCGCTGGCCAACGTGCCTTGGTGGCGCACCCCGGACATGATCGCGATGGCCAAGGACATCGCCAAGTGGCTGGGCATCGCCGCCGCCGCCGCCGCGCTGTACTTCATGTTCGTGCGCCCGGCGATGCGCCGCGCGTTCCCCCCGCCCGAGCCGGCCGCCGTTCCTGGCCTGGCCGCACTGGGCGGCCCCGACGAGCCCGCGCTCGACGGCCTGCCGGCGCTCGAATCGAACGCCGCCGGCGGCGCCTCGGACGATCCGGCCCTCCTCCCGTTCGAGGCGGACAAGCACCGCTACGAACGCAATCTCGAATACGCACGCTCGATCGCCAAGCAGGATCCGAAGATCGTCGCGGCCGTCGTGAAAAACTGGGTGAGCGATGAGCGCTGAAGGCCTGATGAAAAGCGCGCTGCTGCTGATGTCGATCGGCGAGGAAGAAGCGGCGCAGGTGTTCAAGTTCCTGGGCCCGCGCGAGGTCCAGAAGATCGGCGTGACCATGGCCACGCTGAAGAACGTCACGCGCGAGCAGCTCGACGAGGTGCTCAAGGAGTTCGTGGGCGAGGCCGAAAAGCATTCGGCGCTGTCGCTCGACTCCGGCGACTACATCCGCTCGGTGCTGACCAAGGCGCTCGGCGAGGACCGCGCCGGCGTGATCATCGACCGGATCCTGCAGGGCAGCGACACCAGCGGGATCGAGGGCCTCAAGTGGATGGACTCGGGCGCGGTGGCCGAGCTGATCAAGAACGAGCACCCGCAGATCATCGCGACCATCCTCGTCCACCTGGACCGCGATCAGGCCTCCGAAATCGCCTCGTGCTTCACCGAGCGGCTGCGTAACGACGTGCTGCTGCGGATCGCCACGCTCGACGGCATCCAGCCGGCCGCGCTGCGCGAACTCGACGAGGTGCTGACCGGCCTGCTGTCGGGCAGCGACAACCTCAAGCGCAGCCCGATGGGCGGCATCCGCACGGCGGCCGAAATCCTGAACTTCATGACGAGCACGCACGAGGAATCGGTGATCGAGAACGTCAAGTCCTACGACCCGGACCTGGCGCAGAAGATCATCGACGAGATGTTCGTGTTCGAGAACCTGCTCGACCTGGAAGATCGCGCGATCCAGCTGATCCTCAAGGAAGTCGAGTCGGAAACGCTGATCATCGCGCTGAAGGGCGCGCAACCGCCGCTGCGCCAGAAGTTCCTGGCCAACATGTCGCAACGCGCGGCCGAACTGCTCGCCGAGGATCTCGACGCGCGCGGCCCGGTGCGCGTGTCGGAAGTGGAGCAGCAGCAGCGCAAGATCCTGACGATCGTCCGCACGCTGGCCGAGAACGGCCAGGTGGTGCTGGGCGGCAAGGCGGAAGACGCGTATGTCTGAGCGCGCGCACGGCAGCGCCGCCACCCTCACCGCCTATCAGCGGTGGGAGATGGCCTCGTTCGACCCGAAACCGCCCCCGCCGCCCGAGGACAACAGCGAAGCCGCCGCGGCCGCGCTGGCCGCCGAACTGCAGCGCGTGCGCGACGCCGCGCATGCCGAGGGCATGGCGAGCGGCCAGGCCGAAGGCCACGCGCTCGGCTATCACGCCGGCCAGGAAGCGGGCTACGCGGCCGGCATCGAGGCGGGCCGCACCGAAATGCATATCGCGGCCGAGCATTTCGCGGCGCTCGCGCGCTCGTTCGGCGAGGCGCTGCAAGGGGCGCGCGACGCGCTGGCCGACGATCTCGCGCAACTGGCGCTCGATCTGGCGCAACAGGTGCTGCGTCAGCACGTCCAGCTCGACCCGAGCACCGTGCTGGCCGCCGCGCGCGAGGCGCTGGCCGCCGAGCCGGCGCTGACCGGCGCACCGCAACTGATCGTCGGCACCGCCGATCTGCCGGTGGTCGAAGCCTATCTGCAGGAAGAACTCGACACGCGCGGCTGGACCGTGCGCGTCGATCCGAACATCGAGCGCGGCGGCTGCCGCGCGCAGGCCGCCTCGGGCGAGATCGACGCGACCCTGCCCACGCGCTGGGAGCGCGTGGCCGCCGCGCTCGGCCATTCGAGCGAGTGGTAAGCCCATCATGACCCGCGCCGCCGACACCGCCCCGAAAGCTTCCGCCGCCGCCCAGGCCGCGGCCGCATCGGCGGCGGCTGCTGCGGCGCTCGCGGCCAATCCGCACGTCGCGCACTGGCGCGGCAAGCTCGACGCGATGCGCGAGCTCGGCGCGCGCGCGCTGCCGCTGCGCCCGAGCGGGCGCCTGACGCGCGCGGCCGGCCTGGTGCTCGAAGCGACCGGGTTGCGGCTGTCGGTGGGCGCCGAATGCATCATCGAATTGCCGGCCGGCAGCACGCTGCCGGTGGCCGAAGCCGAAGTGGTGGGCTTCTCCGGCGACCGCCTGTTCCTGATGCCGACCACCGCCGTGGCCGGCGTGCTGCCCGGCGCGCGCGTCTGGCCGCTGGAGCGCGCGCCGATCGCCGATCCGCTGGCCGGCGCGAAACGCCTGCCGGTGGGCTGGCAGATGCTCGGCCGCGTGGTGGACGCCTCGGGCCGCCCGCTCGACCGGCTCGGCCCGCTCGGCGCGGACATCGACGCGCCGCTGTCGGCCCCCACCATCAACCCGCTCGAACGCGAGCCGATCCACCATGTGCTCGACGTCGGCGTGCGCGCGATCAACGCGCTGCTGACGGTGGGCCGCGGCCAGCGCATGGGCCTGTTCGCAGGCTCGGGCGTCGGCAAATCGGTGCTGCTCGGCACCATGGCGCGCTATACCAGCGCCGAGGTGATCGTGATCGGCCTGATCGGCGAGCGTGGCCGCGAAGTGAAGGAATTCATCGAGCAGATCCTCGGCGAGGACGGCCTCGCGCGTTCGGTCGTGGTGGCCGCGCCGGCCGACGTCTCGCCGCTCTTGCGGATGCAGGGCGCGGCCTACGCCACCTCGCTGGCCGAATACTTCCGCGATCAGGGCAAGCACGTGCTGCTGCTGATGGATTCGCTCACGCGCTACGCGATGGCGCAGCGCGAGATCGCGCTGGCGATCGGCGAACCGCCGGCCACCAAGGGCTACCCGCCGTCGGTGTTCGCCAAGCTGCCGGCGCTGGTCGAACGCACCGGCAACGGCCCCGAGGGCGGCGGCTCGATCACCGCGTTCTACACGGTGCTGACCGAGGGCGACGACCAGCAGGACCCGATCGCCGATTCGGCGCGCGCGATCCTCGACGGCCACATCGTGCTGTCACGCCAGTTGGCCGAGGCCGGCCACTATCCGGCAATCGACATCGAGCAATCGATCAGCCGCGCGATGACCGCCCTGATCGACGAGCGCCACCTCGACCGCGTGCGCCGCTTCAAGCAGATGCTGTCGCGCTACCAGCGCAACCGCGACCTGATCGCGGTGGGCGCCTACGCGCCGGGCCGCGACGCCCACCTCGACCGAGCGATCGCGCTGTATCCGCGCATCGAATCGTTTCTTCAGCAGGGCTTTCGCGAATGCGCGCCGTTCGACGCATGCATGGCCGCGCTCGATGCCCTGTTCCCCGCCGAAGGAGGCTGACGATGGCTGCAAGCTTTCCGCTGCAAATCCTGCTGGACCGTGCCCAGGAAGAACTCGACAACGCCGCCAAGCAGCTCGGCCAGGCGCAGCGCGACCGCACCTCGGCGCAGGAGCAGCTCGATGCGCTGATGCGCTATCGCGACGAATACCACGCGCGCTTCGCCGAGGAGGCCAAGTCCGGCATGGCCGCCGGCAAGATGCGCAATTTCCAGTCGTTCATCGACACGCTCGACGCGGCGATCGGCCAGCAGCGCCGGATCGTCGGCGCCGCCGACGCGCGCCTCGATGTGGCCCGCCCGGCGTGGCAGGACCGCAAGCGCACGGTCGGTTCGTATGAAATCCTGCAGGCCCGCGGCGTCAAGCAGGAGGAGCACCGTGCCGCGAAACGCGAGCAGCGCGACGCCGACGAACACGCGGCGAAGATGCTGCGCATGCGCGCCGACGCCGCGCACGCTTCCGAATAATTCGACCGAGACACCGCCATGCCCGCTCTTTCCCTGACCGCATCGCTGCTCGACGCCGCCAGCGCCGTGACCCAGAGCACGCGCAGCAACGACGCCGCCAGCCAGGCCTCGACGCCGTTCTCGCAGACGCTGCAGCACAGCGTGGCGAGCCAGCAGCAGCAACAGCAGCCGAAGCCGGCCGCCAGCAGCACCGCGAACGCGGCAGCCAATGCCGCGGCGGCGGCCCAGGCTCAGGCGTCCAATACGGGCAGCACCGACACCGGCGTCGGCGGCGTGCATGGCCATCGCGGCCATCACGGCAAATCGGATCAGACCAACGGCTCGGACGACACCCAGGACGCGTCGCAAGCCGCGACGACGCCGGCCGATGCCGCCGCGCTCGCCGCTGCCGCCGCGATCCAGGCGCAATTGCAGGCGCGCCAGGACGGCACCACCGGCAATGGCAGCAGCGCCGACGCGAGCGCCGCGGCCACGGCCGCCGCCAACGCACTGGCCGCCAATGCCGCCAGCGCGGCCACGGCCAGCGCCACCGACGCAAAGGCAGCGGCGGCCGCGCAACTCGCAGCGGGCACGAACGCCACGGCCAATGCCACCGCCGCCACCGGCAACGGCATCGCCGACGCGCTGCACGCGGCGCTCGATCGCCTGACCAACGGCGGCGCGGCGGCCGCCGCGATCCCGGCCGCCCACGACGCCAACGCGGGCAACGGCGCCACCGGCAACAATGCCGGCGCGCAACTCGGCAACGGCAACGCGGGTGCTGCGATCGCCCACGCCGCCACCGACCGCAACCCGACCACCGCCGTCTCGCCGTCCGAATTCGCGGCCGCCGCGAACGCCTCGAACACGGCCGGCAGCGCGACCACCAGCACGCATACCGACGCCATGCTCGCGCAGGCCGACACCAGCGCCTCGCAATCGGCGCTGGCCGCCGCCGCCGCGCAGCAGGCCTCGCCGCTGTCGCAGACGAGCACCGCCACCACGGCCGGCGCGAGCGCCACCGAAGCGAGCCTCGCCGCACGCGTCGGCTCGCAGGACTGGACCGACCAATTGAGCCAGAAGGTGGTGTTCCTCTCGAGCGCGCATCAGCAAAGCGCCTCGCTGACGCTGAACCCGCCCGATCTCGGCCCGCTCCAGGTGGTGTTGAGCGTTGCCGAGAATCATGCGCACGCGCTGTTCGTGTCGCAGCATCCGCAAGTGCGCGAGGCGGTCGAGGCCGCGCTGCCGAAGCTGCGTGAAGCGATGGAATCGAACGGCCTGAGCCTGGGCAGCGCGAACGTCAGCGATGGCGGCGCCGGATTCGCGCAGCAGGACGCGCAACAGCAATCCTCGGGCGGAAGCGCAACGCGACGCGGCGGCGCGGTATACGGCGCGTCGGGCTCGGGCGCCGACGCCCTGGCCGGCGTTGCCGCGAGCACCTCGAGCGCCGCGACGCAGCAGCGCGTCGGGATGGTCGATACATTCGCGTAAGCGCCTCCGTTCAGTTGCCGGCCGCCACGGCCGACGGCTTGGCGCGGATCGTCTCGGGCGCCGCGCCGCCCCGGCGGGCCGCCGCGATGAATTCCGCGGCGCGCTCGCCGATCATCACCGACGGCGCATTGGTATTGCCGCCGATCAGCGTCGGCATCACCGACGCATCCACCACCCGCAAGCCCTCCACGCCCCGCACCCGCAATTGCGGATCGACCACGGCGCGCGCATCGCTGCCCATCCGGCAGGTGCCGACCGGGTGGTAGATGGTGTCCGCGTGCGCGACGATCGTGGCGCGCAGCGTTGCATCGTCGTCCGACGGATCGGTATACAGCTCGCGACCGCCCTGCGAGGCCAGCGGCTCGGCGGCGAGAATCCGCCGCATCGCCTTCGCGCCCGTCAGCAGCAGGTCGAGATCGCGTGCATCGCTGAAGAAGCGCGGGTCGATGCGCGGCGCATCGCGCGCGTCGCCGCTCGCCAGCGCGACCGTGCCGCGGCTTTTCGGGCGCAGCGCGCAGACATGCAGCGAATAGCCGAAGCCCCAGTGCATGTGGCGGTTGTGATCGTCGACCAGCGCGGTGCAGAAATGCAGTTGCAGGTCGGGCCGGTCCAGCCCCGGCTCGCTCTTGAGAAAGCCGCCCGCCTCGGCCACGTTGCTCGACATCATGCCGTCGCCCTTGCGCAGCCAGCGCAGCACTTGCGGCGTCATCTTCGCGATGCCGCGCACGCACACGCCCACCAGCTCCGACGAGTTCACGCGCTTGTTGATGATGAAATCGATATGGTCGATCAGGTTCTGGCCGACTTCAGGCGCGTCGTGCACCACCTCGATGCCGTGGCGGCGCAGTTCGTCGGCGGGGCCGATGCCCGAGCACATCAGCAATTGCGGCGAATTGAACGCGCCGGCCGAGACGATCACCTCGGCGCGCGCGCCCAGCGTTTCGACCTTGCCGCCGCGCGCGAGCGTCACGCCGGTCGCGCGCTTGCCGTCGAAGCCGATGCGCAGCACCGTGGCGCCGGTCAGGATGGACAGGTTCGCGCGCGGCCGATCGTACAGATAGGCGCGCGCCACGCTGCAGCGCGCGCCGTCGCGATGCGTGACCTGATAGAAGCCCACGCCTTCCTGCTCGGGGCCGTTGAAATCGTCGTTGAGCGGATAGCCGGCCGCGTGCGCCGCATCGATGAATCGTTGTGCGAACGGATTCTTGAAGCGCAGGTCGGACACCGTCAACGGGCCGTCGCCGCCATGCCAGGCGTTGGTGCCGCGCTGGTTGCCCTCGGCGCGGCGGAAGTACGGCAGCACGTCGTTCCAGCCCCAGCCGGTGCAGCCCAGCTCCGCCCATTCGTCGTAATCGAGCGGATGGCCGCGGGTGTAGATCATCGCGTTGATCGCGCTCGATCCGCCGAGGCCGCGCCCGCGCGGCTGGTAGCCGCGACGGCCGCCGAGGCCCGGCTGCGGTTCGGTTTCGTAGCCGTAGTTGGTGCCGATCTTGAACGGCACCAGCGCGGCGATGCCCACCGGCATGTTGACGAGCAGGTTGCGCTGATTGCTGCCGCCCGCTTCGATCAGCGCGATGGTCGCGTCGGGGCAGGCGTCGGCCAGGCGCGCGGCGAGGCTCGCGCCGCCCGAACCGCCACCGACGATTAAGTAGTCGTACTGCATGTCATGTCTCCTTCATGTCATGGACAGCGACCGGCTTCGGGTCGTTTTTCGCTTGTAATGTCCGCGCATTGTAGGAACGCGGCGCGCGGCGCGGCGCATCGAATCAAGAGCGATTCCTCTAAACGCCGGCCGCGTCCCGCCTTAAGATGGCCGGATTCGCCTCGCGCGACGGAGCGCGGTTCGATGCAGCCGCCTCCCGCGAAATGGGAGACACAGGAATGGATCAGCAGGTTCTGACGGCCACGCATCGAGTTACGAATCAGGCGCCGCCGCTCGCCGATTACAACGCGTTTGAAACCGACGCCGCGCTCGCGGCCGCCGTCCAACGGCACGGCGCGGGCTGGCATCGAACGGCGCTCGCGCAACACGGCGCCACGCTCACCACGCCCGACACGCTCGCGCTCGCCGAACTCGCCAATCGCCACACCCCCGAACTCGCCACGCACGACGCACGCGGTGAGCGCATCGATGCGCTCGAATTCCATCCAAGCTGGCACCAATTGTTGGGACTGCTACGCTCCGAGGGCGCACATGCGCTGCCGTTCGCCGAGCCGCGCACGGGCGCGATGGCCGCACGCTGCGCCAGCTATTTCCTGCATGCGCAGCTCGAATCCGGCTCGCTGTGCCCGCTGACCATGACGTTCGCGAGCATCCCCGTGCTGCAAAAGGAACCGGCCCTGTTCGACACGCTGCGCGACAAGCTCTACACGCGCGAGCACGACCCGCGCGACGTGCCGCTCGCGCACAAGCGCTCGATGATGATCGGCATGGGCATGACCGAGAAGCAGGGCGGCTCCGACGTGCGCAGCAACGAGACGCGCGCCTGGCCGCTCGGCGCGGGCGGGCGCGGCGAGTCGTACCGGCTGGTCGGCCACAAGTGGTTCTTTTCCGCGCCGCAATGCGACGCGCACCTGGTGCTCGCGCGCACCGGCGACCACGCCGGCATCTCGTGCTTCTACGTGCCCCGTTTCGCGCCCGACGGCCGCAAGAACGCCGTGCAGGTGCAGCGCCTGAAGGACAAGCTCGGCAACCGCTCGAACGCGAGCAGCGAGGTGGAATTCCTCGATGCCTACGGCGTGATGATCGGCGAGGAAGGCCGCGGCGTGCCGACCATCATCGAGATGGCGAACCTCACCCGGCTCGATTGCGTGATCGGCAGCGCCGCGCTGATGCGCGCCGCGCTCGTGCAGGCGATCCACCATGCGCGCCATCGCAGCGCGTTCGGCAAGCGCCTCGCCGAGCAGCCGTTGATGCGCAACGTGCTGGCCGATCTCGCGATCGAATCGGAAGCGGCCAGCACGCTGTTCATGCAGCTTGCCGATGCGGTCGAGCACGACGACGGCCAATCGGCGGAGGCGCGCGGCTGGCGTCGCATCGTCACGCCGGCCGCGAAGTTCTGGGTCTGCAAGCGCGCGCTCGAATTTACGGGCGAGGCGATGGAGGTGTGGGGCGGCAACGGTTATGTCGAAACCGGCCCGATGGCGCGCTTTTATCGCGAGGCGCCCGTCAACTCGATCTGGGAAGGCTCGGGCAACGTGATGTGCCTCGACGTGCTGCGCGCGATCGAGCGCGAGCCCGACGCGGCCGCCGCGCTGATCGCCGCCTGGCGCGCCGATCTGGCCGCGCATCCCGACGCGCTGCGCGCCCTCGACGAACTGACGCGCGCGTTCGCGCTGCCGCCCGACGAACGCGAAGCGTCGGCGCGCCGCATCGCGCAGCGCATCGCGTTGATCGCCCAGGCCGCGCTGCTGCACCGCCATGCGCCCGAGGCCGTGGCCGACGCGTTCGAGGCCACGCGCTTCGGCGCGGCGAGCCACGAATCGGGGCGCGTCTACGGCACGCTGCCCGCCCGTTTCGACCACGCCGCGCTGATCGAGCGCGCGTTCCCGGCCTGAGGTTCGGCCGCCATCCCGCCAGCCAAGAACAGGAGGAGACGATGAAGAACGACCTGCCCGGCCTCGCCACGCTCGACGCGTTGCTGCACGACCAGCGCGCCGCCTATCTGCGCGCACCGTATCCGTCGTGGGACGCGCGCGCGGGGCATTTGCGCGCGCTGCGCACGATGCTGATCGACCACGCCGACGCGCTGGCCGAGGCGATCAACGCCGATTTCGGCCACCGCGCCAAGCAGGAAGTGCTGCTCTCCGAAATCTGGATGGCGAAGGAAGAACTCGACGAGGCGCTGCGCCACGGCAAGCGCTGGATGCGCGCGCGCCGCAAGCCGATGAACAAGTGGCTGATGCCGGCGCGCGCCACGGTGATCCCGCAACCGCTCGGCGTGATCGGCATCGTGGTGCCGTGGAATTACCCGGTGCTGCTCGCGGCCGGGCCGTTGATCTGCGCGCTCGCGGCCGGCAACCGCGCGATCGTGAAGATGTCCGAACTGACGCCGCGCACCTCCGAATTGTTCGAAGTCCTGATTTCGAAGACGTTCTCGCGCGATCACGTGGCCGTGGTCAACGGCGATGCGGAGATCGGCGCGGCGTTCAGCCGGCTGCCGTTCGATCACCTGTTGTTTACCGGCTCCACGCAGGTCGGCCGCCATGTGATGCGCGCCGCCGCCGATCACCTGACGCCGGTCACGCTCGAACTGGGCGGCAAGTCGCCGGCCATCGTCGGACCGGGCGCGCGCTTCGACAATGCCGTCGATGCGATCGTCGCCGGCAAGACGTTGAACGCGGGCCAGACCTGCATCGCGCCCGACTACGTGCTGGTGCCGCGCGGCAAGGAAGAAGCATTCATTGCGCGGGCCCGCGCCCGCATCGCGAAGCTGTATCCGGATTTCACCCGCAACACCGATTACACCTCGATCATCTCCGAGCGGCATTTCGCGCGGCTCGACCGGCTCGCCGCCGAGGCGCAGGCCGCCGGCGCCACGCTGCATCCGCTGACCGACGCGAGCGCCGATCCGGCCATGCGCCGCTTCGCGCCAATCGCGATCACCGGCACGCCCGATGCGTCGCCGCTGATGCAGGAGGAGATTTTCGGGCCGCTGCTGCCGATCGTGCCGTACGACACGCTCGATCAGGCGATCGCCTACGTCAACGCGCGGCCGCGGCCGCTGGCGCTGTATCTGTTCGAGGAATCGCGCGCGAGCATCGAGCGCGTCATGCACCACACGATCTCGGGCGGCGTGTCGATCAACGAGACGCTGATGCACATCGCCTGCGGCACGCTACCGTTCGGCGGCGTGGGCGCGAGCGGAATGGGCGCGTATCACGGCTACGACGGCTTCGTGACGTTCTCGAAGATGAAACCGGTGCTGACGCAGTCGCGCCTGAACGCGCGCAACCTGCTCTCGCCGCCCTACGGAAAACGCTTCGCAGGGCTGATCAAGTTGATGTTGAAGTTCTGAGGGGGTATTCAGACGTGGCGGGCAGGACCGTTGCATGCGCAACGGCCTGCCCTGGCGCTCGGAATCAGACGGGCCAGAGCGGCCCTTCCTGCATCGCGCCGATCTGCTCGCGCAGTTCGAGCACGCGCTCTTCCCAGTAGCGATGCGTGTTGAACCACGGGAACGCGGCGGGGAACGCCGGATCGTCCCAGCGCCGCGCGATCCATGCCGAATAGTGAATCAGCCGCAACGTGCGCAGCGCCTCGACCAGATGCAGCTCGCGCGGATCGAATTCGCAGAAATCCTCATAGCCGGCCAGCAGGTCGGCCAGCGCCGCCGATGCGCCGGCGCGGTCGCCCGGCAGCAGCAGCCAGAGATCCTGGATCGCGGGCGCCATGCGACTGTCGTCGAAATCGACGAAATGCGGGCCGGCATCGGTCCACAGCACGTTGCTCGGATGGCAATCGCCGTGCGCACGCAGCAGGCGCACGTCGCCGGCCCGCTCGAACGCGGCCTCGACGCCTTCGAGCGCCAGCGACACCACCGTTTCGTAGGCCGCGCGCAACTCGGCGGGAATCATGTCCTGCGCGAGCAGGTAATCGCGCGGCTCGTAGCCGAAGCTGCGGATATCGAGCGTGGGCCGCTCGCGATACGACTCGGTCGCACCCACCGCATGAATCCGGCCGATGAAGCGGCCGAGCCATTCGAGCGTGTCGCGCCGGTCGAGTTCGGGCGCGCGCCCGCCGCGACGGTCGAACACCGAGAAACGAAACCCCTCGAACGCATGCAGCGTGTGGCCGTCGAGCGTGCGCGCCGGCACGGCCGGAATTTCGCGCGCGGCCAGTTCGGCCACGAACGCGTGCTCTTCGAGAATCGCCGCATCGGACCAGCGTTGCGGCCGGTAGAACTTCGCGACGATCGGCTGGCTGTCTTCGATGCCGACCTGATAGACGCGGTTCTCGTAGCTGTTGAGGGCGAGCAGGCGGCCGTCGGTGCGCAGGCCGGCGGGCATCAGCACGCTGTCGAGCGCATCGAGCACGCGCTCGGGCGTGAGGCCCGCAAAAGGAAGGCCGGCGCTGGCGCCGGCCGGGGTGGGTTCGATGGAGTCGTCGTGCATGCCGGCATTGTGCCCCGCGCGGCAGCGCTTGACGAGATCTCAGTGAATCGCCGCGCCCGCGGGCAACACCGATTCGCCGGTATCGATCAGGTCCTCGAGAAAGAAGGGTTCGGTGTTCAGTTCCTTCGAGTCGCCCGGCACGCCCGCGTACCAGGTCACCATCGCCATGTCTCCGAGAAGGCGCTGGACGATGCCGCGTGCCCCCTTCGGAACGGCGATATGCGTAGTGCAGACAATCGAACCGACATGCATGATGTTTCCCCGCTTCTAAAACCGGCCGGTGTGCCGGCCGCGAATACTGGAATGCGCCGCCCAAGGGCGAAAACACGACTCCGTTGTCAATCGATTCGCACTTCGATGGAATTGCGTCGATGCCCAATCACGTCACGGCGCTTGCCGCGATCCGGCCGCGGCGCCCCGAACGCGGGGCTTGACCGGCCGCACCGGAAAACAGACCGGCGTGCATCATCATAACCCGACTATCGTGACGGTCAGCAGAACACAAAAACATGCCTATTGCGTGACGTTGTTTGCAACACGAACGCCGCTGCATGCACGCGCAACCGCTTCTCGTGGGGGCGCGATCGCGGCAACCGGCGTATCGTGGCGGTTTGTTCGTTGTCTGGAGAATCAGCGTGACCGCTTCGCCCGGGTCGCCGGAGCCGGCCGCCAGCCGCTCCGCGCAGGCCGCCCCGCCCCCTTCCGTGCCACCCTATCTCGAGCGCGGCACGCGCGGCTACTGGCACGCGAGCATCGCGCTGCTGTTTGCCGGCTACACCACCTTCTCGCTGCTCTACTACGTGCAGCCGCTGCTGCCCGAGTTCTCGACGACGTTCGACGTCAGCCCCGCGCAGAGCAGCCTCTCGCTGTCGTTCGCGACGGCCGCGCTCGCGCTCGCGATCTTCGTGGCGGGCTTCGTGTCCGAGGGCTTGAGCCGGCACCGGCTCATGACGCTGTCGCTGACGCTCTCCTCGCTGCTGACTTTGGCCGCCGCGTTCGTGCCGCATTGGCATCAACTGCTGGTGCTGCGCGCGCTGACGGGCCTCGCGCTCGGCGGCGTGCCGGCGGTGGCGATGGCCTATCTCGCCGAGGAAGTGCATCCCGACGGCCTCGGGTTGGCGATGGGCTTGTACGTGGGCGGCACCGCGATCGGCGGAATGGCCGGGCGCGTGATCACCGGCGTGCTGGCCGAGCTGTTCGGCTGGCGCATCGCGGTGGCCGGCATCGGCGTGCTCGGCCTCGCCTCGATGCTCGCGTTCCGCGCGCTGCTGCCGCCGTCGCAGCACTTCACGCCGCGCCGCGGGCTGGGCCTCGCGCATCATCGCAGCGCGCTGGCGCGGCACCTGACGGGCCGCCGCGAGTTGCCCGCGCTGTTCCTGATGGCGTTCGTGCTGATGGGCAGCTTCGTCACGCTCTACAACTACATCGGCTACCGGCTGCTGGCGCCGCCGTATTCGATGAATCAGGCCACCATCGGCGCGATCTTCATCGTGTATCTGGTGGGGGTGTTCGCGTCGCCGTGGTCGGGGCGCATGGCCGATTCGCTCGGGCGCGGGCGCGTGCTAATCGGCAGCATCGTGATGATGGCGATAGGCGTCGCGCTCACGTTGCTCGCGCCGGTGGCGGCCATCGCGGCCGGCATCGCCTGCGTCACGTTCGGCTTCTTCGCGGGCCATTCGGTGGCGAGCGGCTGGGTCGGACGGCTCGCCAAGGAAGGCAAGGGGCAGGCCGCCGCGCTGTATCTGCTGTCGTACTACATCGGCTCCAGCGTGATGGGCTCGCTCGGCGGGCATGCCTGGAGCGGCTCGGGCTGGGCCGGCGTGACCACGCTGGTGGGCGCGCTGCTGGCGCTCGGCCTGCTGGCCTCGATCTGGCTGCGCACGCGCGAACGCGCCGGGGCCGCCTGATCGGGTTGCGCGGCAAGCGGTGCGCAACGCCGCCCGCTGGCACGCGCCACGCTTGCGGCGCACCACGCGCTGCGCTAACGTAGCGATTCGTCCGATTTACTACGGTTTCCGAAACATGCGGCTTCACGCGCCCGTCCACGTCATCGATTGCCTGCCGCCTCTGGCGCGGCGGCTCGTGCGTGCGCAAGCCGCGCCCCCTCCCCCTGTCGATCCGCCGCGCCTCGGCGCGCCCCCGCCGCTTCGCGCGGCCCGGCGCGGCTGACCCGCGCCGGCACGTTTCACTCACCGGTTCCGCCCGTTTCCCACGCTCGCGCTTCGCGCGGCGCGGGCACGCGCGCGACCGTCGCCGACTCCGATCGACACGGGATCTCCCATGCGTTTTCTGCAACGCGCGTTCGTCGCGCGCTTCACCACTTCTTCGTTCGTCCTGCTCTGGAGCAGCGGCGCCATCTTCGCCGAACTCGGCGTGCGCCATGCCTCGGCGCTGGCCTTCCTGATCGCGCGTTTCGCAGTGGCCTCGCTTGCGCTGGCGGCCATCGCCGGCCGGCGCGGCCGATGGTTGCCGCCGCGCGGCGGGCGCCGCATCACGGCCCTGATCGGCACGCTGATGGGCGGCTATTCGATCACGTACCTGTTCGCGCTCCAGCACGGCATCACGCCCGGCATGCTGGCCACGCTGCTCGGCGCGCAGCCGATCCTGACGCTGGCGCTGGTGGAGCGGCGCTGGTCCGTGCCGCGCCTGGCCGGCCTGCTGCTCGCGCTGACCGGGCTGGCGCTGGTGGTCTGGCACGGCCTCGACGGCGGCGGCGTCTCGCTGGCCGGCGTGGCGATCGCGCTGGCGGCGCTCGTCACGATCACCGCCGGCGCGCTGCTGCAAAAGCACAGCGGCGTCGCGCCCGCCGACGGCCTGGCGATGCAGAACGCCGTGGGCCTCGCGATGAGCCTCGCCTGCGTGCCGTTCGCGCCGGCCGGCGCGCTCGCATTCGAGGCCGGCTGGCCGTTCGTCGTCGCGGTGCTGTGGCTCGGCCTCGTGATCTCGGTGGCCGGTCAGATGCTGTTCTATCGATTGATGCGCGACGGCGACGCCGTCAACGTGACGAGCCTGTTCTACCTCGTGCCGGTGGTCACCACGCTGATGGATGCGATCGGTTTCGGCAACCTGCCGGGCCGGCTCGAAATCGCCGGGATCGCCGCGATCCTGGCCGGCCTGGTGCTGGTGTTCCGCCATGCGCCCGATCGAGCGATGCCGAACAAGAAAGCCATCGGTAATGTTTCGGAAAGCGAACGATAGGGCGGCGCGCGTACCTGTGCGCCGGGAAGTCTTTCCCCGAATCGGTAACAATCTGGAATGCGAAATGTGAGTTTTCCTTGCCTATACTCCAATCAACCGCCCGCATCACGATGAGCGGATTCGATCGAGGAGGGAGACAATCATGGGCTACTTCACCGTAGGCGATTTCATTCTTCTGATTCCGATGGCGCTTGCCGGCGCACTGTTCCTTGGCGCGGTTCCCTGCGGCACGCATCACGTCCGGCACAACCTGCTGCGCGTGATCGGCGCGATGCTCGGCGTGGGCGTCGCGTTGCTGCTGGTGGAGGGCTTGCCCGCGCTGATCTAGCGCGGCAGCGGATCATCGCGCATGCACGGCGCGCGGCCCTCGCGGCGCGCGCCGTGGCTTTCCCGCTTCGCTCTCGCGGCCGTCACGCCGGGCCGGACATGGACGTGCGCATCCCGGTGCCGCTACACTGCGGCGTCCTGACGATGCGTTCCTGCGAGGAAATCCATGACCCGAGCGATCTCGGTTGCCTTGATTGTCGGCGGCCTCGTGCTGCTGTATTTCGGCGGCCAGTCCTTCCATTCGTTCAACGACAGCCTGTCGCGCCTGTTCACCGGTTCGCCGGCCACCAAGACGATCCTGCTCGTCGCGGGCGGCGCCGTGGCGACGCTGGCCGGACTGATCGGCCTGGCGATGCCGGGCGGCAAACGCTGAACGCGCCGCCCCACCCAGCGCCGCACCATGAAAAAAGCAGCCGATTCGGGCTGCTTTTTTTATCGATGCGCGACGCACGCGCTGCACGTCACCTCACAGCCTGACATCCGGCTTCGATGCCGAGCGCGACCCGGCCACCGGCCGGTTGCTCTCGCCGTGATAGGTGTAGACGAGCGAGAACTTCACGCGATCGCTGCGGTTCTGCCCGGCCGAATGCAGCGTATTGCAGTGGAAGAACACCACGTCGCCCGGTTGCAGTTCGGGGCACACGGCACGGTCGATCATGGCCCGGTTGGCGGGCAGGTCGCCACGGAAGAACTTCGCGTCGTCGAACGCCTCGGCGCCGAACGTGGCCGTATGCGAGCCGGGCACGAGCCAGAGCGCGCCGTTCTCGTTGGTTTCGGCGCCCACCGCAAGCCAAACCGACACCAGATCGGCCCGCTCGAACGCCCAATAACGGAAATCGCGATGCCAGCCGGTCAGGCTGCCGTACATCGGATGCTTGGTCATCATGCAGTTGTGATGCACGCGCGAGAGCAGCGCCGTCTCGCCGAAATACGCCTGCATCCAGGCGGCGATCTCGGGCGCGGTGGCACGCGCGGCGAACGCCGCCGAACGGCCATGCGCGTCGAGCAGGCGGCGCACCGTCTTGCCGCCCGGCGCATCCTTCGATTCGGGCGCACCCGGATAACGCAGGTCGGCCTCGAATTCGAGCGGCTCGGCCGCCTCGTGCAACTCGCGCTCGGCCTCGGCCTTCAGCGCCGCGCAGGTTTCCGGCGCGACCAGCCCGCGGGCGATCACGTAACCGTGCTCGCGCAATGCTGCGATCTGCGCGCGAATCATCTCGGACTGCTGTGAAGACATGGTCGACTCGGTGTCGTTTTGATGAATCGATGATTGTATGACGGCGCACGATTCGGCGGAACCCGGGCCCGGGCGGCGCCCGGCCCTTTTTTCGCGAGTGCCTCGGAACTGTCGCGCCGCCCGCACGGACTAACCCCGCGAACGACATTCGGCGGCCCGGGACGGCCTCGGGCCTGCACGACTTCCTGGCGACACGGATCGCCGGTAGCCTGTCGCGGCCTGTCATTTCGACTGGCGCCGTCTTTTTTGGCATCCGCTACCATGCAGCGGTAAGTCGCCAGGGGCCACTTTTACTCAGGCGTCGGAATCCGGCCACCCGAAGAGGTCACCGATCCGGCCCTTTACGAGCCAAGTCACATCGTCATGTCTTTCAGCCTCACCTCCCGTCTGACCCGCGCCGCCAAGCGTCTCGCGCCGCTCGAGCCGCGCCGGATCGTGCGCACGCTGCGCCACCATCAGGCGCGCACGCGTGCCCTGGCCAGCCGCGCGGTCACGCCGTCCGCACCGCGCCTCGGCAGCGGCCTGCGCACGTGGCTGCACAACTTCCTGGCTGCGATGCGCGCCCACGCCAACACGCGCCGCCTCGGCCTGCCGGCGCTGCTGCGCAAGCCGTCGTCGCTGCGCCTGCTGACGCTGCGCCGTGCGAACGGCCCGCGCCGCCGCGTCAACCGCCCGCGTCGCCTGCTGGCCAGCGCAGGCTGGTTCGCGTTCGGCGCGCGCTGAAACGAAGTGGCCCGCCGCTTGAGGCGGGTACGCGGGGCCTTCGGCGGCATGCTCGGCTGCGGCAGCCTGGTCGGCCGCCTCAGCGCTTCTGCGATACGTATCGGCACGTCAGCGCTCAGGCGGCCCGAATCGAGCGTATCGCGCGATCCGGCCATGCTTCGGTAAAGCCTCCCGCCGCGCCAACGACACGCCGCCCGTCTCCGCATCAACAAAAAACCCCGGCCTGGACCGGGGTTTTCTTTTGCGCGCCGAAGCGCGCGGCCAGCGTGACGCGGCTTACGCCGTTTGCGCCACGACCGGCTCGACGCCGGCTGCCTCGGCGAGGATCAGCGCCTTGTCGGTCGCTTCCCACGTGAATTCCGGCTCCGAGCGGCCGAAGTGGCCGTAGGCGGCCGTCTTTTCGTAGATCGGACGCAGCAGGTCGAGCATCTGCACGATGCCCTTCGGACGCAGGTCGAAATGCTCGCGCACGAGCTTCGTGATGACGTCGTCGGACACCTTGCCCGTGCCGAACGTGTTGACCATCACCGAGGTCGGCTCGGCCACGCCGATTGCGTACGACACCTGGATCAGCGCGCGCGAGGCCAGGCCCGCGGCGACGATGTTCTTGGCGACGTAACGGCCCGCGTAGGCGGCCGAACGGTCGACCTTCGACGGATCCTTGCCCGAGAACGCGCCGCCACCGTGCGGGGCTGCGCCGCCGTAGGTATCGACGATGATCTTGCGGCCGGTCAGGCCGCAATCGCCTTGCGGGCCACCGATCACGAAACGGCCGGTGGGGTTCACGAGGAACTTGATGTCGCCCTTGATCAGCTCGGCCGGCAGCGTCGGCTTGATGATCTCCTCGATCACGGCTTCGCGCAGTTGCGGCAGGTCGATGTCCGGCGAATGCTGGGTGGACAGCACCACGGTGTCGATCGCATGCGGCTTGCCGTCGACGTAGCGGACGGTGACCTGCGACTTCGCGTCGGGACGCAGCCACGGCAGGCGGCCGTCGCGGCGCAGGTTGGCCTGGCGCTCGACCAGACGGTGCGACAGGTAGATCGGCAGCGGCATCAGTTCCGGCGTTTCGTCGCACGCGTAACCGAACATCAGGCCCTGGTCGCCCGCGCCCTGATCGAGGTTGTTGTCGTGCGCGCGATCGACGCCTTGCGCGATGTCCGGCGATTGCTTGTCGTAGGCGACCAGCACCGCGCAGCCCTTGTAGTCGATGCCGAAATCGGTGTTGTCGTAGCCGATGCGACGGATGGTGTCGCGCGCGATCTGGATGTAGTCGATGTTGGCGGTGGTGGTGATTTCACCCGCCAGCACGACGAGACCGGTATTGCACAGCGTTTCGGCGGCCACGCGCGAGTACTTATCCTGCGTGAGGATCGCGTCGAGGATAGCGTCGGAAATTTGATCTGCGACCTTGTCCGGATGACCTTCGGATACGGATTCGGACGTGAAGAAGAAGTCGTTTGCCACTTGAGTCAGCTCCTGTGTGGTTACGGTTGCATTCACGTAGCCAGCTTCGGAAGCGATTGAAGCGGCGACGCTTTAGCGGATTTCTTGATCCGGATGAGCGCTTTGGCCCTGCCGGCTTCGCCCCGCAAGTTGTCAGTTAACTCGGCGAAGCCCGTATTATAGCGACTTTATTCATCAGTCACGCAAGAGCCCCGACGTGCCGGCCCTCACGATCCTTCAGAACTCCCATCCTTTTCCGCCTGCCGCGCAAGCGCATGGAGCATGCGCATGCTAGGGCGCCTCGCCACCCGGCTCGCACTGCTTGTGCTGAAGCTGTTCGCAGTACTGCCTTACGGCGTGACGGCGCGCTTCGGCGACGGCCTCGGCTGGCTGCTCTATCGCATTCCGAGCAGGCGAAAACGCATCGTACATACGAATCTGAAACTCTGCTTTCCTGAGTGGAGCGACGCGCGGCGCGAGGAAATCGCCGGCAAGCATTTCCGTCACGCGATCCGCAGCTACGTCGAGCGCAGCGTGCAGTGGTTCGGCTCCGAGAAGAAGCTCGCCAAGCTGATCGAGGTGGACAGCGCGATCGATCTGACCGATCCGGACATGCCGCCCACGCTGCTGCTCGGCTTTCATTTCGTCGGCATCGAGGCGGGCACCATCTGGATCAACCGCGAGCTCCAGCGCACCTGCGGTTCGTTGTACCAACCATTTTCGAACCCGATCCTCGAGGTCGAGGCCAAGCGCGCGCGCAGCCGCTTCGATGCCGAAATGGCCGGCCGCGCCGACAGCGCGCGCATCGTGCTGCGCTGGCTGCGCGACCGCAAGCCGGTGATGCTCGGCGCCGACATGGATTACGGCGTGCGCAACTCCACGTTCGTGCCGTTCTTCGGGATTCCCACCTGCACGCTGACCGCGGTGGGCCGGCTGGCGAAAACCGGCCGCGCGCAGCTCGTGCCGGTGATCGGCGAGGTGCTGCCGAACTACAAGGGCTACCGGCTGCGCGTATTCAAGCCGTGGGAGAACTACCCCACCGGCGACGACGATCTCGATGCGCGCCGCATGAACGCCTTCCTCGAAGAGCAGATCCTGCTGATACCCGAGCAGTATTACTGGGTCCACAAGCGCTTCAAGACGCGCCCCGAAGGCCAGCCCGGCTTTTATTGAGCGACGCGCGCGGCGCACTCGTCGCGCAGGTAGCCGAGAAACGCCTGCTGCACCGCCGTGCCGAGCCAGTCGGCACGCAGCGTATAGCCCACCACCCGCCGCGCCTCCGGAGCTTCCAGCTCCAGCGCGGCCATCTCGCTGCCCGGAAACGCCTCGTCGATCTGCGAGCGCGGCAGCAGCGTGATGCAATCGCTCTCCGCCAGCATCGCCACCATCATCGCCAGCGAGCTCGTCTCGACCACCAGCGGCGGCTTCACCGTCAGTTGCGCGAGCAGCGCATCGATCACGGTGCGGCGCGGCACGTTGCGCTGCGGCACCACCCATTCGTACGCCGCCAGATCGCGCGTGGCCACCCGCTTGCGCCGCGCCAGCCGGTGGCCCTTGCGCACCGCGATCACGTACGGATCGGCGAACAGCTCGGTTTCGCCGAGCAGCCCCGTCACGCGCGGCTCGCGCAGCGCGCCGACGATCACGTCGAGCGCGCCGTTCTGCAATTCCCGCGACAGGCGCTCGTACGAGCCTTCGTCGACCGTCACGCGCGCCGCCGGATAGCGCGCGCGCAAGCGCTGGATCGCCCGCGCGACGCGGCGCGGCGGCAGCATCGGCAGCAGGCCGATCGCCAGCTTGCCGGTGAGCTGGCCGCGCGCGGCGGCCAGATCCTCGCGCGCCTGGGCGATCTCGACCAGCGCCACGCTGAGGCGGCGCGCGAACTCGATGCCGGCCGGATTCGCGGCCACGCTGTGCACGCGGCGCCGGTAGAGCGACACGCCGACCGTCTCCTCCAGTTGCCGCGCCGCGCGATGCACGGCCGGCTGCGAAATGCCGAGCCGCATGGCCGCCTCGGCCGCCGAACCGGCTTCGGAAATCGCGATGTGGCAGCGCACCTGCGCGTCGGTCAGGTGGCGGCACAGGTTCGCCGCATGGGCCGCGCCAGCCGTGCCGGCCTTGCTCGCCGTGGTCTCACCCACCAGCGCCGCGATGCCGCCCTCGATCTGGTCGAGCATGCGCCGCACGCGCCGCTGCAGGATCGCGCCGTCGGCCGTCAGCTCGCTGCCGCCGAAACCGCGCACGAACAACTGGCCACCGAAACTGGCTTCCAGCTTGGCGATCGCCAGGCTGACGGCCGGCTGCGTGCGTCCGGCGCGCGCCGCGGCCTGGCCGATGCCGCCCGCCTCGCACACCGCGTCGAACAGGAACAGCCGCCGCAGCCGCGACAGGTCGTCGTCGTGCGGATCGTCGTCGCGAATCGCCATCCGTCCCCCTGGGTCGTCTCTGTGGAAACCCCTAGCTTAACCAAAATTTATGTGCCAGGCCTCACTACATATTGCGGGCCGCGACGCCATCCGCCTTACAGTGGCAGCCATTCGTTCCACACCGATTTCAATCAGGAGACCGGACATGTCCGTCGTCATCGATACCCATACCCACGCCATTTCTCCGGATAATCAACGCTATCCGCTCGCGCCGGTCGGCGGCCATCAATCCGAGTGGTCGGCCAAGCGCCCAGTGACCTACGCCGGCCTGCTCGAATCGATGGATGCGGCCGGTATCGACCGCGCGGTCGTGGTGCAGGCATCGACGGTGTACGGCAACGACAATAGTTATGTGGTCCACGCGGTGCGTGCGCACCCGGACCGCTTCGCCGGCGTGTTCTCGATCGACGTGCTCGCGGCCGACGCCGTCTCGCAACTGCAGCGCTGGCTCGACGCCGGCCTGTCGGGCCTGCGCCTGTTCACCACCGGCAGCACCATGCCGGGCCAGGCCGGCTGGCTCGACGACGAGCGCTCGTTCCCGGTGTGGGATTACGCGCAGCGCCACGGCGTGTCGATCTGCCTGCAGATGACGGCGCAGGGCATTCCGGCGCTGCTGAACATGCTGGCGCGCTTCCCGGAGATCCGCGTGCTGCTCGATCACCTGGCGCGTCCGGACCTGGCCGGCGGCGCCCCGTACGAAGCGGCCGCGCCGCTGTTCAGCCTGGCCGAACATCGCGGCGTGTACCTGAAGCTGACCAACCGCACCATCGCCGAGGCCTCGCGCGGCGCATCGACGCCGGGCGAATTCTTCCCGCGCGTGCTCGACGCGTTCGGCGCCGACCGCATCGCCTGGGGCTCGAACTTCCCGGCCGCCGAGGGTTCGCTGCCGCAACTGCTGGCCGATGCGCGCGAAAGCCTGGCGATGCTGCCTGCGCCGGCGCGCGAGGCGATCTTCGGCGGCACGGCGCTGACCGTCTACCCGGCGCTGTCGCGCTGAGCGCGAGCCCGAAACGCCTGCATTCCGGAATCCGACGATGACCCGCACCTCGCCCGCCCCGCGCCTGATCACCGCGCTGAAAACCTACCCGCACACGCAAGCGCTGAAAACCGGTGCGTTGAGCGACCCGGCCGTCGACCTCGTGTTCGACGACGTCGAGCCGATCCACCGAGCGTTCGCGCCGATGGCGCGCCGTCAGGTCTACGACGTCAGCGAACTGGCGATCGCCACCTATTTGCAGGCGAAGGCCTACGGCAAGCCGCTGGTGCTGCTGCCGTTCGTGATCGCCGCGCGGTTCCAGCAAGGCTGCATCATCTACAACCGTCGCCACGGCGAACTCGACGTGAGCCGCCTGGCCGGCAAGAAGGTGGGCGTGCGCGCCTACACGCAGACCACCGGCATGTGGGTGCGGGCGATCCTCGCCGGCACCTACGGCGTGCCGCTCGAACAGATCGAATGGGTCACGTTCGAGGGCGCGCACCTGGAGGAATACCGCGAGCCGTCGTTCGTGCGCCGCGCTGCCGCCGACCAGAAGATGCTGGCGATGCTGCACGCGGGCGAGCTCGACGCGGCGATCTTCGGCAACGATCTGCCCGACGATCCCGATTTCGCGCCGCTGATCCCCGATGCCGCCGCCGCCGACCAGGCCTGGTACGCGCAGCACCGTTTCGTGCCGATCAACCATGTGGTGACGGTCACGCAGGCCGCGGCCGAGGCGCATCCGGAGGCCATTCGCGCGGTGTATAAGCTGCTGTGCGAAGGCAAGGCAGCCGCTGGCGGCGCCAGTGCCGGCAAGCCGGACAAGCTTCTGGCAGGCTACGAGGCGCTGCGCGGCCCGCTGCAGGAAACGATCGCGGCCTGCGAGGCGCAGCAGTTGCTGCCGCGCGCGCTGAGCGTCGACGAGATCTTCGCCGACAGCTACGCGATCCTCGGCGACACGGCGCGCTGACCCGCGCCGCCCCGCTTCGTACCCGCATCGGTATCACGCTTTTCGCATGTCGAGCGAACCCCAGTTCGCCGCCGCACCACCAGGAGACACCATGAGCTTGCCCGGCAAGTCCACCGCCACCGCGCCCCGCCGGCGCCGCCCGTTCTACCGCGACCTGTCGTTCCAGGTCATCGCCGGCATGGCGCTCGGCGTTGCCACGGGCTACGTGTTCCCGAAGTTCGGCATCAACCTGCAACCGCTGGGCGACGCGTTCATCCGCGTGATCCAGATGCTGATCGGCCCGATCATCTTCTGCACGGTGTGCAGCGGCATTGCCGGCGTGAAGGATTTCGGCAAGGTCGGGCGGGTGGCGATCAAGGCGCTGTTCTATTTCGAGGTGGTCACGTCGCTCGCGCTGGTGCTCGGGCTGGTGGTGATCAACGTGCTGAAGCCGGGCGTGGGCATGAACGTGGACATCCACAGCGTGCATTCGTCGGCCGTGGACGCCTACGTGGCGAAGGCGCACCACGTCGTGACCACCAGCGAATTCCTGCTCAACGTGATCCCGCACACGGCGATCAGCGCGTTCGCCAACGGCGACGTGCTGCAGGTGCTGTTCTTCTCGGTGCTGTTCGCGTTCGGCCTGGCGGCGATCGGCGAGCGCGCCAAGCCCGCGCTCGACCTGATCGATTCGGCCGCCGGCTCGCTGTTCTGGATCATCGGCCTGACCATGAAGGTCGCGCCGCTCGCCGCGTTCGGTGCGATCGCATTCACCGTCAGCAAGTTCGGCTTCGGCACGCTGCTGTCGCTCGGCAAACTGGTGCTGGAGTTCTACCTGACCTGCGCGCTGTTCCTCGCGCTGATCCTGTGGCCGATCGCGAAGCTGAACGGCTTCAGCCTGCTGCGCCTGATGCGCTACATCGGCGCGGAACTGCTGCTGGTGATCGGCACCAGCTCGTCGGAAACGGTGTTTCCGCAACTGATCGACAAGCTCGAACGGCTCGGCTGCGAAAAATCGGTCGTGGGCCTCGTGCTGCCGACCGCCTACACGTTCAACCACGACGGCACCTGCCTGTATTTCGCGGCCGCCGCCGTGTTTCTCGCGCAGGCCACCAACACGCCGATGAGCTGGCACGACCAACTCGTGCTGCTGCTGGTGCTGCTGCTGACCTCGAAGGGCGCGGCCGGCGTGTCCGGCGCCGCGATCGCGGTGCTCGCCGCCACGCTGGCCGCCTCGAACACGATTCCCGTCGAATCGATCGCGCTGATCCTCGGCATCCACAAGGCGATGTCGAGCGGCTTCGTGTTCACCAACATCGTCGGCAACAGCGTCGCGACGATCGTGGTGGCGAACTGGGAGAAAGCGCTCGACCGCACCGCGCTGCGGCGTGAACTGAAAGCCGGATTCCAGCCCGACGCCGCGCCGCTCGCGCGGCTCGACCGGGCCGAAGGCGGCCACGCCGGCCACTGACCTCGCACCAACCGGCGCCCAGGCGGGCGTCGGTGCAGCAAACGCAGCCCGATACGCTGCGAAATTAATTAGCCCTGCGAATAATAATGCGGTGTCGCGTCGCGGCGCACCGATGGGGCGTGACAACACGGAGACACACGGTGAAGACAAGGGTTTGGAGACACCTCGGGATGGGCCTGTCGGCCAGCACGGCGCTGACGGTGATACTGCCGGCGCACGCGCAGTCGAGCGTGCAGCTGTACGGCACGGTGGATGGCGGGATCCGCTATCAGACCAACGCGGCGAAGGGCGGCGGCACGATCTACACGATGAATTCGAACGGCTATTTCAGTTCGAACAAGCTCGACTTCCGGGGCCGTGAGGATCTGGGCGGCGGCTGGGATGCGCACTTCCTGCTGGAGAGCGGCTTCAACGTCGGCAACGGCCAGCTGGACAACACCACCAACACGCTGTTCCAGCGGCAGTCGTTCGTCGGCCTGGGCAACAAGAAGTACGGTTCGCTCGATTTCGGCCGGCAATACACGATCGCGCACGACATCATCAGCTACTACGATCCGTTCCACTTCCACTTCACGCCGATCCTGCCGCTGACGCAGGCGTCCGACGGCACGCGCAACAACAACGACGTGAAGTACAAGAACCACTTCGGCAACGTGCTGTTCGAGGTGGACAACTCGTTCGGCGGCGTGGCCGGCAATTTCGCCAGCGGCGCGGCGCACGCGGTGGGCCTCACCTACACGCTCGGGCCGGCCTCGCTCGGCGGGGTGTACGGGCACCGCAGCGTGCTGTCGGGCACCAACTACGCGGGCGACACCTACTACATGGGCGGGGCCAGCTACCGGCTCGGGCCGGTCGAGCTGTCGGGCGGCTTCATGTCGGAGGATCTGCAGACGCAGGGCGCGCCGCACCAGGTGACCAACAACGCCTTCGGCGGCCTGTCGTGGAACATCAAATCGACGATGGTGCTCTACGGCGGCTATTACCAGACCACGGTATCGACCGACAAGGCGAGCCGGCGCGGCCTGTCGATCGTCTCGCTGGCTTATCTGCTGTCCAAGCGCACCACGCTGTACGCGGAAGCCGACTACACCTCGTATCGCCATTCGGTGGTCAGCACGCTCAACCCGAACGGCGTGCCGAGCCAGACGGCCGTGACGATCGGCATCGACCATCTGTTCTGATGTAGCGCCAACGGGCGAGCGCGGCCTTCATTGCGGATGGGGGGCGCGCTCGACCTTCGGCATGCCTTTGGCGCGCGCTTGCACGAGGTCGTAGGCCAGTTGTTCGGCCAGCCAGAGATCGGCGCGGCCGCCGCGCTCGACGCCGAGCCAGCCTTCGATGCGCAGGGCCATTTCGGGGGAAATCGCGGCGCGGGCGTTGAGCACGCGCGACAGCGCCGCGCGCGTCACGCCGAGTTGCGCCGCGGCTTCGGTGACGGACAGGCCCAAAGCGGGCAACACATCGTCGCGCAAGGTTTCGCCGGGGTGAGGGGGGGTGAGCATGCGTGTCATTCGGGTAGCGGTTCAGTGATAGTCGCGAGGTGAAATCGCCGGCCGACGCCACGATTGGCATCCGGCGTCCGGAAGATCCTCGCCAAGAATTCAACGATTCTGCAAGCCCCGCCATCTCATAACCCTGCGCGATAGTGTCTCGTTCGCTGGCCGTCCGGCCGGCTTGCCGATGAAATCCCCCGTCATTGATTCGCACCCCGAAGCCCGCCAACCCGCTCCCATTCCCGCCCGGCAGTCCATGTATCATTCACGGTCAGGCTGACGCAGCGCGCGCGGCGTACCCGGCGCAGCGCCTCCCCGGCGCGCCGCCCGGCTCGATCGCGCCCCGCCAGCCCCGTCCGACAGGCAACCCTGGAATACCGTGAAACTTCCGTTCACCAAGATGCAAGGCGCCGGCAACGACTTCGTCGTGCTCGACGGCACCGCCGGCGACCTCGGCCTCACGCCGGCGCGCGTGCGCGCGCTCGCCGACCGCCATTTCGGCATCGGCGCCGATCAACTGCTGCTGGTCGAGCGGCCGAGCCTTGATGGCGTCGATTTCAAGTACCGGATCTTCAATTGCGACGGCGGCGAGGTCGAGCATTGCGGCAACGGCGCGCGCTGCTTCCTCAAGTTCGTGCGCGACAAGGGCCTGACCGACAAGCGCACGGTGCGCGTCCAGGTGCAGCACGGCGTGATCACGCTGACCATGCAGGAGAACGGCGAGGTGGTGGTCGACATGGGCACGCCCGTGTTCGAGCCGGCCCGCGTGCCGTTCGACGCGGCCGGGCTGGACGCCCGCCGCGAGGGCGCGGACACGGTCTACCCGCTCGACGTGAACGGCGCGACGCGCTGGATCTCCACGGTGTCGATGGGCAATCCGCACGCGGTGCAACTGGTGGACGATGTCGAAGCGTTCCCCGTGCTGGTCGACGGCCCCGCGATAGAGCGCCACGCGCGCTTCCCGCAGCGCGTGAACGCCGGCTTCATGCAGATCGTCTCGCGCCGCGAAGTGAAGCTGCGCGTGTTCGAGCGCGGCGCGGGCGAAACGCTCGCCTGCGGCACCGGCGCCTGTGCGGCCGTCGCGGCCGGCATCCGGCGCGGCGTGCTCGATTCGCCGGTTGCCGTCCACACGCACGGCGGCACCCTGACGATCCGGTGGGACGGCGCCCGCGACGACACCGCCCCGTTGACGATGGCCGGCCCCGCCGTGACCGTCTTCGACGGCGCGATCGAACTGGCTGCCTGAGCCCGCCGACCCGGCCCACCGCCCCGCCCCCCCGCTCCCGAACCCAAGCGCACCGGAACCGAACGCTTTATGAACGAACGCGACGTCGCCGACTACCTGCTCGCCAACCCCGAATTCTTCGCCCGGCACGCCGAACTGCTGGCGACGGTCAAGCTCGCGAGCCCGCACGGCCGGGCCGCGATCTCCCTGCAGGAACGGCAGATGGAGATGCTGCGCGACAAGAACAAGCTGCTCGACCGGCGCCTGGCCGAACTGCTGCGCTACGGCCACGAGAACGACGGCCTCGCCGCGAAGTTCGACCGCTGGAACGCCCGCGTGATCGCCGAGCGCGACCCGCACGCGCTGCCGCGCGCGATCGCCGGCGGCCTGGCCGAGGTGTTCGACGTGCCGCAAACGGCGCTGCGGATCTGGGACGTGGCCGACGCCTACTCGCAGGCCGAATTCGCGCGCCACGTCGGCGAGGAAGTGCGCCTGTTCGCCAACAGCCTGACCACGCCGTATTGCGGAGCCAACACCGGCTTCGAGGCCGCACAATGGCTCGCGCCCGTCGAGGCTTCGGCCGAGAGCGGGGAAGGCACCGCTGCCGCCTCGGGCTCGCCCGAATCGATCGCGCTGGTGCCGCTGCGCCCGCCCGGCGCCGACCACGACGCCAACGCGTTCGGCCTGCTGGTGCTCGGCTCGCCCGACACGCGCCGCTTCCACGACGGCATGGGCACCGATTTCCTGGCCCGCATCGGCTCGCTCGCCAGCGCCGCGCTCACGCGCCTGCTGCCGCACTGAGCGGCATCGCCATGACCGACGATCCGATCGCCGCCTACCTGTCGTACCTGCAGCACATCAGGCAGTTGTCGGAGCACACGCTGCGCGGCTACGCGCACGAACTCGACGCGCTCGTCGCGTTCGCGAACGGCCGGCCGCTCGCGAGCCTGGGCGCCGCCGACATGCGCGGCGCGGTGGCGCGCGCCCATGCGGGCGGCCTGTCGGCGCGCTCGATCGCGCACCGGCTGTCGGCCTGGCGCGCGTTCTACCGCTGGTATGCGTTGCGCGTGGAGATGCCGGCCAACCCGGTCGCCACGGTGCGCGCGCCGAAACGCCCGAAGACCTTGCCGAAGGCGCTGTCGGTGGACGACGCCGCCGCGCTGATGGAGTCACCGTTCCCCGACACGCCCGAAGGCGTGCGCGACCGCGCGATCGTCGAGCTGTTCTATTCGTCGGGGCTGCGGCTCGCCGAGCTGGTCGGCCTCGACGTGCATTACGCCCAGGGCGGCGGCTACCGGTCGGCCGGCTGGCTCGACCGCGCCGAGGCCGAAGTCACCGTGCTCGGCAAGGGCGGCAAGGAGCGCAAGGTGCCGGTCGGCCGCAAGGCGCTCGACGCGCTCGACGCCTGGCTCGGGCTGCGCGACGGCTGGGTGCGCGCCGATCCGCACCCGCTGTTCCTGTCGGTGCGCGGCAACCGGATGGCGCCCGGCGTGGTGCGCGAGCGCGTCAAGCGCGCCGCGCTCACCGCCGGCATCCCGGCCAACGTCCATCCGCACGTGCTGCGCCATTCGTTCGCCACCCATGTGCTGCAATCGAGCGGCGACCTGCGCGCGGTGCAGGAGTTGCTGGGCCACGCCAGCATTTCGGCCACCCAGGTCTATACCTCGCTCGACTTCCAGCATCTGGCGAAGATCTACGACAGCGCCCACCCGCGCGCGAAGAAGCGCGACTGACGCCGCCGGCGGCCGGCGCGAGCCGAGTCCGGCGCACCGGCCGTGTGCCGGTTTTGCGCGGGTTCAGCACCCGTTCTTGCCCACGTTCTTGCGCCCGTCGCCCACCCGTTTTGCACTGTTTTGCGCCCCGCGCCCGTGTTTTCACCTGCTTGACCGCCGCGCCCCGCGCGGCCCGAATCGATACCGACATGCAAACCGTTACGCTCAAACCGTCGAAAGACAAATCCCTGCTGCGCCGCCATCCGTGGGTCTACGCCAACGCGATCGACCGCGTGGACGGCAAGTCGCCCGCGCCCGGCGCGACCGTCATCGTGCGCTCGCACGACGGCCGCTTTCTCGCGCGCGGCGCCTACAGCCCGCATTCGCAGATTCGCGTGCGCGTCTGGAGCTTCGACGAGGCCGAGCCGATCGACCACGCGTTCTTCAAGCGCCGCGTCCAGCGCGCCGTGGCGCACCGCCAGACGATGGTGACCGGCACCGACGCGGTGCGCCTGGTGTTCGGCGAGGCCGACGGCCTGCCCGGCCTGGTGGTCGACTATTACGTGGACGACGGCTTGCCGCACGCGCTGCCGCTCGGCCAGTCGCCCGACGCCACGGCGCCGGCCACCGAGCGCCGCGGCCAGTTGGTCTGCCAGTTCATGGCGGCCGGCGTCGAGGCCTGGAAGGAGGCGATCGTCGCCGCGCTGACGGCCGCCACCGGCTGCCCGAACGTCTATGAGCGTTCGGACGTGTCGATTCGTCAGAAGGAAGGGCTGGAGCAGATCACCGGCGTGCTGGCCGGCGACGCGCCGCCGCCCACGCTGATCGCGCGCGAAAACGGCGTGCGGTATCACGTCGACGTGCCGAACGGCCACAAGACCGGCTTCTACGTCGATCAGCGCGACAACCGCGCGCTGGTCGGCCAGCTGTCGCGCGAGCGCGACGTGCTGAACTGCTTCTGCTACACCGGCGGCTTCTCGCTCGCGGCGCTGGCCGGCGGCGCCCGCCGCGTGGTGTCGATCGATTCGTCGGGCGACGCGCTGGCGCTGGCGCAGCGCAACGTCACCGCCAACGGCCTCGACCCGGCGCGCGCCACCTGGCTCGACGCCGACGCGTTCAAGACGCTGCGCCGCCTCGCCGACGAAGGCGAGCGCTTCGACGTGGTGGTGCTCGATCCGCCGAAGTTCGCGCCGGCGCGCGAGCACGTGGACCGTGCCGCGCGTGCCTACAAGGACATCAACCTGAGCGGCTTCCGGCTGCTGCGCCCGGGCGGCCTGCTGTTTACCTATTCGTGCTCGGGCGCGATCGACATGGATCTGTTCCAGAAGATCGTGGCCGGCGCGGCCGCGGACGCGCGCGTCGATGCGCGCATCCTCAAGCGGCTCGGCGCGGGCGTCGATCACCCGCTGCTGACGGCGTTCCCGGAAGGCGAATACCTGAAGGGCCTGCTGTTGCAAATCGCCTGAGCGCCCCGATCTGCGGAATCCGCCGCGCGTATAGGGCCGAACGGCCGAGGCGCGCGGTCTTGACAACTATGTTTCAATAAGTGGTTATGCAGGCGCGGCGGCAAGCCGGCGCCGCAATGGCATTGCGCCGGGGCCGTCCCGGCTTTGACCCCGTTTCCCAAACAAGGCGATCGACATGGCCACTCCCGTCACCATCCTCACCGGCTTCCTCGGCAGCGGCAAGACCACGCTGCTCAAGCGCATCCTGAACGAACAGCACGGCATGAAGATCGCCGTGATCGAGAACGAGTTCGGCGAAGAGAACATCGACAACGAAATCCTCGTGCAGGACAGCAACGAGCAGATCATCCAGATGAGCAACGGCTGCATCTGCTGCACGATCCGCGGCGATCTGGCGCGCGCGCTCGGCGATCTGGCCGCCCGCAAGCGCGAAGGCAAGCTCGATTTCGACCGCGTCGTGATCGAAACCACCGGCCTGGCCAACCCCGGCCCGGTCGCGCAAACCTTCTTCATCGACAGCGAGATCGCCGACGATTTCCTGCTCGACGCGATCATCACGCTGGTCGACGCCAAGCACGCCAACGCGCAGCTCGACGAGCACGAAGTGGTGCAGCGCCAGGTGGGCTTCGCCGATCGCCTGTTCATCACCAAGGCCGATCTGGTCGACGAGGCCACGCTCGCCGGCCTCAAGCACCGCCTGATGCACATGAACCCGCGCGCGGCGATCCGCCAGGTGAATTTCGGCGAAGCCGACATCAAGGAAATCTTCGATCTGCGCGGCTTCAACCTGAACGCCAAACTCGAGATCGATCCGGATTTCCTGGTGGAAGACGATCACGCGCATCACGATCATGGCCATGACCACGGTCACGACCATGGCCACGATCACGCGAACTGCGATCATGACCACGGCCATTGCGATCACGATCACGGCCACGGTCACCAGAACCACCATCACGCGCACCACGACGACAAGATCAAGTCGTTCGTCTACCGCAACGATCGCCCGTTCGATCCGAACAAGCTGGAGGATTTCCTCGGTGGCATCCTGCAGATCTACGGCGAGCGCCTGCTGCGCTACAAGGGCGTGCTGTACATGAAGGGCGTGGATCGCAAGGTGGTGTTCCAGGGCGTGCACCAGATGATGGGCAGCGATCTGGCCGCGAAGTGGCTGCCGGTCGACAAGAAGACCAGCAAGATGGTGTTCATCGGCATCGATCTGCCGCAAGACCTGATCACCGACGGCCTCGACGCCTGCCTCGCGTAACGCCGCGAGCCACCGGCCGGGCCACCTCGCGGGCCCGGCGGCACAGTCAATTCCCCCGCCCCCTCCCGCATTTCGTCGCAGCCGCCTGACCATTGCCGGCCGCCTTTCCCTCGCCTTTCAACGCGCCCGAACGTTCGCGTCATTGTCGTTTTTACAGGGCAGGCACATGATTTGATCGCGTCATCGCTTTTTCGCGTTCCGCAGGTTATATTTTTAGGATATCCGGGCGGCGCGACCGCGGAATCCCCCCTATGCGGAACTGCGGAGCGATTCAGTTACAATACGTGCCCACTGGACGCGGCAGCATCAGGCCCGGTTCTTGCATGACTTATCGGGCAACACCGGCATCGCCACCGCCGGCCGGCCTCGAGCGGGCGGCGGAACACGCGACGCAGCAAGCGGGCCGGCACCAGGAGGTACCTGAGCGAACCGGTACCGGAGGCTTTCGGCCCCGACACGGCAAATGATTGGCAAACCATGACAACGGCCGTTGCGGGTAATCCCAAAGTGCGGGCAATCTCTCTCGATTTGCCGCACATTGAAGAAGCAAGCAGATGACGAACAAACTCTTGACCGAAGCCGAAATCCTGAAGATGAGCGACAAGGATTACATGAATGCAGATCAGCTCGCATTCTTCAAAAATCGGCTCGAACAGTTGCAGGCGGACATTCTCCGCAATGCAGGCCAGACGACCGAGAATCTGCGCGAAACGGTGATCGTTCCCGATCCCGCCGACCGCGCGACGATCGAGGAAGAACACGCGCTCGAACTGCGCACGCGCGATCGCGAGCGCAAGCTGCTGAAGAAGGTGCAGCAGTCGCTGGCTCGCGTGGATTCCGGCGATTACGGCTGGTGCGAGGAAACCGGCGAGCCGATCGGCATCCCGCGCCTGATCGCCCGCCCGACCGCCACGCTCTCGCTCGAAGCGCAAGAGCGCCGCGAGCTGCGCCAGAAGCTGTTCGGCGACTGATCCCGCCCGGCGCGGCGGCTTCCCGCGCCCACTCACGCTGCTTCGAAACAGCGCGCGGCTTGCCGCGCGCTTTTTGTTTTGGTGCGCCCGCCATGCCTCGCAGCACGCTCCCGTGTGCCCGTTTCGCCCCCCCGCTTCACCGAATTCCACTCTTGATATCGCCGCGCGTGCCCTAACATGGTCTGAATACGCGTGGCGCGCCCGACGGCTGCGCCGCGTGTCGCCAGGGCGGCGGTGCGCCTGCACCTCCGCGTCCTCCCCGGATTCTCTGAAGGAACGCAGATGGAGCAATATCACGGCACGACGATCGTTTCCGTGCGGCGCGGCGAGCAGGTCGCGCTCGGCGGCGACGGCCAGGTCACGCTCGGCAACATCGTCATGAAGGGCGGCGCGCGCAAGGTGCGCCGCATCTACAACAATCAGGTGCTGGTCGGTTTCGCCGGCGGCACCGCCGATGCGTTCTCGCTCCTCGACCGTTTCGAAGCCAAGCTCGAAAAGCACCAGGGCAACCTGACGCGCGCCGCTGTCGAACTCGCCAAGGATTGGCGCACCGACCGCATGCTGCGCCGCCTGGAAGCGATGTTGATCACGGCCGACAAGACCACCACGCTCGTCATCACCGGCAACGGCGACGTGCTCGACCCCGAAGGCGGGATCTGCGCGATCGGCTCGGGCGGCTCCTACGCACAGGCCGCGGCGCGCGCGTTGGCCGAGAACACCGAGCTGTCGCCGGGCGAGATCGTCAAGAAGGCGCTGACGATCGCCGGCGACATGTGCATCTACACGAACCACAGCCACATCATCGAAACGATCGAGTAAGGAAGGACGCCGACATGAGCACCATGACCCCTGCCGAGATCGTCTCGGAACTCGACAAGCACATCATCGGGCAGAACAAGGCGAAGAAGGCCGTGGCCGTCGCGCTGCGCAACCGCTGGCGCCGCCAGCAGGTGGCCGAGCCGCTGCGCCAGGAAATCACGCCGAAGAACATCCTGATGATCGGGCCGACGGGCGTCGGCAAGACCGAAATCGCGCGCCGTCTGGCCAAGCTGGCCGATGCGCCGTTCATCAAGATCGAGGCGACCAAGTTCACCGAGGTCGGCTACGTGGGCCGCGACGTGGACAGCATCGTGCGCGACCTGATCGAAATCGCCATCAAGCAGACGCGCGAAACCGAAATGCGCAAGGTGCGCTCGAAGGCGCAGGATCTGGCCGAGGACCGCATCCTCGACATCCTGCTGCCGCAACCGCGCGCGGTCGGCTTCGGCTCGAACGGCGACACCGCCAACGACGACAACAACGTCACGCGCCAGACCTTCCGCAAGCGCCTGCGCGAAGGCGCGCTCGACGACAAGGAAGTCGAGCTCGACATCGAGCAGCCGCAGGCCGGCATGGACATCATGGCGCCGCCGGGCATGGAAGAGATGACCGAGCAGATCCGCTCGATGTTCTCGAACATCGGCGGCGGCAAGAAAACGCGCCGCAAGGTCAAGATCAAGGAAGCGCTGAAGCTGCTGACCGACGAGGAAGCGGGCAAGCTGCTCAACGACGAGGAAGTGAAGACCCGGGCCGTGCAGAACGTCGAGCAGAACGGCATCGTGTTCCTCGACGAAATCGACAAGATCGCGTCGCGCAACAACGAAGGCGGTGGTGGCGAAGTCTCGCGTCAGGGCGTGCAGCGCGATCTGCTGCCGCTGGTCGAAGGCACCACGGTCAACACCAAGTACGGCATGATCAAGACCGATCACGTGCTGTTCATCGCGAGCGGCGCGTTCCACCTGTCGAAACCGAGCGATCTGATCCCCGAGCTGCAAGGACGTTTCCCGATTCGCGTCGAACTCGATTCGCTGTCGGTGGAAGATTTCGAATCGATCCTGGTGGCCACCGACGCCAGCCTCGTCAAGCAATACCAGGCGCTGCTCGCCACCGAGGACGTCAAGCTCGAATTCGCCGACGACGGCATCCGCCGCCTCGCCGAGATCGCCTACTCGGTCAACGAGAAAACCGAGAACATCGGTGCGCGGCGCCTGTATACGGTGATCGAGAAGCTGCTGGAAGACGTGTCGTTCGCGGCCGGCAATCACGCGGGCGAAGCGCTGACGGTGGATGCAGCCTATGTCGACCGCGCGCTCGGCGAAGTGTCGCGGGATGAGGATCTGTCGCGCTACGTGCTGTAAGCGTCGCGTCGGCCAGGCAAACGGGCGGCTCCGCGCAAGCGGGCCGCCCGTTTCGTTTTGGCGCGCCGAGCCGGCGCGCCGACGGGGATGCTTATTGCCGCACCGGCCGCTTGGCCAGCTTGCGTTGCAGCGTGCGACGGTGCATGTTCAGCGCGCGCGCCGTGGCGGAGATGTTGTTGCCGTTCTCGGCCAACACGCGCTGGATGTGCTCCCATTCGAGGCGGTCGACCGACAGCACGACCGGGTTCTCGAGCGCGTCCTCGGCCTGCACCTCGGTGGCGTTGGTCTGCAACGCGGCGAGGATCGATTCGACGTTGGCCGGCTTCGACAGATAGTTGTCCGCGCCGTCCTTCACGGCCTGCACGGCCGTGGCGATGCTGGCATAGCCGGTGAGCACCAGGATGCGCGCGTCGGGCTGCAGATCGCAGAGCGGCGCGATCAGCGACAGCCCCGAATCCTCGCCGAGATGCAGGTCGACCGTGATGAACTCGAATTTCGACGCACTCGCGAGCTTCAGTGCCGCATCGCGAGAATGCGCCTGCTGTACCAGATAGCCGCGCCGTTCGAGCCCTCGGGCCAGCGTGCCGGCAAAAACTTCGTTGTCGTCGATCACCAGAAAGTGGTTGTCGCTCATCGTTGTTCTCCTTTGTATCAGCGATAGGTTATGAGGCCTGCGCGGGTTCCGCCGACGAAACGGCGCCGCGCAGCGCGGGCAGCCGCAGCAGCGCGCGCGTGCCGCGCGGTGCTGCGTCGAGCAATTCGATCGTGCCGCCCAGGCGCGCGGCGGCGCTGAACGCCAGATACAGGCCGACGCCATTGCCGCCCTGGGTGCTGTCCACCGGCGCCGTGCCGAGCGATTCCCGCAGGGACGGCGGGATGCCCGGGCCGTTGTCGACCACCTCGAACACGATGGTGTCGCGATCGGACTGGCGCGTGAGCCTTGCCTGCAGCGTCACGCGGTCGCGGCTCGCGCGGGCCGCGTTGTCGAGCAGGATGGTGAGGATCTGCCCGATCGCCACCGTATCCTCCAGCTCGGCACCGGCCGGCCCCGCGCCGAGCTGCTCGAATTGCACATGCGGATGGCGCAGCCGCCAGTGACGGCCGAACGTGTCGAGCCAGTTGGCCACGTTCTCGCGCGTGGCCGGCCCCGAGGCGCGGCTGCGCAGCCGCGCCAGCGCCGACGTGCACTGCGTCATCTGTTCTTCCAGCACCTTGAGGTCGGCGTCGTACGGCGCGAGCCGGGCATCGATGCGCGCCGCGTCGCGCAATTCCTCGGTCAGCATCGCAATGGTGGACAGCGGCGTGCCCATTTCGTGGGCCACGGTGGCCGCCTGCACACCGAGCGCGACGGCCCGCTCGTCGCGCAGCAACCGCTGCTGCGCCTCGCCGAGCGCCGCGTCGCGTTGACGCAGCGCGTTCGACATGCGCGCCACGAACCAGGCGATCAGGCCGACCGACACGAGGAAGTTCACGCCCTGCCCGGCGCGGTAGTAATCGAACAGGTTGGCCGGGTTGTCGAGATCGAGCGGCACCGAATTGAAGCCGAGCGTGAAATAGCAGGCCACCGAGAACGCCGCCAGCCAGACCATCAGGTGCCACGGCAGCACGGCGGCGGCGATCGCCAGCGAGGGCAGGTACAGCGAGACGAATGGATTGGTGGTGCCGCCCGACAGGAACAGCAGCGCCGTGAGCGCGCCGATGTCCACCCACAACTGGCCCATCAGCTCGAAATTGGTTTCGGGGCGGGCACGCAGCACGCGCAGCCAGGTCAGCGCGTTGAACATGACCTCGAGCGCGATCACGCTCAGCATGGCCGGCAGCGGCAGGTTCGCGCCGAAAAAGGCCTTCGCCACGGCGATCGTGACGAGCTGGCCGACGATGGCCAGCGTGCGCAGCCAGAACAGGTTGCCGAGATTGACGCGGCCAGTGGTGGTGATTCGTTGCATGATCGGCGCAGTTTACTCCGTCGCGTCGCTATGGCCCTTCCAGCCGGGGCTGCACGGGGCGGCCGCCACCTGTCTGGCGAGCGCGCCCGCCAGACAGGCGGGACACAGGCACCGGCCGGCCGGGGCCGCCAGCGGCGGCAGCGCCGCGCACCAGCAGGTGAACGGCTCGGCCTCGGCGGCCGCGCTCACCGCAGCCGCGCCGCAATCGAACGCGGCGGTGCACTGTGGGCAGCGGCGCGAGGCGGGTACGGTGGTTGCGAAGCTTGGCATGGTGGCGTGAGCGGCTCCGGAAAGGAATCCGTCAAGCATAGCGCGGGCGGCCGAGATTGCTTCGGCTGGCCACCTTCGATTGTGCCCTTTTGTCGCGGAAAAACCGCGCGAAACCCGAGCCGCCGCAGGCTTCGGCCAAATGGCCGAATTGGCCAAAAACCGCATGCTGCACTGCGCCAGTTGTGTACAATTCGCCGTGTTTCGCCCGTCCCGTTTCAGTATCAACCGCCCCGAACACGAGTCTGAGCCATGTCCGATCCTCTCGACCTCTCGCAGATCGCTCCCACGCTGAAAGCCGAAATTCTCGCGCAGGCGCTGCCGTATATTCGCCGATATCACGGCAAGACCGTGGTGATCAAGTACGGCGGCAACGCAATGACGGAAGAGCGACTGAAGCAGGGCTTCGCGCGCGACGTGATCCTGCTGAAGCTGGTCGGCATCAATCCGGTGATCGTCCACGGTGGCGGCCCGCAGATCGACACGGCGCTCAAGAAGATCGGCAAGCAGGGCACGTTCATCCAGGGCATGCGCGTCACCGACGAAGAAACCATGGAAGTCGTCGAGTGGGTGCTGGGCGGCGAAGTCCAGCAGGATATCGTCACGCTGATCAATCATTTCGGCGGCCACGCGGTGGGCCTGACGGGCAAGGACGGCGGCCTGATCCACGCGCGCAAGCTGATGATGCCGGATCGCGACAACCCCGGTCAGTACATCGACATCGGCCAGGTGGGCGAGGTCGAGGCGATCAACCCGGCCGTGGTGAAGGCGCTGCAGGACGACGCGTTCATCCCGGTCATCTCGCCGATCGGCTTCGGCGAGGACGGCCTGTCGTACAACATCAACGCCGACCTGGTGGCCGGCAAGCTGGCCACGGTGCTGAACGCCGAGAAGCTCGTCATGATGACGAACATCCCGGGCGTGATGGACAAGGAAGGCAACCTGCTGACCGACCTGTCGGCGCGCGAGATCGACGCGCTGTTCGAAGACGGCACGATCTCGGGCGGCATGCTGCCGAAGATCTCGTCGGCACTCGACGCCGCCAAGAGCGGCGTGAAGTCGGTGCACATCGTCGACGGCCGCATCGAGCACTCGGTACTACTCGAAATCCTGACCGAACAGCCGTTCGGCACGATGATCCGCTCGCATTGAGCGGGCACCTTCCCGCCGGCGCGGCCAACCCGCCGGAGCCGGCGGAAGTCCTTGCAGCGGCGGTCGCCGTTGCGCCAGCCGCGCCGCGCCGGGCACGCCGTACCCGGCCGCTCGCCGGGCGGCCGGTCTGGCTGTTCGATCTCGACAACACGCTCCACCACGCCTCGCACGCGATCTTCCCGGCCATCAACGCCGCGATGACGCAGTACATCATCGACAGCCTCCAGGTCGATCGCGCCCAGGCCGATCACCTGCGCACCACGTACACGAAACGCTACGGCGCGGCGCTGCTGGGGCTGGCGCGTCATCATCCGATCGATCCGAACGATTTCCTCAAGGTGGTGCACACCTTCGCCGATCTGCCGTCGATGCTGCGCGCCGAGCGCGGGCTGGCACGCCGGATCGCCGCCCTGCCCGGCCGCAAGATCGTACTGACCAACGCGCCGGAACGCTACGCGCGCGCGGTGCTGGCCGAACTCGGCATCGAGCGGCTGTTCGAGCGCGTGATCGCGATCGAACATATGCGCGGCCGTCGCGCCTGGCGCGCGAAACCCGATGCGTCGATGCTGCGCGAGGCGATGCGCGACGCGCATGCGTCGCTGGCCGATGCGATCCTCGTCGAGGACACGCGCAGCCACCTGAAGCGCTACAAGCGGCTCGGCATCCGCACCATCTGGATCACCGGGCACCTTCCCGGGCATTTGCCCCGCGTCGGCAAGCCGCACTATGTCGATCGTCGTATTGCTTCGCTACAATCGCTGCGACTGAGCACACGATCGGGGCGACAAAAATGCAACCGACTGACCCGCGCGACGCGGCCGTAAACCACGACGAGACCACCACCGCCAACGCCCCGGCTACCGCAGGCGAACGCGGGCGCACGCGCCCCAAGCCCGGCGAACGCCGCGTGCTGATCCTGCAGACGCTGGCCGCCATGCTGGAAGCGCCGAAGCGCGAAAAAATCACCACTGCTGCCCTGGCGGCGCGGCTCGACATATCCGAAGCCGCGCTATACCGCCATTTCGCAAGCAAGGCGCAAATGTTCGAAGGCCTGATCGAGTTCATCGAGAGCACGTTCTTCGGCTTGATCAACCAGATCGTCGAGAAGGAGCCGGACGGCGTGCTGCAGGCGCGCGCGATCGCGCTGATGCTGCTGGGTTTCGCGGCGAAGAATCGAGGCATGACGCGCGTGCTGACGGGCGAGGCGCTGGTCGGCGAGCACGAGCGGCTGGCCGAGCGCATCGAGCGGATGATCGAACGCGTCGAGGCATCGGTGCGGCAATGCCTGCGCATCGCGCTGCTCGAATCGAACGCGCGCGACGGCGATGCGCCGGGCACCCCCGCCAGCGCGCCGCTGCCGGCCGGGTACGACCCGGCGACCCGCGCGAGCCTGCTGATCTCGTACGTGCTCGGCCGTTGGCACCGCTACGCGGGCAGCGGCTTCGCGACGGCGCCGGAAGAGCGTGCCGATGAGCAATTGCAGCTGATTCTGCGGTAACCCCTGCGCTAACGACAGGGCCCGGTCTTCGCATTCGCGAAGACCGGGCCCTGTTGCAACGTGCGGCGCGTCGAGCGGTCAGATCATGAGCGTGGTTTGCATCGCGGCATGCATCATCTGGTCGACATCCTGCGCGGCGTGGTGGGCGCCGGTGTAGCCGGCAACATCAAGCACCGGCCGCCCTTCGTTGCTCCCCGACGCGAGTTCCGGCATGCCGGGCACCTGCGCACCGCCACCCGCCCGAAACAGTTCCTGATGGCCCGGGTTCAGCAGGTCCGCCAACGACAGCTTCGGCGGGTTGTCACCGGCACCGTGAGCGACATGGGCGCCCACGTTGCTTGCATCGTGATCCATCCCATCGATCCCGTCCAACAACGCCGCAATCGACCGCGTCGATGCCATCGGACGGCTGATCGTGCCGCCAAAATCGAACGAGAACTCGGGTGACGTCAGCGTCCCGCCGTGGCCATCCGCCACGCTCGCCTTCAGCGTATGCGTACCCGGCTGCAGGTTGCCGGGCAACGCCATCGACCATGTGCCGTCCGTGGCCGCCGTGACCGTACCGATCGAGACATTGCCGTCGTAGACGGTCACCTGCGCCTGCGCGCCCGCGTGTCCGGACACGCTCGGCGATCCGTGCAGCACCACCGAGTCGATCACCGGTGCGACCGGCGATACACCGCTCACAGCGACACCATCGCGCACGAGCAGTTCGGCCTTCAGCGCATCGTTCCGATAGACGACATATTGCGCGCCGCCAATCACGAAATTGCCTGCACTGGCCCAGCCGCCCCCCACCAGATCGGGAATGCCGGCCAGCTCCACCCGGTCACCGGCGTTGCCCGTCACCCGCACCTGAGAGTAGCCGTCCTGGCGGAAAGCGTCCGGGTGGCCCAGATTCAGCACGTCGGCCACCGAGATCCGCAACGTATTGTCGCCCGAGCCGGTCAGGTCGATCACCTCGATGCCGCTGATCTTGTCGGTCGCGCCGCTGTTCAGCGCCGTGATATCCAGCACCTGATTCGCGCCTGTCAGTTGCAGCGTGTCGGCGCCCCCCACATGGCCATGCGCACCCGCGGCGGCACCCGAAAAATAACCGACATCCGCTACGGTGAATACCGTGTCGCTGCCCCCAGCGTAGTACGCCATATTGCCAGTGAGCGCGAGCAGGGTCGGTCTATCGACGAGCACGGGCCTATCGCTCGACTCAACGGAGCCGGAGAAGACGATGTTGTCCACCCAGTTCAGAGTCATCACCGGGTTTCGCCATTCTTCGTTGATTTCGACGCTCGCGAACTCCCTGCCGACATCGATAGTGATCCTCTGGTGCAGGCCGCCGCTGATCGTGTACGCAGGGGACGTATAAATCCAGTTGCCATTCTTGTCGTAGAAATACAGCCTGATGGACTCCTGCGTCGTCACGTCGCCCAGGTCGAACGACATACGCGTGGCCGACAGTCCTTCATGCAGATCCAGCCGCACTCTGCCGTTGAACACCAGTGCGCGCGTAAGCGGAGGCTCACTGGCAAAGTAGGTCGGCGCCCCGATATTGTTCCCCTGCAAAAAACCCGTATACCAATTCGTTTTGCTACTCCCCAGAGAGTCGACACGGGTCACGTCGAAATAGCGCGTGGATGCGCGGATTCCAGCCTGGCTCAAATAGGTAGCGGGCAACGAATTGAAATTCTCGCCAAAGCTACTTTGCGATGTGCTATGCCCGATACCGGTATACACGTAGTTATTGCCGGCCGTATCGATCATGGCCGCCAAAACCTGCTTCGCGCCCCTCACTGGCGCATAGAAGCTCGCCACGCCCGTGGCGAGTTCCGTCGGGCTCAGCACATGTTCGGACAGGCGCCCGTCGATCATCAGCGACAGCTTCCAGCCCAGCGCGACTTGCCCCGCGTTGAATTTCACCATCACCGTTTCGGTGTCGCTATTGAACGACGTCACGGTCGCCAGCCCCGTCGAGGTCTTCAGCGTGACCGCCGTGCTGTCCGTCTCGCCCGAATTGCCCGAGGTGTTCACCACGCGCGACTGGATCGCCCAATTGCTGGTGTGCGCATTCGGATCGACCGCAACCCACTTGCCGTTCGACTTCATCAACGCGTCTTGCCACGTGCTCCCGCCATCGGTCGAGATTTGTACCCGGTCACGCGCGCCGAGCACGCCCTCGATGTGACCGCTGATCAGCCGGCCCGCCGTGCCGTCGTTGGTCAGCCAATCGCTGTGAGATATCCCGCTGTCGCGCCCCACGTCGTCAACCAGCGCGTGTGCGGTCGGCTTATCAGGCCCGACGACGTAGTCGAAGCTCGATGACGATTGGCTCAGATTGCCGGCGGGATCCCTGGCCGTGGCCGTCAACGCATGGTGGCCGGCTGCCATGCCAGATGGCAGCCGGAGTGTCCATTGGCTGTCGGCGTTTGCCGTCGCGGTGCCGAGAAAGGTCGTGCCGTCATACACGTCGATGGTCGAATACGGCTCCGCATGACCGAACAGCGCCGCGGGCGTGCCGGACGACGCCTGATCGATGACCGGCGGCGGCGGCGGAGTCACGTCGACCTCGATGATGTACGCCTCCGACGGCACGCTCTGCCCGTCCGCATTGCTCGCCCGAGCCGACAGACGGACCACGCCTTCCGGCAGCGGCTCCTGCAATCGATACGTCCACGTGCCGTTCGAGCCGACCCTGACAGTGCCCACTTCGTTGTTGTCGACACGGATGTGGATGGTCGAGCCGACCTCACCGTGCCCGCTCAACACCGGGCGCGGGTCGTTCGTCAGCCCGGCTCGGCTGATCACGCCGGTGTGCGGCTCGACGTTGTCGGTCACGGAGTCGATGGACGGACGCGACGGCAGATTTAGATCCGGCTCGCCGGGCACCTCGGGGGCAACAGGGGCAACAGGGGCAACAGGGGCAACGGGGGCAACGGGGGCAACGGGGGCAACGGGAGCAACCGGAGCAACCGGAGCAACCGGAGCGTCCACTGGTGCGATCGACGATCCGACGCTCACCTCGACACCCTCGCGCACGAACACCTCGGCCTTCAGCGCATCGTTCCGGTAGACGGCATACTGCGCGCCGCCGATCACGAGCGTGCCTGCCCCGGCCCAACCGCCGCCTGCCAGATCGGGCATGCCGGCCAGTTCCACCCGGTCGCCCGCGTTGCCCGTTACGCGCATCTGGGAGTAGCCATCCTGGCGGAAGGCGTTCGGGTGGCCGAGATTCAGCACATCGGCTGTCGACATCCGCAACGTGTTGTCGCCCGAGCCGGTCAGGTCGATCACCTCGATACTGCTGAGCTTGTCGGTCGCGCCGCTGTTCAGCGCCGTGACGTCGAGCACCTGATTTGCACCCGTCAACTTCAGTGTGTCGATGCCCACACCACCATGCGCACCCGCGCGGACGCTCGAAAAATAGCCGACATCGGCCACGGTGAAGACCGTGTCGCCGCTCCCGCCGTAGCGCGAGATGGTACCGGTGAGCGCCTGCTCGGCCGGTGCATCGAGGATCGCGCCGCGATCGTCCCGATACGACGAGATATTGCCGATCGTATCGACCAGGGCCGCCGAAACCTGCTTCGCGCCCACGACCGGCGCATCGAACCTCGCCACCCCCGTGGCCAGCGCCGTCGCGCTCAACGCGTGTTCGTACATGCGGCCGTCGATGATCAACGACAGCTTGCTGCCCGGCGCGACCTGCCCCGGCGAGAATTTCACCGTCATCATTCCACCGTTGCCATCGAACGACACGTCGGTCAGCATCGCCGTCGAGGTCTTCAGCGTGACCGCCATGCTGTTCACCTCGCCCGGCTTGCCTGCGCTGCCCACCACGCGCGTCTGGATCGTCCAGTTGCCGGTGTGCGCATTCGGATCGACCGCCACCCACTTGCCGTCCGACTTCATCAACGCGTCTTGCCACGTGCGCCCGCCGTCGGTCGAGGTTTGTACCCGATCGTACGCGCCGAGCGCCCCCTCGATGTGCCCCTCCATCAGCCGGCCCGACGTACCGTCGTTGGTCTGCCAATCGTTGTGAGACGCCCCGCTGTCGCGCCCCGCGTCGTCCACCACCGCGCGGGCGGCCGGCGGTGTGGCGGCCACGAGGTCCGCGCGGTCGGCTGGCTGCTCCGACCCGACGACGTAGGCGACGCTCGCCGACGGCTCGCTTGCGTTGCCTGCCGCATCGCTCGCCGTGGCCGTCAACGCGTGCTTGCCGGCCGCCATTCCAGCCGGCAGCGGAAACCTCCATTGGCCGTCGGCACCGGTGGTCGCGGTGCCGAGCAAGGTCTTGCCGTCATGCACGTCGACCGTCGAATTCGGCTGCGCATGGCCGGACAGCGTGCCGGCCGATACGTCATCGATGATCGGCGCCGTGGGCGCCGGCGACGGCGTCGACGCCGCATCGACCTCGATCATGTACGCCTTGGACGGCATGCTCAGTCCCGCCGAATTGCCCGCCTGCACCGACAGACGGCACAAGCCATTCGACAGCGGCTGCGGCAATTGATACGTCCACGTTCCATCGGGGCCGACTGCGACAGTACCGACCTCGCCGCCTTCGGCGCGGACGTGGATAATCGAGCCGACGTCGCCGTGCCCGCTCAACACCGGGCGCGGGTCGCCGGTCACATCGGATGCGCCGATCACGCTGGTACGCGACCCGACGTTGCCGGTCACGGTGTCGATGGTCGGGCGGGAGGGTCGCTTGACTGCAGGTTGCTTTGCCATGGTCTAAAACACCTCTGAAATGGATTGCGACGAAGCTCCGGAGCGCGTGCCGAATCGTGCATCGACACGCTCGTGGCGCAAATCGAGGCGTAACGGCTCGACCAGCCCGGGGTCGCGGTTCGGAAGGGAGAGACTCGGGTCGTTACGCATAGCGGCCAAGCGTAACGACGACGCTTGCGCCGAGCCCTGATATGGGGCCAGCAAGACGCAAGAGTTTTGTAATGTACCGACGTGGGACGCATGTATCCAGGCTGGACACGGCCCTTGCTTGACCTGAATCGAACCTTGCGTTCTGCGAATTGATTCACTCGGTGATCCAACGACGAGGCCCGGTCTTCGCATTCGCGAAGACCGGGCCTCGTTGCACCGAGCGGCGGCGCGAGGCGGTTATGCCATGGCCATGGCTTGCTGCATCATCAGGTCGGCATCCTGCGCGGCGTGGTAGGAACCGGTGTAGCCCACCGGCTGCACGCCGTTGCTCCCCGACGCGAGTTCCTGCATGCCGGGCACCTGCGCACTGCCACCCGCCCGAAACAGCTCCTGATGGCCAGGGTTCAGCACGTCCGCCAAAGTCAGCTTCGGCGTATGGCCGTCGGTTCCCTGATCGATATGAGAAACCTCGTCGCTTGCGTCGTAATCGATCCCGCCGAACAACGCAGCGAGCGACCGCATCGGGCGGCTGATCGTGCCGCCATAATCGAACGTGAAATCGGGGGATGTCAGCGTCCCGCCATGGCCATCCGGCACGCGCGCCGTCAGCGTATGCATGCCTTGCTGCAGGTTGCCGGGCAGCGCCAGCGTCCACAGGCCGTCCGTGCCCGCCGTGACCGTCCCGATCGAGATATTGCCGTCGTAGACGGTCACCTGCGCCTGCGCACCCGCGTGTCCCGACACGCTCGGAAATGCATTCAGCACGACCGAGTCGATCACCGGCACCATCGGTGCGACCGACGATCCGCCGCTCACCGCGACACCATCGCGCACGAACAGCTCGGCCTTCAGCGCATCGTTCCGGTAGACGATATATTGCGCGCCGCCGATCACGAAATTGCCCGCGCCAACCCAACCGCCGTCCGCTAGATCGGGAATGCCGGCCAACTCCACGCGGTCGCCGGCGTTGCCCGTTACCCGCACCTGCGAGTAGCCATCCTGGCGGAACACGTTCGGGTGGCCGAGGTTCAGCACGTCGGCTGTCGACACCCGCAACGTGTTGTTTCCCGAGCCGGTCAGGTCGATCACCTCGATGCCGCTGATCTTGTCGGTCGCACCGCTGTTCAGCGCCGTGATGTCGAGCACCTGATTCGCGCCCGTCAGTTGCAGCGTGTCGGTGCCGACACCGCCATGCGCACCCGCGCCGGCGCTCGAGAAATAGCCGACGTTGGCCACGGTGAATACCGTGTCCGCGCTCCCGCCGTAATACGCCATGTCACCGGTGAGCGCTTGCAGGGTCGGCGGATTGAGAAACACCGGGCGAAAACCCGTATCGAAGTAGCCGGTGAAGACGATGTTGTCCACCCAGTTCATGCCGCACCCGGTCGATCGCCATTCTTCGTTGATTTCGACACGCGTGAATTCCTTGCCGACATCGATATCGACCTTCTGATGCACGCCGCCTCGGGCCGTATACCCACGGGACGTGTAAATCAGGCTGCCATTCTTGTCGTAGAAATACAGCCTGACGACCTCGCACGTCGTCATGTCGCCCAGGTCGAACGACATGCGCGTGGCCGACAGCCCTTCATGCAGGTCCAGCCGCACCCTGCCGGTTATCGACAGTGCGCGCGAGGTCGGCGCCTCGGCAATAACCGCAGCCGGATACGAGGTCACCGCTCGCCCCGTCAGCAAACCCTGTTTCCAAACGCCGCAAAGCGCGTCGATGGTGGTCACGTCGAAATATTGCGTGGACGCCATATTCCCTTTCCTGGGCAGGTAGAAGTCTCTCGACAACGATTCGAAATCTTCGGAAATGGTGCCTTGCGACGCATAGCTCTCGACGCCACGATACATCGAGATATTGCCGGCCGTATCGACCATCGCCGCGACCACCTGCTTCGCGCCCTGCACCGGCGCAGTGAACGTCGCCGTACCCGAGGCGAGCTCCGACGCGCTCAGCGTGTGTTCCGACAAGCGGCCGTCGATCATCAGCGACAGCTTCCAGTCCGGCGCGACCTGCTCCGGCGAGAATTTCACCGTCACCGTGCCGGCGTTGGCATCGAACGACACGTCGGTCGGCGTCGCAGTCGAGGTCTTCAGCGTGACCGCCGTGCTGTCTTGCTCGCCCGGCTTGCCCGCGGTGTTCACCACCCGCGTCTGGATCGCCCAATTGCTCGTGTGCGCATTCGGATCGACCGCCACCCACCGGCCGTTCGACTTCATCAACGCGTCTTGCCAGGTGCGTCCGCCGTCGGTCGAGACTTGTACCCGGTCGCCCTCGTTGAGCACACCCTGGATGTGCCCCTCGATCAGCCGGCCCGCCGTGCCGTCGTTGGTCAGCCAATCGTTGTGATATTCGCCGCTGTCGCGCCCCGCGTCGTCCACCACCGCGTGCGCGGTCGGCTGATCGGGCCCGACGGCGTAGTCGAAGCGCGACGACGACTGGCTCAGATTGCCCGCGGGATCCCTGGCCGTGGCCGTCAACGCATGGTGGCCGGCTGCCATGCCGGACGGCAGCGGGAATGTCCATTGGCTGTCGGCGTTTGTCGTTGCGGTACCGAGAAAGGTGGTGCCGTCATACACGTCGATCGTCGAATACGGCTCCGCATGACCGGACAGCGTCGCGGGCGTGCCGGACGACGCTTGATCGATGACCGGCGGTGGCGGTGGCGTCACGTCGACCTCGATGATGTACGCATCCGACGGCGCGCTCTGCCCGTCCGCATTGCTTGCCCGAACCGACAGACGGGCCAGGCCGTCCGGTAGCGGCTGCGGCAATCGATATGTCCACGTGCCGTTCGGGCCGACCCGGGTGGTGCCCACTTCGTTGCTGTCGACACGGATGTGGATGGTCGAGCCGACATCGCCGTGGCCACTCAGCACCGGGCGGGGGTCGTTCGTCAGCCCGGATTGGCCGATCGTGCCGGTGTGCGGCTCGACGTTGTCGGTCACGGTGTCGATGGTCGGGCGCGACGGCAGATTTAGATCCGGGTCGCCGGGTTCGGCGGGCTCCGGCACGATCGACGCGCCAACGTTCACCGCGACACCATTGCGCACGAACAACTCGGCCTTCAGCGCATCGTTCCGGTAGACGACATACTGCGCGCCGTCGAGCACGACATTGCCTGCGCTAGCCCAACTGCCGCCCGCCAGATCGGGCATGCCGACCAGTTCCACCCGGTCGCCCGCGTTACCCGTTACGCGCATCTGCGAATAGCCATCCTGGCGGAACGCGTTCGGATGGCCGAGATTCAACACGTCGGCCATCGACATCCGCAACGTGTTGTTGCCCGAGCCGGTCAGGTCGATCACCTCGATACCGCTGAGCTTGTCGGCCGCTCCGTTGTTCAGCGCCATGACGTCGAGCACCTGATTCGCGCCCGTCAGCTTCAGTGTGTCGATGCCCGCACCACCATGCGCTCCCGCGCGGTCGCTCGCAAAATAGCCGACATCCGCCACGGTGAATACCGTGTTGCCTTTCCCGCCGTAGCGCGAGATGGTCCCGGTGAGCGCCTGCTCGGTCGGCGCATTGAGCATCGCGCCGCGATCGTCCCGATACGAAGAGATATTGCCGGCCGGATCGACCAGCGCCGCTGAAACCTGCTTCGCGCCGATGACCGGCGCATTGAACCTCACCATACCCGTGGCGAGGTTCGATTCGCTCAACGCGTGTTCGTACAGGCGGCCGTCGATGATCAACGACAGCTTGTGGCCCGGCGCGACCTGCCCCGGCGAGAATTTCACCGTCATCATTCCGCCGTTGCCATCGAACGACACGCTGGTCGGCATCGCCGTCGAGGTCTTCAGCGTGACCACCGTGCTGTCGTCCGCCTTGCCCAGCTTGCCTGCGCTGCCCACCACGCGCGTCTGGATCGTCCAGTTGCTGGTGTGCGAATTCGGATCGATCGCAACCCACTTGTCGTTCGACTTCATCAACGCGTCTTGCCACGTGCGCCCGCCGTCGGTCGAGACTTGCACCCGGTCGTCGGCGCCGAGCGAACCCTCGATGTGACCGCTGATCAGCCGGCCCGCCGTGCCGTCGTTGGTCTGCCAATCGTTGTGAGACGCTCCGCTGTCGCGCCCTGCCTTGTCGACCACAGCATGTGCCGTCGTGGGGATGTTCGACGCCCCGTGATCGATGATCGAGGATGGCGGCGTCGTGGCGGCCGCCTCGACCTCGATCGTGTACGCCTTCGACGGCACGCTCAGCCCGGCAGAATTGCCCGCCTGCACCGACAGACGGCACAAACCGTCCGACAGCGGCTGCGGCAATTGATACCGCCACGTTCCGTCGGCGCCGACCTCGACGGTGCCCACCTCGCGACCCTCGGCACGGACGTGGATGATCGAGCCGACATCGCCGTGCCCGCTCAACACCGGGCGCGGGTCGCCGGTCACATCGGATTCGCCGATCACGCTGGTACGCGACCCGACGTTGCCGGTCACGGTGTCGATGGTCGGGCGGGAGGGTCGCTTGACTGCAGGTTGAGTTGCCATGATCTAAAACATCCCTGAAACAAGGTTCGATGAAGATCCGGGGCACGTGCCGAATCGCGCAGCAACACGTTGATGGCGCAAATCGAGGCGAAATTGCTCGACGAGCCCGGGGTTGCGGTTTGGAGGTCATCCATACGCATAGCGGCCATGCGTACCGACGCGAAGGTGCGGAAGCTCGATATGGCTCCCACGCAACGAAAGGATTTCGTAATTTACAGGCGTGCGATGCATGTATCCAGCTTGGACACGACCGTTGCTTGACCTCTGTCGACCATTGCGTCTCGCGGGTTGATTTACTCGGTGATTTTTGCCATTCCCGATTTCCGCAGTGGCGACGACTGCACGCGCAACGCGATGACTCGTCGCATCAGCAACGCTAAAAGCCGGCAACGTCAACGTGGCATTCGCTCGCACCAATAGAAATGACCCGGTCTTCGCATTCGCGAAGACCGGGTCATGTCGCACCGTGTGGCGCGTCGGAAAGCTTATGCCATGGCCGTGGTTTGCATCGCAGCCTGCACCATCAGGTCGACATCCTGCACGGTATTGTGAGAGCCGGTGTAGCCAACACCGTCAAGCACCGGCCGCCCTTCGTTCGCCGCAAGCTCCGACATTCCGGGCGCGCCACCCTCCGCCCGAAGCAGCTCCTGAGAGCCGGCACTCAGCACATCTGCCAACGCGAGCTCCGGCGTGTTGCTGCCCGCCCCGTCATCGGCCTGGGAACCCTCATCGCCTGCCTCGTGATGCATCCCGTCGAACAACGCGGCGAGCGACCGCGTCGATGCCATTGAGCCGCTGGTCGGCGTCGTGATGTCGAGCACCTGATTCGCGCCGCTCGGTTGCAGTATGGCGACGCTCACACCGCCATGCACACCGCCGACATCGGCCACGGTAGCTACCGCCTCCCCGCTCCCGCCATCGCGGGCGACCGTACCGGTGAGCGCTTGCTCGGCCTGCGGATCGAAGGTCGCGGATTGAACGCTCGCACCGACTCCGGGGCCGGAGAAGACGATGTCGTCCACCCAGTTCATGGTCATATCGTTCGATCGCCATTCTTCGTTGATTTCGACGCGCGTGAACTCCTTGCCGACATCGATATCGATCCGCTGATGCAGGCCGTCGGCGACCGTGTACCCGGGGGACGTGAAAATCAGGCTGCCGCTCTTGTCGTAAAAATACAGTTTGACGATCTCGCTCGACGTCACGTCGCCCAGATCGAACGACATGTGCGTGGCAGACCGCCCGTCATGCAGATCCAGCCGCACCCTGCCGGTGATGACCAGTGCGCGCGTGGGCGGGCGCTCGCTGATATAGAGGCTCGGCGCCGCGACACTTTCACCCGTCAACAAGCCCTCATGAAAAACGACGGCACCGGCCCCATTCGGGTCGATGCGGGTCACGTCGAAATAGCGGGTGGACGCGCGCTGACCGGCGACGTCCAAATATATTTCCGTCGGCAACGCGTTGAAATCCTCGAAAATGCTGCCTTCCACCGCGTAGTCGAAGCTCGCCGACGATGGGCTCGCATTGCCCGCGGGATCCCTGGCCGTGGCCGTCAACGCATGATGGCCGACCGTGGCCGTCATTTCAGACGGCAACTGGAACGTCCATTGGCTATCGGGGCCTGCCGTCGCGGTGCCGAGCAAAGCCTGGCCGTCATACACCTCGACCGTCGAATACGGCTCTGCATGGCCGGACAGTGTCGCGGAGATGCCGGACGACGCGTGATCGATGCTCGGCGGCGGCGGCGGAGTCACGTCGACCTCGATCATGTAAGCATTCGACGGCACGCTCTGCCCGGCCGCATTGCTTGCCCGAACCGACAGCCTGCACAAGCCGTCCGACAACGGTTGCGGCAATTGATACGTCCATGTTCCGTTCGGGCGGACCTTGACGGTGCCCACTTCGTTGTTGTCGACGCGGACGTGGATGATCGAGCCGACCTCACCGTGCCCGCTCAACACCGGGCGCGGGTCGTTCGTCAGCCCGGACTGGCTGATCAGGCCGGTGAGTGGCTCGACGTTGTCGGTCACGCTGTCGATGGTCGGGCGCGACGGTCGCTTGACTGCTGATTGATTTGGCATGAGCTGAACCTATCTGAAGCGGATTTCGGTGAAGATCCAATGCCGCGCACCCAACTGCAATCGCAATTGCGCAGCAGCGCGTCTATCGCGCAAATCGAGGTGGAACGGCTCGACGAGCCCGGAGTCGCGGTTCGGAGAAAAGAACCCCGATGCTTACGCATGGCGGCCACGCTCACCAACGGCGTGTACGGCAAACGCTGATATGGCTCAATCGATGCCCATAGCAAAATGAAATAGTTTTCGTCATGTGCCGACGTGCGACGCAGGCATCCCGACTGGATACAGCCGTGGCCCGACCTGAATCGGCCCGCACCAACGACATGGACCGGTCTTTGCCTTCGCGAAAACCGGGCCATGCATGCAACATGCAGTGCGCCGGGCCGCTTAGGCCATGAGCGTGGCCTGCATCGCGCTCTGCACCATCAGGTCGACATCCTGCGCGGCGTGGTGAACGCCGGTGTAGCCGGCATCGTCAAGCACCGATCGCCCTTCGTTTCCCGACACGCGTTCCGGCATGCCGGGCACCTGCGCGCCGCCATCCGCCCGAAACAGCTCCTGATGGCCAGCACCGCTCAACACGTCCGCCAACGACAGCTTCCGCGTGTTGTCGCCCGAGTCGATCATCGGCACGATCGACGATTCGCCGGTCAGCCCGGCCGCCGTGCCGTCGCTCGGCCCATCGCTGTGCCACACCCCGCTGTCGCGCCCCGCGTCGTCCACCACCGCGCTTGCGGCCGGCTGCGCCGGCACGACGATGTCGAAGCTCGCCGACGATTCGCTCACATTGCCCGCGAGATCCCTGGCCGTGGCCGTCAACGCGTGGGTGCCGGCCGCCATGTCGCCCGGCAGCGACAACGTCCATTGGCTGTTCGCGCCTGTCGTCGCGGTGCCACGCAAGGTGTCGCCTTCATACACGTTGATCGTCGAATACGGCTGCGCATGACCGGACAGCGTGGCGGGCCCTTCGGACGACGCGTGATCGATGGTCGGCAGCGGCGGCGGGGTCACGTCGACCTCGATCATGTACCCCTGCGACGGCAGGCTCTGCCCGGCCGAATTGCTCGCCCGAACCGACAGACGGTAAAAGCCGTCCGACAGCGGCTGCGGCAATTGATACGTCCACGCCCCGCCCGCGCCGACCTCCACGGTACCCACTTCGATGCTGTCGACGCGAATGTGGATGAGCGAGCCGACGTCGCCGTGCCCGCTCAACACCGGGCGCGGGTCGTTGGTCAGCCCGGCCTGGCCGATCACGCCGATGTCTGGCTGAACGTTGTCGGTCACGGTATCGATGGTCGGACGCGACGGTCGCTTGACTGCTGATTGTTTTGCCATGAGTTGAACCTCTCTGAAACGGATTTCGGTGAAGATCCAATGCCGCGCACCCAACTGCGATCACACAGCGGCGTACCTGTCACGCGAATCGATGCGGAACGGCTCGACGAGCCACGGATCAATGGTGCTGAGAAGGGATGCGGACCATTTCGCACGGTAACCCTGCGTATCGACGGCGCATTCGCCGCCCGATCGGGCGGCCACCGGCCCTCATCTGCGGGAAAGGCGTTGCGTAATGTACAGACGCACGCTCCCTGCACCCAAACCGGGCGCGACCGTTGCTTGACCTGAATCCAACATTGCATTCGACAGACCGCCGTAGCCGCCCGCGGGGGGCGTCCGATTGTCCCGGCGAAATCCGCTATACTTGCCGCCACTCGTCGCCGCGACAGCGGGGCGGGAACACTCGAATGACGCGCCGATTTGCTGACTCGATTGCGGGCGCGCGAACCCCAGCCACCAGGCCGCGGGTTCATTACAAATGCGGCTAAAGAGGTCGTCAGCCGCGCATCTTTCACTCCGCGCTTCGCCGACGCCATTTAGCCGCCCAGTCATAAGGCGGAACGAATGGAATCGATCGGCATCGTCGCTCCACAGACCATGCATTTCGCCGAACCGCTGCGGCTCCAGAGCGGCAGCGTGCTCGGCAACTACCAACTCGTCGTCGAAACCTACGGCGAACTGAACGCCGCGCGCTCGAACGCGGTGCTCGTGTGTCACGCGCTCAACGCCTCGCACCACGTCGCGGGCCTGTACGCGGACGATCCGCGCAGCACCGGTTGGTGGGACAACATGGTCGGGCCCGGCAAGCCGCTCGACACCAACCGCTTCTTCGTGATCGGCGTGAACAACCTCGGCTCGTGCTTCGGCTCGACCGGCCCGATGAGCATCGATCCGTCCACCGGCACGCAGTACGGCGCGCGCTTCCCGGTGGTGACGGTGGAGGATTGGGTCGACGCGCAGGCGCGCGTGGCCGATGCGTTCGGCATCGAGCGCTTCGCCGCGGTGATGGGCGGCAGCCTCGGCGGCATGCAGGCGCTGGCCTGGAGCCTGATGTACCCGGATCGCGTCGCGCACTGCATGGTGATCGCCTCGACGCCGAAGCTCTCGGCGCAGAACATCGCGTTCAACGAGGTGGCGCGCTCGGCGATCCTGTCCGATCCCGATTTCCACGGCGGCAACTACTACGCGCACAACGTGATTCCGCGTCGCGGCCTGCGCGTGGCGCGCATGATCGGCCACATCACCTACCTGTCGGACGACGACATGGCCGAGAAATTCGGCCGGGCGCTGCGCCGCGTCGACGGCGCGCTCGACGCCTACAACTTCAACTTCGACGTGGAATTCGAAGTGGAGTCGTACCTGCGCTACCAGGGCGACAAGTTCGCCGAATACTTCGACGCGAACACCTACCTGCTGATCACGCGCGCGCTCGACTACTTCGATCCGGCCAAGGCCTTCGAAGGCAACCTGAGCGCCGCACTGGCGAAGACCACCGCGAAATACCTGGTGGCCAGCTTCTCGACCGACTGGCGGTTCGCGCCGGCGCGCTCGCGCGAGCTGGTCAAGGCGCTGCTCGACAACCGCCGCGACGTCAGCTACGCCGAGATCGACGCCCCGCACGGCCACGACGCGTTCCTGCTGGACGACGCGCGCTATCACAACGTGGTGCGCGCCTATTACGAACGAATTGCCGCGGAGGTGGGCGCATGAACCAGCAAGCCTTGACGATGCTTTCGGCCCGGCCGGACTTCCGCGCGATCGCGCGCTGGGTCGAGCCGCGCTCCACCGTGCTCGACCTCGGCTGCGCCGATGGGTCGCTGCTGGCGCTGCTCGCGGAGGAACTCGAAGTGAGCGGCTACGGCATCGAGATCAACGATGCGGGCGTGCTGGGCTGCGTGAAGAACGGCGTGCACGTGATCCAGCAGAACCTGGAAGACGGGCTGCGCCTGTTCGAGGATCAGAGCTTCGATTTCGCGATCCTCTCGCAGACCTTGCAGACCATCCACCAGACCGCCGCGATCCTGCGCGAGACCGTGCGCGTGGGCCGCGAATGCATCGTGTCGTTCCCGAATTTCGGTTACTGGGCGCATCGCTTGTCGGTGCTGCGCGGGCGCATGCCGGTGTCGAAATCGCTGCCGCACCAGTGGCACAACACGCCGAACGTGCGGGTGCTGACGATCAAGGATTTCGAGGCGCTCGCGCCCGAAGTCGGCATCGAGATCCTCGATCGGGCCGTGCTGCATGGCGGCCAGCCGGTACGCTGGGGCGCGAACTGGCGTGGTAGTCTTGCCGTCTATCGCGTCAAGCGAGCCCATCCCTGACGATTCTTCATGACCTCTCCCGAGCAGCGCGACACGCCGGCGCTGGCCGCACACGATGACCACCCCGGCTGGCGCGCCTACCTGAACAAACGCACGCTGATCTGCGTATTTCTGGGCTTCACCTCCGGCCTACCGTTGTTCACGCTGATCTACCTGGTGCAGGCGTGGTTGCGTTCGGAAGGGGTCAACCTGAAGGAAATCGGCCTGTTCGCGCTGATCCAGATTCCCTACACGTGGAAGTTCGTCTGGGCGCCGCTGATGGACCGCTTCGTGCCGCGCCTGCCGGGCTGGCGGCCCGGGCGGCGGCGCGGCTGGATGCTGGTCACGCAATTGCTGGTGGCGGTGGCGATCGGCACGCTCGGCTTCGTCTCGCCGCGCGATTCGATCTGGACCGTCGCCGCGCTGGCCACCCTGGTGGCGTTCTTCGGCGCCAGCTCGGACATCGTGATCGACGCCTATCGCCGCGAGCTGCTGCACGACACCGAACAGGGGCTCGGCAATGCCGTCCACGTCAACGCCTACAAGATCGCCGCGCTGGTGCCCGGCTCGCTGTCGCTGATCCTCTCCGATCACCTGCCGTGGAGCCTCGTGTTCATCGTCACGGCCCTGTTCATGCTGCCGGGCATGGCGATGACGCTGTGCGTGCGCGAGCCTGAAGTGCGCGGCACGCCGCCTAAGAACCTGCGCGAAGCCGTGGTGCTGCCGTTCAGCGAATTCCTGCAACGCGGCGGCTGGCGCAACGCGCTGCTGGTGCTCGGCTTCATCTTCCTGTTCAAGCTCGGCGACACGATGGCGACCACGCTGTCGACCTCGTTCTTCCTCGACATCGGCTTCAACAAGACTCAGATCGGCGTGCTCGCCAAGACCACCGCGTTCTGGGCCAGCCTGGCCGGCGGCATCCTGGGCGGCGTCTGGCTCGTCAAGATCGGCATCGCGCGCGGGTTGTGGATCTTCGGCTTGATTCAGATCGTCTCGACGCTCGGTTTCGCGTGGCTCGCCAAGGCCGGCCCCGATCCGGTGCTGATGGCGGGCGTCTACGGCTTCGAAACGTTCTCGACCGGCCTCACGCTGGCCGCCTTCACGGCCTATATCGCCAGCACCACCGATCCGCGCTATACGGCCACGCAGTTCGCGCTGTTCACGAGCCTGGCTTCGGTGCCGCGCACGCTGGCCTCGGCGTCGAGCGGCTTCATCGTCGCGCAGATCGGCTGGCTCGATTACTTCCTGGTGTGCGCGGCGCTCGGCATTCCGGGCATGTTGCTGCTGTTCAAGGTCGCGCCGTGGCGCGGCGGGCAGAGCGGAGCGGCCCGTGCGAGCTGAACTGGCCGCCACGCTCGGGCGAGCCGGCGCGCTGCTGGCCGGCTCGCTGCTGGCCTGCGCGGCCGGGCAGGCGTTCGCGGCCGGCGAGCCGGTGCACGGCACACATGCCACCACCAACGCGGTGGCCGCCGCCAATGGCGCGAACCACGCGGGCGGCCCGGTCGCGGCCTACGCGCCGCCGCCACGCAGCGTGCATTACGGCAACGCGTTCGCGTTCCGCAATCTGGTGTCGTCACCGATGCTCGAGCAGATCACGGCCGCGCAATACCAGCAGATGGTGCAGGCCGCGGCGCGCGCCGGCACGCTGGTGCCGGCCGGCGACCCGCGCGTGAAACGGCTGCGCGCCGACGTCGACCGGCTCGCGCCGTATGCGGTGAAGTGGAACGAACGCGTGAAGGACTGGCACTGGGACGTGAACGTGGTGCGCGCCCGCACCACCCGCATCGTCTGCCTGCCGGGCGGCAAGCTGCTGGTCGACAGTGGGCTGCTGGCGCGGCTCCATCCGAACGACGACGAACTCGGCGTGCTGGTGGCGCACGAAATCGCGCATGCGCTGCGCGAGCACGCGCGCGAAGGGTTGGGCGACATGCAGGTGCCGGCCACGCTCGGCACGAACCCGATCTCCTCGCTGTACGGCCTGACCGAGCCGCTGCCCGCGCAGCCCGACATCGCCGAGCGGCTGGCCACGCTGCGCTACGGCGCGACCGACGAAACCGAGGCCGACGTGATCGGCGGCGATATCGCCGCGCGCGCCGGCTTCGATCCGCGCTCGGCCATCACGCTGTGGGACAAGCTGGCCGTCGCGACGCGCGGCGACCGCCAGCATGGGTTCATCTACGCGCACCCGTACAGCAGGCATCGCCGTCAGGATCTGCTCAAACGGCTGGCCGACTGGATGCCGACCTATGCGAAGGCGATCGGCAAGCCGGTCGGGTTGTTGCCGTCCTACGCCGGCATCAGCGCGGTGCGGCCGGTTTCGGCGCGGCGTTGAGGGCTGGGTTTGCGCTTGGGTTGCGGGCCGCCTGGCCCGTATGAATGCGGCTTCATTGATGCTTCCACCCAGGCTTCCACGCCGCTTTTGCAACTGCTGCGCGTCATCGGCGCTGCCCTCACGCCGCGTCGGTCACGGCGCTCTCGCACGCCTCGTCACTCCACCTCCACCGCCGCATCGCTCGCCACCGCGCCGTTGGCCGACTGCACCCAGCGCACCTCATCGCCGGGGCTGCGGCCGAACATCCGCTTGAATTCGCGGCTGAACTGCGATGCGCTGACATAACCGACCCGCGCCGCCGCCACGCTCGCGCTCACGTTCTGCTGCACCAGCATCAGCCGCGCGTGGTGCAGGCGCGTGGCCTTCACGTACTGCATCGGCGAGGTGCCCGTCACGCGCCGGAAATGCGCGTGGAACACGGCCGCGCTCATGCCTGCCTCGGCCGCCAGCACGTCGACCGAATGCTCGCCGCCGAGATCGACGTGAATGCGCCGCAGCGCCTTCGCGATCCGGCCGAAGTGATGCTGCTGGGCCAGCGCCGCGCGAATCCCGTCGCCCTGCTCGCCGGTCAGCACGCGGTAGCCGATCTCGCGCATGATCGACGGCCCGAGCACGCGCGTGTCGTGCGGCGATTGCAGCACTTCGAGCAGGCGCAGCACGGCGTCGGCGAGCGGTGCGTCGAGCGGCGTCGAGCAGATGCTGTCCGGCTCGCTGACGGCCGCGCCGTGGGTTTCCTCCAGCAGCATCGCCAGCTCGGCGATCACGCCCAGATCGATGCGCACCGTGATCGCCAGGAACGGCCCGTGCGGCGCGGTATAGGTTTCGCACTCGAACGGCAGCGGCACCGACAGCACCAGATACTGCCGTTCGTCGTACACGAAGGTGCGCTCGCCGACATAGCCGACCTTGCGCCCCTGGCAGACGATCACGATGCTCGGCTCGTACAGCACCGGGCAGCGCGGCAACGTGGTGCTGACGCGCATGAAGCGCACGCCTTCGAGCGTCGCGTCGGTGACGCCGTCGCTCGGCGCGAGCTGGCCGAGCAGTTCGATGATGCGCTGCTGCACGCGCAGGTCGCCATCCGGAATCAAGGGTACGAAGCTCATGAGCCATCCGCCGCCGCAATAGGATCAGGCTTGCAATCTAGCATTGCGGGCCTCCACTGCGTGCTGCATCCGCACAATTCGAGAGGTTTAGGCAACGCTTCAAGACCTTCAGGTATATCGGCCGGCACCTCGCATCCTTAGTATGGGAACCCGTTTCGCACCCGACCGCCGTGTCGGCAGCCGGGCGAAGCGTTCCGAATTCAACAGTAAGGAGCCCTCCCATGAGCACGACTTACGCCTACGCGGCGCAGAGCGCGACCAGCCCGCTCGCCGCCACCGAAATCCAGCGCCGTGAACTGCGCGATCTCGACGTCCAGATCGAGATCCTCTACTGCGGCGTCTGCCACTCGGATCTGCATCAGGCCCGCAATGAATGGAAGAACTCGGTGTACCCGGTGGTGCCCGGCCATGAAATCGTCGGCCGCGTGAGCGCCGTCGGCCCGGACGTCACGCGCTTCAAGACCGGTGAGCTGGTCGGCGTCGGCTGCCTGGTCGATTCGTGCCGCACCTGCCCGAGCTGCGGCGAAGGCCTGGAGCAGTATTGCGAAAACGGCTGGGTCGGCACCTACAACGGCAACGATCGCGTCACCGGCGACCTGACGTTCGGCGGCTACTCGTCGCAGATCGTGGTCGACGAAGCGTTCGTGCTGCGCGTGCCGGAGTCGCTCGATCCGGCCGCCGCCGCGCCGCTGCTGTGCGCCGGCATCACCACCTACTCGCCGCTGCGCACCTGGGGCGCCGGCCCCGGCAAGAAGGTCGGCATCGTCGGCCTGGGCGGCCTCGGCCACATGGGCGTGAAAATCGCCCGTGCGATGGGCGCGCACGTCGTGCTGTTCACCACCTCGCCGTCGAAGATCGAAGACGGCAAGCGCCTGGGCGCGCACGAAGTGGTCATCTCGAAGGATGAAGCGCAAATGAACGCGCACCTGAACAGCTTCGACCTGATCGTCAACACGGTGGCGGCCACCCACGACCTGAACCCGTTCCTGAACCTGCTCAAGCGCGACGGCACGATGGCGCTGGTCGGTGCACCGGAGCACGATCACCCGTCGCCGCAGGTGTTCAACCTGATCATGAAGCGCCGCCGCCTGGCCGGCTCGCTGATCGGCGGCATCGCCGAGACGCAGGAAATGCTCGATTTCTGCGCCGAGCACGGCATCGTGTCGGACATCGAACTGATCAAGATCCAGGACATCAACGCCGCCTACGAGCGCATGCTCAAGAGCGACGTGAAGTACCGCTTCGTGATCGACAACGCCTCGCTGCAGCCGGCTGCATAAGGGCTTTGCACTGCCGATGAAAAAACGCCGCCGGGAGCGATCCCGGCGGCGTTTTTCTTTACGTACCCTTGATGGGCGCCGGCGCGCGCGTTACTTGTAGTCGTAATCCACCGTCAGCGGCGCGTGGTCGCTGAACTTGATGTCGCGGAAGATCGTCGTCTGCTTGGCCGTGCTGGCCACGCCGGCCGTCGCGAGCTGGTAATCGATGCGCCACCCGACGTTCTTCGCGTAGGCCTGGCCGCGGTTGCTCCACCACGTGTATTGATCGGGGCGCGGGTCGAGCGTGCGGAACACGTCCACGTAGCCCACGTCGTCGAACAGCTTGGTCAGCCACGCGCGCTCTTCCGGCAGGCAGCCCGAGTTCTTCTGGTTGCTCTTCCAGTTGCGGATGTCGATTTCCTTGTGGACGATGTTCACGTCGCCGCACAGGATCACCTCGCGCTTGGCCTTCAGCTCGGCCAGGTGCGGCATGAATTCGTCCATGAAACGGTACTTGGCCTGCTGGCGCTCCTCGCCGCTCGACCCGGACGGCACGTAGACCGAAATCACCGACAGCTTGCCGAAGCGCGCCTCGACATAGCGCCCCTCGGCGTCGAACTCGCTGCTGCCGTAGCCGATGATCACGTCGTCCGGCTCGCGGCGCGTGTAGAGGCCCGCGCCGCTGTAGCCCTTCTTCTGCGCGTGGTGGAAATAGCCCTGGAAACCGTGCGGCGCGACGAATTCGGCCGGCAGGTCGTCGGCCGACACCTTGATTTCCTGCACGCAGACGCAATCGGCCGTCTGATCGCCGAGCCAGTCGAAAAAGCCCTTCTTCGCGGCCGAGCGGATGCCGTTCAAATTCGCCGTGATGACACGCAGCATGATGTGATTCCGTTCAGTGTTCGGTGAGTGGGAGGGGGAGCGAGCGAGGCGGCCGGCCAGCCGGCGGTCACTCGACTCACTCGATCGTCACGCCCTTCAGTTCGGGTTTGGCGGCCGGATAGTCGAGCTTCATCGCGGCCAGCTCGCGCAGCAGCAATTCGGCCACCATGACGTTGCGGTGCGTCTTGGAATCGGCCGGGATCACGTACCACGGCGCGTGCGGCGCGGAGGTGGCGGCGATCGCGTCGCGGTAGGCGGCCTGGTAGGCGTCCCAATGCTTGCGCGCCTCGATGTCGGACAGGTCGAACTTCCAGTGCTTGTCGGGGTTGTCGATGCGCGATTGCAGGCGCTCGCGCTGCTCGTCCTTCGAGATGTGCAGGAAGCACTTGACGATGGTGGTGCCCGATTCGTGCAGCATGGTTTCGAATTCGCGGATCTGCCGATAGCGGCGCGCGCATTCGTCGGCATCGATCGCGCCGATCACGCGCGGCACCAGCACATCCTCGTAATGGCTGCGATTGAAGATGGTCAGCTCGCCCGCGGCCGGCGCCTGCGCATGCACGCGCCAGAGGAAATCGTGCGCCAGCTCCACGGCGGTGGGCGCCTTGAACGGCACCACGCGCAGGCCCAGCGGATCGACCTCGTGGAACACGGCGCGCACCGTGCCGTCCTTGCCGCTGGTATCCATGCCCTGCAACACCAGCAGCAGGCGCTTGCGCGATTGCGTGTGGAGCCGGTCCTGCAAGGCGTCGATCTGCACCGATACCTCGGACAGCCGCGCCCGATCCGCCTCTTTCGAGCCGGCCGAGAACGGCTTGTCGCCGGCCTCGAAGCGGTCGAGCCGGAAGCCGGCCGCCGCTTTTTCGTCGGTGTGATACGGCACGCGGAAATCGTCGAGCGATGCTTGCTTGGCCATCTATGCCTCCGGGCGGGACAGGGTTCGGGCTGCATGCCGCGCGAGCCGCCGCGACACGAACCGACGAGCATAACGCAACGGGCCGCCGCCGGCAGCCTGCCCGGCAGCGGCCCGCGAGCGCGGCCGCATCATCGGCCGCGCGATGCTCAACCGAGCTTCTTTTTCAGCAGTTCGTTGACCTGGGCCGGGTTCGCCTTGCCCTTGGTCGCCTTCATCGCCTGGCCGACCAGCGCGTTGAACGCCTTCTCCTTGCCCGCGCGGAATTCCTCGACCGATTTCGCGTTGGCGGCCAGCACCTCGTCGATGATCGCTTCGAGCGCGCCGGTGTCGGAGATCTGCTTGAGCCCCTTCGCCTCGATGATGCGATCGGCCGCGGCTTCGTCGGTGGCCTGTTCGTCCCAGATCGCCTGGAAGATTTCCTTGGCGATCTTGTTCGAGATCGTGCCGTCGGCGATGCGTTGCAGCACCAGCGCGAACTGCGCGGCCGACACCGGGCACGCGTCGATCTCGATGCCTTCGCGGTTCAGCAGCGACGACACGTCGCCCATCAGCCAGTTGGCGGCCGTCTTGGCGTTGGCGGCGCCGGCCTTGGCGACCACCGCTTCGAAATAGGCGGCCATCGCCTTGCTGGCGGTCAGCACCACGGCGTCATAGGCCGTCACGCCGTACTGCTCGACGAAGCGCTGCTGCATCGCGGCCGGCAGCTCCGGCATTTCACTGCGCACGCGCTCGATCCACTTCGGATCGATCACCACCGGCAACAGGTCCGGATCGGGGAAATAGCGGTAATCCTGCGCGTCTTCCTTGCTGCGCATCGAGCGCGTCTCGCGCTTGTCCGGATCGTAGAGGCGGGTTTCCTGCACCACTTCGCCGCCGTCCTCGATCAGCTCGATCTGGCGGCGCACCTCGTAGTTGATCGCCTCTTCGAGGAAGCGGAACGAGTTCAGGTTCTTGATTTCGGCACGCGTGCCGAACTTCTCCTGACCGACCGGGCGCACCGACACGTTGGCGTCGCAGCGGAACGACCCTTCCTGCATGTTGCCGTCGCAGATGCCGAGCCACATCACCAGCGCGTGCAGCGCCTTCGCATAGGCCACGGCCTCGGCCGCGCTGCGCATTTCCGGCTCGGTGACGATTTCGAGCAGCGGCGTGCCGGCGCGGTTCAGATCGATGCCGGTCATGTCGGCGAAATCTTCGTGCAGCGACTTGCCGGCATCTTCTTCCAGATGCGCGCGGGTCAGGTTGATGACCTTGGAATAGGCTTCCTTGCCGGCTTTTTCGTTGGCCGGCACCTGGATCGTGACCTTGCCGCCCTGCACCACCGGAATTTCGTACTGGCTGATCTGATAGCCCTTCGGCAGATCCGGGTAGAAATAATTCTTGCGCGCGAAGATGCTGCGCGGCGCCACCACCGCGTCCACCGCGAGGCCGAGCCGGATCGCGCGCTCGACCGCGCCGCGGTTCAGCACCGGCAGCACGCCCGGCAGCGCGAGATCGACCGCGCAGGCCTGAGTGTTGGGTTCGGCGCCGAACTGCGTCGACGCGCCGGAGAAGATCTTCGACGCCGTCGACAGTTGCGCGTGCGTCTCCAGACCGATAACGACTTCCCACTGGGCCATGTTCTTAGACTCCTGCCGGAACTTGCTTGTGCCAATCGGTCGCGCGCTGGAACGCGTCGGCGACCTGCAGCATCCGGGCTTCGTTGAAATAGTTGCCGATGATCTGCAGGCCGACCGGGCGCTGCGCGTTCGCGCCGGCGCCGAAGCCGCACGGCACGCTCATGCCGGGCAGCCCGGCCAGGCTCACCGACAGCGTGTAGATGTCGGCCAGATACATCTGGACCGGATCGTCGCCCTTGGCGCCGAGATCCCAGGCCACGCTCGGCGACGCCGGCCCCATGATCACGTCGCACTGCTCGAACGCGTTCTGGAAATCCTGCGCGATGATGCGGCGGATTTTCTGCGCCTGCAGGTAGTAGGCGTCGTAATAGCCGTGCGACAGCACGTAGGCGCCCACCATGATGCGGCGCTTCACTTCCGGGCCGAAGCCTTCGGCGCGCGACTTCTTGTACATGTCCTGCAGATCGCGGTATTGCGCCGCGCGATGGCCGTAGCGCACGCCGTCGAAACGCGACAGGTTCGACGACGCCTCGGCCGGCGCGATCACGTAATACACGGGGATCGACAGCTCGGTCTTCGGCAGCGACACCGGCACCAGCTTGGCGCCGAGCGCTTCGTACTGCTTGAGCGCGGCGTCGATCGCGGCGCGCACGTCGGCGGCCAGGCCATCGCCGAAATATTCGTTCGGCAGGCCGATGCGCAGGCCGGCCAGCGGCTTGTCGGCCGGCGCGTCCGGGGTCCAGCCCTGGCCGACGTAGCGGCCGAAATCTTCATCGTCGCGTTCGAGGCTGGTGGAATCGCGTTCGTCGAAACCGGCCATCGCGTTGAGCAGCAGCGCGCAATCGGCGGCGGTTTGCGCCATCGGGCCGCCCTGGTCGAGCGACGAGGCGAACGCGATCATGCCGTAGCGCGACACGCGGCCGTAGGTCGGCTTGATGCCGGTGATGCCGGTAAACGACGCCGGCTGACGGATCGAGCCGCCCGTATCGGTGCCGGTGGCGGCCGGCGCGAGGCGCGCGGCCACGGCGGCCGAGCTGCCGCCCGAGCTGCCGCCCGGCACGGCCTGGTGATCCCACGGGTTCTTGACCGCGCCGAACGCCGAATTCTCGTTGGACGAACCCATCGCGAATTCGTCCATGTTGGTCTTGCCGAGCGTGACCATGCCGGCCGCGGCGAGCCGCGCGACCACGGTGGCGTCGAACGGGCTCGTGTAGTTGGCGAGCATCTTCGAGCCGGCCGTCGAGCGCCAGCCGCGCGTGACGAACACGTCCTTGTGCGCGATCGGCAGGCCGGCCAGCGGGCCGGCGTTGCCGGCGGCGCGCGCGGCGTCGGCGGCGCGCGCCTGCGCGAGCGTCAGCTCCGGATCGACGTGGACGAAGGCGTTGAGCTCGCCGGCCGCGTCGATACGCTGCAGGTAGAGCTGCGCCAGCTCGACGGCCGAGGTTTGGCCGGCGTCGAGCGCGGCGCGCAGTTCGGTCAGACTTTTTGCGTGCATTGCGGGAGGATTCCTGGATTCTGGGGGGCCCGCGGCGGGCCGCGGGCCGGGACGGCGCTGGCCGGCCGCGCTTATTCGATCACCTTGGGCACGAGGAACAGGCCGTCCTGGACGGCGGGCGCGGCGCGCTGATTCTCGTCGCGATTCACCTGCTCGGTGACGGCGTCCTCGCGCAGGCGCTGCTCGACGGCCTGGATCTGCTCGATCGGATGGGCCAGTGGCGCGATGTCGCGTGTGTCGACGGCGCGCATCTGCTCGACGAGGCCGAAGAAATCGTTGAGCTGGTTCAGCGTGTGTTCGGCCTCGGCATCGGCGATCTCGAGCCGCGCCAGGTGCGCGATGCGTTTCACATCGTTCAGGGTCAAAGCCATGCGTTTCACCGGGAAAACTGGGCTTGCGCGACGCATTGGAAGCCGCGCCGCAACAGGGGGTTGGAGGACTCGTTCGAACCCTCAAAATCGGGTACGAAGCGGTGAATTGACGGTCCGTTTGGGTTCAAATACCCAGAAATTATAAGGTATCATTACGCGTTCGACCCAGCCCCGGACCATCCCCCTCGCACGGCAACCGTTAGCTGCAAGCCGGCTGCAAGCTCAGCCGCCTGCCAAGCGGGGCGCGCGACGGTCCCGGTAGATTGCACCCGCAGCTTCGCGTTCCAGCGGCGGCCATGCCCGCCCGATCCGAGGCTGTTATTTTTTCCGCCGCCACCCTTGCGCGCCATGTCAGCGCGGGGGCGGCCCAGAGCGAGACAGGATTCTGAATGTTCGGTTTTTTGCGCAGCTACTTCTCCAACGATCTCGCGATCGATCTCGGCACCGCAAACACCCTCATCTACATGCGCGGCAAGGGCATCGTCCTCGATGAGCCGTCCGTCGTGTCGATCCGCCAGGAAGGCGGCCCCAACGGCAAGAAGACGATCCAGGCCGTCGGCAAGGAAGCCAAGCAGATGCTCGGCAAGGTGCCGGGCAACATCGAGGCGATCCGGCCGATGAAAGACGGCGTGATCGCCGACTTCACCGTCACCGAGCAGATGATCAAGCAGTTCATCAAGACGGCGCACGAGTCGCGGATGTTCTCGCCCTCGCCGCGCATCATCATCTGCGTGCCGTGCGGTTCGACCCAGGTCGAGCGCCGCGCGATCAAGGAAGCCGCGCACGGCGCCGGCGCCTCGCAGGTCTACCTGATCGAGGAGCCGATGGCCGCCGCGATCGGCGCGGGCCTGCCGGTGTCGGAAGCCACCGGCTCGATGGTGGTCGACATCGGCGGCGGCACCACCGAAGTGGGCGTGATCTCGCTGGGCGGCATCGTCTACAAGGGTTCGGTGCGCGTCGGCGGCGACAAGTTCGACGAGGCGATCGTCAACTACATCCGCCGCAACTACGGCATGCTGATCGGCGAGCAAACCGCCGAAGCGATCAAGAAGCAAATCGGCTCGGCGTTCCCCGGCTCCGAAGTCAAGGAAATGGAAGTGAAGGGCCGCAACCTGTCGGAAGGCATTCCGCGCAGCTTCACGATCTCCAGCAACGAAATCCTCGAAGCGCTGACCGATCCGCTGAACCAGATCGTCTCGTCGGTGAAGATCGCGCTCGAACAAACCCCGCCGGAACTGGGCGCGGATATCGCCGAGCGCGGCATGATGCTGACCGGCGGCGGCGCGCTGCTGCGCGATCTGGATCGCCTGCTGGCCGAGGAAACGGGCCTGCCGGTGCTGGTCGCCGAAGATCCGCTGACCTGCGTGGTGCGTGGCTCGGGCATGGCGCTCGAACGCATGGACAAGCTCGGCAGCATCTTCTCGTACGAGTAACCCCCGCTCCGGGGCCGCGCCGCGCATCGTGCGCGCAGCTCCGGGCCGGCGGACAACCCCGTCCCCGGCATGCAGCCGCCACCGACGCACGCGCGTGACGCTCCGGCTTGTAACATTGGCCGAACCGCCGCGCGTTTTTCGCGTCTGAGAATCATTTAACCGATCAAGCCGCCCGGCGCCGACCATGGAATACAGTCCGCCGCCCCTCTTCAAGCAAGGTCCGTCAGCGCTCGCGCGGCTGATCTTCTTCGTTGCGCTGGCGATCGCGCTCCTCGTGTCGGATGCGCGTTTCAATTCGCTCGAAATTGTCCGGGGCATTCTTGGCACTGCGCTGTACCCGCTGCAGCGGGCCGCGCTCGTGCCGCGCGACCTGTTCATGGGCGCCGCCGATCTGGCCGCGAGCAACGCCACGCTGCGCCACGACAACCAGCAACTGAACGACCGCAACCTGAAGCTCTCGCTGCAGGCCAACCAGTCGGCGCTGCTCGCCGCCGACAACATGCACCTGCGCGCGATCCTCGGCCTGCGCCAGCGCATCGCCGCGCAGGCCACGCCGGTCGAGATCCAGTACGACACCAGCGATCCGTTTTCGCAGAAGGTCGTGATCGGCCACGGCTCGCACGACGACATCCAGAACGGCGCGCCGGTGGTCACCGAAGATGGCGTGGTCGGCCAGGTCACGCGCGTGTTCCCGCTGCAATCCGAAATCACGCTGATCACCGATCGCGACCTCGCGATTCCGGTGCAGGTGCTGCGCACCGGGCTGCGCAGCGTGATCTACGGCACGCCGAAGGGCGATTCGCTCGACCTGCGCTTCGTGCCGACCAGCGCCGACCTGATGGTCGGCGACGAGCTGGTCACCAGCGGCCTCGACGGCATCTACCCGCCGGGCCTGCCGGTGGCCAAGGTGGCGCGCGTCGACAAGGTGGGCGACACCGCGTTCGCGCATGTGGTCTGCGTGCCGATAGCCGCCGTGCGCGGTGCACGCGAGATGCTGGTGCTGCACTATCAATCCGACGTGCCGCCGCGTCCGGTCGATCCCGAAGCGGCCACCGACAAGAACGGCAAGGGTAAAAAGGGGACGAAGGCCGCCGACAAAACCAAGGCAGCGGCCAAGGAAGCGCCGGCAGCGCCCGCAGGCAAGCCCGGCAGCGTCGCCACGGCAGGCGCCACGGCCAACGGCAGCGCCGGCCCGGCCGCAGCCAATGTCGCCGCCAAGCCCGCCGCTGCCCCCGCCGCCAAGCCCGCACCGGCGCCCGCCGCCGCGCCGCCCCGGGGAACGCAGCCATGAGCCGTCCGCAATACATCCTGCAGCCGGTCAACCCGACCTTCATCATCTTCAGCCTGGCCGTCGCGTTCCTGCTGAACCTGATGCCGTGGGGGCGCCTGCCCGGCGTGCCCGATTTCGTCGCGGTCGTGCTGCTGTTCTGGAACATCCACCAACCGCGCAAGGTCGGCATGGGCGTGGCGTTCCTGCTCGGCATCCTGATGGACGTGCACGACGCGGGCCTGCTCGGCGAACACGCGCTGGCCTACACGCTGCTCTCGTACGGCGCGATCACGATCCACCGCCGCGTGCTGTGGCTCTCGCTCGGCGTGCAGGCGTTCTACGTGATGCCGCTGCTGGTGCTCGCGCAGCTCGTGCCGTTCGTGATCCGCCTGATCATGGGCGCCGCGTTCCCGGGCTGGAGCTATCTCGTGGACGGTTTCGTCGAGGCCGCGCTCTGGCCGTTCGTGAGCCCCCTGCTGTTGATGCCGCAACGCCGCCCGGTCGATCCGGACGACACGCGGCCCATCTGACGTCGCCATGACGTTGCCGCGCCGCCGCCTGCCTGCCGATCCGATCCCGGGCGTCGCGGCGCGTGCGCCTTACCCCGTATCCGCATGACCGAATTCCAGGACACCCAGCAACAGCTCTCGAAGTTCCGCCTGCGCGTCGCGGCGGCGGGCCTGTTCGTGTTCGTCTGCTTCGGGCTGCTCGCCACGCGCTTCTTCTATCTGCAGGTCTGGCAGCACAACAAGTACGCGCTGCAGGCCAACGAGAACCGCATCTCGGTGGCGCCGATCGTGCCGAACCGCGGCATCATCACCGATCGCAACGGCGTGGTGCTGGCGCGCAACTATTCGGCCTACACGCTCGAAATCACGCCGTCGAAGCTGAACGACACGCTCGACAACACCATCACCGCGCTGTCGGAAGTCATTCCGATCGACGCGCGCGACCGCCGCCGCTTCAAGAAGCTCCAGGAAGATTCGAAGAACTTCGAAAGCCTGCCGATCCGCACCCGCCTGACCGACGAGGAAGTCGCGCGCTTCACCGCGCAGCGCTGGCGCTTCCCCGGCGTCGAGGTGCGCGCGCGGCTGTTCCGCCAATACCCGCTCGGGCCGACGGCGGCGCACGTGATCGGCTATATCGGCCGGATCTCGAAGCGCGACCAGGATCGCATCGACGCGATGAGCGACGACAACGACAGCGATCCCGAGCACTACGATCCGCGCAAGGACGCCAACAACTACAAGGGCACCGACTACATCGGCAAGATCGGCGTCGAGCAGAGCTACGAAACCGAGCTGCACGGCATCACCGGCTTCGAGGAAGTCGAGGTGACGGCCGGCGGCCGGCCGGTGCGCACGCTGTCGCGCACCCAGGCCACGCCCGGCGACAACCTGGTGCTGTCGATCGACATCGGCCTGCAACAGGTGGCCGAGCAGGCGTTCGCCGGCAAGCGCGGCGCGCTGGTCGCGATCGAGCCGGCCACCGGCGACGTGCTGGCCTTCGTGTCGTCGCCGAGCTTCGATCCGAACTCGTTCGTCGACGGCATCGACCAGCAGACCTGGGACGAACTGAACAACTCGCCCGACAAGCCGCTCCTGAACCGCCCGCTGCACGGCGTCTACCCGCCCGGCTCGACCTACAAGCCGTTCGTCGCGCTGGCCGGCCTCGAACTCGGCAAGCGCACGCCCGGCTGGGGCTTCCAGGATCCGGGCTACTACACGTTCGGCGGCCACACGTTCCGCAACGACGTGCGCTCGGGCCAGGGCTGGGTCGACATGAACCGCGCGATCATGGTGTCGAACGACACCTACTTCTACATGCTGGCGCACGACCTCGGCGTGACCAACATCGCAAACTTCATGAAGCCGTTCGGCTTCGGCCAGATCACCGGCATCGATGTGCAGGGCGAGGCGCGCGGCGTGCTGCCGTCGCCCGACTGGAAGAAGAAGACGTTCCGCAAGGCGGCGCTGCAGAAGTGGTACGACGGCGAAACCATCAGCCTCGGGATCGGCCAGGGCTACAACTCGTTCACGATCCTGCAGCTCGCCCACGCGGTGGCCACGCTGGCCGACAACGGCGTGGTCATGAAGCCTCACCTGGTCAAGGAAATCGAGGATCCGATCTCGCGCCAGCGGCACCTGACGGTGCCCAAGGAAAGCGAGGTGATTCCGCTCAAGCAGTCGAACATCGACGTGGTGAAGCGCGGCATGGAGAACGTGATCGAAAATCCGTCCGGCACCGCGTACAAGCTGTTCCGCGGCGCGCCCTACACGGCGGCCGGCAAGACCGGCACGGCGCAGGTGTTCTCGCTGCAGGGCGCGAACTACCACGGCCACATGCTCGCCGAACACCTGCGCGACCACGCGCTGTTTACCGCCTACGCACCGGCCGATCACCCGCGGATCGCGCTCGCGCTTATCGTCGAGAACGGCGGCTGGGGCGCGCAGTCGGCCGGCCCGATCGCGCGCAAGGTGCTCGATTTCTACCTGGTCGAGCGCCAGAACCCGACCAACGAAGCCACCGCCGTGGCCGCCGCCGCCTCGGCCACCGAGCCGGTCAGCGCGCCGGTGGTGGGCGACGCCACCCAGCCGGTGCAGGTTGCGATGGGCTTCACCGCGCTGCCGCAGCCGGTGCCGCCTGCGGCAGCCAGCGCCGCCTCGGGCGCCAGCGCCGCCGACGCCGCCTCGGATGCGAACCCCGCCGGCAGCAGCGCCGTGCCGGCCAGCGCGGCCGCCGCATCCGAGGCCGCCAGCGCGGTCAGCGCGACGCAGATGCGGCACCTGCCGCGCAAGCCGCACCGCACGCCGGCCAACGGCGCGAGCGCGCCCGCCGCGATCCGCGACGAACGCGCCGCCGCGCGGGCCGCCGCCGGCACCCACTAACGGAGAAAGGCATGCAATTCGACAAGCGCGCCTGGCTCGACAAGGCCAAACAGATGTTCGCGGGCTTCGACCGCCCGCTCGCGCTGTTCGTGTTCCTGCTGCTCTGCGTCGGGATCGTCACGCTCTACAGCGCCGCGATCGACATGCCGGGCCGCGTCGAAGATCAACTGCGCAACATCATGCTGACGTTCGTGCTGATGTGGATCATCGCGAACATCCCGCCGCAAACGCTGATGCGCTTCGCGGTGCCGCTCTATACGTTCGGGGTGGCGCTGCTGGTGGCCGTCGCCGTGTTCGGGATGACCAAGAAGGGCGCGAAACGCTGGCTCAACGTCGGCGTGGTGGTCCAGCCCTCGGAGATCCTCAAGATCGCCACGCCGCTGATGCTGGCCTGGTATTTCCAGCGCCGCGAAGGCGGCATCCGCTGGTTCGACTATCTGTTCGCGTTCGGCATCCTGCTGGTGCCGGTGGGCCTGATCGCCAAGCAGCCCGACCTCGGCACGGCGATGCTGGTGTTCGGGGGCGGGCTGTTCGTGATCTATCTGGCGGGGCTGTCGTTCAAGCTGATCGTGCCGGTGCTGATCGCCGGCGTGGTGGCGGTGGCCGCGATCGCCACGTTCGAGAGCAAGATCTGCCAGCCGCAGGTGGTCTGGCCGCTGATGCACGATTACCAGAAGCACCGCGTCTGCACCTTGCTCGATCCGACCTCCGATCCGCTCGGCAAGGGCTTCCATACGATCCAGGCCGTGATCGCGATCGGCTCGGGCGGGCCGGTCGGCAAGGGCTATCTGAAGGGCACCCAGGCGCACCTCGAATTCATCCCCGAGAAGCACACCGACTTCATCTTCGCCGTCTATTCGGAGGAGTTCGGGCTGGCGGGCGGCCTGGTGCTGCTGACGCTCTACATGCTGCTGATCGCGCGCGGGCTGTATATCGCCGCGCAGGGCTCGACGCTGTTCGGGCGGCTGCTGGCCGGTTCGCTGTCGCTGGGCTTCTTCACCTATGCGTTCGTCAACGTCGGCATGGTCAGCGGCGTGCTGCCCGTGGTGGGCGTGCCGTTGCCGTTCATGAGCTACGGCGGCACCGCGCTCGCCACGCTCGGCATCGCGATCGGCATGATCATGAGCGTCGGGCGGCAGAAGCGCCTGATGAAGTCCTGACGCGCGCTCACCCGCCATTCAAGCGAAAACCCGGCGTCGGTTCATCACGCCGGGTTTTTCGTTACTGCCGGCGGCGCTGCATGCGCCGCTCGTTCATTGCGATGCCGCTGGCGGAGCCGAAGCCGCCGATGCGCCCGAAGCACCCGAAGCTGCGGCCGCCACCTGCGCACGCAGCGCCGTGCTGACTTCCTGATACTTGAGCGCGGCGACATCGTCGCCATGTACGGCCGCCGCCGCGTAATAGACGCGCGCGAGGTTCAGGTCGACAGCAACGCCATCGCCGCCGCGTTCGTAGAACGAGGCCGTCACGTACTGCGCGGTCGGCTCGCCGGCGTCGGCCGCCTTGCGATACCAGAGAAACGCCTGATGGTTGTCGCGCGGCGTGCCGCGACCGTCGAGGAACTGGTTGGCGAGCGCCAGCTCGGCCTCGACGTGCCCTTGCTGCGCGGCCTTCAGCAGCCAGCCGTGCGCCGCGGCGGGATCGCGCGCGACGAAATCGCCGTTGTCGTACATCGTGCCGAGGACGTACTGCGCCTGCGTCATGCCGGCCCCGGCAGCCGTATTGAGCCAGTGCAGGCCGTCCGGCACGTTGGCCGTGGCGCCTTCGCCCTTGAGCAGCATCATTCCGTAGTTGAATTGCGCGAGCCGATCGCCGTGGCCGGCCGCGCGCTTGAAGCCCGCGAGCGCGGCGTCGAGATCGCCGGCGTTGTAATCGGCGACGGCCGCCGCCGTGGCCTTCGACGGCGCGGGCGGCTTGCGCAGCTTCGCGTGCGGCGTCGAGCGCGGTGCGCTGGCGGCAGCGTTCGCCATGCTGGCGGCGCTCGCCGCACCGGTTGCATTCGCCGTATCGGCCGCCAGGGCCTGCGCGCTCGTCACGAGCGCGGCGCCGGCCGCGCTCAACGCCAGATATGCCGCCACCGCGCGCGCGACGCGCACCGTCCGCTTGCCTGAGCCATTCATGTCCTGTTCTCCTGCTGGCCGCGCAAGGCGCATGGCGCGCGCGGCCGGTTGCCCCGTCACCCGTGTGGCGGAATCGTTGTTGTATCGGGAAAAGCGTGTTCGCCGCGCGGCGCGCGGCGGCCCGTGAGCCGCCGCACGCATCGCGCGCGCGACGATCATACCGTGGTCAGAAATGCGCCGCCGGGCGTGCGTTCGGGGGACGCGAAGCGCCGTTCGACAGGGCGAACGGCGTGCGGGAAAGCGGCGGGAAGGAGGGCGAAACGAAGGCGGACAACAGCGCGTGCCGGGCCTCGCGCCCGGCCGACGAGCGGCGCCTCAGCGCGCCGGATTACGTTCGACGTCGGCCCAGCAGTTCGGCGTTTCGTAGAGCCGCACGCGTTCGAGGCGCAGGTTGATGCCGTAATGGGCGTCGTACACATTCGCAAGGATGTCGAACGCCACCGCCGCGAGATTCTCGACGGTGGGAATGCGGTCGAGCACGACCGTCTTGTGGTCGGCCATCTGTTCGAGAAACCCGCGCACCTGCTCGTCGCGCGCATACACGAGGAACGCGTGATCCCACTTGCCGACCAGATGCTCCATGGCCAGCGATTTGACGTCGGCGAAATCCATCACCATGCCGCGGTCGGGTGCGCCTTCCGTATCGACGAGATCGCCGCGCAGCGTGATTTCGAGCACATAGCGATGGCCATGCAGGTTGCGGCACTGGCTGCGGTGATCGGGGATGCGGTGGCCCGCGTCGAATTCGAGTTTTCGGGTAATCAGCACGATGAGTGAAGCTCGCGGCTCAAGGAATATTCAGGTATTTGTGCGTCTGCATCGACAGGCGCCACTGCGGATGGCGCTTGCACCAGTCGATCGCGAGCTTGGTATTGAGATCGCGCGACGGGCCGTCCATCGGCTGCACGAGGAAGTAGGCGAAATCGAGCTTCGCGTACTCGGCCAGGCGCTGGTTGTCCTGCGGGATCACGACCTTCAGCTCGTGGCCCCGGGTGACGACCAGCGGCGCATCGGCCTTCGGGCTGACGCAGATCCAGTCGATGGTATCGAGCACCGGCAGCGAGCCGTTGGTCTCGATGGCGATCTCGAAGCCGCGCGCATGCAGCGCGTCGACCAGCGCCTGATCGAGTTGCAGCATCGGCTCGCCGCCCGTGCAGACGACGAAGCGATGCGCCTCGCCTTCCGGCCACAGCGCCGCCACCTGGTCGGCCAGCGCGTCGGGCGTCTTGAACTTGCCGCCGTTCTCGCCATCGGTGCCGACGAAATCGGTATCGCAGAACCGGCACACGGCCGACTCGCGATCGGCTTCGCGGCCCGTCCACAGATTGCAGCCGGCGAACCGGCAGAACACGGCCGGACGCCCGGCATTGGCGCCCTCGCCCTGCAACGTGTAGAAGATTTCCTTGACCGTGTACGTCATCTGCTCATCGTGCGGCGGCTTGCCGCCGTTTCCATTGCTGCGCGCCTGCCCGGCGCGCGTTGTGCGGTGCCGGCCGTCAGGCCGGCGCCTCGGTGACCTGCTCGCCGTTGCGATAGGCCTCGTAGCCGCGCTTGCGCAGCTTGCAGGCCGGGCACGCGCCGCAGCCGAAGCCCCAGTCGTGCAGTTCGGCGCGCTCGCCCACGTAGCAGGTGTGGGTTTCGACGCGCACCAGTTCGACCAGATCCTGGCCGCCGAGCTGCTCGGCGAGCCGCCAGGTGTCGGCCTTGTCGAGCCACATCAGCGGCGTTTCGAGCACGACGCGGGTATCCATGCCGAGGTTCAGCGCGACCTGCAGCGCCTTCATGGTGTCGTCGCGGCAATCGGGGTAGCCGGAGAAATCGGTCTCGCACATGCCGCCGACCAGCACCTTGAGCCCGCGACGATAGGCGACGGCCGCCGCGATCGTCATGAACATCAGGTTGCGGCCCGGCACGAAGGTGTTCGGCAGGCCGTTCTCGGCCGTTTCGATCTCGATGCTGCGCGTCATCGCGGTATCGCTGATCGCACCGAGCACCGACAGGTCGATCATGTGATCCTCGCCGAGCCGGTTCGCCCATTGCGGGAAGCGCGTGCGCAGCGCTTCGCGCACGCCTTCGCGGCATTCCAGCTCGACGCGGTGGCGCTGGCCGTAATCGAAACCGAGGGTCTCGACGGTTGGATAACGTTCGAGCGCCCAGGCCACGCAGGTTGCCGAATCCTGGCCGCCGGAAAACAGTACGAGCGCGCCGCCCTTGGCGTCTGTCCGAATCACCGTGTACTCCGAGTAGAGAGGAGCCGCCGCGGCGCCGCGCGCGGAATCGGGCGGAGCGAGCGACAAACAAAAAAGGACTTGCGGCGCGGAAAACCAGCGTCTCAAGTCCTTCAAGTCTTTGAGTCGGCAAGGATTTTATCATGCAGCCCGCCGTTTCGCCCGGCGCGCGCCCCGCGTGGCGGCGCATGCCGGGCATAGCGGGCGCGGCATGACCGATGCGGCGCGCGTTCGGAAGCGGCGGGGGCAGCCCCGGGGCTTCCAAAGGGAAAAGGTCCAAAAGCCGTGAAGCTTTTGGACCTTTTCGAATTTGGTGGCCTGGGTCGGAATCGAACCAACGACACGCGGATTTTCAATCCGCTGCTCTACCAACTGAGCTACCGGGCCAACGAAGAAGAGAGAGTATAGCCAGACCGTAACTGCAGATCAAGCCCTTTTCGCAAAAAATTCAGAGGCCGCCTTCCGGAGGCTTCTTGCCGAGTTCGACGCCGAGCTGCTTGAGCTTGCGATACAAGTGCGTGCGTTCGAGGCCCGTCTTTTCCGCGACGCGCGTCATGCTGCCGTTCTCGCGTGCCAGGTGGTACTCGAAGTAGGCCCGCTCGAACGCATCGCGCGCCTCGCGCAACGGAATGTCGAACGGGATCGCGGCAGCCTGCCCCGACGCGCCGAGCGCCACCTGCACTTCCTCGCCGAGCGTCGGCAGCGCGGCGGCCGAGGCCACCGCCGCCGGGCCGGCTGCCGGCTTCGCCGCCGGGCTTGGCTGCACCGGCGCCGCGCCGCGCGCCAGGCCGTGCTCGACCGATTTCAGCAGCTTCTGCAATGCGATCGGCTTCTCGAGGAAATCGAGTGCGCCGATCTTGGTCGCCTCGACCGCGGTATCGATCGTCGCGTGCCCGGACATCATGATCACGGGCATCGTCAGTTGCCCGTGGCTCGCCCATTCCTTCAACAACGTGACGCCGTCCGTATCGGGCATCCAGATGTCGAGCAGGACGAGATCGGGCGCGAGCCGCTGACGATAGTCACGCGCGGCCTGCGCGTTCTCCGCCAACTCGACGACGTGTCCTTCGTCCGCGAGGATTTCCGAGAGCAATTCCCGGATGCCCATTTCATCATCTACCACCAGGATGGTTGCCATTTACGCTGCCCTTGTCTGCACTGTTGCTTTTGTCTTGGCGGGTGCCGTTCCGCTGTTCGCTCCGCCCTCGGAGCCCGTGGTGTCGTCGGCGAGCTGCAGGAACAGGATGGAAACCTGCGCGCCCTCGACCACTTCACCCTGCATGCGGTTGCGCAGATCGATCCGCGCACCGTGTTCATCCACGATCTTCTTCACTGTTGCGAGCCCGAGGCCCGTGCCCTTCGCCTTCGTCGTGACGTAAGGCTCGAACGCGCGCGTGAGGATGCGCGCCGAAAAACCCGGGCCGTTGTCGGATACACCCAGCCGCACCGCGATGCGCCGCATGCCGCTCGCATCGGGGTCGCCATATTCTACTGCCCTCGTTTCGAGCCACACACGAGGCTGCGCGACATCGGCGACCGAATCCTGCGCGTTCTGCAGCAGATTGTGGATCACCTGACGCAGTTGCGTGGCGTCGCCGCGGATCACCGGCAGCGGCCCCTGCTCGACCACGATCACGTTCTTGCCTTCGCCCACGCCGTACAGCGTCAGCACTTCGCTGACCAGATCGTTGAGCTGCAGATTGCCGAGCACGGCCGGCGGCGTGCGCGCGTAATCGCGGAAATCGTCCACCATGCGCTTCATTGCGGCCACCTGGTTGACGATGGTGGTCGCGCCGCGCTTGAGCATGTCGGCATCGGCCGGCGCGAGCTTGTCGGCGAGTTTCATCTGCAGGCGCTCGGCCGAAAGCTGGATCGGCGTGAGCGGGTTCTTGATCTCGTGCGCGAGCCGTCGCGCCACCTCGCCCCAGGCCACCGAGCGCTGCGCGGAGATCACGTCGGAAATATCGTCGAACACCACCACGTAGCCGGATGTCTGGGGATCGTCGGCCTCGCCCGCCACGGCCGACGCAAGACGCGTGCCGCGTACCAGCAGCGTGAGCGGCTCGGGCTCGCCCGGCACCGTCACGGCGAACTGCTGCTGCCAGTGCCCGCGATCCTCGCCGCCATGGCCGGTGGCCTCGCGATCCGCGAACGCCTTGCGCACCATCGCGCCGAACTCGGCGACCACCGCCAGTTGATCGAGCACGGTGCCGATCTGCGACTGGAACGGCTGGCGGAAAATCCGCTCGGCGCCGCGATTGGCGATCGTCAGGCGAAACTGGCGGTCGAGCACGAACACGCCGGCCGTCAGGTTGGCCAGGATGCCTTCGAGGTAGGACTTCGAATATTCGAGCGCGACGCGGTTGCGCTCCACCGCGAGCCGCGCCTCGGACAACTGGCGCGTCATCGCGTTGAACGACTGCGTGAGGAAGCCGAGCTCGTCGCGCGTCTTCAGCTCGCGCTTGGGCGTGTAGTCGCCTTCGGCCACTTCCTTGGTGCCCTGCGCCAGCAGGAACAGCGGCCGCGCGAGCTGGTTGCCGAGCGCGAGCGCGATCATCATCGCGATGAAGGTGGCCAGGAACAGCGCGAGCGTCAGCGTGCCGATATACATCTTGCGCAGGCCGCTGCGGCCCAGCGATTTTTCCTGGTACTCGCGGTAGGCGCGCTGCACGGCGTCGGCGTTGCGCGCAAGCGTGGGCGAGACGGGCTGCGTCAGTTGCAGATAGCGCTCGACCGGCCGCAGCAGCGCCGTCGACGAATCGGGAATGCGCTGCACCACGCGCAGGCGCAGCGCGCCCTTCGCGCCGCGCGCGCGCGGATCGCCATCCACCTCGCCTTCGATCGCCGCGTAGCCGCTGTGCTCGCGCGCCTGGTCCAGCATCAGCGGCGTGGGCATGTCGTCGGGGATCAGCGCGGCGAAATTGCCCGAGGCCTGCGCGACGATGTGCAGATCGGGCGTCGCACCCGTGCCGTTGTGGCCCGGCTCGACGATGGTGGCGTCCTGCACGCCGAACTGGTCGCGCAGCCGCAGCAGCGTCAGCGTGGTGCCGTTGGTGTTGGCATCGGCGCTCGACAGTTGCTCCGACATCAGCCGCGCCTTGTTCTGCAGATCCGACAGCGAGGCGTCGAGCATGCCGCGGCCGAGGTTCAGGCCGGCCGTCAGCGCCGTCTCCACGTTGACGTCGAACCACGACTCGATGCTGCGCGAGACGAACTGATACGACACGATGTAGATGATGCCGCCCGGCACCACGCCCACCAGCGCGAAGAAGATCGCCAGCTTGGCGAGCAGCCGCGTGCCGAACTTGCCCTTGCGCAGGCGCACCACGATCATCCCGCCGAGCCCGAGCACCACCAGCAGGAACACGATCGCGACGAGAATGTTCGCGGTGTAGAGCCACGAGTAATAGCGATCGAAGAATTCGGTGTTGGCGCTCGCGGCGGCGAGCAGCACCAGCAGCAGTAGCGCCGTGACCGCGACGGTCGAGACGAGCACGCGAATCAGCAGGCTCTTGCCGAAGAAGCGGCTCAGGCTATTTCGCACGATCGGTCACCGTGAACGTGAAGCGCTTCCAGTCGGACACGAGCGTCCAGTCGCGGTTGTTCACCGCGTCAACCTGGAACGGCTTCGGCATCAGCGCGGTATCGAGCTGCATGCGCACCGAGGCCGTGTACGTTTCACCGGCCTGCACCTGCGTGCGGTCGATCACGTGCCAGGAGCTCACGTGCTGCACCACCGCCAGCGCATCCTTGAGCGTCGGGAAGCCGAGCTGCAGGCCGCCCGTGGAGACGCGATATTCGCGCGTGAGCGGCTGGAACGACAGGCGGATGGTTTGCGTGACCGACACCGGCTGTTCGTCGAACCAGTACCAGCGCGCGCGGCTCAGTTCGAAATCGGTCGTGAAATAGAGCGGAATGCCCTTGTTGACGGCATCTTCGAGATTGGCGTTCAGCTCGAACTCGAAGCGCACGTCGAGCGCCCAGCCGTTGCCGTCCGATTGCAGCGACGCGCGCTGGACGTTGACCGGATCGGCATGGGCGGCGGGCGCGGCGGCCGCGAGGCACAGCGTGATCGCGACCAGCAGCGCGGCCGCGAACCGAAGTGGAAGGAGGCGAGAGATCGTCACCGTTTCTGAAAGCGCGCGTAGAAGAATCCGTCGTGATCGGCCGGCCGCGCGTCGGCGTCGTGACCGGCATCGTCCTGCAACCGGCCCGCGGCGGCCCGAGGCAGCAGTTGCCCGGGCGCGTCCAATCGTACCGCATCTTGAACCGCCGCTTCAAACCAGCGCGCCTGCTGTTCGCCTTCCTCGGGGAAGATCGAGCACGTCACGTACAACAATTCGCCGCCCGGTTTCAGCAACGGCCACAATGCCAGCACGATGCGGCGCTGCTCGGCCACCAGCGCGGCCACGTCGGTCTCGCGGCGCAGCCAGCGGATATCGGGATGACGGCGCACGATGCCCGAGGCCGAGCACGGCACGTCGGCCAGGATTCGGTCGAACGCCTGCCCGTCGTGCCACGCGGCCGGGTCGCCCGCATCGCCCACCCGCACCTCGGCCACGAGCTTCAGGCGCGCGAGGTTGTCGCCGATGCGGGTGGCACGCGACGCGTCGCTTTCGAGCGCCACCACGTCCACCTCGGCCTGCTCCAGCAGATGGCCGGTCTTGCCGCCCGGCGCCGCGCAGGCGTCGAGCACGCGCATGCCGTCACGCACACCGAGCCATTCGGCCGCAAGCTGCGCCCCGGCATCCTGCACCGACACGACGCCTTCCGCGAAGCCCGGAATCCGGTCCACCGGCAACGCCGCGGCAAGCCGCACCGCATGCCGGCCGACCGCCTGCGCCGCGATGCCGTGTTGGTTCAGCGTGGCCAGGTAGGCCTCGACGCTGGTCTGCCGCGCATTGACGCGCAGCGTCAGCGGGCCGGGCGCGTCGCCGGCCGCGAGGATCGCCTGCCAGTCGTTCGGCCAGGCGCGTTCGACCGCGTCGATCCACCAGTCGCGATAGTTCCAGCGCGCCTCGCGTACCGCCTGCCATTGCGTGGCGAGCGTCGCGCGTTCGCGCAGGAAGCGACGCAGCACCGCATTGACCAGGCCCTTCGCGAACCCGAATTCGCGGCGTGCGCCAAGCGCCGTCACCGCCTGATCGACCACGGTAAACGGCGCGTAAGCCGCATCGGCCCCTTCGTCGACCAGCAGCGCCAGCGCACAGGCCAGCAAGGCCTGCACATGCTCGGGCGGCGCCTTGCTGACCAGCGTGCCGATCAGCCAGTCGGTGGTGCCGCGCCGGCGCATCGAGCGGTAGGCGATGTCCTGGATCGCGCCGCGCGACAGGCCGCGCGCCGCCGCCGGCTGGGCCGCCTGCACCGCGGCCAGCGCGGCGGGCAACGCGCTGCCGTGCGACACGGCGACCAGCGCCTGCGCGGCGCCGTCGAGCGCGAAGCCGAGCGAATCGGGCGGCAGGTGCAGCGCGGACAGGTGCGAGGCCGGCGCGTGCGGCGTGCGCGCCGGCGCCGGCCGGGCGGGCTTGCCCGGATTGGCGTGACGCGGACGGGACGGGCGGGGGGTGCGAGGCTGGGTCATCGGGTACGGGATCGTGCGCACCGGCGCCGAGCGGGCTGCGCGGCGGACGAATGGCGTCAAACGGGGGATTGTAGCGCGCCGCCGGGGCGGATTCCCGCGCGGGCCGGGGCAATGAGCCAAACCGGCGGGCCGGGCCGGCGGCCTCGTATGCCTGCGTCGCGTGCCGGGCTCATGTGCCGGGCTCATATGCCGGGCTCATGTGCCGGCCTCGCGTGCCGGCCTCGCGTGCCGCGCTCATATGCCGGCCTCGCATGCCGCGCTCATGTGCCGGCCTCGCGTGCCGGGCACGTATGCCGGGCTCGTATGCCGAACCCGCACGCGTTGCCGTGCCGGGCACCGGGCCACCACCCGACAACCCCGATTCCTCATACCCGAGCCGCCCTGGCCGCCCCTGTGGTTCGGTGCGGAATCGCACGGACGCGAACTCGCTGCGATTCGTCTAATAGAAACCACGGAGCATCGAAGGGCACGGCGGTCGAAAAACGGACCGGCCCCGACGCGCGCCGCATGACGGCCACCCAGCCGGACGCACCGCGCACGACGCGAGCGCCAGGCCGCCGGACGCGGTCATGACCAGCGGGGATTGGAGCCAGCGCATGCCACGGGCTTGGTGGATTGCGGCACGACACGGTTCGAACCCCCGAACGCACCAGCAGCACCACCTCAATCGGGGACCTCGTTCCATGAAAACCGCATTGCGCCGCATCCTTTCCGAATCCGCCCGCCTGAGCGTGCCAGTCGATACGCTCGCCGACGACGCCGATCTCTACGCCGCCGGCCTCTCCTCGCTCGCCACCGTCCACCTGATGCTCGCCATCGAGGACGAGTTCGGCATCGAGGTGCCCGACCGCATGCTCACGCGCCGCCTGTTCTCGAGCATCGACTCGCTGGCCGCCGCCGTGGCCGAACTGCAGAAGGCCGCCGCATGAACTCGCCGCTGATCCATCAGCCGGCGGCGGCGGACCCGGCCGGCTCGGCCGCGCTGGCGGCGGCCACGGCCAGCGATTTGCCGGATGCAGCGAAACGTGCGGAGCAGATCCTGCCATCCGCACCGCCCGCCGTTGCATCGCTGTCCCCGTTGTCCGCATCGAGCACACCGCTAGCGTCGCCCGAGCCGGACTGGCGCGCCGCCGCCCAACGCTGCGCCGATCTCGCCGCCCAGTTCGCCGACGCCATCGACCGCGAGGCGCGCTTCCCGTTCGAGGCGTTCGAGGCGCTGCGCCGCGAGCGATTGCTGTCCGCGCTGGTGCCGGCCGCGTATGGCGGCGCGGGCTTGTCGCTGGCCGAGGTCGGCGATATCTGCGAAACGCTCGCGCACGGCTGCGCGTCGACCGCGATGGTCTACGCGATGCACCAGATCCAGGTGGCCTGCATCGAGCGCCACGCCAGCGGCAACGCCTGGCAGCGCGCGCTGCTCGGCAAGCTGGTCGAACACCAGTGGCTGCTCGCGTCGGCCACCTCGGAAGAAAACATCGGCGGCAGCATGCGCACCAGCGCCTGCTCGGTCGAACTCGACGGCACGCGCTTTCGCATCGACAAGGCCTGCCCGACCATCTCCTACGGCGCGCACGCCGACGCGATCCTGGTCACCGCGCGGCGCACCGCCGACGCGCCGGCCGCCGACCAGGTGCTGATCGTCGCGCTGCGCGACGAGACGCGGCTCGACAAGCGCAACGGCTGGGATTCGATGGGCATGCGCGGCACCTGCAGCGAAGGCTTCGCGCTGGCCGCCACCGGCCACGCCGACCAGATCCTCGCCACGCCGTTCGCCGAGATCGCCGATCGCACCATGCTGCCCGTCTCGCACACGCTGTGGGCCGCCGTATGGACCGGCATCGCCGGCGACGCCGTGAACCGCGCCAAGGCGTTCTTCCGCGCCCAGGCGCGCGCCAAGCCCGGCTCGGTGCCGCCCGCCGGCCTGCGCCTGGCCGAAGCGGTGGGCCTGTTGCAGATGATGCAGGCGCGCCTCGCGGCCGCGTTCCAGGCCGAGCACGCGGAGCACCGGGCCGCGCGCGGCCCGGCCGACGACGACGCGCCGCTCTCCGCGATGCTCGGCTTCGCCGCCGACATGAACACGCTGAAGACCGCCATCTCGCAAACGGCCCTGCAGGTCGTGCAGCAGGTGCTGATGATCTGCGGCATGGCGGGCTACAAGAACGGCACGCCGTTCAGCGTCGGGCGCCACCTGCGCGACCTGCACTCCGCGCCGCTGATGATCAACAACGACCGCATCGCGCAGAACACCGCGAGCCTCCTGCTCGCGCAGCGCCCGACCACCCACGCGAAGGGGTAACACGATGAACACCATGACCATCGACGACGCCGCACTCGCCGCCGGCCCGCGAATCGAGGCCGCCGGCCTGCGCGACGCGCTGCTGGCCTCGGGCCTCCTGATCGAGACCGGCGAGGACGGCCTGTACGGCCGCAGCCAGGTGTTCGAGGACGTGATCGAGCGCCTGAGCGTGGCGATCACGCACCTCGGCGCGGATCAGCAGGCCGAACTGCTGCGCTTTCCGCCCGCGATGCGCCGCACCGATTTCGAGGACAGCGAATACCTGAAGAACTTCCCCGATCTGGCCGGCACGGTGCATGCGTTCTGCGGCAACGAGATGGGCCAGCGCCGCCTGCTGACGGCGCTCGACAAGGCCATGGAAGCCGGCCCGGAAGATCGCGACACGGCCTGGATGGATCAGCAGCAGCCCACCCGCATCGTGCTGACGCCGGCCGCCTGCTACCCGATCTACCCGGTGATCGCCAAGCGCGGCCCGCTGCCCGCCGACGGCCGCACCGTCGACGTGATGTCGTACTGCTTCCGCCACGAGCCGTCGCTCGATCCGGCGCGCATGCAGATGTTCCGTCAGCGCGAATACGTGCGGATCGGCAGCGGCGATCAGGTGCTCGAATTCCGTCAGCGCTGGATCGAGCGCGGCTCGCTGCTCGTCAAGCTGCTGAACCTGCCGCTCGAGGTGGATCTCGCCAACGATCCGTTCTTCGGCCGCGGCGGCAAGATCGTCGCCGACAGCCAGCGCGCCCAGGCGCTCAAGTTCGAACTGCTGATCCCGGTGTCGAGCGACGAGAAGAAGACCGCCTGCCTGTCGTTCAACTATCACATGGAGCACTTCGGCCAGATCTGGCGCATCGCCTGCGCCGACGGCTCGGTCGCGCACACCGCCTGCGTGGGCTTCGGCATGGAGCGCATCACGCTGGCGCTGTTCCGTCATCACGGGCTCGACGTGCAGGCCTGGCCGGAAGAAGTGCGCGCGCTGCTGTGGGGCGATACGGCCGCCTGCGTGACGCTCGGCATCGATGGCCTGGCGGGCACGCCGGGCGCGCGTCTGGCCGGAGAAAGCGCATGAATCCGGTCGTCCACGCTCCCCTCGCGTCACCCGCGATCGCCGCGCCGCCGGCCGGCGCGGCCATGCCGCTGCGCCGGCACGCCTCGCACGCGCTGCATCAGGGCGAGCGCGTCTGGCAGGAAACCAATTGCTACGTCGACTTGTGGATCGAGCTGCTGCACGGCTTCGGGCTCGACCCGCGCGCGGCGCTCGCGTTCACCGTCACGCAGGATTTCGAGGGCGACCAGTTCACGTTCTTCAAGTTTCCGCTGGAGGACATCGAGCGCCTGTACGGCACCCAGGTGCAGGAGCTGGCGATCTACGATTCGATCGAGGCCCACGTGCTGGCGCAGACGCAGCGCGGCAACACCGTGCTCGCCGAGGTGGACGGCTTCTACCTGCCGGACACGCGCGCCACCTCGTACCGGCGCACCCATCCGAAAACCACCATCGGCGTGGATTTCATCGATCCGGCCACGCGGCGCTGCGGCTATTTCCACAACACCGGCTATCACCTCGTGGAAGGCGACGATTACGACGGCGTGTTCCGCAAGCTGCCGCAATTCGCCGGCCGGGACGACCTGCTGTTCCCGTACGTCGAGTTCGCCAAGCAGACGCGCAGCCCGCTCGCGGGCGGCCAGCTCGCCGAGGAATCGGCGGCGCTGCTGGCCATGCACCTGGAGCGGCGACCGGCCGTGAACCCGATCGCACGCTGGCGCACGGCGTTCCCGGCGCATCTCGACACGCTGCTCGAACGCGGCGAGACGTACTTCCATCCGTACACGTTCAACCTGATGCGGCAGCTCGGCGCGAACTTCGAGTTCCTGTCGAAGTACCTGACCTGGCTGTCCGACCAGGGCTTCGATATTCCCGGCTCGATTCCGATTGCCGCGCAGGCCATCGCGTCAGAGGCGATGGTCATGCAGTTCCGCGTGATGCGCGCCATCGCCCGCAAGCGGCGCGATCTCTGCGAGGACTGCTTCGACCACCTCGAACACGCCTACGACAACACGCTGCCGCCGCTCGCCGCCCTCGTGCAGTGACGGCACGCCCGCCAGGAGACGCCGTGCGGATCAGGCTGACCGATATCGAAACGATCGAGGCGTCGATGTCGCTTTCGCGAGGTGGTGAGGGCGGGGGTGATGTCGCGGCCGGTGCCGGTGCCGGTGCCGGTGCCGAGGATGACGTCGATGCCAATGCCGAGGTCGATGCCGATGCCAACGCCAACGCCGATGCCAACGCCGATGCCGATGCCGATGCCGATGCCGATGCCGATGCCGATGCCGACGCCGACGCCGAGGGCAAGGGCGATGTCGGGGGTGATGCCAATGCCGATACCGACAGCGCCTCGCCCTGGCCCGTGCGGATCGATACCGGCTGGCGCTGCCTGTCGACGCCGGCCGGTGCGTTCGCCGCGCCGTCGATGCTGCCCGCCGACGGCGACTGGCTCGCCGCCGCCGTGCCCGGCACGGTGGCCGGCGCGTGGCGGGCGGCCGGGCGGCTCGACATCGAGCACGCCCCGGCCTTCGCCTACGACGATCACTGGTTTCGCGTCGCGCTGCCCGGCGACGGCACGCGGCGGCTGCGCCTGCACGGCCTCGCGACGATCGCCGAGGTCTGGCTCGACGATACGAAACAGCTCGACAGCGATTCGATGTTCGTCGCGCACGATCTCGACGTGAGCCTGCATGCGGCCAGCGTGCTGACGCTGTGCTTCCGTTCGCTGGCGGGCGCGCTGGCCGCGAAGCGCGGCCGCGCGCGCTGGCGGCCGCGCCTCGCGTCGCCGCCAAGCCTGCGCGCGGTGCGCACCACGCTGCTCGGGCACATGCCGGGCTGGTGCCCGACCGTGCAGGCGGCGGGGCCGTGGCGCGCGGTGGAGTTGCTGGCCGCCACACCGGACGCGATCGAGCACGTCGATTGCACGACGCGCCTCGACGGCGACGACGGCATCGTGTCGGTCACGATCCGCTTTCTCGATGCGCGGGCGAAGCACACCTTGCGCGCCCGCCTGCGCTGCGGCGATCACCTCACCGATCTGAGCTGGGACGACGCCGGCCACGCGCGCGGCGAACTGCGCATCGCACGCGTCGAGAAATGGTGGCCGCATACACACGGCACGCCCGCACTGCACGCGCTGACGCTAGAACTGAGCACACGCGACGGCGCAGCACCACGCACGCATCCGCTCGGCGAAGTCGGCTTCCGCACCCTCGACGTCGATCGCGGCGCCGACGGCCGTGGCTTCGCGCTGCGCGTGAACGGCGTGCCGGTGTTCTGTCGCGGCGCATGCTGGACCAGCGCCGATCTCGTCACGCTGACAGGCGAGCCGCACGCGCTCGCGCGCAGCTTCGCGCTGGCGCGCGACGCCGGCCTCAATCTGCTGCGCGTGGGCGGCACCATGCTGTACGAATCGGATGCGTTCTTCGAGATCGCGGACCGCACCGGCGTGCTGATCTGGCATGACTTCGCGTTCGCCAATTTCGACTATCCGGCCGATGCCGCGTTCGTCGCCTCGGTCGAGCGCGAGGCCACGCAGTTCCTCGCTCGCACGCGCCGCTTCGCGTCGCTGGCCGTGCTGTGCGGCGGCAGCGAAGTCGATCAGCAGGCCGCGATGTTCGGCCTGCCCGAAGCCCTGCGCACGCAGGCGCTGTTCACGTCGCAACTGGCCGGCATCGCCGCACGCGAACGCGGCGATGCCGTCTACGTGACGAACTCGCCGTCGGGCGGCGCGTGGCCGTTCTCGACCGATGAAGGCATCACGCATTACTACGGCGTGGGCGCCTATCTGCGCCCGCTCGACGACGCGCGCCGCGCCAACGTGCGCTTCGCCGGCGAATGCCTTGCATTCGCGAACGTGCCCGACGACGTGGCGCTCGACGCGCTCGGCACGCATCAGGCGCACGACCCGCGCTGGAAACGCGCCGTGCCGCGCGACCCCGGCGCGGGCTGGGATTTCGACGACGTGCGCGACCACTATCTGCGTACGCTCTACGACGTCGATCCCGCGCGCCTGCGCTACGAGGATTCACCGCGCTATCTGGATCTGTCGCGCGCGGTGGTGGCCGACGTCATGCGCGAGGTGTTCGCCGAGTGGCGGCGCGCCGGTTCGGCGTGCGGCGGCGGCATCGTGTGGCAATGGCAGGACCTGCGTATCGGCGCGGGCTGGGGCGTGATCGATGCGCACGGCGCACCGAAAAGCGCCTACCACGGGCTGGCGCAAGCCTGGCAGCCGGTGCAGCTCGCGATCACCGACGAAGGCCTGAACGGGCTCGATCTGCATCTGATCAACGAGCGCGCCGAGCCGATCGCCGCGCGTCTCGATCTGGTGTGCCTGCGCGACGGCGCGGTGACGGTAGCGTCGGCGCAATGCGAGATCGAACTGCCCGCGCGCAGCACGCAGCGCGTGTCGGCCGCGCAGTGCCTCGGGCAGTTCTTCGATTTCACGCACGCCTACCGGTTCGGCCCGCGCGCGCACGACGTGACCCTCGCCAGCCTGCGCGCGCGCGACACCGGCGCGCTGCTCGCCGAGGCGTTCCATCTGCCCGACCGCTCGGCCCGCGAGCGTCACGATCTCGGGCTGACGGTGGCGCTGGAACGGTCCGCCGACGGCTGGCAGTTGCGCATCGAAGCGCAACGTTTCGCGCGCTTCGTGCAGGTGGCGGACCGTCACTATCGCGCCGTGCTCGACGGGTTTCATCTCGCGCCGCGCGAGCCGGTGGTGGTGCCGCTGGTGCCGCGACATCCCGGCAGCATCGATATCGATGCGCTGCCGAAGCCGGCCGGCGAGATTCGCGCGATCAACGCGTACGCGCCGGTTTTCTACGATTGAGCCCGGCGCGCACGACGCACCGTATTTTTGATATGGCGCACGATTTCCGTATAATCCAGGCTGGTTAGCGGTAACACCGCAACCGTTTGATCCAGCATCAATCGTTCAAATGCGTCTGGCGGCGCGTCGTGTTTTCAGCGGCGCCGCAGGAGCATGTCCAATGTTCCGGTCCTGCAGGCAGCAGGCTGGAATGTCGTCTGCAAAGCAGGCGGTGAAGAGCCAGGGGAGACACTGGCACCTTCTCCGAAGTGCGGCTCTAGATCGTGCGTAACCCCTTCGAATCGTCGAAGACTCGTCATGGCATCGTGCCGCGACGAATCGGAACCGGTTCTAACGAGGACGGCCAAGCCATGAATCCGACTCTCCACAAACGCTTGCGCGAATAGCGTCGCCGCGTCCACTCCGCTTTGCATGCCGGCTCACATGCCGATCCGCATGCCGAGGCGGACGCCCTCACCTTCGATTCGCAGTCGCCTGACGTCGCTTCGCGCGACCTCGCGCTGCGCTGCCGGACCTCGCGCACCAGTGCTGTTCGCCTGGCCGGGTCCGCACGCCCGTGCTCGTCATCGCGCGTCCCCGACGCCGACCGAGTGTGGTTCTGCTCGTCCGCGTTTTTCGAACGAGCGCTGACACACCAACACGGAGTCACGACTCACATGTCTACCGACAATCAGAATATTTCCGTCGCGCAACGCGACGCCACACGCATCGCCTACACCACACGCTCCGGCTCACGCGACATCTTCGAGCGGATCGGCCTGCCCAAATCGCTCGCGGTCGGCTTTCTCGGCCTGTTGCTGTTCATGATCGGCGACGGCGTCGAAGCCGGTTATCTCGCCCCCTTCCTCGGCAGCCACGGCGTCTCGAACGACAAGGTCGCGCTGCTGTTCACGGTGTACGGCGTCACCGTGTCGATTTCCTCGTGGCTGTCGGGCGCGCTGTCCGATCTCTGGGGGCCGAAACGCGTCATGGCCGTGGGCCTCGCCATCTGGATGGTGTTCGAGGTGCTGTTCCTGAGCTTCGGCGTGCAGACCCACAGCTACCCGATCATGCTGGTCGCCTATGCGATCCGCGGGCTCGGCTATCCGCTGTTCGCGTTCGGCTTCCTGGTGTGGATCGCGGCGGCCACGCCGTCGCGTCAGATGGGTTCGGCCGTGGGCTGGTTCTGGTTCGCGTTCGCCGCCGGCCTGCCGACGCTCGGCTCGCTGTTCGCCGCGTTCGCGATTCCCGCCATCGGCCAGGTGCCGACGTTCTGGGCCTCGCTCGGCCTCGTCACGCTCGGCGGCGCGATCACGCTGCTGTTCTGCCGCGACAAGGCCGGCAGCGAACGGCTGGCCCCCCACGGCACGCACCCGCTGAAGGTGGTGTTCGGCAGCGTCACGATTCTCTGGCGCGAGCCGAAGATCATGATGGCCGGCGTGGTGCGCGCCATCAACACCTCGTCGGAATATGCGTTCCTGGTGATCATGCCGGCGTTCTTCACGAAGGTGATCGGCCTGACGCTCGAGGATTGGCTGCATCTGCTGTCGATCATTTTCCTGAGCAACATCGTCTTCAACCTGGCCTCGGGGATGGTGGCCGACCGCATCGGCTATCGGCGCGTGATCGGCTTCGCGGGCGGCGTGGGCTCGGCGATCACCGTGCCGCTGATGTACTACATGCCGCTGCTGTTCAAGGGCGATTTCGCGATGATCTCGCTGTTCGGCGTGCTGTACGGCGCGACGCTCGCGTGCTTCGTGCCGCTGTCGGGGCTCGTGCCGCAACTGTGCCCGAAGGAGAAGGGGCCGGCGCTGTCGATCCTGGGTTTGGGCGCGGGCATCAGCGTGTGGCTGGGGCCGCTGGTGGTGACGCTGTTTCGCAGCCGCGTCGGCATCGAGGGCGTGATCTGGATCTTCTCCGGCATGTACGTGCTATCGGCGGTGCTGACGTACTTCCTCGCGGTCTCCGACGAGGCCAAGGCCTACGCGGAAGAGCACCCCGACGCCGAAGGCACGTTCTCGCTCGGCCACTGAACGCAAAACGGGGCGGCCGCGCGATGGCGGGCCGCCCCGTGGTTCAGGCCGGATTCGACTTCAGTCGAAGCGCCCGGTGCGCGCCATTTCCATCAGGCGCGCGACGCGCTCCTCGGTGGCCGGGTGGGTGCTGAACAGGTTGGCGATCGAACCGCCGGCCAGCGGGTTCATGATCATCATCTGCGCCGTGGCCGGGTGCGCCTCGGCGGTCTGGAACGGAATGCCCGAGGCGTAGCGGTGGATCTTGTCGAGCGCCGTGGCCAGCGCCTGCGGATCGCCCGAGATTTGCGCGCCGCCGCGATCGGCCTCGAATTCGCGCGCGCGCGAAATCGCCATCTGGATCAGCGCACCGGCGATCGGCGCGAGCAGCGCCACCGCAATGCCGGCGATCGGGTTGGTCGAACGGCCGTTTTCGTCGCGGCCGCCGAAGAACATCGCGAAGTTCGCGATCGCCGAGATCGCGCCGGCCATGGTGGCCGAGATCGTCGAGATCAGGATGTCGCGATGCTTGACGTGCGCCAGCTCGTGCGCCATCACGCCGCGCATTTCGCGCTCGGACAGCACCCGCAGGATGCCGGTGGTGGCCGCCACGGCCGCATGTTCGGGATTGCGGCCGGTGGCGAACGCGTTCGGCGCGGCTTCGTCGATCAGGTAGACGCGCGGCATCGGCAGATTCGCGCGCGTGGCCAGCTCACGCACCATGCGGTAGAACTGCGGCGCGGTGGTTTCGTCCACTTCCTGCGCGTTGTACATGCGCAGGACCATCTTGTCCGAGAACCAGTACGAAAAGAAATTCATGCCCAACGCGAACAGCAACGCGATCACCATCCCGCGCGACCCGCCGATCGCGCCGCCGATCGCGATGAACAGGGCCGTGATCGCGGCCATCAGCATTGCCGTCTTGACCCAATTGAACATAGTCGACTCCTTGACCGAAATCCTGTCCCACGGCATCTCAAAATGTGCCGCCGGACGATTGTAAGCGATTCGTTAGATAGGGACGCGCCGGAAAAATTCAATCCCCGCAACGACGGCGCGCATCAGCACGCGCCGTGATGCATCAGCGCTGGGTCGCCACCGCGAGCCGCAGGCCGAGGCCGACGAACGCGCTGCCCACCACGCGATCGAGCCACACCTTCACGGCCGAATTGCCGGCCAGCCGGCGCGTGACGCTGCCGGCCACCCACGCCACGATCACGCTCCAGATCAGGCCCTGCAACGAGAACACGCCGCCGAGCGCGAGAAACGCGAGCGTCTTGTGCGCGCTGTCGGCGGCGACGAATTGCGGGAAGAACGAGATGAAGAACAGCACCACCTTCGGATTGAGCACGTTGGTGGCGACGCCCTGCACGTAAAGCTGGCGCAAGGAGCGAGCCGGCGCGGCGGCGGGCGCTTCGGCTGCGGACTGCGCCGTGGGCGCTTCCGGCCGGGCCAGCAGCAGCTTGACGCCTAGATAGATCAGATAAGCCGCGCCCGCGTACTTGACCACCGTAAACGCCATCGGCGAAGCGGCGATCAACGCGGTCAGCCCGAACGCGCAGGCCAGCGTGTGGACCAGGCAGCCGGTGCCGATCCCGAGCGCCGAAACGATGCCCGCGCCACGGCCCTGCGCGACGCTGCGCCCGACGATATAGGCAGTATCGGGGCCGGGCGTGATGTTCAACAGGAACGCGGCGAGCAGGAACACGCCGAAATGAGTGATGCCGAGCATGGGGAGAATCGAGGCAGCGAACGGGGGTGAATCATTCTACGCGCGTCGCAGGAGCGGCAGCGCAGGTTTGAAACGCCGCATCGCCTGAACGGCGATCGCTTCCGATCGATCGGCAAACCACGAAAAACATCGAAAAACGGTGCGAAACCGTACCGAAACGGGGAAAACGGCGTGATATGCGTGCTGTCTCAATCCTGAGACGGCACGCTGCCGCCGCCCGCGCGCTCGATGCGGCGGCTCAACCCGCCTCGGGCAGCGCGAAACGCTGTCCGGCCGCAAGCGGCGCGCCGGCCAGGAACTCGCGTGCGGGCAGGCGCTTGCCGCCCGGCTTCTGCCACTGCGTGACGCGCAACGCGCCGCTGCCGCAGGCGATCACGACGCCGTCGGCGCCCGCTTCGACGATCGTGCCTGGCTCGGCCGTGGCATGTGCTTCGACAGCCTCGGCCGCCCACAGCTTGAGCACGGTGCCGTCGAGCGTGCCCGCGCCGCCCGGAAACGGGTCGAACGCGCGAATCCGCCGCGCCAGCGTGGCGGCCGGCTCGCGCCAGTCGAGTGCGGCCTCGTGCTTGCCGATCTTCTCGGCATACGTGATGCCGTCGGCCGGCTGCGGCGTCGACGCGAGCGCGCCGTCGCGTTCGAGCTGCACGAGCGCCTCGACGATCAGCTTCGCGCCGAGCGCCGCGAGCGTGTCGTGCAGCGAGGCCGTGGTGTCGCCGGCAGCGATCGCCGTGCGCGCTTCGGACAGCATCGCGCCGGTATCGAGCCCGACATCCATCTGCATCAGCGTGACGCCGGTTTCGGTGTCGCCCGATTCGATCGCACGATGAATGGGCGCCGCGCCGCGCCAGCGCGGCAGCAGCGATGCGTGGATGTTGATGCAGCCGTGGCGCGGTATATCGAGCACCTCCTGCGGCAGCAGCAGGCCGTAGGCGGCCACCACCATCACGTCGTGCGGCGTGGCGTTCAGCGTGTCGACGGCGGCGGCCGCCTCGGCCGGGAACTTGCCGTTGCGGCGCAGCGACGGCGGCTGCGCGACAGGCAGGCCGTGATCGAGCGCATAGCGCTTGACCGCGCTGGCCTGCAGCTTCATGCCGCGGCCGGCCGGGCGATCGGGCTGGGTCAGCACCAGCGGCACCGGGAAGCCGGCCTCGTGGATCGCGGCCAGCGCCGAAGCAGCGAATTCCGGCGTGCCGGCAAAGACGACGCGCAACGAATGAGTCATGGGGGATCGGTCGGTCACGCGCGTCACATCTCGCGTTCGAGTTTCTTCATCTTCGACTTGATGCGGTTCTGCTTGAGCGGCGACAGGTACTGCACGAACACGCGGCCGAGCAGGTGATCCATCTCGTGCTGAATGCAGACCGCCAGCAAGCCTTCGCATTCGAGCTCGAACGCGTTCCCGTCGCGATCGAGCGCCCGCACGCGCACGTGATCGGGCCGCTCCACTTCGTCGTAGACACCCGGCACCGACAGGCAGCCTTCCTCGTAGACCTGCTTGTCGTCGCTCGACCAGATGATCTCGGGATTGATGAAGACCTGCAGTGCGTTCTTGTCTTCCGAGGTGTCCATCACGATCACGCGCTCGTGCACGTCGACCTGGGTGGCCGCGAGGCCGATGCCCGGTGCGTCGTACATGGTTTCGGCCATGTCGTCGACGAGCCGGCGGATGCGGTCGTTGACCTCCGCGACCGGCTTGGCCACCTTGTGCAGCCGTTTGTCGGGGTAATGCAGGATGTTCAGAAGCGCCATGATGTTCGTTTCGAAAAGCGGTTGGGGCGGGCGGCTCGGCCATTCGGCCGACTGGCCGGGCCGTCGCGATACCCGGAAGATGAGGCTCCGAGTCGCGCGGAATGCCTCGCGCAGCCCAACGCCGCGGGCGGGTGCGCGCGATCGCTCTGTTTATTTCGGATGGCGAAAATTTTAACATGGCGGCCTGCGCATCGCTGGCCGCGGCTCGGGCGGCGGCCATGAACCCCGCGCCGCTCAACCGCCAAACGCTTGGCGCGTGGCTGCATCTGGCCTCCGCGCCCGGCCTGACGACCGCCGCCGGCGAGGCGTTGCTGCGCGCGTTCGATTCGATCGATGCGCTGTTCGGCGCCGATCATGCCGCGCTGGCGGCGATTGCCGGCGAGGCCGCCGCGCAGGCGGTGCTGGCGCCGCGCCGCCAGCCCGACGACGCACTCGACGCCGTGCTCGACTGGCTGGCCCGCTCCGGCGGGCACGTGATCACGCGCCACGATCCGGCCTATCCGCCCCGGCTCGCCACGCTCTACGATCCGCCGCCGCTGCTATATGTAAAGGGCGATCCCGCGCGGTTGCACCGGCGCGGCGTGGCCATCGTCGGCAGCCGGCTCGGCACGGCGCAGGGGCGCATCGATGCGGTCCACTTCGCGCGGGTGCTGGCCGATGCGGGGCTGGTCGTCGTCTCGGGCCTGGCGCGCGGCATCGATGCCGCCGCGCATCGCGGCGCGCTCGGCGGCGCGGCCGGCACCGTCGCGGTGGTCGGCACGGGGCTCGATCGCGTCTATCCGGCCGCGCATCATGCATTGGCGCACGAGATCGTCGAACACGGCGCGCTGCTGTCCGAATGGTCGCTCGGCACGCCGGCTCGCGCCGCGAACTTCCCGCAGCGCAACCGGCTGATCGCCGCGCTCTGCGACGGCGTGCTGGTGGTGGAAGCCGCGCCGCGCTCGGGCTCGTTGATCACGGCGCGCGTGGCCAATGAAATGGGGCGCGACGTGTTCGCGATCCCCGGCTCGATCCATGCGCCGCTCGCGCGCGGTTGCCATGCGCTGATCCGCGACGGTGCGAAGCTCGTCGAAACGCCGGCCGACGTGCTCGAAGAGTTTGGCATCGAGGTAGCAGGCGACGCCGCGGCGCCGCCCCGCGAGTTGAAACCGCCTCGGCGTGCACGGCGCTCTGCCGGGGCGACGCCCGAGCCCGACGCGTCCGGCCCGCCGAACCGCTCGGCCGCCGCACGTCCGCCCGAACCGCTGCCGGCCGCCGCGCTCGCCATCCTCGAGGCGCTCGGCCACGGCCCCGTGCCGGCCGATCTGCTCGCAGCACGCTCCGGCGTCAGCGCAAGCCGCCTGCCGCACCTGCTGTTGCAGCTCGAACTGGCCGGTCGCGTGGCCAGCCTGCCCGGCGACCGTTTCCAGCGCCTCGACGCGCCAGCCGCCGCCGATGCAGCCGCCGCGCCGTTTGCCCGCCCCGTGCTACATTCCGGCGACAGGGCGCAGTCCGCGCCATCGTCACCGAGCAAGGAACCGCAATGCCCGCGCTGAATCTCGACACCGACGCCGATCGGATCGCCGAGCGCCTCCGCAACCCCGAAGCGCTGCTCGTCGCCTGCCTGTGCGCCGAATGGTGCGGCACCTGCCGCGATTACGACGCGGTGTTCGAGCGGCTCGCCGCCGCCCATCCCGAAGCCTGTTTCGTCTGGATCGACATCGAGACGCACGCCGATCGCCTCGACGATTTCGACGTCGAGAACTTCCCGACCCTGCTGATCGAGGATGCGAACGCCGTGCGCTTTTTCGGCACGGTGTTGCCGCATGGCGGTATCGTGGAACGAATGCTGACCGACCTGACGGCCATCCCCGGTGTCGCCCACGCGCCGAAATTGCGCAATCTGCTCGACGTTGCCGTCTGACCCCGAAATTTTCGTCCGGCGCCCGACATCGGCCGTCGATGCCCGCCCCGCCTGGGATTTCGGCGGGCTTGCGGGTGTATCGGCCCCCACTTATGATGACCCGCTTTTGACACGAGCCGGGTGTCGACCCTGCGCCGTGTGCTATAAAGCCGACGTAAAAGGGCCGTCATTCGGCCCATCCGGTCTCTCCAACCCACTCGAGTCATGTCCAAAGCACTGATCATTGCGGAAAAGCCCTCTGTCGCGAACGACATCGCGCGCGCCCTGGGCGGCTTTACCAAGCATGACGAATATTTCGAAAACGACGACTTCGTCCTGTCGTCCGCGGTCGGCCACCTGCTCGAAATCGCCGCGCCCGAGGAATACGAGGTCAAGCGAGGCAAGTGGAGCTTCGCGCATCTGCCCGTCATTCCGCCGCATTTCGACCTGAATCCGATCGCCAAGAGCGAATCGCGGTTGAAGGTGCTGACCAAGCTGATCAAGCGCAAGGACATCGACCGTCTCATCAACGCATGCGACGCGGGGCGCGAAGGCGAGCTGATTTTCCGCCTGATCGCGCAGCACGCGAAAGCCAAGCAGCCGGTCCAGCGCCTCTGGCTCCAGTCGATGACGCCGGCCGCGATCCGCGACGGCTTCGTCAAGCTGCGCTCCGACGAAGACATGCAACCGCTCGCCGATGCGGCGCGCTGCCGTTCCGAAGCGGATTGGCTGGTCGGCATCAACGGCACGCGGGCCATGACCGCGTTCAACAGCAAGGGCGGCGGCTTCTTCCTGACCACCGTCGGCCGGGTGCAGACGCCCACGCTGTCGATCGTCGTCGAGCGCGAGGAGAAGATCCGTCAATTCGTGTCGCGCGATTACTGGGAAGTGCGCGCCGAATTCGTCTGCGCCGGGGGCTTCTACGAAGGCCGCTGGTACGACCCGAAGTTCAAGCGCGACGAGCACGATCCCGAGAAGCGCGATTCGCGCCTCTGGAGCCTGCCGGCCGCCGACACCATCGTGGCGGCCTGCCGTGGGCAGATCGGCTCGGTCAACGAGGAATCGAAGCCGTCCACGCAGCTCTCGCCGCTGCTGTACGACCTGACCAGCCTGCAGCGCGAGGCCAACAGCCGGTTCGGCTTCTCGGCCAAGAACACGCTCGGCCTGGCGCAGGCGCTGTATGAAAAGCACAAGGTGCTGACCTACCCGCGTACCGACGCGCGCGCGCTGCCGGAGGATTACCTCGACACCGTGAGCCAGACGCTCGAGATGCTGAAGGAAAGCAACAACTACCTGCCGCACGCCAAGCAGGTGCTCGACAAGGGCTGGGTCAAGCCGAACAAGCGGATCTTCGACAATTCGAAGATCAGCGATCACTTCGCCATCATCCCGACCCTGCTGGCGCCGAAGGCGCTGTCCGAGCCGGAGCAGAAGCTCTACGACCTGGTGGTCAAGCGCTTCCTCGCCGTGTTTTTCCCGGCGGCCGAGTACAAGGTCACCACGCGCATCACCGAAGTGGCCGGCCATCACTTCAAGACCGAAGGCAAGGTGCTGGTCGAGCCGGGCTGGCTGCAGGTCTATGGCCGCGACGCCGAAGGCGCCGACGCCAACCTCGTGCCGGTGCAGAAGGACGAGAAGGTCAAGACCGACAAGATCGCGCCGCACGCGCTCGTGACCAAGCCGCCCGCACGCTATTCGGAAGCCACCCTGCTGTCCGCCATGGAAGGCGCGGGCAAGCTGGTCGGCGACGACGAGCTGCGCGAGGCGATGGCCAACAAGGGCCTCGGCACGCCGGCCACGCGCGCGGCGATCATCGAAGGCCTGCTCGGCGAAAAGTACCTCGTGCGCGAAGGCCGCGAACTGATCCCGACCGCCAAGGCGTTCCAGCTGACCACGCTGCTGCGCGGGCTCGGCGTGAAGGAACTGACCGCACCGGAACTGACCGGCGAGTGGGAATACAAGCTGTCGCAGATGGAACGCGGCAACCTGCCGCGCGATGCGTTCATGCAGGAAATCGCCCGCATGACGCAAACCATCGTCAAGCGCGCCAAGGAATACGATTCGGACACGATCCCCGGCGACTACGCGACGCTGGAAACGCCGTGCCCGAATTGCGGCGGTCAGGTGAAGGAAAACTATCGCCGTTTCGCCTGCACGCAGTGCGAATTCTCGATCTCGAAGATCCCGGGCAGCCGTCAGTTCGAAATCCCCGAAGTCGAGGAATTGCTCCAGAAAAAGACGATCGGGCCGCTGTCGGGCTTCCGCAGCAAGATGGGCCGGCCGTTCTCGGCCATTCTCAAGCTGTCGTTCGACGAAGACACGAAGAACTACAAGCTCGAGTTCGATTTCGGCCAGGATCAGGGCGGCGAGGATGGCGAAGCGCCCGATTTCTCGGCGCAGGAGCCGGTGGGCGCCTGCCCGAAGTGCGGGGGCCGCGTGTTCGAGCACGGCATGAGCTTCATCTGCGAAAACTCGGTCGCCAATCCGAAAACCTGCGACTTCCGTTCGGGCAAGGTGATCCTGCAACAGGAAATCGCGCGCGAGCAGATGGCCAAGCTGCTGACCGACGGCCGGACCGATCTGCTGCCGAACTTCAAGTCGTCGCGCACGGGCCGCAACTTCAAGGCGTTCCTCGTCAAGCAACCGGACGGCAAGATCGGCTTCGAGTTCGAGAAGAAGGAGCCGAAGCCGGGCGCCGCCGCGAAGAAGGCCGCAGCCAAGACGTCCTCGGCCGCCGCCGCGAACGAGGACGGTGACGATACGGCCGCCGTTGCCGCACCGGCCAAGAAGGTTGCCGCCAAGAAAGCGCCGGCAGCGAAGAAGGCACCCGCAGCCAAGAAGGTCGCCGCGAAGAAGGCGCCGGCTCGCAAGACCGCGTCGTCTTGATGTGGTAGCGCCGCGGTCTCGCCCACCCGGGCGGACCGCGGCGCCCGAATGAAAAAGCGCGCTGTCCTGACGGACAGCGCGCTTTTTTACTTGCTGCGCCTCGAAATCAGAGCGGCGACGGCGCAGTGGTGCGCGGACGGCTCTTCGGCAGCGGCGCCGGCATCGACGGGCCGGCCGGCGAGCGTTGCAGGCCTTGCAGCGCAGGCGCGCCTTCCGACGGCGGCTGCAAGCCGCTATTGACGCCCCATTGCTCCCCCAGCGCGGTGTCCGGCATCTGGCTGAAGTGCTCGACGAGGTGATCGATGAAGGTGCGAACCTTGGCCGGCAGGTGACGGCGGCTCGGGTAGGCGACGTTGATTTCGATCTGCGGCAGGCGATAGTCGGGCAGCAGGCGCACCAGCTTGCCGCGCGCCGTGTCGCCACCGATCAGGTAGCTCGGCAGCATCGCCACGCCCATGCCGAGCAGCGCGAACTGGCGCAGCATTTCGGTGTTGTTCGCGACGATCACGTTGGTCGGCCGCACGCGCACTTCGCCGTCCGGCCCCGTGAATACGCGCTCGTCGCCCCAGTATTCGGCGGGCAGGCTCAGCGACGGGTGTTCCATCAGGTGCTCCGGATGCGTCGGCGTGCCGTGCTTTTCCAGATAGGCCGGCGTCGCGCACACCGTCATGCAGCCGGTGGTGAGCCGCCGCGTGACGATGCTCGCACTGCGCATCTGCCGCGCGATCACCACCCCGACATCGAAACCTTCCTCGACCAGATCGACCTGCCGGTCGACCAGCGTGAGATCGGGAATCACCTTGGGATAGCGCTGGGTGTAGCTTTGCAGCACCGGCGCGAGGTTGTGCAGCCCGAACACCACCGGCGCGACGATGCGCAGCGTGCCGACCGGCTCGTGGTTGCGCGCCACGACCATCTGCTCGACGTCTTCCAGCTCATCGAGAATCTGGCGGGCGCGTTCGAGATAGACCTGGCCGGATTCGGTCAGGGAAAGGCTGCGCGTCGTCCGGTTCAACAGACGGGTGCCGAGCCGCCCCTCCAGATCGGCAACGTGGCGCGTGGCCACGGCATTCGAGATATCCATCGCGGTGGCCGCTCGCGCGAAGCTGCCCAGATCCGCTACCTTGACGAACACTCGCATCGACTGCAGATGATCCATAACCACTCCCGCCGCTGTGCTTTACAGCTTCAAAATTGTGTAGCAAATGCGTAATTCTCCTACGACAGCGAATTTGGTGCAGAGTTGCCATCGGAGTGCGGGATTTCGACAAAAAATGTTCGATTAAGGGGCACCTTACATTGAGATTCATCTAATTATTCTGATTCCGGAAACAATTCGCCGCGAACAAGCCGATTCGCGCGTCCGAGTCAACGGTCGCGCGCGGCCTATCCGGAGCGTCGCCGCACCGCCGCCCCGTAACAAGCTGTTAAAAAGAGATACACCTGGCCGGCGCGCGTCATAAGATCATGACGGCCCGCCCCCGTTCGGGCCGCCGGCCTGCCACACAGCCATGGCGGTGCCCGGCGCATCCCGCTTTCCGTGCCGTTCTCGACTACTTCATGAAAATAGCCATCCTCGACGACTATCAGGACGCCGTCCGCAAGCTCAATTGTTTCGAGTTGCTCGCCGACCACGAGGTCAAGGTCTTCAACAACACGGTGCGCGGCCTCGGCCAGCTCGCCAGCCGGCTCACCGAGGTCGAAGCGCTCGTCCTGATCCGCGAGCGCACTCACGTCACCTCGCAACTGCTGTCGAAGCTGCCGCATCTGCGCATGATCAGCCAGACGGGCAAGGCATCGAGCCATATCGACATCGACGCCTGCACCGAGCGCGGCATCGCCGTGCTCGAAGGCACCGGTTCGCCGGTCGCGCCGGCAGAACTGACCTGGGCGCTGATCATGGCCGCCCAGCGCCGCATTCCGCAGTACGTCGCCAACCTCAAGCAGGGCGCCTGGCAACAGTCGGGGCTCAAGACCTCGGCAATGCCGCCCAACTTCGGCCTCGGCCAGGTACTGCGCGGCCAGACGCTCGGCATCTGGGGCTACGGCAAGATCGGCCAGATGATCGCCGGCTACGGCAAGGCATTCGGCATGAACGTGCTGGTCTGGGGCCGCGAGCCTTCGCTCGAACGCGCGCGCGCCGACGGGCACACCGCCGCCGACAGTCGCGAAGCGTTCTTCGAACAAGCCGACATCCTGACGCTGCACATGCGCCTGAACGACGAGACGCGCGGCATCGTCAAGCAGGACGACCTGATGCGGATGAAGCCCACTTCGCTGCTCGTCAACACGAGCCGCGCCGAGCTGCTGGAGGAAAGCGCGCTCGTCAATGCGCTCGCGCAGAACCGGCCCGGCATGGTGGCCATGGACGTATTCGAAAGCGAGCCGATCCTGCAGGGCTACAGCCTGCTGCGCATGGAAAACGTGATCTGCACGCCGCATATCGGCTATGTCGAACGCGAGAGCTACGAGCTGTATTTCGGCGCCGCATTCCGCAATATCCTCGCGTTCGATTCGGGCGACATGTCGAGCGTGGCCAATCCCGATGCGCTGGTTGGCGGGCGGAATCGGCGTTGATTTGGCGTTGATTTGGCGTTGATTTGGCGTTGATTTGGCGTTGATGCGGGATTGATCGGCGCGGGCGGGTGCTTCCTTTTGTGAATCGGGAAGCGCCGCGCGCCACGGGCTCTGGCGCCGAGCGGCGGATTTGTTGCCGGGCGCTCAGGACGCCACGGCCACCGGCTGTGCCATCTGCTCGCGTTCGCGCACCATCGCCGCGACGAACTGCTCGCCATCGCGGCGGCCGAGATCGTAGGCGTGCTGCATCTGGCCCGGGCTCGTGTAATCCCAACTCGAAATCGGCACCTTGACCGACGGCTGCACGTAGAGCCGCGTCTGTTCGCCGTGCGCGACCGTGAACCTTTGCGGGCGCGGATAGCGGCGCGTCACCATCACCAGCACCTTGCCCGGCGCGGGATCGAGCGCGCCCACCGGCACGTTGTCGACCATCCCGCCATCGAGCACCGGCCGCCCCGCGCGGCGCAGCACCGGCGTAAACGGCGGCGTGCACGACGACTGCAGGATCAGGTCGGCCAGCTCGTCGACATCCGCGCAGGCCTGGGCCCGCACGAATTCCGGCCGGAAGCCGAGCGACTGGCCGAGCGTGGGATGCAGCGTCTTGCGAACGTATTTCTCGATGTTGTAGGCCACCAGGCCAGCCGCCACCGCGCTGCGCGCACCGAGCCAACGCGGCACGTGCGAGACGCCGATGCGGATTTCGGGCGCGTCGCCCAGGCGCGCGAACGGCTCGCCGTAGATGTCGACCAGCGCCTGGCGGTAGATGCGGTAATGCGGAAACACCGGCTTGCCGCGCAACAGGTTGCCCCAGTAGGCGTTTTTCGTGTTGTCGCGCAGCGCCTCGCGGTAATAGCGCATGACCCATTGCGAATCGCGCGTGTAGAGCATGCACGCCGTGGCCGCGCCGGCCGAGATGCCGGTGATCACGCGCGGACGGATCGCCAGCGCCGGTTGCGCGATGTCCCAGAAGCCCGCCTGCCACCAGCAGCGGTTGCCGCCACCGGCGAATACCACTTGATCGAACATCGCGGGGGCTCCTTGTTTGGTGAACCGTGCCGGGGGCCGGCTGCGGCGAGGGTGAATGGCCGATTGGCCCTGGGCTTGGCCCCTGCCTGTCTGCCGGGCGTCATGATAGCGGAGCCGCTGCGGGCGGGTCGCGTAGGCCTTGGGCCAAGCGAGGCGCTTTTTTGAAGAAAAAGCGAGAAAGGGGTAGACAAGCCCCAAAAGCTTGGGCATAATCTTTCTTCTGTTGGGGGCGTTAGCTCAGTTGGTAGAGCAGCGGACTCTTAATCCGTAGGTCGAGTGTTCGAGTCACTCACGCCCCACCAAGCATTTGGAAGCCCGGTCAGCGAAAGCTGACCGGGCTTTTTGCTTTGGTGGCCTTCACCCGGCACAGCATTGATCCAATGCCTGCAGCCCCCCTCACTCCCATTCCGCCACCCCGCCGTGGCGCGAGCAGGTGCCCGACCGATGTCGGCTGAAGCTGTACGTGCCGTCGCCGCAACGCGCGCTCGCACCGGCCGGCGCGCGCCCGTTGCGCGAATGCGCCGGCGAGTGCACGGCCTGGCCGTCGCGGTTCGTGTAATGACGATGCTCGCGCAGTTGCGATTCGTCGGGATCGGGTTGGTAGGCGAAGGCCGGCGCGGCCAGCACGCCGAGCAGGATCGCAATCAGGCATCGTTTCATCGTGGTCCCCCGGGCCGGTTCGGCCGCTTTTTGTCGGTGCCGTCTGCGCATCCGGCAAAGCAATCCGGTGAATCATGCGAACGCGGCTGTCGCACTTTACCGCGACTCGCGGCACGCGCCATTCGACAATGAGGAACGCTGCGCGCCGGACGGCGCAAGGACGATGCAGCCTGCGATCCACAGGCATGCCGATCGTTGCAAACGCAACGATCGGCCCAACTCGATTCAACTCAGTTCAAACGCTGAAGCGGTTCAGCGTATAAGCGCGATAAGCGGCCACGAACGCATCGAACGATCCGCCGTCCTTGCCTTCCAGCTCGGCCTGCTCGGCCAGTGACTTGTCGGCCAGTGCTCGCGCCGCGGCGGCCGCTTCGCCATCGAGCGGCCGCGCACGGAAGTACTCGGCATGCGCCGCGCTTTGCCGGCGCGCGAAATCGAGGAACGATTCGCCGCGCTCGCGCATCTCGCGCAACACACGCGCCGACGGCGTCTGCTCGGGATCGTCGAGCTTCACGCGCTGCGCGGCCACGGCACGCACGTGTGCATCGTCGCCGCGGATCTCGTCGAGCACGCGCGCCGCGATCTCGATCTTCGCGAACTCGTCCTCGGCCCAGTCGCGCATCGTCACGGCCACACCGTCGCGCACCAGTTCGAGCCCCGGCTTGCGCCCTTCCATCGTCACGCGGCCGAAGTTCGCATTGGCTTCGCGATAGGCATCGCATTCGAGCGGCGCGCTGTCGTCGAGCGCGCACACCAGCAGGTAGGCATCCATGAAGCGCGCGGTATCGATGGCGATGCCGGTCGGCTCGAACGGATCGATATCAAGGCAGCGCACCTCGATGTACTGCACGCCGCGCGACGCGAGCGCATGCAGCGGCCGCTCGCCCGAATAGGTGACGCGCTTCGGACGGATCGTCGAGTAGAACTCGTTCTCGATCTGCAGCACGTTGGTGTTGAGCTGGATCCACTCGCCGTCGCGATGCGTGCCGATCGCCTCATAGGCCGGATACGGCTCGCTGACGGCCTTGGACAACGCATCGAGATAGCCGTCGAGCGAGTTGTAATCGGCCACCAGTGCCGACTGCGCCGTGGTGTTCGAATAGCCGAGATCGCTCATCCGCAGGCTGGTGGCGTACGGGCGATACAGCGTGGTCGCATCGAACGCCTCGAGCGCGCTCTCGCGCCCGCGCAGGAACGCCTTGTCGAGCGCCGGCGACGCGCCGAACAGGTACATCAGCAGCCAACTGGTGCGGCGGAAATTGCGGATCTGCGCGAGATAGCGCGCCGATTGATAATCGACCGGCGCGGCGGCCGACTGCGCATGCTCGCGCAAACGCAGCCAGATATCCTCGTGCAGCGAGTAGTTGTAGTGAATGCCCGCGATGCACTGCATCGTGCGGCCGTAGCGATACGCGAGGCCGCGGCGGTAGATGGTCTTCAGGCGGCCGATGTTCGAGCTGCCGTATTCGGCGATCGGAATTTGATCGTCGGCCGGCAGCGTGCCGGGCATCGATTCGTTCCAGAGCATCTCGTCGCCGAGCGCGGCGTACGCCTCGCGATGCAGCGTGTCGAGGCTCGCCAGCGTGATCGCCACATCGGGTTCGGCCGGCGTGATCAGCTCGATCAGCGCCTCGGAATAATCGGTCGTGAGCGCGGGATGCGTGAGCGCGGAACCGAGCGCGCGCGGATGCGGCGTCATCGCGATCATGCCGTCGCGCGTCACGCGCAGGCTTTCCTTTTCAATACCGCGCAGGCCGTCGACCAGACGTTCGCGCGTCGGCCCGGAAGCCAGCACGGCGAGACGTTGCTGCAGCAAGTCGGTGTGGCTGGAAGTCATCTTGTTCGACATGGATGCTCGGAAGCAGGCATGGCGGTTTGCTGCCACGCGCACCGCCCGCCGGGATTGACGGTAGCGGGCACTTTAACATCTCGCCGACACGCCCGCTTGAGCCCACCCCGATTCCCGGCACAGCCAAGCCTGGCTTGCCTTCCAGCGCCCTCAGCCGCCGCGCGCGCCGCCCGCCCGGTCGGCAATTTCGTTCCAGAGATGCATGGCCGCATAGGCACGCCACGGGCGCCATGCGTCGCTGCGCCGCCGCTGGCTCGACGGCCGGTCGAGCGACGGATCGCGCGCGACGATCGACTGCATCAGCACGAGATCGGTGGCGGGCCACGCGTCCGGGTCGCGCCAGGCGCGCATCGCGATGTATTCGACCGTCCACGGGCCGATGCCGGGCAGCGCGAGCAGCGCCGCACGGCGTTGCGTCAAATCGGCCGTGCCGGCGGCGAGGTCGATCGGCGCCTCGCCGGTGGACACCGCGTGCGCCGTGCCCTGCAGCGCGGCGATCCGCTTGCCGGGCATGCCGATCCGGTCGAGATCGCAGGCGGCCAGCGCGGCCGGCTCGGGAAAGCGCCAGCCGACAGCCGGATGCGGCGGTGCGGCAAGCGGCTCGCCGGCGCGCTGCACCAATCGTCCGATGATCGTGGTCGCGGCCTTCACGCTGACCTGCTGGCCGACGATCGCGCGCACGACAAGCTCGAACGCGGACCACGCGCCCGGCACGCGCAAGCCTGGCGCTGCCGCGACCAGCGGCGCGAACCACGCGTCGCGCGCCAGATGCGCGCCGATCTCGGCCGGGTCGGCCCGCACGTCGAAGACGGTGGCCAAGCGGGCCGCGAGCGCGTCGTCCGCACACAATGCAGCGGTGCCCTCGATCGTCGCAACAAGGCAGCGGCGCGTGGGATGACGGCGCACGCTCAACACGCCGCTCGCGCCGCGATAGTCGATCGCGCGCAGATACGCGCCGTCGGCGACGGTCTCGACGCCGGGGATCGCGCGCCCGGCCAGGAAACGCAACAGGCGCGGCCAGTCGTACGGCGGCCGGAACGGCAACGCGATCTCGACGCGCGCGGCATCGCCCGCGGCCACGCCTGCAACGCTGGGCCCGCCTATGGCGAGCAGCGCTGAGGCGGAGGCGGATGCAGCCGCGGCGCGACGCGTCATGCGGCGTCGTCGAGCGACAGCGCGGCCGGCTCGCCGGACGCCTGCCGCGCCTCGGCCGCGAGCAGCGCCGCCTTGCGCGCGGTGCCCCAGCGATAGCCGGTCAGCGCACCGTCCTTGTGGATCACGCGGTGGCACGGGATCGCGAGCGCCACCGGGTTCGACGCACAAGCGCTCGCCACGGCCCGCACCGCACGCGGCGAACCGACCGCCTCGGCGATCTGCGTATAGCTGCGCGTCTGGCCATACGGAATCTGCTGCAGGGCTTCCCAGACGCGCTGCTGGAACGCCGTCGCGCTGATGTCGAGCGGCAACGTCATGCGCTCCTGCGTGCCGTGCAGGTAGGCATCGATCTCGCTCAGGAACGGCGCCAGACGCTCCGGCGCGGCAACGCATTCGGCGTTCGCGAAACTCGTGCGCAGATCGTCGACGAGCGGCGCTATCGCGTCGCCAAACGCAATCCGGCAGATGCCGCGCGAGGTGGCCGCCACCAGCACCTGGCCGAGCGACGTGGGCGCGGTGGCGTACTCGATGCGCAGCCCCGCGCCCTTGCGCCGGAACACCGACGGCGCCATGCCGAGCTCGCGCGGCACCGCCTCGTACACACGCGACGACGACTGATACCCGGCATCGACCGCCGCACGCGTGACCGGCGCACCGCTTTCGAGCGCATCGCGCAGTGCGGCGCCACGGCGTGCCGCCTGATATTGACGCGGCGTCACGCCCACCACCCGCTTGAACAGGCGCTGCAAATGAAACGGGCTCACATGCACGGCCGCGCTCAACTCGGCCAGCGTCGCGCGATCGCTCGCGTCGAGCACGGCGCAGGCGCGTTGCACGATCTCCACTTCGCGCGGCGCGCGTTCGGGCTGACAGCGCTTGCAGGGTCGGAAGCCCGCTTCGCGCGCCGCTGCCGGCGCGTCGAAAAACGCCACGTTCTCGCGACGCGGCATGCGCGACGCGCAGCTCGGACGGCAGAACACGCCGGTCGTGCGGACTGCGTAGAAAAACACGCCGTCGGCCCCGGCATCACGCGCGACGAGGGCGGTCCAGCGGGATTCGTCGGTCGGATACTTGGAAGACATGATCGCCTCGCGAAAACAGTGAGAACGGTATGCACTCTACGTGGCACGCCCTGCGCTGCCTGCCGGAAACTTGCGCTGTCATTCGGCAGAACTAACGGGGTGCGACCGGATGCAGCGCCGCGCCACACCGCACGTCAATTAAGCGAGAACTACACCCAAATTCGCAGCCCTTTGCCGCAGCGCGCGAAACAGCCGAAACGCTGCGACACATTGACTCCGTAACGATATTTTGCAATCGAATTATTGCGACGCACCATCGGCCTGTGTATAGTTGGAACTGTCTCCTCCATGTCTCCTCCTGATATGGATTAAGCCCGCTCCACTAGAGCGGGCTTTTTTTCGTCCATCGTTCGGGCACACCGTTGTTCATCGCTGCGGGCATTTTGCGCGCATCGCGTCATGTCCGTCGAGCTGGCCGAATGGCCGACTCGATGCGCCGCGCGTGATCGACTAGACTCGATCGCTCCATGCCTGAAACAGGAGACGCGCCTCATGAAACCCGTGATTCTCGGCATCGACCACGTCGTGCTGCGCGTCATCGACATGCCGTCGATGCTGCGCTTTTACTGCGACGTGCTGGGTTGCCATCTCGAGAAGGAACAGCCCGATCTCGGGCTCATGCAATTGCGTGCCGGCAGCACGCTGATCGACCTGCTGAGGCAGCACGCACCGATCGACCGCACGGACAGCGGCATGCCTGGTGCGGGCCGCAACATGGATCACCTGTGCCTGCGCGTCGAGCCGTTCGATGCCGACGCACTGCGCGCTCACCTCACGTCGCACGGCGCCGCGCCCGACGAGCCGGCCGAACGCTATGGCGCGGACGGCTACGGGCCGTCGATCTATCTGTCCGACCCCGAGGGAAATCGCGTGGAATTGAAGGGACCGCCGCGCGCGGTGTAGCGAGGAAGGAAAAGCGTTACTCGCCGGCGCGCGGCTTCAGCACGGTCCATTCAACCGCGACCGGATCGTGCGACGCGCTCGACAGCCAGGCCGAGCCATCCTGAATCGTGCATTGCAGCCGCATCGTCCGTTCGGCCATCGTGCCGAGCGCTTCGGCGGCGCCGTCGGCCAACGTCAGCACGCGCACGTTGCGCAGGCGTTCCACCTTGCTGCGCACGCCCTGCCACCAGATATCCGAGGTGCGGCCGCCGTAGGCGATCACATCCACCTGGGCCGAACGGCCGCTGGCCTTCGAGATGCGCCGTTCATCCGGCTGGCCGACGTCGATCCAGGTCTCGATCGCGCCCGTCAGGTCCTTTTGCCAGATGTCCGGCTCGTCCGTGTCGGACAGGCCCTTGGCGAACTCGAGGCGCTCGCGCGCCAGCAGCGCGAACGCAACGATACGCACCATCATGCGTTCGTCCGTCTCGGAGGGATGACGGGCCACCGTCAGCGTGTGGTCGGCGTAATAGTGCCGGTCCATGTCCGCAATTTGCAGTTCAGCCTTGTAGATCGTCGATTTGAGCGCCATCCGGTGTCGTGCCGCGTGCGGGCGAAAGGTTCGGTCGGGGCGTGATGATACCGAATGCGCGCGGCGTGCGCCCGAAATCGCGGTAAAGGCTATGGACGGTGGCACGCCATACGAGAAAATCCACGATGCGCCGCTCGTGCGCTGCCTAGAATAAAAAGCAGGGCGCTACGCTGCCCGTCAGCCGCACGGAGGCAATCGTGGTCGAGCAAGTGATCCTGGGCATTTTTCTCGTGCTGCCGCTGGTAATCGTCGCGGCATTGTTCTCCGACGAGCTGTGGCAGGAACATCGCCGGCGGCATCCGCGCGCGCTGCACGCGGTGCATATCGACTGGCGGCATCCGTGGAAGCATTGGCGGCGCGAGCATTGAGGCGTTCGGGCTGCGATCGCGCCCCGCTTCAATGGTTGCTGTTCATCCGCTGCTCATCCATGCGTTGCTGACGCACGCGCTCTTCCTGCATGCGCTCCTCGCGCATCGTTTCCTCGTGCTGGCGCTGGTAGCGCAGCTCTTCCTGCTGATGGCGTTCCGCGCGCAGATAATCCTCGCGATTGTTGACGCGTATGAAGCCGCCCGCAGCAGGCTCCGATGAGTAGGTCTCCGAAGCAAGCTGGGCAAGCGCCGGCAGCGCGACGGCGGACAATGCGCACGCCAGGCAGCCGGCGAGCAATCGTGAATAAGGGAGCATGCGGGCTCTCGTCGATGGCGGGTGATCGAACACCGTAGCATTCGATGCCGCGCGGCATGACGAGATTGCGAAGCGGGTGGTGCGGATGCGAAACGCGCCGAAGGCGGGCTGGCGACGCGGACTTACTTCCCGATACAGAACCGGCTGAAAATCACCCCCAACAAATCATCCGACGTAAATTCCCCGGTAATCGAATTCAACTGCTCCTGCGCGAGCCGCAACTCCTCCGCGAACAGATCGAGCGCCTGCGCGTTCTGATCTGCGTGCGCCGCGGCCTGCGCCAGATGCGCCTGCGCCGCGCGCAGCGCGACCAGATGCCGCTCGCGCGCGAGATACACGCTCTCGGCACCGGCCTGCCAACCCGCGATGCGCAGCAACTCCGCACGCAACAGATCGATGCCGTCGCCGCGCTTCGCCGACAGGCGCAATTCGCTCAGATCGGCCTCGCCGGCCAGATGGGCGACCGATGCGGCCTCGTTGCTGAGGTCCGTCTTGTTGAACACGCGCACTACCGGCACATTGGCGGGAAAACGCCCGGCGATCGCGCGATCGTCGTCGCCCAGCGCCGTGCGCGCATCGAGCAGATGCAGCACGACATCAGCGCGCTCGATCTCGCCCCAGGTGCGCGCGATGCCGATCTTCTCGACCTCGTCGTCGGTCTCGCGCAGCCCGGCGGTATCGATGATGTGCAGCGGAATGCCCTCGACCTGGATCGTCTGTGCCACCTTGTCGCGCGTGGTGCCGGCGATCGGTGTCACGATCGCGAGTTCGGCGCCGGCCAACGCGTTGAGCAGCGACGACTTGCCGACGTTCGGCTGCCCTGCCAGCACCACCGACATCCCCTCGCGCAGCAGCGCACCCTGGCGTGCCTCGCCAAGCACCTGCACGAGCCGCGCGCGGATGTGCGCGAGCTTGCCGCGCGCGTCGGCGGCCTCGAGGAAATCGATCTCTTCCTCGGGAAAATCGAGTGTCGCCTCGACCAGCATCCGCAGGCCGATCACGTCGTCGACAAGTGCATGGATCTCGCGCGAGAACACCCCGTCGAGCGAACGCCCCGCCGAGCGCACGGCGGCCTCGGTGCTGGCTTCGATCAGGTCGGCCACGGCCTCGGCCTGCGCGAGATCGAGCTTGTCATTGAGGAACGCGCGACGCGTGAATTCGCCCGGCTCGGCCAACCTCAGGCCGTGCTCGCGGCCCGCGTCCAGACAACGTTGCAGCACCAGTTGCAGCACGATCGGGCCGCCATGCCCCTGCAGTTCGAGCACCTGCTCGCCGGTGTAGGAATTCGGCGCGGTGAAATACAGCGCGATGCCGCGATCGAGCGCAGCACCACCCGCGTCGAGGAACGGCACGTAGCTGGCGTGCCGCGGCGCCAGCATTTGCCCGCATACCTCGCGCATCAACGCCTCGGCCGCCGCCGCGCCGGCGCGGCCGAACGACACGCGCACGACCCCGATGCCGCCTCGGCCGGCAGCAGTGGCAATGGCGACGATCGGATCGGAATCGGTGACGGGCATGGAGAAGTCGAAGGCAAGGAGGATCGGGCCGGCATCGCCGTGGACGCCGCTGGAACGCCCGCATTGTAGCGTGGCGGCAGGAAGCGCTCCGAGGCCGGAGCGCGTCGCACCGGGTCGGGTTCGCCTGCGATTGTCGGCAGGCCGTTTTCTCCCGATCAGGCTATTTCATCATCAGAACGTCCATCGTCGAATCGGCTCGTACATCCCGAATCTCGTCCACATGCCTTTATTTACGAGATAATCATGCTCAATCTCGGCTGCACCCGCCGCCGCATTCCAGCGCCAAATGAGATAAATATGGCGCAGGCGGTTGTCATTGCGCCATCGCCTCGATTGCACAATCTGCGCATGCCGACCCTCGAAGAAAAAATGGCGTTTTCAGAACGCCTCAAATTCGCGCTATTACGCAGTCCCGAGAAACTTTCCGGCGCGACCGGACTTGCCCTGCACTTCAACCTGCGCCATCACGGCGAGCATCCGGTGTCGCCGCAAACCACGCACAAGTGGCTGACCGGCCGCACGGTTCCGACCGCGGACAAGCTCGCGACGCTCGCCGAATGGCTGCGCGTCGATCTGCACTGGCTGCATTACGGGCCGCCGCCCACCAGCAATGCGCTCAGCACGCCGCGCCCGTTGCCACGCGACGAACGGTATCCGCCGACGGACGAAACGATCGAACTGGCGACCAAGATCGAAGCGTTGTCGTCGCATCATCGCTATTTGGTGCAGGAGTTGATCGAGCAGTTCTACGGCGGCTCGCCGCAACGCTGACATGCCCGCGAGCCGACCCTCCTCGATGCACTGTGACCCAATGCCACAATTTAGCCGGTTTCGGCCAGCATCTCGTGGATTGGCCGTCAGCCATATTTTGAGATAGAACTGGCGTCCAGCAGGACGCTCGACACCGTGGGCCATCCATGCGGATCCATCGCGCGGAATTCTCCCAAACACGCTAAATTGCCGGCAACCAGCAACACGATGCCGCATGCCCCAGGGACATCACCACTCCCGCCACACAAGCATTTCAGAGATAAGGCGAGAAACGTGACGCGCGACGCTACGGTTGAATCAACACGCATTTGAGATAAATATGACGCGATTGGTTGTCGGAGGCATCGGCCCCCGATTGCACAATCTGGCGCATGCCGACGCCCGACGAGAAATCGGCGTTCTCCGAACGCCTGAAGTTCGCCCTGATGCGCAGCCCTGAAAAGGTAGCGGGCGCGACCGAACTCGCGTTGCATTTCAATTTGCGCCATCACGGCGAGCAGCCCGTCTCGCCACAAACGGCGCACAAATGGCTGACCGGCCGCACGATCCCGACGGCCGACAAGCTCGCGACGCTCGCCGGCTGGTTGCGCGTGGATGCGCACTGGCTCCACTACGGGCCGCCGCCATCGGTGGCCGCGCGCAACACACCGAAGCCGCTGCCACGCGACGCCACCTACCCGCCCACGCAAGAGACGATCGAGCTGGCCACCAAGATCGAAGCGCTCTCGCCGCATCACCGCTACCTGGTGCAGGAACTGATCGAACAGTTCTACGGCGATTCGTCCGACCGGTGATTCTGCACCGCCGCGCGACACGCGTGGCATGTGATCGCCGCGACACGGCGTCGCCTCCGCCCTGCACTCGTTTCGAACATCCATGAAAAAACCGCCCGGTTCTGACACCGGGCGGTTCTTGTCATGCGGCGGGCAAGCAACCCGTTACATCAGGAGGCCGCCTTCTTGTTGCCCAGCGCGCGCGTGATGTAGTACTGCTGCGCCACGGACAGCACCGTGTTGACGACGTAGTACAGCACGAGGCCGGCCGGGAAGAAGAAGAACATGACCGAGAACGCCAGCGGCATGAACATCATCATCTTGGCCTGGACCGGGTCCGGCGGCGTCGGGTTCAGGCGCGTCTGCACGAACATCGCGCCGGCCATCAGGACCGGCAGGATGAAGAACGGGTCGCGCTGCGACAGATCGTGAATCCAGAGAATCCACGGCGCGCCGCGCATTTCCACCGACGCCAGCAGCACCCAGTACAGCGAGATGAACACCGGGATCTGGATCACCACCGGCAGACAGCCGCCGAACGGGTTGACCTTCTGCGTCTTGTACAGCTCCATCAGCGCCGCGTTCATCTTCTGCGGATCGCCCTTGAAGCGCTCGCGCAGCGCCTGCATGCGCGGCGTGATTTCCTTCATGCGCGCCATCGACTTGTAGCTGGCGGCCGACAGCGGGAAGAACACGGCCTTGATCAGCAGCGTCAGCAGGACGATCGACCAGCCCCAGTTGCCGACATAGCTGTGGATCTTCTGCAGCAGCCAGAACAGCGGCTTGGCGATGATCGTGACCCAGCCGTAATCCTTGACCAGATCGAGGCCCGGCGCGATGCCTTCCAGCACGCGCTCTTCTTCCGGACCGGCGAACAGGCGCGCCGACACGTCGGTTGATTGGCCCGGCTCGATCGTCTTGACCGGCTCCTTGATGCCCACGCGATACAGCGAATCGATCTTCTCGACGTAGATATCGTGCTTCACGCCCTGCTGCGGAATCCAGGCCGACGCGAAATAGTGCTGGACCATCGCCACCCAGCCGTTGTCGGCCGAGCTGACGTAATCCGCCTTGTTCTTGTCGATGTCGCTGAAGGTGATCTTCTGGAAATGCTTCTGGTCCGTGTAGACGGCCGGCCCGAGGAAGGTGTGCGAGAACAGCGGCGTTTCCACCGGCGTGCTGTCACGGACGATTTCCATGTAGACGGTCGGCGAAACCGGCGCCGTGCCGACGTTGTCGATCTTGGTGTCGACGCCGATCACGTAGCTGCCGCGCGTGAAGGTGTAGGTCTTCACGACCTTCACGCCGCCCTTCTCCTGCGACTCGAACGACAGCTTCATCGAATCCTGGCCCGCGGCCAGCGCGGTGGGATTGCCGGCCACCGGCGTGAACACGTCGTTGTGGTTCGGGAAGTTGCCGCCCGTCACGCCGGTGCGTGCCAGGTAGGTGTGATCCTGGGTGTGGTCGAACAGCGTGACGAACAGGTCGGGCTGCTTGCCGTCGCCTTCCTTCTTCAGCGTCAGCTTGGTCAGCGTGCCGCCGCGCGTGTCGATCTCGCCGTCATAGACGTCGGTCGAGAAGCGCACCAGCTGCGCCTGCGCGATCGGCGCGGTGTTCGCCGGCGCCGTGGTGGAGGCAGCCGGAAGCGCTGCCGTTCCGCTGGCTGCGGAGGCGCCGCTGCTGGCGTCGGTCGAGGACGCGCCTTGGGTCTTCGTGACGTTCGGGAAGAACATCGACTGGCCCCCATGGGCTCTCTGCCAGTTGTCGTACAGCATGACCGCTGACATGAAGAAAATCACCCATAGGACGGTGCGTTTGATATCCATGCGTTGTCTCAGAGTCGATGGGACGGCGCTTCAGTTTCGTGGGTAGCGCTGGCACCGGAACGGGCCGGCGGGACGAGATCGATGCCGCCGGCGGAAAACGGATGGCAGCGGCACAGACGCTTCGCGGCCAAGTACGTGCCGCGCGCGGCGCCATGATACTGGATTGCCTCGCGCGCGTAATCCGAACAGGAAGGGTAAAAACGGCAACGGCTGCCGAGCAAGGGACTCAAGGCAGCCTTGTAGACACGCAGCAATGCGATCAATACCGTTTGCATAGCATTCGGCGCTTGCGCGCCGTCATGTGACCGGATGGGCATGCCCGCGAGGCACACCCGGCCCGGCCATCGGAAAAGCTCACCGGCGCGCGGTTCAAGCGCCCTCCGGTTTGACGGGGCCGCGCTTGGCGACCTCGCGCGCCGCCTTGTCGAGCAGCTCGCGAATCTCGCCTTCGCACAGCGCGGCGAGCGGCGCGGAAACCGCGCTCGGCATCGCCTTCTTGTCGAAACGCGTGTGCAGCCGCAGCAGCAAATCCCAACCGGCGAACTCCGCGCGCCGCTGGCGGAACGCCTCGCGAGCGAGGCGTTTCACCAGGTTGCGCGTGGCCGCGCGCGGCGCGAACTTCTTGCCGATCACGAGGCCGAGGCGGGCGTCGCCACCCACCGGCTTGCCGTAGATCACGAAGTGCGCGCTGCGCCGCCAGGGGCGCAAACGAAAAACGGATGAGAACTCATCCGTTTTCAGAAGCCGCGCGGCTTTCGGGAAGGTCGCGCCCACCTGCAACGGATCGATGCCGGGGCTTGCGACTGCGTTGCCCGCATCGCCGCTGACGGCGGACACGGCGCTTCGCCCGTCCTTAGATGGCGAGGCGCTTGCGGCCCTTCGCGCGACGTGCGTTGATGACCTTGCGGCCACCTGCAGTCTTCATGCGGACGCGGAAACCATGGGTACGCTTACGACGCGTCACGGAAGGTTGGTAGGTACGTTTCATGTTGCTCTCACTTGGTCGAGAATGTCGGTAATCAGGGACCGCGTGCCCGATCCTTCAGGCCACCGGGCGAACGCAATCGCCGAAAATCTAGGATTGGTTTTCGCGGAACCCGCTATTTAATCCGTTTTTCTGTGAGCGGTCAATACTTTAGCCCCGTTCCCGCCCCCTGTGCAGCAATCCCCACCCTCACCCCACCGAGTGGCGCGCCCCTGTGGATAACTCCCGCGACGCCCCCGTTTGGCGTTAGAATCTCGCCTTACCTCCAAGAATCCCGCACACCGCTCCGGCTCGTCCTGCGCCCGAAACCCTTGTGGCACGTGCCTCCGGAGCATGCTCGCTCGGCCGCACCGGGCCTTGTTGCCGATCCGCAACAAGGGCGGCCTCGTGCCGCTGTGCAACCCAAGAACGACAGCACCTAGATGAATGATTTCTGGCAACACTGTTCCGCCCTGCTGGAGCGCGAATTGACGCCCCAGCAGTACGTGACGTGGATAAAACCGCTGGCGCCGGTGGCCTTCGACGCCGCCGCGAACACGTTGTCCATTGCCGCCCCCAACCGCTTCAAGCTCGACTGGGTGAAGAGCCAGTTCTCGGGCCGGATCTCCGATCTGGCCCGCGATTTCTGGAACGCACCGGTAGACGTCCAGTTCGTGCTGGACCCGAAGGCCGGCGCCCGCAGCGCCGCGCCGGCGGTCGCCCCGCGCCCGTCGGTGGCGGCTACCGAAGCCGCGCCCGTCGCCGTCACGCCCGCTGCCGCACCGGCTCCCGAAGCGCCGGTCAATCCGGCCGTTGCCGCGATCCGGGCCGCCCAGGCGGCGGCGCAGGCTGCCGCCCAGGCCGCCGCGCTGAATGCCGACGACGCCGCCGATCTCGATCTGCCGAGCCTGACCGCCCACGAGGCCGCCGCCGGCCGCCGCACCTGGCGGCCGGGCGCGAACGGCCCCGCGGCCGGCGACGCCGCCGATTCGACCTACGAGCGCTCCAAGCTGAACCCGGTCCTGACCTTCGACAACTTCGTCACCGGCAAGGCCAACCAGCTCGCACGCGCCGCGGCCATCCAGGTGGCCGACAACCCCGGCGTGTCGTACAACCCGCTGTTCCTGTATGGCGGCGTCGGCCTCGGCAAGACCCACCTGATCCACGCGATCGGCAATCAGTTGCTGCTCGACAAGCCGGGCGCGCGAATCCGGTACATCCACGCCGAGCAATACGTGTCCGACGTCGTGAAGGCCTACCAGCGCAAGGCGTTCGACGATTTCAAGCGTTACTACCACTCGCTCGACCTGCTGCTGATCGACGATATTCAGTTCTTTTCGGGCAAGTCGCGCACGCAGGAAGAATTCTTCTACGCGTTCGAGGCGCTGGTCGCCAACAAGGCGCAGGTGATCATCACCAGCGATACCTACCCGAAGGAAATCTCGGGCATCGACGACCGCCTGATCTCGCGCTTCGATTCCGGCCTGACCGTGGCGATCGAGCCGCCCGAACTCGAAATGCGCGTGGCGATCCTGATGCGCAAGGCGCAATCGGAAGGCGTGAACCTGTCGGAAGACGTGGCCTTCTTCGTCGCCAAGCACCTGCGCTCGAACGTGCGCGAGCTCGAGGGCGCGCTGCGCAAGATCCTCGCGTATTCGAAGTTCCATGGCCGCGAGATCAGCATCGAGCTGACCAAGGAAGCGCTGAAGGATTTGCTGACGGTGCAGAACCGGCAGATTTCGGTCGAGAACATCCAGAAGACCGTTGCCGATTTCTACAACATCAAAGTGGCCGACATGTACTCGAAGAAGCGCCCCGCGAACATCGCGCGGCCGCGGCAGATCGCGATGTACCTGGCCAAGGAACTGACGCAGAAGAGCCTGCCCGAAATCGGCGAGCTGTTCGGCGGGCGCGACCACACCACCGTGCTGCACGCGGTGCGCAAGATCGCCGACGAACGCAGCAAGGATGCGCAGTTGAACCACGAGCTGCACGTGCTCGAACAGACGCTGAAGGGATAAACGCGCCAACTTGCGCGCCGCTGCCGGCGGCTCGCACGCGCGCGCGATCCATACGCCGATCCGGGTGAATTTAAAAGGGGCGGTTCTGTTTTGAGGCACAATACAGGTTTTTGACCGCCCGGGCGGCGGGAAGGCAGCGGGCCGCCCAGGCGGGCGTTGCGTGGCTTGCAGGCCGTTTATTCAACGAAGGAACCCTATGCAACTGGTCAAGACCGAACGAGACACCCTCCTCAGGCCGCTGCAAACCGTAAGCGGTATCGTCGAACGCCGCCATACGCTGCCGATCCTCGCGAACCTGCTGATCACCAAGACCGGTTCCGACGTATCGTTCCTGTCGACGGACCTCGAACTGCAGATCACCACGCGCGCCGATTTCGGTGTGGGCGGCGAGCAGGTCGCGACCACCGTGGCCGCCCGCAAGCTGCTCGACATCCTGCGCGCGATGCCCGACGGGCAAGTCACGCTGTCGCTGGCCGACAAGCGCCTGACCGTGCAATCGGGCAAGAGCCGTTTCGCCCTGCAAACGCTCGCCGCCGACGAATTCCCCACCGTGGCCCAGTCGAAGGATTTCGGCGCGAGCCTGGCCGTGCCGCAAAAGTCCTTCCGCCAGTTGCTCGGCATGGTCTATTTCGCGATGGCCCAGCAGGACATCCGCTACTACCTGAACGGCATGTTGCTGGTGGTCGATGGCGATCTGCTGATGGCCGTGGCCACCGACGGTCACCGCCTCGCCTATTCGTCGATCAAGATCGAAGGCGGCGCTTTCCCGCGCCAGGAAGTGATCGTGCCGCGCAAGACGATCCTCGAACTGCAACGCCTGCTCGAAGACATCGACGACGAAGTCAAGATCGACATCGCGCAAACGCAGGCCAAGTTCACGTTCGGCCAGGTCGAACTGGTGTCGAAGCTGGTCGAGGGCAAGTTCCCCGATTTCCAGCGCGTGATCCCGAAGGGCCACAAGAATACCTTCACGATCGGCCGCGAAGAGTTGCAGCGCTCGCTGCAACGCGCTGCCATCCTGACCTCGGACAAGTTCAAGGGCGTGCGCTGCATCATCGCCCCGGGTCAGTTGAAGATCATGTCGACCAACGCCGATCAGGAAGAGGCGCAGGAAGAACTCGAAATCGCCTACCAGGGCGATACCGTCGACATCGGCTTCAATGTCACGTATCTGCTCGACGTGCTCGCCAACCTGAAGGTAGACAACATCGAAGTCAGCCTCGGCGACGCCAGCTCGAGCGCGCTGATCACGATTCCCGAAGTCGGCGAATTCAAGTACGTGGTGATGCCGATGCGCATCTGACGCACGCGACACACCGGACACACCAAGGGGCGCCACGCCCCTTTGGCGTTTTTATGGCATTTGCGGGCGTACCCCCGGCCAGCCGAAACGCGGAAATTTTCCGCGATTTTTCAAGCGTTTCCCGCGTGTTTCGTACCCCGAAACAGCATGAAAACAACAGAAAAACGGCTCGCGAGCGCACCCGCCCCTGCCTGACGGCAGTACCCGGCCGCAGCACTTCGTGGCGGCCAGCAGAACCGGAAGACATCCATGACTGAACAGCACAATTCGCAGCCCGATAACAGCAGCTATGGCGCCTCGTCGATCCAGATCCTCGAAGGTCTGGAGGCGGTCCGCAAGCGGCCCGGGATGTATATCGGCGACACGTCGGACGGCACCGGTCTGCACCACCTCGTGTTCGAGGTGCTCGACAACTCGATCGACGAAGCGCTGGCCGGCTACTGCAACGACATCCACGTCACGATCCACGCCGACAACTCGATCTCCATCACCGACAACGGCCGCGGCATCCCGACCGACGTCAAGATGGACGACAAGCACGAGCCGAAGCGCAGCGCCGCCGAAATCGTCATGACCGAGCTGCACGCGGGCGGCAAGTTCGACCAGAACAGCTACAAGGTGTCCGGCGGCCTGCACGGCGTGGGCGTGTCGTGCGTGAACGCGCTGTCGAGCTGGCTGCGTCTGGTCGTCAAGCGCAACGGCAAGAAGCACTTCATGGAATTCCATCGCGGCGTCGCGCAGGAGCGCGTGCTGGAGCAGCGCGACGGCGTGGAAGTCTCGCCGATGGCCGTGACCGGCGACACCGAAACGCGCGGCACCGAAGTGCATTTCATGGCCGATCCGACCATCTTCGGCACGGTGGAATACCACTACGACATCCTGGCCAAGCGCATTCGCGAGCTGTCCTTCCTGAACAACGGCGTGCGAATCCGCCTGACCGACCATCGTTCGGGCAAGGAAGACGATTTCGCGTTCGAGGGCGGCGTGAAGGGCTTTGTGGAATACATCAACAAGGCCAAGACCGTGCTGCACCCGACGATCTTCCACATCACCGGCGAGAAGGACAACGTGGGCGTCGAAGTGGCGATGCAGTGGAACGACAGCTACAACGAAAACGTGCTGTGCTTCACCAACAACATCCCGCAGCGCGACGGCGGCAGCCATTTGACCGGCCTGCGCGCGGCCATGACGCGCGTGATCAACAAGTACATCGCCGACAACGAGATCGCCAAGAAGGCCAAGGTCGATACCTCGGGCGACGACATGCGTGAAGGCTTGTCGTGCGTGCTGTCGGTGAAGGTGCCGGAGCCGAAATTCAGCTCGCAGACCAAGGACAAGCTCGTTTCGTCCGAAGTGCGCGCGCCGGTGGAGGAGGTCGTCGCCAAGGCGCTCGAGGATTTCCTGCTCGAAACGCCGAATGACGCGAAGATCATCTGCGGCAAGATCGTCGAAGCCGCGCGGGCGCGCGATGCCGCGCGCAAGGCGCGCGAGATGACGCGCCGCAAGGGCCTGCTCGACGGCGTGGGCCTGCCGGGCAAGCTGGCCGACTGCCAGGAGAAGGATCCCGCCAAGTGCGAGATCTACATCGTGGAGGGCGACTCCGCCGGCGGCTCGGCCAAGCAGGGCCGCGACCGCAAGTTCCAGGCGATTTTGCCGCTGCGCGGCAAGGTGCTGAACGTCGAGAAGGCGCGCTATGACAAGCTGCTGTCGTCCGAGCAGATCATGACGCTCGTGACCGCGCTCGGTTGCGGCCTCGGCAAGGAAGACCTGAACCTCGACAAGCTGCGCTATCACCGCATCATCATCATGACCGACGCGGACGTGGACGGTGCCCACATCCGCACGCTGCTGCTCACCTTCCTGTATCGCCAGATTCCGGAGCTGATCGAGCGCGGCTACGTGTATATCGCGCAGCCGCCGCTGTTCAAGGTGAAGGCCGGCAAGGACGAGCGTTACCTGAAGGATGAGGGCGAGCTGAACGCGCACATGCTGCGGCTGGCGCTGAACGGCTCGGAGCTGCAACCGGGCGGCGACGCCGCGGCGATTTCCGGCGATGCGCTGGGCGCGATGGCGCGCTCGTATCTGCTGTCGCGCGCGGTGGTGAGCCGCCTGGGCCGCCTGTACGACCCGGCGGCGCTGGAAGCGATCATGGACGGCGTGCTGGTGGATCTCGCGAGCGAAGATGCCGCGATTGCCTCGGCGGCCACGCTGCAGGCCGCGATGCTGGCCGGCGACGCGCTGAAGAACGAAGTGCGCGTGATCGCCAAGCACGATGAAGTGCGCGAGAAGTGGACGCTGCGCATCGAGCGGCCGCACCACGGCAACGTGCGGGTGTCGGTCATCGACGAGGAATTCCTGCTCACGGCCGATTACAAGCAGCTCGTCAGCACCGCGGATACGTTCAAGGATCTGATCGGCGAAGGCGCGCTGATCAAGCGCGGCGAGCGCTCGCAGGCCGTGAAGGACTTCAAGGGTGCGATGGCCTGGTTGATGGCGGATGCGGAGCGGAATATCTCGAAGCAGCGGTATAAGGGTTTGGGCGAGATGAACCCCGAGCAGCTTTGGGAAACCACGATGGATCCGAATGTGCGGCGCTTGTTGCGCGTGCAGATCGAGGATGCGATTGCTGCGGATGGGATCTTTACGACGCTGATGGGGGATGAGGTGGAGCCTCGGCGTGCTTTCATTGAGTCGAATGCGTTGCGGGCGGGGAATATTGATATTTGAGGGGGGTGCGGTTGGCTCCTTCGGAAAAGGCTCCTTCGGGAGCCTTTTTTTGTTTTCTCGAATTGCCGCAGCTCACGGGTAGCATCACGCCGTCTCGGTATCATCATGCCTATCTGCGCCCTCCCGCGCGCTCCATCTTCCTCGATCTTCACCGATGTCCCAGTCCGTCAATCTCGCTGACGTCCTAACACTTGCCGAAATCCAGTCGCTCGCCGACCCGAACACATTTTCACGCGGCAAGAATTATTTCCACGACGGCGTCGTGTCGTCCCTCGACACGCGCGATGGTGAAGTTCGCGCCGCCGTGCGCGGCACGCACCGTTACCGGGTTCGACTCACGGTCGAACATGGCAGCCTCGCCTACGACTGCAACTGCCCGGTAGGCGACAGCGGCATTTTCTGCAAGCATGCCGTCGCCGTCGCACTCTCCTGGCTCGAAAATTCCGGCGAAGAAGTGTTTCATGCCGACGAACCCGCGCCCCATAAGCCTCGAAAAAAGCGCAAAACCTACGCGGATATCGTTCGGGACCATGTGATGAGCCTGGGCATGGAAGCGCTGCAGAAATGCTTGATCGATGCAGCCGAACGCGATGTCGCCCTGCGAGACAGGCTGCTGTTCGCCGCGCGTTCAAACGGTGAAGCAAACTCGCAAAGCCTGAAAACTGTCGTCAGGCAGATGACACGCGTGTCCGGCATGCTGGACTGGCAAATGGCGGGCGACTATGCGGACGGCCTGGAATCGCTGGCCGATATGTTGCGCCAGCGGCTTTCCGGGCCGAATGACCAGGCCAGACAAGTGGTCGAACTGAGTGAGTTGGCCATTGCCGGCGCGGAACGCAGCCTCGAGCAAATCGACGACTCGAGCGGCGATGTGATGCCCGCCATCTTCGAACTGGCGGCAGTGCATCTCGATGCCTGCAAGCAGACCACTCCCGATCCAGTGAATCTCGCGGAGCGCCTGTTTCGCTTCCAGACGGCAAGCCCGTGGGACACCTTCCACGACGTGCTGCCGGCATACGCCGAGCCGCTCGGCAAAAACGGCTTGCTCCGTTATCGCGAGCTCGTCAATCACGCGTGGGAAGCGCTGCCCAAGCTCACACTGAACGCGGGGGGCGACACGCGTACGATTCGTTGCGCATGAAGCTCGAACACGCGATGAGCGGCTTGGCGGAACTCGACGGTGATATCGATGCGCTCATCCACATTCACTCGAAAGACCTGTCGAGCTCACACCGATTCTTTTTGATTGCGGAGCTTTGTCAAAAACATGATCGCGAGGACACCGCGCTCGCGTGGGCCGAGCGCGGGCTCCTCGCGTCGGGTAAAAACACCGACTACCGCCTGCTTGATTTCTGCATCGACGCCTACGTGCGACGGCGCGAATTCGACAAAGCCGATGCCTTCGCGTGGCAACGGTTCACGCATCATCCGAGCGCTTCGGCGTTCTCTGCATTGATGAAGGTCGCGAAATCGACCGGCAAGCTGGACGAAACCCGAAACCGCGCGCTCGATCATCTCCGGGCATTGATCGCCGAAGAAGAAGCAGCGAAATCGAAGCGAGCCACTTGGCAACGTTCGAGCCGCACCGAATTGGTCATAATTTTTCTTGCCGACAAACGGAACGACGACGCATGGGCCACGTTTATCGGCGGCCCGGTCGCCGCGCAACTTTGGCCTGACATGGCCGCGACCCGCGGCAAGACTCACCCGCACGATGCCATCGCGCTTTACCATCGACTGCTGCCCATTGCGCTTGAAAACGGCTCACATACCGCGAAATACGATGAAGCGTTCGAAGCCGTGAAGGCAATCGGCACCCTGCGAGCCGGGCTCGGTGAACATGCCGAATTCACCAACGAGCTGGAGGAGATTCGCGTAACGTATCGCGCGAAACGCAACTTCATCAAGCTGCTTGCCCAGTTATCCTGATGATCTATCGCGCGCGCACTCCATTTTCAAACTCCCCCAAACACCGCAAACAAGCCGCCGTCACCCGCCCCATCAGCGCATCGAACCGCCGTTCATCCGCGAACTGATAAACCCCTTCCCCCTGCGCCACTCCACCAAACTCCTCCATCAACGCCGCCACTTCATTCTCAATCGCAAAAAACGGAAACTCGATCGTGTCATCCATCGCGCGCAGCAGCACCACGTTCGGCGCATCGCGCCACTTCGACCGGTCGTTGATCCACGCGGCCAGCGTCTTCGTGACATATTCGCCGTCGGCGCGCCCATGATGCCTGCAAGCCATTACCGCCACGGTTTCACTCCTTCGTGAAGAAAGCCATCCTGCCTACCGGTCACCCGGCCGGTTCGTTCGCTCCCCTTCGACCCGGCCAACCGGCCATTCATTCCCGTCCATGAAGCCGCGGCGAGCCGCGACGCCATAAATAAAAAACACGCCCGCAAAAGCGGGCGTGCGATCGATACAGGGCAAGGGCCAAGAAAGCCCGAAGAACCTCACCGCCCCCGCACCATGCTCCCCAGCACGCCATCGCGCCGGATCAACCCATGGAACAGCGCGGCCGCCAAATGCCCCACCACCGCGGCAAACAGCACGAACGCCAGCACCTCGTGCGCATTGCGCAACCAGGCAAACGCCACCGGATCGGCCCCCATCAGCGCCGGCAACTGCACGCCGCCGCCCAGCATCACCGGATACCCGCCAGCCGACAACATCGCCCAGCCGATCAACGGCATCGCCAGCATCAGCCCGTACAACACCCAATGCGACAGATGCGCAGCCGCCTTCTGCCACACCGGCAGATCCTGCGGCAAGGGCGGCGGCCGATTGGTGAGGCGCACCACCAGCCGCACGATCACCAGCACGAGGATGGCGATGCCGAGCGGCTTGTGGATCGCGATCAGCATCGCGTGCCGCAGCGACACGGAATTGACCATCCCCACCCCGATAAACAGCATCGCGATGATCATCGCGGCCATCAGCCAGTGCAGCAGCCGCGCGATCGGATTGAACCCGTTAGCGTTCTTCATCATTTGCCCTCCGTCGCGGCCGGAGCCTTGGGTTGCGCATAGCCGGGCACGGCAGCTTCCTCGCTGGTGCGTCGGCGGTAGGACACGGCATAGGCGGCCGAGCGCGCCGCCAGCAGCGGATCGTCGGACACCTCGATGCCACGCGGCAGCACCGTGGGGTCGTAGTTGATGTCGCGGCACGGGCCGCTGTCCTGCGCCTCGGCCTGGTTGAGCGTCAACGTGCCGATGTCGATGGTCTTGCGGTCGGCAGGCCACGGCTTGGTGGCGTCGTCAACCGGGTCGCCCGGGTTGGCGAACGTCACGAGCCAATGCCAGCGTTGCGGCCCCTTGGCGAGCCGTTCCTCGAGGTCGGGCTGCAGCACGTTCGGGCCGCTCGCCACGGCGCCGTCCTGCTGCTCCGGCACCACGCGCCAGCGCACCGCGTGCTTCGCGCCCTGCGCATCGACGAAATAGAACGCGTTGATGCCGTAGTAACTCTCGGTGGCGAAGCTCGCGCTGGGCTTGGCCGTCTTGACCCAGGCGCGGAACGCGGCGGTCTCGGGGTGCGAGGCGAAGAACGCGCCAACTTTCTTCGGATCGGGCTTGCCGGTGGCCGGATCGGGCTGGGTGGCCACCAGTTGGGCGTAGAACGCCTCCGGCGTCGCCACCGGGAACACGGGCATGGCGTTCATGCCGGTGCGCCACTGCGCGCCGTCGGGCGCGGTCAGGCGCAGCGCGAGGCTGCGGATCGGCACGCTGGTGTCGGGCGCATAAGGATTGCCGCCGGGCACGGCGAAGCGCCCCACCACAGGCGTGCTGACGCCGGCCGCGAAGAACGGCGCGCTCGACCAGGCGGCGCCGTCGCCATTGCTCTCGAAGCTGCCGGTCACGCAAATGCCCTTGGCGTGGTTGCGGCGGAAGCCGGGGTGCGGGTCGCCGGGGCCTTGCAGCCCGTTGACGATCCGATCGGCCGTCAGCCGATGCGGTGTAATCCAGCCGCCGGTATAGGCGAAGGCGGCCACGGCAGCCGCGGCCACGCCGCCGATCAGCACCCAGCGCCAGGCGTTGCCGCTCGGCGGGGTCGGTGAATTGGGGGGAGGATGCGCCATCAGTTTCGCTCCTGACCTGGAAGTCGTTTAGGGGGGACGCGCATAAGACGAACGGCAAGACGCTTTATTCCCTCGCCACCCGAAATTTCTTCGCGGCAGGCGTCAAACCGGTGCGCCGCCCTCAACCCTATCTCGAAATGGAATAAAGTCGAGCGGCCGGCGTCTCACGCAGATATCCACCCGCGCCGCCCGACGGCCCACCATGTCCACTGCCGATCTCGACGATTCGTTGCGCGAACTGCTGCCGCGATTGCGGCGCTTCGCACTCTGGCTGACCCGCGACGTCCACGCCGCCGACGATCTCGTGCAGGCGTCGATGGAACGTGCGCTGACGCACTGGAGCGAGCGTCGCGAGCCGGCCGCGCTGCGCAGCTGGCTGTTTACGATCCTCTACCGCCAGTTCCTCGATTCGCGCCGCAGCGCCAAGCGCTACGCCTGGCTGCTCGGCCGGCTCGGCGGCGAAGACGAGCCGCAATGGCCGTCGGCCGAGGACGAAGTGGTCACACGCTCGATGCTCGATGCGTTCGGCAAGCTGACGACCGAGCAGCGCAGCCTGCTGCTGCTGGTCGCGGTCGAGGGCTTCAGCTACCGCGAGGTGGCGGAGCTGCTCGAGATCCCGATCGGCACCGTGATGTCGCGCCTCTCGCGCGCCCGCGCCGCGCTGCGCGCGCTCGGCGACGGCGAATCCCCCGCTCCCACGCTGCGATTGATGAAATGAACATTCCGCCCGACGACCACGATCTCCAGGCCTATGTCGACGGCCGCCTCGACGCGCCCTCGCGCGCCGCCGTCGAACGCTGGCTCGACCACCATCCGCAGCGCGCCGAGCAAATGCGCCAGTGGCGCCGCGACGCGCAGGCGCTGCGCGCCGCGCTCGACGGCCTGCCGCTGCCGCCGCCCACCCGCGAACTCGATCCGGCCCTGCTTCGCGCCAACCGCCACGCGCGGCTGCGCATGCGCGGCGCGATCGCGGCGGCGTTGTTCCTGTGCGTCGGGCTCGGCGGCGGCGCCGGCTGGATGATGCGCGGCTGGCAGATCGACAGCAGCCCGCTGCTGGCGCAAAACGCCAACGGCAACAACGGCGCCCTGCTGCCGGCTTCCGCGACGATCAAGCCGATGGGCGACGCGCTGGCCGCCTACCGGCTGGTGGTGGACCGCAGCGCCCAGGTGGACGTCGTCACGCACCAGCCCGCGGACCTGCAGGCCTGGCTCGACCGCTCGGTCGGCAGCGCGATCCGCCTGCCCGATCTGTCGAAGGCCGGCTTCAAGCCGGTGGGCGGCCGCCTGTTCGCGACCGAGGACGGCCCGTCGGCGATGGTGCTCTACCAGGACGACACCGGCCACGCGGTCAGCTTCTACGTGCGCCCGCCGGGCGGCTCGGAGCGCGTGCTGCTGAAGAACGGCTCGCGTCGCGACGGCGCGCTGCTCGCGCAATACGGTTCGCACCAGGGCTACAACTACGCGCTAATCGCGCCGACCCACGGCGTGGACGACGCGGCGCTCGGCAGCGCGCTGGCCGTCGTGCGCGGCTGATACAGCACGCGTCGGCCGAGGCGCGCCGCACAGGAAATCACAGCGGATAGCCTGTGGACAGATTGGGTAAAACACGGATCTGCACAGCCTGTGCGGAAAGTTGTTCTGTGTTCCCTGTGACTGTTCACATCTCAACGGCACAGTTGTGCGGACTGCACAGCGCTGATCGAAAAGGCGTAAACGTGGTTATCCACAGCGGCAGGCGCCCCTTGTTAACTACTACTACTTGTGTATACGCAGAGCTAAGAACCGGTGGGGATAGCCGCCGACGTGGATAAGTGCGTGCACAACCGGTTTCGAATGCTGTGCGGGCACCGCTTCGTCAATGACGTCGATCCAAGAATCCGTCGATTGTGATGCGGCTACGCGCCCCGCGACGCGGTAACGCAAGTATCAAGTGAACAACCGCAGCGAATTCGGTGCTATATCCAGTGACGCTCGATCCGCTTCCAAAGGAGATGAGATGAACCGGGTACCGCTGACCGCGCGAGGGCAGACATGAGGCGCTACGACATATGCAAAGGCGATCACACGACCGCTGGCGGGACCGTCATCGGCGGCGATCCCGACAATCGCATCCTCGGCCGCGAGCAGGCGTTCGAACTGGATGAAATCTGGTGTCCCGCCTGTCAACGCACCGGGCGCATCGTTGCGACGGGGCCGCGAATCTCGAGCACCGGCCCCGACGGTCGGGAGTCCGCCCTGAGCGATGATCTATGCGTTTGCGACTGCACGCCCAATCCCGTGCTGCTGGCTTCCCAGCATGTGTCGTATGTCGAGGTAGAAGCCAACTCCCACGACAGCCAGGCGTCCACGCCAATGCCCTTGGCGGCGACGCCATTGCGTGACGAACCGAATGATTCGCGATGGTTCTTCATCGAGGACAGTGCAACCGCCGCCGCCTTGCCGAATCGCGACTTTATCGCCACGATCGACGGCATTCGGACAACGGGAAAAACCGATAACGAGGGCTACGCAAGGGTCATGGCCAATCGAGACCAGCGCGTCGAAATCCATATCGTTTTCCGCACACCCAAACGAACCCTGATCCCTCGCGGCCGGTAAGCATGGCAACGGACTACGACATCGAGCATTGGACGACCTCGCACCCTTTATCGGGTGGAGGAAAGCGCGGCGCGATTTCGATCAAGGTCAACGATCGCGCCGCTACCCGGCAGGCCATTCTGACGAGTCTGAAGCGAAAGGGTTATCCGCTTGTCGAACGATCCTCATGGAGAGCAAGACCACCCAACAACGCGTTGAGTTCTTCTCATTTCGACTACCGTGACATCGTCATTCACCACGCAGGAAGGAGCTATGACTGCGCAGTCGATCGATTGGGTGCGATTGAACAGATCAAGGCTGCGCAATCGTACGATATGGACCAGCACCAATTCGACGACATCGGCTATCACTACGCGGTGTCGTGTGTTGGCGAACTGTTCGAAGCGCGCGATATCCGGTTTATCGGCTCACACGTGAAGAACGACAACACCGGAAAAATCGGCATTGTCCTGCTTGAAAATCTGGCGGAGGCAGGTGAGGCGTGGCAGCAGGAGTACAGCGGCAAATCGCTTTGGCAGAAATTCAAAAGTACGTTGAATATCGTCCGCGATGCAGCGGCGTTCCACCATTCGATGCCGACGACAGCACAAATCGAAGCCCTGCCGGTTTTGATTCAGACACTGACGGAGTTTTTCGATATCACGGCCCTGGGCGGGCATCGCGAATATCAACGTCTCGCACTGGATAACGAAGGTCGTGCATGTCCTGGAAAGCACGGCATGCAAGTGGTCGAGGCCATGCGCGCGAAATTCGGATTGAGCGCGCCGTCATAGCGAAAAAGCCCAGCCTAGCTGGGCATTGATCAGGTAAGTGCGATGTGCGATCCGAGCTTGAATGATCTGGCAACGTTGCGGCTTCGGCAGCGCACTGGTTGCGGGCAACCGCGCTCGCGCTTCGAAGGCATTGAGCCATTCGCTGCTGCCGATATCCGGTCCGTGCCCTTCACCGTCGGAAATCTCGAAATATCGATTATCCAGGTAGCCAAACCATTCCGGCGAGCAAGGTGCCGCCTCGGGGGCATGTGCCACGCTCGTGGTGGCGACCAACCAGACAAGAATGGCGAAAAGAAAAATGCCCGAGAGGATTTTCATTGAGCTTCTTTCTTGACGATGGCGGAGATGGGCTAGGCAAGACCGGCTCATGTTATCAGCCGGGATGCGCAAATCCATCCAACCAACGGCGCAAGACCAGGCCGGAATGACGATCCGTCGCACCGGCCTTCCCTCCGATTCCCGTCCGCCTAAAACCCGAACGACCGCTGCCCCGTCACCCCCAGCAAATCATCCACGGTCCGGGCCCGCACGAAATGCACCGGCCCCTGCGCCCCGGCAATCGCCTTGAAATGCGCCTCGCCGCAGCCGATCTTGCGGCGCTCGCGGCCACGAAGCTCGGCATCGTCGGTGCGGCTGTCCATCTCGACCACATAGCACTGGCTCGGCGAACCGGCCTGCTCGACCAGCACGAGCCAATCGGGCCGGTAGTCGCCCAGCGGCGTCGGCACGCGGAACCAGGGCGGCAGCTTCGCGTACAGCGTCACGGCCTCGCGAGCCTCCAGCGCATCCACGAACGCGCGCTCGGCCGCCGAATCCACGGCGATGGCCGTGGTGATCGATTTGCGCGCGTCCTCGCGCAAATCCTTGCGATAGCCGGTCACGGGCTCGTCGACGAAGCGCGCAAGCGGCCACACCACGCCGTCGCCAATCCGCTTGTAGGCGATGCCGTCGACCAGCGCCTGCCGCTTGCAGCGGTTCACGGCGTCGCTCACCAGCGCGATGAACGCCTGCGGATTGATGCGGAACGCATCGAGCCGGCCGCTGCCGGTCAGCACGGCGGCCAGCGTGCGGCGCGTGAGCTGGGTGCGGTCCTGCAATTCGGTGAGCAGGTCGGGCAGCGCAACGTCACCCTCGTCGAGCACCACGGTGCCGGCCGACGCGGTTTCGGTGGCCTCCACGCCGGCCTTGCCGATCGAAATGTCGGCCTTGCGCCATTGGAGCCGCGCGCGCGGCACCTCGGGCGCGGCCTTCAGCGCCGCGATGCAGGCCTCGACGAGCGCGGCGTCATCGAAGCTCACGCGATACGTCGTGCGGGCCTGTACGCGGCTCCAGAGCGCCTGGAACGCCTCGCCCAGCACCACCGGTTGCCCGTTCGCGTCGGTCCGCAGCGCGAGCAGGCGGCGGTCGTCGGCGTTGCGCACGTCGAGCCGGCCCGACAGCTTGCGCAGCAACTCGACAATTCGATGCCGCAGCGGCTCGAACGCCTCGGGCAACGGCAGCACGCCGCCCTTGAGCACGATCTTCAGCGCGTCGAGCACCTTGCCCTGCGCATCGATGAAGCCGCCCTCGTGCAGGTGCGCCCACAACGCGGCCGAGCGCGTCATGCCGAGCGGTGCGGCGGTGCCGTCGCCGTTCGTCACCGGAATCGCGGCGAACTGGTGCGTATCGACGATGCCGAAGCGAATGCCGGTATCGGCCTCGATCTCCCGCTGCAGGTTGGCGGCGAACTGCTCGTAGCTTTCGGTCGCGACCACGGTGAGCGTGTTGACGTCGAAACCGCGCACCCGTTCGCCGCGCTGATCGACGGCCAGCCGCAGCCCGCGGCCGATGGTCTGGCGCCGCTCGCGCTCGGTGCGGATGTCGCGCAGCGTGCAGATCTGGAACACGTTCGGGTTGTCCCAGCCTTCCTTGAGCGCCGAGTGCGAGAAGATGAAGCGCAGCGGCGTGGCGAACGACAGCAGCCGCTCCTTCTCGCGCATGATCAGCCCGTAGGCGCGCTCGGCGTTCTCGCGGCCGCTCGCATTGCTGTCGCTGGTTTCGGTCCAGCCGCCCTTGCGGTCGATCGAGAAATAGCCGTCGTGCGCCGCTTCCACGTCGGTCGCCGGATCGAAGTTCGCGAACAGCGCGCGGTACAGCGGCAGCCGCGCCGCACGCTTGTACTCATCTTCGAAGATCGCCGCGTACGGGCCCTTGACGGCCACGCCACCCGGTTCGTAGCGCCGGTAGCGCTCCACGCTGTCGACGAAGAACAGCGACAGCACCTTGACGCCGAGCGGCTTCAAACGCAGCTCCTTGTCGAGATGCTCACGGATCGTGCGGCGGATCATTTCGCGCTGGATCGCGAGCGGATCGACGTCGCCGTGCGCGTCGCCCACCGCGAGGAACGCCTCGCCGCCCGGGTAGCGCAGTTCGACGAATTCGTTGCCGCGCGTGGTGTCGATCTCGCCGATCCGGTAATCGGCGTACACGGCGCGGCGCGTTACGCGTTCGAGCAGGTCGCCGTCGCCGACCGTCACGGTCTGGCGCTCGACGCCCGACGGCGCGGCCACGTCGAGTTCCACGCGCGCGGCGATCGTGCCGCGCCGGTTGCTGACCGATACGAGCCGCACGTAAGGCTTGTTGTGCGCATCTTCCACCGTGGCCGACGCCACCTCGATCTGCTTGACGAGACGCCGCTCGTAGGCATCCACCGCATCGAGCCGGTAAACCATTTGATAGAGGTCCGCATGCGTGGCCGAATAGCGCAGCGTGCAGAGCGGCGCCATCGCGTCGAGCGCTTCCTTGCCGCGGCCTTCGAGCCCGCCGTCCACGCTTTGCGGCTCGTCGACGATCAGGATCGGCCGCGTCGCGCGGATCAAATCGATCGGCTTCTCGCCGCCCGTCTTCTCGCTCGGCTTGTAGAGGTTGTTGACGTCCTTGCGATTGATCGAGGCCACGGTGGCGACCATGATCTGCACGTTCGCGCTGGCCGCGAAACGGCGCACCTGGCCGAGCTTGGTCGAGTCGTACAGGAAATAGTCGAACGGCACGCCGTCGTAGAGCCGGCGGAAATGCGAGCGCGTGATGTCGAGCGTCTTGTGCACGCCTTCCTTGATCGCGACCGACGGCACCACGATCACGAACTTCGTGAAGCCGTAGCGGCGGTGCAGCTCGAAGATCGTGCGCAGGTAGACATAGGTCTTGCCGGTGCCGGTTTCCATCTCGACGGTGAAATCGGTGGACGCCAGCGGCCCCGACGGCGCGAGGCCGCCGCGCACCTGCACGTCGGCCAGGTTGCGCGCGAGCGCGGCCTCGTCGATCGCCAGCCGGTTGCCCACCGCGAGCGCCGTCTCGGCCACGCCGATCGGCATCTGGCGCGCGGCGCTGGTGGCGCCGTCGCCAATTTCAGCCGCATCCACGCTGAACGCGGCGCGATGCGCATCCTGCCCGCGAAACAGGTCGCACACCGCGTTGACCGCCTCGATCTGGTAATCGAGATCGGCCTCGAAATGCAGTTCCATCATCGGCGCGCCCGCGGCCTGCGCGTCGAACGTGTTGCGCGCCATCACAAGCTCCGGACGGAACGGATTCCGTGCTGTTCGAGGATCGCCGAGAGATTCACCTTGGCCACGTCGTCCACGAACGCACCGTCGCGGAACACGCAGGTCACGTCGTGCACGGGCGGCGCATCCACCGCATCGAGCACGCCCACGATGCCCTGCGCCAATACTTCGGCTTCCGAACGATCGATGCGCGCCGCGAAACACGCGACGATCGCGCCGGCGATTACGTGCACCTGCTTGCCGGCGATCGGCAGCGTGTCGACCGGTGCGCAGAGATCGAGGCCGAGCTTGATGGTCAGTTCGGCCAGCAGGTCCTGGTCGGTGCGGCCGGCCTTGATGTGTTCGACCGCATCGAGCAGCGATTGCTGCACGTTCGCGCCGCGCGGGTCCCATTCCACCACGTTGGTGGAATCGAGCCGGAACACGCGAAAGCCCACGTCGATGGCGGCCTCGGGATGCGCGTCGACGATCTTCGCGGCGGCACGGCGCAGCCGTTCCTTGGTGATCTCGGCGAGGTTGGCCGGGCGCTTGAGCTTCGCGCAGAATTCGGCCGCGGCCTTCTGATCCTTGCTCGACGCATCGAGCGGCTCGGGCAGTTGCACCAGCGCGAAACGGCGGCGGCCGCCGTCGGCCGCGTTGGCTTCCATTACCGCGTGCGCGGCGGTGCCGGAGCCGGCGAAGCAGTCGAGCACGAGGTCGTCGCCGCCCGTGAGCCAGCCCACCAGCGCGGCCGAGAAATCGGTGGGCTTGGGCAGGTCGAACGGGATCGCCAGCGCCTTCAGGCGCGCGTCGTCGGAGCCGCCGAACGGCAGGATCGACGGCACGTTCTCGTGCAGGTTCTCGTCGAGGAAATAGATCCGCTGCGGCTGGGTGGTGTCGTCCGCGCCGAATTCGATCAAGCCCTTGTCGAGCAGCTCGCGCATGGTGGCGGGCGGGTTGCGCCAGCCGCGTTCGGGCACCGGGCAGGGCTTGCCGGTAACCGGGTGGGTCAGGGCGATGAAGTAGTCGTCGGGGGCGCGCTTCTTGTTCGGCCAGGCCATCGACACGAGCCGGTAGACGCGCCCGTCCGGCGACAGCCGGTCGTACATCGCCTCGCCGCCCGACAGCGTGGTTTGCGTGCGCAGCCACGCGCGGTAGGCCTGCGTGGCCTCGGCGATGGTGGCGGTGTCGGCGATCGCGTCGTGCGCGGCGTCGAGCATGCGCTGCGCGTTGCGCTTCGGGCGCTTGAGCGGTGCGTGTTCGTAGAGCCATTCGGCGTCGCGCGCGAACAGCACGATCGATTCGTGCTGATACGCGATGCCGCGCGCGTCGCCCTTCGGATTGCGCTTGTCCCACACCGCCACGCCGAGTTCGTTCTCCTCGCCGAAGATCTCGCGCATCACCAGCACCAGCGCCGGCAGTTCGTGTTCGTCGATATGCACGGCGATCAGGCCGTCGCGCGCGAGCAGATCGAACGCGAGCTTCAGGCGCGGGTACATCATGTTGAGCCAGTCGGTATGGAACCGGCCGCTCGCCTCGGTGTGGCTGCTGACCTTGACGCCGCCGGCCGCCTGGCCGGTCAGCGTGAGGTAGTGGCGCAGGCTGTCGGTGAAGTTGTCCGGGTAGACGAATTCCTTGCCGGTGTTGTACGGCGGATCGATATAGACCAGCTTGACCGAGCCGGCATAGCTCTTGTGCAGCAGCTTGAGCACTTCGAGGTTGTCGCCCTCGACCATCAGGTTGCGCGTGTCGTCCCAGCTCAGGCTTTCGTCGCGGCAGGGCCGCAGCGTGCCGGTGGAAGGTGTCAGCGCGAGCTGGCGCGCGCGGCGCTTGCCGTGCCAGGCCAGGCCGTATTTCTCGTCGGCCTCGCCCACGGTGCGTTCGCCCACCAGCGCGCGCAGCACGTCCAGGTCGAGCGCGGCGCCGTCGGGGCCTTCGGTGACGGCCTCGGGGAACAGCGCCCGGAGCCGCGCCAGGTTGTCCGCCGCGAGATCCGCGGAGCGGGCCTCGGGACTGGCGGATTCGATCTTCTGCATCGTGTTTTCCATATCAAGCTTGAGTGGCGCGCCGGCTCGGGGTTCCCCGGCATCCGCCGCGACGTGCCGCGATGGCCGGCGCGCCGCGTGGCGAACACGGCTTGCGCGGGCAGGGCGGGAACGGTGGACCGAGGGTCGCGCCCGGCGCGCCAGGGCGCGCGAAAAGCGCCGAGCGGGCCGGGCGGCCGGACGAACATTCTGGGGTGTGAAACCGGGCCGGCGCAGCGGCCGGCGGCGGCGCTTCGCCGCGCCCGCCAGGCAGCGTTCGCGGCGCGCCCGATGAAAGCGGGCGAAGCAGGGAGCGGAGGGCGGAACACGGGGAAGGGCATGGCCGGCCACGGGGCCGGTTTGCACAACGTGAGCCGAATTTTAACGGAAGCCCGCCGCCACGCGGCCCATCATCTCGTAGCCGTTGTCGAACAGGCGCGAGAAGAACGGAATCATGTTGGGCACCATCAACTGCACCAGCAGCATCCCGACCAGCATCAGCACGGGAAAGCCCACCTGGAAGATGCCGATCTGCGGCGCGGCGCGGTTCAGGATGCCGAGCGCCAGGTTGGCGATCAAGAGCGCCGCCACCACCGGCAGCGCGAGCAGCAGCCCCATCGAGAACACGTTGATGCCGGCCCCGACGATCACGCGCCAGCCGGCCGGATGCAGCAGGTCGGCCGACACCGGCACGCTGGAAAACGATTCGACGATGCCCGCGATCAATTGCAGATGCCCGTCGAACGCCACGAACGCGAGCATCGCGAACGCATTGAGCACGCGGCCCAGCATCGGCGTGGTGCCGGCGTGCGGATCGAAGAAGGTGGCGAAGCCCAGGCCCATCTGCAGGCCGATGTAATCGCCGGCGGCCTCCACCACGGCGAACACGATCTGCATCGTGAAGCCGAGCGACACGCCGATCAGGAACTGGTTGATCAGAATCCAGATGCCCTCGGCCGAGAACACCGTGGCCTGCGGCAGCGGCCCGAGCGCGGGCGCCACGGCGATCGCGACGAACGCCGACACGCCGATCTTGACGCGCACCGGCACCGCCGCGTTGCCGATCAGCGGCGCTGTGGCGACCAGCGCGAGGATGCGCACGAACGGCCACAGGAAGGCCGTCAGCCAGACGTTCAGTTGCGCGTAGGTAACGGAGAACATCGGCGGGGCGCGGCGCTCAACTGACGCCGAGCGTGGCGACATGCATCAGGATGTCGCGCGTGTAGTCCACCAGCGTGGACAGCATCCACGGCCCGGCGATCACCATCGCCACCACCACCGCGATCAGCTTCGGGATGAACGACAGCGTGGTTTCGTTGATCTGCGTGGCCGCCTGGAACAGGCTGACGACCAGGCCCACCACCAGCGCCACCAGCAGCAGCGGCGCGGCCAGCAGCAGGCCGATCATCATCGCCTGATGGGCCAGCGTCATGACGGTTTCGGGAGTCATCGCCGCTCCTAGGTGAAGCTTTGCGCGAGCGAGCCGATCAGCAGTTGCCAGCCATCCACCAGCACGAACAGCATCAGTTTGAACGGCAGCGAGATGGTGGTCGGCGAAACCATCATCATCCCCATCGACATCAGCACGCTCGCCACCACCAGATCGATGATCACGAACGGGATGAAGATCGTGAAGCCGATCTGGAAGCCGGTCTTCAGCTCGCTGGTCAGGAACGCGGGCACCAGCAGCGGCAGCGGCACGTCTTCCGGGCCCTGCATCGGCGGCGCCTTGGCGATCTTCGCGAACAACGCGAGATCGGTCTCGCGGGTCTGCTTGAGCATGAAGGTCTTGAACGGCGCGAGGCCACGCTGCACCGCCTGATCCATCGGCAGCGTGCCGGCCGAGAACGGCTTGTAGCCGTCGTTGTAGGCGCGGTCGAGCACCGGCGACATGACGAACAGCGTCAGGAACAGCGCGAGGCCCACCAGCACCTGGTTAGGCGGGGTGGTGGTGGTGCCGAGCGCCTGGCGCAGCAGCGACAGCACGATGATGATGCGCGTGAAGCTGGTCATCATCAGCACGATGGCCGGCAGGAACGACAGCATCGTGAGCAGCAGCATGGTCTGCACGCTCAACGAATACGTGGTGCCGCCGTTCGGGCCGGGGCTGGTGTTGAAGGCCGGCAGGCCCTGCGCCTGCGCGTGGGCCAGCGAGGGCAGCGCGAGCGCCGCCAGCGGCAGCAGCACGGCGGCCAGCGTCAGCGCGCGCGCGGCCGGCGAGGCGCAACGCGCCCGCTGCGCAATCCGCGCGATCGATCGAAACAGCGTCATATCTCAGGAATCCTTGCGGCCTCGGCCGCCCAGCCGCTTGGCGACTTCACCGCCCAGCGCGCTGCGAAAGCGCTCGCCGAACGAGCCGGCCAGCGCGTCGTCGGCCGGCGGTGCGTTGCCGGTGCTCGCGCCCGCCGCCTCGGTCGAACCGGCCGAGCCGGCCGGCAGCGTATGGAGCAGCCGCACGTTGCCGGGCGCGACGCCCAGCACCAGCCAGGTGTCGCCGATCTCGACCACGGTGGCGCTTTCCTTGCCGCCCACCGCCACGCTCGCCACCACCTTCAGCGCGCCGCCGCGCCGCGCGGGCTGGAACCCGAAGCGGCGCGCGAGCCAGGCGCAGCCGAACACCAGGCCGATCACCACGGCCAGGCCGACCACGGTTTGCAGCACGGCGCCCGCGCCGAGCGAGGGCACCGCGGAGCCGACCACCACGCCCGACGCGTAGGCCGCGGGGTGGTTGACGGCGTTCATGTCGGCCGCGCTCGCCACGGCCGGAGCCAGCGCCGCGGCGGCGGCCACACCCGCGATGCGTGGCCGCACGGCCCGCACCACCGGCACGGCGCGCACGACGGGCGCGGTTGCGTCGTTCATCGGTTCAGCTTCCGGATCCGCTCGGACGGCGTGATGATGTCGGTCAGCCGGATGCCGAACTTGTCGTTGACCACCACCACTTCGCCCTGGGCGATCAGGCAGCCGTTGACCAGCACGTCCATCGGCTCGCCGGCCAGGCCGTCCAGCTCCACCACCGAACCCTGCGCGAGTTGCAGCAGGTTGCGGATCGCGATCTTGGTGCGGCCCAGCTCGACGGTCATCTTGACGGGAATGTCGAGAATCAGGTCGATGTCGTTGTGGGTCGCGGTCGACGCGGCCTTCGACAGCGGCTGGAACACGCCGGCGCCGGTCGCGCCGGCCTCGATCGGCTGATCGTTCTGTTCGGCGAGCGCGGCCGCCCAGTCGTCCAGGCCGGCATCGTCGGCCGCCGCATCGGCGCCGGATTTCTTGTCGCTGTCGGGCGTCGGGTTCAGCTCAGTCATATCCACCTTCCTTCATCGTGTCGCTTGCGCTGATCATCCGGTTCACCCGCAGCGCGTATTGCCCATTGAAAATCCCGTAACCGCATTCCATCACCGGCACGCCGTCGACCTTGGCCGTCACGGCGTCGCCGATGTCGAGCGGCAGCACGTCGCCCACCCGCAGGTTCAGGATCCGTTCAAACGTGGTCGGCAGTTCGGCCAGATCGGCGGTCAGTTCGACCTCGGCGGCCTGCACCTGCTGCGACAGCACGCGGACCCAGCGGCGGTCCACTTCGAGCGCCTCGCCCTGGATCGGCGAACTCAGCACGTCGCGGATCGGCTCGATCATCGAGTACGGCATGCAGATGTGCAGCGTGCCGCCGGTCGAGCCGAACTCGATCGAGAACTGCGTGACGATCACGATCTCGTTGGGCGTGGCGACGTTGGCGAACTGCGTGTGCATCTCCGAGCGCACGTGCTCGAACTGCAACGGCCGCACGCTCTTCCAGGCGGCCGTGTAATGCTCGAAGACCAGATGCAGCAGCTTGCTGATGATGCGCATCTCGGTCTGCGTGAAATCGCGGCCCTCGACCCGGGTATGGAACCGTCCGTCGCCGCCGAACAGGTTGTCGACCACGAAGAACACCAGGTTCGGGTCGAACACGAACAGCGACGTGCCGCGCAGCGGCTTGACGTGCACCAGGTTCAGGTTGGTCGGGATCGGCAGGTTGCGCGTGAATTCGCTGTACTTCTGCACCTTCACCTGGCTGACCGAAATTTCGGCCGTGCGGCGCATGAAGTTGAAGATGCCGACCCGCAACAAACGCGCGAAGCGATCGTTGATGATCTCCATGCCGGGCATGCGCCCGCGGACGATCCGTTCCTGCGTCGCCAGGTTGTACGGGCGAACGCTGGCCCGATCGACGGGTTCGTCGCTCGAGTCGATTTCGCCTGTTACGCCTTTGAGGAGGGCATCGACCTCCTCCTGCGACATGAATTCTTCGTGGCCCATGGCGCTCCCTTGGCGGCGTTACTGGACGACGAAATCGGTGAACAGCACCTCGTCGACGCGAGCGCTGCGATTGCCCGGCTGCGTGGGCTGTTCGATCAGCTTGCGCAGCTCGTCGGCCAGCGCGCGCTTGCCGTCCAGCGACGCCAGGTCTTCCGGATGCTTGTTCGACAGCGCCAGCAGGATCCGGCTGCGGATCTCCGGCATGTGCTGGGTCAGGTATTCCTGCGCGGTCGCGTCGGTCAGCTTCAGCGTCAGGCCGACGCGCAGGTAGTGCAGGCCGTCGTCGGATTGCAGGTTCACCGTCATCGACTCGAGCGGGAAGAACACCGGCGTCGCCAGCGGCGGCGGCGGGGGCGGCGGAACGTTCGATGCCGAAGCCGGATGCTTCGACAGGAAGAACCACGCGCCGGCGCCGCCCGCGGCGGCAAGGGCGATGCCGATCAGCGCGAACAGGATGATGCGTTTGAACTTGCCGGTGGGCGGGCGTTCGGATGCGGCGGATGCGGTCGTGGTGGCCATGGGCGTGCGTACTGGTTGACTCGTAGCCGGATTGTCAGGGGGCAACCGGTCGCGCGATGTGACGAACAGAGGGGGGATTTGCGCCTATCTCGCCGGTTTGTCGAACCGGGGCGGGCGCGGCAGCCCCGATGAAGGCCGTGGGCGCGGAAGCGGGGCGGGTTGCGGGAGCAAGGCGGGGCGGGCCTTCGGGCCGGCTGGGGCGGGGCGGGTGGGTGGTTGGACGGGGCGTTCGGGGAGTCAGCCGTAAATCGGCCGCGATCCGATGGCGTGGGCGCACCGGGCGGCAAAACCCGCACCCGCCCAACCCCGCCACGCGCACCTACATCGGCAAATGCGCGAGCAGCGGCGCGATCAGCACCATCGCCACCCCGGCGATCATCATCGTCAGGCTCGACACCACGCCTTCCTCGCCGCCGATCTCGCGCGCCTTGGCGGTGCCGATCGCATGCGCGGCGGCGCCGAACAGCGCCCCGCGCGCGAGCCGTGAGCGCAGCGGCAGCACGGCCAGCATGAATTCGCCCATCAGCATCCCGCACACGCCGGTGACGATCACGAACAGCGCGGTCAGGTCGTGCGGCGCGTGCAGGCGGTCCGACACGGCGATCGCGAACGGCGTGGAGATCGAGCGCGTGACGAGCGTGCGCTGCAGTTCGGGCGACAGGTGCAGCAGCTTGGCCAGCAGCAGCGAGCCACCGACCGCCGCGACGATCCCCACCACCACGCCCACCGACAGCGACAGCCAATGGCGGCGGATCAGGTGCCGGTATTCGTGGATCGGCACCGCGAACGCGATGGTGGCCGGGCCGAGCAGCCACATCAGCCAGCGCGTGTCGTGGAAGTAGACGGGATAGGGCAGGCCGGTCAGCGCGAGCGCGGCCACCAGCAGCACCGGCACCGCCACCAGCGGCGAGAACAGCAGCGTCTTGCGCGCCCGGTACAGCCGCTTCGCGCCCAGATAGAGCGCGATCGTCACGACGAAGCAGGCGGCCGAGAGCGCGGCGTTGGCGGCCGGCGACAGCGCCGCGAAATCAACGAGATCGAATCTCATGGCGGGCTCCGGGCGGCTCAGGCAGCGGGCCGGCCGCGCTGGGCAAGCGCCTCGCGGGCCTCCCGCGCCTGGCGGATTTCACGGGTCTTGCGGATCTGGCGCGCCGCGCGCGCCCGCCGGCCGCGTTCGAGCCGCCGTTCCAGGCGCGCGGCCTGCTCGACGGCCAGCGCCACCACGCACATCACGAACGCCGTGCCGACCACCAGCAGCAGCGCGAGCTGCCAGCCGTTGGCGCGGAACAGCCCGCCGTACTGCACGGCCGCGACGGTCGCCGGGATGAAGAACAGCAGCATGTCGGTGAGCAGCCAGTTCGCGCCGTCCTTCACCGCAGCCGGCGCGAGGCGGCCCGACATCAGCAGCGCGAGCACCGCCGCCATGCCGAGGATGCCGGCCGGAATCGGCAGCGAGAACGCCCGCACCAATTGATCGAGCACGGCCCACAGCGCGGCCAGCGCGCCGGCCTGCCAGACGATGCGCAGCCCGCGCCGCAGCGCGCCGGCCGGAGCCGAGCGCACGGGGGCGGTCGGCTCGGGGGCGGGCGCTGATGAAACGGTGGCGGGCGTGAACTTCGGCATGACGTCGGGTGCGGCTTGATCGATGGGATGGGGCGAGTATAGGATTGGCGCTGTCATAAATAAAATGACTTGTTCCCATCAAAACCATTCCGGATCGGAATTCCCCGGCCGGGAACCCTGACGTTCACCGGAGGCGTGATGGAACTGCGTGCGCTGCGTTATTTCGTCGAGGTGGTCCGCCAGCAAAGCTTCACGGCGGCAGCCGAGCAGATGTTCGTGACCCAGCCAACCATCAGCAAGATGGTCAAGGCGCTGGAGGACGAGGTCGGCTCGCCGCTGCTGCTGCGCGACAGCCGCCAGATGACGCTGACCGACGCCGGGCGGATCGTCTACCAGCGCGGCCAGGACGTGCTCGCCGCGCAGGCGCAGTTGCAGGCCGAACTCGACGATCTGGCCGAACTGGGGCGCGGCGAGCTGACCATCGGCATCCCGCCGCTCGGCGGCGCCGCCTTCACGCCCGCCATCGCGGCGTTCCGCCAGCGCTATCCGAACATCGAACTGAAGCTCTACGAGCAGGGCGCGCGCACCATCGAGACGGCGCTCGCGGCCGGCGAACTCGAACTGGGCGGGGTGCTGGAGCCGGTCGATCCGGCCGTGTTCGACGTGCTGCGCATGGTGCGTGCGCCGCTCTGGCTGGTGGCGCGGCGCGGCGCGCGCTGGGATCGCGACGATACGGTGCCGCTGGCCGATCTGGCCGAGGAACCGTTCGTGTTCTACGCCGAGGCGCTTGCGCTGCACCAGGCCGTGCTCGACGCCTGCGCGCAGGCCGGCTTCACGCCGTCGATTGTCAGCCGCAGCGGGCATTGGGATTTCATGGCGGCGCTGGTGCATGCCGGCGTGGGCATCGCATTGCTGCCCGAGCCGTATTGCCGCCGGCTCGATCCGGCCCAGTTCAGTTGCCGGCCGATCGTCGAACCGGAAATCCAGTGGTCGATCGCGGTGGGCTGGCTCAAGCGCGGATACCTGTCGCATGCGGCGCGCGCCTGGCTCGAGGTGGCGCGCGAGGTCGGCCCGGCCGATCCGGGCAGCGATCTGGCGTTCGACAGCCTGCGGATCTGGGGGCAGGACGGCGGGCGGCGATAAGCGCGGCGATACGGTGCCAGGCCCATGTCAGGTCGATTGCTGCCGTGGCAAGGATGAATGAGCGGGAAAACGGCCGCTTACGGCCAGGCCAGCAGCCGAGATTCGATGCTTCTCAGGCTCCGACGGGCGCGTCCGGCGTGGTCAACGTCACAGCAGCAGCCGTTTCCGGCGTATTCGCGATGAAACGCTGCAGCAGCGAGGTCATGGTGTGCAACTCGTCGGCCGAGAAGCCCGTCAGTTGCGCGTTCAGCTCGCCGGCCACCAGCCCCGGCAGCGCCTGGGCGGCTTGCGCGCCGCGCTCGGTCAGCGCCAGCTCGATCACGCGGCGGTCCGCCGCGCTGCGCCGGCGCTCGAGCAGCCCCTTCTTTTCGAGCCGGTCGAGCATGCGCGTCATCGAGCCGCTGTCGTAGCAAAGCCGCCGCGACAGTTCGAGCGGCGTGCCGGCCTCGCCGCGCGCCAGCATCAACATCACGCCGATCTGCTGCGCGGTCAGCCCGAGCGGCGCGAGCGCGTGATCCATCCGCTCGACGAACGCCTGCCGCGCGCGCGTCAGGTAGAAACCGACGCTCGTTTCCAAATCGATGCTGCGGGGATCGTAAAGGAGGGTCATCGCGCGGGCGAAATGTGTTGTTTCCGAGATAAATTCTCGCCCAGTATCTTGAAAATTGATTGCATGGTCAATATTATTTCAGGCAATCATTCTTTCGTTTCAGACATCCGCGAGCACCCAGCCCACTCTTGCCTGAACCGCCTTTGAGCCATTCGCCGAGGAAGTTCGTCATGCCGTTCCTGATCCAGATCGCCAGCGCCCTGCGCCGTTACGCCCGTCCCTTGCTCGCCCGCTCGCCGCGCGGCTGGAAGCTCGCGTTGATGGTGGCGATGCTGGTGCTGCCGGGCGGCTCGCTGGCGGCGCTCGGTTTCGCCTGGTTCGAGCAGCGGCGCCAGCGCGCGCGGGACGGCAAGGCGACGGCCGACGAGCCGTCGTCGTGGCAGCGCCTGCTAACGCTCGTCACACCGCCGCAGCCGCCCCATCCCGTACATTGACGCGCTGACGCCCGCCCGCCGGCGCGGCCCGACCCGCCGGCCGACCTTTCTGCGCCGTAATCGCCTGTAACCACGCCCTCCCTCCCGGTAACACCTGCGCACGCACCCAGCCTTTACCCTTACGGCTTTCCGGTTCGTTTTTGCCGCATTCGTCAGTTACCATTCCGGCCAGGCCGGCCGCCGCCGCGCCGGTAGCCGCATCGTTCGCCGGCCCGCGAGCGGGCGGCGCCCAGACAGGAATCCAGTCCATGCAGCCAGTTTTCCCCTCGCGGTCACGTCATGCGCTGCGCATCGCCGTGTCCGCCGCCGTCGCGGCGCTCCTCGCCGGATGTGCGGTCGGCCCCGACTACCATCGCCCCGACGTGTCGATCCCGGCCGCGTACAAGGAAGCGCCGGACGGCTGGAAGGTCGCGCAACCGGACGACCGCACCGATCGCGGCGCGTGGTGGAGCGTCTATCAGGATCCGCAGCTCGACGACCTGATGACCAAGCTCGACGCCGCCAACCAGTCGATCGCGCAATTCGCCGCTGCCTACCGGCAGGCCCGCGCGCTGGTCGCGCAGGCCCGCGCGGCCTACTTCCCGACGCTCGGCGCCACCTTCGGCGGCACCCGTTCGTCCAGCCCGGGCGGCTCCACGCAGGGCTTCACCACCGGCCGCAGCAACAGCACCGCGTACAGCGCCGGTCTCGACGCCTCGTGGGAGCCCGACCTGTGGGGCAAGGTCAGCCGCACCGTCAGCTCCCAGAAGGCCGGCCAGCAGGCGGCGGCCGCCGATCTGGCGAACGCCCGGCTGTCGGCGCAGGGCACGCTCGCGCAAACCTACTTCCAGCTTCGTGAAACGGACGCCGCGCAGAAGCTGCTCGACGACACCGTCGCCGCCTTCCAGCGCTCGCTGCAACTGACGCAGAACCAATATGCGCAGGGCGTGGCCGCGCGCTCGGACGTGATCCAGGCGCAAACCCAGCTCCAGTCGGCGCAGGCCGCCGCGATCGACAACGGCATCGCCCGCGCGCAATTCGAGCACGCGATCGCCACGCTGATCGGCGTGCCGGCCTCCAGCTTCGCGCTCGGGCCGATGCCGCTGACGGCCGAGCCGCCGGCCACCCCGGCCGTGGTGCCGTCGGCGATCCTCGAACGCCGGCCCGACGTGGCAGCCGCCGAGCGCCGCGCGGCCGCCGCCAACGAGCAGATCGGCGTGGCCATCGCCGCGTTCTTCCCGACCCTCACGCTGTCGGCCACCGGCGGCGTGCAAAGCTCGGCCTGGTCGCAACTGTTCTCGCTGCCGTCGCGGGTCTGGACGGTCGGCCCGCAACTGGCCGCCACGCTGTTCGACGCGGGCCTGCGCGCCGCGCAAACCGACGCCGCGCGCGCCAGCTACGACCAGACCGTCGCCGAATACCGCGCGGCCGTGCTGACCGCGTTCCAGGACGTGGAAGACAACCTCGCCTCGCAACGCATCCTCGCCAACGAGATCGTCGTGCAGCGCCAGGCCGTGGAATCGGCGCAGCATGCGCTCGACATCATCACGAACCAGTACAAGGCCGGCACCGTGGCCTTCCTGAGCGTGCTGACGGCGCAAACCACGGCGTTCACGGCCGAGCAAAAGCTCGTCACGCTGTCGGGCAGCCGGATGGTGTCGTCGGTGAATCTCGTGAAATCGCTGGGCGGCGGATGGGACGTCTCGCAGATGGATCGCGAGACGGGCGGCGTGGCCGCGCCGGTACCGGCCTCGGCTTCAACGCCGGCTGCCGCGCCGGTGGCCGCTTCGTCGGCGTCGGCCGCCAAGGGCTGAACGCCCGCATGACGTCGGCCCGGTGAGGCCGGGCGCGGCGGCCTGCTCACCGCCGCGCCGTGTTCCAGCCTTTTCCTCTTGCATCGCCCGGCCGCCTTGCACCGCCGGGCGCATCCTGCTCAAAACGTCAGCGTGACCTTGCCCGGGCCGATCGGCTTGCCGAGCAGGTTCAGCAGCCCCGCGAGGTTCTCGCGATGCGCTTCGTCGGCCTCGGCCGTGCCGTTGAACACCGAGGTGGCACCCGCGAACGTGCCGTGCCCTTCCAGCGTCAACGGCCCGTTCAGCGTGGACAGATCGAGCGTGGAGTTCGCCCCCTGCGCCTGCCAGACGGCGCGATACGAGCCGAGCGGCTTGACGATCGAGATCCGCGAACTGACGTCGTGCATGGTGACGGTGAGCCGCCCGAACACGTCCTGGCCGAACAGCCGCCAGTCGCTCCAGTCGATCCGCACGTCGCCCTGCAGGTCGAGCGTGTTGAACGGCGTGCCGAGCCCGGCCAGCAGCGAGGCCGGCACGGCCATCGCGCCGGCCGACACGGTCGCCCCGCGCAGCGTGGCGTTGACGGTGACGGGATCGGGCATCGCCTGAGTCTGACGCATCTGCATCTGCACGCGGCCCGTGAACAGCGGCCAGAACGCGGTACGCCATTCGATCCGGCCCGGCAGCAGCGTCGAGGTGCTGCGGTCGCTGCCCGGCGCCAGCAGCAGCGTGGCCGAGCCATGCCACAGCGAGCCGTCGGGATCGACCAGATTGACGTGCCCGCCGGTCGCACGCGAGAACTGCGGCGTGACCCACGCGGCGGGCAGCAGCGCGACGATCACCACGCCGATCGCCAGCATTCCGGTCAGGCACCACGGCAGCGCCGCGCGAATTCGCCTCCACAAGCTCATTGGCTTACCGCTCCCGACATCATGCCGCGGGCTGGGTTGCGTGCTTCCATGGGTTTCACTTGTTGACGCTCGACGGTTGCATCACGACGGTCAGGTCCACCTGGCCGTCTTCCTTCAGGGCGGTGGCATGCGCCTCGCCCACCTGTACCTTGAACTGCTTGCGCACGTCGTCGGCCCATTGCGTCCAGATCGGGAACGCCACGTTCTTCAACTGCACCTGCACGCCGTTGCCCACCACCTGCACCTGCGCGGCGGTAATGCCGTGGTCGGTCAGCGAGCCGTTCAGCGCGTCGCGCAGCGCCACGCCGGTGGGCGCGACGCCCTGCGCGGCGGCGGCCAGCGAGCGCGCCTCGTTGGCCTGCTCGGTCATCTGCGCCAGTTGCAGGCGCATCGCCGGCAGCGCGTGCGCGATGCGCTCGCTGTTGTCCTGCGCCGGCGCCCAAAGCAGCGAATACAGCACGTACGCCACCAGCAACGCACCGCCCCAGCCGAGCAACATCTTTTCGCGCGAGTTGCGCTCGTCCCAGAACTGGGTCAGGGTTTCGGTCAACTCCGCCTTCATGATCCGCTCCGGATGGTCCATTTGCCCGTGCTGCTGTCGATCTCGCCCGTCAGGCCGTTACGCGCGAGGCGCGTGCCGAAATCGGGATCGACCTTCACCTCGGGCTTGAAGCCGACGTCGAGCCGGCGGTCGTGATAATCGAGCGAGGCGATGCCGTTGGCCGGCAGCGGCCCGAGCGAACGCGCCACGCCGCTGGCCAGCGCCAGGAAATCGTTCGGCGACAGCTCGCCGGCCGCCACCCGCAACTGGTCGATCTGGCGCGTCATCTGCGCGGGCGGATCGAGCACCACGGTGGTTTTCGGGAACGCCGTCAGCAGCGTTTCGGTGATCTGCGCCGACAGCGCGTCGCGCTCGTGCGCAAGCCGCCACCAGTGGATGTTGATGCCGATCACGGCGATCACGAGCGTGACGGCCGCCAGCGCGGCCGGCAGCTTCAGGCGCGAAATGGTGGCGCGGTCGAAGCGCCACGGCATCGCTTCGAAATCGAACTGGCAGAGATTGAAGCGGGCTTCGCGCGCGCGCCGCGCGAACGCGTCGAACGGCAGCGGCGTGGTGCCCGGAATCGCGTCGGGCGCGGCCTGCGGGGTGATCGAGGCGAGTTGCGGCTCGGCACCGGGCGCGCCGAGCTGATACAGCTCGAACGGTGCCCCGGCGGTCAGCGCGGCCAGCGTGGAACCGGCCGAGGCGGCCGGCGCGGTCAGCCCTTCGCCGAGCAAGCCACGCGCGATGGCGAGTTCGACTCGCGGCGCGGCCGCGATCGACAGCGCCGCATCCACCGGCATCGAATCGATGCGCGCCACGATGGCGGCCACGATCGGCACCCGCAGCGGCTCGCCGTTCGCGCCGGTGTGGGCCGCCACTACCACCGGCGCTTCGACCGGCGAGATCACGGCGGCTTCGGTGATGCCGTCCGCGTCGTCATCCTCACCGGCGGCCAGCACCGGCTCGGCGGCGGGCGCGAGCGGCGCCCCGTCGGGCAGCGGCAGGCAGCGCGTGGCCGGCACGGCGCGGATCGCACGATGGCCAGCCGCCTTGAACGCCTCGATCGCGAAGCGGAACCACTCGCGGTCGATCACGGCCAGCACGCGCCGGCCATCGGGCAACGCAACCGGATCGACGGCGATATGGCACGCCTGCGGGTCCTGGATCAGGTAGTCCTCGACGATGTTCGGCAGCGCCTGGCGCAGCTTCGGCCCCTTCACGGCGGGCACGGCAGCGGCCAGCAGCAGCAGGTCGCGCGCGGCCACCACCAGCACCGTGGCGGCGGCATGCGGCAGCGACGCCAGCGATGCGCGGCCCGCGCGTTGCGTCTGGCCGGCCTTGTCGACGAGCGCGAACGACAATTCGGGCCATTGCCACTCCGGCAGCGGCACGGCCGGTTCGCGCGGCGGCAAAACAACAATCAACGTGCTCAAGACACCTCTCCCGGATGGCGTTGTTATAGCTGATCGGATATCCGCACGACGCGCGTGGTGTGCGTCATCGAATCGCGATACACGAGCGAATTGCGGTCGATCTCCGCGCGCCCGTGCTCAATATGCCCGTGAACGATGAAATAACTGCTGGTCACGTCGATCTGGGTGGGATCCAGCAGCGTATTCGGCACGCCGGTGGCCTGCAGCGCGAGCTGGGCATCGCCGACGTTGCGGAAAAACACGTTCTCGCGGCGCGCCACCAGCGTTTGCGCCGACGACACCGACAGCCCCGGCAGCAGCGCCGCGATCACCTCGGCGCGCGCGGTATTGAGGTTGACCGGCGTGACGGTGGGCAGCACCGTCACGAACGGCCGCAGCCGCTCGACCACCTCGGGCGTCACGCCGTTCACGTCGAGCAGCGAGGCCACGCTGATCGGCACGATCGGCGAGGCGCCATGGCTCGCGTCGGTGCCGCCGTCGTCGTCCTCGAAACCGGGGTCGGGCTGGCCCGAATTGGTGTTGCCGCCAGTGGGCACCGGCACGCCGGCGGTGCCGGGCGCGTTGGCCATCTGGAAGCGCGTGGCCGAATTGCGCAGCGCGGCGCGCATCTGCTGCGCGATGCGCAGCGCCAGTTGCGAATCGATCGACAGCGAGGTCAGCAGCCGCTTGAGCGTGCCGATCGCCGATGCGTTGAGCTGCAGCACGCCGGGCGCGGGCGTGATCACGAGGTTGCGCAGGTTGAAGCGCGCCTGCGCGTCCTCGATGTCGCCGGACAGATAAGTGTCGTCGTCGCCCGAGACATCGGTGACGCCGATCTTGCCGAGGAAATCGGACAGCCGGGTCTTCGCGATCGGCACCGCCCAGATGCCGCCCAGGTAGGTGACGCCGGGCGACGTATCGCCTTCCGAGCGCAGGATCATGCGGGTCCAGTCGAGCGCGCCGCGCGCCACCCATTGCGCCTGCATCAGCAGGCGCTGGTTCTCGATGCGGCGGATCTGCACCTGCTGGCGCCAGAGCATGCCCGACACGAGGATCGCGGTGAGCGCCACCACCAGCAGCGCGCTGATGATCGCGACGCCGCGCTGGCGGTGCGCACCGGGCCGGGCGGGCAAGGCAAGAGAGGAGGGCGGCAGCGGCCGGAAGGTGCGCATCGTCATTCCCCGATCAGGAACACGCGCCGGATCGGCTTGTGCAGCGAGGTGGCGCCGATGCCGACCTCGAGCCCCGTGACCGAACGCTCGGGCGGCCCGTTGCCGACGATCGGCTGCTTCATCGCCTGGTTGTTCTTGGCGAGCGCGTCGTCGGCGCTCGGCATGTTGATGGTCCAGCCGACCTTCGGCACGTAGATGCGCGCCGTGATCGAGCCGACGCCGCGCATCAGCGGCACGCTGCTCCAGCCGTCCAGGCTGTCGCTGCCGAGCATGCCACGCAGCACGCGCGCGTCGGAAATGGGCGGCGAGGCGTGGCGCACCACGCGGCCCGACGCGATCAGGTAGCGCACGATCTGCAGACGCGGGGCGCCGCCGGGCGTGTCGAAATAGCGGACGATCTGCAAGGTGTTGCCGGACACGCGCACGGCCGGCTGGCCGGCTTCGTCGTCGCTGACGGCGCGGCGCGCGTCGATGCGCATCTGGTCGAACATCTGCGCGAAGGTGCGCTCGTCCTCCATCACCGCTTCCACGTGATTGCGGCCGCGAATCACCTGATCGAGCCCGCGCCACGACAGCAGCGCGAGCACCGCCATGATCGCGATCGCGATCAGCAGCTCGATCAGCGTGAAGCCGCGCGCGCGGCGCTCAGAGCGAACGATTGGTTTCATTCGCCACCACCGTCACCATCTGCGCGAGCACGCCTTTCTCGCCGGTCTTGCTGACCGACACCTCCACGCGCCGGAACACCGGGTTCGGCGTGGTCTTGACGCGCTGCGTGCAGCTCAGTTCGAGATTGCCCTGCGAGCAATCGAAGGTCTGCTCGCCGACCTCGGGCCACGCATGCGCGAGGCGCAACTGGCCGAGCACGTCGTCGGCGCTCCAGCTTGCCAGCAGGCGGTCGTTCAGCGCGCCGGCATTGCTGGCGAGCGTGCCGACCGCGCGGATCGACGCGGCCAGCGCGATCGCGATGATGGCCAGCGCGATCAGCACCTCGATCATCGTGAAACCGCGTGCGCGCGAGGCGCGGCGCGGTGCAGGAGTGAGCCGGGCGGACATGTTCAGCGCACCTCGTAGCGGCCGTTGCCGGTGCCGACGATCGTCGCGCTGCCGATCGCGGAATAGAGCGTGACGCGCACCGGCACGTCGATCGGTTCGGTGCCGAAGACGATCCGGTTCACCTGCGTATCGGAGCCCGGGTAATCGATGCTCGCGCCGGTCACGCCGCCATCCCAGTCGCGCGGGCGCAACAGGTCGTCGCGCAGCGTGCGCCAGCCGTCCTGGCTGCGGATGTCGAAACGAAAGCCGTGCTCGGTGGGCTGCCAGGCGATCGGCCGGGCGCGAACCTGGGCCTCGTCGCCGGCGCTTTCGAGCAGCAGCGAGACGCGCACCGCTTCCTCGTGGAGGTCGGTGCGCGGATTGCGCCGCATGGTCAGCGTGGCCGCCGTCACGAGGATCCCCACGATCACGAGCACAACCATCATCTCGAGCAGCGTGAAGCCGTGCATCCGCCGGGGCGGAGAACGCAGCAGGGTGGTGCCGGGGGTTCGCATGACAAACGCAGGGTAAAAGGAACGGTATCGGTCGGCCGCGCGGGCGGGACGTTACTGCCAGGACCCGATGTCGGCGTCGTTGTTCTCGCCGCCTTCCTTCGCATCGGCGCCGTAGCTGAACACGTCGATTTCGCCGTGCACGCCCGGGTTCAGGTACTTGTACGGGTTGCCCCACGGGTCGTTCGGCAGGCGTTCGAGATAGCCGCCGTCCTTCCAGTTGTTCGGCACCGGATCGGTGGTGGGCTTGGCGATCAGCGCCTGCAGGCCCTGCTCCTGGGTCGGGTAGCGGCCGTTGTCGAGGCGATACAGCTTCAGCGCCTGCATGACGGTGCCGATGTCCTGCTTGGCGGCGACCCGGCGCGCTTCGTCCGGGCGACTCATGATCTTCGGCACGATCAGCGCCGCGAGAATGCCGAGAATCGCGATCACGACCATGATCTCGATCAGCGTGAAGCCGCGTTGGCCGTTCGGGCGACGCGCGGCTTGCGGGCGGCGATTGATCCACGTTTGCATGGGTGAAACCTCTCTTTCAAAAACAGTCAGTCAATATTGAATGGCGCTGGCAGGCACACCGCCCGCCCAGCGAAGCCGCATTGTAAGGCGGCCCCTGCTTCGGGCTTTCACCCAACGCAAATTTCACATAATCGTCCGTACAATAGCCCGCATGAACGCGCTCTCGATCCGGATCCTCTCCCTCGCCCTCTTCGCAGCTTTGTGCGCGACGGCCACTTACTGGGCCATCACGCTCTCGGCGCATCAGGCCCCACTACCCGCCGCCGCCGCGCGCGCACCCTTGCGCACGGAGGACGCTGCCGCGCTGTTCGGCGGGCAGCTCACGCACAACCCGGTACAGGACATCCACCTGTTCGGCATCCTCTCGCTGCGCCAGGGTGCCGCCGCGATCATCGGCGCGGGCGGCGACCCGGCCCGCGCGATCACGCTGGGCAGCAACATCATGCAGGGCACCAAGCTCGCCGAAGTCCGCGCTCGCTCGATCGTGATCGACCGCAACGGTGCGCACACCGAAATCTTCCTGCCGGCCAACGCGCCCGGCGCCACCATCTACGTTCGCTGAGCCGCCGTTGCCCTAATGCCGCCCCGGCGTTGCCGTCGGGGCAGCCCGCACCGGGGCATGCTGCTGATTCTGCAAGCGGGCCGCATCGTGCGGCCCGTTTTGCTTGCTCCACGCGTTCCGCCTGCCTGCCGCCGCCTCACTGCACCATGTTGTTCAGGTCGATGATCGGCAACATCACGGCCAGCACGATCACCAGCACGATGCCGCCCATCGCCAGGATCAGCAGCGGTTCGAGCAGGCTGGTCATGAACATGGTGCGGCGTTCGAGTTCGCGCGCCTCACCTTCGGCCGCGCGGTCGAGCATGGTCGTGACGTCGCCGGTGGCCTCGCCCGAGCGGATCAGGTGCACCAGCACCGGCGGGAACGTCTTGACGTGATTGAGCGCGCGCGACAGCGAGGTGCCTTCCCGCACGCGGATGATGGCGTCCTCGATGTTGCGGCTCATCGCGCGGTTGCTCAACGTTTCGCCCGCGGCCTGCAGCGCGCGCAGGATCGGCACGCCGGCCGCGGTCAGGATCGCCAGCGTGCTAGCGAAGCGCACCGTGTTGTAGCCGCGCACCAGCTTGCCGGCCAGCGGCGCGCCGAGCAGCCAGCGGTCGAACGCGAGGCGCGGGCCTTCGCGCGACAGCGTGGCCTTCGCGGCCCAGACCACCAGCGCCACGCCGGTCAGGATCGCCCACCACCAGTTCCGCACGAACGCGGACAGCGCCATCATCACCACCGTCAGCACCGGCAACTGCTGCTTGGTGCTCGCGAACACGTTGACCACCTGCGGCACCACGTAGCTGAGCAGGAACGTGACGATGCCGAGCGCGATCAGCGTGACGATGCCCGGGTAGGTGAAGGCCAGCACGATCTTCTGCTTGAGCGCGTTGCGCTGCTCGATGTAGTCGGCCAGGCGCGACAGCACGAGACCGAGCTTGCCGGTGTGTTCGCCGGCCGCGACCAGCGCGCGGTAGATCTCGGGGAAATCGCGCGGATGCTCCGCCAGCGCACTGGCCAGCGAATGGCCGCCCAGCACCTCGGCGCGGATCGCCGCCATCAGCTCGCGGATGTAATCGCGCTCGGCCTGCTCGGTCAGCACCGCCAGCGCCTCGCCGAGCGGCAGCCCGGCGGTCAGCAGGCTGGCGAGCTGACGCGTGAGGATCGCCTGCTCGCGCTGCGACATCTTGCGGCCGATCGACAGGCGCTGCTTGCGCTGCCCGGCCGTGCGCCTGGCGGCCGGCTCGACCACCAGCGGCGTGAGGCCCTGGGTGCGCAACTGGCCGCGCGCGGCGCGCGCGCTGTCGGCCTCGATCACGCCTTTCTGGGGGCGGCCGCCTGCGTCGATTGCTTCGAAACGGAATGCCGGCATCGCGCTATGCGCCTCCTGTCACGCGCAGCACTTCCTCGAGCGACGTGTTGCCCTGCTCGATCCAGCGCTCCGCGTCGTCGCGCAGCGTGCGCATGCCACGGGCGCGGCCCGAGGCGAGGATCTCCGAATCGGGTGCGTTGCGGTGGACCAGCGAGCGGATGTCGTCGTCGAGCGTCAGCAGCTCGTATACGCCGCGCCGGCCCGAATAGCCCGAATGGCCGCATTTCTCGCAGCCGACCGGGTGATAGCGGATGCGGCCGTCTTCCTCGCGCGGCGCCTTGCAATGCGGGCACAGCTGGCGCACCAGCCGCTGCGCGAGCACGCCGAGCAGCGACGACGCGAGCAGATACGGCTCGACGCCCATGTCGGTCAGACGCGTGACGGCGGACGCCGCGTCGTTGGTGTGCAGCGTGGCCAGCACCAGGTGGCCCGTCAGCGAGGCCTGCACGGCGATCTGCGCGGTTTCGAGATCGCGGATTTCGCCGATCATGATGACGTCCGGATCTTGCCGCAGGATCGAACGCAGCGCGCGCGCGAAATTCATGCCGATCCGCTCGTTCACCTGCGTCTGGCCGATGCCGGACAGGTCGTATTCGATCGGATCTTCCACCGTCATGATGTTGGTGGTGGCGGTTTCGAGCCGGGACATCGCCGCGTAGAGCGTGGTGGTCTTGCCCGAGCCGGTCGGGCCGGTGACCAGCACGATGCCGTGCGGCCGCGCGATCAGCTTGTCGAACTGCCTGAGCGTATCGCCGCCCATGCCGAGCGCTTCGAGATTGAGGCGCTTCGAATCCTTTTCGAGCAAACGCAGCACCGCGCGCTCGCCATGACCCGTCGGCAGCGTCGACACCCGCACGTCCACCGGGCGGCCACCCACGCGCAGCGTGATCCGGCCGTCCTGCGGCAGGCGTTTCTCGGCGATGTCGAGCTGCGCCATGATCTTGATCCGCGAGATCAGCGCGCCGTGCAGCGCCTTCTTCGGGCGCACCACGTCGCGCAGCGTGCCGTCCACGCGGAAGCGCACCACCGAGGCGTTCTCGAACGGCTCGATGTGGATGTCCGACGCCTGTTCGCGCGCGGCCTGCGTCAGCAGCGCGTTGATCATGCGGATGATCGGCGCGTCGTCTTCCGATTCGAGCAGGTCCTCCACCTCGGGGATGTCCTGCATCAGGCGCGACAGATCGACCTCGCCTTCCACCTCGCCCACCACCTGCGCCGCGCTGCCGTCCTGGCGCGCGTAGGCGGTGTTGATCGCCTGGGCGAGCTCGTCGGCGGGCAGGCGACGCGCCGTCAGCGCACCGAAATTGCGGGCGACCTCGGCCAGCGCCGCATCGGTCGTGCGATCGCTGATCCACACTTCGATCGCCTCGCCGTCCTGCTGCGCGACGAGGATCTGGCCGGCCTTCGCGAAGCCGTAGGGCAGCAGGCGCGCGGCGATCGCCGACGGGCCGGCATCGCTCTGGGCGTCCCGGACGGCGTCGTTCACGGCTGCACTCCCGGCTGGGTGGTCACGCCTTGGTTGGGCACCGGCTGGACCACTGGCGCGGCCACGCCCGAAGTGGGCGCGGTGGCGGCCGGCGCGCTGGCCGGATTCGCCGGATAGCCCGGGCGGCGCGTCATGCGCGACAGGTCGAACAGGTTCGCGGCCGGCGAACCGCCGTCGCTCGGGCCGATCGGCATCGGCGGCGTGACCGGATCGTCGCGATCCTTGATCAGGTTGTTATCCGACTTGTACGCGCCCTGCACGCCCTGGATGTAGTCGTAGCGGTTCGCGGTAATGGCCTGCGTGGTGGACTGATCGCTCAGGATCACCGGGCGCAGGAACACCATCAGGTTGGTCTTCGAGCGCTGCTTGCCTTCCGAACGGAACAACTGGCCGATCCAGGGGATGTCGCCGAGCAGCGGCACCTTGTTGTTGCCGGCCTGGTAGTTGTCCTGCATCAAGCCGCCGAGCACGATGATCTCGCCGTTGTCGCACAGCACGGTGGACTGGATCGAACGCTTCGTGAAGGTCGGCACGCCGATCGTGCTGGCACTGCTCGAGGTGCTCGGCAGCACCGCCGAATCCTCGGTGTAGATCTGCAGCTTCAGGATCCCGCCTTCGGTGATCTGCGGCTTCACGTGCAGCGTCAGGCCCACGTCCTGGCGGTCGAAAGTGTTGAACGCGTTGTTGCTGTTGCCGCTCGTCAGGTTCGAGTACGAGCCGGTGGCGATCGGCACGTTCTGGCCGACCACGATCTTGGCTTCCTCGTTGTCGAGCGTGACCAGATTCGGCGTGGACAGCACGTTCGCGTCGCTCGACCCGGAGAACGCCTGCAGCAGCGCGCCGAGGCCGGTGATGCCGAACATGTTCTTGAGCCAGCCGATATTGAGGCCCGGCGTGAGCGAGGCCGCCGCCGCGGCGCCGCCGCTGATGCCGCTTGCCGAGCCCGTCGCGGCCGCGGACGTCAGGCCGGTGATGGTGTTGCCGAGGCCCGACACGTTGGTGCCAAGCGAGCTGCCCGCGTACAGCGCGTTGTTCGCGACCTGCCACTGGATGCCCAGGTTGGCCGAGGTCGTGGAATTCAGTTCGACGATCAGCGCCTCGATATAGACCTGCGCGCGACGCTCGTCCAATTGGTCGATCACGGCGCGCAGGTTCCGGTAGACCGGGTCCGACGCGGTGATGATCAGCGAATTGGTGGCGGAGTCGGCCTGAATCATGCCGCCCTGCTGGTTGTCGTCGCTTTTATCCTTGTCGCTGCTGAGGAAGCCGTCGTTCTTGCCGCTGCCGCTGCCGCCACCGCCGAAGCTGCTGCCCGAGCCGGAACCGGAGCCCAGCGAGGACGAACCCGACGGCAGCGGGGCGGTGCCGGACGTGCCCGTCGAGAAGTTGCTGCCGCCACCCGAGCCGCCGCCCGAATTGAACGAATTGGCGTCGTTGGTGGAGCTGGAGCTGCTGCTGTCGCCCTTGCCCAGCATGCCGCGCAAGGTTTTTGCAAGCTTCACGGCGTCGGCATTGCGCAGCCGCACCACGTGCATGTTGCCCGGCACGCCGCTCGGCGCGTCGAGCTGCGACACGAGCCGCTTGGCCGCGGCCAGCCGCGAGCCGTTCGAGGCGCGCAGCAGGATGGCGTTGGTGCGCGGATCGGCCGTGACGCTGACCTTCAGCGTGGCGTCGGTATTGCCGATCGAGCCCGGGTCGAGCAGCTTGCCGAGCTGGCTGGCCACGTCGATCGCGTTGGCGTTGCGCAGCGGCATCACCACGACCTGGTTGCCGGCCGCGCCGTCCACGCCCGCGATGATCTGGGCAATACGTCGCACGTTGTCGGCGTAATCGGTGACGACCAGCGTGTTGTTGGCGGGATACGCCGTCACGGTATTGTTCGGCGAGATCAGCGGGCGCAGCACCGGCAGCAGGTTGTTGGCCGATTCGTTATGCAGTTCGAACACCTGCGTGACGATCTGGTCGCCGGTGGCGCGCGGCGTATTGCCGATGTAGGTGGGCACGCCCTGCAGCTTGGCGTCGGCTTCCGGCACGACCTTCAGGACGCCGTGGTCCTGCAGCAGCGAGAAGCCCTGCATGCGCAACGCCGATTGCAGCGTCTTGAGCGCCTGATCCTCGGGCACCGATCGTTCGGAGATGAGGTTCAACTGCCCCTTCACACGCGGGTCGACGATGATCGTCTTGCCGGTGGCCGCGCCGATGGCCTTGGCCACCTGGTCGATATCGGCATTGACGAAATTGAGCGTGACCTGGGCGTGCGCGGCCGCGATCTGGGACGCGACGATTCCGGCGACGACGAGCGCTTTTGCAGCGCGCCGCATAGCAAAACGAGTGGTTGTCATGAGGTGGGTAGTCGATGCCGGGTAAGGCTGTATCAGACGGTAGAGCGTGATTGCGGAAAGCAAAAAACGGACATTATCAGCTTTTCGTGTCCGAAATATCACATCGATCCGAGAGAGTTCTCGCTTTTTTGAGCCAAGGCATTCCGGCCACTGCGAGTCGTATTTCTTTCAGCAAGTTTTCGCAAGAATTCCAAATAAAAGGCCCTGGAAAAAACCGTGTCCGCCGCCCGCAACACCCGCCGCGGACGGTGGCGGGATGCACCAGGGCACCGGTATGATACGGGCGGCGCAGCGCTTGCGCCCGCTTTCCGCGTTGGGGGTTTTCCCGCCCCGATTTCCCGTTTTTCCAGCTATTTGAAGGCTTCCTAATGCAAATTAGGTGTTTTCTCTTCGTGTCGTGGCTTGCCGCAGCCGGCTTCAGCGCCCCCGCGCATGCCGACTGTTATGACGAGGCCGCCAAGTATCAGAAGGTCAATCCGCTGATCCTTCGCGCCATCGCGTGGCAGGAATCCCACAACACACCCGACGCGATCAACCGGAATGCGAACGGTTCGACCGACTACGGGATCATGCAGATCAACTCGATCCATCTGTCGCGGCTATCCCAATACGGGATCACCAAGGACACGCTGATGCAGCCGTGCAAGAACGTCTACATCGCGGCGTGGCACCTGCGTCAGAAGATGAACAAGTTTGGCAACACCTGGGCCGCGGTAGGCGCTTACCACTCCGAAACGCCGTCGTTGCGCGACAAATATGCTCGGCAGATCGCGGCGATCCTGGCCAAATGGCGCCTGCTGCCGACGGCCAACGAGCCGCATTGAGGGGCGAGCGGTGCGGTACGGCGACAGTGCGAACGCACCGCCGAGCCGCCGTCTGCCGGTAGCCCCCCGCCGATTTCGCCTGCCGTATTCCTCGTTTCATCCGCTTCGTTCAGCGCGTTTCTTCCCTCGGCTTCTTCCTGCCGCGTCTTCTGCCGATTCCCCCCGGCCGGCCCCGCGTCCCCGCCCGCCCGCGCGTTTGATGCACAATGCGGCTTTCATGCCGCCACGCCTGCGCGCGCGCGGCTGCTTCCGTCTTTTTCCGGGGTATCCATCGCCATGAACTCGCCGTTGCCCGTTACCGTGCTGTCCGGCTTTCTCGGCGCCGGCAAGACCACGCTGCTGAATCACGTGCTCGCCAACCGCGACGGCCTGCGTGTTGCCGTGATCGTCAACGACCTGGCCGACGTCAATATCGACGGCGCGCTTGTCGACGACAAGGCGGCGTTGTCGCACGTGGAGGAACGGCTGGTCGAGATGTCGAACGGCTGCATCTGCTGCACGCTGCGCGACGACCTGCTGGTGGAAATCCGCCGGCTGGCCGCCGAGGGCCGGTTCGACGCGATCCTGGTCGAATCGACCGGCGTGGCCGAACCGATGCCGATCGCCGAAACCTTCACGTTCGTCGACGACGACGGCGATTCGCTCGAACATGTCGCGCGGCTCGACACCATGGTGACGGTGGTCGACGCGTTCAATTTCCTGCGCGATTACGGCTCCGACCAGGGCCTCGCCGATCGCGGCCTGGCCACCGCCGGCGACGACGATCGCCAACTGGTCGAACTGCTGATCGAGCAGATCGAATTCTGCGATGTGCTGGTGATCAACAAGGCCGACCTGGTGGACGCGGATCAACTGGCGCAGTTGCAACGGATTCTCGCCAGCCTCAATCCGCGTGCGCATCAGGTGGTGAGCCGCTTCGGCGTCGTGCCGGTGTCCGAGGTGATCGGCACCGGGCGCTTCGATTTCGAGGCCGCCGCGAACGCGCCGGGCTGGCTCACCTCGCTCGAACATCGCCACGACGGCGCTTGCAGCGACGCCTGCGACGGCGCCGATGCGCACGGCACGCCCGACGAATTCGGCATCGGTCATTTTGTTTATCGCGCGCGCCGGCCGTTTCATCCGCAGCGTTTCTGGACGCTGCTGCACGACGAGTGGAAGGGTGTGCTGCGCAGCAAGGGCTTCTTCTGGCTGGCGACGCGCCATGATGTCGGCGGCTCGCTGTCGCAGGCCGGCGGCGTGTGCCGTCATGGGCCGGCGGGGCTCTGGTGGGCCGCGCAGGATCGCAGCGAATGGCCGGACGACGATCCGTCGCTGCTCGACGAAATCGCCGCCGATTGGCATGGCGATCCGGACGACACGACGATCGGCGACCGCCGCCAGGAACTGGTGCTGATCGGCGTGGGCCTCGATACGAACGCGTGGCGTGCGAAATTCGACGCCTGCCTGCTCGACGAAACCGAATTCGCGGCCGGCCCCGATGCCTGGCACGCGCTGCCCGATCCGTTCCCTGCGTGGGACATCGAGGAGCACGATCATGACGATGATCACGATCACGACGGCGAAATCGTCCATCGCCACTGAACGCGATGCGTCGCCGCGCCCCGGGCCGTGATGCCGGGGACGAAAAAAACCCGCCGGGAAGGCGGGTTTTTCCGTTAACAAACGCAGAACTTAGCGCTTGTTCACTGCATCCTTGAATGCCTTGCCAGCCGTGAACTTGACGGTCTTGGCAGCCGGAATCTTGATGGTTTCGCCCGTCTTCGGGTTGCGGCCGGTACGTGCTGCACGCTTACCCGAGCCGAAGCTGCCGAAGCCGATCAACTGAACCGCGTCGCCTTTCGACACGGCCTTCTTGATCACTTCGAGGAGCGTGTCCAGCGTTTCGCCGGTTTGTGCCTTGCTGGCGCCCGTCTGTGCGGCGACGGCGTCGATCAGTTCCTGTTTGTTCATTAAGGTTCCTTTCTCAGGTTAGGTTGACACGAACAGCGCAGACGCGCCGATTATAAGTACGCCCACCGTAGCATCGCAGTTCGCGGCGACGGCAGGGCGCAGTCGGACTGCGCCGCGCCTCGTAACAGCGAAGGCGCCTGAGGCGCTTCCGCTTTACGGCGCTTGCTATGATAGCGCAGCGCAAACCCAATAACGACAAGGGTTTCAAAGATTTTCATCCGGATTTTGCCGGATTCCAGCGCCGTTGCCCGCATTTTTGCAGCGCACCGCCCGGCCTTGTCAAGCGTGCGAACCCAGCCTTGCACAATGACGTTGGTTTTTGCCAACGCCAGGCGGGACGGGGCTTCCAGGGCGATGCCGGCCCATTTCGATTGTTTCGCATGACCGACCGACTGATCCCTGCCACGCTTCAGCGCCTTGAAAACGGCATGCTCGTTTCATCGTTTCACGGCGAGTTGCAGCCTGCCGCAGCCGATGCGCACCCTGCGCCAGCGCAAGCCGGCAGCGGCTTGCTGCACGGCAACGGGCTGCCCGGACGCTGGCGCGGACGGCGCAGCTTCACGATCGTCGAAACCGGCTTCGGCGCCGGATTGCAGTTCCTCTCGACCTGGGCCGCCTGGCGTGCCGATCCGGCGCGCGGCGAACGTCTGCACTACGTAGCAATCGAGTCGCACCCGTTTTCACGCGAGGATCTGCATCGGGCTGCCAAATATATGGTTGCAAGCGCAACCAATAGGGAAGCGGGTGTCGAATGCTTGATCGATACGCTCGTCGATACGTGGCCAATGCTCACCCCGGGCCTGCATCGGCTCGAACTCGATGCCGGGCGTGTGATCTTGACGCTCGCGTTCGGCGACACCGAGGCGATGTTGTCGTCGCTCGTGTTGCGCGCCGATGCGTTCCATGTCAATACCTTCGCAGTCCGGAACAATCGGAATGCAAGCGCGGCCATGACGTGTCGCGCGCTCGCCAAACTGGCCGATGAGAACGCAACGTTCACCGTCGACACGATCGACGATGAAATGCGAAAGGCCCTGCAAAATGCGGGCTTTTCGTGTCGAGAGGAAGCCTGCGCGGGCACCTTCGCGCCACGCTGGAAGGTACGTCGTCACGAGCCACCGCGCGCGCATGACGCGAGCACCCGCGACGCAATCGTGATCGGCGCGGGGCTGGCCGGCAGCGCGCTCGCCGAACGTCTTGCAGCACGCGGCTGGCACGTCACGCTGATCGAGCGCCATGATGCTGTCGCACGCGAAGCCTCGGGCAATCCGGCCGGCGTGTTTCATCCGCTCGTCGCGATCGACGACAACTTCGGCGCACGGCTGTCGCGCGCCGGTTATCTGTATGCGCTGTCGCGCTGGCGCGCGTTCGAGGCGGCCGGTCACGACTTCTCGCGCAGTGCGAACGGCTTGCTGCAACTGGCCTGCGACGATGACGAATTCGCTCGCATGCAGGCCGCGGCCGACGCGCTCGACATGCCGGAAACACTGGCCGTCCTGCTCACGCGTGAGCAAGCAGCCGAGCGCTTGCGCACCGATGTTGCTCATGGCGGATGGTTCTTTCCGCATGGCGGCTCGCTCGATCCGGCGGCACTCGCGCGTGCCGCATGCGCGATGGCCGGCGAGCGGCTGACGCGCCTGCACGGTGTGGACGTCGCGCAGCTCGTGCCTCGCGACGGCGGCGGATGGCGCGCCGTCGATGCGTCGGGCGCGACGCTGGCCGAGGCAGCCGTGACCATCGTCGCCAACGCGGCCGATGCGCCCCGCGTCGCGCGCTTGCACCATGCGCCGGTGCAGATCGTGCGCGGCCAGTTGAGCCTGTTGCCGGCCGGCGTCGCCCCCGACGTTGCGCTGCCCGTGATCGGCGACGGCTACCTGATCCCGTTCGCCGACGGCACCGCGCTGACCGGTGCGACCTACGATCCCGACGACGCGGACCCAGCCCTGCGCGCCAACGATCATCGAGACAATCTCGCCCGGCTCGCGGCACTGCTGCCATGCAGTCACGTCGATATCGATGTCATTGCAGATCCGGCAGCGCTGGCGGGCCGCGTCGCGTTCCGCTGCGTGGCGAGCGATCGTCTGCCGATGGCCGGCGAGCTTGGCGACGAGCCCGAAGCGGCAGCCCAAGCCGCCTCGCTGTCGGGCGCGCAGGCACGCGATGTGCCACGCGCGGCAGGCCTCTATGGCGCGTTCGGCTTCGGCTCGCGCGGTTTCATCTGGGCCGCGCTCTGCGCCGAATTGATCGCCTCGCAGCTCGACGGCGAACCCTGGCCGATCGAACGCGAACTGGCCGAAGCCATCGACCCCGCACGCTTCCTGCTCCGCGCCCTGCGCCAGGGCCGCGCCGGCTGAGATTCGCACCTTCCGGCCGCGCCAATGGTGCGGCACGCCAGCTTTCCGTCTTCACCCATTCCCGTTTGCCACAGCCCGATCCGGCACAGCCGCCCAGAAAACGGCGCCTGTGCGCGGCAGCTTATCCACCGGCATCTGTGGATAAGCGCGTGATTTTCCCGTGCGTTCCCTGTGTAACCACAGTGGACGTAAACGGGGTAACTTGGATTCGCCGCACAGCACAGCAAAAGTTGTTCTGTGAATCGCTGTGCGAGCGCACAGGCTGTGCGGGGCTTTTGAGTTTGGCAAGCCTATGAATCTGTGAGGTTTACCGGGGTTATCCACAGAAAATCTATGCCCTTGTTAACTACTACTACGTATACATACAAGTAAACCTGTGGTTATAAACCCATGGCATCTACCGAGCGGCCAGGCTTCGGATAAATCCGATCCGGTGCGAAATAGATGTGGCACAATCGGACACCACTGCGCTGCACCGGAATGCCACCGGCGCGGCACATCAGGAACAGTTCTAGCGAATCGGAATCTGAGGATGAGATCGCGCTGTTTCCATCACGCCAGGCCGGCAGTCAGATCGGCCATCTCCCGAACAGCGTCCTCATGCGTCGCGATTCGGGAAATCCCGTGTCATGACGCCCTGATCCAGACCAACAACAACGGGGCAACCAGCCAAGCCAGCGCGCCATTTCGTTCGATACGCTCGACCCAGCGTCGCAGCCGGTTGCCTTCGCATAGGAGAATTCACCTCGATGAAGTCGGCATTCTCGTTTCTACCGAATTGGCCGTTTGTTCCCGATGCCGTGTTCTGGGCCGGGATCGCGCTGTTCGCAGCAGGCCTTTGTGGCGAACTCTGTTACCGCGCGTGGCGCCTGCCGCGCGTCACCGGCTATGCCGTCATCGGGCTGATCGCCGGGTCGGCCGGGTTCGGCGCGATCGACGCCAGCACCAGCAATACCGCGCGCCTGCTGATCAACGTCGCGCTCGGGCTGCTGCTGTTCGAACTCGGCAGCCGGCTCGACCTGCGCTGGATTCGCCGCAACCCCTGGCTGATCGCCACCAGCGTGGCCGAGGCCACGCTGACCTTCGCGCTGGTGCTCACCGTGCTGTTGGTGCTCAACGTGCCGGCCATGGTGTCGATCGTGCTGGCCGCGATCGCGGTGGCCACCTCGCCGGCGATGGCGATCCAGCTCAAGACCGAACTGCGCGCGGAAGGGCAGGTGTCGCAACGCCTGCTCACGCTCACGGCGCTTAACAGCGTGTATTCGGTGGTCCTGACGAAATTGCTGACGAGCTGGTTGCACCAGGAGGAATTCGGCAACGTGTTCGCGACGATCCTGCAGCCGCTGTATCTGATCGCCGGTTCGATGATCCTCGCGTACCTGCTCGCACGCGCCTGCAATTACCTGTTCCGTCACATCGCGCCGGTCATGCGTGACGAGCATTCGTTCGTCGCGCTGTTCGGCCTGGTGGTATTGGCGATCGCGGTCGCGCAGGCGCTCAAGTTGTCGACCGTGCTGACCTTGCTGCTGGCCGGCATCGTCGTGAAGAATCTCGAGGTGCGTCCGCAACTCTGGCCCGAGCATTTCGGCACGGCCGGCTGGTTGCTGACCGTCATTCTGTTCGTGCTGACGCTGACTTCGTTCACCTGGCACGACCTCGCCACCGGCGGCTTGATCGCGCTGGTGCTGATCGCCACGCGGCTGGTCGCCAAGCTGCTCGGCGTGGTGGCGTTCGCCAAGAAGAGCGGCATCAACGTGAAGCAGGGCGTGGCGCTCGGCCTGTCGCTGGCGCCGATGTCGGCACTGGCCTACTTGCTGGTGGACGACACGTATCAGTCGTATCCGAATTTCGATCCGCACCTGCGCGCGGTCGTCATGTGTTCGATCGTGCTGCTGCAGCTCGTCGGTCCGGCCTTCGTCTATCGCAGCCTGTCGGCGGTGGGCGAACGGCGCGACGACAACTGATCGGCGCCGCCGCGGCCATGATCGCGGCGGCACCCAACCCGTTATCCGGAATTTGCCATGGCACTCGAAACCTTCAACAATTCCGAGCCGTTCACGTTCGGCGTCGAGCTGGAAATCCAGATCGTCAACACGCACAACTACGACCTGACCAAAGCGGCGTCGGACCTGATGCGGCTGATCGAAAACGAGCCGCATCCCGGCAACATCACGCCGGAAATCACCGAAAGCATGATCGAGCTGTCGACCGGCATCTGCCATTCGCACGAGCAGGCGCTCGGCGAATTGCGCACGATTCGCGACGTGCTCGTGAAGGCGGCCGACCAGCTCAACGTGGGTCTCGCCGGCGGCGGCACGCACGCGTTCCAGCAATGGAGCGACCGGCAGATCTACGACGCGCCGCGCTTCCAGTATCTGTCCGAGTTATACGGCTATCTGGCCAAGCAGTTCACGGTGTTCGGCCAGCACGTGCACATCGGTTGCCCCGATGCCGACAGCGCGCTGTTCCTGCTGCATTCGATGTCGCGCTATATCCCGCATTTCATCGCGCTGTCGGCGTCGTCGCCGTACGTGCAGAACGTGGACACCGGATTTCATTCAGCACGCCTGAATTCGGTGTTCGCGTTTCCGATGTCGGGCCGCGCGCCGTACACGCTGACCTGGGATGGCTTCGAGGAGTACTTTTCGAAGATGGTCAACACCGGCGTGGTCAACAGCATGAAGGACTTCTACTGGGATATCCGCCCGAAGCCGGGCTTCGGCACGATCGAGGTTCGCGTGATGGATACGCCGCTGTCGGTCGATCGCGCCGCGGCGATCGCCTGCTACATCCAGACGCTGGCGCGCTATCTGTTGCTCGACAAGCCGCTGAAGCTGTCCGAAGACGATTACCTGGTCTACACGTTCAACCGGTTCGAGGCCTGCCGCTTCGGTCTGGACGGCACCTGCGTGAACCCGCAAACGGGCGAGCGCCGCACCATCGCCGAAGACATCCTCGATACGCTCGACCGTCTCGCACCGCATGCCGCCGCGCTCGGCTCGCGTGCCGCGCTTGACGAAATCGGCGCGCAGGCGAAGGCGCGTGTAAATGACGCATCGTGGTTGCGCACCGTGTTCAAGCAGGAAAAGTCGCTGAACGAGACAGTTCGTCAGCAATGTTTGCGCTGGCGCGAGTGAAAAAGACTATTTCCGCCGCTGGTATCTGCGGCAGAAAGTCCGACCGGCTTTCGGGCCGGTCGAACAAATATAGTAGTCTGAAGCAATTCTTATCGGGCGCTTGTGGATAACCGGCGCTTTCCCAGCAAACTCAAGGCTCTGCGCGTTTCGCGCACGATCGCGTCTTCCCCGCCGGCACACCGTTGTTTGTCGATTGAAAGCAGTCGCCCGACGTGCACATGAGAGTCGTTCTTGATGGCACAGCGAAACGCTTCGGTTATCCAGGTTTTATCCACAGACTTATTTGGATAACTTAGCTGTGCGATTTTCTGCTCTCGCATAGAATGTCGGCTTTGCGAACGACAGTGCCGGATAGCATCGCGTTCGCAGGCCGGTTCATGGCGTATCAGTCATGGTGAACGGGCATCGGTGCGCCGTTCCGGACACTGCATCTCGATTCTCGATGGCAGGCTGGACACGGATCTCCCCACAAAGGCCGTCGGTTCGAACCGAGGCCGGCAACAGCGAAAAGACTATGAGCGAAGGTGTTTACGGGAACGAGGCAGCGGGTCGTGTGACCCACAGCCTGTTGCGATTGAGTACGGCCATGCGAAGCGAAGCATGGAACTGGGCGGAAGGCGCGGGTCTGACGCCGACGCAAGGTGAAATCCTGGTGCTGTTGCTGCAGCGCAAGGGCCCGATGCGTCTCGGCGAGATCGCCCGGGAAACCCAGTTGACCGCGGCTACCACCAGCGATGCGGTCAGCACGCTCGAAACCAAGGGTCTCGTGGAAAAGCGCCGTGCGCTCGACGATGGCCGCGCACTCGCCGTTCGCCTCAGCGCTCGTGGCCGCACTTCGGCCAAGAAGGCGCTGCAATGGCCCGATTTCCTGTCGAAGGCCGTGGGCGTGCTCGGCGGCGAAGAGCAAGGCGCGCTGTACCGCGCGCTGCTGAAGGTCATGCGTGAGCTGCAGGTGGCCGGCCAGGCGCCGCAACACCGCATGTGCGTGACCTGCAAGCATTTCCAGCCGGGTAAAACCGGCCGCAAGGCATCGTACCGTTGCTCGCTGCTCGACCTGACGATGGCCGACAGCGATCTGCGCCTCGACTGCACCGTGCATGAAGAAGCGGACGCACTGACGCAGAAGAAAACCTGGAAGATATTCGCGCAGCTGTAAAAAGGCGCCGCGCGTGGAGCGCCAGACGGAGCCCGGTTTGATGAATGCAGAAGTCGTGGCGATCCGCCACGTCCACTTCGAGGATCTCGGCAGCTTCGAGCGCGTGCTCGGCGAACGCGGCCGGCGTGTCCGTTATGTCGATGTCGGCACGTCGCGCGTCGAGGTGCTCGACGCCTGCGAGCCGTCGTTGCTCGTGGTGCTCGGCGGGCCGATCAGCGCCTACGACGACGATCTCTATCCGACCACCGCGCCGCTCGTCGAACTGATCCGCCGGCGCATCGAGGCGGGGTTGCCGACGCTCGGCATCTGTCTCGGCGCGCAACTGATCGCGCGTGCGCTCGGCGCGCGGGTCTATCCAGGCAAGGTGAAGGAAATCGGCTGGGCGCCGCTCACGTTGACGGCGGCCGGCGAAGCGTCGCCGCTGCGGCATCTGTCCGGCGAACACACCTCGATGCTGCACTGGCACGGCGATACGTTCGATCTGCCGCCCGGCGCGATCCATTTGGCGGCCACACCCGACTGCGCGCATCAGGCGTTCTCGTGGGGGCAGCATGTCCTCGCGCTGCAATGCCACCCGGAAATATCGACCGAAACCTTCGAGGCCTGGCTGATCGGCCATGCCAGCGAAATCGGCTCGGCGTCCGGCGTCGATGCCCGGCAGTTGCGTGCGGCCACGGCGCTGCACGGCCCCGTGCTCATGCCGGCCGCTGCGCTCATGTTCTCGGAATGGCTCGGCGCGGTCGGGCTCTGATCGACGATCGTCGGCATCCCTCACGAAACGGCACGCCAACGCGTGCCGTTTTGCTTCAAGGGGCCGCTGGCGGCGTCGTCGGCCGTTCGACAGGGGAAGGCCTCGGTTGCCCCCCCGGAGCGGCGTCAGCAGCCTTGTGCGCTGCGTGCTAACCTCGTTCGCTTCCGTCCCCCCGTTGCGAGCCAGCCTGCGATGAGCGTCCTGTTTTCTCCCTTTACCCTGCGCGGCATCACATTGCCGAATCGCATCGTCGTCTCGCCGATGTGCCAGTACTCGGCCGAACGCGGTGAGCCGACCGCCTGGCACACGATTCACCTTGGCAGTCTCGCGCTGTCGGGCGCATCGATGCTGTGCACCGAAGTGGTGGCCGTCGAACCGGATGGCCGCATCACGCCGGGCGATCTCGGCTTGTGGGACGACGCCACCGAGGCCGCCTACGTGCCGCTGCTGGCCGCCATTCGGCAGCATTCGCCGATCCGCGTCACGATGCAGATCGGCCACGCGGGCCGCAAGGCATCGAGCCAGGCGCCCTGGGAAGGCGGCCAGTTGATCGAGGTGGCCGACGGCGGCTGGTTGCCGCATGCGCCCTCGGCGGTGCCGCACAAGGAAGGCGAAACGCCGCCGCTCGCGCTCGACGCGGCTGCGCTGAATCGCGTGCGCCGCGCGTTCGAGGCCACCGCCAAGCGTGCCGCGCGGCTCGGCATCGACGCGCTCGAAGTGCACGCCGCGCACGGCTATCTGTTGCATCAGTTCCTGTCGCCGCTGGCCAACCGGCGCGACGACGAATACGGCGGCTCGCTCGAAAACCGCATGCGCTTCCCGCTGGAGATCTTCGACATCGTGCGCGCCGCGTTTCCGGCCGATCGGCCGGTGGGCGTGCGCGTATCGGCCACCGATTGGGTGGACGGCGGCTGGACGCTCGACGAAACCATCGAATTCGCGAAGGCGCTGAAGGCGCGCGGGTGCGACTGGATCGACGTGTCGTCGGGCGGTGTGTCGCCGCTGCAGAAGATCCCGCTGTCGCAGGGCTATCAGGTGCCGTTCGCGCGCGCCGTGCGTCATGCGGCCGACCTGCCGGCGTTCGCGGTCGGCCTGATCACCGAAGCGGCGCAGGCCGAGAAGATCGTGGCCGACGGCGACGCCGACTTCGTCGCGCTGGCTCGCGCGATGCTCTACGACCCGCGCTGGCCGTGGCATGCGGCCGCTGAACTCGGCGCGACCGTGACGGCTCCGCCGCAGTATTGGCGCTCGCAGCCGCGCGAGCAGAAGGCGTTGTTCGGCGACGTGGCGTTCGGCCAGCGCTGAAGCCTGCCGCAATCCCCCATCGTCCCGCGCAACGCGGGCCGGATCGACGCGACAAGCTGCCTGTTGTCGTGTCGATTCGCGCCGATCCATGCCGTTCGCGCATGATCGGTTGAACGAAGCAAGCCCGAACGTGTAGCATGCGGTTGGCCCGTCGCGGGCGCGTCGCTTCGACGCCTCCGCGCGCGCGACGCAGATCGCGCGCCGCATGCGGACGGCGGCCGGCTTGCCGCCGCCTTCGCGTCATCCATCGTCTTCACAAGGATTCATCGATGAGTTCACGCAGGATCGTCGTGCGCCGTTCCGGCGTTCACGGCAAGGGCGTATTCGCGGCCGCGCCGATCAAGACGGGCGAGCGCGTGGTCGAATACAAAGGCGAGCGGATCTCCTGGAAGGAGGCGCTGCGCCGTCATCCGCACGACCCGAGCGATCCGAATCACACGTTCTACTTCGCGCTGGAAGGCGGCGACGTGATCGACGGCAAGGTCGACGGCAACAGCGCGCGCTGGATCAACCACTCTTGCGCGCCGAACTGCGAAGCCGAGGAAACCGCCGGCCGCGTGCATATCCGCGCGCTGCGCGACCTCGAAGCCGGCGAGGAGCTGTTCTACGATTACGGCCTCGTGATCGACGAGAAGCTGACCAAGGAACTGAAGCGCGAGTACGCGTGCCATTGCGGCGCGAGCACCTGCCGCGGCACGCTGCTGGCGGTCAACGACGAATCGGACAAGAAGAAAAAGAAGAAGTCGAAGAAGGCCAAGGCCGAGAAGGAAGCGAAGGCCGAGAAGACCGAAAAGGCCGAGCGCAAGGAGAAGGGCGCGAAGAAGAAGTAAGCGTCCGGGCGGCTGACAGTCAGACAATCCATGACGGCGCGCGATGCGCCGTCATGCGTTTTGCGGGCCGATTTTCAGCGTTCAGCCGTGTTGCGCTGGCGAATCGGTGGCCTTGGCCGTCGCCTCCGGCTTGCTCGCCAGCGGAATCCGCACGATGAAGCGCGAGCCGCCTTCCGGCGCATCGGCATACAGCACATCGCCGTCATGCATCGCGATGATGTCGTAGACGATCGCGAGGCCGAGGCCCGCGCCCGTCTCCACGCCGTTGCCGCTCTGCGCATCGCCACGGAAGAAGCGCTTGAACAGGTCTGCCTGCTGGCCTTGCGGCACGCCCGAGCCGTTGTCCTCCACCACGATCTCGCCCGCGATGCGCCCGTTCGGCAGCGTGACCTGCGCGGCGTTCACGGTGATCCGCGCGCCGTCGGGGCGTGTCAGCGGCACGTACTTCAGGGCGTTGTCGAGCAGGTTCGCAATCACCTCGCGCAGCAGCACCGGGTTGCCGCGCACCATCAGCGGCTCCACGTTGGCCAGATCGAATTCGTCGGGCGGCAGGTCGTCGGCGTCCGCGTCGTCGCCGTGAATCGATTGGCAGTCCGGAGAAGATGCGGAGGCGGTGTCGTCGCAGGTCTGGAAGCCGAGGTCGACGTGCGCGGCGAGCGCGCGGGGCACCCATTCGGCGCCCGTCTCGAACGCCAGCGCGGCCAGATCCACCTCGACGAAACGGGCCGCCTGTTCGCCAGGCTCGGCGCGCGCCAGCGACAGCAACTGATTCGACAGCCGCACCGCGCGATCGGCTGCCGCGCGCAGTTCGTGCACGGCGGCCAGCGTCTGCTGCGGATCGCGCGCAATGGCGGCCTGCTCGGCATGCAGCTTCACGGCCGTCAGCGGCGTTCGCAACTGGTGCGCGGCGTCGGCGATGAACTTGCGCTGCGCATCGAGCGCCGTCTTCAGGCGGCCCAGCAGCGCGTTCATGGCGCTCGTCAGCGGGCGGATTTCGAGCGGTACGTCGGTTTCGTCGACCGGTTCGAGCGAGGTGTGAGTCTGCCGGTTCAGCGAATCGGCCAGATGCGTGAGCGGCCCCAACTGCTGATTCACGACGCGCCAGACGATCCCCCAGCCGGCCAGCAGCAGCAACAGCAACGGCATCATGATCGCCACGAGGAATTCGGCGGCAATCTGGTAGCGGTGCCGCACCGGCTGCGCGACCTCGACGATCATCGGATTGCCGTTGTCGGTCTGCTCGACACGCACCTGGGCGACGCGCACGGCCTGGCCTTCGTAATCGGCCTCGAACACGTAGGCGTAATGCATGCGGCGCACGCTGGTGCCTTGCAGCGGCAGGCGCGGATCGCCGGCCAGTTCGTGCTCGCCGTCGCTGATGCGGTAGATCAGTTGCTCGGCCGGATCGGAGAACATCGCCTGCGCGAGCGGCGGCACGGTAAACGGCGCGTCCGGCCCGGCGATCTGGATCTGTTTGGAGATGGCGGTGGCCAGATCGGCCAGCGAGCGGTCGATCACATGCTGCGTGTATTGCCAGGCGAGCCAATAGGCGATCAGGCCGCTCATCAGCGCCAGCATCGACAGCGGGGCGGCGAGGCGGCGCAGCAGCGAGCGGCGCAGGCTGGAAGCGGCCGGGTCAGTGGACATCGCGTCGGTCAACCATCAAAAAGAAGCGCCCGGCGACAGGGCCGGGCGTGGTGTTCGCAAGCGTGCCGGCAGGAACGCGGCGGGCATGCCGCCTGCGCTCCCGGGGCGGGCGTCAGACGCTCGCCGGCTGGCGGATTTCCTGCAGCAGGTAGCCGAAGCCGCGCACCGTGACGATTTCCACACGGCACTGTTCGAGCTTCTTGCGCACGCGGTGCACATAGACTTCGATCGCGGTGTCGCCGAGATCGCCGCCGAAGTGCGTCAGGTGATCCTGCAACTGGGCCTTGCTGACCACGCGGCCGTGGCGCAGCAGCAGCATTTCGAGCACGGCGAATTCGCGCGGCGACAGTTCGAGCGGCTTGTCGTCGTTGAAGATGCGGCGATCGACGCCCGACAGGCGCACGCCGCCGAGCGAGACTTCCGGACGCGGCATGTCGCTGTGCGGGCCGCTGCGGCGCATCACGGCGCGGATGCGCGCCTCGAGTTCGGCCGGCTCGAACGGCTTGAGCATGTAGTCGTCGGCGCCCGAATTCAGGCCCTGCACGCGATCGTTCAGCTCGTCGCGGGCGGTGAGGATGATCACCGGCGTGTGGCGATTGGTCTGACGGAAGCGCGACAGCAGCGTCATGCCGTCGATACCGGGCAAGCCCAGATCGAGGATCACCAGCTCATGGCGATTCTGGGCGAGTGCCTGCTCGGCGAAAATGCCGTCGTGAACCATGTCGACCGTGAAGCCGGATTGTTCGAGACTGCTCTGGATGCCGCGTGCGATGGGGCGGTCGTCTTCGATGAGGAGGAGTCGCATGAGATTCGCTCAAGTACAATGGGTTGGCTGGGACAGCACGACGCCGTTTCCAACAGCATGTCGCGTGGCCGACGACAGCAAGGCGGCTAGCGAACGAAATTCCAACTATGTCCGACATCTCGATCTACGAACTCGAAGCCGCGATCAATTTCTGGCGCGCCCGTTCGCCGTCCAGCGGCGACGAACTCAGATTGTGCGAAGAAGCGAGCGCGCTTTCCAGGCCGTATGCGTTGCTGATTGTACAGCGGCAAGGCGCACTGAAACTGGAAGGTTTGGACCCCATCGCACGTCGTGCCTGGGAGTCTTACACGCGCCTCACGAACGGCCTGGAAAACTGACAGCCGGCACCGCTTCGCGCAATCTTTCTGAATCAAGAAACGCGCGTCCACGCTTCGGCGTTGACGCGCGTTCTGTTTTTGCACCTTGCCACGCGCCGGTTCGTATGAAGGATGCGGAACGTCGGGACCGTATCAGTATGACGCTCGCGTGGCGGCTCGTGCAGTTTGTCTTGGGGATGTCAGGTGCCTGTCGGCAAGGTGTCGGGTTGGGTGCGAAGGTTCGGTCCCCTGATCAACCGAGCTGAGCCTCGCTGCCGGCCTGATCGATGAAGTGCGCGAGCGCGATGTCGCGTTCGGTCAGGCCGTCGGCATCGTGGGTGGAGAGCGTGATGTCGACGCGGTTGTACACATTGAACCACTCGGGATGGTGATCCATTTCCTGCGCCTTGATCGCGACGCGCGTCATGAAGCCGAACGCCGCGTTGAAATCGGCGAAACGCAGGCTGCGCTGGATCGCGTCGCGCCCGGGGATGGACGACCAATGGGGCAGCGTGGCGAGTTGCGTCTTGCGTTCTTCCGATGTGAGCTTGTGAATCATGGGATGGCCTCGTTTGCGGATGGGGCGCGCCTGCCAGGGGCGGCGCGCCGATCCGGTCATTCTTCCATATTTGCGCGATGCCCGATTTGATCGGGCTTCAGGCCGCGACGCGATCGCTCGTATCGGCATGCTCGGCCCAGCCTTCGCCGGTGCCGCGATGGAACACGTGGTCGCCATCGAGCACCGCGCCGGCCGGGTGTTCGCTCAACTCGGCCAGGCGGCGGGCCAGCGCGCGCGCATCGACCTTGGCCAGCGCGAACAGTTGCTCGAAATCGTCGATCACGAAGTAGGTCTTCTGGAACGTGTCGATGCGATAGGCGGTGCGCATCACGCGATCGAGGTCGAAGCCGATCCGGTTCGGCGTATCGCTTTCGAGGCTGTAGACCGATTCGCCGCGGCTCGACACGATGCCCGCTCCGTAGATCTGCAAGGTGTCCGGGTCCTGCCGGCTGCGGATCAGGCCGAATTCCACGGTGTACCAGTAGAGCCGGCCGAGCAGCGCCAGCGCGGCCGGATCGTCGGCCACGGCCAGCGCGGCCTGGCCATAGGCGTGCATGTAGTCGGCGAACACCGGATCGATCAGCAGCGGCACGTGGCCGAACAGATCGTGGAAGCAATCCGGTTCTTCAAGGTAGTCGAGCTGGTCGGGGCGGCGCATCCACCAGGTCACGGGAAAGCGGCGATTCGCAAGGTGTGCGAAGAATACGTCGCTGGGCACCAGGCCCGGCACCGCGACGATTTCCCAGCCGGTGGCCGGTTTCAATTGGCGGTTCACGTCCTCGAACGACGGCACGCGATCGGCCGGCAGCGTCAGGCGCTTCATGCCGGCCACGAACGCGTCGGCCGCGCGGCCTTCGAGCAGGGCGGTCTGACGTGCGTAAAGCGTTGCCCACACCGCGTGATCCACCCGGCTGTAGCGCTCGAATGGCTGATCGATCGTGAAATCGGCGCGGGTTTCGAGACCCGCGTCGAACTGCTCCTGCAGCTTCGCGGTGACGACGGTGGACATGGCTGGCTCTCTGTTCAAGCGGTGACGATGAATGCCAGTGTAGAGCGGACAACGCGCGGGATGGGCGCAATCTCGACGTGAAATCGCGAGTTAATGCGATAATCGTGCATCTAAATCGGAATTCGTGCGGAGAATTTTCATGTTGGAACTCGATCACTTCGATCTGGCGCTGCTCGACGTGTTGCAGCGCTTTGGCCGTGCCACCCACCAGCAGCTCGGCGAGCAGGTGCCGCTGTCGCCATCGCAGATCGGCCGCCGCCTGCAGCGGCTCGAATCGGCCGGCGTGATCGACGGCTATCGCGTGGTGCTGCGCCCCGAGCGGCTCGGGCTGGGCGTGACCGCGTTCACGAGCCTGAAGCTCAAGCATCACGGCGATTCGATCATCGAGCAGTTCCAGCAGGAGATCGACCTGCTGGCCGAGGTGCTCGAATGCCACGCGGTGGTGGGCGATGCGGATTATCTGCTGCGGATCGTGGCGCCGGACCTGAACGCGCTGTCGTCGTTCGTCATGAAGAAGCTGATGCGCGTGCCGGGCGTGGACAGCGTGCGCTCGAACATCGTGCTGACCACCTTCAAGCGCAACGGGCCGCTGCCGCTGTCGCACCTGGAGCCGGGCGCGGCGCCCGCCTGAGCGGGGCGCGCCGGATCGTGACACCGGGCGGGGGCGGCCCCACCCGGTCATTGCCTTGCTGCGTTATTGCCTTGTTGCCGGGTTCAGGCGGCCGCCGCCTCCGGCGCGTTCAGCAGGTCCACATAGGCCACCGCCACCAACGCCTCGGCCGGCACGCCGAGCTTGGCGAACATCTCGTGCGCCTCGGCCTCGCCGCCGGCTTCCTCGTCATCCTCGGCCAGCAGCACTTCCAGTTCGATGAAATCGCCCAGCCCGTCGACGCGATCCAGATGGATGCGCGTGCGGCCGACCAGATAGACGTGACGTTCCTTGCTGACGATGCCGCGCGTGGTCAGTGCGGTGGCCAGCAGCGCGTGCATCGCTTCGGGGTTGGTGACCGGGCTGCGCGTGTAGTACGACACCTTCGGGCCGTCGCGGTCGTCGCGTTGGTAGAAGATCAGTTCGGGCGGGGTGTTGTCGTCGAAGCGGCGCAGCTTGAGCCGGCCGCGCGGCACGTCGTAGAAGAAATCCTGTTGACGGTAGAACAGCGGGGCGTCGGTGGCGAGCGATGCCGCCTTGTCGCGCAGGGCGTCAAAGTCGCTGACGCGGGCCTTGATCTCGATGTTGCGTGCCATGCAGTTCTCCTCGGTCTTGGCGATCGAATCGCCTGGGTGGGTGATGAATCTAACAAAAACTCCGGGTCCGTGGCGTGACGCCTGACGAACGGCAGGGCAAACGCGCGCCGCGAAAGGTGAGGAAAAATCCGGAGTGGTGAGGAATTTTTGTTTTTTATCCTCACCGTTTAAAGGTGAGGAAATTGTTGATAACGCGCAGGCGGAACCCCGCCCGGCGGGGCTTCGACGCTATCCGGCCCATTGTTGCTCGACCAGCCGCAGCGCCGCGGCGATCACCGGTTCCTCGCGCCGATCGGCCAAAGTCATGAAGGTCAGCTCGGTCGGCACGCTGACCGGCTCGACGATCACCAGCGCATGGGCATGCGCCTCGCGCAGCGCGATCGAATCGCGCACCAGCGACAGCCCCACGCCCGATTTCACGAGATCGAGCATCGACGGTTCCTGATCCACTTCCGCCACCTTCACCGGTTGCACGCCGGCCTCGGCGAAGCGGCGCGACAGCAGCCGGTGATGGGCCGAGGAGGGCGGCGTCCAGATCCACGGCAGCGCGGCCAGCGCGCGCCAGTCGCGGGCGCGCTGCACGCGCTCCTTCCAGCCGGCCGGCGCCATCACGCGGTACTGGTAGCGGGTCAGCGTCAGCGTGTGGAACAGCACGCCGTCGAGCGGATCGTCGTCGTCGGGGCGGCCGATCGAATAGCCGACATCGAGCTCGCGCGCCCGCACGGCCTCGCGCACCCAGCCCGACATGCCGTGGCGCAGCTCGGTTTCGATCTGCGGATAGGTTTCGACGAGTTGTCGCAGAAAACCGCCCAAACGCAGGAATTCGGGATCGAGCACGGTGCCGATCCGCAGCCGGCCGCGCACTTCCTGGCGCAGCGCGCTGGCCGCGCGTTGCACGTCGTGGGCGGCCGACAGCGCGCGCTCCGCGTGCGGCAGCAGCGCCTGGCCATCGCGTGTCAGCACCAGGCCGCGCGAGGTGCGCGTGAACAGCACCACGCCAAGCGTTAGCTGCAGATGCTTGATCTGCAGGCTGACGGCGGGCTGCGTCAGGCACAGGCGGGCGGCGGCGCGCGTCAGGTTGCCTTCGCGGGCCACCGTGGCGAACGCACGGAGCAGGATCAGATCCATCGAGCGATATTAGCGCGGCTTATAAAGCTGTTCAGCATAACTCATTGGATTCGGATCGCGGCGCGCGGGTACGCTTCGATGCATTCGCTGCCGGCAAGCCGCACGTGCAGCGCCAAAAACGAAAGGAGACAGATCGTGACATCCCCCCGCACGCTCGAAGGTGAATTCGATTACGTGATCGTCGGCGCGGGCACGGCAGGCTGCGTGCTGGCGAACCGCCTCAGTGAGGATTCCGACGTGTCGGTGCTGCTGCTCGAAGCCGGCGGCAAGGACGACTATCACTGGATCCATATCCCCGTCGGCTATCTCTACTGCATCGGCAACCCGCGCACCGATTGGCTCTACAAGACACAACCGGAAGCCGGCCTCAACGGCCGCGCGCTGTCGTATCCGCGCGGGCGCGTGCTGGGCGGGTCGTCGTCGATCAACGGCATGATCTACATGCGCGGCCAGCGCGAGGATTACGACGATTGGGCACGCCTGACGGGCGACGCGGGCTGGGCCTGGGATGCGGTGCTGCCGGTGTTCCGGCGCAGCGAGGATCACCACGGCGGCGCGAGCGACGCGCACGGCGCGGGCGGCTTGTGGCGCGTCGAGAAGCAGCGGCTGCGCTGGGAGATCCTCGAAGCGTTCTCGCAGGCCGCGCAGCAAACCGGCGTGCCGGCCACTGAGGATTTCAACCGAGGCGACAACACCGGCGTCGGCTACTTCGAGGTGAACCAGAAACGCGGCGTGCGCTGGAACGCGTCGAAGGCGTTCCTGCGGCCCGCGCTGTCGCGCCCGAACCTCACCATCATCACCGGCGCGCAGGCCGAGCGGCTGGTGTTCGAGGGCGCGCGATGCCGTGGCGTGGCGTATCGCGGCGGCGGCCAGGCGTTCGTGGCGCACGCGCGCGCCGAGGTGATCGTGGCCTCGGGCGCGGTCAATTCGCCGGCGCTGCTGGAGTTGTCCGGCATCGGCGACGCGCAGCGCCTGCGCACGCTCGGCATCGAGGTGCAATGCGATCTGCCCGGCGTCGGCGAAAATCTGCAGGACCACTTACAGTTGCGCAGCGCGTTTCGCGTGTCGGGCGTGCGCACGCTCAATACCTTGTCGGCGCATTGGTGGGGCAAGCTCGCGATCGGTGCCGAATACCTGTTGCGGCAAAGCGGGCCGATGGCGATGGCACCGTCGCAGCTCGGCGTGTTCACGCGTTCCGATCCGTCGATGGCGCGCGCCGATCTCGAATATCACGTGCAGCCGCTGTCGCTCGACCGTTTCGGCGAGCCGCTGCACCGCTACGACGCGTTCACCGCATCGGTCTGCAACCTGCGGCCGAGCTCGCGCGGCAGCATCCATATCGCGTCGTCCGACCCGTTCGCGGCGCCTAACATCGCACCGAACTACCTGTCGACCGAGGAAGACCGGCGCGTGGCCGCCAACGCGCTGCGCCTGACGCGCCGCATCGCGGCCGCGCCGGCGCTGTCGCGCTACCGGCCCGAGGAAATCCTGCCGGGCACGCGCTATCAAACCGAGGCCGAACTTGCCGAGGCGGCCGGCGCGGTGGGCACCACGATCTTTCATCCGGTGGGCACCTGCCGGATGGGCCGCGCCGACGATCCGCAGGCCGTGGTCGACAGCCGCCTGCGCGTGCGTGGCGTGGCGGGGTTGCGCGTCGTCGATGCGTCGGTCATGCCGTTGATCACGTCGGGCAACACCAATTCGCCGACGCTGATGATTGCCGAACGCGCGAGCGAGATGATTCGCGCGGACCGGCGTGGCGGGGCCGCTGTCGAGAACGTGATCGCGCCGACGGGGGCTATCGCGTCGTCGGTCGCTGCCGTCTGATTGACGCGAACGCCGAACGCGCCCGCGATAGCCCACCACAATCCGTCCCGCAATCGAGGTTTCCGGCAATGCCGCGGCGCGCCATCGCAACCGGCGCGCCCGCGCATAACGCGATCTCTCAGTGCAAATCCCGATGAATGCACTGCACCAACGGCGCGACAATGCTGCGCAGCAGGCATGCGTGCCGACGCACGCGCGTCGATGCCGGATGCCGGCGCCTGGCTCGGGGGCAGGCCGCATCGACGTGCGGCGGCGCAGTGGCTCGTGCGAGATTTTTGCGGTGTTTCGCGTCATATCGGACGGAAGCGGACATGATTCTCGGCGACACGATTCTCGAGACGCGCGGGCTGACCAAGGAATTCCGCGGCTTCACCGCGGTCGGCGGCGTCAACCTGCGGGTGCGGCGCGGCTCGATCCACGCGTTGATCGGCCCGAACGGCGCGGGCAAGACCACCTGCTTCAATCTCCTCACCAAATTCCTGAAGCCCACCGCCGGGCAGATCGTCTATAACGGCCTCGACATCACGCGCGAGCGGCCGTCGCAAATCGCGCGGCGCGGCATCATCCGCTCGTTCCAGATCTCGGCGGTATTCCCGCATCTGACTGCCTTGCAGAACGTGCGCGTCGGCCTGCAGCGCACGCTTGGCAGCGAGTTCCATTTCTGGCGCAGCGCGCGGTCGCTGCGCCGGCTCGACGATCGAGCGATGGATCTGCTGACCCAGGTCGGCCTGACCGATTTCGCGCATGTGCGCACCGTCGAGCTGGCCTACGGCCGCAAGCGCGCGCTGGAGATCGCCACCACGCTTGCCATGGAGCCCGAACTGATGCTGCTCGACGAGCCGACCCAGGGCATGGGCCACGAGGACGTCGATCGCGTCACCGCACTGATCAAGAAAGTATCGGCCGGGCGCACGATCCTGATGGTCGAGCACAACATGAACGTGATCGCCGGCATCTCCGACACCATCACCGTCCTGCAACGCGGCGAGGTGCTGGCCGAAGGTGCGTACGCCGAAGTATCGAAGAATCCGCTGGTGATCGAGGCCTACATGGGCAGCGCCGACGCGGCGCTGACGGGGGCGCACGGATGAGCGCGGGCGAACGGCGGGAACCGGCGCTGGCCGGCTCGATGCACGGCGCGGCCGCGGCCTTCGATGCGTCGATGAAGGTGGTCGACGCGCAGGCGGTGCCGGCGCTGGCGATCCACGATCTCGAAGCGTGGTACGGCGAATCGCACATCCTGCACGGCGTGGAGATGACGGTCGGGCGCGGCGAGGTGGTCACGCTGCTGGGCCGCAACGGCGCGGGCCGCTCCACCACGCTGCGCGCCATCATGGGCCTGACGGGCCGGCGGCGCGGTTCGATCCGGATCGCGGGCCGCGAAACCATCGCGCTGCCCACGCACCGCATTGCGCACGGCGGGGTGGGCTATTGCCCGGAGGAGCGCGGCATCTTTTCCAGCCTGTCGTGCGAGGAGAACCTGCTGCTGCCGCCGGCGGTCGGGCCGCGCGAGAACGCGATGTCGCTCGACGAGATCTACGCGCTGTTTCCGAACCTGGCGACGCGCCGGCACAGCCAGGGCACGCGCCTGTCGGGCGGCGAGCAGCAGATGCTGGCGGTGGCGCGCATCCTGCGCACCGGTGCGAACCTGCTGCTGCTCGACGAGATTGCCGAGGGCCTCGCGCCCGTGATCGTGCAGACGCTCGCGCGCATGATCGTCGCGCTGAAGGCGCGCGGCTACACGATCGTGATGGTCGAACAGAACTTCCGCTTTGCCGCGCCGCTCGCCGACCGCTTCTACGTGATGGAGCATGGCCGCATCGTCGAGCATTTCGAGGCGGCGCAACTCGAAGGCAAGATGCCCGTGCTGCACGCGCTGCTCGGCGTCTGACGTGCCGGGCGCACCGTTGCCGCCACGCGCGGCGGCGGTCGCGCTCTACAACCACAACCACAAATGCATCACACCAGGAGACGTCAATGAAACTGAGGACCCTCGCGCGCGCGTGTCTCGTCACCGCGTTCGCCGCCGCGGCCGCTTCCGGCCCGGCGCACGCGGCCGATGCGGTGAAGATCGGCTTCATCACCGATTTGTCCGGGCTGTATGCCGATATCGACGGGCAGGGCGGCCTCGAAGCGATCCGCATGGCGATCGCGGATTTCGGCGGCAAGGTGAACGGCAAGCCGATCGAGCTGGTGTATGCGGATCACCAGAACAAGGCCGACATCGCCGCCTCGAAGGCGCGCGAGTGGATGGACCGCGACGGCCTCGACCTGCTGGTGGGCGGCACGAATTCGGCCACGGCGCTGTCGATGAACCAGGTCGCGGCCGAGAAGAAGCGCGTGTACATCAACATCGGCGCCGGCGCCGACACGCTGACCAACGAGCAGTGCACGCCGTACACGGTGCATTACGCCTACGACACGATGGCGCTCGCCAAGGGCACCGGCTCGGCCGTCACGAAGCAGGGCGGCAAGACCTGGTTCTTCCTGACCGCCGATTACGCGTTCGGCAAGGCGCTGGAAAAGAACACCTCGGACGTGGTCAAGGCCAACGGCGGGCAGGTACTCGGCGCGGTGCGCCATCCGTTGTCGGCGTCGGATTTCTCGTCATTCCTGTTGCAGGCGCAGGCCTCGAAGGCGCAGATCCTCGGCCTGGCCAACGCGGGCGGCGACACCGTCAACGCGATCAAGGCCGCCAAGGAGTTCGGCATCACCAAGAGCATGAAGATCGCCGCGCTGCTGGTGTTCATCGACGACATCCACAGCCTGGGCCTCGACACCACGCAGGGCCTGGTGTTGACCGACAGCTGGTACTGGAACCGCGACGACGCCTCGCGCAAGTGGGCGCAGCGCTATTTCGCGAAGACCAAGAAGATGCCGTCGAGCCTGCAGGCCGCCGATTATTCCTCGGTGACGAACTACCTGAAGGCCGTGCAGGCGGTGGGTTCGACCGACGCCGACAAGATCATGGCGCAACTGAAGAAGACCAAGATCGACGACTTCTACGCGAAGGGCTACGTGCGCCAGGACGGCAGCATGATCCACGACATGTACCTGATGGAAGTGAAGAAGCCGTCGGAATCGAAGGAACCTTGGGACTACTACAAGATCCTCGCGACGATCCCGGGCGATCAGGCCTACGGCACCAAGCAGGAATCGCGCTGCGCGTTGTGGAAGTAAGCCGGCTCGTTCGCAGCGTCCGGTGATGCGCGTGCGCCGCCGGCCACCACGGTGAGCCGGCGGCGCATGTGTTGCGCACCCCTAACAGACGGCAGATTCGATGAACATCTTTGGCATTCCGTTGTCGGCGATGCTGAGCCAGTTGCTGCTCGGCCTCGTCAACGGCTCGTTCTACGCGATCCTGAGCCTGGGGCTCGCGGTGATCTTCGGGCTGCTCAACGTGATCAATTTCGCGCACGGCGCGCTGTTCATGCTGGGCGCGATGCTCGCGTGGATGGGGCTCAACTATTTCGGGCTGCCGTACTGGGCGATGCTGGCGATCGCGCCGCTGGTGGTCGGCTTGTTCGGCATCCTGATCGAAAAGACCATGCTGCGCTGGCTCTACCGGCTCGATCATCTGTACGGCCTGCTGCTGACGTTCGGCCTGACGCTGGTGATCGAGGGCGTGTTCCGTTCGATCTACGGCGCGTCGGGCCAGCCGTACGACGTGCCGGCGCTGCTGAGCGGCGCGACCGATCTCGGCTTCATGTACCTGCCGAACTACCGCGCCTGGGTGGTGGTGGCCTCGCTGACGGTGTGCCTCGTCACCTGGTTCGTGATCGAGAAGACGCGCCTGGGCGCGTACCTGCGCGCCGGCACCGAGAACCCGAAGCTGGTCGAGGCGTTCGGGGTGAACGTGCCGCGCATGATCACGCTCACCTACGGCTTCGGCGTGGCGCTGGCCGCGTTTGCCGGCGTGCTGGCCGCGCCGGTGATCCAGGTCTCGCCGCTGATGGGGCAATCGATGATCATCACCGTGTTCGCGGTGGTGGTGATCGGCGGGATGGGCTCGATCCTCGGCTCGATCGTCACCGGCCTGCTGCTCGGCGTGATCGAGGGTTTCACGCGCGTGTTCTATCCCGAGGCATCGGCCACCGTGGTGTTCGTGATCATGGCGCTGGTGCTGCTGGTTCGCCCGGCGGGCCTGTTCGGCAAGGAAAGATGATGCAGAGAAAAGTGCTCTACGGCCTGCTGCTGATCGGCCTCGCGTGCGCGCCGTTCATCGGCGCCTATCCGCTGTTCGTCATGAAGGTGATGTGCTTCGCGCTGTTCGCGGCCGCCTTCAACCTGCTGATCGGCTATACCGGCCTGCTGTCGTTCGGCCATGCGATGTTCCTCGCCACGGCCGGTTACCTGACCGGCTACACGATCCAGACGCTCGGCTTCACGCCCGAGTTGGGCGTGGCGGCCGGCACCGCGGCGGCCACGCTGGTGGGGCTGGTGGTGGGCCTGTTCGCGATTCGCCGGCAGGGCATCTATTTCGCGATGATCACGCTGGCGTTCGCGCAGATGATCTACTTCGTCTACCTGCAGGCGCCGTTCACGCACGGCGAGGACGGCCTGCAGGGCGTGGCGCGCGGCCGGCTGTTCGGCCTGCTCGATCTGTCGCAGGACCTGACGCTCTACTACGTGGTGCTGGTGGTGGTGGCGTTCGCGGCGATGGGCATCGTGCGGATCGTCCATTCGCCGTTCGGCCAGGTGCTGGTGGCGATCAAGGAGAACGAGCCGCGCGCGATCTCGCTCGGCTACGACACCGATCGCTTCAAGCTGCTGGCGTTCGTGCTGTCGGCGGCGCTGGCCGGGCTGGCCGGCGCGCTGAAGGTGGTGGTGCTCGGCTTCGAGACGCTCGGCGACGCGTACTGGACCATGTCCGGCCTCGTGATCCTGATGACGCTGGTGGGCGGCATGGGCACGCTGTTCGGCCCGTTGCTCGGCGCGGCGCTGATCGTCGCGCTGGAGGAGCGGCTCGGCGATATCGGCAGTTGGCTCGCCTCGGTTACCGGCGTGGACTGGTTCCGCTCACTTGGCGAATCGACCTCGATCGTCACCGGGTTGATCTTCATCGCCTGCGTGCTGGCGTTTCGGCGCGGCATCGTCGGCGAGATCGTGGCGCGCGTAAAGCCGCTCCGGACGTCGTGATGCGCAGCGTCAAAGCGGCGGCCGGCGCGCGGTGCGTGCTGCGTGAAACGGCCGCGAACGCCCGTCAAATGGACGCCTCGTTGCCGGGAATTGTGCCCAATTTCCGTGCGGCGATGCACCATAGGGGTAAATGCTAGGTTGCTCGTAATTCCACGCTTGTTTAATCTTCGTTCCTGTTCTGCTGCACCGCGAACCCGATTTTGCAGGTGGAGAACGAGGAGACAATCGAGGCACTCAGTGCCCGGCCCCAAAGCGCTGTTGGACGGAATCCAACAGCGCTTTTTCATTTGGCGCGGCGGTTTGCGCATCCGGTTTTCCGGCATTGCTTCCTGTTTCGTTCCCCTTCCGTTTTTTCTTCGTTTCCCTGAATTTCCCCCGTTTTCGCTCGTTCTCCGGTTTCGGCTTCTTGCCGTTTACCCGGTTTGTCGCGCGCGCGTGGCGGCCGCTACACTCGCTTTCGCCAAGCATTCGATTGGATAAAGCGTGGGGTTTCCGGTGTGTCTGCGCATCGCTCCGGATTCGTCGTGGGCGTGATCTGGCGGGGTGCCTCGGCGGATGACGGAGGCGGGTTGGCACGGGCTTGCCGGGCCGCCGATGGGAAGATCTTCGGCGCGTGTCGCGAGGGCCGTGGCGAGGCTCTGGAGCGGTTGCTACGTGATCCATGTGCGATCGCTGGTTGCCGCGTCGAACGTTTTGCAGAGCCGGCCGGCATCGTGACAGCGGCAATCGATCGAACAGGGCGCGTGCTTCGTAACGCGCCTTTTTATTGCCCGCGCGATGGGCCGTCGCACCGAACGATGGCTGTCGATTGCGCCGAGAGCAGGGCGACGGCCGGCACGATGATTTCGACCAGAACGAACAACGCGGGGAGACAAGGCATGACGATCAAGCGATGGACGCTGACGCTGCTGGCGGCGGGCCTGGCATGCGGCGTGACGGCTGCGGTGGCGCAGGTGACGGTGGGCGTATCGGTGTCGGCCACGGGGCCGGGTGCGTCGCTCGGCATCCCCGAGAAGAACACGGTCGCGCTGCTGCCGAAAACAATCGGCGGGCAGGCGATCCGCTACATCGTGCTCGACGACGCATCGGATTCGAGCCGCGCCGTGCAGAACACCCGCAAGCTGATCGACGAGGATCACGTCGATGCGATCGTCGGTTCGACGATCACGCCGAACTCGCTGGCCATGATCGATGTCGCCGCGCAGGGCCGCACCCCGATGATCTCGCTGGCCGCCAGCGCGCAGATCATCGCGCCGATGGATGCGAAGCGCGCGTGGGTGTTCAAGACGCCGCAGAACGACCGGCTGATGGCCGACGCGATCGCGGGCTACATGGCCAAGCACGGCGTGAAGACGGTCGGCTTTATCGGCTTCGCCGATGCCTACGGCGACGGCTGGTCGACCGTGTTCACGGCGGCGGCCGCCGCGAACGGCATCCGCGTTGTCGCCAACGAGCGCTACAACCGTCCGGACACCTCGGTCACCGGGCAGGTGCTGAAGCTGCTCGCCACGCGGCCCGATGCGGTGCTGATCGCCGGGGCCGGCACGCCGGCCGCGCTGCCTGCCAGGACGCTCAAGGAGCGCGGCTACGCGGGCAAGGTCTATCAGACGCACGGCGTGGCCAACAACGATTTCCTGCGCGTCTGCGGCAAGGATTGCGATGGCGAACTGCTGCCGGCCGGCCCGGTGCTGGTTGCCGACCAGTTGCCCGATTCGAACGCCGTGAAGACACCCGCGCTGGCCTACAAGGCGGCCTATGAGGCTGCGTATGGTGCTGGCTCGCTATCGACCTTCGGCGGCCATATGTGGGACGCCGGGCTGATGTTGCAGCGGGCGATTCCCGACGCGTTGAAGGCCGGCAAGCCGGGCACGCCGGCATTCCGTGAAGCGCTGCGCACGGCGCTCGAAAACCTCCGCAACCTGCCTGCGTCGCACGGCGTGTTCAACACCACGCCGGCCGATCACAACGGCTTCGATGCCCGCGCCCGCGTGATGGTGCAGATCGTCGACGGCAAGTGGAAGCTCCAGGCCGATTGATCGCTGCCGCAATGTTTCATGTGAAACATTGCGGTGTGCGCTTTGCCTGGCGGGCGACTCCTGTATTCGCTTCCATGTTTGCTGCCGTTTCTATCGCCGATTTCCGACCCAACCGGATTCGATCGCATGGATCTTTCGATAGCGCTGATTCTCGCGCAGGACGGCATCACGACCGGTGCGATCTACGCGTTGCTCGCGCTGGCGCTGGTTCTGGTGTTTTCCGTGACGCGCGTGATCTTCATCCCGCAGGGCGAGTTCGTGGCCTTTGGCGCGCTGACGCTGGCCGCGTTGCAGACACAGAAGGTGCCGGCGACCTGCTGGCTGCTCGTCGTGCTCGGCGTCGCCTGCTTCGTGCTCGACGTGGCCGCGTTGATCCGGCATCGCGAACGCCGCCATGCGCTCGGCCGCACGTTGACGACGCTGGCCGGGCGTTGCGTACTGATGCCGGTCGCCGTGTTCGCCGTGGCGCATGCAACGGCCGCAGCGGCGTTGCCGATGCTGGCCCAGATCGCGTTGACGCTGGCGATCGTCGTGCCGATGGGGCCGTTCGTCTATCGGCTCGCCTATCAGCCGATCGCGGAGGCGAGCACGCTGGTGCTGCTGATCGTGTCGGTTGCGGTGCATTTCGCGATGGTGGGGCTGGGCCTCGTGATGTTCGGCGCGGAAGGTTCGCGCACGGCGGCGTTCTCCGATGCGCAGCTCGCATTCGGCACGCAGACGATCTCGGTGCAGAGCGTGGTGGTGATCGTCACGGCGCTTGCGATGATCGCCGCGCTGGCCCTGTACTTCGGCCGCACGATTGCGGGCAAGGCGCTGCGCGCGACCTCGGTGAACCGGCTCGGCGCGCAATTGGTCGGGATCGGCACGATCCAGGCGGGGCGGCTCGCGTTCACGTTGTCGTCGGCGCTCGGCGTGCTGTCCGGGATTCTGGTCGGGCCGCTGACGACGGTCTATTACGACTCGGGCTTCCTGATCGGGCTCAAGGGCTTCGTTGGCGCGATCATCGGCGGGCTGGTCAGCTACCCGCTCGCGGCGGCCGGCGCGGTGCTGGTGGGCCTGCTCGAATCGTATTCGTCGTTCTGGGCCAGTGCGTACAAGGAGGTGATCGTGTTCACGTTGATCATTCCGGTGCTGCTCTGGCGCAGCCTGACGTCGCCGCAGGGCGAGGACGAGGAGGGCTGACGCGATGAAGACGCTGCTTCGCCATCGCCTGTTCGTGGCGTTCGTGCTGGTGCTGTTCGCGTTGCCGGTGCTGCCCGGGGCGCTACGGATTCCCGAGTTCTGGATCACGCTGCTGAACACCATCGGCCTCGACGCGATCGTCGCGATCGGCCTCGTGTTGCTGACCGGCATCGGCGGCATGACGAGCTTCGGGCAGGCCGCGTTCGTCGGCATCGGTGCGTATGCCACGGCCTATCTGAGCACCGCCTGTGGCCTCTCGCCGTGGCTCGGTTTGGCAGCCGGCGTGGTGCTGACGGCGCTCGTCGCACTGGTGCTCGGCGCCGTGACGATGCGGCTGTCGGGCCATTTCCTGCCGCTCGGCACGATCGCCTGGGGCCTCGCGCTGTTCTACCTGTTCGGCAATCTGGCGTGGCTCGGCAAGTACGACGGCATCAACGGCATCCCGGCGCTGCACGTGCCGGGCCTCACGTTCGACACGGGCCGCAGCCTCTATTACCTGATCTGGCTCGTGGTGCTGGCGGCCGTCGTGTCGGTGCGCAATCTGCTGGACAGCCGGCCAGGCCGGGCGATCCGTGCGCTGCGCGGCGGTGCCGTGATGGCCGAGGCGATGGGCGTGAATACCGCCTGGATGCGCGTGACGATCTTCGTCTACGCGGCCGTGCTGGCGGCCGTGTCGGGCTTCCTCTACGCGCACTTGCAGCGCTCCGTGAATCCGACCCCGTTCGGGCTGAACCATGGCATCGAGTTCCTGTTCATGGCCGTGGTGGGCGGTGCGGCGCATGTCTGGGGCGCGTTGCTCGGCGCGGCCATCCTCACCGTGCTTCAGGACTGGCTGCAATCGTTGCTGCCCAGGCTGCTCGGCCAGGACGGCAACTTCGAGATCATCGTGTTCGGCGTGCTGATGGTGGTGCTGTTGCAGACGGCGCGCGACGGCGCATGGCCGTTTCTCGTGCGGCGCTTGGGCGGTTGGCTGCCGTCGCGCGGCCGGCAGGCGAGAGCGCTGGAATCGGCCGAACCATTGCCGCGTCGCGCAAGGCCTGCGCTCGGCGAATCGCTGCTCGAAGTGGCGCGGGTACGCAAGACGTTCGGCGGCCTGGTCGCCGTCAATGACATCAGTTTCGAGGTCAAAGCGGGACAGATCGTTGGCCTGATCGGCCCGAACGGCGCGGGAAAATCCACGACGTTCAATCTGGTCACGGGCGTCTCACACGCCACGGGCGGCACGATTCGCTTCCGTGGCGAGCGGATCGATTCGATGGTTTCACGTGAAATCGTGCGGCGCGGGATCGGCCGCACCTTCCAGCATGTGAAGCTGCTGCCCGGCATGACTGTGCTGGAGAACGTCGCGATCGGCGCACACCTGCGTGGCACGGCCGGCGTCTGGCGCAGCATCGCGCGGCTCAACGCGCATGAGGAAGCACGCCTGCTGGCCGAGGCGGCTACGCAATTGCGGCGCGTCGGGCTCGGCGCGCAGATGGACGAGGAGGCGGGCAGCCTGGCGCTGGGGCAGCAGCGGATCGTCGAAATTGCTCGCGCGCTGTGCTGCGATCCAACGCTGCTGTTGCTCGACGAGCCGGCTGCCGGGCTGCGTTATCAGGAGAAACAGCAGTTGGACGAACTGCTGCGCCGGTTGCGCGACGAGGGCATCAGCGTGCTGCTGGTCGAGCACGACATGGATTTCGTGATGAATCTGGCCGATCGGCTCGTCGTCATGGAGTTCGGCACGCGCATCGCGGAAGGGGGGCCCGACGAGGTTCGGCGCGATCCGGTGGTGCTCGAAGCGTATCTCGGCGGGGTGGAGTGATGGCGACGGCGACGAGGGCATCAGCGTGCTGCTGGTGGAGCACGACATGGATTTCGTGATGAATCTGGCCGATCGGCTCGTCGTCATGGAGTTCGGCACGCGCATCGCGGAAGGGGGGCCCGACGAGGTCCGACGTGATCCGGCGGTGCTCGAAGCGTATCTCGGCGGGGTGGAATGATGGCGACGGCGATCCTTGAAGTCGACGGCCTATCGGTGCGGTACGGCAAGGTCGAGGCGCTGCACGGCGCGTCGATTCGCGTCGCGGCGGGGCAAATCGTCAGCGTGATTGGCCCGAACGGGGCAGGGAAGTCGACGCTGCTGAACGCGATCATGGGCGCGTTGCCGGCGACCGGGCGGGCGAGCGGTGCGGTGCGTTATTGCGGCGATGCGGTGGATACATTGCCCGTCGAGCAGCGCGTCGCGCGCGGCATGTGTCTGGTGCCTGAAAAGCGCGAGCTGTTCGGCTCGATGACGGTTGAGGACAACCTCGTACTGGGCGCATATCGCCGCAAGCAGGCGAGCGAGGCGCGTTATCTCGATCAACTTGACTCCGTGTTCGCGCTGTTCCCGCGCCTGAAGGAGCGACGCAGGCAGGCGGCCGGCACGCTATCCGGCGGCGAACGGCAGATGCTTGCGCTGGGCCGCGCGCTGATGGGCAAGCCCGATCTGTTGATGCTCGACGAGCCGAGCCTTGGCTTGGCGCCGTTGATCGTCAAGGAGATCTTCCACATCGTCAGCGCACTGCGCGGCACCGGTGTCGCCATTCTTCTGATCGAGCAAAACGCACGGGCGGCGCTGCAGATTTCCGATCACGGTTATGTGCTCGAAACCGGCGAATTCGTGCTCGACGGGCCGGCTTCCGACCTGGCGCAGAATCCCCGCGTCATCGACAGCTATCTCGGGTTGCCCCGAAAACCTGGTTGATCGGTGGCCGACCTGTTGGAAAAATGCGGCGTGTTTCACGTGAAACACAGCGATTTTTGAGCCTCGTCCGTTCGGACGATATTCGGGCCAAAAGCGAACCCGCTATAATCCGCCCCATACTTCTCTCTAGGTTCGCGATCGTTCTGACGCGAAATCCGCAATGCTTTATCCCACTGAATTTGACGTGATCGTCGTTGGCGGCGGTCATGCTGGTACGGAAGCCGCTTTGGCGTCCGCGCGTATGGGCGTGAAAACGCTGCTGCTGACGCACAACATCGAGACGCTCGGACAGATGAGCTGTAACCCGTCGATTGGCGGGATCGGCAAGGGCCATCTGGTCAAGGAAGTCGATGCGCTCGGCGGCGCCATGGCCATCGCCACGGATGAATCCGGCATCCAGTTCCGAATCCTGAATTCCTCGAAAGGCCCGGCCGTGCGTGCCACGCGTGCACAGGCCGACCGTCTGCTCTACAAGCAGGCGATCCGCAGCCGACTCGAAAACCAGCCGAACCTCTGGCTGTTCCAGCAAGCCGTTGACGATTTGATCGTCGAGGGCGAACGCGTGGTGGGCGCCGTGACGCAGATCGGCATCCGCTTCCGCGCGCGCGCCGTGGTGTTGACGGCGGGCACGTTCCTGGACGGCAAGATCCACGTCGGCCTGAACAACCACACCGGTGGGCGGGCAGGGGACCCGGCGGCGGTCACGCTGTCGTCGCGCCTCAAGGAACTGAAGCTGCCGCAAGGCCGCCTCAAGACCGGAACGCCGCCGCGTATCGACGGCCGCTCGATCGACTTCTCGAAGCTCGAAGAGCAACCCGGCGATCTCGATCCGGTGCCGGTGTTCTCGTTCCTCGGCCGTGCCGAGATGCATCCGCGCCAGATGCCATGCTGGGTCACGCATACCAACGAGCGCACGCACGACATCATCCGCAGTGGCCTCGACCGCTCGCCGATGTACACAGGCGTGATCGCCGGCGTCGGCCCGCGCTATTGCCCGTCGATCGAAGACAAGATCCACCGTTTCGCCTCGAAGGATTCGCACCAGATCTTCCTGGAACCGGAAGGGCTGACCACCAACGAGTTCTACCCGAACGGGATCTCCACCAGCCTGCCGTTCGACGTGCAGCTCGACCTCGTGCACTCGATGCGCGGGTTGGAGCACGCGCATATCCTGCGCCCCGGTTACGCGATCGAGTACGACTACTTCGACCCGCGCGGCCTGAAGGCGTCGCTGGAAACCAAGGTCATTGAAGGGCTGTTCTTTGCGGGCCAGATCAACGGCACGACCGGCTATGAGGAAGCGGCTGCGCAAGGTTTGCTGGCCGGCATCAATGCTGGCCGTTATGCACAGGACAAGGACGCGTGGTGCCCGCGTCGCGATCAGGCTTACCTCGGCGTGCTGGTCGATGATCTGGTCACGCAAGGTGTATCCGAGCCGTACCGGATGTTCACGAGCCGCGCCGAATATCGCCTGAGCCTGCGTGAAGACAACGCCGACATGCGCCTGACCGAAATGGGCCGTGAGCTGGGCGTTATCGACGACGCGCGCTGGGATGCGTTCTGCCGAAAGCGCGATGCTGTTTCACGTGAAACAGAACGCCTGCGCAAGACCTGGGTGACGCCGAAGACGTTGCCGGCCGACGAAGCGGAAGCGCTGCTCGGCAAGGCCATCGATCACGAATACAGTCTGGCCGAATTGCTGCGCCGCCCGGGTATCAGCTATGCCGGTGTGTGCGGGCTGCGCGGTGGTGAATGCGGGCCGACCGAGGCACTGGCCGACGATCCGGTGCTGCTCGCCCAGATCGAGGAGCAGATCGAGATCGGCATCAAGTACCAGGGCTATATCGAGCGTCAGGCCGGCGAGATCGAGCGCAACGGCGCGCACGAGAACACGCGCCTGCCGGAAGGCATCGATTACGCGGAAGTGCGCGGCCTGTCGTTCGAAGCACGCCAGAAGCTGGAGCAGCATCGCCCCGAAACGGTTGGCCAGGCATCGCGGATCTCCGGCATTACGCCGGCTGCGATCTCGCTGTTGATGGTGCATCTGAAGCGCGGCCTCGGCCGTCGCGGTACGGCAGCCGGCTCGACTCCCGGCGAAGCAGGGGGCAACAACGTCCCGACGCAGCAATGACGGGGCGTAACCCGATGGCGGGGGGCTCCCGCGATACGCTTCATGCGCTGCTGACCGAAGGGCTTGCTTCACTCGATGTCGCGCTCGACGAGGCGCAGGTGACGAAGCTGCTCGACTATGTCGCACTGCTCGGCAAGTGGAACGCGGTCTACAACCTGACCGCGATCCGCGACCCGCGGCAGATGATGATTCAACACATCCTCGATTCGCTGTCGATCGTGCCGCATCTGCGCGACCTGAAGGCGACTACGGCGCTCGACGTCGGTTCGGGCGGTGGCCTGCCCGGCATCGTGCTGGCTATCGTGTTCCCGCACTGGCAGGTCACGCTTAACGATATCGTCCACAAGAAGTCCGCATTCCAGACGCAGGCCAAGGCCGAGCTGAAGCTCGCGAACCTTTCGGTGGTCACCGGCCGCGTCGAGACGCTGCGCCCCGGCCATGAAGTGCCGGGTCAATTCGACGTGATCGTGTCCCGCGCGTTTGCCGATCTGTCGGATTTCGTCGTGCTCGCGCGGCACCTGGTGGCGCCGGGCGGGGCGATCTGGGCCATGAAGGGCGTCCAGCCGGACGATGAAATGGCTCGCCTGCCTGAAGGCGCGCAAGTCCGCCAGATTTTCCGGCTCGCGGTGCCGGCGCTCGATGCCGAGCGACATCTGATCGAAGTCGGCGTTGCCGAAGCACATTGAATGATGAAGGGTGCGCTACGCCGCATCCGATGTTTTGATTGAGGGACAAACCAACGATGGCAAAAATCTTCTGTGTGGCCAACCAGAAGGGTGGGGTCGGCAAGACGACCACGACGGTCAATCTCGCCGCGAGCCTCGCAGCCCAGCAACAGCGTGTCCTGCTTATCGACCTGGACCCGCAGGGCAATGCCACCATGGGTAGCGGTATCGACAAGGCGACGTGCGAATCGACCGTCTATGAAGTGCTAGTCGATGGTGTGTCGATCGAGCAGGCGCGCGTGCGCCCCGAGTCGCTCGACTACGACGTGCTGCCGGCCAACCGCGAACTGGCCGGTGCGGAAATCGAGCTGGTCGGCGTCGAGAACCGCGAACGTCAACTGAAGGCCGCGATCGAGAAGATCGAGGATCAATACGATTTCGTGCTGATCGATTGTCCGCCGGCGTTGTCGCTGTTGACGCTGAATGGCCTGTGCGCGGCGCACGGCGTGGTGATCCCGATGCAGTGCGAATACTTCGCGCTCGAAGGCCTGTCCGATCTGGTCAACACCATCAAGCAGATCCACGCGAACCTGAATCGCGAGCTGAAGGTGATCGGCTTGCTGCGCGTGATGTTCGACCCGCGCATCACGTTGCAGCAGCAGGTGTCGGACCAGTTGAAGGCGCACTTCGGCGACAAGGTGTTCGATACGGTGATCCCGCGCAACGTGCGCCTCGCCGAGGCGCCCAGCTACGGGCTGCCGGGCGTGGTGTTCGATCGCGCATCGCGTGGCGCGCAGGCGTATCTGCAATTCGGCGCCGAGATGATCGAACGAGTGCAGGCGCTTTGACGCGTCGTTCCAGCGGACTATCGAACGAGGGAAAGTCGATGAATGCGGTAGCAAAGAAGAAAGGTCTGGGACGCGGGCTCGAAGCCCTGCTCGGCGGCAGCGCCGACATCACCGAAGCCGTGAAGATCGAGGGGGCGCCCAATACGCTTCCGCTCGACAAATTGCAGGCCGGCAAATACCAGCCGCGCACGCGGATGGACGAGGGCGCGCTGCAGGAGCTGGCGTCGAGCATTCGCGCGCAGGGCGTGATGCAGCCGATCCTGGTGCGTCCGGTCGGCGTCGATCGCTTCGAGATCATCGCGGGCGAGCGGCGTTTCCGCGCCTCGCGTCTGGCCGGCCTGAAGGAAGTGCCGGTGCTGATCAAGGATGTGAGCGACCAGGCTGCGGCGGCCATGGCGTTGATCGAGAACATTCAGCGCGAGGATCTGAATCCGCTCGAAGAGGCGCACGGCATCCAGCGCCTGCTCGACGAATTCGACTTCACGCACGAGCAGGCCGCCGAATCGGTGGGCCGCTCGCGCAGCGCCGTGTCGAACCTGCTGCGCCTGCTGAACCTGGCCACGCCGGTGCAGACCATGCTGCTGGCCGGCGATCTCGACATGGGCCATGCGCGCGCGTTGCTGGCCGTCGATGCCGCCACGCAGATCACGCTGGCGCATCAGGTCGTCAACCGCCGCCTGTCGGTGCGCGAAACCGAGAAACTCGTGGCGCACACCACCAAGGAAGCGCCGACGCTGAAGGCCAAGTCGAAGGAAGATGGCGGCCGCGATACGCGCCGGCTCGAGGAGGAGCTGTCCGACATGCTCGCCTCGAACGTCAAGATCAAGCTGGGTCGCCGTGGCCGCGGGCAATTGACGATCGACTTCGGCGATCTCGACGCGCTCGAAGGCATCCTCCTGCGCCTGCGCGGCAATATCGCTGCCTGAGGTGCCGATGAATCAGGTGAGCGGGGCGGCCCCGCGCAAATGGCTCGCGTTCGTCGCGAGCGAGCCGGTGCTGTCCATCCTCGTCGTCGCACTGGTGATCCTGCAGATCGCGCGGCCGCAGCCGCTGGCGGCGCTTGCCGGCCTGGTCGACTGGCAGACGGTCGCGACGCTTGCCGGCCTGTTGATGGTGACCAAGGCGCTCGAACTGTCGGGCTTCCTGATGTGGCTCGCGCATCGGATCGTGCATCGCGTGCGCACCGAGCGTTCGCTCGCGATCCTGCTGATCGTGTTCGCTGCCGTGCTTGCCACCTGGCTGACCAACGACGTGGCGCTATTCGTCGCCGTGCCGCTGGTGGTGTCGCTGCAGCGGCTCACAGCGCTGCCGATCAAGCGTCTCGTGATCTGTCTGGCGATCGCCGTGAACGCCGGCTCGATCGCGACGCCGCTCGGCAACCCGCAGAACCTGTTTCTCTGGCAGCGCAGTGGTGCGTCATTTGGTCGCTTCGTGATCGAGCTGGCACCGCTCGCGTTGATTACGATGGCCATGCTGCTGGTGCTGGCCGCGTGCCTGTTCCGCGCCAAACCGCTCGATTTTTCGGGCGACAGCGAGCCGAATCCGGTGCGCCGGCCGCTCGCGCTGACGGCCGCGGTGCTGTTCGCGGCGTTCGTGGTGGCCGCCGATTTGCACTTCGCGGTGCCCGGCGTGATCGCGGTGGCGCTGGTACTGGCCGCGACTCGGCGCGACGCCGTGCTGCGGATCGACTGGCTGCTGCTGCTGATTTTCGTGCTGATGTTCGTGGTGCTGCGCGGCGCGGCGGCGCTGCCGGCCGTACACGGCGCGGTCGCGCAACTCGGGCTCGATGCCCCGCTGCGCCTTTATACAGCGGGCGCCGTGCTGTCGCAGGGCATCAGCAACGTGCCGGCCGCGATCCTGCTTTCGGAGTTCGGCGGCGACTGGCGCGCGCTCGCGTTCGGCGTCAGCGTGGGGGGGTTTGGCTTCGCGATCGGCTCGCTCGCCAACCTGATCGCGGTGCGGCTCGCGAAAACGCCCGGCATCTGGGGGCCGTTTCATCTGGTCTGCGTGCCGTTCGGTTTGATCGCGTACGCGCTTGGCGCGTTGTGGCTGCATCTCGTCTGAGATAAGCCGCGGCCGATCCGGGCGCCGACATTGCGCTGAAAGCTGGCTACGGGCTTTTTCTTTCAACTGTTGTCAGACGTCAGAAAATGACGCGATTTTCCGTGCGTCGCATGTCGTTTTCATCGTGTTTTTGTCGCGTCCAAAACCTTGAATCGCGTGCGGCTATCGCTTACAATCGCCGGGATTTGTTAGCACGGTAGCCCTGAAAGCTTGTGGAAAGCTGAAGGCTTACAGCGATTTTGCGGAAGATGGCGATGGCGAGTCAGGCGCCGAACAACAGGCACGACGAACATCCCCACGCGCAGCATGTCGCTGCCGGGCAGCAGCACGGCGTCCCACGGGCAGACGAGTGGGATGTCGAGCAGCAAGATAACACTATCGTTCCGCTCACACGGGCCGAGGCGCAAGCGCTGTTCGGTCCGGATGTGAGTCGGCCATCGCGTGTCACCCCGTTTCGGGTGGTGATCGCGCAAATGGTCTTGTCCCTGGTTGCAACGCTGGCGTGGTGGCTGTTTTCAAAGTCGCCGGGTGCTGCTGCGCAATCGGCATTGCTGGGCGGAGCGATTGGCTGGGTACCGAGTGCGGTGTTCGCAGCGAGACTGCGGTTCGGCGGCGCGAACACGGTGATGGGCTGGATGTTCGGCGAGGCGCTGAAGCTGGGGTTGACGATCGCGATGTTCACCGCGGTGGCGGTCCGGTTTCCGGACGTGCACTGGGTGCCGCTTCTCGTCACCTACCTCGTTGCGCTGAAGACATACTGGCTCGCGCTCGCCTGGCGGTAAGGCATTTTGCGGCAAACCGGAACACACGTTGCGATGCAGCATAAGCAAGTATCGCAGGTCTGACCGGAAGTTGCGCTCTCGTGTTCCCGCAATAAATCTTTGCGGTAATACGTAAAACAACGATTTTCGACAATTTGGGTGCATTAACGACTATGGCAGCTAGCGAAGGCACGCACGCTCTGGATCCGTCCGAGTACATTGCGCACCACTTGCAGAACTTCTCCACCGCGCATCAGACGTCGATCGTCGATTTCCACGTATGGAATCTCGACACGCTGTTCTGGTCGATCGTGTGTGGCCTCGTGACCATCCTCGTGTTGCGTCTCGCAGCACGCAAGGCAACGCCGGGCGTACCGGGCCGTTTCCAGTGCCTGATCGAAATGGTCGTCGAAATGGTCGAAGACCAATCGAAGGCCGTGGTTCGCGGCAACCGCACGTTCATCGCGCCGCTCGCGCTGACGGTGTTCGTCTGGGTGCTGCTGATGAACTCCCTCGACTTCCTGCCGGTCGACCTGCCGGGCCGCGTGATCAACTTGCTCGGCCTGTCCGGCGTGATCTCCTATCACCGCATCGTCCCGACCGCCGACCTGAACGGCACCCTCGGCATCGCGCTGGGCGTGTTCGTCCTGATGATCTACTACAGCATCAAGATCAAGGGCGTCGGCGGTTTTGCCCACGAGCTGGTGTCGGCACCGTTCGGCGCGCATTGGGCGCTGTGGATCCCCAACCTCGCGTTGAACATCGTCGAATACATCGCCAAGACCGTTTCGCTCGGCATGCGGCTGTTCGGCAACATGTACGCAGGTGAGCTGGTGTTCCTGCTGATCGCGCTGCTGGGCAGTATCTGGAGCTTCGGCGGCGATGCAACGGTTCTTGGTTTCGTCGGCCATGTGATCGCGGGCAGCGTCTGGGCAATCTTCCACATCCTGATTGTTCTGTTGCAGGCATTCATCTTCATGATGCTGACGCTGGTGTATCTCGGCCAGGCGCACGAAACGCACTGAGTGCGTGACGGGCAGGCAGTTTCGTTTTTCGGTTTTTTAAATCTCTAGTTCCAAGTCTTTTCAAATAGGAGTGATCATGCAAGCTTTCATCGCCAACATTCAGGGTCTGACCGCAATCGGTATCGGCATCATCATCGGCCTGGGTGCCGTCGGCGCCTGTATCGGTATCGGCCTGATGGGCGGCAAGTACATCGAAGCCTGCGCACGTCAGCCGGAACTGATCAACCCGCTGCAAACGAAGATGTTCCTGCTGGCCGGCCTGATCGACGCTGCATTCCTGATCGGTGTTGGTGTGGCAATGCTGTTCGCATTCGCGAACCCGCTCCTGTCGAAGCTCGCAGGTTAAGGTTCACCGGAAATTTTGCGCTCGCACATAGCGGGCGCAGGGCGGAACGGAGATCCCGGGCGCTGATCGGATGCAACTCGATGAGCGCCTCACCGTTTCATTTTCCCGGATAGCAGACTAAGGAAACACCGTGAATCTCAACGCAACCCTGTTTGCGCAAATGGTCGTGTTCCTGATCCTCGCGTGGTTCACGATGAAGTTCGTGTGGCCGCCGCTGATCAACGCACTCGACGAACGCGCGAAGAAGATCGCCGACGGCCTGGCCGCCGCGGAAAAGGGCAAGGCGGAACTCGAAGCGGCACACAAGGCCGCGGACCAGGAACTCGCGCAGGCTCGCACCGACGGCCAGCAGCGAATCGCCGACGCTGAAAAGCGCGCGCTCGCCGTTGCCGAAGAAATCAAGACGAATGCGCAGGCGGAAGCCGCTCGCATCGTTGCCCAGGCGAAAGCCGACGCCGCACAGCAAATCGTGAAGGCTCGTGAACTGCTGCGCGCGGATGTCGCGACGCTGGCGGTCAAGGGCGCCGAACAGATCCTGAAGCGCGAAGTCGATCAGGCGGCCCACGCCGAACTGCTGACTCAACTGAAAGCCGAGCTCTGATCATGGCCGAATTTGCAACCATTGCCCGCCCTTACGCAGAAGCGCTGTTTCGCGTGGCCGAGGCTGGTGACGTCGCCGCCTGGTCCACGCTCGCAGGAGAGCTGGCCCAGGTTGCGCAACTGCCCGAAGTGCTGTCTGTCGCGTCGAACCCGAAGGTCGGGCGCGCACAGGTCGCCGAATTGCTGCTCGCCGCGGTGAAGTCGCCGCTCGCCGGCAGCGCGGAAGCGAAGAACTTCGTGCGGATGCTGGTCGACAATCATCGCATCGTGCTGCTGCCTGAAATCGCGGAGCAATTCGACGCACTGAAGAACGCGCGTGACGGCGCGGCGGACGTGACCATCGTCAGCGCGTTCCCGCTCGAAGGCGCGCAGCTCGCCGAGCTGGTCGCAAGCCTCGAACGGAAGTTCGGTCGCACGCTGAAAGCCACGGTTGAAATCGACGCGTCGCTGATCGGCGGTGTGCGCGTGACGGTGGGTGACGAAGTGCTCGATACCTCGGTCCGCGCGCGGCTCGCGAGCATGCAAGCCGCATTGACCGCTTGAGCGCCGCAGCCGGCACGCAACAGAATTGAACATCAGGAGCGAATATGCAACTCAATCCCTCTGAGATCAGCGAGCTGATCAAGAGCCGGATCCAGGGCCTGGAAGCGAACGTCGACGTTCGCAATCAAGGCACCGTGATCTCCGTGACGGACGGCATCGTGCGCATCCACGGCCTGTCGGACGTGATGCAAGGCGAAATGCTCGAATTTCCGGGCAACACGTTCGGCCTCGCGCTGAACCTCGAGCGCGACTCGGTCGGCGCCGTGATTCTGGGCGACTACGGCCACATCAGCGAAGGCAACATCGTCAAGACGACGGGTCGCATCCTGGAAGTGCCGGTCGGTCCGGAACTCATCGGCCGCGTGGTCGATGCGCTCGGCAACCCGATCGACGGCAAGGGCCCCGTCAACGCCAAGGCGACCGACGCGATCGAAAAGATCGCCCCGGGCGTGATCTGGCGTCACGGCGTGTCGCAGCCGGTGCAAACCGGCATCAAGTCGATCGACGCGATGGTGCCGATCGGCCGCGGCCAGCGTGAGCTGATCATCGGCGACCGCCAGACGGGCAAGACCGCCGTCGCGATCGACACGATCATCAACCAGAAGGGCAAGGATCTCGTCTGTATCTACGTCGCGATCGGCCAGAAGGCCTCGTCGATCATGAACGTGGTGCGCAAGCTCGAAGAAACGGGCGCGATGGAGTACACGATCGTCGTGTCGGCATCGGCTTCGGATTCGGCTGCCATGCAGTACCTCGCACCGTACGCCGGTTGCACGATGGGCGAATACTTCCGCGATCGCGGTCAAGACGCCCTGATCATCTATGACGATCTGACCAAGCAAGCCTGGGCCTATCGCCAGATCTCGCTGCTGCTGCGCCGCCCGCCGGGCCGCGAAGCGTACCCCGGCGACGTGTTCTATCTCCACTCGCGTCTGCTCGAGCGTGCGGCTCGCGTCTCGGAAGAGTACGTCGAGAAGTTCACGAACGGCGAAGTGAAGGGCAAGACGGGTTCGCTGACGGCGCTGCCGATCATCGAAACGCAGGCAGGCGACGTCACGGCATTCGTGCCGACCAACGTGATCTCGATCACGGACGGCCAGATCTTCCTGGAAACCGACCTCTTCAATGCAGGCATCCGTCCGGCAATCAACGCCGGTATCTCGGTGTCGCGAGTCGGTGGCGCTGCGCAAACGAACGTCGTGAAGAAGCTGTCGGGCGGTATCCGTACCGACCTCGCACAGTATCGTGAGCTGGCTGCGTTCGCGCAGTTCGCCTCGGACCTCGACGCCGCCACGCGCAAGCAGCTCGAACGCGGCCGCCGCGTGACGGAACTGCTCAAGCAGCCGCAATACCAGCCGCTGCAGGTCTGGGAACTGTCCGTCGCGCTGTTCTCGGCAAACAACGGCTACCTCGACGACGTCGAAGTGAAGGACGTGCTTGCCTTCGAAAAGGGCCTGCGCGAATACCTGAAGGCCAGCCACGCCGACCTGATCAAGCGTATCGAAGACAACAAGGCTTTGTCGAAGGAAGATGACGGCGCGCTGCACGAAGCGCTGAAGTCCTTCAAGAAGTCGGGTGCCTATTGATCCGCGAGGGACACCTCGAAGCGGTGCGACGCGCGTAAGCGCTGACGCCCCGCTTCGGTCAAGGAGCAAGCAATGGCTGGAATGAAGGAAATTCGCGGCAAGATCAAGAGCGTGCAAAACACGCGCAAGATCACCAAGGCGATGGAAATGGTCGCGGCATCCAAGATGCGCCGCGCGCAGGAACGCATGCGCGCTGCCCGTCCGTACGCCGACAAGGTCCGCGCGATTGCTGCTCACATGAGCCGCGCGAACCCGGAATACCGCCACCCGTTCATGGTGGCGAACGACGATGCCAAGACGGCCGGTGTGATCCTCGTCACGACCGACAAGGGTCTGTGCGGTGGCCTGAACACGAACGTGCTGCGCGCGACGGTCAGCAAGCTGAAGGAACTCGAGAAGCAAGGCCAGAAGTTCGAAGCCACGGCCATCGGCAGCAAGGGCCTCGGCTTCCTGAACCGCTTCGGCGGCAAGGTGGTCTCGCAGGTCGTCCATCTGGGCGACACGCCGCACCTCGACGCGCTGATCGGCGCGGTGAAGGTGCAGCTCGATGCGTACTCGGAAGGCAAGCTGTCGGCCGTGTACATCGCCTACACGCGTTTCATCAACACGATGAAGCAGGAGTCGGTGATCGAGCAACTGCTGCCGCTGGCGGCCGAGCACTTCGAGAACGGCGAAGACGGCACGCCGTCGACCTCGTGGGATTACATCTACGAGCCGGATGCGCAGGCCGTGGTGGACGAGTTGCTGGTGCGTTACGTCGAGGCGCTCGTGTATCAGGCCGTGGCGGAAAACATGGCGTCCGAGCAATCGGCGCGAATGGTCGCGATGAAGGCTGCGTCCGACAATGCGAAGACCGTGATCAGCGAGCTTCAGCTGTCGTACAACAAGAGCCGTCAGGCAGCGATCACGAAGGAACTGTCTGAGATCGTCGGCGGTGCCGCCGCTGTTTAAGCGAGTCAGCGACTGTCGCCTCGAAACTGCGCCCTTGCGCGAGTAAAGAATCAGGTATTGAAAGGAAAAGCGATGAGTACTACTGCTTTGGTAGAAGGCAAGATCGTACAGTGCATCGGCGCCGTTATCGACGTGGAATTCCCGCGCGACCGCATGCCGAAGATCTACGACGCACTCATTCTGGAAGGTTCGGAACTGACGCTCGAAGTCCAGCAACAGCTGGGTGACGGCATCGTTCGTACCATCTGTCTGGGCGCATCCGACGGCCTGCGCCGCGGCGTGCTGGTGAAGAACACCGGCCTGCCGATCTCGGTGCCGGTCGGCAAGCCGACCCTCGGCCGCATCATGGACGTCCTCGGCCGTCCGATCGATGAAGCCGGCCCGATCGTGAGCGAACACACGCGCTCGATCCACCAGAAGGCACCGGCGTTCGACGAACTGTCGCCGTCGACCGAACTGCTCGAAACCGGCATCAAGGTCATCGACCTGGTGTGCCCGTTCGCAAAGGGCGGCAAGGTGGGCCTGTTCGGTGGTGCCGGCGTGGGCAAGACCGTCAACATGATGGAGCTCATCAACAACATCGCGAAGGAACACGGCGGTTACTCCGTGTTCGCGGGCGTGGGCGAGCGTACCCGTGAAGGGAACGACTTCTACCACGAAATGAAGGACTCCAACGTTCTCGACAAGGTCGCGCTGGTCTACGGCCAGATGAACGAGCCGCCGGGCAACCGTCTGCGCGTCGCGCTGACCGGCCTGACGATGGCCGAGCACTTCCGTGACGAAGGCCTCGACGTGCTGTTCTTCGTCGACAACATCTACCGTTTCACGCTGGCCGGTACCGAAGTGTCGGCACTGCTCGGCCGTATGCCGTCGGCCGTGGGCTATCAGCCGACGCTGGCAGAAGAAATGGGCAAGCTGCAGGAACGCATCACGTCGACCAAGACGGGTTCGATCACGTCCGTTCAGGCCGTGTACGTCCCTGCGGACGACTTGACCGACCCGTCGCCGGCCACCACCTTCGGCCACTTGGACGCTACCGTCGTGCTGTCGCGTGACATCGCCTCGCTGGGTATCTACCCGGCAGTCGATCCGCTCGACTCGACCTCGCGCCAGATCGACCCGAACGTGATCGGCGAAGAGCACTACACGATCACGCGTCGCGTTCAGATGACGCTGCAGCGCTACAAGGAACTGCGCGACATCATCGCGATTCTGGGCATGGACGAACTGTCGCCGGACGACAAGCAAACGGTCGCCCGCGCACGGAAGATCCAGCGTTTCCTGTCGCAGCCGTTCCACGTCGCCGAAGTGTTCACGGGTGCGCCGGGCAAGTACGTGCCGCTGAAGGAAACGATCCGCGGTTTCAAGATGATCGTCGACGGCGAGTGCGACCACCTGCCGGAACAGGCGTTCTACATGGTCGGCACGATCGACGAAGCCTTCGAAAAGGCCAAGAAGATCCAGTAAGGGTTCGATGAGCTGCGGCGGCGCAAGCCTGCCGCGGTTCGTTTTACCTGCCGAGCATGGGATGGAGGCCGGCGCGCCAGCGCCGGTTTTCATCGACAGGAGTCCATATGGCAACCATCAAAGTAGACGTCGTCAGCGCGGAAGAGCAGATCTTCTCGGGTCAGGCGAAGTTCGTCGCGCTGCCGGGCGAATCGGGTGAGCTGGGCATTCTGCCGGGCCACACGCCGCTCATCACCCGGATTCGTCCGGGTGCGGTGCGCATCGAATCGGAAAGCGGCGCGGACGAGTTCGTGTTCGTCGCCGGCGGCATCCTCGAGGTGCAGCCGGGTGCCGTGACCGTGCTCGCCGACACCGCGATCCGCGGCAAGGATCTCGACAGCGCGAAGGCGGAAGAAGCCAAGCGCCGTGCAGAGGAAACGCTGCAGAACGCGAAGTCGGACATCGACCTCGCCAAGGCCCAGTCGGAACTCGCGACGGCCATGGCGCAGCTCGAAGCGATCCAGCGTCTCGCGAAGATCCGCAGCAAGAACTGACACGCCGGCGCCTTGCGCGCAGGCAGGAAGAAGCAGCCTTCGGGCTGCTTTTTTTTGTCCGGCGCCCGTGCATCGCCGCTGATGGCCAGGCGCGCTAACCCCGATGTCAGCCGACTGTCAGGCAGGGCAGAATGGTTCGATCAAGGCTTGGTCGGAGACAGCGATGGCGGAGAATCAAGGCGATCGGGGCGATGACGGCGCAGCAGACGACGTCAACAACGCAGGCAGCCTGAACGGCGGCGATCGTTCGGATGAGGCAGGCGAGGGCGGCAAGGCCCGTGAAAACGGCATCGCCCCACGCGACGGCCTGTCCCACGTCCGTGGCGCAACCACGCCCGCGTTGAGCCACGCCACCGTCGGCCGCTTCCTGGCCGACACCATCGCGCGCTTTCCCGACCGTCCGGCCGTGGTGTTTCGCGAGCAGGGCGTGCGCTGGAGCTGGCGCGAATTCGGCGACGAGGTCGATGCGCTGGCCGCTGCGCTGATCGAGCTGGGCATCGCGCCGGGCGAGCGCGTTGGCATCTGGGCGCCGAACCGCGCCGAATGGCTGCTGACTCAGTTCGCCACGGCCCGCATCGGCGCGATCCTCGTCAACATCAATCCGGCCTACCGGCTCGCCGAACTCGATTACGCGCTGAACCAGGTCGGCTGCAAATTGCTGATCGCGGCCGAATCGTTCAAGACCTCGCACTACACGCTGATGCTGCGCTCGCTCGCCCCCGAGCTCGACACGCACGCGCCTGGCATGCTGCGCGCCGAACGCGTGCCGGCACTGCGCACGGTGGTGTCGATGAGCGAGGCGGCGCCGGCCGGCATGCTGCGCTTCGCGGATCTGATCGCACACGGCCGCACCTTGCGCGAGCACGCCGGGCTCGACGTGCTGGGCGCGGGTTTCGCCGATACCGATCCGATCAACATCCAGTTCACCAGCGGCACCACCGGCAGCCCGAAGGGCGCAACGCTGACGCACCGGAACATCGTCAACAACGCCCGCTCGATCGCCAGCGTGATGCGGCTGACCGAGCAGGACGCACTCTGCATCCCGGTGCCGCTCTATCACTGTTTCGGCATGGTGCTGGCGGTGCTGGCCTGCGTGTCGGTTGGCGCGAAGATGGTGTTCCCCGGCGCGGCGTTCGATCCGCTCGCCACGCTCGACGCCGTGCAGGCGGAACGCTGCACCGCGCTGCACGGCGTGCCGACCATGTTCATCGCCGAACTCGATCACCCCGAATTCGGCCGCTTCGACCTGCGCTCGTTGCGCACCGGCATCATGGCCGGCTCGCCGTGCCCGATCGAGACGATGAAGCGCGTGGTGGCCGAGATGCACATGGCCGAGGTCACGATCGCCTACGGCATGACGGAAACCAGCCCCGTGTCGTTCCAGAGCACCACCACCGATTCGCTCGAGAAGCGCACCACCACGGTCGGCCGGATCCAGCCGCATCTGGAGGCGAAGATCGTCGATGCGAGCGGTGCCACCGTGCCGGTCGGCGAAACGGGGGAGCTGTGCACGCGCGGCTATTCGGTGATGGCCGGCTACTGGGGCGACGAGGCACGCACGCGCGAGGTGATCGTGGACGGCTGGATGCACACGGGCGACCTCGCGACGCTCGACGCGGCGGGCTTCTGCAACATCGTCGGGCGGCTCAAGGACATGTTGATCCGCGGCGGCGAGAACATCTACCCGCGCGAGATCGAGGAATTCCTGTTCCGCCATCCGAAGGTGCAGAGCGCGCAAGTGTTCGGCGTGCCGGACGCGAAATACGGCGAGGCAGTGTGCGCGTGGATCGTGCTGCGCGCTGGCGCCACGATGGACGAAGCGGAACTGCGTGCCTATTGCGACGGCCAGATCGCGCACTACAAGGTGCCGCGCTACGTGCGCTTCGTGGACGCTTTGCCGATGACCGTGACGGGGAAGGTGCAGAAGTTCGTGATGCGCGAGGCGATGATCGACGAACTGGGGCTGACGCAGCAGAAGACGGCGTAAAAACTGGCGCTTGCGTTTGCTATGGACGAAAAAAAGCGGGCTCATAAGCCCGCTAAAAACCACACGCTACGGGGTTAGCGCGAGGAGACCAAAGGTGGAAGCAATCGGCATGTGCCGATCACGATTCCAACAAGGATGCCCCTAAGAAGGGATTCGGTATGAAACCGACGATCTATTCATTGTGCTTTGTATCCGCTCACACGCTGCACAAGAAGGACCACATCCGTGTTGAAACCGTGAGAACCATTGTGGGCGAATTAGAGGGCCTGCGCGGTAACAAAGTGTATCCGGTTGTAACGCCCGCCAGATAAGGCGATGCGGGATTTTTTACTCCGCCGGAAGTCTAAAAGCAGGGTCATTTTTACCGCCTTTTCCGCTGATCTTTTTGCGTAATTATTTTGTTTTTCCATCAGGTTCCGAATAGTCGTTCCCGCACTGAACAAATTTGTAATTTGATGGGTAAGGATAATCTCTCGTTTTTCGACGGGAAACAATCCTGCCGATCGGCCAATGTGTCGCCGTGGTGCGCAATCGCGCGGGCCTGGGCGGACACATTCCGCGCGGTGGCAGGGTCGGGCCGGTGCCGGCGAACGCTGCAAGGCAGCGGCAAATCTTGCCGCCGAGGCGAGGCAGCCGGCCCGAGCCGTTGCGAGGTGACTGCCGCTCCCGTGGTTACTTTCCCCGTGGGTCGTAAGGAACCGAAACAGAGCGCGGCGGCGGCTCGCGCGCTTACTTCAGCCAAGTGTCCGTCACGGCCTGGAATTCGCCGGTTTCGTGGGCGAGGTGCAACCATTGGTCGACGTACTGCTGAAACACCACGTCGCCGCGCGGCACCATGTACGCCTTCTCGCCGAACTGGAACGGCTGGTCCGGGTGCACCGAGCACAGGCCGGGGTTGAGCTTTTGCTGGAGCAGGGTTTCGGACGCATCGGTCACCATCACGTCGGCGTGGCCGTCGAGGATCTGGCGGAAGATCGTCACGTTGTCGGGATAGACGGTCAATTGCGCGTGCGTCAGGTACTGGCGCGCGAAGCGCTCGTTGGTGCCGCCTGGGTTCACGATCACGCGCGTCGACGGCCGGTCGATCTGCTCGACGCGTTGGAAGCGCACGGCGTCGGCGCAGCGCACGATCGGCGTCTTGCCGTCCTTGACGGTGGGCTGGGTGAAAAAGGCGCGGCGCTGGCGGTCGAGCGTGGTGGAGATGCCGCCCACCGCGATGTCGCAGTGCGCGACGAAATCGTCGGTCAGCGTGCGCCAGCTCGTCTTGACGAACGTGGTCTTCACGCCGAGCGAGCGCGCAAGCGATTCGGCCAGCTCGATATCGATGCCTTCGAAGCGGCCGTCGGGGCGGTAATACGTATAGGGCCGATAGTCGCCCGTGGTGCAAACCCGCAGCGTGCCGCGCGCGAGCACCGTGTCGAGCCGTGAGGCCGGGGCCGGGGCGGCAACAATCGGGGCCGTCGCGTCGGGGGCGGCATCGGTCGCCGCATGGGCCGCGCCGCCGGCGAGCGTGGCCCATGCGGCCAGCGCCAAGGCGGCCAGACGCGTTGAAGCGGGAACGGAAGCAAGGCGGCGCGGGCGCGCACGGCGGGCGGCAATCATCGATCTGTCTCCGGAATCGGCGAGGGGCGGCGTGCGGTGCGAGCTGTGCGCGCCGGATGTCGTATGGGGCACGATGATAACGGCGCGCCGCCTCCGGCGGGCGGCTCCGGTAGAATGCCCGTTTGCCCCCGCTTGGTCGCTCATACCGTGGCTCATAACCTGCTCAACGATACCTTCCTGCGCGCGCTGCGGCGCCAGCCGACCGACTACACGCCGATCTGGCTGATGCGCCAGGCCGGCCGTTACCTGCCCGAGTACAACGCCACGCGCGCGCGTGCCGGCAGCTTCCTCGGCCTCGCGAAGAACCCGGAATACGCGACCGAGGTGACGCTGCAGCCGCTCGAGCGCTTTCCGCTCGACGCCGCGATCCTGTTCTCCGACATCCTGACGATCCCCGACGCGATGGGCCTCGGCCTCGAATTCCTGGCCGGCGAAGGGCCGAAATTCGCGCACCCGGTGCGCACCGAGGCCGATGTCGCCAAGCTCGCCGTGCCCGACATCGGCGCGACGCTGGGCTACGTGACCGACGCCGTGCGCGAGATCCGCCGCGCGCTGACCGATGCGCAGGGCCGTCAGCGCGTGCCGCTGATCGGCTTCTCGGGCAGCCCGTGGACGCTCGCCTGTTACATGGTGGAAGGCGGCGGCTCGGACGATTTCCGCACCGTGAAATCGATGGCCTACGCGCGGCCCGACCTGATCAAGCAGATCCTCGACGTCAACGTCGACGCGGTGGCCGCCTACCTGAACGCGCAGATCGAAGCGGGCGCGCAGGCCGTGATGATCTTCGACACCTGGGGCGGCGCGCTGGCCGATGGCGCTTACCAGCGCCTGTCGCTCGACCCGATCCGCCGCGTGGTGGCCAAGCTCAAGCGCAGCCACGACGGTGAGCAGGTCCCGGTGATCACCTTCACCAAGGGCGGCGGCCTGTGGCTCGAAGAGATCGCGGCCAGCGGCGTGGATGCGGTCGGCCTCGACTGGACGGTCAATCTCGGCCGCGCACGCGAGCGCGTGAACGGCGCGGTGGCGCTGCAAGGCAACCTCGATCCGACCATCCTGTTCGCGCCGCCGGCCACGATCCGCATGGAAGCCCGCGCGGTGCTCGACAGCTACGGCAACCACCCGGGCCACATCTTCAATCTGGGCCACGGCATTTCGCAATTCACGCCGCCCGAAAGCGTCGCGGAACTGGTGGACGAAGTGCATCGCCATAGCCGCACGCTGCGCGCCGGCTCGCTCGGCTGAACGCCGGGAAGGCACCGGCAGACCCTGCCGGCGCCGCTTCAATCAGGGTTCGATCAGCCGCTTGCGATGCTGCGTTGCAGCGCGCGGCGGCCGTGGCCGCCAGCGTAATCGGGGCGCAGGTGCCCGCCAAGCGGCACTTTCCGGCTTGTCAAGACTTGACTTATGCACATTTTGCTCGTTGCGGCGCGGTAGAGCGCCTCGTCCACAAAATGCCCATGCTATTGCGTTGAAAATCGGATAGCAGCCTTGCTGGGCAAGGCTCCGCGACAGGCGGTCCGATGTCTCGAAAAGCAGCGTCCGGCACGCGGGGAAGCCAGTTTGGGACAGTCAAGATCGAGTTCTCAACAAAGTTATCCACAGGGCGAGTCGGCTTCCGCTGATTCCTAATCAGAATCCGAAACTTAGCGCCGAAAGTGATGTTTTACTTTAACTTCGCTCCGCCGGCCGTGAGCCGGCCGTCGATCGCGCCGCCAGGCACGCCGGGCGGCCGATGAGCGGCGATCTCTACGTGCGCGTCGCGCTCGACCATCCGCTGCAGACGCTGTTCGACTACCGCTATCGCGGCGCGGTGCCGCCGCAGGTCGGCATGCTGGTGCAGGTGCCGTTCGGAAAGCGGCTGGCCGTGGGGCTTGTCTGCGAAGTCACTACTCACTCTGAGGTGCCCGCGAACCGCCTGCGCGAGGTGGTCGAGCTGTGCTCGGAACTGCCGCCGCTGGGTGACGCGTGGCTCGATCTGGTCGCGTTCGCGGCCGATTACTACCAGCGCGGGCGCGGCGAGGTTGCGCTGCCGGCGCTGCCGCAGGCGCTGCGCGATGCCTCGCGCTGGGGCCGCCTGCTCGCTCCCGAAATCCGTTACCGCCTGCTGCCGGCCGGCCGCGAAGCGCTGCCCGACGCCCTGCCCGCGCGCGCCGCCGCGCTGCGCCGGCTCGCGCAGGCGCTGCTCGACGAAGCCTCGCTGACGCTGCCCGAGCTGCGCGCGCTGCACCCGAAGGCGCAGGCCACGCTCGACGCCTGGTGCGAATCGGGCTGGGCCGCCTGCGATGAAATTTCGGTGGCCGACGCCGGTGGACAAGCGGTGGATAACCGGGTGTCCGCGCCTGTGCCCCCGGCGCTGAACCCCGAGCAGACCGACGCGCTCGATGCGATCCGTGCCGCGCGCGGTTTCGCGCCGTTCCTGCTGCATGGCGTGACCGGCAGCGGCAAGACCGAGGTGTATCTGCATGCGCTCGCCGCGCTGCTCGACCAGCGGCCCGGCGCGCAGGCGCTGGTGATGGTCCCCGAAATCAACCTGACGCCGCAGTTCGAGGCGGCGTTTCGCGCGCGCTTCGCGGCCGTGCTGCCGCCCGACGCAATCGTCACGCTGCACAGCGGGCTGGCCGAGGGCGAGCGCGCGCGGCACTGGCTCGCCGCCCACACCGGCCGCGCGCGCATCGTGCTCGGCACGCGGCTCGCGGTGCTGGCCTCGCTGCCCGCGCTCGCGATGATCGTGGTGGACGAGGAGCACGAGCCGGCCTACAAGCAGCAGGAAGGCCTGCGCTATTCGGCGCGCGACCTTGCCGTCTGGCGTGCCAAGCGGCTCGACATCCCGGTGGTGCTCGGCTCGGCCACGCCGTCGCTGGAAAGCTGGTGGCAGGCCGAACAGGGCCGCTACACGCGGCTCACGCTGTCGCGCCGCGCGGTGGCCGACGCCGTGCTGCCCACCGTCAAGCTGATCGATCTCCAAGAGGAGCGGCGGCGCGGGCGCGCCTCGATCGGCGGGCTGTCCGGGCCGCTGGTCGCGGCGCTCAAGGGCCGCCTCGAACGCGGCGAGCAGAGCCTGATCTTCCTGAACCGCCGCGGCTACGCGCCCGCATTGGCCTGCGACGCCTGCGGCTGGGTGGCCGGCTGCCCGCGCTGCAGCGCCTACGTGGTGCTGCACAAGCCTGAACGCGCCCTGCGCTGCCACCATTGCGGCTGGGAATCGCGCATTCCGCATGCGTGCCCCGAGTGCGGCAACGTCGACGTCGCGCCGCTCGGCCGCGGCACGCAGCGCATCGAGGAGACGCTGATCGAGGCGGTGCCCGGTGCGCGAATCCTGCGCATCGATGCCGACAGCACGCGCCGCAAGGGCAGCGCCCAGGCGCTGTTCTCCGAGGTGCACGCGGGCGAGATCGATATCCTGGTCGGCACGCAGATGATCGCGAAGGGCCACGATTTCCGGCGCGTCTCGCTGGTCGGCGTGCTCAATGCCGATACGGCGCTGTTCTCGGCCGACTTCCGCGCCACCGAGCGGATGTTCGCGCAACTGATGCAGGTCAGCGGCCGAGCCGGCCGCGCCGGGCTGCCCGGCGAGGTGCTGATCCAGTCGCGCTACCCGCGCCACGCGCTCTATCACGCGCTGTCGCGCCACGATTACGTGGGCTTCGCGAGCGCCACGCTGGCCGAGCGCCGCGACGCGCACCTGCCGCCGTTCGTCTACCAGGCGTTGCTGCGCGCCGAGGGCCGTACCATCGACGCCGCGCTGGCGTTCCTGCAGGCCGCCGCCGCCGAATTGGCGACGCTGCCGGGCGCCGAGCGCGTGACGGCCTACGACGCGGTGCCGATGACGATCGTCAAGGTGTTCAACGTGCACCGTGCGCAACTGCTGGTCGAAAGCGCCTCGCGCGCGGTGTTGCAACACGTGCTGGCGGCGTGGCAACCGCGCTTGCGCGAATTGAAGGGCGTGTTGCGATGGAGTGTCGAGGTCGACCCGCTCGACATCTGACCGAACCACGCCGCCGCACCGAAATCGTGGCGTGTCGGTGCGACGGCGCACTCGATTCGGCACACCGGCGTAAGAAAACGATGCCACCCGACATGCCTCGAAGTGGTGCAACCGCCGCGTCGGCTGGCCGGTTTCCCATTGCACTCGCGCGCCGGAACGGTTGCGCATGTCATCGTCACGGCGTTGTCCAATCTCTCATTCATCTTCCACACTGCCTTGTCGCAGAAGGCCCGCCGCCTGATTGGCGATAGCCGGCACTCACATCGCCCCACGCACGCAAGCCGTCGCAAGCGAGTTTCACCATTCCGGTGCATACCCGATTGCGCGGGTGGCACTTTTGTGGACTAAGGGAAAGTACTGATCCGGCGAATGCTTGGCGACAGCCGGTTGCAATGCTCTAATGCATTGATTCAAAAGAATTTTGTAAAGGTGCAACCGGATCGTCGAATCGGTTGCACCTTTTTATTGTGTGGCATAGGATTCCGCGAGTCTCATATTCACGCGACCGCCGGCTCCGGCCTGGCACAGAAGGAATCATGGCAAGCACCACCCTAGGCGTCAAAGTCGACGATCTGCTCCGTTCGCGTCTCAAGGACGCGGCCGCGCGGCTGGAGCGCACTCCCCACTGGCTGATCAAGCAGGCGATCTTCGCGTACCTGGAAAAGATCGAGCACGGCCATCTGCCGGCCGAACTGTCGGGCCGCAGCGGCTTCGCCGAGCTGGCCGATGGTCAGGAGCAAGACGACGGCGCCCCGCATCCGTTCCTCGAATTCGCGCAGAGTGTGCAGCCGCAATCGGTGCTGCGCGCCGCAATCACGGCGGCTTACCGCCGTCCGGAGCCGGAGTGCGTGCCGTTCCTGCTCGGCCAGGCGCGCTTGCCCGCCAATCTCGCGTCCGACGTGCAATCGATGGCGACCACGCTGGTCGAGGCGCTGCGCACCAAGAGCTCGGGCGGCGGCGTCGAGGGGCTGATTCACGAATTCTCGCTGTCGAGCCAGGAAGGCGTCGCGCTGATGTGCCTGGCTGAAGCGCTGCTGCGCATTCCCGACCGCGCCACGCGCGACGCGCTGATCCGCGACAAGATCAGCAAGGGCGATTGGCGCTCGCACATGGGCCAGGCGCCGTCGCTGTTCGTGAACGCGGCCACCTGGGGCCTGATGATCACCGGCAAGCTGGTCACCACCAACAGCGAGACGGGCCTGTCGTCGGCGCTCACGCGCCTGATCGGCCGCGGCGGCGAGCCGCTGATCCGCAAGGGCGTGGACATGGCGATGCGCCTGATGGGCGAGCAGTTCGTCACCGGCGAAACCATTTCCGAGGCGCTGGCCAACAGCCGCAAGTACGAAGCGCGCGGCTTCCGCTACTCGTACGACATGCTCGGCGAGGCGGCCACCACGGAAGAAGATGCGCAGCGCTACTACGCATCCTACGAACAGGCGATCCACGCAATCGGCAAGGCCGCCGGCAGCCGCGGCATCTACGAAGGCCCGGGCATCTCGATCAAGCTTTCGGCGCTGCACCCGCGCTACTCGCGCGCGCAGCAGGACCGCACGATGAGCGAACTGCTGCCGCGCGTGCGCGCGCTGGCGCTGCTCGCGCGCCGCTACGACATCGGCCTGAACATCGATGCCGAGGAAGCCGACCGCCTCGAAATCTCGCTCGACCTGCTCGAAGCGCTGTGCTTCGATCCGGAGCTGGCCGGCTGGAACGGCATCGGCTTCGTGGTGCAGGCGTACCAGAAGCGCTGCCCGTTCGTGATCGACTATCTGATCGACCTCGCGCGCCGCAGCCGTCACCGTTTGATGATCCGTCTCGTGAAGGGCGCGTATTGGGATTCGGAAATCAAGCGTGCACAGGTGGACGGCCTCGAAGGCTATCCGGTCTACACGCGCAAGATCTACACCGACGTGTCGTACGTCGCCTGCGCGAAGAAGCTGCTCGGCGCGCCCGATGCGGTGTATCCGCAGTTCGCCACGCACAACGCGCACACGCTGTCGGCCATCTATCACCTGGCCGGCCAGAACTACTACCCGGGCCAGTACGAGTTCCAGTGCCTGCACGGCATGGGCGAGCCGCTGTACGAGGAAGTCACGGGCCGCGACAAGCTGAACCGTCCGTGCCGCGTGTACGCCCCGGTCGGCACGCATGAAACGCTGCTCGCCTACCTCGTGCGCCGCCTGCTCGAAAACGGCGCGAACACCTCGTTCGTGAACCGCATCGCCGACAAGGCCGTGCCGGTCAAGGAACTGGTGGCCGACCCGGTCGACGAAGCCGCGAAGATCGTCCCGCTCGGCGCGCCGCACGCGAAGATCCCGCTGCCGCAAGGCCTGTACGGCGACTCGCGCGCCAATTCGATGGGCCTCGATCTGTCGAACGAGCATCGTCTGGCGTCGCTGTCGTCGGCGCTGCTGACCAGCGCGCATCACCCGTGGCGCGCCGCGCCGATGCTGGCCGACGAGGCGCTGTCCGACGCCCCGGCGCGCGACGTGCGCAACCCGTCCGATCAGCGCGACGTGGTGGGCACCGTCAGCGAGGCGACCCCGGAACACGTGAGCGCCGCGCTCGCGCATGCCGTGTCGGCCGCGCCGATCTGGCAGGCCACGCCGGTCGAAGCGCGTGCCGATTGCCTGGCGCGCGCCGCCGATCTGCTCGAAGCGCAGATGCATACGCTGATGGGCCTGGTGATCCGCGAGGCGGGCAAATCGCTGCCGAACGCGGTGGCGGAAATTCGCGAGGCGATCGACTTCCTGCGCTATTACTCGGCGCAGATCCGCGACGAATTCTCGAACGACACGCACCGCCCGCTCGGGCCGGTGGTGTGCATCAGCCCGTGGAATTTCCCGTTGGCGATCTTCATGGGCCAGGTGGCCGCGGCGCTGGCCGCCGGCAACACGGTGCTGGCCAAGCCCGCCGAGCAGACCCCGCTGATCGCGGCGCAGGCCGTGCGCCTGCTGCGCGAGGCCGGCGTGCCGGCCGGCGCGGTGCAACTGCTGCCGGGCGACGGCGAGACGGTGGGCGCGGCGCTGGTGTCGGACTCGCGCACGCGCGCCGTGATGTTTACCGGCTCGACCGAAGTCGCGCGCCTGATCAACAAGGTGCTGGCCGCGCGCCTCGACCCGGACGGCAAGCCGATCCCGCTGATCGCCGAAACCGGCGGCCAGAACGCGATGATCGTCGACTCGTCGGCGCTCGCGGAACAGGTGGTGGCCGACGTGATGAACTCGGCGTTCGATTCGGCCGGCCAGCGTTGCTCGGCGCTGCGCGTGCTCTGCCTGCAGGACGACGTGGCCGATCGCACGCTCACCATGCTCAAGGGCGCGATGCACGAGCTGACGCTGGGCAACCCCGATCGCCTGTCGACCGATGTCGGCCCGGTGATCGATGCCGAGGCGAAGCAAACGATCGACACCCACGTCGCCGCGATGAAGGAAAAGGGCCATGCGGTCACGCAGTTGCCGATGCCGGCCGGCTGCGCGCAGGGCACCTTCGTGCCGCCGACGCTGATCGAGATCGGCAGCATCGACGAACTGAAGCGCGAAGTGTTCGGCCCGGTGCTGCACGTGGTGCGCTACCGCCGCAGCGCGCTCGACAAGCTGCTCGACCAGGTGCGTTCGACCGGCTACGGCCTGACGCTCGGCATCCACACGCGCATCGACGAAACCATCGCGCACGTGATCGGCCGCGCGCATGTGGGCAACATCTACGTGAACCGCAACGTGGTGGGCGCCGTGGTGGGCGTGCAGCCGTTCGGCGGCGAAGGCCTGTCGGGCACCGGCCCGAAGGCCGGCGGCGCGCTCTATCTGCAACGTCTGCTGGCCACGCGCCCGGCCGGCCTGCCGAAGGCGCTGGAATCGTCGCTGATCGTCGATGCGCCGGTGGCGGGCGAGTCGGGTGATAATCCGTCGTCGGCGCTGACCGCGCTGCGCGACTGGCTGATCGAACAACGCGAGCCGGCGCTCGCCGCACGCTGCGAAGGCTACCTGTCGCGCGTGCTGGCGGGTGCCACGGCGGTGTTGCCGGGGCCGACGGGCGAGCGCAACACCTACACGCTCGGCCCGCGCGGCACGGTGTTGTGCATCGCGGCAACGGCGAAGGGCGCGCGTGCGCAGTTCGCTTCGGTGCTCGCCACCGGCAACCGCGCGCTGTTCGCGGGTGCGGCCGGCGAAGCGTTGGCCGCGGCGCTGCCCGCTTCGTTGAAGTCGTATGCGGCGGTGCGCAAGCAGGCCGACGCGGCGTTCGATGCGGTGCTGTTCGAAGGCGACAGCGACGAGTTGCTGGCGCTGGTGAAGGAAGTCTCGCAACGTCCCGGCCCGATCGTATCGGTGCAGGGCGTGGCGGCCGGCGCGTTCGAGAACGGCGACGAAGATTACGCGTTGGAGCGGCTGCTGACGGAGCGCTCGGTGAGCGTGAACACGGCGGCAGCCGGCGGCAACGCCAATCTGATGACGATCGGCTGAGCGATCCCGGCTGGTTGGCATGACGAAACGGAAGCGGCAAGGCAAACCCGAAGCCGCTCCATCTACCCTGGTATTAGGAGAAGCTATGCAACACACGATGAAAAAAGTGGCAGGCGCAACGCTGGTTGCGGTCATGTCGCTGGCGGGGACCGCATACGCGGAGGACGTGAAGATCGGTTTTGCAGGCCCGATGACGGGTGCGCAGGCGCACTACGGCAAGGACATGCAAAACGGCATCGTGCTCGCGATCGAGGATTTCAACGCGACCAAGCCGGTTATCGGCGGCAAGCCGGTGACGTTCGTGCTCGACTCGCAAGACGACCAGGCTGACCCGCGCACCGGCACGACGGTCGCGCAGAAGCTCGTCGACGACGGCATCAAGGGCATGCTCGGCCACTTCAATTCGGGTACCACGATCCCCGCTTCGCGCATCTACGCGAACGCCGGCATCCCCGAAATCGCGATGGCGACGGCGCCCGAATACACCACGCAGGGCTACAAGACCACGTTCCGGATGATGACGTCCGACACGCAGCAGGGCTCGGTGGCCGGCGCGTTCGCGGTCAAGGATCTGGGCATGAAGCGGATCGCGATCGTCGACGACCGCACCGCCTACGGCCAAGGCCTGGCCGACCAGTTCGAGAAGGCCGCCAAGGCAGCCGGCGCGACCATCGTCGATCGTGAATTCACGAACGACAAGGCCGTCGACTTCAAGGCGATCCTGACCAAGCTGAAGGCCGCCAAGCCGGATATGGTCTATTACGGCGGCGCCGATTCGCAAGGCGCACCGATGGTCAAGCAGATGAAGTCGCTGGGCCTCGCCTCCCCGCTGATGAGCGGCGAAATGGTCCACACGCCGACCTTCCTGAAGATCGCCGCCGACGCGTCGGACGGCACGATCGCCTCGCTGGCCGGTCTGCCGCTGAACGACATGCCGGGCGGCAAGGCCTACGCCGAGAAGTACAAGAAGCGTTTCGGCGAAGACGTGCAGACCTACTCGCCGTACGCCTACGACGGCGCGATGGCGATGTTCAACGCGATGAAGAAGGCGAACTCGACCGATCCGGCCAAGTACCTGCCGGTGCTCGCGCAGACGGATATGGCCGGCGTGACCTCGACGCACATCGCGTACGACTCGAAGGGCGACCTGAAGAACGGCGGCATCACGATGTACAAGGTCGTGAAGGGCGAATGGGTGCCGCTCAAGAGCATCGGCGGCAAGTAATGCGCACGGCCTGAGCGGGGTGCGCCCCGCGCGGGCTGGATGACTCACGGGACCGGCCGGCGGCACGTTTCAGGACGTGCCGCCGGCCGGTCTTGTTTTGGGGCGGCGTTCATCGTGCTTCCCTGCCCCGCTTCGGGTTTCATTGGTTTCGCTTCGATCCGGCTTCAATCCGGCTTCAATCCGAATCGCTGGCCGCCAGCCGCTCGGCCACCTTCTTGAGCCAGGCCTCGCTCCAGGTCAGCGCGCCGGCCTTCAGATGCGCCACCACGCTGCGCACCCAGGCGAGTTCGGTTTCGACGTTCGCCTGCAGCAGTTCGCTTTCCAGCAGGAACAGCCGCGGGATCTGCAGCGCGAGCGCCGCGTTGCGCGCCGCGTCGAGCCGTTCGAGTTCCGCCTCCAGCGCCGTGATGCGCGCTTCGAGCTGGCGGCGCGCGTCGTCCACCGACAGCAGCGGCAGCACCGACAGCGCCACCGGAAACGCCGGATATTCGCGGGCCGGCTGCGCCAGTTGTTCGCGCAGCCAGCCGCGCGCCGTGTTGCGGCCGGCCTCGGTCACGGCATAGACGGTGCGCTCGGGGAACATGCCGTCGCGCTCGGTTTCGTGAACCACCACGAGGCGTTCGCGCAGCAGGCGATCGAGCGTTTGATAGAGGCTGTTGCGCTGGCGGACGTTGATCACGTCGTCCTTGCCGCGCAGTTTGATGAGCTGCTGGATGCGGTATACGTGCATCGGCGCTTCGGTCAGCATGGCCAGTACGGCGAGCGCGAGGGGGGAGAATTTAGGCATGGGAGCCAGTCAAATCAATCATCAAACAATGACTGGTCATTTTATGGCTAGTCATTGTTTGATGCAATGAAACCCGGGTGGCAATCAGCCGACGTGGGTGCGCTTTGCGCCCGCCTCCGGCGTCTCCATGGTCGCGAGGCCGTGCACGATGCCGCAATCCTCGACCGTGTGCTCGCCCTGGCATTGCTCGCGCAATTCGCTCAGTTGAGCCTTCAACTGCTGCAGTTCGACGAGCCGCGCGTTGACGTGGCCGATGTGGTCGTCGAGCAGCGTGTTGATCGAATCGCAGCGGTCGGCCGGGTCGTCGGTCAGGCGCAGCAGCGTGCGGATTTCGTCGTGCGTCATGTCGAGTGCGCGGCAATTGCGGATGAACCGCAGGCGCTCCACGTGCAGCTCGGTATAGCGCCGGTAGTTCGCGTCGGTGCGCTCGGTGTCCGGCATCAGCCCCTCTTTTTCGTAGAAGCGGATGGTCTCCGGCGTGCAGCGTGCGGCTTTGGCAAGTTCGCCGATCTTCATCAGATTCTCCTGTCGGAAACGGTTGACCCTGAAGTGGCTTCAGGGTGTTAACTCTACACCTCATGCAATCAGGAGAACGCCATGGCCGAATCAAACCGCACTCACGACGCGCACCGCGCCGACGACGCACCGTCGCCAGCCGGCTGCTGCGCGCACGATCACGGCCACGATGATGCGGGTGCGCGCGATGACGCGAAGCCGCAACTGGCGATCCGCTGGGTGAAGAAGGACGACGCGCCGGTACAGGCGCGGGGGCTTGGCCACGATCATGGGCACGCGCACGGCGATCATGCGCATGGTGAGCAGGGCCATGACCACGCTGCGGAGGGTCACGACCAATGCGGCCATGCGCACGTCGGCGGAGGCGACGATAGCCGCCACGATCACGGCGCACATGCCCATTCGCACGACCACGGCTCGCACGACCACGCCGCACACGATCACCCCTCGGCCGCGTCCTGCTGCGCCCCCGCCGCGCCGATCCTCGCCGCCTTGCCCGGTACGCAACGCCTGGCCGACGGCACCGAACGCTCGGCGTTCCGGATCATGCAGATGGATTGCCCGACCGAGGAAACGCTGATTCGCAAGAAGCTCGGCGGCATGGCCTCGGTCACGACGCTCGATTTCAACCTGATGCAGCGGCTGCTGACCGTCGTGCACGCGCCCGGCGCGGCCGAATCGGTGGCCGCGGCGATCCGCTCGCTCGGCATGACGCCCGAACTGGCCGGCGGTGGTGCTTCGGCGGCCGGCGCATCCGGCGCGCCGCTGGCCGATGCGCCGAAGCCGGTCTGGCCGCTGGTGGCCGCCGGGGTGGCCGCGCTCGCCTCCGAAGCCGTGACCTGGGCCGGCCTGCCCGGCTGGCTGGCCGCGCTGCTCGCGGTGGCGTCGGTGGCCGTGTGCGGCCTCACCACCTACCGCAAGGGCTGGATCGCGATCCGCAACGGCAACCTCAACATCAACGCGCTGATGAGCATCGCCGTGACGGGCGCGATGCTGATCGGCCAGTGGCCCGAAGCCGCGATGGTGATGGTGCTGTTCACGATCGCCGAACTGATCGAGGCCAAGTCGCTCGATCGTGCCCGTAACGCCATCTCGGGCCTGATGCGGCTCGCCCCCGACACCGCCACGGTGCGGCAGCCCGACGGCAGTTGGGCGCCGGTCGCGGCGGCCACGGTGGCGCTCGGCGCGATCGTGCGGGTGCGCCCCGGCGAGCGGATCGGCCTCGACGGCGAACTGGTGGACGGCCGCTCGACGGTCAACCAGGCGCCGATCACGGGCGAAAGCCTGCCGGTCGAAAAGGCGCCCGGCGACGCCGTGTTCGCCGGCACCATCAACGAGGCTGGTTCGTTCGACTATCGCGTGAGCGCCGTGGCCTCGAACACCACGCTCGCGCGCATCATCCACGCCGTCGAGGAGGCGCAAGGCGCGAAGGCGCCGACGCAGCGCTTCGTCGACCGCTTCGCACGCGTCTACACGCCGATCGTGTTCGCGATCGCGCTGGCCGTGGCGGTGATTCCGCCGCTGCTGGCCGGCGGCGCGTGGCACGACTGGCTCTATCGCGCGCTGGTGCTGCTGGTGATCGCCTGCCCGTGCGCGCTGGTGATCTCCACGCCGGTCACCATCGTCTCCGGGCTGGCCGCCGCCGCGCGGCGCGGCATCCTGGTCAAGGGCGGCGTGTATCTGGAAGAAGGCCGCAAGCTCGGCTGGCTCGCGCTCGACAAGACCGGCACGATCACGCACGGCAAGCCCGCCCGCACCGATCTCGAGGCGCTGGCCGACGATCTCGCGCCGGCCCGCCTCGCATTCCTGGCCGCGAGCCTCGCGAACCGCTCCGATCACCCGGTGTCGCAGGCCATCGCGCGCGCCTCGGCCGATGCGGCGCCATTCGCCGAGGTCGACGGCTTCGAGGCGCTGCCGGGCCGCGGCGTGCGCGGCGCGATCGACGGCGCGTCGTACTGGCTCGGCAATCAGCGGCTGGCCACCGAACTCGGACGCGCCTCGGCCGCGCTCGACGCACGCGTCGCCGCGCTCGAATCGCAGGGCAAGACGGTGGTGATGCTGATCGACGCGGCGCGCGTGCTCGGCCTGTTCGCGGTGGCCGACACGGTCAAGGACAGCAGCCGCGAGGCGATCGCGCAACTGCATGCGCTCGGCATCCGCACCGCGATGCTGACGGGCGACAACGCCTACACGGCGGCGGCGATCGCGCGCGAGGTGGGCATCGACGATGCGCGCGGCAACCAGTTGCCCGAGGACAAGCTCGCGGCGGTGGTGGAACTGGGGCGGCAAGGGCGCGCGGTCGGGATGGTCGGCGACGGCATCAACGACGCACCGGCGCTGGCGCGCGCCGACATCGGCTTCGCGATGGGCGCGATGGGTACCGACACCGCCATCGAGACGGCCGACGTCGCGCTGATGGACGACGACCTGCGCAAGATCCCCGAGTTCGTGCGGCTCTCGCGCGCCACGCACCGCGTGCTGGTGCAGAACATCGGCTTCGCGCTGGCGGTCAAGGCGGTGTTTTTCGGCCTGACCATCGCCGGGCTCGGCACGATGTGGATGGCGGTGTTCGCCGACGCGGGCGCGAGCCTGATCGTGGTCGGCAACGGCTTGCGGCTGCTGCGCGCCTCGCGCGGCTAGGCGGTCATTTCGTTATCCGCAGCAAATGGGCCGTTGCGGGCCGTTGCCCGTCATTCAACGCAGCGGCAGGTGGATGGCGGTCAGCAGTTGTTCGGGCGGCGTGGTGCGCGGATCGTTCAGATAGGCCTCGAACGAGGGCGCATCGGCCGGCACGTGGCCCGATGACGGCAGCCATTCGCCGTACAGCCAGGCGTAGGCGTTGCCGAGCGTGTCGTACGGCCCTTCGTGGATCAGCACGGCGCAGGTGCCGCCCGCGATCGTCAGGTGTTCGAACGGTTCGGGCAGCGCGATGGCCGCCGTGTCCGGGCCGAGCGCGTAGCACGCGTGCGAGCGAAGCTGCGCGGCAGGCACCACGGCCGGATCGTCGTAAAAGATGCCGAGGCAGCAAGCGTCGGGGCCGAACAGGCCTTGCACATCGATCCAGCCTGCCAGCCGCGCGAACGCGGTGTGCATCTCGCTGTAAGGCCCGCGATGTTCGGCGGCCACCACCTCGATCGGGTCAAGCTCGCGGATCTCGATCTGACGCGTGCTCATGAACAGGTCTCCTGAATAGGGTCGATGCACACGGGCCGGTGGCAACGCGAACGCCCAGGCAATCGCGAACCGGTGCGCGGCGCCGCTCATCGTACGAAACCGTTGCCGTCCGCGCAATATCTCCGCTGCCCGCCCTCGCCTGCCCCCACCTTTGCCGATTTTCGATAACACGTCGATTTATGACTCTCTAGCATCGGTTCTCCCACACCCGTTCCGGCGCGCCGCGTTCGACGGGCCGCACCCGAGGAGAACGCGATGCATGCAGAGTCGAACGGCCATTCCGGGCCGGCGCTGAAACAGACCCTCGGCACCTGGCAGCTATGGGGGATCGCGGTGGGCCTGGTGATCTCGGGCGAATATTTCGGCTGGAGCTACGGCTGGGCCAGCGCCGGCACGCTCGGCTTCGTGGTCACCGCGCTGTTCATCGCGGCGATGTACACCACCTTCATTTTCAGCTTCACCGAACTGACCACCTCGATTCCGCACGCGGGCGGCCCGTTCGCCTACGCGCGCCGCGCGTTCGGGCCGGTGGGCGGCTATCTGGCCGGCATCGCCACGCTGGTGGAGTTCGTGTTCGCGCCGCCGGCCATCGCGCTGGCGATCGGCGCCTATCTGCACGTGCAGTTCCCGTCGCTGGAGCCGAAGCACGCGGCGATGGGCGCCTACCTCGTATTCATGGCGCTCAACATCGTGGGCGTGCAGATTGCTGCCACGTTCGAGCTGATCGTCACGGTGCTGGCGATCTTCGAGCTGCTGGTGTTCATGGGCGTGGTGTCGCCGGGCTTCTCGTGGGCGAACTTCACGCACGCGGGCTGGAGCGGCGCCGATCACTTCTCGCTCGGCTCGTTCAACGGCATGTTCGCGGCGATTCCGTTCGCGATCTGGTTCTTCCTCGCGATCGAAGGCGTGGCGATGGCCGCCGAGGAAGCCAAGAACCCGAAGCGCTCGATCCCGATCGCCTACGTGGCCGGTATCCTGACCCTCGTGGTGCTGGCGATCGGCGTGATGGTGTTCGCCGGCGGCGCGGGCGACTGGAGCAAGCTCGCCAACATCAACGATCCGCTGCCGCAGGCGATGAAATACATCGTCGGCGAGCACAGCGGCTGGATGCACATGCTGGTGTGGCTCGGCCTGTTCGGGCTGGTGGCGTCGTTCCACGGCATCATCCTCGGTTATTCGCGCCAGATCTTCGCGCTGGCCCGCGAAGGCTATCTGCCCGAGTGGCTGGCCAAGGTGCATCCGCGCTTTCGCACGCCGTATCGCGCGATCATCGCGGGCGGCGTGATCGGCATCGCGGCGATCTACAGCGATGAGCTGATCCAGTTCGGCGGCCAGACGCTGACGGCGAACATCGTGACGATGTCGGTGTTCGGCGCTATCGTCATGTACATCGTCAGCATGGCGGCGCTGTTCAAGCTGCGCCGCTCGCAGCCCACCATGGCGCGGCCGTTCCGCGCGCCGCTGTACCCGCTGTTCCCGGCGTTCGCGCTGGTCGCCGCGCTGATCTGCCTCGGCACGATGCTCTATTTCAACGCGCTGGTGGCGGGTGTGTTCGTGGCGATCGTCGCGCTCGGCTTCGTCTACTTCCTGGCGACGCGCGCACAACGCGCCGCCGCGCCCGCCGAGGCGCTGCTCGAGGAATGAGGCGGCGCGCGGCCCGGATTGCCGCGCCGCGCGCCGCTCGACCTCAGGAGATTCACAGATGGCCTACACGGAGACTATCGGTTCGCAGACCTACCGGTTCGCGGACCTCAAGACCTTGCTTGCCAAGGCAAGCCCCTTGCGCTCGGGCGACCAGCTTGCCGGTGTCGCGGCGGCCAGCGAGGAAGAGCGCGTGGCCGCCAGGATGACGTTGGCGGCGGTGCCGCTCAAGGCGTTCCTGAACGAGGCGCTGATCCCGTACGAGCGCGACGAGGTCACGCGCTTGATCGTCGACGATCACGACGCCGCGGCGTTCGCCGAGATTTCGCATCTGACGGTGGGCGACTTCCGCAACTGGCTGCTGTCGCCGGCGGCCGATGGCGCGGCGCTGGAACGCGTCGCACCGGGCATCACGCCCGAAATGGCGGCGGCCGTCTCGAAGCTGATGCGCAACCAGGACCTGATCGCGGCGGCCCGCAAGCGCCGCGTGGTCACGCGCTTTCGCAACACGGTGGGCCTGCCGGGGCGCATGTCGGTGCGGCTGCAGCCGAACCATCCGACCGACGACGCGCGCGGCATCGCCGCCTCGATGCTCGACGGCCTGATGTACGGCTCGGGCGACGCAATGATCGGCATCAATCCGGCCACCGACAGCCTCGCCGCGATCACCCGCCTGCTGAACATGATCGACGCGTTTCGCGAGCGTTATCGCGTGCCGACGCAATCCTGCGTGCTGACCCACGTCACCAACACCATCGCGGCGATCGAGAAAGGCGCGCCCGTCGACCTGGTGTTCCAGTCGATCGCGGGCACCGAGCAGGCCAACGCGAGCTTCGGCATCTCGCTGGCGCTGCTCGACGAGGCGCACCAGGCGGCGCGCTCGCTCAAGCGCGGCACCGTCGGCGACAACCTGATGTACTTCGAGACCGGCCAGGGCAGCGCGCTGTCGGCCAACGCGCATCACGGCGTCGACCAGCAGACCTGCGAGGTGCGCGCCTACGCGGTGGCGCGCAAGTTCCGGCCGTTCCTGGTCAACACGGTGGTGGGCTTCATCGGCCCCGAATACCTGTACGACGGCAAGCAGATCATTCGCGCCGGGCTGGAGGATCACTTCTGCGGCAAGCTGCTCGGCGTGCCGATGGGCTGCGACATCTGCTACACGAACCACGCCGAAGCCGACCAGGACGATATGGATACCTTATTGACGCTGCTCGGCGCGGCCGGCATCAATTTCATCATGGGCATTCCGGGCGCGGACGACGTGATGCTGAACTACCAGAGCACCTCGTTCCACGATGCGTTGTACGTGCGCGAGGTGCTGGGCCTGCGCCGCGCGCCCGAGTTCGAGGAATGGCTGGAGACGATGGAGATCGCCGATGCGAAGGGCGTGCTGTTGCCGGCTTCGACACGCACGCCGCTGCTGACGGGCGCGGATGACTGGATGGGGATCGGCGCATGAGCGACGCCGTCGAGAAGAACCCGTGGGGCGGGCTCAAGTCGTTTACGAACGCGCGCATCGCGCTCGGCCGCGCGGGCAGCAGCCTGCCGACCGAGCCGCTGCTGGCCTTCAACCTGTCGCACGCACAGGCGCGCGACGCCGTGCATCAGCCGCTCGATGCCGACGCGCTGCGCGGCGAGTTGGAGGCGGCCGGTTACGCGACGCTCGCGGCCGACAGCGCCGCGCCCGATCGTCAGCACTACTTGCGGCGTCCCGATCTCGGCAGGCGGCTGTCCGACGCGAGCCGCGAGGCGCTGGCGGCGGCGGGCCGCGAGGTGGCGGCCGCGCCCGACCTGGTGTTCGTGATCGGCGACGGCCTGTCGGCGCTCGCGGCCGCGAAACAGGCGCTGCCGCTGATCGAGGCGGTGCGCGGCCGGCTCGATGCCGACGGCTGGTCGCTCGGCCCGGTGGTGGTGGCGCGCCAGGCGCGCGTCGCGCTCGGCGACGAGATCGGTGAATTGTTGCGCGCGCAACTGGTGGCGATGCTGATCGGCGAGCGGCCCGGCCTCAGTTCGCCGGACAGCCTCGGCGTGTATCTCACCTATGCGCCGAAGGTCGGTTGCCACGACGCGCAGCGCAACTGCATCTCGAACGTGCGGCCCGAAGGGCTGCCGCACGCGGCCGCTGCGCACAAGCTGCACTATCTGCTGACGCACGCGCGCCGGCTGCAACTGACCGGCGTGGGCCTCAAGGACGACAGCGACGCGTTGCTGCCCGGCAATGCTTCGGATGCCGAACGTCTTGGCGGCCAACCCGCCGACGCGCCATGAAAAAACCGCCGGCGATCGCTCGCCGGCGGTGCTCGCATGCAGCACGGAAAACTCAGAAGAACCCGAGCGGCTTCTCGCTATAGCTGACCAGCAGGTTCTTGGTCTGCTGATAGTGGTCGAGCATCATCTTGTGCGTTTCGCGGCCGATGCCCGATTGCTTGTAGCCGCCGAACGCCGCATGCGCCGGGTAGGCGTGATAGCAGTTGGTCCACACGCGGCCGGCCTGGATCGCGCGGCCGAAGCGGTAGGCGCGCGTGCCGTCGCGGGTCCACACGCCGGCGCCGAGGCCGTACAACGTGTCGTTGGCGATCTCCAGCGCTTCCTCCTCGTTCTTGAACGTGGTGACCGACAGCACCGGCCCGAAGATCTCCTCCTGGAAGATCCGCATCTTGTTGTGGCCGCGGAACACCGTCGGCTTGACGTAGTAGCCGCTCGCCAGCTCGCCCGTCAGCGTGTTGCGCTCGCCGCCCGTCAGGCACTCGGCGCCCTCCTGGCGGCCGATGTCGATGTAGGACAGGATCTTTTCCATCTGCTCGGCCGAGGCCTGCGCGCCGATCATCGTCTGCGCGTCGAGCGGGTGGCCCTGGCGGATCTTCTCGACGCGCTTCACGGCGCGCTCGATGAAGCGCTCGTACACGCTTTCCTCGACCAGTGCGCGCGACGGGCAGGTGCACACCTCGCCCTGGTTCAGCGCGAACATCGCGAAGCCTTCGAGCGCCTTGTCGAAGTAGCCGTCGTCGCGGTCCATCACGTCGGCGAAGAAGATGTTCGGGCTCTTGCCGCCCAGCTCCAGCGTGACCGGAATCAGATTCGCACTCGCGTACTGCATGATCAGGCGGCCCGTGGTGGTCTCGCCGGTGAACGCGATCTTGGCGATGCGCTTGCTCGACGCCAGCGGCTTGCCGGCCTCCAGCCCGAAGCCGTTGACGATGTTGAGCACGCCCGGCGGCAGCAGGTCCTGCACGAGTTCGGCCCACACCAGGATCGAGGCGGGCGTCTGCTCGGCCGGCTTGAGCACCACGCAGTTGCCGGCCGCCAGCGCCGGCGCGAGCTTCCAGGCGGCCATCAGGATCGGGAAGTTCCACGGGATGATCTGGCCGACCACGCCGAGCGGCTCGTGGAAGTGGTACGCGACCAGGTCGCCGCCGATATCGGCGATCGAGCCTTCCTGCGCGCGCAGGCAGCCCGCGAAATAGCGGAAGTGGTCGATCGCCAGCGGGATGTCGGCGGCCGTGGTTTCGCGCAGCGGCTTGCCGTTGTCGATCGTCTCGGCCACCGCCAGCCGCGCCAGGTTCTGCTCCATGCGATCGGCGATGCGCAGCAGCACGGCGGCGCGGTCCGCCGCGGGCGTCGCGCCCCAGCCGGCCTTGGCCGCGTGGGCGGCGTCGAGCGCCAATTCGATATCGGCTTCCTGCGAGCGCGGGATGGCCGTGAACGGCTGGCCGGTGACGGGCGAGATGTTGTCGAAATACTGGCCTGCGACGGGGGGCACCCATTCGCCGCCGATGAAGTTTCCATACTGCTTGCGATACGGAAATTCGATGTTCAGATGCTGCATCTCGGCGTGGTTCATCTGTCGCTCCTCGCATGTCGGAATTAGGAAACGTCGCCGCGCACGTGCGGCGGGGCCTGTGAAATACGCCAAAAGCGTGCCAGTGCGCCGCGCGGCGGTGCGTGCCGGGCGCGTCGCGGTGCGAGGCGCGGCCAGCCGGGGCGCGGCGGCGGGCCGGTCCGCGTGTGCGGTGCTCGGGCAATGGCAGGTGCGCAGAACTGGCACGCCGCCGCGTGGCGCGCTGTGCCTTCGTGGCACAGCCGCGCGCGAGGCCGGGCAACGCGGGCCTGACGGACTTTCGGCACGGGATTTGCATATTTGTCGTGTCGATGAAAGCCGGGACCGAAAAAGGGGCAGGGACGATGAATGCTCGGGGCGGGATCGAAACCGTGAAGGACGCCGAAGTTTTGGCCGGTGACAGGGCGGCCGCCGACGCGCGGGCCGAGGCCACCGCGGAAGACACACGCCGCAGCGCGGCCGGCACGGAAGCGCCGGCGGGCCGCGCCGTGGTCAGCGTCGCGCACGACGCCGACGAGCAGGCGCGCAACCTGATCGGCTGGCGCCAGACCTACGACCAGCTCGCGGCCGGGCGCTTCGCCGGCACGCTGACCGAGCTGCCGCTCGACACCATGAAGCTGTTTAGCGAAACCACCAGCCACGCGCTTCGGCAGGGTTGCGAGGTGCGCGGCGACGCGTACTGGTTCGGCATTCCGGCCAGGCCCGACGGCAGCGCGCGGATCGACGCGCGGCCGATCGCGGCCGACGGTTTCGCCTGCCGGCCCGGCAACGTCGAATTCGAACTGCTGACGCCGGCCGCGTTCTCGATCTACGGCGTGGTGGTGCGCGGCGAGGTGCTGCGCCGTTACGCCGAGCATGTCGAGCACGTCGGCCTCGACGCGCGGCTGCGGCAGCCGGTGGTGCAGCCCGGCGAGGCGCGGCTCGCACGGCTGCGTGCGCTGCTGGCCGCGCGTTTCGACGATGCGGTCGCGCCGCGCGCGGTGTTGTCCGAGTGCGAGCGTCACGATTTGCAGGCGGCGGTGCTGGCGGCCTTGTTCGACGTGTGCGCGGGGCCGGACGCCGACGACGAGGCCGATGGCCTGCATCCGCAGCGCCGCCGCCGCATCGTCGCGCTGGCGCGCGACTACATGCTCGCGCATCGCAGCCGGCCGATCGGCGTGCCCGAACTGTGCGAGCAGCTTCATGTGAGCCGCCGCACCTTGCAGAACTGCTTCCAGGATGTGCTCGGCATGGCGCCTGCCACGTACCTGCGCGCGCTGCGCCTGAACGGCGCGCGGCGCGACTTGTGCGGCCGCGCTGCCGGCTCGGTGCAGGACGTGGCCGCCGCGTGGGGTTTTTGGCATTTGAGCCAGTTCGCGACCGATTACCGTCGCATGTTCGGGATGCGGCCGTCGGAGGCGTTGAAGGAGGCGTTCGGGGTTGCCGTGGCGGAAGCGGTGAACTGACCTGAGCCAGTTCGCGACCGATTACCGTCGCATGTTCGGGATGCGGCCGTCGGAGGCGCTGAGAAATACGTCGGTGAACTGACTAAGCATTGCCGTCACGCGCCAACGGCCAAGCCAGCGCATCCCAATCGAGCGAGCGATAGGCGTCATCCACCGCGGCAATATCGTCCGCATCGTCGCTCGCATGCCGGTCGTGCAGCGCGGGCGGCACCGGCACCACCACCGGCCGGCAATGCGGATAGTCGCGCACGCGCAATTCGGGCGCGATGCTCGTGAAGCAGGCCAGCGTCGGCACGTCGAAGCCGTCGGCCACGTGGATCGCCGACGAATCGGCGCCGATCAGCACCGCCGCGCCGCGCACCCACGCCAGATAGGCGGCGGTATCGGGCGACAGCGCGCGCACGTCCACATACGCCCGATGATCGACCGGCCCGAAGCCGAGTACTGGCAGCCCGTAACGCTGCGCGATGCGTTCGACGAGCGCCGCGCGCCGCGCGGGCGGGATGCTGCGCAGCGGCGTGCTGGCGTCGGCGCAGAACAGCGCGTAGCGGCGCGTGTGCCATGGCGTGGGCAGCGCGGGCAAGGCGAGCCGCGCGAGCCAGCGGTTGCGCTTGGCTTCCGCCGGGATTGCTGCTGGTTCGGCGCCGAGCGCATCGAGGAAGTAGTCGATCATCGGCAGCGCCGCGAACGCTGGCCGGTAGAGCTGGTTGCCGACGTCGATCCTTGTGTCGGCGATCGGCAGCGCGTCGAGCGCAACCGGCAGCGTGCGGATCTCGGCCACGGCGTCGCCATGCGAGGCGGGGCGGCCAGCCAGCGCGTCGAGTTGCGCGACATGGGCCGCGAGCCGCGCGGGCCGGTACAGCACGAAGCGCAGCGCCGGATGCGCGCCGCGCAGGGCGTCGAGCGCCGTGAGGCCGATGATCGAATCGCCGAGCGCGACGCCCATCCCGTTGATCACGCGCACTGTCTTGCAGCGCGCGTAGTCGAGCCGGAACGGCTGCTCGGCCGCGTTGAGGATGCCCGCGCCGGCCGCGCTCGCCGTGGCCGCGATCACGCCCGCTGGCACCGCACCGGCCATCTCGAGATCGTACGGGGCGACGAGCATGCGCTCCGGCGTCAGCAGCGTACCCGGGTGCCGCAAGGCCGCATGCGCATCGAGGGCATCGAGGCCGGTGGGGCCGTCGCTCTCCACGCCTTGTATCGCAGCCCCGGTTGCCGGAGGCAGGGCCACGCTCACGCTGAATTACCCGGCTCGCCGCGCAGCTTGCGGCCCTGTTCGCGCACCTGCGCGAGCGTCGCAGACGGCGTGCTCGCCTCCTGCGGCACGCGGATCTCGATCAGCGCCGGCAAGTTCGCGGCCAGCGCACGTTCGAGCGCCGGTGCGAATTCCGCCGTGGCGAGCACCGTTTCGCCATGCGCGCCGAACGCGCGTGCATAGGCGGCGAAATCGGGGTTGGTCAGGCCGGTGCCGTGCACGCGCCCCGGGTAATGGCGTTCCTGATGCATGCGGATCGTGCCGAAATGCTGGTTGTTGACCACGATCACCACCACGTTCAGGCCGTACTGCATGGCCGTGGCGAGTTCGTGGCCGGCCATCATGAAGCAGCCGTCGCCGGCCAGCGCCACGGCAACCCGTTGCGGATACAAGGATTTCGCCGCCAGCGCGGCCGGCACGCCGTAACCCATCGCGCCGTTGGTCGGCGCCAGTTGCGAGCGGAACGCGCGATACGGGTAATGACGATGCAGCCAGGTGGCGTAGTTGCCCGCCCCGTTGCTGACGATCGCGTCGTGCGGCAACCGCTCGCGCAACTGCTGCATGATCTCGCCCAACTGCACGTCGCCCGGCATCGGCAGCGGCGCGCGCCACGCGTCGTAGGCCGCGTGCGCGTCGGCCGCGCTGCCGGCCCACGGCAGCACCTCGGGCGGCGCGAGCGCGGCCAGCCGCGCGGCGATTTCGGGCATCCCCGAGACGATCGGCAGATCCGCCGCATATACCCGGCCCAGTTCCTCCGCGCCCTGATGCACGTGGATCAGCGCCTGCCGGGTCTTGGGGATGTCGAGCAGCGTGTAGCCGCCGGTGGTGGCCTCGCCGAGCCGCGGGCCGATCGCGAGCAGCAGGTCCGCCTCGCGAATGCGCCTGCCGAGCGCCGGATTGATGCCGAGCCCGACGTCGCCCGCGTAGAGCGGATGCGCGTTGTCGAACGTGTCTTGATAGCGGAACGCGCAGGCTACCGGCAGTTGCCAGGCTTCGGCGAAGCGGCGCAGGTCGGCGCAGGCGTCGCGCGTCCAGCCGCTGCCGCCGACGATCGCGAGCGGCCGTTCGGCGCGCGCGAGCCGCTCGCGCAACTCCGCCACCTGCGCATCGGACGGCGACGCCGCGATCCGCTTCGCGGCCGGCAGCACCGGCTGCGGCGCGCACGGATCGGACAGCAGATCCTCCGGCAGCGCGAGCACCACCGGGCCGGGCCGCCCCGCGGTGGCGACATGGAACGCCTGGCTCAGGTATTCGGGGATGCGGCGCGCGTCGTCGATCTGCGCGACCCACTTCGCCATCTCGCCGAACATGCGGCGGTAATCGATTTCCTGGAACGCCTCGCGATCGAGATGCTCGCGCGCGCACTGGCCGACGAACAGGATCATCGGCGTGGAATCCTGGAACGCGGTGTGCACGCCGATCGACGCATGCGCCGCGCCCGGGCCGCGCGTGACGAACGCGATGCCGGGCCGGCCCGTGAGCTTGCCGGTGGCCTCGGCCATGTTCGCGGCGGCGGCTTCGTGGCGGCAGACGAGGGTGGCGATGCGGGCGGTTTCGTCGCCGAGTGCGTCGAGCACGGCGAGGAAGCTTTCGCCGGGCACGCAGAACACGCGCTCGACATGGTTGGCCAGCAAGGCGTCGACGAGCAGTCGCGCGCCGTTGACGCTGGCCGGGGCGGCGGAATCCGGGGTGGACGGCATGGGCTGCGGGCTCCCTCTCGGTGGCGAGGGGGATAGCTTACGCCGGATAGGAACCACGCGGGAGTAACGAAAAACGCGGGCGCGGCGGCGGTGCGCCGCGCCGTCACGGCTCACGGCCGGCTCAACACTCGACGATATTGACCGCCAGCCCGCCGCGCGAGGTTTCCTTGTACTTGGTCTTCATGTCGGCGCCGGTTTCGCGCATCGTCTTGATCACCGAATCGAGCGACACGTAATGGCTGCCGTCGCCGCGCAGCGCCATGCGCGCTGCGTTGACGGCCTTCACCGACGCCATCGCGTTGCGCTCGATGCACGGAATCTGCACCATCCCGCCGACCGGGTCGCAGGTCAGCCCGAGGTTGTGCTCCATGCCGATCTCGGCGGCGTTCTCGACCTGGCGCGGCGTGCCGCCCATCACGGCGGCCAGCGCGCCGGCCGCCATCGAGCAGGCCACGCCCACTTCGCCCTGGCAGCCCACCTCGGCGCCCGAGATCGACGCGTTGAGCTTGTAGAGGATGCCGATCGCGGCGGCCGTCATCAGGAAGTCGATCACGCCCTGTTCGCTCGCGCCAGGCACGAAGCGCGCGTAGTAGTGCAGCACCGCCGGGATGATGCCGGCCGCGCCGTTGGTGGGCGCGGTGACTACGCGCCCGCCGGCGGCGTTCTCCTCGTTGACGGCGATCGCGTAGAGGTTGATCCAGTCGACCATCGACAGCGGATCGCGCAGCGCCTGCTCGGGGTTGCCGCTCAGCGTGCGATAGAGCTGCGGCGCGCGGCGCTTGACCTGGAACGGCCCCGGCAGCGTGCCCTCGGCATCGGGGTTGCCGATCCCGCAGCCGCGCGACACGCACGACTGCATCACGTCCCAGATCTTCAACAGGCCGCTGCGGGTGGTGGCCTCGTCGTTCCAGGCGCGTTCGTTGTCCCACATCAGTTGCGCGATCGACTTGCCGGTGGAGGCGGTCAGCGCCAGCAGCTCGGCGCCGGAGCTGAACGGGTAGGGCATCTGGTCGGCCGCGTTCAGCACCTTGGTGTTCGCCGCGCCGGCCGTCACCACGAAGCCGCCGCCGACCGACAGGTAGGTGGTTTCGCGCAGCGCCTCGCCGGCCGCGTCGCGCGCGCGCAGCGTCATCGCGTTCGGATGCTCGGGCAGCGCCTGGCGGTAGAAGCCGATCTGCTCCTTGATCGAGAACGGCACCGGATGGCGGCCCAGCAGCGACAGCGATTTGCTGTCGCGCACGGCGGCCAGCCGCGCATCGATGGTGTCGGGATCGACCGTGTCGGGCGCGTCGCCCATCAGGCCGAGCATCACGCCGCGATCGGTGCCGTGGCCCTTGCCGGTCGCGCCGAGCGAGCCGTACAGGTCGACGCGCACGGTGGCCGTGCGTTCGAGCAGCGCGTCGCGCTCCAGCCCCTGGACGAACATCAGCGCGGCGCGCATCGGTCCGACCGTATGCGAGCTGGACGGGCCTATCCCGATTTTGAAGAGATCGAACACGCTGACTGCCATTTGGGGAGTTCCTGTATGCGGAGCGGGTGAATTAACGCGCCGGCAACGGCAGGCACGCGGCCAGCCACGCGGGCGGCTGCGGCGACAGCGATTGCGCGACGCTGTTGTAGCGGCCGTCGAGACGGGCCGCGAGGTGGAACAGTTCGGTGGCGTTCTTCGGCGCCCACGGCCCCGAGTAGCCGGGCAGGCCGGCTTCGCGGCGCTTGGCGTCGAACGGCACGGTGGAGTTGACGAATTCTTCGTGGGTCTTCTCGCCGCGCGCGTACGGCACCAACCAGTCGAGCGCGGCCTTCAGCGTCGCGCCGTTCGCGCCGCGCTCGCCGAGCCAGTTGCGGTTGAAGCGGCGCGCGGCCAGCGCGGCCGTGACGAGCGGCTGCAGGTCGTAGACGGTGTAGTGGAGCGCGTCGCGCTCCTCGAAATCGATGGTGGTGCCGTCGGGCTTGATGTTGTCGGCCAGATGCTCGACGAACAGGCGCTGCGCGGCGTTCATCATCTTGCGGTCGCCGAGCGTGAACGCGGCCAGCGCGATCAGCTTGATCCGGTGGCTCTGCCAGTTGTTGCGCCACACGCCCGTGAGCGGGCGCGGCTGCGCCTCGACCTGCGCGACGTAGCCGGCGCCGAGCTTGGCGATGAAGGCCGAGGCGGCGTTGCGCGTTTTCACGGGCAGCGTGCTCGCCGTCATGTCGTACGCAATGATCAGGCTTTCGAAACGGGTTTCGTCGATCGGATTGAAATCCGGCTCGTAGGTGGTGACCCAGGCGAGCAGGAAACGGTTCACGAACGCGAGGTAGGCCGGCTTGTTGGTGACGCGCCAGGCCAGCGCCGCGTCGCGCATGCGCTCCATGTCGTCGAGCGCGGCCTCGCTTTGATCGCGGATGCCTTCATGCGGCAGCAGCCCCTCGGTATGGAGGTGCTGCATCGCGTTCGGCGCGTCGTTCAGGTGCGCGTCGACGCCGCGGACGAGCGCCTGGATGCCGGGTTCGGCGGAAGTCGATTCGTTGCTCTGCAGCGCGGGCGCGGCGCAGAAATTCATGGCCGCCCGAGCGGGCGACGCGCCGACCGAAGCGGCGAACGCGACGCAGGCCGCGACGGCCGGTGCGAACGCCCGCCAGCGAGGCCGCGCGGCGGCGGCCCTCACGCGATTGACGGCCGTGTTGTCCGGTAACACCTTGCGCACCATGCGGAACTCCTCGTTTGGCTGGATGGCGGTGTGTGATGGTAGCCGGACTTGGTAACGAACGCGACGGCGCGCCGCTGCGCCCGCCGGCCCGAGGGCGGTGGCAGGTGCGGCGGCGCGGCGCATGGCGGGCGGCGAGAGAAGCGTCAGGCGTTGGCTCGTTCGCTCAGGCGTAGTCGGACATCGGCACGCAGGCGCAGAACAGGTTCCGGTCGCCGTAGACGTTGTCGGCGCGGCCGACCGGCGGCCAGTACTTGCTGCCGGCGGCCAGCGACGCCACCGGGAACGCGGCCTGTTCGCGCGAATAGGCGTGGTTCCACTCGTTCGCGGTGACCACCGCGGCGGTGTGCGGCGCGTGGCGCAGCGGGTTGTCCTCGCGATCGGCGCGGCCTTCCTCGACGGCGCGGATTTCCTCGCGGATCGCCACCATCGCGTCGATGAAGCGGTCGAGTTCCTCCTGCGATTCCGATTCGGTCGGCTCGACCATCAGCGTGCCCGGCACCGGGAAGCTCATGGTCGGCGCGTGGAAGCCGTAGTCCATCAGGCGCTTGGCCACGTCGTCCACCGTGATGCCGCTCGATTCCTTGATCGGGCGCAAATCGAGAATGCATTCGTGCGCGACCAGGCCGCCGGGGCCCGAATACAGCACCGGGTAATGCGGCGCGAGGCGGCGCGCGATGTAGTTCGCGTTGAGGATCGCCACCTCGGTGGCGGCCGTCAGGTTGCGTGCGCCCATCATCGCGATGTACATCCACGAGATCGGCAGGATCGAGGCCGAGCCATACGGCGCAGCCGACACCGCGCCGATGCCGTCGGCGTCGCGCGTGTAGCCGGTCGAACGCTGGTTCGGCAGGAACTTCGCGAGGTGCGCGCCGACCGCCACCGGGCCGACGCCCGGGCCGCCGCCGCCGTGCGGGATGCAGAACGTCTTGTGCAGGTTCAGGTGCGACACGTCGCCGCCGAACTGGCCCGGCGCGGTCAGGCCGACCATCGCGTTCATGTTGGCGCCGTCCACGTACACCTGGCCGCCGTGCGCGTGCACGATCTCGCAGATCTCGCGCACGTTCTGCTCGAACACGCCGTGGGTGGACGGGTAGGTGATCATGATCGCGGCCAGGTTGGCGGAGTGCTGATCCGCCTTGGCCTTCAGGTCGGCGATGTCGACGTTGCCCTGCTCGTCGCAGGCCACCACCACCACCTTCATGCCGGCCATGTGCGCCGAGGCCGGGTTGGTGCCGTGCGCCGACGCCGGGATCAGGCAGACGTCGCGATGGCCTTCGCCGCGCGAGGCGTGATACGCGTCGATGATCAGCAGGCCCGCGTATTCGCCCTGCGAGCCGGCGTTCGGCTGCAGCGACACGGCTGCGTAGCCGGTGGCCGCCACCAGCATCTGTTCGAGCTGGGCGATCATGGTGCGATAGCCCACCGTTTGATCTTCCGGCGCGAACGGGTGGATCTGGCCGAATTCGGGCCAGGTGACCGGCAGCATTTCCGAGGTGGCGTTCAGCTTCATCGTGCACGAGCCGAGCGGGATCATCGAGCGGTCGAGCGCGAGATCCTTGTCCGACAGGCTGCGCAGGTAGCGCAGCATTTCCGTTTCCGAATGATGGCGGTTGAACACCGGGTGCGTCAGGTAGGCGCTGCTGCGTTCGAGGTCGGCCGGCAGCACCGGCGCGCCCGGCAGCGCGGCGTCGAGTTCCTCGACCGACGGCGCGGCGGCGCCCGCCACCGTGGCGAACACGGCCAGCAGGTCGGCCAGGTCGGCGCGCGTGGTGGTTTCGTCGATCGACACGCCGACGCGCGTTTCGCCGGCGCGGCGCAGGTTGATGCGCTTGGCGCGCGCGGCGTCGTGCAGCGCTGCGGCCTGCGTGCCGGCTTCGATCGTCAGCGTGTCGAAGAACGTGTCGTTGACGAGCGCGAAGCCGAGCTGCCCGAGGCCTGCGGCCAGCAGGCCGGCGATGCGGTTCACGCGCAGCGCGATGGTCTTGAGGCCGCGCGGGCCGTGATAGACGGCGTACGAGCTGGCCATGATGGCGAGCAGCGCCTGCGCCGTGCACACGTTGGAGGTGGCCTTCTCGCGGCGGATGTGCTGCTCGCGCGTTTGCAGCGCGAGGCGCATCGCCGGCTTGCCTTGCGCATCGACGGTCACGCCGACCAGCCGGCCCGGCATCTGCCGCTTGAATTCGTCGCGCACCGCGAGGTACGCGGCGTGCGGGCCGCCGAAGCCGACCGGCACGCCGAAGCGCTGGGTGTTGCCGATGGCGACATCCGCGCCCCATTCGCCCGGCGGCGTCAGCACCGTCAGCGCGAGCAGGTCGGCCGCCACCACCACGTGGCCGCCGGCTGCGTGCACGGCTTCGGTCAGCGCGCGGTAGTCGCGCACGTCGCCGTCCACGCCCGGGTATTGCAGCAGCACGCCGAACGCGTTGGCCTCGGCGGCTTGCGCGGCCGGGCCGGTGACGATTTCGATGCCGACCGGCACGGCGCGCGTGCGGATCACTTCGAGCGTTTGCGGCAGCACGTCGTCGGCCACGAAGAAGCGGTTCGACTTCGGCTTGCCGTTGCGTTGCAGCAGCGTCATCGCCTCGGCGGCGGCGGTGGCCTCGTCGAGCAGCGAGGCATTCGAGATGGCGAGGCCGGTGAGGTCGGTCACCATTTGCTGGAAGTTCAGCAGCGCCTCCAGGCGGCCTTGCGAGATTTCGGGCTGGTACGGCGTGTAGGCCGTGTACCAGGCCGGATTTTCGAGCACGTTACGCAGGATCACGGCCGGCGTATGCGCGTTGTAATAGCCCTGGCCGATGAAGGTCCGGAACACCTGGTTCTGATTCGCCAGCTCGCGCAGCGCGGCGAGCGCTTCCGCCTCGCTTTTCGGCTGCGTGAACGGGCCGAGCGGCAGCGTTTCGTCGCGGCGGATCGCGGCGGGAATCACCGCATCCATCAGCGCCGCGCGCGACGCGAAGCCGAGCGTGTCGAGCATCGCCTGCTGGCTGGCGGCGTCGGGGCCGATATGGCGTTCGGCGAACGCGTCGTGCGTTTCGAGCGCGGCGAGCGAGAGGGGCGTGCGGTTCATCAGGTGATCCGGATGGTCGAGCTTCATGGCATGTCCTGCGGGGTGGCGGCGCGCACCGGAGCCGGGCGCGCCGCGCGGGTCGTAAAACGCTTAGTCGATCAGCTTGGTGTACGCGGCTGCGTCGATCAGCTTGTCGGTGCTGGCGCCGGGGGCGAGCTTGATCTTGAAGAGCCAGGCTTCGTAGGCGTCTTCGTTGACCGATTCCGGCGTGTCGACCACGTCGGCGTTGACGGCGAGGATCTCGCCCGATACCGGCGAGTAGATGTCGGAAGCGGCCTTGACCGATTCGACGACGCCGACTGCCTCGCCTTCCTTGAACTGCTTGCCGACTTCCGGGAGTTCGAGGAAGACGATGTCGCCGAGCGTGCTCTGCGCGTGATCGGTGATGCCGACCGTCAGCGTGCCGTCAGCTTCGGTGCGGATCCATTCGTGTTCGTCGGTGTATTTCAGATCGGCCGGGACGTTGCTCATCGGATGCTCCTGATTGGGGTTGTGCGTTGAAGTTCGCCGTGCGCGCGGGAGGGGGCCGTCAGACGGCCAGCACCTTGCCGTTGCGCACGAACGGGAGTTTTACCACGCGCGCGGGAAGGTTTTTGTCCCGGATTTGCACCTGCACCGCATCGCCTGCCGATACGCCGGCCGGCACGCGCGCGAACGCGATCGATTCCTGCATGGTGGGCGAGAAGGTGCCGCTCGTGATCTCGCCTTCGCCGTGCGCGGTGACGACCTTCTGGTGGGCGCGCAGCACGCCGCCGGCCTTGCCGTTTTCCTTCAGCAGGATCAGGCCGACGAAGGCGGCGCGCTGGCCGTTGGCTTCGAGCGCGGCGCGGCCGACGAAATCGCGCGGGGCGGCGAGGTCGACCGTCCAGGCCAGGCCCGCGTCGAGCGGCGAGACGGTGTCGTCCATGTCCTGGCCGTAGAGGTTCATGCCGGCTTCGAGGCGCAGCGTGTCGCGCGCGCCGAGCCCGGCCGGGCGCACGCCCTGGGCGATCAATGCGTTCCACAGCGCTTCGACGTGGCTGGCCGGCACGATGATCTCGAAGCCGTCCTCGCCCGTGTAGCCGGTGCGGGCAACGGTGAGGTCGCCGAACGGCGTGCCGGCGACCTGAGCGGCGTTGAACGGCTTCAGTTCGCTGGTGGCGGCGCGGGCGGCGGGAATCGTGTCCCAGGCCTTGGCGCGCGCGTTCGGGCCTTGCACGGCGACGATCGCCAGCTCGCGGCGCGGCGTGATCTCGAGGCCGAAGCCGCCGTCGGCGTTCAGGCGCGTGAACCAGTCGAGATCTTTCTCGGCGGTGCCGGCATTGACCACCACGCGGAAGAAGTTTTCGGTGAAGTAATAGACGATCAGGTCGTCGATCACGCCGCCTTCCGGGTTCAGCAGGCACGAGTAGAGCGCCTTGCCCGGGGTTTGCAGCTTGCCGACGTGATTGGCGATGGCGTGCTCGAAGAACGCGCGCACGCGCTCGCCGCGGAAATCGACGACGCACATGTGCGACACGTCGAACATGCCCGCATCGGTGCGCACGGCACGGTGCTCGTCGAGCTGGGAGCCGTAGTTCACGGGCATGTCCCAGCCGCCGAAATCGACCATGCGGGCATTGAGCGCCGTATGCGCGGCGTGAAGCGGGGTGTGTTTGAGTGCGGTCATCGGGGCCTCGGGGTTCCGTCCGCGCGGGTGCGCGAGCGTGACAACGATCTGGCAATTCGCGGGATGCACGGGCGGATTGACGCCAGTGAATCCTTGCCAAGCCCCTCTGTCCTTGGTACCTGAGAGATTGCGCGGCCGTGACCGGCCTGCGCGCGCCCCTTCGGTGGGCAGCTTGCCGGTGCGTTCGCACGGGCTACTGCCGCTCTCCAGAGTTCGAAACGCGCGACGCGCCGCATTGGCGGCGCGCACGGTGTTTCGACGCGGTCGGTCCTTTTGCCTGAGAGTTTGCGGGTGTGCCCCTTCGGCGGCGCGGCGAGCCGATGTGCTGGCTGCTGCGCGCTCTCCCGACGCGTGCCGGCGAATGTACGCGAGGCCCAACGGCTTGTCAATTTGCGCAAATTCATGTCGCCTGGCGGCAGGCGGATGTCGCACGCTTGCGTGGCGAGGCTGGGGATAAACCGGTGGACAAGGTGTGGAATAGCGGGGGGTAACCGGCTGTTCGGCTGTGGAAAATCGTGTGGATGACTACTTGGACAATCGTGGGATTAGCGGGGGGTAAGCGGTGGGCAACGGGTGGATAAGCGGGGGCGAATCGTGGGATAAGGCGGTGGATAACTAGGTGGAAAAGCGCTGAAAAAGTTGTGGAAAGGGGGCTGGAAAACCGTGGGATAAGCGGTGGGCAACTACCCGCTTGCGGTGGACAAACCTTGGGATAACCGGTGGGTGAGCGGTGAACAAGTCTCGCGGAGCGGGCTCGGGGAGCGCCGCGCCATGGCGGCTTGCAGGATGAAACGGAGAGGGAGAAAGCCGGGCGCGGAACCGACGACGCACCGCGCGAGGCCGCGCCATGGCGGCTTGCGGGATAAAGCGAAGAGGGCGAAAGCCGGGCCCGGAGCCGCGGCGCGCCGCGCGAGGCCACGCCACGGAGGCTTGCGGGATGAAATGAGGAGGGAGAAAGCCGGGCGCGGAGCCGACGGCGCACCGCGAGCGGCCGCGCCATGGCGGCTCGCCAGATGAAACGGGGAAGGAGAAAGAACGGCGCGGAACCGGCGGCGCACGTCGCGCCCACCCGCCCACGCCAACCGCTTACACGCCGATCGCGCGCGCGGCCGTATCGAGTTCCTGGTTCAGCACGCGCTGTTCGTCGGCGGTCAGGCCGCCGCCGTGCTGGGCGCTCATGTCGTTCGCTTCCTGGCGGATCACGTCGAGCCGGCGATGCAGCGCGCGGCCTTGCGGGGGCGGATAGGCGCCGCTCGTCACGCGCGAATCGATGCGGCCGCCGAGGCTGTCGATCCGGCCGAGGATGTCGTTCATGCGCTCGACGCCCACCGGCGGCGGCGCCGGTTGCGGCGGGGGCGGCAGCGTCGGCTGGACGGGGGCCGGTTGAACGGGGCGCGGACGCGGCGTCCATCGCTTCGGCGGCGGCGTGACCACGCACGCGGCCAGCGAGGCGACGAGGGCGGCGCCGAGGGCCGTACGGATCAACCGTTGCATGAATCGTTCTCCTTGTGGCGGATCGGTGAGGCGCGAATGCGGGTGCGGCGTGCCGAAAACGAAGCCGGCCCTCTCGGGGCCGGCCGTTTGAAGCACGATTGAGACCATGCCTAAGTCAGTTCGGGTTCCCGAGACTTTTGTAACGGTTTGTACCGGCGAGCGCGTACGCCGGTGTCAGAACGATTCGCGCACGAACGGCAGGCGGCGGCCTTCGCGCTCGCTGCGATCGGCCAGCTCGATGATCGCCATCACGTCGACGGCATCCTGCGCCGCCACCGGGAACGGCGCGCGATCGTGGATCGAGGCGGCCAGCGCACGGTAGAACTCGGCGTACTGGCCGTCGAGCGTGGGCACCGGGCGTTCCGTCTCGACGTCGCCGTCGAGCAGATGCAGCACGCCGGGGTGGTTGCCGCCGCCGAATTCGACGTCGTCGGGTGTCAGGCCCGCCTTGAGTTGATCTTCCTGGGTGTCCAGCCCGAACTTCTGATAGCCGCCGCGCGTGCCGAGCACGGTGAAGCGCGCCGGCTCGATCGCCGCGAGCGCGCTCGCGTGCAGCGCCACTTCCTTGTCCGGATAGCCGAGCACCAGGTGGATCAGGTCGGCGGCCTCCGAGCCGTCGCGGCGCGCGCGCACCGTCGCGTTGACCGTGTCCGGCGCGCCGAACAGCGCCAGCGCCTGGTCGATCAGGTGCGGTCCGAGGTCGAACAGCAGGCCGCCGCCGCGCGTCGCGTCCTCGCGCCAGCGCTGGCGGATCTGCGGGCGGAAGCGGTCGAAGTGCGATTCGAACCAGGTGATGCGGCCCAGTTCGCCGCTCGCGACGAGCTGGCGAACGGTGAGGAAATCGCCGTCCCAGCGGCGGTTGTGGAACGGCGCGAACACCAGCCCGCGGTCCGCCGCGAGCCGCGCCAGCGTGCGCGCCTCGGCCGAACTCAGCGTGACCGGCTTGTCGACCACCACGTGCTTGCCCGCTTCCAGCGTGCGGCGGGCCAGATCGAAGTGGGTGTCGTTCGGCGTGGCGATCACCACGCATTCGACGTCGGCGTGCGCCAGCAGCGCCTCGAAATCGGCCACCACGGCCGCCTGCGGGTAGGCGGCGCGCGCCTTCTCGGGCTGCCCGGTGGCGATCGCCGCGACCGTGGTGCGGCCGCTGTGCGCGATCACGGGCGCGTGGAACGTCGCGCCGGCGAAACCGAAACCCATCAGACCTACTTTCAGCAAAGAAGCCATAAGCGAATCCTGTCAGCGAGCGAGATCAAACGAGCGGCTATTGTGGCACGGCGAAGCGGGGCGCGAACACGGCTGCGCGTCGGGCGAGGGGCCGCCCGATTGGTTGTCCGGCCCCATTTTGGCGTCACGATCGGCACGCAGGCGGCGTGTTAACATGCGGCCTCCCGCGTCCGTCGTATTCCGATCCGCGCAGCCTCCGGCGGCGCGCACCGCGCCCTGTTCGAAGGCGCGGCGGCGGCGCCGCCATCCGCATCTCCAGTCCGCCAGTCACCATGTCCGCAGGTCTCAATGCCGCTCAAAACGAAGCGGTGCGCTATCTCGACGGCCCCTGTCTCGTGCTCGCCGGCGCCGGCAGCGGCAAGACGCGGGTGATCACCCAGAAGATCGCCCATCTGATCGAGAACAAGGGGTTCGAGCCGCGCCATATCGCGGCCGTCACGTTCACCAACAAGGCCGCCGCCGAAATGCGCGAGCGCGTCGGCAAGCTGCTCGAAGGCAAGACGCTGACCACGCCCGGCAAGGAAGGCCGCAAGGTGCCCGTGAATCAGCTCACGGTGTGCACGTTCCACTCGCTCGGCGTGCAGATCCTGCGCCAGGAGGCCGAGCACGTGGGCCTCAAGCCGCAGTTCTCGATCATGGATTCGGACGACTGCTTCGGCATGGTGCAGGAGCAGCTCGGCACCACCGACAAGGGCCTGATCCGCAAGATCCAGAACACCATCTCGTTGTGGAAGAACGGCCTCGTCACGCCCGAGCAGGCGCTCGCGATCGCCGCCAACGAGGACGAGCAGCAGGCCGCGCTGGTGTTCCGCAATTACGTGGCCACGCTGCACGCGTACCAGGCGGTCGATTTCGACGATCTGATCCGCTTGCCGGCCGAGCTGTTCGACCGCAACGAGCAGGTGCGCGACCGCTGGCAGAACAAGCTGCGCTACCTGCTGATCGACGAATACCAGGACACCAACACCTGCCAGTACACGCTGCTCAAGCTGCTGGCCGGCCCGCGCGCCGCGTTCACGGCGGTGGGCGACGACGATCAGGCGATCTACGGCTGGCGCGGCGCGACGCTGGAGAACCTGGCGCAGCTCGGCAAGGATTTCCCGAAGCTGCACCTCGTGAAGCTGGAGCAGAACTACCGTTCGACGGTGCGGATCCTGACCGCCGCGAACAACGTGATCGCCAACAACCCGAAGCTGTTCGAGAAGAAGCTGTGGTCCGAGCACGGCATGGGCGACACGATCACCGTCACGCCGTGCAACGACGAGGAGCACGAAGCCGAATCGGTGGTGTTCCGGCTGTCGGCGCACAAGTTCGAGCGGCGCACGCAGTTCCGCGACTACGCGATCCTGTATCGCGGCAACTTCCAGGCGCGGATCTTCGAGCAGGTGCTCCGCCGCGAGCGGATTCCGTACGTGCTGTCGGGCGGCCAGTCGTTCTTCGACAAGGCCGAGATCAAGGACTTGTGCGCCTATCTGCGCCTGATCGCCAACGCCGACGACGATCCGGCGTTCATCCGCGCCGTCACCACGCCGCGCCGCGGCATCGGCAACACCACGCTGGAGGCGCTCGGCTCGTTCGCGGGGCAGGCCAAGGTGTCGCTGTTCGAGGCGGTGTACATGGGCGGCATCGAGGCGCGGCTTTCGGCGCGGCAGGTCGAGCCGCTGCGCATGTTCTGCGACTTCATCCAGCGCCTGACCGAGCGTGCCGATACCGATCCGGCCACCACCGTGCTCGACGACATGATGGAGGCGATCCACTACGAGGCGTATCTGTACGACGCGTTCGACGAGCGCCAGGCGCAATCGAAGTGGCAGAACGTGCTCGAATTCCTCGAATGGCTCAAGCGCAAGGGCACCAAGCCCGAAACCGAGGCCGTCGATGGCGAATCCGAGGGCTTCCATAATGCCGACGGGCTCGCCGACACCGGCAAGAACCTGCTCGGCCTGATCCAGACCGTCGCGCTGATGTCGATGCTCGAAGGCAAGGAGGACGACCCCGACGCGGTGCGGCTGTCCACCGTGCATGCGTCGAAGGGGCTGGAGTATCCGCACGTGTTCCTGGTCGGGGTGGAGGAAGGCGTGATGCCGCATCGCGGCAACTCGGAGGACGAAGCCGTCGACGACGCGCGCATCGAGGAAGAGCGCCGGCTCATGTACGTGGCGATCACGCGTGCGCAGCGCAGCCTGCATCTGAACTGGTGCAAGAAGCGCAAGCGGGCGCGCGAGACGGTGGTGTGCGAGCAGTCGCGCTTCATCGTCGAAATGGGGCTCGACGAAGCGCCGCCGCCCACGCCCGAGGAAGCGCCGATGACGCCGAAGGATCGGCTGGCGAGCCTGAAGGCGTTGCTGCAGAAGTAAGCCTGGCGGCGCGTTTCGATGAGAATGGCCCGTGCCGCGGATTGCGGACACGGGCCATTTTTTTGCGCGGGCGTCTGGCGGGCTGCGCGGTCTGGCTTACTTCGCCGCGCCCACCATGTAGTCGACGGCCGCCTTGACGTCCGCGTCGGACGCGTTCGAACCGCCCTTCGGCGGCATCGAGCCCTTGCCGTGCAGCGCGTAGTTGTAGACCGTGTCCATCGGGTCCTTCAGGCGCGGCGCCCAGTCTGCCTTGTTGCCGAACTTCGGCGCGCCGAGCACGCCGGCCGCGTGGCAGGCCATGCACACCGATTCGTAGAGCGCCTTGCCTGCGCCCGCGCCGCCGGCCGGCGCCGCGCCCGGCTTCGGCAGCGCCGCGATCGCGGCCATGGCGGCGGCGGCCTGCGCGTTCGCGGCGGCGGCTGCGTCGGGGATGGCCGATGCGTCGGTTGCGCCCGAGGCCGCCGTTGCACCCGAGGCCGCGCCCGGCGCGCCTGTCGCGTTCGGTGCCGCGTTCGGTGTCGCATTGGCTGCCGGCTCGGCCGGTTCGGGGAAGGTCGCGCCGCCCTTGTTCGCCATGTAGACGACTGCGCGCGCGATCTCGAAATCGCTGACGTCGTCGGGGTTCGTGCCGCCGCGTGCGGGCATCGCGCCCTTGCCGGCCAGTGCGGTGTGCAGCAGCGTGTCGTAGCCCTGGGCGATGCGCGGCGCCCAGTCGCCCGCGTTGCCGAACTTCGGCGCGCCGGCCGCGCCCGCCGCGTGGCAGGCCGCGCAGACCGCCGTGTAGATCGCTTCGCCGGTCTTGTAGGTGCGGGGTGCGTTGGCGTCCTTGACGTCCACCTGGGCGAGCGGCGCGATGCGCGCGGCCACGGCGGCGTCCGACAGGCCGTCGGTGCCGGCGCCCACGCGGAACGCGTGATCGACGTAGGTGGCGAGCAGGATGATGATCACGATCGGAATCGCGAACGACGCGACGATGACGGCGATCAGTTGCCCGGGCGTCTTGATGGGCGCTTCGTGATGGGGCTGATGGGGCGCTTCGCTCATGCTGGCCTCGTCTCCGTGAATAGGAATTAGGTCGGGTCCGGCTGCGGCAGAATGGCTGTTGACGGAAGCTCGAATGATTATAGACGGCTCTTTTTCACCCGGAAGGGGGCAGCGCGGCGGGCGTTTACCCGCAAGCCGGAAGCCGCGCGGGAGGCGGCCGGCGCGCGGTGGACGCTGTCATGGAAACAAGGTATGCTCTCGCTCTTGCCGGCGTTGCACCCAGGTTTTACGGGGTCGTGACGCGGTTTCTCGAAGCGCCCGTAGCTCAATGGATAGAGTACTGCCCTCCGAAGGCAGGGGTTGCTGGTTCGATCCCAGCCGGGCGCACCAAGCCTAGTCAGGCATTCAGCGGTTTCGCCGCTTCAGTGTTTTCTCCCACTTCAGTGAAATGACAGCCAGCCGGCAGCGATGTTCAGCGCGGTGGCCTGTGTGTGCGACTGCGCCCACTGCAAGGGTGCGTTCAACCGCTCGTGCGTCGGTACGCTGGTCGAACGTAAACGCCGTTCGTTGTGCTCTGTCGAATGGACGGATGCACGGCGCAGGACGCCCCGAAGGGTTCACGCATCAGATCTACGCTTGCGGAATGGAGATGGCCTGTCATGTCGAACAAGCCGAGCGACTGAATCTGGACGCCTTGGACATCGAGCTGGCCGCTGCCAAATTGACTCGACGTTGCACTTGATTCTTGATGCCGCGCTGCATGCATCAAACGCTGGTTTGTGTGCCGAGGTATTGGAGAATACGCAGCTCCAAGGTGCATCCAAGAATGGACGGATAAACCCGGGTTGCAACAATCAAAAGCGTTCACATCAATTCGATTCGAAGATGCGCGATGGCGATGAAAATATTCACGCTACCCAGTCCTCAACGCGTAGACCGGCTACCCGGTCAAATTCCCGAAGATTATTCGTTACCAGAATCAGGCCCCGAGATCGTGCGTGACCGGCAATCATTTGGTCGTAGGGGCCGATCGATTTGCCCGTCTTGGCGAGTTCGGCTCTGAGTTGGCCGCTATGAGCGGCAGCCTCATAGTTGTAATCCAGCACATCCAGACGGGCCGCAAAGCCCTCGACCACACCCAGATTTTTCTCCGGGGAAGCAGACTTCTCCGCCCCATAGATCAATTCCATCAACGTCACCGTGCTGATGCAGAGTTGGCCATGGCAGCGGTTGAAGGCCTCACGAACTTCGTGGGGTTTGTTCTTGATGGTAAAGATGCAGATGTTCGTATCGAGCATGTACTTGAGCATCAAAACCCCTCACGTTCTTGATCGGCGGGTTGGCCGCGGGTAGACATGAAATCGGGGCTGACGCCCTCGCCATCGAACCAGCTATCCCAGGATTCGCCGGCAGGGGTCAGGATACGAACGCGGCCGATCGCCACCACGTCGACCCGCTTCACGTCGTCAGGAAGCGCCACGGATTTCGGCAGACGCACCGCTTGGCTGCGGTTGCTTTTGAAGATGGCACCTTGTTCCACGATGGACTCCTTGGGATATGTTGCGCGTATATCCGATTGTAGTGACGCTGAAGGATATGTCAACGGGATATACCTATCGCACTGTGAGGGCCGTCGGAAGAGACATGGCGTTTCGGAAAGGCTGAAAAAACTGGGAAATGCAGTTCGAGAAATGCAGGCAGTCCCGGAGGCCTTCTCTCGGAATCGGTCGAGGTGCAGATCTCCGGCACCCCCCCAACCCTCAAAAATTCTCCCCTCCCTGCCCCAAAACCATGCAAAAAGTTGCGCCCGCAACCATTTAGGATCGGTTTTCAACAACAAAGAAAAGCATTTGTCCCCCTTTAGCCGACTTCCCCGAAAAGTCGAAAATCCCTAAGGGTTTCCACTTAGTCAACCTTTCCCGACCCGGGCCGTTATCTCCTCCAGTGCAGAGCGAGGGTCATCCCCTATTTCGCGTGTAAAACGTTTGCGTCCGATCGGTCAAACGTTTGCGACCCGTCATGAACGGGCACGAGGCTGACAAACAAGTAAGAAATCGAAGCGCGGGAACGTCGGGCCGGACAGGCCGTCGCGTCACCCGTGTGGCAGGCATTGGGGGACGCCCGCAGGGGGCGGCCGTGTCCGTAGCGACAGACGCATTACGTGGATCACCGGGATAACCAACATGCGCAATAGTGTTAGGCAAACAGCCTGGCAGGGTGGAGGGTGGCTGCTCCTTTTATGGGGGCTGCTCCTGCTCTCCATCGTGCACGCGCGAGCAGCGGTACCGCTGCCGCCCAGCAATCACATCGTGATCAACCTGGGGGCGACCCCATGGAAATACCTCAAGGACAGTGACGATCCGAGCTACTCGAATCCCGCCTTCGACGATTCGAAGTGGCAATCGATCGGCGTGCCGCAAACGCCCGCCGACAACGACACGTTCATCAATATCGAGTCGGGCGGCGGCCAAGGCCAACTGACCGGCAACACGAACTGGTATCGCAAGCACTTCAAGCTCGATCCGTCGTTCGGCCCCGATCAGCTCGCCCGCAAGGTGCTGGTGCTGTTCGAAGGCGCGCACACGGGCGTGCAGGTGTACATCAACGGCCAGTTCATCAAGGGCAACAGCCAGGTGGCGGCGAACGCGCAGGCCACCCACGTGATCGGCTTCCTGCCGTTCGTGGTGGACCTCACGCCCTACGTGAAATTCAAGGACGCCAACGGCCAGCCGGCCGACAACGTGCTGGCGGTGAAGGTGTCGCGCGGCGACAAGTTCTTCGAGTCGCCGAGCTTCTCGGGTGCGTTCCGCTTCGGCCAGGACGACACGGGCATCTTCCGTCCGGTGTGGATGCACATCACGGACCGCGTCCATATTCCCGAGAACGTCTACTCGGTGCTCAACACGTGGGGCACCTACGTGGCGACGGTCACGGCGAACGACGCGGTGGCGACGATTCGCGTGCAGACCAACGTCCTCAACGAATACTCGAACGACCAGCCGGTCACGCTGACGACGCAGATCGTCGATGCGGGCGGCAACGTGGTCGCCACGGCGCAGGACACCAAGACGCTCGCGGCCAACACCGCGACCGTGCTGCCCGCGCCGCAATCGACGTTCGATCAGATCCTGACGGTCAACAACCCGACGCTCTGGTATCCGAACAACAGCGTCTACGGCCGTCCGTACCTGTACCACGTGATCCATTCGGTCAGCGTGAACGGCGTGGTGGTCGATACCAAGCAAAGCCCGCTGGGCATCCGCACCATCACCTGGGATCACAACTTCCCGATCATCAACGGCCACCCGCACTACCTGTTCGGTGCATCGGGCCGCTACGACTATCCGGCGCTCGGCTCGGCCGTGCCGGAAGACCTGCAATGGCAGGATCTCTCGCTGCTCGCGCAGGCCGGCGGCAGCTCGTATCGCCCGGGCCATTCGAGCCAGGGCCGCGAGTGGCTCGACGGCGCGGACGAGTACGGGATCATGATGCTGCAGCCCAGCGGCGACGGCGAGAACGGCTTCCCCGCGCCCTGCACGGCGACCACCACCACCGGCTGCGTGACGCAGGACAACATCACGCTGAAGTCGGAACTGCACCGCGACATGATCATTCATGACCGCAACCATCCGTCGGTGCTCGCCTGGGAGGCGAACAACGGCACGATGGACCCGGGCATTGCGGCGAACCTGAAGCAAATTTCGCGTGTGTACGACTTCATCAACACGCGCGCGCAGGCGGACCGCACGCCGAACCCGGCCAACGGCGACATCCTCGGCTGCTCGGGCCAGGGCTGCGACGTCAACGTCAAGACCACGTACCCGGCCACGCCCGCCTACGGCTCCGAATACTGGGGCGACGGCGTGGGCCGCTGGAAGTACGACTTCGAGATCCAGTTCGCGGCGTCGTACCTGCGCGACTGGGTGCACAGCATGCTCGGTAAGTCGTTCGGCATGGCGCACTGGTATCTGGCCGACACGCCGGGCGAAATCAACACGCAGACAGACGGCGTGCTGAACAGCGAAGTGCGGTCGAACGGCGCGTCGATGATGGACTGGAACCGCCTGCCGCGCCTGATTTACTACATCTACAAGTCGGTCTGGACGCCGTACAAGGGCTTCAACGGCACGCTCCAGCCGGTGGTCAAGCTGGCCAACACCTGGAACCGCACGGGCCTGGTGCGCGTGAACGCGTTCAGCAACTGCCCGTCGGTGCGTCTGCGCCTGAACGGCCAGATCGTCGGCGGCGCGCAAACGCCGAACCCGACCAGCTCCGACCCGTCGGCCGACCTCTCGGAAAACACCACGCTGCTGCCGGGCCAGGTGCACTGGGACAACATCCCGTTCCAGCCGGGCACGCTGGTGGCCGAGTGTCTGAACGACGACCTGCAAGTCGCCGCCACCGACACGCTGACCACCGCCGGCGCGGCCGATCACCTGCTGCTCACGGTCGATCCGCAGATCGTCAAGCCGGACGGCGACAGCTTCGTGCTGACCGCCAACGGCACCGACGCGGCCACGCTGACGGCGAAGGTCGTCGACGCGGCGGGCAACCTCGTGCCGGACGCGAGCCAGACGCTGACGTTCGCCGTCAGCGGCCCGGGCACCTATCGCGGCGGCTCGGACCACTACGTCAACGACGCGCAGCCGCAAGGCTGGCACGCGCCGGGCGACCCGAACCTGTCCGCCGAAGGCGGCATGGCGAAGATCGCGGTGCGCACGCAGTTCCAGCCGGGCACGGTCAACGTCACGGTGTCGTCGCCGACCCTCGGCAGCGCAACCGCGTCGTTCGCGGTGCAGCCGGCCGTCAACGCCCAAGCGTTCGACGGCACCGACATGGTGGTCGGCCAGCAGCCGCAAACGGCGCCGCAGATCCTGACCCAGCCGGCCAGCCAGGTCGTCACGCTGGGCCAGAGCGGCACGTTCACGGTGCTGACCGCCGGCGCCACGCCGATCGGCTATCAGTGGTTCAAGAACGGCCAGCTGATCCCGGGCGCGAACAGCTACACGTACACCACGCCGGCCCTGCAACAGGCCGATAACGGCGCGAACTTCAGCGTCGAAGTCAGCAACCTGATCGGCAAGGTGCCGTCGAACAGCGCGACGGTCACGCTGGTGCAGCCGGCCGTGCCGACCATCGTCACGGCACCGCTTGCGCGCAACATCACGGCGGGCCAGAGCGCCGAGTTCCTGGTGGTGGCGTCGGGTTCGCCGGTGCTCAGTTATCAATGGCTGCGCAACGGCACGCCGATCACCGGCGCCAACGCGCCGGTGTACGACACGCCGGTGATGCAGGTGACCGACAGCGGCGCGCTCTACAGCGTGCTGGTGAAGAACAGCGCGGGCCAGATCACCTCCGATCCGGTCGGCCTGACCGTCAACGTGGCGGTGGCGCCGACCATCCCGTCGGCCACCGACCTGATCGACCAGAGCGTGCCGGTCGGCCAGGCCGTGACGTTCAGCGTGACCGCGTCCGGCTCGAACCCGCTGAGCTACCAGTGGTTCCACGGCAACCAGCCGGTGGGCGACAACTCCGACAGCCTGCTGATCCCGTCGGCGCAATCCACCGACGCGGGCAGCTACAAGGTCACGGTGAGCAACAGCGCGGGCAGCGTCGACAGCCGTACCGCGACGCTGACCGTGAGCGGCACCGACGCGTCGAACCTCGCGCTCGGCGCGACGGCGAAGTCGAGCAGCGATCAGAACGGCGGCCTGGTGGCGGCCAACGCGATCGACGGCTCGGTCGCCACGCGCTGGTCGTCGGCGCCCGACATCGATCCGTCGTGGCTCGAAGTCGATCTCGGCTCGGTTAAGACCTTCGACAAGGTCGTGCTGAACTGGGAAAACGCCTACGCCTCGGAGTACGACATCCAGGTGTCGAACGACGAGAAGGTGTGGAACACCGTGTTCCCGAACGGCCAGCCCGACGGCGCCGGCGGCACCACCGCGCCGGTGGTGGGCGGCGGCAACGTCGAGACGCAGAACTTCGCGAGCACCTCGGCCCGCTACGTGCGGATGCTGGGCGTGAAGCGCGCCACGCAATACGGCTACTCGCTGTTCGAGTTCCAGGTGCTCGACGCTCCGCAGTGCGGCGGAGAAACCGAGCGCTACACGCCGCTGGCGCCGCAACCGGGCATCTGGCAGTCGACGATTCCCGGCCTGCCGAACGGCCCGTTCGTGCCGAACGTGAAGGACAACCAGAGCGGCCTGACGTGGCAGCAGACGTACACCACGTTCGCGGCCGACGGCGCGCAGTTCACGCAGGACGTCGCGATCAAGTACTGCAACGCGGTGGGCATGCGCGTGCCGACGCTCAACGAAGCCGAGACGGTGGCACGCTCGAACTACGCGTCGTGCGCGTTCCCGTCGCCGTGGCGCACCTGGACCACGACGGTGGTGCCGAACCTGCCGACCAATGCCTGGCTGGTCGATTCGTCGGGCCGTCAGTCGCAGGGCATCATCAACAACGCCCCGGCATGGGTCATGTGCGTGTCGGGCAACACCTCGCCGGCACCGGTGATCACGGCGCAACCGGCGGCGCTCACGGCCAGTGAAGGCCAGAGCGCGAAGTTCACGGTGGCCGTCACGGGCACCGGCCCGCTCGACTATCAGTGGAAGCGCAACGGCACGCTGGTGGCGATCACGACGATCCCGTCGTACACCACGCCGCCCGTCACGGTCGCGGCCGACAACGGCACGATCTACACGGTCGACATCAGCAACGCGGGCGGCACGGTCACGACCGCGCCGGCCACGCTGACGGTGGTGGCCGCCACGACCGGCGGCACCGGCAATACCGGTGGCACGGGCAACGGCAATGGCAACGGTAACGGCAACACGGGCGACCCGGGCAACACCGGCAACGGTGGCGGCACGACCACCCCGCCGCCGCCGACCGTGCCGAGCGCGAACCTCGCGTACGGCAAGCCGGCGACCTCCAGCGGCAACGAGAACGACGGCGACGGCCCGGGCAACGCCACCGACGGCAGCCTCAACTCGCGCTGGTCGTCGGCGTTCGCCGATCCGCAGTGGATCGCGGTGGACCTCGGCTCGGTGCAGACGGTCGATCGCGTGGTGCTGCGCTGGCAGGATGCGTACGGGGTGGATTACAAGATCCAGACCTCGACCGACAACAGCCAGTGGAACGACGCGGTGACCAAGACGGGCGACACCGGCGGCACCGAGGACCTGCGCTTCCCGGCGCCGGTGCAGGCGCGCTACGTGCGGATGTACGGCACCAAGCGTGCGACGCAGTACGGCTACTCGCTGTTCGAGTTCGAGGTGTACAACAGCGCGAACACGCCGAGCTATCCGGTCACGGCCACCAGCAACGGCAACGGCGGCGGCAGCATCACGCCGGCCGGCAGCACGCAGGTGCTGCAGGGCGGCGTGCAGAACTACCAGTTCGCACCGGCGGCAGGCAGCGCGGTGACGGGCGTGCAGGTCGACGGCGCGGATGTCGGCATCGTCGATCACTACACGTTCAACGAAGTGCTGGCGCCGCACACGGTCAATGTCACGTTCGGCTCCGCGGCAGCGGCGGTGAACCTGGCGCTGGGCACCAAGGCCAGCGCGAGCGGCCTGGAAAACGACGGCTATCCGGCGTCGAACGCGGTGGACAACAACCTGAACACGCGCTGGTCGTCGAACTTTGACGACAAGGCGTGGATCACGCTCGATCTCGGCAAGGAAACCACGTTCAACCGGGTGGTCCTGAACTGGGAGAACGCCTACGGCAAGCAGTACCTGATCCAGGCCTCGCACGACAACGTCGACTGGTCGAACACCGTCTACACCCAGAACAACGGGCGCGGCGGCGTGGAGGATCTGCCGTTGAACGCCACCACCACGGCGCGCTATATCCGCCTGCAAGGGGTACAGCGCGCGAGCGGCTACGGCTACTCGCTGTTCGAGTTCGCCGTGTACAACGATCCGGCGCTCGCCGGTTCGGGCAGCACGACGCCGCCGCAACAACCGGCCAGCCCGTTCGTCGAGCAGCCGGCCGACCAGGCGGTGCCGGTGGGCCAGAGCGGCCACTTCGCCGTGCTGATGTCGGGCACGGGGCCGTACACGTACCAGTGGCAGCTCGGCGGCAAGCCGATCGCCGGTGCGACCAACCGCACCTACGACACGCCGCTGGCCGTGGCCGGCGACACCGGCAAGGTGTACAGCGTGGCGGTGACGGGGCCGGACGGCACCGTCACCGGCTCGGGCAACGCGACGTTGACGGTGGACACCGCGGTGCCGGCCTACACGGTCAAGCCGGGCCTGATCGGCGTGGACCTGCAGAACAACACGCAGGGCGCCTATACCGACGACCAGGTGTACGTGGCCGTCATCGCGCGCGATCCGGCCACCGGCCAGTTCGCGTGGCTCAAGCCGGACGGCACGATCGTGGCGTCCAGCGCGGCCGACAACGACGCGCCGAACCACCTGACCGCGCCGAACGGGCAGAACTACAGCAACTACTTCTTCACGCTCGCGCAGAGCAAGACGCTGCAGTTGCCGCCGATGTTCTCCGGCCGGATCTTCGTGTCGCTCGGCAGCCCGCTGTACATCAAGATCAACACGGACGCCAACGGCAACATCGGTTTCGCGCCGCCCGATCCGAACAACGGCACGGACCCGAGCCTCGGCATCCCGTTCGACTGGTACGAGTTCGCGTACGGCAGCAACGGCCTGTGGATCAACACCACGCAGGTCGACGAGTTCGGCTTCCCGCTCTCGCAGGACGTCTACTCGGCCAACGGCACCGTGCATCAGCGCACCGGCATCACGCAACGCCGCGCCGATCTGTACCAGGCGTATGCCCGCGAAGTGTCGGCGCCGTTCCAGCCGTCCACGCCGTCGAACTTCCGCATCATGGCGCCGGCCCACGACTCGTTCGCCGCGGGCAAGCCCAACGGCACGTATTTCGACGGCTACGTCAACGACATGTGGACGTACTACGCGTCGAACGATCTGCCGGTGGTGGCGGGCGCGCGCGCGTTCGTCGGCCGCGCCTCGGGCACGCAACTGGTGTTCAAGGAAGTCGATCAGCACAACGGCCAGTTTGCCGGCGCGACCTACACGGTCAACAAGCCGAACACGCAGGCGGTGCTGTTGTGCAATGACGTGTTCCTGGATGGCGACGGCACGCAGCAGCAGATCGAGGCGCAGCTGTGCGCCGCGATCAACCGCCACGTGATGGGCGACACGACCAAGTGGAACGTGCCGTCGGCGTACTACGCGGCCTCGCCGTTCAACGAGTACGCGCGCTTCTGGCACGACCACGGCATCAGCGGTCTGGCCTACGGCTACGCGTTCGACGACGTCAACAACCAGAGCTCGACGATTCAGGTGCCGGTACCGGAGCACATCGTGCTCGGCATCGGTTACTGAGGTCGAACCGGCGGGCGCGCCCAAGCGGCGCGCCCGCGTTTTTCCCGATGGGTGATCGAAGATGAACGGGACGACTGTCCGAACCGCCGGCGCACACCGGCTCGCGCACACGCCGCGCCGTCATACGCGCGGCTTCACGCTGCTCGAACTGCTGGTGGTGCTGGTGATCATCGGCATGCTGGCGGCGATCGTCGGGCCGCGCTATTTCGCGCAGCTCGGCAAGTCGCAGGTGACGGTGGCGCGCGCGCAGATCGACGTGCTGACCAAGGCGATCGACAACTACCGGATCGACGTGGGGCGTTTCCCGACCACCGAGGAAGGCTTGCAGTCGCTGGTGGTCAAGCCGGCCGGCGCGGACAAGTGGAACGGCCCGTACTTGAAGAAGGACGTGCCGCTCGATCCTTGGGGTCATCCGTACGTTTATCAGGTGCCCGGCACCAAGGGCGATTACGCGGTGATCTCGTACGGCCGCGACGGGCAACCGGGCGGCTCGGGCGAGGACGCCGATCTCAGCAGCGAGTGACATCGCCGCGCCATGCATCGGGTTCGCGCAAGCGGACCCGGCATGGCGGTGCGCCCGGGCCGTTCCTGCCACGCAGGATGGACCACGGACGCACCGCCATGCCACGGCAGACGCTCGGCTCAGCAAAGGAACACGCGGCATCATGCAATTCGAAGTCAGAGCGCTTTCGCCGGATAACCGGATCACGGCCTTGGTCGTCGACGCCCAGGACGAGGCCGGCGCGCGCGCGCACGTCGAGGCGCGCGGCCTGCACGCCATGCGCGTCGCGCCGGTGCGCACGCTGCGCGGGCCGGCGGCCGTGCGCGGGCGGATCTCGCTGGTGCTGTTCAGCCAGGAGCTGCTGGCGCTGCTGAAGGCTGGCCTGTCGATCGTCGAGGGGCTGGAGGCGCTGCTCGAACGCGAGGCCGGCGCGCGCCTGCGCGGCGTGCTGCAGCGGATCCTGGCGGGCCTGCGCGAGGGCAAGCGCTTCTCGGCCCTGCTCGGCGAGCAGCCCGACGTGTTCCCGCCGCTCTACGTCGGCATCGTGCGCGCGGCCGAAGGCACCAGCGACCTGCCGCGCGCGCTGGCGCGCTATGTGGATTATCAGGCGCGCATCGACACGGTGCGCAACAAGCTCGTCAGTTCGGCGATCTATCCGTGCATCCTGCTGGTGGTGGGCGGCGGCGTGTCGACGTTCCTGATCACCTATGTGGTGCCGCGCTTCGCGACCATCTACGAAGGCACCGGCCGCGCGCTGCCGTGGATGTCGCAGATGCTGCTCGACTGGGGCCGTTTCGCGTCGGCGCATGGCCCGACGCTGGTGCTGGCGGCCGGCGGCACGGCGGCGGCGCTGTTCTTCGGGGTGCGTGCGGTGGTGGCGCGCATCGGCCTGGTCACGCTGCTCGGGCGGATTCCGCTGCTCGGCCCGCACCTGCGCATCTACCAGCTTTCGCGTTTGTACCTGACGCTCGGCATGCTGCTCGAAGGCGGCATCCCGGTGGTCACGGCGATGCAGACGGCCAGCGGCACCGTGTCGCCGTCGATGCGCGAGGCGCTGCAACTGGCGCGCACGGCGGTGCAATCGGGCGAATCGCTGTCGGTCGCGTTCCAGGCGCAGCGGCTGACCACGCCGATCTCGCTGCGCATGCTGCGGGTAGGCGAGCGCTCGGGCGAACTCGGCGCGATGCTGACCCAGTCGGCCGCGTTCTACGACGGCGAGATCACCCGCTGGATCGACCGCTTCACGCGCATGTTCGAGCCGCTGCTGATGTCGGCGATCGGCGTGGTGGTCGGCACCATCGTCGTGCTGCTGTACATGCCCATCTTCGATCTGGCGGGGAGCCTGTCATGACGACCCTCGACGCGCCGGTGGCGCGCTTCGACGCCGAGCAGCTGATGCACGCGCGCACGGCCGCCGCAGCTACCCGGCGGCATCTGGTGGACGAGTTGCAGGCGCTGACCGGCGCCGAGCCGATCGAGCTGCTGCGCGCGCTCGCCGCGCAGACGGCGATGACCGTGATCGAGACGGCCGGCATGCTGGCGCTCGCACCGGCGTTCGACCGCGTGCCGCTGTCGCTCGCGATGCAGCGTAGCTGCGCGCTGCTGCGCGAGAAGGCCGACGCCGGCGAACCGGGTGCCCCGGGCGGCGCGCTGATCGGCGTGGTCACCAGCCCGTTCGATCTCGATTTGCAGACCTGGCTCGACGCGCAGGCGGGCGGCGGGCTCGAGATGCGGCTCGCGCTGCCGGGCGACCTGCTCGCCTATCACGCGCGCCTGGAGGAATCGGCGCGCGCGGTGGACAACCTCGTGGGCGCCGCCGACGGCAGCCAGGCCGATGGCCGCACCACCCAGGTGCTGTCGTTCCAGAGCGTCAGCGAGGCGGCCAGCCCGGCCGTCAAGCTCGTCAATTCGACGCTGTACGACGCGCTGAAGGCCGGCGCGTCCGACGTCCACCTCGAAAGCACGGCCACCGGGCTCGCGCTCAAGTACCGCGTGGACGGCGTGCTCGACGCGGCCGCCACGATCCAGGGCGTGGAGACCGCCGAGCAGGTGATCTCGCGCCTGAAGGTGCTGGCCGAACTCGACATCGCCGAGCGGCGCGTGCCGCAGGACGGCAGCTTCCGGGTGGCGGCGGGCGGGCGCGACATCGACCTGCGCGTGTCGATCATGCCGAGCATCCACGGCGAGGACGCCGTGATCCGGATTCTCGACAAGCGCGCCATGATCGAGGCCTACGGCGCGCTGACGCTGGAGGCGCTCGGCTACGACGCCGATTCGCTGGTCGCGCTGCGCGCGCTGGCCGAGGAGCCGTACGGCATGCTGCTGGTGACCGGCCCGACCGGCTCGGGCAAGACCACCACGCTGTACGCCGCGCTGACCGAGATCCACAACGGCCGCGACAAGATCATCACGATCGAGGATCCGGTCGAATATCAACTGCCCGGCATCCTGCAGATTCCCGTCAACGAGAAGAAGGGGCTGACGTTCGCGCGCGGGCTGCGCTCGATCCTGCGTCACGACCCCGACAAGATCATGGTGGGCGAGATCCGCGATCGCGAAACGGCCGAGATCGCCGTGCAATCCGCGCTGACCGGCCACCTCGTGCTGACCACCGTGCACGCCAACAACGTGTTCGACGTGTTCGGCCGCTTCGGCCACATGGGCATCGATCCGTATGCGTTCGTGTCGGCGCTCAACGGCATCTGGGCGCAGCGCCTGCTGCGCGTGAACTGCCCGCGCTGCGCCGTGCCGTATCAGCCGAGCGACGCCGAGCTGGCGAGGCTCGGCCTGACGCGCGAGGCCACCGCCGGCTACGACTTCCGCCAGGGCACCGGCTGCGGCGATTGTCGCGGCACCGGCTATCGCGGCCGGCGCGCGATCGCCGAGATCCTGATCCTCGACGACGAGATCCGCGATCTGGTGGTCGAGAAGCAGCCGATCCGCGTGATCAAGGAAGCGGCGCGCCGCAACGGCACGCGGCAATTGCGCGAGGTCGCGCTCGGCTTGGTGAAGCGCGGCGAAACCACGCTGGCCGAAGTGAAACGGGTGACCCTCAATGCTTGATCGCTGGCTGAAGCGGCTCGCGCCGCGCGGGGAATGCCGCCTCACGGTGTCGCGCGAGGCGGTGACGGTGCGCCGCACGGGCGCGTCGCGTCATGCGGCGGCGCAGTTCGTCGAGCGGCCGCTGATGGGCGCCGGCTTTGCCGGCGACGCCGCGCCCGGTGCGCTGGCCGCGGCATTGGCCGCTGCGATCGACGAATCGGGCGGGCGCGGGCTGCCCGTGCATGTGTGTTTCGCCGATGCGCTCGCCCGCTATTTCATGGTCACGCCGGCCGAGAACGCGCGCCGCCTGTCGGATTTGCGCGCGGCGGCCGAGGTGCGGTTTCGCATGCTGTATGGCCAGGACCCGGCCGGCTGGCAGATCCAGGCCGACTGGCAGGCCGCCGAGCCGTTTCTCGCCTGCGCGGTGCCGCGCTACTGGGCCGGCGCGCTGCACGAGGCGGTGGCGGCCGGGCGCGGTTGCGTGGTGTCGGCGCAGCCCGAATTCGTGGCGGCCTGGAACGAGACGCGCCGAGAGCTTGGCGCGCACACGTGGCTCGCCACGCGTGGCGAACGCGCGCTGACGCTCGGCCTGATCGCGGCTGCGCCGCGTGCGCGGGTGGTGGCGGTGCGCACGCTCGCCGTGCCCGAGCCGGTGCCGTCGCTCGGCTGGCTGCGCGAGCAGGTGACGCGCGCGGCGCTGCTCGACAATCTGCCTGCACCGTCGGCGCTGGTGCTGCACGGCCCGCGCTGCGAGGTGTGGATGCCGGGCGCAACCGATTTCACCGATCCGGGCCTGGCGGTGCGCTGGGCCGGGGTGGCCGAGCGCGCGAACGCGTTGCCGGCCGGGGCCGTGGCCGAATCGGCCGCGCCGCTTGCCTGGAGCGCACCGACGCAATGAGAAGTCTGTCGATCGATCTCGCGCCGTTCAGCGTACGGCGCGAGTGGCACCGGATTCGGCCGTTCGCGCGCGTGCTCGCGCTGGTCGGCCTGCTGCTGTGCGGCGTGGCCGCGTGGCGTGCGCAGACGCTGCTGGTGCGGCTGCAGGCGCTCGACGCGCAAACCGCGCGCATCGTCGAGCGCAACGACCGGATCGTGCGGGCCGCGCAGCGCGTGAGCCGCGAGCCGCTCGACGCGAAGCAGGCCGCCGCCGTCAACCTGGCCATCGCGCGCCTGAATCTGCCGTGGGACGCGTTGCTCGATGCGATCGAGGCGGCCACGCCCAGCCAGATCGCGCTGATGTCGATCACCCCCGAGCCGGCCGGCGCGCTGCTGCGCATCGAGGCCGAATGCGAGGACCCGCAGGACATGCTCGCTTACCTGGCCGCGCTCGGCCGGCAGCCGATGCTCGGACGCGTGACGCTGACGCGGCACGAGCGCGTGAAGGACGGCATGGATACGGTGCTGCGTTTCCAGATCGAAGTGCAATGGCGCGGGGGCGGCGCATGACGATCTCGTTGCCCGTGCGCAGCCTGCTGCGGCTGCGTCTGGCCTTGACGCGTTTCGGCGCGGGGCCGCTGGTGGCCGGCGCCGCGCTGCTCGGCGCGGTGCTGTTGTGGCTCGGGCTGCTGCCCGGCATGGCCGCGCAGGTCGACGACGCCACGCGCGCGGCCGCGCGGCTCGCCGCCGCGCCGCCGCCCAAACCCGCGATTCCGCCTGCGGCGCTGGCGGCCGACCGGCTGGCCGGTTTCTATCGCGGGCTCGGCGATTCGACGCATACCGGCGAGATCGTCCAGCATCTGTTCGAGGCTGCTGCTGCGGCCGGCGTGACGCTCGACAAGGCCGAATACAAGCCGGGGCACGACGGCTTCGGCCGCTTCGATACCTACACCGTCGTGTTGCCGGTGAAGGGCGATTACGCGCGGCTGCGGCGATTCGGCGAGACGGTGCTGGCGGCCGTGCCGTACGCCGCGCTCGACGACATGCGCTTCAAGCGCAGCTCGGCCGAGGATGCCGGCGTGGAGGCCAACCTGCGCTTCACGGCGTTCTTGCGGCCGGTGGCGATCGCGCCGTTGAGCGCGTCGGAGGCGGCGGCGATCGAGGCGGGGGCGGCGGCAGCCGACGGTGCTTCGGCGGTTGCGGGGGCTTCGTCGGCTTCGGTGGTTTCGGCGGTTTCGGTGGTTTCCGGGGCGTCGGCTGTCGATACGACCGGGCGTGTGCTGGCCTCGGGCGACGGCTTCGTGCCATTGCCGGTGTCGGATGCGGCTGTGGGGGCAGTGGGGCATCCGGCGACGGTCGTGTCGGTCAACGCGCAACCGCGTGCCGATGCCGCGTTGGCGAAGGGGCCGGTGACGTTGCCGGGGCTGGCGGTGATTCGGCCGGTGGAGACGCGTTCGGCGCAGGCGAAGGGAGCAGGAACGGTTGCGCCGGTGGCGCGTGCTGTCGAGGCTCGCGATGCAGCGGCGCAGTCGCCGGAGGTGCGTGCGGGTGGGGCGCATGAAGGGAAGACATCGTTGCCGGTTGCGGGTGCTGTCGAGGCGCATGAAGGCAAGATGCCGTCGCCGGTTGCGCGTGCGGCTGAAACGCATGAAGGCAAGACCTCGTCACCGGTGGCGCGTGCCGTCGAAACGCGCGAGCCAAAACCGGTGTCACCGGCTGTACGTTCGGCCGCCACGCGCGAAGCAGAAATCGCATCGCCGGTCGCACGCGCCAACGCAACGCATGAGGCAAAGCTCCCGTCGCCGGATACGCATTCGGCAGCAACATCCGAAGCCCGCACCGCCAATGCGGCGAACGCGCCCGGTGCGGCTGGCGTAGCGATGCCGGTCGCGGTGCCGCCACTGGCCGCTACGGCCAGGCACGATGCGACGCGACTGCCCGCATCGGCACCGGCCGCGCTCGTCCGCTCGGCGGTTCCATCGACAGAACCGGCAGCCCCCCATCCCGCCTTGGGCGGCTCGGCCCGCATGGCGAACCTCGCTGCGCAAGCCGCCGTGGTTCGCCTGTACGCGCCGACGCCTGCATCGTCCGGCGCGGCTCGCTCGTTCGCGCCGACGCCCGCATCGTCCGGCGCGGCCCACCCGACCGCCGCATCGTCCACATCGCCAGCATCATCGTCATCCGCGAACGCCGTGCACGTCATCGATCTGCACGCCCAATCCGGCGGGTCCACGCGCACTTTCGCAAGCGGCGCGGTAGTCACGCCGGCCGCGCTCGCGGCAGCCGCCGCCGCGTCGGCTTCCGATCCCGCCTCGGTCTCCGATCCCGTCGATACCACCGCCTCCCCCCCAGGAGGCACGCCATGAAAAAGCCGCAACCGAAGCACATCGCGATGGCCGTGGCGTTCGTCGCGTGCGCGCTGGTGCTGGTGTTCACGCACCACGATGCCGACGACGGCCTGGTCGAAGCCGCCCCGCACGCGGCTCGGCCCGGCGGTGCGTCCGACACCGCGCCGGCCACCGCGCGCGCCGCCGACCCGCGCGCGCCGGGCGCCGTCGAGATCGCCGCGATCCGTCCGCGCACCGTGCGCGGCGATGCCGGCGCGCATGCACTGTTCGGCACCGTGATGCTGGCCCCGCCGCTGCCGTCGGCCGCGCCGGCGCAGGCCGATATCCCGCCGCTGCCGAACACGCCGGCGATGCCGTTCGCGTATCTCGGCAAACAGAAATCGGCCGGACATTGGGAGGTGTATCTCGCGCGCGGCGACGACACGCTGATCGTGCACGACCAGATGGTCATCGACGGCGCCTACAAGATCGATTCGATCACGCCGCCCACCATGACGCTTGTCTATCTGCCCCAGAAACTAGTTCAGACGATGGATATCGGCAGTGCCGACTGATCCGCGCGCCATGAGGAACGAACCGTTGCGCAAGCTTTCTTCGAATCGAATCCGCCCGCGCGCGCCGCACGCCGTCGCGATCGCGCTGCGGCGCGGCGTGCTGGTGGTCGCGCTGTCGGTCCTGCTCGGTGCGTGTGCCGCCCAGCAGGCCTTTCACGACGGTCAGAAGCTGACCGCGTCCGGCAAGGTGGACGCCGGCATCGCCAAGTACAAGGAAGCGTCCAAGGCCGAGCCCGAGGACGCCGAATACCGCAAGACCTGGCTGGCCGAGCGCGAGAAGGCCGTCGACGATCTGGTGGCGGCCGGCGACCGGCTCGCGGCGGCCGGCTCGCGCGAGGACGCGCGCAAGTCGTACCAGCACGCGCTGGCGCTGAACGCCGGCAACGAGCGCGCGGCGGACGGCATCGCGCGGCTCGACGCCGACGCGCGCCTCAACATCGCGTTGAGCCGCGCCGAGGCGCTGTTCCTGCGTCACCAGCCCGACGACGCGCGCCGCTTGCTCGATGCGGTGCTGAGCGAGGCGCCCACCAACCCGCGTGCGCTCGACCTGCAACGCCGGCTGGCCGGCGAAACCGGCTCGGCGCGCGTCGAGGCCGCGCTTGCGGCGGCCTATCGCAAGCCGATCCAGATCGACTTCCGCGATGCGCCGCTCAAGCAGATCTTCGACGTGATCTCGCACAGCTCGGGCATGAACTTCCTGTTCGACCGCGACGTGAAGACCGACCAGCGCACCACCATCTTCCTGAAGAACAGCACGATCGACGCGACCGTGCGCTACGTGCTGGCCACCAACGGCCTCGCGCAGCAGGTGCTCGACGAGAACACCGTGCTGATCTATCCGAACACGGCGGCCAAGATCAAGGATTACCAGGAGCTGGCGGTCCGCACGTTCTTCCTGTCGAACACCGAGGCGAAGACCATCGCCAACACGCTGAAGACGATCCTGAAGATCCACGACGTGGTGGCCGACGAGAAGCTCAACATGGTGATCGTGCGCGACACGCCCGACGCGATCCGCATGGCCGAACGGCTGGTGTCGCTGGAGGACGTGCCCGAGCCGGAAGTGATGCTCGAAGTGGAGGTGCTCGAAGTCCAGCACAACAACGAGCTGAACCTCGGCGTGGCCTGGCCCGGCTCGGTGAACGTCACGCCGCTGCCGCTCGGCAGCGTGATCGCGCCGGTCACGGGGCAGACCTCCACCACCACCACGGCGCTGAACCCGTTCGGCATCGGCAGCAGCGTGGTGGGCAGCGGTTCCGGCGTCAATTCGCCGGCACTGACCATGAACGACCTGCTGCACCAGACGGTGCGCACGCTCGGCCTGTCGTCGCTGCAGGCCACCGCCAACGCGAACGTGCAGGACTCCACCGTCAAGCTGCTGACCAACCCGCGCATTCGCGTGCGCAACCACGAGAAGGCCAAGATCCTGATCGGCGAGCGCGTGCCGAACTTCACGTCGACGGCGACCTCCACCGGCTTCCTGTCGTCGTCGGTCAACTATCTCGACATCGGCCTGACGCTGAACGTCGAGCCGACCGTCTATCTCGACGACACCGTCGGCATCAAGCTCGCGCTGGAGGTCAGCAGCCTCGGCAACTCGATCCAGAGCAGCACCGGCACGTCCGCGTTCCAGATCGGCACGCGCACCGCGAGCACCGTGCTGCAACTGAAGAACGGCGAAACCGACGTGCTCGCCGGCCTGATCGACAACGAAGAGCGCACCTCGGGCAACAAGGTGCCCGGCCTCGGCCAGTTGCCGATCCTCGGGCGGCTGTTCGGCGCGACCGACGATCAGGCCAAGAACACCGAGATCGTGCTGGCGATTACCCCGCACCTGATCCGCAACATCCGCCGCCCCGATGCCGACCTGGCGTATTTCACGTCGGGCACCGAAACGAATCTGCGCAGTATGATCCAGTCGAACGGGCTGGCGCAGCCGGCGGTCAGTTCGGGCGGCGCGGCGGCAGGCGCTGCGGCTTCGCGCTTCGGCGCGGGCGGTGCGGGCAACACCGGGGCATCGGCCGGCGCGGCCGGAGCGGGCAGCGCCTACGGCGCGAGCGCGGGCAGCAGCGGCTACGGCGGCGGCTATGGCACGGGGGCGCTGGGCGACGGGCTGGCCGCACCCGGCGTCGGGCCGACGGTCGGCACCGCGCAGATGACGGTGGACGGGCCGCCGCTCGTCAAGACCGGCGATTCGGTCACCGTGTCGCTGACGCTGTCGGCCGATCAGCCGGTGGCGAGCGCGTCGACGACGGTGGGCTTCGACGCCGCCAAGCTGCAGTTCGTCGGCGTCAGCGAGGGCGATTTCATGAAGCAGGGCGGCACGCCGACCACCTTCTCCAGCCGCGTGGGCACGGGCCAGGTGCAATTGTCGGACGCCGTGCAGGGCGGCTTGGGCGCGGCCTCGACCGGCACCTACGCGGTGCTGACGTTCAAGGCGCTCGCACCGGTCTCGCAGACCTCGATCAAGGTCCAGCCCGGCGCGTTCGTGGGCCTGACCGGCGGGCCGATCACGCTGGCCACGCCGTCGGCCTACACGCTCGGCATCGATCCGAGGCCATGATGGGGGCTGTGACTTTGCGGTTGGTCGGGTCTTGGCTGTGGCGGCTGGTTTTGTCGCAGGCGCGGCCTTCGTCGCAGCGGCAGGCTTTGTTGCCGGCGTGGCCTTGGCCGCAGTCGCGGGCGTCATCGCAGTTGCAGCCTTCGTCGCAGCGGCAGGCGTTTTCGCCGGCGCGGCCTTCGTCGCAGCGGCAGGCTCTGTCGCAGGCGCAGGCTTCACCACAGCGGCAGGCCCCGTCGCAGTCGCTGCCCTCATCGCAGTCGCCGTTGCCGGCGCGGCTTTCGCAGCCACCGCGCATGTCCCGCTGGTTCGCGACGGCGCGCCGCGCGCACGGCGAGTGCGCAGCCATGCGCCGGTCCACCACGCGCCGGGCCGCCGGCTTCACGCTGATCGAGTTGCTCGTCACGCTGGCCATCCTCGGCGTGCTGGCCAGCATGACCGTGCCGGTCGCGCAGGTGATGCGCCAGCGCGAGCGCGAGCAGGAACTGCGCGACGCGCTCCATCAGATCCGCACCGCGCTCGACGCCTACAAGACGGCCGGCAAGGACGGCCGGATTCCCGTCGAGAGCGGCAGCTCGGGCTATCCGGCGAAGCTGTCGGTGCTGGTGGAGGGCGTGAAGGACCAGACCGATCTCAAGGGCCGCAAGCTCTATTTCCTGCGCCGCCTGCCGCGCGATCCGATGAACCGCGATGCCGCGCTCGACGCCGCCGACACCTGGGGCAAGCGCGCCTATTCGAGCGAACCCGACGATCCTCAGGAAGGCGACGACGTCTACGACGTCTATTCGCTGTCCAAGGGCGTCGGCCTGAACGGCATTCCCTACCGCAATTGGTGACGGCGATGACACTTCCTCCGATCGGCCGCGCGGGTGCGCCGCGCCGCCGCCGCGGTTTCACGCTGATCGAGCTGCTGCTGGTGCTGTCGATCATCGCGCTGATGCTGACGATCGCGCTGCCGCAGTATTTCCATTCGATCGATTCGTCGAAGGAGAAGATCCTCGCCGAGAACCTGCACGCGACGCGCGACGCGATCGATGCGTTCTACGGCGACGCGGGGCGCTACCCGGATTCGCTGCAGGAACTCGTCGACAAGCACTACCTGCGCGCGCTGCCGTTCGATCCGGTGGCCGACAGCGCGACCACCTGGCAGATCATCGCGCCCGAGGAGCAGTTCCCGGGCAAAGTCTACGACCTCAAGAGCGGCGCGCAGGGCGCCACGCAGGACGGGCGGCCGTTCGATTCGTTATGACGGCGACCGGACGCCGCCGCGCACTCTCCCGCATTCGCCGCCGCGTTCCATGCGCCGGGCAGCGCGGCTTTGCGTTTATCGCGTTGCTGATCGGCATCGCGATCATCGCCGTGGCGGCTGCCGCCACGATCCAGATCGGCGCGCTGTATCAGCGGCGCATGGCCGAACGCGCGCTGCTCGACGTCGGCGACGCGTTCCAGCGCGCGCTGCTCAGTTACGCCGACAGCACGCCGGCCGGCCTGCCGCGCGCGCCGAGCACGCTGGAGGATCTGCTGCACGACCCGCGCTTTCCGAACCCCACGCGGCACCTGCGCCGCATCTACGCCGATCCGCTGACGGGCAAGGCCGACTGGGTGCTGATCCGCTCGCCGGACGGGCAGGGCATCGTCGGCATCCACAGCGCGTCGCGCGCGCGGCCGATCCAGATCAAGCAGTTTCCGAAGGAGTTCGCCGGCTTCGAGAATCAGCGCCGCTATACGCGGTGGGTGTTCGTCGCGAATTCGCCGGAACGGGCGAACCTGCCGGCCGGCACGTTGGGCGGGGCGGTGGGGCCGGGAGGCGGGGCCGTGCCGGTGCCGGTTGGCGGAGGCGTGACGGTGAACGGGCAGCCCGCGTCGAGCCTGGTGGGGAAGGACGCGGACGATCCGTTCGGCGACGACGATGGCGGTATCGCCAACGGTGCGGGATTTGCGGGCGGCGGCGGGTTCTCGAACGGCAGTGGGTTTTCTGGCGGCGGCGGGTTCTCGAACGATGGCGGTTTTTCTGGCGGCGGCGGGTTTTCGAGCAACGGCGGTTTTTCTGGCGGCAGTGGCTTTTCCAACAACGGTGGTTTTTCGAGCGGCAGCGGATTTTCGAGCAGCGGTGGTTTTTCGAGCGGCAGCGGGTTTTCGAGCAACAGTGGCTTTTCGAGCGGCAGCGGCTTTTCGAGCAACGGCGGTTTTTCCAACGGCAGCAGCATGTCCGGCGAAAGCGGCTCCGTGAATGGCGGATTTTCGTCCGGCGACGGTTCGGTCGGCCGCTGATTGCTCAAACGCCGCTCACTCACCTCTTCAGCCGCCGATCACTCGTTCTTCACCCGCCGCTCACCACCCCCAACCTCGCCAATCGATCCGGCCGCGCCACCGCTTCTCCGGCCAGCCAGGCTCGCGCCTGCTTCGCCTCATCGACACCCGCCGCCACCCCGCCGCCCAGCGCCGCGCTCGGCACGAACACCGGCGTTTCGCCGTCGCGCCATGCCGAGGCCGACGCCAGCGCCTCGATCGCCACCGGGCTCGCCGCGCGCCGCGCCCCCGCGTCATCGGCTCCACCGGCCCGCGCGAACGGCGTCAACGCACCGCCCGCCACCATGAACAGCAGGTTCTGCCGCAACTCGCCCGCATTTCGCGTGGCCCCGCCGCCGAGCCGCGCGACGATCTGCCCGATCGGCATCGCGCCGTGCGCCATCAGCGCCCGCAGATCCTCGACGAAATCGGGCTGAAAACTCAGCGCCCCGCGCGGAATCGTCACGCGCGCCTCGATCCGCGCCGGATCGCCGACGCAGCCCACCGGCAACGCATCGAGTTGCCGCAGCGCGTCGCCGGGCGCCTGCGCGGTGCGCGCGCCGCGCACGAACACGTCGCGCCGGAAGCGCCGGTTGACCGCGAAATCCTCGGCCAGATGGCGCAGCCGCGCGTTAGGCAGCGCGCCGATCGCGTCGGCGGCCGGGCGGTCCATCAGCAGCATCGGGTAGTTGTCGGCGAGCGTCGCGCTGCCCGCGTAGGCCAGGCCCGCCGTCGCGAACTCGTCGGCCACGTCGACCGAGTAGTGCACCTGCCAGCTCCGGTTCAGGAATTCGTGCGCGAGGTAATCGTGCGGATCGTTCGCGAGCGCGGCCAGCGCCTCGGCGGCCGACGGGTTGTCGCGGAAGTAGCGCAGCGCGGGCTGGCCGAGCCGCTGCAGGTCGACCACGGCGCGGCCGGTGCGCGCGGCGGTGTCGCCGTCGGCGGCCTGCGCGAGTTCCAGCATCAGCTTGCGCAGCGGCGCCTCGGCGGCCCAGCCGGGCTGGCAGTTGTAGCTCAGATACACGCGCCCGTTCTCCGCCAGATGCCGCGCCACCAGTTGCCGCACCGTCTCGCGCACGTCGGCGCCGACCCAGCTGTACACGCCATGCATCGCGATGAAGTCGAACGGCGGCAGCCCCGCATCGAGCAGCGCCGCGAAGCTCGTCTCGTGGAACACCAGGTTGTGGACCCCGAGCCGCTCGGCGCGGCGGCGCGCCATCTCGATATGGGCCGGATTGATGTCGCAGACGTGGAATTCGGCGTGCGGGAACGCGGCGGCGTGGATCGTGCTGGCGTAGGCGAAGCCGCAGCCGAGATCGAGGTAGCGGAACGGGCGATCCAGCGGGACCGGGCGAAAGCCGCCCGGCACGCTCGCGTAATTGAGCCAGGCGGGCGACAGCTCGCGGTGAAAACGGTCAGGAAACGTGATGTCGCTGACGTAGCCGGAATAGGGATCGGATGCGTGCATGAGTCTCGTCGACACGGCGCGGAAGGGCCGCGGTGGCGGCTGGCCGCGCGAGCTTACCACGCAGGCTGCGCGCCGAATTCGTTTCGCCGTTGCCGACGCGGCGGCCGTCCGGCGTTACTATCGCCGGGCTGTGCCGTGTCATGATGCCGCATGTCGGCGGGCAGACGATGCGTAGGGCGAAGCCGTCCCCGCCCCGAATCCGACGAGGAGGATGACGACGTGACCGATCCGAAAACGAACCCCGGCCGCAAGCCGGCCGACCCCGCTGCTGCCGATGACGGTGGCCGCGAAGCCAACGCCGCCGCGAACTCGGCCAACTCGGCCCACCGCCCCGCCGGCACGCCCGACCCCGACCGCCGCCGCGCGCTCGGCGGTATCGCCGCGTTCGGCGCGAGCCTCGCGCTGGCCGGCTGCACGACGCGTTCGCAAGACAGCGCCGCCGCCGCGCCCGCGCCGCGCACCGAGGCCGAACTGCGCGTGGACAGCGCGCTGCGCGAACAGGTGCGCCACATCGTGGTGATCTACGCCGAGAACCGCAGCTTCGCGAACCTGTACGGCGATTTCCCCGGCGTCGAGACGCCGCTGTCGTCGGTCGCGGCGGCGCGCGCCACCCAGCTCGACCGCGACGGCAAGACGCCGATGCCCACGCTGCCCGCGATCTGGGGCGGGCTGGTGCCGCAGGCGCAGGAGGTGAACGGCACGCGCTACATGATCGCCGAGCGCGACATTCAGGGCCTGAAGAACGCGCCGTTCCGGATTCCCGACGCGCACGGCAAGCCGCTGCCGAACGGCGTGATCACGCGCGACCTCTGGCACCGCTTCTATCAGAACCAGATGCAGATCAACGCGGGCAGGAACAACCAGTTCGCGGCCTGGGCCGATTCGGGCGGCCTCGTGATGGGGCATTACCGCAATTCGGCCGACACGCTGAAGCTCTGGCAGCTCGCGCGCGACTACACCCTGTGCGACAACTTCTTCATGGCGGCGTTCGGCGGCTCCTGGCTGAACCACATGTTCCTGATTTCGGCGCAGGCGCCGTTCTATCCCGACATCGCCACCAGCCCGGCCAAGCATCTGGCCTCGGTGGTGGAGGGCGACGATCCCACCGGCACGCGCCTGAAGCAGGCTGGCGATTCGCCGGCCTCGGCGCTCGACGGCCCGCCGAAGTTCGTCAACGACGGGCTGTTCACGCCCGACGGCTACGCGGTCAACACGATGGCGCCGCCGTATCAGCCGAGCAACGTGCGCCCGCCGGAAGACGGCAATCCGGCCTATGCCGACCCGTCGAACCCGCGCGTGCTGCCGCCGCAGCGCTACGCGACGATCGGCGATCGTTTGTCGGAGAAGGGTGTCGACTGGGCCTGGTACAGCGGCGCGTGGCAATACGCGATCGATCACCGCGACACGGGCATGGTGCCGGACTTCCAGCATCACCATCAGCCGTTCAACTATTTCGTGAACTACGCGCCCGGCACCGAGGCGCGCCGCCGCCATCTGCGCGATGCGGGCCTCGGCGACGATCCGTCCACCAACCGCCTGCTGGCCGACATCGACGCCGGCAAGCTGCCGGCCGTCACGTTCTACAAGCCGCAGGGCAACCTGAACATGCATGCGGGCTATGCCGACGTCGAGTCGGGCGATCGGCATATCTCGACCGTCATCGACCACATCCGCCGCGGCCCGCAATGGGCCAACACCGTGATCGTGATGACGCACGACGAGAACGGCGGCTGGTGGGACCCGGTCGCGCCGCCGCAGGGCGATCGCTGGGGGCCGGGCTCGCGCATTCCGGCGCTGGTGATTTCGCCGTTCGCCAGGCGTGGCCATGTCGATCACACGCTCTACGACACCAATTCGATCCTGCGTTTCATCAGCCGCGTGCATGGCCTCGCGCCGCTCGACGGCGTGACGCACCGCGACCGCGCGTTCGCCGCGCGCGGGGCCACGCCGCCGGGGGATCTGGTCAATGCGTTGACGATTGGGGACGCGGCCGCGTGATGCGCGGGTGAGCGCATCGCGCTGAAACGCGCGCTGCAACGACAACGGGCAGCCGCGATGGCTGCCCGTTGTCGTTTGAAGCACGGCAAGCCGCGTCGTTCGTTCAGCGATGCGACAGTCGCAACGTCGGCGCGCCCGCTCCGTCTGGCGCACGGCAAGCCGCGCCGTTCGTTCAGTGATGCGACAGCCGCAACGTCAGCGCGCCCGCGCCGATCAGCACCGCGCCGCCGCCGTAACCGAAACGGCGCTGCGCATCCGCGCCGGTCAGCCGCGAGGCCGCGTAGCGCGCGAGCCGCGCATAGCAGGCGGCATTCAGCGCGGCCAGGCAGACGAAGGTCGGCAGCAGCAGCGCGCATTGCGACGCGAAGCTCTGATGCGGCGAGACGAACTGCGGCACGAACGCGACGAAGAACACGATGCTTTTCGGGTTCAGCGCGGTCACCGCATAGGCGGCCAGGAAGCGGCGGCCGGCCGATTTCGGTTCGACCGGCACGCTCTGGCGGCCGGCCGCGCGCGCCTGCAGGATCGAGCGCACGCCGAGATAGATCAGATACGCGCCGCCGGCCAGCTTCAGCACCGTGAACGCGGTCGCGGAGACGGCCAGCAGCGCGCCCGCGCCGGCCAGCGAGACGGCCATCGCGGTGGTGTCGCCGGACGCGACGCCGGCCACCGTGCTCCACGACGAGCGGTTGCGGTTGGCCAGCGAATCGCCGATCACGAGCAGGATGGTCGAGCCGGGGATCAGCAGCAGCAGGATGCTCGCGCCGGCGAACGCGAGCCAGGTTTCGAGGCTCATCGGGAGGTTCCGGGAAAGAGAAGAGGCCTCAGTGATCCACGGCGGGAGCGGGGCTGTCAAGCGGCCGAGGCCGCCGCCGTCACGGCCACCGGCGCACCGGGCCGCAGCGCCGCATCGAACGCGCGGCACGACGCGCGGAAATGGTCGATCTTCGCCTCGGTATCGGCCGGGAACGCGAGCGGCGCCATCTGCCACGCGTCGCGCGGCATCCGTTGGCAGATCGCGTGATCCTCGTCGAACACCTGGCGGTTCAGCCGCGCCGTGGAGGCGAGGAACGGCTCGACGATCGCATCGGCCGACGCGCCCGTGGTGGGCACCGCATAGAGCCGGCTCGTGAAGCGCGTGAAGTTCGCGTCGCCGCCGGGCGGCAGGAAGTGCTGGAGCGAATACGAGTAGCCGTAGGTCGACGAAATCATCGTGAACGGGAACAGGTACAGGCTCAGGTAGCCCTCGTACTGAAAATCGATCGCGAACAGCCGGCGCAGCTTGGCGAGCTGGTTGCGCTGGCGCGAGGCGCCGAGCGGCGCGTACCAGGCCGAATTCGCGCCGTCGTAGCGGTTCTCGCCATCTTCGAGCGCGAGCGTGCCGAGCGAGCCCGGATGCACCGCGCCGATGTGATACGGCTCCAGCGCGTTTTCCACCGCCAGCGGCCAATAGCACTGGAAATCGTAGCGGTTCAGGTCCACGCGGCGGTCGATGTTGAACGAGATGTCGGCCACCAGCGCCTCGAACTCGCCGAGCTGGGTGCTCAGGTCGGTGGCCGGGCGAATCCCGACGAACAGGAAATCGCCGCACCAGTCGAGCGCGTAGCGACGCAGTTGCGCGCGCTCGACCTGGCAGTGCCGGAAGCGCTCGCGCTCGGGCACGATCAACTGCCCGTGACGGTAGGTCCAGCCGTGATAGGCGCAACTGGCCGGCTGGTTGCCGCCGTCGTCGAGGTACATGCGTGCGCCGCGATGCGGGCAGCGGTTGTCGAACGCGACGTAATCGCCGCCGTCGTTGAACACCACGATTTCGCCGGCCGCGCAGTCGAAGCGCACGAAATCGCCGTCGGCCGGCAGCTCGCGCCGATGCGCCACCAGGTGCCAGTGCCGCGCGACGAGTTCGAGATCGAAATCCATCTCAGAGCTTCTTGGCCGGGGCCGCGTACAGGGTCGCGCCGTCGGGCACCTTGCGCATCACCACCGCGCCCGCGCCGATCCGCGCGTCGTGGCCCACCGTCACGCGCGGTAGCACGCGCGCGCCCGAGCCGAAGAACACGCGCTCGCCCACCACCACGTGGCCGGTCAGATCGACGTGCGCGCTGAGCGTGGAGTAGGCGCCGAGCACGACGTCGTGGCCGACGCTCGACAGGATGTTGATGGCGGCGAAATCGCCCACCCGGCAATCGGCCGACAGCACCGCGTGCGGGCAGATCACCACGCCGATGCCGAGCGTGGCGCGGCGCGCCACCACGGCGCTCGGATGGCGCAGCGAGGCGAAGCGCGCGCCGCGCGCGGCCAGCCGTGCGACCACGCTGGCCTTGCCCTGCGGATCACCGATCCCGATCAGCACGGCGTCGCCGTCGGCGGGCTGGTAGGCGTCGATGTCGCCGAGCCAGGGCAGGTCGTAGCCGAAATTGGCCAGCGCATCGGCGCTGGCGTCGAGAAAGCCGGCCACGCGGGGGCCGAGCCCGGCGTCGGCCACGTCGTCGGCCCAGTTGATCAGTTCGCGCGCGAACGCGCCGCCACCGGCCACGATCAGGCGGGTGGCGTCGGGCGCGGCGGCCTGCGCGGCGGTGAGCGATGCATTCATCGGTTCGCCCTCACTCAGCGCACGCGGTAGCCGCCGTCGACGGCGAGCGCGGTGCCGGTGATCCAGCGGCTCGCCTCCGACAGCAGGAACAGCGCGGCCTGCGCCACGTCGTCCGGTTCGCCGAAGCCGAGCAGATGGCTGGCCTCGTAGGCGGCCACGGCCTCGTCGGGGCTGCCGCGCGTGAGGCGCTCGTGCATCGCGGTGCGCACCGCGCCCGCGGCGATCGCGTTGACGCGAATCCGGCGCGGCGCCAGCTCGCAAGCGAGCGAGCGCACCAGGCCCTCGATGCCGGCCTTGGCCGCCGAATAGGCGGTCATGCCGACCTGCCCCGTCGAGGCGGCCACCGACGACATCAGCACCAGCGAGCCGCCGTCGGCCAGCACGCCCTTCTTGGCGGCGGCGCGGGCGATGCCGAACGCGGCGAACAGGCTGCCGCCGAAGGTCTCGTCGAGCTGCGCCTGCTTCGTCATGCGTGCCGGGCGGATCAGTTCGGTGCCGGCCGCGTGGAACACGCCGGTCAGGCCGCCGTGCTGCTCGGCCAGTTGCGCGACCCAGTCGGCGGTGGCGTCGGCGTCGTCGAGCGCGCGCGCGTCGGCCGCGTGGCCGTCGCCGGCCAAGGCGGCGAGCGTGGCGGCGAGCCGTTCGGCGTCGCGTCCGCCGGCGATCACGCGGCCGCCCGCGGCGGCGATCGCGACGGCCGTGGCGCGGCCCAGGCCCGACGACGCGCCGGTGACGAGATAGGTGCCGCCGGCCAGGCAGCGATCGGAGAAGGCAGTCATAGTTCGATGGTGTCGACGACGGCGAGCGGCCCCGTCACGAGCGAGGCCGAGGCCCACGAGTAGCCGACGCCGAAGCCGAACATCGCCAGCCGCATCGCGCGCGTGGCGAGCGCCTCGCGCAGGTCGGTGGTCATCAGCAGCGGGATCGAGGCGCAGCTCGTGTTGCCGTAGGCGTTCAGGTTGAGGGGCACGCGATCGGCCGGCAGCCCGGCCTTCTTCGCGAGGTGCTTCAGCATGAACAGGTTCGCCTGGTGGAACAGGAAGGCGTCGTGGCCGTCCACGCCGTGGCCCGAGAGTTCGAGCGTGCGCGCCACCAGCGGCGGAATTCGCTTGAGCGTGAAATTGAAGATCTCGCCGCCGTCCATGTACAGGTGCGCGAGCGAGCGGCCCGCCAGGCGCGCGTCGTCAGCCGGCGCGGGGCGGCAGCCGCCGGCCGGCACGATCAGGTTCGGCACGCCGCCGCCGTCCGAGCCGATCACGAAGTGCGCGTCGGGGGCGGTGTCGTCGGCTTCGAGCGCGGTGACGGTGCCCGCGTCGCCGAACAGCAGCGCGGTGGCACGGTCCTCGGGATCGACCAGCTTGCTGATGGTGTCGCCCACCGCCAGCAGCACGCGGCGCGCCGCGCCGCTGCGGATCAGGTTCATGCCGAGCCACAGCGCCTGCGGATAGGCCGAGCAGCCGAGGTTGATGTCGAGCGCGATGGACGCGGCCGGCAGCCCCAGCGCGGCCTGCAGCACGAAGGCGGTGCCGGGCAGGCGGTAGTCGGGTGTCTGCGAGACGAACAGCACCGCGTCGACGTCCTCGCCGCGCCAGCCCAGCCCCTGCAACAGATGCGCGCCGGCCGCCCGGCACAGGTCGCCGGCGGTCTGGTGCTCGGCCGCGCGGCGGCGGCTTTCGACGCCGATCATCTTGACCACGTCGCGCACCGCCGCCTCGCCGAAGCGCTCGACGAACACCGTGTTCGGCACTTCCTGCGCGGGCAGGCACGACACCACGCCGGCCAGGCGGACGCCGCCTGCGCGCAGTTCCCGGCCGATCGGGGCGAGCGGCGCGTTCAAGTTCAGCCCTTTTGCGCGGCGACGAGCGCGTCGATGTCGGCGACCGTCTTGCACTCGCCGAGCGCCTGGCCGCTCAACAGCACGCCGAAGCAATCGTCGGCCAGCGCGATGGTCGAGACGATCGCGAGCGAATCCCAGTTGTGTTCGGCGAGCACCAGGGCGGGCGACACCTCGGCGGTGTCGATTTCGAAGACTTCCGCGAGTCCTTCGTAGAATGCGTTCATTGCGTTTCCTGCTAACAGTTCAACAGACAGCCGGCCCACGAGTAGCCGACGCCGAATCCGAGCAGCATCGCACGCGTGCCGCGCGCGAGCCTGCCGTCGGCGCGCAATTGCTCGAGGGCGAGCGGCAGCGTCGACGACACCGTGTTGCCGGTGTGCTCGACGAGGATCGGGAAGCGATCCTCGGGAATCTTCATCTTCTTGCGCAGCGCTTCGAGCATGAACCGGTTCGCCTGGTGCAGCACGAAGCAGCCGATCTCGTCGCGCACGAGGCCGGCGCGCTCCAGCAGCCGGTCGGCCGCGCGCGGCACCTCGGCGAGCGAGAACGCCATGACCTCGGCGCCGTTCATGTACAAGTGCTCGTCGGTGCGCACGTTGCCCGAGGCATCCTCGCGCTCGACCGCGCTCGCCGCGCTGCGCGGCTCGCGGAACAGGCCCGCGCGCACGATCAGGTTCTCGGCGCCGCGCCCGTCGGTGCCGAACACGAACGGGCCGATCGGCTCGGCGCCGGTGGCGTCAGCGTGCTCGTCGGCGCCGATCGCGGTGGCGGTGGCGCCGTCGCCGAACAGCGTGCGCACGCTCTTGTCGAGCGGGTGCAGGTATTTCGAATAGGTATCGGCCGTCAGCAGCAGCACGCAGCGCGCCGCGCCGGTTTCCACCAGGCCCTTGGCTAGCGACAGCCCGTACACGTAGCCCGAACAGCCGAGGTTCACGTCGAACGCGCCGGCGTGGGTCGGGATGCCGAGCCGGTGCTGCAGGATACAGGCCGAGGCGGGCAGGATGTAGTCGGGCGCCTGCGTGCAGAGGATCACGAAATCGATTTGCGATGCGCTTACCGTGCCCTTCGCGAACAGCCGCTGCGCGGCCGCGAACGCGAGGTCGGAGGCGGTTTCGCCGTCCGCGGCGATGCGCCGCTCGCGAATCCCGGTCTTCGCGAGGATCTTCTCGGCCGGCCACTCGGGATAGAGCGCCGCGAGCGTGTCGTTGCCGAGCACGCCGTCGGGAAGATGGCTCGCGATATCGAGGATCGCGGCGCGCGGATTCATCGGCCGGCCCCGGCGATCAGCGACACCACGCGCTCGATGTTCGCATCGGTGAGCGCCGGATAGATCGGCAGGCACAGCACGCGCCGCGACACGTCGCGCGCGACCGGCAGGTTGTCCGGATGCGCCGACGGCAGCCCGCGATAGTTCGGGAAATCCGAGATCAGCGGATAGAAGTAGCGGCGGCTGTAGATCTCGTGCTCGCGCAGGTGCTGATAGAGCGCGTCGCGCGCGAGCGGATAGTCGTCGTCCACCAGGATCGGGAAGTACGAGTGATTGACCACCTTCGCATCCACCGTCGGCACGCAGCGGATGCCGGGCACCTCGGCCAGCAGCTCGCGATAGCGCGCGTCGATCTCGGCGCGCCGTGCGAGCGCGGCATCGACGTGTTCCAGTTGCAGCAGCCCGAACGCGGCGTTGATCTCGCTCATCTTGGCGTTGATGCCCGGCGCCACCACCGTCACCTCGTCGACGAAGCCGAAGTTCTTCAGGTGATCGATGTGCTGCTTGGTCTTCGCGTCCGGGCAGATGATCGCGCCGCCTTCGAAGGTGTTGAACACCTTGGTGGCGTGGAAGCTCAGGATCGACAGGTCGCCGTGCTCCAGCACGCTGCTGTCGTGCATCTGCACGCCGAACGCGTGCGCGGCGTCGTAGATCACCTTCAGGTTGTAGTTGTCGGCGATGCGGCGGATCGCTTCCACGTCGCACGGCCGGCCGTAGCAGTGCACCGGCATGATGGCGGCCGTCTGCGGCGTGATGGCCGCCTCAATCTTCTTCGGATCGAGGTTCAGCGTGTGCGGATCGATGTCGACGAACACCGGCTTGATGCCGTTCCACAACAGCGAATGCGCGGTGGCGACGAACGAATACGGCGTGGTGATCACCTCGCCCGTGATGCGCAGCGCCTGCAAGGCCGTGACCAGCGCCAGTGTGCCGTTGGTGAACAGCGCCAGATGCTTGACGCCGAGATATTCGCAGAGCGCCTTCTCGAGCTTCTGGTGGAACGGGCCGGCGTTGGTGAGCACCTTGCTGTCCCAGATCTGCTCCAGATACGGCAGGAATTCGGCCAGCGGCGGCAGGTGCGGCTGCGTGACATAGATGCGCTCGTCGGCAACCGGTTCGACAACCGATTCGACGGCGCGCAGCGGCAGGGCGTTCATCGTGCTTCTCCGGTGAGAGCGGCGGATTCCTCCGCCACGACGGCGGATTCGGCGGTGCGTTCGGGCACCGTGAACGGCGCGGCCGGTTCGTCGGCGCACCAGCGCCGCCAGGCCATGCGCATCGCGTCGGCCACGCCCTGCGCGACGCGCGCGGGCTGGAAGCTGGTCACATTGCGGCAACGCGCGCGCATGCTGCCGCGCAGGGCGGCCAACTCTTGCGGGTCGTTCGCGAAGGCCACTGCCTTGGCCACGAAATCGTCGGCGTCGCGCGCCACGAACTGTTCGAGGCCGACCGTCGACATCCATACCGCACCGGCGCTGCCCGCGAGCGTGGCGCCGCGGATCGTCACGGTCGGCACGCCCATCCAGAGCGCGTTGAGCGCGGTGGTCGAGCCGGTGTACGGGAACGTGTCGAGGCAGAGGTCGACGTGGTGGTGCTGTTGCAGGTACACGGCGATCGGCGCGCGCGGCTGCAGGTCGAGCCGGTCGTGCGCGATGCCTTCGGCCGTGAACCAGTCGAGCAGCATCGCGGTGCCGCCGTCCTGCGGGATCGCGCCGATCCGCATCCGCGAGCCGGGCACCGCGTGCAGCACGCGCGCCCACACCGCGATCACGTCGTGGCGCAGCTTGTTCAGGCGGTTGAAGCTGGCGAACGTCACATGCCCGTTGTGCAGCGCCGGCAGCAGGTTGACCGGCGGCGCGTTGTCGGCCGGCTTGAACGCGCTGTTGGCCGGCATGTGGATGATCTTTTCGGTGAACTGGCGTTCCATCTCGCCGAACGGGATCGCATGGCGGTCGGCCAGGTAGTAATCCATCGCCTCCAGGCCGGTGGTGCCCGGGTAGCCGATCCAGGTGATCTGCACCGGCGCCGGCTTGCGCGCGAACACCGGCAGCCGGTTGCGGCCGGTGTGGCTCGACAGGTCGAGCAGGATGTCGATCCGGTCGGCGCGGATGCGCTCGACCAGGCGGTCGTCGGTGAAGCCGGCCACCGTCGTCCAGTGCTGCACGCAGGCGCGCAGCCGCACCGTGATCTGATCCTCGAGCGTGTGGTTGTGATAGACATGCAGCGAGAACGTCGGATCGTCCTTCAGCGTCTCGAGGATCGGCAGGGCGTACGAGGCCACCGCGTGGTTGAACATGTCGCCCGACACGATGCCCACGCGCAGCTTGCGCTCCGGTTCGCGCTTGTTGGCGTGGCGCGGCCAGCGCGCAAGGTACGGCGCCTCGTGGATCTTCGCGAACTGGCGGTGTTCGTCGAACAGCGTGGCGGCGTCGAGGCCCGGGTGGTGGGTGCGGCAGAACAACAGGTTGCTGTGCATCGCGGCGTCGCGCGGCGACAGTTCGTGTGCGCGGCCGAAGCTGGCCTCGGCTTCGGTGGTGGCGCCCAGTTCGCTGAGCGCGACGGCCAGCGAGCCATGCATCTGCACCGAATTCGGCGCCAGCTCGACCGAGCGGCGGCCCGCCTCGATCGCCTCGACGGTCCGGCCCGCGGCCGTCAGCGTCGCATTCAGCACGCGCCACATTTCGGCGTTGTCCGGATCGAGCGCGAGCACGCGGCGGATCTCGCGTTCCGAATCGGCAAGGCGGTTGCCGAGGCGAAACACGTCGGCCAGCAGCAGGCCCATCGCGACGTCGCTCGGATCGAGCGTGGTGGCGCGGATGAGCGGTTCGGTCGCTTCCAGGTATTGGCCGTCCTTGTGCATCGCGTTGCACAGTGAACGCCAGGCCACGCTGCTCGACGGGTAGCGTTGCGTCAGCGTGTGCGCGAGCTTGATGGCCTCGCCGTAGCGCTTCTTGTTGTAGAGCGCGTTGAAGCGGCTCGTGTCCTGAGCCGTCGGGTGGCGCACCACACCGCGCGTTTCCGCGGCCGGCGCGGGCGCCGGGGCTGCGGCCACGCGGGCCGGCGCGGCGCTGGCTGCGTTCGCGGCGGCCGTGAACACCGTGGCCGCCTTGCCCTCCGCCGACAGCGCCAGGCGCTGGATCAACCCATCGACCGCCGGCCCCTTGAAGCCGCGCTGCTGGCACATGCCGAGCGCCGTCCAGGCCGCCGAGACCTGGCCCGCCTCGATCAGCGCGTTGACATAGCTGACCCAGTGCTGGCCGTTGTTCGGATCGATGCCGAGCGCTGCCTCGAAGTGCGGCAGCGCGCCGTGGGCGTCGCCGCTCTGCACTTTCAGCACGGCGAGGTTGTAGTTGGCGTCGACCTGATCGGGCTTCGCGCCGAGGATCGCCTCGTAAAGCGCCTGCGCATCGGCGAGCTCGCCGCGATGATGATGGGCGATTGCGTTCTTGAGCACGAACGCGATGTCCGCGTCGAACTGCTGTTGCTGTTCAGGCGAGAGGCCGGCGGACATCGTATCGGACATGGGAAAACCGGACGGAAGAAGCGAATGGTGAGAATTATCCGGCTGGCCTCGGCCCGGCGAAGCGTGGAACTGACCGGTAAACGGGCGTCAATTTCATCGATGTGAATGCGGGCGGGGAAACGGGGCGGGAACGCAGGCGGGAGCGTGATGCGCGGCGCGCTGGCGGCCGCACAGAAAAACGGCCCGCGCAAGGCGGGCCGTGAGTTGAACGAGCGCGCGCTCGTGCGCGCGAATTGTTATTCGGGCAGGCCGCTCAGAAGCGCAGTGCGGCCTGGTTGTACTGTTTGGCCGCGTTCAGGCGTTCCGAGGCGGTCCGGTATTCGTGTTGCAGTTCCTCGCTGGCGCGTGCCGTTTCGGCCGTGATGCCGGCGTCGAGCGCCTGGATTTCTCGGATCATCAGCAGATCTTCCGGCGTTTGGGCCGCGTCGAGCGATTGCAGGTAGGGCGCGCGCGCGCCGATCAGGCGCTCGGCGCCTTCCCAGTCGGCAAGCCGCACCGCGCGGTCGATCTCGTGCGTCATCGACAGCAGTTGCGAGACGAGAATGTGCTGGTCCATGTCCGGTTCTCCAGGAGGCGGGCGTGGCTCAGGACGACTTGTTGGTCGCCAGCGCGCCGGCGCTGTTGGTGCCGCCGAACAGCGCGGTCAAGTAGTTCTGCTGCTGGTTCATGTTGGCCAGCACGGTGTTCAACTGCGTGAACTGCGCGTTGTACTGCGTGGTCAGCGTCGCCGCGTAGGCCGACAGCGTGGTCTGCTGCGCCGTCAGGCTCTTCAGGTCGGTCTGCACCGCATTGGCGCTGAGGGTCAGAATGCCGCTTTTGGGGTCCGTGTACGACGTGATCGCCGCGTTGATCTGCTCGCCGAGGCCGTTGGTGCTGTTGAACAGCGTCGAGGCCGCGGTGGGGTTGTTGGTCAGCGCGTTGGTCAGGGCCGTCTGGTCGACGATCAGCGTGCCGGCCGGCTGCCCCGCGGTGGTGCCGTCGGCCACCGTGATGCCGAGCTGCTGCAGTGTCGCACCCACGCCGTTGCTGTTGACGGCGCTGCCGAGGATCGACTGCATCTGGGTGCTGATCGTGTTCAGCGTCGAATCGCCGAACAGCGGGCCGGTGACGGGGGCGGTCGGGTTGGTGTTGTCGAACGAGCCGACCGTGGCGATCGCCTGCACCAGCGTGTTGTAGTTGCTGACGAACGTCGTGACCGCCGAGGCCTGCTTGGTCGTATCGGCCGCGATCGTCAGCGTTTGCGTGGTCGCCGGGTTGGTCACGGCGGCTTGCGTGAGGTTCAGCGTGACGCCGTTGATCACGTTGGTGACGGCGTTGGTCGGGCTCAGGTTGGTCACGCCGTTGACCGTGACCGAGGCGTCCTGCGCGCCCGACGACTGCGCCCATTTGGTCGCCGTGGTGGTGCCGGTGGTGATCGTCGACTGGCCGCCCGTAGTGTTCGGCGTCGAGGTGACCGCCAGATTCGACAGGCCGTTGTCGGTGGTGGCGTTGACGGCCACCGAGATGGTGTTGGCCGCGCCGCTGTTGTTCGCGCGCAGCACCAGGTGGGCGCCGTCGCTGCCGGTCACGATGCTGGCCGTCACGCCGGGGTTGTCGCTCGCGTTGTTGATCGCGGAGGCGATGCCCGACAGGGTGTTGTTGGTGGAATCGAGCGAGATCGTCGACGATTTGCCGTTGACCGTCAGCGTCATCGAGCCGGTGCCGAGCGCGGCGGTGGAATCGAAGGCCGGCGAGGTCAGCGATTGCGATTGCGCGATCTGGTTGACGGTCACGCCATAGGAGGCGGCCACGGCGCCGGTGGCGGTGGTCGCGGTCAGGCCCGTGCCGCCCGAGGTGGTCGCGGTGAAGGTTTGCGCGAACGAGCCGTCGGTCAGCGTGGAAAGCGAGCTTTGCAGGTTCTGCAGCGCAGTCTGCAGGCTGGTGTACGCAGCGGCCTTGTTGTTGTCGGTGAGGACAGCGGTCGACAGGATCGCCGTTTGGCCGGCGGTCTTGGAGTTGACCAGCGCGGTCACGAGCGAATTGACGTCGAGGTTGGCATTGCCCGTCGTGCCGTTGATGATCGACTGTGCGGCTTGCTGCAACGCGGAACTGCTGCTGATCGCGTTGTTGGACGTGGATGACGTAATCGTGGACATCGCGGGGCTCCGTGGCGCCGTCGGTGGCGCTGACAAGTCGGTTTGACCGTGCGGATACTGCTGGAAACCGGAGAAAAACGGAAGACTTCAAAAGCAAAAAACGCGCGGCAGCCACGAGGAAGACTGCACCGCCGCGCGAACAGGCCGCCCATGAGGGCGCGGCCCGGTTTTCAAAGCACCTGCCTGATGCCTTACTGCAGGAGCTTCAGAACTTGCTGCGGCAGCGAGTTCGCTTGAGCCAGCACCGAGATGCCAGCTTGTTGCAGCACTTGCGCCTTGCTCAGGTTCGCGGTTTCCTGCGCGAAGTCCGCGCTCTGGATTTGCGACTGGGCCGACGACAGGTTCGTCGAGTTTTGTTGCTGCGTTTGCGCGATGGCGGTCAAACGGTTTTGCGTCGCGCCCAGCGTTGCCTGCAGGTTGTTCACCGTCGACAGCGCGTTTTCGATCGCGACCAGGGCCTGATTGGCGCCCGTGGTGTTGCTGATGTTGATGTTCGCCACGGTCGGCGGAGCGTTGACCGAGTTGATCTGCGTGATCATGTTGGCGGCCGCGCTGGCTTGCGCCGTCGTCATGCCGCTCGTGGCGCCCGTCGACAGCGTCAGGTTCGTGACGGCCGTACCCGTGCCGGCTGCCGTACCCGTCGTGAAGATCGCGCCGACTGCCGTCGTGCTCAGCGCTTGACCGTTCTGGTCCGTGAACGTGAAGCCGCCCTTGCCGTCCGACAGAACGTTGACCGACGTGATCGCCGGGTTGGTTGCCGTCGTGGCCGCGCCGTTGGTGTCGAGGTGCAGGTTCGAGATCGTGCCGACCGTTTCACCTTGTGCCACCAGACCGCCGCCGATCTTGGCAGCCGACAGGCTTTGGCTCAGGTCCAGGCTGACCGTCTGGCCGACGTTCGCGCCGACCTGGAACGTCGTGATGCCGGCGGAACCGTCGAGCAGGTTCTTGCCGTTGAAGTTCGTTTGCGAAGCAATACGATTCACTTCCGAGATCTGCGCGGCAACTTCTTGCTCGGCAGCAGCCTGGTCGCTGGTCGACAGCGTGCCCGTTGCGGCCTGGTTGGCCAGCGTCCGGATACGTTGCAGGCTGGTCGTCAGTGCTGACAGGGCGCTCGACGAGCTCTGGATCAGCGAGACGGCGTCGTTCGTGTTCGACACGCCTTGGTTCAGGCCGTTGATGGCCGTTTGCATGCGGGTCGAGATTGCCAGACCGGCTGCATCGTCTGCTGCGCTGTTGATGCGGTTGCCCGACGACAGACGCGTGATGGCTTGCGACAGTGCGCTTTGCGAGCCGTTCAGGTTTTGCTGAGCGACCAGCGAGTTGATATTGCTTGTAATTCCGAGCATGGTAAATCTCCTAAAAGCCGATAAGCCTTTGACAAGCCAACGTGGGCATCGGCGGACGCACTCGTTCTTTGCTGGCCGCCTCAAAGCAGGATTTCGGCGCTCCCAAAAAAAACTTGAGGGGGAAGATTGCGATCACTTGCAATTTCTTCCGATTTTTTGTCGGAGGCGCACTTGCCGGGGATGTTTCGCTCGAATCCCGCAGTGGTGCTGCGTTGCGGGATGCCGAGCGGGGGTGTTGCAGCCCCGTCCCTGATTGTTAACGGTTTTCTCGCGATTCTCTTGAGCCGCCGTGTGCTCGAAATTTGTCTGCCGGGTGCGGTAAACCGCTGGCTCTGCGAATGTTTACCTGCTAGCATGGCGGGCTGAATTGAGATTTCTGTCAAGCCCTTGCCGTTTCGGCATGTCAAAGCTGGCAGTCAAACGCGGCGCCGGTTGCAGCTTGCCGAGCGTTTCGCGGCGCATTCCGCCTCTCTTTTCCGGCCTCCCAGGCCACAAAACCCGCTCGTTTCGCCTGTTGTGGGAACGCCCGGAAGGCCGGTGCGTGGCGCTTGGCCGCTACGTTTTTGACCGTATCAAGCAATTTAGGAACGACATGACGACGATTCTTCTGAAAGAAAACGAGCCGTTCGAAGTAGCGATCCGCCGCTTCCGCCGCGCGATCGAAAAGAACGGCCTGATCGCTGAGCTGCGCGAGCGCCAGTCCTACGAAAAGCCGACCGCCGTGCGCAAGCGCAAGAAGGCGGCAGCTGTGAAGCGCCTGCACAAGCGCCTGCGCAGCCAAATGCTGCCCAAGAAGCTCCACTAAGGCTTCCCCGGTTCGCATTGAAGCGGCGGTGTCCCTCGAAAGAGGGGCACCGCCGTTTTGCTTTGGGGCGGTGCTTTCTCGCTTACGGCGGTGTTGCGTTCAGGCCACGCCGGTTTTTCCGGCCCGCTTGGCCGTGTTTTTCTCCGCTGCCTTGGCGCCGGGCTGGCCCAGCGCCGCGCAGGCGTCGCGGCATGGGCAGTCGAATTCGTGATCGTTGACCATCCCGGTGGCCTGCATCAGCGCATAGCAGATCGTCGAACCGACGAACTTGAGCCCGTAGCCCTTGAGCGCCTTGCTCATGGCGTCCGAGACGGCGGTGGAGGCCGGCGCGTCGCGGTACGACTTCCAGTCGTTCTGGATCGGCACGCCGCCGACGAACGACCACAGGAAGGCATCGAGCGAGCCGTGTTCGGCGCGAATGCGCTGCACGGCGCGCGCATTGCCGATCGTCGATTCGATCTTGGCGCGGTGGCGCACGATGCCGGGGTTCTGCATCAAGGTGTCGACCTGGGCGGCCGTGAAGCGCGCCACGGCGTCGGCGTCGAAATTCGCGAATGCGGCGCGGTAGCCTTCGCGTTTGTTGAGGATCGTCGACCACGACAGCCCGGCCTGCGCGCCTTCCAGGATCAACATCTCGAACAGGTAGCGTTCGTCGTGGGCCGGACGGCCCCATTCGGTGTCGTGATAAAGCGCATCGGCATCCGTGCGGACCCAGTTGCAGCGTTCACTCATCGATTCCTCGCGCCTCGGGTGGGTGCCGGCGCTCATGCCGGCACGGAAGGCGCCCAGCATAGCGCAATGCCCGTGCCGCGCAAGCCGGCCATCCGGCCAATGGGCGGGGCGCGCCGATGCGGTTAAGCTCTCGGCTCGACTGATCGGCAATTCCGGAGTGTTTCACCATGACAGAGCCCACCTACCTGATCGGCATCGACGGCGGCGGCACCGGCACGCGCGCGGTGCTGGCCGATGCCCACGGGCGCGAACTCGCGCGCGGCAGCGGCGGCCCGTCGGGGCTGGCGCTCGGCATCGAGGGGGCATGGCGCTCGATCGAGGCGGCCTGCGCGCAGGCGTTCGAGCAGGCCGGCCTGTCGCTGGACTGGGCGCGCTGCACGATGGGCTGCGGCCTGGCCGGCAGCAATCACGCGGCGTGGCTCGAGGCGTTCCTGGCCAGCGCGCCGGTACCGGCGCTGGCGGTGGAGAACGATGCCTACACCACCGTGCTCGGCGCGCACGGCGGGGCGGCGGGCGTGATCGTCGCGCTCGGCACCGGCAGCGTGGCGGCCGCGATCGATGCGCAGGGCGCGTGCCGAATTTCGGGTGGCTACGGTTTCCCGTCGGGCGACGAAGCCAGCGGCGCCTGGTTCGGGCTGCGTGCGCTCGCGCATGCGCAGCAGGCGCTCGACGGCCGCGCGTCGCGCGATGCGTTGGCCGAGTCGCTGATTGGCCTCACTGGCGCGACCGACCGCGACAGCCTCGTGGTGTGGTCCTGCGCCGCCAACCAGACGGCCTACGCCACGCTCGCGCCGGCCGTATTCGCGCATCGCGCGCATCCGCTTGCCGAACGCCTGATTGCCGAGGCCGGCGAGGCGATCGGCCGCATGATCGATGTGCTTGATCCTGATCAATCTTTGCCAGTTGCGCTGTGCGGTGGCCTGGCCGGTCAACTCGAAGCGGCCGTGCCGGCGGCGCACCGGGCCCGATTGCGCGCGCCGCTGGCCGATTCCGCGCACGGCGCGTTGCAACTGGCGCAACGCGAAGCCGCGCGCCGCGCCGGGGGGCGCTGAAGTGGGCGATGACCAGCCCGGCCGGCAGGCTGCGGCGGCGCTGATGCAGCGCGACGTGTAGGCGCGGCAGCGTAAAATGCCAGCTTTCCGCGCCCAGCCCACTCCCGCCATGTACAAAGTCATCTGCACCGATCTCGACGGCACGCTGCTCAACCGCGACCACCAGCTCGATCCGTACACGGTCGAGACGGTTCAGCGGCTGGCGTTCGACGGCGTGCCGTTCATCATCGCGACGGGGCGCCATCATGCCGACGTGGCCGGCATTCGCGACGTGCTCGGCATCCGGCCGTACCTGATCACGTCGAACGGCGCGCGCGTGCACGCACCCGACGACACGCCGCTCCACGCGCGCGACATCGCGCCGGAAATGGTGCGTGAGCTGGTGCGTCCCGAAGTGGTCGGCCAGCACGGCCGCGTAATCGTGAACCTGTTTACCGACAAAAGCTGGCTGATCGATCGCGAAGCACCGGATCTGCTCGAGTTCCATCAGGATTCGGGCTTCGTCTACCGTGTCACCGATTTGCTTGCGCACGACGGCACCGATGTCGCCAAGGTGCTCTATATCGGCGAGCCGCAGGATCTGGCGGCAGTGGCCGCCAATCTGAAGAACCGCTTCGGCGAGACGCTGTACGTCACCTATTCGCTGCCCGATTGCCTGGAGGTGATGACGGCCGGCGTCTCGAAGGGCCGCGCGCTGCGTGTCGTGCTGGAGCGGCTCGGCCTCGATCGCGCGCACTGCGTGGCGTTCGGCGACAACATGAACGACATCGATCTGCTGGAAACGGCCGGCTTCCCGTTCATGATGAACAACGCCAATCCGGACCTCATGCTGCGCCTGCCCGAGGTGCCGCGCATCGGCAGCAACGCCGAAGCCGGGGTGGCCCGGCATCTGCGCAGCCTGTTCGAACTCGACGCCGGGGCCGGCATCGCGCGCTGAGGCGGCGCCGGCCCGCAAACCGTCGGCCGCCATTCACACTCGGGCGCCATCGTGTTCACTGATAAAACAATGCGCCGGAGTACCGGTTCGAGAAAATAGGCCGAATGGCGTTTCTGATTCGGCAGTGCCTGTGCCGGGCGTTTCTCCATTGCCGTGCATGCGCCATTCGGTTGGCCGCCAGCCTTTTGCCGGCGTGGCTTGGCGCGATTGCGCAACACCTTCCGCACGTTTAACTTTCCGACACCTTTTCGTCACGATTCGAGTCAGAAAGGGCGTTAATTTTGTCACCGTGATGGGGCGTAACGCGATGCAATTGACGCATCCCGTTTCGTTAAGGATTATGGGGAAAGCCAGCGCGCGTCGAAGCGTCAAGGATTGTTAAATCCGAGATGGATCGGGTACGAATTTCTTTAGAATTAACTCGGTGTCCAAATAGAGTGGGTCCGCTATAAATTCTTTTCGTAAGAATTCGTTTTGATTGAATTCCGGTGCAGTGCCGATTGCGAAAAGCGGGAATAGTGATTAGGCTCCGATGGCCTGGCGAATCGTGAATAGGGAGTAAACATGTCTCAATACGCAAAACTCAAGGCGCAGATCGCTGACCTTCAAGCGCAAGCCGATGACGTTCGCCGTCAGGAAGTGGAGGCCGTGATAGCCGATGTGCAACGCAAGATCGCCGAATATGGCCTGACCGCGCAGGATCTCGGTTTTGCCGAGAAAGCCCGGCGCGGCCGTCCGCCGAAAAAGGCACCGCTGCCGCCCAAGTATCGGGATCCGAAGTCGGGTGCCAGTTGGAGCGGCCGGGGCAAGCCGCCGAATTGGATCGTCGGTAAAAATCGCGAGCGCTTTCTCGTCGAGTAAGCCGCGCGTTGTGTTACCGGAAATAAAAAAGCCGCATCGTCGATGCGGCTTTCTTTTTTGATTCGAATTTCGGGCCGCTCGGCCCGAATGCCGATCAGCTTGCGGCCAGTCGCGTCAAATGCGGTTGACTGGCGGTGGCGCCCAGCTTTTCGTAAATCTCCACGTATTGGCGCGCCATTGTCTTCGAGCTGAAGCGGGTTTCGAAACGTTCGCGAATCGCGGTGCGCGAGAGCGTATCGATTTTCTGCAGTGCGCCCACCGCGCTGTGTTCATCCTCGACGATGAAGCCGGTCAGGCCGTCTTCGATCACTTCCGGCACCGAGCCGCGGTTGAACGCGATCACCGGCGTGCCGCACGCCATCGATTCGATCATCACCAGGCCGAACGGCTCCGGCCAGTCGATCGGGAACAGCAGCGCCTTGGCGCCCGACAGGAACGCCGGCTTCTGCGCTTCGTTGATCTCGCCGATGAATTCGACATCGGCCGATGCCAGCAGCGGCTCGATCTCGGTCTTGAAGTATTCCTCGTCGACCTTGTCGACCTTGGCCGCGATCTTCAGCGGCAGGCCGCTCTTGGCCGCGATGCGGATTGCCGTATCGACGCGCTTTTCCGGGCAGATACGGCCCAGGAAGGCCAGATATTCGGGCTTGCGGTCGGTGTGCGGCGTGAGCAGCGTGTCGGGCAGGCCGTGATAGACCGTGCCGGCCCAGCCGGCCTGCGGCAGCGGCACGCGCTGCGAGTTCGAGATCGACACCACCGGCGCATTCGGGAACGCGTTGAACACCGGCTGCAGTTCGGGCAGGTCGAGACGGCCGTGCAGCGTGGTCACGTAAGGCACGTCGAGGCGCGAGAGCAGCGGGAACGGCAGATAGTCGAGGTGCAGGTGAAGCACGTCGAAATCCTGGGCGACGCGAGCGATCTGCTCGAGCAGGCGCATGTGCGGCGCCATCGAATCGCGGATCGACGGGTCGAGACGCAGCGCGCGCGGCCACGACGCTTCGAGCTTCGCCGACGTGACGGAATCGCCGCTTGCAAACAGCGTGACGTCATGGCCGAGTTCGACCAGCGCTTCCGTGAGGTAAGACACGACACGTTCGGTGCCGCCGTAAAGTTTCGGCGGGACGGCTTCGTAGAGCGGGGCAACTTGTGCGATGCGCATGAGTGGTTCTCCTGGGCGTAGGGTGGCCGGGCCTGCCGGAAGGTCGCGCCCATGCAGGGCGTCGCCGGCGGCAGACGATGGGGCGGCGCTGACGAAAATCTTTTGACCGCCGGCCGACCGTTCGACTCTATTATCGGGATGGCTCGCGGCGAATCGAGCGAATTTTCAAACGCTTAACCCTTGTTACAGGCTGAAATAGGGAGTTTACCGGGTTGCCGCCACGGCGACCTCGCCGCGCTCGGAAGGTTCTTTCCTACCCTTACCTACCGATTGTTACAGCCGTAGAAATAGTTCTATAATTTGCCAAAAAAACTCTGATCGGTCTCCCTATATCCCTTGCTGATCAACGGTTTACGCGATTTTTTCATCTCCGGTAATTCTCTGACACTGTCGGAAAAATTCCTACACGGTTTACAGAGAAATCCTGCGTTGTAGATTCGTCTTCGCTGATACCGGCGCAAAATCCGATTGGCCACAATGCCGTAAGAATATAAACGCCGGTTGCCGACCCATGGAGGGCGAGCGATCGAGGCAAACGTTTTCAAAGCAGATGGCCAAGATTTCTTACGGGGGAATCATGAGCGCGACCAGTGAAATGCTCGCCGAGATCAAGGAAGTGAACCTGTCGTACCTGTTGCTGGCGCAGCGTCTGCTGCGTGAGGACAAGGCTATGGGCATGTTCCGCATGGGTATCTCGGAAGATCTCGCGGAAGTCCTCGCGAACCTGACACTCGCACAAACGGTCAAGCTGGCCGCATCGAACCAGATGCTTTGCCGCTTCCGTTTCGACGATCATGCGTTGCTGTCCTCGCTTGCCGACAAGGGCCGAAGCACGGCCGTCGCGCAGGCACACACGGCCATCCTGATGGCCGGCCAGCCCGTCGAAAGCCTCCGATAATTTTTTTCCAGAACACTGGCAGCCGTGGCCCGGTGCGCGTTCGCGCGTCCGGTGAGCGCGAGCGCCGACTCATTCCCGGAAAATCCGGAGGCTAGCAATGGCGACGAAGAGCGTGGTGCTCGAGGTCAAGGAAATCACCTTGGCGATCGAGCTGATCGAGCTGGGTGCACGACTGCAACTGCTCGAGGCCGAAACCAACCTGTCTCGCGACCGGTTGATCAAGCTGTACAAGGAACTGAAGGGCGTCTCCCCGCCGAAGGGCATGCTGCCGTTCTCGACCGACTGGTTCATGACCTGGCAGCCGAATATCCATTCGTCGCTGTTCTATAACATCTACCGTTTCATGCAGGCACACGGCGGCTGCGATTCGATCCAGTCGATCGTCAAGAGCTACCGGCTCTACCTGGAACACGTCGGGCTGTCCGACGACGAAGCGGCGCTGAGCCTCACGCGCGCCTGGACGCTGGTGCGTTTCTTCGATTCGGGGATGCTCCAGATGACGCCTTGCACCCGCTGCGGCGGTCAATTCGTCGCCCATGCCCACGATCCGCAGCACGGCTTCGTGTGCGGCCTGTGCCAGCCGCCGTCGCGCGCCGGCAAGACCCGCAAGGCCGCGGCGAAAGCCGAGACACGCCTGGCCGAGCTGCCGGTGCCGGCCGCCGCCTGAGCAACTGACCGGGCAGCCGCCCGGTGCGCTCGCACGGCCGGTTCGGCACGAAATTCCCGGCGCGAGCCGATCGATCGACACGACCCCATGACAGCCGGCGCCGCATCGCGGTGGCCGGCGACGGGCGCCTGGCGGCCCGCCGCGCGGCCGTCCGGCAGCCGGCTCGCCGGCCGGCGCCGATATCGGGTTAGCCCCCGCCCGGGACGGTGAAAGTTTTCGCCCCATCTGCCGTAAACCACTTAACGGCGGCCTTCCCGCCGGCCACTCGTGAGGGACAGGCTGTGCTGATTATCGTGGGAACTCTCGTGACGTTGTTGTCCGTGTTCGGCGGCTACGCGCTCGCGGGCGGCCACCTGGGCGCCCTGGTTCAGCCGCTCGAAATCCTGATGATCGTGGGCGCCGGCGTGGGCGCGTTCATCCTCGGCAACGGCGTGAAGATGATCAAGTCGACGCTGCGCGCGTTGCCGAGCCTGTTCAAGGGCTCGAAGTACACCAAAGAGCTGTACATGGAATTGATGGGGCTGCTCTACGTGCTGCTCGCCAAGGCGCGCAAGGAAGGCACGCTGACGCTCGAGGCCGACATCGACGACCCCGAGAAGAGCCCGATCTTCACCCAATACCCGAAGATCCTCGCCGACAAGCACATGGTCGAGTTCCTGACCGACTACCTGCGCCTGATGGTCGGCGGCAACATGAACGCGTTCGAGATCGAAAGCCTGATGGACGAGGAAATCGAGACGCACCACGTGGAAGTGGAAGGCCCCGCGCATGCGCTGAACCGCGTCGGCGACGCGATGCCGGCGTTCGGGATCGTGGCGGCCGTGATGGGCGTGGTGCACACCATGGCCTCGGCCGACAAGCCGCCCGCGGTGCTCGGCGCGATGATCGCGCAGGCGCTGGTCGGCACGTTCCTCGGGATTCTGCTGTCGTACGGCCTGATCGGCCCGCTCGCGAGTCTGGCCGAGCAACGCGCGGCCGAATCCACCAAGCTGTTCCAGTGCATCAAGGTGACGATCCTCGCGAGCCTGAACGGCTATGCGCCGGCGATCGCCGTGGAATTTGGCCGCAAGGTGCTCTTCTCGACCGAACGCCCGTCGTTCGCCGAGCTGGAAGAGCACGTGCGCCGTGTGAAGGCGAAATAAGCGGAGCGGCCGGGCGATGAGCAAGGGCAAGGATCGAGCGATCGTCGTCAAGCGGGTCGCGCCGGCGAAGAAGGGCCACCACGGTGGCGCCTGGAAGCTCGCCTATGCGGACTTCATGACCGCGATGATGGCGTTCTTCCTGCTGATGTGGTTGCTGTCGGCGGCCACGCCGGTGCAGCTCAAGGGCATCGCCGACTATTTCAATACCCCGCTGAAGGCCGCGATTTTCGGCTCCGGCGATCGCAGCTCGCAGGATTCGAGCATCGTCAACGGCGGCGGCGCGGACATCACGCGCAGCGACTCTGGCACCACGCGCCGCACCGACGGCACCTCGGCGCTGGCCAACCGGCTCGCGCAGAGCGGCCGCGAGGACGAGCACAACACCGAACAGACCGCCGGCGCGCAGGACCGTCTCGAACAAGTGCGCCTGCACGACCTGCAGATCAAGCTGATGGCCGCGATCGAGGCCAACCCGGTGCTGCGCCAGTTCAAGCAGCAGATCCGCATCGATTCGACCATGACGGGCTTGCGCATCGAGATCGTCGATACCCAGAAGCGGCCGATGTTCGCGCTGTCGAGCGATGCCGTCGAACCGTACATGCGCGACATCCTGCGCGAGATCGGCAAGACGCTGAACGACGTGCCGAACCGCATCGTGATGCAGGGCCACACCGACGCCATTCCGTATTCGGGCGGCGAGAAGGGCTACAGCAACTGGGAACTGTCGGCCGACCGCGCGAACGCGTCGCGCCGCGAGCTGGTGTCGGGCGGGATGGACGAGGCGAAGGTGCTGCGCGTGACCGGCCTGGCCTCCACGCAGAACCTCAACAAGGCCGATCCGCTCGATCCGGAGAACCGCCGGATCAGCATCCTGGTGCTGAACCACAAGTCGGAAATGGCACTGATGCGCGACGACTCGACCGCCACCACGCTGTCGAACGACGCCGCGGGCTCGCAGGCGCTGGCCCAGCAGATCGCGGGCGGTGCCGGCAAGCCGGCCACGGCGGCGCCGGGCACGGCCGTGGCGCCGGTGGCCGGCAAGCCGGCGGTTGCCCCGGCGGCGCCGATCGCGCCGCTGGCCCCGGCGACCGGCAGCGCCCACTAATGTGAACCGGAACCGAACGACATGATCCGCTCCATTCTCGCCATCGACGACTCCGCGACCATGCGCGCGCTGCTCCAGGCGACGCTCGCCGACGCGGGCTACGACGTGCACGTGGCCGCCGACGGCGAGATCGCGCTCGAACTCGCGGCGGCGATCGCCTTCGACCTGGTCGTGACCGATCACCATATGCCGGGCAAGAACGGCCTCGATGTGATTCGCACGCTGCGCGCGCGCGGCACCTACGCGGACACGCCGATCCTGGTGCTGACGACCGAAAGCAGCGACGAATTCAAGTCGTCGGTGCGCGAGGCGGGGGCGACCGGCTGGATCGAAAAGCCGCTGGACCCCGACACCCTGCTGGACCTGGTGGCCGCGTTGGCGGCGCCGAGCCACCCGTAGTCGCGCGAGCGCACCGCGACCGAACCCCATAAGACGCCAACCGACGACACCGACGTGGATCCGGCATGACTCTCGATATCACCCAGTTCTATCAGACGTTTTTCGACGAGGCCGACGAGCTGCTCGCGCAGATGGAGCAATTGCTGCTCGGTCTCGACGCAGGCTCGCCGGACCCCGAGGATCTGGCCGCGATCTTCCGCGCCGCGCATTCGATCAAGGGGGGTGCGGCCACCTTCGGTTTCGCGGCGCTGACCGACACCACCCACATCCTCGAATCGCTGCTCGACCGCGCGCGTAATCACGAGATCACGCTGACGATGCCGATGATCGACGCGTTCCTCGAAACCAAGGACGTGCTGTCGGATCAGCTGGCCGACTATCGCGCGAGCGCCGAGCCCGATGCGGCCGCGGCCGCGGCGATCTGCGCCAAGCTCGAAACGCTGCAACGGGAAGCGCTCGGCCAGGCTGCGGCTCCGGCTCCGGCTGCTGCTGCCAAGGCTGCACCGGCCGCCGCCGCACCGGCTGCCGAAGAAGACGAATCCGAAGCCGATCTCGAACTCGCGTTCGCGGCGGCCGCTGCCGAATTCAGCGCGACGTCCGGCAACGGCGCGCCCGATCACGTCATCGCGCAGGCGGTGGAAGCGGCCCATCCGGGTAGCGCCCCGGCTGCCGCCGGCGAAACCGGCCCGCATCTGCGCATCACGCTGCGCGGCGTCGGCGCCAAGGATCGCGACCTGCTGGTCGAGGAACTCGGCAACCTGGGCCGCATCGTCGGCCGCAGCGAAGCGGGCGAGGACGTCACGCTCTGGCTCGACAGCGACGTGCCGTCCGACGACATCGTCGCCGTGCTGTGCTTCGTGATCGACGACAGCCAGATCTCGATCGGCCACGGCACCGCGCCGGGCGACGGCGCGGCGAGTGCGCCGGCCACGCTCGAAGCGGCTCCGGCGCCCGCGCCTGCCGCACCGGTGGCTGCCGCGCCGGCCGCCGCGCCCGCACCGGCTCCGGCCGCCGCACCCGTTGCCGCTGCGCCTGCGCCGGTCGCCCCCGCGCCGGCCGCAGCCGCACCGGCCGCCGCCCCGGCCGACGGCGACGCCAAGGCCGCGCACGGCGAGGACCGCCGCGCCCGTTCGCACGCGCCGGCGAACGCCGAAGGCAGCTCGATTCGCGTCGGCGTCGAAAAGGTCGACCAACTGATCAACCTGGTCGGCGAGCTCGTGATCACGCAGGCGATGCTGGCCGAAACCACCAGCGCGTTCGATCCGGCCCTGCACGACCGCCTCTACAACGGCATGGCGCAACTCGAACGCAACGCGCGCGACCTGCAGGAAGCGGTGATGTCGATCCGCATGATGCCGATGGATTATGTGTTCAGCCGCTTCCCGCGCCTGGTGCGCGACCTGGCCACCAAGCTCGGCAAGGAAGTGGAACTGGTCACGTTCGGCCAGGCCACCGAACTCGACAAGAGCCTGATCGAACGGATCATCGATCCGCTGACCCACCTGGTGCGCAACAGCCTCGACCACGGCATCGAAACGGTCGAGAAGCGCCGCGCGTCGGGCAAGGATGCGGTCGGCCAACTGGTGCTGTCGGCCGCGCATCACGGCGGCAACATCGTGATCGAGGTCAGCGACGACGGCGCCGGCCTGAACCGCGAACGGATTCTCGCCAAGGCGGCCCAGCAGGGCATTCCGGTGGCGGACAACATCAGCGACGACGAAGTCTGGAACCTGATCTTCGCGCCGGGCTTCTCGACCGCCGAGACGATCACCGACGTGTCGGGCCGCGGCGTCGGCATGGACGTGGTCAAGCGCAACATCCAGTCGATGGGCGGCCACGTCGAGATCCAGTCGTTCGCGGGCCGCGGCACCACCACCCGGATCGTGCTGCCGCTGACGCTGGCGATCCTCGACGGCATGTCGGTGAAGGTCGGCAACGAGATCTTCATCCTGCCGCTGAACTTCGTGATGGAGTCGCTGCAACCGGCCGCCGCCGACATCTACACGGTCGGCAACGGCGAACGCGTGGTGCGCGTGCGCGGCGAATACCTGCCGCTGGTCGCGCTGCACGAGGTGTTCTCGGTGGAGGATGCGCGCACCGATCCGACCCAGGGCATCGTCACGATCATGGAAACCGAGGGCCGCCGCTTCGCGATGCTGATCGACGAACTGGTGGGCCAGCAGCAGGTGGTCGTGAAGAACCTCGAAACGAATTACCGCAAGGTTCATGGCATTTCGGCCGCAACGATCCTCGGCGACGGCAGCGTCGCCCTGATCGTGGACGTGGCCGCCCTCAACCGCGATGCCCGCGCCGCGCATGGCGCGGGGGCGCTCGCGACTTTCTAACCGCTACGCGGCTTGCCCGCACTGGAGGACAACGTGTCCGAAGTCCAATCGATCCAACAGGCGGCCGCGCTCGCGGGCGCCAACCGGCGCGACGCCGCGCATGCCGACGCAGCCGGCCAGGAATTCCTGGTATTCACGCTCGGCGACGAGGAATACGGCATCGACATCCTGAAGGTTCAGGAAATTCGCGGCTACGACAGCGTCACGCGCATCGCGAACGCGCCCGAGTTCATCAAGGGCGTGATCAACCTGCGCGGCATCATCGTGCCGATCGTCGACATGCGCATCAAGTTCCATCTCGGCCGCATCGACTACGACCATCAGACGGTGGTGATCATCCTGAACGTCGCGCATCGCGTGGTCGGGATGGTGGTGGACGGCGTGTCCGACGTGCTGACGCTGACGTCCGACCAGATCATGCCGGCGCCGGAATTCGGCGCGACGCTGACCACCGAGTACCTGACGGGCCTCGGCAGCGTGGACGGCCGGATGCTGATCCTGATGGATATCGAAAAGTTGATGACCAGCCGCGAAATGGCCCTCATCGACCAATTCGGCGTGTAATCGCCAACCCGACTTCTCACGGGGAGAGTCACGATGTTGCACAACTGGTCGATCCGCACGACGCTAACCGCGATCGGATTGTCGTTCGTATTGCTTACCGCCGTGGTCGGCGGCCTGGGCCTCGTGGCGCTGAACCAGACGGGCAGCGCGCTCGACGAAATCGTCGGTGGCGATATCCCCGCCATCCGGGCGCTGACCAACGGCTCGTCGTATCTGCTGCGCACGCGCGTCTCGCTCGACCGGGTCCGCTCGCTGACCGAATCGGGCAAGACCGAAGACGCGCAAAGCGCCATCGCCCGCACCCAGCAGCTCTACGATCTGGCCGTGCAGAACTGGCAGTCGTTCCAGGCGCTGCCGAAAACCGGCGTCGACAGCGCGCAGCTCGATGAAGTGTCGGCGCGCCGCGATACGCTCAAGACGGCGCTCGACGCCGAGATCGCCGCGGTCAAGGGCGGCGACATGGCCGCCTACCACGCGATCGCGGATACGCAGATCAGCCCGATGTTCGTGGCCTACGACAACGCGGCCACGGCCGTGGTGGCCGCGCTCGACAAGCGCGTCGCCGCGCATCACGATCGCACCGAAGCGCAGATCTCGCTGATGCTGACCTGCATCGCGGTGGGCATCGGCCTGTCGGTGCTGCTGATCGTGCTGGTGCGCTTCATGCTGCGCGGCCTGATCGTCGGCCCGCTCGAAGAAGCCATCGGCAAGTTCGAGAAGATCGCCGCGGGCGATCTGTCCGAGCGCGTGCAGCGTCAGGGCAGCAACGAGATCGGGCGCCTGTTCGGCGGCATCGGCCACATGCAGGAAGCGATGACGTCGATGGTGAAATCCGTGCATCGCGGCACCGAGTCGATCGATGTCGGCGCGCACGAGATCGCCAGCGGCAACGTCGATCTGTCGCAGCGCACCGAGCAGCAGGCCGCCTCGTTGCAGGAAACCGCATCGAGCATGGAGCAACTGACGGGCACCGTGCGCCAGAACGCCGAGAACGCGCGCCAGGCGAGCCAGTTGGCCGTCAACGCGTCGGACATCGCGACGCGCGGCGGCGAGGTGGTCAGCGAGGTGGTGTCCACCATGCAGGCGATCTCGGTCAGCTCGAACAAGGTGGTCGACATCATCGGCACCATCGAAGGCATCGCGTTCCAGACCAACATCCTGGCGCTGAACGCAGCCGTGGAAGCGGCGCGGGCCGGCGAGCAGGGCCGCGGCTTCGCGGTGGTGGCCGGCGAAGTGCGCTCGCTCGCGCAGCGCAGCGCCACGGCCGCGCGCGAAATCAAGCAACTGATCGGCGATTCGGCCGACAACGTGCGCAACGGCTCTGAGCTGGTCGAGCGCGCGGGCGCGACGATGGCCGAGATCGTGCAGGCGGTGCGCCGCGTGACCGACATCATCGGCGAGATCAGCGCCGCGTCGCACGAGCAATCGACCGGCATCGAGCAGATCAACCGCGCGGTCGGCCAGATGGACGCCGTCACGCAGCAGAATGCCGCGCTGGTCGAGCAGGCCGCCGCGGCTGCCGCTTCGCTTGAAGATCAGACCCGCCAGTTGAAGGCGGTCGTGTCGGGCTGGCGCGTGGAGGGCGGCGTCGCGGCACTGACGCTGGCCGTGGCCGAACCGGCGCGCCGTCCGAAAACGGCGGCGCTGCCCGCGCCGAAGCCGGCGGCCAAGCCGGCCGCGCTGCCGTCGCCCGCGGCCGAACCGGCCAAGGAACACGCCAGCGCGGCACCGGCGCCGGCATCGTCGGCCGCCAAGCCGCCGCGCCGTCCGGCTGCCGCCGTGGCCACGCCGCGCGCCGGCAGCGCCTCGGCCGCGCCGGCCGCCGCCAAGGCGGGTTATGCACCGCGCGTCGCGAAAGCGGCCGCAACCGAGAACGGCGGTGCGCTCAAGCGCCCGGCGTTGTCGGGCGAGTCGAAGCCGGCCGCCGTGGCAGCCGGTTCCGACGACGATTGGGAAACCTTCTGATCCCGGCCCAGCCATGAACGCCCGCCCTGCGTCCCGTCTCGATCTGCCTGCCGCGCTGCCGCCACGCGTGTCGGAGGCCGGCCGCGATTTCGCCTTCACCAGCGAGGATTTCGCGCGGATTCGCGCGCTGATCCATCGCCGGGCCGGCATTTCGCTGTCCGAGCACAAGCGCGACATGGCCTACAGCCGCCTGGCGCGCCGCTTGCGCGCGCTCGGCCTCGACAGTTTTCGCGATTACCTCGACCAGCTTGAACGCAACAACGATCCGGCCGAGTGGGAAGCGTTCACCAATTCGCTGACCACCAACCTGACCGCGTTCTTCCGCGAGGCGCATCACTTCCCGATCCTGGCCGAGTTCGCCAAGACGCGGCAGTCGCCCGTCACCGTCTGGTGCTCCGCCGCCTCGACCGGCGAGGAGCCGTATTCGCTGGCGATCACGCTGCTCGAAGCGCTCGGCCCGTCGGCCTCGCGCTCGGCCACGATCCTGGCGACCGATCTGGATACCCAGGTGCTCGAAAAGGCGCGCGCGGGCATCTACACGTTCGACCAGGTCAAGCACCTGTCGCAGGAACGGCTGCGGCGCTTCTTCCTGAAGGGCACCGGCCCGCAGGCGGGGCGCGTGAAGGTGCGGCCCGAGCTGAAGCAGATGATCCGCTTCGAGCCGCTGAACCTGACCGACGCCGATTACGGCATCGGCCAGACGTTCGACGCGATCTTCTGCCGCAACGTGATGATCTACTTCGACAAGCCGACGCAGGGGCAGGTGCTGACCCGCTTCGAGCCGCTGCTGAAGCCGGGCGGCCTGCTGTTCGCCGGCCATTCGGAGAACTTCTCGTACGTGACGCAGGCGTTCCGGCTGCGCGGCCAGACTGTGTACGAGCGCACCCGCGACGCGTCGCCGGGCGCCGCGCCGCGCGCGCGGCCCAAGGCGGCCGGCGCGTCGGCCGGGGCCGGCGTGCCGAGCCTGGCCGGGGAGGACGCATGAGCGGCCTGCCGATCGCCACCAATCACTATCAGGACACGCATTTCGGCAAGCCCGGCGTGAAGCTGCTGCCGAACGAGTTCTTCACGACGCGCGACGACATGGTGCTGGTGACCGTGCTCGGCTCGTGCGTGGCCGCCTGCCTGCACGATCCGTTCATGGGGCTGGGCGGGATGAACCATTTCATGCTGCCCGACGACGGCGCCGACGTGCGCGCCACGGCGTCCGACGCGATGCGCTACGGCGCCTACGCGATGGAAGTGCTGATCAACGAACTGATCAAGGCGGGCGGCAAGCGCGAGCGCTTCGAGGCGAAGGTGTTCGGCGGCGCGGCCGTGCTGGCCGGCATGACCACCATCAATATCGGCGATCGCAACGCCGATTTCGTGCGTCGCTACCTGGCGCTCGAGAAGATCCGCATCGTCGCCGAGGATTTGCAGGGCGTGCATCCGCGCAAGGTCGCGTTCATGCCGCGCACCGGGCAGGCGATGGTCAAGAAATTGCGGCTGGCGGTGCCGGGCGTCGCGGAGCGCGAAGCCGCGCTTGCGCGCTCCGCCGCCGACGCCCGCGCCGCCCGCGCGCAGCGGGCACGCGCCCACGTCGAGCTGTTCGCCGCGCCGGCATCGCCGAAGCCGCGCATCGAGCTGTTCGGCTCGACCGCCCCGAGCGGAACAAAAAAGCAGGAGGCCTGAGCACCGTGCAGAAAATCAAGGTATTGTGCGTCGACGATTCGGCGCTGATCCGCAGCCTGATGACCGAAATCATCAACAGCCAGCCCGACATGTCGGTCTGTGCCACGGCGCCGGATCCGCTCGTCGCGCGCGATCTGATCAAGCAACACAACCCCGACGTGCTGACGCTCGACGTCGAAATGCCGCGCATGGACGGCCTCGATTTCCTCGAGCGCCTGATGCGGCTTCGTCCGATGCCGGTGGTGATGGTATCGTCGCTGACCGAGCGCGGCTCCGAAATCACGCTGCGTGCACTCGAACTGGGCGCGGTGGATTTCGTCACCAAGCCGCGCGTCGGGATTCGCGACGGCATGCTCGATTACGCGGAGAAGCTGGCGGACAAGATCCGCGCCGCGGCGCGCGCCCGTGTGCGCCAGGCGGCGCCTGCCCGGCCGGCGGCAGCGGCGGGGCAGGCGAACGCGCCGTTGATGAACAACCCGCTGGTCAGTACGGAAAAGCTGCTGATCGTCGGCGCGTCCACCGGCGGCACCGAGGCGATTCGCGAGCTGCTGGTGCCGCTGCCGCCCGATGCGCCGGCGGTGCTGATCGCGCAACACATGCCGCCCGGCTTCACGAAGTCGTTCGCGCAGCGCCTGAACACGCTGTGCCGGATCGCCGTCAAGGAAGCCGAGCATGGCGAGCGGGTGCTGCCAGGCCACGCGTATATCGCGCCGGGCCACGCACACTTGTTGCTCGCACGCAGTGGGGCGAACTATATTGCACACCTGTCGGACGAGCCGCCGGTCAACCGGCATCGTCCGTCGGTCGACGTGCTGTTCCGCTCGGCGGCGACGCACGCCGGCAAGAATGCGATCGGCGTGATCCTGACCGGCATGGGCCGCGACGGCGCGGCCGGTCTGCTGGAAATGAAACGCGCGGGCGCGCGCACCTTCGCGCAGGACGAGGCGAGCTGCGTGGTGTTCGGCATGCCGCGCGAGGCGATCGCGCTGGGTGGGGCCGACGAGGTGGTGCCGCTCTCGGAAATGAGCCGCCGCGTGCTGTCCGCAATGGGTGAGCGTACGCAACGTGTCTGACGTTGCGGCGAGAATACGGAATTTTGCAGAGGAACTGTGATGGACAAGAACATGAAGATTCTGGTGGTGGACGATTTTCCGACGATGCGTCGGATCGTTCGCAACCTGCTCAAGGAACTCGGCTATTCGAACGTCGATGAAGCCGAAGACGGCGCGGCCGGGCTGGCGCGCCTGAAGAGCGGCGGCTTCGATTTCGTGATTTCCGACTGGAACATGCCGAATCTCGACGGCCTGGCGATGCTGAAGGCGATCCGCGCCGACGCCGCGCTCACGCACCTGCCGGTGCTGATGGTGACGGCCGAGTCGAAGAAGGAAAACATCATCGCCGCGGCCCAGGCCGGCGCGAGCGGTTATGTCGTGAAGCCGTTCACGGCCGCCACGCTCGACGAGAAGCTGAACAAGATTCTCGAAAAAATGGCGAAGGCCGGGAGCTGAGATGGACGAGCCGATTCATGCAGCGAAGGCCGGCGCCGATTTCCCCGACGACGATTCGGCGGACGGCGCGGATTTCACGAGCGACCGGATCCTGGCGCGGATCGGCCAACTGACGCGCACGCTGCGCGATTCGATGCGCGAACTCGGCCTCGACAAGCATGTCGAGCAGGCCGCGCAAGCCGTGCCCGATGCGCGTGATCGGCTGCGTTACGTCGCCAACATGACCGAGCAGGCCGCCGAGCGCGTGCTGACCGCGATCGAGATCGCCAAGCCGGTGCAGGAGCGGCTGCAATCCGAGGCCGAGGCGCTCGACGCCCGCTGGGAGACCTGGTACCGCGCGCCGATCGAGCGGACCGAAGTGCGCGAGTTGATGGACGACACGCGCGCGTTCCTCGGCACGCTGCCCGAGGCGACCTCCGCCACGCGCACGCAATTGCTCGAAATCATGCTCGCGCAGGATTTCCAGGATCTGACCGGCCAGGTGATCAAGAAGATCATGGATATGGTCTACCTGATCGAGCAGCAATTGCTCGCGGTGCTGGTGGACAACATCGCGCCCGAACGGCGCGAGCAGTTCGCCGCGAACGCCGCCGCGCTGGCCGCGGTGATGGCCGACGAGGCCTCGCCCGAATCGTTGATGAACGGCCCGCAAATCTCGCCGGAAGGCCGCACCGACGTGGTTCAGGATCAGGCTCAGGTCGACGACCTGCTGGCCAGCCTGGGCTTCTGAGCGACGCGGGTTCGGCCCGCCTTCGCCGCTGTTTCGGGATGCCCGCGCGCCCGCCCCCGGTAAGCCGGCGGCGGGCGCGCGCACGTTGACGCCGGGCCGGCCGGCACCGCGTGCGGCGAATTGTTACTTCCGCTTACGCCCGGGCGATCCCGGTTGGTTTTTGCCATCTCTCACAGGCATACTGTCGAGCGACAGCGACCGGGCCGCCGCCAGACGGCCCGGCGGTTTGCGCTGAGAGCACTTGTGGCGTCGGCGGCGCGCGTCCTGCGCGCTGCGGTGCCTGCCAACGAGGGGTGACAGGGTGAATTCGAAACGCATGCGCGGCCTGGCCGCGAAATGGGCCGCTGCCGCGCTGGCGGCGGGAACCGCCACCGGCGCGTTCGCCGCGCTGGGCGGGGCGCCGTCGGCGCCGCCGGCCGACGATACCGGGGCCGTGGTGCGCACATTGTCGCCGTCGGCGGCCGCCAGCTCGAAGCTGGCGGCGAGCACCGTCGCTGGCACCGGCACGACGCAATCGGCCGCCTACACGGTGCGCGAAACCACGCTCGGTTCCGGCACCGTGATCCGCGAATACGTGGGCACCAACGGCGCCGTGTTCGGGGTCGCGTGGCAAGGTCCGACCAAGCCCGATTTCGCCACGATCTTCGGCGACTATTTCTCCAGCTACACCAGCGGCGTCGAAGCCTCGCACGCGGCCCACGGCCTGCGTGCGCCGGTCGCGATCGATTCCGGTTCGCTCGTGGTGCGTTCGGGCGGCCACATGGGCGCCTTCACCGGCTCGGCCTGGTTGCCCCAGGCGCTGCCCGCCGGCATGTCCGGCGCCGACATCCAGTGACCATCGGGAGTCCGACCTTGCGAATTCCATCGAATCCTTTCCGCGCACTCGCCGCACTGGGCCTGGTTGCGTTGACGGTCGCGCTCGTCGCCTGCGGCGGCGGTGGCGACAATAACAGCAGCAACGCCGGTTCCTCGGGCGGCAGCGCCAACGGCCAAGCGGGCAACGGCAGCGCGGTGGGCACCGGCAATACGGTGCCGATCGTCGTCAACGCGGGCGTGGCCAACGTGGTGAACATGCCGACCGTGTCGGTCACCGTCTGCGCGCCCGGCTCCTCGAACTGCCAGGTGATCGGCAACGTGCTGCTCGACACCGCCTCGTACGGCCTGCGGCTCGTCAGCTCGGCCGCCGCCAGCGTGCTCGGCAGCCTGCCGACGGCCACTGCCTCGAACGGCGGCGCGCTGACCGAATGCGGCCAGTTCGTGTCCAGCTACACCTGGGGCACGGTGCGCAGCGCCGACATCAAGCTGGCCGGCCTCACCGCCAGCTCGGTGCCGCTGCAGATCATCGGCGACCTCGGCACCTCGAACGTGCCGACCAGCTGCTCGAACGGCGGCACCTCGGCCAATACGGTCAGCGCGCTCGGCGCGAACGGCATCCTCGGCGTCGGGCCGGCGCCGCTCGATTGCGGCTCGGGCTGCGTGAGCTCGACGGCGAACAGCAACTACTACTCGTGCCCGTCGAACGGCACCTGCACGCGCACCACGGTCGCGCTGGCCAACCAGGTGGCGAACCCGGTGTCGCGCTTCCCGAGCAACAACGACGGCGTGATCGTCCAGCTCAACGCACCGAGCAACGGCACGGCCACCGGCACGCTGACGCTCGGCGTGGGCAGCTTGCCGAGCGGCGTCACCAAGCTCGCGACCACCACGGCCGGCAACCTGACCGGCACGTTCCAGGGCCGCGCCATCTCGTCGGCGTTCATCGACAGCGGCTCGAACGCGTACTTCTTCGACACCAGCGACAGCGCGACGCTGCCGACCTGCAGCCAGAACCCCTCGTTCTACTGCCCGTCGACCACGGTCAGCCTGACGGCCACGCTGACCGCCTCGGGCGGCGCAACCAGCCTCGCGGTGCCGTTCTCGGTGGTCAACGCGCAGAACCTGTTCAACTCGGGCGGTTTCGCGCTGGCGAATCTGGGCGGGCCGTTCGGCCAGAGCAGCACGCTCGATCTGGGCCTGCCGCACTTCTACGGCCGCAGCATCTACTTCGGCATCGACCAGCGCTTGATCGGCGGTACGCAGACGCCTTACGTGGCGCTGTAAGCCACCTGAACGGCCTGAGCCGGCCGAACCGCCGGCTTTGCACGGGTTCGAAGGGCGCGACCTCGCGCACCGCTCCGGCAGGGGCGGTCGCGACGGTCGCGCCCTTTTTCGTTTTTTGCGGGTGATGGCGCCGGCGGCCTATCATCGAAAACCGGCCGGGAGTGCCCGACGCGCGCGCGGCTTCAACGAAGCTCGCCGAATCCCGCCGGAAACCGCCGGGAACCGCCGGGAACCGCCGGAATCCGCGCCGACGCGCACCGGCCGGCCTCGGCGAGACGATCCGGAGACAGGCCATGACCTCGACCCCTGCGACGGCGCGGCCGTCGATCCAGCGCATCACGCCGTTCCTGTGGTTCGAGCACGACGCCGAGGCGGCGGTGCATTTCTACGTGTCGGTGTTCGACGATTCGCGCATCACGCGCGTGGCCCGCTACGGCAAGGAGGGCGCGCGCGCCGCCGGCCAGCCCGAGGGCACGGTCATGACGGTCGGTTTCGAGCTGGCCGGCCAGGCGTTCTCGGCGATCAACGGCGGGCCGGTGTTCCGGATCACGCCGGCCGTGTCGTTCGTCGTCAATTGCGAGAACCAGGCCGAGATCGATCGCTATTGGGCCGCGCTGGCCGACGGTGGCGATGCGGCGGCGCAACAATGCGGCTGGCTCAAGGACCGTTTCGGCGTGTCGTGGCAGATCGTGCCGGTGCAGTTGCCGGCGCTGCTCGGCGACGCCGACGCGGCGCAGTCCGGCCGTGTGATGGCCGCGTTGATGGCGATGAAGAAGCTCGATCTGGCGGGGTTGGAGCGCGCGGCGGCGGGTTGAGGCAGGCCGGCACGGACGGCGCGGGGCGATCGGATCGGCCGCGTTCCGATCGCCGCCGCCATGTCGGCTCGCCGAGCCGCGCCCGGGCCGATGGGCGGTGTCGTTCGTGCCGGTCGCCGGTCGCAGTTTCCTCGTTCGCCGGCCGTTTCCGTTTTGTTGCCGTCGCCGTCGCCCCCGCCGAGCCGGGCCGTCGTCTCGCCGCCCCGGTCATGTCTGGCCGCGTTCCCGCCGAACTGCCCATCCCCAAGCCACCCTCCATCCTCCGCCACCCCCGTCCGTTCCTGTCGTTTTTACCGCCCACCTGACTCCATCGCCGGAAATACCCCGGTTTCCCTGCTTTCCTCGACCGATCGCCGCTCGACACGTCCATCAATAATCGATGCACTGGAAACGGCATCCCGCTGTTTCCCCCGGAGGCTGCAGTGGCAGAGGACAGCGATCTCGAGAAAACCGAAGAAGCCACCCCCCGGCGCCGTGAAAAGGCGCGGGAGGAGGGGCAGGTCGCGCGCTCGCGCGAACTGTCGTCGTTCGCGTTGCTCGCGGCCGGCTTCTACGGCGCCTGGCTGCTGTCCGGCCCGATCGGCCTGCATCTGCGCACCATGCTCGAAGGCGCGCTGCGCTTCGACCACGCCAGCGCGTTCGATACCAATGCCATGCTGACCGGCGCCGGCCGCGCCGGCATGGAAGGCCTGAGCGCGGTGGCCCCGGTGCTCGCGCTGACCGGCCTGGCCGCGCTCGCCGCGCCGCTGGCGCTGGGCGGCTGGCTGCTCTCGTCCAAGGCGATCGGCGTCAAGTTCGATCGCCTCAATCCGATTACCGGCCTGGGCCGCGTGTTCTCGCCGAAAGGCGTGATCCAGCTCGGCATGGCGCTGGTCAAGACGCTGGTGGTGGGCGGCATCGGCGGCGTCGCGATCTGGCGCAGCCGCGACGACCTGCTCGCGCTCGCCACGCTGCCGCTGCACGAAGCGCTGGCCGATGCGATGCACCTGATCGCCGTGTGCTGCGGCATGACGGTCGCCGGCACGCTGGTGGTGGCGGCCCTCGATGTGCCGTACCAGATGTGGCAGCACAACAAGAAGCTGCGCATGACGAAGGAAGAAGTGAAGCGCGAGCACCGCGAAAACGAAGGCGATCCGCACGTGAAGGGCCGGATCCGCCAGCAGCAGCGCGCGATGGCGCGCCGCCGCATGATGTCCAACGTGCCGAAGGCCGACGTGGTCGTCACCAACCCGACCCACTTCGCGGTTGCACTGCGCTACGCCGACGGCGAAATGCGCGCGCCGAAGGTGGTCGCCAAGGGCGTGAACCTGGTCGCCGCCCGCATTCGCGAACTTGCCGAGGAACATCGCGTGCCGATTCTCGAAGCGCCGCCGCTCGCGCGTGCGCTGTATCACAACGTCGATCTCGAACGCGAGATCCCCGGCCCGCTGTACGGCGCCGTGGCCGAAGTGCTGGCGTGGGTCTACCAGCTCAAGCGTTTCCGCAGCGAAGGCGGCGCGTTCCCGGCCGAGCCGACCGGCCTCGACGTGCCGGCCGAACTCGACAAGGGCAGCGAGATTGCCGACGAAGACGAAGCCGAGGAAGCCGACGAAGCGCTCGGCGGCCGCACCGGAGGCGCCGCATGAGCACGCCGACCTCGCTTCCGGGCGCCAAGCGCGCCGGCCGCCTCGACGTGGCGAACCTGCGCGCGCTGGCCGGCCCGGTGCTGATCGTCATGATCCTCGGCATGATGATCCTGCCGTTGCCGCCGTTCCTGCTGGATCTGCTGTTCACGTTCAACATCGCGCTGGCGGTGATGGTGCTGCTGGTCAGCATGTACACCATGAAGCCGCTCGATTTCGCGGCATTCCCGAGCGTGCTGCTGTTCTCGACGCTGCTGCGTCTGTCGCTGAACGTCGCCTCCACGCGCGTGGTGCTGCTCGAAGGCCATACCGGCCCCGACGCGGCCGGCCAGGTGATCGAGGCGTTCGGTCACTTCCTGGTGGGCGGCAACTTCGCGGTCGGCATCGTGGTGTTCGTGATCCTGATGATCATCAACTTCACGGTGATCACGAAGGGCGCGGGGCGGATCGCCGAAGTGTCGGCGCGCTTCACGCTCGACGCGATGCCCGGCAAGCAGATGGCGATCGACGCCGACCTGAACGCGGGCCTGATCAACGAGGACCAGGCCCGCAAGCGCCGGGTCGCGGTGGCGCAGGAAGCCGAGTTCTACGGCTCGATGGACGGCGCCTCGAAGTTCGTGCGCGGCGACGCGATCGCCGGCCTGATCATCATGGTGATCAACGTGCTGGGCGGCCTGATCGTCGGCATCGTGCAGCACGACATGAGCTTTGCCGCCGCGGGCAAGAACTACACGCTGCTGACGATCGGCGATGGCCTGGTCGCGCAGATCCCGTCGCTGGTGATCTCGACCGCGGCCGGCGTGATCGTCTCGCGCGTGGCGACCGACGAGGACATCGGCACCCAGATCACCGGCCAGTTGTTCGCCAACCCGCGCGTGCTGCTCATTACCGGCGTGATCATCGCGGTGATGGGCCTGATCCCGAACATGCCGCACTTCGCCTTCCTGCTGCTGGGCGGCGGGCTGATCTGGCTGGCGCGCTCGATGAGCCGCCGCGAGGCCGCCAAGCGCGCCTCCGGCGACGTGACCGAGATCGCGCCGCCCGCCGCGCTGCCGGCCGACAGCCACGAAGCCACCTGGGAAGACGTCACGCTGATCGATCCGCTGGGCCTCGAAGTGGGCTACCGGCTGATCTCGCTGGTCGACAACAGCGGCGATGGCGAACTGCTCAAGCGCATCAAGAGCATCCGCAAGAAGTTCGCGCAGGAAATCGGTTTTCTGCCGCCGGTGATCCATATCCGCGACAACCTGGAGCTGCGCCCGAACGGCTATCGCATCGCGCTGAAGGGCGTCGAGGTGGGCACCGGCGAAGCGTTTCCGGGCCAGTGGCTGGCGATCAACCCGGGCCAGGTCACGGCCGCGCTGCCCGGCGCGCAGACGCGCGACCCGGCGTTCGGCCTGCCGGCGGTGTGGATCGACGTGTCGCAGCGCGAACAGGCGCAGGTGTACGGCTACACCGTGGTGGACGCCAGCACCGTGATCGCCACCCACCTGAACCATCTGGTGGTGCAGCACGCCGCCGAGCTGCTCGGCCGCCAGGAAGTGCAGGCGCTGCTGGAGCGCACCGGCCGCGATGCGCCGTCGCTGATCGAGGATCTGGTGCCGAAGACGGTGTCGCTGACCACGCTGCAACGCGTGCTGCAGAACCTGCTCGAGGAAGGCGTGCCGATCCGCGACATGCGCACCATCATCGAAGCCGTGTCGGAGCAGTCGGGCCGCATCACCGATCCGTACGAGCTGACCGCCGTGGTGCGGCTCGCGCTGGGACGCGCGATCACGCAGCAGTGGTATCCGGGCACCGGCGAAATGCAGGTGATGGGTATCGACGCAAATTTGGAGCGGGTGCTGTCGCAAGCGCTCGCCACGGGCGCGAACCCCGGTCTCGAACCGGGTCTCGCGCACACGCTGCTGATCGGCACGCAAGAAGCGATGCTGCGGCAGCAGAACATGGGGCTGCCGCCCGTGCTGCTGGTGCAGCACGCGCTGCGCGCGATGCTCGCGCGTTTCCTGCGCCGCAGCCTGCCGCAATTGAAAGTGCTGTCCTATGCCGAAGTGCCGGAAACACGCACGATCAAAGTCACGAACGTCATCGGGGGTAACGCTTGAACATCCGCAAATTCACTGGCGCAACGAGCCGCGACGCACTGCGTCTGGTGCGTGAAGCGCTTGGCGGCGATGCCGTCGTGCTGTCGAACCGCACGCTCGACGACGGTTCGGTCGAAATCGTCGCGCTCGCCGACGCCGAGCTGGCCGCGCTGGCGCCGAAATCGCCGGCCGCAGCGCCCGCGCAGGCCCGCGCGCTGCCGCCCGCCGCCCGCCCGGCGCCGGCCGCCAACGCTGCCGCCGCGCCCGCCGCGCCGCGCATGCCGGCCAATCCGTACGCCTCGGGCGACGTGTTCTCGTCGATGTTCGGCGCGAGCGCCGAAACCACGGAACCGGCCTCGGCTGCCTCCCGCTACGACCTGGGCGACGACGACCAGCACGACGCCGCCCCGGCCGCCGCCGCACCCGCCTACGAACCGGCTCCGGCCGTCGCGCCGTCCACGCCGGCCCCGTGGCTCGTCGAGCACGCGCGCCGCCTGACGCGCCAGCACGATGCGATGCAGACCCCGGCCGCACGCGGCGAGCCGGTCACGGCCGCCGAGTTGAATGCGGCGCTCGACGACGGCGCGACGCCCGAATGGGCGCGCGACATCGTGCGCAACGTCGCTGCCCGCGTGGAGCCGCCGCAACGCCCGGCTGCCCCGGCCGCTGCGGCTGCCCCGGCGATCTCGCCGGCCGTCGCCAAGCTCGCCGAGCGCGTGGTGCGCGGCACCCAGACGCCGGCCGCCTCGATCGCCGACGAAGTCAATTCGCGCATCGAGCGAATCGTCAACGAGACGGTGATGAACGAGCTGTCGGCGATGCGCGGCATGATGGAAGAGCAGTTCGCCGGCCTCGTATGGGGCGACCGCCAGCGCCGCAGCCCGCTGCATGGCGCGCTGACCAAGCGCCTGTTCTCGGCCGGCTTCTCGGCGCAACTGGTGCGCACCCTGGTCGACAACCTGCCGGCCGACGTGTCGGCGGGCAGCTTCGAAGGCGCCTGCGAATGGGCCGAAACGGTGCTGGCCGGCAACCTGCCGGTGCTCGACAGCGAGGATGCGCTGATGGAGCGCGGCGGCGTGTTCGCGCTGATGGGGCCGACCGGCGTGGGCAAGACCACCACCACCGCCAAGCTGGCCGCGCGCTGCGTGATGCGCTTCGGCGCCAGCAAGGTCGCGCTGCTGACCACCGACAGCTACCGGATCGGCGGCCACGAACAACTGCGCATCTTCGGCCGGATTCTCGGCGTGCCGGTGCATGCGGTGAAGGACGGCGGCGATCTGCAACTGGCGCTCTCGGAGCTGCGCAACAAGCACATCGTGCTGATCGACACGATCGGCATGAGCCAGCGCGACCGCACCGTGTCCGACCAGATCGCGATGCTGCAAGGCGCCGATTCGCGCGTGCAGCGGCTGCTGCTGATGTCGGCTACCAGCCACGGCGATACGCTCAACGAAGTGGTGCAGGCCTATCGCGGCGCGGGTCAGACCGATCTCGCCGGCTGCATCCTGACCAAGCTCGACGAGGCCACCAACCTCGGCAGCGTGCTCGACACGGTGATCCGCTACCAACTGCCGGTGCACTACGTGTCGACCGGCCAGAAGGTGCCGGAGAACCTGTACGTCGCCACCCGCAAGTTCCTGCTCAAGAGCGCGTTCTGCGTGCCGCGCGACGGCTCGCCGTTCGTGCCGCACGAAGACGAACTGCCCGGCATGCTGTCGGCTCTGGCCGGCCGCCCGGGCGCCGGACAACACGAGGTCTACTTTGGATAAGCGCACTACCGATCAGGCCGAAGGATTGCGGCGCTTGCTGGCCGGCCGCGCCACCCGGATCGTTGCGGTCACCGGCGGCCCGTCGGGCGTCGGCTGCACCTCGGCGGTCGTCAATCTGGCCGCCGCGCTGGCCGCGCTCGGCAAGGACGTGCTGGTGGTCGACGAGCGTTCGGACGTGGAATCCGCCACCGCAACGCTGGCCGGCGCCTGGTTGCGCACCGGCACCACGGTGCGTCACGAGGCCGGCTTCTCGCTGTGCGTGGCGGCCGACCTGGCGCGCGACGGCTACGACGACGAACGCCTGGCCGCCTATCTCGACGGCGCGGCGGACATCGTGCTGGTGGACGCCCAGCGCGACGCCAACGGTGCGCTGTCGGCGCTCGCGCGCGCCGCGCACGACGTGCTGATCGTCACGCGGGTGGCCGGCGCGGCGATCACCGAAGCCTATGCCTGCATGAAGCGCCTGCACTACGCGCACGCGCTCGCGCAGTTCCGCGTGCTGATCAACCACGTGCAGAGCGAAGCCGATGCGCGCGCCGCCTACGAGAATCTGGCCGGCGTGGCGGGACGCTACCTGACGGTCGCGCTGGAAGAAGGCGGCTACGTCAGCGCCGATCCGCTCGTCGCGCGCGCCCGCGAACTGGTGCACACGGTGGTGGACGCATTTCCGTCGGCCGCCGCCGCGCGCGACTACCGGCAGATCGCGTCGGACCTGCTGTACTGGCCGATGCGCTCGGCGCCGGTCGCCGGCCGGGCGTTCGCCGCTACGCCGGCCGTCGAACGGGGTGCGGCGCAAGCCGCCTGACCCAAAGGGCTATCAGGAGAGAGCCGATGTACAACGCTCAAGGAAAACTGTCCACGTCGGCGATGGCCGAGGCCGGGATGGGGCAAGCCGAGGTGCTCGCGAAATATGCGCCGCTGGTGCGTCGTCTGGGCCTGCAACTGGTCGCGAAGATGCCGGCCAGCGTCGATCTCGACGACCTGATCCAGGCCGGCATGATCGGCCTGCTCGACGCGGCCGGCCGCTACAAGGAAGATCAGGGCGCGCAGTTCGAAACCTACGCGACGCAGCGCATTCGCGGCGCGATGCTCGACGAGCTGCGCAGCAACGATTGGCTGCCGCGCAGCCTGCGCAAGACCTCGCGCGAGGTGGAGCAGGCCGTGCACCGCGTCGAGCAGAAGCTCGGCCGCCCGGCCAACGAAACCGAGATCGCCACGCACCTGGAGATGCCGCTCGACGAGTACCAGTCGATGCTGCAGGATCTGCACGGCAGCCAGTTGATCTATTACGAGGATTTCGACCGCTCCGCCGACGACGAGCCGTTCCTCGACCGCTACCGCGTGGATCATTCGGACCCGCTGTCGGCGCTGCTCGACGATCACCTGCGCGCCGCGCTGGTGGAGGCGATCGATCGCCTGCCCGAGCGTGAGAAATTGCTGATGTCGCTGTATTACGAGCGCGGGCTGAATCTGCGCGAAATAGGCGCGGTGCTGGAGGTCAGCGAATCGCGCGTGTGTCAGTTGCACAGCCAGGCCGTGGCGCGTCTGCGCGCCCGCCTGCGCGAACAGGCCTGGGTCGGCGCCGAACACTGAGCGCCGCGTATCGGGTGCCGCAGTGCGCCACGGCGCGCCGCACGAGGCCCGCAGGCGAGTGCCCGCCTGCCGCCATCGTCGCGATCGATCGCGGGATTTCGGCCGTCGAATCCCGCGCCATGCGTGTGGGAATTGTTCACGACTGTTTGCTACAATCCGTGCTCGTTTCCGAGGAGCGTTGCGACGGGCGTCCTGCCCGCCAGGCTCGGAAATCTTCACCGCGCGGCCCGCACCGCCCGGCGGGTCCGTCCCCACGAACCCTCCGGCCAGCGAGCCGCTCCTTGAACGGCGCTCACGTCACCAATCTTTGATCCATCAAGAAAGGAGGGCGTGATGAACGCCGTTATCGATTCGAAAGCTTCCAACGATTACCTCGTCGCCGACCTGGCGCTGGCCGCCTGGGGCCGCAAGGAACTGAACATCGCCGAGACCGAAATGCCCGGCCTGATGCAGATCCGCGAGGAAAACAAGGCGTCGCAGCCGCTGAAGGGCGCGCGCATCGCCGGTTCGCTGCACATGACGATCCAGACGGGCGTGCTGATCGAGACGCTGAAGGCGCTCGGCGCCGACGTGCGCTGGGCCTCGTGCAACATCTTCTCGACGCAGGATCACGCGGCCGCGGCCATCGTCGAAGCCGGCGTGCCGGTGTTCGCGTTCAAGGGCGAATCGCTCGACGAATACTGGGAGTTCTCGCACCGCATCTTCGAATGGCCGAACGGCGAATTCGCCAACATGATCCTCGACGACGGCGGCGACGCCACGTTGCTGCTGATTCTCGGCGCGAAGGCCGAGAAGGATCGCTCGGTGATCGCCAAGCCGACCAACGAGGAAGAAGTCGCGCTGTACAAGTCGATCGCCGCGCACCTCGACGCCGATCCGACCTGGTACTCGACGCGCCTCGCGCACATCAAGGGCGTGACGGAAGAAACCACCACCGGCGTGCACCGTCTGTACCAGATGGAAAAGGACGGCCGCCTGCCGTTCCCGGCGTTCAACGTCAACGATTCGGTCACCAAGTCGAAGTTCGACAACCTGTACGGCTGCCGCGAATCGCTGGTGGACGGCATCAAGCGCGCGACCGACGTGATGATCGCGGGCAAGATCGCGGTGGTGGCCGGCTACGGCGACGTGGGCAAGGGCTGCGCGCAATCGCTGCGTGGCCTCGGCGCGACCGTGTGGGTCACGGAAATCGATCCGATCTGCGCGCTGCAGGCGGCGATGGAAGGCTACCGCGTCGTGACGATGGAATACGCCGCCGACAAGGCCGACATCTTCGTGACGGCCACCGGCAACTTCCACGTGATCGGCCATGACCACATGAAGGCGATGCGTCACAACGCGATCGTCTGCAACATCGGCCACTTCGATTCCGAAATCGACATCGCGTCGACCCGCCAGTACCAGTGGGACAACATCAAGCCGCAGGTCGACCACATCATCTTCCCGGACGGCAAGCGCGTGATCCTGCTGGCCGAAGGCCGCCTGGTCAACCTCGGCTGCGCGACCGGCCACCCGTCGTTCGTGATGTCGAACTCGTTCGCCAACCAGACGCTCGCGCAGATCGAACTGTTCGTGCGTGGCGAGCAGTACGAGAACAAGGTGTACGTGCTGCCGAAGCATCTGGACGAGAAGGTCGCGCGCCTGCATCTGGAGCGCATCGGTGCGAACCTGACGGTGCTGTCGCCGGAGCAGGCGTCGTACATCGGCGTGTCGCAGGAAGGCCCGTTCAAGCCGAACCACTACCGTTATTGATCGCCAGCCCGGCCCGCGGGCCGGGTCAGGGCGTGGCGCGCGGTGCTCCTTGCGGGGCGGCGCGCCACGCAGCGTCGGCCGCAAGCGCGGCCCAGCCGGGCCGTGTCGAACGGCCCGGTTTGTGTTTGTACTAGGAGCCTCTCATGTCCGTCATCCTGACCTGGATCATCAACGCGCTGGCGCTGCTGATCATCACGTACCTGGTGCCCTCGATTCATATCAAGAGCTTCGGGACGGCGCTGATCGTCGCGGTGGTGCTCGGCCTGATCAACACGATCCTGCGGCCGGTGCTGATCCTGTTGACGCTGCCCGTCACGATCCTCACGCTCGGCATCTTCATCCTGGTCGTCAATGCGCTCTGCTTCTGGTTCGCGTCGTCGCTGCTGAAGGGCTTCGAGGTGTCGGGGTTCTGGTCGGCGTTCTTCGGATCGATCCTGTACAGCATCGTGTCGTGGCTCCTGTCCGCCCTGATCTTCGGCCAGCGCAACCTGGGTTGAGCAGATTCCCCGAATCATGAAACCGATCGAACTTTCCCTCGAATTCTTTCCGCCCAAGACGGCGGAAGGCGTCGACAAGCTGCGCGCCACGCGTGCGCAGCTCCTGCCGCTCAAGCCGAAGTTCGTCTCCGTGACGTTCGGCGCCGGCGGCTCGACGCAGCAAGGCACGCTCGACACCGTGCTCGACATGCAGAAGGACGGCCTGGAGGCCGCCCCGCACCTGTCGTGCATCGGTTCGTCGAAGGACAGCCTGCGCGCGATCCTCGAGCAATATCGCTCGCACGGCATCCGCCACATCGTCGCGCTGCGCGGCGATTTGCCGTCCGGCATGGGCGAGGTGGGCGAGCTGCGTTATGCGTCCGAGCTCGTCAGCTTCATTCGCGCCGAACACGGCGACTGGTTCTGGCTCGAAGTGGCCGCGTACCCGGAATACCATCCGCAATCGCGTTCGCCGAAGCTCGACCTGCAGCACTTCGCCGACAAGGTGAAGGCCGGCGCGAACTCGGCCATCACGCAGTACTTCTTCAACGCGGACGCGTATTTCCGTTTCGTCGACGATGCCGTGCGGCTCGGCGTGGACGTGCCGATCGTGCCCGGCATCATGCCGATCACGAACTACACGCAGTTGATGCGCTTCTCGGAGATGTGCGGCGCGGAAGTGCCGCGCTGGATCGCGCGCCGGCTCGAAAGCTATCACGACGATCGCGAGTCGATCCGCGCGTTCGGCGCCGACGTGATCACCGCGATGTGCGAGCGGCTGATCAAGGCCGGCGTGCCGGGGCTGCATTTCTACACGCTGAACCTGGCCTCGCCGACGCGGGTGATCTGCGAGCGGCTCGGGTTTTGAGCGGCGCGTAGCCGGATGCCGGTGCGGGATGCCGAGTGAAAAAACGGACCTTTCGGGGTCCGTTTTTTTCGGCTTGCGTGGCTCAACGCACGGCGCTTGGCGTGATGCTCTTGCGCCGGACCGGCACCAGCCCGACCTGCAGGCCGAACAATTTCGCGATGCTGTTCAGCGATTCGACGGTCGGGTTGCCGGTGCCGCGCTCGATGTCCTGGATGACACGGCGGCTGACGCCGCGATGCGCGGCGAATTCGGCTTGCGTCAGGCCGGTCATCTTGCGCATCGCCTTCATGGCTTCGGGCAGCGTCAGGGCGCCTTGGCCGATCTGTTCGTAGAAGGCCAGGCGCAGGGCGTTCTGCTCGTCTCGGCTGGGGCGGGTCAGGCGCGGCATGAAAGGGCTCCGGGGTTCAAAGGGCTTGCAGTTGCCGGACCTGCGTGTCGATCGACGGCTTGAGGAATTCGGTGATGTCGGCATCGACGCGCTGCGCAGTCATGATTTCGGGGAGCTGTTCGAGTTGCCGCCCGAAGCGGCCGAGTTGCTCGCGCAGCGCGATGCGCTCGGGCTCCGGCACGGCCAGTGCGTCGAGAATCCTTCGCCAATCGGTCAGCTCGGCCCGGGTGTCGGGCGCGTACCAGCGCAGCGTGCGCGAGATCGCTTCGGGGTCGAGGTACATCGGCGCGAAATCGAACAGGGGCGTCAACTGCACCGTGCCGTCGACGATCTGCACGGCCGTGTTGCGCGCGTGATTGTCGGTGTTGCGCATCGCCAGGTTGAGCACGTCGCGCTTGATGAATTCGAGTGTTTCGGCGGCCGGATCGGTGACGACCTGGCGGATGCCGGCCACCACGTCGAAGAGGCTCGGACGACCATCGAAGCCGGCAAGCCCGAGCAGCGACGCGATGCTTTCCTGGTGAAGCCGGTCGACCTTGCCGTCGCGCACTCGCCGGTCGAAACGCGGGATGAACAGCACGTCGCCATGCAGGGCCGGCAGCTCGGCATGCGTGCGAATGCCGAGCGCTGCGGCCACGCGCATGTAGGCCGCCTCGTTGTGCAGCACCTTGCGGTCGGCCGCGCTGCTGCTTCGTGCGAGCTTGACGATGAAGTGATGGCGCGCATCGGCGTCGGCCAGGACGGCGTCACCATGCAGCAAGCCGGCCTCGTCGCGCGTCAGCAGATATTTCGGCGCGGCGCCCTGAATGCCTGTCGTACCGGAGCCGAGCATGCCGTGCAGGAACATCCTTTCCTTGAATTCCTCGCCGCGGGCGGCCACGTCGTCGATCGTCAGGCCCGGCAAGCCGCGCGTGGCCGGGTGCCGCGCGACGTGCGCGTCGAAGTACGCAACGGCTTCGGCCACGCGAATCCGACCGATCGGATTGAAGGCGCCCGCGCGTAACAGCGGAAAGTCGGCGACCGGGCCATCGGCGAGCGCCAGTTCACTGAGCAGGAAGCGACGGCCCGCGCCTTGCGGCACCACGTCGTAGAGGAATGCGGGCAGGGTTGGATTCGAGTGGATATCGAGCTCGACGGGAGCGGCCAGCGAAATCGGCGCATGCATGTGCTCGATCGCATAGCCGACGTCGTAGTTCCATTGGCAAAGGCCGCCGTCGAATTCGATTTCCGCGCAATCGACCCAATCACCAGCCAGGCATATCTGTAGTGTGCAATCCATTGATCGACTCCTTATGCTTCATAAATGTAGCATGAAACGTCAATGGCGGCCTATCTGGCATCTTATAAGATGCTTTATCCGCAATGAACGCGAAACCTGAATCCCCCGGTTTCGCACTCACGTAAAAAAGCCCGAGGCAACGTGCCTCGGGCTTCTCGTCATCCGGCCGACGCTCCGGCCAGGACGCCTTATGTTTACAGATGCTCGGCCAGGAACTGCAGCGTGCGCCCATGCGCCAGGGCGGCCGCGCGCTGGTTGTACGCCGCGCGCACATTGCAGTTGAAGCCGTGGTCGGCACCGGGGTACAGATGGAAATCGGCATGCGGCCGGCCCGCGAACGCGGCCTGCACCTGCGAGACGTGTTCCGGCGTAATGCCGTGATCGAGGCCGGCGTAGTGGAACAGGATCGGCTGCGTCACGTGGTTGGCCACGTCGAGGTGATTCTGGATGCCGCCGCCGTAATACGCCACGGCCACGTCGAACGCACCCGAGGCGGCGGCCAGGTAGGCGAGCCGGCCGCCGAAGCAGTAGCCGATGCCGGCCACATTGCCGTCCACTTCAGGCCGTGCGCGCAGCGCGGCGGCGGCAGCGGTGATGTCGGCCGCGGCCTGATGCACGTCGGTCTTTTGCAGCAGTTCGATGCCCTTGTCGCGATCGGCGCCTTCGTAGCCGAGCTCGACGCGCGGCTGGGTGCGCCAGAACACGTCCGGCGCGAGCGCCACGTAGCCGGCCGCGGCATATTGATCGGCCACCGAGCGGATATGGCTGTTGACGCCGAAGATCTCCTGAATGATCACGACGGCCGGGCCCTTGCCCCCCTTCGGCAGTGCGAGGTAGCCGCCGAACGTTTCGTTACCGGTGGGAATGTCGATCCATTGCGAGGTCATGCTGGTCTCCAGACAAGGGACGCGCGCGGAAGGTGGCGCGCCCGCGATGAAAAAGGGCGGCGTCAGTGTGCCATCGTTCAGGCTTCGTTGCAGCGCGTCGGCGCAAGGTAAACAACGGCGTGCGACGGGCGCATCCGGCGTGCCCGCATGACATCGATGCGAAGCGATCGCGTGCTATGCGAAGCGGCGCGCCGGAGGGCATGCGGTTGAATTGTTTTCGCCGGAAGTCATTGATCCTCCACATTATCCGAGGTGTTGAACAGGTGAATAAATCAACCGTTCGTGGTCCGGAATGAATTAGCGGAAACCCTTAACCATCAAGGCTTTTCACGAAGGCATACAGGCTGTCGCGGGCATCCGACATCGGTAGAGTTCCCACTACTTCAAAAAGATCCCACAATTTAATTTGATCACCTACACTTGCGCGCAAGTACTGCGGTGCGGCCGTTAAAAGCGTCCACCTCGCGTGCTTGCAGCCACGTGCATGACAGATGCGGCCGGCGACACTCCAATGGTGGATACACCGGGGATGGAGCGGGGAACCGGCGATGGCATTTTTTGGATCGAAACTGGAGACTTCCATGACTATCAAGATGCAAAAGCTGTTGCCGATCAGCGCGGCGGCGATGGTGTTTGCGGCGTTCGCGACGAACGCATCGGCTGACCAGGTCGTCAAGATCGGCCACGTCGCACCGTTGACGGGCGGCATCGCCCACCTCGGCAAGGACAACGAAAACGGCGCCCGCCTCGCGGTTGAAGAAATCAACGCGAAGGGCCTCACGGTCGGCGGCCAGAAGATCACCCTCCAGCTCGATGCACAGGATGACGCGGCCGACCCGCGTACCGCCACGCAGGTTGCGCAGAAGCTCGTCGACGACAAGGTCGTCGCGGTCGTCGGCCACCTGAACTCGGGCACCACGATCCCCGCGTCGAAGATCTACAGCGATGCAGGCATCGTCCAGATCTCGCCGTCGGCAACCAACCCGGCCTACACGCAGCAAGGCTTCAAGACGGCGTACCGCGTCGTCGCGACCGATGCGCAACAAGGTCCGGCACTGGCGAACTACGCACAGTCGAAGGGCTTCAAGTCGGTGGCCGTGGTCGACGATTCGACCGCCTACGGTCAGGGTCTGGCCAACGAGTTCGAGAAGAAGGCCAAGTCGCTCGGCCTGAAGGTTCTCTCGCACGACGCAACCAACGACAAGGCTGTCGACTTCCGCGCAATTCTGACCAAGATCAAGGGTGAGAATCCGGACGCGATCATGTACGGCGGCATGGACGCCACCGGCGGCCCGTTCGCCAAGCAAGCGAAGCAGCTCGGCCTGCGCGCGAAGATCCTGGCCGGCGACGGCGTGTGTACGGAACAGCTGTCGGATCTGGCTGGCGATGCAGCGGTGAACGTGGTCTGCTCGCAAGCTGGCGCAGCACTCGAAAAGATGCCGGGCGGCGCGGAATTCCAAGCCAAGTACCAAAAGCGTTTCGGCCAGCCGATCCAGATCTACTCGCCGTTCACGTATGACGCCGTGTACATCATCGTCGACGCGATGAAGCGTGCGAACTCGACGGATGCCGCGAAGATCCTCGCGCAAATGCCGACGACGGACTACAAGGGCGTGATCGGTGAAACCGTGTTCGACTCGAAGGGCGACCTGAAGCACGGCGTGATCTCGCTGTACGACTACAAGGGCGGCAAGAAGACGTTCCTCGACCAAGTCAAGATGTAAGCTGCGGTCACAGGGGGTAAAGGGCGCCCGTCGCAAGACGGGCGCCCTTTTTATTTGGCGCGGAAGACACCGCGACATGCCGCGCGGCTCTGATCGGCTGCGTCAGACGTTGAGCTTGCGCATCACCTTCGGCGCGGTCACGGCGACGATCGCCGCGCAGAGCGCCACGATCCACAGGCCGACCGTGAGGCCGGCCGCCTGAGCGACACCGCCGATCACCACCGGCCCGAACATCAGCCCGAAATACGCGAGGCTCGCGACGTGGGCCAGGCCCTCGGCCGGCGAGATGCCGGCGACGCGCGCGGCGGCGGCGAACAGCAGCGGCATCATGTTGGCGAGGCCGAGGCCCATCACCATGAAGCCGATCAGCGCGGGCGCGGGATACGGCAGCAGCAGCGCGCCGACCATCCCCGCGCAGGCCAGGCTCGCGCTCGCGAACACCAGTTGCGGCGAGCCGAAGCGCGCGCGCACCACGTCGCCGGCGAAGCGCCCGGTGGCCATGCCGCCCGAGAACGCCGCGTAGGCCGCGCTGGCGAACGCCGGCGTGGCGGCCACCACGTCGCGCATGTATACGGTGGCCCAGTCGTACATCGCGCCTTCGGCGATCAGCGACACCAGCGCGATCGCGCCGAGCATCCAGAGCGCCGACGAGCGCCAGCGGTTCGCCGATTTGCCGTGCGCGGCTTCCTCGTGCGGCACGTGCGGCAGCACGGCCGGGCAGGCGATCACCAGCACCACCGCGCACACGGCCGAGGCCAGCGCCAGATGCACGGCCGGCGTCATGCCGGCCGACAGCGCCGCGCCGCCGAGCAACGCGCCCGCCATCCCGCCGATGCTGAACATGCCGTGCAGCATCGAAATGATCGGCCGGCCGAACGCGATTTCGACGGCGCTCGCCTCGGCGTTCATCGCCACGTCGAGCGTGGCCATCGAAAAGCCGAACAGCATCAGCACCAGCACCAGCAGCGGATAGCTCGGCGCGAGCAGGATCAGCGCGCCGAACACGCACATGCCGATCCCGCCCGCCAGGCAGGCGCTGCGCGTGCCGACGCGCGCGATCCATTTCGCGTTGGTCGTCATCGCGACGATCGAGCCGATCGCCACGGCGAGCAGCGCCAGCGACAGCAGCGCCGGGCTCAGGGCGAAGCGGTCGCGCACGGTCGGCACGTGCACCCCCCACGACGCGTACATCATGCCGGCGATGAAGAACAGCGCCATGGTGGCCGCGCGCGCTCGGCGGCGGGCGGAATCGGACAGCTCGCGATGGGCGGCGGGCAGCGGGGGAAGCCGGGAGGAATGGTCGGACACGGTGAGCTCGGCAACGTGCGATGCGGCGCAGGGCGGCCGGCTCGCACGGATGGTTGTTTTGAATGGCGCGGATGCGCCCGGCGAGGGCGATGGGCGACAATGCGCGCAAGCGTCTGATTCTAGCGGAGCGTCGTGGCGGTTGCGCGGCCTCGCGCGGCGCGTCCGGCCAAGGGAGCTGCATGAATATTTCCGTCGAATTGCCGATTCATCTGCTGCATCGCCGGCAGATCGCCACGCTCGCGACGCAGGCGCGCGAGCCGGCCGGCTTTCCGTATCCGACCGCCGTGCCCTACGCGACCGATGCGCGGCATCGCCCGGTGGTACTGATCAGCGCGCTGGCCGAGCACACCCGCAACCTCGTCGACGATGCCCGCGCGGGCTTGCTGGTGGCCGACGCTGCCGACGCCGCGGTGCTCGAAGCCGAGCGCATGACGCTGGTGGGGCGCTGCGCACGCGTCGACGGTGATCCGCATCTCGCCGCGCGCTATGTGCGTTATCACCCCGATGCGGCGCGTTATCTCGATCTCGGCGATTTTTCATTTTGGGCACTCGATTGCGAGCGCCTGCGTTTCATTGGCGGCTTTGGCCGGATGGGCTGGCTCGACGGCCGGCAACTCGACGCGTTGCCGCCATTGTCGTTTGATGAGGAACAGGCCGCCTGGGCGTTATATCCGAATAAAGTCGGCGAATTCGAATTGGCCGGCGTGGATCGGTATGGCGCCGACTGGCGAATCGCGGGCGGCTTGGAGCGCACGCCGTTTGCCGATGCGGCCACCGATTTCGACCAATTGGCGGCTTCTCTGCATGCTGCGGCGGCCGGATTGAGCTTGTCCTGAAAGCGAATTGCGACATTTCCGAAAAATGCGGACGTATCTTTTTGTGTGGCGTTAGCGGGGGCAAAGTAAGTATTCAGCAAGCTTTCGCACTTTTTCGGTGCATTCAATGCTGCGTGGTTTTTAGCTAAACCTCTCGCTCGATGACAACTTTCAAACGAGAAAGTCGTGCCCGTTGCGTGGCCTGAAAGTATGAATATATGAACCATTCCCGCCTAATCGATTGTGTCAATCATTTAAGCGGTAATTGAATTGCCGAGCAGGCGGTTGGCGCGTTCGCGATTAATCACAATCTTGCACACATATTTGCGTACCCGGCGATTCCCACGTTTGATTTTTGTGCTAACCTCTGGCTCCATAATCCGAGGCATCAATACATGAAAATGGGTTAGCCGGCACAGACCGGCTCCGTTTAGTCAGAGAAAAGGAAATATATGTCTTCTTACAAGGACCTTCTCGCGCAGCGAGAAAAGCTGGAGAAGCAGATCGAGGAAGCCAAGGCGAGCGAATATACCGAGGTCCTCAATGATGTGAAGCAGAAGATCTCCGATTACGGTTTCTCGCTGGCCGAGCTGGGCCTCAGCCGCACCAAGGCAGTCAAGGCTGGCCGCGTGCGCGCCGGTGTTGCAGCGAAATACCGCGATCCCGAATCGGGTTCGACCTGGTCGGGTCGCGGTAAGCCGCCGCGTTGGATCGCCGGTAAGGATCGCGAACAATTCGCGATCTGAGTGTCGATGCAGCAGGTTAAGACGGCTTAAGTCTGTCTTAAGAAAAGCAAGGGCCATTCACTCCGTCAAAGGAGTGCATGGCCTTTTTGTTGCGCTATTGAAAAAAATGGGGATGTATCATGACTAGCCAATTGGCTGCATGATCGCGGGGCTAATCGCACGGTGTGGCGCATCGCTCTTTCGAGTCGATCCATAAGCACCTGATTTGCCGGGTTTTTCCTAAGTGCGTCAGCAGACGGACACGGCCTGCTTGATGAAATCTAAGAATTACTGATTGTATTGGTAATCATGGCCATATTTACCGCTGAAGTGCCCGATGACGAAAAGCATGCGGTGGCGCGCAAGAGCACCGGCGTCAGCATTGCGCTCAACGTGGTGCTGGCCGCATTGCAGATCGCGGTCGGGGTTATCGGCCATTCGCAGGCCTTGATTGCCGACGGCGTGCATTCCCTGTCCGACCTGATCTCGGATTTCATCGTGTTGTTCGCCAATCGGCATAGCGGCGCCAAGCCCGACGCCGATCACAATTACGGCCACAGCCGATACGAAACCGTCGCGTCCTTATTACTCGGCGGCATTCTGATTGCCGTCGGTATCGGCATGCTGTTGCGTGCCGGCGAGCGCCTGGTGAATCTCGATGCGATTCCGCCCGTGCATGCGGTGGCGCTCGCGGTCGCCGCATTGGTGGTGGTGTCGAAGGAAGCGCTGTTTCGCTACATGCTGCGCGAGGCGCGGCGCGTGCGTTCGGCGCTGCTGGTCGCGAATGCGTGGCATGCGCGCTCCGACGCGGCGTCGTCGCTGGTGGTGGCGATCGGCATCGTCGGCAGCCTGGCCGGCGTCAGACTGCTCGACCCGATTGCGGCGGCCATCGTCGGCTTCATGGTTGCGCGCATGGGCTGGACGTTCGGCTGGGACGCCTTGCAGGACCTCTCGGATCGCGCGCTCGACGCCAAGGCCGCCGACGAGATTCGCGCGCTGCTGGTGGCGACGCCCGGCGTGCGCGACGTCCATGAGTTGCGCACCCGCAAGATGGGCGATGCGGCGCTGGTGGATGCGCACATCCTGGTCGACCCGATGATTTCGGTGTCGGAAGGGCATTGGATCGCGGAGACGGCGCGCGCTCGCGTGCTCGACGACCCGCGCGTGCTCGATGCGCTGATTCACGTCGACCCGGAGAACGATACGGTCTGGCGCCGGCCGGCGCTGGCCTTGCCGGCGCGCGCCGAGGTGGAAGCGCGGATTCATGCCGCGCTACGCGAACTCGGCGTGCATGCGACGTCGATGCAACTGCATTACCTGAGCACCGGCCTCGAGATCGACCTGACGGTAGCGAGCGATCCGGCATCGATCGATGCCGCCGCGTTGCGCGAGCGGCTCGGCGCGCGGCGGCTCGACATTGCGCGGGTGCTGGCCGGCGACCCACGCCGCGCCTGAACGCGACGGAGGAGGCCGCGTTCCGTGTGCGATCGGCTATCTCGGCCCGATCGCCGTCAAAGCGGCAGTTGCGTATCGAATTTGATTTCGCGCAGCACGACGCTCGTGCGGACCTGTGAAACGGCCGGGATCTTGAAGATCCGTTCGTGCAGGAAGACGTCGTAGGCCTTGATGTCGGGCGCGACGATCTTGAGGATGTAGTCGGCCTCGCCGGTGGTGCTGTAGCACTCGGTCACTTCGGGGCAGGTGGCGATCTCGCGCTCGAACTGCTCGACGCCGCCCTCGTTATGGCGCGTCAGGTGCACATGCGCGAGCGCGCACACGTGCAGGCCGAGCTTCTCGCGATCGAGCAGCGCCGTGTAGCGCTGGATCACCCCCGCCTGCTCCATGTCCTTGATGCGGCGCCAGCACGGTGTGCTCGACAGGCCCACTTGATCCGAGATTTCCTGCACCGAACGCCGCGCGTCGAGCTGCAACAGGCGAAGGATTTTTTGCGAAAACGAATCGAGTATCACCTGCGTCTCCCGGCGGGCGGCTTGAACGCCTCATGGTAGTGGTGCAAGAAAACCCGTGCAATGGATGTCGCGGATGCGAGGGAATTTTGCTTCGCGATGCCGGCGGAACGGGTGATTTCTACCGCTCCGCCGCATCGGATCGCGCGTGGCGCGCGTTTTATTTGGCGGCCGGGCCGGTCGAGGCAGCCGGGGCATTCGTGCCGGCGCCCGCGGCCTGGTCGAATGCCGCTTGCCGCACGCGCAGGTCGGCCAGCATGTTGCAGAACAGCGCGCCCTGTTCGATCGCATCGTCGAGTGCGACGTGCGTGTGCGGGTGATCGTCGAACCAGTGCTTCGGGAAGCGCGGCTTGATCGCCTTGCGATAGGGCAGGCCGGTCAGCGCGAAGGCCAGCGTCTTGATGTCGAGCGCGGACCACGAGAACGGGCAGCGCCCCGCAAACCGCATCATGTACCAGAACATGTACGTGAAATCGAAGCCGGCCGGCATCGCCACGAACACCGGCTTGCCGGGCAGTGCCTCGACCCATTCGACATAGGCGATCAGCGCCGCCTCGGGCGCCTGCAAATCCTTCCGGCAGGCGGCCCAGGCTTCGGGCTGGGTTTTCCACCAGGCTTCCTGCACCGGATGCGCGGTCGCGCCGGGCAGCGTGTCGAGGTTCGCCGAGAACGTGGCGATCAACTGCTTGTCTTCGGTGAAGGCCGCCGAGGCGAAGCTCAGCATCGAGTGCGGGCCGGGGATCGGGCCATCGGCCTCGACGTCGGTGCTGACGTAGATCTCGCCGCTCATCCGAACCTCCGGTCCGACACGAACGGATTGGTTTCGCGCTCCTGGCCGAACGTCGACACCGGGCCATGGCCCGGCACGAACGTGACGTCGTCGCCGAGCGGCCAGAGCTTTTCGCGGATCGAGCGCAGCAGATCTTCATGATTGCCGCGCGGGAAATCGGTGCGGCCGATCGAGCCGGCGAACAGCACGTCGCCGACGATCGCCAGCCGGTGTTCGCGGCTGAAGAACACCACGTGGCCCGGCGTGTGGCCGGGGCAGTGATAGACCTCGAGCGTTTCCTCGCCGACCGTGAGGGTATCGCCGTCGACCAGCCAGCGGTTCGGCTCGAACACCTGGGCATCGCCGCTGAAGCCGAAGCGCTGCCCTTGCGCGGGCAACTGCTCGATCCAGAAGCGCTCGTCTTCCTGCGGGCCTTCGATCGGCACGCCGTAATGCTCGGCGAGCGCCTTCGCGCCCGCGCAGTGATCGATATGGCCGTGCGTGACGAGCACCTTCTCGACCTGGGCGTTCTGCCGCTCGACCTCGCCGCGGATCACGTCGAGATCGCCGCCCGGATCGACGACGGCGGCGCGGCCCGTCTTTTCGCAGACGATCAGCGAGCAGTTCTGCTGGAACGGCGTGACCGGTATCAACGTGACTTTCATGGGGTTGGTACGTAAGGCGGGAAAGGCTCGATTGTACTGGCTCGTCCGCCCTCGCGTGCCGTGCGCTGGCCGAACGGACAAGGCCGAACAGGCGCAGCGGGCCGCCACGGCGGATGTGTCCGGGATTGCATCATAGTGAGAATCAATCAAGGGGCCAGGCCGATTTCCGGGTGACTAATTTCATTTATGTATAATGCGGTCCATTGTGCGTGGTTCATCCACGTGTTCAAGCAGGCGTCAAGGCACCGCAAAACGGGCCGTCGCGCCGTCAATGCACTAGCCGCCGGCTGTTTCGGCGGCGCATCTCAGTACCGATCAATCGGTGCTCACGTCTTGTCCGGCCGGGTGTTACGAATACCCGCCGCGGCCATGCTGTCGCATGCCGGATGAGGCCTATGCCGCCGTTCCTGCGCGTTGGGTTTTCTGCGACGCGTGCGAACTGCCTGTCATGTTCGATGGCGGCATTTGGGGTCTGGCCAGGCTGCCGGGGATAGGCTGCGCCAGACGTGAAAGCTAATCAGGACGGTCGCGGCAAGTACGACAGCCGCACCAGTGCAAGCCGCTTGCTCGCAAGGAGCAGGCGCGTGCGCGCATATCCGTCCGGGCCGCCTCATCAGCAGTTGCGCGGCCCGCACCCATAGGCGACACGTCGATGAAATTTCGATTGCCGAGGCAACTCGGTTCAGTAGTGATGGTGGCAGCGCTCACCGGGTGTGCCATGCCGCCGACCGCCGATCAGGCGTCCAGCAACGGCAACCCGAAGGATGCGCTGCGCACGGCTTCCGCAGCAGCAGCCGACGACGACAACAAGCAGGCGAATTTCGATTCGGCGCTGGCCACCATGCCGGCCACCGACACCGACGACGCCAAGCGCGCATCGCTGGCCGATGCGAAGCCGATCGACGCCGCCGATGCCTCCGACTTCCGTCAGACGGGCCGCGCCTCGTGGTATGGCCGCGCCTTCCACGGCAAGCGCACCGCGAACGGCGAGCGCTTCGACATGAACGAATTGACCGCGGCGCATCGCACGCTGCCGCTGTCGTCGTACGTGAAGGTCATCAACCAGTCGAACGGCAAATCGGTGGTCGTGAAGATCAACGATCGCGGCCCGTTCGCGCGCGGCCGCGTGCTCGATCTGTCGTATGCGGCAGCCAAGGTGATCGGGGTGGTGAAGGCCGGCACGGCGCGCGTAAAGATCGTCGGCTTGTCGCCGGAACAGGCGCGCGTCGCGCGTGACGAGATGGTGGCGTCGAACACCAGCACGCACTGAGCGTCAGGCGAGCCGTTTTCCCGGCGCCGCTTGGCCCGTGCATTCCAGGCAGTTTCCAGATGCGGCGTGACATCGGTCACGCCGAGAGATGTGATGCGCCGCGCGTTCGCGCTGCGTCCGGTTTCCCTCAGTCTTCCTTCAGTTCCAGCGCCCGCGCATAAAGCGTGTTGCGCGATGCGCCCGTCATCGCGGCCGCCAGCTTTGCCGCACTTTTCACCGGCACTTCCGACAGCAGCAGCTTGAGCAGCGCATCGTGCGCGTGCGGATCGTCGTCGTCCGTCTGCACGGGCGCGCCCTGCACGACCAGCACGAATTCGCCGCGCTGGCGATTCGCATCGGCGGACAGCCACGCTGGCCCTTCGGCCAGGGTGCCGACGAACACGTCCTCATGTAACTTGGTCAGCTCGCGGCCGATCAACAGCCGGCGCTCGCCGCCGAACGCCTGCGCCAGCGCCTCGACCGTTTCGACGATGCGGTGCGGCGCTTCGTAGAACACCAGCGCGTAGGGGTGCGCCTTCAGCGGTTCGAGCGCGGTGGCGCGCTGCTTCGGCTTGGGCGGCAGGAAGCCCGCGAAGGTGAACGGGCCGGCCCAATCGCCGGCGATGCTGACGGCGGCGGCCGCTGCGTTCGCTCCGGGCAGCGGCACCACCGGCAGCGCGGCGGCGCGCACCGCGTCCACCAGCTTCGCGCCCGGGTCGGAAATGCCGGGCGTGCCGGCGTCCGATACGTAGGCGATGCGCTCGCCCGCGCGCAGCAGTTCGACCACGCGGCCGGCGGCCTCGCGCTCGTTGTGCTGGTGCACGGCCAGGAGCGGCTTCGAGATGTCGTAGCGCGCGAGCAACTGGCCGGTGTTGCGCGTGTCCTCGGCCGCGATGCGATCCACGAGCCCGAGCACATGCAGCGCGCGCACGGTGATGTCGGCGGTATTGCCGATCGGCGTCGCGACCACGTAGAGCGCACCGGTCGGGAAGTGCTGCGATTGGGCGAGATCGAGGAGGGAAGTCATGGCGGAACGGATGCGCAAACGCGCGGCGGGCGGGACAAGCCACGCATTGTGCCACGCGGGCGCGGCGCGGCCGCGCGTGGATTCGGGCGAGGCGGGGAATGCGAGGGGCGGCAGGCTGAAGGTCGGCGAAACGGTTGAGGATTTTGGCGAGGTGGCGAATGCGAAGGTCGGCAGGCCGAAGGTCGGCGAAATGGCTAATGGTCCGGACGAGGTGGCGTATGCGGAGGGCGGCATACCGAAGGCCGGCGCAATGGCTGACAACGTGATCGACGCGGTGGCCGAGGACACATCCGGACGCCCCGGCTCGAAGCGCGTCGGCGCCCGGTTCGAATGGCAGGCGCGGCGCTTTCTCGAACGTCGGCAATTGGTTTTCGTCGCGGCGAACCTGGTGGTGCGCGGCGGCGAACTCGATCTCGTGATGCGCGAGCGCGACGGCACGCTGGTGTTCGTCGAGGTACGCGCGCGCCGTCATGGCCGGCATGGCGGCGCGCTCGCCAGCATCGGGCCGCACAAGCGGCGGCGTCTCGTGGCGGCGGCGCGCGCGGTGTGGGCGCGCTTCGGAGGAAGCAGCGCGTGCCGCTTCGACGTGGTGGCGTTCGAGGCCGGGCAACTGATCTGGCTGCGCGACGCGTTTCGCGCCGACGACACCTAGCCGGCCGCGCGCTCTGCGTGTTTCGTGCCCGGTTCTTGTGTCGAGTTGTAAAGGACGCGGCGGTGGCGGCCCTGGAGTGCGGTAAACTCGCCGCACCCACGCTACCGCGCGGCTTGCCGCGCGCTTCTTCCCGGGTTTCACGCTACACGCGATAGGACGATGTCAGTCGAACGTATTCAGCAACATATCCGCGACAACGCGGCGCTCGCGCTCGAGGTGCTCGATGCGCTGTCGCTGCCGATCGCAGCCGCCGTCGACGCGATGTTCATGGCGCTCGCGAACGGCAACAAGATTCTCGTCTGCGGCGACGGCCCCTCGGCCGCTGCGGCGGAACGGCTTGCCAACGCGCTGGTCGGCGGCTTCGAGCGCGAACGTCCCAGCCTGCCGGGCCTCGCGCTTGCCACGGATGCGAGCCGCGCCGGCCCGTTCACGAGCGGTGAGGCTGCCGACCAGATCTTCGCGCAGCAGGTGCGCGCGCTCGGCCAGACGGGCGACGTGCTGGTGGTCATCGATCCGGCCGGCGATTCGCCGCGCATTCTTGCCGCCGCCGCCGAGGCGGGCGAACGCGAAATCACCGTGATCGCGCTGGCCGGCCGCGACGGCGCGCTGGCCGCCGCGCTGTCCGACACGGATATCTATATCGGCGTGCCGTCCGACCGGGCGCTGCGCATCCAGGAAGTCCATCTGCTGACCATCCACTGCCTGTGCGACGGCATCGACGCGATGCTGCTGGGCGAAGACTGATTCGAAGGAGAGCTTGTCGATGATTACCCGCCGCGTTGGACAGACGCTTGTGAGAACCACGTTGATGATCGCGTTGTCGGCCGGCCTGGCCGTTTCGCTGCAGGGGTGCGTGCTGGCCGTGGTGGGCGCCGCAGCCAGCGGCGGTGCGTTGATCGCGACCGACCGCCGCACGCTCGGCACGCAGACGGAAGATCGCGAGATCCAGCTCAAGGCGGCCTCGCAGTTGCGCAGCGGCCTGCCCGACGACGCGCACGTCGCCGTGACGGTGTTCAACCGCCGCGTGCTGCTGACCGGCGAGGTGTCGAACAATGCGTCGAAGCAGCGCGCCGAGGAAATCGTCCGCGCCATCAACAACGTCAACGCGATCGTCAACGAGCTGGCGCTGCAACCGGCCACGTCACTGTCCGACCGCACCAACGATTCGTATCTCGAAGGCCGCGTGAAGTCGGCGCTGGTGGGCGAGAAGGGCATTTCGGCGAACAACTTCAAGGTGGTGTGCGAGCGCGGCAACGTCTACCTGATGGGCCTCGTGACCGTCGACGAAGGCAACATCGGCGCCGACGCGGCCAGCCGCGTGCCGGGCGTCCTGCAGGTGGTGAAGGTGTTCCAGTACATCAAGCCGGCCGACTCGCCGGCCCTGAGCTCGTCGAGCGCACCCGCCAGCGACCCTGGCGTGACGCAGATCCCGCCGGCCGCTGTCGATGTCGGCCCGACCGTGGGCGCGGTGCCCGATTCGAGCGTCAGCGCCACGCCGCTGCAGTCGCAGGCGCCCGCGCCGGTGACGAGCTCGCCGAACGTGCATCCGGGCAACGCGAAGGCGGTGAAGCAATGAGCGTTCGCCGCACCGTTCGCCGCGCGGCGGCATTGGCCGTCACCTCGCTCGCGCTGGGCGCGGGCCTGTTGGCCGCGCCCGCCGCGCAGGCTGCCGACGATGGCCTGCGCGTGGCGCGCGGCAACGCCTGCATGGGCTGCCACGCGGTCGATCGCAAGCTCGTCGGGCCGTCGTTCAAGGACATCGCCGCGCGCTACAAGAACGATCCGGCCGCGTCGGCCAAGCTCGAGAAGAAGGTGCGCGACGGCGGCTCCGGCGTGTGGGGCGTGATCCCGATGCCCGCGCATCCCGGCATGAGCGATGCGGACGTCAAGGCCGTCGTCAAATGGGTGCTGGCCGGCGCGCCGTCGAACTGATCGAAACGGTTCGCGGCGGGCTTGCCATCCCCGGATCGGCTTGTGTATGATCGATCGAATGTTGGGGGGGTAGCTCAGCTGGGAGAGCGTCGCGTTCGCAATGCGAAGGTCGGGAGTTCGATCCTCCTCCTCTCCACCAACGAATGTGCAGAAAGCCGGCCTTGCGCCGGCTTTCTGCTTTTTGGCCGCCGCTTCGTCCGTCTGGAGCGCCAGCTCGTGCCCCGGCATCAAATCCACTGATCATTCGCCACCGTGCGCTCGCTGCGCGCCCCATCCCCGGTATTCACCACCCCACGCGGCTCGACCAGCAGCAGCTTCACCTCGCCGAGCGCGTGCGGACGGTGCTCGACGCCCTTCGGCACGACCGCCATCTGGCCGGCCCGCAGCACGATGGCGTGCTCGCCGGCCGGGCCGCCGCGCATCTCGATCTGCAGTTCGCCTTCGAGGACGATGAAGGTTTCGTCGGTGTCGTCGTGGGTGTGCCAGACGAATTCGCCGTCGAGCCGCGCGACCTTGAACTGGTAGTCGTTCATTTCGGCGACGACGCGCTGCTGCCAGTAGCCTTCGACGCGCGCGAGCTTGTCGGCCAGATCGATGCTCTGGCACTGGCCGCGCAATGCCGGGGTGGGGGTGGTCATGGTGTGCTCCGTCCGCAGGGAAAGGTGAGGGAGCCGCGAGCTTACGAAGCCGCTTGCGCGGCGTATTGAACGATCGTGGGCGCGTGACGGCGTGACGGCGCAGCCCGGTCAGCCGCCCGGCCGGGCGGCGCTCATCTGCCGCCAGCGGCCCGGCGTGATGCCGAACGCCTGGGCGAACTGGCGCGTCATGTGGGCCTGATCGGCGAACCCGGCGTCGATGGCGGCGCTCGCCAGCGTCTCGCCGGCCATCAGCAGGCGGCGCGCCACGTCGAGCCGGCGCATGGTCAGGTAGCGGTAGGGGCTGGTGCCGTAGAACGTACGGAAATCGTGCGACAGGCTCCAGCGATCGCGCCCGGTGGCCGCTTCCACTTCCTCGAGCCTGAGCGCGCGCGTGCAGTTCTCGCGCAGATACTCGCGGGCGCGCCGGGCGGCGGCGTAATCGGCCTTGCCGCGCGCGTCGGGCAGGCCGGCCACGGCGGCCAGCGCATGGGCCAGCTCGGCGATCGCGCCGGCCTGTTCGAGCGGATCGAGCGCCTGGCCGACCGATTGCAGCAGCGTGCCGGTGGCGGCCGCCAGCCGCGGGTCGGTCGTCACGCCGCCTTCGACGAACGGCAGCGCACGGCCGCCGAGCACCTCCTGGAACAGCGACGGCTCGACATAGACGATCCGATAACGAAAGCCCTCGTCCGTGCCGGCCTGGCCGTCGTGCGCCTCGTCGGGATGCAACACCAGCGTGTTGCCGGGCAGGCTGTCGCGGCGGCTGCGCCGGTATTGAAAGCTCTGCACGCCGGCGAGTGTGCGGCCGATCGCATAGGTGTCGTGCCGATGCATGCCGTAGGCCTTGCCCTGAAACCACGCCTCGACGCGCTCGATCCCGTGCGCGGGACTCGCGCGCAGCATCCAGTCTGACGAGGGGGAAGGCGATTTCGGGGGCACGATCGAAGACGTTGCGGAAAGATGGCGCGACGATTGTCGCATGCACCTGTCGCGCCGTCCCACTCATCTCAATCTTTCAAATGCAAATAGTAATGATTCGCGTTTACGATACAATCGGCCGCACTCGTCACCCGACATCCACCGGGCCGCCGATCGAAAAACCACTCATACGGGGAGTAGCAGATGCAGTTCAAACGTCGTTTCGTCCGGATCGTCGTGCCGGCGATGCTCGCGAAGACCTGCGCCGTCGCGATGGCGGACACGCCCGCGACCGAGCGCCCGGCCGTATCGGCGCCGCAACCGGAAGCCGCCAATGGCGCACCGTCGGTGCTGCGCCGCGAGCAGGAACTGAAGGCCGTGTCGGTCACGGCCAACCGCGTGGGGACCACCCGCCTGAATCGCACGGCCGCGTCGGTGTCGGTCATCACGAGCGACGATATCGACGACAACAACGCGCGCGACATCAAGGACGCGCTCAAGTACGAGCCGGGCGTCGAGGTGCGCCGTCAGGCGTATCGCCCGTCGGGCATCAGCGGTGCGGCGGGCCGTGGCGGCAACGAGGGCATCAATATTCGCGGGCTCGAGGGCAACCGCGTGCTGATGCTGGAAGACGGCGTGCCGTTGCCGCAGTCGTTCGCGTTCGGCTCGGGTGCGACGGGGCGCGGCGATTACCTGAATACGGACCTGTACGAACGCATCGAAGTGCTGCGCGGGCCGACCTCGGTGCTGTACGGCAGCGACGGCCTGACGGGCGCGGTCAACTTCGTGACGAAAGACCCGAAGGATCTGCTGGCGATCTACGGCAAGCCGACCTATTTCTCGCTGAAGGGCGGCTACGATTCGACCGACCGCAGCTGGGGCTCGACGGCCACCGCCGCATTCGGCGGCGAGCGCGTGCAGGGCATGCTGGTATTGAGCGGCCGCCACGGCCACGACACCGACAGCCAGGGCGGCACGGGCGGCCTCGGTGCGCAGCGCTCGAAGCCGGACCCGCTGACCTACAACAACCGCAACGCGCTCGGCAAGGTGGTGTTCAAGCTGACCCACGCCGACACGCTGAAGCTCACGGCCGAAACGCTGAACAACACGAACCTGAGCGATGGTTTGTCCCAGTTGGGCGGCGCCTATCGCTGGACCGGCGGCACGCGCAGCTACACGGCGAACCGCTACGTCACGGGCAACGACGTGCAGAGCAACCGCGTGCAGCTCGACTACGATCATCGCGACGAATCGAACCCGTATTTTCAGCAGCTTCATGCTTCGGTGTACTACCGAAATGCGCAGACCCACCAGACGCTCGACATCGGCGGTGTGAGCGCCACGGGCGCGACGGCCGGCCGCTCGCGCATCAACGATTACCGCGACAACATCGTCGGCGGCAACGTGGTGGCCGACAGCAAGTTCGTCACCGGCGTGCTCAAGCATCAATTGACCTACGGCTTCGACGTGAGCGTGTCGCACTACAGCACGTCGAGCTCGGCGGCGGGCGAGTGGGTGCCGGGCGGCGACGGCTATCCGGAAGTGTTCCCGAAGACCACCCAGACGACGTTCGGCGCCTACCTGCAGGACGACATGCGCTGGGATCGCCTGAGCATCGTGCCGGGTGTGCGCTTCGACTGGTTCCGCATGACGCCGCACGCCGACGCCACCTACACCACGGCGGCGGCCACCTCGACCAAGCCGACCACCGGCCTGACCGACAACGCCGTCTCGCCGCGCCTCGCGTTGCTCTACGAGATCACGCCGGCGTTCGTGCCCTACGTGCAATACGCACGCGGTTTCCGCGCGCCGTCGGCGTATCAGGTCAACAGCTACTACAACCCGGCCGGCGCCTACGGCCTGTTCTATCAGCAGGTCGGCAACCCGAACCTGAAGCCCGAAACCAGCAACACGTTCGAGCTGGGCATGCGCGGCAAGTTCGGCGCGGGCACGGGCCAGGTCAACTACAGCGTCGCGGGCTTCACGGGCCGCTACAAAGATTTCATCGACACCAAGGTGGTGGGCGGCAGCGTCACGTCGGCGAGCAACCCGTACACGGTGCAGTACGTGAACTACTCGCAGGCGTCGATCCACGGCATCGAGGCGAAGGCCGACTGGCTCGTCAACGACAACCTGGAACTGAAGGGCGGCTTCGCCTGGATTCGCGGCACCGAAACCAAGGACGGCGTGACCACCGGGCTCGATACCGTGCCGCCGCTCGCGGTGGTGCTCGGCCTGCGTTATACGGGCGGCGAGCGCTGGTTCGCCGGCGCGGACGTGACCTACAACTCGCGCAAGAGCAAGTCGTCGATGTCGGACCCGACGTTCTATTCGACGCCGTCGTTCACGATCGTCGATCTGCACGCGGGCTACCGCTTCACGAAGCACGTCAGCGTGACGGCCGGCATCGGCAACCTGTTCGACCGCAAGTATTGGATCTGGAACGACGTGCGCGGGCTGAAGGACAGCGACGGCGACGCGAAGATCGCGGCGCTGACGGCCCCGGGACGCAATTTCAACGTCGGCATGAAGATCGATTTCTGATCGGCCGGCATGCACCGAACTCAACCGAACCCAACGAGGCACATCAGATGACGGCTCCTTCCATCGCTTCATCCATCGACACGGCGCGCGCTTCGCCAGCGCCGTACACGCAGGACGCGGCCTCGCTGGCCGCACTGCGCCGCGATTTCACCGCGTTGCGCACCGAGCGCCGGCTTCGCCACCGCGATGCGGCGGCCACGCTCGGCATCAGCGAGGGCGAGGCGCTGGCCGCGTTCGTCGGCGAGCACGTGAGGCGGCTCGATGCGCGGTTTATCGAGTTGTACGAAGCGATGCCGCTGCTCGGCAACGTGATGACGCTCACGCGCAACGAGGCCGCGGTGCACGAGAAGATCGGCGCGTTCGAGAAGATCAGCCACGACGGCCTGGTCGGGCTGGCGCTCGGCAGCGCGATCGACCTGCGGATCTTTTACTCGAAATGGGCCTCGGCGTTCGCGGTGCGCGAGCCGGGCGAGGGTGGCGAACGCCACAGCCTGCAGTTCTTCGATGCGCAGGGCGTGGCGGTCACCAAGCTCTACCTGCGCGCCGACAGCGATCGCGCGGCGTACGACGCGCTCGTCGCGCGTCATGCGGCGAACCCGCAGGTGGCCGGGCTGACGGTGGCCGAGGCACCCGCACCCGCCGCGCCGCGCGCCGACGGCGAGATCGATGTGGCGGGCTTCCGCGCCGCGTGGGACGCGATGCAGGACACCCATGAATTCTTCGGCATGCTGCGCAAGTTCGGCGTGGGCCGCCTGCAGGCGCTGCGGCTGGCCGGCGGCGAGCGCGCCGCGCCGCTCGCGCACGGCGCGGTGGCCGCGCTGCTCGACGACGTTGCCGCGAGCGGGTTGCCGATCATGGTGTTCGTCGGCAATGCCGGCATGATCCAGATCCATACCGGCCCGGTGCGCAACATCGTGCCGATGGGGCCGTGGCTCAACGTGATGGACCCCGATTTCAACCTGCATTTGCGTACCGATCTGATCGACAGCGCGTGGCTCGTATGCAAGCCGACCCGAGATGGCGTGATCACCTCGGTCGAACTGTTCGACGCGCAGGGCGAGACGATCGCGATGCTGTTCGGCGCGCGCAAGCCGGGCGCGCCGGAGCTGGCCGGCTGGCGCGAGGCGGTGGCGCGGCTCGGGCAGGCCCGCGACGCGGTGCGGACATGAGCGGCGCGCTGCATGATGCGGGCCGCCGCCGCTGGCTGCGCCGCGCGGGCGGGCTGGCGCTCGGCGCGAGCGGTGCGGCTGCGGCTGCGGCGGCCGGCGCGTGGGGCGCCGTGGCGGGGCCGGGAGCAGCGCAAGACGCGAAGCAGGATGCCGGCGCGCCGGGCGGCCCGCGGCGCGTCGTGGTGATCGGCGGCGCGCTGGCCGAGATCGTCTACGCACTGGGCCGCGCGGATCGCCTGGTCGGCTCGGACACCACCTGCACGTTCCCGGCCCAGGCGCTCGCGCTGCCGAAGATCGGCTATCAGCGCGCGCTGTCGGCCGAAAGCCTGCTGGCGCTGCGGCCCGACCTGGTGCTGGCGTCGGCCGAGGCAGGGCCGGCCACCGCGCTCGATCAGGTGCGCCGCATCGGCATCGAGATCGACCTGTTCGCCGAGCGGCACGACGTGGCGTCGGTGCGCGAGAAGATTGCCGGCGTGGCGGCCGCGCTCGGCGCGCAGGACGCCGGGCGGGCGCGCCTCGCGCAGTTCGATCGCGGCTGGGCGCAGGCCGCGTCGGCGCCGAAGCCGGCGGCGCGGCGCGTGCTGTTCGTGATGGACCCGGCCGGACGTCAGCCGATGATCGCGGGGCAGCGCACCGCCGCCGACGCGATGCTGCGCTACGCGGGGTTCGCCAATGCGATCGAGGGCGTGGACGGCTACAAGGTGATGAATTCGGAGGCGCTGGTCGCGGCGCAGCCGGACGTGGTGCTGACCACCGACGACACGCTGCGCGCGGCCGGCGGCGCGCAGCGGCTGCTGGCCTCGGCCGGTTTCTCGTTGACGCCGGCCGGGCGCGCGTCGCGCGTGGCATCGCTCGATGCGCTGTTCCTGCTCGGTTTCGGGCCGCGCTTGCCGGAGGCGGTGGTGGCGCTGCGCCGCGCGGTGGCGGCAGCCTGAAGCGGAGAGGCGAGGCAAGCGGTGGCGGTGGCCCGGAATGATCGCCGGGTGACGCTCGGCATCACGCAGGAACGCGCTCACCCGGGCATCGACGCCCTCGCTTCAAGGCTGCCGCCCCCGTGGCGTTCAATCGCCGGTGGCGATCACCGCGCGATTGCGCCCGTCGCGCTTGGCCTGATAAAGCGCGGCGTCGGCGGCTTCGATCAGCGCCGTGATGCCGCTCAGTTGCGAGGCCACGGTGCAGGCGCCACCAACGCTGACGGTGACGATCCCGCCGTCGGCGCCGCCCGTGTGCGGCACCTTCAGCGCGGCCACTTCGAGGCGGATCTTTTCGGCCACCAGCCGCGCGCCGCTGGCCGGCGTGCCCGGCAGCACCACGGCGAATTCCTCGCCGCCGAAGCGCGCGGCCAGGTCGCCGGGGCGGCTCATGCAGCGTTGCAGCGTCGCGCCGACCTGGCGCAGCACATCGTCGCCGGCCACGTGGCCGTAGGTGTCGTTGTATTGCTTGAAGCGGTCGACGTCGATCATCAGCATCGACAGCTCGTTGCCTTCGCGCAGGCTCTTGCGCCACTCGCCGTCGAGGTAGGCGTCGAGATAACGGCGGTTCGGCAGCGAGGTCAGGCCGTCCGATTGCGACAGCCGCTCCAGCTCGCGATTGGCGGCCAGCAGCTCTTCCTGCGACTGGCGCAGCGCGCGGTAGGCGGTGTTCAACTGCAGCAGGTTGACGTAGGCGCGCGAGTGGTAGCGGATGCGCGCGACCAGTTCGACGCGATCCGGCAGCTTGATCAGGTAGTCGTTCGCGCCGGCCTCGAACGCGGCCTGCTTGATGCGCGGCTCTTCCTTGGCGGACAGCACGATGATCGGCACGTCGCGCAGCTCCGGCGTGCGCCGGTAATGCTGGACCAGCGTCAGGCCGTCCACCTCGGGCATCACCAGGTCCTGCAGGATCAGGGTGGGACGCGTCTGGCGCGCCACGTCCAGCGCCTGCGTGGCGTGCTGGCAGTAGCGCAGCTCGATGCCGGTCTCGCCGGCCAGCGCCTGGCGCACCGCTTCGCGCACGATCGGCTGATCGTCGACCAGCAGCACGATGGCAGTGCCGTCGGCCGACGAGGTCGCCGGGATCGCGCGCCGCGCGGCTTCGAGCGCGGCGTCCGCGCCGGCCGATTCCGGTGGAGCGGGCCGATGGGGCGGCACGCCGGCCGGTTCGAATTCCATGCGAGTTCCTTCCGATTTACGAGATAGGCTGCCGGCAATGCGGCCGGGGTTGCACGGATGCATTGCCGTCTGCGTGCGCCGCGTACGGGCGGGTTCGGGCGCTGCACCGGGTTGGCGGGCCGGTTGTCCGTGGCGGCACGACGCGCGCCGGCACTGGCGCTGCCGTGCTGCGATGGCCGGGTCAAAAACCGCTACCGCTTGGATTGCGCGGGACAAAGGCAGGTTGTCCACAGGCGCGCGTCGCAATTGTCAACCAACCTTACCTATATAAGCAAAGGCTTTTACGGCAGTTCCGCCGCGAATTGTAGGCCCGTTGCGGACGCAGCGCGCATCGGGCGGGGTGCCGCACAGCGGTCGTCCACAGCCGCCTGGGGAAAGGTGCTGTGCGCCCGCGCCCGATTCGTCAGACCGCGCAGCGCGCGATATGGAAGCGCAACGAGGCTTCGTCCGGCTCGCCGTCGCCGCTCGCGGGCGGATAGACGGCGATCGTGGTGCCGGCCGCCGCGTTCTGTTCGAGCGTGATGCGCCAGTCCTCGTCGGTCGAACGGGGGCCGACCAGCATCGTCGAGACGCGGCCCTGCCGTTCGACGCGCGAGCGCGACATCCGGCTCGACAGGCAGCGCTCGATCTGCGGGGCCTGCAGGCCGGACGACACGTAGATCATCGCGCCCGGCGGCGCGCCTACCGCGGCGGCCTGGGATTGGGCGAGCGGACGCGGCCCGCTGCTGCTGCCGCAGCCGGCCAGCGACAGCGCCGCGCCGGCGAGCAGCGCGCACGCCGCCATCTTCGCCATCTTGTTCTGTACTTTCATCGATTCGATCGTTCTCTCAAGCGGGGGAAGTCGGAGTATCGCCGGCCGATGGCACGCGCGGGCGCCGGCCGGCGATGTCGAGGCAGGCTAACAAGCGTGACGGGGCACGGGTGTTAAAAATTGTTTTTCGCGGCCGTCTCGCGTACGATGCGCGGCTTTTGTCGGCTGGCCGTAAGCTCCTGCGAGCGGCCCGGAGCGACGGCGGGGCCGGTGCAGCCAGGCAAGGCGGGCGGCGGCGGGGAGCGCGGCGGCGCGTCTTGACGAATTGTTCACATCTTTTACGTCTTGGCATTCCCTTATGCGTACTTATCTCATATTGCGCATGTGTTTCGTCGTGCCTATCGTTCGGTGTGGCAGAGCCGGATTCGGGGAAAATCATTCTGGACAACAGATTATATGAACCGGCGGTTCCTATGCCGCGATGGCTCCGGCGCGTGTTCAGCGCAGGCCACAACAAGATTTGCAACGGAGACAAGTCATCATGAGCAGTGTGATTGAGCCGGCTGGCCGCACGGGTGCCCCGTCGTTCATGTCGAAGGAGGCGACCATCGCTCGCCCCGGATTTTCGCGATGGATGGTGCCGCCCGCGGCACTCGCGGTCCACCTCTGTATCGGGCAGGCGTACGCCTTTTCCGTGTTCAACGGGCCGCTCACCAAGGTGATCGGCATCACGGCATCGGGTCCGGGCGACTGGACGCTGACCACCCTCGGCTGGATCTTCTCGCTGGCGATCGTGTTCCTCGGCCTGTCGGCGGCCTTCGCCGGCAAGTGGCTCGAGCGCGTCGGCCCGCGCCGCACCATGCTGACGGCGGCCTGCTGCTTCGGCGGCGGCTTCATCGTCTCGGCGATCGGCGTGTGGACCCACCAGATCTGGATGCTGTACCTCGGCTACGGCGTGATCGGCGGGATCGGCCTGGGCCTCGGCTACGTGTCGCCGGTGTCGACGCTGATCCGCTGGTTCCCGGACCGCCGCGGCATGGCGACCGGCATGGCGATCATGGGCTTCGGCGGCGGCGCGATGATCGCCGCGCCGCTGTCGGTGGCGCTGATGAACCACTTCAAGAGCGCGACGAGCATCGGCGTGGCCGAAACGTTCGTGGTGCTTGGCATCGCGTACTTCATCTCGATGACCATCGGCGCCTTCGCGATCCGCATTCCGCCGGCAGGCTGGAAGCCGGCCGGCTGGGAGCCGCCCGCGCAGTCGACCAACAAGATGATCACCACGCGTCACGTCCACATCGACCAGGCCCTGAAGACGCCGCAGTTCTACCTGATCTGGCTGGTGCTGTTCCTGAACGTGACGGCCGGCATCGGCATTCTCGGCCAGGCCTCGGTGATGATCCAGGAAAGCTTCAAGGACACCGTGACGGCCGCGGCTGCCGCCGGCTTCGTCGGCCTGCTGTCGCTGTTCAACATGGGCGGGCGGTTCGTGTGGGCGTCGGCGTCCGACTGGGTCGGCCGCAAGAACACCTACTTCATCTTCTTCGTGCTCGGCGCGGTGCTGTACTACTGCGTGCCGCGTTTCGCGGCGAGCGGCAACATCGCCCTGTTCGTGCTGGCGTATGGCGTGATCCTGTCGATGTACGGCGGCGGCTTCTCGACCGTGCCGGCCTACCTGGCCGACATGTTCGGCACGGCGTTCGTGGGCGGCATCCACGGCCGCCTGCTGACGGCCTGGGCCGCGGCCGGCGTGGCCGGCCCGGTGCTGGTCAACTACATCCGCGCGTACCAGGTGGGCCATGGCGTCGCCAAGGCCGACGCCTACACGATGACGGTGCACCTGATGGCGATCCTGCTGATCGTCGGCTTCTTCTGCAACCTGCTCGTGCGCCGCGTCGCCGATCACCACTACATGACCGACGCGCAGCTCGCGGGCGGCAAATAACGGAAGACCCACGATGACCGATCTCTCGACCCGCAACGACGCCGCGCATGCCACCAACAAGGGGCTGCTCGTGGTGTTCTGGCTGTACGTGCTGGTGCCGCTCGTGTGGGGCGTCGTCAACACGCTGGCGCAGGCGATGAAGCTGTTCCACTGACGCCTGCACGAACGGAAACGACGGCTGCCGAATCAGGGTTTTCGACAGTCAACGCGGCGTGCCGCGCGCACGTTGAACAGACAGCGACGGCGAGGTTTCGGATGCGATCCGCGCCGTTCGTTTCCATTCATTCACGCAGGGGTAGAACCATGAAGAAGCTTCTCGTTTCGCTGGCCGCCGCCACGCTCGCCTTCGGTTCGGCATCGGTGTTCGCGCAGGACGCATCGGCCCCGGCGGCCGCACCGGCCAAGCACGACAAGAGCAAGCCGAAGCACACGCTGAAGAAGCACGGCAGCGCGAAGGGCAAGGCGAAGGCCGCCGCCGCTTCGAGCGCCGGCACCAACGACAAGGGCGCGCAGCAGTAAGCGCTCGCGCCGCGCGCGTAGCGCGGCGGTGGTTCTTCTCACAAGCAGTCCCGTCCGTTCGCGCGGCCGGGACTGTTTCATTTTCGGCGCCGGCAAGGATCGCGCGGCTGTGCTTTACTTCGACGCTCCAGCCACCAAGGAGCGAAGCATGGATATCGGATTTGTCGGTCTCGGCGAGATGGGCGGCGCGATCGCGCTGAACCTGTTGAAGGCGGGGCATCGCGTACGCGTCTGGAACCGTTCGCCGGAGAAGGTCGCGCCGCTGGTCGAGGCGGGCGCCGAACACGCCGGCTCGATCGTGGAGGCGTTCCAGGGCGACGCCGTGTTCTCGATGCTGGCCGACGACGCGGCCGTGCGCGGCGTGTTCGAGGCGAGCCTGCTCGAACATGCGCCGCGCGGCCTGGTGCACGTCAACATGGCCACCATTTCGGTGGCGCTGGCCGAAACGCTGGCGCATGCGCACGCCGAGCGCGGCCTGCATTACGTGGCCGCGCCGGTGCTCGGCCGCCCGAACGTCGCGGCGCTCGGGCAACTGACCATCGTGGCCGCCGGCCCCGCCGAGGCGATCGATCGCGTGCAGCCGGCGTTCGACGTGATCGGCAAGAAGACCTGGCGGCTCGGTTCGCTGCCGCAGCAGGCCAACGCCGTGAAGCTGGCCGCCAATTTCGCGCTGGCCTCGGCGATCGAGACGATGGGCGAGGCCGCGGCGCTGCTGACGGGGCACGGCGTGGCGTTCAGCGACTACCTCGACGTGATCACCAACAGCATCCTGCCGGGGCCGATCTACCAGGGCTACGGCGCGATGATCGCCGAGCGCCGCTACGAGCCGGCGCTGTTCAAGGCCCGGCTCGGCCTGAAGGACGTGCGGCTGGTGATCGAGGCGGCGGAAGCCGTGTCGGTGCCGATGCCGGTGGCCAGCGTGCTGCGCGACAACCTGCTCGACGTGGTCGCGCACGGCGAAGGCGAGCGCGATTTCGCGGTGCTCGGCGAAGTCGCGGCGCGTCGCGCGGGCCGCTGAACATCACGGATCGTCACGGAACGTCACCGCTCGAGCCGGTTCGCCGCGCCCGAAAACCCCGGCATAATGCTGGCCGGTTTTCCTTCAGGCATTTCGGATCGAGGCAACGATGAATTGGCATACGTGGGAGTTGTTCCTGGCGACGATGTTCGTGGTGTCGGCGATTCCCGGCCCGAACATGATGCTGGTGATGTCGCACGGCGCGCGCCACGGCATGCGCCGCACGACGGCGACGATGGCCGGCGCGCTGCTCGCGCTGGTGCTGATGTTCTTCGTCTCGGCGGCCGGGCTCGGCGTGTTCCTGACGGCGTGGCCGCGCATGTTCGATGCGCTGCGCCTGATCGGCGCGGGCTATCTGATCTGGCTCGGCATCAAGGCCTGGCGCGCGCGCGTGGAAGACGCCGCGAACGATCCGGCCGCCGAGGCGGCGCCGCTCACGATCGGCGTGGCCGCCACGCCGGGCGCGCTGTTTCGCAACGGCTTTCTCGTGTCGGGCAGCAATCCGAAGGCGCTGCTGTTCGCGGTGGCGCTGACGCCGCAGTTCATCGACCCGGCCGCGCCGAAGCTGCCGCAGTTCGCGGTGCTGGTGGTCACGCTGGCGGTGTGCGAGGTGGGCTGGTATGTCGTCTATTGCGCGTTCGGCACGCGGATCGGCGCGTCGCTGCGCAGCGCGCGCGTGGTGCGGATCTTCAATCGGCTGACGGGCGGCGTGTTTGTCGGCTTCGGTGCGGCGATGGCGTTGGTGCGTCACTGACGAGGCCGGTGCGGTGCGCGGCAGTCTGCCGCACTGCGTGACGCATCCGGAGGCGTCCCGCCTTCGGGCTCACCGTAAAAACAACAACCCCGGCGTGTGTCGCAAGCCGGGGTTTTTTCTTGCATGCCTTGCCGGGCGTGCATTTCGAGGCATCGAGCCGCATCGGAAACTGCCTCGAAACGCGCCGCGCGCCGGGCGGAGCGCCTGTCGCGACTCCGCAACAACCCGCAAGGGAAAGTCCTTATTTTCTACAAGGAAATGTTGCGATGCCACATCCGCTCGGGTATAGTCGGACCTGTCTCCTCCATGTCTCCTCTGATATGGATTCAGCCCGCCTCTTAGGCGGGCTTTTTTTCGTCCATACGATTCGCCACGGCGGCCCGCTGCCTCCGACGCCCTGCTTCTTCCCGGCTTCCCTTCGATCCGGCCGGCGATCAGAACTTGTACGACACCGCCAGGTAGCTGATGATCGGATTGGCCTTCAGGTCGCTCTTCGATTCCGCCAGCGTGGAGCCGTCGGCCGCCTTGATCGTGACCGTCGAGGTCGTCTTCAACGGGATGTAGGTGACCGATGCGATGAGCCCCCAGTGGTCGTTGATCGCATAGGTCACGCCCGCGTTGAACACCGGCTGCCACGACGACGACGCCTTGGCCGACACCTGCGTGGTGCCCGGCTTGCCCGCGCCCGCGGCGAGAACCGCGCCGAGGTTGTCCTGCGTCTGCTTGATGAAGTTGTTGCTCAGTTGCAGATCGCTGAACCAGTTGTACGACACGCCCACGCCGAGGAACGGCCGGACCTTCGCATTCGCATTCGCGAAGTAGTACTGAAGAATCACGGCCGGGCTCCACTGCCGCACGCTCTTGACGATCGGGTTCACCGCGCCGAGCCCGATGTTCTGCGTGCCGAGCGCGCCGGCCGGCCCGGGCGGCGTGATGGTGCCGTTGCCGCGCACCTTGAACACCGGCGGCACGCCGGCCACCGAGGTCACCGCGATGTGATCGGTCAGGAAGTGGCTGATCGTCAGGCCGACCGTGTCCGCGGTGCTGGTGCGCAGCCCGGTGCCCGGCGAATCGAACTGCGACGGCAGCCGCAGCGGCGTGTTGATCGGCGTCGGCGCGACGCTGGTGTTCAGCGACGTGCTGCTCTGGACCGGCTGGACATGAAACCAGCCCAGCCCGATCACGTTGCTGCCGGCGCTCTGCGCATGGGCCGCGCACGGCCCCAGCGCGGCGGCGCTCGCGGCCGCCGCGCAAAGGAAGGTCTTTTTCACGGCTGGGTCCCCTCGGTTATTGGACGAATGCGCCGATCGTGAAATACGGCGTCGTCGGGTTGTTGTTGTCGAGGAAGCCGAACACGCCGCCCGTGAAGATGAACTTGCCGGTGGCCGTGGTGCTGGTGGCGTCCGTGTGCACCGAGGTGACCGTGCCCGGCGTGGCCTGGCCGAAGTTCAGGTTCAGCGCCGTTGCGAGCGAGGCCTGCGAGGCGTTGAACGGATCGAGCAGCGTGGCCTGGGCGTTGATCAGCGCGGTGGTGCGGTAGTTGAACTGGCTGTCCACGCCGATGTATTCGCCGTTCTGCGAGCCGAGCACGATGTTCGACTGCGGCGACATGATCGAGATGCCCGATTCGTCGTCGGCGGTCAGGCCCGGGATGCCGTTCGCGTCGGGCAGCGGGTTCGGGTTCGCCACGCCGGTGCGGATCATGATCGGCACCAGCTGGTTGCGCAGCTTGCCGACGATGATGTAGCCCTTCGCCTGCGGGCCGGACGGCGCCAGCGTCGGCTTCACCTGCCCCTGGTAGTTGCTGGTCACGAACGCGCCCGAGCCGTCCGGCGCGGCCGTCAGGTTGCCGCCCGGCTGACGGCAGGTGCCGGCGAACTGGCCGGTGGTGTCGCAGCGGGTCCAGGTGCCGTCGGCGTTGATCGTCACCTTGGCGTCGATGGTGGTCGGCGCGAAGTTCTGCGACGGCACTTGCCCGTAGCCGAGCTGGCTGTAGGTGCCGGCCAGGTTCGCGAGATTGGTTTCGATCGCCGAGAAGCCGATGAACGGGTAGTACGGGAACGTCGTATCCGGCACCGCGCCCACGCCGATCACGCCGGCGTACGAGATGCGCGCGCCGGGAATCGTGCCGCCCGCCACGCCGAAGCCCACGAATACGCGGGCCGGACGCGTCGGATCGAGCGTCGCGCCGTTCAACTGGAACGCGCAGTTGTTGAGCTTCTGGGTCGGCAGGCCGGTTTCCTGGGTCAGCGTGCCGGTGGCGGTGCTGCCCGCGCGGGTCGGCGTGACGGTGCCGGTGGTCACCGGAATCGGCGATTCGACATAGGTGATCTGCCAGGTCTTCTTGGTCGTATCGAGTTGCAGCTTGACGAGCTCGCCGTCGCCGCCGCCGCCCGTGTAGACGGTGCTGTAGTCGAGCGTCGACGGGCACAGGCCCGGCTCGGTCGCGGCGAGCGCGGCGGGCGGCTGTTCGTCCCCGCCCCCGCAGGCCGACAACAGCAAAGGCACGGCAAGGGCCGCGGCCAGTACGATATTCCGCTTCATGTTGCTCCTCCAGGATTGTCTTGTTTGGTGGCGGCCAGCTCCCTGTCGGCCGCTTCTTTGCTTGCCCTACCCGTGCGTGTTGCCCCCTGGCCGTGGGTCGGCCGATGGCGTCACGCCCCCGTTGATCCTGTGTGTCGCAGCCGGCCCCTGGGGCCGGCATGCGTGGTGAGCCGCCGCCGTGCGATCGGCGGTCGGCGTGCCGGCTTGCACCGGCGTGATGGGTGCGTCGAGGCGACGGGGCGCGGATCTCGCGCGAAGGTGCGTCGTCGGGAAGCGGGAGAGGCGAGACAGGGCGGCGTGGTCGGCCGGCCGGCGCTCGAAGCGGAGCGACGCGATGCCGGCGCGGCGGTGTGCGCACTGGCGCGGCGCGAGGCAGGCTCGCGCACGTGACGCGCCGTCACCCGCGATCGGGTGCCGTGCGCCGGCCGAGGCCGACGATCGGTCGATCGTCGCGCCCATGGCGGCCGCCAAAGGGGCCGGCACGATGGCCATGGCCGTCCCCTTCCACAAGGCGTGTGACATGCCTGCGTCTCCGGTGTAATTGTGCGATGTAATTTCGCCGCGCCACCTTCGGCTGTCAATTGATGGAATCGTCTAAAAAAGGCGATTGAAACGGGACGCATGCCAAAATCGCCAGTAAAACCAGGCATGTCGAGAGCAATTAAAACGTAAATGGCGTTTGAAAACTCCCTCCAGAGTGCGCGAAATGGCGCATTCGCCGATCGCGGCGATACGTCGTCAGGCTTGCGGCACAAGGCTCGCGCGCGCGAACTCGGGAGTATCCCTATTCGGGATATTCATGATTGGGAAGCAGCGGAAAATCGGCCGATTTTTCAGTGTTTCGAAAGAATGTGAATTCTCGTGAATAGCGGCAGCGCGCGATTCGGGAATGCAATCCGCGATATCCGCCGCATGCGAGAAAATCGCGGACAAGAAAAAACCGGCCGCGCGGGCCGGTTTGTCGAAATGCGGCGGAAATCGCCGCATTGCCTTCGGGCAAGGAGTGCGTCAGCGGTTCAGGCCGGCATCCTCGGCGGTGCCGATGGCCAGGTTCATGCACTGGATCGCCGCGCCCGATGCGCCCTTGCCGAGGTTGTCGAGGCGCGCGACCGTGACGAAGCGCTCGGCGTTGCCGAACACGAACAGATCGACGCGGTTGGTGTCGTTGTTCGCCTGCACGTCGAAGAAGCCGTCGTCGAGGTTCTCGGCCGCATCGTACGGCGCGACGCGCACGAACGCCTCGCCCGCGTAGTACTCGGCGAAGATCCGCTGCACGTCCTGCGGGCCCACGCGCTTGGCCAACTGGCTCGGCGTGAAGTAGGTGGTGACGGCCAGGCCCTTGAAGAACGGGCCGACGATCGGCGTGAAGATCGGCGCGTCGGCCAGGCCCGTGTGGGCGGCCATTTCCGGCAGATGCTTGTGGCCGAGCGCCAGCGCGTAGGCGCGCGGGCTGGCCAGGCGGTCGTTACCGCCGGCCTCGTAGTCGGCGATCATCTTCTTGCCGCCGCCGCTGTAGCCGGTGATCGAATAGCTGTGCGCCGCGAAATCGGCCGCCACCACGCCGGCCTCGACCAGCGGGCGCATCGCCAGCACGAACGCCGAAGCGTGGCAGCCCGGCACCGCGATGCGCTTCGCGCCGCGAATCCGCTCGCGCTGGGCGCGGGTCAGCTCGGGCAGGCCGTAGGCCCAGTCGGCGCTGGTGCGAAACGCCGTGCTGGCGTCGATCAGCACCGTGCGGTCGTTGTCGACCAGCGAGGCCGATTCGCGCGAGGCGACGTCGGGCAGGCACAGGAACGTGACGTCCGAGGCGTTGATCAGGCGCCGGCGCTCCTCCACATCCTTGCGTTTCGCATCGTCGATGCGAAGGATGTCGATATCGCTGCGGGCGGACAGGTATTCGAAGATCTTCAGGCCGGTCGTGCCTTCCTGGCCGTCGACAAAAACTTTCGTGGTCATCTTGCTCTCACGGAATGGGGCGGCCGGCGCGAACGCCGGAAAGCCGCCATTTTAAGACTTCACGGACAGGGCCGTAACCGGTTGCGCCGAAAAAAGCGGCGGCGTTCATCGTGCCTGCGCGGCGTGACGGATTGTTGACGGCGGTGTTCGATGATCGGGCCCTGGCCCGAACGGCCGGCTTCAGCGCTCGTCGGTGACGGTGAGCCGCGCCCAGCCGAGCGTGGAGACGCCGATCTCGTGGTCGAACAGTTGCGCGGGGCGGCCCTGCACGGTGCGCAGGCGGTCGGTGTCGAGCGCGTAGACGGTGATCACGTAGCGGTGCGGCTTGCCGGGCGGCGGGCAGGGGCCGTCGTAGCCGTCGTTGCCGTAGTCGTTGCGGGCTTCGGCCGCGCCGAGCCGGCGCAGTGCGCCGGAGGCGCTGGCGTTGGCGGGCAGGCTGGTGACCGAGGCGGGGATGCCGATCACCGCCCAGTGCCACCAGCCGCGGCCTGGCGCGTCGGGATCGAAGACGGTGATGGCGTAGGCGCGGGTGCCGGGCGGCGGGTTCTGCCAACTGAGTTCGGGGGAGCGGTTCTCGCCGTGGCAGGCGCCCTTGGCGTAGCGCTGCGCGGCGCCGACCCGGCCGCCGTCGCGCAGATCGGTGCTCGACACCGTGAACGGAAGTTGCGCGCCGGGTTGTGCACTGCAGGCCAGCGCGGCGGCCGCCACTGCCAGCGCGCGCAGCGCGTGGCGCTGCCGCCGGTGCCGCTTCTGCCGTTGTTCCAGGCGCTGATGCTGCCGAGCGTCGAGCATGCCGCGATCCTCCCCTCACGTCGGCCGGCGGCGTGCGCCGGCACGTATTGGTGTTGCGACCCTGTGTCAAGGATGAGAGGGAGTCTACCTCGCGGCCGCCTGCGTGCGCATGAAAAAACGCCCGTCACGGGCTAGCGTGACGGGCGTTTCCGGGGGCGAGGCGCGCCGTGCGTGCGGCGCGTTCGCTCAGTCCTTCGGCGAGGTGGCGCCGCCGTGCGCGGCCGACCATTCGGCCGGCGCGTGCAGGAATTTCTCGACCTCGTCGAGCGTCTTGGTTTCGAAGTAGCCCGAGTTCTTCGCGACGCGCAGCACGTCCCACCAGGTGGCGAGCGCGTGCAGGTCGACGTCGATGTCCTTCAGGACCGAGACGCTTTCCTTGAAGATGTTGTAGTGGAACAGCACGAAGCAATGGTTCACTTCGGCGCCGGCGGTGCGCAGCGCGTTGATGAAGTTGATCTTGCTGCGGCTGTCGGTGGTCAGGTCTTCCACCAGCAGGACGCGCGAGCCTTCCTCGAGATGGCCTTCGATCTGCGCGTTGCGGCCGAAACCCTTCGGCTTTTTGCGCACGTACTGCATCGGCAGCATCATGCGGTCGGCGATCCAGGCGGCGAACGGAATGCCGGCGGTTTCACCGCCCGCGACCGCGTCGATCTGCTCGAAGCCGACGTCGCGCAGGATCGTCGCTTCCGCCATCTCCATCAGGCCACGGCGCACGCGCGGATACGAGATCAGCTTGCGGCAGTCGATGTAGACGGGGCTCGCCCAGCCGGACGTGAAGATGAACGGCTTTTCGGCGTTGAAGTGCACCGCCTGCACTTCGAGCAGGATTTTGGCGGTCGTGTCGGAGATCGTTTGACGATCGAAGCCTGTCATGGGCATTCCTTGGGTGTTGAGCGGGAGGGCGGGCGCGGGGCACCGTGGCGCGGCGACGGGTCCGGCCGGGCCAAGCCGGAGAACCGGCAGGCGGCGGAATTTCGCTGCGCGCGTGGGCCGCTATTTTACCCGAATCGGCGGGCCGCCGGACGGCCCGAACGGGGGGCCGAGGCGGGCGCCTGCCGGCGCGCTCGCCAACGTGTCGCCGGGCCTTGCTGCGGCCGTGCGTCGCGCTATGAGGAGTATCCCGGGGGGCAGCCACACACGTGTCGGGCCAGGTGTACACTTAGCGCCCACCAGAATTTGCCGGCACCTTGGTCTCCTTGCCCATCCCGCAAACAGCAGGTTCCACGGCGCGCCGATCCGGCGCGCGACCGCTGACGCCATCGACCATCCCCCTCGATCGTTCCATCCCGGCGCATGCCTGCTGCCGGGTGCCGGCGCAACGTTTCGCACTTCCCATCCTCAACCGTTCCGCCTTTCTCGCACATCAGACGACCCATCATGGATGAACAACTGAAGCAGAGCGCGCTCGCGTATCACCAGAATCCCAAGCCCGGCAAGATCTCGGTCACGCCGACCAAGCCGCTGTCGAACCAGTACGACCTGTCGCTGGCGTATTCGCCGGGCGTCGCGGCCGCCTGCATGGCGATCCACGCCGATCCGCTCGACGCGCAGAAGTACACCTCGCGCGGCAACCTCGTCGGCGTGGTCACCAACGGCACCGCCGTGCTGGGCCTCGGCAACATCGGCCCGCTGGCGTCCAAGCCGGTGATGGAAGGCAAGGGCTGCCTGTTCAAGAAATTCGCCGGCATCGACGTGTTCGACATCGAACTGGCCGAAACCGATCCGGACAAGCTCGTCGAGGCCATCGCGATGCTCGAGCCCACGCTCGGCGGCATCAACCTCGAGGACATCAAGGCGCCCGAGTGCTTCTACATCGAGCAGAAGCTGCGCGAGCGCATGAAGATCCCCGTATTCCACGACGACCAGCACGGCACCGCGATCATCGCCTCGGCCGCGATCCTGAACGGCCTGAAGGTGGTCGGCAAGGATCTGGCGAGCGTCAAGCTGGTGTGCTCGGGCGCGGGTGCGGCGGCGATCGCCTGCCTGGATCTGCTGGTGCACCTCGGCCTGAGCAAGGCCAACGTGCTGGTGACCGATTCGAAGGGCGTGATCTACGAAGGCCGCGGCCAGCTCGATCCGTCCAAGCAGCGCTACGCCGCCACCACCGAGGCCCGCACGCTGGCCGACGCCATCGACGGCGCCGACGTGTTCCTCGGCTGCTCCAGCGCCGGCGTGCTGAAGCCGGAAATGGTGCAGACCATGGGCAGCCAGCCGCTGATCCTGGCGCTGGCCAACCCGGAGCCGGAAATCCGCCCGGAAGCGGCCAAGGCCGTGCGTCCCGATGCCATCGTCGCGACCGGCCGTTCGGATTATCCGAACCAGGTCAACAATGTGCTGTGCTTCCCGTTCATCTTCCGCGGCGCGCTCGACGTCGGCGCCACCACCATCACGGAAGAGATGAAGCTGGCCTGCGTGCGCGCGATCGCCGACCTGGCGCAGGAAACCGATCAAAGCGAGGAAGTCGCCAAGGCCTATGAAGGCCACTCGCTCGAATTCGGTCCGGACTACCTGATTCCGAAGCCGTTCGACCCGCGCCTGATCATCAAGATCGCGCCGGCCGTCGCGCAGGCCGCGATGGATTCGGGCGTGGCCACGCGCCCGATCGCCGACATGGATGCCTACCGCGAGGAACTGGGCACCACCGTCTACCGCACCGGCATGGTCATGCGCCCGGTGTTCACGGCGGCCAAGGCCAAGCAGGCCCGCATCGTGTTCGCCGAGGGCGAGGACGAGCGCGTGCTGCGCGCCGCGCAGGTGGTGCTGCAGGAAAGGATCGCCACGCCGATCATCATCGGCCGTCCGGCCGTGGTGGAAATGCGCCTGAAGAAGATCGGCTCGAAGCTGCGCGCCGGCACCGATTTCGAGATCGTCGATCCCGAGGACGACCCGCGCTACCAGCAGTGCTGGCAGGCCTATCACGAGCTGTGCGCGCGCGAAGGCGTCACGCCGGAGCTCGCGAAGGCCGCGCTGCGCAAGGCGAACACGCTGATCGGCGCGATCCTCGTGCACCTCGGCGACGCCGACGGCATGATCTGCGGCATGATCGACACGTACCACAGCCACCTGAAGTACGTCGATCAGGTGCTGGGTCGCGCGCCGGGCAGCGCGCATCTGGCCGCGATGAACCTGCTGATGCTGCCGGGCCGCAACCTGTTCCTGTGCGATACCTACGTCAACGAGCTGCCGAGCGCCGAGCAACTGGCCGACATGACGATCCAGGCCGCCGCCGAGATCGAGCGCTTCGGCATCACGCCGAAGGCCGCGCTGCTGTCGAGCTCGAACTTCGGCAGCGCCCCGTCGGCCTCGTCGCGCCGCATGGCCGAAGCTCGCCAGCTGATCGCCGAGCGCGCGCCGCAACTGGAAGTGGACGGCGAAATGCACGGCGACGCCGCGCTCTCGGAAGTGATCCGCAAGGCCGCGTTCCCCGGCACCACGCTGACGGGCGAAGCGAACCTGCTGATCATGCCGAACGTGGAAGCCGCCAACATCGCCTACAACCTGCTGAAGATGATCGGCGGCGACGGCGTGACGGTCGGCCCGTTCCTGCTCGGCGCGGCCAAGCCGGTGCACATCCTGACGCCGGCCGCCACCGTGCGCCGTATCGTCAACATGACGGCGGTGGCTGCGGCCAACGTGAACAGCGTCGCGCGTTGAGCTGTGTTTGACCGATGCGCTTGCCGCCTGCAAGGGCGGCAAGCACGATGAAAAACGCCACGGGCCGCAAGGCGCCGTGGCGTTCTTTCATGCCCGCCGCCGTTCAGGCCGGCTTCCGAGCGCCGCTCAGGCGACGTGCCGCGTCGCCGCCTCCGGCCCGTTCCACTGCGCGACCAGCGCCAGCCACTTGCTGCGCACGGCGGCCAGGTTGTGCTCCTTCACGTGGCCGTAGCCGCGAATCCCGTCCGGCAGGTTCGCCAGGTCGAGCGCGAGCGGCAGCCGCTCGGCCGTCAGCTTCGCCAGCACCACGTCGATCAGCGTGACGTACTCGCCGATCAGCGCGCGCTCGGTGCGGCGCTCCTCGGTGCGGCCGAACGGATCGAACGCGGTGCCGCGCAGGCCCTTGCACTTGGCCAGCAGGCGGAACGCCGACAGCATCCACGGCCCGAACGTGCGCTTCACGAGGTGGCCGTGGGCGTCGCGCTTGGCGAGGATCGGCGGCGCGAGGTGGTAGCGCAGCTTCATCGCGCCGTCGAACTGCGCGGCCAGCCGAGCGAGGAACGCCGGGTCCGATTGCAGCCGCGCGACCTCGTATTCGTCCTTGTACGCCATCAGCTTGTAGAGGTTGCGCGCGACCGCTTCGGTCAGCGGCTCCTGCCCCGACGCGCTGCCGTCGAGTGCGCGTTCTGCTGCACGCACGCGTTCGACCACCACCGTATAACGCGCCGCATACGCCGCGTTCTGATAGGCGCTCAGTTGCTCCACGCGCGTCGCGATCAGCGTATCGACGGCCTTCTTCGTGTGCAGCGCGATCACCGTCGCGCCGTTCGGCACGCCGGCGCGCGAGCCGGCCGCGGCCTGGCGCACGCTGGCCAGGTCATGCGCGGCGCGGCGGCCCCAGTCGAACGCGGCGAGGTTTTTCTCGACCTGCACGCCGTTCAGTTCGATCGCGCGCGTGAGCGACGCCAGCGTCAGCGGCAGGCCGCCGCGTTGCCACGCGTAGCCGAGCACGAACGGGTTGGTGTAGATCGTGTCGCCGAGCAGCGCCGCCGCGAACTGGTCCGCATCGACCAGATCGACGCCGTCGCCGGCCGCCGCGCGAATATCCTGCTCCGCGCTCGCGCCCGGGAACGCCCATTTCGGATTCTTGATGAAGTCGGCGGTCGGCGTCTTCGCGCTGTTGACGACCACGCGCGTCGTGCCGTGACGCATGCGCGACGTGCATTCGTCGCTGGCCGTGACGAGCGCGTCGCCGCCGATCACCAGGTCGGCTTCGCCCATCGCGATCCGCGTCGCGTGGATGTCGCCGGGCGCGTGCGCGATCTGCACGTGGCTCATCACGGCGCCGCCCTTCTGCGCGAGGCCGGTCACGTCGAGCACCGTCACGCCCTTGTTCTCGAGGTGCGCGGCCATGCCGATCAGCGCGCCGATCGTCACCACGCCGGTGCCGCCCACGCCGGTCACGAGCACGCCCCAGGCGCGCTCGATGCCGGGCAGCGCCGGTTCCGGCACCGGCGGCAGTGCGTCGGCGTCCACCGTCACGGCCTTCGGCTTCTTCAACTGCGCGCCCTCGACGGTCACGAAGCTCGGGCAGAAGCCCTTGGTGCACGAGAAATCCTTGTTGCAGGTGGATTGGTTGATCTGCCGCTTGGTGCCGAATTCGGTGTCGAGCGGCTCGACCGACAGGCAGTTCGACTGCACCGAGCAATCGCCGCAGCCTTCGCACACGGCTTCGTTGATCACCACCCGCTTGGCCGGATCGGGATACGCGCCGCGCTTGCGGCGGCGGCGCTTCTCGGTGGCGCAGGTCTGGTCGTAGATCAGGATCGAGGTGCCGGCGATCTCGCGCAGTTCGCGCTGCACGGCGTCGAGCTGGTCACGGTGATGGATCGTCACGCCGGGCGCGAGCAGCGAGGTCTTGCCGTCGTATTTCTCGGGCTCGTCGGTGACGATGACGATCTTCGACGCGCCTTCCGCCGCGACCTGATGGGTGATCTGCGGCACCGTCAGCGTGCCGTCCACGGGCTGGCCGCCCGTCATCGCCACCGCGTCGTTGTAGAGGATCTTGTAGGTGATGTTCGCCTTCGACGAGATCGCCGCGCGCACCGCCAGCAGGCCCGAGTGGAAGTAGGTGCCGTCGCCGAGGTTGGCGAATACGTGCTTTTCCTCGGTGAACGGCGCCTGGCCGACCCACGGCACGCCTTCGCCGCCCATCTGGCTGAAGGTGCTGGTGTTGCGGTCCATCCAGACCGTCATGTAGTGGCAGCCGATGCCGGCGATCGCGCGCGAGCCTTCGGGCACCACCGTCGAGGTGTTGTGCGGGCAGCCCGAGCAGAACCACGGCTTGCGTTCGGTGGTCACGTGCGGGCGAGCCAGCGCGGCTTCCTTGGCCTGGATCACGGCGATGCGGGCGGCGATGCGCGCACGCACGTCGGACGGCAGCTCGAACTTGTCGAGCCGCGTGGCGATCGCCTTCGCGATGATGGCCGGCGACAGTTCGTAATGCGCCGGCAGCAGCCAGTTGCCCATCGGCACCGACCATTCGCCGCCCGCGCCGTCCTTCTCGTCGAACTTGCCGAAGATGCGCGGGCGCCGGCTGTCCGGCCAGTTGTACAGCTCTTCCTTGATCTGGTATTCGAGGATCTGGCGCTTTTCCTCGACCACCAGGATTTCGTCGAGGCCCTGCGCGAACTGCTGCACGCCTTGCGCTTCGAGCGGCCAGACGCAGCCGACCTTGTAGAGGCGGATGCCGATCCGCGCGCAGGTCGCGTCGTCGAGGCCGAGGTCGGTCAGCGCCTGGCGCACGTCCAGGTAAGCCTTGCCGGCGGTCATGATGCCGAAGCGCGCCTGCGGCGATTCGATCTCGATGCGGTCGAGCCGGTTGGCGCGCACGTAGGCGAGCGCGGCGTACCACTTGTAGTCGATCATCCGCGCTTCCTGCACCAGCGGCGGATCGGGCCAGCGGATGTTGAGGCCGCCGTCGGGCATGGCGAAATCGTCGGGCAGCACGATGCGCGCGCGATGCGGATCGATATCGACCGAGGCCGACGATTCCACCACGTCGGTCACGCATTTCAGCGACACCCACAGCCCCGAATAGCGGCTCATCGCCCAGCCGTGCAGGCCAAAATCGAGATATTCCTGGACGTTAGAGGGGAACAGCACCGGCAGCCCGCAAGCCTTCAGCAAGTGTTCCGATTGATGCGCGAGGGTGGACGACTTGGCCGCGTGATCGTCGCCGGCCAGCACCAGCACGCCGCCGTGCGGGGCGGAGCCGGCCGAATTGGCGTGCTTGAGCACGTCGCCCGAGCGGTCGACGCCGGGGCCTTTGCCGTACCACATGCCGAACACGCCGTCGTACTTCGCGCCGGGGTACAGGTTGACCTGCTGCGAGCCCCATACGGCGGTCGCGGCGAGATCCTCGTTGAGGCCGGGCTGGAAGACGATGCGGTGGGCGGCCAGGTGCTTCTGGGCTTTCCAGAGCGATTGATCGAGGCCGCCGAGCGGCGAGCCGCGATAGCCGGAAATGAAGCCGGCGGTGTTGAGGCCGGCGGCGCGGTCGCGTTCCTGCTGCAGCATCGGCAGCCGAACGAGCGCCTGGATGCCGCTCATATAGGCGCGGCCACGTTCGAGCGTGTATTTGTCGTCGAGCGTGACCGATTGGAGCGCGGCTTCGAGCGTCGCGCGTTGGCCTGCGTCTAGCGGGGCATTCATATTTGTCTCCTCCACCCGTTTGGGATCACCAAAACTTGTCGGCATCGGCGTCTTGTGGACGCGCTTGCCGGGGCGCCATATTGGCGGGTTTCCGATGATGGTAGCACTGGTGGAAACCCGCCGTTTGTTGCGTGAACTGTTATAAACACACGGCAGAAAGCGCCGCTCGTGCGCGTTACATCATGTAAAAGCATGTAAAGAAGCGGGGCGCGACCGGTCTTTACGTTTAGTCTCTTGCGCTGTCGGCAATGGTCGGGCGCGAACGATCGCCCTGGAATGGAGAGAGCCAGCCGACGATGAACAAGGAGGTTCAATGAACACGCGACATATCCAGAATTTTCTGATGGTGTCCACCGCGTTCTTCGCCATGACGGGGCCGGTGCGCTCGCAGGGTGCAAGTGCGTTGGCTGCGGCAGGCACCCAGATGCTGCAAATCACGCCCGCGGGCGACGCGATCGCGCCAGCCGGCGTGACGGCGACGACGCAGGTGACCGGTGCGCCGAAGGCCTGAGAGAGCGATGGCGCACCGGCGCGCGGCCTGAGCGCTCGTTCGGCAAGGTGCACCGGGCAGCCATCCAGCCATGAAAAAGGGCGGAAATCACATGATTTCCGCCCTTTTTCGTCATGTCGTCGCCTTCTCGCGCGCGATCACGCCTTGTCCTTCACCACGCCGCGGCGGATCTGATCGAGCTCGATCGATTCGAACAGCGCCTTGAAGTTGCCTTCCCCGAAGCCCTGATTGCCCTTGCGCTGGATGATCTCGAAGAAGATCGGGCCGATCTGGTTCTCGGTGAAGATCTGCAGCAGCAGGTCGTCGTGCGCGCCGTCGATCAGGATCTTGCGCCGGCGCAGTTCGTCGAGCGGCTCGCCATGATCCGGCACGCGGCGGTTGACCAGCTCGTAGTACGTATCGATCGTGTCGAGCAGCGTGACTTTGCGGCCGCGCAGCGCGTCCACCGTGCCGTAGATGTCGCCGGTGCCGAGCGCGATGTGCTGAATCCCTTCGCCGCGGTACGCGTCGAGATATTCCTGGATCTGCCCCGGCGTGTCCGAGCCTTCCTCGTTGATCGGAATGCGGATCTTGCCGCACGGCGAGGTCATTGCCTTCGATTTGACGCCCGTTACCTTCCCTTCGATGTCGAAGTAGCGCACTTCGCGGAAGTTGAACAGGCGTTCGTAGAATTCCGCCCATTCGGCCATGCGGCCGCGATGCACGTTGTGCGTCAGGTGATCGATATAGGTCAGGCCGTGGCCGGGCGGGTTCGGCTCCGCACCGGCGATCGGCTCGAAATCGACGTCGTAGATGCCGATATCGCCGATGCTGCCCGGCGTTGCGCCATTCTTGCCGCGCCAGCGATCGACGAAATAGATCAGCGAATCGCCAACGCCCTTGATGGCCGGAATGTTCAGCTCCATCGGCCCGGTCTTGTTGTCGAAGCCCCAGGCGCCGAGGTCGAGCGCGCGGCGGTAAGCCTGTGCGGCGTCCTGCACGCGGAACGCGATCGCGCAGATCGACGGCCCGTGCAGCCGCGCGAAGCGCTGCGCGAACGAATCGGGTTCGGCGTTGACGATGAAGTTGATCTCGCCCTGGCGGTACAGCGTCACGTCCTTGTGGCGATGGCGCGCCACCGCCGTGAAGCCCATCCGCTCGAACAGCTCGCCGAGCGCCTTCGGATCGGGGGCGGTGTACTCGATGAATTCGAAGCCGTCGGTGCCGACGGGGTTCTCCCAGGTTTGGATTTGCACGGTGTCTCCTGATGGCGGATCGCATCGATCGTGGGGCGCGGCAGGACGCCGCATGCAAACCAGTGTAGGCAAGCACGGCGGGCAGTTGCTTGCGAAACAAATCGCGTGTGGCTACGATGGCGCAACTTTCCGGCAATCCATGCCGAAATGGAGGCATGAAATGGCGCGTGTCGAACTGGATGCCATCGATCGGCGCATCCTGGCGATCCTGCAGGAGAACGGCCGGCTATCGAACCAGGAGATCGCCGAGCGCGTGAACCTGTCGCCGAGCCCGTGCCTGCGGCGCATCCGCCGGCTGGAGGAGAGCGGCGTGATTACCGGCTACGTGGCCTTGCTCGATCCAAAGCGGCTCGGCCTCGATCTGCTCGCCTACGTCAGCGTGCGGCTCGAAAAGCGCGGCGGCGTGGCCGCGGCCGGCGATGGCGCCGCCACCCATGCGGATCGTTTCCGCGCGGCGGTGCAGGTGTGGCCGGAGGTGGTGGCCTGCCACGCGATGACGGGCGATCTCGACTATCTGCTGCGCGTGCAGGTGGAGGACATGGCGCATTTCTCGCGCTTCGTGCAGGAGCAGTTGCTGCACCATCCGTCGGTGATCGACGTGAAGACGAGCTTCGCGCTGGAGAGCTTCAAGGAGACGACGGCGCTGCCGATCCGTTGATTGCGCGCCGGCGGCGCCCAAGCGAAACGGGCGGCCCCGGCAATGGGGCCGCCCGTTTTCATGAGGCGATGCGAGCGGACGCTGCCGCGACGTTCAGGCGGCGATCCCGGCCGGCAGCATCGATTCGAAGATTTGCGTCGCACGGCGGGCCTGACGCTTCATCGCGTAATCGAACACGGCGGCCTGCTCCTGCAGCATCTCGGCGATGATCGTCGAGTGATCGGCCGGCGGCAGCGACAGATAGGCATCGGCTTCGCCATACGCATATTCGATGCGCATGCCCGACTTCTTCGCGATATGCATCATCGTCGCGTTGCGCGACAAACAGTGCATGTAGAGCGTGGATACGTGCGTGTTGCGGCTGCGGATCGAGGCGCGCTCGAACAGCTTGGTGCCGACGCCCCGGCCGCGCGCCGATTCGAGCACCGACACGCCGAACTCGGCGGTACGCTTGCCGCCTTCATCGGGCAGATAGGCCAGATGACCGACGCCGACCAGCGCCAGCGTTTGATCGAACACGCCGAACACGGTGTCGCGGCCGAAATCGATGGTGCGCACGTAGTTTTCGAGCACGTGATCCGGCACGATCTGGCCGAAACGCAGCAGGCGATCGTCGCCTTCGAGCAACTTGAAGTGCGTGAGCATCTGCTCACGATCGGTAGAAGCCAGTTCCCGGACGAGAACCGGTGCCTGCCCGACCTGGCCGATCGGGGCGGCGGGGCGGAGAGGGAGCGTATTCATCGTGGGTTCCTCAGAGACCATACAGCCGGTTGTGCAATGCAACAGCATTCTAACCGAACGGTACATATCGATTAAGGGAAAACCCGTATCTCCGCCGAGGGTGACTTCTAAAAATCCTCAACAATCACGCAAAGTGTTTGATTTTGAAGCGATAACGATATGACCCGATCATCTATGCGCCGAATTGGCGCATGTGACCGGGGTGCAACACCGCATGCTCAGGCTTCGCCGCCGAGCCCGCGCTCGATCAGGTCGATCGCCTGCGCGGCGAAATCGCGATAGCCGAGGCGGCCGCCGGGCTTAAGCCACGTGAAGGTCCAGTTGATCATGCCGAACACCATCATCGTCACCGGCGTCTGGTTGTCCTTCGAGACGCGGCCCGGGTAGGCGCGCTCGATCTGGCGCGTGAACGCGGCGACGATGTCGCGCTGGCGGTCGAGCACGATCTGCCGCTGCGTGATTTCGAGGTATTTGACGTCGTTGAGCAGGGCGACGTGGCGGCTGTGCGAGGTTTCGTACTCGGCCAGGAACGCGTGGATCAGCTCGGCGAACGCCTCGCGCTCGGTCAGCCCTCGGCGCTGGCTCGCGCCTTCCACCTCCGCGATGATCAGCATCAGCCGCTTGGTGTAGCGGTCGAGCAGATCGAACAGGATCGCTTCCTTGCTCTCGTAGTAGTGATACAGGCGCGCCTTTGAGGTGCCGCTCGCGGTGGCGAGATCGGTCATCGAGGTGCTCGGGTAGCTCGTTTGCGCGAACTTTTCGGCTGCGAGATCGAGGATCTGCTCGCGTTGGGATTCGTGGTCGGGCGCTCGGGTGCGGGCCATGAGGTCGGTCGGAGAATCTGTGTGAATCGGAGTCGGCCGGGCGAGCGCGTGGCGGGACTGGCGCGCGGCTCGCGGGCGGCCCTCAGCGCGTCAGCGCGGCGGGCGCGGTGGCGCGCAGCGAAAACGAGGCGAGGCGATCGACCTGCGGGGCGTCGGTCGCGGCGTCGCCCGCCAGGTCGCCCAGCTCGATGCGCCCGGCGGCGGCCAGTTCGCGGCAACGCCAGAACGCGACGCTGTCGCTGACGGCCAGGTGGCCGCGGTCGGCGTGGCCGATCACCGCGCCCACCACGCGCGCGGCCGGCTGCCAGTGCTCGGTGGCGTGATCGAACACCAGCGCGTCGATGTCGCTGAAAAGGCCGCTTTTGAACGTGTTGTCGATCCAGTAGCGCAATTCGGCGTTGGCCTGCTTGGCTTCCTGCCATTCGAGCGCGAGCCGGCTGATGCGCAGCACCGAGATCGGCGCGGCCTCGGGCAGCCTGGCGCCGAGCGCCTCGGCCGGGAACAGGCCGGTCGACACGGCGGCTTCGCGGCCGCGCGGATGGGCCGGCGGCGGGAGGTCGTCGGCGCTGAGTCGCACTTCGTTCAGACGCTGCGGCGCGTTGCGCAGATGGTAGGCCACGCGGCGCAGCATCAATTGATCGGCGGCGCTCTGCGCGTGCCAGACCACCACCTGCCCGGCGCCGGCCGCGAGTTCCGACAGCTTGGTCAGTTCGCCTGCCAGCAGCACGGGCCAGTCGAACGCCGGGCCGGGCAGCAGCGCTTCCCAGAACGCGGCGCGTGTTTCGGGGGCATCGTCGATGCCGCGCAGCGGGCCGACGGCCAGATCGTCGAGGAGTTCGACGACGGTATCGTCGCGGCCGGCGGCCGCCAGCGCGGCGCGCAGCGAGTCGGCGGCGGAACCGCCGATGGTGACGTGGAGAGGGCTCATCTGCGTGTGATCAACGAAAAAGGGCCGCTTCCGGAGCGGGTTCGTCGACCCGTCACGAAAAGCGGCCCCTAGTGTAAGCGAGATGCCATGTCGCGAGATACCGCGCCGCGTACGGTATTGCGGCCGGTTCCCAGGCTGCGTTCGTGCGGCCGGCGTCAGCGTTCGTCGAAGCTGACCACCACCTTGTCGCTGACGGGGTGGCACTGGCACGTCAGCACGAAACCGTCGCGCACCTCGTGTTCCTCCAGCGTGTAGTTCTTGTCCATCCGCACCTCGCCCTCGATCACGCGCGCGCGGCAGGTGCAGCAGACGCCGCCCTTGCAGGCATACGGCAGCGCGAGGCCGGCGCGCAGGCCCACGTCCAGCAGGCTCGCGCCCGCGTAGGGCAGGCGCAGCTTGCGGGTCTTGCCGTCGATCACGATCTCGAGCGCGGCGGCCGGCGTGGCGTCGGTGATCTCGACGGCCGGCGCGCCCGCTTGCGGCAATGGCGTGCCGAAGCGCTCCACGTGAATCCGCTCGCGCGCCACGCCGGCCGCGCCGAGCGCCGCCTCGGCTGCGTCCATCATCGGCGCCGGGCCGCAAATGAACGCCTCGTCGATCGACGCGGCCGGCACCAGCGTATCGAGGAACGCCGCGCATCGGGCCTGATCGAGCACGCCATGGAACAGCTCGACGTCCTGCTGCTCGTCGGACAGCACGTGATGCAGCGCGAAGCGCGCCATGAAGCGGTTCTTCAGGTCTTCCAGCGCCTCCGCGAACATGATCGAATCGGCGCTGCGGTTGCCGTAGATCAGCGTAAAGCGGCTGCGCGGCTCCAGTTCGAGCGTCGTGCCGATGATCGCGAGCACCGGCGTGATGCCCGAGCCGCCCGCGAACGCCACGTAATGCCGGCGCTGTTCGGCGTTCAAGTGCGTGAAGAAACGGCCGTCCGGCGTCATCACGTCGAGGGTGTGGCCGGGCTTCAGCGTGTCGAACGCGAAATTCGAAAAGCGCCCGCCGCGCACGCGCTTGATGCCGATGCGCAGCTCGCCGTCGCGCTCGTAATCGGTGGTGCCGACGCAGATCGAATACGAGCGGCGCGTTTCCTCGCCGTCGACCTGCGCCTTCAGCGTGACGAACTGGCCCTGCGTGAAGCGGTAGTGCTCGCGCAGCTCGGGCGGCACCTCGAACGCAACGGTGAGCGCGTCGGCCGTCTCGGGCTGCACGTCGCGGATGCGCAGCGAATGGAATTGCGGAGTCGCCATGTTCAATAGGGCTTGAAGTAGTCGAAGGGTTCGCGGCAATCGAGGCAGCGATACAACGCCTTGCAGGCCGTGGAGCCGAATTGCGCGAGACGGGCGGTGCGGGGCGAGCCGCAGCGGGGGCAGGCGGGTGGCGCGGCCGGCTTCGGCGAGAAGCGGATCACGCGCGCGGCGGGTTGGCTGCCGGGCTCGCCGGAGCCGAAGCCCGCGCTGGTGTTGGCGCTGGTGTTGGCGCCGGCCGGCGGCGCGATGCCGTAGGCGCGCAGCTTGTCGCGCGCTTCGGCGGTGATCCAGTCGGTGGTCCAGGCCGGCGACAGCACCGTGACGATGCGGTGCGGCGGCGCGCCGATCGCGTCGAGCGCCACGCCGATATCCTCGGCGATCTGCGACATCGCCGGGCAGCCCGAGTAGGTCGGCGTGATGACGATCTCGAGCACGCCGTCCGTCGCGCGGCGCACGTCGCGCAGGATGCCGAGTTCGCGGATCGATACCACCGGGATCTCCGGGTCGGGCACGGTGTCGAGCGCGGCGCGGATCGCGGCGAGACCCGCGTCGATCGTCGGGGAAGTCGCGGTGGCCATCGTTACCAGCTCGCGCCCGGATGCTGGCGCGCAAGGCTCTGCATCTGCGCGAGCAGGAAGCCCATGTGTTCGGAGTGCTCGCCGAACTTGCCGGTGGTGACGTGCGCCACCGGCGGTGGCGCGACCAGCGTGGCCTCGGCCAGCGCGGCGTTCACGTCGGCGCGCCAGGCGGCTTCGAGCGTATCGGCCGACGGTGCGATGCCGGCTGCGGCCACGTCGCACTCGACCGGGTCGGTCACGAAGCACTCGTGCGTGTAGGGCAGCAGGTAATCGAGCGCGGCCTGCGCGCGGCGGTGCGATTCGTCGATGCCGTCGCCGAACCGGATCAGCCATTCGCGCGCGTGATGCTCGTGATAGCGCGTTTCCTTGACCGACTTCGCCGCGATCGCGGCCAGTTGCGGATCGGCCGAGCCTTCCAGCGCGGTCCACAGGTGCAGCATCAGCGTCGCATACAGGAAGTTGCGCACGATCGTCACCGCGTAATCGTTGACGGCGTGCGCGGTGCCGGCCAGCGGACCGTAATGCGGCAGTTCCACCAGCGTCAGGTTGGTGAATTCGCGCTCGGCGCGGAAAAACGCGTAATCATCCTCGGTCCGGGTCGTGCCGTTCAGCGCATGTTCGAGATCGGCCGCGTGTGCGTAGAGCAGCCGCGCCTGGCCGATCAGGTCGAGGCTCATGTTGGTCAGCGCGATGTCCTCTTCGAGGATCGGGCCGTGCCCGCACCATTCGGCGTTGCGCTGGCCGAGGATCAGCGCGCTGTCGGCGAGGCGCAGCACGTAGGCGAGGTGGGAAACCGGGTAGGTCGTCATGGCCATTACATGTGGTCGACTTCGTCGGGCAGCGTGTAGAACGTCGGATGGCGGTAGATCTTGTCGCCGGCCGGCTCGAACAGCTCCGCCTTCTGTTTCGGATCGGACGCCGTGATCGCGGCCGACGGCACTACCCAGATGCTCACGCCCTCCTGCCGGCGCGTGTAGACGTCGCGCGCCATGCGCAGCGCCATCGGCGCGTCGGCCGCGTGCAGGCTGCCGCAATGCTTGTGGTCGAGGCCCTGCTTGCTGCGCACGAACACTTCCCAGATCGGCCATTCGGCTTGCATGTCTGTCTCCTCGTTGCTGAATTCGATTGGGGGCGGATCAGGCCGCTTGCCGTTCGGCGCGCCGCGCAACCTTCTCGGCGTGCGCCATCGCCGCTTCGCGCACCCATGCGCCGTCTTCGTGCGCCTTCACGCGCGTGGCGAGGCGTTCGCGGTTGCAGGGGCCGTCGCCGTTGACGACGCGCCAGAACGCATCCCAGTCGATCGCGCCGTAATCGTGATGGCCGCGATCGGCGTTCCATCGGAGGTCGGGATCGGGAAAGCTCACGCCGAGCACGCGCGCCTGCTCGACCGCAGCGTCGACGAACTTCTGACGCAGGTCGTCGTTCGAGATCCGCTTGATCCCCCATTTCGCCGACTGGCTGCTGTGCACCGAATCGGCGTCGCTCGGGCCGAACATCATCAGCACCGGCCACCACCAGCGGTTCACGGCTTGCTGCACCATCTCGCGTTGCGCGTCGGTGCCGGCCATCATCGCGAGCAGGGCGTCGAAGCCCTGGCGCTGATGGAACGACTCCTCCTTGCAGATGCGGATCATGGCGCGCGCGTAGGGGCCGTAGGTGCAGCGGCACAGCGGGATCTGGTTCATGATCGCCGCGCCGTCAACCAGCCAGCCGATCACGCCGACGTCGGCCCAGCTCGGCGTGGGGTAATTGAAGATGCTCGAATATTTGGCCTTGCCCGTGTGCAGCGCGTCGACCAGCGCGTCGCGCGAGACGCCCAGCGTTTCGGCCGCGCTATATAAATAGAGGCCGTGGCCCGCTTCGTCCTGAACCTTCGCCAGCAGGATCGCCTTGCGCTTGAGGCTTGGCGCGCGCGTGATCCAGTTGCCCTCCGGCAACATCCCGACGATCTCGGAGTGCGCGTGTTGAGAGATCTGGCGCACCAGCGTTTTGCGGTAGGCGTCGGGCATCCAGTCTTGCGGCTCGATCTTGCCGTCGGCGGCCATGACCGCGTCGAAGCGGACCTGTTCTGGCGTGACGGCGTCGGCGGGGGGCGCGCCCGGTGATGGCTGGCCGGGGAGGTCGAGGGATTGCGTATACATGGCAAGCGTCTCGTGCAGGGACAAGGTAGGCGAAGTATAAATCAACCGTCCGGTCGGTTAATTAATTTTTTCGGAAGAAGAGACGGCACGGGCCGGTAGGTGGCTTGCGTGTGGCGGCGGCGTTATCGGGCACAATCGGCATCTTTCCTGTCGGGCCTGATCGAATCATGAGTTTTCGTCGCAGTGGGGTGGGGCGTTGTGTGTCGGCCGCAGCTGTCGGTCTTGTATTGGGATGGGCCGGCGCGGCCAACGCGGCCGGCGAGCCTTGGGTGGCGGCCTGGGCCAGCGCCTTGCAGCCGATTCCCGATCTCGCATCGCCGCCGCCGCTCTACAAGACCCCCGACCTCGCGGATCGCACGTTGCGCGAGATCGTCTATCCGAGCGTGAGCGGCAATCAGGTGCGGGTGCGGATCAGCAATGCCTACGGGCGCATGCCGTTGGCGCTCGGCGCGGTACGGATCGCGCGCTCGGCGGGCGGTGCGGCGGTGCGCGAGGCGATGTCGGCCGAGCTGAGTTTCGGCGGGCGGCGCGATCTGGTGCTGGCGCCGGGCGAGGAGCGCGACAGCGATCCTGTCTCGTTGAGCGTCGAGGCCGGCGCGCCTTACGCGATCAGCCTCTACACGCGCGGCGAGCAGAAGATGACGGCCTGGCATCGCATCTCTAACCAGATCAACTATGTGTCCGTGCCTGGGGATCACACTGCAGATGGCAGTGGCGACGCGTTCAAGGTTCATCTGACGCAATCGGCCTGGGTGTCGGAGCTGGCGGTCCTGGGCAACCCGGCGGCGCGGGGCACGATCGTCGCCGTGGGCGATTCCATCACCGACGGCATGCGCTCCAGCCTCAATCGCAACCAGCGCTGGCCGGACGATTTCGTGCGCCGGCTCGGCACGGCGGGTGCGGGCGAGTGGGGTGTCGTCAATCTGGGGATCAGCGGCAACCGGCTGCTCAGCGATTCCGCCTGTTATGGCGTGGCGCTCGAGCGGCGTTTCGAGCGCGACGTGCTCGCGCGCTCCGGCGCGAAGGCGGCGGTGCTGCTGGTCGGCATCAACGACATCAACTTCCAGGCGATGCCGCCGCGTAAGGTGCTCGACTGTGACGCGCCGCATACCAAGGTGGATGCGAGGATGCTGATCGACGGCTACCGCCGCCTGATCGCCAGCGCGCATGCGCGCGGCATCGCGCTGTTCGGCGCGACGCTGACGCCGGCCGCGCTGCCGCCCGAGCGCGAAGCGATCCGCACCGAGGTCAATCATTGGATTCGCACGTCGGGTGCGTTCGATGGCGTGGTGGATTTCGATGCCGCGCTGCGCGACCCGGCCCATCCGCAAGTGCTGCTGCGCCGCTATAACAGTGGCGACGATGTGCACCCGAGCGATGCGGGTTATGCGGCGATGGCCGACGCTGTGCCGATCGACCGCCTGTTGGCTGCCGCGAAGCGGCGTTGAACGACATTCGGGTGCCGTTTTTCATCGCGCCCGAATTTTTTTGCCGGGTTCTTAAAAAAGACTTGCTCGCCTGCCAAAGCTTGCTTAGAATTCGGCCTCTCTCGCGATGACGGAAACGCAGAACGGGAGGGGAAGCCAGGCAGGACAAGGAGAGCGCCGGAATTTGGGCCGCTTCTTTGAACTGGTGAGGAACTCGATCGATGCAGTTTGTTGATCGAAGCGCTGAAAAAAGTAGTTGACGCGCTTCAAAATGTTCTTCATAATCTCGCTTCTCTGCTGCTGAAAACGCAGCGCCGAAACGAAGCCAAGCTTCTCTCGGAAACGCTCTTTAACAATCTACAGCCGATAAGTGTGGACGCTTGATGGAAGCGGTCCTGGTCTCAGGATCAGGTCAGCAAAAGTATCAAGAGTCTCACACAAAAGTAAGTCAGGTTTATGAAGTAATTCGTAATCCTGTCAGCTTTGAGTGAGCGACCGGTTCGAAAGAACCGAAAAACAGTAACAGGTATTGAACTGAAGAGTTTGATCCTGGCTCAGATTGAACGCTGGCGGCATGCCTTACACATGCAAGTCGAACGGCAGCACGGACTTCGGTCTGGTGGCGAGTGGCGAACGGGTGAGTAATACATCGGAACATGTCCTGTAGTGGGGGATAGCCCGGCGAAAGCCGGATTAATACCGCATACGATCTACGGATGAAAGCGGGGGACCTTCGGGCCTCGCGCTATAGGGTTGGCCGATGGCTGATTAGCTAGTTGGTGGGGTAAAGGCCCACCAAGGCGACGATCAGTAGCTGGTCTGAGAGGACGACCAGCCACACTGGGACTGAGACACGGCCCAGACTCCTACGGGAGGCAGCAGTGGGGAATTTTGGACAATGGGCGAAAGCCTGATCCAGCAATGCCGCGTGTGTGAAGAAGGCCTTCGGGTTGTAAAGCACTTTTGTCCGGAAAGAAATCCTTGACTCTAATAAAGCCGAGGGATGACGGTACCGGAAGAATAAGCACCGGCTAACTACGTGCCAGCAGCCGCGGTAATACGTAGGGTGCAAGCGTTAATCGGAATTACTGGGCGTAAAGCGTGCGCAGGCGGTTTGTTAAGACCGATGTGAAATCCCCGGGCTCAACCTGGGAACTGCATTGGTGACTGGCAAGCTAGAGTATGGCAGAGGGGGGTAGAATTCCACGTGTAGCAGTGAAATGCGTAGAGATGTGGAGGAATACCGATGGCGAAGGCAGCCCCCTGGGCCAATACTGACGCTCATGCACGAAAGCGTGGGGAGCAAACAGGATTAGATACCCTGGTAGTCCACGCCCTAAACGATGTCAACTAGTTGTTGGGGATTCATTTCCTTAGTAACGAAGCTAACGCGTGAAGTTGACCGCCTGGGGAGTACGGTCGCAAGATTAAAACTCAAAGGAATTGACGGGGACCCGCACAAGCGGTGGATGATGTGGATTAATTCGATGCAACGCGAAAAACCTTACCTACCCTTGACATGGTCGGAATCCTGGAGAGATCTGGGAGTGCTCGAAAGAGAACCGATACACAGGTGCTGCATGGCTGTCGTCAGCTCGTGTCGTGAGATGTTGGGTTAAGTCCCGCAACGAGCGCAACCCTTGTCCTTAGTTGCTACGCAAGAGCACTCTAAGGAGACTGCCGGTGACAAACCGGAGGAAGGTGGGGATGACGTCAAGTCCTCATGGCCCTTATGGGTAGGGCTTCACACGTCATACAATGGTCGGAACAGAGGGTCGCCAACCCGCGAGGGGGAGCTAATCCCAGAAAACCGATCGTAGTCCGGATCGCACTCTGCAACTCGAGTGCGTGAAGCTGGAATCGCTAGTAATCGCGGATCAGCATGCCGCGGTGAATACGTTCCCGGGTCTTGTACACACCGCCCGTCACACCATGGGAGTGGGTTTTACCAGAAGTGGCTAGTCTAACCGCAAGGAGGACGGTCACCACGGTAGGATTCATGACTGGGGTGAAGTCGTAACAAGGTAGCCGTATCGGAAGGTGCGGCTGGATCACCTCCTTTCTCGAGCTAATACCGCGAAAGTTGAGCGTTCACGCTTATCGGCTGTAAATCAAGACAGACTCAGGGGTCTGTAGCTCAGTTGGTTAGAGCACCGTCTTGATAAGGCGGGGGTCGTTGGTTCGAATCCAACCAGACCCACCACTTAGTCTGGACAGTATCCTTGAGAAGTCTCTGTATGGGGGCATAGCTCAGCTGGGAGAGCACCTGCTTTGCAAGCAGGGGGTCGTCGGTTCGATCCCGTCTGCCTCCACCAATCTTCAATGACAAGCGTTCAGGTCAGCATGACCTGAGGATTTGTCATTGGCGATTGAGCCAGTCAGAGCGATCGGTACACCTTGTGTACTTATCGGCTGTCGTTCTTTAACAATCTAGAAGAAGTAGTAATTTGAATAACGGAAGCGTCTATTTGAGATGGGCGTGAAAGTTATTCGGGTTGTGATTGTATCGATGTATCTCAAGAAGATTCGAACTTAAATGTTCGGCTCAAATTGGAATACGGCACAAATGCGAGAACTCAACCTGTAACGACTGTCAAGCGCAAGCAAGACGGACTCGTTATAGGGTCAAGCGAACAAGTGCATGTGGTGGATGCCTTGGCGATCACAGGCGATGAAGGACGCGGTAGCCTGCGAAAAGCTACGGGGAGCTGGCAAACAAGCTTTGATCCGTAGATGTCCGAATGGGGAAACCCACTCCTTTTGGAGTATCCATAGCTGAATACATAGGCTATGTGAAGCGAACGCGGTGAACTGAAACATCTAAGTAACCGCAGGAAAAGAAATCAACCGAGATTCCCAAAGTAGTGGCGAGCGAAATGGGAAGAGCCTGTACTCTTTATTTGTATTGTTAGTCGAACGCTCTGGAAAGTGCGGCCATAGCAGGTGATAGCCCTGTAGACGAAAACAGTATGAAAGAACTAGGTGTACGACAAGTAGGGCGGGACACGTGAAATCCTGTCTGAAGATGGGGGGACCATCCTCCAAGGCTAAATACTCGTGATCGACCGATAGTGAACCAGTACCGTGAGGGAAAGGCGAAAAGAACCCCGGGAGGGGAGTGAAATAGATCCTGAAACCGCATGCATACAAACAGTCGGAGCCTCGTAAGGGGTGACGGCGTACCTTTTGTATAATGGGTCAGCGACTTACGTTCAGTAGCAAGCTTAACCGAATAGGGCAGGCGTAGCGAAAGCGAGTCCGAATAGGGCGTTCAGTTGCTGGGCGTAGACCCGAAACCAAGTGATCTATCCATGGCCAGGATGAAGGTGCGGTAACACGTACTGGAGGTCCGAACCCACTAACGTTGAAAAGTTAGGGGATGAGCTGTGGATAGGGGTGAAAGGCTAAACAAACTTGGAAATAGCTGGTTCTCTCCGAAAACTATTTAGGTAGTGCCTCGCGTCTCACCTTCGGGGGTAGAGCACTGTCATGGTTGAGGGGTCCATTGCGGATTACCTCGCCATAGCAAACTCCGAATACCGAAGAGTGCAATCGCGGGAGACAGACATCGGGTGCTAACGTCCGGTGTCAAGAGGGAAACAACCCAGACCGCCAGCTAAGGTCCCCAAATATAGCTAAGTGGGAAACGAAGTGGGAAGGCTAAAACAGTCAGGAGGTTGGCTTAGAAGCAGCCATCCTTTAAAGAAAGCGTAATAGCTCACTGATCGAGTCGTCCTGCGCGGAAGATGTAACGGGGCTAAGCTATATACCGAAGCTGCGGATGCACATTTATGTGCATGGTAGGAGAGCGTTCCGTAAGCCTGCGAAGGTGCACTGTAAAGTGTGCTGGAGGTATCGGAAGTGCGAATGCTGACATGAGTAGCGATAAAGGGGGTGAAAGGCCCCCTCGCCGTAAGCCCAAGGTTTCCTACGCAACGTTCATCGGCGTAGGGTGAGTCGGCCCCTAAGGCGAGGCAGAAATGCGTAGCTGATGGGAAGCAGGTCAATATTCCTGCACCATTGTTAAATGCGATGGGGGGACGGATCGCGGAAGGTTGTCCGGGTGTTGGAAGTCCCGGTCGCTGCATTGGAGAAGGTGCTTAGGCAAATCCGGGCACAGAATTCAAGGGTGTGGCGCGAGCTTCTTAGGAAGCGAAGCAATTGGAAGTGGTTCCAAGAAAAGCCTCTAAGCTTCAGTTTAACAGTGACCGTACCGCAAACCGACACAGGTGGGCGAGATGAGTATTCTAAGGCGCTTGAGAGAACTCGGGAGAAGGAACTCGGCAAATTGGTACCGTAACTTCGGGATAAGGTACGCCCTTGTAGCTTGACTGGCCTGCGCCAGAAGGGTGAAAGGGTTGCAATAAACTGGTGGCTGCGACTGTTTAATAAAAACACAGCACTCTGCAAACACGAAAGTGGACGTATAGGGTGTGACGCCTGCCCGGTGCCGGAAGATTAAATGATGGGGTGCAAGCTCTTGATTGAAGTCCCGGTAAACGGCGGCCGTAACTATAACGGTCCTAAGGTAGCGAAATTCCTTGTCGGGTAAGTTCCGACCTGCACGAATGGCGTAACGATGGCCACACTGTCTCCTCCCGAGACTCAGCGAAGTTGAAGTGTTTGTGATGATGCAATCTCCCCGCGGCTAGACGGAAAGACCCCATGAACCTTTACTGTAGCTTTGCATTGGACTTTGAACCGATCTGTGTAGGATAGGTGGGAGGCTATGAAACCGGAACGCTAGTTTCGGTGGAGCCGTCCTTGAAATACCACCCTGGTTTGTTTGAGGTTCTAACCTTGGCCCGTGATCCGGGTCGGGGACAGTGCATGGTAGGCAGTTTGACTGGGGCGGTCTCCTCCCAAAGTGTAACGGAGGAGTACGAAGGTACGCTAGGTACGGTCGGAAATCGTGCTGATAGTGCAATGGCATAAGCGTGCTTAACTGCGAGACCGACAAGTCGAGCAGGTGCGAAAGCAGGTCATAGTGATCCGGTGGTTCTGTATGGAAAGGCCATCGCTCAACGGATAAAAGGTACTCTGGGGATAACAGGCTGATACCGCCCAAGAGTTCATATCGACGGCGGTGTTTGGCACCTCGATGTCGGCTCATCTCATCCTGGGGCTGTAGCCGGTCCCAAGGGTATGGCTGTTCGCCATTTAAAGAGGTACGTGAGCTGGGTTTAAAACGTCGTGAGACAGTTTGGTCCCTATCTGCCGTGGGCGTTGGATATTTGAAGGGGGCTGCTCCTAGTACGAGAGGACCGGAGTGGACGAACCTCTGGTGTACCGGTTGTCACGCCAGTGGCATCGCCGGGTAGCTATGTTCGGAAGAGATAACCGCTGAAAGCATCTAAGCGGGAAACTCGCCTTAAGATGAGATATCCCTGGAGGCTTGACCTCCTTGAAGGGTCGTTCGAGACCAGGACGTTGATAGGTCAGGTGTGTAAGCGCAGTAATGCGTTCAGCTAACTGATACTAATTGCCCGTAAGGCTTGATCCTATAACAAGTCTGCGTCGATAGCTGTGAGTGCTTCAGCACTTACAGATATCCCGTCCTGAACCGCAGGTTCAGGATCTTAAACAGCGCGACAAGTTATACAGCATTGAGTCCTCGTGTGCCGATACACACAACTCATTACTACTTCTTCCAGATTGGATGTGGCGCTCATGCAGCGACGCATCAACCCCTTTAGCCTGATGACCATAGCGAGTCGGTACCACCCCTTCCCATCCCGAACAGGACCGTGAAACGACTCTACGCCGATGATAGTGCGGATTGCCCGTGTGAAAGTAGGTAATCGTCAGGCTTCCCTCTTCAGAACCCCCGCTGCGTATGCAGTGGGGGTTTTGTCTTTTCGGCCGCGGAATGTCGTCCGTATCGCGCGCCTGTCGAGATCCGACTTCTTCGTCGGCAGGTCCCGTAGACCGTACCCTCATGCTCTGCAGCCAGGCCGCTTACCAGGTTCGGAGAGGCCTGGCGGCCACCAACGTTGTGCTTGAGTTGGGACGCCCGCTGGGGCCCGCTGTACGCCATTCAGAACGTCTACGTTGCCCACGGAGCTGCACCCCAGATCTCCGTAATCTCGCGTTCACCGTTTCAATCAGCCTCCGCGCCTTAAACTTTCCGCCAGAACGCATCAGCATCAAAAAAACTTTCGAAAAACACGGTTTACCGCTTGGCTTATTCGTCGTGACCCCTTATGATTCACGTCTTTCCAATTTTCTGCGAAGCTTTCCAGGGATTGGAATGACGGTCTGGGCGGGTTGATTTCCGCTCCGGTCGCCAGGTTTGATGAATCGCGACGCTTTTACAGGGTGTCGAATCACGAAGCGTCAAGCAGGCGGTCGGCATGATATGTCGAGCGCAAGTGCTGCCAACGAGATAAAAAAATCTCCTCAGAGTACTTGACACAAGATCGGCATAGAACCATAATCGTCAGTTCTCTACGGAGGGGTGCCCGAGTGGCTAAAGGGGGCAGACTGTAAATCTGTTGGCTTACGCCTACGTTGGTTCGAATCCAACCTCCTCCACCAGACAAATAGAGCGGTAAAGGGATCGTTAAGTGGCCCGTGCGGGTGTAGCTCAATGGTAGAGCAGAAGCCTTCCAAGCTTACGACGAGGGTTCGATTCCCTTCACCCGCTCCAAGTTCTACGCAGTAAGTACTTGTTTCGCCCATGTGGCTCAGTGGTAGAGCACTCCCTTGGTAAGGGAGAGGTCGGCAGTTCGATCCTGCCCATGGGCACCAGCAGGTTGTCAGTGTCTGTTTGCGCGCCGCGCAATATGTGAAATTCCTTACGGGAGTTGAAAATGGCCAAGGGAAAGTTTGAGCGGACCAAGCCGCACGTCAACGTTGGTACGATCGGTCACGTTGACCACGGCAAGACGACGCTGACGGCAGCAATCACGACGGTGCTGACGAAGAAGTTCGGCGGCGAAGCGAAGGCCTATGACCAGATCGACGCGGCACCGGAAGAAAAGGCGCGCGGCATCACGATCAACACGGCACACGTCGAGTACGAAACGGCTAACCGCCACTACGCACACGTCGACTGCCCCGGCCACGCTGACTATGTGAAGAACATGATCACGGGCGCCGCACAGATGGACGGCGCGATCCTGGTTTGCTCGGCAGCAGATGGCCCGATGCCGCAAACGCGCGAGCACATCCTGCTGGCCCGTCAGGTTGGCGTTCCGTACATCATCGTGTTCCTGAACAAGTGCGACATGGTGGACGACGCAGAACTGCTCGAACTAGTCGAGATGGAAGTTCGCGAACTCCTGTCGAAGTACGACTTCCCGGGCGACGACACGCCGATCGTGAAGGGTTCGGCCAAGCTGGCGCTGGAAGGCGACACGGGCGAGCTGGGCGAAGTGGCGATCATGAACCTGGCCGACGCACTGGACACGTACATTCCGACGCCGGAACGCGCAGTTGACGGCCTGTTCCTGATGCCGGTGGAAGACGTGTTCTCGATCTCGGGTCGCGGCACGGTGGTGACGGGTCGTATCGAACGCGGCATCGTGAAGGTCGGCGAAGAACTCGAAATCGTCGGCATCAAGGACACCGTGAAGACGACCTGCACGGGCGTCGAAATGTTCCGCAAGCTGCTGGACCAAGGTCAAGCAGGCGACAACGTCGGTATCCTGCTGCGCGGCACGAAGCGTGAAGACGTGGAGCGTGGTCAAGTTCTGGCGAAGCCGGGCTCGATCAAGCCGCACACGCACTTCACGGCTGAAGTGTACGTGCTGAGCAAGGACGAAGGCGGCCGTCACACGCCGTTCTTCAACAACTACCGTCCGCAGTTCTACTTCCGTACGACGGACGTGACGGGCTCGATCGAACTGCCGAAGGACAAGGAAATGGTCATGCCGGGCGACAACGTGTCGATCACGGTGAAGCTGATCGCTCCGATCGCCATGGAAGAAGGTCTGCGCTTCGCAATCCGCGAAGGCGGCCGTACCGTCGGCGCCGGCGTCGTTGCAAAGATCCTCGCCTAAGCCAGTTAGTCGTTGATCAATCGCTTTGGGGCTGGAATTGTCCAGCCTCATTGATACAGGGGCATAGCTCAACTGGCAGAGCGTCGGTCTCCAAAACCGAAGGTTGGGGGTTCGATTCCCTCTGCCCCTGCCAAATCGCCACGTTCATACGTGGCATTTGTTTTAAGGTGTTATGGCGAATCCATCCGTCGAAACTGTAAATACCTCCGGCGATAAGCTGATGCTGGGCCTGGGCGTATTGTTGGTCTTGGCCGGATTTGCGGGCTTCTTCCTGCTTGGCGGCAAGGAGTGGTACATCCGCGGCGTCGCGCTGGCAGTGGGAGTCATCGCTGGTGTCGCGGTCGCCCTGATGTCGCTTCCGGGCAAGAATTTCATCGCCTTCGCTAAAGATTCCTACCGGGAAGTGCGCAAGGTCGTTTGGCCGACGCGCAAGGAAGCCACACAAACCACGCTGGTCGTGTTCGGGTTTGTGCTGATCATGGCACTCTTCCTTTGGCTTAGCGATAAGTCGATCGAATGGGTAATTTTCTCGGCCATTCTGGGATGGAAATGATATGAGTGATACTCCGGCATCCCCGAGCGGAAAACGTTGGTACGTCGTGCACGCCTACTCCGGCATGGAGAAGAGCGTGCAGCGCGCGCTTCAAGAGCGTGTTGACCGTGCCGGCATGCAAGACAAGTTTGGCCAGATCCTGGTGCCGACCGAAGAGGTCGTCGAAGTCCGGGGTGGCCACAAGGCAGTGACAGAACGTCGTTTCTTCCCCGGCTACGTGCTGGTGGAAATGGAAATGACGGACGAAACGTGGCACCTCGTCAAGAACACGGCGAAAGTGACCGGTTTTGTCGGTGGTGCACGTAACCGCCCGAGCCCGATTTCCCCGCGCGAAGTCGAAAAGATCATGTCGCAAATGCAGGAAGGCGTGGAAAAGCCGCGCCCGAAGACCCTGTTCGAAGTAGGCGAGATGGTCCGGGTCAAGGAAGGCCCGTTCACCGACTTCAACGGCACCGTCGAAGAAGTGAACTACGAGAAATCGAGAGTGCGCGTGTCGGTCACGATTTTCGGTCGTGCAACGCCGGTCGAGCTCGAGTTCGGTCAGGTCGAAAAAGTTTGAGTTTCAAGTGGGCGGCCTTCGGGCTGCCCACCGTCGCGATTACGGTCCGCATCATTGGCCGTTGAGGAGCGCCAGTAGTCCGCACGGACGAACCCGCGTTATCACTCACCGGACGCCAGCCTGGCGTTCCAACGAGGTTTTCAAATGGCAAAGAAGATTATCGGCTTTATCAAGCTGCAGATCCCTGCAGGTAAAGCCAACCCGTCGCCGCCGGTCGGTCCGGCACTGGGCCAACGCGGCCTGAACATCATGGAGTTCTGCAAGTCGTTCAACGCGCAGACCCAAGGCATGGAACCGGGCCTGCCGGTTCCGGTCGTGATCACGGCATTCGCGGACAAGAGCTTCACGTTCGTGATGAAGACGCCGCCGGCGACCGTCCTGATCAAGAAGGCAGCGAAGATCGACAAGGGTTCGGCCAAGCCGCACACCGACAAGGTCGGTTCGATCACGCGCGCTCAAGCTGAAGAAATCGCAAAGACCAAGATGCCTGACCTCACGGCAGCGGATCTGGACGCAGCAGTTCGCACCATCGCAGGCAGCGCACGCTCGATGGGCATCACCGTGGAGGGCGTGTAAATGGCCAAGATATCGAAGCGCCGTCAGGCATTTGCCGCTAAGGTCGACCGTGAAAAGCTGTACGCGATCGAAGACGCACTGGCACTCGTGAAGGAATGCGCGAGCGCCAAGTTCAACGAATCGATCGACGTGGCAGTCCAGCTCGGCATCGACGCGAAGAAGTCGGACCAAGTGGTCCGCGGTTCGGTCGTGTTGCCGGCAGGTACCGGCAAGTCGGTGCGTGTCGCCGTGTTCGCTCAAGGCGAAAAGGCTGAACAAGCACGTGCCGCCGGCGCTGAAATCGTCGGTATGGAAGACCTGGCAGAGCAGATCAAGGCTGGCCAGATGGATTTCGACATCGTGATCGCTTCGCCGGACACGATGCGTATCGTCGGTACGCTCGGCCAGATCCTCGGCCCGCGCGGCCTGATGCCGAACCCGAAGGTCGGTACGGTTACGCCGGACGTCGCCACCGCGGTGAAGAACGCGAAGGCGGGTCAGGTCCAGTTCCGTGTGGACAAGGGCGGTATCATCCACGCAACGATCGGCCGTGCGTCGTTCGAATCGGCAGCACTGCGCAGCAACCTGTCGGCGCTGATCGAAGCGCTGCAAAAGGCCAAGCCGGCGACCAGCAAGGGTGTGTACCTGCGCAAGGTCGCTCTGTCGAGCACGATGGGCGTCGGCGTTCGCGTCGACCAAGGCTCGATCGCAGCGCAGCAGTAATCGAAGTATTTGGGTCGCTTCGCAGGTGCGAGGCGGCCTGACAAGGGCTTTGGGCGGTTGCCGGGCGCGTGAGCGTCAGGTGACCGGTTATCAAAGACCGTTGGTGGGAGGCAGCAGTCAGGCATCCCTTAATTCAAGCCAACGCAGATGGCGAACCCGAACAAGTTTTGTAGTGGTGAAGCCGATGGTGCGGAGCGATCCGGGCCGGCGGCGGAAATACTCCTGACGACTCGGACGCCGTTGTTGAACGAGGTACGAAAGGCTCGCGCCGATCGTATCGTTTCTGGAGGCTGACCGTGCCGCTTAATAGAGAAGACAAGCAAGCCGTCGTGGCTGAGGTTTCCGCGCAAGTCGCGAAGGCCCAGACCGTTGTGCTGGCTGAGTATCGTGGAATTGCGGTTGGCGATCTGACCAAGCTGCGCGCGCAAGCGCGTGAAAAGCAGGTGTACCTGCGCGTGCTGAAGAACACCCTGGCACGCCGCGCAGTTGAAGGTACGCCGTTTGCTCCGCTGGCAGAGCAGATGACTGGCCCGCTGATCTACGGCATCTCGGAAGATGCAATTGCTGCTGCGAAGGTCGTGAACGACTTCGCCAAGAGCAATGACAAGTTGATCATCAAGGCTGGTTCGTTCGATGGCAAGGTGATGGACAAGGCCGCTGTGCAAGCGCTGGCCACCATCCCGAGCCGCGAAGAACTGCTCTCGAAGCTGCTGTTCGTCATGCAGTCGCCTGTTGCTGGCTTTGCGCGTGCCCTGGCCGCGCTGGCAGAAAAGAAGCAGGCCGAAGCTGCATAACGTCCGCGTCACAGATCGCTGGCTGTATTCGCATTCAATTTAGGAGTATTTCACATGGCAATCGCAAAAGAAGACATCCTGGCAGCAGTCGAAGGCATGACTGTTCTGGAACTGAACGAGCTGGTCAAGGCGTTCGAAGAGAAGTTTGGCGTGTCGGCAGCTGCAGTGGCAGTTGCAGGCCCGGCAGGCGGCGCAGCTGCTGCAGTCGAAGAGAAGACCGAGTTCTCGGTTATCCTGGCTGAAGTCGGCGCCAACAAGGTTTCCGTGATTAAGGCTGTTCGCGAACTGACGGGCCTGGGCCTGAAGGAAGCGAAGGACCTGGTCGACGGCGCACCGAAGCCGGTCAAGGAAGGCGTTGACAAGGCTGCTGCTGACGAAGCCAAGAAGAAGCTGGAAGAAGCAGGCGCAAAGGTCGAAATCAAGTAAGTTTCGATTTGCTGCGCGAAGGCTGGCGGTTTTATACCGCCGGCCTTTTTGTGCTTTGTGGGGACGGTGTTTTGACACTCAATTTCTGTGTCAAGATGGATGGCCCCAGAGGTCAAAGAAAACCGCCGTTACGACATGAGATGCGTGACAGCCGGCGATTTTCTTTGTCTTCTGAAGCGACTGCAGAAGGCAAGTTTGGTCGGGTAGCGGGCAACACAGGCATCCGCTGCCGTCAGCCAGCGGTTGGTAGCGGCCAACCACCAAGCTTCTAGGCTCGAGCCGCCGCACGGCATTCGAGTCTCAGTCGGTGAACACTCGGGTTTGACACGTCCAGGTATCCCGCCTCGATAGCGCCCGTCGTGATTCGGAGATCGTATGCAATATTCCTTCACCGAGAAGAAGCGTATTCGCAAGAGTTTCGCGAAACGCTCCATCGTTCACCAAGTTCCTTTCCTGCTGGCTACTCAGCTTGAATCATTCAGCACGTTTCTGCAAGCCGAAGTGTCTGCAGCACAACGCAAGTCTGAAGGTCTGCAGGCTGCCTTTACGTCGGTCTTTCCGATCGTTTCCCACAACGGTTTCGCACGTCTCGAATTCGTGAGCTATGCGTTGTCGTCGCCGGCATTCAACATCAAGGAATGTCAGCAACGTGGTCTCACCTATTGTTCGGCCCTGCGCGCGAAGGTTCGCCTCGTGCTGCTCGACAAGGAATCGCCGAACAAGCCCGTCGTCAAGGAAGTGAAGGAGCAGGAAGTGTACATGGGCGAAATTCCGCTCATGACGCCGACCGGCTCGTTCGTCATCAACGGTACCGAGCGCGTGATCGTCTCGCAGCTCCACCGTTCGCCCGGCGTGTTCTTCGAACACGACAAGGGCAAGACCCACAGCTCGGGCAAGCTGCTGTTCTCGGCACGGATCATTCCGTACCGCGGCTCGTGGCTCGACTTCGAATTCGACCCGAAGGACATCCTGTACTTCCGCGTCGACCGTCGTCGCAAGATGCCGGTGTCGATCCTGCTGAAGGCCATCGGCCTGACGCCGGAACAGATCCTCGCGAACTTCTTCGTGTTCGACAACTTCACGCTGATGGCCGAAGGCGCACAGATGGAGTTCGTGCCGGAGCGTCTGCGCGGTGAAGTCGCGCGCTTCGACATCTCGGATCGCGAAGGCAAGGTCATCGTCCAGAAGGACAAGCGAATCAACGCGAAGCACATTCGCGATCTCGAAGCCGCCAAGACCACCTTCATCTCGGTGCCGGAAGACTATCTGATCGGCCGCGTGCTGGCGAAGAACGTCGTCGACGGCGATACCGGTGAAGTCATCGCGAACGCGAACGACGAGATCACCGAAACCGTGCTGGACAAGCTGCGCGACGCGAAGATCAAGGACATCCAGACGATCTACACGAACGATCTGGATCAAGGTCCGTACATCTCGTCGACGCTGCGTGTCGACGAAACGGCTGACAGAACGGCCGCGCGTATCGCGATCTACCGCATGATGCGTCCGGGCGAGCCGCCGACGGAAGAAGCCGTCGAGGCGCTGTTCAACCGTCTGTTCTACAGCGAAGACGCCTACGATCTGTCGAAGGTCGGCCGCATGAAGTTCAACCGCCGTGTCGGCCGCGACGAAATCGTCGGCCCGATGACGCTGCTGGACGACGACATCCTCGCGACGATCAAGATCCTGGTCGAGCTGCGCAACGGCAAGGGCGAAGTGGACGATATCGACCACTTGGGCAACCGTCGCGTGCGTTGCGTCGGCGAACTGGCCGAAAACCAGTTCCGCGCCGGCCTCGTGCGTGTCGAACGCGCCGTCAAGGAACGCCTCGGCCAGGCCGAAAGCGAAAACCTGATGCCGCACGACCTGATCAACTCGAAGCCGATTTCGTCGGCAATCCGCGAGTTCTTCGGTTCGTCGCAGCTGTCGCAGTTCATGGACCAGACCAACCCGCTGTCGGAAATCACCCACAAGCGCCGTGTTTCCGCACTGGGCCCGGGCGGTTTGACGCGTGAGCGCGCAGGCTTCGAAGTGCGTGACGTGCACCCGACCCACTATGGCCGTGTGTGCCCGATCGAAACGCCGGAAGGTCCGAACATCGGCCTGATCAACTCGCTGGCGCTGTATGCCCACCTGAACGAATACGGCTTCCTCGAGACGCCGTACCGCAAGGTGACGGACAGCAAGGTGACCGACCAGATCGATTACCTGTCGGCGATCGAAGAAGGCCGTTACGTGATCGCGCAGGCGAACGCATCGGTGGACGAAGTGTCGGGCGAACTGACCGACGAACTCGTCTCGGCGCGTGAAGCCGGCGAAACCATGATGGTCACGCCGGACCGCATCCAGTACATGGACGTGGCGCCGTCGCAGATCGTCTCGGTGGCGGCCTCGCTGATTCCGTTCCTCGAACACGATGACGCGAACCGTGCATTGATGGGTTCGAACATGCAGCGTCAGGCCGTGCCGTGTCTGCGTCCGGAAAAGCCGGTCGTCGGTACGGGCATCGAGCGTACCTGCGCGGTCGACTCGGGCACGACGGTTCAGGCCGAACGCGGCGGTGTGGTCGACTACGTCGACGCAGGCCGTATCGTGATTCGCGTGAACGACGACGAAGCGGTGGCGGGTGAGGTCGGTGTCGACATCTACAACCTCATCAAGTACACGCGTTCGAACCAGAACACGAACATCAACCAGCGTCCGATCGTGAAGATGGGCGACAAGGTTGCGCGTGGCGACGTGGTGGCCGATGGCGCCTCCACCGATCTGGGCGAGCTCGCGCTCGGCCAGAACATGCTGATCGCGTTCATGCCGTGGAACGGCTACAACTTCGAGGATTCGATCCTGATCTCGGAGAAGGTCGTGGCGGACGATCGCTACACGTCGATCCACATCGAAGAGCTGAACGTGGTCGCTCGCGACACCAAGCTCGGACCTGAGGAAATCACGCGCGACATCTCGAACCTGGCGGAAGTCCAGCTGGGTCGTCTCGACGAATCGGGCATCGTCTACATCGGCGCGGAAGTCGAAGCAGGCGACGTGCTGGTCGGCAAGGTCACGCCGAAGGGCGAAACCCAGCTGACGCCGGAAGAAAAGCTGCTGCGCGCGATCTTCGGCGAGAAGGCTTCGGACGTGAAGGATACGTCGCTGCGCGTGCCGTCGGGCATGAGCGGCACGGTGATCGACGTGCAGGTGTTCACGCGCGAAGGCATCGTGCGCGACAAGCGTGCGCAACAGATCATCGACGATGAACTGAAGCGCTATCGCCTCGACCTGAACGACCAGCTGCGCATCGTGGAAGGCGACGCGTTCCAGCGTCTGGCGCGGATGCTCGACGGCAAGGTCGCCAACGGCGGCCCGAAGAAGCTCGTCAAGGGCACCAAGCTCGACCAGGCCTACCTGTCGGATCTCGACCACTATCACTGGTTCGATATTCGTCTGGCCGACGAGGAAGCGGCGGCACAGCTCGAAGCGATCAAGAACTCGATCGAAGAAAAGCGCCACCAGTTCGACCTCGCGTTCGAAGAGAAGCGCAAGAAGCTCACGCAAGGCGACGAACTGCAGCCTGGCGTGCTGAAGATGGTCAAGGTGTACCTGGCGGTCAAGCGTCGCCTGCAGCCTGGCGACAAGATGGCCGGTCGTCACGGTAACAAGGGCGTGGTCTCGAAGATCGTGCCGGTGGAAGACATGCCGTACATGGCGGACGGTCGTCCGGCAGACGTCGTGCTGAACCCGCTGGGCGTGCCGTCGCGGATGAACGTGGGTCAGGTGCTCGAAGTGCATCTGGGCTGGGCCGCGAAGGGTCTCGGCTGGCGAATCGGCGAAATGCTGGCGCGTCAGGCGAAGATCGAAGAGCTGCGTGTGTTCCTGACCAAGATCTACAACGAGTCGGGCCGCGCGGAAGACCTCGAAAGCTTCAGCGACGACGAAATCGTCGAACTGGCGAAGAACCTGCGCGAAGGCGTGCCGTTCGCCACGCCGGTGTTCGACGGTGCGACCGAAGAAGAAATGTCGAAGATGCTCGATCTGGCATACCCGGACGACATCGCGCAGAACCTCGGCATGACGCCTTCGAAGAACCAGGTGCGCCTGTACGACGGCCGCACGGGCGAGGCATTCGAGCGGACCGTGACGGTCGGCTACATGCACTACCTGAAGCTGCACCACTTGGTCGACGACAAGATGCACGCGCGTTCGACCGGCCCGTACTCGCTCGTCACGCAGCAGCCGCTGGGTGGTAAGGCGCAGTTCGGTGGCCAGCGCTTCGGTGAAATGGAAGTGTGGGCACTCGAAGCCTACGGCGCGTCGTACGTGCTGCAGGAAATGCTGACGGTGAAGTCGGACGACGTGAACGGCCGGACGAAGGTGTACGAAAACCTCGTCAAGGGCGACCACGTGATCGACGCGGGCATGCCGGAATCCTTCAACGTGTTGGTGAAGGAAATCCGCTCGCTCGGTATCGACATCGACCTCGACCGCAACTAATCGGACTACGGAGAGAAAGCAATGAAAGCTCTGCTCGATCTATTCAAGCAAGTCCAACAGGAAGAAGTTTTCGACGCGATCAAGATCGGTCTGGCTTCGCCGGACAAGATCCGTTCGTGGTCGTTCGGCGAGGTCAAGAAGCCGGAAACGATCAACTACCGCACGTTCAAGCCGGAGCGGGATGGTCTGTTCTGCGCGAAGATCTTCGGGCCGATCCGCGACTACGAATGCCTGTGCGGCAAGTACAAGCGTCTGAAGCACCGCGGCGTGATCTGCGAGAAGTGCGGCGTCGAAGTGACGCTGGCCAAGGTGCGTCGCGAACGCATGGGCCACATCGAACTGGCCTCGCCGGTCGCGCACATCTGGTTCCTGAAGTCGCTGCCGTCGCGTCTGGGCATGGTGCTCGACATGACGCTGCGCGACATCGAACGCGTGCTGTACTTCGAAGCCTACGTAGTCATCGAACCGGGCATGACGCCGCTGAAGGCGCGGCAGATCATGACCGAAGAGGATTACTACAACAAGGTCGAGGAATACGGTGACGAATTCCGCGCCGAGATGGGCGCGGAAGGCGTGCGCGAACTGCTGCGCGCGATCAACATCGACGAACAGGTCGAGACGCTGCGCACCGAACTGAAGAACACCGGCTCGGAAGCGAAGATCAAGAAGTATGCGAAGCGCCTGAAGGTGCTCGAGGCATTCCAGCGTTCGGGCATCAAGCCCGAGTGGATGATTCTCGAAGTGCTGCCGGTGCTGCCGCCGGAACTGCGTCCGCTGGTGCCGCTGGACGGCGGCCGTTTCGCGACGTCGGACCTGAACGATCTGTATCGCCGCGTGATCAACCGGAACAACCGTCTGAAGCGTCTGCTCGAGCTGAAGGCGCCGGAGATCATCGTCCGCAACGAAAAGCGGATGCTGCAGGAAGCCGTCGATTCGCTGCTCGACAACGGTCGCCGCGGCAAGGCGATGACGGGCGCCAACAAGCGTCCGCTGAAGTCGCTCGCCGACATGATCAAGGGCAAGGGCGGCCGGTTCCGTCAGAACTTGCTGGGCAAGCGCGTCGACTACTCGGGCCGTTCGGTCATCGTGGTCGGCCCGACGCTGAAGCTGCACCAGTGCGGTCTGCCGAAGCTGATGGCGCTCGAACTGTTCAAGCCGTTCATCTTCAACAAGCTCGAAGTGATGGGTGTCGCTACCACCATCAAGGCTGCGAAGAAGGAAGTCGAGAACCAGACGGCCGTGGTGTGGGACATCCTCGAAGAGGTGATCCGCGAACACCCGGTGATGCTGAACCGCGCGCCGACGCTGCACCGTCTGGGCATCCAGGCGTTCGAGCCGGTGCTGATCGAAGGCAAGGCAATCCAGCTGCACCCGCTCGTCTGCGCGGCGTTCAACGCCGACTTCGACGGTGACCAGATGGCCGTGCACGTGCCGCTGTCGCTCGAAGCGCAGATGGAAGCGCGCACGCTGATGCTGGCGTCGAACAACGTCCTGTTCCCGGCCAACGGCGATCCGTCGATCGTGCCGTCGCAGGATATCGTGCTCGGCCTGTATTACGCGACGCGTGAAGCCGTCAACGCCAAGGGCGAAGGCATGACCTTCACGGGCGTGTCGGAAGCGCTGCTGGCGTACGAGAACAAGGAAGTCGAGCTGGCTTCGCGCGTGAACGTGCGGATCACGGAAATGGTCCACAACGAGGACAAGTCGGAAGGCGCACCGCAGTTCGTGCCGAAGATCTCGTTGTACGCCACCACCGTCGGCCGCGCGATCCTGTCGGAAATCCTGCCGGCCGGCCTGCCGTTCTCGGTGCTGAACAAGCCGCTGAAGAAGAAGGAAATCTCGCGACTGATCAACACCGCGTTCCGCAAGTGCGGCCTGCGCGCGACCGTCGTGTTCGCCGATCAACTGATGCAATCGGGCTTCCGTCTCGCGACGCGCGCCGGCATCTCGATCTGCGTGGACGACATGCTCGTGCCGACGCAGAAGGAAGTGATCGTCGGCGACGCCGCGAAGAAGGTGAAGGAATACGACCGTCAGTACATGTCGGGTCTCGTCACCGCGCAGGAACGCTACAACAACGTGGTCGACATCTGGTCGGCGACGTCGGAAGCGGTCGGCAAGGCGATGATGGAGCAGCTCTCGACGGAGCCGGTGGTCGATCGCGACGGCAAGGAAACGCGCCAGGAATCGTTCAACTCGATCTACATGATGGCCGACTCGGGCGCGCGGGGTTCCGCGGTGCAGATTCGTCAGCTGGCCGGTATGCGTGGCCTGATGGCGAAGCCGGACGGCTCGATCATCGAGACGCCGATCACGGCGAACTTCCGCGAAGGCCTGAACGTGTTGCAGTACTTCATCTCGACCCACGGTGCACGTAAGGGTCTGGCCGATACGGCACTGAAGACGGCAAACTCGGGTTACCTGACGCGTCGTCTGGTCGACGTCACGCAGGATCTGGTGGTGGTCGAGAACGACTGCGGCACGTCGAACGGCGTGGCGATGAAGGCGCTGGTGGAAGGCGGTGAAGTGGTCGAGGCGCTGCGCGACCGGATTCTCGGCCGCGTCGCGGTGGCTGACGTCGTCAACCCGGAAACGCAGGAAACGCTGTACGAGAACGGCACGCTGCTCGATGAAACGGCGGTCGAGGAAATCGAACGCCTCGGCATCGACGAAGTGCGCGTGCGCACGCCGCTGACCTGCGAAACGCGTTACGGCCTGTGCGCAGCCTGCTACGGCCGCGACCTGGGCCGCGGCTCGGCGGTGAACGTCGGCGAAGCGGTCGGCGTGATCGCGGCGCAGTCGATCGGCGAACCGGGCACCCAGCTGACCATGCGTACGTTCCACATCGGTGGTGCGGCATCGCGTGCGGCCGTCGCCTCGTCGGTCGAAGCGAAGAGCAACGGTACGGTCCGCTTCACGGCGACCATGCGTTACGTCACCAACGCGAAGGGCGAGCAGATCGTCATTTCGCGTTCGGGCGAAGCCATGATCACCGACGATCTGGGCCGCGAGCGTGAACGTCACAAGATCCCGTACGGCGCGACGCTGCTGCGTCTCGACGGCGACGTGATCAAGGCCGGCACGCAACTGGCTACGTGGGATCCGCTGACGCGTCCGATCATCACCGAGTACGGCGGTACGGTGAAGTTCGAAAACGTCGAGGAAGGCGTGACGGTCGCCAAGCAGATCGACGACGTGACGGGCCTCTCGACGCTCGTCGTGATCGACGTGAAGCGCCGCGGTTCGCAAGCGGCGAAGAGCGTGCGTCCGCAGGTCAAGCTGCTCGACGCGGCTGGCGAGGAAGTGAAGATCCCGAACACCGAGCACTCGGTGCAGATCGGCTTCCAGGTCGGCGCGCTGATCACGGTGAAGGATGGCCAGCAGGTGCAGGTGGGTGAAGTGCTCGCACGTATCCCGACCGAAGCGCAGAAAACGCGTGACATTACCGGCGGTCTGCCGCGTGTCGCGGAACTGTTCGAAGCGCGTTCGCCGAAGGACGCCGGCATTCTGGCGGAAGTCACCGGCACGACGTCGTTCGGCAAGGACACGAAGGGCAAGCAGCGTCTCGTCATCACGGATCTCGAAGGCAATCAGCACGAGTTCCTGATCGCGAAGGAAAAGCAGGTGCTGGTCCACGATGCTCAGGTCGTCAACAAGGGCGAAATGATCGTGGACGGCCCGGCCGATCCGCACGACATCCTGCGTCTGCAGGGTATCGAGGCGCTGTCGCGCTACATCGTCGACGAAGTGCAGGACGTGTACCGTCTGCAGGGTGTGAAGATCAACGACAAGCACATCGAGGTGATCGTTCGCCAGATGCTGCGTCGTGTGCAGATCACCGACAACGGCGATACGCGCTTCATCCTGGGTGAACAGGTCGAGCGTTCGGACATGCTGGACGAAAACGATCGCATGATCGCGGAAGGCAAGCGTCCGGCGTCGTACGACAACATCCTGCTGGGTATCACGAAGGCGTCGCTGTCGACGGATTCGTTCATCTCGGCGGCATCGTTCCAGGAAACGACGCGCGTGCTGACGGAAGCGGCGATCATGGGCAAGCGCGACGATCTGCGTGGCCTGAAGGAAAACGTGATCGTCGGTCGTCTGATCCCGGCCGGTACTGGTCTTGCGTTCCACAAGGCGCGCAAGAACAAGGAAGTGTCGGATCGCGAGCGTTTCGACCAGATCGCGGCGGAAGAAGCCTTCGACTTCGGCATCCCGGAAACCCCGGCTGCCGAAACGCCCGACGCAGTCGAGTCGCAGCAGCACCCGAGCGCGGAGTAAGCGGGAGCGGCACCAAGCCGCTTTCGATGGTCCCCCCATCAGAACCGCCCGGTTTCGACCGGGCGGTTTTTTTTCGCCCGTCGCTTTTGCAACCCGGCCGGCGCTATTTCGCGCCGAGCCGCTCCGCGAACGAATAGCGCCGCATATGGCGCTCCATGCTTTCGAGAAACGCGAGATCGGCCGCGTTCATCTTGCGTTCGCGCTGCCACAGCAGGAACACGTCCACGTCGACCAGCCCCTCGTCGGGCGGCAGCCGCCAGAGCCGTTGCTGGGCCAGGTCGTCGCGCACGATGTGCTCGGGCAGGCAGCCGATGCCGTAGCCCGCGAAGATCAGCCGGCGCACCTCGTCGAGGCTCGGCGAGGACGCGACGATGCGGCCCGTGAAGCCCTTCTGGTCGCGGAACACCGTGAGCGGCGAGAGGCTGTCGCCGAGCTGGTCGCTCGTAAACGACACGAAGTTCTCCGCGAGCAGGTCGTTCATCGTCAGTTGCGACTTGCCGAACAGGCGGTGGTGGCGGCCGCAGAAGATCGCGTAACGCTGCCGCAGGAACGGCCGCATCTCGAGCTTGTCGTGCGGGTTGCGGCACAGGCCGAGGCCGGCCGTCGCCGTCTTCTGCAGCAGCGAGGAAATGATGTCGGACGAGCGCATGACCTCGATCTGCAAATCGATGCGCGGGTAGGTGCGATGGAACTCGGCGAGGAATTCGTCGTAGACGGGCGATTCGATGCGGCTGATGGTCAGCAGGCGGATCGAGCCGGTGATGTCGGCGGTGCGGTCGTCGAGCTCGGAATCGAGCCGCGAGATCGTGCCGTACAGGTCGCCGGCGATCCGGTAGACGGCCTCGCCGGCGGCGGTGGGCGCGAAATACGGGCCGCGGCGCTCGATCAGGCGGTGTTCGAGCGCGTCCTCCAGCCGCTTCAGCGCCTGGCTCACGGCCGGCTGCGTGACGTGCAGGCGCGCGGCGGCGCGGCTCAGGCTGCGCTCCTGCATGATCACGAGGAAGGTGCGCAGCAGGTTCCAGTCGAGACGGTCGTTCAGGAAGCGGGTGAAGTCGGTGCGCATCGCGGTTCCGGGATGGTTGCGATCAAACTATAAGTTTGATTTATGCGCTGAATAATAACTTGAAATTTGACTAATGATTTCTGGCTATCGATAAAGGCGGCGTGCGCGGTGCATCGAACCGCCGCGCACGCCGACCCGTGACAAGCGCGCCCGGGGCCTTCCGGGCCGCCGCCGGCGCATCAGGAGCCAGCATGACCCCCCAATCCGCCAGCACCCGCCAGCCCGCCCGCGCGGCGACCGCCGCGTTCATCGGCACGATGATCGAGTGGTACGACTTCTATATCTACGCCACGGCCGCCGCGCTCGTGTTCGGCGAACTGTATTTCCCGTCGGGAGACCGCTTCGTCAGCACCATGGCGTCGTTCGCGACGTTCGCGGTGGGCTTCTTCGCACGCCCGATCGGCGGCATCATCTTCGGCCATCTCGGCGACCGCATCGGCCGCAAGAAAGCGCTGATGACCACGCTGATGATGATGGGCGCGGCCACCGTGTGCGTCGGGCTGCTGCCCGATTACGCCACGGTCGGCGTGCTCGCGCCGGTACTGCTGGTGTTGCTGCGCGTGGTGCAGGGCATCGCCGTGGGCGGCGAGTGGGGCGGCGCGGTGCTGATGGCCGGCGAACATGCGCCCGAAGGCCGGCGCACGTTTTTCGCGTCGTTCGCGCAACTGGGCAGCCCGGCCGGCCTGATCCTGTCGCTGATCGCGTTTCGCGCCGTCACCTCGATGGACAAGGCCGCGTTCCTGTCCTGGGGCTGGCGCCTGCCGTTCCTCGCCAGCGCGGCGCTGCTGATCGTCGGCATCCTGATCCGGCTCGGCGTGAACGAGTCGCCCGAATTCGCGCGGCTGCGCGAGGCCAAGCGCACCGCCAAGCTGCCGATCGCCGAGGTGTTCCGCTCGGCGTGGGGCCTGGTGCTGCTCGGCATCGGCGCGAACACCATCGGCATCGCCGGCGTGTATTTCACCAACACGTTCATGATCGCGTACACCACGCAGTACGTCGGCGTGACGCGCTCGATGATCCTCGACTGCCTGTTCGTGGTGGCGGTGATCCAGTTGCTGTCGCAGCCGTGCGCGGCGTGGCTCGCCGAGCGCATCGGCGGCGCGCGCTTCCTCAAGCTGGCGGCGTTGCTCGCGATGGCCTCGCCGTATCCGATGTTCGTGCTGGTGCAGCACGGCACGACGGTGTCGATGGTGATCGGCATTGCGCTGGCGGTGATCTGCATGGCCAGCTTCTACTCGGTGATCGCCGGCTTCATCAGCGGCATCTTCCCCACCCATATCCGCTATTCGGCGATCTCGCTCGCCTACCAGGTGTGCGGCGCGATCGCCGGCGGCCTGACGCCGCTGGTCGGCACCTGGCTCGCGCATCGCTATACCGGCCAATGGTGGCCGCTGGCGGTGTTCTACACCTGCCTGGCCGGAATCTCGCTGCTTTGCATCGTCGCGCTCGACGCGCGGCGCGCCGTGAGCCGCGATGCGGCCGAGGCGCTGACGAGCCGCGGCTGACCGGTCCGGCTCGATTTTCCGGGGCTTCCCCGCACCTTCCCGCACGATAAGCAATCCGTGATTGCTCAGGAACACGAATGGAATCGCAACTGAATGTGGACGGCGCCCGCCTCTGGCGCAGCCTGATGGAGATGGCAAAGATCGGCGCGACCGCACGCGGCGGCGTGCGCCGGCTGGCATTGACCGACGAAGACCGGCGCGGGCGCGAGCTGTTCGCGCAATGGTGCCGCGAGGCCGGCATGACGGTGAGCACCGACGCGGTCGGCAACTTGTTCGCGCGGCGCGCCGGTCGCGATCCGGAAGCGGCGCCGGTGCTGGTCGGCAGCCATCTCGACACGCAGCCCGAGGGCGGCCGCTTCGACGGCGTGTACGGCGTGCTGGCCGGCCTCGAACTGGTGCGCGCGCTGAACGACGCGAAGATCGACACGCTTCGCTCGATCGAGATCGTCTCGTGGACCAACGAGGAAGGCGCGCGCTTCACGCCCGCGATGCTCGGCTCGGCCGTGTTCACGGGCGCCACGGCGCTCGATGCGGCGCTGGCCACGCGCGATGCCGACGGCATCGTGCTCGGCGACGCGCTCGACGCCTGCGGCAGCCGCGGCACGCGCGAGCGCGGCGCGGTGGACGCCTACTTCGAGGCGCACATCGAGCAAGGCCCGGTGCTGGAGGCGAACGGCACGACGATCGGCGTGGTGACGGGCGGCCAGGCGATCCGCTGGCTCGACGTGACGGTGACGGGCGTGGCCGCCCACGCCGGCACGACGCCGATGCCGTATCGCAAGGACGCGCTGTTCGCGAGCGCGCAGATGGCGCTCGAACTCGAACGGATCATCGCCGGCTACGCGCCGCGCGGCCTCGCCACGATCGGCCAGACCGCCATCCCGAACGCTTCGCGCAACACCATCGCGGGGCAGGTCGGCTTCACCGTCGACCTGCGCCATCACGACGACACCGAGGTCGATGCGATCGAGCGCGACCTGCGCACGGCGTTCGAGCGTATCGCGGCGCAACGCGGCCTGCGCGTCGAGATCGCCACCTATTGGCGCAGCCCGGCCACGCCGTTCGACGCCGCGTGCGTGGCGCTCGTGCAGCAGGCCACCGATGCGCTCGGCTATTCGAACGAGCGGATCGTCAGCGGCGCGGGGCACGACGCGATCCTGATGGCGCGTCATTACCCCACCGCGATGGTGTTCATTCCCTGCGTCGACGGCCTCTCGCACAACGAAGCCGAAGACGCCTTGCCCGACGACGTGACCGCCGGCGCCAACGTGCTGCTGCACGCCGTGCTCGCGCGCGCCCTGGCGCGCTGATGCGTCACGCGAAGCGGCCCGATATTACGGAGAACCGATGAAAACCTATTTCCATCCCGAACAGTCGCTGCACCATCCGCGCACCTATCTGTCGCGTGGCCAGATGCGCGAGCCGCAGGAAGTGCCCGAGCGCGCGGCGCGGCTCGTCGCGGCCGCCCGCTCGCTCGATTTCGACGTGCTCGAACCGGCCGACCACGGCACCGCGCCGATCGCCGCCGTGCACGACATGAACTACCTGCGTTTCCTCGAAGAGGCGCACCGCAACTGGACCCGCATGCCCGACGATTGGGGCAACGAAGTGATGTCGAACATCTACGTGCGCGAGGGCAATCCGCTGCGCGGCGTGCTGGCCCAGGCGGCGCGCTATCTGGCCGACGGCAGTTGCCCGGTCGGCGAGCATACGTGGCGCTCGGCGTACTGGTCGGCGCAGAGCGCGCTGGCCGCGGCCGACACGGTGAACGGTGGCGCGCGCGAGAGCTGGGCGCTGTGCCGGCCGCCCGGCCATCATGCGCGGCGCGATGCGGCCGGCGGCTTCTGCTATCTGAACAACGCCGCGATCGCCGCGCAATCGCTGCGCGAGCGCTTCGGCCGCGTCGCGATCCTCGATACCGACATGCACCACGGCCAGGGCGTGCAGGAAATCTTCTATGGCCGCGACGACGTGCTCTACATCTCGATCCACGGCGATCCGACCAACTTCTATCCGGTCGTCGCCGGCTACGAGGACGAAGCCGGCAGCGGCGACGGCTACGGCTACAACGTGAACCTGCCGATGCCGCACGGCGCTTCCGAGGCGGTGTTCTTCGAGCGCGTGGACGACGCGCTGCGCGTGCTCAAGCGCTTCCAGCCCGACGCGATCGTGCTGGCGCTCGGCTTCGACATCTATCGCGACGATCCGCAATCGAAGGTGGCCGTCACCACCGAGGGCTTTGGCCGGCTCGGCGGCGCGGTCGGCGCGTTGCAGTTGCCCACCGTGATCGTGCAGGAAGGCGGCTATCACATCGAGAGCCTCGAAGCGAACGCGCGTGCGTTCTTCGGCGGCTTCGGCGAGGCGCGCCGCTGATGGTCGGATAGCAGAACGAAACGTTCACGCACGCTCGGGCGCGGCGCCGGAGGCAGGCTTCTGCTTCCGGCGCCGCGCTTTTTTTGTGCTTGCCGTTTCGCGAGCGCCGTCTTGGCAAGGATGAACGCCATTAATACTGACGATGAGTAAACGGCATTGTACGTAGCGTTATTGGCGCTCGATAACTGACACCCGTGCCGCCGATGCCCGCATCGTCCGTCATGAACTTCGCACTCCCAATCGAATTTCAAATCGAATCTCAACCACACGCGCCATGCGACCCACCATGAAACTCAACAAGCCTTTTTGCCTCGGCGTCGCCCTGCTGGGCGCGACCGCCGCTCACGCGCAAAACTCGGTCACGCTGTACGGGATCGTCGATCAGGGCATCGCCATCAATACCAACGCGGGCGGCGGCCGCCAGTTCGCGCTGACCAGCGGCAACGCGTCGGGCAGCCGCTGGGGCCTGCGCGGTCGCGAGGAGCTGGGCGGCGGGCTGGTTTCGCTGTTCGTGCTCGAAGGCGGCTTCAACGGCTCGACCGGCGCGCTCGGCCAGAACGGCGACCTGTTCGGCCGGCAGCTCTACGTCGGGCTCGGCTCGGCGCGGTTCGGCACCGTGACGGCCGGCCGCCAGTATCTGCCGAACGCCGATATGGTCGGCATCTACACGGCCGGCGAGGATTGGGCGCTGTCGGGCGCGGGCTACGGCGCCCACCCGGGCGATCTCGACGATCTCGACGGATCGTTCCGTGTCAACAACGCGCTGAAGTACGTGTCGCCGGTATGGGCCGGCTTCAATGTGGAAGCGCTCTACAGCTTCGGCGGCGTGGCGGGCAGCACCGCGCGCAACCAGATCTACGGCGTGGGTGTGGGTTACCAGGGCGGCCCGCTGAAGGCCGCCGCCGCCTACACGCTGGCGCGCAACCCGAACTTCTCGCTGTTCGGCAACAAGGCCAACGACAGCGCCACCGGCAGCAACATGGCCAGCCCCGTCTACAGCGGCTATGCGAGCGCTGGCACGCAGCAGATCGTCAATGCGGGCGGCGCCTACACGTTCGGCGCGGCCACCTTCGGCGCGGTGTACAGCAACACGCGCTTCAACAACCTCGGCGCTACCGCCGTGGCCGGCTCCACCACGCAGATGCCGGGCGGCAGCGTGGCGTTCAACACGTTCGAGCTGAATACCAAATACCTGATCACGCCGGCCCTGCAGGTGGCCGCGTCGTACGCGTTCACGCGCAGCAGCAGCGTGAACGGCCACGAGGGTGCGAAGTACGGCCAGCTCGACGTCGGCGTGGATTACTCGCTGTCCAAGCGCACCGACCTGTACGCCGTCGGCATCTATCAGTTGGCGACGGGCACCGATTCGACGGGCCGCAAGGCCGTGGCGGCGGTGGCGTTCGCGACGCCGTCGTCGAACAGCCATCAGCTCGTCACGGTGGCCGGAATCCGGCACCGCTTCTGATGCGGCGCGGAGCATGAACGCGATTCATGCTCCGCATAAGAAATCAGCATTTTACGTAGCGATATTGGCCACCGATAAATGCGCAAAGCCGCGTGGCTTCGGTGCTCCGATGCCCGATGCCATGCGGCGCTCCGACCAAGGATTCCCGATGACTTCCCCCGTTGCTCAACGCCAGCCGGTCCGCGCCGCACTCGCCGCGTTTTTCGGCACGACGATCGAGTTCTACGATTTCTACACCTACGCGACGGCCGCCGCGCTCGTGCTCGGCGACGTGTTCTTCCCGACCCGCGACCCGTTCGTCAGCACGCTGGCGTCGTTCGCGACGTTCGCCGTGGGCTTCGTCGCGCGCCCCTTGAGCGGCGCCGTGTTCGGCCATTGGGGCGATCGCCTCGGCCGCAAGAAGATGCTGATTCTCACGATGTTCCTGATGGGCGTGGCGACCACCGGCATCGGCCTGCTGCCGTCGTACGCTTCGATCGGCGTGGCGGCGCCGGTGATCCTGATCCTGCTGCGCATCCTGCAGGGCATCGCCGTGGGCGGCGAGTGGGGCGGCGCGGTGCTGATGTCGAGCGAGCACGCCGCGCCGGGGCGCAAGACGCTGTTCGCGTCGATTCCGCAGATGGGCAGCCCGGCCGGGCTGTTGCTGTCGCTGATCTCGTTCCGCCTGGTGTCGTCGCTCGATCACGACGCGTTCGTGTCGTGGGGCTGGCGCCTGCCGTTCCTGGCCAGCTTCGTGTTGCTGGTGGTGGGCGTGGTGGTGCGCATGGGCGTGAACGAATCGCCCGAATTCGAGCAGGCCAAACGCGAGAACCGGCGCGTGAAGGCGCCCGTGACCGAAGTGCTGCGCGGCTACTGGAAGCCGATCCTGTACGCGGCCGCGGCCACCACCATCGGCTCGGCCGGCTTTTTCTTCACGAACACGTTCATGATTTCGTACGTCACGAGCTTCCTGAAGATGCCGAAGCCGCTGATCCTCGATTGCCTGTTCGCGGTGACGCTCATCCAGCTCGCTTCGCAACCGGTGTCGGCGCTGCTCGCGCAACGCTTCGGCGACGCCCGCTTCCTGGCCTGCGCCGCGCTGCTGTCGATCTTCACGCCGTACCCGATGTTCGTGCTCGTCAACAGCCAGCAGCCGGTGCTGATCGTGGCCGGCATCGCGCTCGCGGTGGTGGTGCTGTCGGCCGTGTATGCGGTGATCGCCGGCTTCATGACGCGCGCGTTCCCGACCCATCTGCGCTATTCGGGCATCTCGATCGCCTATCAGCTGTGCGCCACCGTGGCCGGCGGCACCACGCCGCTGATCGGCACGGTGGTGGCGCAGCATTACCGCGGCCAGTGGCTGCCGCTGGCGCTGTTCTTCTCGCTGCTGTCGGCCATCTCGCTGGCCGGGATCGTCGCGCTGGCGCGCTATCAGCGGCGCTTCCCGCCGACGCAGCCGGTCCATCCGGCCGCCGCCGGAACCGTTCAGGTTTCCTGATTGTTTTTCTCTTCCTGCAAGCGATTTCATGCACACCGCACCCCATCACATTCCGGACTCCGAATGGACGGCGCGCGTCGAACTGGCCGCGCTGTACCGGCTCGTCGCGCATTTCGGCATGACCGACATGATCGACACGCACATCACCGCGCGCGTGCCCGGCCCCGAGCATCATTTCCTGATCAACCGCTACGGCGTGCTGTTCCATGAAATGCGCGCCTCCGATCTGATCAAGATCGACGGGCAGGGGCGCGTCGTCGAGCCGATCGTCGAGGACGATCCGGCGCGCTATCGCGTCAACGCGGCCGGCTTCACGATCCATTCGGCGATCCATCAGGCGCGGCCCGACTTGCAGTGCGTGATCCACACGCATACGGCGGCCGGCTCGGCCGTGTCGGCGCAGCAGCAAGGCCTGCTGCCGATCAGCCAGCACGCGCTGAAGTTCTACGAGCGGCTTGCGTATCACGACTACGAGGGCATCGCGCTCGATCTGGGCGAGCGCGAGCGGTTGATTTGCGACCTCGGCCCGCACAGCGCGATGATCCTGCGCAATCACGGGCTGCTGGTGGCCGGCCGCTCGGTGCCGGCCGCGTTCCAGAACATCTATTTCCTCGAACTCGCGTGCCAGATCCAGGTGCGCGCGATGGCCGGCGGCGCGGCGTTGAGCCGGCCGTCCGAGGCCGTGTGCCGGCTGGCCGCCGAGCAATTCGACCGCGACGAGGCCGAGGCGATCATCGCGCTGCAATGGCAGGCGGCGTTGCGGCTGATCGACGGCGGCGCCACCGACTACCGAAGCTGACATGACGCGCATCGCCTTTCTCAGCGACGGCTTCGACCTGTCGCCGTTGTTCGCGCCGCTGCGCGAACGCTTGCCGGGGCTGCGCATCGCGGGCGTCGACACCGATCCGCACGACGCCGACATCGCCGTGTGCTGGCGGCCGCCGTCCGCCGCGCTGGCGCGGCTGCCGTCGCTGCGGCTCGTGCACAGCATCGCGGCCGGCGTCGATCACATCCTGGCCGACCCGGCCTTGCCCGCCGTGCCGGTGTGCCGCGTGGTCGATCCGACGCACGCGCAGGGCATGGGCGAATTCGTGATGTGGGCCGTGCTGCATTTTCATCGCGGGCTCGATCGCGTGCTGGCCAACCAGCGCGAGCGCCGCTGGCTGCGCTATCCGCAAGTGGCGGCCGGCGAGCGCAGCGTGGGCGTGATGGGGCTCGGCGTGCTCGGCCAGCATGTGGCGCGACAGCTTGCCGATGCCGGGTTTCGGATGCACGGCTGGTCGCGCGAGCGCAAGACGATCGACGGCGTGGAAACGTTCGGCGCCGATGGGTTCGACGCGTTCCTGGCCGGCAGCGAGTTGCTCGTCTGCCTGTTGCCGCTGACGCCCGAGACGCGCGGCATCGTCGATCGCCGCCTGCTGGCCCGGTTGCCGCGCGGCGCGAAGCTGATCCACGTGGGGCGCGGCGAGCATCTGGTGCCGGCCGACGTGCTGGCCGCGTTGCAGGACGGCACGCTCGGCGGCGCGGTGATCGACGTGTTCGAGCGCGAGCCGCTGCCCGAGGACGATCCGTTCTGGTTTGCGCCGAACCTGATCGTGACGCCGCACATGGCGTCGGTGGCGAGCTTCGAGCGGATCGCAGAGCAGGTCGCCGCCAACGTGCGGCGCTTGCGCGATGGCGCGCCGCTGGCGAATCAGGTGGACGTGCTGCGCGGATATTGAGCGGAGCGTGCGTTGCCGAGGGCGCGCCGGGCTTACTGCGCTGCGTCGTCGGTCTTGCCGCCGCCCTGCGCGAACGCGCGGATTCGCTCGAGAAACACGGCCTCCGCCGCGCGCGGCTTGCGATCGGCCGCCCACAGCAGCATCACGTCGAGGTCGGCCACGCCGTCGGCGGGCGGCAGCCGCATCATGCGGCCTGCTTCCACCTGCGCTTGCCCGACGTGCTCGGGCAGGCTGCCGATGCCGAATCCGGCCACGATCAGTCTCACCATTTCGGCCATGCTGGCCGAGGTCGCCACGATGCGCCCGGCCAGCCCGTGTTGGTCGCGGAACACACTCAGCACCGACAATGACGCGCCAAGCTGATCTCCCGCAAACGATACGAAATTCTCTTCGCGCAGGTCGTCGACGCCCAGCCCCGACTGCCCGAACAGACGATGGCGCCGCCCGCAGAACAGCGCGTAGCGCTGCGGCATGAACAACTGCTGCGCGATCTTCCCGTCGACGTGCCGGTTCAGGCTCAGCGCGGCCGTGGCCGTGTGCTGGAGCAGGGCGCTCGGCACGTCGGCGCTGCGCATCACCTGCACGTCGAGATCGACGTCGGGGTAGTCGCGATGGAAGTCGCCGAGGAAATCGTCGTAGGCCCCCGACTGCACACCGCTGACAGTGATCAGGCGCACCAGCCCCGACACGTAGTGATCGGCCACGCCTTCGTCGCTGGCGAGACGCGAGATGCTGCCGTAGATTTCCTCGGCGATTTCGCGCACCTCGTGGCCGGCGCGCGTGATGTCGATGCGCGGGCCGCTGCGCTGCACGAGCTTGCGGCCGAGCTGCTCCTCGAGCCGCCGCAACGCATGGCTGACGGCCGGTTGCGTGATGTGCAGGTGCGCCGCGGCGCGGCTCACGCTCTGTTCGCGCGCGATCACGAGGAAGGTCCGGAGCAGGTTCCAGTCGAGCCGGTCGTTGAGCAATGCGGCGCGTACGCTGCGAGTCATCGCGGCCTCCGGAAGCGAAAAAATGCCGAATTATAGGGGCGCCGTTTTTGCCTGTGCATCCGTTGTTTCGAGATGGACCGGATGCTATGGTCGCTGCTCGACATCTTTCTGATTCAGGCCGGCGCGCTTGAACCGGCGCCCGCTGGATGATCTTCTGCCTTCACGATCGCGCTCCGGCTGCGCGACTAACCGAGGTAAGTGATCATGCGAAACGATGCGGCGGTCAATCGCGGGATCGGCGTGGCCGGTCTCGTGCTCTGCGTGTTGCTGGCGGTGATGGCCGTGCCGGGCTGGTGGTATCTGCGTCACCACGGTGTTTCCCACGACGCGGTCGTGCGCACGCGCGTGCTGCGCCCCGGGCTGCGGCTCTACGTGGTGCGGCGGCTCGGCCAAGGAGCGTCATCGCCTTTCCTCTACGACTACTACCTGTCCGGGCGCGACCTTGCCCAAGCCGCACTTGGTAGCCTGATGGACCGCCGCGCGCCGTTCCTGATCTCCGACAGCGAGATGGCCGAGATCGGCGTCGATGGCGACGATTCGCTCTGCGTGTCGCTGCGCGGGCATGTCTACGGCTTTGTGAACAAGGTCTCGCTCGATGCTGGCGGCCAGCGCATGGCGATCTCGATTTCGCTGGCCGCACGGCCGCCCGCCGATTCGGCACACGGCGGCGCAACCAGCGCGCCGGCGGTCGAGCAATCCCGTCCGAATGGCCAATCCGGACAAGAAGGCGAGGTCGGGGCGGCTTCTGTCTGTAAAATGCAGCCTTGATTTTTCAAACGATCCCACCTGCCTCATGTCGCGCGCGCTCGAAATCCTGAACGAAGTTTTCGGTTATCCGGCCTTTCGCGGCCAACAGGGCGAGATCGTCGAGCATGTCGCGGGCGGCGGCGACTGCCTCGTGCTGATGCCCACCGGCGGCGGCAAGTCGCTCTGCTACCAGATCCCGGCGCTGGTTCGCCACGAGTCGGGGCAAGGCCCCGGCATCGTCGTCTCGCCGCTGATCGCGCTGATGCACGATCAGGTCGCCGCGCTGACCGAAGTGGGCGTGCGCGCCGCTTACCTGAATTCCACGCTGTCGGGCGCCGAGGCGGCCGCCACCGAGCGCGCGCTGCGCGAGGGCGAACTCGATCTGCTCTACGTGGCGCCCGAGCGGCTGATGACGCCGCGCTTCCTCGATCTGCTCGAACGCACGCGCATCGGCCTGTTCGCGATCGACGAGGCGCATTGCGTATCGCAGTGGGGGCACGATTTCCGGCCCGAATACATCAAGCTGTCGATCCTGCACGAGCGCTTCCCGTACGTGCCGCGCATCGCGCTGACGGCCACCGCCGACGAAATCACGCGCGACGAGATCGTCCAGCGCCTCGCGCTCGACGATGCGCGCGTGTTCGTGTCGAGCTTCGATCGCCCGAACATTCGCTACCGGATCGTCGAAAAGGACAACGCGCGCTCGCAACTGCTCGATTTCATTCGCGCCGAACACACCAATGCCGACGGCACCACCGATGCCGGCGTGGTGTATTGCCTGTCGCGTCGCAAGGTCGAGGAAACGGCCGAGTGGCTCAAGACGCAGGGCGTGCGCGCGCTGCCGTATCACGCCGGCATGGAATTCGAGGTGCGCCAGCGCCATCAGGAGATGTTCCAGCGCGAGGAGGGCATCGTGATGTGCGCGACCATCGCGTTCGGCATGGGCATCGACAAGCCCGATGTGCGCTTCGTGGCCCACCTCGACCTGCCCAAGAGCGTCGAGGGCTATTACCAGGAAACCGGCCGCGCGGGCCGCGATGGCCTGCCCGCGAATGCCTGGATGGCGTATGGCCTGGGCGACGTCGTGCAGCAGCGCAAGATGATCGATGAATCCGAAGCCGACGACGCCCACAAGCGCGTGCAGACGTCCAAGCTCGACGCGCTGCTCGGCCTGTGCGAAACCGCGTCGTGCCGCCGCGTGCGCCTGCTCGGCTATTTCGGCGAAGCGAGCCAGCCCTGCGGCAACTGCGACACCTGCCTCGAGCCGCCCAACACCTGGGACGCCACGCGCGAAGCGCGCATGGCCCTGTCCTGCGTGTTCCGCGCGCAGCGCGCGAGCGGCTTCAACTTCGGCGCGAGCCACCTGATCGAAGTCCTGCGCGGCGCGAAAACGGAAAAAATCCAGCAGCGCGGCCACGATTCGTTGAGCACGTTCGGCATCGGCGCCGAGCTGTCCGAGCCCGAATGGCGCGCGATCTTCCGCCAGCTCGTGGCGTTCGGTTACCTGGCCATCGATCACGGCGGCTTCGGCGCGCTGGTGCTGACCGAGGCGAGCAAGCCGGTGCTCAAGGGCGAGGAAACCGTCACGCTGCGCCGCTACGTCAAGCCCAAGAGCTCGCGCAATGCATCGACGCGCAGCGGCGCGCGCGCCGATCCCACCGCCGGCATGTCCGCGCGCGAACGCGCCTGCTGGGAGCGGCTGCGCACCTGGCGCGCCGAAACCGCCAAGAGCGACGGCGTGCCCGCCTACGTGATCTTTCACGATGCCACCCTGGCCGAGATCGCGCGCAACGCGCCCGAATCCGTCGAGGATCTGCGCCATATCCCCGGCATCGGCGCCCGCAAGCTCGAACGGTTCGGCGACGAGCTCATCGACGTGGTCGAATCTGCGTAAATGCATCGAGCCGAGCCGGTTGCGGTGAGGCGCGATGCTGCATTGCGATCACCGCAGCCGGCCGTCACTGATTCGTCACTTATTGTTGCGTCGGCAAATCACGCAAGCTGTTGACCCGCTTGGGATTTTTGGCTTAAGATGGCGGGTTCCGATTCCCGGTAGGTAAACTCGCGGGCCGACAAGAAGTGGCGGCGGGCGGGGTGTCAGCGGGGCGTCGGATCACCACAGGCATGCCTGCGTCGCTTTGCCCGATGCGAGTGTGCCGGTTTTTGTCATTTTCAGGAATACACAATGCCAACCATCAACCAACTGGTTCGCAAAGGCCGTGAGTCGGAAACGACCAAGAGCAAGAGCCCGGCCTTGCAGAACTGCCCCCAGCGTCGCGGCGTGTGCACTCGCGTGTACACCACGACGCCGAAGAAGCCGAACTCGGCACTCCGTAAGGTCGCCAAGGTTCGTCTGACGAACGGCTTCGAAGTGATTTCGTACATCGGCGGTGAAGGCCACAACCTGCAGGAACACTCGGTTGTGCTGATCCGCGGCGGCCGTGTGAAGGATTTGCCGGGTGTGCGTTACCACATGGTTCGCGGCTCGCTGGATACCCAGGGCGTCAAGGATCGTAAGCAAGCGCGCTCGAAGTACGGCGCGAAGCGTGCAAAGGCCACGAAGAAGTAAGTTGCCTCTGAAAGGTGATCGCCGTCAGGCGGTTAATGCGGTAGTGCCGGATAGCCGGTGCTGTCGAGTAAGTGGTCACCCGGCCAAGCTGGTTAGTCGAACGAGATGAATCGGGTTTGTTGGTGGCCGCGGGGCTGGATTTCAGCTCCAACTGAAAAGTCAAAGGAAGAAACATGCCGCGTCGTCGCGAAGTCCCCAAGCGGGAAGTGTTGCCGGATCCGAAGTTCGGTAACGTTGATGTTGCAAAATTCATGAACATGCTGATGTTGTCCGGCAAGAAGTCGGTCGCGGAACGCATCGTTTATGGCGCTTTCGAACAGATCCAGACCAAGGGTGGCAAGGACCCGCTGGAAGTGTTCACTGTCGCGCTGAACAACGTGAAGCCGGTGGTCGAAGTGAAGAGCCGTCGCGTTGGTGGTGCGAACTATCAGGTTCCGGTCGAAGTGCGCCCGTCGCGTCGTATGGCATTGGCGATGCGTTGGCTGCGTGAGGCTGCGAAGAAGCGTAGCGAGAAGTCGATGGCACTGCGCCTGGCAGGTGAACTCTCCGAAGCGGCCGAAGGCCGCGGCGGCGCGATGAAGAAGCGCGACGAAGTTCACCGGATGGCAGAAGCCAACCGCGCGTTCTCGCACTTCCGCTTCTAAGCGAGAGCGAGACTCAAGCGGTAAAAATCCGGGCGGGTGCGCTGTTTCAGGCGCCTCGCCCGTTTGTGTTGAGGCGTAACGCAACCTTGCGTTGCGTTAACCCATAGAGGATTCAAAGTGGCTCGCAAGACTCCTATCGAGCGCTACCGCAATATCGGTATTAGCGCCCACATCGACGCCGGCAAGACGACGACGACCGAGCGCATCCTGTTTTACACCGGCGTGAACCACAAGATCGGTGAAGTTCACGACGGCGCTGCCACGATGGACTGGATGGAACAGGAACAGGAACGTGGCATCACGATCACGTCCGCTGCTACCACCGCCTTCTGGAAGGGCATGGGCGGCAACTATCCGGAACACCGCATCAACATCATCGACACCCCGGGTCACGTCGACTTCACGATTGAAGTCGAGCGCTCGATGCGCGTGCTCGACGGTGCGTGCATGGTGTACTGCGCGGTGGGTGGCGTTCAGCCGCAGTCGGAAACCGTGTGGCGTCAGGCCAACAAGTACAAGGTTCCGCGTCTGGCGTTCGTCAACAAGATGGACCGTACCGGCGCGAACTTCTTCAAGGTCTACGACCAGCTCCGTCTGCGCCTGAAGGCGAACCCGGTTCCGGTCGTGGTGCCGATCGGCGCGGAAGAAGGCTTCAAGGGCGTGGTCGATCTGCTGAAGATGAAGGCGATCGTTTGGGACGAAGCGTCCCAGGGCACGAAGTTCGACTACGTCGACATCCCGGCTGAACTTGCTGAAACGTGCAAGGAATGGCGCGAAAAGATGGTCGAAGCGGCTGCCGAAGCCAATGAAGACCTGATGAACAAGTACCTGGAAGAAGGCGATCTGCCGGAAGCCGACATCGTCAAGGCGCTGCGCGACCGTACGATCGCCTGCGAAATCCAGCCGATGCTGTGCGGTACCGCGTTCAAGAACAAGGGCGTGCAGCGCATGCTCGACGCCGTGATCGATTTCCTGCCGTCGCCGATCGACATTCCCCCGGTCACGGGCGAACTCGACAATGGCGACAAGGTCGAACGCGTGGCGTCGGACGAAGAGAAGTTCTCGTCGCTGGCATTCAAGATCATGACCGACCCGTTCGTCGGCCAGCTGATCTTCTTCCGTGTGTACTCGGGCATCGTGAATTCGGGCGACACGCTGCTGAACTCGACCAAGGGAAAGAAGGAACGCCTGGGCCGGATTCTGCAGATGCACGCGAACCAGCGCGAGGAAATCAAGGAAGTCCGTGCAGGCGACATCGCTGCAGCGGTCGGCCTGAAGGACGCGACCACGGGCGACACGCTGTGCGATCCGCAGCACCCGATCATCCTGGAACGCATGGTGTTCCCGGAGCCGGTGATCTCGCAGGCCGTCGAGCCGAAGACGAAGCCGGACCAGGAAAAGATGGGCCTGGCGCTGAACCGCCTGGCACAGGAAGATCCGTCGTTCCGCGTCCAGACGGACGAAGAATCGGGCCAAACCATCATTTCGGGCATGGGCGAGCTCCACCTCGAAATTCTGGTGGACCGCATGCGTCGTGAATTCGGCGTGGAAGCCACGGTCGGCAAGCCGCAAGTTGCCTACCGCGAAACCATCCGTGCAACGGCGAAGGACGTCGACGGCAAGTTCGTCAAGCAGTCGGGTGGTCGCGGCCAGTACGGTCACGCAACCATCACGCTCGAGCCGAACGAGCAGGGCAAGGGCTACGAGTTCTTCGACGAGATCAAGGGTGGTGTGATTCCGCGTGAATACATCCCGGCGGTCGACAAGGGTATCCAGGACACGCTGAAGGCCGGCGTGCTGGCTGGCTTCCCGGTCGTCGACGTGAAGGTGCACCTGACGTTCGGTTCGTACCACGATGTTGACTCGAACGAAAACGCGTTCCGCATGGCCGGTTCGATGGCGTTCAAGGAAGCAATGCGCCGTGCGAGCCCGGTCGTGCTGGAGCCGATGATGGCGGTTGAAGTCGAAACGCCGGAAGACTACATGGGCAACGTGATGGGCGACCTGTCGGGCCGTCGCGGTATCGTCCAGGGCATGGAAGACATGGTGGGCGGCGGCAAGATCGTGCGCGCCGAAGTGCCGCTGTCGGAAATGTTCGGCTACTCGACGTCGCTGCGTTCGCTGACCCAAGGTCGCGCCACGTACACGATGGAGTTCAAGCACTACTCCGAAGCGCCGCGCAACGTCGCCGAAGCGATCATCAGCGCAAAGTCGAAGTAAGTCGTCTCCTCCAAACATTCATTTTTGAAAGAAGAGAATCATGGCAAAAGGTAAATTTGAGCGGACCAAGCCGCACGTCAACGTTGGTACGATCGGTCACGTCGACCACGGCAAGACGACGCTGACGGCAGCAATCACGACGGTGCTGACGAAGAAGTTCGGCGGCGAAGCGAAGGCCTACGACCAGATCGACGCGGCACCGGAAGAAAAGGCGCGCGGCATCACGATCAACACGGCACACGTCGAGTACGAAACGGCTAACCGCCACTACGCACACGTCGACTGCCCGGGCCACGCTGACTATGTGAAGAACATGATCACGGGCGCCGCACAGATGGACGGCGCGATCCTGGTTTGCTCGGCAGCAGACGGCCCGATGCCGCAAACGCGCGAGCACATCCTGCTGGCCCGTCAGGTTGGCGTTCCGTACATCATCGTGTTCCTGAACAAGTGCGACATGGTGGACGACGCAGAACTGCTCGAACTGGTCGAGATGGAAGTTCGCGAACTCCTGTCGAAGTACGACTTCCCGGGCGACGACACGCCGATCGTGAAGGGTTCGGCCAAGCTGGCGCTGGAAGGCGACACGGGCGAGCTGGGCGAAGTGGCGATCATGAACCTGGCCGACGCACTGGACACGTACATCCCGACGCCGGAACGCGCAGTTGACGGCCTGTTCCTGATGCCGGTGGAAGACGTGTTCTCGATCTCGGGCCGCGGCACGGTGGTGACGGGTCGTATCGAACGCGGCATCGTGAAGGTCGGCGAAGAACTCGAAATCGTCGGCATCAAGGACACCGTGAAGACGACCTGCACGGGCGTCGAAATGTTCCGCAAGCTGCTGGACCAAGGTCAAGCAGGCGACAACGTCGGTATCCTGCTGCGCGGCACGAAGCGTGAAGACGTGGAGCGTGGTCAAGTTCTGGCGAAGCCGGGCTCGATCAAGCCGCACACGCACTTCACGGCTGAAGTGTACGTGCTGAGCAAGGACGAAGGCGGCCGTCACACGCCGTTCTTCAACAACTACCGTCCGCAGTTCTACTTCCGTACGACGGACGTGACGGGCTCGATCGAACTGCCGAAGGATAAGGAAATGGTCATGCCGGGCGACAACGTGTCGATCACGGTGAAGCTGATCGCTCCGATCGCCATGGAAGAAGGTCTGCGCTTCGCAATCCGCGAAGGCGGCCGTACCGTCGGCGCCGGCGTCGTTGCAAAGATCCTCGCCTAAACGCGTCGGTCTGGTTTTGGTGTAATATGCAGCGCCCGGGAACGGGTGCTCCCTCTCCGGGAGCACCCGTTCCTACGTTCTTTTTTGTGATCTGGCGATGCAACATCGCCTCGCTCTTTTCAAGGAATTGTCATGGCTCAACAAAAAATCCGCATTCGCCTGAAGGCTTTCGACTATCGCTTGATCGATCAGTCGGCTGCCGAAATCGTCGACACCGCGAAGCGGACCGGCGCAATCGTCCGTGGCCCGGTGCCGCTGCCGACGCGCATTCAGCGTTTCGACATCCTCCGCTCGCCGCACGTCAACAAGACGTCGCGTGACCAGCTCGAAATCCGTACGCACCAGCGCCTGATGGACATCGTCGATCCGACCGACAAGACGGTTGACGCGCTGATGAAGCTCGACCTGCCGGCAGGCGTCGACGTCGAAATCAAGCTGCAGTAAGGCTTTCGGCGGATCCGGCCCCGGCCGGAAGCGCTAAGTCATTGATTGCTTGCGAAAAACGAAAAGCTTGGCTATAATGCTTGGCTTTTCGCGCATTTGCGTAAAAGCCTGCGTACCTGCCGTTCCGGCAAGCGCGGCGTTTTGTAAATTAGCCCCGACCAATCGCAGTCGGGAATGGAGAAAACGATGAGCCTTGGACTCGTAGGTCGCAAGGTTGGCATGACCCGTATTTTCACGGCTGAAGGGGATTCGATTCCCGTCACCGTGCTGGACGTGTCGGACAACCGCGTGACGCAGATCAAGACTGTTGAAACCGACGGCTACACGGCTGTTCAGGTTGCATTCGGCTCCCGTCGTGCATCGCGCGTGACGAAGCCGCTGGCAGGTCATCTCGCCAAAGCTGGCGTAGAAGCTGGTGAAGTTCTCAAGGAATTCCGTATCGATGCGACCAAGGCAGCCGAGCTGTCGAACGGCGCCATCGTCGGTCCCGATCTCTTCGAAGTAGGCCAGAAGGTCGACGTGCAAGGCGTGTCGATCGGTAAGGGCTACGCCGGTACGATCAAGCGTTATAACTTCGCTTCGGGTCGCGCATCCCACGGTAACTCGCGTTCGCACAACGTTCCGGGTTCCATCGGTATGGCGCAGGATCCGGGTCGTGTGTTCCCGGGCAAGCGCATGACGGGCCACATGGGTGACGACACGGTTACGGTTCAAAACCTCGAAATCGCACGTATCGACGCAGAGCGCAAGCTGCTGCTCGTGAAGGGTGCCATTCCGGGTGCGAAGGGCGGCAAAGTCTTCGTGACGCCGGCCGTCAAGGCCAAGGGAGCGAAATAATGGAACTCAAGCTCCTGAATGAAAATGGTCAGGAAGGTGCAGTCGTCAACGCATCGGACGCAGTGTTCGGTCGTGACTACAACGAAGCACTGATCCACCAGGTCGTCGTTGCTTACCAGGCGAACGCTCGCCAGGGTAACCGCGCGCAGAAGGATCGTGAGCAAGTCAAGCACACGACCAAGAAGCCGTGGCGCCAGAAGGGTACGGGCCGTGCTCGTGCCGGTATGTCGTCGAGCCCGCTGTGGCGCGGCGGTGGCCGTATTTTCCCGAATTCGCCGGAAGAAAACTTCTCGCACAAGGTCAACAAGAAGATGCACCGCGCAGGTCTGCGCTCCATCTTCTCGCAACTTGCCCGCGAAGGCCGTCTGTCGGTCGTTGAAGAGTTCACGCTCGAAGCGCCGAAGACCAAGCTGCTGGCCGAGAAGTTCAAGGCCATGGGCCTGGAGTCCGTGCTCGTGATCACGGACACCGTCGAAGAAAACCTGTACCTCGCGTCGCGCAACCTGCCGAATGTGGCAGTTGTCGAGCCGCGTTACGCCGACCCGCTGTCGCTGATCTACTTCAAGAAGATCCTGGTCACGAAGGCTGCGGTCGCCCAGATCGAGGAGTTGCTGTCATGAGCGAGATTCGCAAAAACGATCATCGTTTGATGCAGGTCCTGCTCGCGCCGGTAGTCTCGGAAAAGGCGACGCTGGTTGCAGACAAGAACGAGCAAGTTGTGTTCGAAGTCGCACCGGATGCCACGAAGCAGGAAGTGAAGGCCGCGGTCGAGCTGCTGTTCAAGGTGGAAGTCAATTCCGTCAACATGCTGGTCCAGAAGGGCAAGCAGAAGCGTTTCGGCCGTTCGATGGGCCGTCGCAAAGACGTGAAGAAGGCGTATGTCTGCCTGAAGCCCGGCCAGGAAATCAACTTTGAAGCGGAGGCCAAGTAATCATGGCAATCGTTAAAGTTAAGCCGACTTCGCCGGGTCGCCGTGCGATGGTCAAGGTGGTCAACAAGGATCTGCACAAGGGTAAGCCGTTCGCGGCCCTGCTCGACTCGCAGAGCGTGACCGCTGGCCGTAACAACAACGGCCGCATCACCACCCGCCACAAGGGCGGTGGTCATAAGCAACAGTACCGTATCGTCGATTTCCGTCGCAACAAGGACGGCATCCCGGCGAAGGTCGAACGTCTCGAGTATGACCCGAACCGTAGCGCGAACATCGCGCTGGTTCTGTACGCAGACGGCGAGCGTCGCTACATCATCGCGCCGAAGGGCGTGACGGTTGGCCAGCAGCTCCTGTCGGGTTCGGAAGCGCCGATCCGTGCAGGCAACACGCTGCCGATCCGCAACATTCCGGTCGGTACGACGATCCACTGCATCGAGATGCTGCCGGGCAAGGGTGCGCAAATCGCGCGTTCGGCCGGCACGTCGGCCATGCTGCTGGCGCGCGAAGGCGTCTACGCGCAGGTTCGTCTGCGTTCGGGCGAAATCCGCCGCGTGCACATCGAGTGCCGCGCAACGATCGGTGAAGTGGGCAACGAAGAACATAGCCTGCGTCAGATCGGTAAGGCCGGTGCAAATCGTTGGCGCGGTATCCGCCCGACGGTCCGTGGTGTCGCGATGAACCCGATCGATCACCCGCACGGTGGTGGTGAAGGCAAGACCGCGGCAGGCCGCGATCCGGTTAGCCCGTGGGGCACGCCGGCGAAGGGCTTCCGTACGCGTAGCAACAAGCGCACGACGACGATGATCGTCCAGCGCCGTCATAAGCGCTAAGGAGTAGGCAATGGCACGTTCTGTTAAAAAAGGTCCGTTCTGCGACGCCCATTTGCTGAAGAAAGTTGAGGCAGCTGCAGCTACGCGCGACAAGAAGCCGATCAAGACCTGGTCGCGTCGCTCGACGATTCTCCCGGATTTCATTGGTCTGACGATCGCCGTGCATAACGGCCGTCAACACGTACCGGTGTACATCTCGGAAAACATGGTCGGCCACAAGCTTGGCGAGTTCGCACTGACCCGGACGTTCAAGGGTCACGCGGCCGACAAGAAGGCCAAGAAATAAGGGGCAATCAAGATGGAAGTGAAAGCAATTCATCGCGGTGCCCGCATTTCGGCGCAGAAGACGCGCCTGGTGGCTGACCAGATCCGCGGTTTGCCGGTGGACAAGGCACTGAACGTTCTGACGTTCTCGCCGAAGAAAGCCGCCGGCATCGTGAAGAAGGTCGTTTTGTCGGCCATCGCCAATGCGGAGCACAACGAAGGCGCGGATATCGACGAGCTCAAGATCAAGAGCATCCTCGTCGACAAGGCAGCGTCGCTGAAGCGTTTTACCGCGCGCGCCAAAGGCCGCGGTAACCGCATCGAGAAGCAATCCTGTCACATCACTGTGACGGTCGGGAATTAAGGGGTCGCACGATGGGACAGAAAATTCATCCGACTGGCTTCCGTTTGGCCGTCAGCCGCAATTGGGCTTCGCGTTGGTACGCGAACAACAACAATTTCGCGGCGATGCTGCAGGAAGACATCGGCGTCCGTGAGTATCTGAAGAAGAAGCTGAAGAACGCTTCGGTCGGTCGCGTCGTCATCGAGCGCCCGGCGAAGAACGCACGGATCACGATTTACAGCTCGCGTCCGGGCGTCGTCATCGGCAAGAAGGGTGAGGACATCGAGCAACTGAAGGCAGAACTGCAACGCCGCATGGGCGTTCCGGTTCACGTCAACATCGAGGAAATCCGCAAGCCGGAAACCGATGCTCAGTTGATCGCCGACTCGATCACGCAACAGCTCGAGCGTCGGATCATGTTCCGCCGCGCGATGAAGCGTGCGATGCAAAACGCCATGCGTCTGGGTGCCCAAGGCATCAAGATCATGAGCGCGGGCCGTTTGAACGGCATCGAAATCGCACGTACGGAGTGGTACCGCGAAGGCCGCGTGCCCCTGCACACGCTGCGTGCCGACATCGACTACGCGACCTCGGAAGCGAAGACGACCTACGGCATCATCGGCGTCAAGGTGTGGGTGTACAAGGGCGATACGCTGGGCCGCAACGACGCGCCGGTGGTCGAGGAAGTGACGGAAGACAAGCGTCCGCGCCGTAACGCGCGTCCGGGCGATCGTCGTCCGCGCCGTGACGGTGAAGGCGGTGGTCCGGGTGCCCGTCGTGGCGCTCCGCGTCGCGCTGCAGGCAAGCCGGAAGACGGCAAGACTGGAGAATAACGATGCTGCAACCGAAACGCAGAAAGTATCGTAAAGAGCAGAAGGGTCGCAACACCGGTATCGCGACGCGCGGCAACGCCGTCTCGTTCGGTGAATTCGGCCTGAAGGCTATCGGTCGCGGCCGTCTGACCGCGCGTCAGATCGAAGCGGCGCGTCGTGCCATGACGCGTCACATCAAGCGTGGCGGCCGTATCTGGATTCGCATTTTCCCGGACAAGCCGATTTCGCAGAAGCCGGCCGAAGTACGGATGGGTAACGGTAAGGGTAACCCTGAGTACTACGTCGCCGAGATTCAGCCGGGCAAGATGCTGTATGAAATGGATGGCGTAACCGAAGAACTGGCACGCGAAGCGTTCCGTCTGGCTGCAGCGAAGCTGCCGCTGAAGACGGCGTTCATCGTTCGTCAGCTCGGCGCCTAAGGAGAAAATATGAAGGCTTCCGAACTTCTCCAGAAAGATCAGGCAGCGCTCAACAAGGAGCTGTCGGATCTGCTTAAGGCGCAATTCGGCCTGCGCATGCAACTCGCGACCCAGCAGCTCACGAACACGAGCCAGCTGAAGAAGGTGCGTCGCGACATCGCTCGTGTGCGGACCGTCCTGACTCAGAAGGCGAACCAGAAATGAACGATAGCGTAAAAACCTCGCTCAAGCGGACGCTCGTCGGTCGGGTTGTCAGCAACAAGATGGATAAAACCGTCACGGTGCTGATCGAAAACCGCGTCAAGCATCCGATCTACGGCAAGTACGTTGTGCGCTCGAAGAAGTATCACGCGCACGACGAGGCTAACACCTACAACGAAGGCGATCTCGTCGAGATCCAGGAAACGCGTCCTCTCTCGAAGACGAAGGCCTGGACGGTGTCGCGCCTGGTCGAAGCAGCCCGCGTCATCTAAGCGGGAGGGCCGAAAGGCCCACAAGCAGTAGCAGTGCTTGAAGTCGCAAAGTTTTTGCTTGCGTGGCCGGGATTATTTGTTATAATCCCGGTCTTCCCTCTGTATGGGAGCCCCGTCGCGGGCAAAGTCTCGGTGGGGGAAGCGGGCTGACGTCCTGTCAGTTCGATAGATTCACCGATTTGCGATGGCGGGTTTCGTTTGCCGTCGCTGCTGTTCAAACCCAAGCAGCCGATTGGCTGACGGGACCAAGACTGACCGTATGCCTCATGGTGGGGTATCCGGATTAAGTTGGGAAAGATAAACCATGATCCAGACCGAATCTCGGCTTGAAGTGGCCGACAACACGGGTGCACGCGAAGTTCTGTGCATCAAGGTGCTCGGCGGCTCGAAGCGTCGTTATGCCAGCATTGGCGACATCATCAAGGTGACCGTCAAGGAAGCAACGCCGCGCGGGCGCGTGAAGAAAGGCGAAATCTACAACGCCGTGGTGGTTCGCACCGCCAAGGGCGTACGTCGTCAAGACGGTTCGCTGATCAAGTTCGACGGCAACGCCGCTGTGCTTTTGAACAACAAGCTCGAGCCGATCGGCACCCGTATTTTCGGGCCGGTCACGCGTGAGCTGCGTAGCGAACGATTCATGAAGATCGTTTCGCTGGCGCCGGAAGTGCTGTAAGGAGTCGCGATGAATAAGATTCGCAAGGGTGACGAAATCATCGTCATCACCGGCAAGGACAAGGGCAAGCGCGGTGTCGTGCTGGCCGTCGGTGCCGAACATGTCACTGTCGAAGGTATCAACCTCGTCAAGAAGCATGTGAAGCCGAACCCGATGAAGGGTACGACGGGTGGCGTGGAAGCGAAGACGATGCCGCTGAACATTTCGAACGTCGCATTGGTCGACGCGAACGGCAAGGCTTCGCGTGTTGGCATCAAGGTCGAAGAAGGCAAGAAGGTCCGCTTTCTGAAGACGACTGGTGCCGTGCTGGCCTGACCGGAGTATAGAAATGGCACGTTTTCAAGAGTTTTACAAAGAAACGGTAGTTCCCGGCCTGGTCGAGAAGTTCGGCTACAAGTCGATCATGGAAGTGCCGCGCATCACCAAGATCACCCTGAACATGGGCCTTGGCGAAGCGATCGCTGACAAGAAGATCATCGAGAACGCCGTTGGCGATCTGACGAAGATCGCTGGTCAGAAGCCCGTTGTGACGAAGGCTCGCAAGGCAATTGCGGGCTTCAAGATCCGTCAAGGCTATCCGATCGGTGCGATGGTGACGCTGCGTGGTCGTGCGATGTACGAATTCCTCGATCGTTTCGTGACGGTTGCCCTGCCCCGCGTGCGCGATTTCCGCGGCGTGTCGGGTCGTGCATTCGACGGCCGTGGCAATTACAACATCGGTGTGAAAGAGCAGATCATTTTCCCCGAAATCGATTACGACAAGATCGACGCGCTGCGTGGGCTGAACATCAGCATCACGACGACCGCGAAGACCGACGACGAAGCGAAGGCACTGCTCGCCAGCTTCAAGTTCCCGTTCAGAAACTGAGGTTACCGTGGCTAAACTGGCACTGATCGAACGTGAAAAGAAGCGTGCTCGCCTGGCAGCAAAGTTCGCACCGAAGCGTGCGGCACTGAAGGCAGTCATCGACGACGCGAGCAAGTCGGACGAAGAGCGCTACACCGCACGTCTCGAACTGCAACAACTGCCCCGCAATTCGAACCCGACCCGCAAGCGTAACCGCTGTGCGATTACGGGCCGTCCGCGTGGCACGTTCCGTAAATTCGGCCTCGCGCGTAACAAGATTCGTGAAATCGCTTTCCGCGGCGAGATTCCTGGCCTGACCAAGGCGAGCTGGTAATAGGAGAAACGTAAATGAGCATGAGTGATCCTATCGCCGATATGCTGACTCGCATCCGCAACGCGCAGATGGTCGAGAAGGTGTCGGTGGCAATGCCCTCGTCGAAAGTCAAGATCGCGATCGCCCAAGTCCTGAAGGACGAAGGCTATATCGATGATTTCGCGATCAAGACCGAAGGCGCGAAGGCAGAACTGAATATTGCACTGAAGTACTACGCTGGCCGCCCGGTCATCGAACGCCTTGAGCGCGTTTCGAAGCCTGGCCTGCGCGTGTACCGCGGTCGCAATGACATCCCTCAGGTCATGAATGGCCTGGGTGTGGCAATCGTGTCGACGCCCAAGGGCGTGATGACTGATCGCAAGGCGCGCGCTACTGGCGTCGGCGGCGAAGTCATCTGCTACGTCGCTTAATCGAGGAGAAAGAATATGTCTCGAGTAGGTAAAAGCCCGATCGCGCTGCAAGGCGCCGAGGTGACGTTGGCAAACGGCTCCATCACCGTGAAGGGTCCGTTGGGCACGATCGCGCAAGTGGTGAATCCGCTTGTGACGGTGGTGAACAACGACGGCACGCTGAACCTGGCGCCGGTCGACGAAAGCCGCGAAGCAAATGCACTGTCGGGCACGATGCGCGCGATTATCGCGAACATGGTGCAAGGCGTGACCAAGGGTTTCGAGCGCAAGCTGACGCTGGTTGGCGTTGGTTATCGTGCGCAGGCGCAAGGCGACAAGCTGAACCTGTCGCTGGGTTTCTCGCACCCGGTGGTGCACCAGATGCCGGAAGGCATCAAGGCTGAAACCCCGACGCAAACCGAAATCGTGATCAAGGGGATCAACAAGCAACAAGTCGGTCAAGTAGCTGCGGAAGTTCGCGGTTACCGTCCGCCGGAGCCCTACAAGGGCAAGGGCGTGCGCTATTCCGACGAGGTTGTGATCCTCAAAGAAACGAAGAAGAAGTAAGGGTGCGCAATCATGGATAAGACTCAATCTCGCCTGCGCCGCGCTCGCCAGACGCGTATCAAGATCGCTGAGCTGCAGGTCGCGCGTCTCGCCGTGCATCGCACGAATTCGCACATCTACGCTCAAGTGTTCTCGCCGTGCGGCACCAAGGTGGTTGCCAGTGCGTCGACGCTCGAAGCCGAAGTGCGTGCGCAGCTGGCTGATCTGTCGGGCAAGGGCGGCAACGTCAATGCAGCGACTCTGATCGGTCAGCGTATCGCCGAGAAGGCCAAGGCCGCCGGCATCGAATCCGTCGCCTTTGACCGCTCGGGCTTCCGCTACCATGGCCGCGTGAAGGCGCTGGCTGATGCAGCTCGCGAAGCTGGGCTCAAGTTCTAAGGAAGAATTCGTCATGGCAAAGATGCAAGCGAAAGTTCAGGCCGACGAGCGCGACGACGGCCTTCGCGAAAAAATGATTTCGGTCAATCGCGTGACCAAGGTTGTGAAGGGTGGCCGTATTCTCGGCTTCGCCGCACTGACCGTGGTTGGCGACGGTGATGGCCGCGTCGGCATGGGCAAGGGCAAGGCGAAGGAAGTGCCGGTTGCTGTCCAGAAGGCAATGGAGCAGGCTCGCCGCAACATGTTCAAGGTGCCGTTGAAGAACGGTACGCTGCAACATGAAGTGCACGGCAAGCACGGCGCATCCGCTGTCCTCCTCGCTCCGGCGAAGGATGGTACGGGCGTGATCGCTGGTGGTCCGATGCGTGCCGTGTTCGACGTGATGGGCGTGCAAAACGTCGTCGCGAAGAGCCATGGCTCGACGAACCCGTACAACCTGGTTCGTGCAACGCTCGACGGCCTGCGCAAGCAGTCGACGCCGGCTGACATTGCTGCCAAGCGCGGCAAGTCCGTCGAAGAAATTTTGGGCTAAGCGGTGGTCACCATGTCTGATAAAACTGTCAAGGTTCAGCTCGTCAAGAGCCTGATTGGGACCCGCGAAACTCACCGTGCCACCGTGCGTGGCCTGGGTCTGCGTCGCCTCAACTCGGTCAGCGAGCTGCAGGATACGCCGGCGGTGCGCGGCATGATCAACAAGGTTTCGTACCTTGTTAAGGTCATCGGCTAAGCGCCGACTACCGATCTAGGAGTTGATATGGAATTGAATAACCTGAAGCCGGCAGAAGGCGCGAAGCATGCTAAGCGTCGCGTCGGCCGCGGCATCGGTTCCGGCCTCGGTAAGACGGCCGGCCGTGGTCACAAGGGTCAGAAATCGCGTTCGGGCGGTTTCCACAAGGTTGGCTTCGAAGGCGGTCAAATGCCGCTGCAACGTCGTCTGCCGAAGCGCGGCTTCACGTCGCTGACGAAGGAATTCGTCGGTGAAGTGCGTCTGGGCGACCTCGAGAAGCTGCCGGTCGACGAGATCGATCTGCTCGCACTGAAGCAAGCCGGCCTGGTCGGCGAGCTGACGAAGAGCGCAAAGATCATCGCCACGGGCGAACTGAAGCGCAAGATTGTCGTGAAGGGTCTCGGTGCGACGAAGTCGGCGCGCGCAGCGATCGAAGCGGCTGGCGGTTCGTTTGCCGAGTAACGCACTCACGTGCCGTTACTAGCATCTGCATCGGAGAAGATACTTGGCTAACAGCCCGAGTCTCGCAAAACCCGGTCGTAGCACGGCGAAGTTCGGCGATCTGCGCCGGCGAGCAATGTTCTTGCTCCTGGCGTTGCTCGTCTATCGCGTCGGCGCGCACATCCCGGTTCCGGGTATCGATCCGGATCAACTGGCGAAGCTGTTCCAGAGCCAGTCAGGCGGCATCCTGGGCATGTTCAACATGTTCTCGGGTGGTGCGTTGTCCCGCTTTACGATCTTCGCGCTGGGGATCATGCCGTACATCTCCGCGTCGATCATCATGCAGTTGCTGGCGATCGTCTCGCCGCAGCTCGAGGCGCTGAAGAAGGAAGGGCAGGCGGGGCAACGGAAGATCACGCAGTACACGCGTGTCTTTACCGTCGTTCTGGCTACGTTCCAGGCCTTCGGCATCGCGGCTGCGCTGGGCAATCAGCCGGGGCTCGTGATCGATCCGGGCGTGTTGTTCCGTCTCACGACGGTCGTCACGCTGGTGACCGGCACGATGTTCCTGATGTGGCTCGGTGAGCAGATCACGGAACGCGGTCTGGGCAACGGTATTTCGATCATCATCTTCGGCGGTATCGCATCGGGGCTTCCGAACTCGGTGGGTTCGCTGTTCGATCTGGTGAGCACGGGCGCAATGGGTTATGCGTCGGCGATCATCATCGTCGTGCTGATCGCTGCGGTGACTTACCTGGTCGTGTTCATCGAACGCGGTCAGCGCAAGATCCTCGTGAATTACGCGAAGCGTCAGGTAGGCAACAAGATTTACGGTGGGCAGTCGTCGCACCTGCCGCTGAAGTTGAACATGTCGGGCGTGATTCCGCCGATCTTCGCATCGTCGATCATCCTGTTCCCGGCAACGATCCTGAGCTGGTTCAGTTCGGGTGAGCACAAGGGCTGGCTTTCCGACACGCTGCATAATGTGGCGGAAGCGCTGAAGCCGGGTCAGCCGGTGTATGTGCTGTTGTACACGCTGGCGATCGTGTTTTTCTGCTTCTTCTACACCGCACTGGTGTTCAACAGCAGGGAAACGGCGGATAACCTGAAGAAAAGCGGCGCGTTTGTTCCGGGTATCCGTCCGGGCGACCAAACCGCGCGATATATCGACCGCATCCTCACGCGTCTGACGCTGGCCGGTGCGATCTACATCGTCTTCGTGTGTCTGCTCCCGGAATTTCTGGTGCTGCGTTGGAATGTACCGTTTTATTTTGGTGGAACGTCGCTGCTGATCATTGTCGTCGTCACGATGGACTTCATGGCGCAGGTGCAGTCGTACGTTATGTCGCAACAGTATGAGTCGCTGCTCAAGAAAGCCAATTTCAAGGGCGGCAACATTCCAGTGCGTTGAACGATCATGGCCAAAGACGATGTGATCCAGATGCAGGGTGAGGTGGTTGAAAACCTTCCCAATGCTACCTTCCGTGTGAAGCTGGAAAACGGCCATGTCGTACTGGGGCATATCTCGGGCAAGATGCGGATGCATTACATCCGTATCCTTCCGGGCGACAAGGTGACGGTTGAATTGACGCCTTACGATCTGTCGCGTGCGCGGATCGTGTTCCGGGCGAAGTGATTTGTAAAAAGGGTAATATCATGAAAGTGATGGCATCGGTTAAGCGCATTTGCCGCAATTGCAAGATCATCAAGCGTAAAGGCGTTGTTCGCGTGATCTGCAGCTCGGACCCGCGCCATAAACAGCGTCAAGGCTGATTGCGCTTGTTTGCGCTTTTTGTTTGAGGAAAAACAATGGCTCGTATCGCAGGGGTTAACATCCCGAATCACCAGCATACCGAGATCGGCCTGACGGCGATTTTCGGTGTCGGCCGCACGCGCGCTCGCAGCATTTGCGTCGCAGCAGGCGTCGAATTCTCGAAGAAGGTCAAAGACCTGAACGACGCAGACCTCGAAAAGCTGCGTGAAGAAGTGGGCAAGTTTGTCGTCGAAGGCGATCTGCGCCGTGAAGTGACGATGAACATCAAGCGCCTGATGGACCTCGGTTGCTACCGCGGCGTCCGCCATCGCAAGGGTCTGCCGATGCGTGGCCAGCGTACGCGTACGAATGCACGTACCCGTAAGGGTCCGCGCCGCGCCGCTCAAGCGCTGAAGAAATAAGCTGACAGTTACAGGAAAACGTCATGGCTAAGGCTTCCAATAACGCGGCTCAACGCGTTCGCAAGAAGGTTAAGAAGAACGTCGCGGAAGGTGTGGTTCACGTCCACGCTTCGTTCAACAACACGATCATCACGATCACCGATCGTCAGGGCAACGCCCTGGCGTGGGCGACGTCGGGCGGCCAAGGCTTCAAGGGCTCGCGCAAGTCGACCCCCTTCGCAGCGCAGGTTGCCGCCGAGTCGGCAGGCCGTGTCGCGATGGAATACGGCGTGAAGAACCTCGAAGTGCGTATCAAGGGCCCGGGCCCGGGTCGTGAGTCGGCAGTGCGTGCACTGCATGGCCTCGGCATCAAGATCACGGCGATTTCCGACGTGACCCCGATCCCGCACAACGGCTGCCGTCCGCCGAAGCGCCGCCGCATCTAAGGATGCCAGGTGCAGCCTGTCGTCGCCTCAGGGCGGCTACGGGCAACGTAGTTGATTGCGTTGATTGACTAAGTCCACCGTTCGGCCCAAAGGGCACGAACTAGCGCGGTTGTTGCAGCCGCGTGAAGCTAGATAGAGGAAACACAAAGTGGCACGTTATACCGGCCCCAAGGCCAAGCTGTCCCGCCGCGAAGGCACCGATCTGTTCCTGAAGAGCGCGCGCCGCTCGCTCGCCGACAAGTGCAAGCTTGACAGCAAGCCGGGTCAGCACGGCCGCACCTCGGGTGCGCGTACGTCCGACTACGGTACGCAGCTGCGTGAAAAGCAGAAGGTCAAGCGCATTTACGGTGTGCTGGAGCGCCAGTTCCGCCGTTACTTCGCCGATGCCGATCGTCGCAAGGGCAACACGGGTGAAAACCTGCTGCAACTGCTCGAATCGCGCCTGGACAACGTCGTGTACCGCATGGGCTTCGGCTCGACTCGCGCAGAAGCACGCCAGCTCGTGGGCCACAAGGCCATCACGGTGAACGGCGTCGTGTCGAACATTCCGTCGCTGCAAGTCAAGGCTGGCGACGTCATCTCGATCCGCGAAAAGTCGAAGAAGCAAGCGCGTATCGTCGAAGCGCTGTCGCTGGCTGAACAAGGCGGCATGCCGAGCTGGGTCGCGGTCGACGCGAAGAAGTTCGAAGGCACGTTCAAGCAAGTGCCGGAACGCGCTGAAATTGCAGGCGACATCAACGAAAGCCTGATCGTCGAATTGTATTCGCGTTAATCGGATTGATAGCCGAGGTACCCTGCTTGCGAAGCGCCGGCAGGGCCTCGGCTCTTCATTTTCAGGTGTTACCGGTCAGCCTTATCGGTGTAACGAGCCGAGGGTATTGAAAAGGAAAACCTATGCAAACCAGTTTGTTGAAACCCAAGATCATCGCCGTGGAATCGCTTGGCGAGAACCATGCGAGAGTGGTCATGGAGCCGTTCGAACGCGGCTATGGCCATACCTTGGGCAATGCGCTCCGTCGCGTGCTGCTGTCATCGATGATCGGCTATGCGCCGACCGAGGTGACGATCGCCGGCGTGGTGCACGAGTATTCGACGCTTGATGGTGTGCAAGAGGATGTCGTCAACCTGCTGCTGAACCTGAAGGGCGTGGTGTTCAAGCTGCACAACCGCGACGAAGTCACGGTGACGCTGCGCAAGGATGGCGAAGGGATCGTGACGGCCGGCGACATCGAACTCGCGCATGACTGCGAGATCATCAACCCGGAACACGTGATCGCTCACTTGACGAAGGGCGGCAAGCTCGACGTTCAGATCAAGATCGAGAAGGGCCGCGGCTATGTGCCGGGCAACGTGCGTCGTTATGGCGAAGACTCCGCGAAGATCATCGGCCGCATCGTGCTCGACGCATCGTTCTCGCCGGTTCGCCGCGTCAGCTACTCGGTCGAAAGCGCCCGTGTCGAACAGCGTACCGACCTCGACAAGCTCGTGATGAACATCGAAACGAGCGGCGTGATCACCCCGGAAGAAGCGATCCGCCAGTCGGCTCGCATCCTGGTCGATCAGCTGTCGGTGTTCGCTGCACTGGAAGGCACGGAAACGGCAGCGGAAGCACCGTCGCGTGCGCCGCAGATCGATCCGATCCTGCTGCGTCCGGTGGACGATCTCGAACTGACGGTTCGTTCCGCGAACTGCCTGAAGGCCGAGAACATCTACTACATCGGCGACCTGATCCAGCGTACGGAAAACGAGCTGCTGAAGACGCCGAACCTGGGCCGCAAGTCGCTGAACGAGATCAAGGAAGTCCTCGCTTCGCGTGGCCTGACGCTCGGCATGAAGCTCGAAAACTGGCCGCCGGCTGGTCTCGACAAGTAATCGCACGACAGTCATAGCGTCGTCATCTAGTCAAGACGCGGATTTTCCTTTAGAATCCGCGTCTTGCTTTTTTCTACCGGCCCGTGCGCCCTTGAGGCGCGATAGAAGAGCTGGATCAAAACTTTGAATCAAGGAAACTGAAAATGCGTCACCGTCATGGTTTGCGGAAACTGAACCGCACGAGCAGCCACCGTCTGGCAATGCTCCGTAACATGTCCAATTCGCTGATCGAGCACGAAGTCATCAAGACCACGCTGCCGAAGGCCAAGGAACTGCGCAAGGTTGTCGAGCCCCTCATCACGCTGGGCAAGAAGCCGTCGCTGGCAAACCGTCGTCTGGCGTTCAACCGCCTGCGCGATCGTGACTCGGTCACGAAGCTGTTCGAAGTGCTGGGCCCGCGTTTCTCGACCCGCCCGGGCGGCTACCTGCGTATCCTGAAGTTCGGCTTCCGCGTTGGCGATAACGCGCCGATGGCACTGGTCGAATTGCTCGACCGTCCGGAAGTCTCGGAAGAGAACATCCAGGAAACGGAATAAGTTTTATCCGTTGTCCCAAAAAGCCAGGCCGATGCCTGGCTTTTTTGTTGCCTGGCGCTTTGTAAGTCGCGCAGCGCACCGAGCGCGCAATGCCTGGGCCTGCGTTAGGATAGGGCGTTTTGCGAATGCCGCAGGAGACGTCGATGGTGATCGTTCTGATGATGACGACCGTGCCCGATGAGGCCACGGCCCGCTCGCTCGCCGATGGCGCGCTGGGCGGCCGGCTCGCGGCCTGCGTGTCGGAACTCGGCACGATCCGCTCGAGTTACCACTGGCAGGGCAAGATCGAATCCGCGGAGGAGATCCAGTTGTTGTTCAAGACGAGTGCCCAGCGCTCGCTCGAGCTCGAACGCTTCATCGCGTCCCATCATCCCTACGAGACGCCCGAAATCGTCTCGTGGCAGGCCACCGCATCCGACGCCTATGGCGCCTGGGTGGCGGCCGAAACTCAACGTCTGTTCCATGTCTGATCGTCAATTTACGGCCACCGGGTGGCGCCTGCTGCTCGCCGGTTTTGCCCTGTTTGCGGCGCTGTTCGGCCTGTCGTCGGCCGCGCGCGCCGATGCCGATTTCCTCGATCCTTCGGTCGCGTTCCGCTTCAGTTCGAGCGAAGCGCCGGGGCAGGTCGATCTGCACTTCAAGATCGCGGACGGCTACTACATGTACCGCGAGCGCTTCGTGTTCGCGGTGAAGAGCGGCAATGCGACGCTCGGCGACGCGCAGATGCCGGCCGGACATGTGAAGTACGACGAGACGTTCGCCAAGAACGTCGAAACCTATCGCGGCGACCTGGTCGTGCATCTGCCGGTGACGAAGGCGTCCGGGCCGTTCGACCTGTCGGTGACGTCCCAGGGTTGCGCCGACGGCGGGATCTGCTATCCGCCGGCCGAGCATGTGGTGCACGTCGATGGCGCGGCGCTGACGGCGGCGGCCGCGCAATCGGTGGCGCCGCAATCCTCCGCAGCGCCTGCCTCCCCGGCGGCCCCGTCCATATCCGCTCCGGCTGCTGCTGCCCCCACCGCCGCTGCAACCGACGGTAGCTGGTACGAGCGCGTGACGAGCGCCGATTACGCTCAATCGCTGCTCGAAGGCCATGGCTTCGTGACGATCCTCGCGCTGTTCTTCGTCGCCGGCATGGTGTTGAGCCTCCTGCCCTGCTCCTATCCGATGATCCCGATCCTCTCGGCGATCATCATCGGCGAAGGCACGCAGGCCACGCGCACGCGCAGTTTCCTGCTGTCGCTGACCTACGTGGTGGGGATGGCGCTGGTCTATACGGTGCTCGGGATTGCTGCGGCGCTGGTCGGGCAGAGCCTCGGCGCATGGCTGCAGAACCCGTGGATGCTCGGCGCGTTCGGCCTGCTGCTGACGGTGTTCGCGCTGACGCTGATCGGCGGCATCGACATCTCGCTGCCGCAACGCTGGCAGGACGGCGCCGCGCAGGCGTCGAGCCGCCGTTCCGGCGGCCGTTTCCTGGCGGTCGCGACGATGGGCGCGCTGTCGGCGCTGGTGGTCGGTGCCTGCATGACGGCGCCGCTGTTCGCCGTGCTGGCGTTCATCGCGCACACCGGAAACGCGTTGCTGGGCGGCGCCGCGCTGTTCGCGATGGGGCTCGGCCTCGGTGTGCCGTTGCTGATCATCGGCCTGGGCGCCGGCACGCTGCTGCCGCGCGCGGGCGCCTGGATGGATGGCGTGAAGGTGTTCTTCGGCGTGGTGCTGCTTGCAGCCGCGCTCTGGATCGTCTGGCCGGTGCTCGGCGCGTCGCTGCAGATCGGCCTGGCCGCGCTCTGGCTGCTGATTGCCGCCGCCGCGACCGGCTTGTTTACGCCGGCCGCGGGCGGCACCTCGATCTGGCGCCGTCTGGGCCGGGGCGTGGGCGCGGCGTTCGCGATCTGGGCCGCGGTGCTGCTGGTGGGCCTCGCCGCCGGTTCGACCGATCCGCTGCGTCCGCTGTCGGTGTTTGCCTCGCGAGGCGGCGCAGCCGCTGCGCCCGGCGCGGCGGTGGCGGCCGCGCACGAAGGCCCGGTGTTCGCGCCGGTGCGCTCCAGCGCGGAGTTGGATCAGGTGGTCAAGACCGCCGGCCGCCCCATGATGCTCGATTTCTATGCCGACTGGTGCGTGTCGTGCAAGGAGATGGAGCACCTGACCTTCACCGATCCGCGCGTGCAGGCGCGCCTGGCGCAACTGCATCTGGTGCGCGCCGACGTCACGGCCAATAACGCCGACGATCAGGCACTGCTGAAGCGCTTCGGCCTGTTCGGGCCGCCGGGCATCATCGTGTTCGGCGCCGACGGGCACGAGCTGGGCCGCGTGGTCGGCTATCAGGCGGCCGACCGCTTCCTGCGCAGCCTCGATCGCGCCGGTGCGCCGGCGACCTCGCCCGCGGCTTGAGCAGGGGCAGCGAGCCTCGTCGCCGCCGCATGAAAAAACGGCGAAGCGCTGAACACGCTTCGCCGTTTTTGCATTTCGCAGCGCGCCGTCGGGCGCGCGCGGCTTACTTCTGGTCGCGCAGCAACCGGGCCGCGTCGAGCGCGAAATAGGTCAGCACGCCGTCCGCGCCCGCGCGCTTGAACGCGAGCAGCGATTCGAGCACCACCTTGTCGTGGTCGAGCCAGCCGTTTTGCGCGGCGGCCTTCAGCATCGCGTACTCGCCGCTGACCTGATAGACGTAGGTCGGGAAGCGGAACTCGTCCTTCACGCGGCGCACGATATCGAGGTAGGGCATGCCCGGCTTCACCATCACCATGTCCGCGCCTTCCTCGATGTCGAGCCGGACTTCACGCAGCGCCTCGTCGGAATTCGACGGATCCATCTGGTACGTCATCTTGTTGCTCTTGCCGAGGTTCGAGGCCGAGCCGACCGCATCGCGGAACGGGCCGTAGAACGCCGACGCGAACTTGGCCGAGTAGGCCATGATGCGCGTGTGGATATGGCCGTCGCTTTCGAGCGCTTCGCGGATCGAGCCGATCCGGCCGTCCATCATGTCCGACGGCGCGACGATGTCGACGCCGGCTTCGGCCTGCGCGAGCGCCTGCTCGACCAGGATCTCGATCGTGTCGTCGTTGATCACGTAGCCGTTGGCGTCGAGCACGCCGTCCTGGCCATGGCTCGTGTACGGATCGAGTGCCACATCGGTCAGCACGCCGAGGTCCGGGAAATGCTTTTTCAGCTCGCGCACGGCGCGCGGGATCAGGCCGGCCGGGTTGGTCGCCTCGCGACCGTCGGGCGTCTTCAGCGACGGCTCGATGGCCGGAAACAGGGACAGCACGGGCACGCCGAGCGCAACGCATTGTTCGGCCACACCCATCAGCAGATCGACCGAGACGCGCTCGACGCCGGGCATCGACGGCACCGCCTGGCGCACGTTGGTGCCTTCGACGACGAAGACGGGCAGGATCAGATCGTTGGTGGTGAGGATGTTTTCACGCATCAGGCGACGCGAGAAATCGTCGCGGCGCATTCTGCGCGGGCGATGCAAGGGATGGAGGCTCATGACGGAATCGCTGGAATCAGTCTGAAGGTTGGCTTACGGCAGCCTTCGGTGAAATTTCGAGACAATGGTATATGATAGCGATCGAGTTCCGCGTAAGCGCGGCACTCCCCGCTTCTCCTCCCTGAGCGGGTGCCTGTCGTAGTTTGATTAGGCTGTTTGACCCGCCGTTTCACGGCGGGTTTTTTTATGCGCTAACCGACGGCAAGCCTCCGTTCGGGGCCGCGCCTCTACGGCGCGGAGCGGTCATTCTGCTACAGCTGCGTCATTTTCGCCGGCGACCGACGGACGCAGCCAGCCTTCGATCTGCGTGTGCGCGTCGTCGATCCCCACGCGCTTGAGCGCCGAAAACAACTGGCAGGTCAGCTCGCCTTCATAGCCGGCTTCGCGATAGGCCTTCAGCTCGTTCTGTGTGCCGCGCAGCGCGAGGATGCTTTCCTGGCGAGTCAATTTGTCGCATTTCGTCAGCAGCGTGTGGATCGGCTTGCCGGTCGGCGCGAACCACTCGATCATGCGGCGGTCCAGGTCGGTCAGCGGCCGGCGCGAATCCATCATCAGGATCATGCCGCGCAATTGGGACCGGGTCTTCAGATAGGCCGACAGCAGCGCTTCCCAATGCGCCTTGGCCGCGTTGGGTACCTCCGCGTAGCCGTAGCCGGGCAGGTCGACCAGATTGGCGATCGGTTCGGCTTCGGGGCCGACCGAGAAATAGTTGATGTGCTGGGTGCGGCCGGGCGTTTTCGACGCGAAGGCAAGCCGTTTCTGATTGCACAGGATGTTGATTGCCGTCGATTTGCCCGCGTTGGACCGGCCGGCAAACGCGATTTCCGGGATCACCGTGGGCGGCAAATCGCGCAGATGATTGACGGTCGTATAGAAACGGGCTTGATGGAGCAGGAAGGCCATGGGAGCGGAGGGGGCGAGGGCGCGCTGGAGCGCGCGTGAAGGCGGGATGCCCCGCAATGATCCGCTCGGTTGGATACACGGAAATCCGCGCAATAACCCTGATAGCCGGAACGGGGCTTTAAACACCATATTGTACAATACGGCGGTTTCCGCGAAGCCCTGCGGGCGGGTTGCAGAGGTTTTCTGCTGTAGACTGGCTACCGTCGTTTGCAAAACTCAAATTCCCACAAGACGAAACAGGGTGTGCGAATGAATCGACTGTGCAAGTCTCTGATCACGCTTCAGGTTGCGGCAGCGTTCACGGGTTTCGCGACACAGGCGTATGCAGCGGATCCGGCCAAGCCGGATCTCGAGCGCGGCAAGGCGATCGCCACGGCGGTCTGCGCGTCGTGTCATGGCGCGGACGGCAACAGCGCAACGGCGGCGTTTCCCAAGCTGGCGGGCCAGCATCCCGAATATCTGCTCAAGCAACTGCACGATTTCAAGACGCAGCCGGGTGCGAAAGCACCGGCGCGCAGCAGTGCGGTGATGGCCGGGTTTGCCGGCGCGTTGAGCGAGGCGGATGCGCGTAATGTGGCCGCCTATTATGGTTCGCAAACGGCAAAACCGGGTGTCGCGCGCGACGCGGCCACGGTCGCGCTGGGCCAGAAGATCTACCGTGGCGGGATCGCCGAGAAGGGCGTGCCGGCGTGTGCCAGCTGTCACGGCCCGACCGGGCAGGGCATCCCGGCGCAGTATCCGCGCCTGTCGGGGCAGTGGGCCGATTACACGGTCGCGCAACTCACGGCCTTCCAGCAGGGCGCACGCAACAACAACGAGCCGATGCATCAGATCGCATCGCGCCTGTCGGACAGCGAAGTGAAGGCGGTGGCCGATTACGTGGCCGGCCTGCACTGAGCGCGACGGGCAACGGATGGTCCGCCTGTCATCGCGGGTGACGGGTACAAGAACGAAAGAAAGGGTGGGGCGCTTGCCGGCAGGTGTGCGCCTTGCCCTTTTTTGTTGTCAGTCGGAGTGTGAATGAGCGTCACCACGTCGGGAATCGAGACGAAAACGCGCCGCGGCGCGCTGAACACCGCGATCGAGCTGATCAGTTCGATGCGCTTCGCCATCGCGCTGCTCGTCGTATTGGCGATCGCGAGCATCATCGGCACCGTCCTCACGCAGGACGATCCCTATCCGAACTACGTGAACCAGTTCGGCCCGTTCTGGGCCGACATCTTCCGCTCGATCGGCCTGTACACGGTCTACAGCGCCTGGTGGTTCATGTTGATCCTGCTGTTCCTGGTGGTGTCGCTGTCGCTGTGCGTGATCCGCAACGGCCCGAAGATGCTGGCCGACGCCCGCAACTGGAAGGACAAGGTGCGCGAAGGCAGCCTGCGCGCGTTCCATCACAAGGCCGAGTACACCGTCGAGGGCGATCGTGCGGGGGTGACTGCGGCGCTGTCGGCGTTCGTCGCCAAGGCCGGCTACAAGCAGGTGGTGCGCGAATCGGACGGCGCGACGCTGATCGCGGCCAAGCGCGGTGCGCTGACCAAGTACGGCTACATTTCGGCCCACCTCGCGATCGTCGTGATCTGCATCGGCGGCCTGCTCGACAGCAACCTGCCGATCCACTTCCAGATGTGGCTGTTCGGCAAGTCGCCCGTCAACACCAGCGCCGCGATCAGCGAGATCGGGCCGGAACACCGGTTGTCGGCGTCGAACCCCACGTTCCGCGGCTATGCCTGGGTGCCCGAGGGGCAGTACGTGTCCACCGCGATCCTGAACCAGCCGAGCGGCTCGCTGATCCAGGATCTGCCGTTCTCGATCCAGCTCGACAAGTTCATCGTCGATTACTACTCGACCGGCATGCCGAAGCTGTTCGCGAGCGATATCGTCGTGATCGACCGCGCCACCGGCAAGCGGATCCCGGCGCGCGTCGAGGTCAACAAGCCGTTCACCTACAAGGGCGTGTCGATCTATCAGTCGAGCTTCCAGGACGGCGGCTCGCAGATGCAGATGACGGCGTTCCCGATGACGGGCGGCAGCGACAAGACCTTCCCGGTGAACGGCGTGATCGGCAACGCCGCGCCGCTGGCCGGCCACGACGGCGATACGATCGAATTCGCCGATTTCCGCGCGATCAACGTCGAGAACATCACCGACGCGAACGGCAAGACCGACGTGCGCGGCGTGGGCGCGTCGCATTCGCTCAAGGAGGCGTTCGACGAGCGGCTCGGCTCGGGCGCGAAGACGTCGAACCCGGTGAACCTGCACAACGTCGGCCCGTCGATCCAGTACAAGGTGCGCGGCAAGGACGGCCAGGCGCGCGAATTCAACAACTACATGCTGCCGGTCGAGGTCGGCGGCGACCGGATGTTCCTGGCCGGCATGCGCGTGAGCCCGAACGATCCGTTCCGCTATCTGCGGATTCCGGCCGATGCCGACGATTCGATCGCCGAATGGATGCGAATTCGCGCGGCGCTGGAAGATCCGGCGGTGCGCACCGAAGCCGCCGCGCGCTTCGCGCAGGCGTCCCTGCCGAGTGCCGACGCGGGCCTGCGCACGCGGCTCGACGACAGCGCGCTGCGTGTCCTGACCCTGTTCGCTGGCGCCGACGCGAGCGCGGGCCATCAGCCGGACGGCGCGCCGATGGGCGGTTTCCAGGCGGTGGCCGGCTTCATCGATCAATCGGTGCCGAAGGCCGAGCAGGAGAAGGCCGCCGGCTTGCTGCTGCGCATGCTGGAAGGCGCGATGTGGCAGGTCTGGGCGGTCGCGCGCGAGCACGCGGGGCTGCAACCGGTCGCGCAATCGGCCGACACGGCGCGTTTCGTGCAGAACGCCATCAACGCGCTGTCGGACAGCTTTCTGTACGGCGCGCCGGTGTATTTGCGGCTGGATTCATATAAGCAGGTGCAGGCTTCGGTATTCCAGTTGACACGCGCGCCTGGTAAAAATCTGGTGTATCTTGGCAGCCTGCTGCTGGTGTTCGGCATCTTTTCGATGTTCTACGTGCGCGAACGCCGGCTCTGGTTCTGGCTCAAGGATACTCAGGCGGGAGTGGCTGTCGTGATGGCGATGTCCACGGCCCGCAGGACCTTCGATTTCGAGAGGGAATTCGCGCAGACGCGCGATGCGGCGGGCGCGGTGCTGGGCGCCGAGCCGCAAACCGCGGCTCCGGCCGCGCGCGACGCCGAGCTCCCCGACTCCCCACGGTAACGTCATGGCTCTCATCCAGGCTTCTTCGTCCTCCACGCCGCGCGGCCGCGCCGATGCGTCGGCCCTGCCGCTGTTCGACGATCGCCCGTTCTGGCGCCGCTTGTCGCTGGTCGATTGGCTGTTCGCGCTGGCGATGGTTGCCGGCGCCGGTTTCGCCCTGGTGCACTACCAGGCGCACATGGATTACTACGATCAGGTCGTCATGACGGGCGCGACCGTCGCGCTGGTCGGGCTGGGCTGGCGTTGGAAGCCGGCGCGGCTGCTGATGGCGCTGATCGCCTGCACGTCGCTGCTGTCGCTGCAGATTTATCACGGCGATCTCTCTCGCGCCGATTCGGCGTTCTTCCTCAAGTACTTCCTGTCGAGCCAGTCGGCGATCCTCTGGATGAGCGCGCTGTTCGTGTTCGCCACGGTGTTCTACTGGATCGGCCTGCTGAGCCGCTCGCCCACGGGCGCGGCGATCGGCCAGAAAATGACCTGGGCCGCCGTGCTGATGGGCTTCACGGGCCTGATGGTGCGCTGGTACGAGTCCTACCTGATCGGTGCGGATGTCGGCCATATCCCGGTGTCGAACCTTTACGAAGTGTTCGTGCTGTTCAGCCTGATCACGGCGCTGCTCTATCTGTACTACGAAGGACATTACGGCACGCGCGCGCTCGGCGCGTTCGTGCTGCTGGTGATCAGCGCGGCCGTCGGCTTCCTGATGTGGTACTCGATCGCGCGCGACGCGCAGCAGATCCAGCCGCTGGTGCCCGCGCTGCAAAGCTGGTGGATGAAGATCCACGTGCCGGCCAACTTCATCGGCTATGGCAGCTTCGCGTTGTCGGCGATGGTCAGCGTGGCCTATCTGCTCAAGTCGCGCGGCGTGCTGGCCGATCGCCTCCCCCCCTCGAAGTGCTCGACGACGTGATGTACAAGTCGATCGCGGTGGGCTTCGCGTTCTTCACGATCGCGACGATCCTCGGCGCGTTGTGGGCGGCCGAAGCGTGGGGCGGCTACTGGAGCTGGGACCCGAAGGAAACCTGGGCGCTGATCGTCTGGCTGAACTACGCGGCCTGGCTGCACATGCGGCTCATGAAGGGCTTGCGCGGCAGCGTGGCGGCCTGGTGGGCGCTGACGGGCCTGCTCGTCACCACGTTCGCGTTCCTCGGCGTGAACATGTTCCTGTCGGGGCTGCATAGCTACGGCAAGCTGTAGGCCAGGGTGCCGAAGGCTGCCTGAAACGGATTCGAAAACCGCCGCCGCGTCGTTCGCGAGCGGCGGTTTTTTGTTGCACCGCCCGCCGGGCTGCCCGGCACGGCGGAACTTGTCGGTTCACTGCTCGATCGCTGGCGGGAAGGCCGGCGCGGAGATGCCCATGTTGATAAGAACCACGCGTCGGCAGTTGCTTGCCGGCGACGACATTCCGCGCGGCGAGATCACGCCGTCGTCGGTGTTCGCGGCGCGCCGCGGCCTGTTGCGCGCGGCCGGCGCCGGCGCGGCGCTGGCGGGCGGCCTTGGCGGCTTGCCCGGCGCGGCGTTCGCGGCCTATCGCTCACCGAACCCGTCGGCGCATCCGCTCGCGGCGACCACCAACGCGAAGTTCGTGGTGCCCGACAAGGTCACGCCGTACCAGGACGTCACCACCTACAACAACTTCTACGAATTCGGCACCGACAAGGGCGATCCCGCGCAGAACGCCGGCTCGCTGCGGCCGCGGCCGTGGCGCGTCAGCGTCGAGGGCGCGGTGAAGACGCCGAAGGTCTACGACATCGACGAGCTGTTGAAGCTCGCGCCGCTCGAAGAACGCGTCTACCGGCACCGCTGCGTCGAGGGCTGGTCGATGGTGATTCCGTGGATCGGCATTCCGCTGGCCGAGCTGATCCGGCGCGTGCAGCCGAGCCCGGGCGCGAAATACGTGCAGTTCGTCACGCTGGCCGACCCGTCGCAGATGCCGGGGCTGTCGGCGCCGGTGCTCGACTGGCCCTATTCGGAAGGGCTGCGGCTCGACGAGGCGATGAACCCGCTCGCGCTGCTGACGATGGGCGTCTACGGCCAGGTGCTGCCGAACCAGAACGGCGCGCCGGTGCGGCTCGTGGTGCCCTGGAAATACGGCTTCAAGAGCGCCAAGTCGATCGTCAGGATCCGCTTCGTCGAACAGCAGCCGAAGACGAGCTGGAACACCTACGCGCCCACCGAATACGGTTTCTATTCGAACGTGAACCCCGAGGTCGATCATCCGCGCTGGAGCCAGGCGACCGAGCGGCGCATCGGCGAGGACGGCTTCTTCACGCCGAAGCGCAAGACGCTGATGTTCAACGGCTACGGCGATCTGGTCGCGTCGATGTATCGCGGCATGGATCTGCGCAAGAACTTCTAGGCGGCGCGGCGTGGACGACAATCTGCAGACGCCGGCCGGCGGCGCGGGAACGGTGCCGCCGCGCGGCGCGAGCCGCCGGGTGGCGCCGCCGGCCGGGCCGCGCTGGGTGCGCATCGCCAAGCCGCTGGTGTTCCTCGCCGGGCTGTTTCCGCTCGCGCGGCTCGTGGCGCTCGGCTTCACCGGGGGGCTCGGCGCGAACCCGGTGGAATTCGTCACGCGCTCGACCGGGCTCTGGACGCTCGTGATCCTCTGCGTGACGCTGGCCGTTACGCCGCTGCGGCGCATCGCCGGGCTGAACGCGCTGCTGCGCCTGCGGCGCATGATCGGCCTGTTCGCGTTCTTCTACGCCGCGCTGCACTTCACGACGTACTTCTGGTTCGACAAGTGGTTCGACGTGGCGGCGATCCTGCGCGACGTGGTCAAGCGGCCGTTCATCACGGTCGGCTTCGCGGCGTTCGTGCTGCTGATTCCGCTCGCGCTGACCTCGCCGCGCGCGATGGTGCGCCGGCTCGGCCGGCATTGGCAGCGGCTGCACCGGCTGATCTACGCGATCGCGTTGCTCGCGATCCTGCATTTCTGGTGGATGCGGGCCGGCAAGCACGATCTCGCGCTGCCGAAGCTCTATGGCGCGATCGTGCTGGTACTGCTCGGTTGGCGCGTGGCCACCGCGTTGCTCGGGCCGCGCCGCGAGGCACCCTGAAGCCGGAATGCAAGGAGGCTGGCGCGACCGGTCGATCGCACCGGCGGGCATGAAAAAAGCGACGCGAGCCGGAGGGCCTGCGTCGCTTTTTTCATAGGGCGGAGCGGATGCCGGGCGAGGCCCGGCAGGCTTATTCCGCGTCGGGCAGGATCGCTTCGCTGCCGAACAGGTCTTCCATCGTCTCGCGCGGGCGCACGAGGTACGCGTTCACGCCGTCGACCATCACCTCGGCCGCGCGCGGGCGCGTGTTGTAGTTCGAGCTCATGACGAAGCCGTAGGCGCCGGCCGAGCGGATCGCCAGCAGATCGCCGGGCGCGATCGCCAGCGTGCGCTCGCGGCCGAGCCAGTCGCCGCTTTCGCAGACGGGGCCGACCACGTCGTACACGGCGCTCGGGTGAGCGCTGGTTTCCTTGACGGGCACGATCGCGTGGTACGCCTCGTACATCGCCGGGCGCGCGAGGTCGTTCATCGCCGCGTCGACGATGGCGAAGTTCTTCTCCTCGCCCGGCTTCAGGAATTCGACGCGCGTGAGCAGGATGCCGGCGTTGCCCGTCAGCGAGCGGCCCGGCTCGAAATACACTTCGCGCTGGCCGTGGCCGCGCGCGTCGAGCTTCTCGAACAGCGCCGCGACGAACACGCCGATTTCGGGCGGCGTTTCGTCCGAATAGGTGATGCCGAGGCCGCCGCCGATATCGATGTGATGGATCGCCGTGCCGTCGGCCTCGATCTGTTCGACGAGATCGAGCACCTTGTCGAGCGCGTCGAGATACGGGCTCAGTTCGGTGATCTGCGAGCCGATGTGGCAATCGATGCCGACCACCGAGAGGTTCGGCAGCCCGGCTGCTGTGCGGTACGTCTCGCGCGCGTCGGCGAACGCGACGCCGAACTTGTTGGCCTTCAGGCCCGTCGAGATGTACGGATGCGTTTTCGGATCGACGTCGGGGTTCACGCGCAGCGAAACCGGCGCGCGCTTGCCGAGCGAGCCGGCCACTTCGTTGAGGCGGTCGAGCTCGGGAATCGATTCGACGTTGAAGCATTTGACGCCGGCTTCGAGCGCGATGCGCATTTCGTCGGCGTTCTTGCCCACGCCCGAGAACACCACGTTCTCTGCCTTGCCGCCCGCCGCCAGCACGCGCGCCAGTTCGCCGCCCGACACGATGTCGAAGCCCGCGCCGAGCCGCGCGAACACGTTCAGCACGCCGAGGTTGCTGTTCGATTTCACGGCGACGTGGACCGCCGCGCGGCGGCCCTCGCAGGCTTTCGCGTAGGCCTGATAGGCGGCCGTCAGCGCGGCGCGCGAATAGACGTAGAGCGGGGTATCGAAGTGTTCGGCGAGCTTGTCGACGGGGATGCTTTCGGCGTGCAGCGTGCCGTTGGCGTAATCAAATGCGGGGTGAGTCATCCGGAATCATCGAGTGGGATTGGCGGCGGACGCCGGGGCCGGCGCGGAGAGCGCGGGCGAAAGCTGCAGGGACGTGCCCGAGGTGCCGGCATCGGACGCGGCGCTCGGGGCCGTATCGAATGCGTCGGGTTGCAGGCCGGGTTGCGTCTCGAGGACGGGCTTCGGGGGCAACGGCGGCACGACGGGCAGATAGAGCGCGCCGCGTTGACCGCAGCCGGCCAGCGCCAAAGCCGCTACAATCGCGCTCATCTGGAAAACGACACGCATGATCGTCCCTAAACAATTGAATCGACAGAGTTTAGCATGAGCGATACTGAATACCTGACCCGCGCCGAGGCTGTTCTGGCGGCCGTCGAGCGCTGCGTGGACACCGCCAACGAAGGCGATCTCGACATCGATCTGGGCCGCAACGGCAGCGTCATCACGCTGAGTTTCGAGAACGGCACGAAGATCATCATTAACCTGCAGCCGCCGATGAAGGAAGTGTGGATCGCCGCGAAATCGGGCGGCTTCCATTACCGCTTCGTCGACGGCGCCTGGCGCGACACGCGCTCGGGCGACGAGTTCTTCGAGGCGCTGACGCGCTACGCGAGCGAACAGGCCGGCGAGCCGGTGCCGTTCAGCGCCTGAGCGTCGATCACGCTGCCCGCCCGGTTCGAAAATCGGGCGGCATCAAGCAAAAGAGCGACCCATGGGTCGCTCTTTTGCGTTGCGGGGCATGAACGCGAGCCGCGTCAGTTGCCGCCCTCGAACAGGTTCATGATGTCCTGCCGCTCCTGCGAATCGACGTGCGGGATCGAGGCATCGGTCGGCGCGGCCGCCTGCGCGACGCCGACGGTCGGCACGAAGCCGTGGCCCGGCGTGAAATCGCTGAAGAACAGCTCGCCGCCGATCACGGTGACGTCGTCCGGCTTCGGCATCGTGTATTCGGGCACATTTTTCAGCGACGGCCCCATGTAATCGATCCACACCGGCAGCGAGAGGCCGCCGCCGGTTTCGCGATCGCCGAGGCTGCGCGGGCTGTCGTAGCCGATCCAGGCAATCGCGGCCAGCGTGTGCTGGAAGCCCGCGAACCACGCATCGCGCGAATCGTTGGTGGTGCCGGTCTTGCCGCCGAGATCGGTGCGCTTGAGCACGTTGGTCTTCGCGCCGGTGCCGTGCTGCGCCACGCTTTGCAGCAGGCTGTTCATCACGTAGGCGTTGCGCGCGTCGATCGCTCGCGGCGCGTTCTGCTCGGCCACCAGCGGCTGCGCGCGGGCCACCACGTTGCCGTTCGCGTCGGTGATCTCGGCGATCAGGTATGGATTGACACGATAGCCGCCGTTGGCGAACACCGAGTACGCGCCCGCCATCTGCAGCGGCGTGACGAGGCCGGCGCCGAGCGCCATCGGCAGGTAGGCCGGGTGACGATCGGCGTCGAAGCCGAAGCGTGTGATGTATTGCTGCCCGTACTTGGTGCCGATGAAGTTCAGGATCCGGATCGACACCAGGTTGCGCGAGCGCATCAGCGCCGTGCGCATCGGCTCGGGGCCGTCGAAGCCGCCGCCGTAGTTCTTCGGTTCCCACGGCTGGCCGCCCGTTTCGGCGGCGCTGAAGTAGAGCGGGCCGTCGTTGATGATGGTCGACGGTGCCAGGCCCTTGTCGAGCGAGGCCGAATAGATGAACGGCTTGAAGCTCGAACCGGGTTGCCGCCACGCCTGCGTGACGTGGTTGAACTTGTTCTTGTTGAAATCGAAGCCGCCCACCAGCGAACGGATCGCGCCGTTCTGCGGCACGATCGAGATGAACGCGCCTTCGACCTGCGGCAGTTGCGTGATCGCCCAGTCGCCGCTGTCGGTCTTGACCACGCGCACGATCGCGCCGGGCCGGATCTTGCGGTTCGGCTGGGCGTTGGCGGCCAGCGCGGCCGAGGCGAAGCGCAGGTTGGTGCCGCCGACGGTGGCGCTGTTGCCGTCCATGAAACTGACCTGGATCTGCTTCGGATCGACGCTGGTGACGACGGCGGCGATCAGTTCGCCGTTGTCGGGATGGTCGAGCAGCGCGTCGTCGATCGCCTGTTCGCGCTGCGAGGCATCGGCCGGCAATTCGATGAACGCTTCCGGGCCGCGATAGCCGTGACGGCGCTCGTAGTCCATCAGGCCGCGGCGCAGCGCCTGATAGGCGAGCGTCTGGTCGGCCGAATCGACCGTGGTGACCACGTTGAACCCGCGCGTGTAGGTTTCATCCTTGTATTGCGCGTACATCATCTGCCGGACCATTTCCGCGATGTATTCGGCGTGCACGCTGTATTCGCGCGTCGCGCTCTTGACCACCAGCGGCTGCGCAACCGCTTCGTCGTACTGATCGCGCGTGATGAAGTTCAGCTCCAGCATGCGTTGCAGGATGTACTGCTGGCGCACCTTCGCGCGCTTCGGATTGACCACCGGGTTGTAGGCCGACGGTGCCTTCGGCAGCCCGGCCAGCATCGCGGCCTCGGCCAGCGTCAGATCCTTGAGGTCCTTGCCGAAATATACGCGCGCGGCGCTCGCGAAGCCGTATGCGCGCTGGCCGAGATAGATCTGATTCATGTACACCTCGAGAATCTGATCTTTCGTCAGCGCACGTTCGATGCGGTACGCGAGCAGCATCTCGTAGATCTTGCGCGTGTAGGTTTTCTCGCTCGACAGGAAGAAGTTGCGCGCGACCTGCATCGTGATCGTGCTGGCGCCCTGCGTGGCGTGGCCGTTGGTCAGCGCCACCACGCCGGCACGCGCGATGCCGGTCAGGTCGACCCCGCCGTGTTCGTAGAAGCGCGCGTCCTCGATGGCGAGGATCGCCTTCTTCAGCGAATCGGGCACGTCCTGGATATGGACGATGTCGCGGCGCTCCTCGCCGAATTCGCCGATCAGCACGTGATCGGACGTGTAGATGCGCAGCGGCACCTTGGGCCGGTAGTCGGTCAGCGCGTCGAGCGACGGCATGTTGGGCCACGCGACCACGAGCGCATAGCCGAGCACGAGGCCCGCGCACACCACGGCCGCCACGCACAGCCCGACCAGGGCGAGCAGCAGCTTCAGCCACCACGGCCGCTTGCGGGGCGGCGGCGGGGGCGGCGGTGGTTCCGCCGCCGGGGGGAGCGGAGGCGGCGGCTGCGGCGGCTCGCCGGCCGACGGCGTCTCGCCGGCACGGGGCCAGGTCGGTTCGCTCGCCTGCGGCGGCGTCGAGGGATTCGTGGGTTGCATAGGCATACCGGAAAACGGACACGCGATTATAAACGCCCGGTATGCACGTTCATGGTGCCTGTCCGAACGGATAAGACGACGGGAAATTTCGCCGCTTTGCTGGCCATCCGGCCGACTGTCGGCGGTGCGGGCCGCTCGCGAGAATGGTCGTCGAGCCGCGCCCCTGCCGCGCGGCGCCGGGGAGGACCGATGGCGAGATATCGACGATGGATGGCCGGGTGGCGCGTTGCCGCCGGGATCGACGTGGGACACGACGCGGTGCGCGTGGCATTCGTGAGCCGGCGCGGCAATACGCCGACGATCGAAGCGCTGGACGCGCAGCCGTATGCGCAGCGGTGCGATCTGGCGGGGGGCGACTGGTCGTGCGTGACGCAGGCGCTCGGCGCGATCGTCGAGCGCATGGCGGGGCGCTTGCCGGTGCGCGGGATGTCGGCCGTGATGGCGTTGCCGTCGCGCGAGGTGACGATGTCCGCGCTCGATCCGCGCATTGCCGCGCAGGGGCCGGTGGAGCCGGCCGTGCATGCCGAGGCCGAGCGCGTGACCGGGCTGTCGCGCGAGGCGCTGGCGATCGACTGGTGCGTCAACGACATCCTCTATCCGGGCCGTTTGCTGGTGGCCTCGGCCGAGCGCGCGCGGGTCGAATTGCGGCTCGAAGCGGTGGCGGCCGCGGGCTTCCTGCTGACCGGCATCGACGGCGAGCCCTATGCGGCGCTGCGCGCGATCCGGCAGATCGCCTATGGAGAAATCGCCCCGACGCAGGCCTATGCGGCGCTCTGGATCGGCGAGGGCAGCGTGGATGCCTGGCGCGTCGAGGGGCTGGCCGTCACCGCGCATCTGCGCATGCCGTCGCCCGAATACGCCGATCTGTCCGACCTGTTGCGCGACCTGGCGAGTCGGGGCGAGCTGCACTACGCCTATGTGGGCGCGGCCGGCGAATCGAGCGCGATCGACGGTGCGTCGTCGCCCGTGTTCGCGGAGATCGCCGATCTGCTGGGCTGCCTCGTGCTGCCGTTCGATTGCGCTACTTATTGCTCCACGTATTGTGCGGGCGGCGGTGAGCGCTTCGAGGTGCAGCAAGGCCGCACGGGCGGCCGGTTCGCGGTGGCGTTCGGCCTGGGCCTGCGCGGGGTGTGCGAATGAGCGCACGGCGGGGGTTGCCTGCGCAGGCGCTGGCGCGCGATGCGGCGCAGCGGCGTGCGTGGCTCGGCGGCTTCAATCTGCTGCCTTACCGGCAGCGCGACGCGAGGCTGGCGCGGCGGCGAGGGGTGGCGGAGTTTGCCGGGGCGGTCGGGTTCGGTTTTGTCTGTGCCGCGCTGGTTTGTGCCGTGCAGACGGCCGAGCGTGTGCGGCTCGACGGGCAGCGCGCGGCGATCGAAACACGGCTTGCCGCGTGGGCGCCGCGCGTGCGTTTGGCAGAGGCGGCGGTGCAGGCGCGCGAGGCGCGGCGCACCCGCGAGCGGGCCGCCATCGAGCGCGCCAGGCCACTCGCCCGGCTCGTCGCGTTGCTCGACGTGTTGCGTGCGCTCGACTACCGCACGGTGATGCTGCTGGCGTTGCGTCACGCCGGCGATCGGGCCGAACTCGAGGTGCGGGCGCACGATCCGGCTGCGGCGCGCCGGTGGCTCGAACGCTTGCGCGAGCGGCGGCCCGAGTGGCGGATCGAGATGTCGGGCGTGAAGGCCGCCGCCGAAGCGCCGCTTGCGGCCGGGGCACCGAAGGGCGCGGCGGCATTGCGTTTCGCGGTGCGCATTCGTTGGCCGGAGCCGGCTACTCAGCGGCAGACCGCGCAAATCGGCGGCGCGCATGAACCGGGAGGCCGAGGATGAACACGCGGAGCGGCAATCAGACAAGCGATGGGCGTCATGCCGGTGCGCGCCGGCTGGCCGTACTCGTGGCGGCAGCCGTGGCAGCGTTTCTGGTGCTATGCGTCATGTCGAACGAGCGTGACTGGAGCGGCGTGACGCGAGCGCGTGCCATGCATGAAACGGCGAGTGCGAAGCGGGCCGACGTCGAGCAACGGATCGAGCGCCAGCCTCATGCGGCCGACGTCGAACCGGACGCGGCAGCCGGCCCGCGTCTCGCCAAGGTTCGCGAATCGAGCGATGGAGCCGGTTCGCCCGACTCGCAGGATCCGCTATGGCAGCTCGCGCTCGCCGCCCACGAGCAGGGCCTGCACATCCGGCATCTCGCGCCGGCCCCCGGTGGTGTGCAAGGTGCGGGAAACGAGGCCGAGCCGCGCTACGACATTGCCGGCGATGGCCGTATCGGCGCGATCGCGGGCTGGGTCCGCGCGTTGGCGGCGTTGCCGCTGAACGTTGCGCCGGTCCGGCTCGACATCGAACGGCAGGCGGCGGGCGCGACGTTTTCGGCGCGGTTGGCGGTGTCGCCGGGGGCGGCGGCGCGGGGCCAAGGCGCGCTGATGTTGCCCGATCCGTTCGACATCCTGACGGTCGGTTTGCCCGCCGATGCCGATTTCGGTGGCCGCGAAGCGGCGCCGTCGCCACGGCTGGCCGGGATCGTCGGGAACGCGCGGCACGCGTTGGCCGTATTCGATGCCGAGAGCGGGCCTTGGTGCGCCGCGCCCGGTGAGCGTATCGGAGGCGAACGCATCGCACGTATCGATGGCGGCGGGGTGTGGTTCGGCTCGGGCGACGGCCGCGAGCATCGCGTTGTGCTGGCCGGGGAAGGGCAATCATGAACGGCGCTCGTCGAGATATCGCGAGGCTGGCGATGGCGCTCGCCCTGATGTGCTACGGGGCGTTGCCCGCAGCGGCCAGGTTGCCGCCGCCGCTGCCGCTCGTCATGCCCATCGCGGCCCGGCTGGGCACGGGCATGGCGGGATCGGCCCCGGTTGCGGGCGGTGGCGGGCCGGGGTTCTTCGATGGCGATGCCGGCCGGATCGCCGGAACGAGCGCGCTGGCAGTCGGTAGTGGGACGCCGTTCCCACCCTCTGCCGATGCCTCGCAATCCGCTGCCGGCGGTGAGGAGGAGAAAACACCGGAAGCACCGGCCGCCATCTCGCCCCAGCCCGCGCTGGAAGGTCCCCCCACGCCGTTGCCGCCCCCCGTGCGCCTGTCCGGCCTGCCGTCGAAACCGGGCGCTGCTGCCGACGGCCGCCGGATCTCCCTCGATCTGCGGCAAGCCCCGCTCGCGGCGGCCTTCGATGCGTTCGCGCGCTTCACCGGCAAGAGCGTGGTTCTGAGCGGCCGGGTGCAGGGCAGCGTCACGCTGCGCATCCACGACGTGCGCTGGCGCGACGCGTTCGACGCGCTGCTCGACGCGAACGGCCTGGCGATGGCCACGCGTGGCGAGGTGATCTGGGTCGCGCCGGTCGCCGAGCTGGCCGCGCGCGAGCGGGAACGTTTCGAGGCCCATGCGCGTGCCGCCGACCTGGAGCCGCTGGCGAGCCGCACCTTCGTGCTGCGCTACCCGCGCGCCAACGACGTCGCGCGTTTGCTGGCGGGCGGCGCGGGGCAGCGTGTGCTGTCCCGACGCGGCTCGGTGCTGGCCGATCCGCGCACCAACCTGTTGTTCGTCACCGATCTCGCCGGCCGTCTCGCGCAGATCGCCGCGCTGGTCGCGCAGCTCGACCGGCCGGCCCGCCAGGTTCTGATCGAGGCGCGGATCGTGGAGGGCGAGCGCGGTTTCTCGCGTGAACTGGGCGCGCGGCTGGCCTTGCGCACACGCAACCTGGGCAAGGAGGGCAAAGGCGGCGCGGCAAGCGGCGACGGCACGGGCGGCCCGTCCGACGCGGCGGGTGGCGGCAATCCGCTTGCCACCGGCCTGGTCGGCGGCCCGGGCGGGCGTCTCGTCGATCTGTCCGCGCGTCCGCTGTCCGGTTTCGAGGCCGCCACGGCCGGCCTCACGCTGTTCGTCGCCGGCGCCACGCGCTTGCTCGATATCGAGTTGAGTGCACTCGAATCGGAAGGGCGGGGCCAGATCCTGTCGCGGCCGAGCGTGGTCACGGCCGATCGCGCGCCGGCGCTGGTCGAGCAGGGCACCGAGCTGCCGTATCAGGCCAAGGTCGGGCGTGGCGTGTCGGGCGTGCAGTTCCGCCGCGCCACGCTCAAGCTCGAAGTCGAGCCGCAGATCACGCCCGACGGGCAGGTGGTGCTCGACCTCGATATCGCCAAGGACAGCGTGGGCGAGGAAACCGACGCCGGGCCGGCGATTCACACCAAACACGTGCGCACGCGCGTCGAGGTCGAAAATGGGGGGACGGTCTCGATCGGTGGAATTTACGAGCGAAACGAGTGGGACGATGTGACTCGGGTGCCGGTCTTGGGCAAAATACCGGTTTTGGGGGCGTTGTTCCGCCACAAGGCGCGGCGCGAGAAGTCGAGCGAGCTGGTCGTCTACATCACGCCGCGCGTGGTCGGCGAGCCGGCCGGGGCAGGCGGGCCGGCCCGCACGGCGCCGCAGCCGCCGGCCGAGTGCCGGCCGGCCACGCTCGACAAGGCCGGCGCTTTGCCAGTAAGCTGCGCCACACACCAGCAAGATTGAAGCAGAGGAAGCCGTTGCAAGCGCGGGACCCACACGCAAGCGTATTTTTCGTCGGACTCATGGGGGCGGGTAAAACCACCGTGGGTCGTGCGGTCGCGCGCCGTCTCGACCGGCCGTTCTTCGATTCCGATCACGAAATCGAGGCCAGCACCGGCTCGCGCATCCCGGTCATCTTCGAACTCGAAGGCGAGGCAGGCTTTCGCGACCGCGAGGAAAAGATGATTGCCGAGTTGAGCCAGCGCAGTAATGTGGTGCTGGCTACCGGCGGCGGTGCCGTGATCCGCCCCGAAAATCGCAACGCCCTGAATTCACGCGGTATCGTCATCTATCTGCGCGCCAATCCGCACGATCTCTGGCTGCGTACCCGCAAGGACAAGAACCGCCCGCTGTTGCAGACGGAAGATCCCAAGGCCCGGCTCGAAGCGCTTTACGAAGTGCGCGATCCGCTCTATCGCGAATGCGCGCATTTCGTGATCGAAACCGGCCGTCCGTCCGTCAATGGTCTCGTCAACATGGTGCTGATGCAGCTCGAACTGGCCGGCATCGTCGCCAAGCCGCTACAAGCATGATTACCGTCAATGTCGACCTGGGCGATCGCGCCTACCCGATTCATATCGGCGATGGCCTGATCGGCCGCACCGAACTGTTCGCGCCGCATATCAAGGGCGCTTCCGTCACCATCGTCACCAACACCACGGTCGATCCGCTCTACGGCGATGCGCTGCGCGCCGCGCTCGCGCCGCTCGGCAAGCAGGTCGAGACGGTGGTGCTGCCCGATGGCGAAGCCTACAAGCACTGGGAAACGCTGAACCTGATCTTCGACGGGCTGCTCGGCTCGCGCGCCGACCGCAAGACCACGCTGATCGCGCTCGGCGGCGGCGTGGTGGGCGACATGACCGGTTTCGCGGCTGCCTGCTACATGCGCGGCGTGCCGTTCATCCAGGTGCCCACCACGCTGCTGTCGCAGGTCGATTCGTCGGTCGGCGGCAAGACCGGCATCAACCACCCGCTCGGCAAGAACATGATTGGCGCGTTCTACCAGCCGCAAGCGGTGATCGCCGATATCGGCGCGCTGCGCACGCTGCCCGAGCGCGAGTTGGCGGCCGGCATCGCCGAAGTCGTCAAGACCGGCGCGATCGCCGACCCCGCGTTCTTCGACTGGATCGAGGCCGACATCGAGGCGCTGAACCGCCGCGAGCCGGCCGCGCTGACCGAAGCCGTCAAGCGCTCGTGCGAGATCAAGGCCGGCGTGGTGGCGGCCGACGAGCGCGAGGGCGGGCTGCGCGCGATCCTCAATTTCGGCCACACGTTCGGCCATGCGATCGAGGCCGGCCTCGGCTACGGCGAATGGCTGCACGGCGAGGCGGTCGGTTGCGGCATGGTGATGGCGGCCGATCTGTCGGTGCGGCTCGGCCGTCTCGACGACGCGTCGCGCCAGCGCCTGAACCGCGTGATCGCCGCCGCGCACCTGCCGGTGCGTGCGCCCGATCTCGGCGCGGCCCGCTATGTCGAAATGATGCAGGTCGACAAGAAGGCCGAAGCCGGCGCGATCAAGTTCATCGTGCTCGAGCGGCTCGGCGCCGCCTCGATCACCTCGGCGCCCGACGACCTGGTCCAGGCCACGCTCGCCGCCGCAATCCGGTAACGTGGCGCCGGATCGTCCGGCGCCCCAGCAGTGGAGGAGACAGTGAGCGAAACACCCCGCGAGTTGCCACACCCCACCGACGCGTCGCAGGCGCGGCCCGGCCGAACCGGCGGGCCTGTCGCCGCGCCGACCGTCGCCGCGCTCGAAGCGCACCTCGCGCCCTACGCGGCCCATTCGATCGGCACGCGAGGCCGCCGGCACCATGAAACGCCGCCCGCCGCGCGCACCGAATTCCAGCGCGACCGCGACCGCATCGTCCATTCGACGGCATTCCGCCGCCTCGAATACAAAACCCAGGTCTTCGTGAATCATGAAGGCGACCTGTTCCGCACCCGCCTCACGCACAGCCTCGAAGTTGCGCAGATCGCGCGCTCGGTGGCGCGCAACCTGCGCCTGAACGAGGATCTGGTCGAGGCGATCTCGCTGGCCCACGATCTCGGCCATACGCCGTTCGGCCATGCCGGGCAGGATGCGCTGAACGCATGCATGCGCGAGCACGGCGGCTTCGAGCACAACCTGCAGAGCCTCGCGGTGGTCGACGAGCTGGAAGAGCACTACGGCGCGTTCGATGGCCTGAACCTCTGCTTCGAGACGCGCGAGGGCATCCTCAAGCACTGCTCGCGCGAGAATGCGCGCAAGCTCGGCGAACTCGGCGAGCGCTTCCTCGAAGGCGGCCGGCCGTCGCTGGAAGCGCAGATCGCCAACATCGCCGACGAGATCGCCTACAACAACCACGATGTGGACGACGGCCTGCGCTCCGGCCTGATCACGATCCCGCAACTGGCCGGCATCGCGCTCTGGCGCCGCCATTACGACGCGGCGCTCGGCGATTTCCCGTCGCTCGAAGGCCGCCGGCTGGTGCACGAAACGGTGCGCCGCATCATCAATACGCTGGTCGTCGATTTGATCGACGCCACCACGCGCAACCTCGCCGAATACGCGCCGGCCTCGCTCGACGACGTGCGGCGCTGCCCGCAACTGGTGGCGCACAGCCCGGTGATCGCCGAGGAGGCCGCCGAGCTCAAGCGCTTCCTGTTCCACAACCTCTATCGCCACTACAAGGTGATGCGCATGGCGAACAAGGCGCAGCGCGTCGTGACGGGGCTGTACGACGCCTTCACCGGCGACCCGCGCCTGCTGCCGCCCGCCTATCAGAGCGCCGAGCCGGCGGCCCAGCCGCGGCTCGTCGCGCACTACATCGCCGGCATGACGGACCGCTTCGCGCTGAAGGAATATCAACGCCTGTTTGTCATGGACGAGAACTAGACTGCGCTGCCGCCCGCCACGGGCAAACACAAGCGGCCGGCCATGGGAGCCAGGCCGCACAACATGGAGATGCGTCGATGAGAGTCAACACCCTGGTTCGTTCGCTGGCTGCGGGCGGCATGATCTGGTTCGGCATGCAGGGCAGCGCGTTCGCCGCGACCGAAATCCAGTTCTGGCACGCGATGGAAGCCGCGCTGGGCGACAAGGTCAATGCGATCGCCGAGCAGTTCAACGCATCGCAGAGCGACTACAAGATCGTGCCGGTGTTCAAGGGCACCTACGACCAGGCGCTGGCCGCCGGCATCTCGGCCTATCGCAGCGGCAACGCGCCGGCGATTCTCCAGGTGTACGAAGTCGGCACGGCCACCATGATCCAGGCGAAGAAGGCGGTGTTGCCAGTGTCCGACGTGTTCCGCCAGGCCGGCGTGCCGCTCGACGAAAAGTCCTTCGTGCCGACCGTGGCCAGCTACTACAGCGACGCGAAAACGGGCCACCTCGTCTCGATGCCGTTCAACAGCTCGACGCCGGTGCTGTACTACAACAAGGATCTGTTCAAGAAGGCCGGGCTCGATCCGAACCAGCCGCCGAAAACCTGGGCCGAGGTGAAGACCGACGCCGAGAAGCTGCGCAAGGCCGGCTCGACCTGCGGCTACACCACCGGCTGGCAGGGCTGGATTCAGCTCGAGAACTACAGCGCGTGGCACGGCCTGCCGTTCGCGACGCGCAACAACGGCTTCGACGGCACCGACGCCGTGCTCGAATTCAACAAGCCGCAGCAGGTCGCCCACATCGCGTTCCTGCAGGACATGGCCAAGGAAGGCACGTTCAGCTACGCCGGCCGCAAGGACGAAGCCACCGCCAAGTTCTACAGCGGCGACTGCGCGATCATGACGACCTCGTCGGGCGCGCTGGCCACCATCCGCAAGTACGCGAAGTTCGATTTCGGCACCGGCATGATGCCGTACGACGCCGGCGTGAAGGGCGCGCCGCAGAACGCGATCATCGGCGGCGCGAGCCTGTGGGTGCTGAACGGCAAGGATGCGAACACCTACAAGGGCGTCGCCAAGTTCCTGGCTTATCTGAGCTCCGCACCGGTGGCCGCGAAGTGGCACCAGGACACCGGTTACCTGCCCGTCACCACGGCCGCCTACGACCTGACGCGCGAGCAGGGCTTCTACGCGAAGAACCCGGGTGCCGACACGGCCACCAAGCAGATGCTGAACAAGCCGCCGCTGCCGTTCACGAAGGGGCTGCGCCTGGGCAACATGCCGCAGATCCGCACCGTCGTCGACGAGGAGCTGGAACAGGTCTGGGCGCAGAAGAAGACGCCGCAAGCCGCGCTCGACGAAGCCGTGGCGCGCGGCAACGAACTGCTGCGCCGTTTCGAGAAGCAAGGCTCCTGAGCGCGGTTCCGCCGCGCCGTTGCGCCGCCGTGGCAGCAACACGGCGGCGCGGCGAAGCGGCTTCTTTGTCGACGGAATTCCACCGATGTCATCCCGTTCCCGATTCGGCACGAGCGTGTTGCCGTATCTGCTGGTCGCGCCGCAACTGGCGATCACCGCGATCTTCTTTCTTTGGCCGGCCGGCGTTGCGCTCTGGCAGTCGACCCAATCGCAGGACGCGTTCGGCACCACCAGCGAGTTCGTCGGCCTGGCCAACTTCGCGCACCTGTTCGGCGATCCGCTGTACCTCGACTCGTTCAAGACCACGCTGCTGTTCAGCGCGCTTGTGACGGTCGGCGGGCTGGTCGTGTCGCTGCTGCTGGCCGCCTGCGCCGATCGCGTGATGCGCGGCTCGCGCGTCTACCGCACGCTGCTGATCTGGCCGTACGCGGTCGCGCCGACCATCGCCGCGGTGTTGTGGGCGTTCCTGTTCAACCCGAGCATCGGCATCGTCACCTATGCGCTGGCGAAGCTCGGCATCGTCTGGAATCACGCGCTGTATCCGGGCCAGGCGATGACGCTGGTCGTGATCGCCTCGATCTGGAAGCAGGTCAGCTACAACTTCCTGTTCTTCTACGCCGGCCTGCAGGCGATCCCGCGCTCGCTGATCGAGGCGGCCGCGATCGACGGCGCCGGCCCGGTGCGGCGCTTCTTCAACATCGCGCTGCCGCTGCTGTCGCCAACCAGCTTCTTCCTGCTGGTCGTGAACCTGGTGTACGCGTTCTTCGACACCTTCCCGGTGATCGACGCGGCCACCGCGGGCGGCCCCGGCCAGAGCACCAAGACGCTGATCTACAAGATCTACACCGAGGGCTTCCAGGGGCTCGACATCGGCAGCTCCGGCGCGCAGTCGGTGGTGCTGATGACGATCGTGGTGGCGCTCACCGTGGTGCAGTTCCGTTTCGTCGAACGCAGGGTGCAATACGTATGATCGAGAATCGCAAGGGCTTCGACCGGTTCTGCCACGCGGTGCTGATCGCCGGCGTGGTGATGCTGCTGTTTCCGGTGTACGTGGGCTTCTGCGCCGCCACCATGAGCGCGCAGGAAGTGTTCACGGTGCCGCTGTCGCTGATCCCCAGCACCCACCTGTTCGAGAACATCGCCACCATCTGGCATCGCGGCAGCGGCGCGACCGTCACGCCGTTCGGCGTCCTGCTGATCAACAGCCTCGTGATGGCGCTGGTGATCGCGTTCGGCAAGATCGCCGTGTCGATCCTGTCGGCCTACGCGATCGTGTATTTCCGCTTTCCGTTCCGCAACACGGCGTTCTGGCTGATCTTCGTCACGTTGATGCTGCCGGTCGAGGTGCGGATCTTCCCGACCGTGCAGGTGGTGTCCAGCCTCGGCATGACCAACAGCTACGCGGGCCTGACTTTGCCGCTGATCGCCTCGGCCACCGCCACCTTCCTGTTCCGGCAGTTCTTCATGACGCTGCCCGACGAGCTGATGGACGCCGCGCGCATCGATGGCGCCGGGCCGTTGCGCTTCTTCTGGGACGTGGTGCTGCCGCTCTCGCGCACCAGCATCGCGGCGCTGTTCGTGATCACCTTCATCTACGGCTGGAACCAGTATTTGTGGCCGATCCTGATCACCACCGACGGCGCGCTGTCGACCGCCGTGGTCGGCATCAAGACCATGATCGCCAGCGGCGACGCGGCCACCGAGTGGCATCTCGTGATGGCCGCGACGTTGCTGACCATGCTGCCGCCGCTGGTGGTGGTGCTGGCCATGCAGCGCTGGTTCGTGCGCGGCCTGGTGGATACCGAAAAATAAGCATCTGTCTGGAGAGTGTCGAAGCATGGCTGCACTGAGCTTGAACGGCGTCCGCAAGAGTTACGACGGCAAACACACCGTCCTGCATGGCATCGACGCCGAAATCGCCGACGGCGAATTCATCGTGCTGGTTGGGCCGTCCGGCTGCGGGAAGTCGACGCTGCTGCGGATGATCGCCGGGCTGGAGAGCGTGACGGAAGGCGAGATCGCGATCGGCGGCACGGTGGTCAACGCGCTGGAGCCGAAGGATCGCGATATCGCGATGGTGTTCCAGAACTACGCGCTGTACCCGCACATGACGGTCGCGCAGAACATGGGCTACGGCCTGAAGATCCGCGGCCTTCCCCGCACGGAAATCGACGCGCGGGTGGCGGCCGCCGCGAAGATTCTCGAACTCGAGGCGCTGCTCGCGCGGCGGCCGCGCGAGCTGTCGGGCGGGCAGCGTCAGCGCGTGGCGATGGGGCGTGCGATCGTGCGCGAGCCGGCGGTGTTCCTGTTCGACGAGCCGCTGTCGAACCTCGACGCCAAGCTGCGTGTGCAGATGCGGCTGGAGATCCAGCGCCTGCATGCACGGCTCGGCACCACGAGCGTGTACGTCACGCACGACCAGATCGAGGCGATGACGCTGGCGCAGCGCGTGATCGTCATGAACCGCGGGCGGGCCGAGCAGATCGGCGCGCCCGTCGACGTCTACGAAAAGCCGGCCACCACCTTCGTGGCCGGCTTCATCGGCTCGCCGGCCATGAACCTGCTGCGCGGGCGGCTCTCGGCCGACGGCACGCTGTTCGAGGTGGCGGGCGGCGGGCCGCGCCTGCCGGTGGCCGGCGCGCCCGGAATCGGCCGCGAGGTGGCGCCGGGCCGCGAGTGGGTGCTCGGCATGCGGCCCGAACACATGACGCCGCAGCCCGGCATGCCGGCCGCCACCTTGCCGGTGGATTCGTGCGAGCTGCTCGGCGCCGACAATCTCGCGCACGGCCGCTGGGGCGACTACGACGTGGCGGTGCGGCTGCCCTACGCCGAGCGCCCGCCGACCGGCTCGGCGCTGCAGGTGTCGCTGCCCGCGCACCGGCTGCATTTCTTCGATCCGGACACGGGCCATCGCGCCAACTGATCTCCGACTCCACCCCGCAGTCGAACGAGGACACCGTCATGCCCGAGCACGATCCGCAATCCTGGCCGTATGCGCCTGTCGCGCGCATCGTCGCGCATCGCGGCGGCGGCAAGCTGGCGCCCGAAAACACGCTGGCCGGCCTCGAGGAAGGTGCGCGGCGCGGGCACCGGATGGTGGAGTTCGATGCAAAGTTGTCGGCCGACGGCATCAGTTTCCTGCTGCACGACGATACGGTCGCGCGCACCTCGAACGGCGAGGGTGCGGCGGCCGGCATGGATTACGCCGCGCTGGCCGCGCTCGATGCGGGAAGCTGGTTCGACGCGCGCTTCGCCGGCGAACGGATGCCGACGCTGGAGCAAGCCGCCGCGCGCTGCCTCGCGCTCGGCCTGGCGGCCAACGTGGAGATCAAGCCGTGCCCGGGGCGCGAGGCCGAAACCGGCGAGCGGGTGGCGCGCGACACGGCGCGCTATTGGCGCGGCGCGGCGGTGCCGCCGCTGCTGTCGTCGTTTTCGGTGGACGCGCTGGCGGCCGCGCAGCGCGCGGTGCCGGCGCTGCCGCGCGGGTTGCTGCTCGACACGCTGCCGGACGACTGGCAGGCGCTCACCGCCCGGCTCGGCTGCGTCGCGCTGCATGCGAACCATCGCGAGTTCGACGCGGCGCGCGTGGCCGCGATCCGCGCGGCCGGGCTGCGCACGCTGGCCTATACGGTCAACGATCCGGCGCGGGCGCGCGAACTGATCGGATGGGGTGTGGATCTGATCTGTACCGATCGTATCGATTTGATCGGCCCCGATTTCGCGACAGCGCAAGTCTGACACGCGCGATTGACCTCGCGTTCGGCGGTTGTCGCCTTCGAGGATCACCTCGAAAGAGAATGTTTTTCGGGCCGGAACCCAATCAAGCGGAAAATAAAAATATCGAATTCCCGCGGTTGGCGATGAAAATGCTCCGTACGATGCGGGATGTAAAGCAAGTTCACATCCCGCTTTCGTTACGTCAGGAAAAAATCGCTACAAATTGCTGCGAGATTAACCATTCCCCAAATATTCGACTACGCTTAGAAGCACGTCGTTCAGAAGCGGTAGCCGACGTTCACGTAGCTCACGATCGGATTCAGCTTGATGTGGGCTTGAGAGGTCTGGGTGAGCGTGCCGACCTGGCTGGCGCGTTGGGTGGTCAGGGTGGCGGTCAGGCTGACCGGGATGTACGAGATCGACAGGCCGGCGAACCAGTGCTTGTTGAAGTTGTAGTTGAAGCCGGCGTTGAACACGGGCGCCCACTGGTTGCTGGTCGTGGCGCTGGTCGGCCCGCCCAGGGCGCCGTTCTCGAAGGCGCTGTTGGTGATCTTCGCACCGGTGAAGTAGATGTAGGTCGCGCCGACGCCCACGTACGGACGGAATTTCGCCTCGGCGCTGTTGAAGTAGTACTTGAGCAGCAGGGCCGGGCTCCACTGGTAGGCACGGCCGATCGTGCCGAACCGCGACAACGATCCTTCGCCTTCAATATTGAACTTTGGCGGCACCCCGTAGACGAATTCGGTAGCGATGTGGTCGGTCACGAAATAGCCGGCGGTGAAGCCGAACGTGTCGGCGTCTGAAATGCCGGCGCCGGTATTCGGTACCGATTGATTCACAGGGGTTCCACCCACGCTCATGATTTTCAGTGGGTCGCTCGAATCCTGAGGGGCGAGATGAAACCAGCCCGTGGTGACATAGAAGCTTCCAGCCGATTGCGCTTGCGCGGGGGAGCCCGCAGTCATGAGTGCAAGTGCAACGGTCCCCGTAATGGCCAATTGTTGTTTCATCGGTTTGTCTCCTCCTTGATAAAAGGCGTGCTCATTATGACCACGGCGTTTCAAACGGAACAGGCTTGTAAGCTAGAGCAATCTCCCTAGGATTCGCACGAACGTACGAATCCTCCCTGCCGCGCGGGGCTCTGCGCGGATGCAGTCTTTCGGGCCTTCGGGTATTTCCTAACGCGATCAAACGGACATTCAGCATGGCACGGCTAGCACGACTCTACGTTCCCGATCAGCCGCAGCACGTCATCCTGCGCGGCCTGGATCAGCAACCTGCGTTCGTCGACGATCAGGATTACGAGCTTTTCATCGATTGTCTGAAGGCGGCGGCGCGCGATCATCAACTGGCAGTGCATGCCTATGTGCTGCTGCCGCGACAAGTTCAGCTGCTCGTCACGCCCAGCGACGAGGCAAGCCTGCCGAAGGCGATGCAGGCGGTCGGCCGACGCTATGTTGCGCATTTCAACCGCCGCTATTCGCGACGCGGCACGTTGTGGGAAGGCCGCTATCGCGCCACCGTGATCGAGGGCGAACGCTACTTCCTGCTGGCGAGCCGGGTGGTGGAATTGAGCCCGGTGCGTGCGCAGCTCGCGCAGGCCCCCGAGGCCTACCGCTGGGCGAGCTACCGCCACCATATCGGCCTGACCGTCGACAGTCTGATCACCGATCACCCGTTGTACTGGGCGCTCGGCAACACGCCGTTCGAACGGCAGCGTGCCTACAAGGAGCTGTGCGAACAGCCGCTCGACGAGCGCCAGACCGACCAGCTTCAGCAGGCCACGCTCAAGGGCTGGGTGCTCGGCAGCGAAACGTATCGTGAGTGGGCGGCCCGCACCGCGAACCGTCGCGTCTCGCCGCTGCCCCGCGGACGGCCGCGTAAGGTACGTGAAAACAATGGTCCGCACAACCCATCCGCCCATCAGTAACAACGGCAGCGGGGGGACCACGGCGGCATCTTCGGGTGCCGCCCTTTTTTTGCACCAAATCGATACGTCCCCAATAAAAAGGCACCAATCCGAAACATCCAAATAATTGGTGTCAGACCAAACGGTTTTTGTTGCTATTCCGTTGATTCGTCGCGTATATTCCGATTTCCGGCATGCCGGGCGAAAGTGCGCCCGGCGCCAGCCCGCCACGCCGCCGCCGAAGCGGCGGGCGACAAGTACATGTTTCAACGGCCGCAAGGCCCCTACTCAGACGGTGTCCCCATGAACGACCACCAAGAGCCGCAGGGCGCGGTTCCCGCCGCGCAAGGTCTTTACGATCCGCAGAACGAGCACGACGCTTGCGGCGTCGGCTTCGTTGCGCACATCAAGGGCAAGAAAAGCCACGAGATCGTCGAGCAGGGCCTGAAGATTCTCGAAAACCTCGATCACCGCGGCGCGGTGGGCGCCGATCCGCTGATGGGCGACGGCGCGGGCATCTTGATCCAGATCCCGGACGCGTTCTATCGCGAGGACATGGCCAAGCAGGGCGTGACGCTGCCGCCGGAAGGGGAATATGGGGTCGGCATGGTGTTCCTGCCGAAGGAAAGCGCCTCGCGCATCGCCTGCGAACAGGAGCTGGAGCGCACCGTCAAGGCCGAAGGCCAGGTGGTGCTCGGCTGGCGCGACGTGCCGGTCGATTCGACCATGCCGATTTCGCCCACGGTCAAGGCGTCCGAGCCGCTGATCCGCCAGATCTTCATCGGCCGCGGCAAGGACGTGATCGTCACCGACGCGCTCGAACGCAAGCTGTACGTGATCCGCAAGACGGCGAGCCACCGCATCCAGGCGCTCAAGCTGCAGCACGGCAAGGAATACTTCGTGCCGTCGATGTCGGCGCGCACCATCGTCTACAAGGGCCTGCTGCTGGCCGGGCAAGTGGGCGTGTACTACCGCGACCTGCAGGACGCGCGTGTGGTGTCGGCGCTGGCGCTGGTCCACCAGCGTTTCTCGACCAACACGTTCCCGGCCTGGGAGCTGGCCCACCCGTACCGGATGATTGCCCACAACGGCGAAATCAACACGGTGAAGGGCAACGTCAACTGGCTGAACGCCCGCACCGGCGCGATCGCCTCGCACGTGCTCGGCGACGACCTGCCGAAGCTCTGGCCGCTGATCTACCCGGGCCAGTCGGACACCGCATCGTTCGACAACTGCCTCGAACTGCTCGTGATGGCCGGCTATCCGCTCGTCCACGCGATGATGATGATGATTCCGGAAGCGTGGGAACAGCACACGCTGATGGACGACAACCGCCGCGCGTTCTACGAATACCACGCCGCCATGATGGAGCCGTGGGACGGCCCCGCCGCGATCGCCTTCACGGACGGCCGCCAGATCGGCGCGACGCTCGACCGTAACGGCCTGCGTCCGGCGCGCTACATCGTCACCGACGACGACCTCGTGATCATGGCCTCGGAAGCCGGCACGCTGCTGATCCCCGAATCGAAGATCGTCAAGAAGTGGCGCCTGCAGCCGGGCAAGATGTTCCTGATCGACATGGAACACGGCCGCATCATCGACGACAAGGAACTGAAGGACAACCTCGCGAACGCGAAGCCGTACAAGAGCTGGATCGATGCGGTGCGCATCAAGCTCGACGAGATCGACGCGAAGGACGAGGAAGTCGCCGCGGAACGCCGTTCGGCGTCGACGCTGCTCGACCGTCAGCAGGCGTTCGGCTACACCCAGGAAGACCTCAAGTTCCTGATGGCGCCGATGGCCGTCGGCGGCGAGGAAGGCATCGGCTCGATGGGCAACGATTCGCCGCTCGCGGTGATGTCGAACAAGAACAAGACGCTCTACAACTACTTCAAGCAGTTGTTCGCGCAGGTCACCAACCCGCCGATCGATCCGATCCGCGAAAACATGGTGATGTCGCTCGTGTCGTTCATCGGCCCGAAGCCGAACCTGCTCGACACGCAGAACGTCAACCCGCCGATGCGGCTCGAAGTGTCCCAGCCGGTGCTGGACTTCAAGGACATCGCGAAGATCCGCTCGATCGATCAGTACACGGGCGGCAAGTTCAGCGCGTACGAACTGAGCATCTGCTACCCGGCCGCCTGGGGCAAGGAAGGCATCGAGGCGCGCCTGGCCTCGCTTTGCGCCGAAGCCGTCGATGCGGTCAAGTCGGGCTACAACATCCTGATCGTGTCGGATCGCAAGACCGATGCGGATACGGTCGCGATCCCGGCGCTGCTGGCCACCTCGGCGATCCACTCGCACCTGGTCGACCAGGGCCTGCGCACCAGCACGGGCCTCGTCGTCGAAACCGGCTCGGCGCGTGAAACGCACCACTTCGCGCTGCTCGCGGGCTACGGCGCGGAAGCCGTGCACCCGTACCTCGCGATGGAAACGCTCGCCAAGATGGCCGAAGGCCTGCCGGGCGACCTGTCGGCCGAGAAGGCGATCTACAACTTCACGAAGGCGGTCGGCAAGGGCCTGTACAAGGTCATGTCGAAGATGGGCATCTCGACGTACATGTCGTACACGGGCGCGCAGATCTTCGAAGCGGTGGGCCTCGCGAGCAGCCTCGTCAACAAGTACTTCAAGGGCACGGCCTCGAAGGTCGGCGGCATCGGCCTGTTCGAAGTGGCCGAGGAAGCGCTGCGCCTGCACCTCGACGCGTTCGGCGACAACCCGATCCTGCGCGACATGCTCGACGCCGGCGGCGAGTACGCGTTCCGGATTCGCGGCGAAGACCACATGTGGACGCCCGATTCGATCGCCAAGCTGCAACACGCGACGCGCAGCAACTCGTACCAGACGTACAAGGAATACGCGCACCTGATCAACGACCAGACCCGCCGTCACATGACGTTCCGCGGCCTGTTCGAGTTCAAGGTCGATCCGTCCAAGGCGATCCCGATCGACGACGTCGAATCGGCCAAGGAGATCGTCAAGCGCTTCGCCACCGGCGCGATGTCGCTCGGCTCGATCAGCACCGAGGCGCACGCCACGCTGGCCGTCGCGATGAACCGCATCGGCGGCAAGTCGAACACCGGCGAAGGCGGCGAGGACGTGAACCGCTACCGCAACGAACTGCGCGGCATCCCGATCAAGAACGGCGATTCGCTGCGCTCGGTGATCGGCGAGGAAGTCGTGCGCGACACCCCGCTGAAGGATGGCGATTCGCTGCGCTCGAAGATCAAGCAGGTCGCGTCGGGCCGCTTCGGCGTCAATGCCGAATACCTGTCGTCGGCCGACCAGATCCAGATCAAGATGGCGCAGGGCGCGAAGCCGGGCGAAGGCGGCCAGTTGCCGGGCCACAAGATCTCGGAATACATCGGCAAGCTGCGTTACGCGGTGCCGGGCGTGGGCCTGATCTCGCCGCCGCCGCACCACGACATCTACTCGATCGAGGATCTGGCACAACTGATCCACGACCTGAAGAACGTCAACCCGGTCGCGAGCATCTCGGTGAAGCTCGTGTCGGAAGTGGGCGTGGGCACGGTCGCGGCCGGTGTGGCCAAGGCCAAGGCCGATCACGTCGTGATCGCCGGCCATGACGGCGGCACGGGCGCCTCGCCGCTGTCGTCGCTGAAGCACGCCGGCACGCCGTGGGAACTGGGCCTCGCCGAAACGCAGCAAACGCTCGTGCTGAACGGCCTGCGCGGCCGCATCCGGGTGCAGGCCGACGGCCAGATGAAGACCGGCCGCGACGTCGCGATCGGCGCGATGCTCGGCGCGGACGAATTCGGCTTCGCGACGGCGCCGCTCGTCGTGCAGGGCTGCATCATGATGCGCAAGTGCCATCTGAACACCTGCCCGGTCGGCGTGGCGACGCAGGACCCGGTGCTGCGTGCGAAGTTCTCGGGCCAGCCCGAACACGTCGTCAACTACTTCTTCTTCGTGGCCGAGGAAGTGCGCGAAATCATGGCGCAACTCGGCATCGCGAAGTTCGACGACCTGATCGGCCGTGCCGAGCTGCTCGACACGCGCAAGGGCGTCGAGCACTGGAAGGCGAAGGGCCTCGACTTCACGCGCGTGTTCTACCAGCCGCAAGTCGAGAACGCCTCGACGCGTCACCTCGACGTGCAGGATCACGGCCTGGAGCGCGCGCTCGACCACACGCTGATCGAGAAGGCGAAGGGCGCGATCGAGAACGGCGAGCACGTGTCGTTCATCCAGCCGGTGCGCAACGTCAACCGTACGGTCGGCGCGATGCTGTCGGGCGTGATCGCCAAGAAGTACGGCCGTGACGGCCTCGACGACGACGCGATCCACATCCAGTTGAAGGGCACCGCGGGCCAGAGCTTCGGCGCGTTCCTCGCGAAGGGCGTCACGCTCGATCTGGTCGGCGACGGCAACGACTACGTCGGCAAGGGCCTGTCGGGTGGCCGCATCATCATCCGTCCGACCAACGATTTCCGCGGCAAGTCGGAAGAGAACATCATCTGCGGCAACACGGTGATGTACGGCGCGCTGGAAGGCGAGGCGTTCTTCCGCGGCGTGGCTGGCGAGCGCTTCTGCGTGCGCAACTCGGGCGCCACGGCGGTCGTCGAGGGCACGGGCGACCACGGCTGCGAATACATGACGGGCGGCGTGGTGGTGGTGCTCGGCGAAACCGGCCGCAACTTCGCGGCCGGCATGTCGGGCGGCCTGGCCTATGTCTACGATCCGGACGGCATGTTCGCGGCCAAGTGCAACAAGGCGATGGTCGCGCTCGATCCGGTGCTGCAACAGGCCGAACAGGAACGCACCGTCGACCGTGGCCTCTGGCACACCGGTCAGACCGACGAAGCGCTGCTGAAGGGGCTGATCGAGCGTCACTTCCAGTTCACCGGCTCGCCGCGTGCGAAGTCGCTGCTGGAAAACTGGGATGCGGCGCGCCGCCAGTTCGTGAAGGTGTTCCCGCACGAATACAAGCGCGCACTCGGCGAAATGGCCGCGGCGAAGGCCGCCAAGCAAGCCGCCGTCGCAGCCTGACGCAACCGATCGATACCAACTAGCGAACGCGCCCGCCGCCAGCGGCGGGCGCGGGTCCCCTCCCGAACCACCCAGATTCAGACGAGAACCTTATGGGCAAGGCAACCGGTTTTCTCGAGTTCGAACGCCGCCACGAGGCGTACGAGGCTCCGCTCACCCGCGTAAAGCATTACAAGGAATTCGTCGCGGCGCTGTCCGACGAAGACGCGAAGATCCAGGGCGCACGCTGCATGGATTGCGGCATTCCGTTCTGCAACAACGGCTGTCCGGTCAACAACATCATTCCGGACTTCAACGATCTCGTGTATCGCCAGGATTGGCAGCACGCGATCGAGGTCCTGCACTCGACCAACAATTTCCCCGAGTTCACGGGCCGCATCTGCCCGGCGCCGTGCGAAGCGGCCTGCACGCTCGGCATCAACAACGATCCGGTCGGCATCAAGTCGATCGAGCACGCGATCATCGACAAGGCCTGGGCCGAAGGCTGGGTCAAGCCGCTGCCGGCCGCGCACAAGACGGGCAAGAAGGTGGCCGTGGTCGGTTCCGGCCCCGCCGGCCTGGCCACCGCGCAGCAACTGGCGCGCGCCGGCCACGATGTCACCGTGTTCGAGAAGAACGACCGCGTGGGCGGCCTGCTGCGCTACGGCATCCCCGATTTCAAGCTGGAAAAGTGGCTGATCGACCGCCGCATGCGCCAGATGGAAGCCGAAGGCGTGACGTTCCGCACCGGCGTGTTCATCGGCAAGGACCCGCTGCCCGAATCGATCGGCAGCCTGGCCAAGGAAACCATCTCGCCCGATACGCTGCAGGACGAGTTCGACGCGATCGTGATCGCGGGCGGCTCCGAAACGCCGCGTGACCTGCCGGTGCCGGGCCGCGACCTCGCGGGCGTGCACTACGCGATGGATTTCCTGCCGCTGCAGAACCGCGTCAACGCCGGCGACAGCCTGCCCGACCAGCTGGTCGCCAAGGGCAAGCACGTGATCGTGATCGGCGGCGGCGATACCGGCTCGGATTGCGTCGGCACCTCGAACCGTCACGGCGCGGAATCGGTCATGCAGTTCGAACTGCTGCCGCAGCCGCCCGAGCAGGAAAACAAGCCGATGGTGTGGCCATACTGGCCGATCAAGCTGCGCACCTCGTCGTCGCACGACGAAGGCTGCGAGCGCGATTGGGCGGTCGCCACCAAGCGCCTCGAAGGCTCGAACGGCAAGGTCGAGAAGCTGATCGCCGCGCGCGTCGAATGGAAGGACGGCAAGATGACCGAAGTGCCGGGCTCCGAGTTCGAGCTGAAGGCCGATCTCGTGCTGCTGGCGATGGGCTTCACGCAACCGGCCGCGCCGGTGCTCGACGCGTTCGGCGTCGCCAAGGATGCGCGCGGCAACGCGCGTGCGGCCACCGAAGGCGAGCGCGCCTACTCGACCTCGGTCGACAAGGTGTTCGCGGCCGGCGACATGCGCCGTGGCCAGTCGCTCGTGGTGTGGGCGATTCGCGAAGGCCGCCAGTGCGCGCGTGCGGTCGACGCGTTCCTGATGGGCCATTCGGAACTGCCGCGCTGATCGAGCGGCAAGCGCGGCGCGCGATGCCGGATTCGCGCCGCGCGCCATGAAAAAAGAGCACGCCTTGGCGTGCTCTTTTGCTTTGCGGAGCCGGGATTACGCGGCGTCGCGCTGCACGTCGAACGTGCGATCGTGGAACGCCGTCAGCGATTCGCGGTGCGCGATGCTGACGATCGCCGCGCCGGGCAGCCGCGCGGCCAGCAGGCCGTAGAGCAGCGCTTCGTTGTCGGCGTCGAGCGCGCTGGTCGCTTCATCGAGGAACAGATAGTCGGGCTTGTGCAGCAGCGCGCGCGCGCCGGCCAGGCGCTGCTGTTCGCCCGGCGAGAGCACCTGGGTCCAGTGGTTCGACTCGTCGAGCCGCGTCGCGTAATCGTCCAGGCCGAAATCGCGCAGCACGGCGCGGCATTCGTCGTCGCCGAACCGCTCGGCCGCCGACGGGTAGGCCAGCGCCGCCTTCAGCGTGCCGATCGGCAGGTAGCTGCGCTGCGGCACGAACATCATCTTCGCGCCCACCGGCGCGTCGATCGCGCCGTCGCCGAACGGCCAGAGGCCGGCCATCGCGCGCAGCAGCGTGCTCTTGCCCGCGCCCGATGCGCCGCGCACCAGCCAGCGCGAACCGGGCTCGATCGTCAGGTCGCCGATCGTTGACAGCGGCCGGCCGTCGGGCAGCGCGAGGCGCAGGCCCGAGGTGCTCAGCGCTTCGGTATCCGCCAGATGCAGGTTGATGCCGCCGTGCTCGGTGGCCGGCGACATCGTTTCCTTCAGGTGCGAGGCGCGCGTGATGCGCTTGAATTCGCACAGACGATTGACGGTCGCGCGCCATTCCACCAGCGTCGAGTAGCTGTTGATGAACCACGAGAACGAATCGCTGACGGTGCCGAACGCACTGCTGATCTGCATCAGCACGCCGAACGAATAGGCGCCCGCGAAGTAGCGCGGCGAGGCCACCGCGATCGGGAAGATGATCGCGAGCTGGCCGTAGAAGCTCAACACGAAGTTCATGCGCCGCGTGTAGGCCATCAGGCGCCACCAGTTGTCGCGAATCCGCTCGAACAGGCCGAGCGCGTTCTGCTTTTCGCGCGAGGTGCCGTCGAAGAACGCGATCTGCTCGGCGTTTTCGCGGATCCGGATCAGGCCGAAACGGAAATCGGCCTCGACGCGCTGCTGCTGGTAGTTGATCGACACGAGCGGATGGCCCGCCTTGTGCGTCAGGTAGGAGCCGATCATCGCGTACAGCGCGGCGGCCCACACCATGTAGCCCGGGATCGTGATCTGCGAGCCGCCGAACGGAATCGACAGCGCGCCGGCGATCGACCAGAGAATCACCACGAACGAGCACAGCGTGACGACCGTGGAGATCAGGTCGAGCGTCAGCGCGAGCGTGGAGGTGGACAGCGAGTTCAGATCGTCGGTGATCCGCTGGTCCGGGTTGTCGGTCAGGCGGTCGCGCTCGATGCGGTAGAACGCGCGATCGTTGAACCAGTCGTCGAGCGCCCGGTTGGTGATCCACTGCCGCCACCGGAAGCCGAGCATCTGCCGCAGGTAGGTGCGGTAAATGGCCAGGATGATGAACGCGAACGCGTAGCCGGAGAACACCAGCAGCAGGTGCGGCACCTGCGCGGCGTCCTTCTGCTGCAGCGCGTTGTAGAACCCCGCGTTCCAGCTGTTGAGCCGGACGTTGATCCAGACGATCACGAGGTTCATCGCGATGATCGAGACGAGCAGGCCCCATGCGGTCTTCCATTCCGAAGACACCCAATAGGGCTTGATGAGGCTCCACGCGGAGATGCGGGCGTCGCCTGGCGGCGCGTCGTTCGCGGGGCGGGCGACGGGGGACGAGGGAGTCATGGGCTTCCTGCGGTGGGCGGCGCGATGCCGGGGTGGGTCGGAACGAGGCGCGCGGCGGCGCGCCTCAAATCGTGCCATATGACGGCGGCTCGCCGCGGATTGTGCGGCGCATCGCTTAAACGGTTCTTAACTGCGGCGGGCGCGGTGTCGCAAGCGCTTTGTCAGCAAGGCCGGCCGGGCATTGGCGGCTATTGTGCCAGCACCGCGCCGCCGCGCGCACCGGCGCTTCGGCCGCAGGCCGAGGTTTGCGGCCGTTTCGGCTTCTGTGGTCTAATGACCGCCTGACGAAACAGGGGTGCTTTGCTGCCAGCTTGGTCCGGTAACGGATCGTACGGCGTGCGGCGGCAAGGCTGAGAGAGACCCTTCGCACCCGATCCGGGTAATACCGGCGCGGGAAGTTTCCGATTCCACCGGGTCGCGCCCGCCGCCATCGTTTGGGATGTGCCGGCATGTGTCGTCCGGTCGGCTCCGGCCGCTGGTTTCGTCCGTTCGATTGCGCCCTCGCGCGTTACGGAAGGAAGCCCATGTCTGTTCTGCCTGTCCTGTTGTGTCCCCCCGGTTTCGATGCTGCGTGCCGCCCGTTGTGGTCGGCCGCCGATGCGCGCGCGTTGGCCGCGTGCGTTGCGGCTGCGTTTTGCGCGCGTGCCGAGGTGGTGCGATGAGCGGCGCATCCGCCGCACGCGCCGACGTCGCCGTGCTCGGCGGCGGCCTGGTCGGCCGGCTGATCGCGTGGCGGCTCGCCGGCACAGGGCTGCGCGTGTCGCTGTACGAACGCGGCGACGCGGCCGGCTCGGGGGCTGCCGCGTGGGTGGCGGCCGCGATGCTCGCGCCGCTGGCCGAGGCCGCGAGCGCCGAACTGTTGATCACCGAACTGGGCGCGGCCTCGCTCGAACGCTGGCCCGGCTGGCTCGCCGAGTTGCCCGAGCCGGTGTTTTTCCAGCGCAACGGCACGCTGGTGGTGTGGCATCAGGCCGACCGCGCCGAGGCGCCGCTGTTCGAACGGCGCGTGCGCGCCAATGCGCCGGCCGCGCTCGTCGAGGGCGGCTTCGTCGCGCTGGCGGGCGCGCAGGTGGACGCGGCCGAGCCGGCGCTGGCCGGCCGTTTCGGGCGCGGCTGGCTGCTGCCGGGCGAAGGCCAGCTCGACAACCGCCAGACGCTCGCCGCACTGGCCGCGGGCCTGGCCGAGCGCGGCGTCGACACCCACTGGCACACCGCCGTCGATGCCGCGCCCGAACCGCGCGCGCACCTGACGATCGATTGCCGCGGCCTCGGCGCGAAACCGGTGCTGCCGGCGCTGCGCGGGATTCGCGGCGAAGTCGCGCGCGTGCATGCGCCCGGCATCGGCCTGACACGGCCGGTGCGGCTGCTGCATCCGCGCTATCCGCTCTACATCGCGCCGAAGCAGAACGATCTGTACGTGATCGGCGCGACCGAGGTGGAAGGCGAGGACATGTCGCCTGTGAGCGTGCGCTCGGCGCTCGAATTGCTCAGTGCCGCGTTTTCCGTGCATCCGGCGTTCGGCGAGGCGCGCATCCTCGAACTCGGCTCGCAATGCCGGCCGACGCTGCCCGATCACCGCCCGGCGATCGTCCGTTGCGGTGAGGCGACGCTGGCCGTCAACGGCCTCTACCGGCACGGCTTCATGATCGCGCCCGAGGTGGCGCAAGCCGCCATCGAGTGGGTGCAGGCGTGGTTCGGCGGCGCGCCGGGCCTGCATCGCGCCGATGCCGATGCCTTCGCCGCCTGGCGTGCCGCCGCGCGCTGGCCGGACCTGTTCCAGACCGACGCGGCGCATGCGTAAGGCGCCGCCCCCGACCTACCGAATCCCGCCATGGACATCCAGATCAATCAACAGACGCTGACGCTCCCCGACGGCGCGACCGTCGCCGACGCGCTCGCCGCCTACGAGGCCCGCCCGCCGTTCGCGGTGGCCGTCAACGGTGCGTTCGTCGCGCGCACGCGCCACGCCCAGCACGCGCTGGCGGCCGGCGACCGGCTCGACGTCGTGCATCCCGTCGCGGGCGGCTGAGCCGCGCGCCATTACAGGACTTCCTCATGACGCTCCTTGCTCCCCCCGATTCGCTGACGCTGTACGGCACCACGTTCCAGAGCCGCGTGCTGCTCGGCACCTCCCGCTATCCGTCGCTGCAATCGCTGTCCGATTCGATCGCCGCCTCGAAGCCCGGCATGGTCACGGTCGCGCTGCGCCGGCAGATGACCGCCGGCACCGCCGAGGCCGGCTTCTTCGATCTGCTCAAGCGTCACGACGTGCCGCTGCTGCCGAACACGGCCGGCTGCCAGACGGTGGCCGAGGCGGTCAACACCGCGCAGATGGCGCGCGAGGTGTTCGAGACCGACTGGATCAAGCTCGAACTGATCGGCGACGACTACACGCTGCAGCCGGACCCGGTCGGCCTGATCGAGGCGGCGGCGTTGCTCGTCAAGGACGGTTTCAAGGTGCTGCCGTATTGCACCGAGGATCTCGTGATCGGCCGCCGGCTGCTCGACGCGGGCTGCGAGGCGCTGATGCCGTGGGGGGCGCCGATCGGCACCGGCAAGGGCGTGATCAACCCGTACGGGCTGCGCGTGCTGCGCGAGCGGCTGCCGGACGTGCCGCTGATCGTCGATGCCGGGCTCGGCGTGCCCTCGCATGCGTGCCAGGTGATGGAGTGGGGTTTCGACGGCGTGCTGCTGAACACGGCCGTGTCGCAGGCGACGCATCCCGAGATCATGGCGCGCGCGTTCGCGCAGGGCGTCGAGGCGGGGCGTGCCGCGTATCTGGCCGGCCCGATGGATGCGCGCGAAACCGCGCATGCGAGCACGCCGGTGGTCGGCATGCCGTTCTGGCACCACGACGGAGGCGCGCAATGACGGCCACGCCAGCTTCACGCTTTGCTGCGCTGTTCTGGCCGCCGGCCGACGAACTCGCCGCAGCCGCCGAGCGGATTCGCGCGCGGCTCGGCGAGTGGCCGGCGCGCAGCGAGCCGGCGCGAATCTGTGTCGCGGCGCCCGAACACTCGCAGGCGGGCGACCTGCTCGTGACGACAGCGCGCGATGCCGAAGCCGAGGCCGCGCGCGCGGCCGCGCTGATCGCGGGGGGCGGTGCGGTGATCGAGATCGACGAGCGGCACGCCACGCTCAGGACCGCGCAGGCGCGCTACGCGCTGACTGCCGCCGCGCCGCTGGCCGACGACTGGATCGCCGCGCTGGCCGCGTTCGTCGATTGCGGCTTCGCGCCGCACGACGCGCTGGTGCTGGCGCTCGCCTGGCGCGACGGGGACGAGAACGGCCCGGCGGGCGAGGGCGCTTCGTGGCCGGTCGATCCGGCCCGTTTTCCGTCGATCGCCGGCGCGCCGGCCGCGCCCGAACCGGCGTTCGCGCCGTGTCCGGCCCGGCTCGGGCTGTATCCAGTGGTGCCGTCGGCCGAATGGGTCGAGCGCGTGCTCGATTACGGCGCGCGCACCGTGCAATTGCGCGTGAAGGGCGCCACGCCCGATCAGCTGGCCGCGGAAATCGCGCGCGCCGTGGCGGCCGGCCGCCGTTACCCGGATGCCCGCGTGTTCATCAACGACCACTGGCGGCTGGCGATCGAGGCGGGTGCGTACGGCGTGCATCTCGGCCAGGAAGACTTGGAGACGGCCGATCTCGGCGCGATCGCCGCGGCCGGGCTGCGGCTCGGGCTGTCGAGTCACGGCTATTACGAGATGCTGGTGGCGCTGCGCATGCGGCCCAGCTATCTGGCGCTCGGCCCGGTGTATGCCACCGCGACCAAGGCCGTCGCCGCGCCGCCGCAAGGCCTCGCGCGGATCGCGCGCTATGCGCGCTTCGCCGGCCGGCGCGCGCCGCTGGTGGCGATCGGCGGCGTCAGCGCCGAGCGGCTGCCGGGCGTGATCGCCACCGGCGTGGGCAGCGTCGCGGTGGTCAGCGCGATCACCGCGGCCGACGATCCGCGCGCGGCCGTGGCGGCGCTCGACGCCTGCTTCCCGCGCTGATCGGCAACGGGGCGCGATCGTCGGTGGGCGGCGCGCCTTTTCTTCTGATGATTGCCGTGATTGCCGCAACGCAGCGTTGCGGGCCGGTACTGCCGGGCGCCCCGGAATCCGCGCCCGGCAAGGCTTTCGGCCGCCCGTCCAGCCGTGCTGGGCGTCGCAGCGGCCGCCGCCGAGCGCCGCGACGTTACATCGAGTAACGATTACCCAGACGCGGAAATTGCCGCGCTGCACACCTTGCACGCATCAATCCAAGGCAGGCCCTATAATTCGGCGTTCTGTGTAACAGGATTGACAGCTCCGTGAGCTCCCCTTCCGAGTCCCTGCTGGAACTTCGCGATGTCGATTTCGGCTACGGCGATCGGCTCGTGCTGTCGAATCTGAACCTGCGCTTCGGGCGCGGCCAAGTGGTCGCGGTGATGGGCGGGTCCGGGTGCGGCAAGACGACCGTGCTGCGGCTGATCGGCGGCCTGGTGCGCGCGCGGCGCGGCCAGGTGCTGTTCGACGGCGCCGATCTCGGCGCGCAATCGCGTGACGGCCTTTACGCGCTGCGCCGCAAGATGGGCATGCTGTTCCAGTTCGGCGCGCTGTTTACCGACATGTCGGTGTTCGACAACGTCGCGTTCGCGCTGCGCGAACATACCGACCTGCCCGAGCCGCTGATCCGCGATCTGGTGTTGATGAAGCTCAACGCGGTGGGCCTGCGCGGCGCGCGCGACCTGATGCCGTCCGAGGTATCGGGCGGCATGGCGCGCCGCATCGCGCTGGCCCGTGCAATTGCGCTCGATCCGCAACTGATCATGTACGACGAGCCGTTCGCCGGCCTCGATCCGATCTCGCTCGGCATCACCGCGAACCTGATCCGCACGCTGAACGAGGCGCTCGGCGCGACCTCGATCCTGGTCACGCACGACGTGCCGGAATCGTTCGCGATCGCCGATTACGTCTACTTCCTCGGCAACGGCGGCGTGCTGGCCGAAGGCACGCCCGATCAGTTGCGCGCCTCGACCGAGCCGAGCGTGCGCCAGTTCATCGACGGCGTGCCCGACGGCCCGTTCCGGTTTCACTACACGAGTCCGCCGCTCGACGCGGATTTCGGCCTTGGCGGAGGGCGCCGATGATCAGCGCGATCGGTCGTTACGTGATCGGCGGTTTCGAACGCACGGGCTATGCGTCCCGGCTGTTCGTGCGCCTCGTGTTCGAATTCTTCGCCCTGCTGCGCCGGCCGCGGCTCGTCACGAAACAGATCCACTTCCTCGGCAATTATTCGTTCGTGATCATTGCCGTGTCGGGCCTGTTCGTCGGCTTCGTGCTGGGTCTGCAGGGCTACTACACGCTGAACCGTTACGGCGCGGAGCAGTCGCTCGGCCTGCTGGTGGCGCTTTCGCTGGTGCGCGAGCTCGGGCCGGTGGTCACCGCGCTGCTGTTCGCGGGCCGCGCCGGCACCTCGCTGACGGCCGAAATCGGCCTGATGAAGGCCGGCGAGCAGCTCACCGCGCTCGAAATGATGGCGATCGATCCAATCAAGACGGTGATCGCGCCGCGCCTGTGGGCCGGCATCATCGCGATGCCGCTGCTGTCGGCGATTTTTTGCGCGGTCGGCGTGCTCGGCGGCTACGTGGTGGGCGTGATCCTGATCGGCGTCGATCCGGGCGCGTTCTGGTCGCAGATGCAGGGTGGCGTGGACGTCTGGTCCGACGTCGGCAACGGCGTGCTCAAGAGCGTGGTGTTCGGCTTCGCCGTCACCTTCACGGCGCTCTACCAGGGTTACGAAGCGAAGCCGACGCCGGAAGGCGTGTCGCGCGCGACCACCCGAACCGTCGTGTACGCGTCGCTCGCGGTACTCGGCCTCGATTTCCTGCTGACTGCGCTGATGTTCAGCTGAGTCGGCCATTTCAGAGATGACGATGAAAAAGACTGCTCTCGACTTCTGGGTCGGCCTGTTCGTGGTGGTGGGCTTCCTGGCCCTGCTGTTCCTTGCGCTGAAGGTCGGCAACATGAGCTCGCTGTCGTTCCAGCAAACCTACCCGGTCAAGATGAAGTTCGACAATATCGGCGGCCTCAAGCCGCGCGCCGCGGTCAAGAGCGCGGGCGTGGTGGTCGGCCGGGTCGGCGCGATCGGCTTCGACACCAATACCTATCAGGCCGTCGTCACGATCGACGTGGACAAGCAGTACGAATTCCCGAAGGATTCGTCCGCGAAAATCCTGACCTCCGGCCTGCTCGGCGAGCAGTACATCGGGCTCGAGCCGGGCGGCGACACGGAAATGCTGAAAGCAGGCGATACGATCACGATGACGCAATCCGCGATCGTGCTGGAAAACCTGATCGGACAATTTTTGTACAGCAAGGCGGCGGATGCGGGCGGTGCGAAGCCGCCGGCGGCGGCCGCGGCCTCGGGGGCGAGCGCGCAGTAGGCGGCGCCATCCTCCCCACGACGAAACAAGACAAAAGAGAAGAGGGAACTTAACCATGCAGACCATGCGCCTCAGGAACGCGGCATTGGCCGCCGCGGTCTTCGCCGCGATGAGCGGTTGCGCCACCGTCCAGACGCCCACCAAGGGCGATCCGATGGAAGGCTTCAACCGCACGATGTACAAGTTCAACGACACGATCGACACCTATGCGCTGAAGCCCGCCGCGAAGGGCTACCAGTGGGTGGTGCCGGGGCCGGTCCGCGACAGCGTGACGAATTTCTTCTCGAACATCGGCGACGTGTATATCGCCGCCAACAACCTCGCGCAGTTGCGCATCGCCGACGGCGTGGGCGACATCATGCGCGTGGTGATCAACACGGTGTTCGGTGTCGGCGGCCTGTTCGACGTGGCGACCGTCGCGAAGCTGCCCAAGCACTCGAGCGACTTCGGCATCACGCTCGGCCACTACGGCGTGCCGGCCGGCCCGTACGTCGTGCTGCCGTTCCTCGGACCGAGCACGGTGCGCGATACGGCGGGCTTGGCCGTCGACTACGTCGGCAATCCGCTCACCTACGTGAACCCCGATTCGCTGAGCTGGGGCCTGTTCGGCGTGAATCTGCTGAACACGCGCGCCAACCTGCTCGGCGCGGGCGACGTGCTCGACGCGGCCGCGATCGACAAGTATTCGTTCGTGCGCAACGCCTACCTGCAACGCCGCCAGTCGCTGATCTCCGCCTCGGGCGGCCCTGGCGGCCGGGCGGCGGCAGCGGCCGTGCCCGACTACAGCGGCGATTCGCTGCCGAAGTACGACGTGCCGGACGACGGCGCGGCGCCGGCGGGCGGTGCCGCAGCGGGTGCAGCGGGTGCGGCAGCCGGAGCGGCGGTTTCGCCGGCCGGCGCGACGCCGGCCTCGGGCGCTTCGGCGGTGGCCGCCGCGCCTGCGTCGAATGCCTCGGACGCCACGGCGGAGCAGCCGAATCCGGCCAGCGCCACCCACGTGCCGGCCCAGAACGTGGTGCCGCCGTCGCCGAACGGCTTCCGTTGGCCGAGCCTGCGCCTCCACTGATCCGGCCCCGGTTCGTTACAGCCAGAAACGTTTGTGACGGCGACGGATGCAACGTGCAGCCCGTTGCCGGTGCAAAATGACGCACCGTTCACTTCGCAGGACACGCTCATGAAAAAGTTTTTTCTGATCCCCGTCGCCGCCGCCTTTCTTGCGTTCGGCAGCGCGGCCCACGCCGAGGTCGACCAGTCGAACCCGCAGGCGCTCATCAAGACCGCGACCGAGCAAGTGCTCAACGAGGTTCGCACGCAATCGATCAAGCCCGGCGACATCGGCAAGATCACCGCCATCGTCAACCAGGACATCCTGCCGTACGTCGATTTCCGCCGCACCACGCAGATCGTGATGGGCCGCAACTGGCGCGCCGCCACGCCGGATCAGCAGGCCAAGGTGATGGAGCAGTTCAAGATGCTGCTGATCCGCACCTATGCCGGCGCGATCGCGCAGTTGAAGGCCGATCAGCAGATCCAGTACCCGCCGTTCCGTGCCGACCCGGGCGCGACCGACGTGGTGGTCCGCACGCTGGCCCAGACCAACGGCCAGCCGGCGCAGATCGATTACCGTCTGTACAAGTCGCAGCAAGGCTGGCGTGTCTATGACCTGAACGTGCTCGGCGCCTGGCTGATCCAGACGTACCAGCAGCAGTTCAACGAGAAGATCCAGCAAAGCGGCATCGACGGACTGATTCAGTTCCTGACGCAGCGCAACCAGCAACTGGCCGGCGGCAAGGCATCGTGAGCCAGTTCGCCACCGGCGCCACGCTGACCCACGCGAGCGCGAAGGCCGCGCTCGACGACGGGCTCGGCCGGATCGCCTCGGGCGCCACCGTGGTCGACTGCGCGGCCCTCGCGCAGTTCGACTCGGCCGCGCTGGCGGTGCTGCTCGCCTGGCAGCGCGCCGTGCAGGCGCGCGGGGCGAATCTCGACATCCTCAATCTGCCGCCGAAGCTCGCCAGCCTCGCGCACGCCTACGGCATCGACACCCTCCTGACCGGGCGACATTGACGCTCGCCCGAGCCACGCCCCGCCGCAGCGATGCGCGCGGTGGCGCCGGTCCGCTGCGGGTTCGCCGCCCCGGACCGCCCTGCCGGTTTGCCCTATAATCAACCGTTTTGCGGGGCATCCAACCGGCCCCCGTTTTTCCCCATCCGTTTTACGACCAGAATCAGGCATCGCGGCGCTCGTTCGTCGCGCTCAGTCATGTCAGCCATAGAAATCCGTAACGTCAAGAAGCGCTACCAGTCGCTTCAGGCGCTCAAGGGCGTCAGCCTGTCCGTCGAGGAGGGCGAATTCTTCGGCCTGCTCGGTCCGAACGGCGCCGGCAAGACCACGCTCATCAGCATCCTGGCCGGGCTTGCCCGCGCCGACGAAGGCAGCATCTCGGTGCGCGGCCACGATGTCGTCACCGATTTCCGCGGGGCGCGCCGCGCGCTCGGCGTGGTGCCGCAGGAGCTGGTGTTCGATCCGTTCTTCTCCGTGCGCGAAACGCTGCGTATCCAGTCCGGCTATTTCGGCCTGCGCCGCAACGACGACTGGATCGACGAGATCATGGCCAATCTCGATCTCACCGAAAAGGCCGACACCAACATGCGCGCGCTGTCGGGCGGCATGAAGCGCCGCGTGCTGGTCGCGCAGGCGCTGGTGCACCGGCCGCCGGTGATCGTGCTCGACGAGCCCACCGCCGGGGTCGACGTCGAACTGCGCCAGACGCTCTGGAAGTTCATCTCGCGCCTGAATCGCGAAGGTCACACGATCGTGCTGACCACCCATTACCTCGAGGAAGCCGAATCGCTGTGCGACCGCATCGCCATGCTGCGGCGCGGCGAGGTGGTGGCGCTCGAACGCACCGATGCCCTGCTGCGCCGCTTCGCCGGCCTGCAGCTCTACCTGCGGCTGTCGCAGGGCGAGCTGCCGGCCGAGTTGCGTACGCTTGCGAGCGAGCCGGCGCCGTCCGGTGCGCGCGAGCATCTGCTGCGGCTCAACAACTACGACGAGGTCGAACGCATTCTGTCGGCCTGCCGCGCGGCGGGCTGCGGGTTCGACGAGATCGAGGTGCGCAAGGCCGACCTCGAGGACGTGTTCGTCCAGGTGATGAACGGAGCCGATGTGGTCGAGGGGTTGGCATGAGCGGGTTTCGCACGCTGTTCTACAAGGAAATGCTGCGGTTCTGGAAGGTGTCGTTCCAGACCGTGCTCGCGCCGGTCGTGACGGCGCTGCTGTATCTGACGATCTTCGGCCATGCGCTGTCGGGCCGCGTCAACGTGTATCCGGGCGTCGAGTACGTGAGCTTCCTGGTGCCGGGCCTGGTGATGATGAGCGTGTTGCAGAACGCGTTCGCCAACAGCTCGTCGTCGCTGATCCAATCGAAGATCACCGGCAACCTGGTGTTCATGCTGCTGCCGCCGCTGTCCTACGCCGATATCTTCGGCGCCTACGTGCTGGCGGCCGTGGTGCGCGGGCTGGCGGTGGGCCTCGGGGTGTTCGTGGTGACGGTGTGGTTCATCCCGATCGGCTTCGCCTCGCCGCTGTTCATCGTGCTGTTCGCGCTGTTCGGCTCGGCCATTCTCGGCACGCTCGGCCTGATCGCCGGCATCGTCGCCGAGAAGTTCGATCAACTGGCCGCGTTCCAGAACTTCCTGATCATGCCGCTCACGTTCCTGTCGGGTGTGTTCTATTCGACGCATTCGCTGCCGCCCCTGTGGCGCGAGATCTCGCGTCTCAATCCGTTTTTCTACATGATCGACGGCTTCCGCTACGGGTTCTTCGGCATCGCCGACATCAACCCGTTCGAAAGCCTCGCGATTGTGGCCGGCTTCTTCGTGCTGCTCGCGCTGATCGCGATGCGGCTCCTCGCCTCCGGCTACAAGCTGCGCCACTGATATCGACTGGAGCTTTTCTCATGTTGCCGACTCCCGAACAGGTCAAGCAATACATCGCGGGTGGTCTCGTCTGCTCGCATCTGGAAGTCGAAGGCGACGGCCAGCATTTCTTCGCGACCATCGTGTCGGCCGAATTCGACGGCAAGCGGCTGATCCAGCGCCATCAGCTCGTCTATGCGGCGCTCGGCGACCGCATGAAGCAGGAAATCCACGCGCTCAGCATGAAGACGCTGACGCCCGCCGAATGGCAGAACGCATAAAGAACGGACGAACTTCGTGCAAGTTTCAGTAAACGAACGCGACGCGGTCAGACACGTCGCGACCGCGAGCCCGGCCGTGGCCCGGATCGGGCAGGCGCACGGCGAACAGCTCGTGATGACCGGCGGCCGGCGGCTGGTCGGCGAAATCCAGGTGTCGGGGGCGAAGAACGCCGCGCTGCCCATCCTTTGTGCAAGCCTGCTCAGCGCCGAGCCGCTCGTGCTCGACAACGTGCCGGATCTGCAGGACGTGCGCACCATGCTCGCGCTGCTGGCCGGCATGGGCGTGAAGAGCGAGGTGGACGGCGCGCGCGTGGTGCTCGACGCCGCCGACGTGACCGAGCCGGTCGCGCCGTACGAGCTGGTCAAGACCATGCGCGCCTCGATCCTGGTGCTCGGCCCGCTGGTGGCGCGCTTCGGCTACGCCAAGGTGTCGCTGCCGGGCGGCTGCGCGATCGGTGCGCGGCCGGTGGACCAGCACATCAAGGGCCTGCAGGCGATGGGCGCCGAGATCACCATCGAGCATGGTTACATCGAGGCCCGCGCGACGCGCCTGAAGGGCGCGCGCATCGTCACCGACATGATCACCGTGACGGGCACCGAGAACCTGCTGATGGCCGCGGCGCTGGCCGACGGCGAAACCGTCATCGAGAACGCCGCGCGCGAACCCGAAGTGACCGACCTCGCGAACCTGCTGGTGGCGATGGGCGCGAAGATCGGCGGCATCGGCACCGATTGCCTGACGATCCAGGGCGTCGAGCGCCTGCATGGCGCGAGCCACGCCGTGGTGCCCGACCGCATCGAGGCCGGCACGTTCCTGTGCGCGGTGGCGGCGGCCGGCGGCGATGTCACGCTGCGCGGCATGCGCGCGCACCTGCTCGACGCGGTGCTCGGCAAGTTGCGCGACACCGGCGCCGTGCTCGACGAGCGCGCCGACACGCTGCGCGTGACCATGGACGGCCGCCCTAGCGCGGTCGCGATCCGCACCTCGGAATACCCCGCGTTCCCGACCGACATGCAGGCGCAGTTCATGACGCTGAACGCGGTCGCCTCGGGCACCGCGCACGTGGTCGAAACCATCTTCGAGAACCGTTTCATGCACGTGCAGGAGCTGAACCGGCTCGGCGCGGACATCGTGGTGGACGGCAACACCGCGCTCGTGACCGGCGTGCCGCGCCTGTCCGGCGCGAACGTGATGGCCACCGACCTGCGCGCCTCCGCGAGCCTCGTGATCGCCGGCCTGTGCGCCGACGGCGAGACCGTGATCGACCGCATTTACCATCTCGATCGCGGCTATGATCGGATGGAAACCAAGCTGAACGCAGTGGGCGCCGACGTGCGCCGCCTCACCGGGAGTCCCGCATGAACGCACCGCTGACCCTCGCGCTGTCGAAAGGGCGCATCTTCGAGGAAACCGTGCCGCTGCTGGCGGCCGCGGGCATCGAAGTGACCGAGGATCCGGAATCGTCGCGCAAGCTGATTCTGCCGACCAACGATCCGAACGTGCGCGTGATCATCGTGCGCGCCACCGACGTGCCCACCTATGTCGAATACGGCGCGGCCGATTTCGGCGTGGCGGGCAAGGACGTGCTGATCGAGCACGGCGGCGGCGGGCTCTATCAGCCGATCGACCTGAACATCGCGCGCTGCCGCATGTCGGTGGCGGTGCAGGCCGGCTTCGACTACGTCAACGCGGTGCGCCAGGGCGCGCGGCTGCGCGTGGCGACCAAGTACACCCAGGTGGCGCGCGAGCATTTCGCCGCGAAGGGCGTGCACGTCGACCTGATCAAGCTGTACGGCTCGATGGAGCTGGCGCCGCTGGTCGGCCTGGCCGACGCGATCGTCGACCTGGTCAGCTCGGGCGGCACGCTGCGAGCCAACAATCTGGTCGAGGTCGAGGAAATCATGCCGATTTCGTCGCGCCTCGTGGTGAATCAGGCCGCGCTCAAACTGAAGCGCGCCGCGCTGAAGCCGATTCTCGACGCGTTCGAACGCGCGTCAAAGCAGGTCGCGGCCTGACGCGTTCAGGCCCCCGGCGCATTACCCGAACGGAAAGCATCATGTCCATCAAGATTCGCAAGCTCGATTCCAGCAACGACGGCTTCCACGCCGACCTGCGCGCGGTGCTCGCCTTCGAGGCGGGCGAGGACGAGGCGATCGAACGCTCGGTCGCCGGCATCCTGGCCGACGTGAAGGCGCGCGGCGACGCCGCGGTGCTCGATTACACGAACCGCTTCGATCGCCTGAACGCCACCAGCGTGGCCGCGCTCGAGCTGCGCCAAGACATGCTGGAAGCGGCGCTCGAAGGGCTCGAGCCGAAGCGCCGCGCGGCGCTCGAGGCGGCCGCCGCCCGCGTGCGCGGCTATCACGAGAAGCAGAAGATCGAGTGCGGCAGCCATAGCTGGCAATACACCGAATCCGATGGCACGGTGCTCGGCCAGAAGGTCCTGCCGCTCGACCGCGTCGGCCTCTACGTGCCGGGCGGCAAGGCGGCCTATCCGTCGTCGGTGCTGATGAACGCGATTCCGGCGCGGGTGGCCGGCGTGGGTGAAATCGTCATGGTGGTGCCGACCCCGGACGGCGTGGTCAACGACCTGGTGCTGGCTGCGGCGTATCTCGGCGGCGTCGATCGCGTGTTTACGATCGGCGGCGCGCAGGCCGTGGCCGCGATGGCCTACGGCACCGCCACGGTGCCGGCCGTCGACAAGATCTGCGGCCCCGGCAACGCCTACGTGGCGTCGGCCAAGCGCCGCGTGTTCGGCACGGTCGGCATCGACATGATCGCCGGCCCGTCCGAAATCCTCGTGATTTGCGACGGCACCACCGATCCGCACTGGGTCGCGATGGACCTGTTCTCGCAGGCCGAGCACGACGAACTCGCGCAGTCGATCCTGTTGTGTCCCGATGCCGCCTTCATCGAGCGTGTCGAGAAGGCGATCGTCGAACTGCTGCCGACCATGCCGCGCGAGGCCGTGATTCGCGCCTCGCTGGAAGGCCGCGGCGCGCTGATCAAGGTGCGCGACATGGCGGAGGCCTGCCGTATCGCCAACGATATCGCGCCCGAGCACCTGGAGATTTCGGCGCTCGAACCGCAGCAGTGGGGCAAGCATATCCGCCACGCCGGCGCGATCTTCCTGGGCCGCTACACCAGCGAAAGTCTCGGCGATTACTGCGCCGGCCCGAACCACGTGCTGCCGACCTCGCGCACGGCGCGCTTCTCGTCGCCGCTCGGCGTCTACGATTTCATCAAGCGTTCGAGCCTGATCGAAGTCAGCGCCGATGGCGCGCAGACGCTCGGCGAGATCGCCTCGGAACTCGCCTACGGCGAAGGCCTGCAGGCCCACGCCCGCGCGGCCGAATACCGGATGCGCAACCACGGCAACCACTGACGCCGTTGCGCAGTCGCGCCGGCCGGCCCGGCGGCGCGGCGCTCGCCGTGCTCGATGCGCCGGCGCCGACGGGCCGAGGCCGGTGAGCGATTCGCCCGTCCCGTCCGATCGGCAACAACCGCAATCACCGCAATCACCACAAGATCCGCAACCCCCCCGGAACGCGCGCCGATTCCCGCGCGGCCCCAGGCAGACAGGGCGGCGCGCCGCACGCCGCGCACATCATGACGACGCCACAAGACATCATTCGCCCCGACGTGCTCGCGATGACGAGCTATCCGGTGCCGGACGCCACCGGCTTCGTGAAGCTCGACGCGATGGAGAACCCGTACACGTTGCCGGCGCCGCTGGCGGCCGGGCTCGGCGCGCATCTGGCGCAGGTCGCGCTGAACCGCTATCCGGCCCCGCGGCCGGCCGCGCTGCTCGACAAGCTGCGCGCCGCGATGGCCGTGCCGGCCGGTTGCGAACTGATGCTCGGCAACGGCTCCGACGAATTGATCAACATTCTCTGCGTGGCCTGCGCCAAGCCGGGCGCTTCGGTGCTGATGCCGGTGCCGGGTTTCGTGATGGTCGAGCAGTACGCGCGTTTCGCCGGGCTCGATTTCGTCGGCGTGCCGCTGCGCGAGGATATGTCCCTCGATATCGACGCGATGCTCGCGGCGATCGCCGCGCACCGTCCCGCGCTGATCCACCTCGCGTTCCCGAACAACCCTACCGGCACGCTGTTCGCCGACGCGGACATCGAGCGGATCGTCGCCGCCGCCACCGGCAGCCTGGTCGTGATCGACGAGGCCTACCAGCCGTTCGCCGGCCGCAGTTGGCTCGCGCGGGTACCGGCGTTCGACAACGTGGTGGTCATGCGCACGCTGTCGAAGCTGGGCCTGGCGGGTGTCCGGCTCGGCTATCTGGCCGGCGCGCCGCGCTGGCTGGCGGAATTCGACAAGGTCCGCCCGCCTTACAACGTCAACGTGCTGACCCAGGCGGCCGTCGATTACCTGCTCGATCACCTCGATGTGCTCGACGCGCAGGCCGCCGAATTGCGTGCCGCCCGCGAGCAATTGATGGCGGCGGTGGCCGCGCTGCCCGGCACGACCGTGTTCCCGAGCGCCGGCAATTTCGTGCTGGTGCGGGTGCCGGACGCCGCCGCCGTGTTCGATACGCTGCTGACCGAGCGGGTCTTGATTAAAAACGTGAGTAAAATGCATCCGTTGCTCGCCAATTGCGTACGGCTGACGGTTGGTTCTCCTGACGAGAACCGCGCGCTGCTCGCGGCGTTGCAACAGGTGCTGTGCTGAGCGGACCGCCCGCCGCCGGTACCTTCCAGCCCCCTTTACCCAGCCATTTCAAGGAATCACCATGCGTGTGGCGGAAGTCGTTCGCAATACGAGCGAAACGCAGATCCGTGCGTCGATCAATCTCGACGGCACCGGCCAGCAGAAGCTGGCGACCGGCGTGCCGTTCCTCGACCATATGCTCGACCAGATCGCGCGCCATGGTCTTATCGATCTCGACATCGAAGCGCACGGCGACACGCATATCGACGACCACCACACGGTGGAAGACGTCGGCATCACGCTCGGCCAGGCGATCGCCAAGGCCGTCGGCGACAAGAAGGGCATCCGCCGCTACGGCCATGCCTACGTGCCGCTCGACGAGGCGCTGTCGCGCGTCGTGATCGATTTCTCGGGCCGTCCGGGCCTCGAATTCCACGTGCCGTTCACGCGCGCACGGATCGGCACGTTCGATGTCGATCTGTCGATCGAATTCTTCCGCGGCTTCGTGAACCACGCCGGCGTCACGCTCCATATCGACAATCTGCGCGGCATCAACGCGCACCATCAGCTCGAGACCGTGTTCAAGGCGTTCGGTCGCGCGCTGCGGATGGCGACCGAGCTCGATGCGCGCGCGGCCGGCCAGATTCCGTCGACCAAGGGCAGCCTCTGATCGAGAACCCGCCCGGTGCGCGGCGGCGCGGCTGAAGCAGGGGCGCCCCGCGTGCCGGCACGCCGCCGACGAGGCTGCACGTCCCGCACGACCCGCACATGGATCTGCTCAAATCGTTCATCTCGCTGCTCGCGCTGATCAACCCGCTCGGCGCGGTGCCGTTCTTCCTGAGCCTGACGGCGTCGCAAAGCGACGACGAACGGCGCCGGACGGTGCGCGTGGCGGCGGTTTCGGTGTTCTGCGTGATCGTGGTGACCACGCTGCTCGGGCAGCAGATCATCCACTTCTTCGGGATTTCGGTCGGCTCGCTCGAAGTGGGCGGCGGCATCATCATGCTGCTGATGGCGATCAACATGCTGAACGCGCAGATGGGCAACGCCCGCTCCACGCCCGAGGAGCGCGACGAGGCGGAATCGAAGAACAGCATCGCCGTGGTGCCGCTCGCGATTCCGCTGCTGACCGGCCCCGGCTCGATCAGCACGGTGATCATCTATTCGGCCAACGCCGCGCACTGGTACGAGCGGCTCTGGCTGATCGCGATCGGCGCGGTGATCGCGGGCCTCTGTTTCGTCGCGATGCGGCTCGCCGAGCCGATCGCGAACTGGATCGGCCGCACCGGCATTAATATTGCGACGCGGCTGATGGGATTGATGCTGTCGGCGCTGGCGGTGGAATTCATCGTCGACGGACTGAAGGCGTTACTGCCTGCACTGAAATGAAAACTTCGATTGCGATTGTGGATTATGGGATGGGCAACCTGCGTTCGGTGGCCCAGGCGCTGATGAAGGCGGAGCCGCTGGCCGAGGTAGCGATCGTCGATCGCCCCGAGCAGATCCGCGCGGCCGACAGGGTGGTGTTGCCGGGCCAGGGCGCGATGCCCGACTGCATGCGCTGCCTCGGTGAATCGGGCCTGCAGGAGGCCGTGATCGAGGCCTCGCGCAGCAAGCCGCTGCTCGGCGTGTGCGTGGGCGAGCAGATGCTGTTCGACTGGAGCGCCGAGGGCGACACGCCGGGCCTCGGCCTGCTGCCGGGCAAGGTGCTGCGCTTCGATCTGGCCGGCCAGCTGCAGGACGACGGCTCGCGCTACAAGGTCCCGCAGATGGGCTGGAACCGCGTGCGCCAGACGCTCGCGCATCCGCTCTGGAGCGGCGTGCCCGACGAGGCGTTCTTCTACTTCGTGCACAGCTACTACGTGGTGCCGGCCGACCGCGCGCATGCGGCCGGCGAAACACCCTACGGCGAGCCGTTCGTGTCGGCGGTGGCGCGCGACAATATCTTCGCGACCCAATTTCACCCGGAGAAGAGCGCCGAGGTGGGCCTGCGCCTGTATCGCAATTTCGTCCACTGGAAACCGTGAACGTCGCGCCGAAGCCACGCCGGCGGGGCCTCGAATGCCTGTCGCGCGGGGCGTTGGCGTCAAAACCCTGAAAGACTTGTACTAAACTAGCAAGCGTCGCCGTCCGGCCCGGCTCACCCGGCCCGGTTACGGCGCGCCAACCCTCCATTTTTTCAGACGACTCCCGATAGCTATGCTGCTGATTCCGGCCATCGATCTTAAAGACGGTCAGTGTGTGCGCCTCAAACAGGGCGATATGGACCAGGCGACGATTTTCTCCGAGGACCCCGCGGCGATGGCCCGCAAATGGGTGGATCTCGGGGCGAGACGTCTGCATCTGGTCGACCTGAACGGTGCCTTCGCGGGCAAGCCGAAGAACCTCGAGGCGATCGAGGCGATCCTCGCCGAAGTCGGCGACGAGATCCCCGTTCAGCTCGGCGGCGGCATCCGCAGCCTCGAGACGATCGAGAAGTACCTCGACGCGGGCCTGTCCTACGTGATCATCGGCACCGCCGCCGTGAAGGATCCGGGCTTCCTGCAGGATGCCTGCACCGCGTTTGCCGGCAGCATCATCGTCGGTCTCGACGCGAAGGACGGCAAGGTTGCCACCGATGGCTGGAGCAAGCTGACCGGCCATGAAGTGATCGACCTCGCGCAGAAATTCGAGGATTACGGCGTCGAATCGATCATCTACACCGACATCGGCCGCGACGGCATGCTCCAGGGCATCAACATCGAAGCCACCGTGAAGCTCGCGCAAGCGGTCGGCATTCCGGTGATCGCCAGCGGCGGCCTGTCGAACCTGAACGACATCGAGCAGCTTTGCGACGTGGAGAGCGAGGGCATCGAGGGCGTGATCTGCGGCCGCGCGATCTACTCCGGCGATCTCGATTTCTCGGTGGCGCAAAAGCGTGCCGACGAACTGAACGGCGAACTCGACGACGCCTGACTCGCGAGCGCGGGCGGCGTGCCGCCGGCCGCCGCGCTGCGTCCTCGCCCGAGCCGCCCGCCTGCGCGGGCGGCCTTACCAGCGGCAATCGTGCACCATCATGGCTCTAGCTAAACGCATCATCCCCTGTCTCGACGTCACCGCCGGGCGCGTCGTGAAGGGCGTCAATTTCGTCGAACTGCGCGACGCGGGCGACCCCGTCGAAATCGCGCGGCGCTACGACGATCAAGGCGCGGACGAACTGACGTTCCTCGACATCACGGCCACCTCCGACCAGCGCGACCTGATCCTGCCGATCATCGAAGCGGTGGCCTCGCAGGTGTTCATTCCGCTGACGGTCGGCGGCGGCGTGCGCGCCGTCGAGGACGTGCGGCGCCTGCTGAACGCCGGCGCGGACAAGGTCAGCATGAACTCGTCGGCCGTGGCCAATCCGCAGCTCGTGGCCGACGCGGCGAACAAGTACGGCTCGCAGTGCATCGTGGTCGCGATCGACGCCAAGCGCGTGTCGGCCGACGGCGAAACGCCGCGCTGGGAAGTGTTCACGCACGGCGGGCGCAAGGCCACCGGCCTCGACGCGATCGAATGGGCGCGCAAGATGGCCGAACTCGGCGCGGGCGAGATCCTGCTGACCAGCATGGATCGCGACGGCACCAAGTCCGGTTTCGACCTGGCGCTCACGCGCGGCGTGTCCGACGCCGTGCCGGTGCCGGTGATCGCCTCGGGCGGCGTGGGCGGCCTCCAGCATCTGGCCGACGGCATCGTCGAAGGCCATGCCGACGCAGTGCTCGCGGCGAGCATCTTCCATTACGGCGAACACACGGTCGGCGAAGCCAAGCGCTTCATGGCCGATCGCGGCATTCCGGTGAGACTGTCATGACGACGAAATCCCAAGCGGCGGCGCTGCCCGCCTGGCTCGACAAGGTGCGCTGGGACGACAACGGCCTGGTGCCGGTGATCGCCCAGGAAGTGGGCAGCAACGACGTGATGATGTTCGCGTGGATGAACCGAGAAGCGCTCGCGAAGACGGTCGAAACCGGCCGCGCCGTGTATTACTCGCGCTCGCGCAAGCGTCTGTGGTTCAAGGGCGAGGAATCGGGGCACGTGCAGCACGTGCACGAAGTGCGCCTCGATTGCGACGAAGATGTCGTGCTGCTGAAGATCGACCAGGTGTCGGGCATCGCCTGCCACACCGGCCGTCATTCCTGCTTCTTCCAGAAATTCGAAGGCACGGCGGAGGCCGGCGACTGGGTCGCCGTCGAGCCGGTGCTGAAAGATCCCGAGCACATCTACAAATGACGCAAACCACCAACGACACGCTGCTGCGCCTCGCGGCCGTGATCGACAGCCGCAAGGGCGGCGATCCCGAGCAATCCTATGTGTCGCGTCTGTTCCACAAGGGCGATGATGCGGTGCTCAAGAAGATCGGCGAGGAGGCGACCGAAGTGGTGCTGGCCGCCAAGGACGTGCGTCAAGGTGGCGCACCCACCGCGCTGGTGGGCGAAGTGGCCGATCTCTGGTTCCATTGCCTCGTGGCGCTGTCGCATTTCGACCTGAGCCCGGCCGACGTGCTGGCCGAGCTGGAGCGTCGCGAAGGGTTGTCCGGCCTCGAGGAAAAGGCGCTGCGCAAGCGCCGCGAACGCGAGGAAAACGACGGCGGCTGAACGGGCTTGCCGCATGCATCAGTCATGTCATCTGAGAGGGGTAGCATCATGACCGAACCATCAGTCCAGCCGGGCGGCGTACCGGCGCCGGTGAATTTTCCGGGTGGCCGGTCCGCCGGAGAACGCGAGCGTTCGCTGAAGACCCTGACGCATGTGCTGTACGCTCTCTATGCGCTGCAGGGTTTCACGGGCGGATTCACGGCGCTGGTGGCGATCATCATCAATTACGTGAAGCGCGAGGATGTGGTCGGCACGCATTATCAGGCGCACTTCGAGTGGCAGATCCGCACGTTCTGGCGCGCGTTGATCCTGGCGGCGATCGGGTTCCTGCTGGTGTTCGTGGTGGTCGGTTTTTTCATTCTTGGTGCGGCGGGAATCTGGTGCCTGTACCGTATCATCAAGGGCTGGCTGTACCTGTACGACGAGAAACCGCTCGATCCGAAGGCGTGGTTCTGAGCCCTGGTGGCGAAACCGGGTTCCGGACCGGATTCATTCTCGGGCCGGTGAGCGGTTTGGCGGTCTATCATCGGCATGCGCGCCGGTTCGCCGGGCCGGGTTCCTGGAAGCGGGCCGGCTCAAAGCGGGTCGTCACGCAGTGAAGGCAGTCAAAAGCAGCAGAAGGCAGCAGCGCGGTAACACAACAAGAGTCGACGGAACGCATCAGCAGATCGGAGTGGCGGCGCATCGTGTGCCGCCGCGCTTCGGGAAAGAGGCCGGCGCCGCCGGCAGTTGACGCCGCCATTGGCGGCGAGGTTGAGGAGAGTTGCATCATGGGCGGATTGAGTATTTGGCACTGGCTGATCGTTTTGCTGATCGTCGTGATGGTGTTCGGCACCAAGAAGCTGCGTAATCTGGGCGGCGATCTGGGCGGTGCGGTCAAGGGCTTCAAGGACGGCATGAAGGAAGGCGAACCGTCGGCCGACGGCCAGCAATTGCCGCGCAACGGTTCAGTCGACGTCGACGCGAAGGAAGCATCGCGCTCGTCCGATTCGCACAAGGCGTAAGCCACGACCTGACGAAACGGCACGATGCTCGATCTCGGTATTTCGAAGATGGCGCTGATCGGCGTCGTCGCGCTGGTGGTGCTCGGCCCCGAGCGCTTGCCGCGCGTCGCGCGCACGGCAGGCGCCCTGTTCGGGCGCGCGCAGCGCTATATCAACGAAGTGAAGGCCGAGGTGACGCGCGAGATCGAACTCGATGCGCTGCGCACCATGAAGACGGACTTCGAAAGCGCGGCGCGCAACGTCGAAAACACCATTCACGACAACCTGCGGCAGCACGAGCAGGATCTCAACGAAGCGTGGAGCACGGCGGTTTCCGGTGATGCCGGCACCTCGTCGGAGCCGGTTTCGGTCCAGCCGGACGGCGCCGCGCCGTTCTGGCAGGGCAGCTCGGTCAGCACCACGTTCACGCCGAAGCGCCGCAACTGGCGCGTCAAGCAGACGGCGACGCCCGCCTGGTACAAGCGCGCCACCACGCGCCGCACCCACGTGCAGTCGGGCGCCGCGCGCGTCGCGCGTCATCAGCCCGACAGCCTGCGCCGTCCCACGCGTTTCTTCTGATTCAGCACAATGAAGCGCGCCCATCACTCGAACCGAGGGCCGGTGTGAGCGACCCCCTGCACAACCCGGAAGAAGCCCGGGAAGAAACCTTCATTTCCCATCTCGTCGAATTGCGCACCCGCCTGGTCCGGGCGGGCGCCGCCGTGTTCGTGGTGTTCGTCGGGCTGGTGTATTGGGCCCCGGACATCTTCCGGCTGCTCGCGCGGCCGCTGATGCAGAACCTGCCGGCCGACGGCAAGATGATCGTCACCGACGTGACCGGCTCGTTCTTCGTGCCGATGAAGGTCACGATGCTCGTCGCGCTGGTGATCGCGCTGCCGGTGGTGCTGTACCAGATCTGGGCCTTCGTGGCGCCGGGGCTGTACCAGCACGAGAAGCGGCTCGTCATGCCGCTCGTCGGCAGCAGCTATTTCCTGTTCCTGTGCGGCATGGCGTTCGCGTACTTCGTGGTGTTTCCCACCATCTTCCGCGTGATGGCGCACTACAACGCGCCGCTCGGCGCGGAGATGACCACCGACATCGATAATTACGTGAGCTTCGTGCTCGGCATGTTCCTCGCGTTCGGCGTGACGTTCGAGGTACCGGTGGTGGTGGTGCTGCTGGTGCGCATGGGCGTGCTGTCGATCAAGAAGCTCAAGGAAATCCGGCCTTACGTGATCGTCGGCGCGTTCGTCGTGTCGGCCGTGGTGACGCCGCCGGACGTGTTCTCGCAGTTGATGCTGGCGCTGCCGCTGATCGTGCTCTACGAAGTCGGCCTGATCGCGGCGCGCATCTTCATCGGCGACAAGCGCGTCGTGAAGGACGAAGGATCGGAAGCGGCGGGTTGAACCGGGGCAGCCCGGCCCGGCCGGGCGCGTACGTAAAAAAGGCAGCCTCGCGGGCTGCCTTTTTTTATTCCTCTTCCTCGTTGTTCTGATCGTCCGAGGCCTGTTTCGGCGGTGGTGGGCGCTTGCCGATCACTACCGTCACATCGAAGCTGCGCGTCTTGCGCACCACGCTCACCTTGGTCGGCGTGCCCGGTTTGATTTGCGCGACCGTGTTGAGCAGCTTGGTGGTGTCGGTGATCGGCTCGTCGTTGACGGTGGTCAGGATGTCGCCGGGCTTGATGCCGGCCTTGTCGGCCGGGCCGCCTTGCAGCACGCCGGCCACGATCGCGCCCGACTTTTGCGCGAGGCCGAACGAATCGGCGATCTCGGGCGTGAGATCCTGCGGCTCGACGCCGATCCAGCCGCGCGTGACCGCGCCGCTGGTGATGATGCTTTCGAGCACCGTGCGCGCCGTGGACACCGGAATCGCGAAGCCGATGCCGAGCGAGCCGCCCGAGCGCGAGTAGATCGCGGTGTTGATGCCGAGCAGGTTGCCGCTCACGTCCACCAGCGCGCCGCCCGAATTGCCGGGGTTGATCGGCGCGTCGGTCTGGATGAAGTTCTCGAACGTGTTGATGCCGAGGTGATTGCGCCCCAGCGCGCTGATGATCCCCATCGTAACCGTCTGGCCCACCCCGAACGGGTTGCCGATCGCCAGCACCACGTCGCCGACGCGCGCCCTGTCCGAGCGGCCGAGCGTGATGGTCGGCAGGTTGGTCAGGTTGATCTTGAGGACGGCGAGATCGGTTTCGGGATCGTTGCCGATGACCTTGGCCGTCGAGGTGCGGCCGTCGGCCAGCGCCACTTCGATCTGATCGGCGCCTTCGACGACGTGCTGGTTAGTTAGAATGTAACCTTCCGGGCTCACGATAACGCCGGAGCCCAGGTTCGACGCCGGTTCTTCACGTTGGTGGCGCGGGTTGCGATCGCCGAAGAAATACCGGAACAGCGGGTCTTTCGCGCGCGGGTCGGGCGGCAGCGAACCATCCTTGCTCGAAAACACGTTGACCACGGCCGGCATCGCCTTTTGCGCCGCATCGGCATACGAGGCTTGCGCGGGCGCACCGCCCACGCCGGGTGCGACTTCGCGCAGGGCCACGATCGGCGCGGCGAGCTGCTTGCCGAGTTGCCCCTGGCGCTGCAACCACTGAGGCTTGAGGGTCGCGACGATGAACATCAGCGCGAGCAGAACCGTCACAGCCTGAGCGAAGAACAGCCAGAAGCGTCTAAGCATTTGAAGAGATTAGGGGAAATATATGGACCGGATCGAACTCGAATTGTACTTGAACAATACCCTGGACATTGCGCGGTTCAAGGACTACTGCCCGAACGGCCTGCAGGTCGAGGGGCGCCGCCGCATCGAACGGATCGCCACCGGCGTGACCGCTTCGGTGGCCCTGCTCGAACGCGCGCTCGAATGGGGCGCCGATGCCGTGCTCGTGCACCACGGCTATTTCTGGCGCAACGAAGCGCCCCAGATTACCGGCCGCAAGTATCAACGCCTGAAGCTGCTGCTCGCCAACGACCTGAACCTGTTCGCGTTCCATCTGCCGCTCGACGCGCATCCCGAACTCGGCAACAACGCGCAGCTCGGCGAGCGCCTCGGCCTGATCGCCGATACGCGCTTCGGCGATCACGACCTCGGCTGGCTGGCCACGCTGCCGATGGACGTTTCGCTCGAACACTTCGCGGCCAAGGTCGAGCAGACGCTCGGCCGCGTGCCGCTCGTGCTCGGCGACATGGATCAGCGGCTGCGCCGGGTGGCCTGGTGCACGGGCGGCGCGCAGAGCTATTTCGACGCGGCCATCGACGCCGGCGCCGACGTGTTCCTGACCGGCGAAGCCTCCGAATTCGTCACGCACGCGGCCGCCGAAAGCGGCGTGGCCTTCGTTGCGGCGGGGCATCATGCCACCGAGCGCTACGGCATCCAGGCGCTCGGCCGCCATCTGGCGGAACACTTCGGCCTCGAGCACACGTTCATCGACGTGCCGAACCCGGTCTGAGGCCGCCGAATTGCGGCGGCGCACCGTTTCCACTTATGAAGCATCCGCTTAATAACTGATTGAAAAACACCGTTCGGCGATGGGTGAAAACCCTTGCCGATCAATGACTTCTGCGCAATATCGGGTTTCAGGCCTTGAAAATGCCGAGCCCGAACGCGCACACTATCGGCGATATGCGAAGTCATGACGGTGAATCCAACTCAGAAGTGGGGCGTGAGATGCGAGATAAAGAAGAGAAACGCGTCGACAGCGGCCGCCGTACCTGGCTGATTGCGACCTCCGTGGCGAGCGGAGTGGGGGGTGTCGCCACGGTCATCCCGTTCGCGGCTTCGCTGGCGCCATCCACCAAGGCCAAGGCCGCCGGTGCGCCGGTCGAGGTCGACATCTCCGGCCTCAAGCCGGGCGATCTGGTCACCGTGGCGTGGCGCGGCAAGCCGGTCTGGATCCTGAACCGCACCGATGCGATGCTGGCCGACGTCAAGAAGGCCGACCCGGAGCTGGCCGATCCGCAAAGCCGGGCCACGTACTCGATGCCGATGCCCGAGTACTGCGAGAACGAATACCGCTCGCGCGCCGATCACAAGAACATCCTCGTCGTGATGGCCGTGTGCACCCACCTCGGCTGCACGCCCACCTCGCGCTTCAACCCCGGCCCGCAACCGAACCTGCCCGACGACTGGCCGGGCGGTTTCCTCTGCCCCTGTCACGGCTCGACCTACGATCTTGCCGGGCGCGTCTTCAAGAACAAGCCCGCGCCGCAGAACCTCGATATTCCGCCTTACATGTTCACCTCGGCCAACACGGTCTTGATCGGCAAGGACGAGAAAGGAGAAGCGTGATGGCGACCGACAACAAGAATGTCTCCACGACAGGGTTCATCGGCTGGATCGACGCGCGCTTCCCGTTCACCTCGACGCTGCGCAAACATGTGACCGAGTACTACGCGCCGAAGAACTTCAACTTCTGGTATTTCTTCGGCTCGCTCGCGTTGCTGGTGCTCGTCAACCAGATCGTCACCGGTATCTTCCTGACGATGAACTACAAGCCCGATGCAACGCTCGCGTTCGCCTCGGTCGAGTACATCATGCGCGAGGTGCCGTGGGGCTGGCTGATCCGCTACCTGCATTCGACCGGCGCGTCGATGTTCTTCGTGGTGGTGTATTTGCACATGTTCCGCGGGCTGCTGTACGGCTCGTACCGCAAGCCGCGCGAGCTGGTGTGGATCTTCGGCTGCGCGATTTTCCTGTGCCTGATGGCCGAGGCGTTCTTCGGCTACCTGCTGCCGTGGGGGCAGATGTCGTTCTGGGGCGCGCAGGTGATCGTCAACCTGTTCTCGGCGATCCCGTTCATCGGCCCCGATTTGTCGCTGTGGATTCGCGGCGATTACGTGGTGTCCGACGTCACGCTGAACCGCTTCTTCGCGTTCCACGTGATCGCGATCCCGCTGGTGCTGGTCGGGCTGGTGGTCGCGCACCTGGTGGCGCTGCACGAGGTCGGCTCGAACAACCCCGACGGCGTCGAGATCAAGGAGCACAAGGACGAGCGCGGCATCCCGCTCGACGGCATCCCGTTCCATCCCTACTACTCGGTGCACGATTTCTTCGGCGTGTGCGTGTTCCTGATGATCTTCGCGCTGATCGTGTTCTTCGCGCCGGAGATGGGCGGCTATTTCCTCGAAGCCAACAACTTCGTGCCGGCCAACCCGCTGCAGACGCCGCCCGAGATCGCCCCGGTGTGGTACTTCACGGCGTTCTACGCGATGCTGCGCGCTACCACCGACCCGTTCAAGATCGTGCTGATGGTGGTGATCGCGCTGCTAGGCGTAACCGCGCTGTGGCGCGCGCGCGGCAAATGGCGGCTCGGGCTGCCGGTGCTGGCCGCCGCCGTGGTGGTGTTCATGGGGCTGACCGAATCGAAGTTCTGGGGCGTGGTGGTGATGGGCGCGGCGGTGGTGTCGCTGTTCTTCCTGCCCTGGCTCGACCGCAGCCCGGTCAAGTCGATCCGCTACCGGCCGACGTTCCACAAGGTGTTCCTCGGCATCTTCGTGCTGGCGTTCCTGACGCTCGCGTTCCTCGGCACGCAGCCGCCGTCGCCGGCGCGCACGCTGATCGCGCAGGGCTGCGCGCTGATCTACTTCGCATTCTTCCTCGGCATGCCGCTCTGGACCCCGCTCGGCACGTTCAAACGTCCACCCGAGCGCATCACTTTCCGGCCCCATTAATGCGAGCGAGGAGAACACCATGATCAGGATGATGTGGAAGGCCTTGCTGCTGATCGGCGCCGCGTGGCTGGTGCTGGGCGGTGCGGCGGCGCGGGCCGACGAGGCCAATATTCCGCTCGACCGGGCGCCCGATAACGCGGAAAATCTCGTTGCCCTGCAACATGGCGCGCAATTGTTTGTAAACTACTGCCTGAATTGCCATAGCGCGAACCTGATGCGCTACAACCGTCTGACGGATCTGGGTATTTCCCAGAAGGAGATCGAGGCGAATCTCCTGTTCACGACGGACAAGGTCGGCAATACGATGGGCGTCGCGATGCGCCCCGACGACGCCAAACGCTGGTTTGGCGTAACCCCGCCCGATCTCTCGGTCGAGGCGCGGGCTCGGGGCCGCGATTGGCTCTATACGTACTTGCGCAGCTTTTACCGCGACGACACGCGGCCGACCGGCTGGAACAATGCGGTGTTCGAGAACGTCAGCATGCCTCACGTGCTCTGGCAGTTGCAGGGTCAGCGCACGCCGAAATACGAGGAAACGACCGACATGGAGAGTGGCGAGAAGGTTCGCAAGCTCGTCGGTTATACGCAGGTCACGCAAGGAACGCTCTCGCCGGTGGATTATGATGCTGCCGTGGCCGACCTCGTCGCGTACCTGGGATGGATGGCCGAACCCGAACAGCAAACGCGCAAACGCATCGGCGTCTGGGTGCTGCTGTTCCTGGGCATCCTGACCTTTTTCGCGTGGCGGCTTAACGCCGCGTATTGGAAAGATATCAAGTAAACACGCCAAGACCGGCGTGGGGCCGGTGCAAGGGCAAACCTGCTGGCAGGTTTGTCTGCGTGCCGGCCCTCGGCTTTTATTAGGAAACGTTAATCATGATGGTTCTGTATTCGGGCACGACGTGTCCTTTCTCCCAGCGCTGCCGGCTGGTGCTGTTTGAAAAGGGCATGGACTTCGAGATTCGCGATGTGGACTTGTTCAACAAGCCCGAAGATATCGCCGTGATGAATCCGTACGGTCAGGTGCCGATTCTGGTCGAACGCGACCTGATCCTGTACGAGTCGAACATCATCAACGAGTACATCGACGAGCGCTTCCCGCACCCGCAACTGATGCCGGCCGACCCGGTGCAGCGCGCGCGTGCGCGCCTGTTCCTGCTCAATTTCGAGAAGGAGCTGTTCGTTCACGTCAGCACGCTCGAAAACGAGAAGGGCAAGGCCGCCGAGAAGAACCACGAGAAGGCACGCCTCGCGATCCGCGACCGCCTGACGCAACTCGCGCCGATCTTCGTCAAGAACAAGTACATGCTGGGCGAGGAATTCTCGATGCTCGACGTCGCGATCGCGCCGCTGCTGTGGCGCCTGGATCACTACGGCATCGAATTGTCGAAGAACGCCGCGCCGCTGATGAAGTACGCCGAGCGTATTTTCAGCCGTCCGGCCTATATCGAAGCGCTGACGCCGTCGGAAAAGGTGATGCGTCGTTAATAACGGCTGACGGCCAGCGGCCATCGGCATGCGCCCGGCAGTGCCGCCGCGCGCATGCCTTGTACGAGGACTGTGATGCAAGAGACTTCCACGAAGCCGTATCTGCTGCGCGCGCTGTACGAATGGTGCACGGACAACGGTTACACGCCGCACATCGCGGTGCGCGTCGACAATTCCACGCGCGTGCCGCGGCAGTATGTGCGCGACGGCGAGATCGTGTTGAACATCAGCTTCGAGGCGACCACCGCGCTGCAGATGGGCAACGAATGGATCGAATTCACCGCGCGATTCTCGGGCAAGGCGCACAAGCTCGAGGTGCCGGTTGCCAACGTGCTGGCGATCTATGCGCGCGAGAACGGGCAGGGCATGGCGTTCCAGGTGGATTTGACGGCCGACGAGCCGGGCGAGACGACGGTAGAGGATGATGCCGACGAAGCGGTGCCGGCTGCCACCGCGCCGGTGATCGCCGAAGTGGTGCGCGATTCGGACGAGCCGTCGGAAGGCGCGGACGTGCCTGCGTCGTCGCCGGACGATGAAGGCGGGGCTGCGGGAAAGAGCAATCGACCCCGCCTCAAGATCGTGAAATGAGGTAGAATCTGCGGCTACGCCGGCTTAGCTCATCTGGTAGAGCAGTTGATTTGTAATCATCAGGTGGCGGGTTCGAGTCCTGCAGCCGGCACCAGTTCAGAAGTAAAAAGCGGCCTCCAGCAATGGAGGCCGCTTTTTTTATTCGGCATTTTCAATGGCGAATAACGAATGACGGAATAGAGAAAACCATCCGTTTCGAATCCCGCCTCATTATCGAGACAAGCATCCGCAATCGCGCGCCTCCCCACCAGCCGCCGCGCCCCACCCGCCCACCGTCACGCCCCCTTCACCCTTCTCCCCGACAATCCGCCTCCAAATCCATTGGAAAACCGAAAGCCTGGCCTTGACGGCAGCCTTTCAGGCCTTTATCGTCCGCATTCCACCGCCGCGAGAGAGCGCGAGCGGGCGTCGCGGAATTCGATGATTTGCACGAGGCATGCTGCCGAAATCGGGCAGCCATGAAGCACGACACGGGAAACGGGGAACCAGAAAATGAAGCCGCTGTTCGAAGACAAGCCGTCCACCACCGTCAGCCCGCGCCTTTCCCCGTCGTCGTCTCCAGCCACTGCGATCACACCCGCGCCTGCCCAAGCCGTGGTGCCCGCGCAGCCGGCCACACCGCTCGTCGATCTCGACCGCCTGATGTCGATCGAGGAAATCGATCAGCTCGGCGCCGCGCAAGGCACGCGCATCGCCGGGTTCTCGCAGCAGATCCTCGCCAGCGTGCGCGCCTCCGACGCCGATCAATTCGGCGACAAGCTCAACGAACTGATCTCCACCGCCAAGGGCCTCGACCCGCGCAGCATGGATAAAGGCGGCCTGCTGTCGAAGGTCTCGCATCTGTTTCGTTCGACGAAGGAAAAGCTGTTCGCGCAATATGAATCGGTCAGCAAGCGCATGGATACGCTGACGTCCGAACTCGAACGCCACGCACAGCAGCAGAAGGCCGGCATCGACGGCCTCGAGCACATGTACAACGACAACTACGCGCTGCACCAGGAGCTCGCGCAGGCCAGGGCGCACGGCGCGGCGGCGCTCGAAGCGCTGCGCGCGCACCTCGCGGCCGGCCAGCAACAGGCCGACGACGCGTTCGGCGCGCAGCGCCTGCTCGACGTGAAGCGCAAGGTCGACGCGCTCGAAGTGAAGCTCGACGATCTCGATCGCGCGATGCTGATGTCGAAGCAGCTCGCGCCGCAGATCCGCATGGAGCAGGATCAGAAGCGCTCGCTCACCTCCAAGTTCGCCACCATCAAGACGGTGCTGATCCCGGCCTGGACCAACGCCTTCGCGCTCTACCTCGAACAACTGAGCACCAAGCGCGCGGCCGAATTGGCGAACGCCACCTACGATGCCGCCGACGAGGCGATCCGCGCGCAGGCGGACCTCAACCGCCAGAACGCGCAGGAAGTCGCGAAGCTGTCGCAGCGTCCGGTGATTTCGACCGACACGTTCGAATACGCGCAGCAGCAACTGTTCGGCGCGTTCGACGACGTCACCAAGATCATCGCCGAGGGCAAGCGCCAGCGCGAACAGGATGCGCCGCGCCTGCGCCAGCTCGAACAGGACCTGATCACCCGTTTCGCACCGAAGCACAACTGAGGCCCATCGCATGATCACGTTGGAAAAACGCGCGGCCAAGGTCGCGATCGTTCTGGAAAAACGTCGTCTCCTGACGCCTCCCGTGGTGCGCGTGGGCGCTGCGCTCGACATGTCGGGCTCGGCGGCGCCACTGTACGAATCGGGCATCATCCAGGAAACGCACGACCGTATTCTCGGCATCGCGCTGAAGTTCGACGACAACGGCGAAGTGGACACCTGGACCTTCACCGAAGGCTTCGACCGCCTGCCGACCGCCACGCCGGACAACTACGGCTCGTACATCGGCGAGCACGTGCTGAACGGCCCGATCAAGAAGTGGGGCGGCACGCGCTACGCGCCGGTAATGGGCGATATCGTCGATTTCTTCTTCCGCACCCCGCAACCGAGGAGCGAGCCGAAACGCGGCGGTTTCCTGAGCCGGCTGTTCGGCGGTGGAGACACCATGCCAGCTGCGCCCGCCGCATCGCCCGAAGGCGCGCACCTGCCGGCCTGGGTGCTGTTCATCACCGACGGCCAGAACCCGTCGCAGGATCGCGACCGCGTGCGCCGCCTGCTGGCCGATTCGCAGCATTTCCCGCTCTACTGGTCGCTGATCGGCGTGGGCGATCCGGACGAATTCGGCTTCCTGGCAGAGATCGCCGACGAAATGCCGAACGTGGGCTTCCTTCATCTCGAATCGCTCGACGTGCCCGACGAGCAGATCTACGAGCACCTGATCACGCCGGAATTCTGCGAGTGGGTGCGCGCGAAGTAAGCGCATCCCGCCGGCCACTTCTCCTTCGGACCCCTACCTTCCATCATGTTGAAAGATTTCAAGATCCCGCTGTCGCTGACGGTACTGGCGCTGATCGCGGCGTACCTGCTCGGCGGCTTCAAGGACATGCTGATCGTCGCCGTCCTGTGCGTGCTCGAGATTTCGCTCTCGCTCGATAACGCGGTGGTCAACGCCTCGGTGCTCAAGGGCTGGTCCGAGAAGTGGCGTCAGCGCTTCATGCTGTTCGGCCTGCCGGTGGCCGTGTTCGGCATGCGGCTGGTGTTCCCGCTGCTGATCGTGGCGGTGATCGGCCATATCGGCCTGATCGACGCGCTGAAGCTGGCGATCGAATCGCCCGACAGCTATGCGGCGGTGCTGGTCTCGGCGCACCACGAGGTGTCGGCGTTCGGCGGCGCGTTCCTGCTGATGGTGTTCTTCAAGTTCATGCTCGATGCCGGCAAGGACGAGCACTGGATCGGCTTCCTCGAAGGCCCGATGCGCCACCTGGGCCGCATCACGGCGATCGAGGTCGCGCTCACGCTGGCGATCGTGATCATCGCGTCGTTCTACGTGCCGGCCGCCGAGCAGGTGAGCTTCCTGCTGGCGGGCGCGTTCGGCGTGATCGGCTTCGTGATCGCGCACGGCATCGGCGACCTGGTGGGCGGCGAGAATACCGGCACGCGCGTGGTGCGCGAAGGCATGGCCGGCTTCTTCTATCTCGAAGTGCTCGATTCGTCGTTCAGCTTCGACGGCGTGATCGGCGCGTTCGCGCTGTCCAACAACATCTTCCTGATCGCGCTCGGCCTCGGCGTGGGCGCGGCCTACATCCGGGAAATGACGCTCGTGCTGCTCAAGAAGGGCACGCTCGCGCAATACCGCTTCCTCGAACACGGCGCGTTCTGGGCGATCGGCGCACTGGCGGCGATCATGTTCGTCGGTGTGAAGTACGAGGTGCCGGAAGTCGTGACGGGGCTGGTGGGCGCGGCCATGATCGGCGCGGCGGTGTGGTCGTCGATCATCGTGCAGCGCCGCGAGGCGCGCACGGGCAGCGCGGACTGACACAAGCCATTCCTTGGCCCGCGCGCTGCGCGGCGCCGCATTGCCGCCGGTGTTGCGGCGGGTTCCACAAACGAGGTTCAGATGATCAATTTGTCGAAAGGCGGCCGGGTCAACCTGTCGAAGGAAGCGCCGGGCACGCAGAAGTTTCACGTCGGCCTGGGTTGGGATGCGAACGCGACGGATACCGGCGCCGATTTCGATCTCGACGTGTCGGTGTTCCTCTGCAAGTACGACGAGCAGAACAGCCCGCGTCTGATCTCCGATCAGCATTTCGTGTTCTACAACGCCGAAGTGCGCACGACGGACCGCAAGGAAACCTTCATCCAGCCCGGCGACGATTTCCCGAAGCGCGGCATGCCGGCCTCGAAGTGCCTGGGCGTGGTGCATAGCGGCGACAACCGCACGGGCAGCGGTAGCGGCGACGACGAAGTGATCTTCATCGACGTCACCAAGCTGGCCCAGGACATCGAGGAAATCTCGGTCGTGGTGACGATCGACCAGGCGGAAGCGCGCCGCCAGAACTTCGGCCAGGTGCGCAACAGCTACATCCAGATTTCCGACGAAGTGACGGGCGCGGTGATCGCCAAGTACGCGCTGGAAGAGGATTTCTCGATGGAAACCTCGGTGCAGGTCGGCAGCTTCTACCGCCGCGACGGCCAGTTCATGTTCAAGGCGGTCGGCGCGGGCTACAACCGGGGCCTCGGCGATTTCGTCAAGGCTTACGGCGGCTCGGTCTGACTGGCGGCAGCCCGGCGCGCGGCGATGCCGCCAGCCGGGCAGGGCGTAGCGATGACCCTCCCTCCCGAGGAGCCGAAACGGCTCGATTTCGATACCGAACCGGCGCGCCAGCCGGGCCGGCCGCTGTTCGATGCGGCGCCGGCGCCGGCTGCGGCTGCGCCGGCGTCGCGCGCGCCTGAAAACCGCGTGCGGCCGATCGAATTGCCGCGAGCGGCGCAATCAGATCAAGCGGTCCGGCCGACGCAATCGGCGCAAGCGACTCAAGCAGCGCAATCAGATCAAGCAGCCCGACCGGCGCAATCGGCACCAGCGACTCAATCAGCCCAAGCGCCACAACCGGCTCCCCCCGCACGCACCGACCGGCCCGCACCGGCGGCGCTCGATCTCGGCCCATCGCCGTCGCCGCGCGCCGAATCGCGTTCGCCTGCCGCCGAAACGGTCGGCAGGAGCCTGTTCGGCGACGCCGAGCATCCGCAGTTGCAGGCCTGTTTCGACGCGGCGCGGGCGGCCTATCCGAATCTCTATCCCGAGCACGGCGCGCGCGTCGAGCGCCACATCCGCCAATTGCTGCCGCCGCGTCTGGCCACGGTGGCGACGATCGGCGACACCGCGCTCGTGGCATCGGGCGATCTGGTCGAGGCGATCGCCGACACCACGCGCGAGTTCGGCGAACTGAACGCGGCCGACCTGATGGCGGGCCTGCTCGCCCAGGTCACGCGCAAGGACGGCATGCTCGAGCGCTGGTTCCGGCCGGCCACGACCACGCCGGTCGATTACCGCGCGGCGCTCGGCGCGCTGAAGCAATCGCTCGGCTTCTTCCCGCGCCGCACGGCGATGCTGGCCGACAAGCTGCGACACGCCGACGAGGGCCTGGTGGTGGTGCTGGCGGCGCTGAGCGCGGTGGCCGACGTGGTGCGCATCCCCGACGACGCCGGGCTGGAACGCACGCTGCACGACCGCCGCAGCATCTTCGCGCAGGCGCTCCAGCAGTTGCGCATGCAGCCGATGCAGTTGAGCGGGCTCGACGAGCGCGCGACCGATCTGATGTCGCGCGCCGATCACCTGATGAACGTGGTGCTGCCCGCCGCGCATGCGGCGCGATTGCGCGGTTGATTCCGTCGGGGCAGAGGCGGCCCGATTTTTCGATCCGCTGCGCCGGCCCGCACGAGATTGCCGAATTTCGCGATGACGGCGCCCCCATTCATTTTGATTTTCCCGGCGAAAGATCGAGTGAAACGCAGTGCCCGCCTGAGGTGTGCTCGTCATGCCGAATTTATTTTGGCGGGTTTGGAAAATAGGATTAATCCGGTTTTGTGGAATTGACGCCGTAAATCGAATGATTCGAGCGTGATTATCGGCATTCAATCGATTGCCTTTTCCCGTATTTTGATTATGATTGGCGCCTGGTTTGCCGCAACGGCTTTCAAACCGCGTCGGCCGGCCGACGCGAGGTGCCGGGCTCTGCGCCGTCGCACGTCAATAACAACTCAGGAACCTCGAACGATGAATCAAACCGCTCCGCAGCAACCGTCCTTCGCATTCATCGCCGCATCCTGGGCCGCCTTGCTGGCCGGCATCGTCGCCTACCTGCTCGGGCTCTGGAACGCGGGCATGCAGCTCAACGAAAAGGGCTACTACTTCACGGTGCTGATGTTCGGCCTGTTCGCCGCGGTGTCGCTGCAGAAAAGCGTGCGCGACCGCGTCGAAGGGCTGCCCGTGACGGGCATCTACTACGGCCTGTGCTGGTTCTCCACGCTGCTGGCCGTGCTGCTGCTGGCGGTCGGCCTGTTCAACGCCACGCTGGCGCTGAGCGAAAAGGGCTTCTACGGCATGGCGTTCCTGCTGTCGCTGTTCGGCGCGATCGCGGTGCAGAAGAACACGCGTGACATTCAGGCCGCGCGCCCCGATTTTCGCGACGCCGAACCGGCCTCGCCGCTTCAGGAATAAGCGTTCACGGCGCGATTGCGCGGCGGCCAATTCGATATCGGCGTATTGACGTATTGCCCCCGCCGCGATTTTTCAGGAGAATGCGCCGCATCTCATGCGATGGAATGTCGGGGCGTGATTGAAACGCCCGTGGGTTAAACGTTTACATATCCATCGCATGCGCACTGCGCGCGCCGCTTCGAATTCCGTTCCAGATCGATGTGAAGGCACTATTCCTTGATGGCTGTCGCCGTCAATGCGTCTGCCATCCTATTTCACATTTTGCTTTTCCCGGAACTGATAAATTCCGAACTACGCCTGTTGAAACGCATGCGCGTCGCGAGCCTCATCGACGCGCTGAATCCACGCCCCTGTCATGTCCGCCATCACCGTTGCTCTGGCCACTACCGCGATGTTCGGGCTTCTGATGCTCGTTCTGCTCGGCTCGCTGATTCGCACCCAGGCGGACGGCGTGCGCGAGTGGTTCGGCGCGAACCTGCTGTTGTCGGCGTCGCTCGCGCTGGTGCTGGCGCACGGGATGGTGCCCGACCTGATGTCGGTGGTGGTGGCCAACGGCATGTGGGTGCTGTCGGGCGTGATGCTGTATGCCGGCTTCGCACGCTTCCTGCGGCTGCCGGTGCGCTGGCTCTGGCTGGCCGTGCCGGTGGCGCTCACGCTGCCGGCGCTGACCTACTGGCGCTACGCGGTCGACAGCATTCCGATGCGCGTGGTGATCTCCACCCTGTTTACCGCCGGGGTCTGCATCGCGATCGCCGCGATCGTGATCCTGCGCCGCCGCGCCGGCCAGTCGCGCTACCCGTATTTCGCCACGGCCACGCTGGCGATCGCGTTCGCACTGAGCCAGCTCGTGCGCGGCATCCATTTCATGATGCTGCCCGGCCCGTCGAGCGTGACGATGCTGGGCACCACGGTCAACGTGATCCTGCTCTGCATCGGCGCGGCGATCATGCCGGTGATGACGATGTGCGCGATCCTGCTGGTGCACGATTCGCTGCAACGCGAGGCCCGGCACGTGATCGATCACGATTTCCTGACGGGGGCGCTGTCGCGGCAGCGCTTCGAGTTCGTGGCGCGCGCGCGCGTGGAGGAGGCCGAGCGCAACGGCACGCCGCTGTCGCTGCTGCTGGTGGATCTCGATCACTTCAAGGCGATCAACGATACCTACGGACACGCGGGCGGCGATTGCGTGCTGCGCGAATTCACCGAGCTGATGCGCAACCGGCTGCGCGGCGGCGATGCGCTCGGGCGGCTCGGCGGGGAGGAGTTCGCGATTCTGCTGCCGAACACGACGATGGCCGATGCGTACCGGATCGCCGAACGGCTGCGCGACGAAGTGAGTCGCCACGAGGTGGCGACCGCCACCGGCTTGTGTTCGTACCGCACCAGCGGCGGGGTGGCGGGCCGGCAGCCCGGCGAGACGCTCGAGCAACTGGCCGGGCGCGCCGATCAGGCGCTGTACGACGCTAAGGTCACGGGCCGCAACCGGGTGTGCATGCATGGCGGCAGCCTGACGATGGCCACGTCCACGCCCGCACCCGCGCTGAAGCTGGTGGGGCAGGACTGACGGCACGCGCCGCCCGTCCGTTCGAGCGCCGGGCGTTACGGCAGCGAGATCGTCAGGTTGGCCGATTCGGGGCCGACCTTGATGATCTGCGAATACGGCGCGAGCGCCTTCAGCGTGTGATCGCGCAGGTAGGCGTTCAGGCCGATGAAGGCCAGCAGCCCCACCAGCGCGAACACCGCGCCGATCGACCACAGCGGCACTTCGCGCTTGAGGCGGTGCGCGATCTGGTCCGGCAGCGGCCAGTGCGGCGCGAACGGCGCGCGCTTGCCTTTTATTTGCGCGATTTCGTCGCCGATCCGCGCGGTCAGGTAGGCGAGCTTCTCCGGCCCTTCCAGCAGGTATTTGCCCTGGAAGCCGAGCAGCAGGCACATGTGGAACACCTCGAGCGATTGCAGGCGCGCCGCGCCGCGCGCCCGGCATTCCTCCAGAGACTGGAAGAACTTCTCGCCGGCCAGTTGCTCGCCGAACAGCACGAGTTGCAGCGGGCGGCGCTCCCATTCGGCACGCACCTTGAACTGCGAGGACAGCACGGCCTCGTCGATCGCCGCGCAGAACGCGAACTTGGCGGCGTACACGTCGTCCGCGCCGGCGTTCAGCTTCTTCGCGCCGCGCTCGAAATCGGCCAGGAATTCCTGGATGCGCGTGCGGAATTCGTTCGCCTCGCCCGGCTCGCGGCCGTTCTTCAGCAGGAACATCATGAAGAAGCCGTCGTACAGCAGGTCGAGCAGCGAGCGCGCCTGGAAGCTGGCGTCGGTCGAGGCGGCCGAATGCGGCGCGGGGGGCGGCGTGTTGCCGCCGAACAGGGAAGGCGCGTAGCTCATGAGGTGACGGCGATCAGTTCGAATTTGAGGTCGTTGATGCCCGAGGGCGCATAGATCATCGCGGATTGCGATTGCAGCATCCGTTCATGCAGCGGGCTGCGGCCGTCGAGCGCGAAATAGCAGGCGCCCGGGCGCACCGGAATCGCCGGCGGCACCTGCGGCGTGTACGACAGGCGCACGCCCGGCATCGCGGACAGCACCAGCTTGTCGACGTCGTCGGGCGCGCCGACCTTGAAGCGCGCCGGCACCGCATCGACCAGCTCGACCGACGGCATGTCGGCCGACACCGCCAGATAGAACTCGGTCTTGTCGTCGATCTTGCCGGAATCGAGGCGGCCGATATGGAACGACGGCCGCACTTCTTCCAGCGTGATCGCGAAGTAGCGCGTGGAGATCACGGTTTCGAGCAACTCGCGCAGCATCGTGTCGAGGCGCGCGAACGGCGGGCCGGGATCGTCGTGACGATAGGCCGGCAGATCGGCGAGCGCGTAGCCCTTCGAGAACGTCATCAACTGGCCGGCCAGGCGCAGCAGCTCCTGGAACAGCCGTTCGGGATGCAGGGCCGAGTGCTGATACAGGTGCGCGAGCGAGGCGAACGCGGCGTTGGCCGTGTGCAGCAGCCAGAACGAGGCGATGTCGCCCGAGCGGAACTCGATGATGTTCTTGGTCGGTTCGCGGTGGAACCCGTACAGCGCGTTGACCTTGGCCTGCAGCGCGTCGATCAGTTGGCGCAGCCGCTGCATCAGCACACCCGAGGCCTCGATCGCGAGGCACGGCGGCACGAACGAATCGTCGAACTCGAAGCCCGAGGTGGCCGTGCGCCGCACGCGCACCAGCGGGATCGCGAGCAACTGGTCGCGCGGCTCGCTGTGCGCGATCAGCTTGACGTGGGTTTTCAGGAACGCGATGTCGGCCTCGGCCGCATCGGTGAACTGGTCGGCGATCGGGCCGTTCTCGCTCGTGAAGCGGCTGGAAAAGCCGGCATCGGCATCTTCCACGTAGTTCGAGCCGGCTTCGCGCAGCGGATGCAGCGCCAGGTAGAACGTGAATTCGTTGATGCCTTCGGGCAGCGTGTCGAGCGCGACGGGGCGTGGAAGATCGTCGGCCTGCGGCGCGGAAAACAGCGCGCCGTCGGGGAAGATCAGCGACAGTTCGGACAGGCGCAGCACGTTGCTGCTGATCGCGTCGCGATCGAGTTTCAACGAACGCAGGCCCCAGTTATATGGCTGGATCGCCTGGATCGACTCGAACAGGCGGGCCTCGTGATAAGCGTCCTGCCGCTGAAAGTGCTGAGGCCGCAAAAACAGGCCTTCACCCCATAGCACCTTGGCCGAATAACTCATGACAAACCTTGTAGGTGATTGGGATGCCGCTTTTGCATAATCGCACCCCGATTCATATCGTCGTCAAACTTTGTTAATTGACTTGGAAACGTCATCGAATCGTTAATTACCGCAACTGACCGACGACAGCATATTCAGTTGCTGTGCCGGCAGGCCCTGTTGCGATGCGATCACGGTGCCGTCGGTTACGGTCATCGCGCAGTTGTGCAGGCCGATGATTATGCCGGATTTCTCCGATTTGGCCGGATCGAACACCAGTTTCCAGCGCTGTATCGCGGGGCTGCGAAATAACGCGACGATGCCGAAGGCCTGCGCTTCACGAGAAACTTTTTCCGTTGCGGCGTAGCGCTGGCCCGGAATCAGCGTCACTTCGCGCACGCTCAACAGGTCGGCGCCGAGCGCCGCTTTTTCCTTGGCCGGATCGGTGAAGGCGTCGAACGGCGCCTGCTGGAACGAGGTCGGGTCCTTCAGCGTGTAGAGCCGCACCACCAGCGCCAGCGGCTTGTTGTCGGTGGCGGCGTTCAGGTTGGGCGCGGCATAGAGGGTAATGCCTAAATTGCGCGGCGGCTTCTGCGCGTCGGGCACCTCGGGCTTGCCGATGCCGACCATCTGCAGCGCTGCGCTGCCGGCCGAGCCGAGCAGCGGGACGGCCGCCGCGCAGCCTGCGAGAAGGGCGCAGGCCATCAGCGGCAGCGCGAATCGGGACAAAGACGAAATCATCGTGAATCGAGGACGACGGTCAGTCGTTTCCTGTCAGAAATGCCTGGCGTGGCGCGGGTTTTATCGGGCAAAGGCGGCTTGCAAGTCCGGGGTTCCTGGTACTTCTGCGAGGTCGCCTGATTCGATCGGAAATTTTTTCTTCAATTTCATCGCATTTACGGTTATTCAAGTAAATGTTGCCAATTATATTGCTATCCCCCAAGTCGCCCGGATTGTGTAAAGCCGCGCCCGGCGGGTGGTTTCGGTCGTTTAAATCGAATCTCGATGCACGGGAGATTGAATTATGAAAAATTGATCGGTACTATACCCGCGCACTCGCTGCAAAGCAAAACACTGAAACTCAACGATTTAAAAACTCCGCGCCGGTGATAAAACGATGAAAGACCGACTGTTCGCAAAATTTTCCGCAGTAGTAATGGCATGTGCCGTGATTGCCGGTTGCGCAACGCAGCCGCCGGCACCGCCCACGCCCGAAGCATTCAACAAGCAGCTCGACGATGCGGATACCGTCGCGAAGGCCGGGGATCAGGACAAGGCAATCGGCCTGTATCAGCAATTGGCGAAGGCCGACCCGACGCGTGAAGAGCCGTGGGCCCGGATCGCCCAGATCCAGTTCCAGCAGGGCCATTACGGCCAGGCGATCGTGGCGGCGCAGGAAGCCCTGCAACGCGACAACACCGATCGCCAGTCGAAGAGCGTGCTGGCCGTGTCCGGCCTGCGCATCGCCACTGAATCGCTGGCCGAGCTGCGTCAGGACGCCTCGCTGGCCGGCGACGCGCATGCCGATGCGCTGGTGCTGGCCAAGCAGTTGCGCGATTCGCTCGGCGAGGACGCGCTGTTCGCGCCCGAACAGCAAGCCCAGAAGCCGGCCGTCAAGCGCCGCAAGATCTACCGCAAGCGCGTCGCAGGGCCGGCCGCCTCCGCGCCGGAAGCGGCCAAGCCCGCCGCAGCCGCACCGTCGGCGCCGGCTCCGGCGGCCCCGGCCAAGAGCGGCGCGGATCCGTTCGGCGCGCTGCGTTAAGCGCGCACCCACCACCCCACGCTATCGGGAGCCGTCATGGCCAAAAAAGAAAGTATTCAGAAGCGCCTGCAAAAGGTACGGCCGCCCCGTGTGCAGCTGACCTATGAAGTCGAGCGCGGCGACGCGATCGAACAGAAGGAACTGCCGTTCGTGGTGGGGGTGGTCGGCGATCTGGCCGGCCAGTCCGAAGTCGAGATGCCGAAGCTGCGCGACCGCAAGTTCGTCAATATCGACCGCGACAACTTCGACGACGTCATGAAGGCGATCGAGCCGCGCGCGGCGTTTCAGGTCGAGAACAAGCTCAGCGAGACCGGCGGCAAGTTCGGCGTCGACCTGAAGTTCCGCTCGCTCGACGATTTCACGCCGGATCAGGTCGTCAATCAGATCGAACCGCTGCGCCGCCTGATCGAGGCGCGCTCGAAGCTGGCCGACCTGCGCAACAAGATGGCGGGCAACGACAAGCTGGAAGATCTGCTCAGTGAAGTCCTGAGCAACACGCAGCAATTGCAGGCGCTCGCGAAGCAGTCGGGCGATGGCGGTCAGGACGGCGGCGAATAAGCTACGGGGTACGAGATGAATCAGCAAACGGCAGCGGCCCAACCGGCCGGCGCGCTCGAAGGCGCGGAAACCTCGCTGCTCGACGACATCGTCGAGAAGAGCAAGGTGGCGAAATCGCAATCGGAACACGCACGCGCGAAGGACCTGATCGGCGAGCTCGTCCATCAGGTGCTCGACGGCACGGTGATCGTGTCGGACAACCTGTCGGCCACCATCGACGCGCGCGTCGCGGAGCTCGACCGGCTGATTTCCGCGCAGATGAGCGCGGTCATGCATGCGCCGGAATTCCAGAAGCTCGAAGGCACCTGGCGCGGCCTCGACTACCTGGTGTCGGAAAGCAATACCGGCTCGACCATCAAGATCAAGGCGCTCCACGCGCCCAAGCGCGAACTGGTGCGCGACTTCAAGGCCGCCACGGAGTTCGACCAGAGCGCGCTGTTCAAGAAGGTCTACGAAGAAGAGTTCGGCACGTTCGGCGGTGCGCCGTTCGGCGCGCTGATCGGCGACTACGAAGTGTCGCGCCAGCCGGAAGACATGTACTTCATCGAACAGATGTCGCATGTCGCGGCCGCCGCGCACGCGCCGTTCATCGCCTCGGCCGCGCCGGAGCTGATCGGCCTCGAATCGTTCGCCGACCTGGGCAAGCCGCGCGACCTCGGCAAGGTGTTCGACACGGTGGAATACGCGAAGTGGAAGTCGTTCCGCGATTCGGAAGATTCGCGCTACGTCGGCCTCACGCTGCCGCGCTTCCTGGGCCGCCTGCCGTTCCACCCGAAGGACGGCCAGACCGCCGAGAGCTTCAACTTCGTGGAAGACGTGGACGGCACCGATCACTCGAAGTACCTCTGGTGCAACGCCGCGTGGGCGTTCGCGGCGCGCCTGACGGCCGCGTTCGACGACTTCGGCTGGTGCGCGGCCATTCGTGGCGTGGAAGGCGGCGGGCTGGTGGAAGACCTGCCCACCCATACGTTCAAGACGGACGACGGCGAGATCGCGTTGAAGTGCCCGACCGAAATCGCCATTACCGACCGCCGCGAGAAGGAGCTGAGCGACCTCGGCTTCATCCCGCTGGTCCACTGCAAGAACTCCGATTACGCGGCGTTCTTTGCGGCCCAGTCGGTGCAAAAACCCAAGAAATACAACACCGACAGCGCCAACGCGAATGCCGTGCTGTCCGCTCAGCTCCAGTACATCTTCTCGGTATCGCGCATTGCGCACTACCTCAAGGCGATGATGCGGGACAAGATCGGCAGCTTCGCGTCGGCGCAAAACGTGGAGTCTTTCCTGAATCGCTGGATCTCCCAGTACGTGCTGCTGGACGATAACGCGTCTCAGGAACAGAAAGCGCAGTTCCCGCTGCGCGAAGCATCCGTCCAGGTGTCGGAGATTCCGGGCAAGCCGGGCTCGTATCGTTCGGTCGCGTTCCTGCGTCCGCACTTCCAGCTCGACGAACTCTCGATCTCCCTGCGCCTGGTGGCGGATCTGCCCAAATCGGCAAATTGATAAGCGATTGAGTCAACGTCGCCTGAGCGGGCCGCTCGGGTAGGAATTGAAAACCACCTCTTTGGGGAGTAATGCGTCATGTTGGACATCTATCTGAATTTCGGCAATCCGTCGATCAAGGGTGAGTCGCAGGACAAGGACCACGCGAACTGGATCGAACTGAAGTCGTGGGACTGGTCGGTCACGCAACCGCGTTCGGCCACCTCGTCGACCTCGGGCGGCCACACCGCCGAGCGCTGCGAACACAGCGACATGGTGTTCACGAAGGAACTCGACATGGCCAGCCCGCTGCTGTATCAGCACGCGTCGGGCGGCACGACGTTCGACGAAGTCTCGATCGACTTCATGCGTTCGGACGGCGAAGGCAAGCGCGTCAAGTACCTCGAGATCAAGCTCAAGTACGTGATCATCTCGAGCGTCACGCCGAGCGTGCAGACCGAAGGCCTGCCGGTCGAACAGTTCTCGCTGAAGTACGCTGCCGTGCAGTGGAAGCAGACCAAGCAGAACATCGGCGGCAACCAGGGCGGCAACACGCAGGGCGCCTGGAGCCTGACGAAGAACGACAAGACCTACGCGGTCTAAGCTCGTGATTCGGGACGGGGCACGCGGTGCCCCGTCCTGCGTGGTGCATCACCCGTTGCCTGCCGTTCCATGAAACGCTTCGAACCGAGTTTTCTCGACAAGCTGTTCGACGACGAACCGCATCAGCCGGCCTCGCCCGCGATGCGGCAACTGTCGTTGGACGAACTGAAGAACACCGTCGCACGCGACGTCGAATCGATCCTCAACACGCGCATCGCGCTGACCGACGACGATCTCGCGGCGCTGCCGGAGTGCCAGCAATCGGTGCTGACCTACGGCCTCAACGATTTCGCGGGCCTGAGCCTGGCGAGCCACTACGATCGCGCGTTCATCTGCAAGTCGATCCAGCAGGCGATCGATCGTCACGAGCCGCGGCTGCAACAGGTCGCGGTGTCGTTCGAACTGAACGAGCAGTCCACCAATTCGCTGAATTTCTCGATTCGCGCGTTGCTCGTCGTGCATCCGGCGCAGGAGCCCGTCAATTTCGACGCGATGCTGCAGCCGTCCACCTTGCAATACTCGGTGTCGCGCGGTCGCGCCGCCAAGCCTTGACATGAATCCGGATCGCCGCGCGCCAGACGACGCGGCGACCATCCGCCCTGCCCGCAGGGCGTTACGGCCCGCTCACGACCTGAGCGGGCTCTGAGTTTCGGGGACCCTCGATGGAAGAGTTGCTGCCGTACTACGAGCGCGAATTATCGTTTTTACGGCGGTACTCGCATGAATTCGCGCGGCGTTATCCGAAGATCGCCGCGCGCCTGGCCATGACCGGTGAGCATTGCGACGATCCGCACGTCGAACGGATGATCGAATCGTTCGCACTGCTCGGCGCGCGCATCAACAAGAAGCTCGACGACGATTACCCGGAATTCACCGAGGCGCTCGTCGACGTGCTCTATCCGCATTACCTGCGGCCGTTCCCGTCCTGCTCGATCGCGCAGTTCACGCCTTCCGCCAACGTCTCGCAGCAGACCGCGCCGCATCGCGTGGCGCGCGGCACCGAGCTGAAGAGCCGGGCGATCCGCGGCGTGCAGTGCCAGTTCCGCACCGCCTACGACGTGACGATTGCGCCGATCCGCATTTCGGAGGCGCGCTACGCGTCGATCGCCGCCGCGCCGGCCGCCACCGTGCTGCCCGGCAACGCCACCGGCGTGATCTCGATCACGTTCGAATCGTTGGCGCCGCAGTTCGATCTGGCGGGCCTGAAGCTGCCGTCGCTGCGCGCGCACCTGCACGGCGAGCAATCGTTCGTCGCGGCGCTGGCCGACTGCCTGTTCGTCAATACGCTCGCCACCTACGTGGAGCCCGAGCGCAACGGCCGCTGGACCCCGCTGCGCGTGTCGCCCGTCACGCAGGCCGGCTTCGACGAGCAGGACGCGCTGATCGACTACCCGGCGCGCTCGCATCCGGCCTACCGGCTGCTGACCGAATATTTCGCGTTCCCGGACAAATTCGATTTCGTCGATTTCGACCTGGCCGCGATGACGCGCCGCGCCGGCCCGTGCCACCGCCTGACGCTGCATATCGTGCTGGCCGACGTGCGCAGCGATTCGCACGTCGCGCGGCTGCTCGACATGTTGAGTGCGACGCACCTGCGGCTGTTCTGCACGCCGGTGGTCAACCTGTTCAAGCAGAACGGCGAGCCGATCCGCATCGATCACCAGAGCGTGTCGTACCCGGTGATCGCCGAGTCGCGCCGCGCGTTCGCCTACGAGGTGTATTCGATCGATTCGGTGCACCTGGTGCGGCAGACGGCGCACGAGGAATCGGTGGTCGAGTTCCGGCCGTTCTACTCGCTGCATCACGGCGAGGCCGGCCACGTGGGCCATTACTGGTTCGCGCGCCGCAACGACTGGGTGGCGCAGCACAGCCCCGGCTACGAGACGGAAATCTCGATCGTCGACATCGATTTCGAGCCGGCCGCGCCGCAGACGGACACCCTGAGCCTGCGCCTGACCTGCACCAACCGCGACCTGCCGGCGGGGCTCGCCACGGGGCTGGCGGGCGGCGACCTGTTCGCCGACGGCGGCGCCGATTTCGGCGACATCACGATGCTGCGCCGGCCGTCGCCGAGCGTGCGCTTCGCGCGCGGGCGCGCGGCGCACTGGCGGCTGATCTCGCACCTGGCGCTGAACCACGTCTCGCTCGCCAACGACGGCCTCGCGCCGCTCAAGGAACTGCTGACGCTGTACGACCTGCGCCGCTCGGCCGTCTCGACGCGCCATATCGACGGGCTGGTGGCGATCGAACAGCGCGGCGCGGTGCAATGGCTGCCCGGCAAGCCGTTCGCGACGTTCGTGCGCGGCATCGAGATCCGCCTGACGATCGACGAGGAGCATTTCGTCGGCACCAGCCTGGCCGCGTTCGCGCGCATGCTGGACGCGTTCTTCGGGCTGTATGTCCATCTCAACAGCTTTGTTCAACTGATCGTCGTGTCCAAGCGCACCGGCGAGGAGATCATCCGATGCAAACCGCGAAGCGGCGAATCGATCCTGGCGTAGTCGACCAGTTCCTCGACGAGCCGTATCGCTTCGAATTCTTCCAGGCGGTGCGGCTGCTCGAAACCTGGTTCGCCAAGCGCGACCCGGAGAAGCCCGACGCGCTGCGGCCCGGCGAGCTGGTCGAGCGGCGCGTGGCGTTCCGCAATTCGCTGTCGCTCGGGTTTCCTCCGAGCGAGATCGAGCACGCGCAATCGTTCGATGCGGCCGGCGACAAGGTGGACGAGGCGCAGCGCGGCGCGGCCGTGCGCGACGAGGCGATCGACCGGGTGGAGATCGTGCCGGCGTTCTTCGGGCTGCTGGGCGGGCAGGGTGCGCTGCCGCACCACTACACCGAGCAGATCATCTCGCGCGAGCAACTGAAGCGCGACCACGCGGCGCGCGCGTTCTTCGACGTGTTCTCGAACCGCGCCACCGCGCTGTTCTATTCGGCGTGGAAGAAATACCGGCTGCCGCTGCATTACGAACTCGATCGCGACGAACGCTACCTGCCGCTGCTGCTGTCGCTGGCCGGCGTGTCGAACCCGGAAGCGCGGCGCGCGATGCAGGACGGCAGCGGCGCGGTGATCGACGAGGCGATCGCCGGCTATGCGCTGGCGGCGCGGCATCGGCCGGTGTCGGCGGCGTACTTGCAACGCACGCTGTCCGATTACTTCCGGGTGTCGATCCGCGTCGATCAGTTCATCGGCAAGTGGTACGACGTGCCGCGCGACCAGTTGAGCGTGCTCGGCGAGGTCAACGCCACGCTGGGCGCCACGGCGCTGGTGGGCGAGCGCGTGTGGCAGCGCGACATGCGCGCGCGGCTGGTGGTCGGCCCGCTGAGCAAGCGCGACTACGAGGCGTTCCTGCCCGGCGGCGATCGCGCGATCGCGCTGGAGCGGATGCTGACGCTGCTGGCCGGCGTGACGCTGGAGTACGAGGTGTCGCTGGTGCTCAAGCAGGAGGAGGTCGGCCCGACCATGCTCGGCATGGGCGGGCGGCTCGGCTGGGACGCCTTCCTCTGCACCCAGGACGCCACGCAGGATCGCGCCGACGCGCGTTACGAGCTGCATGTGATTCATTGAGCGCCGGCCGGCCCGGCGCCAGCCATACCGACAAACCGAACGATACCGAAAGAACCCGAGAGCGACCGACTTCATGAGCACGCCACTGAAGACCCTGATTGCGAAACTGAACCCCACCTGCCGCAAGGCCGCCGAGCGCGCCGCGAGCCTGTGCTTCGCGCGCGGCCATTACGAGGTCGATCTGGAGCACCTGTTCGTCGCGCTGCTGGAGGAGAGCACCGGCGACACGCCGATCGTGCTGCGCACGAGCGGCATCGATCCGCACGCGCTGCGCAGCGATCTCGAACGCGAACTCGACGGCCTGAAGAACGGCAACACGCGCACGCCGGTGTTCTCGATCCACCTGAGCGAGCTGTTCGAGCAGGCCTGGCTGATCGCCTCGCTCGACGCGCAGATCGGCCGGATTCGTTCGGGCCACCTGCTGCTCGCGCTGTTGAGCGCGCCCGACCTGGCGCAGTTCGCGCAGCGCATGTCGCCGCAGTTCGCGCGGGTGCGCGTGACCGACCTCAAGCACAAGTTCGACGAGGTGACGGCCGGCTCGAACGAGGCCGAGCCGCGCGAAGCGGGCGCGGCGGGCGAGGCGGGAGCGGCCGACGTGGAAGCGGCCGCGGCCGGCGGCGCGGCAGCGGGCGCGGGCGGCCCGTCGAAGACGCCCGCGCTCGACACCTACACCACCAACCTCACGCAGCGCGCGCGCGAAGGCCGGATCGACCCGGTGATCGGCCGCGACGCCGAGATCCGCCAGGCCATCGACATCCTGATGCGCCGCCGTCAGAACAATCCGATCATGACCGGCGAGGCCGGCGTCGGGAAGACCGCGGTGGTCGAGGGGCTGGCGCTGCGCATTGCCGCCGCCGACGTGCCGCCGCCGCTGGCGGGCGTCGCGCTGCACGTGCTCGACATGGGGCTGCTGCAGGCCGGCGCGAGCGTGAAGGGCGAGTTCGAGAACCGCCTGAAAAGCGTGATCGACGAGGTCAAGAAGAGCGCGCATCCGATCATCCTGTTCATCGACGAGGCGCACACCATCATCGGCGCGGGCGGCCAGGCCGGCCAGAACGATGCGGCCAACCTGCTCAAGCCGGCGCTCGCGCGCGGCGAGCTGCGCACCATCGCGGCCACCACCTGGAGCGAGTACAAGAAGTACTTCGAGAAGGATGCGGCGCTGGCGCGGCGCTTCCAGGTGGTCAAGATCGAGGAGCCGACCGAGCCGCTCGCGGCCGCGATGCTGCGCGGCATGGCCGGGCTCATGGAGCGCCACTTCAACGTGCGCGTGCTCGACGACGCGATCACCGAGGCGGTGCGGCTCTCGCATCGCTACATCAGCGGCCGCCAGCTGCCGGACAAGGCGATCAGCGTGCTCGACACCGCCTGCGCGAAGGTGGCGCTGGCGCAGAGCGCCACCCCGGCCCTGATCGACGACACGAAGAAGCGCCTCGAACGCACCGACGCCGAAATCGCCTCGCTCGAACGCGAGGTGGCCGGCGGCGCGTCGCACGGCGAACGGCTGGCCGTGCTGCGCGAGTCACGCGAGGCCGACCTGGCCGCGCTCGCGGCGGCCGACCGGCGCTACGCCGAGGAGCGGGCGATCGTCGGCGAGATCGTCGCGCTGCGCGCGCAGATCGACGCGGCCCGCGAAGGCTCGGCCGACGGCGAGCGCATCGACGAGGACGCGGTGCGCGCGCAACTGGCCGAACGGATCGCCGCGTTGCAGGCGGTGCAGGGCGTGGAGCCGATGGTGCCCTTGCAGGTGGACGGCCACGTGGTGGCCGAGATCGTCGCGGCCTGGACGGGCATCCCGCTCGGCCGCATGGTGAAGGACGAGATCGAGACGGTCATGAACCTGAAGCCGCTGCTCGGCGCGCGCGTGATCGGCCAGGACCACGCGCTCGACGCGGTCGCGCAGCGCGTGCGCACCGCCACGGCCGGGCTGGAGGATCCGAACAAGCCGCGCGGCGTGTTCCTGTTCGTCGGCCCGTCGGGGGTGGGCAAGACCGAAACCGCGCTGGCGCTGGCCGACGTGCTGTACGGCGGCGAGCGCAAGATGGTCACCATCAACATGAGCGAGTACCAGGAAGCGCACAGCGTGTCGGGCCTGAAGGGCTCGCCGCCGGGCTACGTCGGTTACGGCGAGGGCGGCGTGCTGACCGAGGCGGTGCGCCGCAATCCGTACTCGGTGGTGCTGCTCGACGAGATCGAGAAGGCCCACCCGGACGTGCTCGAAATGTTCTTCCAGGTGTTCGACAAGGGCGCGATGGACGACGCCGAGGGCCGCGAGATCGACTTCCGCAACACGCTGATCATCCTCACCTCGAACGTCGGCTCGAACCTCGTCATGCAGGCCTGCCTGAACAAGCCCGAGGAAGAGCGGCCCGATCCCGACGCGCTCGCCGAAACGCTGCGCCCGGCGCTCTACAAGGCGTTCAAGCCGGCGTTCCTCGGCCGCATGAAGGTGGTGCCGTTCTACCCGATCTCGGACGACGTGCTGGCCGAGATCATCGAGCTGAAGCTCGAGCGCATTCGCCGCCGCATCGAGGCCAACCACAAGGCCCGCTTCGAGTGGGACGAATCGCTGGTCGAGGCGGTGCTGGCGCGCTGCACCGAGGTGGATTCGGGCGCGCGCAACGTCGACCACATCCTCAACGGCACGCTGCTGCCCGAGATCGCCGGGCATGTGCTCGAACGGCTCGCGGACGGCACGGCGATCGAATCGATCGCGGTGCGCGCCAGCGAGGCCGGCGAGTTCGAGTACACGGTTCAGTAAGCGTTTTTTCGCCGCGCGCGGCGGCGTGGGTTTTTCCCGTTGGCCGTCGCGCGCCGTTTCATCGTTTCTCCAGTGTCACTGTCACGACGATCATGCCGATTCACGTCAATGCGCTCCTCGCGCCCCTCAGCGATGCCTCGCCCTGCGGCGAGGACATGCTGTTCTCGTCCGAATTCGATGCGATCCAGCACGCGCGCAAGTTCGACGATCCGTCGCTCGACCAGGGCGAATGGATCACCGAAATCAAGGAAGCCGACTGGGGCTTCGTGGTCGATCGGTCGGTCGAACTGCTCGGCACGCAGACCAAGGATTTGCGGCTGGCTGTCTGGCTGACCGAGGCGCTGGCGATCCAGGACGGCGTGGCCGGGCTGACGCAGGGCTACGAACTGCTGACCGGGCTGTGCAACACCTGGTGGGAGCAGGTCCACCCGTTGCCGGAAGGCGACGACACCGAATACCGGCTCGGCAACGTGGGCTGGCTGTCGGGCCGCACCGCCGAGCTGCTGCGCGCGATTCCGCTCACCGACGGTTCGGGCAGCGCCTACACGGCGCTCGACTGGGACGTGGCGCAGCACGTCGCGCAGGCGGTGCGGCGCGACCCCGACAACGCGCACGAGATCGCCCGCAACAAGCCGTCAGTCGATCAGATCGAGGCGTCCAAGCGGATGACCTCGGTGGCGTTCTACGCGTCGCTGCTGGCCGGCCTGAGCGCGTTCGCGGTAGCGCTCGGCGCGCTCGACGACGAACTGGAACGGCGCGCCGGCAATGCCGCGCCGAGCTTCCGCCAGGCGCGCGACGCCTACGAATCGGTGCGCATGTTGGCCGAGCGCTTCGCGCGCGAGCAGGGCTACGCGCCCGACGCGCAGCCCACCGCACCCGTGGCCCCGGCCGCCCCGCAGGCCGAGCGCGCCGAACCGTCCTTCAAGACCCCGCTCACCCCGGAGCTGACCGCACCGATGACCCACGCCGCCCCGCCCGTGTCCCCCGTCGCGGTTCCCGTGCCCACCGTGATCGCCGGCATCCAGAATCGCGCGCAGGCCGTCGAGCAACTGCGCGCGGTGGCCAAGTATTTCCGTGCCACCGAGCCGCACAGCCCGGTCGCCTACCTGGCCGACAAGGCCGCCGAATGGGCCGACATGCCGCTGCACCAGTGGCTGGCCTCGGTCGTCAAGGACGACGGCTCGCTCGCGCATATCCGCGAACTGCTCGGGCTGAAGCCGGACGAGAACAACTGACGGGACCACCCGAAGCCGGGCGCGGCGGTGCGCCCGAATGAAAAAACGGCGCCGGCGGGGATTCCCGCCGGCGCCGTTTTGCCTGGCGCGTGGCCGCCGTGCCGTTACTGGCTCACGCGGAACTCGATGCGGCGGTTGCGGGCGCGCCCGTCGGCGGTGTCGTTCGAGGCGATCGGCTGGTCGGGGCCGACGCCGGTGGTGGTCAACTGCTGCGAGGCCACGCCCTTGGCGATCAGGTAGCCCTTCACGGCATCGGCGCGCGCCTGGCTCAACGCGATGTTCGAATCGCGGTTGCCGGAATTGTCCGTGTGGCCGATCACCGTGACCTGCCGGTTGCCGAGCTTGGCCATCGCGACGGCCATCTGGTCGAGGATCAGGCGGCCCTGCGGCGTCAGCGTCGCGCTGCCGGTCTCGAACTCGATGGTGCGGTTGGCGAGCGTCTGGTCGAGGATGCCCTGTTCGGACGCGCTCACGCGCAGCGCGTTGCGGATCGTGTAGGTCGGGTTGAGCTGGTTCGCCATGTCGCTCGCGACCTGCTGGCGCTGCGCCTCGTTGTGCACCTCGCCCTTCACGTCGATCGCGGTGCCGTTGATCTTCAACTGGCCCTTGCTGATCTGCTTGAGTTGCGGGCCGATCAGCTTCTGCACGTTGGCGGCCCAGTTCGGCGGGGTGGTGACGTCGCCCACCTCGATCTGGTCGACCACGCTGCCGGCCCCGTAGGTGTCGCGCAGCTTTTGCAGCACGGCGGCCTTGGTGGCCTCGTCGGGCACCTTGCCGCCCACCACCACCTGGCCCGGCACGTTGTTGGCCGGCGCCGGGGCCGACACGGTCGCGCCGGTGCCGTTGCCGGTGGTCGCGCCGGCGCCCGCGCCGTTCGACACGTTGGTGCCGGTCAGCACCGTGCCGTTGCCCTGGGCCGGCACGGCGGGCAGGCCGCCGGCCGCCGCGGCGGCGCCCGCCGGCGGAATCAGCGTGGTGCGCACCGTCACGCCGCTCGTGTCGACGGGCGTGACGGTGGCCGGGCCGGCGTTGTCGGCGCGGGCCGCGAGCGGGGCGGCCAGCAGCATCGCCAGCAGGGCGGGCGCGCCGAGCGCCGCCAAACCAGGCTGCCGCGTGCGGCTTCGCGGGAACACGGAGTTCGTCATGGCGTCAGGCCCCTCCGACGAACGCTTCGCGGAACGTGTCGATGGCCACGCGCAGCGACAGTTGCGGTTGTTCGAGGTAACTGACGAGCTTGCTGATCGAGGGGTCTTGTTGCGCATGGGCGTCGATCCATTCGGGATCGTCGATGTCGATGTTGTGTTGCGAGTACGTTTGCGGGTCGACCACGCTGTGCAGCGTGCGCGCCGACGCGCCGTTGAAGCCGATGATCAGGCGTTCGCGCTCGGCGATCGTGCCGATGAAGATCGCCAGTTCGAAATCGGCCTGCGAGACGAACGGGGCCAGCAGCTCCATCCAGAACCCCGCGACCAGCGTGCGGTAGAACGGGTCCACCGGCAGCGGCAGCGTCAGGCCGCGCTCGATGTGCGACGAGCCGCTCTGCATGACCGGGCGCAGCAGCGAGCCGAGCGCCAGCATCGCGCCGCGCAGCTTCACCGGGTGGCCGCTCGCCAGCAGCATCTGTTCGAGGCCGAACAGCGACTGGTGCTCGACGAAATCGTTGAACGTGCCGTCGTGCGCGGTGCCGGGGCCGCCCGTGTCGATCGGCACGGTGGCGTCGCCGAGCGCCTGCAGCGCGCCGGGCGGCTCGTCCTTGCCGAGCACGGGCTTCATCAGCGCGGCGGCGCGCTGCCAGAGCCGCGCGAACGCGAGCGGGCTGCGCGCGATGAACGTCAGCGGCCGGTCCACCTCCAGCGCGGTGGCCGCGAGGAACGGGAAGCGGCGGTTCGAGGCGTCGTGGCTGGCGACCATGTGGCCGGCGATCGCGAGCTTGCTGCGCGAGCCGATGAACGCGAAGTGCATCGGCCGCGCGTTCTCGTACACGAGCTTCCAGCGCGGGTCGTCCGCCAGCAGTTCCATCGCCTGCGCGATCCAGCGGTCGAGCGTTTGCAGCAGTTGCGGGTTGTGCGCGCTTTTGACGAAATCGCCGCGCGACGGAATCTTGCCGAAGTAGGCGATCTGCGCCTGGACCGTTTGCGTCATTGCGCCCCCTGTGCATTCGATGCGTTGACGGCCGCGCCCGCGGCGGCCGGTGCGACGCCGGACGTGCCGGCCGGTGCCAGCGCCGTCGCGTTGACGGCGCCGCTGGCGCTCGTGTTGGCGATCGACGAAGGCAGGTGCAGGCCGCGCAGGCTCTGCTGCTGCGGGGCGTCGTTGCCGCCGCCGCCGCTGCCGCCGGTCGGCTGCGAGGTGCTGATGATGCGCATCGTCACCGCCACGTTCACGCCGCCCTGCGCCCAGGTCAGGTCGAAGGTGCCGTCCGGGCGGCGCGTGCGCTGCGCCGAGTTGATCAGCTTCTCGAGGCCGTAGCGGCCCGGTTCGTTGACCAGCGTGATGGTGCGGCCGTCGAAGGTGGTCGCGTTCAGCGTCGCGCCCGGCGAGCCGGCCGGGTTCGGCCACACGAAGTTGGTCCACTGCGGCGGCGTGTTGCGGTAGCGCAGTTGCTGGCCGTCGATCGCGAGCGTCCATTCGGTGGTGCCGCTGCTCGGCTGCGGCAGGACCTGGAACACGGTCTGCGGTTCGGAGGCCGCCGCGCCGCCGCCGGCCGCGCCGCCCGCGAGCGGGGCCACCCAGCTCGCGAAGCCGCTGGTGAAATCCGGCGTCAGCGAGAGGCCCATGTCGCCCCAGGTGCGGGCCGTCAGCGTGTCGCCACGGCGCACCGCGAGCGGCCCGAGCGTGGTGCCGACGAACTTCGAGATCGAGCCGTCCGGGCCGAACACCTGCGCGATCTCGCTCGCGCCGGCCTCGATCTTCGCGCCGGCCGAGAACGGATACTTGTTCGCGAGCGAGGCCTGGAACGTCTGGTAGACCTGCGCGTTCCACACCTTGTTGACCTCGACCGTGGCCGGCTGGATCACCACCTGGAACGCCTGCAGCAGCGGGCGCACCAGCAGCGGACGCAGCGACTTGCGTTGCGAATCGGTCAGGCCCGTGAGCATCTGCTCGTCCACGTACTTCAGCGAATCGGCCAGTTCCGAGCCGTTGCCGTCGAGCGTCTGCTGCATCAACTGGCGCGCGCCGGGGCCGGGGTCGCCCTGGTTCTTGATCACGTTGAAGCGGGTGCGGACCTTCGACAGCGTGTCCATGTAGCCCTTCAGCATCGACTGGCCGCCGTCGTGCGGCTGGACGATCCGGCCGAGGCCGACGAACTCCTGGCCGATCGGCCCCATCGGCGCTTCCACCGGGTTGCCGTTGATGTCGATGTTGGCCGTGAGCTGGCCGCCCGGCTTGCGCGCGAACCACTGCTTGACCCAGTTCACGACGCCCGTCTGCGCCTTCTTGATGGTGACGTTGGCGAGCGACGGGTTATCCCACGAGGTCTGCTCGTAGGCGGTGTCGAGCACCTTGCGGATCGGCGAATCCTGCGGGTCGCCGAGCTTGTTCATCGCGTCGACGGCCTGCCCGAAGCTGCCGAAGTTCTGCACGGCGATGCCCTGCATGAACTTCTGCCAGTGCTGTGCGTATTCCGTCTTGTACATGCCCACCAGCACCTTCTGGATCTGCTCGGGGCTGCCTTCCAGCGTCAGGTCGTCCTGCGAGGCGACGTTGAGCACCCAGTCCTTGGCCTGCAGCTCCTTGGTGGCCGCGTCGCGGATCGCCGGCTGCACGTAGTCGAACCACGCGTCGCGCGTGAACGTGCCGGGGATCGCGTAGCTGCCGGCGACGAGGGCGGTGTTGTCCTCGCCGACGATGCGCGCGACGGTCATCGGCGCGTAGCGCGTCGAGGCGCGCGCCTTGATTTCCTCGTACACGCGCTGGCGGGCCGGCATGCCGCGCACCACGTGGCGCAGGTTCTCGCGGGTCTGGTCGACCAGCGCGAGGTTCGCGTCGATCATCGGCCAGTCGTTGTCCTGCACGCGCGACAGATAGAACGTGATCATGCGCTCGGCGCTGCGGATCATCTCGTCGCGCGGCATGGTTCCACGGTTGGTTTCCAGCCAGCCGCGCCAGAAGCGGGCGATCTGGTCGGTCAGGTGAGCCTGCTCGACGTGCCGCTTGTCCGACAGCATCAGGTAGGTTTTGAGCGCGTTGTAGGCGTCCTCGACGTTGGTCGGCGACGCGTCGTTGTACAGGCCGCCCTGCGATTGCGGCTGCATCGGCGATTTGTCCGACACCGGCACCGCGCCCGATTCCGGCGCGCGCGTCATCGGCGCGAGCTGGTCGGGGTGCGCGTCCACGTCCTTCAGGAACGCGGCCAGGTTGTCGGCCACCGGCGTCAGCATGATCTGGCGCACGCCGTTGTAGTACTCGGTCAGCAGGCGTTCTTCGAGGCGGTCGCCCTGGTACAGGCCGAGCGACACCGAGATCGGCTTGTCGTGGCGGAACTGCTCGAGCTGCTCGATGCGATCTTCCAGGATGTCCATCGCCTGCAGGCGCGATTGCAGATCGTTGCGGTTCTGTTCGAGCTTGGCGATGTTGTCGAGATCGGCCTGCACGTTCGACACCAGCTGCTGGTTGCCGATGGTCGACCAGGTCCAGCCGCCGAGCGCCAGCGCGAGCACGGCGACGAAGCCGAAGAACGTCGCGTAGCGCATCCGCGTCTTGGCGGGGCTGGCGAACTGGCGCACGGTCTTGCGGTCCTCGAAGATCACCTTCGAGAACAGGTCGCGCAGGAAGAAGCCGTTCTTCGAGAACGCGCTGGGCGGCTTGGGCAGCGTGTCGCCGTCGAGCGCGAAGCGCGTGGCGATGCGTTGCGCGGCGGCGCTGTTGGTTTCGCCTTCCTGCAGCGCGCTGGTGAAATAGAAGCCGCGGAAGATCGGCTTGTACTGGAACGGGTTGTTCTCGAACAGCGTGGCCAGGAACGCGCGCAGCGTCGGCTTGATCGACGCGAATTCGAGCGGGAAGCTCAACTGGCCCGGCGACAGCATGTCGCCGCGGTTGATCGACAACTGCGCGACGCTGATTTCCTTGAGGCCGTCGTACAGCTCCTCGAAGCGCTCGTCGAACAGGGCCACCACGTCGCGCTTCTCGTCCGGCTCGTAGGGCAGCGTCGCGCCCCACACGCGGTCGTATTCCTGGCGGTCGCTGCTGCTGAAGAATTCGGTGAAGCCGGTGATCAGGTCGGCCTTGGTGAACATCACGTACACCGGCGCGAACACTTCGAGCTTCTCGGTCAGTTCCTGCACGCGCTGGCGCAGGTTCTTCGCCAGGTTGATGGCGAATTCGGGGCGGCTGCCGGTGAGCTCGGCGATGCTGGCGGTGACGATGATGCCGTTGATCGGCGCCTTCGGGCGGTGCTTCTTGAGCAGGCCCAGGAAGCCGAGCCATTCGCTGCGATCTTCCTCGTGCACCGAATAGCGGCCGGCGGTGTCGAGCAGGATGCCTTCGGTCGTGAAGAACCAGTCGCAGTTGCGCGTGCCGCCGATGCCGTGGATCACGGCGCTGTTCTTGTCCGCGAACGGGAATTGCAGCCCCGAGTTGATCACCGCGCTGCTCTTGCCGGCCGCCGGGTTGCCGATCACGATGTACCACGGCAGTTCGTAGAGCGCCTGACCGCCCGACACCTGGCCGATCTTCGAGGTCTTGATGGTCTTGACGGTATCCACCAGCCGCGCGCGCAGCGTGTCGATCTCGGCGGCCTTGGCCGGCTCGACCGAGGCGGTCGCGGCCTTGTCGACCCCGGCCTGCTCCTCGAGCATGTCGCCGAGCTTGCGATTCGCGCGGCGCACGCGCAGGCGCTTGATCAGCTGGACGATCAGCCACAGCGCGAGGATCACGCCGAGGATCGCGAGCGGATAGCCGAAGCCGATCTGCAGGGCGTCCGCCGCGATGAACAGGATGGCGGCGAGCGCGACGAACCCGAAAATCGAAAGCGTGCGCGGGTGAGTCAACACGTTGAGGATGCGTTGCATAGGACGGTCAGGTTCCGGTGCGAATCAATGGGGTGAGGCGATGGCGAGCGTGCGCCGACAGCGTGAGGGCCGAACGTGACGTCACGCTGAATATTCTTCGCAAGGGGAGAGGAGGGGGCGGGAACGGCCGGGGCGTGCCCGTTCCGATGCGTCGTGGCGAGCGGCGGCGGCGCGCATGGTGCGGCGCCCCCCGTGATGCGGATGGCCGGCTTGCAGCCCGGCCTTGTCGTTCATCTGCCCCATACCGCCCTCAGGTGTCCCGCGCCCTCATTGGGGCGGCGGATGTCCCAGTTTGAAACCGGGTTTATGGTATTCGACGTGGCCGAGGTCCATCATTTTCCACCGGCCACCCCAGGTCAAGCCAACCTGCTCGGCGACTTGTCCGTATAACTGATAACCGCGCATCGCCCACGGATCCTTTTCGGAGATCACCAGCTTGCCGTCGCGCAGGAATGCGTTGTCGGCGGCCAGCCCGAACTGGTGATAACTCTGATACGCGGCCGCATTGGTCACGTTGGAGCCGATCGCCGCGAGCCGGTTCTGCCGTTCCGGGCTTCGATAACCTTCGAGCAGCGCCATTTCATACCCGTATTGCTCGTGCATGATCTTGTAGACCAGCAGCAAGCGCGTGCGGAAATCCGGATCGAGCAAATTCCAATCGCGACTCGCATCCTTCAACGCAGGCCGGATCTGCTCCACTTCGCGCGTGGCGAATACTTCGGGAGGCAGCGGCGGCGGCGGGACGAGCTGTTCGCCTTGCAAAAGCGCGGCGATCTTTTCGTCGGGAACGCGAATGGTGTCATCGTATTGGAATAATTGCCGACCTCGTAACGCAATCGCGATCAACGGAGGCGTCGCAAGAATACCCGTCGCGCAGATAATCAGCAAGCGGCGCCGAATCAGTAATTTTTGCAGTTGATTTAATGAGCTCTGCGAAATTTTTGCCGATTTAACGATGTGGCCGCGAGTTCGTGTCGCGCGATCGAAAACCCGACGGCTTAATCGGCCGTGAAATTGCGTGACCGTGGAAAAAACGTGGGATCTCACGCCCGGTAATAACAGCATGGCGGCAATCAGCACGGCGATGGCGAAATACACGATCAGTACGACGGCAATCACAGAAAACCCCGGTTTTTACAATCGATTGTCTTTTAGAAGGCTTGCTCTTAGAATCAGGCCTGCTTCGAATCGGCCGGACGATATTATTGCGGCGAATTAACCCAGGATTCAACGAGACATTGAATGAGTGCGCCGGAAGATTCAAATCGCAAAGCCCCACCGAGTCTGCTATCCGAACCGGGCAAGTCGGGCGGGCAGAACGATTCACGTATTCTCGCCAATCTCGAAGGGCGGGTTTCTCAGCAATCGGCCGGTGAAAATGCGTCGGGCGGCCGTTCGCGCAAGGGGCTGTTCGCGTTGATCGCGCTGGCGCTGGTCGCGGTGGCGGGCTGGGGCGCATGGCGGGTGCAGTCGCAATCGGCCGGTGCGCCGGCCACCGTCACGGCGAGCGCGGCGTCGTCGGCTTCGGCCGCTGCAGCAGCCAAGGTCGCGGCCGCTTCGGGCGGCGCGGCCAGCGGCGTGCAGCTCGCGCAGGCGGCGTCGGGTTCGGCTTCGGCCAATGCCTCGGCTTCCGATGTCGCGCCGCAAACCGCCACCATCGTCAACGACGATTCCGCATCGAACGCGCAGGCCGCCACCGTGGCGGGCGCTTCGGGTGCGTCGGGCGACCGGCTCTCGCAGGCGCTGGCCAACGGCGCGTCGAACGCCAATTCGAATTCCAGCACGACGCTCGCCGCCGGCGCGGCCGCCACGGTGGCCGCGACAGCCGTGGGCGGCAAGGTCGCCGGCAGCAAGGACAAGCACGGTCACGACGAGGCCAAGGCCGGTGTGAAGTCCGACCCGAAGTCCGAATCGAAGGCCGAGGCGCGGCTCGCCGCCGCCGAGGCGAAGCGGCAGGCCGCGCACGACCGGCAGGAACTGGCCGCCAAGAAGCGCCACGATCGCCAGCTCGAAGCGGCCGCGAAGCGCGGCAAGAACGACGACCCCGATGTGGACCTGCTGGCCGCGCTCGTCTCGCGCACCAAGCCGGCCGATCCGGGGCCGCCCGCGCCGCCCAGGCACAAGGGCAAGGACGGCGGCGTCACCAAGGTCGCCTCGGCCGACACCGGCGGCTCGCTCGCGGCGCGCGTCAAGGAATGCGGCCAGCGTGGCTTCTTCGAGGATCAACTGTGCCGTTGGCGGGTGTGCGACGGCCACTGGGGCAAGGACGCCGCCTGCCCGAGTTCGGCGAACACCAGCCACCAGCCCTGATCGCGGGGCGGCGCGTAGCTTGGGCCGCTTACCGCAGGCGGCCGGGGGCTTGCCCGTTACTTCCGGTGGTTCTTGCGGGCCGCTGTTTCCTCGCTTGATCGCCTCGCGGCCTTCCGGCGCGCCCACCAGTTCCGACGGTTCTTGCTGGCCGCTGCCTACTTGCTTGATCGCCTCGCGGCCGTCCGGTGCGCGCGCCACTTCCGAAGGTTCTTCCTGGCTGCTGCCTCCTTGCTTCATCGTCCGGTGTGCGCGCCACTTCCGACGGCTCTCCTCGCCGCTGCGTCCCCGCGTCATCGCCTCGCCGCCGTCAGGCGCCCGTCCGATCGATTCGCGGTTCCTCCCGTCTTTCGCTATGCTTCGTGGCCGGCGCGCTTCGCCGGGTGCGACGCGCTTTCAAGAGGCTTTCGCATGCCGAATCCTGTCGTGCCGATGCGACGCGTTCATGGCGATTCCATGACGCGCCATCACGCTGACATGCACATCGGCGACACATGGGTGCGATGCAAGCCGAAGACGGAATCCCCGCAGGACAGTCGATGAAACCAGAGATGATCATTCCCACCTACGGCGCCGATACGAGCGGCATGGTGTGTGCGTTCCGGTTCACGCCGGATTCGGCCGGCGTACCGGTCGATGCCGGCGCGGGCGGTGTCGAGCTGCGGGAGATGCCGGCCCCCGGCGCCGCGAACGGCGATTTCCAGTGGCTGCATTTCAACCTCGCGCACGGCGCGAGCGAGCGCTGGATGCGGGCCAATCTCGACCTGCCCGAAACCTATTACGAGTTCCTGCGGGAAGGGTCGCACTCCACGCGCATCGAGCAGCAGGACGGCGTGCTGCGCGCGGTGGTCAACGACGTGATGTTCAGCCTCGACATGGAGGCGGTGGAAGTGGCGACGCTGTGGGTCTATATCGACCGCCGCATGATGGTGACGGCGCGGCTCAAGCCGCTGCGCTCGGTCGATACGCTGCGCGAAAGCGTGCGGCAGGGCGAGCGCTTTCGCTCCCCGACCGAACTGCTGATCCACCTGCTGCGCGATCAGGCCGACGTGATGCAGCACATCGTGCGGCGCGCGAGCGTCGACATCGACCGCATCGAGGATCGGTTCCTGTCGCAGCGCCCGACCGCGAACCGCGATCAGCTCGGCTCGATGCGACGGCGGCTGACGCGCCTGCAACGGATGCTGGCGCCGGAGCCGGGTTCGATCTTCCGGTTGCTGGCCAAGCCGCCCGCCTGGCTGCTCGGCGAGGACGTGCAGGAGCTGCGCGAATCGACCGAAGAGTCCTCGCTGGTGTTGGCCGACCTGGCCGGCCTCATCGAGCGGATCAAGCTGTTGCAGGAAGAGATCACCTCGCGGCTCGACGAACAGAACAACCGCACGCTGTTTACGCTGACGATCGTTACCGTGATCGCGTTGCCGATCAACATCGTGGCCGGCTTTTTCGGCATGAACGTGGGCGGCGTGCCGCTCGCCGAGAACAAGCACGGCTTCTGGCTGATGGTGCTGTTCGTCGCGATGTTCACGGCGCTCACCGCGTGGTGGGCGTTTCGGCGGCGTGGGGATCGCTGAACCGGTGCGAATGGCCGATGCAAGCTTCCGACGCTGGCGGTCATGTAAACCGCTGGCGCAAACGGCGGACGCGAACCGCCGACGCAAGCCGCTGGCACAACCGCTGGTGCGACCGCCGACGCAAACGGTCAGCACAAACGGCCGACGCAAATCGCTGGCGCGACCGCCGGCGCAAACGGTCGACCCAACGGCTGACCCAACCGCCGAGCCAACCGCCAATCGAACCAGCCAACCGGCCGGTCACCGCACGACCCCTCACCGCAACCAGCGAACTGCCGTCTCGCCGATCACCATGCCGAGCAGCCCGATCAGGGCAATCAGCGGCGGGGCCGGCGAGCGCACGTTCAACACGCCGTACAGCACGCCCACCCCCAGTCCCACTCCCATCGACACCGCGTAGTCAATCATCTTGCGTCTCCCCTTGACTGCCGCCGCGCCGCTCACGGACGGATCAGCACGCGTTCGCGCGCGCCGGCCAGCACCGCGCGATAGGCGTCGTGCGCGCCGTCGAGCGGGTAGACGTGATCCGCCGTGATCGGGAACGGCCGCAGCGTGCCGGTTTCGAAATCGGGCGCCAGTTCGTCGAGGATGCGCGCGCAGGCCACCCCGTCGAGCGCCAGCGAATCGACGCCGACGAACGTGTGCTGGCCGCGATAGAACGCGAAGATGTCGAACGGCACGCTGCGCTCCAGCGTCGAGATGAAGATCTGGCGCGCGCCGATCGCCATCGAGGCATTGGCGGCCGCGAAGTAGGGGCTGCCGACCGTGTTGTAGACGATGTCCGCGCCGTGGCCGCCGGTCATCTCGCGCACCGTGGCGGCGATGTCCTGGCTCGAGGCGTCGAGCACCGTCACCGCGCCGCAGGCATGGCCGCGATATGCGCCCGCCGTGCGTTCCACGCCGATCACGCGCGCGCCGCGCGCACTGGCCAATTGGATCGTCGCTTGCCCGACCTTGCCGTTCGCGCCGAACACCAGCACCACCTCGCCCGCCTGCGGCATGCCCGCGCGGCGCAGGCCCTCGTAGGCGGTGATGAACGGCACGCCCACGCCGGCCGCCTCGTCGAGCGACATCGCGGCCGGCTTGCGGCGCACCTGGGCGGCCTCGACCAGCATTTGCTGCGCATGCGAGCCGTCGCGGCGGATGCCGAGCTCGCCGCCCGAGCCCCAGACCTGCGCGCCGACCCAGTCGGCGGGGCCGAGCCGCACCACGCCCGCCCAGTCGCGGCCCGGCGTGCGCGGCCAGACGGCGTGCGGCATGTTGCCGAGCGCGGCCTTGACGTCGCTCGGGTTGACGCCGGCGGCGTGGATGTCGATCAGCATCTGGCCGTCGGTGACGACGGGCGAGGGGGCGTCCTGGATCGGGGCGACCAGCGATTCGATGTCGCGGGCGGCGGTGTCGAGCACGATGCGTTGCATGGCGGAACTCCTGGGTGGTCAGTGAATGGATGCCAGTCTAGGCACGCCGCGTTGACACGGAAATATGCAAAGGCGCATCATCGCTTTGCTTGAAACGCAAAGGCACGCAAAGGCACGCAAAGGCACGCAAAGGCATGCGAAGGTCACGCCAGGCCTCGAACCGTTTCCGGACGATCTCTTCATGGAATCCATTCTTTCCCCGCATCTGGCCGTGTTCGTCGACGTGATCGAGTTGCAGAGCTTTTCGGCGGCGGCGCGGCGGCACGACGTGGCCACCTCGTCGGTCGCGCGGCGCATCGATCAACTGGAGGCGCAGCTCGGCGTGCGCGTGCTGCACCGGAGCACCCACGCGATGCGGCCGACCGAGGCCGGCCAGTTGCTGTACGAGCGCGCCAAGGCGCTGCTGGCCGGCATGCGCGGCCTGCAGGCCGAATTGCACCGGCAGCGCGACGAGCCGGGCGGCCTGGTGCGGATCGACTGCCCGGCGCCGTTCGGGCGGCTGCATTTGATGCCGGCCGTGTCGGCGTTCATGCGGCGTCATCCGGCGATCGTGGTGGAGCTCGTGCTGACCGACAGCATGGTCGACCTGCCCGGTGACCGGCTCGGCTCGGACGTCGATCTGGCGTTGCGGATCGGGCCGGTGGCGGCCTCCCGCTTCGTCGCCACCACGCTCGCGCCGCAGGTGCGCGTGCTGTGCGCGAGTCCGGCCTACCTGGCCGCGCGCGGCGCGCCGGCTTCGCTCGACGAACTGGCGCGTCACGATTGCCTCGCCTGGCACGGCTCGCCGCCGCCCGGCGCGTGGCGGTTCGGCGCGCGGCGCGTGGCGCCCGACGCGCCGCGATTCCGCAGCAACCATTCCGAGGCCTTGCTGGCGGCCGCGATCGAGGGCATCGGCATCGCGCATTTGCCGACCTGGCTGGCTGGCGCCGCGCTGCGCAACGGCTTGCTGGTCGCGCTGGAAATCGACGGCGCGGCGCCCGTGACGGAAGACGCGACGATCCATCTGCTGCGCCAGCAATCGGGCGGCAGCGCAAGCACGCTCGCGCTGGTCGAATTCCTGCGCGTCTGGTTCGCCGAGCCGGCCTGGCGGCATGCGGCGTCGAACGGGTGAGGCCGGGGCGAACGGCCGATGGCCCGTCACTCCACGACGGCGTGCGGGCGCGGCGGCAAATAGGCGAGGTCGGGTTGAACGGCCGGTGCCCTGGAATTGCGAGCCGGCGCGTTGGTGCGGCTGCAAATGGATGAGTTCTGACCGAACGGCCGGTGCCCCGGAATGCCGAGCCGGCGCGTGGATGCGGCGGCAAATGAGCGAGGTCCGGTCGAACCCCCGGCAACCCGGAACTCCAGGGCGGTGCGCGGGTCCAGTGCGGGTACGGTTCGAACGGTTCACAACGACGGAGGACGGACGATGCGGCGTCGCGATGCGGTGCGTTGGCTTGGAATGATTGGCGTCGGGGTGGGTGCGTTGCTGCTCGGCGGTTGCGCGACGCTGGGCGGCGATCCGCTGCGGGTCGGCGTGGTGGGCCTCGATCCGCTGCCGGGGCAGGGGCTGGAGATGCGCTTCGCGCTGCGGCTGCGCGTGCAGAACCCGAACGGCACGCCGGTGGATTACGACGGCATCGCGCTCGATCTCGACCTCAACGATCGTGCGTTCGCAAGCGGCGTCAGCGACGCGCGCGGCACCGTGCCGCGCTTCGGCGAGGTCGTGGTCAGCGTGCCGATCACGGTGACGGCGTTCGCCGCGGCCCGCCAGGCGTTCGCGTTCGCCGACGCGGCCTCGGCCGGGCGGATTCCATACCGGTTGCGCGGCAAGCTGTCGTCGGGCGTGTTCGGCGGCATGCGCTTTACCGACGCCGGCTCGCTGAAATGGCCGGTCGCACCGGCTTACGGCGGTTACTGAAGTAGCGGGCGGCGGCGCGTCGTCTTGCTGCGCTGCATCGTGTCGCTTGGGCCAACGGCTCGCGGCGAGCGATAATCCGGCGTGCGCGCCGCGCACCTTCGTTTTACCCGATTGCTTTTGCCGACTGCCGTGACCGACTATCCGACCCTTCATTTCATCGACGCGAACGGCGCCGAGCGCACGCTGCGCTGGCGCTCCGAGGCCGGCTCGCCGCCGCCCAAGCGCGTCGCCATCGCCGACGACACGACCACGGCCGACGCCGCGTACCGGCTCGCCTGCGAAGGGACGGCGCTGCTCTGGCAGGGCGATTTCCAGAACGCGCGGCAGTTGCTGCAAGCGATGGCGCGCCGCATCGACCGCCGGCCGAAGAAGGCGGCCGATTCGTCGGTGGACGCGTTCAACCTGCACCGGCTCGGCCAGTCGCAGCGTGCGCGCACGCTCGGCATGCTGCTGATCCCGCTCGACGCCGATTACACCATTGCGCTGCGCCGCGCGCCCGATTTGCACGAGGCCTGCGTCGAAGCGTATGGCACGGGTGGCGAGCCGTCGGTGGCGTCGTTGCGCGAATTGCTCGGCCTGATCGGCGCGCACGAGTGGCGCAAGAAGGGCGTGGAGATTCCGGCGCTCGGCGGGCGCATCCATCCGCATTACGGCGTGTTCTCGCCGGTGCGCGGCGAATATGTCGAACTGATCGCACGCGCGGCGCTGCCGTCCACCGCGTTGGCTTTCGATATCGGCACCGGTACCGGCGTGCTCGCGGCGCTGCTGGCACAGCGCGGCGTGGCCCGCGTGGTGGCCACCGATCTCGATCCGCGCGCGCTGGCTTGCGCGGCCGAGAACCTCGACCGGCTCGGCCTGGCCGCGCGCGTCGAGCTGGTCGAGGCCGACCTGTTCCCCGAGGGCCGCGCGCCGCTGGTGGTCTGCAACCCGCCGTGGGTGCCGGCGCGGCCCAGTTCGCCGATCGAATATGCCGTCTACGATCCGGACAGCCGCATGCTGAAGGGTTTTCTGGCCGGGCTGGCCGATCACCTCGAAGCGGGCGGCGAGGGCTGGCTGGTGCTGTCCGATTTCGCCGAGCATCTGGGCCTGCGCACGCGCGAGGCGCTGCTCGGCTGGATCGACGCGGCGGGCCTGACCGTGCTGGGCCGCGAGGACATCAAGCCGGTCCATCCGAAAGCCGCCGACGCCGACGATCCGCTGCACCGCGCCCGCTCGGCCGAAATCACCTCGCTCTGGCGGCTCGGCGCACGCGCCTGAGGCCGGTCGCGCGAATTTCGGTAAACTGCGCCCATTCCATCCGTATTCCGCCGGGTTCGGGCCGCTTTCGCGGCGCGGGCCGGCCGCCTGCACCATGTCGAACAAGACCTACGAAATCCGTCCCGAGCAATCGGTCGAGCTGCTCAAGGAGCTCCATATCCTGACGCGCGACGGCAAGATGAACCAGGACAGCCGTCGCAAGCTCAAGCAGGTCTATCACCTGTACCAGTTCATCGAGCCGTTGCTGGAGAACGTCGCCGCCGACAAGGGCGGCGTGAGCCTGGTCGATCACGGCGCGGGCAAGTCCTATCTGGGCTTCATTCTGTACGACCTGTTCTTCAAGTCGCGCCCGGCCGACGGTTCGCATATCTACGGTATCGAGACGCGCGAGGAGCTGGTCGAGCGCTCGACCGCGCTGGCGAAGCGGCTCGGTTTCGGCGGGATGTCGTTCGAGAATCTGTCGGTGGCCGATTCGATCACGTCGCCGAAGCTGCCCGAGTCGATCGACGTGGTGACCGCGCTGCACGCCTGCGACACCGCCACCGACGACGCGATCCGCTTCGCGCTGGCCAAGCAGGCGCGCCATATCGTGCTGGTGCCGTGCTGCCAGGCCGAGGTGGCCGGCGTGCTGCGCAAGAACAAGGGCAAATCGCTCGCCAACGCGCTGACCGAAGTCTGGCGCCATCCGCTGCATACGCGCGAATTCGGCAGCCAGATCACCAACGTGCTGCGCTGCCTGCAACTCGAGGCGCACGGCTACCAGGTCAGCGTGACGGAACTGGTCGGCTGGGAGCACTCGATGAAGAACGAACTGATCGTCGCGCAGTATAAAAACCTGCCGCGCCGCAAGGCCGGCGAGCGCCTGGGCGAGATCCTCGCGATGTTCGGGCTGGCCGAGCTCGATGCGCGCTTTTTCGCGCCCGAGGCGGCCGACGCCTGAACGCTGGGCGCTTGAAAGCCCGAAAGCCGAAAGCCCGAAAGCCGAAAGCCGAAAGCCGAAAGCCGAAAGCCGAAAGCCGAAAGCCGAAAGCCGAAAGCCGAAAGCCGAAAGCCGAAACGCCGAAACGCCGAAACGCCGAAACGCCGAACCCCGGGCGCGCTCGCCTGCCGCGTCGTTTCTCCTACCTTCGCTGCTTCTCTATCCGCTTCCCGCGCCGGCGCTTAGTCGCCGGCCTTCTCCGGGTCGCCATCGCTGCCGGCCATCCACGTCTGCCAGCCCGCATGTCCGAGCCGCCGCAAGGTCGCCTGATTCCGTTCGTAGATGTCGGCCGCGTCCGGGAACGCTTCCACGGCGCGGTCGAGGCTTGCCTCGCGCAGCAGATGCAGGATCGGATACGGCGCGCGGTTCGTGAAGTTCTCGATGTCGTCCGGCTCGCTGCCGTCGAACCGGTAATGCGGATGGAAGCTCGCGATCTGCAGCACGCCGTCGAGCCGCAATTGCTGGAGCAGGCGGTCGGCGAAATGGATTGCGTCGTTGAATTCGTCGAAATCGGCCAGCGCGGCCGGGTAGATCACGAGCGTGGTATCCACCTCGTCCGGGTCCGCTTCGGCCAGTTCGCGCAGTGCCGGTTCGAGATCGGCGAGCGCGTCCTCGAACGAGGTGGCCTCGCTGATCGTGTAGCGGATCTGATCCTTGACGTGGACGGCCTTGGCGAACGGGCACAGGTTCAGGCCGATCACGGCGCGCGTGAGCCAGTGGCGCGTGGTGTCGAGGACGGTTTGGCGGGGATCGGTCATGACGTGATGGCGGAGCGGGCGGAGCAGCCGGCATTGTAGCGGGTGGGATGCGGCGGTTTCGCGGGGCGCGCGGCCGGCTGCGGCATCGCGGCCGATGCGCGGCCGAGCGCTCGATGCTCGATCCGATCGCGGCCGATGCGCGTCTCGACCCGGTTTCGAAACGCGGCCAGTGGTTTCCCGGCGGAATCCGCCGCGCCCCGATCCATGCATTCCCGCCGGCCGCCACCCGTCGCCCGCCTCGAGTCGCCCGCCTCAAACGCAGGCCTCAAACGCAGGCCTCAAACGCAGGCCTCAAACACAAGCCGCGTCGATCAGGGCGCGCACCAGCCGCGGCGCGCTGCCGACCGGGCTGTCGTCGGCGCGATAGCTCTGGCTCGCCGTGTAGATGCCCTCGATCACGAGCGCGATGCTGTCGGCCAGCAGCAGCGGGTCGCGCGCGCCGGCGCCGGTGGCCAGCGCGATCAGGCGGCGCTTCAGCTCCGATTTGTTGTCGGCCACCGACACGCGCGCCGGATGCGCGGCGTCGGGAAACTCCACCGCCACGTTGACGAACGGGCAGCCGCGGTAATCGGGCGCCGCGCTGCGCCGCGTGAGATCGTCGACGAACTTCAGCAGTTGCCCCTTCGGATCGCCGGGCAATTGCTCGGCCAATTGGTCGAAGCGGTCGAAGTAGTTGCAGTTCTTGCGCTCGATATAGGCGAGCACCAGTTCGTCCTTCGACGAAAACTGCCGGTACAGGCTCATCTTGTTGACGCCGGCCCGCTCGACCACCGCATCGATGCCGACCGCCCGCACGCCTTCCCGATAGAACAGTTGCTCGGCCGCGTCGATCAGTTGCGTGTGCGCGCTCGCGCCCGAGGTGGGCGAGCGGCGCGACGCGGCGGCGGATTTGGTGGAGGATGCGCTCATCGGCAATGACCTTGGCAGAAGCGGGTGAATTTTGAACGGCGCTTGACATGTTACTGGTCGGTAACTACGATCGCAAGCTCTTGTGACCGGCCGGTAACGCGCCGGTTTCGCATCAACGCATCGGAATGCCGGCGATCGCCGCGCGGCCGCAACGGGAGTGGTTCGGGATGAAGTGGATAGCAGCGAGCGCCCGCGGGCGCTTCCATTACGGCTGGGTGGCGGCGGCCGTGGTGTTCCTGGTCCTGCTTGCGTCGGCCGGCACGCGGGCCACGCCGAGCGTGCTGATGGTGCCGCTCGAACACGAGCTCGGCTGGAGCCGTGCGACGATTTCGCTGGCGATCTCGATCAACATCGCGCTGTACGGCCTGACCGGCCCGTTCGCGGCGGCTGCGATGCAGCGCTTCGGGTTGCGCCCGACCATTCTCACCGCGCTGGTGGTGATGGCGGCCGGCGTGGCGCTGTCGTCGATGATGACGGCCACCTGGCAGATGATGCTGATCTGGGGCGTGATGGTGGGCAGCGCCACCGGCGTGGCCGCGCTGACTTTGTCGGCCACGTTCGTGAACCGCTGGTTCGTGGCGCGCCGCGGCCTGGTAATGGGGATGCTGACGGCCAGTTCGGCCACTGGCCAGATGGTGTTCCTGCCGATGCTGGCCGCGATCGCGCAGGCGCACGGCTGGCGCCCGGTGGTGCTGGTGGTGGCGCTGGCGCTGGCGATCGTGGTGCCGCTCGTGATCCTGCTGGTGCCCGAGCGGCCCGCCGACGTGCAACTGCGCCCCTACGGCGAACCGGACGACGCACCGCCCGCGCCGGCCGCCTCCAGGCAGAACCCGCTCGCCACCGCGTTCAGCACGCTGTTCAGCGCCGCCCGGCGTCGCGATTTCTGGCTGCTGTTCTTCAGCTTCTTCATTTGCGGCGCGAGCACCAACGGCTATATCGGCTCGCACCTGATCGCGATGTGCAGCGACTACGGCATGAGCGAGGTGCAGGGCGCGTCGCTGCTGGCCGCGATGGGCATCTTCGATCTGTTCGGCACGACGATGTCGGGCTGGCTGTCGGATCGTTATGACAGCCGCGTGCTGCTGTTCTGGTATTACGGGCTGCGCGGGCTGTCGTTGATCTACCTGCCGCACGCGTTCGGCATCGATTTCTTCGGGCTGCCGCTGTTCGCCGTGTTCTACGGCCTCGACTGGATCGCCACCGTGCCGCCCACCGTGCGGCTCGCCACCGACATCTGGGGCAAGGACAAGGCGCCGATCGTGTTCGGCTGGATCGTGGCCGGCCATCAGCTCGGCGCGGCGTTCGCCACGCTCGGCGCGGGCCTGCTGCGCGCGAGCCTCGGCACCTACACGCTCGCGTCGATGATCTCGGGCGGCCTGTGCATCGTCGGCGCGCTGATCGTGCTGCGCATCAAGCGCGGCAAGGTGAGCCATTTGCCGCAGGCGGCCTGAACGATCGCCGGGCAGCCGTGCGCGCGCCCGGCCGGGCGGCGCGTGCGGCGCCGGCACACGATTTCTCGCGCGGCGATTTGCAATCCCGAAGCCCGACGTACGCGCGATGCAACGAACGGTTATCCTTGCGGTTCTTCGGGGCCTGTGCCCCTTTTTCGACTACGAGGAATCGCATGTCCGTCAAACCTGCACCCACCGCTGTGTCGATCCACGATCTGCTCGCGGGGCGCTGGAGCCCGCGCGCCTATTCGAACGAACCGATCAGCAGCGAGCACCTGCACGCGTTGCTGGAAGCCGCGCGCTGGGCGCCGTCGGCCTACAACGCGCAGCCCTGGCGTTTCGTGGTGTTCGACCGCACGCACGACGAGGCTGCGTTCAAGAAGGCGTTCGCCACGCTGGTGCCGTTCAACCAGGCCTGGAACGCGCCGGCCCCGGTGCTGATCGCCGTGACGGCGCACACGCTGACCTCGAAGGGCGAGCCGAGCACGACGGCGCTCTACGACACGGGCGCCGCCGCGATGGCGCTGGTGCTGCAGGCGCATGCGCTCGGCCTGGCCGCGCACCAGATGAGCGGCTTCGACCCGAAGGCGTTCCGCGCGGCGTTCGAGGTGCCGGCCGACGTCGAGATCGTCGCGCTGATCTCGATCGGTCATTACGGCGACGCCGACAAGCTCGACCCGGTGCTGCGCGACCGCGAGCGCGCGCCGCGCACGCGCAATGCGATCGGCGACGTGGTGTATCGCGACGGCTGGAAGGTGCCCTACACGGGTGCCTGAGCCCGAGCGGCCGAACGCCGCGCCCGCTTGCGGCGGCTCCTTTTGCGGGCCGCGCCGCGAGGGGCATTTCCGCCGCGCGCGCCGTGCCGTCATCCCGAACGGCGGCGCGCGTTTTTCATGGCGGGACAGGCTGACCGACCCGGCCCCGATTTCCTGCCCGCGCGCCCGTTGTAGCGGCCCGCGCTCTGTGATAAAAACCCCCCCTTTCCGCTTCATGCCCGCCCCGGCGGCGCCTCTGCCTCCATGACCTATTGCGCGATCGATTTCGGCACCTCCAATTCGGCCGTTGCGTTGCCCGACCCGGCGAACGCGGGGGCGATGCGGCTTGCGCCCGTCGAAGGCGAGTACCGGACGCTGCCGACCTCCATTTTCTTCAACAACGACGAAGGCACGCGCGAGTTCGGCCGGGCCGCGCTGGCGTCCTATATCGACGGTTTCGACGGCCGCCTGATGCGCTCGATGAAGAGCATCCTCGGCTCGCCGCTCGCCGAAACCACCACCGATCTCGGCGACGGCAGCGGCATCGTCTATACCGAGGTGATCGCGATCTTCCTGCAGCACCTGAAGCTGAAGGCGCAGGCGTGTGCGGGCAGCGCGATCGATCGCGCGGTGCTGGGCCGGCCGGTGTTCTTCGTCGACGAGGATCCGCGCGCCGACCGTCTGGCCGAGCAGCAACTGGCGGCGGCGGCGCGCTCGGTCGGCCTCAAGGATGTGCATTTCCAGTACGAGCCGATCGCCGCGGCGTTCGACTACGAGTCGCGCCAGCCGGCCGAATCGCTGGTGCTGGTGGCCGACATCGGCGGCGGTACGTCGGATTTCTCGCTGGTGCGCGTCGGCCCGCAGCGCATGATGCGGCTCGAACGCAAGGACGACGTGCTCGGCCACCACGGCGTGCACGTGGCCGGCACCGATTACGACCGCCGCGTCGAACTGGCGTCGATCATGCCGGCCTTCGGCTACCGCTCGCTCGACCCGGAAGGGCGCGAGTTGCCGAACCGGATCTATTTCGATCTGGCCACCTGGCATCTGATCAACACGGTCTACACGCCGAAGCGGCTGGCCGAGCTGAAGCTGATGAAGCATCTGTACGTGGAGATCCGCCAGTTCGAGCGGCTGGTGCGGGTGGTCGAGCAGCGTTTCGGCCATGCGCTGATGGCGCGTGCCGAAGAGGCGAAGATCGGCGTGTCGGCGGGCGGGGAGACCATGATCGACCTGCACGATGTCGAGGAGCACCTGCAGCTCGCGTTCGATTCGGCCAGCCTGGTCGCCGCGAGCGTGGACGACACGGCGCGCATCGTCGAGGCGGCGCGCGAAACCGTGCGCCTGGCGGGCATCGCGCCGCGTGACGTGGGTGCGCTGTATTTCACCGGTGGTTCGACCGGCCTGGCGTTCCTGTCCAGCGCCTTGGCGGCAGCGTTCCCCGATGCCGAGCCGGTGTTCGGCGACCGTCTCGCCAGCGTGGCGACGGGCCTCGGGATTCACGCGCGCCGGCTGTTCGGCTGATCCGCCGGCCGGGCCGACAGAGGCCCGGGCGGGAGCGCGAATTGCGACTGACGGGCGCTGCGGCGCCCGTTCGCATGCCATGCCCACTGACACGATTCGATGTCATCGGCCATCGCGCTGCACTGCGGGCGGCCGTTCCGACGCGAAGCGATGTTCGCCGATCGGAACTTGCTTTTCCTGAAGCGAATTCGGGCCGTATAAAACGAAAACCCCGCCGAGGCGGGGTTTTTTATTCAGGCGAAGATATCGCGCGAACTTAGACCGGCTTGATGTTCGCAGCTTGCAGACCCTTCGGGCCCGTCTTCACTTCGAATTCAACCTTCTGGTTTTCTTGCAGCGTCTTGAAACCGTCGACACGGATTTCCGAGAAGTGCGCGAACAGATCGTCGCCGCCGCCTTCCGGCGTGATGAAACCAAAACCCTTTGCGTCGTTGAACCACTTGACGGTGCCGGTTGCCATAACTTGTTCCTAAAAATGTGAGACAGGGCGAAACGCCCGGGAGGTGCATGAAAATCAAGGAAGGGGGTAATGGGGCCGACCGGAGTACCGTTGATGGGCGAACTACGAAAGAACCTGTTCACTCGCCGCTTGAAATCCTGCTTGGGCTTTATACGTCGATTCGCAGCCCAGGTCAACTGTATATCCCGTTTTCCTGGGGAAACCCTGAGAAATACCACGAATCACGCTTACAAAGCTTGCGGAGACGTTCATTTTTTTGTAGGGGCTGATCGATTTTGCCGCCATGAGGGAGGTGCAACCGTATTACACTACGCGCCGCACGGGCGGGTTGTCCCGGGCAGGGCAACCGCCTACCAAATATGCCGGCGCGGCGCCTGTCGAACGATCTTCGGCAGGGTCATGACAAGGCTTTTTGAGAGACATAGGAGAAGTTGTGAATAGTTCTATTCAACGGAACATCGGCCCGATCGCGCTCATGCTGACGGGTCTGGGGTCGATCATCGGCTCCGGCTGGCTGTTCGGGGCCTGGAAAGCCTCGAAGATCGCCGGTCCCGCCGCGATTTGCGCCTGGATCATCGGCGCGGTCGTAATTCTGGCGATTGCACTTGCGTACGCCGAACTCGGCGCGATGTTCCCCGAGTCGGGCGGCATGGTGCGTTACGCGCGCTACTCGCACGGCTCGCTGGTCGGCTTCATCAGCGCCTGGGCGAACTGGATCGCGATCGTCTCGGTGATCCCGATCGAGGCCGAGGCATCGATCCAGTACATGAGCACCTGGCCGTATGAATGGGCGCACAGCCTGTTCGTCGACGGGTCGCTCACCACACCAGGCTTGTTGCTGTCCGCGGTGCTGGTGATCGTGTACTTCATGCTGAACTTCTGGGGCGTGAAGCTGTTCGCGCGCGCCAACTCGGCGATCACCGTGTTCAAGTTCCTGATCCCGGGCCTGACGATTCTCGGCCTGATGCTGACGAGCTTCCACTCCGAGAACCTCGGCATGGCCACCAGCGGCGCGTTCGCGCCCTACGGCTGGTCGGCGGTGCTGACGGCCGTGTCGACCAGCGGCATCGTGTTCGCGTTCAACGGCTTCCAGAGCCCGGTGAACCTGGCCGGTGAGGCCCGGAACCCGGCGCGCAGCGTGCCGTTCGCGGTGATCACCTCGATCCTGCTCGCGTTGGTGATCTACGTGCTGCTGCAGATCGCCTATATCGGCTCGGTCGATCCGGCCGAAGTCGCGAAGGGCTGGAAGCAGTTCAACTTCGCCTCGCCGTTCGCAGAACTGGCGATCGCGCTGAACCTGAACTGGCTGGCCGTGCTGCTGTACGTCGACGCGTTCATCAGCCCGAGCGGCACCGGCACGACCTACATGGCCACCACCACGCGGATGATCTACGCGATGGAGCGCAACAACACGATGCCGAAGATGTTCGGCAACGTGCACCCGCTGTACGGCGTGCCGCGCAACGCGATGTGGTTCAACCTGCTCGTGTCGTTCGTGTTCCTGTTCTTCTTCCGCGGCTGGAGCTCGCTGGCGGCGGTGATCTCGGTCGCGACCGTGATCTCGTACCTGACGGGCCCGATCAGCCTGATGTCGCTGCGCCGCGCCGCAACCGATCTCGATCGTCCGCTGAAGATCCCCGGCATGAGCCTGATCGCGCCGTTCGCGTTCGTGTGCGCCTCGCTGATCCTGTACTGGGCGAAGTGGCCGCTGACGGGCGAGATCATCCTGCTGATGGTCGTCGCGTTGCCGGTGTACTTCTACTTCCAGGCCAAGTCGGGCTGGGGCGGCTGGGGCGCCGATCTGAAGGCGGCCTGGTGGCTGGTGGCCTACCTGCCGACGATGGCCGTGCTGTCGCTGATCGGCAGCAAGGAGTTCGGCGGTTCGGGCGTCCTGCCTTACGGCTGGGACATGCTGATCGTCGCGGCGATCTCGCTGGCGTTCTACTTCTGGGGCGTCAACACGGGTTACCGCACGCAATACCTCGACGAGCGCGCATCGCACGACGAGATCCTCGACAACGTCGGCGCGTAAGCGTCACCGTTCTCGCGGTACCAAGCAAAACCCCGCCCGGTGCGAACCGGGCGGGGTTTTTTCATGGCGTGGCGTGCGGGCCTCGCCCGCCTCGCTTCAGGCTTCAGGCTTCAGGCCGAGCCGGGCGCGAACACGTAGTTCGTCATCGCCAGCACGCGCTGGTAGGTGCCGAGCGACTGGATGCCGAGCTGGTAGTCGTCGTCGGCCGCGCCGAGCGCCGCGAACACCGGCAGCAGATGCTCGTCGGTCGGGTGCATGCGCACCGCGTGCGGCGCCTGCGCACGGTAGTCGAGCAGCGCATCGATGTCGCGCCGCACGAGCTTGTCCTCGAACCAGCCGGTGAACTCCGTCACGCGCGGGTCGGCGTCCTCGGGCGTGGCGCCGAAATCGGCTTCGCGCAGGTTGTGCGTGATCTGGCCCGAACCGATCACCATCACGCCCTCGTCGCGCAGCGCGCGCAGCGCACGGCCGACGCGGAAGTGATGCGCGGCATCGGCACGCGGCTGGATCGACAACTGCGCGACCGGGATGTCCGCTTCCGGGAACATCAGCAGCATCGGCACCCAGGCGCCGTGGTCGAGGCCGTATTCGGTGGTGGCGGTGGCGATGCCGGCCGCATCCAGCAGGCCGGCCGCGCGCGTGGCCACCTCGGGTGCGCCCGGCGCCGGGTAGCGCAGTTCGTAGAGCGCGCGCGGGAAGCCGTAGAAATCGTGGATCGTTTCGGGCCGTTGGGTGACGCTGACGGCCGGCGCGAGCGTATTCCAGTGCGCCGACAGCATCAGCACCGCGCTCGGGCGCGGCAGCTCGCCGCCGAGATGCGCGAACGCGGTGGAGGGCAGGGCGGGATCGATCGGCAGCGTGGGCGCGCCGTGGGACAGGTAGAGCGACGGAAGGCGGTTCATGGTGGGGACCTCGATGTCGGATTGGTTTCGACTATAGAGAGATCCGGCCATTTGATAAATCGGCGTGGAAGGATTTGATTGATTCTCGATGGTTGTCAATCGACGCGCGCCGAATTCGGCCCGATCCAGGGCCGATCAGGTCGATATCGCGTGGAGAGCGGAGGGCCGATTCAGTCCGGCGTGCGGATGCCGTTCCACGGCGCGGTGCGCGGCGCGGCGAGGCCGAACAGGTCGATCACGCGCGTGACGGTGTGATCGACGAGTTCGTCGATCGAGGCGGGCATGGCGTAGAAGGCCGGCAGCGGCGGAAACACGATGCCGCCCATTTCGGTCACGGCCGTCATGTTGCGCAGATGCGCGAGGTTGAACGGCGTTTCGCGCACCATCAGCACGAGCCGGCGGCGCTCCTTGAGCGCGACGTCGGCCGCACGCGTGATCAGGCTGTCGGACAGCCCGTGCGCGACGCTCGCGAGCGTCTTCATCGAACAGGGCGCGATCACCATGCCGTCGGTCGAGAACGAACCCGACGCGATGCTCGCGCCCACGTCGCGCACCGAATGGACGACGTCCGCCCGCGCATGGACCTCGTCCTTCGACAGCTTCAGTTCGTGCTGGATGTTGAGCCAGCCGGCGGCCGACACGAGCAGATGGGTTTCGACGCCGCCCGACGCGCGCAGCAGGTCGAGCAGGCGGATGCCATAGATCGCGCCCGTCGCGCCGGTGATCGCGACGATCAGGCGCCGCGGCGGCGCGGGGCGTGCTTCCATGCGGAAAGGGTCAGGCAGCCGCGAACAGTTGCTGCAGTTCGCCGGACTGATACATCTCCATCATGATGTCCGAGCCGCCGACGAATTCGCCGTTCACGTAGAGCTGCGGGATGGTCGGCCAGTTCGAGAATGCCTTGATGCCCTGGCGGACCTGCTCGTCTTCGAGCACGTTGACGGTCTTGATGGTGTCGACGCCGCAGGCCTTGAGGATCTGGATGGCGCGGCCCGAAAAGCCGCACATCGGGAACTGCGCGGTGCCCTTCATGAAGAGCACGACCTGGTTTTCGTCGACGATTTGCTTGATGTGTTGTTGGGTATCCATGATGACCTTGCTGATGCGGGGCTGAGAACGGAAATGATACTGGATTTCGGCGGGGGCCATCGGCGCTCGCGGTGGCTCCGGCAGCGGCCTGGCGCGCGCCGTCAGGCGGGCAACCGGCCGCCGGTGGCGCGTTCGATCCCGGCGAGATCGGCGAGCGAGACGACTTCGCCGAAACCGGCCGCGGTGACGATCTCGCGCACCGCGCCGGCCTGGTCGTAGCCATGCTCGATCCACAGCGCGCCGCGCGGCAGCAGGAACGCCGGCGCGCCGGCCGCGATCAGGTGGATCGCGCTGAGGCCGTCGTCGTCGTCGGTCAGCGCACCGCGCGGCTCGAAGCGCAGGTCGCCCTGGTCGAGATGCGGATCGTGCTGAGCGATATACGGCGGATTGCTGACGATCGCGTGGAAGCGCGCGGCGGGGTCGAGCGCGCCGTACCAGTCGCTGTCGAGGAATTGCAGCGGGCCGCCGGGGCGGGCCGGGTCGAGCAGCTTGTGCGCGTTGCCGCGCGCCACGGCCAGCGCGGCCGGCGAGCGGTCGAGCGCCCAGACGCGCGCGTCGGGCCGCGCCGAGGCGATCGCCACGGCCACCGCGCCGCTGCCGGTGCCCAGATCGAGCACGGCCGGCATGGCGATGCCGTCGAGCGCGTCGAGCGCGGCTTCCACCAGCACTTCGGTGTCGGGGCGCGGGATCAGCACGTCGGGCGTGACGTCGAAGGCCAGGCCGAAGAATTCGCGTGAGCCGACCAGTTGCGCGACCGGTTCGCCGGCCAGCCGGCGGGCTTCAAGCGCCTGATAGCGCGCGGCGGCATCGGCGTCGAGCGGCGCGTCGGCGCGCGTGATCAGTTGCGTGCGGGTCCAGCCGAGCGCATGGCCGAGCAGGATGCGCGCATCCACCGCGTCGAGCGGCGAGGCGCGCAGCAGCGCGGCGGCGGTGAGGGCGGGGGCATTCATGGCGGGGCGGCCGGTGCGCGTCAGTCGGTGTCGCCGAGCGAGGCCAGCAGTTCGGCCTGATGCTCGCTGACGAGCGTGGCGATCATCTCGTAGAGATCGCCGTCCAGCAGCGCTTCGAGCTTGTAGAGCGTCAGGTTGATGCGGTGATCGGTCATCCGGCCCTGCGGGAAGTTGTAGGTGCGGATTCGTTCCGAACGGTCGCCCGAGCCGATCAGGCTCTTGCGGGTGGCCGCTTCCTTCGCGTGCTGCTCCTGGTACTGCTTGTCCTTGATGCGCGCGGCCAGCACCTTCAGCGCGCGCTCCTTGTTCTTGTGCTGCGAACGATCGTCCTGGCACTCCACCACGATGCCGGTCGGCAGGTGCGTGACGCGCACCGCGGAATCGGTCTTGTTGATGTGCTGGCCGCCCGCGCCGGACGCGCGGAACGTGTCGATGCGCAGGTCGGCCGGGTTGATCGCGACCTCGGCGATCTCGTCGGCCTCGGGCATCACGGCCACGGTACAGGCCGAGGTGTGGATGCGGCCCTGCGTTTCGGTGGCGGGCACGCGCTGCACGCGGTGGCCGCCCGATTCGAACTTCAGGCGCGAATAGGCGCCCTGGCCCGCGATCCGCACGATCACTTCCTTGTAGCCGCCGAGGTCCGACGGGCTTTCCGACATCATCTCGACCTGCCAGCGCTGGCGCTCCGCGAAGCGCAGGTACATGCGCAGCAGGTCGCCCGCGAACAGCGCCGATTCGTCGCCGCCCGCGCCGGCGCGGATTTCGAGGAAGATGTTGCGCTCGTCGTTCGGGTCCTTCGGCAGCAGCATGGTTTGCAGATCGGTTTCGAGCTGCGTCATGCGTTCGCGCGCGTCGCGAATCTCGTCCTCGGCGAAGTCGCGCATCGAGGCGTCGGCCAGCAGTTCCTGCGCGGTCGCTTCGTCGCCGCGCGCGAGCCGCCATTGCGCGTATTGCTCGACGACCGGGCCGATTTCCGCGTGTTCGCGCGTCAGCTTCCGGTATTGGTCGAGGTCGGCCGTGACGTTTTCGCGACTCAGCATTTCGTTCAATTCGGCCAGCCGGCTGGTGAGCTGGTCGAGCTTGCTTTGCATGCTCGTTTTCATGATGTGGAGCGACGCTCCCGGGCAGGAATCGAAAAGGGAAAGAAAAAGGGGATGGCGGCCGGCGTGCGGCCGCGATGTGCGCGGGAGGGCGGCGCTAACGGTCGGTGCGGGGGCCGTGCGCGTAGAAGCCGCGCATCAGGTCGATCAGTTGCTCGCGTTCGGTGCCGCTGGTGCGGTTCAGCGCCGAGGTCGGGCCGTGGATCAGCTTGTTGGTCAGCGCCTGCGACAGCGCGTCGAGCACGGCGGCCGGATCGTCTCCGCGCGCGAGCATCTTCTGGGCGCGTTCGACTTCGGCACGGCGCAGCGCGTCGGCCTGGGTGTGCATGTGGCGGATGATCGGCACGACGCTGCGCGAATCGAGCCACTGCATGAAGTTCTGCACGCGGGTTTCGATGATCGCCTCGGCCTGTGCGACGGCGGCTTGCCGCGACGCATTGCCTTCGCGCACGATCGCGCCGAGATCGTCGACGGTGTAGAGGAACACGTCCTTCAGTTCGCCGACTTCCTGCTCGATGTCACGCGGCACGGCCAGGTCGACCATGAAGATCGGCCGGTGGCGGCGGGCCTTCACCGCGCGCTCGACCGCGCCGAGGCCGATGATCGGCAGCGTGGAGGCCGTGCACGAGACGATGATGTCGAACTCGTGCATGCGCGTGGGCAGCTCGGAGAGCGGCATGGCGCGACCGCCGAAGCGCTCGGCCAGCTTTGCGCCGCGCTCGGCGGTGCGGTTCGCGATGACCAGCTCGCGCGGCGATTGCGCGGCGAAGTGCGTCGCGCACAGCTCGATCATTTCGCCGGCGCCGATGAACAGCACCTTCTGGTCGGCGACGCTTTCGAAAATACGTTGCGCGAGCCGCACGGCAGCTGCCGCCATCGATACCGACTGCGCGCCGATCTCGGTGGTGGTGCGCACTTCCTTGGCCACCGCGAAGGTGCGCTGGAACAACTGGTTCAGATAGGTGCCGAGCGCGCCGGCCTCGGAGGCCGTGCGCACCGCGTTCTTCATCTGGCCGACGATCTGCGTTTCGCCGAGCACCATCGAATCGAGGCCCGACGCGACGCGGAACGCATGGCGCACCGCTTCCGATTGCGGCAACGAATAGACGTGCGGCGCGAGGTCGTCGGGCGCGAGGCCGTGGAACTCGGCGAGCCAGCGCACGGCGGCATCGCGCGCCGCGCGGTCGTCGGTTGCGCAGTACAGCTCGGTGCGGTTGCAGGTGGAGAGAATCGCGGCTTCGGGCGTGTTCGGCGCCTGGCGCCCCATGAAGACGCTGGTGAGCGTGGACAGTGCAGGCTGGATCTGTTCGAGCGGAAACGCTACGCGTTCGCGCAGGGCGACGGGCGCAGTGTGATGATTGATTCCGATCGTGAGGAGCTGCATATCCAGGGGCTATCGTTTAGGTGCGCATTATAGCGTCTTGCCGGTTTTGTCACTGGCAGCGCCACCGGGCGGGCGTCGCCCGGGCGCTGCGGCCCGCGCCGAACCACGGCAAACCGGCGCGATTCCCGACGTGCGGTGCAATCCGGCGGGGTCGAAACGGGCGCTGGAGGCCGGTCGCGCGCCGGATTTGCCGCCAAAACCCTGTTCGCCGTGGGGATGCGCGACGCCAAGTCGCAGCAAGGCGCGTGCAAATATCGGCGGTACGATGCGCCCGAAATGCCCCATTGGCAACCGTTCGGCGCCCGATTTTCGGTCTTTTTTCAAGATAGCCGGGATTCGTGCGTGCGTATGGCACATGTCTGGCACACGTATGGCAAGCCGACGACGCGCGCCGGTGGCCGGTCCGGCACTTCTGTCGGCTTGCGTTGCGATTGATCGACCCCTTACACTCGACCGACGCCCGGGGCAAGCCTGCGGGCCGTCGCACTCTTATAATTCCGTCACCGGAGACCACCGATGCCGGCCGCGCGGCGGCAGGCGTTTCGTTCGGGCCGGGCGGCGCATCGGCGATGCGAAACGACACACAGGGCGCGGGATGAACGGGTTGGGCATTGTCGTATTGGGGCTTGCCGTGGGCGGGCTGGGCTGGTGGCTGCATCCGGCGCGCGCCTCGCGGCGCGGCCTGCGCGCGGCGCTCGCGGTCGGCCTGGCCGGCGCGGTGGTCGCCAAGCTCGTCGGCAATCTCACCGGCCTGTTTTACGACGGCGGCACGCTCGAATGGCCCGTCTGCGCCTTGGTGGCGCTCGTTGCCGTCTCCCTGACCACCGGCGCGATGGCGCGCCGCTGATCCCACCTCACTGGAATTCATCATGAACGCCCGTCATCCCGAGCTGTCCCCCATTCCTGCCCGCATCGCCCTGCTGCGCGGCGCGATGGCGCGCGAAGGCGTGGCTGCCTGCCTCGTCCCGTCCGCCGATCCGCATCTGTCCGAATATCTGCCCGAGCATTGGCAGGCGCGCCGCTGGCTGTCGGGTTTCAACGGCTCGGTCGGCACGCTGGTCGTGACGCCCGAATTCGCGGGCCTGTGGGTCGACAGCCGTTACTGGGTGCAGGCCGCCGCGGAACTGGCCGGCACCGGCATCGAGCTGATGAAGATGACGGGCGGCCAGCAAACCCAGCCGCATGTCGAATGGCTGGCCGAGCATGTGCCGGCCGGCGCGACGGTGGGCGTGGACGGCGCGGTGCTCGGCGTCGGCGCTGCGCGGGCGCTGTCGGCCGCGCTGGCCGCGCGCGGCGTGGCGCTGCGCACCGATCTCGACCTGCTTGACGCGATCTGGCCCGAGCGGCCGGCGCTGCCGGTCGAACCGGTGTTCGAACACGTCGCGCCGCATGCGCACACCCGCCGTGCCGACAAGCTCGCGCAGGTGCGCGAGGCGATGCGCGCCAGCGGCGCGAACGCCCATCTGATCTCGACGCTCGACGACATCGCCTGGCTGTTCAACCTGCGCGGCGCCGACGTCAACTACAACCCGGTGTTCGTCGCCCACGCGCTGATCGGCCCGGACGCGGCCACGCTGTTCGTGGTGGACGGCAAGCTCGACGCCGCGTTGCGCGCCGCGCTCGCGGCCGACGGCGTGACGGTGCGCCCGTACCAACAGGCCGCCGCCGCGCTGGCCGCGCTGCCGGCCGGCAGCGCGCTGCTGATCGACCCGCGCCGCGTGACGTTCGGCACGCTGGAGGCGGTGCCTGAGGCGGTGCGCCGCGTCGAGGCCGTCAACCCGTCGACGTTCGCGAAGTCGCGCAAGACGCCCGCCGAGATCGAGCACGTGCGTGCGACGATGGCGCAGGACGGCGCGGCGCTGGCCGAATTCTTCGCGTGGTTCGAGGCCGCGCTCGGGCACGAAACCCTGACCGAGTTGACGATCGACGAGCAACTGACGGCCGCCCGCGCGCGCCGGCCCGGCTTCGTCTCGCCGAGCTTCGCGACGATCGCCGGCTTCAACGCGAACGGCGCGATGCCGCATTACCGCGCGACGCCCGAATCGCACGCGACCATCGAAGGCGACGGCCTGCTGCTGATCGATTCGGGCGGCCAGTTCGTCGGCGGCACCACCGACATCACGCGCGTCGTGCCGGTGGGCACGCCGAGCGAGGCGCAGCGCCGCGATTTCACGATCGTGCTGAAGGCGATGATCGCGTTGTCGCGGGCCAAGTTTCCGCGCGGCATCCGTTCGCCGATGCTCGATGCGATCGCGCGCGCGCCGATGTGGGCGGCCGGGCTCGATTACGGCCACGGCACCGGCCACGGCGTGGGCTACTTCCTGAACGTGCACGAAGGCCCGCAGGTGATCTCGCACTACGCCGCCGCCGATCCGCATACGGCGATGGAAGAGGGCATGATCACCTCGAACGAGCCGGGTGTGTACCGCCAGGGCCAGTGGGGCGTGCGCATCGAGAACCTGGTCGTGAACCGCGCGGCCGGGCAGACCGAATTCGGCGATTTCCTCGATTTCGAGACGCTGACGCTGTGCCCGATCGACACGCGCTGCGTGCTGGCCGAGTTGCTCGACGCCGGTGAGCGCGCCTGGCTCGACGCGTATCACGCGACGGTACGCGAACGGGTCGGCCCGCTGGTGACGGGCGCCGCCCGCGCGTGGCTCGACGCGCGCACCCAGCCGCTGTAAGGCCGCGCCAGCCATGACGATCCGGGCGGTGGTGTTCGATTTCGGCGGCGTGCTGATCGATTGGAGTCCCGATTACCTGTATCGCCAACTGATCGCCGATCCGGTGGAACGGCGGCGTTTCCTGACCGACGTGTGCGGGATGGATTGGGTGGTCCGGCAGGACGCCGGCCAGACGATCGCGGCGGGCACGGCCGAGAAGGTGGCCGCGTTTCCCGAGCACGCGGCGCTGATCGAGGCCTTCTATGCGCGCTGGCCCGAGATGATCGCGGGCGCGTTCGACGACGGCGTGGCGCTGGTCGAGCGGCTGGAGGCCGCCGGCGTGCCGCTGTTCGGGCTGACCAACTGGTCGGCCGAAACCTTCCCGTATGCGTGGGAGCGCTACGCGGTGCTGCGGCGCTTTCGCGACGTGGTGGTGTCGGGCCGGGTGGGGCTCGCCAAGCCCGATCCGGCGATCTATCGCGAGATGTTCGCGCGCATCGCGGCGCAGTTGCCCGACATCGCGCCGGAACAACTCGTGTTCATCGACGACAATCCGCACAACGCGGCCGCCGCGAGCGCGCTTGGCTGGCACGGCATCCATCACACCGGCGTGGCCTCGACCGAGGCGCGCCTGCGCGAACTGGGCGTACCGGCCTGAACGAGCTTGACCCGGCCGAGCGCATGAAAAAAGCGGGCAAGATGCCCGCTTTTTTCGTCCGCCGCTTGCTATGGCGCAGCGGCGCAGTGCGCGATCAGCGGCTGATCGGCTTGAAGCGGATCCGCTTCGGCTTGGCGCCTTCCTCGCCGAGGCGCGCGCGCTTGTCGGCTTCGTATTCCTGATAGTTGCCGTCGAAGAACACCGCTTGCGAATCGCCTTCGAACGCGAGGATGTGCGTCGCGATCCGGTCGAGGAACCAGCGATCGTGCGAGATCACCATGACCGAGCCGGCGAATTCGAGCAGCGCGTCTTCGAGCGCGCGCAGCGTTTCGACGTCGAGGTCGTTCGACGGTTCGTCCAGCAGCAGCACGTTGCCGCCCGCGATCAGCGTCTTGGCCAGATGCAGCCGGCCGCGCTCGCCGCCCGACAGGTTGCCGACGATCTTCTGCTGGTCGCCGCCCTTGAAGTTGAAGCGGCCGATGTAGGCGCGCGACGGCGTTTCGTAGCGGCCCACCGTCAGCACGTCGGCGCCGCCCGAGATTTCCTCGAACACGGTCTTGTCGCTGGCCAGCGCGTCGCGGCTTTGATCGACATAGGCGAGCTTGACGGTCGGGCCGTGCACGATTTCGCCCGAATCCGGCGTTTCCTTGCCCGTCAGCATGCGGAACAGCGTGGACTTGCCGGCGCCGTTCGGGCCGATGATGCCGACGATCGCGCCGGCCGGGATCTTGAAGCTCAGGTCGTCGATCAGCAGGCGATCGCCATAGGCCTTGCTGACGTTCTTGAACTCGATCACTTCATTGCCGAGCCGCTCGCCGGCCGGGATGAAGATTTCCTGCGTTTCGTTGCGCTTCTGGTATTCCTGGCTGCTCAGTTCCTCGAAGCGGGCGATACGCGCCTTCGATTTCGCCTGACGGCCCTTCGGGTTCTGGCGCACCCACTCCAGTTCCTTCTTGATCGCCTTCTGGCGCGCCGATTCGGTCGCTTCTTCCTGCTTCAGGCGGTCTTCCTTCTGGTCGAGCCAGCTCGAATAGTTGCCCTTCCAGGGGATGCCGTGGCCGCGGTCGAGTTCGAGAATCCACTCGGCGGCGTTGTCGAGGAAATAGCGATCGTGGGTGACGGCCACCACGGTGCCCGGGAAGCGCGTCAGGAATTGTTCGAGCCACTCGACCGATTCGGCGTCCAGGTGGTTGGTCGGTTCGTCGAGCAGCAGCATGTCCGGCTTTTCGAGCAGCAGCTTGCACAGCGCGACGCGGCGCTTTTCACCGCCCGACAGGTGTTCGATCTTCGCGTCCCAGGCCGGCAGGCGCAGCGCGTCGGCCGCGATTTCGATCTGCTGCTCGGGGCTGCCGCCATCGGCCGTGGCGAGGATCGCTTCGTACTTGGCCTGTTCGGCGGCCAGCGCGTCGAAGTCGGCGTCCGCTTCGGCGTAGGCCGCGTAGATCTCGTCGAGCTTCTTCTGCGCGCTGAACACGTCGCCGAGGCCTTCTTCCACCGCCTCGCGCACCGTCTTGCTCGGATCGAGCTGCGGTTCCTGCGACAGGTAGCCGATGTTCAGGTTCGGCATCGGCGTGGCTTCGCCTTCGATGTCCTTGTCGACGCCCGCCATGATGCGGATCAGCGTCGATTTGCCCGAGCCGTTCAGGCCGAGCAGGCCGATCTTCGCGCCGGGGAAGAACGACAGCGAGATGTCTTTGAGGATCTGGCGCTTGGGCGGCACGATCTTGCCGACCCGGTTCATCGTGAATACGTATTGGGCCATTTGCGTCGATGGAACTCTTGAAGGTTGAGGCGCCGCCGGCCGCGCTGCGCGCGAGGCGGGCGACGGAGGGGCCGATCGGGACTGGGCGCCGCGCGCATTGCCGCGGCGTGGCCGCGCGCGTGCGCGGCGAGACCGCGTATTGTACTTCGCGAGGCGCGGCCGCCGCGAGCGCGCCGAAGCGGGGGGCGAACGCCGTGTGTCTGCGTGGCCGACGCGGCTCGCGATCGTGTTCATCTGCGCGGTTTTTCATGCCGGAGCAGGCACTTGAGTGCATGCCATCGTCGGAAACAAAAAACCCGCGAGCGGCGTGCACCGGTCGCGGGTTTGAAGCGGCTTGCGCGAGCCGTCGAGGCCCGGCGCGCCTGATCCAGACTCAGACGTTGAACAAAAAGTTCATCACGTCGCCGTCGTGGACGATGTATTCCTTGCCTTCCGCGCGCATCTTGCCGGCTTCCTTCGCGCCTTGTTCGCCCTTGAACGCGACGTAGTCGTCGAAGCCGATGGTCTGCGCGCGAATGAAGCCGCGCTCGAAATCGGTGTGGATTGCGCCGGCCGCCTGCGGGGCGGTGTCGCCGACGTGGATCGTCCAGGCGCGCACTTCCTTCACGCCGGCCGTGAAATACGTCTGCAGGCCGAGCAGCTTGAAGCCCGCGCGGATCACGCGGTCGAGGCCCGGTTCGTTCATGCCCATGTCGGCGAGGAACGCTTCCTTGTCCTCGTCGTCGAGATCGGCGATTTCCGCCTCGATCGCCGCGCACACCGCGACCACCGGCGCCTTCTCGGCTTCCGCGTACTTGCGCACGGCGTCGAGGTGCGGGTTGTTCTCGAAACCGTCGTCCTTGACGTTCGCCACGTACATCGCCGGCTTCGCGGTGATCAGGCAGAACGGTTTCAGGATCGCCTGCTCGTCGTCCGACAGGTCGAGGCCGCGCACGGCCTTGCCCTGGTCGAGCTGCGCGCGAACCTTCTCCATCACGGCCGCGAGCTTCGCCGCGTCCTTGTCGTTGCCCGACTTCGCGGCCTTCGAGTAGCGGTTCAGCGCCTTCTCGACGGTGGCCAGGTCGGCCAGCGCGAGTTCGGTGTTGATGACTTCGATGTCGTCGAGCGGGCTCACGCGGCCGGCCACGTGGATCACGTTTTCGTCTTCGAAGCAGCGCACGACGTGCGTGATCGCGTCGGTTTCGCGGATGTTCGCGAGGAACTGGTTGCCCAGGCCTTCGCCCTTGCTGGCGCCCGCCACCAAGCCCGCGATGTCGACGAACTCGACCACGGCCGGCACGATCCGCTCGGGCTTCACGATGGCCGCGATCGCCTTCAGGCGGCCGTCCGGCACTTCGACCACGCCGACGTTCGGCTCGATCGTGCAGAACGGGTAGTTCTCGGCGGCGATGCCGGCCTTGGTCAGCGCGTTGAACAGGGTGGACTTGCCGACGTTCGGCAGGCCGACGATGCCGCATTTGAGGCTCATGGAAAACCTTTCTGGATCAGATGTTGGGTGCTTGCGCGGGGTGCGGCTGGCGGCATGACGCGGCGCTCGGGCCGGCGGTCTGGCGCGGAGGCTGCCCGCGAAAACGGCAATTGTATCGCGTTCGGATCACGGGATTTCAAGCGGGCGCGCGGAACGGCGGCGCGGCGGGCGCCCGATGCACGGCGGGAGGGAGGATCGGCAAGGACCGAAACGCCGACGGCGGCCAGGCGCCGCCGGCAACGCAACCGGGCCGCAGCGGCCCGGCGCAGGTCAGTCGGCGATCCGGCGATCGGCCAGCGCGGCGCGGCAGTCGCCCATCACGAGCGAGACCAGCCGCGACTTCGCGTCGAGATCTTCGGTATCGATGATTTCCTCGACGGCGTCGCGTGCCCACGGCGTTTCGACGAAATCGGCATGCCGCTTCGCGATGTCGAGCGCCGTGGCGGCGAGCTTCGCGATGCAGAGCCAGTCGGCGTCGCGCAGATGGCGGTCGAGCCACTTGTGCGCTGCTTGAACTTGGAAGGTGGCGGACGGCCAGGATTCGTTCAGATAGAACGCGCCGAGATTGCCGACCGTGAGCCAGCACAGCAGCTCGACACGATCATGTTGGGTGAGGCTGGGATGTAGGTCGCTCATGGCCATGCTCGAGATGGGGTTGAGACTCGCTTTCCGTCACCGGTGCAACGCGGGGCCGACGAATCAACAATAGCACGCCATGAACGGCTTCACGCAAGCCGGGAATCGCCCGACCCGCGTGAACCCTGATCAATACCGGTAGTAATCGTGATGGTGGTGATAGCCGCCGCCGTCCGGCACAACGATGCAGCCGCTCAGGGTGGTGCCGAGCAGGACGGCGAGCGAGGCAAGAATCGCGATGCGCTTGAGCTTCATGGTGGATCTCCTTCGGTGTTCGTTCATCGATGGAGCCGACTGTAGCGGCGCAGGGCATGACAAGCGGTATGCGTTTGTAAGGAAACGTGTGGCCTGTAATGGTCGTGCCCCGTTCGAGCGGGCAGCGTCGCGCAGGCGGTTACGGATGAAATGGTTCCGGATCGGAGAAGGGCGGTGATGGGCCGATTCGGGCGGCGATGCGTGCGTTCGGGCAGGGTTTGTCCGTGTCGGAGCAGCGCGACAGTGCGTGCCTGGCATGCGTTGCCGGGCTGATCTTCCGCAAGCCGGCGTCGCATGGCGAACCCGGCCCCGCAGCTATAATGCGCGCCATGACAGCCCATCCTCAGACCTTCGACGTCGCCGTGGTCGGCGGCGGCCTTGTCGGCAAGACCGCCGCGCTCGCGATGACGCAAGCGGGCCTCAAGACGGCGCTGCTCGCGCAGCCCGCCGCGCCGCGCGCGGCCGGTACGCCGTTCGACGCGCGCGTCTACGCGCTGTCGTCGAGCTCGCAGGCGCTGCTCGAACGGCTGCGCGTCTGGCAGGCGCTCGATCCGGCCCGGCTCGCGCCCGTCCACGACATGCGCGTGTACGGCGACGCACAGGCCGAACTCCATTTCTCCGCCTTCCAGGCCGCCGTGCCGCAACTGGCGTGGATCGGCGAGTCGTCGGTGGTCGAGCGCGCGCTCGACGCCGCGCTGCGCTTCCAGCCGAACCTGAGCTGGATCGACACGCGCGCGCAGGGGCTCGACGTGAAGCCTGACGCGGCGGTGCTGTCGCTGGCCGACGGCAGCGTGATCTCGGCCGATCTGCTGGTCGGGGCGGACGGCGCGCATTCGTGGGTGCGCTCGCAGATGGGCGCGAACGTGCAGCGCCGCGACTATCGCCAGACCGGCGTGGTCGCCAACTTCAAGGCGTCCGAGCCGCACCGCGAAACGGCTTGCCAGTGGTTCCGCGACGGCGAGATCGTCGCGCTGCTGCCGCTGCCGGACGGCCATGTGTCGCTGGTCTGGTCGGCGCACACGGCCCATGCCGATGAACTGCTGGCACTCGATCCGGCGCAACTGGCGGCCGAGGTCGAACGCGTCACGCACTGCCAGCTCGGTACGCTCGATTGCGTGACGCCGGCCCAGGGCTTCCCGCTCGCGCTGCAGACGGTGGACAAGCTGATCGCCCCGCGCGTCGCGCTGGTCGGCGACGCCGCGCACCTGATTCACCCGCTCGCCGGCCAGGGCATGAACCTCGGCCTGCGCGACGTGGCCGCGCTGGCCGACGCGATCGGCTCGCGCGAGGCGTTCCGCGATCTCGGCGATACGGTGCTGCTGCGCCGCTACGAACGCTCGCGCCGCGAGGACATCCGCGCGTTGATGGTCGCCACCGACGGCCTGCAGCGGCTGTTCGCGTTGCCCGGCTCGGTGGCGCGCGTGGTGCGCAACACCGGCATGGCGCTGGTCGGCGCGCAGCCGTTCGTCAAACGCTGGCTGGTGGCCTCGGCGCTCGGTTGAGCGCGGGCGCCGCTGCCGCCACGAATGCCACGGATGCCACGAATGCCACGCTCTCCGGCTTCGCCCCGCATGCGGCTTTCTCCGCGAAAGCCACCGGCAAAGGCAGCCGGACACGGTCCGGCCGTCGTCGTACACTACCGGTCATGCTTTGACCGCTTCCCAAGGATCACTGAATGAAAACCACCGTCCGTATCGCCGCGCTGCTGTTGGCGACCGCCGCCGCCACGCTGGGATGCACCGCGCAGGCCGATCAGACCACCGACAAGCTGAAGGCCACGCTGCAGTCGCGCCTCGGTGACGCCACCGTCAAGGGCATCGCGAAGTCGCCGATCCCGGGCCTTTACGAGGTGAATCTCGGCTCGCAGATCGTCTATAGCGATGCCGCCGGCGATTACGTCGTGCTCGGCGAGATGGTCGACACCAAAACGCGCCGCAACCTGACCGAAGCGCGCATGTCGGAAATCAACAAGGTCGATTTCGCGAGCCTGCCGCTCAACAACGCGATCAAGTACGTGAAGGGCAACGGCGCGCGCAAGATCGCCGTGTTCTCGGATCCGAACTGCCCGTACTGCAAGCGCTTCGAATCGACGCTGCGCTCGATGGACAACATCACCGTCTACACGTTCCTGTACCCGGTCCTGACGCCCGATTCGACGGTTAAGTCGAAGGCGATCTGGTGCGCCTCCGATCGCGCCAAGAGCTGGGAAAACTGGATGGTCGGCCATCAGGCGCCGACCGGCCCGGGCAACTGCGACACCTCGGCGCTCGACAAGAACCTGGCGCTGGGCCGCGGCCTGAACGTCACCGGCACGCCGACCATCATCCTGGCAGACGGCACGCGCCTGCCGGGCGCCGTGTCCGCCGACGACCTCAACGGCGCGCTCGCCAACGTCAAGTAATGCGCGCACGCACGGCCTGACCGCCCTCCGCGACGAGGCGCCGGCATCTGTCTGGCGCCTTTTTCACATGTCGAACCGTTTGCCGATTTTTTGCCGACCCCGCCGATGAAGCCGATTCGCTATTCGATCGTCCCGAAAGACCCCGCCGCCCACCTGTTCGAAGTCACGCTGACCGTTGCCGAGCCCGATCCGGCCGGCCAGCGCTTCATGCTGCCGGTGTGGATTCCGGGCAGCTACATGGTGCGCGAATTCGCGCGCAACATCGTCACGCTGCGCGCGTTCAACGAAGCCGGCCGCAAGGTCCGCATCGCCAAGGCCGACAAGCACAGCTGGCAGGCCGCGCCCGTCGCGGGGCCGCTGACGCTGCGCTATGACGTCTACGCGTGGGATCTGTCGGTGCGCGCCGCGCATCTGGACGACACCGGCGGCTTCTTCAACGGCACCAGCGTGTTCCTCGCCGTGCAGGGGCAGGAGGCCTCGCCGTGCGTGGTCGAGATCGCCAAGCCGGCCGGCGACACGGGCCGCCGCTGGCGCGTGGCCACGGCGCTGCGCGAGGCGCGCGGCACGCGCCGTCACGGCTTCGGCGAGTATCAGGCCGACGATTACGACGAGTTGATCGACCACCCGGTCACGCTCGGCGAATTCGCGCTGGCGACGTTCGAGGCTCACGGCGTGCCGCACGACGTGGTGATCGCGGGCCGCGTCGCGCGGCTCGACATGGAACGGCTCTGCGCCGACCTGAAGCGGATCTGCGAGGCGCAGATCGCGCTGTTCGAACCGCGCACCAAAAAGGCCCCGGTGGAGCGCTACGTGTTCATGACGCAGGCCGTCAGCGACGGCTACGGCGGCCTCGAACACCGCGCGTCCACGGCGCTGATCTGCAACCGCACCGACCTGCCCGTGAAGGGGCGGCCCGAGAAGACCGACGGCTACCGCACCTATCTGGGCTTGTGCAGCCACGAGTATTTCCACACCTGGAACGTCAAGCGGATCAAGCCGGCCGCGTTCGTGCCGTACGACCTGACGCAGGAGAACTACACGTCGCTGCTGTGGCTGTTCGAAGGCTTCACGTCCTATTACGACGACCTGATGCTGGTGCGCAGTGGCCTGATGAGCCGCGACGAGTATTTCACCGCACTCGGCCGCACGGTCGGCGGAGTGTTGCGCGGCGCGGGGCGCCTCAAGCAGAGCGTGGCGGAAAGCTCGTTCGACGCCTGGGTCAAGTATTACCGGCAGGATGAAAACGCCTCGAACGCGATCGTCAGCTATTACACCAAGGGTTCGCTGGTGGCGCTGGCGTTCGATCTGGCGATTCGCGCCGCCACCCGCAACCGCAAGTCGCTCGACGACGTGATGCGCCTGCTATGGGCGCGCTACGGCCGCGGCTTCTATCAGGGCAAGCCGAAGGGCGTGGGCGAGGACGAGGTGGCCGCGTTGATCACCGAGGCGACCGGCGTGGAACTCGGCCGCCTGTTCGACGACGCCGTGTCGGGCACGCGCGACCTGCCGCTGGCCGACCTGCTCGCGCCGTTCGGCGTGAACCTGACCCCGGATGCCGGCCCGCACCCGAAGCCGTCGATCGGCGCGCGTGCCCGTGCCGGCGGCGCGGATTGCACGCTGGCGGTGGTTCACGAAGGCGGCGCGGCGCATCGCGCGGGGCTGTCGGCCGGCGACGTGCTGATCGCGATCGACGGCCTGCGCGTGACCGGCTCGAACCTCGAAGCGTTGCTGGCGCGCTTCCAGCCTGGCGATCGCGTGGAGGCGCATGCCTTCCGCCGCGACGAGCTGCGCGCCACCACGCTGCGGCTCGACGCGCCCGACGTGGTGCGCTACCGGCTGCAGGCCGCCGACAAGCCGGCTGCGCATGCCTGGCAGAAGGGCTGGCTCGGCCTCTAACACGTTCGGTCGCGTTTCATTCGGTGCGGATTGTCCCGCTGTTGCAACAATCCGTCGCCGGATGCCCGCTTTTTCGGGATGGCTTGCATCCGCACAATGGCTCCACTCGCGCTGCCTGCAGCGCAAACCCAACGGAGCCCGACATGACGACCATCCTGCAAATCAAATCCGCCGCCCGCTCGCAAGGCGCGCGCTCGACGCAACTGTCCGACGAACTGACCGCCAAGCTGTCGCAATCGAACCCCGGTGCGAAGGTCGTGGTTCGCGACCTGCAGGCCAACGCTCAGCCGCACCTCGACGACGCCGTGCTCGGCGCGTTCTTCACGCCGGCCGAACAGCGCAGCGCCGAACAGAACGCGCTGGTCGCCCAGAGCGACGCGCTGGTGGCCGAACTGCAGGCCGCCGACATCATCGTGATCGCCGCACCGCTGTACAACTTCGGCATCTCCTCGCAACTGAAGACCTACTTCGACTGGATCTCCCGCGCCGGCGTGACGTTCCGCTACACCGCGAACGGCCCGGAAGGCCTGGTCACGGGCAAGAAGGTGTATGTGGTGTCGGCACGCGGCGGCAAGTACCTCGGCACGCCGAACGATACGCAAACGCCGTATCTGACCACCTTCCTCGGTTTCCTCGGCATGAAGGACGTGACGTTCATCTACGCCGAAGGCCTGAACATGGGCCCGGACGCGGAAGCAGCCGCGCTGGCTTCGGCTCGCGAAGCGATCGCAGCGGCCTGACGCCGTTTTTGGCAGGCGGGTGCCCGAGCGGCGCCGGCCTGCTCGAATGAAAACAGCCCGATCGGCTTAGGCCGGTCGGGCTGTTTCGTTTTGGGCGCAGTGTCGGGACGGCGGGCCGGAAGCGTCAGGCCAGCGTGACGGCCTCGTCGGGCAGTTGCCAGTCGATCGGCGGATTGCCGTGCTCGCCGAGGTACGCGTTCGCCAGCGCGAAATGGCGATTGCCGAGAAAGCCGCGGTGCGCCGACAGCGGCGACGGATGCGGCGATTCGAGCACGCAGTGCGCGCCGGCATCGAACAGCGCGCGCTTGGCTTGCGCATGGGCGCCCCACAGCATGAACACCAGCCCGCGATGGCGGCGCGCCAGTTCGCGGATCAGCGTGTCGGTGCAGGCTTCCCAACCGCGCTTGGCGTGGCTCGCGGCGGCGGCCTGCTCGACCGTCAGCACGGTGTTGAGCAGCAGTACGCCCTGACGCGCCCATGAATCGAGGCAGCCGTGCTTCGGGATGTCATGCCCGAAATTCGCGGCGATTTCCTTGAAGATGTTGCGCAGCGACGGCGGCGGCCGCACGCCGGGCGGCACCGAGAACGCGAGCCCGTGCGCTTGCGGCGTGCCGCGGTCGTCGCCGTGATACGGATCCTGGCCGAGGATTACCACCTTGACCTCGTCGGGCGAGGTCAGGCGCAGCGCGCGGAACACGTCGGCCGGGTAGACGGTTTTGCCGGCCGCGCGCTCGGCATCGACGAAGCGGCACAGCGGCGCGTAGGCGTCGCTCGCGACGAACGGCGCGAGCACCTCGCGCCAGGCGGCGGGCAGCGCGTCGAATTGCGCGGCCAGCGGCTGGATCGAGGCGGCGGTGGCGTTCGGTGCGGCGGGCGGTTGTGCGGCGGTGGTGGAGGCCGCCGTGTCGGGCGTGGCCTCGCCCATATCGAACAGCGAAGCCTGAGCGGCCGGCGCCGTGCGGGAGGAAGAACGGGTTGCCATGCGATATCGGGCCTCAGGCGGCGCGCAGCCGGTAGCCGCGCTGCGCCTTGCTCTGGTTGTCGGGCGCGAGGCCCGGCACGGCCGCGACGAGTTCCTCGGCCAGCGTGTGCAGCACGGCTTCGTCGCCGTCGATCAGTTCGAGCTCGATCTCGCGGATCGGCGCGCGGCGCGTCTCCACGCCGTTTTCACCCTCGGCTTCGGCGACGATCTCGCCCAGATCGAGCGCGGCCTCGACGGTCGTGCCGCCGCGGCTGACGCGCCAGATCGTGCGCGCGAAATCGGTGCGGAACAGCGCGGCCAGCGACGGCGCGGCGGCGCGCAGCGCATCGGCGGCGGCCGGCACGTCGCAGGCGGCCAGCAGCGCGTCGATTTCGAGCGCGTCGCCGACTACCGGTAGTTCCCACTCGTGGCGCGTGTGCAGGCCGTTCTCGGCCGAGCCGACCGTCTTGAAGGTCTGCAGCCAGCCCTGCGGCGCGAGCCGCACGCGGATCGCGCTCTTGGCGCGCGCCAAGGCCAGGTCGGGCGTGTCGTAATAGACGTTGGCGAGCTGGATCTCGCGGCCCGCCGTGCCGGCGCAGGCGTCGAGCGCGCGGCGCGCGGCCGCTTCGCCGCCTTCGGGCAGCGCGAGCTTGATTTCGGTTTCGATGGCCATGGGCGTGCGCGTCAGAAGAACATCCGGGCGAGTTCCTCGCCCGGCTGATCGGCGCGCATGAACGCCTCGCCCACCAGGAACGTGTGCACGTCGGCCGCCTGCATGCGTTCGACGTCGGCGCGCGAGAGGATCGCCGATTCGGTCACGACGATGCGATCGGCCGGCACCATGTCGAGCATGCCGAGCGTGGTTTCGAGGGTGGTTTCGAAGGTGCGCAGGTTGCGGTTGTTGATGCCGAGCAGCGGCGTCTTGAGCGTCAGCGCCTCGGTCAGTTCCTCGCGGCTGTGCACTTCCACCAGCACCGCCAGCCCCAGCGAATGCGCGTAGGCTTCGAGATCCTGCATCAGCGGCGTGTCGAGCGCGGCGGCGATCAGCAGGATCGCATCGGCGCCCATCGCGCGCGCTTCGAGGATCTGATACGGATCGACCATGAAATCCTTGCGCAGCACCGGCAGCGCGCAGGCCGCCCGCGCCTGCTCGAGATAGCGCGCGCTGCCCTGGAAGAACTGCTCGTCGGTCAGCACCGACAGGCAGGCCGCGCCGTGTTGCGCGTACGAAGCGGCGATCTCGGCCGGCACGAAGTGCTCGCGGATCACGCCCTTCGACGGGCTGGCCTTCTTGACCTCGGCGATCACGGCCGGCTGGCCGGCCGCATGCTTGGCGCGCAGCGCGCCGACGAAATCGCGCAGGTCGCGCGTTTCGGCTTCGAGTTTCAGCGCTTCGAGCGGCGTGCTGCGCAGGGCAGCGGCCACTTCCTGGCGCTTGACGTCGATGATTCGGTTGAGGATGTCGCTCATGGAACTCTGACGGCGGGCCGTCCGGTAGGTTGGCCGACCGGCAGGCCGGTCGGCGGGCAAGAGGGCAGCGCTCGGTTCAGCGCTTGAATTGCTGCGTGAAGCGTACCAGTTCGTCGACCTTGGCGCGGGCCGCGCCGCTCGCGATCACTTCGCGAGCCAGCACGATGCCGTCGGCGATCGACGGCGCGACGTTCGCCGAATACAGCGCCGTGCCGGCGTTCAGCGTGACGATCTCGCGCGCCACGCCCGGCGTGTTGCCGAGCGCGTCGAGCAGCATCACGCGAGATTCGTCGGCGTTTTCGACCTTCAGCGAGCGGTTCGACACCATTTGCAGGCCGAAATCTTCCGGATGGATCTCGTACTCGGTGACCTTGCCGTCGCGCAGTTCGCCCACCAGCGTGGCCGCGCCGAGCGACACTTCATCCATGCCGTCCTTGCCGTACACCACCAGCACGTGCTCGGCGCCGAGCCGTTGCATCACGCGTACCTGGATGCCGACCAGATCGGGGTGGAACACGCCCATCAACTGGTTCGGCGCGCCGGCCGGGTTGGTCAGCGGGCCGAGGATGTTGAAGATGGTCCGCACGCCGAGTTCGCGGCGCACCGCCGCGATGTTCTTCATCGCCGGATGGTGGTTCGGCGCATACATGAAGCCCATGCCGGTCGCCTCGATCGAGGCGGCCACCTGCTCGGGTTCCAGGTCGATGTTCACGCCGAGCGCGTCGAGCACGTCTGCGCTGCCCGACTTGCTCGACACGCTGCGGTTGCCGTGCTTGGCCACCTTCGCGCCGGCCGCGGCCGACACGAACATGGTCGCGGTGGAGATGTTGAAGGTATTCGAGCCGTCGCCGCCGGTGCCGACGATGTCGACGAAGTTCGAGTTGTCCTCCACCTCCACGTGGCGGGCGAATTCGCGCATTACCGTGGCCGCCGCGGCGATCTCGCCGATCGTTTCCTTCTTCACGCGCAGGCCGGTGATGATCGCGGCGGCCATCACGGGCGACATGTCGCCGCGCATGATCATCCGCATCAGGTGCAGCATTTCGTCGTGGAAGATCTCGCGATGCTCGATCGTGCGTTGCAGCGCTTCCTGCGGCGTAATCGTCATGTCGCCCCCGCTCATGCCGGTTGGGCCGCGTGCGCGCGTGCCTGTTTCAGGAAGTTCTGCAGCAGCGCGTGGCCGTGCTCGGACAGGATCGATTCGGGGTGGAACTGCACGCCCTCGATCGGCAGCGTCTTGTGGCGCACGCCCATGATTTCACCGTCCTCGGTCCAGGCCGAGATTTCGAGGCAGTCGGGCAGCGATTCGCGCTCGATCGCCAGCGAGTGGTAGCGCGTCACGTCGAATTGCTTCGGCAGGTCGGCGAACACGCCGCGGCCGTCGGTTTCGATGCGGCTCACCTTGCCGTGCATGATGGTCTTGGCGCGGATCACGCGGCCGCCGAACGCCTCGCCGATCGCCTGATGGCCGAGACACACGCCGAGAATCGGCTTCTTACCGGCGAATTCGCGCAGCACGTCGAGCGTGATGCCCGCGTGCTGCGGGTTGCTCGGGCCGGGCGACAGGCAGATCGCCTCGGGATCGAGCGCGGCGATCGCGTCGAGCGTGATCTCGTCGTTGCGGTGGGTCTGGACGTCTTCGCCGAGTTCGCCGAAGTACTGGACCAGGTTGTAGGTAAACGAATCGTAGTTGTCGATCATCAGAAGCATGGTCAGTCTCCGTTCAGAAGTCGCTGTCGAGGCCGTCCTGCACCTGTTCCGCCGCGCGCAGCACGGCGCGCGCCTTGTTTTCCGTTTCCTGCCATTCCGACTCGGGCACCGAATCGGCCACCACGCCGGCGGCAGCCTGCACGTACAGGTTGCCGTTGTGGATCAGGCCGGTGCGGATCGCGATCGCGAGATCCATCTCGCCGGAGAACGACAGGTAGCCGACGGCGCCGCCGTACAGGCCGCGCTTGACCGGCTCCAGCTCGTCGATCAGCTCCATCGCGCGCACCTTCGGCGCACCCGACAGCGTGCCGGCCGGGAACGTCGCGCGCAGCACGTCGTAGTTGGTCATGCCGGGCTTCAGCGTGCCTTCCACCGAACTGACGATGTGCTGCACGTGCGAATACTTCTCGATGACCATCTTGTCGGTCACGACCACCGAGCCGGTGGTGGCGATGCGGCCGACGTCGTTGCGCGCCAGGTCGATCAGCATGACGTGCTCGGCCACTTCCTTCGGATCGTTGAGCAGCTCGGTGGCGAGCGCGGCGTCGCGTTCCGGCGTGTTGCCGCGCGGGCGGGTGCCGGCCAGCGGGCGAATCGTGACGATCCGGTCCTCGCCGCGCTGTTCCTGACGCACCAGGATTTCCGGCGATGCGCCCACCACGTGGCAATCGCCGAAGTTGTAGTAGTACATGTACGGCGACGGGTTCAGCGAGCGCAGCGCGCGGTACAGCGACAGCGGGTTGTCGCGATACGGCTTGGACAGGCGCTGGCCGACCTGGATCTGCATCAGCTCGCCCTCGGCGATGTATTCCTTCGCCTTCAGCACGGCCGCCAGGTAGTCGTCCTTCTTGAATTCGCGGAACGTTTCGGTGCGCACGCTCGGCGAGGTGACGGGCGGCTGCACCGTTGCATGCAGGCGCTGCTTCAGCTCGCGCAGGCGCTGCTTGGCCTTCGAGAACGCCTCGGGGCGCGTCGGATCGGCATAGATGATCAGGTAGAGCTTGCCGGCCAGGTTGTCGATGACGGCCACTTCCTCGGTCAGCAGCAACTGGATGTCGGGCAGTTGCAGATCGTCGTGCGGGGCCGAGTCGGCGAGCTTCTTCTCGATGTAGCGCACCGCGTCGTAGCCGAAGTAGCCGGCCAGGCCGCCGCAAAAGCGCGGCAGGCCCGGCAGCAGCGCCACCTTGTAGCGCGCCTGGAACTGCTCGATGAAGGCGAACGGATCGCTGTCGTGGGTTTCGACCACCTGGCCGTCGGTCACCACTTCCGACACGCCGTTGCGGGTGCGCAGCAGCGTGCGCGCCGGCAAGCCGATGAACGAGTAGCGGCCGAAGCGTTCGCCGCCGACCACCGATTCGAGCAGGAACGAATTGGCGCCGCCGCGCTCGGTTTGCGCAAGCTTCAGGTACAGCGAAAGCGGGGTTTCGAGGTCGGCGAGCGCCTCCGCGATCAGCGGAATGCGGTTATAGCCTTGATTCGCGAGCGATTGGAATTCGAGTTCGGTCATGTTCCGGTCCTGTGGGGACGAGCGGCAATGCGTGCCAGTGGAAACGCGGGCGCTGCGCGGCGGGCCGGAGGGCGGGGTGCGGTCAGTGCCTGACCGGCTTGCGCTGCCGCCGGGCGATGTGCCGATACACGTTCCCGGCGCCCGGACGCGAGGCGTGCGGAGCGGGGGGACAGCAGGCACATCGATTGACGGAGCGCGGATCGCGCAGCAAAACAAAAAACGGATGCCGAAGACAGGCTTCGGCGAACCTCGACGAGGTTAGCGCGACCAGCGACGCCAGGGCCAGGCTCCCCGGTCGATGCTGCTCAGACTCCGTTTTTTGTTCAGAAACATGCGGATGGAAGATTAAATCAGAGGGTTTGCTCGGTCGCATTGTGCGCGGTGATGACCTGCGCCGCGACGAGCAGCGAGCCGACTATACCATCCGAATTTATCGTTTGTATAGCGTTGCCGTGGTTGTAGCCGTAAGGCACCGTCAGCGTCGCGAGGCCCGCCGCGCGGCCCGCCAGCGCATCGTTTTCGGAGTCGCCGATGGCCACCGCCAGCGCCGGTTCGACGCCGAGCCGCTCGCAGGCGGTCAGCATCGGCAGCGGGTCCGGCTTCTTGCGCGGCAGGCTGTCGCCGCCGAGCACCACGCCGAAATGGCCGTCGAGCCGGTATTGCGCGAGCAGTTCCACCGCGAAGCGATACGGCTTGTTGGTCACGCAGGCGAGCGCCAGGCCCGCTTCGCGCATCGCCAGCAGGCCGGTTTCGACGTCGGGATAGAGCTGCGTGTGACGGCCGTTGATGGTTGCGTATTCGGCCTGGTAGAGCTCCAGCGCTTCCTCGAAGCGGGCCTGCGCCTCGGCTTCGCCGAAGCGCGGCTTGAGCACCTGCGCGATCAGGTTCTCGGAACCCTTGCCGACGTAGTTCATGACCTCGTCGCGCTGCGTGGCGCGCGCGCCGATCCGCGTCAGCATCGCGTTGAGGGCCGCCGTGAAATCGTCGGCGGTGTCGATCATGGTGCCGTCGAGGTCGATCAGCGCGGCGGCCAGCCGCGGCGAGGCGAAGCGGATCGTCGTCATCGCCGTGCGCCTCAGGCCTTGACCGTGCCGGCGAGCTGCGTGCGCATCTCGTCGATCACCGCCTTGTAGTCGGGCTTGCCGAAGATCGCCGAGCCGGCCACGAAGGTGTCCGCGCCGGCGGCGGCGATTTCCGCGATGTTGTCGACCTTCACGCCGCCGTCCACTTCGAGGTGGATCTCGCGGCCGGTGCGTTCGTGGTAGGCGTTGATCTTGGCGCGCGCCTCGCGGATCTTGCGCAGCGATTCGGGGATGAACGACTGGCCGCCGAAGCCCGGGTTCACCGACATGATCAGCACCAGGTCGAGCCGATCCATCACGTGGTCGAGATAGTTGAGCGGCGTGGCGGGGTTGAACACCAGGCCGGCCTTGCAGCCGTGATCCTTGATCAGCGACAGCGTGCGGTCGATGTGGTCCGAGCCTTCCGGGTGGAAGCTGATCACGTTCGCGCCGGCCTTGGCGAAGTCGGGCACGATCCGGTCGACCGGGCGCACCATCAGGTGCACGTCGATCGGCACGTCCACGTGCGGGCGGATCGCCTCGCAGACAAGCGGGCCGATCGTCAGGTTCGGCACGTAATGGTTGTCCATCACGTCGAAGTGGATCCAGTCGGCGCCGGCGGCGACGACGTTGCGGACTTCCTCGCCGAGGCGGGCGAAGTCGGCCGAGAGAATGCTGGGAGCGATGCGGAATTGCGTCATGGCGGTAGGGGGACGTGCGTTTTATGCGAAACCGCCATTCTACCGCCGCCGGCCGGGGCCGCCGCCCGCCCGCGGCCCCGCTGTTGCGGCCGTGGGCCGCATCAAGCAGAATGCCGAACCAGTGCGGGCCGGCTGGCGGCGGCCTGGCGCGGCGCCGTGCCGGCGTCGCTCGACCTTCGAAGCGGGATAGCCATGAGCCAGTATGAATTCAGCGTGACGGTGAAGACCGCCTATTTGACGGAACAATCCGACCCCGAGCGTCGTCAATATGCATTTGCCTACACGCTGACGATCGTCAATTCCGGCCAGGTGCCGGCGCAATTGATCGCGCGTCACTGGGTGATCACGGACAGCGATCAGAAAGTGCAGGAAGTGAAGGGGCTCGGCGTGGTCGGCCATCAGCCGCTCTTGAAACCGGGCGAGCAATTCGAATACACGAGCTGGGCGGTCATCGAAACGCCGGTCGGCACGATGCGCGGCGCGTATTTCTGCGTGGCGGAGGACGGCGAGCGCTTCGAGGCGCCGGTTGCGGAGTTCGCGCTGCACATGCCGCGCACGCTGCATTGAGCCTCAGCGCTGGCGCGGCTCGTCGTTGCGCGAGCGGGCTTTCTTCTTGCCGGACGCGGTCCAGAGCACGATGAAAATCAGCAAACCGAGCGCCAGCAGCGATTCCAGCGCAAAAACCAGCATCGGGTATTCGTCGAACAGATCAGACATGGCGGCTTCCATCAAGTACGAGCATTGTAGGTGGTTCGGGCCGCGGCTTGCCGGTTGGGCAGCCGCGATTGCAACGGCGGCCCTGCTGGCCGCGTGCGGCAGCGCGCCCGTGCGTCATGCGCGGCCGCCCGCCACCGGCGCGGCGATCGTGCCGGGGCAGACGGCCTCCGAGCGGCTCACGCCGGTGGCGTGGCAGCAGGTGCCGGGCTGGGACGATGATGCGCTGATCGGCGCGACCATCGCCCTGCGGCAGAATTGCACCCGGCTCGCGCGGGCCGCGAACTGGCGCCGTGCCTGCGACGCCGCGAACCGGCTCGACGATCTCGATCTCACCGGCGCGCGCAGCTTCTTCGAAACGTATTTCACGCCTTATCAGTTCGCCAATGGCGACGGCACGCTCGACGGCCTCGTGACCGGCTATTACGAGCCGCTGCTGCACGGCTCGCGCGTGCGGCGCGGCCCGTATCAGACCGCCCTGTACCGCTGGCCGAGCAGCTATCGCGCCGGAACGCCGCTGCCGGCGCGCGCGCAGCTCGAACGCGCGGGCGTGCTGAACGGCAACGAACTGGTGTGGGTCGACGATCCGATCGAAGCATTTTTCCTGCAAGTGCAGGGCTCGGGCCGCGTGATTCTCGACGACGGCACCGTGATGCGGGTCGGCTTCGGCGGCACCAACAACCAGCCGTATCGCTCGATCGGCAAGTGGCTGCTCGATCACGGCGAACTGACGCCGGGGCAAGCCACCATGCAGGGCATCAAGGCCTGGGCGCGCGCCAATCCCACGCGCCTCGACGCGCTGCTCGATACCAACCCGCGCTTCGTGTTCTTCCGCGACATGGCGTCGGCCGAAGGCGCGCCGAACGGCGGCGCGGACGGCCCGATCGGCGCGCTCGGCGTGCCGTTGACGGCCGAGCGTTCGATCGCCGTCGATCCGTCGTTCATCCCGCTCGGCACGCCGGTGTTCCTGCAGACCACCCGCCCGCTGACCAATACGCCGATGAATCGCCTCGTGTTCGCGCAGGACACCGGCTCGGCGATCAAGGGCGGCGTGCGCGCCGATTACTTCTGGGGCCTCGGCGACGACGCGGGCGATCTGGCCGGCCGCATGAAGCAGGTCGGGCGGATGTGGCTGCTGCTGCCGAATTCGTGATGTCCGGCCGGGGCGCCGCGGCAAACGGCGCCCCGTGTTGCCTTCCTTTCGCGCCGCTGTTCATCGGCGCTTGTCCACCACCCGCCGCGCCTTGCCGACCGATCGCTCGATGCCGTCGACCGGCAGCACGTTGACGATCGCGCTCACCCCGATCAACGCCTTGATGTCGTAGGCCAGCGCCTGCCGTGCCGTATCGAGCAAGGCGGCCTCGGCCCGGGCGAGCGGGCAGGGCTCGACGTTCAGCGTCATCACGTCGAGCGGGCCGTCGCGCGTCAGCACGATCTGGTAATGCGGCGCGAGCACGCGCTGCTTCAGAAGCTGCTCCTCGATCTGCGTCGGGAACACGTTCACGCCGCGGATGATCATCATGTCGTCCGAGCGGCCGGTGATCTTTTCCATGCGCCGCATCGTGCGCGCCGTGCCCGGCAGCAACCGCGACAGGTCGCGCGTGCGATAGCGCACGATCGGCAGCGCTTCCTTGGTCAGCGAGGTGAACACCAGTTCGCCGAGCTCGCCGTCGGACAACACCTCACCGGTCAGCGGATCGACGATCTCCGGGTAGAAGTGGTCCTCCCAGATCGTCGGCCCATCCTTGGTTTGCACGCATTCCGACGCCACGCCGGGGCCGATCACCTCCGACAGCCCGTAGATGTCCACCGCATCGATACCGGCGCGCTGCTCGATCGCCGTGCGCATTTCGTTGGTCCACGGCTCCGCGCCGAAGATGCCGATCCGCAGCGACGCGTCGCGCGGGTCCAGCCCCTGGCGTTCCATCTCGTCGGCGATCGACAGCATGTAACTCGGCGTGACCATGATGATGTCGGGCCGGAAATCGCGGATCAACTGCACCTGTTTTTCGGTCTGGCCGCCGCCGAACGGAATCACCGTCAGGCCCGCGCGCTCCGCGCCGTAATGCGCGCCGAGGCCGCCCGTGAACAGGCCGTAGCCGTAGCTCACGTGCACCTTGTCGCCGGTGCGCGCGCCGGCCGCGCGGATCGAGCGGGCCACCAGGTTGGCCCAGGTGTCGATGTCGCGCGCCGTGTAGCCGACCACGGTCGGCTTGCCGGTCGTGCCCGACGACGCGTGAATGCGCGCGACGCGCTCCTGGGGCACCGCGAACATGCCGAACGGGTAGTTGTCGCGCAGGTCGCTCTTGGTCGTGAACGGGAAGCGCGCGAGGTCGGCCAGCGTGCGCAGGTCGTCCGGATGCGCGCCCGCTTCGTCGAACTTGCGCCGATAGACCGGCGAATTCGCGTAGGCGTGTGCGAGCGACCAGCGCAGGCGGTCGAGCTGCAGCGCCTGCAATTCGTCGCGGCTGGCGGTTTCGATGGGTTCGAGCGGAAGCGGGGCGTTCATCGATGTCTCCGGATCGGATTCTGGCAGCGGTCGGTCGGTGCCGCCGCGCTCAATGTTCTGCGTTGTCGTCGGTCGGAATCACGTTGCCGGCGATCCGCGCCGACTTGCCGCGAAACATCGCCACCGTTTCGCCGGCGCGGTTCGTCACGCGGATATCGTAGATGCCATGCCGCCCGGCCAGCGTCTGCTCGACGGCCTCGGCCGTCAGCACGTCGCCTTCCGGCACCGGGCGCAGGAACTCGATCGCGCAGCCGGGCGCGACCGTATTGAGGTTGTGCGAGTTGCAGGCGAACGCGAACGCCGAATCGGCCAGCGTGAAGATCAGGCCGCCGTGGCAGGTGCGATGGCCGTTCAGGAACGCGGGGCGCACCGTCATGCGCATGCGCGCACGGCCCGGCCCGATGTCGAGCAATTCGATGCCGAGCGCGCGCGTGCAGGCATCGGCCGCGTACATCGCGTCGGCGGCGGCGCGCGCGAGCGCATCGGGGTCGGCGGGTGAAGTTTGCGTCGTGCTCATCTCAACGCCCCTCGAAACGCGGCGCGCGCCGGGCCATGAACGCCGCGACGCCTTCCGCATAGTCGTGCGATTGCCCCAGCTCGCGTTGCAGGTCGCGCTCCAGATCGAGTTGCCGATCGAGCGGGTTCGTCATGCCGGCGCGCATCGCCTGCTTGATCGCGGCGATCGCGCGCGTCGGCTGGCGGGCCAGCTCGGCGGCCAGTGTGGCGGCAGTGGCGGCGAGCGCGTCGTCGTCGACGGCGCGCCAGATCATTCCCCAGTCGGCCGCCTGTTCGGCGCCGAGCTTGTCGCCTGTCAGCGCCAGCCCGAGCGCGCGTGCGAAACCGACGCGCTGCGGCAGGAACCAGGTTCCGCCCGAATCGGGCACCAGGCCGATCTTCACGAACGACTGGATGAAGCTGGCCGATTTCGCGGCCAGCACGAGGTCGCAGGCCAGCGCGAGATTCGCGCCGGCGCCGGCCGCCGTGCCGTTGACGGCCGCGATCACCGGCAGCGGCAACGCCTGAAGGCGGCGCACGAGCGGGTTGAAATGCGCGTCGATCAGCGCGCCGAGATCGGTCGACGCGCCCGGCGTGAAATCGAGGTCGGCCAGATCCTGGCCCGCGCAGAAGCCGCGGCCGGTGCCGGTCAGCACCAGCGCGCGCGCGTGGCTCGCCTCCGTGGCGTCGAGCGCCGCGGCCAGTTCGGCGTGCATCGCGCGGGTGAAGCTGTTGAGCTTGTCGGGGCGGTCGAGCGTGATCGTCGCAACCTGCGTCGCGTCATCGAGCGCGAACCGGATCGTGTCGTACGGCATCGAGTGTCTCCTCCACGTCGTGGATGGCCGGCGGCGTGCGTCGGCCCGGATGCGTCTGGTTTCCTGAAAAAACGATTCGGCTTGCGGTGGGTGCTCAGGCGGCGCTTGTGGTGCTTTCGGCGCGCGGCTCCACATGACGGCGGCTCTGCACCACGCGGAAGCGGTTCGCGACGAAGGCCGCGTCGGCCAGCGCCGCATTCGCGGCCGGGTTTGCGCCGGTGCCGTGGAAATCCGAGAACGCCGCCGACTGGTTGACGAATACGCCCCCCGTCAGATTGATCGACAACGCGACGCCGCCGCGGATCGCCGCGTCGTGGGCGCGGTCGAGCACGGCTTCGTCGGTGCTGTACACCGACAGCGTCAGCGCGCCGCACTCGGCTGCGATGCCGCCGGCCAGTTCGAGCGAGTGCGCCGTCGAATCGGTGGCGATCACGAACGAGATCGGGCCGAACCATTCGCGCGTGTAGGTGCCGCGTTCGCTGGCGTCCAGTTGCAGTACCAGCGGCGTGCGCACGCGCGCCTTTGGGTGGGCGGGGTGGTCGAGCGGCTCGCTGTCGGCCAGCACCTTGCCGAGCGCGCGGGCTTCGTCGATGCGCGCCGTCACGCCGTCGTTCTGGATCGCGCCGAGCAGTTCGACGGCGCGGGCCGGATCCGCCACGAGCTTCTGCACCGCGGCGCCGATCGCCTGCGCGACCTCGTCGAAGCCGACCCGGCCGTCCGGCGTGCGGATTCCGTCGCGCGGCACATAGATGTTCTGCGGCGCCGTGCACATCTGGCCCGAGTAGAGCGCAAGCGAGAACGCGATGTTGCGCGCGGCGGCTTTCAGGTCGTCCACCGAGTCGATCACGATCTGGTTGACGCCGGCCTTCTCCGTATACACATGAGCCTGATGCGCATGGCGTTCGAGCCAGTCGCCGTGCTGCGTGCTGCCGGTGAAGTCGATCAGACGGATCTCGGGGCGTACCGCCAGTGCTTCGACCAGCGCGCCGTCGTCGGGGGCGGTGGCCAGCAGCGTGATGACGTTCGGATCGAAGCCGGCCTCGCGCAACACCTCGCGTGCGATGCGCACGGTCAGCGCGAGCGGCAGGATCGCACCCGGATGCGGCTTGACGATCGCCGTATTGCCGGTGGCCAGGTCGGCGAACAGGCCGGGGTAGCCGTTCCAGGTGGGGAACGTGCAGCAGCCGAGCACGAGGCCAGTGCCGCGCGGGACGATCGCGTAGCGCTTGTGCATCGCGAGCGGCGGGTTCTTGCCTTGCGGTTTTTCCCAGTGCGCGTCGGCCGGGATCTTGCGCAGCGCGTCCCAGGCGTAGGCCACCGCTTCGAGCGCGCGGTCCTGGGCGTGCGGCCCGCCCGCCTGGAACGCCATCATGAACGCCTGGCCGGTGGTGTGCATCACCGCGTGGGCGATCTCGAAGCTGGCCCGGTTGAGCCGCGCGAGGATTTCGAGGCTCACGCCCACCCAGGCACTCGGGCCGGCCGCACGCCAGCCCGGCTGCGCGGCGGCGGCCGCCGCGATCAGTTCGTCGGGCGAGGATTGCGGGTAGCGGATGCCGAGCGGAAAGCCGAACGGCGACACTTCCGCGCCGACCTGTCCGCCCGACGCCGGCTGGTCGAGCGTGAAGGGTTTGTCGAGCTGGGCCTGGAAGGCCGCCTCGCCCTCGGCCGCGGCGCTTTCCCCGTACACTTTGGGACTGGGCATTTCGGCGAACGGGCTCCAGTAGGCGCGAGTCTCGATGGCCGACAGCGCGTGTTGCAGCGTGGCTTCATGCTTCGTGAACAAAGGATGGGTCATGGCGGCAGCCTGATGGAAGTGGGAAGCCGGTCGCCCGAAAGCAATTAATTAACCGACCGGTTGGTCGGCAAATGTTAGCATTGTTCTCCGCGTGTGTGCGCGGAGCCTGGCGTTTCTTTAATGAGGAGACATCGATGGATTACGAGAACATCCTGGTGGAGACGCGCGGCCGCGTCGGCCTGATCACGCTGCACCGCCCGAAGGCGCTGAACGCGCTGAACGATGCGCTGATGGACGAGCTCGGCGCGGCGCTGAAGGCCTTCGACGCCGACGACGAGGTCGGCGCAATCGTGCTGACCGGCAGCGAAAAGGCGTTCGCTGCGGGCGCCGATATCGGGATGATGGCCAAGTATTCCTATATGGATGTCTACAAGGGCGACTACATCACGCGCAATTGGGAGACGATCCGCCAGATCCGCAAGCCGGTGATTGCGGCGGTGGCCGGTTTCGCGCTGGGCGGCGGCTGCGAGCTGGCGATGATGTGCGACATCATCATCGCGGCCGACACGGCGAAGTTCGGTCAGCCGGAAATCCGCCTGGGCGTGATGCCGGGCGCGGGCGGCACGCAGCGCCTGCCGCGTGCGGTGTCGAAGGCCAAGGCGATGGACATGTGCCTGACCGCGCGCTTCATGGAAGCCGACGAAGCCGAGCGCGCCGGGCTGGTGTCGCGCGTGGTGCCGGCGGCGTCGTTGCTCGACGACGCGTTGGCGGCGGCCACCACCATCTCGGAGTTCTCGCTGCCGGCCGTCATGATGATCAAGGAATCGGTGAACCGCGCCTACGAGACGACGCTGGCCGAGGGCGTGCAATTCGAGCGCCGCGTGTTCCATTCGCTGTTCGCGACCGAGGATCAGAAGGAAGGGATGGCCGCGTTCGTCGAGAAGCGCAAGCCGGCGTTCAAGCATCGTTGAGCGCCGGGCGACCGATTTTCGGTCGCATTTTTTGACGTTTTCTTTTGAGATCAAAGGCTTGGCATGAAGGGCGCCGCGCGAGCGGCGCCCTTCATGCATTTTCTTTGCGAAAACGCTTGCACGAAGCGGGATGGGT